>CP181432.1:7497500-12297500 GCA_051717205.1 Sorangium sp. So ce1128
GCATCTCAGCGTCAGTCACCGTCCAGAAGGCCGCCTTCGCCACCGATGTTCCTCTCGATATCTACGAATTTCACCTCTACACCGAGAATTCCGCCTTCCTCTCCGGGACTCAAGTTCGTGAGTTTCAAATGCACTTCCTGGGTTAAGCCCAGGGCTTTCACATCTGACTTTACGAACCGCCTACATGCGCTTTACGCCCAGTAATTCCGAACAACGTTTGCACCCTCTGTCTTACCGCGGCTGCTGGCACAGAGTTAGCCGGTGCTTGCTAAAGGGGTACCGTCATCGAGCTGGATGTTAGCCAACCCTTATTCGTCCCCCTCCACAGAGCTTTACAACCCGAAGGCCTTCATCACTCACGCGGCGTCGCTGCGTCAGGCTTTCGCCCATTGCGCAAGATTCCCCACTGCTGCCTCCCGTAGGAGTCTGGACCGTGTCTCAGTTCCAGTGTGGCTGATCATCCTCTCAGACCAGCTACCCGTCTTCGCCTTGGTAGGCCATTACCCTACCAACTAGCTGATGGGCCGCAGGCTCATCCCCTGGCGCCAGCTTTCATGAAGAGGCCGGCTTTGACCTCATCCCCTTTCGAGGACGTGGTCTCATGCTGTATTAGCGCTCCTTTCGGAACGTTATCCACCACCTGGGGGCAGATTACCTACGTGTTACTCACCCGTGCGCCGCTTTACCGGGGCCGAAGCCCTTTCTCGCTCGACTTGCATGTGTTAAGCGCGCCGCTAACGTTCGTTCTGAGCCAGGATCAAACTCTCCAGTTAAATCCTGTTGCATCAGACGGTGGCTAAGACCGCCTGACTTGCTCGTCATTGATGACGTGCGAGGTCGAGCTTGCGCTCGCCTTTGGGACCCACGTCACTTCGTAGGCATACAACCCAGTTTTCAAGGACCGAGGAGGGAGATCAGCCCGCTTCCGCGGGTCAGCTCGCCTCGACAATCTGCAATCCGCGCCGTTCTTCGGAGACGCCGCCGAGGCCGGCCGCAGCCCTCTCGGGTCGCGTCCGTCACGTCGTTCATCTCGAATGAAGACCGGTTTCGACCGGCCCAGAGAGGCACAAGCCCTTGCTTGCCGACTCTCCGGCTCCGTCGGTTCGGGGCGGGCTTTCTAACGGCCCGTCTCGAATCTGTCAACCTTTTCTTTCGAGAAGGTCGACCACCAACCAAGCGGTCCGGAGTTGCAGCGCCTTCGCTGCCAGGCTCTCCGGCCCGTCGATCCGGGGCGGGCTTTCTAACGGCCCGTCTCGAATCTGTCAACCTTTTCTTTCGAGAAGGTCGACCACCCATCAGCAACCAGGAGCAACCAAGCACACCAGGTGTCCGGAGCTGCAGCGCCACCGCTGCAAAGCTCTCCGGCTGGCTGATTCGGGGCGGGCTTTCTAACGGCCCGTCTCGAACCTGTCAACCTTCCTCTTTCGGGAAGGCTGACCTCGCTCAGGTGAATCCAGGCGGGTCAGAGTTGCCAGGCATCAGCACTGCCGCTGCCAGGCTCTCCGGTTTCGCCGATTCGCGACGGGCCGTTTACCGGTCCGTCGCGAAGCTGTCAACCGCCTCCTGCGAGGTGCGGTCGATCGAGCGGTCCAGAGTTGCAGCGTTTCCACTGCTCGCTCTCCGGTTCCGCCGACTCGCACCGCGTAACTTACTGATGTTTCGCGAAGGTGTCAACCAACGCGAGAGGGCTCGCCTGGCAGGTCGGCCAAGCGGCTGCAGAGGCCGCCTGGCCTGCACAGGCTGCGAGGAACAAGCTGGACGGGAGCGCGTGGTCCACGGCCCACGGCAGAGCGGCCCACGGCAGAGCGGCCCGCGGCAGAGCGGCCCACGGCAGAGCGGCCCACGGCAGAGGGCGCCTGGCCTGCACGAGACGCGAGGGAGACTCCATGAAGAACGGCTCCGCATTCCAGAGGACGACGCTCGGAAGGACTGGCCTTCGCGTCAGCCGCCTCGGGCTCGCGTCGAACGGCGCGTGCCGCCGGGACGTCGAGTGGGCGGTCGATCAGGGCATCAATTACCTCTACTGGGGCTCGCTGCGCCGGCCCGACTTCGGGGCGGCCGTCCGCCACCTCGCGCGCTCCAGGCGTACCGAGCTCGTCGTGGTCGTCCAGACGTACACCCGCGTGGCCGCGCTCGTGCGCCCCTCGGTCGAGCTCGCGCTGCGCCGCCTCGGCCTCGATCACGCCGATGTGGTGCTCCTCGGCTGGTGGAACGAGCCGCCGGACGCGCGGATCGTCGACGCGGCCCGGCGCGTTTGCGAGGCGGGCAAGGCGCGGCACATCATGATCTCCTGCCACCGGCGGGCGACGTTCGCGCGCTACATCGCCGATCCGACCTATGGCGCCATCATGGTGCGCTACAACGCGGCGCACCCCGGCGCGGAGGCCGACGTCTTCCCGCACCTGGGTCCAGGCCAGGCAGCGCTCGCCAGCGGCGCGCCGCCGCGGCCCGGCGTGGTCGCGTACACCGCGACGCGCTGGGGGGCGCTGCTCGATCCGCGGCTCATCCCGCCAGGCGAGCAGCGCCCTCGAGGCTCGGACTGCTACCGGTTCGCGCTCACGCACCCGGACGTGGACGTCGCGCTGTGCGGCGCGAAGACCACCGACGAGGTGCGCGAGGCGCTGGAGGCGCTCGCGCGC
This sequence comes from Sorangium sp. So ce1128, assembly GCA_051717205.1. Classification (GTDB taxonomy): domain Bacteria; phylum Myxococcota_A; class Polyangia; order Polyangiales; family Polyangiaceae; genus Sorangium. The sequence continues at coordinate 7,500,140 of CP181432.1, forward strand.
GGTCCGATGGACGCCGAGGAGCTCGCGTGGATGAAGCGCGTGGGCGCCGCCGTGCGCTCGGCGCCCCCGGGCCGCTCGGGCAATCCGCTCATCTCCTGGCTCGACCGCTGGACCCGCGTGGCCGACCCGGGCGGCGCGGTGTCCCGGTGATCAGGCGGCCGAGTCCGGCGTGGCGCTGGCGCTCACGCCCTCTCCGATCCGCACCCGTGGCGCCATCTCGGTCAGGGGCACACCGCCCTTGACGCCGAAGTCGAGCGTGCGGACCGGGAACGGGATCGGTGTCCCGCGCCCGGACCTGCCGCGCGGCGTCGAGAGCCACGCGCCGCACCTTGTCGAGGTCGTCACCGTACGAGACCCCGACCGAGAGGTCGACGCGGCGCGCGCCTGTCTCACTGTCGTTGATGAGCTTGGTCGTGAAGATCTCCTTGTTGGGGATCATCACCGCCTGGCCCTCCAGCGTGCGGATGGTCGTGGAGCGGATGCGGATACGCTCGGCGATGCCGAGCGTGTCGTTCGTCTCGATGAGGTCCCCTTCGCGGAAGGGGAAGCGCACGGCGAGGTAGACGCCGGCGATGAAGTTCGCGGCGAGGTCCTGGAACGCGAACCCGAGGGCGAGGCCGACGATGCCGGCGCCGGCGAGGAGCGACGTGGCGGCCTTCTCGAGGTTGAGGATGCTGAAGGCCGGCCGCCACCTGCATGAGCGCGACGCATACGCCCAGGGCGCGAGGACGTCGAGCCCCTCGCGCCGCGCGCCACGGCTGGGCTCGCATGAGGACGTGACTCCGCGAGAGACCACCTCAGGCGACGAGGACGTGATCCAGGGAGACCACCTCAGGCGGAAGGCGACCGCCCGCGACAGAAGGCGGCCAGAGGGGCGCGAGCGAGCGCGGCCGTCTGGAGCGCACACGCGGGGGCCCAAAGGAGAACGCAAAGGAGTAACGAGACCATCCCTGCAGCGCGGCTGCGCGCGCGTGCATCGATTGCGCGACGCATCCACCTCTCCGATGGCCCGACCTCTGCAGACATCGGCGGCGCAGGTGGCACAAAGTCGGCATGGGTTGGGGGGGAGCAGTCAATGACAATGCGCATCGGTGTGATGGCGGTGAGCTCAGCGGTTCTCGCGCTGGGCTGCATGGACGTGGATGAGCAGGAGCAGCTGCGCAACAGCGCGGCCGCTCTCGATGGCAGCGCGAGGCCAGGAGAGGCGCGCTTCATCGAGGGAGGGACGATACGGTACGTGCTCGGGCTCTCGCCGGAGACGGGCCAGCGCTTCGGCGGCGCGCACACGCTCCTCATCCCCCTCACCGGGACGCGTGAGGCGATGGACGCCGCGAATCTCCCCACGAGCCTGCACCCGGAGCTCAGGGGCTCCTACGTCGCGCTGAACTCGAGCCTGCTGCAAGGCCAGGCCACGGGGCCCTTCGCCTCGCAGTGGTGGCCTCACAGCAGGAACGGCATCGCGGACCGGTGGAACTCCGCGGTCAAGGACTACGGCGATCTGGCGTCCGATCCGGACAACCTCTCGCCGGCGGAGAAGTACGATCTGCTGTTCTACACGGGACAGGCGCGGTCGATCGAGCCGACCGCGGGCGCGATCACCGGCGAGAGGAGCCAGCCGGAGGGGCCGAGCGCGGCGTCGCGCGCTCCCCGGGCGACGCGGGTGGCGGGGCCGACCACGCACTGGGAGCTGCGGCATCACGGGCTGTACCAGGGCGTCACGCCGGAGTACTGGTGGGGCCATTGCAACGGCTGGGCGGCCTACGTCGTGGCCGAGGGCGGCGGCCCGCCGCGGCGCGACGTGCGCGTGAAGCGCTCGGGCAACACCCTGGTCGAGTGCGCGTCGGTCGAGACCGGGTGTGTCCTGTTCCACATGGCGGACATCGAGGCGCTCATGACCGAGCTGTACCACCACGACGCCGCCACCTTCTCGGGGCGGCGCTGCGAGACGCGGGAGGACCGCGTCCTGCGCGACGTCTACGGCCGGCCTGTCGATCCGGCGTGCCGCGACCTGAACCCCGGGACGATGCACGTGGCGATGACCGGCCTCCTCGGCCTTGGCGCGAGCTCGATCAGCTCCGCGTCGAGCGGGCGGGGGCGGCGCTCGTTCGTCGTCGATTACACGTGGCATCGCGAGGTGTGGAGCTACCCGGTGACGTCGTTCACCATCGACACGATGGTCGAGGTGAGCGCGCAGGAGGCGGCGCGGCTCGTCTGCAGCGGCGGGTACCAGGGGGCCGACTGCTACAATTACCGGTTCAACCCGAGCGCGCGGCGCTTCGTCCGCGTCGGGGCGCGCTACGAGATGATCTCGGACGAGGTGAGCACCGCGGCGCTCCTCCAGCCGGCGGCGCTGCGCAACGTGCCGCTCCTGTCCTCGGAGCTCCATTACGTGCTGGAGCTCGACGACCGGCTGACGGTGCTCGGCGGCGAGTGGATCAAGAACCCCGCGTTGACCAACGGCGTGAACGGCAAGCTGATGCACCCGGATTACTTCTGGATCCCGGTGAGACCCCAGGGCGCGGGGGAGGACGGCGACGATCTGGGCGGGTCCGGGGACAACCCGTACGTCGCTTACTCGCGGGTGAGGGCGCTGCTCGATCTCTCGCGGCGATAGCGGGCTCTCGCGGCGACAGCGGGCGGTCTACGATGACCGCGCCATGATTCACCTGGACGATGCGTTCGCGGCGTCGCTCCGCCGCGCGGACGTGCGGTGGCTCGCCGAGCACCTCGACGAGGCGAGCTGCACGGAGGAGGTGCTGCGCCCGCTCGTGCGGCACGACGACGCGCGCGTGCGGTACCTCGGGCTCGCGCGGCTCGGGTCGCCTGGCTGCGGACCGAGATCCTCACGCGGCCGGAGGTCCTCCGGAGCGAGCCCGCCGGAGAGCTCCTCTATCAGGCGCTCCACGCGCTCGATCCGGCCGAGATCCCCGCGCCGGAGGCGCTCCTCCGACGAGGCGCTCGCCGCGCTCCCGCGCGCGCCCGCCGCAGCCCTGGAGGCGCTCGCCGCCATCGGCGGACGGCGCACGGCGGACACGCTGCGGACCGCGCTCGGCCTCGACAGCCCGGACGCTACCGTCGCCTCGCACCTCCGCTCCGAACGGAATCGTGCCGTGGCGGTGCTCTGGCACCTGACGGAGGACCCCGGGGATCGGCGCGCGCTCCTCGCCCGCCTGAACCCCCGCGAGCTGCCAGCCGAGATCGCCGCCGATCTCGGCGGGGCCGACCCGGCGGAGCTCGCCGTGCTCCAGCATGCAGTGAAGCGGCACACGCCCGCGGACGCGCTTCAGGCGCTCGCGCGTGCGGGGGATGCGCGCGCGCTGCCGGTGATCGCCGACCTCCTGCTCCGGATCGCGGCGGAGCTCGCCGCGGCCTGGGCTCCCGGCGGGCCGGCCGAGCTGCTCGAGCCCGAGCTCGATCGAGGCCGGGAGCGCCCCGCGGAGCCGGCCGTCCCCGCCGAGGTCGCGGAGGCGATCCGCAACCTCGGCCGGCAGCTCCACCGGCGCCGGAAGATCCGGCCCACGTGCCTCCTCGACGCCGCGAACGAGCGCGAGGCCGGCGACGCCCTGCTCGCGAGCCTCGCGCTCGACCTCCTGGACCGGCCCGATCTCTCGCCGGGCGAGCGCGCCCTCCTCGTCGACCTGCTGCGCGCGGCGCCCTGGCGGCGCGCGCTCCCGCGCATCCCGCGCCTCCTCCGCCACCGCGACCCCCACGTGCGCAAGCGCGTGATCGCGCTGCTCGCGCAGGGCGGCGCCGAGACGCTGTCGGGACGCGTTCGGCGCGACGGCGGAGGCGGGCGAGGCAGCGGATCCCGAGGCCGCCGCCGCGTGGCGTGCGGCGCTCCGGACCGCGGCGCGGGAGCCTGCGGCGCTCGCGGCGCTCCAGGCGGCAGGGCCGGGAGGCGGCGTCGGCTCGCGCGCGCAGCTCGCCGCGCTGATCGAGGTGTTCCCGGCCACGGCCGAGGGGGCGCGGGGGCCCCTGCTCGACTGGATGGAGTCGCTGCAGCCGATCGGCGCGCCGCCGTGGACCCTCGCCGAGCGCGGGACCGCAGCCCGGCGCGGCCGGAGCTCGTGCGGCTCGCGCGCGCGGGAGATCCGGAGCAGTCCGCCGGGCGCTGGCCGCGCTCGCCGAGGCGCCCGACGAGGAGCTCGCGGCGCTGCTCGTGGAGCTGCTCGGCGATCGGCGCCCCCGGGTGCGGCTCCACGCGCACCGGCTGCTCCGCGACGCGGTGGACCGCGCCGCCTACCTGCGCGCGACGTGCGCGCTCCTCTCGGATCCGCTGCCCGACGTGGTGCGCTCGGCCATCCGCATCCTCTGCTTCGCGCCGTGGCCGCCGGCGATCCCCGCGATCGTGAGCCTGCTCCTGCACCCGCACCCGAGCGTCCGCCGCGCCGCCGCCGACGGGCTCGCCCACGCAGGCGCGCCGGCGATGCCCGCGCTCAGGGAAGCGCTGAGCCGCGCGCGGCCAGACCGGCGAGAGGTCTACGCAGAGGTGATGAAGCGGATCGAGGTGCGATGAAGCGAGCAGGGGGTGAGCGCGGGGCGCTCTGGCGGCTGCGGGTCAGCGGACGTCGTCGTGATGAGAAGAAGAAAAGAAAACCGCCATGACGCCAAGAACGCCAAGAGAGAGGGAGAGAGAATCTGGTTCGAGAAGAGACACGAGGCGCCAGCTACGCCGGGAGCATCAGTTTTAACTTTTCTCTCCTGGCGTCCTTGGCGTCATGGCGGCTCACCTTTTCTTCTCTCTTGGCGTCCTTGGCGTCATGGCGGTTCATCTTCCTCCCTCCTGACCTCCGCTTGCCGGCTCATGTCCCTCTCTTCTGAGCTCCGCCCCGCCATCCACCGCGCCCGCCGCGCCCCGCGGCCCGAGGTCCCCCGCCCCGGGCTCCGCCACCGGCGGCACCACGCCGCGATCGGGCTCCTCGAGGACGCAGGTCTCCCTCCCCTCGACGATCTTGCAGCGGCGGTCGGCCGGGCACTCGCCTCCGCACGGCAGGCGCACGCACAGCCCCGTCGCGGGGTCGCACGCCGTCCCGCGCTGGCAGAACGCGTAGCAGATGTCGTACGCCTCGCGGTTCGCGACGGCCGCCCCGGCCCCGGCGGCGAGGGTCGCCGCCGCGTCGACATAGACGTTGCCGCTGCCCCGCACCGCCCCCGGCCCGAACAGGAACTCCGGCGGACCACGCCTCGGCTTCAGGCAACCGACAAGGCTTCCAGCCAGACAGCAGGATGCCAAAATGACGGTAATTCGCATGGCCCTGAGATCCTGCATACACACGGGAACGATTCCTCGACAAGGAGGGAGCAAACTCCTGGTAGCATCGCGTCATGCACGGGGAGGGGGACGACGTGGGTGAACCTGTGTATCTGGCGCCGCTGCCGACGCCGCTTCGCTGGGACGTGCCGCCCAGGAGCTGGAGTATCGGCAGGGCATCGAGCCTGATCGTCACGGCAGGCAGCAAGACCGACCTGTTCCTCGATCCGGAGCGCACGACCGGCGTCTTGAACGCGCCGCGGCTGCTCGGGACGCCGCAGGGGGACTTCCTCGCGAGCGCGCGGGTGACCGTCGGCTTCTCGTACGTGGGCGACGCCGGCGTGCTGCTCCTCTGGGCACACGAGCGCGCGTGGGCGAAGCTCGCCTTCGAGCTCTCCGCGGAGCGCGCGCCGACGGTCGTGTCGGTGGTGACCCGCGGCCGGTCGGACGAGCGCACGTCCTTCGCCGTCGGCGCGGACCACGTGTGGCTGCGCGCCTCGCGCCTCGGGCGCACGTGCGCGTTCCACGCGTCCACCGACGGGACGACGTGGCGCGTCATCCGCAGCTTCTCGCTCGGCATCGCGACGGAGCTCGGCGTCGGCTTCTCGGCGCAGTCGCCGACGGGCGACGGGTGCACCGCGGTCTTCGACGACATCCGCTTCACGCCGCGCCGGCTCGGCGACCTCCGCAGCGGCGACGCCGCGAGCGACGAGGCGCTGGCGCGCGCCGCTCAGATGCCGCCGCTCACCGGGACTACCTCGCCGCTCACGTACGTGCTGTGAAGGGCGAGCCGCGCGATCGCGCGCGGCCTCGTCCGGCGTGCCGAGGCGACGCAGGGCCGAGAACGCGAGGTAGTCGCGGCGGAGGCCCTCGTCGAGCTGCGCCGATAGCCCGGCGTCGAGCAGGCCCAGCGCCACCATGTTGACGCGGGCCTGAGGCTGACGCCGAGGATCTTGCGAAGCACCGGCAGCAGCCAGGCTGCGACCGGCAGGAGCGGCACGCTGCGCCCGCTCGCCATCCAGTGGTCGAAGAGCCGGCACAGGCCCGCGACCAGCTCGTCGTGACCGGCCTAGAAACGCTGCGCTGGACGCTCGCCGGGGCCATCGAACAGCGGGAGCGCGCGCAACCCCATGCCGCGAGCGGCGAAGAAATCGAAGATCCTGTCAGCGCTGCGCGACGCTGAGGCACTGGAAGGCGCCGTCTACATAGTATGGCCACCCCTCAGGCTCCTCCTGCAGATAATAGCCCTGCCAGGGGCGTCGTGGGATCATCGCGGCGCCGAGCTCCACCCACCAGGGCTGCCCGGAGCTCTGCACGTCCTCATAGGAGGTGATCCTGTCGATGAAGCACCATTCTCTATTCGGGCTGATATCATACCATTCGCGGAGCCCGTCGTCGCCCAGGAAGTACCCTCCCACCGAGGAGAAATATCTCCAGCTATGCGATGAGGCATAGTTGACGCACAGGGCATGGCTGGTGATCGGCGCGGCGCCATCGATCGGGTTCGCCACGAGTAGGTGGCCATTCAAGCTGTCATGGTAGACCGCGCTCGCCTCCGCGCTGTCGAGCATGCCGGGCGTCGCCGAGCGGGCGTTGAACTGCCCCGAGAGGCCGGTCCAGGGGCAGGCCGTTCCGATCGGCATGAAGCCCGGAGGGCTCGTGGAGGAGCGCTCCTTGGTATACGAGTAGGCCTCCGCGCTGGGGGGCAGGCCAGTGAACTCGCTGAGATAGATACAGGTGATCGTGAGGCGAGGTCTGACAGCGCCCGGCCGCCGCACTGTCTCAGCGACATAGCGGTGAGGCGGGGTGGGCTCGACGACGATCCGGGCGGAGGTGCCCTCGTCTCCGAAGTAGCCGCCGATCTCCTTGATCCCGCAGAGGCCGTAGTAAGAGGGGTCCACCCCGCCGCCCGTCCCGGGCACCACGTAGGGCACCTCCAATCGCGCTACGAGGTAGCCGTCGCCCCGCTCCACCTCCTCCACGTCGTTCACAGAAAACACGGCGCCGAGGCCCTGGCTGGCCTCGCCGATCTCCCCCTCGGAGAAGGGGGAGCCGCCCTCCACGCAGCCGGACATCAACAGAAGAACCCCGGCGCTGATGGCCGATGAAATACCTGGTCGCATGCTCATCTCCAAGGACACACGGTTGCCAACACCCCCCCAAGACACCGGGGCGCCTCGACGCTGCCGATGACTCCCGGGTAGAGGAGCCAGCATCGCGCCCGTTACATCGGATCCGGCGCAGCGTGCCGCCACAGCGCCCGCCCGCCGTCCGCTCCTGCGTCCACCGTCGCCCCGCGCTTACTTTCCCTGGTGCATGACGGTGGTAACATGTCGCTGATGGATCCGGATCTCGCTCTCCTCACACGTTGGCGCGCGGGCGACCGGCAGGCGGGGCACGAGCTGTTCGGCCGCCACTTCGCCGAGATCTACCGGTTCCTCGAGCACAAGGTCGGCGGCGAGGCCGATGAGCTGGCGCAGCGGACCTTCCTGGCCTGCGTGACGGCCCGCGACCAGTTCCGCGGCCAGTCGAGCTTCCGCACGTACCTGTTCACGATCGCCCGGAATGAGCTGTATGGCCACCTGCGCCGCTCGCCGCGGGGCGAGCAGGTCGACTTCGAGACGACATCGATCGCCGAGATCGTGACCTCGCAGAGCAGCCGGCTCGGGCGCGCCAGGGAGGTCGAGAAGCTCCACGCGGCGCTGAGCGAGCTGCCGGCCGAGCAGCAGCTCCTCCTGGAGCTCCACTACTGGCACGATCTCGACGCCGCGGCGCTCGGCGACGTCTTCGGCGCCCCCGCAGGGACCATCCGGGTCCGCCTCCTGCGCGCGCGCCGCGCCCTGCGGGAGAAGATGGAGCGGCTCGGGCCGGGCGCCCTCGCCGCGGCCGGCGCCGATCGCCTGGCGGCCTCGTTGAGCCAGCCCGAAGCCGACGAGGATCGATCCGACGCGAGCGAGCGGTAAGGCCGCGGCGCCACGGCGCCCTGGAGCCGGGAGCGCGCTCGGCGTCGGTGTAACGAACGCCGAGGGGAGGACTCTACCCGGCCATGACGCGCGCACCGCATCGGACCGGGAGGCGACTCGTGCCGAACCTCGTGACATTCATCGGCATCCTCAACCTGACCGCCGCGCTGAGCGGGTGCTCTGAACAGGGGGTCAGCAGCTGCCCGGATTCGAGCTGCCACGTCGAGACAGGCAGCGCCAGGCAAGCGATGGGTTGCTCGGACTGGTTCTGCGGACGCAACGCCGCCAGGGTGGTCGAGGGCGAGCCCTTTTACTGGCTCGACGCGAACCCCGATCCGACGCTCAGGCAGGCGAACGAGGCGCTCCTCAAGCTCGTCTCGTTCGTCGACGCAGAGGATGGACCGCTGGAGCTCCAGGTCGTCGGACACCACCTGCGAGGCCTGAGAGCGCGCACGCTCCTCGAAGGCGGCGGTCTCAGGGGCACGAAGCTGCTCCTGGAGCGCAACGGTCAGGAGGACTATGAATTGCTCATCGATGACGTGAGCAGCGCGCCATTCTGGGTGGCCCCCCGTTCCGCCGTGCCGATCTACCATTTCATGTTCCGACGAGCAGGCGGGAGCGGCGATTGGCTGCCTCTCTGCAGAGCGAGCGCCGGACCCGAGTGGCGCGGCGCGCAGGGAATGGCGGTGATCTTTCGCGGCGATCATTACAACGAGCGAGACATCACGGTCGAGACAACCGGGCCCCGTGATCCCCGGTTTACCATCGCCTGCGCCGGCTCTCCGCTCGCGAAGCTCCATTTCCTCCGTCACACCGCGGCCGGCAGCGACGCGGAGCACAGGACCACCCAGGAACAACGCCAGGCGATGCTGAAGATGCTGACCGCAGACTATAACGGCAGCGGCGTCCCGTACACGAGGGATGGACACAAGCTGCTCTTCACGGACGCCAAGGGCTGGTATCCGCAGCCTCCGCATCCCCGGTTCGATCCCTCCGACATGAGCGAGGTCGCCTCGATCGACGCGATCTGGACCGAGCATGGCGCCGTGTGCATCAACACCCCGCGACTCGCGGACGAGGAGCCCACCGTGTTGAGCCGCATCAACGCGGACCGAGCCGCCATGGGCATGGATCCGTTCATCGCTCCAGGGTGCGACGTCGGACGCTGGAGAGACCTAGGTTACATCCTGTCCGCGAGCCCGCGAGCCTGCGCGCACCCCATGTGCAGCGCCGGCGACAGCCTCGCGGCCACCTGCGACCCGTGCGTGGCGGAGATCTGCGCTGTCGACCCCCACTGCTGTGCAACCGGGTGGGACAGCGCCTGCGTCGACGCGGTCCAGAGCGTGTGCGGATCCGACGAGTGCAGCCCGACCTGCGCTCACTGGAAGTGCGCCACGGGCGAGCGCCTCGCGCCGGACTGCGACCCGTGCGTGGCGCGGATCTGCGTGGCCGACCCGTTTTGCTGCAGCACGTCGTGGGACAGCACCTGCGTCGCAGAGGTCGACAGCGCCTGCGGTCTGTCGTGCCGCTGAGCGGATACGCCGTCTCCGCGGGCCAGACGCCGCCAGGACGGGGCTCATCGGCCGCGGGCGAGTCGCTCCAGCTCCGCGATCTCTTCGGCCCGCCCTCCCGCCTGCCGCAGCCACGCCGCCGCGGCAGCAGCGACCGGGGCGACGCCGGCCGCGGACGCCCCGGAGGCCGCCAGCGCCACGGCCAGCTCGGCGCGCGCGCGGCCCAGCCTGCGATCGAGAATCGCGGCCGGATGCTCCGCGGCGATCGCGGCCAGGTCGGCGACGCTCGGCTCCAGCGCCTGCCGCGCGCCACGCAGCTCACCGATCGCGCGCCGCGCGCGCCCGAGCCCGAGCTGCAGCTCGGCGCGCTTCAGGCGCCGCCACGACGGCTCGTCCGGCTGCGGCGGCAGCGCCGCGATGGCCTCAGCGAACCGGGTCGCGGCCGCCGCGGCGTCGCCCCGCCACAACGAGAGGTACGGAACGACCTCCGGCAGCTCGGGGTCATCCGCTGCGCCGAAGCGGACCGCCCGCTCCGCCGCCGCGACGGCGCGCGCCTCCTGGCCGAGCTCGCGGGCGATGTAACCGACCTCCGCCCAGCACCTGGCCGCACGCGACGCCAGGGCCTCGTGCAGCTCGTCCCGCTCGCACGTCGGCGTGAGGAGCTCGGCAGCGGTCGCCAGCTTGACGATCGCGGTGGTCGCCCGCAGCCACGGGATCCGCAGCGTCTCCGGGTGATCGTCGCCGAGCCATCGAGCGAGCTCGGCGCCGACGTCGGCGAGGAGCGCGTCGCGGCGCGCCGGATCGTCGGTGACGAGGGCCAGGTTGACGCGCGCCGCCAGGAGCTCGACGGCGCCGGCGCCCGTGACGCCCCTCGACTCCGCCAGGGAGCGCTCGAAGGCGGCGCGCGCCCGATCGCGCTGATCTCTCGCCAGCTCGACGCTGCCGACGTTGTTGTACAGCAGCGCGCGCCCGAACCGGGCCGACGGCGTGCGCGCCGCCAGCGCCTCGACGAGCTCCAGGCCCCCGAGGGCGCCGGCCGGATCGCCCTCCGTGCCCTGCACCCACGCGCGGCGCGCCCACGCCTCGATCGCGACCGCGTCAGCACCGGCGGCGAGGGCCACCGTGGAGGCCTCGGCCAGCGCGGGCAGCGCCGCCGGAAGATCATCCATCTCCATGACCGCCTGGCCCTCGACGAGCAGCGCCTCGGCGAGGAGCGGCCGGTAACCTAGCGCGCGGGCCTCGGCGACGCACGGCGCAGCGACGGCACGGGCCTCGGAGAAGCGGCCGGCCGCGATCTGGACCCGCGCGCGCTCGAGCTTCCCGCGGAGCTCCGCGACGCGCGCCGAGAGCGCAGGCGGCGGCGGCTCGACGCCGGCGAGGAGCGCGTCCAGGTCGGCGCAGCTCGCCGGATCCGGCAGGGCGCGCACGGCGAGCACCACGTCCGGAAGCGCCGCGGCGTCCGCCGGGATGGCGATCTCGGCGACCGCGGCGAGCGCTGCCCGACCGCGCTCCAGGCACGCCATCCGGCGGTCGAGCAGGGCGCCGGACTGCGCGCCGCGGCGGTGCGCCAGGCACGCCTCGCGATGGCCGGCCGCCCACCGCGCCGCGTGGTCCTGCAGCGCTTCCTGGAGGCGCGGCGCCAGGCCGCGGCCGTAAGGGCCGAGGCCCGCGATGCGCGCCAGCGCCGCGGCCCGCGCCTGCGGGGACCAGGTCGCGGCCAGCTCGGCCTCGCCGCCTGTGCAGACCTCGCCGGGCGCCGCCGGCCTCGCGCGGCCGGCGAAGAAGGCCGCGACGCCCCCGAGCCCCAGCGCGGCGACCGCGGCGCGCCGGCGCCAGATCTGCGCGGGATCGCGCGCCAGCGCGTGGAGAAGGTCGCGCATGGAGGCGAAGCGCGCCGCCGGGTCCGGCGCGCGGCCCCGCTCGATGACGGCGCCGAGCCAGCGCGGCACCGGCGCGGGCGATCGCTCCCCTGCCCCGCCCGCGTCGGCGAGGGACTCGGCGAGCGCCACGCAGAAGCTGTACTGGTCGACGGCGGGCGTGACCGGCGCCCCCGCGGCTTGCTCGGGGGCCATGTACCGCGGCGTCCCCGCGACGGGCTGCCGCTCGCCGGCGACGTGGCTCGGGTCGGCCGCCTCGCAGGCCAGGCCGAAGTCGACGACCCGCACCCGGCCGTCGCTCCCCATGATGGCGTTGTCGGGCTTGAAGTCGCGGTGAACCAGCCCGGCCGCGTGCGCCGCCGCGAGGGCCTCGCCGGCTTGCCGGTAGGCGCGCAGGATCTCGCGTCGATCCCGCCCCTTCACCCAGCGCCGCAACGTCTCTCCGCGGACGAGCTCCATCACGATGTAGACGTGATCGCGCTCCATCCCGGCGTCGTGGACCGGGACCACGTTGGGATGGGAGAGCCGAGCCAGCGCCTTCGCCTCGGCGAGGGCGGCCTCGCGGCCGCGCGCCGGGACGTGCACGAGCTTCAAGGCGACGCTGCGATCGAGGTCGGCATCGTACGCGGCGTAGACCACGCCCATGGCGCCGGCGCCGAGGCGCTCGAGCACACGAAACCTTCCCAGGCCGCCGGGCGCATCAGCGCCGAAGAGCGCGCCCGCGATGCGGGCCTGGGCGAGCAGGAGGCCGGCGGGATCGCGCGGACGCCCCCGCGCGAGCGCCTCGGCCACGCTGGCGCCGGAGGCGTGAGGCGCCGCGCTGGCCGTCTCGTCGCAGGGCGGACGCGGCTCGCTCTCGGGCTCGGGGGGCGTGCGCACGCGGCATCATACCGTGCCGGCGCCCGCCTCTCGCCAGGAACGCAGGCTCGCGACTCGGTCGCGCGCGCTCCTGAGCGCTCGACCAAAAGTAGCAAGAAGCCCCAGCGGTTCTTGGTCGACATCGTCAGTGCGGGGAACCTCCCGGTCGTCTTCGTCTCGGAGGTTTTGCCCCTGCTACCCCGCCCGCGAGGCCACGCCGCGATCCTGGCGCCGCTTCGTCGCTCAGGGCAACCCGACGCCGAGGAACGGGTTGAACGAATAGCTCGTGGAGAACCCTCCTGGCACGCTGAAGTAGCGCGCGGCGAGCCTGGCCGGATCGGTCGCGATCTCCCCGCGGGCGATTGGGCCGTCGTCGCCGTCGTCCCAGCCCCAGGGCGCGTTGGCGGCGTTCGTCGGGCAGTAGAAGGACCAGCCTGAGCCGCAGTCGCCGCCGCGGTCGCCGAGGAAGGCGCCGCTCGAGGTGAAGAGCGTCGCGAGGCCGCGGCGGGGCCACAGGCCGTCGGGCCCGTACGTGTCGATCAGCCTGTAGCGCACGTCCGGGTCCGAGGCCGACGAGGGCTCCTCGGCCGCGGTGAGCGACGGATGGTACTTCACCCCGTCGCCCTCGATATCGTAGCTCGGCCAGGCCTTGAGCCCGTGCCCCTTCGCCTCCTGCGCCGTGATCGGGTGGAGCTGCCCCTCGAACGACGCGAGCGACAGCCTGCCGTCGATGGACTCCCCGCCCGCGGCGAGGGGGCTCCCGTCGGGCACGAACGAGTAGAAATCGGTGTGGGCGACGGTCACGGCGCCGAGGAGCCGGCCGTGCTCGGTGCCGTCGCGGGCGACGATGACGAGCACCCCTTCGGAGTCATTCTCATGCTCGGTGTCGAAGGGGGAGTCTGCCCAGTCGCGCGGGTGGAAGAAGGTGTACACGATGAACCAGTGTGTGCCGGTCTCGACCACGGCATGGTAGGCGTGCGCAGGGAGGGCTCGGCTGCCGGCGTTTTCCCAGTTGTTGGTGCCGGACCAGTCCCCGTCGAAGTCGACCCGGGAGAGGTAGTCGGCGCGGCCGCCGAGCGAGTGCGAGCCGGTCACGTCCACGTCCTGGTAATGGATCGGCGCCCAGCGCAGCGCGAGCGCGGCGCGCCCGTCGGCCGTGGCCGCGGTGAGCGCCTCGACGGCCTCGGCGACGTCCTCCTCGGCGACCTCGGACGAGCAAGCGGAGAGCAAGACACACGAAGCCGCCATGACGGCGCCATGGCGATTCAAAGACAACATGTGAATACCGCCTTTCGACCGACGACTAGATCAACGGCGGGAAAGAGGGCATGAAGTCGCCGCGACGTTATCGAGGAGCGGCGGTTACGAGGCGAGGCGGGCCGATATCCCCGCTCGGGAGACGATCACCGGGCGAAGGGGCCTCGAGCGCTCAGGACGCCGCCCTCGCGACCTGGTCGCGCAGCCAGCGCTGCGCCGGATCGTGGTGCGTGCGCTCGTGCCAGATCATCGCGAACGAGAAGCTCGCCAGCTCGAGCGGCGGCGGCAGCACCGCGAGCCCGAGCGGCGTCGCGGTGGCGTCGACGATGCGGCCGCCGAGGGTGGCCATCAGGTCGGTGGCCGCGATGACGTGCGGCGCCACAAGGAAGTGCGGGACCGTCGCCGCGATCCGCCGGCTGCGCCCGAGCGCCGCCAGCGCGCCGTCGACCAGGCTGCCCGGCGTGCCGCGCGGCGCGACAAGCAGGTGCGAGAGCGCGCAGTAGCGGTCCAGGGTGAGGCGGCCGCGCGCCGCCGGGTGATCGCGCCGCACCACGCAGCGGAAGCGCTCCTCGAAGAGCGGGCGGACGTAGAGACCGTCGGGCCAGCCGCGGCGCGGCGGGCCGATCACGACGTCGACGGCGCCCGACGTCAGCTGCGCGACCACCCCCTCCCGGGTCAGCGCCAGCGGCATCATCCAGACGTCCACGAAGGGCGCCGCGCTGGCCAGGAGCGATAAAAGCGGCGGCAGCAGCACAAGCTCCGCGTAGTCGCCGGTGGCGATCCGCAAGGTGCGCCGCGCGGTGGCGGGATCGAAGCGCGGCTCGCCGCGTATCGCGCTGGCCAGGCCGCGCAGCGCGGCGTGCAGGGCCGGCGCCAGGGCCTCGGCGCGCGGGGTGGGCAGCATCGCGCCGCGCGCGCCGCGCACCAGCAGCGGATCGCCGAGCGCGCGGCGGAGCCGGCCGAGCGCGTGGCTGCACGCCGGCTGGGTCATGCCGAGGCGCGCAGCGGCGCGGGTGACGTGGCGCTCGGCGAGCAGCGCGTCGAGCACCACGAGCAGGTTGAGATCCAGGGCGGCCAGCTCGCGCGCATCATGCTCATCCTGCATGGTTCAGATGAATACCATGTATTGGAAACATGATGGTACCGGGCCTCAGGATGGGCTCGTCAGCGCAGCGCGCCCGGTCCGCTGAACAGACCCCCGCTCCGGCCCGGCGCGCGCCGCGACAACGACAGCGATCACGACGATCTCGACCGACCGGAGGACCCCTTGATCACCGAAGCCAGAGCGACCCCGATCGACACGATGGCGATGAGATGGACAGGCGCGGAGGCGCTGCGCCTTGTCCGCGCCGGGCTGGCCGCGTCCGTCTCCGTCGTCCTGCTGGCCACGACGGCCGTCCTGGCGGTGCCGCACGCGCGCGGCATCGCCTTCTTCCCCGCGCTCCGGTACGCGGTCGTCACCCCCGCGTGCGTCCTCGTCGCGGTCGCGGCGGCGTTCCTCTACCGCGCCCTCGCCGAGCGCTCCGCGCGGCCGCGCGCGACGCTGGCGGCCGTCCTCGCCGGGCTCGCGGCGGGCGTCGTCCTGGGGATGATCGTGGCCGGCCCGCGCGGCCTCGCCGCCGCCGCGCTCCCTGCCGTGATCTGCGTCGCGGTCGCGCTGGCGCTGCTCGTCCCTCGCCTCATCGATCGACCGCGATCCTCACGCGCCGGCACGGCCGCCGTCGCGGTGCTCGGCGCGATCGAGCTCCTCGGCCTCGCCGGCGCGCTGTCGAGCGAGCGCGCCGTGCCGCGCGGCGCACAGGGCCTCGCCTTCGAGATCCCGCGCGCGATGTTCGACGCGGATCACCGGTTCATCGAGCTCCCGAGCGGGGCGCGCGTCCATTACGTCGACGAGGGCGAGGGCGAGACGCTCCTCTTCCTGCACGGCAACCCGGCGTGGTCGTTCCAGTGGCGCGATCTCATCCGCGGGCTCCGGGGATCGTACCGGTGCGTCGCGCTCGATTACCCGGGCTTCGGCCTGTCCGAGGCGCCGGCCGGGTTCGGCTTCACGCCCCGCGAGGAGAGCCTCGTGGTCGAGGAGCTCGTCGACAGGCTCGGCCTCCGCGACGTCACGCTGGTGATGCAGGACTGGGGAGGCCCCATCGGGCTCGGGCTGGCCGGGCGCCGGCCCGAGCTCGTGCGGCGCGTCGTCCTCGGGAGCACGTGGGCGTGGCCGACGAGCACGGACACGCCCCGCGGCAAGTTCTCGATGATCGTCGGCGGACCGATCGGCGAGTTCGCGCAGGTGAACTTCAACGCGTTCGCCCAGCTGGGGATCGAGAACGGGATCGTCCGGGAGCTGCCCGCCGACGTGGCCGACGTCTACGTCCGGCCATTCCGCCCGCTCGACCGCCGCGGCATCGCGGCCTTCTATCCAGGGCAAATCACGGCCGCGACCGAGTACTTCGCGGAGGTCGAAGCGAGCCTGCCCCGGCTCGCGGACAAGGAGGCGCTCATCTTCTGGGCGCTCAAGGACGTGGGGTTTCCCCGCAGCGACCTCGCGAGGTTCGAGGCGGCGTTCCCGGACCACAGGACGATCGAGCTGCCCGACGCGGATCACTTCTTCTTCGAGGACGCCGCGGCGCAGATGATCCAGGAGATCCGCGCGTTCGTCGCCCCGGGCGCCGCTGGACCGACGACCGGTTCCGGCGATCGCCGCTGACGACCTGTGGTGCACGAGCCCGAGCTGCTCTTCCTCGACGAGCCCACCGCGCCGCGTCGCCGATCCCGGCCACCTCGCCGGCGGGCTCGCCCACCTGACGCGATGTCCTGGACGATCGGCGCGGGTACGTCGCGCACCGGGTCGTCGGCGATCTCTGAAGCCAGCTGATTTCTCAGGAGGTTTGCATGACCACGGTGCTTGCCTCATCGATCCCGCTGCGATGCTGGACGCCCTGTGATCGCTCTCCATGGAGCCGAGGAGAATATCACCTTGAAGAACACGCGTAGACTCGCTTGCTCGACGGCGTTGGCGACGGCGTGCCTCTCGTTGCCCTTGGTCGCCCACGCCACGCCGGCGCCTGGCGGCCCGGACGGTCCGCCTGTAGCAAAGCCGCCTGCCGGGGTAAGCACCGGAGCCGCGCGTGGGAAAGCCGCCGCGACCGCGAGCGCTCCCGCTGACATATCGTCGTTCGCCCTGCCCCTCGTTCCCGTCCAGCAGAACAACTTCGGGACGTACCTTGTGTCGACGTGCAAGGTCGTTGCAAGACTTCCCACCACGGAGCCGTCCACCTGGCCGTCTGGAGCCAGAGGCCAGCTCGATACGCTCGTCGAGACCGCCAGGACCGCTATTGCTGAAGCAGAGAAGCCGGGCACTGCGCTGGAAGTGAAGAGCAAAGCGCAGACGAGCTCGGCGATGATCGCTCGTTACCTCTTCGAGCTCGAGACCACTTGCGCCCGCCTCGCGACCTCGGCAGGGTGGGTCGAGCTCGACGTGAAGGACCTCGAGATCCTGCGCGATCTCCGCGGCTCCACCACCTTCGGCGCGCTCGCCAGCCGGCTTTCAGACGAGACGCTCGCATCGGGTGCAGGGTGGAATGAGATCGAGGCCATGCTGGCGAGAGCCCTGAAGGCAACGGAGCGCGGCAAGCTCTCAGCCGACATTGCCGGCGCGGACATCGTGAGCGGCCTCGGCGCCAAGCTCTTCGAGGGACTCGCCGATTTCCTCGTGACACGGTCGAAGCAGGAGGCCGTCCTGTTCCTGCAGGAGCACATGCGCGATGAGCTCTGCAAGGACGAGCCGGGCCAGAACCACCTGGGCCCGATCCTGCTGAGCAACACGTGCCGCGCGCTCTCCGAGCTCGACGGGACGATCTCGCTGAACGCGATGGGGACGTACATGAACAGCGCAGCGCGGATGGATCTCGTGCTCCTGCCGGACTCGGTGCTGCAGCATGCGACCGCGGTGGATCCGGAGCACCACTACATCTACGAGCCCGGCCGGCTCGTGTACGCGGTCGCGCGCAAGATCGAGGAGGGTCGCCACGATCCGCTCGACGTCCTCGCGTCGGTCCATGAAGTGGCGAAGCGCAGGTGTGAGATCCACCCTGGAGCGACCGACGCGGGCCAGCGATGCGAGAAGACGTTCCGTTTGCTGCGCGGGGGATCCATGTTCCTGCGCGCGGTCCGGCAGCAGAAGGAGGTAGAGAAGATCCTCGGCGAGGAGGACGGGGAAGCCGGGCCGCGGCTCGTCGCGATCGGGCTCGATCTTGAGGCCTTGAGCGGCAAACCCCTGGACGCGACAAGGCTCGGGAAGGCGATGAGCGCGTTCCGCCTCGGGGTGAGGACCACGCTGTCCATCGCCAGGACCATCGGTGCCCTGAAGAACTCGGCGGGTGATGACAAGGAGACGCCGGCGGAGCGTCGCCTGCGCCTGGCGCAGGCGACGCTCGAGGCGTCAGTGGCGATGATCTCCATGGCCGAGGCGCTGCGGGATCTGCTCGACGTGCAGGACGATGAGGTCGGGCAGGTGCTGAACTTGCTGAAGAAGGTGGCGCTGGTCGGCCGAGCTGGGCTCGACGAGGATTACGGCACGCTGGTCCTGGAGCTCAGCCGCCTCCTGGCCGAGCTGCGGCAGGTCCACCGCCAGAACGCCGAGCTGGCGGCGATGTTCTCGACCATCTCCAGGTACACGCCGTTCATCGTGGAGATCGCCTCGGCGAAGGACAGCAAGGACGTCGCCGCCGCGTTCGAGGCCGCCGCCGCTCCGGTCGGTAGCTACAAGGTGAAGTTTGAGCGATCCACGATGGCGCTCAACGCCTTCTTCGGGCTGTCGGCCGGGAGCGAGTCGATCCTGGCAGACAGGGTGTCCGGCACGAGCAGCACGTTCGGAGGGTTCGCGCCGGTCGGGGTGCATTTCTCGAAGCCGTTCTGTGCCAGCGGCGCCCTCCCTCTCGGGATCATGGTGTCGGTCATCGACCTCGGCGCGCTCACGACGCAGCGGTTCGAACAGGAGGTCAAGGGGGACGAACAGGGCGAGTCTGGCGAGGCGTCGCGGTCCGCCACGGTGGGCTTCGAGCAGCTCTTTTCGCCCGGCCTCTTCCTGACGGTCGGCCTCGGGAGCAAGGACTTCAGGACGCCGTTCACGCTCGGCGGGGGCATCTCCTTCGTCCCCAACCTGCGCCAGGTAGAGCTCACAGACAGCGCGGGCGCCACGACGTCCTTCAACGCTCCGGTCCTGCGCTTCGGTGGCTTTCTGGCGCTCGATCTGACGCTGCTGCCCATCAACTGAGCCAGCCCGAGCACGTTCTGCTTGCCGCTATCCCGGGCGATGTCGCTAGATTCAGCGACACGGCCGGCGCGAGGGCCACGAACGTAATGCATATCACATCGGATGTCATCGGGGTCGCCGCGGTCTACATCGACAACTCCTTCAACTCCGCGGCGCTCGCCGGCATGCACCGCGCGGCGCGGGAGCGCGGTTACCGGATCATCATCCTCCAGGGGTCGCCCCGGAGCATCGCGCGACGCGGGCTGGGGATCCGACGTGTGGCCGGGTGGGTCGCGATGTACACGTGCGACGGTCTGGAGGAGCTCCTGTCCGAGGCGACGCCCGCCGTGCTCTTCTGCGCGCCTCCGCTCGGCGCGCGCTATCCGGTCGTCCGGGCCGAGAACCGCGAGTCGATTCACCGGCTCGTCGAGCACCTCGTCCGCCTCGGCCGCCGTCGGCTCGCCTATATCGGCCTGTCGAGCTCGGATGACTTCATCGAGCGGGCCAGGTCGTTCGAGGAGGCGCTGAGCGCGCACGGGCTCGCGACCGATCTCAACCTGCTCTCGAGCTTCGCCGCGTGCTCGATCTCGTACACCGAGCAGCGGTTCGGGGCGATCCTCGATCGCGACGGCAGGTTCTGCGACGCGATCGTGGCGGGCAACGACGAGATGGCGTTCGGCGCCATCAACGCGATCCGGGCGCGCGGCTACCGCGTGCCCGAGGACATCGCCGTCGTGGGGTTCGACGACATCACCGCGGCCCAGCACTTCGACCCGCCGCTGACCACGATGCGGCAGAACCCCGAGCTCCTCGGGAGCACGGCCGTGCAGCGGCTCGTCGAGGTGATCGAGGGCCGCGCCCCGGAGCAGCTCGTGACCCGCGTCCCTGCGGAGCTGGTGCTGCGGCGCTCGTGCGGCGTCGGCGCTGCGCGGGAGGCCGCGCTGCACGCGCCGGGGTCGGCCTTTCCGGCGGGCGACTGGCACGGAGACCTGTCCCGGCAGCTGAACGTCCTGCTCGCGGGGGGAGCGCCGTCGCCCCTCGACGAGGCGCCCCGGGTCTGGCCCGAGGTCGAGGTGGTCGTGCGGGGCCTCGACGCGGCGCTGACCGGGGCGGCGCTGCCGGACGCGCAGGCGCTCGAGCGCGCCTTCGGCGCCGCGGTCGCGTACAACGATCGGATCGAGGTCCTCCGCGCGGTGGTGAAGCAGGTCGAGCGGACCGCCGCGCGGCAGCTCGCCGGCGCGAAGGAGGCGGACGCCGCGCGCCGGGTGGAGAGCTTCCTCGACCGGATGCACCTCGCGCAGCAGCGGGCGCTCGCGGCGTGGGAGCGCCGCAGCGTGGAGAGCCTCGAGCGGCTGGTCCGCACGAGCATGGAGACGAGCATGCTGCTCGCGTCGAAGCAGACGTGGCGCGACGATCGCCTGGGGTGGCTGCGCCATACGACCATGCGCGTGGCGTGCGTGGCGCTCTGGGCGGACGATCCGGGCCCGGGCGGGCCCGAGCTGATCATCGACAGCCTGCGCGCCCGCGAGCCGGGACTGGAGGCGCTCGTGCGGCAGCGGGCCCCGGCCGACGTCTTCCCGCCGCCCGAGCTGATCGAGGCCGCCGCGCCGGACGAGCCGAGCGGCTACCTCCTGCTGCTGCCGATCGTGAACGCGCGGCGCGACTGGGGGACGCTGGCGGTAGGCGGGCTGCACACCGAGAGCTTCGCGGACAACCTCCAGCCGCTGAGCATGTGGACGGCGCTGCTCGCGGCGGCGTTCGAGCGCTACGAGCTCGAGGCCGCGCTGCACGCGGAGCGCGACATGCTGGCCGCCGCCTACGAGCGCGAGCGCGCGCTGTCGAGCACGGTGCGGGAGCTCGGGTGTCCGGTCATCCCGCTGTTGCCCCGCGTGCTGCTCATCTCGCTCATCGGGGCGATCGACGCCGCGCGGGCGCAGCAGATCCTGGAGGCCGTGCTCTCGGGGGTCGCGCGGGAGGGCGCCCGGTGGGTGCTGCTCGACGTGACCGGCGTGCCGCTCGTCGACGCGGAGACCGCGGCGGCGCTGGTGCAGACGGCGCAGGCGACGCGGCTGCTCGGGGCGCGCGTGAGCCTCGTCGGCGTGGGACCCAGGATGGCGCAAAGCATGGTCGAGCTCGGGATCGAGCTGCGCGGGATATCGATCTTCCAGTCGCTGGCCGCCGCGGTCCGCAAGCTGACCAGGACAGCCACCTGACGCAACGGGCTGGACGTGCTCGCCACGATGAGCCGGTGCCCCCGCAACGCGGCTGGCCCCCGGCTCGCGCGCCGGTGACGCCCGGCGCGGCGTGATCGCCGCCGCGCCCTGGCGCCGTCCGGCCGCCTGACCCGACCGCGCGCAGACGTCAGGGCCGGTCACAGCGCCGGCCGCGGCTCGACCTCGCTCGCGAACGTCGCGTTCGCGCTGCCGTGCGCCTCTGCCGGCGCGCCGCTTCGAGGCGCTCGACCCCATGGCCGCGCCTTCGAGTCTCTTCTTCGCCAAAGAACCTGTGTCGCGCGCCGCGACGGCGATCTTGCTCCGTGACCAGGGCGCCAGGACGACGGCCGCGAGCCTGGACGAGGCGATCGCACTGATCGAGCACCGGACCTTTGACGTCGCGGGCGCGCATCCCTGCGCCGCCTCGCTCCCAGGAGACTTGCATGCCGAAGCGAAGCCGTCGGAACCAGCAGAAGACCGATTCCCCCACGGGCCGAGCGATTCGAGACCCCCACAGGGCACGAGGTGTAGACGAGACTCTCTCGCGAGCGCTCGGCGTCGCCCTGCAATGCTGCGATATAGCGCTTCAGCTCGCGGACCTCTCCGCCTTCGTGCCGATCGAGGCCGCGCGCTGCGATCGCGAGCGCATGCGAGCGACCGACCCGCCAGGGTCCGCGGAGCTCCTCTGCGAGGGGACCTCCATCCTCTCGGAGTCGTGCCGAGGGTTCATGGAGATCCTTGGCGTGACCGCCCGCGGGGTCATCGAGCTGGCCGACGACCGCTTCGCCCTCGCCGAGCCGCACCTCTCGCACGCGCGGCGGCTGGCCAAGGAGCGGGTCGATCTCGCGAGCAGCGGCGTCCTCGTCGCGCTGCTCGACGGCATGCTCGAGCTCACCTGCGCCCGCAAGGCATGGGCCGCCGGGCAGGACGCCGCCGCGCGGGCGCACCATCGGGAAGCTCACCGACGCTTCGCTGGCCTCTCGCACCTGCGCGCGCGCAAACGCCCTCCGAGCGCCCGCCGCGCCGGAAACGCCGCCGAGGGCGCCGAGGAAACAGGCGCGGCTCCTTGCGCCAGCGGGGGCGCGACGGCGACGCCGGCCCGGGAGCCGGCCGCGGATCTCGAGCTGGGTCCCGACGGCATGTGGTTCCGCGCGCGCGGCGGGGAGAGGGTGAGCATGCGGCGGCGCCACGCCATGCGGCGGCTCCTCCTTTGCCTGGTGGAGCGGCACGAGGCGACACCGGGGCAGGCCATCCCGATGTCGGCCCTGATCGAGGCCGGCTGGCTGAACGAGCGGATCCTCCCCGCCGCGGCCATGAACCGCCTCTACAACACCATTGCTGTGCTGCGCAGCCTGGGCCTCGGGGAGATGCTGCACACCGCCGAGAGAGGGTACGCACTGGAGCCCTCGGTCGCGGTGAGCCTCCACCCGGGGCAAAGCCTGAGACGAACTAAGGAACTCTAAGATCAACCGAGGACGGATGGCCATTAGCTTCGGTTCAGAGGGCCAGGCAAAGCCGGAGAGACGGCGGCTGGGGGGCCCGTGAGGCGCTTCAAGGAGCATCATGTCCATTCAGTTTCAGAGGAGCATCTCGGACCGAGTGCCCCCGGGCGTGACGAGGCACATCGCTCCGCACCATACGCTCGCCGAGGACCGCGGAGCCGCGCGTGTGTGGCGGCGAGTCATGGGAGCCCATGTGGCGGTGCTCGACGAGCTGCGAGATCACATAGATCCGGCGTACCTGAGCGGGTTCTCTCGCCTCGAGCTGGATCCGCTCCGGGTCCCCTCGATCCAGGAGATCAACCGTCGGATCGAGGAGATCGGGTGGATGGCGACCTGCGTGGACGGCTATGTGCCGTCGCGCGTGTACGCCGCCCTCCTCGCGAGGAGAGTGTTTCCAATAGCCACCTTCATGCGCAGCGAGCACCACATCGATCACGCGCAGGCGCCCGATTTCGTGCACGACGTGCTGGGCCACCTGCCGATGCTGTTCTACGCGGAGTATCGCACTTACCTGCAACGCCTCGCGCACACGATGAACGCGGCCGAAGAAAATGAAGACGACAGGCGTCTCTATGAGGCGAACCGGCGCATGTCCACCCTGATGAGTCAGCCAGCGGCACCTGAGGAGATCGCCCTCGCAGAAGCGTCGGCCCGCCACGCCGGGCTGGCCGCGAGCGCGAATCCGTCGGAGCAGACCGAGCTCAATCGCATCTTCCTGTGGAGCATCGAGTTCGGCCTCATCGGCGCAGCGGACGAGCTCCGGCTGTTCGGGGCAGCATTGCTATCGTCGCATCGAGAGGCTCGCCTCGCGTCCAGCGGCGACGCACAGATCCGCCCATATTCGATCGATGTCATCCGGGACGAGATCGAGTTCTCCAGCCTGCAATCGAGGTATTACGTGGCCAGGGACTACGACGTCTTCCACGATGTCCTCACCGGCTACGAGTCCCGCATGGCATCCCGGAGAGGAGTGGAGCACCTGTGATGTTGCCTCGAACCCTTGAGCCCGAGGTGATGGACACCGAGGAGGACGCTGCCCAGTACGCGGCGATCCCCAACGATGCCGTCAACGAGGTGTTCGCTCGGCGCGCCGTCGAGCTCGCGCCCCCCCGGGGTCGACTGATCGATCTCGGCACCGGGCCCGGCGACATAGCGGTCCGCATCGCCGAGCTGTCCGACCTCGAGGTCACCGCGATCGACCTGGCCGAGACGATGCTCGCCGTCGCGCGGCGGCGCGCTGGTGCGTCGCCGGCGCGCCGCCGCATCCACGTCGCGCGCGGCGACGCCAAGGCCACGGGGTTTCCCGAGCACGCCTTCGACGCTGTGGTGTCGAACAGCCTCGCTCATCACCTGGCCGACCCGACCACCCTGTTCGCGGAGGCGAGGCGCGTGGGCAGGAAAGGCGCCGCCATCCTGATCAAGGACCTGCTGCGACCGCCCACCCTCCGCGAGCTCGAGGACCTCGTCCGGCGCTACGCCGGCGACGACACGCCGTATCAGCGAGCGCTGTTCCAGAACTCGCTGCACGCGGCGCTGACGCTGGACGAGGTCCGCGCCTCTTGCCGGAGCGCTGGGCTCGCCGGGGTTGACATCGCCCAGGTGTCCGATCGCCACTGGGTGGTCGAGCGGGCGTCCCGCCCCGGGCAGGTCTAGCGCGGTGGTCAGCCGCGCCTGGTACAGCGACCCGGGTCAAAGAAGACCGCCAAGGTGCCAGGGACATCAGGAGAATAGAGGGTCTTCCTGGCGTCCTCGGCGCCCTTTCGGCTCGTATTCACCCTCGTCTGAACAACGCCCTGAAGCGACAAGGAGAGCAGCAACGTGACCAGTCTTATTCATTCGCACACCGAGGACAGAGCTCTTTTGCCGGCGACACGCATCGTCGATGAGTACGAAGCGAGGGACGTGTCGGCGCACCCGCTCTTCGTGACGCTCCGGAAAAACCCCGTCGATCTGCGGGCTATCTGGTTTCTGGTCGCGAACACCCATGCGGGCATATCCCCTCACTTCGTCCGCTGGCTCGCGCACACCATCGCCCGCATCGACGATCGCCGCATCGCCTCGCTCATGGCGAAGCAGTTGAACGACGAGCTGGGCAACGGCGACAGCCAGAGGATTCACAGCGTCCTTCTGGATCGATTCGTGAATGGCCTCGACGCGTGGCGGCCCCGAGATGCCCGAGGCGACCTGCTCAGGCCGGGAACGCGCCTGGGCGAGCGATCCACGGCCCTCTTCGAGGCGGCCGATCCCTACGAGGCAGTGGGAGCGCTCATCGTGGCCGAGATCTTCGCGAAGCAGATGGATCGCTGCCTCGGCGACGAGATCCGTCGTCAGAGCGCGATCTCGGAGGACGCGCTCACGTGGTTGACCATTCACGAGGTCCTCGAGGTCGATCATGCCGAGGACTCCGGCGCGCTCGCGGCACTGGTCGCGGACCAAGGCTCTTCACTCGAAGCCACATGGCGCGGAGCGATCGCGCAGTGGGACGCGCTGTGGGAGTTCCTCGACGGCGTGGCCGCGCTGGCTCTCGCCCGAAAGAACTCGTAGGCACACAGCGCGCCGCAGCCCGGCCTGCTCGAGGGTTTCTCGGCCGACATCGTCCGGCTCCCGCGTGAGCGGCCTGTCCGGCTGCGCCAGGACCCGAGGACCAAGAGCCAGGACATTTCAAGGTGGCATTCGCGTGCGTCGATGGGGCCATGCGAACTTTGCTCAGCGGCCCGAAGCGGCCGGACAGTCGGGCGGATGTCGTTCGCTGCGCGACGTCACGATTCGTCGCGAGACCTCCCTCGCTCGCGCGACGGCGTCCTCTTTGGCATGGCCGCTGCACAAGCGTTGGACGCCATCTCACGGCAGGCGTCGGGCTGCGATCCACGAGTCGGTCCGGCAGGAAGGCAGCGGTCCGCGCGCGAGCGGCCAGCGGCCGGCGGGAACCGGCCTCGACGCGCCTGCTGATGCCAGACGACCCGACCAGGAACGCTGAGGATGGCAGCGACTGGCCAGAGGAGGTCCCATGCTGTCCAACGGTCTATACAGTCAGAGCTTCCACAGCGACGAGTCGACCGATCTCATGAGCTATCTCCAGGCGGAAGAGCAGAAGTGGCCGGACGTGGCCGCGGCGAGCGCGGAGGAAGCGGCTCGCCGGTACCTCTGGGCCGTGCTCTCGCCGGCGAGCCCGGAGGCCACCATGACGCCCGAGCCGGAGACCGCCGCGAAGCCCGATTTCAAGGCGGTCGGCGTGGAGAAGAGCCCGCTCACCGACACGCAGTTCGTCAAGTTCCGACAGTACCATCAAAATATCCCGGTCTACGGCTCGCTCGTCACCGTGGAGCTCGGGTCGCAGAACAGGCTGATGGCGATGAACTCGGCGCTCGGCAGCCCGCTCAACGTCGACCCCATCGCCCGGATCTCTCCCGCGCAGGCGGTCGAGGCGGTGGAACAGGACGCGGGCAGCGGCGCCTGCCGGACGTCTGCCGCGCCCAGCATCCAGTACTTCTACGACAACGGCGTGGACCGGTGGCGGCTCGCCTATATCTTCGAGGACGTGCCGAGCCGCAGGGAGGCGCCCGAGACCGAGCTGCGCGGCGTGCCCGAGATCTTCGACTATGTGGTCGACGCGCACGACGGGAAGATCATCGCGAAGATGCCGCGCGTGCAGAACGCCGCGGCGACGGTGACGAACATCGATGAGCGCCGGGCGCAGGCGGAGGGGCCGGTGCTGGAGACCGCGCCCGACGATCTCGACCAGGAGCGGGAGTTCGTTTGCTTCCAGCAGGACGGGCGGAGGATCCTCATCGACCCGGAGCTCAACGTCCACACGTACGACTTCTCGTTCCATGACGCGTATATCGAGAGCGGGCGCCTGCCGGGCGCGTATGTCACGACCCCTCCGACGCCGTGGCTGAAGAGCGCCATCAGCGCGCACGCGAACGCCCGCATCGTCGCCGCCTTCTACCGGGACGTGCTCAGGCGGAGCGGGGTCGACAACCGCGGCCACAAGTTCATCTCGACAGTCCAGTGCCTGTACGGGTCGGGAGGAAGGCAGACCCGTGAATGGAGGAATGCTGTCTGGAACGGCGAGCAGATGATCTACGGCCAGCGCCTCGTGGCCGGCGCGCTGCGCGGGTACGCGGCCTCGCTCGACGTCGTCGCGCACGAGATCACCCACGGCGTCACCCAGTACACCTCCAGGCTCGAGTACCGCTTCGAGTCGGGCGCGATGAACGAGTCCTACTCGGACATCTTCGGGATCATCATCTCGAACTACAACGAGCCCGACATCGGGAGGTGGAACTGGCAGCTGGGAGAGGAGCTCGACCCGAGCGGGATGCCGATCCGCGACGTGAGCGAGCCGACGCGGTACCGCCAGCCCGATCACATGAACGCCTACCAGCGCCTCCCCATGGACATCGACGAGGGCGGCGTGCACATCAACAGCGGGATCCACAACAAGGCGTTCTACAACCTCATCACGTCCAGGGACGTCCAGGGACGCTACCTGTTCAGCGCGGAGGCGGTCGCGGTGCTTTTCTACCTCACGATGACACAGCGCCTCGCGAGCACCTCGAGGTTCAGCGACAGCTACCGTGGCGTGCTGCTCTCGGCGCAGACCTACTTCCGGAACGATCCGGCGAGGGACGTCAAGATCGCGGCCGTACGGAGGGCTTTCGAGGCGGTGGGCATCCGCCTGACCAGCGCGGCGCCGGCGGCTCTGGCCATGCTGCGTCTCGCGGCGTGATCCGCGGGCGTGCCCGGGTCGTCCTGAGGCATCCCCTCAAATTCTTCGGAAAATTCACAGGGAGGCGGGGAGACGGGGAGGGAAATCTTCAAAATACTCCCTGCCTCCCCGCCTCCCTGTTCAATTTCTCCGCTGAAAAGGGCTACAAAATGAGGGGATTCCTCAGGGGTCGCCCCGCAGGACACCCGGGCCTGATCCTGCGCTCGCCGCGCCGGCGGCTCCTCCCGCGATGAAAACTGGACAGGATGGCGCAACCCGGTCATTCGATGCCGAGGGGCGGCACATCGCAGGGAGGCAGATCACATGAGCAGAGAGCTGCGCGCGCGCATCATGCAGATCGTCGGGACCGGCATGTTCACGGGCCTGTCGCTGGCGCTCGGCTGCCAGGACGTCATCATCGACCTGGACGCAGGCCCAGGCGGGGCCGGCGGCGCTGGAGGGACCGGCGGCGCTGGCGGAGAGGGCGGCTCCGCCGGTCAAGGCGGCGCTGGCGGTCAGGGCGGCGCCGGCGGTCAGGGCACCTCCTCGGAGACGAGGTGCTTCTCGCCGGAAGAGGTCCGGGCAAGCGCCAGCAGCGCCGGCGGCGGCGGCGCAGTCGGGGCCGGCGGCGCGGGGGGAAGCGCCGAGACCTGCCCGAGCCAGTACCACCCGAACCCCGTGTCCTGCGTGGTTTACGAGAACGGCAGGCTGGAGGACGGCCAGTGCTGCTACGACACCAACGACCCGGGCGTCGGCGCCTGCGGTCGCCCCTTCCTCGTGGGCGGCGAGCCGCGCCTCGCCGGCGTCGAGGCGCGGGCCGACTGGGTGCTCGACGCCGCGGCGGACGAGGCGCTCTCGCTCGATCCGGTGACGCGCGCTGCCCTCGCGGAGGCGTGGCTCGCGGACGCGCGCCTCGAGCACGCGTCGATCGCTTCCTTCGCGCGCTTCGCCCTCGACCTGCTCGCCCTCGGCGCGCCGCCGGCCCTGATCGACGCCGCGCACCGCGCCCTCTCGGACGAGCTGCAGCACGCCAGGGCCTGCTTCACGCTCGCGAGCCGCCACGCCGGCCGGTCGCTCGGCCCGGGGGCGCTCGCCATGGACGGCGCGCTCGAGGCGCCGACGCTCGCCGGCGCCGCGGCCAGCGCGGCGCGCGAGGGCTGCGTGGGCGAGACGCTCGCCGCGCTGCAGGCCGGCGCGCAGCGGGACCGCGCGCGCGACCCCGAGGCGCGCCGCGCCCTCGACAGGATCGCCGCCGACGAGGCCGCCCACGCCGAGCTCGCGTGGGCCTTCGTGCGGTGGGCCGTCGCGCGCGGCGGCGAGCCGGTGCGCGCGGCCGTGGCGCGCGCCTTCGACGAGGCGCTCGCCGGCGTGCTCGCCGCGCGCGGCCCCGAGCGCGCCGGGGTCGACGCCGACGCCTGGCGCGACCACGGCCGGCTCACCGAGGCGGAGCGGGCGCGCTGCCACCTGGAGGCGGTGCGCGAGGTGATCGCGCCGTGCGCGCAGGCGCTCCTGTCCGCGCCGCTCCCCGCCCCTGCGGCCGGCGCCGGCCTCGGCGCCCCGGCGTCGTCGCCTTGGTGAGGCCCTCGCGCAGGCTTCCTGAGAGGAACGAGGCAACCCCGATGAGTTTCCCTGCCGCCTCCCCTACCTTCTCGTCATGACCGCGCTCCGCCAGCTCCGCCTCGTCGCGATCCTCGAAGGCGTGTCGTACCTTCTCCTCCTCTTCATCGCGATGCCGCTCAAGTACCTCGCCGGCCTGCCGCTCGCCGTTCGCGTCGTCGGCAGCGCCCACGGCCTCCTCTTCGTGCTGTTCCTCGCCGCGCTCCTCCGCGCCGCGGTCGAGCGCCGCTGGTCGCTCGGCCGATCGTCGCTCGCCTTCGTGTCGTCGGTCGTTCCCTTCGGGACCTTCGTCTTCGACCGCTCGCTGCAGCGCGAGATCGCGGCGGCCCCGCCGACGTAGGGGCACAGACCGGCGGCGCGGTGCGCGGTGGCGGAACGCCCGGCCCGCCCTGCGGAAGCCGCCCCCCCGGGCGCCCGCGCGCCGGCGCCGCGCCCCGTCCACACGGCCACAAACCCTGCTTTTTCAAGTACTTATCGAACAACGCAAAAAAAATCGCTCGCGTGTCGATCTCGCGGTCGCCCGATCGTCGTCACGACAAGGTCGTGCCCGAGATGGCCGCGCTGCTCGAGCTCCCGAGATACGACCCGATCGCGGGAACCGGCGAGTTCTCGTGCCATTACTGCCACACGATGGAGGGGGCCGAAGAGGAGTGAGTGGATCCACGAGCCGCACCTGTGGTTGGTGCCACGTACGCCGCTTCACGTCGCAACTCAGTCTGCCATCGACCAGGAGGCAGCGTGGTGGCGCGGCTTCCCGGATGGGCGACTCGAGTTCGGCAACGGCGAAGTCGAACGGCGGATAAGATGCGAAGCGCCTGGAAGGAATGTCTACCTGTTCGCGGTCTCGAACAGGGGAGCTGAACGCCTCGCCGTCGGTTCCACGATACCTGGCTCGTGCCGGCTGCACGGCGTCGATCCGCTCGCCTGGGCGACGGACGTGATCGGCAAGCTGCGGGCAGGCGGGCCGCGCGAACGGCTGGACGAGCTGCTGCCCGACGCATGGGCGCGAGCGTCGCTCGCTGCTTCAGCCGCTGGCGAAGCTGACGCGTCTTGAACGACGATCCCTCCGAGGCTCATGCCGCTCGCTCGACGCTGCGCGGCGCCCCGTCCCCGTGCTCAAGCGTACCCCTGTCGTCGCCGCTATACCCACCTTACATCCTGGCGACCGCGATCCACGGACAACGATCACGGCATGCAAGGACGGGCGCCAAACATTGTGTTCTGCCTTGCGTGGCGGCGTGGGTACCTGTTCACGTCCTCGTGATCTCTTTTTCAATCTGCTTGACAGATCAGTCCTCGATGCGATGTCATCATCGCCGAGATCAAGCATGGACCGTGGAAGGGGGGGCCTGCCGCGTGAATCACTTCGGTCGAACCAGGGCGTCCTTGGTTTCAGGTGTTCGCGGGCGGGCTGCTCGCCGGCCGTGCGTCCCTGAGCCCGGCATCGTGCGCTCTGACAGCGCACGTTCGTCCCGAGAACGTGGTCGTCATCGGGGCACTCCTGCCCTTCTCCGGTAGAGTCGGCCGTCGGCCGCAACCTCGAGCACATGCAGAGCTGGACCATCGACGGTGACGACTTCGTCGATCTCACCCCGCCTCTGCGGCGTGCCGCACCCGGGGATGATCTCGGCAGGCTCGACACTCACGCACAATCGACTCTCACGCAGGGAATCCGCGCGCGCTCGAACCTATCGATGACAAGGAGGGGTCTGATGACGAGGATTGAACGACACTGGATGGCGGTGCTCGGGCTCACGCTGGCCACGGCGGCGTGCGGCTCGGACGATTCATCCGGGGACCAGCACGCCGTACCCATCAAGCGACCGCAGGCCATCCAGAGCGAATTCACCCCGTCAGAGCTCGAGGTGATGATCGACGATCTCGTCGCAGAGATCAACAAGGGCTCGATCGAGCCGATGCAGATGACTATCATCCTGAAGCACATCGACGGCTTCTTTGCGCCGGTCGGCACGGGCGCGAGCCGAGCCATGGGCGAGCTCGGCGTCACGGGGAACGTGGTCGGGTCCAGCATCTCGACGAGCGATCAGGAGGCGAGATTTGAGTACCAGAACGGACTGATCCAGCAGACGGTGCTGGATGGCGCCGAAGGGATCGGCCTCACGCCGTTCGGCGACGGCGTCGCATCCGGCGTCGATGAGGCCGTCGCGAAGGGAGTCCACGTGGTGGCGCTCGACGGCGACCTGGCGAACTCGAAGCGCTCGCTCTACGTCGGGACCATCAACGAGCCTGCCGGAGCCACGGCAGCGGGGACGCTGCTCGCGATGCTGCCCAAGGCGCCGGGTACGGTGGTCATCCACGGCACCACCGACCCGACCTGGACCGACGGCCTGGAGCGAACGCGGGGGGCCAAGGACGTGCTCGAGGGAGCCGGTTACAACGTCGCGGTGCGCTCGGTCACCTGGGCCCCGAGCGGCATGGACGCCGACGTCGCATGGATGAAGAACGAGGTCGAGACCGCGGACCCGCCCGTCGTGGGTTTGCTCGGCCTGCACGATGTCTCGTACGCGTGCGCCCTGGCCGCCGAGGCCGCGGGCAAGCCGGAGCTCCCCGTCGTCGCCTTCGACTTCAATCCGAAGACCGTCGAGTACATGCGCCAGGGTCGCATCAAGGCCACGCACGTCCAGCGGCAATACTACGAGGGGTACCTCGTGCCCTACATCCTCTACGGCATCAAGAACATCGGGCTCGAGGCGACCAAGGAGATCCTCGCTCCGCAGATGGTCGGCAGCGACCGGGTCAACCTGGGCATCGACGTGGTCCCGGGGGACAAGGCCGACGCCTACATCGCTTTCCTCGACGAGATCGGCGCGACTCAGTAGCCGGCAACCAGCGGCGGTAGCATCGAGCTGCGCCTTGACAGCACGACCGGCACGCTGGTGGGAACCTGTATGGTTCAGGGTACCGGCGGCGCCCAGACCTGGGCTACCACGTCCTGTGCGGTGGACGGCGCGACAGGGATACACGATCTGTACCTGAAGTTCACCGGAGGAGGCGGTCCCCTGTTCAATTTCAACTGGTGGAAATTCACTTCGCTCGACGTCCCGGCCCCTGGGTCGGCTTGCTGCGCGGGCGTCAGCGCCCGTTCTCTCTACCAACCGCACGTCCTGCCGCGGTTCTGCTGGTCGAGCCAGTCCTTGAGCGGCGCGAAGTAGTCGAGCATCGCGGCCGCGTCCATCTGCCGCGATCCGGTCACCGCCTCGAGCGCATCCGGCCACGGGCGGCTCCGCCCCATCGCCATCATCCGCCGGAGCCTCTCGCCGGCCGCGTCACTGCCGTAGATCGTGCAGCGGTGGAGCGGCCCCTTGTACCCCGCCGCATCGCAGAGCGCGCGGTGGAGCTGGAACTGGAGGATGTGAGCGAAGAAGTACCGGATATACGGCACGCTCGCCGCGACATGGTACTTCGCGCCCGGGTCGAAGTCGGCCTCGGAGCGGGCCACCGGCGGCGTGACGCCCTGGTACCTCGTCCGGAGCTCCCACCACGCCCGGTTGTAGTCCGGCGGCGAGATCTCCCCCGAGAAGACCGCCCAGCGCCACCTGTCGACGAGGACCGCGAACGGCAGGAAGGCCACCTTGCCAAGGGCTTCGCGGAGGAGGAGCGAGATGTCGCTCGACGCAGGGGGCGGCTCGGCCACGAGCCCGATCCGCTGGAGATACTCCGGCGTGACCGACAGCCCGATCGTGTCGCCGAGGGCCTCGTGAAAGGCGGGATTGGGGCTGTCGCGGTACAGCCACGGCAGGTCGTTGTACTCCCGCTGGTAGAAGCTGTGTCCGAGCTCGTGGTGGATCGTCTGGAAATCGTCGGCCGTGATGTCGATGCACATCTTGATGCGCAGATCGTCCTCGTCATCGATGTTCCACGCGCTCGCGTGACACACGACGTCGCGATCCGCCGGCTTGACGAAGAGCGACCGCTCCCAGAAGGTGGCCGGGAGCGGATCGAACCCGAGCGCGACGAAGAAGCGCTCGCCCGTCCTCACCATCTCGATCGGCGTGAACCCCTTTGCGCGGAGCGCCGCGTCGAGATCGTAGATCGGCGCCGCCCCCTGGGGCGCCACCAGATCGTGGATGTTGCTCCAGTCCTGCGCCCACATGTCGCCGAGCAGATCGGCCCGGATCGGACGCGCGCCGGGCACTACCTCCTCGCCGTAGGTCGCGGCGAGCCGGCCGCGCACGTAGCAATGGAGCGCGTCGTAGAGCGGCCTGGCCTGCTCCCAGAGGCGGTCGACCTCCCGCGGCAACGCGCCCGGCGGCATCTCGTACTTGGAGCGCCAGGCGTCGCCGGTGTCCTTGAACCCGAGCTCGCGGGCGCCCTCGTTCGCCAGCTGCACGAGCCGCGCGAAGTCGCCGCGCATGGGCGCGGACACCGTCCGCCAGCCGACCCACGCCCGCTTCAGCTCCTCGGGATCGCGGCTCGTGGCCATGATCCTGCCGAGCTCCTCGAGATCGAGGCACTGGCCGCCCGCGGGGCAGTACTTGCCCGCCCCGTACATCGCCTCGAGCCTCGACGCGATGGTCGCGAGCTCCTGGGTCCTCGCCGGGTCGGCGGGGGCATAGAGCGTGAGGGACGTGCGCAGGAGATCGAGCCGCCGGCGGACGTCACGGGGCAGGTCGAGGCCGCGGTACCTGTCCGCCCGCTTGGCGAGGTCGGCCTGGGCCCCGAGCAGCTTCGCGCTCGCCGCGGCCGAGAGGATCTGGGTGTCTTCCGTGATGTACGTGGACGCGACCCACGCGGCGCGGTTGTTGTAGGTGCTGAGCTCGTGGAGCTCCGACTCCGCTGCGTCGATGAACCGCGCCGCATCGTCTGGCGTCGGCGCTGGCGGAGGATCGGGCCGCGGCGTCGCGGGCGATACGGGAGGAGCGGGATCGGAGCAGCCCGCCGTGACCGCGAGCGCGCCGCAGGGCAAGGCGATGGCGAACACCGGAACCATGCGCATCATTTCCCGCTGCTCCTCGGTCGCGGCCATCTCCGGCGTGGAGCCGTCCTTCCACCCCGACATCGGTAGATGGTGGGGTGCGCCTCGGCGCCGCGATCCTGATCGGCGTCTAAGGCCGCTCGCCGGCTCGAGCAACCCTCATGTCAGCGACGCGGGGCTCGCGCGTCCGAGTCTGCGTCACCGCGCGAAGATTCCTGTCCATTTCGCGATCTCCGTGCGCGCGCCGGGCTCCGTACGCGCGCCGGAAACGGACGACACGGAGCCTGGGCAGCATCAGGGAGGACAGGTGATCTCCGGCGCGACGGCGCCGCGCCCGCGCTCGGCGCCGGCGAGATCCACGGCGCGACGGCGGTGGCCAGGCAGGCGATCACCTTCTCCCGCCTCGGCAGCCAGGGCGGCGTCGCCCGGCAAGCACGCAAACCCGAGGTTCTCCGGAACAGTCACGCCGCCGTGCTTCTGCGCTATGATGTGATCAATCTCGAAAGGGATCGACGAGAGGGATTGTGGGAGCTGACAGTACTCGCAGACGGCGTTTGCGCGCTGGGTGACCAGCGCCACGAGCGAGGTGTCCATCCAGTCTAAGCAGCGACGCCGGCCCGCTTCAGCGATCGCCGCGCCTTCGAGTGCATGAGATCGACGAGCCGTCCGATGCGGCGATAACTCTCGATCTCGGCCTGCTCCTCGGCAGTGAGCTCGCCGAGCTGCGCCTTCAGGGCGAGCTCATGCATCCGCGCGCGATCCTGCTCGTCGAAGGCGAGCTGCAGGATCGACCGGGCAGCTTCCGGGGAGAGGTCGTCCCGCTCGGGGCGGATGAGGCGGCCGAGGATGGCGCTCTCCTGCCCAGCGCCCGATCGCGGTGAGTCCATGGGGAGATGGTAGCACACCGCCGCCGTCCGCGTGGCGATCGCCTGGCGCCCGCCGGATGTCGTCCGCTACCGGGTCCGTCCGGTCGCTGAGCCGGCGCCACACCGACCTGGGTCGGGTCGCTGGGTCGGGTCGCTGGGTCGGGTCGCCGGGGCGGGTCGCTGGGTCGGGTCGCTGGGTCGGGTCGCCGGCGGGTCGCTCCGAAAATCATCACGGCCGACGTCGAAGAAGCGCCGGCGGCTCCGACCTCCCTGTGTAGCGCCGAGGAAGGCGCCACATCCCGCGGACGAGGACACCATGAACACCATCGAAGCCCATCAAGGAACGCTCACCGTCACGACCGAGGCCGCCCCGACCCGGACCGCGCTCCGCAGCGTCGGCGCCGTGCTCGGCGGCCTCCTCTTGACCTTCTTCATCACCACGGCCGTCGACCTGGCGCTCCACGCCTCCGGCGTCTTCCCACCGCACGGCGAGCGGATGGCCGACTCGCTGTTCTTGCTCGCGCTCGCCTACCGCATCCCCTTCAACACCGCCGGCTGCTACGTCGCGGCCCGGCTCGCGCCAGCCCGCCCGACGCGCCACGCGCTCGCGCTCGGCTTCGTCGGCGTCGCCCTCGCCACCCTCGGCGCCATCATGATGTGGGAGCTCGGCCCCGCCTGGTACTCGCTCGCGAACATCGCGATCGCGCTGCCGTGCGCCTGGGCCGGCGCGCGGCTTCGAGGCGCTCGCTCCCGAGTTCACCTGACCAGATAGCCTCCGTCGATGAAGCGCACCGGCTTCCTCCCGCGCGCCCCCGCGACCCCCGACGCCCCCTCGGGGAAGTACCGCTCCGCGAGCCGCCGGAAGCTCCGCTCGGTCATGCGCTGGAACAGCGGCCGGAACGCCGCCCGATCGATCCACCGCCCGAGCGCCCCCCAGCGCACCTCGTACGTGTACGACGTCGAGAACTCCACGGACCCATCCCCCGCAGGCCGGTACAGCCAGAGCCCCACCCCGCGGCGGATCAGCGACCGCGGATCCTCCGACCAGAACTCGAACGTGGACTGCCGACAGGGCCGGTGGAGCTTGTACCGCCCGCCGCCGCGGATGGTCAGTCCGAGCAGATCCTTCTCGTAGCGCATCGCGGTCCCGGTCTGGATGACCTCCCCGAGCATGAAGATCCTGCTGAACCGGTGGTCCCAGCTCGGATGGAGCCGGTGATCCTGCGTGAGCTCCCAGAGCCGCTCGACGGTGGTGCGGAGCCGGACGCGGACGTGGATCGGGGCAGGTCGGGGCAGGCGCTGCTCGAGGAGCGCGAGCCCCTCCACCAC
Source organism: Sorangium sp. So ce1128 (assembly GCA_051717205.1). Classification (GTDB taxonomy): domain Bacteria; phylum Myxococcota_A; class Polyangia; order Polyangiales; family Polyangiaceae; genus Sorangium. The sequence goes on from CP181432.1 coordinate 7,536,279, forward strand.
CGCGACGAGCGCTGCCCCCGCGCCCATCAGCCCGAGCAGCCCGCGAAGCCAGCCAGGGACGTCCGCAGGCGCGTACACGACCGCGGAGGGCAGGCGCCGCCACGCCAGCGAGTCCAGCGCGATCGCGTGCAGATAGGCGCCGACAAGGACGCTCAGCACGATGTGCATCAGGTACTCCCCGCCGGGCAGGCCTCCCTGGCTGCGCCGCGACGCCGGCTCGACGGCGACATCGGCCACCGCGACGCCTGTATCGGCGACGAAGAGCGCCACGAAACCGGCATAGAAGACGCCGTGAAGCTGGACGTTGGGCACGAGCGCGAGCTGGAGCGCATAGATGAACCCGCGCGCCACGTGGAGCCACCCCTCGACGCGCGACTCGGCGCGATGCGCGAGGCGGCAGCGGTACCAGTGGAAGTAGGCGATATCGAACGCGCCGAGGAGGCTGATGACGGCGAGGAGAAGCGACGCGGTGGCCATGGTGCATCCATCCCTGGCCCGAAGGGCCCGGACCGAGCGAGATCGCCCGCCCTGGTCCCCACGTCTGGCGTTTGCAAGCCGCTCACCAGCCCGAGCAGCCGCGGTCCGCGCCCCGATCCGCCGCCTGGAAGCGCGCGCCTCGGCCGCGCGCCGTCCACGCGCCTCGGCCGCGCGCTGTCCACGCGCTTTGGTGGCTGTCCACGCCGTGGACACCCGGCTCTTCGTCCGCGCGGGCAGCGGAGGGCGTGCCCTGCGCTGTGGCGTGCCGTCGGGCGCGCGAGAACGGCCCGCGCCGGTCACGCCGCGCCGGCCCGCGCTCGCTGGCACGGCGGTCGCAATCCGAGGGCGCCATGAAGCCTCGCGTCGGCGATCTCGCCCTGCACATCGCCCGCATCAGCCTCTGCGCCTCCGGCGTCGCCCTCGCTTCGCGCATCGACAGCGCGGCGCTCGCCGCGGCCGCCGGGGGCTCGCTCTTCTTCGCCGCGTTCGCCCTGATGCACGATGTCGCCCATGGCGCCCTCCGCCTGCCGCGCCGGGCGAACGAGATCGCGCTCACCCTCTCGGCCGCGCTGATGCTCATGAGCGGCCACGCCCTGCGCATCATGCACCTGCGCCACCACGCCCGCCCGCTCGCGCCCGACGACATCGAGGGTGCCCCCGCGCGCCTGCCGCTCCTGCGGGCGCTCCTCGGCGCCCCCCTCGCCGCCGTCGCCCTCCGCGCCGAGGCGTTCCGCGCCGCCGGCCCCTCCGGCCGCCGCCACCAGCTCGCCGAGGCCGCGCTCAACCTCGCGTCGCTCGCGCTCCTGCTCGCGTCGCGGCAGCCTGCGCTCCTCGCCGTCGCGGCCACCGCGGCGTCACTCCAGCTCACCATGGCCGTGTGGGCCGCGTACATCCCGCACAACGCACCGGCCTGGATGCTGGCCGCCGCCCGCCGGCTCGCCTTCACCCGCTCGCCCATCGCGCTCAGCCTCGGCTACCACGAGCGCCACCACCGCATCCCCAGCCTCCCCTGCAGCCGCCTCGCCGTCCCGACCCCCGACCGCAGGTGAGACGGCCGTCGCGAGGGAGCCCTCATTGAAGACCCCTTCTTCGATGAGCAACGCTCGCAGGGCGACCGCGTCGGGGTGGTTGATCGCGAGCAAAGCGATGGTGGCGTGCCCGATGGCGGAAATATCCACGAGGTGCCGCGGCTGGCGCGCGGTTGCTCGCATGATTCCGCCGTGGCACCCTCGCCCTGAACCCGGGCGGGCACGCGCGGCGGACCTCGTGAAGCGGCTCGCTCGGCGGGTCTCGGCTCGGACGGAGGATACACAGATGAACGACACAAGGCCGAAGATCGAGATCATGGCCTCGCCGCAGCGGCCAAGGGGGCTGTTCAGGACCCACGGAAGGGGGGCGCGCTCATGACCGTCCGGCTCAACCACACCATCGTACCGGCGAAGAACAAGAAGGTGTCCGCCACCTTCATGACCGAGATCCTGGGCCTCCCCGCCCCGGAGCCGTTCGGACATTTCCTGGCGGTACGGCTCGACAACGACGTCACGCTCGACTTCATGGAGAGCCCCGGGGACTTCCGCCCTCAGCACTTCGCCTTCCTGGTCAGCGAGGCAGAGTTCGACGAGATCTTCGGTCGGATCCGCGAGCGCCAGCTGCAGTACTGGGCCGATCCGCAGGCGCAACGCCCCGGCGAGATCAACCACCATGACGGCGGGCGCGGCGTGTACTTCCCCGATCCCGACGGGCACTACCTCGAGATCATCACCCGTCCTTACGGCAGCGGCGGCTGAGCCCCACCGTCTCGTCCAGCGCTCAGTCCGGCATGCCACACGTGAAATCGAGCAGCCGCAGCATGTCCCGGCGGGTCCTCGGGCCGTAGGTCTGGAACGACGGCATGGGCGCGTTCGCGTACTCCGCGCGAGCGCGGCTCACCGCGTCGCCGGCCTGCGCTCTCTGCACCTGAGCGACGTCGACGCCGTACACGCGCGCGGCGTTGAGGCCGAGGATCTTCGCCTTCCGCTCCCGGGTCAGCGCCGGATAGCCGTGGCGCTCCTGGAACTCGGGGGTGATCTCGAAAGCGCGGAACGCCTGGATCTGATCCTGCGGCGAGCCGAACCAGATGGCGTCCGTCCCCCAGAGGATCCGGTCCTCGCCCACGTGCTTGAGCAGCTTGCCCACGACGTGCGCCGCCTCGTCCGGCTTCTTCATCACCTCGCGCCAGGTCGAGCCGAGCTCGGCGTAAACGTTCCCGCCCGACCCTATACCGTTCTCCTGGAGCGAGCGTATCAGCGCGTCCACGCCGCGCGTCGCCTTCGGGTCATAAGGACCTTCGGTGAGGTCCGGCTCGTAGCCGGAGTGGTAGATGAGGAACGTCGCCTTCGGGAACGCGCGCGCCGCCGGGCCCACGTCCTTCGGCCGCGTGTACTCCGGGTTCATCCCCGACAGCGGGAGCCCCTTGTGCACGGCGAAGATCGGCACGCCGACGGCGATGCCGTGCTCGATCGTCTTCCGGCCCACCTCATCGTTCAGCCACCAGCCCTCCCCGGTCGGTCCCCATACCGTGTAGAGCTTCCACGCGCTGAGCTTCAAGGTCTCGGCCTGCCTGCGCATGTCGTCGGCGATCTTCTCCCAGGGCGCGGCGGTCGGCTGCACCACGCCGTGGATGCGCAGCCGATCCCGCCCGAGCTGCGCCACCTTCTCCCTCGTGCGCGCCGCCTCCTCGGTGAGCATGGGCAGCGGATCCCCCCAGAGACCGGTCAGCACCGCGAGCTGGGTGTCGCTGTTCATGAAGACCTCGCGGATCAGCACGTCATCGGTGAAGCACTGCGCCCAGGCCGGCGCGCCGCAGTCCGCCTGCGGCGTCGTCTTGAGGAAATCCGCGAGCGACGGCTGCCCCTCCTTCCACCAGACGCGCTCCGCGCTCACCTGGTGCGTCTGCACGTCGAAGATGAACTCCTTGCCGGTCAGCACCTCGTTCGCGGCGCCGCGGTCGAGCGTCGACTCCTTCGTGACCTGGTAGCGCCCGCCCGCGCACCCCAGCTGGTTCAGCGCGAGGAAGACGGTCGCGGCGCCGCACGTGCTCGCCAGGTAGTCGCGCCGGCTCATCCCGAGCTTCCTCGCGTTCTCGACCGCGCTCTCCATCGCGCTCCGCTGCGCCTCGCGCAGCGCCGCGTCCGGCGGACGCGGCCAGTACTCACCGTTGCTCGTCGAGTCCAGCTTCACCGGCAGGCGGAGGTCGTCGTCAGGTAGGCTCTTCTTCATGCCGTGGCTCCTGTTGGTTCCGGCTCGAGGCGTTCACTGCGAAGCGCCGCTGTGACGCGGGATCAGCACCAGCCAGCGCTGCCAATCGACCTGCTGCGCGAGCGCCACGAGGAGCCACGCATGCCGCGGGTCAGGTGGCGAGCCGCGCGCGAACGGACCCCGGGCGAGGGCGGCGCGAACGGCGGCGAGGACGGGGTGCATGGATGCGTCGTGACGCGGCCGGGCCCGCACGGCAAGGCCGTATTCTCGATGAGCTCGATGAGCGGCGCTGAAGCTCGGCTCGCGCTCAGGGCAGCAAGAACGCCCGGATCGCCTCTGCCACCTGCTCTGCATTCTCCATGTGCAGGTGGTGCCCGCCCGCGAGGGTCTGCACCCGGATGTCGCTCACGCTCTCGATGCGCCGCGGATAGAAGGGCTCCTTGAGCGCCGTCCTCTCGGCCATGATCAGCAGGGTCGGCGCGGCGATGGCGCGACCAGGGCCGCGTAGCCCAGCTCGTCGTGAACGCCGGAAGGCACCGGCTCGGAGAGGCCGTGACCTGGCAGATCGATGGCCAGGAGGTCCAGCCCGGGCAGGTGCTGACTCAACCCCGGAGGGCCTAGCCGATCTGCGCCCGCAGATGATCGGTGAGCTGATCCAGGCTGGGGCCCTTCATCAGCTCCATGATGGTCACCTTGACGTTGAGCTCCCGCTCCATCCACGCGCTGATCTCCACGGCGAGCAGCGAGTCGAGGTAGTCGATGAGCGGCATTGTGTCGTCGAACGAGGCGCTCGGGATGCCCAGCACCGCGCAGATGCGGGCGCGGAGGTGCGCCTTCAGAAACTCGCGCTGCCGCGGCCCCTCGCGCCGGCGGAGCTGCTGCGCGAGCGAGCCCTGCGCGGAGGCGGCGTCCGCGGCGCCCCCCTGCTCGGGCGCGCCGGCGAGCAAGGCGCCGTAGCGGGCGCGGGTCGCCGCGTCCGCGCCGCGCTGCTGGAAGAACTGCTCCCAGTCCATGGGCAGCACGCCTACCTGCGGGGCCGAGCCGCCGAGGAGCGCGCAGAGCGCCTGGAACGCCTCCGCAGAGGTGAAGCCGCGCATGCCCGCGGCCGCCACGCGGCGGCCCACGCCCTCGTGGCGGGCCACATAGCCCACGTCGGAGATGGCGCCCCAGTTCACCGAGAGCGCCTTGAGCCCGCGGGCGCGACGCGCATGGGCCAGGTGGTCCAGGAACGTGTTGGCCACGGCATAGCTGCATTGCCCCCGGTTGCCCACAACCGAGGTCGCCGACGAGAAAAGCACGAAGGCCTGGAGCGGCAGGTGCGCGGTGAGCTCGTGCAGGTGCCAGGCCCCGAGCACCTTGGGCCGCACCACCTTCATCATGGCCTCGTCGTCCAGCCGCACGAGCGGCATGTCGTCGAGCACCATGGCGCAGTGGAGCACCCCCTCGAGGGGCGGGAGCTCCCGCTCGGCGCGCTCGAGCAGCGACTTCAGCGCCGCGCGCGAGGTGACGTCCACCGCCTCGACGCGGACGTCGACGCCCCGGGCTCGCAGCGCGTCGATCTGCTGCCGGTGCTCCTCGCTCTTGATGCCGCTGCGCCCGAGCAGCACGAGGTGCCGCGCGCCGGCCGCGGCCAGCGACCCGGCCATGGCCAGCCCGACGCCGCCAAGGCCGCCGGCGATGAGCCACGTGCCTTGCAGGTTGCCCGGAGAGGGCTCCCGCTCGGGCAGCACCTTCACCTCGCGCTCGTCCATCGCGAGCACCAGCTTGCCTGTATGGCGCGCCTGGGCCATGTGCCGGAAGGCGGCCTCTGCCTGCGAGGGATGGATCACCCGGTGAGGCAGCGGGCTCAGCGCCCCCTCGTCGAAAAGCCTGAGCAGCTCCTCGAGCTCGGCGCGCACGGCCTTCGGCCTGTCGATCAGCATCTGCCGCAGATCGAAGCTGAAGTACGACAGGTTCTGCAGGAAGGGCCGCAGCCCGAGCTTGCGGTCGGCCAGGAGGTCCCGCTTGCCGATCTCGACGAAGCGCCCATACGGCGCGAGGCACGACAGGCCACGCGCCACCGCCTCGCCTGCGATCGTGTTGAGGATGACGTCCACCCCCGCGCCGCCCGTGCGCCTCAGGATCTCCTCGCCGAAGTCGAGCGAGCGAGAATCCATGACCACCTCGACCCCGAGCGACCGGAGGTAGTCCCGCTTCTCAGGGCTGCCCGCGGTGGCGAAGACCTCGGCCCCCAGCATGCGGGCGATCTGCAGGGCCGCGAGCCCCGTGCCGCCGGCGGCCGAGTGGATGAGCACCCGCTCGCCCCGCTCGATCCGCGCCAGCTTGCGCAGGGCGTACCAGGCGGTCAGGAACACGATGGGAAGCGAGGCCGCCTCCTCGAAGCTCAGGCGCGAGGGCTTGGGGAAGACAACCGCCGCATCCACCGTGATGTGAGAGGCGATGGTGCCCTGGGTGCTGCTGAGGGCGACGACCGGATCGCCCGGCGCGACGCCCGCCACGCCCTCGCCCACCCGGACGACGACGCCAGCGCACTCGGCCCCGAAGCGGAAGCTCCGCTCGGACTCGAGGATGGGGACCTGGCCGAGCGCTGTCATGACGTCGAGGTAGTTCATGCCCGCGGCGACTACCTCGACCTCCACCTGCCCGGCCGCGGGCGCGGCGCGCTCCACCGCGCGGTAGCGGAGCTGGTCGAGCGGCCCGGGCGTCTCCGTCTCCAGGACGAAGCCCTGGTGCGAGGGCAGCTTCCGCGCGTCCACCGGAGCGAGCAGCTGCTGCGGGGAGACGCGCACCAGCCTGCGCGTGAAGCGGTGCCGGTGGCGCAGCGCCACCTCCGTCTCGGCGTCGTCCCGCCACAGCTCGGCCCACGCCGCGGCGGCGCCCTCCGGGCCGGGTGTCAGGTCCAGATCGATCAGCTTGCAGCGGAGCTCCGGGTGCTCGAGCCCGAGGCTCAGGCCGAGACCCCAGGCGGGAGCCCCTTCGAGGTTGGGGGTCTCGTTGCGCACGGCGTGCGCGCCGCGCGTGAAAACGAACAGCCGGGGCCACGCCCCGGGCGCCTTGCGGTGCAGCGCCTGCACGAGGCGGATCGCGCTGAGCGGGCCGAGCTCGACGGCCGCCTCCAGGCTCCTCGCGTCGGGCGATGCGCCCTTCATGTCCGCGCTCCAGAGGTGGATCACGCCCCGCGGCGCCCCTCCATCCAGCAGCCGATCGTAGTCCTCGGCGTGGCGCGGCCGGATGGTGCGCTCCACGCCCGAGGCGTCGAAGGCGCTCCCCGGGCGGACGAGCAGCGCGCGCGCGCCCTGCTGCAGCAGGCGCTCGGCCAGCTGGCGGCCCAGCCCGGCCGCGTCGGCGAAGATGATCCAGTCGCCGCTGGCCTCCGGGTGCGTCTCGGTCCCGGCGCGGGCCGGCTGGCGCGCGCCCCCGGGCGCCCGGGCGAGCAGCAGCATCTGCGCGCCGTGGCCCGGATGATCCGGGTCGGTCACCACGGCCACCTCGTCGTAGCCGGACTCGCGGAGCAGCGCCTGCCACGCCTCTGGCCCGAGCAAGGGGCCCTCCTTGCGCAGGGCGTGGTCGCGGAAGCGCCACCACCCCTCGGTGAGGCCGAACGTCAGGTCCAGCCAGCGGTTCGAGGGCACGGCCTCGATGAGGGCCAGCACCCCCCGCGGCGCGAGCAGCTCCTCGAGCCGCCGCAGCGTCCCCTTGAGGTCGCCGGTGGCGTGGAGGGCATCCGAGGCGAGGATGAGGTCGAAGGAGCCCTCCTCCAGGCCCTGCTGGAGCAGATCCTTCTCCAGGTCGAGCGCGCGGTAGGCGACGAAGCCGTACGCCGCGAACTTCTCCCGGGCGCCCTGGAGGAACAGCGGGGAGACGTCCGTGTAGACGTACTCGCAGCGGTCCTCGGGCAGCACGGGGAGCACGTGCGCCGTCAGCCCGCCCGTTCCGGCGCCCACCTCGAGCACGCGCAGGGTCCGCCGCGCGTCCGCCGTCGCGGCCAGGCGGGCCACGGCGTTCCGGGCGAGCAGGTTGTAGAGCCGGGCGATCGGCGAGCTCTCGTAGATGGGCTCCACCTCGGCCTGCGAGCCCCCGGGGAAGAGCAGGTGGAGCACGTCCACCGCGCCGGTGAGCACCTGATCCAGCTGCGAGCCCGTCTTGCGGAGGAGCGCGAGCTCTGCGTGGCAGGAGGGGTGGCGCCCGGCCATCTCGCTCCAGAGCCGCCCGACGTCCCGGCGCGCGGGCGCGCGCGCCACGCGGAAGGCCTGCCCCTCGCGCTGCAGCAAGCCGTCCTCCGCCAGGAAGCCGAGATACCTGGCGAGGGCGCGCCTGTAGCGCGGCAGGACCGAGGGGAAATCCTCGACGCTCAGGCGCTCGCCCTCCTTCAGCTCGCGGCCGAGCCGCTGGAGGCAGCGCACGACGTAGGCCCCGCACAGCGCGCGGAGCTGCTCCTGGTAGGTCGTCTGATAGGCCTGGCGGCCGAGCCGCCGGGCGAGGCCGGCGGCCTCCGCCTCGAGCCCCTCCTTCAGCTCCTGGGGCCCGAGGGTGAGCGCGGCGGCGCAGGGCGCCTGGCCTGCGGCTGGCTCCGGCGCAGGCTGCCACTCCAGCCGGTAGAGGTCCTCGGCGAGGCGGAAGGCCGGCTCGGAGGCCGAGTCCCTCACCACCTTGCCGCGCAGCGGCGTGATCTCCGCCAGCAGCTCGCCTTGCTCGTCGACGATGAAGATGTCGACCGACAGACCGCTCGCGTCGAGCTTGCGGATGCGCGTGTAGCACCACGCGGGGAACCGGATCTCCCCGTGAACCCTCAGCTTCTCGATGTCGGTGGGGAGATAGGTGAAGCTCAGCAGCGCGCCCCCGTGGCCCTCGGCAGGGTGGAGGATGGAGCTCTGCAAGCACGCGTCGAGCAGCGCTGGATGGATCATGAAGCCGCTCAGCTTGCTCCTGAGCAGCGGGGGCACCTCCACCCGCGCGAGGGCCTCACCTTGCCCCATGTGCAGCTGGCGTATGCCGAAGAAGCTCGGCCCGTACGCGTAGCCCTTGCGCCGCATGAGGTCGTAGATATCGATGGCCTTGTGCACACGGGGGCAGCGGCCCCGGATGGCCTGGAGATCGAATGTCCGAGGCGAGCGCTCGGCGCCCTGCTTGAAGGGCGCGCGGTAGAAGCGCCCCCTGGCGTTCCGCACCCACCTGTCCTCGTTGAAAGCGCGGTAGAAGAGCTCGAACGTGCCCGCGTCGGGGTCGAGGGTGAGCCGCGTGATCTTCTGCTCCCCCTCGACGAGGATGCACGGCCGCTCGAAGTCCACCGACTCGAGGGCGCAGGGCTCACCTGTCAGCTCGCGCGCCGCGGCCAGGACGGCCTCCAGGTAGGAGGCGCCCGGGACGACGACGGCCCCGAAGACCTCGTGCTCCCGGACCCAGCTCAGGCGGTGATCGTCCCAGCGGATCTCCCAGGTGGGGAGCGCGGCGTCGATGCGCTTGAGCATCGGGTGGGTCTGGCCGCCGGCGCGGTACTGATGGCCCACCTTGCTCTCGTTCCAGAACACCTCGCGGCGAAAGGGGTGCTTCGGCAGCCGCAGGGCCGGCGCCCCGCCCGGGTAGCGCCGCGCCCAGTCGATGCGGCCGTGCTCGACGTAAAGCGCGGCCAGCGCGCCCGTGAAGGTCTCCCAGTCGTTCTCCTTGCGGCTCAGCGTGGCGAGCACCAGGGCGTCGCTCCGGGTCGCCTCGACGATCTCCTTGAGCGAGTTGGCCAGCACCGGGTGGGGGCTGAGCTCGATGAAGGTGTCGAATCCGTCCGCGAGCATGGCGCGAACGGCCGGCTCGAAGAGGACCGGGCGGCGGAAGTTCTCCCACCAGTAAGGGGCCGCGAGCTCCCGGCCCTCGAGGCGCTGACCGTAGGTGGTGGAGTACATGGGCACCGCGCAGTCCCCTGCCCTCACGCCCGCGATGGCTTCCATCAGCTCGCCCTTCAGCGGGTCCATCTGCGGGCTGTGGCAGGCGCAGTTCACCCGCAGGAGCCGGGCGAAGACGCCTCGCCCCGACAGCTCGCGCTCGAGCGCCTCGAGCAGCGGGCGTGGGCCGGAGAGCGTGGACGCCCGCGGGCTGTTCTCCGCCGAGAGCCAGAGTCGATCTCCGGACTCCGCGCACAGCGAAAGGGCCTCTTCGCGCGACACGGCCACGAACATCATGGCGCCCTCCGGGTCCGCCTTCTCCTGGATGCGGGCGCGGTGGCAGATGATCCTGAGCGCGCTCTCCAGGCTCAGGCTGCCGGAGACGTGCGCCGCCGCGATCTCGCCCATGCTGTGCCCGATCACCGCGTCAGGCTCCACCCCGGAGGCCCTCCACAGCGCGGCCATGGCCACCTGGAGCGCGAACATGGTGGGCTGGAGGCAGTGGGTCTCCCCGACGCGCGAGGAAGCCTCGTCCGCTGTGAGCGCCTCGACCAGGGACCAGGAGATGAACTTGCGGGCGAGCGCATCGCACTCGAGGACCTTCTCGCGAAAGAGCGGGCTGGTCTCCAGCAGGGTGCGCCCCATGGCCCACCACTGGGGGCCCTGGCCGTTGAAGACGAAGGCCAGCTTGCCCCGCTCCGAGCGCCGCGGGCTGCCTACCGCGAGCCCGGCCGCCGGCTGGCCCCCGACGAAGGCGCGCAGCTTCGCGGCCGCCTCACGCGCTCCCGTGGCGACAACGGCAAGGCGGTGGGCGTGGTGGCTGCGGCGCAGCGCGGCGCCCTCGGCCACCCGCCCGAGCTCCACGGCCTCGGCGCCCTCCCGCTCCAGCATGCCGGCGTAGGCCTCTGCCAGCGTGCGCAGCGCCTGCTCGCTCCTCGCGCTGAGCGGGAGCAGCGACGCCCCGGCGCGCTCGTTGGCCGAGGCGGCCGGGCGGCGCGCCGCCGCCGGCGGCTCCTCCAGCACCGCGCTGGCGTTGGTGCCGCCGAAGCCGAACGAGTTGACGCCGGCGATCGCCTTCTCGTAGCAGCTCGGCCACGGCACGAGCTCCGAGGGCACCCGCAGCCGAGAGCGCTCGAAATCGATCTCCGGATTGGGCACCTGGAAGTGGAGGCTCGCGGGGATCTTGCGATGGTGGACCGCCAGCGCGGCCTTGATGAGCCCCGCGATCCCGGCCCCTGCCTCCAGGTGACCTATGTTGGTCTTGATCGAGCCCAGGTACGCCACCCGGTCCGCCTCGCGTCCCTCGGAGACGACGCGCCCGAGGGCGTTGGCCTCGATGGGGTCTCCCACCGGCGTGCCCGTGCCGTGCGCCTCGATATAACCCACCTCGCGCGGCGCGACGCCCGCCTCCTCCAGGCTGGCCCGGAAGTTGGCCTCCTGGGCTTCGCCGCTGGGGACGGTGATGCCCGGCGTGCGGCCGTCCTGGTTGACGGATGAGCCCCGGACGACCGCGTAGATCCGGTCCCTGTCCTCCAGCGCCTTGCGGAGCGGCTTGAGGATGACGACGCCCGCCCCCTCGCCGCGCACGTAGCCGTTCGCCGTGGCGTCGAAGGCCCGCGAGCGCCCGTCCGGCGACAGCATGCCTGCCTGGCTGAGCGCGATGGCGAACTGCGGGGTCAGCATGAGGTTGACGCCGCCGACCACCGCCAGCTCGCTCTCTCCCCTGCGCAGGCTCTGGCAGGCGAGGTGGACCGCGACGAGCGACGACGAGCAGGCGGTGTCGAGCGTCATGCTCGGACCGCGCAGGTCGAAGGTGTACGAGATGCGATTGGAGACGATGCTCGCGAAGGTGCCTGTCGCCGAGTGGGCGCCCATGCCATCGAGCTCGCCCGGCGAGGACTGCAGCCCGCCATAGTCCTGACTGCAGACGCCCATGAAGACGCCCGTGCGGCTGCGCGCCAGCCGCTCGGGGACCACGCCCGCGTCCTCGAGCGCCTCCCAGGAGACCTCCAGGAGCAGCCGCTGTTGCGGGTCCATCTGCTCCGCGACGCGCGGAGAGATCCCGAAGAACGCGGCGTCGAACGCGTCCACCCCGTCGATGAACCCGCCCTGGCGGGCGTTCATTCGCCCCGCCTGCTGCGCCCTGGGCGAGTAGTAGCGCTCCACGTCCCAGCGCCCTCCGGGGATCGGCGCGATGGCGTCCGTCTTGTCCTCCAGGAGGCGCCAGAGGGACTCGGGGTCCGACGCGCCGCCGGGCAACCTGCAGGCGATACCGATGATGGCGACAGGCTCAGCGTTCATTGTCTTTCACTCTTCTGACTGGGCGATTCGCTTCAGGGCGAGCAGGACCTGAGAGGTGGTGTACACGTCCTGCGTGACATGGAAGTCACTGTATGCCTCGCTGTCCGGATAAGGGAACGTGCCCCCCTTCCACGCGCCGCTCGCGAGCTGCTGCCCGAGGAGCCAGGCGACGCCCTTCTGCACCGCCTCGTCCCGGGGCGTGAGCCCGCAGTGGATCAGGGTCTCGAGGGCCAGGGCCGTGTGCAGGTCGGCCGACATGGGCCGGGAGAAGCCTTCCATCTGCCGGTGCCAGCTCCCGTCCTGCCGCTGGTCGGAGAGGACGTGATCGCGCAGCCGAGCCAGGACGTGGTAGTAGCCGAACCGGGCCAGCGCGTCCGAGACAGGCCGGGTGACATAATAAGGTGTGGCGTAGAAGAACCAGTTGCTGCCCCAGTGCCCCTCCGCGTTCTGCCCCTTGACGAGGAAGGCGAGCGCCTCTCCCAGATAGAGCGGCTCCACGTCCGCGGCGAGCAGCGCCTGCAGGGCGAAGCCCGTCACCGACGGCATGGTCTGGAAGGCCCTGGGCACGTGGGGGTGGACCTCTGGCCACGGCCCGGCGGGCAGCTGCTTCGAGCGCAGGAAGAGCGCCTTTCGCCGCGCCTCCTCGGCCCTCCCCATCTCCGCCAGCACCATGATGTACTCGGACGAGGTCTCGCTGCAGTACTCCGTCGCGCCGATCTCGAGCTGCCCCCAGCTGATCATCCCGGTGGGCTTCTCCAGGGACTGCAGCAGCGAGGCGACGCGCGCGGCGGCGTGCGTCGCCCGCTCGACGGGGACCGCACCCTTCCACACGAGCAGGGCCTTGAGCGCGTTGACCGAATCCCAGATATCGATGAGCTTCGACTCTGGACCGTCGGTGATGTACCCGTCCTCCCTCTGGTGGTCACAGAGGGCGAGGAGGCCGCTGCGCACGACGCGCTCCAGCGTTGTACCCCTGTCTGCCGTCAGCTGTTTCAACATGTCATCTTCCTTGCGCTGTCCAGCGCCGCGCCGAGGCTCACCCTCGGTGACGTGTCGGGTCGTCTCGACGGTGCGGCCCCCGAGGAGACGTCGTGACGCCGCTCTCGCCCTCGCCCTGGACCGAGGGCCGGGTCGAGCCGCTCGCCGGTGAGAACCGGAGCTTCATCGCCGCGTGGAACCGGTGGTGGTCTGTCCGGGGGAGGCCGAACATGTCGGCGATCACGTTGACCGGAAAGCGCGTCGAGAACTCGTCCACGAGGTCGACCTCGCCTCGCTCCTTGAAGCGATCGATCAGCTCGCGGGCGTTCTGCTCGATCATGGGGACGAGCCGCTCCTGGAGATCGCGGCCGCGGAGCGCCGGCATGACCAGGTTGCGGTGCGCGGCGTGCTCCTTTCCATCCATCTGGATGGATGGTGCGCCCGTGCACGGGCTCGAGCTGCCATTCGTAGGTCCTGGACGAGAACACCGGATCCTTGAAGGCGCGCTCGACGTCGTCGTAGCGGCTGACAACGTAGCTCCGGGTCGGTTCGTGAAAGAACAGCGGAAACTCGTCCCGCATCACCCTGTACAGCGGGTACGGGTTCGCCTCGAACTCGGGGGACAGGATATCGGGCGCTGGCAAGGCCATCTCCTCGTTCTCGAGAGACACGATCGCCCTCACCCGGTCGAGCGCGCTCGACCGGGCAGGACTCAAGGGGTGACGCCGCCGGAGCGCGCGATCGTGCGGCGCGCGCTCCAGGCGGTCAGACTACGCCGCGCCCGACGGCCTTCGCGGTGGCCTCGTGGAGGCGCGGCGGGCCGAACGTGACCGGCACGAAGCCCCTGTGGTCGTAGAACCTGGCCGCGCCCTGGTTCCTCTGCACCTCGACCGCCATCGTCACCTCGGCGAGCGACAGCGTCATGTGGAACAGGCGCCGCGCGTCTGCCGGCATGTCCGCGAGGGCGTAGCGCTGGAGGTACTCGAGCGCCGGCTCGAGCCGCGGCAGCATGGCGTCGTAGAACGCCTTCAGCTCCTCCTGGGGGCGCACCCACGACTGGTGGTTGCGCTCGCGCTCCGTCTCCAGCGCCCAGGTAGAGGCGAAGGGCTCGAGGTCTCGGAAAGTCTCGGGGAGGAGGGGCTGGTCCATGGCTCGTTGCTCTCTCAGCGGACGCTCGCGGTGACGACCTTGTAGAAGTGGCGAAGGAGCGCTTCCCCGTCCTGGAAGGTGATCTGGGGGACCGCGCGCGATTTCATCCCGGCGTACACAGCCTCCATGTTCGCGGCGTCCTCCACCCAGATGTCGCGGGAGAGGCACTTGCTGTACTCGCGGGCGAACGCCTGGCCGGCCGTCTCCGCCGGCCTCATGTAGAGCCGCACCTCCCAGGTGAACCGGTCCACGGCGCTCGGCCAGGAGGTCATGGCGAGGTAGCTGTCGGAGAGGAGGGCCAGCACGAAGTTGGGAAACACAGCCGAGACGTCCACGGCCCAGCTGGGCGCGTTGCTGGGGTTCACCCCGGGGCTCTTCTGGTCCGCGTCCCCGGCCCGGTAGGCCAGGGAGGACTGCTTGAAGGCGACCGTCTCCACCGGCTTGGGGCTGTACTGCTGGTTGCCGTAGACCCCTATATAGCCGTGGCGCTCCCAGAGCTTCAGGTCGATGGGCCGCCCGAACGGATTGCTCCTGTTCGTGAAGACCTCTCTCGCCGTGGTGCGGTGCAGGGCGGCCAGGTGGTAGGTCTCGCACGAGCCCTCGATGGCCATCTTCCAGTTGGCCTTCACCTCCGCTCGCCAGGCGTAGCAAAGCGGCATGTCGTTGAACGGAAACGCCGCGTGCTGCGCCCCCAGCTCGCCCAGGTACTCCGCGAGGGTCTGCCTCGGCTGAGCGTCCAGGTTGACGAAGATGAAGCCGGCCCAGGTGTCGAGCGCCACCGGCTTGAGGCCATAGGACCGCCTGTCGAAGCCGTAGAACATCTCCTCGTCCGGGACGCCGCGCAGGTGCCCTTTGCCGTCGAAGGTCCAGGCGTGAAAGCGGCACACGAGGCTCTGGGCCGTGCCGCAGCTCTCCCAGACGAGCTTGTTGCAGCGGTGCGTGCAGACGTTGTGGAAGGCCCGGATCACCCCGTCGCGGTCGCGCGTCACGAGGAGCGAGGCGTCGCAGGCCGCGATGTCCTTGACGAAGAAGTCCCCCGGCGCAGGGACCTCATCGACACGGCCGATGCACAGCCACGAGCGCCGGAAGATGCGCTCGCGCTCGAGCGCAAAGAACTCCGGCGACAGGTAGGGCTCCGTGGACACGGGCTCGGTCCCCAGCGCCGGGTAGTCGAGCGTCCATTTCTTGTCGAGGTGCACGTGTGTACTCATGCTGGATATCCCTCCTGCCGTCCCGGAGGAGCCGCGCGCCAGCGAGCGCACCTCGACCCGCGTGCCTGTCCGCTGGATGGATTGCCCGCCGCTCGTGGCGCTCGCTGCTCGGCCTGTCCCACGCTCCCCGACGCGCGGCGAAGCATGCGGAAAAGCCGCACCTATGTACAGAAGTTCCGTACGCCAGTCAACATTCCCGGCGGCGCTGTCGCCTCCGCGTCGCGGAAGCACAGCGAGCCTGACGGCCCTTGTCGGCCACCCGCGCGGGGGCCTCAGCCCCCGGCTTGCCTCACGGGCACCGCGGCGGCGCTACCCCCGGGTCGCGACAGGCGTGTCTGGCCGCGTGTCGCGCGGCGATGATAGTCACGCGCACGCCACATCCCCTCCTTCATCACCTCGGGTGACGAGAAATCGAGCCGGGTGATGAGGTTGAACTCGCGCTCTCGCGCGCGGGTGTGGAGCTCGCGATGCCGTCCACGGCGCCCCGGCGCGAGGGCCCGAGCCACGCCGACAGCGCGCGATCGAGGACGAAGAACGTGAGCGCCGCCGCGGCCGCGACAACGGCGAAGAACCGATAGTACTGCGGGAACATCGCCTCCCAGCCCGCCCAGACGCGGTGGGACAGGTTCACGTTCGACTCCGGGGACGTGAGCGCGCGCGTCAGCCCCACGAGGGCGAGCAGCGCCCCGGTCGCCTTGAGCCAGGCGCGCCGCGAGAGCCCCATCTCCCGCACCGCGAGCACGGCGATGATCGGGCAGAGCACGTGCGGCAGGAACGTGGTCAATATGAGCCCGCTCCCCGTCGCTATGTCGAGCAGCCACATGGGCGTCCCGAACGCGAGCCACAGCGCCGCGATCGCGGCGAGGTCCGGCTTCGCGAAGAAGCAGCCGGCCGCGAGGAGCAGCGGCGCGACGTTGCACATCCAGAGCAGGTCGTGCGGCGAGCCCCGCCGCACGTGGTTGCCGCCGTGGACGATGAACGCCATGACCGCGAGGCCGCCCATCACCCGGAGCCGCGACGAGGAAGGCGCCGCCATCAAAGCCCTCCGTCGGCCAGCATCGTCTCGCCGGTGACGCAGGTGTTCTCGAGCGCGAGCCACGCGGCGAGCGCCGCGATCTCCTCGACCTTGCCGAGGCGGCGGCGTTGATCGCTGTCGAAATATACGACCCCACCCGAAATCTGGATCTTGGCGCCGGCGGCCTGCTTGCAGGTCCTGCACAGGCTCCTGGCGGACGAGCAGTGGACGTGCTCCGTCGGCCGCCGCTGGTTCCCCGTTGCGCAGGTCGCCACGGTCGACATGGCGACCAGAAGTACCCGCGCTTGTAGGGGGGCGCAACGTTTCGCCGATTCGCCAGCGGCAGGCGGCGGCGCGCGGCTCGGGATAGCGCGTCCTGGAGGCGTCGGGAGGCGAAGCACGATGAGCGACGGATCACGTGAGCGGGCATTCCCTTGCGCGCGTTTCCTGTCTAGCCTCGGCCCATGCTTCGTATCGCCGCCCTCCTCGCCACGCTCGCTCTCGCCGGCTGCGGCGGGGCCCCGAAGCCCCCGCCGGAGCCTCCGCAGCCCGCCCCGATCGCGTCCCAGCCCGAGCCGGAGCCCGAGCCCCCTCTGGACGACGCGCCGATGCTCGACGTCACCTCGGCGCAGCCGACCGAGATCCTGCTGGACGGCAAGCCCATCGGGACGACGCCGATCACGGGGCGCAAGGTAGCGCCCGGGACGCACGAGGTGACGTTCGTGGACCCGGAGCTCGGCAACCGGACCATGATGGTGACGCTCGAGCCGGGCGACGCGAAGACGGTCCAGTCGGACCCGCCGCCATCCATCCAGGAGAGCGGCGGCGGGGACGCCAAGGGCGACAAGCAAGGCGAGAAGAAGTAGCGCCAGCCTGGCCGGCCTCCTGAGTCCGGTCGTCCTCGTCCGGCGTGCGGCGGGGCGGACGCGCTATCCGACGCCGCCGCACGCGGGCTGCGCGACCGCTACCTCGCGTACGCCGGCAACATCACCCTGGGCGGTGGTAGTCGTCGTGGTCGTTCTTCCCGAAGACGACCTCGACGCTGCAGTAGCACTACTGCGGGAAGTCGCCCCGGATCAGCAGAAAAACCGCCAAGGCACCAAGGTCGCCAAGAGGAGAGGGGAAGGGCCGTCCCCGCATTTTCCCCTCCTATTTCCCTGGTTTTTGGCGCCCTTGGCGTCATGGCGGTTCGCCTCCCAGCCCGACTTCCCGCAGTAGAAGTAGTCGCCCTTGTTCACATTCGCGCCGTCGTCGGCCTCGATCGACTCGAACGACCTCTTGCAGTCCTTCTGGTCCTTGTAACGCTCGGCGAGCGCGGCGCGGTTCGCCTCGGGGGTCGAGGATGAACCTGGTGCGGTCGCGCAGTTGTCCTGGTTCAGGTAGTCCCGAACGATGCTCGGCGCGTGGCGGAATGACCATGAAAAAGCGGCAGATTCACCCGCTACGCCATGGCCGGAGCACGCGCCGCCGCATGGCGCCGCGGTTGACCTCGATTGGCGCGCGTCTCATAACCAAACGCACGAGCTCACTATTGCTTCGCGGATCCATTCCGTTCCCCAGGGAGAGGAGCACATGTTCAAGGCGTACGATTTGTCGGGTTCCACCACCATTGTGGCGGGGGGCGCGGGGTTCGTCGGCTCTGCGATCGTACGCGAGCTTCTCGATCGCGGGCTCCGGGTCGTCTGTTTCGACAATTACCTGCATGGCGTCCCGGAGCACGTCGCGGGGCTCGGCGGCGAGGTCGCCGTGGTTCACGGCGACGCGCTCGACGAATGGGCCCTCGCTGACGCCATCGAGCGGCATCACGCCGACTACATCATCGACTGCATCGGAGACACGTTCGTCCCCACCGCCTACCAGATGCCGCAGAGGTTCTTCGACATCAACCTCAAGGCCACGTATAACATCCTCAGGGCCGCCGAGCTTTGCGGCGTCAAGCGGACGCTGTACGTCTCGTCGACCGAGGTGTACGGCCAGCTTCGAGCCCCCAAGGCGACGGAAGAGACGCCGCTCGCGCCGGTGAACACGTATGCCGTGTCCAAGCTCGCGGCCGACCGTCTCTGCTACACGTTCGCCGTGGAGCACGGCATCCCGGTGGTCATCGCCCGGATATTCAACGCGTATGGCCCCCGAGAGACGCAGCCGTACATCATCCCGGAGATCATCGCGCAGCTCCATCGTTGTAGCACGCTCTGTCTCGGCAACACGAAAGCGGAGCGAGACTTCACGTACGTGCATGACACCGCGCGGGGCCTCATTGCGCTCCTTGAGTCTTCTCTCCCCAACGGCGACGTCGCGAACGTGGGCTCGGATTGCAGCTACAGCGTCGAATGGCTGGCGACGACCATCGCCGAACTGATGGACGTGCCCGATCTCCGGATCGAACACGACCCCAAGCGGCTCCGGCGGATGGATATCGATCGGTTCCAGTGCGACAACAGCAAGCTGCGACGCTACACCGGCTGGGAGCCGAGCGTCGACATCCGGACGGGCCTCGCCGCCACGATTGACTGGTTCCGCGCGAATGGGTGCCGGTGGAGCTGGGAGAGCTTCGTGGACGGCACGAACATCTACCGGTGAGACCTGGAGGCGCGCATGGTCGACTTCATCCCCGTAGCAAGGCCCCATATGTGGGGGAACGAGAAGGCCTACGTCTCCGCGGCCATCGACGAGGGGTGGATCTCCTCGAAAGGCAGCTACATCGACCGTCTCGAATCCGCTTTCGCCGCGGAGATCGGAGTCGCGCACGCGGTCGCCGTGGCTAATGGCACAGTAGCGCTCCACCTGGCGCTCGACGTCCTCGGCGTTGGGGAGGGCGACGAGCTGATCGTCCCCGATTTCACCATGATCGCTCCCATTTACGCAATTCTCTATCAGCGCGCCCGTCCGGTACCCGTGGACGCCGACGCGACCTGGAACATGGATTCGGACGAGGTCGAGCGTAGGATCACCACGCGGACGAAGGCCATCCTCGCGGTACACACCTATGGACACCCGGCGCGCGTCGATCGCTTACGGGAAATAGCGCGCAAGCACGGACTCGCCCTCGTCGAGGACGGCGCCGAGGCGCTCGGCGCGGAGGTGGGTGGGCAGCAGGTCGGCTCATTCGGCGATATCGCGTGCTTCAGCCTGTACGCGAACAAGGTGATCACCACCGGCGAGGGCGGGATGCTCGTGACGAACGATCCCGAGCAATTTCAGGCCGCCTGCTGGAAGCGCAACATGTGCTTCGGGCCCGATCGGGAGACGCAGTACACGCACGCCTCGGTTGGCTACAACTATCGAATGACGAACCTTCAGGCGGCGGTCGGGGTCGCGCAGATCGAGAACCTCTCGCGCGCGACCGCCGCGAAGATCGCCATTGCGGAGCGTTACGACGCAGCCCTCGCCGGGATCCCCGGGCTCACGTTGCCGCCCCGATCGGAGTGGGCCACGAACGTCCACTGGGTCTACGGCATCCTCGTGGAGGAGGAATTCGGGGTGTCGCGGAGCGAGCTCCAGCGGCTCCTCGCCGAGGCCGGGATCGAGACCCGCCGGTTCTTCACGCCACTGCACCGCCAACCGATCTTCCGGCAGCACGTCGAGGATTGGCCCTTCCCCCATGCCGACAGGTTATGGGACCGAGGGCTGTATATCCCGTCCTATATCGGAATGGAGGATGCGGTCATCAATCGCGTGGCCACGGCGATCCGGCGCGTGCATCGGGAGGGGCGCGCATGAGCGTCGCGCACAGGCCCACGCCGAGGGCAGAGGAATTTTGAATTCACCTGCGGGAGGGAGAGCATGGCCGCATCGGACGGAAGCCGGCAACAGCGACTCCACGACGAGGCCGCGATCACGCCGCGGCGCAAGCTGCGCGTCGGTCCGCAGGTGATCTGGGAGCACCACTGCGGTGGCTGGAAGTACGTCGTCGGACTGATTCGTGATCATTTGCACTGCGACGACGGAATACGCTTTATCGGCTCCGTGGACGACATGATCTTCGCTGGGGAGCCGGTGCTGGAGCCGTGGGTCGGGGTCGTCCACCAGGTACCGCGCACGAAGCTCGCGTGGTTCCCGGACCTCGAGCGGCAGCTCCGTCACGAGGCGTGGCTCGCCTCCAAGCCGCATTGCCGTGGGCTCTTCGTCTTGTCCCTGTACGTGAAGCGGTTCCTGATCGAGAATGGGGTCGGCGTGCCGGTGAGCCGTGTCCCTTACCCCGCCGAGAAGCCCGAGCGCACCTTCGATTTCGCGCGGTTCCGCTCGTTCGCCACCCACCGGGTCCTGTTCATCGGCGAGTACCTGCGCGACTTCGAGGCCTTCGGCCGCCTCCGCGCCGATGGCTACGAGAAGGTGCTTCTCAAGCCGGAAAACCTCGACGTGGGCACGTTCGGCCCCGAGATGCGGGTCAAGGTGGTCAATCGGGTACCCGACGACGAATATGCGCGCCTCCTCGCGGAGAGCGTGGTCTTCCTGAAGCTCCTCGACGCACCCGCGAACACCACGGTTATCGAATGCCTGGTGCGCCATACGCCGCTCGTCGTCAACCGGCTCGACGGGGTAGTCGAATACCTGGGCGAGGACTACCCGCTTTATTATGAGGACCTGGCGGAGGCGGAGGCGAAGCTCGCGGACGGCGAGCTCCTGCGCGCTGGCCATGAACACCTCGTGGCGCGCGCGCAAGAGGCCGATCTCACGGGTGAGCATTTCCTCCGCGCCCTGCAAAGCACAGCCATCTACCGGTCCTTGCCGACGCCGAGGAGCGCGGAAATAGAGCCGCGCGCCTGCGATCTCAGCGTGATCATCTGCTCGTACAAGCGCGTGTACAACCTGCGGGACATCCTCCGGGCATTCACGCAGCAAACCTACGGCGGCCGGTTCGAGATCCTCCTCTGGAACAACAACATCGAAGAGCGCGCCGCGCTGGACGCCATTCACGAGGAGTTCAAGGATCGCCTGGACATCAAGCTCATCCATTCCACCGAGAACTTCTATTGCATCATCCGCATGGCCGTCGCGAGCCTGATGCGAAGCGATCTGATGCTCGTCTGCGACGACGACGTGATCCCGTCGCCCGTCTACGTCGCCACGTTCGTCGAGAAGTACCACGAGTATGGCCCGGACGCGATCCTGTGCTGCCGTGGCCACGTGTTCCTGCCGCACCGGCTCGACGAGGAGGAGCCGCAGCGGTTCTGGGAAGACTACGAGCACCTCCAGTTCTTCGACGAGAGCGTCGACGATCGCCAGGTCCAGTTCCTGCACGCCGACAACTGCCTGATCCCGAAGCGGACTATGTTGAGGGCCCTCCAGTACGAGATGACGAGCCCCGAGTACGCGCTCATCGACGATTACTGGCTCTCGTTCGTCTTCTCGCATCACCTCGGGGTGCCCATCTGGAAGATCAAGGCCGATCACGTCATGCGGATGACGCCATGCGCGGATAGCAGCGAGATCGCCCTCTTCCACAATGCGAGGGTGCGCGAGCAGCGCGTGAACTTCTACGTGGAGCATATGCGCAAGGGTTGGCCTCCTTCGGCCGCGCTGCCCGCGTTGCCGGCGCCGTCGCCCGTGCGCCGCGGCGCCGCGGAGACCTGGGAGCGAGGCTTTCACGGCGTGAACATGCACATCGACGCGCGCGACTGCGACCTCGAAGCCGCGTCCCGATATGGTATTCCTGTGATTCGCCTCGGCGCCGTCGGCAGCGGCGTCGAGCTGCAATCTTTCGCACACGACTCCGCGAGGGGGACCTGGGACGCGGCGATCACCCGGCTGCAAAAGGCCATTCGGCGGGCCCACGTCCACGGCTTGCAAGTCATACTCTCGCTGAACCACCTGCCCGGGCGACCCTTCGCGCAGAGCGGATCGGACCCCGAGAGCGGCCTCGCGCTGTGGCGGGACCCGCGGCTCCAGCAGCAGGCCGTCGCGTTGTGGGGCGAGCTCGCGCGGCAGCTGCGGTCGTGCACCAATGTCATCGGATACGACCTCATCAACGAACCATTTTTGCCCGACGACGTCGACCGCGAGTTCTTCGCCCCGATGTCGAAGCGCGGGGTAGCAGACCTGAACGAGCTTTATGCCCGGATGATCCAGGAGATCAGGCGCTACGACCCCGAGCGAATGATCATCCTGGAGCCCCATTACTGGGCGAGCCCGTTGACCTTCGAGACGCTCGAACCCCATGCGGACCCGAACGTCGCCTATTCGTTCCACATGTATGCCCCGAGCGTCTTCACCGATCGGGCCAAGAATGGCGGCAAGGTCTGCTATCCCGGCCTCGTTCCGGAGTATCCGCCGAAGAAATGGGCCGAGTGCCGGTACTGGGACCGGAACGAGCTGGTCATTATGTTGTCGTACATCTCCGATTGGCAAAAGGCCCACGGCGTCCCGTCCTCGCGCATCTACGTCGGAGAGTTCGGCGTCTGCCGGGAGGTAAGGGGCGCGGAGCAGTACCTACGCGACCTCGTGTCCATCTTCGGCGAAAAGAAATGGAGCTGGACGATGTACGCGTTCCGCGAGTACACGTGGGACGCCATGGACTACGAGCTCGGGACGGACATGGCGAACATGCTGTGTCGCTCCAAGAACCCACTGTTCGACGTGATGGCAGAGCACTTCGAGTGATAGGGGAAGTTGCCATGAACCCGAGCGACATGACGCGATCGCTGCGCGAGATCACGCGGGCCCTCTTCACCGGGAGCGCCCCGATCGACCCGTACTCCGAGCCGGCACTTCTCGTCCGGTTCGCGGCCGCGCTTTATGCCGTCCAGAGCTACTACGATAAGGAGCACACAAGCCTCCGAGAGCCCCTCCGCATATCGTTGTCATCCCTGCTCGACGACAGCGAAGACGACGGGAGCGGAGCCGACGGAGAGGAGCAGCGACGCTACCTGCGCGAGGTCCTGGCGGAGCTCTCCCGCGCCGAAAGCGATATCGTCGAGGTCGAACGAGAGGCGTGGAAGCACGAGGTCCTCTCGACGGAGACGCTCGCCGTCCCCGGTATGCTTTATCCAGACACGGTACGATACTACAAATGGCTGGCGAGGACGTACGGGGGCGAGGGAGAGATCGTCGAGCTCGGGTGCTGGCTCGGTCTGTCGACGAGCTGTCTCGCCGAGGGTTTGGCCGAGAATCCAAGGGCCCAGGGAAAACGGATCCGCGTCGTGGACTCGTTCCGGTGGCAATCGTGGATGGAGCCGCTCAGCACCGATTTCCCGCGCCTGGCGAAGACCTTCCAGGAAGGCGACTCGTTCCTCGAGCTCTTCTGGTCCTTCTGCGACAGGCACCGCGCGGCGATCGACGTCACGTCTTGTCGCATCACGCCGGAGGACGTCGCCGGCTTGCCTGCGCTGCTCTCCCTCGGGTCGGGGCACATCGGGGCCCTCGTCATCGATCTGTCCGACGAGTACGCATTGCATGGGGCCGTCTGGGAGGCGCTCCGGCCGCACCTGCGCCGGGATCGGAGCGTGGTCGTGTTCAATCAATTCGGCAACGCGCGTGCCGAGGGGATCCGCGCGTTCTGCCGCGATCACGCCAGCGAGCTCGTCCCGCTGCACAAGCCGACCGGGGCGGCCAAAGGGTTCCTCTATGCAGGGCGCGCGCCTGGCACGTGAGCCGCGGGGCAATGGTGTGGTGCTCAGGTGACCATCAACGCCGCGGCAATGCTCGGGCCGTTGTCGGTGTACCAGCGGATCCCCTCGAAGATGCTCTTTAGCGCGTCGAGGGAAACGGCGTCGGCTCTGCCGTTCACGAGCTCGTGGTATTTCCACCAGAAGCCGTCCGCGAGCTCGGCCGCGGCGATTTCTGGTATCAACAGGAGCTCCTGGCGGCTGAGCGGCCTATGGCGCCGGTATTCCGCGATCACCGGCCTCGCCGTCTCAACGTCGAGGATGTAGGAGCCCGGGGCACGAATACAATCCCCCTGGATATAGCAGGTCAGATCACGTATGGCCGTATCGAGCCGCGCGTTGTCAAAATCGAGGAGCCCGTGAATCCGTCCCTCGCGAAACACCACGTTGTCCCAGCTCCAGTCGCCGTGAATGGGGAACCGCTGCAGCTCGTCGTAGCCATCCCCATTTTGGCGCGAGACCATGTCCACGACGGCGTCGATGCGATCGCGGTAATAAGTGAACCGCGGATCATCGAGCCAGCGTTCGTCCGATGGGTGTCGCGATGCTTCCATTTCGGCGATCAACCAGTCGAGCTGAAACGGCGTCGACGTCGGCTTGCCCAGGCCGATGTCCGCTCGGGAGGCCGCGTCGTGGAGATTGGCCATGGCGCGGGCGATCTGGAGGGGGCTCTCGTCGTCGAACACGTGGGTATCACCCGCGATGTACCGGTATGCCCAGAAAAGCCGGCCGCTCCACGAAAGGAAGGTCGCTCCGCACCGCGTCTTCAGCGGCACCGGCAGCTCGTAAGGGACCGGGACGCCGGCCAGATATTCGATGAACGCGTGCTCGAACGAAAGGTCCTCCGGCGCGCGCTCCACGGCGACGCAGCGCAGGACGATCTTGGCGTGCGTCGTCTGTACGACCCAGTTCTGGTTCACGGCGCCGCCCACGGTGCTCTCGTGTCGGAGAACCGCGCCGAGCCCGTAGGTGCCGATAATCTCGTCGATCGTGGATGCGTTCGGATCCACAGCCGGAACCTCCCAGGATCTCGGCGGCGGATGGCGAGCCGATCCGCGGAAGCCGAGCGACCTCTGCTCACCATTTCCACCCGGGCGCCCGGACGTCAAGGCGGGCACCCCTGCGAGGGAGAGACGTCATGAAACGAGGCTCGAACCGGTACGTCGAAACGCGAAACCTGTACTTCTCCAGCCGCCCTCTTCCATTCTCGGCGGATCGGGAGGCGCCGGATCACCTCGCGGGTGATTGGGATCTTGGCGCATCCCGAGCGTTCGACGTGCTTGGCATACGCGCGCCCGCGGCTTCGCTGTTCCCGCCGCCTGGAACGACCGACGAGGCCTTCGTCGTGGTGATCGGCCGTCATGGTGATGTCGTTGCCGCGCGGACGCCGGAGCTCGAGGAGCGGCTTCGCGAGAGAGGCGCGTGGCTGCCAGTGCGGATCATCGGCCGTCACGACGACTGGCAGGCGTTCCGAGACGAGATCGAGGCGTTCAGCGCCGGCGAGGAGGGCGGCTTGGTATACGCCCCGTTGACGCACGTCGACCTCCAGGACATCCCGTCGTGGAATGGCCCGGAGCGACTGGGGCCGATCCTCGCCCACATCTCGCCGACGAGCGAGACGGTTCTCGATATCGGCGCACACTGGGGGTACATGTGCGAGCAGCTCGAGAAGACAGGCCGGCGGTGCACCGCCGTCGAGGTCGATCCGACCTGCTTCCATCTCATGACGAAGCTCCGGCGTGCGCAGGGCTTTTCGTACGCCACGGTCCAGGAGAGCATCTTCGATTACGTCCGGCGGCAGCCCGCCGCAGACACCGTGCTCAGCCTGGCGGTCTTCCACCACTTCGTGAAGACCGAGCGGGATCACTGCGAGCTCGTCGAGCTCCTCCAGCAGCTGGAGATGAAGGAGATGTTCTTCTGGGCCCACAATCCCCACGAGCCCCAGATGCAGTCCGCATTCCGGAATTATCAACCAGACGATTTCGCCAGATTCATCGTGCGACACTCCTGCCTCGAGCGCTTCGACCCGATCGGGGAATTCGAGTACCGCACGCTGTACTGGATTCGATGAGGCCTCCTACGGCCCATCCTCCTCGGGCGCGGCGGGGCAATACGAGGACACGGCCCCCGACGCCCGCACCTCGACGCAGGTCGGCTTGATTCCCTCATACACCGCATCGCCGAAGTTCGCGGTAATCTCCACGTCACCGAACCTCGTACGCTGCACGCTCCGATCGGGGGTCAGCCACGTGAAATCGTCGAGGCGCGCCTGGCCGATGCGCTGGTGCAAAGGGCCGAAGATCTCGTAGAGCGCCCGGATGCGCGCGCCGTGGATGCTCAGCGCCTTCTGGTCGAGGTTCCAGAGCGACGGGACGCCGTAAAGCAAGCCCAGCGCCGAGCGCACCTGGACGAGGTTGCGATACTTCACGAGCGACATCTCCCAGCGATCCGTGCTGACGATCGAGTCGTGGAATACGGCCTGGTAGAGCGGGACGCGATAACGAGGATCGTACTCGGCGGTCGCGAACGCCTCGTCCGCGTCGATCTCCTTGAAGAATAGCGTAGGCCGCTCGGGCGGCCACCAGCCGCCGATACGCTTCGTATCGGCGAGGTGCTTCCAGAAGAGCGGCGTCTCCGGCGTCTCGGTGCCGTGGGAGTAATGGAGGACCGACGTGCTCCACCCCGCGGCGCTCTCGGAGCCTACGACGAGCTTCCGGATCTGTGACACGTAAAGCATGCGCGCCATCCGATTCTGGCGGTCCCGCTCGGCGGTCATGGGGTGCGTCGGATCGAAATCGTCGGCCAGATCGCCGAACGCGTCGGAGTCGAGGAAGTAGGCGTTGGCGCCGCTCGAGACGGCCGCGTCGACGCGGAGCTGCAAGTACGGGATCGGCGATCGTTTGAGCGCCTCCGAGCTGAGCCCGAAGCCGCGCCCGCCAAAGCCGAGCTGGCGCGAGCCGTCCTCCTTGACGATGGCGCCGTTCCGGAACAGCTCGGCGTCGAAGACACATGCGCGGTCATCGGATTTGCGCGGGTCCTGGATCGTGTTCACCGTTGTGTACGGGCCGATGAGGTAGCCGAACGATTGCGCAGCGCGTACCACGGCCTCCGGGACGAGGTGCCGGTCCTCCATCGAGCCCTGATCGTAAATCAAGACCGCGCGCTCGACGCCCAGGCGCTTGAGCGTGTCGAGCGTGTCAGTCGTTCTGCCGTCTCCCCAGAGGTAGACGTGCAGCGCGCCGAGGAGCTTCTCCGCCTCTGGTGTATGCTTCACTTTCTTCGAGAAAGGAACGTGCGTGCGGCGGGACTCGAGCCAGCTGCGATACCTCCTGGCGGCGGCGATGGGCGAGGCAGCGCCGGGGGCGAGGTCGACGACCACGTCGTAGGGTGCGAATTGGTCCCGCCGCAGGAACCGATGGGTCGCGGTGGCCACCATTCGCTCATCCGCGACACCCAGGCAAAGCGCGGATCGGATATCTGAGGCGAGGATGTACGTCGCGGTCGCGGAGGCGCCTTCGGTCGCCCAGAACGGCATGGAAATGCCGCCATGCGCATGGAAGCATTCGCGCTCCTTGAACATGCCGAGCCAGAAGGGGTCGCGAACCGGCAGATAAAGGCCCTCACCCACGGGGACGACGAGCGCACGAACGTCGCCTCCCGTGGCCGTCTTCGGCCACTCGATCGTCTGCTCCGTCGATGTCCGGATCCTCACGGCGAGCTGCGTGCCGCGGAGCTCGGCCTCGACCATGAGATCCAGATCCGGAATGCGGAAAGAAGCGGCCTCCGGCGTGACGGAGAGCACCTCGGCGCCACGCGAATGCAGGCTTGGCGCCGAGATCTCGATCTCTTCCCCGCTCCCCGCGGCGCGTCCCAGCACCTCGAGGGAGTCGGGCGAGATTCTCACTTCGCAGCTAGAATTCGCGAGCGTTACCCACGCCGAGCGCTCGACGGGGCCTGGTGTCGATGTCCGACGCTGATGAAGAGTGGGTTCATGGTGAGGCGCCGTGCACCCCACGAGCCCCAAGAGAATAGCCGATATGCCAATTCGCATGAGCCGGACCGAAGCATGCGGGGCGTGCCAGAGCAACACGACAAGGACTGGCAAGCTGAAAGGATGGCCCCGCAGTGCGAGGTATGGCACGCGTCCCGGTGACCACCGCGCCCGGGCCGGTGCGCCGCGGCACCTCTGGTCCACGCTCATCCGATCACTTATACAGGCGCGTCAAAGGATCGCTCGCCGACAGGCGTGACCCGCTGCTTGTCGCGCTCCTCGCGCTCCTCCTCCCGCACATCCGGCCGCGCTCGTCTGGTTCGCCGCGTACAAAGCTCGGCGGCTATGGCGCCGCGAGCGGCGCGTTTCATAGAGATCCGCTTCGATAAATGGGGGAGTTCGTCCGCGCCGTGGTCGCGCGCCTTCCCGTGCTCCTCGCCGGGCAGAGGCATTCGGGGAGCGGATTTCAGGCGACGGCAGAGAGAGTTGAAACGCGCCCGCATCCCCTCGACCAGCGTCGAGAGGTGCTGGCCCGACCGGCCCAGCACCTCGTTCGGAAAGCTCGAATCCGAGTCGTGGTGCATCCGCACGAAGCTGAACGGCACGCCGAGCGCATCGAGGCGCTCGGCGATGGCGTCGAAGGCCGGGCCGGGCACGCCGTTGCCTGCATTCACGAGGCGCGTAGGTACAAGAAGCCGGTTCGCTGCGCGATGAAGTGTGGCGCGGCGAACCGAAATGGCGGGACCGCGAGCGTCGCGACGCCTCGTTGATGCAAGGGGAAAGCGATTCGGAGACGCAGAAATAATCCTGAATGGTTTCGGTATGTTGCCTGCTGTACCCGGTAGCTGCGGCGGCAAGCGCGGCGAGGCCGGGCGAGCTGTACGGGCCATGGGCGCGTGCCCTTGCTGGTGGTGGCGGTCGCGGGTCGTCAAGGGCGCGGCTTCGGATCGCTGCGCTTGGGGCACGCGCTCGGGGCTGTGGTCGTTCACCATCCAGTAGCTCGACAAGGAGGACCTCGGCGCGGTCGCCGTCGAGCACATGGCGCGGGAGCCGATCGGCGCGGTCCCTCGCCGCGGCGCGGACGTCGGGCCGGGGGGCCGCTCCACGCCTAGTCGACGTCGAGGTCGCCGCGCGCGAACTCGGGGCCGCCGTCGTCCACCTCGGCACGCTCGGGGCCGTCACAGATGTCGAGGCGGACGTCCGCCAGCTCGGCTAGTGGCTCTATACTTGGTCGAGCGCAGGAGCGACGCTGGCAACGAGCAGCTCGGGGGCGAGCGTGGCGTCGTCGCCCATCTGGCCGAGCACAGGAGCGGTGCCGGCGACGAGGAGCGCCGGTGCGAGCTCGGCGCGGCCCCTCTCCGCCGCTCCGGTCGTAGAGGCCGAAGCGCATGCCGGGAGCACGGTGCCGCCGCCATCGTCGAGCGCCATCGTGCGAGGCGCAGCGGACTTCTGGGCGGGTGCTGTTCGCCACCCACATGGTTGACGAACAGCCCGCACTACCGAACGGCCGCCGCGCGGCCGCCTCATCCGCAGTGTGTGTCTCGACGTAGGACGACCCGGTGATTCGTTCCGCCCCAGTCGATGCAGGCTACCGGTTGTTGTTGCGCCAGTACGCCTCGTCGCACCATTGGTTGCCGTCCAGGCAAATGACGAACTGGAAAACAGCACCCTCTCGGAGGTCGTAAGACCCACCGTTGGATGCGCGACGCGTTACGCAGTGACCATTGCCGCCGACATGGATATGGTTGCCGTTGTACCAGACATCAACGCTCTTCCCGTCAGCCTGAACATCGCACACCTCGACGATGTCGCCGTTGGTCTCGAAACGCACCCTGCCGCCGGGGCGTGAATCATCGGTATACATCTGCTCGTCCCAGGAAGACAGCAGTGCCGAAGCACCCTCTCCAGTTAGCTCGGCCTCGGTCGTCGCGTCCTGCCCGTTGCCAGGCTCGGCCTCGGTCGTCGCGTCCTGCCCGTTGCCAGGCTCGGCCTCGGTCGTCGCGTCCTGCCCGTTGCCAGGCTCGGCCTCGGTCGTCGCGTCCTGCCCGTTGCCAGGCTCGGCCTCGGTCGTCGCGTCCTGCCCGTCGCCAGGCTCGGCCTCGGTCGCCGCGTCCTGCCCGTCGCCAGGCTCGGAACTGATGCAACCGCCGAGGATGACAGAGGTGGCAATGAAAATGGACGGCAAGGCGAACATGTGATGCTTGTTCATGGTCAAACTCCCTATCGCTCGTGTGTGACTGCCAACTCCAGCGATGGAATCGGATTTGTGCATGAGTCCGTAGCGATTCATGCGATGTTTACTGAGGCGATACTGTAATATGACCGCAAAGAGGGTTCGTCAAACGGCCAATGTTGATAGATGGTCCGTGGCAATATTTCGACGCATGATCGCCGGTTGTTGTGGCCATGTGTTATTGGTTGTTATCTAAGTTATGTCAAATATATCGCATGCTTGCGCGAGCCGCGAAGCGGAAGATGTATTAACTATGTGATTTATTACATGGGCTTGTGGAGTGGGGGTGCAGTTGGAATGGAGCGTAAGCCCATTCGCGGTGTCTCTGAGAGTCAGTGCCCCCTCCGTGTCTACGACGCCGGCGCGCTCGCGGCCGCTCCGCGGTCGACCAGGTGGACGGCGCCAGCCCCGAGCTCGCCGGTGCTGAGCACCCGTGTCCAGTCACCAGCGCCCGACGTCGCCCTCGACCCGCACGGCCGCCCCGAGCTCGCCGGCGATGGCCCCGAGCTCGCGCGGCGCTTCTACCTGGAGGAGATGATCCCCTTACCGAGCGCGAGCTGCTCGGCATCGTGCTCGCCTTGGCGACCGCGGAGGTCGAGGCGCGCATCGGCGAGCGTGGTGCCATCGTCCTCGTCACACCGTGCCGAGCTCGGCCGCGGTGCTGGCGACAAGGAGCACGGGCGCGAGCTCGGCGCGGTCCCTGCGCCACAGCGCGGCCCGTGAGGGTCGAGGCTTGCGTTGGCAGACTCACGGGAACCATTCGAGCACCGCCGGGAGTGCCGCTTGTACTTCACGCGCCGCCGTGCGCGTTCATGAGGTGCGCCAGGAGCCTGCCCGTCTGCTGCGGAGGTTGAGGACGTCGGCGCGCTCGAACGCGGCGCGCTTCTGAGCCGTGACGCCGCGCTGGTCGAGGCGTGCGTCGGCCAGTGCGGCGCCCGTCGTCATCCATCCGCGGCCAAGGATCCAAGGGAGCGCGAGCTCGGGATCGCGCCGGCGTCGAGCTCCTGGGGCGCGAAGGCGGCGCGGCCGCGCGTCGAGGCCCAGGAGCGTGAGCTGGGGTCCTGGCTCCCGCCGTGTAGGCCCCTGCTCCTCCTTGGGCGGCGTCGCCCGCGGAGAGACGCGCTCCACGTCGACCTACGCCCGTGAGTACTGCGCCGCAGCGCGCGTATTCGCCTCGATCTGGAGCTGGCAGAGTGCCGTCTGCGCCTGCAGTTTGAGCGCGAACGCCCGCTGACGGCCCGTTGAGAGTCCGAGCGCGCATCCAAGGAGACCTACGGCCAGCGCGCCGATCACGGCGACAGAGCCCTCGCGGGCGAGAATGCCTGGGGCGAGGCCAAAAGTGAGCCCTAGAAGGGCTCCGATGACCGTATGGGTTACGATGATGCCGTTGGCTTGGCGGTAGAGATCAGAGGCAAATTTCTGGACGATCTGTGGGTCGTATTGAACCTGTGTGGCCATGGCACGCTCCGTGTGCAAAATTTGGGCGGCTATCGTGCCTCAGGCCAGAGTTACAGAGCAAGAACGCGCGGGTCCTGCGCCGCCGCGGCCGGAGAGGTCAAGGCGCGCATCGGCCAAGTCGGTGCCGATGCATGCACGGCGCCGAGCCATAGCGCGGTCGCCTCGGAGTTCGAGGCCGATGTCAGCGAGCTCGGGCCCGTTGCCGGCATGGCGTGTACATGGCGCCGGAGCAGACAGCGCGGCCGCGACGTCGAGGTCCTCGAGCGCGTAGCGGCCGCCGGCGTCGAAGGCGGCCGTGGGTGAGTTCGGGGGACAGCTCCACGGCGGCCGTGGGCTGTCCACCTTGGGCGTCCTGCCGGCGAGCTCGGCAAGGCGGGCCGATGCCATGCGCTTGCCCATGTGGCCGCTCGTCGGCCGCATGGTTCACGAACACCTTCCATCACTGAACGCGCGGATGTCTCCCCGCCGCGACGGGCAGGAAGGTCGACCATGCATCCCTCATCGGCATGGCCAAGGTGCGCAAGTTCGACAGGTCGTTCAGGGATTCACTGCTCTATTACAGTCAAGTTGCGCAGTGCAGAACCATACCTGCACGCCTGCTGCTGATGGGGAATACATAACGACACCACTGCCACCTGTCGAAGTAAACGGTCTAACTCCTCCGGGGGCTACCCACCCAGCATCCGATGAATTGTGCGCGTTTTGTACATATTTGTACTCCGACGAGTTGTTCAAGAAAAATGTGTTGGGTCGGTCAGTCCACCACATGTGTGCGCTAAGTCCTGGTAGATATTGGTAGTAGGCATGTGCAACCGTGGGCGCAAGGAGCGCCGCAGAGGTGACGAAAACGGCAAGCGAGCGTCTCATTGAATGTAACCTCCAAGGCGTAACTTTACTCCACGATCGACGCCTGAGCTCGGCCGTAAATAGCAGAGGGGGCGCAAGCTGGGAGTGGCTGGCGAGAGTTGGCGAGCTCGGCGATGCGACGCGATCGGAGGGGTGCCGCCCGGGAGCTCCCCTCGGCGCCCCTGAGCGCGTCCACGCTGCCGCTGGGTGGCGCACGCTGCCGCCGCGCCGAGCTCGGCGCGGGCGCGCCTGGCGTCGAGTCGGCCGTGGGCGAGCTCGGGGCCCCTCTCGGCGAACCACCACGCTGATAGGGACGGCCCTCGTGGACGAGGGCGCCGCCCTCGTCGAGCCTGCCGGCGCCGGAGCGGAAGCGCGGCCGCGGCGTCATAGCGCGGCCGGCGTCGAGGAGGACGCCGGCGAGCTTGGGGCGGCCGTGCGGGTCGAGGGTCACGTCGGGCGCTGGTGACTGGACACCGGTGCTCAACGCCGGCGAGCTCGGGGCCGTCGCCGTCCACCTGGTCGAGGTCGGCCACGTCGCCGGCGAGCTCCTCGAGCGCGGGCTTGGCGCCGCGGCCCTGGTCGATCGCGGAACGACCGACGGGGGTCGAGGAGGACGCCGGCGAGCCCAGGGTGTATGCGTCCTGTAGACCCCATCCTCGCGTGGTGCGCGCCGTCGCCGTAGATTCGCCCAGGGTCGTCAGTCCCCTGGCCGGGCGCGGAGCGGCCGCGTAGGTCGAGGGCCACGTCGGGCGCTGGTGACTGGCCGTTCGTCGACCAAGTGGTTGACGAACACCCCAGTGGGTAGCCGGATGCGCACCCGCGCACGCCCGGGGCGGTCGACGTATATAGTTCAGTCCGACTGGCCGATTTTTTCTTTGACGTCCACGCCACCCGCCCAGAAAATCGTCCGCATCCCCACAGTGTGCGAGGCGATCTGACCAGGGCTTCCGCCATGTCTATGTGCTCACCAGGCAAGGTCTTCGTGCTCTGCGCTTGTGGGCTCGTCGTTGTCCCGGCGCCGGCACAAGCCATCGAGGTCAGCGGAGGCGTGAGTGTAGGTGGGATCCAGATCGGGACCGAGCCAAGATTTGCGGTGAGTCCTTTCGCCGGATGGCTCTGGCGCAGAGAGAAGGATTTCCGGATCGAAGTGCACAACATGCTCAGCATCGTCCCAGGGGCACGTGTAGGGGTCTACGATCGAACGGCACTCACTCTTGGTTACGTCACGAAGACAGGTAACGTCAGTCTTGAGCCGTCCCTTTCGCTCTATTCGATGCCCGTGTGCGGTATCGTGATCTGTGACCGTGCGATGGGACTTGCTCCAGGTGGCCGCGCACAATCCGACTGGTTCGTGGCTGGGCGTCTGGGCGCGTCCGTGAGCGTCAATGCAGACTGGGCTGGCGGGAGTAGCTTTGTTCTTCCTGATGGCTGGGTTGTGATGGTTACCGCTGGGCCTGTTTGGAGATTTGGTGGGGAGTCGAAATGACCAAGCTGGTAACTGTTCTATGTTTCTGTTTGGCGGGATGCAACTTCGATGTCGGAGACTGCTACCTCCGAGGTGAGGGCGAGGGAGGTGCCGGCGGTATCATCACAACCGCGACAGGAGTCGGCGGCTACGGGTTCGGCTCGACGGGGTCCGGAGGCTTCGGGCCCGTACCGCCACTGGAGCCGCAGGACATGGATCCGTCTTCTCCCGTCTGCAACATCGTGACCCAGAGCCCATGCAACGAGAAGTGCCAGGCGGACTACGAGACTGATTCTGTCGCATGTGGCAAAGGTGAGAGCGAAGCGCAGCGAAGGGCATGCGCTGATAGCGCCTATGTGAAGTATCGTAGCTGTCGGGAAAGATGCGAAAACAACCCCTGCCTGAAGATTTGCGAGGAAAGGGCGGAGGCTTGCGAGGCGGAATGTCGCAAACTCCCTGAGGCGGATAAGCCGGCTCGCCGGAGATGCTGGGAAGCGTGCAACAATGCTTATGCTGAGTGTATCAAGAGATGCAAGGAATAATCAATGAGCGCTCATGCGACCACCAGAGCGTTGACGCGTACGCTCCAAATGACACTGGCCGGATCGAGCGACGCTCACGATGTCGTCGTTCGTGTCTGGCTTCCAGAGCGAGATCCAGCCCCGGGCGGGGACTTTCGTGCACTGGTTGAGATTGACGGATTCGATGAGCCGTATTCTCGGTATTTTTGTGGCGTCGACGAGTTACAAGCGTTCCTCGCGGGGTGCTGGATTGTGCCGCAAATCCTAACCATGCTTGCCCCAGCCGGGGCCAGGTTGACATGGCTCGGGGAGGACGACCTCGGGTTCGGGACTTCTTCTGCAATCCCCTGAGGGGGCGCTGACAGTCACGCGAAAGCGGACCAGGCGCCCGTACTTCCAGAACGCCCCTGCACGGGCGCGCCGCAACGTGGTGATCGCACTCGCGCGTGACGGCTCGAGCTCGGCCACCTCGCCGGCGAGGCATCGAGGGCGAGCTCGTCGCGACCGTACTCCCGAAGGGAGTAGCGCCGGCGAGCTCCGGGGCGTGGTCGATGTGAGCCACGTCGCCAGCGAGGCCCCCGACCTGACGGACGTCGACCGCCCTGCTCTCACTGGCGTCCACCTCGACTCCGCTGCGCGTCCCCAATCTAAGCGTAGATTTCGCGCCTACGATGCCGATCCGGGGCGTGAGAAATCCGGCTCAGTAAACGGAATGCCTTGAAAGAAAGGCTCGGCGTGGCGACCCGCCCGGGTTGGCGCGGCGGAGTCCTCGCGCTGCTCCGGCAGGAGGGCAACGCGCGGTAGGCGGAAGGCACGCTGGGCGAGCTCGTCCACCTGGAGATCGTCGAGAAGCAGTGGACGAGCCGCCGCGCAGGCCCGCTATCTCGAGCAGGTCCTGGGGAACGCGCACGCCATGGAGCTGCGCCGCGCGTGGCTGTGATGCGGGAGCTGGGCGCCTGCTCCTCGGCCATGTGGTGAGGATCCGCGAGGGCCACCTCCCGCCAGCGGTAGGCCTTGCGCGTGCTACCGGCGCGAGCGCGCTCGCCCGCGATCCGGCAGGACGGATCGCGCGGAGCTCACGCCGGGCTACGCGTGCGGCGCGACGATGCCCTGACCCCCCATGCCGTGGGTCCCGCCGGTGACGACAGCCTTCTTCCCTGCATAGCGCTTCATCGCATGTCCCTCCGTCGCGTCAGGCGTTCTCGCGCAGCACCTTGACGAGCGCGCCCGGAGACTCGGCGCCGTGGCCTGCGGTCACTCCCTTCCTGAAGAGCCCCGCGGCGAACACCGGCAGATCGGCGTTGATCCCCGCCTCCTTCGCCTGCCGCAGGAGGATCTCGGCGCCTCGCAAGCAGGTCTCCAGCGAGGCCTCCGGATCCCCGTACGTTTCAGACTGGATGACGTGGGCGTCGTGCTTGATCATCGCGCCGATGGCCGGCGCGACGTCGGCCAGCATGGAACCCAGGTCGGCCACGCGCAGGCCCTCGGCCTCGCAGATGCGAGCGCCGTGATAGAAGCCGAGGATCGCCAGGAACACGTTCGAGAGAAACGCGAGGTCCAGGGCCGACGCCGCGCCGACCTTCTCGCCGAGGTAAGGCACGGTGCCGGCCATGCGCTCGAGGAGCGGCTTGCTCTTCCGGTAGGCCGCGTCCGAGCCCGAGACGAGGATGGTGCTCTCGGGCTTTCCGATCTGGTTCGGGATGGCGAGGATGGCGCCGTCGAGGTAATCGACGCCCCGCTCCTTCGCCCACGCCTCGCCGCGGCGCGCGTCCTCGGGGGTCCCCGTGCTCAGCTGGACGAGCACCTTGCCGGCGAGGGCGGAGGCGACGTCGCGCGCCTCCAGCAAGCGGAACGTCGCGTTGTAGTCGGCGACGCAGACGATGACGAACGCGCTCGCCTGCACCGCCTCCGCGACGCTCGCCGCCAGCGCCGCGCCCTGCGCGACGAGCGGCTCGGCCTTCGCGGCCGTCCGGTTCCAGACGGTGACCCGGTCGCCGCGCTCGAGCAGCACCCGCGCGAGCGCGAAGCCCATGGGACCTAGGCCGATGACAGAGACTTCACTCATACGATGTCCTCCGTTGGCTCACCCGCGTCGATTGCGGGCGCGTTTGCTCGCCATGGTTGGGGCCGCGCGGGGCGCCGTCGCGCACGTTCGGACGCGCGGAGAGCACGTTCGGACGCGATCGAACGCAATCGGACGCGATCGAGCGCATCCGGACGCCCCCGGACGCCGGAGCAGCAGCGCATGGCGCACGGCGCGCCGCCGGTGGATACTCGGGCGGGATGCAAGCCATCGGCACACAGGAGCAGGCCGCGAGCGCGCCCCGCCCGCGCCTCGGGATGCGCGTGGACGTCCTCACGACCCAGGCCGGCGTCATCGCGCTCGAGGCAGCGGACGACCACCGGCTGCGGGTCGTCGCGGGGTCGCCGGTCCGCGGGATCTGCGGTGTCCAGCGGTTCCTCTACACGCGCGGCGACATCGACATCCTCCCCGCCGGGTTCGCGGACGTCTGGGAGGAGGAGGACGCGAACACGTCGCTCATCCTGCGGCTGTCCCCTTCCCTCCTGCGCCGCGCGGCGATGGACATGGGGCGCGACCCCGACAAGGCCGGCCTCGATCTGCGCCACCAGCTCCGGGATCCGCAGATCGAGCACATCGCCTGGGCGCTCGACGCCGACCGCATCGCCGGCCATCCGAGCGGGCTGCTCTACACGGAGAGCCTGGGCCTCGCCCTCGCGGTGCACCTGCTCGGCCGCTCCCCGGCGCCGAGCAGGCCGCCGCGCGGGCTGTCGAAGCTGCAGCTGCGGCGCCTGACGTCGTACATCGAGGAGCACCTCGATCAAAACCTGTCCCTGGAACGGCTCGCCGGCATCGCCGAGGTCAGCGCGTCCCACCTCAAGACCCTGTTCAAGCGGTCGACCGGCGTGCCGGTGCACGAGTATGTCGTCCAGCGCCGGGTGGAGCGCGCAAAGGCGCTGCTCCTGCGCGGCGACCTGCCTGCGAGCCAGGTGGCGATCGCGGCGGGGTTCGCGCACCAGAGCCACATGGCCCGGTGCATGCGCCGCGTCCTCGGCGTGACGCCGACAGCGCTGGCGCGCCACCCGGCCGCGCGCTGATGCACGCCTGCGGCCGGGCGGAGGACGCGACCGCTACGCGCCCGTGCCGGCTCCGGCCAGGCGAGAGAGCTTGTCGGGGTTGCGCACGATGTAGATGTTCGTCGCCGCGCCGTGCTCGTCATAGGCGAAGGAAACGCAGGCCGTGGCCGAGCCGTCCTTCCGCAGCACGACGCCCCGGCCTCCGTTGATGTCCGTCGCGTCCCATGCGTAGGCGCTCCAGTAGTCGTGGAGCGCGCGGCCGATGAAGCCGAGGACCTCGGCCTTGCCCCGCAGGACATGGAGGATGGTGGGGACCTTGCCGCCCCCGTCGGCGCAGAGCTCCACGTCGTCCGAGAGCAGCGCCGCCAGGTGGTCCGTGCCGCCGCTCGCGACGGCCGTCTGGAAGGCGGCGAGCAGCCGCTCCTGCCTGTCCAGGGGGGTCGCGTGCCGCACCTTCGATTGCGCTATGTTGGCGCGCGCGCGAGAGACCAGCTTGCGGCACGCGCTCTCCTGGATGCCGAGGGCCGCGGCGACCTCCGGGTAGGAGACGTCGAAGACCTCGTGGAGCAGGTACGCCGCCCGCTCCTTCGGGGCGAGGCGCTCGAGCACCAGCAGGAACGCTGTCTGGAGCGACGACGAAAGCGACAGCCGCTCGCCGGGATCGAGCTCGGCCGGCGCGTGGATCGGCTCCGGCAGCCACGCGCCCACGTAGTCAACGCGGGCGTTGCGCGCCGACCGCAGGAGATCGATGCACCGGCGGGTGCAGAGGGTCGTGAGCCACGAGCCCGGGTTCTCGATGGTGCTCGTGTCGGCGCCCTGCCACTTCAGGTACGTGTCCTGCACCGCGTCCTCGGCCTCCGCGCGCGAGCCGAGGATGCGGTAGGCCAGGCCGAGGAGCATGGGCCTGGCCGCCTCGAAGGCCGATGCGTCGTCGCGCCGCGCCATCTCAGTGCCTCGACACCTGGATGCGGTTCCACAGGTTGATCATGGCCACTGCGGCGGTCAGAACGCCGATCTCCTCCTCGGAGAAGTGCTCCCGCAGCCGCGCGCGGAGCGCCGCGTAGTCGGTCCGCCGGTCGAGGACGGTCAGCGCCTCGGTCCACGCGAGGGCGGCCCGCTCGCGCTCATTGAAATCGCTGACGTGCTCCCAGACGACCACGCGGTCGAGGCGGTCGTTCGTCTCGCCGTCCTGCCGCGCCTCCTTCGTGTGCATCTTCACGCAGAAGGCGCACTGGTTGATCTGCGACGCGCGCAGCTGCACGAGGTGAATGATCTTCCGGTCGAAGTGGTGCCCGTCCATCACCCGGTGCACGCCGGCCAGCGCCTGCAGCACGTCCGGGATCGCCTGCTCGTACTTCACGGCGGATTGCTCGCTCATCGTCGTTCTCCTTGTCATGGCCCCCGCGGGCCCTTCCACCTGACGACGATCCAGCCTTCGCGCTTGTGACGTGTGGCCGACGCGCGCGCCCGCGGAGCAAAACATTTCGTTCTCACGCGAATTTACACCGTTTCATGGAGAGCTCGCCGCGAGGAGCGCCGACCGGGGAGCCCAGCGCGCCTCGAGGGCAACCCCTCTGCGGCGCTTGGTCGGTCGACGCAGAGGCCCAGGGATGCGCCTTCACTCTCCGTCGCCGCGTCCGGTGCCGCGAACACGGGAGCGCCTTCGACCGCACGCCCCTTGCCTCGCAGCTCGGGGATCGCCAGCCGACCCCCCTGCGCACCGCCCGTGACCAGGCAGGTCTGCCCGGCGAGAGACCTGTGCGGTGTTGTCATGGCCGATCCGTCTCCCCCGGCTCGTCCGCGGGTGTTGTCGTGGAGGCTGGGTACCAGAAGGGCCCGAGGCGCATGCCCAGGCCGAGCGTAGGTCCCTCCTCCCACGCGCGGCGGAACGCCAGCGCCTCCTCGGCCCGCCCGGTCTTGTCGGTTCGCCAGGTGCGCCGCACATAGGCGTGGTCGTAGAACATCGCGCGGAGCTCCCGCTCCGTCATTCGATAGCCAGGCCGCTGCGTCCAGTAGCAGTTCATCTTGCCCACGAGGAGCGGAGGC
The DNA here is from genome assembly GCA_051717205.1 of Sorangium sp. So ce1128. GTDB lineage: Bacteria > Myxococcota_A > Polyangia > Polyangiales > Polyangiaceae > Sorangium. The sequence continues at coordinate 7,575,780 of CP181432.1, forward strand.
ACCTGATCCGGGGAGAGCACCGGCTTGCCGAAGGCCACCATCATGGTGGCGAGCGGGATGTCCTCGCCGTAAAGCGCCCGGATGGCGTCCCGGCGCGTCCGCGCGCCGCTCTGGCCGGCCGCCTGGAGCAGCTCGTCCCAAGGGGCCCCCGGCTCCGCCACGACAGAGCACCACAGCGTGTGCTCACCGTGCGGCGTCGCCGCCGCGAGCTCCTCGGCGAGCGGGCGGATCTCCGGCAGGCTCGCGGAGCCGAGCAGCCGCAGGCGAAAGCCGTTGCGGATATACGGCGAGAGGACATCGGGGTCTCGCGCGAGCAGGCCGAGCCAGTCGAGCAGGCGCTCGCGGTAGCGCGGCGTCGCCTCTGCGAACTGGCTCGGGGTGAGGACGGTCGTGAACACGTGGCGCACGCCGCTCTGGAAGAACATCTGCACGCGCTCGTTCATCCGCAGCAGCGTCCAGCGCGGGTACGCGTCGGTCCGCACGTCGATCCCCGAGAGCGCCGCGCTCCGCCGCGTGCCCTCCACGACCCACACGACCGTAGCGGGCGCCACCGCGCGGACCTGCTCCAGGGGACCCTCAAGGAACTGCATCAGCGTAGGGGGCGCCGGAGACCCGGCCGGGACGTTCACGTCAGACATCGCGCCGACCTCCGTCGCTGCTCGAGACCGAGCCCCTCGAGCGCGAGAGACAGCGCCAGCACGGACCAGGCCGTGCTCATGAGCGGAACGTCATAGGGAATGGGGCGCGGACCGACCATATCGGAGATCGAGACGATCTCCCCTGTCGCCGGCTCCTGCTGCGTCAGGAGGTAAACGACCGCCCGGTCGACACGGGAGGGCGGGACCGGGTGGTGCTCGCGCAGAACGCTCAGGGCCGAGAGCGCGTAGGCGGTGCTCACGGCGTCGCTCGGGAGGGCGCCTGTCTGCCCCCATCCGCCGTCCGCGCGCTGGCTCGCGAGCAGGTAGCCGCACGCGCGCGCGCGCGCCGCGCTGGCATCCGCCGCCTCGCCCGCCGCCTGACACGCGTGAAGCGCCCACATCACGCGGAAGATGCTGTAGGTCTCGCAGAGGCTCCAGCTCTTCTCGAAGCGGCCGTCGTTCGTCTGCCTCTCGAGCAAGAACGCGCTGGCGCGGCGCATCGCCGACCGCAGCTCGGGGCGGCGGCGCACCGAGAGGCTCTGCACCAGGAGCACGTTGGCGGTCATGCTGACCTCGGACTCGCCCTCGCGCTCGTAGGTCGGGTAGCCGCCGTCATCCCTCTGGAGCGCCCGGAAGTACGCGAGCGCGCGATCGAGGGGCTGCTCGAAGCGCCGCGCGTCACCTTGGAGAAGGACCTGCGCGCAATTGGCCGTGCAGTCGACGTCCGTCTGCGTGACCTCTTCTCGGAAGCTCCATCCGCCATTTGTGTGCTGCCGGGAGGCGATGAAGCGGGCGACCTCTTGCTGCACCTCGGGGCGCGCCTGGCCTGCTCGCAGCGCGAGGCCCGCCACAGCGGTCATCCAGGTGTCATGATCATGGATGAAGGGAATGCCCCCATCCTCGCGCTCCACCCGGCGGAGGTACTCGAGGCCACGCCGGAACGCCGGGTGCGCGGGGCCGAGCCCCATCATGGCCACCACGGTGATGAGCGACTGCTGCTCCCAGCTTCCGTTCTGCGATTGGCTCGATTCGAGGAGCGCGGCGTCCTGCTCGTCGTGAAGAGCCCCGCCTCCAGCGTGCCGGCGGTGGATCATCCGGAGGGCGGCGCAATAGAGCTGGCTGAACCTGTGCGCGGCCTGCGCGGCGAAGTCTTCAGGCTCCACGCGAGCGCGCTCGAGAGGCAAGCACCCGAGCTCGACCATGAGCATGAGGAGCAGCGCCTGCTTGCGGCGCCGGCCATACTCGAGCTCGCGCGTCAGGGTGTGGAGCAGGCCCGTCAACTCATCGGGGCGCATCTGTTCCAGCACCGCGCGGGCCGCGAGCTTGCTGATCGCGTCCGCGCCCTCCGCGTGCTTCAGCAAATAGCCGCGCAGCCGTTCCTGCCATTCAGGCTCTATCCTGGCCTGTCGCAGGACGTGCAGCGTGAGCGCAGTCTCCAGGCCGCGGCTCTGCGCTGGGCCGTGAAAGAAGCTCCCGCAGCCGTCTCCGGCAGGTTTGAGGTGGGAGAGGAGGAATCGCAGGCCGCGCTCACGACCCTCCGTGAGGCTCGCGAGAGCGTGGAGTTCGGCGCGCCGGTTGCCTCGATCAAGGGCGATGTCGGGGATGTGCATGGCACAGGATGTAGATGGCCCCCGTGCCGCCGGCCATTGGACCTTGGTCCTACACGAGAAGACCGCTGCGCCGTAACGATCGAAGTGCGATAGGCGAGTAGGACCAAAGTCCTATAGACCCCCCGTACGCGGAAGGGCAGGACAAGACGCTCGTCCTGGGCGAGTCCGCCGAGGTGAAGACGGACTTCATGAAGGACCACCACCCGGATGCGGCCCTCGAGAACATGGACGCGTTCGAAAAGGTCGGCAAGGCCATGGACAACGCCATGGCTGGCCTCGGCTGAGTCCCCCGAACGAGGGCGTCGGGCTCAACACCGGACGCTCGCCGTCCACGTGGGCCTGCGGCAGTGCATTGGACGCGCTGTATAGGACCAAGGTCCCATACCGGACCGCTCTCGCCTCCGCTACGGTGCTCCTCGGAAACCGGCGACCGGCGACGCCAGGCACGACCAGCTCACCTCCTCCGTGCAGGGTGGAGCGCCGCGATCGCTGGATGAAATGCAGCCCCGGACCTAGAGGAATCAACGTATGCGCTCACATCATGTCCCTTCGATCATGGTTCTCGCGTTCGGCGCCACCATGCTCCTCGTCTCCACCAGCTCGGCGGACTCTGGCGTCGCGGTCGGCTCACCCGGGATCATCTCGGGTAACGTCATCCAGGTGCCAATTCAAGTTCCCATCAACCTGTGCGGCAACACCATCGATATCGTTGCCTTGCTCAACCCCACGTTCGGCAACACCTGCGTCAACGCCGACCGGCGGACCGCCGAGGCGGCATGCGGGCTCGACCTCTCGACCGGCGTGAACTGCGAGGTGCTCATCGAGAACTCGATCGACTGCGCCGCGCTGCACCTGGGAGAGTCGGATTACGACCTGTGCGCCTTCATGTACGACGCGAGCGCCGGCGCGAGCTGTCCGACCGAGGGCAACGGCGCCTGCATCGACGAGTGCCTGGGCGGCTCGACGAGCTTCCTGCTGGAGCTCTACTGCAGCGCCGCGTGCGACGCGAGCGCCCTCACGGCGTGCGGCGTGGACGCCTCGGTCCCCTGGGATATCGAGTGCCGGGAGGAGTGGCTCCCCGACCTGCGCGCGTCCTGCGCGGCGGAGATCAACGAGCGCGCCAGGCTGATCTGCGACGGGACGGAGGTCGAGGGCGTGGACGACATGGTGGCTTGCGTCGACGCGCTCCTCGCGATCCGGGAGTAGCGGGGGCGGCGAGCGCGGCAGGTTGTGGCCGCCGAGGGCTGCCCGGCGCTGCAAGGGCCCGCTTTACCGGGCCGACCTCGAGCGCTGGCCGCGCGGGACGCTGCTGCCCGAGGGGGCCGAGACGTCGGTGCTGCCGACCCTGCGGCCCTACGGTCCGCTACGTAGGACCAAAGTCCTATAGCGCCTGGGCGATCGCGATCCTATCCTGCTTGTCCGTTGATCCGCCGGACGCTGAAGTGCTCATCGACGGCAAGTCCATCGGTCGGACCGCGCGGACCTACAAGCTGTTACGCGAGCCCGGACGACGCATGGTGCGAGCCCGGGCCCCGGGCCGCGAGGACGCCTTTCACGCGTTCAACGGCGAGCCCGCGCGACTTTGGTCCTGCGTGGGGGGCGCGAGCGCGGCGCAGAGCTCGCGCAGGCGGTACGTCTCGGCGAGCACCCGCACCTCGCCCACCCACGAGGAGAGCCGCGCGTCCTCCGCCTCGAGCGCGTTCAATCGCTGGAGCAGCTCCGGGATGCGCCCCCGCTCGGCGAGGTCGGACAGCCGCGCGCGCACCTCCGCGGGCGGCTCGATCCGGGGCGCGGGCGCCTCCGACCCTGTCGCCTCCACCATTGCACGCGGGGCGCGGATCCAGGTGAGGCCGAGGCGCCGCCCGAGCACCTCGAAGAGCTCCGAAAGGCGCACCGGCTTGGGGAGGAATTCGTCGCACCCGGCCTCCCTGGCGCGCATTCGTTGCTCCTCGTCCACGCTCGCGGAGGAGGCGACGAGGGGTAAGCCCGCGAGCGCGGGCAGGTGGCGCAGCCGGCGCGCGACCTCCTCGCCGCGGAGGTCCGGCAACGCGAGGTCGAGGATCAACAGGTCGGGCCGCTGCTCCTGGCATAGCGCGATGGCCCCCACGCCGTCCTCGGCCTCCTCCACCGCGAACCCGAGCGGCCCGAGCGCGTCGCGCAGAAAGGCGCGGTTATTCTCGTTGTCATCGACGACGACCACCCTGCGCCGCACGCCCTCGTAGCCGGTGAAGATCTCGGAGGGGCGCTCCTCGGCCGCCTGTGCCCTCTTCGCGATGACGGGCAGGCGCACGGCCACCGTGAAGGTGCTGCCTTCGCCGGGCGCGCTCTGCACCTCGATGCGCCCGCCCATCTGCTCCACGATCTTGCGGCTGATCGACAGCCCGAGCCCGGTGCCCTGGGCGCGCGCGCGCCGATCGCCGGACTGCTCGAAGGGCTGGAAGATGCGCGCGACGTCCGCAGGCGCAATCCCCGGCCCGGTGTCCTCGACGTGAAAGAAGAGCTCCTCGCCCCGGGCCTCCACGCGCAGGGTGACGCTCCCCTCGCGGGTGAATTTCACCGCATTGCCGAGCAGGTTCAAGAGCACCTGGGTGAGCTGCTTCTCGTCGGCCCGCACCCACGCAGGCGCGCCGTCGGCGGGCAGGTAATGGCAGGCGAGCCCCTTGGCCTCGGCCCGCACCCGGCAGAGGTCCACCACGCTTTGCAGGAGCAGGGGTAAATGGACGTCCCCCGGAACGAGCTCCAGCTTGCCGGCCTCGATGCGGGCGAGGTCGAGCACGTCGTCGATGAGCGCGAGCAGGTGCTCGCCCGACCTCTGCACGACGCCGAGCCCGGCCTGGGCCTCCCGGGGGAGCCCCGGCGTGCGGGCGACGAGCTGCGTATAGCCGAGGATGCCATTGAGCGGCGTGCGCAGCTCATGGCTCATGCTGGCGAGGAATGCCGATTTGGCGCGGTTCGCCGCGTCGGCTGCCTCCTTGGTCGCCCGAAGCTCGGCCGTGCGCAGCTCGACCTGCTGCTCGAGCTCCCGGTTGCGCGTCGCGAGCGCCCGTAGCCGCAGACGCACGCCTACGTAGACGACCCCCGCGAGCCCGAAGGCATACCCGAGATACGCCCACCACGTCCGCCAGGGCGCGGGCTCGACCCGGAAGGCGATCGACGCCGGTCCGGAGATGTTGCCCGCAGAATCGCGCCCCCAGACCTGGAAGGCGTACGCGCCGGGGGAGAGGTTCGTGTACCTCGCCCTGGCGTCCGTGGTCCATTCGCTCGGCGATGGGTCGAACCCCACCATCTGCACGCGATAACGTGTGTCGCGCTCGCGGAACAGTGAGAGGAGCGCGTAATCGAACGAGACGGTGTTCTGGTTCCAGGCGAGCCTCGCGCCGGAGACGAGCGACCGCGCGCCGCCCTGCGCGCGCGCCGCGGACAAGACGAGCGGCTTGGGCGTGTCGTCTGCGATCTCCTCCGCCGGATCGAAGACAGCCGCGCCGCTCATCGCGCCCACCCAGATGCGGCCGCGGCTATCGACGAACGAGCCATTCATGTTGCACTCGTTGGTCGGTAACCCATCTTCCGTCGTGAAGGTGTAGAGGGAAAATTCCGCCGGGTCGTCCAGCGTGGGCGCGCGGGGAGTGAGGCGCGCGACGCCGCGATTGGTGAAGAGATAGACCCGGCCCCGCGCGTCCGCGCGCACCTGATAGACGGTGTCGTCCGGCAGCGCCGGCCGACTGTCGGAATCGAGCACCGGTCGCCACGCCTCGGCGTCGAGATCGTAGCGCGCGACGCCTCCGCCCATCGTGCCAATCCAGAGCACACGCGCGCCATGCGTGTCGCGTAACTCCGAAAGAGCAGTGATGAAATCCCCGCCGAGCGGCGCGCTCGTCGTCGTGTAGCTCTTCCACTGACCGTCCTCGAGCCGGGACAACCCTTGGCACGTGCCGAACCACGTGATCAGCTTGCCGTCAGGGCGCGTGGTCTCGAGGACGGTGGTGACCCGGTCATCGAGGATCTGCGTGTTCTCCCGCCTGAAGCCCTGCCACGTGCCCGACGCGTCGAGGCGCGCGGCGCCGCCGCCGAGCGTCGTGACCCAGAGCCCGCGCCCGTCCAGCGACTCGCGTACGTCGGTGACGTTCCCGCGCGGCATGGGAGAGTTACGCGGGTGGTACGTCGTGATGCGCCCGTCTTCCCAGCGGTGGAGGTGGAAGGAATCGTCGCCGAGCCAAACCACGCCAGGCTCGCGTTGTGAAGCGAGGACCACGGTGATGCTAGCGGTCAGCCCCCCGAGCGCGTCGGGCGGGGCGAGCGGCGAGAAGCCTTGCTTGGAGGACCGCATCACAGTGCCTTCCATGCCAAACCAGAATTCGGACGTGCCGTCCCGAGAGCGCACCTCGGTGATCCCGTAGACCGCGCCGGAGAGGGGCGAATTTCGCGGCGTGAACGCCGTCCACCCATCGGGGCGCAATCGGGCGAGGCCGCCGGTGTTGGTGCCGATCCACAGCACCCGCCCGCCGTGCGCGTCTCCGCTCGGGGAGAGCACCATGACGTGATCGTCCGGCATGCCCGAGTTCGCCTTCGTCATCACCGTCCACGCGGGGCCCCGCAGGCGAGCGAGGCCGCCGCCGTAGGTGCCGATCCACAGCGTCCGCTCTCCGGCGCCGCTCACCGTCTCGGCGAGCGCCCATACTTCCTTGGCGGGCAGCGGCGAATTCGTCGTCGTGAATTGCTCCCAGCGCCCGTCCGCATGACGAGCGAGGCCATTCATCGTACCGACCCAGAGCTCCGGCCGGCCCCCATCGCCGGTCGTCGCGACGAGGGCAGTGACGATGGGATCGGGCAACCCATCCGCGTTGGTGGCAAACGGTTTGCAATGGTCGGCCTCGCAATGCAAGAGCCCCGTGTTCGTGCCTACCCAGAGGGTTGGCTCGCCGCTGGGGAGCTTGCCTTCGCGCACGGCGACGGCGGCGGCACGCTCGAAGCCTGGCCCGAGCTCGATCCGGCGAAAGCGCCCCTTTTTGTCGTCGAAGCGATAGAGGCCGCCCTGCGTGCCCGCCCAGAGCGCGCGCCCTCCGCCCTCGTGCGTCTCGACGATGGTGGACACGTGCTTTCCCACCTCCAGCCCCTCGGCCGTCCCGAAGCGCGTGAACCGCTCGCCTGCGTAACGGAAGATCTCGCCCGAATCCAATCCGAACCAAACGGCGCCGTCCTGCGTCGCGGCGAGCGACTGCACCCAGGCTGCGGACCCCGCGGTCGGGAGCGGCAACACCGTGAAGCGCTGGCCATCGTGGTAGGCCGCGCCGCCCTGCGTGCCGATCCACAGGTGGCCGTCGGGCGCGAGGGCGATGGCATTGACGCTGCTCTGGGGCAGGCCGTCATCCGTGCCGAAGGAGCGGATCATGGGGACGCCGAGCTCCGCGACGTCAGCGGCGGAGGATGCGCGCGCCAGCGACAGGACGAGCGCGAAGACGGGCCCGGCGAGCGCGTGGCGGCCACGGAAGACGGAGCGGCTGGTCACGGGGCGGGATGGTACCTCGGACGGCGCGAATTTCCGAGCAAGCACGTTGGGCGCGATGGGCGCCCACACCCGCGCCGGTGTTGAGACATAAAGCGACAGCAATACATCTGCTCACGCAACCCAAGGATCATAAAGAGTGATGCCATGATCGCCGGATACGGCTCGTCAACGCTGTTGCTCGCACTCGCGGCGGCGATCCTGGCGACTGCCCGAATGCCCACGTCCGGCGATCCCGCTATGCTTGCCGCTCAGCTCGACGCGCTCCGGAGCACGGCAAGGGGCCCGGGCCGACCGAGGCTGCGGACAAGCGGGCGCGCGCCTTCGCTCTGCCGTCCGTGCCTACGACCAGGTCCGCCGCGCCATCGGCTTCCTGCGGTGGGACGAGGGGGACGCCGACGTGATCGCCCCGTCCCTCTACAAGGGGCGCACGGGCCGCGCGACATCGTCCACCGAGCGCCGCCGCGGGCCCCTCCACCTGACGACGATCCAGCCTTCCCGTCTGTGACGCCTGGCCGACGCGCTCGCTCGCGGAGCAAGAATTTTCTCTCTCACACGAATTTTACACCGAGCCATGGCAACATCTCCCCGCGCCGAGCCCGAGCAGGCCGAGGCGGCCTTGAAGGAGGGCCAGGGCTACCTCGGTGTGTGTGTGGCCGCGTGATGGACTCTGGTACTTGCGGCACCGCGCAGGCTTGCCGCGCCAAGGACACACCGGTTATCCTGGGTGAGATGAGCCTGGCAGCCTCCCTGTTGCAGATCGATCCCCGAGACGATGTGGCCGTCGCCGTGCGGGGCCTGGCCGCCGGCGAGCCGGTGGCCGAGGCGATCACCGCCCGTGTCGAGATCCCGGACGGACACAAGGTGGCGCTGCGCGCGGTGGCCGCCGGCGAGCCGGTGCGGAAGTACGGTTGGCCGATCGGGCGGGCGACGGTGGACATCCAACCGGGCGACCACGTGCACACGCACAACCTGGCCACCGCGCTCTCCGGCCTCGACACCTACGCCTACGAGCCCACGAACGCAGAGCCCCTTTCCGCCACCGAAGACCGCACCTTCATGGGTTACCGGCGGAAGAACGGGCGGGTGGGCACCCGCAACGAGATCTGGATCCTGTCGACGGTGGGCTGCGTCTCGCGCACCGCCCAGAAGGTGGCCGCCGAGGCGGACAAACGCTTCAACGGCCGGGTGGACGGGGTCTACGCTCTCACCCACCCCTTCGGCTGCTCCCAGCTGGGGGGCGACCTCGAGGCCACCCGCCGGATGACCGCGGCCCTGGCCGGCCACCCGAACGCGGGCGGCGTGCTGATCATCGGCCTGGGCTGCGAGAACAACCAGCTCGGCCTGCTCCTCGAGAGCGCCCCGCACCTCGATCGCGAGCGCCTGCGGTCCTTCACCGCCCAGACGGCCGAGGATGAGCTCGAGGCGGGCCTCGAGGCCGTCGAAGAGCTGATCAGGATCGCCGAGCAGGACCGACGCGAGCCCTGCCCCGCCTCCGACCTGGTGATCGGTCTCAAATGCGGCGGCTCGGACGGCTTCTCGGGGCTGACCGCCAACCCGCTCGTGGGCCGCATCGCTGACAAGGTCTGCGCCGCCGGCGGCTCGGCCGTCCTGACCGAGATCCCGGAGATCTTCGGCGCCGAGCGCCTGCTCATGGCCCGCGCCGAGAGCGAGGCGGTCCATGCGGACGTCGTCGGCGTGGTGAACGACTTCAAGAGCTACTTCATCGCCCACGGCGAGCCGGTGTCGGAGAACCCCTCGCCCGGCAACGTCGCCGGCGGCATCACCACGCTGGAGGAGAAGTCCCTGGGCGCGGTGCAGAAGGCCGGCCGCGCCCCGGTGACCGAGGTGGTCCGCTACGGCGGGCAGATCCGCGGCAAGCCGGGCGTGGCTCTGCTGGAGGCCCCCGGCAACGACGCGGTCTCGTCCACGGCGCTCGCCGCCTCCGGCGCGACGGTGATCCTCTTCACCACCGGCCGGGGCACGCCGCTCGGCTTCCCCGTGCCGACCTTGAAGCTCGCCACGAACTCCAGCCTCGCCCAGCGCAAGCCGCGCTGGATCGACTTCGACGCCGGCCGCGTCGCCTCGGGCGAATCCATGGATGCGGCCGCCGACGCCCTGATGGACCTGGTGCTGGCCACCGCCTCGGGCCGTCCAACCCGCGCCGAGGAGAACGGCGAGCGCGAGATCGCGCTTTGGAAGCGGGGCGTCACCCTGTAATCCTGCAACGCCTGTCGTCGCGCGCGCGGCGCAGCGGCAACTGCATCGGATTGTTGTGGCTCTGCGGTGTAGCGGTTGCGGCGGCCCGCGCGGTCGGCCGACCGCGCGGAGCCGGGTGGTGGGGTCATTTGAACATGAAGGCGGGAAGGCGGGAAGAAAATCTCAATGATCTTCCCGCCTTCCCGCCTTCATGTGACATCTCTCTGGGCAAATGCCCCCACCACCCGGAGCCGCCTGTGGCGGCCTCACACGCTCATGCGGGCACGGTCGTGCGAAGCGACGCGTGCAGTCGGGGCTGCTCGAGGTTCAAGCCGAGCTCGCGCGCGAGCTCGATCACGGGCCCGAAGCGGCGTAGCTTCTTTTCGCCGTGGTTGCGCGCGATATCGGAGAGCCGGTGATCGAGGAACGGGTTTTCGAAGCGCTCGCGCACCTCGTCGAGGTAGGCGCGGGCGGCAGCACCCTTGCCGAGCGCGTCGAAGACGGGCACCACCTCGTCGCGCCAGAGCGCCTCGAGATCGGCGCGCAAGGCCGGATCGCGCATCGCGCTCCGCGTGTTCTCGTCGGCGGGACGCCCGTCCGTCTGCCAGCGTTCGGCCATGTAGGTGTGCCCGAGGTTCAAGAGCAGCAGCTTCAAGCGTTCGTAATGGGCCAGGTCGTCCGTCACGATCATCGCTTCATGCCGGCACGGCAGCACCATGCCTTCGCGCTGCTCGATCGCCCAGAGCGCGTAAGGCTCGGCGATCGCGCCGACGGGACGGATCGGCTCGGAGACGATCCGATCGACGAGCGAATTCACCCAGATGCACGTGCGCTCGATGTAGTGCAGGAAGGCGGCATCGGCGCCCCATTGGCGCGCGACGCCGGCGACGAGCGCACGCAGCGTGTCGCCGTTGTTCGACACGAGCTCGCAGGGCAGCAGCGTGAGCGGCGCGGCGCCCGCCTCGAAGCGCGCGCGCAGCAGGACGACGAGCTTGGCGGCGAACCCGCGCGGCACGCCCGCGCCGGGCGCGAGCAGCGCCGCGGTGTCCTCGGGAAAACAGACGTATCCGCTGTCGCTCGTGTTCGAGAGCACGACGCGCGCGTCATGCGCGAAGCGCTCCCGCACGAGCGGCCAGTCGGTGTTCGCATCGAGCGCTTCCGTGATCGAGCTGCATTCGATCGTCGTATCGACGACCTCGTCGCGGCGCAGCCCGCGAATCCGCACGGGGTAACGCCCCTGCGCGCGCAGCGCGTCGATGCGCGCGCGGCTCTCGGGGTTCGACGTGGTCTGCACCACGGTGACAGTCCCGAGCGCGTCGCCGGTGCCAAGCGCTTCCGAGATGAAGAAGTCCGCGTGAGCCTGCAGGAACCGGCTCGTGCCGAACTGGAGAATCGGATTGCCCATATCAGTGAACCCGCTGGTCGTTCTCGAGCAGAAGCCGATTGATCGTCGTCATCCGAAATCCGTTCAGTGAAGGCGCCGAATCGCGCGCGCTCACGACATGCCGACCATGATCTTGGACGTTCGACCGGGGTAGGCAGCCCAGTCGGCGAGCGCCTCGGGCACGCCTTCGATGGGGATCGATTTCGAAATCAGGATGTTCGGGTCGAACGTACGCCGCTCGAAGAAGGCGATCACGTCCGAGAACTCGCCCAGGCAGTTGCGCGAGCCGAGGATGTCGAGCTCCTTCATCACGAACAGCTTGGTCTCGTAGCTCACCGGCTCTTTGCCGTACCCGATGTACACGACGCGACCGCAAAACTTCACCCACTCCACCGCGTTGCGGTACGTCGTGGTCGCGCCCACGGCTTCGATCACGACGTCCGGCCCATCGCCGTTCGTCAGGCCCATCACGCGCTCGCGTGCATCGGCGTTCGCGTGCACCGCCTCACGCGCGCCGAGCGCCCTGGCGAGCGCGAGCTTCTCGTCCTGCGCGTCGAGCGCGATCACGCGCGCGCCGCGGCTCACCGCGCCGGCGATGGCTCCGAGCCCCACGCCGCCGCAGCCCATCACCAGGACGGTCTCCTCTGCTTCGACGCGCCCTCGCGCCGCCGCGTGAAAGCCGACCGAGAACGGCTCGACGAGCGCGAGCTCCGTGAGGCTCAACTTCCGTGACGTGAAGAGCTTCTGGTACGGCACGGCCACGAGCTCGGTCAGCGCGCCGTCGCGCTGCACGCCCATGGTCTTGTTGTCGCGGCAGGCGTTGCGCCGTCCCGCGCGGCACGAGGGACACACGCCGCACGCCGTGTACGGCGTGAACGTGACGTCGGTGCCGACGCGCCAGTCCGCCTCGACGCCGGAGCCGAGCTCGACGATCGTGCCGGCGACCTCGTGACCCAGCACCCGAGGGTACGACACCATCGGGTTCTTGCCCAAGAACGTGTTCAAGTCGGAGCCGCACAAACCGACCCGTTGCACGCGGATCAACACCTCGTCGTGCGCCGGCTTGGGCTCGCTGATTTGGGTCACCTGTGCAACCGAAGGACCGGTGATCGTCAGGGCTTTCATGCTGTCATTGCCTCACTGAGCGACTTCGTTCACTCGCGGCTTTCACGGCGCGCTCCGCAGCCGGGGCCGCTTCGTTCTGCAAAAAAGAAGCACAGCGCCACGTCGATTGGCAGAGGCCGAAGCGACGTGGCGTTGCTCTACGATCCGTGAGCGGGGCGGCGCGCGCCGCCCTCGCCGTGGGGTTGGAGACGCCGCTGTTCAGGGCTGGCGCGCATAGAATCTCTGTGCGTTCTTGTACATGACCTTGTCGCGCGCTTCCTGACCGAGCTCCTTGAGGTAGAGCTCGGCGACCTCGATCTCCGAAGCGAGGCTGCCGCCCATGTCGACCACGGGCCAGTTGCTGCCCCAGATCAGCCGGTCTTCGCCGAAGGCCTTCATCAGCACGTCGAAGTGCGGCTTGTACGCCGCGACGTCGGTCGGCGCCTTCCAGGGATCGTGCTCGGTGGCGGCCGGGTTGTACATGTCGAAGAACGACGAGAACTTGATGTAGATGTTCGGGTGCTTGGCCAGCCGCTGCACCGCATCGACCCAAGCCGGATCCGGCGTCGCCCCCTTCGCGCCCGCCAGGTGGTCGATGATGATGCGGAGCCTGGGCACCGCGGTCGCGAGCGCCTCGACCTTGTCCTTCGGGTTCAAGGTGCCGCGGCTGATGACGTCGAGCGTCATGCCCTTGGCCGCGAGCTCCTCCAGCGAGGCGAGCTGCTCTTCGTCGAGCGTCAGCTTCGGGCTCCAGAGGAAGCCGCGAATGCCGACCACGCGCGGGTCCGCGGCGAGGCGCGCCAGATCGGCGCTGAAGGTCGGCGAGCCGATCTCGAGCTGCGCGACCAGGAACTTGAAGAAGTCGTTGCCCTTCATCATCTCGAGGACCTTGAAGTTGTCCTCGACGACGGGGCTGGCCTCGACGACGCCGGTGCCGACGATGCCATTCTGCTTCGCGATGGCCTCGTACTCCGCGGGCAGCACGTCGCGGTAAATCGGCTTCTGCTTGGCCTCGGGCCAGACGACGCCGCCTGGCCGCGTGACCTGGTAGAGATGGATGTGCGTGTCGAGGATCGGACCGCGCTGCTCCGCCGGCACGGCCAGCGGGGCCGCCGCTTTGCTCGTGTCGTCCGCCGTCTCCGGTGGCGGCGCGGTGGTCGAGGAAGACGACGCGCACGCCGCGAGCGGCGAGGGCGCCATCATCAGGCACGGCTCGGTGAAAGCTTGGTGAAGGCCGTTTGAATACTCGTGAGCATTTTCAGGTGGAGCCTTTCGGAGTCGGTGCCGGACTCGATCCCGATGGCGAAGGTGCCGGCACGCATGAAGACCGCCTCAGGGCAAAGCCGAAGTATGCAAGTCATGACCGAGGGTCAACCTGCGGGGACCTGGAGTCGACGGTATCCCCCGCGATCCCGCGGACGCACGGACACGCGAAGCGTCCCCGTTAGGGACCAATGTGAACGTTCACAACACGCATGTCAAGCTTGATCGGCTGCACGCGTTTTGACGCGATTGACGCGTTCCGGCGGCTCGACCAGGGGCCCAGCTCGATGGTGCAGGCGCTCGTCACTGGGACATCGAAGACGCGCGGTGTGGTGACGCCGCGGCGTCGAACGCGGGCGGCGCTGGGGGCGGGTGGTCCTCCCCCGCTGCCGCGTCGGCATTCATCGCAAAGTTGCACCCATTCTGAATGGCGCTCGGGGAGTTGAAGGACGCATCAGAAAGCTCGTGAGACACCCATGGGTCGAGCTTTCTGTGGCTCTGAAGCCGTCACGTTCGGCCTCGACAGTGCCGATTGATTGCGCCCTCGCGCTATGGCAAAGGTGTTTCCAATGCCGTTACGTGGCGCCGGGGATGCTCGCCACGCAACAGGACCGCTCGGGCGCCATGGGTCCCGAGCTGCGCCGCGCTGGTCTCACGGGCCCGAGGGTAACTGCGATGAATCAGCCGGTCAACATCTTCGATACAGCGTTTCGTACGAACCCATATCCGTATCTGGCCGAGCTCCGGCGCGCGAGCCCGGTGTGCCAGGTCGAGCCTGGCGGGATGTGGGCCGTGACGCGCTACGAGGGGCGCTCGACGTGTTGCTCGCGCGGTTCCGGCGGGTCGAGCGCGCCGCGGCGGAGGTCCGGTACAACGGCGCGATCACCGTCCGCGGCCCCGCGGAGCTGCCCCTCCGGTTCGTCCCGGCGAGCGCCGGCGCGGCGCAGGCGGCGCTCGCGCACGCCGGCGCCGAGCGGGAAGCGGCGCGCGCCGAGTGAACGGCCGGCCGCCGGCACGGGGCGCCGCTTCAGCGCCCCCCGCTACGAATCGAGCTTCGCCCGGAGAGCGCCTTGTCCACGACGGTCGCGCAGCGGGCATCGAACAGGCTGCCGAGCGGCTGACCCGCTCGAGCCTCGTGTCGACTCCGCCAGCTCGATCCCGAGGCGTACCTGCGCGACCTGTTTGACGCGGTGCTTCGGAGGAGCCCCGCCAGCCTTGTCCTCCCTCGGGCTCGAGGATACCCGCGGGCCGGTCGATTGGTGTTGACGTCGATCATGTGAACGTTCACAATACGGCCCCGGGTATCCGCCTGTCTCGCCTTGTTCGGGTCGCCATGCGCACCGAGGGCCTTCGTCATCGGATCGATCTTGGTCGATCCTGGCACCGGTTCCGTTCGCTCGGTCGTCGCGGAAGCGATTGCTGATCGATGGTGATCGGCGTTCTGGCAGGGTGATCCACCAGAGGACACGACAGACTCCGCTTGTTTGACGAATGACGTGAAATCCTGGGTGCCATCCACCGGAGCCGTCCACCGGAGATGATTCCTTCGAGAATCCGGCGATGCTGACGAAGCGCTGGAGAAGCGGTTGGATGGCAACCTCAGGAACGGGGTAACCTATGTTGCGGTAGGCTGTGCTCAGACCCTCCTCGGGCGCACCGGTGTCATCACATCGGCTCCATCCGGGATTTCGTCTGAGCCATGCGGGGGGCTATGTGCGCACCGGCTTATTGCACTTCTTCACATCGGCCGCCGGGCTGCGCTCCCGGACGCCAAGCCTGCTTCCCGTCGCCCGATCTGCGCCTGCACGTCGTGCCGCTGCAGCCGAGCTCTTGCGGTAGGTACTCCCGAGGGATCCACGTCTTGAGCACGAACAAGATCCCCGTCAGGGCGATCCGGGCAGGCGTCCGCGGCCGGCCGCCCTGCGGCTTCGGCGCCGTCTTTCTTCAGGAGCAGAACTCAATTCGCTCCCAGAGTTGGTCCGACACCAGCGGCTTGCGCCCCCTCCGGCGCCTCAAGCGAGCGGGATCAGCGGGTCACTGCCAGGTGCTCTTGCGCTGAGTCAGCGGTGCGAAGCGTAGGCTGAAGCAGCGCCCTGCCCCAATCGCATAGAGACAGCCCGCGCTCTTGTAGTTGGCGTGAATTGTTGAATCTGGTGATAACTGCTGTGGATTCTGTTGCTAGCGAGGAGTCATGCGAAACTTGATCAACCGTTATATTTACGCGGCTCTGGTCGGCCTCTTGCCGCTCGGCGGCGCTTGCTCGGGCGAGTCCGACCCCGGTCCGGGTGCCAGCGGCACGGCGACCAGCGCCGTCGGCACGACCGGGGTGGGAGGCGGTGGAGCCAGCGCGACCGGGGTCGGCGGCGGCGGCGGCGTCGGCGGCGGCGGCGGCAGCGGCGGCGGTTCGGGAGGCCAGGGAGGCGGCGACCAGCTAGAGTGCCCGCCTGCCCCTCCAGAGACTGGGCTCTACGCTACCGACGCCACCGGCGTTACCTTCAACCTGGAAACCGGCCTGCTGAGGCTGGATGTTTGCAACGAAAGCATCATCAGGGTTCAATACGCCACGGCTCCTTCGCTCCCCGACAAAACTTCTCTCTCTGTCAATAACAAGTGGGACACACCGAGCTTTTGCATCACGGAGAGCGCGGGGACCGTGACCATCACCACCTCACGCTTGAAGGCCAATGTCGACACGACCAGCGGCCTGGTCACCTATGCCGACTTGAACGACAACGTCATCTTGTCGGAAGACAGCAAGGCCTTGACACCCGTGACCGTCGAGGGGGTCAACACGAATCGCGTCGAGACGGTCTTCAACTCACCCGCCAACGAAGCCTTGTTTGGTCTTGGTCAGCACCAGGACAGCGTGATGAATCGCAAAGGGACGACCCGGCGCATCATCAACGCCAACACGGAGATCAACATCCCGATGTTGGTATCCAACAGGGGTTACGGAATCTTCTGGGACAACTATTCCACCTCGAAATTCGACGGCACCAAGTCCAACAACACCAAGTACAGCTATGAGTCCGAAGCCGGCGAACTGGTGGACTACTACTTCTTCTACGGCCCAAGCATCGACCAGGTCGTGGCCCAGTACCGCACCGCAACCGGCGCAGCCCCGTTGTTCCCGAAGTGGGCCTACGGGCTCTTCCAGTCGAAGGACAAGTACAGTAGCCAGTCTGAGCTGCTAAGGGTCAAGGACGGCTACCGCAACAACAACATTCCAGTCGACTGCATTGTTCAAGACTGGGATTACTGGACTCCGTATGCGTGGGGCTCCCACTTCATGGATCAAGGCCGCTATCCAGATCCAGCAGCTCTCATCGACGAGATGCACAAAGCTAACGTTCATACGATGATATCGATCTGGCCGTTGTATCAGCGCGTGAACATGGAGAGGAAGGCGGGAGAGCTGGACAACTACAAAGCGCTCGACGAAATCGGGGCGTTGTTCGCCAGCGGCGGCACACACCACTTCTATGACACGCTCAACCCTGCCGCCAGAGCTCTGGTGTACCAGCAGATCCACGATCGCCTGCTGGGGCCGCATGGCTGGGACGGCATCTGGGCCGATAACACCGAACCTCAAGGCTATCCGGACCCCGTCAACGTGCGGGCGGCTGACACCGCGCTCGGCAAGGGGGCGCTGTACGTGAATGCTTATCCCCTGGGACACGCCCAGGGGTTGTACGAGCATTGGCGCACAACCGGCCCGAAAGAGAAGCGAGTCTACGTCCTCAGCCGCAGCGCCTTTGCCGGCCAGCAGCGATATGCCACGACGTGCTGGTCGGGAGACATCAACAGCGATTTTCCGACCTATACCAAGCAGATCCCTGCGGGGCTCAATTTCTCGCTCGCGGGGATGCCCTATTGGACCACTGATATAGGCGGGTACTGGGGCCACAACGTGGACTGGACCACCAGCGCGAACAACGAGCTCTTTACCCGCTGGTTTCAGTACGGCGCCTTCTCCCCGATCTTCCGGATCCATGGAGGCGGCTCAAGGGAGCTGTACAGCAACAGCTGGAGCGCTGCCACCAAGGCCAATCTCCTCAAGATCGACAATCTGCGCTACCGGTTGATGCCGTACATCTACTCATTGGCATGGAAGGTGACCAGCGAAGGCTACACCATGATGCGTCACCTGGTCTTCGACTACCCCAGTGACGAGAAGGTATTCAACATCAAGGATCAGTTCCTGTTCGGCCCTGCCTTCCTGGTCAATCCGGTGACCACCGCGGGCGCTAACAGCCGCTCCGTTTATCTCCCCGCGGGGACCTGGTACGACTTCTGGACAGGCTCGACGACAGACGGCGGGCGCACGGCTTCGGTTCCCGCGCCGCTGAGCGAAATGCCGCTCTTCGTCAAGGCGGGCTCGATTGTTCCCATGGGTCCCGGTATTCAGTATGCGACGCAGAGCATCGACCCGGTGGAGATCCGGATCTACGCAGGTCAAGACGGGTCCTTCACACTTTACGAGGACGAGGGCGACAGCTATGACTACGAGGACGGCAAATACTCGATCATTCCACTCACGTGGAACGAGTCTGCCAAGAAGTTGACCATTGGCGCAAGGACGGGAAGCTATAGCGGAATGCCGGCCAGCAGAACGTTCAGGATTGTGTGGGTAGGATCCAATCATGGCGCCGGCGTCGATGTCACTGCTGCTGCAGATCAAGTGGTCACGTATGATGGCTCAGAGGTGGTTGTAACCGCAAACTGAGCCACGGCTGTTGGCGCTCTCGTCAACGCGCCCTGGCTCCGCGCCGCCCAGGCCCGCCCCCGGCTCGGTGACGGGGAAGGGGTTGAGCCACAGAGGCACGGAGGAGCACAGCGTCTCGTTGTCCTCTCCTCCGTGTCCTCTGCAGTAGCGGGATCGCCGCTCGTGGGAGACCTCGCGCGGCGCCGGCGGGCGCTCGAAGCCCGAGGATCCTGGGTCCGGCCCGGCAGCGCCGGGGAGGCTGCAAGACCGCTTGCAAGACCCAAGACAGACGATGGTCGAACATGCCCGGGGGGAGACCGGCCGAGGGCGGAGGGCGCCTCCGCTTGCCCCCGCGCGCCCGGACGTGCGAAGCTGCGCCCTCGTCGGCAAGGAGGTCTTCGTGGCAAGGTTGTTCGAGCCCTTTCGCTTGAAGGACGTGACGCTGCGCAACCGCGTGGTCGTCTCTCCCATGTGCCAGTACTCCTCGAAGGATGGGTACGCCACCGACTGGCACCTTGTTCACCTGGGCTCGATGGCGCGGGGCGGCGTCGGCCTCGCGATCGCGGAGGCGACCTGAGGCATCCCCTCAAATTCTTCGGAAAATTCACAGGGAGGCGGGGAGACGGGGAGGGAAATCTACAAAATACTCCCTGTCTCCCCGCCTCCCTGTTCAATTTCCCCGCTGAAAAGGGCTGCAAATGAGGGGATTCCTCAGGGAGGCGACGGCTCGGCGTGCAGCAGCCGACAAGCGTGCTCCCGCCGGCGTACGGCCACTGGCTCAAGCGCTGAGAGGAGCGGACCCCGCGGGAGCGCCATGACCAAGCGGAGCAGGAGCGGTCGAGTCGCGCCGGCGGACGACGTGTTCGCCGCGAGGAAGCGGAAGCCAGTGCCTCACGAGTTCGTGCTCGAGGCGCTCGCCCCGCTCGGGCCCGAGACGCGGCCGATGTTCGGCTGCGTGGCGGTCTACGTGGAGGACAAGATCGTCCTTGTCCTGCGCGACAAGCCCGCGCCCGCGCTGGACAACGGCGTCTGGCTCGCGACGAGCGCGGAGCACCACGCGGCGCTGCGCCCGGAGTTCCCGAGCATGCGGAGCATCGAGGTGCTCGGGAGCGGCGTGACCGGCTGGCAGGTGCTCCCGGCGGACGCGCCCGATTTCGAGGAGGCCGCGCTGCGAGCGTGCGCGCTCATCCGGGCGGGCGACCCGCGCATCGGAAAGGTGCCTGGGCAGCGGAGCGCCTCGCCGCGGCCCGACGCACCGGCGAAGAAGGCGGCGGCAAAGCTGCCGGCCAGGAAGACCGCGGCAAAGCTGCCGGCCGAGAAGGCGGCGGCAAAGCTGCCGGCCAAGAAGGCCGCGACAAAGCCCCCGGCCAAGAAGGCGGCGGCAAAGCCCCCGGCCAGGAAGGCCGCGGCGAAGCTGCCCGCGACCGGCCGCGCGCGCGGATGAAAGAAACCGAGAACAGCTCGCCAGCGGTCACGGCCGGGATCACGGCGCCGTGAGCGACAGGACGCCGCGCGAGCGACGCCGGCTCACGGGGCCTCGGAGAACGCAAGCCAGTAGGCGAACTCGTGGCCCGGCTCCGCGTACTCGAACGAGCGAAGATTGCGGAACGTGTACTCCCCCGCGTGCGCGCCGGTGAAGGTGATCGAGGCTTCCTCGCCGGCATTCAACGTCACGGAGGACGGCTGTGTAGTCGTTGTAATCGCCGTAGCCGCTCCGTTCGCGCTGGGCCTGGAAGTCGAAGCGTACGAAGGCGCCTTCCGGGACGAGCACGTGTTGTGCCGCGCAAGAGCCCCCTCTCCCGCCGTGGATGCTGCCGTATTCAGCCAGGAGGAACGATGCGACCGAGCTGTGCCAGGGTGGGTCGTGGCACAACGTGCCACTCGGCCTGGAACCTGTGCCAGCCGGGCCGCCCTGCGCAGCGGAGTTGCACCGGGGGCGGCCGGGTGTGGCAGCATGCGGGCCGGAGGAAACCCGCCTTGCGCCTCGGGATCGATTTCGGAACCACGCGGACCGTGGTCGCTTGCTGCGACCGCGGAAACTACCCCGTCATCAGCTTCCTGGACGCGGCGGGGGACACCGTGGACTTCTACCCCTCCGTGGCGGCCGAGCGGCGGGGAGAGCTCCGGTTCGGCTTCGACGCCCTCGCGGTCGCCTCGGACCCGGAGTGGACCGTGCTCCGGTCGTTCAAGCGCGTGCTCTCGGGTCCCCGCGCCTCGCCCGACGTCGAGGTCGAGATCGGCGGGACGAAGCTCCGGGTGCTCGACCTCCTGACCCTGTTCCTGAGGTCGCTCCGCGACGCCGTCCTGAACCGGTCGAACCGGCCCAGGAAGAAGGACGACGACGGGCGCCTCATCTGCGTCGTGGCGACCCCGGCGAACGCGCACGGGACGCAGCGCTTCGTGACGCTCGACGCCTTCCGCCGCGCCGGCTTCGAGGTCATCGCGCTCCTGAACGAGCCGTCGGCGGCCGGGTTCGAGTACACCCACCGCCACCGCAGCACCATCACGTCGAAGCGCGAGCACATCGTCGTGTACGACCTCGGGGGCGGGACGTTCGACGCCTCGCTGGTCCACATGACCGGGCGCAGCCACGACGCCGTGACGACCGCGGGGCTGAACCACCTCGGCGGCGACGACTTCGACGCGGTGCTCGCCTCGCTGGCGCTCGCCGCGGCCAAGGTCGAGCGCGAGGACCTGCCCGCGCGCGCGCTCGCGGCGCTCGCCGACCAGTGCCGCGAGGCCAAGGAGCGCCTCAACCCGAACTCCCGGCGGATCGTGATCGACCTGGAGGCGTGCCTCGGCGACCTGGCGCCCGCCCACGAGGTGACGATCTCGGCCTCCGACTTCTACGACCAGTGCGTGCCGCTCGTGGAGGCGACGATAACGGCGATGCAGCCGGTGACCGCGCGGCTCGACGCGGGCGCGGGCGAGGCGCTCGCCGACATCGCGGGGATCTACGTCGTCGGCGGCGCGAGCTCGCTGCCCATCGTCGCCCGGACGCTGCGCGAGCGCTTCGGGCGGCGCGTCCACCGGTCCCCCTACCCCTCGGCGGCGATCGCGATGGGCCTCGCCATCGCGGTAGACGAGGACGCGGGCTTCGAGCTCTCCGATCGGCTGTCGCGCCACTTCGGGGTGTTCCGGGAGAGCAGCGGCGGGGACGAGGTGGTCTTCGACCCGATCTTCGACCGCGAGGCGCGCATCCCGTCGAGCCAGGAGGCGCCGGTGGTCTCGCGCCGCGTGTACCGGGCGGCGCACAACGTCGGCCGCTACAGGTTCGTCGAGTGCGCCGCGCTCGACCGGCTCGGCGTGCCCCACGGCGACATCACGGCCTTCAACGAGGTAGTGTTCCCTTTCGACAGGCAGCTCCGCGACCGCGCCGCCGAGCTCACCGCCGTGACCGTGGAGCGCATGAACAACGAAGGGCCTCTGATCGAGGAGCAGTATGCGATCACGCCGCACGGGATCGTCGAGGTGACGATCACGGACGTCGAGGCGGGGTACCAGCGCGTCTACCAGGTCGGGGCCTGAGCGCGCCGGGCGCGGGCCTGGACCCATCCGCGCTCGGCCGCGGCTGCGCGCGCCGCGTCCCTCGCGGAACGACGGCGTTGCGGACGCATTCGTCCTGCGCGCGTTGGAGCGCGGGCGCGGTCGATGGAGGCAGCCGCGCTTGCGGCACCCTCCAGGCAGACCATACTCCGCACTGTTTCCGGCAAGCGTGGGTTGCTGCGCTTGTCCTGCTGGGGGGCAGGATCATGCACATTCCTGAGTTGGCGGCGCGGCGCGCCGAGGCGAAGGTGCGCGCGATCGTCGCGCGGCTGGCGAAGGCGGAGCACCCCGAGGCCTTACCTGGGCATGCCGATCTGTTCACGACGATCGGTATCAGCCTGCCCGCGGCGCTGGTGCTGCTCGTCTCTCTGGAGGACGAGTTCGGCATCTCGATCCCCGACAGCGCCTTCGTCGAGGCCCGGACGGTGACTGCGCTGGTGGCGCTCGTGGTGGCGGTAGGGCGGCGAGGGCTCCGCGCTCACGAGGCGGCGCCTCCAGGCGATGCGTCTCGGGCGATGATCGCCGGGTGAAGCGGCCTCGCCCGCTGTTCTTCGACTCACGAGAGGAGCCGGCGCATCACCTCGATCACGACCGGCAGGCTCGCCAGCGCCCCGAGCGTCGTCACGACGGCGGTGGCCGCGGCGAACTGGCCGTCACAGCCGTACCGCGCGGCGATGATCACGGAGACCATGGAGGTGGGCATGGCGGACTGCAGGACCGCGACCTCGGAGGTGGGCCGCTCGAGACGGAGCGCGAGCGCCGCGCCTAGCGCGACTGCGGGGGCCAGGAGCAGCTTCACCGCGGCGATGGCCACGAGCGGTCGCACCCGGCCGCGCAGCGAGCGCAGATCGAGGCTCAGGCCGAGGGCGAGGAACACGAGGGTCGGGGTCGCGCTCCCGAGCGCGTCGAGCGCGCGCTCCACCCACGTCGGCAAGGGGATCGGCAGCGCGTGGAGCGCCAGCCCGGCGGCGATCGACAGCACGTTGGGGTGCAGGAGCACCTTGAGCAGGCTCCGCGCGTCCACGTCGCCGCCCGTGCCCATGCGCGCGACGAGCGCGGCGCCGAAGGTCCAGAGCAGGAGCGTGGTGACGATGCTGTCGACGAGGATCGCCGTCCCCGCCGCGCCGCCCGCGTGGCCGTAGAGGGCCAGCACGACGGGGACGCCGAGGAAGCCGGTGTTGGAGAAGCTGCCGACGAGGCCGGCGGCGCCCTGGGCGGCGCGCGGGAGCCCGAGCGCCCGCGCGACCGCGATGCCCGCGAGGGCGCACGTGAAGAGCGCGATCGACGAGGCGACAACGGCGCCCCACGCGCCGTGGCCGAGGCCCGAGCGGCGCAGCACGGAGACGATCAGGGCGGGCGTGGTGACGTCGATGACGAGCCGGTTCAGGACGGCCGCGTCGGCCTGGCCGCTGCGGCCGAGCGCGCGCAGGAGCACGCCGACCCCGAGCACCGCGAAGAGGGCAAGGAGCTGCGAGATCAGATCGCCCGACGGCACGGGCGGCTTTTAGCTCGGAGAAGAGCGACGTCCAGCGGTCTCGGCCGCTCTGGTAGCCCCGCGCGTCATCGGGCGCGTCTTCCCGGCGCTTCGGCGGGACCCCGCGGCGGCGCGCCGCTATCGGCCGCGGCGGGGCAGCTCTCCGCTGTCTCGCCGGTGCAGCACTCGGCCTGGTTGGCGCCGAACATCGGACAGCGGCTGTTCACGCAGGCGGCGTGGCCGTGAACGTAGGCGAGGGGCGAAGTGCAGAGCGGGCAGCGCACGGCGGCGGACTATAGGGGTGGCCGGCCTTCCGCGGAACAGGGGAGAACAACCGCCAGGACGCCACGCAGAGGGGAAGCCCTCCTGGCGCTCCTGGCGGTCTTCTCTTCCGACCTCAGGGCACGAGGTCCTGCACGGCCTGGACGACGGCCTGAGAATTCATGCCCAGCCGGTCCATCACGATGTCGCCAGGGGCGCTCGTGCCGTAGCGGTCGATGCCGAGGGCGAGCCCCTTGGAGCCCACCCACTTGTGCCAGCCGAAGGTGACGCCGGCCTCGATGGACACGCGCCGGGTGCACGAGGCGGGCAGCACGGCCTCCTGGTAGACGCGGTCCTGGCGCGCGAACCGCTCGACGCACGGCATCGACACGACGCGGACGCCGGGGCCGATCTTCTTCGCGGCCTCGACCGCGTGCTGCACCTCGCTGCCCGTCGCGATGAGGATTGTCTCGAGCGCCGCCGTCTCCTTGACGAGCACGTAGGCGCCGCGCCGGACGCCCTCGCGCTTCGCGGCGGCGTCGCCCGGCAGCAGCGGCACGGCCTGCCGCGTGAGCGCGAGGACGGTCGGCCCGTCGGTGCGCTCCAGCGCCGCGATCCACGCGCCGGCCGTCTCCTCGGCGTCCGCCGGCCGGATGACGTCGAGATCGACGATGGCGCGCAGCCCGGCGACGGTCTCGACCGGCTGGTGCGTCGGGCCGTCCTCGCCCACGCCCACCGAGTCGTGCGTGAAGATGTAGATGACCGGCAGGTGCGACAGCGCGGCCAGGCGGATGCTCGGCCGCAGGTAGTCAGCGAACACGAGGAACGTCGCGCCGCTCGGGCGCAGGCCGCCGTGGTAGGCGATGCCGTTCATGATCGCGCCCATGCCGTGCTCGCGGATGCCGGCGCGGATGTTCCGGCCGCCCCAGTGCTCCGGATCGAAGTCGGTGCTCGACGCGATGTAGTTGAACGTCGAGCCGTAGAGATCGGCGCTCGACCCGATGAGCGCGGGCACCGCCTCGGCGACCGCCTGCAGCACGGTCTCGCCGGCCTTGCGCGTCGCGACCTTGGTGCCGGCGGCGAACGCGGGCACGCGCGCGTCGAGGTCCGCGGGCACCTTCCGCGAGGTGCCCTCCTCGAGCTGCCGCGCGAGCTCCGGGTTCTTCTGGCGCCAGGCCTGGAAGGTCGACTCCCACGCCGCGCGCGTCTTGCCGAGCTCCTCCTTGCGCTTCGCGAAGAACTGCTTGACCTCCTCGCTCACGTAGAAGTGCTCCGGCGGCAGCCCGAGGTTCTTGCGCGCCTGGTCGACGAACTTGGCGCCGCCCTCGCCGTGCGCCTTCTGCGTGCCAGCGACCTCCGGGATCCCCTTGCCGATCAGCGTGTGGGCGATGACGAACTTCGGCTTCCCGCTCTTCGACGCCCGCGCCTGGCTGAGCACCTTGTGCACGGCCTCGAGATCGTTGCCCTTCTCGACGCGGAGCACCTCGAAGCCGTAGGCCTCGAAGCGCTTGCCCGTGTCCTCGCTCTGGGTCTTCACGGCCATCGCGTCGAGGGTGACGTCGTTGGCGTCGTAGATGAGGATCAGGTTGTCGAGCTTGAAGTGCCCGGCGAAGGCGGCCGCCTCGGCGGCAACGCCCTCCTGGAGGCAGCCGTCGCCGGCGAGGCAGTAGACGTTCAGATCGAAGATCTTGTGCTCCTGCGTGTTGTAGCGGGCGGCCAGCATCTTGGCGGCCACCGCGTGCCCCACGGCGTTGCCCACGCCCTGACCGAGCGGGCCCGTCGTCGCCTCGACGCCCTCGGTGTAGTGGTACTCCGGGTGGCCGGGCGTCTTCGACTCCCACTGTCGGAAGCGGCGGATGTCGTCGATCGACACCGGGTATCCCGCGAGGTGCAGCCAGCCGTACAGGAACATGCTGCCGTGGCCGGCCGACAGGATGAACCGGTCGCGGTTCAGCCAGTGCGGTTCGCTCGGGTCGTGGCGGAGGAGGTCGCCATAGAGGACGGCGCCGACCTCGGCGGCCCCGAGCGGCAGGCCGAGGTGACCGGACGAGCAGGCGTGGACGGCGTCCATGGCGAGGCCGCGGGCGATCGTGGCCGCGGCGGCGAGCTTGGCGAAATCAGGCATGGCGCGCACTCTAACCTACTTCGCCGCGAAGCGCGCCACTTCGCTCACCTTCCCCCCTCGCTCCCCGGCGTCTGGCCTGCCTCGATCGCTGTCCCGGTAAACGTTCGACTGTCCACGGTTTCTCGGGATGCGCGCCTCGTGACGGGCCCGTGGCGGAGGATGGCGGGAAGATGGAGGGGAATGGACGCCTGCGCGTCGCCTCGGCATCCTGAGGCGGCATGGCGCGTATCCTCCTGGCGGACGACGACGCGTCGCTCCTCGACGTGCTCACCCTCGCGTTCGAGGAGGCCGGGCACGCGACGCAGACCGCGCGCGACGGGGCCACGGCGCTCGCGCTGATCCGCAAGGAGCGGCCCGAGGCCGCTGTGTGCGACGTCAACATGCCGGGCGTGGACGGGTCGCATCGAGACCGTGGTGGGCGCCGGCTACCGCTTCCGCGGGTATGGCGGCTGATCCCGGCGCGCGGGGCGGCTCGCCCCCGTTCCTCCGCTCGCTGCGCGTCCGGGCGACCGCGCTCGTCATCGCCGTGCTGCTCGCGCCGATGCTCTTCGTCCTCGCCTTCCCGCTCATCGAGCGGCGCGTCTGGTCGGGCGTGCTCGGCAACGCCGATTTCGCCGCGCGAGAGGCGGCCGCGGCGCTCGACGCGCTCGGCGGCGCCTCGCCCGACGACCCGCGCGTCCGCGCGCGCCTCGACGCCCTGACGAAGACGCACCTGCTCCTGCTCCGGCTCGTCGACGCCGCGGGCCGACCTCCCCCTCCAGGGGCCCGCCGAGCTCCAGGATCTCGCCGCGGCCTTCAACGCGCTCCTGGCCACCCTCGAGGAGCGCCGCGGGGCGAGCGAGGCGTTCGTCGCCGATCTGGTGCACGAGCTCAAGAACCCGGTCGCCACCATCCGCGGCTGCGCGGACGCGCTCGCCGATGCCCCGGCGGAGCGGGAGCGGGCCGCCCGGCTCTCGCGGCTGCTCAAGGAGTCGAGCCACCGGCTCGACTCGCTCGTCAGCCAGTTCCTCGAGCTCGCCCGCGCCGAGGCCGGCATGCCGCACGAGGAGCGCTCGCGCGTCGACCTCGCCGCGCTCGCCCGGGGGCTCGCCGAGGCCATGGCCGACGACGACCGCTTCCCGCGGGTCCGCTTCACCGTCTCCGGCGCCGCGCGCGCGGAGATCATCGGCGTCGCGTACCGCGTCGAGTCCGTCCTCCGCAACCTGCTCGAGAACGCGGCCTCGTTCTCGGGGCCCGGCGGCGAGGTGCGCGTCGCGATCGCCACGCGCGACGACCGGCGCGTCGAGGTGAGCGTCTCCGACACAGGGCCTGGCATCCCGCAGGAAGCGCTCCCCAGGGTGACCTGGCGGGCCTCAAGATCCTCCAGCTCAGCGATCTCCACCTCGGGGTGTCGAACGGCGTCGAGCACCTCGAGGCCACGCTCGCGCGCGTCGCGCCGCTCGCGCCCGACCTCATCGTGCTGACCGGCGACGTGGCCGACGACCACGGGCAGCTCCGGGCCGCGCTCGACGCCGTGCACCGGCACCGGCCTCGGCTCGGGATATTCGCGTGCCTCGGCAACCACGAGTACCTCCACGACATCCGGCGCACGCGCCCCATCTACGAGCAGAGCCCGGTGCCGCTGCTCGTCGACCGCGGCACCACGCTCGCGGTAGGGCGCGCCAGGCTGTACATCGCGGGCGCGGACGATCCGGTGGTTCTCGGCGGCGAGGCGCTGCGGAGCGCCCTCGAGCGCTCGGTCGCGCGCTGCCGCGAGGGCGCCCCGGAGGACGCGTTCCGGCTGCTCCTGTGCCACCGCCCCGAGGGGTTCCCTTTCGCGGCGAGGCGAGGCTTTCACCTGACGCTGGCGGGGCACACGCACGGCGGTCAGATAGGCCTGTTCGGCCGGAGCGCGCTCCAGTCGCTCTGGCCCGACGAGTACCTCTGGGGCACGTACGCCCGCGGAGAGAGCCGGCTCTACACGACGTCCGGCTTCGGCCACTGGTTCCCGTTCCGCCTCGGCTGCCCCACCGAGGCGCCGCTCCTCGTGCTCGAGCGCGGATGATCGCGGGGGCGAGCATGGCTCGGATGCCAGCCCATGCTGGGTTGCCCTGCCCTCGGCTATTGATCGATCGGCCTGCAATCAGAGCCGGACTCTTTCACGAAAACCCTGTACTCCTCCGGCGGCTCCATCGCGAACGACATGAAGTCGCTTCGATCGTAGTCCTGCACGAAATCCTTCTCACAGATCTGCCCGTCGCTGCCGACGTCGATCGCGACCGAGGAGAAGTAGAACCTCGCGTCCTCGCGCTTGACCGGTCCGAACCCCTGGCTGATCAGCGTGTGGGGATTCTCCGGGACATCGAGAGAGAGATCGACCGGCAGCGCCTCGACCTCGAATGTGTAGCGCGCGACCGCGGTGGCGCTCACGTCAGCAACGTATTGTTCGTAACCCCAGAGCGTCACGTGCGCCGTGGCAGGTTGCTCCAGCGCCATGGGCTCGTGATCGAGCGTGAGTATCGTGTCCGCTCCGCCGCCAGTATCCGCTCCGCCGCCAGTGACCGCCGCGCCACCCGTGCCTGCTCCGCCGCCAGTGACCGCCGCGCCACCCGTGCCTGCTCCGCTGCCAGTGACCGCCGCGCCACCCGCGCCTGCTCCGCCGCCGATACTCACCTCACCGCACCCGAACAGCCCCAGTGCGACGACGGTCAATGCGCAAGGAACTCTCATCCTCATCATCCTTCTTCGATCTCCTCCGCCTCACCCATGACCAGCTCCTTCAGCAGATTATGCCCCCAGGGGTCGATGGCCGCCATCACCAGGAGCGCCGTGTACAGCTCAGCACGTTCTCGGCGGTCTTCGCCCCCGCGTGGATCTCCGCGACGACCTCCCGCAGCGCCGCCGCCGTCGCGTTGCGCGCGAGCGGGGCGAACACCAGCCAGAGCACGCTGCCGCGCGCCCGGAGTTCGCCGACCGTGCGCTGGTAGACGGCGTCGATCCGGAAATGCGCGCCGCTGAACGGCCACCCGGCGGTCTCGCTCAACCTGGGTCGGGTCGCTCAACCTGGGTCGGGTCGCTCAACCTGGGTCGGGTCGCTGTTCCTGGCCACCGAGAGACGATCGCGCTCGCCGCCCACCCCGGCGGCTCGCGGGGAACCGACATCAACCGCGGCGCCCCGGGCTGGTTCCGGGCTGCGAGCTGGGTGGTCGGGTGGCTGTTCGGGCAGAGCACCGCCATGGGCGCCCTCCCGACGCTCCGGGCTGCCGGCGATCCGGGCGCGCGGGGCGGCGAGTACTACGGCCCCGGTGGCCTGCTCGGGCTCAAGGGCCCGCCGGAGCGCGTGGCGTCGAGCGCCCGCTCTCACGACGTCGACGCGCAGCGTCGCTTGTGGAAGGCATCCGAGCAGCTCACTGGAATCGCTTACAGCATCTGAAGGACGCTCTCGCTCAACCTGGGCCAGGGCGCTCAACCTGGGCCAGGGCGCTCAACCTGGGTCGGGTCGTTCCGGGTCGCTCAACCTGGATCGGGTCGCTGGACACCGGAGCATCTAATGCGCGGGGGACGCTAGCTCCAGGATCGACTCCACGTAACTCACATTCTCGCCCATGCGCGTCTCCTCGACCGATGAGTAGCGGTGCGTCTCTGCTGACCAGTCGAGGTTGCCCCTCATCCAGGCCTTGAGCCCTGCAATATACTTCTTCAGTTGCGAGCTGACGCCAGGCTGGTACTCCGGGAGGCTGCTCTCGATCTCCTCGAACAACCTGACTTCCTCGACGATCTTGGCGTTCACGCGGTCTACCGCCTCCTGAAGAGAGCACTTGTACAGGTGCCGGAGAACGACGACGAGGTTGGTCACGTCTCCGCGCGCCTGCTCCTTCGCCAGCGAGACGATATCGTTGGACCAGCACACAACGTTTCCGCAGGCCCGGCTGAGGCGATCGACCGGCTCGCTCAGGATGACCTCCGTTGGCAGATCGAGGCCCTCCGTGAGCTCGATCAGATCCATGCTCGGGACCATACCCCCCGAGTGATACCTGTTTTCCAGGTAGCTGTTGAGCTCCGGGACGATCCCCTGCAGGTGGTTCCACGCGGACCACGAATAGGTGCTCAGATACCGGATGAAATGGGTCCGGAACCGATTGCCCCAGCTCACGGGCATCCGCGGGAGGGTGCGGCTGAAGAGCTCACACAGCGCCTCGGCTGCGGGGGCGCGAGGCGCGAACCTGAACGGATTCGCGCACAGCTCGATGTACTCCAGCACCGTGCCCTCGATGTCCGAAATGTTCCTTCCAGGCAGCCCGTCGTCGAACTGGTCGTCGAACATGAACAGCCAGATCATCCACTGCGTGGCCAGGGCATTGTCCGCCATGTTCGCCGAAGGATAGGTGCGAGCCGTCAACCACGCGAATTTCGAAGCAAGGTAACGATGCCTGGCCGCGTCGCCCTGAACGAGACGAAAGCGATTCGCCCAGTCCAGGGACAATTCATGCACCGCTTCAACGTGCTCACTGAACGCGGACGGGAACGGACAATAGAAATCAGGCAGACGAATCCTATCCATGTCCAATCACGAAGCCTTTCTGTCGCCTCATCGAAGCTCGGTCGTCACGGTTCATCCATTGCGAGTCATGGCGGCGACGTGAGCTACCGGTAATGGCTGGTGCACCATGATGGCCCCGCCGCGTTACAGGGCGGCCTCAGCGGCAGGTCGGCCGTGCGGCGTCGAGCGCCGCGGTACGGGTCGTGCTCAGGTGCCCTGCACAGGAGCACGCCGTCGCCTGAGATCCGCTCAGCAGATTCGCTCTCCACTGGAATCTTACAAAATAATCAAAATCAACATTCCTCTGAACAGAACCAGGGCGAACGGGAACACCAGAGCATGGCAATCAACAAGCTCTCCATCTCGCTCGTATCCATGGCGTCGCTCGTGCTGGGCTGCGGGAGCAGCTCGTTAACGGCGACTCGCTGGTCGACGTCACGAGCGTGAGCCACACATGGGCGGACGCCGCCGGCTCCCTGATCACCACCACCAGAGACCTCGCGAAGTTCTGGCGGGCGCTGCAGCATGGCTCGCTGCTCGAGCCGGAGCAGATGGCGGAGCTCCACGACACGATCCCGATCCCGGACGTCGAGGGCACTCGACCTGAGCGATGTAGTGCCCGGGATCCGTTACGGTCTCGGCATCATGTGGACCCCGACGAGCTGCGGCGGGGGAGTCTGGAGCCACGGTGGAGACACGCTCGGGTTCGCGACGCGAAACGCTGCGAGCGACGACGGCTCTCGCGTCGCGGTCATCTCGCTGTCGACGCAGCGCGCGGAGTCCACGCTCGACTGGTTCGTGGAGGCCAATGAGCTCCTCGACCGGATCATGTGCGAGGACTGATCCCCGGCGCCAGCGGGCGACCTCGCCGTCGAAACCCGCGGCGGCAAGCTCCGATGAAGCAGCGCCTCCGGGCGCGCGAGCTCGGCGAGCCGACATGGCACCTTGGCGGCGAGCGCCCCCCTGGCACGTACGTGGAACACGTACGTCGAAGAGGATAGCCCCTGTGGCGCAGCCCACCCTCTCCTCCGCCGTTGACTAAACGTGTGCCAAGGCCGACCAACCCGTGGTATCAGAGGAAGCAGTCAGGGGGGCAATTTCCTGTGACAGAGCTGCCAGCTCACACTGTACGCGCCTGCTCGCTCGCCGATCGGTGGAAGTTGCCGACCGGGCGCAGGAGGCTCGTCCGGGAGTGCTGAGATCGGCAGAGATCCATGCAAGAGCAAGAAACTCCGCCTTCTGGGCTCGTCCTCATCGTAGACGACAACGCGGACAACCTGGACGTGCTGTCCAGCGCGCTCATCGCTGATGGACTGGAGGTCGCCGTCGCGTGCGACGGTGAGGAGGCGATCGAGCTGGCCAGCCGAGCTCAGCCCGATCTCATCTTGCTCGACGTGTTGATGCCCGGCCTCGGCGGGTTCGAGGTATGCCGGCGGATCAAGGCCGATCCTGCGACGCGGAGCATCCCCGTCGTGTTCATGACGGCGCTCGCCGAGGCGAAGTTCAGGGTCGAGGGCTTTCGCGCGGGCGCCGTGGACTATGTGACCAAGCCGTTCGAGAGGACCGAGCTGCTGGCGCGGGTGCACACCCAGATCTCGCTCCGGCGCGCAACGCGGGCTCTCGAGGAGCAGAATACAAGGCTGTCGGCGGAGGTCCGGGAGCGCGTCAAGGCCGAGGAAGCGCTGGCGGAGGCCGTGCAGAGGCTGCACGACACGAACGCACAGCTCTCGCAGCAGCTGATGCAGAGCGAGCGCGCCGAAGCGGCCAGGGCGGCGCTGCAGGAGCAGATCATCGCGGCCCAGCGGGAGCGGCTCCTCGAGCTCTCCGCTCCGCTCATTCCGATCATCGAGGGTATCCTCGTGATGCCCCTCATCGGCACGGTCGACGTCGAGCGTGCCAGACAAGCCATCGAGACAGCGATGCACGGAGCGAGCGAGCGCTGGGCGGACCATCTCATCATTGACATCACCGGCATCAAGGCGGTCGATGAGACCGTCGCGCGCATGCTCGTGCAAGCGGCGATGGGGCTCTCGCTGCTCGGCACGCGGACGGTCGTCACCGGCATCCGCGCCGAGGTGGCGCAGACGCTCGTGGGGCTCGATCTGCACCTCGATCACCTCGTGACGAAGGCCACCCTGCAGTCGGGCGTGGAGCACGCGCTGCGGACGCGCGGTCGTCGCGAGCGCAGCGGCGAGCTCTGAAGACCGGATGAATCCGTTGTTGCCCGGCATCTCCGCCGGACGTGAATACGTCACGAATCCAAAAACTCAAGTCATTTCAAGCACACATCCACCCATCAGGGGTCTTCGCCTCGGCGCGCTCGTCATTGCCGTCGATCGTGCCGCGCGGTCAGGGGAGCAGCCGTGATGCCGTATCGAGCTGCGCCTGGAGCAGACCGCGGAGCCGCTTGTTCTGGAAGCTTCGCGCCACCGCCCGTATCTGCCCGATCCACGCGCCGAGCCGCGGGGCGGCCTCTTCGAGCCGATCGAGCTCGTTCAGCACCCGGGGCACGCGCCCGCTGTCGGCCAGCTCGATAAGCCGCGAAAGCTCGTGGGCCGGTGGAGGGGTGAGCATGCCGATCTCCGCATCGGTCATCGTGGGAGCGGTCACGGCCGCGCCCGGCCCCGCTCGGCGTATCCACTCGAGCTGGAGAGTCGCTCGGAGCAGCTCCAGGAGCGCGCCGGCCTGCACCGGCTTGGGCAGAAAGTCGTCGCATCCCGCGCTCAGGCTCGTGTGCCGCTCGGCCCCGGAGGTGCTGGCGGACGAGGCGATGATCGCGACTCGGGCGAGCTCGGGCCTTTGCCGCAAGCGCCGCGTCACCTCGTACCCATCCATGCCCGGCATGGCCAGGTCCATCACAATGACGTCCGGCGTGCGCTCGCGGGTCAGCGCGAGCGCCCGCTCGCCGCTGTCGGCCTCCAGCAGCTCGAAGCCAAGCGGCTCTAGCAGGTCGCGCAGCAGCGCGCGGTTCTCGGCGTTGTCGTCCACCACGAGGATCGTGCGGCGCTCGCCCTGATACCCCATGATCGCCTCCCACGACAGCCCCGCGCTCGCCTTCACCGCGGGCGCCTCGATCAGGCGGAGCGTCACCGTGAAGACCGTGCCTTGGCCGAGCTGGCTTTTGACCTCGATGCGGCCGCCCATCCGCTCGACGAGCTTCCTCGTGATTGCCAGCCCGAGCCCGGTGCCCTCGGCGTGCCGCTTCTCGTCGCCGACCTGCTCGAAGGCCTCGAAGATGCGCCCGAGGTGCTCGGGGGCGATCCCGGGGCCGGTGTCCTTGACCTGCAAGCGCACCGTGCGCCCTTGGTCCTCCGGCGGCTCCAGCACCTCGACGCGCACCGTCACCCCGCCCTGCTCGGTGAACTTGATGGCATTGCCCAGCAGGTTGAGCAGCACCTGCATCAGCCGCTTCTCGTCAACGCGCACCCCCAGCCGCTCGGGGCCTGCCTGCTCGTGGGCGAAGGTGAGGCCCTTCTGCTCGGCGCGCACCCGGCAGATGTTGGTCACGGTCTTGAGGAGCGTGGGGAGGTCGACCGCGGTGGGGTGCAGGTCCATCTTGCCGGCCTCGATCTTGGCCAGATCGAGCACGTCATTGATGAGGCTGAGCAGGTGCGTGCCGGCGGTGTGGATGATGCGGGCCGAGTCGGCGGCCTGGGCGGGCAGGTCGGTCATCCGGCCGAGCAGCTGGGCATAGCCGAGGATGCTGTTGAGCGGGGTGCGCAGCTCGTGGCTCATGCTGGACAGGAACTCGCTCTTGGCGCGGTTGGCGTTGTCGGCCGCCTCCTTGGCGGCCACGAGCTCGGCGGTCCGCTGGGCCACCTCGCCTGCGAGCCGCTCGCTGTACGCGGAGAGCTCGGTATAGAACGTGGCGTTCTCCACGGCCGTCGCCGCCAGCGCGCCGAGGAGCGTGACCAGCTCGACGCGCGCTTCGGGGAAGGCGTCCTCCACGCGCGGGTGCTCCAGGTACATCACCCCGGACAGGCGCCCCTGGTGCACCAGGGGCACGGCCAGCACCGAGCCGGGTCGGTGGGCGAGCAGGTAGGGGTCCTCGTCGAAGCGGGTGTCGGACGCGGCCTGCCCGAGCACCACCGGCTCCTTGCCGCGCGCGACGTACTGCACCAGCGTCACCGGCAGCCGCATCGAGTTGGCGGCGGGCTCGTTCAGCGAAAGCTCCAGTTGCTGCGGGTTGACAGTGAGCTGGGCGGCGATGATGAGCTCGCCGCCTTGCACGAGGGCGAGCACGGCGCGCTCGGCGCCGGAGTACTCGGCGAGCAGGCGGAGCATGCGGCCGACGAGCGAGCCGAGGTTTCGGTCGCCGGAGACCGCCTGCGCGGCGCGCAGCGCGGAGGCGATGTCCAGGTGGGCGTGGAGCGTGCGGTTGGTGATGGTCGTGTTCGTCGGCAGGGATGCTCCATCCGGTGGCTCGCCATCCGCAAGGGCCGCGCGGCCCGAGGTGGCGATGCTGTCCGGGTAGCGCTGGGCGAGCCGCGCGGCGGCCGCGCGCGCGCCCCAGCGCAGATAGGCATCGTGCGCAACCGTGAGATAGGCGCAGGCCACGGCTCGGTGCCCGCGGGCGAGGCGGTGCTCGCCCGCCAGGCGCAGGCCGAGCGCCTCCGCGTTGATCAGGCCGTCATCGCGGGCCTGCTCAATGGCCCGGTCGTACAGCCGGCCGGCCTCGTCGTGCTCTCCCCGGGCGCGGGCGAGGCCCGCCTCCATCAGCAGGCGCATGGCCTCGAAGGTCTCCGGGCAGCTCTGGGCCCAGAGGGTCAGGCGCGCGCCGTGGAAGGCCAGCCGGTCCTCGAGCAACGCGCGCCGCTCGGCGGCGGCGGTGGGGAGGGCATGCGCTCCGGCCACGCAGAGCGTGAAGGTGAAGGCGAGGAGCTGGGGACCGCCCCACGACATCTGCCAGTCCGGCTCGACGGCGAGGACCGCCTCGACCGCCGGTGCATCGGCGCCGAGGTGGAGCCCGATCCAACCCGCCGTCGTGCTGGCCAAGAAAAATATCGGTTTCACGTCCGGCGCGAGCCGCGCGATTTCCTCGAGCGTCTGCGCGACGGTGTGCGCGGCCTGGGCCTGCGAGAGCGCGGCGACCGAGCGGGCAAAGATGTTCCGGTACACCATGGCCGCCAGGTCACGGTGGGCCATGCGGTCGAGGTCGCGCGCAACGCGATCGAGGTCGGCTCCGGCGATCAGCTGGAACATCGCCCCGTTGAGCTCACTGTAGGCCTCATGGGCCAGATCGCGTTCATCGGCGCCGGTGCGCGCCGCGCGCGCAAACAGCTCCCTCATCTTCAAAGGCGGCGTCCAGTATTGGGCGGCCAGTGTGCCGCTGAAGTGCGCGACGGCGCGCGAGACGTCGTACTGATCGAGGAGCGCCAGCATAGCCTCGTTCAGCCGGCGTCCCAAACGCACCTTCCCCAGGGCGTACGAAAGGAGCAAGGCCGTGCCCGCGCACCCCGCAAACGAGCTTTCCGTTAGGCCGTGCCGCAGCGTCTCCAGCACGATCATCGGCCGGCAGCACCAGCTCAGCGAGGGCATTCCGAAGATGGCGGTGGTACACAGCACGTTCAGGAGCCTGCACCGCAGCGCGTGGGCGCGATCGGTGTTCATCGGCAGCGCCTTCCAGTCCTCGACGGTCATGCGCTCCACGGCGGGCTCGATCTCGGTGAAGATCGCGTCGAGCAGCGCCTGCTGCTCCTCCGGGGTCATCGGCAGCGGGCGCCCGAGCCATGAAAGCGCCTCCACGCCGAGCTGGATGCCCTGCGCGAAGCGGCCGGCGACCTGAAGATACACAATCAAGATGCTGGCCACGCGCGCGCGCTCGATCGGGTCCCGCACTTGCTCGAGGCAGCGATGAAAGAGCCGCTCCGCTTCGTCGACCTGCCCCGTGAGCCAGAGCGCCTCGGCCATGACGAGGTGCACCTCGAACGTCGTCTCCGGCGCCTCGGTCCACCCCTCTTCGCCCAGCAGCGACGCGGCCGTGCCGAGGAACCCCACGGCCTGCGCATCGGCTGCGCTCGTCTTGGCCCGCTGCCCTGCGCGCAGGTTCTGCTCCGCCAAGTCGCGCTTTTCCGCGGCATCCGTCAGCTGTTCGGCGGCCCGGTTGCGGTGGTAGAGCGTCGCGAACAGCTCCCCGTCGGCGCATGCGACGCCATACCTCGCCCGCAGCGCTCGGCCGATCCCCAGGTGCAGCGCCAGCCGCTCCTCGGCCGTGAGCGCCTCGTAAGCGGCCTGCTGCACCCGGTCGTGCACGAAGGCGTAGGTCTCATGCGCCTGCTCGCCCTCGTGCATCACGAGCCCCTCGCGCGCCGCATCCGCCAGCAGGGCGGAGGCCGTCTCCGCCTCCTGCCCCAAGAGATGCGCCAAAAGCTCCCCGTCGAACCGGTCGCCCACGCACGCCGCCGTCTGCAGCGCGCGCTGCAGCTCGGGCGACAGCCGCTGCAGCCGGTGGGTCAGCAGCGAGACCACGTTGTCCGTGATCCCCTCCCGCTCGATCGCCTCGCGCTGCCATCGCCACCGCCCCGTCTCCGTGTCGCGCGAAAGCAGCTTCCGCTCGTGCAAGAGCTGCAAAAACTGCCCGACGAAGAACGGACTGCCGTCGGTCTTGTCCTTGATCAGCCGCGACAGACCCTCCACCTCGGCCTCGGGCCGATCGAGCATGTCCGCCACCATCGCGCCGACCGCCTCCGCGCCGAGCGGCGAAAGCGCGATCCGGGAGGGCACGGCGCCCGGGGCCGCGGCGGCAGAAAGCAGCGCGTTCAGCGGGTGGTCTGGGCCCACCTCCTCGTCCCGGTAGGCCCCCATCACCAGCAGGTGTTGGCCCGCGGGCTCCTTCAGCAGCTCGCCCAAGAGCGAAAGCGTCGCCGGATCCGCCCACTGCAGGTCATCGATGAACAGCAAAAGCGGGTGCTCGGCCGTGGCCAGCGTCCGCACGAAGCGCAGCACCGTCGTCTGGAAGCGGAGCTTGGCCTCCATCGGCCCCAGCTCGACCAGCGGCTTCGGCTCGCCCAGGACGTGCACAAGCTCGGGCATGAGCTCGACGAGGATCTGCCCGTTCGGCCCCGCGGCCTCCTGAAAGGCCTGCCTCCAGCGCTCCAGCACCTCGGCCGGGTCCGAAAGCCGCCGCCGCACCACCGACCGCAGCGCTTGCGCCAGCGCCGCGTACGGCGTGCTGCGCTGCAGCTGGTCGAACTTGCCCGAGGCGAAGATCCCCCGCCGCGCGCGCACCTCTGCCTGCAGCGTCTGCACCAGCGCCGACTTGCCCACGCCCGACGGCCCCGCCACCAGCGAAAGCACCGTCGCGCCGCCGCACGCCTGGTCCAGCAGCGCCGCGAGCGCGGCGCTCTCGCGCTCCCGACCGAACAGGCGCGAGGGCGCTCGGACCCGATCGTCCCAGTCGCGTTTCGCCAGCGGAAACGGCGCCACCGTCCCCGTCTCGACCCACGCCCGCGCCGCCCGCTCCAGATCCCAGGCCGCGCCGCTCGCCGTCTGGTAGCGGTCCTCGGGGCTCTTGGCCATCAGTTTGAGCACGATCGCGCTGGCGGCCTCGGGGATGTTTCGCTCGGGCGCGCGCTCGTGCGGGGGCACGGGCGCCTGTGCGATGTGCGCGTGGATCAGCTCCAGCGCGTCGGTCGTCTCGAAGGGCAGCACGCCGGTCAGCATCTGGTAGAGCGTGGCGCCCAGCGCATACAGGTCTGCCCGGGCGTCCGGCGCTCGGTTCATCCGGCCCGTCTGCTCGGGCGCCATGTACGCCAGCGTCCCGGAGACCGCCTCCAGCGACACCTGCGCGGCGAGCTTAGGCGTCCACCAGGTCGCGAGCCCGAAGTCGATCAAGCAGGTGCGCGTCCGCTCGGCGTCGACCAGCACGTTCTGCGGCTTGACATCGCGGTGCAGCAGGCCGCGCCGGTGCACCTCGCCCAGGCTGCGCGAAAGCGCGG
This sequence comes from Sorangium sp. So ce1128, assembly GCA_051717205.1. GTDB lineage: Bacteria > Myxococcota_A > Polyangia > Polyangiales > Polyangiaceae > Sorangium. Next base: position 7,614,048 of record CP181432.1, read on the forward strand.
CGCCGAGGCGCAGCGCGACCCCGAGCGGCAGCGGGCCCTGGTCGAGCACGCGCTCCAGCGACGTGTCGCCCCAGGGCTCCGGCACGAGAACCGATTTCCCGAGCGCGCGCGGGACCGGCGGCTCGCCGTCGGGAACTTTCAGAATCACTGGCGCGCCACTCTTGGCCTCGGCCGCTCGCGCGATGCACGTGTCCGTCCCCATGTGCAGGGCCTCCCCGATAACGTACTCTATGCTTGGACAACTACTCTATGTTCGATTCTCGACGACGCGGTGGCGCTTGTCACTTGTTATCGTGTTCGTGAGTGAGCTCGATCGCACGCGCTGATTTTCCGCGTCGATCCCCCGCTTTCAACCCATGTGGAAAGCCCTGCGGGTCCAAGGATTTCGCTAGGTTGCGCGATCGTCGACAGGTTCCCGGACAGATTCCCGCTCCCTCGCTTGTGCCGAGAGGGCAGGCGGCTGACAGATCCCCTCACTTTCTACGTTATCATCGTTGATTCGCGCGCCGCAGGCATGATGCTCCCATCGATCGCCGGCATGGGACAATCATCCACATTGGACCATGAATATCTAGTGGACTGTTCGATAAGTTTTTGAACATTTTCACGGGGCATGCTGCGCGACCCAGCGGTGCATCTTCTGGCGCGTCCAGGACCACCTGAACGGGTGCGCGTAGAGCTTGTTGTACTCCTGCCAGCTCGCCTCGAGGTGCTCGACGAGTTGCTGACGGCTCTTCCAGTCGCCGCGCTTCAGGTACCGCTCGGTGAACGCACGGAGCAGCAGCTCGGCTTGATCGAGCCACGAAGCATGCGCCGGCGTGAAGAGCACACCCACGTGCGCGTAGTGGTTGCGCAGGAGCGTGTGCGTCGCCTCGGCGGTGTGGGACGAGCCACCGTCCCGGATCAGGTGCACGCGTCGCCTGTGGCGATGCTCCTGGAGCAGCTCGGGGAGGATCGCACACAGGTGCTCGCTGTCGTTGTGCTCGATGCACCAGCCGTGCATCTTGCGGGTGTGGACGATGAGCGCCGTGGTCCTGCCCCCGCATCCGTGGAGCTTGCCACCGCCACGAATATGTTCAAAAACTTATCGAACAGTCCACTAGTACGCCGCGTAGGCCGCCACCTGCTCGACCTGCGGAGGCGCAGGTGTCGGTGGAAGACCGGCCGCTTTGGCGGCTTCATGCGCCTGCCGCTTGGCGGTCGTCTGCCGATACTCCTTTGCCTCGGGGACACGAACGAACTCGATCTCACCATGGAGCTTTCGAACGGTGAGCGCGAGCTCATCAAGCTCGACCTTAAAGAACTCCTTCCGTTCGTTCACGAGGTTGACGCGCCGGTGGTGGAACTCGCGGTGGAGGGCGCTCTCCAGGGCGGGAGCATCATCCGACTTGATCATTGCATGGACATCGAACTCAAAGGGCACGGAGGCGTCTCCAAGCTCTCTGATGCGGTCCATTGGCTCCAACCGTCGCGTCATGCCGATTTTATAGACGTGCTCTCCGAAGGAGCCTACGTTGGAGATAACGTAAACGTTGCCGCTTCGCGTCATCTGAGCCTGAGAGATCGCTCGCTCCTTGCTCACCTTCGCCTCTACGAGCCGCTTCTGAAGCTCTTCGATCTGGCTCATGAGCTTCTGCTGCTTCGCACCGGCGGCTCTCTGAACCTCTTCTTCCGCTTTTCTGAGGGCTTCAGCATATCGCCGCTCTTCCCTCTCGGCCTCCTGCTTCGCTTTCTCTATCTCACGAATCGCGATCTCTTCCTCTCTCATCTGCTCCTTGACGCGTCGCTGCTCCTCCTTCTCAGCTTGTACCTTCTCCTCGTACTCGTGCGACAGGTACAGCTCTTGCAGCTTGAGATCGAGGTACGCTCTGGTGATCTCGCACTGCTGTACGCTCGCTAGACCATTGATCGCCTCCCATGCCTTGGAGATGCGCGCCTCCATCACATTAACATTCTTGTAGTTGACCTTAGCAACAGCAGCATCGCATTCACCGTTGAAGGCGCGAAGCATCAATTTAAGGGTCTGGTTATTTTGCTTCCGTCCCTCTGCAACGCTGCCGTTGACGGTCCACTCGGTGCGGGCCACTGCTGCCGTCTTACTCTTCAGCATGTCCTTCTGACGGTCACGAATCTCCTCCAGCCGAGCCTGATAACGCTCCGAATCAGAGAAGGTATAACGGGGCCGGTAGAACCCGAAGGACTGGAGGTTGGCAGCCTCATCAAGCGCGGCGAACTCGGCACGCCGCCGGCCAATCTCAGTCTGAAGGCCAGCGAGTTCGAGTTCCCCTTGCTGCCGCTGCGCACGCAGGCTGTGGATGACCTGGTCACGCTCCGATCGGATGGTGGCAACCTCCGCCTGCGTCAGCGCGCGCTCCGCCGCCATCTGCGCCAGCACGCGCTGCCGTTCCGCGTCAACGTCAACGATCGGGCGAAACCGTTCCAGCAGGGCGGCGTGTGTCGCAGAGAGGGTACGGAATCGGAGAAACACCGAGATCAGGCCGACGACGGCGGCAACGAGGAGAAGTCCGAGCAGAGCTTCCATGTTGACGGCACCTCCCGAAATACGGCTCGTGGAAGCCTGCACATGCGGCTCTCCATGCCTCGCTGCGGAGTCTAACCGCCCAGCCCTGAGAGCAGAAGCGCGTCCCGAGGTTCGTTACCCAGCATGATCAACACAGGGTATGCAAAGGTGCTCCGCATGCTCCTGATCGCGGGGGCAGCGTCCCCGCTCATCCAGCATCCAGCTCACCTCTCCGGCCTCGAGGACCTTACCGGGTCGGAGCTCGGGGCCGAGGCCGAGATCTTCGAGTAGCCCTTCGCCACGGCTCCGCAGCGTGCGTCCCCCGCCTCACCGGGCGCGCTCGCGCGCGTACTGCCCGGGCGTCACGCCGAACTCTCGCTTGAAGAGCCGCGTCAGGTGGGCCTGGTCCGAGAAGCCCAGCCGGCGCGCGACGTTGAGGATGTCGGCGTCCCGCGCCTCGAGCGAAAGCCGCGCCTGCTCGAGGCGCCTCCGCATGACGTGCTGGTGCGGAGCGACGCCGAGCGATCGCTTGAACGCGCGCGCGAAGTGCGCCGGGCTCAGCCCTGCGACGGCGGCCATCCTCTCGACCGTGAGCGCGTCGCCGAGCTCCGCCTCGATCAGCGCGAGCACGCGCCGGAGAGCGCCCCGCGACAGCTCCCCGCCGCGCGCCGACAGCGCGGGCGGCGCCTTCACGCCGAACGTCCCGACCACCTGGACGGCCAGCGCCGTGGCGAGCGCGTCCACGAACAGCGCCCCGCTCGGGCCCCCGCGCTCGGCCTCCGCCGCCAGGGCGCGGACGAGGTGCTCCAGCTGAGGGCAGTCGACCGCGTAGGTCCGCCTGAGCTCGCGCTCATCGTCTTCCCCGAGCACGCGGAGCAGCTTCTCGGGCTCGAGCGTGACGAGGGCGAAGCCCGCGGGCGCTGTCACGCGATGCGTGAACGACTCTCCCGCCGGGCAGAACCAGAGCTGCCCTGGCGCGAGGGTGATCTCGCGAGGACGCCCGTCGATGCGCGCCTCGAACGTCAGCGCGTGAGGGTCCGTGTTCAGCGCGAGGTAGTGCGCGCGCACGGTGAGATCGTGCACGTCCCATGACGGGTTGTACCCGACCTCCACGTGCACCTCTGGCCAGCCCAGGCCCGCGCTGGAGGCGTCGATGCGCGCCGACGCGAGCGCATCGACGGGCTCCGACGAGCTCGACGCGACGAAGGGAACCGCGCTCCGGCCTCTCACCCTGCCCACTCTACCCGCCCCGAAAGCTCGCGGCGAACGGCGCAGGTTTTTTCAACGGCGCGCGCGGGCTTCGTTCAAGCGCGGCGCGCCGCGCGGCAGCACCATGACCGCCGACGAGGAAGCCCCATGACCCACCAAGGAGCCCGCATCGCCCTCGGCGCCGCCGCCGCGGCGCTCATCGCCTGTGCCAGTCCGACCCGCGCCGTCCACCCCGGCGCGCAGGAGGTCCCCGTGCAAAATGCGACAAGAGACCGAGCCGCCATCCTGGAGACCATCCACAACGTTGCGAGAGGCGCCGACCTTCGCCAGTGGGACACGGTTCGCTCGGCGTTCGCCGAGCGCGTCGTGCTGGATTACGGCGTTCCCGAGCTGCTCACGCCCGAGGAGATCGTCTCGCGGTGGCGGCCGCTCCTGTCGGCGTTCGACAGCACCCAGCACGTGGTCCGCGAGGAGCAGGTGAGCTTCGTCGACCCCGATCTCGCGCGCGTGCGCTCGCAATTCCAGGCGGCCCACCACCTCGCCGGCGCGGCGGGCGGCGAGCTCTGGAGCCTCGGCGGCCGCTACGAGCACGAGCTCGCGCGCACGCCATCCGGGTGGAAGGTGACGCGCATGCGCATGATCCCCGGCGAGTCGACGGGAAACGCGGCGCTGATCGAGCGCGCTCGCGAGCGGGCCGGCCTCGCCGCCCCGCGAGGGCCCGCCTACCGGGTCGAGCACGTGCGCTTCCCGAGCGAAGGAGCGGGCCTCGTGGGCCTCTTGCACCTGCCGGCGCGCGCGCGGGAAGGCGAGCGCCTGCCCGCGGTGGCGGTGCTCGGGTCGTGGACGACGGTGAAGGAGCAGATGCCTTCTCTCTACGCGCACCACCTCGCGGCCGCCGGCTTCGCGGCGCTCACCTTCGACTTCCGCGGCTTCGGCGAGAGCGAGGGGGCGCCCCGTCACGTCGAATCGCCGGCGCGGAAGATAGAAGACATCCGCGCCGCGGTAGCGTTTCTTTCCACGCACCCCGCCGTGGACGCGCGGCGCCTCGGGCTCGTCGGCATCTGCGCCAGCAGCGGCTACATCGCTGCAGAAGCGGCGGATGACCCGCGCGTGCGGAGCGTCGCGATGGTCGCCCCGTGGCTCCACGACGGGGCGCTCGCCGCCTCGGTGTACGGCGGGGCGGAGGGCGTCGCAGACCGGGTGCGCAAGGGGAGAGAGGCGCGCGCGCGCTTCGAGTCGACGGGCGTGGTCAGCTACGTTCCGGCCGTCAGCACGACCGACGCGAGCGCGGCGATGGTCGGCCCCTTCGATTACTACCTGGACGCGCGCCGCGGCGGGATCCCGCAGTGGGGGAATCGCTTCGCCTTGATGTCGTGGCCCGAATGGCTCGAGTTCGACGCGCTCGCGAGCGCGCCGCGCCTGCGCGCTCCGACGCTGATCGTCCACTCCGAGCAGGGCGCCATCCCGGACGGGGCGAAGCGCTTCGCGGCCGCCATGCCGGTCGCTCCTCGCGTGGTGTGGACCGCCGGCACGCAGTTCCATTTCTACGACGACCCGGCCACCGTCGACCGCGCGAGCCAGGAAGCCGTCGCGCACCTGCGCGCGACCCTGGCCGCGCGCTGAGCCCGGGAAGGCACGACACGCCGATCAACCCTGTTGGCATCGCATCCGTCCCGATGGGCGGCGCCGCGGTGCCGCCGCCAGCCGCCACGTCGGCTGGCGTCACGGAGGATCCCATGCGACGCGCGCTCGATTCCACGGTCCTGCTGCTCCTCATCGCCACGACCCAGAGCTGCGCCGCGCCGCAGCGCAATCCCCGGGAGGACATCATGCTCAGCTCGAATTCATCCGAGGTGCGGGAGAGGCACCGCGCCGTCGTCCACGCCTTCTTCGCCAGGCTCGAGGCGTTCGATATCAAGGGCTTCGCCGGGCTCTTCGCGGAGACGGGACGGCAGGTCATGCCCTTCTCTCCGGAAGGCTTCCCGAAGACGCTCGACGGGCGCGCCGCCATCTTCAATCAGTACCGGAGCATGCCCGACAACTTCGCCAGCATGCGGTTTCCCGATCTCGTCATCCACGACATGGTCGATCCCTCTCGGTTCTTCGTGACTTACCGTGGCGAGATCCGACTCAGGTCCGGCGGCTCCTACAACAACACCTACGCCGGTCTGTTCGTGATCCGGGACGGGCAGATCGCGGAGTTTCATGAATACTTCGATCCCATCGTGCTTCAGCGCGCTTTCGGAGACGCGCTCGGCGCGAGCTACAACGTGGGTCGCTGAGCGGTGCCTCACCGCTGCTCGCCGACCCAGGCGCGCAGGACGGCGCGGTAGCGGGCGGGGTCGCTGCGCTGCAGGCGTCCGTGGTCCGCCCCGGGGAAGCGCTCCAGGCGGGCGGGGCCCGGCACCGCCTCCGCGATGTCGCGCGCTTCCGCGAGCGTGGCGTGCGCGTCGGCGTCGCCCGCGAGCAGGAGCACGGGCGTGGAGGACGGCAGGTCGCGCGCGGCGTCCACCGGCCGCAGCAGCGCCGGGTCGACCGGGAGCGCGACGGCCCCCCACGGCCACAGGACGGCGAACGCCGCCGGCGCGAGGGGGCCCAGCCGCATGTCCAGCCGGTTGCGCACGGCGGTCTCGAGGTCGCGGTAGGGCGACTCGAGCAGGTACCCGTCCACGCGCCCGGCGACTTCCCTCGCAGCGTAGAGCGCCGCGGCCGCGCCGAGCGACGTGCCGAAGACACGGCGGCGGCGGTCCGGCAGCTCGCGCTCCAGGAACGCGACGCCCGCGCGCACGTCCTTGGCCGCGCTCCAGCCGATGTCGTTGACGTCCCCGTCCGAGTCGCCGTGCGCGCGCAGGCTCAGCGCGAGGACGCAGGTGCCTTCCTCCGCGAGGACATCGAGCGCGTCGCGCAGGCCCGTGCGGCTCGACCCGTTGCCGTGCAGGGCGAGGACGCACGCGCTTCCCGCGTCGCCGCGGCGGAGCCAGCCGCCGAGGCGCAGGCCGTCCTCGGCCGTCAGGGACACGGCCTCCCACCCTGCCGGCGGGGGCTCGGCGAAGGGCGGGGCCGCGCGGCGGGTGAGCCCGCGCGCCACCAGCGCGCCGCTGGCACCCCAGGCGAGGGTCAGGGTGGCCAGGGACAGGAGCGCGAGGCGGACGGGGCGGCGCACGGTGGTCCATGAGTAGCCCCTCTCCCGGAGGAAAGGGAGCCAGAACGCTGCTTGACGTTCGCTCCCGGGCGCAGGTCGGGTATCACCGACTCATCAACCGGTGACGGGCACGTTCATCGGGGCTGAAGCTGGGCTGCCTTTCGCAGGGCTGCTCCGGCGTCTCCCGGGGTGCGCCGAGAAATCGCGCGGAGGCCCGCGGAGCCCTGGCCGTGCAGATCCCCATACCAATTGCAAACGAATTCCTTTCGTGACGCACGATCGACAAACCGACGCGCGTTCTGTGTCCTGGGGGAGAGGAGCGATTCACATGAACAAGAACACAAGCTCGGGCATCCAATGGACCGCGGCCATTGTCCTTGGAGTTGCCCTGGGGATCCCCGGCACCAGCCATGGTGCAGCGGGCCCCATCCACGCTTCCGACATCGACGTGGCCGAGCTGACGGTCTCGAAGATCATGAAGGCCTACAGGCACAGGCGGTACACCGCAGAGGCCTTGACCCAGGCCTACCTCGACAGGATCGAGCAGTACGAGGAGTCCTACAACGCCTTCACGTTCCTGAACCCGAGCGCGCTCGAGCAAGCGCGTGAGATCGACAGGAGGCGAAGGAATGGAGAGGCGCTCGGCCCCCTGGCGGGCATCCCCGTGGTCATCAAGGAGTCCATGGACTTCGTCGGCTTGCCCTCGACGGCAGGCTGGGCTCCCCTCAGCTCCCAGGCGGGCGGCGTCGCTCTGTTCCCGCTCAGGAACGCCGTCGTCGTCGATCGGCTGATCGCCGCGGGCGCCATCATCCTCGGGAAGACCAACATCCCGGCGTTCAGCGACGACGGGACCCGCGCCAACAGCAGCTGGGCAGGCCCCACGTACAACGCCGTGGACAGGGACCTGGCGCCGGGCGCGAGCAGCAGCGGGACGGCGACGGCGGTGGCCGCCAACTTCGCGGTGCTCGGCCTCGCGGAAGAGACGGGCGGCTCCATCCAGAACCCCGCGGCCGCTCAGAGCCTCGTCGGGGTCAAGCCGACGTTCGCCCTCGTCCCCACGACGGGCATCGTGCCGCTGGCGGGCAGCACGAGGGACGTGGCAGGGCCCATCGCGAGGACCGTCCTCGATGCCGCCCTGGTGATGGACGTCCTCGCCGGCTACAGCCCGGAGGATCTCAAGACCAGCGCTTCCAATGGGCGCCTGCCCGCGCACGGATACACGAGCCAGCTGAGCAAGACCGCCCTCTACGGGAAGCGGATCGGACTGTATGGCCCGGGGTGGCGCCTCAGCGATCTGTCGCCGGAGACGCAGGACCTGTACGAGCGCGCCATCGAGGAGCTCGAGATCCAGGGCGCGACCGTCGTGGAAGATCCCTTCGCCGGGAGCGGCTTCGCCGAGCTGGCCTTGCCCGGCGAGCCCTACGACTTCCGAGGAACGGAGTCCGCCGCCCACGACTTCCAGAACTACCTCGCAGGGCTGACGTTCAACGGGGACGTGGTGGGTACGATAGACGACCTGACGCTCATCACCGGGATCTCCCCGTTCCAGCCGGCCGGCGGCCCGCTGTCCTGGTACGTCGACGCGCTCCCTGTGCTGGCCGACTCGCTGCTCCACCCCGAGGATCTGCCCGATCTGTCCGGCTTCTGGGCCCTGCGAGGCCAGTACCTGAGCATCTTCGACGCCGTGATGGCGGCGCACGATCTGGATGCCCTCGTGTTTCCGCAGACCTACGAGGCGGTACCAGCGCTGTTCAGCGATGCGACCTATGCAGCGACCACGGAGTCGGCGATCAACATCGCCGGCTTGCCCGGGGTCGTCGTGCCTGCCGGCCAGTACGGCAGCGGAGCCCCATTCGGCCTGATCTTCGTCGGCCCTCTCTGGAGCGAGCCCCGCTTGCTGGGGTACGCTTACGATTACGAGCGGGCGACCCGGCACAGGATCGAGGCTGATCTGACGCTGTAGCGAGCGCGACGGCAGCTCAGTGCCCGGCGCCTTCGCGCGCGGCGCTCGCCGCCGGCGCCTCCCCTTCCCTCCTGCCGAGGAACAGCAGCGCGACGTACGTGAGCGCGCAGGCCACGAGGCTCACGAAAACCAGCAGCGGCAGCGAGTAGGCCAGCCTGTCCAGGCCCACCCCCTCGATCAGCTTCCCGGTCACGGCCGGGAGGACCATGCCGCCGAGGCTGTCGCCGACAAGCACCAGCCCGGTCACGAACGCCGTCATGGGCACTATCTGCCCCGCGAGCGTGAAGCCGCTGGGCCAGAGCGGCGCCATGAAGAGCCCGAGTCCGATCGAGACCCCCCACAGCATCGCGCTCGAGGGCGGCAGGAACAGCATCAGCGCGGACAGCACGAGGCAGCCGCCCAGCGCGCCGGGGATGACCTGCCGCGGCGTGAAGCGGATGGCCACCGGGATCGAGATCAGCCTCCCGATCGTGAACGAGAGCCAGAACGCCGAGGTGAGATAGGCCGCCCCCGTCGCCGAGACGACGCCCAGCGTGAGGGCATAGGTGTAGATCCAGCTCCCGAACGAGATCTCCCCCCCGACGTAGGCGAACAGGTACAGCACCGCGACGAACACCGGCAGGAGGGGCAGCGACCGATGCTGCGCTCCGGCATCCTTTCCGGCCTTCTCCCGAGGCTCGGGACAGTGTCGCATCAGGAGCACGCTCACGGCGACGAGGGCCGAGAAGGCGGCCACGGCCCAGTACGCCGCGCGGTAACCGCCCCAGGCGCCCGGGACGCGCGCTACCAGGAGCGGCGACACGAACGCGCCCAGCCCGAAGCAGAAGTGCAGCCCATTCATGTAGGGGCTGACCTTCTCCCCGTGCGTCCACAGGAGCAGCGCGTTCGCGCCCGTGTTGACCAGCCCCTCCAGGACACCCCGGCAGAACGCCAGGACCACGAGGAGCCATAGCCACGGGACGGCCGGGATGGCAGCGAGGCACGCGGCAGCGGCCAGATGCGCTCCCCCGAGCAGGGTGTGCCCGTGCACGCGATCGAACAGCTTGCCTCCCCCGAGCGTACCGAGCGTGTAGCCGACCCCGCCGCCGAGGAAGATCGAGCCCATGTCCCCGACGCTGGAGCCCGTCTGCCGCGCGAGGTCCGGCAGGGTCGGCCCGGTGATCGCCGTGATGAGACCCAGACAGATGAAGAGCGCGTAATAGCCGGCGGTCTGGCGCAGCGCCGGGTCGCTCCACCGGCTCGGGAGCGAACGATCCTCCATCGTTGCAGTGCTCATCGTTTCACTCCCTTGCCCCACGCAGGGGCTCGTGCGCGAGACCCGGCGCGGCCGGGCATCCGGTGGAATCGCCCGCGCGCGGGGCGCCCGGCGCGCGCTCCTGCGTCTGCTGCGCGCGCTCCTGCTCGCGCCGCGCGCGCTCCTGCTCGTGCTGGATGCGCCACGACTCGAAGACCAGCGCCTGGACCGCCGAGAGGACCAGGACGGAGACGTCGGTGTTGATGTAGAGCCAGATGAACCCCAGCCCGAGGCCGCGCACGAGCAGGGCTACCCCTGCCCCGACCGCGATGTTGCCGCCCCAGAACAGGAGGCACGCGCCCACGAGGCGGATCGCGCGCCGGAGCGCGGCCGGGACGAGGCCGGCGCGCATGCCCAGGCGGCGCCCCGCGGCGTAGGCGGCGCCGGAAGTGGCCGCGACGACGGCCAGGATGTAGAGCGAGTCCGGCATCGCTACACCTGCCCGCGGAGCCTGTAGAGAGCGCGCGCCGCGAGCTCCTGGAGCAGCCCGCCGATCGCCGAGAGGCGCTCCCCCGGGGTGTTCGAGGTAGGCGCCCCCTCGGGGACGGGCGCGGCGAGGACCTCGAAGCCCGCGCGCTCGAAGTGCCGGCGCGCCCGCCAGACGCGGTGCTCGCCGGTGACGAGCAGGATCCTCCTCGCGCCCCTGGGCAGCAGGAGCTCGGCGCTGCGCTGCGCCTCCACCGCGGTCGTCAGCCCCCGCGGCTCGGTGAGGACGGCCGACGCGGGGACGCCGAGGCCCTCGGCGAGGCGGGCGCGCGACTCGGCCTCGCTGGCCGCCCCGTTGCGGCTGCCGAGCATCAGCACGAGCGGCGCTCGCCCCTGCCGGTACAGCGCGACCGCCTCGGTGGCGCGCCGGAGGGAGTCCTCCGGGAGCCGCCCGTCCGGATCGACGTCCGACCCGAGGACGACCACGGCGTCGGCCTGGCCCGCGTCGGGCGCCGACGCCAGCCAGCGATCGAGCGGCGCGGCCACCGGGGTGAACGCGGCCACGGCGAAGGCCGCCAGCCCGGCCACACCGGCGGCCGTGCTCAGGCGGTCCCACGCTCTTGCCATGCGCATGCTGTCGGATCTCGGAAGCAGCCCCTGCGTCTTACCCTAGGTGGCGCCCTGCAGGGATGGCTGCAGGAGACGTGCGGCGATGAGCCGCGGCGCCTCCAGCTCCTCGGCGACCCCGTGGATGGCTTCCTCGAGGCGCTCGAGCGTCTCCTCGCTCATCCGACCGTGCAGGGGCAAGCAGACCTGGCCCGCGCAGAGCCTGTCCGTGTGCGGCAGGGCGACGCCCGCCTGGAGGCAGGTCAGCTCGTGCAGCGGCGGGTAGAAGTACCGGCGCGCCTCGATGCCCCGCCGCGCGAAGGCGGCGACGGCGTCCTCGATCGGGACGTCGACCAGCCTGACCCCGAGGTTCTGTCCGTTGGGGCTCACGCCCGCCGGGATGCGCTGGGCGCGGTACACCTGCGGATGCCGGGACAGGGCCGCGCGCAGCCGATCGAGGTACGTCCGCCTGCGGGCCAGCGCCTCGGGGAGGCGGCGGAGCGACGCGAGCGCCAGGGCGGCGCGCAGCTCGTCGATCTTGGCGTTCATGCCCGGGACCGACGCCTTCAGCGGCTGCGCGAGCCCGTGGTTGCGCAGCCGGCGCATCGCCGCGCTCACGTCCCGGTCGGGGGCGACGACCACGCCGCCCTCCGCGCCCACGAGGACCTTGGTTGCGTGCAGCGAGTAGGTCGTCGCGGTGAGGAGCGCCTCGGCCTCCCGGCTCGCCGTCTCGGTGCCCATGCCGTGCGCGTTGTCGTAGATCACGGCCGCGCCTGCGGCCCGGGCCTGCCGCGCGATGCTGGCCAGGTCGGGAGGCACGCCGAACACGTTGACCGGGAGGACCAGCGTCGCTTCGTGCTTGGCGAGCAGGCGGCGCAGGTGTTCCGGATCCATCGTCCAGGTCTCCGGGTCGATGTCGCAGAAGACCGGCTCGAAGCCCGCGTGCACCGCGGCGTTCAGCGTCGCGATGAAGGTGAACGCGGGGAGGATCGCCTTGCCCCGCCGCACCGCCGCTGCCTCGATGGCGAGGCTGATCGCGACGGCGCCGTTCGAGACGACCACGGCGTCGTCGACGCCGAGGAACGTCGCTATCTCGCGCTCGAAGCCCTCCGCGAAAGGGCCGCCGTTGGTCAGCCGCCCCGAGCGCAAGATGTCGGCGAGCTGCGCCGCTATCGCGTCGGGCTCGTCCACCTGGGGCAGGACCATGGGGATGAAGGGTCGCTGGTCACTCATGCTTGTCTCTCCAGACAAAGCGCTGCAGCGCGACGCGGCCGATGAACTCCGGGATGCCGAGCAGGTACCGCCGCCATAGCCGTCTCGGCTCGATCAGCAGTCGGTACAGCCACTGGACGTGATTGCGGCGGACCCACTCGGGCGGATAGGCGACGGCTCCGGCCACCTGATCCAGCAGCCCGCCCATGCACCAGGCGGCGTGCACCTGGAGCGCGGCGAGGTGCCGGGCAACCCAGAGCTCCTGCTTGGGTGGGCCGAGGCCGACGATGAGCAAGGCGGCGCCCGAGTCGTTGATCTTCCGGACCACCGCCGCCTCCTCCTCGGGGGCGAAGTACCCGTGGTGAACACCGGCGATCTCGAGGCCCGGACGCTGGGCGACAAGGCGGCGGGCGACCTCGTCGGCGATCCCGGGCGCGCCGCCGAGCAGGAAGACCGAGGCCCCGCGCTCGGCGCACAGGTCCACGATCCTCCCCAGCTCGACCGGGCCCACATTGATCCGCTCCGGGCACGGGCCGCCCAGCAGGCGAGTTGCCCAGACCACCCCTATACCGTCGGCGTACACGACGTCGGCCCCGGCTACCGCGGCGCGGTACGGCGCCTCGCGCGCCGCCAGGATGGCTCCGTAGGCGTTCACATACGTGTAGTGCTCCGGCCTGCCGCCGGTCCTCAGCAGGGCGTCGTCAAGCTGGAGCAGCAGCTCCTCGAAGGTGAGCCGCGCGACGGGGACGCCGAGCACGTCGATCCGGGGCGGCGCGGACGGGGCGTCCACGGTCACGCAGCACCTCGGGACGGCGTCACCTTGGCCTGCGTGCTGATGAACGCGCGGGGATCGGTGACCGGGTCGCGATCGAGGACGGGCCGCGCCTCGTCGGTACCGAACATGACGACGTAGTCCCCGTGGAACCCGTCGCAGATATCGCGGAGCGCGCAGCTCCGGCACGCGGCGCCCTTCTCGTAGCCGTTGTGCTCGACGCGGTTCAACGCGTCATGACGGTAGGCGGCGTCTCGATCCCCGCGGCGGCGGAGGAACCGATAGGAAAGCCCTTCCAGCTTCCTCATCGCGGGGCCGAGCCGCGGGTCCGTGTCTGCGCGGAGCATCCGGCCCCGGAGGTCGAGCGCGTCCGCGAGGCGGAGGAGCGGCTGCCGGAGCGGGCCGAGGCGCGGCCGCGCGCCGAGCGGAACGGGCGGCGATACGGGACCGGGCCGCATCCGCTGCGGCCCCTTGTTGGTCCAGGTCCAGCTCGCGAAATCCCACTCGTGCGGGTCGTACGGGAGCTGCTGATAATCGTACACCGAGGGCCAGTGGCGCTCGGAGACGACGCAGTGGGGCAGGTATCGGACGTTCGCCTCGATGCCGGCGCGCGCGAGTATGTCCAGGGCCTCGTCGAGCGGCTCCCGCAGCTCGGCGTAGCGAGGCACGTTCTCGGCGGTGCGGGCCCCCGCCTTGCGCTGATCCGCGAAGGGGTTGAAGGCGAGGAAGTTGACGTTGCGCGCGCCCACCTCCACCGAAAGCTTCGCGATCGCCGGGAGCTGCGGCACCGCGCGCTTGGACATCACGCAGTTGACCCGGAACGGCATCCCGAGCGCGATCAGGTGATTCAGGGCGTGCATCTGGCGCACGTGCGCGCGGTCCGCGCCCACGGTCAGGTCGTGCGCCTTCCCGAGCCCCTGGACGCTGACCAGGAAGTCCGCGACGCCGGAGTCCTTGAACTGCTGCACCTTGTCGCGCTTGTCGAGCACCAGCGCGTTGGTGATGAGCGTCGGCGCCAGGCCGATCTCGACGCAGTACCGGACCAGCGCGTGGATGTCGCGCCAGATGGTCGGCTCGCCGCCCTGGATGTCGATCGCGTTGTTCCCGTAGAAATCGACCAGAGTCCGGCAGATCTCCTTCGCCTTCTCCAGCGACATGAACGGGTGCTCGGGGTGCTCCTTGTCCTCGATCCGATCGAGGAAGTAGCAGAAGTGGCAGCGGAGATTGCACGTCTGCCCGAGCCACAGCACGCCGCGGCGCGTGATATCCCGGCTCTTGCTGTGCGATTGCGGCGCGGCGGGCGGGCGCGTGGCCGGCACGGCCAGGGCGAGGGCCCGCTCGAGCAGGACCTCCGGCGGCTCGATCTCCTCGGGGGCCTGCTGCGCCCCCTTCCGCTTGAGCTGCACCAACGAACCATTACCACCCGTGCTGGTCTTCACTTGTGCCTCTCCTGGGTTCGATCAATCGCGGCAACCCGCCGCGCCCTGCGAAGGCGCCGACACGGTTTTGAACGTTCCGATCTCGACGGCGGTGACGTGGCGCTGCACGCTGCGCGCTGCGTGGCGGCGCGCCCTGCCGCTCGGCGAGGTTCGCTGACGTGTAGTTGAACTGCGCAGCGATCGAGGCGATAGAGGAGCGCCATGCTCACACCACGACCCCCGGCGAAGGCTCTCCTCCACTCATGACGTCGACGGCCATCCGCGAGGACAGCCCGCCTCCGGCGAGGAGGAGCGTCTCCGGCAACATCGCGCTGAAGACCGTGAGCGATCTCGCCTCGCGCGGCGTCCGCATGGTCCTCGCCGTGGTCGCTGCGCGGCAGCTGGGGCCAGCGGGCTTCGGCGATTACAGCTACGCGTTCGCGGTGGGCTTCCTGCTCGGCGAGCTCGCGGACCTCGGCCTGCACATGTTCATCGCGCGGGAAGTGGCCCGGGATCCGGGCGCTCCCATCGGCCCGCTCGTGCGCCTCAAGCTCGCCGTGACGCTGGCCGCCGGCGCCGTGGGGCTCCTTGTCGGCCTCCTCGCGGGCGCGGCCTCGCCACGCCGCACGCTCGTGTGGCTGCTGACCGCCGCGTGGCTCATGGCCTCGTTCGTCGAGATGCTGAACCAGGTGTTCCGCGGGCACCAGCGGATGGAGCGCGAGGTGCTGGTGGCGGTCACCATGGCGGTCGCGTCCTTCGGCCTGGGGACGGCGGCGCTGCTCTCCGGCCTGGGCGCGCTCGGCCTCGCGTGGGGCCTCGTCGCAGGCCACCTGCTCGCCCTCGTGCTGGCCGTGGCCCTCGCCGCCCAGCTCCTGGAGCGCCGGCAGTGGTCCAGCGAGGGCGCGCTGCTCCCGCGGAGCTTCCTCAGCGAGGCTGGGCCTCTCGCGGTGGCGATGATCGCCAGCCCCCTCTACTTCCAGATCGACCTCCTGATGCTGGGCTGGATGAGCACCCCCCAGGCGGTCGGCGACATGAGCGCAGTCCAGCGCGTGATCGGCGGCGCGATGGTGCTGCCGGGCGTCGTGCGCGCGGCGGTCTTCCCCGCCTTCGTCGCGAGCCGCTCCGCGAGCGCGCGCAGGCGGCTCGCCGCGCTCACCTTCCTCGGGCTGATGACCGCGGGCGCGCTCATGTGCGCAGGCGTGTGGTGGCTCGGCGGGCCGATCGTGCGGCTCGTGTTCGGCCCACAGTACGCGAGCGCCGTGCTGCCGCTGCAGCTCCTCACGACGGCGCTCGTGTGGATGATGCCGGAGTTCGCCATCGGGCCGCTGCTCTTCGCGACGGGCCAGCAGCGCTCGCACGCGGTCCTCTGGGTGACGAGCGTGCTCCTCATCGCGGCCGGGAACGTGTGGGCGGTGCCGACGCACGGCGCCGCCGGCGCCGCCATGGTGAAGCTCATTGTCACGCTCGGCCTGGTGGCCGGCGAGGTGATCGTCCTCTGGCACGTCAGGGACCACCTCGGGGTCCAATGAGCGGCCGCGGAGCGGGCTTCGGTCGTTCGCGTCGATCGCCCAGCGCACGGGGTCAGTAGCTCCCCACGCCGAAGAGCATGCGCAGCGGCGTGATCGCGATGATCTTGAGGTCGAGCCAGAAGCTGGCGTTGGCCAGGTAGTAGATGTCGAGGATGACGCTCTGGTCGAAGGTGACCTGGTTGCGCGCCGCGACCTGCCACAGGCCGGTGATCCCGGGCCGGCCATCGCTGCGGAGGCGGTGCCACTCCTTGAGCGCGTTGTGCTCCGCGACCGGATAGGGCCTGGGTCCGACAAGGGCCATGTCGCCGGTGAGCACGTGGATGAGCTGGGGGACCTCGTCGAGGCACAGCCAGCGGAGCAAGCCGCCCAGCCGCGTGATGCGCGGATCCCTGGGGTGCTTGGGGATGACGGACCCGTCCTCGCGCAGGAAGCCGGGGATATCGCCGCGGATGACCGCCAGCCGCGCGACGTCGCTCCGGTCCTCGCCGTCCCGGCGCCGCGTCCGCATCGTCCGGTACTTGAAGAACGAGAAAGGCTTCCCGCCCAGCCCTGCTCGCGGGGCGACGTGAAACGCGCCGCCCGGGGACTCGAGCGAGATCAGCAGCGCGATCGCGAGCCACAGCGGCGCCCCCCCGAGCAGCACCGACAGCGCCACGAGCTTCTCGACGGCCCGGGTGGCCATGGCGTCGAGGCCGCCCCGCTGACCCGAGCCGAACCGGACGATCGGGACCCCCTCCGCGGTCCGCTCGGTGAGGCCGAGGCGCACAGCGAGCCACTCGAGGTCCCGCGACGCGATCGCGACGCCCTGCTCCCTTCCGCGCGTCCGCTTCAGCACCTCCCCGACGGCGTCGAGGCCCTCGACGACGATGGGAGCGCTTGGATCCAGCGGAGGAGGCGGCGCGGTCTCATCACGAGCGAAGGACGTCGGTGCACAAGTCAAGAAACCCTCCTGGTAGTGTCCGGTCCGGCGTCGCGACGGTCCCCCCCGGGCCGCCGGACGCAGCCGTCTCGTCTCAACCCTCTCTCAGCTGCTCCCCGAACGCCCGGCGTGTTCGCCAACGCGCCCACGCCGGAAACAGCTCTCCCACCACGCTGCGGAGGCGAAGCCGCAGCGAGACGCTCCCGTGTGCCCGCGGCTCGCGCCAGAGCGCGGCCACGCTGGCGGCGACCCGGTCCACCGGGACTCCGCCGTCCTGCGGCCTGGACACCGAGCCGCGGCGCCGCCGCTCGTCCTCGTGCAGGCCCGTATCCACCCAGCCGGGGTGCACCTGGGAGACCTGGATCCCCCGGGGCGCAAGCTCGAGCTCGAGCGCCTCGCTGAGGCCGCGGACGGCGAACTTCGTGGCGCAGTAGACGCTCTTCAGCGGCACGGCGCGGAACGAAACCTCGGATCCGACATTGATGATGTGGCCTCCCCCGGCCCCCATCGCCTGCACCGCATGCCGGCAGCCGAGGATGACGCCGACGAGGTTGGTGCGGACGATCGACTCGATGTCCTCGAGGGCCATCTCGTCGAGGCGCCCATAGCCCTCGCGGGCAGCGTTGTTGACGACGACGTCGATCCCGCCCAGGAACGCGCGCGCCGCGCCGAAAAAGGCGCGCTGGGAGGCGTCGTCGCCGACGTCCACCGCCCCCGTGCCGAGCCGGCGGCCCGCGTGCTCCGACGCGAAGCCCTGCTGCAACGCGAGGAGCGCCTTCTCGTCTCGAGCGCCGGCGAACACCCGATGCCCCTCCGCCAGCGCGCGCGCCACGACGGCCCGCCCGATCCCGCGCGAGCCACCGAGCACGACGATCGCGAGGGCTCGCTCAGGCACGCGCGACCCGCGCCAGCAGATCTCGGCCCAGGCTGCGCACGAGGTGCTTCTCGCTGCTCACGAGGTGCTGCTGGTTGAGCCACGGCGCCGCGCAGGCGAAGCAGCCATGATCGCTCAGGTGCTCCCACGCGGCCCGGAAGCCGACCTCCAGCACGTTCTTGGCCGGGAAGTCCGCGAGTCGCTGATTGCACGGATACATGCGCCCATCTCCGTCGATGAAGGCATAGTACCGGCCCGCGCTGCACGGGAGATACGGGAAGCGAGGTTTCTTCTCCTCCTCGGTGACCCGGTCCTCGCCGTGCTGCTGCCACCAGCGTGCCATGTTCTCCCAGACGCGCTCCCGGAACACCAGCGGCGCTCCCTGGCGCTTGAGTGCGAGCAGGGCGTCCGCCAGCACCTGGCGCTCGCCCGAGTCGAGCGAGTTGTCGCCGTGCATCCGGAGCTGCCGGTCGGACTGCGGGGAGTAGCTCATGACGACCTCGAGCCGCGCGTCGAAGCGGGCCGCGAGGTCGAGCAGCCAGGGGACCTGGTCCTTGTTCCGGCGGTTCAGCACCGCCTTCACGATGCGCGGGATGCCGCGCGCCTGGCACGCCGCCAGCGCGCCCATGGAAACGGCGAAGGTCCCCTCGCCGCGGTTCAGATCGTTGATCGGCTCCGGCCCGTCGACGCTCAATACGACCGAGCTCAGGCGCACGAGCTCATCCACGCGCTCCTTGACGCGAAATCCGCTCGTGACCATTCCCACCGAGATCCCGAGGCCCACCGCCCGGTCGATGATCCGGCCGATCGACTTGTGCAGCATCGGCTCGCCGCCCGTCAGCGTCATGACCGCAGTCCCGAGCGACGCCGCCTCGTCCACAATGGCGCACAGCTGCTCGTAGTTGAACTGTCCGATACTGTCGCGGCGGTGGTGATAGTCGCCGTAGCAGTACTCGCAGTTCAGGTGACATCGATTTGTTACACAAACGTCTACCCAGATGGGACGTGCCTCACGGGCGAGCTTGGCGCGGACGAGTGAGCCGAGGTAACGCGGTGAGCGATGCACGCTCGTTACTATAGAGAACTCGCTCCCGATTGTCATGCTGTCTTTGTAAACACGTTTTCTTATGATAATGTTTTCGCTCACTCAAGGCGGGTCCGAGCTCTTGCTGAACGGCCGCTAAGGAGGCAATTTTCCGATGAGCGCGAGCAAGCGAATCCTGGTCACGGGTGGAGCTGGTTTTCTCGGGTCGAACCTCTGCGCTCGGCTGCTGGCCGAGGGCAACTCCGTGATCTGCCTCGACAGCATGGTGACGGGGCGCGAGGAGAACCTGGCGCCGCTGATCGAGAACCCGCGGTTCCAGTGGCACCGCTGCGACGTCAGCGAGCCGTTCCACTTCGACGTCGACCAGATTTACAACATGGCCTGCGCGGCATCCCCGTCGAAGTACCGGGCCAACCCGGTGCACACGCTCAACACGAACGTGTTTGGCGCGATCAACGTCCTCAAGCTGGCGGAGAAGCTGGGGGCCCGGGTCCTGCAGGCCTCCACGTCCGAGATCTACGGGGACGCGCAGGTCCACCCGCAGCACGAGGACTACTGGGGGAACGTCAACCCCATCGGGCCGCGCGCCTGCTATGACGAGAGCAAGCGGGTGGCAGAGACCTACTTCTGGGAGTACCGCCAGACCCGCAACGTCGACACCGTCATTGTGCGCATCTTCAACACCTACGGGCCGAACATGGCGCGGGACGACGGCCGGGTCATCTCGAACTTCGTGGTCAAGGCGCTGCGCGGCGAGGCGCTGGAGCTGTACGGCGGCGGCCACCGCACGCGCTCGTTCTGCTTCGTCAGCGACCTGATCGAGGGGCTGGTCCGCGTCATGAACGCCAAGGACCTGACCGGGCCCGTCAACCTCGGGAACCCGGCCGAGACGACGATGCTCGATCTCGCCGAGCTCATCATCCGCAAGACCGGCGGGCGCGCGAAGCTGACGGTGGGCGATGCCGTGATCGACGACCCCCAGCGGCGCAAGCCCGACATCTCCAGGGCCCTCGAGCTCCTCGGCTGGCGCCCGGTCGTGGACCTCGAGTCGGGCCTCGACCGCACGATCGACTGGTTCCGCCCGCGCGTCTGATATATGGACCGCGCGGGCGAGGGCTGACACGGCTCTCGCCCGCCATACCCATCGACGGGTCCGCGCCCGGCTGACCCGCGGCTCAGCCGCCCTTCGACGGGAGGCGGCCGGAGGTGGCCATGACGCGCCCGCCGCGACCAGCGCGGACGTCGGCGAGGATCCTGTCGCGTTGCGCCCCGATCTGCCGTCCGAGCACGCGGTGGAGCGCCGCCCTCAGGGCCATCCCCCCCAGCCCGCGCGCGACCGCGCCCGGCCCCGGAGCCGAGCTGAGCCGATTCATGAGGATCCGCGGCGCCGTCCGCACCGAGAGCGCCCGGGCGTCGTCACGCCGATAGAGCTCCGGGTAGCTCGAGCGGAGCTGCTGCCTCGCGGCGGCGTTGCGCGCCAGCGCGCGGACCACATCGGCCATGCTGTCCACCTCGAAGTGAATAGGCGCCTCGGGGACCACGACCAGCGCGTCGCCGGCGACGAGCGCCGTGAGCCATGAGTCCTCGGTCACGAGGTCGAATGGCAGCTGAGGGAGCGTTCCCTCGCGCAGCAGCCCTCGCTTCGCCATCACCGCGCCCAGGCGATCGCGGTCGATGGCGTAGAGACGACCGGAGATGTAGTCCTGACCGAGGCTGGTCGTGAGCAGGCGGATGACGGTGCCGAGCGGCGGAGGTGGCGCCCCGCGCGGCTGCTCGAACGCCGCGGCGACGGCGGCGTGAGGAGAGCGCTCCAGGGCGCGCAGCAGGGCCGAGATCGAGCCCGCGGCCGGGCGCACGTCCGCGTCCGTGAACGCGAGTCGGCTGTTGCGCGCTCGGGTCACCAGGGCGTTCCAGGCGTGGTTCTTGCCAAGCTCGCTCTCGATGACGGTGAGTCGCGGCTCCCGCCCCCGAAACGCCTCGACGACGCCCTCGGTGCCGTCCGTGCACCCGTTGAGACAGACGAGGATCTCGTCCACCTCGGGACCGAGCCGCGACAGCTCGGTGAGGGTCGCCTCGATGGTGCGGACTTCGTTGTACGCTGGCAGGCAAATACTGGCTGGCATCGCCTCCGACGCATAGCACCACGCCGGCTCGGATGTCACGCGCGGCGGCGGGCCGCGCCGTCGGGGCGACCTGCTGCGAGCCCGCTCCGGGTTGTCCAGCGCGGCACGTCTGTCAGCTATCGAGGGGCCGGTGAAGACGTCCCACGTCTTCCAGTAGTACCCGCCGCGCCTCGTCCTGGCCCTGAAGTACATGCGCGAGTCGACGGTGATCGCCTGCTTCGTGAGCATGTACTCGTACGACTTCATCCCCTGGTCCTTGATGACGCCCAGCTCGGTCTCGAGATCCTGTGCATACCAGGGGATCGCCATGACCGCGTTGTACACGTCGGGGCGGGTCAGCGTGTAAACGAGCTGGCTCGCCTCGATGTAGTCCGTCTTGAAGCCATCGACGTACGGCGGCAGCACCCCGCCGTCCGTGGCGCCCTCCACGTTGCCGGCGAGGACGCGCCCCCACCATCGCCGGAGCCAACGGTGCCACCGCCGGTCCCGCCAGTGCCACCCGTCCCGCCGCCGCCGGTCCCGCCAGTGCCACCCGTCCCGCCAGAGCCGCCGGCGCCGCCGGCACCACCAGCTCCGCCGGCGCCGGTGGTCGAGCTCGAGGTCGAGCTCGAGCTGCCCCCCACGGCCCTGAGCGAGAACGTCTGGTTATCGCCGTTCGCCCAGCCCCACTGCTGGAGGCCGGCGCCGTCCGCCGTCGGAAATTCGGGCTCCTGTGCCTGAATTAATACGCGCTGGCACTCGCTGAATCAATCGATGACCAGGCACTCGCTGGATCAATCGATGACCAGGCACTCGCTGGATCAACCGATGACCAGGCACTCGCTTTCGCTGACGCCTGCAGATATCCACACGCCCGCTGCCCAGGCGAGCGGGTCGACTCCCGTGCATTCGACAGGAGCCGAAGACCGTGTGTCCGGTGGTGAGGCGTTCATCAGCCTTGTCCGGAAGAGCGAGCAACTCGCGCTTTCCTCCCAGGGCCACGCGTCCTGGCCGGCGCTGGACTCTCCCGCTGTCGAGCTCGAAGCGTCCAGCATCACCTGCCCCGGAGCTCTCCGGGGAAAGCGGCGGAGCGCGACGGTTCGGCCCCTGCCCTTCGTCGTCCGGGGACAACGCGTCAGCGCTGCGGAGCGCGAGGCCACAGCATGACCGCCGCGCCGACAAGGCAGATCGCCGCCCCGATCCAGTCCCGCCGATCGGGGACTTTCCGGTCGATGCGCCAGCCCCAGAGCATCGAGAGCGCGATGAAAACGGCGCCGTACGCGGCATAGACGCGGCCGAACGGGTGCTCCGCCGCCTGCATCGCGGGGACGACGCCGTAGGCCGCGAGCGCGGCGAACCCGGCAATGCCGAGGGCCACGCTGCGCTGGTCGCGCAGCCAGAGCCACACGAGGTACCCGCCGCCGATCTCCAGGAGACCCGCGGCGAGGAACAGGAGCCCAGCCCGCATGCGCTCAGCTTACCAGAAGAAATGGGCGCGGAGGCCGCGCGGGCGGCGCTCGCGCTCTCGAGGACTCGTGGTACGCTCCGCCAGCACGTGCTCCGGCGTCGAAGGCAGCGCTCCCAGTCCAGATGGGCCCGGCAGATCGTCCGGCTGCTCTCGGCGATGCTGCTCGCCTTCGTCGTGAGCCAGTCGGCGGCGGCGTACGCCTTCGTGGTCCTGGACGGCTGCGAAGAGCCGTGCCCGGACGATGAGGACGGCTGCGATTGTCCCCTGGATTGCGCCTCGGGGTGCTGCGCCGTGCGGGTCGCCGGAATTCCGCTCTCCCCCAGCGTGCCTTTCCTGTTCCGGCCCTCCGCCGTGGAGCGCCTGATGTTGCTCGCCGAGCGCGCGCCGCCGTCCGCAGAGGCGCGCGAGGTGCTGCACGTCCCAAAGCCCCTGCCCTAGCGAGGCGCTGAAGCGCTCCGCGCGCCCGAGGCAGGGCCACGCCTCGGGCCCCCGGAGGCCTCTCGGACCGGCCTCCCGGGCTCCGGACCGCTCGGGGCACGGCTCGGCGCCCCGTTCTGCACGAGGCCCCGGCAAGAGGTCGGCCGATGGCATGGCGTGCCCTCCGGCGCCTCGCCGTACGGAGGCCTCCACGAGCGCGCGCCCGGACCGCGGCGCGCGCGGACGCTGGGCCGGGTGAACCGCGGCGCCGGGCGGGCGCGACGCCACCCGAGGGCCCGCTCGTCTGATCGGTCATGAAAAGGCAGCACGAACGACAACAACGGAGACCACCATGAAGATTCATCTCATCTCGCTCGCCCTCTGCGCCCTCGCCCTCGGCGGCGCGGCGTGCTCCAGGGAAGCGCCGAGCGCGGAGAAGGCCGCGCTCGAGGCGCCGACCGGGGCCGCGCAGGCGCCGGCGAACGCGGCGCATGCGCCGGGCGACGTGAAGCCCGGGTCGCACGAGGACTGGTGCGGCGAGCACCAGGTGCCAGAGTCGCAGTGCAGCCGCTGCAACCCGGAGCTGATCCCTGCCTTCAAGGCGACCGGCGACTGGTGCGCGGAGCACGGCCTGCCCGAGTCGCAGTGCCTGAAGTGCAACCCCGACCTGAAGATCGTAAGACCGCCGAAGGACAGCTGACATGGCCGGCCGCCCTCACGTCCACGCCGTCCACGTCCACGTCCACGTCGTCCTGCTGCTGCTCCTCGCCACCCTCGCGGGCTGCGGGCGTCGCGAGGCCGACAGGGCCGCCCAGGAGCCCGGGAAGGCCGCTGCGAAGGCCCCGGCCGGGCCGAGCGCCGAGGGCGCCCTGTGCAAGGAGCACGGCGTGCTCGAGGCGCTCTGCACGAAGTGCAACCCGAGGCTCGCCCCGGTCTTCCAGGCCAGGGGCGACTGGTGCAAGGAGCACGAGTTCCCCGAGTCGATCTGCCCGATCTGCCACCCCGAGCGCGGCGGCAAGCCGGTCGCGGACGTGAGCCGCGACGAGGCGCCGGCCGACGGCACCAAGGTGAAGCTCAGGGCCAGGGACACGGCCCGGCTCGCCGGCATCCTCACGGCGAAGGCCGTCGAGCGGCAGGGCGGCGGCGGGATCCCGGCGACCGCCAGGATCGTCTACGACGCGCTCAAGGTCGCCGAGATCAACGCCCGCGCCCCGGGCGTCGTCCAGAAGCTCTTCGTGGACGTGGGATCCGAGGTCAAGAAGGGCGCTCCGCTCGCGGTCATCGACAGCGCCGACGTGGGCGCCGACAGGTCGCGGCTCGCCGGCGCGCTCTCGCGGTCGAGGGCCGCCGAGGAGAACCTGCGGCGCGAGGAGCAGCTCGAGAAGGAAGGGCTCGCCTCGCGCAGGAGCGTCCTCGCCGCGCAGCAGGAGCTCGACGCCGCGCGCGCCGAGCACGCGTCGCTCGCGGCCTCCCTGGCCGTCGTGGGCGCGAGCGCGGGCGGGGGCAGCGGCTACACGCTCGCGACCCCGCTCGCGGGCGTCGTGACCCAGCGGCGCGCGACCGTGGGCCGGCTCGTCGGCGTCGAGGAGACCCTGTTCGAGGTGGTCGACGTCTCGAGCATGTGGGCCGAGCTCGACGTCCCGGAGACCGACCTCCCGGCCGTGTCGCTGAAGCAGCCGGTGGTCATCGAGGTCGACGGCATCGAGGGGCGCAAGCTCGAGGGGGAGATCACCTACGTGTCGCCGGCCATCGATCCGGCGACGCGCACGGCCAGGGCGCGCGTGCCGCTCGCGAACCCGGGCGGCGCGCTGCGGGCCAACATGTTCGGCCGGGCGCGCATCCTCGCCCCCGCGCGCGCCGCGGTCATGGTGCCGCGCGCCGCGATCCAGCGAGCGCGGACGGTGAAGCTCGTGTTCGTCCGGCTCGCGGACGACCAGTTCGAGGCGCGGCGGGTCGAGATCGGCGCCACGGAGGGCGACCTCGTCGAGGTGGTCAAGGGGGTGCGCCCGGGCGAGGAGGTCGCGACCGAAGGGAGCTTCCTGCTCAAGACCGAGACCCTCAAGGAGAGCATCGGCGCCGGCTGCTGCGGCGAGGACTGAGGCGCGGCCATGCTGAACGCCGTCATCACCTGGTCGCTGCGCCACAGGCTCGCCGTGATCCTCGCGGCGCTCGGCCTGTCGCTCGCGGGCCTCTGGTCCTTCCGCCGCCTGCCGATCGACGCCTTCCCCGACACGACGCCGGTGCAGGTGCAGATCAACGCCGTCGCCCCTGCCCTCTCGCCGGTCGAGATCGAGCGCCAGATCACGGCGCCCGTGGAGCAGGCGATCTCGGGCCTGCCGGGGCTCGAGGAGGTCCGCTCGCTGTCCCGCTTCGGCCTCTCCCAGGTGACGGTCCGCTTCGAGGACGACACCGACATCTACCTGGCGCGCCAGGTGGTCCTGGAGCGGCTGCAGACCGTGGCGCTGCCGCCGGGCATCGAGCGCCCGCGGCTCGGCCCGGTCGCCACTGGCCTCGGCGAGGTGCTCCATTACGTGGTCATGGGCAAGGGCGTGCCGCTCAGCGAGCTCCGCGCGATCCACGACTGGGTGATCGCGCCGCAGCTCCGCTCGGTGCGCGGCGTCGCCGAGGTGAACGCCTGGGGCGGCGACGAGCGGCAGATCCAGGTCCTCGTCGACCCGGCGGAGCTCACGGCGCGGGGGCTGTCGCTGGACGCCCTCGCCGAGGCGCTCCAGCGCAACAACGCCAACGTGGGCGGGGGCAACCTCGATCAGGCCGGCGAGACGCTGCTGATCCAGGGGATCGGCATCGCGACCCGCGCGCGCGACATCGAGGAGATCGTGGTCGACGCGAAGGCCGGGGCGCCGATCCGGGTCCGCGACGTGGCCCGGGTGGTCGAGGGGCGCGAGATCCGGCGGGGCGCGGTCACCGCGGACGGCCAGGGCGAGGTAGTGCTCGGCCTCGGCTTCATGCTGATGGGCGAGAACAGCCACGACGTCACGACGCGGCTCAAGGCGCGCCTCGACGAGGTGAAGAAGAGCCTGCCGCCCGGGGTCGACGTCGCGGTCGTGTACGACCGAACCGAGCTCATCGACCGGGTGCTCGCGACCGTGAAGCGGAACCTGCTCGAGGGCGCGCTGCTCGTCGTCGCGGTGCTCTTCGCCTTCCTCGGCAACCTCCGCGCGGGGCTCATCGTGGCGTCGGCGATCCCGCTGTCGATGCTCTTCGCCGGGAGCCTCATGCTCCGCGCGGGCGTGGCCGGCAGCCTGATGAGCCTCGGCGCGATCGACTTCGGCCTGATCGTGGACAGCTCGGTGATCATGGTCGAGAACTCGGTCCGGCGGCTCTCGGAGGATCGCGCCGACCGGAGCGCCGCGGACGTGGTGCGCGACGCGTCGCTCGAGGTCCGCAAGCCGACCCTGTTCGGCGAGCTGATCATCATGATCGTCTACCTGCCGATCCTCGCCCTCGAGGGGGCGGAGGGGAAGCTGTTCCGGCCGATGGCGCTCACCGTGATCTTCGCGCTCCTCGGCTCGATGATCCTGTCGGTCACGCTGATGCCGGCGCTCGCGAGCCTGCTCCTGCCGCGCCGCCCGAGCGAGCGCGAGGGCGCGGTCGCGCGCCTCCTCCGGCGGGCGTACCTGCCCGTCCTCCGGGGCGCGCTCCGCTTTCGGTGGGCGGTGCTCGCCGGCGCCGCGCTGCTCCTCGCCAACGCGGCCTTCCTCGCGACCCGGCTCGGCGCGGAGTTCGTCCCGCGGCTGCGCGAGGGGACGATCGTCGCCAACACGGTGCGGCTCTCGGGGGTCTCCGTGGGCGAGTCGATCCGGTACGGCACGCAGATCGAGCGGATCCTGGTCGACCGGTTCCCGGACGAGGTCGAGCGCGTCTGGACGCGCACGGGCACGGCGGAGGTGGCGACCGACCCGATGGGGATCGAGGTCTCCGACGTGTTCATCACGCTGCGGCCGCGGGAGCGCTGGAAGCGCGCCGCGACGCAGGACGAGCTCGTCCAGGCGATGGAGTCGGAGCTCGCGGGGCTGCCGGGGATGCGCGTCATCTACACGCAGCCGATCGAGCTCAGGCTCAACGAGATGACCGCCGGGATCCGGTCCGACCTCGGGGTGAAGCTCTTCGGCGACGACCTCGACACGCTGAAGCAGAAGGCGCGCGAGATCGAGGCGGCGCTCAGGAAGATCCCGGGCGCCGCGGACGTCGTGACCGAGCAGATCACGGGGCAGCCGGTGCTCGAGATCGAGGTCGACCGCGACGCCATCGCCCGGCACGGCATCGCGGCCGCGGACGTGCTGGAGGTGGTCGAGTCGCTCGGCGGCCGCGAGGTGGGGCAGATCCAGGAGGGCGAGCGCCGGTTCCCCGTGGCGCTGCGCATCGACGACCGCTACAGGGAGGACCCCGCCTCGATCGGCCGCATCCTGGTCGCGTCGGCCGGCGGCGAGCGCATCCCGCTCGCGCGGCTCGCGAAGATCCGCACGGTCGAGGGCCCGGCCGCGATCCAGCGCGAGTGGGCGAAGCGCCGCATCGTGGTGCAGGCCAACGTGCGCGGCCGCGACGTGGGCAGCTACGTGGACGAGGCCAGGGCGCGGCTCGATCGCGAGGTCGAGCTCCCGCCCGGCTACTACGTCCGCTTCGGCGGGCAGTTCGAGCACCTCGAGCGGGCGGAGGCGCGCCTCCTCGTCGTGGTGCCCATCGCGCTGGGGCTGATCCTGCTCCTGCTCCACGTCACCTACGGGCGGCTCCTCGACGCGGTCCGCGTGTTCACCGGCGTCCCGTTCGCCGCGGTCGGCGGGGTCGTCGCGCTCTGGCTGCGCGGCCTGCCGTTCAGCATCTCCGCGGGCGTCGGCTTCGTGGCTTTGTCGGGCGTCGCGGTGCTCGGGGACATGGTGCTGGTCTCCACCCTGCGGCAGCTCGTCGCCGCCGGCGTCCCCGTGCGCCGGGCGATCGAGCTCGCGGCCGAGCGGCGCCTGCGTCCGGTCCTGATGACGGCGCTGGTCGCCTCGCTGGGCTTCGTGCCGATGGCGTGGAGCACGGGGGTCGGCGCCGAGGTGCAGCGCCCGCTCGCGACGGTCGTGATCGGCGGCGTGATCTCGTCGACGCTGCTCACGCTGCTCGTCCTGCCGGCGCTCTACAGCATTGCCGCGGGAGGGCGCGGGGACGAGCGCGAACAGGTCCCGGCGCCGGACGCCGCCGGGGCGCCGGACGCCGCCGGGGCGCCGGACGCCGCCGGGGCGCCGGACGCCGCCGGGGCCCCGCCGCGCGCTGCTGCGGCCTTGCCGCCGGCCGCGGAGTAGGCCGTGCGCGTGCACGCTCGCCTCCGCGCGTTCGGCGGCGCCGCCGGCGTCCTGATGCTCCTCCAGGTGCTCGCCGTCGGCCTCTACTGGGCCGTGGAGCATCGCCGCGAGGCGGAGCGGCCCGGGCGCCCCTTCGCGCACGAGCAGCTCTCCGGCGCCGAGCCAGCGCCGGACGAGGCCCTCGCGCGGCCGGACGGGAGCGAGGTGCGCCTGAGCGCGCTGCGCGGCCAGGTCGTGCTGCTCCACGTCTGGGCGACCTGGTGCGGGCCGTGCCGCGCCGAGCTCCCCGCCCTGCTCGATCTCGGCCGGGAGCTCCAGCGCGACGGAAAGCTCCAGCTCGTGGCCGTGAGCGTCGACGACAGCTGGGACGTCGTGCGCGCCTTCTTCGACGGCGAGGTGCCGCCCGAGGTCGTGCGGGCCGGCTCGCCCGCGCTCGCGCGGCGGCTCGGGGTGTCGACGCTGCCCGACACGTTCCTCGTGCGCCCGGACGGCAGCATGGCGCTCCGGTTCACGGGCGCGCGCGACTGGAGCGCGCCCGAGGCGAGGCTGCTCCTGGCCGGGCAGGCGTGGTCAGGGCCCGGAGAGCCGGCCGCGCCGCCGCCGCGCTGAGCGGCGCAGCCGGGCGGCGATGTGTGGCGTCGACGAACGCTGCGCGAGCCGGGCAGGACGAACGCCGGGCGCCTGGCCGGACCTCGAATGAACGCTGCCGGGGCCCGTAAGCCCGCCGGAGCTGGCATGCTGCGCTGCGGACCTTGCTGCGATCTGCATCCTCCGGCAGGCTGGAGGCATGACGTCCCTCGCCTTCGCGATGCCGGCGGAGATCGTCGACCCGAGCGTCGTCGCCCCGCCGGGCGATCTGTACAGCAACGAGCCCCCCATGGAGAGCTATCAGCACCTCGTCCAGATGCTCCTGCTGCTCGAGAGCCTGGAGCTCTTCTGGAGGGAACGGACTGACTTCTTCGCGGCGGGCAATCTGACGATCTACTTCAGCCCTCGTCAGCTCAAGTCCGAAAACTTCCGGGGTCCCGATTTCTTCGTCGTCCTCGGCACCGAGCGGAGGCCGCGCAAGAGCTGGGTCGTCTGGGAGGAGGACGGCCGGTACCCGAACGTGATCGTGGAGGTGCTCTCGGAGAGCACCGAGGACACCGATCGCGGCATCAAGAAGCAGGTCTATCAGGACGTCTTCCGGACGCCGGACTACTTCTGGTTCCATCCAGAGACGCTCGAGCTCTCGGGCTTCCACCTGCTCGACGGGCAGTACGAACCGCTCGCCCCCGACGCCTCCGGCCGCCTCTGGAGCGCGCAGCTCGAGCTCTTCCTGGGCGTCGAGGAGGGGCAGCTCCGCTTCTTCACCGCCGAGGGAGAGCTCGTGCCGGCCGGCAAGGAGCTCGCCCAGCGGGCCGAGTCCGCGGAGCAGCGAGCCGAATCCGCAGAGCAGCGGGCCCAATCCGCGGAGCAGCGGGCCCAATCCGCGGAGCAGCAGGCGAGGCGGCTGGCGGAGAGGCTCCGGGAGCTCGGCGTCGATCCCGAAACGTTGAAGTAGCGCTCCGCTCCCCGCTGGTAAGGAGGCCCCATGGTCGACATGCTCGTCAATCTGCTCAAGCTCCCGCCGCTCGCCCCCGTGATCGAGCAGATGCGGCGGGTCTCCGTCGTGGTGCGGCGCGCGGCGCCGTACGAGATCACGCCTGTCCGGCGGTTCATCGAGCAGCACTTCACGACGGCGTGGGCCGACGAGATCAGCGTGGGATACGCGAGCAAGCCTGTCAGCGTGCACCTGGCGATCCGCGGAGGCGAGGTGATCGGCTTCTCCGCCTACGAGTGTACCCGCCGCGGCTTCTTCGGCCCGACCGGCGTCGCCGATAGCGAGCGCGGCAAGGGGATCGGCAAGGCGCTGCTCCTCGCCTCGCTGCACGGGCTCGCGGAGATGGGGTATGCGTACGGCATCATCGGCGGCGTCGGGCCGGCCGAGTTCTATGCGCGCGCGGTCGGCGCGACGCTCATCCCCGGCTCCACGCCGGGGGTCTACGCCGACCCGCTGAGCGACATCGCCCCGCACGACGACGCGACGCCGTCTCGCTGACGCCCGAAGGCGCGCCGCGCGCGCCCTCGTCGCGCCTTCCCGGCACTCCTCCCATCCTCGCCACACGCGGGGAGCGCGCGCCTGCACCAGCCAGTGTGCGTGCCGCCGTGAGAGTTCTCCCGATATCCATCAAACGTTACCCGACGAACCGACACGGGCTCTCACGGACCGGTTTTTACCTCACCAGGCCGATCCCCAATCAGATCACGATTCTCGCGCGCTTCAGGTTGTCCAGCCTGTTGTTGATTTCCATTGTCCTGTTTTCGATCGTTCGTATAGTACCCGCAACTGAGCCCACTCTCTCACGGTCTGCCTCGGGTCGAGCAGGGCATTCTGCGGAGAGCGCTGTCTTCCGCGCGGGTGGCGTCGCCCTCCATCGCCCCGATTCGCGGGCAGAGGGCGGAGCGCGCTCTGCGGTGACCGGTGGAGGCCAGAGAGCGATGCAGGTCGTCAACGCACGAGCAGAGAGACACGGATGCCGAGCATAGTCCAACGGCTCTCGGACCTGCTGGCCGTCCCCTGGGCGACTCGGCCGTTCGCCCCGATGATGCGCGGCCGCGCCAGCATCCTCGTGCTGCACCGCCTCGCGGACCCGGATCGCGGCATCGTGGGCCTCGAGCCGCGCGTCCTCCGGCGCGCCCTGGAGTTCCTCCGGCGCGAGCGTTACCCGGTTGTGTCGCTCGAGCGGATCTTCCGCGGCCTCGCGGGCGAGGAGCCGCCGCTCGACCGGGCGGTCGCCTTCACGCTGGACGACGGCACCATCGACCAGGCAGACGTCGCCGCGCCCATCTTCGCCGAGTTCGACTGCCCGGCCACCATCTTCGTGGTGACCGACTTCCTGGACGGCAAGGCGTGGTGCTGGTGGCACCGCGTGGAGTACGTGTTCGAGTCGACGCGGCGCCTGCAGTTCAGCGTCCGGCTGGGCGGCGACCACCTCGCCTATCGCCTGGACGAGGCGGGCGCGAGGCCGCGGCTCGCGCGGGATTTCATGGAGCGGTGCAAGCGGGTCTCCGAGGCCGAGAAGCTCCAGAGCATCGAGCGGCTCGCCGCCGCCGCCGAGGTCGAGTTCCCCGCGCGCCCGCCCGCGCGTTATGCGCCCATGTCGTGGGACGCCCTCCGCGCCTGGGAGGCGCGCGGCATCACGTTCGGCCCCCACTCGCTCACGCACCCCGTGCTCTCCCGGACGGACGACGCGCAATCCGAGCGTGAGATCGCCGGGTCCTGGGCGCGCCTCTCGGCCGAGGCCAGCCGCCCGGTCCCCATCTTCTGTTACCCGAACGGCCACACGGGCAGGGACTTCGGCGCTCGCGAGGCCTCCACGCTGCGCCGGCTCGGCTTCCGGGGCGCGGTAACGAACTGGCCGCACG
This sequence comes from Sorangium sp. So ce1128, assembly GCA_051717205.1. GTDB lineage: Bacteria > Myxococcota_A > Polyangia > Polyangiales > Polyangiaceae > Sorangium. The sequence goes on from CP181432.1 coordinate 7,645,715, forward strand.
ACTGGGTGAGCGCCGAGGATTTCCGGAGCTCGCCGGACGCGCCGTTCGCCGTCCCCCGCATCGACTTCGGCGCGGATCATCGAGGCTTCGTCCACTCGGTCTCCGGCGTGTGGCGGACGAAGCACATGGTCCGCACCCACATCGAGATGTCGCGCGCCGAGTATGCGCTCGCCGCCCGGGAGGCGCAGCGCCAGGGCCCGCCATCGAGCGCGCGGGCAGGCTCGGGCGCTGTATAGGGTCCGCCGCTCCCCTCTTCTTCAGCGCGGCGCGCGGCGCACCGCGTCTCGAGACCATCTTGACGGACGCACGCCGCTCGGAGAAGGTGTCCCCGAAAGCTCCTGGAGATCACGATGAAGCTCTATTTCAGTCCCGGTGCCTGTTCGCTCTCCCCTCACATCGTGCTGCGGGAGGCGGGCCTGGAGTTCGATCTCGAGCAGGTCCACCTCGGCACGAAGAAGACGAAATCAGGTGCCGACTTCACCCTGATCAACCCCAAGGGCTATGTCCCCGCGCTCGAGATCGAGGGCGGCGAGGTGCTCACCGAGGGTCCGGCCATCGTCCAGTACATCGCCGATCAGAAGCCCGAGTCCGGGCTCGCGCCTCCGGCCGGCACGCTCGGCCGCTACCGGCTGCAGGAGTGGCTGAACTTCATCAGCACCGAGCTGCACAAGCAGTTCTCCCCCCTGTTCAACCCGAAGACCCCGGAGGAGCAGAAGAGCGCCGCCAGGGAGTACGTGGGCCGCCGCTTCGCTCACGTGGCGCCGCGCCTCGAGGGCGCGCCGTACCTGATGGGCGAGCAGTTCACGGTGGCAGACGCCTACCTCTTCACCGTGCTCACCTGGACCAAGTTCGCAAAGATCGATCTCGGCCCCTGGCCTGCCCTCGCCCAGTACAAGGAGCGCGTCGGCGCCCGCCCTGCCGTCGAGGCGGCCCTGGCGGCAGAGCAGGGCAAGTAGGCCGCTGGGCCATCGCATCAGGCGGGGATCTCAGGCGATCGAGATCACGAGCTTGCCCACGTGCTCGCCCCGCCGCTGCGCCTCGATCGCCTCCCGGGCGGCCTCGAACGGATAGACGCGGTGGATCACCGGCTTGATGCGGTGGTGCGCCACCGCGCGCAGCATGTCCTCGAACATGTCGCGGCTGCCCACGCTGATGCCCTGGATGCGGGCGCGCTTCACCAGCATCGGCACGACGTCGAGCTCCGCTGAGGCGCCGGCGAGGAGGCCGACGAGGCTCACCTGACCGCCGTTGCGCAGCGCGCGGACCGAGCGCCGCAGATCGCCGCCCGCGATGTCCACCACGAGATCGACGCCCACGCCGCCCGTCAGCTCGAGCGCGCGCGCGTCCCAGTCCGGGGTCGACCGGTAGTTGATGAGGTCGGTCGCGCCGAGCTGGCGGGCCCGGGCGAGCTTCTCGTCGCTGCTCGACGCGACGATCACGCGCGCGCCGGACGCCCGCGCCAGCTGCACAGCGAAAACGGCGACCCCGCCGGTCCCGAGGACGAGGACCGTGTCGCCCGGCCGGACGGGGGCGTCGACGTGGAGCGCCTGCCACGCGGTCACGGCGGCGATCGGCAGCGTCGAGCCCTCGTCGTAGGTGAGCGACGGCGGGAGGACGACAAGGCCATCCTCGTCGAGCACGACATACTCGGCCAGCACCCCTGATCTCGGATGACCGAGGCTGGACTCGAGCGTCGTCCGGGGCGTGGGGCGCCCGCCGAGCCACTTCTGCTGGAACAACGTGGCCACGCGATCGCCGACGCGCAGCCGGCGCGCTTCCTCGCCGGCGGCGACCACCTCCCCCGCGCCGTCGGAGAGCGGCACAAGCGGCATCGACAGGGAGGGATCGAACTGGCCATCGATGACCATCAGGTCCCGGTAATTGACGGACGCCGCGCGGACCCGGACGAGGACCTGTCCGCGCTTCGGCTCCGGGACGGGCAGCTCGACAGGGCGCAGGTGAGAGGTCCCGAACCCACCCTCCAGGACCCACGCTTTCATTCGCTCTTCCATCGCACGCTCCTTTGCTCTCTGCTCGCGACGCCGAGGACGTCGCGGCGGGACTGGCCGTCTTCCCGGCGCACTCCGCGCCTCGCGGCCTTCCTTCGATGCGCTCGCGCCGCCGGCGAGCACCTGAGAGGAGCTTAATTCATTCCAATGCGTGCGTTAGTAGCGCGCAAGACACTTCTCTCGTTCCAGAGTAGAATGAATCGCGATGGACACGCTGACGAGCATCGAGTTCTTCGTGACGACGGTACAGGCGGGCAGCTTCGCCGCCGGGGCCAAGCGCCTCGGCGTCACGGCGTCGGCGGTCAGCCGCCGCATCGCGCGCCTCGAGGACGAGCTGGGCGTGCAGCTGCTCGCGCGCACCACGCGCTCGCTCCGGTTGACCGAGGACGGCGCCGCGTTCCTCGACAGGGGCGCGCGTATCGTCGAGGAATACAGGGCCGCGACGGAGACGCTCAAGGGCACGCGCACGGCCCCCGCGGGCGCGCTGCGCGTCGACGCGGCCGTCGTGCTGGGCCGGACCGTGCTCGGGCCGAGGGTCGCGGACTTCCTCCGCCGCTACCCGCAGATCCGCCTCGAGCTGACGCTGCGCGACCAGTTCATCGACCCTGTCGCGGAGGGGGTCGACGTCGCGGTGCGGCTCGGGCCGCTCCGCGACTCGACGCTCGTCGCGCGGCGCGTCGGCGAGATCCGCACCATGATCTGCGGCTCGCCGGCGTACTTCCGCCGGCACGGCCGGCCGAAGCGCCTCGAGGATCTCGCGCGCCACGCGTGCCTCGGCTTCCTCCAGGACGGGCGCCCGACGCCGTACCGCTTCGTCGACGGCCAGCTGCCGCCGGCCGCGGCCGTCGAGGCGCGCTTCCACACGAACGACGCCGATCTCCTGCTGACCGGCGCGACCGCCGGGCTCGGGCTGATCTACTCGTTCGACTTCCACGTCGAGGGAGCGCTCGCCCGCGGCGAGCTCGAGGCCGTGCAGCTGCGCGAGCCGAGCATGACGTACCCGGTTCACGCGCTCTATCCGAGGAGCCGCCACCTCCTGCCGCGCGCGCGCGTCTTCGTCGACTTCCTCGCCGAGCTCTTCGAAGCCCGCCGCAAGCAGGCGCGGCGGGCCCCCTGAAGGCGGCGCCTTGTCGTTCAGGCGGTCATCCGCGCCCGGCGCAGCCCGAGCGCCTGCGCCTCGGCGAACAGCGCGACGACGAGCGCCTGCGCCAGGACGAAGGCGTAGCCGAGCGCCGTCGGCTCTACCCAGCCGAGCGCCAGGAGGAGCACGCTGTCGATCACCCAGAGCGCGTTCGCGATGACGACGCCGACGACGGCGGCCCGCGCCGGCCGCTCGCGCGTGCCGAGCCACGCCACGATCGCCGCGAACGGGAGCAGGCTCGCTCCGGACCACCGGAGCAGCGCCTCCGGCAGGCCGACGAAGCCCGCGAGGGGCGCCGCGCCCGCGAGCATCAGGAGGCCAGTCGCCCCGCTGACGATCGCGTCGGCGAGGAGGGCACGGCGAAGGAAATGAGGAGAGGTCATGAACGACATGGTGGGCTCCTTTCGTTGCAATCCCGGGCTCATCGCCCCTGGATCGACGGGACCAGATCGAGAGAGCCGATGCGCGCACCGCACCGGCTTTCCGCAGCGCCCCTGACGCGTGCTCATCATGGGCGGCCCCGGGCATGGGGTCGATTACCTCCCAGGTAATGGGACGTCTTTCCCGGCGTGCTACGGTCGGCTCGCGATGATGAGCTCACACCCTCCGATCGGGGGCCTCCTGCGCGAGTGGCGCCAGCGCCGCCACCTGAGCCAGCTCGATCTCGCCTGCGAGGCCGACATCTCGACGCGCCACCTGAGCTTCCTCGAGACGGGCCGCGCGCAGCCGAGCCGCGAGATGGTGCTCCACCTGGCGGAGCGCCTCGACGTGCCTTTGCGCGACCGCAACCAGCTCCTCGTGGCGGCGGGGTATGCGCCGCTCTATCCCGAGCGCAGCCTCGACGATCCCGCGCTCGCGGCGGCGCGCAAGGCGGTGGACCTCGTGCTCGCCGGCCACGAGCCGTATCCGGCGATCGCCATCGACCGGCACTGGACCCTCGTCGCCGCGAACGGCGCCGTCGGCCCCCTCCTGGCCGGCGCCGACCCCGCCCTCCTCCGCCCGCCGGTCAACGTGCTGCGCCTGAGCCTGCACCCCGAGGGCCTGGCGCCGCGCATCGAGAACGCCCCCGAGTGGCGCGCGCACCTGCTCGCGCGCCTCCGCCGCCAGATCGAGGTGAGCGCGGATCCCGTCCTCGTGAAGCTCCTCGAGGAGCTCGGCCGCTATCCATCGCCGGAAGGCTCGCGGCGCCCGGAGCCCGCCCGCGAGCCTGGCGCTGCTGCCATCCCTGCTGCCATCGCCGTGCCGCTCAGGCTCCGGGTCGAGGGCCGCACCCTGAGCTTCCTCAGCACGACGATGGTCTTCGGCACGCCGGTCGACGTCACCCTGTCCGAGCTCGCCGTCGAGTCGTTCTTCCCCGCGGATCAGCCGACCGCCGAGGCGCTGCGCGCGACGGCGCGGCGCTGAGGAAAGGGCCCCTCCGGGGGAGAATCGTTGTTGATCCAGCGTTGACGTGCGAAGCGCGCGCGGCGACGCGCCGAGCCCTGCTCCGCGTGCGCACGCGAGCCGCGCTACGGGCCGCTTCGCGCGGCTCATGTGCGCAGGCGCCGAGCCCTGCTCCGCCTGCGCACGCGAGCCGCGCGACGAGCTACCTGTGCATGGCGATGTCGTTGCGGGGGAACGGCTTGATGCGCCGGTTGAGCCTTCCGGCGGAAGGCGTGGGCTTGCCGCGCCCGGGGGACCGCGAGGGGCGCGCGGCCGGCTTCTTCTTCGACGCCGGCCGCGCCGTCTCGCTCGCCTTCGCGGCCTCCTCGGGCGGCGCCGCCGCGGCCCGGACGGGCTCCGGCGCGAGCAGCGGCCGCGGCGCCTCCACGACGCTGGCGAGGAGCGTCGCCTCGGTCGAGCCCGGCAGCCCGGCGGCGCGGGCGGTGACGGCCGCGAGCGCGGCGCTGTCGGCCGTCGTCGCGGTGAACCGGACGCCGAGGAACAGGCCGGCACCGGCGAGCACGGCGCCGAGGACAGCGACCGTGGCGAGCCGCGCGGAAGGCCGCTTCTTGCGGCTCGACATCGTGATCATCACCGTCGTCGTGCGCTCGGCCGTGGCGTCGCCCTCGCAGGGATCCGTGTCGGCCAGCGCCATCGACGCGGCGGGCGCGGGCGCGGGCGCGGGGTGGCGCACGGTGAGCGCGCCTTCCTGCGCGCTCCCGATCCGCCTCGCGACCGCGCTCTCCACGCCCGTTTCCTGGGCGGGGGCCGGGCGCGGCGTGTGGGTGGCATCCGGCGCCGGCGCGCCGCCGCTCCGCCGGCGCGGCGACAGGACCTGCTCCAGCGCGTCGGCCATCTCCCTGGCGGACCCGAAGCGCGCGCTCGGGTCGAGCTGCAGGGCCCTGCGCATCCAGTCGTCGAGGCCGGGCGGCGCGTCGGGCCGGAGCGCGCTCGGCGGCTTGAACCGGCCGGCGTGCACGACGAGCGTGAGCGCCACGAGCGCATCGGCGAAGAACGGGACCTGCCCGGTGATCGCGTGGTAGGCGACGACGCCGAGCGACCAGAGATCCGCCCGGAAGTCGAGGTCCTTCGCGCTGATGAGCTGCTCGGGGCTCATGTAGAGCGGCGTCCCGACGACGTTCCCCGTCGTGGTGACGCGCAGGTCCCGGGCTCGCTTGGCGATGCCGAAGTCGAGCACCTTGACGAACGTCTCCCCGTCCACCTCGGTCAGGAACAGGTTGTCGGGCTTGATATCGCGGTGGACGATGCCGAGGCGGTGCGCCTGCCCGAGCGCCTTGGCCGTCTGCGCCACGATGCGGGCCACCTCGCCGAGCGGCAGCGGGCCCAGGCGGCGGATGCGCGCCCTGAGGTCCTCGCCGCGGAGCAGCTCCATCGCGATGTACGGCATGCCGTCCGACGTCAGCCCATGATCGAGGACCTGCGCGACGTGCGGGCTCGTGATCTGCGCCGCCGCGACCGCCTCCCGCCGGAACCGCTCCACGTACCCCGGGTCCTCCGCGAGCTCGGGCGACATGAACTTCACGGCCACCTGCGCCTTGAGCGATAGGCGATCGGCGACCCAGATGCTCCCCATCCCGCCCCGCCGGAGAATGCGGACGAGCCGAAGCGCCGGGGTCACCATCTGGCCGGTGTGCAGGGGCATACCTCTGCTACTCCTTCTTGAAGAGGCCCGAGCCGGTGTGTCTGTCAGCTCCAGCCGAACACTCGCGTCAATAGATCAGTACGCCGCCTCCATTGTCTCCGCAAGAGAAACACGCGTTGTTCCGCCCCATGTCCATCGCCTCGACCGCGCGGGGCCTCGTCGATTTCAAGCCATTACAACCGGGGTCATCACCACGGACGGACGTCGAGGAGGCGCTGGTGTCGGCAAATGAGCGCACGGGGAGCGCGCCGAACAAGCACACAGGAGCGCACCGGTGGACCGGTCGACGCCCAAGCCGCGCGCCTCGCGATCGCCGCGCGACCCTGAACAGCATTGGAGTCGCCGCGCCGCAGCCGCGATTCCCGGCTGCCGGCCCTCGCCCGCGACGATATGCTCCGCGCCCTCATGACACCGGACGACCCTCTCGAGATCGCCGTGCTCGGCGACGTCCACGGCCACCTCACGCTCGTCTATCAGCTGCTCAGGCGCTGGCAGCGCGAGACCGGCCGCGCGCTCGACCTGATCCTCCAGGTCGGCGATCTCGGCGCGTTTCCTCCCCCGTTCCGGCTCGATCGCGCCACGAAGCGGTTCGCCGAGAGCGACCCCGACGAGCTGGGCTTCGCCGCCTACCACGACGGCAGCCCGGAGGCCGACGCGATCCTCGGGCCCGATGTGCCGCCGGATCAGCGCATATCCGCCGACCTGGTGTTCATCAGGGGCAATCACGAAGACTTCGAGTTCCTCGCCGAGGCGGGCGCCGGGTACGACGCGCCGGTCCCGGTCGATGCGTACGATAAGATCCTGTATCTGAGGCCGCACCGGCTCAACCCGGGGTGCATCGGGGTCCTCCGCTGGGCTGGACCTGACGAGAGCGCGTTCGCCTTCGTCGACGCGCCTTGGCTGGACGAGTACACCCGGTCGAACTACCGCACTCTGTGAAGGGGCCGCGGCGCTGCCGGCGGCGCCGCGATGGGGGACAGCGCCTGTCGCAGCGCGCAGGCGGGCCATGGCGCCGGGCCCGCCCGCCTGCGCCCGCGCGGCGCGCGGGCCGCTCTCAGCCCTTCGAGTTCTTCGGCCCGAGCGGGCCCCCGTCGCCGGGCATCCGCGCGTAGACGCCGGGGTGCGAGGCCGCGAGCCACTGGTTCACGTGGCTCATCACGTGCGGGCGCTCGGTCCGGAGCTGGAGGTAGCGCTGGCCGCGCGGGACGAGCACCTGCTCGGTCACGTTGCCGCCGAGCTGCTCCGCGAGCACGCGCACGACCGGCTCCACGTCGAAGAACTTGCAGCTGAAGAGATCGAAGAACGCCTCGTCGCTGTCGGGGAAGATGTGCAGCGTGATGTGCGACTCCGCGATCATCACCATGGCGCTGATCACCGGGGCCCCCTCGCGCGTCGCCGTCTTCACCACGAACGGGCGCATGATCGGCGTCATCCCGATCTTCGCGGGCAGGTGATCGAAGATGTCGAACAGCGCGTCGAGCGAGGTGGGCCCGCGGTACGGGCTGAACTGCAGGAAGAGGTGAGGCCCGAAGTCGGCCTCCGGGCTCACCACCTCGTGCCCCCGGCGCTCCTGGAGATCTCCCCCCTCGCCGCGATCGACCGTCTGCGTGAAGACGCTGCGGCAAGGGAGCGTCGTCTGGAGCATCAGCTGGACTCGCTGGGGATCGAAAGCCCCCGGGTACACGAGATCGGCGAAGAAGCACTCGCGGAAGCTGAAGGTGTGGATGGTGAGGTGCCCGCCGAGCAGCAGCACGAAGGCGCTGATGCCGCAGTCCTCGGCCACCACGCCGTTGTAGTAGGGGAGGATGAACGGAGGCATCACTGGCTTCAGCCGGAGCACGCCGGGCACCTCTTCCAGGAGCTCCTGCGCCAGCTTCACGTCATCAAAACGGCTCCGGAAGCCGTGGAAGCCGTCCATCGTGAAATGGGTGAGGTTCTTGCGTGCCTTATGCATGTTGCCCCTTCGTCGACGAGTTGAGCGATGCTACTCCACACGGAGCGGGCGCGATCGGATAAATTTGGCGAGCCGCCTCTCCTTCGCGTCGCGCATGTGTGTCCCCCGATCATCAGGTGGGTAAGCCGGGGACAAGCATGCATGTCGCGCGGCCAGGGCCCGGGATCCGCTGCGGCTACATCCGCCGCCTCTACGCTTCATCTGGGATGAGCTCGCCGGACCGGCGCTCGACTGCCACTGCTGCGCTCGACCGGCACGCCGGAGCCGGAGCCGGCACGCCGGAGCCGGAGAAGGTCGGCCAACCAGCGGCGGCGCCGGGGAGAGCCGACAGGCCTCGATCCCTTCGCCGCGAGGCGCTCATAGAGGCGCCGCGCAGGCGGCGAGAGGCGCTTGACTTCAATAAAAGTCTTTCATTTGCCTCGACAATGCCCGTCCAGACAGCGTGACGGCCGGCGCTCATGTCGGGTGGCCAGCGCTGGAGTCACGGGACACAGGGCGAGATCGGTCAGGAGCTCGGGTCCGAGAGGGGCCTGTCACGCCGCGGCGCGCGGGGCTCTCGAGGCCCGACCAAGGCGGTTCCGCCAGCTCCGTTCGTCCGGTCTCCGCGCACCGCGGCGCTCGCGCCCCGGGATCACGCGATGCGACAAGCGGGTTGGCTCCGGGGCAAGATATGGTCTCTCGTTCGGGATGCCGGCTCACTGAAAGAGTCCACCAGGACGGCCTGGACGCTCTCCGGGCGCGCTGGAACGCTGGCGGAGGAAATCCACCTCCGTGGATCTGGCGTCAGGGTGCGATAAAAAATGAAGCAGCGGTGTCATCCGTGGTCGCCCCGACGCGCGGAGGCGTAGAATCGCCGGAGCTATGACCCGATCCCCCTCCGACAAGGACGCGCACAAGAAGGCACCGACCAGCCCCGTGCCGTCGCGAGGGACCCCGCAGGATCCGAGCCCGCCGCGCAGCAACAACAGCAGCAGCTACGTGCCTCCCGCGCCGCACCCGCCGCGCAACAACAGCAGCTGCCTGCCGCCGGCGCCGCCGTCGAACCGCGGGGGCAGCACCCTCCCGCCTCCGCAGCACGTCCCGTCCCCCGCCCGCGGCAGCCATTTCCCGAACGACGCCCGCGTCCGGCGAGAGCGGCCGAGCGCCCCGAACGCGCCCGGCGGCCCTCCCCCGCAGGAAGCGCGCGGCTGGCGAGAGCGCCCGACCTCGGCGGGCGCGGTCGCGGCGCGCAGCAGCTTCGCCTCGCAGGACCCGTTCGCCACCTGGGACGCGGAGACGCCCGCCACGCTGCCCGCGACCCAGCCGCTCGAGCCGCCGAGCTCGCGCGTGCCGGAGGTCCCGCGCCACGACGACGCGGGCCGCGGTCACGCGCCGGCGTCGTCGCCGGGCAGGCGCATGGCGCCCGGCGGACCGGCCTCCGCGCACCAGCCCCGCTCGCCGTCGGCGCGCGAGCCGCAGCGGCTGCACGAGCCGCACGGCGGGGGACACGACCCGTACACACCCATCAACCAGATCCTCGGCTACACGCGCCTGCTCGTGGCGTCGCTGCAGGGCAAGGTCGCGCCGCAGCACATCGAGGACATCCGCAACATCGAGCTCGCCTCGCGCAAGCTGCTCGGCATCGTGCAGGCGATGGAGAGCGGCGAGGAGGACGCGCCCTCGAGCGTGAACGTCAAGGTCCCCTCCCCGCACGAGGAGCCCGCGCTCCACGCGGAGATCGAGGGCGGCGGGCGCGGCTCGATCCTCGTCGTCGACGACAGCCGCGGCAACCGCGACGTGCTCTGCCGGGTGCTGCAGAACAACGGCTTCCGCGCCGTGGCGGCCGAGGACGGCCCGCGCGCGCTCGGCCTGGCCGCGCGCGAGCGCTTCGACGCCGTGCTGCTCGACGTGAACATGCCCGGCATCAGCGGCCTCGGCGTGCTCTCCGCGATCCGCCAGAGCCGGTCGCAGGCGGAGCTGCCCGTGATCATGGTGACCACGCGGGGCGCGAGCGAGGACGTGGTGGAGTCGCTCAAGCTCGGCGCCAACGACCACGTGACGAAGCCGATCGACTTCGACATCCTGCTCGGGCGCCTCGACACGCAGCTCACGCTCAAGCGCTCGCGCGAGCAGCTCTCGCAGCTCGCCGCCGAGCTGTCGATCAAGAGCGAGTTCATCCGCAAGACGTTCGGCCGCTACCTGAGCGACGAGGTCGTGAGCCGCCTGCTCTCCTCGCCCGAGGCCCAGCTCCTCGGCGGCGAGGAGCGCGAGGTGACCATCATGATGACGGATCTCCGGAGCTTCACCACGATGACCGAGAACATGCCGCCCGAGGTCGTCATGCGCCTCCTGAACGGCTACCTCGGCGAGATGGCGCGCATCATCATCGCGCGCGGCGGCACGATCATCGAGTTCATCGGCGACGCGGTCCTCGCGCTCTTCGGCGCCCCGTTCGCCACGGGCGACGACGCGCGCCGCGCGGTCGCCTGCGCGCTCGAGATGCAGATCGCGATGGACGCGGTGAACGACAGGAACAGCGCGGAGGGGCTGCCGACGCTGCAGATGGGCATCGCGCTCAACACCGGCCCGGTCGTCGTCGGCAACATCGGCTCCGAGGCGCGCACGAAATACGGCGTGGTAGGCTCCCAGGTCAACCTCACGTCCCGCATCGAGTCGTGCACGGTCGGCCGCCAGATCCTCATCGCGGACACCACGCGCCGCGCCGCCGGCACAGGCCTCCTGCTCGGGCAGAGCCACGCGCTCGCCGTCAAGGGGTTCTCGACCCGCGTGCTGGTCCACGAGGTGCTGGGCCTCGACAACCCGGAGCGGCTCTACCTGCCCGAGCGGCGCGTCGAGATCCTCCCGCTCTCGTCGCCGCTGCCGGTCGTCTGCGCGCGCCTCGCCGGCAAGCGGGTGGAGGGCGAGCCGCAGTCCGCCTTCATCCTCGGGCTCTCGCCGTTCGGCGCCGTGCTGCGCCTGCACCCCCGCCCCGCGCCCTTCACCAACCTCCAGCTCCACCCGTCCGTCGCGCTCGCCGAGCAGCTCGGCGGCGAGCTGCACGCCAAGGTGATCGAGCTCGATCCGCGCGCCGAGGACGTGGTGCGCATCCATTTCACTTCCTCGCCGCCGGGCCTCGCCGCCCTCGTGCAGGAGCTCCACCGCGCCGAGGCGTAGCCGCGGCGCGCGGCGGCGCGGACTCCCGCGCTGGCGGCGACCGCTCCTGGCCGAGAGGTCAATTCGCTGGAAGGTGGCTGTCGAGCCCACCGGCCGTGCCGGCTGGTCGCCGTCCCCGGCGGCGCCGCGGCTCGACCGAGGGGCAGTGCGGGACTAAGCACCGCGCATGACCGTGGCCTCCCGTCCGCGCCTCGCGAGCGTGACCAGCAGCAAGCGCTCCGCTCCGGTGCGTTACGGCGCCGCCCTGCTCATCGCTGGCTGCGCGATCGCGCTGAAGCTCTCCCTTCACTGGCTGCTGGGGGACGACGCGCCCTTCATCCTCTATTTTCCAGCGGTGGTGGCGGGCGCCTGGTTCGGGGGTCTCGACGGCGGCCTGGTCGTGACGGCGGTTTGCTCGGCCTTTGTCTGGTATTTCTACTTCACTCCCCATCGCTCGTTCGCGCCACCCCCTCTGCACAACACGCTGCGGCTCGGCACGTTCGTCGTCTCCTCGGTGATGTGCTCGCTGCTGGCCGAGAATCTCCACCGGGCCAGGCGGCTCGCCGCGCGCAGCGCGGAGCGGCTCCGGATCGCGCAGGATCACTCGCTCGACGGGTTCGTGACGCTCTGGGCCGTCCGCGACGCGCCGGGGAGGGTCGTGGACTTCCGGTGGGAGTACGTGAACCCCGCCGCGGCGAGCATGCTGGAGCGCGCGTCGGAGAGCCTGCTGGGGAAGGGTCTCCTCGACACGCTGCCGGGCGACAGGACCAAACACGAGCTCTTCGAGCGGTGCGCGAGCGTGGTCGATACGGGCGAGCCCGTCGACGTCGAGCTGCCCTGGGGCGCGCAGGATCGCCGCCGCTGGTTCCGGATCATGATCGTGGAGCTCCTCGAGGGGATCGCCGTCCACTTCAGCGACATCACGGGGCGCAAGCGGGCGGAGGAGGAGCGCGCTGCGCTCTTCGCGAGCGAGCGCAGCGCGCGCGCCCAGGCCGAGGAGGCCAATCGGCTGAAGGACGAGTTCCTGGCGACGGTCTCCCACGAGCTGCGGACGCCGCTCAACGCGATCCTCGGCTGGTCGCACCTCCTCCAGGCGAACGGCGCCGCGGCCGAGCAGCGGGCGCGCGGGCTCGCGGCCATCGAGCGAAACGCCCGGTCGCAGGCGCGGCTCATCGAGGATATCCTCGACGTGTCCCGGATCATCACGGGGAAGGTGCGGCTCGAGCGCCAGCTCGTCGATCTTGATGCGGTCATCGGGGCTGCGGTCGAGTCGCTGCGTCCCGCGGCCGACGCGAAGGGGGTGGCGCTCGAGCTCGTCGTCTCCGCGCAAGGCGCCCGGGTCCTCGGCGACGCCACGCGGCTCCAGCAGGTGTGCTGGAACCTCGTCTCCAACGCCATCAAGTTCACGCCGGCGGGCCGGGTGGTCGGCGTCTCGGTCGCGCAGCGGGGCGCGGATCTCCACGTCGAGGTCAGCGACACGGGGCAAGGCATCCGCCCCGAATTCCTGCCGTTCGTCTTCGATCGTTTCAGCCAGGCCGACAGCTCCACGACGCGGCGCCACGGCGGGCTCGGTCTCGGGCTCGCCATCGTGCGCCACCTGGTCGAGCTGCACGGCGGGAGCGTCTCGGCCCGCAGCGAGGGCGAGGGAAGAGGCGCGACGTTCGAGGTCGCGCTGCCGGTCGCCGGCCCGGCGCAGCTGGAGCGCCACGGCCTCGTCCAGGCGCGCGACGACGCCGCTCCCGGGCGCGCGTCGACGGGAGCGCTGGAGAGGCGCCTCGACGGGTTACGCGTCCTCGTGGTCGACGACGAGGCCGACGCCGGCGAGGTGGCTTTCGCCATGCTCCGGGAGCTGGGCGTCGAGCCACGGGTGGCGCGTTCGGCCGAGGAGGCGCTCCGCGCGCTCGTGGAGTTTCGTCCCGACATCCTCGTCTCGGATCTCGGGATGCCTCTCGAGGACGGCTTCGCCCTGATACACAAGGTGCGCGCGCTCCCGCCGGACGCGGGCGGAGGCATTCCGGCGGTCGCGGTCACGGCCTACGCGCGGAGCGAAGACCGCCAGCGGGCGCTCGCGGCCGGCTTCCAGGCGTACCTCGCGAAGCCGATCAGCGCCGCGGATCTCGCCGACGCCGTGAGCAGCGTCGCCGCGCAGCTGCCCTCCGGCCCTGCCCAGGGGCGCCCTCTTGCGCCGTGAGGGGCCTGCGCCGGCCCGATCAGGCTCGCCGAGGGTCGACCTTGGTCCAGCAGTGGCCGCACAACGTTGCCTGAGCGCGGATGGACTTTCCGCACGCCGGGCAGCCGCGCATCGACGGCACAACCTCGGCGGTGGCCTCGATGTGCTGCTGTATGTTGTCGATGCACACGCGCGCTTCTCTCAGCCTCTCGGAGGCCGCCTTCATCGCTTCGATGTCCGGCCTGTTCGCATCGCATGCCTGGATCGCCGCATCGAGCTGCTCCTGTGCGACGCTGAGTCGCTCGTTCGCGGCCAGGACCTTCTTCTCGACCAATGATTGTTCCATGATTCAATGAACCTCACGCTCGGCAGCGAGCGAAAACGATCGAACAACAAACATCCCGTCCGCCTTGGACGGTGAAACTGAAAGCTTGGCGGGCAGGGACTCCCAGGAGTCTGGCCGAACCGTGGCAACCGCGAGCTCAGTCACGGAAAGCCACGGCGACGGTCTCGATTGCTCACGTATCGAGCCGCGCCTCTTGGTGCCGCTCCTGAGCCCGCCCCGTTACCGATCGTGCACCGCTTGGCCCACCCGCGCTGCTGCAGCGCGGACGATCGATACTCCTGATGTATAGCACGATGCAGTCCAGACCGCACCGGAAACCGCGCGCCCGCTCCCGAGGCGTGAATTCGGCCGGATCGCGGTCACGCTCCGAGAGCAATGCGGATCCGGCCAGGCGCGCGCTTCACGGCCATCGAGACACATTATCCCGCTGCGCAGGGCAGAACGGGGCTCGCCGGTGCCTGGCTCCGCAGCGTTCACGAAGAAACGTGGCGACCACGCCGTCTCGCCGGCAGTTGACAGAATGTACCAGCGCACCGATTTGCCACGCCAGGAACGCCACGTAACGACCGCACCGACGGAAGCACGTTCAGCGGGCGCGCCCTGTGGTCGAGCGCGCCTGGATCTGAGGGGGCATGGCGCTTCCGAGCCCCCGCCCGACGCGGACTACGCGCCTTCCGCGTGCGCGGCCGACGTGCTCGCGGTCCTCGATGCCCTGGGCCTCGAGCGCGTGGCGCTCGTCGGCCACAGCTTCGGGACGCTCGTGGCCATCGCCGCCGCGGCCGCCCATCCAGATCGGATCGCGCGCCTCGTGCTCGCGGACCCGCCCGGCGACTTCACGCAGCTCCCGGCGGACGTCCGCGAGCAGCAGCTCTCGCCCCTGCTGGCCGCGTTCGAGACGGACGGCTGGCGCACCGCCGCCCGCGCGGGGTTCGACGGGGCGCTCGCGGGCAGCGCGCCGGCGACGCGGGACGTGGTGCTGGCGCGCCTCGCCGCCACGCCGCGCGACCGGCTGCTCGGCATGTACCGCACGATGTTCGAGTTCCCTGCCGTGGACACCCTGGACCGCTACCTCGCCGTCCCGGGCTCCCGCGCCCATGCCATCCTCGCGCCGTCGAACGCGTGGCCGTTCAGCCTGCACGTGCTGAGGCCGGCGCTGAAGGCCGTTGTGCTCCCGGAGACAGGCCACTGGCTGATGATGGACGCGCCGGCAGCGTTCGCCGCGCAGCTCGAGGCGTGGCTCACCGCGGATTGACGCCCTCCTGCGGCCCGCCTCGCGCGGAGAGCTCGCCGAACCGGTCCAGGTAGCCGCCGAACCGGTCCAGCACGCGGCGCTCGGTGAGCCCGAACTCGTCGAGCGCGTGGCGGTGGGCCCCGCGGCGGCGCTGCGGGTGCTCGCGCATCCACCCCTCGAGCCTCCCGGCGACCGCGGAACACGCACTCTTCCGGGTCGTCCGCGTCCAGCTCGTGGCTGGCGCGGAAGATCGGGCAGACGGCGTGCGCGAAGCGGACGTGGCGCCTCGCCGCCGAGCGGGCGTGATAGCTTGCATTCATGAGATCGCAGGCGACCGGCGAGCTCCTGCGCGTCCTCGAGGAGCGGAGGCTCAGCCGCATCGGCAGCATCCTCCCGGTCCGCCTGGATGTGGCGGCTTCATCCTGAAACGCGGTGCGCTCGAGCCGCCAGCCCGTCGCGTCGTCGGCCGGCCGGCTCTCCAGCACGACGCCATCGGCGACGACGAACGACGGGCCGGTCACCCCGACGGCGGAGGCCGTGGCGTCAACCTGGATCCTCCGCTCGAGGCGAGCTCGCCTGCGTTGCAGCTGCACCGGCGGCTCGTGTTGTCGGCCGTCTGACCGGGGCACGCCTTGATCCCGGGTGTCAACGCGATCGCCGCCTCGGCGACGCAGGTGCCCGCCTCTGGGGTGCTGGCTCGAGTAGGCAGGTGCTGATAACTCCAGCAAGCATCCCCCGGAGACGTAATTACATATGTCCATGACCGCGGGCGAGGACCGGTCTGGCCGTCTAGAGCACAACACCGCTGCATGCACGATATCGACAATTCGTCACTTGACTTCGAATCGCGCGTAGGCGAAATGGGGTCCGGGATCACCCTCCATCGGCCCTGACCCAGAGCGAGAGGGAGAGCGAGTGGCCATGGGGCGGCCACCTCGCTGCTCGGCCGTGCAGTCGAGTTTTCAACAGCGCCATCGAGTGAAGCAGCCGCAGGCGTGCCGTCCGAGCGCGCTCCGCGCGAGAGGGATATCCCTGCTTGAAGCGAACCACCGTGACGAACGCAGGAGAACGACCAGTGGCCAATCCAGAGATCACCACGCATGCGTTTCGCGTCCTCAACGCCGATGGGTCCATCTTCGGCAAGGGCAGCTTCACCTACGAAGGCCCATCCTCCGGGGTGAGCATCGCCTACGCCGCCGGCGCCGCCGCGAGCAAGGGGCCCAGGCTGACGGCCTTCTCGTACCGCGACCCCGTGGTCGGCACGATGGACCTGAGCAACGTGCTCACCCTCAACTTCGCGAACGGCGCGGGAGCCACACCCCACTTCGCCGTCAACCTCGGGGACCCGCTGGAGAACGCCCGCGGCTTCGTCGCGGGCACGGCCTCGCCGGGCCGGCACGGCGTGGTCTCCACGCACCGGGGCGTGGGAGGCGGCCTGTGCTGCCAGGGGAAGAAGCTCGAGTTCCCTGGCGGGTTGTCGCTCGACCCCGAGTACGCCGAGTACGCGGAGAGCATCCCCGCCGTCGACCTGGTCGTGGTCACCGACACCAGCTCGTCCATGCTGGATGAGGCGGACAACCTCAACAAGACCGTCAGCGCCGCCGTCGCGGCCGCCCAGGGGAGCTGCCCGTCGGACCTGCGCGTCACCTACCTGGGCATCGAGGGCACGTTCAAGAACACGCGCTTCGACACCTCCGTCCGCACCTACCTGACCCAGAAGGCCCAGGTCGATCCGTCACGGCTCCGGGGGCGCACGGCGGCGACCGCCGGCGCCACGGCGTCGGATGCCGCCGGTTTCAGGGAGGACGGGGCGCGCGCCATCGAGGACATCGCGAACCACTTCAACTGGCGGCCCGGCGCCGCCCGCGCGATCTTCTACATGGGTGACGAGCCGCTCGAGGGCGGCCTCGGCGTCACCGGGACGGGTCAGGATCAGGAGGACATCGAGGCGGCGACCCGCGCCATCGACGCCGCGAAGAAGGCCGGCGTCCGCGTCCACACGTACATGGGCACGGCCAAGCTCTCGGAGCAGGCGCGCAAGGCGATCTCAGGGGAGTACGCCCGCGTGGCCCAGGAGACGGGCGGCCAGTTCTTCGCCTCGCAGGACGAGCTGAGCGCCTTCCAGGCGATGCTCGAGAAGGTGATCTGCGGCAGCAACCCGCGCGGCCACGTGTTCGACGGGGCTACCACGCCGTGGCTCTACGACATCGGCAAGGGGATCGGCAAGTACGAGACGGACGGCCAGACAATCACGTTCAAGGCCACGGGGATGCCCTTCAGGAGCGCGACCGGCGACGATTTCAGCTACCTCGCCACGCGCCTCCTGAACGACGGGGCGATCACGGTGCGGGTGAAGGGCAAGACGGGCGACAACGCCGATTCCACGGTGGGTGTTCAGATACGCGACACCCTCGACAGGGGCTCGCCCTATGTGATGATCCACTGGGAGTACGACGGGAATGTCTATTGCTCATGGCGCAGCGCCACGAACGGTGCAACCCAGTCCGAGCAGCCCGTCAAGGTAGAGCTCCCGGTGTGGTTGCGGATCGAGCGCAAGGGCGAGGAGTTCATCACGTCGATCTGCAGGGATGAGAAGGGCGAGAAGTTCGAGGAGGTCAAGCGGCTCACCCTGGGCATGGACTCGAACGTGTACATCGGCGTCGCCCTGACGTCGAACGAGAAGCAGGCCGTGACCGCCCTCATCGATCGATGCTCGGTGACGACCCCGCAGGGCTCCGGGGAGGCGCCCTCGCTCAGCTCGTGGTTCGGGACGCCGGGCGTGCCGGAGCTCCACGACATCGGCAGGGGCATCGGGAAGTGGGAGTGGGATGGCCACAAGATCACGTTCAGGGCCGTCGGCACGCATCTCTTTGACCTCTCGAACGATGACGCGAGCTTCCTCGCCGTGCCCTTCACGGGCGACGCACAGCTCACCGTGCGGGTGGTCCGCTTCGACAACACACACCTTGACGCGAGGGTGGGCGTCCAGATACGCGAGACCTTCGACGAGGGCTCACGTTACGCCATGACGGCGTGGGAGCCGTCGCACACCGTGTTCCACTACCGTGAGCAGGACGACGGGGTCTCGTTGCTCCCGCACGTCGAGTCGCCCAAGCTCCCCGTCTGGCTGCGGATCTTGCGCAGAGGAGATGTGTTCACGAGCTCGTACTCCACCGACGGCGAGAAGTTCACCCAGCTCCACTCCCCCGCGAACGTCGCCATGAGCCAGCGAGCCTACGCCGGCATCGTCGTCTCCTCGGTCGCGACGGTCGCCACCACCGCCGTCATCGATCGGTACTCCCTGGAGCTCCTCCCGGACGCCTCCGGACAGGCGCCTTCGGTGGGCAACTTCTTCGAAGGGAAGGACGCGCCGAAGCTCCACGACATCGGCGGAGGGCTCGGGAAGTGGGAGCGGGACGGCGACAGGATCAGGTTCAAGGCCTCCGGCACGCAGATCTACGGCATGGCGGCGGACGACTGCAGCTTCATCGCCTTGCCGCTCACCGGCGACGGGCAGCTGACCCTGCGGCTGCTGGGCCTCGAAAACACGGACGGCAACGCGAGGCTGGGCGTCATGATCCGCCAGGGCCTCGAGGCGGGCGCGCGTTATGCCATGATGGCATACGAGCCGACGGACATCGTGTTCCATCACCGCAGCCGAGAGAACATGACGTCGCTTTTCCCGTGGGCCCCCTCGCCCGCCAGGCCCATATGGATCCGCATCGTGCGCGCGGGGTCCACGTTCACGGGCCTGTACTCGACGGATGGCAAGACGTTCACCAGGTATGATAATCCGGCGACGGTGGAGATGAACGGACAGGTCTATATCGGCGTCGCGCTTTCCTCGAACGCGATGAAGACCAACACCGCGCTGTTCGATCAGGTCAACCTCGTCACGGGCACGATCAGCGACCCGTTCCATTGATCGCCAGCGCCGCTCTCGCCTCGTGAGAGACCGCGTGCCCGCTCGGCGTCTCCGGCCCGGAGGCGCCGGTGGTCAGGCCGTCCCCTTCAGCTTCAGCGCGGGGCGCCGCCCGGCGGCCGAGGAGCGCGACCATCGGCGCGTCGAGCAAGCGCGCCGCAGGCCCCTTTCCGCGGGAGCGCATCTAGCCCACACTGCCGCCATGCGCGATGACGACTCCGCTCGGCTCACCGGCAGGACCCTGGCTCACTACGACGATCACGCGCTGTCCTTCTGGGAGGGCACGCGGGATCACGACGTCTCCCAGAACCGCGGCGCGCTGCTCGCGGCGCTGGAGGGGGCAGGCCCGTTCACGATCCTCGATCTCGGCTGCGGCCCGGGGCGCGACCTCGCGGCGTTCCGCGCCGCCGGGCACACGCCGGTCGGGCTCGACGGCTCCGCGCGGTTCGTCGAGATGGCGCGGCGGCACGCGGGCTGCGAGGTGCTCCACCAGGACTTCCTGCGCCTCGATCTCGGGGCCGAGCGCTTCGACGGGATCTTCGCCAACGCGTCGCTGTTCCACGTGCCGAGCGGCGAGCTGCCGCGCGTGCTCCGCGAGCTCCACACAGCGCTCCGCCCGCGCGGCGTCCTCTTCAGCGTAAACCCGCGCGGCGACGACCGGGAGGGGTGGTCGGGCGACCGCTACGGCTGCTACTGGTCGCTCGAGCGCTGGCGGGAGCACGTGACCGCGGCCGGGTTCGACGAGATCGACCACTACTACCGGCCGGCAGGCCTGCCGCGCGCGCAGCAGCCCTGGCTCGCGACGGTGTGGCGCAAGCGCTGAGGTCGCGGCGTGCCGTCGAACCCCGGCCCGGCAGGCGGTCTCGTGGCGAAGGTGCCCTGGGTCAGCGCGCCCTGAGCGCGTGCGGGCGGCCGGCGGGCAGGCGAGCGGCGGGCGCGCGGGCGGCGGGTCCGCGCGCCACCACCGGGGCCAGGGCGACGATCACGAGGACCAGCGCCACGACGAGGACGAGCCCTCCCCGCAGGGTGAGGCGGTCGGAGAGGAGGCCGATTGTCGGCGGCCCCACGAGGAAGCCGCCGTAGGACATGGTGGCGAGCGTGGCGAGCGCCTTGCCGGGCGCCACGTCGGGGGCGCTCGCCCCGGCGCGGAAGACAAGCGGCACCACGACCGACAGGCCGGCGCCCACGCACCCGAAGCCCAGCATCATGGCGAGCGGGACGTTCACGAGCAGCGCCGCGCCCAGCCCGCCGGCCACCAGGAGCCCGGCCGCGCGCACGAGCCGCTGGGCGCCGAAGCGCTGGGTCAGCCCGTCGCCGGAGAACCGCCCGAGGAGCATCGCCAGCGAGAAAACGGCGTAGCCTGTCGCCGCCACGGCCGCGGTGGTGTGGAGCTCGTCGCGGAGGTAGATGGCCGACCAGTTGGCCATCGCGCCCTCGCCGACGGACGAGCAGAAAGCGATGAGGCCGAGCAGGACGAGCTGGGTCGAGCGGCTCGTCCCGGCGGCGCCCGCGGCCGCGGGCTCCGGGCGCGCGTCGGCCGAGAGCGCCCCGCCCGCGGCGGTGACGGCCGCGGCGAGGATGGCGGCGACCGCGACGAGGTGCGCCGCGGGTGACAGCGCCCGGTCGGCCGCGAGCGCCCCGACGGCCGCCCCGATCAGGCCGCCGAGGCTGAACATGCCGTGAAACGAGGCGAGGATGGGCCGGCGGTAGCGCCGCTCGACCTCGACGGACTGCGCGTTCATCGCGACGTCCATGAGGCCGTTGCTGACGCCGAGCAGCAGGAGGGCCGCGACGAGCGCGCCGAAGGAGGGCGCGAGCGCGGGCAGGGGCAGCGCCGCGCACAGGAGCACGGCCGAGACGCGGGTGACGCGCCGGCTGCCGAAGCGGGCGATGAGCGGCCCGGCGGCGCGGAAGGCCAGCATCGCGCCGCAGGCCAGGCCGAGCAGGGCCAGCCCGAGCGCGCTGTCGCGCAGCCCGAGCCGCTCGCGGACCGCGGGGACGCGCGCGGCCCAGGACGCGAAGGCGATGCCGTTCGCGATGAACATGACCGAGACGGCGCGCCGCGCGCGCGCGGCGTCGTGCGCGGGATCGTGCGCGAGGTCCTCGGCGAACGCAGGAGCGTGCATCACGGCACCCCCCGCGCTGGCCCGGCCGAGATGGCGGCGCCGGCGCGCCGCCCGAGGAGGGCCGTCCGGAGGACGGCCTGGAAGGAGAGGACGGCATGGAGGGCGGAGAGCTCCCCCGAATTTTCGTGCATTATCGTGAACATCAAGGAAGAATCTTGCAGCCGGGCGCGGCCGGCGCAAGCGGATCCGCGCACAAACAGGAAGAAACGTGCAAAACAACGCAGACAACTCCGGACTCATGGTCGCCGAGCGGCGCCGGCATATTCTCGCGGTACTGGAACGCGACGGGAAGGTGGTGGCGGCAGAGCTGAGCCGTTCTTTCGGCGTCTCGGAGGACACGATCCGGCGCGACCTGCGCGAGATGGCGAACGAGGGGCTGCTCCAGCGCGTGCACGGCGGCGGTCTGCCGCTCGCCCGGGTGAACCCGAGCTTCCCCGCGCGCGAGCGGCAGCAGCCGCGCGTGAAGGAGGAGCTTGCGCGGGCCGCGTCCACCTTGATCAAGCGGGGTCAGGTCGTGTTCATCGACAGCGGCACGACCAACGTGGCTGTCGCGCGCCACCTCCCGCGCGATCTCGAGGCGACGATCGCAACCAACAGCCCTCCTGTCGCGATCGCGCTCTCCGAGCACCCGCGCGTCGAGGTGGTCCTGCTCGGCGGGCGCATGCGCAAGGACCCGCTGGCCGCGGCCGACGCCGTGACCATCGCGGCCGTGCGCCAGATCCGGGCGGACCTCTGCTACCTCGGCGTGTGCACCCTCGACCCGACGTTCGGTATCACCACCGTGGATCTCGACGAGTCGTACGTGAAGCGGGCGATGGTCGAGGCCTCGGCCGAGGTCGTCGCGCTGGCCACCGCGGACAAGCTCGGCACGGCGTCACCGTACGTCGTCGCCCCGCTGAGCGAGCTCACGTGGCTCTTCACGGAGCGCGGCGTGTCGAAGGAGGCGCTCGCTCCCTACCGGGCGGCGGGCGTCACCGTGACGCAGGACATCGAGCCGGAGCCGGCCTGAGCACTGCTCCATCGTGTCCCGGCAAGGGCTTCCCTCTCGGACCGGCGAAGACACTCATCCCCTGCCCCGCCGCGCTCCCGGGCGCATCAGAGGCCGAGCTCGGGCCTCGGACCTGCGCACCTGGTGAGCAGGGCTTCGACCTGGTCGGCGGGATCGAGGGAGTACTCGTAGAAGTCGCTCGGATCGAAGAAGGGATCAGCGGAGCCGCTCGACTCCTTCTCCCCCGACGTGGAACGGTAGATGTTCCCCGTGGCGACCAGCGTGCCGTCGTCGAAGTAATGCGGACGACTCACCGTATCGAACACGCTGTTCTCGAGCACCATGTTGGTGCCGCCGCGCGCGTAGTTGCCGTAGGAGCTGATGCGCAGGAGCCAGTTGTTGTAGAGGTGGGCACGGAGCACGTTGTCCGTGCTGGGATTGCGCTGGTTCAGATCGCGGAACCAGTTGTGGTGGATGGTCATCTGCGCGGTGAGGTTCTCCGTCCAGCCGATCCCGAACGCCTTGTTGTGGTCGCTCAGGATGCTCCAGGATACGGTCAAGTAAGAGGTGTCCTTACGACTGTCGATCATGCCGTCGCCGATGTGGTGCAAATGACAGTGATCGATCCAGACGTGGTGGGCCGTGTCCATCTGGACCCCGTCGAAGTCCTGCGTCTTTCCTTCCCAGTCTCCTTCGACGAAGGTATCGCCGATGGTCAGGTTCCGCAGGATGACGTTGTGCACTCCGCTCCCCAGGAAGAACCCCCCCTCGGAGATCTCGGCCGTCGCGCCTGCGCCCACGATGGTCTTGTTCGATGCGACCGAGATCTCCGTGCCCTTGGGGGACATCGTGATCTTTCCCTGGACCCGGATCACATAGGGCTCGGGCGCGCCGGCGTATCTCTCGAGATCGGCCTGGGTCGTCACGGTGACCGCCTCTCCGTCGCGTCCGCCATAGGTCCCGTCCTGGCCCTCTCCGCTCACGCTGGCGAAGCCCTCCAGGGTCAGGGGACAACCCTCGCTGTCGGCCGCGCCGCCCGCGCCTCCGGTGCCGCCGCCACCCGTACCACCCGAACCCGCGCTCGACTCGCCGCCCCCCGCTCCCCCCGAGCTGTCCGCCGATCCGCCGCCACCCGTGCCGACAGGGCCCGGATCTCCATCCGCGGCCGAGCTCGCCGTGGCCGAGCTTCCTCCGCTCGCCGCGCCTCCCGTCGGTCCCGCGCTCCCGCTCTCTCCTGCCGGCGAGTCAACGCTCCCCGGGCCATCGGGCTGGGAAGCCCCGCAGGCAAAGGCGAAGCCGAGCGAAGAGACGGCGAGGAGGAAGGAGGAGGCGTAGAGGTTCTGCTTCATGGCTCTCTTGTCTTGAGTGGCAAGGGGTGAGGAGAGGCGCTCTCAGTCCGCAAAACTGGGTTTCCAGGGCGCGAGCATGTTCTCGACCGTATAGTTTGCAGCCTCGGCCGCGCTGAGCTGCCTGGACTCGGGGGCTCGCTCGCTCGGCCTCGCGCCAGGTCCCGTGGTCATGTACTCGGCGAAGCGCGCGGTCGCGAGCGTGTTGTCGCCCATGCGGACCCAGCCTGTGGGCGAGATGTGCGCGCCGATCTCGGTCCCGAGGTAGGTGGCTGCGCCGTAGGGTCTCCAGTTGCGGCCGAGGGCGACCGAGCCGGACCTGACCGAGCCGACCGCCGTGGCCTTCCCTCCGAGGAACACGATCCCGAAAGGAATCGATTCGTCCGTGCTCGGCGCCGTGATCGCCGTCCCGTACGCGACGTTATGGATCGTGCAGTCCTCGAACACGGCGGTGGCGCCTCCGAAGATGAAGTCGACGCTGCCCTCGACGTGGCAATCCCTGAAGTACTGCGTTCCGTTCTTCACATACAGCGTGTCCTGGTAACCGAGGGCCCGGCAGTGACGGAACTGCACGCGGCTGCCGGAGACGAGGAGAGCCACGGCCTGCACACCTGGGCCCGTGCTGTTGGCGAAGGTGATGTTCTCGGCCGAGACGTCGCTCGCGGAGATATTGACGCTGAAGCTCCCCGAGGTGCCCAGCGTGCCCCCTGCGCCGTTCGAGGTGTTCGCGTTGTCGCCGTAGGTGAGCACGGTCGTCTCCACCTGACCTGTCTGGCCGCAGAGCGTCACGTGGGGACGGTCGACGACGAGCTTCTCGGAGTAGGTCCCGGGGGCGATGCGGATGACGGTGGGTGTCGTGTTCGACCTGGCGACGCTGTTGATCGCGGCCTGAACCGAGGTGAAATCACCCGATCCATCTCGGTTCACCTCGATGAGCGCCCCGCCCGTCAAGCTGTTGCAGTCGGATGTACCGCTGCCGCCGCCTGAGCCGCCTGCGCCTGAGCCGCCTGCGCCTGAGCCGCCTGCGCCTGAGCCGCCTGCGCCTGAGCCGCCTGCGCCTGAGCCGCCTGCGCCTGAGCCGCCGGGCACGCTGGCGCTTCCGCCAGCGCCTGCGCCCCCCGAGGCGCCGTGCGACACCGTGCCGCCGCTCCCCGTCGTGCCGCTCGATTGCCCGCCGGAGGCGGCGGACGAGCTGCCTCCGGCGGGCGGGGCCAGATCATCGGCGCCCTGCTCGCTCGAACAGGCGAACGAGCAAAAGAGCGCGAGGAGGGAAGAGAGTGCAAGACGGGAACAAGGACGCGACATAGGGGAGCTCTCCAGACGCAAGCAGGGGGCGTAGAAAGTTTGACTACTGCGGGAATGACGGAAGAGCGCGCTGAAGGGAGACACGCGGGAGGGTTGTTCGAGGGAGGTCAGACCCGTCAGAAAAAGAGCGGGCTCCACGGTGGGGCGGCCCTCGAGGCTTCGCGCGGAAGGAGTGGGAGCGACGACGCGATGCGCCCTCCCTCGACTGCCCGGCGGCGGGAGGTCTCGAGAGGCGCTCCTGGTCGCGGGCGAGCGGCAGCGCCCAGGGTCCTCCCGCTCCGGAGCGAGAGATCACCTCATCGCGCGGCGCGGGGCCCCTGCCGGACTCACGTGCCCCTCGCACCTGCGGCCCATTCTGGGCTGATCATTCTGGAACGACCGGTCCAGAATGAGCCGCAGGAGCGAGCACAGTATCTGCGGGGTGTCAGGTGCAGAGGTGCCTTCTGCGACAACATGAGTTATCAGGTGTGCGAGCTGCGATGAGCTTCGCCTGAGCTCGTCTCGGAGCATGCGACGCACCACGCCTCGCCGCGTGCTGTCGTCGACGCCGAGGCGCCCGCTCCACTGCGACTACAGCAACCCCGAGACCAGATCCAGGAGGCCGCAGCTGAGGCCGCCCGCGGAGAGCGCGACGAGGGGCTCGAGGCTCGACGCGATCGACTCCGGGTAAACGCCGCTCCCGGGGGCGCTGCAGGTCGGCGCGCCCGCGGGGTCCCGGGAGCAGACAGCGTCGCAATGGCCGAGGAGCGTGAGCCGGCAGCTGGGCGACTGCCCGCAGATGCGCTCGAGGGTCTTCACGCTCAGCGCCACGCTGCACTCGTCGACAAGCGCGTTGTCGGCGCACGCGAACGCGACCGGCCGGCCCGTGTTGAACAGATCGCCGAACATGATCGCGTCAGGGACCGAGTAGTCCTGCGCGTCGCTGCCGGGCGCGTCCGCCAGGGCCGGGTGGCTGCCGGTCAGGTGGACGGCGACGTGCGCGTCGAGCGCGTTCAGCGATTGCAGCAGGCACGCCGTCACCCAGCGCCGCGACGCGGCGTCCGAGAGCGGCGCGGACGCCCACCGCGGCGCGAGCCCGATCGATCCGTCGAGGGACCGCCGGGAGCCCGCCTCCAGCGTCGCCCCCTCGGGCAGGGCGCAGGCGACCACGCGCTCGGCGAGCTCCCTGCCCTCCTCGCTCGAGAGGAGCGCCGAGCCCCAAGGGCCGCCCATCGCCTCCTCCAGCGGCGCCTGCGCCAGCGCGCGCAGCGCCTGCTGCGTCGAGGGCTTCCAGAAGAAGTCCGGATCCAGGCCGTTCATCACGATGATCCACTGCTCGGCGACCAGGATCGACTCGCCCTCGTCGGCTGGCGCTGCCCCGCACCCGCCTGCAAGCAAGCAGAAACCGATCACCCCAGCAGCATTGACCCGTAAGCGAAGCATGACCCTCCAGTTCAGGCGCATCTGCGTGCGCCTCGCACCTGGACCAGGCAAATCACGCGCCGCGCCGATCGACGGACCACCCTCCGCGCAGCCGTCGCGCCGCAGCGCCGCGAAGGGACCCGGCCGCGCCGAGCACGCGGCAAGCTCAGCAGAGGCCCGTTGCTCGCGCTGCAGCGCGAATTTCGGGCCGGCCACGGTGCTCGCACGGCAGGCTCAGCAGATACCGTTGCTCGCGTTGGAGCGCGAGCAGCCGACCCTGCCGCGCCGCCCGCACGGCAGGCTCAGCAGATGTCCGCTGGATCGGACGGTGCGTCGAGCCGCCGCGCCAGCGCGTCGAACCGTGCGCGCCAGGCCGGATGATCCACCAGCAGACCGCTGGCCCTGCCCAGGCTCGCCGCGGCGGCGTCGATGATTCCATGCTGCAACGCAGCATGGGTGCGCCAGTAGAGCACCTCGAGGAGCTCGTCGGCGAAAAGGAACGGGCCGGCCTCGAGCTCCGCGTCATCCAGGCCGCCGAGCAGCGCGCGCGGCGCGGCGTCGGCGTCCGACAGGAGGCAGCGCAGCATCAGGAAGCACCCGTGCGCCGCCTTCGCGGACGGCTCCGGCGGGCACGACCCGGCGATCCACGCCAGCAGGCGCCGCGCCTCGCCGAGCTCCCCCCTCGCCGCGAGGATGCGCGCGAGCAGCAGCGAGCACTCCGGCACCGGGCGATCCACGAACCGCTGCTCCAGCGTGTGCGCGCGGCGCGCGAGCGAGAGCGCCTCGTCCTGCTGGTCGCTCCAGTACAGCAGCTCGGCGACGTTGTACGTGGCGACGCGCTCCAGCCACGGGTTGCCGATCTCCCGCGCGAGCGCGATCGCGCGCCGGAGATCCCCGGTGGCGCGCGGCAGATCCTTCTTCAGCGTCCAGAGCACGACGCGGTTCATGATCGCGACGCACAGGTGCGGCAGGTCCTCGGCGCGCTCGCAGAGCGCGATCGCCTCCTCTGCCCGCTGCTCCGCCTCGGCGAAGCGCCCCGCGTGCGCGAGCTCGGTCGACAGCAGCACCAGCGCGATGATCCGGCTCTCCTCGTCCCCGGCGGACTCCGAAAGCGACGCCCCCTCCGAGAGGATCGCGATCGCCTCCGCGACCTCCGCCCGCCGCAGGCGCGTGCGCCCCTCGGCCACGCGGAGGCGCGCCGAGAGCCGCGGCGAGCCCGCGCGCTCCACGAGCGGCCGCGCCAGCTCGACGCGCGCCGACGACGCCTCGTAGGCGCCCGTCCAGTCGAGCGCCGTGGCCTCCTCGAGCAGGATGTCCGCGCGGAGCTCCCCGTCGGCGAGCTCGAGCGCGGCGGAGAGGTCGGCCATCGCCTCCTCGATGAGGTGGAGCCGGTAGCGGATCCTCCCGCGCCCGGCCAGCGCGAGCGCGCGCCGGCGGCGATCGGCCTCGCCGACGAGCTTGAGCGCGGCGGTGTAGCAGCGCTCCGCCTCGACATGCCGGTGCCGCGCGGACGCGAGATCCCCGAGCCGGAGGTGCGCGTCGGCCGCCTCCTCGCACGCCCCGCACGCGCCCGCGTGCCGCGCCAGCGGCTCGAGCTCCTCGGGCCCCGGCTCCGCCACGAGGTCGCCGGACGGCGCGGCCGGCTCGACGCGCGGCGCCCCCGGCGGCGCGGGAGGGCGCTCGCCCTCGACCCGCGCCCGCCAGAACGCGAGCGCGTGCCGGTGGATCTGCGTGCGGTGCTCGGGATCGAGCGTCTCGTACACCGCGTCACGGAAGAGGCCGCTCTGGAACCACCACCGCTCGGCGCCGGCCCCGCGCGCGCCGCCACCGTGCGCCCCGCCGTCGCGGGGCGCGCCGCCACCGCCATGCGCCCCGCCGTCGCCCTGCGCGCCGCCCCCGTGCGCCCCACCGTCGCTGGGCGCGCCGCCCCCGTGCGCCCCACCATCGCTGGGCGCGCCGCGCCCGATGATGCCCTGCTCGACGAGCACGCCGAGCCCGTAGCCCGCGTCCACCGGCGTGCCGGCGCCGCCGGCCCGATCGACAGCGTCCTGCACCCACTCGAGCTCGGCCCGCGTGAACGACTCGCCGAGCACGGCGCAGAGCCGCGCGAGCGCGGCGATCTCCTGCGGCAGCGCCCCGAGCTGCCGCATCGCCAGCCACTGCCACGCCGGGGAGACCGGCAGGCCCTCGAGCGCCCCCGCCTCGACGCAGTAGTCGCCGCCCCCGGGGCTGCGGCGCACGAGCCCGGCCTGCTTGAGCGACCGGATGATCGCGGCGAGGCAACCCGGGTTGCCGCCGGCCCAGCGCGCGAGCCCCCGGAGCACGTCGGCGGGCGGGTACGCCGCCGGGAGGAGCAGCTGCGCCGCGAGCTCCGCGGCGGCCGCCTCGTCGAGCGGGGCGAGCGCCACCCGGTCGGCCCGCTGTGTCCGCGCGCCCCACGTGGGGCGAAACCGCTCGAAGCGCGGGTGCGCGACGACCGCAGCCCAGAGCGCCACCCCGGCGCCGTCGAGCGTCGCTACCTCGAGCGCGTCGAGCACGGTGACGTCCGCCCACTGGGCGTCGTCCACGATCACGGCGACGGGCGCGCGGCGCGCGCGGCGGCGCAGGCCCTCGGCGATCGCCCGCGCGACGTGGTGGGGCGTCGCGGCGGGCGCGGCGCGCGCGGCACCGGGAAGCGCCCACCCGAGCGCCGCGGCGACGGACGCGAAGGTCGACGCGCCGATCTCCGGGCCGAGCCGCGCCTCGCAGAACGCGCGGGGGTCGGCCGGCGCGTCGGCGGGCGCGGCCAGGGCGAAGCGCAGGATCTCCGCCGTGTCCCGGCTCGCCTCGCCAGGCAGGGGCTGCGCCGCCCGCACGACGAGCGCGTCGGCGTCCGGGCGCAGGCGCCGCGCCAGGACGGCCGCCTCGGCCGCGACGCGGCTCTTCCCGAGACCGGCGTCGCCGAGCACCGTGACGAGCGCCGGGCACGCGCCGCTGAACGCCACGGCGGCGCTCGCCTCGAGCGCCGCGATCGCGTCGCCCCGGCCGACCATCGGCGGCGGCGGTCCGCTCTCCGCCGCCCGCGCGACCCGGGGCGAGGTCGGGGGCGTGGCGGGCTCGCCCTCGGCGAGGGCGCGCTCGAGCTCCTCGGTGAGGGTGACGCCGGACCAGGGGGACGCGGGGATCCATGTCTCCGGGCGATCCACGGCCGCGCCGTACACGGCGGGCGCGCCGCGGTCGCGCGGGCGGATGATCACGCCCGCGAGGTGGAGCGCGGCGCGGGCGCCGTGCCGCTCGACGAGCTCGCGCGCGGCGGAGAGCGCGAGCCGGACCGGGTGCTCGGCGTCGCGGGCCGAGAAGACGGCGACGTAGCGGCGCCCGCGCTGCCGGACGCAGATGCCGCTGCGGCTCGCCAGCGCGGCGATCACGAGCGGCGTGGCGGCGCCGGTCTCCGCGACCAGCACGACGGCCGGCTGGAGCCCCTCGGCGATGAGCCTGCCGCCGCCCGAGGCCGGCCCCGACGCGATGGTCGCCGAGGACCGGGGGGGAGTCGGCTCGGCGGCCGCGAGCGGCTCGGCGGCCGCCGTCGGCGCCGCGGCCGGGGCGGCGCCGAGCGGGCACGCCTCCTCGAGCGCGCGCCGGAGCCAGGCCGCGCTCGCGGGCCGGCGGTCGGGCTCCTTGGCGAGGCACGAGAGCACGAGCTCCTCGAGGGCCTCGGGGATCGGCGCGAGCTCGCCCGGCCGCGGCGGCCGCAGCGCGAGGTGCCCGTGCTCGACCGCGCCCGTGTCCCCCACGAACGGCGGCCGCAGCGTGAGCAGCTCGAACAGGATCGCGCCGAAGGCGTAGATGTCCGTGCGCGCGTCGACGGCGTCCTCGGCGCGGAGCTGCTCCGGGGCCATGTACTCGGGCGTGCCGACGATCGTGCCCCCGCGCGTGATCTCGAGCTCGTCGTCCTTTCGCGACGCGCCGGCGGGCCGCGCCAGGCCGAGGTCGAGCAGCACCGCGCGCGCCGCGCGGTCCACGAGGCCCGCCGCGGCGGGCGCGCGGGGCGGCGCGTTGCCCGGTGCGGCGGGCGCGCCAGGGCACGCCAGGGCGGGCGCGCGGGGCGGCGCGAGCATCACGTTCTCCGGCTTGAGATCGCGGTGGACGACGCCGCGCGCGTGCGCGGCCGCGAGCGCGTCGAGCAGCGCGGCCGCGCGCGCGGCCACCCAGGCCGGCTCCGGCGGCCCGGGCAGCGCCGCGAGCGCCTCGGCGACCGTCTCGCCCGGGACGCGATCCATGGCGATCCAGGGGCGGCCGTCGTCGAGCCGCCCCTCGCCGTGGACCCGCGGGACGTGCGGCGGACCGATGCACCGGAGCGCGCCCGCCTCGCGCCGGAACCTCGCCTGCACCGTCCCGCCGGAGGAGCGCCCGAGCTTGAGGGCGACCGGGAAGCCGTCCGCCTCGCGCCGCGCGGCCCACACAGCGGAGAAGCCGCCCTGGCCGAGCAGGCCGCCCACCCGGAAGCCCGCGACGCGCGGCGGCCCCGGCGCGGGCGTGCGCTCGGCCGCGAGCGGCGGCGACCCGCCGTCGCGGGGGCAAACGCCCGCCGGGGGGAGCCGGCGGTGGCACAGGGGGCAGCGGGACACGGGCGGCTCTCGGTGGGCGGACGGAGGGGGATCAGCTCGCCGCCGCCCCATGGTACCGTCGGTCGGTCCGTTCATGGCGAGCGAAGACCCCGACACCCTGAGCGAAGACCACGATACCCTCCCCGGCGTCCCCGGCGCCGACGTCACTGTGCGCACGGTGCTATCGACGCTGGCCGCTCCGTCCCCGCCCGCGCTGATCATCGGCGGGTTCGCGGTGGCGTCCCTGCCGCCCGGGGCCCGCGCGGGCGAGTACGAGCTCGAGGCGCCGCTCGGCGCGGGCGGCTTCAGCGTGATCTACCGCGCGAGGCACGCGGTCCACGGCACGCTGGCCGCCGTGAAGGTGCTGCACCCCGAGCTCAGCGCGCAGCCGGACGTGGTGGTCCGCTTCCAGCGCGAGGTGGAGACGGTCCGGCGGCTGCGGCACCCCGGCATCGTCGAGGTCTTCGAGCAGGGGCAGCTCGAGGACGGGCGGCCTTACTACGCGATGGAGCTGCTCGCCGGGATCAGCCTGGATCAGCACCTCCGGGCCCGCGGCCGCCTGTCGCCCGAGGAGGCGCTCGCGATCCTGGAGCCGCTCTGCGACGCCCTCGAGGCCGCGCACGCCCAGGCCGTCGTGCACCGGGACCTCAAGGCCTCGAACGTCTTCCTCGTGGAGGACGGGCGGCGCCGGGTCGTGCTGCTCGACTTCGGCGTGGCCAAGCTGCTCGACGCGCCCGGGCCGGAGCTGACCTCCTCGCGGGAGGTCCTCGGGAGCCCCTCGTGCGTCGCCCCCGAGCAGCTCCTCGGCCGCCGCGTGGACGCCCGGGCCGACGTCTACGCGCTCGGCATCCTCGCCTACCGCATGCTCGTCGGCGAGCCGCTCTTCGCCGGGGACCTCGGCGCGCTCGTGCGCCAGCTGCACCTGTTCGCGAGCCCGCCGCGCCCGAGCGCGAAGGCGCGGCTCTCTCCGGCGTTCGACGACGTCCTCCTCCGGGCGGTCGCCAAGGAGCCAGCGGCGCGCCACCCGACGGCCCGCGCGTTCCTCGACGACTTCCGCGGCGCCCTCGAGGCCTCGCGCGGCGCTGTCGAGGCGCCGCCCGGCGCGCGCGCCCGACCCGGGGTGGCGGTGCACGCCGAGGTAGGCGCCGCCCCCGAGGCGCTCGACCCGCCGGAAGATCGCCTGCTCGCGGATCTGGAGGCGATCTTGCCGTTCGTGGCCGCCGAGCTCTCGGAGACCGGGCTGTCCCCCGCGGCCGAGACAGGCAACAGCCTGCTCTTCACGGCCGAGCGCCCCGGCGACGCGGCCGCCGACGCGGTGGCGCGCCGCCGCGCCGTGGACGCGGCGCTCGGGATCTTCCGGCGGCTCGCCGGCCGCGCCGGGCGCGACGCCAGGGTATACGTGCGCCTGAGCGTCCACGCGGGGGAGATGCTCGTCGGCCCCGCGGGCGAGCTCCTCGGCGGCGCGCTCGCGGAGGTCGGCGCCTGGGCGCCCGAGGGCACCGACGAGGGCGTCTTCGCGTCGCCCGAGGCGCTCGCGGGCCTCGAGATCGCCGCCGGCCCGCCGGCGCGCGAGGGGGAGATGCTCGTGCTGGCGAGCGCCGGATCGATCCTCGATCCGTAGCGGGAGCGCTCGGCGCCTGGCCGCGAGCGCGCGCTGCAAAAGTGCGCTGCAACGACCCGCGCTGCAAAAGTGCGCTGCCATTGCTGCTTGCGGGATTCATCAGCAGCTGCCTGCCCGGGCCAGCAGCCCGCGCCGAGTGTCCGGGACGCCGCTCGCCGCGGTCCGCACATGGTAATGTCGTGCAAGTGAGCAGCCCCCAGATACCCACACAAGGCGCGGACGCGACCACCGTGCTGAAGGTCCGGCCGCGCGAGGTGGCGTTCGGCAAGTTCAGCGTGCAGGTCGTGCGCGGCCCGGATCAGGGCACCCTCACGGTGGCCGAAGCGCCGGAGCTCGCGATCGGCACCGCGGCGGGCAACCATCTCGTCCTGACCGACCCGTCGGTGTCGCGCCATCACTGCATCATCGCCGCGACCCCGAAGGGCTACCTGCTGCGCGACCTCGACAGCACGAACGGCATCATGCTCGGCGGCTTCCGCGTGGAGACGGCGTACCTGACCCCGGGCGCCACGTTCGGCGTGGGCCAGACGCTGCTGCACTTCGATCACCTGCCCGAGGAGGTCCGCGAGCCGCTCGGGGACGCGGTGCTCTCCGGCCGGGTGCTGGGGCAGAGCACGGCGATGCGCCGGCTCTTCGCGATGATCCCGCGGATCGCCGCGTCGGACGCGACGGTGCTCCTCGAGGGCGAGACAGGGGCCGGCAAGGGGCTGCTCGCCGAGGTGCTGCACCAGCAGAGCCCGCGCGCGTCCGGGCCGTTCGTCGTCATCGACTGCGGCTCGATCCCGCCCACGCTCATCGAGGCCGAGCTGTTCGGGCACGTGAAGGGCGCCTTCACGGGGGCGCAGCAGTCGCGCGCCGGCACCTTCGAGGCGGCGCGCGGCGGCACGGTGCTGCTCGACGAGATCGGCGAGCTGCGGCTCGACCTCCAGCCGAAGCTGCTGCGCGCCCTGGAAGAGCGGTCGATCCGCCGCATCGGCAGCCTCGACACCGTCCCGCTCGACGTGCGGATCATCGCGGCCACGAACCGAGACCTCCGGCAGGAGGTCAACCGCGGCACCTTCCGCTCGGACCTGTTCTACCGCCTGAACGTGGTCCGGCTCCGGGTGCCGCCGCTGCGCGAGCGGCGGGAGGACATCCCGTTGCTCGTCGCGCACTATTACCGGCAGTTCGCGGACCGGGCGGATCCGCCGGCGGAGCTCGTGGAGCGGCTGGCCCACCACGACTGGCCGGGCAACGTGCGCGAGCTGCGCAGCGCGGTGGAGCGCGCCGTGCTGACCGGCGATCCGGCGATCGGCGAGGGCGGCGCCGCGCCCCGGGGGGAGGGCGGCGACGAGGAGCCGGCGCTTCGCCCCGACGACCTCGAGCTCTCGTTCCGCCAGGCCAAGGAGCGCACGGTCGCGCGCTGGGAGCGGGCGTATGTGAAGGCGCTGATCCGGGCGAACGGGGGGAACCTGTCGCACGCCGCGCGCGCCGGCCGGATGGACCGCAACCACCTGCGGGAGCTCCTCCGCCGGCACGGGGTCACGGCGAGCGAGCCGTAGGTGCCTGCTCTTGTTGGCCGATGCCGTGATCCTACGGACGCGCGTGACGCCGGTGGACGGCGACGCCGGCGTGCAGATGACGTGGCAGATCGCGCTCGACGTGGATTTCACGAGCGTCGTGGGCTCGGGAACGTTCACGACGAGCGCGGAGCGCGACTACACGGTCAAGGTCGATGCTGGCGGCCTCGAGGCTGGGACGACCAACTGGTACAGGTTCATCGCCCTCGACGGGTTGGACCAAGCCGCTTCGCGGCAGCTCCTGCCCCTGCTGAGGTCGACCGCGACGACGACCGCGACCGCGATGAAGACGCCGCCCACGCGCCCCGCGTAGGCCTCCACGAGACTGTTACCGAGCGGCAGCAGCGCATCCTGCCGACGCACTACTTCCACGTCGTCTTCACGCTCCCGGCGGAGCTGCGCCCGCTGGCGCTCGTCAACCAGCAGACGGTCTTCGATCTGCTCTTCCAGTGCGGCTCGCAGACCCTGCTCACGCTCGGCCGCGATCCCAAGCGGCTCGGCGCCGACATCGGTGTCACCGCCGTGCTGCACACCTGGAGCCGCGATCTCAGCTTCCATCCGCACCTGCACTGCATCGTCACCGGCGGCGGGCTCTCGCTCGACGGCTCGCGCTGGATCGAGGGGCAGCGCGGCTACCTCTTCCCTGTGCAGGTCCTCGGCAAGCTCTTCCGCGGCAAGCTGCTCGCCGCGCTTCGGCAGGCCTATGACGCCGGAGAGCTCGACCTCACCGGCGGGGCCGCCGCGCTGGCCAACCCCGCAGCCTTCGCTGCGCTGCTCGACGCGCTCTACTGCAAGCCCTGGGTGGTCTACGCCAAGCCGCCCTTCGCTGGGCCCGAGCAGGTCTTTGCCTACCTCGGTCGCTATACCCACCGTGTCGGGCTGTCCAATCACCGGCTGCGGTCGATGGATGAGCGCGGCGTGTGCTTCCGGACCCGCGGAGACAAGACCGTGACGCTCTCCGCAGAGGAGTTTCTGCGTCGCTTCCTGCTGCACGTGCTGCCTCATCGCTTCGTGAAGATCCGACACTTCGGCTTGATGGCGGCGTGTCACGCCACCACCACGCTCGAGGTGGCACGCACGAGGATCCTGGCGGCGCGAGACGCAGGGCAGCGCGCTGTCGGGGGAGAGGAGCACCGGGAAGGCAGCTCTCACGAGCACGAGCCCTCTGCGCGCCACGTCGTCAAGGTCGACTGGTGCACGCTGCTCGCCGCGCTCACGGGGGTCGACCTGTCCATCTGCCCTCGCTGCGGTCAGGCTGCGATGGCTCGCCGCCCGCTGCCGTCGTGCGTCGTCGCCTCTTCCGCTGCTCCTCCGGACACGTCATGAGCATCGCTGGCCTGGGCAGGAGCAACAACACCACCTCCGTTGCGCGGCGGTCGGGCATCGATCCGCCTTCTGCGCCGTCCCCGTCGGTGGCGTGCCTGCACCTGGGCCTCCGTCGGCGCCGCGCTCTGTCTCGGCACGTCTGCGCCCAGCGTCGTGGCGGCGGGATGCACCCCGGGTGCGAGCCCCGCCGAGCCCGCCCTCTGCTGCCTTCTCGGGCAGGATCTCCATAGGCCTCGCGACCGCCCCGCCCGGCCGCGAACCGGCCCGGTCCAACCCGACGTTTGCGGGACTGCGCCGGGACCTCGCCGCCGCTGCTGCTCAGGCGCAGTCCCGCAAACGCCTATTCATTGGGCCCGGGTTGGGCCCACGCCTTCCGAGGGGCTGCGATCCGTCGTCACGCCCTCCCCAAATCCCCGGGGATGCGACGGATCGCGACGGTTCGCCACCGCGGAACAGTCCCGCCAGAAAAACCGGTCGATGACGAGCGGTCGCTGGAAACAGTAGCGATTCTCATGGCTTCCGCCTGTTTCGCCGCCGAGGGCGGCTCTGGTGTGGCCCAACGGGGCGCCCTCCGCCGTCGCGTCGCCCGCGGTTAAGGGCCCGCGGCATCACCGATCGGGGTCGGCGCCTGGCCTGGCGGCGCAGCGCCGCGGGATTCTCCTTCGCTCGCCGCCCTGTTGTCGGGCCCCTCGATGCGCTGCCGCCTGTTTCGGGATCGTGCCTGCGTGCCCGCACTCTGCCAGCCCAACGTTGAATTGACCTGCGGCGCGAAGCGCCGTCAGGTCCAATTCTGTGTTGGGCGGTGCCTGGTCGCGCATCATGGGATCAGACATCCGAGAGCCGCCTCTTGCCGGGCTGAGAGCCGCCGCTCGCGGCAGCAGCGGTCGTGGTCGCGCCCTACCTCTCCGCCATGGCGCCGCCAGGTCCCGCCGGCTTTCGTCCCGCTGAATTCCCCGCGGAGCACGAGCGGCCCGTGTTTCGCTCGCAGCCGCCGGGATGCTCACCCAAGCGGAGTCTCGGCCGCTGTCGGCGCGTCCAAGGACCTCGCGGCCAGCGCCGCACGCCTACGCGCCTCGCGAACCGCATCAGACCGTGTTGTATGGCCTTGTTCAGGAGCACCTCGCGACCTACGTCGCGCACGCAGCGCGCACGTACGCGGCCCCGCTCCCGAAGTACGTTGTCGCCGCCTTCGATGGCTACCTCGCCTGTGGCGATCTCGCGCGAGGTTTCGTCCGATGTCACTGCGATGGCTGCGGTCACGATGTGCTCGTCGCCTTCTCATGCAAGCTCCGCGGCCCCTGCCCCAGCTGCGCCTCGCGCCGGATGTGCAATGAGGCGGCGACGCTCGTCGATCGTATCTTGCCCAACGTGCCCGTCAGGCAGTGGGTCATGTCGCTTCCGTTTGAGCTGCGTGCGCTTGCGGCCAAAAGGTCCGACGTCCTCGCGGCGATGGAGCGCATCTTCGCGGAGGAGATCGCCCGCGTGACCACGCGGCTCGCGAGCATCGCCGGCGCACGGACGGGCTCGGTCGGGTTCCCTCAGAGATTCGGCTCGAGCTTGAACGTTCACGTCCATTTTCACACGCTGGCAATCGACGGCGTTTTCGAGAAGACCGCCATGGGCGTGCGCTTCCACGATGCGCCGCCGCCTTCAAAGGACGATGTCAGCGAGGTGGCGCGACGGGTGCGCGAGCGTGCGCTTCTTTGGCTACGGCGCCGCGGTTACCTCGACGAGCGCGCGGCCGAGGAGCGCAGCAACGAGACCATCGAGCCCTCCGCGCTCGATGCGTGTACCCAGCTCGCACTCGCAGGTGGAGCGTATCTTGCGCGGCCTTTCGAGCACAAGGACAGTCCCGACGCGGCTTTCGAGCGCCGAGAGCGACGCTTCTCCGCGGCGTGCGACGGGTTCGACGTGCATTGCGCGGTGCGCATCGCAGCGGATGACGATCAGGGGCGCGAGAGGCTCGTGCGGTACTGCTCCCGCCCGGCCTTCGCACTCGATCGAATCGAGCTCCTGCCCGATGGCCGTATAGCGTACTTGCTGAAGACACCTCGGCGGGGACGCACTCACCGCGTCATGAGTCCAATGGAGTTCATGGCCCGGCTCGCGGCTTTGATTCCTCCGCCGAAGATCCCGCTTGTGAGATACCATGGCGTGTTCGCGCCTCGCTCGTTGTGGCGCTCTCTCGTGACACCCAAACCTCCGGCCCGCGCCGCGAAGTCTGAGCCGTGCGCGGGGCACGCGCCTCTGCCCGCCGCGCCCGCGCCCGCATCGCCCGCGCCCGCGTCGCCGTGCGCTCCGCCGGCGCTCTCAGCGAGGTCGCTCGCGCATGCCGAGCCCACGGTGCGAGTTGAGCCGACCCTGATCTCGGTCTTGCACTGGGGGCGGCTGCTCGAAGGGGAGTTGTTCGCAACGTCGAGCTACGTCGAGTGGGCCGTGCTCATGAAGCGTTCGTTCGGCTTCGATGCGCTCCGCTGCCCGAGATGCGAACGGAGGATGCGCGTGCTTTCCACGATCACCGACTCAGCGGTGGTGCGCCGCATCCTCGATCATCTGAACTTGCCCTCGCAGCCCCGAACGGCAGCACCCGCGCGCGATCCAACGTGGGAACCGATGGCGTTCGGGTTCGACGCGGCGTAGGTGGGCACCCGGCCCGAGCCCGTCATGGCGAACGCACGTCGCGGTCGTCGAGCCAGAGCTGCACCCAATGCACGGCGCGCGGGCCCTGCGACGGGGCGAGCGGGTGTTTGATGCGCGATAGACGGCTCGCCCGGCGCCGTTCCCGCGGGGCTTGACACGGGCGAGAGCTCTATGGTTTCCTATCCGCTTCCCTCATCCGCCGCATCTATTTGGACGATGTGCTCGCGTGTCCGCGCGGTAGGCGCCGGCGGGTCGTCGCCGACATCGGTCAACGTGCGCAGCGCGAAGCCATCGTGGCGATCCTGACCCATCTCGGCATCCCCACCGAGCCGCCGCCCATCGCCAGGGCCACAGACCCGTCGTTCGACGCGGCGTGAGCCTCTCGGCCTCGTCCCTCACCGTGCCGCTCGCGCGTGGCCGTTGGCCAACCTCTGCCCGCTGCTCGACCCCATGCGAGCGGCGCCCTCGTTCTTGGGCCTTTTCGTCCCACGCGCATCCCCGATCGCCCCAGCCCGCGTTCGTGGCCCGCGCCGTTCTGCCTTTCGTGATCCGGCCGGCTCGTCCTAGCCTCTGCGTTAGAGCACCTAACAATAGCCCGCTGACCTCGCTCGAACGCCCGCTCGCTTGAGACCAACGGCACACGCATTAGATTGCACGCGTGGGCAAGCTGTTGGTGCCGGACGAACTCTGGAAACGAATCGAACCTCTATTGCCGAAGACGGAGCCGAAGCCGCAGGGCGGCCGGCCGCGTACGCCTGATCGAATCGCCCTGACGGGGATCTTGTTCGTGCTCAAGACCGGGATTCCCTGGGAATATCTCCCGCAAGAGCTCGGCTGCAGCGGCATGACGTGCTGGCGCAGGTTGCGCGACTGGCAGCAGGCTGGCGTCTGGGGTCGGCTGCACAAGGCCTTGCTTGATGAGCTCGGCGGAGGCGACACGATCAACTGGGAGCGTGCTGCGCTGGATGCCTCGCTGGTTCCGGCAAAAAGGGGGGTGAAGAGACTGGCCCGAACCCCACGGATCGCGGCCGGCCGGGCACGAAATATCACCTTCTGGTCGATCAGAATGGTATCCCGCTCGCCGTCGAGATGACGCCGGCGAACGTCCATGACTCGAGGATGTTCACGCCTATGGTGGATGCGGTGCCGCCGATCGCGCGTCCTTGCGGCCGACCGCGGCGCCGGCCCAAAAAACTGCACGCCGATAAGGCCTAGGACGACCCGGCCCTGCGCTTGGCTTGCCATCTGCGCCACATCGTGCCCCGCATCGCTCGCAAGGGCATCGAGTCATCGGAGAAGCTCGGCCGTTACCGCTGGGTCGTCGAACGGACGATCGCATGGCTCCGTCGCTTCCGGCGCTTGACTGTGCGGTACGAGCGCCGTGCCGATATTCACCGAGCGTTCCTCCAGCTCGCCGTATGCCTGAGCTGCCTCGGCTATATCCAGACCGGGTTTTGTTAGGTGCTCTTAGCAGCGCACGCTGGGATCTGTGCGGGGGGCGGCCCGAGTCGGCCAGCATGGCGACGAAGGGCCGTCCCTACCGCGACCGAACGAGCTGCTGCCCGACGCCTGGGCGAGATCGTCGAGCGCTGCTCTGATCGCCGCCGATACGCTCTGAACGCAGCATGCCTCGGTCTCCAACGCGGGCGAAGATGTCCTCGCCGAGCGTCCTCCCATGCCCAGGCGGGCCGCGGGCCGCCGCCGCCCTACGTCCAGCATCGTCAACCCCGGCGGGAGCCGCGAGGGACCACGCCCATGGCGATGGGCGGGCGGCTGCTGAGCGTCAGCACCCACGCAGGTCGACTCCACACGACAGTGTAACGGCTGAGATGCGCCCAAGTATGCTGCCATCGTTTCCGTCGTCGCCAGAATGGCCTGGCTTGTCGGAGAATACGAAAGAAATTGACGAGAGTGGGGTAGCTGATATCGTCACGGCTCCCTTCGGTAAAGCGGCGCTGGACGTCTCCACGCGGAAACCGATCGTGCTGAAGAGGAATGCTGCAACCATCGCGATCTGCGTTCCATTTAGGAGTCAATTCATGCGTACCCTCTACGCTATCCACCTTGTGCCTATCACCGTGCTGTCCGTCGGGATGTTGATGATCTCTGCGTGCGCTGTCGTCGAAACAGGCGAGCAGCCGGCTAGCACCGAACCCGCCGCTCAGGCGTCGCCCGAACGTACGGTCATCGCCCTGACCTCGATCTCGTCATCTCAGGCGCCTGTACTCGCCCTGCTCACCCGTGACTTTGCCGTCGTCCAAGGGCACGAGCTTCTTGACGAGGGTCAGGCGCAAGAGCTTGAGCCGGCGGCACTCCTCGACGGCGCGCGCGCCATCATCGCCGACATGGCTCAGATCCAACGCCAGGACGTTGACGGCTACCGTCAGCTCCTCGACGCCGCGAGCCGTAGAGGCGTCCCGATGGTCCTCGAGAACATCCGCGACCCCGACCTCATGGCGGCCATCATCGGCTTCGGCGTTCGCTCCGAGGTGGCTGTGATTCGACCCTCGAATCGTGGGGACACCTTCACCATCACGATGTTCGGCGATACGGGCGCCACCGAGCCTGTCCTTGAAAAGAGCGTACCCGAGGCGGATGCACACATGGCCGAGCCGGAGCCCGCTCCGACACAGGGGCCCCCGCCGACGCCGGTGGAGACGGCGGCGCAGATCGCTACGCACCTCAACCGAAGCACCGTGCAGAGCCTGACACTTGGCAATTACCCTGCTGGAACGTACAAGGACTACTACTTCAATGTAGCAAATGGTACATTCTGGGGAAATAACAATCCGGACGAGAGCCTGGACGTTGGCTTCCACGTCGAACTCGTCGCGGCTTCGAGCCCGAGCGGCAAATTCATGATCGTCTCGACCACTGGCGCCGGCGCGTCCGCCGGAGGGCTTCTCTTCAACAGCTCAACTGATCGCGGATGGTTCACCGAGTCGGCTCAGATCAAAATAGCGACGTCCTCCAGTGGCTTGAGCGTAGTCGATTTTGCTCCAGCGTCGCAGAACAATACAACATCGTATGAAGTAACGAACGGATGCTCATTCGGCGGCGGCATATCGGTAGGCTCTGGGGGGCCGACCCTCGGCCTGAGCTTTGAGTGCGAAAGCTCCAATTCCGAGTCCATGTCGTTCCCGGATTTTTCCGTCGATAGCCAGGTGAATGGCACCACAGGAACATGGAAGTTTTACATGAGTGCAGCGTCCGGGCTTCCGAACCATGACTACAGCGGTCTCATGGATTCGCCCTCTACGCTGAAGGCCCTCCCCTCGCTGGCGACTTCGACATTGCGACTACCGGTCGAGGTTGTCTACCGCGCAGATAGTGCATTTGTCAATACGGTGAACCTTTATCTCGAGGCCACTCACCGGGTCAATTACGTGTGGATAAGGGAGAAGACTACATTTGTTCCTTGGTTATCTCCGTTGGTAGAGTATATCCCGTTCCACATGTCGTTTCCATATTCCAAGGGTTCCAACGTTTCCGTGGACTTTAGCCGGGTGAGTCTCTCTGAGGTCTATACGCCGCTGGCCATCGTGGGTAGCGGTCTCGCCATGACCGTCCTTGGTGCAAGCTCCAGCAATGGGGCTAATGTGGTCCAAGAGGCCCGGACCAATGACGGCAATGACGCCAACGATGATCACCGGCTTTTTCAGCTGGTGTTGGCGTCCAGTGGCAACGGGAGCTACTATATTAAGCCCAGACATAGCAAGAGCAGCGACATGTGCCTGGATA
Organism: Sorangium sp. So ce1128; assembly: GCA_051717205.1. Classification (GTDB taxonomy): domain Bacteria; phylum Myxococcota_A; class Polyangia; order Polyangiales; family Polyangiaceae; genus Sorangium. The sequence continues at coordinate 7,687,344 of CP181432.1, forward strand.
TCAGCGGCGCGAGTACCGCGGTGGGGGCTCAGGTCATCCAGTGGCCCTGCTCGGGCACCGGTAACCAGCGCTTCAAGTTTATCAGCGCCGACAGCAACAGTAGCACCTATTGGATCAAGAACGAGTACAGCAATCTCTGCCTGGGTGTCACTAACGGCAACGGTGGCACCAATGTCACCCAGCAGCAGTGCCTCGACCAGGAGAAGCAGCGGTTTCGCACAACGTATTGACGCCATCTGGCGGCATCCCACCCAGTTCGCGCAACTCTCGGCAGGCAATGCCTTTCGATCTGGAACGAGTGTCGCCGTTTTATGCGCCGGTGAGCGTCGATCGCCACAACTCTCAGGGCTTCGCGCTGGCGCGCAGTAACCACCCGCTCAAGGGTGGCGCCACCTACCAGTGAACGTGGTGGACGACCTATCGCCGGCCGTTACGGAGCCGATCGAGATCGCGCTGCCCTTGAGCGGGTGTTACGCTCGGCCGGCTCTCGCCCGACGAGGTCCCCGAGCCGTTCCGCGGGCAGGCACGGGCGGCGCAGGACGAGCTCGGAGGCGGCGTCCGGGCCATGTCGCGCTCGATGCGCGATGGCTGCGAGGGACTCGCCTTCCGGTTTGGCAGCTTCGAGCAGGCCGGCTTTCGTATCCTGACCGTGCTGCCCGAGGGGCCGCCGCGACGTAACCGTCCAGTTGCCGACGTCTTGAGTGTCGCCGTGATCCCGGGAACCCTGGCTGGCCGGAGGCGAGCATGGGCCAGCACCGAGAGCAGCAATGCTGGGAGCAGTTGGTGGCGGAGGTGGAGGGCGGCGCGACGCAGGCCGACATCGCGCGGCGCTAGCCCTACTTTCGCAACGCGCGTTCCTGACGTTTAGGAAGGCGCTTGCTTTCCAGGTGCTGCGCTTTGTCGTCGTCTAGATGAAGAAAGACCTGGAAGCCAGCGGTCGAGCTCGAAGATGCGCGCAGCGCGGCGCTGTTCTGCATTCAGTTCGGGCGCGAGCGGGATCGTGGGGCGCCGTCCCTGGGCGCCCGTTGCGGTCCGGACCAGCGTGGCGCGGATGTCGCCGAGGCTGTCCATCATGGCGCGGGCGGAGGCGTCGGTGCCAAGGGCGCGGAAGATGCCAACAGGTTTGAGACAGGCCGGACGAGAATCCTATGAGTGGATCGCGTTGAGGGACGCGTTCCGGCTCTGGAACCCGAGCGGTCGCGGCGGCTGCGCCACGGCGGTGGGCACAGCGACGGGCTCGGGCGCGGCGCTGGTCGTGGCGGTGTGCGGCGGCGCGGCGGCCTCGCATGCGGCGGCATCGACGGACAGCGGGTTGATGGCTACCGAAGCGGGCGGCCTGCGCACGACGGGCGGCCCGTTCGGGAAGCGTTCCGGATGCGCGGCATAGGCCGTGTCGAGGGCGACCTGGCGCCGAGTCGCGATATCTTCGACTCGGCCGTAGAATACATCAGCAGGTGTGAAGAGCGCAAGGCCAGAATGCTGATGAAGGTCGTTATACCAGCTGAAGAACTCCTGGCACCACGCTCGTGCATGAGCCAGCGAGGCAAAGCGGTCCGGGTAGTCTGGCTGGTACTTGAGCGTCTTGAACTGCGACTCGGAGAAGGCGTTGTCATCACTGACGTGAGGCCGGCTGAAGCTACGAACGACGCCGAGCGAGCCGAGGAGCTGAGCCAGCCCCTCCGACCTCATCGCGGAGCCGCGGTCGGCGTGCACTGTGAGCGAGCCGGGCTCGACGCCGTGACGGGCGACGGTCTCTGCGAAGAGGTGCTCGGCGAGCTCCGCGCTCTCGCGCTCGGCGAGCAGCCAGCCAACAGTCATGCGACTGAACAGGTCGAGGACGACGTACAGGCAGTAGAAGACCCCAGGCAGCGGCCCGCGCAGCTTCGTGATGTCCCACGTCCAGATCTGGTTGGGAGCCGTGGCGGTGAGCGTCGGCTTGGCATGCGTCATTGGTCCACGCTGGGCGCGCCGCTCGCCGCTCTCGCCGGAGGCGGCGAGCAGCCGGTACATGGTGCGGATGGAGGCGAGATAGACGCCGCGCGACAGCAGCGTCGCGTAGACCTCCGGCGGGGGCTGGTCGACGAACTCCTCGCTGTGCAGCACCTCGAGCACGGCTTGCCGCTCGGGGTCACTGAGCCGGCGTGGGCTCGGAGCGGGCCCGGGCAGCGCGGGCGGTTTCGCGGGCTGGGTCTGCCGGTAAAGCGTGGCGCGGCTGACGCCGAGTGCCGCACACGCCTGCGCGATGGGGACGTGCGGGTCATCGAGCTCTTCGATGACGTCCATCAGCGCTCTCCGTCGTTCGTGAGATTGACGCCCAGAATGGCAGAGACTTTTTTTTGGAGGTCGATGAGCTTCTCAGCGAGCGCGAGCTTCTCCTCGAGACGCGCCGAGCGCTTCTCGAGCTCGGCGATGCGCCGGTCCTTCGCGTCCTGCTTCGACTTGCGGCCGGGCTTGCGCCCCGCGAGAGCCTCGCTGCCGTGGAGGGCGAGCTGCTTGCGCCACGCGGTCAGGAGGGAGCTGTAGATGCCCTCGCGGCGCAGCAGCGCCTCGATGTCCCCACGCTGGGTGCACGCGGCCGCCTCGCGAACGATGCGCAGCTTCTCCGCCGCTGAGAACTTCCGCCTCTTGCCCGGCTTCGGCACGGTCTCGACGGCGACGCCACTCGGGCGGGGAGCAGCGCCCTGCGCCGCTGGGGCGGGGGTAGGATCGACGGATCGGAGATGGGAAGGCTTCGGCACGGGTCAGGTCCATTCTCCGCTCTCTCACCACAGATTTCCAGGGGGAGCCTGTCTCACCCGACGTTGGCACAGAGAGGCGATGCGTGCCAGGCTGACGAGCATCAGCCCCAGCACCGTCGCGAAGGTGTGAAGCCGCAGCGAGCCGTCGGCCCACTGATGTGAGGGACCCCAGGGCACAACGCCTCCCTTCTTCGAGCGACGGAAGAGCTCTTCGACGTTCCACTGGCCGCGAAAGGCATGGACGATGCGTTCGGTGCTCCAGGTGTGGTGGTCGGTGCAGAGCACACGCTTGCCCAGGCGCGTTGCCTCGAGCTCTCGCCGACGAGCGGCGTCGACCCGCCAGCTCAGTGTCGGGGCCTGCTCTTCGCCGCCAATCTCGACCACGACGAAGCTGGCCAAGTGCTCGCGCGCGAGCGCCTTGCGTACGCGCTGCTCGAGCGACGCGCGTCGAATGCGGCCGGCCTCCACCAGCGCCTCAAGCCTGCCCAGTTCCTCCTTGGCCTTGGTCAGCCGCGCTTCGATACCGCGCTTCTGCCCCTCGAGCAGCGTGACGCTCTCGATAATGACGAGCGTGCGGTCAAGGTCGCCGACCTGGGTCCGGACGCGGGCAGCGCGTACGTCCTCGTACTGTCCGGTCAGGTGCCGCATCGCGCCTTTCTGCGCAGCTTGCTGCAGCGCCCATTCGGCCGCGCTGTGTCCCAGGGGCAACGAGATGAGGCTGTAGTAGCCGGTGACTTCCAGATGAAGCTCCAGCTGAGGGCTCCAGAAGCCACCGTCGCGTACGAGTGTCCGCTGACCGGGGCTGGTTCGTTGCTCCCCGGCGTCGAGCGCGCTGTGCAGCTCGCTCAGCCCTTGCAGGCACTCCTCGAGCACGGCTTGATCCGAGCTGTTGCCGCCGAAGGCGCGGTACAAGAGCGGCACGTGCCCGGTCTCACTCACGAGCAGGCCGAGTCCCACCACCCGCAGGTCACTTCGTTTGCTTTTGGCATGTCCGCGACGCGCCAGCTCGCCGGGGGTCGTTGTCGCGATGTGCGTGTCGAAGTTGGTCGTGTCGAACGCCAGCACGTCGGCTGACAGAGCGAACCGACCGATCGCCGCCCGAGCGATCGCCACCTGCGCGGCCTCCAGCTCCTGATCGGTGACCTGCTGCGCGATGCGGTGAAACGCCTGGCCCGTGAATGCTGACCCGGGCAGGCACGAGACCCGCGGCAATGCGCCGTCGAGGAAGTCCCCCAGGTCACACTTCGGGCCCGGCGCGCATGCGCGCTGAAGCGCGACGGCGACAGCCATCTCGCCCACCGACGGCCCGTTCTTGGAGCCGTAGTCACCGCACGCCTCGTTGATCAGCCTCACGAGGTCGAGCTGCTCGGCAACCCAAACGAGCGCGCCGACGTCCCCCACCGCCCTCGTTCCGACCGTCCGAGTTCGCCCGAGGTCGACCGTCGGCGGCGGGTCCGCTGGCCCGAGGACAACCTGCCTCGCGACCGAGCGACCCGCTGCCGCGTCCCACACCGACTGCGCCGCGATCCGGTAGCGGCGACCGTCCACCTCACGCTCGAAGATGTGCATCTTCGTTCATGTAGCGACGACAGGTCGCCGCATCCATAGGGCGTGCACGATTTTCAGTGCGCGCCGTGCGTCTACACAGCCGACCCCTGTCGGCTTCGCGAAAGTAGGGCTAGGGGGTCAGCGTGTCCAATTTTGCGCGGTGGGCGCGGCCCTCTGTGCCAACGTCGGGTGAGACAGGCTTCCCCTGGAAATATGTGGTGAGAGGGCGGAGAATGGACCTGACCCGTGCCGAAGCCTTCCCATCTCCGATCCGGCGGCTGCGGCGGCGGAAGCTCGTGGACGACCGGCCGAGCGAGGAGCGCTCCAACGAGGTTCCCGAGCTCTCCCCGCTCCAAGCGTGCATGCAACTGTCGCTCTTCGGCGGCACCTTTGTGCGCCTCGATGAGGACGGCGTCCCCTCGCAGAGGCGGACGACGAGGATCGCTTCCGCCCCCGGGGCAAGAGCCCGTGGGCCGGCGAGGTGGCAGGCTTCAACATCCATGCGGGCGTCACGCTCCGCGCGGGGGATCGCGCCGGCCTTGAACGGCTGTGCCGCTACGGCGCGCGCCCGCCCTTCAGCCTGGAGCGCATCTCGCTCCTGCCCGATGGCCGCCTCGCGTACCGTCTTGGGTGTAGCTCTCATACTGACATCGGGATTACCGCCGATAGTCGCTCAGCGCGATAACGTTTTCGAAGAGCGTCACCTCAGCTTTATATGTGGCTGCGAGCAACGCCCAGGCGCCGTCGAAGCGCTCGCTCTGAATCAGGCCGCGGAAGGTCAGGATCGCCTGGCCACCCTCATGCCTCCAGCGCATTCCGCTCCGTTTCATGCGCTGCGCCGCCAGCGTCTTGCAAGCCGCCTCGACTACACCTGAGCCGATGGGAAGGCACGCGGCCCGCCAGGTTGCATACCGCATGCGACGGCGGTGCTTGCGAAAGTAAGCCAGCTCGGTGCCGATGCGGCCGCTGCCTGGGTGCTGCTTTGTGAGATGGACAAGCGCCCGAATAATTTTCTCGACGCCGTCGGGGTCTTCGAGCAGCACGAGGCGCAGCTTGTCGAACTGCGCACGGCACTTCACGGTTCCTTCGCCATACGCGGCGCTCAAGGCGACGTTCAGGTGCTCGGCGGCATGGTAGAAGTCGATTACTTCTACGCTCGGCGGCAGCGCGCCATGAAGGAAATCCCAGTTGTCGTTCGCTCCATCCGCGACCGTCACCAGCTTCAGCTCCGGCCGCTGTCCGAGTGCTGCTCCAAGCTCCTCGGTGAGGATCTTCTTCAGCGTGGACTTCTTGAATTCCGGCATCCGCCCGATCTTGACGGTGCTCAAGCGGTCACCTGCTGCATCGTAGAACGATACGGTTCCACACCCGACTTCCTGATACCCCGCCGGTCCACTCGCCGGCCTGCCTTCGGCCGCTGTTCGTGCCCGCTTCTCTTCGCGAGCACCGTCGCGCATCGGTACGAGCACTCCGTCGAGCGAGACGGCTACCGTGACGGCCTCAACGGGCACGATGTCGCCGGCGCGCACTGCCTTCTCGAACGACTCGCATTGCGCTTCCCACTCACCGCTGAGTTGCTTCGGGAGTCGGTCAAGACTGCTCTTCGACGGTTGCATGTGGCCAAGCTTCGCGCACAGCGCCTCGCTCTCCTGAGGCGTCATGTGGGCGATCATGAAAAGCGCCTGCTCAGCCGCCAGGGGCGTCCAGTACTTCTCCACGATGCCGGCGCGAAGCTCCAGCGCACTGACCGCTCGCTGGCCATCCCGCCTCGTCGAGTACAGCGTGCGCTCGACCCGAACCGGTCCAGCCGCCGACAGGTACGTCTCCTCGCAGCGCAGCACCCTGCGATGCGGTACGCCGTCGATCAGAACGACGGGCGCGTCGACGTCCAGCCGCTCCAGCTCCTCGGCGACGAGATCTCGCTCGATCTCCGCCATCTTGCTGCGCAGGTCGCGCTCAAACGCGCCGAAGTCACCGGCGGGCGGCTTGCCCTCGCGCTCCTGGATGAAGGTCTTCAGCACGTCGAGCGCTTTTCCCTTTGTACTCGTAGCTCTCTCCGGTGCTCCCGCCGCCGCCGATCGCTTCGCCATACCAAGAACAATTCCGACCGGCGGCGACAAATTCTCACGCGTCCGCCACTTCTGTCACCGGGGGCGCCTCGGGGTGTCGAAAAACTGAATAGAATCCAGTCAGTGTGAGACCTACACCCTACCGTCTTCGCAAGCCCCGTCGCAACGGCGCGACTCACCTGGTGCTGGCGCCGGTGCATTTTCTGGCGCGCATCGCGGCTCTCGTGCCTCCACCCCGGTATCCGTTGCTGCGCCTTTCCGGCGTGCTCGCGTCGGGCTCGTCGTGGCGAGCCGCCGTGGTGGCTCACGGACCCGCGGCGACGAGCATCCCGGTGCCGGAGACGAAGACGAAGACGAAGACGAGCGCGACGGCGCCAACGACCTGCGCCAACGACATCACGGCGCCACCTCCCGCGGCTACCTGGGACCCTCCGGCGAGCGCGCGCACCAGCCTCGGCGACGGCATCGTCCCGCCCGTCTACGCACGCATCGACTGCGCTTCCCTCATCCGCCGCATCTATTTGGACGATGTGCTCGCGTGTCCGCGCGGTAGGCGCCGGCGGGTCGTCGCCGACATCGGTCAACGTGCGCAGCGCGAAGCCATCGTGGCGATCCTGACCCATCTCGGCATCCCCACCGAGCCGCCGCCCATCGCCAGGGCCACAGACCCGTCGTTCGACGCGGCGTGAGCCTCTCGGCCTCGTCCCTCACCGTGCCGCTCGCGCGTGGCCGTTGGCCAACCTCTGCCCGCTGCTCGACCCCATGCGAGCGGCGCCCTCGTTCTTGGGCTCCGACACTTCGGCTTGATGGCGGCGTGTCACGCCACCACCACGCTCGAGGTGGCACGCACGAGGATCCTGGCGGCGCGAGACGCAGGGCAGCGCGCTGTCGGGGGAGAGGAGCACCGGGAAGGCAGCTCTCACGAGCACGAGCCCTCTGCGCGCCACGTCGTCAAGGTCGACTGGTGCACGCTGCTCGCCGCGCTCACGGGGGTCGACCTGTCCATCTGTCCTCGCTGCGGTCAGGCTGCGATGGCTCGCCGCCCGCTGCCGTCGTGCGTCGTCGCCTCTTCCGCTGCTCCTCCGGACACGTCATGAGCATCGCTGGCCTGGGCAGGAGCAACAACACCACCTCCGTTGCGCGGCGGTCAGGCATCGATCCGCCTTCTGCGCCATCCACGCCGGTGGCGTGCCTGCACCTGGGCCTCCGTCGACGCCGCGCTCTGTCTCCCGCAAACGCCTATTCGTTGTCGCGCGTCGGTCGCACGAGGACGGCGCCGAGCGGCGGGGTGGAGCGGCTGCGGTTCGCGGTCGCCTCGTGCGCCTGAACGGAAGGATCCGCCGGAGGCGGCGCCGCGCGTTTCGTGAACGCGCCGGCGCCGAACCGCTGCGCCGTTGCCCCGAACCGCTGCACCGTTGCCCCGAACCGCTGCACCGTTGCCCCGAACCGCTGCACCGTTGCCCCGAACCGCTGCACCGTTGCCCCGAACCGCTGCACCGTTGCCCCGAACCGCTGCACCGTTGCCCCGAACCGCTGCACCGTTGCCCCGAACCGCTGCACCGTTGCCCCGAACCGCTGCACCGTTGCCCTTTTCGCTTCGGCCCCCCGGTGGCCCCCCGGTCTGGTGCCCTTTTCGCCTCAGAGGGAGCGACGTGCCCATCCCGTCCATCGATGACGCGAACGCCAAGGGGGAGCTTGCTAGGGTGTACGGCCACCCATGATCCCTGACGAACGCGCTCCTCTCCCGCTGCCGGCCCCCGCTCCGCTCACGCCTCCGGAGGGCTTCACGGAGCGCCTCGCGGCGATCGGCCTCACCCTCGACGCCGCGGTGATCGCCAAGCTCGGCGATTACCTCGCGCGCCTGCTCGCGATGAACGAGCTGATGAACCTCACCGCGATCACGGATCCGGTCGAGGTGTGGGAGAAGCACGTCCTCGATTCGCTCACGCTCGTGCCTCTCCTGGAGGAGCTGAGCGCGGGGGCGCGCATCGCCGACATCGGCTCGGGCGGGGGCCTCCCCGGCCTTCCGCTCGCCATCGCTCGGCCCGATCTGAACGTGACTCTGGTGGAGGCGACGCAGAAGAAGGCTTCGTTCCTCGTCGCGGTGGCCGCGGGCCTCGGGCTCACCAACGTGTCGGTGCGCGCCGAGCGCGCCGAGCAGCTCGGCAAGGGCGATCTCCGCGGCGCGTTCGACGCGGTGACGGCGCGCGCGGTGGGGCGCCTGGTCATGCTGATCCCCCTGACGGTGCCCTTCGTGCGGCCCAACGGGATCGTGCTGCTGGTGAAGGGGCAGCGCGCCGAGGAGGAGCTCGCCGAGGCGAGCTGGGTCCTCGGGCGACAGCGGGCCGCCTTCGTGAAGACAGTGGGGACGCCGACGGGGAAGATCGTGATGCTGCAGAAGTCAGGGGAGGAGCCGAAGCGCCATTTCGGGCGGTGATCCCCGGCGGTGTTCCTTCCGCGCCTGAGGTAATTCGACTCGAAGAGTGCATCGTTGATTCTTTGCCATGTCCCCATCCTTGCGCCATTGGCGAAAGTAGCCGTACGACGTCCGGCGCATCCTCGGCCGACCCGAGCGTCGAGCACCTGCAGGGCCTCGGGTTCTCGGTACTCACGTACGATGCGCGGCCCTCCGTCGACAGGGCACTCGCCAGGACGGCGAGCGGATGTGCGAGCTCAGCGACAGGATGCCGAGCGAGGGGGCGGACTCCAGCGAGCTACATTGGAGACCTGCCCAATCACCACATGAAAGGTTTGACATGGGCGCGTGCTCTGACGTCTCTTGTCTATCCATGTCCCCGCGCGCACGCCCCGCCAGGCCCACGACCGCGATCTCCCTCGTGCTCGCCACCCTCGTTGTCCCCGCGGTGCCGGTCAGCGTCGGCGCGGCGCCGCCGCCGCCGCCGGCCGGCGCGGCTCCGGCCGGCGCGCTCGCCCCCGCCGCGCCCGCAGGGGGCGGCGGGCAGCCAAGCACCACGCCCAGCACGCCGCCCCAGGCCGCCGCGACGCCGCCCGCGAGCGCGCTCGGCGAAGCGGACGACGTCTACCTCACGCAGAGCGAGGAGATCGTCATCGTCGGCCAGCGGGTCGGCCCCCTTGACAGCACCGAGGTCTTGACCTCGGTCAACGTTCTCGGCAGCGACGAGATCCAGCAGCAGAACGTCGGCGAGCCGCTCGAGCTGCTCAAACGTGTCCCGGCGGTCTACATGGCGACGTTCAATCAGGGGATCATCACCGCCGACCTCGGTATGCGCGGCTTCAACACGGAGGCGGACAGCGCCCATACCAAGCTCCTGATCGACGGGATCCCGAGCAATCTCCATATCGGCTACACCGATATGAAGTCCGTGTTCCCGCTCGAGATCGAGCGCATCGAGGTCGTCAAGGGCACGAACGATCCGCGCTACGGGCTCAACAGCGTCGCCGGGAACATCAACGTCGTGACGCGGAACGGCGGGAACGAGCGCATCGCCCGGCTCCTCGCCGGCAGCTACTGGACGATCGAGCCCCAGGTGCTCGTCGGCCTCGACGGCGACCGCTTGAGCCAGACGTATTTCGCGGGCTATCGCGGCTCCGACGGCTACCGCGACCACTCCAGGACGGACAAGGCCGCCGGCTCCGGCAAATGGTTCTACAAGGCGTCCGATCGGCTCAGGGTCGGGCTCATCGTCCGGGCGATGTACCTCGATGCAGACGCGCCCGGCTACCTGTCCACCGAAGAGGCGCGCTCGCGCCCCACGGCGTCGCCGGCCTACGCGGCGACCGACGGCGGCGAGCAGATCAACCTCCACGCGAGCCTCCACCTCGATCACGACATCGTCGAGGGGCTGTCCCTCAGCATGAAGGCCTACGGGCAATCGTTCTTCCGGGATCGGTCCGTGAAGTTCGACGCCGAGGCCGACGCGCAGGAGCGGGTCGAGGACGAGCAGCAGTACGGCGCGATCTCGGTGCTGACCTGGCGAGCGCGCGGTCCGCGGTCCTACGGCATGGTCGTCGAGTGGGGGGCCGACTATCAGGCTCAGGACAACGTCCACCAGCGCTTCCGTACGGTCGATCGCAAGCGGGAGGGCGACGCGCTGCGCGATCACGCCTTCACCTTTCACACCGTGGGCTCCTACGTGCAGGCGAGCGCCAAGCCGCTGCAGCCGCTCAAGCTCACGGCCGGCATTCGGGCCGATCGCCTGGCCGGCCACTTCTCCGACCGGCTGAATGGCAGGGAGCTCGCGATGAACGACTATGGCACCGTGTGGCAGCCGAAGGTGAGCGCCGTGGTGACGCCGAGCGCCGGACAGAGCCTGTATGGCAACTATGGGCGCTCCTTCCAGGTCGGCACCGGCATCGGCGCTTACGCTGCCCAGGCGGAGCAGCTCCCGGCCTCGATCAACGACGGCTGGGAGGTCGGCTACAAGTCGAGCGTGTTCCCGTGGCTCTCCGGCCGAACCGCGTACTGGCAGCAGGTCGCGAGCCGCGAGGTGCGGCTGAAATTCGACAACTCGGGCGAGTCCGAGAGCGTCGGAGAGACGCTGCGGCGCGGCTTCGACGTCGAGCTCGTCCTGCGCCCGTTCAACGCCCTCTCCGTCTGGGGCTCGTTCAGCCGCGTCATCTCCGAGCAGGTCGAGCCGGGCCCCACCTTCGCCGCGCGCAAGGGCAAGGAGCTCGATCACGTGCCGAGCTTCAACGCGAAGGCGGGGATCGATTACCACCCGCTGGACTCCCTGCTCGTGTCCCTCTGGTGCTACGCCCAGGGCGACTATTACCTGACGAAGGAGAACGACTCGAGCAAGGTCGGCGACTACGCCGTGATCAACGCGGACGCGACCTATGATATCACCGAGGCGATCCAGCTGGGGATGAGGGTGGACAACGTCCTGGATCAGCCGTACGACACCTCGATCTGGTACAAGGATTTCGGCACGGTCGGCGCGCAGCACAGCCCGGGCGACGCGCGCTCGGTCTATGTGACGGCCGCCGTGAACCTCTGATCCGGCGGCGGTCCGGCCTCAGCGCGCGCATCGGATCGGTGACCGCGTTGTGGGCGTAGAACGCCTCTCGTACGTGGTCGACCACCTTGAGAAGCATCGCCAGCCCACGGAGCGCGTCGATCGCGAGCAGGCGGGGGCGCACCTCGGCGTGCGCGCCGGCGAATGGCGCAGCGGCGGCCCGAACGGGCTGGGCGGCGGCCCATGGTGAGCCAGAGCACCGATCAGGTTGATTTTGCGATAATTTAGGTCGCTTCGATGGAAGGATCGACGGTCTCGCCGGGCCATGATCTCGTCCGCATCCGGAGGTGCATGGATGGAACGATGGTCGCCACCGGTGAAGCTGTCGCGGCAGGAGCAGTCGCTGATGAAGCGGCTGATCCGCGTGAGAGCACTGTTCTGCTTTCTCAGGCTGCACCGGCACGAGCTGTTCGATGAGACGTTCCAGGAGCAGCTGGAGGGCATGTACCGGACGACGGGAGCAGGCGAGCCGCCGCATCCACCGGCGCTGATGTGCATGGCCACGTTGCTCCAAGGCTACGTCGGCGCATCGGATGCCGAGGCGGTGGAACTGTCGGTCGTCGATCTGCGCTGGCAGATGGTGCTCGGCTGCCTGGGAGCGGCCACGCCCCCGTTCTCGCAGGGCGCGCTGCAGGCGTCCCGAGAGCGGATGGTCGCGCACGAGATGGACCGAGTGCTGCTGGCGCGCACCGTGGCGCTCGTTCGGTCCGGCGCCATAACGGACGGCGAGAGACGTGCCGTGTCCAAAGCGCTGCGCGTGGCGATCGATAGTCGCCCTTTAGCGGGGGCCGGGCGGGTTGAGGACACGATCAACCTGCTCGGCCATGCTGCACGCAGCGTTGTCCGCGTCGTGTCGAAGATCACGGAGCGTCCGCCCGAGGAGATCTGCCACAAGGCGGGCATCCCGCTGCTTCTGGCTCCCAGCATCAAAGCCGGGCTCGACCTCGACTGGAGCGACCCGAAACAGAAGGCGGCGGCGATTCAGATCCTGGAACGGCAGGTTTCGTCGCTGCAACAGTGGGTCGACCGCCATCTGGATGACGTCGTCGAGCAGCCGCTTCGCAGCTGCATAACCTGTTGGAATCAGACGATTTTCAATATGTTCGGCGTTCTAGCTAGTCTCTGGCGGCTATCCTTCCTGTCCCGGATGGCGCTGCGCCTGTCCCTGGCCGCGTGAGCGGACTCCAGAGGTGCGGTCAGGGGAGCTGCCGTGACACGCTCGCGATCTGTGCCCGGAGCAGGGCGCGGAGCTGCTTGGTCTGGAAGCTTCGCGCGACCGTGCGCACCTGCCCGATCCACGCGCCGAGCCGCGGGTCGGCCTGTGCGAGCCGATCGAGCTCTTTCAGCACGCCGGAGACGTGCCCGCTATCGGCCAGCTCGAGGAGCTGCGCCAGCTCCTGGGCCGGTGGGGGCGTGAGCATGCAGAGGTCCGCATCGGTCATGGTGGGAAGGGTCACGGCCGCCGCCCGCGCCGCTCGGCGCTGCCACTCGAGCTGGAGCGTGGCGCGGAGCAGCTCTAGCAGCGCGCCGGCCTGCACCGGCTTGGGCAAGAAGTCGTCGCATCCGGCGCTGAGGCTCGTTTGCCGCGCGGCCTCCGAGATGCTGGCGGACGAGGCGATGATCGCGGCTCGGGCAAGCTCGGGCCTTTGCCGCAAGCGCCGTGTCGCCTCGTACCCATCCATGCCCGGCATGGCCAGGTCCATCACAATCACGTCCGGCGCTCGCTCGACGGCCAGCGCGAGCGCCCGCTCGCCGCTGTCGGCCTCCAGCAGCTCGAAGCCCAGCGGCTGGAGCAGCTCGCGCAAGAGCGCACGGTTCTCGGCCTTGTCGTCCACCACGAGGATCGTGCGGCGCTTGCCCTCGTACCCGAGGATCGCCTCCCACGACAGCCCCGCGCTGGCCTTGGCCGCGGCCACCTCGAGCAGGCAAAGCGTCACCGTGAAGACCGTGCCGTGGCCGAGCTGGCTGTGGACCTCGATGCTCCCGCCCATCCGCTCGACGAGCCTCTTCGTGATCGCCAGCCCGAGGCCCGTGCCCTCGGCGTGCCGCTTCTCGTCACCGACCTGCTCGAAGGCCTCAAAGATGCGCCCCAGGTGCTCGGGGGCGATGCCGGGGCCGGTGTCCTTGACCTGGAAGCGCACCGTGCGCCCTTGGTCTTCCGGCGGATCCAGCACGTCGATGCGCAACGTCACCCCGCCCTGCTCGGTGAACTTGATGGCGTTGCCCAGCAGGTTGAGCAGCACCTGCATCAGCCGCTTCTCGTCGGCGCGCACCCTCAGCCGCTCGGGGCCGATACGTTCGTCAGCGAAGGAGAGGCCCTTCTCCGCGGCGCGCACCCGGCAGAGATTGGCCACGGTCTGGAGCAGCGTGGGCAGGTCGACCGCGGTCGGGTGCAGGTCCACCTTGCCGGCCTCGATCTTGGCCAGATCGAGCACGTCGTTGATGAGGCTGAGCAGGTGCGTGCCAGCGGTGTGGATAATGCGGACCGCGTCGGCCGCTTTGGCGGGCAGGTCGGGCATCCGGCCGAGCAGCTGCGCATAGCCGAGGACGCTGTTGAGCGGCGTGCGCAGCTCGTGGCTCATGCTCGAGAGGAACTCGCTCTTGGCGCGGTTGGCGCTGTCCGCCGCCTCCCTGGCGGCCTCCAGCTCGGCGGTGCGCTGCGCCACCTCGCGCGCGAGCCGCTCGCTGTAGGCGGACAGCTCGGTGTAGAACGTGGCGTTCTCCACCGCCGTGGCCGCCAGCGCCCCGAGCAACGTCACCAGCTCGACGCGCGCCTCGGGGAAGGCGTTCTCGACGTGCGGGTGCTCCAGGTACATCACGCCGGACAGGCGGCCCTGGTGCACCAGCGGCACGGCCAGCACCGAGCCGGGCCGGTGGGCGAGCAGGTAGGGGTCCTCGTCGAAGCGGCTGTCGGACGTCGCCTGCCCGAGCAGCACCGGCTCCTGGCCGCGCGCGACGTACTGCACCAGCGTCCGCGGCAGGCGGGTCGAGCCGGCGACGGGCTCGTGCAGCGCAAGCTCCAGTTGCTGAGGGTTGACGGTGAGCTGGGCGGCGACGACGAGCTCGCCGCCCTGCACCAGGGCGAGCACGGCGCGCTCGGCGCCGGAGTGCTCGGCCAGCAGGCGGAGCATGCGGCCGATGAGCGAGCCGAGGTTTCTGTCGCCGGACAGCGCCTGGGCAGCGCGCAGGGCGGAGGCGATGTCCAGGGACGCGTTGAGCGTGCGGTCGGTGATGGTCGTGCTCGTCGGCAGGGACGCGCTGTCCGGCGGCTCGCCGGCCGGCGCGCCGGCCGCAAGGACCGGGCGGCCCGAGACCGCGATGCTGTCCGGGTAGCGCTGGGCGAGCTGCGCGGCGGCCGCGCGCGCGCCCCAGCGCAGGTAGGCGTCGTGCGCGGCCGAGAGATAGGCGCGGGCCAGGGCTCGATGCCCGCGGGCGAGGCGGTGCTCGCCGGCCAGGCGCAGGCCGAGCGCCTCGGTGTTGAGCAGGCCATGGTCGCGGGCCTGCTCGATGGCCCGGTCGTACAGCCGGCCGGCCTGCTCGTGTTCTTCCCGGGCGCGGGCGAGGCCGGCCTCCATCAACAGGCGCATGGCCTCGAAGCTCTCGGGGCAGCTCTGGGCCCAGAGGGAAAGGCGCGCGCCATGAAAGGCCAGCCGGTCCCAAAGCAGCGCGCGCCGCTCGACGGCGGTGGGGAGGGCATGCGCTCCGGCCACGCAGAGCGTGAACGTGAAGGCGAGGAGCGGGGGACCGCCCCACGATACCTGCCAGGCCGGCTCGATGGCGAGGGCCGCCTCGACCGCCCACGCGTCGGCACCGAGGTGGAACCCGGCCCAACCCGCGATCGTGCCGGCCGTGAATATCAGCAGTTTCGCGTCCTGCGCGGGCCGCGCGATCTCATCGAGCGTCTGCTCGACGGCGTGCGCGGTCGGAGCCTGCGAAAGCGCGGCGGCCGCGCGGGCGATGGTGTCCCGAAGCGCCGTGGCCAGCCAGGAGCGGTAGGCCATGCGATCGAGGTCGTGCGCGACGCGAGCGAGGTCGGCTCCGGTGATCAGCTGGAATTGCACCACATCGATGTCGCTGATGGCCTCGTAGATCAGGTCGCGCTCCTCGGCGGCGATGCGCGCCGCGCGCGCGAACAGCTCCATCGTCTCCGAAGGCGGCGTCCAGTATTGGGAGGCCTTTGCGCCGGCGTGGAGTGCGAGGGCGCGCGCGACGTCGTATTGATCGATGAGCGCTAGCATGGCCTCGTTCAGCCGGCGCCCCAAAGGCACTTTTCCCAGGGCGTATGCTAGGAGCAAGGCCGTGGTCGCGCACCCAGCGAACGAGCTCTTCGTCAGCCCGTGCCGCAGCGTCTCCGGCACGATCATCAGCCGGCAGCACCAGCTCAGCGAGGGCATCCCGAAGACGGCGCAGCCCCCCAGCACGTCCAGGATCCTGCACCGCAGCGCATGGGCGCGGTCGGTGCTCATCGGCAGCGCCTTCCAGTCCTCCACGGTCATGCGCTCCACGGCGGGCTCGAGCTCGGTGATGAGCGCGTCGAGCAGCGCCTGATGCTCCTCCGGGGTCCTCGGTAGCGGGCGCGCGAGCCATGCCAGCGCCTCCAGGCCGAGCTCGATGCCCTGCGCGAAGCGGCCGGCGACGTGAAGAAACACGATCAAGATGCTGGCCACGCGCGCGCGCTCGATCGGGTCTCGCGCTCGCTCCAGGCAGCGCTGAAAGAGCCGCTCCGCCTCGTCGACTTGCGCCGCGAGCCAGTGCGCCTCGGCCATGCCGAGGTGCACCTCGAAGGTCGTCTCCGGGGCCTCGGTCCACCCCTCTTCGCCCAGCAGCGACGCGGCCGTCCCGAGGAACGCCGCGGCCTGCGCGTAGGCCGCGCTGGCCTTGGCCCGCTGCCCGGCGCGCAGGTTCTGCTCCGCCAGGTCGCGCCTTTCCTCGGCCTCCGTCAGCCGCTCGGCGACCCGGTTGCGGTGGTAGAGCGTCGCGAACAGCTCCCCGTCAGCGCACGCGAGGCCGTACCTCGCCCGCAGCGCTCGGCCGATCCACAGGTGCAGCGCCAGCCGCTCCTCCGCCGTGAGCGCCTCGTAGGCGGCCTGCTGCACCCGGTCGTGCACGAAGGCATAGGCCTCGTGCCCCCGCTCGCCCTCGTGCACCACAAGCCCCTCGCGCGCCGCCTCCGCCAAGAGGGCGGAGGCCGTCTCCGCCTCCTGCCCCACAAGGTGCGCCAGAAGCTCCACGTCGAACCGGTCGCCCACGCACGCCGCCGTCTGCAGCGCCCGCTGCAGCTCGGGCGACAGCCGCTCTAGCCGGCGGGTCAAAAGCGCGACGACGTTGTCGGTGATCCCCGCCCGCTCGATCGCCTCCCGCTCCCAGCGCCACCGCCCCGTCTCCGCATCGCGCAAAAGCAGCTTCCGCTCGTGCAAGAGCTGTAGAAACTGCCCGACGAAGAACGGGCTGCCGTCGGTCTTGTCCTTGATCAGCCACGACAGCTCCTCCACCTCGGCCTCGGGCCGATCGAGCATGTCCGCCACCATCGCCGTGACCGCTTCCGCACCGAGCGGCGAAAGCGCAATCCGTCCGGTCATGGCGCCCGGGGCCGCGGAGGCCGAAAGCAGCGCGTTCAGCGGGTGCTCGGGGCCCACCGCCTCGTCCCGGTAGGCGCCCACCACCAAGAGGTGCTGGCCCGCTGGCTCCTTCAGCAGCTCGCCCAGGAGCGAAAGCGACGCCGCATCCGCCCACTGCAGGTCGTCGATGAACAGCAAAAGCGGGTGCTCGGCCGTGGCCAGCGTCCGCACGAAGCGCAGCACCGTCGTCTGGAAGCGGAGCTTGGCCTCCAGCGGCCCGAGCTCCAAAAGCGGCTTCGGCTCGCCCAGGATGTGCACAAGCTCGGGCATGAGCTCGACGAGGATCTGCCCGTTCGACCCAGCGGCTTCTTGCCACGCCTGCCTCCAGCACTCGAGCACCTCGGCCGGGTCTGCCAGCCGCCGCCGCACCACCGACCGCAGCGCCTGCGCCAGCGCGGCGTACGGCGTGCTGCGCTGCAGCTGGTCGAACTTGCCGCTGGCGAAGATCCCTCGCCGCGCGCGCACCTCTGCCTGCAGCGCCTGCACCAGCGCCGACTTGCCCACGCCCGACGGCCCCGCCACCAGCGAAAGCACCGTCGCGCCCCGACACGCCTCATCGAACAGCGCCGCGAGCGCGGCGCTCTCGCGCTCCCGACCGAACAGGCGCGAGGGCGCGCGGACCCGATCCTCCCAGTCGCGTTTCGCCAGCGGAAACGGCGCCACCGTCCCCGTCTCGGCCCACGCCCGCGCCGCCCGCTCCAGATCCCAGGCCGCGCCGCTCGCCGTCTGGTAGCGATCCTCGGGGCTCTTGGCCATCAGCTTGAGCACGATCGCGCTCACGGCCTCGGGGATGCTCCGCTCGGGCGCGCGCTCGTGCGGGGGCACCGGCGCCCGGGCGATGTGCGCGTGGATCAGCTCCAGCGCGTCGGTCGCCTCGAAGGGCAGCGCGCCGGTGAGCATCTGGTAGAGCGTGGCGCCCAGCGCATAAAGGTCCGCCCGGGCGTCCGGTGCTCGGTTCATTCGCCCCGTCTGCTCGGGCGCCATGTAGGCCAATGTCCCGGAGACCGCCGCCTCCAGCGACGTCTGCGCGGCGAGCTGGGGAGTCCAAAAGGTCGCGAGCCCGAAGTCGATCAAGCACGTGTGCGTCCGCTCGGCGTCGACCAGCACGTTGTGCGGCTTGACATCGCGGTGGAGGATGCCGCGCCGGTGCACCTCGCCCAGGCAGCGCGAAAGCGCGGCGCCGAGGCGCAGCGCGACCCCGACGGCGAGTGGGCCCTGGTCGAGCACGCGGGCGAGCGAGGTGCCATCCCAGTGCTCCAGCACGAGCGCCGGCTTCCGATCGTGCTCTTCGAGGCCCAACGCCCGGATGACCCCGGGGACATCGAGCGCGCGCAGCACGGCGTGCTCATGCTTCAGCTCCTCCCGCGCGCGCGGGCTCGGCGGCTCGCCATGCGGCAGTTTGAGCACCACCTTGCCGCCGGTCGTGGCGTGGGTGGCTCGCACGATACACATGTCCGCTCCGGAGTGAAGGACCTCGCCGAGAACGTACTTCATCGGGAACGATTCTCGATCATGACCTGACGAGCGTCATGCTCCATCGTGTACGAGCTCGCTCGCGCGATCCCTGAAAGTTCGTTGAAAAGCTCGTTGGGCTCGCCCGCACAGCAGGGGAAAGGTGGGGCGCGCGACATGCTACTCCGCGCGATCGTGATCAGGGCGAAAGACGTAAAGGCCGTAGGCGTCGAGAAACGGGCGGAGCGTCTGCTGCTCGATGTCGATGCCGAGCTCGCGCGCGATGAACGCGACCACCTCGGGCTGAGTGCATCGCGGATGGTCGACGAGGTACTTCGCGATCGGACCGGCATGCTCCGGGCGCAGCCGCGGTTGCCGGTGTCGCCCGAGCTCCGCCCAGATCGGCTCCCAGCATCAAAGCCGGGCTCGACCTCGACTGGAGCGACCCGAAACAGAAGGCGGCGGCGATTCAGATCCTGGAGCGGCAGGTTTCGTCGCTGCAACAGTGGGTCGACCGCCATCTGGATGACGTCGTCGAGCAGCCGCTTCGCAGCTGTATAACCTGTTGGAATCAGATGATTTTCAATATGTTCGGCGTTCTAGCCATGGCCCATCAGCGCCCGGGCGCAGAGGACAGGAGCTGGGCCTCGCGGACACGGAGCTGGCAGCGCGCGAGGTCGGCGGAGGCCTGCGCTTCCGAAAAGTGGAGCAGGCGCTGGCGGACGTCGATGGGCATGCAGTAGGTCGTCGCGGTCCAGAGCTTCGGATCGCCTGCGCCTTCTATGGGATCGAGATCGCTCCATACGATGACCGTGCTGTCGTCCGAGGCCGCGAGGATGCGCTTGCCATCGGGGCTCCACGACGCCGAGTTGACCACCGCATCCGATGTGCGAAAGACGAGCGGCTCTCCCGTGCCGTCGGCGTTCCAGACCCGCGCGGTACCGTCCTCCGATGAAGAGACGATGCGCGTGCCGTCGGGGCTGAAGGGCCTGTCGCCGCGCACGACGGCCATTCCCTCGTGGCCCTCGAGCACGAGGGGCTCGCCCGTGCCGTCGGCATTCCACACCCGCACCGTGTTGTCATACGACGCGGAGACGATGCGCCAGCCGTCAGGGCTCCACGCCGCCGAGGTGACGGCAGCGTCGTGGCCTCGGAGCACGAGAGGCTCGCCCGTGCCGTCGGCGTTCCACACCCGCACTGTCTTGTCCCAGGACGCGGAGGCGATGCGCTGGCCATCGGGGCTCCACGCCGCCCAGTTGACACGGTCACCGTGGCCTCGGAGCACGAGGGCCTCGCCCGTGCCGTCGGCGTTCCACACCCGCACCGTATTGTCCCACGACGCGGAGACGAGACGTCGGCCGTCGGGGCTGAACGCCACTCGAAGGACGGGAGCGTCGTGGCCTCGGAGCACGAGGGGCTCGCCCGTGCCATCGGCGTTCCACACCCGCACCGTCTTGTCCCAGGACGAGGTGGCGATGCGCTGGCCATCGGGGCTCCACGCCGCCGCATAGGCGATATCGTCGTGGCCCCGGAGCACGAGGGGCTCGCCCGTGCCGTCGGCGTTCCACACCCGCACCGTCTTGTCATTCGACGCGGAAGCGATGCGCTGGCCGTCGGCGCTCCACGACGCCGCTTGGGCGATATCGTCGTGGCCTCGGAGCACGAGGGTCGGGCCCCTGCGGTCCGCGTTCCACACCCGCACCGTCTTGTCATACGACGCGGAGACGATGCGCCGGCCGTCGGGGCTCCACGCCGCCCAATTGGCACGGTCGTCGTGACGCTGGACCACGCGGGGCTGGCCCGTGCCATCGGCGTTCCACACCCGCACCGTCTTGTCCCACGACGCGGAGGCGATGCGCTGGCCGTCGGGGCTCCACGCCGCCGAGAAGACGACAGCGTCGTGGCCTCGGAGCACGAGGGGCTGGCCCGTGCCGTCGGCGTTCCACACCCGCACCGTCTTGTCCCACGACGCGGAGACGATGCGCTTGCCATCGGGGCTCCACTCCACCCTATTGACAGCAGCGTCGTGGCCTCGGAGCACGAGAGGCTCGCCCGTGCCGTCGGCGTTCCACACCCGCACCGTCCTGTCCCACGAACCGGAGGCGATGCGCTGGCCGTCGGGGCTCCACGCCGCTGCTTGGGCGATATCGTCGTGGCCTCGGAGCACGAGGGGCTGGCCCGTGCCGTCGGCGTTCCACACCCGCACCGTCTTGTCATACGACGCGGAGACGATGCGCTTGCCATCGGGGCTCCACGCCGCCGCATAGACGCGGTCGTCGTGGCCTCGGAGCACGAGGGGCTGGCCCGTGCCGTCGGCGTTCCACACCCGCACCGTCTTGTCATACGACGCGGAGACGATGCGCTGACCGTCGGGGCTCCACGCCGCTGCAAAGACGGTCGCGTCGTGGCCTCGGAGCACGAGAGGCTCGCCCGTGCCGCCGGCGTTCCACACCCGCACCGTCTTGTCAGACGACGCGGAGACGATGCGCTGGCCGTCGGGGCTGAATGCCGCAGACCGGACCACATCGTCGTGAACGAGCACCACCGGGACGACTCCGGCATCTCGCGCCGACCGCGCGAACTCGACCCATCCCCGCGGAGTTGGGCCCGACTCGATCTCGCGGAGCAACGCGAGCACCGTCGTGGGATCTCCCTGGTGCTCGCGGGCCACGGCCATGCGCGTGGCGTTCCGGGCGTTCGTGGCGCTACGCTCCGCCTCGGCCCGCTCCGCCTCGGCCCGTTCCGCCGCCCGCGTCGACCGGACCGCCAGCATGGAGACGACGAGCACGACCAGGCTCAGGCCAGCGAACAGCGCCGCGAGGACCTGCCTCCTTCGGCGCCGTTCCTGCTCGTCGAGCGCGATCACCGCGGCCAGGTACTGCGCCTCCCGCGCATGGAGCTCCACCCCCGCCGCCTGGCCCCGCCGCTCCTGCCAGCGCCGCGCCTCCGCCGCCGCCTCGCCTCGCCAGAGCAGCCCCTCGGCGCCCCCGCTCGCCGCCCACTGCTTCGCCGAGCTGCGCAGCCGCCCGAGGAACTGCGCATCGTCCTGCTGCTCCTCCAGCCAGCGCGAGAGCGCCGGCCAGGCCGAGATCAGCGACTCGTGCACCAGCTCCACCGTGCACTGATCCCCCCCGGCGCCTTCGACCGTGACGAGCCGCGCCTCGATCAGCCGAGCCAGCACCCGATCGAGCTCCGCCGCTCTCGTGCCGCCGAGCTCCGACAGCTCGCGCCGCGTGACGATCGCCCGCGTCCGCTCCGGCGTGACCAAGCGCAGCAGCAGCACGCGCGCCCACGTCCGCTCCGCGTTGCTCATGCCGCCGAGCACGCTGTCGGCGTGGCTCGCCAGCGCTCCGCTCACCCCGCCGAAGGCGCGATAGCTCGCCTCCGTCAGCAGCCACCGCTCCCGATCGCGCGCTTCCCACAGCCTGGACGCGGTGAATTGCAGGAGCGGCAACGCGCTCGCGGTCTGCTCGAGCGCGTCGAGCATCTCGCGCATCAGCACCTCCGACTCGAAGCGATACGAAAGCGCCTCCGCCGGCCTCACCAGCGCGCTGCGCAGACCGCTCCGGTCCAGCGGTCCGACGACGACCGTCCCCTGGCTCATCAGCTCCGACAGCGGCGCGTGCGCACCGGACACGCGATCGAGGAAGTCCTGGCGCACCGAGATCAGCACCCGCAGCGGCGAGCTCGCGTCGTCCGCCGCGCCCGAGAGGCACGCAAGGAACGCCGCGCGCTCGTCCTCCGCGGCCAGCGTGACGACCTCTTCGAACTGGTCGACGAACAGCAGGATGCGCTCCAGCCGGCGCCGGGCGCGGGCGCGCATCTGGACGCCCAACCATCCCGGCTCGCTCCGGATGCGCGCGCAGAGCGCGTCGCGGTCGCTATGGGAAAGGAGCGGCTCACCCGGGCCGGCGGTGGATGCGGGGTCGTCGCTGGTGCTCGACCGCTGCCACGAATGATGGAACAAGAGCTCGGCCAGCGCCGCGAGCGGGTGCGGGCCCGGGCGAATGATGAACGCCTCCCACACATCGCCGCTGCGCTTGAGCGTCGGTATCACCCCCGCCCGCACCAGCGAGGATTTTCCCGCGCCCGACGAGCCCACGATGGCCAGGAGCGGCTGATCGCGGAGCCGCCCGACCACCTGCTCGATCAGTCGCTCGCGACCGAAAAAGCGCGCCGCATCCCGCTCCTGGAACGCGAGGAGCCCGGTGTAAGGATTCGTCTCCTCCACCTCGCCGCGCGGTGCCCCCAGGTGGGGGCGCACGATCGACTCGAGCTCCTCGTACAGCTCCCGTGCCGAGCTCAGCCGCTCGTCCTTGTGTTTGAGCAAACACCGGTTGATCACCGCCCCCAGCGGGCCGATGTCGGGCGACCGCTCCCGCACGTTCGGCATGGGCACGTCGCACCGCACCACGCTGGCAAGCACTGCAGACGACAGCGGCGAAAGCGGGTGCTCGCCCACGACCAGCTCGTACAGCATCATGCCGACGGCCCACAGATCCGCGCGTGCGTCGACGGGCCCTGCCCCCCATTGCTCCGGCGCCATGTAGGCTTGCGTCCCGAGCTGGCCATCCGTCTGCGTCAGCGCCACCGCAGCGCTGCCTCGCGCCGGCGCCCCTCGCCGCTCGATCTCTGCCTCGCAGGACCGCGCGCCGACGGCCGGGGACCCCGCCGCCGTATCGCCGAGGAGCTTGGCGATGCCGAAGTCGAGGACCTTCACCGTGCCGCTGTCGGCCACCATGATGTTGCCCGGCTTGAGGTCGCGGTGCACGATCCCCGCCCCGTGCGCGCACTGAAGCGCCCGCACGACGGGCAGCATCAGCTCCGCCGCGCGCACCGGCGGCAGACCAACGCGCCGGCCATGGCTGTCCGCGCGCTCCTTGAGCCAGTCCGACAGGGGCTTTCCCTGCACGTACTCCAGCACCATGTACGGCAGCCCCTCGTGCTCGGCGATGTCGTGGAGCGCCACGACGTTCTCGTGGGCGAGCTGCGCCGTCGCCCGCGCCTCGAGCAGGAACCGGGCGCTCCGCTGCGGGTCGACCTTCCGCAGGAACTTCAGCGCCACCCGCCGCCCCAGCCGCGTATCCCGGGCCAGGTACACCTCACCCATCCCACCCTTCCCCAGCGCCCGGATCACTTCGTAATGGCCGATCGTCGCTCCAGGCACGAAGCGCGGATGACCCTGGTCGGCCGCGGGGCGGTCGCTCGCCCTCCCCTCCATCTGCAGGGCCGCGCCGTTCCTGGGGACGCTCGTGTGCGTGGAAGTTCCATCCTCGATCTCGTCGCGCCACGCCGCGACCACCTCGTCCGTCGAGCAACAGCGAGGCGCCCCCGAGCCGGCGTGCACCAGCCCCTCGCCGCGCTCGACCTCGAAAGCCTCCATCCCCGGAGCCGCCCCAGCCGAATCGGGCGGCTCCTCGCCGCGCGACGGCGGCCGCGGGGCACGATCGCCCGGACCCCAAAGCCCCCCATCGAGCCCTTGCTGGTCGATACCTCCCGCCGTGCGCCCCATCCCCTTGCCCATCCGCGAACGATACTAACCCGTTTTGCGCGCCGACTAGATCAATTCCAGTCATCACGAAGACTGCGCTCTCGGCTCAATGAGGTCCGAGGATCACGGCTCTCCTGGAGCTTGCGACGTTCCCAGCAAGGCCATCCGAGAAGGACCCGGGCCGCGCGGACGCCTGCGAGGGGGCCTTGCGGGAACCTGCGAGGCCTTCCGACAAGGCCCCGTGCCGCGCGGAGGAGCGGCGGGGAAGAAGGAAATCCAAGCATCTTGGCAACGTCAAGCCCAGCTGCGCGACATGCCCCGGTGGACAGGGGATCCTATTCATGCGACCCCGGTTTCCCAGGAAACTGACGCTAGTTCAACAACTTACGCACCCATCGGAGGGGCCGCCTTCGCGCCGCAGTCTGCGCACATTGTGATCCGCACCGCCTTGGCGTCGACTCTTGGTGAGCTGCCCCTCCATTTTCTGGATCTTGACACGCCGAGGGATCGTGTGATCTCCTGTTTACAGTCGAGCTCTGCGGACGGCTGGGGGGCGAATGTTAGAAATCGGGGGGCTGTCAGTAGCTGAGTCTATCCGACGCTGGCATGCAGAGGTGCAACGACGGCCAGCCGCAGAGTTCGCGGCCCGACATCCGGGGCTGTTTTTCCTTCTGGGTGAGCCGATTCGCGAGCCCGACAAGGTCCATTTCGAGACGTGCGATGCAAGGAGCCGTTTCGCGAGTCTGGCGGCCGACTCGTCCTCTGTGGACTCGTCCTCTGTGGAGGACGAGCTCCGGGTGATCCCAATTGACAAGTCGCCGCGCAACCCGTACAAGGACCGGATCTCCCTGGGCCGTGCACGCAATTGTGATATCGTGATCCGACATTCATCCATTTCCAAGCTTCACGCCCATATTCGTGTGCACGAGAACAAGAGCTATACAATCGCCGACGTCGGCTCCCACAACGGGACGCGCATCGGTGATCGCGCGCTCTCCCCGAACGTGGCAGAGCCACTGTGTCCCAACAGCGTGATCTTCCTCGGAGCGGTCGCCATGCGCGTGCTCGACGCGGAGTCCCTGCGTCTGGAGCTCTTGCGATTGCTCGGCCCGGTGAGCGAGCGGTAGAGTCGGAGCCTGCTCGCCGTCCACCGCGCGCGGGCTGTTGGAGCACGCACGCTACGCCATCTCCGCGGTCGGCGTGATCGAAGCAGCACCGCAGGTATACGAAGAGGCCGCCCAAGCACGTGTATCCAGGACCGCATGTGAAGGCGGCGACAACGTACTTCGGCAGCGGGGCCGCGTAGGTGCGCGCCGCGTGCGCGACGAAGGTCGCAAGGTGCTCCTGGACAAGGCCATACAGCACGGTCTGATGCGGCTCGCGAGGCGCGGCAAAGACGCGCGGGCGTACCGCCTGAGGCTCGTCGGCGCGCTCGAAGGGCTCCTCGCGCCGGCGCGCGCCACCCTCCCCCGCCTGCTCTCGTTCCGCGAGGCCGACCTCAGCCGGGTGGAACGCACGAGGTGACCTCGAAGCGCCCGCACACGGCGAGGTCCGTGCTGCCGGAGCCGACGGAGAGGTCCCACGAGAGGCCCGAGGGGGTGCCGACGAATGGCTCGACCGTGATCTTGCCATAGACCTCGTCGATCCCGAGGTCGAACACCGCGTGCGCGGTGCCCTGAGGCGTCTCGACGCCGACGATGAAGGTGCCCGGTTGGCCGTCCCATCCCTCGATCCCCATGACGAGGACGTCCTCCACGTCGGGTGTCGGCACGCAGGCCGAGCCGGCGTCCGGCCAGATCTCGACGAAGAGCAGTAGCCCGCCCTCTTCGCAGCTCGTCTCCGAGAAGGTCTGGCCGGGTGGAACCGTCCAGCTGGGCCCGGCGTCGCCGGGCCCAGCGTCTTGGGCAGCGCCCGCGCCGCTCGAGTTGCTGCCCGAGCCACCGCTGCCCCCGGAGCCCTCGGAGCTGCCAGCCTCCGGGACAGTGATCACGGATCCGCCGCACCCAGCGAGCGCGGCAACGAGCAGACAAGCGCGGAGACGCATCGCCACAGCGTACCGACCAGGACGCGCGATCACAAGCGCGCGACGCGGCTTCGCGGCCACGCCCTAATGCCAGGCGAGGAGCCGCGTCGCGAAGCGGCCGCCGAGCAGATCGTGATGCGGCGTGACGCGCACGCCGAACGCGTGCTCGCCGCACTCGCGCGCCGGGATAACACCCTCGTAGCGATATCGACCGCCGCCGAGCTCGCCGACGCACCGGAGCGCGACGCTCGCCTCGCCCCCCAGCGCGCCCGCGCCGCCGTAGCGGCCGTGATACACGTCCACGCAGACGTCCCCCCGGGGGGCTAGCTAGCCCAGGCGCTGGACGGCGCGCCCTCAAGGCGGGCGTCAGCGCGGCGAGCGCCAGGGCGCGATCGTTGGTCGCGCTCGCGGCCCAGCCGACCACGCGGCGCGAGAACAGGTCCAGGATCGCGGCCAGGTACAGCCAGCCCTCGCCGGTGGGAATGTACGTCACGTCCGTCACCCAGACATGGTTGGGGGCTTGGGCCTCGAACTGCCGCTTGATCACGTTCGGCGCGATCGGGCCGTTGTGCCGCGAGTCGGTGGTGCGCTGAGGCATCCCCTCAAATTCTTCGGAAAATTCACAGGGAGGCGGGGAGGCGGGGAGGGAAATCTTCAAAATACTCCCCGTCTCCCCGCCTCCCTGTTCAATTTCTCTGCTGAAAATGGCTGCAAATGAGGGGATTCCTCAGGGTGGTGCGGCGGAAGCGCCGCTTGCTACGTGCCGCGAGCTTTTGAGCGCGCATCAGCCGTGCGACCCGCTTTCTGCCGACACGGATGCCGCGAGCCCGCAGCTCGGCGTGGACGCGCGGGCTGCCGTATCTGCCCCGGCTCTTGTGGTGCACGGCCCGGATCTGCGCGCTGAGCTGCGCATCGGCCTTGGCCCGCGCGGACTCCGAGCGCTTGGCCCAGGCGTAGTAGCCGCTGGGCGAGACCAGCAGCACCGCGCATAGCACCAGCACCGGATAGTGCGCCTTCTCCGCGTCGATGAACTCGAACCTCACTCGCTCTCCTTCGCGAAGAAGGCCGCCGCTTTTTTTAGGATGTCGCGCTCCATCTCCAGCCGCTTCACATCGCGGCGCAACCGCTGCAGTTCCTCACGCTCCGGCGTGGTCAACGCTCCCGGCGGGCCGTGACCCGCGTCGGTGTCCGTGCGCTTGATCCAGTCGCGCAGCGCCGTCTCGGTCAGGTCGAGGTCCTTCGCTACCTGGCCAATGCTCCGGTCGCCCGCCTTCGCCAGGCGTACCGCCTCCGCCTTGAACTCGGGCGTGAACGCCCTCCTCTTTCTCCGTCCCATCCCTGCCTCCTGGTGCCTCCGGGGGTGTCCACGGAAGCGGGGCAGGACCACCCGCCGGCTGCCCGAAGACAAGGTCGACCGGCCCGCCGCGTGAAGTCAGGCGCGAGTCGAGCGGCGGCGGCGCGCTCTCACCAGGGCGTGGGGGAGCCGTCGAGGAAGAATCCGCCGGTGGGTCCGTCGGGTGGAAGCGTCGCCGCCCAGACCACGCCTGCCGCGCCCTCGGCGACAGGTCGCGCGCCGAGCGCGACGAGATCGGGATGCGTGGCGACGAACCCGGGAGAGACAGCGTTCACGAGGACGCCGCAGTCGAGCAGCGCTGCGGCGAACTTGAGCGTGAGCGCGTCGAGAGCGGCCTTCGACACGGCGTAGGCCGCCAGCGATCCTGCGTACGGGGTCGTGAGCGCCGTGAGCCCGCCCGGAGCGCCGAACGATCCGGCGCCGCTCGAGACGTTGACGATGCGTCCGCGACCGCTCTTGCGCAGGAGGGGCGCGAACGCGCGCATCGTGCGCCAAGGACCGAGCACGTCGACGTCGAGCGCGGCGCGCGCCGCGTCGATCTCGACCTCGAGCGTGGGCGTCTCCGGGTCGAAGCTCCCCGAGGCATTGTTCACGAGGGCGTCGAGCCGGCCGAAGCGCCGCGCGATCTCGCCCGCGGCGGCGCTCACGCTCTCGTCGCTGGAGACGTCGAGCCCGAGCGGGTGCACGTCGCCTTCGCGCGCGAGCTTCTCGGCGAGCCCATACGCCTGCGCCTCTCTCCTTGCCGTGAGCAGCACCACCGCGCCGCCGCGCGCGAGCCGCTTGCAGATCTCGAAGCCGAGCCCCTCCTCGCGGCCCACGCCGGTCACCAGGGCGATGCGCTTCATGTCCTCCGGAGCGATCTCTTTCATGCGTCACAGGAGTAGAGCCGAGCGCCGGGAAGCGCCGAGAGATTCGTGCTTGATCGCGGACTTCCGTCAATTCAGGCTCGTAGATGATGAATACCGTCGTACTCGACGACATCGACCGCGGCCTCGTCCACGCGCTCCAGATCGACGGGCGGGCGCCGTTTCGAACGATCGCGTCGGTCCTGGGCATCTCCGAGAACACGGTCGCGCGCCGGTACCAGCGCCTCCGCTCCGCTGGACAGCTCCGCGTCGTGGGCGCGGTCAACGGCGCGCGGCTCGGCTACGTGCCGTGGACGATCCGCCTTCAGTGCACGCCCGACGCGGCAAACGCCGTCGCGAGCGCGCTCGCCGATCGGCCCGACACGTCGTGGATCTACCTCCTCTCCGGCGGCACCGAGATCTCGTGCAGCACGCAAGTGAGGAGCCCCGAAGACCGCGACACGCTGCTCCTCCAGAAGCTCCCGCGGACGGGCCGCATCGTCTCCATCGCCGCGCACCTCCTGCTCCGCAGCTTCGCGCGTCCCTCGACGTGGGTGGGGCTGAGAGCGCTCTCTGCTCGCCAGTCCGCCCGGTTGCGCCGCGCGCCTCCGCAGGAAAAGCAGGCGAAGGTGGCCCTCGGTCGCGGCGATCAAGCGCTCTTGGACGAGCTCGCGCGCGACGGGCGCGCCGCCTACGGCAAGCTCGCGTCCGTCACCGGCTGGTCGGAGTCCACGGTCGCACGGCGAATGGAGCTCCTCCGTGACGCCGGCGTCCTCGAGATGCAGCTCGACCTCGCGCCGGAGACGCTGGGCTTCCGCGCGGAGGCACGCCTCTGGATGGCGGTGGAGCCCTCGGCGCTCATCCCCGCCGCGAGCGCGCTCGCCGAGCATCCAGAGGTGTCGTTCGCCGCGGTGACGACCGGAGCCACGAACCTCACCGCAGCCATCGCGTGCCGCGACACGCAACACCTCTATCGCTACCTCACCGAGCGCATCGCGACGCTCCGCGGCGTTCGAACGATGGAAACGGCGCCCGTGGTGCGCACGGTGAAGCGCGTCGGAGCGATGGTGCGGGTGTGAGCTCGCCGGACTCCTCGCGGCGCGGGGATCTCGTTCGCCGACGCCGATGCGGCGGGCGCTGCGGTGGAGGCTGGCGGCGCCGCCGAGGCGGAGGGCGCGCTCGATGGTGCCGCGTTCGTCGAGGCCGCGGCGGTGGTCGTCGCGGTGGCCTCCGGCGTGGTGGCCGGTGCGACGCGCGGCTTGAGCGGATAGGCATCATGGGAACGTGGCGTCCGCAACCTCGTCCCTGCCGATCCCCGCAGGTCCCGACCGCACCGGTCCCACCGGCGACGTCGGCGCATCTCCGCCGTCGGCTGCGGGCGGTGGCACCGTGCTCGCTCGTGCCCAGGCGCTTCGCCCCGCTCCGCGGGCGCCTGCGGCGGCCTGGACACGAGCTGCGCGCGGTGCCTCACGGGAAACGTGGGCGACGGCGGAGGGGCGCTCCGCTGGGGGCTCGAGCTCGGGGCAGGTGAGCCAGGCAGCCCGCGAGGGCGAGGTGGAGCCGAGCGAGCCCATGACAGCGAGCTCGCGGAAAGGCTGGCGCCCTCCAATCGTCGAGGCAAGCCTTGAATTGCAGAGCAAAGCAGCTGCGAAGGGGGGCGCCAGTGCAGAGGTATATCGGTCTGGATGTGCATGCCGCAAGCACGACGTTTGCGGTGATCGGGGAGAGCGGCAAGCGGCTGGGGTCGCACGTGGTCGAGACGAACGGCCAGGCGCTGGTGGAGCAGCTCAAGACGATCCCCGGCACGAGGCACGTGGCTCTCGAGGAGGGGACGCAGAGCGCATGGATCTACGAGATCCTCTCGCCGCATGCGGAGGAGGTCCTCGTGGCGATGATCCCGGAGAGCCGCGGACAGAAGAGCGACGAGGGCGACGCGTTCCGGCTGGCGGAGCAGTTGCGCACGGGCGCGCTCAAGAAGCACGTGTTCAAGGAGGTGGGCGAGTACAAGACGCTCCGCGAGCTGGCCCGCACGCACGCGATGATCGTGCAGGATGTGGTGAGAGTGCAGAATCGGATCAAGGCCTTGTTCCGGTCGCGCGGCGTCGCGGTTTGGGGCAAGAGCGTCTACTCGGAGCAGGGCCGCGAGGAGAGTCTGAAGAAGCTGCCCGACGCGAGTCGCGGGGCGGCGAAGACGCTGTACGCGCAGTACGACGCGGTGGAGGCGATCCGGCGGCAGGCGGAGAAGGAGCTGGTCCACGAGGCGCACCGGCACCCGATCAGCCGCGTGCTGGAGACGTGTCCTGGGCTGGGCCCGATCCGGGTGGCGCAGATGATGCCGATCGTGGTGTCGCCGGGGCGGTTCCGGACCAAGCGACAGTTCTGGTCGTACTGCGGCCTCGGGGTGGTGATGCGGCCGACGTCGGACTGGGTGCGGAAGCCGGATGGCCGCTGGGTGCGGGGCGAGGTGCAGCAGACGCGCGGCCCGAACCTGAACCACAACCATTCGCTCAAGTGCATCTTCAAAGGCGCGGCGACGACCGTGATCGCGCAGCTCTCTACCGAGCCGTTGCATCAGGATTACCAGCGGCTGATCGCAGCGGGTACCAAGCCCAACGTGGCCAAAGTGACGCTCGCGCGCAAGCTCGCGGCCATCGCTCTTTCGATGTGGAAGAGCCAGGAGAAGTACGACCCGACGAAGCACCGCCAGCAAGGTTCATAGCTCGTCTCACGTGTGGGAACGTCGATCCCCAAGAGTGACATGATCGATGGCGCAGTACCCGGAGACGAGCAAGGTTCGAGGGAGAGTATCCGCTAGCGTTTTGGCCCTGGAGCACCACTTCAGAGGTCCCACGGATCGGCTGCGGGCACCCCTCCGGCGCCGCGACGGGGCACTCTTGCGCTCCCCGCGGATGCCACCCTGTCCAGCGCATCCAAAGAGGATCTCGTCGCCGCCTTGGAAGAGCCGCAAGCGGACGCGAGCGGGACGTCGATGGTCAGCGCGACCACCGCGACCGCAGCCGAGCGCAGCCGAGGGCGAGACGACAACCACCGAGCGTGCGCCGCGCGGCGGCCGGCTGATGACCTTCCGTACTGAGGTGGCCATGCGTCCGACGCGAGCGCTACGGACGCGTCACGACGAAATCCTGCTGCTCGTGGTGCGGCTCGGCGTGGGCGTGCGGAGGGCGTCTTGCACACGCCCGACCTGGAACCGGTTCCTCGTCGAGCAGCTCAGCCCCGATGCGAAGGACGTGCAGCCGGCGTCCCTCGAGCTCGCGCGGCTCGTATAGGCGCTCGGGGACGCCGCGTAGCCTACCGGAAGCCGCCGTACTGGAAGAGCGCCGTCCTGCGCCGCAAGGCGCTCGGGGACGCCGCGTAGCCTATCGCAAGAGCACCGCGAGCATCACGCCAGCCTGCCCAGGGCGACGTGTGCCCATTGCCTGGCCATCCGCCGCTTGATGCGCTCGGCGCCGCGCCCGAAGGCGCCTTGGAACCCAAGAACCTCGCCACCCGATGCCCGCGATGCTGCCCGATCCTTTTGTGGCTCGCCTGCACTTCAGCCCCTCCGGTGAGCACCCAAAGTGCCCCACCCCCCGCGGAGACCGCTTCCCAGCAGCCTCAGCGCGGAAACGGCAGCGAGAACTGGCCCCTCGGCGCCCTCGGCCTTCTCGGCGGCCCGCGTGCGGAGACCGATTTTCCATTTTTTCGGTGAATCGTGAGAATCATCCGTCAATGGTTTGTTGGCACAAACGCTGCATCTAAATCCACAAAGGCTACGGCGGAGAGATGCCAAATCAGCATCGCCCGCGTGGCAAGCGCCGATGCGCACGGAGGTTCCCATGTTCAAAGGAAAATTGAATTCGTCCAGGATCCTGGCGCTGCTCATGGTGGCTGCCGCCATTCCCCTCAACGGCCTGACAGCGTGCGACGAGGGGGACGAAGGCAAGCAGCTGGAGCCCAGCTCGGCGGAATGCGTCGCTGTCCGCAACTGGGTGGCCCAGAACGCGGGGCGGCTCCCCACCGAGTACGCCGAGCTCGTACGCTACCCGGTCGCCTACCGGAGGGGCATCTTCTCCGCCCTCGACCCCGACGCGAAGAGCTCCTTATGGAAGGAGCATTTCCAGCGGTACAGGGACGAGCGCCCGGACCTGACCGCCGCGCAGGCGTCCTTCATCGAGAGGTTGAGCTCATCCACGTCTGCGGAGCTCTACAAGGGCGCGACGGATAAGCCTGCCGTCATGAAGGGCCTGCAGGCGGAGGCCTCAGCGCTCTTCGACAGGGACAGCCTCCGCCTTCTCGCCGCCCAGCTCGGCCCTGACGATGCGCCTGACGATACTCAGGCGTGCGCCGCCGGCGTGGGGAGCTGCACATGCAACGCCGGCGATGACTGGTGTAACTGGGGGCACTATTGCAGCAACAAGGCTGGCGACTGTTCCATCACGCCTGACGGGTGCGGCTGGTGGTGGGACGACCCCTGTGACGGGCTCTGCGTGGACTGATCCAGTCCTTGAGTGTGCGGTCGAGCCCCCACCCGCAAGCCATCGCCTCCTCGGCCCCGTGCGGGTGGTGGGGCACTTTGGGTGCTCACCTCCGGGGCTTGCGTTCCGGCGGGCCCCTTTTGTGGCTCGCCTGCACTTCAGCTCCTCCGGTAAGCACCCAAAGTGCCCCACCACCCCCGCGCGAGAGCCTTCGCGTCATCCTCGACGAGCTCGGCCTTCGCCCCTACTTTCGCGCGATCGTTTCGGCCGACCACATCACGCGCGGGAAGCCTACGGAATTCATCATCCCTGGACCTCACCGCCGGGCGAGCCGCCCCCCAGCCACGCGCAGGGCAGGGCGCTCGCGACGAGACTGAGCGGGTACCTGGCAGCAGATCGTGACGGTGTTGGAGCTGACCTTGACCGAGGCCGTGCGCAAGCCCGCCCACCGACCTCTGCGGTCCAAGTCGCGTCGTGCTGAGGTCATCGCCGTCGAGGCGGCTTAGGGGCCGTTCGGAAATTATTTCCCCCTCGGTCAGGAGGTGGCATGCGGCTTACCTGGTGCGGCCCGCCGCTGCGATGACAGGATACTGTCGACCTCGGGGAGTAATTTCCGAACGGCCCCTTAGGATCCACGGAGGCTTTATGTCCAAGCTGACGCCCGAAGAAAGCTCCGCCCATCGCCGCCATTGCCTCGCGGTTGTCTCAACCGATCCCCGCAAGGAACAGCTTCGCCAGCTCGTTCGCGAATTACGCCTGCGCGAGGAGCCGCGATTGACAGTCACCGCCCCGGCGCTATCTCTTTCAGCAGAGGAGGGAGGAATTGCCATGCTGATGAAGAATTGGATGGTTCATGTCGGCGCTGCTGTCGCCGTCGCGCTCGCCTCCGGCGCCCTGTACGCGCAAACGTTGTCGGACATCCACGGTCTCGAGGGCGAGGGCATGCTCGCGGCCCACTCGGTCTCCGCCACGGAGGCCACGCCCGCACCCACTGCGCCGCCCGCGGCTGATCCGGGCGACAAGCAAGAAAAACGCGGCTTCACCGTCGCGTGCGACAAACCCGGAGATGGCTTGGCCAACTTCTCGTGGGAAGAAGGCGATCTCAGCACGACCATCTACTACCACAACCACTGCTCGCATACGGTGAAGGTCACGATCCACGCGAGTGATGGGGTCGGGGTCGATTATTCCGAGTGCTGGAAGGTGAAAGCCGGCAAGAAAGGCAAGAATGAAATCAAGACGAGCCCGTTCGGGGAGTTTCACAAGCTCACCAGGGGCTGTTGAACGAATGCCGTCTCGCGAATTAAGCCGCAGGAGGGCGTTCCTTGTCTCGGTGGCCCGTCGGCGCGCTTAAGGTCGAACACGAAGGAATCGCCGGCGAGGCAAGTGCCCGCCGGGAGCGCCGGGAGCATGCGGGTCTCGACGACCACCTCGATATTGGAGGCGAGGGCGAACAGGGTCAGTGGGATGCCGGCGTCGACATCGGCGCCGCCCTGGTTGCACACCTGATAGACGACGTGGGCCGCGGCCGGAGTCGACACAGGTGTCGGTGATGTTGACGAGGAGGTCCGGGACGGCCGGGACGTCGACCGTCGGGCGCGCACGGAACAGGTTGTAGGTGCGACGGCCTCGCGGGGCGGATAGGAAACGGTAGAACTTTCGTCCGAGTCCGCCGGCATGGGAAGAGGGTCGGCTGGGCCAGGCCGCGAAGAGCCCGTATTGTTACACCACCGGACCGGTTGAAACCCCATTAAGGCAAAGGATCTTTGTGATATGCCGTGCCCCGGTGCCGTGTATCACCGGACGCAGCGGATCGGAGGCTGAGTGCAGCTTGAGGACACCGGGGAAACGAACAGGCGTTTGCGGGACTGCGCCTGAGCAGCAGCGGCGGCGAGGTTCCGGCGCAGTCCCGCAAACGCCTGTTCGTTGGGCCCGGGTTGGGCCCATGCCTCCCGAGGGGGTACGATCAGTCGTCACGCTCTCCCATATTCCCCGGGAAAGCGAGGGATCGCGACGGTTCGCCCCCCGCAGAACAGTCCCGCCAGGGTTCCCTGCGGCGCGCCGCTGGGCGGCCGAGCTACGCTGCGTGATGCCTCGGGCGACGGCCCCTGGGACCGTGAAGGAGCACCGGGCCGTCGCGGTCCGCCGGCGGCGAGCGCCGCGCCTGGCGCCCTGCGCGTCCGTCCTGTCGCCGGGGGAACGGTCTCCGGAAGAGGGCGGCGTCGGCGCGGGCCAGGACGTCCGCGAGGTAGTCGCTGCGCCCGGCGTTCGCGCGGAGGGTATCCTGGATGCCGCGCCGGTGGATCTCCCAGCCGCGGCCGGGGACGAAGCGGAGCGTCGTCGTGGAAGCGTGTGGCCGCGCGCGGTCGCGCAGGGCGTCCCCGTCGAGCACCCACACCTTGGGACCGAAGCCCGCAACGGCCTGCCGCAGGTCGATCGCCGGCAGCGCGCCGGCGCCGTTGGCGCTGCTCACGAACAGCGGCGCGTGACGGTCGAGCAGCCAGGCGAGGGGCTCCCACGCGACGCCGAAGAGGAGCGCCATGCCGTAACGCGCGGCGGGCGCGAGCCAACCCGGCGCGCCGTCGTCAGGCGCGAGCGGCGCGAGCGGCACGAGGGCGGTGACCCGCTCGACCGCGAGCAACCAGCCCAGGCGGCGGCGCTCCGCCTCGTCGAGCGCGAGGTGCGGCGCGACCTGCTCGAAGCGCGGCTCCCAGAGGGCGACGGGTTGGTCGCGAGCGCGCCCCTTCGCCTGGTTCACGGCGCTCGCCGTCTTCGCGGCGACCACGTAGGCAAGCGGCGAGGGGGTGGGCAGGACGACCGCCTCGCCCCGCTCGAGCGCCGCGTCCACGTCGAGCCGACCGGCCTCATCAAACCGGGCGATGGGCACGTTCGCCTCCTGTGCGCTCGCGCTCCCCTGCGCGCGTGAGCGCGACGGGCCTCGCGGGCGCGGGGAGCGTCGCGGCCTGGGCACCTCCGCGCGGCGCCCCCTCTCTCACCATGGCGCGACCGGTGAGCGCGGCCTCACGCACCGCCCCCGGGGCGACGGTCACGGACGATTCTCTTCTTGCCTGAACCATGTCATTCACGCTCGGACACCGGCGAGCCACCTGGGAATGCAGGAGGGCTCGCCATCACGCCTGGTCCGCGCTCGCCAGAAGGCAGGCTTCGGTCCATGGATCGACGAGGGCCACGGAGCGGGCGCCGGCTGGCGCGATCACCCCGTTTCCGGGGAGGTGCGCGGTGCGAGGCCCGGCGGCGGCAGCAGGCCCGGCGCGCGGACGCCGGGTGGGGGCGGCGGCGGATGCTGGCGCGAGCCAGCAGCAGGTGCTGGCGCGAGCCAGCAGCGCGCCCGCGCCGGCAACCCATCGCAGCGATAGAAATTTGCGCTCTCCCTGCCGTCCTGGGCCGGCAAACCGCTCTCCTGAAGCCCGGATCGACCGCGGCACCATCAACGCGGCTGGAGGGCGACGGTGCCTGTCCAGAGGCAGGGACTCAGCCGCTGCCCGTGACGACCGATGTAGCGAGGCGTCTTGCCGCGCGGACCGAGTCGGCCTCATCGAGGCTCGCCGGAGGCGGGCCTGCCGCGCTCGCCGGACGGATGAGCGCGAGGGAGTCCGACAGGATCCAGAGCCCCAGGCCGATGAGAACGAACGGCAGCGCCACGCGGCCATGGCGCCGGATCCGGCTGCCCAGGACCGGGTGGTTGACGAGGTGGTGGCCGAGCGCGCACAGGGCGCCGGTCATGATCGCGAACACCGTCGCGTGGAGCGGGACGAGCCCGGGGGAGCTGGAGAACAGCGGGATGTAGACGCCGAGGTTGTCCCCGCCGTTGGCCACGGTCACGGTCGCCACCGCGAGCGCTCGGAAGCGCGCGGCGCGGCCACGCGGCCGGTCGTCGGCGTCCTCGTCGTCCCCGGCGCCCGCGCCACGCCAGAGCGCCCACAGGCCGCGCAGGCCGAGCGCGAGGGGCGCCAGGCCGAGCAGGCCGATCCACCCCTCCGGCACGCGGACGGCGAGCACCGCGCACGCGACGCTCGCCAGCACGAGCGCCGCGATGCCGAGAAACTGACCGGCGACGACCTGGCGCGGGGTGAAGTCCGGATCCGAGAAGAAGGCCGTGAGCAGGAGGACGTCG
Source organism: Sorangium sp. So ce1128 (assembly GCA_051717205.1). Classification (GTDB taxonomy): domain Bacteria; phylum Myxococcota_A; class Polyangia; order Polyangiales; family Polyangiaceae; genus Sorangium. Next base: position 7,724,089 of record CP181432.1, read on the forward strand.
TCGATGTTCGTGGAGATGAACACGACAGCGCTCACCCCGAGAGACGGAAGGATCTGCTCCATGCTGCGCCCGTGGACGTAGCACCGCCCGCGCTCACGCGCCCAGCCGGCGAGACGCCGGCGCCGCGCGAGCCGCATCGGCACGCCGCCGCTGCTCGCGCGGGCCTCCTGGGATAGATCGTCATGGCCGGAGGGGCCGCGCGCCCGGCGACCGGAGACAGGGCGACCGGAGGCGAGCCGCGCGCTCGCGCAGCGTGCAAGGAGAAGCATGGCGACCATCCCCCAGCCCGTGGAGCCGACCGGAGCGATGGCCGCGCCCGCCGCGCAGCGCGCGCGGGCCGACCTCCCGGTGCAGGGCATGACCTGCGCGGCGTGCGTGCGCCGCGTCGAGAAGGCGCTGCGCGCGGCGCCCGGCGTCCAGGAGGCGACGGTCAACCTGGTGACCCAGCGGGCGACCGTCGCCTACGACGCGCAGGCGACCACGCCGGCCGCGCTCGCCCGCGCGATCGTGGACGCAGGGTACGAGGTGCCCGACGTCCACGAGGGTCCCGAGGTGCACGGCACGGACATCGCGGTCGCCTCCGCCGACGTGGTGCTGCTCCGCGGCGGCATCGCGGGCCTGCCGACGGCGCTCGCGCTCGCGCGCGCCACGCTGCGCACGATCCGGCAGAACCTGTTCTGGGCCTTCGTCTACAACGTGATCGGGATCCCGATCGCGGCGGGCCTGCTGTACCCGCTGACCGGCTGGCTCCTGTCGCCCGTCCTCGCGAGCGCGGCGATGTCGCTGTCGAGCGTGTCGGTGCTCGGCAACTCGCTCCGGCTCCGCACGTTCTCGTGAGGTGCTGCGCCCGCCCCTGCTTTGCCCTGGAGCGGCTCATCCCCTCCCTCGGGCTGGAGGACACCGCGGGCCGGTCGATTGGAATTGACGTTGCTCATGTGAACGTTCACAATCGACCCGATCGGTATCCTTTTGCTTCGCCATGGATGGGTCGTCGTGAGCGCGGAGACCTTCGTCATCCGATCGATCTCGGCACCGACTCCGAACATCGCCGGCGCCATGTTGTCGCAGCCTTGCATGGTTCGAGAGAGCAAATTCACACACAGGAGAGAACTCCATCATGAGCCGAAACTGGACTACCTGGGGCGCCTTGCTGGCAGCCATGCTGGGGTCGGTACCCTCCGCGGGAGCGGCGACGTTGCAGATGGTCAACGGCTGGCAGGTGAGCGGTCTGCCTGGTGACGTGAGCATGCACGTCTATGTCCCGGACCACGTGGCGCCGAATCCTCCGATTCTGACTCTGGTGCACTACTGCGGCGGGACCGCCAGTGCGGTGTTTGGTCAGGCGCGGGGCGGGGGCATCGTCGACGCGGCGGACGACCATGGCTTCATCATGGTCGTCCCCAGCAGCGGAAGATGCTGGGACGTCGTGTCGGACAAGACGCGCACGCGCGAAGGCGGTGGCGACAGCCACGCCATCAGGCAGATGGTGAAATACGCGCTCGACACGTACGGAGGCAACGCGGATCGCGTCTATGCGACGGGAGATTCGTCCGGCGGCATGATGACCGAGCTCCTGCTTGCCCTCTACCCGGACGTCTTCAAAGCAGGCGCCGCGTTCGCGGGCATGCCGGCCGGGTGCCGCGCAGCCAACGAATCAGGCAACAACGGCGGATATAGCGGAGCGTGCGCGGGCGGCTCGGTGACCCACACAGCGCAAGAATGGGGGGACATCGCCCGTACGCTGGCCCCGGGGTATGCGGGACATCGCCCGCGGCTCCAGCTTTTCCACGGCGATGCGGACACCATCATCAGGTACCCGAACCATACGGAGGCCATCAAGCAATGGACCGATGTTCTGGGCGTGAACGCGAGCCCAACGTCGACCGATACGGGAGTCCGGCTCGGCAACCATGATGCGACGCGGCAGCGCTGGGAGAATGAGTGCGGCTACGTGGTCCTCGACGCGTTCACCTCGATTGGCGGCGATCACGGCCCATCCGACGCGTTATTCCCCGCTGAGTACGTCATCCCCTTTCTGGGTCTCGACAAGACCGGGCCGGTCGATCCCGAGATAGAGCAGTGCAGCGGTGGGGCGGGCGGAAGCGGAGGCGCAGGCGGGGCCGGTGGAGATGGTGGGGGTGGCGGACAGGGTCAGGGTGGCATGAGCGGCGGGACCGCTGGGAGCACGGGGTCGAGCGGCACCGCAGGCGGAAGCGGCGGCGCAGGCGGAACCGACGGCGCAGGCGGAAGCGGCGGGAGCGGTGGAACGGGTGGCGCCGTCACGACTGGTGGCCCGGCGGATAGCGCTGATTCTGGATCGTGCGCGGTCGGCAGGGCCGATTCGGGGGAGTCCGTCGGGACTTCCCTGGTTGCTCTGGCAGCTGCAGTTTCGACCTTGATCCGTCGTCGTCGTCGGAGGACGGCGGTGGGGTCAACCTGAACCGGGACCACCGAGGGGAGATCCGCGCACGGCTCGCGCCGATCGCCGAGCCCGTGGATCGGAATTGACGCTGGTCAACTCCAGGGCAACGCCAAAATACCTGGCGTCAAACGTGAACGCTCACATGGCGGTGGACCCGGCGGCTCATCCCCCGGTCAATTCGCGTCAATTCGCAGGGGTCAGCTCGTAGAGGCTGAGATCGTAGTTCTCGTTCGAGGCGGAGATGAAGTACGCCTTGCTGTCGTCATCGACGAAGAGCCCGCAGTCCCGGGACATGTACCCGCGCTTGCCGTGATCGGTCACCCCGCTGTCGGCGAGCGGCCGGAAGCTGCCGTGGTACGTGTAGTCGCCGTCCACGGTGCTCGAGCTCGCGACAGCGGCCCGCGCCTCGCCGTAGTTGACCCCGTTCTCCCAGTGCATCCACATCACGTACTTGCCCGTGGACTCGTTGAAGACCACCTTCGGACGCTCGATGTTCGCCGGGTCGAGGTCCTGGTCCGAGTCCATGGTCAGGACATGCTTCCTGAACTCCCAGCGCCGCAGGTCCGTCGAGCGGTAACAGGAGACCGCATAGAAGGTCCCGTCCGGGTTCCGGTTCTCGCCCCCGCCTTCAACCGCGCCTGTCAAGGCTTTCGCGCGCGCCATGGCCCGGCTGGCATGTTCCGCTCCGGTGCGATCTGAAAGCCTCGCAGTGCTCGGCGCATGCTTGTGAGCCGCGGGCCGATCAGGCTAACCAGCAGACGGCGCCCGCGCGGCGCGCGAGGTGGCGAGCTTGTACCTGTCCCGGGCCCAGGCCGCGACCTCCGCCACCTGCCGATCCACCGGAGTCGCCGACCAGCCGAAGGCCTCGCGGAAGCGCGTGTCGTCGACGGCATAGGGCACGTCCCACTGGTAGGCCATCTCGGCGACCTCGCGCATGAAGGGCGAGAAGAGGCCCGCCGCGCGCAGCAAGAAGCGCGGGAGTCGCGATACCTTCACCTCGAAGCCGAGGGCACGGCCGAGCCGCTGGGCGAGCGCGCGCGTGCTCTCGGCGGGCGCCGTCGGTAGGTGCCAGATCTGGCCCATCGCCTCCTCCCGCTCGCCCAGGGTCACGAGGCCTCGCGCCACGTCTTCCACGTACGTGTACGCGTGGGGCATCTCGGGATCGCCCATGCACTCGACGGCCTTTCCGGCGAGCGCGCGCGCGTAGAAGCGGTCGCCCCAGGCGGAGAGCGGCACGTCGGCGCCGAAGAAGTCGCTGGCGCGGCCGATGGCCACGCGCACGTCGCCGCGGCGCTGGGCCGCGAGGCGCATCTCCTCGAGCTCGACGCGCAGCGCGCCCTTCTTGCTGCACGGGCGGCGCGGCGAGTCCTCGCGCATGGCCCCGTCGGGGACGCCGTACATGTACAGGCAGTCGAGCGCCACGAGCTTCGCGCCCGCCTTGCTCGCGCCGTGCACGGCGCCCCGGGCGATGGGCAAAAGCTGCCTGGCCCAGAGGTGGTATGGCGGGTTCATGCAGTCGTAGACCACGCTGGCCCCGCGCGTGGCCTCCTCGGCGAACGCGAGGTCGGTGATGTCGCCGCACATCGACGTGAGCCCCGGCCGCTCCGGCGCGCGGCGCGTGCGCTGCACAAGGCGGACGCGGTGGCCCTGCGCGAGCAGGCGGTCCGCGACGCGCGGGCCGATCTGGCCGGCGCCAAGCACGACGTGGAGGCGAGAGGAGGAGCTGCGGGCGGGCGCTGCGTTGTTCATGAGACGAGGATGGCTCTTGCAATCCCGCAAGACAACGCCCAGAAAAGCAAGCGATGGCGGTAAAAATGCAAGACCTCGGCGGACGGTGGTAGCGCTGGCGGCGCCGGGCAGCCACGGCGCAGCCGCCGTACGCCTCGACGGCGCCGAGCGAGGAGCGGGCGCGGAGCTCGATCGCGCTGGAAGCACGCGGCCAGGGCGGCGACGCGGGCTCGTCGAGGGTTGCTTCAGCGATGAGCTACGGGCGTGCCACCGCCCATCCCTCCGACCGCCAGCCGGCGACGGCCGGAGACGCGCCCCTCGGGAGCCCGTCAGTTACCGGCGGCCCACGCGGAGAGGAAATCGGGCTGGAATAGCGGGCTCCGCAAGCCCGGTCTGGAGAGAGATTGCATGAGTGAACCCTCTTGCATGGGCGAGATACGGCGACCTGCACGGCTGTCGTCGCGCCGCATTCAGCGCCGGAAACCGTGTATATCATTGGCAGCGCCGTGCAAACGAGCTACCGGCCGGACGATGCAACATTGCTCGCAAATCAACATTTTGCGCGCAGGCCTGGCCACCGGATTGACTTTTCAGGATCGCCACCGCTTACTTTGCCCGCGGCACCGCGCGGTCGACCGATGCAGCGCTGCATTGCTTGCATCCATGAGCGGCCGGCGCTCTGCTCCTGCCTGAGCAGCGGCGAGCTCGGGGCCGACGTTGACGCCCTGGAGCTCGGAGATGACCTCGAGCGCAAACAGATCTCACGAGCGCAGGGTGGCCTCGCAACAAGCAACCACGGCGAGAAGGTCGCGCTGCGCGCCCTTCTGCACACCACAGGGATGGATGGTCTTATGGGTCAGGTCGTTCTCATCACCGGCGCGTCGAGCGGCATGGGCCTCGCAACGGCCGTCGCGTGCGCGCAAGCAGGGTACGAGGTCGTCGCGACCATGCGCCGCCCCGAGCGCAGCCGGCTCGCGGAGGCCGCGCCGCGGGTCCACGTCGAGGGGCTCGACGTCGCCGCAGCGGAGGCGCCGGAGCGGGTGGCGATCGTCCAGAAATACGGGGCGCCCGATGCCCTCGTGAACAACGCCGCCATCGTGGTCAGCGGCGCCTTCGAGGAGCAATCGGAGGCGGATGTCCGGGACCAGTTCGAGACCAACGTGCTCGGGCTGATGCGGGTCACGCGCGCGGCGCTGCCCTCGATGCGCGCCGCCGGCCGGGGGCGGATCATCAACGTCACCAGCCTTCAGGGCCGCTTCGGGCTGCCGGGGACGAGCGTCTATGCAGCCACGAAGCACGCGGTCGAGGGGTTCAGCGAAGCGCTGCGATGGGAGGTGAAGCCGTTCGGACTGGACGTATGCGTCGTGGAGCCGGGCATCCACAAGACGCCGATGTTCTTCGAGAACCAGCGGCGAGGCGCGGGGGTCTCGAGCGAGAGCCCGTACGCCGCGCTGACAGGTGCGCTGGATCGGCTCGTGGCAGGCAACGTCTCGAAGGCGCCGCCGCCCGATGCGGTAGCGCGGGCGGTCGTCGGGCTGCTCCAGGCGCGCTCGCCGTCGTTCCGCACGGTCGTCGGCCGCGACGCGCGGGTGCTGCTCGGGCTGCGGCGCGCGATCCCGGACCGCTTGCTCGCCGCGGGCCTGCACGGCCTGCTCGCAGCGGCCCGATCGCCTGCCCTGGACCGGCTGGCTCGCTCCGCCGCTCGCTGATCGTCGCGCCGGCGTCTCGACCCGAGGCCCGCGCCGCGCGAGGCGCCCGCCAGAAACTTGCTGGAACGCCGCGCCCTGCCGCGCGCGCATGGATCCGACTTGCAGGCTCCGCACATTGGTGAGAGTCTGGATGTCGACTTACCGTGTTCCGGCACGGGCCTACCCCACACCGCAGGTCCCGCCGGCGCACATAACTTGGCCAGAACGACGGGGTGAACATGAAGGTGAGTGGCATCTTGGCCGCGGTCATCCAGAACATCGATCCGTCTGTTCCGTCTGTTGCGCGGCACCGGAGCCCCCGCGCAGACGGCGGCGCGCCGCGCCGGGCGAGGCTGCGCGCGGCGGCCGCCCTGACAGGCCTCCTCGGGCTCGGTGCGCTCACCGCGGGATGTCCGCTGTGCGACGGGAACGACATCGGCTGCGAGGATAGCGTCAGTATCTCGGGGCCGATCGGGATCGCCGCGGACGCGCCGGCGCACCTGACGATAGAGGCGTGCTGGAAACAGCGCTGCGGAACGGTGGCGCTCAGCTCGGATGCGCTCCGACCGCCGCACACCCCGATCAGCGCGGGCGCTGCAATCGAGGGTGGGAGGATCCTCTGCGAGCTCGCGGACCTGGACCCGACCAACACGCACTGGGAGATCAGGATCGCGTTCGTGCCCGACCCGAATACCGACCTCGAAGATGGAGAGGTCTATGCGGTCAAGGTCGTCGACGACGACGCGCAGCGCGAGCTGGTGAGCCTCGAGCGCAGCGTCACCTATGAAGAGTTCTATCCCGGCAAGGAGGGCGCCTTCTGCACGTCGTGCGACCAGGCGCGCATCGAGATCCCTCCGCCCGCCGCCGAGTGAGCATGTCACCAGAACCGCGCGCCGCCCGGCCGACGCCCGGGCTCCCACCAGCGAGGGCTCGAAGCCCCTGACCCGCCCTCAGGCGCCGCGGCGCCTCACTCGCGGATCCGCGTGGTGGTGTTGTAGCCGTGCGGGGCGAGGGGCGACAGCTTCTCCAGCCAGATCTGCTCGAGCAGGGTGAGCTCGTCAGCGAGGGAGAAGCCCGGCTCGTCCTTCTGCCGCACTACCTCGAGCACCTCGAACGTGAAGGCGTCGGCGCCGTGCTGCTTCCAGTCCTTCTGGAGCTCCTGGTTCGTGTGCCCGCCGATGGACAGCATGAACCGGTGCTTGTTGAGCGGCCCGTGGAGGTTCGTGCTGCTGCCGAGCAGCACCTTGCCGTTCACCTTGTTCTTGACCTGGAAGATGCCCGCCTGCTTCGGGGTCTCGAGATACTGCCGCTTCAGCTCCTTGCGCGTTTCCATCGTGCTCGCTCCCGCTTTCCTCTTTGTCGCCTCGGGCGTCCTTGTCGCTGCCTCGGGCGTCTCGGTCGTTGCTCCGGACACGCTGGTCCCCGCCACCTCGTAGAACTGGCCGTCGCGCGCCATGTAGCCCTCGTCCACCAGCATCCGCCGGATCGTGCAGTGGTCGGGGTAGAGCGCCTGGATGATCGCGTTCACCTCCTGCTCGCGGTAGCGCCGGCCCGCCTCGAACCTGGCGAGGAAGTGCTCGAGCACGATGCGCCGCTTGCGCCATTGCTTCGGCATCTGCACCAGCACGCCGCCGCGAAAGAAGGAGCGCATCACCTGGCTCCGGGCCCGCTCGACGCGCCGCCGCGCCGGGCCGTCGCCGGCCGACGGCAGCGCGACGAGCTCCCTCAGCGAGAGGCGGAGCACGTCGTCGCGCAGCGCGTAGACAAGGTAGTACTGGGCCTTGCGCTTCGTCACCAGCCCGGCCTCGTCGAGCTTCCGGAGGTGGAACGAGACGGTGGAAGGCGCGCGCCCCAGCCGCTCGGCCAGCTCCTCGGCGCAGTGAGGCCGCTCCAGCAGGGCGTTCACCACCTGCAGCCGCGAGGCGTCGGCGAGCGCCTTGAGCACGCCGATGCGCGCCTCGAGGCCCAGCTCGGGCGACGGAGGATCTGATTCGATGGCCATCGAAGCGAATATAGCGGGCGCGCGGCGGCCGTCAATCTGCTTCGATGACTGTCGAACCGGATTGCGCGGGCGCGCCGGAGGCCGGCAGCCACCCGTACGCGGCGAGGAAGCCGAGCAGCGCCGGGTCGTCGACCGACAGCGGCGGGAGGTACTCCGCGACGCGGACGCGGCGCCACCACGCGCCGCTGCCGTCGCCGATGCGGGTGAAGCTGTAGCGGTAGAGCTCGGCGCGGATGTACCGGGGCGGCGCGCCGGGGAAAGGGTTGCCGGCGAGGAGGCGCTGCGCGCCCGCGTCGCCCGAGAGGAGCTTGTAGATGAAATGAACGAGCCACGGCTCGCTCTCGTAGCTCCCGAACGCCGCGAACCAGATCTGCCAGTCGAGGCGGTAGTGGTACGGCGTGATGACGCAAGGGCGCCGGCGCACGTCGCCGGGCTTGCACGGCAGGTCGTACTCGAGCCACCGCGTCCCCTCGCCCAGCGCCTCGTCGCTCGTGCCCTGCAGGATCACCTCGTAGCGCTCCCGGCCGACGCTGCCGAACGCGCCGTAGGTGTTCACCAGACCGAAGCTGTCGAACGTGGCGTTCATCGACTGCCGCGGCGAGAGCAGGTTCATGACCGGGTTCACGCTCAGGCAGAGCACGAGGATCGCGAGCAGGGCGGCGGCGGCGCGGTGCGCCCGCGACGGGGAGAGCTGCGCCGCGAGCGCCGCGGCGCGCTCCCGGAGCCGCGCGGGGAAGAGCCGGCCGAGCGCGCCGTCGTCGAAGCAGGCGATCGCCGGCACGATGGTGAGCCAGTTGAGGAAAGAGAGGTTGCCGCTCGCGATCAAGATGCACTGGAAGAGCACCAGGAAGACGCCGGCGACGTGGCGCGCGCGCCGGGGGCCGAAAGCGAACCAGGGGACGACGAGCTCCACGAGGTGATTGAAGAGCACGCCGACCGCGTGCACCGGCGCCGGGAGCTGGTGGAGGTAATAGCTCAGCGGGTTCGGGACCGGCTGCGTCTCGTAGTGATAGACAAGGCAGGTCAGGTCGCGCCAGCACGGGTCGCCGCGGAGCTTGATGAGGCCAGCGCCGAGCATGATCCGGAAGATGAGCCAGCGAAAGAGCCAGATCACGACCACGGGCGGCGGCGGCGACCGGAACGGCCGGAAGCCGCGCACCGGACAGAGGAAGACGGCCAGAAAGCCTGTCTCGGCGAGCTGGTGCTCCCAGCCGTAACCGTAGAAGACCTGACCGATGTGCACGAACGAGAGGTAGAGCGCCCACAGCGCGAGCTGCACGACAGCGTTGGTGACGCCGGCGCACACAGCGAGCGACAGCGCCACGCCGAGCCACGCGGCGGCCTGGAGGACGCCCTCGGAGGCGCCGAGCCACAGGAACAGCGTGGGGAGCCGGCGAAACGCCGCGCCCTCGGAGCCGGTCACGGCGAGGAGGCGCTCGAGGAAGCGATCGGCGGGCAAGAGGCCTCGCGGGCCGAGGAGGGGGCCGAGCTGCCGGGCGAGCGAGAAGAAAGCGATGAAGTAGACGAAGCCGAGGAGGCGGAGCAGGACGAAGCGCGTGAGGAGATACGTCTGCGGCGGGCCGAGGAAGCGGCGGAGCGGGTGGCTCTGGATGCGACGGAGCAGCGCGCCGTCGTCGTCGTCGTCGGCCTGATCTCGGGGCGGTGCTTCGCGGGCCATCGGGCGCGAGAGGATAGCCCTCCCGCGCGCCGGTCAGCCACCGCGCTTCATCGTGGCGTGGATGAGCCCGTAGGGCTCGTCCACCGGGACGAAGATCTCGTTGTCATTGCTGAGCCCGAAGCGCGAGAGATCGACGAGCAGGCAATGCTTGTTGGGCAGCGAGAGGCTCACCTCGTCGACGGCAGGGCACGCCGCGAGCACCGCCTCGCCGAGCGCGTGGATGGTGTGCTGCACCGAGAGGCTGTGCTGCCCGGCGAACGTCTCGAGCAGGGCGCGGCGGGCGCTCTCCCAGGTCATCGTGGGGGCCTCGTCGCGGCGCCCCGCCGGAGCGCGCCAGCGCGCCACCATGAGGGTCGAGAGGATGCGGTCGTCGGTCTCCTTCAGCGTTGTGTACTGGTCGCGCGGGAAGCCGGAGAAGGCCGAGCCGGTGGTCTTGAGGACGAGCAGATCCTCGATGCCGGACACGATCGCGACGTCGCCGGGAGCCGCCGTGATCTCCGCGGTCCGGCGCTCGCCCGCGGCGCGGAGGAAGGCGTGCCGGTGCGGCGCGCCGCCCGCGTCGATGCGCGACCAGACCTTCTCCGCGATCGCGATCCTCGCCCGCCGGGCGTGGGGCTTGCCGAGGAAGTGCTCGGCGAGGAGGACGCCGAAGTCCTCGATCGGCTCGACCGGGTGGCCCTTGGCGAGCGCGTACACGGTGTTCTTCATCGTGTCCGTGGGCAGCACCTTGCTGTTGTCACCCTGCGTGTAGGCGTCGTCGAAGTCGCCCTCGAGCTCGATGTCGACGTCGATGTCGGTGAGCTCGTGCCGCTCCCCCGCGCGGCGGACCTTGACCAGCCGCACCCTCGACTTGCCGTAGCTGTTCCGCACCAAGGAGATCGACATCGTTCTTCAGCTCCCGCGCCTGGCAACGACGCTTCCTGCGACGCCGGAGAGACGGTACCCCGAAAGACGATGTGCGCCAAGCGCGGCGGGCAGCCGGCGCCGGCGGCGCTGCGCCTTGTTCCTTCTTCCCGCGCGCGCTCCCCGTGCGCGCGGCGGCCGCCCGCGGGGCGTCCCCGGAAGAGCACGGGGCTCGGCCTGTCGATCTGCAAGAACCTCGTCGAGTGCCATGGCGGCACGATCCGCGCGGAGAGCGAGCTCGGCCGGGGGACGCGGGTGTGCTTCACGCTCCCGCTGCCGTCGGGGTCTCCGCCTGAGCGGGAGGGCTCCGCGGGCTAGTCCCTCGTCACCCGGATTCGTCCCTGGTTGCACGGGAGGTAGTGCCAATTTGCCGAGCCCGAAAGCCCCTCCTCATCGCGCGGCCCGGCCGCCCTGCCGGCCTCACGTGCCCCTCGCTCCTGCGCCTCATTCTGGACTGTTCATTCCAGAATGAGCCGCGAGAGCGAGGACCGCTGGGCACAGGCATGGCGCCAGCCCATGCCGTGCGACCGACTGTTGATTCCTCTCCCTCGCGTCGGTAACAGAGGCAGGAGCATGGGAAAGCGATCTGCGCGATGGCTCTGGGCTACGCTGTGCCTGCCGGGTGTCGGGTGCACGACGGTCGTCGGGCTGGACAAGCCCTATCATCCGATAGAGGAACAGGGCGTCGGCGGCAGTGCCGGCGGCGGTGGCGACGGTGGCGTGGAAACCGGCAGTCGCTGCGCTGGCCTGCCTGCGACCTGCGGGCCGGCGGGAGACGAGAGCTGCTGCGCGAGCGAGCTGGTGACCGGTGGTACGTTCAACCGGGGTAACGACCCAGCTTTCCCGGCCACGGTGAGCGACTTCCGGCTGGACCGGTTCGAGGTCACGCTGGGGCGGTTCCGTGCGTTCGTGGACGCGTATCCCGGGAGCCGGCCGGCAGCGGCCGCCGGCGCGCACCCGCGGATCGCGGACAGCGGGTGGGATGCGGCGTGGGACGAACGGCTGCCGCCGGACAAGGCGGAGCTCCTGAAAGGGCTGTTCTGCGATGCGGAGGGCACGGCGTGGGTGTGGACGGATGAGCCCGGCGCGAACGAGCGCCTGGCGATGAACTGCGTGAGCTGGTACATGGCGTTTGCGTTCTGCGCGTGGGACGGCGGCCGACTGCCGACGGAGGCGGAGCTGGGGTACGCTGCGGCCGGCGGCGCCGAGCAGCGTCCGTATCCGTGGTCGGCCTCGGCGGACGATGAGACCCTCGATCACGACCATGCGTTGTATGCCTGCAATGGCAGCGATGTGGAGGGATGCGTGCTCGAGGACATCCTGCCGGTCGGATCGAAGTCACCGCAGGGAGACGGGCTGTTCAAACAAGCGGATCTGTCGGGGGGCGTCTGGGAGTGGACGCTGGATTGGTATGGAGATTACCCGCCCGAGTGCGTGGACTGCGCCGTCACGGCGGATGGGACGGACCGGGTGATGCGAGGCGGCGGTTGGCGCAGCGCCGCGGAGGCGCTGCACCTCTCCACCCGCGACTACCGTCCCCCGACGAACCGCGCGCTTGGCATCGGGGTCCGGTGCGCGCGCGAGCCGTGAGCGACCGCGTGACCGCGGGTCGAGCGGCCGTGGGCCCTGGAAGAGCGGCGCAGCTTTCTTCGAGCGCGGTGCTCCATCGCCTACCCTGCGCCTCCCCGTTGCAGGAGCGAACATATGCGATGCACTACCCTCTGGTTATCGATCTTGACCTCGGCGACCCTCGCGACGGCGGCCTGCGGCGACGACGACGGCGCGGGCAGCGGCGGCAGCGGCGGCGTCGACGCGACCAGCAGCGCGAGCTCCGCGGGCGGCCCAGGCGGAGACGGGGGCTCAGGCGTGACCAGCAGCTCGAGTTCCGCGGGCGGCGGCACCGGCGGCTCGGGCGGTGAGGGCGCCGCAGGCGCAGGCGGCGGCTCGGGCGGTGAGGGCGCCGCAGGCGCAGGCGGCGGCTCGGGCGGTGAGGGCGCCGCAGGCGCAGGCGGCGGCTCGGGCGGTGAGGGCGCCGCAGGCGCAGGCGGCGGCACCGGCGGCTCGGGCGGCGGGCACACGACGCCCCCGGCAGGCGAGGACTGGACGCGCGATATCCTCTCGACCGCGCTCGAGCTCGACCTCGCCAGCCTCACGGGCAGGGCGACCATCGTGCTCGCCGCGTCGGACAGCACGGCCGCGTCGTTCGAGATAGGCGACCTCGACATCGCGTCGGTCGCGGCTCCGTCGGGCGCCCTCGATCACGAGGTGAGCTCCGGCAGGCTCGACGTCGGTGTGCCGTCGACCGGGAGCGACGCCACGATCATCATCGATTATGCCTTCAAGCCCCACGCGGACTTCGACGGGTGGATGCCTGGATCCGGGGTCTCGTTCCTCTGGCCCTATTTCTGCGGCAACCTCTTCCCGTGCAAGTCCGATCCCGCGGATGGCGCGCGGTTCACGATGCGCGTGACCGGGGTGCCGGACGGCATGATCGCGGTCTACCCCGAGAGCATCCCCACCGAGGCGCCTTCCTACATGCCCGCCGTCGCGGTCGCCGAGTTCACGCGGCTGGAGCTCGGCACCACCTCCGGCGGCACCCGCGTGAGCGTATGGCACCTTCCCGGCCAGGAGTCCGACGCGGCGGCGGGCACCGAGCACCTCGTCGGGGTGTTCGATTTCTTCGAGACCACGTACGGCCCCTACCCCTTCGGCGACAGCGTCGGGACGGTCTCGGCCAACTGGGGCGGCGGAGACTATGGCGGCATGGAGCACCACCCGTTCTGGCACCTCTCGAGCGGCTCTCTCTACAGCGAGGAGGTCAACGCGCACGAGGCCGCTCACGGCTGGTTCGGCAACGGCGTGCGCATCGCCTGCTGGGAGGACTTCATCCTCTCCGAAGGCACCGCCACGTACCTCGCGGCCCGCGCGCTCGCGGAGCTCGGGGTGGACGCGTGGGCATCTTACGAGTGCTCTCTCAAGTCCATCTGCGATCCGGAGGCCGGCCGGAACACCATTGCGCTGCCGGACACCTGCAATGAGATCGACATCCTGAACGACCCGCTCTGGTCGCCCGTGCCCTACATGAAGGGGGCTTTCTTCTTCCGTGAGGTCGCGGAGACGGTCGGCGTCGACGTGCTCGACCGGACCCTCGGCGCCTTCTACACGGCCAACGTGGGGCAGGCCGCGCGCATGCAGGAGCTCCTCCACGCCATCAAGGCAGCCACCGACAGCGCCGGGGCCGATGCGGTCGACGCGCTGGCCACGGAGTGGCTCCGCACCCTGGAGTGCCCGATCGACCCCGCGACCCTCTGTCCTCCCTAGTACAGGCTCGCCGCCCGCAGACTCTGCAGAGATACACACGGGCGCACACCTCGGGTTTCAGGAGAGTGCGCGGACCGCATGAAAGAACGTTCTGTCGCCGGGACGATATAGCGCTCCCTGGTTCGAGGCGACGGATCAGTCGATGGTGATGTCGACCGGCCCCGCGACGGGGAAGGAGAATGTCTGCTCCTTGGTCTCCTCACCGGTCCGGGTGCATTCGTCATCGGAGCAATCCTGTCCGTTCCAGAACCGAAGGTGCACTGTCAGCGTGCCTCCCTCGATCGCGACGAGCTGGTTGCACGACGCGGGCGAATCCGGTCCTCCTCGGCACTCGACGGGCAGATCGCGTCGCTCGAAGACCCGCCTATCCCACGTGAGCTCGAGCGTGCCATTGGGCTCGAGGGTGCTGAGCTCCGCCGTGATGCAATCCGCCGGGCCTGTGCCGTCGTTCTCCATGTGCCAGCTACAGGTCGACCACCCTGTCAGGTAGGGCGATTTCAGTGGCGCTTCGCCCTCGCTGAGGGTGAAGGCCCTGGTGCACTCGCCGTTGTCGTCGTAGTACACCGGCACGGCCCGCTGGTTCGTGACGCGAAAGACCACATCCCCCGGCGATGCCTGATTCTCGAGCTCGCTGCACTGCGCCGCCTCACCGCCACCGCCGCCTTCGCCGCCGCCGCCGCCTTCGCCGCCGCCGCCACCTTCGCCGCCGCCGCCTTCGCCGCCGCCGCCGCCTTCGCCGCCGCCGCCGCCTTCGCCGCCGCCGCCGCCTTCGCCGCCGCCGCCGCCTTCGCCGCCGCCGCCGCCGCCCTGATCGCTGCCCTGGTCGTCGCCACCGCCCTGGCCGCCTCCGCCCTGGCCGCCGCAGCTGCAGAGTGCGAGTAGCGCAAGAGCGAGTCCTTTGATAAAGCGCTCATTCATGAGGGGATGCCGCAGGCACGGGTCGTGCCAGGATCACATTGGCACACGAGGGAGAAAAGACTCGCTGCAAACAGCGGCGCTCGCCGACGTCGGCCTCGCGCGCTCAGGGACGAGGCTGTGCCAACATGCGCCAGGTACCGGCGCCGTGTCCGCTGCCCAGGGCCCCAAGGACGCCTATCCGGCGACGCCGGGCGCCTGGTTCAAGCTTCGCACGTCCGTCGCACAAGCCCCGCAGGTGGTGGCGTGGAGGCGGCCCTCTCGATGCGTAGATAAGCTCCACGCCGAGCGCCTTGTACACTTCTCCACCAGCCGCGGTAGCCGCATGTTGAGCGATCGATCCCAACTCACCGATACGCGAGTTGTCCAGGACGAGCAATCCGCGCGGCGCGTACATCATATCATTCCGCCCCGCATCCCGCTCGTCAACCAACACATCGATGATGCGGCTCACACCCCAGGCCCAGCCAACCTGAGCGCTGGCGCCTGTATTGCCATAAATGTTTGAGTCACGACGTTCGGCACGTCCGCCTCTCGCATGCAGGCGCCCGTGGGGCTCGGCATGGCGATCGCCTTAAGCCCCGACGCCGACTTCTCGGGCCTCATCCCGCACGACGGGGCCCATATCAAGGACGTCATCCACCAGGCGGTCATCGACGTGGACGAGGCCGGGACCGACGCAGCGGCGGAGACAGCGGCCATCATCGCCACCTCGGGCGCGGGCACCTTCTTCCCGCCCGCGGCGATCGTCCTGGACCGCCCGTTCTTCTTCTTCATCAGCGACCTGCCGACGGGGGCGCTCCTCTTCGCAGGGCGCGTCAACGATCCGACAGCGCACCGAGGATACGTGAGACACACGCGCTGCTGGGATCGCCTACGCGCTGCCGAGGGAAGCCGAAGCCGCGAGGCCGGGCGACCAGGCCCGAATTCTTCCTTGGGGCCCCTTTCGTCCCTGGCGGTTCTACCCTTCGCTCCGGAACGCCGCTATAGAGCTCCCTCATGTGGACCGACACGCGCCTCACACGACAGCTCGGCCTGCGTCTCCCCATCGTCCAGGGCCCCTTCGGGGGCGGCCTATCCACCACCGGGCTAGCGGCCGCCGTCTCGAACGCCGGTGGGCTCGGCTCCTTCGGGGCTCACTTCCTGACGCCGGCGCAGATCGGCGAGCTCGTCGCCGAGCTGCGGCGGCTCACGCCCCACCCCTTCGCGGTGAACCTGTGGGTCCCTCAGGCCGGCGAGCCGTCCACCATCGAGCCGGCGGAGCTCGAGCGGCATGTGGCGCGCCTGCGGCCCATCCTGCGGCAGCTCGGCTTGCCCGACCCCGAGGTGCCCAGCGCGTTCACCCCGCGCTTCGAGGAGCAGGTCGAGGCCGCGCTGGAGGCGCGGCCCCAGGTCCTCAGCTTCGTCATGGGGGTCCCGCCCGGCTGGGTCATCGAGGGGGCGAAGGCGCGTGGGATCGCGCTCCTTGGCACCGCGACGACGGTCGATGAGGCGATCGCGCTCGACCAGGCCGGCGTCGACGTCATCGTTGCCTCGGGCAGCGACGCGGGGGGGCACCGGGGCGCGTTCCTGCGGCCGGTGCGGGAGTCGCTGGTGGGCACCCTGTCGCTCGTGCCGCAGGTCGTGGACGCGGTGCGGACCCCGGTGGTCGCCGCCGGCGGCATCGCGGACGGCCGCGGCGTGGCGGCGGCGCTCGCGCTCGGCGCCGACGGGGTGCAGATCGGGACGGCCTTCCTCGCCTGCGAGGAGTCGGGGGCGAGCGCCGGCCACCGCCGCGCGCTGGCCTCGCCGGCCGCGCGGACGACCGTGCTCACGCGGGTGTTCTCCGGCCGCACCGCGCGGGGAATCGTCAACGCTTTCGTCGAGGCCATGACGCCGCACGAGCCCGACATGCCGGCGTATCCGGTCCAGAACTGGCTCACGCAGCCCATCCGCCGGGCGGCGGCGGCCGCGGACCGCGAGGACTACCTGTCCCTCTGGGCTGGCCAGAGCGCCGCCCTCGCCAGGCCGCTGCCTGCGGCCGATCTGGTGGCGGCGCTCGTCGAGCAGACCGAGCAGGTGATCCTCGGGCTCATGAAGCGTTGAGTCGAGCGGCGCGCCAGGCGGCCTGCGGGCCCCCGGCGCGCCGTTCAACTCCTGCGCTCTTTACTCCTGCCCTCCCCTGCCCTCCCTACCCGCGCGCGGTCTTACCACGTCACCGTGTCGTTGAGCGTGAGCGTCCCGCCGGCCGCCGGGGTGCTCAGCGAGCGATTACCGCCGCCCGGCCGGCTCTCCCAGGTCACGCTGCCGTCGGCGTTCTTGCGGTAGTACTTGTACTGCAAGGCGCTGCTGGCCGGCAGGTTGACGCGGCTCTTCCACACCGGGTACTCGGTGTCCTTCGTGAAGACCGGGATGCCCAGATCGGTGTTCCAGTTGCCCAGCGCCGCGGTGTTGCCGGTGACGTACACCTGCTGGCCGACCACGGTCGTGGCGCTGACGTTCACCGACACGACGGCCTCGTTGCTCGCGGGCGGGACCACGCAGGTGTTGTAACGGCCGCAGACCACCGACGGGATATCGACGATCTTGCCGGCCCGGATCGACGCCAGGAGGCTGATGTACTCGCCCATGGCCCAGTTCAGCGGGCTCATCGACCGGGTCGGGGTGCCCGCCGTTTCGAGCTTCGGATACGTCGGCAGCTCGACATACCAGCCCGTGATGGTCGCCGTTTTGTTCCACACCTGCTCGGGGATGAAGCCCTGCGGCGTGGAGAACGCCTTCACCGTCGCGAGGTAGGGGCTGCCGGCGGCGCCGGTGCCGACGGTGGCGATCTCGAACATGCCGCGCTCGGCGGTGAAGATCGGCCACAGCCGGCCACGGCCGTTCAACCCGTCATAGTTCGCGCCGTTGTTCCGCTCGCCGTAACCGTCGTAGTTGTAGCGGAACCAGGCTTTGCCCTTGCCCGCGATGTCCTGCCTCAGGAGGAGGTCGTACTCCTCGATCGTATCCACGATGGAAGGATCGTCCGCCCGCTTGACGCCCATCCGCACGAGCTCGAGGAACCCGCCGTCGATGATGTACCGCTGGTCGTGCGTGCCGCCGCCGTTGCCGTGCGTGATGTTGATCGCCGCGTCCGGCCCGGCCACGGGGTTATACACCTGCAGCCCGGCGCCGGCATTGCCCCGCGCCGACGGGTTGATGCGGATGTAATACTTGCCGTTGCCATGGAAACCGGTCTTCGTGAACGTCCAGCGGTCGATGCTCTGCTGCCAGTAGTCCGCGGCGGCCATGTAGCGGGCGGCGCTGGTCGTGTCGGCGTTCGCGCGGGCGATGGTGGCCGCGCAGACGAGGCCGGCGATCTCCGCGGCGATGGTCGACGGCGAGTACCCGGAGTTCTCCTCCCAGCGCTCCTGCTGGGTCCACGGGCCGACGTTGACGATGTAATCGGCGGTCTTCTTGATCTTCGGCCAGAGCGGGTTGTACACCGCCGGGCCGAGCCGCCAGGCGAGGATGATCGGCATCGCCTGCTCATCCATCTGCGTGCCCTGCCAGTACTGCCAGCCGCTGACCCAGGCGTTCTGCGGGAAGCGGCCGACACGGCTGTAGCCCTGCGGGCAGCCGGGGGCGTTGTACTCGCCGACGCCGCAGTCGCTCGTCTGCTGCAGGGTGTTGAACAGGTAGTTGACCACCCGGGGCGGGGTCGCCGGGTCCCCGGCCGTCACCAGCGCGCTGGCGAACTTGAACAGATCGCGCGGCCAGACAAGGTGGTAACCGCCGTTGTTGCTGTCGCCGCTTGTCTCGCCCCACGGCGTGCCCATGCCGGCGATCATGGCGCCGTTCGACTTGTCCTCGATCGACTTGAGCGCCATCGCCGCGAGGTAGTACTGGTCGTCGGCGGTGCCGCCCTGGCTGTTGAGGGTGCTCGTGTAGCTGTTCCACCCGCTGTCGTAGGTGGCGCTGAGGGAGCTCAGGCCCGCGGGGTCGTTGAGCGTCGCGTTGGCCGTGGTCGTGGCCTCGGTCTCGGTGGCGCCGAAGCCGAGCACCACGTCGAACGAGAGGCTGGTGACGGCGCTCGTGCCGAGATCGATCCAGCCCATCTGCGCCACGTTGCCGCCGCCCGCCAGGTCGTTGCGCCAGCTCATCGTCTTGTCGCTGGTGCCGCCGAGGAGGTCGGTCCAGCCGTCCGTCTCGCCGACGAAGCCGCTCGACACCATCGGCGGGCCGCCCGTGGTCAGCGTCTTCCAGGGCCGCGAGATGGCCAGCGCCGACGCGCGGCTGTTCTCGGAGGCGACGAGCATCGTGCGCCCCCCCGTCCCCGTCACCGTCTTCGACGTGTCGCCGGCCCCGGAGTTGTCCATCGCCGGGTTGTGGAGCAGGTAGAGGTTGAACTGGGTGACGTTCTTGCCGCCCAGCGCGTCGAACTTGACGCGCTGGATCAGCGTGTTGCGCCCCGGATCGGTGAAGATGGTCTTGGTGATGCGCCAGTTGTGACCGCTGTTGGTGGTCGTCGCCTGCCACCGCATGGAGCGCTTGTACGGCTGGGTGACCGTGTAGGTCTGCGACTGGTCCGACTTCTCCTCGTCGACGAACGTCTTGGCCGTATCCCCGACCATGAACTGCAAGTCGACGGTGTTGACGGTGTCGAGCACCGGGTAGAACACCTCGGAAACGATGCCGCGGTAGCCGGTGAAGTAGACCCTCGATGCGGCTGTCGTCGAGGTGCCGAGGAATGATTTATCCGCCGGCCCCCACACCGAGGGTACTCCCGTGCCCGCGGCCAGGGGCCGAATGTCCTTCACCGGGGACGAGCTATTCGGGCCGAACGGGACGGCGGACTCCCCGAGCGTGCCCTCCTCCGCGTCGAGCGCGCAGCCCGCGAGCCCCAGCGCCAGATGAAAAATTATGGTTCCACAAGAAATCCACTTCCGCATCACGCCATCCCCTTTCGACCGGGTAGCCGCCGGCCGCCGCATGGAGGCCGCTCCACGGCTACCGTAAGCCAGCGACCTGGTTGATGTTTCTACATGGCGCAGGAGAGCGCAGCCGTGCCCCCTGCGATCGGCTCGCTCCTGCTGCGCGTGCAACGCCGGCGCATTATCAGCTTAGCACGCGATCGGGTCGCTCTCGCGTGCCGCTATGCTGAGCTCCTGGCGACGAGAGCCCCGGTACGCCTTACGCACCGTGTCGAGACGGGGCGCGTCCCCTGCCCTGGCCGCGCGACGTGCGCCGCCGAGGCTCTTGCTGGAGCCTTCCCAGGGACACGCCGGGGCGGTCGCGTGAGGGAGAAGAAGAGCGACGAAGGAGCGCGGGATGCAACGAAAGATGTGGATAGGGTTCGGGGCGGTCGTGCTGGGATTGGGCGCGTGCTCCGAGACGATCGTGGACCCGAGCGGAGGCGGAGCGGGCGCCGAACCGCCCGCCAGCGACGGCGGCGGCGGCGGCGGCGGCGGCGCGGCGGCGCCTGCTACGGGCGGCGGCGGGCAGGGAGGCGATGGCGACGGCGGCGCGCAGTTCCCGGCGGGCCAGTGCAGCCCGCCGGTCGAGGCTCAGCCTTTCGACAAGGGAATCTTGACCTTGGACCTCTACTCCGTCGCGTTCGACCGCTCTGGTAACCTCGGCATGACGGGGATAGCGCAACAGCGCATCGACCTCGGCGGCGGCGAGCTGACCCCTCGAGGGGGCATGGATGTCGTCGTGGCGAAGTTCGATGCCGCTGGGAACCACGTCTTCAGCAAGGTCTTCGGCAACCAGAGCGACCAGCGCGGCGACAGCATCGCGTTCGATTCCAGGTGCAACCTGATCCTCGGAGGGACGTTCGCCGGCGCGATGGACCTCGGCGGCGCGACGCTCACGGGGAGCAGATCCCTCTTCGTGGCGAAGCTCGACGGCGCCGGCAACCATGTCTGGAGCAAGCGGCTCGGCGGCGCATCCGAGCTGGATCCGCTCTTCCTCTACATCGCCGTCGACCCGACGACGGATGATGTGGTGCTCGCAGGGGATTTCAAGGGGACCATCGACTTCGGTGGAGCGTCGTTGACGAACACGAGCGACGGCCGGCGGCCCGCCTTCGTGGCCAGGCTGAACGCCGCGGGGCAGCACCTCTGGAGCAAGCAGTTCGTCGGCACCCTCAGCGTCGGCGGGCTTGGTGTTGACGCTTCTGGAGATGTGATCATCGCGGGTGAGCATGGGGGCTCCGTCGACTTTGGGGAAGGTCCGCTCGGACCGGACGACCGGCTCGCTCACGGGCTGTTCCTCGTGCGGCTCGACGCGGCGGGAAACCACCGCTGGAGCAAGCGATGGGAAGCTACCAACACCGGCACCGACATCAAGGGTATGGCGATCGACGCGAGCGGCGCCGCGCTCATCGCAGGCTCGACCGAGTGCGGTATCGATCTCGGCGGCGGCCTGCTGGAGACCGTCGAATGTCGGACCAGCGCGTACGTTGCCAAATTCGATGCCCAGGGCGCCCACCAGTTCAGTCGGCTCCTCGACAGCAGCGAGGGTTCCGTCGCGCAGAGCCTCGGGATCAATCCCAGCGGAAACGCTTTGATTGCGGGGCTGTTCGGCGGGACGATGGACATCGAGGGCGGAGAGCTCACCACGGATGCGGAGGGCGGAGCCGGCTTCGTCGTGCAGCTTTCTGCGGATGGATCTGTCTCGCGGAGCAGGGCCGTCATCGGCCACCTCGAGCACCTCGATCGGCTCGCCGTTGATCCCGAGGGGCATGTCGCCGTGCTGGGAAGAACATGGGACACCGTCGAGCTGGAGAGCGGACCTCAGCTCGGTCGCGGCGACTTCGTGACGAAGTTCGACATCGCAGCGCCATGATCCGGTGGCCGCGTCGCCGGTGGGCGACCGTCCAGGACCCTCATCGAGTCCATGCTCGCTTTGAAAAGACAATTGCCCTGACATGTAAGCCGTGTTACTACCCCCGGTTCGGTCAGCAGGGCCGGTCGAGGATACATCGAAGCCAGCGATGTGGATGGAGTCTCTGCACGGCGCTGATGGTCCCGGCGCAGGCCAACCGCGCTCTGCTTGCTCCTGCTCTGTGTGGACCGCAGTTCCGCCTTGACATGTCCGAATCGCCTTGCCGTTCTTTCCAGGTCGCAGCAGGCACAATAGGTCGACAAAGGAGTCCCGGGAATGCAACGAAAGATGTGGATAGGGGTCGGAGCGGCCGTGCTGGGATTGGGCGCATGCTCCGAGACAGTCGTGGATCCGAGCGGAACCGGAGCAGGCGTCGCGCCACCTGCCGCGGGCAGTGGGGGCGCCGCCGCGCCCGCCACCGGTGGAGGGGGGCACGGCGGCGACGGCGGCGCGGAGCTCCCCGTGGACCAGTGCGGCCCGTCCGTCGACGCTCAGACCTTCGACAAAGGCATCTTGCCCTTGTATCTTAACTCCATCGCATTCGACCGTTCGGGCAGCCTCGGCATGACGGGGATAGCCCAGACGCGCGTCGATCTTGGCGGCGGTGAGCTGAAGCCCGGAGGGGCCATGGATGTCGTCGTGGCGAAGTTCGATGCCGCGGGCAACCACGTCTTCAGCAAGGTCTTAGGCAACCGAAGCGATCAGCGCGGCGACAGCATCGCGTTCGATTCCGGGTGCAACATGATCCTCGGAGGATCGTTCGACGGCGCGATGGACCTCGGCGGCGCGACGCTCACCGGAGACAGATCTCTCTTCGTGGCGAAGCTCGATGGCGCCGGCAACCACATCTGGAGCAAGCGGCTCGGCGGCGCATCCGGGATGGATCCGCTCTTCGTATTCGTCGCCATCGACCCGGCGACGGATGATGTGGTGCTCGCAGGGTACTTCAAGGGGACCGTCGATTTCGGCGGAGGTTCCGTGACGAGCGCGAGCGACGGTCGACGGACCGCCTTCGTGGCCAAGCTGAACGCCGCGGGCCAGCATCTGTGGAGCAAGCAGTTCTCGGGCGTCAACGTCGACGGGCTTGGTGTTGACGCTTCCGGCGATGTGCTCATCACGGGCGGTCAAGGTGGCTCCGTCGACTTTGGAGGAGGTCCGCTCGGACCCGACGACAGTCTCGCTTACGGCCTGTTTCTCCTCCGGCTCGACACATCGGGGCGCCACAGGTGGAGCAAGCGATGGGAGGCGACCAACAGCGACGCCGCCGTCAGAGGTGTGGCGGTCGACGCGAACGGCGCCTCTCTCATCGCGGGTTGGACGGAATGCGGCCTCGATCTCGGCGGCGGCTTGCTGGACACCCCTGAATGTCGGCGCAGCGCGTTCGTGGCAAGGTTCGATGCCGAGGGCGCTCACCAGTTCAGCCGGCTTCTCGGCAGCAGCAAGCTTTCAGGAGCGGAGAGCCTCGGAACGGATCCCGGCGGAAGCGCCTTCATCGCGGGATTGTTCGGTGGGACGATGGATGTCGATGGCGCTACGCTCACCGCGGACGTGGACGACGGAGCAGGATTCGTCGTGCAGCTCTCGGCGGATGGGTCTATCTCGCAGAGCAGGACCATCGTGGGTAGCCTCGAAAGGCTTCATCGCCTCGCCGTCGGTCCCGAAGGGCATGTCGCCGTGCTGGGAAGGACGTTCGACGAAGTCGAGCTGGGGAGCGGCCCGCAGCTCGGTCGCGGCGACTTCGTGACGAAGTTCGACATCGCAGCGCCATGATCCGGCAGCCGCGTCGTCGCTGCGCCCGCTATCCGGCAGCCACGTCGTCGCTGCGCCCGCTCATCAACCGTCGGGGCCTTCGGATCTGAAAAGCAAATATCTGACGATTGTAGAATAATGTGTGTCGTGTTACTAACCGTCTCCCGCTCGGTGAGCCTGGTCGGTCGAGGGCGCGTCGCGTTCGGTGCGCGCTTTCTCGGCGCCATGCTCACCGCGGCGCTGCGCCTACGCGCATCCGTCGATGCCGTGGAGGAGCAGCGTTTCTCGAGGAGAAGAAGATGCCCAAGGTTCATGGACCGCTCGCAGTGATGATGCTCTATACTGCGCTCGTAGGTTGTGGCGCCGGCGAAACACTGATGGACGAAGTGGTGAGCGACGGCGAAGGGCCGCTCGGGGCCGCATCACAGGCCCTCGTGCGGACGAACCGCACATTCGCCAGGAAGACCGCCGCGCTCAGCGGGGACAACACCCCGCGCAGGGAGCACTGCCTGGTCGAGAACGGACAATTCGAATTGGACGGTGTGTCGGTCGGTGCCGACGTGTTCCGAGAGAAGACCCAGGTCCTGCTCAGCGACAGCAATAATACGTTGCGCGGGCTGTGCACGGTCAGCGGAGAGGCAGGCACAGGCGACGCCAATTTCTACATGGCCACGCAGGGCGCCGTTAGTGGAGGGTTTGAAGCGCGCTTCGGGTCCTCGGCGCCGAAATCGGGTATCACGGTGAGCAACAGATGGAGCACGACCGCGCCGCTCCACGCCATAGCCGAGCCGGCCGCCACCCTGGCCGATCTCACCACGGATACGGCCAACACCATCATGGAGTTCGGCGATCGCGATCGGGATTCGGGCAAGCGAGGTGTCCTCTACGCGGCGGCTCACCCGTTCGAGACGGGGAGCTTCGACCAGGTCGAGCACATCCACGACGCCCTCGCTTATCAGAGCTGGGAGACGGTATGGGCGCTCGGCATAAAGAACCAGAACTCCAACGCGGACACGGCCTTTCACATCATGGCGGCGGATATCAGCGGATTGAGCTTCCCCCAGCTCGGCTTCTTCATGGAGGGCACGAAGCACCTTCCGTACGCCGTGGCGTTCCACGGATTCAGCTCCAGCAGCATGAGCTGCGGCACCTACGAGCTGAAGATCGGTGGCGGCATCGAACCGAACTTCCGCCGGGGAGTGAAGGAGATCATAGCCGAATACAGGGGCAGCCCGGCGTCTCCGAGCGGCATGAACATTGGCTATTGGGACGACGGACAATGCGACCTCAATGGCTCAGACACAGATAATTTCATCAACCGTATCACCAAGGAAGGTCGTGGGCTCCAGCTCGAGCAACGGTCTGACATGCTCGATCCGACATCCGGCAGTTCAGACTGGCGCAACGATGTCGCCGAAGCCACGAAGTCCGTCTACGATTGCCTCCTCGACTCGAGTGACGACAGCAACAGCACGATGTCGACATCGTACATGCTCTCCGGCACCACGACGACTTACGGGACGACGGGCGTCGCTTGCCCGAGGTGGATCGGCGAGATCACCTTAGCCACGAGCGTATCCCCGACGCTCTACACGATGACCGCCGGCGCGCTGCTCGACAGCTGCGAGGTCGGCGCGCATGCGCACGTGGACATCTACAAGAAGACCATTTATGACACGTGGAAGCGCATCGGCGGCGGCCGGGTTCAATACGAGAACGTGAACGGGAGCTGCGTGGGCAACGAGAAAGGCTGGGGTGGAGCCGGCCAGCTCAACGAGCCGCCGTGGAGCTGGCGCCCCTCCTCGGATGAGCTGGGGAGCGGCACCTACCGCGCGGTCGTGCGCGCGACGAGGGCGAGCGGCGCTCCTGCCAAGGCGTTCTTCAGGATCATCTCCCTGTGACACGACCTCATGAGCCAACCACCTTGCGCCGCGTCGCCGCGTAGCGCTTGACTAGCTCGTCCGCGATGACGCCGCTCAGGATGACGGCGCCGATGACGGCGAACTCGATCTGGGTCGGGACGCCCAGCATGTTGATGGCGTTGCGCAGGACCTGCATGAGCGCGGTGCCGAGGACGACGCCCAGCACCGCGCCCTCGCCGCCGCGCAGGCTGAAGCCGCCGAGCACGGCGGCGGCGATCGCGTAGAGCTCGTAGAAATTGCCGAAATCTACCGGCTGGGCCGAGTTGACCTCGAGCGCGAACAGCATGCCTCCGAAGCAGGAGAGCAGCGAGCAGATCACATACGCGAGGATCGTCATCCGGTCGGTGTCGACCCCGCTGTAACGCGCCGCCTGCTCGTTGCGGCCGAGCGCCATGAGGTAGCGGCCATAGATGGTGCGGTTCAGGAAGACCGACGCCGCGACAGCGACCGCGAGGAACAGCAGGAACGGCATCGGGATGTCGATCCACGTGAGCCACGCGAGGCGCGTCTTCACGCCGGTGAACGGGTGCACCGCATAGGGGCTGAAGCGCCCCTCGGAGATCCACGACAGGAACGGCACCGGCACGGAGAACGGGCTGCCGACCGACAGGTAACGGAACGACTCGAACCCGACGCCGAACCCCTGCGTCTGATCGCCCGCGATCCCGCGCGCGGTGCCCCGGTAGAGCAGGAGCCCGCAGAGCGTGACAACGAACGGCTGGAGCCGGAGCTTCGTGATGAGCAGCCCGTGCGCGAGCCCGATGCAGAGGGCGATGCCGAGCAGCACGGGCACGGCCAGCGAAGGCGGCCAGCCGTGGACCGTGAGCAGCCACGGCAGCATGCAGCCGGCGAGCGCCACGACGGAGCCGATCGACAGGTCGATGCCGCCCGTGATGATCACGAAGCCGGCCCCGATGCTGAGGATCCCGAACAGCGCGGTCCGCCGGATCAGGTTCTCGAGGTTCTCCGCCAGGAGGAACCTGCCGTTCAGGAGCGCGGTGCCGAGCGAGACGGCCAGGAGGAGCCAGAAGACGCCGAGCACCTTCCGCCGCGTGCTGGACGCGGGCAGCGCGGGCGACGCGGGCGGCGCGGCATTGCGCGCCAGGAGATCACGTGTCGTCGTCACAGGCATGCTCCTCTGGCCTCGAACGCGCCCCGCCGGCCCCAGCTCAGGCCGCGGCGCTGCAGCCGGTCGCGAGCTGCATGATCGCTTCCTCGCTCAGCTCGGCGCGGCCGAGCTCCCCGGCGATGCGCCCCTCGTGCATCACCAGCGCACGGTCGGACATGCCCATCACCTCTTCCATGTCGCTCGACACGAACAGGGTGGCCATGCCGCTCGCGGCCAGCCGCTCCATCAGCTGGTATATCTCGTGCTTCGCGCCGACGTCGATGCCGCGCGTCGGCTCGTCCAGCAAGAGCACGCGCGGCGACGTAGACAGCCATTTTCCGATGACCACCTTCTGTTGATTGCCGCCGGAGAGGTGCTGCGCCGGCTGCACGTCGCTCGGCGTCTTCACGTCGAGCTCGCGGACGATCTGCGCCGACATCCGGCGCTCGCCCGCGCGGTCGAGGACCCCGTGGCGCTGCGCCCGGCGCAGGCTCGGGAGGCTCACGTTCGCCCGGATGGCCATCTCCAGGATGATGCCCTGTTGCTGGCGGTCCTCGGGGACGAGGCCTATCCCGGCGGCGATGGCGTCGCGCGGGGTGCGCGGGGTGAGCTCGCGCCCGGCCACGCGGACCGCGCCCGCGGCCGCCGGCGTGACCCCGAAAAGCGTCCTCAGCAGCGACGTGCGCCCCGCGCCGAGGAGCCCCGCCACCCCGACGATCTCCCCGGCGCGGACCGTGAACGAGAGCGCGTGCTCCGGGTGCCGCGCCGTCCGCAGGCCGGAGACCTCGAGCACCGGCTCGCCCGGCGGGTGCGGGACGTGCGGATAGAACTGGGAGAGATCGCGGCCCACCATCAGCCGCACGATGCGATCGTGGCTCATCTCCTCGCGCTGCAGCTCGCCCGCGTTCTCACCGTCGCGCAGCACGAGCACGCGGTCGCAAAGCGCCTTCACCTCGCCGAGGCGATGAGAGATGTACACGACGCTGATGCCGTCCGCGCGGAGCTCCCGCACGACCTGGAAGAGGGCCTCGGCCTCGCGCGGGCACAGGCACGACGTCGGCTCATCCATGATGAGCACCCGCGCGTTCGCCGAGAGCGCCTTCGCGATCTCCACGAGGTGCCGCTGCCCGAGCGACAGGCTGCCCACGAGCGCGCGCGGCGACTCGGCGAGGCCGACCCGCGAGAGGATCGCCCGCGCCTCGCGCTCCATCCTGCCCTCGTCGATGAAGCCGCCCCGCCGCCGCTCGCGGCCGAGGAAGATGTTCGCCGCTATATCGAGGTTCTCCGCCAGGTTGAGCTCCTGGTGGATGAGCGCGATCCCCCGGGAGAGCGCCTCCCGGACCGAGCCGAGCGCCACGGGCCGCCCGTCGAAGATCATCTCGCCCGCGTCGGGCGCCTCGACGCCGGCGAGGATCTTCATGAGCGTGCTCTTGCCGGCGCCGTTCTCGCCGACGATGCCGAGCACCTCGCCGCGGCCGAGCGAGAGGTGGACGTCGCGGAGCGCGAGCACGCCGGGGAAGCGCTTGGTAAGCCCGCGCGCTTCGAGCAGCGGGGCTGCGCCTGGGTCGGGCGAGGAGGGCGTCATGCGCGTCAGGGGTCGAAGGCCAGGGCGGCGCGCCGCGCGGGCTACGCGACGCAAGCCCGCGGTTTCACTGGGATTTTTGCGTCTTCTGCTTCAGGTCCGCCCAGAACTCGGGCAGGTTGGCCTTGCGGATCTGCCGGGCCGGCAGGGAGATGAACTTGCCCGGCGGCACCACGGAGTCGTCCCCGCGCACGAGCGCCGCGAGCACGCGCACCGACTCCTTGCCGTACATGTACGGGTTCTGCACCACCGTGCCGACCACCTCGCCGTCCTGGATCGCGCGCAGCGTCGCTTCCTGCTCGTCGAAGCCGACGACCTGGATCGAGCTCATTTTGCCCGCCTGCTTGACCGCCTCGAGCAACGCCGGCGTGTGGTACGCGTTCAGGCCGATGAGCCCCACGAGGTCCGGGTGCGCCGACATCATGTCTTCGGCGTTGCTCTTGGCCTTGGCGGCGTCGATCTGGTCGGTCAGCGTCGCGACGACGGTGTACTTCGCCCCCTTCAGCACCTCGCTCAGCGGGTCGCTGCCCGCGCTCGTGTCCGCGCGGTCGAGCAGCTCGTCGAGGACGCCCTGCCGCCGCTTGCGCGCGTTGTCCCCCTCCAGGCGCCCGACCAGGATGGCCACCTTGCCGCCGCCGGGGATCGCCTCCTTCACGAGCTGCCCCGCCATCCGGCCAGCGACGTAGTTGTCGATGCCGATGTACACGATCCGGTCGCTCTTCGGCGCGTCCGAGTCCTGCGTGATGAGCTTGGTCTTGGCGGCCGCCTTGTTGAGCAGCGGGACCTGGTTCTCCGCGTCGATCGGGCTGATCGCGATGCCATCGAGGCCGCGGATGAGCAGGTCCTCGACCCGTTGCATCTGGTCGTTGACGTCGCTCGGCATCACCACGCTCACGTCGGCGTTGTACTCCTTCGCCCCGTCGATGACGCCCTTCTCGGCGATGGTCCAGAACGGCGCGACGCCGTTGGTTATATACGCGAGCTTCGGCTTGTTGCCGCCCGGCGCCGTCGCCTGATCCCCGCCGCCCTCGCAGCCCAGGGCCGCGAGCGCCGCCGCCGCGCAGACACCGACGATGAACCTACCGATCCCCTTCACCATGCGCCTCACCCCTCCGCCCGCGAGGAGCCGCCCTGCCCCGGCGCGCGCCGCGCGAAGTAGCTCGGCCCCCCGGCCGACTCGCGCGTTCATCATGCGCGATCCGTTGAGGACGTGTCCACACGATTCGACGCAGCGGCGTCCGCGCGAGACCGGTACCCCGTCGCTCGAGGACGAGCCTGCGGTGGCGAACCGGTGCGATCCGTGGGTTCCCCCGGGACTTCGGGGGCGTGACGGCGGGGATTGCTGCCCCTCGGAGGGCGCGGGCCCGACCGGCCGCCCTCGGAAGCTTCAGCGTCCACCTCGGCGGGGGCGGCAGCGTCGCCTCGTGAGCGACGCTACCGGCGTGAGCTACCGTGGCGGCTTGCGGGATCGCGCCGCGCGCGCGAACCTCGGGTCATGCTCCTCGAGCGTGAGGCGAAGCTCTTCCGCCACGTGCCCTCGTCGCCGGTTTCGCACGCCGTCGCGTCGATCTGGTACGCCGAGAATGAGCCGGTGCACGCGCTGGAGCGGTTCCTTCCGACCGGCGAGGTGGATCTCATCATCAACGTCCGCGACGCTCAGCTACGGCGGTACGAGCTCGATTCGCTCGACAGTCCGCGACGCTACGTCGGGCCGGTGGTGTCCGGCGCGCACAGCCAGCCGTACGTGATCCACACGGCGCAGCAGGCTTCACTCCTCGGCGTCAGGTTCAAGCTGGGATTCGCGCGCGACATCATTGGCATCCCGCTCGATGTTCTGGGCAACGAGCACGTTGCCCTCTCCGACATCTGGGGGAGCGTGGCCTTCGCGCTCCAGGACTCGGTGATGAAGGCCAGGACGCCGGAGGAGCGCTGTGCGCGGGTCGAGAGGTTCCTCGCCGCGCGCTTGCGTCGCGCTCGCGGAGCTCATCCCGTCATCGCGGAGGCCGTCCGAGCGCTCGCAGGAACCCATGACCCCTCACCGGTCACCGCCGTCGTCCGTGCGTCGGGGCTGAGCGCACGACGGTTCATCGAGGTCTTCCGCCGGGACGTCGGGCTGCCTCCGAAGCATTTCTGTCGGGTCATGCGGTTTCGGCGTGCTCTGAAGCTCCTCCGTGGCGGCGCTGGCGGGAGCCTCTCCGCGCTGGCGCTCGAAGCGGGATACTACGATCAGGCGCACCTCAGCCGAGAGTTCAAGGAGCTGTCCGGGCTCTCGCCGACGGCCTATCGATCGGCCATCGGAGCCTACGACAACCACGTGCCGCTCCTGGGGGTCAAATCCATCCAAGACGGTGCCGCGTCGCGCCCTTAGTGTGGCTTCATCGACGGCTCGCGAAGCGCGAGCCTCGCCGAAGGAGGCCATGCATGTACGAGTTCCCGAAGCCAGGTAAAGAGCAGGAGACCCTCGAGAAGCTCGGCGGTCACTGGAGGAGCGAGGTCAAGTTCTACTACGCGCCCGGGGCGCCGCCCATGGTCAGGCCGGGGACGTACCGAGCCGAGCTGGATCTAGGGGGCTACTTTCTCCGCCGCGAGTTTCGTGTGGATCTCGACGGAGCTGGAGACTTCAAGGCGCTCGCCTTCCATGGTCACGGTCTCACCGGCTACGATCCGTTTCAGCGGAAGTACTCGGGTGTCTGGGCCGACTCGGGGAGCCCCGCGCTCTACCTGACCGAGGGGTGCTTCAACGCTGAGGGCGACGTTTTCACCGAGACGTCACGCGGGCCCGATCCCGCGGGCAAGCCGCTGGTGCTGCGCATGGTGACGACGGTCCGCGGTCGAGACCGCATGTCGCTGAAAATGTATCGCCTCGGGGAGGGGGGAGCCGAGACGCTGATCACGGAGATGGAGCACCTGCGCGTCCAGGATTGCGGCCGATAACGCCGACTCGCCACCGCAAATTCGTCGCTGGATGACGAGATGATGAGGTGCTAGGCGAACGCGGCGCGCGAGCGCCCGACGGCGTAGGCGATCCCGCTCTGCAGGGTCCCGCGGATCACGATGCGCGTCAGGTCGACGTCGAGCCCGACGAGCGCCCGCGCTACCTCGCCGCGGATGCCGGTCAGCACGGCCTGGGCCCCGAGCAGCCGGAGCGCGTTCGCCGCGTCGATCAGGGCGTTCGCGACGCGCTGGTCGACCTCCTTGATCCCCGTCACGTCGATGATGACGACCCGGGCGCGGCTCCGCGTCGCGCCGTCGAGCAGCGTCTGGAGCACCTCCTGCGCCCGCTCCTCGTCCAGCGTGCCGATGAGCGGCATGACCATGACGTCGTTGGTGATCGGGACGAGCGGGGTCGAGAGCTCCGCTATCTTCGCCCGCTGGAAGCGGATCACCGCCTCGTGCAGCTCGGCGCGGGCTCGCTCGGCGCGCTCGCGCTCGCCGAGCTCGTGCAGGAGGCGCAGGTTGGTCTCCTGCAGCTCCTCGCTCTGCTCCGACAGCCGCGCGTTCGCCTGCGAGAGCTCCTCGGTGCGCTGCTTCACCTCCTGCTCCAGCCGCTCGTTGGCCTGCCGGAGCTCGGCGCTCACGGCCTCCAGGTTCGCGTAGAGCAGGGCGTTCTCCACGGCCACCGCGGCCTGGGACGAGAGCAGCCGCAAGAGCTCGATACGATCCTCGGTGAAGGCGTGCTCGGCGAGGTGGTTCTCCAGGTACAGCACGCCGCTCAACCTGCCCTGGTGGAGCAGCGGCAAGCCCAGGATCGACCTCGGCCGGCGCGAGATCACGTGAGGATCGTCGGCGAGGCGCGGGTCGTCCTCGGCGCGCCCGATCACGACCGCCTCGCGCGAGCGCGCGACGTAGTGAACCACCGGGCGGGCGAGATCGAGGCGCTCCTCCATGAGCGTCGAGAGCCCGAGTCGCACCGTGTCGGGGTCGACCGAGATCATCGCCTCGACCATCAGCGCGTCGCCGCGCGCGAGGATCAGGAAACCCCGGCTCGCCCCGGCGCTCTTGATCACGCTGCGCAGCACCTGATCGAGCACCTTGTCGAGCACGATCTCGCTCGAGATGGCCTGCGCCGTCTTCAGGACCGTGGCGAGATCGCAGAGGTCGCCCACGGCGAGCCCGCCGAGGGCGGTGTCGGTCATCGCGGAGAGCGGCGAGATGGCCGTGGGCCCGCCGGCGGCCGAGGCGACGAGCGGCGCGAGCTCCTCGCGCAGCGCCTTCACCTTGGCGCTCGCCCCCCAGCGCTCGTACAGGTTGAGCGCCCGGCGCAGGAACATGCCCGCGAACTCGAGCCTTCCCTGGGCGAGCCAGAACCTGCCGTAAAGCTCGTTCCCGAGCGCCTGGTTGTTGATGTAATCCGCCTGCCGCGCGGCCTCGATGCCCCGCTCGTAGAGCTCCATGGCCTCCGCCGTCCGCCCCTCGACGCGGGCCCTCTCGGCGAGCAGGAGGAGGTGCTTGTGGAGCACGTTCTCCGGCCCGGCGTCGGCCCAGCGCTCCATCCGCGCGAGGAGCCTCTCGAGGTGCGCCTCGTGCTCCCGCCGCTCGGCGTCCCCGGCGCCCTCCCAGGCGGCGAGCCGCATGAGCCCTGTATAGAACGTCGCCTCCGGCACCTTGGCGTGCGTGGGCAAGGCGCCCTCGATGACGGCGAGCTTCGGCATGAGCTCGGCGAAGCTCGCCCGGTCGCCGAAGAGATAGGCATTCCGGATCTTCGCGTGATAGAGCCACCCCATGTGGTAGGGCGAGCCGCCGTGCTTCGCCGTGTACGACGCCTCGTCGAAGCCTTCATCGTCGAAGCTGAGCCGGCTCCTCGTGAGCCCTTGCAGGCAGCGGATGGGCTGGATCACGCCGGCGAGCAGGATATCGATGATATCGTGGCTCCTGGCGCGCTTCAGGAAGGCGAGGTGCGTCTCGGTCAGCTGCGAGAGCTCCGGCAGGGCCATCCCGTAGGTGAGCCTGTCCGAGCCGCTCTGGCTGATCATGTACCCCATCGCCGTCCAGTCGCCGGCCTCTAGCCCGAGCTCGTAGACCCTGTCGTAATAGGGATCTGCCCGCCTGAGGTGCTGCGTCCAGCTGTGCACGTCCGCGGAGAAGATGTGGTAAGTCTTGGCCCGCAGGACGAGGTTGTCGAGCTGGTCGGCCAGCTCGATCGCCATCCTGCCGAAGCGGTAGGCCGTCGCGTACTCGCCGAGCAGCGGGCCCACCACCATCCCGTACGCGACGTATCCGAACGCGGACATGTCGCTGTTTCCGTGCTGCAGAGAGAGGGTCACCATCTTCACGATGGCGAGGTTGGCGAGCGTCTGATCGCTGGAGTTGTACGCGCCGAAGAAGAGGTTCACGAGCAGCTCGAGCATCACCGGGTGCTCGGGGCTCGTCGCCCGCGGGGCGCGCGCGAGCTCCTCGATGCTCCGCCCGCCGAGGAGGACGGGCACCGCCGCGAGCTCCTGCTCGAGCAGCGCGGCGACCTCCGCCTGCCCCTCGGGGATCGGGCACCCGAGGAGCGCGAGGCCGGCCTTCTGCACCAGGGTCGCCTCGTGGTTGCGCCACTCCAGCAGGTACTGATTCGCCTGCACGAGGTGAATCGACACCTTGTCCATCGCCGTCCGGGCGCGCGCGAGCGCCTCGGAGCAGAGCCGCTCTGCCTCCTCGAAGGCGCCGCACAGCGACTCGACCTCGGCGCGCTCCTTGTGGAGCGCGAGGGCGAGGTCGTAGTGCTCCTCGAAGCCGCCGCCGGGCAAGAACCCCATCCCCGCGCGGAAATAGCCCGCGGCCGCCTCGTAGGCGGTGGCTGCCCTGGCCCTCCGGCCGGCGGCGAGGTTCAGCTCGGCGGCCGTGGCGCGCTCCGCGGGGGAGCTCACGAGGGGCGAGGCGATGTTGAAGTGATTGACTATATCGAAGAGCGCCTCCTCCCGCGCGGCGCCGTCGCTGCTGGCCAGCATGAGCCGCCCGATCTGCAGGTGCACCTCTCGCCTTTGGTCCTCGCTGATGAGCGAGTAGGCCGCCTGCTGGACGCGGTCGTGCAAGAAGCGGTAGTTGACGCGCCAGTTGATCCCGGCCCGCGCCTCGCCGTCGGTCGCGTGGGCGAGGCGGTAGTCGGCGTCCACGGGCGAGATCAGGCCCTCTTGCAGGATCTTCCACAGCGCGGCCACCGTCTCGTGCGGCGGCCGCTCGCCGATGATCGCGAGCGTGCGCAGGTCGAACTCGTGCCCGATGCACGCCGCGAGCTTGAGGACGCGCTGGAGGTCGGGCTCGAGCTCCGCGAGCTTGCGCGCCATGAACTCCACGACGTTGTCGGTCACCTTGCGCCGCCGGATGCGCTCGATGTCCCACGTCCACGCGCCCGCCTCGAAGCGGAGCATGCCCTCGGCGTGGAGCGCGCCCAGGAACTGCCGCACGAAGAACGGGTTGCTCTGGGTCCGGGCGAACACAACGCGGGCGAGCGGCTCGACCTCGTCGCGGGCAGCGGAGAGCGTGTCCGAGAGGAGCTCGATGACGTCGGAGAGGGCGAGCGGCTTGAGCTCGAGCTCGCGCAGCGGCGCGCCCGCCTTCTCGATCTCGCCGAGCGCGAGGCGCAGCGGGTGGGCCGCGTAGACCTCGTTGTCGCGGTAGGCGCCGATGACGAGCAGGTGCGCGCGCTCCGGATCCGCGGCCACGACGTGGAGCAGCTTGAGCGAGGCCGGGTCGGCCCATTGCAGGTCGTCGAGGAAGAGGACGAGCGGGTGCTCGGCTGTCGCGAAGACGTGGAGGAACGCCTTGAAGACCGCATGGAACCGGCCCTGCGACTCCGCCGGACCGAGCGGCTGGACGGCCGGCTGCTGGCCGATGATCCACTGGAGCTCCGGGACGAGGTCGACGAGGAGCTGGCCGCTGCCCCCGAGGGCCCGCTCGAGCTCCGCGCTCCACCGCGAGAGCTGCTCCGGCCGCTCGGTCAGGATGTGCCGGATGAGCTCGCGGAACGCCCGCGCGACGGAGGCGTAGGGGACGGTGCGGTTGATCTGGTCGAACTTGCCCGCGGCGAAGTAGCCGCCCCGCTGGGCGATCGCCTTGTGGATCTCGCTCACCAGGGCCGACTTGCCCATGCCCGAGTACCCCGAAACGAGGAGGAGCTCGCGCTCGCCCCCGGCGGCGCGCTCGAAGGCGGCGAGCACCGCGCGCGCCTCCTCGGCGCGGCCGTAGAGCTTCTGCGGGATGCGCAGCGTATCGGGCATGTCGCGCTGGCCGAGCGGGAACGGCGCGACGGCGCCGGAGGTCGAGAGCTGGCGCAGGCACACGTCGAGATCGGCGACGAGCCCGAAGGCGCTCTGATAGCGGTCCTCCGCGTTCTTGGAGAGGAGCTTCATGACGATCCGGGAGACCGCCTCGGGCACGCCGGGGACCCGCTCGGGCGGGGGCACGGGCGTCCTCGCGATGTGGCCATGGATCAGGTCCATCGGCTCGCCGTCGGCGAACGGCAGGACGCCGGTGAGCATCTGGTAGAGCGTCACGCCGAGCGAGTAGAGATCGGAGCGGCGGTCGATGACGCGGTTCATGCGGCCGGTCTGCTCGGGCGACATGTAGGCGAGCGTCCCCTCGAGCGCCTCGGGGCTCACCGCCTGCTGCGTCTCCTGCGGGAGGAGCGTTGCGATGCTGAACCCGACGAAGTGGACCTCGAGCGTGTCCGGGTCGACGAGGAGGTTGTGCGGCTTGATGTCCTTGTGAATCACCTTGCGGCGGTGGATCTCGTCGAGGACCCGGGCGGCCGAGCGGGCGATCTTCAGCGCCGCCTTGAGCTCCAGCCGGCCAGCGCGGAGGAGGTCGTGGAGCGTCGTGTCGCTCGGCCGCTCCAGCACGAGGGCGATGCCGTTCTTGTGCTTCTCCAGCCCGTAGGCCTTGACGACGCCCTCGATGTCGAGCGCGCGGAGGACGTTGTACTCGTGCCGGAGCGACGCCAGCGCGCGCGGGCTCGGGAACTCGCTCTTCAGGACCTTGACCGCGACCGGCTTTTGCTCGTCACCCCAGGTCCCTCGGAACACCTCAATGCTCGAGTCGCTGTAAATTTGCTGACCCACGGTACAAGTTACGGAAAGCATCTGACCTCGCCACGCACTTTGACCGCCCGACCAGCGCCGCTGCGGACGGCAGCCGCGCAGAGTCGCACTCTGGGCGGATTCTGTCTAGGGCGCTGATTCGCGGATCGCCACGGACCCGGGGGCGCTGGTTCGCCCACCCGGACTGTCGCGCTCGTAACGAGCCCTTGTACTCCATCTGTCTGAAGCTGGACTGAGCCCCGGCGACTCACGCGTTTCCCGCGACGAGCGCGCCGGCCGGGCCTGCGCCGGCGCGCCTCTGCCGCGACGCTCCATGAGACGCGGGCTACATCCGTGATGAGGAGAGTGGATCGATCAGGAGATGCGCCGTGCGGGCGAGGACCCGGCGCGGGTCAGCGCGGCTCCTCGACGGTGGGGCAGCCGAACTCGACGCGGACGCTCTCGGCGCCCACCGACTTCACGTGCTCGCAGGTGGCGCCCTTGATCACGATGGTCGGTGGGGTCGTCGAATCGTCGTAGTCCCAGCCGTCGTCGCCCGGCTTCGGCAGCACCTCATCATCGATGAAGACGTTCACCTTCGCGCGGTCCGGCGGCTCGGACTGCAAGGCCAGCTCGCAGCTCCGCACGAGGTCCCTGGTGATGCTGATCAGCGTCTCGCCGAGGCCCGCCGCGTCCACCACCTCGAAGTAGCGGGGCGAGGTCTCCGCCGTGGCCGTCCCGCCCTGCACGGCGAGCTCGTCCAGCACGGTGGCGTAGGCGGTCGTGCCGGGGATGCCGACGACGAAGGTCCTGATACCGGCCGCGCTCAGGTCCTTCACCTGCTGCACGGTGCGCGCGTCATCGAGGCACGCGTCCGCCGCGGCCCCGGCGCAGCAGTTCTCCACGACCATCGGACAGTCCCCATCCATGTTCGTGGTGCAGGTCGCGGCCGCGCAGGTCGGGGCCGGGTCGTGACCGCAGTTGGGGCCCCCGTCGGTCGCCAGCAGGACGTACCTGTCGCCCTCGAGCGCGCTGCCAGCGCCCGCCGTGAGGTACTGCAGCGCGCGCGCGAGGGCGTCCGCGGTCGGCGTGGCGCCGCCGGGCGCGGTCGCGTCGAGCTGGCCCTTGATGGCGGGGACCGCGGTCTCGCCCGGAGCCACAGCGACGCTCAGGCCCGTCCCCGGATCCAGGCCGCAGTGGTCGTCGGTGGGGAAGAGCTGAAGCCCGACGGACATCCTGTCCTGGATGGCGTCGAGCGCCGAGCCGATGGCGCTCTTCATCATCGTCCAGCGATCGCTCTCTCCCCAGCTCTTGGTCATGCTCTCCGAGCGATCGAGCAGGAGCACGAGGTGCACCTGCCGCGGCTGCGCGTCGACCTGCTGGCCGCCGCAGTTGCCGCCGTCCCCGCCGTCCCCGCCGTCCCCGCCGCTCCCGCTCACGCCGGGGCCCATGAAGCCGCCGCCGAGCGAGGGATCTCCTCCGGCCGTTCCGCCGGAGTCCGTCCCGCTGGAGGTCATCCCGCCGGCGCCGCCGCTGCCGGAGGTGTCACCGTCATTGCGCGTTCCGCCCTTCGATCCCAAGCAGCCGGAGGCGAGCGCCCAGCCCAGCAGCCCGAGGGACGTCAGGAACAAGGAGCGAGCGCAGATCTCGCGCATGTTACCGTTCATATCCATTCTCCTCGACACGAGTGAACGAGCTCGCACGCTGCGTCATCCCGGGGGAATGCGGCAGATGCCGTTGTAACACTGCACTGCCCCGGCGTTGCAGCACTCGGACGTCGCGCTGCAGAGCTGTCCATACTCGGCGCAGGTCGTCGGCGGGCTGCCGCCCGCGCCGCCGGTGCCGCCGGTCGCGCTCGTGCTGCCCCCGGTGCCGCCGGTCGCGCTCGTGCTGCTCGCGCCGCCGGTGCCGCCGGTCGCGCTCGTGCTGCCGCCGCCGGTGCCCGTGGACGACGACGAGCCCGGGGTCGTGCACGTGCCCGAGCCGGCGCCCGGATCGAGCTCGCAGGTGGTCCCGACGCAGCAGTCGCCGTTGTTCGTGCAGGCGCCGCCCTCCGAGACGCACCGCGGCGGGGGCTCGCCGGGGGTGCCATAGCACTGCAGCCGCCCGTCGGCGTTCGGCACGCAGGGCGCGCCGTCGCAGCAGTCGTCGGACGAGGAGCAGTCCTCGCCCGTCTCGCGGCACGCCGTCAGGGCGTTGCAGCGCGGCACGCCGAGCGCGTCGAGCCGGCAGTTGCTGGCGCTGCCCAGGTAGTCGCAGCAGTTGTTGGGAGCGCTGGTGGACGTGTCCGAGCAATAGCTGTCCTTGAAGTGGCAGACGCCGCCCTGGGGCGTGCAGCTCATGGGGTTGCGGCAGCGGCCGATCTCGCCGGCCGGGTCATCGGACGTGTCGCAGACCACGTTGCCTGCGCCCGGCAGCTCGGCGGTGGGGTCGCCGCCGCAGCAGTCCTCGTTGCGCCGGCAGAGGGCGCCGTTCACGCGGCAGCCGCTCGGCGGCTGGCAGACGGCGATCCCGGTCGGGCCATAAGGCGCGCAGACGCGGCTGCAGCAGAATCCGCAGCTATCGCACACAGCGCCGTCGATGCCGCCGCTGTTGCAGCGGCTGGCCGTATCCGGCTCGGCGCCGCAGTGGCCCGCTGCGTCGGACGCGCTCGCCTTCACGCACACGCCGGTACAGCAGTCGCTGTTGCTCGTGCAGACGTCGTCGCGCTGGACACAGAACGAGGAGTTCAGGACGCAGCGGCCGTCTCGGCCGCAGAGCCGGGAGCAACACTGGCTGTCCTCCGTGCACAGGTTGCCGCCGGTCTGGCACGCGGCGTCGCCGTTGATGTCGCTGCACGTCCGGTCGACGCACATCCCGCTGCAGCAGGCGGTCCCGCCTTCCGCGCAGTCGGACCCGTCGACGAGGCAGGCGGCGGCGCCGCACCTGCCTGCGGTGCAGCTGAGGCTGCAGCAGTCGGAGGGCTCGTCGCACGCCGCGCTCGGCCCCAGGCAGACGCTGAGCGGCGAGGCGCAGGTGCTCGTCGCGCTGTCGCAGATGCCGGAGCAGCAATCGCCGGAGCTCGCGCACGCGTTGCCGTAAGGCTCGCAGGTCGGCACCTCGACCCCTGTGTCGGCGCCGCCCGCGCCGGTCGTGGCCGCGCCGCCCGCGCCGGCTGTCTCTGCGCCGCCGGCGCCGGTCGCGCCCGCCCCGCCGGCGCCCGCCGTC
The DNA here is from genome assembly GCA_051717205.1 of Sorangium sp. So ce1128. Taxonomy (GTDB): domain Bacteria; phylum Myxococcota_A; class Polyangia; order Polyangiales; family Polyangiaceae; genus Sorangium. The sequence goes on from CP181432.1 coordinate 7,763,160, forward strand.
TCCACGCCGCCGGCGCCGGTCGCGCCCGCCCCGCCAGAGCCCGCCGTCTCCGCGCCGCCGGCGCCGGTCGCGCCCGCCCCGCCGGAGCCTGCGGGCCCCGTCGCGCCGGCCCCGCCGGCGCCGCCTTCCCCGGAGCCGGTCGCCCCGCCGGCAGCGCCGCTGCCGCCCGTCCCGGCGCCCCCGGAGGTGGCCCCGCCGGATCCTCCGCTCGACGAGCTACCGTCGGTCGCGCCCGCGGAGGTCGCCGACATGCCGCCTTGTCCGCCTGAACCGGTGCTGTCACCTGAGCCACAGGCGCCGGAGAACCATAACATGCCCACAGCCACGATGGTTCGAGAGATGCGCATACACCCTCCTCCCTTGACCGCGTCGTCGCAACCGACGCAGTCGCAAGCAACCACCTTCGCTCAGCTGGGCAGGCCCGCGAATCTTTTCTTCTCGGGCGCGACACCGCCCGACGATTTTTGTCGCACGTGGTGAGCCTCGTGAGCGCAGCGCACACAGGCACGCTGCGATGCAGGCCAGCTCAGCAGGTGAAGAAGGTGCGCTCTCTGACCGAACGACGCTCGCCGAGGAGCCGTGAACGGCGGAGCTGCTCTATCCGCCTCGAACGGAGATTCCGCGAGGACGCCAGGAGATCGGAGGGGTGCAGCTGAGCTGGGAGCGATCCGGGAAGAATCCCGACATCGATGCCTCACGCTCCGTCGCCGCGCCGCGTCGGCCCGGTGAGACTCGCCTGGAGAGGAGCTCTCGCACCTCACGCGCAGCGGCAGCGTCTCGCACCAGCCCCTTCCATTTGATCAATCCGAGCCCTCTCGAGCCCTGGCGTGGCGACAGCAAGTTCGCGGCGCGCTGCGTGGCAGATGGCCAGTTCACCAACTGGGGAGCCGGCTTCGGCTTTCGTCTGAACGACTACGGACGCATGAACGAGGGTGTCGACGTCTGGGTCGACGACATCTCGTTCTACCTGTAAGCGCACCCCGCGCTGCCCCCCGAGGCCGTGGCTTCCCGCGGCACGCTTGCGCGGAGCGAGGGCTCGCGTGCCTCGCTTGCAAGGCCGGTGGTGAGGCGGTAGCGTCCGCGGGGCGTGGGTCATCGCCAATCACGGCCGGACGAGGTGATGCCGCGGGGAGACGAGGCGAGATGAAGAGCGGGTCCGCGACATGGATGTGGGCGACGTGGTGCCTCCTGGCCTGCGGGTGTACGGCGCTCGCCGGGCTCGACAAGCCCTATCACCTCGCGACGGGCGCCGGGACGGGCGGTGACGGCCCCGGCGGCGGCGGCGGGACCGGAGGCGGCCCCCCGGAGAATTGCGACGAGGAGGCGAGCGCGGGGTGCGTCTACGAGCGGTGCGGCGACGTGCCCGCGAGCGCCCCGGGCGGCGTCTACACGCTCGATCTCGACGGGGCCGGCCCCGAGGAGCCGCTGCAGGTCTACTGCGGTGAGCCGGCGGACGGCGACCGGTGGGCGCTCGTCTACAACAGCGTCGGCGCGGCGGACGGCGCGACGCTCCCGTTCTGGAAGATCCTGTATGACGACCGGCTCACCACCAAGGGGGAGCCGTCGATCGACGGCAACCATTACCAGCCTTCCCTGTACATCGCCGGCCGGGAATACCGCGATGAGATCGAGGACATCGCGGGCACCGTCGCCGAGGTGATGCGCGCGACCGCCGAGGGCATCGAGCCCGAGGACATGCACCTGCTCACGCCGATCCGCGTGGCCGGGGACGGCAATCTCTTCGACTGGCAATTCGGCACCGGGTGGGCGTCGCCGGACTTCGACAGGGACACCAAGGGCGACGGCAACTGCTCGAGCGCCTACGCGGGCGTCACGCAGCACTACGGGAACTGCTTCGTTTACAACCTCGGCGCGGACGACGACGAGCCGATCGCCGACGAGGGCTGGGGACCGCACATGGAGACCGCCGTCGCGACGTCGTACGGGCTCTCGGACGACGGCAGCGTGTACACGCGCGTCCAGCGGATCTCCCGCTGGACCCGCTGGTGAGCGCGCGCAGGCCGGGTGCGCCACGAGGGGGAGCGAGGTCACCCCGCGCAGGGAGATCGACCGCGGCCAGGCGACCGGCCCCGCCTGGGTGGAGCGGCGGACGCGCGGCAGGGGCTGGCACGTCCCGCGGTGGGCGGGCGACCGGTCAGAGCTGCTCGGCGTGCTCGGAGAGATAGGCGGCCACGCCCGCGGTCGAGGCCGTCATGCCACGCTCGCCTTTCTGCCATCCGGCCGGGCAGACCTCGCCGTGCTGCTCGTGAAACTGGAGCGCGTCGACCAGCCGGATCAGCTCGTCCATGTTGCGCCCGAGCGGCAGGTCATTGACGATCGCGGAGCGCACGACGCCGTCCCGGTCGACGAGGAACGCCGCGCGAAGGGCCACGCCGTCGTCGTTCTCGACGCCGTAGGCGCGGCAGATCTCGTGCTTCACGTCGGCTGCCAGGGTGAAGCGGACCGGCCCGATGCCGCCGCGCTCCACGGGGGTCTCGCGCCAGGCGTGGTGCGTGTATTCAGAGTCGATCGAGACCCCGATGACCTCGACGTTGCGCTCGCGGAACGCCTTGACCCGGTGATCGAGCGCGATCAGCTCCGAGGGGCAGACGAAGGTGAAGTCGAGGGGATAGAATACAAGGAGACCATATTTCGAATCGATGGCCTTCGAGAAGCGGAAGGCGGCGGTGATCGAGCCGTCCGGCAGGACAGCGGCGCAGGAGAAGTCAGGGGCTTTTTTTCCCACCAGCACGGTCATATCCATTCCTTTCACCGAAGATCGGCGACAGACGACAGCATCGGAGCGCGGGCTGCCGGCGTGCTGTCCGCGCCGAGGCCCAGGGCAAGCTCGTCCACCGTCTCGCGCGGGAGCGCGACGGTCTCGATCTCGCCCGCGTAGTGGACGCCCAGGTGGACATCCACGCTCCGCTCGAGCAGCGCGCAGGCGGCGTCGCGGTCGAGCGGGAACCGCAGGTATTGCACGGGGCAAGAGGGGTCGTGCACGGGGGAGAGCAGCTCGGCGGCGACCCTCCGCTCGCCGAGCATCAGCAGCACCACGGCTTGCCCCGCGACGAGGCCCTCGATCAGGGCCTGACCCGCGAGCCAGGGGCCGCCCTGGATCATGAGCGTGGCGGTGATCTCACCGGCCCTCGGGATGAGGCGGTCGTATTCCGCGACCTCCTCCTCGACGCGCTCGGGCCTCACGGGGCGCTCGAGCCAGAGCATCTCCTGGATGTGGTAGAGGACCGTCTCGCGCGACTCGAACAGGACCGAGACGTGGAGCCCGACGGTCACGCGGCGCCGGCGCTTCAGCTCGATGATGCGGCCGCGGTACCTGGCGCGCACGAGGCCGTAGGCGTCGGTGGAGAGGAGATCTTCGGCGGCGAAGGCAGGGGTCATCGAATCACCTCATCCCGGCTCAGAGCGAACCCACGAAAAGGAGCACGGAGGCGCGATCGGCGGCAGGGAGCGCGCGGAACGCCGCGCGCGAGGGTTCGGCCTCGCCGCCATGGCCGTGCCAGAGGACGGCCCCCTCGGCGCTCCGGGCGCGGTGCGCTCCCAGCGAGCACCAGAGTCTGCACCAGCGCGCACGCCAAGAAGCTCCTGGTCATCCTGCCTCAACCCCGGATATCCCGGCGAGCGAGGCTCGACGGGACATCCGGAGTAGCACTGGCCCTTCAGGATGTAAATGAAATTCACTTTCATTTTCAAAAAAATCGACCCGGCCGGCCTGCCGGTCGCGCGGATGTGGATTGTGAAGGCCCTTACATTACAGAAACGTCTAGATTTCCTTCATTTTTCCCCGGAGATCCGCCGCGCAGCCACGCGAAACCCAGGCGCCGGCGCGGCAGCTCGCCTCGCGCTGCGGGAGGCTGCTCCTTTCATCCCCCACGCCGCTGCGGGTGTTCGCCGGCCGATCGTTCCGGTCGATCGTCGGCTGCCCCAAGCTGGGTCGGGTCGCTGGTGCCGGTTGGAGCGCCCCTCGAGAGGCGCCCCGCATGACGGGGCACCCTGAGAAAGCAAGCAACTCGGACACGCAGATGCAAGGAGCGAGTGATCCCGGCAGCAGCCTCACCCCGAGTCGGCCCTGCGACCCCAGACGCGAAAGCGAGAGAGAGTACCGGACATCGTTCCAGTCCGTCGAGAGCGAGATTGCGGTGAGCGAGATTCGATCGCTCGTTGAAGGCCCCCGGGCTAGCCAGCACGAGGTCTCCGGCCCCGGGGCTCGCCGGTTGGGCCCGACGCCGTACGCCGAGTTCGTCGCTGCGTGGGATACCTGGGCCCGCGCCGGCGCGCCCTGCCCAGGCGGGTGACCGCCCGCCGTCGAGCCACACCCGCGCCCCGCCGCGGCAAGGCGGGTCCCTCCACGCCCGAGCGTTCCGCCCTCTGAGCGAACCCGAACCTCGCCCGTCTCCTGTCTCTCCGGGCGGCGTCCTGTCGCGAGCTGTCCGCAGCGCGTCGCATCGGGTCCTAGAAGGGCGACTCGGGGCTATCCACGAGTCACGCCGTGGAGGACAGCATGAGACGTCACAGCTTCGCCCACTGGACCGTGCTCGCGCTCCCGCCCGTCCAACTATGTGCAATTTACTGCGATCATTGACATGGCGGATGACGCGGCAATGTGTTATGCACCGCACTCAGGCAAAATACTTTCCGTGCGTCAGCCGCACATCGGTATTCACCAGGAGAACACCGCTCATGAAATTTGGTACCAGAGAGCGTGGAGCTGCTTGCTCGAGGCTCCTTGCGGCCTCGGTGATCCTTGGCTTATTCGCGGCATCCGGATGCACCGCCGAGCTCGAAGCGCCGCCTGCGTCGTCCGAGGACGAAGGGGCCTCCATCGCGGCCGAGCCGGAGGAGGATGCCCTGGGCACGTTCGAGGGCGCGCTAGCCAGCGGAACCGTATCGGCGTTCGGCGGCTGTCCCGGCGCTTATCCGTCGTGCACCACGTGCGGCTCCTACGCATGCGGCCAGACGTGCTGCGCCACGGAGCGGGAGCCTGGCTTCGAGTTCTCGTACCCGGATGACTGCTCGAGCTGGACCCGCCCGGCGTGGCAGCCGACGAGCGATCCGCCGCTCGTGTGCCACATCGATCCGGACAGGCACTGGGATGGCGTCGAGATCGAGGTCTACGCGGCGAAGCGCTATCAAGACACGAGCTGCGCGCCGCAACCGAGCCGGTGGCAAAAGGACAAGGTCGCGGAGGTCGGTTGCAGCTGGTGGACCGCCCTCACGGACGGGAGCGCCTGCGGGCGGCGCGTGCTGAACAAGGTGACCGAGCTCGCGGCCGCGGGGTACGTGCCGTTCCTCCCGAACCCGGAGGGCGACAACTGCCCCACCGGCTCCGCGCCGCCGCCGCCGCTGCCGCCCCCGCCCCCGCCCCCGCCGCCGCCCCCCGACGACGATCCGTGCAGCAACTGCCGCGGAGGGACCTCGTGCTTCTGTGGCGACGACGTGTGCCGCCCGAGCAACACGTACTGCCCCTGATCCGAGCGACGAGGGCCATCGCCCAGCTCCCCGTCGCCGCCGCGTCCCTGGCAGCGAATGCCGCCCTCCAGCGTGACGTAACACTGGTTGAAGATCCCACCCACGTAATCGGCGGCAGCGACGTCCGGCACCAGCACCGGAGCTGCGGCAAGGGCCCGCGTCGTTCTCGTCGCCGACACCGCAATAGACCGCGCCTGATTCCGTCACCGCGCAGCCCTCTCGGAGCGAGGCGACGCTCTCCCCTCCGAAATCCAGCTGCACCGGGGCGCAGGACTCGTGGCTCGGGCCCGCGCAGTGGACGGCGCCCGCCTCGTCGAGACCTCACACCGACCACGGCGCCACGATGATTTCCACGATCCGCGCGCCGCCACCGAGCGAAAAGGGTTGCCACGCAGCAAGCTCTTCATTCCAGCAGGACACGTCGCTGTCGTCGCGCAGCACGCAGAACCAGCTCTTGTTCGTGATCGCGACCTTCCGGATCCCAGCGGGCGTGTCGGGGAACCGAACGGGCTCTCGCTCGGTGCCGGCGGCGGCACGCGCGACACGGATGGGCTCGGGCTCATCGCCTCCCCAGTAAAAGAGCTCGCCGGCCTGGTTCACGGCCAGCGCCTCGGCTTGGTCAGCGACGTCGAGCGTGAGCACACCGCCCGGCACCGTGATCTGGGCGAGCTCGTCTCCATCCTCCGCGTCGTTGGCGATGCAGCCCTCGGCGCCCCAGCACCACAATGAGCCGTCTTGCTTGATCACGCAGTTGCATGAACCTGGGAAAACCTCGCTCACCTTGCAGTCCGAGCCCTCATCGCCCGAGCCGCCCGTGCCAGCCGAGTCGCCGCCTTCCCCGACGCTGCCGCCCGAACCGCCCGTTCCACCGCTGCCGCCGCTCGCCGCGCTCTCCGTTCCCGCGGAGCCGTCCGACGGGCCGCCACCAGAGCAACCGAGCACATGGCCCAAGCTTGCCATCATCGAGAACTTGAACCAGCGAACCCGCATATTCTGCCACATGCTCTCGCTGTTCTCACGCGCAATCTCACCGCGTCAAGCAGAGCGATGCCGCAGCAAGGATCGGTCACGCCGTGCTGCATCGGCCCTCTGCGCGCGAGCTTGGCTTCGTCGTCAGCGACATCGCGAGCGAGGGGGTACTGCTCCATTCGTCGGGCGCGTTCACGCTGACGTCGCAGCGGATGCCGAGCCCGGCGCAGCGGCGCGAGCAGGCCGAGCGCGCCTTCGAGCGCTGGCTCACGAGCACGGGGCGACTCTTCATCATGTTCGAGGATCAGCTCTCGCGCGCGTGGCTCAACGAGGGTGAGGACATTCTCACCGGCGCTCGCGCCGCTTGACCAGGACACAACGACTTCAAAATTCCACACAAGATAGAAATACCCTTGCACGCAAGCGAAGCGCGAACCAGCATCCGGTGCTGATTTGGCTCGTACTGTGCCGCGTGAGGCAGCAGCGTCGTCGAGCCATGCACCGTGTCGCACTCGTCGTCAACGGCGGCGCTGGCTGCATCGGCTCCAGTTTCTTGCTCTCGACCGCCGTGGAGCGGAGGCGCTCTCAGTGCGCCTAACAGAATCGCACCGAGCTGGCCAAGGAGACGCAAGCTCGCCAAGGCGTGCGGATGAAGGCGTGCGAATGCACATCGAAGTTCGAGCAACACAGGCGAGCGCCCCGGATCCTCGGGTCGACGACGGTAGATTCTGTCAGGCGCTCTTAGTTGCCGTCGCGAGCGGCCCGAGGCCAGGGGGCCGACTGAGGCCTACGAGCGCGTCGGGCCTCACCGCAAGCTCCTAACAGACTCCAAGGACCGCATGAATGCAAAGCGTCGTCTCGAAGATTGCAGCAAACCTTCATCACTGGAAGCCCGTTTCTGTGGGAGTGTTATGAACAAATTCTTCTTTGCTCGCGGCCAATGTAGCGCGCTGACCTCTGGAAGTTGCATGGCATTGCCGCTAATCGTTCTATTCGGCAGCGTGAGCCAGCTGGCCTGGGCGGACGAGGCCACGTCGACACCAACGCTCCCTCGCCCAGACATGCTGGCGGCGGGAGACAAAATGCTTCCCGGAGAATACATCACCTCGCGCAATGGGACATATACATTCAATGTGCAGAGCGATGGAAATCTGGTCGTCTACTCCGGCGCGACGGCCCTCTGGTCGAGCCAGACCTGGGGGAACTCGGACGTATCGAAGCTGACGATGCAGCTCGACGGAAACCTCGTCCTGACCCGCAACAGCGGCGGCATCATCTGGCAATCCAACACGGGCGGCACCGATCCTAGCAACAACTCTTACTTCCGCTATTTGATGGTGACCGACAGTGGAAAGCTCGTGATCCACGGTGACGCTGGCCGGCCGGCCTGGAGCGGCGCGGTCCGGCATGACGCGGTCCGCTTTTACTCCCGCGGGATGAGGAACTACTCAGGCAAGCCGATGTGCATGGACGTGACTGATGCCCTCACGTCGAACGGGACGAATATCCAGCTCTGGGACTGCAACGGATTTGCCGACGGCGACGCGCAAGCCTTCGTCTATAACGCATCAGACCAATCGATCAGGATGCGCTCAAACCCAAACAAATGTGTCGACTTGAGCGGTGGTAACACGTCATCCGGAACGAACGTCCAGATCTGGGATTGCAATGGAACAAATGCGCAAAAATTCGTCTACGACGCGGTATCTGGCGCGATAATAGTAGCTTCAGACCAAGCGAAGTGCATTGACATTTCGGGCGTCAGAAGCGCAACGAACCTCAACGGAACGAACATCCGGGTCTGGGATTGCAACGGAACCGGCGCGCAACAATTCGACATGGCGATCGCTGCCGGGACCGGCATACCAATATGGGTTAGCTCCACCAGCCTCGTGAAGCGTGATTCCACGAACAAATGCATCGATATAAGCGGCGGCGGTACGACGAACGGGACGAAGATCCAGCTCTGGGATTGCCACGGAGGCGCCGCCCAAATTTTCGAGTACAACAAGATAGCCGGCACCATCAAGATGGTCAACAACAACAAGTGCATGGACCTGAGCGCTGGCAACACAGCAAACGGAACAAAGATTCAACTATGGGACTGTACTGGAGGAGAGAACCAGCGCTTCGACTACGATTTCAATGGCGGCCAGATCAGGTTCAGAAAAACGCCAAGCAAGTGCGTGGACGTGGCCGGTAACTCGAATGGGAATGGGACGAACATTCAACTCCACGACTGCAACAATTCAAGCGCTCAAAGCTTCAATTTAAGCAGCCAGCTTCAACGACTCTCCATCGACCTCAACAATGTAGATGACGATGTTTACGTCTACGTCAACGGAACTCAGCGCCTCTATTTCAATTCCACAAATCCTGGGCTGCAGGACATCGCCGAGAGCTGGCTGCGCTACGGCGACAACGAGATCAACGTCGTGCTCGGCAATTATGGATGCTACGCGAGCTCGCTGGGCATTTCCCTCTATAGAAACATGGAGGTCCAGCCGGCAATGATGCGGAGCGTCTACCTGGCCACGACGCTCAACTGCGGCTATCAAGCGGACTGGAGATACAGCTTCAACACGGCGACCGGGCGCATCCGCCAGACGCAATAGACGTGCCCAGAGCAACATGAAACAGGCTCTAGTATTTACCAAGGAGATCCAATGAATCATGCAAGACCGAGCAGGATCGCCGCAGCGACGCTGGCGTTCTTGCTATTGCTATCCATTCCAGCGCACGCCCACAGGGGCGACTGGTATCAAACAAACACACCTGCAAGCAATGGCCAGAATGGCTTCGACTTTTTCTCGCCAATATTATTTGGATGGGATGCAATAGACACTTATTATGTATACAGACCTCCACTGTCTTCGCCACTGCATGTAACCAGGGACAACACAGACAACACCAGAACTCATGTTACATTTGGGACAGATTCGCGCGCAGGGAATAATTCGTGGTTTCCAAGATACGCTTACTATCCAAGCGAACCTCGCGCGGATCAGCGGTGGAGAATATTGAACGAGCTCGGCAACGCCCCCGGCGCCAGAAGCCCGTTCATGAGCTTCACAGACTTTCAGACTCGGGTAAACTCCAACGTGTCTACTTTTAGAGCGCGGTTTTCCACGGATCCTGTATACTATCAAAGAGCAATAGACGATGCCAATCAGGCGATGGGTAACGCGACATCACCATCAGTGTTAAGCACCTGGTGGAGCGATTATAACACACCCGTCCCAAGCTTTCCCCCGCCGGCAGGGCCTACAGCCACTGGCAGTAGCACCCATGGAGCCACACCCACGGCTACACTGGCCGAAATTGCTGCGACTGCTCTCGCCACGTGGGCTATTAGCATCGTTATCTGCATTTTGTGATGTAAGGCGCATGTGGGGATGGCGTTCGATTGCGCCGGCTTCCACTTCGTCGCGCTCCGCACGCGCGAGCGCAGAGGCCTCGACGTGTCCAACGGCGGCGCGCAGCTCGCCTGCCGAGCATGGCAACGTATCACCGACCGCCTTCCAGCCCTTCAGCGCCCACCTCGCCGGGGACAGCCACGTCGCCCCGAGCCAGTGCCTGGGAGGGCAGCGCAGAGGAGAGAGGGACCTCGTGGCTGCCTCGCGCGGCGGACCCACCTCGCGCCCGAGGACGCGCTGCAGCGGCTCGTCGCTCTCGAGCTCGGCCGGCGCGTGCACGCCGCGCGCACGCGCCGGCCGAGGCGCCTGCGCTCGCCGCGCGACATCGCCCGCTTCTTCGACCCATCCGAGTCTACACGACAACGGACTGCACGGGCCAGGCGTTCACCTCCCCGGCCCCGGGCATCCACAGATACACGGGCTTCGACGGTCGAAGCTTCCGCGCGACCAACTGACAGTTGACCACCCACCCGTGTCGCGGCGCTCGAACGCCCCGGTCCGGCAGAGCAGCTCGGCGCGCACGCCCTCGGCGGTGAGCCATCCAGAGCCTGGGACGACCTTCGGGACGTACAGCCGCTCGCCTCCTGCCGTCACACGACTCGGGCGGAGCGGACAACGTCGTCTGCGCAAGAGCGAGGTCGCGCGGCACGACAAGCGCCGTCGACACACGCCGACCGCGCAGCCCCTCGTGCCTTGATTGACTGCCCTGTTCCTCTCGGTAAGAATGGCTTTCCAGTCCCTCGCCGGGCCGCGCGTCACGAGCTCGGCCCCGCGGACAGGCGCTCCGTCGTGAAGCGCGCGCCACCGCTCCATCGAGCGGCGATGGAGCGGCGATGGAGCGGCGATCGGCGGGTCCTCTCCGGAGAGCCGGAGCACGCGCGACGGCGGCGGCGAGGCCGGTTCATGCCCCGGGAGGGGGTCATCCATGCGCTCACGATCATCGCGTCTCCACGCACTCACCCTGGCGCTCGTCGGAGCGCTGCTCTTCTCGTGGGCGATCGGCGGCGCCGCCCGCGCCGAGCCCGACTTCACGGTGTTCGAGACGGGCCAGGTGCGGCCCCTCGCGCTCTCTCCCGACGGCAAGCGCCTCTTCGCCGTCAACACCCCCGACAATCGACTCGAGATCTTCGACGTCGAGCGGCGCGGCCTGCGCCACCGCGGCTCGGTGCACGTCGGCCTCGAGCCCATCGCGGTGGCGGCGCGCTCCCGCACGGAGGTGTGGGTCGTCAATCACCTCTCGGACAGCGTCAGCGTCGTCGACGTGAGCAGCCCCGCGTCCGCTCGCGTCACTCGAACGCTCCTCGTGGGGGACGAGCCGCGCGACATCGTATTTGCCGGGCCGCGCCGGGATCGGGCGTTCATCACGACGGCGCACCGGGGGCAGAACAGCCCGGCCGATCCGCAGCTCACGACGCCGGGCGTCGGGCGCGCTGACGTCTGGGTCTTCGACGCCCGCGCGCTCGGGGCCTCGCTCGGCGGTGACCCGCTCACCCTCCTCACGCTCTTCTGCGATACCCCGCGCGCCCTGGCGGTGAGCCCGGACGGCTCGCGGGTCTATGCCGCCGCCTTCCACTCGGGCAACCGCACGACGGCGCTCCAGGAAGGGCTGGTGCCGGACGGCGGCGAGCCGCTCGGGCTCCCCGGGCCGCGCGTCGATGCCGCCGGTGAGCCGCAGCCCGAGGCAGGGCTCATCGTCAAGTTCGACGGCGCCCACTGGGTCGACGGCATCGGTCGCACCTGGGACAGCGCCGTGCGGTTCTCGCTCCCGGACAAGGACGTGTTCACCATCGACGCCGCCGCGAGCCCGCCGGCGGTGCTCGGCGCTCACGCCGGCGTCGGGACCGTCCTCTTCAACATGGCGGTCAACCCGGTGAGCGGCCGCGTGTACGTCGCGAACACCGACGCGAACAACCTGACGCGCTTCGAGGGACCGCCCACGACCGGCGGCAGCGTCCAGGGGCACACGGCCGAGAGCCACATCACGATCCTCGATGAGCATGAGATCCGGATCCGGCACCTGAACAAGCACATCGACTTCAGCGCCTGCTGCGCCCCGATCCCGAACGACGAGAACGAGAAGAGCCTGTCGCAGCCGATGGGCATGGCCGTATCGAGCGACGGACGGACGATGTACGTCGCGGCGTTCGGATCGAGCAAGGTCGGTGTCTTCGACACGGCAGAGCTAGAGAGCGACAGCTTCGTGCCGGATACGAGCCAGCAGATCCGGGTAACCGGCGGCGGCCCGAGCGGGCTCGTCCTGGATGAAGCCCGGGGCCTCCTCTACGTGCTGACGCGCTTCGACAACTCCATCTCCGTGATCGACGCCGCGCGCCGCGAGGAGATCGCCCACCTCGCGATGGTCAGCCCCGAGCCCGAGAGCGTGACGGCCGGGCGCCGCTTCCTCTACGACGCGTCGTTCACCTCGAGCCACGGCGACACGGCCTGCTCGAGCTGCCACATGTTCGGCGATTTCGACAGCCTCGCGTGGGACCTGGGCGACCCGAACGGCGAGACGATCCCGAACCACGGGCCGTTCGCGTTCGGCCCGTGCATCCCTGACCTCTCCGCGCCCCCCGGCGCCCCGCCGACCTGCTTCGACCCGAGCTTCAGGGCGCTCAAGGGGCCGATGACCACACAGAGCCTGAGGGGCCTCGCCAATCACGGATCGATGCACTGGCGCGGCGACCGTACCGGGGGCAACGACGAGCCGAGCGTCCAGCCGGACAGCGGCGCGTTCAACGAGGAGCTGGCCTTCAAGAAGTTCAACGCCGCGTTCGTCGGGCTCATCGGCCGCCACGCGGAGCTCGACGAGGCCGACATGCAGGCGTTCACCGACTTCGTTCTGCAGATCACGTATCCGCCCAATCCGATACGGAACCTCGACAACACGCTAACGCCCGAGCAGGCGGCCGGCGAGGCGCACTTCTTCGGCGAGGTGTCCGACTCCGTCATCAATTGCGTCGGTTGCCACGTGCTCGATCCGTCGGCCAATAGCGAGTTCGGCGTGGACAGGCCCGGCTTCTTCGGCACCGACGGCCGGTGGTCGTTCGAGGCGGAGCCGCAGTTCTTCAAGGTTCCGCACCTGCGCAACATGTACCAGAAGGTCGGCATGTTCGGGATGGCGCCGGTTCCATTCTTGCTGCCCGGCTTCGGGGTGCTAGGCGACGAATCCAACGAGCACATGGGCGATCAGGTCCGGGGCACCGGGTTCTTCCACGACGGCAGCTTCGACACCCTCCACCGGTTCCACGGCGCGACGGTCTTCGTCCGCCGCGAGGCCGGGGAGGCCGGCCCGGGCGATCCGGGCAACCCCGGCGGGTTCCCCTTCGCCCCACCCGTCGACCCGGCCTCCGCGGCCGTCTTCGCCGAAGGCATCGAGATGCGGCGCAACATGGAGCAGTTCATGCTCGCCTTCGACAGCAACCTCGCGCCCATCGTCGGCCAGCAGGTCACGCTCACGAGCTGCAACGCCGCCGTCGCCGGCCCCAGGATCGATCTGCTGAGGGCGCGGGCGGATGCGGGGGAGTGCGATCTCGTCGCGAAGCGGCGGCGCGGCGCCAGGGAGGCCGGCGCGCTCTACCTCGGCGGAGGCATGTTCGCGACCGATCGTCGGGACGACGCGCCGGTGAGCGACGCCGCCCTCCGGCGGCTGGCGCGGACGTGGGCCGGCGAGATCACGTATACCTGCGTCCCGCCCGGCTCCGGCGAGCGCATCGGGCTCGACCGCGACCGCGACGGCCACCGGGACGGCGACGAGCTCGACGCCGGCAGCCGTCCCGACGATTTCTGGAGCACACCGTAGCGCACGGCGCGCGCCACCAGGCGCGAGCGCCGCGCAGGGTCGTGGCCGCAGTTGGCGTTCGAGGGAGCCCTGCACCGGGTTCATGGACAGCAGCGGAAGGCACGACCGGAGGGGCCTGAGCCCCCGGCCCCTCCGCATCCCCATCCCTCGATTTTTCATCACGGATCGGGGCGGCTCCGGTCACCAGGCCCAGGCAGTGCCGGCGCCGATCAGCGTTCCTTGATGCGGCTCAACACCGCGGCGCAGAACGCGGCCGCGTCCTCCTCGGGCCACATGTGCGTGGCCCCGGGGACCACCAGGTGCTGCCCGGGAATGCAGCGGGCGGCAGCGCGGGAGACCACGCCGAACGTCGGCCGGGAGAGCTCGCCATGGGCGATGGTGATCGGCACCTTCAGGCTGGCCAGCTGGCCGCAGGTGATCTCCGGCGGCTGGGGCTGCGACAGGAGGAGCGGCATGGTCCGCGCGTTGTCCAGATTGACGGTCTGTCTCTCCGCGGACTGAGCGTCGAAATACCCCTCGCGCTGGCCCGACCCGTCGAGCAGGAGCCTCACGGCTTCCCGGCTGTCACCGCGCTGGACCGCCCCGAAGACGGGGCCGAACATGGTGTTCATGTCGTCCCTCAGCGCGCTCAGCTCGGCGGGATCGGTCACGTACGAGGGAACCCCCGGCTCGTGGATGAAAGCGCTCCTGATCAGCTCAGGATCGGTCAGCGCGGCATTCAGGACCACATGGCCGGCGTACGACCACGCGACCACGTGCGCCGGGCCCGCGCCGAGGCCGCGAAGGAACGCGACAAGGTCGTCCGTGTGCGTCTGCACGCCGAGCGGGGGCCAGCCGGAGCCCCACTCGCCGGTACCGAAATAGCGCTGGCTGTAGGCGATGGCCCGGTGCCGCTCTCCCACGATGGCGCGATGACGATCCCACATGCGGTGGTCCGAGGCCGCCCCGTGCAGGAACACCACCGGGGTGCCCTGTCCTTGCTCCACATAGGCGAGGCGGGCTCCGTTCACCTCCATGAACCGAGGCGTCTGCGCGCCATCCGAGCCGCCATGGCCGGCGAGGGATGATGTCGTCATGGACATGCAGAGATAGTTCGTTCGCGCGCATGGATCAAACGCGCAGGCGTCCGGCGGCCCCTCCGCGCGCCCGTTGACCTGGGGCGCGGGGGCGCGCGAAGATCCGGCGATCCCTTTGCTCCACCCCGCGACACGCTCTCTCGCCGCACTCCTCACGCTCGCCGCGAGCGCCTGCTCCAGCGGCCCGGCGCCCGGCACGGACGCGGGCGCCGGGCCGGCCGCCGGCAGCGCGGCCGCCTCGAATGGCGGCGCGGGCGCGCCGGCCGCTCCCCTGCCCCCGGCCGCGGCCCTGCGCGCGCCTTTCCGCGAGGGCGGCGCCCTCGCCCGCGCGGCGCGCGAGGAAGCGCTCTACGTGGCCGACGAGGATCACGGCGTCCTGCGCGTCGTGCCGCTGCCGCTCGACCCCGCGCGGCCCGGCGCAGGCGTCCCCGCGCCGGGCAGGCCCGCGCAGGTGCTGGCGCTGGACGGGCGGGTGCTCGCCACCGTGCGCGACCCGGGGCTCCTGCTCATCCTGCGGCCGGACGCGGCGGCCGGCCTCGTCGAGGTCGGCCGCGTCCCGCTGCCCGCGGACGCGTGGGGCATCGCGGTCACGCCCGACGAGAAGACAGCGGTCGTGACCTCGGCGTGGACGCACAAGGTCTCGGCCGTGGACCTCGAGGCCGGGAAGACGAGGTGGACCGTCGACGTGGCGCGCGAGCCGCGGGGCGTCGCCGTGCTGCCCGACGGCAGCGCCGCGTACGTGAGCCACCTCGTCGGCGCGGATGTCACCCGGATCGACGATCTCGGCGGGGCGCCGCGGGTCCGGCGCGTCGCGCTGCCCGCCGCGCCGCTGCGCGCCCCTTCGGGCGAGCGGCTCGCCGCCTCGCTGGGCTATGCGCTGGCGCTCTCCGAGGACGGGCGGCGCCTGTTCGCGGCGCGGCACGCGCTCGGCGCCATGGGCCACGCCGCGTGGTTCGGCGCCGCGACCGTGGACGTGCTGCTCACCGGCCGCGACGAGCCGCTCGCCCCGCCGCACCACGGCAACCTGCCGGTGCTCAGGTCGGCGTTCGCGGAGCAGGTGATCACGCCGGAGAGCGTCATCACCCTGCCGGGCGCGAGCGTCACGCCCGTCACGCAGCCGCGCGCCGTGGCCTACCGCAAGCGCGCGCGCACGCTGCTCGTCGCGGGCGAGGGCGACGACCTCGTGCTCGAGGTGGACGCGACCGCCGTGGATCCGACGCTCGCGATCGTGAAGAGCTACCCGGTCGGCGGCCGCTACGACCCGCACATCCGCGTGGCGGGCACCTGCGGCGCGCCGACCGGCCTGGCGCTGTCCGCGGACGAGGCGACGGCGTGGGTGTTCTGCCGCGCGACCGGGGACGTGGCGGCGATCCGGCTGCACGACCCTGTCGCGAGCCCGGCGGTGGCGCTGGCGGGCGCAGCGGGCTCTGCAGGGGTGGCGGGCGCCGCGCCGGCTGCGGCCGCGGCGGGCGCCGCGCCGACGGTGGGCCCGGCGGGCGCCGCGCCGGCTGCGGCGCTCCCGGCGGCCGCGGAGGGGCCGGCGGCGCTCGTGCACCTCGCGGACGACCCGCTCGGCCCCGAGGTAGCGAAGGGGCGCCGGCTCTTTTACAGCGCGCTCGACGCCACGGTGAGCGGCAATCTCGGCTGCGCGGGGTGCCACCCCGACGGGCGGGACGACGGGTACGTCTGGCGCGAGGCGACCTTCAGCACGGCCGACGGCGATCACGCGAACTTCGTCGGCAGGCCGGAGAACATCCCCGAGGTCGCGAAGCGGAAGGGCTATCCGCGGCGCACCCCGATGCTCGCCGGCAACGTGGGCGCGGCCGGGCCGTACGGCTGGCACGGCGAGAACGAGGACCTGCTCGAGAGGCTCCAGGCAGGCATGGGGCTGCACCGCTGGGGCGGGCTGCCGATCGACCACACGCCGGCCGGGCTCGCGGCCCGGGCCACCTATCTCACGATGTTCCTCCGCCGCGGCCTGGTGACGCCGCCGCGCGCCGAGGGGGCGGCCGACGAGCGTGTGAAGCGCGGCCAGGAGATCTTCCACAGCGACGAGGCGAAGTGCTCCCGCTGCCACGTGCCCACGAGCGATTACACGGATCGCATGGCGTATCCGATGCCGAAGCGGCCGCCGCCTCCAGGCTACGACGAGGATCCGCGCCCCGAGTACAAGACGCCCTCGCTGCGCTTCGTGGGAGGGCGGCCGCCGTACCTGCACGACGGGCGCGCCGGCACGCTGGCGGAGTTCATCGAGCAGAACGCCGACTGGATGGGCAAAACGAGCCACCTGTCGCCCGAGGACCGGGCGGCGCTCGTGGCCTTCCTGGAGACGTTATGAGGCCGCGCGTCGCGCTGCTCGCCGTGATGGCCGCCGGCATGGTCGGCGCCCTGGCCGCGGCCCCCGGCGCGCCCGGCGCGCAGCCCAGGGATGCGCCCGGGGCCGCCGCCGCCAGCGTGCCCGCCGCGCCCGGCGCGCAGCCCGAGAATGCGCCCAGGGCCGCTGCCGCCAGCGTGCCCGCCGCGCCCGGCGCGCAGCCCAAGGCCGCGCCCGGCGCGCCCGGCGCGCCCCAGGCCGCCGCGCCCGACGCCGGCGAGGAGCGGCCCCTCGACGCCGAGCCCTTCCCGGTCGAACCGTCGAAGCAGCCCACGGCCGCCGAGTGGAAGGCCGCGCCGCGCGTCCGCCTCTCCCGCACCGGCCCCGCTGCCGCGGGCTGCCGCGCCTACCGGACGCGGGAGTGGCTGCGCATCCGCTGCCCCGAGCTCACCGTCTCGGCCATCTCGCTGCTCGGCGGGAAGACCGAGGGCGTGGCCTTCTGGATCGACCCGACCCGCGGCGGCAGCGAGCTCCCCCGCGGGGGCGAGGTGATGTTCCCGATCCGCCGCGGCGATCGGCGGGTGATCCAGATCCTGACCTTCGGCCCGGGCTACGACGGGCCGTTCACCCTGTTGCCGGCGATCGTCGTCCAGGAGCAATGGCTCGACGATGAGCCGGCGCCGACCGTGACCGCTTCCTAGACACCATGCGATCCCATACCCCGCCCCTCGCCATCTCCTCGCTGCTCCTCGCTGCCGCCGCGTGCGGCATCCTCGCCGCCGCGTGCGGCGCCTCTCCCGCGGCGCCCGACGGCTCCCCGCCCGCCGGGCCCGCGCCCGTGCCGCAGGCCGCGCCGGAGAACACCGCCGACGGCGCGCCGACCGCCGCGGCGCCGCCTCAGACTGCGGCGACCGCGACGCCAGCGCCGGCCGGTGCGGAGCCGGCCGCCGCGCAGCCGGCCGCCGCCTCCGCCACACCGGCGAAGCCCTCGGACGGCTGTCCCGACGGCATGGCGCGGGTGCCCGGCGGCAGCTTCGTGATGGGCCCGCTCAAGGTGAAGGCCACCGTGGGCGACCTGTGCATGGACAGGACCGAGGTCACCGCCGAGGCCTACGCCGCGTGCGTCAAGGCCGGCAAGTGTTTGGATACATTGGCGAATTGCGCCAAGGAGGCGTCGACCTACGGCGTGGCCGGCAAGGAGAAGCAGCCGATGGTCTGCGTCGACTTCGCGCAGGCCGAGGCCTACTGCGCGGCGCAGGGCAAGCGGCTGCCGCGCGACGACGAGTGGGAGTGGGCGGCCCGCGGCGGCGAGGAGGCGCGGCCGTACCCGTGGGGCGGCGAGGCCCCGAAGGATCAGCTCTGCTGGTCGGGAGGCGGCGCCGTGCGCAAGACCGCGTGCGACGTGGGGAGCTTCCCCGCGGGCGCGAACCCGCAGGGCATCCAGGACCTGGCCGGCAACGTCTTCGAGTGGACGACCAGCGCCAACGACGGTAGCGGCAAGATGCGCGTCGCCCGCGGCGGCAGCTGGCGCGACGGCATCCCGCCGCTCGTCAGGACGGCGCGGCCGGGCGGGTTCGAGGTGACGTACCGCTGCGGCTTCCTCGGGATCCGCTGCGTTGCGGAGCCCGCGGCGACGGCTGCGCAGTAGATCGCGGCCGCTTGCAATTCTCGCTGGTGCGACGAGCGGATCATGGCCGACGCTCTCCAGCAACATGATATTGGCGGTAGCTGGACCGACCTGGGCTCTGTTCTGTGGGCTCGCGGTTCGATCTTACCGGCTGATCCATCTCGCTGGCCGAACACCGGCAGCCCGGCGGAAGGTCCCATCGTGAAGTCGAGAGTCCGGGCTCGATCGCCCACACGGAACCCTCCTTAAGCAAAAAAATGAGAAACACAGACGTGATCACTGTTTTTGTTTCGTGTTCCGGCGCTCATGAAGACCTCGATCTGCTCGCCGAGTTGGACAAGCACCTTGCGCCGCTGGAGCGAAAGGCAGTGCTCCGCGTGTACCACCGGCAGCGCGTCCTCCCTGGCGAGCACGTGGACGCTATGCTTTCCGCCGAAATGGAATCCGCTCGCCTGATCCTGATAATGGTGAGCATCGATTACCTCGGCAATGACAGCTGCTGGCACGAAGGCGAGCGCGCGATGGAGCGGCGCGAAGCCGGCCAAACGGAGGTGCTGCCAGTTTTACTACAACCTTGCGAGTGGCGGGACTCCCCTTTTGGCCGACTGAAGCCGCTTCCCGAAAACGGGCAATGGGTGAGCACATCGTCAAACCGGCATAAAACGTGGACCGAAGTCGCTCGACGTATCCGGGAACTAGCGGACCGGTTACGCCAAGGGGCGCCGCCCACCGCCACGGCCAAATCATCCACGAGGGCCGCCGAAACCATGCCGCATCGGAGTCAAACGCAGCCCGATCCGTATGCTGAGCCCTGGAATCCCCTTCTTGAGCGCGTGGCGCGTATTTTGCATATTCGTGAAGCACAGCAGGGTCACGCTGTGCAACTCGTACCGGAACCTGCACCGTCGCCCTTCCATCTGTACATCGAGGCTCGCTCGGTCACGCGCCTCGGCCAGACAACCATATTCGCGCTGGGGGCGATCCCTGGCGAAGTTACCGAGGCCATCATTGAGGCGTTCCGAAGCCAGGTTCATGTTCGTTATGGCCAGCCGGGCTCCGGAGTTTACTCGACGCTGGTCTACAGTGGCGATCCGGCGCCGCTCGCGCTAGTGCGACGCGCCCGTGCCGGAGGGGTTAGCCTGGTCAGCCTGCATGATTACGAGGAGCTAATCGACTTCCGTGACTACCTCCAGAGGCAGACCGCCCGACTCGCCATCGATCCCGTATATCCGCCGAAGCTATACGTGCAACAACGGCTCCGTTACAGCCTCGGGCTCGACGATCGCGAGGTGGAAGACGGGCTCGCTGCCATCGAGGAGTGGCTAGACTCGGACGATGGCCGCCTCGTACTCGTGCTTGGGGAGTTCGGTGCTGGCAAGACATTCCTGCTGCACGAACTGGCGCGTCGGTTAGCCGAGAAAGGTGGGCCGCTCAAGCCGATGCTCATTGAACTGCGCGCGCTCGAGAAGGCGCGAGCATTCGAGGCCCTCGTGGCGCAACACTTGACCCTCGCGGGCATGGAACGAATCGATCTGCGCGCGTTCCGGTACATGCTCGGCGCGGGACGGATCGCGCTGCTCTTCGACGGATTCGATGAACTGGCACTCCGAGTCAGCTACGATCGGGCGGCTGAGCACTTCGACACACTGCTCGAAGCTGCAACCGACAACGCGAAGGTCGTGGTAACGAGCCGGACTCAACACTTCCTCTCTGATCGCCAGATCAGAACAGCTCTCGGCGAAAAGGCGCTAAGCAAGGGATTCCGGCTGGTGCGACTCGAACGATTCAATCAGGCGCAAATCCGACGTTTTCTCGTACAGAGATTCGAGAGCGAGGAGGTCGCCAGCGGGCGGCTGCGGCTACTCGAGCAGGTGCGCGACCTGCTGGGGCTGTCAGAGATTCCGCGGATGCTCAGCTTCATCGCGGAAATCGACGAAGCAAAGCTGATTGAAGCTCGGGATCGGACAGGGGCGATTTCCGCAGCGGGGCTCTACCAAGTTTTGCTGGATCGCTGGCTTGGACACGAGTTCGAACGAGCGCACGCCAAAGGCGTGCCGACCGGATTGTCCTTGTCGCAACGCTGGAAGGCAGCCACAGAGCTAGCCGTGATGCTCTGGCGACGGGCAGAGAGCACCATCCGGCTGGCCGATTTACCGGAGAGCATTCACGAGCCTCTCAAGGCGCTGGTGGCCATGAACGATACAGGGAGCACGCACGCGCTCGAAAACGGCATCATCACGCACCAGGTGGGCTCAGGCACACTGCTCCGACGGGACGAAGAAGACAATTTCTCTTTCCTTCATCAATCAGTCCTCGAGTGGCTGGTGGCCTGGGAAGCGGCACGCGAGACGAAGGCGACTGGTTCATCAACGCTGCTCGGATTTGCCGAAATGTCGCCGCTCATGGCCGAATTTTTTTCGGCCCTGGCTGCGCGAGACAGAGCCATCGCATGGGCACGGGCAACGCTGGAGGCCAGCGGTATGGGCGAGGCGGCACTCAAGAACGCACTGCTCATACTACAACGCACGGGCGTGGAGGTGCGCCGCGCCCTCTGCTTGGCCGGGCAGGATCTACGCGGGCAGGATCTGTCGGGCCGCGATCTGATTCAGGCGGATTTGACCGGTGCCGACCTGACCCAAGCGAGGCTCGTAGAGGCCAGGCTTGACGGAGCTTCATTGCGGGGAGCTCGTCTCGCGGGCTCCGACCTTTCTCGTGCAAGCGCTGTTGGAGCAACTTTCGAGGAGGCAGATCTTGCGACGGCGCGGCTCTGCGGCGCGGACCTCCGGCGCGCGCGGTTCACGGGAGCTCGGCTCTGGCTCACCCGGTTCGTTGGAGCGACCCTGGACGCGGGCGCGATCACGGAGCGCGACCTTCCCGTGGTGGCTCCGCCCATCCCACACCTTATCGAGGCTTGCGCCGAGAGCCCTGCTGCGCAGTGCACGTGCATAGCGTTCAATCCGGGAGGTGACCTGATGGCCTCCGGGCACGCCGACAGATCGGTACGGCTCTGGGACGTGGAGTCAGGCAAACAAATAAGAGTCTTGTTAGGTCACGAGGACGAGGTGCGCAGTATTGCCTTCAGCCCTGATGGGCGCATCCTCGCCTCCGGAGCCAGGGATCGAACGCTGCGTCTCTGGGAGCTGAGCTCAGGACAGGCATGGCATGTGCTCCGGTATCACGAGGGAACGGTAAGAAGCGTGGTATTCGGCCCGGATGGTAGTTTCCTGGTATCTGGATCGCGCGACCGTACTATACGCGTCTGGGACGTGCGATCGGGTGTGCAACTTCAGCAGCTACGCGGTCATGAGTCTTGGATCACCGGTGTAGCGATCAGCTGTGATGGCCGGTTGATCGCCTCCAGCTCGCATGATCAAACGGTGCGGCTCTGGGATTTACAATCAGGGCAGATGGTACGTGTCCTACAGGAGCACCAGGGTGGTCCGGTGACAAGCGTGGCCTTCAGCCCGGACGGTCATGTGGTCGCCTCCGGGACGGAGGATCGGACGGTGGTCCTCTTCGCCGTGGCATCAGGCCAGGTGCTGCGCGTGCTCCATGGCCACACGGGCGCCGTGAACGCCATCGCCTTCAGCCCTGGCGGGCAGATCCTGGCGTCAGGAGCCGAGGATGCGACGGTGCGGCTGTGGGATATGTCCATGGGCCAAATGTTGCGCGTGCTCCAAGGTCACCGGAATTCGGTCACTTGCGTGGCTTTCAGCCCCGACGGTCGGATAGTTGCATCAGGCTCAGAGGATCGAACGCTGCGCGTTTGGGAGGCAGCTTCAGGCCAGTCGCTGCTCGCCCCGCAAGGTCACCACGCCATGGTGATGAGCATCGCTTTCAGTCCGGATGGTAATAGGCTGGCCCTCGGCACCAGCGATCGGATCGTGCAGCTGTGGGATGTCGTCTCGGGGACAGCTCTGCAGCTGCTCAAAGGGAACAGGGAGCCGGTGCGGAGCGTGGCGTTCAGCCCTGACGGGAAAGCGCTGGCGTCGGGAGGAGATGACGGGTCCATACGCATATGGGAGGCGGCCTCGGGGCAAGCGCTGCTCGCAATCCCGGACCGGAATAATCGCGTGCGCGACATTGCCTTCAGTCCCGATGGCGGGGCTCTAGCTTCGGCGTCCAGCGATGGGATAATTAGGCTTTGGGACTTGAACTCAGGCAGCTCGAGGCTTCTTGAGGGTCACGAGTCCTTTCTCACGAGCGTATCCTACAGCCCAGATGGTGCTACTCTGGCCTCTGCCGCCCATGATCGTACCGTACGGCTGTGGCGGGCTCGCTCGGGCAGAGCGCTGCACGTGATCCGGGGACACGATGAGGCCGTGACCAGCGTGACGTTCACCCCCAACAGCCGCTTGGTCGCCTCGGGGTCCGGCGATCATACGGTGCGAATCTGGGATACGGACTCCGGTCGGGAGAGGAGAGTGCTACCGCACACTGCCGCAATTCGCTGCGTGGCGTTCAGCCCGATCCACGATCCGCAAGATTGGATGCTTGTGGCAGGCGCGGACGATGGCGCGTTGGTGTTCTGCGATCGCGGCATGGAGAAGCCCAAATCCCTGCGCGGGCACGAGGCGCCGATCTCCGCCGTCGCCTTCAGCCCCAACGGTACGCTCCTCGCGTCTGCCTCTCACGACGGCACCGTCCGCCTCTGGCACGTCATCACCCGCAGCTGCCTTGCCGTCTTCCTTCCCCGTTCCGAGGGCTGGGCCGCCTTCACTTCCAATGGCCGCTTCAAGTTGGGCGGCGATGTTCATGGCGCCTTCTGGCACCTAGTTGGCCTTTGCCGATTCGAGCCCGGCGAGCTCGATGGCTATCTTCCCCAGCACCTCCAGGTTCCGAACAATGAACCATTGTATACCATGCCAGTTGTATAAACCCAATTGAATGTGTAGCCCCTGCATGGAGGCAGATCTCACCGCCGGCTTCCTGGTGCAGGAACGCAGGAAGCCGCTACGTCGTCGCCGACAGGATCAGAGGTTCCGGTCGCCCATCCACCTGCCTGGCTGCTGTCCTGGCGGTCCGGCGCCGTCGCGCGCTACGTCGCGTTCGGATCGGCGAGCCAGCCCGCCAGCACGTCAGCCGAGAACGAGAGGACCACTTCGCCCACCCGGTCCTCGTGCAGCCGCTCGAGCCGCTCCGCCAGCGCGGCGGTCTCCGCCTCGGTCAGCGGCCGGCCGAGCCGGATCGCGCAGACCCGGGAAGCCATCTGGAGCCGCCCGAGCTGCTCCCCGCGCTGAAGGCCGAGCTCATGCCCGCGCTGCTGGGCGCGCTCCTCCGCCTCCTTTGCCTCTTGCATTCTCCGTGCGTTCCACTGCTCATACCATTCGCGGGTTTCCATGATGAAATCCCTCTCCTCGGACGGCAGCCCTGGAAGGAGCTCCTCGGGCACCTCGAAGCTTGTCCGAACGAGCCACGGCAGCGCCACCCGGCGCTCCCAGCCGATACCACACCACGGCGCCAGGGGACACATCACGGCATCGCGCGCGTGTCGTTATCTGGAGTCCTCGTGCATTACCAGGACACTCCCAATTCATTCACACAATCGTTCACGAGCAGCCTCACCACCTGCCCATCACGGGCCCTCCGCGCGCCTCGTGTGCCGGAGTGCCGGAGTCGAAGGGGCGACGACAACAGAGCATGCCAGACACGCAGCTCACGTCGATCACCCCCCACGACGGCCGCGAGATCTTCATGACCAGTGACGGCGCAGCGGACCGGGCTCTGGCTCACCGAGGACCTGAAGGACGAGACAGCGCCGTCCCCGCCCGCGCTCGCGGCTTGCCTTCCGGCCCTGCGCGCAGCACATCTTGGCGCCCAGAGACCATGCACAGCGACGAAACCTACCTGATGCCCGCCTACGTCAAGCTCCTCGTGGCCGACGCGGCGCGCTCGGCATCGTTCTACGAGCTCCTCGGCTTCACCCGCGTCCACCAGGATCCGGTGTTCGTCCACCTGCGCTGGGCGCGCTACGCCGATCTCTTCCTGGTCGCCACGCCGCCCGGGGTCTCGCTCGCCGGCCAGCGCGGCCTCGGCGTGATCCTGTGCTTCAGCGCCGCCGGCGACCTCGGCATCGAGACCATCGCCGCGCGCGCCGCGGCGGCCGGCGCCGCCGTCGACGGGCCGCGCGACCAGCCGTGGCACACACGAGAAGTCCTCGTCACCGATCCCGACGGGTACCGCGCCTGCTTCGTCGAGCCGAGCGCGGCCCATCCCGCCTGACGGTCCGGCTGCGCCCGGACCGCGGGCTCATCAAGGGCCTGGCGCCGGCTCCTGCGCGGTGGCCTCGGGCGCCATGGCGGGCTCGGCGCGCGCGGGGACGCCGCGCTCGATCTGGCGGAGGAGCGCGTCGCAGAACGCCGGTAGATCGTCGGGCTTGCGCGAGGTGATGAGGTTGCCGTCCTCGACCACCTCGCGGTCGACCCAGCGCGCGCCGGCGTTCAAGAGGTCGGTCTTGATGGACGGCCACGACGTGAGGGTCCGCCCGTCGGCGATATCGGCCTCGGCGAGCATCCAGCCAGCGTGGCAGATGGCCGCGACCGGCTTGCCCTGCGTGAAGGCATTCCGGACCAGGCCGACCGCCGCCACGCTCGTCCGCACGTGATCCGGCGAGTAGCCCCCGGGGATCACGACCGCGTCGACGTCGTCGTCGGAGACGTCCTCGGCCGCCCGCTCCGTCGTGATCGTCACCCTGCCCCCCTTGCCAGCGAGCTGCTTGCCCGCGGCGAGGCCGACGATCAAGGCCTCGTGCCCGGCGCGCCGCACGCGGTCGTAGGGGACCTGAAACTCCGAGTCTTCGAACATCTCGTCCACGAGGAATACAACGCGTGCCATGGTCTCGGCCTCCGCGCGGAAGCTTGTGCCGCGCGGGGCGACCGCAAGCGCGCCGGAGCGCGCGTGGTCGCCCGGCCGGACGCCCGCCGCGCCGCGGCCCGGCCCGGGCGCGCCGAGCAGCGGCGGCGCCGCGCGGGCTTCGTGTATCATCGCCCGGGCATGCCGTCGGAGCCGTCACCGCCCAGGCGAATCGGCCGGTATCTGATCTACAGCCCGATCGCCTCCGGCGGGATGGCATCGGTGCACCTCGGCCGGCTGGTCGGCGAGGCGGGGTTCTCGCGCACCGTGGCCATCAAGCGGCTGCACCCTCAGCTCGCCGAGTCGCCCGAGATCGCCGAGAGCCTGCGCGACGAGGCCCGCATCGTCGCGCGCATCCAGCACCCCAACGTGGTCGCCACGGTCGACCTCCTCATCGCCGAGGACGAGGCGTTCCTGGTCATGGACTACGTGCGGGGCGAGTCGCTGGCGCGGCTGGTCCGGGCCGCGCGCGCGCGCGGCGAGCCGGTGCCGCCCCCCATCGTCGCCAGCGTCGCGTGCGGCGCGCTCCACGGGCTGCACGCGGCCCACGAGGCGCGCAGCGAGTCCGGCGAGCCGCTCGGCATCGTGCACCGCGATATCTCGCCGGAGAACGTGCTCGTCGGCGTCGACGGGACGGCGCGGCTGCTCGACTTCGGCATCGCCAAGGCGCGCGGACGGCTCAGCATCACCCGCGGCGGGCAGCTGAAGGGCAAGCTCGCCTACATGGCCCCCGAGCAGCTCCTCTGCGGCGACGTGACCCGGAGGACCGATGTCTTCGCGGCGGGCGTGGTCCTCTGGGAGGCGCTCGTGGGCCAGCGGCTCTTCGACGGCGGCGACGAGGCCGCCCTGATCGCCGCCGTGCTCGATCGGCCCATCCCACCGCCGAGCTCGCTCGCACCGCACGTGCCGGGCGCGCTCGATGCGGTGGTCCTCCGGGCGCTGGAGCGGAACGCGGAGGGCCGCTACCCGACGGCCCGCGAGCTCGCGATCGCCATCGAGGAGGCCGTCCCGCTCGCGTCGCCGCGCGCCGTGGGCGAGTGGGTGGAGGACCTCGCCGGCCACGCGCTGGCGCAGCGGGCGGCCCGCGTCGCGGAGATCGAGAGCGCGTCGGCGGCGGGCCCGAGCAGCTCGGCGATGGCCGGCGCGGGCGCGGCCGGGCGCGGCCCCGCGCGCGGCGACGGCAGCGGGGCGAGCGCGCACGGTGACGGCAGCGGAAACAGCGCGTACGGCGACGGCAGCGGGCGCGGGCCTGCGCTGCCGAGACCGGCGGCGCAGGGGCTGGCGGAGACCGCACCCGAGATCCCGGCCGTCGTCCGCGAGGAGGTGGCGCCCGCGTCGGCGCCGCAGCCGGGGTACGCGATGTCCAGCGGGACCTCCGTGGCCCTCGCCCCGAGAGATGAAGCGCTGCGCACCGTGACGAGGCGCGCGCGCCCGCTCGTCGCGCTGGGCGTGGTGCTCCTCGGCGGCGCGGCCGCGCTCGCGGCGCACTGGTCGCGCCGCGGCCCTTCGGGGCCGGACGAGGCGGCGAGCGCGGTCCTTGCGGCCACAACGCAGGGCCTCGCCTCCGAGCAGCCGGCAGCGAGCGCCGCGGCCAGCTCGACGGCTGCGGCCACCACCACGGCTGCGGCCACCACCACGGCTGCCCCTGCCCCGCCGCCCATGGTGAGCGCGACCGGCGCCACGGGCTCCACCGGCACCGGCGCGACGCCCGCCCCTGCCCCGCCGCCCGCGCCGCGCTCCCCCGCGGCAGCTCCCGCGCAGCGCCAGGCGCGCCCGGCCGTGGGCGCACGCGCCCCTGCGCCCGCGCCGCGCGCGACCCGCGCCGACGCCCAGCGGTGCTCCCCACCCTACACCGTGGACAAGGCTGGCATACGCCGGCTCAAGCCGGAGTGCATGTGAGCCGATGAACGCCTCCTCTCCCGCCCGCGCGCGGCCCGCGCTCGCCCTGTCCCTCGCCGCCGCGCTCTCGCTCGCCGGCGCCGGCGCCCGCGCCCAGCCCAGCAAGCGGGCGTGCGCTGCTGCCTACGAGCGCGCGCAGGGCCTCCGCCGCGACGGAAAGCTCATCGCGGCGCGCGAGGCGCTCATCGCCTGCTCGCAGCCGACGTGCCCGGCGGCCGCGGTGGCCGACTGCGGGCCATGGCTCGCCGAGGTCGAGAAGAGCCTGCCCTCCGTGGTGATCGCCGCGAGAGACGCGGGCGGTCGAGAGCGGCTCGACGTGCGCGTGCTCGTGGACGGGCGCCTCCTCGCCGCGGCCCTCGACGGCAAGGCGCTGCCGGTCGACCCGGGCCCGCACACCTTCCGGTACGAGCCCGCGGGAGGCCCCGCTGTCGAGGAGCGCGTGCTGATCCGCGAGGGCGAGAAGAACCGGGCGATCACGGTGATGCTGGGCGAGCCGCCGACCGGCGCGCCGTCCTCTCCCCACCCGCTCGCCGCGCCCGGCGCGCCTCCGTCTGCCACGCCCGGCGCGCCTCGGTCTGCCGCGCCCGGCGCGCCTCGGTCTGCCGCGCCCGGCGCGCCTCGGTCTGCCGCGCCCGGCGCGCCTCCGTCTGCCGCGCCCGGCGCGTCTCGCTCTGCCGCGCCCTCCGCGCCCCCGCCAGCCGCTCCCGGTACGCCTCCGCTCGTCGCGCCCCGGCACGCCGCTCCCGCCGAGCCGCCCGCGCCGCCCGCGCCGCCCGCGGAGCCCGCGGTCCCCCCGCTCGCGTGGGCCGCCGGCGGCGTCGGCGTCGCGGGGCTCGGCGTTTTCGCCGTCGTGGGCGCGCTCTCGCTGGACGCCGAGGCCGAGCTGCGCGCCACGTGCGCCCCGCGCTGCCCGGGCGACGACGTGCGCGCCATCCGGGTCCAGCACGCGGTGGCCGACATCGGCCTCGGCGTGGGCGTCGTCGCGCTGGGCGCGGCGGCGTGGCTCTACCTGACCCGGCCGGCCGCCGCGACGCCGCCGCCCGCCCGCGCGAGCGCGCTCCGGCCGGCGCTCCGGCCGCTCGTCGCCGGCGCCTCCGCGGGCGTCGAGGGGTCCTTCTGATGAGCCGCCGGCACCCCGTCCACACCGCCGCCGCGGCCGCCCTGGCGGCGGCCCTCGCCCCGGCCTGCACGCTGGTGCGCCCGCTGGAGGGCCTCACCTGTGAGCCTGGCGCCGGCGACGCGTCGTGCCTGTACGGCCAGCCGTGCGAGGCCGACGCCGACTGCGCCACGGCCTCGTGCGCGGCGCGCGTCTGCCAGTGCCCCGCCGGCATGGTGACCGTCGAGAGCACGTTCTGCATCGACCAGACCGAGGTGTCGAACGCCGCCTACCGCCGCTTCCTCGCCACGAGCCCGGACGTCGCGGCGCAGGAGCCGTTCTGCGCCTTCAACGGCACCTTCGATTTCGACTCCGGCCCCGGCGCCCCCGAGGTGTGCACGACCCGCCGCGCCGACGACCCGTACCCCGCCACCTGCGTCGACTGGTGCGACGCGCGCGCGTTCTGCAAGAGCCTGGGCAAGCGCCTCTGCGGCAAGCT
Source organism: Sorangium sp. So ce1128 (assembly GCA_051717205.1). Taxonomy (GTDB): domain Bacteria; phylum Myxococcota_A; class Polyangia; order Polyangiales; family Polyangiaceae; genus Sorangium. The sequence goes on from CP181432.1 coordinate 7,792,197, forward strand.
CCACGGCGGCGCCCTGCCGTACGGCGACGCCGGCGCGGCGCAGGGCGAGTGGTTCGACGCCTGCAGCAAGGGCGGCGCGCTCGCCCACTCCACCGGCGAGTTCGACGCCCAGCAATGCAACGGCGACGGCGAAGCGACGGTGCCGGTCGGCGATGACGCCAGCCTGGCGTGCGAGGGCGGCTATTTCGGCCTGCAGCACATGAGCGGCAACGTCCGCGAGTGGGAAGACTCGTGCTCCGGCGCCACCGGCTCCGGCGACCTCTGCGGGACGCGCGGCGGGGCGTTCGACAGCGGCGGCTCGCTCGACGAGCTCCGGTGCGACGCGCGCGACGTCCGCCAGCGCGATGACACGGATCACACGATCGGATTCCGCTGCTGCAGTGGGTAGCGCCGGGCGCCCTCGCCGGGCGGCACGGCGACAATGTCGAGTTATTTCGGACACATGGCTAAAATGCAAAAAAGATCGACCGCCGTGTCGATCCCGCGCCCCCTCGTTCGTCGTGACCGTAGAACCAGGGCTCGTCCGGCCGGGACCGCCGGACGCGCAGCTTCGATCAGAAATCAGAAGGAGACGTGACGATGCGATCCATGAACACCGTGGCACCGGCGATGAACGAGGCGATGGCAGAGGCGGGGCAGCCCGATCGCTCGCCCCTCCTGGAGCGCCGGACGAGGACGGCTGACGCGGTCCTGCGGCGCATCTCGATGGCGGCGTGCCTGTTCGCCGCCGCGTGCGGCGGGTCGGACGACAGCGAGCCGGAGCCGGTCGCGTGGCAGGACATGAGCTTCGAGGAGCGCACCGCGTACATGACCGAGGTCGTCATGCCGCAGATAAAGGAGGTCTTCGTCGCGTACGACCCGAAGTTCGAGAGCATGGATTGCGGGACGTGCCACGGCGACGGCGCGACCAACGGCACCTACGCGATGCCGAGCGCGGGCATCGCCCCGCTCCCCGGCAGCGAGGAAGGCTTCCTCGAGTGGGTGGGAGATCCGGAGCACCCGGAGCGCCAGGAGTGGACCAACTTCATGTTCGACAAGGTCGTGCCCGAGATGGCCGACCTGCTCCAGATCCCGAGGTTCGATCCGACGACGCAGACAGGCGAGTTCTCGTGCCACTACTGCCACATGCTGGAGGGGGCCGAGCCCTGAGACCAAGAGGCCGCGTCCGGCGCGACGCGAGCCCGCGCGAGCGGGCCTGTTCACCCGGGCCCGGCGCAACCTCGGGAGCTGCGATGTCTCCTCCGTCTCGCCGCGCTCCCACCGGAGCGCTCGGGGCGCGCGGCGGCGCTGCCTCCGAGAGCATCCCTGATCGGGACGCGGGCAGCGCCGCGCTACACAGCGATCCGCGGCGCTGCTATGAGGGGCGCACCGGAAGGAGGTGCGCGAACGATGTTGACGATCTACGGGTGCAAGGGGTGCGGCTCGACCGTGATCGAGGCGGTCTGTGCGCTGCTCGGCGAGGAGTTCAAGTTCAGCGAGGTGGCGCCCTGGGAGCCCGGGCCTGCCGTCGAGGCGCTGAGGGCGCTGAACCCGCTGCTCCAGGTGCCGACCGTCGTGCTCGATGACGGCACGGTGATGACCGAGAGCGCGGCCATTCTCCTCTGGCTGCTGGAGCGGCACCCGGAAACGGATCTCGCGCCGCGCCCCGGCGATCCGCGGCGCGCGGCGTTCCTGCGGCAGCTCATCTACTTCCCCTCGGCGATCTATCCCATGTACACGGTGGGGGACTTCCCCGAGCGCTGGGTGAAGGACAAGGCGGCGCAGGCCGAGCTCAAGGAGGCCGCCGTGCAGCGCACGCTCAGCTGCTGGAGCACGCTCGAGGCGAGCCTCGGGGCGGGTCCCTTCTTCCTCGGCGAGCAGATGACCGTGCTCGATGTCTATGCGTCCGTGTTCTCGCGCTGGCGCCCGGGCCGGGACCGCATCCGCGAGGTGGCGCCGCGCGCCGTCGCGGCGGCCGAGCGCGCCGAGGCGCACCCGCGTGTCGCCCCGGTGATGGCGCGCAATTTCGGCAACGCTGCGTGATGGGGACGCCGGCGCCGTGACGGCCCGGCGCAGCGCGGCCGCCCAGCCACCCCCGGCTGCAGGAGGCCATCCCGTACGAGATCCCCGGGGCGGCGGAGCTCACGACGCAGGCGCCGGAGCGGCGCTTGATGGAGGTGGAGGAGCGATGCTGAACGGAAGTTGTTATTGCGGTGCCGTGCAGTTCGAGGTCGACGACGCGTTCGTCTACGCGTTCTACTGCCATTGTTCGAGGTGTCGGCGGCGCACCGGCGCCGCCTGCGCCGCCATCGGCGGGATCGAGATCGACAAGCTCCGCGTCACGGCGGGCCGCGAGCTGCTCCTGAGGCTCGGGGAGAGCGAGGACGGATACCGCTGCGTCTGCCAGCAGTGCTGTTCGCCCCTGTACGACACGGTCCGCGGGCAGGCGTTCGCGCACGTGCAGCTCGGCGCGCTCGACGGCGCGCCGGCGAAGCGGCCGGATCATCACATCCACGTCGCCTCGAAGGCGGCCTGGCATCGGATCACAGACTCGTACCCTCAGTTCGACGAATTCCCGCCGTAGACGTGCGCTGCCGGCGCGCGCGGCGGCTCACTTGCCGTTCCGGCGCGCCCTCCGCTCCCGCTTGCGCGCGTTCCTGGCCGCGCTGTTCGTGCCCGCGGCGAGGCGCTCGGAAGGCACCAGGCCTGGCTGTGCGGCCCGCGGCGCCGCGCGCGGCCCGGGCGAAAGGTCGCCCGGCGCCGCTGCGGGATCGAAGATCATCTCGCCGCGCGCCCAGCGCGCGCTCGCCTCGGGGTCCTCGAGGGCGATGGCCACGACGGTCGTGAGCGAGAGAGAGCGCCCGTCGAGCCCCGCTTCGAGGCACGCGACGATGATCGCGGACTGGGCGATGCCATAGAGGATCTCGTAGGCAGCGTGCCTGGGAACGGGCGTCTCCTGGGTCGCGTCCTCGGAGGCGCGCTGGCACTGCTCGCGATCGAGCACGCCGGCGCGTCGGCCACCCCGAGCTGCTCCAGGTGCTGCGCCACGCGCGCCGCGGCGCTCACGCCGAGCGCGCGCGAGTCGTCCGCGCCGCTCGCGCCGCCCGCGCGGGCCGTCAGCAGCTCCTTGGACCGCGAGAGCTCGGCGTGAAAGAAGGCCTGAAGGGCCGGGGACGCCTGGGCCATGTGGGCGCGAATGGCCTGGCTCTCCCGCTCTCGCTCATCTCCACCTCCTCGCGACCGCGTCGGCGCGTTTCCTGCGAGGATAACTGACGCCCGCGCGCCCTTCCACCCCACGGCGCGCGGGGCGCAGGGCCAGCGCTCAGCGCTCAGCGCCGGATATTGTACTTGTCCAGCTTGTAGAGCAGCGCGCGCCGGGAGATGCCGAGCCGCTTCGCCGCGCGGGTCTGGTTGTTCCCCTCGGCGGCGAGCGCGTCCTCGATGCTCTTCTTCTCCAGCTCCGCGATGCGCGCCGGCATCGGCCCGGCCTCCGCCGGCGCGCCCACGCTGGCCGGCGCGCCCACGCTGGCCGGCGCGCCCGCGCTGGCCGGCGCGCCGACGCTCGGGGGAGCCGCGCCGCCCTCGACCACGGAGGCCGGCAGGTGCTCGACCTCGACGACGCCGGCCTCGGCCAGCACGACGGCGTGCTCGACCGCGTTGCGCAGCTCGCGCAGGTTGCCGGGCCACGCGTGCGCCTCGAGCACCTGCATCGCGGCCGGCGCGAACCGCGGCGCCCGCTCCCCCATGCGCTCGGCGACCTGGCGCGCGAAGCGGTGCGCGAGCAGCGCGATCTCGGCGCGCCGCTCGCGCAGCGGCGGGACGCGGAGGACGAACGTGCTGATACGGTAATAGAGATCCTGCCGGAACCTCCCGGCCGCCACCTCGGCCTGGAGGTCCCGGTGCGTGGCGCACACGACGCGCACGTCGAGCTCGATCTCCTGCGTGCCGCCGATCCGGGCCATGCGCCGGCTCTCGAGCACGCGCAGCAGCTTCGCCTGCACGGCGAGGGGGAGCTCGCCGATCTCGTCGAGCAGCAGCGTGCCGCCCTGCGCCGCCTCGAAATAGCCGATCTTGCGGCGGTCCGCCCCGGTGAACGCGGCCTTCTCGTGGCCGAAGAGCTCGCTCTCGAGCAGCGTCTCGGGCAGCGCCGCGCAGCTGAGCCGCACGAAAGGCCCCCCGGCGCGCGGGCTCGCGCGGTGGATCTGCTCGGAGACGACCTCCTTCCCCGCCCCCGTCTCGCCGAGGACGAGCACCGTCGTCTGGGCGCGCGCTAGGCGCTGCACCACCTGGAAGACCTTGACCATCGCCCTGTCCGCGACGACGAAGCCGGCGCCCTGACCGGACGAGGGGCCCTCCAGCTCCGCCGCCGCGGCCCCCGGCGGCGCCGCCTGGACGGGCGCCGGCGCGGCGATCGCAACGACGATCTCGGCCGGGCCGATGCGGATCACGTCGCCGCCGTCGAGGGGCCGCACGGCGTCGCGCAAGACGCCACCGTTCACCGAGGTGCCGTTGCGGCTCCCGCAGTCGATGACCTCGAGGGCGTCGCCGTACCGCGCGAAGATCGCGTGGTTGCGCGACACGCGGGGGTCGTCGACGCAGACAGCGGACTCCGGCGCGCGGCCGACCGTGACGATGTCGCCGTCGGTCAGGTCGATCACCCGCGCCGCGCCGTCGCCGGGGCGGACGATCAGGGACGCCTGGTCCGGCGCCGTCCGCTCGCCGGGCGCGCCCTCGGCGGCGTCCAGCTCGGTCGCTACCTCGGCCGCGGCGGGCGGCAGCGCCACGCACGCCGGAGAAGCTGCCTGTTGACTAGGATCTCGCTCCGCCATGCCGTTCCGAAGGTTGCGCGAGTGTACGACGCCCGCGCAACCCCCGGCAACGGCGCTCACTCCCCGAGGACCTGCAGGGTCTGCGCCCCGGAGAAGCTCTGCTGCTCCGGCTGGTAGTACGGGTGCGCCTCGGCGCCGCCGTCCTCGGCCTTCACCGGCATGGTCGCCTGCAGCCGGTACTGGAAGGCGGCCGCGCCGCCCGCGGCGATCTCCGTCACGTAGAGGATGAGCTGCTTGCCCGTGATCTCGAACTTCGAGAGCTGGCCTGCGGCGATGTGCTCCTCGAGATCCTCGGTCAGGAGCTGGAAGCCGGGCGGGAGCCCGACGGTCACGAGGACCATGTTCTGCGCCGCGTCCGTCGTGTTCCGGACGTCGAGCGACGCCGTCACGATGTCGTTCACGTAGAGCTGCGTCTTGTCGTAGCTCACGCTGACCTTGAGCGGCCCGCCCCCGTCGCTCGGCACCGCGCTCCACGGCAGGTTGTGGCGGCTCACCACGTTGTAGCTGAGCTTCCCCTCCCCCGCGAAGGACAGCGTTACCTCGTGCGCCCCGGTGGTCGCGAGGCGCGTGAGGTCGAGCGTTGTCATGACGTCGGACTGGTCCTCGCGCAGGGAGACAGTGCTCGTCGCCTCGCCGTCGACCGAGACGGTCACCGACCCCGTGGCGCCCTCGGTCCCCTTGCTCGCGGCGAGGAGCAGGGTGCGCAGGCTCCAGATCGTCGCTTGCGTGGAGCCGAAGTTGCCATTCGGGTCCTTCGACTGCGTCAGGAACTTCACGCCGCCGTCGGCGCTCGCCCTGTGCGCGTCCGCGGAGAGCAGCGCGTGGGCCGCGAGCGCGGTGGTCGTGACCTTCGCGTCGTCGCCGTACTCGTAGAACGCCGTCTGCGTGCCGCCGTCGTCCCAGAAGAAAGCGTCCCCTTCCGCCGTCTTGCGGTCGTCGAGGGCATCGAGCACCCGGTCCGTCAGCGCGCTGGAGGGGTCGGCCACGGCGAGCGCGTTCGCCACGATCGCCAGCGTGTACAGATCGTCGGTGGCCGGCTGCACCGCCCCGGCGAGGTAGCCGAGCCCCGCCGAGATCTGGGGCCCCGTGTACCCGGCGCTCGCGAGCGCCCAGAGCACGAAGGCGCTGTTGCGGAGCGTGCCCGTGTGGAAGCTGAAGAACTCCGTCTGATCGCCCTCCCACGTGCCGTCCGCCTTCTGCTGCCCGGCGAGCCAGGTGACGGTCCGGGCGAGCATCGCCGGGTCCACGGCGTGCACCTTGATCATGTCGGCGAACTCCATGACGCCGAACGCGGTGACCGACAGGAAGGGGTGCCCGTCCTGCTCGCCGAACCAGGAGAAGCCGCCGCCGGGGTGCTCGAACGTGAGCAGGCGCTGGTACCCCGCCGAGATCAGCGACTCGGCCTTCATCTGGATCTCCGGGGTGATCTGGCCCGTCTGCTTCATGTACTGCGTCACGAGCACGTTGGGCCATGTCGTCGAGGTGGTCTGCTCGAAGCAGCCCGACGGGACCTGGAGCATGCTGTCCATGCCGCTCACGACCTGCGACAGGAACGCGGGGTAGATCTCGACGTAGAGCTGGTTCGAGCCGGCGACCGCGCCCTCGGGGAAGGAAAGCGCGTGGGTCGCGGCGCCCGTCTCGAGCATGCCCGACTGGCTGTCGGCGAACGGCTTGCCGTCCGGGATCACGCGCACGGTGCGGGCCACGGCGTCGGCGCCCTCGGTGCCCCGCGCCGTCACCGTGAGCGAGTTGACGCCCACTGTGTCGACGCGCACCGGGAAGCGGACGCCGCGCACCTCGCCCGGGGCGAGGGACACCTGCGTGGACGTCGCGCCGAGCGCTGTGTACCAGCTCCCCGGATCGAGGGTGAGATCGACCGTCTGCGGCGTGTCGAGGTAGTTGTAGACCGCGATCGGGAACTCGACCTCATCGCCGCGCGTGAGCGTCGCGGGGAAGTTCACGTCGACGAAGAAGTCCTGGAACACCTTGAAGCCGCTCTGCACGCCGCCGAGCTTGCCGTCGGCCGAGTTCGCGAGCGCCGAGAGCCGCCACTCGGTGATGCTGTCTGCGAGCGGGATGCTCAGGGTCGCCGTGCCGTCGGAGCTCGTGATCACGCTCGGGTTGACGTACAGGGTCTCCGGGAACTCGCGCCGGACGCGCGGCCCGCTGTCGCCGCCGCTGCCAGCGCCGGGATCCCCGGCGGAGCCGCCGCCCGCCCCGACCGCGCCCGCGCCCGTTCCCCAGCCTTCGCCGTCGGCGGCGGGATCGCCTCCGGGCACCCAGTCCTGCACCGGCACGACGATCCCGAGGTCGTCGAACGAGAACGCGATCGACGCGTCGTCCTGGGTCTGCGCCACCTCGTCGGGCCCCGACGATCGCAGCGCGAACCCGCCCGTGCCGCCGACCACCGCGTACCCGTTGCCCCACACGTCGTACGCCTTGAAGCGCTCGGTCGTCCGCTGCGCGAGCAGCTCGACGTACATGCCTTCCGGCGTGCTGCAGAAGTACTGGGCCGGCTCGCAGCCGAGCGCCTTGAGCTCCTGCGCGGCGCCCGCGGTGGCCTCCGCGAGCCAGGGCTTGAGCGCGCCCTTCTGCCGCTCGTGGAACGGCGCGAGCTCTGTCTGCACCTTCGACAGCACGGCAGGCCACGTGCGCGCCTGGAGACCGGTGACCGACCCGCCGGCGAGCGCGGCGAGCGACGCCTGGGTCGTGCGCTGCGCGGCCTCGGCCTGCTCGGGGTCCTCGCTCGCCGTCGCGCTGAACAGCAGGTTCTGGAGGTTCGCTTGCGGACCGTGGATCTCGTAGCTCGGCTTCGCGAACTCGTCCTCCAGCTCGAAGTAGGTGCGGAGCAGCCCGGGCTGGGCGTCGACCAGCGCAAAGACGGCCTGGTCGACCACCTGGACGCCGACCGCGGCGACCTTCGGGTTGCCCGCGTCGTCCTTGACCGAGAGCCGCAGCGTCGCCGTCTCGCCCGGCGCATACAGCGGCTTGTCGGCGTCTACCTTGATGCTGAGCGCGCTGTCCCCCCGCGCGAAGACCGTGCGGCCCGAGCGCACCAGGTTGCCGTCGTCATCGACGATGTACGCCTCGACCCGGTTGCTGCCGAGCAGGCCGGCGTCGACGGGCATGCTGAAGCGCGCGCGCCCGCCCTCGAGCTCGATGGACCGCATGTCGACGGCCTGGCCGTCGTTCAGCCAGTCGACGTAGACGCTGCCCGCCTCCTCGCTCGACTCGATGGAGACCTCGATCGTCTCGCCTGTCTCGTACACGGCGCGGTCGGTGCGCACGATCAGGTGCTCGCCGCCCACCTGGGCCATGAACGAGAACGACTTCGCCACGGTCCGGTCGCCCACCTTGGCTCGGACCTTGAAAGTGCTGGCCGGCTCGCCGTCCGACGGGGTGAACGTCACCGCCGCCTGGCCGAAGGCGTCGGTGCGCGCGGTGAGCCGCGAGCCGTCCGGCGCCTCGATGACCGCCTCCGTGTCGGGGAGCGGCTCCCCGAGCGGATCGGTGACGAAGAGCAGGAGTGTGTTGGGCACCCCGGGGACGAGATCGCGCGCCTCGGGCACGAGCACGATGGAGGCCACGTCCGCGGCGACCTTCACCGGGATGGCCTTGGTGACCTGCTGACCTGCGGTGTCCGCGACGGTGACAGTGAGCGTCACGGCCGCGTCGCCCTGCTCCAGCGGCAGGCCCGCGAGGCTCGGCGGCAGCGCCACGCTGAACCCGTAGTGCCCCTCGGCGTTGAGCTCGCCCAGGATGCGCTGGAACGTCGTCTGGCCGACGTCCAGCGACGCGGCCTCGATGGTCACGCTGCCGCCGGCGACTGTCTTGCCGAAGAAGTAGCGCGCGTCGATGGTGCCCACCACCGTGTCGCCCGCGCTGTACCAGGGCCTGTCGGTCTTCACGGCGACCTCGAACCGCGGCAGCGCGTACTGCCCGACGCTGACGGTCTTCTCGGTCGTCGCCTCGCCGCTGACGAGGCGGACCTTGAACTCGCCGACGTTCACGATGGAGCCGATCTGGAACGTCGTCGCGGCGACGCCGAACGCGTCGGTCACGACAGGCTTCTTGAAGATCTTGTTGCCCTTGCCGTCCTCCACCTCGAAGGTGACCGACTCGCGGGCGAGCGGCGCGTTGTTGCCCCGCTCGAGCGCGAGCGCGCGGAGGTGGATTGTCTGACCGGGCTTGTACAGGGGCTTGTCCGTGGTGAGGAGCAGCTTCGGCCCGGGGCCCTCGACGGTGACGTGCTCGTCGATGACGGCCCTCACCCCGAAGCCATCCGCCTGCGCCGAGACCGGGTGCTCGCCGAGCGCGCCGGGCTCCACCTCGAACACCGCCGCTCCGAGCGCGTCCGTCGTCCCGCGGAGCTGCCGCGCCGCGTCCCCCTCGCCCACCGAGAGCTCGACGTCCACGCCCGCCATCGCCTGGTAGGTGAAGGGGTCGGTCGCGCGCACGCGGTAGCTCGCGGGGCGCCCGCGCACGACGCGCGCCGGCCCCTCGAGCTGCACGTCGTAGGGCGGGATCACGCGGAGCAGGCTCCGCGTCACGACCAGCCCCTCCTCCGACCCGTCGTCGATGCGGACGAGGTACCGCGCGAGGCCCGGCTGCGCGCTCACGGACGGCGCCTTCAGGCGGGCCTCCGCGGTCGCCCCTGCCGCGCTCGGGATGTCGACGTCGACCTCGGTCGTGCCTTGTTCCTTGTCCGCGTCGATGTCGACGAGCGTGACGCGCAGGTGGCCGCGGGTCGCCCCGGCGGTCAGGTTGCGCACCGGGATCTGGAGGCGCAGGTCGCCCTCCTCGATCACGCCCCGCAGCTTCGCTTCGTCGACCTCGATCATGCCGTTCTTCGGCTGATCAGGGCGGCCAAACGTCTTCGGCGGTGCCTCATCGGAAGAGCAAGCCCCCGAGAAAGCGCCCGCGAGCGCCAGCGCGGCCAGCACGTGAGGGGAGCTCCAGCGTCGGCGGAGAGCATCGAAGCGTACGCGCATAAGTCCAGTCCTCCCGAAGGCCCTGGCACACGCCCAGCGGCCGGCGCGTAGGTTGCATCAGGTGTACCAACGACCGAGAGCAGCAAATCCTCGGGAATATCGCAAGCCGGGTACGAAGGTGTGCCATGATGTGCCCAGGATCTGGCTCATCCGGCGGTCCGGCGCGGTCCTCGCGGGGGCGGCCGCGCCGGGGCGGAGCTCGCTCCGGAGCTGTCCCGGATCCGCGGGGCGAGGAGGAGCGAGCTCCCCGGCTGCGCCCGTGACATCGCGGCGTCCCAGCTCACGTGAAGCTGGTCGCAGGCGCCCGGCAGATGGTGAGAGACTGCCCCTCGAGCACGGCAGCGGGCAGTCGCGCCGCCCACGCCCACTCGCAGTCACGTCGACTCGCAGTCACGCGCTCTCGTCGACTCGCAGTCACGCGCTCTCGTCGACTCGCGCTCTCGTCGACTCGCAGCCACGCTCTCGTCGACTCGCAGCCACGCTCTCGCCGACTCGCAGCCACGCTCTCGTCGACTCGCAGCCACGCTCTCGCCGACTCGCAGCCACGCCGACTCGCAGCCACGCGCTCTCGCGGACTCGGAGTCACCGGTGGGTCCTTGCGCACCGGCGAGCCCCGATGATCGAGGAGCGCATGGCGGCCCGCGCGGCGAGGTCGCGCGCGGCGCCTCGTCTCCAGGATGAGGTCGCCAGGCTCGCGCACCCGCGCTCACCGGCGACCCGTCCGCGGCGCGTGGGGACGCATCTGCCAAGCAGACGGCGTGCCGTCCCGCGCCCGGGGGTGAGCGCTGCGCCCGGCCATGAAGTTTGCCGGTCCTCCACTGGACATCGACGCCCGCCCGTCTCAGGCTCTCGCTCGAGCACGAGGCTCTTAGTCTGAGGAGGAATCATGCAGATCGACTTCGATATGCCGGTGATCGCCGAGGGCGGCCTCGAGGCGGGCGTGCTCGACCGGGTCCTGGTCGACCGGGAGCGCGGCGTGGTGACCCACGTGGTGCTCCGTTCGCCGCTGGCGAGCGAAGAGCTGCTTGTGTCGATGGACCTCGTGCAGGGCACGGCCGGGGGGCGCCTCCAGCTGCGGCCGGGTCGAGACGAGCTCGTGGCGATGCCCCGGTACTACGAGGGGCGGACGACCGCGCAGCCAGCGGGGCGCGTCGACACCTCGCTGGTGCCGCAGCCGCCCGAGCGCAGGCAAGAGCTGGAGGAGGCGCTGGGGGTCACCGACGACACGGTCGAGCTCGGCCCCGAGACGCGGGTGATGACCGCCGATGAGGCCGAGGTGCAGCTCATCGGCGTGGGCGCGAACGACCCCGGCAACGACATCTCGCGGCTCCGCGTGCGCGGCCCCGCCGGCGCCGAGGCCGATTTCCCCGCCTCCTGGATCAGCGTGATGCGCGAGGACGTGGTGGCGCTGACGGTGACGCGGGACGACGTGCTGCAGGCGCGCCCCCTGCCGAGGCGCCGTGACGGGAACCTCGCCGATCTCGAGGGGCTCTCGGGCATGGGCGGGCTCGACGGCGACACGCCCGAGGAGGTGTTCGGCGCGGACTTCGTCGACGAGCTGCGCGACAAGGGGGGCATGGTCCTCAACGTGCCCGGCACGAGCGGCCCCGCCGGTGAGCCGATCGACAACCGCGCAGCAGAGCCCGTCGACGCGGGCGCGGAGCGGCGGCACCCGTCACGCTGAGTCAGATGGCGAGTCGCGACACAGCGCTGCCGTGAGCTCCGCGCCCTGAAACGTCCGAGTCGCGCGCGATAGGCCATGAAACGTCCGAGTCGCGCGCGGGGTGTCGCGCGCGGGGTGTCGCGCGCGCTCGATGGCCGGAAACTTGACAGCGATGCTGGCGCGTGCTCGTCTCCGCCCCCAGGATGGACCCGCAACACAAGCCGCCGAGCCCGGACGCTCGCACGGCCAGCGTCATCGATCCAAACGTCGTGGCGGAGCAGTTCCGCCGCGAGGTCCGGGAGGAGCTCGCCGCCCTGCCTGAGCCACTGTTCCTTGTCGGTGTGCTCGCGGCCGATCACGGGCCCTCGTACACGTACGCGGAGTACACGCGCAAGGCGTGCGAGGACGTGGGGGTCCGCTTCGAGATCCGCCACGCCACGCGGCTCAGCGCCGAGGCCGCCATCCGCTCGGCGAACGCGGATCCGGGCGTGCACGGGATCATGGTGTATTACCCGATCTTCGGCACGGAGCAGGACGTGTACCTGCGGGACAGCGTCGATCCGTCCAAGGACATCGAGGGCCTTCACACGGTCTGGGCACGTTGCCTTTACGGCAACCAGCGCTTCCTTGACGAGGCGAGGACCAGGAAGGCGATCCTGCCCTGCACGCCGCTCGCGATCCTCAAGCTGGTCGAGGCGGCCGGCTTCTTCGGCGAGGGCGAGCGGCCGCTCGCGGGCCGGAGCGTGTGCATCTTCAACCGCAGCGAGGTGGTCGGCAGGCCGCTCGCGAGCATGATGGCGCACGACGGAGCCCACGTGACCTCGTTCGACATCGACGGTCCGCTGCTCTTCGTCCCCAGCCCGTCCGGCGACACGCACGAGGTACACGAGACAACGGTGGACCGGGCGAGCGCGCTGCGGCAGGCGGACATCGTGGTGACCGGCGTGCCCTCGCGGAGCTTTCCTCACGTGCAGGCCTCCGAGATCCGCGAGGGCACCCTCTGCATCAACTTCTCGACCTTCAAGAACTTCAGCGACGATATCCAGAGCAAGGCCAAGGTGTTCGTGCCGCGCGTCGGCCCCATGACGGTGACCATGGCCATCCGCAACAGCCTTCGTCTCTACAAGAACGCCCACCAGGGCTGAGCCCGGACCGCAAGAACGCCCTCCGAGGGGCTGCGCCCGGCCCCCCCGCAGCGGCGTCAGTCCCCGGTCCACGCCCGCGCGTGCTCGCGCGCCCAGGCCTCGAACGTCGCCGGCTTGCGCCCGGTCACGCGCTCGACCGTGTCGGTCTGCGCGGCGCCGTTCCCCGCGCGGATGCGCTCGATGAGTTCGCCGAGGGCCGCGGCGAACGGCGGGGGCATGCCGGCCTCGATCATCCTCCGCTTCGCTGCCTCGACCGAGACGTCCACGCGCCGTAGCGGCGTGTCGAGGACGCGCGCGAGGATCTCCACCTGATCCGGCGTGCTGAGGAGCTCGGGGCCCGTCACCTCGAGCGCCTGTCCCAGGAGGTCTCCCGTGACCATCGCGCGCGCGGCGACAGCGGCGATGTCGCGCGGGGCGACGGGCGCTGTCTTGCCGTCCCCGTGGGGGTTATAGACGACGCCATCCGCCTTGATCGACCGGGCCCACTGGAAGGTGTTGGACATGAAGGTGCCGGGCCGGACGAACGTCCACGGGAGCCCGGACGCCCTGACGAGGTGCTCCCGCTCGGCGTGGTGCTTTGCGAGCTGCACCGTCGGAGCGCCGGCGCTGAAGCTCGACAGGAGGACGACGCGGGGCGCGCCGCTCGCCTGCGCCGCCGCGAGGAAATTGCGGACGTGCTCGATGCCCTCCGCGCCGCCGACCGGCAGCAGGAACGCCGCCCGGACGCCCTGGAGCGCCGGCGCGATCGTGTCCTGTCGCGCGAGGTCTCCAACGGCCTTCTCTACCTTGTCGCCCCAGTGGGCCACTTTGCGCTCATCGCGCGTGAAGACGCGGACCGCCTCGCCCGCGTCGAGGAGCTCCTCGACGACTTCCTTGCCGACGTTCCCGGTGGCACCCGTGACCAAATACATGTGTGTCTCCTTCCGGGTGGCTCCCTCCCGCGCGCGGCGCGCGGCGCGGCCGGGCGCTGCACGACGCGACTCGATGCCTTCCGCGCTCCCGCGCTCACGGGACAGATATTGAGTCGTGCCGCGCGCGCCCTCGCGTCGCGTGCGCGACAGGGGCGAGCCACCCTCTCTGGACAGAGCTTATGGCTGTTCCACGCGCCTGATTAGTCTTGACCGGCAGGAAGAATAGTTCCATGGGTGGAACAATCCGATGCTCCCCGACCTCAACGAGATCGCTGTCTTCACCAGGGTGGTTCAGGCGGGCAGCTTCACGCGGGCCGCGCGCGAGCTGGGGATGCCGAAGTCGACCGTGAGCCGGAAGGTGTCGGAGCTCGAGGCGCGGCTCGGCGCGCAGCTGCTCCGGCGGACGACGCGCAAGCTCAGCCTGACGGACGTCGGCACGGCGTACTACGAGCGCTGCGCGCGCATCGTGGCCGAGCTCGACGACGCGGACCGGACCGTGACGCAGATGCAGGACGGGCCGCGCGGGCTCCTGCGGGTCACGGCGCCGCTGCACTTCGGGTGGGTGGGCGGCGTCGTGGCCGAGTACCTGCGGGTCCACCCCGAGGTGAGCGTGGAGGTGGTCTGCACCGATCGCGTCGTCGACCTCGTCGCGGAGGGGTTCGACGTGGCGCTGCGGTTCGGCGCGCCCAGCGACACCTCGCTCGTCGCGCGCCGCCTCGGGGCCCTGCCGCGCTACCTGGTGGCGGCGCCCGCGTACCTCGCGCGGCGCGGCGCCCCGCGCGCGCCGGCGGATCTCGCGGGCCACGACGTCGTCGCGTCGGCCGGGGCGCGCGCGGGGGAGCCGCCCGGCGCGCGGTGGGTGCTGCATCGCGGGGCGCGGCGCGCGGAGGTGCGGGTCGCGCCGCGGGCGACGGCGAACAACCTCGAGGTGCTGCACCGGGTCGTGCTCGCGGGCGTGGGCATCGGGATGCTGCCCGCGATGCGCTGCGAGCAGGACATTCGCGAAGGGCGCCTCGCGCGCGTGCTCGACGAGTGGAGCCCGGTCGAGGTGCCGCTGCACGTCGTCTACCCGGGCACGCGGCACCTGTCGCCGAAGGTGAAGGTGTTCCTCGACCTCGTGCGCGAGCGCATCGCCCCCGCGCTGCGCGACCGGCGGGAGGGGCGGGCGGACGCCGGGCGGAGCAGCGCCTGACGCGGCGCCGTGGCCTTGCCCGGGGGGGCTCCCTCGGCGCCGCGGCGCGGGGAGCGCGCCGGCGAGGGCGGGCGGCGTCACATGTGGTCGGTGGGGTCGTCCCGGGGGATCCTCGGCCTGCTGGGCTGTGGCGTTTCCTTCGTGGAGGACGTGGAAGGCCGCTGAGGCGCGGGCGCGGGCGCGGTGGCCGGCGCCGCGGGGGCCGAGGAAGCGCCTGGCGCGGCGGAAGCGCTGTGGGAGGCCGCTGGCAGGGGCTCCGTCGCCGTGATGACGGGCGCGGTCGCGGGCGGCGCGGCGACGGGCGGCTCGGAGGCCGCCTGGTCGAGGCGCGGCGCCGGCGCGTCGCCCGGCGCGGGGGCGCGAAGGACCGCGTAGGTGACGAGCCCGAGCGCGATCGCGATCGCCCCGAGGGCGAGCGGGACCCAGCGCCGGCGGGCGCCGGCCGGCGGCATGACGAGGGTCTCTCCGGAGGGGGCCAGCGTGCTGGCAGTCGCCTCGAAGGGCGGCGCGCCGCCCTCCATGCCGCCGCTGCTGGGGGAGCGGTGCGGGACGGAAGCGGCCCCGCCCCGCAGCGTGGACGCGAACGCGTCGGGGCTCGCGGCCATCGCCCCTGGGCCTGCGGCCATCGCTCCTGGAGCCATCCCGATCGCTCCTGGAGCCACCCCGATCGCTCCTGGAGCCATCCCGATCGCTCCTGGAGCCATCCCGATCGCTCCTGGAGCCATCCCTATCGCTCCTGGGCTCGCGACCGCCGTTCCCGACGCGCCGTCGTGGCCCGCGAGCGGCGGGAGCGCTCCCTCTGCGGGCGCTGACGGCTGGGAGGCTCTGATCTCCGCGCCGGGCAGGTGGACCGCCGCATGAAAGGCCTCCGCGAGCTCGCTCGCGCTCTGGAAGCGATGCTCCGGGTCGCGCATGAGCGCGCGCGCGAAGAACCTGTCCACATCGGGCCCGAGCTCCGGCGCGAGGCTCGACGCGAGGGGAGCGTCCTCCGTGCAGATCGCCACGAACACCTCGCCGATCTCCTCGCCGGGAAAGGGAAGACGGCCGGTGAGGCAGCGGTAGATGATCACCCCGACCGACCAGAGATCGCTCCGCCGGTCGAGGGACTTGCTCCGGCGCACCTGCTCGGGGCTCATGTAATAAGGAGAGCCCACGAGCGTGCCCGTCTTCGTCTCCTTGCCGGCCAGGAGCATGCCCTCCGCCTTGGCGATCCCGAAGTCGAGGACCTTCACGAGCTCGTCCTCGTCCTGGCGCGAGAGGAAGAGGTTCGCCGGCTTGAGGTCGCGGTGGATGACCCCCATCTCGTGCGCGCGGCGCAGGGCCTTGCACACCTGCGTGACGATCGTCAGCGTGGCCGCCCCGGTGAGCCGCCCCTCGCGCGCGAGCCGCGTCTCGAGATCCTCGCCCTCGAGGAGCTCCATCACGAGGAAGGGCGTATCTTCCTCGATCCCGTAGTCGTGCACGTGGACGACGTTCGGGATCTTGAGCTGCGCCGCGGCCCTCGCCTCCCGCTCGAAGCGCGCCCGCGCGGTGGTCGAGGCAGCGTACTCGGGCGCCATGAGCTTGACCGCGACGCCTACGTCGAGCTGGAGGTGCCGCGCCACCCAGATCGCCCCCATGCCGCCCCGCGCGAGCACGCGCTCGAGGCGGTATCGACCCGCGATGACGCTGCCTTCTGCGAGTGAAGTCATGAGCCTCGGCCTCTCGCTGGGAGTACGCATCCAGGGGCCTGGGAGTCAACTCTCCGGGGCGCCTCGCGCTCAACGAAGCAGGCGGATGCGCCGCCCGCAACAGGATCCAGGCCAGCGAGAGATCGCGCGAGCGCGCCGCGCGTGGGAGCGCGCTCGCGTCGGAGGGCGCCGCGTCCAGCGGAGCGCGCCTCGTCCGGCGGAGCGCGCCTCGCCCGGCGCACCGCTCGGCCTGCGGGGCCGCCCTGGTGAGCGCACGTCGCCGGGGCGCGATCCGCCCCGGCCGCGTGCCGCCTACCTGCCCCTCGGGCGCCTCGTCGCGCTCGCAGCGTCGGGCGCCGCCGCCGCGAAGCCTCGCCCCGCGCCCTGCGGCGCCCGGAGCTCGCTCGCGCGCGTCCGCCGCGCGGGCGGGCTGCCCTGCGACGTGAGCTTCTCCAGCGCCGCCTGCACGTCGGCGCGCACGTGCGGGCCGAGGAGCTTCTCCGCCATGGCGGTCAGCCGCCCGGCAAAGGTGGCCATGATGCAGCCCGCGCGCTGGTCGTCGCGATCCGGCGACCCCGAGCGCCGGTAGTGCCGCCCGTAGTCGCGCGTGATGGCCCCGAGGTCGCCGCCGACGTGGACCGCCTGCCTCATGAAAAGCCTCGCCGCGCGCTCGTTGGCGATCGACGGCATCTGCGCGAGCGTCAGCGCTACGTCGGTCCTGCCCACGGCGAGCAGCATGGAGACCACGCGCTGGCGCGCGATCTCGACGAGCCTCGGCGCGAGGGCGTGCTCGTCGAAGACGTGGACGCCCGCCGGCACGAGCGCCTTTCCTCCCTCGCCGAGCTCGTTCAGGAACGCGTTCAGCACCGGCGAGCGCGTGGGCTCCGCGCGCAGGTACTCCCGCGCGCTGCCCGCCGCGGGTGCGCCGCCCGCCGCGGGTGCGCCACCCGCCGCGGGTGCGCCGCCCGCCGCGGGCGCGCCGCCCGCCGCGGGCGCGCCACCTGGCGCCGGCTCCGGGCTGGCGCCGGGCCTCGCGGCTGCGTGGGATCGCGCCGCCCGCGCCCGCCGCGCCCGCTCGAAGTGCCGCTCCGCGCTCCCGGCGCGCTCGCTCTCCGCGGCGGGATCCGCCGCGCCGAGCAGCGCGGCCAGCCCGGCGGCTCGCGCGGCGGTGACGTGCGGGAGGGGTTTCTGGCTGGACATTCGAGCAGCTTTTTCTCGATCGAGACCTGCTCGGGCGTGTACCACGCCGCGCAAACAGTTGTACAGCACTGAACCCCGGTTCCAGAGCTCACGCCTGCCGGCGTGCCGCCGTGGCGAGGCGGCTCCTCGGAAGGAGCCCAGCGCAGCGCGAGCCAGCGCGGCGTGAGCCAGCGCGGCGCGAGCCAGCGCGGCGCGAGCCAGCGCGGCGCGACCTGGACTATCATCGCTCCACGCCCCGTCATGCCGGGTCGCGCGCTGCGCGGCGGCCGCCTACTCCTGGGCGGCCGCCTGCTCCTGCGAGATGTACGCGACCAGAAAGCACATCTCCTGGTTCGTGCCCTCGCCCCAGACGACATCGCGCGGAGGGTCGTTGTACTGATCGGGGCTCGCGGCCGAGTTGTCCCACGTGCACTCGGTCACGAGCCGCTGTCCGGGCAAAAGCGTCACCGGCTCGTCGAACATGTAGAGCGCCTGGTGGTGGAACTCGAACGCGCCGCGCGCCAGGCACGATGTCGCGCCGGCTTCGTCCTCGATCCACGCGTTGTACGAGCGCCCGAGCAGGTGCATGTGCGGGAGCAGGCCGTAGATCTTCGTCGGCGACCCGACGCTCTCGAAGCTGGACCGCTCTGTGTGCGCCGAGGAGCCCGCGGGGATCGTGAAGGGCACCGGGCCAAAGACATCCATCGTGACCTCCGTGTCCAGCGCCCCGGGCGCCGCGCGCAGGTGATAGCTCGACCGGTCGACCGCGCCCAGCTTGCGCGGAGCATAGTAGTGGAGCTGGATGACGAGCTGGTCGTCCGGTGCGATCCGGAGGCCGGTGCCCGCCGGGAACTCGGTCCGCCCTCCCCCCGGCGCCCAGCCGTGGAGGAGCTGCCAGTCGAGCTCGAGGACGGGCTCGCGGCACGCAAAGCCCTTCGCCCCCGGCGGAGCGCCGTAGCCCGCGCCCGCGTCGCGCCCCTGGTCCCGGTAGAGCGCCATGTGGTGCACCACCTCCGGATCGCCAGGCAGCGCCTCGAGGCTCGTGATCCAGGCCGGCGCGTCGAGGGGATTATCGAGGATCATGCAGTAATACTCGTTGCCGTCGGCGTCGGGCGCGACCTCGTGCGCCTCGGGCATCTCGAGCACGACGCCGGGATCGCCGAGGTGGGGAGCCGGAGGGCCCGGCGGCGGCGACTCCGACGGATCGCCGAGCGGGGCGCCCGCGCTCGCCCACGCGGCGAAGCGCTCGCGCTCCGCGGCGTCGAGGTTCATCCGATCCGCGCCCGCATAGGGACGACACGAGGGGTCGAGCGCCGGCGGCGGCATCTCGCCGCTCCCCACGCGCGCCGCCATTCGCCCGGAGAGAGCGCGCGCCGTGGCCGCGTCCGTGAGGTTCACTCCGCCCACGCCGCCGCTTGCATGACATGAAGCGCACGCGCGCTGCACGAGCGGCTCGATGTCCCTGTGCCACGTGACCTGCGCCTGCGGCTCCGGCTCCGGCTCCGAGCCTGCTCCGCAACCCGCCACGGCCAGCGCCGAGAGCGCCACCGCCGCAAAGCCCGCTGCAACCCGCACCCGCTCGCACCTCGAAGAAGCCATCTGACCACCTCCTCCCGCGCCGCAGCGCGAAGCCCGTCGAGCGCCTCGCCGGTCGACCCAACAGGTGAATGAATCAATTGTTTAAAACATATGTTTAAACCGGTCAAGGAAGCGAGCACCCATTCGACGCGGGCGCGAACGGGAGGGCGTCTCGACGCGGGCGCGAACAGGGAGGGCGTCCGCGAGCGGATCGTCGCGGCCGCACCGCGCTCATCGGGCGGGCGGGGATCGACGCGCGCGCCTGTGGAGTGCAGCGGGGGCAGCTCCTCGGCGAGGCTCGCCAAGGCGCGGGACCGCCACCTCTCGGCCGGGGCTCAGCGGCAGGTGGCGCGCGCCACGCCGGGCGGCCTGCTCACGGGCTCACTTCCGGATCTGTGCGCCGTCGTTCCTGCCCTGCTTGCCCTGGATGCCGTGGATCACGTCCAGCGCCTTCTGGACATCCGCGAGCACCGACTGGAGCATCTCGAGCACCGGCGCGTTGGCGCCGCGCATCTGCGCCATGGTCGCGGCGTTCTCGACGGCCTGCACGGCCTGCGCCGGCGACGGGGCGCTCCCGGCGAGCGCCGCGATCCGCTCCCGCGCCGCGCCGAGCGAGAGCTCGTGCACCGGCTGGCCGCGCGGCCCTGAAACGTCCATCGCCTGCTGCAGGATCTCCTCGGTGATCCGGCGCGTCTGGAACTGATCGGGCCGCGGCGGCCTCGCCATCGCCTCGGGCGAGGCCCGCAGCAGGCGCCCGAGCTCGGTGAGCCGGGCGGCGAGCTCCCCGGGCGACGCGACGTCCCCGGGCCCGAGCGCGCCGTCGCCGGCCAGGATCGCGCCGCCGCCGGGGCGCGGCCCGCCGCCGCGACCCGCGCCGAGGAGCTGCTGTAGCTGCCCGCCCAGCTGCTGCCACCGCGCCGCGAGCTGCTGGAGCCCCCCGGCGAGCTGCACGACGGGGTTGGCCAGCTCCGGGGGCACCGGGCGCGCGGGGGACTGTCCGACGATGCGTCCGATCGTGTTGCCCGTTGCCATCGATCACCTCACCGCACGTGGCCGACCGGGACGATCGGCTCCTCGCCGCGCTGCCGCATGCGCTCGCGCTCATCCTCGGGCGACGCGGGCGGCCACGGGAGCCCCGCCCGCACGAGCCTGTCGCGGAGGGTCGCCATCTTCCGGAGCGCGGGCGACCCCGGGAGCTGCCGCGCCATGAGCTCCGAGAGGACGTGCGCGAACGACTGGCCGAGGCGGTTGACCGCGCCGGGATCGGCGCCGCGATCGAGCAGCTGCTCCACCTGGTCGAGCTGCAGGGCGCGGAGCGCGTGGGTGATCGCGGGCGTCCCGAGCGAGTCGCGGGCGTTCACGTCGGCGCCGCGGTCGAGGAGCAGGCGCATGTTCGCGGCCGTGGGCTCGGCGGCGGCGCGGAAGAGCGCCGGCGTGTGGCCGCGGCCGACCCGCGCGTCGGGGGAGACGCCGCCGTCGAGCATCGCCCGCAGGAGCTCGGGGCTCCCCGCGAGCAGCGCGAGCTCGAGCGCGCTCGCGAGCAGCGGCACCACGTGGTGCACGTCGGCGCCCGCGCGCACGAGCTCGGTCACGATCTGCAGGCGCTCGGGCTCGAGCCCCGACGCCCAGTGCATCGCGAAGACGAGCAGCGTCATGTCCTCCGCGCCGGGTGCGTCGAGATCGGTCGCCGGCGCGAGCGCGCGGAAGGTCGCGAGGTCGGCCGCCGCGATGGCCCGCGCGAGCTCGCGCTGCGGGCCGAGGAAGAAGCGGTCAGGGTCGGGCGGTCGCATGGCGGCGGCTCAGCACTTCTTTCCCGTCTTGGCGGCGATCTTCTTCTGGTCTTGCTGCTTCTGCCGCTCGATGCCCTTGATGACGTCGGGCATCAGGTGACGGTGGTAAGGGTCCAGGCTCGACCCGGGCAGGTCGCGCGGCTTGCCCACGGCGTCCGGCATCATGGCGCTCAGGCCGACCTTGGCCGCGGCGCCCCACAGGCCGCCGAGCCTGTACGCGGCCAGGGTGCTCTTGAACCCCTGCTCCTGGGCGCCCGTGAGCACCTCGTCCTCGACGCGGTACGCGTCGATGTCGGTCGGGCGCTCCGTGCCGCCGTAGCCCGTCACCGTGCCCGGGTTGAGCCCCGCCGCGTTGAACGTCCAGCCCCGCGAGCCGCCCGCTGTCGACGCGGCCGACGCGAGGCCGCCGCCGAGCGAGTGCCCCGTGTAGTCCACGCTGCTGCCGAGGGTGTTCCCCACGCGCACCGCGTCGCGGTAGTACGGCGACTCCATGTTGAGCCCCTGCGCGAGGTTGTTCTTCCAGTCCGCGCCGCTCTGCGTCCCCCGGAAGGCCACCGTCGGCCGCTGATCGCCGCCGAAGACGCCGGGGTCGGGCTCGTAGAGCCGCGTCGAGTCGGGGCGGCTGCCGTCCAGGTCGCCGGGGGTGAGCCCGTAGCGCTGGAGCGCCTCGGGGTCGTCGCTTATGTCGCGCCAGCCCGTGGGCGCCGGCTTCGATGGGTCGTACGCGTGCTGCGAGAGCGCTGCCTTCTCCGCGGCCACTGTGTTGCGCTCGAAGCGCTCGGCGGCCGCGCGCGTCGCGGGGTCCTGGCTCTTCTTGCCCTCCGCGATCTGCTCCTTGCGGCACCTGTAGCGGGCGGCCTTGTCGGCCTTGTCCTGCGCCGCCTTGTCGCCGTTCATCTGCGTCTTGTCGCCGTGGCGCACGACCGGCTGCGCGTTGACCCGGACGCTCGGGCTGTGCTCCTGCGACCAGCTCTGCTGCCCGACGGTGCCGCTCACGACGCCCTTCGCGCTGCCCGGCTCGTCGCCCTCGGTGGTGGGCATCACGGTCCGGTCGTGCTTCTGCACGCGGCCGAGGTTGGCGTGGACGTTCTCGCTGGCGTCGAGGGCGGGCGCCAGCCTGGAGACCACGTTGTAGGGCACGGGCGGCGTGCTCGAGCCCATCGGGGTCTTGCAGACGTCGGGCGCGCACGACACAGCCATCCAGGGCTCCTGCCTGCGCGAGAGGACGTTCTCAGCCACGCGTCGCCTCCAGCTTCAAGAGCGGGGCGCGCGGGTCGAGCTCGAAGCGCGCCTCGATGCGCTCCACCCCGATCGCGCGCGCCACGAGCGCCCGCCACACGCACGTCACGACCATCGCCTCGGCGTCCACCGTGAGCGTGTCGAGCGCCGCGGGCACCGGCACGGGGAGCCCGGCGATCCAGGCGAGCGCGAAGGCCCGGTGCGGCGGCAGCTCGAACGCGACGCGCCCGTCGCGGGCGAGCTCGGGGCGCGCGAGGTTCCAGAGCTCGACGCGCAGGCCAGGGCCGGGGTGCGGGATCTGCTGATCGTCGGGCGCCGCGTTCCAGTAGGCGAAGGAGAAGTCGTCGGGGAGGAACGGGTGGCGGGCCTGCACCCACGCGTCGTTGTAGGTGCCCGCCCGCTGGAGCCGCGGCG
The DNA here is from genome assembly GCA_051717205.1 of Sorangium sp. So ce1128. Lineage (GTDB taxonomy): Bacteria > Myxococcota_A > Polyangia > Polyangiales > Polyangiaceae > Sorangium. The sequence goes on from CP181432.1 coordinate 7,814,777, forward strand.
TCCAGGCGCGCCCCACGCACCCGAGGCCCGCCGGGCGGACGCCATAGCCCTCCGCGAGCTCCGCCATCGCGGGCGCCTCCACTGCATGCGGCGGATGCGACGCGACGACGAGGCGCGTCACCCTGCCGTCAGGCCGCTCGATCTGCGGGGCGGGTACGCGATCGGGCGCCGGCGCGCCGGCGTCGCTCAGCGCGCCGAGGTAGCGCGCCTCCATCCACCCGCACCCGACCGGGTTCGTGAAGCAGACCTCGTCGAGGAGCGGGCCCGTGCCGGGCTCCGGGGCCGGCACGAGGCTGCGCCCGCCGAAGGCGTGCTCCCAGCGCACCGGGACGCTCGCCGCCGGCTCGGGCTGCGTCAGGCGAAAGCCCTCCGCCGTGCGCTCGAACCACCGCGGCCCGCACACCTCCACGGCCTTGTCCACGAGCGCGCGCCTCGCCGGCGCGGGCGCGCCGGCGTTGTCCCCGGGCGGCCGCCCGTCCGGCGCCGTCGCGCGCGGGCCGCCCCCCGGCGGCGGCTCGTCCGGCGCCGTCACGCGCAGCCGGGCCGTCCAGCGCTCCGCGGGCTGGCCCCCGGGCGCCCACGCTGTCGCGCGCACGAGCACGTCGCAGCGCGGCTTGAACGGGGCGAGATCGCTCTCGGCGCGGACGCTCGACGCGTTCGTCTCGCCCTCGAACACGTCGCGCAGGTGGAGCTTCCCCGCGTCGTCGCCCGGGAGGAGCTCGCAGCGGTGGGTCGTCGCCCCCCCGTCGCTACAGGTCGCGGCGGCGAGCCGGTAGGCCGCCTTGAGCACGAAGACGTGGTGCTCCTCGTCGCTCGCGTCGAGGGCGCCGTAAGCCAGGGCGTCGAACGGCGTCAGGTTCCGGCACTCCATCGTCGCCCCGTGACGCTACCGAAGCGCACACAGGTGTTCAACGGCGACGCGCCGCGGCGATGGGGCCCGCGGGGCGCGGGACGGGGCGCGCGCCGCCGGCCGCACGGCGGAGCGTCCCGCGCGTGACGAGGGAGCGACGGGGCGCGCTCGCTGCGCCGGGGGCCTCGCGGCTCGGGTATCCTCGCGACGCGATGGACGTTGTCTGCCAAGGGTTCCTGCGCGCCAGCTCGCTGGTATGGCGGCTCAGACCGGACGCCTGGGCGCTCACCATCGCGTGCCGTGCGCACTTCGAGCTCACGCCCGGCGAGTCGCCGCTGACGGGCGCGCCCATGGCCCCGCTGGCGGGCGAGGACGACGAGCGGCGGTACGTCGAGCCGTGGGGTCCGGTCGCGCCGCTCAAGCGCTGGGGGGAGGTCGTGGTCGTGGGCCACGCGCACGCGCCCGAGGGCAACCCGGTGCGATCGCTCGTCGCGCGCCTCGCGGTGGGCGATCTGGACAAGGCGGTCCAGATCCGCGGGGACGCGGGCTTCACGCGCCGGCCCGCCGGGTTCGGCCCCATCCGGCCGGAGTGGCTCGGCCGCGCGCAGCGCCTGCGCCGGCACGCGGCGGGCTGGGATCACGCGCGCTGGGTCGAGCGCCCGCTCCCCGAGGACATCGACGCCGCGTATTTCAACGTCGCGCCTCCGGACCAGGTGACGGACGAGCTCACGGGCGCGGAGCGGATCGTGCTCGAGCACCTGCACCCGCGCTTCGCGCGGCTGGTCACGCGCCTGCGCGCGCCGGCGCCGCGCGCGTTCACGGCGACCTACGGGGTCGAGCAGCGGGTGCCGCTCCGGTGCGACACGCTCGTCATCGACGCCGATCGCGGCGTCGCGGCGCTCGTCTGGCGCGGGCAGCTGTTGCTCGATCACCCGCAGCGCGAGGGGGTCGTGGTCGTGACCCACGACGAGGTCGCGCCGAGCAGCACGGGCACGATGGCGCCGCCGCTCTCGTCGAGATCCGCCGCGGCGCTCCCGTTCCAGCGGGCCTCGGCGCCCGCCAGCGCGGCGCCGGACGCGAACGGGGCGCGCGTGCCGCCGTCACCTGCGGCCTCGCGCCCCGTCGAGGAGGAGGAGGACAACGCGCAGACCCAGGCGCCGGCGCTCGAGCCCGCGAGGGCCGCGCTCCCGTTCCACGCCGGAGGACCCTCGCCGCGCGACGACGCGCCGGAGGGAGGGCCTTTCACGCGGAGCCGCGCGACGGATCCGCCTGGACCGCCGCCGTCTCCGCTGCGCGCGGGGGACACGGCGCCGCCGCCGTCGCTCGCGGGGGACACGGCGTCGCCGTCGCTCGCGGCGAGCGACGCGCCGCCCGCCTGGCGCTTCTCAACGGCGCCACCTCCGCCCGCGCCGTCCGGACCGCCGCCGCGCGCGACGCCCGCACCGCCCGCACCGTCCGCGCCGCCGCCGCGCGCGACGCCCGCACCGCCCGCACCGTCCGCGCCGCCGCCGCGCGCGACGCCCGCACCGTCCGCGCCGCCGCCGCCGCCCGCGCAGCGCCGCGTCGCGGAGCCCGCTCCGGCGGAGGAGCACGCCCCCGCCGCGGTCGCCCCGGAGCAGCTCCCGGCCGGGCCGAGCGCGGCGCCGGCGCTGCCGGTCGGCGAGTACCCCCTCGCTCGCTGCGCGGCGATCGCGGCGCAGCTCGCACGCCGGCCGGAGTCGCGCGACGCGATCCTCGAGGCGGAGGCGCTCGCGCCGGACACCTGGGAGGCGCTGCACGCGCACTGGCTCGACGCGATCCGCGCCGGCACGGCGCGCGGGAGCAAGGCGCTGCTCTCGGCGTACGACGCGGCGTACGTCGGGGCGATCGAGGCCGAGCGGGGGCCGATCACGGCGGTCGAGTACGCGCGGCTGGTGATCGCGGCCGAGCGCGGGAACGACCGGGAGACGCTCGCGGACCTGAGGCTGCCGGAGGGGGTGACGATCCGGCTCCGGCGCGTGTGGCTGGAGAGGATCGTGAGAGATCCGCAGGCGGCCCAGGAGGTGCGCAAGGCGATGCGCGAAGCGGGGCAGGCCTCGTAGCCGGGCAGGGGCGTGGGGCCCCTGCCGGACTCACCTGCCCCGCGCTCCTGCGGCGCATTCTGAACTGATCATTCTGGAATGACCGGTCCAGAATGCGCCGCAGGAGCGCGGGCCCCTGGGCTCGGGGCCAGCCCGCCCCGCGCGACCCACCCATCTGGACTGATCATTCTGGAACGATCAGTCCAGAATGCGCCGCAGGAGCACGGGCCCCTGGGCTCGGGGCCAGCCCGCCCCGCGCGACCCACCCCAGGGGCTCCTCGAACGTACCGCCTTCCGGGCGAGCGCCCTGCCGCTCGGACGATCGGCGCCAGCACCCAGGAGAAGCCCGCCACCAGGGCTCGCTAGTTGAGGTCGATGGGATCGCCGTTGATCTGCGTGTGGCCGCTCGAGTGGACCGTGATGTCGGTGCCCGAGATCGTGATCTTGCCCGACTTCTCGAGCACGATGACCGACTTCCCGCAGACGATCTCGAGCCTGTCCCCGACCCGGATGCTCTGCGTGCTGCCGATCTCCACCGTCTCGTTGTTGCCCACCGCGCGCGACCGGTTCATCCCCACCACCTCGCGCGCGTTGTTCACCACCTGCTTCATGAAGTCGTTGCCGACGGTCTGCTCCTCGTCGTGGCCGATCGCGCTCACGCGGTCGTTGCCTATGTTCACGCTCTCGTCGTGCTTGACCTTCTTGTGCAGGTCGCGCTCGGCCTGCATCCGGACGAGCTCCTTGCCGGCCGCGTCCTCGAACATGATCTCGTTGTAGCCGCCGGTCTCGGGCGACGAGCTGCTCTTCCAGCCGCTCTGCGTCTTGTTGTCGGGGAGCCTGTACGGCGTCTTCTGGAGGCTCGTGTACACCCGGCCGACGATGATCGGGCGGTCGGGATCGGCGCCGAGGAAGTCGACGATCACCTCCTGGCCGACGCGCGGCAGGTTGGTGCCGCCGAAGCCGGCGCCGCTCCAGGGCTGGCTCACGTGGATCCAGCACGACGAGGCGTCGTTCATGCGGCCCTCGCGATCCCAGTGGAACTGGACGCGCACGCGGCCGTGCTCGTCGACGTGGATCTCGTCGCCGGGCGCGCCGACGACGGTGGCGCTCTCGACCCCCTGGGCGCGCGGCTTGCGCGCGCGGAGCGGCGGTCGATAGGGAGCCTCCGCGCTCACGGCCTTGCACGCGTGCTGCCAGGGGCCCGGGACGTCGCCGACGAGGGTCGACTCGAGGACGAGGAGCCCCGCGTCCGGGCCGAGCTCGCTCTTCGGATGATCGAGGAAGCTGACGACGGTGCCCGGCGCGAGGTCGAGGGTGTTGGTCTTGAACGCGATCTCACGGGCGGAAGCGCGCTTGGCCTCGAGCCGCCGCTGCGCGAGCGCGGCGCCCTCGGACTCGTCCGCGCGGTACTTGCCCCTGTCGTCCGCGACCGGCGTGCTCTCGCCCTTGTCGCTCTCGTACAGGAACGCCCCGGGCACGTAGTGGAAGCGCTCGAGCCGCTCCTCGACGCCGCCCGCACCGGAGGCGCTCGCGAGGAGCCGGTACGACGCCGGCCGCCGGTGGTCGTGATCGCGCACCGTGTACTTGCCCGGGCGCAGGCGGCGGCCGATCTCGACCTCGGTGACGTGATCCTGATCCGTGTCGGTCGGGTGGTCGCGGAACGCGATCGGGGCGCGGCGGGTGTTGCGGTGGGGGCCGTCGTCGAGGACGAGCCGGCCCTCGCCCGCGCTCTCGAAGTAGAAGCTCACCCCGGCGTCCTCGAGCATGCGGCAGAGGAACGTGTAGTCGCTCTCGCCGTACTGGACGCGGTACTTGCGCTTCTTGTAGGTCCCGGCGAGGCGCAGCGCCGGGGAGACCCCCCATTCCTTGAGGATCTGGAGCGCTATGTCGAGCTCCGACGTGTGCTGGAAGATGCGGTAGTTGCGCCGCTGGGTGGCGAGCCACAGCGCGGGGACGAGCGTGAGCTCGTAGGTGGAGAGGTTGCGCTCCTCGACGGCGACCTGCCGGAGGCGGCTGCAGATGCCGGTCCACGTGCGGGTCTGGTCGCCGTGCGCGACGAGGCTCATCGGCTGGCCGATGACGGCCTCGAAATCTATGTCGGGGTTGTCCGACACAGCGACGACGCGCGCCTCGAAGAGCGCCGACATGCGGTCGGAGACCTCGACGTGGCGCACGTCGAGCAGATCGCCGGAGGCGATGCGCGCCTCCGCCCGGACCTCCCTGCGCGCCCCCGGCACCCCGGAGCTCCCGTCTCCCCTCGCCAGATGGATCGGCTTCGTGTCGGCCATGGTCGCTCCGGTGCCCGCGCCTCCTCGCAGGCGCGCGGCGGGACCGCGGGATGGTAACCGGCCAGACGAGCGCCCCACAAGCAGCCGGGGAGAGAGCACGGCGGGCGCCGCGGGCGGCGCCCGCCGGCCAGTTTCCTCAATGAAACCATATTGTTGCACCATTGAACAACTTGTGCTGGTAAGCTGCCGGCGCCGCGAGGCCTGCCTCGTCAGCGCGCACAAGGAGTGGATTCGATGACCTCGACCTCGCGCGGCTGGCAGTTCTGGATCGACCGCGGCGGCACGTTCACGGACGTCGTTGCCAGGCGACCGGACGGCTCGCTCGCCACCGCCAAGCTGCTCTCGGAGAACCCCGAGCAGTACGCCGACGCGGCGGTCGAGGGCATCCGCCGGCTGCTCGGCCTCGCGCCCGGCCAGGTGATCTCCCCCGCCGAGGTCGAGTGCGTGAAGATGGGCACCACGGTGGCCACCAACGCGCTGCTCGAGCGCAAGGGGGATCGCACGGTGCTGGTCACCACGCGCGGCTTCCGCGACGCGCTGCGCATCGGCTACCAGAACCGCCCCCGCCTTTTCGATCGGCACATCGTGCTGCACGACCTCTTGTACGAGCGCGTGATCGAGGCCCGCGAGCGCGTGGGCGCGCAGGGCGAGGTCGTCGAGCCGCTGGACGCCGCGCCGCTGCGCCGCGCGCTGGAGGAGGCGTTCCGGGACGGCATCCGCGCCTGCGCCGTCGTGTTCATGCACGGCTACCGCCACGCCGCGCACGAGCGGCAGGTCGCCGAGATCGCGCGCGAGGTAGGCTTCACCCAGGTCTCGGCCTCGCACGAGGTCAGCCCGCTCATGAAGTTCGTCTCGCGCGGCGACACGACGGTGGTCGACGCGTACCTCTCGCCCATCCTGCGCCGCTACGTCGAGCAGGTGGCCCGCCAGATGCCCGGCGTGCCGCTCTACTTCATGCAGTCGAGCGGCGGGCTGACCCTGGCCCACCGCTTCCAGGGCAAGGACGCGATCCTGAGCGGGCCGGCCGGCGGCATCGTCGGCATGGTGCGCACCGCGCTCTCGGGCGGGTACGAGCGGGTGATCGGCTTCGACATGGGCGGGACCTCGACCGACGTGTCGCACTACGCCGGCGAGCTCGAGCGCGCCTTCGAGACGCACGTGGCCGGCGTGCGAATGCGCGCGCCGATGATGAGCATCCACACGGTGGCGGCGGGGGGCGGCTCGCTGCTCGGCTTCGACGGCGCGCGGCTGCGCGTCGGGCCGGAGTCGGCCGGCGCGAACCCCGGGCCAGCGTGCTACCGCCGCGGCGGGCCGCTCGCGATCACCGACGCGAACGTGATGCTCGGCAAGATCCAGCCGGAGTTCTTCCCGCGCGTGTTCGGCCCCGGCGCGGACGAGCCGCTCGACCGCGAGGTCGTCGCGCGGCGCTTCGAGGCCCTGGCAGACGAGGTGCGCCGCGAGACGTCGCGGCCGATCACGCCCGAGCAGCTGGCCGAGGGGTTCCTGCAGATCGCCGTCGCCAACATGGCGAACGCGGTGAAGAAGATCTCCGTGGCGCGCGGCCACGACGTCACGCAGTACACGCTGCAGTGCTTCGGGGGCGCCGGCGGCCAGCACGCCTGCGCGGTGGCCGACGCCCTCGGCATGCGGCGCGTCCTCGTGCACCCGCTCGCGGGGGTCCTGTCCGCCTACGGCATGGGCCTCTCGGACCAGAACGCCATGCGCGAGGCCGCCGTGGAGCGGCGCCTCGACGAGGCGGGCCTGGCCGAAGCGCACGAGGCGCTCGCGCGCATCGCCGGCGAGGCGGAGGCCGAGCTCGTCGGGCAAGGCTTCGCGCCCGAGCGCGTGCGGACGCTCCGGCGCGTGCACGTGCGCTACGACGGCACCGACACCGCCCTGGTCGTGCCCTACGGGAGCGCGGAGGCGATCCGCGCGGCGTTCGAGGCGGCCTACCGCCAGCGGTTCGCCTTCCTGATGCCCGACAAGGCGCTGATCCTGGAGAGCGTCTCCGTCGAGGCGATCGGGCCGGGCGAGGCCGCCGACGAGCGGCCCGCCGAGGCGCGCCCCCACCGCCCTGAGGCCGACGCGCGGGCGCGGATGTTCTGCGAGGGCACCTTCCGCGACGCGGCGCTGTACAGGCGCGAGCGGCTGGGGCGCGGCGCGGTGATCGACGGCCCGGCGATCGTCGCGGAGGCCAACGCCACGACCGTCGTCGAGCCGGGCTGGCAGGCCGAGCTCACCGCGCTCGGCCACCTGGTGCTCACCCGGGTGGCGCCGCGGCCCGACCGCCGCGCCGTCGGCACCGAGGTCGACCCGGTGATGCTGGAGGTGTTCAATAACCTGTTCATGAACATCGCCGAGCAGATGGGCCTGCGCCTGCAGAACACCGCCCACTCGGTCAACATCAAGGAGCGGCTCGACTTCTCCTGCGCGCTGTTCGACGCCGAGGGCAACCTGATCGCGAACGCCCCGCACATGCCGGTACACCTCGGCTCGATGGGCGAGTCGATCAGGACCGTGATCGCGCGTAACCCCGGGATGAAGCCGGGCGACGTCTACGTGCTCAACGACCCCTACCACGGCGGCACGCACCTGCCCGACGTGACGGTGGTGACACCTGTCTGGGACGAGGACGAGTGCCGCGTGCTGTTCCACGTGGCCTCGCGCGGGCACCACGCCGATATAGGCGGCATAACGCCGGGCTCGATGCCGCCTTTCTCGACGACGATCGAGGAGGAGGGCGTGCTGCTCGACAACGTGAAGCTGGTCGAGGGCGGGCGGCTGCGGGAGGCCGAGATCCTGGCGCTGCTCGGCGGCGGGCCCTATCCAGCGCGCAACCCGCAGCAGAACCTGGCCGACCTGCGCGCGCAGATCGCGGCGAACGAGAAGGGCGCGCAGGAGCTCGGCGCGATGGTGGCCCAGTTCGGGCTCGCCACCGTGCAGGCCTACATGAAGCACGTGCAGGACAACGCCGAGGAGAGCGTGCGCCTCGCGATAGCGCGGCTCGATCCGGCGCTCCTCCGCGACGGCCGGTTCACTGTGCCGCTCGACAACGGCTCGACCATCGAGGTCGCCGTCCGGATCGACCGCGAGCGCCGCGCGGCCGTGGTGGACTTCACCGGCACGTCCGGCCAGATGGCCAACAACTTCAACGCGCCCCGCGCGGTGACGATGGCCGCGGTGCTGTACGTGTTCCGCACGCTGGTGGACGACGACATCCCGCTGAACGCCGGCTGCCTGAAGCCGATCGAGGTCATCGTCCCCGAGGGCTCGATGCTCAACCCGCGCCCGCCCGCCGCTGTCGTGGCGGGCAACGTGGAGGTGTCTACCTGCGTCACGAACGCGCTGTACGGCGCGCTCGGCGTGCTGGCCAGCAGCCAGCCGACGATGAACAACTTCACTTTCGGCGACGACAGGGTCCAGTACTACGAGACGATCTCCGGCGGCTCGGGCGCGGGCATCGAGATCCGCGCAGTGGACGCGGGCGGCGCGCGCGGCGCGCGCGGCTTCGCGGGCACGAGCGTCGTGCAGACGCACATGACGAACTCGCGCCTGACGGACCCGGAGGTGCTGGAGCACCGCTTCCCGGTCCGGCTGGAGCGCTACGAGATCCGCGAGGGCTCCGGCGGGGCCGGGCGCTTCCCGGGCGGGAACGGCGGCACGCGCGCGGTGCGCTTCCTCGAGCCGATGACGGCGTCGATCCTGTCGAACGGCCGCTCGACGGCCGCGTTCGGCCTGGCGGGGGGGCGCGCGGGCGAGCCCGGGCGCAACCTCGTTGTGCGCACGGACGGCTCGACCGAGGTGCTTTCGCACATCGGGTCGGTCGAGATGGGCAGAGGCGATGTGTTCGTGATCGAGACGCCGGGGGGCGGCGGCTATGGCGCGCCGGTGCCCGGCTGAGCAGCGCGGGCGCGCCGCGACGTGCCTGCGCTACCGGCCCGCGCGCGAGGGCCCAGTCAGCTAAAGACCTGAGCGCGGGCGCGGCGCGACGTGCCTGTCTCTACCGCCCGCGCGACCGCCCGCGCGCGAGGGCCCAGTCAGCTAAAGACCTGAGCGCGGGCGCGGCGCGACGTGCCTGTCTCTACCGCCCGCGGACGAGGGGCCCAGTCAGCTAAAGGCCTGGCCGACGTGCCCTGTCACTCCTCGCACCCGATCCGCTCGTCGTCCAGCGCGACGTCGTCGATCCACGCCGTGAACCCCGGCGGCGCGCTCTGGTAGTTGTTCCACCCGACCCGGACCTCGCTGAAGACGTCCGGGATCTCCGAGCCCGCGTAGTTGCCAGGCCCGTTCGCGATGCTGATCTGGTCGAGGAGCGCGCCGTCCAGGTAGAAGTCGTAGCTCTGCGTCGGCCCGTCGATGTGCCACTCGACGCAGTGCCATTCATCCTTGTAATACCAGTTGTACGTGCTTCCCTTGCCAAACTCCGCCCCTTGGGGCTGCACGTTGTAGAGGTACTGGATGTGCGACCCGTTGCCGTCGTTGTCCCAGCCGTCCTTGTCTTCCTTCACTGTGTCGACGACGCGGACCTCCTGGGGGCCCGTCGTGGGGCCGACGCCCTGGAGCGCGACGAGGGTCGAATGAACGAAGGCGTCAGGCACCGGGAGCTCCACCCGGTAGCGGATCCGGCCCCAGTGCCCGCTCCCGAGCTGCGAGGCGTCGTGGTAGATGCGCCGCTCGCCGTTCGCGACGGCGCCCATCTTCAGTGAGCGATTGCCGGTGGCCGCCTGATCATCGGCCACCGCGACCGGATCACCGTGCTTGGTCCACCCTTGCGGAACGCCGCCCACGTCGGTGTCCTCGAAGTCCTCGCAGAGGATGTATCTGCCGGACGCGCAGCCACGCAGGGCGGAGCCATCGCCGCCCGCTCCGCCCTGCCCGCCGGCGCCCGACGAGCTGCTCGTGGCGCCGCCGCCGGTGCCGCCGGTGCTCCCCGTGCTGCCGGTGCTCCCCGTGCTTCCCGTGCTGCCGGTGCTTCCGGTGCTTCCCGTGCTGGCTCCACCCCCGCTGCCGCCTCCACCGGAGCTAGAGTCCGAGGGGGATGAGCTGCAGGCTCCGTTGAGCGCAGCGAAGAAGAGCACGACGCCCAGAGCGTGAACACGACGCATATTTGACCTTGACCTCCAGCGCTCCGAGCGCTGGTCCTAGTTTAAGTTGGCCTTGTAGCAAGTCGACGTCAAGCCTCCGCTGCTCGCGCGGAGCCCTCGACATACAGGGGCTGCAGACCACGACGAGCCTCGTGGGCAACTCGATGGTCTTCCGCGCCACCAGTCCTGGCGCTGACGCGCGCGGAAGTCGGCCCCGAGCCGATGAGATCGCGAGGAGCGACCCCGCCGGGCCCACGCGCTCGCTCGGCTCTCCCTCTCCCTCAAGCCCGAGCGGCGCCTCGCTCCGCGATCAGGAGCGAGACGGCGTCGAGGATGCGCTCCAGGCCGAAGCGGAAGGCGTGCTCGGGGCTCGACACCCCCTGATACGCCTGCCCCGCCGACTGCCCGACGCGCGTCGCGACAGGGAACCGCTTCGCGTCGATCACCTTGTCGAGCAGCGGGGCGGTGGCGACCCACCACTCCACGTCCGTCATGCCGCTCTCCTGCCGCGTGCGCCGCGCGTTGGCCTGGGCCCTCGCCGTGCCCTCGATGTGCGTGAGGAGGAGGGTGAGCACCGAGTCCATCTCGACGTCGGTGAGGCCGAGGCCGTCGAGCGGCCGCAGCTCGGCCTCGTACTTGAGCGAGGCGTTCGGGCCGAGCACGGGGCGCGCCGAGACGATCTCGAGCAGCCACGGGTGCCCCTGGTACAGCTCCCAGTTGCGCGCAGCGATGTACGTGAGCGACTCGCGCCACCCGGGCTGCCGCGACGGCGCGTCCACGTCGTCGTAGAGCTGGCCATAGACCGTGTCGACCATGAGATCGGTCAGCTCGGCCTTGCCGGGAACATGGGTGTAGAGCGACATGGTCCCGACGTTCAGCTGGTCGGCGAGGTGACGCATGGAGACCGCCTCCAGCCCCCTCGCGTCGGCGATCTCGATCGCCGCCGACACGATGGCGCGCACCGTCAGCCCCGAGCGCCCCGGCTTGCCGTGAGAGCCCCAGAGCAGCGCGAGGCTCCGCGCCGGGTCGGCCGCCCTCCCCTCCCCCTCGCGCTGCGCGCGCTTTCCGGCTGGCTTCGCGGGACCCTTCGTCATCGAGCCGCCCCCCGGCCCTCTGGCCCTACAGCGACCAGCCGTTCCGTACGATGCACGGTACAGATCACGGAACACCGCATCGGGGCAGTATCGGCGGGATCGAAGCGGCACGTCAACGATCTGGACCGGCGCGATCGGCGGTTCGCTCCCGGCAAATCGATATCTGGTCCGCTGGTGAGCTGCGGCCCGGCCAGGAAGGCCCGTTTCACATATCGAGCCGCCTCGAAGAAATCGACATCATCATTCTGCTCATCAGCGCGGACTACCTCGCCGGCGTGCGCTCCGCGACCGCCGTGCTCCGCTGCGCCGCCCCGCGGCGCCCGGAGAGGGCCCGGGTCAGCCCTTCGGCGAGCGTGGAGGCGGTGTCGAGGCCACCGAGGTCGATGCCGAGCTCGACCAGCGTCCGCGCCAGCGAGGGCGAGACGCCCACGAGCGTGCAGGAAGCGCCGAGGAGCCGCGCCGCGGAGGCCGCCTTGATGAGCTGCGCGGCGGCCCGCGCGTCGAGCGCCGGGACGCCCGTGATGTCGAGCAGCACCTGCGCCGCCTGCTGCGCGGCGATCGCCTCGAGCAGGCGCTCCAGGAGCGCGGCGGCCCGTGCGTCGTCGATCATGCCCACGATGGGAAGGCAGAGCACGCCGTCCCCGACGCGGATCACCGGGACGCTCATCGCCTGGATCGCGTCCCGCTGCGCCGCGATCAGCCGCACCGTCTCCTCGAGCGCCCGGTTCCGCGCCTCCAGGGACGCCTGGAGCGCCCGCTGCTCCTCGATCAGGGCCTCGTATTTGTGCTGGATCTCGGCCGCCTCCGGGACGGCGAACTGGAGCAGCACGCCCTCGAAGCTGTCCGCCGCATCGCGCACCGGTACGCCGAAGCTGCAGACCCACACCGCCCCGCCGGCCCTGCCCGTGAGCTCCTCGACAACGTCGGTGTCGTAGCTGATCGGCGGGATCGCGACCTCCTCGCCGCGGAAGAACCGCTCGACGTGCGGCATGATGCCGTTCTCGACGAGCTGCGGATCCTCCAGCATGTTGTAGTTCATCTTCAAAAACACCTCGGCCGGAGCTCGCCAGAGCGCTTCCCATCCGGGATTGACGCTGTGGATCTTGCCGGCCGGATGGTGGATCGACACGCTGATGCAGCGCGCCGCCATGAGCGCGCGCCACCTGCGCGCGTCCCCCCGCAGCGACTCCGCTTCCCGTTCCGTCGCCTCCAGGCTGCGAACAAGCTGAGCGCGATCCTCATCCCCCTGGTGGCGCATACGACGGAGTGTCGCCCGGACGGCGCCGCGCTGTCCAGCGCCGCACGGGGGGAAATGCGCCGGGCCACTGACTGCAACGAGACGCCGCGGCGAAGATCTCTCGTGCTCTCCTGACGTCCTGGCGGTCTTTGTGATCCGGGTCGCCATGCCAGACGCGGCCGAGCTCCGCTCGAGCGGGTATCGAATCGAGACGGGCGATCAGGCGCCGAGGCGGACCTTGAACGAATCCATCTTGCGGATCGCCGGGTGCGGGCCGAACGTCGGCGGAGACTCGATCTTCATGCCAGGGAACCTGCGGAGGAGCGAGCTCACCGCGACCTGCCCCTCGAGGCGCGCCAGGTTCGCGCCGATGCAATAATGGGCGCCGCCGCCGAACGCGAGGCTCCCGACCGCCTCGCGCCGCGGGTCGAATTTATCGGGGTCCGGGGAGGCGGCCTCGTCGCGCAGCGCCGCCGCGAGGAAGAGGATGACCATCTCCCCCTTCTTTATGCGCACGCCGCCGATCTCGACGTCCTCGGTCGCGTAACGGAAGGTGCCGAGCTTGCCGAAGTTGTCGAACCGGAGCACCTCGTCGACAACCCCCTTCATGAGCTCCGGGTCCCGCTGGACCTCGGCCAGCACCTCGGGGCGCTTCAGCAGGTTCAGCATCACGAACGCGATGAGGTGCACCGTTGTCTCGGAGCCCCCCACGAGCAGCGCCGTGACCAGCGACACGAGCTCCGGCTTGCTCAGGCGGTCGCCCTGCTCCTCGGCCTGGATGAGGCTCGTCAGCATGTCGCCCTCGATCGGGTTCCTGCGCCGCTCCTCGATCACCTCGCCGACCATCGCCGTCCCCTCGCGGATCCCGGCGACCATGCGCGCGAGCTCCTCGGGCGACAGGAGCATCATGAAGAGCTGCTTCACCGCGGAGTCGGCGAAGCGGTGGAACGCCGCGTCGTGCCGCGGCGGGATGTTCAGCATCTCGCTGATCACGCGGACCGGGATGTGCTCGGAGAAGTCGTGGACCACATCGATGACGCTCTTGCCGGCGATGGCGTCGAGCCGCTCGTCGACGATGGCCTGCACCCGCGGGCGCAGGCGCTCGACCGCGCGCGGCGTGAGCGCCGGGCTCACGAGCCTGCGCACCCGGGCGTGATCCCTGTCCGGCAGCGAGAAGAGGCTGTGCCGGTTCAGCTCCTCGACCTCGGGGATGCTGCCCACGCCGAACGATGACGCGCGCGCCCACGCCGCGCGGTCGGCCGTGAAGCGGCTGTCGCGCAAGATGGCCTGGATCTCGTTGTGGCGGCTGACGATCCAGCCGTGACCCTCTTCCCAGTAGCGGACAGGCGCCTCGCGCAAGCGAGCATAGACGGGGTACGGATCCTCCGTGTACCCGGGCGCGAACGGATGGAATTCAACCGTGGGACGTGAGCTCTCCTGGATCATGCGAATACCTCCCTCTGCGTTCGATCGGACCTTCTCCCCGCGTCAGCGCTCCGTCAGCGACAGCGCGCCCCGCGGGCAGTCGCGCACCGCCCTCTCCACCTGCGCGCGGAGCTCGGGCGGCACGTCCGTGACGAGCAGGTGCAGGCGATCGTCGTCGTCGACGCGAAACGCCTCAGGCGCCGCCCGCACGCAGACGCCGTTGGCCTCACAGCGATCCTGATCCACCACGATCTTCATGCGTCCCTCCCTTGCTCTCTGCTCCTGATTTCAGGATGCGTAACACCACGTCGAGCGGCGGCAGCGGGGCGTCGGGCTCGACCAGGCGATTGATGGCGAGCCCCTGGACGATGGCGATCAGGGCGCGCGAGAGCTCCGCGGAGGCGCGCTGCTCGACCTGGCCCGCGCGCTGGCCGTCCTGGATCATCGCCTCGAGATCGCCGAGGACCCGCAGGCGGAAGCGCCTCAGCACGTCGCGCAGGGCGGGCGACGCGTCCTCGGCGTACACGTGCACCGTCATCAGGAGGTGCTCCGGCTCCTCGCGCAGGCCGGTGATCATCTGCCCGCACAGGTACACGAGCCGATCCCAGGGTGTCCCCGCCTGCGCCCGCGTCAGCTCCACGAGCGTGTCCCAGCCCTCCACCGAGGCCTCGATGGTGGCCGAGAACAGCGACTCTTTCTCGGGGTAATAGTGGTAGACAAGCCCGTGGCTGATCCCCGCCTGCGCCGCGATGTCAGCGACCTTCGCCGCCGCGAACCCCTTGCGGCCGAAGACGATGCGCGCCGCACGAAGCAGCGCGCGGCGCCGCTCGTCCTTGATCTGCTCGAAACGCTCCGCGCTGCGAGGACACATGAACGCTCCCCCGATGCGTTGATTGACTTGTCTATCAATCTCAAGGCAGGACGTCAAGCAAAGCATGCGGGCTCTACCACAATGCGAGGTCGGGTACCGGTGCGCCGCCATACAGCAGCAGGCGCGGGCGACCTTTCTTCGCCGCGGGCGGCGGCGCTCGCCTCGGCTGGGCCGAGGCGGCCCCCAGGCAGCCCCGCCCCGCAGCGTGGCAAGAGAGCCATTGCCGTCTGCGGACGATGGACGTCTGCGGACGATGGCCCCAGAAGCACTCGCTGAACCAACCTCCAAGGAGCGCCATGGCTGACTCGCTGCCCACCACGGACCGTGCCCACGACGTGCTTCGCCAGGAGTTTCAGAGCCTCGACCCGATCTTCAAGCCGCGGAACGTCGCCGTCATCGGCGCGACCGAGAACAGCGGCGCCGTGGGGCGCACGCTCCTCTGGAACCTGATCAGCAATCCGTTCGGGGGCACTGTCTTTCCCGTGAACCCGAAGCGGTCCAGCGTCCTCGGCATCAAGGCGTACCCGAACATAGCGGCCGTGCCGGCCAGGGTGGACCTGGCGGTGATCGTCACGCCCGCCGCGAGCGTGCCAGGCCTCCTCGGCGAGTGCGTGGACGCCGGGGTCCCGGGCGCGATCATCATCTCGGCCGGCTTCAAGGAGATGGGCCCTCCTGGCGTCCAGCTCGAGCAGCAGATCATGGAGCGCGCCCGGGGGAAGATGCGCATCATCGGCCCCAATTGCCTCGGCGTCATGAACCCGATCGGCGGGCTCAACGCCACGTTCGCCAAGGGGCAGGCGCGGCCGGGCAAGGTGGCGTTCATCAGCCAGTCCGGCGCGCTCTGCACGGCGGTGCTCGACTGGAGCCTGGAGGAGCAGGTCGGCTTCAGCGCGTTCGTGAGCATCGGCTCGATGCTCGACGTCGGCTGGGGCGACCTCATCGACTACCTCGGCAACGACCCCAAGACGAGCAGCATCCTCATCTACATGGAGTCGATCGGGGACGCGCGCGCGTTCCTCTCGGCGGCCCGCGAGGTGGCGCTGAACAAGCCGATCATCGTGATCAAGCCCGGCCGCAGCGAGGCGGCGGCGAAGGCGGCGGCCTCGCATACGGGCTCGCTCACCGGCTCCGACGAGGTGCTCGAGGCGGCGTTCCGGCGCGTCGGCGTGCTGCGCGTGAACGATATAGCGGACCTCTTCTCGATGGCCGAGACGCTGGCCAAGCAGCCGCGGCCGCGCGGTAACCGGCTGTGCATCGTCACCAACGCCGGCGGCCCGGGCGTCCTGGCCACGGACGCGCTCATCGCGAACGGCGGCGACCTGGCGCCGATCTCGCCGGAGATCATGAGCGAGCTGAACGGCTTCCTCCCCGCGGCCTGGAGCCGCAATAACCCCGTGGACGTGCTCGGCGACGCCGGCGCCGACCGCTACGGAAGGGCCCTCGAGATCTGCGCCAGGGACCCGCACAACGACGGCGTGCTCGTCATCCTCACCCCGCAGGACATGACCGAATCCACCCAGACCGCCGAGGCGCTGCGCAAGCACGCGCACGTCGACGGCAAGCCGGTCCTGGCCAGCTGGATGGGCGGCGTGGAGGTGGAGGCCGGCAAATCGATCCTGAACCGCGCGGGGGTCCCGATGTTCGACTACCCCGACATCGCCGCGCGCGCGTTCTGCTCCATGGTCCGCTATTCGTACAACCTGCGGGCGCTGTACGAGACGCCGAGCATCGATGAGCGGGCGCTGAACGTCGATCGCGAGAAGGCCAGGGCGCTGGTCGACGGAGTCCGCGCCTCCGGCCGGACGCTCATGGATGAGTTCGAGTCCAAGCAGCTCATGGCGGCGTACGGCATCCCGACGGTGCGGACGGCCATCGCCCGGAGCGTGGACGAGGCCTCGGCCCTGGCCAGGGAGATGGGGTATCCGGCCGTCCTCAAGCTGTACAGCGCGACGATCACGCACAAGACCGACGTGGGCGGCGTGAAGCTCGACCTGCTCGACGATGGCGCCGTCCGCCGGGCGTTCGCGGACATCCAGGAGAGCGTCGCGCTGAAGGCGGGCGCGGAGCACTTCCAGGGCGTGACGGTCCAGCCGATGATCGCGCTGAAGGACGCCTACGAGATCATCCTCGGCAGCTCGATCGATCCGCAGTTCGGCCCGGTGCTCCTGTTCGGGGCCGGCGGGCAGCTCGTGGAGGTCTTCAAGGACCGCGCGCTCGGCCTGCCGCCGCTCAACGCGACGCTGGCCCTCCGCATGATGGAGCAGACGAAGATCTTCGGCGCCCTCAAGGGCGTGCGCGGCAGGAAGCCGGTGGACCTGGAGGCGCTCGGGCACCTGCTCGTGCGGTTCTCGCAGATGGTGATCGAGCAGCGATGGATCAGCGAGATCGACATCAACCCCCTGGCCGTGAGCGCCGAGCGGATCATCGCCCTCGACGCGCGCGTGGTCCTGCACCCGCCGGGGGCGCCGGAGTCGGCGCTCCCCCGGTCGGCGATCCGCGAGTATCCCACGCAGTACGTGACGGAGCTGAAGAGCAGGGACGGACAGGCGTTCACGATCCGGCCCATCCGCCCCGAGGACGAGCCGCTGATGGTCAAGTTCCACCAGAAGCTCTCGGAACGGACGGTGCGGCTGCGGTATTTCTATCCGATGCAGCTCGACCTGCGCACCGCGCACGAGCGGCTGACGCGCGTCTGCTTCGCGGACTACGACCGCGAGATGGCGCTCGTCGTCGAGATGCCGCCGGCGGGCGGCGAGGGCCGCGAGATCATCGGCGTCGGCCGGCTGAGCAAGCTGCCGGGCACCAACGACTCGGAGTTCGCCCTGCTGATCAGCGACGAGCACCAGAGAAAGGGGCTCGGGTCCCGGCTCCTGAGCCTCCTCGTCCAGATCGCCCGCGACGAGGGGCTCTCCCGCATCAGCGCCGATATCCTGAGCGAAAACGTGGAGATGCAGCGCGTTGCGCAGAAGCTCGGGTTCCGCCTGACCCGCGATCTGGAGGAGTCGACCGTCAAGGCGGAGCTCTCGCTCTAGCCAGGCGCTCCGAGGTCGACGGGGACACGGAGCGCGCTGGCGAGGGAGGCGCACACGGTAGCGTCCACGGAGCTCGGCTCGGCCCCGAGGGCTCGCGAGCAGGCTCGACGTGCCGCCCCGCCGCGCGCGAGCGCAGCTCAGCGCCGCGGCCGCCGACGCGCGGCGCCATTCATGCAATGCACCAGGGCATCGCGGAGGTTTGCGAGTGTGACGATCCTCGAGAGGTCCACGCCGAGGGAGACGATGGTCTGCGCCACCTCGGGGCGGATACCCACAACGATGCCGCGGACCCCGACGAGCTCGACGGCGCGGACGAGCTTCATGAGATGATCGCCGGTGCGATGGTCGATCCCGTCGGCGCTCGTCAGGTCGATGATGGCAGCGCGGCAGCGGGTGCGCGCGATCGCTTGCAGCAGGACATCCATCATCTGCTCGGCGCGGTGCTCGTCGACGGCTCCGAACACCGGCATGGTGATCACGCCGTCCCAGACCTCGATGATCGGCGTCGACAGCTTGCGGATCGCCTCCTGCTGCCGCTCGATGATGTCGAGCTTGTCCCGGAGCGCCGCCTCCGCCTGCTTGCGCGCGGTGATGTCGCTGAGCGAGCCTGCCATGCGCGTGGCCTTCCCCGCGTCGTCCCAGCGCGCTTGCCCCCGGGAGCAGATCCAGCGTAGCTCGCCTGTATCCATGCGGCGCCGGAACTCCACATCATAAGGCTCACCTCGCTCCAGGTGGCCGCGGAGGGCGCTCGCCACCCTCTGCCTGTCCTCCTCGTGAACAAGGCTCAGGAAGGACTCGGTGGAGCTGAGGAGCGCGCCTTCCTGGCAGCCGAGGATGTCCATGAAACGCTCGGAGTAATAGGCGTCCCCGGTGGCGAGATCCCAGTCCCAGAGCCCGTCGCGCGCGCCCTGCACGGCGAGGGCGAACCGCTCCTCGCTCTTCTTCAGCGCGATCTCCGCCCGCCTGCGCTCCCTCCGCTCTGCGAAGTCGCGCAGCGAGCGCTCGATGGCGGGCACCAGGCGCCGCAAGTCGCTCTTCAAGACGTAATCATGTGCGCCGGATCTCATGACCTCGGCGACGATCATCTCGCCGACGCTGCCCGAGACGAGGATGAAGGGCAGATCGAGCCCGCGCTCCTTGACCATGCGCAGCGCGGAGAGCGAATCGAACCGGGGCATGCTGTGATCGCAGAGCACTACATCGTACGCCTGCCGCTCCAGCGCTGCCGCCATTCCCTCGGGCGTGTGCGCCCGCTCGTGCGACGGTTCGTAGCTCCCCCGCTTGAGCTCGCGCAGGATCAGGCGCGCGTCCTGCTCGGAGTCCTCGACAAGGAGGACGCGGAGTGGCGTGCTCATCTAGGACGCTCTCCTCGGCGAGGCGACCTCGTTCATCTGCCAGTAGAGGTGCAGCCTCTCGATGGCCTTCGTCAGCTCGACGAAGCTCGTGGGCTTGCGGACGAAGCTGTTCGCTCCGAGCCTGTAGCTGGCAGCCACGTCCTGCTCCTCGTCCGACGAGCTGAAGATGATCACAGGCACGAGCAGCGTGTGCTGGTTCGCGCGCAGGTGGGCCAGCGTCTGCAGCCCGTCGACGCGGGGGAGCTTCAGATCCAGGAGGATGATCCAGGGCACGCGGCGCACGTCGCGATGGGCATACGCCCCACCGCCGAAGAGGTAGTCGAGCGCCTCTGATCCGTCATGAACAACGACGAGATCGTGGCTGATCTGGTTCTTCTTGATCGCGCGGATGGTCAGCGCGACGTCGCGCTTGTCATCATCGACGAGGAGGATCGTTCCGTGGTTCATGATGATGTCTCGCGAGCCAAAGGGTCCAGCCTGGGGGGTGAGCTAGAGGGTGAAATAGAACGTTGCGCCCTGGTCGACCGCGCTCTCGGCCCAGATGCGGCCGCCGTGGCGCGCGACGACGCGGTGCACGGTCGCGAGGCCGACACCGGTCCCCGCGAACTCCTCCTCGGTGTGCAGGCGCTGGAAGGTGCCGAACAGCTTCGCGACATACCTCATGTCGAACCCGGCGCCGTTGTCGCGCACGAAGTACGCCGCGCGGCCGTCGCGCTGCTCTCCCTGCCCTGCCTCGAGCTGCCCGAACTCGATCCGGGCGTCCGCCCGCTTGCTCGTGAACTTCCACGCGTTGCCGAGCAGGTTCTCCAGCACGATCTTGAGGAGGTGCGAGTCGCCGTTCGCGGTCACCCCCTCGGCGACCACGCACGCCACTTCACGATCCGGCTGCGACCTCTTCAGCGCGACGAGCACCTCGCTCGCGAGCGCGCTCATGTCGACGCGCTCGCGCTGCATCTCGGCGCGCGTCACGCGCGACAGCTTGAGCATGTCGTCGATGAGATCCGACATCCGCTCGGTCCCCCAGCGCACCTGCATCAGCAGCTCGCGCGCGTCCTCGTCGAGCTTGTCGCCGTGGTCATCGAGCAGGGCGAGGCTGAAGCCGTCGATGACCCTGAGAGGCGCGCGAAGGTCGTGCGAGACAGAGTGGCTGAACGCCTCGAGCTCCTTGTTGGCCACCTGGAGCTGCGCCGTCCGCTGCTGGATCCGGAGCTCCAGCTCGGTGTTGAGCTCCCGGAGCGCCTCTTCCGCCCGGCTGCGCTCCGCGTTCTCCCTCGACAGCGCCGCGTAGAGGCGCGCGTTCTCCAGCGAGCTCGCGGCCTGTGACGCCAGGAGATCCAGCGTCAGGGCGCGCTCCGGCGTGAACGCGCCGGAGGCCAGGTTGTTCTCCAGGTAAAGAAGACCCACCAGGGTCGCCTGCCGGACGAGCGGGATGCACAGCACCGACTTCGGCTGCTTCAGCCGTATGTAGTCGTCCTCCGCGAACCGCGGCTCGCCCGCCGCATAGTCGAGGACCACGCTCTCTCTGGCCCGCCGGACATGCCCGAGGAGGGTCATGGGCGCGGCCGAAGCCGACAGGGGCGCCGGGGGATTGCAGACGCTGACCACGCCCTCGGCGGTCGCCTCCGCCTCGAGGAGCAGCGTCCCGGCATGATCCCGGAGCAGGTATCCCCTCTCGGCGCCCGCGTTCTCGATCGTGATCCGCATGAGCTTCTGGAGCAGCCGCTCCAGGTCGATCTCGTCGGAGAGCGCCTGTGATGCCTTGATCACGGTCATCAGATCGATCGCCGCAGGCCCCATCGGGAGCCCGAGCCTCTCCGCCGCCGAGGCGGGGCGCGCGGCGAGGAGGGCGCCGTACTGCCCCTCGATCTGCGCCACCTTCGCGGACGCGCCCCACGCTCGATAGCACCGGTGGGCCTCGGTCATGTAAACGCCGGCGACCCTGGCCCGGCCCAGGGCGAGATAGAACCTCGCCGCGAGCTCGTTGGCGAGCGCCTCGTCATGAACGAAACGGTTCGTCCTCGCCGCCTGGATCGACCGATCGTAAAGGTCCATCGCCTCGATCTGCCTCCCGGCGGCGCGGGCTTCCTCGGCCTGGATCAGGAGGCTCTTGTGCTCGAAATTCTCGGGGCAGCCCTCGGCGTAGGAGAACACCTTGCCCCGATAGCGGCCGAGCATGCCCTGAAGCTGCTCCCCGGACGCCTGCGCCCGAGGCAGCGCGAGGATCGCGAGGCACAGGTGGAACGCCATGTCGACCGACAGGATGAGGCCCGCGCTCCCCCCGATCGTCCGGTCGGCGATGATCCCCATCTCGATCGCGCCGGCGTGATCTTCGGCGAGCAGCGCGAGCCGAAGCTTGGCCGCGGCGTACCAGCACAACGTGCTGACGAGCTCGGGCGCCTGGATGCTCTCCACGAAAGCAGCCTCGTCGAGGGTGTCATCTCCGATGGAGTGGAGACCCGCCGTACGCCCGCGGAGACACGCGACCAGCTGCCTCCCGATCGTCACGTTCGCCGTGCTCGCCGGGTTGTAAGTCTGCCGCACCACGAGGAGGAGCTTCTCGATCTCCTCGCCGAGGGCCCCGAGCTCGTCGCCCAGGGTGATCCTGGTCCACACGATGTTGGAGAGGGTGTACGATAGATAGTTGAGATCGCCCGACTCCGGGCCGGCACGAACAGCACGCCTGGCGTGCTCGAGGGACAGACGGAGCGACTTTCTACAGAAGCTCACGTTCAACGAGAACATGTAGTGGAGCCGGCACTTGATGGAGACGTTGTTGTACTTCTCGTTGAGATCCAGCGCGAGCTGGCCAAACTCATGAGCTGACTGGTACTGGCCGCGCGTCGCCAGCACGAAGCCGTAGGTCAGGTAGCCGAAGGCAGCCTCCTCCGAGTGCCCATGCTTGAGCGAGATGTTCGCCGGCATCACGCAGACCAGCGCGAGCAGCACGGGGTTTATGATGAACGCCACCCCCCACAGGTTCGCCAGGATCTTCAAGGCGAGCTGCTGCTCGGGATCGGTCATCTCGGGCGAGCCGATGAGCTCACGGATCGGGCGGCCACGGAGGTTCACGCGCACCTCTGCGAGCTCCGCGTCCAGCGCGGTCTGGCACGCCTCCTCCGCCTCCGGCACGTGGATGCCCAGGAGCGCGAGCGCGGCCCGCCCGACATCCATCGCCTGGACATACCTGATCTGCATGCAGTAGAGGACCACCCGCAGGTTGAGGATCTGAGCTCGCTCGAGCGTCGAGCGAGCCCGACGCAGGATGACGTCGAAGAGCGCCTCTGCTTCCTCGTGGCGGCCGTTCAGGTACTCGCACTCGGCCAGCTCCGTGGAGAGCTCGAACGTTGTCTCATACTCGTCGCTCCACCCCGCCTCCCCGAGCAACATGGCCCCTGCCCGGAAATAGCCCACCGCGGTCTGGAAGGCGGCCGCGGCCTTCGCCCGCCTTCCAGCCGCGAGGTTCAGCCGCGCGACGTCCACCTGCTCGCTGCGCTGGGTGATGAGCGAGGCGCCCAGGTTCGTGTGATGGACGATCTGGAACACGTCCTCATCGAGCCCCTCGTCCCGCCGCGTCTTCCTGAGCAACCTGCCGATCTGGAGGTGGACCTCCTGCCGGCGGCTCTCCTCGATCATCGAATAGGCGGCCTGCTGGACGCGGTCGTGCAGGAACTTGTACGATATCCGGAGCGCCGCGAGGTCATGCTGCTCATCGACTTCCTCTCCCCTCGGAGCGTGGAGGAAGCGGTACTCCGTGGTGAGCGGCACGATGAAGCCCTCCCGGAGCGCCTCCCACAGATCCGCGGCCGTCGCGGCGGGCGTCTTCTCGTGAATGGTGGACAGCGTCTTCAGCTCGAACTGATGGCCCATGCACGCGGCGAGCCTCAAGATGCGCTGCGTTCCGGGCGCGAGCTTCCGGATCTTGCCGACCATGAGGACGACCACGTTGTCCGTGATGTCCGCCTGCTGGATGCGCGTGAGATCCCATTCCCAGACGCCGGCGCCGACGTTGAAGCCGATCAGCTTGTCGCGGTGGAGCGCCCCGAGGAGCTGACTCATGAAGAACGGATTCCCCTGCGTCTTGTCCGAGACGATCTCGGCGAGGGGCTCCACCCGCTCCACGTCGGTCGCGAAGGTGTCGGCGATGATCTGGGCGACGGTGGACGGGGCGAGCGGCTTCAGCGTGATCTCGCCGAGCGTCGCGCCCGCCTTCCTTATCTCCTCGACCGTCAGCGCGAGCGGGTGGGCCGGACCTACCTCGTTGTCGCGGTACGCCCCGAGGAGGAGGAGGTAGGCGTTCTCCGGGTTCGCCAGGATGGCCTGGAGCAGCCTGAGCGATGCGGAGTCGGCCCACTGCAGATCGTCAAGGAAGAGCACCAGCGGGCGCTCCCTGGTGGAGAAGACCCGGAGGAAGCTCTGGAAGACGATCACGAAGCGGTTCTGCGATTCGGTAGGCCCGAGCTCCGGAACGCTCGGCTGTGGTCCCAGGATGACCGAGAGCTCCGGGATGAGATCGATGACGAGCTGCGCGTTCGGCCCGAGTGCGGCGAGGAGCCGATCCTTCAGCGCCGAGAGCTCCTCGGCGGATCCCTGGAGGCGGCCCCGGATGAGGTCCCGGAAGGCGTTTGCTATCGGGGCGTAGGGGACGCTCCGGTTGAGCAGATCGAACTTGCCCGAGATGAACACCCCGCCCCGCGCCGCGATCGGCTTGTGAACCTCATTGACGAGGACGGATTTGCCGATGCCCGAGAAGCCGGCGACAAGGAGGAGCTCGACGCCGCCCCGGCCCACCCTGTCGAACGCGAGCAGGAGATCCCTTGTCTCTGCCTCGCGGCCGTAGAGCCGCTGGGGGATGTGGAGCTCCCCGGAGAGGTCGCGCCGGCCCAGCGGGAACGGCCCGATGGTCCCGCTCGCCTCGAGCTGCGCCAGGCACTCGCGCAGATCGACGGCGAGCCCGAAGGCACCCTGGTAGCGATCCTCCGCGGCCTTCGCGAGGAGCTTCATCACGATGTCCGAGACGGCCCTCGGGACCTCGGGTGAGAGCTCGTGCGGAGGCATGGGCCTCCGGGCGATGTGGCTGTGCACCATCTCCATCGGGTCCGAGGAAGGGAACGGCAGGCGGCCGGTGAGCACCTCGTACATCACCACGCCGAGGGAGTAGAGGTCCGTCCGATGATCGAGGGCCCGGTTCATCCGTCCGGTCTGCTCCGGCGATATATAGGGGAGGCTCCCCTCGAGCGCGTCAGGGCTCTCGGCCGGCTGAATCTCCTGGGAGAGGCGCGTGGCGACGCCGAAGTCGCTCAGCCTCGCCGCGCCCGTGCGCATGTTGACGAGGATGTTCCTCGGATTGATGTCCTTGTGAATGACGTGCCGGCGATGGAGCGCGTCCAGCGTCTCCGCGACGGAGGTGGCGATCCTGAGCGCCGTCCCGAGGTCGACCCGCTGTGTCCTGAGGACACCGTGGAGCGCCTGCTCCCCGAGGTAATCCATGACGAGGGCCAGGCCGCTCTCGTGCCGCTCGAGGCTGTACGCCGTGACGACCCCGGGGATGCCGAGGTCGCGGATCATCATGTACTCGTAGCGGAGCTTGGCGACCTCGCGTGGGCTCTCGTGTGAGCGCTTGAGGAGCTTCACCGAGACAGGGGCGTGATCCGAATTTCGGTACCCGCGATAGAGAGCGGTGTCCGAATCAGACTGGATCTCCTCGGTGATTGTAAATTGGCTCACAAGAACCTCCCGCGCCCATGATCGAGCCCAGCTCGGAGCTGCCTGTGCTGTGGATGCCGTAGCGTCAGCTGAGCGAACACATCGCCCAGGCACCAGAGGCTACAGACGACCACTTGCACGCGGCGGGCTCTGAACCGCGAGCCAACCAGGCCCACCTAGTCGGATGAATATACTATTCCTGTTCTCCGGGCTCGTACAAGTATGAAGGCGAACCTTCCGAGCGATACCGGCCACGTCGACGGTGCGTGTCGGTGCAGTCACGCTCATCTGGCTGCCCTGACACGACCACACACATCGAGCGACCATCGCCTCCATGCTGGAGGGAACCGAGGCCGGGAGCGCGGGGCGCTCAGATGCATCCGCTGCGCATCGAGGCCGAGAGGCGCTCCTGGATTGATGATGTGAAGGACGTGGAGTCGAACCTGACGGCCGCGCGGACGGCCGACGCCGCCGGCGCGCAGCTACCCTACAGGGGCTGGAGGAAGCGCCTGTGAACGTACTTGGCGAGCTTCTTGCCCGTCCTGGCGCCTACCTCGCCCGAGCCACGGTAGTGAATTCCCCCCCACACGCGGGCGTTGATCACTCCCTCGACGGCGTCCCTGAGCGATGAGAATACGATATCTCCGCAGGTGTTCGTCCCGACGAGCGGCTCATCCAGGCGGCCGCCGCCGAAGAACTCCATCAAGGCGTAGAGGGTCGCGCCGCTCACCATGGGGTGGCCGGCGGGGTATTCTTGGTTCGGCGATGTGGTCATGAGCGGCTCCCAGTCGGAGCCCGGATAGAAGTAGTTTATCGCCGTGATCGGCCGCCAGAAGTGGTAGAAGTTCTTGCTGTTCACGTTGGAGATCATGGCGTCCGCCTGGGTGAGCATCGCGAGCGCGAACACCCGTGCGGCATCGTAGTTGTCCAGATCGAAGTCCGTGACGAGCTGCCGGGTGAACGAGTACGTGCCGCCGAAGACGTACCCGTCACAGGCCTCCCACCAGAGGGCCTCGAAGCTCTGCTGCGGGGTGCGCACGGCGCTGTCCGCCGCGCCGTAGGCGCGGGTCTCCTCCAGGTCCCTGCGGAACGCGCCGTTTCTGGGGCTGGGCGGAGGGGAGCACAGGAACTGGTCATTGGACGTCATCGTCCAGGGGGTCATGTACCCCCACCAGAAGAAGAACGGCTGCGATGTGCCAGGGAACGTATCTTCCGGATCGAGCATGACATACTCACCCGGGAGACCGGTCATCGGGTTGTCATCGCCGTCATTGTTGAGGAACTCGAACTCCAGATCATCTGGGTTGTCCCACCCGTCACCGAGGCGCTCGTTCCACAGGTTGTTTGCGGCCGCCTCGCCGATCCGGAGGCCCTCCGTCTTGGCGGGGCCGTCCGGTATGGCCGCCAGCTGCGCGTCATAGAGGGTCTCGACCATCGGCAACAGGTCTTGAAGGCCCGGACTCGAGAACTCCGGCGGAAGGCTCTGGTTCGAGTAGAAGTTGATGTAGTTCGCCAGCATCGTCCGTCCTGCTGCCGCCAGGGCCGCCTCGGGGGAGGCGCAGCCCTGGGCGGCCACGGGCGGCAGATAGGTCTCGTAGCGAGCGGTCTCGGGGATCGAGTTGAGAGCGTCGTGGATCGCCACGTGCAGGAGCGCCGAGAGCCGCGAGCTCATGAAGAACCCCGTCAGCGGCTCCATCTGCGCCATGACGGTGTTCCAGTCGCGTACCTCCTGGTTGGCTCGAGCATCATCGGACCACGTGAGCGCGGCGACCGAGAGAGCCGCCGCCATCAGCCCCCTCCACCGTCGGCCTACCATGCCGGCCTTGTGTGCGTCACACGCGTCCTTTTGGTCACGTCCGGACAGAAGCATTGAACACCCCTTGACAGGATCAGGCAACAGGATCAGGCAGAGATACCCCCAGCCTGTGCGCCCCCGCTGTTCTACATACGATTTCATCCGCGCCGTCTAAATTTATTCCGTGACAACGCATGAGCCACTTCAATCTCTCTGAAACACAAATTCGTCGGACAGAGCAGGCGGCTGCCGAACACGATCTCACAGCCATACACACACGCGCACATCACCTGCGCGAGCGCCTCATTGGCCGCATCCCGATCGTCGGGCCTGGGTCCGGATGTCATGCCGCTCGGCGACGAAGGGCGTGAGTTGGCGCCCTGCCGACACGTCGGGGTGGGCGGGCCCGCCGGCCGCCGCGCCGAGACCACTACCCGGCGCCCGCGCCCGCAACGGGGGCGCCGGGCGCGAGCCGTCAGGAGCGAGGAGCCGGGCCCCTCGCTCTCTCCCCGCGCGTCACTGACCGAGGTACTCGGCGACGTCCGCCGGACGCTCCTTCGCGTGGGCGATCAGCGTGGCGAGGCCGGCGTCGAAGTCGGCGGGCGACGCGAGGTGCGTGTGCCCCTCGATCTCGCACTCCGGCCCCACGACGTACGGCGCGATCAGGTCGTGCGCCGCCTGGAACCACGCCTCGGCGGCGGCCGGCTCGTACTCCTCCTGCGCGGCCTGCGCCACGTAGTCGCGGTACACCTCGAGGTACACCGGATCATCCAGCAGGTAGCGGATGAGCGGCCACTGCTCGGTCACCTCGTCCATCGAGAGGGGCAGCGCCTGCAGCCCGACGTTCGCGCCCCCGCCGGCATGCAGGCGAGGCCGGCAGGGAACTCCGTGCACGTCCCCTCGGTGTCGGTGCCGAAGACCGAGATCGTGCAGGCGTCGGACACCGCGAGCCCGTTGCAGGCGTCGATCCAGTCCTGCGGCGGCTCGAACTCGCCGGGCTCCTGGGGCTTCGGCTGGCAGGTAAGGCCGCCGGGGAGCTCCGTGCACGTCCCCTCTGTGTCGGACCCGAAGACCTCGATCGTGCAGGCGTCGCCGACAACGAGCCCGTTGCAGGCGTCGACCCACTCCTGCGGCGGCACGAACCCGCCGGGCCCCGCGGGCTGCGCGCCGAACTCGCCGATCATGGACGCGATGTCGTCGACCATCTCCTGCCACTGCTCGGGCGCGATGGTGATGTCGATGCGGGGAACCCGGTCCTGCGGGAACGCGAGGGCGTAATCGGGCTGCTCCTTGGCGCTGCCGCCCGCCTCGCCGCCCGTGCCGGCGCCGCCCGCGCCCCGGGCGCCGGGCGACGATCTCACCCGGGGCGCTGGGACAGGCGATCGAGTGCGCGATGGCGACCTGTGCGCCGAGGGCCCGAGGCTAGACGACGAGCCGATACCCCAGCCCGCACCACGATTGGACCTCGACGCCCGTCCCGATCAGCCGGCGGCGTACCCGGCGCACGAGCTGCTTGAGGTGGCTGAGATCGGGATGAGCCGTATCCCAGGGCAAGCTGCAGATAAGAATGCTCGAAGGGACGAAGCCGCGAACCGACTCGTGGTTGTCTTCGTCCTCCGATATCTGCCTCGCGAGCAGGTCGAGCAGCGCGAATTGCACGGGCGTGAGCCGGACCCGTGACCGGCCGCCGACGATCATCACGCCTCCCGTCGCGACGGTGTGCCTGACGAGGGCGAGGTTGCCAACCGTGAGAGATGCCGGCGGTGCAACCTTGTTACCTATCGCGTCCGGGAAACCAGGCGTATCGCCGCAGGCCCCTAACTCCTTGGTGCGCAGGCGCTCGAGAGCTTTGTTGGACATGGTCCCACTAATCAGGGAACCGGAACGCGGTCCAGCCCCCGGGAAGTTGGTTTCGAGAATTCAAGAACTAGCAACTCCACGAAACCTGACGCGATGGGCGGTGCCAGGCGAGGGGCCTCGGCCAGAAGAGCTGGCGGGAGATCGAGGTGCCTGGCGTCCTCGGCTGTGACGAGCTCTCCGATTGAAATCCGGTTCCCTGCCAATGATCGGATTATGCGAAGCGAGGGGTCCTGTCAAGCGCGAGGTCGAGCCATTCGGTAGTCGTGCGGTGCGACTCCCCACGCGGCGGTGTGGACTCGGAGAAAGGGCAGAGAGCGGCTGCTGACGTCCCCGGCAACGCCAGGTGAATTTCCCGCGGCAGCGACTGGCGCGGCCGTGTCAACTGCCGGTCACAGGCACCGACTACCCGCCGACTCCCCACCGGCTCCTCACCGACTACCCACTGGCTCCCCGCTGACTCCCCACCGGCCCCCCACCGGCCCCCCACCGGCCCCCCATCGACTACCCATCGATCACCCATTGAGCTCCGCGCGGACACCCATTGAGCTCCGGTCGACTACCCATCGTTCTCCCGATTTCGACCTGCGCGCGCGGGCCAGCCGCGCGCTCTTTCTCCCGGGCGACGGAGGGGATCAGGCGCACGCGGATGCGGCCTGGCGAGCCCTCACCACATCCTGTATGGTCGACGCGGACGTCGATACCTCCGTGGGGAAGGCGTGAGCTCGACCGGAGACGACGGTCAAAGGACCCGTGATGGACATGGACGCTCTGGATCTGCTCGCTTCGTGCACCACGTTGGTCGGTCTGCTCCGCTACAGGGCAACGGAGCAGCCGGACCGGCTCGCTTACACCTTCCTGCTCGACGGCGAGACCCAGGAGACGACGCTGACGTATGCGCAGCTCGACCGGCGGGCCAGAGCGGTCGGCGCCACCCTCGAGTCCCGCGGGGCGCGCGGCGAGCGGGTCCTCTTGCTGTATCCCCCCGGTATCGAGTACACCGTCGCGGTCCTCGGCTGCCTCTATGCAGGAGCGGTGGCGGTCCCGGCCTACCCGCCCGATCCAGCGCGCCTCGGCCGGACCTTGCCCCGGCTAAAGGCGCTGATCGCCGACGCGAGAGCGTCCCTCGCGCTCACGACCAGGGACATCTTGCCAATGGCCAGCTTCCTGGCCGAGCAGTCCGAGGAGCTGAAGGCGCTCCGCTGGCTCGCGACGGACGACGTGGACGACGGCGCGGCGGACGCGTGGAGAGAGCCGGCCGCGGGCAGCGACACGCTGGCCGTCCTGCAATACACGTCGGGCTCCACGGCCGCGCCCCGCGGCGTGATGCTGACGCACGGAAACCTGCTCCACAACTCCGCCGCGATTCACCGGTGCTTCGAGCACACGTCCGAGAGCCGGGGCGTGATCTGGCTGCCACCGTATCATGACATGGGGCTCATCGGCGGCGTGCTGCAGCCGCTCTGCGGCGGCTTCCCGGTCGTCCTCATGTCCCCCATCGACTTCCTGAGGCGGCCATTCCGGTGGCTTCTGGCCATCTCGCGCTACAGGGCGACGACCAGCGGCGGGCCCAACTTCGCTTATGATCTCTGCGTCCGCAAGATCACCCCGGAGCAGATCGCCGCGCTGGACCTGAGCAGCTGGAGCCTCGCCTTCAACGGGGCCGAGCCGATCCGCGCGGAGACCCTGGACCGGTTCGCCGCGACGTTCGCGCCCTGCGGCTTCCGTCGCGAGGCGCTCTATCCCTGTTACGGGCTCGCGGAGGCGACCCTGATCGTGTCCGGCGGAAGCAAGGAGCGCTCGCCGACGGTCCGGGCGTTCGACAGGGAGCAGCTGCAGCGGAGCCGGGCCGTGGAAGAGCCGGTCGATCAGCAGGGCGGTGACACCCGGAGCCTCGTCGGCTGCGGCCAGAGCATCCCAGGGCATGAGGTGCTCATCGTGGACCCGGACTCGATGGCTCCGGCGCCCCCTGGGCGACTCGGAGAGATCTGGGTCGCCGGGGCCAGCGTCGCCCAGGGGTACTGGGGCCGGCCGGAGGAGACGGCAGAGACGTTCGGAGCCAGGCTGAGGGGCCGGGACGGCACATTCCTCCGCACCGGCGATCTCGGCTTCCTGCAGGGCGGGGAGCTCTTCGTCGCGGGGCGGCGCAAGGACCTCATCATCCTCCGCGGCCGGAACCACTACCCCCAGGACATCGAGCTCACGGTCGAGCAGAGCCACCCGGCGGTGCGGCGAGGCTGCTCTGCTGCCTTCTCGGTCGAGGCTGCAGCCGAGGAGCGCCTCGTCGTCGTCGCAGAGATCGACGCCTCCAGGGCGGTCGACGTGCCCGGGCTCGTGGCCGCGGTCCGCGGCGCCGTCGCCGAGCAGCACGATCTGCAGGCGCACGCGGTGGTGCTCCTCGAGCCCGGGGGCATCCCCAAGACATCGAGCGGCAAGGTCCAGCGGCGCGCGTGCCGGGCCGGGTTCCTGTCGGGTGAGCTGGCCGCCGTCACGACCGATGTCCTGTCCGAGGGGGCCCACGGCGAGCCGGAGACCGGCGCATTCGCGCTGACGCACGACATGCTCCGGTCCGCCGCGCCGGAAGATCGCCAGTCGCTGCTCGAGGAGTACCTGTCGCGGCAGATCGCCCGCGCCCTGGGGATCGCCCCTTCCCGGCTCGATCGAGGGCGAGCGCTGAGCACCCTCGGGCTCGATTCGATCCAGTCGATCGAGCTGAAGAACGCCGTGGAGGCTGACCTCGGGCTGACCGTGCCCATGTCGAGCTATCTCGCGGCGCCGAGCGTGGCCGACATGGCCGCGCAGCTCCTCCTCGAGCTGGAGCGCTCACCGGGCGTGCGGCCGGACCCGATCCAGCCCGTTCCCAGGGAAGGAGGCGTTCCGCTTTCGTTCGCCCAGGAGCGATTCTGGTTCCTCGATCGCCTCCAGCCCGGGAGCCCTGCCCACACCCTCGTCATCGCGGCGCTCCTGGAGGGGCCGCTCGACGCGACAGCGCTGGCGCAGAGCTTCGATTCCGTCGTGCGCCGCCACGAGAGCCTGCGCACGACCTTCCCGACCGCCGCCGATGGCGCGCCGCTCCAGGTCGTCGCCGCAGCGGCGCCTCCCGGGGAGGCGCTCCTGGATCGGTTCGGTGAGCTCGTCGACCTCGGCGGCCTGCCGGCCGGGGAGCGAGACGCGGCGTGGAGGCGGCTCGCCCGCGCGGAGGCGCGGCGGCCCTTCGATCTCGCCGAGGGACCGCTGCTCCGGACCCGATTGGTCAGGCTCGCCGAGCGAGAGCACCTCCTGCTCCTGACGATCCACCATATCGTCTCCGACGGCTGGTCCATGGGGATCCTCGTGCGCGAGCTGGCCGCGCTCTACGAGGGCTTCCGTGATGACCGGCCTCCGCGCCTTCTGGACTTGCCGATCCAGTACGCCGATTTCGCCGTGTGGCAGCGCCGCCGCCAGCTGTCGCTGGAGGCGGACCTCGCCTACTGGAGAGGAAAGCTCGGCGGCAGCCTCCCGGTGCTCGATCTCCCCTCGGACCGCCCGCGGCCGCCGCTGCGGACGACCCTGGGCGCGACGCGATGCGCGGCGCTGCCCGGGGATCTCTGCGACGCGCTGAGGGCGGTCTGCCGGAGGGAGGAGGTGACGCTGTTCATGCTGCTCCTCGCGGCGTTCAACGCGCTGCTCCACCGCTACACAGGGCAGGACGACATCGTGGTGGGCTCGCCCATCGCGGGCCGCGACAGCGCGGAGACAGAGGGGCTGATCGGCTGCTTCATCAACATGCTCGCCCTGCGCACCGATCTGTCCGGCGCCCCGACGTTCCTGGAGCTCCTGAGCCGGGTGCGGGAGACGACGCTCGGCGCCTATGCCCACCAGGAGCTGCCTTTCGAGAGGCTCGTGGAGGCGCTGCGGCCGGACCGGGATCCGAGCCGCACGCCGATCTTCCAGGCGGTCTTCATCCTGCAGAACGCGCCCATGCCAGCGCTCGCGCTGGGCGACCTGAAGCTGACGCCGCTGGAGACAGGGACCGGAGGGGCAGCCTTCGATGTGACCATGACGGTCACAGAGCGCGCGGAGGGGATGCAGATCGCGCTGGAGTACAGCGCGGACCTGTTCGAGGAAGCGACTATCGGCCGCATGCTCGAGCACTTTCGCGCGCTCCTCGCGGGCCTCGCCGCGGATCCGGCGCAAAGGATCTCCGAGCTGCCGCTCCTGGGAGCCGAGGAGCGACACGAGATCTGCGTCGCCTGGAACCAGACGGCCCGGACGATCGATCAGGACGCCTGCATCCACCACCTGATCGAGGCCGCGGCGCGCCGGCGGCCCCGCGCCGGAGCGGTGATCTGCGGAGATCAGCGGCTCGACAACGAAGCGCTGGACCGGCGGAGCAACCAGCTCGCACACCACCTGAGGAGGCGCGGCGTCGGCCCGGGCGCGCTCGTCGGGATCTGCGTCGAGCGATCGCTCGATATGGTGGTGGGCCTCCTCGGGATCCTCAAGGCGGGGGGCGCCTACGTGCCGCTCGACCCGGCGTACCCGCGCGAGCGGCTCTCCTTCATCATGGCGGACGCGCAGCTTTCCGTGCTCGTGACCGCGGGGCGGGCCGCCGAGGCGCTGCCCGACGAGGGCGTCGCGCGGGTGCGGCTCGACGCGGACCGGGCGGAGATCGAGAGAGAGCGCGCGACCCCGCCGGACGTGGCCACGCACGGCGGATCGCTGGCCTATGTGATCTACACCTCTGGCTCGACGGGCAAGCCCAAGGGCGTCGAGATCACCCACCGCTCCTTGATCAACTTCCTGACGTCGATGCAGGAGCGCCCGGGGCTCGGAGAGCGCGATCGCCTGCTCGCTGTCACGAGCCTTTCCTTCGATATAGCAGCGCTGGAGATCTTCCTCCCGCTCTCCGTGGGCGCGCTGCTCGATGTGGCGAGCCGCGAGCTGTCGATGGACGGCGCGGCGCTCGCCGAGCACCTCGCCCGCGCTGGCATCACCGTGGTGCAGGCCACCCCCGCGACCTTCCGCCTGCTCCTCGGGGCCGGGTGGGAGGGGTCGAGGGATCTCAAGATCCTCGTCGGTGGAGAGGCCGTGCCCCGGGAGCTCGCCGACGCGCTCGTCGACCGCGCGGCGTCGGTCTGGAACATGTATGGCCCGACGGAGACGACGATCTGGTCGTGCGTGCACCCGATCGCGAAGGGGACCGGCCCGGTGCCGATCGGCCGGCCCATCGCGAACACCCGTGTCTACGTGCTCTCGGACCGCCTCCAGCCGCTCCCTGTGGGGATCCCCGGAGAGCTCTACATCGGCGGCGCGGGCCTCGCCCGCGGCTATCATCGCAGGCCCGACCTGACCGCGGAGAGGTTCATTCGCGATCCCTTCGCCGCCGAGCCGGACGCGCGCCTGTACAGGACGGGAGACCTGGTGAAGTGGTCGCCGGACGGCGACCTGGAGTTCCTCGGCCGGCTGGATCATCAGGTCAAGGTCCGCGGCTTCCGGATCGAGCTCGGCGAGATCGAGGCGGTGCTCGGCGCCCACCCCACCGTCGGGCAGGCGGTGGTTGTCTCGCGCGAGGACGAGCGCGGCGAGCGCTGCCTGGTCGCCTACCTGACCGCGCGCGGGAGCGCCTCCCCGACGCCGGGGGAGCTGCGGGCGCACCTGCAGGAGAAGCTGCCGGAGTACATGATCCCCTCGGCGTTCGTGGCGCTGGAGGCGATGCCGCTGACCCCCAACGGCAAGGTAGATCGGCGCGCGCTGCCCGCCCCGAGCGCGCTGCGCCGCGACCTCGGGGAGGCGCTCGTGGCGCCGCGCACCCCGGTCGAGGAGGCGCTGGCGGGCATCTGGGCGCACGTCCTCGGCCTCGAGCGGGTGGGAGCGCACGACGACTTCTTCGGGCTCGGAGGCCACTCGCTCCTCGCGACCCAGGTCCTCGCGCGGGTGCGCTCGGCCTTCGGCATCGAGCTCCCCTTGCGCGCGCTCTTCGAGGCGCCGACCCTCGCCGGGCTCGCAGGGCGCGTCGAGGAAGCCCAGCGCGCCGGCGCCAGGATCCACAGGCCGCCGCTGCAGCCGGCCGGCCGCGAGGGCGCGCTGCCGCTTTCCTTCGCGCAGCAGCGGCTCTGGTTCCTCGCCCAGCTGGAGCCGGACAGCGCGTTCTACAACGTCCCCGGCGCCGTGCGCGTTCAGGGCCCGCTCGACAGGGTGGCGCTCGAGGAGAGCTTCCAGGAGGTCGTCCGCAGGCACGAGGTGCTCAGGACGACGTTCGCGGTCGTGGACGGCACGCCGCGCCAGGTGATCGCGCCCGACGCGCGGCTGCCTTTCGAGGTCATCGACCTCCGGGCGCTCCCGGGGCGGGATCAGGAGGCGGAGGTGCGCCGTCTTGCCGCCGAGGAGGCCAGGCGGCCGTTCGACCTCGGGCGCGGTCCCCTGGCGCGGGCGACGCTGCTCCATCTGGACGACGCGGAGCACGTCCTGCTCCTGACGATGCACCACATCGCGTCGGATGGATGGTCCGTGGGCGTGCTGCTGCGGGAGATCTCCGCGCTCTACGGCGCGTTCTCCAGCCAGAGGCCGTCCCCCCTGCCCGCCCTCCCCGTCCAGTACGCGGACTTCGCGATCTGGCAGCGGCGGTGGCTCACGGACGAGGTGCTGGAGGAGCAGCTGTCGTACTGGAGACGGCAGCTCGGCGGAGCGGACGAGCCCGGATCGGGGGGGAGCCGCCGCGGCCCCGTGCCGGCGCTGGAGCTGCCGACAGATCGCCCCCGCCCCGCGGCGCAGACCTACCGGGGCGCAGCGCACGCGGTGCGGCTTTCCGCGGATCTCTCCGCCGGGCTGCGCGCGCTCTGCCAGCGCGAAGGCGCGACGCTCTTCATGGCCCTGCTCGCGGCGGTCCAGCTGCTGCTCCACCGGTACTCGGGGCAGACCGACATCGCCGTGGGGTCCCCCATCGCGGGGCGCACGCAGACAGAGCTGGAGGGGCTGATCGGCTTCTTCGCCAACACCCTGGTGCTGCGCTCGGACCTGTCCGGCGATCCGACGTTCCTCGAGCTCCTCCGGCGCGCGCGGGAGGTGACGCTGGCGGCCCACGCCAACCAGGACGTGCCCTTCGAGCGGCTCGTCGACGCGCTGAAGCCGGAGCGGGATCTCAGCCGATCGCCGCTGTTCCAGGTGATGTTCGCGCTGCAGAACGCGCCGGCGCAGCCGATCTCGATCCCCGGTTTGACCCTGACGTCGCTCGAGGTCGACAGCGCGACGGCGAAGTTCGATCTCACGCTCTCGCTCACGGACACAGCGGAGGGGATCGAGGGGACGCTGGAGTACAACACGGATCTGTTCGACGCGCGCACCGCCGCCCGGATGCAGGGGCACCTCGAGGCGCTCCTCGAGGCCGTCGTGCAGGAGCCGGAGCGCCGCATCTCCCGCGTGCCGCTCCTCTCGGCGGCGGAGCGCCAGGAGATCCTCGTCGCCTGGAACGACGCGACCGCGGCGTACCCCGAGGGGCGGCGCATCCACGAGCTGTTCGAGGAGCAGGCGAGGCGGACGCCGGAGGCCGCCGCGCTGATCTTCGGCGAGCAGACGCTCACCTACGGAGAGCTGGCTCGACGGGCCAATCAGCTCGCCCATCACCTGATCAAGCTCGGCGTCAGGCCGGAGGCGCTGGTGGCGATCTCGGTCGAGCGATCGCTGGACACGGTGATCGGGATCCTCGGCATCCTGAAGGCCGGGGGAGCGTTCGTCCCCCTCGATCCTGCGTATCCGAGAGACCGGCTCGCCCTGATGCTGAACGACACGCGAGCGCGGCTCGTGCTGACGCAGCGCGCGCTCCTCCCGCTGTTCTCGGAGCAAGAGGTACGGGTCGTCTGCCTCGACGCGGACCGGGACGCGATCGCCGCGATCGCCCACGAAGGCGTCGAGGGCCCCGCGGTCGAGGGGACGGCGCGACACCTCGCGTACGTGATCTACACCTCCGGATCGACAGGCAAGCCCAAGGGGGTCCTCGTCGAGCACGCGGGGCTCTGCAACCTCGCTGTGGCCCAGGCGCGCGCCTTCGGCGTGCGGCCGGGGGGGCGGGTGCTGCAGCTCGCGAGCCCGAGCTTCGACGCGTCGGTGTCGGAGGTGTTCATGGCCCTCGTGGCGGGCGCGGCGCTGTGCCTCCCGCCACCCGGCGTGCTGGCGGGCGCGGAGCTCGCGAGGACGCTCCGCGAGCAGGCGATCGAGGTGGTCACGGTCCCGCCGGCGCTGCTCTCGACCCTGGCGCCGGAGCGCTTCCCGGCGCTCCGGACGCTCGCCGTCGCCGGCGAGGCCTGCCCGCCCGAGCTGGCGCGGCGCTGGGCGGAGCGGGCGCGGCTGATCAACGCGTACGGGCCGACGGAGATCACTGTCTGCGCCACGTGGCACGAGGTAGCCCCCGACGGCCGGCGGCCGCCCATCGGCAAGCCGCTCGCGAACACCCGGGCGCTGGTCCTCGATGCGCACATGCAGCCGGCGCCGATCGGCGTGCCGGGGGACCTTTACCTCGGCGGCGTGGGTGTGGCCCGCGGCTACCTGAACCGCCCCGAGCTGACCGCGGAGCGCTTCGTGCCCGATCCTTTCGCGGCGCTGTGGGGCGAGCCGGGGGCGCGGCTGTACCGCACCGGCGATCGCGCGCGCTGGCTGCCGGACGGCACGCTCGATTTCCTCGGGCGGCTCGACGGGCAGGTCAAGATCCGCGGCTTCCGGGTCGAGCTCGGGGAGATCGAGGCGACGCTGGCGGCGCACCCGGGGGTGCTCGACGTCGCGGTGATCGCGCGGGAGGAAGCTCCCGGGGACAGGCGCCTCGTGGCCTACTGGAGCGCGCGCGAGGCGCCGGGGCCTTCCGCCGGCGAGCTGCGTCGCCACCTGAAGGAGAGGCTCCCGGAGTACATGGTGCCGTCGGCCTTCGTCGCCGTGGAAGCGATGCCGCTGACGCCGGCCGGCAAGATCGACCGCCGCGCGCTCCCTTCCCCCGAGGCGGCGCGGTCCGACGTGGAGGGCGCGTACGTGGCGCCGCAGACGCCGGCCGAGGAGATGATCGCGGGCATCTGGGCAGAGACGCTCGGCGTCCCGCGCGTGGGCGCGCAGGACGATTTCTTCGCGCTGGGCGGGCACTCGCTGCTCGCGACGCAGGCGCTGGCACGGCTGAACGCGAGCTTCGGGATCGTCCTGCCGCTGCGGGCGCTGTTCGAGGCGCCGACCGTGGCGGCGCTCGCCGGCCGCGTCGAGGCGGCGCGCCGGCGCTCCGAGCGAGCCGCCGCCCCGCCGCTGTTGCCCGTCGCGCGCGGCGTCGACGACGACGACGACGACGACGACGCGCCGCTCTCGTTCGGCCAGCAGCGGCTATGGTTCCTGAGCCAGCTCGAGCCGGACAGCGCCTTCTACAACGTGCCCGCGGCCGTGCGCATCCGGGGGGAGCTGGATACAGAGGCGCTCGGGCGGAGCCTGCGGGAGATCGCCGTCCGGCACGAGGTGCTGAGGACGAGCGTCGTCGCGGTGCAGGGGCAGCCGCGGCAGGTGGTCGCGCCCGAGCCAGGGCTGGCCGTGCCGCTCGTCGATCTCGGCGCCCTCGCCGAGGCAGAGCGAGAGCGGCAGGTCGAGCGGCGCGCCGCCGACGAAGCCCAGCGGCCCTTCGACCTCGCCAGCGGCCCGCTCTGGCGCGCGCAGCTCCTGCGCCTCGGCGACAAGGACCACGTGCTCCTGCTCACGATGCACCACATCGTCTCGGACGGCTGGTCCGTCGGCGTGCTGCTCAAGGAGCTCACGGCGCTGTACACGGCGTTCCGGCGCGGCATGCCGTCGCCGCTCCCGGCCCTGCCGGTGCAGTACGGCGACTTCGCTGTCTGGCAGCGCCGGTGGCTGGAGGGCGAGGCGCGCGAGGAGCAGCTCGCGTACTGGAAGCGGCAGCTCGCCGGCGCGCCCCCGTCCCTGGAGCTGCCGACGGACCGACCTCGCCCCGCCATGCAGCGCTTCCGGGGAGCCACCCATCCCTTCCAGCTGCCCACCGCGCTCGCGGAAGGCATCGAGCGGCTCAGCCGGCGCCTGGGCGTGACGCCCTTCATGACCTTCCTGGCCGCCTTCCAGCTGCTGCTCGCGCGCCACGCGGGCGTCGACGAGGTCTGCGTCGGCACCCCCGTCGCCGGACGAAACCGCACCGAGCTGGAGGCGCTCATCGGCCTGTTCGTCAACACCCTGGTCCTCAGGACCGACCTCTCGGGCGACCCGAGCTTCGAGCAGCTCCTGGCGCGCGTGCGCGAGGTCTCCCTCGGCGCTTACGAGCACCAGGACGTGCCGTTCGACCAGGTCGTCGACGCCCTGCAGCCTCCGCGCGACCTCGGCCGAACACCGCTCTTCCAGGTGGCCTTCGCGCTCCAAAACGTGCCGCTGCCCGCCCTCTCTCTGGACGAGCTGACGCTGAGCCCGCTGCTCGCCGAGAGCAACACGTCGAAGTTCGATC
This sequence comes from Sorangium sp. So ce1128, assembly GCA_051717205.1. Taxonomy (GTDB): domain Bacteria; phylum Myxococcota_A; class Polyangia; order Polyangiales; family Polyangiaceae; genus Sorangium. The sequence goes on from CP181432.1 coordinate 7,853,872, forward strand.
TGTCCCTGACGCTGGCCAGCCTCGGACAGGGAATGCAAGCGTGGCTGGAGTTCAACACCGACCTGTTCGACGGCGCGACGATCGCGCGCATGGCGGGGCACTACCTGGCGCTGCTGGAGAGCGCGGCGCGGGAGCCCAGCCAGCCGCTGAGCAGGCTCCGGATGCTGCCGGAGCCCGAGCGCGACGAGCTGCTGCGGCGGTGGAACCCCGCCCCGCCGCCGCTCGATGTGCCGCAGCTCCACCGCCGCTTCGAGGCGCACGCAACGCGGCGCCCCGACGCGGAGGCGGTGGTGGCCGGACAGCTGGCGCCGGTGAGCTACGGCGCGCTGAACCGACGGGCCAACCAGGTGGCCCGCGAGCTCATCCTGACGGCCGGCGTCCGCCCAGGCGATCGGGTGGCGCTGGGCGCAGCGCGCGCGGACGAGGCGCTGGTGGGGCTGCTGGCGATCCTGAAGGCGGGCGCCGCCGTGGCGCTCGCGACCGACGGCCGGGTCACAGGCTGGGCGCTGACGGCGGAGTGGATGGCGGCGCGCGCGGACGGCATCGCCGCACGCGAGGAGAGCGATCTGCCCATCGACCTGCCGGCCGAGGCCGCGGCCGTCGTGGCGAACGGCTGCAGCATCGACCACCTCACCGTCGGGCATGCGCTCGACGCCCTGGCGCATGCGCTGGATCTCGCGTCGTCCGATCGTCTCTGGGTCGAGGGCGGTGGTGCCAGCGACGGCTGCATCCAGCTGCTGCTCGCCGTCGTCGCCGGGGCCGCGGTCGTGGCGTCGGACCGGCCGGAGGCGGACAGCCACGGCGCCGGCGCGACGGTGGCGTGGCTGTCCTCCTCGACCCTGGACGCGCTGGCCCTGGCCGACGCGAATGCGCCAGCCCTCGCCGACGCGAGCGCGCTGCGTGCCGTCGCCCTCACCGCACCGTGCGCCCCGGAGCTGCTGGCGCGTTTTAGCCATTGCCGCATCGTGCCTGTGCACCAGGTACTGCCGGGGCTCTGGCTGCTGGAGGAGCCCCAGCCGGGCCTGGAGCGGTACCTGCTCGACCAGCTCCTCATGCCCGTCCCTGTCGGCGTGACCGCTGAGCTGTACCTCGCCGCGGGGCTCTCGCCCGACGCTCCGGAAGCCACAGCCCGCTTCTGCCCGCACCCGTTCAGCCCTCGACCCGGCGCCCTCCTCTACCGCACCGGCGAACGGGCGCGCTACACGGCCAGCGGGCGCCTGCAGCTGCACGACGCGCGCGCGGCGGCCGCCGCGGGCGCAGCCGCGACCACCGCCGCCGAATCGCAGGAGTTCGTCCCCCCGCGCACCCCCATCGAGCAGACGCTCGCTCAGTTCTGGCGAGAGGTGCTCAGCGTCGAGCGCGTCAGCGTCCACGACAACTTCTTCCTCCTCGGCGGCAACTCGCTCCTCTCCATGCTCGTCCTCCACAGGATCCACGAGTCCCTCCAGGTCGAGGTCCCCATCCACCGCCTCTTCGAGACCCCCACCCTCGCTGCCCTCGCCTCCCTCATCCAGACAGAGCAAGACGCAGCGCGCGACCTCGACGGCGCCTCCACCCAGCAGCGCTCCGCCCATCCCGCGGGTCCGTCCATCACCCGGGCGGACGGGAGCCGCCTCCAGCTGCTCGATCAGCTCGAGACGCTGTCGGACGCCGACGTCGACGCGCTGCTGCGCGTCACCGGCACGCCAAGACGGCCCGCCGTCGCTCCGGCGACCGCCGCAGAGGGCCGCGCGCTCCTGCGGGAGCTGCTGGAGCTGGAGCTGGACGCGCCGCGCATCCTGCCGCTTTCCTTCGCGCAGCAGCGGCTATGGTTTCTGGACCAGCTGGAGCCGAACAGCCCGTTCTACAACATCCCCGCGGCCGTGCGCATCCGGGGGGCGCTGGACGTGGCGGTGCTGGAGCGAAGCCTGCGGGAGATCGCCGTCCGGCACGAGGTGCTGAGGACGAGCGTCGTCGCGGTGCAGGGGCAGCCGCGGCAGGTGGTCGCGCCCGAGCCAGGGCTGGCCGTGCCGCTCGTCGATCTCGGCGCCCTCGCCGAGGCAGAGCGAGAGCGGCAGGTCGAGCGGCGCGCCGCCGACGAAGCCCAGCGGCCCTTCGACCTCGCCAGCGGCCCGCTCTGGCGCGCGCAGCTCCTGCGCCTCGGCGACAAGGACCACGTGCTCCTGCTCACGATGCACCACATCGTCTCGGACGGCTGGTCCGTCGGCGTGCTGCTCAAGGAGCTCACGGCGCTGTACACGGCGTTCCGGCGCGGCATGCCGTCGCCGCTCCCGGCCCTGCCGGTGCAGTACGGCGACTTCGCTGTCTGGCAGCGCCGGTGGCTGGAGGGCGAGGCGCGCGAGGAGCAGCTCGCGTACTGGAAGCGGCAGCTCGCCGGCGCGCCCCCGTCCCTGGAGCTGCCGACGGACCGACCTCGCCCCGCCATGCAGCGCTTCCGGGGAGCCACCCATCCCTTCCAGCTGCCCACCGCGCTCGCGGAAGGCATCGAGCGGCTCAGCCGGCGCCTGGGCGTGACGCCCTTCATGACCTTCCTGGCCGCCTTCCAGCTGCTGCTCGCGCGCCACGCGGGCGTCGACGAGGTCTGCGTCGGCACCCCCGTCGCCGGACGAAACCGCACCGAGCTGGAGGCGCTCATCGGCCTGTTCGTCAACACCCTGGTCCTCAGGACCGACCTCTCGGGCGACCCGAGCTTCGAGCAGCTCCTGGCGCGCGTGCGCGAGGTCTCCCTCGGCGCTTACGAGCACCAGGACGTGCCGTTCGACCAGGTCGTCGACGCCCTGCAGCCTCCGCGCGACCTCGGCCGAACACCGCTCTTCCAGGTGGCCTTCGCGCTCCAAAACGTGCCGCTGCCCGCCCTCTCCCTGGACGAGCTGACGCTGAGCCTGATGCTCGCCGAGAGCAACACGTCGAAGTTCGACCTGTCCCTGACGCTCGCCGGCGCAGGCGAGACCATGCAGGGGTGGCTGGAGTTCAACACCGACCTGTTCGACCGCGCGACGATCGCGCGCATGGCGGGGCACTACCTGGCGCTGCTGGAGAGCGCGGCGCGGGAGCCCAGCCAGCCGCTGAGCAGGCTCCGGATGCTGCCGGAGCCCGAGCGCGACGAGCTGCTGCGGCGGTGGAACCCCGCCCCGCCGCCGCTCGATGTGCCGCAGCTCCACCGCCGCTTCGAGGCGCACGCAACGCTGCGCCCCGACGCGGAGGCGGTGGTGGCCGGACAGCTGGCGCCGGTGAGCTACGGCGCGCTGAATCGACGGGCCAACCAGGTGGCCCGCGAGCTCATCCTGACGGCCGGCGTCCGCCCAGGCGATCGGGTGGCGCTGGGCGCCGCGCGCGCGGACGAGGCGCTGGTGGGGCTGCTGGCGATCCTGAAGGCGGGCGCCGCCGTGGCGCTCGCGGCCGGTGCGAGCGAGGGCCCCGCCGCTGGCTGGGCGCTGACGGCGGAGTGGATGGCGGCGCGCGCGGACGGCATCGCCGCACGCGAGGAGAGCGATCTGCCCATCGACCTGCCGGCCGAGGCCGCGGCCGTCGTGGCGAGCGGCTGCAGCATCGACCACCTCACCGTCGGGCATGCGCTCGACGCCCTGGCGCACGCGCTGGATCTCGCGTCGTCCGATCGTCTCTGGGTCGAGGGCGGCGACGGCGCGTGCATCCAGCTGCTGCTCGCCGTCGTCGCCGGGGCCGCGGTCGTGGCGTCGGACCGGCCGGAGGCGGACAGCCACGGCGCCGGCAGCGCCACGGTCGCGTGGCTGTCCTCCTCGACCCTGGACGCGCCGGCCCTCGCCGACGCGAGCGCGCTGCGCGCCGTCGCCCTCACAGCGCCGTGCGCCCCGGAGCTGCTGGCGCGCTGGAATCATTGCCGCATCGTGCCTGTGCACCAGGTACTGCCGGGGCTCTGGCTGCTGGAGGAGCCCCAGCCGGGACTGGAGCGGTACCTGCTCGACCAGCTCCTCATGCCCGTCCCTGTCGGCGTGACCGCTGAGCTGTACCTCGCCGCGGGGCTCTCGCCCGACGCTCCGGAAGCCACAGCCCGCTTCTGCCCGCACCCGTTCAGCCCTCGACCCGGCGCCCTCCTCTACCGCACCGGCGAGCGGGCGCGCTACACGGCCAGCGGGCGCCTGCTGCTGCACGACAGGCGCGCAGCAGCGGCCTCTGCGGCGGCCGCGGGCTCCGCGCCGGTCGAATCGCACGAGTTCGTCCCCCCCCGCACCCCCATCGAGCAGACGCTCGCTCAGTTCTGGCGAGAGGTGCTCGGCGTCGAGCGCGTCAGCGTCCACGACAACTTCTTCCTCCTCGGCGGCAACTCGCTCCTCTCCATGCTCGTCCTCCACAGGATCCACGAGACCCTGCAGGTCGAGGTCCCCATCCACCGCCTCTTCGAGACCCCCACCCTCGCTGCCCTCGCCTCCCTCATCCAGACAGAGCAAGACGCAGCGCGCGACCCCGGCGACGCCTCGACACAGCAGCGCTCCGCCCCTCCTGCACTGCTACGCATACGAGCCGGCGAGGCCCATATCACGCCCTTGTTCCTCGTTCATGGCGCAGGCGGCAGCGTCATGAACTATGCGGATCTGGCCCGTCACATCGACCCCGCTCGCCCCTTCTACGGGATCCACTCGCCAGGGCTGGACGGTGAGGAGGCTCTCCCGGCCTCCGTGGAGGCGATGGCGCGCGACTATCTCGCGGAGCTCCGCGCGATACAGCCGAGCGGGCCTTATCTCCTCGGAGGATGGTCCTTCGGCGGTGTGGTGGCCTTCGAGATGGCGCAGCAGCTCCTGGCCGCGGGCGAGACGGTGGCCACGCTGGCGCTGATCGACAGCTATGCGCCGACAGGACGACCGGCGCCTCGGCCGGACGAGCTGGCCTCCCTGGCTGCGCTCTGCTCCATCCTGGGTCTGCGGTGGCAGCACCTCCCGTGGGATCTGGACCGCCTGAGGGCGCTTGGCACGCGGGACCGGCTGGCCCACGTGCTCGACCAGCTCCGGCACGCCGGTGAGCTGACGATCGACATCACCCAGGCGGAGCGCTGGCTCCGTGTCTTCGAGCGCGATCTCGAGGCGCTCCGGGGCTACACGCCCAGCCCCTACCCAGGCCCCGCCGTGCTCTTCCGCGCAGAGGTGGTACCGGAAGGCGAGGCGGCGCCCGACGATCGGGGGTGGAGCGCGTGGATCACCGCAGGCCTGGCCAGCCACACGATACCGGGCGATCACCACACGATGCTCCGGCCCCCCCATGTCGCCGCGCTCGCGGGGGCGCTGACCCGTCACCTGAACGACGCCGAGGCGCGGGCTCGAGGCGAGCTCCGCCTCTCCGACCGGCTCGCCCGCGACCGGAGCGCTGTCGACGGAGGCAGCGCGGAATGAGCTCCCCCACGCAGCCCGCCGTCTCGAGCCCGGCGCGCGTCTTCGGCGTCACCTGGCTCGGCCAGCTCGTCTCGATCACCGGCTCGGCGCTGACGAGCTTCGCCGTCGGCCTCCACATCTATCAGAGCACCGGGTCCGTCACCCCCTTCGCGCTCGTCTCGTTCTTCTACTTCCTGCCGATGGTGGTCCTGTCCCCCATCGCCGGAGCGCTCGTCGATCGCTGGGACCGCCGCCGGGCCGTGCTCCTCAGCGATCTCGGCGCGGGCTTCAGCTCGCTCCTGCTCTGGCTGCTCGTCGTGGCCGACGGGGCACACCTCTTCCACCTCCGCCCGTGGCACGTCTACGCGACGATCGCGATCGGCTCCGCCTTCGGAGCGCTCCGCCTGCCGGCCATCTACGCCACGATGGCGCTCCTCGTGCCAAAGCAGCACCTCGGGCGCGCCAATGGCCTGTTCGAGCTCGCCATGGCGCTCGCGCAGATCGGAGCGCCCGTGCTGAGCGCCGCGCTCCTCGCGCGCAGCGGGCTCGAGCTCGTGGTCCTGATCGATCTCGCGACGTTCCTCTTCGCCGTGCTGACCGTCCTCTGCGTCCGGTTCCCCATGCCGCCGCGCACGGACGAAGGCCGCGCCGCCGGAGCGTCGCTGGTCAAGGAGCTCGCCCACGGCTGGTCCTTCATCCGAGCGCGCCCCGGGCTGCGCGGCCTCCTCCTCCAGGCGGCGGTCATGAACCTGGCCATGGGCCTCGTCACGGTGCTGATCACCCCCCTCGTGATGAGCTTCGCGGACGTCCCCACGCTGGCCCGGATCCAGTCGATCGCCGGCGCCGGCATGCTCGCGGGCGGGGTCGTGATCAGCGCGTGGGGCGGCCCGCGGCGCCGCATGGCCGGCGTGCTCGGCTTCATGTTCCTGTCCGGGTCCGCCCTGCTCCTCGCCGCCTTCCCCGCGAGCGACTCGCTCGCCGCGCTGGCGGCGGCGGTCTTCCTCTTCTGCGTGACGCCTATCTCGAGCGCGCTTCACGCCATCTGGCAGCTCAAGGTGCCGCCCGACCTGCAAGGGCGCGTGTTCGCCGCCCGGCGCATGGTGTCCCTCGCGACGCCGCCGCTCGCGGGCCTGATCGCGGGGCCGCTGGCCGATCGGCTCTTCGAGCCCTGGCTCGCCCCGGGCGGCGCGCTCGCCGGCAGCGTCGGGCGCTTCATCGGCACCGGCCCGGGGCGCGGCATCGCATTCCTGATGGTCGCGATCGGGATCATGCTCATGGGCAGCGCTGTCGCGGTGTACCTGTCGCCGCGCGTTCGACGCGTCGAGGAAGAGCTGCCGGACGCGCTCGCGGAGTCGGCGCCCGTCCAGGTCCCCCAGGGCGGGGGCTGAGCTCTGCAGGGGCACGTCGACGCCCGCGTCGACGATCACCTGTTCACGCGGAGCGGGTCGAGCGCCTCGAACCGTTCACCCTTGATTACCCCAGTGACCCCCGAACCTCCCGCCGGTCCTGTGGCAGGGTCGCCCCGCACTCGGCCGCCGTTGACACCCTCTGCGAAACTCTCTGGGAGCTCATCATGCATTCAGGTAAAGATGGAACTTACGATCTGATCGTCGTCGGCGGCGGGCCCGCGGGCGCCACGCTGGCCGCCTTCGTCGCGATGCAGGGGCACCGCGTCCTGATCGTCGATCGAGACAAGTTCCCTCGCTATCAGATCGGCGAGTCGCTGCTGCCCTCCACCATCAACGGCATCTGCGTCATGCTCGGCGTGGAAGAGGAGATCGCCAAGGCCGGCTTCACCAAGAAGCTGGGCGGCTCGTTCCGCTGGGGCAAGAAGGAAGAGCCCTGGTCGTTCTACTTCGGCGTCACGCAGAAGAACCGCAAGAACCCCGCCTTTGCGTACCAGGTCGAGCGGATGAAGTTCGACTGGATCCTCCTCCAGAACGCGATGAAGAAGGGGGTCGAGCTGCGGACGGAGTGCAACGTCCAGAAGCTGCTCGTGGAGGGCGATCGCTTCGCCGGGATCGAGTACATCGACGAGAACAACCAGGTGCGCCAGGTGCGCGCCAGGTATGTCGCCGACGCGTCGGGCAACCGCGGGATGTTCGGCTCGGCCATCGGCGAGCGCCTGTACTCGAAGTTCTTCAAGAACTGGGCGCTCTTCGGGTACTACGAGGGCGGCAAGCGATTCCCGCCTCCCTACGAGGGAAACATCCTTTCCGCCGCCTTCGGCGAAGGGTGGTTCTGGTACATCCCGGTGACCCCGGAGCTCACCAGCGTCGGCGCTGTGTTCTCCCCTCCCGATGACAAGAAGCGGCCGGTCGAGGGAGAGCTGGAGGCCGCGATGAACGGCTTCATCGCGAAGTGCCCGATCATCGCCGACATGCTGAGCAACGCGAAGCGCGTCACCGAGGGCATCTACGGCAAGCTGCGGATGCGGCAGGACTGGTCGTACACGCAATCGAAGTTCTGGGACCGCGGCCTGGTCCTGGTCGGCGACGCCGCGTGCTTCGTCGATCCCCTGCTCTCCCAGGGCGTTCACCTCGCTACCTACTCGGCCCTCCTGGCGGCGCGCTCCATCAACTCGTGCCTCGCCGGCACGGTGGACGAGCGGCGGGCGTTCGAGGAGTTCGAGCTGCGATACCGCAGAGAGTACGGCCTCTTCTACGACTACCTGACCTCGCTGTACGACATGAACAGCGACCAGGAGTCCTTCTTCTGGGCTGCTCGCAGCACCTTGAACACGGACGAGCGCGGCAACGAGGCGTTCATCCGCCTGCTGGCGGGGCAGGCCTCGGCGGATCCCGCCATCTCGGTGGCGCAGGACTTCTTCGACGCGCGGCAGGGGTCCGGGGCCGCGCTCGAGCAGGTCATGAACCCCACCGCCGGGAGCGAGCCGGTCGCGATGGACACAGGCGGAGCAAAGAACATCACGGGCCTGCTCCCCGAGCTCGATCGAGAGGCGCAGGGGCTCCAGATGCTGGCCATCTTCGGCGGCGATCGTCCGGTGGAGAAGCCGTTCCGTCCTGGCGGCCTCATCACCACCCGCGACGGGATGTACTGGCAGGAGCCGACTGCATAGCTCCGGTGCGGCGGCGGACGCGGCGGTCTCGTCGGAAAAAGAATGGCCCGTATGAACGATTCATCGAGAGCGATCGACGTCCCCACGAGCTGGTACAACGTTGTCGCGGACCTGCCGTTCGCGCTGCCGCCAGACCTCCAGCCCGAGCCAGGAGAAGGCGCCGCGCCAGCGCAGGATTCCCGGGCCATGAAGGTCCAGCTCCCGCTGGCGCTGGTTCGCCAGACCCTCGGCACGGCGAGCGAGATCCCGATCCCCGGCCCGGTCCGGGATCTCTACCGCTCGTGGCGCCCCACCCCGCTCGTGCGCGCTCATCGCCTGGAGAAGGCCCTCGGGACCGGGGCGCGCATCTATTACAAATACGAGGGCGGCAACGTCAGCGGCAGCCACAAGCTGGCCACCGCGATCGCTCAGGTGTTCTATTACCGCGCCGCGGGGGCCGAGCGGCTCACGACAGGCACGGGGGCCGGCCAGTGGGGCACCGCCCTCGCCGTCGCGTGCCACTCGTTCGGCCTGAAGTGCAAGGTCTACATGGTCGCCAGCAGCTTCGCGCAGAAGCCGCAGCGCAGGACGATCATGCGGCTCTACGGGGCCGACGTTGTCGCGAGCCCGAGCGCCGACACGGCGACCGGCTCGCGGCTGCTCCGCGAGGGCAAGGTCGACAGCGGCAACATGGCGTTCGCCGTGACCGAGGCCCTCGAGGACGCGCTCGCGAACGAGGGCTCGCAGCTGAGCGTGGGCAGCGGCGAAGCGTACTCCATCCTCCACTCGACAGTGATCGGCCTGGAAGCGCGCGAGCAGCTCGCCCAGCTGGGCGAGGAGCCGGATGTCGTCATCGCGTCGATGGGAGCCGGCAGCAATTTCGGCGGCATCGCGCTCCCGTTCCTGAAGGACAAGCTGCGCGGCGGGCGTCCGGTCCGCTGCGTCAGCGTCGAGTCGACCGCCTGCCCGAAGCTGACCCGAGGGGAATACAGGTACGACCGCACCGACGGCTCCGGGATCACCGCGCTGCAGAAGATGTACACGCTGGGGCACCGGTTCCGGACCCCCAACATGCACGCGGGCGGCCTGCGCTACCACGCGTGCTCGAAGATCATCAGCGCGCTCCATCATCACCGGTGGATCGAGGCGGTCGCCTACCCGCAGCTCGACGTGTTCGAGAGCGCGGTGAAGTTCACCCAGCTCGAGGGGATCTTGCCCGCCCCCGAGTCAGCGCACGCCGTCCACGGAGCGATCCAGGAGGCGCTGCGCGCCAGCCGTGAAGGGAGGAGCCCCATCATCCTCTTCTGCCTGAGCGGCCACGGTCTCTACGATCTCTCATCGTACGCCGAGCACCTCGACGGACAGATGGAGAGCGTCGTGATCGACGACGAAGTCATTCGAGCATCTCTTGACCACCTGCCCTCGGTCGACGCATGAACAAGAACCCGTCTGTGGACGACGCGACGCCCGGCAACGCCGCGGCGGTGAGGCGCGTCATCGTCGATGTTTTGCTGGCCAACAAGACCGCCCACGCCGCGGCGCCCGGCGCCCTGAGCGACGACGCGCTCCTCGGCGCAGGCGGCCTCGGGATCAGCTCGCTCCTCCTTCTCCATGTGCTCGTGAAGCTCGAGGAGTCGTTCGGCTTCACGTTCGAGGACGCCGCCGTCGCCAACGCGAAGTTCCTCACCGTGGGCGACCTCGTGGGCTTCGTGAGCGAGGCGGTTCGCCACGCGACGATCCCCGGGACCGAGCCATGATGTCGCCTCACGAGCTCCTGATCGACGAGCGCGCGCCCGGCAGCGGGAGCTCCCGCGGGGCTCCCATGCTCCTCGTGCTGCACGGCTGGGGGATGTACAAGGGCCACCTCTTCGAGCTCACCAGGGGGTTCGACCCGCGGCTCACCATCGTGGCGGCACAGGCGCCCGTGCGGATGGGCCCGGGCGCCTACCGGTGGTTCAACTTCGAGCGCACCCCGTCCTCCGGGCCGATCATCGACGACAAGGAAGAAGAGCAGAGCCTCGCGACCCTGCTCTCCTTCATCGACCGGCTCGTGTCGGTGCGCTCGCCCGGGGCCCTCTACCTGCTCGGGCACAGCCAGGGTGCCACCATGGCGCTGAGCGTCACGCTGCGACGGCCGGCGCGGCTCGCGGGCTGCGCGAACGTGAACGGGCGGTTGTTGAAGAAGCGGCTCGCGCAGGTACAGAGCCCGGACGCCCTCGAGGGGCTTTCCTTCTTCTGCGGCCACGGCTCGCACAACCCGATCGTCCCGCTCGCGCTCGGGCGCGAGACGCGCGACCACGTGCAGCGCCTGGGCGCCGCGGTGACGTACCGCGAATACCCGATAGGGCACGAGATAACGCCCGAGGCGCTGTCCGATGTGTCGGCGTGGTTGACCGACCGTATCGACGAGCGCGAGGCAGCGTCAGCCAGAGCGCGCTGACGCGTCGAGCGGCAGCGACGGCGCTCGCAGAGACGGACTTCCATTGTACCTGAGGCATCCCTTCAAATTCTTCGGCAAATTCACAGGGAGGCGGGGAGACGGGGAGAAAAGTCCTCAAATACTCCCCGTCTCCCCGCCTCCCTGTTCAATTTCTCCGCTGAAATGGCTGCAAATGAGGGGATTCCTCAGCCATTGTACCGGATCAGATTCCGGGGAGGGCGCACGCTTCCAACGATCCATCGTATACCGTTCACCCGCAACTACCCCATCGGCCACCCGTGCGCGCCACGACGTGTGGCAGCATGCACGAGCAACCGACCGAGCGGCAGGCCAGACCGCTCGCCGCCTCCGCGCGAACGTGGGCCAGGAGTAATGATGACGATCTTTCAGTCGGGATCAAAGAGCTCTGGTAGTTACCTGTTCGTCCCGGAGATGCCGACACCCAACGGCCGGCTGCATCTCGGGCACATGTCGGGTCCCTACCTGCGATCGGACATCCTCGCTCGATTCCTGCGGAGCCGCGGCGCCGAGGCCCACGTCGTCTCCGGCTCCGACGTCTACGAGTCGCACGTCGAGCTCAAGTCGGCGCAGACGAACGAGACGATCGCGGACGTCTGCAACAAGTATCACCGCCAGATCAAGGGCGAGCTCGACGCGCTCGATATAGACTGCGCGCTCTACGTCAATCCGCTCGATCCCGAGATCGGGCCCGACTACGTCGCCTGGAACCGCCGGACGCTCGACGAGCTGCGGGCCCGGGGCAGCGCGGTCCGCGCCCCGGAGCGCGTCCGCTACTCGCCCGGGCGACAGCGCTACATCGCGGGCTGCTGGCTGTCGGGGCGATGCCCGAGCTGCGGCACGCGCTCGGGGAGCTACCTGTGCGAGGAGTGCGGGACGCAGTACGACCCGCAGGACGTCCTCGACGTCGCGGTGCCCGCCGACCTCGGCGCCGTCGAGGAGATCGCCGTCGATTCGTGGTTCCTCACGATCCGGAAGCGCGAGGAGCTGTGGAGGCACATAGCGAAGATGGGCATCGAGCCCGACTTCGTGCGCATCGTCGAGCGCTACTTCGCGGAGCGCGGCGATCGCGTCCGCCTGACCAACCCTGGCCGCTGGGGCATGACCTACGACTCGCCCGAGCAGGTGATCTTCACGTACACGGCGCTCTTCTCGTTCTCCGTGTTCTGCGGCGAGCTCCTGGCGAAGCGCCGCGGCTGGGAAATGAACCCGTTCGCCCACGGCTCCGGCTGCACGACAGTCGCCGCTTTCGGCATCGACAACGCGATCCCGTACCTGGTCGGCGTGCTCGGCAGCGCGATCGAGCTCGGGACAGTCCGCCCGTTCGACCACTACCTCACCAACCACTTCTACCAGCTCGAGGGCAGGAAGTTCTCGACCAGCCGGAGACACCTTGTCTGCGCGCGCGACCTCGTCGAAGCGGGCGCGAGCGTCGATGCGCTGCGGTACTTCCTCGCGAAGGTGAACCCCGAGAAGGGGAAGCGGAGCTTTTTGCCCGCGGCGTTCATCGAGTTCCAGAACCGGTACTGCCATGAGCTCGGGCTGCGCATCGATGGAGCCCTGCGCGACGCCTCACGCGGCGCCGTCGGCCCGATCCCAACCGCGCTCGCCGGCCAGCTCGAGGAGCTCTACAGAGCGCAGGCGATCGACCTCGGCTTCCCCACGCCGAACCTCGAGCGGGCGGCGATGACGCTCGATACATGGAACCTCGTCGGCGCCACGCTGGGCCTCGGGGGCTCGGCCGGCCGCGCTGCCGCGGACCAGACCGCGACGCAGGCGTACTGGTGGCTCAAGGGTCTTGCCCTCCTGGCCTGTCCCTTCATGCCCGGCGTGAGCCAGGAGGTGTGGCAGCGCCTGGGCCACGCCGGCGAGCCACGCCCGCTCTCGTTCGGCGAGACGACCAGACCGGCGCCTCACGCGGCGCCGTGGGCGCCTTTCGGTGTCGTCGCTGGCGATCGCATCGAGGCCACCATCTCCCGCGAGGCGGCTGCAAGACAATGAGCGCACCCAACCCGGCATACGATGCGATCGGGGTCGGCATCGGTCCCTTCAACCTCAGCGCGGCGGCGCTCGCGGCGGCCATCCCGGGCCTGAAGACGCTCTTCGTCGATCGCTCCAGGAGCTTCGCGTGGCACCCGGGCCTCTTGATCTCGGGCTCGACGATCCAGACCTCGCACCTGAAGGATCTGGTCACCCTCGCCGATCCGACGAGCCCTTACTCGTTCCTCTCTTACCTGCACGCCAAGAAGCGGATGTATCGCTTCATCACGGCGGACTTCGACAACGTCGAGCGCGCCGAGTTCGATGACTACTTCCGCTGGACCGCGGAGCAGCTCCCGAACGTGCAGTTCGACACGCCCGTCGAGTCGATCGATCACGACGGATCGATGTTCATCCTCAACGAGGACGCCCGGTACACCGCCCGAGCGCTCATCCTGGGCACCGGGCTCACGCCGAGCGTCCCGGAGTGCGCGGCGCCCTTCCTGGGCCCGAGCGTCTTCCACGGCCACAGGCTGCTGCAGCAGAGCAACGAGTGGCTCGGGAAGCGGGTCGCGGTGATCGGCGGCGGGCAGTCCGGCGCGGAGGTGCTCAACTACGCCCTCAGCAACGAGAGCCAGATCCCCGCCGAGCTCACCTGGATCTCGTCGCGGAGCAACTTCCTGCCCCTCGACGACTCGCCGTTCACCAACGAGCTTTTCACGCCGGGGTACAGCGGCTTCTTCTTCGACCTGCCCGTCGACAAGCGGCTCTTCAGCTTGAGCAGCCAGAAGCTCGCCAGCGACGGCATCTCGATGAACCTCCTGCGCGAGCTGTACCGCAAGCTCTACGCGCTCGAGTTCGTGAGGAAATCGAAGCCCTCGATCGCGCTGAGGCCGCACACAAAGCTGATCGGGATGCAGCGGGGCGCTCACGACGATTTCGTCCTGGAGCTCGAGCACGGCCTCACCGGGGACCGCAACGCTGTCACGGCGGATGTCGTCCTCCTGTGCACCGGGTACCACTACAAGGTGCCGGCCTTCCTCGATCGCCTCCGGCACCGCATCGTCTACACGCAGACAGGGTACCAGTACCACGAGGACTTCTCGATCGAGTGGGAGGGGCACCCGAGGAACAAGATCTACGTGCAGAACGCGGCCATCAACGCGCGAGGCATCGCGGATCCGAACCTCTCCCTGATGGCGTGGCGCAGCGCCAACATCGTCAACGACCTCGTGGGCAGGCATCACTACGCGGTGCAGGACTCGAGGGACCTGAAGATATGGCGATGAGAACCCCCGAAGCGCCCGAGGGGCATGGCCGCCCCGCGGCACACGCGCCCTTCGCGGAGACGCAGCGCATCCACGAGGGGATGAGCCTCACCCTCGTCGAGACGGCGCGCCTGCGCGGCGGGCCGGCGCCGGTGCGCATGTCCCGGTTCGAGCTCGCGCCAGGCGCTCGGTCGCCGCTCGACGTCCACGAGGAGCGCGAGGTGTGGATGCTCGCGCAGGGCGACGGGATGCTCAGCTACCGCGGGCAGCCGCCGTTCCCGGTGCGGGCGGGGGACGTCGTGGAGTTCGAGACCGGCGCGAGCCACACCCTGATGAACTCGGGGAGCGAGCCCCTCGTCGTCTTCTCGATCTGGTGGAGGGATCCGGCATGAGCGCCGAGGACGCGACCTACGATCTCGTCGTCGTCGGCGGCGGCGTCGCGGGCGTGATGACCGCGCTCCTGGCGCGCCGCCGCCACCCCGACCTCGACATTCTCCTCATGGACCGCTCGGTCCTGGGGCTGGGGGCGACGGCGTACTCGGCGTTCCTCGATCTCCCTTTCGGGCACACCGAGGCGATCCGGGCGCTCACGACGCGCAGCGCCGCCCTGTATCGAGAGCTGCGCGAGAGCGTGCCCGAGCTGCCGATCGTCGATGTAGAGATGGTGGGAGTCTGCGCTCAGGACGGGATCGAGCAGGCATGCGCGCGGCTCACGGACGGCGGGGCCCGCCGGCGATGGACCTCCTGCGCCGGCCGGGACGACGTCACGATCGCAAACGCGCCTCACGGCTTCGCGGTCCCCGGCGGCCATGCGGTGCTGGAGAACATGCGGGCGACGCGCTGCACCGGCGGCCTCGTCGACGCGCTCGTCCGCGCGCTGGAGGCCGGCGCGCGGACGGCGGCGCCGCGCACCGATGTCATGGAGGGCGCGGAGGTCGCGCGGCTCTCACCGAGCGCCGGCGGGTGCCGGCTCGATCTCCACGACGGGCGCTCGGTGCGCGGCGCGCGGGTCGCGCTGTGCCTCGGCCCGTGGCTCACCTCCGCGCTGGGAAGGCTGACGGGCGCTCGCACCGACGCGAGGGTCAAGAAGGTCGTCTCGCTGCTCATCCCGGGCGAGCCGCTCGGGGGCGCTCCCGTCATCTACCTGTTCGAGCACGAGGCGTTCCTCATGCCGCAGCCGGAGCGCCGCCGCTGGCTGTTCAGCTTCCGCTCGGAGGAGTGGGACGTGGCGCCGGACCCTGCCGTGCTCCGGCTGAGCGCCGACGACCTCGCCCGCGCGACAGGCATTCTTCGGGCGCACTTCCCGCAGGGCGTCGCCGCGCCGCTCGGCGCTCGCGTGTTCTGCGACGCTTACACGCCGACGCGCGACCCTTTGATCGCCGCGGTGCCCGATCTTCCCGGCGCCGTGATCGTCGGCGGCGCGGGTGGCTCGGGCGTACGGCTCGCACCGGCGATGGCCGAGCGGGGCCTCGAGCAGCTTGGCCTCTGACACGAACGGAGATGTCGATGATCGGCGGCGTTGTTAGAGCTCTTTACGAACGCGCCCGGACCTCGCCGGACGCCCCGGCGCTGATGGACGATCGCGGCACGCTGTCGTTCGGCCAGCTCGCGCAGACGGCCGCGCGCATCCGGGCGCTCCTTCACGAGAGCGGCGCCAGGCCGGGGGATACAGTCGCGATCTGCAGCGAGAACGGCGTCGGGTGCGTCGCCGCTATGTACGGGATCCTCGACGCCGGGTGCGCGTTCGTGCCCCTCTCACCGCTCGATCCTGACGCGCGGCTCTCCGGGTTGTGCGAGCGGGCCAGGCCGGTCGTCCTCCTCGCGTCGCGCCGGAGGAGGGCCTTCGAGACGACCGCGGTGCGGCTCGACCTCGACGACATGGTTCGCCTCGACGGGAGCGACCCCTCCAGCAGCGCGCCGGGGCGCGAAGGAGCGACACCGGACGAGGAGGCGAGCGCGAACGACGCCGACGCGGTCGCCTACGTGATCTTCACCTCGGGCTCGACCGGCGACCCCAAGGGTGTCTGCGTCCCGAACCGCAGCTTCTTCCACGCTTCCCGGTCGGCAGCGCAGATCATGGGGTTCGACGCCGCCACCCGCTCGCTCGTGATCTTGCCGCTCCACTTCGACGGATCGTTCAGCAGCGTGTTTCCCGTCCTGCTCGCCGGGGGGTGCGTCTTTCTCCACCGCGGCCCGATCTGCCCGCCGCCTACCTTCCTCAGGCA
Organism: Sorangium sp. So ce1128; assembly: GCA_051717205.1. GTDB lineage: Bacteria > Myxococcota_A > Polyangia > Polyangiales > Polyangiaceae > Sorangium. The sequence continues at coordinate 7,870,203 of CP181432.1, forward strand.
CATGCGCGAGCGCGCGCTCACGCACACAACCATGACGCCGACGTACCTGCGCGCGTTGATGGCCGACGACGCGTGGTCGAAGGCGAGCTGCGAGAGCTGGCGGACCCTGGCGCTCGGCGGCGAAAGCCCGCCGAAGCCGCAGCTCCAGAAGCTCCGCGCGGAGCTGCCGGGCCTCCGGGTGTTCAACCGTTATGGTCCGACCGAGGCCACGATGGCGGTCTCCACGCTCGAGATAACGGGCGAGATGCTCGCCTCCGAGGAAAAGATCCCGATCGGCACGCCTCACCCCGGCGTCGACTTCGTCGCGCTCGGGCCGCACGGCGGGCCGTGCGGCGCGGGGGAGCTCGCCGAGCTCTACATCGGCGGGGTCCAGCTGATGACCGGCTATCTCGGCGATCCCCGGGCCACGGCCGCGGTGCTGGGGCCCTTCCACGGAGGCGGGAGGCCCTTGCTGAAGACAGGCGACCTGGTCACGGTGAACTCCGCTGGCCAGTACGTGTTCGTCGAGCGCGTCGATGATGTCGTCAAGCGCCACGGCACGCGCATCTCGCTGGGAGAGATAGAGGCCGCGCTCGGCCGGATTCCAGGGGTCGGGGCGGCTGTGTGCGTGAAGGCGACCGCCGGCGAGGAAGTCCGGATCGTGGCCTTCCTGCAGCGCGCCGGCGCGGAGCTCCTCGAGCGCGAGGTCCGGCGGGATCTGCTGCGCGCGCTCCCGGCGTCGATGAGCCCCGACCTCATCCAGTTCGTCGATCAGCTGCCGCGCGCGAGCGGCGGCAAGGTGGATCGCAGCGCGCTCGCGCGCCTCGCGAGCGAGGAGCTGCGCCGTGAGGCACGCTGAAAGGTCGGCGGCCAGCCGGGGAGCCCAGGCATGGATCGGGTGATCAACCGCATCGCGTCGACCTCGACGTGGACCCCGCACCAGGCGACCTTCTACCAGGAGGGCCAGGTGGTGCGGCTCAGCCTCTCCGAGCTCGACGCGCTCGCCCGTAGGGTCGCGCGCTGGCTGCGGGGGCTCGGCGTGGCCCCCGGCGATCGCATCGGCATTCTCGCCCGCAATCGCCTGGAGTGGGCGCTGCTCGATCTGGCCGCGATAAAGCTCAGGGTGGTGACGGCCGGCTTCGAGCACGGGGCGTTCAAGCTCGACGCCGAGTGCCGGGATCGGTACGGCCTCAAGCTGGTCTTCACCGATGGCGCGATCGAGGCCGACGGCTTCGTCGATATTCGCCGGGTCACGTCCGAGCTGCCAGAGTCGCCCCTCGAGCAGGAGACGGTCGCGTACGCCGACGACGATGTCACGACCATCAAGTTCACGTCGGGGAGCACCGGTCGGCCCAAGGGCCTGGCCGCGACGGTGAGCAGCATCGACAGCTCGCTCGACGCCGTCCAGGAGCTCTTTCACCACGGCGCGGACGACAAGCTGCTCGTGTTCCTGCCCCTGTCGCTGCTCCAGCAGCGTTACTGGATCTACTCGGCGCTCCACTACGGTCACGACGTCGTCGTCGCTGGCCACCAGTTCGCCGTGTACGCCTGCAAGCAGGAGCGCCCCACCGTCATCATGGGCGTCCCCTCCTTCTTCGACGCGCTGCGGCTGCAGATCGAGGCGAGGGCCGCCGCGCGGACGGACGCATCCGCGGACGGGGCCGAGCGCCTCCGCAAGCTGCGCCAGTGCGCGAGCGACATGCTCGGCGGTCGGATCCGGTATCTGTGGACCGGCTCGGCGCCGGCCAAGCACGAGACGCTCCGGTTCTTTCATGACTGCGGCCTCCCCCTCTACGAGGGGTACGGCATGAACGAGACGTGCATCGTCACGAAGAACTCCCCCTCCGCGCACAGGCTGGGCAGCGTCGGCAAGGTGCTGCGGCGAAAGGAGGTGCTCATCGACGAGAACGGCGTGCTGATCGTCCGGAGCCAGTACCCCGTCAACCGGCGCTACCTGTTCTGCGACAGCGACGAGGCGCAGCGGATCTTCCGCGATAACGGGGATGTCGTGACGGGCGACCTGGCTCACATCGACGAGGATGGCTTTCTCTACATCCAGGGGCGCGCCGACGACGTGATCTCGCTCAGCAACGGGAAGAACGTTTTCGCGCGTCCCATCGAGGACCTGGCGAAGCGAAGTCGAGCGATCGAGGAGTGCGTCCTCTTCGGCGCCGGGCGCCCGCACCTCGTCGCGGTGATCTCGCCGGCGGCCGAGGGAGCCGACCGCGACGCGATCGGCAAGCACATCGAGTGGGTCAACTCGCAGGTCAGCGGGCACGAGCGCATCGGCGCCTTCATCGTCGCGGACGATCGGTTCTCGGCGCAGAACGGGCTGCTTACATCGCAGGGCAAGCCGAGGCGAGCGCGCATCCGGCAAGAGTACGAGCGCAGGATCCTGAAGGCGTACGGAGACACATGATGGTGAGCATCGAATCGGTGGTCGAGGCCTGTTGTCGTGAGCTGCTCGGCGCGATACGGCGGGAAGATGCGTTCGACGTCCACGCTCGCTTCGTCGAGGACTATGGCCTCTCGTCGCTCCAGCTCGTCACGCTGGTGACGACTGTGTGCGAGGAGAGCGGCCTGCCGCTTACCGCGCTCACCGAGCGCGACATAGCGCGGATGAAGACTGCCAGCGACGTCGCCGGGATCATCCAGGGCGCGCTTCAGGCGGTGAAGCCGGCATGACCTGGGCCAACTTCACCGGTCTGGTGCTCGAGAACCACGCCGTCTCGCTGCGCCCGCTCTCCCACGACGACCGGGCGGGGCTCCGCGCGATCGCTTTCGATCCCGAGATCTGGCGGTACTTCGTCGCTCGCGTCGAGACCGAGGAAGATCTCGCGCGCTTCCTCGAGACAGCGGTCGCCGACACGCTCGCGTCGCGGCGCGTCGTGTTCGGCGTCGTGGACAAGGCCACAGGGCAGCTCGCGGGCAGCATGGCCTACGGGAACCTCGCGGAGAGCGAGAAGCGGATCGAGATCGGGTGGTCGTGGCTCGGCCGCGCGTTCCGGGGCACCCACGTCAACGGCTGGTCGAAGTACCTCCTGCTCCAGCACGCGTTCGAGACGATGGCCTGTGAGCGCGTCGAGTTCAAGACAGACGTCCTGAACCTGCAGGCGCGCGCCGGCCTGAAGAAGATCGGCGCCGCCGAGGAGGGGGTGCTGCGCAGCTACAACTTCATGCCTGGGGGGCGGCGGCGCGACGCCATCTACTACAGCGTCCTTCGCGCCGAGTGGCCCGCGGTGAAGGAAGCGCTGGCGTCCCGGCTGGCGGCGCGGCAGCCATGACCGGCGTGGTCGCCAGCTACGCTTTCTCGGGCGCCGGCTACTGGCTCGGCCATCAGCACGGGGCGCGGCTCGGGCCGCAGATCCGCGCGTTCATCGCCGACGATCTCCAGCGGCTCAACAAGGTCCTCCATCGCCCGGTGACGCTCGAGGCGCTCCGGCCGACGCTGAGCGCTTACCACGAGGCGATCGCGCGCCAGCTCCCCCGCGCGATCGACGAGATCCGAGGCCTCGCCGAGGGCGCGGCGATCCCGTACGAGCAGGCGCTCCTGCTGCAGCTTCGACGGGAGATCATGGGCTATAGCAGGGTGCCTTCCCGCGGCGACTGCACCACGTTCGCGCGCAACGTCCCGGCCGAGGCGGTGCTCGCGCAGACGGTCGACCTGAACGGGAACCTCGAGACAGAGGCTTACGTGATCCGGGTGTCGAACGCCGGAGACGACGGGCGCGAGCTGGTCATGCTGACGTTCACGGGCCTGCTCGGCTACCTCGGCGTGAACAGCCATGGCCTCTCGATCGGCCTGAACCTCGTGATGGGAGGGCGGTGGCGCCCTGGCATCCCGGGGTACATGGCCATCCGGCACCTGCTCGAGACAGCCACCTCCGTGGAGGAGTGCGTTGCGCTGCTCGGTCGCCTCGACCTCGCCAGCTCGCGGAGCCTGACCCTCTGCGACGCGCGATCGGCGGCCACGGTGGAGATCGTCGAGAACAGCTGCAGGTGGCAGCGGGGCCCGGAGCTCGTCCACACCAACCACATCCTGGATCCGGAGCTCGCCCCGCGTGACGAGATCAACGTGTTCGCGCGCAACGGCTCGATCGCGCGCCGCGCTGCGTGCGCCGCCGCGCTCCGCGCCCTGCCGGCTCCGGCGCCTGTGTCAGCATACTTCTCGATCCTCGACGGCGACCCGATCTGCGTCCCGCCCGACGGCGATGCCCGTCGCGAGGCCACCGTCGCGCGCGTGGTGATGAGGCCGCGCTCGCGTGAGCTCTTCATCAAGCCGGGGGCGCAGCCGTCGGCCGAGCAGCACGTCTTTCGTGCTTCCGAGGCCGCATGAACATCTTCGACCCGACCCTCTTGCGGCTGCCGCTCTACGATGACGAGCACCGCGACCTCGCGGCCAGGCTCGAGGCCTGGGTGGAGCGGAACGCGACCTTGCCCGAGACGTGGCGAGGGGGCGACGTGGGCGCCGCGGTCCGGCAGATCGCCGCCGTGCTCGGCAGAGACGGCTGGCTCCAGCACGCCGTGGAGAACAAGCGCCCAGGTGCCTCGGCTGGGCCCGACTTCCGGACGGTCTGCCTCATCCGCGAGGCGCTTTCGTACTGCGACGACCTCCTCGATTTCGTGTTCTCCATTCAATCGCTGTCGGCTCACGCGATCGCGCGGTACGGCTCGGAGGAGCAGAAGGCGACCTACCTGCCGGCCATCATGACCGGCAGCCGTCTTGGCTCGCTGGCGATCTCGGAGCCCCGGTCCGGCTCGGACATCGCGGGGGTTCAGCTCGCCGCCGAGAAGCAGGGGGCTCGCTTCCGGCTGAGCGGCGAGAAGGCGTGGATCGCGAACGGGAACGTCGCCGACTTCCATTGCGTCCTCGCTCGCACGGGCGAGGGCCCCGCTGCCTTCGGGCTGAGCATGCTCATCGTGCCCGCGGAGGTGGAGCACGTGCGTCCCGTTCCTGTCGTCGACCTGATCGCCCCGCGCCCGATCTCCGGGCTGCGCTTCGAGGGCTGCGAGGTACCCGCATCCGCGCTGATCGGCAAGCCGGGCCACGGGTTCCGTTACGTGCTCGAGACGCTCGAGCGGTACCGCGTGAGCGTCGGCGCCGCCGCGCTGGGGTTCTGCCGGAGGGCCATGAGCGAGGCGCTCGCGTGGTCGCGCAATCGACATGTGGCGAGCGGCTCGCTCTTCGACATGCAGATGACGAAGGAGCGCCTGGCCGATATGGCGGTGTACCTCGACGCCGCGTCGCTGCTCGTCGCTCGCACCGCCTGGGAGGTGGACACAGGGAAGTCCGACGCCCTGTCCCGGCACTCGAGCATCACGAAGGTCTACGCGACGGACGGCGCGCAGGAGGTCGTCGATCGGGCCGTCCAGATGTTTGGCGCAGCCGGGCTGGTCTCGGGCTCGGTCACCGAGAGCCTGTATAGGCAGGTTCGATTGCTGCGCATCTACGAGGGAGCCTCCGAGGTTCAGAAGATGATCATTGCGGGCTCTCTGCGCTGATGCTACTCAAGAGCGGAGATCCCGCTCGAGCCGGCCTGGCGAGGACGCCGCTGCCGGGATCCTCATGACAGGCACAAACGTGCACGTCGCGCGTGGGCGACGAGCAATCAACCATTAGAGTCGCGAAGGGGCTTCGATGACAACCGTTTCCTTCCTCTCCCGACGAGCCAAGAAGGAAGATCAATCGACGAGCCACGACGGCGGGCCGGCGGTGCCCGAGGTCGACATCGAGGCGCTGGCCGACGTCTGGAGGTCGATCCTGCGCGTCGACCAGGTGTCTCCCGAGGACAACTTCTTCGAGCTCGGAGGCACCTCGCTCCACGCGATGCTCATGGCGTCGCGCATGGAGAAGCTCTCGGTCGAGCTGTCGCTCGTCGGCTTCTTCGAGGACCCCACGTTCGCCGGGCTCTGCGCGAGCGTGACAGTGACCGCCTAGCGCGGGCACCGGAATGCCTGGACCAGGATGATGAAGCACGAAGCCTACGCTCGCGGGTTCAGATACCAGCTGGGAGAGTCGAGCCGCACCCACGTCGAGGCGTCTGGCTTTCGAGAGGTGCTGGCTGCCAAGAAGCTCCCTGACATGCCTGCCCTGTGGGGCTGGGGAGCATTTCACGTCACCGAGGACGCCTACGAGCTCGGACGCGCGGCGGCGAAGAGGACGCTGGACGCGTCGGGGATCGATCCCGCCGACGTCGAGCTGACGATCTTCGCGTCCAGCTACCTGCCTGACGCCGACGACCACCTCTACCAGGGCACCGCCAGGATCCTGAAGGCGCTGGGGCTCACCCGTTCGCTCCTCGAGGCCCAGACGCTGGCGGGCTGCGCCACCCTGCTCTCCGCGCTGCAGAGCGCCGCGCAGCTCGTGCGCGCGGGTGTTCGCAAGGACGTGCTGGTGATCGGCATCGACAAGATGCCGAAGGGGATCGAGCGGTTCTGGGACTATGGCCTGTTCAGCGATGCGGCTGCCGCGTGCCTTGTGTCTTCCTCGCCGCGGGGCGGGTCCCTGCGCCTCGTCGGGTCGGCTCGCGGCATCGAGCTCGACGAGATCGTGGGGGGCGTGCGGTTCGACGCCAAGAACGCGCTGCACGTCAGGGTCCTCTCCGAGCTCATGAGCGGCGCCGGGTGGACGCTCCCGCAGGTAAGCCGCGTGTTCAACAACAACGTGTACCTCCCCATCAAGTCGCAGAAGGACCTGCTCGCCGGGTTCAAGAAGCCCCAGATGTTCCTCGACAACGTGCCTCGCGTCGGGCACTGCCTTGCCTGCGACAGCTTCATCAACTTCTGCGACTACGCCGACTCCCGGACGCTCGCGCCGGGTGAGCGATTCATCTTCCAGGCCGACGGCAACGGCCATTGCGCTATGTCGCTGCTGCAATGGGAGGGCGATTAGTGCGCGAGCGCCCGGGGTTCTCCTACCTGAGCGAGAGGGAGCGCGGGTTCGACGTCTACCGGCGGGCCTCGATCCTCGCGGACCAGACCGTGACGTCGAGGGATGGCCGGACGCTCACCGTGTTCAGCGCGGGGGAGCCGGAGGCGTCCACCGTTCTCCTGGTCAATCCGCTGGGCGTCTCGTGCCTCTTCCTCGTCGGGCTCATCGAGGCCCTGTCGCGCCACCACCATGTAGTGACCTGGGAGACGCGTGGCTTGCCAGACTACTATCCCGACGATGTCGCGGCGCCCGGTGAGTGGGAGCCAGAGACCCACGCGCGCGATCTCGGCGAGGTCCTCGCGGCCGCGGGCCGAGGGCACGCCGACAGCGTCATCTCGTACTGCTCGGGGAGCTACCTGGCGCTCTACGCCACGGCCACAGGCTTGATCGCTCCGCGCCGCCTGGCGCTGATCAGCCCGCCGCTGGAGCTCGGCGCGGACGGCGAGAAGACGCTCTACCAGAAGACATTTCCACCGCTGCTGAACCGCATCGCCCGCAGCGGCCCTCAGCTGGCAGCCCTCGTGCGCGGGATCATGCGGCAGGGCGCCCAGAGGACCGAGGCCGACGCCGACCATGAGCTGCACACGCTGAACGATCTCCCGTTCACGCGCGACGAAACCACCCACCGGTATGCGCGCCTGCACGCGCCATGGCAGGCGCTCCCGTGGGCCGGGCTGCTGGGGAAGGTCGCGGTGCCGACCGCTATCTTCCACGGGACCGAGGATGAGATCGTCCATCCGGACACTGTCGCCGCGCTCGCCGCTGCGGTTCCCGACGCCACGCTGCGCCTCTACGAGCGCCAGGGTCATTTCGCGGTCTATAAGAGCGAGGAGCTCATCGCTGACGTCGCCCGGTTCGTGAAGGCCGGCCAGGCCCTCTCTCACCAGGCGACGTCGCCGTCGCGCGGGTAGCGGAGGGCCAGGCGCTCCCTGCGACACCGAGCGATGAGCTCTACCGAACGCACCCGGCGGCGCAGCCTGCCGCTCTTGCTCGTGCTCGCCACGCTCTGGGGCGGCTCCTACACGCTGATCCGCGTCGGCGTCGCCACGATCCCACCGATCACGCTCATCGCCGCGCGCACCGCGATCGCGGGCGCGATCCTGTGGGGATGCGCGCTCGCCCAGGGGCTCTCGGTGCCGCGGGCGCCCGGGCTGTGGCGCCAGTTCTGCGTCCAGGCGGTCCTCAACAGCGTCGTCCCCTTCACGCTGATCGCCTGGGCGGAGAGGCGCGTGCCGGCGGGTGTTGCCGCGATCCTGAACTCGATGTCGCCCATCTTCGCGATGCTGCTGACCTGGCTGAGCGCGCGCCACGAGCGCGTCACGGCGCGGAAGCTCTCCGGGGTTGTGTGCGGCCTCGCCGGCGTCGCGCTCGTCGTCGGGAGAAGCGCCCTCGACGGCTGGGGTGGAGACGTCCTGCCGGAGCTGTCGATACTCGTGGCCTCCGGGTGCTACGCGATGGCGGCGATCTATGGACGGACTTTCCGGGGTCTCTCCCCGCTCCTCCCCGCGGCCGGCTCGATGGCCTGTGGCGCTGCGATGCTCGTCCCGGCGAGCCTGCTCCTCGACGAGCCGTGGCGCCTCCACGTGTCGAGCGCCTCGCTGTCGGCGCTGCTGGCGCTCGCGGTGTTCTCGACCGCGCTCGCCTACGTCATCTACTTTCGTCTGATGCAGACCCTCGGCTCGATCGGGACGACGTCGCAGGCGTTCTTGCGCGTCCCGATCGGGGTCGGGCTGGGCGCGCTGTTCCTCGACGAGTCGTTGCCCGCGACCGCGTGGCTCGGGCTGGTCGCCGTGGTGGCGGGCGTCGCGATGATGACCCTTCCGTCGGCCGACGCGGAGCCCGACCCGCAGCGGAGCCAGCGGAGATGAGCGCGCCGCCTCTCGTCGTCATCTCCAGCGTTCGCCTCGCCGCCGCCGCTACGTCAGCGATCCTCGGGGGCGAACTTGCCGACGCGGGCCGCAAACTCGGCGTGCGCGGCGACATCGACCGGCCGATGCTTGACGACCGTGCCCGCCGGCCGCGAGCCGAGGCACACCTGCCCCACCCACTGCTTGGCGGGGCGGATCGGTCGCTGACAGAAGTTGCCGCCGCAGTTCGGGCACACGTTCTTCAGGACCTCGTCGACACAGGTCGCGCAGAACGTGCACTCGAAGGAACATATGCGCGCCTCGAGCGAGTTCGGCGGCAATGGTTTGTTGCAATGTTCGCAGGTGGGATTGAGTTGAAGCACGCGAGACCTCCAGGTATCGAGTGGTGCCAGTAAACCGTAGCGTGCGGCGCGTGTCAATCTCGACGGTGGGTTCTCGTGAGCCGGTATCGCGGCGCTGTACGGACGGCGCCAGGAGGGACAAGCGGGGCGACATCGACAGGGGAGAGCGGCCTGAGGAATCCCCTCATTTGCAGCCCTTTTCAGCGGAGAAAATTCACAGGGAGGCGGGGAGACAGGGAGTATTCTGAAGATTCCCCTCCCCGCCTCCCCGCCTCCCTGTGAATTTTCCGAAGAATTTGAGGGGATGCCTCAGGAGAGCGGCGGGAGCTATCGAGTGGACGTCGAGAGAGGGCGCGCCAGGGAGAGGCGAGGCGCTCCCTCACGACGGGGCAGGGCACGCTCCGAGCGACGCCACGGACACGCCCGACGCGTTCGCGGTGCACGCGTTGCCGTACGTCTTGCTGTCACAGCCGCAGACCGGGTCGTACTGATACGTGCACGCCTGCGGGATGGCCGCGCAGGTGCCGGTGTGATCGGCCGCGCCGCACATGTCTTCGATCTTGTAGTCACAGAAGAATCCGCGCTTGCAGCGGAGGCCGGCGAGGCCGCCGCAGGCGGGGCCCTCGCGCCCGCTGTCTCCCCTCACCTCCTGAGCGTCGGAGACGATCGGATCGGCGTCGCCGTCGGCCACCTCCACCTGACAGCCCACGGTGAGCGGGCTCATCGAGAATGCGAGCCAGAGAACGGACGCAATGCGAGTGTTCTTGATACGATCCTGATTGTTCATGATGCTCCTCCAACGCCGCGTCGCCGCTCCCGGCGACGCGACGCCCATGCATGAGCTCCTCCCTCCGCGGCGGCGACCGACGCGGCGATCGCCGGGTCGAGGACGCCTCGTCGATGAGATCGCGAGGCGGCTGTCGCGGTGCTGCGGAGGAGGCGTGTCATCCTGGCAGGGCTTGGCAGGAGTCGGGCCACGCGAGCTTCGCGGCTTTCGAGCTCGTCCGCGGTGTCCGGGCCGCTCGGATCGGGCAGAGGCGCGCTCGGGCGCCGCGGGTCTGTCCCCTGGGACTCCGGCGCTCCGATCGTGGTACGGGAGCGCGGATGCACCGCCGCCTTCAGTGCGCCGCCCTCGCCGCCCTCGTCGCCCTCCACGGCGGCTGCAGCGCCACGCCCGACGCTGCCGCGCCTGCCAGCGGCGGGCCGCATGAGCCCGCGAGCCGCGGGCAGGCCCCCCACGCGGGGGGCGCCGGCCACCACGCAGGGGCCGGACACGCGCACGGCGCAGGGCCGCTCGTGCACCGCTTCGAGCGGGCGGACGACTGGGTGGCCCGGTTCGAGGGCCCCGAGCGCGACGCCTGGCAGCAGCCCGCAGCGGTCATCGCCGCCATGCGGATCGTCCCCGGCATGCGGGTCGCCGATCTCGGGGCCGGCACGGGCTACTTCTTGCCGCACCTCTCCCGCGCTGTCGGGCCGACCGGCGCGGTCGTCGGCCTGGACATCGAGCCGGACATGGTCCGCTACATGGCGGAGCGCGCCGCCCGCGAGCGCCTGGCCAACGTCACCGCGCGCCAGGTCAGGCCCGACGATCCCGGGCTCGAGCCCGGCTCGGTCGACCGCATCCTCGTGGTCGACACCTGGCACCACATCCCCGACCGCCCCGCCTACGCCGCGAGGCTGAGGGCCGCGCTCCGCCCGGAAGGGGCGGTCGTCGTCGTCGACTTCACGGACGCCGCGCGCCAGGGCCCCCCGAAGGAGCACCGCATCCCCGCCGAGACGGTCGCCGCCGAGCTCCGCGCCGGGGGCCTGTCGCCCCAGATCATCGCGGAGGACCTGCCCGAGCAGTACATCGTCGTGGGCAAGCGCGCCGGCGCGAGCGAGCCGCGCTGACGCGAGCGGGGTGCCCGCAGCTCGCTCCCGAGCCGGTGGTGCTGTCCGTTGAACATGAAGGCGGGGAGGCGGGAAGAAAGGCCAATGATCTTCCTATCTTACCGTCTTCATGTGGAACCTCTCTGGCAAGAGACAGCACCCCCCGAGCCCGCTCCGCCATGAGCGTCGTCGAGACGCCCGCGCCGTGCTCCAGAAAGCGCGCGCGCGCCTCGTCCAGGATCTGCGTGTCGAAAATGTGGCGGGAGAGGAAGAGCTCCTGCGCGCGCTGCGGCGGTGCTGGGCGTCGCTCTGGAGCTCGAGAGCCCTCCAGTACCGGGCGGCGCGCGGCGTCGACCACCTGGGGGTCAACATCGCCGTCGTCGTGCAGCGCATGGTGCCGGCCGATTTCGCCGGTGTCCTGTTCACCGTCGACCCGGTGGCCCAGCGCGCCGACCGCATGCTCCTCGAGGTAGCGCCGGGCCTCGGCGAGGCCGTCGTGTCAGGGCACACGACAGGCGACGTGTACCGCCTGCGGCGCGCGCCGTTCGCCGGGTCCGCGGAGCCCCGCCCGGACCGACCGAACGGAGCCCCGGGCCCCGGCGCGGACGAGCTCGCGATCGAGGAGCGCGACCGGCGGCAGGCAGGCCGCCCCGCGCCGAGCGACGCCCTGGTGCTCGAGCTTTCGCGCATCGGGCTCCGCCTCGAGGCCCACTTCGGCTGCCCTCAGGACGTGGAGTTCGCCTTCGCGGGGGGCTCCATTCACCTCCTCGAGTCACGCCCCATCACCACGCTCGGCGCGGCCGAGATCGAGCCGCTCCCGAAGCTCACCCGCATGCAGCGGAAGATGGTCGAGGCAGGGCTCACCGCGCCGCGAGCGCGTGGGCCCGCTCGGCGAGCTCGACGTCGGCGGCCTCGAGCTCGCCCTCGGCGGCCTTCTCCAGGGCGTGCCGGAGCGCCTCGTTGGCGCAGGCGCTCGCCGCGATCCGCACCCGGCCGCGCACGGCCGGATCGTCGCTGGCGGTGAGCGCGACCGCGGCGGCGATCCGGCGCTCCGGCGGCGCGGCCACGTCCTCGAGCACGCGGGCGATGTCGTCCTCCGTCACGCTGGCCCGGCGGTACTGGGCGACGCCCGTCGCCCCCCGCACAAGCGCCTCGAGCGCCCGTCGCCACGCGTCGATCGGCCGACCGCGGCGGTCGAGGTCGGCGAAGCGCGCGGCCGAGGCGTCGCTGGGCGCGGCCACAGCCATCGCCTCGTTCAGGCGATGGAACAGCACCTCCGTCGCCGCTCCGAGCCGGGCGCCTCTCGGCATCGACGCGAGCAGACGGCGCGACAGCCGCGGCACGGTGGCGAGCAGCAGGGGCGGGCCGCTGCGCTGGTCCAGCCACACGCCACGGCCGTCGGCGCGCACGGCCGCGACGCTCGCATACGGCACGAAGCGGCGCGCGCGAAAGCTCCTGAGGGAGACGCCGTCGGTCCCGACCAGCGCGGCGCGCGGGAGGGCGAACTTCAGCACGGCATAGACGATGAGGCAGCAGAGCCCGAGGGCGGCGGCGATCACCGCGCCGGGGGCGTCGCTCTCCAGCCCGCGCGACGCCGCCCAGCCGAGCGCCATGGCGCCGTAGATCGCCACGAGCCACGCGGCGACGCGCGCTCCCGGGGTGAGGACTTCCTCCGCGGCGCTGACGAGGCGCGTCCTGAAGACGTGCTGCTCGACGGCGAGGCCCGCAGCCCGCAGGACGGCGCGCCCCTCCTCGACGTCGCGGACGCGGATCCACACGGCGTCGGCGCTCCGCTGCCGGAGGACGGCCCAGCACTCGCCCCGGGACACATCGAGGTACCCGCCCTCGAGCTGCCCGCGCGGGATCCGGGCGCGGTCCTTGCCCCGGTCGAGCGCCACCGCGTCTGCGTCGATCTCGACCGTGCCCGCGAGCAGCTTGTCCCTTCCGGGCGCGCGATCCGGACCGAAGTAGGCGTTGAGGAGGTAGGCGACACCAAGGACCAGGCCGTACACGCCGCTGGCGCCGGTCGTGAACACCTCGCGCGACATGTCGTCCACGTCGCGGACGATGAGCACGGCGGCGGCGCTCGCAGCGAGGAACAGCCAGCCGGCGAGGCGGCGCGGCCAGGCTCGCTCGATGGCCACGGCCGGGCTCCAGATCCGCAGCGCGCGCACGCGGCGAGTCTAGCGGTGTCCGGCGGCCGCGGGAATCGCGGACATGCAGGGATGAAAGAGGAGATGGCGGCTCCAGGCAGACCGCCCGAGTCCCGAGGGCCTCAGGGACCGGGATCACCGCGGCGGCCGCGCTACGCTTGCCCTCGATGCCCGCGCACATCCACCGTCCCGGACCGCCGCTCGCGGAATTCGTCGACTCGGCGGCGCGTTCCCCTTCCTGGGCGTGCCGGCCGGACATCTCGAGGGAAGACACGCGGCGCTCGATGCGCTCTGGGGCGCGAACGCGGCGCGGCTCCGCGAGCGCCTGATCGAGGCCCGGTGCGCGCTGGAGCGCTTCTCCTTGCTCGAGGACTTCCTCCGCGCGAAGGCCACGCGACCTCTTCGCCGGCACGACGCGGTCAAGCTCGCGTTATCCTCCTTCGAGGACCCGACGCTCGAGAGCGTCGCCGAGGTCAACGCGCGAACCGGGCTGTCGCCGAAGCGCCTCATCGCGCTCTTCCATGACGAGGTCGGCCTCGGGCCCAAGGCGTTCTGGCGTGTCCGCCGGTTCCAGGCGGCGCTGCGCCGCGTGGAGCGCGGGCGAGGCGAGCGAGACTGCAGGCGTCGACTTGTGCGCGGCGCCGAGGTCGCCGCGGAGCTCGGTTACTCCGATCAAGCGCACTTCAACCGCGAGTTCCGGGCGTTCACCGGCCTCGGTCCCCGCGCGTACCTCGCCCAGGAGGTGGAGCGACCGAACCACGTGCCGCTCCACGGGTAAAAATGTCCAAGACGCTCGCGACGGGCGCGCTCAGGTTTCGCCTTACCTCGACACGAGAGAAAGGTGGAGCCCATGAATCCCGTCGCCATCACCGCCCTGCTCGTCGCCGCGATGCGCGCGGGTGACCGACTGGCCCACGGCGCTCCGCGCCGCGCGGTTCGACCCCGCCGCGCGCACGGTATGGCTCGTCGAGAGCCTGCTCCAGTACCTCGATGCGCGGTCCGTGGAGACGCTCGTGGCCCGGATCGACAGGCTCTCCGCGCCGCGCTCGATCCTCCTCTACGATGTCGTAGGCAAGTCGCTGCTCGAATCGCCCGCGCTCGCGGCGGCGCTCCGCATGATGGCCGAGCTCGGCGCCCCGTGGACCTACGGCAGCGACGATCCGGCAGCCCTCGTCGCGGTGCATGGCTGGGAGGCCGCCGTGATCGATCCGGGCGAGGTGGGCGCGCGCTGGGGGCGCTGGCCCTCTCCTCCCGCGCCGGCAGGCGCGCCGCGCGGCCACCTGGTCGAGGCCAGCAAGCGTTGAACTGGTTCCGCCAGAAGTCCGGCCAGGGATGGCCGAAGAGAGATTTCAACGCGAAGGCGCGAAGGCGCGGAGGCGTTCACGAGGCGATCGGTCAGCTGCTCGGCCTACCCCAGCACCGGAGAGGCTAGTAAACTCGGGCCGACAGCTGGGCCCGAGGCCCGCCCTGGTCGCACACGGAGCCTGGAAGCTCGTCGGCACCAGACCGCCCGGCCGAACGCGGGAAGGCTGGGTGAGCAAGCGACAGAGGGGGGCCGAGCTCCCGCCCGTCGCGCAGACAACACCGCGCCCGCCGTCGGTCGACGTCAAGCCCGAAGCGATCCTCGCCGAGAGCGGGCTGCTACGCGCCATGCTGATCCGGTGTGGCGTGCCGGCTGCGCGGTCATCTGGAGCGCTCAATGAACAGGTTGAAGCAGTTCCGCCGCGTCGCGACCCGATACGAGAAACGAGGCGAACAGTACCTGTCCATAGTCAAGTTGGCGGCTGTCCGCCTGTGGTTGCACGCGTTTGCCGACACGCCCTAACAGGATGGAGATGTCTTGCGGCTTGATCCCGTCCTCCGAGGCTCGAGCTCAAGGTGTTTCTCACCAGCGTTGCGCCGATGCCAACGCTCGAACACGTTGACAAGGGCCGCGAGGATCCCGCCCAACGCTGCCCCGAGGCCAGGCGAAGGCTCGTCGCACAGCGTCGGTGCGACCGAGAGTCGCAGCCGGTCCTGGATGATCTCCTGAGCGCGGCGAATGGATCGTGGATCCCGGCGGTCGAACCAGATGGCTTCGCCAAACGACTCGTTGGCCTCGGGGCCTTGGTCCTCCGCGGGCCCGAGGTACAGGATCACGGTGTGTCGTCCCAGTGTGGCTGGTGGATCGATCAGCATGTTCCTGGGAAACATCGTGATCCGCGCTCGTGACAGATCGGTGGCGCAAGCGAAGACTCTCCGTTGCAGCACGGCGCTCACCCCGCAGGCTGTGGAGTGAACGCGGCCCCCTAGATGGGATGAGGCATCATAGGAACGTGGCGTCCGCAAGGTCGATCCCACCCGATGAACTGCGTGTCCTGGGACCTGGCGGACGCCTACTGCAAGGTGCAGAAGAAGCGGCTGCCCAAGGGCATCAAGCCGCTGACCCCGCAGATGCACGCGGCCGACGACGGCTTCTCGGGCACCGCGCCGGTGGGCTCCTTCCCCAAGGGCAAGACGAAGTTCGGCACCTTCGACATGGTCGGCAACGTCTGGGAGTGGACCGCGGACTGGTACGCGCTTTACAGCCCGAGGAGCATGTGAACCCCCAGGGCGCGCCCGCCGGCGACAAGAAGGCCATCCGCGGCGGCGGGTACAACGGCGGCTTCGCGCTGTGGGTGAACCCGGCGTTCCGCTACCACCAGGTCGCCACCGCCAGCGCCCCCGGCATCGGCTTCCGCTGCGTGAAGAGCCTCTAGAGCAGGGGCCTGCGGCCGGGCCTGTTGAGGCTTGACGTCGCTCCGAAACGAGGCCGACCGCGGCGCGGTACTTGCTCCAGTGCCGCGGCGCCTTGATGTCACTCCTGGCCCGCGTACAGGGCCGCGACCAGCGATCGCACGCGGAAGTCGCCGCCCTCCAAAAGCTCCGAGCCGCGGTTGGGCACGTAGCCAAAGGCGAGGCCCCGTTCCGGGTCGGCGAAGGCGAAGGAGCCGGTGGCGCCGCTCTGCCCGAACAGCCCCGTGATGCGCTCGGGCGCGGGCCAGAACGGTCCGCCGGGCACGGCGAAGCCGATTCCCCAGGCGGTGCGGACCCGCAGGACCTGGTCCAGGCCGTCGGCCTGGGGGCGGCGTACTTGCTCGATGAGGTCGGGGCCCAGCAGTCGGATGCCGTCGACCTCGCCGATCATGGCGGCGAAGTAGCGCGCGAGGGAGTGGGCGGAGGCGACGCCGTCCATCGACGGGCTCTCGACCTGGTAGGTGCGCGGATCATTGGTCGCGTCCCAGCCGATGGCGACACTGCCGTAGATGGCGCGGTAGGACAGGGTGGTGGGGTCGTTCAGCGCCTTGACGAAGTCGGCGAGCTCGGGCACCCCCATGCCCAGGCGCATCGCTTCGACGTCGGGGACGACCATGGTGGCCATGCGTGGCATCGCGTCGTCGGGGACTCGGATGTAGCAGTCCAGGCCGAGCGGGCCGGTGATCTCCTGCGCCAGGAACTCGCGGAGGGGCAGCCCGGTGACACGGCGGACGATCTCGCCGGCGAGGTGGCCGATGCTCACCCCGTGGTAGCCGTGTGCGGTGCCCGGGGGCCATTCGGGGGCCGCCGCCGCGAGGGCCTCCGTGATCGGCGTCCAGTCCCGCAGGTCTTCCCATGTGATGGGCCGCATGTGCATGCTGGGCAGCCCGGCGCCGTGGCTGAGCAGCGTGCGCACGGAGATCTCGCCCTTGCCATTCTGGGCGAACTCTGGCCAGTAGCGTGCCACGGGCGCCTCCAGGTCGACCTCGCCGCGTTCGACCAGCAGCAGCAGCGCGCCGGACGCGAAGGCTTTGCAGGTCGAGGCCAGGGGGGCGATGGTGTCGCGCCGCCAGGGCCGGCGCGTGGCGGCGTCGGCGTATCCGCCCCACAGGTCCACGACCGGCTCGCCGTGCCGGTAGATGGTGAGGCCGGCGCCAACCTCGCCGCCGTGGGCGAAGTTCCGCTCGAACGCCTCCCGCACTGCCTCGAAGCCGGTGGCGGCGGTGCCTTCTATCTGGGTGTACGCCATCGTAGGACTCCTTCCATGTCTCCCTACCGACCGGTAGGGTGGGGAGACCGTAGCCGCCCTACCGGTCGGTTGGCAACCAGAACCGGAAGGGCGGCTGGTATGCTGAGGTCAGCCACAGCTCCAAGGAGACGCCGTTGACACGGAACGAGCCAGATGACACCCGCTCGCGGATCATCGAGACCGCGCGGGAGCTGTTCACCGCGCAGACCTACCGCGCCGCCTCCATGCGGGACATCGCGGCACGCGTCGGTATCACCAAACCCTCCCTCTACCACCATTTTCGCAGCAAAAGCGAGATCCTGGCGAGCCTCGTGGCCCCCCCGATCCACCAGCTCGAAGCGACGATCCAGGCCGCGGCAGCCCGGCCCACCCTGGCCGAGATCCGGCAGCACGTGCTCGGCGGCTGCATCGACGTCATGCTCGCCCACCGCGCGACCATGGCCCTGCTCCTGCGCGACGCCTCCGTCTACGGCGACGAGACGACCGAGCTCATGTCCCGGGTGGTCGGTATCGTGAACCGGGCCGTCGCGTTGCTCGCCGGCCCTGATCCCGATTGGCGGCGGCGCGTACGGGCCGCGCAGGCGCTCGCCGCCGTCACCGACCCCATCGGCCATCTGCCCGACGTCCCCGGCGACGACCTGCGCGCCGAACTCCTGCGTGGGGCGAGCGCGCTCCTGAATACCGAGCCGGTCGAGGAGGCGAAGCGGAAGCGGCGGCAGCGGAAGGGGCGCTAACGGAGGAGGGGAGGAGGAAGAAGAGGCGTAGGGGGAGCTACCCTTCTGCCTTCCGCGCGCCGGTCGGCCTGAGCCAGGCGCCACTGCCAGCCAGCCCCAGCCTCGCCGAAGGCGAGGCCCCCTGCAGGTGTTCCTCGATCAGTCTGAGGATCGCCTTGGACTGGAAGGCCTGGGCCAGGCGATGCAGGCGGTCGGCGAAGGGGCGATAGCGTTCGTCGAGGGTGGCCAGGTAGGCCGCCCGTTGGCGGATGTTGCGCATGTTGCCCTCGAGGGCCATGGCATGCAGGACCTCCATCTCCTCCCGGGGCGGCGCCACGAGCTCCGTGGCCTCCCCGTCACCGGCTCGCTCCTCGGCCGCTTTGGCATGGACCCAGGTCAGTCCGAGCTGGGTGCCGAGGATGTGCAGCAGGCTTTCCTGGTCGATCGGCTTGGTAAGGAAGGCGTCGGCACCGGCTGCAATGCTCTCGGCCTGGTCTTCCTCGTTGGCGCTCGCGGAGACGACGATGAACGGCAGCCGCGGGAGCCCCCGAGCCTGGCGATCGCGGCGAATGCAGTGGATGGCGTCCAGGCCGCCCATCACCGGCATGACCAGATCCATCACCGCCAGCTCCGGCGACGCCGCCATCTCCTGCTCGACGGCCTCCTGGCCATTGGCCGCCTCGCACACCTCGAAGCCCAGGCCGATCAGCAGGGTCGAAAGCACCGCCCGATTGCTCACCACGTCGTCGGCAACCAGCACCTTCCGGCGCGGCCCCGCGTAGCCGATGGCGAGCTGCTTGGGCCGGAGAGGTGCTGCGATCTCGGCCACTGGCAGGGTCACCTCGAACCAGAAGCGGCTGCCTTCGTCGGGCCGGCTTTCCACATGGATCTCGCTGCCCATGAGGTTCACCAGCTGGCGGCTGATCATGAGCCCAAGGCCGGTACCCGCGCGGCGCCGCACCTCCCCCACCCGACCGAAAGGCTGGAAGAGCTTGGCCAGCTGCTCCGGCGCCATTCCCACGCCGGTATCCTCCACCTCGAAGCGCAGGCGCGCCCCGGTCCCGTCCTGGGCCAGCACCTGCACCCCGAAGCGCACCCGCCCCCGATCGGTGAATTTCACCGCATTGCCCAGCAGGTTGAGCAGCACCTGGCGCAAGCGCTTCTCGTCGGCCAGCGCCGCCTGGGGCAGGTGGGGCGTGACCTCGTAGACGAAGTGAAGGCTCTTCTGCTCCGCCCTGACGCGGATGACGTGGGCGACGACCGTCAGGAAGGCCGAGAGATGGATCGGCTCGGGGTAGAGCTCGAGCTTGCCCGCCTCGATCTTGGCCAGGTCCAACAGGTCGTTGATGAGGGTCAAGAGGTGCTGACCGCTCTGCTGGATGGTGTTCAGTCCCGCCGCCTGGCGGTCTTCGAGCCCCGAGGAGCGCTTGAGGATCTGTGCGTAGCCGAGGATGGCGTTGAGCGGCGTGCGCAGCTCGTGGCTCATGTTCCTCAGGAACTCGGTCTTTGCACGGCTCTCGGCTTCGGCCGTCTTGCGGGCTTGGCGCTCTGCCTCAGCCTGCTTGCGCTCGGTGATGTCGGTGGAAATGTTGCAGACGGCATAGGGCTGCCCCGCCGCGTTGCACAGGGGGTACTTGAGAGAGATGTAGGTGTGCAGCCCATCGTCCTGTGGGACCTCTTCCTCGGCTTGCAGCGCCGTTCCGGTGGCCAGCACCTCTTGGTCGACGGCGCGAAAGGCATCGGCCCGCTCCCTGGGGAAGACATCGTAGTCGGTCCGGTCGACGATCGCTTGCTCACCGACGTGGAACAGCTCGGCGTAGCGCCGGTTGATCATCAGATAGCGCCCCTCGGCATCCTTGAGGTAGATGACCGCTGTCGAGTTGTCGACGATCGACTGCAGCAGATCCTTGCTGTCCCGCACGGCCTGCTCCGCTCGCCGGCGCTCGCTGTTCTCCTGGAGCAGGTCGGCGTAGAGCGTGGCATTGGCGATCGAGATGGCGGCCTGGGACGAGAGCAGCTCCAGCACCGCCAGCCGGTCCGGGGTGAAAGCGCCGGCGACGAGGTCGTTTTCCAGGTAGAGCAGCCCCACGAGCTCCGCCTGTCGCAGGATGGGCAGGCAGAGGGCGGATTTGGGGCGCCGAGAGAGGTGTTCGCCGGCGATGATGGGATTGCGTGCCCTCCCGTCGTCCAGGATCACCTTCTCCCGGCTGCGCCGGACGTAGTTGAGGAGGGACGCCGGCAGGTCCGAGGGAGGAGCTTCGGGCTCGTGGGGGATACGCACCTCGACCTGGGACTCCGCGGCCTTCGCCTCGGCACCCAGGGACAGGGTCTCGCCGCGGGCGAGGAGCAGGCAGCCCCGCCTCGCGCCGGCGTTCTCGATGACGGTACGCATCAGGGTATCGAGCAGCCGGTCCAGGACGATCTCACCGGAGATGGCCTGGGAAGCCTTGACCACCGAAAGCACGTCGATCTGCTCCGGGCGCGTGGCGACGGCGGAGAGCTCCAGGGGCTTCTGCTCCACGAGCTCAGGGTGCTGGCGCTCGAGCTGCTTCACCTTGCCGTCGGCACCCCAGCGGGCGTAGCAGGCCCGCGCCTCGCGGAGATACATGTCGGCGATCTTGTCGAACCCTCGTGCTCGGTAGAACCGAGACGCCGTCTCGTAGGCGATCGCCTCGTTCTGAACGAAACCGTTCTCGCGCGCGGAGCGGATGGCCTGTTCGTACAGCTGCGCCGCCTTCTCCGCCTCGCCGCCGATGCGCGCGTTTTCCGCGGCGACCAGCGCCACGCGGTTCCCGAAGTTCTCGGGGCAGCTCGAAGCCCAGACTTCCAGCTGCCGAAGATGAGCGAGCAGGGCTTCGCGGTACGACCGCCGATCGTCCGGCGAAGCCTCGTCGTGATGGGCGGCCAGCGCCAGCGCGCGATAGAAATGGTACTCGGCCCTTTCGAAGACGTATCCGGTTACCCAGAGGATCGGCTCTGCCTCCGCGGCGGCCGCGACGGCGGCCGCGTAGTCGCCGGCGTAGAACCGCGCCTGGAGTTTGCGGATCCAGTACCAGCACCTGGCCATCACCAGGGTCGGGTCGCCGGCGAGGTGCGCCTCGTACTGGTTTTCGTCGAATTGCTCGTCGTCGAATGAGGAGAACGACGTCGTCAGCCCGCGCAGGGTGCGGATGAGCCGCTCCATGGCGATGAGGACATCGACAAAGAGCCCGAACCTTGCCTTCCGTGTGAACGCGAGCGATCGCTCGGCTTCCCGTTGTACGTCGGCGAGCGGCTCGCCTGCGGCGAGGAGCAGTGTAATCCGACCGCTGCAGGAGCCGCAGGCAATCAGCAGGTCGCCGGTCTCCGCGGCCGCGTTGAAGGCGCGCCGCAGCCACTCGAGGCCGCTGCGAAGCGGTTTCGACCAGGGAGTGATGGACATCCCAAAGCAGCCGTAGACGGTGGCGCGGAAGCGGATCTGCTGGCGTTTTTCGAGCAGCTCCAGCCCGAGCTTGCCGAAGCGAAACCCCGTCGGATAGTCGCCGAAGAACGGTCCGAGAAGTATGCCGAGAAATCCATAAGCGAAGCACGAGCCGTCGCAGTTGCCATGCTCGAGGCTGAGGTTGACCATGCGACAGACCACGAGGCAGAGGAGCTGTTCGTCGCTGTAGGCAGCCGGTATCACGAGCGCCGTGAGGACGTCCATCGTCGCCTGCCAGCGCGCGTCCCTCATCTGCGGCAGGTCGAGGATCTCCTCGATCGGGCGACTCCCGAGTTGCCCCCGGATCCGCTCGTATTCGTGCCGTACGTCCTCTCTCGTCGGCCGCGGTGACCACGCGATTCCGATGTGCCGGAGATAGTGCAGGCCGGTGTCGATCGCCCGATCTTGCCGAGTCTGTGTCGTGTAGAGAGCCGCTTGCGTGCAAGCGATGGCGGCCGCGTCGATCACATCCTTGGCCTTACGCGTGAGCGCTGAGAGCCGCTCGTCCGCCGCCTCGAACGCGCCCGTCAAATACTCGCATTCGGCCCAGTTGAGCTCCAGCGCGAAGAAGAGCTCGTACTGTCGGTCCCAGCTGTCCTCTGCTGCCAGCAGCGCCGAGCCGGCGGCGAGATACGTGAGCGCCGAGGCGTAGGCCACCGACGCCTTGGCGCGCTTGCCGGCGAGGAGATTGAGCTCGGCCACCCGCTCGCGCTCCTCCCGCGACGTGATCAGCGCGGCGCCACGATCGAAATGATTCACGATCTCGAAGATCTTCTCCTCGAGCTCCGCCGGCTGCGTACGCGACAAGAGCAGCCACCCGATCTCGAGGTGCGCCGCGGCGCGCTCGCCTGCGGGGATGAGCGAATAGGCCGCCTCCTGGATGCGGTCGTGGGGAAACTTGTACGTGTCGTCCATGCGGAGGATAAGCCCCGCGCGAACCGCCTCCGAGAGATCGGCGTGCGACGCCTCCTCGGAGCGGTCGCTGACCGCCGCGAGGACGGCGACCTCGGCGATGTTGCCGAGGCAGGCGAGCGTTTTCAGCGCTCCCTGCGTGCTTTCAGGGAGCCGCGCGAGCTTGCCGACCACCAGGTCGACGACGTTGTCGGTGAAGCCCTTTTCACGGGCCTTCGCAACGTCCCACCGAAAGGCGCCCGCGTGCCAATCGAATTCGATCAGATGCTCTTCATGGAGAGCGGTGAGGAACTGGATGGCGAAGAAGGGGTTGCCGGCCGTCTTTTCGTGGATCAGGTCCGAGAGCGGCGCGGCGTCCTCGCGGCGGCAATGAAGCGTATCGCTGACGAGCGTGACGAGGTGCTCTCGGGAGAGCGGGCCGAGCACGATGTCCGAGACGCGCGCTCCCTCCTTCCGCAACTTGTCGAGCGCCAGCAGGAGCGGGTGCGAGGGGGTGACCTCGTTGTCGCGGTACGCGCCGATCACGAGGAGATGACCCGTTTCGCGGTGGATCATCAAGCCCTCGAGGAGCCCGAGGCTCGCCAGATCAGCCCACTGGAGATCGTCGAGGAAGAGCGCCAGGGGGTGCTCCTTCCGGGCGAACACCCCGATGAAATGCTGGAATACGCTGCGGAGCCGGTTCTGCGCCTCGATCGGCGGCAGCTCGGCGACCTTTGGCTGCCGGTCGATGACGAGCTCGACCTGCGGGATCATGTCCACGATGAGCTGCCCGTTGACCCCGAGGGCGTCGAGCAACCGCTGCTTCCACGCAGCGACCCGCTCCTCGCTCTCAGCAAGGATCTCGATCACGAGCTCCCGGAATGCCTGGGCGATCGTGGAGTAAGGGATGTTGCGTTTATACTGGTCGAATTTTCCCGAAATGAAGAAGCCACGCTCGCGGACGACAGGCTTGTGCAGCTCATTGACGAGCGCCGACTTGCCGATGCCGGAATAGCCCGAGACCAGGACGAGCTCCGGAGAGCCCGTATCGACCACCCGCTCGAACGCGGCGAGCAGCTCCCCGACCGCCTCCTCGCGGCCATAGAGCTTCTGGGGGATCTCCAAGCGGCCCGAGATGTCGTGCTCGGCCAGGGGGAACGGTTCGAGCTTGCCTTTTTCGTGCCATTGGGAAAGGCACCGCTCGAGATCATGCCGCAGGCCCCGGGCGGTCTGGTACCGGTCGCCCGCCTCCTTGGCCAGGAGCCGCATGACAATATCGGAGAGGAGGCCGGGAATGGCCGGGTCCACCTGGGTAAGGGAGGGAGGAACACGGGCAATGTGGCAGTGCACCCATTCCAGGGGATCGCTGGCGGCGAAGGGCAGCCGGCCGGTGAACAGGCGGTAGAGGGTCACGCCCAGGGAATAGAGATCGGAGCGGTCATCCATCGCCCGATTCATGCGCCCCGTCCGCTCCGGCGACAGGTAGGCCAGGTCTCCCTCCAAGAGGCTCGCCCTGAGCGGCGCCCGTGTTCCTCGCCCTTGGCGGACGGCCAGGCTGAAATCGACGAGGCACAGTCGCCCCCCTTCGACGTCCAGCAGCAGGTTGGCCGGCCGCAGATCCTGATGGATCACCTCGGCGGCATGCAAGCCAGCCAGGAGCCCGGCCAGCTCGCTGGCCAGGCGCAAGGAGAGGGGCAGGGAGAGCCGGCGTCCCTGCAGCAACGTTTCCAGGGGCTCGCCGGGAAAGTCCTCCAGGGCCATGCCCAGGTAGGGTGGGTCGGAAAAAAAGGCGAGAGGCCTGGGGACGCCGGGGACGTCGAGGGACTGCAGCAGCTCGAATTCTCGCCGAAAGCGGGTGGCCTGGGCGGCGGCGGTGGGCTCCACCAGGCGCAGCAGCACCGGCGCCGGATCCTCCGGGCGCCGAGCCCGAGCCATACGGGCGCCGGCGCTGGCGCCGAGACGCTCCAGAAGGCGATAGCCGCCGATGATGTCGCTGTCAGGCCACATCACTCGCCCGGTCCTGTCCTCGCCCATGTCGTCCCCTCAGAGCTTCGGAAGCCGCTGAGCCACGGCCGATCCCATCCATTCGAGTCTTCGCACGTCCGGGCTCAGCTTGATTGCACCATCCCTACCACACACCTACACTATTACACGTGCACGGGTTTTGCCCACGCATACCGGCACCCAGACCCACGCACCGCGCGCGAACACCGAGACGAACAGCAAGAAGCACCGGTTCAGGCGGTTCTGTGCCTCGAGCGGGCCGAGCGCCGTGACGGGCGGCTGCGCGCCGATCACATGGGAGAGCGAAGGGATGACGTCGCAGACGACCTGCGCGTTCGGCCCGAGCGCCTCGAGGATCGCGCTCCGCCAGCGTTGGATGCGCGCCTCGCTCTCGGTGAGGATCTGCCGCACCAGGTAGGGCGCGTCGCGGTTGTACGGGTCGTACTTGCCGCTCGTGAAATAGCCCTTCTGCCGCGCGAGCGGCCGCAGGATCTCGTGCACGACACGCCGGCATTATAGTCACGCCGCGGCGCCCGCGCTTTCGGCGTTTGCGGCTTGCTGGACCGCCCCTGCAAATTCATCCGATCCCGGAGCCTGCGATCGCAAGGACCTCGGGGCGTGCAACCCACTCCTCGACGCGTGCCCGGAGGGGCGCGTCTGCGATCCCGGCGACGGCTCGCTCATGTGCCGCAGCGCATAGCGTTGCTATACTGACGAGCGACCTGCTCGACCATTTCGTGATGGTCGCGCGTGAGAGGAGATAAGCATGAAGAGAACCCAGCCTTTCGCGGCGCGCGCCGCTGTCCTCGGCGCCGCGCTGGCGGCCCTGTACGGCTGCGGCGGTGATTCGCACCCCGACCCTGAACCGACCATCCCTCCCGTCCAGAAGACCCCTCAAGAAGCGTGCGACGCCCTGGCGGGCAAGACGATCGGCGACGCTACGCTGAGCAGCGCCACGCTGGTCGCGGCCGCGGGGCAGGCGGGCGAGCACTGCAAGGTCGCGGGCGTGATAGGCGCGTCCCTGAAGTTCGAGGTGACCTTGCCGACCGAGTGGAACAAGAAGCTTGTGTATGCCGGCGGCGGCGGCTTTGACGGAGCGATCGGCATCCCGCCAATCTCCCCGTCGGCGTCGACCGCGGGCTACGTGACCGTGCAATCCAACGGCGGGCACGAGGATCCCTCCGGCGCCGTCTTTCTCAACAACCCGGAGGCGCAAGAGCTCTTCGGCTCCATGAGCATTCACATCGTCCTCACGGCGGTGAAGCTGATCGTGCAGGAGCGCTACGGCTCCGGGGCGGAGAAGCATTACTTCGAAGGGTGCTCGAACGGCGGCCGCGAGGCGCTGATCCAGGCGACCCGACACCCCGAAGATTTCGACGGCATCGTCGTGCGCGCCCCTGCCCATAGCTTCACCGAGCTGGGGCTCGCGTTCTTTAATAACATGAAGCACATGGTGGGGACGCCGGGCGGAGCGATCAGCAAGGCCAAGGTGAGCACGATCGCAGACGCCGTGCTGAAGGCGTGCGACGAGCTCGACGGGCTCGCCGACGGGATCGTCAGCAACCCGGAGGCGTGCGCGTTCGATCCGGCCGACCTGCAGTGCGCGGCGGGCGACGCGGATGACTGCTTGACCCCCGAGCAGGTGAATACCGCGAAGGCAATCTACTCGGAGCTCAAGCTCAGCAACGGCACGTCGGTGTACCCCGGCTGGGGCCCCGGCGGAGAGAGTGATGATTTTGGCTGGCCTCCGTGGCTCCTCGGCGACGCCATGGCGCCGCCCCTTCATCTCTTCTTCGCCGACGCGCTCATCCGGTACTGGTACGTGAAGGACGCGAGCTTCGACGCGCTCACGTTCGACCCGGAGAAGTACCTCCCGCAGATCGAAGAGACCGCGAAGACCCTCGACGCGACGCCCGACTTGACCGCGTTCTTCGCGCGGAAGGGCAAGATGATCCTCGTGCACGGGACGAACGACTGGGCCATCAGCTACAAGGGCTCGATCCAGTACTGGAACGACGTGGCCGCGGTCGTCGGCGGCGAGGCGGCGCGCGACGAGTCCATGGAGTTCTTCCTCCAGCCGGGCGTGCAGCATTGCTTCAGCGGGGCCGGCCCGGACACGATTGATCTCGTGGACGCGATGACGAAGTGGGTCGAGGACGGGACGCGCCCGTCGAGCGCGAACCTCGTGAGCACGAAGCTCGATGCGTCGGGCAAGGTCGAGCTCGCGATGCCGCTCTGCCGGTATCCCAAGTACCCTCGTTATAACGGCGCGGGCGACAAGGCGGACGCGGCGAGCTATACCTGCACCAATCCATAGAGATCGCGCGAGCCGGGGGGCGCGCGGGGTCAAGCCGCGCCGAGGAGCAGGGCGCGCTCATCCGGGATAGCGGCTTGGTCCAATGGCCAAAAAGCACGATCCACTGATCCGCCTACAAAAACCAACAGATCCAACGAGTTCACTCGGCTGTGTAATATTGTCTACATTACGCTGAGCCCAGGGCGCGAGACGCTGGACGCTGGCTGCTCACCGGGTACCATCCACCCCACGCCGACGTCCTTCGGTCACGCTTGGCGCGTGCCGAGCGCGATACGCCGGCCTGACGCCAGTCATGAAAGAATCCAACTCGGTACGGCAGACGTCCGTGGTCGCCTTGATGGCTCTTGGGGGATCCATGGGGTGCATTCCCCCGCGGTCGGCCCGGGACTCCGAGACGTCGATGGCGGCCATCGAAAACAACAGGGGGATCGACGCTGCGCGCCGCGAGATGCCTGCGGACGCGGTTGCCCGTTTCACCAGCGCATGTGATCGGGGCCTGGCGGAGGGCTGTTACAACCTCGGCCTGATGGTCGACGAAGGCGTCGGCGTTAACAAGGACACGCGACGCGCAGCAACCCTCTACCGCAAGGCCCACGACCTCTTCTCCGCGGCGTGCGATGGCGGCGACACGACGAGCTGCCACAGGGTCGGCATGGTTTACGCGGGCGACCGGAGCGCCTTCCGCGGCGATGAGCGCGATGCGGGCTCGTACCGCGCATCATGCGATAAGGGATCGACCGAGGACTGTTACCACCTCGGACTGCTGTTTGAGGGAGGCATCGGCGTGGCCCGAGATGACCGACGCGCAGCGGCTCTCTTCGCCAAGGCCTGCAACAAGGGCAGTGAAGCAGCTTGCATGCGACTGCGCCTCTTGGAGATCCAGGGGGTCGGGGCGCTTCAACCGATCAGGGCAGGCTTCGACAATGCCCAGGCGGATGCCGTGCTCGACGCGACCGTGAGCGACGCAGCGGCATGTACGGAGGACGGCTTCGGCGGAGATGCCGAGGTGGTCGTCACGTTCGCTCCCTCGGGACAAGCGACATCCGCATCAGTGGAGGCAGGTCCGTTCGCCGGGGCACCCGCGGGCGACTGCATTGCCACAGCGTTCCAGAGCGCGTTCATCACGCCCTTCGAAGGTCTACCCGTCGTCGTACGCAAGCGTATGTTCATCGGTACACGCAGCAGGTAGATCCCCGAGCCGCCGATGAGCAGGCCCTGACCGGCGGTCGCGAGCGTCTCGATCTTCGATTGACTTTCGGATCGCGTTTGGATTTACTAGCCCCCGCTTCGGATGGCATGATGGCGGCGGCTGCGGCATCCGAATCATTGCGGAAGGGCATCAAGAATGAAGAGGCATGCCTCGCATGGGCTATTGGTTGCGCTCGTTCTAGTGGCGGCAGCTTGCCGACCGACGCCGAGAGAGAGCCAGAACGCCTCGACTGCGTCGAAAGATGCGATGAAAGATGCGATGAAAGATGCGACGGTCAGCCAGAGTACGGAACCGGCTGAGAGCGGATATGCGGATGTGAACGGGCTGAAGATGTATTATGAGGTACATGGGAAGGGTAAGCCCATTGTGCTGTTGCATGGCTCGTTCATGAACATACCCATGAACTGGGCTCACATTATCCCTTCGTTGGCACGAAGCAGGCAAGTGATAGTGGCCGAGATGCAAGGCCATGGCCGGACGCGAGATGTGCCTCGGGAGTTCAGCTACGAAGGCATGGCCGATGATGTGTCCGGACTACTCAAGCACCTGAGAATCGTGAGCGCTGATGTGCTGGGGTACAGCATGGGGGGAGGCGTGGCCTTTCAGGTAGCGATACGCCATCCCGAGCAGGTTCGTAGGATCGTTATCTTGTCGGGCGCTTATGCGCACGACGGGTGGTGGCCGGATGCGGAGGCCAGCTTCGCTACGATGAACGCAGATATGTTCAAAGGCACTCCCATAGAGGAACAGTATCTCAAGTTCGGGAACGACCCGGCACGCTTTCCTGAGTTCATCAAGAAAGTCATCAGTGTGGACTTGAAGCCTTATGACTGGTCTAATGAGGTGAAAGGCATCAAGGCGCCCCTGTTCATCGTCATTGGTGATGCCGATGGCGTACGGTACGAGCATGCTCTGGAGCTCTTTCGGGCCAAGGGCGGTGGAAAGATGGGAGACATTCACGGCTTGCCGAAGTCTCGTCTTGCCATCATCCCGGGCACCACGCACATCGGTATGATGCAACGGGTGAGCTGGTTGGTGCCCATGATCACCGAGTTCTTGGATTCTGACCTGAATCCATCGCAGCCGACGTTCTAGCGAGGCAACTCTTTCGCGCGAGACCGTCCGTGCCCCGCAGGCTGTGGAGTGAACGCGGCCTCCTCGATGCATGGATAAATTGCTGATACAGCGTCACTTTTCCAGGAGGGATGTGGATCGCGTAAGGTTCTCTATGTCAACCAGCGCGCACAGCGTGGCTGTACGGTGGGACCGGTGATGTCGCGGGCCCTTAACCGCGGACGACGCGGCGGCGGAGGGCACCCCGTTGGGCCACACCGGAGCCGTCCTCGGCGGCGAAACAGGCGGAAACCGTGAAAATCGCTGCTGTTTCCGGCGACGGCTCGTTATCGACCGGCTTTTCTGGCAGGATTTCTGACGCGCGGAACCAGGCTACCGATAGCCGGTGACGTCGGCGGGCTTGCCGGCGTCCTGGACCTCGACGAGGTACCGCCAGGCGTCGGGCTGGGAGCCGTCCAGATCGGTGAAGCCGTAGACCCTCGCGAGCTGGCCGCTCGACAGCGACTTCCCGGACCAGCGGGCCACCTCCGGGTCGGCGGCGAGCGCCGCCACGGCGCGGCCGACGTAAGCGGGAGTCTCCGAGATCGCGAAATGGGGCTGCTTCGCGAGCGCGTCGCGCCAGCGCTCCTCGGTGACCCCGTAGTGCCCCAGCATGATCTCCGAGCGCAGCCAGCCCGGCGTCAGCGCCACGGCCGTGCCGCCGTGGGCCCGCAGCTCCTCCGCCTGGGCGAACGCCATGCGGATGACCGCTGTCTTGGCGAGATCGTAGAAGAAGGACACGCGGTAATGCCCGGCGTTGTAATCGGCCGTGCCGTCCGTGATCTCGACGACAAGCCCGCCCGGCCTCCTGATGAGCAGCGGCAGGGCATGATAGCTCGTGATGATGTGGGTATCGATGGCCAGCCGCAGCAGCCGCATTCCGTTGTCCAGCGAGTGCTCCCACAGCGGCTTGTCCCACGCGAACAGGTGCTCGCTGCCCCACACGTCGTTCACCAGCACGTCGAGCCGGCCCTGCTCCCGCTCGATGCGCGCCACGAGCTCCCGGACCTGCTCGCGCTCCAGGTGATCCACCTGCACCGCGATCCCCCTGCCCCCCGCCCGGTTGACCAGCTCGGCGGTCTCCTCGATGGTCTCGGGGCGATCCATCTCCGAGCGCTGCGCGCGCGTCGTGCGGCCCGTGACGTAAACGGTCGCGCCCGCCGCGCCCAGCTCGACCGCGATCCCCCTGCCCGCGCCGCGCGTCGCGCCCGCGACGAGGGCCACCTTGCCGTGAAGTGCTCTGCTCATGCTCCATCCTCCTCTGCCAGTGCGCGCGCGAGGGTGGCATGGAGATCCTGACATCTCCTGTCAGGTATTCCGCCGCGAGGTCGATGGGAGCCTCCCCTGAGGAATCCCCTTATTTGTAGCCCTTTTCAGCGGGGAAATTGGACAGGGAGGCGGGGAGACAGAGAGTATTTTGAAGATTTTCCTCCCCGTCTCCCCGCCTCCCTGTGAATTTTCCGAAGAATTTGAGGGGATGCCTCAGGAGCCTCCCCTGAGCGCCGACGGCGACGCGGCGGCCGCGGCCCCGAGCTCAGCGCAGCGCCGCCTCCCAGACCTTGATCGTTCCATCATCGCTGGCGGAGGCGAGCCGGCGCCCGTCGGGGCTGAAGACGACGTGGTTGACGGCCTGGGTGTGCCCGCGAAAGGTGCGCAGCTCCCGGCAGGCAGCGACGTCCCAGACCCTGACCGTCTGGTCCTCGCTCGCCGAGGCGAGACTGCGGCCATCCGGGCTGAACGCTACCTTGTAGACGCGCTCTGTGTGCCCGCGCAGGGCGCAGACCTCGGCCCCTGTCTCCGCCTCCCAGACCTTGACCGTCTGATCCGCGCTCGCGGAGGCGACGCGCCGCCCATCGGGGCTGAAGGTCACCCCGAGCACCTTCAGCGTGTGTGCGCGCAGGGCGCGGATCTCCTCCCCGGTGGCCAGGCTCCACAACCGAACGCTCCAGTCCGTGCTCGCGGACGCGAGGAGCCGTCCGTCGGCGCTGATGGCGACGCTCCAGATCCAGTTTGTGTGTCCGCGGAGCACGTGCCTTGTCTCGCCGGAGGCCACGTCCCACACGCGGACCGTCCGGTCCCAGCCGCACGACGCGATGGCGCGGCCGTCGGGGCTGAACGCCACGCCGTAAACGCGATCTGTGTGCCCCCGGAGCGTGCAGAGGGGCAGTCCGCCCATCTCCTGCGTATCCCAGAGGGCGATCGTCTTGTCGGCGCTCGCCGACGCCAGGACCCGGCCGTCGGGGCTGAACGCCACGCTGGTCACCAGCGCGGCGTGCCTGGACACGCTCCAGAGGCACTCCCCTTGATCGGCGTCCCACAGCCGCACCGCCCGATCCTCGCCGGCCGACGCGATCTGCCGCCCATCCGGGCTGAACGCCACGGCATGGACGCTCGCGTCGTGGCCGTGCAGCGTCATCGGCACGGCGTCGTTGGCCGCGTCGGAAGTCGCCGCGCTCCACACGCGCACCGTGCGATCGTCGCTCGCCGACGCGAGCAG
The DNA here is from genome assembly GCA_051717205.1 of Sorangium sp. So ce1128. Taxonomy (GTDB): domain Bacteria; phylum Myxococcota_A; class Polyangia; order Polyangiales; family Polyangiaceae; genus Sorangium. The sequence continues at coordinate 7,901,573 of CP181432.1, forward strand.
CGAGCTGTCACGGTTGAAGGCCACGCAGTTCACCGTGTCGGTGTGCGCGCGCAACGTCAGCGCCTCCTGGCCCGTCGCCGTGTCCCAGATGCGCACCGTCTTGTCCCCGCTGCCCGAGACGAGGCGCGCCCCGTCCGAGCTGAAGGCGAGGCTGAAGACGCCGCCGCTGTGTCCGCGCAGGGCGCGCACCTCTTGCCCCGTGCTGGCATCCCAGATCCGGACGATCTTGTCTCCCCCTCCGGAGGCCAGATGGCGCCCCTCCGGACTGAAGGCGAGCGCCCACACGAACGCGGAGTGACCGCACAGGCGATACCGCTCCTGGCCTGTCGCGACGTCCCAGACCCTCACCGTCTGGTCGTAGCTGGCCGAGGCGACGAGCTGCCCGTCCGCGCTGAAGACAGCGCTGTTCACCATGTCCGTGTGGCCCTGCAAGGTGCGGATCTCGCTCCCCGTGTCGGCGTCCCAGAGCTTCACCGTGTGATCGTCGCTCGCCGACGCGATGAGGCGCCCATCGGGGCTGTAGCTGACGCTCACAACGACGTCCGAGTGGCCCTGGAAGACGTGAACCGTCGAGCCGGCGCGGACGTCCCAGATGCGGACGATGCCCTCCTGGCTGGCGGCGGCCAGGCGCTCGCCGTCCGGGCTGAAGCGCATCGCGTAGACCTGATCTGTGTGACCGCGGAAGATCCGGACCGGCGCGCCCGTCGCCGCGTCCCAGATGCGGACCGTCTGATCGTCGCTCGACGTGGCGAATTGACGGCCATCCGGGCTGAACGTGACGCAGTAGATCACGTCCTCGTGACCGCGCACGGTGAGCAGCTTGCCCTGGCGCAGCCCGAGGAGGCAGTGCCACTCCCAGCCGCGCAGCGGCGCGGGGCAGGCGTTGAGCAGATCGTCCAGGCGCTGCATCTGGCCGCCCGCCCACTCGCGCTCGGCCAGGGCGATGTTCTTGAAGTAGAGCTCTGCCTCCAGGCGCTCCCACGTCGAGCGCGGGCGCCCGCGGACCGGCGCGCCCCTGAGGAAGCGCTCGAGATCCTCGGCGACCGCGGCCGCGCTGGGGTAGCGCTGGTGCGGCTCCTTCTCGAGGCACTTGAGGCAGATCCCCTCGATGTCGAGCGAGAGGCCGCTTTGCACGCGGCTCGGGGGCACCGGCGGCTCCAGGAGCACCTTGTGGAGGAGGTCGACGAGCCCGTTCCCGACGAAGGGCGGGCGGCCGGCGAGCAGCTCGTAAAGGATGGCCCCCAGCGAGTAGACGTCGGCCGCGGGGCCGATCTCCGCGCTGCGGCCCTGGGCCTGCTCCGGAGCCATGTAGAGGGGCGTGCCGATCAGGTCTCCTGTCTGCGTCTCTCCAGCGCCGCCCTCCAGCCGCTTGGCCAGCCCGAAATCGCTGATCTTGGGGGAGCCGTCGCGCGCGAGCAGGACGTTGCTGGGCTTGAGATCGCGGTGGACGATGCCCCGCTGGTGGGCGGCGGCCATCGCCTCCGCCAGCGTCCGCACGAGCCGCGCCGCCTCGCGCACCGACCACGCCCCCCGCTCGAGCCTCCGCTCCAGCGTCTCTCCGTCGACGAGCTCGAGCGCGAAATAGGGGACCCCTTCGGCCTCGCCTACATCGTAGATCTGCACGATGTTCGGGTGGCTCAGCGACGCCAGCGCCCTGGCCTCGACACGAAACCGCGCGAGCTGCCTCTTGCCCGCGTGCTTCCCGGCAAGGATCACCTTCAACGCGACGAACCGATCCAGCGAGAGCTGCCGGGCCCGGTAGACGACCCCCATCGCTCCCCGGCCCAGCTCCTCCACGAGCTCATAGCCAGGGATGGCCGGAGAGCGGCTGGAGTGCAGCAGAGCGACCGGGGGCCCCTCCCAGCCGAGCGTGGTGCCGCTCGACACCGGAGCGGCGTCTGCTGCCGCCGCGCCCTCCGCGACCGCACAGGTGTTGTCTGAAGGCTGCATAGGCGCCACCCTCGCAGCGGACAGAGGCTCCGGCTGTGTGCCATGAACCTACGCGGCCCCCTCACCGCCTGTCAAGAGCGGCGCGAGGGCTGGAGCTCACGGCGCCGTGCTCCGCGATTTCGACAGGGAGAGATGGCCCAGGGAGGCACGTTGCGCACCCAGGTGCGATCAGCGCCCTTCCCTTCCCTGTCTCGCTGTGAGCGCGCGGGAGGGTTGCGCCCGCGACAACGCGCCGGACCGCGGGGACGGAGCGCGCCGTGACGGGCGCGGCGGGCGCGGCGCTGGCTGGTCGACACGAGTGGATGAACATCAGCGCTCGCGGCGTCCAGCGCGGCCGTGGTATGGCTTTCACGAGGACGACCAGATCGAGATCGAGCGGCCGGGCGCGCCGGAGAGCCGCTCTCGCGAGGCGCATCCGGCAACGACGCACTTCACCACGGGTGCTCGAGGTCTTTGAAGGGAAGACGATGGACACGAGCGCGATCGCTTATTGCAAGATATACCCGGGGATCGGCGTTGCCCGGGTCGGCAACAGCCCGAATGCCTTCTTCATCGGCCCGGAGAACCCGGGCGCGCCGGCCACGGTCCCGGGCGGCTACAAGGACACCCAGGGCCGCGTCAAGCGCCAGGCTGCCCGCTTCCGCATCTATGCCTACGACGTGGAGGGCCGCGCCCTCGGCGAGCTGACGGCGGCCCGCGCGACGATCACGTGGCGTGTCGAGCTCGCCAACAAGAAGGCGTCTTTCACCCGCTTCACGGGCAAATATGACGATCCGAAGGAGGGAGAGCGCAACCCAGATGTCAAGGGCGAGGACCGCGCGGGCCTCGAGATCCGACCAGGGCCGCGCGAGATCACCGGCAGGAGCGAGCGCGGCGCGGCGTACCGCTTCGACGGCGGCACCTTCCGCTACCCTCTCGCAGAGGGCAAATACGAGACGAGGAGCGTCCCCCTCGGCGAGCTGCAGACGGACGCGGAGGGCCGCCTGCTGGTCCTCGGCGGCTTTGGCAAGTCGGCCTCGGCGCTCCCGGACAACCCCGTCGGCAACCCGGAGACGGGGACGAAGAAGCGACCCAACAACTACGCCAACAACGTGGGCTGGTACGACGACGTCTCCGACGGACCGGTGAGCGCCACCGTCGTGGCGGACAGCCGTCTGATCGAGGTGCGCGGCAATGCCCACGTCCTCGTCGCCCCGCCGGACTTCGCGCCCGACCTCACCAACATCGTGACGCTCCACGACGTCGCGCGCGAGGCATGGTTCCCCGACCCACCGGCGGAGATCTCCTTTTATCGCGACGTCCTGCCGATCCTCCGGCGCATCGCCGAGCTGCGCTGGGTCAATGCGAACGCGCTGCGCGGCCACGGCCCGGGGCGCCGCGGCGATTTCCTCGCCCCGGAGGTCGAGGAGCAGCTCGCCAGCCCGGGCGCCGAGTCGGCCGCGCTCCGCGAGGAGATCTTCAAGCGCATCCGCGACCCGGCCGCTGTCGCTTTCCACCCGAACAACCTCCCGGCGCCCGCCCCTCCGGCCCCCGACGGCATCGCCTTCTTCGCCCCTGCTCCGGTCGAGGCAGCGCCGGCGTGGACGCGCGTCGACACGCCGCTCGCCAGGGACCAGGCTTACGCGCACTACATGCCCATCCTGGGCGGCGACGACGGCGCGCCCGAGCAGGGCAAACCGGCGACGTGGATGACCGTGCTCCCGAGCCAGTACGAGATCCTCCGCCGCTGGGCGGAGGGGGACTTCACGCCGGGTGATCGCCCGGCGCCGAGGGCTCGGCTCGAGAGCTACCCTGTCGAGGAGCAGCCGGAGGCCCTCGACCTGGCGGCGCTCGAGCGGTGCGTCGGCGCGCCCTTCTACCCGGGCATCGAGATGACCTACATCGCCGCGGATCGGCGGTCGTGGGCCGAGCGGTTCCGGCTCTCGCCCTCCTTCGGGCCCGGCGACGTCACGAAGCACATGGCCCTCCCGTGGCAGGCGGACTTCTACGAGTGCAACACGCACTGGTGGCCCGCGCAGCGGCCCGATGACGTCGTCACCGAGGCGGAGTTCGAGCGCGTCTCGGCGCGCGTCGGCCCCCAGGACGGCCCGGGCATCTTGCTCGAGCTGCTCGACGGCCGCTCGCCCTGGGCTCGCGGCCTCCGCCCGAATGAGGACGGAGACGAAGACGAAGACGAAAACACGAAGGAAGACGAAGACCAGAATAGAAGGCGGCTGCGCGCCTTCGTCGGCGACAACGATATGGTCGAGCTCTGGCACCAGCTCGGCTTCGTTGTGCGAAAGCAGGGCCGGAACGGCGACGAGGTCTTCGTCGAGACCGAGCGCGCTCCCTTCGTGGGCCGCAACGTAGCGGAGAACCACCGGGAGTGGTTCAACATCCTGCTCAACATCGAACAGAACCGGGCTTTCTTGCCCAAGGCGCGGGAGCTCGCGCTCGACTTCCTCGCTCAGGCCGAGGCGTTGCAGCGGGCGCCGGACTGCGAGCCGCTCCACCGGCCTTTCAGGTACAGCAAGGAGGCGCTCGGCGCCCGGCTCGAGGCGATCTACGACACGCACGTCAACAACGGGGCGGATTACGACCCGACCACCGACGAGCTGATCCAGTCGTACGAGGACATGCTCGATCGCCTCTACCAGCTCGCGCCGTTCAACCAGCTCGACGGCGCCTGGCTGCGCAACGTGACGCGCGCCGGCCCGATCGACGAGGTCCACGCCCTCCTCTTCTCTATCTGGTCCGACGAGGTCGGCAACGGCGATCCGGCGAAGAACCACTGCAACATCTACACCTCTCTGCTCCAGAGCGTCGGCTTCTACCTGCCGCCCGTCGAGTCGGAGGCCTACGCGCGCGACCCGAAGATGCTCGACTCCGCGTACACGGTGGGGGTCTTCCAGCTCGCCATCTCCCAGTTCTCGGAGGACTTCCTCCCCGAGATCCTGGGCATGACGCTCCAGCTCGAGTGGGAGGCTCCCTCGCTCGTCATGACGCGGAAGCAGCTCCTGAGCTATGGAATCGACCCGCACTTCTACGAGCTGCACATCGCCATCGACAACGCCATCTCCGGCCACGGCGGCCAGGCCAGGACCGCCGTGGAGCTCTATCTCGACAGCCTGCGGGTCCAGGGCGGCGAGGGGGCGGTGCAGGAGGCCTGGCGGCGGATCTGGAACGGCTACGTGGCCTTCGCGACCACGGGCACGCTGTTCCAGGACATCAAGGAGAAAATTGAGATGCGGAGGCGCAAGACCAGGCTCGATTCGTTGACGGAGCAGGTCATCGCGATCATCGAGCAAAAGAGGCCTTATGCGAATCGCAACCACGGGACCAAGCGCCTCGGCCCGAACCTGCTGAACGACTGGTTCGACGATCCCAGCGGCCTGCTCGGGGAGCTGCGGCGATCGGGCATGATCGTCGACGGCGAGCCGGAGCTGAGCCCGTTCTTTCAGCTCACGAGCTTCGAAGGGCCCATGTACAAGGTCTTCACCGACGAGCAGCTCGAGGTGTGGAAGGACTGGACGCGCGCCCTCGGTGGCGAGGAGCGGCCCGCGGAGAAGTACGACGCGGGCCTCGCCATGGCCCGGCTGCTCGACACCTTCCGCGAGCGGCAGGCCGGCGCGGGGGGCCACGGCGTGCTCCTCGCGGGGCCGGGCGCGGCGCCGGGCGAGCGCGCGGTGAAATCGCTGTCGTCCTGGTTCGAGCGGCCCCGCGATCCGGCCGAGGAGCTCCCGGAGAACGTGCCCAGGAAGCTTCCCGAGCAGCTGCCCGGGAAGCTGCCCGAGAAGCCCGATGACGTCGACGCGCACACGCTGACGCTCATGGAGGTGCTCAGGGATCCGAACAACGGCTGGGTGGTGCCCTGGTCGGCCGGCCGGAGCGCGCTTGTCATGCAGATGCTCTCGGGGAACGGCGCGATGTCCAAGGCGTTCCAGGCGATGTCGCCCGACACGAGGGACAGGAGCTACCGCGACGTGGTCGTCACCTGGATCAACCGCGGCTGCCCCATGCCGGGCGAGACGCTGGCGCAGCCCGAAGGGGCGCTGCCCGCGGCGGCCGTGCCCCTGGCCGCAGCGGCTGACGTGCCCCGGGCCGCAGTGCCCCTGGCCGCAGCGGCTGACGTGCTCCGGGCCGCGGCGGCTGACGTGCCCCGGGCCGCGGCGCCTGCCGTGCGCGTCGCCAGAGAGGCTGACAGGCGCGTCGCCAGAGAGGCTGACAGGCGCGTCGCCAGAGAGGCCGACGCGCGTGTGGCCGGAGAGGCGAAGGTCGAGAGGAAGGTCCGCGGCAAGGGCTTCCTGCACTGAGCTCCACGGGGTCGGCTCGCTCGGCCCCCGCCCCTGCCCTGTCAACTCCGGGGCCCTACCCGACCGCCTCGAAGATGCCGCGCGCGAGCAGCGCCTGCACGGCCACGATCACGGCGCGATCGGACGCGCCGGCCGGGTGGGCTGCCCGGTACGCCGCGACGATGGCGTGCGCCGGCGCGCCGCGCTCGGCCGCGCTGCAGAGCGCCTCGACGTCCACGCCCGCCGGCAGCTCCGGGGAGGCGCTGCGCGCTCGCTGCAAGCCGCGGGACGCGAGGCGGAGGCGAGCGCGCGGATCGAGGGAGACAGGCGCCTCCTCGGGGCTGGACCACCACCGGCGCCGCCAGAAGGGTGAGCCCGGGAAGCGCTGCTCCAGCCGGTAGTATCGAGTCCGCGTCGACAGGTAGTCGTCGAGCGCGCGGCGGCGGGCTGCAGCGTACCGGGAGAAGGACTGCGGGTCGCCGCCGAGGTGGGCTTCGACGGCGGCGGCAGCGTCGATCGCGTCTTCGAGGGCGCGCGCGATGCCCGACGAGGAGAGCGGATCGCGCGCGGTGGCGGCGTCGCCGACGGCGAGCCAGCCCTGCCCTGCGATCGGGTCGGACGCCTCGCTGCACGCCGGGCGCACGTGCCACTCGCGCGCGGGGCTGAACGGCGCGATGCGCGCGGCCGTGTGCGTGCTCTGCGCGAGGAGCGCGCCGGCGAGCGCCGCCGCGCCGCCCGCCGCGAGCGCGTCCGTGTCCGCGAAGAGCGTCACGACGAGCCGATCGCCCGCGAGGGGGGCCGAGTACAGCCAGCCGCCCTCGACCGCCTCGATCCACAGCGTTTCATCGAGCTCGACGGCGCCGCGCGGGGCGAGGAAGGCGGTGACGCCGACGAGCCGATCAAAGGCGCGCCGTCGCGCCCCCTGCGCTCGGGCGAAGGACGCTGTCCGCCCGGTCGCATCGACCACCACGGAGAACCTGAGCTCATCGCCGCCGATGCGGGCGACCCAGCCTGAAGGCCCGCGCCTCACGGGGGGCGGCGGGTGAGCCCCCCGGATCACGCGCGCGCCGGCCGCCTCGGCGGCGTCGAGGAGCATGGCGTCGAACACGGCGCGGTTCAGGTGGAAGCCCTCGCCCTCGGCGCAGAAGATGTAGTCGCGGTCCCGGAGCACGGGCTCGCCCCACGCGGACCGGACGCCGGCCGAGCGCCGGTGCCCTCCAGCCAGGACCCTGTCGAGGACGCCGAGACGCGAGAGGAGCGGAACGGTGGGCGGGGCGATGTGCTCGCCGATCCGCACGCCCGGCCCCTCGGCACGCTCGACGACGAGCGCCGAGAGACCGTGGCGACGCAGCGCGATCGCGGCGGAAGCGCCGGCAGGGCCGCCGCCGAGCACCAGGACGTCGGCGCGCGCCGGCAGCTCTCCGGGCGATCGCCCCGGGTGCGGCGCTCCTCTCGGCATGAGGCACGCTCGCTCCATCATGCCGGGACAGCAAGCCGCGCAGGCCAGCACGGGCCCTGCGACCACCGCAATGGTGCACACCGGCCTGGCGACAGGCTCGACGCACGTTTACCGCATTCGAGCCACGGTGAGCGGATCGAGCACCGCGTGGAGCTACCGCGTCCTGAAGAAGGCCGTCCAGGATCCGACGCGAGAGGCGTACGTGCTCGAGAGCAGCCACCCGTACCACAGCGAGGATGGGTTCACTGGCCACGTCACCAAGCGCAACGCCAAGCTGCTGCGCGCCCATTTCAGCAAGGTGGAGCTCGCCCCGGGGGTCGTGCTCCAGTACATGGTCAACGACGGCGACGACACGTACTTGACCGGGAGCTACGCCAGCGGGTTCTGGACGCACTGGAAGCCTGGCGAGCTCTACTTCGAGGTGTCCTCCGACGAGTCGGCCACGACCTACGGCTTCAAGATCGACGCGATCGAGTACCTGACAGGCATCCCGGATCAGCCGTACCCGCCCTACTATTTCGACGTCGTGCCGGGCAAGATCGCGGTCGGGGTGGGCTGCACGCCGGGCTCGGTCGACACGAGGGTCTTCCGTGCCACGGCCCCCGGCGGCACCTATACGCAGGTCGCGACGCTCCCGCAGAGCGAGTGGAAATACGAGGATACGAGCGTCACCGCGGGTGTCACCTACCATTACAAGATCTCGTGCAGCAATGATCTGGGCGTGTCGCCCCAGTCCGACCACCTGTCCGTGGTCGCGCAGTAAGGGGACGGCGCCGGATCGCCCCGAGGGGGTCGACCGGGGCGCCTGGCCCGCGTCGCCTGGCTCGCGTCGCCTGCTCGGGAATAAGCTTCGCTTCGCGGGCGTACCGCAGCCCGCATGCAAGAACCCCCTCGCTCGTCACGCCGCGGCTTCCTCGGTGGAGCCGCCTCCATCCTCCTCATCGGCTGTGGAGGAGCACCGCCGCCGCGGCCCACCGGAGCCGAAGCGTCGAGCGCGAGCTCGGCGAACACCTCCCCGGCGGCCGCGACCGCTCCGACCACCTCTTCGCGAGCAGCGTCACCTGGGCCGCAAGCGCGGGCCGCACCGGCCCTCGCGCGCATCGAGGCGCAGCTCGGCGGCCGCCTCGGCGTGGCCGCGCTCGACACGGCGACCGGCGCGCGCATCGGTAACCGCGCCGCCGAGCGCTTCGCCCTGTGCTCCACCTTCAAGGCGCTCCTCGCGGCGAACATCCTCGCGCGCGTCGACCAGGGCCAGCTCACGCTGGACCGCCGCGTCACCTACCGTGAGTCCGATCTCCTCGAACACGCGCCGGTGACGCGCGCCCGCCTCGCGGAGGGCGGCCTGACCCTCGAGGAGCTCTGCGCCGCGGCCGTCGAGGTCAGCGACAACACGGCCGCCAACCTCCTCCTCGCGCAGGTCGGCGGCGCCGCCGGCCTCACCGCCTATCTCCGCAGCCTCGGCGACGAGGTGACGCGCCTCGATCGCGACGAGCCGGCCCTCAACACGAACATCCCCAACGATCTCCGCGACACGACGACCCCCGACGCCATGGCCGACACGTGTCGAGTCCTCCTTGTCGGCGATCGCGCCCTCCGGGAGGCATCGCGCGCGCGCCTCGTGGGGTGGATGGTCCGGTCGACCACCGGCCTCACCCGTCTCCGGGCGGGCCTGCCGAAAGACTGGGTCGTCGGCGACAAGACCGGGACGGGCGGCAGCGGCGCCACGAACGACGTCGCTGTCGCGTGGCCTCCGTCGCGCGCGCCGATCGTCATCGCCTGTTACGTCGACGCGCCGTCGGCGAGCGCCGACGCGCGGAACGCCGCGCACGCCGAGGTCGCCCGGATCGTCGCCGAGGCGTTCGGCTGAGAGCCGGCGAGGGGCCGGCGCGGCGGCTTGTTCCGCCCGCCGTGAGTCCGGCCATGGCCGGACTCATGCGCCGCCGGCTGCGGGGGGCTTGGAGCGGCGCAGGACGAGCGCGGCCACGGCGCCGCCGAGGGCCGCCGCGCCCTGCAGGCTGTGGAGTGAACGCGGCCGCGTCGTGTCACCCAGGCGCGACACGGTGCGACGCCTCCGGCTGCGCGTCCGCCGCACCCCTCCAGGCGCCTCCCGGAAAGGCGGCGACTGCCGCCGGTGTTAGACCGATCTACCCCATGGTGCTGGACAGCGTCTGGCCTTGCGGCGCAGAGCCGATCCGTGAGACTTGAGCGGTGGCCGTCACCCTCCGCCATGGCGCCGCCACCCCTGAGCTGGATCTCTCCTCGCGTTCTCCCGTCTTTTTGTGCCGGCATGGGGTGTGCTCAAGGCCGAGCGTCATGCCGACGCTCGAGCACAACGTCCTCGTCGAGATGTTCCGTGAGATTCTCTCCGACGCCGAGGCGTCGGCGGAAGAAATCTCTATTATTTCAACGAGTTCTGGCGGAGGCCTGGCCGAGTCATCTTCCGGCGTGACCCAACGCGGGCCCAACGAGCCCTCTGTGAGGGCGCCACCGTCCGTCGTGGCGGGCGCGGGGACGTCGCCCACGGGTGCCGTCTGGCCGGGCGGCCCGGCGGAGGCGGAAGCTTCGGCGCTCGCCGAGCCTGCGTCTGATCCACCGGACGCGGAACTGCCGCCCGCTACCGAGCCGCCCTTTCCTCTCAGCTCGAGGATGGCCTCGTCCAGGGGGGCAAAGTCGCCCAGCCCAAGCTCGGCGACCTTGCGCGCGGCGCGCTTGTAGTGGTGGATCTGACCGCTCGATTTGTGTCCGGTTCGGTCGGAGATCCACGTCTCCGTGCGACCATTCGCGAGCTTGATGGTGTGGAACGAGCTCGGTCACCTGAAGACGCGCCAGGTCGGTCAGGTGCTCGAGGACGCCGTCCGGCGCATGATGCGCTACCTGCGACGGCGCGGGCTCTTCGATCTCGAGCATGGCATCGACAAGGACGACGAGCCCGAGGCCGCGCTGTGCGCCTCCGCCGTGTCTGGACGAGAGCCGCCCGCCGGACCGCAATGGCTCCGCGGGCTGTCGCCACTGTCACCGAGCGCGCTCGCCTACGACAAGCCGCTCTGCGCCTCGCTGGATGGCTTCACCTTGCACGCGGCGACACGCGCCGGTGCGCACCATGCCGCGGCGAGGGAGGCGCTTTTGCGCTACGTCCTGAGACCCCCGATCGCGCAGGAGCGCGTCGAGCTGCAACAGGACGGCTTGGTGCGGCTGTCGCGGAGGCGCGCCTTTGCCGACGACGTTTGCGATCGATGTCCTCACAAGCCGCTTCCCCCAAGGAAACCCGCGGTGTCCTGGCCAAGTACGCCCGGCTCGTCAGCACCGCCTCCGAAGGCGCCGTGACCGACAAGTATCTCTAAGCGTCCGATTCCCGGCGCGGCGCTTCCCGCGCGGCGCCTTTTTTTTGCGCCCGCCAGCGCAAAAATCCGCCATATCGGCGACAAGCCCGGCCATTGCCGCCGCGCCCGCGCCCGCCTAGCATCCGCGAACAAACCCCGCCATGCTGAAGACCGGAATCCTCAATCCAGCGGTCCTGAGCCTCCTCGCCCGGGTCCGCCACACCAACACCCTCGTCATCGCCGACCGTGGCTTCCCCTTCTGGCCGGAGATCGAGACTGTCGATCTCTCGCTGGTGGACGACGTCCCCACCGTCGCGCAGGTCGTCACCGCCCTGCGCGAGAATTTCGTCATCGGCCGCCTCTTCGCCGCCGAGGAGGTCAAAGGCGCGAACGCCCCCGACAAACTGGATCGCCACCTCGCCGCCCTGACCGGCCTGCCGATCAGTTTCGAGCCCCACGTCGGGTTCAAGAAACGCGTCCCCCACGCCATCGGCCTCATCCGCACCGGCGACACCACCCAGTACGGCAACCTCATCCTCGAGTCCGCCTGATGCTTCCCGGATTTTAACGCAAAGACGCAAAAACGATCTGAAGGGCGCGAAGCTCGGAATCCGCCATCTTTGCGAGCCCTGCGCCCCCTCACTGTTCAGTCCCTGCTTCCTCTCGGCCCTCCCATGAGCCCGACCTCAGGCCTCCTCTCCGGTTTCGCCGTAGCCTCTCTGCTCCCGCTCGCCTCCGTCCACGCCGCCGCGCGGAGCGATGCGCCTGCCCGCATCCTCGATCATCTCAACCTACCCTCGCACCCCCGAACGGCAGCACCCGCACGCGAGCCAACGTGGCAACCGATGGCGTTCGGCTTCGACGCCGCGTAGCTGGGCACACGACCCGCCACCGTCATGGCGAGCGCACGCCGCGGTCGTCGAGGCACAGCTGCGCCCGGAGCACGCCGCGCCGGCCCTGCGACGGACCAAGCGGGGGTCGGATGGGCCGATAATGGCTCGCCAGACGCCGTCCCCGCGGAGCTTGACACGGGCGAAAGTTCTACGGTTTCCTATCCGCTCCGCCGCTGCGCGATCAGCCGGGAGACCGCCCGGTTTCCCGCAGCCGCCTGCAACCGCTGCGCAACCGCCGCGGTCATCCCCCCGCTCGCCGGCGCGTGATGCGAGTCGAGATGCGATTCACCGCCGGGCCCATCCGCCCGTTCCGGTGGAGGTGCTGTTGGCCGGCGGGCCGGATCGCGTTCGGGTCCTCGGTCTTCGGCCGGTGCCTTCATCTCGTACCCTCCCAGACCGGGCCACGGCATCGCGTCGGCAGCGCGCACCTGGCTGCCGCCGCACGCGCCTTCGAGGGCGAGCGGGAGGCCGCCCGCGCCGACGTCGAGGCCTGGGCGGACCGGCCGGAAGCGGAGGGGTATGGCGAGCACGCGGCCCGCGTTCGCGCCTGGTGCATCGATCTGGGCGTGCGGGCCGCACACGCGGCGGCCGCCGCGACCGCCGGCAGCGCCAACCTGCTGGACCACGCCGCGCAGCGCCTCTTCCGCGAGGCGATGCTGTATTCGCTCACGGCCCAGACGCGCGACCTGCAGGCAGCGACGGTGCAGCGACTGCTCGACCGAGGCGGCGGCGCAATGGACGGCGTGTGGCCGTGAGGGCGGACGCGCGGGGGTGGACGACCCAGGTTGAGCGGGGCGACCCGACCAGGTTGGGGAGCCGCACTGGGGCGGTCGATGGCGGCAGAGGGCAATCCCGTGTCATCCTGGCTCGGCCAGACCGTTCTCTCCGGGATGAATGCGCGCGCGCGTCGCGGCATCCATCGCCTCATGGCCTGAACTCCGCGCGCGTACAGGACCAGGGTAGCGTTCGGGATACGTGGCCACTCAACGAAAGATGGAGCGCATGGGACGCGGAGATACCGGGGTGTGGTACGGGTTCAGAGGGGCCGTGCTGCTCGCGACGACGCTGGCCATCGGCTGCACGATCGGCGGCGGCGGCCAGGGGGGCGCCGGGGGAGAGCCGGCGACCGGCGGCGGCGGCCAGGGGGGCGCCGGGGGAGAGCCGGCGACCGGCGGCGGCGGCCAGGGGGGCGCCGGGGGAGAGCCGGCGACCGGCGGCGGCGGCCAGGGGGGCGCCGGGGGAGAGCCGGCGACCGGCGGCGGCCAGGGGGGCGCCGGGGGAGAGCCGGCGACCGGCGGCGGCGGCCAGGGGGGCGCCGGGGGAGAGCCGGCGACCGGCGGCGGCCAGGGGGGCGCCGGGGGAGAGCCGGCGACCGGCGGCGGCGGCCAGGGGGGCGCCGGGGGAGAGCCGGCGACCGGCGGCGGCGGCCAGGGGGGCGCCGGGGGAGAGCCGGCGACCGGCGGCGGCGGTGGCGGTGGCGGCGGCGGCCCAGCGAGTTGCGTGCCGGGATCGCAGATGGGCTGCTATTCTGGGCTCCCGGGGACGCAAGGGGTAGGGCTCTGCACCTCCGGCGTTCAAACCTGCCTCCCCGACGGATCCGGCTACGGCCCGTGCACCGGCGAGGTCACGCCAGCTGTTGAAGACTGCGCCACGGACGCCGACGAGGACTGCGACGGCATGGGGCAGTGCGCGCCGCCGCTGTGGTCCACCGGTCTGGGCGGCGCTGGCGATCAGGCTGCCTACGCCGTCGCAACGGACGCCGCAGGCAACCTCTATGTGACGGGCCGGTTCGATGGGACGGTCGATTTCGGAGCGGGGCCTCTCGTGAGCGCAGGGAACGGGGACGTGTTTGTGCTCAAGCTCGACCCGGCAGGCCATGCGATTTGGAGCAGGCGATTCGGCAGCAGCGACTACGGGGAATCAGGAACCCACATTGCGCTCGACGCGAGCGGCAACATCCTCGTTGGCGGGGGCTATTCCGGCGCCCGCCCGGTGGGGCCGCCGCCTGTCGACTTCGGGGACGGCCCGCTCCCCTGGGACTATGGCTCGAGCGCCGTCTTCCTGGTCAAGCTCGATCCGGACGGGAATCACCTCTGGAGCCACGGATACACGGCCGCCTTCTCAGACTCGGTCGCGCTGAGAGACATCGCGGCCGATGCCGCGGGCAACTCCGTCGCGCTGTTCGTCTACCCGAGCTCCGTCGACACGGGCGTGAGCGTGGTGAGCTACAATGCGGCGGGCGAGTACATGTGGGGGTTCTCTCATCGAACGTACGACATCGCTCGAGGCGGGGTCGCCACGGACAGCGCTGGCAACGTCCTGATCGCCGCGGGGCACGCGGAGGGCAACGGGCTGTGCCCCTGCGACTACTACTTTCACGTCGAGAAGCGAGACCCTGCGGGCACCGTGCTCTGGAAAAAGCTCCTGTCCGGACCGTCCGCACCGGCCTTCTCGGGAGACGGCGGAGATGCGGAGGATGTCGCCGTCGACGCCGAGGACAATCTCCTGGTCGTGGGCCGCAGTCTGGGAAATCTCGATCTCGGCGGTGGGCCCATCGCCCACGGAACGCGCTTCGTGGTGAAGATGAGCCCGCTCGGCGACTACCTCTGGCACCGAGAGTCCCCGCCTGACGCCGTGGTCAGGGGCTCCGGCGGGAACTTCATCGTCCTGGCAGAGCGGTCCCTCGTCAAGCTCGATGCTTCCGGCGCGGAGCTCTGGCGCCGCACGTTCACGGACGTGCCTGTCACGATAAGAGGCCTGACGACCGATCGCGACGGCAATATCGCGCTCGTCGGTGACTTCACGGGTACAGCCGATTTCGGCACCGGTCCGCTCACCGCCGCGGGCAAGGACGGCTTCGTCGCGGTCTTCGGTCCCTGACGCACGCGATCGCGCGTGCATCGCGTGCGTCGCGTGGTCCTTTCCGGTCGCAAAGGGCGCTTGCCTGCGACAGGTAAGCGCCGCATCGCCTCGCCGGGGCGGCCGTTCAGCGGCGCGCACTTCCGCGTCGACGCCGTCTACCAGCGTACGGTCGGCGAGCTGCGGGCGCGCGGCAGCGTGCTCTGGCTGGTGTTCGCCTCGCTCGCGCGCGACGCGACCGCGGCGGCGCTGCCGGAGATCGTCGCGGAGATCCACGCCGGGGCGGCGAGCGCCGAGGAGCGGGCCGAGCTTTACACGGCGCTGCTGGTGATGGCGACCATCGATCCCTCGGGGCATAATCTGTGGAAGGAGCTCGTCATCATGGTGGAGGACAAGGAAGAGGGGCTGCTCCGGCGCACGCCGATCATCGGGGAGATGATCATCGAGGCCGAGCAACGGGAGCCGATTCGCCCCTCGTGAGCAGCGCGAGAGCTTCGCGCTCCGCGTGCGGGACGCCGACCCCATCCTGCCGGAGTGCCGCATCGAGCCGGCGAGTAAGCGGCGGCCCGCCGTCCGTCATGGCGTCGCCATGGGCGATGGCTCGCCGAGTTGGCGCGATGCCGCGGGAAATCGCGCCGTCGCCGCCTGGCCCGCGGCGTGCGGTCTCGGCGCCGTGTGGCCAGCGCGGACGGCTCCCCGGGCATCGTCTACGAGCGCCGTCGCCCCGAGAGGACGACGCTCTACGAGGTCGTGCGCGACAACGTCGAGACGCTCTACGGAGCCATCGACGACGGCGCCATCGCCATCCGGATACCCGAGCACGCGAAGAAGGAGCTCGAAACCTATCTCGATTGCCGGACCGCAATGGCTCCGCGGGCTGTCGCCACTGTCACCGAGCGCGCTCGCCTACGACAAGCCGCTGTGCGCCTCGCTGGATGGCTTCACCTTGCACGCGGCGACACGCGCCGGTGCGCACCATGCCGCGGCGAGGAAGGCGCTTTTGCGCTACGTCCTGAGACCCCCGATCGCGCAGGAGCGCGTCGAGCTGCAACAGGACGGCTTGGTGCGGCTGTCGCGGAGGCGCGCCTTTGCCGACGACGTTTGCGATCGATGTCCGACCTGATCGGGCACTCGCTCGAGGGGGGCATGGCGATGCGGGTGCTCGCCGAGCAGCCGGATCGGGTGCAGCGGCTGGCGCTGCTCGCGCCCTGCGGGCTCGGGCTGGAGGTGGCGCTGCCCCTCCGGCTCGAGCTCTTGCCGGAGATCTTGCGCTTCCTGAAGGAGCCTCAGGCGGCGCCGAGCGTGCGCCGGGGGGTCCGGTCGCCGCGGGCCCTGGAGGCGGCGTGGCCGCGGCGCCTCTTGCCGGTGGGGCGGAAGGTCGCCGGCGCGGCCTGAGGACCGCGAGGCCGTCGACCCTCTATCAGAGGCAGGCGTCCGTGGTGATCTGCACGTCGTCGATGTTCCAGCCGGACGAGTACGCGCCGCCGAAGTGGACGAAGACCCGCCAGCCGAACCGGATCTGCAGGTTCGGATTCCGGTAAGGCGTGAGGTCATACGTGACGTTCGTCCAGCTGGAATCGAGGACGCGGCTCCCGGCGCCTGGCGTTGACTGGTAGATCACCACCCAGCTGGTCCCGTCGAAGACCTCGATCTTGACATGGTTGCGGCTGAGCGTGTTCAGCCATCGCCAGAACGACAGGGTGACCGCTCCGTCGACGTCGGTGTTGAGGGTCGGGCTGGTCAGATAATAGTAGGGGAACGTGGAGGCCGCGATGGGCGGGCAGCCGCCGAGGTACACGCCCGCGACGCCGTTGTCGTCGGTGGGCGTGTGGTCGGACGCGGGGTCGGAGGGGGTGCTCGGGTGCTGGCAGGTCGACACCTTGGTCGGGCCGATCTCCCATCCCGTGCCGAGAGTCCAGCCCGCCGCGTTGTTCGAGAAATCCTCCTCGAGGAGGAGGGTCGTGCCACACAAATCGGCGCTCGTGCCGAGCTCGGCGAGCTCCTCGTGGATCTCCTTCTCGTCGATCCCGGGCTCCCACGCCGGTCCCGCCGCGCAGCCCGCCGCGCAGAGGCCGAAGCATACCGATAGCGGTCCGAGCCAGCGTTTCATGATCATTCCTCCTGTACGGTAAACGATCTGACGCAGGGCCGCACCAGGCAGCCAGCGCCGATCACGGCTGTCGAATCCTACGCTGATGGGAACCCGAGGGACAGCCGCTCATTGCTGCGCCCGGCAGTTCCGTGGCGTCCGCTGGTAACAGACACCAGCAGGCGCGCCTCCCTACCGCCCGGCAAGAAACTTTCGGCTGGGATAGACGGACCGGGCTCTATCAGCGGCGGGTAGGAAACCCAAGCGCTTTTGCGCGTCTCCATCCTTCGTGACGTACCCCCCGCTCGTGGCATCCCCGTCCCCATGGCGGCCGAGCTGGCACTCATAGGAAGTCGTGAGGGTAGGCCGATTGACCGGCGCGGACCAGGTTCGCCACCGCGTACCGCTCGGTGCGGATAGGAAACGGTAGAACTTTCGTCCGAATCAAGCCCCGCGGGGACGGCGCCGGGCGAGCCGTGGTTCGCCCATCCGACACCCGCTTGCCCCGTCGCAGAGCCGGCGCGCCGTGCTCCGGGCGCAGCGCTGCCTCGACGACCGCGGCGTGCGCTGGCCATGACGGGCTCGGGCCGTGTGCCCAGCTACGCCGCGTCGAAGCCGAACGCCATCGATTCCCACGTTGGGTCGCGTGCGGGTGCTGCGGCTGTCGGGTGCGAGGGTAGGTTGAGATGATCGAGGATGCGGCGCACCGCCTTTGGGTCCGTGTTCGTCGAAAGCACGCGCATCTTGCGTTCATATCTCGGGCATCGCAAAGCATCGAAGCGGAAGGTGCGTTTCATGAGCACGGCCCGCTGCACGTAGCGCGACGTTGCGAACAACTCCCCGTCGAGCAGCCGCCCCCAGTGCAGGACCGAGAGCGTGGTGGGCTCGACCCGCACCGCGGGCTCGGTCGGCGCGAGCGACTTCGCTGAGAGCGCCGGCGGAACGCACGGCGACGCGGGCGCAGGCGACGCCGGCGCAGGCGACGCGGGCGCAGGCGACGCGGGCAGGGGCGCGTGCCCCGCGCACGGCTCAGGCTTCGCGGCGCGGGCCGGAGGTTTGGGCGTCACGAGAGGGCGCCATGACGAGCGAGGCGCGAACACGCCATGATACCGCACAAGTGGGATCCTCGGCGGAGGAATCAAAGCCGCGAGCCGGGCCATGAACTCCATTGGACTCATGACGCGGTGAGTGCGTCCCCGCCGAGGTGTCTTCAGCAAGTACGCTATGCGCCCATCGGGCAGCAGCTCGATTCGCTCGACTGCGAAGGCCGGGCGGGTGCAGTACCGCACGAGCCGCTCGGTCTCGTTGCTGCGCTCCTCGGCCGCGCGCTCGTCGAGGTAACCGCGGCGCCGTAGCCAAAGGAGCGCACGCTCGCGGACGCGTCACGCCACCTCGCCAAGATCATCCTTTGAAGGCGGCGGCGCATCGTGGAAGCGCACACCAAAGGCGGTCTTCTCGAAAACGCCGTCGATTGCCAGCGTGTGGAAATGAACGTGAACGTTCAAGCTGGATCCGAATCGCTGAGGGAACCCGACCGAGCCCGTTCGTGCGCCCGCGATGCCCGCGAGCTGCGTGGTCAGGCGGGCGATCTCCTCCGCAAAGATGCGCTCCATCACCGCGAGGACGTCGGACCTTTTGGCCGCGAGCGCACGCAGCTCGAACGGCAGCGACATCACCCATGCATCGCCTGCGGCTGCGCTCGCGTCAGCGCTGCTATGCGCGCCTTCGCGCGACGCGTCGCACGTGCACGTCGAGCCGAGCATGCACGCAGAGCTGGCGGTACACGTCGGGGCGACCACGATCTCGGTCGCTCACTGGGGGCGGCTGCTCGACGGGGAGCTGTTCGCCACGTCGCGCACCATCGAATGGGCCGTGCTCATGAAGCACTCGTTCGGCTTCAATGCCCGGACGTGCCCCCGGTGCGAGCGGAAGATGCACGTGCTCGCCACGATCACGCAGCCGAGCACAATCCGGCGGATCCTCGAGCATCTTGGCCTGCGGGCGGGCGAGAGGGTACCGGAGGGTGCGCGCGTCCCGCCCCACGAGCGGGTTGACATCCGCGAAAGTTCTAAGATTACCTACCCCCAAAGTTCTAAGATTACCTACCCCCAAGGCTTCTTGTTCGCCCGCCCCGAACGCGGCTTCCGCACCACCAGCATCTTTCCCCCGCACTGACGCGGCTAGTGCCCGATCAGGGCGAGCACGATTTCGATCACGATCAGCGCCACGACCGCCACTTCCAAGAGCTGCGAGCGGCGGTGCTGAACCAGATCCACCAGCAATTCCAGGTTGTCCTGGATCATGTGCAGCTTCTGATCGAGCGCGCGGTAGCGATCTTCGATTGCGAACGAGGCGCGGAGATCGCGGTACAGTCGATCGAGCGGCTCGCTGTCCCAGGCGATGGCAGGAGCGTCGAGCAAGGCCAGGGTGTGCACCACCTGTGTGCGCGTGGTCATGCCGCGGCCGATGAAGCACAAGAGCTCGCGGCTATTGCCGCGAAAACGGCCGCTATTGGCGAGCCGCTGCGACGTCTGCTCGAACTGAGTGATCAGGCGGTCGACGTTGTCTTCGTAGTACTCCATCCCCACCGACTGCCCGATAGCGAGCGCCACCAGCTCCACCGTACGAGCGTCGAGCTCCCCCACCACCACGCGGTCGAAGTGCGCAGAAGGCTCGCTGCCGGGCCGCAGCTCGACCAAGAAGCTCTCGCCCAGCGGCGGCTGCGTCTCGGCGCCGGAGCTCGAGAGCAGCGCGTCGAGCACGCGTTGCCGCTCCGCCGCCGGCACGCCCACGAACACCAGCACGCCGAAATCGTGCGCCACCGCCCAGCTGTGCTCGGCGTAGCGCACGACCACCACCGTCTTCGTGACCTTGATCCGCTCCGCGTCGGAGCCGAACAGCCCCTGCACGTCGCGCGGCAGCACGGTACCGGCGATGGCGTACGCTTCCACGCCGAGCTCCATCGACATACGGCGACGATATCGCTGCCGCCGCCGCGCGCTCAACTACTTTTCTTTGGCGCCGCCGCACTGGCCCGGGGCGCAGCCGCCCGGTGTGCACGTCTTCTCTTTCTCTTTTTCTGCCGGCTGAGCCGAGCCGCTGGCGGCCGGCACCTCGCTGGCACCGGCCAGGCTCGGCGCCGCAGCAGGAGCGGCGGAGGCGGCGGGCTCGGCCGTGGCCGTAGCGGAGATGCGTCCGGCGTAGGGCCAAGGTGGCGCCGGCGAGGGGTCGGGCGGGGCGAGAGGGTACCGGAGGGCGCGCGCGTCCCGCCCCACGAGCGGGTCGACATCCGCGAGGCGGATAGGAAACGGTAGAACTTTGCGGATAGGAAACGGTAGAACTTTCGTCCGAGTCAAGCCCCGCGGGGACGGCGCCGGGCGAGCCGTGGTTCGCCCATCCGACACCCGCTTGCCCCGTCGCAGAGCCGGCGCGCCGTGCTCCGGGCGCAGCGCTGCCTCGACGACCGCGGCGTGCGCTCGCCATGACGGGCTCGGGCCGTGTGCCCAGCTACGCCGCGTCGAACCCGAACGCCATCGGTTCCCACGTTGGGTCGCGTGCGGGTGCTGCCGCTGTCGGGTGCGAGGGTAGGTTGAGATGATCGAGGATGCGGCGCACCGCCTTTGGGTCCGTGATCGTCGAAAGCACGCGCATCTTGCGTTCGCATCTCGGGCATCGCAAAGCATCGAAGCCGAAGGTGCGTTTCATGAGCACGGCCCACTGCACGTAGCGCGACGTTGCGAGCTCGCGCACCACCACGCGCACCCGCGGCGTCTTCTTGGCGTCGCGGTGAAAGACCAGGAAGACCTCGACCGAAGGAGGCCGCTCGTCGGTCTCGAGGCGCACCAGCTCGTCGAGCCCAACGCTTGAGCCTCGCCGAGCAGCCCGATGCCAAGACCAGCGAGCACCGCCTCTTCGATGGCGGCGCTCGATCCCGAGCGAAAGACGAAGCGAGTCGCGCCGTACGCCCGCAGCCGCTGCTCCTGCGGCAGGCGCTCTAAGCCGCGGTCGAAGCCCACCCA
The DNA here is from genome assembly GCA_051717205.1 of Sorangium sp. So ce1128. Taxonomy (GTDB): domain Bacteria; phylum Myxococcota_A; class Polyangia; order Polyangiales; family Polyangiaceae; genus Sorangium. The sequence goes on from CP181432.1 coordinate 7,922,433, forward strand.
GTCGTGACGGCTGGGTGCTTGACACGGAGGCGGGCCAGAACTCGCGTCGTCGGCCGCACGAAGCCCTCGCTCACCGATACCCGCACGACGCCGGCCACCGTCGCGTCACGGGCGTCGCGCCGCAGCGCCTCGAGGCCCAGCTCGAGGTTTTCTCCCAGCCCCACCAGCCCGAGCGCCTCGGCGTCGACCCGTACGCCCGTGTTGCCGCGATGCACGAGCGGCCGCCCTAACGCTCGCTCGAGCGCCTCGATGCGCCAGGAAGACGAGGTGGACCGGGATGGGGCCGCTCGACCATTCCGGGAGGGCTCGGGTGATTTCACCGTGGCCGAGGATTCCCGAATGCGGCTTTCGGCGACGAAGCGCGGATCGCGCTGGCTGCGACCCGCGAGCCGAGGGCCTCGAGCGGGCGCGCAGCTGGGGGGCTGTAAGGGAACCTACGAGCGCAACCCCACCGAGGAGCCCCCCCTTCCGACGGGGCGCCTCGGGCCTGCGGCGGCGCGGCCACCGGGGAGCGAGCGATGAACGAGACGACACGCGATGTCAGCCGCGGCGGGCGGCGCGCATAAACCTCTCTCGACGACGGCGAGGCGCTCGCACGAGGTCGCCGAGAGCGCCTCGTGGGGCGACACGGCCGTCGCGCTCGGCGGCCGTGGTGCGCCGTCGTGGGCTCGGCCCGCGCGAGGGCGCCCCGGCGCGCGGGGGCACCGCGCGCCGGCCGGGCGGCCTCGGCGCCGCGCTTCGAACGTCACGGAGTGAACCATGGAACTTGCGACGAACATCGAGCCGCGGCCGGGCGCCGTGGTCAGTGAGGTTGAGCAGCGGCTCGGGCATCTGATGATGCGCCACCACCCGTTCTTTCAGCGCGCCGACGCCAAAGACCCTCGGTTCTTGCGCACGATGTTGCAGCTCGGCTTCGAGTTCAGCGAGGTGCTGGGCCGCTACCTCACTCTGCTGGCGCACCGGCTGTGGGACACCAACAAGCCCGTGGTCAGCATTCTCGTGAGCCAGGTGCACGACGAGCTCGGCCGGGGCAAGTTCACCGACGACGGCCACCCCAACCTGTACCGCGACATGGTCAAGGGGCTCGAGGCTTGGGCCGACGGCGCGGCGATGGAGTTCATGCGCGAGCCGCAGAAGCGGCTGATTCAAGAGCTGAAGCAGTGCCTCGGCTCGGACGACGTCGACCAGAGCCTCGGCGCCTACGTCGGCACCGAGATCATCGCTTCGGACATCATCGTTCATATCAGCCAGGTGATGGGGCGGCTCGGGCTGTCGGAGGGGGCCATGCGCTGGTCGCAGTGCCACGACGTCGTCGAGCTCGAGCACGTCCAGGGCATCTACGAGGTGCCCCGCCACCTGCCCCAAGACCCCGAGCGGCTGCGCCAATTCTGGGGCGCGGCCGAAGAGATGATGCGCGCCATGTGGCGGTACTTCGACGCGCTGAACCGCCTCTCGTTCGCCTGAGGCCTCGGCCGGCGGGGCCGGCGAAGTGCGATGGGCCGCGCACCTGCGCGAGCGACTGCGCGCGCGAGTGCTCTGCGCTCGCGCGGGCGTGACGCCGCTCGCCTCCGCGACCGGGCGGGTCGGGTGCCCTCGCCGCGCCTCGTTCTGACGGGGTAGCCGCCGATGCGCCCCGGCCGCGCGCGCACGGGCATTGCCCTCTCGACCGGCGTCGCGGGGGCGCGACCCCGGCACGCGACTCGATTGCCTCGCGCATGAACTGAGGATCCGGTCCAAAATAACTTTTCAGTTTCGTAAAGTGCAGCATCAACATCGTACTTCACAATATCGGCCACGCGCGACAAAATCGCGATTACTCGCATCAAATTGAGTATGAAACTGAAAAGTTATTTTGGACCGGATCCTAACGACCTTACGAGCAAAACCGTCTTCGACCGTTCGGGCGCGACGACCTCGACTTCATCGGCGTTCCGAACGACCATTGCGCAAAACCCAGCCCGCCGCCGCGCGGCTGGCAGGACCACCATGCCGACGTCCTCGCTCCATTCGCCGCCTTCCGTTACCGTTTCGCGCCCCACGAGCGCCGCGCGCCCGCCCCCTGCCTTTCTCGGGCTGTGGCGCGCGGCGCGTTGGAAGAAAAACCTGCCGCTCACCCTTCTCCTCTTCGGCGGCATGCTGGTCTCGCCCGCGCCCGTCGACGCCGGCGCCGCCGCCGTCGCGCTGCTCACGTTGCTCGCGAGCTCCGCGTTCATGACCCACGTCAACGTCCTCACCGACGCCGAGCTCGACGCGAGCGCCAAGCCCGAGTTCTACCGCTGGCTGTCGGTGAGCCGCGCCTTCACCGTCCGCGCCCTGGCGGCCGAGCTCTTGGCGAGCGCGGCCGGCATCGGCTGGCTGCTGGCCCGGGGGCGCGCCTTGGCCGGCCTCGGGCTCGGCGCGTTTCTCGCGCTGACGGTGCTTTACTCCTACAATTACCTGTCGCCCGGCGCCGCGGCCGCCAGGCGCTTGAAGGCGTACTGGTGGGGGCACCTTCTGACCTGCCTGGTCAGCTACTTCGCCCTCTGGGGCGCGGGCCTCGGCCTGCACACCTCGGGCGACGCGCGCGCGCTGGCCGCGTGGGGCCCGGCCTTCTTCTTCGTCTCGCTGTCCGAGTACGCGGTGTTCCTCTCCGAGAGCGCCGTCGACGCCGCCGAAGAGCGGAGGGCGGGCCTCAAGACGCTCGCCGCGCTGCTCGGGCGCAGGGGCAGCAGCCTCGCCGCGGCCTTGCTCTGGCTCGCCGCCGCGGCGGGGCTCTCGCTCGCCGGCGCCCTCGCCGGCCCCGAGCAGCGCAGGCTCTTGCTCGTCTGCTTCGCGCCCGCCGTTCTCTGGCGGGGTAGCGTCGTCGCGCTGCTCGCGGCGCCGCTCGATCAACACCGAGACCGCGTGCTGCGCTTGGCGGTACCCGACGTGACCTTCTTCGGGAGCCGGCTCCTGACCGTCGTCAGCCTCGTGGTGCTCGACGCCGCCTCGTAGGCGCCAACCTTGCGGGAGAATGACGTGACACTCTTCGAACACGAGAACACGGGCCCCTATGACGTGGCCATCATCGGGGCCGGCCTGGCGGGCCTGGCGGCCGCGCACGCGCTGCGCGACCGGAACATCATCGTCCTCGAGAAAGAGCCGCGCCCGGGGGGCCGCGTCTACACGAAGTCGGCGGGCGAGAGCTTCTACGACCTGGGCGCGGTGTTCGCCTACGACCCCGCGGCGGCGCCGATCGCCCTGCGGACGCCCGCGCTGCACCCCGAGAGCGAGCGCATCGGGCTCTTCGCCCAGGGCAAAGTTCACTACGGCACCTCGGTGAGAGAGTGCCTGCGCCAGCTCGACCTGGCGCCGCACGAGCTCGACACGCTCGACGCGTTCGAAACCGACCCCGAGAAGGACGCGAGCACCCTCTTGCCGGGCGCGTACCGGCACCTCAACAGCTTCTTTCGCCTCATTCACCCGGGCGACATGAGAGAGTACCTGCCGCAGCGGCAGCACGACGCCTTCATCAAGTTTCCCACGCGGCACTACGAGACGGCGAACGGCTCGCTCGTCGAGGGGCTGGCGCGGCCGCTCGAGGGCCGGCTCGAGACCGGCGTCGAGGTGCTCTCGCTGACCGAGAAGGGCGGCTCGGTCGAGGTGGTCTTCCGGCGCGGCGAAGAGACCCACACCCTCGCCGCCCGCGCCGTGGTGTGCACGGCGCCGGCGCCGGTGGCGAGGCGGCTCGTCACCACCCTCACCAACGATCGGTGCCGGGTCTTCCTCGATTCGCTCCGGTACGGCGAAGGCACCGTGGTGGTGCTCGGCCTCGAGGGCGCCGACCTCGCCGACTTCAGCTACATCGTCACCCCCGACCTGCCGTTCAACACCGTCATCAAGCACCGGGGGCGAGACGGCAAGCCCGACACCCTCTTCGTGTACTACGTGGGCGAAGCGTCCGAGGCGCTGAGCGGCCTGCCGCACGAAGAGATCGTCCGCCGGACGCTCGAGCACGCCCGCGCGCTGAAGGTCGGCGCGCTCTCCGAGAAGACGCTCCGCTTCGCGGACGTGCACCGCTGGCCCATGGTAGGCCCTCGCATCTCGCCCGCGAGTTACGCCAAATGGACCGACTGGGAGGCCCGCGCCTGCGAGCGCATCTTCTTGGCCGGCGACTACGTCTTCGTCGAGCCAGATAACGTTCTGCCCTTCGGCACGACCCAGGCCTTGCAGTCTGGCAAGAGGGCGGCCGAGAGCGTGCGGGCGTACCTCGACGTGCCGGCCGAGGTCGAGGCGTTTCGCTCGCAGACCTTGATCGAGACGACCATCTACCGACTGGCGGGCGAGCGGCCCGCGTTCGTTCAGACCAAGAGCGAGTGCAACATTTCTTACTACGGGCTACTGCTGCAGGCGAACCCGAGCCGGCCGCTCACCGAATATCTGCTGCAAAGCGCGCGCGAATCGCTGTGGGAGTATCAGGTTGGCTTCGGCGTGACGGCCGACGACAGCCTGCTCGTCTTGGAGGGCCTGGTCGCGGCGGGCGTGGGCCGCGACGTACTTCAGCCGAAGCTAGACCGCCTGGTCGAGCTCTTTTACTCTCGGCCGCAAGGCGCGTTTCACAGCCTGTCGGAGCGCCGGGCCGAGATCAAAGGGTGCGCGCAGGGGCTCGCCGACTACTGGCTCGGGCCCTCCGTGTACGTGTCGGCCCACGCCGGCCACCTCTTGCACCGCGTCGCGCCAGAGCGCTACCCGCAAGAAGTCGGCGCCTGCACGCAGTACGTCGCGGGGCTGCAAGAGCCGGAAGGCTACTGGAGCAGCATCTGGTTCTCTTCGAAGTTCGTGACGACGCTGCACGCCGCCAAGCTCTTGGGCATTCACGGCGAGAGGTACCGCCCCCAGCTATGGCGGGCGACCGCCTTCATTCTCGCGACCCAGGGCCACGACGGCAGCTGGGGCGAGACGGTGCTCGAGACCTCGGCGGCGGTGCTCGCGCTCGAAGCCCTGGGCGAAGCGGGCACGGCCGCCCTCCGGAAGGCAAAATCGTGGCTTCGCGCGCGCAAAAAGCCCGACGGCTGGGAGGGCGAGCCCATGCTCTATTACTGGTTCGAGACGGGGCCCGCCGAGAAGATGTTCTTTCACTGCCGAGACAAGGGGGCCGTCACCTCCGCCTGGGCCACCCTCGCGCTGGCGAACCCAGCGTAACGCCGCACGTCACGCGCGGGGGCGCGCGCGAGATGTTCACGCCTCGCATCCACTGCTTGAGTTGCAGTGCACGGAGGCGGTGGCGGATCCATGCGTCCAGTTCCCGAAAGACCGTTGGGAACTCGACGAGCCGGAAGTAGGCCTTCCAGCCCGGCAAGTACGCCCGCAGGTCCTGGCAGATCTGGGCCAGGCTTCGACCACGCATGCGGCTCGTCATGTGCCGCACGCGGCCCTTCATCACGTCCAAGGCCTTGCGCGCGATCGTGCAGCGAACCTCGTTCTTCGGCGACAACCAGAAGGTGTATCCGAGGAATTTTCGGTTCTGCACGGGTGCAACCGCACTCTTCGACTCGTTGACCCTCAGGTGGAGTTTCGCGTACAGACGCCTCAGCGCCTGCATGACCCGCTCGCCCGCACGCCGCGACCGCACGTACACGTTGCAATCGTCGGCGTAGCGCACGAATGCGTGTCCGCGTTTCTCCAGCTCCTTGTCGACGCCGTCGAGGAGCACGTTCGCGAGCAAGGGGGACAAGGGACCGCCCTGCGGTGTGCCCTCGTCCCGGACCGTCACCACGTCTGCCCGCGTCGCCCGCGCCCGCGCCCGCGTCGCCCGCGTCGCCCGCGTCGCCGTGCGCTCCCCCGGCGCTCTCAGCGAGGTCGCTCGTGCATGCCGGCCCCACGGTGCGAGTTGAGCCGACCCTGATCTCGGTCTTGCACTGGAGGCGACTGCTCGAAGGGGAGTTGTTCGCTACGTCGCGCTACGTCGAGTGGGCCGTGCTCATGAAGCGCTCGTTCGGGTTCGATGCGCTCCGATGCCCGAGATGCGCACGGAGGATGCGCGTGCTTTCCACGAACACCGACTCAGCGGTGGTGCGCCGCATCCTCGATCATCTGAACATCCCCTCGCAGCCCCGAACAGCAGCACCCGCGCGCGATCCAGCGTGGCAGCCGATGGCGTTCGGGTTCGACGCGGCGTAGGTGGGTACCCGGCCCGAGCCCGTCATGGCGAACGCGCGTCGCGGTCGTCGAGCCAGAGCTGCACCCAATGCATGGCGCGCGGGCCCTGCGACGGGGCGAGCGGGTGTCTGATGCGGCGAACGCGAACGACGGCTCGCCCGGCGCCGTTCCCGCGGGGTTTGACGTGGGCGAGAGTTCTATGGTTTCCTATCCGCGACCACCGGCGTGCCTCAATTAACCGAATCGATCCGGACCCGCTGATTGCGGTCACGGTAGCCCACGTCGTAAGAGCAGGCGGGCCTCCAGGTCCACCAGCGTCGTAACCAGGAAGCGCGGAATGGAGCTTGAGTCGATGTCGAGCTCGATCCCCCAGCATATCGGCCGGGAAGGGGCGCCGGCGCGGTGCTTGACGCGGCCGAGGGGCGTGATAGAGCGGCAGCCATGAATTCCAGGTTGCTTGGTCGTTGGGCACTCCGCGCCGTCATCTGCGTGTCTCTGAGCGGTTGCGCGGGCGGCAACGCCGTGGCTCCGTCGCGTCAGGACCGCCCCGCGGCGCCCATGCCCGCCCCTTCTGCCCCCGAGGCCAAACGAGGAGCCCCCGTCCAGCAAACCTTTCCCAAAGGGGACCCTGGCTCCCTCGGCATCAATCCCGCGGCGCTCGAAAAGCTCGTCCAGCGCGCCGAGGCATCCCACTCGGACGGCCTCGTCCTCGTCAAGAACGGCAAGCTCGTCGGCGAGTGGTATTTCGGCAAGGAACGCGGGCCCATCGAGGCCATGTCGGTCACCAAATCCATCGTGAACCTCGCCATCGGGCGCCTCGTCGATTCGGGGCGGGTGAGGTCCGTGGACATGCCCCTCCACGAATTTTTCCCGCCGTGGAAGAATGACGACAGGCGCGCCGTCACGCTCCTCCACGTGCTCAATCACACCTCAGGGCTAAAGGCGGACGCGAATGCGCGCGAGGTCTACGCGAGCGCCGATTTCGTCAAACTTGCGGTCGACGCGCCGCTCACGACGAAGCCGGGAGAGGCGTTCTTCTACAACAACAAGGCAGTCAACCTCTTGGCCGCCGTCGTGCAGTCCGCGTCGGGGCAGCGCCTCGATCAGTTCATGGGCCGCGAGATCTTCACCCCCCTCGGCATCACGGATTTCTCTTGGTCGCTGGACAAGGCCGGTAACCCGCACGTGATGGCGGGCTTGCAAATTCATCCGCTCGATCTGGCGAAGCTAGGCGAGCTCGTGCTCGAGCAAGGTAGCTTTCAAGGGAAACGAATCCTCAGTAAGGCATGGGTCGAACGATCGACTGCCCAAAGCCAGCCTCACGCTTCGAACGCGGGGCTGCTCTGGTGGCGTATGTCCGCGTGGTCGAAGGTATCCATCGACGGAGAGCTCCTCGACGCGTGGCGACGAGGGGGCGTGCCCGAGGCGGACCTCGGTAAACTCGCGCCGCTCAAAGGGCAGCTTTTCGAAAGCGAGGACGCGCTCGCGCAAAAACTCATGGAGGTGCTAGGCGGCGTGGCGGAGATGCGCCGGGTGTTCGGCCTCGTCAAGGAGCGCAAGCTTCCTCTGTGGAAGGCCTCGCACGGTCCGGTGATCGGCTTTCATGCCAATGGCTTTCTCGGGCAGTACCTAATCGTGCTGCCGGAGGCTCAGCTCGTGGCCGTACGCATGACACGCGGCCCCGCGGAGGAGACGGAGGATCCCGCCAAGCTGCATGCTTATGGAATGTCCGACTTTACGGAGCTCGTGCGCGCGCTCGTGCGCTAAAGACCGAACACTTCCCGCGCGCCTGCACGGCGCTACACAGCCGTGCCTCGCCCGTCCGGAGGCAGCCTCGGCGACGCCTGCCGCGAGGCGTTCTTCGCCGCCTGGGCGAACGTGATCAGCGACGCGACAGCGCCGCCGAGCAGGGGCGCGGAGATCGCGACGATGGGCGCGTCGATCGTACCCAGCGCATAGAGGCGGTAGAGCTCGGTGGGGATCACGTTCAGGAAATGCCCAAGCCGTTCACCCCGGGGTCGGTCGGTTACGCGTATGGGCCATGAGCCCGCTATCGTATGTGACCGCCCCACCGGCCCACCCGGTTGAGCCTCGAGCTCGGATAGGTAGGTGCCGTACGACCCGTTGTTCCGTCGGCGTGGTGGACAGTCGACCGCGAAGGTCAACCACCTCGCCGGGTCCTTGTAGAAGGACTCGCTGGCCTGCGGGTCGGGTAGACGCCGCGCTTCACACTGCCACCTCATTCGCGACGAGAGGCCGCCCCGGGCCGGGCATCTGCAACGGCCACGTGTCGCGGCGGGCACAATCTGTGGGTTAGCGGCCTCCGGGAGCACCGGAGCCTAGTGTACCCATCAAGCGCACGTTATGCCTCTCTGCGGCGGTGATGTTGGGGCGACCTTTGCCCAGTCGCAGGGCTTCTCGGACCTCGCCATGTCGGTGACCCAGCGCGGCGCATCGTCAGCCCGCTGCACTGCCAGGGGGTCGGCGGTGCCCGAGCCGTGGCAGATCCATGGCTAAGCGGATCATGCCGACGTGGCCCGTCCTCCGCGGATCCCCGCATCTGTCTTACCTGGGCGCCTGGTCAATCCGTGCTCGCGCCTCCGGTGCTGGCGCCAGGCCGAGCAGCCGACCGATCGCCTCATGAACGACCCGGGCCGCCTCCTCGTCCCCAAGCGCGACGGCGCGGGTGAGCGTCTCGGCAAGCGAGGCGATCACGGCGCCCCGTGGCGACGGGCCAGCCGGCGCGAGGTCAACAGGTCCGGGGCTCTGCGGTTGGGCCCCCGTTGGGTCCATGGCTTCTGAAGGGGGGCAATCGGTCGTCACGCCTCCCTGAAATCCCGGGCAAAGCACCAGATCGCGACGGTTCGCCCCCGCGGAATCGTTCCGTGAGCACCCGGAGCTTGCGCCCCGCTTGCTCGCGACGCTCTTTCACATCGCGGTGCCGCCGCACGCCTCGGTCGCGGTGGTCGAGTCGTCGCTCGACCAGCTCATCCCGGTGGAGTTCCGCGCGGACCTGGTGCTCGAGCTTCGAGACGCGAACGGCGCGCTCGTGCTGGCGATCGTCATCGAGGTCCAGCGTGACGTGGACCCGGACAAGAAGTTTTCGTGGCCGACGTACGTCACGGTCGTGCGCGCCAAGAAGCGCTGCGGCACGATCGTCCTCATGGTCGCGCCGGACGCCGGCGTGGCGGCCTGGGCGGCGGAGAACATCGACCTCGGCCTGGGCCTCGGCAACGTCGAGCCGCTGGTGCTCGGTCCGGCCGTCGTGCCCGAGATCACCGACCCAGCCGACGCGGAGGACGAGACGGAGCTCGCCGTGCTCTCGGCGGTGGCGCACGGCAACGGGCCGAACGGGCTCACCGTGGTCCAGGCGGCGCTCGTTGCCCTCGGCCGGCTCGACCGAGAGCACGCGATGGTCTACTTTCAGCTCATCTGGAACGGGTTGCGTGAGCCCATGAGGCAGGCTCTGGAGGCGTTGGGCGGACGAGACATCGAGACCCGCTTGGGGGGGAACGAAACCAGTGGAAGCAATTTTCGAGGCTGTTCTTCAGAATGCGAAAGAGGTAGCGCGGCTGCTTCGAACCGCTCCCGATAGTTGTCGCGCTCGAATGTCACAAGACCATCTGGTCGAAGAGATTCCGCACTGGCTGTACGTGGGCGATACAAGCCTTCATCTCGCGGCTGCGGCGTTGCGCCTCGACGAAGCCCGGCTCCTGCTTCGCGCGGGAGCAGACCCAAACGCCGAGAATCGCCGAGGCGCCACCCCGCTACACTACGCGTGCGATCCTCGTCCGAGATCGGCTGTTCCCTGGAGCCGGGAGTCGCAAACTGGGTTAATCCGTCTTCTGGTCGAGTACGGAGCAGATCTCGAGCGAGCGGACCGGGGAGGCGCGACAGCACTCCATCGGGCCGTGCGTGCGCGAAGCCCAGGAGCCGTTGGCCAGTTGCTGGCTCTCGGAGCTCAGCCGAACTGCCGGCTCGGAAAGCGCGGCTCCTCACCTCTCCATCTGGCTGCTCAGTCGACGGGCGCAGGGGGCACCGTCGGGTCGATGGACGAACAACTTGATATCATTCGTCTTCTGCTCCAACGCGGCGCCGACCCTACCGCCACCGACGCTGCAGATCGAACGCCACGCGATGGGGCAAGAAACGAGCGAGTACTGGCGGCACTAGGCGCCGACGCTAAACCGCCGGCTCGTGCGCACGGACAGCCTGCGCAGAACTCCCCGAAGGCGCGGCGCCGCCGCCCCACACGGCGATGAAGCGGACGGGCTGTGCCCGTGGTCGCGAGCCTTCGACAGCTCTTGCTCAGTGTCCCTGCTGCGACTACTTCTCCTTGGCCTGCGGGGGCGAGTACGAGATCTGCGAGGTCTGCTTCTGGGAGGACGACGGCATGGACCTCGGCGATCTCGATCAGCATTCCGGGCCGAACCACATGACGCTTCGGGAGGGACGCGACAACTTCCGTCGGATCGGCGCCTGTGACGATCGAGCTCTCGCGCACGTTCTTCCTGTGGCGGAACGCGTCCGGTTCCGGCGGGTGCCTCGATGATGCTCAGGCGAGCGGCGCCCTACAAGCGGCTGGTACTGACGGTGCGCCGAGCCTCGCTGCACTCGGCGCGGCGCCCCCGCAGCACACCCGCAGTCGTTCGGCGGGCGAGCGCTGTGCCGAGGTGGGCCAGGCAGGACGCCCCACTGGCGGATCCCGCCGGCCCTCGCGGGTCCTCTCTCCTACGGCGGGCCAGGGCCGCGATCACGGCGCGGCCAGAGCTGCGATCTCGTCGGCCGAGAGGGCGCGGTCGTAGATACGGAAGTCGTCGATATAGCCCTTGAGCAACGCATCCGGGAACTGCGACTTGCCGATGTAGTTGCTCGCCGTAGGCGCGAGCTGGGACGGCTTCACGTCGTGTGGAGGAGCCGGAGTGGTCGATGCGACGGATACGCCATCGACCCATATCCGGTACGTGCCGCTCGCGATCGTGACGGCCACATGCTTCCAGACGTCGACGGGCAGCGGGTTCGGGACCGTCACGATCGCCTCGTGCATGTTCTCGTACACCGAGAAACGCAAGGCCCCGGTGGCGTCGGACGGCGTGAGATACATGAATCCGTTGCCACCAAAATCGAAGATGCGAGACCAGATGTCGATGCTGCTCAGCCTGACCCAGGTCGCGATGGTGAGATCGTCGAGGGAGTCGGTGAGCCCGTCGGGGAGATCGACGTACGGGTCAGCGCCCTGTAGGCTGAGCGCGCCGCCCGTTCGCCCCATCGTCGTCCATCCGGCGCTGCCGACGAGCGTGGCGTCATACGCGTTCCCCGACGCGTCGTGGGCCACGAGGCCGGACTCCTCGTCGAACGTGTAGTGCACGACGAGCGTCGAATCCGGCCCGGCACCGCCGGTGCCACCCGCGCCGCCGCTGCCGCCAGTGCCACCCGCGCCGCCAGTGCCACCCGCGCCGCCAGTGCCACCCGCGCCGCCAGTGCCACCCGCGCCGCCGCTCCCGCCTGCACCACCGCTGCCGGTTGCGCCGCCGCTGCCGCCTGCACCGCCGCTGCCGCCCGCGCCGCCGCTGCCGGTCGCGCCGCCGCTGCCGGTCGCGCCGCCGCTGCCGGTCGCGCCGCCGCTGCCGGTCGCGCCGCCGCTACCGCCGCTGCCGCCCGCGCCGCCGCTGCCGCCCGCGCCGCCGCTGCCGCCCGCGCCGCCGCTGCCGCCCGCGCCGCCGCTGCCGCCCGCACCGCCGCTGCCGCCCGCGCCGCCGCTGCCGCCCGCACCGCCGCTGCCGGTCGCGCCGCCGCTGCCGCTACCGGTCGCGCTGCCGCTGCCGCTCGTGGATGAACCTCCACCCGACGTCGCCGCGCTGCCGCCGCTCCCCGGGGTCTCATCGCTGTCCGAGCCGCACCCGCTGCCGACGGTTCCGAGCACGAGGGCCGCGAGCAGCGCAGCCCCGAGACTACCCGACAAGATCGATGCCTCTCTCATAGCATCCTCCAATGAACGCCGATTCGTCGAGCATCGGGGAACGGTCCGACGGTGCTCGATCTGGTTGTGGAGCTGAGCAGGTCGCGCCGGCGAGGGCGACCATCACAAGGATTCCAGAGCGCGGTAAGGAGATGAACCCACCTCACATGCCACGGAACAAGACGGTACCATACACGCCGGTCCGGCTCGGTTCCACGGACACGACGACCGGCCTCTCCTTCGTGGGGCGGAGCACATACGTGAGCCCCGCGCCCACGAACGCTGCTGCGCCTACACCGAGAGAAATGTCGGCTATCAGGTACTTCGTGCGCACGCCGGCCAGATCGCTGTCCCTGCACCTCGGCCTGCAGGTTTGTTCGAGGTCGTCCTGCTCGGACCGGCCCACCATCCCCCACACCGCGAAGCTCGCCGCGCCCGCGACCCCCACGCCCGCCAGCACGTAGGTCAGCGCCGGCACCGGACGGTAGGTCTCCGTGGCGCGGGCCTGAGGCTTCGGCTCCCCGGCGTCCGCGAGGGGCTCGAGCGCGACGCTCAGCTGCAAGAAGCGCTGCCCCTCGAACAGGATGAGCTTTCTGGAGACTGGCCTGTAGCCGTCATGCTCGACACGGTAGGTGTGCTTGCCTGGGTCGAGCCTGAGCGGCGCACCGCTCGATGAAAGCTCGACCAGCTGGCCGTCGACAAGGATCCTCGAGCCGACGACCTGCTCGCCGCCGCTCGTCACGTTGAAGACGACCGACGGCGTCACCTGCTCGAGCTCCTCGACCCACGCGCCGCAATCGCGGAGGACCGGAGCCGGGCATTCCGACCGCGCGCAGCCCTTCAGCGCGCGGCCTGCCTCGATCAGCTGGTGATTCTTCCGGAGCTTCTGCACCTCGGCGTGCGCCGCGACACACTGCGCTACCACCGATTCCGCTCCCTGCTCCGGCGCTGCGGGCTCGTCCGCCAGGGCCGCGCTCGACAAGACGGAGGTCGCCACCAGCGCGAGCACCGCGCCCGCGCCGCGCCCCGTCCCGGAAGGCCTCCCCCTTCGCAGCATATCTGTCCCTTCAGCCAACACGCCGAGCTCCTCTCGTGTCCAGCAGACTCGCACCTGACGGCCTGTCGAGCAAGATTCCGGCGGTCTGCCGGGCGGATCGATCAAGGCCCGCTCGCCCGGTCACATCGCCGCGAGGGCCGCCACCTCGGCCGCCGAGAGCGCGCGGTCGTAGATCCTGAAGTCGTCCACGCTCCCCTTGAGGTAGGGATCCGTCGGGAACTGGGAGCGACCGATGAAGTTCTGGGTGGTGTTCCCCAGCTCCGAGGGCCGGGTGCGTATCGTGTCGCTGCTCGCCACCTCGACGCCGCCGACGTAGATCGAAGAGCGACTCGGGTTGAAGGCCACCGTCACCGCGACGTGGGTCCACACCTGGATCGGCAAGGCCCAGTCGTGGGTATACTCCTCGACGCCCGCAGGGGAGTTCACCGAGAAGCGGAGGCCCACCGGATTCGCCGCCTTCGGGCACAGGTAGACCCACGCCACTTCCCCGGAGCCGAAATCGAAGATCCGCTGCCAGACCAGCTGCCGGTCGAGCAAGACCCACAGCGACACAGTCATCTCGTTGAGCGTTTGCAAGATGCCAGGCGGAAGATCCACGTACTGCTCGTCACCCGAGAGGGACAGCGCATTTCCTATGTGACCCGGCCCCCACGTTCCATCCATCACCATTCCCTGATGAGACATGTCGCCGGTGGCGTCCGCCGCGATGCCTCCCTCGGTCTCGTCGAACGTGTAGTGCAGGAAGAGGCCCCTTTCGAGCTCGACGAGAGGACCGCCCCCGTCGCCTCCGGCGCCTCCCGCGCCCACGCCACCGCCGTCACCCCCGGCGCCGCCGCCGCCCCCGGCACCGCCGCCGCCCCCATCGCCCCCGGCGCCGCCTTCACCCGCGGCGCCCCCGACACCTCCGGTGCCACCGCCGCCGCCATCGCTCCCGGCGCCCCCGGTGCCGCCGCCTCCCGAGCTGCTGGCGCTCTGCGTCGCAGAGCCGCCTCCAGCGCCCGTCTTCTCCTCCTGGAGATAGGAGAGGCTTTCGAGCGAGCATGCCCCGAGGACCAGGGGAGCGATCGCCAGGAGCGCGCGTGCCGCCGGACGAAGAGCCGCAGGGCCGGCCAGCATTCTTCCATGACCTGCCATGTTCATGTCACCTCTCACCAAGATTGACGTGTCTCCCGAGCGCGTGCGATGCGGCTGTCGTGGATCGAGGACCGCGGCCGCCACCAGAGTATAGGGGAAAGAGCCGGGCTCCCGCATCGAACCGATGCATGAGCCACCCCCGCATGCCGGCTTACGGTCCGCCGGACTGCGGCCAGCCGTCGGTGTCCCAGCTCAGCTCGGCGATGCGCAGGGCCCACATGCCGTCCGCGTCGGCGTCGTACGAGTGGTAGATATTGTACCAGGACTCACCAGCTTGGAGCAAGCCGTTGCTGCCGGGCCCACGCCACCTCGCGCTGCTGGTCAGCACGCGCGAGCCGCCGCCGTCGAGCATGCGGTTGCCGAGCCTGTCGACGTAAGGACCGGCGAGCGCCTGGGACCGACCGACCATGATCTTGTACGTGCTGCTCGTGCCGGCGCAGCAGGTGTCGAATGAGGCAAACAGGTAGTAATGTTCGCCTCGCCTCACGATGAACGGCGCCTCGATCGCCGTGCTCGGCCGTGAGGCAATGGACGTGAGCGTCCCGTCGACGGGAGCGCCTGCGAGGGTGAGCTGCATGAGCTTGAGCCCCGACCAGAAGCTCCCGAACACGAGCCAGGGCGTGCCCCGCTCGTCGATCACGACGCTCGGGTCGATGGCATTGTAATCGGTGCCCTCGCTGCAGACGACGGCGCCGTGATCCAGCCAGCGGCTCTCCGGGGCCTCCAGAGACGCCCTTGTCGCGTGGCCGATGCAGGAGCGGTTCGTCCCGAAGTACGACGCCGCGTAATACAGGTGATAGAGCCCGCCCCAGTAAGAGATGTCCGGCGCCCAGAGCGCGTCGACATCTCCCACCGCGCTCGCGGCCCATTCTGGCGTGGCGCTGAACACGGCGCCGGCGAGGCTCCAGTGCACGAGGTCCGCCGAGGTCCGGATCGCGATCCCGGGGCCGGTGGAGAAGACGTGATACAGCTCCCCCGCCCGGATGATCGACGGGTCGTGCACTCCCTGGATGTCTCCGCTGAGGGCGAGCGCGACCGGAGGACGGTCCGTCTCGACGGATGGACCGCCGCCACGCCCCGCGCCGCCGGAGCCCGCGGCGGTCCCCGCTCCGCCGGAGCCCGCGGCGGTCCCCGCTCCGCCGGAGCCCGCGGCGGTCCCCGCTCCGCCGGAGCCCGCTCCGCCAGTGGCCGCCCCGCCAGCGCCCGCGCCCCCGGAGCCCTCGGCAGTCCCCATTCCGCCGGAGCCCGCTCCGCCGGAGCCCGCAGCAGTCCCCGCTCCTCCGGAGCCCGCAGCAGTTCCCGCGCCCCCGCTGCCCGCGCCCCCGGCGCCCTCCCAGGGACCGCTCGACACACTCGCCGTCACCGGCCTGCCGTCGCCGCCCTGTGCCCCGGTGTCTCCGCCTGTCCCGCAACCGCTCATCACCGCGAGGGCCAGCGCGGAGAGCGCCCCCGTGCCCGAGGTCGTGTCGACTCGCGATCTCACATGCACTCGACCTTGAAACGCTTGATCCCCTCGGCGTCGATGGTGTATGGCGGGTCGCACCGCGCGCTCGGCGGGCTGGCCGGCGCGGCGGGTGTGGGCTCGGCCGATGACGACGTGGGCACGGCGGCCCCGCGCAGGACCGACGCCTGCGCGGCCTGCTTCGCGGAAGGCGCGCCGTGCTTCGCCGACGGCGCTCCCTGCTTCGCAGGCGGCTCGGTCTGCTTCGCCGATGGCGCAGCGGTCGCCGCGACGGTCACGGAGCCCGACGGCGGAACCGTCGCCTCGCCCAGCGCGGGCGCCGCCTTCTCGGGCGCAGGCGCAGCGGCGGGCGCGGCGGGCATCGTCGACGGGTGCGGCGCCGCCATCGAAGCAGCGGCGCCCTCGGACGGGCTCGCGGAGCGCGAGGAACGGGTGATGGCGCCCAGCACGACGCCGAATCCGATCGCCAGCACGGCCACCACGACAAGCGAGCGGAACGCGATCTTCAGCCACGGGCGCGGCGCCGGCCCCTGCACGTCGGTGCGCCTCGATTCCGAGTCCGTCGTCGTGGTATAGCCGGCGGGCGTGAGCGACTGAGGCATCACCGGCGGCGGCGGCAACACGGCGTCGGCCTGCGTGGACGAGCGCGCCATCGAGGCCCGGCGCTTCATCTCACGGCCGATGATGCGCCTCGTCTCCGCGCGGACCTCCTCGAACTCGCGCGAGACGAACCTGCCGATGTCGCGGCTCGTCACGGGCGTCATCCCGCCGACGAACGCCTCGAGATCGGCCTCGAGATCGAGCGCCGTGGCGTAGCGAGCCTCCGGCGCGAACGACAGGGCCTTGAGGATGATGCGCTCGAGCTCCTCGGGAACGTCGGCGTTGACGTCGCGCGGCCTCCGGATGTTCCCGTTCAAGACGTGGTTCATGATGGCCACGTCGGCCATCCCCTTCCACATCCGCTCGCCGGTCGCGGCCTCCCAGAGCATGACCCCCACCGCATAGAGATCCGCGCGCCGATCGATGTGGCCCCCCTCGATCTGCTCGGCCGGCATGTACCCGATCTTGCCCTTGATCACCCCCGTCGCCGTCTCGACCCCGCCGCCCATGAGCTTCGCGATGCCGAAATCGATGAGCTTCACGTGGCCGTCGTAGGTCACGAAGATGTTGTGCGGCGAGACGTCGCGGTGCACGACGTCGAGCGGCTCGCCATCGAAGCCGGTCAGCTCGTGGGCGTAATGGAGGCCGCGGAGCACGTCGATGATGATCCGGAGGTGCATCTCCAGCGGGAGCCTCGTGCGCGCCCGCGACCGGATGGCCGAGAGCGGCTGGCCCTCGAGGTACTCCAGCACGATGGCGGCCCCCCTGGGCGTCTGGACGATCGCGCTCGTCTGGACGATGTTCGCGTGGTTCAAGCGAACGGAGAACCGCGCCTCGTTGATGAACATCTCCCGCATCTCGGGGTTGTCCAGGAGGTCGGGCCTGAGAAACTTCAGGACGACGAGCTTGTCCACGCCCTCCGCGCCGCTCTGCACGGCGAGGTAGACCTGCGCGGTCCCTCCCCGCCCGAGCTCGAGCAAGAGGTGATGCCCAGCCTCGGGCGCGGCGCTGGACGTATCCAAGTTCATCTGCTCGATGATGGCACGAAGAAAACGGCCTCGACCAGACGGTTTCAGCGGGATCGAGCCCTCGACCGTGCGCTACTGCTTTATTCCGCCTCCCCTGCGGAAGCGCGGGTGCGATGGTGTCGCAGTATCGTCGCGCCAACAGGGCATACGCTCGAGATCCGGCGCGCGCGCGACGCAGGCGTGCGCGCGCACCAAAGCGCAAGCTGGCATACACATTACCACGCGGCGCCGCGATCGATGCGCGCGCCGGCGTCCCGCCGGTAGCGCGGCGGCGCCTCCCAGATCGGGGCTGCGCCCGAGTCCTACTTCAGCTGGCAGACATCGAGGACGTTCATGTCGGTATAGTCGAGGTTCTCCCCGCCCATGGTCCAGATGAAGCCGTAGTTCGAGGTGCCCGCGCCCATGTGGATGGACCATGGCGGCGAGATCACCGCCTCGCCGTCGCCGACCACGAGGTGACGCATGGAGTCGGGCTGGCCCATGAAGTGGAACACGCGGTTATCGCCCGCCAGGTCGAAGTAGAGGTAGATCTCCGAGCGGCGATCGTGCAGGTGCGGCGGCATGGTGTTCCAGACGCTGCCCGGCTTCAGGAACGTCACGCCCAGGAGCAGCTGCGCCGACTGGCAGACGCCCGGGATGATGTACTGGTAAATCGTCCGCTCGTTGGACTGCTCGGGCGAGCCGCGCTCCAGCGGATTGGCCTGATCGATGGAGATCTTCTTCAATGGGAAGGCCGTGTGGGCCGGCAGGCTGGCCAGGTAGAACCTCGCCGGCGACGCGGCGTCCGCGCTGTCGAACGTCACGTCCGTCGCGCCCATGGGCACGTAGAGGCCGTCGCGGGGCTTCAGGTCGTGGGCCTGGCCGTCGACGGTCACGCGGCCGGCGCCGCCCACGTTGACGATCCCGAGCTCGCGGCGCTCCAGGAAGGGGCGGCCCTTCGCGCCCTTGGGCTCGGTCTGGACCGGCAGCTTCAGGGTCTCCTTCGCGGGCGTCGCGCCGCCGATCACGAAGCGCTCGTTGTGGCTGTAGTTCAGGTTGATCTGGCCGGGAACGAACAGGCCCTGCACCAGATAGCGGTCGCGGAGCGCCTGGTTGTCCGCGCCCTTCATCATGTCCGGGTGCGTGGCCTGGTAGGTCTTGTTGAACATGCTCTGTCGATCCGTCGTCAAGGGGAATGCTCTCGGGCGCCGGGGCCAGGCCTCCCGGGCTGGCTGCGATCCAGCCGGTAAGCCTGCCTCGGCAGGTTGTAGGTGAGATCGACGAGGAGGTCTCTGGCGTCTTCCTCGTCCAGGCCACACGACGAGTGCACACGACGAGCCAGCGCCATGCGGCGCGCCGGACAGGCGAGACGAGGCGCCTGGCGGATCCGAGACACAGGAAATTTCTGCTCCCGGCATATGAAAACCGGAGCGATCTGTCAACCGTGGTGAGCGCGGGTTGACACTCGCGGTTGACAGCCCCCCGGCGGGCTCAGGGCGGACCGGTCCGGCCGCGCGACGGGAGGGCCGCGCGACGGGAGGGCCGCGCGCCGGCCCCTGCGAGGAGCTCCCTGCCGCGCTCTCCACTGTCCGACGGACGTTACCCGACAGACGTCGGCCCGATGACGGCGGCGGACGATGGGGTTCGAGGATTCATCTGCTGCTCGACGGTGATGAGCAGCTCGAAGCTCGCATACGGCACGGTCGTTTCGGCCAGCTTGCCGCCCCGGTTGCGGGCATCGTAGTCGAGCACTCCGACCCGCCGCCAGGGGATGTCGGAGCTCGGGCGCTGCCAGACGACGAAATGCTTGCTGCCTGCCTGGATCCGCTCGGGCGGCGCGAGGTGGACGACGTCCACCGCCAGCCGTGTGGTTGCGGCGTCGGAGTTGATGTCGGCGGTGATGTGCGCATCGGTGCCGGGCGCGAGCTGCGTTCCCTGGACGGTCCGCTCGCTCGGGCCGCCGCAGCTGGCGAGCGCCATGCTCGCGAGAAGCCCGAGCACGAGCCCTTTCCGGCGGCCGACGCGTCGTCCCGTGTCAACGTGCTTCATATCGCCACCTCACTCGCCTTTCTGCTCCACGGCAGACCCATGGCCCATCTCGGCATCGACTCCCGGCTGGCCGGCACCGCCGCCGCCCGGCCGTTTCATCGTGGTTCCTCGCCGTGTTCGTCAATGCGGTTTCAGCAAGCATTGTGCCGAGATGGCATGTGAACCAGGTGTCGATGAGGCGATGAGACGAGCGGTTGCACGACCGCGCAACGTCCGCTCCGGCCTGCCGCGGTGGTCCGCTGGCAGGCGGGCCGCGCGAGCGGCTCACACGCGCCGGCCGGACAGGCAGCTCGCGACAGGGCGTCGTCTGGACGCGGCGGCTCGCTGAAGGGCGCCCTCCGGGCGATCGCGACAGCGAGAGCGCAGGTGTACGAATTGCATCTGTGTGTCCGGGAGCGTGTCCGGGAGCGTGTCCGGGAGCGTGTCCGGGAGTGTGTCGGGGGAGTGTGTCGGAAGGAGCGTCGGAGGGCGCGATAGCGATCGGCATCCTCGACGTGAACAAGGTGCATGAGACGCTGCCGGAGGTCGGTCGGCGGAGAGCGACGCGGGCCCGGCCGACCGGTCCCGCCTGCCCTGCGCCGCCCTGATGCAGGGACCGGAAGAGCCCGGTCGGAGGTGCATGATGGTAACACAGCAGGAGATCAAGCGTGGGATGGTCGTCCGGAGCTCGGATGGCGAGAAGCTGGGAGAAGTGGTGCGGCTCGACGAGACCCGATTCGAGATCGAAAAGGGCTTCTTCTTCCCGAAGGAGTATGCGGTGCGCTACGACGAAGTGGCCTTCATCCAGGGAGGGGAGGTCATCCTCACGCACGGTCGCGACCAGCTCGCCGCGGCCCGAGGGCGGGCGCGCGAGACCGACGCCGAGATCGCCGAGGGCGAGGAGATCCGCGTGCCGCTCGCGGAAGAGGAGATCGTGGTCGGGAAGACCGTGCAGGAGGTCGGCCGGGTCCAGGTCACGAAAGAGGTAGTGACCGAGGAGAAGCAGGTCACCGTACCCGTGTCGCGCGAGGTCGTGCACGTCGAGCGCGTCCCCGTGAGCGAGGAGCGGCCGGCCGCATCCGGCACCATGTTCGAGGAGGGGTCGCTCAGCATCCCCATCCGCGAGGAGCGCGTGGAGGTCTCGACGCAGCCCGTGGTGAAGGAAGAGCTCCGCATCGGCAAGGAGGTGGTCCAGGGCGAGGAGACCGCGCGGGCGACGGTGCGCCGCGAGACGGCCGATGTCCGGACGGGCGACGAGCCGCCGCGTCAGCAAGCCGCTGGGGAGCCGACGGCGACGGCGCCCGAGCAGGCGCCGCCGGAGCGGGCCACCGGGACAGGCGGCAGGAGGCGCTGAGCGCCCGGTCAGCATCACGGGCGCGGGGCGCGTCCTTGCGCAGATCGAGGCTAGCTCGTGCGGATGCGGATCTGCCGCACGGTCCAGTCGGAGCCCGGCCTGGACTCGACGTGTGCCGAGCGCGCCGGGTTCTGGTCTGCGTCGAGCGCCTCGCGCAGCCGGAAGAGCGCGTCGCGCACAGCCGTGCCCCGCGTCGTCGTCGACCGGGTGATCGGCCTATCGATCGGCGGGTGCAGGAGCCACCAGAAGTCGGCGTCGTCGGTGGTCGCGAAGATCTTGATCACATCGAGAGCCGAAGCACGCCCGCCGCTCAGAGAAGTCCGGAGCGCGAACCAGACATCCTTCCGTGCGTCCACGGGGGTGTAGCTCCCGAAGGACGGGCCAGGAGGCTCGATGGGGGCGATGCTCCAGTCGTCTCCGAGGTCGATGGCCGCGATGTTGAGCTTGCGGGCGCTGCCGTTCATCACGTGGACGAACACGTGGGTGTCAGGCTTCACGACGTAAGCGTCGCCGCTCGGCTCGATCACGGTCCCGCCTTCGATCCGATGGCCCGGCGACCACTCTGGCGGGGGAGCGCGGAGCTCGACACGGAACGCGTCCTTGAGCTCCGAGGACGCGTTGTCGAGCTCCCGGATGGTGTTGTACCGGAGGATGTGTATCAGCCGATCGACCACCTGCTCGGCGGCCTTCTCAGCGCCGACGTCTACCGCTCCCACGTTGAGCATCGGCGTTCCACTCGGGTCCCAGATCTCGTACTGGCCACCGTCGTTGATGGCGACCTGGTAATCCGACGTCCCGCTACCATGGACCTCGAGAAAGCCGCGCCCTCTCGCCTCGATCGCGGCCCGCACGGCAGCGAGCGCCCGATCCTGATCGATCCCGGGCGGCGGATCATCCCGGCGGACGAGGTTGACCGCGCGCTGCAGCGTGACGGATCCCACGTCCTCGAGGCGCGCGGGGGCGCCCAGCTCGACGGCGTCGATGTTGGTGCCCTCGTCGAGGGCCGCCCAGCTCTGCGTGGCCATCACCTCGGTGACGGTGGCGGCGCCCACGCGCTTGTCGACCTCCGTGAAGTTGATCGTTCCGGCGCGGTAGATGCCGAATTTACTGCCCATGGCGGTCCCTGTCGCGTGGCCGGCGCGGAGCTTCACCCGCCGGTTCGGGGCATCTATGTCGATGACCGTCACCGTGCGCTCGACGCGCCGGAGATCGACGCCGAGGACCTGCCGCTCGCCCTGGCCGAGGAGCTGGGGGGTCTGCCTCGGGTACCGGCTGTGCACCCAGGCGAGCACGCGCTCGTGGACCGTCTTCCAGGTCTGGTCGGTGCTGAGCTGTGCCAGCGCGTCCAGGAAGGCCGCCGTCATCACGCCGCCCCGCGGAGCGCCCTCGACGCTGGCTTCCAGCGCCGACTCGATGTCGCGGCACGCCGCGAGGAGCACGTACTTGCTGGACGCGGGGAGCCAGGTCGTGGCGGCGGCTGCGCGCACCGCGACGCCCGTCCCCGCGAGCCGCCTCCACGCTGCGCGGAGCTCGTCATCGGAGGCCACGCCGTCCGCCGGGCGCTCCGTTGTGTCGAGCGTGGGATCGACCCCGGCGCGGGCGCCTGTCGCGCACCGCGGCGCGACGTCGATCCCGCGCGTCGCGCCGCCAGAATGGCAGCTATCGAGCACCACCGTCACGGTCGCCTGGTTCTTCGTCGTGAGCGCGTCGACGTAATACGCGAGATGGACATCGCGCAGGTTGCGCGTCGAGGCCTCCCCGATGTCCGTGGGCACGAGCGTCTCGTCGTACCCGTCGGGCCCCTTCCGGTCGGGGAACTTCGTGCGGACGCGGCCCCCGTGGCCGGAGTAGTGGATGTACACCTGGTCGCCCGGCCGGGTCCGGGCGACCAGCCCGTCGAGCGCCGCCTTCATGTTGGCGTACGTGGGCCAATCGCTCTCCGGCCCGGCGGGCCTGCCGGCCCCGGTGTCGCGCGCGACGAGCTTCGTGAGATCGAGCGGTCCGGAGATCCGGGCTTTCAGCATCTCCTCGACGCGGCGGATGTCGTTCACGCAGCCTCTCAACGTCGCGTAGCTGGCGCCGTTCGGGAGGCGGTTCGGGAAATAGAAGTCGATGCCGATGAGCAGCGCCCGGAAGGTCGGGCTCGTGTCCGGAGCGCTGCTCGCCGCGGCGTCGTGTTCGTGGTCCGGTTGGCTCTCCATCATTCCCTCCGGGAACAGCGGGAGTGAGGCCGGGCCCCTCCGTGGCTCCCCGGCCCGTCATGTGCTCGCCAAGATGCGCGCCGCGGATCGCGCGCGGCACGCGTCCGGTGCGCACGCGACCGCGCCGAGGTCACCTGGGATAGGCGACCTTGATGAAGTCGATGTCCATCTGCGACAGCTTGGTGTTCGATCGCCCCGTCAGCCTCGTGCGGCCGCGCGTGAGCGAGGCGGGCAAGTTGTAGAGCATGATCGACTCGGGATCGAACTTGGTGCCCAGGAGGATGTCCTCCGAGTACTTGTCGAGGACATTGTAGCGGATCTGCTCCCTGGTCCAGAAATTCGGGGGACCGGAGAAGTACCTGTAAACGGCCTCCTCGTCCCACACGATGCCGCCCTGCGGGTTCTGGTGCTCGTGGATGGCGCCGAGGGCGTGGCCGAACTCGTGGATCACGACGCGCGAGGACTCCTCTTCGCTGGTATTGTCGCGGAGCCAGCCGAAGTTCATCGTGGGCTGGTTGAGCGGGAAGGCGCTTTGCACCAGGGCGTCGGTGCCGAGCGCCGACCACGAGCCCGCGTCGGCGTAGAACGAGACCCGGATCTCCGCGTACCTCGAGTTGTCGAACTCGAACCGGATGTTGGCATGCTGCGTCCACTCTCTGGCGTACTGGACGACCTTCGCCTGCATCGTGGAGGATCCGTCGAGAAAGCGGATCCTCAGGATCTTGCCGGGGCGCCACCGCTTGCTCGCGATGAGCGCGATACGCTCCGAGGGGTCGATGTTCGGGTCGCTGAGGTTGACGTTCGGATCCACGTCATTCGCCGGATTTTCCTGCACGGCGACCCGTTTTGCCTCGTCTTCTAGCTCGAGCGGCAGCGTCCGATCGTAGCAGATGCCGTCGGCGGCTCCTGTCATATCCATGGTCCTTCCCCCTCCTCCACGGCCGGCGCGCGCTCGAGCGCGCACATAGCCGATGATGGATCGTTGAAGGGAAGGCCCCACAGGTCAAGCTGTGGGGCGGCGGCGGCGAGCGGCCCCTCCGGAGGAGCGCAGTGTCCACTTGACGTCCAGGCCATCTTACACAGGGTTACCAGCATGCGGCGTGCGCAAGGACGCTCGGGGCATCGCGAGATCAGGCCGACTCTCGAAGGCGCGAGAACGCGGCCCTCGGTCGCTGAGGAGTCGGGCATTTCGGGATCCGTCACGCCGTGCTCGGGGTGATGAGGTTGGAAGAGGGGGACGCAGGATGGATCACCTCAAAGAAGCGAAGCGAAATCGGCCCAGCACCGGAGCAGGTGCGACGGTGCGGCGGTGGGCGCGCGCGTGGTGGTGGGCGCGTGTGACACGATCCGCAGCGCCGGTCGTGGCCGAGCCTCCACAGGGCGAGGCGCCGGCGCAGACGCCGGAACAGGACGCGCGCCCGTGGCGATGAAAGGGCTGCTCGAAGAGGCAGCGCGGCTGAATGGCCGCGCCGTCGAGCTCGAGCAGGCCGGCCGGTACGACGAGGCCATCCCCCTCGCGCGGAGGGCGCTCGAGCTGCGAGAGAAGGCGCTCGGGCCTGAGCATCCCGACGTCGCCACCACCCTCAACGACCTGGCCAGCCTGCTCCAGATGAAAGCCGACTACACGGCGGCCGAGCCGCTCTACCGTCGCGCTCTCGCCATCCGGGAGAAGGTCCTCGGCCCCGAGCATCCTGACGTCGCCATCAGCCTCAACAGCCTGGCCTCGTTGCTCCAGGCGAAAGCCGACTACACGGGAGCCGAGCCGCTCTACCGTCGCGCTCTCGCCATCTTCGAGAAGGCGTTAGGTCCCGAGAATCCCTACGTGGCGACCGGGCTCAACAATCTGGCCGGGTTGCTCCAGACGAAAGCCGACTACACGGGAGCCGAGCCGCTCTACCGTCGCGCTCTCGCCATCTTCGAGAAGGCGTTCGGGCTCGAGCATTCCCGCGTGGGCGGCAGCGTCAATAATTTGGCCGGGTTGCTCCAGGCGAAAGGCGACTACGCAGCAGCCGAGCCGCTCTTCCGTCGCGCTCTGGCCATCCTCGAGAAGGCGTTCGGCCCCGAGAATCCCGACGTCGCCAATGGCCTCGACAACCTGGCCGCGTTGCTCGAGGCGAAAGGCGACCATGCAGCAGCCGAGCCGCTCTACCGTCGCGCTCTGGCCATCTTCGAGAAGGCGTTCGGCCCCGAGCATCCCGACGTCGCCAAGAGCCGCGGCAACCTGGCCGGGTTGCTCCAGGCGAAAGGCGACTACGCAACGGCCGAGCCGCTCTACCGTCGCGCTCTCGCCATCTGGGAGAAGGCGCTCGGACCCGAGCATCCCGAAGTGGCCAGCACCCTCAACAATCTGGCCTTTTTGCTCGCGACGAAAGGCGACTACGCAACGGCCGAGCCGCTCTACCGTCGCGCTCTCGCCATCCGGGAGAAGGCGCTCGGGCCAGAGCACGCTGGCGTGGCCAACACCCTCAACAACCTGGCCGCGTTGCTCAAGGCGAAAGGCGACTACACGGCGGCCGAGCCGCTCTACCGTCGCTCTCTGGCTATCTTGGAGAAGGCCCTCGGCCCCGAGCATCCCAATGTGGCCACCGGCCTCGACAACCTGGCCGCGTTGTATTGGGCGAGAGCAGCGCCCACGCAGGCGCTTCCGCTGATGCAGCGCGCTACTGCGATCCACGAGCGGGTCCTGGAGTCTATCCTTGCCACCAGCAGCGAGCGACAAAAGCACGCATTCGCGCGGACGGTGCAAGGCGAGACCGACGCGACCGTGTCTCTCCACGTCCGCGCGCTGCCCGCCCGCGCCGACGCCGCCCGGCTCGCGCTCACCGTCCTGCTGCAGCGCAAGGGCCGCGTCCTCGACGCCATGACCGACATGCTCGCGCAGCTCCGTGCCCGCGGCCGGCCGGAGGACCAGGCGAAGCTGACCCAGCTGGCGAGCCTCAGCGGCGAGCTGGCGACGCGCACGCTGCGCGGGCCTTCGCCCGGCGAGGGGGTGAGCCACCACGGCGACGCGCTCGCCAGGCTGCGCGCGGACATCGAGGTGCTCGAGCGAGACCTGGCGGGACGGTACACGGCGCTGGCCGCGGAGCGCCGCGCCGTCACCCTCGAGACCGTGCAAGCCGCGCTCGATCCGGGCGCCGCGCTCGTCGAGCTCGCGCTGTTTCGGCCTCTTGATCCGCACGCGAAGCTCGACCGCGTGTTTGGCGACCCGCACTACGTTGCCTATGTGCTTCACCGGACCGGCGAGCCACGCTGGGTGGAGCTGGGCCCGGCCGCGCCCATCGATGCGCTCGTCGCTCAAGCGCGCGACGTGCTGAGCGTGGACACGTCGCGCCCCGCCGAGACGGCGCGAAAGCTCGACGAGAAGGTGATGCGGCCAGTGAGGGCGCTCCTGGGCGAAGCGCGCGAGGTGTACCTGTCGCCCGACGGAGAGCTCAACCTGATTCCCTTCGCGGCGCTGGTGGACGAGCGCGGGCAGTTCCTGCTCGCGCGCTATCGCTTCACGTACCTGACCAGCGGCCGGGACCTGCTGCGCCTTGAAGCCACCCGGAACGAGAGCTCGCGCTCGCCGCCTCTGGTCATGGGCAACCCGGCCTACGGCGAGGGCACAGGCGCTCCGGCTGGCGGCGAGGGCGGCAGCGCGCGGGCCGCTGCGACCCCGGGCCGCCGCTCGGAGGCCATGGGCGTAAGGCAATGGACCCCACTCCCGGGTACGGAGCCAGAGGCGCGCGAGGTAGCGAGGCTCTTGCGCGTACGCCCGCTGCTCGACAAGGACGCCACCGAGACCGCGGTCAAGGCGCTCGCGGGCCCCTCCATCGTGCACCTGGCCACGCATGGCTTCTTCCTCGGGGGGACACGCGAGCTATCCCACGCCCCCGGCGAGCTCCGGGCGCTCGTGCCGGTGCCGAAGCCCCTAGTGCGGCCGCCCTCGTCCGAGAACCCGCTCCTGCGCTCGGGCCTGGCGCTCGCCGGGGCCAACCGGCTGCGCAGCGGCAGCGACGACGGCGTGCTGACCGCCCTCGAGGTCGCGGGGCTGGATCTCTGGGGAAC
Source organism: Sorangium sp. So ce1128 (assembly GCA_051717205.1). Classification (GTDB taxonomy): domain Bacteria; phylum Myxococcota_A; class Polyangia; order Polyangiales; family Polyangiaceae; genus Sorangium. Next base: position 7,949,399 of record CP181432.1, read on the forward strand.
CAGGCTCGTTGTGCTGTCAGCATGCGAGACAGGCGTGGGCGAGCCCTACCGGGGCGAAGGCATCTACGGGCTGCGGCGCGCGCTGGTGCTGGCCGGCGCCGACAGCCAGATCATGAGTCTGTGGAAGGTGGACGACGCGGCGACCCGGGACCTGATGACGGCGTACTACCGCCGGCTCTCGGACGACGAGGGGCGCAGCGATGCGATGCGGGAAGTGCAGGTCGATATGGCACGCAAGAAGTTGCATCCCTACTACTGGGCGGCCTTCATCGTGAGCGGCAGCGGACGGTCGCTTTCCGGGAAGGAGCCGACTCCCGTGCGCGAAGCCGAGCTGCCGAAGGCAGCGGACGCCGTGGAGAGGACCGCGCCCGAGTGACCGCGAGCCGGTCGTGAGGGGAGCCGAGCCGGCAAGCGAGAGCGCGCCTGCAGCGCCACCGCCGCGGTCCCCGTGCTGCGTGACACGACGTGGGTCCCGTCGCTTCCGGCAGGCCCTCCGAGATGACACCACGTGTGCCCCGCCGTTTACAGGAGGGCCTCCAAAATGACACTACGTGTGTCCCGCCGTTTACAGGAGGGCCTCCAAAATGACACTACGTGACATCCGGCGCACCCACGCCGGCCTCCTGCCGAGGACCTGCGCCTCCTCCCGCAGGCACGTCGCCCTCGCCACGCGACCGCGCTGCTCCGAGCACCCCCTCCACGGCCCGCCGGTCCCCGGCCGGGCTCGCCCGCGTGCAACGCTCTCTCCCGCCGCAGCCGCAGCGCCGTCAGCGCCGTCGCTGCTTCGTGCGCTCGAACCGGTGCTCGCCCAGCTGGCTCAGGACCTCCTCGGGAGCGGCGTGCGGATAGACAGCCGCCCCTCCCTGGGTGAGCGTCGGCGCAAGCGATCGAGTTGACGTACCGGCGAGTGAAGCCGCGAGTCTCGAGCCGGGTCAGCGCTGCGTCATGAGTGCCCGCTCGATCTGGGCGTGGGCGAGCGCACGGTACCGCTGGTGTGCTTCAGCGCCGAGCAGCTGCTCGATCTCGGCGTCCAGGCGCTGGAAGGCCTTCACGCGCTCGTCCAGAGCGAGGCCCGTGAAAATTGCTCCTGTCTCGTGGAGGCGCACCAGCTCTCGCGCGGCGTCCTTGCCGAGGCCGGGCAGCGCGCTGGCTCGCTGCGCAATGCTCTGGAACTCTGTTCGCAGAAAAGCGGGCTGCGCATTGCGGACCATGTCGGCGAGATCCATCCGAGCCGGCGACGGCAACTCGGTCCGTGGCGGTGGCACGGGCGGCAACACGGACAGGTCCAGGCGCCTGAGAAGCAGGTAGCGCGTGCTGCTCAGCACGGGTTCGGGAGCCACCTGCCCGGGCTCGAGCCGCGCAAGCGCGTCCTCGACGGCCTGCGTATCGCGCCCTGAAATCACGTGAAGAGGTTGCTCGCTGTGCCGTTCTCGCTGCATCTTCTCGAACAGCGCGGGCTCGCTCCTGAGGAGCGCGGCGGCCCGTTCGGCAGCGCTTGCCGCCTCGAGCTTCGAGGCAGGGTCTTGCGGATGGAATGGGAACTGGAGCGTCCCAGCGGCGTACTCAGCTCGCGAGCGATCCGCGGTGCGCATGACGATCTCGATTCCAAAGAGCGTCTCCAGAGGCGGCGCGATCTCTCCGATCTGCAGCCGATCCAGGGCCGCGACCTGCCGGGATAGCGGGGTCGGTTCGCGGTTCGACCAGGTACCGAAGTCGCCGCCGCGCTCGGCGTCGAGGTGATCGGAATACTGACCTGAAAGGCGCGGTCTCCCGCAAGCGACACCAGCGCTTGAGCACCTGCGCGAGGAGCTTGCCGCTCAGGCGGAGCCGCGAGGGAGCGGTTTCGATGGGCATCCCGAGGATCCGGGCGACCTGGCCAACCTGCTCGCCCTCACCGAGGCGACGGCTCGACCATCGCGAACTCCCCGGGCCCGGGCCTCGCCGGCTGGGCCCACGTTGGGTCCATGAGGAAAGGGTGGACCCTGGGCAACTCCGCCGCTGTCGACGCCGCCCGGCTGACCGCGGGCGTCCGGCCTCAGCAGCTGCTCGCGGACCCACCGTACCGGGGGGCGGTCTCGCGACCTCGTTCGCGGCCTGGCCGGGTCGAACCTGAGGGCTGGCCCTGGACCGGCACCTGGATCGCCCCTCCGGGTCGTTGTGGTCACCGAGCGCTGGTGCCTGCCGTGATCACCAGGTCGGCTTCCGGGAATTGACGTAGTCAAGCCAAGGAGGAGACGTGCGTCCATTTTCACCAAAAACTTTCGCTCTGATCGTAGGATTCGTTGCCGTGGGCTGCTCGGGGTCGGACGATTCATCTGCTGGGTCCGGATCGGGTGGCGGCTCGGCTGGGACGGGCGGCACGCCTACGAGCACGAGCAGCGTGACCACGGGTAGCGGCACCGGCGGTACGGGTAGCTCGGTCGCGTCGAGCGGCGTGACGTCGAGCGGCGTGACCACGAGCAGCACTGCCACTGGCGGACCGGCAACGAGCGGGACCGGGGGCTCGGACGGGACCGGGGGCTCGGACGGGACCGGGGGCTCGGGCGGGACCGGGGGCTCGGAGGGCCCCGCGACCTCGAGCGCAACCGGCAGCACATCTGGCCCGTGCACGGAACCCGACCTGGAGGTCTGCAGCGATGACATTGGCACCCATTGCGGACTCACCTATGAATACTGGAAGGACCGAGGGGAAGGATGCCTGGTCAACAAGGCTGATGGCTTCAGCGTAGAATGGCGCAACATCAATAACTTGCTGGGCCGCAAAGGCGTGAGGCCGGGGGGGAAGGACCACGTCGTCACCTACGAGGCCGACTACCGGCCAAACGGCAATTCATACCTCGGTGTCTACGGGTGGACGACGAGCCCGCTCATCGAGTATTACATCATCGATAGCTGGGGCAACTGGCGTCCCCCGGGCGGAGAAGGACTCGTAGGCACCGTCACCAGCGATGGAGGTACCTATGACATCTACAAGACCCAGCGAGTCAACCAACCTTCCATTGAAGGCAACGCGACCTTCTATCAGTTCTGGAGCGTCCGCAAGGAGAAGCGCACGAGCGGAACCATCACCGTCGCCAACCACTTCGACGCCTGGGAGCGCCAGGGGCTGACCCTGGGGACCTTCTATGAGGTCTCGATGCTCGTGGAAGGATATCAAAGCAACGGAAGCGCCGATGTGAAGGTCTCGATTGAATGAGCGCTGAGCCTTGAGCATCGTCTCGGCCAGCAACGAGAAGACGTAGGCGTTCACGGGCAGGGAGGGGATCCGAATCGCCAGCGCCCAGGACAGACGAACGGCGCTTCCCGGAATGTCATGCGGCGGATCACGGTGTCAGTCGGCTTGTGGCCGATGACGGCACCGGCGGCCCGCCGGCCGTCGAGTGAACGCGACCTCTTCCATGCATGGATGACTTGTTGATACAGCGTCAATTTCCAGGAGGGAGGCGGAGCGCGCAAGGAACCTTCTGTGACCTGAGGTGAGCGTGGCGATTCGCCATTGACATCCTCGAATCGCTTTGCTTTTCCTTTCCCTTCCCCTCGCCTCATCCAGAGACGGCGACCATCTTCTCGCAACGAATTTTACACCCGCTTATCAAGTCGGAAGCCTCGTGTTATGCAATGCGACCAGCTGGTGGCTGATGCCCCAGCTGGCGTCTCGCCCAACGGCTGCGCGGGAGCATGCACCCGGCATCGAGCTGTTACTAGGAGCACCATGCGAATCAACGATCGGACAGGCCTCTCCACCGTGTCATTCGGAAAGATCTCGCAGCGCACGTTCGGTTTACTCTCGTGCGTTACGGCCATCCTGCTGGCAGCCTGCAGCAGCGGAGATCCCGACTCCGGGGGCACCGCAGGAGCCGGAGACGTGGGCACCACGGGAGCAGGGGGAGCGGGCGGCACGTCCTCCGGCGCCAGCAGCGGCGACGCGTCCACCTCCACCGCGACCTCCTCGACCGGACAGGCCGCCAGCGGCGGCGGCTCGAGCGGAACGGGCAGCACACACCCGAAGGATCATTGCCTGGACGGCTTCGATCCCCATCCCAGCGACGCGATGATGAAAGACGGTCCGGCGGAGTTCAGCGAGAACGGCCAGATCGATCTCACGGTTCAGCCGGAAGTCATCGCCTGGATGGAGCAGAACGAATGGCAAGCCGCCCACTTCGAGTGGCACAGCATCCGGCGCTGTGGTCCCGGTGCGTTGGCCGGGATGAGCAGGGTCGACATCTGCAACTCGTCGGTCCCGGTTCCGTCGGACCAGGAGTGCAAGACCACGGGCGATGGCTTCCAGTTCCTCGCCATGCACCGGCACATGATCCAGTCGCTGAAGCAACTCTGGCCGAACCACGCGGAGCAGTTCGAGGGTTTCACCAAGTTCCCCACGACCGCGGAGGAGCTGCCCGAGCAGTGGAGAGCGGATTTCAGGCCCTGGAGCGCCACGACGCTCGCCAACGCGAAGATCGCCGACGAGATCGACAAGCCGGAAAATCTGAGCCGCTTCCCGGACGAAGGCGCGTTCGGTATGTGGCTTCAGTGCTTCGCCGGTCAAGCCATCCCCGGCTCAAACGAGATGGCCAGCGGCCTGCATGGGGATCTCCATTTCAAGTGGGTGCGCAGCAACAACACCGACCACGGCCTCGGCAACCAGTTCACGAACGTCGACAACTACATGTTCTGGAAGCTGCACGGCTGGATCGACAACGTCTGGGAGAAGTACCGTGTCGCCAAGGGCATGTCGCCCACCGACCCGGCGCTGAAGGACGCAGTAGCGGCCCAGTGCTACGAGATGGACGCGATCGCTCGGGTCATCAACCCTGAGCTGAACCCGGATCCGGGAGATCCCCTGCCCGAGGAGTCCGGCGTGTTCCACACCTCTGTCCGTCCGATCTTCGAGAGCGCGGTCAACAAGTGCAGCGGTTGCCACGCTGCGCCATCGACTGGTCCACAAGCAGGTCTGTCGCTCGGCGGCGACATCAGCTCGACGGACATCGTCGCGGGCCTCGTCAACAAGGCATCCAGGGGCGGTGGGCAGTTCAAGCTCGTGGTGCCGGGAAATCCGGACCAGAGCTGGCTCTACCTCAAGGCCGCGGGGACGGCTGCAAACGCAGGATGCAGGCCTTCCGCCACCGCCAGCTGCAACACGGGCGTCATGCCGCAGTCCGCGGACGGCAAGCCAAGCCTGACGAGCACCGAGCTCGCGACCCTCCGGCAGTGGATCCAGAGCGGCGCGCCCGCGCCGACGAGGCCGTAGACTCGCCCTGATCCGCCTCACCCACGGACCGCTTGCCCTTGCCCATGAGCGGCCCGTGGGTGGCAGCTCGCGCGACTGCGAGAGGGGCGTCCGCGACGGTACGCCTCGGCCCCGTGAGCCGCGCAGGATGCACCAGCGCGATCACGAGCGGCGATCCGCGCGATCACGGGCGTGATCCCGATGTTCATGATGGTGATCCTGGTGTTCACGACGCGCTGATCCGAGCGATCGCGATCGCGGTGATCTCGGTGATCACGATGGCGTGGAATCCGCACTACAGGGCGTCGAGAGCGGCGGTTCCCTTGAACCGCGCCGCTCTCTCGGCCGAGTACGTCAACGTCGATGGCGACACCGCCGCCGAGACGTTCGAGGCATCGAGCACCGCGAGTCAGGGCGGTTGGACCCCCTGCCCACAGACGATGCTCAAGGCCCAGCGCTCATCTGATGGACACGTTCACATCAGCGCTCCCGCTGCTTTGATACCCTTCCACAACCATCGAAACCTCATACAAGTTCCCCATGTTCATTCCCAGCCGCTGCCATGCGTCAAAGTGGTTGGCAACGGTGATGGTTCCGCTCGTGCGCTTCGACGTACGGACACTCCAGAACTGATAGAAGGTCTTGTTACCTTCAATGGAAGGCTGGTTGACTCGCTGGGTCCGATAGATGTCATAGGTACCGCCATCACTGGTAACGGTGCCCATGCGCCCTTCTCCACCCGGCGGACGCCAGTTGCCCCAGCTATCCACGATGTAGTACTCCACGAGTGGGCCCGTTGTCCACCCATAGACACCCAGGTACGAATTGCCGTTCGGCCGGTAGTCGGCGCTATAGGTTACGATCTGATTCTTCGTTCCGGGTCTCACACCTTTACGGCCCAACAAATTATTGATGTTGTTCCATTCCACGCTGAAGCCGTCAGCCGTGTTGGTCTGGCATCCGGTCCCCGAGTCCTTCCAGTACTCGAAGGTCATGCCGCAGTGGGTGCCAGTTTGATTGGCGCAGACCCTCTGGTCGGGTGCCGTGCACGTGCTGGATGAGCCGCCGGAGCCGCCCGAACCGCCGCTGCCGCCCGCACCGCCGCTGCCGCCCGCACCGCCGCTGCCGCCCGTCCCTGAGCTGCTGCTTGACGACGAGGTCGAGCTGCTGCTCGACGACGAGGTCGAGCTGCTGCTGCTGGAGGTCGCCGAGCTCGAGGTGCCGCCGCCGTTGACCGACACGAGCGAGGGCCTTCCGGTGCCGTTCGCGCAGAAGCCCCAGCTCGTCGACGCTCCCGCGTCCAGCGAGCCGTTGTAGGTCTCGTTGACCGCGCTCAGCTGCCCGCCCGACGGCGTGACGCGCCCGCCCCAGGAGTTGCTCACCGTGGAGCTGTTGAGCGCGACCGTCATTCCCCAGGCGGTGGTCCGGCTGGTGCCCGTGTTCTTCACGGTAACGTTCGCGCAGTAGCCACTGCCCCACTCAGATTGAAGTGTGATGTCCGCCGACATCGTGCCGTCCGGGCTGCTCAATCCGGACTCCAGGAGGTCCATGTCCTCGCCCTCGATGTGCTCAACGCTGCACGCCAGCAGCCCGCACACGATCGAAGCGGAGAAGTAGCCAAGTAAGGGAGCGATACGCATTAAGGTTTCTCCATGATAGGGTCGGTCGAGTCGCGGGCGTCTTCTCAAGACATAATTGCAAACAATCGAGACGCCTGCGAGCTCCACCGATCCGTGAGTTAGAGTTCAAGATTCCCGGCAACCGTGCTCTTGATCACGGTTGCATCCGCGGGCCCGTGCCGGCCACATGCCTGGCATACACGACGATTGTCGGATAGATACTCACACGTGGGCACCCCGCGCAACGGGGGACCACATCAGAAAAAGTAAGCGCGACCTGTACGCGCAGCCGCAAGAAGCGAGCAATCCCGACAGGCGCCTCCCCCGAGTCGGCCCTTGAGCGATCCTGCAACCTACTGCGGCGCCTGGCCGAGAACGGTCCGGACCGCCAAAGCGATTGGGCTATTCATACATCCACGGGGAGAAAGTCAAGAGTCTTTTCTTAGTCGCGGCCGTTTCGCCCTGCAGAGTCTTGCAAGATACAGTCACGTTGCGCGCGTGGGTTCGATCATAGAACCCAGATTCGTTCACTCTCCTGGAAAAGCGACGATATCTCAATAATCGATCCATCTCGTCGACGCTCGTCGACGGGGCCCTCTCTTCAGTGCCACAGCCCGCGAATACTCGTCCCGTTCGACTCGGCGTCGCTCCCGCGGTGCGGGGCGGCCTTCCGCGCACCGATCGGCGTCCGGCCGATCGGGGTCATCCGGTTGTGCAGTGAAACTCCATGAAGAACCGCACCGGACCGTCGGGGTCGACCTGATGCAGCCCCTCTGGCGCGACGATCCAAGGGCGCTCCGGATCGAGCAGCATCTCTCGACCGCCGAGCCTGTCGATGCGATAGCCGAGCTGCCCGGAGACAATGTGGGTCACGCCCCACACACCGGGTCTGGTCGCAGGGACCCCGCCGAGGGGCAAGCCCAGCTGTGCTCGCAACCGCGGCTCATTCTGGACCGATCGTTCCAGAATGATTGGGCGAGAATGAGCCGCAGGTGCGAGGGTCACGCGAGCCCGGCCCCCGACGCCGACGCCCCGGCGCCGGCCGACAGATGACACCGCCGCCCCGGCGCCGGCCGACGGATGAAGGGCGGCGGCACGCCCGTCCCGGGCGCGCTGCGCCGGGCCACGCCCGGGGCGGTGGCTGCACGGTTGCGGTCCCCCGGCGCGGGGCGTATCACGCCGTTCCGCCATGTCGTCGATCGCCGCCATTCCCCCTGGGACCCCCGTCGTCGTTGGTCAGAACGTCGTGCCGATGCCGGCCGTGAGGCCGACCGACCGCGTGGTGCCGGTCGTGCGGACCGGCGAGCTCGTGGTCATCTCGCAGGAGGCCTACGAGGCCGCGCGCACCGCCGTCGACGAGGCGGCCGCCGCGGTGGAGGCCCTCGCCGGGGCGCCGAGCAGCGCCGTCGACGCCTTCTTCCTCGGGTTCGCGGAGCGCCTGGCCGACGACGCCGTGTGGGCGCACGTGGCGCGGGCCAACGCGGAGGACGTGGCGAGCGCCGAGGCGCGCGGCCGCAGCACCACGCGCCTCGTGGCCACGCCGAAGATGCGCGCCGACATGATCGCCGGCCTGCGCAACTGGGCGAGCACGCGGAGCCGCGTCGGCGAGGTGGTGGAGCGCCGCGAGCGGCAGGGCTACGTGATCGAGCGCCGGCGCGCGCCCCTCGGCGTGGTCGCGTTCGTGTTCGAGGGGCGGCCGAACGTGTTCGCCGACGGCGCCGGCGTGGTGCGCAACGGCAACGCCGCGGTGATGCGCATCGGCGCCGACGCGCTCGGGACGGCGCTCGCCATCGAGGCCCACGCGCTCCGCCCCGCCTTGCTGGCGGCGGGCCTGCCCGAGGGCGCCGTGCGCCTGGTCCGGCACAAGGAGCACGGCGCCGGGCAGGCGCTCTTCACCTTGCCCAGGGTGCGCCTCGCCGTCGCGCGCGGCTCGGGCGCCACCGTCGCGCTGCTCGGCGCGATCGCGGAGCAGCACGGCATCCCCGCGTCGCTGCACGGGACGGGCGGGGCGTGGATGTTCGTCGAGCAGAGCGCTGATCCCGAGGCGCTCGAGAGCGCGATCGTGAACAGCCTCGATCGCAAGGTCTGCAACACCCTGAACGTCCTCCTGCTCGAGCGCGCGGCGAGGGATTCGCTCGGTCCGGTCATGGAGCGCGCGCTGCGCAAGGTGGGCGCGAAGGTTCACGTCGTGGCGGGATCCGAGGGCGTCGTCACCGGCGAGGAGGGCTTCCCGGAGGGCGCGCTCGGGACGGAGTGGGAGTGGGAGCGCGTGCCGGAGCTCTCGTTCCTGCTCGTGGACGACCTGCAGGAGGCCGCGCGCCGCTTCAACCGGTCGAGCCCGCGCTTCGTCGCGTCGATCCTCTCCACGCGCCCGGGCGCCTTCGAGGAGCTCTACGCCGCCGTCGACGCCCCGTACGTCAGCAACGGCTTCACGCGGTGGGTCGACGGACAGTGGGCCTACGATCGCCCGGAGCTCGGCCTGACGAACTGGGAGCGCGGGCGGCTCCTCGGGCGCAGCGGCTTCCTGTCAGGCGATGACATCGTGAGCGTGCGCGACGTGTTCCTGGATCGCACCGGCAAGGCGGTGCAGCGAAGGTAGGCGCGCGCGGGCAGCGCCCTGGCTAGACTCGCGAGGCGCTTCGCGGATCCGGCCAGCGGCGCGCTCTTGCCCCCGGTCAACCCACGAGCCCTCGCTCGACCAGCCACATCGTCGCACCGGCGCGGCTGTAGATGCCGAGCTTGTCGTAGGCGTGGGCGACGTGGTGCTGCACGGTCTTCTCCGAGATGCGAAGAACCAAGGCGATCTCGCGGTTGGTCTTGCCGGCCCCGACGAGCCGCAGCACCTCCAGCTCGCGGGCCGTGAGCACCTTGCGTGGCCGGAGGAGCCGGCTGTGCACGGCGCCGGGGCGCACGCTGCTCGGAGGAGCGACCGGAACAGGATCGGTGGCGAACAGATAGCCGTACGTCGTCCCGCGTTCCCCCGTGAGGCGATGCGTCCAGATCGGGTTGGCGCAATAGAGCTCCAGGATCTCCTTCGTGTACCCGATCACAAACTGCTCGAGGTACGGGTGCCAGGCGGGGAGGTCACGAACCCGAAATTCGACGCCGGAATCGCTCAGGACCGCCTCGGAACGGCTGTCCGTCTCGGTGAAGTACCGGTGCCAGAGGTTCGCAATGGCCGCGACCAGCGAGGTGATCTCCGGATCCTGGACGAAGCGATTCAGCGGACCGTCGACGTGCGCCCAGCGAGCCGACTCGGCCCCGAGCTCGAACAGCGCGTCCTTGCCGTCCGGGTAGAACCGACGAACGAGCTCGTCGTGGAACGCGAGGAAATCGGACAGCGGAACCAGGCTGCTGGCCGTGATCGGCCGCCGGAACCATGGATTGGCCAGCGCCACCTCACGAAAGAAGCAGCGCCACGCCTCCGAGCCGAACCGCCGGCTGACCAGGGTCTTCCGCGTCAGGATTGTGGTTCCGCTGACCTTCATAAAAAGCTAGTGAATCACGAGGCCGCGCAGGAAGCAGGCTCGCAAAGTACCACTCGCCAGTATGAACGATCAGGGCGTCGGCGGTCAATGCGCGAGCTCGCTCGCCATGGACAGCCGCAACCACGATGAGATGATTGTACCAGGAACAGATTCTTCCGATGGCGCTGCGGGCTCGGGTGCTATTCGAAGCCCTTCTGCTCGATGGCCCAGTCCGTACCGCAGAGGCCACACGACGTCCCCAGGAACATCCCCTTGCCGGTGTCTCGTGATGGCCATCGGAGCGTGCAGCGCGTCGTAGATGATATCTCCCATCCTGGCGAGTGAATCGCATGGGCGCCTTCTTCCCTGAGCGCGGTGGACGCGGCCTACGGCATGGTGTGCCGCTTCAGCACGGGCCAGCCGACCGCGGCGTTGCCCGGCTCGTGGCTACCGCCTTGCTTCGTGCAAAGGGCGACCTCGACGCCGTCCTGGCAGTTCGAGTAGGTCGAGCAGCCCTGGCCGTCTTCGGCCGAGGGCGATCCGGTGCATCCATTGATGTCGGCCCACTTCTCGAAGGTCGTCTTCGCGCCAAGGAAGGTGACCGGCATGCCGCGCACCACCGAGGAAGATCCGCCGGCGTAGGGGACGATGGGATCCGAGGTGCCCCGGAACGAGATCACGGTGATGGGGCGCGACGGCTCGCAGTCGCCGACGTTCTCCTGCAGCAGATCGAAGGCGGCGGGCGCCACCGCCGCGAACACGTCGGCGGCGTGGCAGGCGAGGTAGTGGGACATCCCGCCGCCCATGGAGAAGCCGACGGCATAGATGCGCTTGGGGTCGATGCAGGCGGTCTCCTGGATCTGGGCCACCAGCGCCTTGGCAAAGGCCACGTCGTCGGTGTCGGCCACGCAGCAGGGCCCCACGTTCCAGGCGCCGCCCGAGGGGCCGGAGAGGCCGCTCGGGAAGGCCATGATCACCCCTTCCCGGTCGGTCTGCGCCGGATAGGGAGAGCCCGATCGCTCGGACGGGCCAGAGCCGCCGAGACCGTGGAAGTCCACGACGAGCGGCACCGGCTTGCTGCCGTCGTACGCGGGGGGGACGTGCAACACGTAGCTGCGGCTCCCGGAGCCCACCGTCACCGTCTGGTTCGTGTCGCCAGCTCTCAACGCCGGCGACGGGCAGGTCACGGCTCCGGGGCCGCCGCCTGTGTCGCCGCCCCCGGCGCCCGCTCCCCCGGTGCCGCTGCCACCGGTGCCGCTGCCACCGGTGCCGCTCACACTGGTGCCGCTCACGCTGGTGGTGTTACCGCCTGCCGAGGTCGTCGTGCCCCCGGACGCGGTGCTGCCGCCGCTGCCCGAGGTACTACCCGTGCTGGTAGCGTCACCGCCGCCATTGCCGCCGGCGCTGGTCGCCCCGTCGCTGCCGCTGCCGCAGCCCCAGAGGGCGATACCGAGCGCCCCTGACAGCACAATCTGCCTTGGCAAACTTGTTCGTCGGATCACCATTGGTCAGTACCTTTTTCCTGTATGGGTGAAGATAGTTAGCCCGCGATCCGGGGTCACGTGCTCGCATCACCCGATGCTGGCGACTGTCATACCCGAGCCAGCTGGCTCCCGGCATAGGCATACTGGCCTATGCCTCCGCCTCGACGTCGCCTGCGCAGCCGCGGCACGCCGGCGTCCACTGGCGGTGTCGCCATGCTCGCTCCGCGGGTGACAGCCAGAGGCCCACAGGCGTGCACAGCGCCGGAGCATGGGTCTCGCCCGGGCGGGCGCGCGCGGGATGTTCGCGACGTCGAAAAGCTGAGGGGGCGGGCTTTGTACGATTCTTGAGAAGAATCCAGCGTGTCTTCGTCAGCACGGCCTGCTGTCCTGCCTTCCTGAGAGCATGGACATCGTTGCGACGTAGGGTATCGACCGTCTTACTGAGCAGCTGCGCGACATGGCAGCGGTCGAGGACATGGACTGCCCAGAATTCAACGCGAAGGCGCATGAGCGCGGAAAGGGAGAAGCGCCTCTCCGCGCTGGAGGCCCGGCTCGCCGCCATCCGGACCGCGCCCTCCGTGCTCGACCTGGAGGTCCGGCGGCTGGAGAAGCAGGCCCGCAGCCGGCTGGAAGACCTTCGTCCGCATCCGCCGCGAGAAATTCCTGGATCTCACCGAGGAGCAACTCGGCGAGCGCGCCTCCGAACCCGAGTGTATCTCTCGGACAGTACCAGGGGTTATGAGAAGACGAAGGAGAAATATCCCACCACGTACGCCCATCGGATCGACTGGGAGGCGGTGACCTCCTTCAAGGCCCTCGCGGGCACGATGAAGACAGGCTCCGAAGAGCGGGAGACCGAGATCCTGGAGCTGTATTCCGACAAGCAGATTTATCGGTTTGTAAAGATGTGAGGCGTCCTCGACGGACCGCATCTACCGCCGCTTCCCGATCACCCACGCGTCCGGGATCGGCGACCGGACGGTCAGTCCTTGGCGAGCTTCATGATGGTCCCCCCGAGCGAGGTGTCCCAGTAAATGGCCTCCTCGTCCACGAGGATGAGGACCGGGCTCACCTGGCCCGAAGCGACCGTCACGGGGTCTCCCCCGTCGAGCGGGGCCTTCATCACCGTGCCACCGCCGTCCGGCTGCGTCGTCCAGTAGACCGTGGTCGCGTCGACCGTGACGCCGTACGCCCCGACCTGCCCCGAAGCGAGCGTCACCGGATCTCCACCCTCGATAGGCACCTTCATGACGGTGCCATCCGAGTTGGTCCAGTAAACCATCGTCGCGTCCGTCGCGATGTCGTGCGGGAAGCCCTGTCCGGAGGCGAGCGTCACTGGATCTCCGCCCTCGATGGGCACCTTCCCGACGATCCCGTCGCCGGTCCTCGTCGTCCAGTAGACGTACTTCGCGTCCACGGCGATGCCGAACGGGTTGCTCTGGCCTGTGACCAGCGTCGTCGGCTCCCCCCCGTCGACAGACACCTTCATCACGGTCCCGTCGACCTCGCTCTCGTTCGCCCAGTAGACGTACTTGCCATCCGTGGCGATCGCCGCGGGCTGGTACAGGTTCGAGACCAGCGCCGTCGGCTCCCCCCCGTTGATAGGCACCTTCATCACGGTGCCGGTGTCGGGGACGAAGTTGCCCCAGTAGACGTTCTCCGCGTCGACGGTGACGTCGCAGGCCCCCTCCTGCCCCGTCGCCAGGACCACGGGCTCCCCGCCGTGGATCGACACCTTCTTCACGGTGCCGTCACCGTAGTTCGCCCAGTACACGTACTCCGCGTCCAGCGCGATCCCGCACGGGATGGCCTGATCCGAGGCCAGGGCGACCGGCTGGCAGACCGACGCCTCGCACGCGCCCCCAAGGCAGCTATGGCCGCACCGGCCGCAATTCTCCCCGTCCGTGCTCGTGTCGACGCAGGCGCCCCCGCAGAGCGCCTCGCCGCTCTCGCAGGCCTGATCTGCGCCTCCGGTTCCCCCTCCGCCCTCCGCTCCATCCCCGTCCGCGGCCGAGCACGCCCCGCAGAACACCACCACCGCGCCCACGGCGGCTGAGAACCACAAAGCCCTGTCCATCGCCCGTTCTCCTCTCGTGATGCCCCGGCGCATCATGCCTGCTCGCCGTCACCGCGCTCCGCCCCGGCATCGAGCACGCGGCGGAGCGCCGACGCGAGCTGCCCCACGTGCGGCTCCGTCATGATCGTCTCGTGGGTCCCGGGCACCAGGATGACCTCCGGCGCGGCCGCGAACCCGCCCCACCCGCAGGCGGGATCGCGCGAGCGCAGCGCGCCGGCCGCCCCCTCGTTGTCCCTCGCGTTGAGCAGCGCGAGGGGACCCGGGTAATGCCGCGGCACGTAGCGCCTCGCGGCGGCCGCGTTGATCCTGGTGAGCCGGACGCCACGGTGGATGAGCCGCGAGATGTCGCTGATCCCCGGGAGCGCGCGGTGGCTCGCCTCGGCCCGCTCCGTGACGCGAGCGACCGCCTGATCCAGGGTGAGCTCCCGGAGCTCCTCCTGCTCGACCGCGAGCCCGGCGGCCCGCGCGATGAACGCGACGAGCGCGAGCTCGTCGAGCTCGCTGTCCGGCAGCGCCCCCGGCGCCGGCGCGTCGATGAGCGCGAGCGTCGCAACCTCGTGCCCCTCTGCCGCGAGCTGGGAGGCCAGCTCGAACGCCACGAGGCCGCCGAACGACCAGCCGCCGAGGTGGTAGGGCCCCTCGGGCTGCGCCGCGCGCACGGCGTCGAGGTAGCGGCGCGCCATGGCCTCCACGGAGCCGAGGGGCTCGCGCTCGTCGTCGGTCCCGAGGGCCTGCAGACCGTAAAACGGCCGGTCGACGCCGAGGCGGCCGCTGAGCTCCCGGTAACAGAAGACCGTCCCTCCCGCGGGGTGCACGCAGAAGAAGGCGGGCTTGTCCCCCGCCGGCTGCAACGGCACCAGCGCCGAGCTCGCCGCAGGGCTCGACCCGCTCTGCAGCAGCGCGGCGAGCGACTCCACGGTCGGCGATCGATACAGCGAGGCCACGGGGACGCGCTCTCCGAACCGCCGCTCGACCGACGCCATCAGCCGCACCGCGAGCAGGGAGTGGCCCCCGAGCGCGAAGAAGTCGTCGCGCACGCCGACGGGGCGCGTCCCGAGGAGCTCCTCCCAGAGCGCCGCGAGTTCGGCCTCGACGCGGTTCCGCGGCGCGATGCGGTCGCCCTCGGCGGCCGCGTGGCGCGCCTCGGGCGCCGGCAGCGCCCGGCGGTCGAGCTTGCTGTTCGGCGTGAGCGGCAGCGCGGCGAGCGGCACGAGCGCCGAGGGGACCATGGGCTCCGGCAGCCTCTCCTTGAGGTGCCTGCGCAGCTCGGACGCCCAGGCTTCGGGCTCCTCGCGCTCCGCCTGTGGGACGACATAACCGACGAGGCGCCTGTCGCCCGGGGCGTCCTCGCGCACGAGCGCGATCGCCTCGCGCACCGAGGGGTGGGCCCTGAGCGCCGCCTCGATCTCGCCGAGCTCGACGCGGAAGCCGCGGATCTTCACCTGCTCGTCCCGCCGGCCCAGGAACTCCAGCTCGCCGGTCGGCAGCCAGCGGACGATGTCGCCGGTCCGGTACATGCGGGGAGCGCCCGGCTCCGGCGAGAACGGGTCGGCCACGAACACCTGCTCCGTCAGATCCGGGCGGTTCAGGTAACCGCGCGCGACGCCGGCGCCGCCGATGTACAGCTCGCCCGGCACGCCCGCGGGCACCGGCTCGAGGTGCGGGCCCAGCACGTAGACGGCCGCGTTCGCGATCGGCCCGCCGATCGCGGGCGCGCCCGCTCCCTCCGGCGCCACCTCGGCCGCGGTCGTCACCACCGTGGCCTCGGTCGGGCCATAGTGGTTGAACAGGCTGAACCCCAGGCCCGGCGGCGGGCGCTGCTGCAGCCGGTCGCCCCCGGTCAGCATCGCCCGGAGCGCGCCGGTCGAGCCCGCGGGCTCCGCCAGCATCGCCTCGGCCAGCGGCGTCGGCAGGAACGTCAGCGTGATGCCGTTCGCCGCGACCCACGCCCACAGGGCCGAGGGCGACGCGCGCACCTCGTCGTCGGGGATCCACAGGCTCGCCCCGGCGACGAGGTGCGGCCAGACCTCCCACACTGACGCGTCGAACCCCGGGGCCGCGACCAGCGTGGCGCGATCCGCGGGCGTCACGCCGTACGTCGCGACGTGCCACGCCGCGAGGTTGGCCAGGGAGCGGTGCTCGATGAGCACCCCCTTGGGCCGGCCCGTGGAGCCCGACGTGTAGATGACGTACGCGAGGTGCCCGGGGCCCGCGATGCCCCGGAGGCGCTCCTCGCTCTGCGCGAGCAGCTCCGGGGGCGGGGCGTCGAGCGGGATCACCTCCGCCTGCAGCTCGGGCAACCGCGGCAGCAGCCGGCTCGCCGTGAGGAGGACACGGACGCCGGCGTCAGCCGCCATGAACGCGAGCCGCTCGCTCGGGTGCGCCGGGTCCATCGCGACGTAGGCGCCGCCGGCCTTGAGCACGCCGAGCGCGCCGACGAGCGCCTCGAACGAGCGCTCCACGCACAGGCCCACGAGGGTGTCGGGCCCCACCCCTCGCCTGCGCAGGTGATGCGCGAGCCGGTTCGCCTGCCGATCGAGCTCGCCGTAGGACCAGCGCTCCGCGCCGGACGCGACCGCGACCGCATCCGGCGCGCGATCGACCTGCGCCTCGAAGAGCTCGTGAACGCAAGCATCCGTCGAGCGAGCGAGGGGCCCGCGGCCCCACGCGGTGAGGATCCGGTCGGCCTCCGCTGGCGGGAGCAGGCGCCGCGCGTGGACCGGCGCCGAGGGATCCTCCGCGATCTGCGCGAGCGCCCGCTCGTAGTAGCCCGCGATCTCGTCCACCTGCCGGGCGGAGATCCCGGGCAGATCGACGTAGAGCTGGAGCCTGAGCTCGGCCTCGCTCGCGTCCAGGTCGAAGGCCGCCACGAACGCGAAGTTGGTCCAGGCCAGCTCACGCGTGCGGAGCACGCGGATTTCGTCGCGCGCCGCCTCGATGCCCCGGTACACGTGGAAGTGGGTGAAGTTGAAGACCGCCTCGAAGAGCGGCCCGCCGCGCCGCCGCAGGAGGTGCGCCATCGGGTAGCGCCGGTGCGGGAGCAGGCTCTGCTCCACGGCCAGGGCCTCCTGGATCGCCTCGATCCAGGAGCCGCCGTGGAGCCGCTGCCGGAACGGCACGGTGTTGAGGTAGAGCCCGAGCGCTCGATCCGCTTCGCGCGCCTCCGGCCGGCCGTTGACGACCAGGCCCGTGACCAGGTCGACCTGACCGCTCAGCAGGGCGAGCACCCGGAGGTGCGCGACGAGCAGCGCGCTCTTGAGCGGCGCGCCCGCGGCTCTGGCCGCGGCCTTGAGCCCTCGCACGACCTCGCCCGCGACGACGAGGCTCCGCTCGTGCCGCTCGTCGCCTGCCCCGGCCTGTCCGGCGCCAAGCTGCCGGGGCAGCGCCGCGGGCGCGGCGCCTTCGAGCTGCTCGTCCCAGTACCGCGCCGCCTCCGCCGAGGCGAGCGCCTCCCGCTCCAGGGCCACGAAGTCTCGGTAGAGGCTCTCCGGGGGCGCAGCGCGCCGCGCCTCGCCGCGCGCCGCTGCGTCGTACTCCTGGAAGAGCTCGGTCATGAGGGAGGCGACGCTCCAGCCGTCGAGGATCGCGTGGTGGCAGCGCAGCGAGAGCTCCAGGGTCCTCTCGCCCCGCAGGTGCACGTAGAACCGCAGCAGCGGCGGCCGCGACCAGTCGAACGCGCAGCGCGACTCCGCTTCCATCCACGCCGCGAGGGTCCGCTCCTGCTCCGCCTCGCTCAGCGCGGTCAGATCGTCCACCTGGAGCGGGATCGGCACGGCGCGGTGCACGAGCTGGAGGGGCTCGCTGAAGCTCGTCAGATCGAAGGACGTGCGGAGGACGGGGTGGCGCGCGATCGCGCGCCCGATCGCGGTCCTGAGCGCCTCGACGTCGAGGTCCATCTCCAGGTGCGTGCTGAAGATGTCGTTGTAGACGGCGGACGAGGGGCGGAGCTCGCTGTGGAAGACCATCCCCGTCTGGAGGGCGGCCAGGGGATACGCGTCCACCACCCCCTCGGGCAGCCGCGCGCGATCGTCCGCGCGGAGCAGGTCGCTCCGCGCGGGCTCGGGCGCGGGTTCGAGCGAGCGGCGCACGTCCCCCAGCGCGCGGATCGTGCGGAGCTGGAAGAGCTCTTGCAGCGAGAGGGCGATCCCGCGCTCGCGGGCGCGCGACAGCACCTGGATACTCCGGATCGAGTCGCCCCCGAGCTCGAAGAAGCCGTCGTCGATCCCCACCCGATCCACCTCGAGCACTTCGCCCCAGATCGCGGCGAGCGTCGCCTCTTCCGGGGTGCGCGGCGCGACGTACGCGCGAGCGAGATCCGGGCGATCGTGGCCGGGCGCGGGCAGGGCCCTCCGGTCCACCTTGCCGTTCGCGGTGAGCGGCAGCGCGTCGAGGAGCACGAACGCGGACGGGACCATGTACTCCGGCAGCGTGGCCAGGAGGTGCTCGCGCAGCGCGGAGCTCGACGGCGCGCCGCCCTGCCGGGGCACCACGTAGGCGACGAGCCGCCGGTCGCCGGGCGCGTCCTCCCGGACCATCAACGTGGACGCGGCCACGAGCGGGTGGCGGCCGAGCGCCGACTCGATTTCGCCGAGCTCGATCCGGAAGCCCCGGATCTTCACCTGATCGTCGATCCGGCCCAGGTACTCCAGCTCGCCGCTCGGCAGCCAGCGGGCCAGATCCCCTGTCCTGTAGAGCCGCGCCTGCGGGTCCTCCGCGAACGGATCCCGCAGGAACTTCTCCGCGGTCAGCTCCGGGCGGTTCAGGTAGCCCAGGGCCACGCCCGCGCCGCCGACGTAGAGCTCGCCGGGCACGCCGATCGGCGCAGGCTGCCTGCGGCGATCCAGGACGTGGATCGACAGGTCGGGGATCTGTCGCCCCATGGGGCTCGTCGACGGGGCGCGCAGGTCGGCGGCGCGCAGCGGCCGGTAGGTCACGTGGACGGTCGTCTCCGTGATCCCGTACATGTTGACGAGCTCGGGCACGAGCTCGCCGTGGCGCTCGAACCACGGCTCGAGGCTCCGCAGGTCGACGGCCTCGCCGCCGAAGATGATCGATCGGAGCGAGAGCGGCGGGCGCTCGCCGGCGTCGGCCACCGAGCGCTCGACCCCCACGAGCTGGCGGAACGCGGAGGGCGTCTGGTTGAGGACCGTGACGCCCTCGCGGCACAGCAGCCGGTAGAAGTCGCCGGGCGAGCGGCTGGTCTCGAACGGCACCACGACGAGCCGCCCGCCGTAGAAGAGCGCGCCCCAGAGCTCCCAGACCGAGAAATCGAACGCGAAGGAGTGGAACAGGGTCCACACGTCCCGCTCGCCGAAGGAGAACCACGCCTCGGTCGCCGCGAACAGGCGAGTCACGTTGCGGTGCGCGACCATGACGCCCTTGGGCGTGCCGGTGGAGCCCGACGTATAGATCACGTACGCGACGTCCTCCGGGCGCGCCTCGCAGGGCCGGGCCGCCTCGCCAACGCCGTCGGCCTCCTCCTCCTCGGCGCCCTCGTCCAGGAGCACGACGCGCGCGGCGTGAGCCGGGAGATCGGGCAGCAGCCGCCGCTGCGTGACCAGCACCGGTGACCGGGCGTCCCGCACGATGAAGGCGAGGCGCTCCCTGGGATAGCCGGGATCCAGCGGCACATAGGCCGCGCCCGACTTGAGGATGCCGAGGATCCCGATCACGAGCTCCATCGAGCGCTCGGCGCAGAGTCCGACGAGCACGCCGGGCCCGGCGCCGAGCCGGGAGAGGCGACGCGCCAGCCGATCGGCGCGCGCGTTCAGCTCGCGGTACGTGAGCCGCTCGCCCTCGAAGACCAGCGCGACGGCGTCCGGGGTCCGCTCCGCCTGCGCCTCGAACAGCGCGTGGATGCACGCGTCGCACGGAGCTTCCCCCCGCGCGCGGCTCCACGCCGCGAGCGTCCGGCGCTCGTCGGGCGGGAGCAGATCGAGATCGCCGACGCGCCGCGAGGGGTCGGACACGGCGCTCTCGAGGAGCGTCACGAGGTGCGCCGAGAGCCGCTCGATCGTGGCCGCGTCGAACAGGTCGGTGTTGTACTCGATCGCCCCTGCGAGCCGGCCATCGTCCTCCCCGAGGACGAGCGTCAGCTCGAACTTCGAGGTCGTGCCCGCGATCTGGAGCGGGCGCAGCGCCACATCGCCGAGCGCGAGGTCGGGCAGCGGCGCGTTCTGCAGGGCGAACATCACCTGGAAGAGCGGGGAGCGGCTGAGGTCGCGCTCCGGGGAGAGGGCCTCGACCAGGCGCTCGAAGGGGACGTGCTGGTGAGCATAGGCGCCGAGCGTCACGTCGCGCACGCGGCGCAGCAGGTCGACGAAGCTGGGCTCGCCGGACAGGTCGGTGCGCAGCACGAGCGTGTTGACGAAGAAGCCGATCAGCCCCTCGGTCTCCGCGGCCGTGCGGCCAGCGATGGGCGAGCCGACGACCACGTCGTGCTGCCCCGTGTAGCGGTGGAGCAGCACCTGGAACGCCGCGAGCAGGGTCATGAAGAGGGTGACCCCCTCGCGCCGGCCGAGGCGGGCGACGGCCGAGGACAGCTCCGGCGAGAGCGCCACCGGGCACGTCGCGCCGCGGTAGGTCTGCACCGGCGGGCGCGGCCTGTCGGTGGGCAGGTCGAGCGCAGCAGGCGCGCCGGACAGCTGCTGCTTCCAGTACGCGAGCTCTCGGTCGAGCGTGTCGCCGGACAGCCAGCGTCGCTGCCACACCGCGTAGTCGGCGTACTGGACCGGGAGCGCTGGCAGCGCCGAGGGGCGCCCTGCGCAGAACGCTCCGTACAGCGCCGACAGCTCGCGCAGCAGCACGCCCAGCGACCAGCCGTCGGAGACGATGTGGTGCATGGTCGCGAGCAGCACGTGCTCGCTCCGGGACAGCCGCAGCAGGGTCACCCGCAGCAGCGGGCCGTCGGTGAGCGAGAAGGGCTGCTCGGCCTCGGCCGCCGCCCGGCGCGCCACCTCGGCCTCCTGCGCCTCGCCCGCCAGCGCGCTCAGGTCCACCGTCGCCAGCGTCACCGCGGGCTCCGCCGCGATGACCTGGCGCGCTCGCCCCCTGTCGGTGAGAAACGTGGTGCGCAGCGCCTCGTGCCGGCGCGCGATCTCCAGGAAGCTCCGCTCCAGCGCGCCCGCGTCGAGCGGCCCGGTGAGCCGCAGCGCGAGCGGGACATTGTAGAAGGCGCTGCCCGGCTCCAGCTGATCGAGGAACCATAGCCGCTGCTGCGCGAACGACAGCGGCAGCTCCCCCTCGCGCGGCGCGGGCGCGAGCGGCGGCGGCACCGGCGCGCCCGCGCGCTTCGCGGCCTCGATCCGCCCGGCCAGGCCCGCCAGGGTCGGCGCCTCGAACAGCGCCCGCAGCGGCAGATCCACCGCGAACGCCCGGCGCACGCGGGAGAGCACCTGCGTCGCGAGCAGCGAGTGCCCGCCCACCGCGAAGAAGCTGTCGTCCGCGCCCACGCGATCGACGCCGAGCACCTCGGACCAGATCTCGGCCAGGAGCTCCTCGGCCGCCGTCCGCGGGGCCACGAACGCGCGATCCTGCTCGATCCTCGCCCGATCGGGCGCTGGCAGCGCCTTGCGATCCACCTTGCCGTTGGGCGAGAGCGGCATGGCCTCGAGCGTCACGATGGCCGCGGGGACCATGTACTCGGGCAGCCGCTCGCCCACGTGGCGGCGCAGATCGGCCTCGGATACGGCGCCGCGCGCCACGACGTAGGCGCAGAGCCGCTTGTCGGAGGGCGTGTCTCCGCGGACCACGACCACGGCTTCGCGCACCGCCGGATGCTTCCCGAGCACGCTCTCGATCTCGCCGAGCTCGATCCGGAAGCCGCGGAGCTTCACCTGATGGCCGATGCGGCCGAGGAACTCGAGCTCCCCGCCCGGCAGGAGCCGCGTCAGATCCCCGGTCCTGTACAGGCGAGCCCCGGGCGCGCTCGAGAAGGGATCGGGGAGGAACACCTCGCTGGTCCGCGCCGGATCACGGAGGTAGCCGCGCCCCACCCCGTCCCCGCCGACGTACAGCTCTCCGGGGACGCCGACCGGCACCGGCTGCATCCGCGCGTCGAGCACGTACAGCTGGGTATTGATGATCGGCCGGCCGATCGGCGTGTACACAACGCTGGACCCTGGCGGCGAGGCGACGCGGTGGTGCGCCACGTCGTCCGAGCACTCGGTGGGGCCGTACGCGTTGACGATCGGGATCCCGGGATAACGCGCCAGCCACCTCCGGCACAGGTCCGGCGGGAGCGCCTCGCCCGTCAGGATGAGCCAGCGCAGGGCCGGCAGATCAGGCCAGATCCCCCGGTGCGCGATGTCCTCCAGGGCCGCGCTCAGGAGCGACGGGACGACCTCCAGGATCGACACCCCGCTCGACGCGACCAGCTCGAACAGCCGCTCCGCGTCGCCCGCGACGCCGTCGCCCACGATGTGGACCCGCCCCCCGACCAGCAGGGCGGCGAGGAGCTGCCACACGGAGATGTCGAAGCACTGCGACGCGTTCTGGGCGATGCAATCCGCCTCGGTCAGGCTCAGCTCGGCGAGCTTCGCGTAGAGGTGGTTGATCATCCCTCGCTGCGCGACCATCGCCCCCTTGGGCACGCCGGTCGATCCGGAGGTGTAGATGACGTAAGCGAGGCACAGCGGCTCGACCCGGACGCCGAGGTTGTCTTCCGGCTCGGGGCACGCCGCGAGCGCCTCGATCTCCAAGACCTCGGGGCGCTCCTCCGGCGGCACGCCGTCCAGCGCGCGCGAGCTCGCGCGCGTGACGACGACCGCGCGGGCCGCGCTCTGGCGCAGCACCTGGCGGAGCCGCTCGGGCGGGTGGCGCGGATCGAGCGGCATGTACGCCCCGCCGGCCTTGAAGACCGCCAGGATCGCGGTGAGCAAGTCGACGCCGCGGTCCATGAGGAGCGCGACGACGACGTCCCGCCCCACGCCGCTCCGGCGCAGCTGGCGCGCCATGCGGTTCGCCCTGCGGTTCAGCTGCCGGTAGGTCAGCCGCTCCTCCTCGAAGATCGCCGCCGCCGCGTCCGGCGTGCGCTCGACCTGCGCCTCGAACAGCTCGTGGAAGCACGCCTCCGCGGGGTAGCTCGCCGCCGTGTCGTTCCACGCGAAGAGGAGCTGCTGCCGCTCCTCTCCGGTGAGCAGCGGCAGCTCCGACACCCGCCGCTCCGGCGCCTGGACGATGCCATCGAGCAGCGCTGTCAGGTGCTTGACCATCCGCTGGATTGTCCCGGGGTCGAACAGGTCGGTGTTGTACTCGAGCGTCCCCGAGATCCCGGCCTCGCCCTCGCCGAGCGAGAGGATCAGGTCGAACTTCGAGGTCGTGCCCGCGATCTGGAGCGGGCGCAGCGCCACATCGCCGAGCGCGAGGTCGGGCAGCGGCGCGTTCTGCAGGGCGAACATCACCTGGAAGAGCGGGGAGCGGCTGAGGTCGCGCTCCGGGGAGAGGGCCTCGACCAGGCGCTCGAAGGGGACGTGCTGGTGAGCATAGGCGCCGAGCGTCACGTCGCGCACGCGGCGCAGCAGGTCGACGAAGCTGGGCTCGCCGGACAGGTCGGTGCGCAGCACGAGCGTGTTGACGAAGAAGCCGATCAGCCCCTCGGTCTCCGCGGCCGTGCGGCCGGCGATGGGCGAGCCGACGACCACGTCGTGCTGCCCCGTGTAGCGGTGGAGCAGCACCTGGAACGCCGCGAGCAGGGTCATGAAGAGGGTGACCCCCTCGCGCCGGCCGAGGCGGGCGACGGCCGAGGACAGCTCCGGCGAGAGCGCCACCGGGCACGTCGCGCCGCGGTAGGTCTGCACCGGCGGGCGCGGCCTGTCGGTGGGCAGGTCGAGCGCAGCAGGCGCGCCGGACAGCTGCTGCTTCCAGTACGCGAGCTCTCGGTCGAGCGTGTCGCCGGACAGCCAGCGTCGCTGCCACACCGCGTAGTCGGCGTACTGGACCGGGAGCGCTGGCAGCGCCGAGGGGCGCCCTGCGCAGAACGCTCCGTACAGCGCCGACAGCTCGCGCAGCAGCACGCCCAGCGACCAGCCGTCGGAGACGATGTGGTGCATGGTCGCGAGCAGCACGTGCTCGCTCCGGGACAGCCGCAGCAGGGTCACCCGCAGCAGCGGGCCGTCGGTGAGCGAGAAGGGCTGCTCGGCCTCGGCCGCCGCCCGGCGCGCCACCTCGGCCTCCTGCGCCTCGCCCGCCAGCGCGCTCAGGTCCACCGTCGCCAGCGTCACCGCGGGCTCCGCCGCGATGACCTGGCGCGGCTCTCCCAGGCTCACCTCGAACGTGGTGCGCAGCGCCTCGTGCCGGCGCGCGATCTCCAGGAAGCTCCGCTCCAGCGCGCCCGCGTCGAGCGGCCCGGTGAGCCGCAGCGCCGCGGGGATGTTGTAGAAGGCGCTGCCCGGCTCCAGCTGATCGAGGAACCATAGCCGCTGCTGCGCGAACGACAGCGGCAGCTCCCCCTCGCGCGGCGCGGGCGCGAGCGGCGGCGGCACCGGCGCGCCCGCGCGCTTCGCGGCCTCGATCCGCTCGGCCAAGAGGGCGATCGTCCGCGCCTCGAACAGCGCCCGCACCGGCAGATCCACCGCGAGCGCCCGGCGCACGCGGGAGAGCACCTGCGTCGCGAGCAGCGAGTGCCCGCCCACCGCGAAGAAGTCATCGCCCATCCCCACGCGCCCGATCCCCAGGAGCTCGGCCCAGATGCCCGCGAGGAGCTCCTCGATCGGCGTGCGCGGCGCGACGAGGGCGCGCGCTTGCCATGAGCTCGACAGATCGGGGGCCGGCAGGGCCTTGCGATCGACCTTGCCGTTCGGCGAGAGCGGGATCGCCGGCAGCGCCACGAACACCGCCGGGATCATGTAGTCCGGGAGCTTCTGCTGAAGGTGGCGGCGCAGCTCGGCTGGGTCGGGCATGGCGCCGCCGCGCGCCACGACATAGGCCACGAGCTGCCCGTTCCCGGACGCGTCCTCGCGCGCCACCACCACCGCCTGGCGCACGTCCGGGTGCTGCCCCAGGGTGAGCTCGATCTCGCCGAGCTCGATCCGGAAGCCGCGGAGCTTTAC
Organism: Sorangium sp. So ce1128; assembly: GCA_051717205.1. Taxonomy (GTDB): domain Bacteria; phylum Myxococcota_A; class Polyangia; order Polyangiales; family Polyangiaceae; genus Sorangium. Next base: position 7,974,321 of record CP181432.1, read on the forward strand.
CTGGTGGTCGATCCTGCCCGTGAAATCCAGCGTGCCGTCGGGCAGCCGGCGACAGAGGTCGCCCGTGCGGAACAGGCGGGCGCCGGGCTCCCCGGAGTACGGATCGGGGATGAACCGCTCCGCGGTCAGCTCCGGGCGGTTCAGGTACCCTCGCGCCACGCCTGGGCCGCCGATGTAGAGCTCGCCGAGGACCCCGATGGGCACGGGCTCCAGGTGGCGATCGAGGACGTAGGCCCGCGTGTTCGCGATGGGCGTTCCGATGGGGACCGCCGTGGCGCCCTCGGGCACCTCGGTGACGAGGTGCCAGGTCGCGAAGGTCGTCGTCTCCGTGGGACCGTAGCCGTTGACCAGTCGCCGCGGCGGGCCGGCCTGCAGCACGGCCCTGGTCCGCCGTGGATCGAGCGCCTCCCCGCCGACGAGCAGGGTGGAGAGGCCGGCGAACGCCGCCGGCGTGTCACGCGCCATCTGGTGGAACAGCGCGGCGGTGAGGAAGAGGACCGTGACGCCCTGCGCGGCGAGCCTGCGCGAGAGCTCGGGCGGCGACAGCAGGGCGCCCTGCTCGACGCCGACGAGCCGGGCCCCGTTCAGCAGGGCTCCCCAGATCTCGAACGTCGCGGCGTCAAAGGAGCTGTTGGACGCCTGGGCGACGGCGTCGGACGGGCCCAGGCGCACGTAGTCGGTGTTCATCACCAGGCGCGCGATGCCTCGGTGCGTGACCGCGACGCCCTTGGGCACGCCTGTCGAGCCGGAGGTGTAGATGACGTACGCGAGGTCGGTCGCGACCGCGCCGGAGACCGGGGCCTCGCCCGGGAGCTCGGAGAGGTCGCGCTCGTCGACCTCGAGGGGCAGCGTCGGGACGCCCGCGCCCTGGCCGAGCAGCCACGCCTGGTCGGTGAGGAGCACCCGGGCTCGCGCGTCCTCCAGCAGGAACGCGAGCCGCGCCTTGGGGTAGGTCGGGTCGAGCGGGACGTACGCGCCCCCCGCCTTGAGGATCGCGAGGAGCCCCGCGATCATCTCCAGGGAGCGCTCGACGCAGAGGGCGACCAGCACGTCCGGTCCGACCCCCAGGGATCGGAGGCGGTGCGCGAGCCCGTTGGCTCGCCGGTCGAGCTCGCGGTACGTCCACTGGCGCTCTCCGTACGTGGCCGCCACGGCGTCCGGTGTCCGCGCGACCTGCGCCTCGAACAGCTCGTGGACGCAGGCGTCCTTCGGATAGGCAGCGTCCGTCTGGTTCCACGCGGCGAGCAGCCGCAGCCGCTCCGCCTCGGTGAGCAGCGAGAGCTCGCTGACGCGTGTCGCCGGCGCCTCCACGGCGCCCTCCAGCACCGCCCGGAGGTGCCCGAGGAGCCGCTCGACCCAGCCCGCGTCGAGCAGATCCGTGCAGAACTCCACGGTCCCGGACAGCCGGCCTCCCGTCGGCGCCATGATCAGCGAGAGGTCGAACTTCGCCGTCCCCTCCACGCCGGCGTCCGGCGTGTGGAGCATCGGAGTCCATTCCATGCCGGGGACGTCGATGCTGGGGATCGGCACGTTCTCCAGCGCAAAGCACGCCTGGACGAGCGGATTGAGGCTGCTGCCGCGCGGGGCGCCCACCGCGTTGACCACCTCGTCGAAGGGGAGCGCCTGGTGCTCGAACGCCTCCAGCGACGTGTCGCGCACCCGGGCGAGCAGATCTCGGAAGGTGGGATCGCCCGACAGATCGCACCGGAGCACGAGGATGTTGGCGAAGAAGCCGATGACGTCCTTGAGCTCGCTACCGCCTCGGTTGGCCGCCACGGCGCCGACGCCGAAGTCCACCTGGCCGGTGATGCGGTGGAGGACCACGGCGAAGGCCGCGAACAGCACCATGAACAGCGAGCAGCCCTCGCGCAGGGCGAGCGCCTGGAGCCGCCCGGAGAGCTCCTCGGAGAGGGAGAAGAAGCGCGTCGCGCCCCGGTGCGTCGGCAGCGCGGGCGCCGCGTGGGGCAACGGGAGAGCGAGCGGCGGCAGGCCGGCGAGGTTGTCCCTCCAGTAGGCGCGATCGCGGGCGGCCGCCTCGCCTGCCGCCCACGCGCGCTGCTGTCGCGCGATCTCGCCGTAGCCGAGCGGCAGCGGGGGCAGCGGCGAGGGGCGATCCTCGACGAACGCCCCGTAGAGGCCCGCGAGATCACGGCCGAACACGCCGATGGACCATCCATCCGTGATGATGTGGTGCTGCGTGACGAACAGGGCCGCGTCGTCGTCGGCCAGGATCAGGAGCTCCAGCCGGCAGAGGGGGCCGCGGGCGAGATCGAAGGGCGCGGCCGCGTGCTCCTCCGACCGCCGTCGGATCTCCTGCTCCCGCGCCTCGCCCTCGAGGCCGCGGCGCTCCACGATCGGCAGCTCGAGGGCGCCGGGAGGGGTGATGGCGAGGCGGGCCTCGCCCTGGTCCTCCGGGAAGATCATGCGCAGGGCCTCGTGGCGCCGCACGATCTCCTCGAGGCTCCGCCGCAGGGCGCTCACGACGAGCCTCCCCTTCATGCGGATGCCGACGTGGACGTGGTAGAGCGAGGTCCCCGGCGAGAGGCGGTCGAAGAACCACAGGCGCTGCTGGCTCGGGGAGATCACGCCAGCGGCCGGCGCGAGGGCGCGCGCCTCGGCCACGCCCTCGGCGCGCCGCGCCTCGGCCTGGCTCACGCGGGACGCGAGCCCCTCGACGGTCGGGTACCGGAAGAGCTCGGCGAGGCGCAGGTCGCACCCGAGCTGCTCGCGGAGCCGGTTCGCGATCCAGACCATGTGAAGCGAGGTGCTGCCCAGCTCGAAGAGGTTCTGGGAGACGCCGAGGCCCTGCACCTTCAGCGCGTCCTCGATGACCGACGCGATGCGCGCCTCGAGCTCGTTCCGGGGCGCCATGCGCGCGCGGTCCGCCTGCGCCGGGGCATGCGCCAGATCGAGCAGCGCCCTGCGATCGATCTTGCCGTTCGAGGTCACGGGCAGCGCGTCGAGCTGGACGATGAGCGGCGGCACCATGTACTCCGGGAGCTTGCCCAGCAGGAACTCGCGCAGATCGTCGCTGGTCGCGCCGCGAGGCGCCTTCGGCACCACGAACGCGACGAGGCTCCTGCTCTCGCGCGGCTCGCCCTTGGCCAGCGCCACCGCGCTCCGCACGTCCGGATGCTGAGCGAGCGCCGCCTCGATCTCCCCGAGCTCGATCCGGTGGCCGCCGATCTTGACCTGGCCGTCCCTGCGCCCGAGGAACTCGAGGTCTCCGCTGCCGAGGTACCGGCCGAAATCGCCGGTGCGGTACAGCCGCTCGCCGGTCCGGGGGTGCACGATGAAGCTCTGCCTGGTCCTCTCCTCGTCCCGCCAGTAGCCCTTTGCCAGCCCGACACCGCCGATGTACAGCTGGCCAGGCACCCACGCCGGACAGTCGTAGAGACCGTCGTCCAGCACGTGGAATCGCTGGTTCGCCATGGGGCGGCCGTACGGGATGCTCTTCCAGGCCGGGTCGACCTGCTCGATCGGATAGAAGATCGACCAGATCGACGCCTCGGTCGCGCCGCCGAGGCTGATGATCCAGGGCTGCTCGCCGGAGGATCCGGCGCCGGCTCGCGCGGCCGAGAGCGCGCGGATGCGGTCCGGCAACGCCACGGGGATCCAGTCGCCACTCATGAGGACGAGCCGCGGCAGCCTCGGCGCGGGCGCCGCGCCGCGCTCGAGGTGATCGACCCACATGGCCATCAGCGCGGGGACGGTGTTCCAGATCGAGACGCCGTGGGCCTCGACGAGCTCGGTCCAGTGGGCCGGATCCCGCCGGCGCGCGTCTTCGGGGAAGACGATCGCGCCGCCCGCGGCCAGGAGGCCGAAGACGTCGTAGACCGACAGATCGAAGCTCAGCGACGACAGCGCGAGGACCCGATCCGAAGGCCCGACGCCGAACCGGCGGTTGATCTCAAGGAGGGTGTTCACCGCCCCGCGGTGATCGATCATGACCCCCTTGGGCACGCCGGTGGATCCGGAGGTGTAGATCACGTACGCGAGGTCCAGGGGCCCCTGCGCCGGGGCGAGCGGGCTCGGATCCACGGCGGCCCATGTCTCCTCGCGATCGACGCACAGCCGCTCGGTGCCCTCGGGCCAGGCGAGGGTCCCGTCGAGCCACGACTGGGTGAGCGCGCGCTCGACCTGCCCGTGCGAGAGGAGATAACCGAGGCGCTCCGGCGGGACCGCGGGATCGATCGGCAGGTAGGCGGCGCCGGACATCAGGATGCCCAGCACCGCGACGGCCTGCTCCCACCCCTTCTCCATGACGACCGCGACCAGCGCGCCCGGGCGGGCGCCGAGCGCCCGGAGCGCGCGGCCCACCTGCGTCGAGCGGCGGAGCAGCTCTCCGTACGTCAAGGTGCGGCTCGACGAGACGATCGCGGGTCGCTCGGGGTGCTCCTCGGCCCGCGCGGCGAACAGCGTGTGGAGCAGCGCGTCCGAGACCGGCGCGTCCGTCGCGTTGACCCGGGCTCGCAGCGCGAGCTGCGGCGCTGGCACCGGCACGAGCTCCCGGGCGTCCGCGTGCCAGCTCGACTCGTCCCAGGCGAGCCGCTGGAGGAGCCCATCGTAGGCCCGGGCCATGTCGTCCAGCATGCCCTCCGGGAAGATCGCCTCGAAGGCGTCCAGCGTGAAGAGCACGCCGCCGTGATGGTCCGTGACCTGGAGATCCAGCCAGACCTGCGGCGTCTGGCTGATCGCGTAGACGAGCTCTCCGGCCCAGGAGAGCGGCGGTGTCTGGGACGAGCCACGATGCCCCAGCGTGCTCGTGAACACGACAGGCACCCCGTGCGACGCCATCTGCCCCCGGGCGCGGTTGAGCTCGCGGATCACCCGGACGCCGCTCACGTACGTGTGATCCAGATCCTGCTTGAGCTGCGCCTGGAGCGCCCGCGCGCGCTCCTCGAACGTGCCCTGAGGAGCGCTGAACTCCAGGAGGAGCGTGGACGTGAAGTCCCCGACGATCTGCTGGATCTGGGGGTGGAGGGGCAGCCTCCGGAACAGCGTCAGGGTGATCGAGAAGCGCTCGCTCCTGCTCCACGCGGCCAGCACCTCCGCGTAGGCCGCGCAGAGCGCGCCCGAGGGGGTCAGCCCGGCGCGCGCCGCACGGGCCTTGAGGCGGCGGAAGCCCTCCGCGTCGAGGACGCCCGCGCGGCGCACGAAGCGCACCTCGTGCCCGGACGGAGCCGGGTTGACGGGCAGATCCGGCCCCATCGGGAGGGTCGCGACCCGCTCGAGCCAGTAGGCATCAGAGCGCTTGTGATCGTCGGAGCCCCGCAGCGCCGCCTCGGCCAGCACGTAGTCGCGGAACGACAGCGACAGCGGCTCCATGGCGGCGGCCGGGTCTTCATAGAGCTGCCGCCACTCGTCCATGATCTGGAGGAGGCTCGCCGCGTCCAGGATGAGCAGATCGAAGCTGAAGAACAGCCGGAAGCGCCGCGCCTCGACGCGGGCGGCGCGGATGTCGAAGAGCGGCCAGCGAGCGGGGTCGTAGACGCGGTGCGAGATCGTGCCGCGCAGGCGCTCGAGCTCCGCGTCGATCGCCTCGGGAGGCCGCCCGCGCAGATCGACGACCTGGATCTCGTACGCGGGCGCCTCCTCCAGGATCTGCTGCTGGCCATCCGGCAGGAAGACGGCGCGCAGCATGTCGTGGCGCTCGATCAGCCGCCGCCACGCGGCCGCGAGCCGCGGGAGGTCGAGCGCGGCCGCGTCGACCTCGCAGTAGGCGTGGCAGCCGATGCCCCCCATGTCCATCGCGTTGAGCCGGCCGACCCAGTACGCCTGCTGGATCTCCGTGAGCGGGAACGGCCGGTGGCGATCCTGCGGCGCAGGCGAGAGGGCGGCCGGCGCCAGGCCGCTCCCCTGGACCGCGCGCTGGCGCAGGGCGGCCAAGATCGCCCCTTTGTTCTCGGCGATCCGGGCGCGCAGCGCCGACGTCAGAGCGCCCTTCGGGGCTCGAATGCTGAGCTGCTCGCCCTCGCAGGACAGCTTGATGTTCGCCTGCGCCAGCTCTTCGAACAGCTGAATCATCGTCATACGGTCGCGGTCTCCCACTCTTCGTCCTCGGCGCCGGCGCCGTCGTCGCCGTCGTGCACGGAGTCCACCCAGTGCTTCATCAGGAACTGCTCCAGCAGGCGCGACGCGAGCCGCGCGAGGTCATCCCCTTGCAGGAAGGTGGTGACGGACAGGTGCAGATCGAGCTCGGCGTCCAGTCGATTCTTGAGCTCCATGGCGATGAGGGAGTCGATGCCCAGGGCCTGGAGCGGCGCGTCCGGCGCGATCGCGTCCGGCTCGATCCTCAAGGTGCGCGCGATCCGCTCGCGGAGGTGCCGCTCCAGCGTCGCCCGCCGCGCCGCCGGCTCGGCCGAGAGCAGCGCGGCCCTGAGGGCGGCGCCCCCGCCGTCTTCGGCTCCGCTTTCGCCCTGCCTGAGCAGGGACAGCCGCGCGGAGGACGCGCTCCGGGGCATGAGCTCGAGCCACCGCCGCACGTCCCCGGGCACCACGCCGACCTGCGCTGCGTCCCCTGCGAGCAAGAGCCCCAGGATGGCCGCGCCCTGCGCCGGGCTCAGGCTCGCGATACCCCGCTGGGCGAGGCGCTCTCCCCGGTTCTCCTGCGCCGCCGCCATGCCGGCCTCCCGGAACGCGCCCCAGTTGACGCTGAGCGCGGGCAGACCCAGCGCACGGCGGTGGTGCGCGAGCGCGTCGAGGAACGCGTTGGCCGCCGCGTAGTTGCCCTGCCCCGGCGCCCCGAGCAGCGACGCGACCGAGGAGTAGAGGACGAAGAAGTCGAGCGGGGCGCCCTGCGTCACGAGGTGCAGGTTCCAGGCGCCTTGCACCTTGGGGGCCATCACCCTGCGCAGCCGCGCGAGGTCCTGCCGCACGAGGAGGCCGTCGTCCAGCACGCCCGCGGCGTGGATCACGCCCCGGAGCGGCGGCATCCGCGGCGCGCTCTCCCGCAGGACGTCGCCGAGCGCTTCGCGATCGGCGACGTCGGCCCTCGCGACGAGGACGCGCGCGCCGCTGGCCTCGATCTGCGCCACGGCCTGCTGCTGTGCCGGGGTCGCGGTCCCATGGCGGCCGACGAGCACGAGGTGCCGCGCCCCCTGGGCCGCCATCCACGCCGCGATCGAGAGCCCCAGGCCGCCGAGGCCCCCGGTGATCAGGTAGCTCCCGTCCGGCCGCAGCGGCGGCCTGGGCGGCGCCGTCGCCGCGCTCCGGCCGTGCGGCGCGGCCGTCGCCGCCACGCGAGCCACGAAGCGGCCCTCGGGGCGCAGGGCGATCTCCTCTTCCTCGCCGTCGGCGAGGAGCTCGTCGACGAGGGCCTCGATCTCGGCGGCGGCCGCCGCGTCGCCGAGGTCGATCCGCGCGCAGCGGAGCTCCGGGTGCTCGTGCGCGAGGGTGCGCCCGAGCCCCCAGAGCGGCGCCTGCGCCGGGCGAACCTGCGCCCGATCGGCGCCGACCGCGTGCGCCGACCGCGTCACCAGCCACAGCCGCGGGGGGTTGCGGAGGCGCACCGCCGAGAGCGCCTGCACGAGGTGCATCGCGGCGCCGGAGCCGCGCGCCTCGGCCGCGTCGAGCGGCGCCGCGGCGTCCGAGCCGTCCTCCAGGCCGCCGAGGTGGATCACGCCCCGGCATTCGCCGCCCTCTCCGAACGCCTCGCGCAGGAGCGACGCGAGCGCTCCCGGCGATCCGGGATCGACCCGGCGGGCGGGAGGCGCCACGGGCTGCGCCTCGTCGGCCAGCACCGCGCAGACCACCGCTTCCCGCCGCGCCTCCAGCGCCCGCAGCACCGCCGCGGGCACGACCGCTCCCGCCGCGCCGGCCAGGAGGAGCCACCGCCCCGGGCGCGCCCCGGCGGCGGCCGCTGCGCGGGCCGGCGCGGCGCGCTGCCACTGCTGCACGAGGTAGTGCACCTCGTCCTCCGCGGCCGAGGCGCGCGCTCGCTCGGCCGAGGCGGAGCGCTCGGCCGCGGGCTGCACGTCGACCCAGTGGCGCTGCTTCTGCCACGGGTACGTCGGCAGGGTGAGCCGGCGCCGCGCGTAGGGCCGATCGAACCCCGCCCAGTCGATGGGCACGCCGGTGGTGTACAGCCGGCCGAGGCTCTCGAGGATCACCTGCCAGTCGTCGCGACCGCGCCGCAGCGAGGGCAGCCACGCCCCTGCCCCCGCGGGTGCGCAGGCCATCCCCAGCGAGAGGAGCGACGGGTGCGGCCCGATCTCCACGAACACCTCGTGGCCTTGCTCGATGAGCGCGCTCATCCCCTCGAAGAAGCGGACCGGCTCGCGCACATGGCGGCGCCAGTACCCTGCCGTCCGCAGCTCCTCGCCCGCCGGCTTGCCGCTCACGTTCGAGATCAAGAGGAGCCGCGGGCTCGACAGCGGCACCTCGGCCGCCGCGCGCTCGAAGGCGTCGAGCATCGGATCCATGAGCGGCGAGTGGAACGCGTGCGAGACCTTCAGCGCCTTGACCTCCACCCCCTGCGCCGAGAGCGCCTCCTGCGCGGCCGAGAGCGCGCTGCGGCGGCCGGAGAGCACCACGTCCCTCGGGCCGTTGATCGCTGCGATCGACAGCTCGCCCGCGCGCTCCGCGACGAGCGGCTCGACGCGCGCGGGCTCGGCGCGCACGGCGAGCATCCCGCCGTCCGGCGGGAGCGACTGCATGAGCCGGGCGCGGGCCGCGATGAGCTCGACGCCGTCCTCCAGCCGGAGCGCGCCCGCGGCGCAGGCCGCGGCGTACTCCCCCACGCTGTGCCCGAGGACCGCGTCCGGCTCCACCCCCCACGAGCGCCAGAGCTCCGTGAGCGCATAGCCCAGCGCGAACAGGGAGGGCTGCGCGTACAAGGTCTCGCCCACGGGGGACGCCGCCTCGTCCGCCACGTAGAGGACGTCGAGCAGCGGCCGATCGAGGAGCGGGCGGAGCAGCGCGTCGCACCGGCGCAGCGCATCGCGGAAGACCGGCTGGGTCTCGTAGAGCGCGCGCCCCATCCCCGCGTACTGCGATCCCTGCCCCGTGAACAGGAAGGCCACCTTGGGGCGGGCGCTCGACCGCGGCGCCGTGCCCTGGAAGGCGAGGACGGGATCGCCGCCCGCGCCCACGTCCGCGAGGGTCTGTCGCGCCTCGCTGGCGGACGCGGCGACGAGCGCCAGGCGGTGCTCGAAGTGCCTGCGTCCCGTGCTCAGCGTGTGGCCGACGTCCGCGAGCGCGTGCTCCGGGTGCGCCTCCAGGTGGCGGGCCACCCGGGCCGCCTGCTCGACGAGCGCCTCCCTCGTGCGACCCGAGAGGGTGATCAGGTGCAGCGGGCGCTCCGCGCCGCTCGCGGGGGCCTGCGGCGCGGGGGGCGCTGCCTCGAGGACCACGTGCGCGTTGGTCCCGCTGAACCCGAACGAGCTCACGCCGGCGATCCGCCGCGCAGGATCTCCCGGCCACGCGGTCCGCTCCGTGGGCACGGCGACGTGGAGCGCATCCCAGGCGATGTGAGGGCTCGGGCGCGCGTAATGCAGGTGGGGCGGGATCTCGCCGTGCTGCAGGGCGAGCACGACCTTGATCAAGCCGGCCATGCCGGCGGCCGACTCCAGGTGGCCGATGTTGGTCTTCACCGACCCGATCCACAGGGCGCTGTCCCGCGATCGCCCCTCGCCCAGGACCGCCCCGAGCGCCGCCACCTCGATCGGATCGCCGAGCGACGTCCCCGTCCCGTGCGCCTCGACATAGCCCACCTCGGCCGGCGCCACGCCCGCGTTCGAGAGCGCCTGCCGGATCAGCGCCTGCTGGGCGCGCCCCATGGGGACCGTGAACCCGCTGCTCGCGCCGTCCTGGTTCACCGCCGAGCCACGGATGACCGCCAGGATCGGGTCGCCGCTCGCGAGCGCGTCCGAGAGCCGCTTGAGCACCACGGCGCCACAGCCCTCGCCGCGCACGTAGCCGTTGGCCGAGGCGTCGAAGGTCTTGCAGCGGCCGTCCACGGAGAGCATCTGGGCCTGGCAGGCGGCCACCATCGACTGCGGCGAGAGCAAGGTGTTGACCCCGCCCGCGAGCGCGACGTCGCACTCGCCGGTGCGCAGGCTCTGGCAGGCGAGGTGGACGGCCACGAGGGACGAGGAGCAGGCCGTGTCCACGGCCATCGCGGGCCCCTCCAGCCCGAGGATGTAGGAGACCCGGCCCGCGACGGCGTTCAGCGAGCTCCCGGTGGCGAAATACGCGTCGATGTTGGACGGATCCGAGGACGCGATGCGGAGGGCGTAGTCGCTGGTCGTGATGCCGACGAAGACGCCGCTCCGGCGGCCGTCCATCCCCTCCCGGCACAGGCCCGCGCGCTCCAGCGCCTCCCAGCTCACCTCCAGGAGCAGCCGCTGCTGGGGGTCCATGCTCATCGCTTCCCGGGGGGAGATGCCGAAGAACTTCGCGTCGAACTGCTCGATCGCGCGCAGGAAGCCCCCGTGCCGCACGTAGATCTTGCCCGGCGTGCCCGGGCGGGGGTCGTAGTACCGATCCACGTCCCACCGGTCCCGGGGGATCTCGGCGATGGCGTCGACGCCGCCGGAGAGGAGCCGCCAGAACGCCTCCGGGTCCTCGGCGCCGCCCGGGAAGCGACAGCTCACGCCCACGATCGCGATCGGCTCGAGGCCTCCGGGCGTCGCGGCGGTCGCGTGGGCCCGCGCGCGCTCGACGTCGGGCGGCCGGGCCGCGGCGAGCTCCAGCGCGCCGCCGGGCTGCTCCCGGGGCTCGTCGAGGGAGAGCGCCGCGAGCAGGTAGCCGGCGATGTCGTCGAGGGTCGGGTAATCGAGGGCGAGCGTCGAGGGCAGCGGGACGCGGAGGTCGTCCGCGAGGCGCTTGCGCAGCTCGATCGCCATCAGGGAGTCCATCCCCATGTCGAACAGCCCCCGCCTCGGGTCGATCTGGCCGGCCCGGTCGGGCCCGAGGATCGCCGCCGCTTCTCGCTCGATGTGCGAGAGGAGCGCCCGCCGGCGCGCAGCCGCCGGCATGGACCGTAGCCCCGAGACCAGCGCGTGCGAGCGCGGCGACGTGGGGGCGCTCGCGCCGTCGGTCTTGACCTCCATGCGCTCCAGGAGAGGCCGCGGCCCCCTCGCCTCGTAGACGCCCTTGAACAGCGTCCAGTCCACGTCGGCGACGACCAGCTGCGCCGCGTCCGCGCCGAGCAGGCGCTCGAGGACCAAGAGCGCGTCGGCCGGCGAGAGCGGCCTGACCCCGATGCGCGCGAGCTCGGCCTGGGTCTCGCTCGAGGCCATGCCGCCGCCGGACCACGGGCCCCAGTTCACGCTCAGCGCGGGCAGCCCGAGCGCCCGCCGGTGGTGCGCCAGGCTGTCGAGGAAGTGGTTGGCCGCCGCGTAGTGCGCCATCCCCCGCGCGCCCCACGCCGAGCTGATCGACGAGAAGCAGACGAAGAAGTCCAGCGGCAGGGACGCGGTGAGCTGGTGCAGGATCCAGGCGCCCTGGACCTTGGGGCGCATCGTCGCCGCCAGCGTCTCGGGGTCGAGCGCGCGCAGATCCCGCGGCTCGCCGACGCCCGCGGCGTGCGCGATGCCCCGGAGCGGCGGCATGGTCGCGCGGATGTCGGCGAGCACCCTGACCATGTCCGCCTCGCTGGCGGCGTCGGCCTTGAAGATCCGCACCTCGGCGCCCCCCTGCCGGAGCGCCTCGACGGCCGCCTCGGCCTCGCGCGACGCCGCGCCTCGGCGCCCCACCAGGGCGAGGTGCCTCGCCCCCCGCTCGACCAGCCACCGGGCGACCGCGTGCCCCAGCGCGCCCAGGCCTCCGGTGATCAGGTAGCTCCCGTCGGCGCGCGGGGCGCTCCTGCGGTCCTGCGCCGGCTGCCGGCGCGACAGCCGCGCGACGTAGCGCTGACCGCCGCGGAGCGCGATGTTGTCCTCGCCGTCCGGCTCCCAGAGCTCGCCCAGCCACGCCGCGGCGTCGCCGCCCGCCGCGTCCGGCGGGAGATCCAGGAGACCTCCCCATAGCGCGGGGTGCTCCAGGGCGAGGGTCCGGCCGAGCCCCCAGAGCGTGGCCGCGGCCAGAGACAGCGGCCCCGAGCCCCCCTCGACCGCGACCGCGCCGCGCGTGACGAGCCACAGGCGAGGCGGCGCGGCGGAGGCCACCCCGCAGAGGGCGCGCACGAGGCGCACCGCGCTCCCGCACCCGGCCGCCTGCGCGGCCGACAGCGCGGACAGGGACAGCGCGTCGGCGGGCGCGACGTCCAGGCTCGCGAGATGGACGACGCCGCGGAGCGGCCGCGCGCCCGGCGCTGTCATCTCCTCGATGAGCCGATCGACGTCGGCCTGGCGATCCAGGCTCACCGCCCGCGCAGCGCCCGGGGCGGGCTCACCCTCGGCGCAGACCAGGGTGCAGCGCTCTCCCAGCGACGCGAGCTTCTCGGAGAGCGCCTGGGCCGCGCCGCCGCGGTCGGCGAGGAGCAGCCAGCTGCCGGGCTCCGCGGCCCTCCTGGCGAGCGACGGCCTCGGCGCGCGCGGCTTGGGCTGCCAGTCGAGCTCGTAGCACCAGCGCTTCAGGAGGCCCTCGGCCGACCGCGCCCGCTCCCGCGCGGTCAGGAGGTCGAGCAGCCGGGGCAGGGCCGCGAGCTCCTCGGCCGAGAGCTGCTCCTCGACCTGGAGCTGCCGCAGCAGCGAGCCCACGTCCCCTCGGCCCAGCAGCGCGGCGCCGGCCTCGTCTCGGGACGCAAGCCCGCTCGCCGCGGCGGGCGCTCCTCCGGCACTGTCCACCCAGTAGCGCCGCCGCTGCCAGGGGTACGTGGGCAGCGCGACGCATCGCCCGCCGGCGGGGTGGAGACGATCGAACGCCACCGGGTGGCCCTGCGCGTACAGGCTCCCCAGCGACCGGAGCAGGGAGCGCCGCTCGCCCTGTCCCCGCCGCAGCGTCGGGAGGGCGAGGCCCTCCTGCTGGCGCCCGAGGAGGCACTGCGCGACGTTGCCCGAGAGCACGGGGTGCGCCCCCACCTCGAGGAAGCGCCGGTGGCCGTCCTCGATCGACGCGGCGATCGCGTGGGCGAACAGCACCGGCTCGCGCAGGTTCCGGGCCCAGTACGCGGCGTCGAGCTCCTCGCCGCCGACCCTGGCGCCCGTCACGGTGCTGTACATCGGGACCGCGGCGGGCCGCGGGGCAAGGTCGCGGAGCGCGCCCGCGAGCTCGGCCCCGAGCGGCGCCATCTGCGCGCTGTGGAACGCGTAGCTGCCCCGGAGGAAGCGGCAGCGGATCTTCTGCAGCGCGAGCCGCTCGATCACCTCCGAGAGCGCAGCCGGCTCGCCGGAGAGCACGACCGAGCCCGGATCGTTGATCGCCGCGACGGACAGCCGGTCGCCGTACCCCTCCAGGGCGCGGAGCGCGGCCTCGGCCACGAGCTCCACGACGGCCATCTTCCCCTGGCCCGCCGCGCGCTGCATGACCTGCCCGCGGCGCGCGACGAGGCGGACGGCGTCCTCCAGGTCGAGGACCCCGGCGACATGCGCGGCGGCCACCTCGCCGACGCTGTGCCCCACGACCGCGTCCGGGACCACGCCCCACGATCGCCAGAGCGCCGCGAGCGCCACCTGGATCGCGAAGATCGCCGGCTGGGCGACCTCGGTCTCGTCGAGGCGCGACGTCGCCTCCGGCGCCGCGAGCTCGTCGAGCAGCGAGAGGCCCGCGTGCCGCGCCATCAGGGCATCGCATGCCTGGAGGGCCCCCCGGAAGACGGCCTCGTGGGCCAGGAGCTCTCGCCCCATCCCCGCCCACTGCGACCCCTGCCCCGAGAAGACGAACAGGAGCCCGGTCGCGGGCCCCGGGAGCGCCTGCCCGTGCGCCGCGTCGGGGTGCCTCTCGCCGTGCGCGAAGGCGTCGAGCGCCTCGCCGATCTCCTGCCGCGAGCACCCCACGAGGGCCAGGCGGTGCTCGTGGTGGGCGCGCCGGACGCCCGCGGTGTAGGCGATGTCCCGCAGGCCGAGGGCCGGGGGAGCCCCCGAAAGGAAGGCGCGGTGCGCCTGTGCCTGCGCCACGAGCGCCTCCGGGCTCCGCGCCGACAGCGGCAGGATCACCGGCGACGCCTCGACGTTGGGCGCTGCCGCGCGGGCCGGGGGAGCCTCCTCCAGCACCACGTGGGCGTTGGTCCCGCTGAGCCCGAACGAGCTCACGCCCGCGATACGGGGCCGCCCGTTCGCCGGCCAGGGTACCGGCTCGGCCGCGACCTTCAGCGGCAGATCGGCCCACGGGACGCGCGGGTTCGGGGCCGTGAAGTGCAGCGTCCGCGGGATGATCCCGCGCTCCAGCGAGAGCACCGCCTTGATCACCCCGGCCGCGCCCGCCGCGGCCTGCGTGTGCCCGAAGTTCGACTTGACGGAGCCGATGACGACCGGCTGGTCCGGCGCTCTCCCTGCGCAGAGCGCCGCGCCCAGCGCCTGGAGCTCGATGGGATCCCCGAGCGGCGTCCCGGTCCCGTGCGCCTCGACGTACCCCACGGCCGCCGCGGGCACGGACGCCTGCTCCAGCGCCCGCCGGATCACGGCCTCCTGGGATGGCCCGTTCGGCGCGGTCAGCCCGTTGCTCCGCCCGTCCTGGTTGACCGCCGAGCCCCGGACGAGCGCCAGGATCGGGTCGCCGTCGCGCTGCGCGTCGGACAGGCGCTTCAGCGCGAGCATGCCGCAGCCCTCGCCCCACGCCACCCCGTCCGCCGAGGCGTCGAAGCTCCGGCAGCGGCCCCCGGGAGAGAGGCCCCGGAGCCGGCTGAACTCCACGTAGAGCGCCGGCGTCAACATCAGGGTGACGCCGCCGGCCAGGGCCAAGGAACACTCCCCCGCGCGCAGGCTCTGGCAGGCGAGGTGGATCGCCACGAGCGACGAGGAGCACGCGGTGTCCACCGCGAGGCTCGGGCCCTTGAGCCCGAGCAGGTACGAGATCCGGCCCGAGGCGACGCTCGCCGCGCTCCCGGTCGCGACGTAGCCGTCCAGGTCCTCGAGCGAGCCTCCGCTCAGTGTCTCGTAGTCGTGCGACATCATGCCCACGAACACGCCGGCGTCGCTCCCGGAGAGCCGCTCGGGCACGATCCCGGCCCGCTCGAGGGCCTCCCAGGTCGTCTCCAGGAGGAGCCGCTGCTGGGGATCCATCTTCACAGCCTCTCGCTCGGAGATGCCGAAGAAGCTCGCGTCGAACCGATCCACGCCGTCGAGGAAGCCGCCCCAGCGGGTGCTCATCCTCCCCGCCGCGTCGGGATCGGGGTCGTAGTAGGCCTCGACGTCCCACCGCGCCCGCGGGACTTCCCGGATCGCGTCGATCCCCTGCTCCAGGAGCTGCCAGAAGCTCTCGGGATCCCGGGCGCCGCCCGGATAGCGGCACCCGATCCCCACGACCGCGATCGGCTCGCCCTGCGCCGCTCGCGCCGCGGCTGGCGCCTCCGCGGCCGGCGGCTCGGCCGGCCGCACCTTGTCGAGCAGGTAGCGCGAGAGCGCCTGCACCGTGGGGTGATCGAAGGCGAGCGTCGCCGGCAGAGGCCTCCCGAGCCGCTTCGAGAGGGCGCTCCGCAGCTCCACGGCCATGAGCGAGTCGAACCCGAGCTCGCGGAGCGGCCGGTCTGCCAGGAGATCGCCGCCCGAGGGGAGCGACAGCGCCTGGGCGACCTCCGACCGCACCACCGCCTCGATCTCCGCCTGCTGGGCCGCCGGGGTGAGCGATCCGAGCCGCGCCGACCACGCGCCCGCGGGGGCGGCCTCCGGCCGCGGCGGCAGGAGCGCCCGCCACAGCGGCGCGGCCTCGCCCTTGCCGAGCCCCTCCCGGGCTGCCTCGAGGTCCAGCGGGAACGGCCCGAGCTGCGCCTCCGGCCGCGTCATGGCCTGCCCGAGCAGCGCGAGGCCCTCCTCGGGCGCGAGCGTGCCCAGGCCGTGGCGGGCCAGGCGCGCGCGCTGCAGCGCCGGCAGGTCCTCGGCCATCCCGCCGCCCGACCAGGGGCCCCAGTTGAGGCTCTGCCCGGCGAGCCCCTGGGCCCGCCGCAGGTGGGCCAGCGCGTCCAGGAAGGCGTTGCCCGCGGCGTAGCTGCCCTGTCCGCCCGGGCCGAGCAGCGACGAGGCCGACGAGAAGAGCACGAAGAAGTCGAGCCCCCGGCGCCGCGTCTCCAGGTGCAGGTTCCAGGCGCCCCGCACCTTCGGCGCGAGCACCGCGGCGAGCCGCGCCGCGTCCTGGTGCGCGAGCACGCCGTCGTCCAGCACCCCGGCCGCGTGGATCACCCCGCGGAACGGCGGCTCCGGGGGCAGGGCGGCGAGGAGCGCCTGCACCTCCGGCGCCTCGGCGACGTCGGCCTGCGCCACCGTCACCTGCGCCCCCGCTGCCCGGAGCCGCTCGATCGCGGCTGCCTGCGCGTCGCCGGGCGCGCGGCGCCCCACCAGCGCGACGTGCCGTACCCCGTGCTCCTCGACCAGCCAGCGCGCCACGCGCAGGCCGAGCGCCCCGAGGCCGCCGGTGATCAGCACCGTGCTGTCCGCCACGATCGGCAGGCCGCGCGCCTCCGCGGCCGCCGGGGCGTGGACGAGCCGCGCGACGTGGCGCTGCCCGGAGCGCCAGGCGACAAGCGCCTCGTCGTCCGCGCCGCGCAGCTCCCGGGCGAGCGTCTCGGCCCGGTCCTCGGCGCCGGGCGGCAGATCGACCAGGGAGCAGCGGAGCTCGGGGTGCTCTTGCTGGAGGACCCGACCGAGCCCCCAGACGGGCGCCTCGGCCACGGCCACGGGGTCCCCGGGGCTCACGGCCTGCGCGCCCTCCGTCACCCACCACAGCCGCGGCGCCGGGGCGCCCTCCTCGCGCGCCGTCCGCTCGATCAGGGCCTGCGCGAGGTGCATGCCCGCGGCGGCGCGCTGCTCCGCCTGGAGCGCGGTCGCCTCCTCCGCGGCGCCGCGGTCCTCCTCGCCCCACCAGCACACGACGCCGCGCAGCGGGCCGGAGGCGAGCGCCGCGGCGAGCAGCGCGTCGAGGTGCGCCCGCTGCGCAGGGTCCACGGACCACACCCCATCGGGCCGGCAGCCGAGGGTGCCCGCCGTGATCGCGCGCGTCCACGAGCCTCCCGCGGCCTCGCACAGCGCGGCGGCGCGCGGCTCGGAGCCCGCGAGGAGGAGCCACCGGCCGCCCAGCGCCGGGCCGAGCTGGCCGGGCGCTGCCTCCTCGGGCCGCCACGAGAGCTCGAAGAGCCGGGCGCTCGACGAGAGCGGGTCGCTGTCGCGGAGGAACGCGCTCTCGGGCGCCCGCTTCATCACGAACCCTTCCACCTCGGCGAGGACCTGCCCCGACCCGTCGAGGAGCAGCAGATCCGAGACCCGCGCCTCCGCCGACGCGGCGTCGCGACCTCGCAGGCGCCCGAGACAGAAGGCCTCTCCCCTCGCCTGCCCGTGCCACCGCACCTCCTGGATGGCCCACGGCAGGTAAGGCGCCCGGTCCTGCTCGCAGCGCGAGGGCGAGAGCACCTCGGCGAGCGCCGCGACGAAGCTGTTGTCGATCAGGACCGGATGGAGCGGGCTCTCCCTGTCCGTCGCGCCGCCCTCCGGCGCGATCCGCACGAGGGCCGCGTCGCGCCCGGTATACGCCTCCCGCAGCCATCGCCACCGCGGGCCCCACGCGATTTGCAGCGACGCCATCCCCTCGAACAGCGCCTCGAGCGGCGTCGCCTCCGTCGCCTCGCTGCGCAGCGCGGCGACGGGCTGATCCGCCGCCCGGCGCTCGGCGCGGAGCAGGAGCGTGCCCCTCACGTGCTGGCGGAAGCGCGCTCCGGCACGGGCGCCCTCCCCGACCTCCGGGGTGAACACGGAAAACTCGAGCTGCTCGGCCGGGCCCGGCACGAGCGACAGGTGCAGCGTGACGTCGCGATCTCCGTCGAGGATCAGCGGCCGGAGGAGCTGGACGTCGCGCAGCGTCGCCGAGGTCGCGCCGAAGCGCTCGGCCGCGACGGCCAGCACCACGGCCAGGAAGAACGCGCCGGGCACGACCACGCGCCCGAAGACCAGGTGATCGCGGAGGTACGGCTGGCGCTTCACGCCGATCGCCACGGCCTGGTGCAGCGCCGCGCCAGGCAGCTGCAGCGCCGCGCCGGCCAGGCCGTACACGCGCCCGCTCGAGGCGACGGCGAGCCCCGCCGGCGCGCGGACGCCGCCCGACACCCAGAACCGCTGCCTTTGCCATGGATACGTGGGCAACGCGACCGGGAGCCCGCCCGGCGCGTGGAGGCCATCGAAGTCGACCGGATAGCCGCGGGCGTACAGGACGCCGAGCGACTGGAGCAGGCTCCGCCGCTCCGGCTGCCCTCGCCGCAGGGACGGGAGCGCGTCCCCCGCCCCCCCTCGCTCCGCGAGGAGCTGTCGGAGATCGCTCAGGAGCACCGGGTGCGGGCCGATCTCCACGAGGACGTCACAGCTTTGATCGAGGGCCGCCTCGACCGCCCGGCTGAGCTCGACGGGCTCGCGGAGGTTCCTCCCCCAGTACGCGGCGTCGAGCTCCTCCGCGCCGATCGGCGCGCCAGTCACCGTGCTGTACATCGTGATCGCCGCCGGGCGCAGATCGACGCGGCCGAGCGCGCCCGCGAGCTCAGCCTGGAAGGGCGCCATCTGCGGGCTGTGGAAGGCGTAGTTGACCCGCAGGGGCTGGCAGCGGACGTCGCGCTGCCGCAGCCGCTCCAGCACCTCGGAGAGCGCCGCCGCCTCGCCCGACAGGACCACCGAGCCGGGGCCGTTGACGGCCGCGATCGCGAGCCGATCCTCGTACCCTTCGAGGAGCCGGCGCGCCTCGCCCGCGGAAAGCGCGACCTGGGCCATCTGCCCGAGGCCCGTCGCCTGCTGCATGACGCGCCCGCGGCAGACGACGATCCGGAGGGCCTCCTCCAGATCGAGCGCCCCCGCGAGGTGCGCGGCGGCCACCTCGCCGACGCTGTGCCCGATCACGGCGTCCGGCGTCACGCCCCACGATCTCCACAGCGCCGCGAGCGCCGCCTGGATCGCGACGATCGCCGGCTGGGCGATCTCCGTCTCGCCGAGGCGCGACGCCTCCGGCGGGGCCGCGAGCTCCTCCAGGAGGGACCAGCCCGCGTGCCGGCTCACGATGGCGTCGCACGCCTCGAGGGCCGCGCGGAAGACCGGCTCGCTCGCGGAGAGCTCGCGCCCCATCCCGGCCCACTGCGAGCCCTGCCCCGAGAGCACGAACGCTACCCGCGGCCGCTGTCCGGGCCTCGCCTCCCCGCGCGCCGCGCCGCGCGGCGCCTCGCCGCGCAGGAGGGCGTCGAGCGCGTCGGCGAGCTCCTCGCGCGAGCCCCCGACCACGGCGAGGCGGTGCTCGAGGTGGGCGCGCCGGACGCTCGCGGTGTAGGCGATGTCCCCGAGGCCTGCAGTCGTCCCGCGGAGGACCCGCTGGGTCGCGCGCGCCAGCGCGGAGAGCGCCTCGGCGGTGCGCGCCGACAGGGGAAGGAGCGCGGCGGACGGCTCGCTCCGCGGCGCGGCCGGCGCCTCCGCCGGGGCCTCCTCCAGCACCACGTGCGCGTTAGTCCCGCTCGCGCCGAACGAGCTGACGCCCGCGACGCGCCTCGAGCGCGGCCAGGGCGTCGCGCGGGTGGGGATCCGGAGCGCGAGATCGTCCCAGCGCAGGTGGGGGTTGAGCCGCGTCAGGTGCAGGTGAGGCGGGATCTCGCCGTGCTGGAGCGAGAGCGCCGCCTTGATGAGGCCGGCGATGCCGGACGCCGACTCCGCGTGACCGATGTTGGTCTTGACGGAGCCCACGAGCAGGGGGTCGTCGGCAGCGCGCCCGCCGCACAGCGCCGCCCCGAGCGCGCGGATCTCGATGGGATCGCCGAGGATCGTCCCGGTGCCGTGGGCCTCCACGTAGCCGACGTCGAGCGGGTCGACCCCGGCGGCGCCGAGCGCCTCCCGGATCACGCGCTCCTGCGCGTGCCGGCTCGGCACGGTCAGCCCGCTGCTCGGGCCGTCCTGGTTGACGGCCGATCCGCGGATCACCGCGATGACGGCGTCGCCGGCGGCGCGCGCGTCGCGCAGGCGCTTGAGCACCACGACGCCGCAGCCCTCGCTGCGGACCATGCCGTCCGCCGCCGCGTCGAACGTGCGGCAGCGCCCCAAGGCCGACAGCATCCGCGCCTTCGACGTGATGATGGAGACGTGGGGAGACAGGATGAGGTTCACCCCACCGGCGAGCGCCATGTCGCAATCGCCGCTGCGCAGGCTCTGGCACGCCAGGTGGACGGTCACGAGCGAGGACGAGCACGCCGAGTCCACGGCCATGGCCGGCCCCTGCAGGCCGAGGACGTACGAGAGCCGCCCCGCCGCGAAGTTGAACGGTCCTCCGGTCAGGTGGTACGCGTCGAGGCTCTCCTCGCCTTGCTCCTCGAGGAGCCGCGCGTAGTCGTTGAGCGTGATGCCGACGAACACGCCCGTCTTGCTCCCCGAGAGCCGATCGGGCCGCTGTCCAGCGTGCTCCAGCGCCTCCCACGCGACCTCCAGGAAGATGCGGTGCTGGGGATCCATGCAGAGCGCGTCGCGGGGGGCGATCCCGAAGAACGCCGGATCGAACTGGTCGACCTCCTCCAGGAAGCCCCCGTGCCGCGCGTACATCTTTCCCGGGGCGTCCGGATCCGGATCGTAGAACGCGTCGACGTCCCAGCGGCTCGCGGGGATCTCCGTGATCGCGTCCACGCCCTCCACGAGGTTCTGCCAGAACCGCTCCGGGCCGTTCGCCCCGCCGGGGAAGCGGCAGCCGATGCCGATGAGCGCGATCGGCTCGTCCCGCCCCGGCGTCACGCGCGCGAGGAGCTCCGGGAGCTCCCCGATCCCGCGGCGCGGCGCGCCCCCCTCGAGCGGCGCCGCGCCGCGGGGCTCGCCCGGGCTCGGGCGGAGCAGGCCGGCGAGGTGCCCGGCGAGCGCCTCGATGGTGGGGTGCTCGAACGCGAGCACCGTGGGCAGGGTCTCGCCGAGCGCTTTCCCGAGCTCCGCCATGAGCCGCATGGCCATGAGCGAGTCCATGCCCATCTTGAAGAAGCCCTGGTCCACGGCGGGCGCCTCGTCGGGCCCGGCGCCGAGCACCCGGGCGACATGGGCCGCGACCTGGTCCAGGAGGATCCGCCGCCGCTCCTCGGGCGAGGCCGCGTCGAGCCGCGCCCGCAGATCGGGCGCCGCCGGGAGCGCAGGCTGCGCGCTGTCCGCGAGAGAGTCCCGGGCGGAGGGCGCCGCCAGGCGATCCGGAGCCCCGAAGGTCGACGGGATGCCGTCGAGCAGCCCCCGCCGCCCCCGCGCCTCGTAGATCGGCCGGAAGAGGCTCCAGTCGATCCAGGCGATCACGTGCTGCGCGCGATCGGCCTGCAGCGCGCGCTCCATGGCCTCGACGCCGAGGTGAAGCGGCATGGACCTGAGCCCGATGGACCGCAGGCGCGCGCCGGTCTCGGGCGTCGCCATACCGCCGCCGTCCCACAGGCCCCAGTTGACGCTCGTCGCGGACAGGCCGCGCGCGCGGCGATCGTGGGCCACCGCGTCCAGGAACTGGTTGGCCGCCGCGTAATGCCCTTGCTCGCGGCCGCCCCAGATCGCGGCGGCCGACGAGAACAGGAGGAAGAAGTCGAGCGGCAGGTCGCGCGTGAGCTCGTGCAGGACCCACGTCCCCCGCACCTTGGCGTGGAGGGCGAGCGCCAGCGCGTCGCTCGATCCCGCGCTCGAGAGCGGCTGCCACGTCGCGACCCCCGCCGCGTGGACCACGCCGGCCAGGGGATGTTCCAGCGCGCCCAGGACGCGCGCCATCGCCTCCCGGTCCCCGACGTCCGCCGCCGCGACGACGACGTCCGCCCCCTCGGCCTCGAACGCGCAGAGCTCGGCCTTGCGGGCTCGCTCCGCGGGGGTGAGGTCCTCGTCCGGCCGCGCCGGGTCCGGGAGCCCTGCCCGGCCGAGGAGCACCAGGTGCCGCGCGCCCCGCCTCACCAGCCAGCGGGCCACGCCGAGGCCCAGCCCACCGAGGCCGCCGGTGATCAGGTAAGCGTGGTCCGCCCGCACGTGGAGCGCAGCGGAGGCGGGCGGGGCCGCGCACGGCGCGAGCCGCGCGACGCGAACGACGCCGCCGCGCAAGGCGAGCTGGTCCTCGCCGTCCGGCCAGCGGATCGCCTCGGCGAGGCGCCCGGGATCGCCATCGTCCCCGCGGGGATCCAGGTCGACGAGGCCTCCCCAGAGATCCGGGTGCTCGAGCGCGAGCACCCGCCCGAGGCCCCAGAGAGGCGACTGCGCGACCGCGACGGGCCCACGATCGACCGGCTGGGCCCCCCGCGTGACCAGCCAGAGGCGGGGCGGCGGCGTCCGGCCGGCCAGGAGCAGGAGCAGGCAGAGCACCGGCGCGAGGCTCACCTGCTGCGCCGCCTCGAGCCCGGACAGGGTGAGCTGCTCCGCCGGCGGGGCCTCCAGGCTCCACAGGTGCACCACGCCCCGGATCGACGGGCTCGCCGCGAGCGCGGCCTCGAGGCGCTCGGCGAGCGCCTCGGGCGCGCCGGCGTGCAGCACCGTGCACGCGTCCCCGGTGGCCTCCAGGCGCTCGGCCAGCGCGGCGCCGAAGCCGCCCCGGTCGGCGAGGATGAGCCAGCTCCCCGCCCCGCCGTCGCGCTCGGACGGCGCGATGGACCGGGGGCGCTCGGGCCACGTCACCTCGTAGAACCAGCCCTGCACCGGGTCGTGCCCCGCGCGGCGCGCTCGGGCCGTTGCGGAGGGCAGATCGAGCCAGTAGCGCCGCCGTTGCCACGGGTAGGTCGGCATCGGGACGCACCGGCCTCCCGACGGGACGAGGCGCGCGAAGTCCACGGCCCCGCCGTGCGCGTACAGGGCGCCGAGCGACCGGAGCAGACACCGTCGCTCCTCCTGCTCTCGCCGCAGCGACGGCAGCGCCGCGCCGCCGTGCCTGGACTCGCGGAGCGCCTCCTCGATCGCCGGCGTCAGGAGGGGGTGGGGGCTCATCTCCACGAAGAGCGACGGCCCGCTGTCGAGGAGGTCGGCGACGACCGTCGAGAACAGCACCGGATCGCGCAGGTTCCGCGCCCAGTACGCGGGCGTGAGCTCCTCGCCTTCCACCGGCTGGCCCGTGACCGTCGAGCGCATCGGCGTCCGGGCCCTCTCCGGGGTGAGCCCCACGAGCGCCTCCAGGAGGTCTCCGCGCAGCGGATCCATCTGCGGGCTGTGCGAGGCGACGTCCACCTTCACGCGACGGCAGAAGACGTGCTCCTGGGTCAGCCTCGCGAGCACCTCCTCCAGCGCGGCCGGATCTCCCGACAGCACCGTCGACCGCGGGCTGTTGCTCACGGCGATCGAGAGCCGGTCCTCGTAGCCGGAGAGCGCCGCCTCGGCCTGCGCCAGCGAGAGCTCGACGAGCGCCATCGCCCCCTGCCCGCTGACCCGGCGGAGCAGCCGGCTCCTGCGGCAGACGATCCGCGCCGCGTCGCCGAGCGACAGGGCGCCGGCCACGTGCGCGGCGGCGACCTCGCCCATGCTGTGGCCCACGACCACGTCCGGCTCGACCCCCCACGATCGCCACAGCGCCGAGAGCGCCACGGACATGGCGAACAGCGCCGGCTGCACGACGTCGATGGAGTCGAGCCGCGAGCGGCTCGCCTCGGCCTGCAGCTCCTCCAGCAGCGAGAAGCCGGCCTCGCGCGCGATGGCCTCGTCGCACGCCTCGATCGCGGCGCGGAAGACGGGCTCCTCGGCGAGAAGCGCGCGCCCCATCCCCACCCACTGCGATCCCTGCCCCGGGTAGACGAACACCACCCTGGGCCGGGGCCCGGGTCGCGCCCGGCCGTCCACCGCCTCCTCCGGGCGCGGCTCCCCGCGGGCAAAGGCGCCGAGCGCCGCGCCGAGCTCCTCCCGCGAGCTCCCGACCGCCGCGAGGCGATGCTCGTGGTGGCTCCGCCGGAGGCTCGCCGTGTAGCAGAGGTCCTGGAGGCGCAGCTCGGGGCGCGCGTCGAGCCACGACGACATCGCCCGCGCGCGGTCCCGGAGCGCCTCCGGCGTGTGCGCCGACAGGACGAGCAGCTCCGCCTCGCCCTGCGGGCGCGCGAGCGCCGGCGCGGGCGCGGGCGCGGGCGCGGGTCGATCGAGCGCCCCGAGCACGAAGAGCCGCCCGCGCGCCTCGAAGAGCGCGGCCTCCTCGCGCTCGCTCCGCTCCAGCGAGGCGAGCGCGACCGCCTCCCGGCCGGCGCGCGCCGCGCTCTCCGCGATGGCGTAGGTGAGCGCGGGTTGAGGGCCGAGCTCGACGAAGACGTCGCACCCGCCCGCGAGCAGCCGATCCACCGCCTGCGAGAAGCGCACGGGCTGCCCCAGGTTCCGCGGGAAATACGACGCGACGAGCTCGGGGCCGACGACGGCATCGCCCGTGAGCGTCGAGAGCAGCGGGATCGAGGCGCGCCGGGGCTGGATGCCTGCGAGCGCCGCCTCGAGCTCGCCCGCGATCGCGTCCATCTGCCGGCCGTGGGCCGCGACGTTCACCTTGATCAGGGCGCAGCGGACGCCGCGCTGCTTGAGCGCCGCGAGCGAGTCCTGGAGCGCGAGCACTTCGCCCGAGAGCACGGTCGAGGTCGCGCTGTTGTAGGCCGCGACGGCGAGGCGCCCGCCGCTCTCGTCCACGAGATCCTGGAGCTCCTCCGCGGGGAGCTCGACGACGGCCATGCCGCCCTGATCCGCCGTCCGCTTCTGGAGCCTGCTGTAGTGATAGATGACGCGGATCGCGTCCTTGAGGTCGAGGACGCCGGCGATGTGCGCGGCGCTGATCTCCCCCAGGCTGTGCCCCACCACCGCGTCGGGCTCGACGCCCCACGATCGCCACTGGGCGGCGAGCGCGACCTGAACGGCGAACAGGAGCGGCTGCACCACGTCGACGTCGCCGAAGCGAGCGCTGGGCTCGTCCGCGAGGAGCTCGTCGAGGAGCGACCACCCGGTGTAGGAGGAGAGCTCCCGGTCGCACTGCGCGAGCACGGACCGGAACACCGGCTCGGAGCGCAGCAGGCCCCGCCCCATCCCCACCCACTGCGCTCCCTGCGGGGAGCAGACGAAGGCGACCTTGCGGCGGCCGCCCGGCGCCCGCCCGCGGACGAGCCCCGCTTCCGGCTGCCCCTGCAGGAACGCGTCGAGCTGCCTTGCCAGCTCCGCGCGGGACCGGAACGCGGCCGCCAGCCGGCAGGGAGCCTCGCCCGCCCGCGCCGGGATCTGGGCCGCCGGCGGGAGCGGGGCGGGATCATCCCCGCGCGCGCGCAGATCCCGCGCGCGCGCCGCGAGCGCCTCGTCGCTCTCCGCCGAGAGGGCGAGCCACGCGATCGGGTCGGCCGCGTGGCTCTCGAGCACGACATGGGCGTTGGTGCCGCCCCAGCCGAAGGCGCTCACGCCAGCGAGCGCGGGCGCCGCGCGGTCCGGCCATGGCGTGAGCGATCGCGGGATCTCGAGGCGCAGCGCCTCGAAGGGGATGTGCGGGTTCGGCTGCTCGAAGTGGACGAGCGGCGGGATCTCGCGGTGCTTCATCGCGAGGAGGGTCTTGATCATGCCGGCGATGCCGGCGGCGGCCTCGAGGTGGCCGATGTTGGTCTTCGCGGAGCCGAGGAGGAGCGGCCGATCCGCGGCGCGGCCCTCGCCCAGCACGACCCCGAGAGACTTCGCTTCGATCGGGTCGCCGAGGGCGGTCCCGGTCCCGTGCGCCTCGACGTAGTGGACCTGGCTCGGCGGCACGCGGGCGCGCCGGTAGACCTCCCGGAGCAGTTCCTCCTGCGCTGCAGGGCTCGGCGCGGTGAGCCCGTTGCTCAGCCCGTCGTTGTTCACGGCGGTGGCGCGGATCACGCCGTGGATGGGATCACCGTCCGCGAGGGCCCTGGAGAGCAGCTTGAGGGCCAGCATGCCGCCCCCCTCGCCGCGGCCGAACCCGTCGGCGCGCGCGTCGAAGGCCTTGGAGCGCCCGTCTGGGGCGAGGCCGCCGAACTTCGACAGCGCCACCATCGTGTCCGGGGAGAGGATCAGGTTGATCCCGCCCGCCAAGGCGAGCGCGCTGTCGCCGCAAGAGAGGCTCTGGCACGCCAGGTGGACCGCGACGAGCGACGACGAGCACGCCGTGTCCACGACCATGCTGGGGCCGCGCAGGCCGAGCGCATAGGAGATGCGGTTGGCGATCATGTTGAGCGCCTGGCCCGTGGCCCGGTGGGGGGTCACGGAGAGGGGCGCTTCGCCGGCGAGAGCGGCGTAGTCATGCCAGATGGCGCCCACGAACACGCCGGTCCGGCTCCCGGCGAGATCCCCTGCCGGGAGCCCCGCGTCCTCCAGCGCTTCCCAGGCGAGCTCGAGCGCGAGCCGCTGCTGCGGGTCCGTGTCGTTCGCCTCCCGCGGCGAGATGCCGAAGAAGGAGGCATCGAACCGATCCACATGCTGGAGGAGCGCGGCCCGGCGGGTGATCATCTTGCCCGGCGCGAGGGGATCCGGGTCGTAGAGCGCGTCGATGTCCCAGCGCTCCGGCGGGATCTCGGTCGTGGCGTCCACCCCGTCCCGCAGCATCCGCCAGAAGGCGTCGGGATCTGCGGCCTTCGGGAAGCGACAGGCCATCCCCACGACGGCGACGGGCTCGCCGAGCTCCCGCCGGGCGGCCGGCAGGGCGCCCGGCTCGGGCGCGCTCGCCTCCCCGGCGAGAGATCGCGCGAGGGACTCGAGGGTCGGATGCTCCCAGACGAGCGTCGGCGAGAGCGGCCGCCCGAGGGCCCGGGCGAGCTCGACGAGCAAGCTCGTCGCCTCCAGCGAGCTCACGCCATAGCGGCTGAGCCGCTCTCGAGGGTCGACCGTCCGCGCGTCGATCTCCTTCCGATCCGCGACGCGCGCGACGAGCCAGCCCTGTATCTGCTCCGCCGTCTGCAGCGTCATCTCCGCCGTCTGTCCTTGCGCCGTCATGGTCTCTTCTGCTCGCATGCGCCTATTCGCCTAAGATCATCGGGTCGAGGAGCGCCGCGCCGCTCCCGGCGCGGTTCTTTCACCTTCCACGCCCCACGGTGCGCCTCGTGAGCCCGTCACCGTCGCGTCACGCCGCGCGGCTCGCCCCCACGGGAGAGAGCGAGAGCCACCGGGGCGCGGAAGGGAGTGAGAGGACAACCCGCTGTGTCGTCTGCGCCGCTGCGGTCGATTCTCTCCCATGGAGGACGGCTCGGGCGCGGAGGCGGCGCCGCGGATAGGCCCCCGACAGGTTACCGTTCCACAACACAGCAAGCTTGGATCCCGCGGGACCTGATGAGCCGACTCACAGCGTGGTGAGGCCAGTCAAGAGGTAACCCTGCTGCAGCGCACACCGTGACCAGCGCACCCTGTGTTCTCCAGCATGCCGAGACCCTCTCTGCGGAGACGAGCGCTGCACAGAAGCGATGTGTCTGTAAAAGTCTTGTACGAATGCCGTGCGTAACCTGCGCAGCATACTTTAGAAGACAGAAAAAAAACCAATACAAAATACAATCTGCATCTTCGGCGGGGCGGGATATTCGTGATCCCGCGTGACGATTTCATGCCCGATCCGAGGAGTGTCAAAAACAGAACGATGTCGCCGTGCGATGGGTGCATGGCAACAGGCACCTGTCCGCGTTAGCGGACAAGCCATCTGCTTTAACAGACTTGCCCCTCCGCGCCGGTGCGCCGGTGGCGGCGGACGCTCATCGCAGTCTACAGCGAGGAGCAGGCTCTCGGTGCAGCGATCGGGTGGTCCTCCCCCGCTTCCGTAGACACCCCCGACGGCACCAGGAAGCAGGGATGGGACGGAGAAAGAGGAGGGCGTTCACGCCCGAGTTCAAGGCGGAGGCGGTACGGCTGGCGAAGGCAGGCGACCGGAGCATCGGCCAGGTGGCGAAGGACCTCGACCTGACCGAGACGGCGCTGCGCGACTGGATCAAGCGCGCGGACATCGACGCGGGCCACGGCCCGCCGGGAGCACTGACGACGCCCGAGCGTGAGGAGCTGCAGCGGTTGCGCCGCGACGTGAAGCGGCTGGAGATGGAGCGCGAGATTCTACACGGCTCGCCTACATGAGCCCGATCGAGTTCGAATTGAAGACCTACGTGACCGCGCTCGCGGCATAGTGAGACTGTCCGCGGAAGCGGGGGAGGACCACTCTTGCCCTCCCGCGAGGAGCACGCATGACCGCCGGCACCGCCACCCACGACACCCGAGCACGTCTTCTGAACACCGCGCTGAAGCTGTTCAGCGAGCATGGGATGGAGGGCACGTCGCTACAGATGATCGCCGACGCGCTCGGCGTCACGAAGGCCGCCGTCTACTATCACTTCAAGACGAAGGACGAGATCGTCGAGGCCATCGTGGGTCCCCGGGTCCAGGAGCTAGATCAGATCCTCGACGAGGCTCTGACGAAACGCAGCCGGAGCGCGCAAATCGATCACACCCTGCAAGGGTTGGTCGATCTTGTCGTCCGCTACCGCGCGCTGTTTGGACTCGTCAACAGCGATCCCGGGATCCGACGGGTTGTCAAGATGACGTCGGAGGCGGTGAGGGTGGATGACGTCAGGACCAAGATGCAAACGGTCCTCGCCGGCGCCGCGCCCAACCTCGCCGACGCGATCGCGGTGCACGTCGTGTTCGCGGGGCTCTCCACCGTCGGCGGCGACCACGCATACGCCGGCATCGACGACGACCCCCTGCGCCAGCACCTCCTCGACGTGGGAAGCCGCCTGCTTGGTCGCCCCCGGCGCTAGCAAGCGCCCAGCTCGGGCGCGTCCGGCTGGCGGAACGGATGCTGCTCGCGAGCGTCGATGGAATCACCGCTGCTCCTCCCTCGAAACACCCGAGGGCAAGCGGTACAGGATCGAGGGTGTCGTCGCCCTGGAAGCCGTGTGGCGGTCGAGGGCAACGAGGCGCGTGCAGTACACGCAGCGTCCCCAGCGGGATTCGAACCCTCGAAGCGCGTCGAGTTCCGGAGGAATCACGTAGGGTTCCGCATGCTGACGGCGAGGTGAAGGTGCAGACGGCGGCGGCTAAGGTTGAGCGCCGAGAAGTTCGCGCGGCGCGAGGGGTACAAGCCCAAGCAGCTGTACTGGTGGCGCTGGAAGCTGCGGGCTGAGGGGCCCTCGCAACCCGCGCCGTTGCGGTCGACGGAGGCACCGCGCTTTCTGCCGGTGCACGTGGTGGCCGACGCAGCGCCGAGCAACGCGTCGCCGAGCTCGAGGCGGCGCTCGCCGCGGAGCGCGTGGCGGTCGCGGCGCTGACCGTCGAGCGCGACACGCTGCAGCTCGCCTACCGCAACCTGCAGCACGAGCTGGAGTTGATGCGGCGCCGGCTCTTCGTCGCCAAAGCCGAGCGGCTCGATACGACCCAGCTCGAGCTCGAGTTTGCCCACAAGCTCGCGGCACTCGACGCGCTCAACCAGCAGCTCGGACAGCCCGCTGCGTCCGCGCCGGCGGATCCAACCGAGACGTGCGGGTCGCGCCCGCCTGGCGGCAAGCGCAAGCCGACTGGGCGTCGCGACCTACGCGAGGCCGACCTCCCGGAGGAACGCATCGAGCTGACCGACCCGCTGCTCGAGGGCTCCGCCCCGAGGATCGGCTGGGAGGAGAGCTGTCAGCTCGCCTGGCGGCGCCCGAGCCACGTCCGCATGGTCATCGCCCGCGCCAAGTACCGCGACGCCGGCGCGGCGGACACTGCCGAGCCGACGATCGTGACCGCACCGCTGCCGCCGCAGATCCTGCCGCGCGCGCTCGCGACACCTTCGCTCCTGGCGCACATCCTCAGCGACAAGTTCTGCGACGGCCTGCCGTTCCATCGCCAGGAGTGTTAGACTCGCCGCATGGGACTCTTGACCTTCAGCATCAACGTCACCCTGGACGGCTGCGTCGACCACCAGGAGGGAATCGCCGACGACGAGACACGCGCCATCTTCACCCGCCTCATGGACGAGGGCGGGGCGATGCTGTGGGGCCGCGTCACCTACGAGATGATGGAGAGCTACTGGCCGGCGGTCGCCCGCGGCGACGAGGAGGCGCCGCCGGCGATGCGCGAGTGGGCGGTCAAGCTGGAGGCCAAGCCGAAGTACGTGGTGTCGTCGACGCGAAAGGACTTCCCGTGGACCAACAGCCACCACATCGCCGGCGACCTGCGCACGGGCGTGCAGAAGCTCAAGGACGCGACCCCGGCCGGCGTGCTCCTCGGTAGCGGCAAGCTCGCGACCGAGCTGGACCGGCTGGATCTGATCGACGAGTACAAGTTCCTCGTCCACCCCAGGATCGCCGGCCACGGCCCGACCCTGTACCAGAGCGGGCTGCCCAGCACGCGACGGCTCGAGCTGGTCTCGGCGAAGCCGCTCCGCAGCGGCGCGGTCGCCATGCACTACCGGCGCGCGCGCTGACTCAGAGCAGCCCCATCGCGCCCAGCTCGCGGGCCAGCGCGTCGTCGGGAGCCTTCTCGCCGCGCAACACGGCGTACCCGCTGCACGAGCCCCGTCTTGAGCATGACCGGCTGAGCGGTGCAGGGTGCAGGGGATGGCGGATGCAGCTACGTGGAAGAAGCATGTGGCGGCCTGGCGTGCGAGCGGAGACGTCCGGCGTCCTGGTCACCACCTTCTCCGGCAACGGCTTCGACCATCGGCGTCCAGATGTAGCCAGGATGTACGGAGTTCACTCGGATGCCGTAGCCTGCCTTCGAGCAGTGCAGCGCGGCTGATTTGGTGAAGAGCCGTACACCTCCCTTGCTGGCGTTGTAGGCGGCGAGGTTCGGGTCGCCGATGATGCCTTCGATCGAGGCGACGTTGATGATCGACCCGCCGCCGCCCTCCTTCATCGCTCCGATCGCAGCCTGGGTGCCGACGAACACCGCATCCAGGTTGATCGACTGCAACCAGCGCCACTTCTCGAGCGTCTCGGTCTCGACGTTCGAGGTCGAAGCGACGCCGGCGTTGTTCACGAGGATGTCGAGCTTGCTCACGAGCTGCACCTGGGGCTCGTGCCAAGTACGCCGTTTTACGTCGCAACGCAGTACGCCATCAATCAGGAGGCAGCGTGGCGGCGCTGCTTCACGGATGGGCGCTTCGAGATCGACAACGGCGAAGTCGAACGGCGGATACGATGTGTAGCGCTTGGAAGGAATTATGCTGAGCTCTCCGTAATGCGGCGTGACCTTCCGAATCGAGCCGAGAGCCGCCGATCGACTGCGGGTTCCTGGCCAGGGCGACTTGACTCACTGCGCATAACGGCGGCTGCTTCCTTCGCGCACTTCTGCGCCGAAGGGAGTCGTCATGATCGACCAGTTTTTCCAGAGGCGTCACGTCCGGCGCCGTCTCCAGTGTAGCCCGGTCGCGGGTCACCTGGAGGACCTCATGCGTCGTCTCGCTGGACGCGGGTATTCCACCTCCACGATTCAATCTTACATGCAAGCTGCCGAGCACTTCGGGCACTGGATGCAGCGCACGGGCCGTACACCGGCGGAGATCCACCCCGACATGGTGCTCGCGTTCCTGCGTCACCTCGCACACTGCCGGTGTCCGCCGCCGCGCAGCCACACCCTGCATGTCGTCCGTGCGGCCCTGCATCAGCTCCTGAAGGCGGTGCCGCCATTGGCGACGGCGGCATTGAAACCGCCCAGCATGACATCAATCGAGGGCGTGGTCGAAGCGTTCGACGCTCACGTGCGCGACGCGTGTGGGTTGGCACCTACGACACGTCACGCCTATACGCGGTATGCCCGCGAGCTGCTCGTGGACCGGTACGGTGCCGGGCCGGTCGACCTCGCCGCGCTCACGCTCACCGACGTGCGCGCCTTCGTGACGGCGCGGGCGACGCGCTCGACGCCAGGGACGGCCAACGCGATCGTGACCGGCGTGCGAAGCTTTCTCCGTTACCTGCAGCTTCAGGGGTTAGGGGATCCCCGATGGCGGCAAGCCCTCGCGGGTGCGGCGCAGTGGCGCCTGGCCGCGCTGCCGCGGGTCCTCACCGACGACCAGCTCAAGCTCTTCCTTGCAGCCTTCGACCACACGACCGCGTTGGGACGCCGAGACTACGCCCTTGCTCTGTGCTTCACCGAGCTGGGGCTTCGTGCCTGCGAGGTGGCCCAACTCTGCCTCGACGACATCGATTGGCGCGCGGGGACGCTGGTCATCTCCGCCGGCAAGATCCGGCGCGCGACGCAACTGCCGCTCCTAGCCCGCGTTGCCGGTGCCCTGGCTGAGTACCTTCGCCACGGCCGCCCCGCGGCGACTACAAGGCGGATCTTCGTCCAGCACCGCGCGCCCCGGGGTGAGCCACTCGGGCTCGCCGGCGTCCGTGGTGCGATCCGCTACGCCTACGAGCGCGCGGGCCTCAGCTCGATGGGGACGCACGTGCTTCGTCGCACGGCCGCCACACGCCTCCTGCGTGCAGGTGCATCGATGAAAGATGTCGCCGACTTGCTGCGCCACCGCAGCCTCGACACGAGCGCGATCTACGCCAAGGTCGATCTGCCGTCGCTCACCGGAGTGGCGCTCGCGTGGCCGGAGGTGCGGTGATGGCGAGGGCACCGACGATGGTAAACCTCGTCGAGGATTACCTCGCGCATCGCAGAAGCCTTGGCTTTGAGCTCCGGATCGCGGGTCGACAGCTCTTGAGCTTTGCGCGCTTCGCCGATGCTACCGGTCATCGCGGGCCAGTGACGGTCGACCTTATCGTCCGGTGGGCGACGCTCCCATGCGCCAAGCTGCGCCGGTTTCCCGCGCGCCGGCTTGATTCTGTTGGCCCGTTCGTCCGCTACCGCGCGGCATTGGATCCCGCGACCGAGGTGCCTGCCCGAGGCCTGTTGGGGCCGGCGCGCCAGCGGCCGCGACATTATATCTATACCGATGCCGAGGTCGCAGCCCTCGTGGCTTCCGCCCGAAGGCTCGCGCCAGCCAATAGCCTACGACCCGCCACCTATGCGACATTGTTCGGTTTATTGGCAGCATCGGGACTGCGTGTCTCTGAAGCGCTGCGACTGACGCGTACGGATGTCGACCTTACCGGCGGTGTGCTGACCATCCGCGCGACCAAGTTCCGCAAGTCCCGCCTCGTGCCTCTGCACACGACGACGACGGCCGCGTTGCGGAGCTATGTGGAGCATGTTGGCCGCGCGGTGCCGTGGTCCATCGCACCGACCTTCTTCGTCTCGGTGCGCGGCATACCGCTCGCCTACTCCACGGTGCGCACGGTCTTCCGGCGGTTAAGCCAGGCGCTCGGGTGGAACACCCTCGCGCCTCGTCCACGGATCCATGACCTGCGCCACACTTTTGCCTGTCGGCGATTGCAGCAATGGTACGAAGAGGGCGTCGACGTGGCGCCGCGGGTCGCCGCACTCGCGACCTATCTGGGGCATGCCAAGATCACTGATACGTATTGGTACCTGACCGGAACGCCCGAGTTGCTCGCCCTCGCTACGGCGCGCTTCGCGATCTTTGCCGACGTGACCAACGCAGGAGGGGCGCGATGACCCACGTGTTACAATCACCGTCGTTTGCGACCCTCGTGCAAGACTTCTTCTGTCGACGTCTGCTTACGCAGCGCAACGCGAGTCCGCTGACAATCGCGAGCTACCGGGATGCTTTCCGTCTCCTGCTGCGTTATGTCGAGGAACGCATTCACAAGGCGCCGTCCGCGCTCACGCTCGCGGATCTGGACGCGCCGGTAGTGCTGGCCTTCCTCGACCACCTGGAGCGCGAC
The DNA here is from genome assembly GCA_051717205.1 of Sorangium sp. So ce1128. GTDB lineage: Bacteria > Myxococcota_A > Polyangia > Polyangiales > Polyangiaceae > Sorangium. The sequence goes on from CP181432.1 coordinate 8,007,985, forward strand.
CGACACAACACGGCCCGCAGCCGCAACGCCCGACTGGCTGCGCTTCACTCCTTCTTCCATTACGCGGCGACGCAGGACCCGGCCAACCTGTCGACGATTCAGCGCGTGCTGGCCATCCCCTCCAAGCGCCATGACCAACCTCTGCTTGGTTTCCTCACCCCGGAAGAGGTTGCCGCTATCCAAGCCGCGCCCGATGGGACGACCTGGAGCAGCCGGCGCGATCAGGTGCTGTTCGCAACGCTCTACAACACGGGGGCGCGCGTCTCCGAGGCGGTCAATCTCTGCGTCGCCGACTTCGTACCCGGCCGTACGTCGACGCTGCACCTCCGTGGCAAAGGCCGGAAGGAGCGAGTTGTACCCCTCTGGAAGACCACCTCCCAGCTGGTCGCGACCTGGATCGAAGCAGGGCACCAACGGCCGGACGCCCCGCTCTTCCCGAACCAAGTCACACGGCGGATGACGCGCTCGGGAGTCGCGCACCGCCTCAAGCTCGCTGTGGCGACGGCTGCGACGACGTGCCCGTCGCTCCGGGGCAAGCGGATCTCGCCACATACGTTGCGTCACACGACGGCCATGCACCTGCTGCAGTCCGGGGTCGACATCACCGTCATCGCCCTTTGGCTCGGACACGAGAGCCCCAATACGACGCACCGCTATGTCGAGGCCGACCTCGCCATGAAGCAGCGCGCCCTTGCCAAGCTCGCGGAGCCTGCTCCCACCATCCATCGCCTTGCTCCGCACGACGACCTCCTCGCCTTTCTGGAAGCCCTGTGATTATGCGCAGCACGTCCGCGCCGCTGCGCGGGCGTGTCGCTCTCCCTCGGGATGTCTCCGCATAACGGAGAGCTCAGCATAATTTCTTTCGACGGCGCTCTCGAAAGCGCGCCTGCCGCCGCGCGGCCGCACGTCGCCCTTTGAAGCTCCTCGCGTACCTCGCTGCGGCTTCACGACGAGAGCGGCGGCGCGCCTTGTCACGGCACTCCGGGCGGCAGTACTGATCGCCGTGGTCGCACCGCGAGCAGAGTGAAGAAGACCTGGTTGCACCCCACCCCCGCGCAGATGACGAAGCGAACGGCGTCCATGTCCCGGCGCCGGCGGTCGCCGAAAACTGGACCTCCACCGGGCCGACGTGCGACACCCCGCGTGTCGGCTCACGTCCCGGTGAACGACCTGAAGGCTCGGAGGTGGTGCTCCGGGCCTTCGCCTTTTTGGGCGGCCGGCCCGGGGATCGTCGGCCACGAGGGCGGCGGACGGCCACTTCTCGGCGGCGGCAGCGCGAACGTACGTCCCCGCCCTCGGCGAGGCCGACCTACCCCCCCGCCGACCGGCGAGGCCTCCCCGGCTCGCGCCCCCTGCAGACCGGGGAGCCAGAGGTCGGCCTGTCCAAATTCACGCGGTTTCCGAGGAGCGTCGTTGATGTCGCCGCGGGATCCCGTAGAGCTGCGGCTCGGGCCGGTGCAGCTGCCCGACGCGGGAGCGACGCGGACGCCCGCAAACGATGTCTCAGGCGAGAAATTCTCCTCAGCTAACGCAATGACTCCAGCGGGCGGCGTTCGCTTCCAAGAGGTAGTGAGGACGCTGGCGGACCTTCTCCTCGCCGACATCAAGCGCTACCCTGGGCAGCCATGACACCCCGGCTGCGCGCTTGGAAGACTCAAGTCACCAAGCGAGACGAGAGGGCAATTAGGTGATGCGCGCCGCTATTTATGCACGCCGCTCCACGGAAGAGCACCAAGCCGAGAGCCTCGACACACAGATCGACGGCGCCCAGCGCTTCGTCGCGTCGCGCGGCTGGACGCTGGACCCTGCGCACGTCTTCGTTGACTCAGGCGTCAGCCGGGCGGAGTTCGTTCGGCGCCCTGGGCTGATCGCCCTGCTCCGGAGCGCGGAGGCCCGCTCCTTCGACGTGGTGGTCTGCCGCGATGAGACGCGGCTCGGGGGCGACACCTTCAGGACCGGGCAGTTGGTTGCCACGCTCACCGAGCAAGCGCAGCTCTGGTACTACTTCACCGGCGAGCGGGTCGAGGTCACCGACGCGATATCGAAGTTCATGATTGCCGCTCGCAGCTTCAGCGCCGAAATCGAGCGCGAGAAGGTCAGCCAGCGGACGCGGGAGAACCTGGAGCGGAAGGCCCGGCGCGGGCTCGTGGCAGGCGGCGTTGTCTACGGCTACCGAAACGAGCCCGCTCCGGGCGGAGCAGGCAAAATTCGCGTGATCGACGAGCCGCAGGCAGCGGTCGTTCGCGAAATCTTCACGCGCTATGCGGCCGGGCAGGGGCTTCGCACGATCGCGAAGGATCTCAACGCCCGCGGCGTGCCTCCCCCTCGTACAGGCCGCCGCGGTATTGGGAGTTGGAGCCCGGGGGCGATTCACGCGATGCTGCACCGCCCGCTCTACGTCGGGCGCGTGGAGTGGGGTCGAACCCACAAGGCTTACAAGGGCGGCACGAAGACGCGTACCGATCAGCACTCGCACGAGATCGTTGCGGTAGACGCGCCGCACCTACGCATCGTTCCCCCTGAGCTCTGGGACGCGGACGCCGCGCGCTGCAACCGCGGCGTCCGGGGTTCGAGGCAAGAAGGTGCTGGACGCCCTGCGTCGTACCTGCTCTCTGGGATCCTGCGGTGCGGCCTGTGCAGCGGCCCTCTCACGGTCATCAACGGCAAGGCGAGCTACGAGCCGATCAAGGTGTACGCGTGCTGCCGCCGCCGGGACCGGGGCGCAACGGCGTGCTCCTCGACGCTGCGGCGGCCTGTCGACGCGGTCGACACGGTGATCCTCGACTGGGTACGGCGCGAGGTGCTCACGGAAGCGGTGGTGTCCGCCGTCCTCACCGAAGTGCGCCGCCGGGTGGCGGAGCGGACGGAGACGAGCCGTGCCGAGGTCGAGCAGCTCGACCGCCAGGCGCAGCAGCTCCGGCGCGAGGTCGACCGGTTCGCCGAGCTTTCCCTCGAAGCGCCGCCGGACGTGCGACAGGTCCTCTACGGCAAGCTCGCGGAGCGCCAGCGCGAGCTCTCAGCGGTTGAAGATCGTCTCCGGGCCCTGCGCACCGTGCCCGGCGCCGTGGACCTCGAAATCCGACGCCTGGAGCGCGAGGCGCGCGCCCGCGTCGAGGAGCTCGTGACCGCAACGCGCCGCAACCCCGTCGAGGGGCGCGCCTTCTTGCGCGCCCTCTTCCCAGAGGGGCTCGCGACGGCGGCCGTCGACACGCCGGACGGTATCCGAATGCGCATCGAGGGCACCGCAGTTCCAGGGCTCGCCCTGGGTCTGGAGCTCGATGGCAATTCAGCGTCCCCAGCGGGATTCGAACCCGCGTAGCAGCCTTGAAAGGGCTGAGTCCTGGGCCGGGCTAGACGATGGGGACCGGCGATGCGGCGCGGGAAGCTACCCGCCGTCGTCGAGCAATGCAAGCCCTACCCGCTCCGTCGGCTCCATCCGCGTCGCCCGCGAGGCCCGCCGCACGAACCGCGCCCCGTTCGGCGGCTCGTCGCGGCGGGCTTCGCGGGGGTCGCGACCCGTGCTGCCGGCCGTCGCCTCGAGCTTGGCGGGCCTAGTCGGCCTCGCCGCTCTTGGCCGGTGTCCAGGCGGGGGCGTCGCTCGCGGGGAACGAGTCTTCCACGGTCTCGTCCACCTTCTCTTCAGGCTCCTTGTCCGACCTGGCCTCGTGGCCCTCGACCGGATCTCCTGGGATGTGCCGGCGTTGCTCGCCGCCACCCAGCCGATCCTGCGGGGACGCGCCCTTGGGCGTCGCTGCCCCTTGTTCCTCCGTCGCCTTCTCGTTCGTCTTCATGAGCACCTCCTCGGGCTGTTCCGGCTTCTCCAGACCACCTGGAGCCGTCGAGGCGCACCGCAAGGGGCCAACTGGATGCTGGTGAGCTCGTCGTCGGCCGTTCGCCCGGCACGGAGCTCCCTTCTCGGGCCCTGCCCTGCCTTCTCGCGGTCCTGCGCTGCCGTTCGCGGGCCCCGCCCTGCCCTCCGATCATCCCGTGCCCGGGCCACCGGTGCGCACGCCACAGAAGTGACCTCCGGCCCCGAACCGCTGGACGACCGCCGTGAATCGGGCGACCATGCGCTCGCGCCACCCACCTCGCGCCACACGGGCCTGAGCTCTCCCCATGCTGCTGCTTCCGCGCTCCGAGCCTGCTGTTCCCATGTCCCCGGGAGAACCGTGCATCGAAGCCGGCGCCTGACGCGCGCCGCACTGCTCGCCTTCTGCCTTCTCCCGGCGCTCCTCTCGGCCGCTCCTTCGCGGCCTGCGCTCGCGCAGTCCCCGCAGCCCCAACCCCCGCAGTCCGCGCCGCCCGCACAGCCCCAACATGGGCGGGCCGCACAGCCCCACCCTGCGCCGCCCGCACAGCCCCACCCTGCACCCCCCGCGCAGCCCCACCCCGGGCCGCCCCCCTCTCCCTCCCCGCCGCCCCCCCTCGAGGTCGTCGTCACCGGCACCCGCACCCCCGAGAGCAGCCAGCGCGCCACGGTGCGCACGCGCGTCATCACCCGCGAGGAGGCCGAGCGCCGCGGCGCCACCAACGTCGGCGAGGCGCTCGACGGCGAGCTCGGCGTCCAGGTCAACCCGAGCGCCTACGGCTCGCTCGGCAACCCGAGCGCCATCCAGATCCAGGGCTTCGACCTCGAGCGCGTGCTCGTCCTGGAGGACGGCGAGCGCGTCATCGGCGACGTCGGCGGCGCCATCGACCTCTCCTCCCTCCCGCTCAGCGACGTCTCCCGCGTCGAGCTCGTCACCGGACCGACCAGCTCGCTCTACGGCACCAGCGCCATCGGCGGCGTCGTCAACGTCCTCTCTGCGCCCCCCGCCCACCCGGGCTTCAGCGGCCGCGGCCGCCTCGAGGGCCGCAGCCGCGCCGGGCTCCTCGTCCAGGGGTCCGGCGCCTACCGCGGCGAGCACGCCTGGGCCAGCGCCGACGCCTCGTTCCAGCGCGAGGACAGCCTCTCCCTCCTCGACGACAGCGCCGCCACCGCGCTGCCCGAGCGCGCGCAGCACCTCGTCGGCCTGCGCGCCGGCGCCGACCTCGGCCGCGGCATCGACGTACGCCTCCGCGCCCGCTGGATCCACGACGAGCAGGACGGCATCGAGCAGCCACCACAGCTGCCAGGCCTCCCCGCCTACCTCTACGACGTCCCCGAGGTCACCGACCGCGTCACCCTGCACCTCACCGAGACGCTCGACCTCGGCGCCGGCGCGAGCCTGCGCCTCAGCGCCGGGCGGCAGTGGGCCTTCCGCTCGAGCGATCGCGAGGGGCGCAGCTCGCCCGAGAAGGCGCTGCGCGAGCGCTCGAGCACCCTGCAGAGCTTCGAGGCGATCGCGACCGTCGCCGAGGGGCGGCGCACCTGGGTCGCCGGCGCCCGCGCCGAGGTGGAGACGCTCCGCCAGGAGCTCCACGTCACCCGCGTCACGCCCTCGGGGGTCTCGGAAGCACCCCCGCTCGACGAGGTGCCCGACACCCAGCTCGGCGGCGCCGCGCTCTACGGCCAGCTCGCGTGGCGGCTGACCGACACGCTCACCCTCATGCCCGGTGTCCGCGGCGAGCTCCGCCTGCGCTACGGCGGCGTGATCGCCCCGCGCCTCGCCCTCGCGTACCGCCCCGCGCCGTCGCTCACGCTGCGCGTCTCCGGCGGCCGCGGCTTCCGCGCCCCCAGCGCGAAGGAGCTCGGCTTCTCGCTCGACCACTCGAGCCTCCTCTACAAGGTCGAGGGCAATGACAAGCTCGCCCCCGAGACGTCCTGGGGCGTGAACGGCGATGTCACGTGGAGCCCCCGAGAGGGCCTCACCGCGCGCGCCGGCGCCTTCGCGAACTGGGTCGACGACCTCATCGACATCGACCCCGTGCCGATCCCCGCCAAGGACGACGGCACTTCCGACGACCCCCCGGTCGAGACGTATACCTACGAGAACATCGCCGAGGCGCGGACCTCCGGCGTCGAGCTCTCGGCGACGTTCCAGGCGACCTCGTGGCTCCGCGCCGACGCCGGTTATGCGTACCTCTGGACGCGCAACGACACGGAAGATCAGCCGCTCTCCGGCAGGCCGCCGCACACCGCGCAGGCGGGCCTCCGCGCGGAGCTGCCGCTCCGGTTCGAGCTCGTCGCCCGGCTCCGGACGGTCACCAGCGCGTTCATCGCGGAGAGCCCGAGGGCGCCCGGCTTCACAACGCTCGACGCGCGGCTCGCGCGCCCGCTCTGGCCTTCCTCGCAGGCGTACGTGGGCGTCCGCAACCTGCTCGGCGCGCAGAAGGATCCCGACCGCCGCGGCGATCACCGGCCCCTCGAGGGGCGCACCGTTTACCTCGGCGTCGTCGCCGAGCTACCGTGGGAGGACTCATGATAAGATGGTCAGTCACCGCAGCGCTTCTCCTGCTCACCCCGGGGTGCAGCGATGACGCGGGCAAAGGGAGCTCGAGCGGGGGCGAGCCGACCGAGGAAGGCGCGCTCCTCGAGGTAGATGTGCCGGCCTCCGGCCGCGTCTTCCTCCGGCTCGCCACGCCCGAGATCGTCACCCCGGCCGGCGACGGCGCAGCGTCCACCGACTGGGATCTCGCGCTCTCGGGCTATGACGTCCTCACCAACAGCGGCCTCAGCGGCCCCGGCGACGGCGGGGCGCTGCCGATCAGCCTCGAGGACTACCGGGCCGGCCAGCTGCCGAGCACCCCTTTCCTCCTCAAGGACGAGGCCGGCGGCGCCTTCACGCAGTGGTACGCCTACGACGGCGAGCAGCACGTCGCCTTCAGCCGCTATCATGTCCACGCGATCGAGCACGAGGGCCGCTACTGGAAGCTCCAGATCCTCTCCTTCTACGGCGAGGTGGAGGGGGCGCCGGTCACGGGGCTCTACCAGCTCCGGGTCGCCGAGGTGCTCCCCGACGGCCCCGGTGAGACCGTCGACATCGTGGATCTCGACGCCACCGCGGGCGGCCTCGACGCCGACGAGAGCGCGCCGAGCGCCTGCCTCGACCTCGCGGAGAACCGGCAGCTGATGCTCACGCCCGCGGCGGCGCGCGAGTCGAAGGAGTGGCACGTCTGCTTCCGCAGGTCGCTCGTCAGCGTCAACGGCGAGCTGGGCGGCCCCGGGACCACGCGCGGCGCCGACCTCCAGGAAGCAGAGACCAAATCCGAGGTCCTCGCCGACGTCAAGGAGCGCACCGCCGAGTCGGAGCAAGCGCGGTTCGACGCGGCCGATCGCGCGGCCCTCACCGATCCAGCCGTCCACTACCGCGGCGATCACGTCACGACCGCCTTCACCGGGCGCTGGATCGAGCCTGGCTCGAGCCCCCCCGCGCCAGCGAAGGACTCCGCGTGGCTCGTCCAGAGCGCAGACGGCCAATCGCGCTTCGTGGCCGTATTCGAGCGCTTCGATGGCGCGACGGACGCGTCCCCGGGGCGGGTGGTAATGCGCGTCAAGCAGGTGGAATGAGCGTCACTCCCGCCCTCCGCGCGACGGGGCGGTGAAGAGCGTGCGCGGCGCGTGACTTCGCGCAGGGACGCGATCATACTGCGCGCGCGGTGAGGGATAGCCCTCACCTCCTGTAAGGAGCATGCTTATGACAGAGCCGCTTGCACCCGCATCGAGCGCCGCACGCCCGTCCCGCCGCGACAGGACGCCGGAGGGCGAGCGCAGGGCAACGCCGGCGCGCCGCGGGGGGCTGCTCGCCGCGCTCGCCGCGCTGGCCGTCAGCGCCTGCGGCGGCAAGGTGGTGGTCGACGGGTTCGAGCCGCGCGACGGCGCCGGAGGCTTCGAGGAGACCGGCGGGAGCACGAGCGCCGCCGCACCGGACGCGTCGAGCTCCGGTGGAGGCGGCGGCATCGGCGAGGGCGGCGCGCCGCCGATTCCGCCCCTCGTGGAGGAGGATCTCGGCGAGGTCGCCATCGGCGTCCCCATCCCGGTGGATATCCCGCCAGGCACCCTCGGCTTCACCGCCATTGCGCAGCTCATGACCTCGCAGCCGAGCTTCGATCCGATCGGGATCGCGGAGATCTCCGGCCCCGGCGGCAGGACGTTCGTGACGGACTACTCGATCCTCGGCACCGTGGCCAGCTTCTACAACCAGGGCATCGGCACAGCGGCCGTCCCCCAGACGGGCGCTGCCGCAGCCGTGCCATTTGTGCCAGGCACCTACTGGATCACGGTGGGTGACGGCGGCGCCGGCGTCCCGGCGGGGCCGGCGCGCCTCTCGGTGTGGCGCCGCCAGACGCTCGACGGGCGCTTTCACGGCGGGAAGATCGATATCAACGCCTTCATCGCCGGAGGCGCGCTCTCCGAGGAGTACATGAAGAGCGCGCTGCGCAAGGCGTACCAGGGGTTCGTGGGCCTCAGCGTGGGCAGCATCACGGTGCATCACCTCGGACCGGAGTGGGACCTCATCGACGAGGAGCTGCTGCCCATCGTGCTCGAGCAGACGGCCGGCGCCGCCGGCAGGCCCGCGCTCAACGTGATCGCTGTGTCACAACTCGGCGGCAGGCTCGAGCTCGCTGCCGGCGTGACGCCCTCCGCGCCCTCGGTAGCCGTCGAGCACGGCACCCACCTCAGCGGCATCGTTGTCGCGCTCTACGGGCAACCCGACGCCGACACGATCATCCTGCGCCACGAGCTCGGCCATTTCGCCGGGCTGTTCCACACCACCGAGTTCGAGCCCGTCTTCGCCGACCCGCTCGACGACACCGCGCGGTGCGACGACGTGCTGGCGCTGGGGGAGCGCTGCCCCGATTACGGCAACGTCATGTTCCCGACGGGGGGCGACCTCTCGGGCAAGATGACGCCGCAGCAGACGACGATCGTGCAGGCGAGCGCGTTCTACCGCGGGATCGTCGAGGATGGCGGCGGCGCTGCGGACCCGCTCCCGGACGACCCGGGCACGCCGGCGGGCGGGGCGCGCGCCCCGGCCCCGGCTGGCCGCGATCTGGCCCAGGCCGGCCGCGATCTGGCCGGCCGCGACGTGGCGGCCGACGATCGCGCCTGGACGGCCGCGCTCCCGCCGCGCGCCGCGACCTTGCTGGAGGGGCACTTCTGCGGGCAGAGCGCGGCGGCCGGCGCGGACTTCTTCGCGCTGCTCCGCGCGGCCGGCGGCGCGGACGCCGACCAGCTGCTCGCCGTCGGCCGCGATCCGGCCGCGCCCGTGCAGGCGAGGGCGCGCGCCCTCGCCGCGGCCGGCCGCGCCGCCGCGCCCTCCGCGCGGGTGCTCGCGGAGCTCCAGGCGCTCGCCGCGGACCCGCGCCTGCCACGCCGCGCGCGGCTCGGCGCGATCCAGGGGCTCGCCTCCGCCTCGCCCAGCGCCGCCCGCGCGCTCGCGGCGCGCCTGGCCGCCGACCCCGATGCGGTGGTCGGGCGCATGGCGACCCGCGCCGCGCGGTGATCCGCGCCGGGCGCTATCCCGCCTTGGACCTCGCGGCCACGGGGATCACCCCCGTCCCGGCGACGGCGCGCGCGAAGTCGAGGCCGGTCAGCACGCCGCGCAGCCGTCGCCCCTGCACCACGAGCACGCGCCGCGCCTGCGCCGCGTGCGCGGCGGCCGCGGCCCGGTGGAGCGGCGTGCGGACGTCGAGACAGACCATGGCGGGGCTCATCACGTCCTCGACCGGCGAATCGGAGAGCACGCCGTGCGCGAGCAGCGCCTCCGTCTGGGTGAACATCCCCACCGGCCAGCCGTCCGGGTCCACCACAACGAGCCCGCTCACCTGCGCTGTCGTCAGCCGATCGGCGGCGAGCGCGAGCGGCGCGTCGAGCGGGATCGTGTACGCGGGGGCCGACATGAGCTCGGCGATCGGGGTCGTGTCCCGCGCCTCGACGAGGGCAAGGAGGAGATCCTTCGTGCTGAAGACGCCGGTCAAGCTGTCGCCCTCGCGCACGAACACCCGGTGGATGCGGTGCTTCAGCAGCACGCTCGCCGCCTGCACGACCAGCGTCGTGCGCGCGACCGTGATGATCCCCGGGCGCAGCACGTCGCGCGCCGGGACGTCGGGCAAGGTAAGCAGCATCCCGCGGCTGTTCGTCTTCGTCTCCAACTTGCCGAGCCGCAGCAGGTCGGTGCGGGAGAGCACGCCGATCGCGCGCGACGCCGCGTCGACGACGGGAACACAGGAGATCGCGTGCTCGCCGAGGGAGCGATGCACCTCGGGCAGCGGCGTCGTGTCGGGCGCCGCGATGACTTCGCAGGTCATGTAACGCGAGACGGGTGTCGCAAAGCGCATCATGGGGGGAATTCCTGGAGGACGCCGGCGCGGGGTCTCGGGCAGGCGGCGCATCAGCGCGCATCGAGGTAAAAGCAAGAAGCGATCCGTAATGTGGGCAAGCGCCATCGGGCGCGAATCCACGAGGCGTCGGGCCTGGCGCAGCGCCGCGCGGGGGCTGCGCCTCACCGCCATTAACGCGGCGCAGACGCGGCGCAGCGGCGCGCAATCTGCGCCAAAGTGTGTGGCGAGCTGGGCAGCTCTCAGTCGACCGGACCGATGTAGGTCTGCCTGGTGGGGATGTCCCAAAATGCATCACGTGGGGAGCCCTGGAACGTAGCGTCAGGGCGGCCGAGCCGAGCCGGAGATGGCCCGGGGCGCCCGGCCGCCGGGAGCTGCGCTTCTGCCGCGAGCTCCTGGCGACCAGGTCCCGAGGACGCGTCTCAGTCGCTCCGCGGGTCAGCTGACGAGCCGGCGCCGCGGCGCCGGCTCGTCGTTCGGAGATCTCGTCGCGCCGCGGTACGGGGCCGCGTATCGCCTTCGCGCTCCGGGCTAGTACCTGTTGCAGCCGTAGCCGGGGGCGAAGGCGCCGGGGCCATAGCCGTTGTAGAGGCCACTGCCGCTGAAGGGCCCATAGCCGCTCGTGGGATACCCGTAGTTGTAAGGATAGCCGTAGTTGTTGAACGAGCTGCCGCACGGCTTCCAGCTGTTGCCGCCCCAGGGATTCCCGCCGCAGGGCGGCTTCGAGCCCCACCCGCCCGGGAAGCTGCTGCCGCCGGACCAGCCCCAGCCCGGGCCGTTGTTCCAGGAGCCGCCGCAGTCCCGATTGCCGAAGAGCGCCTGGGATGTCTCCTCGACTTCCACGGCCTGGGCCTCATCCGTATCGATCTCGTCGGCGCCTGCCTCGCCCGCCGCGCACCCGGTGGTCAAGGCCGCCATCGCCATCGCAACATGCATCCACCTGCTATTCACCAGCTCAACCATTTCTCCTCCTTCCACGGCCTGCGACATCCGCAGGACCGTCGCGCCAGTCGGATTGGGCAGAGAGCAGCGCTCATGCCCGAGAGCTGGTGTGCAGAGGCTGCCGCCCGAGAGCGCGCGCAGCGGGCGCCAGGCACCGACAAACCGACATTCCTAAACAGCGTCCACCCCCGGAGCGACGGCCCGTTCACCCGCGCCGGATCGCTGGGCAGATAAGGCGCTTCCAGGCGTGCTCACCGCGCAGCGGAGCCACCGCAGGCGCCTTGCACGACGCCGCGGCTCCGGCAAAAACAAGCCTTTCCCGAGCTATCGACTTCTCGTCGCAAGGCGCCTCGACGGGGCGTCTCCGACGATCCGGCGCCCTCTCACCTACAAGGTGACCCAGGAAACGACAACGGCACATACGCGCCCACCGTTTTCAGGTGATCGGCGCCGCCGCGGTTGTGGTGCTCAGCCCATCTCTCTTGCGTCTGTGTACGCGAGAGCGCCCGGGAGCAGCGCTCTGGCACCCTGCGATACCTGCCGTCTGGGTGCCTGTCGTCTCTGGCGTTGCCGCGCGCGGCCGGGCCGCTCAGGGTGCGGCGATCCAGGTCTGCCAGGCTCCTGTGAGGTCGTCGGCGCGGATCTCGTGGCCGCGCCCGGGGTGCACCACGAGCTCGTGCTCCCAGCCGTGCTGGGTGAGCACGTCGGCGAGGTTCTCGGCGCTCGCGACCGTGGAGGCGAGCTCCTGCCCGCCGACCGCGATGTAGATCGGCGGCCTCTCCTGCGAGAAGAGGTGCTCTTCGATGACCATGCGCCCCGCGCCGACGAGCCCGGCGCCGTCGACATCGACGAGCCCTTCCAGCGCCACGTAGCTCGCGAAATAACCACCGTTGGAGAAGCCCATGAGATAACGCCTGCCGAACGTCCCGCCGAGGATCCGCGCCAGCAGCGCCTCGGCGCTCATCCACTCCTCGATGAGGGTAGGCGCCGCGGCGTCGACGGTCTCGCGGCGCGTCGGCCAGCAGAGATAGGTCTCCACGGACGGATCCCAGGTGCAGAGTCCCGGCCTTCCGCGCGGGAACACCGCGACGACCCCGAGCGCCTCGGCGGCCTGCGCGGCGAGCGCCTGGAGGCCCACGGGCAGCGAGTCGGGCGCCATGGCCCCGTGCAGCACAAGGAGGATCGGCGCGCCGCGCGCGGCCGTCTCCGGCACATAGAAGCAGGTGTGATCGTCCAGGCCGCTCCACCCTGCCGAGCACCAGTCCGTCTCGACCGGCTCCCAGCTCAGCGCGCCGCCGGCGCCCCCCTCGCCGCCCTGCCCCCCGGCGCCGCCCCCGCCGGAAGCGCCGCTGCCCGTCGGGGCGCCGACGGAAGCGGCGCCACCGCCCTCGCCGGCGTCCGCATCCTCGCCGGGGTCCGCATCCTCGCCGGGGTCCGCATCCTCGCCGGGGTCCGCATCCTCGCCCGCGCCTGCGCCCCCGGCGCCGCCCCCGGTTTCGCCCGCGCGCGGCGCCCCGCTGGTCGCGCCGTCGCACGCGGCCAGCGCGAGCGCGAGGGCCACGAGCGGCGCCGCGCGGCCCTCGAGGATCCACCCGCCGTGTGCCCTGTCCATCCCCGGTCACGGTGCCCTGTCGCGCGCCGCGCCGCAACGCTCGCGCGGCGAGGTTCTTGCGCCCGTGGGACGGGCGGTTCGCCCGAATGTAAGCTCGCGCGATGTCTCGCCTCGTCGCGCGCCCTGCCGTCCCGGCCGATTACGATCATTTCGCACGGCTCTTCGTGGAGCTCGACACGGGCAACCCCGTCCTGCCTCGCGACCGCTGGGAGAGCGCCATGGCCAGGGACACGCTCTTCCTCGAGATGCGCGACGAGCTCGATGTGCGCGGCGAGGTGCTCGCCTACGCCTATGTCCAGCCGCTGCGCGGGGTCGGCTACGTGCGCCACGTCGTTGTCGCGCCGTCCCACCGCGGCCGCGGCGTCGGGGGCGCGATCATGCGCGCGATCGCCGCGCACCTCCGCGGCCGCGGCTGCACGCGCTGGTGCCTCAACGTGAAGCCGGACAACACCGCTGCCGTGCGGCTCTACCGGAGCGTCGGCATGGAGCACGCGTACACGCTGACCACGTTCCACCTCGCCTGGGACGCCGTGGCTCGCCTCCCGCGCCCTGCCCGCCCGGTCGTCGCCCGCCCGGCGCAGCCGTCCGACGACGCCGCGCTGGAGACGGCGTTCGCCCTGCTGCCGGGCCAGGTCGCCGAGGCCCGCGGCCGCGGCGGTCTCGTGCTCCTCTGCCTGGTCGACCCCGCGGCGCCGGACGCGGCGCCGCTGGGGTTCGCCAACTTCGATCCGTTCCTCCCCGGCGCGTTTCCGTTCCGCGTCGCGGCGCCCGGGCTCGCCGCTCCCCTCCTCGACGCCATCCGCCCCCACGCCCCGCGCGGCCCCGGGGCGCTCCTCGTCACCGTCGAGGACGACGACGCGCTCGCCTCCGCCCTCCGCGGGGTGGGCGCGGCCGTGCAGCTGGTCGGCGCGCACTTCCGCGGCGAGATCCCGCACGGCGGCTGACCCGCGCAGGCCGCTTGCCCTCGCCGCGACGCCGCAGTACCGAGCCGGCCATGAGCCCACCTCCCGGCCTCCCCGGCGACTTCATCGCGTCCCTCGCGCGCGAGTTCCCCGCGGATTTCCTCCTGACCGACGCCGCCGATCTCGCGACGTTCGGCCGCGACTGGACCAAGGTCCACGAGCCGAGGCCCTCGGCGATCGCGCTCCCGCGCTCGACGGATGAGGTCTCCCGCCTCCTCCGCCTCTGCTCCGAGCACCGCGTCCCGGTGGTGCCCTCGGGCGGGCGCACCGGGCTCGCGGCCGGCGCCGTGGCGGCGAAGGGCGAGCTCGTCGTCTCGCTCGAGCGGATGCGCAAGATGGGCCCGATTGACGTGCTCGGCGCGACCGTGCGCGTCGAGGCAGGCGCGGTGACCGAGGCGGTGCACCAGCACGTCGCGCCGCACGGCCTCACCTGGCCTGTCGACTTCGCCTCGAAGGGGTCGAGCCAGGTGGGCGGCAACATCGCGACGAACGCCGGCGGCGTGAAGGTCATCCGCTACGGCCTCACGCGGCAGTGGGTGCTCGGGCTCACGGTCGTGACCGCGAGCGGCGCGGTGCTCGAGCTGAACGGCGCGCTCGAGAAGAACAACACGGGGATCGACCTGCGCCAGCTCTTCATCGGCAGCGAGGGCACGCTCGGGATCATCACCGAGGCGACGCTCAAGCTCACGCGCGTGCCCGAGGGGCTCAACGTGTTCCTTTTCGCAGTGCCGGACCTCGCCGGCGTGCTCGCGCTGTTCCGCGAGGCCCGCATGGGGCCGTTCGTGGTGATGGCCTACGAGTTCTTCACGGAGAAGTGCCAGGCGCGCCTGCGCCGGCACCGGAACGTGCGCATGCCGCTCTCCGCGCCGTCGGACTACTACGTGCTCATCGAGGTCGAGCGCGGCGAGCCCGAGGCGCTCGACGCCTGGATCACCTCGCTGTTCGAGCGCGAGCTGGTCACCGACGGCACGCTCGCGCAGCACTCGACGCAGGCCGCCGAGCTCTGGGCCCTGCGCGAGGGGATCAGCGAGAGCCTGTCGGCGACCGGGCTGCCGCACAAGAACGACGTGTCGCTCCCCATCCAGGAGCTCGAGGGCTTCTGCTCCGAGCTGGAGAGCCTCTTCGAGGCCCGCTATCCAGGGTGGGAGATCGCGCTCTTCGGTCACATCGGCGACGGCAACCTCCACATCAACGTGATGAAGCCCGACAGCCTCACCCGCGAGGAGTTCCTGCGGCGCACCCACGAGGCGGATCACGCCATCTTCTCGCTCGTGAAGAAGTACCGCGGCAGCATCTCCGCCGAGCACGGGATCGGCCTGCTCAAGAAGGACTACCTGCCCTACTCGCGGTCGGCCGAGGAGCTCGCGATCATGCGGTCGATCAAGCGCGTGCTCGACCCGCTGAACCTCATGAATCCGGGCAAGATCATCGACGTCTGAGCGCGCCCCGGGCTGCCCCTCGGCAAAGGCACCTCGCCTCCACGCCGCTGAAGGGCAAACGGCGCGCTCCGACCCGGACACAAGCCCTCCTTCGCCGGACCGCTCGAAGTCCCCCTCCTCGTTGCGCGTGCGGCGGCACTGGCGCGCTCCGCGTCGCCCCGGGGTGACCTCGAGGTCATACTCCCTCGCGAGGCGTATGGGGCTGCTCGACTGGCTCAGGCGAAAACGTGGTGGTCCTCAGGCGCCGACGGAAACATCGCTCCCCCGGGGCGAGGCGGCGAATCCGCCCCTGTCCACCTCCCCGACAGCAACGGAAGACCCGAGCCGCCACGAGGCGACAGCGCCTTTCGCGCCGTCGAGGACGCGCACATGGACGGTCCAGGGGTACCGGGTCGAGGCCGATCTCTCGCGTCAGGCGCTCTGCCTCTCCGTCCCGGCCGAGTACGGCGCCGAGGAAGGCGAGCCCGAGCTGTTCCCCACGCTCCGGGCGGCGCGGCTCTCATCGCGGATGGTCTCGGCCGCGATGCTCGCCCAGAAGGCCAAGCAGTTCGACGATGGGTTGATCGCGGCGGTCGAGCTCGCCGCGCAGCAGGGCGCCGGGCGGCTGCGCGGCAAGGCGTACCTGATCGAGACCTGGCTCGCGTCCCTGGCCCACGACTCGCCCGCGATCCCGGCCGCGCTGCTGCTCTCCGCGGCCCGGCTCGGCGGGGTCGTCAATGCGGCGCCGCCCGTGCTCGCGGCCGCTGTCACGCGCCTCGTCGACGAGTTCCTCGCCGACGAGCGCCGCTCGAAGCCGCTCGGGATCTACACGTGGAGCGAGCCGCTCCGGCGCGTCTTCCAGCAGGACCGGCTGCTCCAGGCGCCGCTGCGCGATCCCGACGAGATCGAGGCGCTCGCCCGCATCCTCCGCGAGGAGGCCGCCGCGCGGACCACGTACGAGGGCGTGCTCGACCTCGCGTCGCGGCTCACGGGGGCGCTGGACGCCCCCGATCTGACGTCCGTGCTGCGCTCGCTCGATCGCGGCCAGGTCGAGGTGGGGCGCGCGCACGCGATCTTCCCGGCGTCGCGCTCCGTCGAGGCCGATCTGGCGATGAAGCTCTTCGGCGACCGGTCCATCCCCGAGGGGTTCGACCTGATCGGCGAGCTCGCGGCGCGCATCCGCGACGGCAGCGTGGACCTCCGCCCCACGGAGGCCTCGGGCTGGTACGACGTTCAGACCTGGGCGCTGGAGCCGCTCGTCGCGCCCGAGCGCGCGCCGGAGGCGTCGCGGCTCTCGTTCGAGCGAAGGTACGGCGAGCTCCTGCTGGAGCTGTTCAAGGGCATCCTCGCGCTCACACGCGAGACCCACGTCAAACAGCTCGCGGTTCCGCTCCTGGGCTACGCCCCGCCGGCGCTGCGCCGCCAGCCGAGCGTCGTCATCGACGTCCTGCCGGAGCTCTCCGCCGAGCCGACAGTGTCGTATTTCCTTCGCCGCGCGCTCGGATACCGCTTCGTCCGCCGGACCCTCGAGGGCACGTTCGGCGAGGACGCGCTCGCCCGCATCGAGCGCCTCACCCCCGAAGGGCCGGTCGAGCTCCCGCTCTCGGACGAGCTCGCGCAGGTCGAGGGGCTGTTCTTCGGCGCGGCCGCCGCGGTCGCGGGCGATCTCGGGATGTCGCTCGACGAGGCCATGGATCCGGCGTTCCGCGCCGCCTGCGCGGTCCTGGACGTCCTGCCGGACCGGGACGGATCCCTCGGGTCCGGGCGCGGGCGCGAGCACGACGCGCAGGCGTTCCGGCGCTGGATCGCGCGGGACGACCGCGACGTCGGGCGGGACGCGCGGATGATGGTGCCCGTCTTCCACGACCGCGAGCGCCAGAAGACGAAGGCCTGGGTCTTCCTGGGATGGAGCGCGCAGCGCGTGCTTGTGTCGTTCCGGAGGCCGCCCGTGGTGCGGGCCTTCGCGCCGGACGGCCGCGAAGCGTCGCCGCCCGAGGCGGACGTGCGGTTCGGCGTGCTCACGCACGACCTGGCGTACCCCGTGATGGCGGAGCTCTACGTGGATCGGCTGCTCGACCGGGACGAACTCCGGGCGCTCTGCGACGAGCACCGCACGCGGAGCGCGATCCTGGCGGCGCTCGGGGGCCGCGGCGGCAGGTGCGCGCAGCGCCTCGACGCCCGCCCCGAGGCGCCGCGCCGGCGGGCCTGATCCTCGATCGAGGGGACCGGCCGGCACGCCGCCGCCCGCGCGCTCGCCGCGCCCGCACGCGGCGCTGGTCGATCCGCTTCGTGGTAGAACCGCGGCGCCGCTCGGCAGGAGGCGTTCGCCGTGGCCTCCTGGAGCCTCCGGCGGCCTGAAGCACCGCGTGAACACCCAGACACCCAGCGCGTGACCGGCCCGGACCGACGGTGGCCGGTCAGCGGAAGGAAGAGACGATGACCCTCGACGAATCCAAGCTATCGCACCGATTCACCGAACGAGGCGGAGTCCGCCTTCACTACGTCGAGGCTGGCGAGGGGCCGCTCGTCGTGCTCCTGCACGGCTTTCCCGAGCTCTGGTACTCGTGGCGGCACCAGATCCCCGCGCTGGTCGAGGCGGGCTACCGCGTGATCGCGCCGGACATGCGCGGCTACAACCTCTCCGACAAGCCCGCGGGTGTCGCGGCGTACGCGATCGACGAGCTGACCGCGGACGTGGCGGCGCTCATCCAGCAGGCTGCGGGCGCGGAGCGCGCCGCGGCCGTGGTCGGCCACGACTGGGGCGCCGGCGTCGCCTGGGCGTTCGCGATGCGGTATCCCGCGCTCCTCGAGCGGCTGGCCATCCTCAACGGCCCGCACCCCGCGCGGCTCCTCGCCGGGTTCCGCACGGCGCGGCAGCTCCGCAAGAGCTGGTACATGTTCTTCTTCCAGCTCCCGAAGCTGCCCGAGCTGCTCGCGCAGCGGAACGATTACGCGCTGTTCCGCGCGTCGGTGCAGGAGGATCCGCGGCGGCCGGGCGCGGTGACCGACGAGGATCTCGCCCGCTATCTCGAGGCGTGGTCGCGGCCCGGCGCGCTCACGGCCACGATCAACTACTACCGCGCCCTCTTCCGCCCGAGCAGCCTGCGCGACGTGGGCAAGCCGCCCCGCATCGACACCCCTGTGCTGGTGATCTGGGGCGAGCACGACCGCTACCTCGGCGCCGAGCTCGCCACGCCGGATCCGGAGCTGGTCCCGAACGCTCGAGTCGCCCGTATCCCCGACGCGAGCCACTTCGTGCATTACGACCGGCCGGAGAGGGTCAATCAGCTCCTCCTCGAGTTCCTCCGGTGACGCCCGCCTGATCGCGCCGCGCCACCGCGCCGCGCGCGCGGCGTGACCGCGTGACGGCGCCGCGGCAAAGCGCTTTTCCGGCGCCACGGACCCGTTTGACACGGCGGGGCTGCCGATCGACCCTCGCGCTCGATCATGCTCCGCCGCATCCCTGATCGGAACATCTGGCTCATCTACGGCGCGATCTTCCTGCTCGGGCTCGCGTACGGCATCGCCATCTCGCTCACGGCGGTGTTCCTCGACGCGCGCGGGTTCAACAAGCGCGACATCGGGCTGCTCGCGTCGTGCTTCGCGCTCGGCATCGTCCTGCTCTCGCTGCCGATGGGCGCGCTCATCCGCCGGTTCTCGGCGAAGGCCACGCTGGTCCTCTCGCTGGCCGGGTACGCGGGTGCGGTGGGCGTCTTCCCCTTTCTGCCGGGCTTCGCCTCGATCGCCGCGGTGCGCTTCCTCGACGGCGCGTGCTCGGTCGGCATCTGGGTGAGCTGCGAGACGATTCTGCTCGCCCGGTCGGACAAGGACAACAAGGCGTTCGTCACGAGCCTCTACGCCGTCGCGATGGCGCTCGGCTATGTCCTCGGCCCGCTCTGCGCGAAGGGGATCGTCGCGCTCGACTCGATGAAGTCGGCGTTCGTGATCTCGTGCGTGATCTCGGCGCTCTCCGCGCTGCTCGTGCTCGCGCGCCTCGACCGCGACCCGCCCGAGGCGCTGGCGCACGGGGAGGCCGGCGCTCCCGCGGGCGCCGAGCCCCAGGCGTCCTCCGCCTCGATCCTCTGGCGCATCAAGACCGCGTGCTTCGCGACCTTTGCCTATGGTTATTTCCAGGCGTCGGTCGTGCTGTTCCTGCCGCTCTACCTCATGGCGTCGAAGGGCGTCACGCTGGATCAGACGATCCTCATCCCTGCGTTCTTCGCGGTGGGGATGCTCTCGTTCACCAACGTCTTCGGCCGTATCGGCGATCGCCGCGGGCACCTCGGCCTCATGCGCGTGCTCGGCGCGGTCGGCACGCTGATGATCCTCGGCTTCGTGTACCTCGACCAGTATGCGGCGATGTGCGTGGCGGTGTTCATCGCGGGCGCGACGCTCGCGTCGATCTCGCCGCTGAGCCTCGCGCTCCAGGGCGTCGTGACCGCGCCGCGCGACTACAGCCGCGCGAACTCGATCTACAACGTCTTTTACGCCGCGGGGATGCTCCTCGGCCCCCCCGCGTCGAGCGCCATTTACGAGGCGGTGGGCGGGGTCGCGATGCTCTACCACCTGGCGGCGCTGTGGGCCGCGTTCGTCGTGTTCACGATCGTCTTCTCGGGCGACGACCCCGCGTCGCGGCGGGGCGAGCGGGGCCGGATCGAGGTCGCCGCGTGAGGGGCTGACGCGCGGAGGTCCCATGGACGAAGACCACGAATCCGAGCTCGTGCGTCAGCTCCGCGAGCTGGCCGGCGCCCCCAGGGACACCGATGAGCTCGACTTTCACGTGCGCGGCTGTCCCATCCGCGCGAAGTACACCGCTGGCTCCTCGTCGAGCTCACGCTGACCTCGCCTTATCCGCCGGCCGCGTCGGTTCCCGCGCCGGGCGCGCGGTCTTATGGCTCTCCGGCCGGCGCGCTGGTCGCCGTCCGGCCGATGAGGCCCGCCGTCTCGCCGGCGCGCTCACTCGAGCCGGTGCTGCCAAACAAGCTTGTTCGTCCCCTGAGATCGAATATCACCCCAGGCGCCGCCTGCCTCCCCTCCGCGCCCCGCATGCGTCTCATCGACGCACGACCCCCTCGGCGTTCGGAGCTCGCCCCCATCCATCAACCGTAGGCAGGCGGCGAGGGTGTTCTTCGGGGGGGCGCGGGGGACGGGCCGTGTTTGAGCCCAATTGACGCTCTCTCGCCGGCGTGCAGAGCACGCCGGCGAGAGAGCGTCCCAGGCGAGTTCGGCGGGGCCCCCGCGCCCCCCGAAGAACACCCTCGCCGCCTGCCGGCAGCCATGGATGCCCCCGGCGCGCTTCAGCCCAGGATCAGCGCCTCAGTAAAGCACGCGCGTCCGGATGCTCGTCTCGAGCGCCCCGATCCGCCGGCTCACCTCCGCCGACACGTCCTGCGACAGGTCCATGATGAGGTACCCGATGTTGGCGTCCGTCGACAGCACCTGGCTGTCGATGTTGGCGTTCACGTCCGACACGATGCGGTTCACGTCGCGGAGCACGCCCGGCACGTTGCGGTGGACGTTGAGGATGCGATGCGTGCCCTTGAGCGGCGGGAGCTCCACGTTCGGGAAGTTCACCGCGCTCGTCGTCGCCCCGGTGGTCACGAGCTGCGTCAGCGCCCGCGACACCTCCCGGCCGATGGACTCCTGCGCCTCCTCGGTCGAGCCGCCGATGTGCGGCGTCAGGAGCACGTTCGGCAGCTTCTGCAGCTCCGTGTGGAACCCGTCCGAGTTCGACTCCGGCTCCTCCGGGTACACGTCGATCGCCGCGCCCGCGAGGTGCCCGCTCCTCAGCGCCTCGGCCAGCGCCGGGATCACCACGACCGAGCCGCGGCTGGCGTTGAGCAGGTACGAGCCCTTGCGCATGTGCGCGAGCTCGGCGGCGCCGAGCATGTTGTGCGTCTCCGGCGTGGCCGGCACGTGGAGCGAGACGAAATCCGACGCCGCGAGCAGCGCCTGCAGCGTGGGCAGGGGGCGGTTGTTGCCCATCGGGAGCTTCTGCGCGATGTCGTAGTAGACCACGCGCATCCCCATCGCCTCGGCGAGCACGCCGAGCTGCTGGCCGATGTGGCCGTAGCCGATCAGGCCGATCGTCTTGCCGCGGATCTCGTAGCAGGCCTTCGAGACCTTCTTCCACGTGCCAGCGTGCACCTCGCGCGACCGGTCGCCGATCTGCCGGGCGAGCACGATGCACTCGCCGATGATCATCTCGGCGACGCTGCGCGTGTTGCTGAACGGCGCGTTGAACACCGGCACTCCGCGCCGGTTCGCCGCCTCGAGGTCGACCTGGTTCGTGCCGATGCAGAAGCAGCCGATGGAGAGCAGCTTGTCAGCCTTCTCCAGCACGCGCGCCGTGACGTGCGTCTTGCTGCGGATGCCGAGCATGTCCACCCCCGCGAGCGCGGCGATGAGCTCGTCCTCCTTCAGCGCGGAGCTCCGCGTCTCGATCTCGAACGACCGCGAGCGAAACAGCTCGTGCGCGCTCTGGTGGATGTTCTCCAGCAGGAGCACCTTCACGGGCTCCTTCACGGCAGGGGGGGTGGTCTGAAACTTCGTCGAAGAGTGCGTCATGGGCTTCATCCGTCAGGGCCACCTCTACTACCGCAACTTGGCCCGTTTGCATCTCGGATCCGATCCGGCGCGACCGCGATGGGTCGCCGTCCGCGCATCCGTTGCGCGCGGCAGACCGCCGCACCTGCCGGCGGGGCGCGCCGCAAAGGAGACGCATCGCCCGTCGCAGGCTAGATTGCGACCCATGCGCCACCGCAGCCACGCTCGACTCTGTGCCTTCATCGCCGTCGCCGCGCTCGCCGCTGCCTCCGGATGCAAAGAGAGGCCCAGCCCTGGCGGCCCCCCGTCGCCGAGCGCGACGAAGGTCCCCGAAGCGCCCGCGACGCCCCCGACGATCGAGACGATGCCGCCGCCCGTGCCGCCGCCCTCGAAGGGCGCGCTCATCGAGGACGAGCGCAACACGATCTCCGTGTTCCGCGAGGTCGCCCCCGCGACGGTGTTCGTGACGCAGAAGCGCCTCGTGGTGGACCGCTTCTGGGGCACCGCGGTCGAGGTGCCCGCCGGCTCGGGCTCGGGCTTCGTCTGGGACGCCGACGGGCACATCGTCACGAACTTCCACGTCGTGGACAGCGCCCAGTCGCTCGTGGTCCGGCTCCAGGGGGAGAAGACGTTCCCGGCGAAGCTCATCGGCGTCGAGCCGCGCAAGGACATCGCCGTGCTCAAGATCGAGGCGCCGAAGGACATGCTCAAGCCGATCCAGGTCGCGCCCCTGCGCGAGCCGCTGGAGGTCGGGCAGAAGGCGATCGCGATCGGCAACCCCTTCGGCCTCGACCACACCCTGACGACCGGCATCATCAGCGCGCTCGGGCGCCAGGTCGAGGGCGCGGGCGGCGTGACCATCCGCGACATGATCCAGACCGACGCCGCCATCAACCCCGGCAACTCCGGCGGTCCGCTGCTCGACTCGAGCGGGCACCTCATCGGGATGAACACGATGATCTTCTCGAAGAGCGGCACGTCCGCCGGCATCGGCTTCGCGGTGCCCTCGACGACGATCGCGCGGATCGTCCCGCAGATCATCAAGACCGGGAAGGCCGAGACGGTCGGCCTGGGCATCCAGCTCGACCCGGCCCACCGCCTGGAGCGGCGCAACGGCATCCGCGGCGTCATCGTGATGGGCGTCATCCCGGGCGGCCCCGCCGACAAGGCCGGCCTGCGCGGCCTCTCCGAGGGCGACCGCGGGCTCGTGCTGGGCGACGTCATCGTCGGGATCGACGGCACGCAGGTCGACGACTACGACGCGCTCTACAACGCGCTCGACGCCAAGAAGCCGGGGGACAAGGTGAAGGTCGACCTGCTCCGCAACGGCCAGAAGACAACGGTCGAGGTAGCGGTCGAGCTCCTCACCTGAGCGGCGGCTCCTGCAGGGGCGTCGGTCGAGCTCGACTCGCGCCCGCGCGAGCGCCGCCGCGCGTGGAAGGGCAGCGCGATCAGGCGAGGATCTCGTCGATCAGGCCGCCTTCGAGGCTGCTGTCGCCGAAGTTGTCGAGCGGGCCGCCCTGGCCGTTGGTGCAGCCCACGGCCGCGCCAACTGTGTTGAGCAGCTTGTTGTTGGTGACCTTCACGTCGACGAACTGGCCGGTCCTCAGGTAGCCGGCGGCGCCGCCCGCGAGGATGTACGGGACCCTCGTGTAGGAGTGGTACTTGTCGCCGAGATCATTGAGCCACACGGCCACGCCGTGGTCGAGCAGCGTCCCCGAGCCGAGCTCGTAGGACGCGAGCCGGTCGAGCAGGTGCTTGAAGATCCGCGCGTGGATCCGGTCGATCTGGTGGTGCAGCTCCTGGGCGCCCTCGATGGGCGGGCCCTCGTCGCCGTCGCCGTCGATGCGGTGCGAGATCTTGTGGAAGCTCTTCTGGCGCACGCCGTGGATCGTGTACTCGGTCGAGTCGTTGCCGTCGCCCACCTGGAGGGTCGCGGCGCGTGTCACGCCGCACGCCATCGCGAGCGCGATGATGTCCATCTGCATGCGCGCGACGGCCTCCACGTTGTCGTTGTCGCCGGCGTCCGGGGCGAGCGCCTCCATCTCCGCGACCCGCTCCGGCGGGAGCCCGCAGGCGAGCGTTACCTCGAGGTCGCGGATGCTGTCGAAGTGGAGCTCCAGCCGCTCGCGGTCGCTCTTGCTCAGGTCCTTCCGGCTCATGAGCGCCTGCATCTCCGCGCGGACCAGGTCGTTCACGCTGGCGCGGCGGTTGGCCAGCGCCTGCTTGAGCCCGGCGTCGACGTCGGCGAGCCCGAAGAGCTTCTGGTACGCGTTGAACGGGTTGCGCTCTGCGGCGCGGAGCTGCTTCGGCCCGCGGTACGAGAGCACCTCGTTGATGTAGCCGGCCATCCTGCCCGCGTAGAGCGTCAGCGGCTCGACGCCCGGCGCGTTGAGCTCGGTCGCGATGCGGTTGTCGATCGACTCGCCCATCGCGAGCGACTCGTTGCCCGACGGATCGTCCGACACGCGCGCCGCCGTGAGGCACTGGTTGCCGCCGCCGGAGTGGCCGCACCCGTTGCCCTCGAACGCGAAGCGGACGCCGCGCACCAGGATGAGCTTGCTCGCGTGGTCCTTGAGCTCGCTCACCGCCCGGTCGCCGTCCTGCGCCATCGACTCGGCGGTCAGCGCGCCGGTCTTGCTGGGCCAGAACATCTCGGGCTCCTCATCGACCGCCTGCGCCACGCCGTTGGCCTGGCGCATGAAGATCGCGAAGGGCGGCACGTCGCCCGCGCCGGCCGCGGCGCGCCGCGGCGCGAAGGTCTCGAGGAACGGGAGCGCGACCGTCACGCCAAACAGGCCTCGAAGCACACGTCGTCGGGTGATCATTGCGCCTCCGCGGGAAAGCGAGCGAGGAAGGAAGTGGAGGAGACGATCCGGAGGATGAGGTCCCTGGTCGAGGCGCCGCCGCGGGACGCCTCGGCGAGCTCGCTGATGAACGCCTGGTCCTTCGCGCGCGCGTCGCGGCCCTCGGCGAACTCGACCCAGCGCTTCGCGTAACACGCGTGCGCCTCCGTGCTCTCGGCGAGCAGCTGGCTGAACTCGATGGCGTCCGCGTACGTCCTTGGCTGGCCGCCGAGCGTGTAGACGTCCGCGGAGTTGACCTTCGCCCCGTTGTCGGTCGTGCGGTACTTGCCGATCGCGTCGTAGCGCTCGAAGGCGAACCCGGCAGGGTTGATGAGCGTGCCGTGGCACGACGCGCCGCACGTCCCCTTGCCCGTGTGCGCCTCGACGCGCTCGCGGTTGGTCGCGAGATCGCCCGGCGGCAGCGCTGTCGCGTTGTCGGGCGGCGGCGGCAGCGAGGCGCAGAGGATCCTGAGGTTCACGAACACGCCGCGGTGGATCGAGTCGGGCTGCCGCGCCGTCGCCTTCGCCGCGAGGAAGCCGAGGCGCGTGAGCAGCCCGGAGCGCTCGGCCTCGTTGAGCTCTACCTTTGCGAATTCGTTGTTGAATTCGCCCTCGACCCCGTAGACCGCCGCGAGGTGGTCGTTCACGAACGCGGTGCGCGAGGTGAGCAGGTCGATGAGCCCGCCGCCCTCGTCGAACACGACGTGCTCGACGAAGAGCTCCGCCTCGCGCTGCATGTCGTCGCCCATCTCGGGGACGAACTCGGGGTAGAGCGCAGGGTCCTTGTTGAGGTCGTGGTACATCTTGTAGTCGTAGAGCTGGCGGTGGAACGCGCCGACGACCTCGCGCGCCCGCGGGTCCTCCAGCATGCCCTCCGCGTGGGCGCGGACGGCCTCGGGGCTCGAGAGCTCGCCCGCCTTCGCCGCGGCCAGGAGCTCGTCGGAGGGCATCGTGTTCCACAGGAGATACGCGAGCTTCGTCGCGATCTCGTGGCCGCTCAGCGGGATGAGCCCGCCCTTCGCCGGCCCGGCGCCTACCTCGACGCGGTAGACGAAATGGGGCGACTGCAGAAACGCCTCGAGCGCCGCGCGCACGCCCGCGGCGAACGGGCCCTCGCCCTCGAAGAGCTCCGCGCCGCGGTGGAACAGGGCGAGGTACGCGGCCCGCTCCTCGGCCGTGAGCGGGCGCCGGAACGCCCGCTCGCCGAACCGCTCGACGAACGCCTGCGCCCGCGCCTCCGGCTCGGCCGGCAGGTCCGCGGGCAGGAGCCGGCCGAGCTTGCCCTCGTCCGCGGCCACCATCCCCGCGAGCTCCTCGGCGGCGCGCTGGTAATCGCCCCAGAGGCCAGGCGTCACCTGGAGCGCAGCCTCGTTGTTGTCGAACACACCGCCGAGCGGATCGGTCGTGAAAGAGGCCGAGAGACCCGGCCTGTCGTCGAGGCGCAGGAGATCGCGCACGGTGTTCTCCCACTGCGCGTGGCTCAGCCGCGGGAACATGCTGCGTTCGGCGACCTGCGCCTCTGCCGCGCCGCCCGGCACGACGCCGTCGTTCACCAGCGGATCTCCCGCGGTGCCCGTGCACCCCGCGAGCAGCAGCGCCGC
Organism: Sorangium sp. So ce1128; assembly: GCA_051717205.1. Classification (GTDB taxonomy): domain Bacteria; phylum Myxococcota_A; class Polyangia; order Polyangiales; family Polyangiaceae; genus Sorangium. The sequence goes on from CP181432.1 coordinate 8,034,112, forward strand.
AGCGCCCACCCCCGCGCCGAGCAGCCGCCGCCACCGCGGGAAGCTGGTCAATCGACAAGCCAATAAGAACATCGAATTCTCCTGATAAGCAGCTTGATCATGTTATGTAGGAAGGACTCTTTACTAACAAACCAAAAAGACAGCGATTTCCGCGCCGAGAGCACCATTCGCTCCAAACAGACAAATCCAACAGCAACAAACTCACGCTCTCGCGTGTGCGGTCTCCGATGAACGCCGGATACGGCAGGAGATCTCGACGGCTCGCAGCGCCTGCCGAGGCGGGCGCTGCGTCGCCGCCGGTGTAAGTTCGCTGTTGCTGCCGAGCAGCGGTTTCAGCAGGCTCTCCTCCATGCGCCCCGCTCGCCTCCGCCGCTGCTCCGCCTGGTCTGCGCTCGCGCTCGCGTCGCTCGTCTCGCTCGCCGCGTGCGAGCGGCGGGCAGCGCCGCCCGGGGGCGGCGGCGCGGCGGACACCGAGCTGCAGGCGCCTCGCGCCGCGCCGGCCGCGAGCGCAGCGGTCCCCGCCGCGCCCGCCGCGCCGGTCGCGGTCGAGTACCTCGAAGAGGTCACCGGCGGCGCGGACAGCGGCGAGGCGCTCCCCCTGGTCGTCGCCATCCACGGGCTCGGCGATCGGCCCGAGTCGTTCGCGGGCCTGCTCTCGGGCGCCGACTGCAAGGCGCGCCTCATCGTGCCGCGCGGGCTCACGCCGTACCACGACGGCTACTCGTGGTTTCCGCTGCAACAGGCGCTCGGGAGCGACGACGTGGGACAGGGCATCTTGCGCGCAGCCGCCGCGCTCGCCGCGACGATCGAGCGGGTCGCCGCCGAGCGGCCTACGCGGGGCAAGGCCATCGTGACCGGCTTCTCTCAGGGCGGCGCGCTCACGTTCGCGCTCGCCCTGCACCACCCGCGCCTCATCGGCGCCGCCTTCCCCGTCAGCGGCTGGGTCCCGCCCGCGGTGCTGCCCGGCGGAGGCGCCGTGGATCCGGCGGCGCCCTCGCTCGTCGCGCTGCACGGAGAGGCCGATCGGCGCGTCCCGATCGGCCCCACCCGCGACGCGATCGCGGCGCTCGGCGGGCGCGGCGCGAAGGCGAGCCTGAAGAGCTACCCGGTCGTCGGCCACACGGTGAGCGGCGAGATGCGGCGCGACCTCCTGCAGCTCATCCGCAGCGCCGCTGCCGAGATGCGCTGACGGCCGTCCGGACAGAGCCACAGCCGCTCGCCCCGGCCGGCGCGAGCGCGCTGTCTTTCAGGGGCACGACCTCGACGTCGTCGCGCACGAGGGCCGGTACTTCCTCGCCTTCCGGACGGGCCCCGAACCATTTCGCCAGCGACAAGGCCGAGCTCTACGTGGTCAGGTCGTCCGATCAGGAGCGCTGGGCGCTGGAGACCCGCATCACGCTCGGGACCGACGTGCGCGAGCCGCGGCTGCTCTCTTGCGGCGGCGCGCTCTATCTCTACTTCGCCGTGCTCGGGAAGCATCCGACGAAGTTCGAGCCGCAGGGGACGATGTTCGCCATCCACGAGGGGCCCGGCCGGTTCAGCGAGCCTTCGTGGTGGGGAGGATCAGCCGGGGTTCATCCCCTCGAGACTCAAGGTGGCTGACCGCCTCGCTCCACTCGGCGCGCCTCGCCCACCCTCGTCAACGTGAACGCGAGGGGCGCCGGGGGCGGGGTGGACCTTCCTGCTCGTGAGCGTCGCGGGCCGTGCGTCGGACCCTACCAGGGCCCCCGGGTGGCCCCATGACCCCGCAAAAAAGAGGGACGTCGCCGGCCGCTTCGCGCCCGGCTCCGGGAACCTCGACACGCTTCGCGGTCTCGGGCATGGTCGAGACCGATCACGTCGTCTCCCCCTGGCCCCATGACCCTGCAACGGGGTGGCCCCATGACCCTGCAACGTGGCACAGCGCGTTTGCACCAGCCCGCGGCTGACCCACCCGTACATCGTCACGACGGGCATCTTCAGCTCGCGAGCCAGATCTGCAAGCCACCAAGCGTTCTCTGCGTCCCTGGGGGGCGGCTTGGGGCCGCGAGGCACGTTGCCGTAACGATGCAGCAGCATCCGCACGAGGCGCTCGTTGAAGTGGTTGTGGCCCAAGAGTGCCGCTCGTACGACTCGCGCAGGTCGCGTTCCGCGCGGAGAGCGTCCTCCCAGCCGCGCTCGAGAGTGCGGGCGACGAGTCGATTCTCGGGCTCGACGCTCTTGTACGGGCGCGCGGCGCGCTCCGCCTCGTACCGTGCCCGTTCGAGTCGCTGCTGCCAGAGAGCCTCCTGCTGGGCGCGCTGCTGCTCGAGATCGGCGCGGACCCGAAGACTGATCTCCAACGCGGCCGGAGCCAGCGCCGCGAGCGCCAACGCTGTAACAGCCTGATCGATGCAGCGACCTGAGATGCTGATGCAGAGACGGATGCCATGGTGGGCCGCCTCCTGGCTACAGACGTAGTGCGGGTAGATTTGGCCCTTGTACTTGGCGCACCGCACGGACATGCCCAGGTTGCATCGGCTGCATCTGATCAAGCCCTTGCAGCAAGGCATTCCCGCTGCGCACCGCACCCGCGCTGTTCGACTTCCGGTTGGCCTTCAAACGAGCCTGGTTACGCTCGAATTGCTCACACATGATGTAGGCCGGAATGCGATCGCGGACGCAGGCTTGCCAGTGTTCCGGCTCCACCAGCGGTGTGCGCCCCGTGGCTGGGCGCCCGGGTTGTTGTCGCCGTGGATCCGTCTGTCGCCGCCCATACACATACGCGCCTGCGTAGATCGGATTGCAGAGCATGTTGATGATCATACTGCGGTGGGGACGGTGCCACTCGAGAGCTCCGCTGTCGGCTCCAGTGCGGCGGCGCACGCCTATCTCAAGTCCCCGCTCGACCAGGGCACGGAGCACCCCGTGCGCGGTCCCAAGGCGATCGAATTGCTCGAAGACGAAGCGCACGACCGCCTGGATCGACTCATCTGGATCGAGGACGACCTCGCCGGATGTCTGCAGGAGGTAACCCGACGGCACCGGCATGCACAGCTCTCCACGGCGCGCCTTCTGCTGCTTGCCCTGGAGCAGCCGCTGCCGCAGGATGTATAGCTCCGCTTCGGACATCCTCCCCTTCAGCCCCAGGAGCAGGCGATCGTTGTAGAGCGACGGGTCATCGAGTCCGTCCAGCTCTGCAATCAGGGTACCGAAGCGAGCGCACAGCTCGAGCAATTGGTGCCAGTCCTTGTTCGAGCGTGCGAGCCGGGACATCTCCACACCCAAGATGATTCCAACGTGGTCGAGCGCGACCTCGGCCAAGAGCCGCTGGAAGTCCTGCCGCCCTGCCGCCGACGCCCCAGAGGTCCCGAGATCCTCGTCGAGCACCAGGATGCGCCCCGTTTCCCAGCCGAGCTCGCGCGCCATGGCTTCGCGGCTGTATTGCCGGCGGGTCGACTCCTGGTGGTGCTGGACCTGGTGCAGTGAGGACTGCCGGATGTACACGACCGCGAGGCGTTCAAGGAGGCGGCCTCCGATCTTCGTCGGGCGCTCCTCGATTCCCACGTTCGGCGCCGCCGACGTCCTCATCGGCCGCCTCCTCGCGCGCCGTCAGGTAGCGACTTATCATCAGACTCAGAATGCTTACGACTTGTGTCTGCCGCTCGGGCGTCAGCACCGTCCACAGATGATCCGCCGTGGTCCTCTGCGCGGGCATGGGGCACCGTTCGTCCTGGATCGCGCCGCTCTTGCGGGGCTCGGTCGCACCGTGTGTGCAGCCAGCGTGCCAGCGCCAGCAGTGCCTCAGCGGCGACGATCGGCTGGGTGGGGGCATAGGGGAGATTATGTCCACTCGACCCGGTCCTGAGGCTGGAAGATCTGAATTCATTGACGTCCATAAAAGCTTTAGGATTTCCTACCCCCTACCCGCCCAGCCGGCTTGACGGCCGCGAGATCACCGGTAGAGTCAGGCAAATGGGCAACGCCGCCGAATGGCGTATTGCCCGATAACATAGGAGGAATGTATGAAGAAGATTCTTGGTCCCCTCAGCGCTGTGCTGGGCCTCGCCGTGGGCGTGTTCGGGCTCTCCGCTACAGCGCTCGGCAACGGTCGCTATACCCACCCGACCGCGACCCCGACAGCGACCCCGACAGCGACCCCGACAGCGACCCCGACAGCGACCCCGACCCCGACCCCGACCGAGCAGCCGGAGGAGGAGTGTCCGGAGTGCCTGCTAGATTGCAGTGTAGATCTCATCGCGTGTAAGGTCGCCGCCGAGGAACTGCAGCAGGGCGGCCCGCCCGCCAGGGAAGCGGCGCTCGTGATATGCATCGAGGAGTTCGCTGCGTGCGTCATTGAATGCACCAATGATGATGATTCCTGATCGATGACGTCGCGGCAGCGCTGGTCTCGCCGCGCTCATGGACCGACGAACTCGGCCCCGAGGGCCGCGAATCAGCGCTCCGTGAGAAGCGAAATGAACGCATCCCCGAGGCGGACACAACCCCTCCCGCCGGGGTCGCAGCTCCCCGCATGACCGAGCTCCTAAGAGGAGAAGGGCCGATCGGCGCAGCCGCTCCGGGCGGACGGCGGCCCACTGCGAGACGCGGACCGTGTGCCGGGTGCCGTGATTTCATGGCGGGACAGGGTTCGTTTCTTCCGATCTCGTTCGTCTCGTTCGTTTGGGCCGAATTCGCTCATCGTCCGCGCACCTCTTGCCGGCAATGTAGCGCAAGAGAGCGCTTGCTTTGTCACAAGGCTGGAATACTTTCTTTCCGTGAGCTCGAGTCGCAAGGTCCTTCTCCACTGCGTCCTCCTCCTCCTGGTCAGCCAGCTGCTCTTCCTGATCAACATCCAGTTCCCGCGCGGGCACAACTTCGACGAGTTTCATTACGTCCCTTCGGCCACGCAGTTCCTGGCCATGACCAAGAACCAGAACTGGGAGCATCCGCCGCTTGCCAAGGAGCTCATGGCCGTCGGCATCGGGATCTTCGGGGATCGCCCGCTCGGCTGGCGCTATATGAGCACCCTCTTCGGCTCGCTGACGCTCGTGGGGATGTACGCATGGGCGCTCGCGCTCTTCGCCGATACGAGAATCGCGCTCTGGGCGGCTCTCATCACGCTCGTCAATCAGCTTCTTTATGTTCAGGCGCGAATCGGAATGCTCGACACCTTCATGTTCGCGTTCCTGACCTGGGGCGCAGCGGCCTTCACGGCGACCTGGCGCCCCGGGACGCCGCTCAGACAGATCCGCTGGCTCCTCGCTTTTTCGGGCCTGATGTTCGGCTTTGGCACCGCGTGCAAGTGGTTCGGCCTCATACCGCTTGCCGCCTGCATCGCCACCGTCGCGGTGATCCGCGTGCTCCAGCGCTGGCGCGCGCGCTTCGAGGCCCCGGATCCGGATGATTGGTATCGCCCGGATCTCTGGAGCGGGATCACGATCAAAGACTGGGGCCTCTCCCTGGGCGTGGCGCCGGCAGTGGCCTACCTCCTCACTTTCACGCCCTTCTTCTTCATCCCAAACGCGATGCACGGCTTGCTCGATCTCTTTGCGATGCAAAAAAGAATGTGGGAGGGCCAGCTTCGCGTCGTCGGCTCGCATCCTTACATGAGCAGCTGGATCGAATGGCCGCTGATCCGCCGGCCGATCTGGTACGCCTTCGACCACGAGGGCGATCATGACGAATACCTCCGCGGAGTCGTCCTGCTCGGAAACCCTTTCATCATGTGGACGGGGCTGGTGGCCCTCCTCGGCTGCCTTTGGGGCTGGATCGCCGAGCGGAGCCGCGCCGGGTTCGTGATCCTGCTGTTCTACGCTGCCTATTGCGGAAGCTGGATCGTGGTTCCGCGCAAGGTCTCGTTCTATTATTACTATTACCCGGCCGGAACGACCCTGAGCCTCGCGCTCGCCTACGTCTTTTTTCATGATGAAAAGGGCTCGAGCTCCCGCTTCCCCTGGGCACGCTGGGCTTTTTTCGGCGTCTCGCTCGCCGTGTTCGTCTATTTTTTCCCGATCCTCGCGGCGCTCAGGATTGACGGGGAGTCGCTTCGGAAGTGGATGTGGAGCTCGACCTGGATTTAGCGCCGAGGCGAGGTGGCGCTCACCCTGGACGATCGTCCCCGCCCGCCGGCCAGGCCTCCTCGACGATCTCACGGTCCGGGCGACGTCATGCTGATCACCGATCACGTGAGCCTGACCGGACGCTCGCCGCTCGAGGGCGCGAATCCCCTGGGCGTGGACGGTAAGCCGCTCGGCCCCCGTTTTCCGGACCTCTCGCAGCTCTGGAGCCGGGACCTCACCGCGAAGCGCGAAAACGCGCTGAAGGCGGAGAAGCTCACCGTGCACCGGGGGCTCTACCTCGGCGTGCCGGGCCCGTCGTTCGAAACGCCGGCCGAAGTGCGGCTGTTTAAGTCATTGGGGCATGGGTTCGGTCGGGATGTCGACGGTCTGGGAAGCGATCGCGCTCGGCCACTCCGGCGCGCGCATCGCCGGCGTCTCGCTCATCAGCAACCTCGCCGCCGGCCTGGGCGGCCAGCAGGCGCTCGATCATGTTAAGATCGTCGAGACGTGCCGGGTTTCGGCGGCCCAGATCATGCTCGGTATTTTCAGGACAGTCGAGAGCGAGGTATAATATCGCCGCTTTTTCCCGGATCCGACTTCGGATTCAGGAAAAGAGCTCGCAGACCGCATTCACGAGCTCATCCGAGAACAGCGAATAATGGAACGGCCGCGCGAACAGGTTCGTGAAGAGCACGACCGTGATCGGAATCCCGAGGTTCGCGAGCCGCTTCGGCATCCGCGTCAGCAGGAATGCGAACGGAATCAGGAAGAGGCTGTGCCAAATCATCACCTCGCGCACCTGGGTGAGGAACGGGAACAGCCACGCGATAACGGCGAAGTACAGAACGCCTGCTTCCGCCCGGACGCCGAGCGCGAGGAGCACCGCGATCAGCGCGGCGTCGATCTTCCACTCCGGCGGCCAGGGATTCCGCCAGAAATAGGCGTTATTCACCGGAAAGTCGCCGAGGTGCGGAAGGAGGAGAAGCAGCGTCAGGCCCGCGGCCGCGCCGATCGCGATCGCGGCGGCGAGCCGGTGTCGGTCGCCGGGCGTGCTCTCGCCGCGCAGGCTCCGCCGGAGCGCGGGCAGCGCGGCCGCGGCTCCGACGGGAAGGTACCAGAGCGCGCGGTAGTGCAGCCCGAAGCCGAGCGCGTAGAAGAGGAGAGCGCGTTCGGAGGCCGGCTTCGCCGGCGGAGCCGGATACAGCGCCCGGATCGCGGCGCAGACGCCGAGGACGGCCACGCCGTCGTAGAATCCGTTCGAGGTGTGGATCCACGCCTGCTGCGCGAGGATCGCCCAAAGCCCGAAGGCGAGCAGGGGATGCGCGTTTCCTTCGAGCAGCATCCACCGCGCGAGCAGGATCAGGAGCACGGCCGCCGCGGCGAGGTACTGGAACACGATGGCGAGGTTCGCCCCCGGTTCGGAGAGGATCGCGGTCCCGCGCAGGAGCGCGACGGGCAGATGGTAGAGCAGGTTCAGAGGGGGATAGACGCGCGGATACCGCTGCCAGTTCACGAACAGATCCCCGCAGCCGTCGCGGCCGTAGGCCGGATTCCGGGCGATGCGCTGGGGCTTCCGACAGAGGTCGGCCGACCGGGTTGTATAGATCCGCAGTCCGGTTCGGGCGAAGAAGGCGGGGGTCGAGAGGTGGGAGAGATGGTCCGAGCCCCAGCCCGTCCGCGTTCCCCGGTCGTTCGGGCCGTTCGCGCAGAGGATCCCCATCGCGACGAGCAGCGCGACCGTCAGGATCGTGGCGATCGCGAAGAGCGCGCGCCGGAGGGGCCGCTCGATGCGGTCGAATAGCGCGGTGAGCCTGTCAGGAAGTCGTCGTCCGTTCGCAGGCATCCATATTTCTCCCGCTTACAATGCGCGTTCGCGTTCAACTCCCGCTCACAACCGTCCGATGTTTTTTAAGGGTGGAGAGGCATTCATGAGCTTCGACTATAATAAGAGTGCCAAGAAACACGACGATCGCCGCCGTCCTGCTCGCGGCGTCTTCGACCCGCGCGGAGCCGCCGCGCGGGATCATCGAGCTCACCTTCACCCGAGGGCTCGCCGCTCGCGGGGGGTGACCCCGGCGAGCTCCTTCAGTGAGCCTGGGCGCTCCTTCCGTCTGCGTCGACGTCGCGCCGCCGGTAGATCGTCAGCGACCCCACCTGGTCGAGCTTCTCGAGGCGGCTCGGGTCGAAGAGCTTGGCGTGCTCCTCCTTGATGATGAGGTAGTTGACGGTGCCATCGATCCAGGCGGCCTGGCGCTGCATCTTGCGGGCTTCGCGCTTCCCGAGGCCGCCGGTCCACGTATCGAGGAAGGGGACATCGCGGCGCAGATAGAAATAGTTGCCCGAGGCCCAACGTGGGACTCCAAAGACGGCCACGCCGCGCAGGTCCGCTCGCCGCCCCACCCTCGCCAGCGCCACCGACGACTCCGCGCTGGGCGACGGGTTCCAGGGCAACTGCGCCACGTTCACCGCGGACCCGAGGAGGAACGTCCCGACCAGAGCCGACGAGACCAAGGCCGGCCGGAACGAGGCACACACGCGCTCGAACCCCACCGCGATCAGCACCAACGCAATGGGGAGCAGCGGCCACAGGAAGCGAGCCTCCTTTTGCCCGACGGCCAGGTGCCCCAGCAGGAAGACGGCTGCCGCGCAGGCCAGCCGCGGCTCCCGGAGCATGCCCACGCACAGCGCCGCGATCGCCACCGGAGAGATCTTGACCAGCGTGGCGCCGAACCAGAGCGCATAAGAGTACCCTGGGGAGACGCCGACGCGGCTGGCGAGGCCCTCCAGCACGTTGGCCCTGAAGTACTCGATCGGCGAGTGGAACCAGGCGCCCCACGTCAGCCGATCGATGAAGCCGGCCACGAGCAGCGCGACGAAGAGGCCGGCCGCGAGCTGCGTGAACGCGCGACGGGCGGCGGCGCTGCGCGTACGGAGCCAGTCGTAAAGGACGACGCCGAGGAAGCCGGCAGTCAGGAACAGGGTCTGGAAGCGCACGGCGAAGGCGACGCCGAGAAGCGCGCCGGAGAGCCACGGGCGCCGCGACATGAAGTAGATGCCGAGCATCAGCGGGACGATCGCCGCCGTCTCGCTGAGGGTACGGACGCTGACGAACGCGAACTCCGGACTGAACGCGGCGAGGCCGGTCAGGCACAGGGCCGCGCGCACGCGGCCCGCTCGGAGCCAGTCCCAGGCGAGCAGGGTGCTGGTCACCACGACGCTCGAGCCGAGCAGGGCGCGGATGACGGCGGCCTGGTGGAGCGGATCGGTCAGCCCGACGGCCTCCTGCAGCCAGAGGAGGCCGGCCAGGACGCCGGGCCAGAGCATGTGTCGGGCGCCCCGCTCGTGCTCCCAGAAGGACATGTGTGGACCGAACACGATCCCCTGCGCCTTCTCCAGGTACTGCTGATGTTCGTCCGGGTGGTAGAAGCCATGGGTCGTGAAGGCGATCACCACGCGCAACAGGACGCCGAGCGCGATCATGGCCGTGAGCCCCCAGGCGACCCGGCGATCATGGAGCGGGGTCGGAGCGACGTTCTGCTCGGGCTCGGCCGTGTTCATCATGGACAAGGGTGAGATCATGGGGTCTGTTCCGTCGAGTAGATCATCCACCGTTCACGCGGCTCGCGCAGGGAGCCGTCCCCTCGTCGGCTGGAGGAGAGCACGCGGTCGCCCGGCCCTGTCGAGGCGCTCCGGCCGCGCGCCAGCTGAACCGGCTGTTCAGCCCGAAGTTCCACACGGTCACCACGGCGATCGTGATCGCGTTGGCCAGGTAGCGGTTCACCCCCAGGACGTGAACCTGCAGGTTGAGGAGGAGCACGTTGAGCAGGAGGCCCGCCGAGCAGATGGCGTTGAACTTGGTGAACCGCTCGAGCTTCCCATGGAGCCCGCCCTGGGCGGCGTCGCGGAAGGTCCAGGAGTCGTTCCACAGGAAATTGTTCATGATGGCGACCTCGGCCGCGACGATCTTGGAGACGGTGAGCCCCCACCCGAGCATGTCCGGAGCCGAGAGGAAGTGGAGCAGGCCCATGTCGACGACGACGCCGCTCCCTCCGACCAGGCAGAACCGCGCGAACCGGGCGACGGGCAGCGTGGAGAGGCGCAGGCGGAGGAGGTGGCGCAGGTAGTCGACGTACAGCCGCGGTGAGACCTTGCTCTCGCCCAGGGCGCGCTCGCGGAAGACATAACCGACCTCGGCGATGCGGCCGACATCGCCCCTGCCCAGGACCTCGATGAGGATCTTGTAGCCGAGCGGGCTCATCGTCCTGCCGGCAATGGCGCGGCGCCGCACCATAAAGCAGCCGCTCATCGGATCGCCCACGCGCCCGAGGACCCTCGGTAGGAGCATGAGGCCGACCAGCTGGGCGCCGCGCGAGAGGATCCGCCGGTGGAGCGCCCAGTCGCTGACGCCGCCGCCCGCGACGTGCCGGCTCCCCACCGCGAGATCGGCGCCTTGCTCGATCTCCCCCCACAGCGCCGCGGCGATCTCGGGCGGGTGCTGGAGATCGGCGTCGATCACTGCCAGCACCTCGCCCCGGGCGGCTTGCCAGCCACGGATGACGGCGGAGGAGAGGCCCCGCTCCCCTCGGCGCCGCATCACCCGCAGCCGGGGATGGCTTTGGGTGAGGCCCTCGGCGATCTCCCAGGTTCGATCGGGGCTGTCGTCGTCGACGACGATGAGCTCGTAGGATCCGCCGAGCGGCTCGTGGAGGATCCGAGTGAGCTCTCCCACGATCTTCTTGATGTTGCGACCCTCGTTGAAGGTGGGAATGACCAGCGAGAGCCGGACGGGGGGCCCCGCCGCCGGCCGGGCGGCGACACGGAGCGGCCCTGACGGTACGGGGAGGAGGTCCCGGGCTCGCGGTGAACCCTGCTCGGGGACGGTCTGGAGCACAGCTTCCATGAGCCCAGGAGTGCTCCACCCACTCGCCATGTTGTATAAGGACTCCCATGGAATCCGGAGCAGGGAACTCAGGGAAAAGTATCAGGCCCCGCTTCTTTGCGGCGGCCACCACGCCGAGAGGAAGATCGGTGCGTTCCGGGCGCAGGCGGATCGACTCACCGGATCACGCTCTGTGCCTCGATGACGGAAAGGGCTGCTTGCTCGCGGCCCCGGCGCATGGAATGAGAGCGCGCGTCCTGCGCCGTTTGCCATCGCCATGTCCGCCAGGCGCCGCGGCGCGCGCGGAGCGGCCAAGACCGGCGCGGTGACCGTCGTGCAACGTACGTCCAGCGATCTGCGGCTCAATCCACACCTGCACGTTCTCTTTCTGGACGGTGCTTATCACGAAGACGTGCCACGGCAGCTCACGATGGTGACGTCGCTCACAACATGGCTGTCCAACTCTTAATTTTGCTGGAATTTCCTCATGCGAGCAAGATCGCATAGGGGAGATTATGTCCACTCGACCCGGTCCTGAGGCTGGTTCATAGCATTGACTATGTCCTCTCCGACGCCGTCAAACCATGATGCACGTGCAGCGGACTCGAGAGCTCCGAAACTCGCGGAACACCGCGGTGTCGTGCGTCTTGGTCGACGCTCGGCGCGCGCTGACAGCGCAGAGCACGCCTATCGCGTGAGCTTTCGAACCAAGGAGTCAGGCAGGAGCCGAGACAGAATGAGACTCGACAGAAAAAGCATTGCGGCTCTGTCCGAGTCGAGCCCGAACATCGGCAGCCTGCGCTCCGCCGCGCACGCCGCGAGCGCAGCATGGATCCTCCCGGGCTCCGCATACTGACCGTCTTGTGCGCCGAACGGAAGGACCACGTCTCCGGATCGCGCTGCGCGCCTGTTCCTCTCCAACAGGGCTCGCTCAGCTCGGCTCCCTGCGGAGACCTCGCCATCGCATGTCGGTGAGGTTTTTCACATTACGCCTCCGGCCGTGCCCGAGGGCGGCGTGAGCCGCAGTTAAGGCGGCGCCGTACGGGACGCGCAGCGAGCTCTACACGGTGCCCTGTGCGTACCCTACCTTCCCGGCTCCAATGAAACGGGTCCCTCCCCATCGCCTCGAGCGGTGGCTCTGCCACCCTCACGTCTTCAGGGCCATCTTGCTCCTCGCGCTCGCCCTCGCGGCGCCCACCGTCACGCGCGCCTTCTCCAGCGATGACTACGTCCTGCTGTGCTATCTCGCGAAGCTGATCCCGGGCTCGCCTCCCTGGTACGATCTCTACAACTTCTTCGGCGGCGATCCGCAGCAGACGCTGGCGAACATCGGCATCTCCGGGCTCCCGTGGTGGACCGATCCCGAGCTCAAGATCCACCTCGTCCGCCCCCTGGCCAGCGCGCTGTTCACGCTCGATCGCGCCCTCTTCGGCCACGCCCCGCTCGGGTACCACCTCGTCTCCATCGCGCTGTACGTCGCCCTGGTCGCGGCCGTCGGCAGGCTCTTTCTGCGGGTGCTCCCGCGCGCGACCGCGGCCCTCGCCCTGCTGCTCTTCGCGGTGAACCCGAACCACATGCTCCCGGTCGGCTGGATCGCCTGCCAGCACATGCTGCTCGCGGCGCTTCCCGTGGTGCTCGGGCTCCTGGCGTATCTCCGCTACCGCGAAGACGGGTGGCGGCCCGGGCGGTACCTCGGCCCGCTCGGGCTCGGGATCGGGCTCCTCGGCAGCGAGGCGGCGCTCGGCGGCGCAGCGTACTGGATCGCCTACCAGCTCACCGGTCCCGTGCCGCCGGGCCGCGCGACCGGATGGCGCGCCCGGGTGGCCGGCGCGCTCCCGGCGCTCGGACTCCTCGCGTACTTCGCCGCCTACAAGGCGGTCGGCGGCGGCGCCGCGAACACCGGCGCTTACATCGACCCGCTCAGCAGCCCGCTCAAGTTCGCGGCCGCGGCGGCGGAGCGCCTGCCCATCCTGCTTGGCAACGCCATCGTGTCCGTGCCCGCCGACCTCTCTGTCGTGCTCCCCAGGGCTCCCTTCATCGTCCTCGGGCTCGTGGCGACCGCCGGCGTCGGGTGGTGGGGTCATTTGAACATGAAGGCGGGAAGGCGGGAAGAAAATCTCAATGATCTTCCCGCCTTCCCGCCTTCATGTGACATCTCTCTGGGCAAATGCCCCCACCACCCGGCGTCGCCCTCCTCTACCGCGCTTGCCTCCCCGCGATCCCCGAGCGCGAGCGGGTCGCCCTGCACTGGCTCGTCCCCGGGTCGCTCCTCTCGTTCTTCACGAGCCTCGGAGGCTTCCCCGGGTCGCGCCTGCTGCTGCAGCCGGAGATCGGGCTCGCCCCGCTGTTCGCCGTGCTCCTCCTGCACGGGCTCCGCCGCGGCCCCTCGCCCGGGCTCGCGTCCTTTGGCCGCCGCGCCGGCGCGGGGTTCCTCGGGGTCGTGCACGTCGCGCTCGCGCCGCTCGTGTTCATCGCGGCCACCTTCTCCAGCGCGGACATCGCGCGGAAGCTCGAGGACGCCGCCCGCACCGCGGAGATCGGGGCGCCGCCCCGCAAACGGGTCTTCCTCGCCGCCTCCTCGGATCCCATGGCGTCCATCTATCCCCAGGCGGTCCTCGCCCTGGAGTCGCCCGACGCCTTCTCCTGCTGGTCGATGCTCTCGATGACCAAGGCCTCGCACCGCCTCACGCGCACCGGCCCGTCCTCGTTCACCCTCGCGCCCATCGGTCAAACGATGCTGACGGGAGCGTTCGAGACCCTCTACCGCGCGCCGTCCGCGCCTGTCCAGCCGGGCTACGAGGTTCGCCAGTGCGGCGCCACGGTCCGGGTCGCGGAGGTCGAGGACGGGAAGCCCTCGCGGCTCGAGGTCGATCTGGGCGCACCGCTCGAGGATCCAGGGCTCGTGCTGCTGGCATGGCGCGACGGGAAGCTCCGCCGCGTCGCGCCGCCCGCGGTCGGCGAGACGATCGAGCTCCCGTGGTCGCCGGGGCCGACCAGGTTCTTTTGAGCGGGGATCGCGCCGGGGGCGCGCTTCGCGGCCGCCGGGACCCGGCGGTCATGGCGATCGGTGGACGCCCGTTCGATGGGCTGTCGAGCGTCGAGCATGCCAGTCGCGACTCGCGTAGATCTCGCTCGTCGCGGGGCGCCCTTGTCGCGCGCCCGTCGCGCTGGCCCGCGCGGGCGAGGAGGCGACAGCGCCGCTCGCGCGGGGCGCGACGCCGCCGTGGTATCGTGTCGCCATGGCGAGCGGACCCCCGAAGAGAGCAGCCGGCGGCGGCGCCGATACGCTGACCCACCCGGGCGCGCGCCCGGACGACAGCGCGGGCATGGTCCGCCGGTTCCGCATCGAGCTCGTGGAAGGTCCGGCCAGGGGCGCCGTCTGGGACTCCTCGGCCGATCGGTGCTCGATCGGATCGAGCGAGGGCAACGACCTCGTGGTCGCCGACCCCACGGTCTCCCGGTTTCACTGCGAGATCCGCATCGACGACGCCGGGGCGCGCGTCCGCGACCTCCGGAGCCACGACGGCACCGTCGTCGACGGGGTGCACGTGATCGAGGCCCTCCTGCGCACCGGCAGCCTGATCCGGCTCGGCAAGACGGTCGCGCGCTTCGAGTTTGGAACGGAGAACAACCGCCTCCCGCTCTGGGCGCGCACCTCCTCGGCGGCGCCCGCCAGGCCGAGCTCCGACACGCGCTCGACGACGCGCTCGAACGCCCCCGCGAGCGCCTGCCGGCGCGGCGGCGAGGCGGTGCACATGCGCTGGAGGCGCGCGTCGCCGCCGAAGGGATAGAGCTCGTCGCTGAAGGTCTGGTCGAGGCCCCACGGCAGGAAGATCCATCGGCCGTCGTCCGGGCGCCGCGCGATGAAGTAGTTGTTGAGCTTCCAGGCGTAACCGTCCCAGTGGCCGAGGAAGGTCTCGGTGGCCGCGAACGCGACGTAGCGATCCATGTCAATGAGCTCCGACGCCTCCGCGAGGAACGTGTCCGGGCTCTTCATGCCGTCGAGCGCCTCCGCGAGCTCAGCCAGGTCGCCGAGCGCGACGTCGTCGCCGTTGTCCTGATCGAAGGTCCCGATGAGCGAGAGCTCGAGATCGCTCCCGTAAGCCCCCTCGTAAAGGCTGCCCCCGCGGTCGCCGAGCCATCGCTCCAGGAAGCGAGGGTTATCTGTTGACTCCACGGTCGTATACAGGCCGTAGAGCGAGCCGTTCACCCAGACCGTCGCATGGGCCGAGCGCGACGCGGGCACGTCCATCGCGCGGAACACCGTGTAGGCCAGGCGCTCGTGGATCATGCTCTGGTCCTGGACCATGTTGTTGAGCGCGAGCTTCTCCACCCCGAGCAGGGTCTGGTCGTCGGTGAACTCGTCGAATTTCAGCAGGAATGCAGCCTTCTGGTCCAGGGTCCGGAACGAGCCGTGGACGCCCTTGAGCCGCACGCCGATGTCGGAGAGCTCGACCACCTCGCCGTCCATCGTCACCTTGAGCTCCCCCGGGACATACTCCTCGGGCGCGGCGTTGAGCCGTTCGATCGACGCCTCCGACAGCGCGATCTCGAAGCGTGCGACCCTTGCCGCTCGGGCGCTCGGTTATTTGCAGACTGGGCCGTAATCAGTGCAGCAGTCTCCATAGCCCGTGCACGCCGCGTCGCAGTAGCAGCCGCCCGGGGCCCGTCCGCCGCAAGAGCCCTTGCAGCTGAGCGGATCCGTCTTCTTCTCGATGAGGTAGTTGCAGTTGCCGTAAAACCAGCCGCCGGAATCCTTGACGCTCACGAGGACACGGCATTAATGAGGATCGGACGACAACCAGCCCAGGGCATGACAATCCCCGTCCCCGTCGTTCCACACCGTGTAACATGACCGCGGGCCGGCCCCGCGGTGGGCTTACGCGGCGTCGAGGCGGAGCGCCGCCACGCTCCGCGCGAAATGCGTCGCCAGGCTGCGGGCGGCGCGCGGCCCGGGCAGGCCTGCCCAGCGGACGAGGTCGCGATGCGGGTCGCGCTGCGCCTCCGCGGCGATGTCGTCCAGCGCGCTCCGCCGGGCCTCCTCGGTCCGCCGCTGCGCGGCCGGGGAGAGCCGCGGGCGTGCCCAATGATCGATCGCCCACGCCAGCGAGGCGTGACGGACCTCGTCTCGGGCGATGCGGGCCATCACCCGCCGCACCGCGCGGTCGCCCGCGAACCGCGCCTGCCACATCCCGACCAGCGCCCCGAACGTCTCCCGCGCGCAGCCCTCCGCCGCGTTCTCGACCGCGAGCTCCTCGAGCGATCGCAGCGGCTGCGGCGCCACCACCGGCGCGCGCCAGCGCCCGCCGTGACGCGCCGCCACGGCGCGCATCACCCGCGCGTGCCGCACCTCATCGCACCGCGCCGCGCTCGCCCCCTCGATGAGCGATCGCGGCGCGCCGTGGTGGGCGAGTTCGCGGCCGAGCACCTCGAAGGCGCGCACCGACGCCGCCTCCAGCTGCGCCACCTCTGCGAACCACGCCCCGACCACCGTCGCGCCGCCGGCCGCGCGCTCGACGAGCCCCGCGGCGCGCCGGCCGATGCAGGCCCCGGCGCTGGAGCTGATCACCTCCGACGCGACCTCGCCGAGGTGGCCGTCCGCGCCGACCCGGAGCACGTACCGGGTGGTCTCCACGGGCGTGCAAAGGGAGGTGACGCGCGTCGCCAGCACCTCGTAGCCTTCGCCGGCGGGCCGCACCCCGCCCGGCGCGCTGCCGCCACAGGCGACCTCGTAGCCCTCCAGCGCGGCGACCAGCACCGCCTCTTCTGGCGAGTCCACGCGCCCGAGCCACGCCTTGACCTCCTCCTTCGAGCGAAGGACGTCCACGTCGTCGCCCGCATTGACGATCAAGACATGCCGCGGGCAGATCTGCACGCACTCGCCCAGCATGAAGCCCTCGGTCGAGGAGCTCGCCGCGATCTTCGCCGCACACGCCGCCGGGTCCGTCGCCCGGGCGCACGGCGTGCCCGAGGTCTCGATCGCGCGCGGCGCGCGGCTCGCGCCGGGAAGATGCAGGCGCTCGCGCAGCTCGAGGTAGTCGGCGGCGGCTCCGGGCCTGAGGCCCCCGAGGTACCGCGCCGCCCCTCCGTTCCGGCAGGCGACGGCCGCGAAGCCGCTGGTGTCGATGCTCGCGCAGGTTCCGGCCAGGACGGGCGCGAGCGAGAGTGCGAGGACGCGGCGCAGGACGCGACCGACATGATCTGATGAATCCATGGTGACCCCCTTCCACCAAGGATGGCGAGGGATGCTGGATGCGCCCGCGACGAAATCGCCTCAGCGCGCCCGGGCGCTGCGAGGTGCCGCGGCCCGAGATCGTGGACAGGCGAAACCCGGGCCGCCATCCGGCGGGCGAAGCCAGCGGTCAGCAAGACGGGACATGGTTATGCCTCGGCCAGGCGAGGGCGACTGAGGTAATGTTGATGGCCGCCGTGACGAGCTCCAAGCCCATGTCTGCCACGGAGAGGGATCATGGATCGTTCCGTCTACATCACCAGCACTGGTGCTTTTTTGCCTGGCAAGCCGGTCACCAACGAGGAGATGGAGCAGTACATCGGCAAGATCAACGACAGGCGCTCCAGGCTCGGGCGCTTCGTCCTCCGGCAGAACGGCATCAAGACACGTCATTATGCGTTGACGCCGGACGGCGTGCACCTTCACAGCGGCGCAGACATGGCGGTTCGCGCGATCCGGGACGCGCTTTCCCGCAGCGAGATCGCCGCGGAGAGGCTCTCCTTCCTGGCGGCGGCCACCACCCAGGCGACCTCCTCGTCCCCGGTTTCGCCAGCGCGGTCCATGGCGAACTCGGCCTGCGGCCCATGGAGATCGCGAGCTTTCAGAGCGTCTGTGCCAGCAGCATGATGGCGTTCAAGTCCGTCTACCTCCAGCTGAAGGCAGGCGAGCACGACTGTGGCGTTGCCTGCGCCGCCGAGCTCTCCAGCCGCTTCTTCCGACCTGGCTTCTATGCCGGTCGGGAGCAGGAAGGCGAGGACTCCTCCGCCTTGATGGAGACCGAGTTCCTCCGCTGGACCCTGTCCGACGGGGCCGGGGTCGGGGCCGGGGCCTGGCTCCTGGAGACCCGGCCGAAGAGGGGCGCCGCTCCCTGAGGGTGGAATGGATCGATCTCTGCTCCTACGCCGACCGCTTCGACCCCTGCATGTACGCGGGCACCTCCAAGAACCGGGCGGGTGAGAGGAAGCCCTGGAGTCACTACGACAGCCCTGCGCTCGCAGCACAGCAGGGCGCCATCGTCCTCAAGCAGGACTTCGATCTGCTTTACCGCATGTTCCCCGTATGGGCGAAGCACTACCTTGAGCTCGTGGATCGGCGACAGCTGAGGCCCGGAGCCATCGACCACTTCCTCGCGCACTACTCGTCCCACTCTCTCCGCGGAGAGATGGTCAAGCTGCTCGCGAAGACCGGGGCGATGGTGCCCGAAGCTCGCTGGTTCACGAACCTCTATTCCCAGGGGAACACGGGGGCCGCATCCATTCTCCTCATGCTGCACCAGCTGACCGAGGAGCGGGATCTGCAGCCGGGCCAGCAGGTCCTCGGCTTCATCCCGGAGAGCGGCCGCTGCATCATCGCCTTCATGCTGCTCACGGTCGTCTGACCCGCCGTCATCCCCAGGGAGGTTCAGGATGCTTCCGGAACGTACATCGCCTCGAGACGAAGATTCACCGCAGGCCGTCCTGCGCGGGCTGTCGTCCATCTCGCTGGATTTCGAGTCTCAGGTGCATCACATCCCGATCGTGCGGCGCGTGATCGAGCGTCGCATTCGCCTGGCCGACTACCACGAACTCCTGCTGAACCACCGGGCGCAGGTCATGAACGGCGCGCTCTGGATCGCGCGCGCCGCCTCCAACATCGGCCACGAGTTCGCCGAGCTGCGCTCGCGCTTCATCCGCCACGCGGCCGCGGAGCATCGCGATTACCTGATGCTGGAGCAGGATTACCTGAAGAGCGACGGCGACCCGGCCGGGCTCGCGCGGCACGAGCTGAACATCGGCAGCGAGGCCATGTCTGCCTGGATCTTCCATCGCGCCGATCAGCCGAACCCCTTCGATCTCCTCGGCGCCATGTACATCATCGAAGGCCTCGGTAGGCGGGTCGCGGCCCGATGGGCCGAGCATGTGCAGTCCGCCCTTCGCCTGGAGGCGCAGGCCGTCAGCTTCTATCTCTATCACGCGAAGGCCGACGAAGATCACCTGGGCGAGCTGGAAGAGGCGCTCCGCTGTGGTATCTTGAATCTACCGCGGATGGCGCCGAGAATCCTCAAGACCGCCCGGGTCACCGCGCGGCTCTACCGCCTCCAGCTCGAGGAGATCGGGAGCTACTGACATGGATTTTCAGGACTTTTTCAGGAAGATGAAGCGCGACCCCAGGGATCCCGATCCGTGGCTGGCCTTGTACCTTGACCGGTCCTTGCCGATCGACGAGAGGGCCAAGGCCGCCCTCCTGAAGAGCCAGCGCAGCTACACGCGCAGGGTCGTGATGCCGATCGTCAGGCCGTTCGCCCGCCTGTCGATCTCCGGCATCAAGTTCATGAAGATTCTCATCCCGGCGAGCTGGCAATCTCCGTGGATGTTGCATCGGTCCATTTACTGGGGTCTGAGGCTCTTCGTCGCCCCTGAGGCCAATACCTCATCCTGCGCCACTTCACCATCGGCACGGAGATCTTGAAGTTCATCGAGGACAACGTCCCGGGCATCGATATCGAGACGACCACGCCGCTGAGGACCAGGAGGCTGGAGGACCTCTTGGACAACACGTTCACGGTCCACGATCTGACCTTCTACAACTTCATCATCGAGCTGAACGAGAAGCTTCGCGCAGAGGGGCGTGAGATCGAGCCCCGGAGACCGATCGACTTCTCTGCCATCACGGATGACGACGCGAGCATCGACGACCTCCCGAACGCCTGGCTGAACGTCGTCGACCTGCAGACCGCCATCGAGATCTACACGCCGCTCTATGCGCTGTTCCTGTCTGACCACCATTTCTGGCGGGCGAGCAATTCGCTGCAGCTGGACGAGATCATCGCGCTCTACGTCGGCAAGATCCTGGACGACCCGCTGCCTGTCGCCCTGGTGCACAACCATCATCCCATGGTGCCCAGATCGACGCTCGAGGCCGGCTTCCGGTTGACGCTACATGGCCTCGACTCCGAGACCCTGCACGGACACCTGAGGAAGCTGAAGGCAGAAGCGAAGAGAGCGGCGGCCCAGGGAGCCCTCGCGCCGTGACGATCTCCTGAATCCTCCTCCTCGAACCGAGGCTTCTCCTGGCGAAATCTGGAGGGCCCGTCTCCGGCGTGGGGAGGCTGAGGGAGAACGCAGACGTCCTGTTGCGCGGTCCCGGGGCGCCCGGCACCGTGGGTGAACGCGAGAGATGCTCCCCCTCGCTCGGGTGCTCTGCAAGGCGCCGGCCAGGGGCGAGATGGACAGGTCAGCGACGCCCCGCGCTCACGGGACAAAGGCGATGTCGTCGACGAGCATATCGAAC
The DNA here is from genome assembly GCA_051717205.1 of Sorangium sp. So ce1128. Taxonomy (GTDB): domain Bacteria; phylum Myxococcota_A; class Polyangia; order Polyangiales; family Polyangiaceae; genus Sorangium. The sequence goes on from CP181432.1 coordinate 8,054,513, forward strand.
ACGGTCGACTTCGCCGTGTGAAACTCCACGGAATAGGCGTGCGCCGCATCGAACGCGGCGGGCGCCGGCACGCCCCAGCCGTCCGTGCTGAGGATGTCGAACATGACCGTGTACTGCGCCCACTCGGTCGTGATGTCGAGTCCCTCGCCGAAGTGGTCGCCGCACCCGGAGCCGGCGCACACGCCGCCCTCGAGATCGGTGTTGCGGTCGGGGAAGTTCACGTAGATGTGTGTCGGGGCCGCCGCCTTGGCCCAGAAGGTCAGGCCCGAGTAGGCAGACGCGTCGTAGCTCAACTTCGCGCCCCCCGGGGCGAGGTTCAGGTCAAACCCCATCCCGGCCCCCCTCTCGACGAAGCCGCTCCCCGCGACGTGGGCGGCGTACATGCTCGGCTCGTGCCCGGGCGAGACAGGCACGAACGGGCGGCCGGGCAGAGGAGCCTGCGTGCCGCCCCGGGAGCCGTCGTTGTACGTGTACCAGTTGCCGACACGGTCCTTGCACCGGACGATCGCGCCGTCGCCGTCCTCCAGGTCGTCCAGGAGCGTCGTGCAGGGAGGCGGCTCGGCCCCACCGTCCGGTTCGCCGGCACCCCCGGCGCCACCGGCACCCCCGGCACCCCCGGCGCCACCGGCGCCACCGGCGCCCCCATCGAGGCCGAACGGATCGGGGTCGTACTCGCCGGACGAGATGCCGAGGACGAGGCCACATCCGCTCACGAGCGTCGCCGCGCAGAGGCCGAGAAGGAGCGCCTGGAGACGCATCAGAAGCTGCCTCGCACGAGCGCGCCGCCCACGGCGGGCGTCAGCCCGATCGACGCGCCCGTCGCCGAGCTCTTCGCCGTGAGCCACAGCACGCCACCGCCGGCGATCGCCGCGAGGCCTACGCCGAAGATCACCGTCGCGACGTTCGCGCGAGCCACGGCGCTGTCGCGGATGTCCATGCCGCGCCGGTCGCAGCGATCGCCGTTGCAGAAGGCGCTCGACTCGTCGAACCTCGACTTCGCCGCGAAGGCGAGCGCCGTCCCGACGCCCACGGTCACGACCCCCGCGCCTCCCGTGACGAGCGCGAGCGTGCGGCGCCCGTCGCCCGCGCTGCCCGCCTCCCCGGACCCGGCGTCGTCCTCCAGCGCGCGCACGACGAGGGTCGACGTCGCGCCACCCGGCCCAACCTCGACCCGCGCCGTCCACGTCCGCTTGCCCGGCGCGCTCGCCGCGACGACATGGGTCCCCGGATCGACCGGCATGGGCACGCCCCACTGGCCAGGGCCGACCGGCGTGCCGTCGCGCTTCACCTCGAGGCCCGGCGTGCTCGCGGCCTCGACGACCACCGTGAGGCGGGAGACCTTCGACCGGACGGCCGCGGCGCGCTCGCGCGCCTTCGCTTCCTTCGCCCGGTCGCCGGTCGCGTGCACCCGGGCGGCGACCTCGAGGAAATGCGCCCACGCGGAGGCCATCTTGCCGACGCGCTCGTAGCAATCGGCGAGGAAGTAGCGGGTGTTCACGCTGTCATAGAGCCGCAGGCTCTCCTCGTACTTGGGGCAGGCGCGCGAGGGCTGGCCAGCATCGATGAGCGCTCCCGCCTCCCTGAACAGCGCCACCGCGCCCGCCTTGTCCTCGGCCCTCGCCGCGCGTCCCCCCGCGATCGTCGCCGTCAGCCCGACGCCGATCGCGCAGAGGCGCGCGGCCCATCGGCGTCCACCCTTGACCCGGCCCCTCGTCTGCAGCGGCACCATCGCCTCCGCGAGGGTATCAGAAGACATCGCGCGAGAAGGGGTCGGCGCTTGGGGTGCGCTTCACGGGCGGCGGGGCGCGCTTCGCAGGCTGAGCCGAGCCGCTCGGCTTCGGGGCCTTCGGCGCAGCGGAGGCCGTCGCGCGCGCCTCCGGCTGCGACACCTCGGCCGTCGCGCTGGGCGCGGCGCTCGGCGGCGGGACGGCGCTCGCCGAAGGCTCGATGGCGACGGGCGGGGCGGCGCTCGGCTGGGCGGCGCGGGGCTCCGCCGCAGCGGCCGGAGGGCCCTCCGCCGGCGCGATCTCACGCTCGGCGTGGCGCGGCAGGCTCAAGAGGAACAGGCCGGTGCTCACGGCCGCGAGGCCGAGCCCGATCGCGATGGGGAGGGTGCGCCGCTCGCGGGACGCGTGCTTGCGGGTGGTCGTGCCGACCGGCGCGATCGTGAGCGCTCCCCCCTCGAGGGGCACGGCCGCGGCGGGGACGGCCGCCACGGCCGACGAGGCCAACGAAGGAAGAGCGCCAGGCTGCGGGGCCGCGACCGGGAGCGAGCCGCGCAGCGCGACGAAGAGGCGCTCGGCGGCCGCCCGCACGTGCGGCGGAGCGAAGGGAACGAGCGCGAGCGCGAGATCCGCGATCGTCGGGAAGCGACGGTCGCGATCGCGCGCGATCGCCGCGAGGAGCACCTGCTCCAGCGGCTCCGGGATGTCCGGGCGCAGCGCGCGCGGCCGCAGCGGCTCGCCCTGAGTGACCAGGTAGACGAGCTGCGCGAGCTCCTGCGCGACGAACGGCGTTCGCCCCGTGAGCAGCTGGAAGAGCACGACGCCCAGCGAATAGACGTCCGCGCGGCCGTCAACGTCGCTCGCGGAGCGGAGCTGCTCGGGGGACATGTAAAGAGGCGAACCGAGCATTCCCCCGACCCGCGTCAGCGCGTGGTCCTCCGCGTGCGTCATCTTCGAGATCCCGAAGTCGAGCACCTTGATGCACGGCGAACCGTCCGCGTTGCACGTGAGGAACAGATTGCTCGGCTTCACGTCCCGGTGGATGATGCCTTGCGCGTGCGCCTCCGCGAGCGCCTCGCAGACCTGGAGCACGAGCTCGATGGCCACGGGCACCGGGAGGACCCCGCTCTCCGCGAGCACGGCGGCGAGGTCCCTCCCCTCCAGGTGGTCCATCACCAGGTACGGCGCGCCGTTCTCCAGCGTGCCGACGTCGGCGACACGCACGACGTGCCGGCTGCGAATGCGCACGGCGGCGCGCCCCTCTCTCAGGAAGCGCTGGAGGATCTCCGGGTCCCGCACGTACCTCGGCAGGAGCACCTTGATCGCGACGCGATCGTCGAGCGCGAGGTGGCGCGCGGCGACGACGAGCCCCATGGCGCCCCGTCCGAGGACGCTCTCCACGCGGTACTTGCCGAGGAGGACGTCTCCAGGGGCAATCGTGTACTCGTCGGGGCTCGACATGGGCAGCGCAGGGTGGCAGAGGGGCATCAAATATGCCACGTTGAGCATTTTTTGCAATTCCACCGCATCGGCCTCTCGACCGAGCCGCCGTCATGTCTCGTGCGCTGCTCATGCCGCGATGTCACCGGCGGCCCGCGTCGGCAGCTCCCTTCCGGCGGAGCTCACGGCCCGCGGGTCAACATCGCCTCGACGCTGTCGACGACGAGTCGAGCGCGCGTCCCTCCCTGTCTGGATCGCGATCAACCGGCGCGCGCGCTCTGGACGAGGGCGAGCGTGAACAGGGCCGCGGCCGCGAGGGCCGCGAGCGTCCGGACGGTGTTCCACGTCGTCCACGCGGGTACGTAGCGAGACCACGTCTCCGCGGCCGCCGCGACCTCCGGCGAGACCCTCGCCAGCGCGTCGTTGAGCGGGACGTTGCGCGCCATCGTGACCAGGAACGTGCCGATGACATACAGCGCGCTCCCGGCGACGCGGAGCCGCGAGCCAGCCTCTGACCAGCTGAACAACGAGACGATGGCCACGATCAGGCACGCCCCCGCCGTCCCCACGAACACCCCCAGGAACCATCGATTCAGAGCAACCACGTTGATCGACTGCATCGCCGCGATCCCCTGCGCCGGCGGGAGCCTCGCCAGCGCCGGCATCACGAAGCTCGAGAAAGCAAAGAACACCCCCGCGATCAGCCCACACCCGAGCGTGGACCCGAGGGTGAGAAAGAGCAGCGCCCGCGGGATCATCGGCGCCACCCCCCCGCCGCCGCGGCGTCGCGCCCCACGGCGCGGCAGGCGAGGCGCGCCGGCAGCCCCCGTGCGGTCAGCCGGTGCGCGACGCGGCGCCCCGCCTCGCCCGTGCGCCCGATGATCGACGTCGTCCCCTTCTGAACTGTCATGGCCATCTCCTTGGCTCGTTGGCTCGCGCTGACAGGGAGAGGATGCGCCATGCGCGGATGCATCGCCACAGGCAACAATGCAGAGTATCATTGCACCCATGCAACGAACTTCCGCGGCCCGCAGAGCGATCCAGTGGGACGACGTGCGGTTGTTCCTGGCGCTTTGCCGCGCCCGGACCGTCGGCAGCGCGGCGGCCACGCTGGGCATCGACGCGTCGACAGTGTCGCGCCGCCTCGCCGCGATCGAGGAGGCGATGGACGCGTCCCTCTTCGATCGCGGGCGCGACGGCGTCGCGCCCACCAGGGCCGCGGAGGACCTCCTGCCCATCGCCGAGGAGATCGAGCAAGCGATGATGCGGTTCACCAGCGCCGCCGAGGGGATCGAGCGCGAGGTAGCGGGGCCCGTGCGGGTGACGTGCCCCGCGGACGTGGCCGAGGCGGTCGTCGTGCCGTTCCTGCGCGAGCTGCTCGAGCGGCACCCGGCGCTCCGCATCGCGCTCGATCCCGGGGAAGCGCTCCTGGACCTCACGCGTCGCGAGGCCGACCTCGCGCTCAGGACGGCGCGGCCCACGCGGGGAGATCTCCTGGTGACGCGCCTCCGGTCGGTGCGCTGGGTCGCCGCCGCCTCGCCCGAGGTCGCGCGCGAGCTCGGGACGCTGCGCGCGTGGTCGGATGCGCCGTGGGTCGGCTGGGGGGAACGGCTGTCGACCATCGGGCCGGCGCGCTGGCTCGAGACGTTCGCCCGCGGGGCCGAGCCGGTGGTGCGGTCGGACAGCCTGAGGGTGCAGCTCTCGGTGCTGTCGAGCGGCGTGGGCGTGGGGCTCGTGCCGGAGCCCAGCGTGGAGCACTACGGGCTGGTCCCGGTGAAGATCGGCGCCTCGTTGCGCGAGTCCGCGGCAGAGTGGCCATCGGACGAGCTCTTCCTTGTCGCGCACCGCGCGCTCCGCGACGTTCCCCGCGTACGCGTCCTGTGGGATCTCCTGGTCGAGCGCCTGGGGGAGCGTTCGCCGACCCGCAAGAAGATGTGAGGATGGCCGGCAGGAGATCCGGTGGAAAGCCGTGGATCGCAGCGCGTCACCCGCGGGTGCTTCGCGCGCGGTGTGGAGAGGCCAAGTGTCAGGCAGCCAGCGCTGCTCGGAGCACAGCTACCGCGTCGCCCACGGATGAATGAAACCGGGCAAGCCGTCGCGCTCCGGCGCTCCCCCCGGGATCTCCGCCGCGCTCACTCCGCAGCCTGCGGCTCGACGTCAGCGCAGCAGCGGAAGCCGACCTCGTAGCCGTAGTCGTCTTCCTTGTGAAAGGTCGTCATCGGACGGCACTGGCTCCGGATCGGCCCCCACCATCCACCCTTGAGCCCGCTGCGGTAGGGCGCCTTCTGATCGGTGCGCACAACCCACTCGTTGACGTTGCCGTTCAGATCGAAGACGCCTGCCCACGAGGCGCACGCCGCGCGCCCGCCGGCCGGCTCGCGGCCGTCCAGGCGCGAAAGCTCGGCGGCGCACCGCTCGTTCTGCTGGCACGCCTCGTAGTGGAGCAGCCGCTGCGAGTGGTCTGGAAAGACGTAGTCCCGGTCCTGATTGCACGTCTCGGCGTCCCGCTGGTAGCCGTAGGCGTACGGCAGCGCCTCGGGGCCCTCGCAGGCGAAGTTGAACTCGGCCTCGGTGCACAGCCGCTTGCCCTGCGCCTCGCAAAGGCCGGCGGCCTGCTCCCACGAGGTCAGCGTGCGCGGCAGCTCGCCCGGGACGTTCGGGTACTCGTACCGGTCCATACAGAACGAGAGACTCTCGTTCTTCTTGGCGACGCACCGCGACGGCTCCCGGAAACGCAAGCACCGGGCGGCCACACCCGGCTCACCGTGGCGCTTCGTCCATTCGGGATGGTATTCGAGGCATTCTTGCACCACGGCGGGGCAATACTCGCCCTCCACCCGCACCATCCCGCCAGGGCAGCCCTCGGTCGATCCGGGCAGCGTGACGGGCGCCTCCGTCGCCGTGGGCTCGTCCGTCGGCCGCTCGTCGGTCTCCGTCTGCCAGGACGCGACCTGCACAGGGTCGGACACCTGCGCCGGAACCTCGTGAACCTCGACGGTCCGGGCGTCGAGCCCTTCCGTGTATGAATGACTGCCGCAGCTCAAAGCCGCAACGCCAAGGAGTGTCAGTACCGAGAAGCCCAGGATTCGCACGTTGCCCTCTTCCCACGTCTGACTACATCAGCGCACACACGTGGGCCAAATTTGGAAGCTGAACCGAGCTCGCCTCGACCTTCGTGCGAGCGTCGGGAGCCGACTGCTGAGATTGCAAAATCTCGGCCTGCCGCCGTGCCCCGAGATGCCGCGCCACGCGGCTGCTCGACCTGTCGTCGCCCCGTGGCGTGGCCGCCCGATCGGCCAGGATGGCCGGCCAGCGCGGCCACCTTGCCACGCAGTGCCGCACGCGACATGCGCGCCCCACCGCCTTCTCGCGCGGCTGGCTGGCCGCCGACAACTCACCTCGCCCACGCTCGATCGACGGTCCTCGGCCAGCGCGAGCGGCGGCGCCTCGGTGGGGCTCGCGCGAGGGCGCTGACCTCTCCCGCCGTCCGCTGGTCCAGGTGGTACTCGTTCCAGGAGCTCTTCGCGCGCCACGACGAGCGACTCGCGCCGCTCGGCAAGCCGATGATGATCGCCGAGCTGGCTTCGACGACTTCGTCGTGGCCTGCGGCTACAAGGCCGACTTCATCAAGGACTGGGGCGCGGGCCCTCTCGGTGCCGCTCGTGACGCTCCGCCTCTTCGGCGTCTACGGCCCCGGAGAGGCCCCCCATCGCCTCACCCCGCACCTTGCGGCCCGGCTCCGCGCGCGGGAGCGCGTCGACCTCACCCCCGGCACGCAGCTCCGCGATCTCACCTTCGTGGACGACGTCTTGGAGGCGCTGCTCCTCGGCGCGACGACCCCGGGGCTCGAGCCCGGCGCGGCCTACAATGTCTGCTCGGGGCGCCCCACGAGCGTGCGCGATGTCTGCCTCGAGGTAGCGCGGCAGCTCGGCGCGCCGGAGTCCCTCCTCGACTTCGGCGGCCGGCCGCCGCGCCCCGACGAGCCCCCGTGGCTCGTCGGCGACCCCCGCCGCTTCCGCGCGGCCACGAGCTGGCGCCCTCGCACGCATCTCTCCCTCGGCGTCGCCGCCTCGCTCGCCCCCTCGTGAAGCCCCGCCCGACGCCGCGATGGGTCGCAGCCGCAATAACGCTCGGTGCAGGCCACGCCCCCAATGCTCTGCCAACCGCGGGCTCGGCCTGCGCGAGCGGCTTCGCTGGCGAGCAAGCAGCGTTGACCGCGCGCCTCTCAGACGATCACCTGTAGAAGCTGACGTCGTCGATGTAGACGTCGAAATCCTCGCCCTGCGCGAACCGGAACTCGATCGCGTAGAGCCCTGCGCGGTCGATGGCCTGGGCGGTGGGCTCGGCGCCCGTGCCGTCGCGCGCGAGCTCCTCGAAGGGGATCACGATCGGGGCCCACTCCGTGCCGAGGCGCGCTGTGTAGGCCCAGTGGTCGAAGCAACGATTTGGCTCACCCTCTCCCGCCGATTCATCGCAGATCCCGCCCGCAGGCTCCGAGAGCTTGTCCGAGATGCTGACCTTCATGGTCGTCGCCGCGCCCGCGTCGCCGAGCCTGGTCCAGAACACGATACCGGAGTACCCCGATGCGTCGTAGGGGAACAGCCCCATATCGGGGCCGTTCAGCGCGAACCCGACCCCGGCGCCCCACTCCGTGAAGCCGGACCCGAACGTGTGCACCGCCATCGTGCTCTCACCGCGCGGCGGCGTGAGCGCCTCCGGGACGAACCCGGCGGGAAACTCCTCCGAGTAGACCGGGGGAGTCTGCGTGCCAGTCCCATCATTGTAGCTGTACCAGTAGCCGAACCTGCCACCCGCCTCATCGATGGCGTTGTCGCCGTCTTCCATGTCGTCGATCAGCTCGACGTCCATGGGGACGACCGCCTCGTCCCCGCCCGCCCCCGCGCCGCCCGCTGCCGAGGCCGATGACAGGCTGCCCGTCGCGCCCGACGCGCCGCCCGCTCCTTCCACCAGGTGGTAGCTGTCGTCCAGCCCCGCGAGCGTGGTGCACCCGCCGGTTGTGAGCGTCCACGCCGCCCACATCCATGCCACGCGCCTCTTCGCCATATCCCCTCCCTACCACCGCCGCGTGGGCGCGGTCCACCGCCGCGCGGGACCGCTGGCAACGCGGCGGCAGCGTGCCGGGCGCGCCGGCTCGCCCGGAGACGAGCCGGATCCCGAGCCGCCTCTCCGCCTGCCCAGGTCGGTGGCCGGGATCGCGCTTCCGGACAGCCCGCTGGCGCGCGCGCTCGGGCTCCTGGATGCGTACATGAGCCCTGGCGAGCCCTTCGAGTTCGCTGGCGCGGGTGCAGCCAGACCCGCTCCTGTTACCGATCGTAACGCGCTGTCGTCCGAGTGTTACCGATCGTAGCGTGATGTCGTCCGCGTGTTACCGCTCGTAACGCGACGTCGCCGAGAGAGGCCCCGTGCACTCTGTCAGCCGTGAAACATGTATTCTCTCGACCCCTCGTGTGGTACCCCGGTCGAGGAGATCAGCAGGCGGCGCGCGCGCTGCGCAGCGGGCACTTCGACGCGTGGCGGCACGCCACCTCCAGCCTGCACCAGATCGCCCGGATGCGGCCTGTCGCGCACCAGATTTCCGCCACTTCATCCCCAGGCACCAGCGCAAGCTGACAGGACAGGCACGTACGTCGCGGAGCGTCGCCAGGTAAGCCGAAGGACGCGTGGCCAGCCGACCTGCCGCGGGGTCGTTCATGGGCGGCGCTCGGCTCATCGAAGACACCGGAGCCGACGGGTCATCCGACGGAGGCGGTCGCGCTTCCACATGGCAACGCGTTCAATGCAAACGTCGTGAGAACGGCGACTGCGACCACAAGGAAGCTGATCGAAATGCCTTCCGCCGGGAATGTACATGCGGTCGCGCTGGGCGGTGTTTCCGGCGGAAGAGAACGCAGCACGACCGCTTCGAGCATGACCATGCCGAGCCCCTTAGACTCAGCGAGGCCCACCATGTCGTTTCGACCGAAATACTCCCAATTCCTCACTGGAACCGTCCTCCTCTCCCTGCTCGTCGCGTGCGGCTCGAGCGATGACGGGGGCGACGACCCCGGCGCCAGCGGCACCGGCGGTGCGACCAGCGGCACCGTGTCGGGCGGCAACACGTCGTCGTCGAGCGGCACCACCGCCAGTGGGACCGGCGGCGCAGGCCCGGGAACGACCGGCCCCGGAACGAGCAGCGCGAGCGCCGGCGGCTCGGACGCGACGACAGGCACCGGTGGCGGCGCTGGCGGTTCCACGCCGGGCGGGGACGTGGAGCTGACCGGAATCGAGATCCCCGGCGCGGACTGTCCCGTCCCCGATATGCCCGCCTTCGGCGATCTGAGGGCGAACGACAAGCTGCCCGATCCCTTCACGATGATGGACGGCACGAAGGTGACGACCCGAGCGCAGTGGGCCTGCCGGCATCGGGAAATCTCCGAGATGGTGCAGCACTACGAGACCGGCCCGAAGCAGGTGAAGGAGGCCACCGTCACGGGCAGCGTGGGTGGCGGCAAGCTGACGGTCAACGTGAGCGGTGGGGCGCAGGATGTCTCCTTCACCGTCGACATCTCCCTGCCCACCACCGGCACGCCCCCCTACCCTGCGCTGATCGGGCTCAGCGGCGGCTCGCTCAACAACAACCGCCTGAAGCAGATGGGCGTTGCGATCATCAACTACGATCATAACGGTGTGCAGCCGGAGGGGAATCGAAGCGGCGGCATCTTCTCCAAGTTCCAGGGGAATGCGGACAGCGGCGCGCTGATCGCCTGGGCCTGGGGCGCGAGCCGCATCATCGACGCCCTCGAGTCCACGCCTGACGCGCAGATCGATCCGAAGCGGCTCGCCATCACGGGCTGCTCGCGGAACGGCAAGGGGGCGTTGATGATCGGCGCCATGGATTCGCGCATCGCGCTGACCATTCCGCAGGAATCTGGCTCGGGTGGCGTGGCGGCGTGGAGGGTCTCGGAGGTCGATAACATGGGCAGGACCGGCAGCTCCGGCGTCCAGAACCTCAGCAGGACCTACGGCGAGCAGCAGTGGTTCAGCAAAACGATCGAGCAATTCGGCAACGCGGTGACCAAGCTCCCGCTCGACCACCACGAGCTGGTCGGTATGGTGGCGCCTCGCGGCCTCCTGATCCTCGGCAACCTCAACTACGAGTGGCTGAGCACGAACAACGCAGACCAGGCCGGCGGAGCCGCCAGGATGATCTACGAGGCCCTCGGCGCGAAGCAGAACATCGGGTATGTCGACAGCGGACACACCCACTGCGGGACTGACTACGCGGGCGGCGAGCAGGAGGCGATCGAGGCCTTCGTCAAGAAGTTCTTGCTCGAAGACGCCAGCGCGAACACCGACATCTGGAAGCCCAAGAACGAGCTCGACAAGGCCAAGTGGGTGGACTGGACGGCCCCGACGCTCCCGTGACGGCAAGTCGCCAGTAAAACGCGGGCCCAGGCCGCCGAAGAGAAGGTGCCGGGCCCGTTCTGCGGCCCGGTCACGCCAAGGCGTGGCCGGGCCGTGCTGCGAGCCCCTGCCGTACCGCCCCGGCGCAGCCGCTCGGGCGCGACGCCCGCGAGGGCTGCTCCGCTGTGCGACGCTGCGCGGGACGAGAACGAGATCATCCGCTCTGAAGCCACGACCAGCGCCGGCGATCGCGCCGTCGCCGGTCGCGGCTCGCGGAAGGTGCTAACGGCCCAGGAGGGCGTCCATCACCTTGTTGTAGGTCTCCTTCTTCTGATACTGGTCATTGAAGAGGAGAGACTGAGAGCTCTGCCCGTTGCACAGCGCCCCGCTCCAGCCGTTGAGCCACGACCTGCCGTCGTTGATCCCCCAGAAGGTGATGCCGACGCACTTGGGCAGCTGGAAGCAGGCCTCGACGATGTCGTGGTAGTAAGCGAGCTGCTCCTCCGCGGTGACCTGATTACTGCAACGGTTGATGTCCATCTCGGAGATCAGCACTTCCAGGCCCAGATCGGAGAAGCGCTTCAGGTTTGCCGCCACGTCCGCTCCGCCGGCCTCGTTGTTCGGCGGTCCGATGTGCATCTGGAACCCGACGCCGTCGATCGGGACGCCCCGCTCGACCATCCCCTTCACCATCTCGTAGACGAAGTCGGCCTTCTCGTTGAGCGCGTCGATGCTGTAATCGTTGTAGTAGAGCTTCGCGCTCGGGTCTTGCTCTCTCGCGATCTCGAAGGCGAGGTCGAGGAATCTCTCCCCCAGCGCGTTGAAGAACACCGAGGGCCTCATGCGCGGGTTGCCGACGCCTGTATCGCTGTCGGTCAGGACCGCCTCGTTGACCACGTCCCAGGTGTGGACCCGGTCCTTGAAGTGCCCCATCACGCCTTCGATGTGCCTGCGCATGGCTTGCTCCACCTGCGCCGCCCCGCTCAGCGAGCTCGCCCATCCCGGCAGCTGATTGTGCCACACCAGGGTGTGACCCTTGACCTGCATCCGGTTCGACACGGCCCAGTTCACTATGTTGTCGGCGGAGCCCCAGCTGAACTGCCCCGCGTTGGGCTCCAACGCGTCCCACTTCATCTCGTTCTCTGCTGTCACGTAGTTGTGCTCGGCAGCAGCGACGCTCTTGTAGCCATTATCATTGAGACCAAAGCCAGAGATGGCCGCGCCGATCAGGATCGGGGGGTTCGCCTTCTCACCAGCCTCCCTCAGCGTGCTGGCGCTCGCGGCAGGAACCCTGGCCTCAGCGCCGCCAGCGCCTCCCGTGCCGCCGCCAGCGCCGCCGCTGCCGCTCGCGACGCTCGTCGCGCCGCCCGTGCCGCTCGTCACGCCGCTCGTCACGCCCGTCGCGCCGCCCGTGCCGCTCGTCACGCCGCTCGTCACGCCCGTCGCGCCGCCCGTGCCGCCTGTCGTGCCCGCCGTGCCGCTCGTCGCGCCCGCGCCGCCGGTCTCCCCTCCCCCGTCGCTGTCCGAGCAGCCGGTGGCACACAGGAACGCCGAGAGTAGAAGGGTAAGGGGTCCTGACCTCATGTTGGAATCCTCCAAAGGGAAAATCTCGACCGAATTCCCGCGGAGTGGTGCCCTGATCATCGCCGGGTACACACCGTGCACGGGCGGCACCCGAGGTGGTGCCGAGGAGACACAGTAGACCGGCCGCTATCCCCCAGGCCACAGCTTCAACGATGCGGGCCCCGATGAGCATGGCTCTCCGGGAGGGAATTCCAGGCTTATTTCACAATTGTGCCCTGATAACAATGCGCGTTCGAGGCCGAATTGGTTGGGCACCCCACACCTGGCTCGCCGTGCTCCTGGAGCGCCCTGCGACCCGCATGTCCCGCCGCGCATGTAGGCTGAGGCTGGATCAGGCGTGGCTCAGAAGCTGACCCTGGCGAGGAAGGTGTCCTGCGCTGTCGCGGCGACGAGCGTGCTCTCCCCGAGGGTGATCGAGCCCGCGAAGGTGCCGGCGATGACCGCCGTGCCATCCGCGGAGACGGCGAGGTGCATCAGGCTCTGGTAGGCCGCGTCACCGTAGCTCTCGCTGAAGACGACGTTGCCGTCGGGGTCCAGCCTGGCAAGGTACATGTCATTGCTGCCGGAGCTCGTGAGCCCGCTGCCGCCGAGGCCGAGCGTACCGCTGAACGAGCCCGCGAGGACGACGTTCCCGAGCCCGTCGACGGCCAGCCGCATCCGCGATACCGGCGAGACGTCCCGGGTCCAGAGGGGGGTCGCCGCGCCGCCGAGCTTGCTGATGCGGCCCTGGACGGGGTCGGTGATGTCGCGCCGGAAGGTGCTGCCGAGCACGGCGTGCCCCGACGCATCGAGGGCGAGCTGCCAGGTCTCCTCTCCGGTGCCAACGCAGGTCCGGTCGAGCTCGTCGCCGGCGGGGCTCAGCGTCATCAGCTCGGCGCAGCCCTCGCGGACGTCCCCCTCGGGGAGGTACTGAATGAAGATCACGTTCCCGACGGTCACGATCTCGCCGTTTTCACGCGTGGCCACGTCGTCGAAGCGGACCTGGTCGTTGCCGTCGCCGACCCTCTTCTGCCATGTGAGGGCCCCTGTCGCGCCGTCGAGCTTGCGGACCAGGCCATTGACCCACTCGTTGAACGCGTGGTTGATCGTGCCCACCACGACCACGTCTCCCGCGGCGTTCATCGCGACCGCGCTCTGGAACTCGCGGGATTCGTCGGAGAACTCCGCCTTCAAATCGGTGTTCCAGAGGAACCCGCCTGACGGGTCGAGCTTCACGATGCGGTGATAATCCTCGTAGATCACGACATCCAGGTGGACGGTCACAACCTTGGAGAACCTCCCGAGCAGGGCGATGTTCCCCGAAGCGTCCGTGGCGATATCGTGGGCCGCGGCGTCACGGCCCTCGAACGTGCTCGCGAAGAGGGCCTGTCCGCTCGGATCGAACTTCGCGACGAACGCCTCGGAGCCGACGCCCCGGGGCGCGAGGGGGCCGGTGCCGAGGTCCACGGTGCTCGTGAACGAGCCGGCGATGATGGTGTTGCCGAAGGCGTCCACGGCGACGGCAGAGATCGAGACGCCGGAGAGCTGCTTGGCCCATTGCGCGGTGATCCCGGGAGCGCAGTCGCTGCCGCCCTCGTTCACCTCGCCGTCGCAGTCGTCGTCGACCGGGGTGGCGCACGACTCAGGCTGCGGGAGCGCCTCGCCCTCGCACGGGCCGAGGCTCGTGCCCTGCGCGTCGCAGAGCGCCGTGCCGGAGGTGCACTCCCCGACGTCGGCGGTGCCCGGCGGGCCGGAGTAACACGAGACGCGCTGGCTCGGCGGGCAGACGCAGCTCGCGCCCTCCTCGTTCACCTGGCCGTCGCAGTCGTCGTCGATCGGGGTGAGGCACGTCTCCGGCGCGGGCAGCACCTCGCCCACGCAGGGACCGAGCTGCGTGCCGTCCGACCGGCAGCGCGCCGTGCCGCCGGCGCAGCGCCCGACGCCCTGGGTGCCGGCAGGGCCGGAGTAGCAGGGGACGACCGCATCGGGGAGGCAGGCGCAGCCGGCGCCCTCCTCGTTCGTCTGGCCATCGCAGTCGTCGTCCACAGGCGTGGCGCACGTCTCCGGTGCCGGCACCACCTCGCCCTCGCACGGCCCGAAGCCGGTGCCCTGGGCGTCGCAGCGCGCCGTGCCGCCGGCGCAGCGGCCGGCGCCCTCGGTGCCGGGAGGACCGGAGTAGCAGGGGATGACCTCGCCAGGGAGGCAGGCGCAGCCGGCGCCCTCCTCGTTCGTCTGGCCGTCGCAGTCGTCGTCCACCGGCGTGAGGCAGGTCTCCGCGGCCGGCAGGACCTCGCCGAGGCAGGGGCCAAAGCCGCTGCCGTCCTCCCTGCACCGCGCCGTGCCGGCCTCGCAGGCGCCGACGCCGAGGGTATCGAGGTCGCCGGAGTAGCAGATCACCTCGGTTCCCGGGACGCAGACGCAGTCGGCGTCCTCTCCGTCCGACAGCCCATCGCAGTCCTCGTCCTCTGGCGCCGAGCAGTCCTCCGGCGACGGCAGCACCTCGCCCTCGCACGGGCCGTAGGTGGTCCCGGACTCGTCGCACGTCCGCAGCCCGGCCGTGCAGCGTCCGACGCCCTGCGTGCCCGGTGGGCCCGAGTACGGGCAGGCGACCTGGGAGCCGGGAGTACAGAACGCCCCGCCGCCCCCCTGACCGCCGTCACCGCCATCGCCGCCGTCGCCGCCTCCCCCGCCGGAGCCACCGTCCGACCCGCCGGAGCCCGAGCTGCTGACGCTTGTGTCGCCGCCCGACCCGCCGGAGCCGCCGACGCCCCCGTTGCCGTCGACGCTCGGCGTACACCCGGCCACCACGCCGAGCAGGATCGCCGCCCACCATCCCGGTCCGGGCGCTGCAACCACATCGTTGAAGGGAACCGATCGCGCTGTGCATTTCCGCATGCGCACTGGATGCGCGCTTGCGCGGAGCCGTTCATGGGCCGGCGTCCCGAGCTCGCTGCTCGCTCCTCTCGAGAAGGCCATCGTCGCGAGCGTCATCGGTTGGAGGAAAGGCACCTAGCTCCCGCCCGGGTCCGAAGGCACTTCGCCAGCAGCTCAACCCGGCTCCGGACACCGAAACTGCGGTGGAGCGACCGCTCCTTCCTGACCAGCGTCGGCCCTCGGACTCGCGGAAGATGGGCCGGGCTCGGTGCGTGAAATGAGCGAGGCCAGAGCCAGAGATGGCCGCGCCGATCAGGATCGGGGGGTTCGCCTTCTCACCGGCCTCCCTCAGCGTGCTGGCGCTCGCGGCAGGGACCCTGGCCTCGGCGCCGCCAGCGCCGCCCGTGCCGCCGCCAGCGCCGCCGCTGCCGTTCGCGACGCTCGTCGCGCGCCCCCGTGCCGCTCGTCGCGCCGCTCGGTGACGCCCGTCGCGGCGCGCCGCCTGCCAACGCTTCACGATGCGGGCCCGATGGGCATGGATCTCCGGGAGAGAATTTCAGGTTCGTTCCACGATTATGCTCTGATGACGATGCGCTTCCGAGGCCGGATCGGTCGGGCACCCCACAGCTCGCTCGCCCTTCTCCTGGGGCGCCCTGCGATCCGCATCTCTCTGCCCGCGGCTAGGCGGGTTCAGGCGTGGCTCAGAAGCTGACCCTGGCGAGGAAGGTGTCCTGCGCTGTCGCGGCGACGAGCGTGCTCTCCCCGAGGGTGATCGTGCCTGCGAAGGTGCCGGCGATCACCGCGCTGCCTTCCGTGGAGACGGCGAGGTGCATCAGGCGCTGGTCGCCCGCGTCGCCGTAGGTCTCGACGAAGACGACGTTGCCGTCGGGGTCCAGCCTGGCCAGGTACACGTCCTCGCCGCCGGAGCTCGTGAGCGTGTCGCCGCCGAGGCCGAACGTGCCGGTGCCGGTGAACGAGCCAGCGAGGACGACGTTCCCGAGCCCGTCGACGCCCAGCCGCATCTCCTGCACCGGCAAGACCCACCGGCTCCAGAGGGAGGTCGCTGCGCCGTCGAGCTTGCTCACGCGGCGCTCGCCGCGGCTCGCGTACGCGACCACGGTGTTCCCCGACGCGTCGATGGCGAGCTGCCAGGTATCCGCTTCGACGCCAACGCAGGTCCGGTCGAGCACCTCGCCGGCGGGGCTCAGCGTGATCAGCTCCCCGCAGGACCTGAAGATTACATCCTGGACGTTCACGCTCGCGATGGCCACGATCTCGCCGTCTTCACGCGTGGTGACGTCGTGGAGGATCTCGAAGTCGTCGTCGTCGCCGAGCATCCTCTGCCATGTGAGGGCCCCTGTCGCGCCGTCGAGCTTGCGGACGAAGCTATGAGTTATCACGGTACCAAAGGGGTCGGTCGCGCCCGCCACGAGCACGTCCCCTGCGGCGTTCATCGCCACCGCGTTCTCGATCTCGTCGAATGCAGCGAAATCGCGTTCCCAGAGGAGCCCGCCTGACGGATCGAGCTTCACGACGCGGTGAAAGAGATCGTGGAACGATATGCCAGGGTCCTCGAGAACCACGAGCTTGTAGACGGTCCCGAGCAGCGCGATGTTCCCCGACGCGTCCGTGGCGATATCGCGGGCCGCGTGGTCATCGCCCTCGAACGTGCTCGCGAAGAGGACATGTCCGCTCGGATCGAACTTCGCGACGAACGCCTCGGTGCCGCCGGTCCGGGGCAGGAGGGGGCCGGCGCCGAGGTCCACGGGGCTCGTGAACGAGCCGGCGACGATGGTGTTGTCGAAGGCGTCCACGGCGACAGCGGTGATCGAGGCGCCGGAGAGCTGCTTGACCCATTGCGCGATGATCCTGGGAGCGCAGTCACTACCGTGCTCGTTCACCTCACCGTCGCAGTCGTCGTCGACCGGGGTCGCGCACGACTCCGGCTGCGGGAGCACATCGCCCTCGCACGGCCCGAGGCTCGTGCCCTGCGCGTCGCAGAGCGCCGTGCCAGGTGTGCACGCCCCGACGTCGGCGGTGCTCGGCGGGCCGGTGTAACACCCGACGCGCTGGCTCGGCGGGCAGACGCACCCCCTGCCCTCCTCGTTCACCTGGCCGTCGCAGTCGTCGTCGATCAGGGTGAAGCACGTCTCCGGCGCGGGCAGCACCTCGCCCTCGCAGGGGCCGAGCTGCGTGCCGTCCGGCCGGCAGCGCGCCGTGCCGCCGGCGCAGCGGCCGACGCCCTCGGTGCCGGCAGGGCCGGAGTAGCAGGGGACGACCGCATCGGGGAGGCAGGCGCAGCCGGCGCCCTCCTCGTTCGTCTGGCCGTCGCAGTCGTCGTCCACCGGCGTGGCGCACGTCTCCGGGGCCGGCACCACCTCGCCCTCGCACGGCCCGAAGCCGGTGCCCAGCGCGTCGCAGCGCGCCGCGCCGCCGGCGCAGCGGCCGGTGCCCTCGGTGCCGGGAGGACCGGAGTAGCAGGGGATGACCTCGCCGGGGAGGCAGGCGCAGCCGGCGCCCTCCTCGTTCGTCTGGCCGTCGCAGTCGTCGTCGGCCGGCGTGAGGCAGGTCTCCGCGACCGGCAGGACCTCGCCGAGGCAGGGGCCAAAGCCGCTGCCGTCCTCCCTGCACCGCGCCGTGCCGGCCTCGCAGGCGCCGACACCAAGGGTATCGAGGTCGCCGGAGTAGCAGATCACCTCGGTTCCCGGGACGCAGACGCAGTCGGCGTCATCTCCGTCCGCCAGCCCATCGCAGTCCTCGTCCTCTGCCGCCGAGCAGTCCTCCGGCGCCGGCAGCACCTCGCCCTCGCACGGGCCGTAGGTGGTCCCGGACTCGTCGCACGTCCGCAGCCCGGCCGTGCAGCGTCCGACGCCCTGCGTGCCCGGTGGGCCCGAGTACGGGCAGGCGACCTGGGAGCCGGGAGTACAGAACGCCCCGCCGCCCCCCTGACCGCCGTCACCGCCATCGCCGCCGTCGCCGCCGTCACCGCCGTCGCCGCCGTCGCCGCCATCGCCGCCGTCGCCGCCGTCACCGCCGTCGCCGCCGTCGCCGCCTCCCCCGCCGGAGCCACCGTCCGACCCGCCGGAGCCCGAGCTGCTGACGCTTGTGTCGCCGCCCGACCCGCCGTCGCCGCCGTCGCCGCCTCCCCCGCCGGAGCCACCGTCCGACCCGCCGGAGCCCGAGCTGCTGACGCTTGTGTCGCCGCCCGACCCGCCGGAGCCCGAGCTGCTGACGCTTGTGTCGCCGCCCGACCCGCCGGAGCCGCCGACGCCCCCGTTGCCGTCGACGCTCGGCGTACACCCGGCCACCACGCCGAGCAGGATCGCCGCCCACCATCCCGGTCCGGGCGCTGCAACCACATCGTTGAAGGGAACCGATCGCGCTGTGCATTTCCGCATGCGCACTGTGATGCGCGCTTGCGCGGAGCCGTTCATGGGCCGGCGTCCCGAGCTCGCTGCTCGCTCCTCTCGAGAAGGCCATCGTCGCGAGCGTCATCGGTTGGAGGAAAGGCACCTAGCTCCCGCCCGGGTCCGAAGGCACTTCGCCAGCAGCTCAACCCGGCTCCGGACACCGAAGCTGCGGTGGAGCGACCGCTGCCTCCTGACCAGCATTGGCCCTCGGACTCGGGGAAGACGGGCCCGCTCGGCGCGTGAAATGAGCGAGAAAGCCCGAGCTCGATGCGCCGCGCTGCGAGTGCGCGGCGGGGCGCTGGCCGGCTCGGATTGACTTGCACGCGCCGCGCTGCGATCGTGTCGCGAGGGAACGGTCGCCATGCTCGCTCGCCTGCTTTCGCTGCCGCTCGCCACGCTTGCCCTCGCGTGCGCCTCCCCGGAGCCCGCGGCCGCGCCAGCGGGGCCCGCCGCGCCGGCGGCGCCTCCGGGGAGCGCCGCCCTCACCTCGGGCGGTGACCCGGGCTTCGACCACGATGTGTCGGGCGTCGTCGGGGCGCCCCCGCCGCCGTGGGACGTGGGGCCCTGGTACAACTCACCGCCGCTCACGCCGGCGGACCTGCGCGGCAAGGTCGTGCTCGTGCGCTGGTTCATGTCGCCGAGCTGCCCGTTGTGCAGCGCCACCGCCCCGGCGCTCAAGGCGCTGGACGAGCGCTATCGGCCACGAGGGCTCGTCGTCGTCGGGATGTATCACCACAAGGATCCCGAGCCCCTCGATCCCGAGGCGGTCAAAGGCTACCTGGCGCACTTCGGGTACAGCTTCCCGGTCGCGATCGACCCGGACTGGCGCACGCTCAAGCGCTGGTGGCTGGATGGCCACCCGAAGCGAGAATACACGAGCGTCAGCTTCCTCCTCGATCGAGCGGGGCTCGTGCGGCACGTGCACCTCGGGGGCAAGCTGGAGCCCGATACCCCCGAGTTCGCGGCCGTCGAGGGGCGCGTCCGCGCGTTGCTCGACGAGCCCGCGCGCTGACACTCCGTCTCATCTTGCCGCCGAGGAGCCGCGGCCCCGCGTCCCGCCACGTCACGCACCGATCGTGGATGGCTCGTGGCGCGTCACCCAGGTCTTGATGTGCAGCTCGCCGAAGATCAAGCGAGGCGCCATGAACCCTGCCTGGGCCAGGAGCGCGAAGACCTCGGCGTCCGAGGCAGGGACCCTCAACGACGCCATGGCCTTCTGCCGTTGTTCCGCCGCCTCGGGCGGCCGCCCCTCCGCGAAGAACCGCCGGTCCTCGACGGCCCTCAGCAGCGGATCGTCGCCAGTCCGACAGCCGATCACGAAGGGCGCCCCCGGCGTGAGCCGCCCGGCGATCTCCCGCAAGAGCTCGAGGCGCGCCTCATCTCCCGGGACGTGGTGCAGGACGCCGATCATCTGGGCGCCGTCGAACAAGGGCCCGCGCGCGAGCTCGCGCAGCTCGCCGGCGTGCAGGCTCGCGCGCTCGAGGAGGCCTTCCGCCGCGACCTTCTCTCTCGCGATGGCGAGCATCTCCGGCGACGGGTCGACGCCCGTGAAGCGGACGCCGGCCCCCGCGTAGCGCGCGAACGGCTTCACCTCGCTCCCGGTTCCGATGCCGACCATCAGCAGCGACGCGGCGTCCTTGTCGGCGAGCGCTGCGGCCATCACCTCGGCGATGACCTGGTGCATGGCGCCATAGCCCGCCCACATGCGGTGCACATGGGCGTCGTAGCTCAAGGCGCGCTCGCGCCCGAACGTCGCTGCGTGGTTTCCGTGCTCGTGCGTCTTCATCACGCCTTCTCCCCGGCTGGCGGTCGCCCGGACCGCCTGCAGCGAAGGAGTAGCGCCCTCCGTGCAGCCGCGACAGGGCGGGGCTTTCGATCCGATGGGCGGGGCTTTCTGTCGCGACCCCGCGCCGGGCAAGCCGGTTCAGCGCGGTAGACCTTGCGTTCGTGCGACCGGGGGTGTCCAATCTTCCACCTTGCCGAGCGCGATGCCGCCCGCGAGGCCCCTCCAGCCCTCCCCGCGTGGCGAGCCGATACGCCATGAATCTCCCTCTCTCACCCCAGGAGAAGCAGCATGCGAATCACGATGTCGCCCCAGGACTACGCCACGGCGTTCCGCCTCCTCTCCGAGACCTCCAGGCACCCGGTGAACATCGCGGAGGCGATCCGGCAGCGCATCGTCCCCGAGCTGCCCGATAGCCCGTCTTTGCTGGACGTCGGCGCCGGTCCAGGCGCCGTCGCGGAACGGCTCGCTCCCTGCTTCGGCGCCATGACCCTGATCGAGCCGAACGCCGAGCAGCTGGGCTCGTTCGCACCGGCCGGCGCGGAGATCGTCCGCGACGTGTTCGAGCGATTCGAGTCGTCCAGGCGGTACGACCTGGTCCTGTGCTCGCACGTGCTGTATCACGTACCCGTCGCGGAATGGGGCGGCTTCATCGACAGGCTGCTCGCGTTCGTGCGCCCGGCGGGGTACTGCGCCATCGTCCTCGGCGCCGATCGGGGACAGAACTACGATATGCACCGCGATTTCACGTCGACGGTCATCGACAGCTCCCTGCTCATCAAGACCTTGCGCGGCAAGCAGCTCGCGTTCGACGTGATCGGGAGCCACAACGCATACACCGCGGCGACCTTCGAGGACATGGTCACGCTGTGTCGCTTCTTCGTGCTCGCGGACTGCGTCTCCGCCGAGCAGCTCGCCGCGATGACAGAGACCGAGGCGCGCGAGCTCGATGCGAAGATCCGCGAGCACGCCGCGCGGTGTCGAACCGAGGAAGGGACGTATCGGCTGAGCCAGGAAGATGACATGATCATCCTCCGCCAGGGGGCATCGCTCTCCGCCGCTGCCCCGTCTGCCACGAGCTGACCGCGGACTCTGCTGAAAGACTTGTCGAACGGTGGTCACCCCACGCTGCGCAAGGGTTGGCCTCCCCGGGGGTGGACTCCTCCCGGGGCAGGACTTGCTCGATTTGCTGGTGCTGCTCCTCGTTGCTCACCTGCTCCCTCATGCCGGTCTTGACCGGCGCATCCGCCTTGGCGGTTCGAAGTTCTGCGTTTTTCAGGCAGTTTCAACCCGTTTGCCGCTCTAGTACTACAGCCGCACGTCGCGGAATCTCCGCGGATTTCGATGAGCGGGCGGACGATCGTGACGCTTGGCTCGTCCGCGCACTGGTGGAGCCCAGCTCGTTCGGTGCTCACCGACGTGCGGCTGTAGTACTAGGTGTTAATTGGGGGAGCGCGCGTCCAGCCACGAAGTCAATGACGAGCGGCGGCTCGGAGCCCTCCCTGCGACGCCGCCCACGCCTCCAGCTCTACCGAGCCACGATTTCGCATTCACCTGGAGAATAGCATCGAGCTGAACCATTCTCACGTCGCATGGTTTGCTCCGACATGCGGTCCGGTCCGGATCCAGGCGCGGACCGCCCGGTGGATCGCCCACCACAGCCCGGACCGGGCTCGCTCTGGGACCGACTACCCCAGGGCCTCGGTCCCCCCCTAGCACCAAACGTTCCCGGGGCCCGTTTCCGGCGTCACTACCGACTTCCGGCGGTCAGCAATCGCGGCAGGATGCATGTCTCGGGCGTCGAACTACTGCTTCGCGATTTGTTTTGTCACGTACTAATGCTCCATTGCTGGCCGCCTTAGCAGGAGACAAGACGTGAAGACGATGAAGATGGTTTCGCTGGTCGTTGCGAGTGCAGTTTTCTTGCCCAGCTCGGCCCTGGCCGATGATGGCGCGATCCCGATCGACGCGGCTTGTGCGGCGGTCGGATGCGTCGCAGGCGACGCGCCCGGGTTTCCCGTGACACTCTCAAGCCCGGGCAGCTATGTTCTGAGCTCGGACCTCGTCGTGCCCTCCGGACAGAGCGGCGTCGTGTTGACCACTGGCGCATCCCTCGACCTGAACGGGTTCGCGATCCGCGGGCCGGTTGTCTGCACCGGCGAGCCCGTGACCAGCTGCTCGGGGACGCTGACCGGCGTCGGGCTGAGTGTTGGCAGCAGGGCCCGGGCCTACGGAGGCCGAATCGAGGGCTTCGGTAGCCACGGCGTCTCGACCGGCGCTGAGGTGCGCCTCTACGATCTCATTATCTCGTCCAACGGAGGTCACGGTGTGGAGGCGTCGTCCAACACCTCTATAGATCGATGCACGATCGCCCACAACCTTTTGACTGGTGTGAGGGGCACCTCCGGTGGCGGGAATGTCGAGGTCTCGCACTCGGTCGTACACGGAAACGGCCAGTACGGCGTGAATGCCTCCAGTGGCCTCGTGACCCAGAACCGGCTGACGCGCAACGGCCGTGAAGGCCTTGTATCTGTATCGGGGGACTCCGACGCAAGCTATGCGCTGAACTACTTCGGTCGCAATAACGCATCTGGAGCGCAGGTGACTGGTGGCGTCGCGATTGGCTGCAACACAATCAGCGGTACGGCGGTCTGTCCATGATGGCTGACGTGGCGTTCCTTCGTCGGACGCACATGCCCAGCGCTGGCCTCGCTCGGTACTGACGCGCGGAGCGCGTTGACGCACCGCGGCGCGGAGTGAGGCTACCTCCAGGCACGAGACGGTGCCGCACCTCCTGGCCAAAGATCTCTGGGCCTCGGACCCCCGATACCGTTCGGGGGGGTGACATGTATGCCTACTAGTCGGGTAGGCCGGGGTCGACTACCCCCCGGCCCCCCACAGATCCGGACGTGCGGAATTCCCGCATCCGGCTCTTCGGGACACGGGTTCGCTACGAGCGGGCAGGAGCGGGGTGCGTGATGCGCGGCCGCGGAAGGGGGTACCTCTTCAGCAACCGGTGCATCCGCTCCCAGGTCATCTTGGCGTTCTGCGAGCGGCGATTGAGCCACTTGCGCCACACCGCCACGACCTCCCAGGCGAAGCGACGGAGCGCCTCCGAGTTCCCGGTGATCCCGTAGTACTCGTAGTGACCCCGCATCTTCATGGCCAGGCCCTCCTGCTGGCTGCTCAGCTCATCGTGCATGTGGTCCCTGCACCACTCCGCCACGCGCCGCAGCGCGCGGCTGAGGCGGTCCTTGGCGGTCCTGCGTTTGATCGCCCAGTTGCCTCGCCGCGACCTGCCCCAGTGATGCGTGAAGCCGAGCAGATCGAGCGTCGACGGCCACGTCGGCGACGCCCCGCCGCTCGGCGGGGGTCGTCTCTTCGGCGGCCGCTGGAACGGCAACAGGCGCGTCTTGTCCGGGTGCAGGCTCAGCCCGTACTTGCCGAATCTCTTCGGTAGCACGGCCATCACCCGGCGCGCGTCTTCTTCCACTTCGAACAGCAGCACCGCGTCGTCCGCGTAGCGGATGAGGTGTGCCCTGCCTCGGAGCCGAGGTCGGACGTCGCGCTCGAACCACGTGTCGAGCACCTCGTGCAGGTAGATGTTCGCCAGGATCGGCGAAATCACGCCGCCCTGCGGTGTGCCGGCCTTCGGGTAGCTGAGGCTACCGTCTTCCTGCACTCCCGCGTGCAGCCACTTGCTGATGAGACGGAGCAGCACGCCGTCTCGTACCCTGCGGCGCAGCGCATCCATCAGGTGCTGACGGTCCACCGTGTCGAAAAATTTTCGGATGTCGACCTCGATGACCCATCCGCCCGCCATCGCCATCGCCTTGTCCCAGAACGACGCGAGCGCTTGGTGTGCCGAACGGCCAGGCCGGAAACCGTACGAGCAGTCAAGAAAATCCTGCTCGAAGACGGCTTCCAGCACCATCGCCACCGCGCGCTGCAGGATCTTGTCCTCGAAGGTCGGGATGCCGATCGGGCGTGTTTCCCCGTTGCCCTTCGGGATGTGGACCCGCCTCACCGGCGGCGCGCGGTACGTGCCCGCCTTGGCTCGTTCCAGCAGCGACCGGAGGTTATCCTCCAGTTGCTCCGCGTAGTGCTCCGCGGTCTGCCGGTCCACGCCGGGCGCGCCGTCCTTGCGCGTTCGCCGGTAGGCTTCGCGCATCCAGTCCAGGTCGATGTGATGGGCGAGCGTCGTCAGCACCATGGTGGGTGCTTGCCGCGCCAGCTCCGCTATCCGTTCGAGTTTCGTGCAGATGGTTTCGGAGCCCGATGTCTCCTTCATCTTTCCCTCCAACGATCCCGTGCCCCGGTGCTCCCCTTCCCTCCACGGGGTCCCTCGGGTTGGTTCCCCCGCTTCCGCGGTAGTACGAGTGCACTCCGACTTCCCGCTACCCCCGCTTCGCTCGCTTGCGCTCTGCTCGGCGGTTCCACCTCTCGGTGAAGGCAGCGGGATCTCCCAGGTTCCTCGGGAAACCCTTGCGTACGTGCCCTGGTCTCTGACCCCGGCGGGTCACCGCGCCAGGCCCTGCGAGTGGGGGCTACCCGGGCTCGCTCTTGACGCGACGATGTTGCCTTCCGTTGCATTCACGACGTCGGCCCCACGACCTCTGATCTTTCGAGGCTCTATCCCACGGCCCGCACGCTCGCTGTCTACGCTTCGCGACGCCGGTCACCCGGCGCCACGCAAGACTCACTTCCGGCTGGTGGGCCAACCTTGCCGGGCGGGACTCTCACCCGCCGGGTTTCTTCGCGAAGTTTCAGCTCATCGCTTCCTCCTCGCCCAGGCTTGGCCTGGCGCACGAATACCGATCACGTTGATCCACCGAGGAATGAACCGCCAAGCGCGCCAAGGACGCCAAGAAGAGAACCAGATCATGGCGCCTTGGCGTCTTGGCGGTTCGAACCTCCGCTTTTCTCAGGCGGTTTCAACCCGTTTGTCGCTCTAGCTAGCTGACGGGTCTCCGCCGCGCCCGATCTCGAGCTCAGCGCGGGGTGTGCACGCACGCCCCGCGCAGCCGCGCTACCCCGCGACGGACAACCGATCTCCGTTGCCGTGATACGACAGCGCGCCTCGCGTGAACCCTCCGTCATGGACCCCGAAGTCGGCGCCCGCGACCGCGCGCGCGAGGGCGCCGACCGCGTCCGCCGCGGCGATCCCGCCCATGATCGCCACGCCCGCGGCGCGGCGGGCCCCGCCGATGTCCGAGAGCCCCTGGCGGCCTACCGCGCGGGCGCTGAAGCCGAGGCGCACGGCGAGCACGAGCAGCGAGGAGAGCGGGCCCAGGCGGCTCAACCACCGCCATTCCGGGGGCAGGAAGGCGCGGCCGAGGTGCGGGGTCATCTCCACCGTGTCGGCGCCGCGGAGCAGGCGCAGGCGAAAGAGCTCCTCGGCGCCATCGGGGGAGCGGTGCGTCGTGTGCGCCCGCGGCTCGAAGCGGACGGGCACGCCGTCGGCCTCGAGGCGCATGCCGAGGATCTGGCAATGGCCGCGGTAGATGCCCTCCGCCGGGCGGTAGCGCCGCGCGGCGAAGACCTCGCGGCGAAAGGCCACGTTGTTCGCGTAGAAGTTGCGCGTCGCGCCCTCGCCGAGCGGGCTCGGGAAGTACATGAAATCGATCGACGTGGCGGCGATGCCCAGCAGATCGTCGCGGTACGTCGTCCGCCCCGCCACGACGCGCGCCGCGGGATCCGAGAGGAACGGCGCGAACAGGCGCTCGAGCCACGCCGGGTCAGGCCAGCAATCGGCGTCGCCGAAGGCCACGACGTCGGCCGTGGTCGCGTCGAAGCCCTGGTTCTTGGCCTCGTAATAGCCCGTGCCGTCCGCGAGGCGGACGAACCGGACGCTCCTCGCCGCGGCCGCCTCGAGGCGCGCCTGCTCGCCCTCGCCGAGGCCGTCGTGGGTGATCACGAGCTCCCGGAGCTCGCCGAGCGGGAACGACTGCGCCGACAGGTGGCGGAGCAGCCGCTCGAGGCTCGCGACGACGCGCGCGGGCTCGCTCGTCCCACGCAGGTTGTTGGTCTCCAGGACCAGGGCGGTCGTCACGGCGAGAGGGTGAGCTGCCGCCGGGGCCGGATGTGAATTGTGGGACGTCATGGATGAACCTCCTGAGTTGCTGTCTTGTTCGATGGCTTGTTCGATACGAAGCGAGCCGGGCGCGCCGGGGGTACCGAGGGCGCGAGCCCGGCGAGGACATCGGTCCACACGCCGTGGATGGCGGAGACCACCGCGGCGGGAGAAGGCCTGTCGAGGGCCCTCGGGCCCCGGGCCGCGAGCTCGGCCGCGGCCTCGCGCAGGCGGCGCGCGAGCGCTCCGGGCGCGGCGAGCTCCACCGTCGCGAACGTGGCGCCCGAGGTCGCCGGGGTCCCCGGGGACGAGGAGAGGAACCGCACGTTCTCCCGCTGCTCGGGCTGGTCGGTCAGCAGCGCCAGGAACGGCACCCCGAAGAGCCGCGCCATGCCGACGGCGCCCATGCCCGGCGCGGACACGAGCAGGTCGGCCGCCGCGGCCACGTCGGCGAAGCGCGCGTCGTAGGGCCGGAAGCACGGGTGGCGCGCGAGCCCCTCGGCCACCCCGTGGACGACGTACCCCTCGGCGGCGAGCGCCGTGGCCAGCGCCGTCGCGAGCGCGGGGTCCGCGAAGTGCGGGTTCAGGTACACGGCCGCGAGGCGGCGGTCCGCGCCGACGCCGAGCTCGGCCCGGACCTCCGTGGCCGAGCGCCCGGGCGCGGCGATGAGCGGCAGCAGGCGGTAGCTCCGCCGCGACGGGTCGTGGTTGCCTGCGAACGGCGCGTCGAACGTGTGCTCGATCCGCGCGTGGGCCCGGTCGCGCAGCGCGCGGACGAGGGCGCCGTACCCGCGGTCCA
This sequence comes from Sorangium sp. So ce1128, assembly GCA_051717205.1. GTDB lineage: Bacteria > Myxococcota_A > Polyangia > Polyangiales > Polyangiaceae > Sorangium. The sequence goes on from CP181432.1 coordinate 8,081,583, forward strand.
CGAGCGCGGGGCAGCGCCCGTGGAAGTTCCCCTCGATCGCGCGCCACAGGTTCTCGCCGTGGACGTGGACCACCGGGCAGGGCAGCGCGTGCGCCCCGCCGTGCCCGCGCGCTCCGGCGAGGAGCAGGAGCGGGTGGAAATCGTTCACCACGTACGACGCCCCCCGGCACAGCGCCGAGAGCCGCGCCAGATCCCTCGGACCCCGGCTCGGCGTGACGATGTACCGGAGCACGCACGCCTCGGTCGCGGCGCGCGCCATGTTCTGCCGCGCGTCGAAGGCGACGCTGTAATGGCACGAAAGGACCTCGCTCGGCGCGCCGAGCGCCGCGAGGAACGCCCGTCCCTCCTCCGACGTGGTGACCAGGGTCACGCGCACCCCGACCCGCGCGAGCAGGCGCCGCGCGAGGTGAGCGCGCATCAGATGACGGCGGGCGTCCGCGGCCGCGAGCCATACGATCCGCATCGCAACCTCCCTCGACACGGCAGGTTGCGACCCCGGCTTGAAAAGCGCGCTACGCGCCGGGTGAATCGTCCGTGGGCTCCGTGTGCGTGCCGCGGGTCCTCGCCGAGGGCGCGCGCGAGGCCCTGCACGAGCTCGCCGGCGTCGATCTCCGCGCGCTCCTCGCCCGGCAAGCCCGCCTCCGCACGCGCGAGCTCGAGGAACTGGGTCACGAGGGCGTCGAGCCGCTGGCTGCTGTCGTGGAGCGCCCGGCCGAGGCGCTCTGCGCGCGCCGCGGGCACGTCGCCGCCGCCGCGCATCGCGTCCGCGGCCGCGCGCACGGCGGCGACAGGGCTCTTGAGCTCGTGGACCAGGTCGACCATGAAGGCATGGTTGCTCCGTCCCTGCTCGGCGATCGCGGCGAAGAGCGCGTTGAACGCCGCGGCGAGATCGCCGATCTCGCGCGGCGCGCGCGCCGTGATGGCCTCGCCGGACAGCGGCGCCTCGGCGCGGCTCAGCACCTCGTCGCGCAGCGCCTCGATCGGCCGCACGACGCGCCGCACGAGCAGCGCGCAGAGGGCGAGCCCGGAGAGCAGCGCGTAGAGCGAGAGCTTGAGGAGCGGGTAGCGCACGCCGTAGAGCGCCCGGATCGCGCGCGGCGAGCCCCGCTGCGCGAGCACGACGATGGGCCCGTCCCCGGCCTCGATCCGGAGCGCCGCGTGGCAGACGAGCAGCTTGCCGCCGAGCGCGCCCGAGCACCCCTCGTCGCGGCCGCGCTCGAGCGCGCGCCGGACCTCGGCCCGCTCGGGCATCGGCGCGGCCGCCTCGTCGTGGTCGGCCCTCCTCGTCACCGCGAGCGACGCGCACCGCCCGGGCGGGGCTCACTCCTTCGCGCAGATCCCGGAGCGGCGGCCGCCCCCGGCTCGCTCCGGAGGCGCTCGACGAGCAGCTCGACGAACGCTCGCACCTTGGCGGGCTGGTGGCGGCGGTGGGGGAAGACGGTGAAGATCGATATCTCCTGCCCGACATGGCTTTCGAGCACGGGCTGGAGCCGGCCGGCCGCCAGATCTGCTGCGACGACGAAGCGCGGCAGCATCGCGAGGCCGAGCCCGTCGACGAGGGCTTGCGTGAGCACGACGACGTTATCCACGACGAGATTGCCGCTGACCGGCACAGCGCGCGTCTCCGAGTCGAACTCGAAGACCCACTCGGCCGACTGCCCCGAAAGGCGGAGGCAGTTGTGCTTGACGAGATCGTCAGGCACCTGCGGCGTGCCGTGGCGCGCGAGGTAGCCGGGTGAGGCATAGACCATACGGCGGTACGCCCCGATCTTGCGCGCGACACGCGCCTCGTCGAGCTGCCGCGCGAAGCGCACCACGACGTCGAAGCCCCCGCTGACGACATCCACAAGGCTGTCGGAGAGGGAGAGATCGAGGCGCACCTGCGGGCAGCGCTCCGCGAACTCGCCGAGAAAGGGCGCAATCTTCAGGATGCCGAACGAGACGGGCGCCGATACGCGCAAGAGCCCCTCGGGGACCCGGCTCACGCCGTGCATCGCTGCCGAGGCCTCGTCGGCGGCCGCGAGGATACGCTCGCAGCTCTCGTAGAGCCTGACCCCGTCCTCGGTGAGCGTGAGGCGCCGCGTCGAGCGGTGGAGCAGCCGTACGCCGAGCCGCTCCTCGAGCGCGGCGAGCCGCGCGCTGACGACCGACTTCGAGAGCCCGAGCGCGCTCGCCGCGCCCGTGAAGGACTTGCGCTCCACCACGCGCGCAAAGATCGCCATCGAGAGGAGGTCATCCAGGGAGGTGGTCACCATTGTCCTGTGGGCCGAACAGTGTGATCGGCGCATGGCTCTACTCGGACGACGCAAGGCGCGTCATGTTCAGTCCGCCCGCGCTTCGCGGCGCCACCACCTTCGCAGAAAAGCCATCTTCGACACAAGGAATTCTCATGAAAACGACCATGGTACTCTCCCGCTCGATACTCCTGACGGCGCTGGGGCTCACCGCCTCCCTCGCCGCTTGCGGGGGCGACGACGCCACGAACAACGGCGGCGGCGGCGACAGAAGCACCGGCGGCGCCACGCCAGAGCTGACCTTCCTCGCCGAGTTCAACGAAGGGCAGGTCGAGCTCCCCGAGGGGCTCTGGGTCACTGCCGATAGCAAGACGGCCTATGTGGGCCATGCCCTGACCGGCCAGATCATCGCCGTCAAGCTCACCGACAACACGGTGACCGACTTTGCCGCCGTGCCGGCGCCTCCCCCGAACAAGGGCTTCGTCACCGGCATCACTCAGTCTGCGTCCGGCGATCTCTATGTGGGCGCCGCCACGCTCGACTCGGCCGCGTACAAGCCTGGCATCTACAAGGTCCCGGCGACGGGCGGTCCGGTGACCGCGCTGTTCGCCAGCGATGTCACCATGAACGTCCCCAATGGGCTCGTCTTCGACAAGGACGGCAATCTCTTCGTCACGGACTCGGCCCTGGGCGCGATCTTCAAGATCAGCCCGGACGGCGCGACGGTGACCAACTGGATCACTGATCCCCTGCTCCTCGGGGACATCGCCCCGACGAATCCCTGCAAGACAGTCCTCGGCGTCCCGTTCGGCGCCAACGGCCTCGCGCTCTCGAACAACGCGTTTTACGTCACCAACACGGACAGGGCCACGCTCGTCAAGATCCCCATCAGGGCGGACGGGACCCCGGATGCCGCGGTCGAGCTCTCGAAGTCAGACCCGACGACATGCCTACCTCTCAAGGGCGCTGACGGCATCGCCGCTGACGCGGATGGGAGCATCCTCGTCGCGGGCAACGCGGGCAACGCGCTCGTCCGCGTCGGGCCCGAGGGGGATGCGACCGTGCTCATCGAGGAAGGGTTGCTCGATGGGCCAGCGAGCGTCGCGCTCGCCACGTTGCATTCGAAGAAGTACGCGCTCGTCACCAACTTCGGGCTCATCACGCTGCTCGCCATGAAGACCCCCCGTACGGGGCTGCTCTCTTACGGCCCGCTCCAGTGAGCGCTCGCCCGGTTCAAGGCCGCCCGATTCAGGCCTGAAGACCGAGAGTCAGCTTGGCAGTCAGCGATCCGCTCATCCTGGATGCGCGACGCCATGACCTGGTCGGTCCGGTCCATGCTCAGGCAGCTACGGTCCGGGCCGACGCGCGTCGATCAGCGTCCACGCGCTCCAGTGCGCGTAGCGCCCCGACGCGTGCACGCGGCTCCACCCGCGCTCGACCAGCGCCGCCGCCAGCACCTCGCGGAACCATGCATGGGTGACCGCGAGCACGCTGCCGCGCTCCGCCGCGAGCTCGCTCAGCCACCCGGCCGCCTCGCCCGCCCGGCTCCGCGTCTCGGCGGGCGGCGCCTCGGCGCGGAGCGCTCCATGCGCCTTCCTGAGACCGATCGCGAGCGCCCACACAGCGAGCGGCACCCGCGCGTTGCCGAGCGGCGGGATCGGCTGCTCCATCTCGCGCAGCAGCGCCGACGTGGGGATCTCCGCGCCGGGGACGAGCAGCTCCGCCGAGGCGCGGGCGCGCGGCAGATCGCTCGCGACAACCGCGCCCGCCTGCCGCGCCAGGGCCTGGAGCGCGGGCGGCGGGCGCTCCCCGGGCAAGAGGCCCGCGGCGTCGTAAGCGTCGCGCCAGCGCTGGAACCCGGCGGCGTCGATCCAGCCGGTGTGGACGTGCCCCGAGCGGCCGTGTCGCACCAGGATGACGCGCGCGCTCACCGTCGGCCCTCGCGAGGCGCGCGCAGCGGAATCGCGGCCCCTCTCCCGCCTGTCAATGCGCGGCCCGCCAGCGCGGAGCCGCCGTTCGAGGGAACGTCGCTCTCGTTCCGATCAGCAACGGCCTGCTCCACGCTGCCTGCGCGGGGCCGAGCAGCTCAGCGCCCGATTGCCTGCGCGATGGTCTCGATCATCCGCGGGATGGCCACGGAGATGAGGATCCCGAGGTTCGCCCGCTTGTTGTCCACCAGCATGCCCTGGAGCAGCTTGCCGTGGTTGACCACCACCACGGTGTGGTTGCCCGCCATGTCCATCAGGTAATACCGCCCGAGCGGCGGGAAATTCGAGTCGCGCAGCGAGCTGTCCAGCTCCTCGGTGATGCGCGTGAAGAGGGCCACCGCCACCGGCTGCTGGTTGAAGCCGGCGAGCGACAGGCCCGCCGAGCGCTCCCAGATGTCGGTGGCCAGCAGCCCATCGCGAAGGATGTTGCGGAGATCATGGACTGCGGCCTCGAGGACTTTGGTATCGATCATCGTGCTTCCGTGGCTCCTGGGCGCGCGCGCCCGCGTTGAGAAACCGGATTCTTTACAGCCCGCGCAAGGTCGTCTCGAGCGCCTCCTTGAGCTGCTCGAACGCCCGCGTGGAGAGGGCCTCGTCGCCCACGGTCCCGAGGCAGAAGCCGCCTCGCGTCGTGCGCGCCTCGACCCAGGACATCATCTGCGCGCCCAGCCAGAGCGCGCCCGCCGTGGCGTCGACGCCGGGGATGGTGCGGACGCCGACCAGCGCCGAGAGCAGCGGGCCCACGAGGGACACGTGCGCCTCGGAGATGCCGTGCGCCGCCAGCGTGAGGCCGTTGTCGTCGGCGACGAAGGCGCCCACGCACGCGTGGTGATCGAGCGTCCAGGCGACGAGCGTGTCGAGCCGGTCGGCCGGGTTGTCGGAGGTCTGCACGAGGCGCGGCACCTCCTTCGGCGCCTTGGGCGCGGCCTTCACCGGCGCGGGCGCCGCCGGCGCCGGCGCGCGCGCCGCCCCCATCGCGCTCACGAGCCCCGCGGGCTCGCGCGGCCGCGTCGGGGCCACCCGCGCGAGCAGCGAGCTCACCCGCTGCGCGTCAGTCCACGAGACGGATCGGACCGTCATTCTCCCCTCCTGCCGTGGTGCCCATGCGCTCCTCGATCTCGGCCACCAGCTTGTCGAACACAGCGGAGACCGCCGGCGGGCGGCGGCTGAGCAGGCCGAGCGGCACGCCCGCGCGGCTCGCCTGGAGGAACGTGCTGTCGCGCGGGACCGCTGTGTCGAAGACCTGATCGCGGTAGAGGGACCACAGCTCCTCCAGCGAGGCCAGCATCACCGGATCGCGGAACGAGCTCATGGTGCCGACCACGCCGAGGAGGGAGCAGTCGGAGCCAGTGTCGCGGAGCCGCGCCAGGAGCTCGAGCATCCGGGGCAGCGCCCGCAGCGCGAGCGGCTCGCACTGCACCACGGCGATGACGCTGTCCACGGCTTCCAGCGCGAGTCGCGACATCCCGCCGAGCCCGGCCGGCGTGTCGAAGATGACCAGGTCGAAGTCGCGCTGGCTGCTCTCCAGGACGCGCCGCACTATATCGGCCTCGCGCGCGTTGACGGCGAAGCGGTCCTCGTCGAGCGCGTCGACTGGGCCCATGGGCAAGAGGCAGAGCTCCGCGAGCCGCGTCTTCACGAGGCCCTCCAGCGGAGGGCCGCCGCGCGCGAGGTTCGCGGCGAGGCCGGCGCGGTCGCCGACGCCATCGAGCGACATGCCGATGGCGCCCTGCAGATCCGTGTCGACGAGGAGGGTGCGCGCGCCTCGGCGCGCGAAGGCGAAGGCGCAGTTGAGCGCCACGGTCGTCTTTCCGACTCCGCCCTTGAGGCTGGCGTATGCGATGGATCGTGTCATCTTGGGTATCCGAGCTTGCGTAGCTGTTCCAGGTTAGCGCGCACGAGGCTGGAGGAGGGGTCGAGCGCCGATAGGTCGTTGAGGACGCGGGCCGCCTCGCTGTAGCTGCGTTCCATCAAGAGGCGCCGCGCGTCGTTGTTGAGCTGCTTGATGCGGGTCGCGACCTGCTCCGGCGAGGCGAGCGCTACCTCGAGCCGCCTCGAGGAGATCGGCGGCGGCACCTCGACGCTACCTTCGTCGATGCGGCGCAGCGAGTCGAGCACCAGCTCCGCGAGGCTCTTGAAGATGGTGCGCTCCTTCGTCGAGCCCACGGCCGGGGTGACGCGCACCCGCATCTCCGGACGGACGAGCCGCGCGAACGCCTCCTCGCCCACGCCGAGGCCGTCGAACGCCGTCCATACCTGGCCGCGCCGCACCTCGATCAGCCCCACGTCGGCGCTCTCGTTGCTGACCACGAGGACGTGCGAGTCGCCGGACATGCAGATCATCTGCAAGAAGTCGACGGTCACGAAGTTCATCCCGACCGGCGCCGATTGCTCGCCCGCGGCGTGCGCCATCAGGATGAGCGTCTCCTCGGCGATGGGCCACGCCACGCGCGTGGTGCTCACCGCCCCCGGGACCTCCACGCCCTCGTTCACGGCGAGCACCAGGCGCGCCGTGCGACGGAGCAGCTGCGCGACGGCGTCCTCCGGCGCGCCCGGGAGCGACGGCGCGTAGATGATCAGCTCCACGTGCGGCGCGCCATCGAGGGCCTGCTCGAGCTCCTCCCAGGTGGCGGCGCCGAGGGCGCTCACCGCCGTCTGCCCGGCAATGACGCGAATGCACCGCATGCGCTCGCGCAGATCGGGCTCAGCGACCACGACGATGGGCATCCTGTCAGCCCCCGAGGTCGCGGTCGCGCAGCGCTCGGCGCAGCATGACCGCCGCCGCGTTATCGCCCGGGCGCATGCGCGCGCAGGCTTCGAATGCCTCGACCGCGTCGTCGAAGCGGCGCTGCACGAAGGCGGCGGTGCCGCGGGCGAACGCCTCGCGGTAGCGCCGTTCCTCCTCCGTCTCGACCACCTGCAGCTTGAAAGGCGCGCTCGCGGGAGGAGGCTCCTGCGATCGCCGCTCCAGCCCGCGCTCCGGCACGGTCGGCGGCGGCGGGTCCATGGCCCCCTCGGACGGCATCGTGTCCAGCGTTCGCCGCCAGGAAGCCGGCGTCCGCTCGCTGAAAGGCGACGCCACCTCCCTCCCCGTGTAAAGGCCGACCAGCACCTGCAGCGTGCGGAGCCGCCCGAGAGGGCACATCTGCACGATATCGTCAAATGTCGAGGCGCCATCGATGTACCGCGCCACGAGGAGCGCGTCGGGCGACCGGCCCGCGGACACCGGGATGGGCCCCGCCACCTGATCCAGGCCGCCGAGCCGCTTGGCATAAGCGCCGGCGAGGAACTCTTTGATCCGCTCGATGCTCGTCTGCAGCTCGCGATCGCCCGGTGATTCCGAGCGCGCCCGGTACAGCACCGCCAGCGCCTCCTCGTAGCGCTTCTCACGGACAAGCCGCACGACCTCCTCTCGCACCGGTAAGCTCTTCGGGATCGCGCGGCTCTCAGGTTCCGTCACCAAGGCAGGGTCGTATTGATCTTTCACGGCACAACTCGGCAAGTTACATGCCTCGCCCGCCGACCTTCAAGCTGTTTGGTTGCGCGTTCGCGGCCGCGGTCGCCTGCGCGGTCCATCCGATCGCCATCGTTCAGGTGCGAGCGTGTGGGGTCGGCCAGACCAGACTTCGCAATCATGGGTGCTGCGACATGGGCCCACGTGAAGCCACGGAGACGCGGACGGGGCGATGACAGCGACCCACCTCCGCGATCGGCGGGTCGAGGCGCCGGGCGCTCTCGGGCCCCTCATTAAGAATGTGGCGCCAGCCAATACCCGGTACCGAACGTCGGTGTCACACATCGGCGCTCATTCGCCCACCCAGGCCGATGTTTTCAACTTCGCAACGGAGATCTCTGAAGATACCGGATGCAGCTTACGCCGAACTTGCGCTAGAGTGGCTCCACCGAGCGAGAACACCCCCCAACGTTACGAAACGTCTGAGGTGGTTCGATAGAAAATTTCAGAAATGCAAGCTCGGAATGCAGAGGGGAATGCATGAGGGGTAGGCTTGTTGCAGGATTTCAACCCGGGTGAGATCCAGCAGCATCCATTTCGGTACCCCGTGGTCTTGGCTTGAGGCTTAGCGAGGCGCTCGGTGAGCGCCTGGATGGTTGTAAACAGAGGGATAGCTCGATCAACCGACACAACTAGCCGAAAAGGAGATCGCTTATGCGGCAGGTCTTGCGGCACATCTTCGAGAAGAAGCAAGCGTACGCTCGTCTACCCCTGTTCGAGCACATGCGTGACGAACGGCTCGATCCGCGCGAGCGGCTCGCCTTCTACCCGTGCATGGCTTTCTTCATACTGAGCTTCGGCGATCTGAACCGGTTCGTGCTGCGGGAGGAGCACGCGGCGGACAAATACCAGGAGATGGTCAACGTCCACACCCACGAGGACGACCACCACTGGCCGTGGTACCTGGAGGATCTGGCGAAGCTCGGCTTCGACGCCGAGGCGCGGGGTACGGACTGGATGCGCTTCCTCTGGGGCGAGGAGACGTTGCAGAACCGGATCCTCACCGCGCGGCTCACCGCCCTCCTCAAGGGCACGACGGGCCTGGAGCGGCTCGTCATCATCGAGGCGATCGAAGAGACGGGCAACGTCCTCTTCAGCGCGATGCTCCCCCTGGCCGAGGCGCTGGAGAAGCGCCTCGGCACGCAGCTGCGCTACTGCGGCACGTTCCATTTCGAGCGCGAGTCGGGCCACGCCGTGGACGCCGACCACGCCGAGCTCGCGCGCATCCCGCTCGACGCGGAGACGAGCGCGCGGTACATGGCGCTCGCGGACGAGGTGTTCGCGCTGTTCGAGCCGTGGACGCACGAGCTCTTGCAGTATGCCCTCGAGCACGGCGTGAACGCCACCGTGGCGGCGGACCCCGACACGGACGGCGTGAGCCAGGTGATGACCCGGTCGTCGGTGCTCGCCGCGGAAGCAACGCGGTTGAGTCTCGTCGGGTAGCGACTGCACGCCCCCCCCTCCACGGCTCCCCTCCAGCACGCATCACGCGCCGAGCTCGCCTCGCGGCGCGGATGCAAACCTTTCACGAATACTGTTAGCCGAGCGCGACGCACCGGATCATGACGCCCGTGGAGCTGCTGCGCGCGCTTCGGGCAGACGTTCTGCTTGCCGCTCTCGCACCACTCGCATTGCATGCACGAGCCACAGACCGCGCCGAAGGCGACGCGCTGGCCGACGCGGAGGCGCGCGGGATCGACGCTCGCGCCGACCGCCGCGACGGTGCCGGCGATCTCGTGGCCCGGTACGAACGGGTACTTCGTGATGCCCCATTCGTTGTCCACCATGCCGACGTCCGTGTGGCAGATACCGCAGTGGGTCACGGCCACGTCGACCTCGCGGGGACCGAGCTCTCCCGGCTCGTACTCGAACGGCAAAAGGCGCGCCTTGGCGGTCCTGGCTTCGACGTCCGGCCCCTCCTGGCCGCCTCGCCGCGCGAGTCGCTTGCCCGGCGCCTTTCGCAGATCGTCCTCGAGCGAAGAGACGACAGGGCGCGCTTCGATCCCGCGCTGCTGATCCTGCGATCGGCGACGAGCGCCGAGCTGCGCCTGCCGCTGTCGCGCGCCCTGGAGCGCGAGTTCGTGGAGCCCCTCGCGCGCGAGCTCGGCGGTGCGACGGGGCGGTCTCGCGCGATCGCCGTCCTCGGCGTGCTCGCGGGGGTCCACATGATCGACCACGTGCTCGGCATCGAGCTGCTGGACGAGCCGCAAGGCCGACGCCTCCTGGAGGCCCTGGTCCGTACCTGCCTCGACGGCGGCGACTGAGGCTCTCCGGGTCGAGCACCCCGTCCTGGACGAGCACCACGTCGTCCCCGGCGGCGTTGCTCGGCCACGCGCCTCGACGGCGCCGACGTCGGCGACTTCATGTCACCTCGTGGGAACGGACGCGCGCGGAGACAGGCGCCCTGGCTCAGGCCCCTCGGGCGCGGGGCGGAAGACCGCCCGCCCGCCGAAGAAGACGAGCAGGCCGAGGGCGATCCAGACGATCTCCTTGGCGCGCTTGAGGAGGACGAAGGCGGCGCCCACCGTCATGGCGCCGGGCACGCCGAGCGCGCCGAGGAAGGCGACATAGCCGGCGTCCTGCACGCCGAGCCCGGCCGGGACCATGAAGGCGGCCGCGCGGAGGAGCGCGAGGACGACCTCGAACGACAGGACCTCGGCGAGCGAGACGTCGACGCCCAGCAACCGGAGGATGAAGAGCGTCTCCAGCCCCTCGGCGAGCCACATCCCGACGAGGAGGAGCGCCGCCGCCCCGAGCGCGCCGCGCCGCTTGCCGAGCGCGGCCGCGTACCGGTCGGTCGCGGCGAAGCTCGCGGCCCTCGCCTCGACGTAGGCCCTCACGCGCCGGCCGGGCAGCCGCCCCAGCTGCGCGAAGACCCGCGACGCGACCGTGCCCGAGAGGAGCGCGCCCGCGAGCGCGAGCGCCGTGGCGAGCAGGCCGAGCCCCGAGAGGACCACGAGCCAGGGGAGCCCCGGCGCGCCGAGCAGCGGGATCGAGGCGCGCTCCAGGTGCCCGAAGCCGAGCGCGAGGGCGATCCCCACGTAAACGGCGTTCGCCAGCAGGATCAGCGACCGCCGCGCCGCGATGCCGGCGATGCCCTGCGGGCCCGGGACGCCGCACCACCGCTGGAGCAGGTAGAACGTGACCGACTCGGAGAGGGCGGCCCCGGCGGGGACGCTCATGTTCAGCGCCTCCGTCGACAGCGTGAGCGACAGGTACCGCGTGAACGGCGCGGGCCGCCCGGGCGCGCCTGCGTCAAAGATGCGCCGGCTCGCCTCGGCCTGGAACAGCCGCGCGACGAGGTTGGGGAGCAGCGCGAGCGCCATCATCGGCGCGCCCGCCGAGGCGATGAGCGCCGCCACGCCGGGGAAATCCGCGCCTCGGAGCGTGCTCCACATCGCCGCGGCGGCCACGGCGACGCCGAGCCACTTCAGCGCGACGGCGCCCGCACGGGAGCGCTCCCTCGCTCCCGCGCCGGAACGCTCGTTCGCCCCGGGAGGAGGCTTGTCGCTGGCAAGGACGGTCATCGCACGATCGCGCCCGGTCCGTTGCCCGGGCGGGTGCTCGTATCGCGCATGTCCGTCTCGCCCCCATGACACGCGCGCAACTCCGGCGCGACACATCGATCGTGGCGCTGCGGCGCGCGCGTGGTCAACATGGTCGCGCCGGCGTGACCGGGCAGCCGCGCGCAGGTCGCGCGACTGCCACGCTCGAGTCATCGTGCCATCGCTTGATGAGACATCGAATCATGACGGCGCCGCGCGCGTCTGCGGCGCCCGGCCGCGGAGCCGCGAGCCGCCGGGCCGTCACGTCGCCGCGCCGCCGGGCGCGCTCGCGTCGCTCGCGTCCTGCGTCACCTGGATGCGCGCGATGAACTCGCCCGGCGCGCCGAGCGGCGACCCGAGCGGGGTCAGCGTGACGCTCGCCTCGAGGGCGCGGCTGTGCGGGCTGACGAGGCGGCTCCGCGCGACAGCGCGCGCGCTCGGGAGCGGAGGCTGGACGTCGACGAGCACCGACGCGACGTCGCGCCCATAGAGGAGCTTCTCGTCCACGCCGAACAGATCGTGGGCGCTCGGGTTGGCGCCGAGGATCTCGCCCTCGCGATCGAGCAGGAGGCAGGGATCGGCGATCTCGGCGAGCAGCGCCCTCGACCGCTCCTCCAGCTGCGACACGCTCTCCATCGCGATCACGAGCTCTTCCTCCAGCTGGTTCACCGACGTCTTCACGCCAGAGAGCGAGTCGTACATCCGCGCGACCGTGGCGGCGATCTGCCGGACCTCGATGGCCTCGAACGGCTTGCGGAGGATGAGCAGGTTGGGCGCCCACCCGAGCTCGCTCGCGATCGCGTCCCAGCTATAGTCGGAGTACGCGGTGCAGATCACCGTGTAGATGTCCGGCGCGACGCTCCAGATGCCCTTGATCGTCTGGATCCCGTCGATGCCCGGCGGCATGCGCATATCGACGAAGGCGAGGAAGTACCTGCTCGGGTTCGCCTGGACGAGGGCGATACCATCCCTGCCCGAGTGGGCCGAGTCGATGGAGAACCTGAGCCCGTGGAGGAGATCCGGAGCCCCCTCGGGCAGCTCGGCGCCGAACAGGCGCGACTCGAGGGCTTGCAGCCCGCGGGCCATCTCCGGATCGTGGATCGACCTGGGCACGAGCATCCGCTCCATCAGCACATGGATGTCCGGATTGTCGTCCACGACGAGGATGGGTCGACTCACTGGTTCCGAAAGCATGAAGATCCTCTCACGTCACTCCGGCCCGGCCGCGGGCCCCCCGGGGTCTACTGCCGATTCCGCTGCTCGAGACGACGCCGGACCGCCGCGACGCGCAGCTCGGTCCGCGCGACGCTGGCCGCGGTGCCGATCACGCCGGGCATCGCCGCCAGCGAGTCGAGGACCTCGTACGCGGCCTCGAGCGGCAGGCTCGCGCCTTTCAGCCCGAGCCGCTCCCCCTCGCGCTCGACGATCTCCGCCGCCGCGGCGCTGCCGAGCGTCCGACCGAGGAGCTCCACCAGCTCGGCGCGCTCACATCGAGGGGTGCTGTCAGGGGATCCCATGCCTCGCGTTCCTTGAACCTCGTAACGTCGCGACGTCGCGACATCGCGTTCCGCAGACAACATTGGACTCGCTGTCACGGGAGGTGTCAACAACGAGCGAGATCGCAGCCACATCCACGCAGTTGACTCAAACTCAATAGGCGTAATCCAGACCACAGCAGCTGCGGGGCGGCGGGGCGAGGACATCGAGGATCCCGCGGCCAGCTCGTCCGGGCCGCGCGCCTGCGGCGCTCTCTGCCCCGGCCCTCCGGCGCCGTCCTTCGGCGCGCGGGCAGCCGGGCGGTCCCATGCGCGCTCCGATCGCCGCGATGCGCCGCGGGGGGCGGGCGGGCTCTCCGAGGCGGCAGCGCTGGCGCAGGTTTCCTCCGATGAGCAGAGGTTGTCCGCTGCGGCCCGCGCGGGCCGAAAAGGCGCTAGCGCGCCGACGAGCGCTCGGTCCGCCGCCAGGATCGGCTATCGTCCGGGATCGCCTCGGCGCACGACTGGAGAGCGCTCCGGGGGGGCGTCCGGGCGAGCGCGGCGAGGACGGCGGAAGGAAGAGCGTAAGTTGGCGACAGATCAGGACAGCATCGAGCGGCTCCGCGCGGAGAACGCCGGACTGCGCAAGGAGGTCGAGAGACTGCATGAGCAGCTCGGGCGCCGCGAGGAGCGCACGCGGCTCATCCTCCAGGCGGCCATCGAGGGATTCCACGTCGTCGGGATGAACGGCGAGATCCTCGACTGTAATCCATCCTTCGCCAGCATCGTGGGTTACTCGCGGAGCGAGCTCCTGACGATGAACATCAGGCAGATCGACGCGCGGCCGCCGGACGAGGTCGCCGCGGCCATCGCGGAGATCAAGGCCAAGGGCGCGCACCGCTTCGTCGCCAGGCACATCCACAAGGACGGCCACGCCATCGATGTGGAGGTCAGCTCTCATCTCGTCCGCAACGGTGATGAGGAGTTCTTCTCCGCCTTCTCGCGCCCGATCACGGAGCAGCTGAGGCGCGAGCGGGCGCTGCGCGAGAGCGAGCAGAAGTTCCGCGCGATCTTCGATGAGACGTCGATGTTCATCAGCCTGCTCACCCCCGAGGGGCACCTGCTCGAGTGCAACCGGACGATGGCCGATTTCACGGGCGCTCGTCAGGGCGAGGGTCGCGGCGAGCCGCTCTGGGAGGCGCCGTTCTGGGGCGGCGTGGCCGACGCGGGCGAGCACGTGAAGGCGTGTGTCCACAAGGCCGCGTCGGGCGCGCCCTGCTCGTGCGAGGCGCAGATCCACGGGCCGGGCGGGCGCGTGGCCACGCTCGAGCTCAAGATGAAGCCGATCCTCGACACGTCGGGCGAGAGCGTCCTCGTGATCGCCGAGGGGTACGACGTGAGCGAGCTCCGGCGGGCCGAGGCGGAGCGGGCCACGCTTCAGGAGCAGATGATCCACGCTCAGGAGGCGACGATCCGGGAGCTGTCGACGCCGCTCATCCCGCTCGACGCGGGGATCCTGGTCATGCCCCTCGTTGGGCGGCTCGACCGGGTGCGCATCGAGCAGCTGCTGGAGCGGCTGCTGCAAGGGGTGGTGGCGCAGCGCGCGGCGACGGTGATCCTCGACGTCACCGGCGTGCCGATGGTGGACGCGGAGATCGCGGACTCGCTGATCAGGGCGGCGCAGGCGGTGAAGCTGCTCGGCGCCGAGGTCATCCTCACCGGCGTCGGGCCCGAGGTGGCGCAGACGATGGTGAGCATCGGCATCGACCTTCAGGAGATCGTCACGCTGAGCTCGCTCCAGAGCGGGCTCCACCACGCGCTCGGGCGCTCGCGCCGCGACCGGAGGCCAGGCAGCTCGCGGCGCCGCGAGGTGTGACGGGCACCTGAGCGCCTCCCTGACAGGGTAGCCGGGGCGCTGCTCCTCGGCCGCCGCGCCTCCCGGAGCTCGTCACCGCTACGCGCTGCGCCCGCGCGCCGCGCGCAGCAGCGCCACCATCGCCTTCCGCACCTCGTCCGTCGTCGATACCGGCGCGTCGAACGCCAGCCGCGCCGCCTTCGGCCCCGCCGGCGTGATGACGTCCAGCTCGAAGCCGTAACGATCGACCGAGGTCATCGTGGCGCCGGTTGCGTCCTTGATCCCGGCGAGAACCTTCGCGTACGCGAGGTTGGCGTCGGCGTGATCGGCGTTCATGTGCTCGAGGATGCGCGCGGCGTCGGGCGCGAGCGGGTCGGGCTCGGCGGCCGCGTACTCGGCGGCCTCGACCCAGGACATCCGGCCGAACCCGCCGACATAGCGGATCGACAAGGGGTCGAGCCGGTAGAAGGAAAAGTCAGTGAAATCGACGTAGTACGACGCGCGCGGGTGCGCGGCGAGGAACCTCGTCCGGGCGGCGGCCGCCTCCGCGCCCTCGAGCGGGCGACACGCGCCGATCAGCGTCATCCGCCCGAGCGCGAGCGGATCCACCCGGCCGTCGGCGGCCTCGGCGAGGAGCAGCGACGCCTCGGAATGGACCTTGAGGTTGCCGGTGTGCTCGGCGAGCGCCGAGAGCAGCAGCAGCGGGCGCCCGTGCGCGTCCACCGCGACGGTGACGAGCGAGCCGTAAGGGTAGCCGGCCGGATCCCGCGCGAGGGTGCACAGCGTGGCGGCGCGAGCCCGCTCCGCGAGGGTGCGGCAGCGCTCGGCGTGGCTGGGCGCGCGTGCGCTCTGGACAGGGTGCTCCGACGCGCGCTCCGGACCAGCGCCGGGCCGGCCGTGATCTGTGCTCATGCAGGGTGCGGGTAGCACGCCCCGGAGACCGCCGGAACCGGACGCCGCGCTCGCCGCGCGTGCCTCCACGAAGCCTCGCCCGGATCCGGCTACGACGGCACGACCCGGAGCCGCCCGCGCTGCGCCGCCGCCTCGCGCCCGCCGGACTCGGCCGCGCGCGCCGGCGCGGGACGCGCCGCGACGGCCGGCGCCCACACCGCGAAGTCCTCGGGCAGCGGCCCTGGGAGGGACGGCTGCGCGGTCCGCTCCAGCAGCTGGAAATCGCACCGGGTGACCAGGTCGAGCGGCAGGCCCTTGCCCGGCCCGCCCTTCGCGTACCACGCCCGCGCCGCCTGCACGTTGCGGATCAGCACCGCGTGCTGCGGGTCGCGCTTCGCGGCCGCCGTGAAGTGATCCTGCATCGCCTGCCAGTCGCGCCGGGCCGCCGCGACGCACGCGAGCGCGT
Source organism: Sorangium sp. So ce1128 (assembly GCA_051717205.1). Taxonomy (GTDB): domain Bacteria; phylum Myxococcota_A; class Polyangia; order Polyangiales; family Polyangiaceae; genus Sorangium. The sequence goes on from CP181432.1 coordinate 8,097,551, forward strand.
TGTACGCGAGCCCCGGCAGCGGGTGGCCAAGCTCCAGCGCCCGCGCGGCGTGGCGCTCCGCGAGGTCGAGCTGCCCCGCGTCGAGGTAGGCGACGCCGAGCTCCAGGTGCGCCGCGTGGTGATCGCCGAGCCGCGCGAGGATCGCCCGGCGCTCCTCCACCCCCTCGCGGTAGAGCTCGCGCAGCCCCTTGTTCTGCTCGAACCAGGCGCTCATCAGCGCCGTGTCCTCCTCCGAGGCGTCGAAAGGCGTCTTGAGCTCCTGGAAATCGCCGCGGAAATAGACGTCGCGCTCGAGCCAGCCGGCCGCCTCGGCGTCGTCGAAGTCGCGCGTCCCGGGGTAGATCGACAGGCACGAGAAGATGTACTGGTGCGGCTTCGCCGCCTCCAGGAACGCGAGCGTCTCCCGGAACGTCTCCGCCGTCTCGCCGCGGTTGCCCAGCATCATGTAGTAGCGGACCTGGATGCCGTACTTCTTCGCGAGCTCCGTCGACTCGATGATCTTCTTGACCGTGATCTTCTTGTCGATGTTCTTCAGGATCGACGGCGAGCCCGACTCCACGCCGAGGCTCAGGCGCTGGCAGCCGGCGAGGCGCATCTCCCGGAGCAGGTCCTCGCCGAGCACGTCGACGCGCGTGTCGCAGCTCCACAGGAACGAGATCTTGCGCTCGCGGATGCCGCGGCAGATCTCGATGACGCGCTTCCTGTTCGTCGTGAAGGTGTCGTCCTTGACCTGGACCATCTTCACGGGGAGCTTGTTCACGGTGGCCTCGAGCGCGTCGAGCACGTAGGGCACCGACTGGCCGCGGAAGCCGCGGCCCCAGGTCGCCTCGGCGCCGCAGAAGGTGCAGGCCCAGGCGCAGCCGCGCGAGGTCATCACGATGTGCGTGGCGAAGTGGTCGTGCGGCGACTCGAGCGCGTCGAGGTCCTCGATCGCGGCCCGGGGCGGGCCGAGCTCGACGCGGCCATCGACCCGGTACGCGGTGCCGGCGATGCCGAGCGCGGGCCGGCCGGCCTCGAGGCGGTCGAGCAGCTCCAGGAACGAGTGCTCGCTCTCGCCGAGCGTCACCGTGTCGATCTCGGGGTGGTGCCGCAGCATCTCGGCGGCGAGCGGGGTCGCGTGCGGCCCGCCGACGACGATGTGCGCCGCGGGGTGGAGCCGCCGGATGCACCGCGCGGTGAGCGCCACGCCGCGCCGGTTGGCGGTCCAGCACGACATGCCGAAGACGTCGGCGTCGAGCTCGCGCACGATCCGCTCGACCTGCGAGAACGGGTACGACGAGAGGTTGAGCACCTTCACCTGGTGGCCCGCGCGGATGGCCTGCGCGCCCAGGGAGAAGAGCCCGTACGGGGTCTGGTGGAAGTCCGGGTCGAGGTCTCCCTCCCGGTAGTCGGCCGGCGGGCCGTCCCCGCTCGTGTCGAGCGCCTCCCCGGGCGCGGGGATCTTCCAGGGCGGTGGGTAGAGCAGCGCGATGCGCATGGGTCCTGCCTCTCGGGTGCCGTCGGTCACGCGGGCACGGCGCCGCCCTCGGTCGACGTGCCGCGCGCGGCGCCGGCGCCGTCGGCCTCGATGCGGCGCGCGCGCGCGATCCGCGCGTAGAGCTCGGCGCTCGGCCGCGGGCTGCGCTCCTGGGTCACGTGGTCGACCTCGACCAGCCCGAAGCGCGGGGCGTACCCCTCGGCCCACTCGAAGCTGTCGAGCAGCGACCAGTGCATGTACCCGCGGACGTCGATGCCGCGCTCGATCGCCCGCGCTACCTCGGCGAGGTGCCGCACGAGGAACCGCGGGCGCTGGTCGTCGTCCGCGTCGGCGATCCCGTTCTCGGTGATGTAGATGGGGACCCGGGCGCGGGGCCACCAGGCGTCGAGCACGTAGCCGAGCCCCTCCGGGTAGATCTCCCAGCCGAGGTCGCTGACCTCGGCCCCCTCGGGGACGAGCCGCCGGAGGAACCCCGCGCGCGCATGCGCCGGCGAGAAGCGGACCAGGTCGCGGCTGTAGTAGTTCACCCCGAAGAAGTCGTGCAGGCCGCTGTCGCACACGGCGCGCGCGAACGCGTCGTTGAACAGCCGCTCGAAGAGCGCCGCCCACATGCGGTCGGCGAGGCGCCCGAACCGCTCCGGCTCGATGACGCGCAGGTGGTGCGCCACGCCGACGGCGATGGAATGCCCGCGCCGGCCCGCGGCCTCGTGCATGGCGCGGTACATGGCGGCGTGGGCGCGGAAGAGGTTCTGGTGGGCGCGCACCGCCTCGACAGGCGAGCTGCGCGCCGGCGGCCAGACGCCGAGCAGGTGCGCCTGGAGGGCGAGCATGTTGGGCTCGTTGATGGTGACCCAGAGCTGGCAGAGGTCGCCGAGCGCCTCGACCGCGCGCTCGGCGAAGCGCGAGAGGAGCGCCGGCAGCTCCTGCGAGAGCAGCCCGCCGCGCAGCGCGACCCAGCGCGGCAGGGTGAAGTGGTGGACGGTGACCATCGGGGTGATCCCCGCCTCGCGGTGCGCCCCGAGGACGTCCCGGTAATGGTCCCACGTCGCCGGATCGAACTCGCCCGGCTCCCGCTCGACGCGGGCCCACTCGATGGAGAGCCGGTGGGCCCCCATGCACAGCCGCGCCTGGAGCGCGACGTCCTCGCGGAAGCGGTGCAGCTGGTCGCACGCCTGGTCCGGGGTGTCCCCGCCGCGGACGCGCCCCGGCTCGCGCGCGAACGCGGCCCAGTCGCTCTGCGCGCAGTGCCCCTCGACCTGCGTGGCAGAGGCGGCAGTGCCGAACAGGAACGCGTCCGGGAAGCGCAGATCCTCACCCATGGGCGCGCATCCTACGCGAACTCGCGCCCGGCGGCTGCCTTCCGGACACGAGCGCGACGCCCGCGACGCCCGCGACGCCCGCAGCGTCCGCGACGCCCGCAGCGTCCGCGACGCCCGCGACGCCCGCGACGCCCGCAGCGTCCGCGGCGTCCGCAGCGTCCGCGACGCCCGCAGCGTCCGCGACGCCCGCAGCGTCCGCGGCGCGCTGCGGCGTGGCACGCAGGTGCGCCGCGAGCGGGCGGGAGCGCGCCGCGACCTGGCGGTGCCCGCCACGCGGGCAACGATTGCCCGGCCGGTCAGCCGCCACTACGATCGGGGCGGTGCGCGCGGGGCGGTCCGGAGGTGCGGCGGGCGCGGGGCGGCGAGCGCACGCCCGCGCCCTGGCCGTCGCGCTCGCCGGAGCGCTGCTGCACGGGGCGGCGCTGGCCCGCGCGGACGCGGTTGGCTGGGCCACGGCGCAGGCCGCCGAGCTGACGCGGCAGGCCGAGGCCCGCGCCGCGGCCGGCGAGCCCGACGTGGCGCTGGCGCGGTACCTGGAGGCGGTCCGGTTCGACGCCACCTACGGCCCGGCGTACCTCGGGCTCGGCGCGCTGTACGAGCGGACGGGCGATCTTCGCGAGGCGGAGCGCACATACACCGTGGGGCTGGACCACGTGAGCGGCTTCGTCGAGGGCCACCGCGCCCGGGCGGCGCTCCGGTCGCGCCAGGGGCGGCGCGACGAGGCGATCGCCGACCTGGAAGCGGCGGTGGCGCTCCGGGGCGACGACGCCGCGCTGCTCCAGGAGCTCGCGGCCGCGTACGTGGCCGCGGGCGCGCTGCCGGCGGCGCTCGGCGTGGCGCGGCGCCTCTCGGCGCTCGCCGCGCAGGCCGACGATGCCGCCCTCGCGGCCGCGGCGAGGACGCAGGCGCGCGCGCTGTCGGTCCTGGTCGGCGAGGCCGATCCCGTGCGGGCGGGCGGCAGCGACCGCGGCCCGGTCCGGCGCGCGCTCGCGGTCCACGCCGCGGCGCCCGCGCGGGCGCAGACAGCGAATCAGCGGCGCGAAGGGCGGTGATCGGGTCCGCCCGAGACACCGCATCATCGTCCGTGTCGAACGGGGGAGAGACCATTGACGGTGGGTGATCCTGTGGCTAGCGATCGGTCGACGCCAGCCGAGGAGGAGCCCTTATATGCTCTTGATCACCGGAGAGGATCCCGTCCTCACGGAGCAGGTCTGTGGTGGGCTGTCGCAGCGGGGCATCGCGCACAGCCGGGTGGACGCCGCCCATGCGACGGCGGAGCGCGGCAACCTGTTCCAGGCCGCGCTCGACGCGCGCGCGACCGGCATTGCGGTCGTCGAGCCGGTCGCGTGGCGCGGCGCTCCGCCGCCGTCGCCCTCCCCTTCCGCCGAGCTGCTCGCGGCCGCCCTGTCGGCGACGCGCGCGCCCGGGGTGACATCGCTGCTCCTCGTGACCTCGCGGCAGGACGGCGACGAGGGGCTCCGCCGGGTGCGGCGAGATGGTGTCCCGTACATCGTGCTCCGGCCTGCGCCGCTCTTCCGCGTGCTGCCGCTCGGCGCGGAGCGCGCGCTCCGGGACCGGCGCGTGCTGATCCCGCCCGAGGTGGCGGAGGCCTTCCAGGAGGCGATCCCGGTCGAGGCGCTCCTCTCGGCCGTCGCGCGCGCGGTGGCGGGCGAGACGCCCCAGGGCAAGATCGTCGATATAGCGGCCTCGCCGGATCGCTCCTTGATCGAGGTCCTCGCCCAGGCCGGCGCGCGGCCCGAGCTCGCCCGCGGGCTCCGCTCCCGGCTCGGGCGGTGGTTCGGGCAGGCGATCGCGCGGGTCGACGGGGCGGACGTGCGCATCGACGGCGTGTCGGCGCCCGCGGGCGAGGCGCCGCAGCGCACGCCGGCCGAGGTGCTGACGGCGGCCGGGCCGTAGGCGTAAGCGTAAGCGGAGGGCGAGCGAGCCGCCGCGGCGACCGGAGCGCCGAGGGCCGTGGCGCTCGCTTGACCTCCCGCCGGGCGGGCCGCATACGGCTGGGACCCCATGGCCCTCCGCGTCGCGCTCGGCATCGACGACTTCCGCAAGCTCCGCGAGTCCGGGCTGGAGTACGTCGACAAGTCCCACCTCATCCGCGAGCTCATCGACAAGGAGGGCGTCGAGGTCGTCCTCCTCCCCCGCCCCCGGCGGTTCGGCAAGACCCTGAACCTGTCCATGCTGCGGTGGTTCTTCGAGAAGCGGCAGGAGGAGCTGTCGCACCTCTTCGAAGATCTCTCGATCTGGCGGGCCGGAGAGCGCTATCGCGCGCACTTCCAGCGATATCCCGTCATCCACCTGACGCTGAAGGGAGCGAAGCAGGAGACGTTCGAGCGCTGCTGGGCGGCCCTGCGGGAGAAGATCATCGAGCTCTTCAACCAGCACCGCCACGTGCTCGACAGCGGCCAGCTCGGGGAGGTCGAGCAGCGCCGGTACAGAGAAGTGCTCGACGGCACCGCGTCCGAGGCGGTGTATGGCCGGGCGCTCCTCGATCTGTCCGGCCATCTCCACCGCCTCCACGGCGAGCGCGTCGTGATGCTCATCGACGAGTACGACGAGCCCATCCACGCCGGGTATCTCCACGGCTACGCGCCACGGATCCTCGACTTCGTGCGCACGTTCCTCACCGAGGGGCTCAAGGGCAATCCGCACCTCCACCGGGCCGTCCTCACCGGCATCCTGCGGGTGGCGCGCGAGAGCATCTTCTCCGGGCTCAACAACGTGGTTGCCTATTCCCTGCTCCGCTCGGACTTCAGCACCTGCTTCGGCTTCACCGAGGCCGAGGTGGAGGCCTTGCTCGACAAGGCAGGGCGGCGCGGCCTGCTGGAGGTGATCCGCGGCTGGTACAACGGGTACGACTTCGGGGGCGCGGTGATCTACAACCCGTGGTCGATCCTCTGCTTCCTGGAAGGGGAAGACAAGGACCCGCTCCCGTTCTGGCTCGGCACGAGCTCCAACGATCTCATCCAGAAGGTGATCGAGGAGCACGCCGTGACGCTGCAGCCCGCGCTGGAGGTGCTGATGGAAGGAGGCGAGATCGAGCGCGTGCTCGAGGAGAACGTGGCTGTCGGCGACCTCGCCCAGAACGAGGACGCGCTGTTCGGTCTGCTGGTCTTCTCGGGATACCTGCGCGCCGAGAAGCGCTCGCGCGGCCCCGGGGAGCAGCCTGCGCACGCCTTGAAGATCCCGAACCGCGAGGTGCGGCTGCTCTATACAGGCACGTTCCGCCGCTGGGCAGAGGCGCGGCTGAAGCGCCAGGGCGGCAGCATGCAGCGGCTCCTCGCCGCGCTCCTCTCGGGAGACGCGGCCGGGTTCGAGATCGAGCTCCAGGCCTTCGTCACCGACGTGCTCTCGTACCACGACGCGGCGAGGGTCGACCCGGAAGCCGTCTATCACGGGTTCGTCGCCGGGCTGCTCGCGGCCCTCGAGCCGGCGTATCAGGTGCGCTCGAACCGCGAGTCCGGGCAAGGGCGGCCCGACGTCATGATCCGGCCAGCGCAGCCCGGTCGGCCCGGCGTCGTGCTCGAGCTCAAGGTCGCCCGCATGCCGCGCGCGAGCCTCGAACAGGCGCTCGACGAGGCGCTGGCGCAGATCCGCGCGCGCGACTACGCCGCCGAGCTGCGCGCTGGCGGCGCTACGCCGGTCCATGCGATGGCCGTCGCGTTCGATGGGAAAGTGGTCCGCGTGCGAGCGGGCGAGCCGGGATAGGCAGACCCAGCGGACCGGGGCGTCGTGCCAGCGACGGCGATCACGTGAGAGGCCGACCTCCTGCCAGAGATCGTCGATGTAACGATCCACCGACGCTCGTGAGGCGCGTCGGCCCGAAAGGCGCGCTGCTCGCTTCCGGAAAGCTAGGCCAGCCGCTCCTCGACGATCATGCGCACGCCGTGCGCCGGCCCGACGTTGGCGGCGCGCACCTTCCCCGGATCGGGTCGCAGCGACGCGAGGCGCAGCCGGTAGCGCCGTAGCACCGTGCCGAGCACCAGCCGCATCTCGTAGGCGGCCATGGCCGCGCCGAGGCAGCGCCGCGCTCCGCCGCCGAAAGGCAAGAACTCGAACGGCGTGAATTTGCGCTCGAGGAAGCGCTCGGGCTGGAAGCGCAGCGGCTCGGGATAGATGTCCTCACGGAAGTGCGCGACCCCGATCGCCGCCGCCACGCCGACGCCGGCCGGCAGGGTGTAGCCCATGAGCTCCAGCGGGCGCAGCAGCTTGCGCGGGCCGGGCGCGGGCGCGAGCGGGTAGCGGCGCAGGGTCTCCTTGCAGACGGCCTCGAGGTACGGCTGCCTGTCCAGCGCATCCACCTCCGGGTCGCGCCCCAGCGCTGCCAGCTCGGCGCGCAGCCGCTCGAGCGCCGCGGCGTTCTCGGGCCGGTGCAGCGCGTAAAACGCCCACGCGATCGAGATGGCCGTGGTCTCGTGCCCGGCGACCACCAGCAAGATCAGCTGGTCCCGGATCTCCTCGTCGGTCATGGGCTGGCCGTCCTCGTCGCGGGCATGGACCAGGAGGCTCAGGATGTCGTCGCGCGGCCCGGCCGCGCGCGCCGCCGTGATCAGCGCGTCGAGGTGCTCGTGCAAGCGGCGCTGCCGCCGCACGAACGCCGCGAAGGGGCCGACCCCGCCAAGCTCGCGCCGCAACGACGGGAACAGCGCGATGAGCGGTGAGATCCCGTCGATGAGATCCAGGAGCAGCCTGGCCAGCTCTGCCATGCGCGCCGGCTCGCTCACGCCGAAGGCGGCTTGCAAGATCATGTCGAGCGAGATCTGCTGCGCGACCTCGTGGACGGTCACCTGCTGGTCACGCCGAAAGTCCGCCGTGCGCTGCTCGGCCATGCGGCACATCGCCTCCCCGTACGCGCGCATGCGCGCCCCGTTGAACGGCGGCATCGTGAGCCTGCGCAGCCGGCGGTGCTCGGCGCCGCCGAGCAGGATCAGCGAGCGCTGGCCCAGGAACACGGACAGGTCCCCCGACAGAGGAGCAAACGTGTCGGGATCTGCCGTGTAGATGGCCTTGATGCCAGCAGGGTCGCCGGTGCACACAAGCGGGGGATCGCCGGGAAACGAGAAGGGATCGCCGTACCTCTGCGCGAGCGGCACCATGCAACCGATGGGATCCCGGAGGTACCGGATCAGAGTCCAGAGCTTGCTGCTCGGCCCCGGCGGGAGGTTGGGCATGGCCGAGGCTACCAGGCGAGCGACCAGACACCTTCACCGAAGAAGCGCCACCTGGCCACAACCGGGACAATTCGCCACAGACGCCTCCCTCGGAAGGGCAGCCCACACCACCGAGCTCGGCAGAGCTCCGCTGCCGCCGTCCACCCCCGCGCTCCACCGCCTGCCACCTCGAGTGCTCTTCAGTCCGCGGCTCTCCGCGCGCCTCTCGCGCGCTGGCACGGGATCAGCACAGACAGCGGCGTCCAGACGCCCGGACCTCTGTGTCCCGCGCCTCGTGCCGCGCCCTCGGCGAGCAGCCCGGCGCACCGGTGGAACCCCGAAGGGAGAAAGCGAGAACTCATGAAGGCGGTAGTCTTTCACGGCATCGGCGACATCCGGATGGACGACATCAAGGAGCCGAAGATCAAGGAGTCGACCGACGCGATCGTCCGGATCACGGCGAGCGCCATCTGCGGCACCGATCTCCACTTCATCCGCGGCACGATGCCGGGGATGGAGCCGGGCACGGTGCTCGGCCACGAAGCGGTCGGCGTCATCGAGGAGCTCGGCGACGACGTCCGGAACCTGAAGAAGGGCGACAGGGTCGTCGTGCCGTCGACAATCGCGTGCGGCTATTGCTCGTACTGTCGCGCGGCGTACTACGCCCAGTGCGACAACGCGAACCCGAACGGCAAGCACGCGGGCACGGCCTTCTTCGGCGGCCCCAAGATGTCAGGCCCCTTCGACGGGCTGCAGGCAGAGTTCGCGCGCATCCCGTTCGCCAACGTCGGCCTCGTCAAGCTCCCGAACGGCGTCAGCGATGATCAGGCCATCCTGCTCTCCGACATCTTCCCCACCGCGTACTTCGGCGCCGAGCTCGCCGAGATCAAGCCGGGCGACACAGTGGCCGTCTTCGGGTGCGGCCCCGTCGGCCTGTTCACGATCGCGAGCGCCAAGCTGATGGGCGCAGGGCGCATCATCGCCATCGATCAGGTGCCCGACCGCCTCGAGATGGCGCGCGAGCAGGGCGCCGAGACGGTCGACTTCTCCGCCGAGGATCCGCTCGTGGCGATCATGCGCCTCACCGGCGGCATCGGCGTGGACCGGGCGATCGACGCGGTGGGCGTCGACGCCGAGCGCCCGCACGACGGCCCCGCCCACAAGCAGGCGAAGCAGGACGCCAAGGCGTTCGACCTCGAGGTCAAGCAGATCTCCCCCGACGCGCGGACCAAGGGCGACACCTTCCGCGCCGGCGACGGGCCGTCCCAGGTGCTGCAGTGGGCGGTCCGGTGCGTGGCCAAGGCGGGGACGATCGCGGTGATCGGGGTCTACCCGCAGACCTCGCGCACGTTCCCCATCGGAGAGGCCATGAACAAGAACCTCACCCTCCAGATGGGCAACTGCAACCACAGGAAGTACATCCCGAAGCTCGTGGACCTCGTGCAGACCGGCCAGGTGGATCCCACCACGATCATCACCAAGCAGGCGCCGCTCGAGTCCGCGATCGACGCCTACAAGGCCTTCGACCGGCGAGAGGCCGGGTGGGTCAAGGTGGAGCTCCGCCCGTCGGCGACGGGGACGCCTGCCCAGCTGAACCGCGCCGTCGCGTAGCCCGCTGCGCGCCGGCGCCGATCGCCGCCCGGTCCGGCGCGCGCTCTCGCTGTACGCCGCGGCGCCAGCGCGCTCCGTCAGTCGACGATGAAGAGCGTCGCGCCCGTCTGCGTGGAGGAGAGGTGCGGCTCGGCGCCGTCCGCCACCTGATAGCTGGTCCCGGCTGGCAGCGTGAACAGCCGCCCATCCTTGAGCTCGGTGGTCAGCTCTCCCTCGAGGACGAGGAGGACGTGCCCGCGGCTGCACCAGTGATCCGCGCGGTATCCCGGCGTGTATTCGACCTTCCTGACACGGATGTTGCCGGCCTCGATCGTCCGCCAGATGGCCTTCCCGGTCTCCCCTGGATGCTCGGTCGGCTCGACCTTCGCCCAGTCGGCGACGAAGAAGGGGACCCCTTCGATTTTCATCCTCGACGACTCCTCTCTGTTCTCTCGCGCCCCGCCGCGTCCGCTTGCCGCGAGCGGAGGCCGGCCGGGTCGCCTCGCGCTGAAGCCGCGCGGCCAGCGCCCGGGGCGCTCACTTGATGGCCAGGAACCCCTCGAACGAGACATACTTCATGATGGACATGATATCGACGAAGCCGGCCCGCTTCAGCATGTCGACGTTCCCCTGGGTCGAGAACGGCTCGAGCACTCCCTTGAGGCTCCGGGCCTTCGCGACGATCTCGGAGGGCGTGAAGCTCTGCTTCAGCTTGAACTCCTGGTACAGCGCCGTCGTGATGTCCTGGAACCTGGCGTCGCACGCCCGCACCTTCTCGAACAGGACGAAACAGCCTCCCCAGTTGAGGGACTCGTAGATCTTGTTGATGACCTCCTGCCGGAACTTCGGCGGAACGAACTGCAGACAGTAGTAGGACACCATCATGTCCGATTTCTCGAAGTCCCACAGGACCGCGTCGCCGACGTGGAGCTCGACGTTCTTCATGCCGTCGAGGCTCATGCGCGCCTGCGCGATCATGGTCTCCTCGACGTCGAGGCCGACCCACTTCGCGCGTTTGCCCGCGTTGTGCCGGGCCAGCTTCCCGAGGAGCTCCCCGGTCGACACCCCGAGCTCGTAGCAGACGGACCCGTCGTTCACGAAGAAATCGCTGATCTGACAGATCAGGTCGTGCCCTGCGTCGTACAGCGGCACCGACCTGCGGACGTGCTCCAGAAACGTCTTCGGCACGTCCGCGCCGAAGGACCACGACGCGTTGGGCGCGAGGATACCGTCACCGACGCTGAACACCTCACTGTGCTGCATGCTCATAGAACTGTCTCCTCAATCAGGATCTGCTGCATCAAGCTCGCCTGATGGCCGTCGCGCCCATGCCGCGCAGGCGCGATTACCGGGGAGAGCCCTTGGTGGTGAAGGATGTCCGTAATTCGGAGGTGAACGCGCCGCGCTCGTCGACGAGCCAGACCTCGTCGGGGCCCGGTCGCATCTCCGAGATCGTCACGTCGTCGGCCTGCCGGGCCTGTTTGTAGAAGAGGTCGACGGCGAGGGGGTTCTCGAAGTCGACGTAGATCGGCTTGGGCTCTCCCCGGCATTTCACGAACACCCAGCGCGGCAACCCCAGCGCCCGAGCCCACGCGTGGACGGCCATGAAGGACTGGAAGCTCTCGCCGGGGAGCTTCACGTTCGGCAGGCTCGACCCGGATACACGCCACGTGCGGCGCTTCAGCATGAAGTTGCCGCACGAGATGCGGCACGGGTGCGCCGCTCCCAGCGCGTCGGCGGCCAGATCGAAGAGCATGCGGTGAAAATCCCGCGGCATCACCGTGATGACGTCCTCGAGGCGCCCCGAGGCGCGATCCAGGTACTTGACGCCCCCGTCGCGGAGCACGACGCGCCCGCTCCCGGTCGCGACCTGCCGCGAGAGCGGCGAGCGGCTGTCGTCTCCGGGCATGAGCACCTCGTGGAGGTTCGTCACCACGGGCCAGTTGAGGTTCGAGCGCTGGTGCCCGAGCGCCGGATCGACGAGCACCATGCGGCCGGGGGCGAGCAGCGCGTCGACCTCCTCCTGGATCTCCCGCGAGAACGGCGAGAACGGCTGCGACACGGGCTGCGACACGTTGTGGACGCCCGGGTGCACCTCTCCAACGATGATCTGGTACTCGCCGCTCCGCAGAGCCTCGAGGTCTCTGGCCGCGACCAGGAGATCGGGGGAATGCACGTCGACGCCGAGCGGCTCCGGGGCGCCCTCGGTGGGGCCGCTCTCCTCGAGCCAGCCGAGCAGGCGGACCAGATCGCGCTCGTCGATCGTCACGTCGTCCGCCGGGGCCGGGCCGAGGAGGCGCCCCCACGCCGCCCTGAGCTCGCCCCTCAGCAGCTCGACCAACGGCTCCAGGGCGGGACTCTTCCGCACGGTCGTGAAGAAGAGCAGGAAGTCGACGCCCTGCTCGTCGCCGTCGGCGCAAAGCTCCCTGTAGACGCGCTCGTAGTGCGCATGGATGAGGTGCGCGGCGCGCTTCGCGAGCCATCGGTAGATGTTGCAGACGGGCTCGAGCACCGCGCCGAGCCTCGCCTCCACGGCGCGCCCGAGCTCGATGAACAAGGACCGCTCGCAGTCCTCGTAGACGACGTACCTGCCCGTGTACATGCTCCCGGCTTCCCGGTCCGTGTTGATCCCGAGGCTCCTCAGCACGCTGTAAAGCTCGCTCGAGGTGCGCGCGCGCTCCTCCAGCGCGCCGCCCTGGTACCGTTCCCGCAGCGCGAGGAGGCCATCGATCGTGTGCAGCCAGCGCGCGCGCCCCGGACACGCCTCGGGTAGGGCCGCGACGGTCCGCCGGACCCGCTCCTCGGGGCGATGCTCCGCAGTCGGGACCTCGACGTTCCGCACGAGCACGCCCTTTTCGAGCAGGAAGCTGCACGCGCGCTCGACCTCCTCCAGGCTTTGGCCCGTCTCGCGGGCGAAGCGCGCGGACAGCTCCGCCGCCGGCTGAGCGCCGTGGCGCCGCGCCTCTCCCACGAAACGGAGGAAGTCCGCGGCCAGCGCCGAGAGCCGGGTCCGCTTGTTCACGGGATACCGCAGCTCGGTGCCCTCGACGTGACAGCCCGCGTTGAGCCGGAGCGGCAGGTACGGGGACACCTCGGGATCGGCCGAGATCGCCGCGCCCAGCGCGACGGCTGCCCAGTGCTCGAACGACACGATCCGTCGCTTGATCCAGCCCGGGCCGGTCGTGCTCAGCCGGACGGTCTCGTCGAGCCCGGACATGCGCCCCCAGGCCATGGGGCCGAAGAAGCTCACGGTGTCGTTCTTCGTGCAGAGCCGCTGGAGGTAGCTCCACGCGAGGCGAACATGCTGTCTACGGCGGCTGTCGAGCTGCGCCGCGCCGCCCTGCCCGAGCGAGCGGACCCGCTCGAGCGCCGCGGGGTTCAGGAGGAAGAGCGCCTCCTCCGCCAGCGGCCCGGACAGCCGCTCGATCACCTTGCTCCTGACGGCGCGCGCGTCTGCCGTGAACAGCGCCTCGCCCTCGGCCTCCAGCGCGGCCCGCCGCTCCGTCAGCTGCTTGCGCCGGACCGCCAGCGCGTCGGGCGCAGCCTCCGTCGCGCCGCCGGCTCGCCGCCCCGCGCCGAGGCCGCGCAGCTCGTCCGTCACCAGGTACAGCTGCTCGACGACGGGGCGGCTCGCCTCGATGCCGAGGTCGCTGACCCAGCCGATGGGGAACCCCGCCGATCGCAGCCAGAAGTATCTCGAGAGCGGCATGGCGCTATCCCCGCAAAGCCTCGACGACCCCGTACTCGCAGAGCCGTCGCAGGATGACCACGTCGTCGCCCTCGGGGGGCTCGTCGCCCCCGAGCGAGCGGCGCAGCGCTGAGAGCGAGCGCGGCTCCGTCAGCGCGTTGAAGAGGCGCGCCCCGCGCTCCGGGATGCCGGCGAGCTTGTAGCTGCTCGTCGGCGACGGCACGTAGAGCAGCAGGTGCTGCGGTCCCTTCTGCAGCGGAGTCCGCCCCAGCAGGGACTTGTCCCTCAGCCACGGCCCGAGCGCGTGCTCCGTGGTCGCGGTGATGCCCTGCAGGTTCCTGCGGAGCGTGGCCGCGCGCAGATCGACTCCATCGCACGGCGCCGGGAGCCTGTAGCGCTCTCTGGGCAGCTTCGCCACGCGGCGCACGAGCTCCACCGAGGCCGCCTCGAGCGCGATCATGTCGCGCAGGTAGGGCAGCTCGGCGGCGAGCTCCGAGCGCCGCAGGAAGTCCAGCACGTCCGCGCAGAACGTGTAGACGAACGGCCCGTGATCCTCCCACCCCCGCTCCTCCATGTAGCGCTCGCCCAGCGCGCGCAGGTCGTGGCCGGAGTTCACGAGCAGGCGCACGGTCAGCGGGGCGCCCGTCTCCAGGGCATACAGGAACGAGCTCACGAGACGGAAGCGGTAGTTGACGATGAACCACCGCGTGCGGTGGGGCGTCTCGGCGTAGGCGAGCACGATGGGGATCTGCTCCGCCGTGAAGCCGTGCTCCGACGCGCGGTCAGCGAAGCCGGGCTCGAAGATCATGTCGCCGAGCGCGGGCTCGCGGAGGATCCGGCGCCAGACGGTCCATACGGTCGACGCTTCCATGCGGTCACCCTGCCTGCCGTGTCGCGACCACGCCATAAGCCTTGTCCCACGCGCGGCGGGCGCGCGCGATGTCGCGCACGATCATCTCGTGATCGCTCTCGCGCCCGAGGACGCGCGTCGACGGGTGGTGCGCCTGGCCCTGGTACTCGATGATGACCGCACCGGGCCGGGCCCGCTCCAGCACGCGCTCCAGGAGGTCCCACACGGGCTCCGGCACGCTCTCGTCGTGCCAGTCGTGGTAAAGGCCGTCCAGCCAGCTGCCGCCCGCGAGGTGGATCGCGATCACGCGGTCCAGCGGGATCGTGCTCAGGTAATCCTCCAGGTCGAAGCTCGGGAGGTTGATCGAGTTCGTGTAGATGTTGTGCAGGTCGAGGTGAAGGTAGGTCCCGGCCTCGTCCACGAGGCGGGCCATGAACTCGGCCTCCCGCATCTCGGCGCCTGGACAGGGGATATAATAGGCGGCGTTCTCGTGCGCGAGCGGCATCCCGTACATCGCCTGGAGCGCCCGCGCGCGCCCGGCCACCCGCTTCACCTCGGAGGTCGAGAACTGGACGGGGCTGCTCCAGATATCGAGCCACGAGTTGTCGCCGTAGAAGCAATGGTTCGCCACCCACGGGCTGCCGATCGCCTTCGCCAGCGGGACGTGACGCAGCGCCGCCGGCGTCGTCTCGATCGGCTCGAAGCCGAAGTCACACCCGTAGTTGGAGTGGGCGAGGAGCTTGTATTTCGAGGCGAGGCGATCGAGCTTCTCCTTGGCCCCCGGCTTCATGACATAGGGGCTGTCCAGGGGGCCCATCACGGTGTCGAGGAGGATCTCCATCGAGTCCACCTCCATCTCCTCGAAAGGAAACCAATCCAGGATCTCTGGATTGTACTGAAGGCCGACTCCGAGGCTCGGGAACATAGCGGCGCTCCTTGACGGAGGCCGTGCCCGGTCGATCGCACCGAGCGCGGCCCCGTCCCTCTGCTCGATCGAGCGCTGGAGCGTTCTCCAGCCCTCCATCGAGCCACCTTTCAGGCGAAGACCTTGCTCTCGAGGACCTCGATGTCGTCCAGGTCAAAATCCTCGAAGCTCGCGCCGGCCGCCTTCTGGAGCGTCTCGTCCTTCGCGGTGGGGGGAGGGCCCTTGGGGGCCCCGGTACAGCTCTCCTGGGCTACATGGCCGGTCGCCTCGATCGGGTCGCTCGCTTCGTGCTCATTCGAACGAATCATTGATTTTCTCCTCTGAGGATGCCTGTGGTGGATGCATTGCAGGGTAGGCGCCGGGGCCTACCGGAAGAACAGCGAGTACGCGCTGGCCCAGGCGATGAGCCAGCTGAGGAAGGTCCCTGCGACCACGGAGACGTAAAGGAGCTTTCGCCGCGCGCTCAGGTCCTGCGTGCGCTCGGTGTTGCGGCGGAGCAGGTCGCGCGCAAACCTCCACGACTTCTGCCGGAGGCCGGGGATCCCCAGCACCTCGGTCAGGAAGAGATAGCTGTCCCCGTTGAACACCGGCAGCAGCGTCGGGATGACCGCGAGGGCCGACGTCACCGCCACGCGGACGCCGAACACGCCGAGCGCCGAGCCGGGCGCCGCGAGCGCCCATATCACCATGCCGACCGAGGCGCACGCCAGGCTGGCGAGGGGCCCCATGACGATGCTCACGACCCGCTGTCGCTTCGTCATGCGCGACCACTCTCGCTGGACGGGGCGGGCCCAGCCCGTCACGAAGAGGAGGTAGGCGCCGAGGCCCATCTCGCTGATGCGCACGCCGTACGCCTTGCAGGGCAAGGCATGGCCGAGCTCGTGGCACACAACGGACGCGATCATGATCGGGTAGTGCCATGGCAGCCAGCCCCAGCCCGTGTAGGCCTGCACGATCTCGCCGGAGAACGCGTGCCATCTCAGCCCGGCGATCCAGCCGCCCACGGCGATGAGCGCGAGACATCCGTAGACGAGCCACCGGCTGACGAGCACCGGGGCGGCGCGCGCGAGCCGGTCGAGGTGCGCGTCGGGCTTCAGGTTGATGAGCGGCACGAGCAGCAGCGCCTTGAGCGGCCCGAAGCTGATGCCGGCGAAAGGGTCCTTGCGGGCCCTCTCGGGGCGGCTCGAGTCGACGAGGATGCCGAGGGCGACGAGGCGCTGCTCGAACTGCGCGAGCTTCTCGGCGGAGAGCCGCGGAGACACGCACGCCCGTGCCTGCTCCAGCACCTCGTCGCGGGATCGGCGCCCATCGAAGAGCCTCGCCAGGGTGAGCTCCGCTTTCCCCAGCGCGAACGACGTGTCCGTGGCGCGGTCGTAGAGCGCGAAGCGGCGTGGGTCCGCCCCCTCGCCCTCCGCGGGCCCGATCACCTCGATGTCCGGCGAGAGGAGCGGGAAGGCCGCCGCGCAGCTGGAGCTCTTGCCGCTGGTCACGCGACGCCCTTGGCGTCCCGGTGGGGCGCCGCGTCCACCGCGACGCCGCCCGCCGCCAGGCGCTCCTGCAGCGCGCGAGGATCGTCGCGCTTTCCGCTCCGGATGAGCGCGTGGACGACCTCCGGGGCGGGCACGTCGACCGCGCGTCCCAGGCAGTAGATGCCCCCCGGGCGCGTCGGCCCGCAGAGGGGCGCGTCCGTTGTGAAGAGGGGCTGCCAGCCATGCTTGACCATGAGCAGCTCGAGCGAGCTCGCGGTCAGGTACCGGCGGTGGTTGTGGCTGAAATGGCCGCTCAGGATGCCCTGCCCGAGCGCGCGCCCCTCGAGGAAGAGCAGCGCGCCGGGCTTGGAGGCCCGGCGGCACAACGAGAGCGTGTGGTTCGCGTCGTAGACATGCTCGAGCGAGCCGGTGATGATGACGAGATCGTACTCGTCGGCCGGCAGGTCCATGTCCTCCGCGTCGACCACGACCAGCGGCAGCCCCAGCCGATCCTTGCCGTGGTTGACGAAGCCGATGTCAGGATCCGTCCCCAGCCCCGTCCACCCGCGCCGCAGGAAGCTGACCATGAGGCCGCCGGCGGAGCACCCCACGTCGAGGAGCTTCCCCGGCTCCTTGAGATAGCCCCTCTCGGTGAGGCTCCTGTAGAGCAGCTCGCCGCGCCGTACCTGGTCCGTGATGAACGCCTTCTCGGGCTCGCTGCTCCCGAAGAGGATGGTCCGGTAATAGGTGTTGTAGAAGGTCGTGTAGAAGTGCCTGTTGAAGCGCGGATTCTGCATCATGAATCCGCAGGCGGTACAGCACTGGATCGGCAGCTTCCCGAAGGCATCCTTGCCGATGTCCACGATGTTCACCACCGTGACGAACTCAGCTCCGCCGCAGACCTCGCAGTCGACCACCGACGCCGTGACCCCCTCCATGATACCGATATGGCGCAAGTAATCGACGAGGAACGAGTCCATCGAGCCCCCAGGGCAGGGCCGCATGCGTCATGCGTACGGCCGGCGTGTCGGGCGGCAGGATGCATGCTTACCATATTCGGGTCAAGCAAGTATTTCTATCCAGGGTTCGCCTGATTTCAGCGGTACGCGGCCGAGCCGGCTGTGATCTCACAGGGCTGTAAATCTCCATTCGTCGACCTGTCGCCCGGGCGGCATCGCCGCACCGGCAGAGCCGGCCATCGGCCAATGCCGACCTGGCAGAAGAGTTGGTGTATCTTGAGCAAGGAAATTGCCCGATGAAAAATCCGCAAGACGACCACGGCGAGCACGGCGGCGATCCGCGCGGCGAAGCGCGCTGGAAGCACGACGGCGTGCAGGTGATCTCCGGCGACCAGCTCGACCCGAACACCGCCCAGACGGCAGGCATGGATCGCAGGGCCGCGATCGACCACGCCCGCGTCGGCGCGCAGAAGCTGTGGGCCGGGACGGTGACGATCCACCCGAACGCCAAGACCGGGGCCCATCACCATGGGCCGCTGGAGAGCGTCATCTTCGTGGTGAAGGGTCGGGCACGCATGCGCTGGGGCGACCGGCTCGAGTTCACGGCCGAGGCGGGCGCCGGCGACTTCATCTACGTGCCCCCCTTCGTGCCGCACCAGGAGATCAACGCGAGCGCGGACGAGCCGCTCGAGTGCGTGCTCGTGAGGAGCGACGGCGAAGCGGTCGTGGTCAATCTCGACATCACGCCGGCGGAGCGACCGGAAGCGGTCGCCTGGATCGATCCGATCCACCGCGCGCCGTAGAGGGTGGTGCCCGGATTTGAGCATGAAGGCGGGAAGGCGGGAAGAAAACCTGAATGATCTTCCCGCCTTCATGTGAATCTCTTCAGGGCATATTAGGGCACCACCCGCGTGGGCGCCGCGGGTAGCCTCCTCGCTGATGAGCGGACCGCTCCCCACCCGCGCCGCCGACCCCGGCGCCCTCCCCGATCCAGGCGCCCTCCCCGATCCAGGCGCCCGCCGCGACCCCGAAGGCCGCCGCGACCCCGCCAGCCGCCCCGCCCCCGAGAGCCGCCGCGACCCCGAAGGCCGCGCCCGCGCCGCGCTGCGCGCCGGGCGCATCGCGGCGCTGACCGCCGGCGGCCTCGCCCTGGGCAAGCTCGTCGCCGGCCAGCTCGGCCACTCCATGGCCGTCACCGCGAGCGCCGTCGACTCGCTCACGGACCTCTTCGCCTCCTCCGCGAACGCGCTCGCCATCCAGCTCGCCCACGCCGCGCCCGACCGCTCGCACCCGTTCGGCCACGCGAAGATCGAGACGCTCGCGACCGCCGGTCAGGGCCTGCTCATCGGCGGCTCGGGCGTCTACCTGCTCGTCGAGGGCGTCCGGCGGCTGCTCTCGCCCGAGCCGCTCCGCCTCGCCGCCGTCACGCTCGGCGCCATGGCCGCATCCGCGCTGATCACCGCGACGCTCGTGGCCTACCTCGGCCGCGTCGCCGCGCGCACCGGGTCGAGCGCCATCCAGGCCGACGCCGTCCACTACCGCACCGACATCGCCGCGAACCTCGCGATCTTCGTCGGCGTCGCCCTCACCTACGCGACCGGCATCGCCCGGGTCGACGGCATCCTGTCGATCGCGGTCGCCATCTACGTCCTCGCCTCGGCGGGCTCCCTCCTCCGCCTCGGCGTGCGCGACCTCATCGACACGAGCGCCTCCGACGAGCGCGTCGGCGCGATCGAGGCCGCGCTCGACGCCATGCGCGCGGGCGGCGAGATCCTCGGCCACCACGCGCTGCGCACGCGGCTCGCCGGGCGCACGCTGTTCGTCGACGTGCACATCGAGCTCCCGGGCGACCTCCCGCTCGCCCGCGCGCACGCGACGAGCGACCGCGCCCGCGACGCGATCCTCGCCGTCGAGCCCGACGCCGAGGTGCTCGTGCACATCGACCCCGGGCGCGATGAGGCGGCGTGAAGGCCGGGCGCCCGCGTCGAGCGCGCGGCGCCGCTCAGACCGGCAGAGACCTCGGCTCGCCAGGGCGCGGCGGCCCGGCGCACGGCAGCTCGACGACGAACGTGGCGCCGGCGCCGAGCGCGCTCTGGACGCGGATCGAGCCGCCGTGCGCGTCCGCGATCCTGCGGCTCATGTAGAGGCCGAGCCCCAGCCCGCCGTAGTGCCGGTCGGACACGGCGCGCTCGAAGCGCTCGAAGATCTGCTCCTGGCGCGCCGGGTCGATCCCGATCCCGTGATCCCTGACCGAAAGCCGCGCCGTCCCGGCCTCCTCGCCGACGAAGATCTCGATGGGCTTGCCCGCGCCGAACTTGATCGCATTGGCGAGCAGGTTGGTGACGATCTGGTCGACCCGGGAGCGATCCCAGAGGCCCACGATCCGGCCGCAGTCCCGCAGCGGCACCGAGCACCCGGCGCGCGAAAGCTCCAGCGTGAATCGCGCGAGGACGTCGCGGACGACCGCCACGAGATCGACCTCCGCGACACGGAGCGAGAGCCGAGCCGCGTTGATCTGCGAGACGTCGAGGAGCTCGCTGCTCAGCCGGGTCAGGCGCGTCGCCTGCCGCAGCGCGCGCTCGACCTGCCTGCCCATGGCCCGCGCGTCGTAGGGCCCACCCGACCGGAGGGCCCGATCCATCGCCTCGAGCGTGAGCGTGAGCGAGGTCATCGGTGTGTTGAGCTCGTGCGTCGCCACCGTGAGGAACTCATCCCGGACATGGACGGCCTCTTGGGCAGCACGGTAGAGCTGCGCATTGTCGATCGCGATCGCGGCCCGGTACGCCACTTCCTGCACGATCTCGATGTCCGCGTCCCCGTAGCGGCGCTCCGGCACGGACGAGACGACGCTCAGCGCCCCGATCGGTTGTCCCCGCGCCACGAGCGGCACGGTGATGGAACTGTAGGTCCCGAGCTCTCGGAGGAGCCTCACGTGCCCGTCGTCCTCGCAGTGTTCCCGGAGGATAGCCTCCGAGATCTCGGGGAGCAGGAGCGGCTCACCGCTGCGCAGGACCCTGGCCGCGGGGTGCGGCGAGTCCCGACCAGGAGGATACCGCCGCTCCAGCTCCTGGATCAACGACTCCATCGTGGGATCTCTGTGCGCCGAGGAAATTCGCCGGATCTCTCCACCTTCCACAACATCGATGACGCACCAGTCGCAAAGCGATCGTACCGAGAGCCGCGCGATACGCGACAACGTCTCGCCATAATCGAGCGACCTGGAGAGGATGTCCCCGGCCTCGGCCAGGAAGGCCGCGCGCCGCTCCGCCGCCTCGGCCGCGGTCCGCGCGGCCTGCTCCTTGGAGAGCAGCCGCGCGTTCTCCAGCGAGATCGCGGCTTGCGTGGCGAGCAGCGAGAGGGCGGTGAGCCGCTCCGGCGTGAACGCGCCCTCGAGGAGGTTGTTCTCGAGGTAGAACAGGCCCGCCACCTCGCCCTGCCTCAGGATGGGCACACAGAGCAGCGACCTGGGCCTGTACCGCGCGAAGTAGCCATCGCCGGAGAACTTGCCCGCGTCAGCTGCGGCATCGCTCAGGATGACGCGCTCCTTCGTCCGCTGCACGTAGCGGACGAGCGACATGGGGACGCGCTGCGAGCAATCCTCCGTCGGTGGCGGGAGGATGGTCGTCGCCGCCCCTCTCTCTTCGAGGGTGGCCTCCGCTTCGATGGAGAGGCGCTCGCCCTGGTACAGGAGGATGCAAGCCCTCTGCGCGCCGCCCTGCTCGAGGACGACTGCGAGCAGCGTGCGCAGCAGCTTGTCGAGGACGATCTCGCCCGAGAGGGTCTGCGATGCCTTGGTCACCGAGAGCAGGTCGAGCTGCTCGGCTCGCGCCGCGAAGGAAGCGGTTGGAGCGAGCGGCCTCCTGTCCCAGAGGCGCGGATTCTGCTGGTCGATCTGCTTGACCTTGCCGTCCGCCCCCCAGCGGGCGTAACAGGCGCGGGCCTCGCGGAGGTACGTGTCGGCAAACAGGTCGAACCCTCGCGTCCGGTAGAACCTCGACGCGATCTCGTAGGCGAGCGCCTCGTTGTGGACGAAGCTGTTCTCGCGCGCGGAGCGGATTGCTTGCTCGTAGAGCTGCGCCGCCTTTTCCCATTCGCCGCCGATGCGCGCGATCTCGGCGCCGACCAGCGCCGCGCGATTGCCGAAGTTTTCAGGGCCGTTCTCAGCCCAGAGCTCGATCTGCTTGTGGTGCGCGGCGAGCTCTGTGAGGAGCTCGGGCCGCTCTTCGGCAGATGCAGCGTCATAACGCGCCGCCCGCGCGAGTGCGCCATAGAAATGGTACTCGCCGATCTCGGGGAACGACGGCGACGTCCAGAGGAGCTTCTGCGCTTTCGCTGCGGCCTCGAGGGCAGAAGCGTAATCGCCCCCGTAAAAGCGCGCTTGCAGCTTGCGGATCCAATACCAGCACGTCGGCATCGAGAGACGCGGATCACCCTCGAGGCGCTGCTCGAACCGGCCCTCGTCGAAGTGGTCATCCTCGAAGGAGCCGAGCGCCGACGTCAGGCCCCGGAGCGTTCGGACGAGCCTGAGCTGTATGGTGATGTTGTCGGCGACGAGGCCGAACTTCGCCTTCCGCACGAATTCGAGCGCGCTCTCGGCTTCTCGCTGCACCTCGCCGAGCGGATCTCCCTCCGTGAGGAGGATCGTGATCAAGACGGGGGACAGATAGGACGAATACGTGAGATCGCCGGCCTCCTGGGCCGCGTGAAAGGCGTGTCGCAAGGGCTCGAGGCTGGTGCGCACGTGCTGCATCCAGGGGTTGATGGAGTACCAGAAGACCAGATAGACGCGGGCCTTGAAGCGGAGCATCGCGCGCTTCTCCACCAGGTCGAGGCCGAGCTCGCCGAAGCGGAACCCCGCCCGGTAGTCGCCGAAGCGCGGTCCGAGGACCGAGCCGAGCCGGACGTAGGCGAGGCACGACGCGTCGCTGTTGCCATGGTCGAAGCTGATGTTCACCATGCGAGCGATCAGGAGGCACAGCAGGTTCTCGTCGGTGAATAGGGCCGGCGCGTCGCACCACGAGAGGACGTCGATGGTCGCGCGGCAATCCGGATCGGTCAGCGGGGGCAGGTCGAGGAGCTCCTCGATCGGGCGGCTCCCGAGCTTTCGCCACATCCGCTCGTATTCCTGCCGGACCTCCGCGTCCGTCGGGTGCGGCGACCACTCGATACCGACGCGCCGGAGGTATTCGAGGCATGCCTCCACGCTGACGTCGCACCGATCCAGGGTCATGTAAAGGGCCGTGCGCGCGCACGTGACGACGGCGAAGTCGACGAGGTTCCTGGCGCGGCGCGAGAGCATGGAGAGCCGCTCCTCCGCCGCCGAGAGCTCGCCGGTCAGGAACTCACACTCGGCCCGGTGGAGCTCGAGCGCGAAGACAAGCTCGTAGCGAAAGGACCAGCTGTCCTCTTCCAAGAACGCCGCGCCCGCGGCGAGATACTTCAGCGCCGACGCGTAGGCCGTCGACCCCTTCGCGCGCTTGCCCGCGATGAGATTGAGCTCAGCCGCCCGCTCGCGCTCCTCGCGCGACGTGATCAGCACGGCCCCCCGATTGAGCTGGCTCACGATCTCGAAGATCTTCTCCTCGATCTCCTCCGGCGCCGTCCGCGACGCGAGCAGCCTGCCTATCTCGAGGTGCACTGCCGCCCGCTCGCCTTCGGGGATGAGCGAATAGGCCGCCTCCTGGCCCCGGTCGTGGAGGAACTTGTACGTGCCGCTCAAGCGAAAGACGAGCCCCTCATGAACTGCGTCCCACAGATCCGCGTGCACATCCTCTTCCGAGCCGCCCTGAACCATCGTCAGGAGGGCGATCTCCGCGGTGCTTCCCAGACAGGCGAGCTGCTTCAGCGCGTTCTGGGCGCTCCGAGGGAGCCGCGCGAGCTTGCCGACCATCAGGTCGACCACGTTGTCGGTGAAGCCCTTCTCGCGGATCTTCGCCACATCCCACCGAAAGGCCTCGGCGCGCTCGTCGAACTCGATCAGCCGCTCTTCGTGCAGCGCGGTGAGGAACTGGATCGCGAAGAAAGGGTTGCCGGCCGTCTTCTCGTAGACGAGGTCCGAGAGCGGCGCGGCGTCCTCGCGACGGCAGTGGAGCGCGTCGCTGACAAGCGCGGCGAGGTGCTCCGGGGAAAGCGAGCCGAGCACGATGTCCGAGATCCGCGCGCCCTCTTTCCGCACCTGATCGAGCGTCAGCATGAGTGGATGCGAGGGCGGCACCTCGTTGTCGCGGTACGCGCCGATGACGAGGAGGTGGCGCGTGTCGGGGTGCGTCAAGAGCTCATGAAGGAGCCCGAGGCTCGCCAGATCGGTCCACTGGAGATCGTCGAGGAAGAGCGCGAGGGGGTGCTCCTTCCGGGCGAACACCCCGATGAAGCGCCGGAACACGGCGCGGAACCGGTTCTGCGCCTCCGTCGGCGGGAGCTCGGGGACCGGCGGTTGCGGGCCGATGACGAGCTCGACCTGAGGGATGACCTCCACGATGAGCTGTCCGTTCATCCCGAGGGCGCCGAGCAGCCGCTGCCGGAAGGCCGCGATCCGGTCCTCGTCCTCGGCGAGTATCTCGAGCACGAGCTCCCGGAAAGCCTGGATGATCGTCGAGTAGGGGATGTCGCGCTTGTACTGGTCGAACTTCCCCGAGGTGAAGAATCCCCTCTCACGGACGATCGGCTTGTGCAGCTCATAGACCAGCGCCGACTTACCGATGCCGGAATAGCCGGAGACCAGGACGAGCTCGGGGGATCCCGTGCCGACCACGCGCTCGAACGCGCGCAGCAGCGCGGCCGCTTCGTCCACGCGGCCGTAGAGCTTCTGGGGGATCTGCAAGCGGCCGGAGACGTCGCGCTCGGCCAGGGGGAACGGCTCGATCCTGCCGGTGGCTCGCCACTGCGCAGAGCACCGCTCGAGGTCGTGCTTGAGGCCGCGCGCAGTCTGGTAGCGATCCTCCGGCGTCTTGGCCAGGAGCTTCAGGACGAGCGCCGAGAGCACCTCGGGCAGCTCCGGGACGAGCGCGCAGGGCGGCGTCGGGGCGCGGGCGACGTGGCAGTGCACCCACTCGAGCGGGTCCCGCGCATCGAACGGCGGGCGCCCGGTAAGCATCTCATAGAACGTGACGCCGAGCGCATAGAGGTCGGCGCGGCTGTCGATCGCCCGGTTCATCCGCCCCGTCTGCTCCGGCGCCAGGTACGGTAAGGAGCCCTCGATGAGCCGGGGAGGCCCCGCCGGCGCCTGCTCGCGGGAGAGGCGGGACGCGAGGCCGAAGTCGGCGAGCTTGACCTGCCCGGTAGCTGCGTTGACGAGGATGTTCTGGGGCTTGAGATCCTTGTGGATGATGTCCCGCTGGTGGAGCTCCGCCACGCCGGCCACGATACGAACCGCGAGGTCGAGGAATCGCTCGATGCTCATGGGCGCATCCATGAAGTGGTCGAGCGACTCGCCGCCGAAATCCTCCAGGACGAGCGCCGGCAGCCCCTCGTACGTCTCGAGGGCGAGCGGCGCCACGATGGCCTCGTGGTTCAGCGCCTTGCCGATCGCGTATTCGTGCTTCAGGCGCTCGATGTCCTTCGGGCGGCTGCGCCTCGGGTCGAGGACCTTCAAGATCACCGGGCAGCCATCGGCGCTCCGGACCGCACGCAGCAGTCTGGTCCTTTGGCCCTCGTGGAGAATCTCGGTGATCGCGTAGGAGGGGGCCGTGCTCATGTGCGCGCCTCGCCGAGACGACTCAGGCACACGACCGGCATGAGCGCACTTTTCTCACCGGGCACCGCGTTCCCTGTCACGATCTCCCACGGTCGTGCCATCCGAGGCTTCCCCTCTATGAATCAATAGTACAATGGGGGAGGCCCGGCAGTTCCGGGGTGCACCACGCGGGCGCCGACGAGCAGGGATTCCCGGTCTCACGTGCACGCCCGTCCGCTCCCGCCCCGGCGCCGCGGCGCGGCCGCGGAGATCGAGGCGCCGCCAGCGTGCGCCTGCTCGTTCTGTCGAGGGCAGGGCTCGAGTGAGCCGGCCGGGCGCCGGCGCGTCCGTCAGCGCCACAAGCGAGCGGGGACTGTTCCCGCTGGAACGGGGAATTTCCCGCTCGAACCGGGCGCGCCGCAGCCTCTAGCCTCGGAGCTCACCATGCACCTCGAACCGCGTCGAGCCCCGCTCCGGGGCGGCCGTCACTGCATCATCCGGCAGATCTCGCGCGAGGACGCCGCAGCCCAGCTCGACCTCGAGCGGGCGATCGTGCGCGCGCGGCAGGGCATCGTGAAGCACGAGGACGAGCTGCCCGCGGACGCAGCCGCCTACGCCGAGCAGCGGGACCGCGCGGGCCTCACGGCGACGGACGGCTCGGCGATGTGCCTGGCCGCCGAGCTTGTGGGGGGCGGCCTCGTCGGCGAGGCGACGCTCCTTCGGCTCAAGCTCCGGATGGTGCGCCACGTGGGCATCCTCGGGCTCGGCGTTCACCCGGAGGCGCAGGGGCTCGGGGTGGGTCGGGCGCTCCTCTCGCGGCTGCTCGAGTGGGCGCACGCGCACCGCGACGCGGACGGGGGGCGCGTGCTCCGGGTGGAGCTCTACGTGCGGGCCGACAACGGCCGGGCGATCGCGCTCTACCGGTCGGTCGGGTTCGCGCACGAGGGCACGCGCCGCGGCTTCGTGCGCGCCGACGACGGCGCGTTCGTGGACGACCTGGTCATGGGCCTCTCGCTGGCGCCGGTCGACGATGCGCCCGCCCTCCGCCGGTGAGGCGCGCCCCCGCCGCGGCGGGCATGACGCGCGTGGGCGCCGCGGGCGGCGAGATCCTCGGCCACCATGCGCTGCGCACGCGGCTCGCCGGGCGCACGCTGTTCGTCGACGTGCACATCGAGCTCCCGGGCGACCTCCCGCTCGCCCGCGCGCTCGCGCGCTCGCGCCCGCGTGCCCCGCGGGGATCACGCAGCCGCACGACCGGCGTGAGCGCCCGAAGACCACCGGGCGCCGCGCGCCGTGTTACGTTCTCCGGCGATGGTGCCATCCCCCGATCCCCACCGATCGATAGGTATCATAAGTGAGACGGGGCCGTTTCGCGGCGCACCTCGCAGGCCGTCACGAGGAGAATCTTCGCATTCTCGAGCACGCCCGCCCGCTCCCGGGACTCCGCCCCAGACAGCGTGGCTCGTCCTTCCAAGGCGCTGCGAAGCGGACGCCGGGGCGCGGAAGGGGGTGGAGTGCGGAGGGTCGAAGCTCGGGTTGCCCGCGCGCTAGAGGGGTGAGCCCGTCTGGTTTCGTCTCATGGAAGAAGGAGCCACAGAGGCACAGAAGGCACCGAGGAGAGAGAGGAGGTGGAAGTAGCCCGGGACCCGAGAGGGGCTGCGCAACGCGCCGCTGGAGGATGACGGACAGCCAAGGGGAAATAGAGCTCGCTGGCTCCAGCCCCGGGAAGTGCGAAGCTCGATCCTAGGACGCGCCCGCAGACCTGCGGCGCGCCCCGAGGCGTCGATCGAGCTCGCACCCACCGGCGAGCTCGACCGACAACCTCTTGGTCAGGCGGTGAGCCCCTCGGCCTCGAGGGCTGCCTTCACGTGTGGCCGCTCCGCGATGCGCGCGTAGTACTCGTCGAGCCCGCGCGGCAGATCGGCCTTGGTCAAGCGCCTCCAGGTGCGTATGCTGTAAAAGATGTAGCCGTCGACCACTGTGAAGCGATCGCCGAAGAGGTAGCGCTTGCCTTCGAGATTGCTGGCGAGAAAAGCGAAGCGCGCGCCGACCTTCTCCTTGACCGCTTGCCGGTACTCGTCCGAGATCAGCGGCGAGAAGAGCGGAGAGAGCCCTTTGTGCAGCTCGGTGGCAGCGAAATTCAGCCACTCTTGCAGGCGCGTGCGCTCGAACGTACCCGCCGGTGGCGCCAGCTCGACCTCCGGCTTCTGGTCGGCGATGTACTGCATGATGACCGCGCCTTCCGTAAGCACGTTGCCGTCGGGGAGCAGCAGCGCCGGCACCTGGCCTTTGGGGCTGATGTCGGTGAGATTCTTGCCGCTCTGGGTTGTCTTGCCCTGCATGAAGTCGACCTGATCGAGCTCGAAGGGCAGCCCTGCTTCGCGCAACGCGATGTGAACCGCGATCGAGCAGGCATGCGGTGCGTAATAGAGCCTGAACATGTTCCTCTCCTTTTCCCTCAGCTTCCCTCAGCTTCCCTCAGCTTCTCCGTCGATCACGCCCTGGAGAGCGGCAGGAGCTCCCGTACGCGCGGGTCGCGCAAGAACAGGCCGCCCCACGCCAGGATGCCAATCACGACCGCGTTGACGAACGGCTCGCCGACGCGGACATGACCCGCGACCGCCCCCCCGAGATGGGCCGTCACCAGGATGGCGCCGAGCGGCGCGGTGCGCGGGACGGCGTACAGCACCGCTGCCAGCAGCTCGACGCCGCCGATGACCGGCAACACGTCCTCCCGATAACCGAGCCGTCGGGCCATGTCCAGCATGGATGCGTGCTGCATGATCTTCATGCCGGCGCTGAACGCCAGGGACACCGCGGTCAACCCTGACATCCCCCACCCGGCCCATGTCATCCATGCCGGTGCCCCCAACCCCTCGCCCGTTACCGCCGCCTTCGAGTTCATACGCTCCTCCGCAATCACGGTTCATGCTGTGTTCTGGAGATCGAACGCCAGATATCGGAGGAACGAGCGCCCGTCAAATGCTAGCGTGCCCCGTCGCGACGGCGATGATGCGCGCCGGATCGTCCGGGATCGAGTTCCCCCGCCACGCCACATGGAGGTCCGGGCGAACGAGGAACAAGTCACGCCCGTAGATCTCTCGCACGTGGGGATCGGGCACGCGCAGGATATCGAAGGGAACGCCTAGATCGTCGGCTGCGCGCTGGAACCCGCGGGTGTCGTGGTCGCTCGCTCCTACCTGGAGGAGCGTGAACCCCGACCCGATCCGATCGTGGAGCGCCGAGCCATCGCTCAGCCAGACATGCGGCAAGCGCGCGCCGGTCCACGTGGTCGGCTCGTAGCGGTCCGGCCTGTCCGAATCGGGGCCGCCGGGCTCCGGCCAGCAGACGGGCGAGTCGTGATAGCGGTAGCCGAGCTCGATCCCCTCTACTTCGTACAATTTTCTCGCCTGGCGCTCCGCGAGCGCGATGAACTCAGCGCGCCGCGCGGCCGCCTCACGTCCCTCGGTGCAGATGATCGGATCCCACGCCGAGAACCAGCCC
Source organism: Sorangium sp. So ce1128 (assembly GCA_051717205.1). Classification (GTDB taxonomy): domain Bacteria; phylum Myxococcota_A; class Polyangia; order Polyangiales; family Polyangiaceae; genus Sorangium. The sequence continues at coordinate 8,126,169 of CP181432.1, forward strand.
GCGAACTCGAATGCGGCCATCCCGGCAGCGCCGCGGTTGCGGGCACCGATGGGCTGCCGCTCTGCCTCGTACGAACGGAGCAAGGACGGCCCGCCCCAGCCATGAAGCGTCGCGGCCAGCTTCCACGCGAGGTCGTAGGAGTCGCCGAGGCCGGTGTTCATCCCGAACGCGCCCGCCTGGATCATCTGGTGCGCAGCGTCTCCGGCCAAGAGGACCCGGCCCTTCTGGTATCTCTCCGCCAGCAGCATCCGCGGGGTCCAGGGTTTCGCGTAGAGGACCTGCGCGTCGATCGGCTTGCCGACGGCCTGGTTGATGACCTCGCTCGGATCGATCTTGGTGTAATCCTCGTCGACGGGAATCGCCTTGTGGATGCAGCAATGCTTCAGGTCGTCCTGAGTGACCAGAAATCCGCCGCGCATCGGCGCGAAATGGTAGTGACGCCCCAGCCCCAGCGGATGCTGCCGATGGATGTCGTCGCAGCGAAAAAATATCTGGAACAGCCGCAGCCACGGATTCCGGTCTCCCTCGAGCTCGATGCCGCTGATCGCCCGGACCGTGCTGTGCGCCCCGTCGCAGCCCACCAGGTAATCAGCGCGGATCGTCGCCGTTCCGGTGGCGTCGCGCACGGTGGCGACGACACCCTCGTCGACCTCCGTGAAGCTCTGGAGCTCGCAACCGAAGCGCACCGTCACGTTCGATAGGGCCGCCGCGTGCCGCTGGATGAGAGGCTCCAACGTGTACTGCGAGATGCGCTGCGCTGGTTCGCGGGGCCATCGTCCGTCGTTGTGAGCGCGGATCTGCTCCCGCTGCTGCGCGATCGAGGGATACCTGAGATGCACGAGCGGCGGATCGTTGAGCGTCGTCAGGATCCACACGTCCGTCGATGCGTCGAGGGGCCAGCCGGCCCTTCGGATGGCCTCCGCGATGCCCAGGCGTCCGAAGATCTCCATCGACCGCGCGTTGCAGCGCTCCATCTTCGGCAGAAACACTGCCTCTTCGTTCTTTTCGACCAGCACACAGGGCACACCGTACCGGCCGAGCGCGAGGGCGAGCGTCAGGCCAACGGGTCCTCCTCCGACGATCAGCACGCTGGTCTGGTTCGCGGGCGATTGCACCATGGCTACTTTGCCTTTGAGAAGAGGGCGATGGCTTCCAGGCAAAGGACGGTGGTCAGCTCTGCCGACCCGTACCAGAACGCGAACGGCCCCGGAGGAGGAAGCCTTGGCGCACCATAGAAGGCCTCACGGCCCCACGAGCCGTCGGGCAGCTGTCTCCTCACGAGGGCGTCGACCGCCGAGTCCAGATCGGAGCTATACCCGCAGTTGAGCAAGGTCGAGATCGACATGGCGGTATTGAGATCGGAGCCGAAGGATCCGTCGCTCACTTTGCGGCGCAGCGTGCGCTCAACAATGAACGGCCTGCTCGGTTCGAGGCCCAAAATGCCGCGCCGCAGCAAGCGCGACATCGCGTAATGGAGCATCTGATGAGGAATGTAGTACCACGAGGCCCCCTCGTCCTTGTTCGATTCAACGAGCTGGTTCAGATAGTCGATCGCAGGCCGCGTCTCGGGTATGTCACCGAGGTAGAGCACCACGTTGGCATTGACCACGCCGTCGACATCGTTCGGGATCGGACGCCTGTCGCCGTCCAGCCACGTGTGGAACAGCCCGCGCTGGTCTCGATTTGCAAACAGCACCTGCCGATTCTCCGCAAGCTTCGGAGGGGCGACTCCGGCGGAGATGAGCGCATGCGAGGAACAAGCAGTGTCATCTGCATCCGCCGGGAGCGGGGTGCGATACCAATAGCGCCACAGCCCCGAAGGCTCCATCTTGCTGAGGAGAAATTTGCATGCCTTGTCAAGCATGGAGCTCACGTCGGGGCGCGTGACCTCCTGGAGGGCATGGATCGCGAACGTGGTGACGAACGGTGTGGAATTGTGAACGAGCTCGTCGTCCAGGCGACTATTCAAGCTGGTATAGATCGCGAACTCACCGCTCTCCATCTGCCCCGCGCGCAGGAACCCGACCGCTGACTCGATGGTATTTGCTAGGATCGGCCTCATTGAGATACTTTCTCCTTCAGTCGAGACACACGCACCTTCGACCAAGTGTTAGCCAACAACCAGGCGGCGCAGACCCCAGGGACCATGGCACACAAGACCTGACCAGTTGTCATATGGAATTGATTCCACTCGACTCGAGGGTGCACCAGAAGCCCCATGCTCATGGCGACGGCCACCACCATCGTATAGGCCGCCGCCGACCAGGCGACGCGGTCCTTGGTCAGCGCCCCGCGGTGCGCTCCCTCCAGAACCTGCCTGCAAAGCCATACCGAGTACGGCACGGTGAGCCCCATCATCAAGACCACCGATCCCGGCAGTCCAACCCACCAGAGCACGACGATCGATGCATAGGCGAGCACGTGGCTGAACACGTACAAGCGCGCCGACTTCTCCGGCCCGAGCACGACCACCAGGGTCTTCTTACCCGCCGCGCGATCCCCTTCATAGTCGAAGAGGTTCATCATCATCATGTAGGAGTATTGAAGGATGCAGTTGGGCAGGAGCACCATGAAGAGGATCGGCTCCACCCTGCCAGCCTGCAGATAGAACGCGAGCGTGGGGCAGAGGATATCGATGACGATCATGGAGCAGAGCTCGCCCAAACCGCGGTGGTTGAACTTGAAAGGCGGCGCCGTGTAGAACCACGCGAGCACGATGATGGCGAAGCACATCCACTGCGCTGACCCGCTCGGCATTCCGATAAGCAGCGCGGCGCCCAGGAAGAGGAGCACGAACGCGGCTCCGATGCTGACGTCCGGAGAAAGGAGCCCATCGGCCAGGACGCGGCTGCCGCCGGTCACCCCCGCACGAGCGTGATTGGCCCGATCTGCTTCGAGATCGAAGAACTCGTTGCAGTAGTGCGTCATGAGGTGGACGCAGGACACGAAGAGCTGGCCGAACAGGTAGGTGCCGATGGAAATTTTGTGATGGCCAAAAAGGGCGACGATGGCGCCCAGGCCGTACAAGAGAGCGCTCTTGAAAAGATACTGAGGTCTCCCCAAGCGAATGAAGGCACGCCAGCGCATCTGAATCTCCGGTGCCGGTCTTCGGGCGTGGACTCTAAATTCTCGATGCTGTCTCGTCGGGGCGAGCAGCTTCGAGCAAGCCAGGACGCACGAACCGGCGCGAAAAGAACGGCTGCACCGGCAGCCATTCGATCCTCATCCCTCTCCGCGCTCTCTCGATTCTTTCGACTCGATCCCTTCGAACAAGGCGCGGAAGTTGCCCTCGCCGAAGCGCCGGTCGCCCTTTCGCTGGATCAATTCGAAGAAGAAAGGGCTCCGGCCCGGTCCGGCCTCGCCGCCCTGCACGGGATCCATGAAGATCTGGAGCAAGTAGCGGCCGGGCCCCTCGCCGTCGATCAGGATCCCGAGCTGCCTGAGCGTGTCCACGTCCTCGATGATCGAGCTCATGCCCATCTCGGCGAGGCGCTCCGGCAAGCGATCGTAATAGGCCGGCGGCGTCTCGACGAAGCGGACGCCGCGCTCGCGCAGCTCCACGACCGTGCGGACGATGTCCTCCACCTCGAGCGCCGCATGCTGCACGCCGTTGCCGCGATGGTCCTCGCAGAATCGGTAGATCTGCGAGCCCTCGAAGTTTGGCGGTGTCGGCTCGTTGAGGGCAAATTTGACGCCCGAACGCTCGTCCCACAGGACGACCGAGCGCAGGCCGGAGCCCTTGTGGGCGCTCAAGCGTCCCTGTCCGGTGTGGAACTGGATGCTCCAGAACGGCTGAAGCCCGAGAACCCTCTCCAGCCACATGGCCGCCGGCGCCATGGTCTGGAAGTTGGACGTGATGTGGTCGAAGCTCAGCAGCCCGCGCCGGTTGGTCGTGGCCGGCCGCGCCTCGTGCGGGATGAAGCCCGGGAGCGGCACGGGATGGCCGTGTCGCTCCACCAGGTACAGCCGCACGTCGTTGAGCGGCGTCGCCATCGGGAACGCCGCCAGCCCTCCCTTCACCGACCCGTCGCGCTCGATGGCGCCGATCGGGGTGCCGCCGCGCGCTTCAACGAGCGAGAAAGCGTGCTCGACATCCTGGACATCCAGCAGAATGGCGCCGACCCCCTCCGGGTGGAGCTGCAAGAAGCGACCCGCCACGCTCTGCCTGGAGAGCGGCTCGGAGCAGATCAGCGTGCAGGATCCCGCGCGAAAGATTTCCGAGCGCTGCCCCGTCTGAGCCTCGAGCGCAGGGCTGCTCGACGCGATCTGCTCGAAGCCGAGCAACTCGCACAGGAGCCAACGCTCGTGCGAGAGATCGTGCACGTATCGTTGCAATCCAGCTATCTGCTTGATGCCGATCGACTCGCCTTTGGGCCACTTTTCGGTCGCCATGAACATCCGCCCTCTTGAATTTATTCCCTCCGACTCGACACCGCTGGATCCCCGGCGCGGCGAGCGAGATCGCTGCAGGAATCTACGCGTCGGTGACTCCGGCCATACCGATGTCACCATCGGGGAACGCGCGCGGTGACAGCAGCAAGTTAAGCCGTGGCATCGTGGGCGCTCAAAGCGCGCACGTGACGGTATCCCTGTACAACCTGCACACTGAAGACGACTGCTTTGCAGTACCGAGCTCGCTCGATCCTCACCCCGCTCCTGCTACCGATTCCCCCGATGCGCGGCTGCCCGTTCCATGGTGACGGCGTTCCAACCCCTGGCCGTGCCCATATATAAGGAGCGCGCTCCCACGTGCCCCCCCCCTGCAGCGCTCGTCTTATTGGGACAAGTCGCTTGGGCGATCAAGAGACAAATGGCCTTCGATTGTTAAGAAACATGGCCTTCAATTGTTAAGAAGCGTTGCCCCAGCGCTGAGGGTGGCAAGGCACGAGAGCTCGACGTTTCAATGGCATTTCGTTTGCATTTCATGAACAACGATGAGCGGAGCTTGACCGCCAGTTTCGCCAGCAGCGCAACGATCGCATTCACCTGCAAGCCGGCTCCTTTGGATAGGAACGCCGAACAGGATCGGGCCGAGTCGGGCAACCGCGCATGAGTGCAACGCTATGCGCGACGAGGATCCCTGCTGAGGTGGAGCTACGAGGAGCACCCGCGCGACGCGTCCGCCCTCGAAGGCCCGGCGACGGGGAGTCTCGAGGCGCGCTCCGCGTCCTCCACGCAGGCGGCCTGGCGCATGGCACCTCCGATGCGTGCTGTCCCGGACGGGCGTGACGCTCGCCGCGGCGAAGGCCTCGCCCCGCCGTCCATCCGTGCCCGCATGCGTGGACGTTGAAGGTGTCGTGAGGACGAGCCTCGCCAGCCCTACTCTCCCGATGGCACCCTTTGGCGCTCGCGAAGGCGCTGGTTCTCTAGCTGGTCCCGGTGCGCGCCGGTTGGGTGCATGCTTGCCGAGGGGTCGCGATCCGCGGTCGCTCCCCCCGAAACCCCGAGGAGGGCACCGGACCACGACCGCTCGGCACCGCAGGCTCGGCCTCGGGCGACGCGGTACGACGGCGATCCTAGGAGGCGATCGGCTCGCTGTCGTCGTTGTGCTCGTCGAGGTAGCGCTCGGGCGCGAGCTCCCACCGCTCCGGCGAGCGCCACAGCTGCGACAGGAGCAGCTCGCGCATCAGCAAGACCTCCTTGGGCAGCCGGTCATACAGCCGCTCGAAGAGCTCCCCGTGCGAGCCGAACTCGATCTTCCACGCCTCCCGATCGACGGCCATGAGCTGATAGAACTTCTCCTTCGAGAAGCGCTCCATCCCGCGCCACTCGATGTCCTCGTAGCGCGGCATCCAGCCGAGCGGGCTCTCCTCGGCGAAGCCGCGGCCGTGCACGCGATCGACGATCCACTTCAGCACGCGCATGTTCTCGCCGAAGCCCGGCCAGAGGAAGTTGCCCTGGTCGTCCTTGCGGAACCAGTTCACCGAGAAGATGCGGGGCGGATTGACGATCTGGCGCCCCATCTGCAGCCAGTGGTTGAAGTAATCGCCCATGTGGTAGCCGCAGAAGGGCAGCATCGCCATCGGGTCGCGGCGGACCTGGCCTATATTGCCGGCGGCCGCCGCCGTCATCTCCGAGCCGATCGTCGCCGCCGTGTAGACGCCGAAGCTCCAGTTGAAGGACTGGACCACGAGCGGCACCGTCGTCGCCCGCCGCCCGCCGAAGACGATGGCGCTGATCGGCACCCCGTTCGGGTCGTCCCAGCGCGGATCGAGCGACGGACACTGCGACGCAGGCGCCGTGAAGCGCGCGTTCGGGTGGGCCGCCTTGCGCCCGCAGTCCGGGGTCCACGGCTTCCCTTGCCAGTCGATGAGCTCCGGCGGCGGCTCGTCGGTCATCCCCTCCCACCAGACGTCGCCGTCCGGCGTGAGCCCCACGTTCGTGAAGATCGTCCCCTTCCGGATGGTCGCCATCGCGTTCGCGTTCGACTTCTCCGACGTCCCGGGGGCGACGCCGAAATAGCCCGCCTCGGGGTTGATCGCGTAGAGCTGCCCGTCGCGCCCGGGCTTCATCCAGGCGATGTCGTCGCCCACCGTCGTGACCTTCCAGCCCGCGAAGGCCTTCGGCGGGATGAGCATGGCGAAGTTCGTCTTGCCGCACGCGCTCGGGAACGCCGCGGCGACGTACGTCTTCTCGCCCTTCGGCGACTCGACGCCCAGGATCAGCATGTGCTCGGCGAGCCACCCCTGCTCCCGCCCGAGCACGGAGGCGATGCGCAGCGCGAAGCACTTCTTGCCGAGCAGCGCGTTGCCGCCATAGCCGCTCCCGAACGACCAGATCAGCCGCTCTCCCGGGAAGTGGACGATGTACTTGTGCTCCGCGTTGCACGGCCACGGCACGTCGCTCTGCCCCGGGGCGAGGGGCATGCCGACCGAGTGCAAGCACGGGACGAAGTCGCCGTCCCCGAGCACCTCGAGCACCTTGCGCCCCATGCGCGTCATGATGCGCATGCTCGCCGCGACGTACGGCGAGTCGCTGAGCTCCACGCCGATGTGCGCGTAGGGCGAGCCGACCGGGCCCATGCTGAACGGGATGACGTAGAGCGTCCGGCCCCGCATCGACCCGGAGAAGAGCCGGCGCAGCGTCGCCTTCATCTCCTGCGGGTCGGCCCAGTTGTTCGTGGGGCCGGCGTCCTGCTTGCGCCGGCTACAGATGAACGTGCGGTCCTCGACGCGGGCCACGTCGCTCGGGTCGGAGCGCGCGAGGTAGCTGTCCGGGCGCTTCTCCGGGTTCAGGCGGATCAGCGTGCCCGCCTTGACCATCTGCTCGCAGAGCGCGTCGTACTCCTCCTTCGAGCCGTCGCACACGTGCACGTTGTCCGGCTGGCACAGCGCGACGACCTCCGCGATCCACTGCCTGAGCTTCTCGTTGGCGATCGTCGACCGGAGACCGGGGATCGAGACCGGCGGAGGCGGCTCCGAATGGACCGAGTTCTGGCTGCTATGGCTGGCTGCTACGGACACTGGCGTACCCTCCTCGTTCTCTGGGTCAAGTGCGCTTTGCAAGGCGCAGGCCCTGCCCGCCCTCGCGGTAATTCTGGACGAAATGCGCCCGGTTGGCTGCACCGATTCTCCCTGAGCCCGGCCGCCACGCCGTGATCGCGCGCACCAGGTGCACCCCGGAGCAATCCGTGCGCCGGGGATGTGCCGACGACGCGCCCGCGCGACGCCGCCCCATGTTGCGCCCGCGTGACGCCGACCGCCATCGCGGCCGTACCGCCGATCTGGTCGCAGCGCGGGCAAGCCCGAAGCGAGCGCGCCCGCGGACCGCGGCGCGCGCAGGCCGGGCCGAGCGTGCCCGCGGCGCCAGCGGGATCAACGCACGTTCGATTGATCCGGGACCGACGTCACGTTAAAGGAAACATGAAGCCATGGGGTCCGGGGGAACGGCGATGCATCACCCCTGCGGCCGACGCGTGGACGCCGGCACAGGGCAGGGCGCATGTCAACCGATGGATCTCTCGTCGTCGTGGGAATCGGCATCCAGTGGGCCGGCCAGACGACCCTCGCAGCCCAGCGCGCGATCCAGCGCGCGGATCGCGTGCTCTTCGCGGTGGCCGACGCGTGGGCCGCGCGCTGGGTGCGCAGCCTGAACCCGGCGGCCGAGTCGCTGCCCTACGGGGAGGGCAAGACGCCGCGGCGGTCGATCTACGCGGAGATGGTCAAGCGCATCCTGGGCGAGGTGCGCAAGGGGCTCAAGGTCTGCGCGGTGTTCTACGGGCACCCGGGCGTGCTCGCGAGCGCGGCGCACGAGGCGGTCCGGCAGGCGCGCGACGAGGGGTTCTCGGCCCGGATGCTGCCCGGCGTCTCGTCCATCGACTGCCTCTTCGCCGATCTCGGGCTGGATCCGGGCCGCGACGGGCTCCAGCTCTTCGAGGCGACCGATTTCCTCATCCGGGGGCGGGAGGTCGACGCCCGCACGCCGCTCGTGCTCTGCCAGATCGGCGGGGTCGGCTGCGCCGGCGTGTTCGACCCCTCGGACGCCGCGCGTATCCGCCGCGGGCTCGAGGGCCTGGGCGAGCGCCTGTGCCAGACCTACCCGGCCGCCCACGAGGTGATGATCTACGAAGCGGCCGCGCACCCGCTCGCCTCGCCTCGCCTGGACCGGGTGGCGCTCTCGGCGCTCTCGGCGGCTCAGGTGAGCGACGTCTCGACGCTGTATGTGCCGCCTGTCGCGCGGGCGCGCGTCGACCCGGAGGTGCTGGAGCGCATCGGCTGGGACGGCGGCGCCGGGGCCGGGGTGGATTCACCGCTTGTGCACTGACGAGGTGATCTCATGACGGACAACGACCGCACGAAGCTCAAGAGCCTCGCCCAGCAGGGCGAGGTGCGCCGTAAGAACGGACAGTACACCGACGCGATCCGGCTCTTCACCGAGGCGATCGAGATCGACGATGAGTACGCGTGGGCCTACGCCCACCGCGGCGCCGCCCACGCGGCGCTCGACGACTGGGAGCCCTGTTGCGCGGATTTCAAGAAGGCGCTCTCGCTGAATCCCAACTACGGATGGGCCTACGCGCACTGGGCGGACGCTCACCGGAGTCACGCGATCTTCACGCTGGGCAGGGCCGACACGCCCGCCGAGTGGCGCGATCAGCACGCCCTCATCGATAAGGGGATCGACTACTTCAAGACAGCCGTCGAGCTGTCGCCGGGGAGCGCCTGGACCTTCGCCCACCGGGGCGCGGCGTACACGTACAAGTACTGGCTCGAGGTGATGGAAAGGGTCTTGCCGGTCTTCGCGTTCGACCGTGGCTCCCCGCAGGTGCCCGGCACGCGGAGCACGGAGGGGAGCGACGCCGCGTCGCAAGCGCTGAAGGACCTCGAAACGGCCTGCGAGCTCAACCCGCGATACGCGTGGGCCCACGCGTTCAAGGCCTGCCTCCTGGCCCTCATCGCGCGCGAGCAGCCCGACATGAAGCCCGGGCTCCTCGCCGCGCGCGACTGCCTGCTCAACGCGTTCGTGCTCGACGTCAACAAGCGGCTGCTGGTCGACCGCGCCATCGCAAAGCTGCTGAGCTGCGCGAGGACCTTCCCTGAGTCCGTCGCAGCAGGGATCAGCGGCGTGGAGAAGGATCCGTCGGATGTCGTCTCGCGCTACTTCGTCGCCGTCGGGCTGAAGCACATGAATGACCCCCTCGCGCCGGTGGTCATCGCGCAGACCAGGACCATCCTCGAGTCCGCCAGGACCGAGATCGACACGATGCTTCGGGGCCTCGACGAGCTCGAGGGCCGGCCGGGCGACAGCTCGATCGCGAGCATGCGAAAAAGACTGTCCGTCGAGGCGATCGCGCTCGTCGCCTTCGATCCCACGTGGAGCGAGATCCGCGAGAGGCCGCTCCCGCAGGGCGATCAGCGGGCGCCTCGACCCAAGAACGGCTGAACCACAGGAGGAATCATGGATCGTCTCTTCGACCTGCTCACGGAGCTGAGCATCGACCCCTTCAAGCATGCAGCGTTCGTGGCTGATCGGCAGGATGAGCTGCTCACCGACGAGGAGCGGGCCGCGTTGAGGCAGCCGGGGCCGCCCGAGGCGCAAGCCGCGATCGCCGGCGGGGCGTGGGCCCGCTGCGCGCTCATCGCAGATCCCGGCCCCGACCCGGACGAGGACCCCGACCCGCCCGACCTCCGGCGCCGCAGCCCCGACGTCGGCGGTCAAACAGACGGGCACCACGCGGCGCGGGGATCCGGCCGCCACGCCCGCGAGCTCGGTACACGCGCGCGGGTTTGAGCGCCACACGCGCACGGGTTTGAGCGCCACACGCGCGGATTTGCGCGAGACGAGAGGGAGAGGAACGATGGAGATCTGCGGCTGCGAGATCCTAGAGCGGCTCCGGGACGGCGCCCGCTCGACTGCCTATCGTGCGAGGCGACGGTCGGACGGGCTCCCGCTGGTGCTCAAGCTGCTGAACGTGCAGCACCCATCGCAGGCGCAGATCGCCTCGCTCCGCCATGAGCACGCGATCCTCGATGAGCTCAAGGACGTGGACGGCATCATCCGCAGCCACGGCGTCGCGGAGGACGGCGCCCGTCACGCCCTCTTGCTCGAGGATTTCGGCGGCTCCTCGCTCAGGGCCCTGAACGTCGCGGGGCACCTCTCGCTGGAGCGGATCCTCACGCTCGCCATCGACGTGACGAGCGTCCTCGAGGCGATCCACCAGCAGCGCATCGTCCATCGCGATCTCAACCCGTCCAACATCGTGATGAACCCGGCCGACGGGCGGGTGAAGGTCATCGACTTCGGCCTCGCCTCGGCGCTCGCGCAGGAGGCGACCGCGTTCACGAGCCCCGGCGGGCTCAAGGGCACGCTGGCGTACATGTCCCCGGAGCAGACCGGCCGGATGAACCGCCCGGTCGACTACCGGACCGACTACTACTCCTTCGGGGTGAGCCTCTACGAGCTCCTCACCGGCCGCCTTCCCTTCGCCGCGGACGACGTGCTCGAGCTCGTCCACGCGCACATCGCGCGGCAGCCGCCCTCGCCGCGCGCGCTGAACCCGGCGATCCCGGAGGTCGTCGCGGACATCGTGCTCAGGCTGATGGCGAAGAGCGCCGACGATCGCTACCAGTCCGCGCGCGGCATCCGCGCCGATCTCACCGGCTGCCTCGAACAGCTCCGCCAGCGCGGCGCGGTCGCCGCCTTCCCGCTCGCACGCCACGACCGAGCCGAGCGCTTCCACCTCCCTCAGAAGCTGTACGGCCGCGACGCCGAGGTCGCGCGGCTGATGGACGCCTTCGAGCGCGCGACCCGGGGCGCGGTGCTCATGCTCGTGTCCGGCTACGCCGGCGTCGGCAAATCCGCGCTCATCCACGAGGTGTACCGCCCGCTCACGGCGCGCCGGGGCAGCTTCATCGCTGGAAAATTCGACCAGTACCATAACGACGCGCCGTACGCGGCGCTGGCGCAGGCCCTCCACGCGCTGGTCGAGCAGATCCTCACCGAGAGCGAGGAGCGCCTCGCGGCCTTCCGCGCGCGGGCGCTGCAGGCGCTCGGCGAGCGGGCGCGGGTCCTCGTCGACGTGTGCCCGAGCCTCGAGCTCGTGCTCGGGCGGCAGCCCGACGTGGCGGCGCTGCCCCCCACCGAGGCGGGACAGCGCTTCAGCCAGGCGGTGCGCGACTTCATCGTGGCCGTTGCCACGCCGGACCACCCGCTCTGCATCTTCTTCGACGACCTCCAGTGGGCCAACCTCGACGCGCTGAAGCTGCTCGAAGAGCTGCTCGCGACGGCGCAGGAGCTGCCGCTCTTCGTGATCGGCTCCTACCGGGACAACGAGGTCACTGAGGCGCACCCCGTCGCGCTGACGATCCGGGCGATCGAGGCGCAGGGGACGCGCGTGGAGCGGCTCTCGCTCGCGCCCCTGGGACCGGGGGACGTGACGGCGATGGTCGCCGACGCGCTCGACTCCACGCCGGGAGACGCGGCCCCGCTCGCCGAGCTGCTGCTCTCGCGCACCGCGGGCAACCCGTTCTTCGTGCGCGCGTTCCTGACGTCCCTCTACGCCGATGGGCTGATCGAGCGCAGCGCCGACGGCTTCCGGTGGGATCTCGATCGCATCCGCCAGCGCGGGATCACGGACAACGTGGTCGAGCTGATGGTGGGCCGGGTGCGCCAGCTCCCGCCGGCGACGCAGGAGCTGCTCAAGGTCGCCGGCTGCCTCGGCGGCGTGTTCGATCTCGGCACGCTCGCGATCGTGGCCGAGCGCCCGGTGGAGGAGATCGGCCTCGACCTGTGGAGCGCGGCGGCCGAGGGGCTCCTGATCCCGATCGATCCGGTGAGCTCCGCGGTGGAGATGGCGGCCGGGGGGCCAGGCCTCCGCTGCCGGTTCGCGCACGACCGCATCCAGCAGGCCGTGATCTCCATGGTGGACGACGAGGTGGGGCCGCGCCTCTACCGCGACGTCGGTCGACGGCTGCTGCGCAGCGCGACCGCGGAGGAGCTGACACACCGCCTGTTCGACGTCGTGGGGCTGCTCAACCAGGGGCGGGCGGCGATCGCGGAGCCGGGGGAGCTCGCCGAGCTCGAGCGGCTCAACTTGCTGGCGGCGCGGAAGGCGCTCGAGGCGGGCGCCGGGCGGCAAGCGCTGGTCTACGGCCTCGCGGGCAGCGAGCTCCTCGGCGAGCGCGACTGGAGCGACGCCTACGAGCTCGCGCGCGACCTCCACCTGGTCGCGGCGGAGGCGGCCTTCTCGCACGGCGACTTCGAGCCGATGCAGCGGCTATGCGACGCCGCCCGGCCGAGAATGCGCGGCGTGCTCGACGAGGTCGAGCTCCTCCGGCTGGAGGGGCAGGCCCACTACTCGCAGCACCGGCTCACCGACGCGATCCGGACGTACCTCGAGGCGTTGCGGCGGCTCGACATCGAGCTGCCCGAGAGCCCCGCGCCGGAGGACGTCGAGCGGGAGCTCCGCGAGACCGCCGCGGCCCTGAGCGACCGGCCGATCGAGGACCTCGTGGATCTGCCGGAGTGCGGCGATCCCATCGATCGCGCGCGGATGGTGATCTTGAACCAGGTGATCAACATCTCCGCGATCGCCGGGACGACCCTGTGCCCCGTCGCGATTGGCCGCCTGGTGCGGATGTCGCTGCGCTCGGGGCTCGTGCCCCAGTCCTCCTTCGGCTTCGCCTATTACGCGCTGACCGTCATCCGCCGGGACGAGATCGAGGCGGCTTACCGCGTCTCGCGCCTCGCGCTGCGCCTCGCCGACCGGATGGCCAACAAGGAGTTCCGCTCGCAGACCTATCTCTACGGCGGCTTCCACGCGCTCCATGTGAAGGTGCCGCTCCGGGAGCTCGCCCCGATGTTCCTGGACGCCTACCGCTCCGCGCTGGAGGCGGGCACCCCGTTTCACGCCGCCGGGGCCGCCGAAACGTTCTGCGTGACCCGGTTCCTCGCCGGGGACGACCTCGCGATGCTCGCCTCCGACATGGAGCAGTACGCGCACGTCATCGAGAAGCTCCGCCAGGCGATGGTCCTCGGCTGGCACCAGATCTACCTCCAGACGGTGCTCAACCTGCGCGGCAAGACCGCCGATCAGGTCGTGCTCGCCGGCCCTGCGTACGTCGAGGCCGAACGGCTCCCCGCGCAGCGCGCAGCAGGCGACGTCGGCGCGCTGTTCAACCACCACTTCTGCAAGACGCTCCTCTGCTACCTGTTCGGCGAGCACGAGCAGGCGGCCTCGATCGCTGAGGCCGCTACCCCCTATTTCGTCGTCGCGGAGACCTGCGCGATGGCCGCCCCGTGGGCGCTCATCGAGTCGCTCGCGCACCTCGCGGTGTACGATCACGCGGACGAGGGCGCGCGCGAGCGGATCGGCGCGCTCGTGGAGCGGAACATCGCCAAGCTCGAGAAGTGGCGCGAGCACTGCCCGGCCACCTACGAGCACAAGCTGCTCCTCATCCGCGCCGAGCGCGCGCGCGTGCTCGGCCAGGACGACGCGGCCCGCGACGCCTTCGAGCGCGGCGCGGAGCTCGCGGAGAAGAGCGGCTACCAGCATGAGGCCGCCATCGCTCACGAGCTCGCCGGGCGCTTCTACCTCGCGCGGGGCGACCAGAAGCTCGCGCGGCAGCACCTGCGCGACGCGCACGAGGCCTACCTGCGCTGGGGCGCGGTCGCCAAGGCCAAGGCGCTGGAGAAGCAGCACCCGGGGCTCGTACCGCACGTCGCCTCGGGCATCCTCGCGGCGTCGAAGTTCTCGGAGACGGCCGGCCGCGAGCTCGATTTCAGCGTCCTCGACCTGATCAGCGTCCTCAACGCCTCGCAGGACCTCTCGCGCGAGATCGAGCTCGACCGCCTCCTCGCTCGGCTGATGCAGATCCTCCTGGAGACGAGCGGCGCCGAGGCTGGGTACCTGCTCCTCGAGCAAGGCAGCCAGTGGGTGGTGGAGGGCGAGAAGGCCGTCGATGAGGACGCGAGAGTCCTCCAATCGATCCCGATCGCCGATCTCGCGCCCCGGGGGCGCCGGGGTCTGCCCACCTCGATCGTCTATTATGTCGCGCGCACGCAGGAGAGCGTCGTCCTCGACGACGCCTCCGCGAACCCCCGCTTCGGGCGCGATCCCCACATCGCCAAGAACGCGGTCGGCTCGGTGCTCTGCTTCCCGCTGGGCCGCCCGGGAGGCCGGCGCGGCATCGTTTACCTCGAGAACAGCCTGGTCAAGGGCGCCTTCACCCCGGCCCGCATGCGCATCCTGCAGATGCTCTCGACGCAGGCGGTCATCTCGCTCGAGAACGCCGCGCTCTACAACACCCTGGAGCAGCGGGTCCAGGCGCGCACACGAGAGCTGCAGGCGAAGAACGAGGAGCTCGCGGCCACCTTGAAGCGCCTGCGTGAGGCCCAGGACCGCATGATCGTGCAAGACCGGCTCGCCTCGCTCGGCTCGCTCACGGCCGGCATCGCCCACGAGCTCCGGAATCCGCTCAACTTCGTCAACAACTTCGCCGAGCTCTCGGCCCGCCTCATCGACGATATCGGCGGTGACATATCGACCCTCGCCCGGGGGCTCGACGACGGCCGCGAAGAGTACCTCGCCGAGGCGCTCGGCGACCTGACGAGCAACGTGAAGAAGATCGGCGAGCACGGGCGGCGCATGGAGGGCATCATCCGCTCGATGCTCGACCACTCGCGGGGAGAGCGCGGGGAGCGCCAGGAGGTCGACTTCAACACGCTCGTGGCGACCTACGTCAGCATCGGTTATCACGGCGCGCGCGCGCGCGCCTCGTCGGCCGAGATCGCGATCGACCTGGACCTCTCCCCTTCCATCGGCCAGGTGAGCCTCGTCCCGCAGGAGATCAGCCGCGTGGTGATCAACCTCGTCGACAACGCCTGCTACGCCGTGCGCCGGAGAGGCGCGGCGCGCGCACAGGGCCCCTCACCGCGCATCCGGGTCACGACACGCGATCTCGGCGATCATGTCGAGCTCCGTGTCCATGACAACGGCGCGGGCATCCCGGCGGGGATCCGTGACAAGATCATGAACCCCTTCTTCACGACGAAGCCGCCGGGCGAGGGAACGGGGCTCGGACTCTCGATCTGTCATAACATCGTCGTCGAGGGCAACGGGGGCTCGCTGACCTTCGAGACGGAAGAAGGGGAGTTCACCGAGTTCATCGTGACGCTCCCGAAGCGCATGCCCGGCCCGGAGCTCGGGGCCGCGTAGGCGCCTGGGTCTGGCCGCCGTCCGGAGCCTACAGCGATGCTCCCGCGCGCGGATTGAGGAGGATGGATGTGATGATAGATGTCGGGCAGAGCGCGCGAACGAGCGCACGCGGCTCCGTTGACTCCCGTATTCCACCGCTGTAGCATGGGGTCGCCATGACAGAACCTATCATCGCCGGGAAGTACGTGCTGATACGGCATATTGGCGGTGGCGGTATGGGGCAGATCTGGGAGACGGAGGACTTGCGCCTTCAGCGGCGTGTCGCGCTCAAGCTGATGAGCGCCGAACAGGTGGAGTCGCCGGAGTCGTGCGCCCGTTTCGATCGCGAGGCCAAGGCGATTGCGCAGCTCCGTAATCAGCACGTCGTGCACATCTACGATTACGGGATCGACCGCGGGATCGACGAGGAGCGGCCCTACATCGCGATGGAGCTGCTCGAGGGCGAGGATCTCCAGCGCCGGCTCGATCGCGTGCGGCGGCTCCCGCTCCCGGCGGTCGCGTCGATCGTGACGCAGGCGGCGCGGGGGCTCGCGGCCGCGCACGCCGCGGGCATCGTGCACCGCGACCTGAAGCCCGGGAACGTCTTCCTCGCACGGACCGAGACCGATGAGGTCGTGAAGCTCCTCGACTTCGGCGTGGTCACCATGCTGTCGAGGACCGACGATCTGCGCCTCACCGGCGGCGGCGGCCTCATCGGCACGCCGACGTACATGAGCCCGGAGCAGATGCGCGGCTCCGTCGTGGACCACCGGAGCGACCTGTGGTCGCTGGGCGTCCTCGCCTACTGCGCGCTCACCGGCGAGCTGCCGTTCGCCGCGCAGACGCTCGGCAGGCTGGTCGTGGGTATCTGCACGGAGCCCTTCCCTCCCCCGTCGAGCCTCGTCCCCGACCTGTTGCCCGAGCTCGACCGGTTCTTCGAGCGCGCGCTGGCCAAGGACCCGACCCAGCGCTTCCGGTCGGCGCGCGAGATGGCCGCCGCGTTCGCCGCGCTCGCCGCCGGCGGCGAGCGGCGCCCGGCCAAGATCCTGATCGCCGACGACGAGCCTGACGTCTCCGCCCTCATCAAGCAGTGCTTTCGTCGCCAGATCCGCGAAGGCATCTACAACTTCGTCTTCGCCGAGGACGGCGAGAGCGCCCTCGCCGAGCTCCGCAACCACCCCGATACCGATGTGGTCCTCACCGACATCAACATGCCGCGCATGGACGGTCTCACGCTGCTCCCCCACATCGGCGATGTGACCCCGCACGCGCGGGCGGTGGTCGTGTCCGCCTATGGCGACATGCAGAACATCCGTACCGCGATGAACCGGGGCGCATTCGATTTCCTGGTGAAGCCGATCGATTTCAAGGATCTCGAGCTCACGATCGAGAAGACGCTGAAGCAGGTGCGCGAGCTGCGCGACAACAGCCGCTCGAGCCGGGAGAACGATCTCCTGCGCACGTTCGCGAGCCCGCTCGCCCTCGAGCGGCTCCGCTGCCCCGACGGCTTCGGGGGGTGCGAGGCGGCGGAGGGCACCGTCGCCTTCCTCGATCTGGCCGGCTTCCACGACGCGGCCCGGGGCAAGCGCTCTGACGAGACGGTGCGGATGCTGAACGCGAACCTCGATGTCATCGCGCTCGAGCTCGCGATGCGGGGTGGGATGATCGACAGGTTCCTGGGCGATTGCGTCGTGGCCCTCTTCCGCGGCCCGAGCCACGTCGCGAGCGCGCTCGATGCCTGCCTGGCCGTGCGCGCGCAGCTCGAGACGCTGGCGCGCCGCGCCGGGGAGACATCGGCCTTCGTCCCCGGCATCTCCATCGGCGTGGCGACAGGCGAGCTCATCATCGCCGAGGTCGGCTCGAGGTCCTGCCGCCGGCTCGACTGCACGGTGCTCGGCGAGGTCGTGAGCGTCGCCGCCCAGCTGGAGGCCGCGGCCGAGCGGAACCAGATCCTCGTGAGCGGAGAGGTTCACACGAAGGCCGCCGGCTTCCAGTGCGCGCCGCACGGGCAGCGCGCCTTCGTGGGCGCCAAGGGGCCCGTGCAGATCTTCGAGGTCCTCGGCCGCGCGCCCGCGGCGCAGGGGACCGCCGCGGGCGCTCAGGGCGATGTCGCCACGCTCGAGATTCGCTCCAGCCGGGCGACGTCGCCCTCCTGAGCGCGGGGTCCGAGGACCCGCTGGACCACCGGCTCGTGCAGCGCGAGCAGCCGCGAGGGCGCGATGCCCAGGGTCACGGTCAGCGCCAGCAGCGAGAGCAGGACCGCTCGCTCGCGGAACAGGAGCGCCTCCATCTTGCCGGCGCTCCGCGCGCCGCGCGGGATCGGCCCCAGGAACGTGCGCTGGAACGCGCGGAACATCGTGATCCCGTTGAGCGCCGTCGCCCCCAGCATCAGGATCGACAGCACGGGGTGGACGTGCAGGATCCCGTGCAGGAGCAGGTCCTCGCTCACGAACGAGAGCGCCCCCGGGAAGCCGATCGCCGCGCACACGAGCAGGAAGAAGAAGGCCGCCATGCGCGGCGTCCTCGCCACGAGGCCGCCGAGCTCCCGCGTGTCCGCCGTCCCCGTGCGCGCCTCGAGCGCCCAGACGACCATGGCGACCCCCGTGATCGCGATCGACGAGGCGAAGCTCTGGAGCAGCGCGCCGCTCAGGCTCTGGGCGTTCATCGAGGCGATTCCCAGGAGCACGAGCCCCTTCTGGCTCGCCACGAGGTAGCCGATCATCCGGCGGAGGTCCGTCTGCGTGAGCGCGAGGATCGAGCCGTGCAGGGCGCTGAAGAGCCCCAGGGCCGCGAGGATCGGCATCTGCTCCGCGCACGCCGCGGGCAGGAGCGGCACCGCCACGTGCACGAGCACGCAGACGCCCACCTGCATCTCGGCGAGCAGGACGGTCACGCCGAGCGGCCCCCGCTCGAGCAGCACGGGCAGCCAGCCGTGGAACGGCACCGCGGCCATGCGCATCAGCACGGCGATGCCGACGAGCGCGAAGAGCGGCGACTGCCACGCCTCGGGCACGCCGACGCGGGCGAGCTCCTCCACGTCGAACGGCAGCGCCGCGCCGCGTCGCGCGCCGAGCCAGGCCATGACGCCGATCGCGAGGACGAGCGGCGCCGCGCCGCCGATCAGGAAGATGCGGTAGGTGCGCCGGAGGAGCTGGTCGCCCGGGCTCTTGCGGGCGATCAGGCGCTGGCCCGGCAGGAGCGCGGCGGTCCACGCGACGGCGAGGACCGCGAGGTCGGCGGCGCAGTAGACGCCGAGGATGGCGCTGCACGTCGCGAGCAGCGCCGCGACCGTGCCGCGATCGAGCGCCGTGCGCGGGCCCGCGGCGATCAGGGCGACGAGCATGAAGCCGAGCAGCGGGAGCAGGGCGACGCTGTAGCCGTCGAGGCCGAGGCGGAGGCGCACGCCGAGCAGCGGCACCGCGGGGCCGATCGCTTCGGCGGCGACGCCGGCGCCGCCGAGCAGCGCGAGCGGCGCGAGCGAGAGCAGCGCGGTCAGCGCCGCGCCCGCGAGCGCCACGCGGCGCGCGGCCTCGTCGCTCCGCGACCGGGAGGCGATCAGCGCGGCGAGCGCCGGCGTGAGGATGATGGCCGAGAGGAGCAGGAACAGCGTCACGATCGCACCCTCTTCGTGTCGGGCGGGGGGATGTCCGAGACCCTCGGCGCGTCGCCCGCGGCCGCGCGCTCGTCGCCGGCGGCGGCGGCGCGCTCGGGCAGGCCGCTCAGCGCCGCCACCCAGCGGCGCTCGAAGCTGTCGACGAGCTGCCCGAGGCGCATGATCGGCGCGGCGACGAGCCGCTGCTGCAGCGCCTCCAGGTGGAAGCGCTCGAGGGCGAGCCAGTACGCGCGCCGCACGAGCCGCGCGGGCAGCGCGCGGGCGGCGATCCCGAGGGGCGGCAGCGGGTCGCCGGCGTGCGCGGCCCGGATCTCCTGCGCGTCGCGGAGCGCCGAGGGGGCGCGCAGCATCTGCAGGCACCGGAGGCACGCGTGCGCGAAGAGGTGCACGAGCGCGAGCCGGTAGTACCCGAGCCCGATCTCGATGAACATGATGCCGACCTGGGACATCGTCGCGTGCGCGAGCGCGTTCTTCACGTCCGCCTGCGCCCGGCCCACCATCGTCCCGTAGACGGCCGTGAGCGCCCCGACGCAGGCCACCACCGCGCTCGCCACGGGCGAGCGCTCGAGCAGCGGGGCCGCGCGCAGCATCAGGTACACGCCCGCGTGGATCGAGATCGCGCCGTAGAAGAGCGCGCTCGAGGGCGTCGGCCCCTCCATCGCCCGGGGCAGCCAGCTGCCCACGGGGAACTGCGCGCTCTTGCCCATGGAGGCGAGGAACAGGCACAGCGCGATCGCCGTCGCGCCCGACGAGCCGAGCGTGGCGGCGTGCCCGGGCCACGCGGAGCCGCCGAACGCCTCGCTGAAGTGGGCGGACCCGGCGAGCTCGTGCATCAGCACCGCGCCGACGAGCAGCCCCACGTCGCAGAGCCGGTAGGTGACGTAGACCCGCAGCGCGGCCCGCGCCGGCGCCGCGCGCTCGTGGAAGAAGGCCACGAGGAGCACGCTCGTGGCGCCGACGAGCTCCCAGCCGGCGAAGAGCAGGTCGATGCTCCCCGCGGACACGAGCGCGAGCATGCCGGTCGAGAACAGCGCGAGGAGCAGGAAGAACCGCGCGAACCCCGCCTCGCGGTGCAGGTACGCGACCGAGAACCTGCCGGCCATGATCGCGATGAGCGAGACGAGCACCATCATCGTCGACGACAGCCGATCGACGAGCAGGACGACATCGAACGCGTAGCCCGAGACCTCGAACCAGGGGCCGAGCTCCACCGGGATGAAGGCGTAGGGCGCCACCACGGAGGAGCCCCAGACGACGGCCGAGGCGACGAGCGAGAGCGACAGCGACGACAGCACGACGCCGGAGACGACGCGCTCGCTCGGCGTCCGCAAGAGGAGCAGGTAGGCCCCGAGCGCGGCGAACGCGAAGGCCGGCGAGAGCACGGCGAGCGCGGCGAGCTTGCCGAGCAGGATGTCAGGCAGCATGGGCGACCTCGGGCGACCGCGTGGACGCGGCGCGGATGATGGCGGGCGGGACGAAGCCGGACTTGCCCGCGTACCAGTCGGCGGAGCGCTGGACCGCGGGCAGCGGCTCGTCCGGGGGCGTGAACGGGGCGAAGCCGCCCCGGGCGAGGTGCGCGATCTCGCCCGTCTCCGGATCCACGCAGGCGAACTGGATCCAGCCGTTGAAGACGAGCTCGCGGATCGACGGCTGCCGCGCGCAGATCGCCGCGGCGGTCTCCGTGCTCGCCTCGACGATGACGAGCAGGCGCACCGGCTCGTGGATCTCGATCATCTGCTTCGGCAGGCCGGTGCGCAGGTCGCTCAGCGAGCCGTCCATGACGCCGAGCAGCGAGACGAGGTTGTGCGGCAACTTCGTCCCCGCGCCGTAGCGGAGGTTGTCGACGCGAGAGAAGTAGTACTCGAGGTTGATCCCCGCCCCGACCGGGCCGACGGCGAGGAGGATGCGCTCGAGGATCGCGCCCGCGGGGTCCTGGGTCGGGTCGTACGAGACGAGGAAGGCCCGGCGGTCGAGGAACAGCCCGCGCGTGAGCTCGCGGCGGCCGACGACGCAGACGGCGTTGGTGACGTGGCCGAGCTCGGGGCGGGCCTGGCTGATGTCCGCGGCGCGCGCCTCGACGTGCGCGAGCGCCTGGCCTTCGTCGAGGCCCTTCGGGGCCGACGCGAAGCGGCGGCAGCGCTCGTGCGCGTGCCGCCTGCGCGCCTCGACCAGGGCCGAGGAGAGCGCCGCGAGCTCGCCGCGGTGCGACGCCGGCACGAGGTGCTCGTCGTAGAAGACGATCTCCTCGGTCGTCGTGTTGTTCATCCCGCCGAGGAAGAAGGTCCCGTCGGGGATGTCGATGCCGCGGCCGCGGAGCAGCGCGCGCACCTCCGGATCGTTGGCCATGGCGGCGAACAGCCGCGCGTTCGGCCCGCCGTGCCGGCCGCCGCACGCGCCGCAGTCGTACGCCGACTGGTGCGGGTTGTTGACGCTGGTCGAGCCGTGCCCGAGCACCGCCACGAGCGGCGCGAACCGTCGGGTGAGGCCCATGTTCTCGAGCGTCGTGGCCACCCTGGCCGCCCGCTCCGCGGCCGTGAAGGGCCGCCCGCCGCCGGCCGGGGCGCCCTCCTGCGCGTGCGGGCTGTGGAGGTGGGTCGGCACGGCCGGCAGGAGACGGCGCTCGAGCGCGCGGCGCAGCCGCGCGGAGGCCCGCGGGAAGAGGACGCGCCCGACGAGCGGGATGGTGGCGAGCAGGCCGAGGGTCGGCGTGAGCAGGAGGCCGCGCGAGAGGCTCCGGGTCCCGTGCCCGATCGCGTGGAGGACCCGCGCCCAGCGCTTGCGGCGCGCCTTTCGGATGAGCCAGGCCTCCTCCTCGTGCGCCAGCTCGACGATCTCGTGCGCCGGCTCGACGCCGACGGGGCAGAGGCTCACGTGGCCCGCGTCGTCGAGCCCGCGGTACCGGATCGGCACGCCGAAGAACCCGGCGACCCCGAAGGTCTCGTGCCGCGGCGAGAGCTCCTCGAAGTGCCGCCGGAGCCCCTCGCAGCGGTCGTCGATGCAGAACACGAGCTGGAAGCGGGGGTCCCGGGCGGCGCGCTCGTCCGCCGGGCGGCGCAGGTTCGCGGCGACGGCGTGCAGCACCTCGACCCGGTGGCCGTGCTCGTAGGCCTCGTGCAGCACGCGCCGGCGGGCCGCCTCATCGAGCGCCTCGAGCGCCTCGAGCGCGGCGACGCGGTCTTCCACCTGGAGCGGCTCGATCTCGGCCGCCGACAGCCCGGCGAGCTGCGCGAGCTGATACAGGCGGAAAGGCCGCTCGTGATCGGGCGAGCACCGCGGCGGCTCGGCGGGCCTCGCGGCGCGCCGGGCGCGCTCGGCGAGCCCGGACAGGGGCCCCTCGAACCCCAGCTTCCGGCGCGCTACATCGCGCAGCGCATACCGGGCGAGGGTCAGCCGCACGGCGAGGTACTCGAGCAGCGACGCCGGCGGCGCCCCCGGCGGCCTGTCGCTCGGGGTTTGCTCGAGGCGGTGGATCATGCCGGCCCAGCCCGGCAGCTCGAGCAGCACGCGCGTCACGTACCGCTCCCACCGGTCCTCCGCGACCCCGAGCTCTCTCAGGATGCCGGCGACGACCGCCACCGGCGGCGTCCCCCGCGCCTCCAGCCGGCGCAGCTCCTCGGCGAGCCCGGCGAAGGGCGCGTCGGCAGGGCTCGACCCCTCGAGCACGAGGCTCGAGAAAGCGCGCCAGAGCCCGCGCTCGCGACCCGGCATCGCCCAGTGGGCGACGCCCTCGTCGAGGTACGCGCTGAGGAGCCGGATCAGGAGCGGGTTGATGAGCTCGGCCGGGTCCTCGCCGGTGAGCGCGAGCAGCAGATCGCGGTGCGTCCGCTCGGCGCCCGCGCGACCGGCGGGCGACGTCTCCGCCGGCCTCGCGGGCGGCAGCGGCACGCTGCGGCACGCGTCCCACAGGGCGAGCGCGGCGCGGGACTCCGGGTCGAGGCTGCCCAGCTCGCGGAGGCGGTCGGCGGCGTCCACCGAGACGCCCGCGGATCGGCGGCCCTCGAACCAGCGCTCGGTGCTGTCGATGATGCGACGCCGCTGCTCCGTGGGCAGGTCGGGCCGCAGCCTGCGCGTCTCGCCCACCTCGGCGATACGCCACTGGAGCCCCGCCTCGCTCACGTCGTCGATGGGAAAGCGCAGCGCGAGGCGCTCGATCTCGCGCCGCGACAGCGGTCCCTTCCGTTCGCGGGGGTGCGCGCCCGGGTCCTCGGCGCGCTCGCCAAAGCGCTCGGCGAGCGCCGCCTCGATGTCCTCGTCGCGGATCCGGCCTGACGCGATCTGCGCGCGGTACTCCGCCTCGGAGAGGTACGGCTCCGCCTCGAAGACGGCGCTCGCCTCGTCGAGCGCCTCGTGAAACGGCAGGTGCTGGAACGCGTGCAGGGTGTTGTGGTGGACGAACACGCCGATGGGCCCCTGCGCTGGCAGGAGGTGACCGGCGTGCTGGACGATGTCGCGCAGGCGCTCCTCCGCAGTCTCGCCCGCGCCGTGATTCGAACCTGGCACGCTGCTCATGGTCGCTCGCAGATTAGACATGGTGGCTCGCGAGCCCAAGGCGCGCGTCGATGCTCCGGCGCGCGCGCGGGCTGCCTCAGCGGCCGGCGACGGGCGCCAGGACGACCTTTTTCCGGGCGGAGAGCGGGTGCGACGACATCGGACCGTGGTTGTCGAGCCCGGCGACCGTCAACGTCCGTCCCTCGCGCTCCAGGATGCCCTTGAGATCGTGCAGGTTCGCCATGACCGTATGATCGACGAGGTGGGAATCGGCAAAATCGATCTCGATCGTTCGAGCCCTCACATGACGCGCGATTCTCCCTTTGAGGGAGAGGTAGTTGCTGAACATTGCCGCGTGCTTGACGCGCAGCACGAGCCGCTCGCCCTCGACGTGCTCCTCGATCTCCGGGCGGAAGAGCCCGCGGATCGGCGCGCCGTGGAGCAGGTGAATCACCATCTCCACCGCGATGCCGGCCGCGACCCCCACGAGCAGGTCGGTCGCGATGGTGACCGCGGTCGTGGCGACGAAGACCACGAGCTGCTCCTTGCCGATCCGGAACGTCTTCACGAACTCCTTGGGCGACGCGAGGCGGGTTCCCGTGAAGGTGAGCATCGCGGCGAGCGCGGCGAGGGGGATCCGGTGGATGAGCCCTGGCGCGAAGGCGACGAAGAGCAGGAGGAAGGTGCCGTGGAAGAAGTTCGACAGCCGGCTCTTCGCGCCATAGCCGATGTTGGCGGAGCTGCGGACGATCTCCGAGATCATCGGCAGGCCGCCGAGCAGGCCCGCGACCAGGTTGCCCACGCCGGTGGCGAGCAGGTCCTTGTCGAGGTCCGAGCGGCGCTTCGCCGGGTCGAGCGAGTCGACGGCCTTGGTCGACAGCAGCGACTCGATGCTCCCCACCAGGGAGAACATCACGATGTACTTGATGGATGCGGCCGAGGCGACGTGGCTGAAGTCCGGGAAGGCGATCGCCTGCGCCAGGTTGCCCGGCAGGTTCACGAGGAACTTCGGGCCGATCGCGTACGTCGCGTGCGTCATCGACAGGGTGTACGTGTGCTCGTGCTCGAGGTCGAAGACGTGGGCGAGCGGCATCGAGGCCGCGAGCACGAGCAGCGGCGCCGGGATCTTCTGCGCCCAGCGGGCCCGCTTCGCGACCGCCGGGTACCCGAACAGGATGACGAGCGACAGCACGCCGATCACGGCGATCTCCGGGTTCAGCCGCAGGATGCTGTGCGGGATCTCGAGGAGCAGGTGGAGCGGCTCCTTGGCCGCCGGGGTGACACCGAGGAGCGTGTGGACCTGCTTCGAGCAGATGATGATCCCGATCGCGGCGAGCATCCCGTGCACCACCGCGGAGGGGAAGAAGTCGCCGAGGGTGCCGGCGCGCGCGAGCGCGAAGGCGATCTGCGTCACCGCGGCCACGACGATGCAGGCGAGCGCGCGGCGGTAGCCTGTCGCGTTGTCGCCGCCGCCGAGCTCCTGGACGGCGCCGAGCGCGATGACGATGAGCCCCGCGGCGGGGCCCTTGATGGTGAGCGGCGCGCTGCCCAGCCAGGTGGCGATCAAGCCGCCCACGACCGCGGTGAGCACGCCCGCGATGGGGGGAAACCCGCTCGCCATCGCGATGCCGAGGCAGAGCGGGAGCGCGATCAGGAAGACGAGGAACCCCGAGACGAGGTCGTCTTTCCACGTGGACGGCGCCGGCGTGGCTGCCGGCTGGCCCGAGATCTTCGGCTTGGACATGGTGGTGGCGATCCTCGCGTGGGCGGGCGCGATGTGGGCCCGCTGCTCCGTCAAGACGCGAGGAAGACGGGACGACTCCTTTGTGGGTTCCCGGACTTGATGAAGAATTTCTGCCATCGGGCGGGAACCTCCGCGCTCGATGATTCCGTCCTGCTGCAGGTGGGCGTGGTTCGGCCCCCGAGGCGGCGGTCTTCGGTGTTCCGATCGTGTTCCGAGCGGGACGGTGGCGCGTCGCGCGCCCGCCGGAGCGCGCCTGCGCGGTGGCTGCGTGCGCCTGGCGGCGCCATGGCGGGAGGAATCGACGTGAGCGGAGACGACCACAGCTTGCCCCCGCTTCCACGGAAGCTCGCGGATGGCTTGCGGTCGTTGCGCCGGCTCCGGCCCTCCGAGGCGCTCGTCGAGCGCGCGCTGAGCGGGCTGCCCGAGCGCCCGACCCGCCGTGCGGCGGCAGACGACGAGGAGCGGACCTCCTCGGAGCAGGCGCACGAGTAGCTGCGCGGCGACGATCTTCACGAGCGTCGCGCGCTCTCCTGAGGAACAGCTCGCCTGACCCGGTAGCGACGCCCCGAGCCGCTGCTACGCTGCGCGGGCTGAGCGGCCCCATGTCGAGAAGCCCCCTCGAGCGCGCGCTCTCGTACCACACGCGCACGAAGCACCACCTGCAGCGCTATGCCCGCGCCCTGGGCTACCTGGACTGGAGCACGCAGCCCGATCCCTTCCGCACGTTCGAGGGCGCCCCGCAGGTCCTCTTGCCGCTGCGCGCCGGCGAGCTCACCGCGGCGTACCGGGAGCTCTACCGCCCTGGCGCGGTGCCGCCCGCCGCGGTCGAGCTCGGGTCGATCGCGGCGCTCTTCGAGCTCTCCCTCGGCCTGTCCGCCTGGAAGGAATATGGCGGCTCGCGCTGGGCGCTCCGGTGCAACCCATCGAGCGGGAACCTCCACCCGACCGAGGGATACCTGCTCTCTTCCGGCGCGCCCGGGGTGCCTGCCGGCCTCTATCACTACGTGAGCCGCGACCACGCGCTCGAGCGCCGGTCCACGCTGGGCGCCGGCGCCGCCCGCGGGCTCGCTGGTCTCCTCCCCGCGGGCGGCTTCGTCGTGGGGTTGAGCTCCGTCCACTGGCGCGAGGCATGGAAGTACGGTGAGCGGGCGTTCCGCTATTGCCAGCACGACGTCGGGCACGCCATCGCCGCGGTCCGCTATGCCGCGGCCGCGCTCGGCTGGTCCGCCCTGCTGCTCGACGACCTCGGCGACAGCGAGCTGTCCGCGCTGCTCGGCCTCGATCGGGACGCGGACTTCGCCGGGGTCGCGGCGGCCGATCGCGAGCACCCGGACGCCGCGTTGCTCGTCCTCCCCGCCGCGCCGCTCGGCCGGGATGAGGCGCTCGCCGCCGCGCGCGCGGTCGGCTCGAGCGCGGCCGAGGCGATCCGCCTCGTCGGCGGGGGCGCGTGGGCCGGGCGGGCGAACCCGCTGAGCCAGAGCCACGTCGACTGGAACGTCATCGAGGACGCCGCCCAGGCCACCTGGAAGCCCCACACCGAGGAGCTCGCCGCGGGCCCCCAGGGCGAGCTGCCGCCGTTCGCGGGGGGCGGGCCGGGCGAAGGCGCCCTGCTGGCGTCGGAGGTCATCCGCACGCGGCGGAGCGCCACCGCGTACGACGGCCGCACCTCGATCGGCGCGGAGACGTTCTATTCGATGCTCGATCACCTCCTCCCCCGCCCCGGCGTGCCCCCGTGGGACGCGCTCCCGTGGGCGCCGCTGGTGCACGCGGTCATCTTCGTGCACCGCGTCCGCGGCCTCCCGCAGGGGCTCTATGTGCTCGAGCGTTCCGAGGCCGCGCACGCGCGGCTACAGGCCGCGCTCGCTCACCCCTTCGCCTGGGAGAAGCCAGAGGGGTGCCCCGATCACCTGCGGTTTTATTGCCTCTCCGAGGCCGACCTCCGGAGCCCCTCGCAGGTCGTTAGCTGTCATCAGGAGATCGCCTCCGACGGCGCGTTCAGCCTCGGGATGGTCGCCGAGCTCGGCTCGACGCTCCGGGAGCGCGGCGCCCCCTGGTATCGCCGGCTCTTCTGGGAGGCGGGCGTCCTCGGCCACACACTGTACCTCGAGGCGGAGGCCGCGCGGGACAGCGGCGGACGCGTGCGCGCGACCGGCATCGGCTGCTATTTCGATGATGCCTTTCACGAGCTGTGCGGCATCACCGGCGATGAGGTCCAGAGCCTCTATCACTTCACCATCGGAGGCCCTGTCGAGGATACGCGCCTGATGACGCGCGCGCCCTACGAGCACCTCGACCGGGCGCGGCGTCCATCGTCCCCTCCTCCGGGCGCGGAGCCGACGCGGAGGCGGTCACCCGGGAGCTGACGCGGACTGCTCCCTTCGCCCCGAGATCCCCCCGCCGACCGCGGCCGCGCCGCGCGCAGCGGCGCGGGAACACCTGGAGGGCGCGATGCCCCTGCTCCGGGGGAACAGCGTCACCCTGAGCTGCGTAGACAGAGGGTAGCGCTCCGACCTGGACCACGATGCGTCACCAAAAGAAAATTCCGCCCCGCCGGCTCGTCGCGCATGTTCGTGCTGGTGGCAAAGGATCGCAGGCGCTCTCGGTTGGAACCACGTCAACGGCCCACCATGGCTCTGCACATCGGCCGTGTCGTCACAAAATAACCGTCCCGCGACAAACTTTCGAAACGGCTCAATATCCGTGATGCCAACTCGGTCGCATCACCACATGAACCCATCGATGCCACGCCCTGGACCATGCGACCGCGAGCGTACGCACCGGGCGCAGCGCGCCCTGACGACGCGCCCAACGCGACCAACGCGACCAGCGCGCCCAACGCGACCAACGCGACCAGCGCGCCCAACGCGACCAACGCGACCAGCGCGACCAACGCGCCCAACGCGACCGACGCGCCCCGCGCCCCCGCACGAGGCCGTCGGGCGCGTCGCGGGGGTCGCGGGCGTTGACAGCGATAGACGCCTTTGTTCTTATAGCCAATCCACTCGGAGCGGCGCGCGCCTCTGAGGGCGGCCGGGGACATGGTGGGCACGGGGCAAGACATCTCGGACGCGGAGCCGACCCAGACGGCGATCATGGGCAAATACCGCCTGATCGCCAAGCTCGGCCGGGGCGGGATGGGCGACGTGTTCCTGGCGATCGCGCGGGGCCCCGGGTCGTTCAACAAGCTCGTCGTTGTCAAGCACCACCGCGACATCGCCGCAGAGGGCGAGAAGGTCGTCACCATGTTCCTGGACGAGGCGAAGCTGTCGGCCCGCCTCAACCATCCCAACATCGTCCAGACCTACGAGGTAGGCGTGGACGAGGCCGGCTATTTCACCGTGATGGAGTATCTGGAGGGTCAGCCGCTCAACGGGATCATGCGGGCGGTGGCCCAGGGAGATGCGGGCGCAGAGGGCTTCACGCGCGGCTTCTGGATCAGGATCGTGGCCGACATGCTGAGCGGCCTCCACTACGCACATGAGCTCTGCGATTACGACGGTTCGCCGCTCGGCATCGTCCACCGCGACGTCTCTCCTCACAACATCTTCGTCACCTACGACGGCGCGGTGAAGCTCCTCGACTTCGGCATCGCGAAGGCGTCCATCAACACGAACCTCACCGAGACAGGGAAGCTCAAGGGCAAGACGTCCTACATGGCGCCCGAGCAGGCCGTCGACAGCGCGTCGATCGATCGGCGCGCCGACATCTTCGTGGCGGGGATCGTGCTCTGGGAGCTCCTCACGCGCGAGCGGCTCTTCGGGGGGGACGCCGTGAGCGCGCTCTGGAAGCTGGCGGCCGTGGACGAGATCCAGCGGCCCTCGTTCGTGCACCCGGACATCCCGCCAGCCCTCGACGCCATCGTGGCCAGGGCGCTCGAGCGCGACCCGGCGAAGCGCTTCGCGACCGCGCAGGAGATGCGGGCGGCGCTCGAGGACTACCTGCGCGAGGCGAACGAGGACGTCCGTGCGGACGAGGTGGGCGCCAGGATGCGGAGCGTGTTCGCGGAGCGCCGCGCCAGCATGCAGCGGCAGGTCAGGGCGTACATCGATCAGGGCCCGGCCGCTCCGGGCGCGCTCCCGGAGGCCCGCCTCTCTCGCGTGAGCCAGATCGAGGGCGTCGACGTCCGGCGCGTGCAGACAGTGAGCACCGTCGACGAGGACCTCGGGCAGAGGACCCCGGGCCCCAGGCGCACGGCGTCCGAGTCGACGGACCTGAAGCCGCCCCTGCGCGCGGCGGGCACGCCCCAGCAGCGCAGCTATCTTATCGGGGGCATCGGCGTGGCCGCCCTGGTCGCGGCGGTGGCGATCTCGGCGCGCCGCCCGGACGGGAAGGCGCCCGCGGCCGGCTCCGCGGCGGCCGCGCTCACCGGGTCTGCCGCGGCGGTGGGAGCTCGCTGCACAGGGGTGCTCCGCGTGCGGGTCACGACGGACGACACGGGGGCGACCACCGATATAGCGCCGCCCTACAGCTACGGAATTTACGATTACCTGCGTCACCTCAACGACAGCCACGGAGGGATCCGGGGCTGTCCCATCGACGTCGAGGTGAAGGACGCGCAGTATGACCCGGCCAGGACGGAAGAGATCATCGAGGCGTGGCGGCGGGGGCCCGCGTGGGGCGAGGTCTCGACGCTGTTCATCTTCGGCACCGGGCCGACGACGCGGGTGGCGCCGAAGCTCACGCAGGAGAAGAAGCTCATCATCCCCGGCTCGTATGCCGGCTCGCTTGCCACGCCGGTGCCGCTCTCTGCGGACGTCCACTACGACGAGTTCAACGCCCTCGGCCAGAGCGTCGCCGCGACCGAGCACAAGACGAGCCCTGGCTACCCTTACATCTTCTTCCCGGCGACGGACTACTCGACCGCGATCCGCATCGGGATCAAGGCTGCCTGGAAGATCGCGCCGGGGCGCATCGCGATGGTGCACGACACGATCGACCGGTGCCTTTACTGCGTCGATCCGCTCGCGGCGGGCAAATCGTACGTGGAGCAGCTGCCCGGCATGCGGCTCGGCGAGGATCTCATCGTCTCCCAGACGTCGTCCATCGAGGACGAGCGGGTCATCGTCGACACGGTGATCGGCTACGTGAAGAGGGAGATCGAGAAGAAGAAGGCGGACCCGTCCTATGTCCCCACGAACTGGTTCTGGGCCGGCAACACCCTCGTCTCATCGTCGTTCGTCGGGAAGGGCGCCGCCGCCGCGCAGAAGCTCATTCACCAGGCGTTCCCGGAGAAGGATCGCTGGCAGCTGCGCGTGATGGCGAACAACTGGGGGATCGGCGAGGGGACCCTGGCGCTCTGCGGGGCCGACTGCGCCGGGATCTTCTATGGCCTGTTCCCTGTGCCCGTGTACGGCGACACCCAGCATTCGAGCGGCATGGCGGAGATGCTGCGGATCCACCGGGCGTACCGGGAGAAGGACGGCCACCCGCTCGATCGGTATCAGGACCAGTTCTACGTCCAGGGTCACGCGACGGCGCTCATGTGGCGCGAGGCCGTCGAGCGCGCCATCGACGCCGGCCACGCGAGCCCGAACGGCGAGGATCTCAAGGCGGCCCTCGAGACGTTCCAGAACGTGGTGCTCGACGGGATGACGGCGGGGCCCATCTCGTTCAGCCCGGCCGATCATCGACCTCAGGCGAACGAGTCCGTCTACAAGATCAGCGCGAACGCGGACGCGGGCGGCGTCGTGTTCAGGTTCGTCGACCAGTATTCGATCGAGCTCGATCCCAGGTGGCTCGGCTACTGAGCCGGATGGCGCTCATCCAGGCGCAGGAACAGGTCGGTATACGCGGGCTGGGCGGTGGGGAGACGAGACGGAGATGGACCGCCAAGGCGCCAAGAGCGCCAAGAGCAAGAGCGAGTAAAGACAGTTAACTATCTGTCTCTTTCTCTCTTGGCGCCTTGGCGCTCTTGGCGCTCTTGGCGGTTTCTCTTTCTCGCCATCCCTTTGCAACGCCGCAGAGCGCCGCGCTACGTAGGCCCGGAGATCCGCCAGAACCCGATCCGCTGGGCGCCCCACAGGTCCGGGCCGACTGGGCCCTTGCCCCAGAAATGGTCGTCGTGGTTGGGGAGCGTCCATCCCTGGCCGTACGCCCCCATCACGGCGTAGATCACCTCGTCGTCCGGCTGGACCTCGATCGCCGTTGTCGACCACGCCTGCCGTACCGACGTCGGGCTCGCGTCGTCGAGCAGGTAGCTCGCGAACATGGATCCCTCGGTCGTGTCGTCGAACGACTCGGTCGCATAGCCGAGCAGGAGGTGCAGGCCGTCGAACGCGCTCGACCACCGGAAGCGCCACGCGCCCGCGTCGTCCTGGAGCGGGCCGCAGGCCGCCACCACCATCCACTCCAGGTTGGAGTTGCCCCAGTGGGCGTCGCGGAAGTGGAGGAACCGATCGCTCATGGTGCTGCAGAACATGAACCCGACGCCGTTCGCATGCCCCGTATAGAACGTGAGATCGACCGAGTCCGCGAACGACGCGTCCTGGCCGCCCAGCATCGGATCCTTGAAATCGATCTCCCACGCGCGCTGGTCGCCCCAGTTGAACCGCTGCTCGACGCCCCCTGCCTTGAAGCTCTTCAACAGCCCGTCGACGTTCGCGGCCGAGTGGTCCAGGCCGCCGCACAGGCCGACCCACTCGGCGCCTACCGCGGGGCGGCCCTCGCTCCCAGGCTGCGCGCTCGGTGGGATTGACGCCTCGCCCGCAGGCGCCGCGCGAGCCAGCGGGACGCGCCGCGCCGCCGTCGCGACAAGGCCGTCGGCGTCCGTGACATAGAGCGAGAGCGTCTCCGTCTGCCCGCGAAGACCCGAGACGCCCGGCGAGAGCCGCACCATCGAGCCGCCGGCGCCCGCGGGCTCGAGCGAGCGCGCCGACGATACCCACCTGTACGTGGCTGGCGCAGCCCCCCCGGTGACGCGCGCCTCCGCCGAGACGCCCGCGCCGTCGACGCGCAGGGAGATCTCGGCCCTCGGCGCGTCCACGACGGCCGGCACGATCGCCTTGCGGACGTCCACCACCTGATCGCCGACGACGCGCCTCCCGCGGCACACATAATGAGGCAGGATCCGCTGCACCTCGCGGGAGAGCGGCGGCGCGTAATAGACGAGCTCCGGCTCGGCCGCGAGCGCCGCGCCGCTGCCCAGCGCGCCGGCGCACAGCGCGGCGGCCTCGGAGGGCGGGACGATCGCGACGTCCTCGCCGCGCTCGAGCTCGCGCCGCGCGTAGATCAGGTGGGTCACGGCGCCCTCGGCGTCGAACGTCACCCGCACCTTGGCCGCGGGGCCGATCAGCCGGAGCCCCTCCAGCGCGTCGCGGAAGCTCACCTGCGTGTCGAGCTCGGCCCGCGCCACGTACCGCCCCGCGGCGTCGATCGACTCGAAGAGCGAGTGCCCCACGGCGACGTCGCGGCCGACCGGGAGGCGCGCGAGGTCCAGCGCGGCCCGGGCGCGCGCCGCCGCGTCGGGCTCGGGGAGGACGCGGAGCGCCTTGAGCGCCTCGAAATCCAGGGCGTCGTCGCCGCTCGCGGTGGCGAAGCCGCGCTCGTCGCGGAATCCGGGCGCCGGCGGGTCGGCCTTCCTCGTGGGCAAGCGCTGGAAGCGAGCGCGATCGAGGTAGCGAATCGCGCCGTCGGCCGCGAGGAAGGCGCCGCCCCTGAACCCCTCCGCCGAGAGCCCGAGCGCGCCGGCGAGCGCGGCCGCGCGCTCCATATCGGCGCTCGGGCCGATCACGCGGTAGGCGGGCAGGAAGATCGCCCCCCTCGAAGAGGGCGCTGAGCCAGGCGCCGTGCCGGACGCACCGCGACCAGCGATCTCGGGGAGATCCTCGCGGGCGTCGTGGCCGCTGCACGCGGCGACGCCGGCGGTCATGAGGAGAAAGATACGTAACATCCCTTCCGGTGGTCTCTTCATGAAAGTCCCCCCTTTCCTTCGGTTGCGGCGTGGCTCCGCGCGCAACTCCGGAGGAGCGATCTCGCAGGAAGCCTGAGCGCGGCGCTCCCGGCCCCCGGCGCGCGCCCACGCATTGCAGGACCCAAGCCACCTCGGCCGCGGCAGATCGCCGATCAGGATGAAACCGCGTGAACAGCCGGAATTTCACAGCGAAGCGGAGAGGCGGGGAATCATTCGTAGATCGCTCGTGTAGCTGTGTTCGTCCCGACTCCCTTCCTCCCTGCGGACTCCCTGTCTCGCGCTCCTGCGCCCAGCCGCGGAGCGCTGGCCCGCGCGCGGCCCGTCCCGCGGATCGGACCGAGTCGGTCTCCTGGCATGGAGTCGGCGGCGCGCGAGCACGGCTCGGCGGCGCTCGGCGCCGCGGCGTCGCGCAGGCCTGCGGCGAGGGTCCTGGCCAGGCCGCGCCGCGCTGCCGGCGAGCGCGCGGCGCGCGCGGGCGGCGCAGATTGACCGGCTCGCAGCGCGCTCGTAGGCTGCCGTGCACTCCATGACAGCACACACGAAGGACGGCGAGAGCACTCCTCCGGCCGGCGATCAGACGCTCGAAGGGACGGCGGACCCCGGCGCGCGGCTGTTCCTCGACTTCCTCTCCTCGATCCGCCCCCACATCGAGGCCTCGCTCGAGCGGCGCTGGCGCGACAAGGTGGGTGACGTGGAGCGCTACGGCCGCGAGGTAGCGGCGATGGCCATGGAGGCAAGGAGCCTCACCCTGCGCGGCGGCAAGCGGTTCCGCGCGGGGCTGCTGGTCGCCGCCTACCAGGGCGTCGCGCCGGACGCGCCGCTCGGGCCCGCGATCGACGCAGGCGTCGCGCTCGAGCTGCTCCAGACGTACCTGCTCATCCAGGATGACTGGATCGACGGCGACACGGTCCGGCGCGGAGATCGCACCGTGCACGTCGGGCTGACCGAGGTGCTGGGCGATCCGCACCTCGGCGCCTCGTCGGCGATCCTGGCGGGCGATCTCACCTGGGGCTTCGCGCTGAGCACGCTCGCGGGCGCCGAGGCGCCCCCGGCGACGACGCTCGCGGCCGTGCGGCTGTTCTGCAAGATGCACGAGGACGTCGTGATCGGGCAGCACCTCGACGTTGTCGGACGGGCCGAGGACGTCGAGCAGATGCACGCGCTCAAGACCGGCAGCTACACGGTGCGCGGCCCGCTCGCGCTCGGCGCCACGCTGGCCGGCGCGCCCGCCGAGACGGTGGCGGCGCTCGAGCGGTTCGCGGCGCCGGTGGGCGTCGCCTTCCAGCTGCGCGACGACCTGCTCGGCACCTTCGGGAGCGCCGCCGCGACCGGCAAGCCGGTGGGCAACGACCTGCGCGCGGGCAAGCGCACCGCGGTGCTCGCGGCGGCCGAGGGGCGCCTCGACGCCGCGGGGCGGGACGCCGTCGAGCGCGCGCTCGGCCGCAGGGACGCGAGCGATGAGGCGGTGGCGGCCGCGACCCAGGCGCTCGAGGCGTGCGGCGCGCGGCGCGCGGTCGAGGAGCGGCTCTCCGCCCTGTGCGGCGAGGCCCAGGTCCTCGGCCGCTCGCTGCCGGTGAGCGCGTCCGCCCGCCAGATCCTTTGCGGAGCGGCGAGCGCGCTCCGGTGGACGGGCGCATGACAGAGGCGCTCGGCGAGGCCTCCGGCAAGGTGATCCTGCTCGGCGAGCACGTCGTCGTGTACGGCGCGCCGGCGCTCGCCGCGGGCATCGAGCGCGGCGCCCGGGCGCGCGCGGCGCGCTCCTCCGGCGCGAGCGCGCTATGGCTGGGCGGCCGCGAGCACGGCGCGCCGCCGGCCGAGGGTGAGGCTGGCAGCGACGTCGCGCAGGCGTTCACGGCCCTGCTCGAGGCGCTCCCCGACGCCGGACCGGTGCGCGTCGCGGCGGAGAGCGATCTGCCCCCCGGCGGAGGCCTCGGGAGCTCGGCGGCGCTCGGGGTCGCGATCGCCCGGGCGGTCGCCGCGCTCGCGCGCGGGCCGCTCGGATCGCCCGCGGAGGCCGCGTTCACCGCGGCGGCCGCCTGGGAGCGGGTGTTCCACGGCAACCCGTCGGGCATCGACACGACGGCGGCCGCGCGCGGCGGGTGCTTCCGGTTCACCAGAGCGCACGGGGCGACCTCCCTCGCCCCGCGCGACGATCTCTGGCTGTGCATCGGGTCGACGGGGGTGCCGTCGTCCACGCGCAGCATGGTCGACCTCGTGGCGCGGCTCTTCGAGCGCAAGCCCACGCTGGCCGAGAGCTCCATCTCCGGCATCTCCGCGCTCGTCGAGAACGCCGCCCTCGCGATCGAGGCGGGGGACGCGATCGGGCTCGGCCGGCTCATGGACCTGAACCAGATGCTCCTCGCCGGGATGTTCGTCTCGACCGAAGCGATCGAGGCGCTCTGCAAGCTCGCGCGCGAGGCCGGCGCGCTCGGCGCCAAGCTCACCGGCGCCGGCGGCGGCGGCTCGGTCATCGCGCTGCTCCCGCCCCCCCCGCCGGGCGGCGCGGCGCCCGAGGTCGCAGACCGCGTGCTCGCCGCCTGGCGCGACGCGGGGTACAGCGGCTTCGTGACCAGGGTGAAGGCGGGCGTGACGAGGACGGAGCCCGAGGAGCAAGCATGAGCGCCGTGAGCCGGGCGACCGCGATCGCCCATCCGAACATCGCCCTCGCGAAGTACTGGGGCAAGCGCGCCGACGGGCACAACCTCCCCGCGGTCCCGAGCCTGTCGGTGACGCTCGCCGGCATGGCCACGACGACGGAGGTCGCGTTCGACGCGTCGCTCGAGCGCGACGAGCTCCACCTCGGCGGCGCGGCGCTGCCGCCCGACGCGGAGGCGACGCGCCGGGTCGCCGGGCTCCTCGACAGGGTCCGCGCCGCCTCGGGCCGGCGCGAGCGCGCCCGCGTCGTCAGCCGCAACGACTTTCCCACCGCGGCGGGGCTCGCGTCGAGCGCGTCGGCGTTCGCGGCGCTCGCGCTCGCGGCGAGCGCCGCCGCGGGCCTGCCCACCGCGCCCGCGCTGGTGAGCGATCTCGCGAGGAAGACCTCCGTCTCCGCCGCGCGCTCCGCGTTCGGCGGCTTCGTCGAGCTCCGCGCCGGGCGCCCCGGCGACGAGGCGCTCGCGGCGACGCCGCTCGCGCCGGAGGGCCACTGGCCGCTCGCGGTCGTGATCGCGGTGACGCGCGAGGGGCCGAAGGACGTGGGCTCCAGCGACGGCATGCGGCACACGGCGACGACGAGCCCGTATTTCCCCGCCTGGGTCGACGCCGCGCCGCCGCTCTTCGAGGCGGTCCGCGCGGCGGTCCTCGCCCGCGACTTCGCGGCCCTCGGCGTGGCGGCCGAGGCGAGCGCCCTGCGCATGCACGCCTCGAGCATCGCCGCCTCGCCGGGCCTGCTCTACTGGACCGGCGCCACCGTCGAGGTGATCGCCGCGGTCCGGCGGCTCCGCGGCCAGGGCACGCCGGCGTTCTTCACCATCGACGCCGGCCCGCACGTGAAGGTCTTCACGACGCCCGAGGCGCGCGGCGCCGTGGAGGAGGCGCTGCTCGCCGTCCCCGGCGTCCTCCGCACCATCTCGGCCTCGCCTGGCGGCGGCGCGCACCTCGCGCCCTCGTCCGGTCCCGGGAGCGCGCGCTCGTGATCGTCCGGGCGCCTGGCAAGCTGGTCCTCTCGGGCGCGTACGCCGTGCTCGAGGGCGCGCCCGCGCTCGTGGCCGCTGTCGATCGGTACGTCATCGCCGACCCGGCGCGCCCGGCCGACCTCGTCACGGAGGAGGTCCAGGCGGCGATCGACGCGGGCGCGCTCGATCAGGCGGTGTGGTTCGACGCCGCCGCGCTTCGGTCGTCGGCGTCGGCGGCGCCGGCTGCTCCGGCGGCCGGGCCGTCCGCGCCAGCCGCGCCGCCGCTCGAGGCGAGCCGCAAGCTCGGCCTCGGCTCGAGCGCGGCCATCCTCGTCGCGACCCTCGCGTCGCGCGCGGCCGCGCGCGCGACGACGATGGCCACCGCCGCTGCCGCGGCGGGCGCGGTGGGTGATCCGATGCCCGCGTGGGACACCCGCGCGCTGTTCCTCGACGCGCTCGCGGCGCACCGGCGGGCGCAGGGCGGGGGCAGCGGCGTCGACGTGGCGGCCAGCGTCTACGGCGGCGTCCTCTGCTGCCAGCTCGGGCCGGGCGGCGAGCTCGCTGTGACGCCGCACGCGCTGCCGGGCAGGCTCGCTGTCGAGGTCTTCGCCAGCGACGCCTCGGCGCGCACGAGCGACATGCTCGAGCGCGTGCGCGCGCTCGCCGCCAGCGCGCCGGAGGCGCACCGCGCGCTGCTCGGCGCGGCCGCCGCGGGAGCGAGCGCCGCTGTAGCGGCCGCGGACGTCCGCGCGCTCGTGGCCGCGCTGGATCGCCAGGTCGACGCGCTCGCCGAGCTCGGCGACCGCGCCGGCGCGCCGATCGTCACCCCCGCGCTCAGGCGCCTCCGCCCCGCCGCGACCGCCGAGGGCGCATCGCTCGCGCCGAGCGGCGCTGGCGGCGGCGACGTCTCGATCTTCGTCGGCGCCGCGCCGCCCTCGGCGGCATTCCTCGAGGCGGCGCGCGCGTCCGGCCTCGAGCGTGTGCCGATATCGCTCGGCGCGCCCGGCGTCCACGTGCTGGACGCAGCCCGTCTGCCCCGCGCACCCCACGTCTGAGCGCGCCGCGCGCCTGAACGCGCCCCCTCGCCGACCGTGCGCCGCGCGGTGCCGCGGCGCTTGGCACGGACCCCGCTCTGCTCGCTCCGGGATCCACCGCGGCGCTGCGCTTCGGCGACGCACCGCGGGCCTCCACGGGGCTTTCGAGATGCGAAGAGCGGGAAAAGCATGAACTTCGTGGAGCTCGCGAGGCCGCAGCGCCGCCAGAAAAGCTTCACTTTTCGTGGTGATACCGCCGGGGCGGCCGATGAGCGCGGCGGGCTCCGCGTCCTCCGAGGCGGGCTCCGCGGGCTGGCCGCCGCCGGCGCGAGCTCCGCGAGCGTGACCTGCGTTCACAGCGCGCCGGCGGACCGGCGCGGAGGCGCGCGCGCCTGCGCGCCGATCGGCCGGCCGGCGGTTCCGGCCGCGGGGGGTGGTGAACGGGGCGAGGTGGCACGAGGACCAGCGGACCAGGTGAGAAGGGGGAGTCCATGACGACGTGCGATCGAGAGCTTTGCCGATTGGAGGATGTGCTTGGCGCGAGCATGGCCGAGTCGAGGGCGACGCTGGCGGCGTTCGGCGTCCAGGTCGCACCGCTACGGCGGCGCACCGCGCGCACGTACCTGGGCCGGGTCCTGGTCCACCCGTACAACCTCCTCGTCGTGGGAAGCGCGCTCCTCCTGAGCTTCATCGGCTGGAGCCCGCTGCTCCTGCTGATCGGCCTCGGGGCCGAGCTCCTCATCCTGTGCCTCATCCCCTGGCGCGGCTACTTCCGCCGCAGCATCGACGCGCAGCTCGACGAGGCCGAGCGGGCGGCCTGGTCGAGGGCGCGCGAGTCGTTGATCCGGCAGATGGACATCCGTCACCAGCAGGAGCTCGCGCGGCTCGACCGGCTGATCGATCGCACCCGCGAGAACATCCGGCGGCGCGGCGGCGCCGTCCCGCTCCTGCTCGACGACGGCTTCGGCCTGAGCCGCCTCATCATGAGCTACATCCGCCTCGCGATCGCGCACAAGGCCGGCCAGGAGTCGCTCGCGATGACCAACCACGGCGAGCTCATGGAGACGATCCGTTCGCTCGAGGCGGTCCGGAGCACGTCCGCGGGGCGCACGCGCGGCCTGTCGGAGCGGCGGCTCTCGATCGCGTACCGGCGGGCCGAGTGCTGGAGCCAGACCCGCGAGGGGCTGGAGGTCGTCTCGCAGAAGCTCGCCGCGATCCTGGAGCTCATCCAGCTCATGCACGAGCAGTCGATGACGCCGGTGGACTCGCCGTCCACCTGCTCGGAGATCGACCGGTTCATGCGCGAGCTCGACGACCTCGACAACGGCGAGAGCACGCAGCGCGAGCTCGAGGAGCTCGACATGGACATGGACAGGGCGTTCGAGCTCGAGGAGCTCGAGGCCGAGCACAGCCAGCACAGCCGCCCTGCGATGCGCCTGGTCGCGCGCTGAGGGCGTGCGGGCTGGCCGGGCTCGACCTCGTCGTCCCCCGGCTACGGGCGCCATCGCGTCGCCTTTCTTCCGAGCGAGCCGAGTGAAGAGGAGGCGATGCGCGGCAACGTCTGGAAGACGGACGGGAAGAACCCGCGCGAGCACGACCGGCGCATCCGGCTCCTCAGGTACATCGCGCGCAAGCTGTCGATGCCCGACACGTTCGTGGTCTTTCACATCGACGGGGATCGGCCGTGGGCCGAGCGGGACACCAGCGAGAACATCGCGAAGTTCGATCGGCGGGTCCTCACGCAGCTACCGCAGGTCGTCGAGCGTGCTCGCGCGAATGTCTCTCGCGCGAGGCTGCCGTCCAGGGGATGACGCGGCCTTCGGGCTCGCACCGCTACTGACGCGAGGACGGCCACCGCCGCGTCGCCGACGCGACCAGGGGAGCCACCGCCGCGTCGCCGACGCGACCAGGGGAGCCACCGCCGCGTCGCCGACGCGACCAGGGGAGCCACCGCCGCGTCGCCGACGCGACCAGGGGAGCCGCCGCCGCGTCGCCGAGCCCATGGACGCGATCCTGCCCCGCACGGCCGGATTGCTGCCCCGCATCTCTCGCACCCGCACGACCGTGATACCCCCGCCATCATGGGAAAAGCCGCGTTTCTCGCCCGCCGGCTCACGCCGAGCGGGTGCATCGTCGCAGGTACAAGGCTCGCCTCTCACCGAGAGGCGCTGAAATCGAAGAAGATCAAGCTCGCCCCCAAGGTCGACGCGGCGGTCCAGGCCGTCATCGCGCGCACCGAGGCTGTCGAGGCGCTCGGGAGCACCGACGCGACCATGACGGAGATCGATCGCGGCGCCGACCGGTGCATCTCCGCCTTCGGCGCCCAGCTCGACGGCATCGAGCGCGCGTTCGATCACGACGACATCCTGCCGCTGAGCAAGGAAGAGACGGCGCGCCGGGCCGACGCCGCGCTGGTGCGCTCGGAGGTGCTGTCATCGGGCACGGGCTTCGTGAAGCTCGTGTACTCCCAGCAATGGGTGCGCATGAGCGCGATGGTCAAGGCGCTCGACGGCAAGGAGGTGAAGGCGGCGGTGGAGCGCCTCGGGCTTGCGGCCGAGGTCGATCGCCTTCGGCGCTGGACCGCGCTCTACGGCCAGAAGCTCGGCGTGACCGAGGCGAAGAGCGCGGATCCGGCCATCAAGGCGGTGGAGGCGTGGCACGAGGCCTACGGCACGCTCATGGTCCAGGTCCACGCCGAGTACGACGACGAGAGGGACGAGACGCACGCGCTCCTCCGCGACCGCCTCCTGTCGCCCTACGAGGACGCGGCCGAAGAGGAGCGCCGCGCCGAGCGGGCCCGCGCCGCCAGCGCCAGGAAGAAGAACGAGCCCGTCGATCCGGTCTGATCATCCTCCTCCCGCACGCCGACACCACCTCCTGACCCGCGCTCCGGGCCATGCAGCTTTCCCGGGTCACTGGAGTCGTGCTCGCGGTTGCAGCTGCCTCCGGGTCGGTGAGAGCATCTTGCCACCATGGGCAAGGTCACCGCCCTCCACCTGGATACCATCACAGAGAAGTCCGGACACCAGATGACCGGAATGGCGGTGAGCGTGTGCCTGACCCCGGCCGCGCCCAGCCCATTGCCCATCCCCTACCCCACCATGGGCACCGTCGCCGAGGGGATCATCGACCCGTGCATGCGCACGAAGATCGAGGGCGCCAAGATCCTTACGGTCGGCGGCTGCATGAAGGCGTGCCACGGCAACGAGCCCGGCACGCTCAAGGAGGTGGTCAGCCTCAACACGGCCGGGCCTTGCTTCCCGTGGCTCGGCGCGCCGAACGTCCTCATCGAGCTCGGCATGGCCGGCATCACCGGCAGCATGGGTCAGATGAACAAGAGCATCACCGTCGGCGCAGGCGCGAGCGCGAGCAACGCGAAGGGCGGCGGCGGCGGCGGCGGCGGCGCGGACGGCGGCGCCGGGGGCCCGGGCGGCGGCGGCCCGCAGGGCGGGAGCAACAGCGGCGGCGGCGGCGGCGGGAGCAGCCAGGGCGCAGGGCCGCCGAGCCCGCCGGCGCCGCCGGGCGCCGAGGGCCAGGCGACCGCGGGCCACCCGATCGACGTCGTGACCGGGACGCTGTTCACGATCCCGGCCGTGGACTTCACGCTCCCCGGGTTCCTCTGGGTGCAGTGGGTCCGCACCTACAGCACCTCGGCCGTGCGCCACCGCTGTGGCCTCGGCTGGGGCTGGTCACACAGCCTCGCCTGGCGCGCCGAGCGCAGCGGCGATCGCCTCGTGCTCATCGACGATCAGCAGCGTCGCACCGAGATGCCGCTGCCCGGGACCGGCGAGGCGCTGCTGCTCCCCCACGGCCGGAAGGTGCTCCGCGACGGCGACGCGGTCGTCGTCGATCTGGACGACGACCTCGTGCGGGTCCTCCGGCCCACCGCGGATCCGAGGACGTACGCGCTCGTCGAGCTGCGCGATCGCTTCGGCAACGCGGCCTACATCGACTGGGACCAGGACGAGATCGTGGCCATCACGGACTCGGTCGGCCGCCGCGCGGCGCTCTCCCGTGAGGGGAACCTGCGGATCTGGACCGTCTCCGTCACGGACGCCGGGGGCGAGGAGCACCGGCGGCGCCTCGTGACCTACGAGCTCGACGGGCGGGGCGATCTCGTCCGGGTCATCGATGCGGGCGGCGCGGAGACCCGGTTCGGCTACGACGAGGAGCATTACCTGCTCTCGGAGGCGCGCCCCGACGGGGTCGTCTTCCATTTCGTGTACCAGGACGTGGGCGCCGAGCGGCGCTGCGTCGAGACCTGGGGCGAGATCCCGGGCGCGGACATCCTCGCCGCGCTCGGCGATCCCGACGGGCGTGCCGGCGGCGGCGCGCGCGGCATCTTCCACACGCGCATCGCGTACGGGCCCGGGCCTCACCAGGCCGCCGTGACGGACGCGCTCGGCCACGTGCACCGTTACGAGGGCAACGCGCTGGGGCTCGTCGAGCGCTACGTCGACCCGCGCGGATACGCGATGCTCTTCAGGTACGACGCGGTCGGACGGCTCATCGCCGTCACCGACGGCGCCGGCGT
The DNA here is from genome assembly GCA_051717205.1 of Sorangium sp. So ce1128. Classification (GTDB taxonomy): domain Bacteria; phylum Myxococcota_A; class Polyangia; order Polyangiales; family Polyangiaceae; genus Sorangium. The sequence goes on from CP181432.1 coordinate 8,168,739, forward strand.
CACGCAGCGGCGCCATTACGACGCCTCCGGCCGGCTTTCGTCCCTCAGCGACGGCAGCGGCACGGTCCGCTACCAGATCGACGCGGAGCGACAGGGGGTCACCACCCTCGCCCCCGACGGGACCCGATCCACCGCGCGGCGCAGTCATGGGCGGGTCGTCGAGCTCGAGGACGCGCGCGGCAAGACGACCGCCGAATACAACGGGCGCGGCAAGAACACGAAGATCACGTACCCGAGCGGCCTCACGGACACGCTCGAGTACGACGCGCACGGCAACCTGATCCGCTACGCCCAGGGAGAGCGCGTCTGGACCTACGTGTACGATCTGCTGGGCATGCCGGTGCGCATCGAGTCGCCCGGCAGCGCGGCGACCACGCTCGAGTACGACTCGTCGGGGAACGTCGTCGGCGTCGTCGGGCCGAGCGGGCAGCGCACCGAGCACGCCTTCGACGGGCTCAGGCTGTGCACGGCGACGTCGTACCCCGGCGGCGGTCGCGCGCATTACCGCTACGTGGCCAGCGCGCTCGTCGAGCAGGTGCTGCCGGACGGCTCGCGCTGGCTCATGGGCTACGACGCGCTCCTCCGGCTGCGCTGGATGCAGAACGCCGCGGGCGAGCGGCGCACGTTCGTCTACGACGCGTCCGGCAACCTCGCCCGCGAGACGACGTTCACGGGTCTCCAGTACCGCTACGAGTACGACGGCGCGGACCGGCTCGCGTCGATCCTCCGGCCCGACGAGTCGATCGTTCGGCTCGCGCGCGACGGCGCGGGCCACGTCGTCGCGCGGGAGCACTCCTCCGGGCTCGTCGAGCGCTTCGAGTACGATGCCCTCGGGCGCGTCGTGGGCGCGACGAACGGTGCCTGCACGACCGAGCTCGCGTACGACGATCGCGGCGCGATCCTTCGCGACACCCAGACCTGCGGCGGCTTCAAGTTCGTCACGAGCTACGACTATGACGAGGGCGGCAAGCTCGTGGGGCGCAGGTACTCGTCCGGCTGGCGCGTGACGCTGGAGCACGACGCCCACGGGCGGGTCACAGCGATGGGCGTGGGCCAGCCGGACGCCGCCGAGCGCTTCGTCTTCGAGCGCGACGCGCAGGACGGCGAGCGCGCCCGCCGGCGCGATGGAGGGATCGGGGCCATCTTGACCCGGCGCAACGCCGAGGGGTTTCCCGAGGAGGTCCGGGTGGAGGGCGCGCCGGGGGAGATCGTCCGGGCCCGCGCGTACCGCTGGCACCCGACCGGGGCGCTGGCCGCCGTGATCGACACCGAGCGCGGCGAGCGCCGCTACGAGCTCGACGCGCACGCGCGGCCCGTGGAGGCGCGCGGGCTCGGCGTGACGGAGTCGTTCTCCTTCTCGCCGCACGGCACGGCGATGCCGCGGGGCGAAGGGTCGGTCGGCGCCGGCGGGCGGCCGCTCGCGCTGGGCGATCAGACCCTGTACTGGGACCGGCTCGGCCGGCTGGCGGGCCGGGACGCGCCCGATCCGCAGCGCACGTGGCGGTACACGTTCGACGACAACGATCGGCTGACCGAGGCCGTGCGCGGCGACGGGCTGAAGGTTCAGTACATCTACGACGCGCTCGGCCGCCGCGTGGCCGAGATCGTCGGCCAGGGGAGCACCTGGTTCGGCTGGGACGGCGACAGCATCGTCGAGGAGCGCACGGCGAGCGGGCAGATCACGCGCCGTGTCTTCGACACGCCGGGTCACATGCCGCTGCTCGAGTCGCAGGGCGGATCGAGCTTCCGTCTCGTGGCGACCGACGCCGCAGGGACGCCGTGGCTCTACCTCGACGCGGCCGGCCAGGTCACCGAGATCGATCTGACCACCTGGGGCGAGGTCGCGCACAGGCGCGGCGAGCCGGGCGCGCTCCGCTTCGCCGGGCAGCGCGCCGACGAGCTCACCGGGCTCCACTACAACCGGTACCGCTACTACGCGCCCGACCTGCGCGTGTTCATCACGCCGGATCCCATCGGCGTGTCGGGCTCGCTGCAGGAGATTGGCTTCGTCCCGAACCCGACGCTCTTCATCGATCCGCTCGGGCTGCTCACGATCATCACGGCCTCGAACGATCCCAACCTCCACAACGATTACTACTCGCAGTACGCGGCGAAGTACCCGGGGGCGACGATCCTCAAGCCGAACCAGGTCGTGCCTGGCAGCCTCACGGGGGAGACCGATGTCGTGATCGATACCCACGGCGTGCCTGGCAAGGTCGAGTGGGCGGGGCCGTTGATCACGGGAACCCAGCTCGCGGACAAGCTGAACGCCGCCGGGTTCAACGGGAGCATGCCCGGCGCACGCGTGGAGATCGTCACATGCAACGGCGCGACGAAGCCGAGCCTCTTCCGCCGCAGCGTCGCCCAGGCGGTGGCGGACCGGACCGGGGCCACCACATCGGGTGCGACGGCGAAGGGCGTTCCAGGGGTCGCCTCCGCCGGGCAGATGGGCAACGCGGGCGCCTCGGGGATCGTCAGCGGGATGCCCACTGGTCTGGGAACCGGCAACGCGCCGGGTAACCTGAGCGTCAGCGGCGGCGGGCACCTGATCACGGATGTCAAACCGCGCTGGTACACGTTCGGGCAGTGACGGGCGGCCTGCCGCTCAGGATGCGTCGGCGGTCGCGCCCTCCAGCGCCTCCGGTGCCGCGATCCAGGCGGCGAGCCGCACCTCGTCCTGCGGCGGCGCGCCCAGGACGACGACGAGGAACGGGCCGTTGCAGACGAAGGGGCGCTCGTACGCATCGCCGCGCCCGAGGGTGATCGGCCCGGGCCCGATCGGCGGGAGCGCGTCCCAGCCCAGGCGGAAGCGGACTGCGTGGCGGGCGTCCCCGATCCGGGGACCGTCATCCCCGCCTGCGAGCGGCTTGCCGATGAGCTCCTCATGGGCGCGGATCGCGCACAGATCGAGCGGGGGGATCCTCAGCGCACAGTTCCGGTCGAAGGGCTTCGCGCCGAACCATCTCCCGAGCCAGCTCCGCGACCTCCGCACAGACGCGACGACCTCCGCGACGGCGGCCCCGAGCGTCTCGGGGCGCGGGCATCGCGCGACCACGACCCGCTCATCGTCCTTGGCGTCGAGCTCGATCACGAAGTCATCCAGACCGCGGTGACGATGTATCCGGAGCTGCGCCGCGGCCCGCGACCACGTCTCGTCGTCGACATCCTTCCAGAGCCCGAAGACTGGCAGCACGTGCTCGCGGAAGCCGATGGCCCCGAGCTGGCTCGCGAATGGCGATACGAACGACGGGCGCACGAACGAGAACGCGTACGCGCCGAGGGCGTCTCCGGGCGCGCTCTCCGGCAGCGCGCCGTCAGGGATGGGGCCGAACCTGCGCGCGCTCTCCTTCGCCACGTCCCGGAGCGCTTCTTCTGCCGTGCCGACGCGCGCGACCGACCAGGGCACCTCGGCGGCGCGCCGCACGGCGAACGCCTTCCCGTCTCGCTCCTCCAGAAGGAAGTCCGGCGAGAAGATCAGGTTCAGGTCTGGGACGATGGGGGACGACAGCGACGGCGCGAGCACGGTCGCACGGCTCATCGTGGGCATGTGATCCTCTGGTCCTGAAGGAGGTGAAATCGAGCGCATGAGCCTCCCCCATCTCTTTGGGTCCTCCGAGGAGCACCGAGCCAGCCGCGGCGCGGAGACAGCGGAGGGTGCGCCCGCGCCCGGCGAGGGGCTGTGTCTGGAAGAGGCGTGCGGCCTCAAGCTTGGTTCGCACGTCGAGGTGTTCCCGGTCCGGCACGGGTAGTATACCGCTCTCCTCCGCCTCCCCTCATTCCCGCGCCCGCAATAACCGTGGACCGACACATGCAGCCGCCCGACTTCCTCCCCGCGTTGCTCCGTCCGGAGCTCGCCGAGCTCCACGCCTACACCCCGGTCGCGGGCGACTTCTCTGTGCGCCTCGACGCGAACGAGAGCCCGCCGCTCCTGTCGGCCGAGGCGCGGGCCGCCCTCGAGCGCGCCGCTGCGCCCGAGGACTGGGGCCGCTACCCCGACGCGCGCCTGGTCGAGCTCCGCGAGGCGATCGCGGCCCGCTGCGGCGCCGAGCCCGGCGAGATCCTGGCCGGCGTCGGCTCCGACGAGGTGATCTCGATGGTGCTCACCGCGCTCAGCCGCCCGCGCCAGGGCGCGCACGCGGCGAGCATCGTCACGGTCAGCCCCACCTTCGTCATGTACAAGCTGAGCGCGCGCGCGCGGGGGATGCGCGCCGTCGAGGTCCCGCTCGACGCGGGCTGGGATCTCGACGTCGCCGCCCTCGTGCGCGCGGTCGAGTTCGCGCGCCCCAACGTCGTCTTCATCGCCTCGCCGAACAACCCGACCGGCGCGCTCATGTCGGAGGACCGGCTCGAGGCGGTCATCGCCGCGGCGAAGGACGCCCTGGTGATCGTCGACGAGGCGTACATCGACTTCTCGCCGCGCGATCAGCTCGCGTTGCGGCGCCGGCACCCGAACGTCGCCGTGCTGCGGACGCTCTCGAAGATCGGCCTCGCCTCGCTGCGCGTCGGCTGGCTCATCGGCGCGCCGGAGCTCGTGGCCGAGCTCGACAAGGTCCGCCAGCCGTACAACCTCCCCGTCCCGTCGCAGCGCGCGGCCACCTTCGCCCTGCGGGAGCTCGACGACGAGCTCCGCCGCGTGGCCGCGACGGTGACGAGCGAGCGCGAGCGGCTCGCGCGCGGGCTGACCGACCTCGGCCTCTCGGTCGCGCCGAGCCACGCGAATTTCCTCTGGGTCGGCACGCGCCGCCCTGCCGGCGAGGTCTTCGATGCGCTCGCGGCGCGCGGCGTCCTCGTGCGCAGCTTCCACGCTGCGGGCGGGCGCCTCGCGCACCGGCTCCGGATCACCATCGGCCTCCGCGAGGAAAACGATCGCCTCCTCGCCGAGATCGCCGCGTGCGCGTAGCCCTCCCTCGCCGAGATCACCCGGTGCGCGTGGCCCTCCCTCGCCGAGACCACCCGGTGCGCGTGGCCCTCCCTCGCCGAGCCCGCCCCGCGCGCCCCGCCCTGCGCCGCTCCGCCGTGCGGCTCTCGCCGCTCGCGTGGCTCGCGCTGCTCGCGGCCTCCGCCGGCTGCGCGGCGCCCCGGGTCGCGCGCTCGGTGGACGGCCAGATCATCGAGGGCCGCTACATCGAGGCGCGCGCGTACGCGCTGTACGCCATCGCCGCCGAGGCCGAGGCGCGCGGCGAGCTCGCGACGGCGCTCCAGGCGTACGAGCTGGCGGAGGAAAGCGACCCAGACAGCGCGGACATCTGGACTCGCATCGGGTCCGTCCGCTGCCGTCTCGGCCAGCGGGGGGCGGCGGACGACGCGTTCGAGCGCGCCCGCGCGATCGAGCTCGACTACGCGCCGGCGCACCGCGAGCAGGCGCGCTGCGATCTCTCGGCGGGCCGGCTGGAGCTGGCGCTCGCGCGCGTCGAGCGGGCGATCCTGCTCGATCCGGATCGCGACGACGGCATCCTGCTCCGGGCCGAGGTCCTGCGCCGGCTCGGCCGGACCGACGACGCGCGCCTCGCGTTGCGGGCGCTGCTCGTGCGCCGCCCTTGGTCGGTGGACGCGTGGCGTGCGCTCCACGCGGTCGCCCTGGCGGCGGGCGATCGCGCATCGGCCGAGCAGGCGGAGCGGCGCCTGCGCGAGCTCGTTCCGCGGGGGGACGCCGCTGGGCGGCCGCCGTCGGCCCGGGGGCCGCTGGCCGAGCTCGACGAGGCGCTGGTCCTGGGGCAGCTGCGCCGCGCCCGTCGCCTGGCGCGCGACGCGGACCTGCCGCCCGCCGAGGTAGCGGTGCGCGCGGCCGCCCTGGGCCGCGTCGGCGAGGCCCGCGAGCAGGCCGAGCTCGTCGCGGGGGCGGATCCGGCGAGCGCCTCGGCGCTCGTGGCGCTCGCGGTGGCGGCGGATCTGAGCGGCGACGTCGAGGCGCTCACCCGCGCCTGCGACGCGCTCGACACCTCCGCGGCGGGCGGCGGCCCCGCGGTTCCCCCCTCGCCGCTTGCCCGGCTCCTGTTTGCCGAGCTGCTCTTCCGTCGCGTCGGCCGTGACGCCGCCCTCGCCTGGCTCGGCCCGCACCCCTCGCCTGTGCCCGGCGTCCGGGATCCGCTGTCCCACGAGGTCGAGCGGCGCGTCGAGCGGGAGCTCGCGCGGGGCGCGCCCGCCGCGCCCTGACGGTCCGCCCGTCGTTCCGGATGCGACGGGCAAAAGGACCGGGGCGGCAGCGCGTCCTGGAAGTCCTGGGTGGATCGCGGCGTGAAGGGGGCCCCGACGCGCTTCGCTCGGCGGGGCAGCGGGGGGCGCGCTCCGCCGTGGAACTCAAGGCGAGGTCGTCTTTTCAGCCTTCTTCTCGTTGTACTTCTCGAGATCGAAACTGAGCTCGAAATCGAGCTTGTTGTCGCCTTCCTTGATCTCGATCTCCTTCTTCACGTCCTGATCGAGGGCTGGCAGCAGGGCGGCCGTGAGCACCTTGCCCACGGGGATGTTCTTGATCTCGAACTGGCCGTCGAGGCCGGTCACGTCGTGGGTCGCGAACTTGAGCACGAAGACCTGTGACTTGAGGAACGGCTTCGGCATCTTGTCGATGAGCTCGTAGTAGCCTGGCTGCGGCGGGTGGAACTTCACCGCTTCGCCCTGCGGCATGGCGACGAGGACGGCCATGAAGGGGGCGCCCTCGAGGTTCGGCATGTACGCCTCGAGCGGATCGAGGTTCGCTACCTCGAGCCGCTGTCCGAAGGTCATGGCGACGGTCCGGCTCGAGAAAGCGCATCCGTGGATGGTGACCTTCTCGGCCTCCTCGCGTTCGGGCACGTAGCCGCTGTAGTTGACGACGGTGACGAGCGCGTCCGCGAGGGCGTTCTGCTGTCCCACCCGGAACAGCCTCCCGTAGGTCGCTGCGGCCTCACCGCACTTGCCGGCCGGGAAGCTGAGCCCTGTATCGGGCGGCGGGTCTCCCTTGATGGTGACCCTACCTCGCAGCGTCCCTGTGGGCCCGCTGTACGGCTCGCGCCGCTTCGGGTTCATCACATTCAGGACGCTCTCCGACGTCAGCGAGATGTTCGACACCGCCGCGCTCGCCGCCCCCGCGGCGCCCGCGGCCGCGCTCGCCGCCGGCGCTGCGCTCGCCGCCGGCGCTGCGCTCGCCGCCGGCGCCGCGCTCGCTGCCGGCGCCGTGCTCCCAGCCGGCGAGCCTCCGGTCGTGTTGCCGCCCTGGCACCCGAGCGCCCCGAGCAGCGCGACGCCTGCCGCCTGCATTCGTCTCTTGCCCGCAGTCCTCTGCATCTTCTCGCCGATTCGCATCGGCGCCGACTTTAGCAACTTGCGCGCCCTGCGCAGCAATGCCTGATCTCAGCGAACGCTCGCGCCCCCGCCGCAAGCGCCGTTGCCCACGTTGCCAGATGAGTTGGCACCCCCGCGTCGCCGCGTGTCCCCAGCCACACCCCATGAGGATGTCAGGGGTAGGCCCTCGGAGCCCGTGCTCGTCGCGCGGCGCACGCACGCCGATGTCTGAACGGCTCATGAAGGATTGAAACGGTAGGCCCTCGGAGCCCGTGCTCGTCGCGCGGCGCACGCACGCCGATGTCTGAACGGCTCATGAAGGATTGAAACGGTAGGCCCTCGGAGCCCGTGCTCGTCGCGCGGCGCACGGAGGGCTGATGTTTGAGCGGACTTGCCCTCGCTCCTCCGGCGAAGCCGGGGGAGCGAGGGCTCACGCGAGTTCGGCCCTCCGTGCGCCGCGCGACGAGCACGGGCTCCGAGGGCCGGGCGGCTCGGCGAGGCGCTCCCCCACGGAACCAGCGATGCCCGTGGTGGTCGGCGGACTCTAATGAGAGGCGAGGACCGCGCGGACCGCGATCCCGAGGGAGGTCGTCGGGAAGATGCCGAGGACCATGACGAGCACGGCGGAGACGACCAGCGCCGCGTTGACGTAGCCCGAGCGCATCGGCCGGGCGATCGGCGCGCCTGGCGCCGGCTCGCGCATGTACATGAACACGAGCACCCGCAGATAGTAGTACGCCGAGAGCACGCTGTTCAGCAGCAGCGCCACGGACAGCATGTACAGCTCGGCCCCCATCGCCGCCTTGACGATGTAGAGCTTGCCGAAGAAGCCCGCGGTCGGCGGCACGCCGGCCAGCGACAGCAGGAACAGCGAGAAAGCGAGCGCCGCCACGGGGTGCCGCTTGCCGATGCCGGCGAGGTCCTCGTAGCTCACCGCCTCGGCGCCGCGGCTGCCGCAGAGGATGAGCGTGCCGAAGGCGCCGACCGTCGAGACCGTGTAGGTGAGCAGGTAGAACATCACGCTCGCCTGCGCGTCCTCGCTCGCGCGCGCCGCCGCCGCCACGCCGACGAGCAGGTAGCCGGCGTGCGCGATGCTCGAGTAGGCGAGCATCCGCTTCACCGACTCCTGCCGGCCCGCGATGAGGTTCGCCACCGTCATCGTGAGCAGCGCCATCGCCGTCACGGCCGGCGGCCAGCCGGCCGCCCACGACGAGAGCGCCGGGCCGCCGAACGCGCCGAGCAGCACGCGCAGCAGCGTCGCGAACGCGGCGCTCTTCACCGCCACCGCCATGAACGTGGTGGCCGGCGTCGGGGCGCCCTCGTACGCGTCGGGCGTCCACATGTGGAACGGCACCGCGCTCACCTTGAACGCGAGCCCGACGAGCATCAGCGCCGCCCCGAGGAGCAGCAGCGCCGGGTTCGGCGCCCTGTCCCCCGTCGCGCTCGCGATCGTGTCGCGGATCCCGGCGAGGTCCGTGTGCCCCGTCGCCCCGTAGATCAGCGCGCCGCCGTAGAGCAGCAGCGCCGCCGCGAACGAGCCGAGCAGGAAGTACTTGATCGCCGCCTCGCTGCTCCGCGGCGAGGTCCGGCGGAAGCCGGTCAGCGCGTAGGCCCCGAGCGACATCGTCTCCAGGCCGAGGAAGAGCGTCAGCAGATCCCCCGCGCCGGCGAGGATGATCGCGCCCACGGTCGAGAAGGTCAGCAGCGGGTAGAACTCTCCGCGGTCGAGCCGGTGCTCCGGGAGGTACCCCCCCGCGAGGAGCGACGCGAGCGCGCCGCCGAGGCAGAGCACGAACGAGAAGAACAGCGTGAAGCGGTCGATGATCAGGTAGGGGGCGAGCGCGTCGACCCCCTCCAGCGTCTCGGGGCCGACGAACCCGACCGCGCCCGAGAACACCGCCCCGGCGAGGAGCGTGATCGCGGTCCCGAGCGCGATGTCCGACGACGGGCCCGACTGGCGCTCGTGCGACTCCTCGCGGCGGTGCGAGAACGCCTCCGCGATCATCAGCAGCGCCCCGCCGAGCGAGACCACGAGCAGCGGCGAGACGGCGAGGAAGATCCCGAAGCTCATCGCGCCGCCTCCTCGCCGCGCGCGGCGAGCTTGCCGCCCGCCGGCGCCTGCCGATCGCTCCGGGCCTGCTCGTCCCCGCCCGCCGGCGCGCCCTCACCGGAGCGCAGCACGGGCGCCCCCTTGAGGAACGCGGGGGAGAACGTGTCCTCGGGCAAGAGCTTCGCGTTGCGTTCGTCCGCGAAGAGGATCGCCTGCCCGGAGACGACCTTGAACTGGTTGTAAGTAAACAGGACCGACTCCTTCATCCGATCGAGGAAGATCGCAGGGAACAGGCCGATCACGAAGATCATCAGGATCAGGGGAGACAGCGCGAGCGCCTCGCGGGGCGTGACGTCGGGCAGGTGCTTGTTCTTCGGGTTCGTGAGCGGCCCGAAGAACATCTTCTGCACGACGCTCAGCATGTAGACGGCGGCGAGGATGACGCCCGCCGCGGCGCCCACGGTGTGGATCCCGCTGAACACCCCGAGGCGCTCGGAGACGTACGTCCCCATGATGATCATGAACTCGCCGATGAACCCGTTGGTGCCGGGCACGCCGACCGAGGCGAACGTCACGATCAGGAAGAGGGTCGCGTAGACCGGCATCACCTTGGCGAGGCCGCCGAACTCGGCGACCTGGCGGGTGTGGCGGCGGTCGTAGATCACGCCGACCAGGAGGAAGAGCGCGCCGGTCGAGACGCCGTGGTTCACCATCTGGAGCACCGCGCCCTGGATCCCGCTCGGCGTGACGCCGAAGAGCCCCAGCATCACGTAGCCCAGGTGGGCGACCGACGAGTACGCCACGAGGCGCTTCACGTCGGACTGCTTCCAGGCGACGAGCGCGCCGTAGATCACCCCGCCGAGGATCGCGATCCCGGCCAGGTTGGCCGCCAGGCTGGAGGCCGGGCCGGGGAAGAGGCCCATCGAGAAGCGCAGGTACGCGTACGTCCCGATCTTCAGCATGACCGCGGCGAGGATGACCGAGCCGCCGGTCGGCGCCTGCACGTGCGCGTCCGGCAGCCACGTGTGCACCGGCCACATCGGCACCTTGATGAAGAACGCGATCGAGAACGCCCAGAAGCAGAGCATCTGGGTGCTGCGCGGCAGCACCACGCGCGAGAGCGCGAGGTAGTCGAAGGTGTAGGCGCCCGTGAGCTTCTGGTTCGCCCACACGAGGTACACGATGCCCGCGAGCATCAGCATCGAGCCGGCCATCGTGTAGATGAAGAGCTTGACCGCGGCCTTGATCTTCTCGACGCCGCCCCAGATGCCGATCATCACGAACATCGGCACCAGCATCAGCTCCCAGAAGAGGAAGAACAGGAACAGGTCGAGCGCGACGAAGGCGCCGAGCATCGCCCCCTGCAGGAACAGGAGGCAGAAGCAGAGCTCCTTGATCCGGCTCTTGATCGAGCCGAACGACGCGTACGCCGCGATGGGCGCGATGAACGTCGTGAGCAGGACCAGCCAGAGGCTGATGCCGTCGATCGCGACGTGCCACCGGATGCCGAGCGACGGGATCCAGTCCTTGATCGACTGGAAGTGCCAGCCCGCCGTCATCGGCACGCTGAGGAGCCAGAGCGACGCCACGAAGCCCGCGCCGAGCACGGCCAGCGTGAAGCCGCGGAGCAGCGAGAGCATCTGCCGCGGCATGAACAGCACCGCCGCGGCGCCCACGAAGGGCAGGCCGATGAGCACGTTGAGGAGCGACGACCACTCGCCGGACGCCGACGCATCCGCCGCGGCCGCCGCCGTCGCCGCGTCCGACGGCCAGAGCCACTGCACGCCGAGGGTGATGAGCGCCGCGACGAGCCCGAGGGCGACCCGCTGCCACGTGGTGTACCCGGCGCTGCCGTGGGCCTCGCCGTGCGCGTGGTCGCCCCCGTGATGGTCGTCGGCGCCGTGGTCGTCGGCGCCGTGGTGGTCGGCGCCGTGGTGGTCGGCGCCGTGGTGGTCGTCACCGTGGTGATCGGCGCCGTGATCGCCGCCGCCGTGGTGGTCGTCGTCGCTCGCGTGGGCGCCGTCCGCGTCTCGCCCGTCGCGCCGCGGGAGGAGCGCTCCGGCGACGCCGGCGGCGAGCGCCGGCCAGTGATGGGTTACGAGGTCGAGCGCGCTCATTGCAGGCCTTCCGGCTTGATCTGGTCCTGGATCTGCCCCGCCGGGGTCGTCCCCGGGAGGAGCGTGGGCACGTCCGGGACCCTCATGGTGGTCGGGTCCGTCGGGGTCTTGCGGCCGGGCGGCCGGGAGAACGAGAAGGTCTCGGTCGCCTCGCGGTCGAAGGCGTTGCGCACGCGGAGCACCACGTCCTTCTTCTCGCCGGGCTCGAGCTTCACGGTGATGTCGGTGGCCTCGGAGAAGTCGCGCTGCGGCACGCCGGGCGCCTCCCAGCGGTACCGGTAGCCGAGCCCCGGCGCCGCCGAGAGCCGCACCTCACCCGACCGGCGCAGCTCCGCGTCGTCGATGTTCGCGTCCGCGTGCGGCTTGACCATGAACCAGCCGACGCCGGCGAGGCCGACGACCATCGATGCGGCGTAGACCTGCACGCGGCCCGTCTGGAGCGCGCGCAGCACCGTGCCGAAGAACCCGACCAGCGCCGCAGAGAGCTTCGCGATGACCCCGTCGATGATCCACTTGTCCGCCATCGTGAAGATGTCGGCCAGCGCGTCGACCATGCCCACGACCGTGGCGTTGTACAGCTCGTCGATCCGCCACTTGTCGTAGATGAGCCCGTGGAGCCGCGGGAACTGCTGGGCGAAGCGCCGCTCGGGCTCGCCGCGCCGGTTCCAGTACACGAGCATCGCCAGGCCGATGCCGGTGAAGCACGCCGCGACGCCGGGCAGCATCATCGGCCACATCAGCCCCTGCGCCGCCTCGCGCTCCGTCACCGCGCGCTCCGTCATCGAGAACACCGGCTCGAGCAGGTGCGCGAGCGGCGCGAACGCGTGGGAGTGGGTGAGGTGCACGAGCGGCTCCGCCATGAGGAAGCCGGCGAAGACCGACAGCGCGCCCAGCACGATGAGCGGGATCGTCATCGGCAGCGGCGACTCGTGCGGCACCGGGCCCTCGAGCTTCTCGCCCGGCGCGTGCGCGTGGTGGTCGTCGTGGTGGCCGTGCGGGTGCGGATCCTTCCAGCCGCGCACGATCGTCCAGCCGCGGAACTCGCCGTGGAACGTCAGGAAGTAGGCGCGGAACATGTAGAAGGCGGTCATCGTCGCGGCCAGGATGCCGACGACGTAGATCGCCGGGCCGAGCCAGTCGGGCCACTGCCACACCGGCTGCCCGCGCGTCGAGACCGACTCGATCCGGCTGGAGAAGGCGCGCCACAGGATCTCGTCCTTCGACCAGAACCCGGCGAACCCGGGGAAGCCCGCGATCGAGAGGCACGCGAGGAGGAAGGTCCAGCGCGTCAGGGGCATGTGCTCCCTGAGGCCGCCCATGTTCCGCATGTCCTGGGACTGGTCGGTGTCGTGGATGCGCGCGTGCATCGCGTGGATCACCGAGCCGGCGCCGAGGAAGAGGCAGGCCTTGAAGAAGGCGTGCGTGAGGACGTGGAAGAAGCCGGCCGCGAACGCGCCGACGCCCACGCCGATGAACATGAAGCCGAGCTGGCTCACCGTGGAGTAGGCGAGCACCTTCTTCAGGTCGTTCTGGAAGAGCCCGATCGAGGCCGCGAAGATCGCCGTGAGCACGCCGGTCACCGCGACCACCGCCATGGCGAACGGCGACAGCACGAACACCGCCGAGAGCCGGGCCACGAGGTAGACGCCCGCGGTCACCATCGTCGCGGCGTGGATCAGCGCGGAGACCGGGGTCGGGCCCGCCATCGCGTCGGGCAGCCAGATGTAGAGCGGGATCTGCGCGCTCTTGCCGGCGCAGCCGAGGAACAGCGCGAGCCCGATCAGCGTCGACGCGTACATGAGCACGGGCTGCGCCGGGATGATGAAGCTCAGGAAGCCCGGCACCGTCTCGGCCGACATGTTGCCGATCGGCCAGACCTTCACCGCGGCGAGCAGGTTGCCCGCGGTCGCGGCGATGCCGTCGAAGTTCAGGGTGCCCGAGTAGTAGACGAGCATGGCCATCGCGACGAGGAGGCCGAAGTCGCCGATGCGGTTCACGACGAACGCCTTCTTGCCGGCGCTCGCGTTCTTGTCGTCCTTGAACCAGAAGCCGATGAGCAGGTAGCTGCACATGCCGACGCCCTCCCACCCCACGAAGAGGACGGCGAGGTTGTCGGCCATGATCAGCACGAGCATCGAGAAGCAGAACAGGTTCAGGTACGCGAAGAACCGGTAGTAGCCCGGGTCCTCGCGCATGTACGCGGACGAGTAGAGGTGGATGAGGAAGCCGACGCCGGTGACGACGAGGATCATCGTCCCGCTCAGGCCGTCGACGCTGAACGCGACGTCGATCGGGATCGACTGGCCCATCCGGCCGGTGATCGAGAACCAGCGCCAGGCGGTCCAGGTGAGCTTGCCGCCCTCGTGCGGCAGCAGCAGGAACGTCGTGACGGCCGCCAGGAAGGCGCCGCCGAGCGCGGCGAGCGCCATCAGCCGGACCGCGTCCTTGCCGAGCCGCTTGCCGAAGAGGCCGTTCACGAACGCGCCTAGCGCCGGCAGACCGAGCACGACCGCGAGCAGCGCGAACTCGGACGCGGGGAATAACGTTCTCAGGGCTTCCACGCTAACTCCTCAGGAGATCGGCGTCGTCCGAGCGCATCGTCTTCCGGATGCGGTAGAACGCGAGCACGATCGCGAGACCCACGGCGGCTTCCGCCGCCGCGATGGCGATGACGAAGAAAGTGAAGATCTGCCCGGCGTGATCCTGCGGGTGCACCCGGTTGTACGCGACGAGCGTGAGGTTCACGGCGTTGAGCATCAGCTCGATGCTCATCAGGAGGACCAGGAGGTTCCTGCGCAGCAGGAAGCCCACCGACCCGATCACGAACAGCACCGCCGCGACAACGAGGTAGTACTCGATGGGGACGGAGATCATGGCTTCGACTCCTTCGTCGACATGGTGAAGTGACCCGTGAGGGCGCCCGGCTGCGCGTCCGGCCTCGCGGCGTCGCGCACGGGGACCTGATCGCGCGGATCCGGCGAGCCGGCCGCCGCCGGCGCGGCCGGCAGCAGCGTCGGGTCGACCTGCTTGCCGCGGGCGACGGCGACGGCGCCGACCACCGCGACGAGGAGCAGCGCGCCCGAGAGCTCGAACGGCACGATCCCCTTCGTGAAGAGCTCGTGACCGAGCGCGTCGATGGTCCCGAGCGACTCGGGGGCGGCCGGCAGGGCGGTCCCCCCCGGCTTGCCGGCGCTCGCGGCGAGGAGCAGCGCGCCGATGCTGCCCGCGGCGAAGACGCCGGCGCCGATGTAGCGCGGCACCGCGGTGCGGGCGTCGCGCGGCGACGTCGCCGACGGGCCGAGGAGCATGATCACGAAGAGGAACAGGATGACGACCGCGCCCGCGTACACGAGGATCTGGATCGCGGCGAGGAACTCCGCGGCCAGCATCAGGTAGAGGCCCGCGATGCCGACGATCGACGTGAGCAGGCCCATCGCGCCGCGGATCGGGTTCCTGGCCGCGACCGTGGCCAACCCGCCGAGGAGGACCAGCAGCGACGCCAGCCCGAAGAAGGCGAATTCGAAGATTTTCACGGCGAGAGCACCCCTGTCGACGAGCGGCCCTTGGTCTGTATGTACGCCTCGAATTCCTTGCGGAACTTCCGCAGGAACCCGAGCGCGGGCATCGCCGTGCCCTCGCCGAAGGCGCAGATGGTGTTGCCCATGATGTTGTCGGCGATCTCGTGCAGCCGATCGAGCTCCTCGATCGTCCCCTCCCCGTGCACGATGCGGTCGAGGATCCGGTGGATCCACGCGCTGCCCTCGCGGCACGGGGTGCACTGGCCGCACGACTCGTGGCGGTAGAAGCGCATCAGGTTGTGCATCGCGAGGACCGGGCACGCCTTGTCGCTGAGGACGATGGCGCAGCAGGTCCCGAGCATCGTCCCGAGCGCGCGGAACGTGTCCACGCCGAGCGGCACGTCGAGCACGCTCTGGCCGTGCCACGGGTGGAGCGGCGACTTCTCGTTCGGCGCGTTGACCACCTCGTCGGCGCGCAGGATCGGGCACGAGGAGCCGCCCGGGATGACGCCGAGGAGCTTGCCGTGCTTCACGCCGCCGCCGAAGTCGTAGATGAGCTCGCGCAGCGTGACGCCGACGCACGCCTCGAAGATCCCCGGGTTGTTCACGTGGCCGCTCACGCCGAAGAGCCGGCAGCCGCCGTCCTTGAGGTGGTGCAGCGAGGAGAGCTTCGAGAAGTTGTCGCCCCCGAGCTCGAGCGCCGTGGGCACCGCGGCGATCGTCTCCAGGTTGTTCACGGTGGTCGGCATCCCGAACGCGCCGAACTGGGCGGGGAACGGCGGCTTGAGCCGCGGCTCGCCGCGCTTGCCCTCGAGCGAGTTGAGGAGCGACGTCTCCTCGCCGCAGATGTAGGCGCCGGCGCCGGTGTGGACGTAGACCTCGACGGGGTAGTCGATCCCGAACGGGCGCTTGCCCAGGTAGCCCTTGGCGCGCGCCTCCTCGATGGCCTCCCAGAGCCGCGCCTTCGAGAGGTGCAGCTCGTCGCGCACGTAGATGTACGCGGCGTGGGCGCCGATGCCGAAGCAGCCGATGATGCACCCCTCGACGACCGAGTGAGGGTTCTTCTCCATCAGCGTGCGGTCCTTGAAGGTGCCGGGCTCGCCCTCGTCCGCGTTGATGACAAGGTAGTGCGGCTTCTCGGGCTTCGGGGGCCACGGCATGAAGCTCCACTTCACGCCCATGGCGAAACCCGCGCCGCCGCGGCCGCGGATGTTGGCCGCCTTCATCTCCTCGACGAGCGCCTCGCGCGTCATCCCGAGGGCGCGCTTCGCCTGCTGGTAGCCGCCGCCCTTCTCGTACACCGACAGCCTGTGGCCGTCGGGCGTGTCGTAGTTCTTGGTCAGATAGCGCGTCAGCCGGAGCATCTCGTCACCTCGTCAACCGATCGAGGATCGCGTCCACCTTCTCGAGCGTGAGGCCCTCGTGGTAGTCGCGATCGACCTGCATCATCGGGGCGGTGCCGCACGACGCGAGGCACTCTGCGGTGCGCAGCGTGACCTTGCCGTCCTGGGTCGTCTCGCCCACCCGGATCCCGAGCCGCTTCTCGCAGTGGTGCAGCACCGCGTCCGCGCCGTTGAGCGCACAGCTCAGCGTCCGGCAGACCCAGACCTGGTGCTTGCCAACGGGTTCCTTGTTGAAGAGCGTGTAGAAGGTCGCGACGCCCTGTACGTGCGCCGTCGGGAGGCCGAGCTGCTCGGCGACCCAGCGGAGCACCCGCTCGGAGACCCACCCCTCCTGGCTCTGGCAGAGGTGGAGCACCGGGATGCACGCGGCCTGGCGGTTCGGGTAGCGCGCGAGGATCTTGTCAAACTCGATCTTCCGCTCGGCGCTGAGGGCAAACTGTTCGGTCATGGCGGCTGTTGGCACGGTCCGCTGGCTCCCTGGGCGCGCCGCGCTCGCGGCGTGCCCGCTTCGACATGCAGTGGGGACCCCGCAACGCGGGTCCCTTCCAAGCGAGGGGTCCGCCCGGCGTGGCCGGGCGCTGCCTCGTGCGCCCCCGGTGTAGAGGCGCCCGCCGGAGGCGGACAGCCCCGCGCACCGGCGGCCGGGCATTCGGTTATCCGTCGCACGGAGCCGTTCCCGAGGCGCGGGCACGCTAGTGAGCGACGGTGGTCACTGTCAAGGCGCGCCGGGGGGGAAACCTACAGCGGATAACAGAAAGCCTCCCGGTGCCCAAGAAAGGTGGCGCCTGGGGAACACAGCGAGCCGGCCGGGCTGCCGCAGCCGGGGCGCGGCCAGGGCGCGGCGCGGCGGGATGGCGTGGCGATTTCTCCGAGTGAATCCGGTGGGTTCCACGCTCACCTTTCGAGGAGCAGGTGGGCGCCGGTGGCGACGAGCGGAGGGGCGCCGGCTGCGTCAAGCCGGTGTTCGCCGGCTGGCGCCGGCTGTGTCAAGCGGTGGTCGCCGATGTTGCCCGGCGAAGCTCAACTCCCTGGGTTTTCTGGCGGAGAACGCGTAGCCTCGGCAGACGTTCGCAGCGTTCTTCGTCTTTCACTTGAGAACGGGAACGCGCTTCAACTACCCTTCGCGCCCATTAACGCGCGCAGGGCGCGGACATGCGGTGCAGCGAACCCCCCTCCGGAGGTGGTGCGTGTTCTGTCCGAATTGTGGGACGCAAAACTCGGAAACGGCGTCCACGTGCACGAAGTGCGGCTTCAACCTGAAGGGAGCGGCCGCACCGAAGTTCAAGGGCACCATGCTGATGAGTCAGCCCTCCGGGGCGGGCGCGGCGAGCCCGCGGGCCCCGGGGGCGCCTCCGCCTCCGGCGCCGCCCGCCGGCGCTCCGCCGGGCATGCCCGCCGGCATCCCGGCCCCGCCGCAGGGCCTCGCCGGCACGGTGGTCGGCGTCCCCCCGGCGGGGCTCGGCGCCTCGGCGGGTCCGCCGCCTGCTCCGCCTCCTCCCGGGATGGGCTACGGCTCGCCCTCCCCCGGGGCACAGCAGCCGTCCGGTCCGGCCTTCGGCGGCGCGGCCGCGAGCCCGTCCGGCGGCTATGCGCCGTTCGGCCAGCAGCCTAACCAGGGCGTGAACCCGCTCGGCGGCACGATGGCCATCGACCAGCTGCCCGGGTACAGCGGTCCGGGCGGCCAGCAGCCGCCCGCTGGCGGCCTGGGCGGGGCCGGGAACGCGCCGGCCGGCGCGTTCCCGCCGCCCGGCGGTAGCTACGGCCAGCCGCCGCAGGGCGGCGGCGCGGGCGGGAATCCCTTCGGCTCGCCCCCCGGCCAGGACCCGATGGGCGGCCTCGGCGGCGCGCCCCCTGGCTACGGCCAGCCGCCCGGCGGTTACGGCCAGCCCGGCGGCTATGGCCAGCCGCCCGGCGGTTACGGCCAGCCCGGCGGCTATGGCCAGCCGCCCGGTGGTTACGGCCAGCCTCCGCAGCACAGCGCCAGCGGCTACGGTCCGCCTCCGGGTCAGGACCCGCAGGGCGGCGGCGGTTACGGAAGCCCCCCCGGCGGCGGCTATGGAAGCCCCCCGGGCGGCGGCTACGGCAGCCCCCCGGGCGGCGGCTACGGCAGCCCCCCGGGCGGCGGCTACGGCAGCCCGCCGGGTGGCGGCTACGGCAGCCCGCCGGGTGGCGGCTACGGCGGCGACCCGGGCGGCGGCGCTCCGGGCGGCGGCTACGGCAGCCCCCCGGGCGGCTACGGCAGCCCGCCGGGCGGCGGCTACGGCGGCGCCCCGGGCGGCGGCTACGGCTCCCCCGCCCAGGGGACGAGCGATCCGGGCGCCTACGGCGCGTCGCCCGCCGGCGGTCAGCTGGCGGCGCCTGGGCAGTTCGGCCAGCCGGGCAGCAACCTGGGCGTGTACGGCGGCAGCGGCTCGCTGGCCCCGGGCGGCGCGCGGGGCGAGACGCGCAACCCGATCACCGTCTGCGTGATCGGGATGGTCTGCTTCGTCTACGCCATCTGGCAGCTCTGGGCGATGCTGAACGAGCTCCAGGCGGCGACCAAGGACCCCGAGTTCAAGCCCTGGTACGTCTTCATCCCGCTGCTCAACTACTACTTCCTCTGGGTGAAGGTCCCGGAGCAGGTGACCCGGGCCAAGCAGATGGCCGGCTCGCGCAACCCCCAGGCCGAGGGCATCGTGCTCTACATCTTCCTCCCGCTCTACGCCCTCGCGAAGGACCTCAACGAGGTCTGGGACCCGAACGCCGCGTAGCGCGCTCCGCCGTTCTCCGCCGTTGTCCCTCCCGATCGCAGCCCCCCCGCCCGCTCCGCCGGCCCCGTCCCGGTGGAGCGCGGCGACCCCGCTCGGCCGCGCGGCGCGCCTCGGCGCGGTGGCGGCGCTGCTCGGGCTGCTGGTCGCGTGCGGCGTCCCGATCTGCCCGTTCGCGATCGTCACCCGCCACCCCTGCCCCGGCTGCGGGCTCACGCGCGCGACCCTCGCCCTCGCGCACGGCCGGGTGGCCGAGGCGCTGCACTTCCACCCGCTCTCCCCGATCATGGCGCCGCTCGTGGTCGCCGCGCTCGCGTACAACGCGGCGATCTACGTGAAGGACGGCCGCGTCGCCGCGACCGAGTCGGTGCAGGGCGCGTGGGTGACGCGGCTCGGCGTCGCGCTGGCGGTCCTGATGGTCACCGTCTGGGTGGCGCGCTTCTTCGGCGCGTTCGGCGGCCCCGTCCCGGTGTAGTCCCGCCCGCCAGAAGCCCGGCCAGGGATGGCCGGACTTCTGCGCTGCTCGCGGCGGCTTCGCGCGGGCGGAACCAGCTTTGTTTCCGCGGGGCTCCGCCCCGCTCCGCACCCCGGCATCCGCTTCGCGGCCGCCCGCGCGGCTCAGTCGCCGCGGGCGCGGAGCGCCTCGGCGCGGCGGCGCGACACAGGGCGGAGCACGCGCCCGGCGTGGGCGCCGCGCCTCGGCCACCCGCGCTGCGGCCGGAGCAGCGGGACGCCCCCGGTCACGCCGACGCGCAGCAGCACCTCGTACGCGCGCTCGAGATCGCAGCCGATGACGTCGAGCTGCTCGTCCGTGAGGCCGCGCTTCGCCTTCGGGAAGAGGACGCCCTCCTCCTCGTCCGCGTGGTCGGCGAACACGTCGCGCAGCAGCTTGAGGCGCGCCTCGAAGCGCACGTCGGTCGCGCGCGTGCGCAGCAGGTTGTCCGCCGCGAAGCGCGCCAGGCCGTGCTTCTCGTACGCCTCGTGGAGCGGCTTCTTGTCGCCGCCCATCCGCTCGGCACACACCGGGTAGAGGTACGTCTGCTCGATGCGGACGTGCGCGTCGATCATCCGGGAGAGCTGCGCGACCATCGAGGTCCGGAGCCCCGGGCTGGGCTCGGCGGCGATGCGCGCCATCAGGGCGCCGAGTTCGAGATGCTGCTGCTCCAAGAGATCGAGTGCGTCCATGGGGTTCCCCTCGCGTGAAGCTCACCGCGCCGCGTCGCGGCCCTTGAGCAGCGCTTGCACAGCCCGGATCGCGGTGCTGAGCGGCGCGGTGCAGGCGGCACCGTCGTGGCAAGGAGCGGGCCGGCGCTCGGCGAGCGCGGAGCGCGCGGCGTGCCGGACGCGCGCGGCGCGCTCGCCGCGCCGCGCGCTCGCCGAGCGCCGGGGCGGCCGCGAAGCGGACGCCGGGGTGCGGAGCGGGGCGGAGCCCCGAGAGAACTACGCCCGCGCGGCGGAGAGCGCGGCGCGCATCGCCGCTGCGCCGGGGAAGCGGTTATCGGGGTGCTTCGACAGGGCGCGGGAGAGCACCTCGTCGAGCACGCGCGGGACATCCCGGCGCTCCCGCCGGAGGGGCACGGGCGCGGAGCGCACTATCGCGACGAGCACGTCGAGGTCGCCCCGCCCCCGGAAGGGGAGCTTGCCCGAGAGCGCGTAGTAGATGAGCAGCGCGGCGGCGAACAGGTCGCTCCGCTCGGTGATGGCGCGGCTGCGCATCGCCTGCTCCGGCGACATGAACAGCAGGGTGCCCACAAGCGACCCCGGGCTGTCCGGCGTCACGCCGTCGCCGGTGTCCACGCCGGGCTCGTGCGCGAAGCCGAGGTCGATGAGCTTGACCGTCGGTGTGCCATCGCCTGCCCCGGCGCCCGGCGCCTGGGGGACGAGCAGGATGTTGCCCGGCTGGAGGTCGCGGTGGACGACCTTCGCCGCGTGCATGGCCGCGAGGCCGGCGAGGATCTGGTCCGCGACGGCGAGCGCGCGGCCGAGCGGCAGGGGGCCGTTGCGCCGCACCTCCTCGCCCAGGGTGACGCCCTCGAAGAGCGGCATGAGGAAGAACGGGCGCCCGTCGTCGAGGCGCCCCTCGCCGAGCACAGGGCAGACGTTCGGGTGATCGATGCGCCGGGCGAGCCGCACTTCCCGGGCGAACCGGCCCTCGATGCCCGAGTCCCCCGCGTGCACGCGCCGGAGCACCTTGAGGGCGACGGGCTCCCCGGTCGCGACGCGGCGGGCCGCGTACACAGCGCCCATCCCCCCCTCGGCGATCAGCCGCTCGATGTGCAGTCCCTGCTCTGTACGGCCGACGAGCGGATCGGCCGCAGCGGTCCCACACGACTGCAGCCCTGCTGCAGCGCCCCCCGCCACGGCCGCGGCGGCGCGCCCCGCGGGGTGCGCCCCCGCCGCCGCCTCGCGATCGCGGCCCGCGTGGCGGACGATACCGGAGCGGGGAGGTCGCTGCCGCTGCGACGCGGGCTCGCGGTCGTTGGCGACCGGGTCGGGAAGTACCTCAGCAACCGCGGACCGGTCCCTGGCTGAACCGGGTGAGAAATGGAGCTGGCTGCCAGGATTCACGTGGAGAGCCTCGTCAGAAATTACCTGACGAGTGTCCATGGACCACGCCCTCCAGGCAAGCGGATTGGCGACCTAAACGACCGCTTCAGGTCGGAAGCCCCTCGGGCTTATGTCCCGTTTCTACTCAGTTTTTGCCCGGACAAAGCGAACCGCCCGAGGCGTTTCGGGCCTGTCGGGAAAATCCTGAAAGAATTTGCGTCCCGATCGCCGTTACCATGACAGCGTACTCATCACCACATGTGGGGAGCGCGGTTCGATGGCGAAGCGTCTTGATCTCATCCTCGTGATCGACGTGGAATCGACCTGCTGGGACGGCGACGCGCCGCGGGGCGAGGAGAACGAGATCATCGAGATCGGCGTGTGCACGCTGGAGGTCGCCTCGGGCCGGCGGCGCGACCGGCGGTCGATCCTGGTGCGCCCCGAGCGCTCGCGCGTGAGCCCGTTCTGCACGTCGCTCACGACGCTGACGCAGGCGGACGTGGACGCGGGGGTCTCGTTCAAGGAGGCGTGCGCGATCCTGCGGAGCGAGCTCAAGGCGCAGGACCGCCTCTGGGCGAGCTACGGCGACTACGACCGGCGCATGTTCGAGCGGCAGTGCCAGGCGCGGGGGGTGCCGTTCCCGTTCGGGCCGAGCCATCTCAACGTGAAGAGCCTGTTCGCGGTGACCCACGCGCTGTCGCGCGAGATCGGGATGGCCGAGGCGCTGGAGCGCGTGGGCCTGCCGCTCGCGGGCACGCACCACCGGGGCGGCGACGACGCCTACAACATCGCGGGCCTGCTCGCGCACCTGCTCCTGGCCGCGCGGCGGTGAGGCCGGGCGCGCGGCGCGCTCACGCGACCGGCGCGGCCTCGGGCACCTCGGGCTGCGCCCCCTCGGCCTGCCCGGCGGCCTCGCCGGGGGGCGGAGCGTCGGCGGCCGCGGCGCCGGCGCGCGGCGGCGCTGGCTCCGCGTCGCCCAGGGCGGCCGCCCCTTCCGCGGCCGGCGGCACTGTCGCGGCGGCGACGAGGTACGCGAGGCCGGCGCCGAGCAGCAGGGCGCTGTAGCCGAGGTTCATCGCGCAGAGGGCGCCGAGGGCCATGGCCGCCGCGCCGGCGAGGGCGCCGAGCGCCCAGCACAGGGGGAGCAGCGCCGGCGAGACCGCCGAGACGAGCTTGACCCCGAGCGGCGCGAGCGAGCCCGCGAGCAGGCCGAACGGCACGAGGAGCGCAAGGGCGAGGAGCGCGCGCGGGAAGGACGCGAGCCCGAGGCTCCACCGCGCGAGCGGGACGAGCCCCACCGCCGCGAGCGCCGCGGCCACGACGAGCGCCTCGGCCACCCGCGCGGAGGCCCCGGCCGCGGCGCTCGGCGCCACCCGGGCGGTGAGCAGGCCGCCGAGGCCGGCCGACACGAGGAGGATCACGAGGACGGCCAGGAGTTCGTGCGACGGCAGGTCGAGCAGGAGGATCGCGTGCCGGAAGACGGCGAGCTCGACCAGCGCGAACCCGGCGCCGATCGCGGCGAAGAAGGCGAGCGCGCGCCGGCCGCTGCCTCCGGCCCGACGACGCGGCGTCGGGGGCGCGGCGGCGGCCGCGGCGTCGCCGCGCCGGAGGAGGCGGCCGGCGCGCGCCGCGAGCACCGGGAGCAGCGCCGAGAGCGCGAAGAGGCTCGAGGCGACGGCGAGCAGCGACGAGAGCGCGAAGAGGCCCGTGTGCTCGGCGCGGAGCGCCTTCCAGTCGCCGAGCAGCGCGGGCAGGCGGCGCGCCGGGACGGCGTACGAGAAGAACGGTCGGTCGTCGGTCGGCGGCGTGAGGTCGGTCCGCGCGTCGGGCGCGGCCGCGCGCGCGTCGGCCACCGCGACGAGCCGGCCGCGGACCGGGGTCTGCGGGCGGTCGGGGGCGAAGGCCTCCGAGAACTTGTGCCGGCGGCAGTGGCGGCGCAGCGCCTCGATGTCCGCGCGCGCGAGCGGGGTGCGCCGGGCGAGGAGCGCGGTCCGCTGCGCGGCGCTGCACGCGAAGAGGTGGTCCTTCGGCTCGGCCGCGCCCGCGCGGCGCAGCGCCGCGGCCGTGAGGGCGAGCAGGCGATCGAAGTCGCCGTCCGCGCGGCTCACGACCAGCGTCCCCTCGGGCAGGAGGCGCGCCAGAAAATCGCCGATCCCCTCCACCGTGGCGAGCCGGCTCTCCGACAGCGCGAGCGCGCCGGTCGAGGACGCCTCGGCGGTGTCGGCCGACGGGATCGCGATGTTCCTGAAGAGCAGCGGCGTGCGCCGGGCGAAGCTCCGCCCGTCGCCCATCACGAGGTGGACCTCGGGCTTGTCGAGCAGGTGGCCGTTGAACTCGGCGTACCGCCCGCGCATCACCTCGACGACGCCGCGGTCGCTCTCGACGGCGTAGACGTCCTTCTGCCCGGCCTTGAGCGCGGCGCGCAGGTCGCGCCCGCCCCCGGCGCCGACGACGAGCGCGGGGCCCTGATCCCGGTGGAGCGCGTAGGCCATGTCCTCGGGCTGCGGCGGCGGCGGCGTCTTCGCGTCGAGGATGGGGCTCGCCGCGACGCTGTCGAGCCGCATCATCGCCGTGCCGGCCCTCGGGCGGTCGACCGTGATCAGCGAGCGCTCGCTCCAGGCCTCGTGCTCGGTCCGGTCCGGAGTCGTCCGGCGGAGCCCGGCGAGCCTGAGCCACGGGGCGCCGACGTCGCCGGCGAGGAGCACGAAGCTGCCGAGCACGAACGTGGCGACGAGGCCGCCCGAGGCGCGCTGGTCGCCCGCGCGGCCGCGCGACGCGAGGTAGAAGAACACGCCCGCCACGGCGAAGAAGATCGCCGCCGCGAGCGCGGCGCGCGGCGCGCCGGCGCGGAGGGCGGCCGCCGCCGCGAGCCCGCCGAGGGCGCCGCCGACGAGGTCGAGCAGGTAGAGGCGGGGGATCTCGGCGGCGGCGTGCCGGATCGCGGCCGCGAGCGCGAGGCCCGCCAGGGCGAACGGGACGGTGCACGCGGCGTAGATCAGCGCGAGCCACGGGAGCGACCCCGGCGCGGGGCCAGGCACGGGCCCGCGCTGCGCGAGCAGGATGATCGCGGCGAGCGTGGCGCCCGACGAGAGCGAGGAGAGCGCCGCCATGCGGGCGAAGAGCGCGGGCGGGCGGACGAGCGACGGGGCGACGTAAAGCAGCGCGCCGCCCACGCCCGCGCCGACGAGCGACAGCGACAGCGTGACGAACGCGTGGGGCTCGCCGAACATCGCCGCGTGGATCCGCGCGAGCGAGATCTCCAGCAGGACCGTGGCGCACGCGAGGGCTGCGACGCCGCTGAAGAGGCCGCTCTGCTGGGAGACCCGCATGGGCCCGCTCCTACCACAGCGCGAAGCGGTCGCTCACCTCTCTCGACCGAGCGGGGCGAGCGGCCAGGGCGCGAGCAGGGGCACCGGGCCGCTCGGCCGGAAGCCGGGCGCGCCGCCCGGGCGCGCCGTCGCGGCCTCCGCGGCGCCGCGCGGCGGCGGACCGGCCGGGCGCCGCGCCGGCGCGCCGCTCTGGCGGCCCAGGCGCGGCGCGGCCGCGCCGCTCTGGCGAATCGCGCGCGCGCACTCGTCGACCGTGAGGCGGCGCGGGCCGTAGGCCGAGGCGTTGGCCGCGTCGGCGTCCATCAGCCGGGTCGGGGTGTCGATCCCGAAGTCGTCCGGGTGCCCCGGCTCGTCGAGGAGCACGTGCCCGAGCTCGTGCGACAGCGCGAACGAGGCGCGGTCGGCGCGCAGGCCGGCGCGGTCCTCGATGATCGTGTTCCGGATCGCCCCGCCGTCGGCGAAGATGAACGACTCGCCGATGCGCCCGCCGCCGGCGAAGCTCGGGACCATCACGACGTCGACGGTCGCGGGGTCGCCGTCGTCGAACGCCTTGAGCAGCGCGCGCTCCTCCACGGTGCCGGCGATCGCGTCCGTGTCGCTGAAGTGCTGGAGGCCGTCCTCGAGCTCGACGCCGCCGATGCACGCCGTGAGCGTGGCGTCGGTGCTCACCGCGCCGGACGCCGGCGGCTCGATCGTCGCGAGCGCGCCGCCCGGGCGCCGCACGAGCACGTCGGTGGTCCCGTGGGCGCCCGCGCCGATGAGGGGGTTGTCGGAGAGGCGCACCGAGAACCCCGCGGCGCCGATCGCCGCGGCGACGGCCCGGGCCGCGGCGTCGGGGCGCATGCGGGGCGCGATCGCCGCGGTCACCTCGTGGCCGTCGACGCGCACCCGGATCGCGCCGCCGCTCGCCGGCAGGCCGTGGTCGCAGCCGATCGCGAGCAGGTGCGGGCGCGGCGGGTCGACGAAGGTGATGTCGAGCTCCTCCGGCGGGCCGAAGCTCACGCCGCACGCGCCCCAGAGGGCGTTCGCGCGCTCGACCTCCGCACGCGCGATGGCGATGGCGCCCGCGTCGTCCCCGCCCATCGGCGGCGGCCCGCCCGCGCGCGGGCGCACCATGAGGATCCGGAGGCGCGCGCGCGTGCGCCCGAGGGGCCCGAGCGGCGAGCTGCGCGGGCCGGCGATCCGGATCATCTGGAGCTTCGGCCCGCCGGGCAGGGCGACGACGAGCGCCCCGCCGACCTCGCCCTTCACGGAGCGATCGGCGATCATCGGGTGGTTGCGATCGATGTCGTCGGCGACCGCCCGGATGGGGCGCGTCGAGCCGCACACAAGGCCGGGCGCGACGTCCGGGGGGCACGCGACGTGGCCGAGCGGCACGCTCGACAGGCGGTCGATCACCTTGCCGGACGGCGCCGCGGAGTGGACGTCGAGGGTCAGCGGCAGGTCGTCCGCCGCGCCGATCACGAGCAGCCGGATCGCGTCGGGGTCGTCGAGGTTCCCGAACGGGTCGTCGCCGAGCCGGTCCGGGGGCGTGCGCTGCAGCGAGGCGTGGGAGCGCGCCATGTCGATGCGCCGCCCGGCGCCGTCGATGGCGCGGACCTCGAACGCGCTGATCGGCAGCGTCTTGCCCGCGAGCGCTACCTCGCTGCGCCCCGCCCGGATCGCCTGGAGCTCGACGCGGCGGGCGCCCGCGGGGATCGCGCCGCCGGGCGGGACGGGGCTGCCGTCGGCCAGGAGCCGCACGCCGGCCGGGACCGACGCGGGCCGCTGGTCCGAGCCGCCCGCGCCGCGCGGCGCGCGCAGCGCGAGGAGCTCCGGGGACGGCGGCACGCGCGGCTGCTCGCCGTCGGGCACGCCGTCGGCGTCGTCGTCGTCGAGGTCGACGACGAGCACCGCGGGCCCGGCCTCCGCGGCGGAGCTCGGGCGGCCGACGAGCGCGCCGAGGAGGACCGAGAGTGCAGCCAGCCGCCGGTTCATGATCTGTTCCCCCTGCCCGCTCGCTCTCGCTCGGGCAGCCTCCTCCTCGGCAGTCTATCGCGCCTTCGGTCGAGCGCCGCTCGCGCCCGCGCGGCCGGCGCGGGCCGTCGGGAGCCCTCCGATGGCGGTGCGTCCGGCCCCGCACCACGTGGCGCGTCATGGTCAGCGTCAGCGCGGTCATCTTCGATGTCGACGGGACGATCCTCGACTCGGTCGATCTGCACGCGGCCGCCTGGCAGCGGGCGTTCCGGCGGCTCGGCCGCGAGATCCCGCGGGAGCGGCTGCGCGCCCACGTGGGCAAGTCCGCGGACCAGCTGCTGTCGGTGTTCCTCACGCCCGAGGAGATCGGCTGGATCGGCGCCGGGGTCTCGTCGCTGCACGACGGGATCTACCGGCGCGAGCTCCTCCCGGGCGCGCGCGCCTTCCCGAAGGTGCGCGAGCTGCTCGAGCGCATCGCGCGCGACGGGCGCCGGATCGTCCTCGCCTCCTCGGCGCCGCGCGGCGCGCTCGACGCGAGCATCGAGCGCGCGCGGGTGGGCGATCTGGTCTCGTGGACCGTGTCGGCCGACGACGCGGACCGGTCGAGGCTGCACCGCGACGTCTTCGAGGCGGCGCTCGATCGGCTGGGCAGCGTCGATCCGCGCGAGGTAGCGATCGTCGGCGACGCGCCTTCCGACGCCGAGGCAGCGTCGAAGCTCGGCCTCCTGACGGTGGGGCTGCTCTGCGGGGGCTTCCCCGAGATGGAGCTCCTCGAGGCGGGGTGCGCGGCGATCTACCGCGACCCGGAGGACCTGCTGGCGCGGTACGGCGCGTCGCCGCTCGCGCCGCGCCCGGAGCGGCTCGCGTCGTAGGGAGCTCAGGAGGCACCGGGCGCGTGCTCGGAGCGCGCCGCCCGGGCGCGCTGGCTCTCCGGCGCGGCGAGCTGCTCGCGGAGGGCTCGCCGCTGCGGCTCGTCGACGGGCGACGCGGTGGTCGAGCCGTCGCGGAGCTCCACCGAGTAGACGGCATCGAGCGGCAGGAGGTCGAGGAGCGCGGGGCTCTCCGTCGTGAGCAGGATGTGGCGCTGGGCGGAGGCGCTGCGCAGGTAATCGAGCAGCGCCGGCAGCGCGCCGCGATCGACGCCCGCCTCGGGGTGCTCGAAGCCGGCGAGCACGAGCGGGGGCTCCTGCGAGAGGGCCGTGACCATCGCGGCGAGCCGCAGCGTGGCGTCGGGCTCGTCCGAGGCGGCCCGCCAGCGCTCGCGCCCGTCGGCGCCGACGCCGTGGCGCAGCTCCGGGACGAGGAACCCGCCGGACGAGGCCGCGCGGGCGCCGTCGACGTCGCCGGTCACCTGGGCCAGCGCGGCGAGGAAGCTGCCCTTCCAGTGCTCTTTCTCGAACGCGCGGAGCACGGAGCCCCAGTTCTCGCCGCCAGCGCGGAGGCGCCGGGAGGCGCTGATCTTCTGGGGCGCGCGGAGGGGGCGCGGCGCGAGGGAGTAGAGGACCGCCCGGCGCAGCTCGTCGAGCATCGGGGTGAGCGGTCCATCGGAGAGCAGCGGCAGGACGAGCCTGGCGCCGCTCACGGCGATGGGCGCGACCCCGCGGTAGGCGAGCGTGCCGCTGCGCCCCTTGTCCTTGCGCGAGAACCCCTTGGGGCTGCCCTTCAGCCGGTCGAAGGAGACCTCGGGCGGGTCGCTGCCGGCGTCGAAGACGTCGCGCACGCCCGGCTTGACGAGCCGCGTGAGCGCGCTGCGCTGCCACCACGCGGCCGTCTCGCTCTTGACGCGTGTCTCGCCGTCCCGGTCCCCTGGCGCGAGCTGCACGAGCCAGAACCCGTGGCCCTCGGTCCTGGAGACCGCGACGCCGAGGGTGGTGAGGGCGCCTTCGCCGCGGGGCCGCTGGAGCGCGCCGCCGCGCCGGCTGGCCGCCGCCTGGTCGAGCGCTCCGTTGGCGCACTCGGCGAGGAACCGCACGGCGTCGAGCAGGCAACCCTTCCCGACGCCGGGCGGACCGACCAGCGCGGTAAGCGCCCCGAGCGTCAGCTCGAGGCCAGCCCCGACGGTGCCGTAGTTGCTGACATAGATGTGGGTGATCATTGCGGCACGGAGCCTCGGATCGAGGACATCCATCCCCCTTTCCGCGCTGCGAGACCGCTGGCGGAGCCGGCCGGATCCGGAACGGCCGCCGGGGTCACCGGAGCGACCTCCAGGGACAGCCGAACCGCCTTCCGGGACAGCCGAACCGCCTCCCGGGACAGCCGAACCGCCTTCCGGGACAGCCGAACCGCCCTCCGGGACAGCCGAACCGCCTCCCGGGACAGCCGAACCGCCTTCCGGGACAGCCGAACCGCCTTCCGGGACAGCCGAACCGCCTCCCGGGACAGCCGAACCGCCTCCCGGGACATGGCGCTTCGCTCCTGGGATGCGTCGCGCGTCCCTCCAGGGACACCGCGCTGCGCGCCAGGGACACCGCGCCGCGCGCCAGGGACATCCGGCCGGACCGGGAGAGGCACTGTGGGTGCAGCGCTCTCGCCAGCACGGAAAAGGGTCGGTGTCAGTGCCGCTAGCCGCCCGTCTCGGGGCGGCACGACGCGGCCTTCGGTACCGTCCTGAGGATCTCTGATGCACCCCACCCGACGACGATCATCGAACGCCTCGTCGGAGATGTCCGCAACAAGATCCTTGCAGAAGAAGCGCTGTCCCCGCGCCGCAAGGCGGCCGCGCTCGGAGGATGGTAAGGCCCGGCACGGAATCGCAACGGAGGACCGGGGACCGCGCTCTAAGGGCGCGGAGGCGGGTAGACCCGGAGCGATCCGGGCGCGGCGAGGAACCGCAGCGCGTTCTCGAGCGTGCGGAACGACCTCGCCTGCGACGCGCGCAGCACCTTGAAGTCGATCCGCTGGGTGAGCTTGAGCTGGTCGAGCGTGGGCTTGTAGGCCTTGCCCGGTGGGAAGCGCTTCGAGAGCCACCCCTTCACGTCGCCCTCGCCGCCTCGACCTCACCGTGGCCCTCGACGACCAGGTGGGCCTTACCCATCGCTCGCGGGCTCCTCGGGGCGGAGGCCTTCGGCGTGGAGGAGATCGCTCGTCGACATCAGGCGCTTGCGCACGAGCTCGCGCTGGCGCTCCTCGACCCGCGCAAGCGTCGTCGCCCCTGCGCGCCGCTCAACGACGCGAAGGTCGTCGATCGGAACGAGATCCAGCAGATCGGGGCTGTGCGTCGTGAGCAAGACCTGGCTGCGCGCCGAGGCCTCCTTCAAGAAGTCGAAGAGGAGCGGGATCGCCCCTGGATGCACACCGAGCTCCGGCTCCTCGAAGCCGAGGAGCGCGGGCGCGGGCTCCTGGAACAGCGCCGTGAGGAGGGCCGCGACGCGAAGGGTGCCGTCCGACTCCTGCGCAGCGCCGTGCCAGCGCTCGCATCCCTGCGCGTCGAGGCCGTGCCGGAACTCCGGGATCAGGAAGCCGCCCGCCTGGGTGACGCGGTACTCGTCGATGTCCGAGGCGATGCGCCCGAGGGCGGCGACGAGCTCGGTTCCCCAGGTCGATCGCTCGAGCGCCCTCAAGGTCGAGGCCCAGTTGCTGCCCCTCGTGCTCATCGGCCTGGATGGATCCGGGTGCTGTGGAACGCGCAGTAGGTCCGGGAACAGCGAGTAGATCGCGATCTGGCGTAGCTCCTCCATGAATGGAACGAAGGTGCTGAGCTGCTTCCACTCCGCAGACGCTAAGAGCTCCCGACGGCGGATGAAGGGGAGCACGAGGACGTCACGCCCCGGGTGCGCAGCGAAATAGCTGGGCGCGACAGGCTCGGTGGCGCCGCGCGCTGCTGTGCCCCGCGTGCTGCCCAATATCGTCTCGCGCTCCTCTTCGGTCCACGTGTCCTCGTGCCTCTCGAGCAGCCCAAAGAGGTGCGATCGGGTCGCGAGATCCGGCGCCGGCTCGGGAAACCATACGGCACGCTCGCACTTGACCAGCACGACATCCCCGTCGCCAGACGAGGTGAACGTGAAGCCCCAGATGCCGGTGCCATGCTCGCTCTGAACATGGACTTCGACGGTCACATCAGGAGGCTCTCGGGCATCGCCGTGTCGCAGGGCACGAAGCCCGTGCCGGGCCGCGACCGCGCCGGCGAGCGACGTGTTCACGCACTCGGAGAGGAACCGCAGCACGTCTGCGACGTTGCTCTTGCCCGAGGCGTTCGGCCCCACGAGGACCGTCATCGCCCCGAGCTCGAGCTCGATCCGCTCCCCGATGCTGCGAAAGTTACGGGCGCAGACCTTGGTGATCATCGCGGCTCAACCTGACACCGACCGCGGCGTCGCGCCCTCACGCCGTGCGCGCGAGCGCGATCGCGAGCGCCTCTCCGTCGACGTTGACCTCGCGCTTCTCCGCCTGCCCCCACGCCGCGGGCGCGGCGCCGAGCACGAGCTCGGCCGCGAGCGCCTCCTGCATGAGCATCTCGCGCGTCGCCTCGGCGACCTTGCGGGCCCGCTCGCTGCCGTCGAGCGCGAGCCGGATCCGCTCGGTGAAGCCGAGGTCGAGCTCCTTGCGCAGGCCCTGCACGCGCGAGAGGATCTCCCGGCCGAGCCCCTCGTCGCGGAGCGCGTCCGTCAGCGCCGTGTGCAGCACGACCACGCCCGCGCGGCCCCCGGCCGCAGCGAACCCCTCGCCCGCCTCGACCGCGACGTCGATCTCCTCGGGGCCGAGCTCGACCTGCTCGCCGTCGAGCGCGATCGCGATCTTGCCCTCGGTCGCGAGCGCCGCGCGGAGCGCCGCCGCGTCCGCCTTCGCGAGGACCTGCTTCGCGAGCTGCACCTTCTTGCCGAGCTTCGGCCCGAGCGCGCGGAAGTTCGGCTTGAGCACGTAGCGGACCGCGCTCCCCTCCTCGCCGGGCTTCAGGAAGCGCACCTCGTGGACGTTGAGCTCCTCGGTGATGAGCGGCACGTGCTCGGCGAGCGCCGCCGCGAGCCCCTGCTGCGACAGCACGATGTCCGCGCGCGAGAGCGGCTGCCGCACCTTGAGCTTGTTCGCCGTGCGCACCTGCAGGCCCAGCGAGACGAGCTCGCGCACGGCGCGCATCTCGATCGCGAGCGGCTCGTCCACCGCGGCGGCGTCCGCCTCGGGGAAGGCCACGAGGTGCACGCTCTCCGGCTGCGACGCGGGCCACGGCCGCCGCACCAGGTTCTGGTACATGGCCTCGGCGAGGAACGGCGTGAACGGCGCGCTCAGCTTGGCGATCGCGACGAGCACCTCGTACAGCGTGAAGTACGCGTCGCGCTTGTCCTGCGCCGCGCGCACGGCGCCGGCGGAGATCTCGAGCGGATCGTTCGCCAAGGGTGCCCAGAAGCGCGCGCGGCTCCGGCGGACGTACCAGTTCGACAGCGCGTCCACGAGGTCGACCAGCCGCTGCGCGGCCTCGTACAGGTGGTACTCGTCGAGGTGCGCCGTCACCTCGCGCGTCGAGAGCGCGAGCTCGGAGAGGATCCACCGGTCGAGAAGCGACCGCTCCTTCGCCGGCCGGTAGCCGGCGCTCGCGGCGAGCGCCGCGGGCGACGTGTCCGTCGCGCCCGGGTTGCCCTCGGCGGGCGAGAAGCCGTCGATGTTCGCGTAGATGGTGAAGAACGAGTAGACGTTCCGGAGCTTGACCGCGAACTCCTTCTGGTACGCGCGCACGTTCGTGAGCGAGTGGCGCGTGTTCGTCCACGGCGGGGAGGACGCGTAGAAGAACCAGCGGAACGCGTCGGCCCCGGGCGCGGGCGTCGTCGGGTCCTCGATGGTGACGCGCTGCTCCTGCGGCAGCCTGGGCACGTCGTTCGGCATCACCGAGAGCGCCTTCTCGCCCGGCGACAGGCCGAGGCGGTCGAGATCCGCGTCCGAGAGCGCGACGATCCGCCGCGGCATCCCCTTCTGTGGCCGGAGCTCCATCGCGAGCGGCTGCGCCTCGCGATCGGCGCGGTACACCCGCACCTTCGCGGCGTCGCCCGTCAGGTCGAGCCCCTCGTAGTCCTCGCGCGCGATGAGCGCGACCCCTTCCTTCGGCTGGGCTCCCTTCACGTCCGTGGCCCGCGCCGCCGCGAACTCCATCCGGACGCGCTCCAGGATGACCTCGGGCGGCGTGTAGTTGCCCTTCGACTTGCTCTCCTTCTTGCCCTCGCGGTCGCAGACGTGCCCCAGCACGACGCACGTCTGGTACGGGTGCGGGTAGCTCCGCACCCGCGACAGCCCGAGCTTCTCCTGCGTCGCCTCGTCGAAGACCAGCGTCGAGACCATCAGCAGCGAGTAGAACCAGCCGCGCGTCTGGTCGATCGCCTCGCTGATGAAGTCCGCCGGGAACGCGCGGTCGAAGAGCTCCTTCGAGCCCGGCGCGTGCGGGTAGCCCCACTGTGCGAACGGCATGCTCCCGCTGTCGAACCAGGCGTCGATGACCTCGGTCACGCGCCGCATCTCGCCGCCGCACGGGGGTCTGGGGGCGGAGCCCGGCTCGCCGGGCGTGCCCCCAGCGGGGAACGGGCAGGGGAAGGTGACCTTGTCGATCCACGGCTTGTGGACGATGAGGTGGTCGTTCAGGCTCGGGTCGGCCTTCTTCGCGTCGTGGAAGTGGTCGAAGGCGCGCGGGTTCAGCGCCTCGATCTCGGCGACCGACGCCGGGGCCAGCTGGTGCTCCTCGTCGTCCTTGCAGATCCAGACGTTGAGCGGCGTGCCCCAGTACCGCTCGCGCGAGAGCGCCCAGTCGACGTTGTTGGCGAGGAAGTCGCCGAACCGGCCCTCCTGGATGTGGGACGGCAGCCAGTGGATCGCGCGGTTGTTGGCGATCGCCTTGTCGATGTTGTCCCGCGTCCTGATGTACCAGGCGGGCCGCGCGAGCTGGATCAGCGGGTCGTCGTCCGCGCGCCAGCAGAACGGGTAGTCGTGGCGGTACTTCTCGTCGTGCACGAGCAGCCCGCGCGCCGCGAGATCCTTGATGATCAGCGGGTCGGCGTCCTTCACCCAGAGGCCCGAGAACGGCGTGAGCCCCGGCTCGAACGTGCCGTCCGGCCGCACCGCGCAGAGCATCGGGACCTCGCCCCCGGCCCCCGGCTCGAACTCC
Source organism: Sorangium sp. So ce1128 (assembly GCA_051717205.1). Taxonomy (GTDB): domain Bacteria; phylum Myxococcota_A; class Polyangia; order Polyangiales; family Polyangiaceae; genus Sorangium. The sequence continues at coordinate 8,202,744 of CP181432.1, forward strand.
GCGACGCGCCGCTTGTGCGCGTTGAAGTCGTCCTCGCCGAACGCGGGCGCGATGTGGACGACGCCCGTGCCGGAGTCGAGCGTGACGAAGTCCGCGCCGAGGACCAGCCAGTAGAGCGGCTCTTCCTTGCCGTCCTTCCTGCGGGCGACGGCGCCTTCGAGCGACCTCGAGAAGCTGTCGAACGGCGGGCGGTAGCGCTTGCCAATGAGCTCGCTGCCCTTGAGCTCGCGGAGCACGGGCAGGTCGCGCTTGAACTTCTTCGCGAGCTCCTCGCGCAGCGCCGCCGCGACGATGAGCTTCCCGGTCGCCGGCGCCGCCCCGCCGACGGCGCCGCCAGCGTCTGCCGACGCCCCCGCGTCCACGACGACGTAGTCGAACTCGGGCCGGACCGCGGCGTAGCCGTTCGAGGGCAGGGTCCACGGGGTCGTCGTCCATGCGCAGAGGGCCGTGTCGGGCTCGTCCACGAGCGGGAACGCCACGAACACGCTCGGGTCGTCGACCGTCTTGTAGTTCGAGCCGACCTCGGCCGCGCTGAGCGCCGTCCCGCCCTGAGGCCACCACCAGCAGACGCGGTGCCCGCGGTAGAGCAGCCCCTTCCTGTGCAGCTGCGAGAGCGCCCACCAGACGCTCTCGACGTAGCTCCTGTGGTAGGTCACGTACGCGCTGTCGAGGTCGACCCAGAAGCCGATCTTGTCGGTCAGGCTCTCCCACGCCTCGGTGTACCGGAAGACCGAGTCGACGCAGCGCGAGATGAACGGCTCGACGCCGTACCGCTCGATGTCGGCCTTGCCGTGGATGCGCAGCTCCTTCTCGACCTCGACCTCGACCGGCAGCCCGTGCGTGTCCCAGCCCGCCTTCCGCGGGACGTCGTAGCCGCGCATCGTCTTGTAGCGGGGGAAGACGTCCTTCACGGCGCGCGTGAGCACGTGGCCGTTGTGCGGCATGCCGTTGGCGGTCGGCGGCCCCTCGTAGAAGACGAACGTGCCCCGCGAGGGGCCGGTGGCGCGGGTCTCGGCGCGGAGGGTCTTCTCGAAGATGCGGCGCTGCTTCCAGAAGGCGAGAATCTTCGCCTCGTCGGCAGGGAAGTTCAGCTCGGCCGCCACCTTGTCGAACAGGGGCTCGAGCGGGCCGTCGGTCGGTTTCTTCGAGGAGGCGTCAGACATGGCCCGGCCTAGTAGCAAGGCGGATTGCTAGCGTCGAGGGAGGCGCTGGGACGCGCGGTGCGCGGGATGGTGTAAGATCCGGGGATGAGCGCGCAGCACCCGCTGTTTCCAGGCAACGCACCCGAGGTGGAGGCTGCGTTTCAGGCGGTGCCGGACGAGATGGTCGCCGAGATCCTCGACGGGGAGCTGTACACGTTCCCGCGGCCAGCTCGGCCGCACACGCGCGCGGCGTCGCGGCTCGGCGTGAGCCTCGGGGGCCCCTTCGATCTGGGTACAGGCGGACCAGGGGGCTGGGTCATCCTCGTCGAGCCCGAGCTCCACCTCGGGCCGAGGCCGGACAAGGTCGTCCCCGATCTCGCCGGCTGGCGCCGCGAGCGCATGCCCGATGCGCTCGGGTCCGAGGACGCGCCCGCGCACTACGACGTCGCGCCCGACTGGGTCTGCGAGGTGATCTCCCCCCGCACCGAGCGCGTCGATCGCGGCAAGAAGATGCGGATCTACCGGCGCGAAGGGGTCCGCCACGCCTGGCTGATCAACCCGGTCGCGCAGACGCTCGAGGTGTACCGGCTGGACGATGGCCGGTGGTGGCTGCTCGACACCTACGAGGGCGATGCGGTCGTGCGACCCGAGCCGTTCGAGGCCATCGAGCTGCCGCTCGCCACCCTCTGGGCGCGCTAGGGACGGCGTAGGGACGTCTGCCGCACGGCCGGGCGCGTGGGCGCGGCAGCGGGCGAGACAGGGCCGCGAGGCTCACCCCGCGCGCGGCGCCGGCAGCGCGCCCCCGAAGTCGGCGCGGATGGCGGCCACCCCGTCCGCGCCCGCCGCCAGGCAGGCCGGCGCCGAGACCGCGTCAACGCCGCCCAAAGCGATGAGCGCGACGCCGCGCGCCGCGGCCGCGAGGCGAGCCCGCGCCTCGCGCAGCGCCTCCGGGCCGAGCGGCGGGCCCTTGCCGGGCGTCGCGAAGATCGGCGAGAGCACGGCGGCGTCCGCCCCGGCCTCGGCCGCGCGGAGCACCTCGTCCACGCTGTGGCACGCGACCGAGACGAAGACGCTGTCGCCCAGCAAGGCGCGCGCGTCGGCGACCCCGACAGAGCGGCGGCCGAGGTGCACGCCGTCCGCCCCCAGGACGAGCGCGAGATCGAGGCGGTCGTTGACGACGAGCGAGGCGCCGAGCGCGGCGGTCGCGTCGCGCAGATGCCGGCCGAGCGCGTGGAGCGCCGCGCCGGAGAGCTCGGGGTCGCGGAGCTGCACCGCCACGCGCGCGCGGTCCTCGGGCGGCAGGGCGCCGAAGGCCGACAGGCGCGCGAGCAGGACCGGCTCCGGGACGTCCGCCGTCTGGGTGATCAGGGTCAACCTCGGGGTGAGCATGGCCGTCCTCTCGCCAGCTTGGGGCATCGAAGCGGCGGAAGCGCCGCGCAAGAGAGCTTTTCGAGCCGGGTCGCGGTGCTCGGCGCGCGGAGCACAGCGCTAGCGGCCCGGAGCGCCCGCGTCGCCGAGCGCCTCGAGGTCCCTCCGGGCCATCTCGGCGAACCGGCTGGATGGATAGCGCTCGACCAGGAAGCGCAGCGTATCGGCATGGGCGCCGCGATCGCCGCTCGCCTTGAAGCGCTCGGCCAGGTCGTAGAGCGCCTCGCTCGGATCCTCGTAGATGCGACGATCCGGGTCGACCTCGCTCGCGCACTGGTACGGAGCCCGCGCGACGGCGGCGAGGAGCACGAGCGGGCCCAAGGCCGCGCGGAACCCGGTGAGCACGGGCGACATTCGCCGATGAACGGGCGCGAGCGTCAAGAGGACGCGGCGCCCCGGGAGGACGCGGCGCCCCGGGAGGACGCGGCGCCCCGCAGGCGCGCCGCGCTGGCCCCCTGCCGCCGCGCCCTGCTGGCTCGCCGGCGGGGCGCCTAGCTCGGGGCAGGGCCCGTCCGGGCAGCGCCGTTCTCGAACCCGGTCTTCGGAGCCGGCGCGCTGACGATGCCGTTGCCGACCTGCGTCCCGTCCGCGCTCGCCTGGCCCGCGCCACGGACCGCGCTCAGGAGCGCCTCGTGAAGGGCGCGCGCGCTGTCGTTCCAGTCGCGCCCGCCGGCGAGCTCGACGATGCGCGCCGGATCGTACTCGTGCCGCGCGGCGCGCAGCAGCGCCTCCGCCAGCGCGTCCCTGTTCCCCGGCGGGACGAGCTCGCCGAGCTCGGGGCTGTGCAGGATGTCGGGGATGCCGCCCACGTTCGTCGCCACCACGCGGCGCCCCGAGGCGAGCGCCTCCAGCACGACGTTCGGCGTCCCCTCGTGCAGGCTCGGGAGCACGAGGGCGTCGCAGGCCCCGAGCCACAGCGACACCTGGTCGTGCGGCAGGTAGCCGGTCACCGTCAGCCTGCCGCCCAGACGGGCCGCGGCCGCGCGGCACGCCTGCTCCTCGGCGCCGCTGCCCACCAGCGTGAGCTCGATGTCCGGGTGCACGCGCGAGAGCCGCTCGAAGGCCTGGACCAGATCGAGCACCCCCTTGTCGCGGTTCAGGTGGCCGACGAAGACGAACAGCCTCGATCCGGGCGACCGGCCGAGCTCCGCGCGCGCCTGGGCGCGGTCGCGCGGCTGGAACAGCGTCGCGTCGACGCCGTTCATGACGACGTCGATGCGATCGCGCGGCACGCCGAGCGCCGCGACGCCGTCCGCGAGCTTGCGGCTCACCGCGACCACCCGGGCCGCGCGGGTGAGCCCCCAGCTCAGCGGCCGCCGCAGCCGCCGGTCGCGCGGGATCACGTCGATGTCCGAGCCGTGGACCTTGATCACCGCCGGCACCCCGAGCAGCCGCCCGAGGCAGACCGCCGCGAAGCCATCGGGGTACGCGAACGCCCCGACGATGACGTCGGGCAACGGGCCGTGCCGCAAGAACTCCGGGAGCATCGACGCCGCGTAGAGCGGGCCGTTCAGGACCGGCGCGACCCGCGGCACATAGAGGTAGCGCGGGTGGCGGACCGGCAGCCCGTCGATGACCTCCTCGCGCGGCGCGCTGGAGCCGACAGGCCACTTCGAGAGCCGCCCCATGCCAGGGAACCACGGGATCGTCGCGAGCACCCGGACGTCGCAGTAACGCGACAGCGCGGCGAACTGGCGGCGATTGTAGGGCGCCTCGTCCGGGTGGACCGCGTTCGGGAAAATCTTCGTGATAAGCAAAACACGCATCCGCCGCAATTGCTCCTCCTGTCTGCTCGATCCGGCTCCGAGGCGGCGAGCACCTCGGCAGAGGCTTCCGTTCTCGCTCGGTTCTCGCTCGGTTCTCGCCTGGTTCTCGCTCGGTTCTCGCTCGGTCTCTCCCTCAGCTGCTCAATCGCTCAATCGCTCGGTTGCTCACCCGTTCGGTCTCGGTCGCCGTCTCCGCCTCGGTGCCTGGGTGACTCGAGCCCCGGTCGCGCCGGGCGGCGCCGGGCCGGCGCGGGGCACGAGGGCGGCCGCGCGGGGGCGTCGGGCGGAGCCCCGAGCGCGCTCGGCGCGCCCGACCAGCTAGGCACCCAGCCCTGTCCGGCCGTCGAGCCGCCCGTCGCGCTCGCCGCCCCGTATGGCGGCCGGCGCGCTCGCTGGAGGGCGCGCGGGCTCGGCGGGCGCGGCGGAGGCCGCCTGCACGCGCGGCCGGGGCTCGGCCCTCCCCCCGCGCCGCCGGGCGACGAGCTCGTCGAAGAGGCGCACGTGCGCGTCGACCATCGCCTCCAGGCTGAACTGCTCGGCGAACTTCGCAGGGCCACGCGTGCGCGCGCGCTCGCGGAGCTCGCCGTCGCGCGCGACCCGCGCGAGGTGCTCGACCAGCGCACCCGGGTCCTTCGACGGGACGAGGTAGCCGTCCACGCCGTGCTCGATGATCTCGGGGACGCCGCCGACGCGGCTCGCCACGATCGGCTTGCCGAGCGCGAGCGCCTCGAGCAGCGCGAGCGGCAGCCCCTCCCAGAGCGACGGGAGCACGTACGCGTCGAACGAGGAGACGAGCTCGGGGATGTCCGAGCGATAGCCGGGGAAGATCATCCGGTCGCCGAGCCCCGCGGCCCGGGCGCGCTGCTCCAGCTCCCCGCGCAGCGGGCCGTCGCCCGCGACGACGAAGCGCGCCTCCGGCGCGCGCCGCAGCACCTCGGGCGCCGCCTCGATGAGGTAGCGGAGCCCCTTCTGCTCGATGTGCACCACGGCGCACCCGAACACGAAATCCCGCTCGCCGATGCCGAGCTCCGCGCGGATGCGCCCCTGCTCGCCGCTGTGCAGGGCGCGGGTGAAGCGCGTCCCGTCGATGCCGTTGTGGATGACGCGGACCGGCGCGCGGACCTTCACGTCGTCGACGAGGATGCGCCTGAGGTCGTGCGAGACCGCGACCATCTCGTCGGCGAGGTAAGCGTAGTAGCCGAATTTTCGCCGATCGAAGCCCTTGGCCCGGTTGATCTGGTTGTGCTCCGAGTAGAGGATCACCGGCCGATTCCGGAGCATGCGCGCCGCGATGCCGGCGAAGATGAGCGGAGCCCGGTTGTGGACGTGGACGATATCCATCGAGCGCTGGTGAAAGAAGCGCCGGATCCAGAAGAGCGCCTCGGGATCGCTCTTGATGCCGGGCAAGACCGGCCGGAGATCCTTCGTGATCACCAGGCACTTCGAGCGCGGGAGCTTGACCTCCGAGAAGAGCCGCCCCTCACCGTCGAGGCAGATCAGCGAGAGATCGAACCCCTGGTCGCCGAGCCGGTCGAGGAGGCTCAGCACCACCTTCTCGAGCCCGCCTACCTCGAGGTTGTTCACGACCATGCACACGTTGGGCTTGCTCATATTCTCCTGAGCGGACCGTCAGGTCGCCGCGGTCGCTGCCAGCGCGCCATGCGCGCCACGACAGAGGTGTCGACCGTGCGATGAGCGTTCCGTTTCATCTTGGCTCAGGTAGGTGAGCGTATCATGGCATGGGCGTGCTGTTCGTTTGACTTCTCACGTCGGCTCCCCGCGGGACGGTGAATGTCGATGTCCCACAGCGCGCCACGCCTGCGTGCTGGACGGGCGATCTCGCCCGCCGTTCGCCCGCGTCGCGCCCGCGCGGCCCTGCCCGCTTCGGACGAGCGCGGCGAGCGCGGCGGGCGCGCCGCGCGCGCCCTCACAATGCGGAGATCTTGCCCTGCTCCGGCGACGACGCCGTCGCATAGAGCTTCTTCGGCATCCGCCCCGCGAGATACGCCATCCGTCCGGCACTCACAGCGTCCCTCATCGCGCTCGCCATCAGGATCGGATCCCGCGCGCCCGCGATGGCCGTGTTCATCAACACCCCATCACACCCGAGCTCCATCGCCACCGCGGCGTCGCTCGCTGTCCCGACCCCGGCATCCACGATCACCGGCACCTTCGCTGTCTCGCGGATGATCATCAGGTTGTACGGATTCCGGATCCCGAGCCCGCTGCCGATCGGCGCGGCCAGCGGCATCACGGCGGCGCACCCGATGTCTTCCAGCTTACGGCACACGATCGGGTCATCCATGCAATAGGGGAGCACGGTGAAGCCCTCCTTCACCAGGATCCGCGCCGCTTCCAGCGTCGCCTCGTTGTCCGGGAACAACGTCCGTTCGTCGCCGATGACTTCGAGCTTCACGAGGTCGGACAGCCCGAGCTCGCGCGCCAGGCGGCAGGTGCGGACCGCATCGTCGACCGTGTAGCAACCCGCCGTGTTCGGCAGGATCTTGAAGCGCCCCTGCTGGAACAGCGACATCATCGACCCCTCGCCCCGCTCCTTCAGATTCACCCGGCGGAGGGCCACGGTGACCACCTCCGCGCCGGACGCCTCGAGCGCGCGACGGGTCTCGTCCAGGTCCTTGTACTTACCCGTCCCCACGAAGAGGCGGGAAGTGAACGTGTGTCTGCCGATCGTCAACGCATCGCTCGTCATCGCTGGCTCCTCGGGTCTCGACCCAGACGATCTGCTAGTCGGACCGGGACACAGGGTCCAGGACATCGACAGCGTCCTGCGCTTCGGGCGCGCCTCGCGCGGCAGCATGGTATCTTCGGCCCCATGTCTCCCAGAGCTTCTTGCATAGCCCTGCTGCTGGCGCTGCCTCCGGCGCTCACCCTGACCCCGGGCGGCGGCTCCGCCCCGGTGGCCGGGGTGAGCCCCGCCGCGCTCCTCTCCGGTCCGCGCGAGGCACAGGCGGCCGTCTCCATTCAGCTCTCGCTGGAAGAGCTCGTATCCCGCGCCGCGTACGTCGTCGTCGCGACCGCGGTCGAGCAGCGCAGCCAGTGGGAGGAGCTCGGCGGGGCGAGGAGGATCGTCACCTATACCCGCCTGTCCGTCGACCGCCCCGTGGCCGGGCAGCCGGACGGCGAGATCTGGGTGCGGACGCTCGGGGGCGTGGTCGGGGATATCGGACAGCAGGTGTCGGGCGACGCGCAGCTCAAGGTAGGCGGCCAGGCGATGGTCTTCCTCTCCAGGGCGGGCTCCGCCCTGGTCGTGGCCGGGATGGCCCAGGGCCACTACCCCGTCGTCGACGGCGACGACGGGCGCCGGGTGGCCGGCGCGCCGCGGGTCGCCGTGCGGCGGCTGGCCGCGAGCCCCGACGGCGGGACCGTCCTGCCCCGGCCGGGCCCCGCCATCTCGGCGCGCGAGCAGCTCGTGGGCGCGTCGCTCGACGCGGCGATCGACGCCGTGAGCCGCGCCTGGAAGGCGAGCCATGCGCAGAAATAGCCCCGCGCGCTCCGTACGAAGGGCGGGGAGCGCACGCGCCGCCGCGGCCTGCGCCGCGCTCGCCGCCGCGACGCTCGCCGACCCCTCGCCCGCCCTGGCCTACTGCCGCACCAGCGTCTGTCCCGAGACGAAGTCGACCGCGGCCGTCTGTACGCCGGCCCAGCCGAACGACTGCGGCATCCCCCTCGCCTGGCCGTCGCCGTGCGTCGGCTACTCCATCCAGGAAGACGCCTCGAAGCAGGTCTCGCTCGCCGAGACCGAGGCGATCTTCGAGCAGGCGTTCGCCGCGTGGACGCAGGCCGACTGCGGCGACGGGAAGACCCCGCGCATGGAGGTCACCTACATGGGCCCGATCGCCTGCGACGCGCACGAGTACAACCAGAAAAAGGGGAACGCGAACATCATCACGTTCCGGGACGACGGGTGGCCTTACGCGGGCGGCGGGAACACCCTCGCGCTCACGACCGTCACCTACAACCTCAATACAGGCGACATCTACGACGCCGACATGGAGATCAACTCGTGGGACGTCGGGCTCTCGCTCGGCGACGACGACGTGTCGTTCGACCTGCTCAGCATCGCCACCCACGAGGCCGGCCACTTCCTCGGGCTCTCGCACTCGAGCGACGGCGCCGCGACCATGTTCGCCGACTACCGGCCGGAGACCACCATGCTCCGCGACCTCGACGAGGACGACCGCGACGGGATCTGCGCGGTGTACCCGCCGGGGGCGCCGGTCAAGGAGTGCGACCCGACCCCGCGCCACGGGTTCTCCGCGCTGTGCGCCGTCGATCAGCCCGACCGCGAGGAGGAGGGCGGCTGCGCCGCGGCCCGCTTGCGCGGCGGGAGCGGCGGGCGCGGCGGCGGGCTCGCCCTCGCGGCGCTCGCCGCGCTGGGCGCGGCCGCGCGGGCGCGGCGCGGCGCGACGGCGCGCTCGGGCCGGGAGAGGCCCCGCTGAGCCAGAGCCCGCCCTTCCTCGTCGAGCGCGATGACGATCTCGCCCGGCTGATCGAGCGCGCCGCGCGCGCGGACGCGCTCGCGGTCGACGTGGAGGCCAACGGGCTGTTCGCCTACCGCGCGCGGCTCTGCACGGTCCAGCTCGCCTTCCGCGAGGGCGACAGCATCGCGGTCGGGATCGTGGACGCGATCCGCGTGCCCGTCGCGCCGCTCGCGCCGCTGCTCGGGGCCGCCGGGCCGCCCAAGGTGCTGCACGACCTCACGTTCGACGCGCGCATGCTCGCCGAGGCGGGCGCGCCCCTCGCCGCGGCGCGCGACACCTCGGTCGCCGCCCGCATGCTCGGGTGCGCCGCGACCGGGCTCGCCGCGCTCCTCCAGTCGGAGCTCGGCGTGAAGGTCGACAAGCAGCTCCAGCAGCACGACTGGGGGCGCAGGCCGCTCGCGAGCGCCGAGCTGCGCTACCTGGCCGACGACGTGCTCCACCTGCTCCCGCTCGACGCGCGGCTCGCGGAGCGCAGCCGGGCGCTCGGCATCGAGGACGAGATCGCGGAGGAGTGCGCGTACAAGCTCGCGACCGCCCTCGGGCCGCCGCGCGATCCGCGCCCCGCCTACGCGCGCATCAAGGGGGCCCAGGCGCTCGACCCCGAGGGCCGCGCGATCCTGCGGCGCCTCGCGGCGGCGCGCGAGGCCGCCGCCGAGGAGGAGGACGTGCCCGCCTTCAAGATCGTCGGCAGCGAGGTGCTGCTCGAGCTCGCGCAGCGAAGGCCGGCCCGCGCCGACGACGTGCGCGCCGTGCGCGGGGCCGCGGCGGGCCGGGCCGCGACCTGGGTCGCCGCGTGGCTCCGCGCCATCGAGCAGGGGCGCCGCGACGGCGACGTGCCGGAAGAGGAGCGCGAGCTCTTCCTGCAAGCCCGCCCACCGCGCAGGGAGGTCGCCGTCCGGCGCGCGATGGAGACCAGGATCACCGCGTGGCGCAGGGCCGAGGCGAAGGCGCGGAAGGTAGACGAGCAGGTCGTGCTGCCAGGGCACTGCGCGCAGGATCTCGTGGAGATCGCGCTCGCGGGGGATCACGCCGACGGGGCCGCGGTCGCCGCCGCGATCGCGCGCATCCCGGGGCTCGGCGCGCGCCGGTTCGCGCGCTACGGCGGCGCGCTCGCGGCGCTCGTTAGCGCGGCCACGCCGAGCGAGCCGCCCGCCGCAGCAACGTAGCCGCGCGCGAGCGTTCGCACCTCCGCTCGCGCCTCGCGCGCAGGCCCCGAACGTGGCCGCGCGCGAGCGTTCGCACCTCCGCTCGCGCCTCGCGCGCCGGCATCGATCGCGGCGCGCCGCCCGGTCGACAGAGGCGCCGGGCGATGGAATAGCAGGGCCCATGCCCTGGACAGATCAACCCAAAACGCCGAGGCGGCTTCGCCTCTGGCCGGCGGTGATGTGGTGGCTCCGCGCTGCACTCGCCTTCGCGCTCGTCTCCGGGTGCGTCCTCCTGGGAGCGAACGCCGGAGAGCTGTCCCCTCCCCCGCCGCCTTCGGCGCCGCCCCTGGCGAGCGCCGAAGGCGGCGTGGACCCCGAGACGATCCCGGTCGCCCCCGACTCGCCGCGCGCCTCCATGCGCCAGTACTTCGAGCTCTGCCGCGCGGGCGACTACGCCGAGGCCGCGCGCTACCTCGACCTGCCGCCGAGGGCAAACGGCGCGGAGCTCGCGCAGCGGCTCAAGGCGGTGCTCGACCGGCACATCTGGCTCGACGTGGAGTCGCTCTCGCCGCACCCGCTGGGGGACTCGCAGGACAACCTCGGGGCCGGCGTGGAGCAGCTCGGCAAGATCCCGACCCGGACGGGAACCCAGCCGGTGCGGCTCGTGCGGCGCACGACGCCCGACGGGGTCCGGTGGATCTTCTCGCGCACCACCGTGGAGCGCGTCGACGAGTGGTACGCGCGGCTCGAAGACCGCTGGATCCGCGAGCACCTGCCGCCGGCGCTGCTGCGCCCTGGCCCGCGCGAGCTGCTCTGGTGGCAGTGGCTCGCCCTGCCGGTCCTCGCGCTCGCCGGCTGGCTCGTCGGCATGGTGCTGAGCTACTTCATCCGCGCCGCGCTCCGCCGCCTCGTCGCCCGGACGGACTCCACGCTCGACGATGTGCTCCTCGGCGGCGCGCGCGGCCCGCTCACGTTCGCGCTGGCGCTCGTCGGCGTCGAGGCCGCGCTCCCGTGGCTCGGGCTCTACCTGCCGGCCGAGCAGTTCCTCGACAAGGTGGTGCGCGCCGGGCTCTTCATCGCCGTGTTCTGGTTCGCCCTCCGCGCGATCGACGCCGTGAGCGACCGCCTGCTCGCCGCCCCGGCGACGCGCGACAACCCCGCGGCGCGCTCGCTCGTGCCGCTCATGGGGCGGATCGCGAAGGTCGCGATCCTGATCATCGGCGTCATCGCCGTGCTGTCGGAGCTCGGTTACCCGGTGGCGAGCCTCATCGCCGGCCTCGGCATCGGCGGCGTCGCGCTCGCCCTCGCCGCGCAGAAGACGGTGGAGAACCTCTTCGGCTCGCTCTCGATCGGCATCGATCGGCCCTTCCAGGTCGGCGACTTCGTCAAGGTCGATCAGCTCATGGGCACCGTCGAGAGCATCGGGCTGCGCTCGACCCGGATCCGCACGCTCGACCGGACGCTCGTCACCATCCCCAACGGCAAGCTCGCTGATCTCCAGATCGAGTCGTACACGGCGCGCGACAGGATGCGCCTCGCCTGCGTGCTGAGCCTCGTGTTCGAGACCACCCCCGAGCAGCTCCGCGCCGTGGTCGAGGGGTGCGAGCGCGCGCTGCGGGAGCACCCGAAGATCTGGCCCGACGACGTCGTCGTGCGCTTCATCGGCCTCGGGCCCTCGTCGCTCGACGTCGAGGTGATGGCCTGGTTCCAGACGCCCGATTTCGGCGAATTCCGGACCATCCGCCAGGAGATGCTGATCACCTTCCTGGAGATCATCGACTCGGCCGGATCGAGGCTCGCATACCCGACGCGGGCGGTGCACGTCGCGTCGGGCGGCGCGGAGCGCGCGCAGGCCGGCGCGACCGCCGACGGGAAGTCGGCTAGCGGGCGGCGTGAGCCGCGGCAGGCGCCATCGGCAGGAGCCCCGCCTTCTCGATGAGCGCGCGGTCCTCGTCCGGGCCCGGGTTCGGCGTGGTGAGCAGCTTGTCTCCGTAGAAGATCGAGTTCGCCCCGGCGTACATGCAGAGAAGCTGTGCCTCGCGCGAGAGCTCCGTCCGGCCGGCGGACAGGCGGACCATCGCGCGGGGCATCATGAGCCGCGCGACCGCGATCATCCGGACGAACTCGATCGGGTCGACCGGCGGCAGGCTCTCGAGCGGCGTGCCCGCGGCGCGCACGAGGGCGTTGATGGGCACGCTCTCCGGGTGCGGATCGAGGCGCGCGAGCTCGACGAGCATCTCGCAGCGGTCGGCGATCGACTCGCCCATGCCGATGATCCCGCCCGAGCAGACCGTGATGCCCGCCCGCCGGACGTTGCGCAGGGTGACGAGCCGCTCGTCGTACGTGCGCGTCGAGATGATGGATTTGTAGGCCTTCCGCGACGTGTCGAGGTTGTGGTTGTACGCGTCGAGGCCGGCCTCCTTCAGGCGGCGCGCCTGGTCGTCGGTGAGCATGCCGAGCGTGCAGCAGGCCTCGAGGCCGAGCGCCTTCACGCCGCGCACCATGTCGAGGACGCGCTCGAAGGCGGGGCCCTCCTTCACCTCGCGCCACGCGGCGCCCATGCAGAACCGCGTCGAGCCGCCGGCGCGCGCGCGCTCGGCGGCCGCGAGGACCGCGCCGACGTCGAGCATGCGCTCCGGCCCGACCTCCGTCTCGTAGTGGCTCGACTGCGGGCAGTAGGCGCAGTCCTCCGGGCACCCGCCCGTCTTGACGCTGAGCAGGGTGCAGAGCTGCACCTCGTGCTCGCCGTGGAACGCGCGGTGGACCGAGCGCGCGCGGTCGATCAGCTCGAAGAGCGGCAGATCGTGCAAGGCGACCGCCTGCTCGACGGTCCAGTCGTGGCGGACCGCGCCCGCCACCGGCGCGCGGCCGTTCGGCTCTCCGCGCCCACCCTTGTGCTCCGCCGTTTCCCGTTCGATGCCTTCGAGCATGGGCTCGCTCCATACCCAGGCTTGGGCCGCCGCCGCAAGCGACCCGCGCGGCCGACCCTCCTGCCCTGCCGCGATCCCGCCTCCGCCCGGGGCCGTCGCCACGAATCATGGGTCCGCCCGCTAGAGGGCGGTCACCGCCTTGGCGGTCTCCTTCGCGATCGCGCCCTGGCCGACGAGCTGCCGCAGGTGGGCCTCGAAGGTCTGCATCCCGTACGGCGTGACCCCCTTCTCCATCAGCTCGCGCAGCGACGGGCTCCCCTCCGGGCGGCGGATCGCCTCGCGCACGGCGGCCGTCGCGACGAGCACCTCGGTCGCCAGGACCTCCCCCGCGCCGTCGCGGCGCGGGAGCAGGCGCTGCGCGACGACGCCCTGAAGGCAGTCGGCCAGCCGGTCGCGCGCCTCGCTCGGGCTCCTGCCGAGCGCGACAAGCCGCCCGAGCGTGCGCGTGACGTCCGGCGTGTGCACGGCCGCGAGCACGAGGTGCCCGGTCTCGGCGGCGTGCAGGGCGAGATCGAGCGACTCGCCGTCGCGGAGCGCGCTGATCAGCACGACGTCCGGGTCCTGCCGCAGCGCGGAGCGCAGCGCGGTCGGGAAATCCGCGGTGTCGACGCCGATCTCGCGCTGGCTCACGCTGGAGCGGTTGTCCTCATGCACGTGCTCGATCGGATCCTCGAGCGTGACGATGTGCCGCGGCAAGGTCGCGTTGATCTGCCCGATGAACGCGGCGAGCGTCGTGCTCTTGCCGCTGCCGGCCGTGCCGGCGACCACGATCAGGCCGTGGTCGTGCTCCACCATCGCCCGCACCGCCGAGGGCACGCCGAGCTCCTCGAAGGCGGGGATCTTGAGCGGGATGCTGCGCAGGATGATCGCGAGCGAGCCGCGCTGGCGGTAGATGTTGACCCGGAACCGGCCGAGGCCCGGGACGACGTACGAGGTGTCGAGCTCCTGGAGCGTGGCGAGCAGCTCGCGCGAAGGACGCCCGGCGAGGAGCACGCGCGCCGCGGCCTCGCTGTCCTCGGGCCGGATCCTGTCGACCCGGAAGTAGACCATGTCGCCGCGCACGCGCGCCCCCGGCGGCTGACCGACCTTGAGGTGGATGTCGCTGGCGTGGGCGGCAAGCGCTTTGCCGAGGAGCTGATGGATGAAGGCCTCGGAGGTGTACGGCGTCGTCACGGGGGGCAAGGTACCAAAATGGAACCCAACGGGCCCAAAGCGCGGCGGCATGAACCGGAGGCCCAGGACGGCCGCGGGCCCGCGACGGCGGCGTCGGACGTCAGGGCCGCGGCGCCTGACCCCCGCCGGCGCCCGCGCCGGGGAGCTCCGGATCCAGATCCCCGGGAATAAGCCGAGGATCGACGAGCCCCTTGTCCGCGAGCGCGCGCGCCGCCGAGATCGCGACCGCGCGCTGCTCCGCGGGGACGTCGCGCCGGCCCGACAGCTCGACCAGGACCGCAGCCGCGGTGCGCGCCCCGTCCGGGTCGAGCGGCTCGCGCGGGCGCGGGGGGCGCCCGGCGATCCCGAGGAGCGCGTCGAGCAGGGGCGGGAGCGACGGGAGCGGCGCCGCGCGGGCGCGCTCGGCGAGCGGCCCGAGCGCCAGGTCGGCGTCGTCGGCGTACGGCAGCGCGCGCAGGGCGGCGACGGCGATGTCGCCGCCGTCCTCCAGGCCGGCCAGGAGGCCGGAAGCGCCCTCGGCCTCGGCGAGCCGGGCGCACTCCAGCGGGTCGTCGCCGGCCGCACGACGCCAGCGCGGATCGGTCAGCCGAGGGCTCGGGGGGCGCGGCGCCGCGGACGCAGGGGCGGCGGTCGACGATGGGGGCGCCGCCGAGGCGCCGGGGGCGCGCTCGCGTCGGCACGCGAGGGGGGCGGAGAGGAAGAGCGCGAGGGGCGCAATCAGGACGAGGCGGGCGAGGGGCGCGAGCCGCGCCGCGACGCGCGCCCCGCGCCACGCGCGGCGGACGCCCCCGCCGCGCACCTTCCGGCTCACGGCTGTTCCTGGCTCACGGCTGATCGATGAGCGAGAGCGAGCGCTTCGTGGGCGCGTTCTCGCCCTCCTGCCGCGCGTTGTACTCGTCGACGACGCGGTTGATGTGCATCGAGCAGAACTTCGGCCCGCACATCGAGCAGAACTCCGAGGTCTTGAAGTACTCCTGCGGGAGCGTCTCGTCGTGCATCGCCTGCGCCGTCTCCGGATCGAGCGAGAGCGCGAACTGCTGCTTCCAGTCGAACGCGTAGCGGGCGCGGCTCAGCGCGTCGTCGCGGTCCCGCGCGCCCGGGCGCTTCCGCGCCACGTCCGCCGCGTGGGCGGCGATCTTGTAGGCGATGAGCCCCTGCTTGACGTCCTCGGAGTTCGGCAGGCCGAGGTGCTCCTTCGGCGTCACGTAGCAGAGCATCGCGGCGCCCGCGAAGCCGGCCATCGTCGCCCCGATGCAGCTCGTGATGTGGTCGTACCCGGGCGCGAAGTCGGTGACGAGCGGGCCGAGCACGTAGAACGGCGCCTCGTGGCAGAGCTCCATCTCCTTCTGCACGTTCATCGCGATCTGATCGAACGGCACGTGGCCGGGGCCCTCGATCATGACCTGCACGTCCTTCTCCCACGCGCGCTTCGTGAGCTCGCCGAGCGTCTTCAGCTCCGCGAACTGCGCCGCGTCGCTGGCATCGTGGAGGCAGCCGGGGCGGAGGCCGTCGCCCGCCGAGATCGTGACGTCGTACTTGGCGCAGACCTCGAGCACCTTGTCCCAGTGCGTGTAGAACGGGTTCTGCTTGTGGTGCTCGATCATCCACTGCGCCATGATCGAGCCGCCGCGCGAGACGATGCCCGTGAGCCGGCCCTTCACGAGCGGCAGGTGCTCGAGCAGCACGCCCGCGTGGATGGTGAAGTAGTCGACGCCCTGCTTCGCCTGGTGCTCGAGCATGTCGATGAGGTCCGCGGCCGTCATCCTGTCCGTGCCCTTGCAGGCCTCGAGCGCCTGGTAGATCGGCACCGTCCCGATCGGCACCGGGGAGTCCGCGATGATCGCGCGGCGGATGCCGTCGATGTCGCCGCCGGTCGACAGGTCCATCACTGTATCGGCGCCGTACTTGATGGCGTAGCGCAGCTTCTCGAGCTCGCCGTTCACGTCGCTCGTCGTCTGGCTGTTGCCGATGTTCGCGTTCACCTTGCAGAGCGACGCGATGCCGATGCACATCGGCTCGAGGTTGAGGTGGTTCTTGTTGGCGGGGATGATCATCCGGCCGCGCGCGACCTCGCTGCGGATGAGCTCGGGCGCGAGCTTCTCACGGCGGGCGACGTACTCCATCTCCTCCGTGATGACGCCCTTCCTCGCGAAGTGCATCTGGCTCTGGTTCGGGCTCCCGGCGCGCTTACTCACCCATTCGGTCCGCAACATCGACGACCTCGCTTTCGAGGTGGGCGGTTTAGGTCGCGACCGCGCGCGACGCAAGCCTCGCGTCGCGCCGGGCGGACGCGCCCCGGAGCCGCCGGAGAGGCGCGCGCTGCGGGCCTCCCCGCGCTCAGGGAGGCGGCGCTTCGGGGAGCTCCGTCATCATGCCGAGCGTCTGCGCGCCGGCCGCCTTCGCGCTGTCGAGCACCTCGACGACCGTGCCGTAGACGGCGCCGTCGTCAGCGACGACGAAGACGATCCGGTCCTGCGGCCTGCTCTGGCGCTCGAGGAGCGGCCTGAGCTTGCCGACGAGATCGGCGCGCTCGACCTTCTCGTCGTTCACCTGCAGCTCGCCCTGCGCGCTCACCCGGACGACGAGCTGGTCGGGGGGCGGCGGGGTGTCCTCCTTGACCTGCTCGGTGTCGGGGACGCGCACGCCGATGTCCTTCTCGAGCAGCGGCGTCACGACCATGAAGATGATGAGGAGCACCAGCACGACGTCGACGAGCGGCGTCACGTTGATGTCGGAGTTCAGCGGCACCGCCGGCTTGACGACGAACTTCTTCTTCGCTCGCGCGCTCATCGCCGCTATCTCCCCTTCAGCTCCTCGACCGCCAGCGAGACGCTCTTCGCGCCCGCCTTGCGCGCCGTCTCCATCACCCGACGGACGTCGCCGAACGTGAGGCGCTGGTCCCCCTTGACCAGCACCTTGCGCCCCGGCTGCGCGGCGAACTCGCGCGTGAGGCGCTCGGAGAGCCCGGCGTCGTCGTACTGGTCGCTCTCGACCCACACCGTCTTCTCCAGCGTGACGGAGAGGATCAGCGGGTCCACTTCCTTCTTCTCCTCGTCCACCTTCGCGGCCTGCGGCAGCTTCACGTCCTTGCCGCGCTGGAGCATCGGCGTGACGACCATGAAGATGATGAGCAGGACGAGGACGACGTCGACGAGCGGCGTGACGTTGATCTCGCTCTTGGGGCCCTTCTGCGGGCCGACAGCCATCCCCATTACGAACGCTCGCTTCCGGCCGAGGGCCGGGGCTCAAGCGGCATCTGCCGATGCCGGGCCGGGCGACCTCTCCCCGGATCGGGGCAGGCGGCCTTTTTCGAGGCCAGGCCAGGCGGCTTCTGGCGGGACCAGATCAAGCGGCCTCTTCCGAGACCGGCGCGAGGCGGCCGTCGAGACGCTTCGCCACGATGTCGAGGAACTCGTTCGACGACTCCGAGATGTCGATCGCCCGGGCGTCGACCCAGCCCTGGAGATAGTTGTACCCCATGACGGCCGGGATCGCGACGAGCAGGCCGAAGGCGGTTGTGATGAGCGCCTCCGCGATACCCGCCGAGACGGTGCCGAGGCCGCCTGAGCCGGAGGCCGCCATCTGCTGGAATGCAGTCACAATACCCATGACCGTCCCGAGCAGACCGACGAACGGCGCCGTGGAGCCGACCGTGGCGAGGAGTCCGTAGCCGCGCTTCAGGCTGAGCACCTCGCGCTGCGCCTGCCGCTCGAGCGCCCGCGAGACCGACTCGAAGACGCCGTCGCGCTCGTGTCCCTGCGCCGGGAGCCGGGCGGGGGCGCTCGACGTGTAGGCCGCGATCCCGGCGCCGATCACGCGCCCGAGGTAACCGATCTCGTCCCTGGGCTTGGCCGCGGTCCGCGCGCCGTCGAACTCGCCCCGCGCGAGCAGCGGGCCCACCCGCTGCGCGAACTCGCGGGAGGCGGCGCGCGACTTGAACGATACGACGAGGCGCTCGCCGAAGACAATCAAGGACGAGACCGACATGAGGGCCAGCGCGAACACAATCAGCTTCGCGAAGATGCCCATGTGGCCCCAGAGCTCAATCAACGTGAATTGCATCGTCTCGCTCGCGCCTCCTGGCGCTCCATGGTGTCGTGATGATTTTAGCTATGCTGGAACAGCGCCTCTGGACGCCGCAGCGACAATACCGCAGAGCGGACCTACCCTGTGCCCTTCTCTACTACGTGCCCCGCCTGTTCAACAACACCCCCGCGCGCCCGGCGGTCATGGGAGCTTGAGCCGGATGTTGAACACGTAGTCCACCGAGACCGGGCGCCCCTGGAACATCACCGGCGTGTACCGGCGCCCCGCGAGCGCATCGAGGATCGCCCGATCCATGTGGGGGAGTGACTTGACCATCCGGCAACTGGTCAGCGAGCCGTCCACCTTGATGACGCACTTGACAATCGCGAGCCCCTCCACGCGCGCGGCGAGCGCCTCGCGCGTGTACTGCGGGTCTCGCCCCGAGATCATCGTCGGCCGGTTCATCCCGGCGCCGAACGGCAGCACCACGTTTTGCGGCGGCGCCGTGCTGCCCAGCTGTCCGCCGAGCTGGCCGCCCAGCTGACCGCCGATCTCCCCGCCGACCGTGCCGCCGACGGTCCCCCCTTGAACGCCGCCCTCGACTCCCCCCTCCATGCCGCCCGGCTGCTCCGGCGCCTCCGCCTGGGGCGGCTCGGGCTCAGGCGCCTTGGCCTTGGGCTTCTCCGGCATGTCGTAGATGGTGTCGGGCGTCTTGACAGGCTTCGGCTGCTCGATGCGCTGCTCCACCTTCGGGCGCTTCGCGCCGCCGCCTGGAGGAGGAGGAGGAGGAGGAGGCGGCGGCGGCGGCTGGGCGAAGAAGGTGACCTCCACGTCCTTCGGCTTCTCGACCCGAGGGCGCGTGGCCTGCCAGAGGAGGGCGCCCGCGATCGCCGCGTGCGCGACGAAGGAGAGCACTGCGCCCGTCCCGAGGCGCCCCTGGGTGGCGGTGGCACGACCTAGTACCGAGTCGAACATAAGCGGTCGTAACTCCTAGAGCTCGAGCTGATCGACGTATGACGTCGCGACGTATGGAAGCACGCCGCGCCTACCCGGAGTGTACAAGCGAGCAAGTACTACAAAAAAGTCTATTGTCTCGCGCGATTCCTGTCTAGGGTAACGAGGGACTCGAGGGGCCTACACTTCTGGAGGGAATTCCGTGAAGTTTCTCGAAAAGAGGATGAAACACGGAGCGCGCTTACTACGTGCGCCGTTGAGGCTGTGGGCGGCGGCGCTGCTGCTCGCCATGACTTTGTTGACGGCGGTCCCGGCGCTCGCGCAGACGGGCAACAGCGTTCTGCTCGGGCGGGTGACCGACGCCTCGAGCAAGGCGCCGGCGGCCGATGTGGTCGTGACGGCGACCTCGCCGGCGCTGCAAGGAGAGCAGCTGGTGGTCACCGACGGCACCGGGCAGTACCGTATCCCGAACCTGCCGCCGGGCGACTACACACTGCGACTGGAAAAGGAATCGTATAAGCCGTACAGCCGAGGCGGGATCACGATCCGCAGCGGCACGACCATCCGCGTCAACGTCGAGCTCCTCCCCGAGGCGCTCAAGGCGGAGGAGATCGTCGTCGTCGGCCGCGCGCCGACGGTCGACGTCGGGTCGAGCTCCGTGGGGCAGAACATCACACAGGACTTCACGCGGCGCATCGCCGTGGCCCCGCCCGGCGGGAAGGGCACGGCGTCGCGCTCGTTCGAGTCGATCGCCGCGGTCACCCCCGGCGCGAAGAGCGATGAGTTCGGCACGTCGATCGCGGGCACTTCCTCGCCCGAGAATCAGTACGTGATCGACGGACTATCCGTGAACGATCCCGCGTACGGGATCGTGGGCACGCCGCTCACGATGGAGTTCATCAAAGAGGTGAACGTGGTGAGCGGCGGGTACATGCCCGAGTTCGGCCGCGCGACCGGCGGCGTGCTCGACGTCGTGACCAAGAGCGGCGGCAACGAGTTCCACGGCTCGGTCTTCTTCAACATCGTCCCCGGCTTCCTCGAGGCCGAGAGCACGAAGGTGCGGCGCCAGGGCGAGACCATCCAGACCGACGATCGCATCCTCGCGATCCGCGACTACGGCTTCGAGGTCGGCGGCCCGGTCCTGAAGGACAAGCTCTGGTTCTACGGGGGCCTCGATCTCGCTTTCTCGAGCCTGGAGCGGGAGCGCACCCTGTTCGCGACGCGGTACGAGGGCAACAACCCGCGTCCGGTCACCGACCCCGTGACGAAGTTCAACATCGTCGACCCCCTCCCTGACTCGACGCGCTACTTCCGCGGCGAGGAGCGGACGATCCAGTACCTGGGCAAGCTGACCTACCAGGTCAGCCCGGACCACAGCCTCGTGCTGTCGGTCTACGGCGCGCCGTCCACCTCGGGCGGCCAGGGCACGTACTCGTACGACCCGCAGGTCGGCATCATGGATATCCCCAACCTCGTCGGCACGTACAACGGGCTCGCGCTCAAGTTCGTGTCGTCGTCGACCGACGTCGCCCTGAAGTGGTCGTCGGCGTTCAACAACAAGACCCTGCTGCTCGACGCGACGCTCGGCTGGCACCACCAGCGCAACGCGCGGCTGCCGCCGGACGACTCGGAGATCGGCTCGAGCCGCGGCCTCGCGGGCGTGCCCAACGTGATCTGGACGAGGACCGGGCCGCGGCACTCGATCGAGGAGTTCGAGGCGATCTCGCCCGCGGCGATGGAGATGTGCCGCCAGAGCGACGTGCAGGACCTCGACGCCCAAGGGAGGCCGCGCGTCGACGACGACGGCAACCCCATCATGGTCCACCGCGTTCCGTGCCAGGTGCGCACGTACACCGAGGGCGGCCCCAACTTCGCCGAGGACTCGCTGCAGGATCGGCTGCAGCTCAAGGCGATGGTGACGAGCATCTTCGAGGGCCTCGGCCACCACGTCGTCAAGGGCGGGATCGACGGCGAGGTCATGATGTACGACCACAAGAAGGCGTACCCGGGGCTCGTGTCCTACACGGAGAGCCCGAACGGCCGGTACTGGGAGGACGGCCGGCAGCTCGGCTTCCTGACGGGCCCCGAGGTCGGCGACTACGTGCTCCAGCCCAGCACGTCGGTGTCGTCGGTCTCGACGACGCTCGGCGCGTTCGTCCAGGATAGCTGGAGCATCCTCGACAAGGTGACGCTGAACGTGGGCGTCCGCTACGACGGCCAGTACCTGTTCGACGACAACGGCAAGCTCGGCATGGCGCTGCCGAACCAGTGGTCGCCGCGCGTGGGCGCCGTCTACGACATCACGCAGCAGGGCAAGTCCAAGATCTTCGCGAACTACGCGCGCTACTACGAGAGCGTGCCGCTCGACCTCGTCGATCGCGCCTTCGGCGACGAGCGGCAGGTCCGGGCGTTCCACAGGGCGGCGCTCAACGGCGACGAGACGGGGTGCGACCCGACCGACCTGGAGGACGCGATGGGCAACGGGCCGGGCCAGTGTCAGAACGACCAGATCCGGGTCGAGGGCACCCAGCTCGCGCAGGAGGAAAACCAGGGGCCTGCGAGCTACGATCCGAACACGGTCTGGACGCCGACCGGCACCGGCAAGACGCCGGTGGATCCGGACATCAGCCCGCAGTCCTCGGACGAGCTCGTGCTCGGCGGCGAGTACGAGATCATCGAGAACGGGCGCGTCGGGGCGATGTACACGAAGCGCTGGATGAGCAACGTCATCGAGGACATGAGCCGCGACGAGGGGAGCACGTACTTCATCGGCAACCCCGGCAAGGGCATCGCCAAGGACTTCCCCGAGGCGACGCGCAACTACGACGCCGTGACGCTCTATTTCCAGAAGGCGTTCGCCGATCTGTGGCTCGCCCAGGTGAGCTACACGCTCTCGTTCCTGCGCGGCAACTACGCGGGCCTCTTCCGTCCGGAGACCGACCAGCTCGACCCGAACATCACCTCGGAGTTCGATCTGACCTCGCTGCTCGACAACCGCGAGGGCTACCTGCCGGGCGACAGCCGGCACGAGTTCAAGGTCTACGGGGCGAAGTCGTTCCCGATCCGGAACGACATGGTCATCGACGCCGGCCTCACCTACCGGTCCCGCTCCGGCGGCCCCACGGACTTCTGGGGCGCGCACCCCCTCTATGGCGCCGACGAGGCCTTCATCCTGCCCCGCGGCTCCGGGGAGCGGCTGCCGTGGGTCCACAACGTCGACGGCCGCGTCGGCTACTCGGTGAAGCTCTCGAAGGACAGCTATCTCACCGTCACGATGGACATCTTCAACCTCTTCAACTTCCAGGCGGTGACGCAGGTGGATCAGCGCTACACGCGGCAGTACGTGGACGTGCGCGGGTGCCGCGACAAGGATGTCAGCGACCTGGAGGGGCCCAACGGCGCGACCTGCCTGAAGACGCTGGATGGCGAGGACTTCGACGGGAGCGTCGACAAGAACCCGAACTTCGGCAGGCCGACGAGGTACCAGGCGCCCCGGCAGTTCCGCTTCGGCGCGCGGGTCACGTTCTAGGCGCGGCGCGCTCGCGAAAGGAAACAAGCGATGAAGATCCGATTGCTTGGTTGGTTGGCGGGGCTCGCCGCAGTCGCGGCGGCCACGTCTCCCGGCTGCTCGCAACCCAAGCCCGAATGCACCGTCGGCAACGCCGCCGTCTACCCGTTCGCCACGAAGTTCTTCCTGCAAGAGGGGGACGCCGACAGCCCCTGCGGCCAGGTGGAAGGGTTGACCGTCGGGCTGCAGGTGTACAACCCGAACGCCGGGGGCTATCCCGACAGGAGCACGAAGCTCATCGGGCTCCAGGTGGATCGCGCTGTGTGGACGGCCGACGGCGAGACGATCGCGGAGAGCCCTGATCGAAAGACGTACGCGATCGGAACGTTCGAGTCGATCGAGCCGGACGACAGCAACCTCTGCAGGGCCCCGACGCTCTCGCCGGCCGAGGTGCTGCTCGTCCCGCCCGAGGGCGAAGGCGGCGGCGGCCAAGGCGGCGCTGGCGGGGCCGGCGGCGGCGAGGGCGGCGCTGGCGGAGAGGCCGGCGGCGCTGGCGGGGCCGGCGGCGGCGAGGGCGGCGCTGGCGGAGAGGCGGCGCGCTGGCGGGCGGCGGCGGCGGGGCGCGCTGGCGGAGAGGCCGGCGCTGGCGGCGAGGGCGGCGCTGGCGGCGGCGAGGGCGGCGCTGGCGGAGAGGCCGGCGGCGCTGGCGGCGGCGAGGCCGGCGGCGGCGGGGCCGGCGGTGGCGAGCCGGCTGAGGGGCGCTCTCTCAGGTACGAGTGGAGCAACCTGCAGATGTATGTGACGGCCGCGAACCTGGGGAATACGTTCCAGGCCGACCTCACGTACACCGAGGGGACCTGCACCGCGAAGTACAGGGTCGTCGGGCTCTGGCCCCGGGTTGACTGCGAGAAGCTCGTCGAGCAGCCGGCGTTGAATCCCGATACCGGAGAGCCGGTGCTGGATGAGGAAGGAAACGTGGTGACGGAGATCGTCCCGACGGGCAAGCCCGAGGACAAGCTCTGCGACAACACCCCGGATCCGGAGTCGCCTTACTTCATCCCGCGAGCCTCCGGCATCTCCGAGGACCTCAAGGTGAAGTGCGATCCCACGATGCTCGTGTGCGTGCTCGACTCGCAGACGGTCCCCGCGCTCAAGTAGTCACCCCCACGGCCCCCCGGGCGCGGCGCGGCGCGCGGCGCCCGGGGTAGGCCCTCTCCGACGATCGACGGTGCGGCCAGAGCCGCGAGCCGATCCCGCTCGAACCGCCCCACCACAGACCCTTCGTTCCACCCGGGCCCAGGGCTCGCGCCGCTCGCGACGTCCGTCGCCGCACGCACGGCGCCGCGCGACGGCAACCCGTCAGGGATCGCTCTCGTGCGGCCCTGGCTGGCCTCGATCTGGGCACAGCTGCCTGACATCGGGCAGCTGTGTCCACGTCGAGCTCAGGGCGACGGCTTTGTGGCCAGCCTCGCCAGGGCCGTGCACGCAGAGCCGCTCGGGATCTCGAGCGCGGCCGTGAGCGCGCACAGGCGCGATGCCCGCCCGAGCGCCGCCGGATCGCCCGAGACGATGGCCCGCTTGGACTCGTGCACGGCGCGGCCCGAGAGCATCGTCCGCGCACGGGCAGGGAGCTCCGCGCGGCGCGCCGAGAGCAGCTCGCCGAGCCGCGGGCCGGGATCGGCGGCCGGCACCCACGTCCAGGCCGAGGCGACAAGCGCGTCCACGAACGCCGCGCGCAGCTCGTCGCCGCCGCGCGCGCCCTCGCACGGCGAGGCGGGGCCGCTCGGCCCGACGTCGGCGGCGGTGAGCCTCCGCTGCGCGATCCGCCGGAGCAGATCGCCGCGCACGCCGGCGAGCGCGCCGTCGTCGTCCGAGAACGCCCCCGCCTTGAACCGCACGGCCAGCGCGGCGCACCGCTCGTCGCGCTCCGCGCGCCGCCGCTCCTCCTCGCGGGCCCTCTCCTCGGCGCGCAGCCGCTCCTCGCGCTCGCGCGCCTCGCGCGCCTGCGCCGCGGCGCACTCCTCGAGCCGCGCGGCCACGCGCCGCCGCTGCTCGCTCGTCGCCCGTCCGAGGTCGTCGGGCGCGATGTCGCGGACGGCGCATACCTCCGCGCGCTCGAGGAGCGAGTCGACCCGCGCGCGGGCGGTGCGGACCCGCACGATCACCGACAGCGCCGCGACGATGACGAGCGCCGACGCCACGATCGTGGCCATCTTGCGGATCTGCCGGCGGCGGTACGCCTTGGCCAGCGCGCCGCCGCCGCTCTCGTCGAGCAGCTTGCGGCAGCGGCCGATCATCGTCTGCCAGTGCGCGACGTCTTCGGCGAGCGCCTGGAGCGGCTCCGAGAACGGGGCATCGCGCCGGACCTTGTTCGCGAGCCGCTCGAGGCAGAGGCTCGCGTCGGGGGCGTGCCCGTGGTCGGTCACCTCGGCGACGCCCTCGAGCAGCCCGCCGATGCGCCCCGCGTAGACGTCCCAGGCGATCAGGGCCTCGGACTGGCTCTCCGCGAGCCGCTCGACCGCCTCGCGCACCTCTCCCATGGGGAGCAGGCGCTCGACATCTTCCTTGCGGACGCCGGCGAGCTTCGCCGCCTGATCGACGCCGCGCTGGAAGCCGCCGAGGAGCCCCTCTGGAGCGAGCTCGCGGAGCCCCTCCGGCACCCTGCTGGCCTGGATGCACGTGCCAGCGTGGTGCAACGGCCCCATCGCGCAGGTCAGGAAGGTGCCCCCGAGCTTCACTTCCATGGAACCGTCGCTCTCCTCTACCCCGGACGGCGCGGCGCGAAAAGACTCGCGCGACGTCCCTGACGCATCATCGGCTGCTGCGCGGGGCCTCGAGATCCCAGAGCGCGTAGAGCACGTCGACGTCGTACTCGGTGTGTCGCCAGCCCGGGTGGAGCCGGTAGCTGCGCGGGAGCAGGCCCGCGCGCAGGATGGCGTCGGTCTGCTCGGCGAAGGTGTAAAGATACATGCTCACGCCGGACAGCTCGACGTCGGAGAGCGGGCGCGCGGCGCGGTTGTGCATCCGGAGGTGGGGCCTCCGCTCGACGATGCTCACCAGCATGCGGCCGCCGGATCGCATCGCGCCGGCGAGGTTCTTGAGGACGAGCGGGAGATCGTCGCAGAACTCGAGCGTGCCGAGCGCGAGGGCGACGTCGAACCGCCCCCACGAGCGCGGGATCGGCAGGTGGTAATCGTGCCGGTGATAGGCGCCCTGGGGCCGCTTCTTGCGCGCGATCTCGAGCATGCCCTCGGCGATGTCGAAGCCCACGACGTCGACGGACGGCGGGAGATCGCGGGTGAGGTGGCCCGGCCCGCAGCCCGCGTCGAGCACGCGGGCCCCCTCGGAGACGGTCTCGCGCAGGAACGCGCGGACGGGCTTCTCGTAGTGCTGGATGTCCTTCCAGGTGGAGACGTAGTCGGGCGCGAAGTCCTCGTAGTAGTCGACGAGCCGCTCGATCCGGGTCGATCGCTTCATGGACGCGCCTTCAGGTGATGTCGTCGACCGCCTGGACGGTCTCCTGGATGTCGTGATCGTGCTTGTAACCGAGGATCTCGCGCGCCCGCCGGTCGTCGACCATGCACACGTAACGGATGTGATCGAGCTCGGGGGCCGGGAACGAGGTCGCCCTGAACCGCCACAGCCGCGGGATGATCGTCTGCATGACGAAGTGGGGGATCGCCGCGCGCGTCCGCCCCGTCATCTCGATGACGCGCGAGAGCGGCAGCGGGGCTGGCCCCGCGAGGTTGAAGATCCCGCGCACGCCGGGCCGGAGCGCCGCGACGATCGCGGAGACCACGTCATCCTGGTGGATGACCTGCACCATCGGATCGAAGCCGAGGAGCGTCGGGATCACGTTGAGCCGGAGGTAGTTCGACGGCGCGTTCCGCACCGAGCCGAGGATGTGGACGGGCCTGAGGATGACCGTCTCGGTCTGCGGGTGCTTCCAGAAGAACGACTGCGCGAGCATGTCGACCTCGATGAGGTCGCGGATCTCGCTGAACGACGCGCCGCCGAGCAGCGGGGCGTCCTCGGTGATGAACTGCGGGTTGTCGGGGCGCGGGCCGTAGGCGTTCGCGCTCGACAGCACGATGAGCTTGGGCACGTCGTACTGCGCGACGAACTCGAGCAGCCGCTGGAACCCCGCGAGGTTCCAGCTGTGGTGCTCCATCTGGCTCACCCGGGGATCGTGCATGACCCCGAGGTGGACCACGGCGGCGAGCTGCTCCTGGCGGAAGATGTCCTGGGTCTTCTTGCGGCGGATGTCGATCTGGTGATGCTCGATGTCCTTCGGGCGCCCCTCGAAGCTGCGCCTGTCCACGCCGATCACGCGCTGCTCGCGGTGCAGGCGCCGCGCGAGACGCCGTCCGAGACGACCGCAGATGCCGGTGATGAGGACGGGCCGGAGGGACGGATCGGAGTCTGAGCCGGGGCGGCGGGCTCGACCGAGCATTCGTTCGCTCATCGGCTCGACGGTCGCTTTCGAGAGCCGGATGGTCAAGCCCTTCCTGCCTGTGCAGGCGCACGGGACTTTTGGTATGGTCTTGCGCCCATGGCCAGCAGAACGACGCTCGCCAGGCTGAGCCACTTCGCCACGCGCAGCGCGTTGCCGCTCGCGCGCCTCGGGGTCGACAGCGTGCGCGGCACGCTCGACGACGCCACGATCCGGCTGCTCGGTCAGGACTTCGAGGACCGGCTGCGCCGGGTCGCGCTGCCGCACGCCGCGGACGGCGTCGACCCGTTCGGGCTCGACCGGGCGTGGGCGAAGTACGCGATCGGCGTCGCCGCGTTCTTCCATCGCTTCTATTTCCGGACCGAGGTGTTCGGCATCGATCGCGTCCCGACCGGCCGGGTGCTGCTGGTCGCCAACCACTCCGGCCAGCTCCCGTTCGACGGTCTGCTCATCGCGGCCTCGATGTTCCTCGACGCGGAGCCGCCGCGTGTGATGCGGAGCATGGTCGAGAAGTGGACGCAGACCCTTCCGTTCGTGGCGACGTTCTTCTCGCGTGTGGGCCAGGTGGTCGGCGTGCCCGAGAACGCGCGGCGGCTGCTCGACATGGGCGCGGCGATCCTGGTGTTCCCGGAGGGGACGCGCGGGATCTCGAAGGGGTTCTCCAGCCGCTACCAGCTGCTCGACTTCGGGCTCGGGTTCATGCGGCTCGCGCTCGAGACCGACACGCCGATCGTGCCGATCGCGGTCATCGGGGGCGAGGAGCAGTACATCTCGCTCGGCAACCTCGAGTCGGTCTCGAAGGCGCTCGGGATGCCGACGTTCCCGATCATCCCCCAGCTGCTGCTCCCCGGCGGCCAGCTGCCGCTGCCGACCAAGTACCGGATCTACTTCGGTGAGCCGATGACGTTCCGCGGCGACCCCGACGACGACGACGCGGTGATCCAGGAGAAGGTGGCCCTCGTGAAGGGGCGGATCCAGTCGATGCTGAACCGCGGGCTGAAGGAGCGGAAGAGCGTCTTCTGGTGAGCGCCCGGCGGGCGCGGTGAGCTCGGCGCGCGGCGGGCGCGGTGAGCTCGGCGCGCGGCGGGCGCGGTGAGCTCGGCGCGCGGCGGGCGCGGTGAGCTCGGCGCGCACCGGGGGGCGGGCGCGCGGCAGCGGGTGTTCAGGCGCCCGCGAGCATGACCACGGCCTCGGGGCCGGACGAGAGGACGCGCGCGGGGCCGCCGAGAATGGCGGGCTCGTTGCGGAGGCCATGGCCGATCGGCAACCCTGCGACGACGGGGACGCCCAGCGGGAGCAGTCGATCGCGGAGGACCTCGTCCACCATGACGCCGTCCGGGCCGGGGTCGCATTGCTCGAAGTCGCCGAGGACCACCGCCGCGGCCTGCGCGAGGTGGCCGCCGACCTCCAGCGTCGCGAGCATGCGATCGATGCGGTAGGGCCGCTCGGTGACGTCCTCGAGCAGGAGGATGCACCCCTCCGGCACACGGAGGCGGCCGGCCGCGGCGCAGGCGTGGAGCAGGGCCAGGTTGCCGCCGAAGAGCGGCCCCTCGGCGGCGCCGGCGCGCAGCGCGGTCAGGCCGCCGAGGCGGCGCTCGCCCGCCGGGTCTTCGAGGGCGCGGATCAACGCGGCTCGCGTGCGGGCGTCACCGCGCCCGAGCGCGGCGACGTGGGCGCCGTGGAGCGACGCGACGCCGGCGCGCGCGGCCTCGACGTGGAGGGCGGTGATGTCGGAGAAGCCGACGATCCAGCGAGGTTGCTTCGCGAGGGCGGTCCAGTCGAGCCGGTGGACGAACCGGTTCGCGCCGTAGCCGCCGCGGGCCGCGAAGATCGCGCGCACGTCGGGGTGCGAGAGCGCGTGGACGAGCTCGTCCCTCCTCCGCGCGTCGCAGCCGGCGAGGTACCCGGTCCGCGCGAACAGCCCACGGCTGGACGGCGCCGAGAGCGATGGCGCCCCGCCGCCGCGGCTGTCGCCGGCGAGCGGCGGACCGCCGCCCGTGTCGAAGAGCACGCGGTAGCGCTGGGCGAGCCAGCCGATGCCGACCCACGCGAGAACACGCTCGAACGGGCTGGAGGGGGCGATCACGGCGATCGTGTCGCCCGGCCGGAGCGCCGGGGGGAGGATCATCCGAGGAGGCATGCCTCCTCGGCGCCTCCGCGGCTCACGATCTCGCCGGTGCGCGGCGCCTCTGCCTGTTCAATGCGCTGTCGCTGGCGACCGGTACCGCGCGTCAGAGAGCCCGCCAGGGATTCCTGACGCGCGAAACTAGAGCGGCCGCGAAGTGGACGCCGGGGTTCGGGGCGGAGCCCCGAGGAAACAAGACCAGGGCCGCCCGCGCGAAGCCGCCGCGAAGCGGCGCAGAAGTCCGGCCATCCGTGGCCGGACTTCTGGCGGGCGGGACTAGGGAGCACCGGAGTCGTCGTCGAGAAACTCCACGTCTTCCACATCGACGTCGACCTCGTCGGAGGCAGGCAGGGGCGGCGGCGCAGGCGGGATGACCGACCGGGGGGCGAAGCTCCCGGCCGCCGGCGGCACGGGACGGGGCGGCGCGATGGAGGGAGGGTGCGGAGGCGTCGCGAGCGGCTGCTGCGGCGCGACGGACGGCGGATAGCCGCCGGAAGAGACGGACGGCGGATAGCCGCCGGAAGAGACGGACTGCGCAGCGGCATACCGGGGAGCCACAGCCAGCGTTGGGTGGGTCTCTCCTTCATCTTCATCTTCATCGAGGCCGTCGCGCGCTGGCGGCGTCGCGAGGTCATCGAGCTCGGACAGCTGCGGCGGCGCGGCCTGCGTCCCCGCAGGCTCAGCCTGTTCAACGTGGCCGGAGTCCTCCGGATGGATCTCCTGCCCGGCATCCAGCGCCACGTCGACTGCGTCGCTGCCCGCGTCCGTCAGGGCGTCGCGCGACGCGTCGCCGTACGCCTCGACCTGCGGCGCCTCCGCCTCGACCTGCGGCGCCTCCGCCTCGACCTGCGGCGCCTCCGCCTCGACCTGCGGCGCCTCCGCCTCGACCTGCGGCGCCTCCGCCTCGACCTGCGGCGCCTCCGCCTCGACCTGCGGCGCCTCCGCCTCGACCTGCGGCGCCTCCGCCTCGACCTGCGGCGCCTCCGCCTCGACCTGCGGCGCCTCCGCCTCGACCTGCGGCGCCTCCGCCTCGACCTGCGGCGCCTCCGCCTCGACCTGCGGCGCCTCCGCCTCGACCTGCGGCGCCTCCGCCCCGGCGAGCTCGTCCTGCGGCGCCTCGGCGCCGGCGTGCGTCCCCGCGCCCGCGTGGCCGTTGGCCAGCGCGGCCGCGGCCGCCGCACCGAGCGCCTCGAAGGTCGGCACCCGGGGCGCGAGCGGCGGCTCGGTCAGGGGCGGGCCCGGCGGCCTGGTCGGCA
Source organism: Sorangium sp. So ce1128 (assembly GCA_051717205.1). Taxonomy (GTDB): domain Bacteria; phylum Myxococcota_A; class Polyangia; order Polyangiales; family Polyangiaceae; genus Sorangium. The sequence goes on from CP181432.1 coordinate 8,233,152, forward strand.
GCACGGGCGGCGGCGGAGTGCGCTTGAGATTCCCGGACTTCGCGCGCTCGAGGCCCGCGGTCGCGTCCGGATCTCCCGCCTTCATGCGGAGAACGCGGCGCCACGCGTCCGCCGCCTCCCGCGCCTCGCCGAGCTCCTCCTCCCAGATACGCGCCACCTTGCGCGCGAGCTCCGCCCGCTGCGCGGGATCGCGGCCGCGGAGGATCTGGTCCTCGTACAGCTGGATCATGCCTCGGTGATCGCCGAGCTCCAGCAGGAGGCCGGAGAGCTCGTTCATCACTTCCTGATCCGAGGGCGACAGGTCGTGGAGCTTCTTCAGGTCCGTCGCGGCGCCCTGCCGGTCGCCGAGCACGTCGCGCCGCAGCCTGGCCCGCCGCTGGAGGAGCTTGCGCACGAGCGGGCCATCGAACACCTCGTCGAGCGCGCTGTTCAGCGTCGCGCCCACGCGATGCGGATCGCCCACCTCGCGCCCGAGGGCCTCGAGCGCGTCGAGCGAGGCATCGTCGACGTGCGCGAGCACGGCGTCGCCGAGCCAGCCGAAGGCGCGGTCGACGTCACCGAGATCCTGATGGGCGATGGCGGCCGCGCGGCGCAGCAGCGCCGCCCGGGTGCGGCCGCCGTCGCGGGAGCCCTGGCCCCCGGCCGCGAGCGCCTCCGCGAGGATGGTGCGCAGCGCGGTCGACCGGGAGCGCTCGTCGCCGTCCCGCGCCACCCGCTCGAGGGAGGCGATCGCCTCCTCCTGCACGCCGCCGCCGAGCGCCAGCTCGAAGAAGCTCCTCGCCCGATCGATGGCGCCGCGCTCACAGGCGATCTCGGCGACGCGGGCGAGCGCCGCGAAGCGATCGGCCGGCGTGCGGCACCGGCTCACCTGGCGCTCGAACAGGTCGATGATGAGGCCGGGCGCCCCGGCCAGCGCCGCGAGCCGCACGAGCAACGGCTCGACCTCGGCGGTCGGCACGCTCGCCAGCGCGCCCTCGCCGTGGTGGATGGACTCCAGGGGGTCGAAGCCCACCAAGACCCGGACCTCGGCCTGCCGCACGAGCTCGACCGCGCGGGCCGGGCCCGCGAGATCCCGCGCGAGGAGTTCGTGCGCGACGGTGAGGGCCTCGCGATCCTGGAGCTCGACCGCGATCGCCTCGAGCTTCTCCGCGAGGCCGGCGTCGGCGGTGCGGGAGCGCGCGAGCTCCATCCCCACGCGCGCGGCGTCCCGGGGGCGGCCGACCTCCACGAAGCGCTCGAAGGCGCCGCGCAGCGCGACGTCGCGCCCGGCGCGCGCGAGCGACTCGTTCCAGGCGACCAGCTTGGTCGCGACGACCCCTTTCCACCCGAGCCGGTCGCCGAGCGCGACGTACGCTTCCCGGCACGCCTCGTCGCCCTGGTCGGCGAGCCGCTCCAGGAGGGACAGCGCCTCGTCGCTCCGGCCGAGCGCCTGATCCAGGACCTCGGCGAGGCGGCGGGTCATCTTGGACGCCTCGTCCTCGTCCCCCTCCACCTCGATCAGCGTCGCCATGAGGCGCGCGACCTTCGGCCAGTCGTTCAGCCGCTCGGCGAGCCGCTGAAGCCGCGCGACAGCGTCGAGGTCATCCGGCTCGGCGGCGTGGACGATCTCGAGCGCCCTGACGGCGCCGTGCGGGTCGTCGAGCGGCCCCTCGTAAAGCGCCGCGAGCCGCTGCGCAAGGTCGAGCTGCTCGGGGCCGTTCACGAGCGCGAGCTCACGCTCGAGCGCGCCGGCGGCGCCCCTCAGGTTGCCGCGCTGCTCCTCCAGCTCGGCGATCGCCCGGAGCGCGATCCGGTTCTGCGGATCGAGCGCCTCCACGATCGACTCGTAGCGCGCGATCGCCCCCTCGACGTCGCCGGAGCCCTCCGCGAGCATGCGCGCCTCGCGCAGGGCGAGCGAGATCTTGCCGGGGTGGCTGTCCGTGAGCGCGCTGAGCCTCCGGAGGAGCTCTGCGCCCTGCTGGTGATCGCCGCGCTCGATGGCGTCATCGGCGAGCCGCTCGAGCGCCTCGGCGTCGTCGCCGTCGGTGAGCAGGAGCGCGAGCGTCGCGCGCTCCCCGTCGCGATCGCCGAGCTCGCGCTGCGCGGCCGCCGCGCTCCGCCGCGCCGCGACGCGCTGCCCCCTGTCGCCGAGCAGCTCGGCCCGGCTCAGCAGGAACCGCACGAGCTCGTGCAGCCGGTTCATGCGCCGGTAGAGGTCCTCGATCGCGGGGGCGGCGGCGTCGCTCACCGGATCGATCTCGATCGCGCGCTCGACCCGGTCGAGCGCGCCCTCGACGTCGCCCGCGCTGAGGAGCAGCTCCGCGGCCTGCACGAAGAGCACCGGCCGCGCCTTGCGGTCCGCGAGCAGCGCCCGCTCGCAGAGCGCCCTCGCCGCCTCGACGAGCCGGCCCGCCGCGACGTAGGCCTTCTCCGCGAGCTCCCACAGCTTCGGCTGCCGCAAGAGCCCGGCCGCCTGGCTGAACGCGTCGCCCGCGGCGCCCGGCTCGCCGAGCCTCATCCGGAGCTCGCCGAGCTTCTGGAGGAGCGGCGCGCGGGTCAGCTTGTCCTGGAAGCGAGAGGCCGCGTCCGTGAGGACCCGCGCCGCGAGGTCGAACCGCTCGCCGCGCTCGAAGAGCTTGACGGCGGCCTGGATCGCCGTGTTGTCCTCGGGCGACAGGCTCGCGACGCGCACCCACGCCTCCGCGGCCGCGATCGGGTCGCGGCGCTTCTGCTCGTGGAGCGAGACGAGCTTCTTCTCGATCTCGATCTTCTGCGCGACGTCGGGCGTCGCCGCGGCCTCCAGCTCGAGGAGCGCGGCGAGGTCGTCCCAGCGGGAGCTCCGCTCGAGCAGCCGCCGCAGCTCGGCCTGCGCCTGCGCGTCGCCAGGGTCGAGCTCGGAGAGCAGCTTCCAGGCCTGCACCGCCGTGTCGACGTCGCGCAGCTGCGACTCGCACAGCCCCGCGACGTCACGCAGCTGCGCCTTCCTGCGCTCGACGGGCGCCGTGGGGACGCGCGCCGCCGCGAGCAGGACATCCCGCAGCTCGGCGAAGCTCCGCTTCTGGCGGAGCTGCTCCTCGACCTGCGCGAGCGCGTCCGGGTTGGCCGGATCGGCCTTGAGCACCTCGCGGAGCCTGGCGAGCGGCTGCGGCCTGCGGAGCTCGGCCTGCTCCTCGCTCGGGGGCTGCGGCGCCTCCGGCAGGGCCGAACCGCCGTGGACCCGGGGCGGCGCCGCGGAGCTGGGCGCGGCCTGCGCCGGGGCGCCGCCCGGCGCGGCGGCGCCAGTGAGCGACGCCGGCGCGCCGAGCTCAGGCGCCGGCGCGTCGGGAAGGGCAGCGAGCGAGGAGGCCGGCGCGAAGGCGGCCACCGCGGGCTCGCCCCGCTCCACCGCGACCGCAGGAGACGCAACGACGCCGGAGGGCGGCGCCGACGGCCGGCGCGCAGGCGCAGCGCCCGAGCCCGGCGGGACCGACGGCGCGCGCGCGGGAGCGACGGCCGCGCCCGCGGGCGGCGGCACCGACGGCACCCGCGGCGGGGGCGGCGGCACGGACGCCCGCTTGCGCGCCTCGGCGGCCATGAACCCGGCCGGGTTCACCTGGAGGTAGGCGAGGTAGCGCGGGCGGAGCTCGGCGGTGCGGCTCAGCTGCTTCGCGTAGTGGTCGGCGAGCTGCATCGCGCGGTCGTGCCCCGGCGCCGCGCGAAGCGCGTACACCGAATACGAGTAGCCGTACTCCCCGTCGTACATCTCCGCGAGCGCCACGAAGAGCTCCGCGGCCTCGTCGCGCTCCGGCTGCGGCACCGGCTCGCCGGCCTCGATGCGATCGACGATGGCGACGCCGAGCGCCTGGATCAGCCCCACGTCGTGCGGCAGGAACGCGCGCGCGTTCCGCAGCGCGACCGTGGAGCCCGCGAGATCGCCGGCGCGGCGCCGGATGTCGGCCTCGTCGCGCAGGAGGGCGAGCCGACGATCCGGATCGTCGATGAGCGCCTGCTCCATTGCGAAGTACGGGATCGCCTCGGCGTACTGCTGCTGGGCCTTCAGCATCTCGCGCGCGGCGTAGATGGCGTACACGTTGTGCGGGTCGAGCTCCGCGAGGCGGCGCCAGTTCTCGAGGGCGCGCTCGGGCCGCGAGAGCGGCGGCTCGCTCCACAGCCTCCCGAGCTCCTCGTGCAGGGTCGAGAGCTGCGCACGCACCTCGGGCCGCTCGAAGAGCAGCAGCGTGAGCGCCTTGACGAGCCGCTCCAGCAGCGCGACGAGCGCCTTCTGATCGCCCTTGTCGCGGTAGAGCTGCGCGAGCCGCTCCGCCGCCGTCCGCTGCGTCGGGTCCTTGTCGATGGCGATCATGAGGGTACGCGCGGCGTGGTGCGCGTCGCCGATCGTGGTGGACCACACGTTCGCGGCCTCGCTGAGCCAGTGCGCGGCGTACGACGGATCTGCGGTGGAGCTGCCGACGCGCTCGAGCAGCATCGCGTACGATCGCGGGTCCTGCTCCCCGGCTCGGTGCGCATACGCCAGGGCTTCCGCGTCATGTGGATTCGTGACGAGGCGCTGGATGAGCGATTCCATCTCCCGGGGATCCATCGGTTCGCGGCGAAGTTACACGTTAGCCTCCGCCTCGTACAGCGACTCTCGGCGCAATTCGCGTTCGGACGCCGCTGTCTATCTACCTGCGTGGGCTGCGTGGGCTGCGTGGGCTGCGTGGGCCGCGCGGGGCCCGGTGCGAAGAGCCGGCCAAGGAGACCGCGTCTGTTGCGCGCAACGAGGTTGCGCGCGTGCCGCCATCAGTCGAATTTCACGTACGGCTTGCGCGAATGCGGGTGTCTCCGCTTCGGCGGTGACGCAGATGGAACGGCCGCGGGCTCGGGTGCAATGGTGGCCGCTTCGGCGGGGCGAGGCGCCGTGGGCGGCGACGCCGTCGCGGTGGGCGCCGCGGCGCGCGACGGGTTCGCGTTCGCGACCACCTCCGCGAGCGTCTTCACCTCGAGCGCCACCCCCTTCTGGAGCCTGCGCACGCCGTCGCCCGCGGGGCGACGGAGCTCGCGGACGGCGAGCGCCGTCACGATCATGGACAGGGCGACCGCCCCGACGGCCACGCGCGAGGTGCGCCGCCGCGGCGCAGGGCGCAGCGTGCTCGGCACGTGCGAGGCGTCCGCGCCATCGCCCACGATGGCGAGGAGCTCGCTCGTCGCGCCGACCTCGGCGGGCGGAGGCTGGCTGATGCGCTCGCGGCTCAGGCTCGGCCTGGCCTCGTCCATCGCGCGGTCGAGCTCCGCGATGAACTGCTGCGCGCTCCGCGGCCGCTCCTCGGGCCGCTTGGCGAGCGCGCGCTGCAGGAGCTGCGAGAGCGACGGCGGGATCCCTGCGTCCGGCGCCGCCTCGATCGCCGGCACGGGCGACGACTTGATGTGCCTCGCCATCACGACGACGGCGTCGTCATCGATGAATGGCGGCCGCCCGACGAGCATCTGATAGAGCAGCACGCCGAGCGAGTAGAGGTCGCTCCGCGCGTCGAGGGCCCTGCCCTGCGCCTGCTCCGGCGACATGTACCGCGGTGTTCCGAAGACGGTGCCGGCCTGCGTCTCGAGGGCGTCGACCGGGCGCTCGGTGCCGGTCATCAGCTTCGCGATGCCGAAGTCGAGCACCTTGCAGATCTCCTCGTGCTCGCCCGCCGGGGGCTTCGCGAGGAACAGGTTGTCCGGCTTGAGGTCGCGGTGGATGATCCCCTTATCGTGCGCCTCGGCCAGCGACAGGAGCGCGTGGCGCGCGAAGCGGGCGGCGTCGCCGACGCGCAGCCTCCGCGTCCGCTTGAGGCGCTGCCCCAGCGACTCGCCCTCCAGGAGCTCCATCGCGAGGTACAGGGAGCCGCTGCCCCACGGCGCCCCGTCGCCGGGCGAGCTCTGCTCAGCGGAGCGGCCTCGGCCGAAGGTAGGGTCGGCCGAGTCGTCCACGATCTCGCCGAAATCGAAGACGGTGACGGTGTGCGGCGAACGGAGCAGGCTCATCGCGCGCGCCTCGCGCGTGAACCGCACCTTGGCCTGCGCGTCGAAGGCGCGGTCCGACCGCAGGATTTTGATGGCGACGTCGCGGCCCATCGCCTCCTGGCGGGCGCGGTACACCGTGCCCATCGAGCCGGCGCCGAGCTTGCCGACGATCACGAACCGATCCGCGATCGTGAGCCCCAGGAAGGGATCCCCCTCGGCCTCGGCCAGCGCCTCGCGGCTCACGAGCGCCAGCCCGTCCTGGGGGCAGCGCGGCAGCTTGGCGCCGACGCCGGCCTGGGAGCCGCGCTCACCGGCAGGAGGCGGGGGCACGCTGGACGCGCTCCTCGCGTCCATGGCGATCGCCGCAACATGGCGACATCGCGGGCAAATCAGCGCCAACGCCCGGCTGGGCTCGCCGGTGGATCCGGGTGCGCTGGCTGGGAACTGGCCGTCCATTGTAGGAGCTACCACCGCGATGGGGGTGATCGTCCGTCACTTGGGCTCACACCGCAAGGCCCACGACGGACCGGTCGAGTAAGGGCGACACCCGAAGCGCGAGGCGTCGCCGCACGACGCCTCGCCGCAGCAGGCATCGCTACAGAATCCCTGTTCTTGTCCAGGGTCCTTGACGCAAATGCCGCCCCGACACGACCTATCCGTGGCGCACGGAACGCCGACGGCGTCGATGCTGCTTTCGCGGAGCAGCTTCGCGCAGGCCCGGACGGTCGCGCGCCCGCCGGTAGTGACCTCGGCGCAGCCGACATTGCCGATCACGTCGTCGCCGGGCGCAGGCGGACACATCTCCGATCCGCAGCAAGGGATCGTGCACCGGTCGGTCCCGTCGATCTCGACGCAGAGCCCGGAGGAGCAGTCCGCGTCCTGCGTGCACTCCTCGAAGTAGCCGAGGTCGCCCGGGGGGTCCGGCTGGCACGCCCAGGCAGGCCCCGAGGAGACGAGGTCGGTCGTGAGCCGGCACGCGGGCCTGTCCGCCGCGCAGTTGGTGTCGGAACAGCAGGCGTCCACGCAGGCGCCCCTGCTGCAAATGCCAGAACGGCAGTCGCCAGGCGCGTCGCAGCGGTCGCCGGAGAGCCCCGTACCCACCTCGGGCCGGCCGATGTCCCGGCCGATGCGACAGAGCCCGCCTCCACCCCGGTCGGGGATCCAGCAGACGGCGTCGCGGACCGGCTCGCAGTCGCTGGAGCTGCAGCAGGCGCGCGCGCAGACGCTCGGCCCCTCGCCGTCGAACAGCGTTGGATCGAGGCAGAAGTCGAGCGCGCCGCAGTCGTCGTGCTCCACGCAGGGCGCGCCGAGCGCGCGCTCCGGGAGCTGCATGTCGACGCAGGCGCCATCCCTGCAAAGGGCGCCCTCGGGGCACGCCGGGGGCCCGATCGCGCCCTCCGCAGCGCAGAGCACCGGGCCCAGCTCGCCGTCGACGAGCACCTCGCACCCGGCGCCGAGCGCCGCGAGCGCTGCGAGCGCCGCGAGCGCGTGGAGGAGCCTCCGCCCCGCGGCGCCGAGGCCCATCAGAACTGCACCAGGAGCCGGGCGCCCTCGGCGCCCAGCGACAGGCTGACCGCCGGCGTCCCCTCCCCTGCCCAGGCGCCGCGCGACGGCAGAGCGGTGTCGCGACCCGGCGACGGGGCGAGCGCGCGCGCGGACGAGACCGAGCGAGAGGCCCTCGCGCTCGCGGGAGCGCGCGGCGACAGGTGGAGATAGAGCGCCGCTGCCCCGGAGAGCCCGGCGATCACCAGAGCGACATCCGCGATGACGGCGCACCGGTGGGCGGCGCGCGCGTCGGCCTGCAGATCGCCGATGGTGACGCCGCCGCCGGTGCGCTCGTCGGGGCCTGGATCCCGCGCCACGGCGAGCGCGGCGAACACGCCGCCGACCACGAGCGAGCCCGCGGCGATGCCCCCGCTGACGAAGAGCCAGGGCGTCGGGGGCCTCGGATTGCCCGCCGCGGCGGAGCGGCGCGGCAGGAGCGGCATCCGCGGCAGGAGCGGCAGCGGCGCGGCGGTCGGGGCGGGGGGCGGGGGCGCCGCGGCCTGCTCCTTCGCGCTGGCGAGCTCCCGCTTCGCGCCCTGCAGCCGCTTGAGGACCGCCGTGACCTGCTCGCGCTCCTTCGGCAGCGCCTCCATCTCGAGGTAGCGAAGGTAGTAGCGCTCGGCCCTGTCGATCTCGCCCAGCCGCTCGTGGATCACCGCGAGGTTGTAGACGAGCTCTTTCCCCTCGGGATCGAGCTCCACCGCGGCTTCCAGCTTCGCGATCGCGGCGCGGTACTCGCCGTTCCGGTAGAGCCCCTGCGCCTCATCGTGCAGCGCGGTGGCCCGCTCGATGCGGCGCCGCTTCTCCGGCGCCTCCGCCTCCGACGGCGATGGCTGGGCGGGAGGAGCCGGCGCCTTGCCCTGAGATGGCGGCGCGGCGCCGGGCGACGCGGGCGCGACGCCCGACGAGCCGAGCGGCTCCTGCGAGGGCACCTGCCCTGCCAGCGCCGGCGACGCCCAGAGCGCGGCCGCCGCGAGCACGCAGGCGGAGCCCACGAAAGCACGCCGGGCCTCGGGACCGCTCGAGGAAGACAGGCACGCGGCGCGGTTCGTCACGGCCGCCCACCATAGCGTAACTTCCGCGCCGGCAAGGGCCCGTTGCCGCGCGTCCCGGCGCGCCGCGCCCGCGCAACCGCGATCTGCTCCACGCCGGCTGTGGCCTGCCCCGACCCACCGGCGCGCCGCGTTGCTACGTGAGGCGCTCGAGCAAGGCACACGCCCCGACCGCCGCCGCGCCGCTCACCGGAGCTTGCAGCTGTACTCGCCGGCGAGCACGAGCGCCCGCTCGCACCGGACGTCCACGGTGCGCTTCGCCGTGGTGAACTCGAAGGTCTGACCGAACGGCGTGCGCTCCAGCCGGGTCACCTGCGCTCTGCAGCCCTCGCTCGCGCGGCGCCCCTCGGGCGCGCCCGCGGCAGCGTCCTCACCGCATGCCACGAGGGCGGCCCTGCGCTCGACGTCGGCATTGTCGGAGAAGACGTTGTAGGCCGCCGATACGCTGAACGCGACGCAGAGGACGAAGATGGCGAGCTGGACGAAGCGCTTCACGGGGCCGAGCTTACCCTGTTCGGCGCGCGGGAGGCTGGGCGCCGCGCGAGAGGCGCCGGTCAGAGCCGCATGCCCGAGCCGGGCAGCGGGTGCCACGGCTGGCGGCGGGTCGTGTACTGGCCTCGGACGAACGCCCCGAGCACGGGCGCGATGTTGCGCGCGATGTCGTCGTCCCACTCGCCGCCGTTGATCCCGTCCTGCGGCGTGAGATCCGGCGAGAGCAGGAAGAAGCCGGGGTAGAGCCGCCGTGGCATCTTGATCTGGTCGAGGTCTTCCTTGAAGACGTCGATGTCCACGCGCACGAGCCGCACGCTCCGGAGCGCGGTCTGCATCAGCGGATCGCTGAGCGAGCGGTCGACCCCGCGGCACGGCTCACAGGGATCGCTCGTCGTCATCACGAGGACCTTCTCGCCGCGGGCGTACGCCTCCGCGCGCTGCTTCGCGAGCTCCTCGCTGAGCGCGGAGACGTCGACGCCTATGTCGACGATCGACAGCCCGCCGATGCGCCGGTGCGTCGTGTGCTGAGGGACGCTACCGCCGGGCTGCGCCGCCGGAGGAGGCACGTCCGGCAGCGGCGCCGCCGGGGTCGCGGTGCTCGCCGGCTCCGGCGAGGGCTCCCCCTCCCCGATGGAGGAGGCGGTCTCCCCGCCGTTGTGCGTCCTCCACATCCACACGCCGAAGCCGATCGCCGAGCTCCAGCAGAGCGTGAGGAGCACGCCGAGCGAGAGCCCGACGCTCGCGAGCGCATACCCCCTGCGCTCCCCGGGGGCGCGCTCGATCTCGCGGCGTGCGATCCAGCCAAAGACGATGGCGGCGACGGCCCCGAGCGGCCCGAAGAGCGCCGCCACGACCGAGCTGACGGCCAGCGTGGAGAGCTGCCGCCGCTCCGGCGGGAGCGGCGGGGCGAGGTAGGGATCCTGGATGAACGGCAGCTGCGGGGAAGCGCCGCCCGACGACGCCGCAGCGGGCGCGACAGCAGGGCGCGCCGCCTGGTCGCAGGAGGGCGCGCCGACAGGCAGCTCACCTTCGCAGGGCAGGATGCCCGCCCGCGCATCTCGGAGCGCCTCTGCCGGCTCGTTCGCATCGCGGTTCGGCGTTGTCTCACTCGGGCCGAATGCGTGGCTCACGTCCCTCATCCTAGCGCCATAGCCAGCGCTACGCCCGCCGTAGGCGGCCCTCCTGTCGCGTCTGGGCTCAGGGGATGCAGGCGCGCTCGAGCACCCGCAGGACTGCGCGCTTCGTGCTCACACCGGGGCTCATCGCCTCCGTCCATGCGACGCCCACGCGCTCGCCGGCGACGGCCACGCTGGGAGGATCCTTTACGGGATTCACCCCATCCGACACCCGGAGCGCTCGGGCAGAAGGCGCTCCGTCGGCGGCCAGCTTGACGAGCAAGGGCTGCCCCTCCGCCTTCCCATCGTGGCCGACCCACGCCACGAGCGCCCCGTCACCGCTCGGCGCGACCGCGCGCCATTTGCCCTTGCCGATCACCCAGGGCGCCCCGCGCGGCCGCGCCTCGGCGTCCAGCGCGCGGGCGATCAGCGTGGCCCCCTCGTTCCAGAGCAGCAGCGCCCCGGCGGCGCCGGTGGCCACGAGCCCGAGCCGATGATCCTTGTCCGGCGCTTCCTGAGTCGCGACGGCCGAGCGGTCGCCGCTCTGGGGCCTGGCCACGAGGTGGGCGTTTCCTTCCCTGCCGGACGCGTCGAACCGCGAGGCCCGGATGCTCCCGTCGTCCTCGTCGTGCCACGCGACGAGGTAGCCGCCGGACGCGTCGGCGGCGACCGCCGGCCAGCGCGGCTTCTTGGTGTGGCGCGTGACCCCGACCGCCTTGAGCTGCGGCTGCGCCGGATCCACCGGCGCGAACTGGAACACCCCCAGCTGGTTGCGCTCCGCCCCGAAGGGCGCCGCCGCCACCAGGGCGCCGCCCGGAGCGGGCGCGAGGGCGACGTGCTCGCTGACGTCCTTCCCGATGGCGCCGACGCGCAGGATCTCCGCCGGCGGGTTCGTCTCCCAGCGGGGCCGGGCGTACGCGAGGCCCTCCGCGTCGAACCACGTGACGGCCCACGCCTCCCCCGTGGAGAAGATCCGGAGCCCGGCCTCGCGCGTGATCGAGATCGCCCTCGCCCGGGCGATCTGCCGGGCGTCGCTATCGAAGCCCGCGAACGCGATCTGCGCGTCCCCTCCTTTGAGGTCCACGAGCCACACGGCGCCGAACGAGCCGTCGGCTCGCCCGGCGACCCCCATCCCCTCGCGCAGGATGTAGGTCGCGATATCCCCCGACTTCGCCTTGCACGCGGCGAGGGTCGAGAGGGGAACGAACTCCTGGACGCCGGTCCCCCGCGGGGGCTCGAGCTCCGCTGGCGCCGTCGCCGCGGCGGGCTCGGCCGGGGCGCTCGATGCGGGAGGCTCTGCGTGGGCCTTGGGTTCGCTCGAACCGGGTGCCGCGGTTGCAGCGCCCCCCGAGCGGGAGGCGCTGCGGTCGCAGGAAATGCCGAAAAAGACGAGCAGAGAAAGAGCCACTACAGTGGCTGAAGAAGAATAAGGGAGTCGCCTGGTGCGAAGCAGAGGACTTGAACCTCCACGGGAGTTACCCCACTGGAACCTGAATCCAGCGCGTCTGCCAATTCCGCCAGCTTCGCGAGCGGGACGGCATCACTACCTCACCCCCTCGCCGTTCGTCAAGCCCTGCATCACGCCCGGAGCGTTTTTCTTCCCTCGCCCGTCGGTTGCCGTCGGTTGCCGTCGTGCCGTCGGTTGCCGTCCGTTGCCGTCCGTTGCCTTGCTCGGTCGCCCTTCGTCGCTCGCCCTCCTCTTCTTCAGCTTCACGACCGCGCCGCGCTGGTGCTCCCCGCGGCCCGCCCGGCGGTCTCGACGCGGCGATGGTTCTCCCGTTCGCCCGCAGCGGTGCACGGCGTGAAGCGCATGTGCTAGGGGGAGCGCGCTCCCATGGCGGTCATCGGCTCACCTCCCCCTCTCCTTCTTCTTGTCGGCGTGCGCGCCGTCGACCCGGCCCAGCAGCTCGACGATGTGGTCGACGTCGTCGTGGAGGACGGCGTCATCCGCCGCGTGGGTCGCGGCGCGGCGACCGACGACCTGCGCCGCGCCGCCAGCGCCGAGATCATCCAGGGCGAGGGGCTCCTGCTCCTCCCCGCGTTCGTCGATCTCCACGCCCACCTCCGCGAGCCCGGGCAGGAGTACAAGGAAGACATCGCCTCCGGGCTGGCCGCCGCGGCCGCGGGCGGGTTCGCGCACGTGTGCGCGATGCCGAACACGCGGCCCGTGAACGACACCCGGTCCATCACCGAGGCCATGATCGCGCGCGCCCGCGCGCTCTCGGGGCCCGCGCTCCACCCCATCGGCGCGATCACGATGGGCCAGAAGGGCACGGAGCTCACCGAGATGGCCGACCTCAAGGACGCCGGCGCCGTCGCGGTCTCGGACGACGGGCGCTGCGTGACGTCGAGCGCCGTGATGCGCCGCGCGCTCGAGTACGCGAAGACCTTCGACATGCCGGTCATCCAGCACGCCGAGGACCACGCGCTCACCGAGGGGGCGCAGATGCATGAGGGGGCGATCGCGACGCGGCTCGGCCTCCGGGGCTGGCCCCGCGTGGCGGAGGACATCATCGTCGCGCGCGACGTGCTGCTCGCGGAGGCCACGGGAGCGCGCTACCACGTGGCGCACGTCTCGTCGCTCGGCGCGGTCCGCATCCTCCGCGAGGCGAAGTCGCGCGGCATCGCCGTGACCGCCGAGGTGACGCCGCACCACCTGACGCTCACCGACGCCGCGGTGCTCGGCTACGACACGGCGTGCAAGGTCAACCCGCCCCTGCGCGAGCAGGCGGACGTCGACGCGCTCCGCGAGGCGCTCGCGGACGGCACCATCGACGCGGTCGCGACCGACCACGCGCCCCACTCGACGCTCGAGAAGGACTGCGAGTTCGCCGAGGCGTCGCCCGGCCTCATCGGCCTCGAGCTCGTCGTGCCGGTCCTGCTCGATCTCGTGCGCCAGGGCGCCCTCCCCCTCGGGCGGCTCGTCGACGCGCTCACCCGCGCCCCGGCCCGCGTCGCGCGGCTCGAGGCGCCCACGATCAAGGTCGGCGCCCGCGCCGAGCTCTGCCTCGTGGATCCGAACCTGAGCTTCGTGCTCGACCCGGCCCGCCTGCGCTCGAAGAGCAAGAACACGCCGCTCCTCGGCCGGCAGCTCACGGGCCGCGTCAAGATGACGCTCGCCGGGGGCCGCGTCGTCTTCGTCGACAGCGAGAGCGAGGGAGCAGCAACATGAGCTCGCGCAAGGTCCATTTCGTCAGCCTCGGGTGCCCCAAGAACCGCGTCGACTCCGAGGTGATGCTCGGCGTCGCGCGCGCGGCCGGCTACGCGCACGTCGACGACGCCGCAGACGCCGAGGTGATCGTCGTCAACACCTGCGGCTTCATCGGCGAGGCGAAGAAGGAGTCGATCGACGCCATCTTCGAGATGGCGCAGCACAAGGAGCGCGGCAGCTGCAAGCGGCTGGTGGTCGCCGGCTGCCTCTCGCAGCGCCACCCCGAGGAGCTCGCCCGCGAGATGCCCGAGGTCGATCACTTCCTCGGGTCGAGCGACATGCTCAAGCTCGGCCAGGTGCTCGCGGGCGACGCGGAGCGGATGCTCGTCGGCAACCCGGCGGAGTGGCTGATCCGCGCGGCCGATCCGCGCACGCTCTCGACCCCCGGCGGCAGCGCCTACGTCAAGATCGCCGAGGGCTGCAACCGCACCTGCTCGTTCTGCGTGATCCCGGACCTGCGCGGCGCGCAGCGCTCGCGGCCCATCCCGGACGTGGTGCGCGAGGTGGAGCAGCTCGCCGCGGCGGGCGTCCGCGAGATCAACCTCATCTCGCAGGACACGATCGCCTACGGCCGCGACGCCGCGGGGCGCGGGCCCGGAGACGCGCGCGCGACGCTCGCGCAGCTCGTCGAGCGCGTCGCCGACGTGCCCGGCGTGCGCTGGGTGCGGCTCTTCTACCTGTACCCCGAGACGATGACCGACGACCTCGTCGAGCTGCTCGCCAGCCACCCGCGGGTCGTGCCCTACGTGGACATGCCGCTCCAGCACGCCGCCGACGCGATGCTGCGCCGGATGCGGCGCGGCCACGGCGGCGATCGCCTGCGCCGGGTCGTCTCCACGCTGCGCGAGCGCGTCCCCGACCTCACGTTCCGCACCGCGTTCATCGTCGGCCACCCGGGCGAGACCGACGCCGAGTTCGACGAGCTCTGCGACTTCGTGCGCTGGGCCGAGTTCGAGCGGGTCGGGGTCTTCCGCTACTCCGACGAGGAGACGAGCCGCAGCCACGCGCTCGAGGGCAAGGTCCCCGCGCGCACGGCCGCGAGCCGCTACCGCCGCCTCATGGCGCTGCAGCGCCGCATCTCCCACCGGAAGAGCGCCGCGATGGTCGGCCGCGAGCTCGAGGTGCTCGTCGAGGGGACGAGCGACGAGCACGAGTACGTGCTCATGGGCCGCCACGCCGGCCAGGCGCCCGAGATCGACGGGCAGGTCTACCTCTCCGGCGGCGAGGTCCGTCCGGGCGAGATGTGTCGCGTCCGGATCACGCAGGCGAGCGACTACGATCTTGTCGGCGAGCTGCTCGATGAAGGGGAGGAAGCGCGCGGCGCCGCGGCGTCTCCCCTGGTCGCGGAGCTCGGCGCGGTCACGGCGAAGCGGCGCGTCGCCCTGCGCGTGCTGCAAACCGATGGACGCGAGCGCCAACAGAATTGACAGCCCGGCCGGCGGGTCGCGACGAGAGGGCTGAAGATCCCCGCTTCTCGCGGCGATCCGGGGCCGCGAGAGCGCGGCACACGGTGTGCTATCACGTCGACCCGTGCCGATGCCCCGCCGCGCTGCGCTTCACTTCGCTGTCGCCCTCGCGACCTCGCTGCTCGCCGGTGCGGCGTGCCTGAGCCCGACGTTACCCCTGCCCCCGCCCGAGCCGGCCGACACGATCAGGCCGTCGAGCGTGGAGGGGATGTGGCAGGTTTCGGGCAACTGCACCCCCGGGGCGCGCGTCAGCATCTTCAACGAGCGGACACAGCGCGGGGTGATCGAGGACGACATCGACAACAACGGCCGGTACCACGTCGAGATCGAGGCCGAGCTCTGCGACACCCTCCTCGTCTGGCAGGAGCTGGAGGGCGAGGGCAGCGGTGAGAAGGACAGCGACGCGCAGCGCTTCGTCGTCGAGGAGCGCACGCCGCTCGGCGTCGTGAACAACACCTGCCCCTGAGGCCCGAGGGCGCGGCGCGCCTTGAAAGCCCGAGGGCCGCGACGCTGAGCGCCGCGACGACGCAGCGCGCCGCGCCCGGCGGCCGCTGTCGACGCGCGCGCGGGGCGTCGTGATACTGTGCTGGCGTGATGGCGTCGATCCCGCCGAGCATCTCGCCGAACGCCACCCGGGTGCTGGTCGTCGATGACGAGCCGGGCCTCCGTCAGGTGCTCACCATCGCGTTCCGCCGCCAGGGCTACGAGGTCGCGATCGCGCCCGGCGCGCGCGCCGCCGTCGAGGCCATTCGCCAGAACCCGCAGCCGTTCCCGCTGATCCTCACCGACCTCGTGATGCCCGACGGCTCGGGCATCGAGGTGCTGAGCGCCGCGAAGGCGCGGAGCAACGCGACCGAGGTGATCGTGATGACCGCGCACTCCACCGTGGAGAGCGCGCTCGACGCCATGCGCCACGGCGCCTACGACTTCGTGACGAAGCCTTTCTCGCCGGCGGAGCTCACCGCGCTCGCGGCGAAGGCGCTCGAGAAGAGCTCGATCGTCGCCGAGAACCAGCGGCTGCGCGCGCAGCTCGAGCGGCTCGACACGCCGTCGCGCGAGCCGCTCGGGACGAGCCCCGCGATGCAGCGGATCTCCGAGCTCATCGCCAAGATCGCGCCGACGCGCACGACCGTGCTGATCACGGGCGAGAGCGGGACCGGCAAGGAGCGCATCGCCCGCGCGATCCACGATCAGAGCGACCGCGCGGCGCGACCGTTCCTTGTCGTCAACTGCGGGGCGCTGCCCGAGGCGCTCATGGAAAGCGAGCTGTTCGGCCACGAGAAGGGCTCGTTCACGGGCGCCGGCGCGCGCTCCATGGGGCTGTTCCGGGAGGCCGACGGCGGGACGCTGCTGCTCGACGAGATCGGAGAGCTCCCGGCCGCGCTGCAGGTGAAGCTCCTCCGCGTGCTCCAGGAGCGGAAGGTGCGCCCCGTCGGCGCCGCCGCGGAGATCGCGGTCGACGTCCGGGTGCTCGCCGCGACGAACCGGAACGTGGAGACCGAGGTCCGCGAGGGCCGTTTCCGGCAGGACCTCTATTATCGGCTCAATGTCATCCGCATCGAGCTGCCGCCGCTGCGCGAGCGCCCGGGGGACATCTCGCGGCTCGCCGACCGCTTCCTGCGCCGCTTCGCGGCCGAGCTCGGCAAGGACGTCCGCGGCCTGACGACGGACGCCTTGCGCGCGCTCGACGCCTACGCCTTCCCCGGCAACGTGCGCGAGCTCGAGAACATGATGGAGCGCGCGGTGGCGCTGGCCGGAGGGCCCTCGATCGGCCTCGGCGACCTCCCGAGCGCCGTCGCCGGGCTCAGCGCGAGCCCGGCCCCGCTGCTGGCGGAGCTGCCGCCGGGCGGTTGCATGCTCGACGAGGTGATCGGCGAGGTCGAGCGCCGGCTCATCCTCCAGGCGCTCGAGCGCACCGGTGGCGTCCGCAAGGCGGCCGCGAAGCTCCTCGGCGTCTCGTTCCGCTCGCTGCGCTACCGCCTCGCCAAGCACGCCCTCGCGGCCGACGGGGAGACGGACGACGAGCCGGAGGGATCCCGACGAGAATCGTCACCGCCCGGCGCCCCGCAGTGACGGTTTTCGTCACCGCCGGAAGCGAACACAACCACGCACATCCAGCAGCCCGACCTCCTTCCTCAAGGAAAACCGAGTCAACTCATGAGCTTCTCGCGCAAGTCGAAAACGACGTCGGGCCGCGCTCTCCCTGGCACGTCGCCTGCTGAGAGGTCCTGGCGAATGCGGAGCACGCGACGACAGCGGAGCGCAACGCGACGAGGGTTCACTCTCGTCGAGCTCCTCGTTGTCGTGGGGATGGTGGGTATCCTCGCGGCGCTCGCGCTGGTCGGCTACCGCCGGTACATGAACGCGGCGGGCATCGCCGAGCCGAAGGCGGTCATGCAGGGGATCCGCGGTGGGCAGGAGTCCTACCGGGCGGAGATGCTCGAGTACCTGGACGTATCTGAGGGGTTGCTCGACAGGTGGTATCCCAGCGGAACGCTTAACGAGCAGAAGCGCGCCTGGGATGACAGGGGCCACGCCAATTACACGCGATGGCGGATGCTCAACGTGACCACCGACGGCGCGGTCCGCTTCGGGTACGCGTCGGTGGCCGGGAACGGAAGCAGCTTCGCGGCGACCCCCCACTCGGGCTTCACCTGGCATGGGTTGCCGCAGGCCCCACTGGCGGATCCGCAGTTTGCGCCCAGGGGCCCCTGGTACGTCATCCAGGCGGCCGGCGATCGCGATGGAGATGGGACTTACGCGTTGCTCCTGACGGCATCCACGATGTCCGGGATCTACTGGGAGAACGACACGGAGTAGAGATGGTTTGTCCCGCCGCGGGCGCCGCGAGCGCCTGCTCCGCGGGAGAGGTTTTCGCAGTGCGGGCTGGCCGGGCCCCGCAGCATGGCGTCGTGACGGTCAGTTCTCGGCAAAGCATCCAATTAAAGAAAGCATCACGGAGGATCGACACTCATGCGTGCAATGAAGCGATACGACAGAAGAGGCTTCACCCTCGTCGAGCTCATGATCGTGGTCGCCATCATCGGCGTCCTCGCCGCGCTGGCGATCTTCGGCGTCCGCCGGTACCTCGCGAGCGCGAAGACCTCCGAGGCCAAGAACTCCGTGGGCGCGATCTCTCGCGGCGCCGCCGCCGCGTTCGAGCGCGAGACGGCCGCCTCCGAGATCCTCACGACCGCCGGCCCCTCCGGTGCCGCGAGCCACAGCCTGTGCGACAGCGCCAACGCGGTGCCCAACGGCGGTCCCCCGGGTGGCGTGAAGTATCAGCCCAACACGACCGAAGGCCAGGACTTCGAGTCGGGCAGCTCGACGGCGGGCTGGAAGTGCCTGAGGTTCTCGATGACCCAGCCGATCTACTACCAGTATCACTACGTTCGCGGCGGTCGGGTCCCCGGCGTCACGACCGGCCCCACCCCCGGCACCGGTGTCAACGGCTTCGAGGCCGGCGCGGTCGGCAACCTCGACAACGACGCGGTCAGCAGCTACTTCACCCGCGGCGGCACGGTGGACACCGCGACGGGTCAGCTCGTCGTGGCCACGCAGATCAACATCGAGAACGAGTACGAGTGACGTGCTCGCTGGTCGCCCGGCTCGCCACGGGCCGGGCGACCAGTCTTCGCCGAACCACATCCAGCATGAGGGCATCCCCGGCTCACGCCGGTTCGTGCGAGCAAGCTTCATAGACCACATCCGGCATGAGGGCGTACCGTGCGGCAGAAGGAAGTATCTCGCAGTCGCGGATTCACGCTCATCGAGCTCATGATCGTGGTCGCCATCATCGGCGTGCTCGCCGCGCTGGCGGTCGTCGGGGTGCGCAGCTACCTCGCCACGGCGAAGACGGCTGAAGCCAAGCAGGTCGTCGGCGCCATCACCCGCAGCGCCATCACCCAGTACGAGCGCGACCGCGCCATCTCGCAGCTCCTGCCCGCCACGGGCGTCTCCGCGGCGAACACCCACGTCCTGTGCGATTCGGCCGTGCCGGTCCCCCTCAACTTCACCGACGTGCAGGGGAGGAAATACCAGCCGAGCGCGGCGCCCGGCGCCGACTTCATGTCGGGCTCGACGATCGCGGGCTGGCAGTGCCTCGGGTTCACGACCATCTCGCCCATCTACTTCCAGTACTCGTACCGGGTCGGCGGCAGCTACCTCAGCCAGGGCCTGCCCGGCGCCCCGATCCCGAGCGGCTCGGAGGCGTTCGAGGCGGGGGCGCGCGGGGATCTGGACGGAGACGGCCTGACGTGCACGCTGGTCCGCACCGGCGAGGTGCGCAACGGCGAGATCGTGACCAGCACCGTGATCTTCACGGACAACGATCCGGACTGACGCGGGCCGCGCGCTGCGCTCGCGCTTGTTTCATCGCCGAAGGGTGGGTAGAGAGGAGCGCATGACCTGGCGCTCCTGGAGCGCGCTGGAGCTCAGCGCGGCCTTCGCGATCGGCGGCAGCGTCCTCGCCGTCGCCGTTCCGGCGTTCTTCCGAAACCTCAGCGCGTCCAAGCTGAGCGAGCCGATCGACGGGCTCGACCGGCTGGTGACCAGCGCGGTCGCGTACGCCGAATCGCGGCCGCACGAGATCAGCTTCCCCCCGTCGGCCCCGCTGACCCCGGCGCAGGTGCCGCGCGGCGTGCGCGCCGTCGATCCGCCGGAGTCGTGGGAGCACCTCACGTGGAAGTCGCTCGATTTCCGGTTCGAGGGACCGCACGCGTTCGCCTTCCAGTTCACGAGCGAGCTCGACGCGTCGAAGACCATGCGCTTCATCGTGACGGCGCACGGCGACCTCGACGGCGACGGCGCGGTGTCCACGTTCGAGGTACGCGGCGAGCGCGTCCCCGGAGAGCCGGCCCGCGTGCTCCCGGGCATGTTCGTGGACCGCGAGGTGGAATGATGAGGGCTCGTCCGGCGCCCGGGACGGCGGTCGGTCAGGCAGCCCGCCCTCCCCTGCTCCGCGCGGGGGGCGCGCGCGACGCGCTCGTCACGATCGCGCTCTCGGCCGTCGCCGCGGTCGCGATCGGGAGCGTGCGCGCGCCGGCCGCGGACCTGGAGCAGCGCGTCGCCGAGACGTCCGACGTGTACGTCCTGCCGCCGCCGGACGAGGTGGTCACCCTGTCGCTCGGCTACCGCTCCGCGCTGGCTGATCTGCTCTGGTCGCACGTGCTCGTGTCCCAGGGGCTGCACACATTCGAGCGCCGTCGGTTCGAGAACCTCACGCTGCTGCTCGACGCGATCAACGCGCTCGACCCGACCTTTCGCGACCCCTACCTGTTCGCGGACGCGCTCATCACGTTCCAGACGAGCACGACCCCGCGCGACGAGGTCATCAAGGCGCGTGAGATCATGGAGCGCGGGGTGCAGCACCGCCCCCTCGACGGCGAGCTCTGGCTCGCGCTCGGCCAGTTCGTCGCCTTCATCGCGCCGGCCTCGTACCTCACCGACCCCGCGGAGAAGGCGCAGTGGCGCCTGGACGGGGCGCGGATGCTAGCGCGCGCCGCGGAGCTCGGCGGCGGTGACGCGAACATCAGCTGGCAAGCGCTCGGCGGCGCGGGCATCCTGGGGCGCGCCGGGGAGCGGGAGGCGCAGATCCGGTTCCTCCAGCGCACGCTCGCCGTCACGGACGACGAGGAGCTGAAGCAGCAGGTCCGCGCGCAGCTCGACAAGCTCCTCGGCGAGCGCGCCGCGGAGGGGTACCGCCGGCGCCTCGACGGCTTCAGCGAGATCTGGCGGCGCGACCTGCCGTTCGTCAGCAAGACGGCTATCCTCGTGCTGGGCCCCCCGCGCGACGCGGCGTACTGCGCGGGGGGCGCGCACGCGCGCGAGCCGCGCTGCGCGACGACATGGCGCGCGTGGGCGGAGCGGGTCGAGGGCGAGAGGTGAGCAGCCTCCAGCAGCGCTGAAGCGTCTCGCGCCATGTCGGACAGGGCACAGCGACCGATCTCTTCCTGAGTCCGCCCGTGATGCGTCGGATCGCCTCGCAGGATCAGGGCTTTGGCGGAGCAGGGTTTTGGTCTGATCAGCGAGGGCGCCGCGACGAGAGGGCGAAAGAGGCGCCAGGGGCGCTCAGGAGGTTTCTTCTCCTGGCGTCCCTGGCGGCTTGATGATCACTCAAACTTGACGGCTGCGGTCTTCGTCTCTCCGGCCTTCACCGAGACGGTGACCGACTTCTTCCCGAGATCCGGATGGATGAAGGTCACCGTGTGCGACCCCGCGGGGACGCTGACACCGACCTTGGGCGTGCTCCCGAGCGGCCGGCCGTCGAGGACCACCTTCGAGACCGGGATCGAGTTGATGTTCAGGGTCGCAGCGCCAGCGGCGGCCGCGGGCGCGGCCGGCGCGTCCGCCTTCGGCGCGGCGGCCACAGGATCCGCCTTCGGCGCGACGGCCACAGGATCCGCCTTCGGCGCGGCGGGCGCCGGCGCGGGCGCCGGGTCCGCAGCGGCGGCGACCGGCTCGGACTTGCTCACCTCGTCGAGCGCGATCCGGATCGTCTTCTCGGCCTGCCCGTCCTCGAACGAGACTGCCTGGGAGAAGTCCGTGTATCCCTTCTTCGTCGCGACGACCTTCCAGCCCTCCGACGGATTGACATCCACCTTCACGGGCGGCTTCTTCCAGGCGGAATCCGGCAGCTTCTTCTCCGTGCCCTTGGCGTTCACCAGCTTGACCGAGGCCCCCGAGGTGGAGAGATCGAGCGTGAGCTGCCCCTTCAGCACCTTGAGCGCGATGGTGCCGAGGTCCTTCATCTGGCCCTGACCGACCTCCACCGTCTGCTCCACAGGCTCGTAGCGTTCGCCGCCGTCGAGGCGGATCTTGTGCTCTCCCGGCGTCACGCTGACCTCGACAGGCAGCGTGCCTTTCTCCACGCCGTCGACCAGGACCTTCACGCCAGGCTGCGAGCCCGACACCTTGAGGCCGGTCGCGTTCGACGCGATGGCCGGAGCGTGCGCCCCGCTCGCGCTGTCGAGCGTGATCACGACGACCTTCTCCTTGCCGCCCTCGACGATCTCGACGGCGTCGCGCGGCGGGAAGTCGGGGGCGAGGATCTTGACGGCCTTCGAGCCGGGATCGAGCTCGCGCACGATGCAAGGCACGGTGTCGCAGCGCTTCTGGCCGTCGATGAAGATCTCGGCCCTCGCGACGGAGGCGCCGCCCTGGGTCTTCAGGTCGATGGTGAGCGCGCCCTTCTTCGGCACCAGCATCACCACGGCCAGGATCAGCACGGCCACGAGCGCGAGCCCGCCGAGGACCACGCCCGCCTTGCCGGCGCCCTGCTGCGCCGCGGGGCGCGGGCGGATCGCCGTCGGCTCGTCGTTGCGCGACAGCGGGCGGTGCCCGATGTCCGGCATCGGCGGCGCGGGCGGGGCGTTCGGGATCGGTGGCGGCGTCGGGATCGGCGTGCGCGTCCTCGCGGCCGGCGCCGCGCCGCCGGAGGTCGCGAGCAGCGCCGCGGCGGCCTTCGGGATCGTGGACGAGCTCACCGTCGGCAGCGGGCTCACCCGCCCCGGCATGCTGGGGTTCCCTTCCCGGTCGTAGACGTGCGTCGACTCCTCCTCGTCGTCCCAGTCCATGTCGACCGCAGCGCCCTTGGCCTGACGGGGCTTCGCGTCGTCAGCCGCCTTCTGCGGCGGCTTGACCGACGGCAACCGCACCGGCGGAGGGACCACCGGGGGCAGCGAGCCGGGGGCACCGCTGGTCGGCGGCGGCGGCAGCGGGCTCGCCGAGGGGACCTGCGGGGCGGTGATCGGGGGGAGCGACGGCTGCTGTCGCGAGGGGGGCGGCACCACGGGCGGCAGCGAGCCCGGCTTGGCCGACGGAGGCATCGGCGGCGGCAGCGAGCCGGGGCTGGTCCCCTTCGTCGTCGCCGGCGGCGGCAGCGAGCCAGGCTTGACCGAAGGGGGCATCGGCGGCGGCAGCGAGCCGGGGCTGGTCCCCTTCGTCGTCACCGGCGGCGGCAGCGGAGAGGTCATCCCGCTGGGGAGCGTCATCGCATGGTTGGGAGGAGGCGGCAGCGGGTTGACCCCTTCGATGAGGGTGCGCTGCCGGGTTGGCGGTGAGGGGGGCGCGAGGGCGGGGCTCGTTGTGCGTGACGATTTTTTCGCGAGCCCCTCGAAGACATCTAGATCGCTGCCGCCCTTGTTATCGGCCATGTTCGGGAACTCCTCAGGACATGCGGCGCCGTTCGCCGCGGCTTCCGGGAAACGATCGCGCATGTTCCGCGCGACGAGCGTGAGGTGGACGAGCAGGCCCTCGTCGTGGGCCAGCTCGGAGTGCGCTGCGTGAAGCTGATCCGCTGCAGCGTACCGCTGGTCCGGTAATTTCGCGAGCGCCATCGGGGCGAGCGCGGCGAGGGCGCAGCGACGCGCGCGCCGCGATCTCACGCGGATCCAGCGCGCCGCCCGCGGCGCTCCGCCGCGCGATGTCCGCGGCGCGCGCGCCCCCGGACACGCGATCGCGCGCCGTCATCTCCGGGAAACACACGCTCGCGGCGACGAGGCCGCATCGCGCGTCGAGCGCGCCGCGCTCACCCGGCGAGCCCGCGCCGATCCGCGCCGAGATGTCGCAAGCTCCGAAGTACTGCAAACGGTGCACCGGCCACCTTTTTCTAATCCCTCGGGCCGCCGGCGCACAAGCGCCTACTGCACCCGAAGCGGGGATCCAGGCGCCGCCACGCTCAGTGATCGCCGTCCACCGTTTCCTCTTTCTTCGGCTTTTTGAAGTATCGAACGCGCTTCTGCTGCAGCGGATACCAGACGCTGTGCGGGACGATCGGTGTGGATTCGAACATCCGGCCTGCGCCCGGCGCCTCGGCGCGCGTGAGCCGGACAGCGCGCGGACCCGAGGGCGGGTGGACCGCGGCGCCGGAAAGGTCGGTATCGCCGCCGAGGGCCACCGAGAGCGGCCGGTGGAGGTAGATCCGCGAGGAGCAGCCGAGCCCCGCGAGGAAGTCCTGGAGCAGCCTCGCATCGCGCGGGTCCACGGGCGTCGCGGGCGGCGCCGAGGCGTCCGGCGCCAGCGCGGCGTCCGGTGCGCTGGACGCGTCGGCGCCGCCCGCGACCCGCTCGACGTAGATCAGCATCCCGTCCTCATCGTTGACGCCCAGCGCGGCCACGGCCCGCGCGCTGCTGCCATGGCCCGTCGCGATCCGGACCGCGCCGCGCACCGGGGAGGTCGGCGAGGCGGAGAACGCCCCGGCCGAGTGCCAGATGCTCGAGGCCTCGCCCTGGCCAGCGCCGGGCGCCGCGGCGCCGTCGCCGAGCACCGCCACGGTCGCGCCCGTCCCGGCCGGGGCGGCCGCCCCGGGCTCGCCCATCGGCGCGGCCGCGACGGTCCGCGGGTCCACCTTGAGCACCCGCAGCCGCACGTGGGGCCGCGCGGGGTCGGGGCGGATCTCGGTGGTCGCGAGCGCGTACGGGAAGCCGTGCTGCGGCAGGCCCTGGGTGCGCCAGATGCCCTCCCCCGCCTCGGGCGGCGCGGCGCGCGGGGCGAGCGCCGGCCCCGGCAGGAGGTGCCGCAGCGTCATGTAGAAGAAGTCGCGCGCCTCCCGCCGGATGTAGCGGGGGAAGTTCATCAGGCCCATGCCGCGGATGAGCCGGCGGCCGCGGAAGCGATAGCCCGAGAGCCCCGAGACCTCGCCCTCGGCCTCCCACTCCCCCTGAAGCGGCCGCCCCAGCGCCGGCAGCTCGCCGCCCGGCGCCACGTGGTAGAACTCGAGCCCGCTGTGGCCCGCGTTCATGTCGAGCGCGATCCCGTAGGCGCAGCGGGCCTGGATCATCGCCTGGGCGAGGGCCTCGGGGCTGACGTCGGCGCCGTAGAAGTACGCGACGAAGCGCGCCCTGGTCAGGCAGATGCCGGTCCGGACCGTGTGCGTCTTGTCGGCCCACCCGGGCGGCGTGCCCCCCCACCACGTCCGCCCGAACGGGTTCCACTTCTCGTCCTGGACCATGACCGTCATGTTCTGGCGGTACGAGAGCATCCAGTCGGGGATGGTCTCGTCCTCCGACCACGTCCCGAAGACGGTGCTGCCGTCGCGCCGGACGGCCACGGTCGCGGCGTAGGGCTTCGGCGGCAGGTACACCACGCCGTCGGCCATCATGCCGAACTCGCCGTGCATCGCCTGGAAGCCCGCGTTCGACGCGGCGACCACGCGCTTCATCACCTCGGGCGTGCGCGGGATGAGCCCCGGCCCCGCCTCGCCCGTCGCGCCCTTGGGCTCCACCGTGCCCGCCATCATGTGGAGCTCCACCTGGCGCGGGTCCCAGAGCGCGATGTAGACGCGCGTCGCCTTGCGCGAGCGATCCGCCCGGATGAACGTGGTCATGAACGCCGGCGGGAGCCCCTCGAGCTTGCGCACGAAGGCGTCGCCGCCCTGCGGGTTCCACTGCCCCTCCCCGGGCAGCGCCGGCGTCACCCACGGCTCGAGCGGCGACGGCGGCCAGCCGATCTCGGGATCGATCGGAGCCTGACGGACGGGCGGATCCAGCGTGCTCTTGCCGAGATCCGCGGCGATGTCCTCGGCGCCCGTGTCGCCGGTCACCGCCTCCTTGTTGCGAAGGACGAAGTCGAGCGCCGTGAACGCCACGGCCTTGACCGTCTGCATCGCGGCGTCGCCGATCACGAGCCGCACCCGGTCGACCGCCCAGGTGACGACGTTCCCCGGCCGCGCGACCTCGAACGCCTCGGCGCGGATCCACGGGGGCAGCGGCGCGTCCACGCCGTGCAGGGGCAGGCGCGCCTCGCGGCCGCTCGCGCGCACGACGACCGCGCTGTCGTCCTCCAGCGCGATCGCGACGTCGCCCGCATTCGAGGCGCGGCGGCTCCCCCCGTCCTGCTCCTCGGCGCCGGGCTCGCTGTCGCCGGGCAGGCCGTGCTCGTCGGCGCCGGGCTCCTCGCTGCGGGCGGGGTCGATCGCGAACGTCCGCCGGCCGATCCCGCGCAGCCGGCCCGTCGCCTGCCAGTTCGTGAGGGCGTGCTGGAGCCGCTCGGTGAGGGTCCAGTCGGCGCCGCTCGGGAGGTGCTGCCCGTCGAGGTCGAGCACGTGCACGGTGGGCGACGCGGCCTCGATCAGCGGGCGCGAGATGTACGCGAGCGCGTCGCGGCGGAGCACGGGCTTCGACTCGTCCGCGCCGCTCGTCTCGGTGAGGTTGTGG
Source organism: Sorangium sp. So ce1128 (assembly GCA_051717205.1). Taxonomy (GTDB): domain Bacteria; phylum Myxococcota_A; class Polyangia; order Polyangiales; family Polyangiaceae; genus Sorangium. The sequence continues at coordinate 8,259,144 of CP181432.1, forward strand.
ACCCCGGAGACGTCGAGCAGGACGCCCTCCGGCGAGAGCCGCGTGTCGACTAGGTACAGGTCGGTGGGCTCACCCCGGACCGTGCCGCGCGCGACCGCGCGCGACCGCACGCCGAACGGGCTGAACTCGCCGCGCGGCGGGTCGACCCACACCACGTCGCCGGGCGCCGCGACGATGCCCCGCTCCGCGAGCTCCGCGGTGAGGGCGGTCGAGCGGTCGCGAGCACCTCCGCCCACGCCGGGCGACATCGCCACGGCCGCGGACGCGCAGAGGACGATGAGGCCGACGCGCTCGCGGCGCAGGGAGGGCGGTTTCGGGGGCTGCATTCGCCAGCAACGCGCAACGGGTCGGGATTGCTGCCCGAGAGGCCGAGGACGGCCGGGCGCGCGGGAGCCCGGCGTTATCACCGTTTTTGCACCGCGGCCAGATTCGGGGGCGCGCGCGGCGGGCCCACGCGCTCTGGCGTCCGCGGAACCGGCGGTGCTACATCGGGCGCTCGCCATGTCGAACGCTGACTCGCCCCCCCTCCGCCGCGACGAGGCGCTGACGATAGCGCGCCTCGCCCACCTCGACCTCTCCGCTGAGGAAATAGAGCGCCTCACCGGTGATCTCGGCAACATCCTCAGCTACGTCCGGCAGCTCGAGGAGCTCGACGTCTCGGCGGTGCCGCCGACGGCACACGTCCAGATCGAGCGGCTGCCGCTCCGCGCCGACGAAGAGGCGCCGAGCCTGCCGCGCGAGGTGGCGCTGCGGGAGGCGCCGCGCGTCGAGGACGACGGGTTCGCCGTGCCCGCGTTCGTGGACGAGGGGTGAGGCCGATGGACACAGCGATCCTCGATCGATCCATCCCGGAGCTCGCGGCGCTCGTTCAGCGCGGCGAGGTGAGCGCCGAGGAGGTGGCCCGGGCCGCGCTCGCGCGCATCGAGCAGCGCGACGGCGCGCTCGGCGCCTTCCTCACGGTGCAGGGCGAGCAGGCCCTGGAGGCGGCGCGCGCGCTCGACGCGCGGCGCGCGCGCGGCGAGGCGCTCGGCCCGCTCGCCGGCGTCCCGATCGGGCTCAAGGACGCGCTCTGCACCGAGGGCGCCCCGACGACCGCCGGCTCGAAGATCCTCACGCGCGCGGCGGGCGCAGGCGCATCGTTGAAGACGCCCGACCCGTCGCGCGGGTTCCGCCCGCAGTACGACGCCACGGTCGTCGCCCGCCTGCGCGCGGCCGGCGCGCTCCTGCCGGGCAAGTGCAACATGGACGAGTTCGCGATGGGCTCGTCGAACGAGAACAGCGCGTTCGGCCCGGTGAAGAACCCGTGGGACCTGACGCGCATCCCCGGCGGGTCGTCCGGCGGCAGCGCGGTCGCGGTGGCGGCCGGCATGACGCCCGGCTCGCTCGGCTCGGACACCGGGGGCTCCATCCGGCAGCCGGCGAGCCTCACCGGCGTGGTCGGCATCAAGCCGACGTACGGCCGGGTCTCTCGCTATGGCCTGATCGCGTTCGCCTCGAGCCTCGACCAGATCGGGCCGTTCGCGCAGGACGTGAAGGGCGCGGCGCGCCTGCTCGAGGTGATCTCGGGCCGCGATCCGCGCGACGCGACGAGCCTCGACGCGCCCGTGGGCGAGTTCGAGGCCGCGTGCGGCCGCGACGTCGCGGGCCTGCGCATCGGCGTGCCCGAGGAGTATTTCGCGAAGGGCATCGACAAGCAGGTCGAGGCGAAGGTGCGGGAGGCCATCGAGGGCCTGCGCGGGCTCGGCTGCGAGATCAGGCCCGTGCACCTGCCGCACACGCGGTACGCCGTGGCGGCCTACTACATCGTCGCGACCGCGGAGGCGTCGTCCAACCTGGCGCGCTTCGACGGCGTGCGCTTCGGGCTCCGCGTGGAGGGCGAGCGCGGCGGGAAGTCGGACCTCCAGGGCCTCTACGGCGCCACGCGCGGCGAGGGGTTCGGCCGGGAGGTGAAGCGGCGCATCCTGCTCGGCACGTACGTGCTCTCGGCGGGCTACTACGACGCGTACTACCTGCGCGCACAGAAGGTCAGGACGTTGATCCGGCGCGACTTCGACGAGGCGTTCCGCGAGGTCGACCTCATCGCGGCGCCGGTCTCGCCGACCGTCGCCTTCCGGCTGGGCGAGCGGGTGGACGACCCGCTATCGATGTACCTGGCCGACGTCTACACGCTGCCCGCCAGCATGGCGGGGCTGCCCGCGATCAGCGTCCCGTGCGCCGCTGCGCCGGCGCCGGACGGCGGGCCTGCGCTGCCCGTCGGCCTTCAGCTCATCGGCCCCGCGCTGGAGGAGGCGCGGCTCTGCCAGGCCGCCTACGCGTGGGAGCAGATCTCTCCGGTGCGAGGGCTGCGCGCGCCGGTCGGGTGACGGAGACGAACGGGGACGGGAGGAGCGCGCCGGTGAGCGCAGCGATCAAGGTGGCGCCGGCGGGCGCGGAGCATCTGGCCGGGCTCGAGGCGCTCTTCGAGGCGGCCGGCACGCCCTGCTACTGCCGGTACTACCACTTCGGGGGCACCAACAACGACTGGCTCGCGCGGTGCTCGGACGGCCAGGGGGAGAACCGCCGGGAGTTCGCCGAGGCGCTCGCCGCGGGCAGCGACGAGGCGCGCGGCGTCGTGGCGCTCGCGCCGGACGTGCCGCACGTCGTCGGCTGGCTCAAGGTCGCGCCCGCGGCGGCCGTGGCGAAGGCCTACGAGCGCCGGCTGTACCGGGGGCTGCCGTGCTTCGCGGGCGATCGCGCCGGCGTCTTCCTGATCGGCTGCGCCGTCGTGCATCCGGGCCACCGCCGGCGAGGCGTCGCGACGGCGCTCGTCGCGGGCGCGGTGGAGCTCGCGCCCGCCTGGGGCGCGCGCGCCCTCGAGGCCCTCCCCCGCCGCCCGAGGGAGCCGGTGAGCGACGAGGAGCTGTGGACCGGCCCGGTCTCGGCGTTCACGAAGAACGGATTCGTCGAGGTGCACGCGTTCGAGCCGTACCCGGTCCTTCGCCGCGTGCTGTGACGCCGCCGGCGCGCGCTGCGCTTGCGTGCGCCGGCCGACCAGCTAGTGTCGCGGCCGCGCGCATGGCTCCCCTGTCCGAGCACCCCGACGCTCCAGCCCCCCACGCTGCCGAGCAGCGCTCCGCCACCGGCGAGGACCCCGCCGCGCCTGCGTCCGGTGCAGGCGCCGCGACGAGCAGCCCGGACGAGCCCGCGGCGCCCGCGTCTGCCGCTTCCTCGCCGGCCAGCCGGCAGGCGTCGTCCGGCCCGAGGGGCCGCGTCGTCGCGCTCACCGGCGCCGCGTCGTTTCTCGGGCGCAACCTCATCGGGATCCTCGAGGAGGACCCGCGCATCGCGCGCGTGGTGGCCATCGACATCAAGCCGCCGGACACGGGCGGTGCCAAGCTGCGGCTCCACACGGTCGACCTGACGGCGCCTGCGTCCGAGGAGCGCGTCGCCGAGGTGCTCGCGGCCGAGCAGGTCGACACGCTCGTCCACCTCTGCTTCCTCTCGTCGCCGACCCCGGCGACCGCCTGGGCCCACGAGCTCGAGTCGGTGGGCACGATGAACCTGCTCCACGGCGCGCGGCAGGCGAGCCTGCGCAAGCTGATCCTCTGGAGCCAGACGATCCTCTACGGCGCGCACCCGACCAACCCCAATTTCCTCACGGAGAAGCACCCGCTCCGCGCCGACCCCGAGGAGCGCTTCTTCGCGGACAAGATGGCCGCCGAGCGCGAGTTCAACGCGTTCGGCGCGCGGACCAAGGGCACGACCGTCACCATCCTCCGGACCGCGCCGATCCTCGGTCCGACGGTACAGAACTACCTCACCCGGTTCCTGGCGCGCCGGCTGGTGATGACCATGCTCGGCTTCGATCCGCTGTGGCAGTTCATCCACGAGGTCGACGCGATCGCGGCCTTCAAGCTCGCCATCGACAGCGATTTCCCCGGGACGTTCAACATCGTCGGCGACGGCGTGCTGCCGCTCTCCACGATCGTGCGCCTCGCGGGCCGCACGCCCGTCCCGGTGCTGCACAGCGCGGCCGGCCCGCTCGTCTCCGCCCTGTGGGCGGCGCACGCGGCGATCGCGCCGCCGAGCTTCCTCCGGTACCTGCGCTATCTCTGCGTGGCGGACGGCGAGAAGGCGGCGCGGGTCATGGGGTTCCGGCCGGTCTACACCACGCGTGAAGCGTTGCTCGATTACACAAGCGCGCAGCGGCTGCGGGACGTGCGGCTCCTGCAGGAGACGCCCGCGTGAGGGGTCCGGGGGGATAGAGGCATGGGCACGGAACACGATCGAGAGCGCAAGGGAGCAGTGAACGGGCCGCCGGCGTCGACGCGGGGGAAGTCCGATCGGCCGGGGTCCACGCAGGTCGTGCCGAGCATCGACATCGAGGAGGAGGAGACGCGCTACCTGGCGCCGATCGGCCCGACGGAGCCATCGGACGGGCGGACGCAGACCTCGGAGCCGCACGGGCCCGTGCCGGTGACGACCGAGGAGCTGCAGCGCCAGATCAGGGAGCTCGAGGCGCGGCTCAAGGGCATGCTCGCCGGGGGTCCAGCGCAGAAAGCGGGCGGCGCGGCGCCCGGCGGGCCCGAGACGGAGCGGAGCCCCCGCGAGGGCGGCGCCCTGGGCGTCTCCGCCGGCGAGCCGCCGCTGTCCGAGCCCGGGACGGCGCGGGACGTCCTGTCGACCGACTTCTACCTGCGGCAGTGGGGCCGCGCCGGCCTGCGCAGCCGCTCGGAAGAGGTCGACGAGTTCGGCTTCGATCCCAAGTCCGAGGTCCGGTACAGGCCGCTCTTCGACTTCCTGTACAGACACTACTTCAGGATCGATCTCGAGGGCATCGAGCACATCCCCGGCGAGGGCAGGTGCGTCGTCGTGTCCAACCACTCGGGCGGGCCCATTCCCTATGATGGACTCATGCTGCGGGCCGCGGTGCGGCGGGAGCACCCGGCGCAGCGCGAGCTCCGCTGGCTGGCGGACGACTTCGTGTACTACCTGCCGTTCGCCGGCACGCTGATGAACCGGCTCGGGGCCGTGCGGGCCTGCCAGGAGAACGCCGAGCGGCTGCTCGCGGGCGAGCGGCTCATCGCGGTGTTCCCGGAGGGGGCGAAGGGCAGCGGGAAGCTCTACAAGGACCGCTACCAGCTCCAGCGTTTCGGCCGCGGCGGGTTCATCCGGCTCTGCCTGCGCACGCGCACGCCGCTCGTCCCCTGCGCCATCGTGGGCGCCGAGGAGACCAACCCGCTCCTCTACCGGGTCGAGCACCTCACGCGCGCGCTCGGCATCCCCTACCTGCCGATCACGCCGACGTTCCCCGCGCTCGGGCCGCTGGGCCTCGTGCCGGCGCCCACGAAGTGGAAGATCCGCCTGGCCGAGCCGGTGCGGTTCGACGCCTACGGCCCCGAGGCAGCTGACGACGAGATCCTGGTGCGGCGCCTGGCCGAGCGGGTGCGCGCCACGATCCAGGGGCTCATCGACGACACCCTCGCCACCCGGAAGTCGGTCTGGTTCGGATGAAGCGGACGGCGCCGGCAGATCCTCCACCCATGACCGAGCACACCACGGAATCCGCCCCGCCCCCCGGGCCCGGGCGGGCGGCTGGCGGCAGGGCGCGGCCCGAGGGCGTGCTCGTGATCGACAAGCCGCGCGGCCCGACGAGCCACGACGTCGTGGCCCGGCTGCGGCGCGCCCTCGGCGTGAAGCGCATCGGGCACGCCGGCACGCTCGATCCGATGGCTTCCGGCGTCCTCGTGGTGCTCGTCGGTGAGGCCACCAAGCTCGCGCCCTACCTGACCGCGCAGGACAAGCGCTACACGGCGCGCGTGGCCCTCGGCGTGGGGACGGACACCCTCGACGCGGACGGGGAGGTCACGTCGGCCGAGCCCCTGCCGGCGTGGCTCGACGCGGAGCTCGCCGCGCTCGACGCGGCCGGCGGGCCTCCCGGGGCTGATGCGGCGCTCGCCGCCCTCGCGCCGCGCATCGCGGCGGCGCTCGACGCGGAGCGGGCGCGCCGGGCCCAGACGCCGCCGGCGTACTCGGCCATCAAGGTCGCGGGGCAGCGCAGCTACGCCCTGGCGCGCGCCGGCCAGGCCGTGGACCTGTCGGCCCGGGCCGTCGAGGTCCGGTCGCTCGCGCTCGCGGGCGCCTCGCGCGGCGGCCCCGGCCCGCTCCCCGGCGCGCCGGCCGAGGGCGCGGCGCCCGCCGCCCTCGAGCTCGAGCTCGACGTCAGCAAGGGCTACTACGTGCGCTCGCTGGCGCGCGACCTCGGCGCGCACCTCGACGTGCCCGCGCACCTGTCCGCGCTCCGCCGCACCGCGAGTGGCGCCTTCACGGTGGAGCAGGCGGTGCCACTCGACGCCGGCGCCGAGGCGCTGCGCGCCGCCCTGCGCCCGCTCGCCGAGGCGGCGGCCTCCAGCCTCCCCGTCGCCCGCCTGACCGAGCACGGTGCGCGGCGCGCGCGCCTCGGACAGCCGCTCACCGAGGCCGACTTTTCAGCAGCTCCTGCGCAGCCTGGCGCCGCTGTATGGCTCGATCCGGAGGGGCGCGTGGTGGCGCTGGGCGCCCCCGAGGTCGCCGACGACACCGCCTCCGAGAGCCCCTCCATGCCGCCTGCGGCCCGTTTTTCCGTCCTGCGTGGTTTCATCGCAGCCGCCGATGTCCGTGAAAATCCTGCTGGGTGAGGGAAAAACCACAGGAGACGGCAAATCCCTGGACTTCGGCAGATCCACGGAGCATGTCACTGGCCGAGCTCGACTTCCTCGGTCGAGCCTGGGAATCCGCCTACGGAAAGTCCGGCGAGGACGCGCGGATCCATGATCTCCTTAGATTTCGCGCCCCGGTCCGGTTGCGCTCCCCTCGCCTGTTCCGTTACGATTCGTCCGTTAGGAGCCTCGGTTTGAGTCCCGATCTCGTTCCATTGCCAGCGCTCGCCGCTGCAGTCCTCTCCGCTGTACTTGGCTCGCTGTTCGTCGGTGCCGACACCGCACTGACGACCCTGAGCGCCACCCGGCTCGGCGCGCTGATTGAGCAGTCGACGGGCCCCACGAAGGCCGCCTACGAGCGGATTCGTCAAGAGGATGCCAAGCTCCGCTCCCGTTACCTGCTCGGCTGGGTGGTATCGACCAGCCTGACCGCCGCCTGCTTCGACCTCTTCTTCCGCCGGAGCGTCCCCGGCGCTGCCCTGTATCTCGGGCTGGCGACGACCATCGTCGTGAGCGGCGCCCTTTACGAGGTCAGCTCCACGCTGGGCCGCAAGCACGCCGATCGCGCCGCGTCGATGGCGGTCCGCTTCCTGCGCCCCCTCGAGATCGCGATGCTGCCGCTCGCCGTACCGCTCGGCTGGATCGGCTCCAGGCTGGGGGCGAAGGACGGCGAGCAGCCGTCGGACCCCCGGGTCGCCGAGGCCGAGGTCGAGATCCTTGTCGATGAGGTCGAGCGCTCTGGCCTCTTCGGGCGAGAACCGGCGGAGATGATCCGGAATGTGCTCGAGTTCGCCGACCTCACGGCGCGCGACGTCATGGTGCCGCGGTCCAAGGTCGAGGCGATCGAGATCTCCACTCCGCTCGAGAAGGTGCTGGAGATCGTCACGGAGAGCGGCCACTCCAGGTATCCGGTCTACAAGGACCAGATCGACAACATCGCTGGTCTCCTCTACGCGAAGGACATGTTCAAGGTCCTCGAGGAGCGCCGGCTCAAGAACACGACGCTCCGGGAGATCACGCGCAGCCCCGCCAACTTCGTCGCTGAGTCGCAGCCGCTCTCGTCGCTGCTCCGGGAGATGAAGAGCCGGAGACAGCACCTCGCCATCGTGGTCGACGAGTTTGGTGGGATGTCCGGGATTGTCACCCTCGAAGACGTGCTCGAGGAGATCGTCGGCGATATCCGGGACGAGCACGACGAGACTGACGACGGGGCGGCCATCCAGGATCTCGGCGACGGGCGGCTGGTCGCCGACGCTGCCGTGTCGATGAGCGATCTCTCGGCCTACCTCGGCGCGGAGCTCGACCGGGAGGGAAAGTACGACTCGCTCGGCGGCATGCTCACCCAGCATGTGGGCAAGGTCCCCGAGGTGGGTACGGCCGTGAGCAAGTTCGGCCTGCGCTTCATCGTGCGGGACAGCGACGAGCGCCACATCGGCAAGGTGGAGATCGTCCGCCCCCGGGCCATGGGCGCCGGCGGCGCTGCCTGAGCTACAGCGCCTGGCCTACGTCCTCGGCGTGGGACCCATCGAGTCGGTTCGTCCTGGTTGCGCGCGCGCGAGGTCCGGCGGAGCTGCCCGGCCCGAGGAGGGGCTGTGCGTCGCGCGGGGCGGGCACGGGCAGAACTCGCGTGGGACGTCCTGTGCCCGTCGTGCTGCGCACGCCGGACACAGGACGTCGATTGCGCTCAAACATCAGCCCGTGCCCGCCCCGCGCGACGCACAGCCCCTCCTCGGGCCTACCGTTGGAGCGCGATACGGGACGAACCTGGGCGACCTGGGTCACCCCCCGCCCTGATCTGCGGTGGCCAAGCGGCGTTCACCCGCACAGGAGACGGGCCCAGATCGGCGTTTTCGGCGCGGAGGCGTACGAAAGGACGCCGAGCACCGAAAACGTCGAGGTGGGCCCGTATCCGAAGCGGGTGAACGCCGCTCAGGGTGAACGCCGCTCAGCGGGCTAGGGAGATCTTGTGGAGCTCGTTCGCGAGATCGTCGCCCTCTTTGATGAGGCCGGGCGTCTCTGCGGCGGGGTTTTCCTTGTTGCCCTCGAGCAGCTGGCGGACGTCGATCAGCGCGCTGCGCAGCTTGAAGACGATCTGCTCGCTCGTGAAGGCAGCCACCGACTGGGGGTCGACCGGAAGCGCCTGCAGATCGCCCCCGGCGATGTCGCCCTTCATCCAGCGCGTGGCCTCCTTGTCGGCCGGCTTCACGCCCTGCTGCGTGCGCTCGAGGCGGCTCACCGTGTACTTGGCCGGCCAGTCCTTGCCGAACGGGAACGGCGCCTTGTTGGGAACGAGCTCGGCCAGCGTCTTGTCGCCGTCGCGGCGGAAGACGACCGAGAAGTTCACCACCGGCTCCTCCTGCTCCTTCCACGACTTCTCGACGGGGCCCTGCGCCGCGGCGAGCAGGTTCTTGAGGCTGTCCTTGGTCTTGTTGAGGTCCTGGACCGAGGTGGTGAAGCCGAGCAGCTGGCGCATCACCCGCCCGGGGAGGCTGCCGATCTGCTTGCCCTCCAGGTTGGTCGCGTCGAACGGGACGTTGATGGCGCCGAGATCCGTCGTGAGCTGCGTGGGGAAGCTCTTCCGCGAGAGCTGCTCCGCCGCGGCGCCGAGCTTCTCGTTCAGCTCCTGCATCTTCTCGTTCGCGGCCCGCACGTCCTTCTCGAGCCCCGCGGCCCCCTCGACGGCGAGCTTGCCGCGGTCGCCGCGCTCCTTCGCGCCGCCTGCCGCGAAGCCGATGCCGATGCCGACGAGCGCGGCGAGGACCGCGTAGAGCGCCGTCTTCTTCGAGGCCTTCCGGCGCTCCTGCTCGACCTCCTCGCCTACCTCGACCTTGATGGTCTGCGCGGCGGCCGTCGGCTTGGGCGGCGGCGTCTGGATCACAGGACGCGCGGGCGGCGCGAACGGCGGCAGCGGGATGCCTGGAGAGATGCCGGGCGGGGGCGCGATGCCTCCCACGGAAGGCATCGGCGGACGCGCGCTCGGATGGGGCGAGGGCCCACCGCCCGGGATCGGGCTCCCGTCGGGAGGCGGCCCCGATCCGGGCTGCTGGCCGGGCACGGGCAGGGGGACGGCCGCTCCCGGTGCCCCGCCTATCGTCGTTTTGCCCAGCCGAGCCTTCAGATCGATTTTGCTCTTCTTCTTTTCTTCAGCCATCGGCTCCTCGGGGACGGGATCGCAGCACCACTTCGCCCAGAAACTCCCAGCCCGCCCAAGGGAATCGACCCACCACGGCCCGATCCGGAGCTGCTCCTGCACGAGCGGCGACAGGAGACGACATGGGCCGGCGTCCAGCGGACCGATTCGGGGGCGGGCAGAAAAAGATCAGCAACACAACGGGAGCGTCGGGCGAGCGGACGACCCGCCGGGCACGTTAGCGGCGCGCCGCCTGGAATGTCAACGCGATGGCGATGGCGGCGGGGGATGTGTTTCGGCACGGGATCGCAACGCCGTGCGGCCATCGGGACCCGCGGTAGCGTCATGGTCGGGGTGTGAGCCCGCCCCCGGCCTGCGCGCAGGCCATCGCCGGCAGCATGGCCGCCCGCGGAGGGACCGGGTAGGAAGCAAGGGCTCATGGTCTGGTTCAAGTTCGGCGGAGGTCGGGCTCGGCCTCCGCCGCCTTCAACATCCGGTTCATCCGGCGGGGGCCGCCAGGCGCCGCCCTCCGCTTCATCCAACGGGCGACCCAACGGGGGTCGGCACGCGCCGCCCTCTTCTTCCGGTTCCGGCGGGGGTCGGCACGCGCCGCCCTCTTCTTCCGGCGGGGGTCGGCACGCGCCGCCCCCGCGGCGGCCATCGCTCTGGATGGAAACCCGTCGGGTGACGAGCTTTGATGGGACCGACATCGCGTACCGCGTGACGCCGCCGCCTTTCTCGGGGGCGAAGACGATCGTCCTGCTGAACGGCCTGGGCTGGCCATACCTCGCCTGGCGGGCGCAGATCGAGTACCTGTCCGACCAGTACCGCTTCATCACGTGGGACTACCGCGGGATGTACGAGTCGAAGCGACCGTCGCCGGACGTCCCGGGCGCCTATGCGGTCGCGAACCATGTTCGCGACCTGGAGGCGATCCTCGCGGTCGAGGGGGTCCGACACGGCGCGCTCATGGCCTGGAGCCTGGGCGTCCAGGTCGCGCTGGAGGCGTTCCGCAGGCTCCCAGGGCTCGCCGCGAACCTGGTCCTGCTGAACGGGACCTGCCGACGACCGCTGGAAACGATCGGGCCGCTGCCCGGCCTCGGACGGCTTTTCCCGCCCCTCGTGGAACTCGCGGCGCATGCTCACACGACGGTACCCAGAATAACGCAACGCGTTATAGGCCAGCCTGACGCCGTGCTCTGGATGAAGCGGATGGGGCTGCTCGGGAAGGCGCTCGATCCTGAGGTGCTCGCCGACCTCGCGCCGCCGTCCGGTCAGCTCGACATGGAGGCGTTCTTCAGGAACCTCCGCGCGCTGAGCGACCACGACGCCGAGGCGGTGCTCGAGCAGATCGACGTCCCGACGCTGCTCATCACGGGCGATCGCGACACGTTCACCCCCAGGGCGCTGGCGCAGTCGATGGCCCGCCGCATCGCGATGGCCGAGATCCTCGTGGTCCGTGGCGGGACTCACTCCACCGCCGTCGAGTTCCCGGAGCTCGTCTCGCTCCGGATCGAGCGCTTCTTCGCGGATCACGGCTTCTAGCGCCGCCCGCCGGAAGCCCGCGCCCGGTCAGAGAGGGCCGGACCTCCGAGCCGCTTCCCGGCAGGCTCGCGCGGGCGGCGGGCCTCATGGAACCGGCCGCCCGCGCTCGGAGGCTCACTTTCGCAGCAGATCTGCGAACGGGTTGTTGCGGAAGCCGCCCCCCGAGCTGCCCTGCCCCTGCCCCTTCCCTTGCTGCCCCTGGCCCGGCCGGCGGCCGTCATTGCGATCGTTGCGCGAGCGGCCGTCGCCGCCCGCGGGCGGGCCGCCCGCCTGGGGGCGCGCGCCGGCGGGGGCGCCGCCCTTCTTCGCGGTGAGCGAGATGCGCTTGCGCACGAGGTCGACCTCCAGCACGCGCACCTTGATCTTCTCGCCGACCTTCGCGACCTCGTTCGGATCCTTCACGAACCGGTCCGCGAGCTGCGAGACGTGCACGAGGCCGTCCTGGTGGACGCCGATGTCGACGAAGGCGCCGAACGCCGTCACGTTCGTCACCACGCCCTCGAGCTCCATGCCCGGCTTGAGATCCTCCATGGTGCGCACGTCGTCGCGGAACTTCGGCGGCTCGAAGGTGGCGCGCGGGTCGCGGCCGGGCTTCTTCAGCTCGCTCAGGATGTCGTTCAGCGTGAACGAGCCGACGTCGCCGGCCTCGTACTTCTTCGGATCGATCCGGGCGATCGCCGCCGTGTCGCCGATGAGCGACCCGACCGGCACGCCGAGATCCGCCGCGATGCGCTCGACCAGGCCGTAGCGCTCCGGGTGCACGGCGCTCGCGTCGAGCGGGTGCTCGCCCCCGCGGACCCGCAGGAAGCCAGCCGCCTGCTCGAACGTCCGCGGGCCGATGCCGGCCACGTCGAGCAGCCCCTTGCGGCTCTTGAACGCGCCGTTCAGGTCGCGGTGCGCGACGATCTTCTTCGCGAGGCTCGGGCCGATGCCGGCGACGCGGGCGAGCAGCGGGGCGCTCGCGGTGTTGAGCTCGACGCCGACGAGGTTCACGCAGCTCTCGACCACCTCGTCGAGCTTCCGCGCGAGCAGGCCCTGGTAGACGTCGTGCTGGTACTGGCCAACGCCGATGCTCTTCGGGTCGACCTTCACGAGCTCCGCGAGCGGGTCCTGCAGCCGGCGGGCGATGCTGATCGCGCCGCGCACCGTGAGGTCGAGGTCAGGGAACTCCTCGCGCGCGACCTCGCTCGCCGAGTAGACGCTCGCGCCCGCCTCGCTCACCGGGACGCAGTACATCTTCTCCGACGTGGGTCGGAGATCGGCGTTCGCCGTCTCCTTCAATCCCTCGGACGCGAGCACGTCCTTCACGAACGCCTCGGTCTCGCGGCCGTGCGTGCCGTTGCCCACGGCGATCGCGCGCAGCGGGTACTTGCGGCAGATGCGGCGCAGGTCCTGCCTCGCGCGCTCGAGCGCGTCGCTGCTCCCGACCAGGTAGATCGTTGTGTGCTCGAGGAGCTTGCCCGTCTCGTCGACGACGGCGCACTTGCAACCGGTGCGCTGGCCCGGGTCGATGCCGAGCACCGCCTTCGTGCCGAACGGCGCGGCGAGCAGGAGCTCGCGGAGGTTCTGGGCGAAGACCTCGACCGCGGCGCGATCGGCCTGCATCTTGAGGTCGACGCGCACGTCGCTCTGCACCGCCGGGAGCAGGAGCCGCTTCACCGCGTCGTCCGCGGCCTTCGTGAGCTCGCCGGCCCACGGCGACCTCGGCTTCAGCCCGATCGCGGCGTGGATCGGCGCGACGAGCGGCTCGGACGCGAGCTCGATCGCGGCGCGGAGCACGCCCTCGGCCTCGCCGCGGCGGATCGCGAGATAGCGGTGCGACGGGATGTTCGCGACGGGCTCCTCGAAGCTCGCGTACATGTCGAACTTCGTCTGCTTGCCCTCGTGCTCCTCGTTCTTCTGGACCTTGATGACGCCTTCCTTGGCGTAAGCCTCGCGGACGAGCTTGCGCACGTCGGCGTGCTCGGCGATGCGCTCGGCGCAGATGTCGCGCGCGCCGGCGAGGGCGGCCGCCGCGTCGGGGACCTCCTTCTCGGCGCTGACGAAGGCGCGGGCCTCCTCCTCGGGGCTGCCGTCCTCCGGCTGCGACCAGACGCGATCCGCGAGCGGCTCGAGGCCGCGCTCCTTCGCGATGATCGCCCGCGTGCGGCGCTTCGGCTTGAACGGGAGGTAGAGGTCCTCGAGCTCGGCCTTGGTGCGGCAGGCGCGGATCTTCGACGCGAGCGCGTCGGTGAGCTTGCCCTGCTTCTGGATCTCGCCGAGCACCGTGGCGCGGCGTTCCTCGAGCTCGAGGATGTAGGCGCGGCGCTCCTCGATCGCGCGGATCTGCACCTCGTCGAGCCCGCCGGTCGCCTCCTTGCGGTAGCGGGCGATGAACGGCACCGTCGCCCCCTCGGCGAGCAGCTTGGCCACCGCCGAGACCCCCTGGCGCGGGAGGTTCAGCTCCTCGGCGAGGAGCGGGACCGGATCAAACGAGCTGTCCGTGCGGCCCGGGACAGCGACAGGGCTCTGCGTCTCACTCATACGCGCGGCATACGCGCAGGGTGCACGCGCGTCCAGGCTTGACTTGCGCGACGCCTCAGCCGGCCGCCGCGATCAAGGCGCCGTCGCGCAGCACGGCCCGCGCGCGCGGCGCGCCCCAGGGCTGCACGATCGCGTTCTCGTGCGGCAGGTCCCAGACGACGAGATCGGCGCGGAGCCCCGGCCGCACGGCGCCGCAAACGCCGCCGAGGCCGAGCGCGCGCGCCGCCTCGCGCGTCGCGCCCAGGATCGCCTCGGCGACCGTCAGGCCGTAGAGCCGCACCGCGAGCGCGAGCGCGAGCGGCAGGCTCTCGGTCGGCGCCGTCCCGGGGTTCGCGTCGCTGCCCACGATCAGCGGGACGCCGGCGGTCCGGAGCGCGGCGACGGGGGGTGGCTCCTGCCGGAGCGTGAAGCTCGCCACGGGCAGGAGCGCGGCGGCGACACCGGCCCGGGCGAGCGCCGCGATGCCCTCGGGCGCGACGTGCTCGAGGTGATCGGCCGACGCGGCGCCGAGCGCGGCCGCGAGCTCGGCGCCGCCCACGTCCGCGAACTGCCCGACGTGCACGCGCACGCCGAGCCCGAGAGAGAGCGCGCGCTCGAGCACCGGCCGCGCCTCGTCCACGGAGAACGCGCTGCGGTCGATGTACGCGTCGACGTAGCGCGCGAGGCCGGCCGCGGCGATCGCGGGCAGCCAGGAGCGCGCGACCGCCCCGGCGTACGCCGCGCGGTCGCCGCCTGCCTCCGGGGGCAGGGCGTGCAGCGCGAGGTACGTCGGCACGACGCGGGGCAGGCGCGCGTCCCTCCCCGCCTCGGCGACCGCCTCGAGCTGCTTGCGCTCCGCGGCCTCGTCGAGGCCGTAGCCGCTCTTCGCCTCCACGGCGGTCACGCCGAGCGCGGCCATGCGGCGGAGGCGGGCGCGGAGCGCGCCCGCGAGCTCGTCGGGCATCGCGGCGCGCACCGCGCGCATGCTCGCGACGATGCCGCCGCCGGCCGCGGCGATCGCCTCGTAGTCGCCTCCGGCCATGCGGACCGCGTACTCCGCGTCGCGCGAGCCGACCCAGGGCGCGTGCGTGTGGCAGTCGACGAGCCCCGGCGTGACGACCCCCGCGGCCTCGATCGCTACCTCGAGGTCCGAGCCGGGCCGCAGGATCTCCTCCCTGCGCCCGACCGCCTCGATCGCGCCGCCCCGCACGACGATCGCGGCGTCCTCGACGACCCCGAGCGGGTCGGCGGCCGAGGCGCGGGACGGGTCGCACGTGACGAGCCGGCGCGCGGCGACGACGAACGGACGATCGGGGTGCTCCGCGGGCTCCATGCGCGCGGCCCCCGGCGGCGCGGTCACGTCGCCGCCCCCGCCGCGAGCGCGGCGTGCGCCCGCTCGATCTCCGCGAGCACCTCCCTGGACGCCGGCCCGCCGACGACCTCGGCGAGCGCCGCCGGCGAGGAGACCGGCCGCGGCGGGCACGCCCGGCGCAGCCGGAGGCAGCGCGCGGCCGCCTCGACGCAGCGGTCGCGGAAGCGCGGCTCGCGCTCGGCCTTGCGCACGAGCGCCTCGTGCGCGCGGTCCTGCGCGTCCTCGTCCTTGCAGATGAGCAGCGCGTCGCAGCCGGCCGAGATCGCCGCGGCGGCGGCCTCCTCGACGGGGTGGTGCGCCGCGATGGCGGCCATCTCGAGGTCGTCCGAGAAGAGCACCCCCTCGAAGCCGATCTCGTCGCGCAGGACCCCGGTGCAGATGGCGCGGGAGAGCGTCGCCGGGACGCCAGGATCGAGCGCCTCGACGACGATGTGCGCCGTCATCAGCGACGCGACGCCGGCGCGGGAGGCGGCGCGGAAAGGCGGCAGCTCGATCTCGTCAAGACGGCCGCGGCCGTGGGCGATGGTCGGCAGCGCGAGGTGGCTGTCGAGCGCTGTGTCGCCGTGCCCCGGGAAGTGCTTGCCGCAGGCGAGCACGCGCTCCTCCTGGAGCCCCTCCAGGAACGCGACGGCGCCCTGCGCGGCCGTATGGGGATCGCGACCGAAGGCGCGGTCGCCGATGATCGGGTTCGCGGGGTTCGAGTCGACGTCGAGCACCGGGGCGAAGTTCAGGTTGATGCCGACGGCCCGCAGCTCGGACGCGACCGCGCGCGCCGCGCGGCGCAGCAGCGCGAGATCCCTGAGCTCGCCGAGCGAGCGCATCGGCGGCAGCGTCAGGAAAGGCGCGGGCAGGCGCGTCACGCGGCCGCCTTCCTGGTCGATGCCGATGAAGGGCGGCCGCTCGGGGTCGCCCGCGGCGGCGAGCGCCTGGCAGAGCCGCGCCGTGGAGGCCACGTCGGGGACGTTGCGCCGGAAGAGGATCGCGCCGCCCCGCCGCCCCTCGGCGAGCGCCCGGAGGTACCGGGCAGGCGGCTCCGCGCCGCCGAAGCCGCCCACGATGAGCTGACCACACAGGACCTCGAGCTCCAGATCGAGCTGCATCGTCCACCACCTCTCGCGCGGCGCGGGCGAGCTGCCGGCCGCGGGACCCGTTCGAGAGCGACTCGTAGACGACTTGGGCCGGCGAGGCCACTTCTCGGAACGCGCCGGAGCGCCGGGGCGCCGCGCGGCGTCGCCGGTTCGATCAGAACCGGATCGCGATCTTCCCGAAGTGCCCGCCGCTCGCCATGTGGTCGAGCGCCTGGCGCACCTCGGCGAAGGGGAACACCCGGTCGATCACCGGGCGGAGCCCGCTCGCCGCGATCGCGCGGTTCATGTCCTCGAACATCGCCCGCGAGCCCACGAAGATGCCCTGCGCGCTGATCTGCTTCATCAGGAACGGGAACAGGTTGAGCTCCGTCGCCCCGCCCGAGAGCACGCCGATCAGGCTCACGCGCCCGCCGGGCCGCACCGCGCGGAGCGAACGGGCGATCGTGCCCGCGCCGCCCACCTCGACGACGTGCTCCACCCCCGCACCGCCGGTGAACGAGAGCGCGGGCCCGTCCCAATCGGGCGTCGTGCGGTAGTTGATGGTCTCCGACGCCCCGAGCGACCGCGCGCGCTCGAGCTTCTCGTCGCTGCTCGACGTGACGATGACGCGGGCGCCCGCGAGCCGGGCGAACTGGAGCGCGAGGATCGAGACGCCGCCCGTGCCCTGCACGAGCACCGTGTCGCCCGCCTTGAGGTGGCTCGCCACGAAGAGCGCGTTCCACGCGGTCACCCCGGCGCACGGCAGCGCCGCGGCCTCCTCGTCCGTGAGGTGCGGCGGGACCGCGACGACCCCCTCCTGGCTGAGGAGCACCTGCTCGGAGAGCACGCCCGGCAGCTCGCCGCCGAGCGCCCCCCTCGCCTTGGCCGCGGTCAGGTCCCCGTCGATCCAGCGCTGGTTGAAGATCGGGCTCACGCGGTCGCCGACCTTCACCCGCGTCACCCCGTCCCCCACGCCGATCACCTCGCCGACCCCGTCCGAGAGCGGGACGAGCGGCAGCGAGAACTTCGGGTTGTAGAGGCCCTTCGCGACGAGCAGATCGCGGAAGTTCAGCGACGCGGCCTTCATCCTGAGGACGATCTGCCCGGGCCCTGGCTTCGGATCGGGGAGATCGATCGGACGGAGCGCGTCGAGGCCGAACGAACCCTGAACAGCGAACGCTTTCATGCAGACCCTCCTTGAGCGGAGGTGCGCTATCTCATGTGAGGTGGACCCGGTCAACGCGTCGATCAACGCGCTGGCCGCCGCGCGTCGCGCAGCGCCTGAGAAGCGAGCCAGAGGCCGGCAGCCATCACGAGCGCCGTCCCGAGCAGCTGGCGCGCCGAGGGGATCTCGCCCAGCCATGCGGCGGCGAGCACGTGCGACAGGACGACCCCGACGTAACCGATCGCGCCGATGCGGGCCGCGCTGTCGAGCGCGTAGGCGCGCGTCATCGCGAGCTGCGCGAGGCCGCCGGCGAGGCCCGTCCCGATCAGCAGGACGAGGCCGAGGGCGTCGGGCGTCCGCCAGACCGGGATCGACAGCGCGATCATCGCGGCGCTCGCCACGAGCGAGAAATGCAGCGCGATCGACTCGGGGCTCGCCCGCGTCCCGCCGGCGCCGATCCGGCGCAGCCAGATCATCGCGAACGCCGAGAAGACGGCGCCGAGCGTGGCGATGAGCGCGATCTCGCCCGCGATCGCGAGCTTCGGCGCGGCGACCAGCGCGACGCCCGCGAAGGCGAGCAGGGTCGCGAGCCAGAGGCGCGGGCTGCTCCGCTCGGCGAGCATCCGCGGCGCGAGGATCGCGACGAAGATCGGGCTCGTCGCGCCGAGCGTGACCGCGTCGCCGAGCGCGATCTGCGGCGTGCCCAGCGTGTAGAAGCTGCAGAGCATCGCGCCGGTGCCGCAGAGCGAGCGCGCCCACGTGAGCCGCCGGTCGCTGCGGCCCATGGAGAGCGGCGCATGGCGGACGAGCGCGACGCCGAGCGCCGTGGCCGCGCCCACCAGCGTGCGCGACGCCGCCACCTCGGGCCACGGGGCGCGCTCCGACGAGACCCGCACGAGGACGTTCATCGCGGCGAAGAGCGCCTGGGCCAGGATCATCCACAGGACGCCCGCGGTAGGGTGCGACGCGCGGCCCTCGTGCTCCGCGGCGAGGACGATCGCGGAGGCCCCGGGCGGGTGCGCGGCGACCGCGCCCTGTGACGACGATGACGTGCTCACGTGGCGCATCGCTTACCACCTCGCCGCGCGGCGCGCCGCAGCGCGCCGCGCGGCGACGATCAAGCGGCGCTCCCGGGTGCGCGCGCGACACCGAGGCGCTACCGTCGCGGCGATGCGCGCGATCAAACGAGGCACACGGGGAAGGACGGGAGCCATGAACGACGTGCGGAGGCGCTGGCCCGGGGCGCCGTGGCTCGGGCTCATCGCCGCAAGCGCCCACGCGCTCGGGTGCGGCGCGAGCGCCGGAAAGGAGCCGGCGGAAGGGCCGCCGGGCGCCTGGGCGGCAGAGGGCGCGGCGGAGGAGAGAGATGGCGCGCGCGCCCCGGAGGGCGAGGCCAGCGACGAGGAGCCCGGCGGCGGCGAGGCGCAGGCCGCCGCGGGGCCGCCCGCGGCGGGCAAGCTGATGACGCGCGCGGAGGCAGGGCGGTACGTGCTCGCGCTCGTGAACCGCGATCGGGCGGCGCACAAGCTGCCGCCTGTCCGGTGGGACGAGACAGCGGCGCGCGCGGGGCGGCGCCACACCGAGGACATGGTGCGGGTCGGCTTCACCGGCCACTGGGGCAGCGACGGCTCGGTCCCGGAGGAGCGCTACACGGCGGCGGGCGGCGACGGCTTCCCGATGGAGAACGCCGGCTGCTTCGCCGACGCGGTCCCGCGCGAGCTCGATCCGGATCCGCGCTTCTCGGCGGAGAGCCTCGATCGGGTGCACCACGCGTTCATGAACGAGAAGCCCCCGGCCGACGGGCACCGGCGCAACGTGCTCACAGCGTCGCACACCTCGCTCGGGGTCGGCCTGGCCAAGGCGAAAGGGTTCGACATCGCCTGCATGGCGCAGGAGTTCGTCGACGATTACGGGAAGTACCAGCCGCTCCCCCGGCGGGCGCGGGTCGGCGAGGTGGTCCGGGTGACCGGCGAGCTCAGGGCGCCGGCGAAGATCGCGGGCGTCGGGATCTCGCGGGTCGACCCGGCCAGGCCGATCGCGCCGGAGAAGCTGCTCAAGATGGGCGGGTACCCGATCCCGCCCCCCTACGCGACCTTCTTCCCGAAGGGCTTCAAGACGCCTATTCCTCTGGAGGTGAGCGGCAATCAATTCGACATCCAGGTCCCGCTGGACGACGGCAAGCGGCCCGGCCGCTACGGCGTCAGCGTCTGGGCGACATTCCCTCCCTCGAACGAGCTCAAGATGGTCTCGCTCCGCGTCGTCGACGTCGGCGGCAAGGGAGGCGCGCGGTGAGCCACAGCCGCCCCCCTGCGTCCGAGGATCTCGATGCCGTCAAGGTGCTCGATCACCTGGTCCGCCGCGCGGTCTCGATGGGCGCGAGCGACATCCACGTCGAGCCGAAGCGCGACAGCATCCGCGTGCGGTACCGCGTCGACGGCGTGATGGTGGCGCAGGGGCAGATCCCGATCAACATCGGGCCGTCGCTCGCCTCGCGCGTGAAGGTGCTCGCGCGGATGGACATGACCGAGCGGCGGCTGCCGCAGGACGGCCAGTTCAGCCTGGAGCTGCACGGCCACCCGCTCATCCACCTGCGCGCCTCGACGTTCCCCGCGATCCACGGCGAGACGGTCGTGCTGCGCGTGCTGCTCAGCCACCAGCTGATCGCGCTCGAGAAGCTCGGGCTACCCGAGGGCGACCTGCCGCGCGTCGAGCGGCTCGCGGACCGCCCGTCGGGGCTCATCGTCGTGTGCGGACCGACCGGGTCGGGGAAGACCTCGACGCTCTACTCGCTGCTCAAGGTGATGAAGACCGGCGAGCTCAGCATCGTGACGCTGGAAGACCCCATCGAGGTCGAGTTCGCGGACATCACGCAGGGGCAGACCAACCCGAGGCAGGGCTTCACCTTCGCCACGGGCCTGCGCGCGATCCTGCGGCAGGACCCGGACGTGATCATGGTGGGCGAGATGCGCGACCCCGAGACGGCGCAGATCGCGCTGCAGGCGAGCCTCACGGGGCACCTCGTGCTGTCGACGCTGCACACCTCGGACGCGGTCGACACTGTCGCGCGCCTCGTGGACCTCGGCGCCGAGTCGTGGATCGTGGCGAACGCCCTGCTCGCGGTGATCGCGCAGCGGCTCGTGCGGAAGCTCTGCGACGAGTGCGCCGAGACGTATGAGGTCGAGAGCGACGTGACGGGCGAGGAGGACAAGGTCCTCATCGAGAAGGGCACCGAGCTGAAGCGCGCCGTCGGGTGCCAGACGTGCCACCTGACGGGCTACCGGGGCCGGATCGGGCTCTTCGAGATGCTGGAGCTCGACGACGACCTGCGGGAGCTCGTGAAGGCCCGGGCAGGGAAGCGCGCGTACCGGGACGCCGCGCGCAAGGTGGGGCTCGTGCCGCTCCGCGAGGCCGGGCTCACCCGGGTGAAGGAGGGCGTCACGTCCCTCGACGAGGTGCTCCGCGTGACGTGATGCGCCGCCGCGCCTCCCGTGGCGCGGCGCCGGTCAGGTGGCCTGCGAGGTGCCGTCGTCGACGGCGTTGGCGGCGATGACGCCCTTGTACCAGAGCGCGCTGTCCTTCGGGGTGCGCTTCTGCGTCTCGTAGTCCACCCAGACGATGCCGAACCGCTGGGAGTAGCCGCGATCCCACTCGTAGTTGTCCATCAGCGACCAGACGAAGTAGCCGGCGAGCGGCGCGCCCGCGTCCATCGCGCGCCGCGCCGCGATGAAGTGGTCGCGGAGGAACTGGAGCCGCCGCTCGTCCGGGATGCGCCCGTTCTTGTCGGGCCCGGTCGAGTACGCCGCGCCGTTCTCCGTCACGTAGAGCTTCGGCACCCCGTACTCCACGTGCAGCCGGATGAGCAGCCGCCGCAGGCCTTCCGGGTATACCTCCCAGTTCATCTCGGTCTGCTCGGATGCCGGCGCGATGAGCTCCGTGCGCGGCAGGTTCTGCTCCTCGGGCACCTTGGTGCTTCGCAGGACCGCCCGGGAGTAGTAGTTGAGGCCGAGGAAGTCGCACTGCGTGGCGATGATGTCGAGATCGCCGGGCTTGCAGACGGTCAGCCCCTCCGGCGGGAGGTAGCCCAGCGCGATGTAGTCCGCGATCATGTCCGCCGGGTAGTGCCGACCGTACAGCGGATCGAGGAACCAGCGGCTGAAGTACCCGTCGTAGTGGCGGCACGCGTCGTAATCGGCGGCGCTCGGCGACGCGGGCATCGCGTAGTTCATGTTCAGCGTGATGCCGACCTCGGCGCCGGGGCTGTTCCTGCGCACCACCGGCACCGCGAGGCCGTGCGAGAGCAGGAGGTGGTGGCTCACCGCCAGCGCCTTGCTGAAGTCGCGCATGCCCGGCGCGTGGATCCCCTTCTCGTAGCTGAGGAACGCGGTGCACCACGGCTCGTTGTGGGTGATCCACTTCTTCACGCGATCGCCGAGCTTCCGGGTCACCACGTCGGTGAACTCCACGAACGCGTCCGCCGTGGAGCGATGCTGCCAGCCCCCGACCTCGTCCTGGAGCACCTGCGGCAGATCCCAGTGGAAGAGCGTCGCGTACGGCTCGATCCCGACCTCGAGCAGGCCGTCCACCAGCCGGCTGTAGAAGTCGAGCCCCTTCTGGTTCACCGCGCCCCGACCGTTCGGGAGGATGCGCGGCCACGCGATCGAGAACCTGTAGGCCATCATGCCCAGGCTCTTCATCAGCGCGATGTCTTCAGGCCAAAGGTGGTAGTGGTCGCACGCGACGTCGCCGTTGGTCCCGTCGGTGATCTGACCGGGCGTCTTCGCGAAGCGATCCCAGATCGACTCGCTGCGGCCATCCTCGCTCGTGGCGCCCTCGATCTGATACGAGGACGTCGCCACACCCCAAACGAACTTGTCGGGAAATCTCAGAGCCGGCATGTTGCTTCGTGGTTCTCCTCAGAGGGGCACGGCCCCGACGGGGGCAGGCACCTGCCGCTCGTAGTGCGGGGACGGCGCGACCGAGCCGGGCGAGTAGAGGTGGCAGCGGACCCAGTGCCCCGAGCCGATGTCGACGGCCCCGGGCATCTGCTCGCGGCACGTGTTCATCACGCTCGGGCAGCGATCAGCGAACGGGCAACCCGGCGGCGGATTGATGAGCTTCGGCGCGCCAGAGCGGGCCGGGAGCTCGCCGCGGATCGAGCCGTTCGGATCCGGCACCGCCGAGAGCAGGAGCTTCGTGTAGGGGTGCGCCGGCTGCTGCATCAGCTCCTCGCTGGGCGCGCCCTCCACGATGTGGCCGGCGTACATCACCATCGTGCGATCCGCGACGTAGCGCGCGCTCGCGATGTCGTGCGTGATGTAGAGGTACGAGATGCCGCGCTCTTCCTTGAGGCGCTCCATCAGGTTGAGGACGCCCATGCGGATCGAGACGTCGAGCATCGAGATCGGCTCGTCCGCGAGGATCACGGTGGGATCCACCGCGAGCGCGCGCGCGATCGCGACGCGCTGCCGCTGGCCGCCCGAGAGCTGGTGCGGGTACTTGGCCGCGACCTCCGCAGGCGGGTTGAGGTCGACCGTCTTGAGCAGCGCGTGCACCTTCTCCCGGAGGATCGCGGCGTTCGGCGCCTTGTTGTGGAGCAGCAGCGGCCGCTCCAGGTGGTAGCCGATCGAATGCACCGGGTTGAGCGAGCCGAACGGATCCTGGAAGATCATCTGCACCTGCCCGCGGTACGCGAGCGAGGCGCGCGTCGGCTCCTCCTTCAGCACGTCGCGACCCTTGAACAGGATCTTCCCACTGCTCGGGGGCATCAGCCGCGCGAGCAGCCGCGCGATCGTGCTCTTGCCGCTGCCCGACTCCCCGACCAGCGCGATGACCTCACGCTCGGCGAGCGTGAACGAGGCGTCGTGCAGCGCCCGGAGCTGCTGCGCGCGGAGCCCGCCGCCAACGGGGAAATACTTGGCGAGGCGCACCACGTCGAGGACAGGCGAAGCGTAAGGTTGCGTCATCGTCATGGTCAGTAGAGATGGCAAGCGCCGCGGTGCTCGGGCGCGATTTCACGGAGGAGCGGCAGTTCGTGTTGGCAGGTCGCGAAGGCCTGGGGGCAACGGGGGTGGAAGCGGCAGCCGGGCGGCGGGTTGCGCATGTCGGGCGGCGAGCCCGGGATGCCCTGCAGCCTGCGGCGCGGCCCCCGCACCGAGGGGAACGACCCGAGGAGCCCCTGCGTGTACGGGTGCTTCGGGTCGCTGAACAGGTCCTTCGCGCGGGCAGTCTCCGCGACCTTGCCCGCGTAGAGGATGGCGATGCGCGTGGAGAACTCGGCGATGAGCGAGAGGTCGTGCGTGATGAAGAGGATCGAGAAGCCCAGCCGCTCCTTGAGCTCGGCGATCTGCTGCAGGATCTCCCGCTGCACGACGACGTCGAGCGCCGTCGTGGGCTCATCCATGATGAGGAACGGCGGCTTGAGCGCCATGGCGATCGCGATCACCACGCGCTGGCGCATGCCGCCCGAGAGCTGGTGCGGGTAGCTGCTCAGGCGCGACGAGTCGATGTTCACGAGCTTGAGCAGCGAGGCCGCGCGCTCCATCGCCTGCGCCTGCGTCACCCCGTCGTGGGCGATGATCGGGTCGGCGATCTGCTCGCCGATCGTCAGCACCGGGTTGAGCGCGGTCATCGCGCTCTGGAACACCAGCGCCACCTTCCGCCAGCGGAACGCGCGGAGCTGCTCCTCGTTCATGGACAGGACGTCCTGCCCGGCGAAGTACACGTGCCCGCCCGTGATGACCGCCGGCGGGCGCAGCAGCCGCATGATGGCCATCGCCACCGTCGACTTGCCGCTCCCCGACTCACCCGCGAGGCCGAGCACCTCGCCCGGGGCGATGTCGAAGGAGACGTTGTCGACCGCGCACACCGGACCGCTCGGGGTCATGAACTCGACCCGGAGATCCTGAACTGACAGAAGCGGACTAGGCGCCATGAGCCCTCACTACCGGCGTTGACGGACCAGCCGCGACCTTGCGGCTCTTCAGCAGACGCGACCAGGACCCCTCCGCGCGGAGCCGCGGATTCGAGATCTCGTCGATCGCATAGTTGATCAGCGTGAGCGCGAACCCGACGAGCGCGACGCACACGCCGGTGGGCACGATCGTCCACCAGGCGCCCGTGAGGAGCGCGGCGTTGTTGCTCGCCCAGTAGAGGTTCGTCCCCCAGGTCACGCCGCTCAGGTCGCCCAGCCCGAGGAACTCGAGGCCGACCTGCGCGCCGATCGCGTAGATCGTCGCGCCGATGAAGCCGGACATGAGGAGCGACGTCATGTTCGGCAGGATCTCGCGGAAGATGATGCGCGCGCTCCCCTCGCCGCTGACGAGGGCCGCGGACACGAAGTCCTTGTCGCGCAGCGCGAGCACCTGCGACCGGAGCACGCGCGCGTTCCACGCCCAGCCCGTGATGACGAGGACGAGCAGGATCGTCAGCGGCCCCGCGGGCAGGTAGGCCGCGATGACGACGGCCATCGGCAGCCCCGGGATGATCAGGAAGACGTTCGTGAGCAGCGAGAGCACGTTGTCGATCCAGCCGCCGAAGTAGCCGCCGGCCATGCCGATCACCGCGCCGATCGCCATCACGGCGAAGCCGGTGGCGAAGCCCACGGCCAGCGAGGTCCGCGCGCCGACGATCGTCTGCGCGAGCACGTCCTGCCCCTGGCCCGTCGTGCCGAACAGGTGCTCGGCCGAGGGCGCCTCGTGCGGCATGCCCACGAACGCGTGCGGGTCCTGCTGCACGAACGTCGGGCCGAGCACCGCGAGGAGCAGGAAGAAGAGCACGATGAGCGTGCCCACCATCGCCTTGCGATTCGAGAGGAGGAGGCGGATCCACCCCGCCGCGCGGGGCGCACTGCCCCCGCTATTGCTTTGTTGCGCAGCCATCGCTTCTCCTGGGACCCAGCCCTCAGCGCCCGCGGGCGCGGGGATCAAGGAACACGTAGATCACGTCAACCAGGAAGTTCGCTCCCAGCACGGCCAGCGTGATGGTGAGGAAGATCCCCTGCATGAGCGGGTAGTCCTGGTTTCGAACAGCCTGGATGAGCAGGTAGCCCTGCCCCGGATACGAGAAGACGATCTCGGTGAGCAGCGAGCCGGCGAGCACGAACCCGAGCGCCATCCCGAAGCCGGTGACGTTGGGCAGGAGGGCGTTCCGGGCGGCGTAGCTGAACATGACCCGCCACTGCGAGAGCCCCTTGGCCTGCGCCATCGTGATGTACTCCTCGGACAGCACGGTGACCATCGCGCTGCGCATGCCGAGCATCCAGCCGCCGATGGTGGCGATGACGATCGACAGGGCGGGAAGGACCATGTGCGACAGCACGCTTCCGATGAACTCCACGCTCCACTCCGGCGAGAGCGTGTCGCTGTA
The DNA here is from genome assembly GCA_051717205.1 of Sorangium sp. So ce1128. Lineage (GTDB taxonomy): Bacteria > Myxococcota_A > Polyangia > Polyangiales > Polyangiaceae > Sorangium. The sequence continues at coordinate 8,284,966 of CP181432.1, forward strand.
GGCGTGGCGCAGCGGGAAGGCCCCGAGCACGAAGCCGAGCAGGTAGAGCGACACCATCGCGAGCCAGAAGTAGGGGAACGCGCCCATGAACATCAGGACGGGCGGCATGACCGAGTCGAGCCAGCCGCCCCGCTTCCACGTCGCGACGATCCCGAGCAGCGTCCCCAGCCCGAAGCTGAGGATCACGGCGGCGCCCGACAGGAGCAGCGTCCAGCCGAGCCCCGTCGCGATCACGTCCGTCACCTTCGCGGGGAAGTGAGCGACCGACAGGCCGAGATCGCCCGTCAACGTGTGGCTCAGGTAGGTGATGTACTGCTTGGGAAGCGGCTCACCCGTGAACCCGAATGCCTTTCGCAGCGCGTCGATCGCTTCCGGCTGCAGCTGCCCGCGGAAGCGCGCGAACATCGCCGAGGCGGGGTCGCCTGGCATGAGCCGCGGAATGAGGAAGTTGAGGGTGAGCGATGCCCACGCCGCGATGAAGTACAAGCCCAGCTGTCGCAGAAGGTAACGCACAGAAGCTCTCTCTTTTAACCTGCTCTCCGGATCAGGTCACGCCCAACTTCACTTCGGCTTGAGCTCGGTGAGGACGAGCAGGTACTCGGGCGGGTTGTTCGGCGACAGCTTCGCGTACGGGTTCTCCTTGCTCGGGAACCCCGTGAAGCGGCGGGTGTTGTACTCGCCCCAGGACGGCCCGGGGAACAGCGGGATCGAGGGCGCCGTCTCGGAGAAGATCTCCTGGAGCTGCTCGATGATCCTCTTCTGCTCCGCCGGCTCCGTCGCGGCCTCGAACTGCTCGAAGAGCCCGTCCGCCTGCTTGGCGCCGAAGCGGTGCCAGTTGCGCGCCGACGCCTCCCCGACCGGCTTCACTGTCGCGGTGCCGACGAGGTCGCGGTAGAAATTGTACGGCGTCGGCTCCTCGTTCGACCAGCCCATCGACAGGTCGAAGGTGCCCTTCTGGAGCGCCTCGAAGAACGCGCTGAAGTCGTAGGTCTTCAGCGTGGCCTCGACGCCGATCTGCTTCACCTGCTGCGTGACGATCTGCGCCGCGCGCACCCAGTCGGACCAGCCCGTGACCACGTTGATGTCGAAGCGCAGCGGCTTCCCGTCCTTCGTGCGGATGCCGTCCGCGCCCTTCGCGTAGCCCGCCTCGTCGAGGATCTGGTTCGCCTTGGCCACGTCGAACTTCACCCACTCGCCGCCCTCAACGACCTTCTGGCTGCGCCAGCGCTCGTGCGCGTCGCTGAGCGCCGTCGCGTCCGACGGCCGCGTGTAGTTGTTCATGGCGACCTTGACGATCTGCTCGCGGTCGAGCGACATGCTGATCGCCTTGCGCACCCGCACGTCGTCGAGCGGCTTCTTCGACGTGTTCGTGTAGACAAACACCGTGCTGCCGACGAGCGGGAACCAGTAGTGGTGATTCGTTGGGTCCTTGCCGACGTAGACCTTCTCGATCTCGGGGACGAAGTTGCCGGCCCAGTCGACCTCACCGTTCAGGAGCGCCAGGTTCGCCTGGTCGTTACCAGGGTAAGCGGGGAAACGAAGTCCCTTGATCGCAGGCTTACCCTGCTGCCAGTAGTTCGGGTTCCGGCCGAGCTCGTAGATCTGGTTCTGGAAGGTCTTCACCTCGGTGAAGGGCCCCGTCGCGACCGGGTTTTCGTTCGTGAACGTGACCGGATCCGACACGTCCTTCCACTTGTGCTCCGGGACGATGGGCTGGTGCCCGAGGAACACGAGCCCAGGAACGTACGGCCGCGTGAGCGTGAACTCGACCGCGGAGTCGCCCTTGGCCTCAACGGCAGTCAGCCACTTCCAGACGCCCTGCAGGTCGAGGGCGGTGTGCTTCTTCAGGAGCCCGAAGGTGAAGGCGACGTCCTTCGCCGTGAAAGGCTGGCCGTCGGACCACTTCACGCCGGGGCGCGTCGTGAAGGTGAGGGTCTTGTTCCCGTTGCTCCACTCGTACTTCGACGCGAGCCACGGGGTGAACTCGCCCTTCATCGTGTTGTAAACGAGGAGCGGCTCGTAGATGCCAGCGACGGTTGGCCAGCGAACGTTGCCTGACGCAAGCAGAGGATTGAAGTTGCGCACCCACGACGCTTGCTGCTCGATCGAGACGGTGAGGAAGGTGTCCGCCGCCGGGTTCTTGCCCGAAGCGCTCGGGGGGGTGCCCTTCGGAGGCTCCTGCGTGACCTCGGATTTCCCGCAACCCGCTGTCACGCCGACCGAAAGAAGCAACGCCGACAGAACGAACGTTCGACGCGGCAAGAACCGGTTCCTCATGAGAATGCTCCTCGCGGGGGCCTCATGGGCACACCCGAGCGCCCACCGTCCCTCTCCCACTTCATTGGTCTTCCTGGGAGCCGCCACGCGAGCCACGCAACAGAGCGGCCCGCCGGAGTTTCGACGCGCGCAACGCAGCGCACCATACCGGCATCCAGACGTCGGCACTGTAGCCGTCTTCTCACATCAGTGTCAACGGGGATTCGAGGTCGATACCAAGTTCTCACGCCGCTCACTAAGGCGCGTTTTCAGCGAAGATGTCGTGGCGCGTCATGCCTCGCAACAGCGAGTCCGTCTCATGTTGTCATCGCGCGTCAAGATGGGACCACAGCCCCGACACTCGCACTGTTATTTTCTTCGGTCACAGCAAGAAAGAGAACGTGTCTATGACGCGGCGTTTCAGGTCCGGCCGGGGGACGTCTATAACAGAGACCCGCGAGCGGTGACAAGACCAGAAATTTCCGTTTCGCACCGGCGGCTCTCAAGCATGCGGCCCTCTCGAGGGGCGGGGCCCGGACACGCCCCCTGCGGGTGCCGGAGATCGCATCCGGAAGGCGCGGCGCGATGGGCTCAGGCGCGAATCGCGGGCTGGCGACTGGGCGCCTTGCCCGGTGGCTCCCGCCGCTGCCTGTAAATACCACGTTCCAGGGGCGATTCCCTTCGATGTCTTCGCGGTTTCGCGCGAGGGCGGGAGCGGCCGGGCGGGCCGGAGGCGCGCGTCACCGGAGCGGTGGCGCGGTCACGGACACAGGCAGCTCGGCGCCGAAGAGCTCGTCCGCCTCGCCGTTGTCGATGAACACGCTGTCCTTGTCCGGCTCGAGCGCCGACGCGCCCTGCACGACCAGCCCGAAGCGGTTGTCCGAGGCGCGAACCCTGGAGATGCGACCCGAGCTCCGGTCGTAGAGGATCCCCGCCCGCGCGCACCCGGCCACGCGCACGTCGGCGAGGGTGGCAGTGGACCCGGCGAGCGCCAGGACACCATCGGCGACGAGCACGTCGCGCCGCGCGCCCTCTCCAGCGGCCCCGCTGTCGCCGGTCACCCCGTCGACGACCGTCGAGGAGATGTCCGCGTCGGCGCCGAACAGCGCCACGCCGGCTGTGCGGCTCGCGCGGATGAGGGACGACGCGAGCTGGAGCTCGTAGCGCGCGGCCGCGACGCCGATGCCGGCGCCGTCGCCGCCCGAGGTGCCCTGGATGAGGTCACCTATCATCTCGACCTTGCCGCCGTGGGTCTCCGAGCCGGCGAGGACGCCGACGGAGCGGTTGCCGCTGACGAGGTTGCCCGCGAGCACCGCGTTGGCGCCGCGGTAGATGACGATCCCCTGCCCCGCCGGCGCGCGGCGGTCCGGCGCGACATGCCCCTCGACGAGGTTGCCAGTCACTGTCGCCTCGGACCCGAGATACCCCACCGATACGCCGCTCCCCTCGTTGTCGCGGATCGCGTTCGACGTGAGCGTCGCGCGGCCCTCCACCACGATGACCCCGGCGCCGTCGCCCCAGCCCCCCTCGGCGAGGGTGCCCTCGATGAGGTTGCGCTCGGCGACGAGCTCGGCGGACAGGTCGCCCACGTGCACGCCGGTCCCGCGGTTCCGGAGGACCGCGCTGTCGTGGAGCCGCATCGCCGCGCCGCGAGCGACGGCCACGCCGATCCCCCCGACCGGGGACTCCGGCTCGGCCGCCACCGTGCCCATCACGAGGCTGCGCGCCATCGTCGCCGCGGCGCCCTCGCCGATGACGGCGACGCCGAGCTCCGCGTTGCCGACGATCGCGCTCGCGTCGATCGCGACACGCGCGCGCGCCGTCGCGTACACGCCGATGCCGTAGCTCAGATCGTGGAGCCCGGCGCGCGTCCCCTCGACGAGCACGCCGGAGAGCGTCGCCGAGGCGCCCGTCACCGCGACGACCCCCGACAGGTGGTTGCCGACGACGGCGGTGTCCTCGAGCGACGCCTCGGCGCCGTCGACAACGACGATGCCCTGACCGTCCCGGATGTACTCCGACGGCAGCGTCCCCTCGACGAGGCTGCCCACCACGGCCGCCGTGGCGCCCGCCTGGTGCGCCGCCACGCCGGCCGCGCGGTTGCCCGTGACGGCGCTCTCCTTCACGGTCAGCGCGCCGCCGGCCCGTGCGAGGGCGCCCGTGCCGTCGCCTTCCTCGCCGGAGCGCGTCCCCTCGATCCAGCTCTGCGCCACGGAGATCCGCGCGCCGTCGCTCGCGAGGACGCCGGCGTGGGCGGCGCCCTTGATGTGGACGCGCTCGAGCGCCACCGCGCTCGCGCCCATCGCCACCACGCCGGCGCCGTCCCCGCCGATCTCGACGCCCCGGAGCGTCACCTCCCCTGCGTCGAGCACGGCCACGATCGCGGGGGGACGGCTGAGCGGGCTCACCCCGCGGATCCGCACGCGCGAGGCGCACCGGCCGGCGATCGCGAGCGGCCTCGTGACGACCAGTGGCTCGTCGTAGGTGCCCTCCGCGAGCGCGATCGTCCCGCCCTCGACGGCGAGCTCAAGCGCCGCCGCGAGCGTCGTGACAGGCCGCGCCTCGGAGCCGTCGCTGTCCGCGCCGGAGTAGCTCGGGTCCACATAGAGGTTCCCGGGCGCGCGCGGGATGTTCCCCCAGGGCCCGGCACCGCAGCCGCCGGGGCCGTCGACGGGCACGCACCCCGCTTCGGGGGTGGCGAACGTGCCAGTCGGGCACTTCGCCATGGCCGGCCTGCAGAGCCCGTCGTCGCCCACGAGCTCCTTGGCGCAGCGCGGGATACCCACGGGAATGCAGCCCTCATCGAACTTCGGGATCGTCCCCGGAGGGCATCTGGCCATCGAGGGGTGGCAGAGATCGTCGTCCTCCACGAACAGCGCGGCGCACCCCTGGATGCCCACCGGCATGCACGCGCCGCCGGGGCCGAGTACGTTCCCGCGCGGGCAGCGCGCCGGGACGGCCTCGCCTTCGAGCGTCACGTCGGAGCCGAGCGCGGGATCGCCGCACGCCGCGGTGGGCAGCGACAGGAGAGCGATGCAGACGGCCAGCCAAGATGAACCCGGGCGCGTCGCGCAGAGGCGCATGCGATACCCTCCTCAGAAAGCGCGCGGCCTCGAGTCGCGCGTGGCGTGGACTCCCGGCCTCCCGGGCGGACAGCCCCACCAGCGCTCCCGCAGCGACGCGGAGACCGCGTGTCCTGCATGAACCGGCGCTTCAAGCACCTGAACTCGTGGAGCCCGCGGCAGGGAGATGAGATCAGCGCCTGAGCGGCGCCGCGCGAGCTCCTTCGGCGTGATGATTCTTACAACAGGAGGCAGGCTCCCGCCAGGCAGCAGAGTCGCGATCGCGCCGGCTTTCCGTGCGACGCCGCGGACGGCTGTGTCGCGCTGGACGCCCCGCGGCGGAGGCTGCGGGAGAGGCCTCGCGGGGCCGCCCGTCCGCGACTGATTGCAGCGGCACCGTCGTTCTGGACGACGGCGGCGCGGCGCGCCGCGGGGAGCGCGGCGCTCCGGCGCGCCGCGATACCGAGGCTGCCGCACGAGGAGCGCCGCCCGGGGACCTTATCTGCTGAAGTGGGCTGCGCAGGGCGTGACCAGAGCGCCGCGAGCTCGCGGGACGTCGACGCGGGAGAAGCGTTGATGTCGAGTCTTCGCAGCCCTCGATTGCAGAGATCGACCAGCTCTTCGGAAATGCGGTCCGGAGGCCCCGATAAAGCTGCAAGTCGGGTCGCTCTCATGCCGTCCGGCCGTGCGCCGCGCGGCGCGCGCGCGCCGACATTTGCCTTTCTCCAGCGCTCCGGCGCATCCCACATCGGCGCTGCGAGGCGGTATCGAGACGCGGCAGCGCGGGATCGCTCGGGCGCGATGAAACGGGGCAGAACTCTCAGCCGGCGCGGATTCAGACAATGCACTTTCGCCGTCGCCGTCCGGCAGACACAGAAGGCCCGAGCGGCAGGCTCTGCACACGCGCTGTCAGGCACGCAGCCTGCTCTTCAGTCGGCCCAGCATGCCACCGCGGGCCTGATGGCCATCGCGGGGCATGGAAGGAGGACGGATGGTTAGCTCGATCGATATGAAGATGGCGCAAGCGGCGATGCTCTTTTCCGTGCTGATGACCGGGTGCGCGGTCGACGCGGTGACATCGGAAGAGGCCGACTTGGAGCAGGCCGACGCCGACGTGGCGTCGAGCGAGCAGGCGCTGGAGGAGGGAGAGCAGGACGAGACGCGGGGCGGCCCGGTGGGCGCGATCCCGGGCAAGACCGATATCGGCGCTCCGATCGGCAAGGGCGGGCCGATCCAGGGTCCCATCGACAAGGGCGCTCCGCTCGGCCCCGGCCCCGGCGCGCAGGTCGGCCAGGCGCCGTTCCCCGGCGGGCAGGCCGGGGGCTTCCCCGGCGGGCCCTTCGGGGGCCCCTTCGGCGGTAGTCCGTTCGGTAGTCCGTTCGGCGGCTTCCCGGGTGCGATGCCGGGCGGCTTCGGGTGGTCCCCGTACGGCGGGCTCGGCGGCCTCGGCGGCCTCGGCGGCTTCCCCAGTGGTCTCGGCGGCCTCGGCGGCGGGCTCGGCGGGCCCGGCGGCCTCGGTGCGCTCGGCACCGGCCTCGGTGGGCTCGGCGGCGGCCTCGGTGGGCTCGGCGGCGGGCTCGGCGGCCTCGGTGGGCTCGGCGGCGGCCTCGGCGGTGTCGGCTCTCCGTACGGCGCCTTCGCTCCTGGGACGTTCCCCTGAGGTTCCCTGAACACGCCGGCCGCGCTGCCGGACGAGAACCGCGGTGACCGACGCGACGGGCCGCCGGATCCTCCTGCGGAGAGCGTCACCAGCTCCCCTCGAGGCCGGCGGCCCGTCGTTCGCACCGCCTGTCGAGACGCGCGTAGCCCCGCCGGCGCGCGCGCGGCGCTCGCCTCGTTTCCTCGTGGTTTCACCTCGATCCGCTGGTCGCGGGCGGCGCTCCGGCACGGCCGCGCTGCGCGCGATCCGCGCGAGCGATGGCGCGCGCGGGGCGCTCGACCCGCGCGAAACGTTGGACCCCCACCGCGCGGTCGAGGCAGCATACGGCGATGGAAGACGTCCCCCTCCTAGAGCGCGAGCCGGAGACCAACATCTTCGGCGAATCCATGGTGGTGTTTCACACGGCCGCGGATCTCATCGGCCTGGCTCCCCGCATCCGGCTGGAGCTCGAGCAGCCCGACTACGAGCACATCTTCTACGTCACCACGCAGCTCCAGGATCGCCTCGTCCCCTTCCGCGGGGAGGCGGCCGCGGCCTACGAGCGGCTCCCTGCGTCGGTGATCCCGAACCGCGCCGCCATCACACCGCTCTTCAACGGCAAGCTCATCCTCCGCCCCGAGGCGCTCCGCAGCGGCTCGATCCACGTGCAGGACGGCGTGATCCGCCTCGGCGACCAGGGGCTTTTCCGGATCCAGCCCGGCGAGTTCGCCCGCTTCAAGGCATACAGGGTCCAGCACAACCAGGCGAGAGGGCCTTACAAGGGCGGGCTGCGCTTCCACAAGGCCGTCTCGCTCGACCTGTTCAACGCGCTCGCCGCCGAGATGACGTGGAAGACCGCGATCGCCGACGTCCCGTTCGGCGGCGGCAAGGGTGGCATTCGCATCGATCCGCGCGAGTACAGCAAGGAAGAGCTCGAGTCGATCTCGCTCCGGTACATGTACCGGCTCAAGCAGCTCATCGGGCCCAACGTGGACATCCCGGCGCCCGACGTGGGCACGAACGCCGAGGTGATGGCGTGGCTCCTCCGCCAGTACAGCGACGGCGAGCGCGAGCGGCACAACCACCGCGGCGTCGTCACGGGCAAGGACGTGCGCATCGGCGGCTCCGAGGGGCGCGTCAAGGCGACCGGGCAGGGGCTCGCCTACTGCATCGAGGAGTGGTACGCGCAGCGCGGCGTCTCCCTGGCGGGCGCGCGCTTCATCGTGCAGGGCTTCGGCAACGTCGGCTCCGCCGCGGCCGAGATCCTGTGCCGCATGGGCGCGCGGTGCGTCGCGGTACAGGACGCCGACGGCGCGATCTACGACCCGAACGGCATCGAGGTCGGCGCGCTCATGACCTACGTGAACGAGAACCCAGCCAACCTCCGGCGCTCGGTCGCCGGCTACGGCGGGGCCCAGGCGATCGCGCGCGACGATTTCTGGAGCGTCGACGCGGACATCTGCATCCCGGCCGCGCTCGGCGACGCGATCACCGGCGAGGTGGCCGAGCGGCTCAAGGCGAAGCTCGTGGCCGAGGGCGCCAACCGCCCGACCACGACCGAGGCGGACAAGGTGCTCGCGGAGCGGGGCGTCAGCGTCATCCCCGACATCATCGGCAACGCGGGCGGCGTGACCGTCTCCTATTACGAATGGATCCAGAACAAGCGCATGGAGCACTGGACCGAGGGCGAGGTGAACACGCGGCTCGAGCGCGCCATCAAGAGCAACTACCGCCTGATCTGCGACATCGCGGAGAACCGGCCGCGCCGCACGGAGGACCACGACTCGACCAGGCTCGTCCTGGGCAAGCGCCTGCCGATGCGGCTCGCCGCGATGGTGCTCGCGCTCAAGCGGATCGAGGCGCACTACATGCTGGAAGGGTTCTCCCAGTAGCGGCGCCTCCGGCAGGCGTCGCGCGGCGCTCACCGCGCGACGCCGTACCCGAGCTTCTTGATGCCGTAGACCTTGATCTTGTGTTGCAACGTGCGGAGCGGCAGCTCCAGGCGCCGCGCCGCCTCCGTCTGGTTCCAGTCCGACGCGCGCAGCGCCTCGAGCAGGAAGTCGGCCTCGATCTGCTCCAGGCGCGTCTTCAGGCCGCCCGTCATCGGGGTCGCCGACGACGCGGGCTCCAGCCCGCGCAGCGGCTCGGACGGGCGCTGGGACATCGCCGGCGCCACGCCGGGATCGGAAGCGCGCGAGACGTCGGTGGCGCGGGCGGGCGCGGGCATCACGCTGGAGGAGGTCACCGCCACGCGGACGCGCTCCGGGAGATCGCGCGCCATGATCGCCTCGCCCTCCGCGATCACCACCGCCCGCTCGATCGCATTGCGGAGCTCGCGCACGTTGCCGGGCCACGAGTAGCTCTTCAGGAGGGCCAGCGCCTCGGCCGCGATCGACTGGACCCGGCTCGGGTACGCCGCGTTCGTCTGCTTCAGGAAGCCAGCCGCGAGCGCCGCTATGTCGTCGCGGCGCGCGCGGAGCGGCGGAATGTTCAGCGTCATCGCGTTCAGCCGGTAGAGCAGATCGAGCCGGAACGTGCCCGCGTCGCACATCGCGTCGAGGTCGCGGTGCGTCGCCGCGATCACGCGGACGTCGATCTCGATCTCCTTGGTCGCGCCGACGCGCGTCACCCGCTTCGTCTCGAGCACGCGCAGGAGCGCGGCCTGCGCGGCCGCGGGCAGCTCGCCGATCTCGTCGAGCAGCACCGTGCCGCCGGCGGCCGCCTCGAAGACGCCCTTCTGCTGCTGGCTCGCCCCGGTGAAGGCGCCGCGCTCGTGGCCGAAGAGGGTGCTCTCGATGAGCAGCGCGGGGATCGCCCCGCAGTTCACGCAGATGAGCGGCTCGCCGCGGCGCGGGCTGCGGTCGTGGATGAACCGCGCGAGCACCTCCTTGCCGGTGCCGGTCTCGCCGCGCAGGAGCACGGGGATCGAGGAGCGCGCCGCCCGCAGCGCCACCTCGACGAGCGAGCGCATGAGCGGGCTCTTGGTCGCGAGGACGTGGCCGTCGGCCTCCCACTCGCTCTCCGCCGACGCGCCCGGGGAGCCCTCCTGCTCGGGCGGCCGGTCGCCTTCGGCCTTCGGCGCGACGAAGAGCAGCGCCCCCTCCGGGGCCGCGAGGTGCACGGGCTCCGCCGGGCTCGCGCTCCGCGACGCCTCGTGGCTGACCTCGATCAGCTTGTCGATGGTGGTCGCGGCGTCGGGGAACACGGCGACCCCCGCCACGAGCACGGGCTCGCCCTCGCGGCGCGCGACGATCGCCCGCGCGAGCTCCTCCGCGAGCTCGGGCGTGACCTCGGGGAGCAGGATCTCGAGGGTGTCGGCGCTGTAGAAGGCGACGCGATCGACGGGCCTCAGCGCCTCGCGCACGCGCAGCCCCCAGTGGCGGAGGTGGCTCGCCTGCACGCCGAGCGAGCGGACCACGACGAGCGCGAACTTGCGGCTGAAGAACCTGGACCGCACGATCTCGGCCTGCAGGGCGACCCGGAGCGCGTCGGACCCCTCCAGGCCGAACGGCGGCAGCTCGCCGCCGGCGAGCACGTGCACCGAGGCGACGATGCCGCCGAGCAGCACCTCGTCCCCGGCCTTGACCACGCCGCTCTCGACCCGCTGCCCCGAGATGCGCGTCCCGTTGCGCGAGTTGAGGTCCTCGACCACGACCTCGCCGCCCACGAGCGTGAAGCGCGCGTGCCTGCGCGAGATGCTCCTGTCCCGGATCACCACGTCGGCCGGGGGCTCCCTGCCGACGACCACGCCGACGCCGGGGCTCATCGGGGCCATCTCGACGCCATCATGGTGATAGACGAGCAGGAGCACACGCCGCTTCTCCGAGCGCGCTCCCTGGATGAGCTCCCCTGTCTTGAATGACAGCGGTGCCGTCGTCGCCATGGGGCCGGTTCTGTGACCGCTCACACTGCCCAACTACGCCTCATTCCTTCCAACGGCAATCAGGAAGCAGCGTCGCCGGCCTTCGCCGGAGGCGTGCGATCTGCGCGCGTGCGGTCTGCTCGCGTGCGGTCTGCGCGCGTGCGGTCTGCGCGCGTCGAACGCGTCCCCGCGCCGCGCGCGCTGCCGCCTCGCGCGGCAGCATGGTAAGGTGGTCGCATGCTCCGCCTCAACGCCGAATGGACACAGGTGCTCCGCCGGTACAAGGAAGACCACCAGGACCCACGCAACCAGGCGTGTCACCAGATCGGCATACCGCTGATCGTCGCGAGCTTCCCCGTGGGCGCGACCCTCATCGGCCTCCCGCTCGCGGCTGCGATGTTCGCGACGGGCTGGGGCTTCCAGTTCGCAGGTCACTACTTCGAGGGGAAGAAGCCGTCGTTCGTCGACGACAAACGGAGCTTGATCATCGGTGTGCTCTGGTGTCTCGACAAATACGGCCTGCGCGTCTTCGAGGAGACGCCCGAGGCCTGACGCGTCGCAGCAGGGCCCGCTCACCGCTGTCGCTAATGCCCACGACGGTTCCGCGGAGACGCTGACAGCCCGATCCGGAAAATCTGGAACTTCGTTTTCCCGGCTATTGTGCTGCGATGCACAAAGCTTGCTTGACGTGATGCGCGCCCGGTCGTACCTGTGTCACGGGCGGGGGTGACGACTCTTCTTCTTTCCGGGGGTTCCCGGCGGGCACCGCGTCTTTCGGCGCTTCGGCGTGTGCCCGCCGCGTGCTCCCGTCGACGACAGGCTCCCGGAGCGTTGTGACCGGCCCGCCGCCGCAGGCGACGATGGCCGAGGACGGCCAGACGAGGAGACGGGAGATGGGGTGTGCGCAAAGTATGAGGGGGAAAGTCGCGGTGATCACCGGGGGCACCTCGGGGATCGGGCTCGCGACGGCATCCGCGCTGGTGCGGCAGGGCGCCCGGGTCGCCGTGCTCTGCCGCAGGACCGGCTCCGAGGGCGCGAGGAAGCTCGCGGCCCTGAAGGCGCTCGGCGAGATCGATCTCGTCGAGTGCGACCTCGGCCGGCTCGCGTCGGTGCGCTCGGCCGCCAGGCAGGTGGCTGACCGGTACCGGGCCGTTCACCTGCTCGTGAACAACGCGGGGGTGTTCCTGCGCGAGCGCGCCGAGTCGGCCGACGGCCTCGAGATGACGTTCCAGGTGAACTACCTGTCGCATTTCCTGCTGTCGAACCTGCTGCTCGACCGGCTCGAGGCGGCGCGCGGCGCGCGCGTGGTCAACATGGTCGCGCCGGTGGACAGCATCCGGCTCGACTTCGACGACCTCATGTCGAAGCGCTCCTATTCGTTCCTCTCCGCCTCCGCGCGGTCGAAGCTCGCGCTCGTGCTCGCCGCGCGCCGCCTCTCGGAGCGGCTCTCGGGCACGGAGGCCCAGGTGCTCTGCTACTACCCCGGGCTCGTGCGGTCCGGGCTGTTCGAGGGGACCTCGCGCGTCCTCAAGACGCTGATCGACGTCGTGGGCGCGACCCCGGCGCAGGCCGCCGCGAACCTCCTCGCGATCCTGGCCGACAGCGCGCCCGCCGAGAGCCTCGCCTTCTTCGAGCGCACCAAGGTGCGGCCCCTCAAGGGCATGGCCACCGACGGGGAGGCGGCCGCGCGGCTCTGGGACATGAGCTCGAGGCTCGTCGGCCTCACGTGATGCCTCACCTGAGGATCGCGCGCTCCCCTGGACGCCCGCCGCGCGCGCGATGACCCGCGGCGAGCAGCGCCGCGGCCGGCGCGTCCCCGCGCGCCGTGACGTTCAGGCGGGCGCCTCCGCGGCCCGCTACCGAGGGCCCCGCCGCTTGGGGTCCGCGGCGAGCGAGGACTGCACGCGCTCGACCTCGCGCGCGATCGCCTGCACCGCCTCGGTCGCGCTCTCGATCGTCCCGGCGCGCGCCTGCCGGTCGAGCCGCGCGCAGAGCTCCTTCAGGTTGAGCGCCGCGAGCTTGTCGGCGCTCTCGTAGAGCGCCCAGGCGAGCCGCTCGATCTCGCCGAGCGCGCCCCGCGCCGCGGCCTCGCGCATCGCGGCCACCTGGGTCGGGGCCTCCGTCAGGAAGAGCTCGATCATCTCGGCGACAACGTCGGGCTCGACCGCGCGCAGGCCGCCTCGCGGCCTCGGAGGAGCGGCGGGCTGCGCGCGTCTCTGGACCGGCGGGGGCGAGGGCGTGACCAGGGTCGGCGGGGCGAGCTCCACGCTCGGCGGCGCGGCGTCGTGCTGCACGGCCTCGTACGACCCGGATCGCGACGAAGCGCCGAAGGTCCGGAGGACGCGATCGACCTCGTCCTGCTTCAGCGGCTTCGCCAGGGCGTCGTCCATCCCCGCCGCGAGGCACAGCTCGCGCGCGTCGCTCCCGGCGCCCTCCGTCATCGCGATGATCGGCGTCCGCCGGTCGGGGCGCTCGGCGCGGCGGAGCTCCGCGGCCGCCGCGTGGCCGTCGTGGTCCGGCGTGCGGCAGCCCATCAGCACCGCGGCGTAGCCCCCGCGGCGCACCGCGTCGGCGGCCGCGCGGCCGCTGCCCGCCACCTCGACGCGGTAGCCGCGCTTCTCGACCATGAAGGCCGCTACCTTCTGGCTCACCGGATCGTCGTCGACCACGAGGACCCTGGGGCGCGACGAGCTCCGCGCGTCGGCCGAAGGCGGCCCGCGGCGCGACCTCGGCGCGTGCGCGCGCCCCCCCGCGGCCACGTGCTCCGGCGGGAGCCCCACGAGCAGCCGCAGGCTCGAGTGCAGCTGCGTGCGCCGGATCGGCTTGATGAGCACAGAGCCGATCTCGGCGCGGCTCGGCGCTTCCCTGCCGGGGTAGGTCATGAGGACGCTGCGCACAGGCGCGATCGCGGCGTCCGCCTTGATGCGCTGGAGCAGCCTCAGGCCGTCGAGGTCGGCGAGTTCGTGGTCGATCAGCACCATGTCGTAGGGCGCCCCGGCGTCCGCCGCCTGGCGGAGCGCGGCGAGGGCCGCGGCGCCGTTGGCCGAGGTGCTGCACGCGAGGCCGAGCTCCTCGACCAGCCGCCGCACGACCAGGCGCACCGAGCCGCTGTCGTCGACGACGAGCACCCGCTTGCCGGGCAGGTCGATCCGCGGGATGGGCGCGCGCTCCGAGCCGCGCCCGCGCCGCTCGAACGGCAGCACGACCGCGAGCCGGCGGCGGCGCGCGCCGGGCTCCTCGGGGGCGCGGAGCTCGCCGCCCATCGCGCCGACGAGGCGCCGCGCGACCGCGAGCCCGGGCGCGGCGCGCACGTCCAGCTCGGGCGCGGGCCTCGCTCCCCCGCCCGGCGCGTCCCCTGCGTCCGGCGCCCCCGCGCCCGCGTCGAGCCCTGCCCCGCCCGCGAAGCGCACGTCGAAGCGCACCCGCACGCCCGCTCCCCCGGGCGCGCGCGGCCCCTCGCCGCCCTCGCCGCCCTCGCCGTCATCGCCCGCGTCGAGCGCGGCGCGCACCAGCACCTCGCCGCGGGGCGCCGCGCGGATCGCGAAGGTCCCGACGCTCAGCAGGATCTGCTGAAGCCGCGCGGCGTCGCCGCGCACCGCGCCTGGCACGTCGGGCTCGATGTCGAGCACGAGCTCGGTCCTGTCGTCGTGCGCGCGCTCGCCGAGCACCTCCGCCGCGTCCTCCACGGCCCGGCGCAGGTCGAAATCGACGCGGGCGACGGGTAGGGCGCGGCCGCCCGGCTGCACGAGATCGATGAGGTCGTCGATCATCGAGAGCGCCGTGTCGCCGCTGGTCCGGACGCGCCGGGCCCAGGCGCGCTGCTCCGGGTCGAGCTCGGAGTCGAGCAGCAGGCCGCTGACGCCGATGATCCCGCTGAGCAGCGTCCGGATCTCGTGCCGCATCTGCGCGAGGACGCCGGCGTCGCCCTCGTCCTCGGCGCGCGTCCACGGGCGCGCAGCGCGCTCCTCTGGCGTGAGCGCGCGCTCCGCGGATTCACTGCTCCTCGTCCCGGAGCCGCTCTCTGGGCTGCTCCGGCGCTGCTCCTTGCCTGCCATCCACGCCCCGACACGATCTGGCGCCCGCCCCGCGCGAGCCCACGACGCCGGAGCTTCAAGTGTACTCCTTACAATATTCCGGAGAAAAGTTTACTGTGGGTGCTCGAACGACGGCTCGACGTCATCTCACCGCCGTCTCACCGCCGGCCGGCGCCGGGGTCGAGCGTCGCGCCGGGGGCGACGCCTGACGAGGTGCTGCGCCCGCCGCGCGCACCGCCGAGCGCCGTCACGACGACGCGCTCGCGGTCGACGGCCGCCTCCGCCGAGAGCACGCTGACGGCGGAGGGGTCCTCGGACATAGCGAGCGAGCGCCGGCTGTGCCCGAACAGCCGGAGGAGCAGCTCCGGCGGGGCGAAGTCGAGGTCGCTCTCGTGGACGAAGAGCCGCCCCAGGTGCTCGGCGTAGGCGCCCGCGAGCACGCGGAACGGGATCCTGTCGAAGGCGAACGCGCGCCGGCGGCTCGCGGCCGCGGAGGCGAGCAGCGCCGCGAAGAGCGTCGTGTGGATGGCGCGCAGCCTGGCGCGCATCGAGGACGGGCTGCGCTTCAGCGCCTCGCGCAGGAAGTGGACGTTGAGCGGGACGTGGAACGACTCGTCGCGCGTGAGGATCGTGAGCATCTGCCGCACGGCCGGGTACCGGGCCTCCCGCAGCGCGAGGCGGTACGTCGTCGAGCCGATGGTCTCGAACATGAGGTTCGTGAGCACGATCGTCTCGACCCGCTTCGCGCGGCCGTACAGGCGATAGAAGGTGCCGGTGACACGGCCCATGGGCCGGACCTCGCCGCCGAGGTGCGCGAGGAACTTCGTGAGCAGCTCGCGGTGCCACCCCTCCTCGTCGCCGTAGAGCCGCAGGCACTCGCCGAGCTCCGGGTCCCAGCCGCTCACCTCGTCCGCCAGGGCGTGAGCCTGCGTCAGGCCGGACTCTTCGGCGCGGAACGCGGCGTTGAAGAAGGCGATCGCCGCCTGGCGCTCGTCCTCGCTCTCCCACGGGATCGGCCGGGAGAGGTCGAGCTCTTCGTCGTACATCCGCGCGGCGCGGCGGCGCAGCATGCTGAGCCACCACGAGGTGGGGCGCTGGACGGGGGGTTTCCGGGAGATCGGCTGGGGCGCTGCGAAAAGCATTGAACAAGGGTGCCCGTCGTTGACGGATGCGGATCCTCGACCGCTCGAGACGGCACGGGAGCGCACCATAGCGCAGTTTCTCCGCGCCGCGCACGCAGGAGCGCGGCGCGCCCGAGCGCGCGAGGAGCGCTGCTCGGGATGACGGATCCTGGCGCCGGCTGACGGACCGCGGCGCGTCGGTGGGCTGACCGCGGCGGGGCCGGGCGGGCCGGGCGAACAAACGCGCGTCGCCGCGCCCGCCGCGGGCGGGCACGGCGTGCGCGGTGACGCGCGTTCGTCGAGGAGGCGCCCTTTGTACGCCCCCCGGGCTGGGATACCATAGTCGACCCACCGTGTTCTTCGAGCAGCTCGAGCTCCCTCTCGGAGGGCTCTATCCCCAGACCGAGCCCACGCGCATCCCGCGGACCCGACGCGTCTTCGTCAACCGCAACCTCAAGCTCGCGGGCATCGACTGGGTGGGCTTCGACATGGATTACACCCTGGCGATCTACAACCAGACCGAGATGGACAACCTCTCGATCCAGGGGACCGTCACGAAGCTCGCCGCCCGCGGCTACCCCGAGGAGCTCCTGCGGCGCCTCCGCTACCCGATCCACTTCCCCATCCGCGGCCTGCTGATCGACAAGCGCTTCGGCCACGTGCTCAAGATGGACCGGTTCAAGGTGGTCCAGCGCGGGTACCACGGCCTCCGGGAGCTCACGAAGGAAGAGCTCAGGTCGCTCTACCAGCACCGCAAGATCCGGCCGAACACCGCCCGCTACCACTGGATCGACACGCTCTACGCGCTGAGCGAGGCCACGCTCTACGCCGGCATCGTCGACGCCCTCGAGGAGCGCGGCGTCCCGCTCGACTACGCGCGGCTGTTCACCGACATCCGCGAGTGCATCGACGAGGCCCACCGGGACGGCACCATCCTCGACGTCGTCCTCTCGGACCTGCCGCGCTTCGTGCAGCGCGACCCCAACCTGGCGCAGACGCTCCACAAGTTCCGCTCGGCGGGCAAGAAGCTGTTCCTGCTCACGAACTCGCGCTGGCCGTTCACCGAGAAGATGATGACGTACCTGCTCGGGGACGCGATGCCCGAGTACCCGAGCTTCCGGCACTACTTCGACGTCATCGTCGTCGCCGCGCAGAAGCCGGCGTTCTTCCAGGAGCGCCGCCCGCTCCTCATCCGCGACGGCGCCGAGACCCGCCCCGCCACGCCGCCGCTCGAGCGCGGCGCCATCTACGAGGGGGGCAACCTGCTCGACTTCGAGAAGTTCCTGAACATCTCCGGCGACCGGGTGCTCTACGTGGGCGATCACATCTACGGCGACATCCTCCGCTCCAAGAAGGAGAGCGCGTGGCGAACGGCGATGATCATCCAGGAGATGGAGGCGGAGGTCGCCGCCCACGAGTCGTGCCGCCGCGAGCACATGGAGAGCGCGATGCTCGAGGGGCGCCGCGAGGAGCTCGAGGACCAGCTCCGCTTCTACCAGCAGCGCTACAAGGACCTCACCCGCAAGATCGAGGAGGAGCAGCACAAGAAGAACGGCACCGCCAACGGGGGCGGCGCCCCGCTGCTCGCGGAGGCGAACGGCGCCCCCGTCCAGATCGACTACGCGACGTCGTTCTACGAGGCCGAGCGGGGCCGGACGAAGCGCGCGGTGGAGCGCATCCGCGGCCAGCTCCGGGCCGTCGACGTCGAGGTCGGCAAGCTGGAGCGCGAGATCGCCCGCCGCTTCCACCCCTACTGGGGCTCGCTGCTCAAGGAGGCGAACGAGACCTCCAGCTTCGGCGATCAGGTCGAGGAGTACGCCTGCATCTACACGTCGCGCGTCTCCAACCTGCTCGCGTACTCTCCGCTGCAGTACTTCCGGAGCCCGCGCGACCTGATGCCGCACGAGCTCTGATCGCCCGGGCCCCTGCCCCGCGCCCGCGCGCGGGCGCCGCTTCAGGAGATCGACATGAGCATCGCCCGCCTCCGCCCGCTGGTCCTCGCGCTCGTCGCCCCGGCCCTCCTCTCCTCGGGCTGCGGCAAGCGGGCCTGCTTTCACTGGACCGAGCTCGAAGGCGCGTGCCCCTCCAGCAACGAGGCGCGCGTGTTCTTCGAGAACCCTGGCTGCCTGAGCGCGATCGAGTCCATCGACAGCGAGGGGGACTTCGACGGCGAGCTCTGCTGCTATGACGTCACCATGGTCGACACCGGCGACGAGGAGTGCAGGACCGTGCAGAAGCCCCCGGTGCCGCCGCCGCCCATGCCCGTACCCGGCAGCGGCGGCGTCGGCGGGTTCTCCGGCCCCAGGTAGCCGCCGCGCCGCGCGCCCCGGCGCCGAGCGCGGGCCCCGCCATGCGCGGCCGCGTCACTTGCAGCAGCGGAAGCCGGTCGAGTAGTCGTGGTACCCGGTCGAGTGCGCGGTGGTCCTGTAGTCGCAGCCTTCGCCGTGCCGGGCGCTGTCGAGGTAGTAGCCGCCGCGGAACGTCCCGCGCGCAGCGCTCGTCCACTCGTGCAGGTTGCCGACCATGTCGTGGACGCCGAAGCTGCTCTTGCAGCGGCGGAACGAGCCCGTCGGCGCCAGCGTGCCCTCCAGCTGGTTCAGGCGAGCGTCGTTCATGTTGGCCCACGTGAAGGCCGACAGCGGGGCCTCGCCCCCCTGGCCGAAGTAGCGGTTGAACGACGAGATGCCGCTGTCGTTGCAGGCCCCGCGCTCTCGCTCGCGCCCGTAGGGGAACACCGTGGCGCGCTTGCCCTTGCAGGCGGTGACCCACTCCTCGTCCGTGCAGAGCCGCTTGCCGGCGTTCTGGCAGGCCGCCTCGGCCTGGTTCCGGCTGATGTACGCCTGCGGCTTCACGCCGCGCCGGCTGAGCGCCTTCACCTTCAGCTTGCCGACCGGCTCGAACGGCGAGTGCCGGCGCTTGCCGCCGTCGGGAAGCAGCTCGACGGTGCTCGCCTCGAAGCGATCGATGCAGAACTCCCCGCGGACCGAGGCCATGCCCGCGGGGCACCCCTTGCGCGCGGCGGCAGCCGTCCGGGGGCTCGGCAGCCCGAGGACCGCGAGGCCGACCGCCGCGACGCCCGCGACGACGGCCATCCAGCGCGCGCGCGACAGGGGCCGGAGCGCGCGGGGGTGAAGCGGGTGAGGCGGTCGCATCGCGGGGAGGCCGAGGCCCGGGCGGGCCGTGTCCCATAACCGATCTCCGGCGAGGCGGGCAAATCGAGGGCGGGCAGCGCGCGCGTTAGCCGCTGGACGCCGGGGCGATTTCGGTCACCCTCCCGCTCCCATGGCAACCACCGCCCCGCCCGTCGCGGCCCCCGCGGCCGCGGGCTCGCCCGGCGACCTCCCCGCGGCCGTGCTCCGGAGCTCGCCCGCGGACTTCGTCGTCGAAGAGCTCCCCGCCTACGCGCCGAGCGGCCGCGGCGAGCACGTGTTCGTGACCTTCCGCAAGACAGGGCGCACAACGCCGGACGCGGTGCGCGCCATCGCGCTCGCGCTCGGGGCGGACCCGGGCAGCACCGGCTTCGCCGGCATGAAGGACCGGCACGCGATCACCACGCAGACCGCCTCGATCCAGCTCCCGCTCGCGCGGGATCCCGCGCCCCTGCTCGCGCAGGCCGAGCTGCCGGGGATCGAGGTCCTCGCTGTCTCTCGCCACGACAACAAGCTCAAGCCCGGGCACCTCGTCGGCAACCGGTTCCGGATCACGCTCCGGGGCATCGACCCCCCCGCGCTGCCGCTCGCCGAGCGCCGCCTCGCCGAGATCGGCCGCGCCGGCGTGCCGAACGCCTTCGGGCCGCAGCGGTTCGGTCGGAACGGCGAGAACCCCGAGCGCGCGCTCGCGTGGATCGCGGGGCGGGAGCGCGGGCCGCGCGACAAGCGCGAGCAGCGGCTGCTCTTCTCGGCGCTGCAGTCGCTCTGGTTCAACGAGGTGCTCGCGCGCCGCGAGGCAGACGGCACCTGGAGCGCCGTGCTCCCCGGCGATCTCGCCAAGAAGCGCGACAGCGGCGGGCTGTTCCTCGTGCCGCTCGAGGGCCCGGAGCTCGCGGACGCCGAGGCGCGCGCCGCCGCGCTCGCGATCTCGGCCACAGGCCCGATGTTCGGCCGGAAGATGCGCTGGCCCGAGGGCGCCCCTTTCGCGCTGGAGCGCGAGGTGCTCACGGCGGCGATCGGCGACCCCCGCAGGCTCGACGCCTTCGCCCACGCCGGCGAGGGCACGCGTCGCCCGCTCCGGCTGGAGGTCGACGACCTCGAGGTGTCCGCCGCGGGGCCGGGCGCCGGGGAGGCCGCGACCTCGGGAGCGCCGCGCGCGGCGGTCGATCCGGGCGCAGGGCAAGGAATCGTCGTCTCGTTTGTGCTACCGAAGGGCGGCTACGCGACGACCGTCCTTGGGCGAGTCTTTCGGCTCGTCGACGCCTCCGCCCCCCGGCCCTCCATCAGCAGGCCGGGGGCGGCGGGCGCCCCCGCTCCGGAGGAGGACGACGCAGTCGAGGAAGGGCAGCCCGGCGCCGACCCGTAGGACCTCTCGAAGCGCGGCTCCCACCCACCACACCCATCGGGAAAGGCACCAAGAAAGAAGATGAACCTCGTCGAGTGGCTGCAGCGCATCATGGTCGGATTCGGGGCAGCGTGGGTCATGTGGCTGATGATCGGCCTCAGCGTCATCTCGGTCGCCATCATCCTGGAGCGCGCCTGGTTCTTCTGGTCACTCCGCGACGATCTCGCCGTCCTCGCCCGGGATCTCCGGACGTCGCTCGACGACTCGATCGAGGCGGCGCGGAGGCGGATGGACGCCTCGCCGTCCGCCGAGGCCGCGGTCGTCTCGGCCGGGCTCGCGGTGGCGCACCAGGGGCCCGAGGCGGCCGAGGAGGCCATGGCCGGCGCCGCGGCGCTCCAGCGCATGAAGCTGGAGCGGCGCCTCGCCTACCTGGGCACGCTGGGCAACAACGCGCCGTTCATCGGGCTGTTCGGCACCGTCATCGGCGTCGTCGGCGCCTTCGACGCGCTCGGCCAGGCGGCGAAGACGCCGGTCGCGCAGGCCGCGTCGCAGGCCATGGCGCCGCAGGCGGTCATGTCGAGCATCGCCGAGGCGCTCGTCGCGACGGCCGTCGGCCTCGCCGTCGCCATCCCGGCGGTCGCGGCGAACAACTTCTTCCAGCGCATGATCAAGTCGACGCTGGCCAACACCGAGGCGCTGACGCGGGTGCTGCTCGCGCACCTCAAGATCGACCCGGCGTTCGCCGGGGCCGCGCCCGCCGTCGCCGCCGAGCCGCGCGCCAAGGTCGCGAGGGCCGCGCGGCAGGAGGAGCTCAAGAAGGGCGGCGCGGGCGAGGAGGAGCGCTGATGGCCGCCACGAGCCGCAACGACGACGACGACATGATCAGCGGCATCAACGTGACGCCGCTCGTCGACATCACCCTGGTGCTCCTCATCATCTTCATGGTGACCGCGAAGATCATCGTCTCGCAGTCGCTTCCCCTCGACCTGCCCAAGGCGGCGCAGGGGCAGGAGGTGCAGCTCGTCTTCGGGCTCGAGCTGCACGCGAACGGCGACACGTTCGCCGACGGCAAGAAGCTCGCGGGCGAGGACGCCATCCTGCCGATCGCGCGCGAGGCCCAGGCGAAGAACCCGGAGCTCCGCGCCGTGATCCGCGCCGACACGACGGTCCCGCACGGGCGGGTGATCCGCGCGCTCGATCTGCTGAAGCAGGCGGGCGTCTCCAAGATCGCGTTCGGCGTGACGCCGATCGCGCCCGAGCCCGGCGCGGCGCCGGGTGCCGCGCCGGGCGCCCCGGCCGCGCCTCCCCCGGCCGCGCCCGCGCCGGCAACACCGAGCCCCGCGCCCTGAGCGCGCCGAGCGAGAGCTTATGAGCCAGGCCACGAGCGATCGCGCCACGGGGGCGATCCACGACGGGCGCCGCCGAGACAGGCGCGGCGGCGCTGACCCTGGGGGAGCCCCCGAGCCCCCGACCCCACTCGCCGCCCCGGCCGCGGGCCGCGCCGGGGACCGGCGTCGCGCCGCGGATCCGCTCGCCGCGGTGCTCGCGCTCGGCGACCGCGCCTCGCGGGTCGGCGCCTTCCTCGGGGTGACGCTGGCGCTCACCAGCCACAGCGCGGCCTCGGCCCGGGCCATCGTCTCGGGCTCGCTGCACGACATGCGGCAGATGGTCGAGGAGATGCGCGTCGGCATCCACGACTACCTCTGGGCGATGTACGAGGTCGACGTCACGCCGCCGAAGGCCGAGGAGCCCAAGCCGCCGGAGCCCGAGCCGCCGGCGCCCGAGCCCGAGCCCGTCCCCAAGGTCGCGCCGCCTCCCCAGGCGAACACGCCGCCGCCCAAGGACGACCCGTACGAGCCGCCCCCCGCCGCCGCCGAGGCGGCGAAGGTCCTCACGCGCGAGCCCGATCCCGACGAGGTCCTCGACATGACCGATCGGGGCATCGCGAGCGGCGAGGGGCAGGGCGTCGGCTATGGCCAGGTCGCCGGCGCGGGCACGGCGAAGGCCCCCACGTTCAACCCGAACGCGAAGGTCGGGGGCGTCGTCGGGGGCAAGGGCACGGGCGACCCGGTCCCGCCCCCGGTCCCCGCGGGGCCGGACCGCTCGGCCCCCCCTGGCCTGGTCGGCAGCAGCAACTGGAACTGTCCTTTCCCGCCGGAGGCCGACGTCGACCAGATCGACCAGGCGAAGGTCGTCCTCATGATCACCGTGCGGCCCGACGGCACCCCGCTGTCGGTCAAGGTCGTCAGTAATCCCGGACACGGTTTCGGTCGCGCCGCGCACATGTGCGCGCTCAGCCGGCGGTACACGCCCGGCAAGGATCGCGCGGGCTCCCCGATCACCGCGACGACGCCGCCCATCACGGTGACCTTCACGCGCTAGCGTTCGCGCCGCGAGCTCCCATTAAATTCGCTCTGCGGCCGGCGCCTCGGCTATTCTCCGCGGCAGCTTGTGATCGTCCCCGAACGGATCGAGCAGCTCTCGAAGGTCCCCCTGTTCAAGGGCCTCACCCCGGCCGCGCTCGAGCTCATCTCGCGCGTCGCGAGCGAGGAGACGCACGCCCTCGGCACCAAGATCTTCCAGCACGGGGATCCGGGCGACAAGCTCTACATCCTGCTCGAAGGCAAGGTCCGGATCAGCCGCGAGATCGCCGGCATCGGCGAGGAGGCGCTCGCGGTGCTCGGCCCCGGCGCGGTGTTCGGCGAGATGGCGCTGCTCGACGAGGCCCCCCGCTCCGCCGACGCGCGCGTCCACGAGCGATGCCGGCTGCTCACCGTGTCGAAGGACGCGTTCGAGGACCTGCTCTTCCTGCACAAGGAGCTCGCGTACGAGGTCCTCTGGAACGTCGTCCGGATGCTCGTCCAGCGGCTCCGCGAGACGAACAACAAGCTCACGTTCCTCTCTGTTTCAGGCAAATTCGAGTAAAGTGCGGGCCCGATCGCCCGGCGACCGTGGTGGGCGCGCCCCAGGCGGCGCGGCCCTGTGTACGGGCGCGACGGTCCGCTCACGCATTGACGATCCTTTGGAGGAGTATGGCAGCCAGGATGAAGCACGCAGCGCTCGCCCTCGCGCTCTGGATGGGCGCCTTCGCAGGAGCATGTGGCTCCGCCACGCCGCCGCCCGAGACGGCGGCCGACAAGGACGACTTCGACGGCGAGTCGAGCCCGGGCGACGACAGCGCGACCGCCGGCTCGGAGAGCGCGAAGCCGGCGAAGTCGGACAAGACCGCGAGCAAGGACAAGGACGCGGAGGCCGACGAGGGTGACGAGGACGAGGCGCCCGCCAAGTCGACGCCGATCCAGGCGACCAAGTTCGAGGCCGATCTGAAGAAGATCGGGATCAACCTCAAGAAGATCCCCGAGCTCGAGAAGCTCCCGACGGCGCAGAAGAAGAAGGTGATGCCGCTGCTCCAGAAGGCGCTCGGCTACGACACCTGCCAGAGCTGCCACGCCGAAGGCGACTTCAAGAAAGAGACGCGCGACATGAAGGTCGCCCGCGAGATGTGGCGTCACTTCGTGGTGCCGCTCCGCAGCGAGAGCGGCGGCACGCTCTTCTGTGACAGCTGTCACGCAGGGAACGAGCACGTCCTGAACCGCAAGGACAAGAAGGCCCTGCAGGCGTTCATGGAGGAGGAGTACCAGAACAAGCTCGCGCGGGCGAACAAGGAGGACATGGAGTGCGGCACGTGCCATGGCGACGCCATGGAGACCAAGATCATCGAGAAGCTCTGGAATATCCCGGAATAACGGGAGTATCCGGGCCCCTCGCCCGCCGTCCTCGTCCCGTCGCGCGAACTCCCGAAATTCCGGCGAGCCAGCGCGCTTCGCCTGTCTGCCATTCGTTAAATAACTTACATTTTCGGCGGAGCTGGCCTGGAGGTCTGCCCGCGCGCCGACGTCGCACCGGCGTCTACCTCCGGCCCGCGCCGGCGCTCGGCCGGCTCATCATGACGACAGATCGCCATGACGGTGGGTCATGCCCCGTTTTCGTACTAGATAGGCGGTATGTGCGGTGTGTTCGGAATCTTTGGCCACCCCGAGGCGGCCAACATGACCTACCTCGGGTTGCACGCGCTCCAGCATCGAGGACAGGAATCTGCCGGTATCGTCAGCAGCGACGGGGAGCGCCTCTTCGGCCACCGCGCCATGGGGCGGGTGCAGTCCGGCTTCTCGCCGTCCGATCTCGCGGCGCTGCCCGGTGATCGCGCGATCGGCCACGTCCGCTACTCCACCGCGGGCGGCTCGCACCTGAAGAACGCGCAGCCGCTCGGCGTCGATTACGCGCGCGGCTCGCTCGCGGTCGCGCACAACGGCAACCTCACGAACCACGAGGCCCTGCGCGACCAGCTCGAGGCGCGCGGCTCGATCTACCAGACCGCGAGCGACACCGAGTCGATCGTCCACCTCATCGCGATGAGCAGGAAGGAAGAGCTCCGCGATCGCATCGCCGAGGCGTTGAAGCAGGTGGAGGGCGCCTACTCGCTGCTGTTCTTGACGGAGCGCGAGATCATCGCCGTGCGCGATCCGCGCGCGATCCGGCCGCTCTGCCTCGGCGAGATGCCGAGCGGGGACGGCGTCGCCCACGTGGTCGCGAGCGAGTCGACGGCGTTCGACCTCATCGGCGCGCGCAAGGTGCGCGACGTCGCCCCGGGCGAGATGCTGATCATCAGCGCGGACGGGGTCCGCTCCGAGTTCCCCTTCGCGCCGGAGCAGCGCAAGCTCTGCATCTTCGAGCACGTCTACTTCGCCCGCCCCGACTCGACGCTCCAGGGCGTGAGCGTCTACGAGGTCCGCAAGGCGTTCGGCCGGCGCCTGGCCGTCGAGCAGCCCGTCGAGCCTGGCGACGACCTCGTCGTGATCCCCGTGCCCGACTCGGGCGTGCCGGCGGCGATCGGCTTCGCCGACCGCGCCCGCGCGCCGTTCGAGATGGGGCTCATCCGCAGCCACTACGTCGGCCGCACGTTCATCGAGCCGCAGCAGTCGATCCGGCACTTCGGCGTCCGGCTCAAGCTCAACCCGAACCGGGCGGTGATCGAGGGCAAGCGGGTCGTCGTCGTCGACGACTCGATCGTCCGCGGCACGACGAGCCGGAAGATCGTGAAGATGATCCGCGACGCCGGCGCCCGCGAGGTGCACGTCCGCATCTCGAGCCCGCCGACGCGCTGGCCCTGCTACTACGGCGTCGACACGCCGACGCGCTCGGAGCTCATCGCCTCGAGCCACTCCGTGGACGAGATCAGGAGCTACCTGACGGCCGACAGCGTGGGCTACCTGTCGCTGGAGGGCCTGGTCGAGAGCGTGCGGTCGGTCGAGGTGCGCGAGGGAAACGCCTCGATCCCGCGGCCGACGGCGGACAGCTACTGCCACGCTTGCTTCTCCGGGAGCTACCCGATCCCCTTCACGCCGGCCGCGCCGAACAGGCAGCTCCGGATGGTGAGCGGTTGACGCTGCCTCGCTCTGACGCTGAGGGTCTGCCGATGAGCGAAGGCACCGCCGAGCACGCCAGCGCGGACCGCGCCGCCGCCACGCCGCTCTTCGCGCGCGTCGCCGACGAGGTCTCGATCTACGAGGTCAGCCCGCGGGACGGGCTCCAGAACGAGGCGGCGATGATCCCGCTCGAGGGCAAGCGGCGGCTCATCGCGGCGCTCGTCGCCGCCGGCCTCCGGCGGATCGAGATCACGAGCTTTGTCTCGCCGAAGTGGGTCCCGCAGCTCTCCGACGCCGAGGAGCTCGCGCGGACGCTCGCGCCCGAGGAGAGCGTGACCTTCAGCGCCCTTTGCCCCAACGCGCGCGGCCTCGAGCGCGCGCTCGCGGTGGGCCTGCGCGAGATCGCCGTGTTCCTGAGCGCGAGCGAGGCGCACAACCGCGCCAACATCAACAAGTCGATCGACGACACGCTCTCCGTGTTCTCGGAGATCGTCCCACCGGCGCGCGAGGCGGGCCTCGCCGTGCGCGCGTACGTGTCGACGGTGTGGGGCTGCCCGTACGAGGGCGACGTCGATCCCGCCCGCGTCGTGCGCATCGCGGAGCGGCTCATCGAGCTCGGGTGCTACCAGGTCTCGCTCGGCGACACGATCGGCATCGGCACCCCGCGGCAGACGCACGACATCGTGCGCCGCTTCCTCGACGCGATGCCGCCCGAGCGGTTCGCGCTCCACCTGCACGACACGCGGGGCACGGCGCTCGCCAACATCCTGATCGGCCTGGAGCTCGGCGTGCGCGACTTCGACGCGTCCGTGGCCGGCGTGGGGGGCTGTCCCTACGCGCCTGGCGCGGCCGGCAACATGGCGACCGAGGACCTCGTGTTCATGCTCCACGGGATGGGAGTCCGGACCGGCATCGACCTCGACAAGCTCATCGAGGCGGGCAACATCGCCGAGCAGGTCATCGGCCGCCCGCTCCCGGGCAAGGTCCACCGCGCCGGCCCCTTCCGGCTGCGCCGCCAGCCGACCCGGAGCTGAGCCGGCCGCCGCGCGACGGCCGAGCGCCGCGCCAGCCCGCGGGCCGGCGGCGCCCGGCCGCGGGGCTGTCAGCGCGCTCGGCCGCGGGGCTGTCAGCGCGCTCGGCCGCGGGGCTGTCAGCGCGCTCGGCCG
Source organism: Sorangium sp. So ce1128 (assembly GCA_051717205.1). Lineage (GTDB taxonomy): Bacteria > Myxococcota_A > Polyangia > Polyangiales > Polyangiaceae > Sorangium. The sequence continues at coordinate 8,312,026 of CP181432.1, forward strand.
CGGGGCTGTCAGCGCGCTCGGCCGCGGGGCTGTCAGTCGCCCGCGACGCAGCCGAGCCGGGTGAAGAAGACGTGGTGCTCGCCGCCCTCGCGATCGTCGCGGAAGAGGATGCCGACGTCGCCCTCCGGCCCGAATGTCGCGATCGGGCTGATGCTGTCGCGGGGCGCGAAGGTGAGCCGCTGCTCGTCGCTGAGCGGCACGAGGTCCGCGCTCACGGTGACCGCGTAGAGCTCGTAGCCGTCGTTCTGATCGCGGTCGTCCGAGTAGATCGCGAGCACCCGGTCGCCGAGCGCGCGCAGGTAGGGATACCGCGAGCGGAACGGGCCAGGGTTCGAGATGGCCGTGGGCGGCGTGAGGATCTCGCCGTCCTCCGAGACCGCGGCCGCATAGATGGCCTTGGGGCTCGCCGACTTGTCGAACCACGCGATCACGTAGCGATCGCGGTTCCATACCACCGTCGGATAGACAGCGTCGGTCGCGCCGTCCGTCAGCCGTACGATCTGCGAGACCGGGTCGAGCTCGGCGGAGAACGTCTGGAACTGGATGACGTGCGTGATCGCGTCGCCCGTCGACCAGGCCACGCCGATGCCGCTCTGGCCCGCGGCCGCGGCGGGCGCCTCGTTGCCGAAACCGTCCGACGAGTCCGTGAGCTGGACGTTCTCGCCGATCAGGTTGCCGTCGATGTCGATGCGCTGGGCGAACAGATCGAAGAGGCCGTTGCGCTCGTCCTGCCAGACGGGGATGAACTCCGAGCCGTTCCACGTGAGCGCCACGTTGACCGAGAAGCCGAACGCCTCGGAGAGCCGCCGATCGCCGCCCTCCACCTTCTGGCCGTTCTCGTCGAGCAGCGAGAAGTACACCTCGTAGTCGCCGTCGCGGCGGTCCTGCCACGCGGCGCCGTACCGGTCGCCGACCCACACGATCGGCCCGCCGGAGGCGTCGCCGTTCTTCGGCGTGATGATCTCCTCGCCGGGCGCGAGCGGCTCGCCCTCGGCGCTGATCATCGATCGGTACAGGTTGAAGCCCTGCGTGGTCCCCGTGTAGAGCGACGCGTAGGAGATCCCGCTCCAGGCGAGCCCGCCGGCGCCGGCCGGCGCGATGTCGCCCGAGATGCGGGTCGCGTCCTTGTCGAGCGGCACGAAGCGCGCGCCGTTGTCGACCGTGCCGTCGCAGTCGTTGTCGACGCCGTCGCAGATCTCGCGCCCGCCGGGGAAGGCGGCGGCGCTCGCGTCGTCGCAATCGTCGCCGCACGCGAGCGGCTCGCCGGGGACCGTGCCAGGCAGCGACGCGCGGAAGCCATCGCCGTCGGTGTCGAGCGTCGACGGCCCGTAGGTGCACATCCCGGTCGCGCTCTCGCAGGTATCGCGGGTGCAGGGGTCACCGTCGTCGCAATCGACCGGCGCGAGCTCGACGCACGTCCCACCGCGCCGCTGCGGCTCGCCGCCCGCCGCGCCCTCGGGGGAAGACGCCGCGCCGCCGTCGGGCTGCTCCGCCGCGAAGAGCTGGCAGAACACCGGCCTGCAGAGATCGTCGGCGCCGGGGCAGTCGGCGTCGACCATGCACTCCGGCGCGGGCGGCGGGATGTTCAGCCCGGTCCGCGCGCCGCACCCCCCCGAGAGCGCGGCGCCGCCGAGAGGGATCCCGAGCAGGACCAGGGCCATCTTCCGATGCGCGCGCCGAGCGCGCCGAGCGCGCTGATCCACCGAGCGCCTCGTCACAAGCATCCGCCGATCCCCGCCACGTCGATCGGCTCGCACACGAGCCCTGGACTGCAATGGTCGTCTCCGCTGAGCTCGCAGAGCTCGACGCACTGCGTGCCCGACCCGGTCACGACGCAGGCGAACCCGGCGCCGCACTCGCCGCCGCCGCTGCACGGCGCGCCCTGCCCCCCGGGGCCGGCCGGTGCGCAGAAGGCGCCGTAGATCTCCTGCCCGCACGGCTCATTCGGATACTGCACGAAGATGAAGCACCCCTCGCCGGGCGCGCAAAAGCCGCTCGACTGATCGTAGGGATCGCACTGGAAGTCGGTGATCGGATCCACGTCGGGGCAACCGGGATCGACGTACTCGTCGAGCGTGTCCTTTCCCGCGTCAGCGCCTCCCTCGCCGTTCGGGACGGGAGGCGCGCCGGCCTCGCCGCCCCCGCCATCTGCAGACGGTTCGTCCACGATGACTGTATGGCCGCAACCGACCGCGAGACCCAGCCCAGGGAGCGGTACGCAGAGAAGTGTCAGGAAGAGCGAGAAGCGGCGTCGCATGGCGCCATGCTATCGATTCCTCGCGCGCACGCCATGCATTTGGCGGCCCGGGCAGCGTCCTGACGCGACCGCGAGAGGTGGATCCTTTCCCCCAGGCTGCAATCCCACTTGCCTGTTGGCCGGCTCTCTGATGTATCTCTCAACAATGCACAAGCGCAACCTGCTCAGTATCGCACTCCTCGCTGCTTCCCCCTTGGCGCTCGCCCACCTCATGGCTTGCGGCGGTGACGACGCGACCGGAGGAGGCGGGGCGAGCTCCTCCAGCACCACGTCGAGCACCACCGGCGAAGGCGGCGGTGGCGGCGGCGGCGGTGAGACCGGCGGCGGCGGTGCAGGCGGCGAAGGTGGTGCGGGCGGCGGCGATGGCGGCGGCGGTGGCGAGGTCAGCGGTGAGGCCGCCGACCACCTGCTGATCTCGGAGCTCGTCGTGTCGCCTGGAGCGGCCGAGTTCATCGAGATCTGGAACCCGACCGATGCCGAGATCGACCTGACCAACTACTACCTTTCGGACAACACCGTTTATTATGTCATCGCTGCGGGTGACCCCTGGAACCCGAACGCCAGCGCAGGCACGGACTTCCTCGTCCAGTTCCCTGCCGGAACCGTGATTCCGGCGGGGGCGCACCTCGTGCTCGCGAGCCACGACGGCTTCGAGATCGAGTACGACCGGTGCGCCGACTTCGCGCTTGACGAGACGCCCATCCCCTGCGGGGGGGAAGACATTCCGGCCATGCTCGCGCCCACGAACGGCGCGCTCGGCGCGCAATCCGGCGGGCTCCTCACCGGCGATGGAGAGATGGTGATCCTCTTCGAGTGGGACGGGACGGCGGGCAGCCCGGTCAGGGACGTCGACTACGTCATCTGGGGCGAGGAGCTCGGGAACTCCGAGATGGCGTACAAGACGGGGAAGGCCGGCTATGCCGATGACACGTCACGCAGCAGCCAGCGGGCGGCCGCGGTCGCCGGCGACAGGCAGAGCATCGCGCGCTGTAACAATCTCGAGTACGGCGAGCTGTTGACCGAGGGCAACGGCATCACCGGGCATGACGAGACGAGCGAGTGGCTCGACGTCAGCTTCAAGGTGTCGGACGCGCCGTCGCCCGGCGAGGCGAACGACTGCGAGTAGCCGCCTTCCATCGGAGCGTCGGGGCACCAGAGCTCGGGCCCGTCGCCGCGCGGCGGCGGGCGCCCGGACTCGGCGGCGGCGCTCGACGTCGAGCGCCGGACGCACCTACTGCCGCGTGATCGTCACCTTCTTGATGACGGGCGGGGTGACCGGACGCTCGCCCTTGACGTCGACGCTGGCAAGCTTGTGGACGAGCTCCTCGGGCCCGCACTCGCCGAAGATGGTGTAGCCGTTGTCGAGGTGGAACGCGGGCGCGTCGGTGATGAAGAACTGGGCGGAGTTCGTGTTCTTGCCGCGGTTCGCCATGCACAGCAGGCCCGCGCGATCGTGGCTGCCGTCCTCCCAGACCTCGTCGGGGATCACGTAACCGGCCTCGCCGGTGCCGTTCTTCTTCGCGTCGCCGCCCTGGATCATGAATCCCTTGATGATCCGGTGGAAGATCGTCCCGTCGTAGGCGGGCTTCTTCTCCCAGGTCCCCTCCGGCGTCTTCCAGGGCCGGATGCCGCGCGCCAGGCCGACGAAGTTGGCGACCGTGATCGGCGCCTTGTCGTCCAACAGCTTGCAGGACAGCGTGCCGAGATCGGTCTCGATCGAGGCGGTCAGCGTCTTGCCCGGCGGGAGCCCCTTGGTGGCGTCCTCGAGCGTCCACTTGCCCTTCACCGGGTCGTCCTCGCTGGGCTTGACCTCGGCGACCGGCCGCGCGGTGACCTTGCGTCGCTGCGGCTGAGGGCGCTCCTTTTCCGCCTCCGCCTTGCCCCCGGCCGGCTTCGACGCGGGCGCGCCCGTCGACGCGGGCGTCGTCTTCGGCTTCGGCGTCTCTTCGGCCGTGGGCTCCGGGGTCTTCGAGCATCCTGCGAGGACCGCCAGCGCGGCGAGGGTGGCGATGGACTGAGTGGAGAAGGCTCGGACAATCATCGGGCAACGATTTCGCGCGTCGCGGTCCGGCGGTCAAGGACGAGCCGCGCCGTGGTAGGAAGCGGCATGAGCTCGCGCCGCGCCCTCGCGACCCGTCTGTCCTGGCTCGCCCCGCTCGCCCCCGCCCTGGGCACGCTGCTGCTCGGGAGCGCCCTCGGCGCGTGCGAGCGCCGGGTCGATGAGCCGGTGCCGGTCACCCCCCGCAGCTCCGCGGTCGATGGCGCCGCCCCTGCCATCGCGCCGCCCGTGCCGACCGGGACGCCGGACGAAGGCCGCTGCATCGACGCGACCCCGGCGACGCCGGAGCGGCCGCTCCCGACGCGCGCCGGCCCGGACCCGGCGTGCCCCGAGGACCCGACCAGCCCGTTCCAGCTCGCGACCGGCAAGGTGACCTTCCTCGAGGCCAAGGCGCCCGACGTCGTGGTCGAGATCGCAAGGAGGGAGAAGGAGCGCGCCCGCGGCCTCATGTACAGAAAGAGCATGCCGGAGAACCGCGGGATGATCTTCGTCTTCGAGCAGCGGAGCAACCACGCGTTCTGGATGCACAACACGTGCATCCCGCTCGACATGCTGTTCATCGACAGCGATGGAACGATCGTCGGTATCGAGGAGAACACTCCGACGCTCAACGACTCGACCTTCGAGGTCGGCTGCCCCTCGACGTACGTCCTCGAGCTGAACGCCGGCTGGGCGCGGCGCCACGGCGTCGTCGCGGGCCAGAAGGTCCGGCTCGAGGGGATCTGACGCTCGCCCCGCGCACGACCCGGCGCGCTCCTCGGCCAGGGCGGTCCACGGAGCGCCGGGGCGGCGCTACATCCCCGGGAACAGATCGAGCTGCCGCGCGGGCGCCAGCGCGCCGAGCGGAGAGCGCGCCGCGCCGGGCGGCGGCGCTGTGTCGAGGACGAGCGGCCCGCGCGGCGGCGCCGCGAGCAGGCGCGCGCGCTTGCCGAGGAGCGCGTCGCGGGCGGCTTCGAGCGCGAGATCCGGGCGGTTGTTGTTCTCCGAGAGGTGCATCAGCGCGACCGTGTGCGTGCCGACCGGCAGCGCCGCGAGCAGCGCGCACGCCTGCGCGTTCGACAGGTGCCCCCGCGCCGAGAGGATCCTGCGCTTGAGGTGCTGCGGGTACGGGCCGGCGTCGAGCATGTCCTCGTCGTAGTTCGACTCGAGCATCAGCACATCGCAGCCGGCGACGTGCTCGAGGAGCCCCGGCGGGACCTCCCCGAGGTCGGTCACGAGCGCGGCCCGGCGCGCGCCGTCGTCTACCACGAGCGCGACCTGCGCCGCGTCGTGCGGCAGCGGTCTCGGCGAGAAGGTGAGCGCACCGATCGCGAACGGCTCGCGCGGCGAGAAGAGCCGGACGCGCTCCGGATCGCCGAGATGCGCGGCGCGCGCCGTCGCCTCCGAGGCGTAGATCGGGATCCTGTGCTTCTTGTTGTACCTGGCCGCCACGCCGACATGGTCGGCGTGCGCGTGCGTGATGACGATCGCGTCGGGTGTCCAATCTGACGTAGAACCCGACGTCGAGCCCGACGTCGAATCACGCGCGCCGGCCGTTGCGGCCGCCGCGAGGCACTGCGCCAGCACCCGCGGCCCGACGCCCGCGTCCACGAGGACGCGCGTGCCGCGGGAGGCGAACAGCGTGGCGTTGCCTCCGCTCCCGCTCGCGATGATGGTGATCTGCATACCGGGCTCCGCGGAACGGGTGCTCCTGTGAGCCGTAGCGCAGGCGAGGGCCTGGCTGCAAGCGCGCTGAGCCGCGCGAAGCGCTCGCGAGGGCGCTCGAACGACGCTACAGGAATTCCACTCCGTCGTGCCCTCCTCTCGCCCCTCCACCGGCCCCTCCCCTGACCCCGCCCCGGAGGCCCCGCGCGGCGGTGTCCCCGGCGACGGTGGCCTCCGCAGCGACGGCGGCAGCGGCGACGGCGGCGCGCGGCGCAGCAAGCGGCGGCGGCGCGCGGTGATCGCGGCGCTCGTCGTCGTCGCCGTCCTCGCCGCTGCCATCGCCGCGCTCCTCGTGCTCGGTCCGCCCGCGATCCGCCGGCGTATCATCGCCGAAGCCCGCGCGCGCGGCGTCGCGCTGGAGCCGGGCGTTGTCGACATCGGCCTCGGCGCCGTCCGCCTGCGCGACGCGCGCTTCTCGCTGCTCGGGGTGCGCGGGCTCTCGGGCGCTGTCGCGCGCGCCACCATCGAGCTGCGCGGGCTCTCGCCGGCCCGGATCGCGGCCGATGGCGTCGATCTCACCCTCGTGGGGACCGACGCCCTGGAGGGCCTGCCGGCGTGGGTCGCCCAGCACGGCCCGCGCGCGACGGCGCTGCCGCTCACCACGAGCCGCGTGCGCCTCGCCCTCCGGGATCGCGACGGCGGACCCGAGGTCCTCGCGCTGGCCGACGGCTCCCTCCAGCGGCGCGCGACCGCCGCGCCCCAGGGCGCCGCCGCGCCGCAGCCCGCCGCGCCGCAGCCCGCCGCGCCGCAGCCCGAGGCCGGCGTCCTGAAGCAGGCGCGCGTGCTGGTCGCCGGCAAGGAGATCGCGCGCACCGACGTCGCCTGGTCGATCGGCGCCGCCTCCATCTCCCTGGGCTTCGGCGGCGAGGACGTCGCCGCCGCGCCGCTCCGGGCCGAGCTCCGGCCGCGGCCCTCCCCGAGCGCGTCGATCGCGCTCGCGCCGGTGCCGCTCTCCGCCGTCGGCGCGCTCCTCGGTATCGACGTCGGCGCCGCGAAGATGATCGTCTCCGGCACGCTCGCTCTGCGGCTCGCAGAGGGCGCGGACCGGACGGCCCTGTCCGAGGCGCCGGTCGAAGGCCCGATCGCGCTCACCGTGAAGGGCTTCACCCTGCCCCACCCGAGGGAGCTCGACGGGCTCCTCTTCGGCGACACCACCACCATCAAGGCCGACGCGCGCATCTCGGGGGATCGCCAGCGCGTCGCGCTCGGCGGCGTCGAGGTCGCCGCCGGCGCGCTGAAGCTCACCGGCACGGGCACGATCCAGCGCGACGGCGCGGACGCCTCGATCGGCATGGATCTCTCCGGATCCATCCCGTGCTCGCTCCTGGCCGGCTCCGCCGCGATGTCGCACCTGACCGGCGCCGTGGGCCTGCTCGCGCGCCACCTGATGAGCCGCACGCTCGCGGGCTCGGTGGCGGTGCAGGCGCGCGTCGACGCGCGCGCGAGCCGGCTGACCGCCGCGCGCGTCACCCCGAGCGCGATCCTCCGCTGCAAGCTCCGCCTCTAGCGCGGCGCTCGGACGCGTCCGGGACAGCGAACCGGACCAAGAAACCGCCAAGACGCCAAGGACGCCAAGAGCGATAGAATTTTCTTTCCTTGGCGTCCTTGGCGTCCTTGGCGGTTCAATTTCGTCTCGTCCGCGCACCGCTCTCGTCACGTCCGCCATCGACGAGCGCGGCGAGGAAATCGGCCCCGTTTCACGACCTGGCGGTGGGTCCGCCCGAGCACAGCGAGGGCCAATGTAAGGAAGAACTGCGGAGAGCCAGGGCAGTGGACGAAGGTCGATGTTGGTGACGAATTGACGCGACGAACAACGATTCGACGCGCGGCGAGCGCAGCGCGCTCACTCGACGAGAGAGCGCCGCTCTGGCACCCTGATCGATGAGGAGCCCGCAATGCGCCCTGGAGCTCTCGCGCTCGCCGTCCGGATCACGTCGCTTCTCGGGGTCATGTCGCTCTTCAGCGCTGCCTGCAACGGAGGTCTCGGCTCCGGCATGATGGACGACGCCTCGGGCGGCGGAGGGGCAGCCGCGACGTCCTCGACCTCGGTCGCCTCCGCGACGTCGGCCGGCAGCGGCGGCGCGGGCGGCGCGGGCGGCGCGGGCGGCGCGGGCGGCGCGGGCGGCGCGGGCGGCGCGGGCGGCGCGGGCGGCGGAGCCGCCGGGGCCGGAGAGGGCGGCGCGATCAGCGAAGAAGACTTCCCGCTCGACACGCACCCAGAGGGGCCGTGCCCGCCCGACATGGTGGAGGTCGAGGGATACTGCATCGATCGCTTCGAGGCGCCCAACATGGAAGGCGCCCTGCCGCTCGTGATGGAGAGCGCTGTCTCGGCGCACGCCTGGTGCGAGGAGCGCGGCAAACGCCTCTGCACCGAGGACGAGTGGGACACGGCGTGCGAGGGCCCGGAGGGCTTCGTCTATCCGTACGGGAACACCCACGAAGCGGACCGCTGCAACGACAGCAAGACGTGGCGAGCCCCCGACGAGGGCGCGCTCAACACCTGGCCTTCCGAGGAGGCGGCGGCGGAGGTCGAGGCGCTCTACCAGGCCGAGCCGAGCGGCGCGCGCCCCGGGTGCGTGAGCGCCTTCGGGGTCTACGACATGACGGGGAACGTCGAGGAGTGGGTGGTGCGCACCAAGTACCACGTCAACGAGTATCCCCACGTCCTCAAGGGCTGTTACTGGTCCGGCTGCTTTGGCGGCGCGAAGCCGCGGTGCGGCTCGACGAACCCGGCGCACGCAGACGGGTTCCGCTACTACGAGACCAGCTTCCGGTGCTGCCGCGACCTCCAGTGATCGGCGCTGCGGCCCCGCGCCGTCCCGGACCGGGGAGGCTCGAAGAGGCCTCGCGCCGGGGGTGACGGGCGAGGACGAGCCCGCGCGCGCTGGCCGCGGATGCGCGGCGGGCGATCCCCACGATCCGCTTCCCCTCGGTCGCGCCGCGGGCTAGGGCACCGGGAACGGTGCTGACCCTACCAAGAGAGCCACGCCCCGGCCTCGACCACTTGAAGGACGCGATCGCCGCGTTCGGCGCCAAAGGGCGCGAGCGCGCCCGCCCGGACGACCTCGACGCGCGCGACCCGGCGTTCATCGCCCGCGTGCTCCCGCTGCTCGGTCTCCTCTACGACGACTACTTCCGGTGCGAGACCGAGTTCGAAGCGGACCTGCCCGACGGCCCCTTCCTCGCCGTCAGCAACCACAACGCGATGACGGGAATGCCGGACATGTACTGCCACATGACGGCGTTCTGGCGCCGCTATGGGTCCTCGCGCCTGTCCTACGGGCTCATGCACGACCTGCCGTTCAACGTCCCGAAGGCCGGCCCCTGGCTCAACGCCTGCGGCGCCATCGCCGCGAGCCCGGAGAACGCGCGGCGGGCGCTCGCCCGGGGCGCGGCGGTGCTGGTCTTCCCCGGCGGCGATCTCGACGCGTGCAAGCCCACGTCGGAGCAGTACACGATCCGCTTCGGCCGGCGCCGCGGCTTCGTCCGACTCGCGATCCGCGAGGGCGTGCCGATCGTGCCGATCGTGAGTGTGGGCGCGCACCAGTCGCTCTACATCGCCACGGACGGGCGCAGGCTCGCCGAGTGGCTCCGCCTCCCCCAGCTCGCGCGCTCGAACGTCGCGCCGCTCGGCCTCGCGCTGCCGTGGGGGCTCATCGTCGGCGTCCCGATCCCCCATGTGCCCCTTCCGGTGAAGATCCATACGCGCATGCTCCGCCCGGTGCACCTCGGGGTCCCGAGGGAAGCTGCCAGCGATCCGGACGAGGTCGAGCGCGCGTTCGCGCGGATCGTCGCGCGCATGCAGGCCGGGCTGGACGAGCTCCGGGCGGCGGGCAGGCACGGCCTCTTCCCGCGAGGCTGCCGGCGAACCACTGCTGGTTGACGGGCAAACCACGGAAGGATAGCAACGCGATGGCGTCCCGAGAGCGCCCGTGGCGCCGGAGGCGGTGTTTACGCCTGGCTTCGCGCGGTTGGCTCGCGCTCGCGCGGCTGGCTCGCGCTCGCGCGGTGACACTCGGTCACGCAGCGCCGGAAACCGCCGGCGGACGATAAAGGGCGCTCGGCGTCGCGCGGCTCTCGGAAAACCGAGTCCGTTCATGTAGGCTTGAGCGCCAGCCGTGAACCCCGACCGCACCGCGCAACTGCTCGCACCGGTGGCCCAGCCCGGAGAGCTCATCGCGGCCAAGTACCGCGTCGAGCGGGTCGTGGCGATCGGCGGAATGGGGGTCGTGCTCGCCGCGCGCAACGAGGATCTCGACCAGAAGGTCGCCATCAAGATCCTGCGCCAGGACGCCCTCGCGAACCAGGAGGCCGTGGCGCGCTTCCTGCGGGAGGCGCGGACGGCGGCGCGCCTGCAGGGCGAGCACGTCGCGCGCGTGTTCGACGTCGGCACGACGGAGAGCGGCGTGCCGTTCATGGTGATGGAGTTCCTGAGCGGGCTCGATCTCCAGCAGGTCATCGACACCCACGGCCCGCTGCCCATCCAGGACGCGGTCGACTACGTGTTGCAGGCGCTCGAGGCGGTGGCCGAGGCGCACGCGGCCGGCGTCGTGCACCGGGACATCAAGCCTTCGAATCTGTTCCTGGCCGAGCACGCCGACGGGACACGGCACATCAAGGTGCTCGATTTCGGCATCTCGAAGGGGCAAGGCCTCGACTCGCCCGCGGAGCCGGGGCTCACGTCGACGAAGCAGGTGATGGGGTCGCCCGGGTACATGTCGCCCGAGCAGATGATGGCGCCGAGGACCGTCGACGGGCGCGCCGACGTGTGGTCGTTTGGTGTGCTGCTGTACACGCTCGTCACGGGCGAGCCGCCGTTCCAGGGCGAGACGGTCGCCGCGGTGATGGCGAACATCCTGCACCAGCCCGTGCCGCGGCTGCGCGACAAGCGGAGCGACGCGCCCGCCATGCTGGAGCGCATCGTCGCGCGCTGCCTGGAGCGCGACGTGAGCGCGCGCTACGCCAACGTCGCCAAGCTGGCGCAGGCCCTCGAGCCGCTCGGGTCGAGCTTCGCGAAGCTCTCGACCTCGCGCATCCAGAGCGCGATCGGCGCGGCGTCGCCGGCCGGACAGACGCTGCTCAACTCGAAGGCGGCCGAGGACAGCGACCGGCTGTCCGGCGCGTCATGGTCGCACACGAGCTATCGCCGCAGGTCGCGGCGCAGGCTGCTCGTGGCCGCCGGCGTGGCCGCGCTGCTCGCCGGCGGGGCCGGCGCGGGCGTGTGGCTCGTCGGGGGCGTGCGCGTGGCGCCGCCAGCGCCGAGCGCCGCGGCGGCGCGCGAGCCCGATCGCGCGAGCAGCGCCGGCAGCGACGCGCTCGCCCCCGCGCCTCTCGCGCCGAGCGCGGCGCCCGTGGTCACCGCCGCCACGGCCGCATCGAGCCCGGCGGCGCCGCTGCCCCCTGCGCCGAGCGCGGGCAATACCGCGCCCGGCGCGCGGCCGCGGGCCACCGCGTCCGGAGCGCCGATCAGGCCAGGCCCCCAGCCGAAACCGACGACGTCGACCAGCGAGGACGATATGTTGAGGAGCCGCCATTGAGACCGTCACGAGCGCGACACGCGGGCGCATGGCTCGCGCTGCTCTCCTGGATGTGCCTGACCTCGCCGTTGCGGGCCCAGCCGACCCCGGCGGACAAGGCGCTCGCGGAGGGGCTGTTCCAGGACGGCAAGAAGCTCATGGACGAGGGCAAGCTCCAGGAGGCGTGCCCCAAGCTCGCCGAGAGCCAGCGCGTGGACCCCACGGTCGGGACGCTGCTCAACCTCGCGGTCTGCCATGAGAAAGAGGGCAAGACGGCGAGCGCGTGGGCCGAGTTCAAGGAAGCATCCGCGCTCGCGGCGAGCGCCGGGCAGCAGGATCGCGCCCAGTTCGCGGCCAAGCGCGGGTCCGAGCTGGAAACCCGGCTGACGCGCCTCGTCCTGGAGGTCGCGCAGGCGGCGCCGGGCATGGCGATCACGCTGAACGGCAAGGAGCTCAGCGCGACAGCGGCCACGGGCTCGGGCATCCCCGTCGATCCGGGCACGGCCACGGTCGAGGCCAGGGCGCCGGGCAAGCAGCCCTGGTCGCAGCAGGTGACGCTCGATCCCGGGCCGAGCACGGCGCGGGTGACCGTCCCGCCGCTCGCGGACGTCGCCGCGCCGGAGCCGCCCAGGGCTGCTCCCCCTGCCCCGCGCCCGGCGCCGCAGGCTCGCCGCGAGGCGCCGGAGCCAGAGGCGACCGGCAGCCCTACCCGCGCGCTCGGCTTCGTCGCCGGCGGCGTCGGGATCGCCGGGATCGGCGTGGGCGCGGTGTTCGGCGTCCTGACAATGCAGAAGGCCGGGGACGTCGAGGAGGGCTGCAGCGGCAACTTCCGGTGCAGCCGGGCGGACGTCGAGGCGAACGAGAGCGCTCGGACGACCGCGATGGTCTCGAACATCGCGGTCGGCGCCGGGCTGTTGTGCCTCGGGGCCGGCGTCGCGATGGTGCTGTTGTCCAGGTCGCCGGAGAAGGCTGTCGCGGGCGAGCGGGTCTGGGTCGCGCCGAGCGTCGCTTCGGACGGGGGGCGCGTGGTGCTCGGAGGCCAGTGGTGATGCGAAGCTCGAAGAGTTCTGCCGTGACGCTCGCGCTCGCCGCGCTCGCGCCGGGCCTCCACGGCTGCGCGCAGATCGCGGGGCTCGAGGATCGCGAGGTGATCCCGGTCCTCACGATCGCGAGCAACCAGGCGGAGCCGCGCGGCATCGCGCTCGACGAGGAGGCGATCTACTGGACCAACGGGAGGAGCGGCGGGGCCCAGGGGAGCTCGACGGGCGGCGCGCTCCGGATGCAGATCAAGGATGACCCGGCGGTCATCGATCTGCTCGAGCCTTCCAGCGAGGCGCCCGCGGTCATCGCGCTGGACGCGACGCACATCTACTGGTCGAGCACCGACACCGGGTTCGAGGGCGAGTGCGAGGGCGGCGCGGGGCAGCGTGACAAGCTGTGGAGGCTGCCGAAGGAAGGGCAGTTTCCGGCTGCCAGCGGGGAATTGCTGTGGGGTAGCTGCGGCGCTGTCGAGGAGCTCGCGCTGAACGCCGACAACGTCTACAGCGCTCGGCCCAGCGCCAGCCGCATCACCACGATGCCCAAGGCAGGCGGCAACCGGAAGGATCTCACCGAAGGCGGCGAGCCCTTCGGCGTCGCGGCCGACGGCGCCCGCGTCTACTGGAGCGACCACGAGCACGACGAGATCTTCGTCGACGACACGAGCGACAGCGCCCCCGGAGAGCCGCTGCTCCCGGAGCTCGAGGAGGAGCCGGGCCTGCTGGCGCTCGATGAGACCAACCTCTACTGGCTCACCCCGAACGGCGTCATGCGGTATCCGCGGAGCGGAGGAGACGTCCCGGTGCCCCTTCTCAAAGAGCTGCCGAGCGCTCCGACGGGGATCGCCACCCACGGAGACTACCTCTATGTCACCGTCAGGGCGGCGGGGAGCGTCTACCGGATCCGCAAGGACGGCACCGCCGATCCGGAGGAGATCGCGTCGGGCCAGGGGGGCCCGACGGGCATCGCCGCGGACAGGACGGGCGCCTACTGGACGAACATCGACTCCGGAGAGATCGTCCGGTTCACCGACGAGTGAAGCGGGCCGTCGGCCAGGCGCCCGCGCTGCGCCGGGCCGCTCGGCGTCCCGGGCTCAATCGATCTGCAAGTGGTAGTGGGGCGGCCGCGACTCCTCGAGCGCGAGCACGCCGCCGACCTCGTCGACGCCATCGAGGAAGGCGCGCTTCTCGGCCGGCGTCATGTCCCGGTTCCGGATGTCGACCGCGCCCTCCCGGAGGTGCGCCGAGATGAACACGCCGCGGTCGATCTGGGCGCGGATCACCCGCTCGAGGGCCGCGATCAGCGCCTCGGCGGGCTGCTCGGTCGAGAGCCCCTCCTCGTAAGCGCTCATGATCTCGCGCGCCGCCGCCTTGTCCTTGTAGAGGCCGAGGACGTCGGCGCCGTGCCGGAAGAGCTCGTGCATCGCCTCGGCCTGCCGCGCCGGGTCCCGCGTGCCGCTCGTGACAACGAGCTCCTTTCCGGTCCGCCGGAAGTAGGCGCCGGCGATCTCCGCGACCTTCTCCTCCACCGCGGGCGCGAGGGCGATGCCGGGCAGGAGCACATAACGGCGCTCCTCGTCCGGATCCGCCAACGCCGCGCGCCGCGACGGCGCGAGCGCCGGCGGGGCGGCCCCGGGCGGCTCGTCCTCGTCGCTCTCCGGGACCTGCAGCGAGAGCACCCTGGCTGCGGGGCCATCGGGGACCCAGAAGTTGAGCCCCACCTGCTCTATGGGAGCGCGGGTGATCGCCGGCGAGCGCCCGGGGAGCTCGGGCGCTGGGGCGGACCGGGAGACGCAACCTCCCGCGGCGAGCGCGAGGACGAGGGCGGCGCGGCGGGCGCGCGGGAGGAGAGACGGGCGCGAGCGCAAAATGCGATCCACGAGGCGCCTCCTACTTCGTGATCGTGAACGAGGCGCGCGCGAGTTCCTTGCCCGCCGCGTCGCTGACCACCACCGACCAGAGCCCCGCCGCGCGCGCCTTCCGCGTGGCCGCCCACGTACGGAACCGCCGCTGCGCGCCGACCGCGAGGGGGATGCGCAGCGGCGCGCTCCCGTCGGGCGGCGTGAAGGCGACGGTGATCTCCGAGGCGGCCCGGTCCTTGTTCGCGAGCTCGACGAAGGCGTAAATGCGATCGACCTCCGCGCTCGCGAACGAGGTCGCCGGCTCGAGCGGCTCGCGACCGGCGATGCCCCTCGAGACGACGAGCCGCACCACCTGGAGCTCGGGCGCCGCGACGGCGCGCTCTTCAGCGACACCGCCCTGCGCCACGCGCCCCGCGCCCTCCGCGGCCGACCCCGACCTGCGGCGCCGCTCCCGCGCCGCGCCGCGGGTCGAGGCGGTCGCCCCGTCGCGGCGATCTGCGTCGCTGCGGCCCTCGTCCGCGTCCGCGTCGTCCGCGACTGCCGGCGCCTCGCCTTCGCGCCTCTGGGCGGCCAGCGCGGCCGCGCTCGCCTCCCCCTCGGCGCCGCCGCCTGCCCTCCCCTGGGCCGCGCGGCTCAGCGCCGGAGCCTCCTCGCGGGCGATCCGCGCGACGGCATCGCTCGGGTCGCTGCAACCGAGCCAGGCGGGCGCCCCGCCGAGAGCAGCGGCCGCGAGCGCCAGGACCATGGTTTTCCGCTTCGTTCCCCGGGTGTTCACACCGACGAGGTGCCACGATTCAGCGGAGGGGGCGAAAAAACTACAACCCCGGCAGCAGCCAGGAGGCCCGTCGCCCATGTCCATCGCAGGGCATGGAGCCAGCGCCGGGCAGCGTGAAGTGAGCTCGGCCGCGGCGCCGCCAGGTCGCGGCGGCCCTGGTCAACGCTTCGGACGGGACCTACGTGGAACGTTGGTCAACTCACCGTCTTGGGAGGGACCGAAGTTCGTGATGGCGCTGTCTTCGATCATCAGGATGAGCAGCCCTCCGCTCGCGCCTCGTGCCGTCGTCGCCCGGGACCCCTGAGTTGTCTCCCGTGGCGCGTGGTACGAGCTGTCCGCTGCGATCTGCTTCATCTCCAACTCCTTGCAACACTTCAGTCTGGCTGTCACGCCCCGGCTGGCTGAGCCGTCCTGCACTTCCGTGCATGGTGTCCGGGGCTGGAAACTGGCCTGGGCGCGAAAACGCCAATGTTCGCAGAATAGTCACGGCTTCGACTGAAAATCATCAGAAAAGAAGTCTCTCTCGACGATTTCTGTCCGGTGCCGCCTCAGTCGGCTCTCAGTCGGCTCCAAGTCGGCTCCAAGTCGGCTCTCAGTCGGCTCCAAGTCGGCTCCAAGTCCACGCCAGCTCAGCTCCACGCCCGCTGTGCGCGAGGACTCTTCTGTTTCCTGGCCCACTTGGCTCACTGGCCAGGCACCGTGGCCGTTCCCGTGGTGACGTGAAGCGCGGCGCAGCGTAAGGCGTGATGGCCGGAGTTTCAACGGGACGCCCGGAACAACTGAACGCGGGTTCCGTGCTCATGCATCGGCTCCGGGTAAAGCTGCTGAACGGCGCCCCCTAGACCCGGGGAGGTGGCGCTCGCCGGGAGCGCTTCAGCGGCGGCCGAAGCCAGCCAGCTGGCGGCCCGCAGCCACCACCTCGTCGCAATCGACGCAGCGCAGGACCCCGTCGACCAGCTCCATGCTGCCCAGGCTGCCGCACTCGGGACAGCGGTTGGCGAGCTGGTGCTTGCTCTCCTCGCAGAGTCGGTTCGTCTCCGCCTCGGCCTCCGCCTCGGTGCGGAAGATCTCGGCCGGCGTGCGGGCGTCGCGCTTTCGGTCATCCATGGCGCACAAACTACCACGGGCGCCGAACCTGCCGCGAGCGCCACGCGGCCCGGCGCGCCGGTGCTCGCGGCGAACAAGGACGCGCGCAGCCACACATCGAGCTCACCGTATCGAGCTCACCGCATCGAGCTCACCGCATCGAGCTCATCGCACCGACTCGATCAGGCCCCGGAACGCCGAGCGCGCCGACTGCACGGTCTCGTCCGGGCCGACCATCCTGAAGAACCAGTTTCCGCGATCGGGCGTCCTCACCGCCGCGCCGAGGAGCCGGTAGCCGTCCTTCACCATCTCGACAGAGGCTCGCTTGCGGGCGCCCGCCTTCGGCCCGAGCGCGATCGTGTAGGTGCCCGCCACCTCGACCGTCTCGACCCGCATGCCGCGAACCTCGAACGACTCTCGCCTGGCCTTCGCCCCGACCTCGCCATCGAACTGCGCGAACCACTCCTTGAAGTTCGCCTCGACGTCTCCCTTGCTCCCCAGGCCGAACGAGAGGACCTGCACCTCGACGTCTTCCTTGTCGTTTGCTGCCCTCGGCACCTTGTAGAGGGCCTTGCGTGGGCCGGCCCGCGGCACGTCGAGCGCCGCCCAGCTCCCGGGGACGTCCCACGCGAGCGGCGCGGCGGTGGGCGCGCCGGAGGCCGCCGACGGCGGCGACGGCTCGGGCTCCGGCGCGCTCCGCGAGCAGGCCGGGACCGCGAGCGCCACGAGCGCCATGGTCGCTGCGCGAGCGAGCGACGCCTGACGTGGGAGCATGAAGCCAGATCTACCACCGCGCCCTCCATCGAGGCGCAGGAATTCGGTACCCCGCCGGGCGAGAAACCGCGATCCTCTCGTCGAGCCACGATCTCCACGGGGGCAGCGATCCTGAAGCAGCGCAGAGGGGCAGAGGGTGAACGGGCAAAGAGGAGCCGCGTCCTTTGCGCCTCCGCGCTCGATGCGACGCGGCGCCGCGGCGGCGCGGAGGGCCGCCGAAGGAGCCCGGCTGCGAGCCGGACGCGGGATCGAGTGTAAGCCCTCGGCCCTGCTCGCACGTAGAAGAGACGCCCCGGCCAGGGAGAGGAGACCGCGCATGGATCAGATCGGCGAGTACCTCGTTCGACGCCTCGTCGGCGAGGGGGGGATGGGCAAGGTCTACGAGGGCGAGGAGCGCCTGTCGCGCCGGCGCGTCGCGCTGAAGGTGCTCCGCCCGGAGCTCGCCCGGAGCGAGCAGGGACGGCGGCTCTTCCTGAACGAGATGCAGATCCTCGCGCACCTCGAGCACCCGAACATCGTCCGGAGCCTCGCCAGCATCGAGGCCTCCGGCGAGCTCGTGATGGTGCTCGAGTACCTGGACGGCCAGACGCTGCGCTCGGTCCTCGGCGCCGCCGGACGCCTCCCCTGGCCGGAAGCGGTGCGGATCACGGCCGGCGTGGCGAGCGCCCTCGCGGCTGCCCACGGGCAAGCGCCGCCCGTGATCCATCGCGATTTGAAGCCCGAGAACATCATGGTGCAGAAGGACGGCGGCGTGAAGGTCATGGACTTCGGCATCGCCAAGGTCGTGGAGGCGATGAACCAGACCAACACGCAGAGCGTCGGCACCCTGCAGTACATGAGCCCGGAGCAGATCGACGCGCGCTCCATCGATCACCGGTCGGATCTCTACTGCCTCGGGCTCATCCTCTACGAGGCGCTCACGGGGCGCCCGCCGTTCCAGTCGGCCTCGCCGCGCGAGCTGCTCAACCTGCAGTGCACGGCGGAGCCGCCGCCGCTCGATGACGACGTGCGGAGCGGGCTGCCCCGCGGCGTCGAGCAGCTCCTCTTCCAGCTGCTCGAGAAGGCCCCCGAGGATCGACCGTACGTCGCGCAGGACATCGTGGACCGGCTGGAGCCATTCCAGACGGCCGGGAGCGCGCCGCAGCGCACCGCCAGCGGGGAGCGCACGGCGACGGCGAGCGCCCCGCACCGCGCGGGCGGCCAGGAACGGGCGAGCACGCCGCACCGCGCGGGCGACCAGGAACGGGTGAGCTCGCCGCACCGCGCGGGCGGCCAGGAACGGGCGAGCACGCCGCACCGCGCGGGCGACCAGGAACGGGTGAGCTCGCCGCATCGCGCGGGCGACCCGGACCGGCCGAGCGGGCCGGGAGGGGCGCGCGTCGCGGGCGAGGCGGGCGCGCCGCGCGCCGACACGATCGCGCTCGTCGAGCAGATCGACCGGACACGCGACGTCCCGGGCCGGCTCGCGATCGCGATCATCGTGACGCTGTCGGCGCTCGCCGGCCTCGGGACCTGCGCGCTTCGCTCGGCGGACAGCGCGCCGGAGCCGCCCGCCAGCGCCGCGACGCCGGGGCCGCCGGTGAAGGCGCGATGAGGCGAGCGTCGCCAGAACAGGCTGGCTACACGGAAGGCGCGCCCCTGCCGGCCATGGGGTGCGCCGCGCGGTCGCGCTGCGGCGCTGCAGAGGAGCTGTGGCGGCTCGGCGAGGCCGACCAGGGCGGCCCGGCAGGGCCGGAGCACGAGGCCGTCGCGGCGCGCCTCCTGTCGCTCGGAAGCGCGGGCGTCGGCGGCTTCATCGACGGCGGCATCGCCGCGCCGGCCGAGGGCGAGTGCGGCGACGCGTCGCGCCCTCGGTCGGCGCACGTCTGGCTCGTGCGGAGGCTGGCGGGCGCCTCCCTGTCGGACAGGATGCGCGCGCGGCGCGGGCCCTTTCCGTTCGAGGAGGCGCTCCGGCTCGCCGTCCCGATCGCCCGCGCGCTCGCCGCCTGCGAGCAGGCCCGCCTGTTCCCCGGTCCGCTCTCGACCGACGCGGTGCTCGTGGACGACGCTGGCGGGGTGACGCTGCCCGCGAGCGCGCTCGTCGCGGCGCTCGTCCGGGCACAGGCGGGCCGCGGGGCTGCCTCGGAGCCGCGCGCCGAGGGGGCGCGCGCGTCCTCGGCGGTCCCGCCGCTCTGGACGCCGCCCGCGCAGGCCGACGGCGCGCTCTGGGACAGCGCCGCGAACCGTTACGCGCTCGGCCTCGTGCTCTACCGCCTGCTCGCGGGAGAGCACCCGTTCGCGGGCGCCGGCCTGCGGCACGCGCTCGGCGAGGCCACGCACCGCGAGCCGCCGCCGTTCATCGAGGCCGTCGCGACCTCGCTTCCCGCCGGCCTCCAGGGCTACGCCCTGCGGCTGCTCCATCCGGACCCCGCGCGGCGACCGCCGCACGCCGAGGCGATCGCGGACGCGCTGAGCGGGTTCCTCGACGAGCCCCCGGCGGCCCGGCCGGCGCAGGTCGCCCCGGTCTCCCGGCGCGCCGATGCGTCGAGCGAGGCCAGGACCAGCGCCGCGCCGGCAGACGCCAGGACCGCCGATGCGCCGGCCAGGGCGCGGGCCAGCGCCGCGCCGGCAGACGCCAGGACCGCCGCCGCGACGCGCGGGCGCGAGCCCGGGGACGACGCGCGGGCCGGGCGCCCGGCGCGCCGAAGCGACGAGCGCGCCGGCGCGCCGGCGCGGCTGCGGCAGCTCGCGCCGCTCGGCGCCGGCGCGCTCGTCGCGCTGGCCGCGCTCGCGCTGCCGCGGGCCGCGCCCGAGCGGGCGGCGCCGCGGCCGGTCGCCGTGGCGCCGGTCGCGCCGCTCGCAGAGCCGCAGACGGCGGCGGAAGACTGCGCCGCGTGCCACGGCCGCCAGGCGTCGGAGTGGCGCCGCTCCGTGATGGCGCACTCGGTGAAGAGCCCGCTCTTCAACGCGCTGGAGAGCCTCATCGAGGAGCAGGTCGGGCGCAACGCCGATTGCCCGCACGGCGCGGGCATCCTCCGCAAGGCCGACCCCGCGCGCGCGTGCCGCGACGGGCGCAGCGGCGTCGCGGTGACCGGCTCGGGCGGCGAGCACTGGTGCGTCAACTGCCACAGCCCGGCGGAGAACCTCGACGCGTCCATGCCCGCGTGGGACGGCCGCCCCGGCGGCGATCCCCGCGCGCGCCTGCCCGTGCGCGACCTGCTCACCCGCCGCGGGATGGAGGGGATCTCCTGCGCCTTCTGCCACCAGGTGCACGGTCCGGTCGGCCCGCGCGGCCGCCCTGGCTACCAGGGCAACCCGACGTGGACGTCCTTCACGACCGGCGCCCTCTTCGCGGCGCGCCCCGAGGACGCGCGGGGCCTGTTCGGGATCGCGAACAGCGGTTACGACCTTCGCCCCGAGGAGCTCCTGCTCGCCGCGGGCCAGGGCGCGGCCGAGCGCGCGGACCGGCGCGTCGTGGCCTCGCCGGACCGGCCGGCGAGCGCCGACGACCCCGTCGTGCACGGTCGACCGTCGGCGAGCGCGAAGGCCTACCTGCGCTCGAGCGAGTTCTGCGGGGCCTGCCACGACGTGCGCCTCTTCGGCACCGACAGCCTCGCTGCGGCGCGGGGCGAGCACTTCAAGCGCCTGCGCAACGCCTACACAGAGTGGTCGGACTGGGCGCGAACCGAGGAGCGCGCGGGCCGCCGCGCGGCGACCTGCCAGGACTGCCACATGAGCACCTACCCGGGCGTCTGCGAGGCGGCGCCGGCGACGGGCGCCGTGCAGGTGTCAGCGGGAGATCCGGAGTGCCCGCCCGGAACGCGCTTCGCCCCCCGCCCGCCCGGAACGCGGCCGCGAGGCCGGGTCGCGGACCACTCCACCGCTCCGGCCGACGTCGTGACCCACTACTTCTCTGGCGTGGATGTGCCGCTGTCCGGCGAGTTCCCCGAGGCGCTCATCGACGAGCCGTCGCTCGACGTGCACGGCATCCCCGCCGGCGCCCGCCGCCGCCGCGACCTGCTCCTCCGCCACACGTTCCGCTTCGAGCTCGGCGCCGCGCGGCGCGCGGGCGGGGGCCGCGTCGAGATCCCGATCGAGATCGAGAACATCGGCGCCGGGCACAAGGTGCCGGCCGGCTTCAGCCAGGAGCGCGAGTTCTGGGTCCACCTCGTGGTGAGGGACGGAGATGGGCGGGTGATCTACGAGGTTGGCCGCGTCGACCGCGCCGAGGAGGACCTCAAAGACAAGGTGTTCGTCCGGGTGAACACCAACCCGGACGCCAATCACCCCTTCAGGGCGGCGGGCGCATCAGGGGGGTTATTCGGCGCGGACGTGCGCGACGGGCCGGATGTACCTCTCTGGAATCCACCGCCACGGCTCGGCGGCACGTCGTTCCGGGGGCGAGGGCTCATCAACTTCCAGAACGGATTTTTACGCTGTGTCCGCTGCATCGGCGTGGTGGACGCGGAAGGCACCTGCCAGCCCGGGCCCGGCCAGGGGCTGCACCACGCCGATCGGTTCGCGGACGGCGACTACGACGCAGACACCGGGGCATGCGGCTCGAACCTCACGGGGCAGAACGCCTTTCTGGAGACCTATTTCCCTGTCGGCGCGCTGGACGCGAGCCGCGGAGTCGTCAGGGGGCCGGACGCGATCATCGACACGCGCTCCGTGCCGCCCGGCGTGCCGATCCGGTACACGTACGAGCTCGCGGCCGGCGATCGACGCGGCCCGCTCCGGGCCGAGGCGAGGCTGCTCTTCCGGGCGTTTCCCCCGTTCCTGATCCGCGCCTTCGCGGCCTACGAGCGGGAGCAGGCGCGGCGCGGCCTCAGGCCGAGCGGCCCGCTTGTCACCGAGTCGATGCTCGAGCGGCTCGAGATCGTCGAGCTCGCGCGAGCTGAAGCCGAGATCCGCTGAGTCGAGATCCGCGATGGAGCACTTGGGTAGACAGGCCGCTCGACGCGCCGGCGGACAAAAAGGGGCGAGCCCCTACGCCGGCCCGCGGGATAAGGGCTTCGCTGGTCGGGAGCTGAAGAGCTCAGCTCACCGTGATCGAGAAGAGCGTTCCCTGCGATCAGGGAGGGGGCGGGGGCGGATCCGTCGGGAGCGGAGCGGGCAGCTTGAACAGCCTGCCGATGCGGTACGGCCGCGTCGACGGGGAGTAGTAGCTCGTCGCCGAGGAGGTGACGCTCCACGTGTAGCCGAGCAGGATGCCCGTGAGCGAGTCGGTGTACACCCGCATGTAGCCCGTCCCGGCGCCGGAGGTCATGTAGCCGCCGGTGCACGGCCCGCTCCACCGGCTGTCCGGGTACGACTCGTTGCACCCGTGCGCCGTCTCCGTCGAGTCCGCGATCGGCACCGCGTACTGCTTCGTCCCCGAGTAACGCGGGTTGATCTGCGGCGAGATCTCCCTCGGCGCGCCGGTGATGACGACCGTGTGACCGGCGTACGTGGCCGTCGCGCCGATGACGAGGACATCGCCCTTCTGGACGTCGATCGCCCTGGTGACGCGGCGGAAGTACGTCTCGATCCCGGGAGGGGACGCGCCGAGCGCGGGACTCGCGTTGATGACATCGAAGTACTGATCCGACGTGGGGCTGTTCTTGCGCCACAGCCGCTTGATGTCGTCCTGGGTGTACCCCATCGACTTCTGGAGCGTCAGCGTGAAGAAACACGCGCCCTTGGTCATGGCGCTCCAGGCCGGCATGCCTTCCCCGGGCACGAAGGAGCCGTCCTCCGCCGCCTCCGGCGCCCTCTCCCAGTTGATGTAACACGCGGGATCGTTGCCCCACGTGTTATTGTCCGGGATCGTCATGTCGAGGAACTCGAGGGCCCAATCCGCGTGGTCCTTGGCGCTCGCGGACGCCGAACCGAGCGTGATCAGGGACGCGGCAGCCAGGGATGCAACAGCCAAACTCGTCGTGCGCCTACTCATACATCTACCTCGTTGATTTGGAATGACATTGCATGTGCACTCTGGAACAGATGCTAGTCATTTCATGCCGAACCATCAAACGAACCCTGGCGCCGAAGATGCCGAGTCTAGCAGGATGGATATTCCCTATAATCGGCTTGGGTGTCAAGGCTTTTTCGGGACGTTCATCCTTTTTTTACGCTTCTTCAGCGCCGAACATGAAGTAAGACCATGTCGTCCCTTAAGATATCTGATGCGCGATGGTATGAAGCGATGGTGTCCCGCGCGATGACCCCGCTTCCCCCTGCCGCTCCTGCTGACCTCTCCCCGCCGCGCGGCGGCTCGCGCCTCGACGGGGCGGCGGGGGGAGGCCTGCCCGCGCGGTCGCACGCGCTCCGCAGCCGGGAGCTGCGCTGATGCCCTCATCCGACCACACGCGCGACGACGCGGGCAACGCGGCGCCGGATCGCGCCCGCGCGTGGCCGCCGGGGGTGTTCGACGCGCCCATGCTGCGAGGGCTCGACGAGCGGGCCCGGCGAGAGATCGCCGAGGCGGGGAGGCTCCGCGCGCTTTCGCCGGACGAGGTCGCCTATCGCGCCGGCGACGCCGGCGACGCCTTCTTCGTCGTGGCGTCCGGCCGCGTCGCCCTGCGGGCGACGCGCCGCGGAGATGATCGCGAAACCGAGGTGCGCACCGCCGCTGTGGGGGATGTCCTCGGCGAGGAGGCAGTCGTGGGAATGTCGCGCAGGACCACCGCAGTCGCGCTCGCCGAGAGCGTCCTCGCCGAGATCCCCGTCCACCTGTTCCGCCGCGCCGCCGGGCGCTCCGGAAAGGCCGAGATCGCCGAGAAGCTCGAGCGCGCGCTGCGGAGGAGCGCGACGCGCGACCTCCTCGGCACCCTCGCCTTCACGCGCGATCTCGACCCGGATGACGTCGAGATCCTCCTCGACGCAGTGAGTCATCGGCGCTTTGAGCGCGGTCAGGCCGTCTATCGCGCCGGCGATCCGGCGGCGGAGCTGTGGCTCATCGCCGAGGGGATGGTGCAGATCCAGACCGAGGAAGGAGATCGGATTCATGTGCGCGCGTACCTCACCCGGGGTGATTTCTTCGGAGACGTCGAGCTCGGTGAGGGCCGGAGTCGGGCGGCGAGCGCGGTGGCGAGCGGCGCCGCGACGCTCCTGTCCGTGCCCGCGAAGACGTTCGCCGCCCTCGCGCGAAAGCACCCTGATCTCATCCCCCGACTCCGGCGCATCACCGGCGAGCAGAGCGCCGCACAGGAGGCGATCGTCGCCGGCCACGCGCGCAATCACACAGCGCACGTCTTCAGGGACCTCTATCGCCTTCAGGTCGCGCGGTCGCTCCTGGTCATCGATCTCGAGACGTGCGCGCGTTGCGGCCACTGCGCGTGGTCGTGCGCCGATGTGCACGGGGTCTCGCGGATCGCGCGCCGCGGGGACAAGGTGCTCGCGCGCGTGGACGACGACGCGGCGCAGGCCGCGCGGCATGACGCGCCGCGGAGCCTCCTCCTGCCGAACTCCTGCCAGCACTGCGAGAGCCCGGCGTGCATGATCGAGTGTCCCACCGGCGCCATCGGCAAGGACACCGGAGGCGAGGTGTTCATCCGGGACGCGCTCTGCACGGGCTGCGGCGCCTGCGCCAAGGCGTGCCCCTGGGAGAACATCGCCATGGCGCCGCGGCCCCCGGACGCGCCGCGCCCGGGAGGCGCGGACTTCCCGGACCTCGCCGTAAAGTGCGATCTCTGCCGCGATCACGACGGCCCAGCGTGCGTGAAGGCGTGCCCCACGGGCTCGATCTTCCGCGTCAACCCGGCGGAGGACATCGCCGACGTGCGCGACCTGCTCGGCGGTGCGCGGCGCGAGCAGGAGCGCGCCGGCGCGCCGCGGAGCGACGCGGCGCTGCTCGCCGGGAGCGCGATCGCGGCGGCGGGGCTCGGCGCGGCGGGGATCGCGGCGCACGCGCGCGGCGACGCGCGGCCCGGCGAGGGCGCTGCCTGGTCGGCCGGCGTCGCCGCCGCGGTGGGCGTCGCGCTGCTCCTGCTTTACGCGGTTCCGAAGCGCGCCGGACGATGGGCATGGATGGGGCCCAGGCGGCGCGGCGGCGCGGCGAGGGAGCGTGGCGACGGCGCGGCCAGGGAGCGCGGCGACGGCGCGGCCAGGGAGCGCGGCGACGGCGCGGCCAGGGAGCGCGGCGACGGCGCGGCCAGGGAGCGCGGCGACGGCGTGGCGGCCAGGGACCGCGGCGACACCGCGCCGGAGGAGCGCGACAACGGCGCGCCCGTGATGAGCCGGCTGCGCCCGCACCTGGTCGGGCACCTCGCGATCGGCCTGGTCACGGCCGGCCTCGCGCTCGCGCACGCGCCGTGGCCCCGGTCCGGCCGTCCGCCCCTCGGCGCGGCGCT
Source organism: Sorangium sp. So ce1128 (assembly GCA_051717205.1). GTDB lineage: Bacteria > Myxococcota_A > Polyangia > Polyangiales > Polyangiaceae > Sorangium. The sequence goes on from CP181432.1 coordinate 8,337,408, forward strand.
GCACCTCGCCTTCTGGGCCACCGCGGCGGCCGGCGCGTTCACGGCGGTCGCCTACCGGCTGGCGCCGCGGCGCCTCGCCCGGATCGAGCGCACCGCAGCGCTGCCCGAGGATTTCGCCGCCGCCCGCCGGGAGCTCCTCGACCGCTTCTACCGCGGGGTGAGCGGGCGCAGCGATCTGGTCAAGAAGATCGTCGAGAAGATCCTCGTGCCGTACGTGCAGAGCCCCCTCGGCCCGCTCGCGCTCCTCGCCTCGGGGCGCGGCCTGCGCGACGAGGAGCGCGCGCTGCGCGCCCGCATCGACGTCGTGCTCGAAGGGCGCGGCGCGGAGCGCCTCGCCGGCCTGGCCGAGCTCATCCGCCTCGCCGTGGAGCTGCGCGCGCTCCCGGCGCAGCGCGCGCTCCTCACCGCGCTCCGCGCCGGACTGCCGGCGCACATCATCACCTTCGGCGTCGCCGCCGCCCTGCTCGCGCTTCATGCGATCACGGCGGTCAGCGTACCCCGATGAGCGGGCGCACGCCGCCCCACACGGCCGCAGCCGCGGCGCACGAAGGAACACCTGCGGCGCGCCGGACTCGCTATGAAATCGTTGCGAGGCACGGCATTTCTTTGTGCGTCGCGCGCCTCGCCGCCCGCGTGGGGGAACCGCGCACGTGCGCTGCGACCGCGTTTCGCGCAGCAGCCAGCGCACCGGCGAGAGGCCTGGACTTTGCCTTCTTCGCCCGGGTACAATTTTCTCGTCAGCACCCCAGTGGAAGGTAGAGAAGCCGATGGCTGGTCCCTTGACCAAGTGGATGGGAGCGCTCTCCCGATCAGGCTCCGCCGAGGCGTGGGCGCCGAGAGCGCTGTTGCTCGTCACGCTGCTCACGGCGTCGGCGGTGATCGCCGGCGCGTGCAGCGGAGAGAACAGCGACGCCCCGGGGCCGCAGAGCGGGACGGGCGGGCCCGACGGCGGGACGAGCACGGGCACAGGCGCGGGCGACCCGTGCGTCGACGGCGAAGAGCTGGAGTGTCACATCACCGTCGGTGAGCACGAAGGCGTGCTGACATGCCTGGACGGGGTCCGGCGCTGCGAGGACGGACGTTACGGCAGCTGCGAAGGGTCGATGACGATGCGGCGGTCTCCGTTCGGGGCGGCGCCGCGGGGGAGCGGCGAGAGCGGGTATCGGCCGCTCGCCAACTCCGAGGCTTCCGACGGGGGCCTTTGCGCGACCAACCCGTGCGACCCGACGTGCCAGTCGTTCGAGGAGGTGCCAGACGGCGGCCCCATCGATCTCTCGGGAGCCGGCACGACGTACTCGTGGTCGGTCGGGGACATCAACGAGCTGCCCGAGTCCGTCGCGCGGCAAGGCACGCACCAGCCGTGCACGACCGCCGAAGACTGCCAGTTCGACCAGCACTGCGACAACCCGGCGCGGGGCGCGTGCGATCACAACATCTGCGCGACCGGCATCTCGCTGCTGTCGACCTGCAGCGGCTGCGTCACGAAGGTCTGCGACGCGAACCCGAACTGCTGCAGGCAAACGACGATACCGGCGGACTGCGGGCATGACGCCTGTCAGCAGTTCCCGGGCCCGGCGACCAACATGACCCCGACCTGCGGGGACGCGTGCATCGCGAACATCTGCGCCGCCAACCCCCGCTGCTGCGAGATCACCTGCACGACGACGGCGCAGTGCGAGACCCTCATCGGAACGGGCAGCACCTGCGTCTTCCCCGGCAAATGCCTCCCGCCCACCAGCACGTGTCCCACGGGAACCGCCCGCGACTTGGACGGCACCTGCACGGGGACCTGGGGCCCGGCGTGCGTCGCCCTCGTCGCGACCCAGTGCGGTGGCAAGACGTGCAGCGCGTCGACCCCGATCTGGGATGCCTCGTGCGTCGACCTGGCCGAGTCGCTGTGCGACGCCTCCTGCGAGGCCGCGCCCGCTGGGTGCGCGCACGACAAGTGTTACATCGGGCCGCCGCTGGACCCGATGTATTGCGACCCGTGCGTCGGCCAGGTCTGCACGAGCATGCCGAGCTGCTGCACGGGTCAGTGGACCGACCAGTGCGTCAGCCTCGTGGAGAGCGTCTGCGGCGAGACCTGCCCGCAACAGGGCCTCTGCAGGGCCTACCTGCCGAACGAGACGAACCCTGAGTGCCCCGGTGTGGATCTGACGCTCGGCGTGCCCTGCGGCGGGACGATCCCGGTCTGCAACCGCGGCAACACGCCGGCCCCCGCGGGTATCGAGATCCACCGCTATCCCGCCGGCGCGGGCCAGCTCCCCTCCTCGGCCCCGAGCCGCGTCTTGAACTCGTGCAGCCCGACCGGCGGCACCGTCGCCTGCACGACGGCGCAGCCGATCGCCCCGGGCGAGTGTATCAGCGTGGCCGGCTGCACCGGCGTCACCGACGGGATGGAGCTCATCGTCAATCCCGGCGGCGCGGTCGCCGAGTGCCAGTGCGCCAACAACGGGAGCATCTATCAATCGGCCATGTGCGAGTCTCCGGGCTGCATCGCCACGGCCAGCGTGTCGCTGGTCAGGCCGGTCACCATGTTCATCGCGCTCGATCGATCCACCTCGATGCGCCAGTCGTCGACGGGAGCGAACGTGAGCCCGCAGCGCTGGACACCGGCGACGAACGCGCTCAAGGCGTTCTTTCAGGATCCCGCGTCGGCCGGGCTCGGCATCGCCTTCAGGTTCTGGCCGCACGACAACCCCGGCCCGTGCAACGACAACCCTGCGTGCCCGGGCGCCGGCGGCGGCGGCTGCGCTCTGCCGCTCGTCCCGTTCGATGGCATGGCGGCCAACCGGCTGATGGAGGAGTCTGCGGCGATGGGGGATCAGCAAGAGATCAAGCTCATGCAGGCGTTCGCCAGCTTCCCGGTCCCCAGCGGCGATACGCCGATGTACCCGGCGCTCGACGGCGCCACGACCTGGGCGATCAACTACAAGGACACCCATCCCGAGGAGGAGGTCGCGGTCGTGCTCGTCACCGACGGCATCCCGTCGCACTGCGACACCGTCCCCAACCACATCGGGGAGCTGGCGCGCCGCGCCTTCCAGGACCACGGCGTCCGCGTGCACGCCGTGGGATTCGGCAACTCGAACGAGGAGATCATCAATCTCATCGCGGCCCAGGGCGGCGGACAGGCGTACAACCTCCTCGCCGGCGCGACGCTCCAGGGCGGCCTCCTCAACGCGCTCGTCTCGATCCGCGGAGAGGCGCTGCCGTGCGACGTCACGGTGCCTGTCGCGGGCGCCGCGGACCCCGCGTCAGTGTCCGTCGTTCACGTGAGCAGCACCGGCGCCGAGACCCCGCTCACGCCCCGGAGCGGGGCGGGCAACTGCGCCGGCGGCGGCTGGTACTTCGCCGACGCGACGAACACGAGCGTGAAGCTCTGCCCCACCACCTGCTCCGCGATCCGCGAGAACCCGGGCGGGAAGGTCCGGGCCATCGTGCCGTGCGTGACGACGAGCCTCACGCCCATCACCACGGCCTGGGAGCGGTACCAGGGCGTCTGCCCGCCGGGGACCAAGACCCAGTGGGGATACCTCAGGTACAGGACGGTGACCCCGGGCGACTCGAGCGTGGAGTTCTTCGTGCGGGCGGCGGACGCCACCGCGGACCTCGGCGCAGCGACGGTGACGCTCGCCGCGACCGCCCACGCCACGCCGACGGACACCCAGGTGTGCGACGAGACGTCGACGCCGGCGTGCACGGTCGATCTGTTCGATGTGCTCGGAGAGCTGCCGGAGGCGCAGCAGGAATACCTCGAGCTCCAGATGAGGCTCAATCCCACGAGCACTGGCGGCGGGGGGGTTCAAGTGCAGGACTGGGAGATCACCTATTCATGTCCGGATACCGAGTGAAGCGCAGCATCACGGCGGCCGCGCTGCTCTGCGCCGCGGCGGGGATGGCGGCGGCGTGCGGCGGGGACGACGACACGCCGCGGCCGAGGCCCCCGTCGCCCACGGGCGGCACCGGGGCAGGCAGCGCCGGGGGAGGCGGCGGAGGCGGCGAAGGTGGAGGCGGGGGCGCCCCCCCGGGCGCCTGCGGGGACGGCGTCGCCGACGCGGAGGAGGCGTGCGACGGAGCCGACCTCAAGAGCGCGAGCTGCCAGAGCCTCGGGTTCGAGGGCGGCGAGCTCCGGTGCAGCCCCGACTGCACCGTCGATGCGTCGAGCTGCTCGAGCGCCGAGGCGTGCCAGGACGGCCGGGACAACGACCTCGACGGCAGCGCCGATTGCGGCGATCCGGAGTGCGAGGAAGCCTGCGCCGACATGTGCGCGGAGCCGGTGGCGCTCGCGGATCCGGCGATCGCGACCGGCGAGACGAGCGGCCACGCGGTCATCGACAGCGGCTGCATGACGAGCAGCCCGGGCGTCGCCTACACGTTCACCGCGGCCTCGACGGGGTTGCTCGACGTCGTGCTCACCCCGCAGACGGACGCCAGGCTGATGGCCGCGCTGCGCAGCGCCTGCGCCGACGCGGCAACGACGACCGCCTGCGGCAGCGTGAGCGCCGGCACCGGGATCGACAACCGGCTCACCGTGCCTGTCCGCGAGGGCGACGCTTTCCACATCGTCGTCACCGGAACGGACGAGGGCCAGACCGGGGCGTTCACCCTCAGCGTGACGAGCCGCCAGGTCGTCTGCGGGGACTCCATCCAGGACTCGACGGAGGAGTGCGACAACCCCGTCGACGAGATGGACGACGGCTGCGACGAGGAATGCCGGCTCGAGGCGACGGAGGTCGAGCCCAACGACACCCTGGCCACGGCCAACACCCACGCCGCGCCGTTCTTCGCCTCCATCGATCCCCGGGCCGACCAGGATCTCGTGCGCGTCACCGTGCCCAGCGGCCCGACGGTCCTCATCGCGGAGACCACCGACGTCACGAGCGACGACTGCCTCAACAACCGTCTCGACAGCGTCATCGAGATCCTGGACGACAGCGGCGCGACCATCGTCCGGCGCGACCGCGGGGAGACGGGCCTGTGCGCCCGCGCGGTGGCGCCGTCGCTCGCGGCGGGCGACTACTACGTGCGCGTCACGGCGGCGGGCAGCGCCGCGCGCACGACGTTCCCGTACCGCCTCGACGTGACGCTCGTCCAGGAGGCGTGCGGGGACGGCAACCTCACCGAAGGCGAGCAGTGCGATGACGGCAACACGGATGCCCTCGACGGGTGCAGCCCGACCTGCCGGTTCGAGCTCGACGAGACGGAGCCCAACAGCACCCCCGCGCAGGCCGACGCGTATGCGTCGCCGTGGCTCGCGGAGATCGCCCCCGCGGGCGACGTCGACGTGATCGCCGTGCAGGTGCCAGGGCCGAGCTCGACGCTCCACGTGAACGTGGCCGACAACGGCACCGACGCGTGCATGAACGGGCTGCTCGACAGCTACATCGAGATCCTGGGAGACGACGGGGCCACCGTGCTCGCCTCCGACGACGACGAGGGGGTCGGTTATTGCTCCTACGCCTCGGCGACCGACCTCGCCGCGGGCACCTACCACGTGAGGGTCCGGGCCGCGGACCTCGTCCCGAACGCGACCTTCTTCTATCGACTGAATGTCACGGTCCTCTAGCCCCGCAGGCGGGAGCGGCCCGACACGCGCGCCGCCCGGCGGCGCCGCGGAGATGTCGAGAGCGGCTCCCGACGCCTCGAGGACGCTCTACCGCGCCGACCTGTCCGACCCGCGCCAGCGCGCGGCCCAGCCGCGGGAGATCGTGCGGGGGCGCGCCGCGCGCCGCGCCGAGTCGACGTCCGACGTCACCCGCTTCCGGGGCCTGCTGCCGGCCACGCTGGCGGGCGCCGTCGCGACCGGCGCCGCAGCGCTGCTGTTCCCGCCGCCAGGAGGACACGCGGCGCCGGGGCCGCTCTCGCTGCCGCACGCGCGCGCGGGGCTCGCGTGCGCGTCGTGCCACACGGAGCAGGCGCCCGCCGCGGGGCAGGAGGCCGCCGCGGGACGGGAGGGTCGGCCGGCCGCGCGCTCGGTGGACCAGGCCTGCACGGGGTGCCACGGGAGCCACGGCTCGACCCGCAGGAGCCACGGGGAGCTGCTCGCGAGCGGCGCGCTGCGCTGCGCCACGTGCCACCCCATCCACCGCGCCGACCAGGGCGTCGTCTTCGACCCCGCGGGGCCGCCGGTGCGGTTCGCGCCGGGCGCCGAGGTGGAGCTCCCGAGGACGGCCTTCCGCCCGAGCCGGCCCGCCACCGTCGCGATCGTCGCCGCCGGGAGCTGCAGGCTGTGCCACGACCTCGCCGCGCCGCGCGATCCGATCGCGCGCTGCCTCGTCGCGGCGCAGGCGCCGCTCGGTGACGCCCGCCCGGTGACGTGCTTCGACGAGCACCGCCCTGCCCTCCCCGAGGCCGCCGCGGCGGGCCTCGGCGGCGCGAGCGGAGTCTGCAGCGGCCAGCACACAGAGGACCGCGCCCTCGCGTGGGACGCGGCGCGCGACGCCGCCGCGGCGTTGCCGGTCGTGACGGGCGCGGCCGGCGCCGCGGGCGGGATCGCGCACGCCGCGCGCGCGCTGCTCTGGCTGGGCGCGGGCCTCGCCGCCGCCGCGGCGGCGTTCGCTGTCGCCCGCGGCGGCCACGCGCTGCGCGAGCGGCGCGCGCGGCGAGCGGCGCGCGATGTGGAACCGGCCGAGGCGATGCTGCGCCCCGCGGCGCGCGTGCGCCTGCCCCGGATCGACACGACCACCTGCCTCGGCTGCTACGCGTGCGTCGACGCGTGCCCGTACGACGTGCTCGCCGTCGAGCGATACGTCGCCGTCGTGGCCCGCCCCGAGGCGTGCTGCGGCCTCACGCTGTGCGAGCAGCGCTGCCCCAACGGGTCGCTCACCATCGAGGGCGGCGCGCCCATCGCCGATCGGCCGCGCCTCGGCGACGACCTCGGGAGCCTCGACGTGCCGGGCCTGTACCTCGCCGGCGACGTCACCGGGCTCCCGCTCATCAAGAACGCGATCCACCAGGGCGCGCACGCGGCGACGCGCATCGCGGAGGAGCTGCGGCAGGCCGGCGCGGGCGGCGAGCAGCTCGATCTGATCATCGTGGGCGCAGGCCCCGCAGGGATCAGCGCCGCGCTCCGCGCCAAGGAGCTCGGCCTCTCGTTCGAGGTGATCGAGCAGGGCAGCGTGGCGCAGAGCATCCAGAGCTTCCCGCGCGGCAAGCTGGTCTTCGATCAGCCGCTCGACCTGCCCGTGACCGGGAAGCTGTGGCTGAAGGAGTCGACCAAGGAGGAGCTGCTCTCCCACTGGCTGCGCATCGTGCGCAAGGAGCGGCTCCCCATCCTGCAGGATACCCGGATGGTGTCGGTCGCGCGCGCGAGCGGCACGGGCGCGCGCGCAGGCGACACGGGCGCGCGCGCAGGCGACACGGGCGCGCGCGCCGCGGGCGCCGCCAGGCAGGCACCGGCCGGCACGGGCGCCGCCGCGGAGGCCGCGGCCGGCTTCGTCGTCGTCACCGAGCCGCGCGAGGGCGGGCCGCGCGCCGAGCGAAGGGCGCGGCGCGTGCTGCTCGCCCTCGGCCAGCGCGGCTCGCCGCGCCGGCTTCCGTTCGAGCTGTCCGCGGAGGTGGAGGGCCGGGTATACTACCACCTCGCCGACGCCAGGAGCCTCGCCGGCAGCCGGGTGCTGATCGTCGGGCTCGGCGACGTCGCCATGGAGGCGGCCATCGCGCTGGCCCGCCAGCCGGCCACCGCGGTCACCGTCGTCTACCGGGGCAGCGGGTTCCGCCGCGGCAAGACGCGAAATATCGAGGAACTACGCAGGCTTGCAGCCGCGTCTCGCCTCTCGCTTCGGTTCGAGACCGACGTGACCGCGCTCGCCGCAGAGCCGCGCGGCGCGCTCGTGGCGACCCTCGCCTCGCCGTCGGGCATGCAGGCGCACCCCTGCGACGCCGTGCTCGTCCTGATCGGGAGCATCCCGCCCTGGAGCGCCCTCCGCGCCGCCGGCGTGCGGCCGATCGCGGAGCCGTCAGATCGATCCAGGCCCGACGACGTACAAGGGACCACGGCCGCGGGCCCCGCGCCGTGAGCTCGTCGTGAGGCGCGTAAGATCGAGGGGCCCAGGCCGTTCTCTGGAGGAGCCATGAAGCCGACCCATGTCGCCCTGTTCTCCGCCCTCGGCATGATGCTCACGAGCATCTCCGTGTACTCGCTGACGCCGTCCGGGGGCCGGGGCTCCGCGGAGCCGGTCAGCGAGGTGATCGCCGAGCCGCCCCTCGTCGTCCCGGAGGTGGCGGGCGGCGCCGTCGCGGCGGTCGACCCGAGCCGCTTCACGACCGGATCCAGGCTGATGCTGGAGGGGCGCGTCGGTCACGCCCGCCTCACGCGCGCGGCGCGCGAGACGTTCCTGATGTTCGAGGTCCGCGGCGACGGGGCGCCCGCCAGGGCGCAGGCGCAGGCGAACCTCTCGCTGGTCATCGATCGCTCCGGCTCGATGAAGGGCCCCCGCCTCGCCAACGCCGTCCAGGCAGCGACGACCGCGGTGAGCCGGCTCAACGACGGCGACGTCGTGTCGGTGGTCACCTTCGACACGAGGACGAGCGTGGTCGTGCCGCCCACGACCGTCGCGCCCCACACGCGCGGCCTCATCCTCGAGGGCATCCGCGGCATCTCGCTCGGCGGCGACACCTGCATCTCCTGCGGCATCGAGGAGGGCCTCGTGCAGCTCGGCCAAGCGGGGCGCGGGGTGAGCCGGATGCTCGTCCTCAGCGACGGCGACGCCAACCACGGGGTCCGCGACATCCCGGGCTTCCGCGCGATGGCGCAGCGAGCGCGCGATCGCGGGGTGAGCATCACGACCATCGGGGTCGACGTCGACTACAACGAGAAGATCCTGTCGGCGATCGCGCTCGACTCGAACGGCCGGCACTACTTCGTCGAGAACGACGCCGCGCTCGCGCGCATCTTCGAGGCGGAGGCGGAGCAGCTCACCGCGTCCGTGGCGAGCGGAGCGGAGCTCGCGATCGACCTCGCGCCGGGCGTGGAGCTCGATCGGGTCTTCGATCGCGCGTTCCGGCGGGCCGGCGGCCAGGTTGTCGTGCCGCTCGGCGCTTTCGGGCCGGGGGAGGTGAAGACGGTGCTGCTCAAGGTGCGGCTCGACGGCCTCGGCGGCGACCGGGCCGGCGCTTCCCCGATAGCCGACGTCGGCCTCGCGTACCGCGATCTCGTCGCGGGGACCGACGCCCGCTGCCAGGGCAAGCTCGGCGTCGCGCTCGCGGACCGGGACGCCGACGCGAGCGAGCTCGACGCGCTCGTCGCGGGCCGCGTGCAGCGCAGCGAGACGGCGGCGACGCTGAAGCAGGCGAACTTCCTGTTCGAGCAGGGGCGCCTCGACGAGGCGCGCAGCAAGCTCGACGCGCAGCAGCGGTCGCTGCGGAGCGCCGCCGACAAGGCGAAGCGCGCCGCCCCAGCGAGCCGCGCGAAGGACGTGGCGTTCGACTTCGAGAGCCAGCTCGCCGCGCTGGAGCGGGCCGACTCGGAGTTCTCCGCGCCGCCGGCGTTCGCGACGCCGCCGACGTCCGCCGCCGCCCCGAAGCCGGGCAACTTCGCGCAGGCCCCGGCGCGGCCGGCCCCGGCGCAGTCCCGCGAGGGCAAGGCCGCGGTCCGCCGCAACGAGGTGGACGCCTTCGATATGGCCCGCTGACGAGCGCGGCCGCGGGCCGCGGCGCGGCGGTGGGCAGCGCGGCCCCTGGACCGCGGCCGCGCGCGGCCCCCCCTGGACCGCGGCGCGCGGCGAGCGTGGGGCGTTGACACGGGTCGGGCTTTCGGGTTTTGACTCCGGGCGGTGGGCGTTCGACCGAGGGCGAGCCGGCCGGGGAACCGCCGGACGGGTGGCGACGGCGCGCAGGGATCGCCCCCGCGCGAGCCCCCCTCGTCGACCCGGAAGACCACCCCGGCGCGGCGCGCGCGCGGCGCCGGGCAGCGCGCGCCGACGTCGCGGCGCCCGGCCCAGGCCCGCCTGAAGCGTGGGCGGGCGCTCCTCCTCGGGATCGCGGGCGCGCTCGCGGCGGCGACCGCGGCGCTCGTCGCGCTGGTGGTCGGCTACGGGCGCACGAGGACCCCGGACCGCGGGCGCGTCGTGGAGATCAACTGGCCGGACGGGCTCGACACGCAGGACGCGGCGGCGCTGCTCGCGGCCGAGGGGCTCGTGGAGAGCGAGCGCGCCATGGCGCTCTACCTGCGCGCGACGGGCGGCACCGAGGCGTTCGTGCCGGGCCCGCACCTGCTCTTCGAGGGCGCGACGCCGCGGGAGCTGCGGCAGCTGCTCACGCGCGCGGAGGGGCGGCCGACCGCGCGGATCACGATCCCCGAGGGCTTCAGCCGCTTCGACATCGCGACCCGGCTGGAGAAGCTGCGCATCGCCGGCAGGAAGACGTTCCTCGCCGCGACCGCCGACGGCGCCTTCCTCGACGCGCTCGGCATCGAGCGCGGCGGCGCCGTGGGGGCGGAGAGCGCGGAGGGGTACCTCTTCCCGGCGACGTACGATTTCCCGCTGGACTCCGACGCGCGCGATGTAGCGAAGCGCCTCGTCGCCGAGGCCGACAGGCGCTGGAGCGCCCTCGCGGCGCAGGGCAACGACGGGCTCGCCGCGCTCCAGGCGACGCTCGGGTGGGGGCGCCGCGAGGTGCTCACGCTCGCCTCCATCGTCGAGAAGGAGGCGGTCGTCGAGGAGGAGCGGCCGCTCATCGCGAGCGTGTTCCTGAACCGGCTCCTCGATCCTACGTTCCGCTCGCGGAGGCTGCAGTCCGACGCGACGGCGCTCTACGGCTGCGTCGCCTGGCCCGAGGAGGCGCCGTCGTGCGCCGAGGGGGGCGGCAAGCCGACGCCCGCCGTGGTGCGGGATCCGAGGAACCGCTACAGCACCTACGCGCACCCCGGGCTGCCGCCGGGGCCGATCGCGAACCCGGGGGCGCCGTCGATCGCGGCCGTGCTCGCGCCCGCGGCGACGAAGTACCTCTACTTCGTGGCGGCAGGCGGGGGCCGCCACCGGTTCAGCGAGAGCCTGGACGAGCACAACGATGCCGTCCGGAAGCGCCGGGACGCGACGGCGCCGGCACCGTAGGCGCGACGCGCGCTCAGGACGAGACCGACGCAACCGATCCGGAGGCCTTGGCTGCGGCCCCTCGCGCGCCGGAAAGAAGCCTCCCTCCAGCACGCGCCCCACGCCGCCCCCCCTTGCGCTCGGAGCCGCCGGGGACGAAGGACGAGAGCGCGGCTGCGCTGCCATGCGCTGACACGCAGGCTCTCCGCAGGAGCCGGCTCAGGGCTGTGCTGAAGAGGAATCCCATGAACTTTCTGGACGACTCCTTGTTCCCGGAGAATCAGGAGAGGCTCGTCATCACCGTCGCGCCGTACGGACCGGAATGGGAGCCGGCCGATTATCCGGAAGACATCGCGGTGACGATGGAAGAACACGTGCAGAAGGCCGTGGATTGCTACAACGCGGGCGCCACCGTGCTGCACGTGCACGCGCGCGAGGCGGACGGGAAAGGCTCCAAGCGGCTGTCCAGGTTCAACGAGCTGCTGGCGCGCCTGCGCGACGCGGTGCCCGACATGATCTTGCAGATCGGCGGCTCGATCTCCTTCTCCCCGGAGCGCGAAGGGGCGGAGGCCAAGTGGCTCAGCGACGACACGCGCCACAGGCTGGCCGAGCTCTCGCCGAAGCCCGACCAGGTCACGATCGCGATCAACACCACCCAGATGAACGTCGTCGAGCTGATGACCGAGGACGACTACGCCGGCAGCTCGTTCGCGCGGCCGGAAGTCTACGAGGCCTACCGCGAGATGACCGTGCCGGCCGGCCCGGCCTGGGTCGAGGAGCACCTGAGGCGGCTCTCGGCAGCGGGCGTCCAGGCCCACTTCCAGCTCGCCAACGTCCCCCAGCTCGAGACCGTGGAGCGCCTGATCCGCCGCGGCGTCTACACCGGGCCGCTCAACGTCACCTGGGTCGCCATCGGCGGCGGGTTCGACGGGCCGAACCCCTACAACATGATGGAGTTCATCCGTCGCGTGCCCGACGGCGCCTGCCTGACGCTGGAGACGCTCATGCGCAACGTGCTTCCGATCAACACGATCGCGATCGCGCTGGGGCTGCACGTCCGCTGCGGCATCGAGGACACGCTGTGGGGGCGCAAGGGTCAACGCATGACCTCCGTGCAGCAGATCGAGCAGCTCGTCCGCATCGCGCGCGAGCTCGGGCGCGACATGGCGGACGGCAAGGAGGCTCGCCGCATCTACAAGATCGGCGAGACCTACCGGAACGCCGACGAGACGCTGGCGAGGCTCGGGCTCGCGCCCAATCGCACGGCGGGCGAGCGCGGGGTTCCGCGGCGCGCCGCGGCCTAGCGGCGGTACGAGCTCGGGGGGAGCTCCATGGAACACGCAGTCCGGTTTCACCAGACCGGCGGACCGGAGGTCCTGCGGTGGGAAGAGGTCACCCTCGGCAGCCCGGGTCCCGGCCAGGTCCAGGTCCGGCACGTCGCCGTCGGCCTCAACTTCGCCGACACCTACTTTCGCACCGGGCTCTATCCCGCGCCGCTTCCCAGCGGCATCGGTGTGGAGGCGTCCGGCGTGGTGAAGGCGGTCGGTGAAGGCGTCACGAACGTCGCGCCAGGCGACCGGGTGACGTACACCGGGTTCCTGGACACGCTCGGGGCGTACTGCACCGAGCGGATCCTGCCCGCAGCGCCGCTCATCCGGCTGCCGGAGGGCATCAGCTGCGAGACCGCCGCGGCGATGACCATGCGGGGCCTCACGTCGGCCTACCTGATGCGCCGCGCCTGGCCGTTGAAGGCGGGCGACAGCATCCTGCTGCACGCGGCGGCCGGCGGCGTGGGGCTGATCGTCTCGCAGTGGGCGAAGCTCCTCGGCCTCACGGTGATCGGCGTGGTGTCGACCGAGGCCAAGGCGGAGCTCGCTCGCGCCCACGGCTGCGACCACATCATCCACGGCCGCGAGGACGTGGCCAGGCGCGTGCGCGAGCTGACGGGCGGGGCCGGCGTGTCGGTCGTCTACGACAGCATCGGCAGGGACACCTTCGCCGGCTCGCTCGACTCGGTGAAGCGGCGCGGACTGCTCGTGTGCATGGGCACGGCCTCGGGCCCGGTTCCGCCGCTCGACGTCGCGCAGCTCGCGGTCAAGGGTTCCGTGTTCGTCACGCGCCCGGCGCTCGCCGACTACATCGCGGATCCCGCGGAGAAGGCCGAGCTCGCGGGCGAGCTGTTCGGCCACGTCGCCGCGGGGCGCATCCGGATCGAGATCAACCAGCGCTACAGGCTGGAGGACGCGGCGCAGGCGCACCGCGACCTCGAATCGCGCCGGACGACGGGCTCATCGATCTTTGTCGTCTAGCGAGCGCGCGAGGCCGGCCGCAAATCTCCCTGCCGGCGCCAGGGCAACCAGGAGGACCAGAATGACCAGCTCAGCATTCGCCAGATCGGCCGCCGCCCGCCCGGAGACGCGGGGATCGATCCAGGTCGAGCCGCTCACCTGCACCATCGGCGCCGAGCTCGGCGGCTTGAGCCTGGCCGACGCCGCGCGCGACGACGCGCTCTTCGCCGAGATCAGGGTGCTCTTGTTGAAGCACCGGGTCCTGTTCCTGCGCGACCAGGACATCACGGGCGCCGATCACGTCGCCTTCGCAAGGCGCTGGGGCGAGCTCGAGGCCCACCCCATCGCCGGCAGCGATCCCGATCATCCGGGGCTGGTGCGCATCTACAGGGACCTGAACAGCCCGCCGGAGCACTACGAGAACTCGTATCACTGTGACGCGACCTGGCGCGAGGCGCCGCCGATGGCCTGCGTCCTGCGCTGCGTCGAGACGCCGGAGGTCGGCGGCGACACCCTCTGGGTCAACATGGTCGAGGCGTACAGCCGCCTGCCCGAGCACATCAAGCAGCGGATCGCCGGGCTGCGCGCCAGGCACAGCCTCGAGGCCACCTTCGGCGGCACGATGTCGATGGAGAGGCGCCACGCGCTCAGGGCCAGCTACCCCGACGCGGAGCACCCTGTCGTGCGCACCCATCCGGAGACCGGCGAGAAGGTCCTGTTCGTCAACGCCTTCACCACGCATTTCGTCAACTTCCACACGAAGGAGAACGTACGCGTCGGCCAGGATTTCGCGCCCGGGGCGAGCCACCTCTTGAGCTACCTGATCGGCCAGGCGGCGATCCCCGAGTATCAGGTCCGCTTTCGCTGGAAGAAGAACAGCGTCGCGATCTGGGACAACCGCTGCACCCAGCACTACGCGGTCCAGGATTACTGGCCTGCGGTGCGCAGGATGGAACGCGCCACGATCATCGGCGACAAGCCGTACTGACCGCCCTCCGATCCGCCAGGTCGGGCATGCCGCGCCCACCGGAGTCGTCGGTGAACGGGAGGCGGCCATCGTGACCAGCGCCTCCCGGTCCGCCGACCCGCTTGCCCTGCCGGTCGCGCCGTCCGCGCTTCCTGGATCCGCGCGAGCCGCAGTAGATTCGCGCCATCTCCACCTCCGAGATGTCTGGCACCTCGATCCACGGGATGTCGCTCTCGCCAAGCGCGTAGTTCGACGGGTCGTCCGGCTCCCCCCCCTCGGTGTCGGTCGTCGAGGAGGACGGATCGGCAAGGGTGGAGGACGGCTCCGAGAGAGCGGATGCCCACCCCCGGCCCGTGCTCGGCGCTTCGCGCCTGCGCGCGGTCCGCCCCTCCCCTATCGCGCGCTCTGCGCGCTCAGGGAGGGGTGCGCCGTCTGTCACCTGCGGCCGGCGTGCGAAGTCCGGAGGAGGGAGCCCCAGCGCAAGACCCCCGGCGCCCCCGCCGAGCCCGCCGCGCCGACCGACGAGACCGACGCGACCGATCTGGAGCAATCCGGCACACCAACAGCGGCTTACGGCGCCCGCCCGTGACCTTCCGGCGCGCTCCGGAAGCTTCCGTCGCCGGAACGAAGGCCTCCGGCGCGCTCCGGAGGACGACATTTCGCGTACTTAGGAGCGCCGGCGCTGTTCCCGATGCCGTCCGGCGATCGCCGGACGACGAATTTCCGACAGATTTTGCGCCCCGCCCCGCGCCGGAAGCTTCCGGCGCGGGACGGAAGCCTTCGTGCCGGCGACGGAAGCCTTCGTGCCGGCGACGGAAGCCTTCGTGCCGGCGACGGGAGCCCTCCGGCACACGACCGACGGCTCTACCCGCCCGCGCCATGCTCCGGGACGGCGCGCCGCCCCCCTCGCCGCGACGCCGCTCAGCGCGCCGTCCGCGCTTCCTGCAGCAGCGCGAGCCGCAGTAGATTCGCGCGCCATCATGCGCCGTCCCGCCCCGCTCTTCCTCGCGCTCTCTGCCCCCCTCGCCTTCGCAGCAGCAGCTTGCTCGTCCGGCGCCACGCCCCCGGCCGAGCGCCGCGCGGCGCCGCAAGCGGAGGCGCTCCCGACCGCGCCAGCGAGCGCCACGCCGTCGCCGCCCGATCCGCCCGCGACCGGGGCTGCCTCCGCGAGCGCCCCCACCCCCGCCCCCGCGGCCTCCGCCCCCGCCGCCAGCGCCGCAGCCGATCCCAGCGCCGCGGCCGACCCCAGCGCCGCGGCCGACCCGGCGGCCCCCGCCGCGGCCCCGGCCGACGCCGTGCCGCTCCCGAAGGTGAAGGTCGCGAACATCGGCATGCACATCGGCGGCGGGCCGCACGACGACTTCACCAAGGAGCCGATCAAGCGCTCCGTCGCGCCCCACTTCGACGAATTCCGCCGCTGCTTCGCGCTCGCGGAGGACCCGACCAAGGGCGGCGACTTCGGGATCGACCTGCGGATCGAGAAGGACGGCGGCAAGGCCGAGGTGCGCAAGCCCAGGACCGCGCTCAAGGGCGAGGCGTTCACGAAGTGCGTGGTCGGCGTCTTCGAGCGGATCGACTTCCTGAAGCCGCGGCGAGGCCCCACCGTGGTGAGCTACTCGCTCCGGTTCACCCCCTGAGCGGCCCACGCTCGCCCGCCTGAAGCCGCGGCGAGACCCGCCGT
Organism: Sorangium sp. So ce1128; assembly: GCA_051717205.1. GTDB lineage: Bacteria > Myxococcota_A > Polyangia > Polyangiales > Polyangiaceae > Sorangium. The sequence continues at coordinate 8,353,377 of CP181432.1, forward strand.
ATGGGCTGCCCGCGCCGGCTCGCGCCGCGCGCGGGCAGCGCATCAACCGTGGTGGCCGATGTTCGGCAGCGAGCCGCGCGAGGCCTCGACCGCCGTCTCGCCGGAGCGGTCGAGCGCGTACTTGAAGAGGATCGGGCCGAACACCTCGTTCAGCGCGACGCAGCCGATCACGAGCGCGCGGAAGCCGGCGCCGAGGGCCGGGAACGCCCGCTCGATGGTCAGGCTGATGCCGAGCGTGAGGCCGGCCTGCGAGACGAGGCCGCACCAGGCATACTTCCGCAGCACCGGCGGGTCGTCGGCGAGGCGGTTCCCGATACGGCTCGCGACCCAGGTCACGAAGGCGCGCGACGCGCCGAAGAGCAGCGCGACCGGCCACATCATCCGGAGCAGCGGCAGATCGAGGTGCGCGCCGGCGGTCGCGAAGAAGAGCACGAACACAACGCTCGCGGCGTCCTCGACGGCGTGCACCAGCTTCTCGCCCTGCTTCGAGAGGTTCGTCACGACGAAGCCGGCGACCACGAAGACGAGCAGCGCGTCGAAGCGGAGGTAGCGGAGCACCTCGGTGGCGCCGAAGCCGAGCGCCACGAACACGAGGATGAGCTGGCGGCCGATGAGCCGCATGTAGGCCGCGAGCGCGAGGCCGAGCGTCGTGCCGATCGAGATGCTCCCGAGGATCTCACGGCCGAGGAGCTCGATCTCGTGCATCGACATCGTCGTGCCCGGCTCGATGAGCGGCCGCACCGTGGAGAGCGCGATCGCCGTCACGACGATGACGATGATGTCCGACGTCATCACGAACGCGAGCGTGTTCAGCGCGACGGGCCCGGTCGCGCGCGTCTGGGAGAGGATGCCCAGCACGGCCGAGGGGCTGCGTGTGACCGCGATGACGCCCCAGAGGATGGCCACGCCGAACGCCGCGGTGGTCGAGAGGTCGGCCGCGAACGGGACGAGCGAGCGCGCCGCGTAGAAGACGCCCGTCATCACCACGAAGACGAGCACGGTCTGGACGAGGTTGTGCAAGAGGAGGCTCTTCAGGCTCTTCTTGACGATGTCGATCCGGAGCTCGGCGCCGCCGGCGAGCGCGATGAGCGCGAGCGCCAGCGTGTTGACCCGCGAGATCTCCTCGACGGCGTGGTGATCGACGAGCTTGAGGACGTGCGGCCCGGCGATGATGCCCGCGAGGATGTAGCCCGAGAGGTGCGGCAGGCGGAGCGGCTCGACGAGCTCGCTCGCGAGCGTCCCCGCGAGCAGGAGGAAGCCGATCGAGGCGATGGTGCCCGCGGGCCCGTGGTCGGGGGAGCCCGCGCGCGTCGTCGCGTAGAGCACGCCGAACAGGATCACCAGCGCGACCGCGTGCGTGAGGTGGTTCAGCGGCCCCTTGGGCGCGGACCCGTGGTGGCGGCCAGCGGGCGCGCCGTGCGGCGCGGCGGGCTCAGCAGGCGCGGCGGGCGCGGCAGGTCCGGCGTCAGGGAGTGCTGCGGCGGTCATGGTGGCGCCTCCTTATCCCTCTCCCCGCTCTGCCGCGGGCGACGGCGGGCTGTCGCCCGCGATCGGCGTGGCGTCGCGCGAGGCGCGGGCCAGCGCGCGGCCGAAGAAGATCGACTCGCGCTCGGGCGCGGCGAGCTCGCCGGCCTTGCGGAGTGTGGCGCGCAGCGCCTGCGGCCCGACGAGCTCGCCGAACACCGCCGCCGCGGCCGCGGTGAAGAGGACGGTGTGCCCGACCGGGCCCGGGAAGCGCAGCGCGAAGGCGAGGCCGACGCTCATGGCCACCGCGCCGGACGAGAGCAGCCCCAGGCCGAGCCAGGGCGATGTCTCGCGCGCGTCGGGCGACGCGACGCGGAGGACGAGGCCGGTCGTGAGCTTGCCGGCCACGCGCGCCACGAGCGCGATCGCCACGATCCACGGCAGGAACGGCGCCGCCTTCGGGCTCACGTGCGCGCCCGCGAGCAGCAGCGCCGGCAGGATCACCGGCCGCTCGGTCGGCGCGACCATGGCGACGATCTCCTCTCGGTGCCTCGACACGGCGGCGATGGTCACGCCCATCGCGAACGTGGCGAGGAGCGGCGACAGGCCGACCCGGGCGCTCGTGCCCATCGTCAGCAGCGAGGTGCCGAGCAGCACGCCCCAGCTCTGGATCAGGCGGAAATCGCTGCCGAGGAGCACGACCGCGATGAGCCCGAGCACCACGCCGATGAGCGCCGTCACGATCGTCCAGCCCCAGAACGGGATCGGCCAGTGGGCCGTCGCCTGCGGGGCGAGCGCGAAGGCGCCGCCCATCATGAGCAGCGGGCCGAGGTCGTCGCAGTCGGCGATGTCGGCGACGAGGTCCGAGAGCTTGCCGCTCGCGCCGTAGCGCTGCGTGACCCAGAGCACGGCGTGCCGCGTCGTCTCGGCGGACACGGCGCCCACGCCCGCCGCGAGCAGCGCCCGCTCGCCCCGGTCGAGCGACGGCACGCCGCGCTCCGCCGCAAGCCAGACCGCGGCCGCCACGGCGCAGCCGGTCGCGAGGCTCATCAGCACGCCGAGCGCCATGCGGGAGGGGCGGACGCGGCGGTTGCCGACGAACCCGAAGTCGAGGCCGACGACAAGCGCGAGCCAGCCGAGCGCGACCCCCGCGACGGGCTCGAAGGCGGCGAGCGAGGAGGGCTCGAGCAGCCCGAGCGCCGAGGGCCCGAGCACGAAGCCGAGCACCACGTACTCGGCGCCAGAGGGGAGGCCGATGCCCCGGAACACGCGGCCGCTGACGAGCGAGCTGCCGAGGTACGACAGCACGAGCAGCCCCATCAGAAGCCAGACGGCGTTCACGAGGCAGCGCCCCGATCCGCCGGCGCCGGCGCCGGCGCGCCGCGGCGCGCGCGCTCGGTCGGCGACGACGCCGGCGCGCGCCCGAGCGGGATGCCGGCGGCGACGAGCGCCTGCGCCACGGCGGTGAGCCAACGGCTGCGCACGTCGTCGCCGTCGCAGGCCATCGTGGCGCGGAAGTGCGCGCCCCCCTCGTCGATCGCGACGAGCGCGGCGCGCGCGCGGCTGCCGAGGCCCGAGCCCGTCCTGAGCAGGAGCTCCCGCACCCGCTCGAGGTCGGCGGCAGGGTCGACGCTGATCTCGATAGCCACGAGCGGGGGCCGGCCGCGGATGCGCGTCGGGTGGAACAGGCTGAGCAGGTGCGGCACGCGCACGACGCACCCGTCGTCGTCCTCGAGGCGCGCCTCGATCAGCGTCAGCTCGCGGACGCGCCCGGACCGACCCCCGACGTCGGCGATGTCGCCGATGCGCAGGCGCCGCCCATAGATGACCGAGAGGCCGACGGCCGCCGAGGCGACGAGCGGCGTGCTGGCGAGCCCGGCCGCCGCGAGCACCACGAAGCCGACCCGCGTGAGCGCCCCCTCGTCGGTGCCGGTGATGAGCGGCGCCGCGAGGAGCAGCGCGGCGACGAGGATGCCGAAGCGGACGATGACCCCGGTGACGACCGCGAGATCGGAGGGGAGCCACCCGAGCGACGTCTCGCCCCGGCTGACGCTCCCGAAGAACAGCCCCACGAAGCGGATGAGGACGATGACCGCGAGCGTCGCGAGGATCGCGAGCAGGAGCACCGGGACGCTCCGCGCGATGCGCCCCATGAGCTCCGACATCGGCGCGAGCACGAAGCCGGTGAGCTTCTCGCTGTAGTCGCGCGTGGACGCGAACAGCGAGAGCGCGAAGAGGATCCAGATGTAGGCGATGCCCACCCGGACGAGGATGCCGGCGGCGCCGAGCGCGACCGAGAGCGCGCCCTGAGACGCGGCGGGCCGGAGCATCTCGATGCCGCGGACGCGGAGGGCCGGGAGCCGCTCCGGGTGCTCGGCGACCCAGCCGCGCGCGCGCGCGACGAGCTCGCCGACCTTGCGGAGCAGGAGCAACGCGATGAGGCCCGAGAACACGAGCAGCGAGAACGAGAAGACGCTCGTCGCGATGCGGCTCCGGCTCTGCTCCTTGGCGAGGACGTCGCGCACCGTGGCGGCGATCGCGGCGGCATGCACCGTGACCGTCGCGGCGCCCGCCGCGGCGGCGTCCTCGGGCCCGAGGTGGATGAGCGGGCTCTCGCCGACGTAGATGACCGCCACGCCGGCCTGCTCGTCGATGCGGACCTCGGGGATCTTCTTCTCCTGAGCGGCGCGCTCCAGCACCTTCGCGGCCTCGCGGGCGCGCTCCGGGGGGGAGAGGTTGCCCCGGTGCACGCGGACGGCGAAGACCGTCCGGCCGAGCAGCTCGACGCGCGCCTCGGGCTGCTCGGCCAGCGGAGGCGGCGGCTGAGGGTCGGGAGCGCGCGGCTCGCCCTGGTCAGCGGCCGGGGCCGGCGGCGCGGGCGCGGCCGGCGCGGCCGGCGCGGGCGCAAGGACGACCCGCGCAGGCGCCGACGCGACCGGCGTGGGCGACGGCGCGACCTGCACGAGCGGCGGCTCCACGGGCGGAGGCGCCGCAGGCGCGGCCTGCACGGGCAGCTCCGCGACGTGCGCGGACGGCGCCGCGACCTGCGCGGACGGCGCCGCGGGCGCGGGCTGCGCAGAGGCGGCCGGCGCGGCCGTGGAGGACGGCGGCGCGGGCGCGGCCTGCGCGGACGGCCCCGCGGGCGCGGCCTGCGCGGACGGCCCTGCCGGCGCAGCCTGCGCGGACGACGCGGCCGGCGCGGCGGGTGCGACCTGCCCGGACGGCGCCGCGACCTGCGCGGAGCGCGGGATTGCCTGCGCGGCGGGCGGCGGCGCGGCGAGCGACGGCGCGGACGCGCGCGGCGGCGGTCGCGAGGGCGCGCCCTGCGCCGGCTCGGCGAACGCACGACCGGCGGGCGACGTGAAGCCGGCGAGCGCGACCAGAAGCGCGGGGAATAGCCGCTGCACGCCGGCACTTTCGGCCGGACGCAGGGCGCCGGTCAAGCGATGCGGAGCCAGACCGCCTGCCAGAGCGCGACAGCGGCCTCGGCGCGATCGGGCGTGGCTCGAGGGCTCTCGGAACGTTCACGTCTGCCGCGCTCGCTCGATGACGGATCGCCTTGCCGCCGAGCCGGGGCGCTGGCAGGGCGGCCGCGTGGCAAGGACCAAGAGATCCGCGGCGCCGTCGCTGCTCGTCGGCGACATCGGAGGCACGAACAGCCGGCTCGCGCTCTACGACGCCTCCGGCGACCGGCCGCTCTCCGAGGCCGTCTTCCGCAGCCGCGAGCACGCGAGCTTCGAGGAGATCGCCCTCCCCTTCCTCGTGCGCAGCGACGCTCCCCACCCCGCCGTCGCCGTGCTCGGCGTCGCTGGCCCCATCCAGGACCACGTCGCCACGGTCACGAACCTGCCCTGGCGCCTCGCCGAGCGCGAGCTGTCGCGCCGCCTCAAGATCGCGCGCATCCTGCTCGCGAACGACCTCGTCGTCGGCGCCCGGGGCTGCCTGCACATCCCGCGCGGCTCGATCACGCCGCTCACCGAGCGCCGGCCGCGGCCGAAAGGGAGCAACCTGGCCGTCATCGCCGCCGGCACCGGGCTCGGCGAGGCCCGGCTCATCTGGGACGGCGCCCGCCACCTCACGCTCCCGACCGAGGGAGGCCACGCCGACTTCGCCCCGCGCTCGTCCATCGAGGCCGAGCTGTGGCAGTTCCTCGCCGAGCGGCACCCGGATCACGTCAGCTACGAGCGCGTACTCTCGGGCGACGGGCTCGGCGCCGTCTTCGACTTCTTCGCCGGCCGCGCCGCCCGCGTGCCGCGCGCGATCGAGCGCCGCCTCGCCGAGGGGGACCGCAACGCGGCGATCGCCGAGCTCGGGCTCGCCCGCGAGTTCCGGCCCGCCGCGCGCGCGGTCGACCTGTTCGTCGAGATCTACGGCGCCGAGGCCGGCAACCTCGCCCTGCGCGAGCTAGCGCTCGGCGGGGTCTTCGTCCTCGGCAACATCGCCCGGCACCTCGTCACCGCCCGGCGCGAGCTGTTCATGAAGTCGTTCCTGAAGAAGGGGCGCCTCGCGCCGGTCCTCCAGGACGTGCCCGTCGCGGTGGTCACCGATCCCCTCGTCGGCGTGCGAGGCGCGCTCGCCTTCGCGAGGGAGCTCGCCGCCACAGAGGAGCCCTCGGCCCGCCGGACCTCCCGGAGGTCCTGAGCGCAGGCGAGGCGCGCCCCGCGCCGGAGCATGGCCCGCTCAACGCGCGCCCGCGTCCCCGGCCGCGCCCGCGCCGTCGGGCGAAGGGATCTCGAAGACGAACCGCGCGCCGCCCCGCGCGCCGGCCTCGACCCAGATCGAGCCCCCGTGCAGCGCGACGATCCGCTGCGCGATGTACAGCCCGAGGCCGGCGCGACCCGCGTGCGCGCCCTGCCGCCGGAAGCGATCGAACACCGCCGCGCGCGCCTCGGGCGCGATGCCGGGCCCCGCGTCCTCGACGGCGCAGCGCGCAGAGTCGCCGCGCCCGGCGAGCTCGATGAGCACCTCGGTCCCCCGCGGCGAGTGCCTGATCGCGTTCTCCACGAGGTTCAAGACGACCTGGTAGAGCCGCCGCGCGTCGCCGCTCACGATCCGGGCGCCCGCGGCCTCGCGGCGGATCTGCACGCCCGCCTCGGCCGCGATCGGGTCGATTGTGTCGACCACCTCGGCGGCCACGTCGTCCAGGGAGAAGCGCCGCGACGCGATCTGCAGCTCCCCCGCGTCAACGAGCGCCGCGTCCAGGATGTCCGAGATGAGCGACGTCATCCTGTCGACGTTGCGCAGGAGCAGCCCCGCGATCTTCGCCTGCTGCGCCGGCGTCGGGGGGCTCTGCGCGTGCTCGATGAGCGTCCCCTGGAGCCGGATGGCGTGCAGCGAGGACTTCAGGTCGTGCGACACGATCGACATGAACTCCTCGCGCTGCCGCCCGAGCTCCTCGAGCCGGACATGCGCCGCCTCGAGCTCGGCCCCCTTCGTCGCGAGCTCGCGGGTGATGTCCGCGAGCTCGTTCGCCAGCGCGATCGCGGCCGCCTCCCGCCGCCGCGCCTCGTCCCGCGCGCAGGCGTGCCCGAGGAGGATGCGCGACCCGTCGGCGGCGGGGACCACGAGGAACTTCATCGGCTCCTGGCGCCCGTCCTCGCGGCACACCTGGAGCTCCCAGGCGGCGGCCGCCTCGTGGGCCAGGGCCGCCGAGAGCTTCTCGCGGCTGGTCTCGTGGAACAGCGCCGCGACGCCCCCGCCCGGCGCCGCGGCGCCGCCGAAAAGCCGGCCCGCCGCGGCGCTGGCGTGGGTGATCTCGCCGCGCTGCACCACGAGCAGGACATCGTCCTGGCTCGCGAGGAGGGCGCCGAAGAGCGCCGCCGCGTCGGGCTCCGTCACCGCCATGCCCGCGCGATCCCCACGGCCAGGGAGGCCGAGGTCGCGACAGCGTCCGCGCCGAGCAGCCGCGCCGCGTCGGGCTGCGCCGCGACGGCGCGGCCGCCCGCGAGGATCTTCACCCCGGGCGCCTCCTCGCGCAGGCGCCGGATCAGCACGCGCGCCGCGGGCACGTGCGCATCGAGGGTGATCGACAGGGCGTAGAGCCTCACCTCGCGCGGGTCGACGCCCGCGAGCCCGCTCGCGAGCGAGATGCCCCCGCACACGAACGTCGTCCGCCAGCCGTCGAGGGCGAGGATGTCGGCGACCATGCGCGCGCCGAACGTGTGGAGCTCGGGATCGGCGCAGCCGACCACCGCCCTCGGACCTCCCCCCGCCGGCCACTGGACCAGCGGGTAGAGGGAGGCGACGGCGGCCTGCGCGACGGCCGAGGCGAGGTGCTCGTCCGCCACCGTGATCTGGTTCCGGTACCAGCGTTCCCCGACCTCCGCGAGGGCGGGCACGACGATGCGGTCGTAGACGTGGCCGAGCCCGTTCCCGAACGCGGCGTGGAGCAAGCTGCGCGCCGCGGCGTAGTTGCCCGTCAGGATCGCGGCTGTGAACAGGCGCACCTCGGCATCTCTCCCCTCGACCGCCCCTGACAGCGCCTCGTCGGACCCCACCAGCGCTACCTGCCCGAAAAGTCCGGGAAATGCAGATGGCGTTGAGTTTCAGCTTCTCTCTCGCCGGCAGGCATGAGCGCCCGCCATGCCATCTCGTGCAAGAGGCCACGGCGTCAAGCCGTGCACCGCGCGATCTCCGCGGCGCCGGCGGGCCAGCGCACATCCAGCCGCGCGACCTCGCGCGCGCGGAGCGCTCGGCGCCGCGCGAGCCCGGGCGCTCGCCGCGCAGGTCGCCCTTGCGCGCTCTCACCCGGCCGGCGCCGCGGCGCTGTCGAGCAGCCAGACGAGCCGTCCCGCCCCGCCGCGCACGACGCGCGCTGGCACCTCGTCGGCCGGGCCGGTCCGCTTCGCCTGCTCCAGGACCCCGCGCTTCCCCGCGCCGCGCGCGAGGAGCAGCTTCATCCGCGCCTCGCGGATCACCGGGGCCGTCAGCGTGAGCCGCGCCTCGAGCCCCTTGTCCGGCTGCGCCGGGATCGCCGCGACAAGGCGGTCCTCGATGCCCACCGCCCCGGTCCCGGGGAAGAGCGACGCCGTGTGCGCGTCGTCGCCGATCCCCAGCGTCATGAGGTCGAACGCCACCGCCGACGCGACCCCGAAGCGGGCGCGCAGGAGCCGCTCGTAGCGCGCCGCGGCCTCGGCGAGGTCGGCCGACTCCCCCTCCATGCGGAAGAAGCGCGCCTCCGGGATGCGGGCCGCCGCGAGATCCCGGCGCGCGGCGCCGTAGTTCGAGCGGGGGTGATCGGGCGCGACAGCGCGCTCGTCCACCCAGAACCACTCGGTCTGCTCCCACGGGAGCGCGAGCGCCGCGAGCCGCTGGTACGCCTCCGACGGCGTGCCCCCGCCCGAGAGCGCGATCCGCGCGACGCCGCGCGCCTCGATCGCCGCCGCGATGGCGCGGGCCATGAGCTCCGCGCCGAGGCGCGCGAGCTCCGCCGCGTCCTTCGCGACGCACGTCTCCTCTCCACCGTTCATCTCGTCCTCCTCCCGGCCCTCCTCAGAGGGCGCTCCAGTCCGCCGCGGCGAGCACCGCGTCGCGCAGCAGCCGATCGCCCTCCAGCGAGTCGATCGTCTTGGTCAGCACCCACGTCTCGTCCCGGTAGCCGAGCGGGTGGAGGTGCTCTGCCGACCGCGCCCCCTCCATCGTCCACCGCACCGTGGCCGGCGCCTTGTCGAGCCGCACGCACCCGAGCGCGAGCGGCTCGCCGCGGAGCGACGTCCAGAGGCGCACGCCGTCGAGCCGCCGCCACCCCTGCGCTTCGGCCGGCGCCGGCGGCCCGTCGACCAGCGCGATCTCGATCGGCGCGCCGTCCGCGCCGCGGGCGCGGCCGACCACGCCCGCGGCGCCGCCCTGCGCGGGCGCCCGCGACTCGAACTTCCAGCCGAGCCGCGAGCCCATCCAGCCGAGGAACAGCGCCGCCGGATCCGGCTTCGACCCCGCGCTGCGCGCGATCTCCACCCGCCGGATCGCGCGGCAGGCCTCCGGCATGTCGTCGAAGAAGCGGGCCACGAGCTCGCGGAACGAGAACGTCCGCACGAACGCGCGGTCCGCGAGCGGCGCCCTGGTCCCGCGCGCGACCTCCGCGATGCGCTCGATGCACGTCTCGGCCGAGTCGAACACCAGCCGATCGCAGATCGGCGCGAGCGCGTCGCCGAGCACGTTCGGCGCGCCCGGCGCGAGCTCGACGATCACGGCCACGTCGGAGATCGTCAGCGCGCTCACGACCGACGCCACGCGCTCGGCCGCGGCCACGCCGAACGTGAGCTCCACGCGGTCGTAGCAGATCGGCACCTCCCCGGCGCGGCGGCACGTGGCCGACCAGTCGCCCTGGACGCTCAGCGGGTCGAGCCGGTCGTCGAGCGTGATGAGCAGCGTCCGGCCCGCGTGCGTCTCGGCGAGCTCCTCGGCCTGCTCCCGCAGGCGCTCGACCTCGGCGCGGCTGCCCACCGCGACGAAGTTCATCGTCGACGCGCGCGTCTTCGGGGCCGGCTCGGCCCGCGACTCGTCGGGCGACGACCAGAACTCGGCGAGCTCCGACTCGACCCGCTTGATCACCTCGGCGATGCGGCCCGTGCTCACGGCCGCCTCCAGGCCCGCTCCGGGGCCTTGCCCTCGGCGCACGCGTTGCGCGCGTCGACCGACGGCTCGATCAGGTCGTCCGCCTCCGAGGGGCCCCAGGTGCCCGCGGCGTAGCGCGCGATCGGCGCGCCCTGCGTCCGCCACCCCTCGAAGATCGGATCGACGAAGCCCCACTGCGCCTCGACCTCGTCGGCGCGCGTGAACAGCGTCGCGTCGCCGCGCAGCGCGTCGAGCAGGAGCCGCTCGTACGCCTCGGGCGTGCTGGAGCCGAACGCGGCGCCGTACCGGAAGTCCATCGTCACGCCGCGGATGGCGATGCCGCTGCCCGGGATCTTCGCCGCGAACCGGAGCGAGATCCCCTCGTCGGGCTGGAGGCGCATCACGAGCGCGTTCGGCTCCTCGGTGGCGCCGGGGGCGCCCTTGAACAGGCCGTGCGGGAGCGGCTTGAAGTGCAGCACCACCTCGGCCACCCGCTTCGCCAGCCGCTTGCCGGCGCGCAGGTAGAACGGCACGCCGCCCCAGCGCCAGCTGTCCAGGTGGAGGCGCATCGCGACGTAGGTCTCGGTGTGCGAGTCCTTCGCGACGTCGGGCTCCTCGGTGTAGCCGGGCACCTTCTCGCCGCGCACGATGCCGGGCGCGTACTGCCCGCGCACCGTCGACGTCAGCACGTCCGGGCCCGCGATCGGCCGGAGGGTCCGGAGCACCTTCACCTTCTCGTCGCGCACCGCGTCGGCGTCCCACGACGACGGCGGCTCCATCGCGACCAGCGTGAGGAGCTGGAGCGCGTGGTTCTGCACGATGTCCCGGGTGATGCCGACCTTCTCGTAGAACTTGCCGCGCCCCTCGACGCCGATGTCTTCGGCCACGGTGATCTGCACGTGATCGACGTGCTGGCGCGACCAGAGCGGCTCGAAGATGGTGTTGCCGAAGCGGAGGACGAGGAGGTTCTGGACCGTCTCCTTCCCGAGGTAGTGGTCGATCCGGTAGATCTGCGACTCGGCCAGGTGGGCGAGCAGGTCCCGGTTGAGGGTGCGGGCGCTCTCGAGGTCCTCGCCGAACGGCTTCTCGACGACCACGTGCTGGAACGGCGCGTCCTTCTCGTGCGACGGCGGCGCGACGAGGTTCGCCGCGCGCAGGCCGCGCACGATGGGCGCGAACTGGTCGGGCGCGACGGCCAGATAGAACACCCGGTTCTTGCGGGTGCCGCGCTCGGCGTCGAGCCGCTCGAGCTCCGCGCCGAGGCGCGTGTACGTCTCGGCCTCGTCGAACGCCCCCTGGACATAGCTGATGCCCTTCTCGAGCTCGCTCCAGGACGACTCCTCGAGCGGGCGCCGCGAGTACTTCCCGACGGCCTCGCGCATCTCCTGGGCGAAATCCGGCTTCGGGCGCCGCGCCACGCCGACCACGGCGAAGCCGCCGGTCAGGAGTCGGCTGAGCGCGAGGTTGTAGACCGCGGGCAGCAGCTTGCGCCGGGTCAGGTCGCCCGAGGCGCCAAAGATGACGAGCGCTGCCGGCGAGGCGGTGCGCTCCTCGGGCATCCCTTCGCGAAGCGGGTTCTTCTCGGCTTGGGTCATGGTGGATGAGCTCCGGTCGGTGACGACGTCGGGCACGATGCTCGCGCGCCTCCGCGGCGTAGGGTAGCCCGGATCGCGCCGACGTAATGCGGAGCAACTGGGGAGCGCGGGCGTGCGGCCCGAGCGCGCGCGTGCCTTCCCGCGCGCGACGAGCGTGCCCGCCGGCTCGCGGCGCCCTTCCATCCGATCGCGACCGGTACTAGGCTCCACCGCGCGATGGCCGCGCCGGTGCTCCCGCGAATCCGTGTCCCCCACCCTCACGTGCGGTGCGACATCCAGGTGCTCGCCGGCAGCCCGCACGTGCTCGGGTCGCGCGTCCCGGTCCGGCGGCTCTGGGCGTGGCACCGCGGCGGCGCGTCGGTGGAGACGCTGCTCAAGCGCTACCCGAACCTCGGGCCGGCGCGCGTGCTCGACGCGCTCGCGTTCGCCTACGACAACCAGGACCTCATCGAGGCCGACATCGCGCGCGAGCAGGCGCTCTTCGAGAAGAAGGGCGGGCCCTCGATCGGCGCGCGCCCGCTCGCGCAGCTCAACCTGCCGTTCGACGAAGACGACGAGTGAGCGACGCGGTTTGACCGCGCGGCGCCGCGCGGCATCGGCATCCAGGCCGTGGGCCGGCTCAGCTTGTTTCTTTACAGCCATCGTGACTTGGGGCATTAGGGCCCCCTATCGCTGGGGCCCGGAGTGCGGGGCTGCTCGGCATCGCGAGCGACAGCCGCGCGGGATCGCGGCTGTCCCGGCTTTCAAGGTCGCGGTCACCCGTGTATTGTCCGCGCCCCATGGGGTACCCGTCGAGGTGCCGGAGGGTTTCTGAGATGAGCGTCAATCGATGGAAGTTGTTCGCGATGCCGGTGGCCCTGCTCGGTCTGGCTTCGCCTCTCCTCGTGAACTGCGGCGGCAAGGGGATCCCGGGCGCGGACAGCCTGCCCGGCCCCGCCGGTGACCTGGCGTCCGCCGCGGGCGGCTGCGAGGAGCTGAAAAACGGCGGGATCGCCAACCTCAAGTTCGAGGGTGGCGCCGATGTCGAGGGCAAGATCAAGGGCTTCCTCGAAGCCGCCGCCTCGCTCGACAAGCTGACCGCTGACATGGAGGCGAGCCTCATCGCCTCGTGCGGCAAGCTCGGCAAGGACCTCGGCATGAAGGACGACGAGCTCAAGGCCGAGCCGGGCGGCGGCAAGGGCGCCGAGAAGGTCTGCAATGCGGTGTCGGCCAAGGTGAACGCCGCCGTGAAGGCGAACGCCGAGGCGAAGCTCACCGTCCAGATCGAGCCCCCGAAGTGCTACGCCGACATCAGCGCCATGCAGAAGTGCCTCGGCGACTGCGGCTCGCCGGTGCAGCCCGGCAAGCTCGAGGCGAGCTGTGAGGGCGGCGAGATCAGCGGCAAGTGCGACGCCGAGTGCAAGGGCAAGTGCAGCGTCGAGGCCGGCGCGGCGTGCTCCGGCACCTGCAACGCGAGCTGCTCGGGCAAGTGTGACGCCGGCTTCAAGGGCACCTGCGGCGGCAAGTGCGACGGCAAGTGCGACGGCAAGGACTCGAAGGGCGCGGCGTGCGCGGGCACCTGCGACGGCAAGTGCGACGCCAAGGCTGAGGGAACTTGCTCGGGCACCTGTGACGGCTCCTGCTCGGGCTCCTGTGAGATCAAGGCGGCGGCGAAGTGCTCGGGCTCGTGCTCGGGCGGCTGCAGCGCCGAGATCAAGGAGCCGAAGTGCTCGGGCGAGTTCAAGCCCCCGAGCGTCGACCCGAGCTGCCAGATGCAGTGCACGGCGAAGACCGTCGGCTCGGCGACCTGCGATCCGCCGAACGTCCGCATCGTGGCGAACGGCAAGGTGAACGCCGACGCGCAGAAGCTCGTCGCCGCGCTCCGGACGTCGCTCCCGGCGATCGCGAAGGTCCAGCTCGGGACCGGCAAGAAGCTGGCGGCGGCGGTGTCCGGCGTCGGCAAGGCCGGCGCCGAGGTCAAGGACGCGGCGCTCAAGGCCGGCGGCAAGGCGGTCGCCTGCGTCGCGGCCGCCGTCGACGCGTCGGCGAGCGCGACGGCCTCGATCGACGTGAACATCAAGGCGAGCGCGAGCGTCAGCGGCTCGGCGAGCGGCGCGGCCAGCGGCGGGACCTGATCCCCGCAGCGGCTTGAGCCCGGACGCGGCGGCGGTCCCCTCCCGGAGGGGGCTGCCGCCGTCGTCCTTTGTGGAGCAGCCGTCCCGGGGTGAAGCTCAATCCTGGATGCGAGCTCACCTTTTCTTCGCGCCTCGACAGCGCGAGGGTGCGCGGGTCGAACGCGCGCCGGGCTCGCCCCCGATGTGACAGCCATGTTTCGTGTCCCGACAGGCCGGTGCGCAGAGGGGCGTTGACGCGCTCCGCGCCTCCCCGGGCCCGGGCCGCGGACGGTGCGCGCCGCGAAAGATACCGCCCGGGTGTCCCCAGCAGCGAGCGCGGGGCCCTCGCTCCGCGCGCCCCCGGGGCGCACGCCCTGCGACGCGCGCCGACGCGGCGCCCGTCGCAGGGCCATTGCGCCCGGCACAGCGCCGTGTCCGGAGTATCATGGTGCCTCTGCGGGCGATGACGGGGAACTCGGAAGGGCAGGAGCGATGGTCGGCGGTCCCTTGATCGAGCGCGGCGCCAGGATCGGCGAGTACACGGTCGACGAGCCGCTCGGCGAGGGCGGGTTCGGCGCCGTGTTCCGCGGCCACGACGAGGCCGGGAACGACGCCGCCATCAAGATCTTCAAGGACGTGAGCGCCCAGAACGTAGGGCAGCTCTTCGCCCAGCAGAACGAGATCGAGGCGCTGCTCCGGCTGCGCCACCCGTCGCTCGTGAAGCTCTGCTCGTACGGCGTCCTCGACGGCATCGGCCTCTACCTGGCGATGGAGCTCGTGCGGGGCGAGACGCTCGACAGGTACCTCGCACGGATGGGCTCGCTCGACACGATCGAGGCCCTGCGCATCGCGCGCCGCGTGGCCGAAGCGCTCGCCCATTGCCACGCGCTCAACGTGCTGCACCTCGACCTCAAGCCGAGCAACATCGTCCTCGCCGATCCGTACGAGCCGCGGCTCAAGATCCTCGATTTCGGCCTGGCGACGCTGACGGTGAGCTTCCAGCCCGAGCACGTCCGGGTCAACGCCGGCACGATCGCCTACCTGGCGCCCGAGTGCCTGAAGCGGGGCGCGCTCGCGCGGCCGAGCCCGCGGATGGACCTCTACGCGGTCGGCGTCGTGCTCTACGAGCTGCTCTCCGGCCGGCTCCCGTTCTCGGACGGCACGGTCAACAGCGTCATCAGCCAGAAGGTCTACGGCAACCTCGTGCCGCTCTCGCAGGTGGCCCCGGAGACGCCGGCGCCGGTCGTCGCGCTCGTGGACGAGCTCATGGAGCGCGACCCCGCGCGGCGCTTCTCGAGCGCGGCGCGGCTCTGCGCGCGGCTCAAGGAGCTCTATTACGTCACGCTCCACGGCGCCTCGCCGTCGCAGCTTTCGGCGGACGAGCCCGCGCCCGAGCGCGACGCCGCCTCGCCCGAGGCGCTCGACGACGTGCCGTTCATCGGCCGCGAGCAGGAGCTCGGGCGGCTCGCGGAGCTCCTCCAGTGCGCCGTGCGCGGCGAGCCGCGGCCGGCCGTGGTGGTCGGCGACACGGGCGTCGGCAAGAGCCGCCTCGTCGCCGAGCTGCTCCGGAGCGTGGAGCAGACGGGCACGGCGATCGTCGCCTACGGCCGGTGCAGGGAGCTCTCGGGGCTCGTCCCCTACTCGGCGCTCCGCGAGGCGCTGACGCAGATCGCGCTCTGGCTGGAGCGGCACGGCGACAACCGCGCCGCGCGCATCCGCCGGCTGGTCAGCCTCGTGGTCGCCGAGGACACCGCCCTGCTCCAGGGGCTCGTCCCGGAGCTCATCCGCGCGGTAGGGCTCGCCGACGAGGGCGGCGCGATCGGCCCGGGCGGCACGCGCTGGATCGCCGATCTGATCCTGCGGCTGCTCGGCGCGATCTCCGAGGAGATCCCGGTCGTCTTCGCCATCGAGGACGTGCACTGGGCCGACGAGGCGACGCAGGAGGTGCTCCTGCGGCTCTCGGACCAGCTCGGCGAGATGCCGGTCCTGCTGCTCGGCACGGCCCGGCCGCCGTTCCCGGGCGCGCGCGGCTCGTCGCTGCCCCCGCCGGGCTCATCCGGGCTGCGCGCGGCGCCTGGCTCGCCCGGCTCGTCGCCGATGACGCCGCGCTCGGCGGGGTGGCTCGCGTGGAAGGACGTCGAGCGCCTCGACCTCGGCCCGCTCCCGCCCGACGCGAACCGGGCGCTCCTGTCGACGCTGAGCCGC
Organism: Sorangium sp. So ce1128; assembly: GCA_051717205.1. GTDB lineage: Bacteria > Myxococcota_A > Polyangia > Polyangiales > Polyangiaceae > Sorangium. Next base: position 8,369,287 of record CP181432.1, read on the forward strand.
GGCGCGGGGGACGAGCTCGTGCAGGAGCTCGCGCGCCGCGTCCCGCTGCTCGCCGCCGGCAACCCGCTCTTCAACATCCAGGTCGTCCGCAACATGGAAACCGAGGGCTTCCTGCAGCGCGGCCGGAGCGGCGCGCTCGAGCTCTCGCGCACCGACGCGCACTACCGCGCGCCCGCCTCGGTCTCGGACGTCCTCGCCCGCAGCATCGAGGCGCTCGATCCCACGGTGGTCCAGGTCCTCGGGGTCGCGGCGCTCATCGGCCGCCAGTTCCAGCGCGACGACCTTGTCGCGCTCGGCCTGTTCGACCCGGAGGAGGTCGACCGCGCCCTGCGCGACGCGGCCGCGCACCACGTCTGTCTGAGCGAGGACGGGCGCCTCACGTCGTTCTCCCACGACGCGGCGCGCGAGCAGCTCGCCGCCCGCGTGCCGCCCGAGGATCGCGGCGAGGTCCACCGGCGCATCGCGCGGCGCATCGAGCTGCGCGGCGGCGATCCGGGGACGCTCGCGCACCACGTCGAGCGCGCCGGCGAGCTCGACCGTGCCGCGTCGACGTACCTGCTCGCGGCGAGCGAGGCCGATCGCCTCCAGGACCCGCACGGCGCGAGCCGGCGGCTCAAGCAGGCGATCGCGCTGCTCGAGCGGCTGCCGCTCGACCCCGCGCGCATCGAGCTCCGGGCCCGCTGCGCCCACGAGCTCGCGCGCGTGGCGTGCCTGCTCGGCAGCACGGCGGAGCCGCTCGATCTGCTCCGCCGCACGCAGGGCGCGCTGCCGGAGACCCCGCTCGTCACGGCGGCGCTCTCCAGCGCGCTCTCGCGCGTGCACTACGTGCGGGGCGAGTTCGCGGACGCGGTGGCGCACAGCCGCAAGGCGCTCCAGGCGATCGGCGCGAGCCCCGAGCTCCGCCCGTACCAGTGCCTGCCCGCGAACATCCTCGGGCGCGCGCTTTGCGCGGCCGGCAAGGTAGGCCCCGCGACCGAGCCGCTCCGCCGCGGCTGCGAGCTGGCCGAGGCGGCGGGCGAGTACATCGAGCTGTGCCACTCGCGCGGCATCCTGTGCGTCGCGCTGAGCCAGTCGGGCCACTACGCCGAGGCCGAGCAGAGCGCCGCGGACGCCGCGCGCCTCGCCGAGCGCCTGCGCGACCCGGTGCGGCTGCTCGGCACGTGGTTCTACTACGCGGTGCTGGCCGAGGGCCGGTTCGACTGGGATCTCGGCGTCCGGTCGACCGCGCAGCTGCTCTCGTACGCCGAGGAGCACGGCCTCAGCGGGCTCTACCTGTACGTCGGCACGATGTACGCGGGCCGGCACCAGTTCCACGTGGGCCACCTGGCGCGGGCCCGCGTGCTGATCTCGAACGCGTGCAACCTCAGCGGCGTGCTGGGCATCGGCATGGGGCGCGGCTGGGCCGAGGGGTACCTCGGCGACGTGTTCTTCGTGCAGGGGCTCCTCCCGGAGGCGCTCGCGGCCTACGAGCGGGCGATCGAGATCGGCTCGGCCGGGACGGGCGACGCCTACGCGGTGGGCCTCGGCCGGGTCGGCTGGCTGCACGCGTCGGCGCTGCAGGGCCGCGACGCCGGGGAGCTCAGGGCGTACGCGCGGGAGACGCTCGAGCTCATCCGCGCCTCGGGCAACCGGACGCAGCTCGTCACGGCGCTGGAGCGCTGCGCCGAGGCGCTCGACGTGCTCGGCGACGAGGGGGAGGCGCGCGACGTGCGGTCCGAGCGGACGGTGCTCGTCGAGGAGCTCGGCCTGGAGGAGCCGACGTTCTGGCCGCGTCCCCCGGCCGAGGCGGTGTTCCAGGGCACCCCGCGGGAGTACTGGACCGGGCTGCCCCGCGAGCTCCGGGCGTCCTATGGGCCGAGCAGCCTGGGCACGACGCAGATCGTCGCCGCGACCATGGCGGGGCTCGCGGAGGCGGCGACGCTCGCCGTGCCGGAGGAGGAGATCGGCGCGCCGACGATCGTGGCGATCCCGCGCCTCCGCCACGTGACGCTGCTCGAGACGCTCGCCTCGGTGGAGGGCTTCATCCCGCGCTTCGATCCGGAGGCCCCGCCGGTCGCGAAGTGACGGCGGCGCGGGCGGCGCTCAGCCGTCGCCGGTGGGGCGCGCCTTGCGCCGATCGGCGGCCCGGGGGCGCGCGAGCGCCTCGCGCACGCGGGCGTGGTCGAGCGGGTCGCGGCCGTCGAGGGCGAGCTCGACGTGGTCCATGCGGTCGCTCCCCCAGAAGAGCTCGTCGCCCACGAACGTCGTCGGCACCCCGAACACGCCCCGGCCTACCGCGCGCTCGGTGCCCTGCCGGAGCGCCTCCTTGGCGGCCGGCGCCGACGCCCGCTCGATGAGCGCGCGGCTGTCGAGCCCCTCGCGATCGAGCGCGCCCGCGAGCTCGTCGCGGGAGCCGAGGTCGATGCCTTGCCCCCAGCCGGCCCGGAAGATGGCCGCGACGATCCTGCGCTGCTCCGCGCCGCCTACCTCGGGCAGCGACAGCCGCAGGGCGAGCAGCGGGTTGAACGGGTGGTACTTCGGACAGGAGAGCTCGATGCCGTGGAGCCGCGCGACCCGAAACGCATCCTTGTAGGCCCACTCGCGCTTCGGCGGGATCTCGGCGGGCCCGAGCTGGCCCCAGTGGTCGAGCAGACCGGCGAAGAGCACCGGGTGCACGCCGAGCTCCGCGCCGCGTCGGTCGCAGATCTCCTGGATCTGCAGCCAGGCGAAGTAGGCGTAGCCCGAGATGTAATCGAAGTAGAAATCGACGCGGCCGGGCATCGCAGGCCTCCGTGGGGTGCTCGTTGCACTGCGCTGCGCCGCGGCGTCCTGGAGGGCCCTGGCGCGGCGCCCGGGATCGTACCATGGTGATCGGTGCTATCCCTCGTTCAGCGCGGCGCGCGCGGTGAACGTGACGCGGGCGGGGCACGCCACGCGGACGGCGAACGTGGCGCGCGCGCCGCAGCGCCGGCCGGTCCGGTCGAGGTCGTGCGCACGGCGCTCGCCCATGTCTGGGCGATGCTGTTCCTTGTCGTGCTGCTCCCGGTCGGCCTGCTCTGCTTCCCCTTCGATCCACGGCAGCGGATGCACGATCGGCTCTCGGTTGTGTGGGCGCGCGGGGCGCTCTGGCTCGTCGGCGTGCGGGTCGAGGCCGAGGGCGTCCTGCACGTGCGGCCGGGCGAGCGCTACGTGATCGCGGCGAACCACCAGAGCGCGCTCGACATCCTGGCGCTCCTATTGGTGCTGCAGGGGCGCACGCCGCTCCGCTTCCTGGCGAAGCGCGCCCTGTTCCGCGTGCCGGTGCTCGGCTGGGGCATGCGCCTGTACGGCCACACGCCGGTCGACCGGCGGCGGGCCCACGGCGCGCTCGCCGATCTCGGTGAGGCGCGGCGCAACGTGATGCAGCGGTGGTCGACGGTGTTCTTCCCCGAGGGGACGCGGAGCGCGACGGGGGCGCTGCTGCCCTTCCGGCTGGGCGCCTTCCGGACCGCCTCGGCCGCGGCCGCGCGCGTCCTGCCGGTGACCATCGACGGCGCGGGCGCGCTCCAGCCGAAGGGCCGCTATGCCGCCGCGCCCGGCGTGGTGCGGGTGGTGGTGCACCCGCCGCTCGACCCGCCGGGGGCGTCGCTCGAGGAGCTCCGCGCCGCGATGGAGGCGTGCAGGGCCGCCGTGGCGTCGGCGCTGCCGGAGGCGCTCCGCGAGGCGTCCGTACGGGCCGAGGGGGTGCCGCAGGGTCCAGGCTGAAGCCGGCGAGGGACCGAGGGGAAGCGCCCGTGGCGCCGTGCTCAGGAGGCGCGAATGACACGCCTGATGCCGGTGCGAAGATATCTCTCGATCTCTCTCTTCCCGTTGGCGTCCTGGCGGCTCATCTCCTGTCGTCGACCTGAGGAATCCCCTCATTTGCAGCCCTTTTCAGCGGGCGAGAGCCTGGGGATGGCGAACCGTGGGCGTCCGGCGCACGAAGAGAGGGGGAGAGAGAGATTGAACCCCCAACACGCCCGTGCCCCAACCCGAAGAAGAGGCCCGCCGCGGACACCGAGGTCGAGTTCCACGCGACGGCCAGGAGGCAGCTCCCGATCGCCGTGGAAGCGACTGCAGGAGAGAGCTCCCGCTCCGGCCCCACACGGTCTGGCAGCGAGCCGAGGGCCAGGCGCACCCCGATCGCCGCCGCCGCATAGGCCGATTTCACGGACATGCATGATGCTCATCCTGTTTCCCGCGTCCCTGTCGCGCCGTGATAGCGTGCGACCTTACCCCTGGACGTGTACGGAGGTATCCCTGTGAGTCAGAGCGCCGTGAGCCTTCCTCCTGACGTGAAGAGCGCGCCAGCGCCGTGGACGCTGACCGGCGACGCCTACATCGCGATGCTCGAGCTCCCGGAGCGGGTGCTCCGCGAGCAGAGCTTCATCCCGGAGGCGCTCCGCCTGCGCTTCGAGGGCCGATACAGCTTGCTGATGGCGCTCGACTACACGTCCTCGGACGTGGGTCCGTACCGCGAGCTCCTGTTCATCCCCGGGCGCTTCCGCACGCGGCGCGGCCTGCTCTGGTCCATCAGCAAGATCTACGTCAGCTCGTGGGACAGCGTGGTCAACGGGCAGCGCAACTGGGGTATCCCCAAGGAGCACGCCGACTTCGAGCTCGTGCGCGAGGCCGACGGCAGCGAGCGCCTCCGGGCCTCGCAGGGGGGCGAGGTGTTCGCCGACGTGCGCTTCGCGCCCGCGGGGCCGCGCCTGCCCGCCGGGACCGCGCTCCTGCCCGCGCGCTGGCGCGGGCTGGTGCACCACCGCGAGGGGCACGACCGCTTCTGCTGGCCGACCGCGCGCGGGAGCGTCCGCCTCGCGCGGCTGCTCGAAGCGCGCGTCGATCCGGCGCGGATGCCGCCCCTCGACGAGCGCCGGGTCGTGTTCGCCGCCCGGCTCTCCGGGTTCCGGGCCGAGTTCCCCGTGGCCGACGTCGAGCCCCCGGGCGCGCGCTGAGCCCCGGGGCGCGCGACAGCCATGCTGGTCTGGAAGGCCGCTCCGGCCCACGCAATCCAGCCATGACCTGTCCCGTGTCCTGATCAAGCGCGCATCCAGCGCGGGCCCATGGTGAGCATCCACGGCTACTCGCGCAGGTCCTCTGGTGGATGACCTTGCCAATGTGGTGGATGACCTTGCCAATGACGCTGGTGGAGCGCGCCCACTGGCAGGCGTGGATGCGGGGCGCCGCGAGGATTCATGAAGAGATGCTGCGCGACACGGGGCTGACGCTGGAGCGGCGGGACGCCGTACACCACTCGGTCCTGCTGACAGGCCGGAAGACGTCAGCAGCGTAGGAGCGTGCCGGCGAGCGAGCACTCCCCTCGCCGTCTTCCTTACACTTGCCGGAAACGATCTCCTGCGAGCCAGACGACCCCGGCCGCGCCTTATCGTTCGTGGTCGCCCCCCTATCTCTTCTCTCTCATTCCTCACTCATTCCAATCTGCTTCCGGGGGAGACCGGACACGTCAGAACAGTGAGGACAACCGCGTCGGGAGCGCCCCTCGCCGACACAGCGCCCGCCGCACGGCCCGCCTGCCGCTCGCAGAACCGAGCTCGGCTTTCCCTCGAGCGGCTGAATTTCATCGCACGTGCCCCAGCGTCGCGCCCAGCATGGCATGTATAACGTGCGAGAACCTTCATGACCGAAGCCCCCCCCAGATCTCAACTCGTCGTGGTCGGCTGCTCTGCCGGCGGCATCGAGGCCCTCTGCACGCTCGTCTCGACCCTGCACGCTCCGTTCCCCGCCCCCATCGTGATCGCGCAGCACCTCGATCCCAGGCGGCCGAGCCACCTAGGCGACGTCCTGCGCCGCCGCAGCGAGCTGCCCGTCCGCGCCGTCGCCGCGGTCTCCCCGCTCGAGAACGGCGTCGTCTACGTCGTGCCCGCCGGCCGCGACGTCGAGATCACCGACCACGAGCTCCGGCTCCTGCCGGAGAACGCCGCGCGGCCCAAGCCGTCCGTCGACACGCTCTTCCGCACCGCGGCCGAGGTCTTCGGCGAGAACCTCATCGCCGTCGTCCTGACAGGGAACGGCTCCGACGGCAGCGCCGGCGCCCGCCAGGTCAAGAAGTGCGGCGGCACCGTCATCATCGAGAACCCCGATACAGCGAAGTTCCGGGGCATGCCCGAGTCGCTGGCCCCGACCACAGTCGACATCGTGGCCAACCTCGATCGCATCGGGAGCATCGTCAGCGATCTCCTGTCAGGGTCGTACGTCGAGCCACCCTCGGGCGAGGACACGAAGCTTCATACGCTCCTCGATCTCGTGCGCGAGCGGAGCGGGATCGACTTCAAGAATTACAAGGAAGCGACCATCCTGCGCAGACTCCGGCGCAGGATGGCGGCCACGAACACCGCCTCTATCGACGAGTACGTACGCTACATCGGCGAGCACCCCGAGGAGCACCAGCGGCTGATCAACAGCTTCCTCATCAAGGTCACCGAGTTCATGCGCGACGCGGAGCTCTTCGTGCACCTCCGGGACACGGTCCTGCCCGCGCTCATCGCGCACGCCCGGACCGACAAAAAATCGCTGCGGATCTGGTCGGCCGGGTGCGCCACCGGAGAAGAGGCGTACTCCCTCGCCATCCTGGTCAGCGAGCTGCTCGGCGACGAGCTCGACAGCTTTCACGTCCGCATCTTCTCGACCGACCTCGATCCCGAGGCCGTCGCCTTCGCCCGCCGCGGGGTCTACGGGGCGACCGCCGTCGAGGACCTGCCGCCAGAGCTCATCGAGCGCTATTTCGTCGCGATCGACGGCCATTACCAGGTGACGAAGCGCATCCGCAACCTCACCGTCTTCGGCGAGCACGATCTCGGCCAGCGCGCCCCGTTCCCGCACCTCGATCTCGTGCTTTGCCGCAACGTGCTCATCTACTTCACGAGCGAGCTCCAGCGCCGCACCCTCCACCTCTTCGCCTTCTCGCTGCGGGAAGGCGGCTACCTCGTGCTCGGCAAGGCCGAGACCACGAGCCCGCTGAGCGAGTATTTCGTCCCTCACGACATCCACTGCAAGACCTACCTGCGCCGCGGGGAGCGCATCCTCGTGCCCCCCGCGGCCATCACCCCCCCGTCGCCGCCCCGGCGCGCGCCCCGCGGCAAGGTCCCGATCACGCCGTCCCTGCGCGGCGCAAAGGAGCTCCCGCGCGCACGCATGTCCGTCGATGTGCTGCTCTCGAGCGTCCGCGTGGGGATCGTGCTGGTCGACAGCCGCTACGACATCCTGGAGATCAACGTCGCGGCGCGGCGCCTGCTCGGCATCCACGGCACGGCGCTCGGGCAGGATCTCGTGCACCTCGCGCAGGCCATCCCCAACCGCAGGCTGCTCGATGCGATCGACGGCGCGTTCCGGGGCGAACCGCCGGAGCCGCTCGACGTCGCCGTCGACGCGACGCTCGTGGGCGAGCCGTCGTTCATCCAGATCACCTGCCACGGGCCTCGTCCCGAGGTAGAGCCGGACAAGGCCGAGGCCGTGCTGGTCGTGGTCGAGGACGTCACCGAGGCCGTGCAGCGCCGGAACGCGAGCCAGGAGGGCATCGGCCGGGAGGCGCACCTCCAGGCCGAGCTCGCCGAGGTCAAGGCCGCGCGCGAGCGCGCCGAGGAGCGCTTCGCCGCGGAGCGCGAGCAGCTGCGCCGCGAGAGCGAGGCCGTGACCGTCGTCGTCTCGCGCCTGGAGGCCAGCCGCGCGCAGGACCAGGCGGCGATGCAGCAGATGGCCGAGCATGGCCGGCGGCTGCTCCGGGCCAACGAGGAGCTCACGGCGGCGTACGAGCAGCTCCGCGGCGTGAACGAGGAGCTGATGGTCTCCACCGAGGAGGCGCAGGCCTCCATGGAGGAGATCGAGACGCTGAACGAGGAGTTCCAGGCGACCAACGAGGAGCTCGAGACAGTCAACGAGGAGCTCCAGGCGACGATCGAGGAGCTCAACACGACGAACGCCGATCTGGAGGCGCGGAGCCGCGAGGTCCAGGAGCTCGCCGCGTCGGGCGACGCAGAGCGGGCGCGGCTCTCCGCGATCCTGCGCAGCATGGCCGACGCGCTCCTCGTGGTCGACGGCGCGGGGCGGCCGCTGCTCACGAACGACGCCTATCAGGCGATGTTCGGCGCAGACCAGCTCACGGTGAACGATGAGAAGGGCCGGCCGGTGCTCCACCAGGACACGCCGGAGCAGCGGGCCGCGCGCGGCGAGCGCTTCCAGATGGAGTTCACCGTCCCTGGCCCCGGCGGCACGATCCGGCACTTCGAGGCCACCGGCCACCCCATCGGCGGGATCGGCGCGTCCGCCAGGGAGGTGGTGGAGCGGGGCGTGATCGTCATCCGCGACATCACGGAGCGGAGCATCCGCAAGCTGCAGGACCGCTTCATGGCCATGGCGAGCCACGAGCTCCGCACGCCGCTGGTGCCCCTGCGCGGCTACCTCGACATGCTGATCAGCCTCCTCCCCGGGGACGGCGACCCGCGCCTGCGCCGCTTCGCGTCGCTCGCCCGCACCCAGGGCGAGCGGCTCGAGCGGCTGGTCGACGATCTCGTGAGCGCGACCCGCATCCAGACGGGGAAGTTCGAGCTCACGCTCTCGGAGGTGGAGCTCGTCCCGCTGGTCACGCACGTCGCGGAGAGCGCCCAGACGCTCGCGCCGACCCCGAAGATCCACCTCGACCTGCCCTCTGACGCGGCGGCGCCGATGGTGATGAAGGGCGACCCCGCGCGCCTCGAGCAGGTCCTCATGAACCTGCTCGGCAACGCCTTCCGGCACGCGGACGGCTCACCCAGGATCGACGTACGCCTGCGACGGACGGACGGCGGCGCCGAGCTCGACGTGGTGGACTACGGCCCGGGGATCCCCGCGGCCGATCTGCCGCACGTCTTCTCGAGCTTCTACCAGGTGGAGCGCCCCAGGGCTTCGTCGTCCGGCGGCATGGGTCTCGGGCTCTTCATTTGCAAGGAGATCGTCAAGGCGCATGGCGGACGGCTCTCTGTGCGAAGCTCGGAGGGCAACGGCGCTACCTTCACCCTCAGGCTGCCCCTGACCTCAAAACGCGACGCGCACGATTGATGCACAGGGCCCACGCTGCTCTCCTGTGAGCGGCTTCAGGAGGCGTCATGGCGACAAGGTCGAAGATCCTCGTGATCGAGGATGATCGTGACTCGAGCGATATGCTCCTCGAGATGCTGCAGATGGCCGACTATGAGGTGGAGTCGGCCCGCACGGCGGACCAGGCGATCGCCGCGCTGACGGAGCGGCGTTACGCGGCGACCTTGCTCGATCTGACGGTGAAGGGGGCGACCACGGCGGAGCTGGTCGAGCGGCTGCTGAAGGTGTCGGAGCGGCCGCCCATCGTGATCTTCTCGGCGCGCATGCCGGACGATCTCCGGAAGGTGGCGGAGCAGCTCTCGGCGGCGGCGGTCCTCCGGAAGCCGGCGAGCATGGACGCGCTGCTCACCGTGATAAAGCGAGCGGTTCGCCCGGCGGCGTGAGCGGCGCGCGTCTCCCCTCTCTCCCTCTCATCTTCAACGAGGCCTACTGTGCCAGGACACGACATCATTGTGATCGGGGCGTCGGCGGGCGGCGTGGAGGTGCTGATCGCGCTCATGGGAGGCCTGCCTTCGGATCTGCCGGCGTCGCTGTTCGTTGTCCTGCACATGCCGCCGACGGCCCGGAGCGTGCTCCCGCAGATCCTCGAGCGGGCGACCCGGATGCCCGTGGGGACCGCGGCCGACGGCGAGCCGATCGAGCGGGGGCGCATCTACATCGCGCCGGTGGACAACCACATGATGCTCGACGAGGGCTTCGTGCGCGTGGTGCGCACCGCGAAGGAGAACGGCCACAGGCCGGCGGTGGATCCGCTGTTCCGGAGCGCGGCCGAGGCGTACGGCGCGCGGGTGATAGGCGTGGTGCTCTCCGGCATGCGCGATTGCGGTACCGCCGGCCTGCTGGAGATCAAGCGCCGTGGCGGCATCGCCGTGGTCCAGGATCCGAAGGACGCCCTGTTCCCGGAGATGCCGCAGAGCGCGCTCGACAACGTGCCCGTGGATCACTGCGTCCCCCTGGCGCGCCTCCCGCCGCTGCTCGCCGATCTGGTGCAGCAGGGCGCAGGAGACGCGCCCGCGGAGGCGGAGTCGCCTCACGGGCTTGTGGGGGAAAAGATGGAGGCACCCGAGATCGAGTTCACGTGTCCGGATTGCGGAGGCAACCTGATCCGGAACGGCGACGGCGCGATGCTCAGCTTCCGGTGCAAGGTGGGCCACCGGTACACGCCGGATGGGCTGGAGAACGAGCAGGCGGAGGCGCTCGAGGCGGCGCTCTGGGTCGCGCTCCGCACGATCGAGGACACCGCGACCCTGGCGCGACGGATGGCGATGCGCGCGGCGGAGCGGAATCAGCTGCACGTGATGGCCCATTTCGAGCAGAAGGTCCGGGCGGCCGAGGAGCGGGGCGCCCTGGTTCGGCGCGCGCTGCTCGGCGCCGGCGATGGGGACGGGATGGCCATGGCCTCGCGCGCGCGGCGCTTCTCGCCCCGGCTGAGAGGGTGAGCGGAGCCCAGGACCGGAGCGGGCCGGCGCGGCGCGGCTAGCGCGCTTCGCCGCCGGGCAGCTTGCCGAACCGCTGCTCGTACGCGGCGAGGCGCGCCGCGAGCCCGGCGGGCATCGAAGGCGGGGAAGCGCTGACCAGGCGCGCGACGCGGAGGGTCAACGCCGCGGGCCGCAGGCTCGACGCCGCGTCAACAGGCCCGGCCCCGAGGAACGCGCCGCGAAAAAATCCGTGGCGAGCGCGTAATGGGGAGGATGGTTAGGTGAGAGCCATGGATTTCACCGAGGTGATGAGCGAGCTCGAGCGGCTCGGCACCGAGCAGAACCGGAGAGTGTACCGACGCCACGGCGCGACCGACCCGCTCTTCGGCGTGAGCTTCGCCCACATGAACGCGCTCACGAAGCGGATCAAGCGCGATCACGAGCTCGCCGAGGCGCTCTGGGCGACGGCCAACTCCGACGCGAGGACGCTGGCGGCGGCGATCGCCGATCCGGCGCGCTTCACCCGGGACCGGCTCGAGGCGTGGCTCGACGGACTGCGCTCTCCGCTCCTCGTCGACCTCTTCGTGAAGCACATCGCGGTGAACACGCCGTTCGCCCGCGACGCGATGGAGCGCTGGACCGCCTCGGACGACGAGTGGATCGGCCGCGCGGGCTGGACCCTGCTCGGCGCGCTCGCGGTCGAGGACCCGTCGCTGCCCGACAGCCTGTTCGAGGAGCGGCTCTCGGTGATCGAGGCGTCGATCCACAGGGCCAGGAACCGCGCGCGCGAGGCGATGAACGGCGCGCTCATCAGCATCGGCTTGCGGAACGAGCCGCTGCGCGGAAAGGCGCTCACGGCCGCGCGGCGCATCGGCAGGGTCGATGTCGACCACGGCGAGACGAGCTGCAAGACGCCCGACGCGATCGCGTACATCCAGAAGACGTGGGCCATCCGCAGGCCGGCCATCGCGCCCGCGGCGAGAGCCGGCAAGGCGACCGCCGCGCGGTCCGGCAAGGCCGCTGCGAAGCCCGGCAAAGCGACTGCAGAAACGCCCGGCAAAGTCGCCCCGAGACCCGGCAAGGCACCCGCCGCGAAGCCCGGCAAGGCACCCGCCGCGAAGCCTGGCAAGGCGCCCTCCCCGGAACCCGGCCAGGCGGCCGCCGCGAGGTCCAGCAAGGCCGCCGCGAAGCCCGGCAAGCCGACGGCCGCGAAGCCCGGCAAGGCCGCGCGCCGGGGCTGACCGGGGACGCGCGCGCCGCCCGCCGGCGCCGGCTCACGTCGGGTTCGCCATCGCGACGGCCTCGTCCGGCGAGCCGAGGAGCTCCGTGCGCGTGAGCCGCTCGACGACCTGGCGCGTCAGGATCAGGTGATCCTCCTCCTCGTGCAGGCGCTTCCGGAACGACTCCCTCGCCTCGGCGTCGTCCGCCTCGTCGGCGAGCTCGAGCAGGAGCTGCCAGCCGGAGTTGTCGACGAGCTCCGCGGTGAGCAACGCGTGGAAGAGATGAGCCGGGTTCTGGTCGCCGTCGAGCACCACCTGCCCGATGCCCTGCGACTCGATCGTGATCAGCCGCGACCGCTCGGTCTCGGCGTGCGCGTCCCCGCCGAGCGCGCGGATCTGCGCCTCGAGCCACTCCTCGTGCTCCTTCTCCTGGTCCCGGTACTCCCTGAGCTGGCCGAGCAGGTTCAACAGCTCGGGATCGGCCGCGCGGCCGACCTTCTCCACGATGGAGTCGTAGAGCCGGACGCTCGCGCGCTCGTACGTCAGCCGCTCGTTGAGCAGGTCAATGGCCTTGTCCTTGTTCCCCTGTGCAAGCTTCTGCATGGATGCCCTCCGGCCGGGGCAGATGCGATTCGCAGGCCGGCGCGCATCGTGGACGCCGCGGGCGGGCGATCAGAGGTGCTCGGCGAGGTACTCCACGACAGCGCGGTTCGAGTACTGGCTCGCGACAGGCGACCGGTAGCCGTGCCGCTCGCCCGGGAACACGATCATGTCGAACCGCTTGTCCGCGGCCATGAGCGCCTCGATCATCTTCGCTGTGTGCGCGAAGTGCACGTTCTCATCCATGAGCCCGTGCAGGAGGAGCAGCTTGCCGCGCAGGTTGCCCGCGTGCTTCGAGAGATCGGTCGCCTCGTACCGCGCGGCCTCCCTGTCGAGGAGCCCCATGTACCGCTCCGTGTAGCCCGTGTCGTAGAGCCGATCGTCCGTCGCCGGCGAGCCCGCGACGCCCACGTGGAAGCGGTCCGGCGCCTTGAGGAGCGCCGTCAGCGCCATCCTCCCGCCGTAGCTGTGGCCGTAAATGCCGACGCGGCCCGCGTCGACGTACGGCAGCGTCTTCAGGAAATCGAGCCCCGCGATCTGGTCGGCGAGCTCGACCTCGCCGAGGCGCCCGTAGATGGGCGCCTCGAACGCGCGCCCGCGGTTCGCCGAGCCGCGGTTGTCGAGCTGGAAGACGACCACCCCGCGGTCCGCGAGGTGATTCCAGAGCAGGAGCGGCGACCACGCGTTGAAGACCGTCTGGACGCCGGGCCCGCCGTACACGCTCACCACGACCGGGTAGCGGCGGCCGGGCTCGATCGCCCGCGGCGCGAGCAGCGCGCCGTAGAGCGTGTCGCCGCTCTCGGCGCGCACCTTCACGATCCCGGGGGCGCGCAGCCCGAGGCCGGCGAGCTCCGGATCGATAGGCGCCGGCAGCGCGCCGAGCTCGGCGTTGCCGGCGCCCCGCACCGCGCCCTTCCACGGGACGCCCAGCGCCGAGTGGATGTCCACGTACCCCGGCCCCCTCGGGTCCACCGTGACGAAGTGCACCCCGGGCTCCGACGTGAGCCGCTTCACCTCGCCGCCCGCGAGGGGCACCGTGTAGAGGTGCCGCTCGGTCGGGCCGTCCTTCGTGGCCACGAAGCGCGCCTCGCCGCGCTCCTCGTCCGGCGGCGCGAGATCGGTGACGTCCCAGTCGCCCGCGGTGAGCTTCGCGAGCTCCGCGCCCGAGTCCGCGTCGCGCAGCGCTATATGCGTATGGCCGCTTTCGGCGGTCGCCCAGAGGAACCTCGGCGAGCGCTCGAGCAGCCGCATATCTGCGAAGTCCACCCAGGTCGGCGACGTCTCGGCCACTACCTCGGCGGCCTCGCCGGTGCGCGGGTTCGCGCGGAGCAGCGCGAGGCGCTTCTGGTCGCGCGACAGCGTCTGGAACCAGAGCGCCTTGCCGCCCTCGGCCCACGCGAACCGGCCGAGGTAGCGCTCCTCCTCGCCGCCCTTCCACTGGACCCAGGTCGTCCTCCTCGTCGCGAGGTCGAGGATCCCCGCCCTGACGCGGGGGTTCTTCCCGCCGACGCGCGGGTAGCGCAGCATCATGAGGTCTTCCTGGCCGCCGCGGACGCCGAGGACAGGCACCTTCGCGACGTCGCGCTCGTCTACCTCGAGGTAGGCCACCCGGTCGCAGGTGGGGGAGATCCAGAAGCCGCTCGGCTCGTTGAACTCCTCCTGGCCGTTGAAGTCGCTCTGGCCGCGCGACACCCCTTCTGGCGCCCCCCGGGTCAGCGCTGTCTCGCGGCGCGAGGCGACGTCGATCATGAACAGCTCGCGCCCGCGGACGAACACGACGCGCTCGCCGCCGTCGCACACCTTCGGGTCGATCTCCGGCTCCGGCGTGTCGGTGAGCCGCGCGATCGCGCCTGCCTGGTCGCGCAGGAAGAGGTCGCCGCCGAACGGGATGAGCATCACCCCTGCCCGCTTGGCCCATGTGTAGGCCGTGATCCCCTTCGAGAACATGCGCTGTCGCTCGCGGCGGAGCTCCTCCTCGCGCGAGAGCGGCCTCGACTCCTTCAGCAGGTCGCCGGAGGCGACGAGCTGCCGCACGCCGCGCGACGCGACGTCGAAGGCGAAGAGCGCCTGCTCCGGCCCGTCCGGCTGCCGCTGGAGGTAGGTGACCAGCTTGCCGTCCGGCGAGTGCTGGATCGCCCTGGGCAGCTTCGCGCCGAGCGGCGGCTGCCGGCCGAGGTGCGCGTACGTGATCCGGCTCGCCTCCGGCCCGGAGATCGCCGTCTTGCCCGGCGCGCCGCCCGCCTTCGGCGCGGCGCCGCCCCCGCCCGGCGAGGGCGCGGCCGGCGCGCCCGCCCGCACCGGCGGCGAGCCTGCTGGCGGGGCGCAGCTGGCCGCGGCGAGGGCCAGCGACGCGAGCGACAACCACGTTGCGGTGCGCGACAACGACGTTGCGGTGAGCGGGCTTCGCATGGCCGCGATCTCGCCCGTCGCCGCGACAATGTCAAACCGCGCCGCGCGCCGCGCGCCAGCCGCTCACCGTCCGAGGGAAAGCTCGAGGCTCTTCTCCAGGTGCAGCACGCCGAGCTGCCGCGCTGTCCTCGTTACTCTGCAGGGTTGACATCCATGCCTTCCGTCTTGCCGCTCAAGAACAGTGTAGCTGCGCCCGCGGTGCGGTCCCGCCGAGAACGTCTGTCCTGGCGCAAAGCCGGAGCTCCCCGATATCCGCACGTTCGACAGACCAGGGAATGTGCGTGAACGGTTCAAAGCCTCCCACCCGATTCACGCACCCCGCTCCGACTCGAGCGCTTCGTGCGCGCGCGCACACGCGGACTCCACCTCGGCGAGGCGCTCGGAAGCCTGCCCCGCGAGATCCGCGCGCGCGGCGCGCTCGAGCGCGCCGCAGCGCTCCGACACGGCGAACGCGCCGAACTGGGCGCTGCTCCCCTTCAGCTGGTGGGCGGCGAAGGCCAGGGCGTCCGCGTCCCCGCGCTCGACGGCTGCGCGCATGACGCCGAGAAGCTCGCGCGCGCTCGCGAGGTGCATGTCGATCAGCGCGGCGAGCTCGCCGGGGCCGTCGATGAGGCTCCGCAGCGCCGCCAGCGTCTCGGGGTCGACCGGCGGCGCGGGCGCCGGCTCAGGGGCGGCCTCGGCCGCGGCGCGCCCCGCTGCCTTCGCCGCGTCGGCCGCGCGGCGGAGCACCGCCACGAGGTGATCGATCTGGATCGGCTTCGCGAGGAAGTCGTCCATGCCCGCTTCCCGGCAGCGATCGCGGTCGTCGGCCATCACGTTCGCCGTGAGCGCGATGACGCGCGGCCGGCCGTGGACCTGCGCCGGCAGGGCGCGGATCCTCCGGGTCGCCTCGATCCCGTCGAGCTCCGGCATCTGCACGTCCATCAGGATCACGTCGTAGCGCCGCCGCTCGAGCGCCGTCAGCACATCGAGCCCGCTCGCGACGACGTCGGCCCGGTACCCGAGGCGCTCGAGCAGGAGGCAGGCGACCTTCTGGTTCACGGCGTTGTCGTCCGCGACGAGGATCGCGAGCGGCGCCTCGCGGCCGAGCGCCGGGTCGAGCCCTGACCCCCTCGCGGGCCGCGAGGAAGGCGGATCCGGGGCGCGCTGCGCCGCGATGACCGCGTGGAACGTCGAGCCGACGCCGGGCGTGCTCTCGGCCCACACGCGGCCGCCCATGAGCTCGGCGAGCCGCTTCGTGATCGCGAGGCCGAGGCCCGTGCCGCCGTGGCTGCGCGCGACCGACGCGTCGGCCTGGCTGAACGCGCGGAACAGCCGGTCCATCCGGTCGGCCGGGATGCCGATCCCCGTGTCGCGCACCTGGAGGTGGATCGCGCACGCCGGCCCGCGCGACGGGTCCGCGACAGCACCGGGCTGGTCGAGCAGCGACACCTCGACCGTCACCTCGCCCCGCTGCGTGAACTTGACCGCGTTCCCGGCGAGGTTCACGAGGATCTGCCGCAGCCGAATCGCGTCGCCGTACACGGCGGCGGGGACGTCCGGCGCCACGACGATCCCGAGCTCGATCCCCTTTTCCGCGGCCCTCGGGGCGAGCAGATCGAGCACCTCCTTGACGCACGCGCGCAGCTCGAGCGGCCGGCTCTCCAGCTCGAGCAGCCCCGCCTCGATCTTCGAGAAATCGAGGATGTCGTTGACGATCGCGAGGAGCGCGTCGCCGCTCGTCCGGAGGGTCTCGACGAGGTCGCGCTGCTCGGCCGTGAGCGGCGTGTCGAGCAGCAGCCCGGTCATGCCGAGCACGCCGTTCATGGGCGTCCTGATCTCGTGGCTCATGCTCGCGAGGAAGCGCGACTTGGACTCGTTCGCCGCGTCGGCGGCCTCGCGCGCCGCCGTGAGGGCGGCGTTCTTCTCGCGGAGCTCCTCCTGCGCGAAGTGCTCGGCGGTCACGTCCATGAAGAGCCACAGGCGCCCCCGCTCGCCGCGCACGCTCGTCGGCGTGCTGGCGACGCTGAGCGCTCGGCGCGGCGGCCCCGAGAAGATCCACCGCCAGTCCCTGAGCTCCGTGTCCGACCGCGAGAAAGCGGCGGCGGCGTCGCGCTGGATCTGCGAGCGGTTGTCGGCCCGCGCGCGCAGGTTCGCCATCGCGCGCGCGACCTCGGGGAGGCGCACGACCCCGCTCGGCACGCCGAGCAGCGCGGCGGCCGCGCAGTTCACCCACGCCTCCGAGCCCCACTCGTCGAGGAACACGAGCCCGTGCGGGACCGTCTGCACGATCGCCTCGAAGCGCGCGTGCAGCGCGTCGGCGCGCAGCGCCTGCCCGTGCAGGTGGACGAGCGCGTGCAGGAGGCCCGGCAGCGCCTCGAGGAAGCCCCGCTCCTCGCCGGTGAACGGCGCGTCGCCGCGGCGGACGAGCACCAGCGCCCCGTCGATGCCGCCGACGCGCGACCAGGGCAGGACCGCTGTCGCGCCGCGCAGCGGCCGCGGGATCGCGCCGAGCGCGCTCGTGTCCCGGTACACGGCGCGGCCGAGCTCGATCGCGCCCGCGAAGAGCGCCGGCGTCGTGATGCTGTCCGGCAGGACGCCGCGCGGATCGCCCGCGATCACCTCCGCGGTGACCTCGTCGACCCTTCGCAGCGCGAGCGCCGCTTCCGCGCCGGCCGCGTCGCGCACGACAGGGATCACGCGCCGCAGCGCCGCGTCCGCGTCCCCCTCGGCCGAGGCCTGCGTGAGGGCCACGAGCACGCGCTGGATCGACGGGGTGAAGTCCACCGCCGCCGGCTCAGCCGAGGAACTGGCGCAGCGCCTCGTTGACGGCGGCGGGCGCGCTCATGTGGGGGAGGTGCCCGTACCCGTCGATCACGGCGAGCCTCGCGCCGGGGATGCGGTCGGCCAGGTACTCGCCCACGGCGACCGGCACCGCGACGTCTTCCTGCGCCTGGACGATGAGCGTGGGCACGGTGAGCGCGGCGAGGTCGCCCCGGTGATCCGCGTTCCAGATCAGGCGGGCCACCGAGAGCGCGAAGCCGTGCGCGAGCACCACCGTCCGGTCCCCCTGCCCCACGATGCGAACGTTGTTGCGCCGGAACGCCTCCGAAACGCTCATCGGATACCCCCTTTGCTGCGCATCGTATCCGCCGCGTCTCGCGGCGTCTCCCGCGCTCGCGCCGATCAGCTCGCGATGCGCCGGAGCACGATCACCGGCCGGCCCGCGCCGCGGGAGCGCTCGAGATCCACCTTACAGTCGAGCATCCAGTCGTTGTCGTCCTCCGGATCGACGATGATCTGCTCGACCACCCAGGAGCCGCCGTCCTCGGCGGGGTGGATGATCGTGTTGCTCGGGCTCCGGGCCGCCGGGTCGGTGCGGATCGCCGCGTGCTCCGCGTAGTAGCCGCGCAGCGCCTCGTCGAGCCGCTCCGCCGTCCACGGCGCCTCCTCCCCCTCCACCATCTCGGCGGCGACCTCGTAGTCGCGGCGGGACAGCGCGCGCAGGAAGAAGAACAGCTCGTTCCTGACGAGCACGGTGAAGTCCTTGGCGTTGCGCGTGACGTCGAACGCGCCCGGCTCGACGGCGCCGGAGGCCCCGGCGCGCGGCTGATACGACGGGTCGCGCAGCCGCTCCCACTCGTCGAGAAGGCTCGAGTCCACGCCGCGGATGAGCGCCCGGAAATAGGCGATCATGTCGTTCGTGTCGCTGTCCTTCGCGTAGTCGGGGACCGTCTGGACGAGCGCCTTGTACACCTCGGAGACGTACCTGAGCAGGAGCCCCTCCGCCCGCTCCAGGTTGTACTCGCGGATGAACTCGCTGAACGACAGGTACTGCTCGTACATCTCGCGCGCGACGCCCTTCGGCCGGATGTTCTCCTGCCCGACCCACGGGTGCCGCCGCGCGTAGTCGTTGAACGTGCCGTAGATGAACTCCGCGTTCGGCTTCGGATAATCGAGCTTCTCGAGCTCCTCCATCCGCTGCTCGTACTCCACGCCCGCCGCCTTGAGCTCCCCGAGCTTCTCGGTCTTCAGGCGATCGAGCTGCTTCTGCAGGATGAGGTCGGGGTTCTCGAGGATCGACTCGACCAGCGTCAGGAGATCGAGCGGATACGTGCCGCTCTCGGGATCCAGCTTGTCCACCGTCTCGAGGACGTAGAGCGAGAGCGCGTGGTTCAGCGAGAAATCCTCCTGGAGATCCGCGTTGATGCGGATGCGCTTGCCCGGCCCGTCCTGCGAGCCGTCCGCCGCGACGAACTCGATGATGCGCGCCGCCACGAGGGAGCGGAAGAGGAGCATCGCTGTCCTGCCGTGCTGGCGCCGGACCGCGGGCCGATCGTGGGTGCTGCGGATGAGCCGCTTCAGCGCCAGGCACCCGCCCTCCTCGCGCCCGAGCACGTTGACCAGCATCCCGTGCGTGACCTGGAACCGCGACACGAGCGGCTCGGGCGGCGACTGGATCAGCCGCTCGAACGTCTGCCGGTCCCAGTGCACATACCCCTTCTCCGGCGGCTTCTTCTTGACGATCTTCCGCTTCTTGGCCGGGTCGTTCCCCGCCTTCGCCTCGAGCCGCATGTTCTCGATGACGTGCTCGGGCGCCTGCGCCACCACGCTGCCCTGCGTGTCGAACCCCTTCCGCCCGGCGCGCCCGCTGATCTGCTGGAAGTCGCGCACGCTCAGGATCGCCGTCTTCTCGCCGTCGAACTTGCAGAGCTTCGTGAACAGCACCGTGCGGATCGGGATGTTGACGCCGACGCCGAGCGTGTCCGTGCCGCAGATGATCTTGAGGTGCCCCTGCTGGGCCAGCTTCTCGACGAGGAGCCGGTACTTCGGCAGCAGCCCGGCGTGGTGCAGCCCGATGCCGTGCTTGACGAAGCGCTGCACCTCGCGGCCGTAGGGGCTGGAAAATTTCACCCCGGCGAGGGCGGCGGTGATCGCGCGCTTCTCCTCCTTGGTGCAGTAGTCCTGGCTCATCAGGTTCTGCGCCTCCTCGGCGCAGGCCCGCTGCGTGAAGCTCACGATGTAGATCGGCGCCTTGCCGCTCTTCACGAGGGTCGCCACGGTCTCGTGGAGCGGCGTCTCGCGGTACTCGTAGTCGAGCGGCACCGGGCGCACGGTCGACTTGATCACGGCGGTCTGCTCGCCGGTGAGCCTCGTGATCTCCTCCTGGAAGAACTCGGTGCCTCCGAGCGTGGCGCTCATGAGCAGGAACCTCGCCTGCGGCAGCGTGAGCAGCGGGATCTGCCACGCCGCGCCGCGATCGCGGTCCGAGTAATAGTGGAACTCGTCCATGATCACATAGTCGCAGAGCGCCTTGTCGCCCTCGCGGAGCGCTATATTCGAGAGGATCTCCGCGGTGCAGCAGATGATCGGCGCGTCGCGGTTCACCGACGCGTCGCCCGTCAACATGCCCACGTTCTCGGGGCCGAAGTCGTTGCACAGCGAGAAGAACTTCTCGCTGACGAGCGCCTTGATCGGGCACGTGTAGTAGGACTTCATCCCCTCGGCCATCGCCTTGAAGTGCATGGCCGCCGCGACGAGCGACTTGCCCGAGCCGGTCGGGGTGTTGAGGATCACGTTCTTGCCGCCGAAGATCTCGAGGATCGCCTCCTCCTGCGCCGGGTAGAGCTCGAGTCCCCGCTCGGCGACGTAGTCGAGGAAGCCGTTCAGGAGGTCGTCGGCGGTGAAGTCGTGGGGCGACGGCGGGAGGCGAGCGAAGAGCGGAGCGGCGGCGAGGTCCATGGCGGCTGGCGGACGCCCTCCGGGGGCGCCCCTTGCAGAAGCCTGGTTCCGGCGAAAAATGCAAGCAAACTCCTCGATGTCCGGGCCGGATGGCCGGGATCCGGCGCGGCTCCGGACGGAACCGACTCCAGGGACAACCGATTTCGGAGACGGCGAGCCGAGCGGCGGGGCGGAGCGAAGAGCCCGATCTGGCTGCCATGCGGCCCGCACTTCACGCGATCGTGATAGCGTGACCGGACGAAACAGGGGGGCGCCGTGCACACACGTCCGTGGGGGGCACGTGGGCGGGAGGGCGTCCGGAGTACCGGGACGGACGGGGATGGCGGAGATCGCGGAAGAGCCAACCTGGGCGGCGCGGCCATCGGGCAGGGGGAGCGCGCAGATCGACGCGTCGAGCGGGCGGCTCGTGCGCGCGAGCGGCGCCCTCTGCCGGCTGCTGGGCTACTCCGAGGGCGAGCTGCTGCAAAGGAGGCTGCCGGACCTCGCGCTCCCGGAGGACCGGTCAGGCGCGATGGCCGCGTGGCGCGCGCAGCTCGAGACGGGCGCGGACGAGCTCACCCTCGAGATGCACTGTCGCTGCAAGGACGGCAGCGTCCGCCGGCTGCGGCTGACGGGCGTCTTCGTCCGCGACGCCAGCGAGCGGCCTTATCGGGCGGTGGTGTTCGTCGAGGACATCACCGACCCTGGGCGCGAGGACATCACCGACCCTGGGCGTGCCGAGGGGCAGGCGCTCGCGGCGGAGCAGGCGTTGCCGGCGAGCGAGGCCAGGCTGCGGAGCGTCTTCTACAGCAACCTGGCCCCGATGGCGTTCTGGATGCCTGACGGCCGCATCATCGAGGCGAACGACGCCTATCTGCGGCTCGTGGGCCAGACGCGGGAGGCTCTCGCCGCCGGCCTGGTCCGCTGGGATTCCGGGGTGTCGCCGGAAGAGCGCCCCGCCGACGCGCGTGCCATCGCGGAGCTGATATCGAGCGAGTGGACGTTCACGCCCTTTGAAAGGACGCATGCGCTGCCCGACGGCACCCGGGTAAAGATGCTGGTGAGCGGCTGTCTGCTGCCCGGGGGGCGGTTCGAGGACGGCGGCTTCGTGCTGACGTTTGACACGACGCCGCTGCGGCGGACCGAGGAGGCATTCCGCCAGAGCGAGCGGATCTTCCGCGCCATCGGGGAATCCATCGATTATGGCGTCTGGGTCAGCGACCCCGAGGGCCGGAACCTCTATGCAAGCCAGGCGTTCCTCCGGATGTCTGGGAAGACCCAGGAGCAGTGCTCGGGGTACGGGTGGCAGGACGCGGTCCACCCCGACGACCGGCCCAAGATGGCGATCTTCGAGCGGCACTTGCGGACGGGTGAGCCGTTCGAGGAAGAGCTCCGCTACCTCGGCGCCGACGGCACCGTCCACCCCATCCTCAACCGGGGCGTGCCTGTCCGCGACGAGCGGGGCGAGATCACCGCCTGGATCGGCCTGTGCCTGGACATCAGCCGCCAGAAGCGCACGGAAGAGGCGCTGCGCCAGAGCGAGCGCCAGCTCAGCGCCGCGCTCGCGGACGCCCAGCGGGTGCTCGCCGAGCGCGAGCGGCTCGAGGACGAGCTCCGCCGGCGCGAGCGGCAGCTCGCGTCGCTGATGGCGAACCTGCCCGACGTGATCTTCCGGCTCGACCGGGAGATGCGCTGTCTGTTCGCGACGCCGTCCGTCGAGGCGATGACGGGATTTCCGCCCGAGCACTACCTCGGCAGGACGGGCGCCGAGACCGGGCTCCCGCAGGACATGTGCGACGCCAGCGAGGTTGCGTGCCGCGAGGCCAGGGCGACGGGGAAGCAGCAGCGGATCGAGTTCGCCATGGGCGAGCGGCGGTACCGGACGCGCTACATCCCCGAGCTCGATCAGGACGGCTCGGTGGAGTCGTTCCTGGGGATCTGCGAGGACGTCACCGCGGAGCGCCAGGCCGAGGAGGAGCGCCAGAAGCTGCTCGAGAGCGAGCGCGCCGCCCGCGACGAGGCGGAGCGCGTGAGCCGGGTCAAGGACGACTTCGTCGCGACGCTGTCGCACGAGCTGCGCTCGCCCATCAACGCCATCCTGGGCTGGGCGCGCATCCTGCGGAGCCGGACGCAGGAGCCGCAGACGCTCGCGCGGGGGCTCGAGGTCATCGAGCGCAACGCGCGGCTCCAGTCGGACATGGTCTCCGAGCTGCTCGACATGAGCCGGATCGTGTCGGGGAAGCTGCGGCTCGACGTGCTGCCGGTCGATCTACCGGTGGTCATCCAGAGCGCGATCGAGTCGATCAAGCTCGCGGCCGAGGCCAAGGGGATCGCGGTCGCCTCGAGCGTCGACCCCGAGGCGAGCTCGCTGCGGGGCGATCCCGCGCGGATCCAGCAGGTCGTCTGGAACCTCCTGTCGAACGCCGTGAAGTTCACGCCGGCGGGCGGGCGGATCGACATCGCGCTGCGGCGAGCGGGCGCGTTCGCCGAGGTGTCGGTGACCGACACCGGCGCCGGCATCGCCCCGCACTTCCTCCCCCACCTGTTCGAGCGCTTCCGGCAGGCGGACGCTTCCTCGACGAGGAAGCACGGCGGGCTCGGCATCGGGCTCTCGATCGTGAAGCACCTGGTCGAGCTGCACGGCGGCACGGTGGAGGTCGCGAGCCGGGGCGAGGGCATGGGCGCGACGTTCACGGTGCGGCTGCCGCTCGCCGGCGTGTCGCCGGAGGCGCGCAGCGCGACGGAGCCGCCCGGCGAGGCGCGCGCCGAGGCGCTGTCCGACTACCCCGGCGCGGAGCTCACGGGCGTGCGGGTGCTGGTGGTCGACGACCAGCCCGACGCGCGCGAGGTGGCGCAGCGCGTGCTCGAGGAGTGCGGGGCGAGGGTCACGACGGCGGAGTCGGCGGCCGAGGCGCTGGCCGCGCTGGCGCGGGAGCGGCCCGACGTCCTCGTGAGCGACCTCGGGATGCCGGGCGAGGACGGGTTCCAGCTCATCCGCAAGGTGCGGGGCCTCGGCGCCGAGCGCGGCGGGGCGGCGCCGGCCGTCGCGCTCAGCGCGCTGGCGCGGGCCGAGGACAGGGCGCGGGCGCTCGGCGCAGGGTACCAGGCGCACGTGGCCAAGCCGCTGGATCCGGCGGTGCTCGTCGGGGTGATCGCGGCGCTGGTCAGGGGGCGTACGGGGGGATGAGAGGCGGTTGTTCCGGGGAAGATCTTTGGATAGGTAAAGGCCTTTACCTCATCGTCGACAGCACCGTTCCGGGCGAGATCGCGAGCAGTCCATGGTCCAGCAGATTTCCGTGAAAGAGCTCTTCCTGAAGCAGAAGGCGGGGGAGCCCGTGTACCTCCTCGACGTGCGCACGCCCGCCGAGCACCAGACCGCGGCGCTGCCTGGCAGCACGCTGATCCCGCTGAACGAGCTCACGGAGCGCGCGGACGAGGTCGCGCCCGGGGAGGGCGCGCTGATCGTCGCGTACTGCCATCACGGCGTCCGGAGCCTGTCGGCGGCCGCGATCCTCGAGAAGCTCGGCCACGAGCGCGTCGCCTCGCTGCAGGGCGGCATCGACGCGTGGTCGATCCACATCGACGAGAGCGTCCCGCGGTACTGAGGTGTGACCGGCGAGCGCCTCAGTTGAGGACGGCGCCGCCGAGCCGGAAGTAGAGCCGGCGGCCCGCGCCGCATGTGCTGCAGACGACCTGCGCGACCCGGAGCCGCGCCCCTTCGAGCGTCTCGGCCGTGTGGTCCTGCACGCGGAGGGCGCCGCGGCAGCGCGGGCACGGGATCGAGCGCGCGGCCACCTCGAGCTGCGACGGGGAGTCGAGCGCGATGGCTCGCCCCGGGGTGTGGCCCGGCTCGAGCAGCGCGAGCCGCTCGAGGTCGCGGGTGAGCTTCTCCGCGTCGCGATCGCCCGCGCGCCGGGCGGCGCGGGCCGAGAGCTTCTTCTTCGCCATGCGCCGGTCTGTCTACCTGTCGTCGCGGAGCGGGGGCATGGAATCGTCGGGGGGCACCGGCGCCCTGGGCGGGCGGGCGGCGCTGTGCGGCGGCGCGGTGGCCGGGCGCGCCGGCGTGACCCGCGTGACCGGCACGGGCTGCGGTACCTTGCGCGCCGGCCCGTCCGGCCGGTGGCCATGGGGCGCCTCGGGCTCGGCGGGGGTCGCGTGCTCGCCGCCCGGCCCCGCTGTCACCGGGCCGGAAGCGGCGGGATCGGGCGGCAGCGCCGGCGCCTCCGGGCCCGCCGCGACGCCGGGCGCCGGAGGGCCCGCGGCAGCATCGGCGTTGCCGGCGGGGGCGAGCGACGAGGCCTGGGCGGAGGCCTGCGAGGACTGGCTGGACCGCAGGACGACCGCCGGCGACTTCGCGGCGCTCCGGGACCAGAGCGTCGCCCCCACAGCGACCGCGGCGGTCAGGACGGCGCCCGCCGCGATCCGCGCGGCCGCGCGGCGGCGCTTGCGCAGCATGATGGAGCTCTGCTGGCCGAGGCCGCGCTCGGTGACGACCGGCACGCTCCCGGCGGCCTCCTCGTCCTCGGAGTGCCGGTGCAGCGCGGCCAGCCGGTACGCCATCTTCAGCGTGGGGCCGTCTTCGCGCGCCATCGTCAGCGTCGGGCCGTCTTCGCGTTCGCGCGCCATCGTCAGCGTCGGGCCGTCTTCGCGTTCGCGCGCCATCGTCAGCGTCGGGCCGTCTTCGCGTTCGCGCGCCATCGTCAGCGTCGGGCCCTCGTCGCTGGAGACCGGGACCGAGCTGCGCGCGAAGGCCGGGACCGAGCTGCGCTCGACCGGCGCAGAGCCGGGGCCGTGGAGGGGCTCGACCACCGTGCCCGGGCTGGGCAGGGTCATCACGAGGTCGCCGCTGTGGGGGGCCGCCACGGTGGCGCGGCGGCTCTGCCTTGCCCCTGGCTTGTCGTCGGCGCCCGGGTGCGGCCAGGTCGACGAGGCGCCCTTCCGGGCCATCCTGTCGGCGGGGACGGTGATCGCGGCGGGGTCGTACGGGGGCGTCGCGGGCGACGAAGGGGGCGGCAGCGACGGGAAGGCCTTGCCCGAGGCGATCGCCTCGATCTGATCGAGGGCGCGCGCGGAGTGCTCCGTGCCGTACGGGGCGAGCGCGCGCGACAGCTCAACGACGCTCTGGATGCGCCGCTGCACGTCCTTCTCGAGGCAGCGCAGGATGACTTCTTCCAGGTGGGCGGGCAGCTCCCACCGGTGCACCCGCGGGGGCGTGGCCTCCTCGGTGACGATGGCCACGAAGAGCGCCGAGATGGAGGGCGCGTCGAAGGGGAAGCGCGCGGTGAGGAGCTGGTAGAGGATGACGCCGAGCGACCAGACGTCGGTGCGGGCGTCGACGTCCTTCGTGCTGCGCACCTGCTCGGGCGACATGTAGCAGGGGGAGCCGAGCATCATCTCGGACGCCGTGAGCTTGCCGGTCTCCTCGACGGTGTCGTCGGCCGCCTTGGAGAGGCCGAAATCGAGCACCTTCACGAGGGGGACGCCGCTCGTGCCGGTCGTGAGGAAGAGGTTCCCCGGCTTCAGGTCGCGGTGGACGATGCCGCGCGCGTGCGCCTCGGCGACCGCCTCGCAGCTCTGGAGCACGTAGTCGACAGCCTCGGAGACGGGCAGCGGGCCGCGCGCGTCGAGCACCTGCTGGAGGTCGCGGCCGCGCAGGTACTCCATGACGAGGTACGGGAGGCCCAGCTCGGCGGTGCCCACGTCGATGACGCGGGCGACGTGCTCGCTCCGGATCGCCGCGGCGGCGCGCGCCTCGCGCAGGAAGCGGGCGCTCGCGCCCGGGAAGTCCTTGGCCTTGGGGAGGAGGAACTTGACCGCGACGCGCTGCCGCAGCGAGACGTGCTCCGCGGCGAAGACGGCGCCCATGGAGCCTCGACCCAGGCTGCGCTCGAGGCGGTACCTCTGCGCGAAGACCTCGCCTATTCCCGGGATGCCCGCGGCCGATGCGGGCGCATCCGGCTTCATGGCCCGACCTCCATCAGCCGCACTATAGCCGCAACCTCATCAATTTTGATGCCAAGATGCGGGCGTCGGCGCCCCGCGGCGGATGCGGCGAGTTGCGGGGGGAGCGGAATGCAGTCGCTGCGGCGAGGGGCGCACCTTCTGCGCCTCGGCCCGGGGCACGCTCGCGGAGGGTGCCTCGGTCGAGGTCGCCAAGGAGAAGGCGACTCCTGGTCGCCAAGGAGAAAGGCGACTCCTGGTCGCCAAGGAGAAAGGCGACTCCTGGTCGCCAAGGAGAAAGGCGACTCCTGGTCGCCAAGAAGGCGACTCCGGATCGCCAAGGAGAAGACGACTCCGGATCGCCGAGGAAAAGGCGACCTCTCGTGAGCGCGGACCAGCGGGCGCCTCGCCGACAGGCATCCTCGCGCGGCGATACCGCAGCGCGGGATACCGCAACGCGGGATACCGCAACGCGGGATACCGCACGTCCCGCGGGGCCGAGCGGGCGACGCGACGCGCCTCGGGCGCCCGCGCCCCCTCGCGCTCCGAGCATTGCGACGTCGCGCCCGCCATGTAACGAGCCGCCGTCATGCCGACCCGCCCCTTCACGCTGGGCCGCTCCCGACCGCTCCACGGCGACCCCGGCGCCGCCGCCGCGCGCCCGTTCGAGCTCCCGGCGCACCACCTCGTGACCCACGGCGTTGTCGTCGGCATGACCGGCAGCGGCAAGACCGGGCTCGTCATGGTCCTCGTCGAGGAGGCGCTGCGCTCGGGCGTCCCCGTGCTCATGGTCGACGTGAAGGGCGACCTGCCCAACCTGCTCTTCACGTTCCCGGAGCTCTCCCCGGCCGAGTTCGAGCCGTGGATCGACCCCTCCGCGGCCGCGCGCGACGGCCGCTCGACGGCCGACGTCGCCTCCGAGCTCGCGGCGCGGTGGCGCGCGGGGCTCGCCTCCTCGGGCCTCGGGCCGGCCGACGTCGCCGCGCTCCGCGCCCGCATGGCGCCGCGCCTGCTCACGCCGGGCACCACGGCGGGCGAGCCGATCCACGTGCTGTCGGCGCTCGAGGTGCCCTCGTCGCTCTGGGACGAGGACGAGGAGGCCGCGCGCGAGGCGCTCTCGGCCTCGCTGTCGCTCCTGCTCCGGCTCGTCGGGCGCGACCCGGATCCGGCGCGGAGCCGCGAGCACGTGCTGCTCGCGCACCTCGCCGAGCGGCGGCTGCGCGGCGGGCGGGCGGCGGGGCTCGAGGAGCTGCTCGCCGACCTCGCCGAGCCGCCGATCGCCACCGTGGGCGCCCTCGACGTCGACGAGTTCTTCGCCCCGAAGGAGCGGCAGGCGCTCGCGCGCGAGCTCAACACCCTGCTCGCCTCCCCCACGTTCGCCACCTGGCGCAAGGGCGCGCCGCTCGACGTCGCGGGGTGGCTCGCGCGCGACGCCGCGAACGGCAAGACCCCCGCGGTCATCGTCAGCGTCGCGCACCTCGAGGACGACGAGCGGCTCCTCGTCCTCGGGCTCCTGTTCGAGCAGCTGCTCTCGTGGGTGCGCGGCCTCTCCGGCACGAGCGACCTGCGCGCCCTCGTGGTCTTCGACGAGGTCTTCGGCTTCCTGCCCCCGCACCCCGCGAACCCGCCCACGAAGCGGCCGCTGCTCGCGCTGCTGAAGCAGGCGCGCGCCTTCGGGGTCGGCGTCGTCCTCGCCACGCAGAACCCGATGGATCTCGACTACAAGGCGCTCTCCAACGCCGGCGCGTGGTTCGTCGGCCGGCTCCAGACCGACGCCGACCGCGAGCGCGTGGTCGAGGGGCTCTCGGGCGCGGACGCGGGTGCTGGCGGCGTCGAGGCCGCGGCGCTCTCGGCCGCCCTGAAGGCGCTGCCGCCGCGCACGTTCTTCGTGCGCAACGTCCACATGCAGCCGCCGTCGTTCCTGGCCGAGACGCGGTTCAGCCTGTCGTGGCTCCGCGGCCCGGTCACCCGGCGCGAGCTCGGCCGCCTCGTCCGGGGCATGTCCCCTGCCCCGACCGGGCCGGCCCCGCATGCTGCGGTAGGCCCGGGCGGCACGGTCCTCCTGGACCCGCGCCGCGCGCCCCCCGCCGCCACCGCGCAGGGGGCGCGCCGCAGCAAGGCCGCTCGGGAGGGCGCCGGCGCCGGCGAGCCGACAGCTCCGCCGCCGCCGGAGGGGTGGCGGAGCCTCTACGCGCACGCCCCCACGGCCGCCCCGGAGGGGTTCCGCTACGTCCCCTGGGTGGCCGCCTCGGTCGTCGCCCACCTTCGCGACGCAAAGCTCGGCGTCACCCTCAACCAGAGCCAGCTCCTCGCCGCCCCGCTCCTGCCCGACGGCAGGCCGGACCTCTCGCGCGTCGCCCGGCTCGACCCGTCGCTGCTCTCGACGTCCCCTGCGCCGGGCGCCCGCTTCGTCGAGCTGCCCGCCCCGCTCGCGAAGCGCACCGCGGCGCAGGCCGCGGCGCGCGCGCTGCGGGAGCACGCTTACCGCACGGCCGAGGCGACCGTGGCGGTCCACAAGGAGCTCGGGCTCGCGCAGGCCGAGGGCGAGCCGCTCGAGGCGTTCGCCGCCCGCTGCCGCGCCGCGGCGGCCCGGCTCGCCGCCGCCGAGCAGCAGCAGGTGATCGGCCGCTTCGCGCCGAGGATCGCGCGCCTCGGCGAGCGCATCGCGGCCGCGAAGGCGCGGTACGATCAGGCCGAGGCCGAGGTGGCCGCGCTCCCCGGCGCGGTGGGCGCCGCGCTCCTCGGGCTCGTCGCCGGCCGGGACACCGCCCGGCGCGCCGGGACCCAGCGCGACAAGGCCACCGCGAAGCTCGAGCGCGCGCGCCAGGAATGGACGGAGGCGGACGCCGCCCTCCGGGACCTCCAGGCCGCGCAGGCCGCCGAGCTCTCCGCGCTGGAGCAGCTCCCCCTCCGCGCCGGCGAGGGCATCGAGACGAAGCGCCTCGTGCCCAGGAAGAACGACGTCGAGGTCGCCTTCGTCGCGCTCGCCTGGGCCGCGACGCTCGCCGGCCCCGCGTGACCCCGCGACAGCCTGGCGCGAGCCGCCCGGACGCCAGCTCGCTGCAGCGCGGGCGCAGCCGGCTGCAAAGCGCCCCCACGCCGCCGGCGCCTGTGCTCTGATCCAGGGAGAGCGCCCGCGGCCCGCCTCCTGCTGGCCGGGGCGCCAGCGCGCCACGAGCCGAGCCATGCAGACCTTGCGGCAGCTCAACCCCTCGGGTGAACCGTGAACGGCAGCGCCGGAGCGACGCGCGTCGCGCTCTCGCCCCCCGCCACCTCCTCGGCGCGAGCCCCGGCCCCTTCGAGCGCGCTCGCCGGCCCGAGGTGGGCGGGCGTCTGGCTCGTGGCCGGGCTGTGGCTGATCCCGGTGCTCGTCTCGAGCACGCAGACCTATCTCTTCCTACAGCACAAGCAGGAGCGTCATCTGTCGTTCCTCGCCGCGCTCGTGTGGCAAGGGCTGCCCTGGCTCTTCTGGGCGCTCATGACGCCCGCGATCGTCTGGCTCGGCCGCAGGTACCCGCTGGAGCGCAAGGGCTTCCCGAGGAACGTCGCGATACACCTGCTCGCGAACCTCGCCATGGCCCCGGGCCACGTCGCGCTCAACGCGCTCACGGGGCGGCTCATCGGCCAGGAATCCTACATGAAGGCGCCGTTCTTCGAGGTCTTCCACAAGATCCTCAGCGTTTACCTCGACGTCGAGCTGCTCATCTACTGGGGGCTCCTCGCGATGGTCCACGCGGCCGACTACCACCGCAAGTACCGGGAGCGCGCGGTCGCGGCCGCGCAGCTCGAGACGAAGCTCGTGCAGGCGGAGCTCCAGGCGCTCAAGATGCAGCTCCACCCGCACTTCCTCTTCAACACGCTCCACGCGATCGCCGTGCTCGTGCGCAAGCAGGAGACGCAGGCCTCGGTGCGGATGATCACGGGCCTCAGCGAGCTGCTCCGGATGGCGCTCGAGAGCGCGGGCAAGCAGATCGTGCCGCTCAAGCAGGAGCTCGACTTCCTCGATCGCTACCTCGAGATCGAGAAGACCCGCTTCCAGGACCGCCTGACCGTGCGCACGGAAGTGGCCTCCGAGGCGCTCGACGCGGAGATCCCGAACCTCATCCTGCAGCCGATCGTCGAGAACGCGATCCGCCACGGCATCGCCCCGCGGGCGTCGTCGGGGAGCGTGACGATCGCGGCCCGGCGGGAGGATCACCGCCTCGTCGTGGAGGTCACCGACGACGGCAGGGGGCTCAGGGAGGGCTGGGCCGGCGAGGCGAGCGAGGGGACTGGGCTCGGCAACGTGCGCGCGCGGCTCCGGCAGCTCTACCCGGGCGACCACCGGCTCACCATCGCGCGGCGCCCGGAGGGGGGCGTCCTCGTCACTGTCTCGGTCCCATTCCGGCCCGCGCACGCGCACGCGCGTGAGGAGCAGCGCGCGCATGGATAGCCCCGGCGCGATCCGCGCCGTCATCGTGGACGACGAGCCGCTCGCCCGGGACGGCATCCGCTTGCTGCTCGCGGGAGATCCCGAGATCGCGATCGCCGCCGAGTCGGGCGACGGGCCGGACGCGCTCGACGTCATCCGGCGGCTGCGGCCCGATCTCGTGTTCCTGGACGTGCAGATGCCCGAGATGAACGGCTTCGAGGTGATGGCGTCGCTCCCGCCCGACGAGCTCCCCGCCGTGATCTTCGTGACGGCGTTCGATCGTTATGCGCTGCGCGCGTTCGAGGTCCACGCGCTCGACTACCTGCTGAAGCCGTTCGACGACGACCGCTTCTACGACGCCCTCCGCCGCGCGAAGGCCCACCTCCGGCTCTCGCGGATGAGCGACCTCGGCCAGCGCCTCCTGTCGCTGCTGCAGAGCTACGGCGACCCCGCGGCGGCGGCGGCCGCGGCCCGCGCGCGGGGTGGCCCCGGCTCGGAGCCGCCCGCCGCGGGCGCGGTGTACCTGCGGCGGCTCGCGATCAAGGACGGGTGCCGCGTCGTGTTCCTCAGCGTCGACGAGATCGACTGGATCGAGGCGGCCGACTACTACGTCCAGGTCCACGCCGGCGGGAAGAGCTACCTCCACCGCGAGACGATGAACAGCGTCGAGGGCAAGCTCGATCCGGCGCGCTTCGTGCGGATCCACCGCTCGGCGATCGTGAACCGCGACCGGATCAAGGAGCTCCGCACGCAGGGGCGCCGGGACACGGTCGTCGTCCTGGCCGGGGGCGCGGAGCTCAAGGTGGCGCGGAGCCACCGGGAGAAGCTGTCAGCGCTGCGCTGATGCGGCGCCGCCGGAGCGGCTCTCGGCGCGCGGCTGAAGCGGCGCCGCCGGGAGGAGCTCTCGGCGCGCGGTGGAAGCGGCGCCAGCGCTCTGGCGCCTCGCTCGCCCTTCCGAGGCGCTAAGCTCTCCCGCATGCAGCCGTTCGACTCCCTGGATCGCCACCTCGACGTGGAGCCCTCGCGGCTCCCTGGCGGCGGGTAAGTCCATGCCCCCGAGCCGCTTCCGCCCTGGCCTCAGCCGGCCGAACGCGCCGCCTGGCGAGGTCGCCTGGTTCGCGTTCCACGGCGACGAGCTCCTCGTCCGCGCTGTCGAAGGCGGCGACCGCTTCGACGTCCCGGTCGCGGCCGATCTCGCCGACCTCGGCGTCCTCGTCGTGCGCGCGCAGCCGCTCGGCGAGCTCGACGGGCGCCCGTGCCGCTCCGCCGAGCTCGCGCCGGGCGCTCCGGCGCCCGAGGGGCACGCCTACGTCTCGCTCCGGCGCCTGCACGGGCGCATCGATCCGGAGCTGTTCGACCTCGCGGGCACCGCGTACCAGGTGCAGCACTGGGACCGCGCCCACCAGTACTGCGCGGCGTGCGGGGCCGAGCTCGAGACAGGGCTGGACGAGCGCGTGAAGCGCTGCGCCCGCTGCGCGAGCAGCTACTTCCCCCGGATCACGCCCGCGACCATCGTGCTCGTCGAGGACGGCCCGCGCCTCCTCATGACGCGGCAAGCGCGGTTCCCCGCGGGCATGTACGGCCTCGTCGCCGGCTTCGTCGAGCCGGGCGAGACGCTGGAGGGGTGCGTCGCGCGCGAGGTCCACGAGGAGACGGGCGTGGACATCGCCGACATCGCCTATTTCGGCAGCCAGCCGTGGCCTTTCCCGCACCAGATCATGGTCGGCTTCACCGCGCGCTACGCGGGCGGCGAGCTCCGCGTCGACACGCGCGAGCTCGAGGATGCGCGCTGGTTCCACCGCGAGGCGCTGCCGACACTGCCGCCGCCGCTCAGCATCGCCCGGAAGCTCATCGACGCCTGGCTGGCGCGGCCGGCGCGGTAGCGGCTCCGGCGCGGCAGCGCTGCGGATCGGCTCTCCCCCGCGCCGTGCTACTGTCACCCCATGCAGGCGCACCGAGCGGTCCTCGAGACCGACGAGCAAGGCCGGCTGAAGGACATGCCGGTCCTCCCTCCTCGCACAAGAGTCGAGGCAATCTTTCTGGTGCTCGAAGAACCGCCGCCGTCGCCGACCGCAGCGCGCCGGCCCCCGGCGGCGCTGTCAGGGCTGCAGATCCTGGGCGACGTGGTCACTCCGGCCGTCGATGAGCCTGACTGGGGCGTGAACGACGCATGATCGTCCTCGACACGCACACCTGGCTCTGGTGGATCCAAGGCACCGCCGCCCTCAGACGCGGCGCCGCTTCCAGGCGCCGCGACGGAACATGAGCCCGCCCGCGACCGCGAGCGTCGAGAACGCCACCGTGATCGCGAGGAACACGCCCATCGGCCCGAGCCCCGCGGCGCGCGAAAGGCCCCACCCGAGCGGGATCTCCCACAGCCAGAAGCAGGCGAGGTTCAGCATCGTGGGCGTCCATGTGTCGCCGGCGCCGTTGAACGCCTGCGTGAACACGATGCCGAAGCCGTAGAAAAGGAACCCGCACGCCACGACCCGCAGCGTCTGCGTGCCGAAGTGGAGCACCTCGGCGTCGCCCGTGAACGCGCCCACGATGGCGCCGGCCCCCACCGCGAAGACCACGCCGATCGCGCCGAGCATGGCCGTGGTCCAGATGCCCGCGCGGTAGACGGCGGCCTCCGCCCGCTCGGGGCGCCCTGCCCCGAGGTTCTGCCCCACCATCGTCGCGGCGGCGTTCGCGAGCCCCCAGGCCGGCAGGATCGCGAACGTGATGACCCGCATCCCGATCGTGTAGCCGGCGAGCGCCGCGCTCCCGAAGGGGGCGAGGATGCGCACCATGCCGATCCAGCTCGCCGTGCCGACGACCGCCTGGAAGGCGCCGTTCGCGAAGAGGCGGAGCAGCGCCGCGAGCGCCCTCGGATCGGGGACGAGGTGCCGCGCCTGCACCTTTACCCGGCCGCCGCCGCGCGCGAGCAGGAACACCTGCAGCGCGACGCCGGTCCCGCGGCCGAGCGTCGTCCCCACGGCCGCGCCGGTAACGCCGAGCTCCGGGAACGGCCCGAGGCCGAAGATGAAGCACGGGCCGAGCGCCATGTTCAGCGCGTTCGAGAGCCAGAGCACCCGCATCGACAGCGCCGCGTCGCCCGCCCCGCGGAAGACCGCGTTGATGACGAACAGCATCAGGATCGTCGCGTTGCCGATCAGCATGATCGCGGCGAACGGCGTCCCGGTCGCGATCACGCCGGGGGTCGCCCCCATGGCCTCGAGCAGCCGCGACGCGAGCAGCGCGCCGGCCGCCGAGATGGGCAGCGAGACGAGCAGCCCGAGCACGATCGACTGCCCCGCCATGGCGGCCGCCTCCTCGGGGCGCCCCTCGCCGATCCGCCTCGCGACCGTCGCGGACGCGGCGCCCGAGAGGCCCAGGGCCAGGGCGTACACGAGCGCGAGGAGCGACTCCGTGAGCCCGACGGCGGCGACCGCGTCGGCGCCGAGGCGCGACACCCAGAAGACGTCGACCACGACGAAGAGCGACTCCATCAGCATTTCCATGACCATCGGGATCGCGAGCAGGGCGATCGCCCGGTCGATGGATCCAGCGGTGAAGTCGTGCTCGCCGCCGCGGACCGCGTCGCGGAGCGTCGACCAGACGCCGGCGCCGCGGCGCGGGCCAGACGGGGGCGGCGCGGGCGCAAGAGCGTCAGCGCGCAGCTCGCGGGCAGGTGGCGTGGCGTCGTCGCGCATGGGGGCGAGCAGGCTGATCGCGCCCGGCCGTTTCGTCCAGCGCCTTTGCACACCTTTGCAGATGGCGCGGCGGCGCTCGCATCGCGCCGTCAGCGGATCGAGAACGGATCCCGGTCGCGCGCGCTGATGTCGATGCGGAGCGACGGCAGCTCGGCGCGGAGGCGCTCGGCGAGGCGCTTCAGCGCGGCGCGCTCGCTGTTCGAGTGCAGCGCGCACACAACGGTGACGCCCGCGCTCGCCGCGCGCAGGGCGTCGTGGTGGCGCAGCTCGCCGGTCAGGTAGAGCTCCGCCCCCTGCGCGATGGCCTCCTCGAGGAGCGCGCCGCCCGCGCCGGCGCACGTGGCGGCGCGGGAGACGGCGCGCTGCTCGGGGCCGGCCACGAGCAAGGCGCCGACGCCGAGGTGCTCCTTGATGCGGCCGAGCAGCTCGCCGACCGGCGTGGCGCTGCCGAGCGACCCGATCCGGCCGATGCCGATCCGCAGCGGCTCGACGGCGAGCTCCACGAGATCGAACGCCACCTCCTCGTAGGGGTGCGCGGCGCGCATGGCCTGCAGGACGGCCTCGGTCCGAGCGCGGGGGAAGACCATCTCCAGGCGCACCTCGGTCACGCGCTCGAGCCGGCCCTTCTCGCCCACGGTGGGGTTCGTGCCCTCCTCGCCGAAGAACGTGCCCGTCCCGACCGTGCGGAAGCTGCAACGCGAGTACCGGCCGATCTGCCCCGCGCCCGCCTTGGCCAGGGCGTCGGCCACGGCGTCGACGTGATCCTCCGGGACGAAGACGACGAGCTTGTCCTGCCACGCCTTCGGCGTGGCCCGCCTGAGCGGCGCGCGCTCCCCGGACATCCCGAGCGCGTCGGCGAGGACGTCGTTGGTGCCGCCCTCGGCGACGTCGAGCGCGGTGTGGGGCGAGTAGAGCGCGATGCCGTCGCGGATCGCCGCGAAGACGGGGCTCGGCGCCACGATGCGCTTCACGGCCTCGAAGAGGGGCGGATGGTACGCGACGACGAGATCGCAGCCGAGAT
The DNA here is from genome assembly GCA_051717205.1 of Sorangium sp. So ce1128. Lineage (GTDB taxonomy): Bacteria > Myxococcota_A > Polyangia > Polyangiales > Polyangiaceae > Sorangium. The sequence goes on from CP181432.1 coordinate 8,404,791, forward strand.
CGCGCGCTTCCCGGGCGACCTCGGGGGTGTAATCGATCGCGAGGAGCGCCGCGGACGAGGGCCGCGCCGGGTCGCCCGCGAGCAAGCCCACGTTGTCCCAGGGCTCGGCGAACCGGAGCGGGGCGATCGACTCCAGCGCGGCGAGCACGTCTCGGAGGAGGGTCATGCGCTTCTATACCAGGACCGATGACGGAGCGGAGCGCAGCCGGAGACGCCGCGCCGCGCGCTCTGGGCGGCTCGCCCGGCGGCGGCTGTCTAGCGACCTCGAGCTGACCGACAGCGCATCTCCTGATACGCAGCCTGCCGGCGCGGTCCGGGCGCCATCCCCGGCGAAGATCGAGTAAAAGAGGCGCCGTGCACCCGAGAGAGCAGCCCGCCGGGACCGTCGCGTCGATATGGCGCTACCCCGTCAAGTCCATGCAAGGAGAGGAGATCGACGACGCCGCGATCACCGAGCGCGGCGTGCTCGGCGACCGGACCTACGCCGTCCTGGACCGCGAGACAGGGCTCATCGCGAGCGCGAAGCACCCTGGCAAATGGGGCGCGCTGCTCGCGTGTCGCGCTGCTTTCGTCGAGCCGCCGCGCCCCTCGGCCCCGCTCCCGCCCGTCTGGATCACGCTCCCGGACGGGGCCGTGATCAGCAGCGCGCAGCCGGACGTGGACCGGGCGCTCTCGCGCGCGCTCGGCCGCGACGTCGCGCTCGTGAGCCGAGCGCCCGAGGCCCCCAGGCGCGAGGCAGATCGCTCGCCCGTGGACGGCGCCGCGGCCCCTACCGCGATCGTCGAGGAGCCGATGGCCCTCGCCGCGCCGGCCGGCACGTTCTTCGATGTGGCGGCCCTGCACGTGCTGACGACGGCCACGCTCGATCGCCTGCGCGATCTCCACCCCTCGGGGCGCATCGAGGCCCCCAGGTTCCGCCCGAACCTCGTTATCGCGACCGCCCCGGGCGAGCGCCGCTTCATCGAGAACGGCTGGCTCGGCCATGCGCTGGCGATCCCCCCGGAGGTCCGGATCGACATCATCGATCCATGCCCGCGCTGCGTCGTCCCCACGCTGGCCCAGGGGGATCTCCCGCGCGATCCCGGCGTCCTGCGCGCGCTCGCGCAGCACAACGCGGTCGCGAGCGCGACGCTCGCCCCCGGCGTCGTGCTCCCCGCGGTGGCCGGGGCCTACGCGACCGTGCGCCGCGAGGGCACGATCCGTCGCGGGGCAGCCGTCCGGCTGGAGACAGCGCCCCTCTCCCCGCCGCGCTGAACGGCCCTGCGCTGCCTCGCGCGAGCTCCGCGCCCCCCTGGTCAGGTCATGCCCCCTCGGAGCACCGGATGAGGCGATGACCGACAGGGCATGACGGCCATCTCCAACCGACCTACACGACCTCCCCGGTCCTCACTGGGGAGCTCACGTCGTCACCCTCGACCACCGATCGCCACCATCTCGGCCAGATCGAGCGCGCGCATTGTCGGCCGAGATCACTTGAGAGGCGGCCATTCAAGCGGCCGAGCACAAGGACTCTTGAGGTCAACGCAGCACGGTGGAGGGTGGTGTTTTCATGTCCATTCAGGATCTCTCACGATCCATCCAGAGCACGAAAACATAACGCGTCACTGGATCACCGGCCGTTCTCGGACGATTGTTTCACCCAGAGAGTCGAGAGTTGCGCTGCACGGCAGTGGCAGCGCTCTTGCTTTGACGGGAAAGGCTCGTTCGCGAGCGTGCTTGGACGGTGCCGGAGCGTGACGGTCGCGAGCGACGGTCACGCGGTCGACGAGCAGACGGACCGTCAAGTTGCATCAGCAGCGGAGAGGCTGGCCGCGCTTGCGGCCTCTCCTTGGCAGCGCCCCGTCGCGCCGCGCCCACGCTCCTGAGGGGGAAGGTGCGGTGCTCTCCCACGTGGGGGGACGGGCATATCAGACCGAGCTTGAAAAGGAAGACACCATGCAGCGCTTCAAGTCACACCTGTCCGCGGTTGTCCTCACAGCGTGCGCTCTCGCGTCCGGCTGCTTGAGCCCCACCGGTGACGTGGAAGCGGGGACGGCCCCCACCGCCTCGGGAACGCTGACCGTCGCCGTGGCCAACGGCGAGGCTCGGTACATGCTGGAGCGGGAGGACGGGACGTTCGTGCGCCTGAACCTCGACTCCATGGCGGAGGCGACGTCGCCGGGCGGCGAGCCGACGACCGACTGGCGCACGGCCAGCGGCTCGCCGGTCGACGTGTTCGGCGTCGAGGGCGACGACGGCAGCATAGACGTCGAGACGATGCGTCCGGCGGAGGGCATCGGCTCGCTGACGAGCGCGGTCGTCACGACCGGGACCAAGCGCGTCCTGGCGCTGCGCGTGCAGTTCGACGGCGGCCAGACGCTCGGCACCGAGCAAGACGTCCGCAACACCCTCGACGGCGCGGCCACCCACCTGGCGGGCTCTTCCTTCGGAAAGATGAAGCTCGAGTACGACGTCGCCGGCCCGTTCAACATCAGCTTCGGGAAGTGCGACGACTACAACCGGTGGCAGAACGAGGCGAAGACCGCGGCGCGGAACGCTGGCTTTGACCTCAACGCGTACCAGCACTTCATGATCATGGGGAAGATGGATTGCGGGTATGCCGGCATGGGCGCGCAGCCCGGCAACGCCACCTGGATCGCCGGCCTCTGGCCAGAGGTCGTCGTCCACGAGCTCGGCCACAACTTCGGCCTCTGGCACTCCTCCTCGCGCACCTGTCGCAACGCAGGGGCGACGGTGACCATGAGCAACGACTGCACCTTCGACGAGTACGGCGATGTGTTTGACCCGATGGGCAACGGCGGGAAGCAGCACTTCAACGCCAACTACAAGGTGAACCTGGGGTGGATCCCGTCGACGCAGGTCGCGACGATCAGCAGCGACGGGACCTACACGCTCGCCCCCATGACCGAGGCGAGCACCGGGACCCAGCTCTACCGCATCAAGGGGCCGAACGACATCATGTACCAGATCGAGTTCCGCCAGCCGGCGCCGACGAACGTCATCGACTCGCGCAACCTCTCCGGGCGCGGCGTCCTCATCCATGCGTTCTTCACGCAGTCGCGCGAGAGCGGCCGGGCGCACCTCCTCGACATGGTCCCGGGCGGCAATTTCAGGGACGCGCCGCTCGCCGTCGGCGCCTCGCATCAGCTCTTCGGGACGAACGCGACGCTGACCGTCCTCTCGGTGTCGGCCACGGGCGCGCAGGTCCAGGTCACCGGCCTGGGAGGCACCGGCGGCACCGGCGGCACCGGCGGCACCGGCGGCACCGGCGGCACCGGTGGGACGGGCGGCACCGGCGGCACCGGCCAGAGCCTGACGGCCCTCCATTCCGGAAAGTGCGTCGGCGTCAACGCGGCGAGCACCGCCAGCGGCGCCACGCTCGTCCAGCGGCCGTGCACCGGCGCGAGCGACCAGCTGTGGCAGATCGAGGTCGTCAGCGGCACCACGGCGGTCGTGAAGAACGTGAACAGCGGAAAGTGCCTCGACGTGCAGGGGTCGAGCCGCGACAACATGGCGAGCATCATTCAGTCGGACTGCGCCGACAAGAACAGCCAGAAGTGGGATCTCGTCGATCGCGGCGGCGGCATCGTCTCGCTGCGCTCGGTCGGCAGCGGGAAGTGCGTGGATGTCTCCGGGGCCAGCACCGCCGATGACGGCAAGTTCGTCCAGTACACCTGCCACACCGGCACGAACCAGCAGTTCCGCCGGCAGTAGCGCGCGGACCGAGCGCGCGGCCGGGGGCGTCGCTCCCGGCCCGCGCGCAGCGGTGCTGCGGGTCATCGCCGCGCCGCTGCGGGTCGTGGCCAGATCCGAACAGGGGCTCTCCCTGCCTTGACGGCGCCGCGCTCTGCGGGCCTCCTGTCGAGGCGTTGCGCCGCGCAGGAGGATGGATGTACCTCCGTTCGATGAACCGCATCGCTCTGGGGCTCGGGGCCGCCGCGGCCTGTCTCGCACTCTCCGCCTCGACGCCCGCCTCCGCCAACGGCCGTTATCCCGCCGCCGGACAGATCCTCGTCGACCCCTCCGATCCGGACCACATCGCCGTGCGCGCTACCTACGGCCTCCTCGTCACGCGCGACGGCGGCGAGCGCTGGTCGTGGATCTGTGAAGGGGCCATCGGCTACAGCGGCTTCGAGGATCCCATGATGGTCATCACCGGCGACGGCTCGATCCTCGCCGGGCTCTTCGACGGGCTGAGCGCGACGCACGACGGCGGCTGTCAGTGGGAGATGGCGGAGGGCGAGCTCGCGCAGCGCAATATAGTCGACCTGTCCATCGACCGCGCGGCCCCCACGAGCGCCATCCTGCTCGGCTCGAGCGTCATGGCAAGCGACGCGATCGTGACCCAGGTCTGGGAGTCGAAGGACGACGGGAGGGCCTGGACGCAAACCGGCGCCGACCTCCCGAGCACGTTCCTCGGCGTGACCCTGGACAGCGCGCCGAGCGATCCCCGGCGCATCTACGTGAGCGGGCGCTGGAACGGCCCCACGTTCCAGGGGATCGTGAAGCGCTCCAGCGATCGCGGGGCGACCTGGGAGGATTTCGACGTGCCCGGCAGCGACGATCGCAACCTGCCGTACCTCGGCGCCGTGGATCCGATCGACCCCGACATCGTGTATGTGCGCCGCGACGGCGACGGCGCGGACGCCCTCCTGGTCTCGAAGGACGGGGGCGCCACGTGGCGGGAGGTGTTCCAGGCGACGAGCCTCCTCGGCCTCGCCCTCTCGCCCGACGGGATGATGATCGCGGCCGGCAGCGACGAGGACGGTCTGTGGATCGCGCCGACGGCGACCCTGGAGTTCACCCGGACAGGGCAGCTCGGCGTCCGATGCCTGACCTGGACCGATCAGGGCCTCTTCGCCTGCGCCGACGAGCTCGTGGACGGCTTCACCGCGGGCGTCTCCACGGACGGGGGCAAGACGTTCTCGCCGCTCATGACGCTCGATCGCCTCTGCGGCCCGCCGCCGGCCTGCGGGAGCGAGAGCTCGACGGGCCAGACCTGCCCTCCGCTCTGGCCGTCGACCGCCAGCTTCATCGGCGCGACGGGCTCTTGCGACGCCGGCGCCGGATCGAGCGCGGCCTCGAGCGGAACCGGGGCGAGCGCCGGAGGGAGCGAGGCGACCGCGGGCGGAGCCGGGGCGAGCGCCGGCGACGGCAGCTCCTGCGGGGCCTCGGCCGGAGGGCGCTCCGGCGCGTTCCTGATCGCCATGGTCGCCGCCGGCGGCGCGCTCCTGCGGGCGCGGCGGCGAGGGCCGATCCGGCTCAGCCGCCGCGGGGCGCGCCGAACCACGTTGTGAGCGCGCGGCGCAGCCGGCGGTGGGCGCCCTCCTCGGGCTCGCCTGCGCCCGCCGCCCAGGCCACGTAGCCGTCCGGGCGGATCAGCAGCGCTTCCGCGGGGCGCGTCGGCCCTGCGCGGCGCGCGACCACGGTGTCCACGCGGTCGTCCCAGGGCGCAGCCGCGTCGCCGAGCGCGGCGCCGCCGGTGAGGTCGAGCAGCACGCCCCTGGCCCTGCGCATGAGCTCCGCGACCCGGGTCTCGCCCTCCCTGGTGGTCAGCGGGAGATCCGGCGCCCATCGCCCGAGCAGCGGATGCGATTCGCCGGGCTCGCCTCGCATGTCGTAGCGGACGTCGACCGCGTCCAGCATGTCGACGATGTACCGCATGCTCTGCTCGTGCTTGAGCAGCTCCCCGAACAGCTCCCGCAGCGCGGCGACGCGCTCGTCTCGCATCATCAGCGCGCCTTGCGCCCGCGTGTGCATGATCACGCGCTGTCCCTCGGGGTGCCGCTCTGCGTGGTAGGTGTCCAGGAGCCCCGGCGGCGCCCAGCCGTGGATCTCCGCGGCCAGCTTCCAGCCGAGGTTGACCGCGTCCTGCAAGCCCGTGTTGAGGCCTGGCCCGCCGGCGGGAAGATGGATATGCGCCGCGTCGCCAGCGACCAGCACGCGGCCAGCGCGGTACCTGTCGGCCTGGCGGCTGGCGTCGGTGAACCGGGACAGCCAGCGCACCTCCCGGACGGGCAGGTCCTCGCCGAGCGCCTGGCGAACGCTGGCCTGCAGCTCATCGAGCGTCATCGGCGCGCTGCGGTCGAAGTCCGGCGGATAAGGCTCCGACGTGACCACGCGAAACACGCCCGCGCCGAGCGGGACGATCGCGATCTCGCCGAGCCCGAAGCGGACGCGGCGACCGCCGGAGAGCACGAGGTGCCCCTGCTCCGTCGCGTCCTCGGGCAGCACGACGTCGGCGAGGCGCAGGAGCCGGGAGGGCGGCAGACCAGGAAAACCGATCCCGGCCAGCTTGCGCACGACGCTGCGTCCGCCGTCGCACCCCACGACGAAGCGCGCGCGAAGCTGGTAGTCGCCGTCCGGCCCTCGCGCCATGACCGTCGCGCCTTCCCCGTCCTGCTCCAGCCCGGTGAGCTCGTGTCCTCGGCGGAGCTCCGCTTTCAGCTCGCGCGCCCGCTCCTCCAGCAGCGCCTCGATGCGCGCCTGGTGGATGGACAGGAAGCGCCTGGGAGCGCTCCCGCGGTCGTCGTTGAGACCGCGGAGGTCCAGCGGGATCCCGCCGAAATGCCGGAAGCTCGTCAGCTCCAGGGCGCCCCGCTCCGCGCGAAAGCGCTCGAGCAGGCCCCTGTGATCGAGGATCTCCACCGCGCGCCCGCCGAGGCCGAGCGCCTTGGACAGCCCCGTGGGCTCGGGCAACCGCTCCAGCACGACGGGGCGCACGCCGGCCAGCCGCAGCTCGCAGGCCAGCATCACGCCCGTCGGACCGCCACCCACGATGACGACATCGACGCTCATAAGCGCTCTCCTTTGTTCAACGACAACGACGGATCGTGAGAACGACGACGAAGAGTGAACGAGGCTTACTTCACGCGGTCTTCCCGGTGTCCACGCGGCCGCCCCCTCCAGGCGTGGTCACGCCGTCGAGCACGAGGCTCACGGTCTGCTCGCCGAGGCGCGCGGCGAGCTCGGGGTCTCGCTCCAGCCGGTCCCGTACGTCCGAGAACCGCGGCCCGAAGATGCCTATCGCGGTCAGCGCGCCGAGGACGGTGCAGTAGAGGAGCTCGAAATCGCGGTCTCGCCGGAACACCCCACCGCGCTGCCCTCGCTCGTAGAGATCGCGGAGCTGCGACGGGAGCATGTCGAGGGTCGCCGGGGGCGCGGACCGCCAGCCGCTCATCGCCTCGTGCAACGCGAGGGGCATGATCCGCGGGTTCGCCAGGAGCAGCCGGAAGAACGCCGTGAACGAGCGCCAGAGCCCCTCGCGCGGCTCGAGCGTCGCCGACTCCTCCAGGGTCGGCCGCCACGCCGCCATGAGGCCGGACCACTGCGCCTCGAGGACCGCGCGGTAGAGCCCATCCTTGCTCCCGAAGTGGTGGTAAATCATGCGCTCGTTGACCCCGGCGCGCCCCACGATGGCCTGCACGCGAGCGCCCTGCGGCCCGTGCCGCGCGAACTCCTCGGCCGCCGCGTCGAGCAGGGCCCGCCGCGTCTCCTTCTTCGCTTCGTCCTCCATCTGGTAAATGATCATTTACTCATGACCTAGCGGCGGTCAAGAGAATCTGGTAAATGATCATTTACTCATTGTTGAGCGGCGACCAAGACGTGACCTGCCCGGTGCGTCTACCCTTCTGCCCGAGGGCGATACGCCGGGATGACGCCGGCCTGTCCGTCGGTCGACGATCGATCTGCGACGTCAGCGCGTCAGCGCATCAGCAGCGCGAGGACGTCGTGGATCCCCGCGCTGGGCACCCGCACGCGGGCGCTGAGGCGCGCCGCGCCGGAGCCGAGCACCTCGGAGGTCATCGCGAACGGCATCGTGATCTCGCCGCGCGAGGGCAGCCTCGCGAGCCCGGCGAGCGCCTTGGCGGCGTCGTCGAGCGCTTCCGGCGTGTCACCGCTCGCCGCGAGCATCGTCCAGCCGGCCAGCGAGAACAGCCCGCCGCCCAGCATCCCGGGCTGGCGCAACGCCTCCGCGCCTGGCGCCGCGCCGAGCGTGCGCTCGTCGCGCCCCGGCTCCGCCGCGACGCGCAGCCGCGCTACCACGGAGGCGTCGTCCTCGCTGAACCCGATCCACGTCCGCTGGCCAGCCGGGACGACGTAAAGATGGCTCGTGTGCGCGGGCGGCGCGTCCTTCGTGAGCGGCCTGGAGCGCAGCTCGACGTGCAGCGTCCCGGCGGGCAGCGCTGCCGGCGCGCGGACGATCACGGGATCGGTCCTCTCCATGTCTTCCTCGTCGCTCTTGCGCGCCTGGCCCTTCGGCGCGCCGCCGGTCGCGCCCGCCCCCCGCGCGGCGTCGCCTGCGGCCGGCGCGGCGCTGCCCGCGGCCGGCGCGGCGCTGCCCGCGGCCGGCGCGCCCGTCTTCTTCTTGTCCAGCTCCTCGCCGAGCTGGATGAGGTCCTTCACGCCCGAGATCCAGGCCTGCGCCGGCTCCTCGACCGCGACCAAGAACCAGCTCTGCAGCGCGCCGCGCGCCGCCTTGCGCGTGCGGGGCGCGCCCTTGCCGCCCTGGTAGGCGGCCAGGGCCTTCTCCGCCGCCGCGCGATCTCCGCCCGAGCCGATGACGATGGGGCCGCCCGTGAAGGCCAGGGTGCCGAGGCGATCCATGAACTGATCGAGCCCCGACGCGTCGTAGCCATCGTCGACCATGTCGTCGCGGATCCCCCGGAAGAACGCCTCGCGCAGCGGCGTGAGCTCCGCGCGCGACGCGCCCTGGGTGTAGAAGGCGATCGCCGTGTCGCGCGGGAGCCGGAAGAAGGCCGGCGGGGTGGCGGCGTCCTGCGCCGCGGCCGGCGCGACGGCCAGCGCGAGGGGCGAGCGCCGGCTCGCGAAGCGCATACCGAGGCCGACCTCGATGTCCGGGCGAACCCACGTGAGGTCGACGCTGACGATCTCGAGGTCTCGGACGAACGCGTCGCCGAGCTCCAGGCCCACGTTCCCGGCGTGGCTGTCGTCGTCCTCGTCGGGCATGTTCTCCAGGCCCTCGACGATGATCCGCCCCGGGATCTCGAGCCGCGCGTCCGCCTCGAGCGGCTCCCGGCCCACGACCTGGACGAGGTAGGGCGCGGCGGCCTCGAGATCCTGGACGTCATCGGCGCAGACAAGGCGCGCGCTGCCGCTGCGATCGCCGGGCTCGAGGGCGCACACGCTGGGTAGCGCCCGATCCTCGGGCTCTGCCTCGCGAACGCCCTCCACGCGCAACATGCCCCGGTGCCCCTTCAGCTCCTTGAGCACGAAGCGCTCCTGCAGCCGAGGCATCTCGCGCTCCGGGACGGACAGGGAGGCCACGAAGCGCGGGCGCTCGGTGCCGAACACGGCGACGTCGACCGGCTTGCCCAGATCGACCACCTCGGCGAGCGCCGGGCCGAGCGCCTCCTCGAGCAGCATCTCGGGCGCCATCTGGCCCGGGCCGAGCAGCATCATGCCGAGCGGCGTGCCCGCCAGGAGCTGCGCGACGTTGCCCCAGGTCCGGCGCAGGTCGGCGATCCGCAGCACCGAGGAGAGCTCTTTCGGCGCGGCCAAGGGCCGCGCTTCCGCGGGCTGCGCCGCGCGGGCGGGCTCGGCGTCCGCGGGGCGCGCCGCCGGAGGCAGCGGCGCGGCGCCGTCGCGCGGAGAGGCCGGCGCGCCAGCGCACGCGGCCGTGAGGACGAGCGGGAGGAGGACGGCGCGCTTCATGGCGCGCCGATCGTCGCGCCTGAACAGCGCCGCTGGCAAGCGGCCTGCGCGGTCGGGCCAGCGAGGAGGCAGCGCTCCTCCACAGGCACCCTCGGTTTGTTGGCCGCTCCGGCTGCCCCGATGGACACTGGCGAGACGGTCGTGATGAAGAAGTGGAGCTTCCTGGCCCTGGGCCGCGCGTACGAGATCACGGATTATGGCCCAAGGTTCGGGATCGAGGTCACACGGGACGGCTACACGGTGTGGACCGGTTACCGCGACGGGGCGCGGCTCGTGACGGACACGAGCACCCTGCCCGCGCGCGAGCTGCTGGCGATCCGCGAGGAGCTCCTCCGGCGAGCGGTATCCCGGAGTGCCGCCCCGCAGGCGGAGGCGGGCACACGCGCGCGCCGGCCGCCGCGCGCGGTCGAGCAGCTCGACCTGCTCGGGGCGCCCGCGCTCGGCGGCTGCCCGCGCTGAGCCGGAGCGAGCCCTTCGTCCGACAGGGACGCCAGGGAGACGCTGGGTTCTCCAGGCGTCCCTGGCGTCCTGGCGGCTCGTTCAATCCGGGTTCTTGTGGCCGACGCGGCCCAGGGCCACGTCAGTAGTAGCAGCGTCCGGCGTTGCCGGTCCCGACGTTGTAGCAGTAGTAGCAGCCCGTCCTGTAGACGTAGTACTGGCGCGCGTCGCAGATCTCCCTGCATACGCCGTCATAGCACTGGTATCCGGCTCCGCAGGTCTCTCCGGAGCAGGCGCCGCCCGGAGGCGTCGTGCCAGGCAGGCCGCAGGTCGCGAAGCTGCCGCCGGAGTACTGACACGCTTCCCCCTCGGCGCACCCCGTCTGGGCCAGCAGATCACAGGTCCCCTCGGGCCCCGGCCCCGCGAAGCCGATGCTGCTGTCGTCGAGGCCGAGGCTCAGGCAGTTCACGCCGAACGTTGTGTCGTTCACGTTGCAGAACTGGGTGCAGATGCCCTGCTCCGGGTTGTCCTGATCCACCTTGAGACACTGCGCTCCCGCGACGCACTGGTCCGAGGTGCAAGGAGAGCCCACCGGCAGCGACCCTGGTGACGCACAGAACGTCCGGCCACTCGCGTCGGCGAGGAGGCAGGTCTGCCCCGACGGACAGCTGTAGCTGTAGAGGAGGCTGCACTGCTCGAGTCCGTCGTTCGGCGCGACGTCGAAGTGGATGTCGACCGCGCCGTCGCCGATGACGATCGTGCCTTGCCCCGTGGTGAACGTGAACGAGACGTCGGTCGTCGCCGAGGCGCTGACCTCGATGATCTGGGGATTCTGCGAGACGAGGGCCGCCGCGACGGGAGACTCCGTGCCGTCCCCCTCGATCCTGTCGAGCTCCCAGCCGTCCAGCAGCCGCACCCGGTAGGGTCCCTGGAACAGCGTCGCCGTCAGCGTATCCGCGTCCGGATCGCTCTCGGAGTCGAGGGTGGCGACGTGGGCCCCGTTCATCGAGTCGATGGAGAACGTGGCGTTGTGGAGACGGAAGTTACCGCCCGTCGACGTCACGAGCGGCAGGCTGACCGTCCCGGCCCCCTGCTCGCTCTGCGGGTCCACGGGCGACGTGCAGGCGATCGTGGTCAGCGATCCAGCGGAGAACAGCAGCGCCAATCCGAGATGAAAACCCCTGAGCTTCATCAATGACTCCATCCTTTTGCCTGTCGGGCTCGGTGGATCCAACCTGACGTCGGCCTCGATCGCGCCGAGGGCGAGGTGCCGTGGGCACCATCGCTCTCGGATCTGCGTGCATCGACCAAGGCCCGCCGTCACGCGCGGGATTCCACGTGTGCTGCTGAGGCGCGTGTGTGTCGCGCTTCAACGTCCAGGAAGAACAGCAACGGCCGTGCCAGCACGTCCGCGCTGAGATCCAGGCCGGATCTCGCTGCGAGGTGGTCCCTGGAGCAACGGGTTGCGCCGCCGTTTTGCAGGATCACGCAACAAACGGCGCGAGCCGGTGCGCGTTGCCGCGCCGCGCTGTGCGTGCCCCTGGCAGGTTGAACGTCGTGTGCTGCACCGGATCGACTGGTCCTGCGTCGAGACGCGGAGGTAGAGGGCGGCCTTCGTGACGGTATGGAGCGACAACGAGCGGGGCGGGTGGGCCTGAACTCCGAGCATCCGTTCCAGCTCTGGCCGCTTCTCGTGGAAGCCGGAGATGCCGTGGCTCACGAGGGGTGTCGATAAGGACAGTCACGACGAGGGCATGCCACGTCACGGCCGCCGCACCCCTGGTTCCCGAGGGATCAGCGCTCGCAAGACCATGATGAAGCTGTAGGCGTCCTTTTGGTTGCCGGACGGTCCGAAGGATCCTGCGATCCGGACGAATCGGAACCCGTCCTTGGTGAGCACACGCACCCCGGTCACGTCGGTCTTCGACTTGGGATCTTCGTAGCCAACGATGTCGGCCACTGCGAGCCGGCCGATCCGCCCACCGTCAACGGTGTACAAGGCCTCCGAAGTGAAAACGATGAAGGCGTCCTGCCAGGGCGCAGGATTTTGGTACCAGCCCACAATCGTCTCGCCAGGACTTGGGGTGAACTCCACGGGCAAGGCAGCACCCTCTTCGTATCTCGTGAAGGCGCCCGGGCTCGCGTGCTTCATGTGCCGCCGCACCACCGAGTAGACAAGGACGCCCATCACCGCGCTCCCAGGAGACAAGTGAGCGTTTCCGAGGAGCCGCCCCCCTGCTCGAAGTACTCATCTCCAGCATGCAAATGCTTCTGCACTGTTGGGCAGAAGCGTCGTCTCAGTAGCCGAGAGGAAACCAGATACCCGGAATCACAGGGTTAGCCATATTAGGCCGAACATGCTCTCCATCCAAGGTCGAGATATCAATGTCGGGAACAACCTTTCTCACTTGCGACACTGGAGTACCTCCGAAAACACGCTGTTGAATCAGAGCCGTGGCCTCCTCGATGGAGGACGCGGTCACCCCGCAGCCGATCCTGACCCCCGGCGGCAGTTCTTCAGGATTACTAACAACGAACTCGAACCAGAATCGGCGAAGCATAGTTACTGTGCTCCGGGGACAAAGTAGGGTGCAGCTCCGGGCTCGAAGCGGATCGCCGGCCCGATGTGTGGATTGTGGATTCCTGGGATGAGCCCCGTTCCTGGATCTAGTGATGGCAAGCCTCCTTCGAGCCCCTTGTAGTAGGGATGGCTCGAAGGGGTATAATGAAGTCGATGTCACTGCGAGTTCCCGGCCCCTTTCCGATGGGTAGACCACTTCCAACGCCTCGCCTCGGAGCGGTCGAGATCCGTCCACATCACGAAGTGCTGCGAGGAGAGCTCTACCCATGGGGCACCGCCCTGAGACGCGCAGGTGAGAGGTGGTTTGAGCTGAGTACAGCCGAGACCGCTCGCGACGCAGGTCACGAGCGCGGCGGCGGTGAGGGACCGCATTAGAATCGAGGTCGACATGCGATTTCCTGGATGCCCGCCGCCATGGATGCGCGAGCCGCCGCGAGCGGTATGCCATCATCGCGCTTGCGTCAAGGCGTCATTGATCACCGGCCTGCCTGCCGGTAGTGCTCACCGGAATGCGCATACGTTCCGGCGAGCACTACCGGATTGCCACACCACGTGAAGTGCGCGCGCCAGGGCGCATCGTCAATATGGAACGTGAACTTCGTGTCCGTGATATGGACCGCTACCGGGCGTCAACGGTGGCGCGAAACTCGTCGACCAATCTCCAGAACAGTTCCCACGATTCTACGTCGCTCTTGGCGGCATCACGGATCGCGGCGACGGGGCCACACGACGCACTCCACTCTCGAGTCTCCCAGAGATACGCACCGAATTCTCGGTTAAAATCCAGAACTGGTTCTTGGATGCGGTGATGGCGCAACGCGAGACAGTACCCGCATAGAAGCTGCTCCAAGTTCTGCAACTGCGTCGCGCGTTGAGACTCATCGCCGCCGAGATACATACCGGGTCGTTTGCGGATCTCGTCGAGCACATCAAACACCGATGCCATTCGCTCCTCCTCAGAATCCAAAGTCGAGAACGTCACCGTATTCCCAGAGCTGCTTGTACGCTGATGTTGCCATGCCATTGGGACCGGTGAGCGCGTCATAGACCATGCCATCTTTGACGACGACATGATGATTGCTCCAGCCACGGGCCTTGTCGCCCGCGGAGTTGGCGAGAGCCCCCGCGGAGTTCCGTACTCTCCCTAGAAACCTGCCGGGACCGGTGATGACCTTGATTTCGCCTCCAAGGGCTCTCTGGATCGCTTGCGCGACAGCTTCACATCGACTTTGGCAAGCTTTCGCTCTGGGTTCGAGAGCTTCCCAAGCCTTGCCGCCGATCTTTACTCCACCCGCCGCCTCCGACCCTGACGCTCCTCCCCCCAGCTTCGGCAGCACGGCGCCAAGGACCATCGCCGCCCCGATGCCACTCTCGACGGCGACCGCAGCGCCCAGCGCCAGCACATCCATGGCCGCCCGTAGGTCCAGCATGAACGCCTCGCCGTGATTGCCCGCGTGCCACTCCAGCCCCCCGAGCTCGAGCGCCTCGTGAAAGTCCCGCGCCACGGCCGCCGACCAGTTGAACCTCAGCACGATGACCGGGTCCCCCATCACCGACCCGCTCACGACACCGGGCGTCGGTCTCTCCCCCGTGATGTCCGACAGCCTCACGCCGTGCTCGAGCACCGCCGCCAGCGTGCCCCCGGTCCCCGAGTAGTCGTCGCCCACCGACGAGCCCCCGCCCTGCTCGAAGTACTCGTCTCCGGCATGCACGAACAATGCCCAGTCGCTCTCGATCTCCGGACTTTCTGCCTCATCCGACTCATCGACAGGTGGCTTATCCTCCACGGAAGGCGGTACGTCGGGTGGCGCGCCGACATCGATCGTCTCCCTCCATCGTGATGGGCTCTCCAGTGGAATCGTCGAACTCCACCCTTGCCTCACCGCCATTGTCGTACTTGCCCGCTTCCAGACCCACCCCGTCGGATGGACGAGGACTACCCCCTCTCCTGAAGGAGCTCCGTCGGGACGACCGACTGGTCTGTAAATCGCACTTGGCGGAGCTTCAGATGCTCGACGATGTCAATCACGAGCCTGGGCAGGTCGGCCATTCGAATGGGATCGACTGGCGCTGCGACCATGCGGTAGGGCCCGCCATGGGGGTCTGAGTCGAATGCGAAGAGCCCGCGCTCCGCCACCATGCGCCACGTGTTCTTCAATCCCGGGGGTAGCTCTGGTGCGAACCTCGCCACGGTCGACGCGGGTGAAGCAAGGACAGCGTCGATCGCCGCATCATGTGCATCCGTATCTCGTAGGAACTCATCCGGGGCGTAGCCACCGCCCGCGGTACTGAACAGGGCAACGTACCCATCAGCGTCGCTAGCTAGCCAGTCGAACTCCATGCCGGCAATTTCGTTGGCGGACTTTGCTCCTGTCATAGACATCACTGCCCTCCTCGGTCGGTTCGAAAACGAGTAGATGGATCCGGAAACGCACCGCGACCGTACGTCGATTCGCAGATCGGACAGACATCAACGGGTTGCCCGGTTCGGGGTCTCACGGCCGGCGTGAAACGGATGTCGGACGGATGCCCGAGAGCTTCGGAGCAAACGCCCTCTGCACAGCCAAGTCCGCCACCCCGATTGGCTCCCGCTGTCACTCGCCCAGACGATGGCGAGTATGCACCGACCACAGTTGCAGGCGGATGCCGTGTCTGGGCCAACTTTGCCGAGAGCGCATCCCGCGCCACCACCGGCACCCCGCGGCGCACGCACCGCTGCGGATACGTGCACGAGGCCGGAGGCGACGAGGCCGGATCCGTCCGGCCATACCGGACCTGCACGCGGTACGATCGCGGCTCATCGCCGTCGGACACGCCGCTCAGGAGCTCCACGTCATTTCCTGTCGCGAGCGTGACCTCGAGCGAGCTCCCGTGCAGCGTGAGCACGTCGGCGCGGCCGTCGCCGTCGAAGTCGCCGTGCCACATCGCGTCGCCCGCAGGGATCGGCGAGTAATGCGTCCCTGTCTCCGGCTCCTCCCAGCTGATGTCCTCGCGCAGGAACGTGCCGTCGCCGACCGAGAGGAGGGCGATCAGCCTGTCCGTGGTGTGAGGCTCGGGCGGCCCGGGGTTGATCCAGTCGGAGATCGACACGAGGAGGTCATCGCGGCCGTCGCGGTCCAGGTCGAACGGCTCGATCACCTTCCTCCCCGACTCGCCCGTGACCAGGTCGAGCACCTCCGCGAGCCCAGGATCCGAGAGCGTCACGGCAGGGCCGAGCCCGTTGCCCGTGTTCACGCTGAGCTCCACCGAGCTCCCGCGGACCCAGAGCGCGTCGCTCAGCCCGTCGCCGTTCACATCGGCGAGCTTCACCCGCGAGCCCCCTCGCTTGAGCGGAAACGCGGGCGCCTTCGTCACCTCTCCGGCGTCGTCGAGCCCGATCGCCACCCCCGTCTCGCAGTCGAAGTCCTCGCCGACGACGAGCTCGCCGCGGCCGTCGCCGTCGAGATCGCCGCCGACCGCCTCCGGACACCGGGCGGGCGCGGCGCGCACGCCGGTGGCCATGCGCTTGCCGAACGTGCCGCCCTTGTTCATCTGGATGTGCCAGGAGGAATCGTGGATGCCCCGCTCGACCTCGATCAAAACATCGAGCAACGCATCGCCGTTCAGGTCGACCAGCTCGATCCGGGGCGGCGTCCCGGAGAACTCGCCCGAGCAGGAGAAGCGAAGGCCCCCCGCCAGCCTCACGCCGGTGGCGACAAACGCTTCGTCCCCGTCGCTCCATTCAACCAGCCGGTAGCTGCACGTGCTGGTGTCGTAGGCGAGCAGCTCCACCTTGCCATCCCCGTCGGCGTCCACCGGGCGGCTGTGCTTCAGGTTGGTGTTCTCCAGCGGAGAGTGCTTGGGATTGACGCGCAGGGTCCGGAACGCGACGTCGCTGCCGGGCTCGGAGAGGCTCAGGAAGAGCTCATCCGGCGGCTCCGGCGGGACGCGCGGATGGGGGTGCCCCGGCCGAGGGGGCGGGGACCGCGGCGTCGGCACATCGACCGCGCGCAGGATGTCGTCCCGCCCGTCCCCGTTGGCGTCGAAAACGCGCACCGAGGTGACCTCCCCGGTGACGGGAAGCCCCGGACCGCCGGCGAACAGCAACGGGTCCTCGTGGACCCAGCGCAGCCGCTTCGGCCAAAGCGGGCGGGGCGTGGGGGTGAGTCACGTTCAGACGTCACTCACCATGCCCTGCGACCAACCGTTCGCGCGCCGCTGCCACCTTGACCGCGTAGTCCGGTTGCAGTGGTTCCACGAGGCTCTTCTCGAGTTGCGCCTCGATCTCCCACAGCACGTTCTGCTCCGCTTGATGCTCCGTGGGCAGTCCACCTTTGCCGTCCTCGCGCGTCAGCCATTCGAACAAGACGAGCGCCTGATCCGCATTCAGCGAGATCGTCACTTCGGCGGGCGGCTTCATCAGAACAGCCTCCCGGTCGAAAGGACGCTCTCCAGTTGCTCTGCCCCGAGTCGCCACCCGCTCACGTAGTTCCCGGCAGGATCCGCGATCACGTTTAGCCCGGTGCTCGGGTCGACGTAGTGAGTGACGGGATTCCCCCGGTACGTGCGCGTGATGGTCCTGACGCCGGGGTTGTTGATGTGCTGGTTTATGGCGCGACTGAAGTCAGCGGCGCGATTCGGATTCCAGTTGCCGGTCATCCCGAAGTCACCTCCGTGCTTGGTGAACCCCTTCTGCAGGTTCCGCTCAGTGAAGCCGAGGATGCGGCTGAACGCACCCTGTCCGCCCCTTGCAGCATCTGCCCCCGCCGCTCCTCCCCCGAGCTTCGGCAGCACGGCGCCGAGGACCATCGCGGCCCCGACCCCGCTCTCGACGGCGACCGTGACGCCCAGCGCCAGCACATCCATCGCCGCCCGGAGGGTCCAGCATGAACGCCTCGCCGTGATTGCCCGCGTGCCACTCCAGCCCCCCGAGCTCGAGCGCCTCGTGAAAGTCCCGCGCCACGGCCGCCGACCAGTTGAACCTCGGCACGATGACCGGGTCCCCCATCACCGACCCGCTCACGACACCGGGCGTCGGTCTCTCCCCCGTGATGTCCGACAGCCTGACGCCGTGCTCGAGCACCGCCGCCAGCGTGTCCCCGGTCCCCGAGTAGTCCTCGCCCACCGACGAGCCCCCGCCCTGCTCGAAGTACTCGTCGCCGGCATGCACGAACGACGCCCAGTCGCTCTCGAACTCCGGGCGCCCTCGCTCGTCCGACTCATCGACAGGCCGCTTACCCCCACCGGATGACGGTGCCTCGGCCGGCGCCTCCACATCGATGATCTCCACCCACGGCGTGAGGAGCGCTCCGGTGGTGTCGTCGAACTCCGCCCACCCCTCACCGCCATCCTCGGACTTGACCCGCTTCCAGACCCACCCCGTCGGATCGACCAGGTTCACCGGGTCATTCATCACGTAGCTGTACCGGTTGTGGCTCTGCCCCCACAGCGGGTCGGTCACGAACGGATCCGGCGTCAAGAACCGCCGCAGGTTCGGGTCGTACAGCCGCCCGCGCATGTCGATGAGCCCGAGCTCCTCGTCGTGCCGGTGCCCCGTGAACCCGTGCCTCACCTCGCCCTTCGCCACGCCCAGCCCCTCGCCGTCGGCGTCGATCCGCCTCCCGAACGGCTCGTAGTGCAGCCGCTCCTCCTCCTCGCCCGCGTCGTCCGTCACCAGCCCCACGCTCCCCAGCGGGTCGCTGTGCACGTACAGCGTCCGCTCGTCGCCGGGACCGGCCCCGCTCAGCTTCGTCGCCTCACGCTGACGGCATCGCATATCCGCTCCGTCCAGACGCGCTCCAGAAATGCGTGTGCCGGTGCCAGTGCCAGCTGCATGTAGGTTTCGCGCAGATTCGCTTCAGCAAGGTCCCAGGTATCGAGCTACACGCGGTGACGTCGAACGAGGGCACATGCCTGCGCAAGCGAACAATCGTCTCAATCCACGTGATTATTGCGCCTTACGAGCACCTGCAAAATCATCAACAAATTGAACACATCACCGAACTTACCATCAGGTCCGTAGCGTCCAGCCATGCGCACAAAGTGGAACCCGTCTGCGGTGCGGATCCGGACGCCGGTAACACTCACCTTGTCCTTGGGTGTTTCATAGTCGACGATCTCTTCAAAACTGGTCTTGGTGACGCTCCCGGCGTCAGCTGCGTACACGGCCACAGACGTGAAGAGGATGACACACTCCTCCCATGGGGGCGGATTTCTGTACCAGCCCACGGGCACTTCGCCAGCTGCTAGCGAGATCGGAACAGGCAAGCCTGTCTCCTCTTCGCACGGGACAAACGCAGGGGATCGCTTCATATGTCGGCGAATAACGGACGATATGTTCATGTTCATCACCGTCCCCCGAACACGAAGGTGATCGTATCCCTACCGCCCGCGCTGGAGACTGTTCCGCCAAGCCGGTGTGCCTGGGAGAGTGCCAAGTCCTGGAGTCTCTCATTGGCAAACGTCATCTCAATCTGGAGGGTGCGAACGCCCGAAGCCTCTGCCGATTTCACGATGCTCGGGAGGGCATTCCTCAACTCACCCACAGGAATCTGTCCGCGAATCATATCGACTGTCAAAATTCTTGTTGTGTCTGCATCCAGCACCGTGCCGCGAATTTCCTGCATCGTAGCACGAGAGAGTCCAAGATCAGCGGCCTGAAGCGCGCGCGCCTCTGGTACTCGCCCCGCGAGCTCCGACGCGGCCCCTCCCCCCCGGCCTCCAGACAAGATGGATCCGAGCACGACCGCTGGCAGGATCCCGCTCTCGACGGCGACCGTGACGCCCAGCGCCAGCACATCCATCGCCGCCCGGAGGTCCAGCATGAACGCGTCGCCGTCATTGCCCGCGTGCCACGACAGCCCGCCGAGCTCGAGCGCATCGTGCAGGTCCCGCGCCACAGCCGCCGACCAGTTGAACCTCGGCACGATGACCGGGTCCCCCATCACCGACCCGCTCACGACACCCGGCGTCGGTCTCTCCCCCGTGATGTCCGACAGCCTGACGCCGTGCTCGAGCACCGCCGCCAGCGTGTCCCCGGTCCCCGAGTAGTCGTCGCCCACCGACGAGCCCCCGCCCTGCTCGAAGTACTCGTCTCCGGCATGCACGAACAACGCCCAGTCGCTCTCGAACTCCGGATTTTCTGCCTCATCCGACTCATCGACAGGCGGCTTATCCCCGCTGGAAGGCGGTGCCTCGGGCGGCGCGCCGACATCGATCGTCTCACCTACCATCGTGATGGGCTCTCCGGTGGCGTCGTCGAACTCCACCCACCCCTCACCGCCGTTGTCGTACTTGACCCGCTTCCAGACCCACCCCGTGGGATCGACCAGGTTCACCGGGTCATTCATCACATAGCTGTACCGGTTGTAGCTCTCCCCCCACAGCGGCGCGGTCACGAACGGATCCGGCGTCAAGAACCGCCGCAGGCTCGGGTCGTACAGCCGCCCGCGCATGTCGATGAGCCCGAGCTCCTCGTCGTGCCGGTGCCCCGTGAACCCGTGCCTCACCTCGCCCTTCGCCACGCCCAGCGCCTTGCCGTCGGCGTCGATCCGTCTCCCGAACGGCTCGTAGTGCAGCCGCTCCACCTCCTCGCCCGCATCGTCCGTCACCAGCCCCACGCTCCCCAGCGGGTCGCTGTGCACGTACAGCGTCCGCTCGTCTCCGGGGCCGGCGAACACCACCTGCGCCACCTCTCCCTCGGGCGACGCCACCCGGAACACGTGCCGGGTCCCGCTCGCGTCCTCGCGCCGCTCGTACACCCCGCCGACGTAGATCGTCTCCTCCCCGTCCCGGGTCTTCTTCACCCGCGCCCCGAACGCGTCGTACAGAAACGCCCAGCGCTTTCCCTCCTTCTCCAGCCGCCTCGGCAGGTCGAACGTCGTGTACCACACCCCGAGCCCCGCGCTCGACGTCTCCAGCCGCCCGGCCGCATCGTAGCCAAACGTCACTCCATCGCGCGCCGCGACAGCGTGCGGCCTCCCCGCCGGCTCGTACTTGTTCTCCTCCGACAGCACGCCGTCCACCGTGACCGTGCCCAGGTTGCCGAGCTCGTCATACCCATACTTCGTCCCCCGCGCACCGCCCGGCGCGGCCAGCTCCCACCTCTCCAGCCGGCCCACGTCGTCATAGTGGAACGTCTCGACCCGCAATGCGACGCCATCGCGCCGCTCGCGCACCCGGCCGTCATCGTGGTACCCGTACCTCAGCGCCTGCAGCGGCCCGCTCTTCTTCGCCTGCACCGACTCAAGCCGCCCCGTCACCGCCTCGTACGTCCGCTCCGCGATCACCTTGTTGCCCAGCGTCGCCTTCAGCAGCGCACCGTCCGCGTTCCTCGCGTTCACCTTCCACAGCGACCGCGTCGTCCCGTCCTCCTGGCTCGCGCGCAGCTCCGACAGCGACCCGTCCTCGTAGACGTGCTTCACGCGGAACCGGTCCCGCCCCGGTACCTTCGGGTACAGCAGCTCGTCGCGCAGGCCCTCGGGCGTGTACGTCACCCCCACCGCGAACTCCTCGCCCTCGACCGTCGTGCGCACCTCGGAGACCCGACCCCTGTCGTCGTACGCATACGACACGGCCGTCCCATCCGGGCTCGCCGCAGCCGCGAGCTGACCCATCCCGTGCGGCGCCGTGTCCCACGTGAACGTCGTCACCCCGTCGGCGTTCGTCACGCGATGCCTACGCCCCATCGCGTCCCGCTCCACCACCGTCCTCTGCCCCAGCGCGTTCACCTCACCACGGATCTCCCCGTACCCGTTGTACCTCGTGCTCCGCGTCCCCGCGTCCGGGTCGCGCACGCTCGTGCGCCGCCCGCGCACGTCGTGCTCCATCTCCGTCACGTTGTCCTTCGGGTCGGTCACCTTCCACGGCTTGCTGTTCGGTCCATACGCGAGCTTCGTCGACTGCCACTCGCCGTCCACCTCCACCGCCGTCTCGCTCGGCCGCCCCTCCACATCCACGACCACCCGGCTGCGCCGGCTTTCTGGATCGATCGTGATCGTCTGGAAGAGCTCGTGCTCGTACCGCTGCCGCGCGCCGTCCGGCCCCGTCTCGGAGCGGACGCGACCCAGGCTGTCGTACGTCCACTCGCTCTTCTCCTCCGCTGCTGCCTCGAACCCGGGCCGGCTCACCGACAGCGGCCGACCAAACACGTCGTACGACCGCTTGCGCACCTTCATTCGCCCGTCGAACGCCCGCTCCGCCTGCTCCACCACGAGCCCGCGCTCGTCGAGCGTCGCCACCGCGCGACCTCCGCTCACCAGCGTCGTTTCCACGATCACCCCGGCGGTCTTCCCGGCCTCCACCTGCGCCGCCATCGCCGTCTCGCTCACCGCGCCCGCGCCGGAGCTCGCCTTCTTCAGGCGGCCGAGGTCGTCATGCACCCGCGTCGACCGCGCGCCGTTCGCGTCGATCTCCCCCATCAGCACCCCGTAGCCCGGGTGCGTGTACATCCATTGCGACACCCCCAGCCCGTTCCACACCTGGCTGACGAAGATCCCTTCGCCCGACTCATCGTCGTACTCGTAGTTCCAGATTCGCGGCGACTCCCCGGCCGCCTCCCGCTTCTCCTGCCGCAGCCGCCCGGCCTCGTCGTGGATGAGCGAGATCGTCTCCCGGACGTCGGCGTCCGTGCTGTCCGGCTCGATCTTCACCTCGTCGAGCAGCCCGCGCTCGTCATGGTGGTAGTCGGTGTGCAGCTTCGCCGGCGGGGTCGAGCCAGCCTCGTACGTGCGCTCCGCCTGCGTGTCGATCAGCCCGACGAGCCATTCATCGGGCCGCACATCGAACGTCCTCGTCACCTCGCGGCGCATGCCCCCCTCGGTCTCGACCGTCTCGTTCCGCAAGTTGCCATGGTCGTCCACCTCGTACGTCGCGCTCTGCCGGATCGGCGCGGTATCGCCGGGGTCGTCCACGTCCACGCAATGCATGCGCGCCGCCTCGTCCCAGTCGATGCCCACGTCGGGATCCTCGTACTCGCGCCGCTCCATCCAGCGCGTGGAAACGAAGTAGCTGCGATCGCCGTTCAGCTCGGTGACCCGGTAATCGAGCTCCTGATGAACCACCCGCGCTCTTGCCCTCGCGGGGCCCTCCTCGAGCGTGCACGATCCGTCGGTCTGCGCGTCGCACGCGCGCGCGCCCAGCGGGCCGTGGGGCAAGATCGGCGTGACCTCCTGGATCGACCGAGGGCGGCCCGCGTACGGATAGCTCGTCCCCACCCGCGTCGCATGATCGAAGGTCGTGACCCGCTCCACCGGCCACGCGCTGCTCCATTCCATCATCCGCCCGAACCCGAGCGAGCCGCGCCCGAGCAGGTCCGTCCGCAGGTCCTCGAACCGATAATGCGTCCCGCCAGGCCACTCGAGCCCGCCCACCCGCGCCACCACCGGCACCCCGCGGCGCACGCACCGCTGCGGATACGTGCACGAGGCCGGAAGCGACGAGGCCGGATCCGTCCGGCCATACCGGACCTGCACGCGGTATGATCGCGGCTCATCGCCGTCGGACACGCCGCTCAGGAGCTCCACGTCATTTCCTGTCGCGAGCGTGACCTCGAGCGAGCTCCCGTGCAGCGTGAGCACGTCGGCGCGGCCGTCGCCGTCGAAGTCGCCGTGCCACATCGCGTCGCCCGCGGGGATCGGGGAGTAATGCGTCCCTGTCTCCGGCTCCTCCCAGCTGATGTCCTCGCGCAGGAACGTGCCGTCGCCGACCGAGAGGAGGGCGATCAGCCTGTCCGTGGTGTGAGGCTCGGGTGGCCCGGGGTTGATCCAGTCGGAGATCGACACGAGGAGGTCATCGCGGCCGTCGCGGTCCAGGTCGAACGGCTCGATCACCTTCCTCCCCGACTCGCCCGTGACCAGGTCGAGCACCTCCGCGAGCCCAGGATCCGAGAGCGTCACGGCAGGGCCGAGCCCGTTGCCCGTGTTCACGCTGAGCTCCACCGAGCTCCCGCGGACCCAGAGCGCGTCGCTCAGCCCGTCGCCGTTCACATCGGCGAGCTTCACCCGCGAGCCCCCTCGCTTGAGCGGAAACGCGGGCGCCTTCGTCACCTCTCCGGCGTCGTCGAGCCCGATCGCCACCCCCGTCTCGCAGTCGAAGTCCTCGCCGACGACGAGCTCGCCGCGGCCGTCGCCGTCGAGATCGCCGCCGACCGCCTCCGGACACCGGGTGGGCGCGGCGCGCACGCCGGTGGCCATGCGCTTGCCGAACGTGCCGCCCTTGTTCATCTGGATGTGCCAGGAGGAATCGTGGATGCCCCGCTCGACCTCGATCAAAACATCGAGCAACGCATCGCCGTTCAGGTCGACCAGCTCGATCCGGGGCGGCGTCCCGGAGAACTCGCCCGAGCAGGAGAAGCGAAGGCCCCCCGCCAGCCTCACGCCGGTGGCGACAAACGCTTCGTCCTCGTCGCTCCATTCAACCAGCCGGTAGCTGCACGTGCTGGTGTCGTAGGCGAGCAGCTCCACCTTGCCATCCCCGTCGGCGTCCACCGGGCGGCTGTGCTTCAGGTTGGTGTTCTCCAGCGGAGAGTGCTTGGGATTGACGCGCAGGGTCCGGAACGCGACGTCGCTGCCGGGCTCGGAGAGGCTCAGGAACAGCTCATCCGGCGGCTCCGGCGGGATGTGCACCGGCCCTGGCGGCAACGGGTCCTCACGGGGCGGGATCGGCGGCCTCGGCACGTCGATGGCGCGGAGGATGTCGTCCCGCCCGTCCCCGTTGGCGTCGAAGACGCGCAGCGAGGTGACCGCTTCGGACGTGGGAAGCACGGGACCACCGGCGAACAGCAAAGGGTCTTCGTGAACCCAGTGCAGCCGCTTCGGCCAGAGGCAAGTTCCCCGGTATCCGCACTTCTGCACCGAGGAGAGCAGGCTTCGGCCGAGCCTGCCCATCTCGTAGCCGAGCGTGTACTCCCAGAGCTTCTGCGTGGCTCCGGGGTTCGGTGCCCACATCGCGATCTTCTTGAGCCGCCTCGTCGACCGCCAGCGGATCCCTGCTCTGTACGAGACGCTCGGGTCGGGGCGGTCCTCGTACTCGAACACGATCTTCCGCCGGGGGGATGAGCCGGGCCCGTACGCGATCGTCTCGATCAGGAACTCGTGCGAGTAGGGCGGCGCCGAGGCCGCGTGCTTCTCGTAGAGGTACTGGATCTCGTTCCCCGAGCGGTCCAGCTCGCGCGAGAGCAGCCAGAGCGGCGTCACGACGCCGTCCGGCTGCTCGGCCTCGCCGCTGGCCACGACCCGCGTGGCGTACGTCTCCTCGTAGATGCGGATCCGGCCGTCCCTGGTGCGCACCTCGAAGGCACCCGGGCCGCCCCCGCTGGCCCCGTCGAGCGCGAGGATCATCGACATCTCGTCGTCCTCGGTGCGGTACTCGCTGCGCCCCTCGAATCCCTTCACCGCGACGAGCTTCTTGCCGTCGAGGCAATAGCTGTCCGACGCATCGTAATCTGGACCGTCGGCGCTCCCTTCCGTGGCGATCGTCGCGTCGCAGCGCGCGATCGCCGACGAGCTCCCGGCGACGCTCCACCCGCGCCCCGCCGGACCGTTGCCCCCGCGGCTCGAATAGTGCAGCGCGAGGCTCGGCGTCACCCCGAGCCCCGGCGGAACATCGAGCGGAATGGTGTACGTGAAGGCGCCGTCCGCGGTGACCTGCCCCCCGCCGGGCAGGTAGCCCACGTCATCACCGCGGACGATCGAGGACTGAGGGATACCCAGAGGCTCTTGCAGGACAGGCGGCTCATCGATCGTCGCCGCGGAGATGGCGAGGCCGAGCCCCCCGGCCGCCGGCCGCTCGTGCGTGCCGCAGGCGACAAGGACCAGCACGAGCATGGCCAGAAACCAGCGCAGAGACGACGCCCACGAGGGCGCCGGCGCCAACGCATGCATCGCCAATCGTCGAGGATGCTGCGAGGCCGTCCGGGCGGCCTCGCGCCGTTTTTCGATCTTCATATCATCCACCCAGGGAGCGGGGCTTCCCCCGAAGCAGTCCC
This sequence comes from Sorangium sp. So ce1128, assembly GCA_051717205.1. Lineage (GTDB taxonomy): Bacteria > Myxococcota_A > Polyangia > Polyangiales > Polyangiaceae > Sorangium. The sequence continues at coordinate 8,430,449 of CP181432.1, forward strand.
GCCGTAGGAGACACAGTCAGCTGCCAGAAAGAGCAGCTCACCGGGGAGCGTGGCAAAGACCATGACCATTGTTGCGAGTCAATACACTTCTTGCGATGGACTCTCCGTCGAGATCGCTCCCGGTCTCCCGGCGAGACCCTACCCTCCCTCTGAGACCACCTCCGGTCTCGTGGCGAAGGGTACCCTCTCCCCCCGCGACGCTCCCCCCTCTCCCGGCGAGACCCTACCCTCCCTGCGCGACCACCTCCGGTCTCGTGGCGAAGGGTACCCTCTCCCCCCGCGACGCTCTCCCCTCTCCCGGCGAGCCCCCACCCTCCCTTCGAGCCCTTCTCCTTATAGCTCTCTCGCTTCACCTCTCCTCCCCGGCCGCCGTCGAGAACTTGCCTCCTCCCTCTCGGCATTCAAATTCCCCATGACACGCGCGCCCGCAGCGCATAGCTTGCGAAAATGGCCAAGACCAAGACCAGTTCCAGATCGAAGAACACCCAGCCGTCTGTGTCTGCACGCCAGATCTTCACCACATCGGACGCGAACGAGGCTTACCGTCACTTCCTGCCGCTTGTGCAGGCGGAGGTCCCGGCCGATCGCGCGGAGGTCTGCCGGCTCTCGGTCGATATCGTCCGCGCCAACGTCGATCGCGGCGTGAGGGCGATCCTCCCCCAGCTCGACCTCGTCCGCGAGAAGATGCCGCTATGCCCGATCGACGACGCGCTCGAGCTCCCGAGCCTCGCGCTCGGGCTCGTCGCGGCCGCAGGGCGCATCGCGACGGCGGCGAGCGAGCGCGAGATCGACGCGCGCCTGGAGAAGTTCCGGCCGATGCGCGATCTCACGCTGCGGCAACTCGAGATCTTCGCGGATCTCAAGCTCGTGCCCAGGCAGCGTGTCGCCGCGATCCGCCGCGGCTCGGGGCCGGTCGACAGCGCCCGCGACGGCGTCGATATCGCCGGGTTGTTCCACGAGCTCGCGGACACCCTCGCCGGCAAACACCCGTTCTCGCCAGACTACCTCTCGGTCATGGCCGAGCACGCCAGCTGGCTCCTTGTCCAGCTCAGGCCCCGCGGCGCCCAGCAAAGGCCCTCCGAGCGCTCTCCCGAGGCCATCGTCCGCGACCAGTTCTGGACCGTCATCAACCAGCGTCACGCACACCTGCGCGAAGCCGGCGTGGCCGTCTTCGGCTTACGCCAGCTCGACGCCCACGTGCCGCCGATCGGCGCCCGCACCACGCCGCCCTCGGCCACGCAGCCGACCGCGACGACGAAGCCGGGGAGCACCGGCCCCGCCGCCGCGCCGGAGCTCACCGCCGGTCCCTGACGCGCACGCGCACGCGCCCCGCCCCGCGCGCCCCCACCTCACCGCCCCGTAGCAGCAGCCCCCCCGTCGACCGCCTTCCCGCCCTCCCGGTCGGACGCCTTGACCGCCGGGCCGGGCGCGGCGGCGCCCGGCTCCGCGTCGCCAGGGAGGCACATCGTCATCCCCTCGCTGTCCGAGACCCGCTCGCACGCGCTCAGGCCCGCGGGGCAGTCCTTCGCGCTCTGGCAGTACGCCGAGCAGAACCCCGGCTTGTCGGCCTCCCCGGCCCGGTGCAGGCACCGCCCATGCTGGCACTGGGCCGCCGTCATGCAGCCCTCGCCGAGGCGTAGACCCACCGGCTTGCTGCACACGCTGCCCGGCCGATCGTCACGAGCACGACACACGTGGCCGGCATCACATTCCCGGTCGACCTGGCAGGCCTTCGAGCAGACCCCTCCGACGGCAGCGCACACCGCCGACGCGCACTCCTCGTCGCGCGCGCACGCCTCGCCGGACGCCTTCGTCGCTGCCCGGCCACCCCTCGAAGGGTCGTCGCAGCCCACCGCGGCGCCCAGCAACCCGAGCGCCCCCGCGAGCGCGATCGCGAGCGCGATCGCGAGCGCCCCGCCGTGCGTGCCTTCCCGCCTCGCCGCCCACTCGCCCTCGATCATCGCCGCCGTTCTCCCAGCTCCGCGCGCCGTGCGCCGCGCGCCGCGTCGAAGCGCCGCGCTCTCGCCCAGCAACGTCCCTCCCGCCGCGCCCCCCGAAGGCCGCGTCGCCGGCGCCGCTCCTAGCACAGCCGCGGGCGGACGCGAGGCGCGCAACAGGCATCGGCGGAGTACCCCGACCTCTCGGAAACCTCTACGACACGTCGCGCAGCCCACCAGCGCGCACCGGATCCGACTAAAGTGCGCCGCCATGGCCAACCCGATCGACGTCGATCCTACCCGTCAGAGAGAAACCCCCGCCCCGCGAGAAACGTCCGCCCAGCGAGAAGCCCCCGCCGCGTTCTTCCGCGGCAACCCGGCGCCCGACGCCCGCACCGGCATGCACCCGGTCGCGCTGCGCCGCGCCTTCGCCGACCACCTCCACTACTCGCGCGCCCGGGAGTCGCTGACCGCCACGCCGTTCGACAGGTACGTCGCCCTCGCCCTCTCGGTGCGCGACCGCCTGGTCGACCGGTGGACCAAGACGCAGCACACGTACTACGAGAAAGACGTCAAGCGCGCCTACTACCTGTCGGCGGAGTTCCTCCTCGGCCGGGCCCTCGTCGCCAACCTGCAGGCGCTCGACATCTACGACAGCTACAAGACCGTGCTCGGCGAGCTCGGCCTCGACCTCGACGACCTCGTCGAGCAGGAGCCCGACGCCGGGCTCGGCAACGGCGGCCTCGGGCGGCTCGCCGCCTGCTTCCTCGACTCGATGGCCACCATCGGCCTGCCCACCTACGGCTACGGCATCCGGTACGAGTTCGGCATCTTCGAGCAGGTCATCCGCGACGGCTACCAGGTCGAGCGCGCCGACGAGTGGCTCCGCTTCGGCAACCCCTGGGAGATCGAGCGCCCCGAGCACGCCGTCCCGGTCTCGTTCGGCGGCTACACCGAGCGCATCCCCGACAAGCGCGGCGGCTTCCGCGTCGTCTGGCGCCCCTCCGAGCAGGTCGTCGGCGTCCCCTTCGACACGCCCATCGCGGGCTACCAGTCGAACACCGTGAACACCCTCCGGCTGTGGTCCGCCCGCGCGGGCGAGGAGTTCGACTTCGAGCTCTTCAACGCCGGCGACTACGTGCACGCGGTCCACGAGAAGAATCAGTCGGAGGTCATCTCGAAGGTCCTCTACCCCAACGACAACTTCGACAAGGGCAAGGAGCTGCGCCTCCGGCAGGAGTACTTCTTCGTCGCCTGCTCCATCGCCGACATCGTGAACCGCTACAACCGGGTCCACCCGGACTTCTCGCGCTTCGCCGAGAAGAACGCGATCCAGCTGAACGACACGCACCCCGCCATCGCCATCGCCGAGCTGATGCGCGTCCTCATCGACGAGCACCTCCTCACCTGGGAGGACGCGTGGAAGCAGACGGTCGCGGCCTTCGGGTACACGAACCACACGCTGCTGCCCGAGGCGCTCGAGCGCTGGCCCGTCGCGCTCTTCGAGCGGCTCCTGCCGCGGCACCTCGAGATCATCTACGAGATCAACCGGCGGTTCTTGCGCGAGGTCATGGACGCCCACCCGCAGGACCACGACCGCGTCGCGCGGATGTCGCTCATCGAGGAAGGGCACGAGCGCCACGTGCGCATGGCCCACCTCGCGGTCGTCGGCTCGCACTCCGTGAACGGCGTGGCCAAGCTCCACTCCGAGCTCGTGAAGCGCGACCTGCTCCGCGACTTCCACGACCTCTGGCCCGAGCGGTTCAACAACAAGACGAACGGCGTCACGTTCCGGCGGTGGCTGCTCGCCTGCAACCCCGCGCTCGCCGCGCTCGTCACCGAGAAGGTCGGGCCGCGCTGGGTGACGGAGTTCGAGCGGCTGCGCGAGCTCGAGGGCCACCTCGACGACCCGGAGTTCATCGAGCGGGTCGCCCGGGTCAAGCGCGAGAACAAGGCGGCGCTCGCGAAGATCATCGGGCAGGAGCTCGACATCAACGTCGACCCCTCCTCGATCTTCGACGTCCAGATCAAGCGCCTCCACGAGTACAAGCGCCAGCTCCTCAACGCGCTCCACATCGTCGCGCTCTACCTGCGGCAGAAGCGCGGCGAGCACGTCACGCCGCGGACCTTCATCTTCGGCGCCAAGGCGGCCCCCGGCTACCGGCAGGCGAAGCTCATCATCAAGTTCATCCACGCCGTCGCCTACGTGGTGAACGGCGACCGGCGCCACACCGGGCTGCGGGTCGTGTTCATGCCGAACTACCGCGTCTCGCTGGCCGAGCGCATCATCCCGGCGGCGGACGTCTCCGAGCAGATCTCGACCGCGGGCATGGAGGCGTCGGGCACCGGCAACATGAAGCTCGCGCTGAACGGCGCGCTCACCGTCGGCACGCTCGACGGCGCCAACATCGAGATCCGCGACGCGGTGGGGCCGGAGAACTTCTTCCTGTTCGGCCTGACCGCCGACGAGGTGATCGCCCGCCGCCGCGAGCACTTCGAGGGGCGCGACGCTGTCGCGGCCGATCCGGAGCTCCGCGAGGTGATCGATCTCATCTCGTCGGGCTTCTTCTCCCCGGAGTACCGGGAGCTCTTCCAGCCCCTGCTCGACCGGCTGCTCGGCCGGGACGAGTACATGATGCTCGCGGACTTCAAGGCCTACTCGGCCTGCCAGCGCGAGGTCGATGCGGCCTACACCGACCGGAAGAGCTGGCTGCGCAAGTCGGCGCTCAACATCGCCCGCGTCGGCGAGTTCTCCTCCGACCGCACGGTGCGCGAGTACGCGCGCGACATCTGGGGCCTCACGCCCGTCGAGATCGACGTCGGCACCGCCATGTCGCTGGTGTGACCGCCGCGTGACCGCGCCGTCCCCCCGGCGGCCTGCCCGCCGGGGGGACGGCCGCGCGCGTGCGCGCGGGCGCGCGGGCGCACGCCAGGCGCACGCCAGAGGACGGGCGCTGCCAGGCGGACCCGACCGGCGCCTCCGGGCGGGCACGACCTGCTGCCCCCCGTTGCACGGACCTCGCCATCGAAATGCGGACGGAAAATCCCGCCCTCCGCGCGTGCAGAACCCCCTCGGGCGGAGCATGCTTCCGGGGTGGGAGCCTTTCTCGTCGGCCGCTCGCCAAGGCGGGGCTCTTGCTATCCTTCCCGACGGATTTATGCCGAACGATCCTGAGGAAAGAGAAGACAGGCAGGGCGACCTCGCGACCGAGCGGGAACGGAAGGTCGAGAAGGCCCGCCGTTACAAGGTCGTGTTCCACAACGACGACTACACGACGATGGAGTTCGTCGTGCTCGTCCTCATGAAGTTCTTCCACCGCACCGAGACGGAGGCCACGCACATCATGCTGAGCGTGCACCACCGCGGCCACGGGGTCGCGGGCGTGTACACGAAGGATGTCGCGGAGACCAAGGTCGCCCAAGTCCAGGACTTCGCCAAGGAGCACGGAATGCCCCTTCGGTTGACCGCCGAGCCGGAATGACCATGCGCATCAGCCCCGAAGTTGAGATCGCCTTTTCGCTCGCCACCCGGGAGGCCTCGCGCCGCCGGCACGAGTTCGTCACCATCGAGCACCTGCTCTATGCGCTGCTCTTCGACGAGGAGACGGCCGAGGTCCTGCGGCACGCAGGGGGCGACACCCCGCTCTTGAAGAAGAAGCTGGAGCGCTTCCTCGACGAGGAGATCGAGGCGCTCCCGGAGGAGGCGGACACGAGTCCGACGCTCTCGCTCGGGTTCCAGCGCGTGGTCGGCCGCGCCGCGATGCACGTGCAGTCCTCGGGCAAGAAGGAGCTCAAGGGGGCGAACGTGCTCGTCGCGATGTTCGCCGAGCGCGACTGCCCGGCCGTGACGATCCTCGCCGAGCAGGGCGTCAGCCGCTTCGACGTCGTGAACTACATCTCGCACGGCATCTCGAAGACGGGCCAGGACGACAGCCTCCGCGAGGAGTCGTCGGACGAGGGCGGCGAGCCCGGCAACGCGCAGCCGATCAAGGATCCGCTCGCCGCGTTCACGATGAACCTCAACAAGGAGGCGGCCGAGGGCCGCATCGACCCGCTCGTCGGCCGCGAGAACGAGGTCGCCCGCACGATCCAGGTGCTCGCGCGGCGGCGGAAGAACAACCCGCTGCTCATCGGCGACGCCGGCGTGGGCAAGACGGCGATCGTGGAGGGGCTCGCCCAGCGGATCGAGAAGAAGGAAGTGCCCGCGCCGCTCAAGGACGCGACCGTCTACGCGCTCGACATGGGCGCGCTCCTCGCCGGCACGAAGTACCGCGGCGATTTCGAGAACCGGCTCAAGGCCGTGCTGCGCGCGCTCGAGAAGCAGCCGGGCTCGGTGCTCTTCATCGACGAGATCCACACGATCATCGGCGCGGGCGCCGCGAGCGGCGGGACGATGGACGCCTCGAACCTGCTCAAGCCCGCGCTCGCGTCGGGCCGCCTGCGCTGCATCGGCGCGACCACGTTCCAGGAGTACCGCGGCCACCTCGAGCGCGACAGCGCGCTGGCCCGGCGCTTCCAGCGCATCGAGGTGACGGAGCCCTCGGTCGACGAGACGACGCAGATCCTGCGGGGCCTGCAGAAGCGCTACGAGGAGTTCCACAAGGTCACGTACACGGCCGACGCGGTCGAGGCCGCGTCCAAGCTGTCCGCGCGCTACCTCCAGGATCGCCGGCTGCCCGACAAGGCGATCGACCTCCTCGACGAGGCGGGCGCGGCGGCGCGCCTGCGCCACGGGGACGGGCACACGGTCGAGACCGTGGACATCGAGCTCGTCATCGCGAAGATGGCGCAGATCCCGCCGCGCCAGGTGTCGACGTCGGACAAGGCGCAGCTCAAGGATCTCGAGCAGTCGCTGCGCTCGGTGATCTTCGGGCAGGACGAGGCGGTGAAGCAGCTCGCGTCCGCGATCAAGCTGTCGCGCGCGGGGCTCAGGGCGCCGGAGAAGCCGATCGGCTCGTTCCTTTTCTCGGGCCCGACCGGCGTCGGCAAGACCGAGCTCGCCAAGCAGCTCGCGAAGGCGCTCGGCATCGGCTTCCTGCGGTTCGACATGAGCGAGTACCAGGAGCGGCACACCGTCTCCCGGCTCATCGGCGCGCCGCCCGGCTACGTCGGGTTCGACCGCGGGGGCCTGCTCACGGAGGCGGCGGCGAAGACGCCGCACGCGGTGCTCCTGCTCGACGAGATCGAGAAGGCGCACCCGGACGTGTTCCAGGTGCTGCTCCAGGTGATGGACCACGGCACGCTGACCGACAACAACGGCAAGAAGAGCGACTTCCGCCACATGGTGCTGATCATGACGAGCAACGTGGGCGCGCGGGAGCTCGCGCAGACGCGGGTCGGCTTCGGCGAGCGGGGCACGGCGGGCGACGACGACAAGGCCTACAAGAACACGTTCAGCCCGGAGTTCAGGAACCGGCTGGACGCGCGCATCATGTTCCGGCCGCTCGATCCGTCGGTGATGGGGAGCATCGTCGACAAGTTCATCGGCGAGCTCGCGGCGATGCTCGCGGACCGGGCGGTCACGGTCGAGGTGACCGATCGGGCGCGGGCCGAGCTCGCGACGCGCGGGTACGATCCGGCGAACGGGGCGCGGCCGCTCGGGCGCGTGATCGAGAACGACATCAAGCGCCGGCTCGGGGACGAGCTGCTGTTCGGGGCCCTCGAGAACGGAGGGAACGTCGCCATCGACTTCGAAGGGGACGACTTCACGTTCAAGTTCTCGGCGGCCTCGGCGGCGAGCGGCGGGGACGCGGAGAAGCCGAAGGTCAACGGGGCGGCGGTGGAGCCGGCGCCTGCCGGCTAGCTCCTCTCGGGAGCTACGGAGCCAGGGTGGAGGGGGTGCCCGTGCGCGCGGGCGGCGGGGCCCCCTCCCACGAACTCGCGCTCCGTCAGCTCGGGAGCAACGGAGCCAGGGTGGAGGGGGTGCCCGTGCGCGCGGGCGGCGGGGCCCCCTCCCACGAACTCGCGCCTTGTAGAAGGCTATTGCCGCACGTACGGGTGAGTCGGCCCGGGAGGACTCGCTGCGATGCGGGCCGGCGCTCGGGTTCGTGGGGCCCTACCCCGCCGCCCGCGCGCACGGGCACCCCCTCCACCCTGGCTCTTTCCGGGCCGAAGGGCGGTGTGAGGAGCGTGGGGGGGACGGGGTCAGTTCAGCGAGTGGGGCATCGCGAGGGTGAAGGGCGCGATCTCGGCGTCGAAGACGCGGCCGTCAGGGCGGTGCATCTGGTAGGTGCCGCGCATCGTGCCGCGAGGGGTCTCGAGGACACAGCCGCTCGTGTACTCGAAGTGCTCGCCAGGCTTCAGCGAGGGCTGCTGGCCAACCACCCCAGGACCTCGCACCTCCTCCACCTTCCCGCTCCCGTGCGTGATGATCCAGTGGCGGGTCCTCAGCTGCGCGGGCTCGGTGCCCTCGTTCGCAATCCGCACGGTGTAGGCGAAGACGTAGCGATGCTCCGTCGGGGAGGACTGCGTGGGGACGTACACCGTCGAGACGGTGACCCGGATGCCCTGCGTGATGGCCGTCGACACAACCACGCACTGCCACCGCTGCGCCGCGCGCACAAGGGCCCGGCCGCAACGGGCACGCCGGGAAGAGACGGCCGGGTCGCCGGAGAGCCGGCGTTGACAGCCTCCGGGCTCATCCGCAGGTTTCGAGGAACCTTGGGTGAACGAACCGTGGAGGAAACCCGCCGTGGGCGAACAAGACAGTATGGGTGTTCGAGGAGCTGAAGGCGAGCGGTTCGTCCCGATCGCGATCCTGCCGCCGGCGCGCGGCGAGAGGGCGGCGATGGTCCAGAACAGCGATGCCCCGGGTGCAGAAGGAGAAGGTCACGGGCTCGGGATCACGGCAATCGGGCCCGTCATGCCGGAACGCAAGGTCCGCGAGTGGGCCCTCGTCCTGCAATCGAGCGAGCTTTGGCACGCCGTGCGCTACACCCCGGCAGGGTGGGTGCTCCTCGTGCGCGACGAGGACTATGCCTTCGCCGCAAGCTCGATCGATCGGTACGAAGCGGAGAACCGCGACTGGCCCCCGCGCCGCCCGCGCGAGCGCCCGCGCCACCCGCCGTCCATGGTCGCAGGCGTCGCGTTCGCCGCGCTCGCCCTCTTCTTCTTCATCGTCACCGGCCCCGCGAGCGGCGGCGGGCGCCTGTTCCAGCGCGGCGCCTCGGTCGCCGACCTCGTCGTCGGGCCCGAGCCGTGGCGCGCCATCACCGCGCTCACGCTGCACGCCGACTCGGCCCACGTGCTCGGCAACGTGATCTCCGGGACGGTGTTCGCGTCGGCCGTGCAGCGCCGCCTCGGGCCGGGCGGCGCGGCGCTCGCCGTGGTCGCCTCGGGCGCGATCGGCAACTTCGCGAACGCGCTCTGGCACCACAGCCTGGGCCATCACCACGCGTCGATCGGCGCCTCCACCGCGGTGTTCGGCGCGATCGGCCTGCTCGCCGCCACGCAGCTCATGCTCGACCGCGCTCACGACAAGGACAGCGGCGAGAAGCGCCACCTCCTCCAGCTCGTCGCGCCGCTCGTGGGAGGCCTCTCCCTGCTCGGCGCCCTCGGCGCGAGCCCGCGCGCCGACCTCGGCGCGCACGTCTTCGGCCTGCTCAGCGGCGCCGCGATCGGCGTCGTCGCCGGCCTGTCCCTGCGCAGGCACCACGCGCCGAGCCGCCCGCTCGTCCAGGTCGCGCTGGGCGCCGCCGCGACGGGGCTCGTCCTCGGCGCATGGCAGCTCGCGCTCCGCGCCTGACCGCGCGCTCTCAGCGGGCGCCGCCGCCACAGGGCTCGTCCTCGGCGCGTGGCAGCTCGCGCTCCGCGCCTGACCGCGCGCTCTCAGTCGGCCGGCCAGATCCCCACCGTGCCGCCCACCCACGTCAGATCCCGGTTCTGATCGACGCCAAGCATCCTCCCGCGCGAGAGCCGGGCCAGGTTGAGCACGAGCGAGAGCTCGGGCTCGCCCGGCGCGCGCAGGAACATCATCCGGACCTCGGCCTTCACCCCGCTCCCGTCAGGCATCAGGAGCGCCGGCTCGTACGCGATCTTCTCCTGGAGCAGCCACCTCGAGCGCTCGGCCTCCGGGATCGCGGCGATGTGCTCGGGCGTGACGTCGACCTTCACCCCGGAGCCCGCGAAGGAGAACAGCGGCTTGAGCACATAGCGGTCGAGATCGGCGGGCACGCGCTCGATCGCGTCCAGGGTCCGCGCCCGGGGGACCGCAGGGTGATCGATGTACGGCAGCGTGTACTTCGACCAGGTCCAGTACCAGTTCGGGTGCGAGCACCACGTGACGTCGAGCGGCTCGTCGTACCGGAACGGGAGCTCGACCCGCTTCGACTCGAGCTCGTCGAACACGACGCGGTTGTACAGCCGGCGGACCTGGACGAGACGCCCGCCCACGCGCCGGAACAGCCGGTCCTTCTCGCGGACGAGCGCCGTGGGGCAGACGGCGTCGACGCCGACGAGGAGCTTCGTCGCCACGAAGTCCGGGTAGGTCTTCTGCTGCTCGGGGTGGAGGTCGAGCAGCACCACCGACTCCTCGGGCTCGCCCGCGAGGATCGCGCGGCGCAGGTGCGCGACGACGTCATCGCGGCTCCGCCCGCCGAAGCAGCACGTCCAGCGCCGGTCGAGCCCAGGCATCCCGGCCAGCACCTCGGCCACGATCTCGGTCTGCACAAGCATGAGCGCGTAGAGCGACGGGAACGCCTGGAGCTCGACCACCTTGCCCTCGAGCGCGCCGTCCGGGCCGCGCACGATCGCGAAGTCCACCTGCGTGCAATTCGGCAGCGCGTCCATCCCGGGGACGTCGAGGTGCGCGGGGATCGCGCGCTTCATCTGCTCGAGCAGCGCGGGGCTCGAGATCTGCCGCACGATCTCCGTCGCGGAGCGCTCGAGGTCCGCGCGCAGGCCGGCCGGCAGGAACAGCGGCGTCTCGGCGACGCGGAACGGGATCGAGCACCCGAGCCGCCGCTCGAGGCGGCCCAGGTAATCCGCGTACGTCGACGGCCCGAAGGCAGCGTTGAAGGCGCGCCGGAAGGTGGGTTCCATGAATTTTGGTGGTATCACGGCGGCCGGCGCGGCTGCACGACCCGACAGCGCCGCCGGCCGGCGCGAGAGAAGCGGCCGCGCAGGTCCGATCCGGCTTGAGGCGCCGGGCGCGGGGACTAAAGTCGTCGCGAACCCCCGCCGAGGCCTGCCACGATGACGATGATCAAGCTCCGCTCCGCCATGGTACTGCCGCTCGTCGCCGCGCTCGCCGCGGCGTGCTCGAAGACCCCCGAGCCGACGGCCACGTCGGCGCCCGAGCCGCCGGCGACGAGCAAGCCCGCCGCGCCCGCCCAGACGGCGCCCGCCGCCCCGAAGGCGCCGGCCGCCGGTCAGCAGGCGGCCGGGGCGGAGCTCGCCTGGGACGCGCCCGCGAGCTTCGAGAGCGCGCCGAACCCCAACGCGATGCGCAAGGCCACGTACAAGGTCAAGCGCGCCGCGGGCGACACCGAGGACGCCGAGCTCAGCGTGAGCCAGGCCGGCGGCAGCGTGGACGCGAACATCACGCGCTGGGTCGGCCAGTTCTCCGACAAGAGCGACGACGCGCCCAAGCGCAGCGAGCTCAAGGTGAACGACATCAAGGTCACTGTGGTCGAGGTGAAGGGGACGTTCGCCGGCTCCGGGATGCCCGGCATGCCCGCCTCGGCTCCGAAGCAGAACCAGGCGCTGCTCGGCGCGATCGCGGAGACGCCCTCCGGCGAGCTCTGGTTCTTCAAGATGACCGGCCCCGAGAAGACGGTCACCGGGGCGCGCGCCGACTTCGAGAAGCTCCTGAACAGCCTGCGCGTGAAGTGACCCGGCCGCGGGGCGCGCACCTCAGGGCGCGACGTCCCCCTCGAAGCACCGCGCGAACGCGGCCGGGAGCGCCGCGGCGCCGCCCGGCGCGAGCGGCGGGCGCGCGCTCGAGAGCGTCTGCCAGAGGAGGATCGTTTCCCCCGGGTGCTCCCGCCCGATCTCGCGCAGCGCGGCGAGCGCCTTGGCGCTGTACGTGACCTCCCCGGGCACGCCGATCAGCCGCTCGACCTCGGGGATCGCCTCGACCGACGCGGGGGTCGGGGCGCCGTAGCCGGGGCCGATCGCACGGTGATCGATCGCGAAGCGGGCGGCCGGGAGCCGGCGCCGGGTGAAGCGCGGCGCGCGCCGGGCGAGCAGGCGCTTCATGCTCGCGATCTCGTAACGGACGACGGCGCGGTTCGAGGCGATCCGCTCGGTGATGCGCACGCCAACGATCGTGGTCGGCCAGCCGAGCATCGCCGCGCCGAGCGCGAGCCCCGCCAGCGTCCCGCCCGTTCCCGAGGCGACGACGATGCGATCGGGCCGCGGCGCCTCGCCCCGCCGGACCTGCTCGGCGAGCTCCAGCATCGCGTCGACGTAGCCGAGGCACGGGAGCGCGGCCGACGCGCCGGGCAGGATGAAATAGGGCCGCTCGGCCCGGCGCAGCGCCCGGAGCGCCCGGACCGCGGTGGTCGCGTAGCCGCCCCCGTGGACGAGCTCCGCGCCGCTGGCCGCGCCGGTGAGCAGCGCCCGCTGGCCGAAGCGGGTGATCGGCTGATCGAAGAGCACCGCGGTGACAGCGAAGCCGAGCGCCCGGCCGAAGAGGGCCGTGGCGGTGACCTGCGTCGACGCGAGGCCGCCGACCGTGACGAGCGTCCTCGCCCCGCGCCGCTCCGCGTCCGCGAGCAGGAACTCGAAGCGCCGCACCTTGTTGCCGCCGTAGAGCGGGGAGATCAGATCGTCGCGCTTGACCCAGACGCCGCCGCGGCCGAGGTAGCCCTCGATCGCGGCGCAGGGGACGACCGGCGTCGGCGCGTGCGCGAGGGGGCGCCACGGGACCTGCCCCGCGAGCTCGGGCAGCTCGGCGAAGAGCGGCAGCTCCCTGGAGGCGGGCAGGAAGCCCGGCGCCGCGCCGGAGGAGCCCGCGGCGACGAGCGCCCCGGCGCGGGCCGCTCGCTCCTCGTCGCCTTCAGGCACGCGCCGCCGCCCCGTGCCCAGGCGGGGAGCCGCCGGGACCGGCGCCGGGACCGGCCTGCTCGCCGGCGTCGCCGGGGTCGTCCTCCGTCCCGGCGCCGAGCCGGCCGCCGCGCGCGATGAGCGGATCGCTGAGGTACGTGTCCGTCAGCCGCTTCGGCCCGGCGAGGCCGACCAGCCGGAGCGGCAAGAGGAGCACGGCGAGCACCCAGGAGACGAGGCCGAGCGCGAGCTTGCCCGCGTACGCCTCCGCGACGAGCGCGAGCTTGCGGCCGGCCGACATCGACGAGATCGGCACGTCGGTCAGGCCGATCCGCATGAGACGGAGCTCCGCGACCCGCACCGAGTGGCGGACCAGATCGGGCAGGCGCTTCAGCGCCGGGTGGTCCATCGGCAGGCGCTTCTTCATGAACGCCTCGAGCCGCGACACGCCCCAGAGCGACACGAGCGCGAGCCCGAGCAGCCGGCGCCGGCGCGCGGGCCTGCCCGCGATCACCTTGCGCGTCTGCTGCTCGCCGAAATCGACGTGGCGCTCCTCCTGCCGTACCCCTCGCTTCAGGATCGCGACGATCTCGGGCTCGTCCACGGTGTCGATCATCGCGTAGAAGGCCTGGAGGACGAGGCCCTCGCCGAGCGCCATCTCGAGCGCGACGTGCTCGGCCCAGTCCCCGCCCATCAGCCCGGTCGCGAGGAAGCGCACGCTCCAGGTCGCCTTCTCCGGCGGCGCGCCGAGGATCTCGAGGATGCGGAGGAAGTTGCCGACGTGCTGGAACTCCTCGACCGCCTGGCGCGCGAGGAAGCGCGCGGACTCCAGGTCGGGGGCGTTGTAGAGCCAGTGCCCGATCTGGACGCCGGTGATCTCGCCGTAGAGGAACTGCTGGACGGCCCAGACGATGACGTCCTTGTCCTTGACGGGATCGAGCCTGGCGCCCTGGAAATCGAACGCCATCTCTTCGCGGGTCACCAGCATCGCTCGCCCTCCGGAGCGATGAATCTAGCCCAGGTCGCAGCCCCGGGCAGGCCCGAGGTGATGAGCCCGGCGCCGCGCCCCGCGCCCCGTCGCGGCTCGGCTCGCCCGGGCGGAGGCGGCGCCCCTCGTGGTATACGGCCGCGGCGGCGGCATCAGGAGCCGCCGACTCGAACTTCAGGAGAAGCACCATGGCGCGCGTCCACAACTTCAATGCCGGCCCTGCCGGGCTCCCCCTCCCCGCCCTGGAGCGCGCGCAGCGCGAGCTCCTCGACTTCGAGGGCACGGGCATGTCCATCATGGAGCACAGCCACCGCGGCAAGACGTTCGAGGCGGTGCACAACGAGGCGATCTCGCTCTTGCGGCAGCTGCTCGGCGTGTCGGACGACTACCACGTGCTGTTCATGCAGGGCGGCGCGGCCATGCAGTTCGCGCTCGTGCCGATGAACCTCCTGCCGCCCGGCAGGAGCGCCGACTACCTCCTGACCGGCGGCTGGTCGGAGAAGGCCCTCGAGGAGGCGAAGCGCCTCGGGACCGTCCGCGTCGCCGCGAGCACCGCGGTCGACAAGCGGTACACCCGCATCCCGCGCCAGAGCGAGCTCTCGCTCGACCCGAACGCCGCCTATGTCCACATGACAACGAACAACACGCTGTTCGGCACGCAGTGGCACTGGCTGCCCGACACGGGCGATGTGCCGCTCATCGCAGACATGTCGTCGGACATCCTGTGGCGAAAGATGGATATCTCCAGGTTTGCCCTGATTTACGCCGGTGCCCAGAAGAACATCGGGCCGAGCGGGATCACGGTCGTGCTCGCCCGCAAGAACCTCGTTGACAGCGCGCGAAAGGACATTCCCGTCATTTTCCGTTATGCCACTTACGCTGCCAACAACTCGCTCTACAACACACCTCCGACATTCGCAATCTACCTCATGCGCAACGTGCTCGCGTATACGCTCGAGATCGGTGGGCTCGAGGAGGTCGAACGACGCAATCGCAAGAAGGGTGAGCTGCTCTACGAAACCCTGGACGCAAATCCGGAGGTTTTCCTGGCTCCGGTCGAGAAGGAGAGCCGCTCGTACATGAACGTGGTGTTCCGGCTGGCCAGCGAGGAGATGGAAAAACGCTTCGTCGCCGAGGCTGCAAAGGAGGGTATGGTGGGGCTCGCCGGACACAGGTCGACCGGAGGAATCCGGGTCTCGATCTACAACGCAGTATCCGTGGAGTCGGTGGAGCGCCTCACGGCGTTCATGCGGGACTTCGCCAAGAGGGCTTGAATCGCTCGGGGAGCACGACGTTCTCATTATTTCCAGGCTCGCCTCGGTTTCCACAACCACCCTCGGTGAGCCTCCCCCTAATTCGTCGCATCCCAACCTTCAGCCCGCTTGACGTTGTTCCGCCCGGCACAACAGGCCCTCGCGGAAAGGGTCTGTCGGCCTTTCCGCAGCTTGGAAGGGGTCGGTGAACGCCGCCCCCGACCAGCACCGGGAGGGGATGGCGAACGCTGATCCCCGACCAATACCGGGAGGGGGCGGCCGTCGCCGTTCCTTTCCGGCCCGGGAGGGGGCGGCCGTCGCTGTCTCCTCCCGAGCCGGGAGGGGCGGCCGTCGCCGTCCCCGACCGGCTCGCAGGCCCCCGGTCGGAGACCTGAATCGAGCGAGCCAACCGTAAGGAGAGGATGATGGCGAGCATGGATGATCGTGGGATGATTTCCAGGAGTGAGGAGGACCAGGAGGAGCGAGGGGCCTCGCCGAGCGAGCCCCCGCCGTCGTCAGCGACGCAGAGGGCAGCCAACGAGCGGCAGCAGCGTGGCTTCGCCGCCATGGACGAGGAGCGTCAGCGCAAGATCGCCAGCAAGGGCGGGAAGGCAGCCCACGAGAAGGGCACGGCCCACGAGTTCACGCGCGATGAGGCCCGCGCCGCCGGCAAGAAGGGCGGTGAGGTCGTCAGCCAGAACCGCAAGCACATGGCCGAGATCGGCAGGCGGGGAGGCGAGCGCGTCAGCCAGGACCGGGCACACATGGCCGAGATCGGCCGCAAGGGCGGCGAGGCCGTGAGCGGCGACCGCCAGCACATGGCGGAGATCGGCCGCCGTGGTGGCGAGTCGCGGGGGGATCAGCCGCGGGAGAACCCGACGCGCTGACCGGGGGGAGGCGACGGCCCGGTGCCGAGGCGCCGGGCCAGCCCCCTGCATGCTTGCGAGGTCCACGGCCCGGGGCTCCCGGTCGTGGCCGCAAGGTGCGTTTCGTCAGCGGGTTCGTCAGGCTGGTTCGTCAGCTGGGCGCGATCGCGCCCAGGGAGACGTCGCCAGGCGTCTCCTTCGGGCCGGGGATCCACTCCTCGTCAGGCTCCTCCTGCGGGAGCACTACCGGGGCGCCGTCGTAGCGCAGGCGCTTTCCAGGCCAGACGAAGCTGCGGAACAGGTAGGCGAGGAGCG
Organism: Sorangium sp. So ce1128; assembly: GCA_051717205.1. Classification (GTDB taxonomy): domain Bacteria; phylum Myxococcota_A; class Polyangia; order Polyangiales; family Polyangiaceae; genus Sorangium. The sequence goes on from CP181432.1 coordinate 8,446,794, forward strand.
ACGGCTGGTCCAGGTTCGGGTGGATGAACGGCGCCACGCGCCGCGCGTGCTCGGCCGGCAGCAGGCTCCAGTGCAGGCCGGGCTCCATGTGATGGATGGAGTGGAAGCCGTTGTTGTACGTCCACCAGTTGACCCAGCGGCCGACGAAGTTGCGCGAGTGGTTGTACTCGCTGTCCTCGTCGCAGCCGTCGTGCTGGAGGTAGTTCATGGTCACGATCCCCCACGCGGCGTACTGGTGCGGGATCAGCACGTAGAGGATGAACTTCTTCCAGTCGAGCGCGAGCAGGACCCCCATCGCGCCGAGGAACACCGCCGACTCGAGGAGCATCTGGCGGAACCAGGGGGGGTTCCGCCGGTACATCGCCTTGAAGTAGCGCATGTCGGCGGGCAGGATGTCCCGCACCACGCGGCTCATGAAGAGGAGCCCGTTCAGCAGGTTCCACCGGTAGCGCACCTTCGTCGTCCGCATGACGTCGCGCCGCGACTGCGTGTACTTGTGATGGCTGAGGTTATGACCCGGCACGTACGCGCTGACCGGGTGCCCGTACGTGAGCGTGAGCGCGACCTGGAATGCGCGGTTCATCCATCGCCGCCGGAACACGGGGCAATGGACCGAGTTGTGGGTCGCGACCGCGCCGAGGAACGAGAACGCGCAGGTCGTGACGAGGAGCGGAATCGCGAGCCAGAGCGCGCGCGGCGCGAGGGCCCACTGCACAGCGACAAGGACGAAGTACGTCGCTACGAAGAGGAGCGTCTTGATATCGGCGCGGTACCGGAGCATGGCTGTTCTTCACCGTGGAGAGGGCCCCGCGCGCCGGACGGACAGCCTTGCGCTGCCGCACTGGCTGGCCCGGACGGGCGCGGCGGCCCGTCGTCGTCTCGGCACCCTTCGTACCGCATTTCGACACAGCGGGAAGCGCCAAGTTGCATTCCGACGCGCGCTCCCACGAGCGCATCTCACGCCGGTGTTTCACGCCGATGTCGCGCGCACTCGGTGCGATCGCCTCTACGCACCTCGCGCGCGCGTGCCGGGCGTGGTGGTCGCTGCTCGGGTGCTCTGCGGCGCTCGCGGCGGAGCGCTCTGCTGCGCGCCGGCGCGCTCCGCCGCGCTCCGGCGCGCTTCTGGCCGCGCTCCGACGCGCCTCTGGCGGGAGCGGCTCGCGCTTGACGACCTGGTCGCGAACCGCCAACGTGGCCGCGTGAGCTCATCCCCTCTCGGCTTCGATCCGAACGGTCCTGCGCTCGGCCACGGGGTCTACGGTCTGCCGCACACCCCCGAGGACGCTCGGGTGGTCCTCATCCCGGTGCCCTGGGAGCCGACGGTGTCCTACCGGCGCGGCGCGGCCAAGGGCCCGGCGGCGATCCTGCGGGCCAGCCGGCAGGTCGACCTCTTCGACCTGCACACGGGCAGGCCGTACGAGCAGGGCATCGCGATGCTCGACGTAGATCCCGACATCGTGCGCTGGAACGCCGAGGCGTGCGCGGCGGCCGAGCCGGTGATCGCGGCGCAGGGCGAGGTCGCCGGCGACCGGGACCTCGAGTCGCGCCTCGCGGCGGTGAACACGCTGTCGCGCCGGCTGAACGAGCGCGTCGGCGAGCTCGCCGCGCGGTGGATGGAGCGGGGCAAGGTCGTCGGGGTCGTCGGCGGCGACCACTCCGCCCCCTACGGCGCGATCGCGGCGCACGCCGAGCGTTACCCGGGGATGGGGATCCTCCACGTCGACGCGCACGCCGATCTCCGCGACGCCTACGAGGGATTCACCGACTCCCACGCTTCGATCATGCACAACGTCGCGACCCGCCACCCGAGCATCTCGCGGATCGTCCAGGTGGGGCTGCGCGACATGAGCGAGGACGAGCTCCGGTTCATCCGCGGGTCGAACGGGCGCATCGTCGCGCACGTCGACGCCGCGATTGCCGATCGCCTCTTCGAGGGGGAGCCGTTCCACCTGATCGCCGACTCGATCGTCGAGGAGCTGCCCGAGGACGTCTACGTGACCTTCGATATCGACGGGCTCGATCCGACGCTGTGCCCGAGCACCGGCACGCCCGTGCCCGGAGGGCTCTCGTTCCAGCAGGCCGTCGCGCTCATCGGCCGCATCCAGAAGAGCGGCCGCCGCATCGTGGGCTTCGACCTGAACGAGGTCGCGCCCAGGGACGACCACGACGACTGGGACGGGAACGTCGGCGCGCGCATGCTCTACAAGCTGATCGGCTTCACGCTCCTCTCGCAAGACAAACGTTAAGCGCGGCGGTCTCGCCCTCCTCTCCCAGACCAGCCGCTGACGATCGCGGCGGTCACCCGCACAGGAGACGGGTCCAGCTCGGCGTTTTCGGCGCGCAGGCGCACTCCTGTGCGCTGAGCACCGAAAACGTCGAGATGGGCCCGTATCCGCAGCGGGTGACCGCCACCGTCAGGTGAGGGCGCGGCGGTAGGTCTCGATCGCTAGGTGCACGTCGAGCGTGCCGGCCATCTCGCGGCAGGAGTGCATGCTCAGCATCGGCGCGCCGACGTCGACCGTCGCGATCCCGAGCGCGGCCGCGGTGATGGGGCCGATCGTGCTGCCGCACGGGAGGTCGCTGCGCACGACGAAGCGCTGGGGCGCGTAGCCAACGTCGTGGCAGAGCGCCTCGAGCGCCGCCGACGTCGCGCCGTCCGTCGCATAGGACTGGTTCACGTTCGACTTGATCACGAGCCCGCGGTTGACCTGCGGGGCGTGCCGCGGCTCGTGCTGGTCGGCGTAGTTCGGGTGCACCGCGTGCGCCATGTCCGCGGAGATGAGCAGCGAGCCCGCCATCGCCCGGGCGAACGCCTGCGGCTCGCGCGCCGGGTACGTGTCGACGATCCGCGCGAGCACGTCGCGGAGCACGCTGCCCGCCGCCCCGACGGCGCTCCGGCTGCCGCACTCCTCGTGGTCGTAGAGCGCGATGACCCGCGTCGCCGCGCCGGGATCGCCCGCGCCGATCAGCGCCGCCGTCGCGGCGTGGCAGCTCGCGAGGTTGTCCAGGCGGGAGGCAAAGATGAACTCGTCCGAGAGCCCGCCGAGCGACGCCTTCAGGGTGTCGTACAGGCAGAGATCGAAGCCGAGGATGGCGTCGCGCGGGGCGTCGACCGCGGACGCGAGCAGCGCCTGGAGGTCCGCCTCCCTGCCGAGGCCGATCACGGGGACGAGGTGCTTCTGCGCGTTGAGCACGAGCCCCTCGGAGTTGACCCCGCGGTTCAGGTGGATCGCGAGGTTCGGCACGCGCGCGACGGGGCGGCCCAGGTCGACGAGGTGGCGCTCGACCCGGCCCTCCCGGCGGACGTGGACCCGGCCGGCGACGCTGAGGTCGCGATCGAGCCAGGTCGAGTACAGCACGCCGCCGTAGACCTCGACCCCGAGCTGCTGGTAGCCGCTCCGCGAGAGCTCGGCGTTCGGCTTCACCCGGAGGTTCGGCGAGTCGGTGTGCGCGCCGAGGACGCGGAAGCCGCCGCGCGCCGGGTGCTCGGCCCCGGCGACGAACGCGACGATCGTCGAGCCGCCCCGGATGACGAAGCGGCGGTCGCCCGGCGCGAGCGTCCACGCGTCGCGCTCGCCGAGCTCGGAGAAGCCGGCGGCCGCGAGCCGCGAGGCGACCTCGCGGACGGCGTGGTACGGCGTCGGCGCGCGATCGATGAAGGCGCAGAGGTCGCGGGCGGCCGCGACGCCGCGCTCGCGCAGCGTCATCATCTCGTCCGCGCTCCGCGCGAAGCGCTCGCCAAGGTCGGTCGACAGCCTGGGATCGCCTGCGCGATCGGGGATCTCGGGGGGCGTCATGGGGGCGCCGAGTCTAGCAGAGCGGGCGCGCGCCTCGCGCGCGGGCGCGCTCGCCGGGGCCGCGACACGCGCGGCCGGTCATGATATCGCCCACCGCCGCGCCGCGCGCCGGACCTCCTCCGGCGCCGCGCGCGCCAGGGAGACGCGCCTCGATGTACCGCCTCGTCCGACCGCTCCTCTTCGCGCTTCCACCCCGCCTGGCGCACGAGCTCGGCATGCTCGCGCTCGCCCCGCTCGAGCACGCCGCGCCGCTCCGCGCCCTCGTGCGCGCCCGCCTCGCGCCCCGGGACGGGCGCATCGCGGTGCGCGCCATGGGGCTCGACTTCCCCTCCCCGCTCGGCGTGGCGGGCGGCTTCGACAAGGACGCCCGCCGGGCCCGCGCGCTCGCCGCCCTCGGCTTCGGCTTCGTCGAGCTGGGGACCGTCACCGCGCAGGCCCAGGCCGAGAACCCCCCGCCGAACCTCTTCCGGCTGCCGGCCGACAGGGCGCTCATCAACCGGCTCGGGTTCCCGAACCAGGGCGCCGCGCGCGTCACCGAGCGGCTCCTCGACCGCGGCGGCGCGGCGGCGGTCGGCGTGCCCGTGGGCATCTCGATCGGCAAGTCCCGGGTCGCGCCGCTCGACCCCATCGAGCCCGCGATCGAGGACTACCTCGCGAGCTTCCGCGAGGTGCGGCGCGCGGCCGACTTCGTGGTGATCAACGTGTCGTCGCCGAACACGAAGGACCTCCGGGCGATGCAGGGCCCGGCGATCGCGCGGGCGCTCCTCTCGGCCGTCGCGCGGGAGAACCGCGGCGGCGGCAGGCCGGTGCCGCTGCTCATCAAGGTCGCCCCGGACCTCGGCGACGAGGAGCTCGAGGCGCTGCTCGCCGTCGTGGAGGAGGTGGGCCTCGCCGGCGTCATCGCGACGAACACGACCGTGCGGCGCGACGGGCTCGCGACGAGCCCGGCGGCCGTCGAGGCGATGGGCGCCGGCGGGCTGAGCGGGCCGCCGCTCCGGCAGCGCTCGCTGGCGATGGTGCGGCGGATCCGCGCGCGCCTCGGGGGCGGCGTCACGGTGATCGGCGCCGGGGGGATCGAGTCGGCGGAGCACGCCATGGACCAGCTCCAGGCGGGCGCAGACCTCGTGCAACTCTACACGGGCTTCATCTACGGGGGCCCCCTCCTGCCCGCCGCGATCGCGCGCGGGCTGTCGGAGCTCGTGGCGCGCTCGGGCGCGCGGTCGATCCAGGACATCGCGCGCCCGCCGGGCGGCGCGGCGCGCGCTGCTATGATCGGCCATGGAGCTTGAAGCGCACGTCCACGGCACCATCCGCGAGATCCCGGAGAGCGAGTGGGACGCGCTCCACGGCGTGAGCGAGGCGCCGTTCCTCTCCTGGGCGTGGTTCGACGCGCTGGAGCGGACGGGGTGCGTGGGCGAGGAGGCGGGCTGGCTGCCCCACCACATCACGTTCCGGGCCGAGGGCGCGCTGCTCGCCGCCGCGCCCGCGTACCTCAAGGACAACAGCGAGGGCGAGTTCGTCTTCGATCACGGCTGGGCCTCGGCGTCGCACCAGATCGGCGCGCCGTACTACCCGAAGCTCGTCGTCGCGGTGCCGTTCACGCCCGCCACGTCGCCGCGCCTGCTCGTGCGGCGGCCGGAGGACCGGCCGGCGCTCCTGCCGGTCCTGGCCGAGACGCTCCGCAAGCTCGTCGCGCGGAGCCGCTTCTCGAGCGCCCACGTCCTGTTCCCGACCGAGGACGAGGCCGCGGCGCTCGCGGGGGCGGAGATGGCGCACCGCTGCGGCATCCAGTTCCAGTTCGAGAACGAGGGGTACCAGAAGCTCGACGACTTCCTCGCGCGCTTCAACGCGAAGCGGCGGCACCAGATCCGGCGCGAGATGCGCGAGAGCTCGAAGCAGGGCATCTCGATCGACACGCTCCGCGGCGCGGAGATCACGCCGGAGATCGTGGACGTCATGTTCGGCTTCTACGTCTCCACCGTGGAGAAGTTCGCGTGGGGCCGGCAGTACCTGAACCGCGCCTTCTTCGAGGAGATCGCGGCCCGGCTCCGCAGCGACGGGGAGCGCGCCGGGTCCCGGGGAGGCGTCGAGATCGTCCTCGCCCGCGAGGGCAAGCGGCCCATCGCGGGCGCGCTCAACCTCGCGGGGCCCACGACGCTCTACGGCCGTTACTGGGGCGCCTCGGAGGAGCGCCCGTTCCTGCACTTCAACGTCTGCTACTACCACCCGGTCGAGGACTGCATCGCGCGGGGACTGCGCCGCTTCGAGCCGGGCGCGGGCGGGTCGCACAAGGTCGTACGGGGCTTTGCTCCGAGCATCACCCACAGCGCCCACCACCTCGCTCATCCGCGCCTCGACGCTGCAGTGCGCGAGTTCCTCGTCCGCGAGCGCGCCGTGGTCCGCGCGAGGACCGCGGACAGGAGCGTGGCATTCCGCTGAGCGCTGCGGTCGACCGACGCGCGCCGGCGCGCGGTGTTGACGTGACGCGCTCGTGAGAGAGATGCTGTCGGGCATGCGCGCCTTTCTTGCCCTCCTCGCCTCCTCCATCACCTTCTGTATTGCGATCAGCGGCGGCTGCTCGAGCGACCCGGCGGCCGACGCGACAACGACGACGACCACGGCGACAGTCGCCGGGGCGGGCGGCTCGCTCGGCTTCGGCTGCTTCGGCGGCAGCCCGGACGGGCGGTGCACGATCCTCGCCCAGGTGCCCGAGAGCTGCGGCTGCCCCGATTGCGCGGATTCGGCGAGCTGTCTCGGCCACTGCAAGGACGACGGCACCTGCGACCTGCGGCCGGACGCGGCCGACAGCGAGGATTGCACCTGCCAGGACTGCGCCGGCAACGTCGCCGCCTGCAGCCCGACGCGCGGGTGCAACAACGACATGGGGTGCGGCGTCAACGAGGATTGCACCTGCCCCGATTGCACGGACACCCCGCGGTGCACGGACCATTGCACGGACAATGGCTCGTGCGCGGAGTACTTCGAGGGCTGCTCCTGCGCCGACTGCCGCGGCGTCGAGCGCTGCGGCGGCAACCCGGCCACGACGACCTCCGCCGCGACCACCACCTCCGCCGCGACCACCACCGCGGCCACGACGACCTCCGCCGCGACGACCACCACCGCGGCCACGACGGGCGGCGGCGAGGGGGGCGCCGGCGGCGCGGGCGGCGACCCGGCCGGCAGCGGCGGGGCGGGCGGCAACGGCACTGGCGGCGCCTAGCGCGGCGCCCGGCCGCGTCCCGCACGGCGACCAGGCCAGGGTGACCCGCCGGGACGCCATCGACGCCGAGAGGCCCTATAATTTTCTCTTCGTGGCGTTCCTGGCGTCCTTGGCGGTTACTCGCCTTCTCGCCCGGGCACAGCTCACCGCCCCGGAAACGCGACACGGATGGATCGTGCAGCACCGTGATGAGTTGCCGAGAACACGAATCCAGATCGCAGCGCTCACGACTCTCCACGATCTGAAGCTCTCTCGGATTGCGTCTTGACGAAAGAAGCGTCTTGATGCGCGAGGAGCCCTGGACGCCCGGAAGACATGCGACGTGCCGCCTGGCCGCCCCCGCCGCATCACTGCTTCGCGATGAGCCCGTGCTTCCGCAGGAACATGCGCACGTGGTGGCGCTCCATGCCGGCGCGGCGCGCCATCTCGCTGATGTTGCCGCCCGTCGCGCGGATCAGCTCGCTGAAGTAGCGCTGCTCGAACGCCGCGACAGCGCTGCGCTTCGCCTCGCCGAAGGCCGACGTCGGGGCGACCACGTCGCCGCCGCCCTCGAGCGGGAGGATCGCCGCGATCGCCTCGGCACCGGGCGGCAGGCTCGTGGCCACGCTGGTGACGTTGATGAGCTCGCGGATGTTGCCCGGGAAATCGTGCTGGCCGAGCGTCGTGGTGATGAGATTGACCATCTCCACCGCGCGCTCCGGGCACCCCATGCGCTCGCAGACGCTCGCGACGAGCAGCGGAATGTCCTCGCGCCGCTCGCGCAGCGGCGGCAGCTCGATGCGCATCTGGGCAATCCGGAAGAACAGATCGCTCCGGAAGCGCCCGGTGTTCATGCTGCGGCCGAGGTCACGGCGCGTCGCGGCGATGATCCGCACGTCGACCGGCTCGTAGACGCGCGACCCGACCCGCTTCAGCTTGTGCTCGGAGAGCACGCGCAAGAGCTTCGGCTGGAGGTCCGGCGGCAGCTCGCCGATCTCGTCGAGGAAGATCGTCCCGCGGTTCGCCTCGTGAAAGGCGCCGCCCTTCCGGTCGTTCGCGCCGGGGAAGGCGCCCCGCTCATGCCCGAACAGGAAGCTCTCGGCGAGCGCGCCGGGCAGCGACGCGCAGTCGACGACGATGAACGGCCCGCCGCGCCGGCTCGAGCTGTCGTGGATGGCCTGCGCCGTGAGCTCCTTGCCCGTGCCGGTCTCCCCCGTGATGAGCAGCGACAGCTCCGTCGCCGCCACCTCGCGCAGCAGGCGGAACAGGTGGCGCATCCGCGGCGAGCCGCCGATCAGCGGGCCGAAGCTCTCGTCGAAGCCGACGTCGACGCGCTCCTTCTCGAGCGGCTCGAAGCTCAGCACCGTCCCGCCGACCTGGATGGCGCACGCGGCCGTCAAGATCGCGTCGCGGATGCGGACCGTCGAGACGAACGTGCCATTCTTGCTGCCGAGATCGCGCACGAGCACGCCCGGCCCCTCGGCCCGCAGCTCGCAATGCGTCGAGCTGACCTCGGGGTCGTCGACGACCACACCGCAGCTCGGATCCCGCCCCACCACGACCGGCGCGATGCCGATCTTGACGGGATCCCGGCCGGCCGCCCGCAGCGTCCCCCCGCGAACGAACCACTGGACCGCGCGAGCGCGGGTCGCATCCCTCGTGGAGCTCATATCCAACGGTTATTCGATTTCCCCGGTCTTGACCACATCCACGCACGCCCCCTCATGGGCGACAGCCCCCACCTCGGCGCACCGGGTACGCGGCTTCCCGATGAACCGCGGCCTCTCGTCGAAAAACTTCACAATCACGAGAGGTATCGAGGACAAATTCAGATCAACCCGTGTGAAGAGCGCGTAGCGGGGAAGGCCCTCGAGAGGTTAGACTACGTGGCTACGCAGGAGATGGAGCAGGGCGAATGGTGAGCTCGCTTCATCGGGCGTCGTTGACCGACAGCCCACGATGGTATGTCGGTCTGTGGTTCCTTCAACGCGATTCGGGGCTCCGCTCTCCCGGTCCCCTCAACGCGGGGGCGCGCAGGCGCTCCCGACGAGGATGCTTATGCCGAGAACAGGATGGTTACTCCGGAAGCGCGCCGTGACGGCCCTGGGAATCCTGGGGCTGTCCGCGGGGGCGAGCGCGCTCGCCTCCGTGTCCACCGGTTGCAGCAGCGAGGCCGACGGCCCGTGCATCTCCGACGAGCAGTTCTTCGCCGAGAAGGTGTGGGTCCCCATCCTCTCGACGAAGTGCATCGGTTGCCATAACCCGCAGGGGCAGGCCGCGGAATCCAAGCTGATCCTCGCCGGGAGCAGCGAGGCGGGCTTCCTCGACAAGAACCTCGCGACGTTCAAGTCGCTCGCAGGGCTCGAGCTCAGCGGCGAGTCGTACGTCCTCCTCAAGCCGACGAAGAGCATCGACCACGGCGGCGGCCACGTCATCGACGTCGACGGCCCCGAGTACGAGTCGCTGAAGGAGATGGTGAACCGCACGAAGGAGCCGTCGTCGTGCGAGACGGACGTCAACGCGTCCTTCGCCGATGTGGTGATGAGCGGGCCGGAGGAGACGCTCCGCACGGCGAGCCTGGAGATCGCCGGGCGCCTGCCCACCGAGGCCGAGGAGCAGGCCGTGGCCCAGAGCGGCATGGACGCGCTGGACCCGATCCTCGACCAGCTGCTCACGGAGGACGCGTTCTACGTGCGGCTGATGGAGATCTACAACGATCTCTTCCTCACCGACCGCTACCTGAACGGCGAGCAGGCCGTCGAGCTGCTGAAGAGCGACGCGTACGACCCGAAGTGGTACAACGGCCTCCCGCAGGACCCGGCGCTGGTCGCGAAATACGGCGCGCGGGACCTGGAGGACGCGATCAACAAGCTGAAGAGCTGGACGAACCGCGGCATCGGCAGGGAGCCGCTCGAGCTCATCGCGTACATCGTGCGGAACGACAGGTCCTTCAAGGAGGTCCTCACCGCCGACTACACGGTCGTGAACCCGTTCTCCGCCAAGGCCTACGGCGTGACGGCCGAGTTCCAGAACGACGCGGATCCGGAGGAGTTCGTCCCGGCGAAGCGCGACCCGATCCCGCTCGCGGGCGTGCTCACCTCGCCGGTCTTCCTGAACAGACACCCGACGACGAGCACCAACAGGAACCGGCACCGGGCGAGGATGGTCTATCAGTTCTTCCTCGGCACCGACATCCTGAAGACGGCCGAGCAGCCGCTCGATCAGACGAAGATCACCGACTTCAACCCGACGATGAACAACGCGGCGTGCACCGTCTGCCACGCCGCGCTGGACCCGCTGTCCGGCGGATTCCACAGCTTCGACTCGGCGGGCCGGTACAAGGCGGACGACACCTGGTACGAGGACATGCGGCCGCCGGGCTTCGGGGCCGAGTCGGTGCCTTTCGGCGAGTTCCCGAGCGCGCTGTCGTGGGTCGCGAAGCGCGTCGCGGACGACCCCCGCTTCGCCCTCTCGGCGGTGTACACGATGTACACCGGCCTCACCGGGCAAAAGCCGCTCACCGCGCCGGCGAACGACGATCCGGAGTTCAGCGCCAAGTTCCGGGCGTACCTCGCCCAGTACCACGCGTTCAACGCGATGGCGCACGACTTCGCCGAGAGCGACTACAACCTGAAGGCGGTCGTCAAGGCCATCGTCAAGAGCCCTTACTTTCGCGCGCGCAACGTCGCGCAGCCGTCGTCGCGGGGCGACGCGCTGACGCAGCTCGGCGGGACGCGGTTCCTCGGGCCCGAGCAGCTGCACCGGAAGATCTGGGCGGTGACCGGGTATCCGTGGCGCCCGAGGGCGTTCGAGGACGACGGCAACCGCTACGACTTCCTGCTCCGGCGCGACGCCTACCGGCTGCTCTACGGCGGCATCGACTCGGAGGAGGTGATCCAGCGGATCACGGAGCCGAACGGGATCATGGCCAACGTCGCGGACCGGATGGCGAACGAGATGTCGTGCATCTCGGTGCCGCGCGACCTGCACCTCCCGCAGGAGGAGCGGCTGCTCTTCCCGTTCGTCGAGACGACGTTCGAGCCGCGGGACACGAACGACTTCGACGTGCTGCCGGCCGTCGAGGCCATCAAGAAGAACATCCAGTACCTGCACAAGCGGGTGCTGGGCGAGTCGCTCGAGCTCGACGACCCCGAGATCGAGCGGACGTACAAGCTCTTCGTCGAGACGTGGGAGGAGGGCAAGGCGGGCATGAAGAAGCCGGAGGGCGAGGAGGGCCGGCTCTCGCAGTCGCTGCCGGGCGCCTGCCAGGTGCACAACGACTACTGGACCCGAGAGGGGCTGCCCGAGGAGCAGAAGCTCACGCGGGACGACAATTACACGGTCCGCTCGTGGATGAGCGTCATGACCTATCTCCTGTCGGACTTCAGGTTTCTTTACCAGTAGGAGCAGCCATGGAACGTCGAGATTTCCTCAAACTGGCATCGATGGCGGGCCTCGGCGTCGTCGCAGCGGGCTCGCTGTCGAGGGACGCCGCGGCGGCTGGCCCCTACTCGGGCCCCCTCTGGGTCCATCTCCACGCGAGCGGCGGCTGGGACCCGACGAGCCTCTGCGACCCGAAGGGCGCGATGAGCGCCGAGGAGCAAACGACGCGGGAAGCGATGAACCGCAGCTACCTGAACGAGGAGATCGGGACCGCCGGCAACCTCCGGTATGCGCCCGTCGGCGGCAACGCCGAGTTCTTCAAGAAGCACTACAGCAAGCTGCTCATCATCAACGGCGTCGACACAGGGACGAACAGCCACGACGCGGGTGTCCGCAACACATGGTGCGGGACGCTCCGCGAGGGCAAGCCCGGCTTCGCGGCGCTCGTGGCGGGCGTCCACGGCGGATCGCTGCCGATGGGGTTCATCAGCAACGGCGGCTACGACACGACGGCGAACGTCGTGCCGGTCACCCGCGTGCCCGACACCGGCCTCCTCCAGCGGCTCGCGTACCCGAACGTGATCGACCCCGCGAACGAGAACCGCGAGCCCTACCACACCGATGCCACGATGACGCGGATCCTCGAGGCCCGGCAGGCGCGGCACGCGGCGAAGCTCGAGCAGCAGCGCCTGCCCCACGTGAAGCAGGCGATGAGCACGCTCTTCACCTCGCGCGTCGGGCAGAACGAGCTGAAGCAGCTGATCCAGTTCCTGCCCGCGGAGTTCGAGAAGGCGTCGCTGCGGCGGCAGGCGCAGGTCGCGCTCGCGGCCTACCGCGCCGGCATCTGCGTCAGCGCGAACCTGGCGGTGGGCGGGTTCGACACCCACGGGAACCACGACGACAACCACATCCCGCGGCTCGCCGACATCTGCGACGGCGTCGACTTCCTCCTGACCGCCGCCGAGGAGCAGGGCCTGGCCGACCGGATCGTCATCGTCGTGGGCTCGGACTTCGGGCGGACGCCGGGCTACAACGAGGGCAACGGCAAGGACCACTGGAACATCACCAGCATGATGCTGGCCGGCGCAGGCATTCAGGGGAACCGGGTGATCGGCGCGACGGACGAGCGGCACAACCCGCTCGAGGTCGATCCGGTCACGCTCGAGCCCAGGCAGGGCGGCGTCCGGATCAAGCCGGGGCACATCCACAAGGCGCTGCGCAAGCTCGCGGGGATCGCGGAAGACCCGCTCGTGCAGCGATTCCCGCTCTCCGAGGAAGAAGATCTGCCGATCTTCGGGTGAAAGAGAGCGCGCCGCGAGACGCTCGCGGCGCGCTCTGACTGAATGGGCGGCGGGGCGCTGCGCTGCTTTCCCCGCCGCTGCCTTCCCGGCGGCTGCCTTCCCGCCGCTGCCTTCCCCGTCGCTTCCTTCCCCGTCGCTTCCTTTCCCGCTGCTCACTCCACCGAGAACGCGATCTCCTCGCCGGCCGAAGCGCCTTCCGCCTCGACGCGGAGCCGGTGCGCGCCGGCGACGAGCGGCCAGTCGAGCGCGAACGGCGGGCCGACCTCGATCGGGCGGCCGTCGAGGACAAAGCGCGCGCGGCGCACGCCCGGGGGGACGTCGGCGCGGAGCCGGATGGCCTGCAGCGAGTTGACCGAGGGGTCGAGGACGAACCGGGCGCCGTCGGGCGGGTACGCGACGCGGACGCGGGCGCCGGGCGCCGCCGCGCCGGACACGCCGTCGCGCCCGGGGAGCGGGCCGCAGAGGGGCGATGCCTCGTCGGGCGCGACGGGGCGGCCGGCGGCGCGCGCCCAGGCGGTGAGCTCGGCGTCGTAACGCTCGAAGACGCGCTCCTCGACCGCCGCTTCGGGGCACGCGCCGGCGCGCAGGCCGTTGCGGCGATCGACGCGCACGGCCTCGTGCATGTCGCACGGCGCGAGCGCCGCGGCGTCGCCGCGCGGGAGGAGCTCCCGGCGGTGGTGCGGGCACGCGGCGGTCGGCCGCATGCCGGACAGGCTGCAGACCTCGACCTCGGCGAGATGATCGGGATCGGGCGGGTCGAACGGGCGCGGCGGCCGGACGCGCGCGGCGGCGAGCATGGCGTCGCGGAACAGCGGGCCGGCGCCCGTGATGCCGCTGATGCCGCCCATCGGCGAGCCGTCGAAGTTGCCGACCCAGACGGCGACGGTGACGTCGGGCGTGAAGCCGACCGCGATGTTGTCGCGGAACCCCTTGGACGTGCCCGTCTTCGCGGCCACCGGGAACGGCAGGTCGAGCGCGCTGCCCTCGCCGAACGACGCGAGCCGCGCCTTGTCATCGGCGAGGATGTCGACGATCACCCGGGCGCGCGCGGCGTCGAGGACGCGCGCGCCGCGCGGCGTCGAGGACGCGCGCGCCGCGGGCGGCTCGACCGGGGCGCCGCCCTCGCGCGGCGCGGCCGGCGCTTCCTCGACGCCGCGCGCGGCGGGCGGCGCGTCGGTCAACGCGCGCACCGCGCGCACCGGCAGGTAGAGCCCGCCGCGCGCGAGCGTGGCGTAGGCGTTCGCGAGGTCGAGGAGCCGGACCTCGCCGTCGCCGAGCGCGATCGCGACGCCGTAGCGCGACGGCGCGCCGTCGAGCGAGCGGAGGCCGAGCTCCCGCAGCCGCTCGAGGACGCGCTCGGGGCCGAGCGCGGCTGCCGTCCAGACCGCCGGGACGTTGTACGAGCTGGCGAGCGCGTCCCGGAGGCGAACCGGGCCGTGGAAACGCCCGTCGTAGTTCCGCGGCGCGTAGCTGCCGTCCGGGGTCGGGAACGAGAGCTCGACGTCGGGCAGGACGGTCGCGGCGGTGAACCCGAGGCGCTCCATGGCGAGCTCGTAGACGAACGGCTTCAGGGCGGAGCCAGGCTGACGCAGCGCGAGGACGCCGTCGTTGTGGCCGAGCCCGGCGGCGTCGTCGATGTCGTGCGAGCCGACGTACGCGAGGATCTCGCCGGTCGCGTTCTCGAGCACCACCACCGCCGCGGCGCCGACGTCGCGGTCCGAGAGGCCGCGGACGGTCTGCTGCGCGAGGACCTCGATCTCGCGCTGAAGGCCGCGGTCGATCGTCAGGGTGATCGCGCTCGCCCGGCCGCGCGGCGGCGCCGCGCCGGGGCCAGCGCCGCCGTCCAGCGCGCCGCCGAGCACGGCGCGGACGAGGTGCGGCGCGCCGAGGCCGCCCCCCTTCGGGGCGAGCGCGATGGGCTCCGCGCGGGCGCGGGCCACCTCGGCCTCGCCGGCGAGGCCGGCCGCGAGCATGCGATCGAGGACGCGGTTCCTGCGGCGCTCGAGCGGCCCCGTGCCGCGGCGCGGGTCGTACAGCGCGGGGCCGCGCGGCATGCTGGCGAGCGCGGCGGCCTCGGCCAGCGAGAGGTCCGCGGTCGGCTTGTCGAAGTAGAAGCGGCTCGCCGCCTCGACGCCGCGCAGGCCCGGGCCGAACACGACGCGGTTCAGGTACTGCTCGAGGATCTCGCGCTTCGAGAGCGACGCCTCGATGCGCAGCGCCAGCGCCATCTCGCCGAGCTTGCCGCGCACGGTGCGGGGGCGCGGCACGAGCGTGCGCGCGAGCTGCTGCGTGATCGTCGAGGCGCCCGAGACGACGCGCCGCTCCGCCGCGAGCTGGCCGGCGGCGCGCGCGATCGCGATCGGATCGACGCCGGGATGGAGCGAAAACCGCCGGTCCTCCGCGGCCAGGAGCGCGCGCTGGATGCGATCGCCGGCCTCGGCGAGCGGCAGCCAGCGCGCGCGCGCGCCGTCCCCGGCGCGGAGCTCGCGCAGCACCGTGCCGTGGCGGTCGTACAGCACCGTGGATACGGCGTGATCCTCGGCCGCCCGGAGCTCCGGCGGGAGCGGCGTGAGGGCCGCGACGACGGCGAGCAGGAGCCACGGAGCGACGGCGGCCGCGAGCGCGAGCCGCGCCGCGCGGCGCAGGAAGAGCGGCGAGCGCGGGCGGAGGCGCGCGAGCCACCGCCCGGCGCGGAGGCGCGCGAGCCACCGCCCGGCGCGGCCGATCCACGTCGGAGAGGGCGCGCGCACGGGTCAGCGCGGACGCGGGGCCGCGTCCGTCCCCCGGCTCGAGACCTTCACCGCGATGGCGCCCGTCCGGCCGAAGACCTCGGGGGTGTACATCTCCTCCGCGCGCGCGGGCGGGACGACGAACGAGCCGAGCGTCGTGGCGCGCGCGAGGTACCGGTACCGGTACATGCCGGCGGCCATGTGATCGACGAAGAACAGGACCCTGTCGTCGCGGATCTCGCGGACGAAGCGGCTCGGCTCGTACGCGCGGCCGGTCGCGCGCAGGTCGTCCTGATCGACGTCCGCGTCGTCCGCCGCGGCCTCCGCGGCGTCGACGTCGAGCGAGCGCGCCGACGTCGCGAGCCGCGCGTCGACCGCCTCGAGGCCGGCCGGCAGCGGATCGTCGATGACCACGAAGTCGCGCGGCGAGGGCGTCACCACGACGATCTCGCCGAGCACGAGGTCGCCGCCGGCGAAGGCCAGCGACGAGGGCGCCGCGACCGCAGCGCCGCCGGACGGCGCCGCGCCGCCGAGCGCGGCGGCGAGGTCCTCGGGCGCGAGCGCGCGCAGCGACTTCTCGATGAAGAACCCGCGGTCGAGCGCCGTCGTCGGGAGCTGCTTGCGCGCGTAGCGGAGCCGCGCCTCGTAGAACAGGCGGCCGCGCCCGTCCACGGCGAACGCGAGCGGCGCGCCGGCGGCGCTCGCGAGCCTCGCCGCGGGGATCGACGTCCTGGCCTGCTCGGTCGTCGCGCCGTGGAACGGGGCGGAGAACAGCTCCGCCTGCCCGAGGAACACCCGCGCGTCGAAGTCGGGCGGCGTCTTCTCCTGCGCCTTCCGGTACTGATCGAGCGCGAGCAGCGCCCACGCCGTCTCCTGCGTGCTGCGCCACGTGCCCCCGCGGCGGTCCGCGAGCAGGCCCGCCGCGAGCCGCGCCCCGAGCGGGTGTGACGGCCGCGCGGCGAGCAGCGCGCGCAGCACGAGCGCCGAGGTGCGGGCCTCGGAGTCCATGAGGACCGCGTACGCATCGCCGTGGTTGTGGACGGCGCGCGCGACCGGGCCGTCGAGCCGCAGCGCGCCCTCGAGCTCGCGCACCAGCTCATCCACGGCCGCCCTGTCGCTCTTGCCGACCACCATCGCGTGCGCGAGGAGCGCCTTCGAGAAGAGCGGCAGCTTCTCGCGCTCGTCGAACAGCCGGCTCGCGCGCCCGGGGTCCGGCGCGCCGTTCGCCGCGAGCACGTCGAGGATGAACGGCGCCGTCGCCCGCAGGAGCGGATCGTCGCCGGCCTCGTTGAGCTTCCCGCGCAGGAAGGAGATCGCGCGCTCCATGGCGTCGGCGGGCACCGCCACGCCGTAGCGCCTGGCCTCGCCGAGGCCCCACAGCGCGTACGCGGTGGTCCAGAGATCCGCGCTGTCCGACTCGGCGAAGAAGCCGAAGCCCCCTTCCCCGCGCTGGTGCGAGAGGA
The DNA here is from genome assembly GCA_051717205.1 of Sorangium sp. So ce1128. Classification (GTDB taxonomy): domain Bacteria; phylum Myxococcota_A; class Polyangia; order Polyangiales; family Polyangiaceae; genus Sorangium. The sequence goes on from CP181432.1 coordinate 8,463,666, forward strand.
TCTCCCGGACCGTCTTGCCGATCACCGCCGCGAGGTTCTGCGGCAAGGCGATCCCGTAGGCCTTCGCGAGGTCGCGCAGCGACAGGAGCGGCACCATGCGGCTCGTCAGCTGCTCGGTGCACCCGTACGGGTACTCGAGGAGCTGCTCCACGCCGCCGCCGAGGCCCACGAGCGCGGTCGACGAGAGGCTCACCGTCAGCCCCCCGGTGTCGTCGCGGATCGCCGACAGGTCGCCGAGCCGCTCCGCGCTCGCGGTGGTCGTGTCGCCATAGAGCGCGACGGCTTCCGGCGAGATGGGCGTCTTGATCTCTCGGGTCACCTCGACAACGTCCTCCGCGCCGCCGCCGGAAGCGCGGAAGCGCAGCGTCGCCGGGCCGGCCCGCGGCGCCGAGAGCGCGAAGCGGATCTCGGCCGACCCGCCCGGGGCGAGCTCGACGGCGCGCTTCGCGCCGCCCGCGAGCGTGAGCCCCGACGCGGTGACCTCCACCTCGACCGTCGTCGGCTTCCCGAGCCCCTTCGACGTCACGACCACGCCCGCGTCGATCGCGTCGCCGGCGCGCAGGAAGCGCGGCAGCGCCGGCCGGGCCATGAGCGGGCGGCTCGCCGTGACGCGGGACTCGCCGTAGCCGAACCGATCGTCCTCCGCGACCACGACCGCCATGACCCGGTAGGTCGTGAGCGAGTCGGGGAGCTTGAAGCTCGCGTGCGCCTGCCCGGAGGCGTCGGTGACGAGCGCGGGGTGGTAGTAGGCGCTCTGGCGGAAATCGCGCCGCACGCCCGTGCTGCCCCCGGCGCCGTCGCCGCCCGCGCGCCCCTTGTCGGCGCCGAGGTCCGCGAACGGGTTGCGCACGCGGGCGAGCGCCTCGCGCGTCTCGATCGTCGCCACCTTCAAGCTGCGCGGCGCGCCGAACACAGGGATTGGATCCGGCGTCTGGTAGCCGGTCAGCGACAGCACGCCCTCGTCCACGGCATAGAGCGTGACCTCCGCGCGGGCGGGCCGGCCGCCGCGGTCGCGGACGTCGACGTCCACGCGGATCGGGTCGCCGGGGCGCGCGTCCGCCTTGTCCGAGCGGACGCGCACCGCGAGCCGCTGCGCCTCGGGGTTCACGCGGAGCGGCGCGTAGCCGAGGCGGAACGCCGGCGCGCCGACGTCGGGGCCCGCCGCCCCGCCCTTGCCCGGCGCGGGCGGCGGCCTGGTCCGCCCGCGCAGGAGCAGCACCGAGACGAACGCGTTCGGCCGGAGGTCGTCCGTGATCGGCACGTCGATCACCGGCATCGCGCCCGAGAGCTTCACCCTCCGGCGCGAGGAGATCCCCGCGCGCTCGACCGTGATCAGCGCGTCGGCGGCGGCGAACGGCGACTTCACGATAACGCGCGCGGTCTGCCCGACCTCGTAGCTGTCGCGATCGGGCACGAGCTCGACCTTGAGCTCGTCGCTGTCGCCGAAGCCGCCGCCGCCCTCGCCGAGCGCGTAGACGCCGGCCGCGGCGCCGACGGGGTTGCCGCGGCGGTCCTTGGCCGTCGCGTGCAGGAGGTAATAGCCCCCGGACGGGATCGCGAGCTCGCAGCTCCGCGGCGCCGCCGCCGTCGTGACGCCGCAGCGCGCGACGACCTTGTCGACCGGCACGGTCACGCTGCGGTACGCGCTGCCGCTCCCCTCGCGCGCGAGCGTCCACGTCCGCTGGACGAGCTCCACCCCGACGGCGACCTGCGCGACGCGCGCCCCCTTCGGATCCACCGCGAGGATCTCCGGCCGGAGCACGTCGCCCGCCTTCGCGAAGCGATCGGGCTCCTTGAGGGCGACGTAGAACTCGGCCGGGTGCACGAGCGCCGTCGAGCTCCCGGCGATCGCCTGCCGCGACACGTCGGTGATCTCCGCCTCGCACGTCACGAGCTCGGTGCCGCGCTGCCCGGGCATGGCGAGCGTCGCGCCGATCGCCGCCTGACCGGTCGCGTCGAGCTTGTCGCGCGCGCTCTGCACCTCGAGCTCGCGCGGGGCCCGGTCCGGCAGCGCGTCCGTGAGCTCGTCCTCGCTGACGGTGAAGCCCTCGAGCCCCGGCGGCGAGAACGCCGCCGGCCCGCGCGTCACCGAGAGCCTGGCCTCGGCGTTCGTCATCGGCGCCCCGAACAGGTAGTCGCCGCGCGCGACCCAGCGCGCCTTGTCGCCGCGGACGTAGCTCGGCCTGTCGCTCTCGACGCCGACCTTGAACTCGGCGGGCCGGTACTCGGCCACCTCGACGCTGCCCGCCACGTGCGGCCACCCCGCGTCGCCGCCCTGGACCGTGGCGGAGAGGCTGTACGTGCCGAGGCGCGCGGTCTCCGGGATCTTCACGTCGGCCGAGAACGTGCCGAAGGCGCCGAGCGACGGCGACAGGGTGACGATCGCCTCGCCGTCGGGCCCCTCGACCTTGAACGCGACGGTCTTGCCGGCCGGCGTCTTCGTCCCGCGCGCCGCCTCCTCGCGGAGGATCCCCTTCACGCGCACGGTGTCGCCCGGCCGGTAGATGCCGCGATCGGAGAACACCATCCCGAACGGGCGCGCCTCGCTGAAGTCGGACGGCGCGCCGAAGCGCCACCCGCTCAGCGAGTCGGCCACGCGGCGGAACGTCCAGTCGTCGCCCGCGCGCGCGAAGATCACGCCGCGCTCCGGCCCGGACGTGGTCTCGGGCCGGTACGCCTCCGGGGGGATGGTCGCGAACCCCTCGGCGTCGGTGAGCACCGCCGCGGGCGCGCGCATGGCCGGGGTCCGGATCCACACGCTCGCGCCGGGCACCGGCGCGCCCGTCGACAGGCGCGTCACCCACACGAGCGAGCCGTGCGGCGACACCTTCGCGCTGATCCCGAGGTCGGTCACCTGCGCGATCACCGCCTCGGAGGCCGTGCGCGCGTGCCTCGTCCCCGGCCGCGCGGTGTAGCTGATCCCGATCGCCAGCGGCCCGCGCTTGCCCTCGCCGCCCAGCACCTCGCTGGCGCGCACGAGGTGCGTCGCCGGCGCGTTCATCGCGGCGGCCGGGCGCAGGACGGACTGCTTGCCGGAGGGCAGCGCCGCGATCTCGCTCATCTTCGGGCTCCGCCCCGGGCTGTTCGGGTCGGCCTCCAGGGCGAGCACCGCCTCCTCGGTCATCGCGCCGACGGCGAGCGACAGCTCGCGCACGTTCATGGACACGACCGGGATCTCGCGCCGCTGAGCCGGCTCGAATACGCTCCCGGTGAGCCCGATCTGCGCCTCGGGCCAGCGGTCGCCGAACGCGATCTGCTCGGTGGCGGCGCCGGCGAGCGCCTGCCCGTGCGCGTCGCGCAGGCCGGCGGCCACGCGCACCTGGTAGCTGCGCCCCGGGGCGAACGGGCCGCCGAGGGGGATGTGGCTCGTGAGCTCGTCGTCCTGGAGCCACGACGGCCACCTCAGCTTCACGGCGGGCTCCACCGAGATCGCGCGCTTCGCGTCCGCGAGCCGGACGGGGTTCGAGAAGGAGAGCGAGAACCCGCCCTCGGCCGCGCAGCGCCCCTGCGGCGTGTCGCGATCGCACTCGGCCTTCAGGAGCCGGAGCGGCCCGTAGGTGCGGTACGAGAACCGCTGCTCCTCGCCGGCCGGCAGCGGCCCCTCGCGGCCGCGGAGGCTCTTGGACACGACGATCTCGATCTCGCTGTCGCGCGGCAGCGGGGCGCGCGGGACGAACTCGGCGAGCATCTCGTTCTTCGGGTCGGGGCGCCGGACCTCGAACGCGACCTTGGCCGCGCGGCCGCCGGCCGTGAGGGACACGCTCCGCGCGATCTCGGCGGCGTCGACGGGCTGGTTGAACCGGAGCTCGAACCGCGCGTCCGGTTCGAGATCGTCCTTGCCCGACCACGGCTCGACGCGCGCGACCTTGGGCAGCTCGGTGCGGAAGGTGAGCACGTAGGGCGCGGCGAGCGCGCTGCCGTCGAGCGCGCGGGTGCCCGCCGGGACCTCGACGGTGAACGCGGTGCCGCGCGGAAGGTGGCCCTCGGGGACGAACGTGAGCCCGCTCGTGCCGACCCAGCGCCAGCGCCCGGGCGCCGGCGGCTTCAGGACCGCGGGGGCGGCGGCCTCGCTGCCGGCGAGGTCGAGCGGCCGCATCGGCCGGTTGAACACGAGGCTTATCTCGGCGGGGCTCGCGGTCTGCCCGCGGGGCGCGCCGAACACCACCGCGAACGGCCCCTCCGCGGCCTTGCCGCCTGCGTCGAGCGCGCCGGGGGCCAGCGTGCCGCGGGGCGGCACGTTGGGGGCGCGCGCGCCCTGCACGCACGCGAGGCTGAGGGCGATGGCGGCCAGGGCGGCGGGCGCGAACCGGAGGCGCAGAGCGGCGGACATGGGCCGCGACTCAGCAATGGGGATGCCGCGGGCGCAAGAGGCCTGTCTGCAGCGGAAGCCGGGGGCGAGATGTGGCAGGCGAGACACGCCGGGGGAGAGCCGGGACGCGGCGGGCGCCGCCTTGGGGTGGCGGCGAGCGGGAGGTCATGACGAGCGGCCCGGCCCCCGGAGAGGGTGCTCGTCGTGCGGGCGCGGGGTGGGGCCCCGCCGAACTCGCCTGAGCCCTCTCTCCTCCGGCTTCGCCGGAGGAGAGAGGGCTATTGGGCTCAAACAGCGGCCCGTCCCCACCCCGCGCCCGCACGACGAGCACCCTCTCCGGGGGCCTACGATGGTCAAGGAACCAGCGACGAACCTGGGCGACGCAGGACAGGCCCGTCCACGGGAGTTCGACGGATCCGATCCGTTACGAGGGGCTGGCCGCGGGGGTCTCAACGGATCCACTCCGTTGCGAGGGCCTGGCCGCGGGGGGTCCCAACGGATCCGATCCGTTCCGAGGGCCTGGCCGCGGGGGGGTCTCAACGGATCCGATCCGTTCCGAGGGCCTGGCCGCGGGGGGTCTCAACGGTTCGACTCCTTCCCGAGGGCCTGGCCGCAGGGGGTCCCAACGGATCCGATCCGTTCCGAGGGCCTGGCCGCGGGGGGTCTCAACGGTTCGACTCCTTCCCGAGGGCCTGGCCGCAGGGGGTCCCAACGGATCCGATCCGTTCCGAGGGCCTGGCCGCGGGGGGTCTCAACGGATCCGATCCGTTCCGAGGGCCTGGCCGCGGGGGGTCTCAACGGATCCGATCCGTTCCGAGGGCCTGGCCGCGGGGGGGTCTCAACGGATCCGATCCGTTCCGAGGGCCTGGCCGCGGGGGGGTCTCAACGGTTCGACTTCTTCCCGAGAGCCTGGCGTGGCGTCCAGGTTCGTCCCTGGTTTTACGTCCACGGTAGGCCCCCGGAGAGGGTGCTCGTCGCGCGGGGTGGGGACGGGCTGGTGTTTGAGCCCAAACAACGCCCTGTGTCCGGCGTGCGCAGCACGACGGGCACAGGGCGTCCCAGGCGAGTTCAGCCCGTCCCCGCCCCGCGCGACGAGCACCCTCTCCGGGGGCCGGGCGTCTCGGCAAGAACCAGCGACGAGCTCAGCCGACGAGGTGTTATCTAGCGCGCGATGTCGTATGCGTGCTTCGCCGCCCAGAGCGTGGTGGCGCGCATGTAATACGGAGCGCGGATCATGCCGTTCGCCTCCCACGCCTCCGGCGTGCGGAACCACAGGCCGTCCGTGTTCCAGATCGTGTTGACCAGGCTCTCGCCGATCTCGCCGGCCTGCGTGGCGAGCCCCTCCTGGATCATGCCGGCCACCACGCCCCAGGAAGTGCCGACCCAGCACTCGCGCGTCTGGTTGCTCGTCTGATCGACCGAGCCGGAGGCGGTCATGACGTTGACGACGCCGCGGGTCCCGCCGTCGAACCGCTTGAAGTTGTTCTCGTAGATCTTCGTGAAGGCCGACACGGCGTGGTTCTCGTCGACGATGGGCGGCAGCCCCACGGCGCGCGCGTACCACTGGCCGGCGAGCTGATCCGACATGATCCGATTCGTGTCCCGGCTCCCCGTGTCGATCTTGTAATACGCTCCCGTCCAGAGCATCGCCTCGAAGCCGCTCTTGGCCTGGTCGAACCACGTCTGGTAGCTGCTCGCGAGCGCGGTGTCCCCCTTCGCGGTCGCCATCTCCTTCGCGGCCTCGCTGGCGGCGAGAAAGAGGCTCCCGCAGTAGGCGGTGTTGCCGTGAAGATCCATGTCGTCGTACGTCTGGTCGATGCCGTTGCTCTCGGGCAGCCCGTCCCCGTCGCCGTCCTGGCTCTTCACCTTCTGCATCGCCGTCTTCACGGCGGGCCAGCAGTAGTCGAGGAACTCCGTGTCGGTCTTCCCGGTGAGCGCCCAGTCGCGGTAGACCATGAGGACCAGCTTGGAGTTGAGGTCCTTCCAGTTGGTGGAGTCGCGGTACGTGTACGCGTTCCACTTGCGGAAAACGGAGTCGGTATCTCCGAAGTCGTGCGCGGTCGTGCCGAGCGCGCGCGGCCTGTCGCTGCGCGTGGTCGCCACGCTGTCGCAGAACTGTCGTACCTCCTGCTTGTCGATCTCCGGCCAGAGCGCGAACAGCGCCCATGAGCCGTAGAAGCGCACATCCGACGTCCCGTAGAACGGGTAGATGTACGACTCGAGGCTCGTGAACATGTCCTCGTCCGGGTCGTCGGGCTGGCCCGATGCGGCGCCGGCCTCCCAGTAGGTGCCCGCGACGGCGTAGTAATAGAGCTCGTTGAACAGCGCACCCTTGAGCCACTCGGGGTATTTCGGGTCGTCGAGCACGCTGGCCTGCCAGTCCTGGATCGCCCAGAGCCACGGCTCGTGCTCGGCGAGAGCCTCGGCGGCGATCGTCCACGAGGCGTTCCCTGTCCGCCCAAAGTGGCGCGTGTACGCGCGGTACCACTTGTCCCCGCTGCCCGACTGCGTGACCGGGATATCCCACGCGAGCACGATCGGCACGATGGTGCTCTTCCCCGGCTCCACGGTGGCCTTGAACGCGATGGCCCCGAGCGCGTGCGATCCCGTCGTGTTCGCGAGCAGGCCGTCGTTCGCGAGCTCGCCCTGCAAGGACGCGACGCTCTCGGCGGACTGGTACGAGACGACCACGCCCGGCGCGTTCCGGCTGGCGAGCGTGAACTCGCCCTGATTCTCGGCGGTCGGCGTCCCGCCGCCGCGCGTGAGGACCAGGCCCACGTCGTCGCCTGCCATCTGGACCATGGCGCCGTTGCCGCCGTGGTCGTTCTTCCAGGTCAGCATGACGGCGACATCGCAGGGCGCGCCGGTCGGATTCGTGATCTCCCACCGATAGACGCCGACCGGATAGCTTGTCTTCTTGTAGTCTCCCGGGATGATGGGGCTGTATTGTTCGACCTTCACCTTGCAGGGGAAAGCCGCGCCGTGGTAATCGACCCACGAGCGCGGGAAGAGCGAAGAGTACGTCGCCTGGCCCTGGCCGATACCGCCCTTGTCGAGGCGCCTCGTGTCCACGGCGCCGCCCTCGGCCTTCTGGTACATGAAGAAGCCCGCGTTCCCGTCGACGGTCTGGTCGCCGTTCCCTATATCGAGGCGGTTCTTGTAGAACCCGCCGTCGAACCGCCAGGTGATGGTGCCGGCCCCGAAGCCGCCGATGGGCGCGCCGTCCTCGTACACGCCGTCCGTGATACCCCTGCTCCACGCCTGCGCCGGGATGGAGATCGGCTCGCCCGGCACGTGCGCCGGTGGGCCGCCGCCGTCGCTGCCGCCAGAGCCGACGGCGGGCGGAGCGCCGCCGGTGCCCGACCCCGACCCGGTGCTGCTCGCCGGGCCCTGGCCTGCTCCGGCACCGGTGCCGTTGACAGCGCCGGTGCCGCCCGGACCCGATCCGCCGTCCGAGGAGGACGAGCTCGAGCCACCTCCACCGCACGACGCAGCTGCCGCCACAACAAGGACTGCGGCGGCAGCGACGACGCCCAAGGAACGTAGGGGGATAAGGGACATTGTCATGACCGCGAGCATAGGCGCATCGCAGACGCGCGTCACCGGCCCACGTCGGCGCATTGGCTTCGTCGCCGCTGGAAGATTCCGCCGCCGCAGAGGCAAAGCGTTCTTCCTGAATCGCTCCTCACCTGGGTTGGCTTAACGCGATGTAATAATCCCCGAGGCATCTCCCGCTACTCGGGCTGCGCGAGCGAGGCAAACACACGCCTTGCCGTGATCGCTTGGATCGCTCCGCGGCCTATCTCCGAGGAGCAGCGCTCAGGGCCAGGTATCCCTGACCGCGTCGATCCAATCGCCTGCATCGCGAAAGCCGGGATCCTGCTCGATATGCACGAAGCGTCCGCTGTAGCTGGAGGCGGGGCGACCACAGACCTGGCTCGCCGGCACACCGTTGAGGAGCCTACCTTGGACGTTGGTCGTCGCGTTCAACGGACAATCGCTGCTGCCGGGGACGCCGATCCGCCATGTAGGCTTGTAGGCCAGCATGTTGCGCTTGAGCTCCAGTATCTTGTCGCCGTCGACGGGGGTCACGTCCATGCCGTGAGAGGCGAACACCTCCTCCGCGCAGGTGCTCGTCGCCATGCCATGCCACTGAACGGACCACCAGGGCCTGGATCCGTAATAGGACGCGAGCTCCAGGTGGGTAGAATGGAACGCGTTCGTCACGTTGTGGGCCGCGTCCGAGCTCATGAACGAGCTCTGGCAAAGGCTGTCGGCAAAGCTCGCGTCGCGGTGAGCTCCGGCCATCAGGAAGCTCCGGGATCTCGTCTCCTTGAAGACGGTGATGGCCTGTATCTCCGTCTCCATGTCCGCGATCGGGTGCGCCGCCGCGTGGCAAAGCTCTCGCTCCGCAGCCGCGTCCACGATGAAGGTGCCCAGACCGCGATCGACGATCCCGTCACCGTTTCGGTCGGCGACCTCCATGAGCACACAGTAACTGCGACCGTTGGCGGCGTCGCGGACGAGCCGGATCCGCGCAAACGACGACAGGCTGGACGGAAGCACGATATTGCATCTGCCGTCCATCATCATGCGAACGACGCTCCGCCACGCGCTCAGCTGCGTCGAGCTCGGGACGACGAATATCCCTGAGTCTTTGCCGGGCATCTGGTCGCGAACGCACGCCGCGAGCTCCTCCAGGGTCGTGCTCGATGAGCAGGTCAGGTCGGCGGCCAGCGCCGTGGGAGACGCCATCAGGACGCCGGCGCCGAGCATGGACAAGATCGATCGTTCGAACCGCATGGCGACAATACCTCCAGGTCGGGGGTGTACGGGTGGGATCGTTCGGCAATCACATGTGAGGCAAGCTGTTCACGTATGCATACGAACGAGGCTCACCTGGGCTCTGCGCCGCGTAGCGCAGCGCGTTCCTGCGTATTCACCGTTCTTTCAGGTGCACGAGCGCTCGCCGTTCTCTTCGCCGCCTACGCAATGATCACCAAGCAACATCACCGGTCGGCGGGCGCGAGTGCAAGGCGGAGACCGCCGCGGAGACGGGCGCGCTGTGCGAACCGTTCGCGGTCGCCGCGGCCACCACATCGCAGCATCGCTCGACCCGGTGGGCCACCGCGGTGTCGCACGTCATGGCAGCAGCGCGCCTCTCCCAGGCTGGCGAGCGTCGTCCAGGCGCAAAGCGCCCCCTGTCCGATCCGTCGCAACCCGCAAGATCCCCGAAAGAATCTGGAAATGTTGAAGGCCCTATCCTCGGCGCCGTGAAGCTCATCCAGCGCGGGCTGCTCGGACGCGACGCAGCCGAGTCGATCGCCATCCCCGTCGGGGCCGTCACGGCCTCGCTCCTCGTGTTCGGCGCCTTCGTGGCCGCCCAGGGGGCGAGCCCCTTGAACGTCTATTACGAGATGTACCGCGGCGCCTTCGGCACGTGGTTCTCGTTCCAGAACACCCTGCTGCGCGCCGCGCCGCTCATGCTGACCGCGCTCTGCACCGCGCTGCCGGCGCGCCTCGGCCTGATCGTCATCGGCGGCGAGGGCGCGGTCGTCATGGGCGGGCTCGCGGCCGCCTCGGCGGCGCTCGCGGCGCAGGCGTGGCGCACGCCGCCGCTCGCGGCGCTCGCCGCGATGCTCGTCTCGGGGCTCGCGGCCGGGGCGCTCTGGGTCGGCCTCGCCGGCGCGCTGCGCGCGTACCGCGGCGTCAGCGAGACGATCAGCAGCCTGCTCCTCAACTACGTCGGCATCGCGCTCCTGAACCACCTCGTCGAGGGCGCGCTGCGCGATCCCGCGAGCCTGAACAAGCCGTCGACGGCGCCCATCGGCGCCGAGAGCGCGCTCGGGAACCTGCCCGGCGTCGAGGTCCACTGGGGCCTCGCCTACGGCGTGATCGCCTGCGCGCTCTGCTACGTGCTCATGCACCGCACGACCTTCGGCTTCGCCGCGGCGATGAGCGGCGGCAACGTCCGCGCCGCGCTGCTCGCCGGCCTGCCGGTCCGGCGCCTGCTCGTGATCACCTGCATGCTCGCCGGGGCGTGCGCGGGGCTCGCCGGCATGGTCGAGGTCGCCGCCGTCCATGGCCGCGCCAACGCGTCGCTCGTCAGCGGCTACGGCTACACCGGGATCCTCGTCGCGTTCATCGCGCGCCACAACCCGCTCGCGATCATGCCGGTCGCCCTCCTGCTCGGGGGCATCGGCGCGAGCGGCGGCCTCGTGCAGCGGTCGGCGCAGCTCCCCGACGCGACAGTGAGCGTGCTCCAGGGGATCCTGTTCCTCGCGATCCTCGCGAGCGAGGCGCTCTACGGCCGCATCCGCCTCACCCGCGCGCCCAAGCTCCCGCAGGCCGAGCCCGCGTCGGCGGTGGCGTGATGAGCGACGCAGCCGCGCTGGGCCTCTGGGGCATCCCCCTCGCTGTCGCCGCCGGGGCGATCCGCATCAGCACGCCGTTCCTGTTCGTGAGCCTCGGCGAGTGCCTCACGGAGAAGAGCGGCCGCGTGAACCTCGGCCTGGAGGGCACGCTCGTCATGGGCGCGATGGGCGGCTACGGCGTCTCGTACCTCACCGGCTCCGCGTGGCTCGGCGTCCTCGCCGCCGGCGGCCTCGGCGCGGCGCTCGGCGCGCTGCACGCGTGGCTTTGCTCGAAGCCGCGCGTCAACGACATCGCGGTAGGCATCGCGCTCATGCTCTTCGGCGTCGGCCTCGCCTTCTTCCTCGGCAAGCCGCTCATCAAGCCGACGGCGCCCCGCCTGCCGGCGATCCCGCTCGGCTTCTTCAGCGATCTCCCGCAGGTCCGCTCCGCGCTCCAGGTGAACGCGCTCTTCCTCATCGGGGCCGCGCTCGCCCCGCTCCTGCTCTGGATGCTGGACCGCACGAGGCTCGGGCTCGTGCTGCGCACGGTCGGCGAGAGCGCCGACAGCGCCCGCGCGATGGGGGTCGACGTGAACCTGGTGCGGCGGCGCGCGACGATGGCCGGCGGCTTCCTCGCCGGCGTCGGCGGCTCGTTCCTCTCGCTCTTCTACCCTGGCAGCTGGAACGAGGGCCTCTCGAGCGGACAGGGGCTCATGGCGGTCGCCCTGGTCATCTTCGCGCGCTGGAACCCGGTGCGCTGCCTGTGGGCATCGCTCCTCTTCGGCGGCGCGAGCGCGCTCGGACCGGCGCTCCAGTCCGTCGGCGTCACCTGGGGGTACCACCTCTTCAACGCCGCGCCGTACATCGTCACGCTGGCCCTCATGGTCGCCACGAGCTCCGCGACCCGGACCCTTCCCGATCAGCCCGCCGAGCTCACGCTCGCGCGATGAGCGCGCGAGCCGACACGGTGCCGACACGTTGAACGACAGGAGGAATCGACGCATGACCCACGTGGCCGCTCACCCCTACGCCTGGCCGTACAACGGCGATCTCCGCCCCGAGACGACGGCCCTCATCGTCATCGACATGCAGACCGACTTCTGCGGCAAGGGCGGGTACATCGATCTGCTCGGGTACGATATCTCGCTGACGCGCGCCTGCATCGCGCCGATCCAGCGCGTGCTCGCGGAGGCGCGCCGCCGCGGCCACCACGTCCTGCACACGCGCGAGGGGCACCGGCCGGACCTCTCGGATCTCCCGGCGAACAAGCGGTGGCGTTCGCGCCGGACCGACGGCGGGCGCGGCACCGGCATCGGCATCGGCGACCAGGGGCCGCGCGGGCGGGTGCTCGTCCGCGGGGAGCCGGGCTGGGAGATCATCCCGGAGCTCGCGCCCCTGCCCGGCGAGCCGATCATCGACAAGCCGGGCAAGGGCTCGTTCTGCGCGACCGACCTCGATCTCATCCTCCGCCAGCGCCGCATCCAGAACCTGATCCTCACGGGGATCACGACCGACGTCTGCGTGCACACGACCATGCGCGAGGCGAACGACCGCGGCTACGAGTGCCTGCTGCTCTCCGACTGCTGCGCGGCCACCGATGCTGGCAATCACGCCGCCGCGCTGAAGATGATCACGATGCAGAACGGCGTCTTCGGCGCGGTCTCGACCTCCGCGGCGCTCCTGGAGGCGCTCGCTTCGTGATGGCCCCGCGCGTCCTGTCGAGCGCGGCGGCGAGGCCGGCCCGCGCCGCCGCCCGCGAGCCCGCGCCGCCCGCGCCGCCGCCCGCGCTCTCCGCCGCCGGGATCACGAAGCGGTTCGGGCCGCTGCTCGCGCTCGACGACGTCTCCCTGCGCCTTCTGCCCGGGAGCTTCCACGCGCTCCTCGGTGAGAACGGCGCGGGCAAGAGCACGCTGGTCAAGTGCATCATGGGCTATCACCAGGCCGACGCCGGCGAGATCAGGGTCGGCGACGCCGCCCTGTCGATCCGGAGCCCGCGCGAGGCGCAGTCGCTGGGGATCGGCATGGTCTACCAGCACTTCACCCTGGTGATGAACATGACGGTCGCCGAGAACCTCGTGCTCGCGCGCCCGTCGCTCCCCTTCGTGATCGACTGGAGCGAGGAGCGCGAGCAGATCCGCGCGTTCATGGCGCGCATGCCGTTCCGGATCGATCCCGAGCGGACCGTGCGCGCGCTGGCCGCCGGCGAGAAGCAGAAGCTCGAGATCCTGAAGCAGCTCTACCTTGGCAGCCGGATCATCATCCTCGACGAGCCGACCTCGGTGCTCACGCCCGCCGAGGCCGACGAGGTGCTCGGGATGCTCCGGCGCATGACCGAGGAGCGGCGGATCAGCGTGCTCATGATCTCGCACAAGTTTCGCGAGGTGATGGCCTTCGCCGACGAGGTCACGGTGCTGCGGCGCGGCCGGGTCGCGGGCCGCGGGAGGGCCCGGGACCTCACGCCGGCGGCCATGGCCGAGATGATGGTCGGCGCGCAGCCGGCGCGCGCCTCCGCGGCGCGCAGCGACGCGCCCGCCGGCGAGCCGGTCCTGCGCATCGAGGGGCTCGCCGCGAGCGACGATCGCGGCCGCCCGGCGCTCGACGGCGTGACGCTCACGGTGCGTCGCGGGGAGATCGTCGGGGTCGCCGGCGTCTCGGGCAACGGGCAGGAAGAGCTCGTCGAGGTGCTCGCGGGCCAGCGGCCCGCGCGCGCAGGCAGCGTTCTCGTCCACGACGAGCCGTACGGCGCGGGCCGCGAGCAGACGCGGGAGCACCGGGTGCGGTGCTTGCCCGAGGAGCCGCTGCGCAACGCCTGCGTCCCCGCGATGAGCGTCGCGGAGAACATGGGCTTCCGCGTCTTCGACAGGCCGCCGTTCACCACGCTCCGCTGGGGCGTGAGCCGCGCCGCGCTGCGGCGGTCGGCCGAGCGCCTCGCCTCGGAGTACGCCGTCAAGACGCCCTCGGTCGACGCGCCGATCGGCAAGCTCTCCGGCGGCAACGTGCAGCGCGCGGTCCTCGCGCGCGAGCTCGGCCTCGAGAGCGACGAGCGCATCGAGCTCCTCGTCGCCGCGAACCCGTGCTTCGGCCTCGATTTCGCGGCCGTGGCCGAGATCCGCGCCCGCATCCTCGAGGCGCGCAACCGCGGCACCGCCGTCCTCCTCGTGAGCGCGGATCTCGACGAGATCTTCGCCATGGTCGACCGCGTGCTCGTGATGAGCGAGGGGCGCATCGTCCACGAGTCGCCGATCTCGTCGGCAGACGTCGCCGAGATCGGCCGTGCGATGGCGGGGCACGGATGACGCCGCGGGACATCGAGATCGCGGCGAGGCCGCACCCGTTCCGCCTCGCCGGGCGCGATTCGGCGGCGCTGCTCGTCATCGACATGCAGCGCGACTTCCTGGAGCCGGGCGGCTTCGGCGCGGCGCTCGGCAACGACGTCCGGCGCCTCCAGCGCGCCGTGCCGACGGTCCGCCGCCTCCTCGACGCGTTCCGCGAGCGCGGCATGACGGTCATCCACACGAAGGAGGGCCACAGGCCGGATCTCTCCGACTGCCCGGCCGCGAAGCGGGACCGAGGCGCGCCGGGCCTGCGCATCGGCGATCGCGGGCCGATGGGGCGCATCCTCGTCCTGGGCGAGCCGGGCAACGACTTCGTGCCGGAGCTCGCGCCGGCGCCCGGGGAGCTCGTCGTGCCGAAGCCGGGGAAGGGCGCTTTCTACCGGACGGGGCTCGACGCCCGGCTCGCGGCGCTCGGCGTCTCCCAGCTGCTCATCGCCGGCGTGACGACCGAGGTCTGCGTGCAGACAACGATGCGCGAGGCGAACGATCGAGGTTACGAGTGCCTGCTGATCGAGGACGCCACCGAGAGCTATTTCCCGGAGTTCAAGGCGGCGACCCTGGAGATGGTCCGCGCCCAGGGGGCGATCGTCGGCTGGACCGCCCCGGCCAGCGCGGTCCTCGCGGCGCTCTGAATCGAGACGAAGAAAACCGCCAGGACGCCAGGAGCGCCAGGAGAGAGAAAGATCTCTGAACTCTCTTGGCGTCCTTGGCGTCCTTGGCGGTTCCGCCCCGTCTCGTGCGGCACCGCTTTACTGCTGAAGGGAGCCGAGCGCGCCGTCCACGAGGTAGTTCATGTTCTCGAGCACGATGTCGGTCTGCTTCTGCTCGACGGCCTCGGCGACGACCACCTTGCCCTCGTTGTTCTTGATGGGCCCCTTGAAGATGGTGAGCGTGCCCTCCGTGAGCCCCGCCTTCGCCTCCTCGGCCTTCTTCTTCGCCTCCTCGGAGACGGCGGGCCCGTAGGGCGAGAGCTTGATGAACCCCTCCTTGAAGCCGCCGCGCAGGAGGTGGGGATACGGCTTTCCCTCGCGGATCGACGCCATGTAGTCCGTGTACACCTTGGACCAGTTCCACTCGGCCCCGGTCAGGTACCCCTTGGGGGCGAGCGTTGCCTGGTTGGTGTGGTAGCCGGTGCTGAAGGCGCCGCGGCGCTCCGCGAGCTCGATGATCACCCTGGGCGAGTCGACGTGGGCGGTCAGGACGTCGACGCCCTGGTCGATGAGGCTGTTCGCCGCCTCGGCCTCCTTGACCGGCATCGACCAGTCGCCGGTGAAGATCACGGCGGTCGTCGCCTTCGGGTTCACGCTCCGGACGCCCAGCGTGAAGGCGTTGATGTTGCGCAGCACCTGGGGGATCGGCTTGGCCGCGATGAACCCGAGCTTGCCGCTCTTCGTCGTCATCCCGGCGACGATGCCGGCCACGTACTCCGCCTCGTCGATGTAGCCGAAGTAGCTGCCGACGTTGCCCGGGTGCTTCGACGCATCGTAAAGACCACCGCAATGCAGGAGCGTCTTGTCTGGAAACTTCTCTGCCACCTTGAGGATGTGCGGGTCGAAGTAGCCGAATGACGTCGGGAAGATCACCGCCGCGCCGTCGAGGTTGATCATGCTCTCGATCGTCTTCTGTACGGCGACCGTCTCGGGGACGTTCTCCTCCTCGCGGGTCTTCACGCCGGCCAGCTGGGCGACCGCGGCGGCGCCCTCCGCGTGCGCCTGGTTGTAGCCGTAATCGTCCCGGGCGCCGACGTAGATGAAGCCCACCGTGAGCGGCTGATCGCTGGACGCCTCCTTGCTGCAGCCGGCCGCTGGCAGCAGCGAGAGCGAGACGAGCAGCGGCCGGAGGAAGGCGAGGAAGCGCGGTCGGCGCGGCGCGTCCGCCCCGGGGAGCAGAGGAGTTCTCAGGGTGCTCTTCACACCGTGGATCTGTGCGCCCCTCTTCATTTCTGGAAGTTTTCCCGTTCATGAATTTTTCGCGCGCTGCTGAATAATCATTGAGCGCTCGCCGCTCGCTGTGGCATGTTCCATCAACACTGGAGATTTGCGATGACGACCATCAATCCAGCAGCAACGCGGGAGTCGGTACCTGTGCAGTTGCCGTTCATCATTGCGAATGTGGCGGCGCTCACCGCACATCCAGAGTCGGTCCCGTGGCGGCGATTCCGGGAGGGCGTCGAGATCCACCGGCTTTACGGGAGCGGCGACGCGGGCGCCTCGGCGGCGCTCCTGCGCTATGCGCCGGGCGCGTCGGTGCCGCAGCACGTCCATCGCGGCCACGAGCACATCTTCGTGCTCGCGGGCTCCCAGTCGGACGAGCGCGGACACCACCGGGCCGGGACGCTCGTGATGAACACACCGGGCACCCGGCACAGCGTCTCCAGCGCAGAGGGCTGCATCGTCCTCGCGATCTGGGAGCAGCCCGTCGTCTTCATCTGAATCGGCTCCATCTGAATCGGTGAAGAGACCGCATCTATCTCCTTCACCTTTTGATTCATGGCGTGTCTCCCTCGGCGAGGGTTCCCCGCGTCATCGAGGTGGAATTTCAGCTCTCCTGAGCTCGCGTCACACCGTCGGACCTGCCCGCGTGACGCGCCCGGGCTGCGAGCTCACGGTGGGACATTGGCGCCGTTGCGTCCTGCATGTACCCGGGCCGCGGTCGCTTTCTCGGGCGCAGAGGTTCAGGTACGCCGCACTTTGCCGTAGGCTGGATATCCATGGATCCACGCGGGAAGTCGCTCCCCCCGGGGCCGCTCGTCACCGACGAGGACATCCGGGAAGAGCTCCGGCGGCTGTTCGACGCCGGCCCCGACTCGGGGCTCGTCATCCGGGTCTACGGCGAGTCGGGCGAGGGAGCGGCCGCGGCGGACGCCTTCCGCGAGATGTTCGCGTCGCTGCGGATGTACGAGGGAAAGCAGCAGGACCAGCCGCTGGAGATCCTCGTCGATGCGCCGAGCAAGGCGCACATCGCGCGCGCGCTGTCCGTGCTCGGCCACGAGCAGCACCAGAAGCGGATCCTCGATCACATCCTCACCACCTTCGGGCGTCGCCTGATCGACCCGCTCGCCGAGATCCTCGACACGACCCCGGCCGGCTCGGTCACGGCGCGGCTCACCATGCTGCGGGACATCTTCCTCGCGCACATCGCGGAGCTGCGGATGACGCCGGAGTCGCAGCAGATCCTGACGAGCGACCTGCGGCGGCTCATGACCGACGACTACCTCGCGATGGTGGCGGAGAACGAGGAGCGGGTGCAGCGCCCGCGCGTCGCGAAGCTCGCGCAGCAGATCCTGAGGCTCGTCGGCTCGACGTTCCACCGCGCGCTCAGGCGGTGGCCGGCGCACGCCGAGCAGATCGCTTCCTCGATCGCCCGGCGAAGCCCGAAGAAGGTCCGGCTGAGCGAGGTGCCGAGGCTCATTCGCGGCCAGATCACCGACGGGATCGAGGAGTTCCTGTGGATCGAGACGAGCGCGGACATCGAGGGCGCGCTGCGCCCGATGCTCGCAGAGCACCAGGACGTCATGCCGGTGACGCAGACGACGCTCGACCGGTCCACCTATCGGGAGTTCGCGGACGCCTGCTGGGCGATCATCGCCGAACATTGCTGACAGGCGGGCGAGCGTTCCTCCCGATCACCGCCCCTCCCCTCGCCCTCCCGTCGCCCCTCCCCCACCCGCCGGCGCCCCACGCTGAGATCCTTCACGTCCTGGTCGCTGCGCTCACCGCACGTCCCGGTCGGTCGCGTTCGGAGGAGGGGCTCCGTCCGGATCCCGCCTGCGCGCGCCGGGTCGGGAATGATTTCCGCCGCCCGCTGTTGTAAGGGGCCGCTGGCGCCTGGACCGCCGCCCTGCGCGGCATCCGCTTCGCCGGCGCGAGAGCTTCTTCCCTTCGCGGAGGGGTGCACGGCCGTGATCGAAATCAGCGACCTATACAAGTACTACGGTGACCGGAAGGCCATCGGGCCCCTGTCGTTCTCGATCGAAGCAGGGGAGATCGTCGGCCTGCTCGGCCTCAATGGCGCGGGCAAGACGACGACGCTCCGGATCCTCGCCTGCGATCTCCTCCCGTCCGCGGGCCGGGTCCTCGTGGACGGGCTGGATGTCGTAGACCACCCGCACGAGGTGCGGTCCCGCATCGGGTACCTCCCGGACAGGCCGCCGCTCTACGACGAGATGAGCGTGCGCGCCTTCCTCCACTTCGCCGCGCGCCTGCGCGGCGTCGACGCCGGCGCGGCCGACAAGCGCGTGGCCGAGGCGCTCGCGGTGACGCAGCTCGAGGACGTCGCCGCCGACCCCATCAGCGCGCTGTCGCACGGCTACAAGCAGCGCGTCGGCATCGCCCAGGCGATCGTGCACAAGCCGCGGCTGCTCGTCCTCGACGAGCCGATCAGCGGCCTCGACCCGGTGCAGATCGTCGAGATGCGCGCCCTGCTCCGCAGCCTGCGCGGCGAGCACACCATCCTGCTCTCGAGCCACATCCTCTCCGAGATCAGCGAGACCTGCGATCGCATCCTCGTGATCCGGGACGGCGAGATCGGGGCGCAGGGCACCGAGCAGGAGCTCTCGGCGAAGCTCCTCCACGGCGTCCGGGTCGAGCTCACCGTGCGCGGCCCCGCGGCCGAGGGCGCCGGTTACCGCGTGACGCGCGGCGAGGCGGCGCGGGCGCTCGAGATCGCGCGCGAGGTCGAGGGGGTCACGTCGGTCGAGCCGATCGCCACGGCCGAGCCGGGGAGCGACGTCGTGAGCTTCGCGGTCGAGGCCGACCGCGACGTGCGCGCGGCGCTGTGCGCCGAGCTCGTGCAGGCGGGGATCGGCATCCTCGAGGTGAAGCGGAGCGAGCGCGAGCTCGAGTCGGTGTTCCTGCGGCTCGCGACGCGCGGGACGCACGCGACGAAGGACAGGCCCGCCGCGGCCGACAAGGCGAGGGCCGGCGGCGAGGCGAGGAAGGCCCCTGCGGGAGAGCAGGCGGAGGAAGGCGAGGGCGAAGAAGCATGAGAGGGACATTGCTCGTCGCGCGGCGGGAGCTGTCCGCGTACCTGAGGTCACCGCTCGGGTACGTCGTCGCCGCCGCGGCGTTGCTCATCGACGGCATCTACTTCCAGGTCGCGGCGCTCGGCTCGGGCGCGCGGCTGTCGGCGGAGGTGCTGCTCAAGTTCCTGGACGGCACGGCGTTCATCACGATGGTCGCGGCGCTCATCCTGTCGATGCGCCTCATCGCCGGCGAGCGAGAGAGCGGGACGCTCATCCTGCTCAAGACGGCGCCCGTGCGCGACGGCGAGATCATCGTCGGCAAGTTCCTCGCCGCGCTGGCGCTGGTCAGCCTGATGACGGCGATCACGATCTACATGCCGCTGCTCATCTTCGTGAACGGCAAGGTCTCCGTCGGGCACATCCTGGTCGGCTACTCCGGGGTGCTGCTGCTCGGCGCCGCGTCGCTCGCGATCGGGCTCTTCGCCTCGACGCTCGCGGCGAGCCAGGTCATCGCGGTCATCCTCGGGGCGGCGATCATCGGGACGCTCGGCTTCCTGTTCCTCGTCGCCCGCGTGACGGAGCCGCCGCTCAACGACTTCGTGAGCGCGCTGAACCTCTACCCGCTCAACCAGAAGCCGTTCCTGAACGGCGTGCTCCGGCTGGAGAACGTCCTGTACTACGTCGCGGTCGCGTACTTCTTCCTGCTCGCCGCGACCCACACCCTGAGGGCACGGAGGTGGCGGTGAAGGACGAGAGAGCTCAGGCCGAAGAGGCCGAGATGGGCGGCAAGGAAGCGGGCGCCGCGCAGCGCGCGGCCGATCCTGCGCCGGGCGCGGAGCCGCAGGCCGCGCCGGCGTCCACCACGCCGCGCGCGCTCCGCGCCGGCGGCTGGATGGCGCCGGCGTACGCGGGCGCGCTCCTCGCCATCTTCCTGGGCGAGCGGGTGGTCCCGACGATCGACGGGCTCCGCTACGCGCTGTCGGGGCTCGGGTTCCTGACCCTGGTCCTCGTCACCGCGCTGCGCTTCGCGACGGCGGTGCGCGAGACGGGCGAGCGCCGCACGGTCGAGCGCGCGCTCGCGATCCTGTCGGCGCTCGGCCTCGTCGCGGTGGCGGCCTACTTCACGACGACCGACGCGGGGCGGTCCCTGCTCGGCGTCTCCCAGGCCGCGCCCGACGTGCGCGCGCGCATCGAGTCGGCCACGACGGTCGGCTGGGTCGCGCTGCTCGTCATCGCGACGGTGCCGCTGCTGTTCGGCGAGGCGGCGCTCGCGCCGATGCGGCGCGCCGAGCGGATCGAGGGCCGGCGGGTGCGCGCCGCGACGCTCTCGGGCGTGACGCTCGCGTTCGCGGCGGTCTACTCCGCGCTCTTCGTGTACGGCGCGAGCCAGCTCGAGCTCAAGGCGGACTTCTCGTACTACCGCACGGCCCGCCCGGGCGACTCCACGAAGCGCGTCGCCGAGAGCCTGACCGAGCCGCTCAAGATCACGGCCTTCTTCCCGCAGCTGAGCGAGGTCGGCGCCGAGGTCGAGGGCTACCTGCGCGAGGTGAAGGCGGCGTCGCCGCAGGTCACCGTGGAGATGCAGGATCGCCTGCTCGTCCCCGCGCTCGCCAAGGAGGCGAAGGTCACGCAGGACGGCGTCGTCGTGCTCTCGCGCGGCACCTCGCGCGAGACGCTGACCATCGGCTCCGACATGAAGACCGCGGGCGCGAAGCTGAAGAGCCTCGACGCCGACTTCCAGAAGGCGCTGCTCAAGGTGATCCGCTCGCAGCGCACGGCGTACCTGACGGTCGGCCACGGCGAGATGAACGAGGCGGCCGGCGCGGCGGCGGCCGAGGGTCGGACGACCAAGAACCTCCGCAAGCTGCTCGAGTCCCAGAACTATGTCGTCAAGGACCTCGGGCTCGCCCAGGGGCTCGGGAGCGAGATCCCGAAGGACGCGAGCGTGGTCATCGTGCTCGGCCCGCAGAAGGAGTTCCTGCCGGAGGAGGTCGCGACCCTCAAGCGGTACGCCGACGACGGCGGGCACCTCCTGCTCGCGCTCGATCCGGAGGCCAAGGTCGACCTCGCTCCGCTCGCGGGCGCGGTGGGCCTCACGTGGAAGCCCGAGGTCCTCGCGAACGATCGGGTCTACGTGCGGCGGCGCTTCAACGACTCCGATCAGGCGATGCTGGTCACGACGCGTTACTCCTCGCACGCCTCGGTCTCGACGCTGAGCCGCCACGCGCAGCAGGCGCCGACGATCTTCCCGGGCGCGTCGTCGCTCGAGAAGCCCGAAGGCGGCGACCTGAAGGTCGACTTCGTCGTCCGTGCGCTGGGCGAGACGTACGCCGACGCGAACGGCAACTTCAAGTTCGACGAGGGGGGCGAGAAGCGGAGCGCCTACAACCTCGCCGCGGCGGTCTCGAAGGAGCTCGCGCCTTCCGGCGGGGACGGCAAGGAGAAGAAGGAGCTCCGCGCGTTCGTGGTCGCCGACGCCGATGCGTTCAGCGACGCGGCGTTCAGGAACGAACCCAACATCGTGCTCGCGCTCGACGCGCTCCGGTGGCTCGGCGGCGAGGAGAGCTTCGCCGGAGAGATCACCACGAACGAGGACGTCCGGATCGAGCACACGAAGGAGAAGGACCAGGTCTGGTTCTGGGCCACGATCCTCGTGGCGCCGGCCATGGTGCTGGGGCTCGGGCTCTTCATCACGCGCCGCGGGCGGCGCGCGAGCGGGAGGCGCGCATGAGGTTGGATCGCAGCTTTTTCGTGCACCTCGGCCTTCTTGTGGTCGCGGCCCTGTTCGCGGTCCTCGTCTGGACGCGCGACAAGACGGCGGCCGCGCTGTCGACCGCGGACGTGACCGTCTGGGCCGGCCGCGCCGAGGACGTCGAGCGCATCGCCTTCGAGGGCAAGTCGAAGACGGTCGTCATGGAGGCGAAGAAGGACAAGGAGGGCCGTTACTTCGTCGGCACGACGGAGCGCAGGCCGACGCCCCCGGCCGACAAGCCGAAGGACGACCCGCACGGCGACGAGGGCGACGCCGAGCACGACGATCTGCCCGCGGAGCCGGAGCCGACGGTCACGACGAAGACGTTCATCTCGGTGAGCGCCGGCAACAAGCTCGCCGAGGCGATCGCCCCGCTCAAGGCGCTTCGCTCGATCGGCCGCATCGCGGACGATCGCGCCAGCGAGTTCGGGCTCGCCGAGCCGGAGGGCACGCTCATCGTCAAGCTGCGCGGCGCCGAGCGCAAGCTGGTCATCGGCGGCGCGACGCCGGGCGGCGCGGATCGCTACGCGCGCGACGAGGGCACGGGCGAGGTGTACGCCATCAAGGGTGACATCTACCGCGACCTCGACACCGCGGAGTCGCGCCTCTTCGAGCGGGACCTGCACGAGTGGAAGGACGTCGATCTCACCCGGGCGCGGGTCATCGCCGGGGACAAGCGCCGCGAGCTCATGCGCAGCGGCGACGAGGGCAAGCAGTTCTGGGCCGATCCGGCGAGCCCCGAGCAGAACGACGAGACCGTCGGCAACTGGATGAGCAAGCTCGATCGGCTCCGTCCCTCGGAGTACATGGTCGCCGCCCCGGAGCCGAGGGAGGTCGTGGTGAGGGTCGAATACACCGGCCGCTCGGGCGACGTCGGCTTCCTCGAGCTCGTGAAGGGGCCTCCCGGTGCGAGCGGCAAGCCCGACTACTTCCTGGTCACGGAGCGCACCCGCCTCTACGGCAAGGTGCCCTCGGGCCTCGCGGAGCAGGTCGAGCAGGACGTCGGCGCCCTCGTCAAGTAGCCCCTGCGCCTCGCGAGCGCGCCGGAGCATCCCCCCGGCGCGCTCGGCGTTTCACGCGGCCTCCGCCGCTTTCCGCAGCGCAAGCCGCCCCCCCCGATCGCTCTTTACTTGCCGTACCGGGCCCGGTCCTGCAACGCTCGGGCGCAATGTTCTTCCGACGATGGCCCACCCTGGCGCTGAGCGCTGCGGCGGCGCTCGCCGCGGCATGCAGCTCGCCGCCTCCACCCCAACCTGTCGCGCCCGAGCCCCCCGTGACCGCGGCGCCCGAACCTCCGCCCCCTCCGGCGCCGAAGCCATGCAAGGCGCTCGATGAGCAGTGCCAGGCCGAGGAGTCCACCCGGGCGAAGATCGCCCGGAGCTCGTTCGTCCTCACGCCCGTGAAGGGCTGGACCTACGCCCAGGCAGAGAGCGCGACGCTCGCACAGGCCGCGGCCGAGGGCCCGGCCCTCGCGACGGCGCAGGTCGACGTGGGCGAGGGCAAGCAGGCGGCCGAGAAGCGCGACGCCGCGCTCGACGCGCTCGCGCGCGAGATCAACGTGACGCTGCCCAAGAAGAAGGTGAACTGGAAGAAGCCCCTCGAGACCAAGGAGATCGCCGGAAGGAAGATCGGCCTGTGGCAGGCCGAGGGCGCGGCGCGCGGGACCAAGAAGGGCCCGCTGCTGATCTTCGCTGATACCGGCAAGGAGGGCGAGGTCCTGCTCGGGCTCGGCTTCGTGCCGGACGACGACAGCTCCGGCGCCGACGCGACCATCCTGCAATCGATCGAGTCGATCTCGGTCGCGGCGGAGTGATCTCGTGACGGCACCGAACGTCGCGCCGGGGAGCGTCGTCGCGGGGAGGTTCTCCGTCCGCGCGCTCCTCGGTTACGGGGGCGTGACGGCCACCTTCCGCGCGGCGACGGCGCAGGCGCGCGACGTCGCCCTCAAGCTGTACTCGCCCGTGATCGGCCAGCGTCCGGACGCGATGCAGCACCTGCAGCGGTACGTGGCCGAGACGAACAGGCTGCCGCCCGAGCTCGCTGCGCACATCCTCGAGGCCGGCTACGACCCGGCGACGGCCGCGCCCTTCACGGTGACGGACATGATCCACGTCCCGTCGCTCGCGGAGCTCGCCGTGCGCCGGCCGATGGGCTTCGAGGAGGTCGGGGCGATGCTCCGCTCGCTCGCGGCGGTGCTCGACGCGGCGCACGCCCGCGAGGTCCCGCACCACGGCCTCAAGCCGACGAACCTGTTCATCGACCCGAGCGCTCCGGGCAACGTGAAGATCACCGATTTCGGGCCGTCGGTCGCGCGGACCCTGCTGCCGACGCCGGAGGGCTACGTCCTGTCCGCGCCGTGGCTCGCGCCCGAGCAGCTGCAGCCGGGCGTCCCCGCCGGCGCCGCCGCCGACATCTTCTCCGCGGCGCTGGTCGCGTTCTTCGCGCTCACGGGCCGCTCGTACTGGCGTTCCTGCCAGGGTCAGATGGACGTGCCCGCGTGGCAGCGCGAGATCATGGGGCCCCGCATCTCCGCGTCCGCGCGCGCCGCGGAGCTCGGCGTCCCGCTGAGCCCCGTGCTCGACGCCGCCTTCGCGCGCGCGCTGGCGCACGACCCGCGCGAGCGCTTCCGCTCCGCGAGCGAGCTCGCGGCCATGCTCAGCGGCTTCTCGGCGGCCGCGATCGAGGTGGGCTCGACGCTCGCCCTGTCCCCTTCGGCGAACGAGGCGGTCGTGCCTGCGCCGCCGGCCCCCGCCGCCCACGCGGCGAGCGCGCCCGCGCCGCTGCCGCCGGGCGACTCCACGCAGCTCGCGCCGTCGCCGTTCGCGCCGTTCTCCGCGTCGCCGTCGCCTCCCCTTTCGCCCTCGCCGCAGCTGTCCGCGTCAGCGCAGCCGCAGCCTCCCGCCGACGTGAGCGCCGCGCAGGCGCCGTCGCCTGAGACCCAGGGCCTCGCGGCGTCCCCGCGGGTCGCCGGCACGGCGCTGACCTCGGTCAGCACCCCGACGCGGTCACCCTGGGGCAAGGCCGCTTCCCTGGCGGTGGGCGTCGCCGCGGTGCTGCTCATCGGGGGCACGGCCGCTGCGTGGTACGTCCTCGACCGCAAGGACACGCCGCAGCCGATCCCGAGCGCCTCCGCCACCGCGTCCACCGTGGCCGCCTTGCCGTCCGCCGAGCCCGCGCTCCCGCAGCCGACCGCCGGTGTGCAGCCGCCCGACGCCGGCGCGTCGATCGCCGAGCCCCCGATCGATGCAGGCGCCGCGACCGACGCAGGCGCCGCGACCGGCACGCTGGTGCAGGCGAAGATCTCCTGCAAGCCCGTCGCTTGCGAGGAGATCACGGTCGACGGCAAGGCGACCCAGGCCCCGGAGCTCGAGCTCGATCTGCCCCCGGGGGTCCACCAGGTGAGCGTGAAGCGCGTCGGCTATTTCCCGCGGAGCTTGAAGGTCATCGCCAAGGCCGGCACGCCGCTCGTGCAGGAGTTCCAGCTGACCGAGATCCCCCCGGCGCCGGCCCAGCCCGCGGGGCAGGGCGCGAGCAAGCCCTGCGGCAAGTTCCTGAAGCGCTGCAAGTAGCCCACGTGGCCGCAGAGCGCGCGCTCATGCCCGCGGGTGCGCCCGCCGGTACGCGGCGCGCACGTGGTCGTCGGCCAGGTGCGTGTAGATCTCGGTCGTCACGACGTTCGCGTGACCGAGGAGCGCCTGGACGCTCCGCAGATCGGCGCCCCCCTCGAGCAGGTGCGTTGCGAACGAGTGGCGAAGCTTGTGCGGCGAGCTTGGCTTGCCGATGCCCACGGCGCGGGCGTATCCCCCGAGGAGCTTCCATACCGCCTGCCGGGTGAGCGGCCCGCCGCGCGGGGAGAGGAACAGCACCTGCGTCGCCGCGCTGCGCGGGTGCGTGGCGCGCACCTCCAGGTAGGCGTCGATGGCGGCGAGCGCCGGCTCGCCGAGCGGCACGAGCCGCCGCTTCCCGCCCTTGCCGAGCGCCATGACGATCCCCTTGCGGCGCTCGATGTCCGCGACCTTGAGGCGCACCACCTCGCTGACGCGCAGGCCGGCCGCGTACATCACGTGGAGCATCGCGCGATCGCGCAGCCCCCTGAAGGTTCCCTGCTCGGGCGCCTCGATGAGCAGCGCGATCTCGTCGAACGAGAGCACCTTGGGCAGCCGCCGCCCGACCCGCGGCCGCTCGACCAGCGCGCACGGATCCCGCTCGATGCGGCGCTCGCGCAGCAGGAAGCGGATGAAACCGCGGACCGCGGAGAGGTGGCGAGCGGCCGAGCTGGCGCTGATGCCCGCCTGGCCGAGCGCAACCAGGTAAGTGCCGATCAGCGCCTGGTCGAGGCCGTCGACGGTCGTGATCTCGCTCGCCTCCGCGTGGGCGACGAGCTTGGCGAGATCGTGGCCGTACGCCTCCAGCGTCAGAGGCGCCAGAGCCCGCTCGACGCGGAGGTGATCCAGGTACGCGTCCACCCAGGTCGCGAGATCCACACCCAACGCTACTGCGAAAGCGGCAAAGTGCGCCAGAAAGCCGGGCTGGAGCAGATGCACCCCGGACGCCCCGGACGGCAGCACCTCTTCCGGCCTGGCGCCTGCCGTGTGCCTGCCGTCCCGATTCCAGCCGGGCGCGGAATGCGTCACAGTGGGGTCGTGTTGTCAGCCTTCGAGGTCGTCGAGCCCCGCGGAGCGGAAAGCCCGGTCCTCGTCGAAGTACCGCACGCGGGTGTCCACATGGATCCCGAGTCGCTGTCCTGGACCATCGCGCCTGCGCGCAGCATCGGGCGCGACGCCGATCTGTACGTCGACGCGCTCTTCCACGACGCGCCGGCCGAGGGGGCGACGCTCCTGTTCTCCCGGATGAGCCGCCTGGTGGTCGATCTCAACCGCAGCGAGGCCGACTGCGACGGCGAGGCGGTCGAGGGGGGCGGCCGGGCGCCCTACCCGAGGGGGCTCATCTGGCGTGTGACCACGGATGGCGAGCCCATCCTTCTTTCCCGCCTGCCGCGGCGCGAGGTGGAGCGCCGGCTCGACCGCTTCTATCGTCCCTACCACCGCAGCCTCAGCGCCATCCTCGCCCGCAAGCGCGAGCGCTTTGGCTTCGCGATCCTCCTCTGCGCGCACTCGATGCCGAGCCAGAGCCGCCGCGGCCACGCGGAGGGCGCCGTCGGCCGGGCCGACATCGTCCCCGGGACGCGCGGGCGGACGACCGCCGCGAGCGCGGTCATCGACGTGGTCGATCAGCACGCGCGCGCCTGCGGGTTCTCCGTGCGCCATGACGACCCCTACAAGGGTGGTTTCAGCACCGCGCACTACGGCCAACCGCACCGTGCCGTCCACGCCGTGCAGATCGAGATTGCACGCCGGCTGTACATGGACGAGCAATCCCTTGCCATGGATGGGCAAGGATTCACTGCCGTGCGAGACTTCGGGCGCACCCTGGTCGCGCGGCTCACCTCGGCCGAGCTGCTCGGGCAGCTCCGCAGCACCCCCTTCGACGCCCGTGAGATCTGATCCAGCTCCATCGATGGAAAAGCCTTACGGAGAGGCGAACCGCGATCGCCCGCCATCCAGCCGTCGCGCGACCGCCGAACGGGAAAAGGCAGCACCAGCCCAGCCGGAGGGCGCCCTATCGGGCGACGGCCCGACCGCTCTGCCCGCGGAGGAGGCGGCCCCTGCGGCGCCGAACGCCGCGGCGTCGGTCGAGCGTCAGTTCGTGTCGAGCCCGGTCATCACGATCGACGAGGCGCCGCCGCCGAGCGCGCGCGAGCACGTCACCAAGCCGCTGCTCGCGTCCGAAGCGCTCATGGAGGACCTCGCGCCGATGCGTCCGGCGCAGGACGCGGCGCGGATCTGGTGCGCCGCCGTGGGCGTGGGCTTTCTCCTCCTCGGCGGCCTGTCGCTCGCGGGCCTGCGCCCGGACGGCGTGGTCGCGGGGCCGCCCGCCTTCGTCCTGGGTATCGTCGCGCTGTTCACCGCGCTCACGTCGGTGAGCTACCGGCAGCGCGCCGTCGCGATGGTGGTGCTCGGGGCGATCGCGACCGTCATCGGCCTCCAGAGCTCCGGGACTGCGTTCGGCTGGGGAGCCGCCCGGGCCGTGGCCGCGATCGCGCTCCCGGCGGCGCTCGTCTTCCGGTCCCGCTACAGGGCTTACAGCGGCGCGCGCTGGCTGCTCGTGGCCGCGTTCCTCGTCGCGCTCCCCTCGTTCGGGCAAGCCGTCGCGCAGCTCGCCTTGCTCGATCCTCACCTGGCCCAGCTCGGCGCCGCGATGGTGATCCTGGCGGTGCTGTCCAGCCTCACCGGCTTCATGGGGTCGGAGACGACGGGCGCCGGGACGTTCCTTGCCGTCGCCGTGGTGCTCTCCTTCACGGCCGACCTGATCATCGGCAGGGTCGCTCAGCTCAGCGCCTTCTCGCCCCGGGAACTCGTCAGCGTGCTCTCCGCGGGCCTGGCGTTCGCCGCGACGTCCGCCCTCACGAGCCTCGGTCTGTTCCAGATCCTGGCCTGGCGCCTGGCCGCCGACGCCCGGCGCATCGACCTGCACTCGCGCCCCACCGACAAGGATGGGCCGGACCGGCGGCCGCCCTCGGGCGGCGAGTGGCTGACGTAGCGCCCGCGCACCAGAGCGCTTGCCGGGTCGTGGGCGCCGCTTTGCAGCTGAAGGCGCAGGCGCAGGCGCAGGCGCGTGGCCGGTGGTCGCTTCCGCGGCGGGCATCCCGCGTCCGCCATGCTGCCGCCTGGTGCTGGGGGCACGTCGCGCGGCCCGCCCCCGGCCCGTCGACGTCTCTCCGCGAGCGGTATGCCAGTGCGCGCCTCGGGCGTAGCGGCAAAGATCCCCCGGTCGACGCTTGACATGTCCCCCGGCTTCCTTCACTTTCCCGCGCTCCCGAGCCCCCCTGCTCCCCCGCGCAGGGCGTGCGCTCGCCGGTTTCATCGATAAGGGTCGGGGCACCGACCGCGGTCCCCTTCCAACCGAGGACGTCATGGCGAAGAGCGACATCACTGGGAAGCGGAAGCTTCTGGCGCAGAATGTCTCCCACTCCAACATCAAGACGAAGCGCTGGCAGCTCGTGAACATCCAGACCCGGCGCGTCTGGGTCCCCGAGCTCAACCGCTTCGTGAAGCTCAACCTCACGACGCGCGACATCCGCACGATCGACAAGATCGGCGTCGTCGCGTACGCGAAGCGCCACGGCGTCGCGCTCTAGCCCCTCGCGCCGATGCGCCAGACGGATGTCTGGCAGCCGCTTCGCGGCTGAAGGCGCAGAGCGCTCCCCCTGCATCGCTCCCGGGGCTTCGCCCCACTTCCAATGTAGTCCGAGACCCGGCGTGCCCGGCGGCAGGCGTTCGTCATCGGCGGTGCGACCCGCCGATTCCCGGCCTCGTGCGCGCGCCCGTGACGGGCGGAGCGCTGCGTCCGGTAGCGAGCCTCTGCGGCCCCCTCGATGGCCCGCAGCCCGGCTCCAGGAAGCGCCGCTCGATCAGCCTGCGGCAGGTTGCGCCATGCCAGGCCGCTCGACGAGCGCGCGCCCGCTTCGGCCGCGAGCGCTCGACAGGCCAGCACCGTCTTCGGTAGCCCGCGTCCCGCTTCCGCCGAGCCGCTCGACGAGCCATCCGGTAGCCCGCGCCCGCTTCGGCCGCGAGCGCTCGACAGGCCAGCACCAGCTCCGGTAGCCCGCGCCCGCTTCGGCCGCGAGCGCTCGACAGGCCAGCACCAGCTCCGGTAGCCCGCGCCCGCTTCGGCCGCGAGCGCTCGACAGTCCAGCACCAGCTCCGGTAGCCCGCGCCCGCTTCGGCCGCGAGCGCTCGACAGTCCAGCACCGGCTTCGGTAGCCCACGCCCGCTTCGGCCGAGCCGCTCGACAAGCCAGCGCCGGCTCCGGTGGCCCGCGCGCCGGCTTCGCCTCAATCGCCTGTTGACCGCGTCCCTGCGCCCGCCATGAAGCCCGGCGCGAGATTGACCGCGCGCGCGTCCCGGTCGTCGCGCACGACGGCGAGGGCGCCGTCGGCGCTCATCTGCGTACGGACGTCGTGCAAGGCGGCCTCGAGCGCGGTCCCGTGGAGGAGCGCGCCGAGGGCGCTCACCTCGAGCTTGGGCCTGCCGGTCAGCGCGATCGCCGCCGCGAAGGTGCTGCGCTGGAGGATCGCGATCGGCGCTGCCGCGGGCAGGGGCGTGCCGGGCGCAAGGCGCGTGATGCCGCGGCGCACCGGGACGGCGTCGCGCCCGAGCACGATGTCGAGCTCGGGCACGGCGATCCCGTCGTCGGTGCGCGCGTAGGCCAGCGCAGCGACAGTCCCCCAGCCATCGCAAGCGACGATCGCGTCCGCGTGCCGCACCTGCTCCCCGGCCGGCCACGGCGCCTGGAGCGCCGTCGCGCCCTCCGCGATCGTCGTGGATGCGGCCTCCACCTCGGCCGGGACCGCCTCGGCGATGTCCTCGGCGGTCAGCGTCCCGCCGGCGACCGGCCCGCCCACGGCGAGCAGCGCCCGCTCCACGTCGCGCGCCCGGAGCGCCACTGCGCCGAGGGAGCCGACCTCGCGGAGCAGCTCCGCGCGCCCGCTCGCCCCGGCGCGCTCTGCCGCGGCCACGCCGGCGCGCACCAGCTCGCGGAGCCGCGCGCGCCCGAGATAGCCGTGCAGCAGGACCAGCATGCCGAGCGAGCGCGGGACCGCGACGTGCGCGGCCTCCGGCACGCTCTGCCCGTCGACGAACCCGCGCGGCCGCGGCGCGCCGCGCCCAGGCTGGATCGCCCGACCATCGAAGGCCCTCGCGCCCACGCCGACGCCGGCCGCGAGCGCGACGGCGGGCGCCAGCAGCACGTCAGGCTGCGCGCCAGCCGCGGCAAAGAAGCCAGCGACGATCGCGTCGATCGCGCTGCCCGACGACTCGAGCGCGGCCCGAGCAGCCGAGGCCGCAGAGGCGTCGCTCGCCGTGGCCGCCGCGCCGCGGATCACTGCTCCTCGTCCTCGGCGACGAGGGTGTTCGGCATGGGCATGGTAGGCCTTACCACAGCCGAAGCCGTCGAGCGATCGGGCTTGCGCGCGAGCGACGCCGCGAGCAGCGACTTGGTCTGGTGCGCGCCGTCTCCCTCCACGATCAGGAACACCTCACGCCGTCCGCGCAGGCGATCCGCGATGCGCTCGAGCGCGGCCGTGCTTAGCGACGAGGATTTTCCGAGCGCGCGCAGCCGTGAGTAGACGATCGGCCCGGGCGGCGGCGCGTCCCGGGCGACGTCGAGCACCGGGATCACCTTTGCAGCGCGCGCGGTCGCGACGATGTCGTCGCGCTCCCAGATCCCGGACGGCTCCCAGCAACGCACGACCCCTTCCGCGGGCAAGCGCTCGAACAGCGCCGCCAGCTTCTTGCGGTTGCTAGCCGTCGGTCGAAGCGACGCCGGCGTCTGGAGCACGACGCACCTGGCCTCCAGCACGGCCGCCACCTCGAGCGAGGTCGAGAGCGCCTCATCGAGCTCGCTCCCGGCCGCGAGCTCACCGACCACGCGCGGCAGCACCACGCTGAAGACGAAGCCTGGCGGCACCGCTTTGCGCCATTTGCGCAACGTGGTCACGCGAGGCAGCGACGTGTCGACCGGACGGAGCTCGACCAGATCGAAGCGCTCTTTGTACTTCTGGATATCCCCCTTGAGCGAGGGCAGTCCGACGAGGAGGCGGGCCATCAGCGCGGACTCTTAACCCAGCTTGCGCGCCGATGCAGCGCATGGCCGACCGCGGCGCGATTTCTCATTTGAGGCTCAAAATCCTTGATTTATTCGAAGTGGAACCACTGCGTCAGGTTCTCCCGGAGAAACCGTTCCATCTCGGCCGTGATCTGCCGCGCCGCGACGTCGAGCTCGGACGGTCCCGGCCTGCGGGGCAGCGAGATGGGCGGCGCGATGCAGATCTCGTACTGCATGAAGCCGGTCCGCCGCGTGAACACCGGGACGATCGGCGCGCCGCTCACGGCGGCGAGCTGAAGCGGGCCCTCCGGAACGCGCCACGGCATACCGAAGAGCTCGACCTCGCGCCCGCGCATCCCGGACGGGAGCCGATCGATCTGGATGGCCACGACACCCTGCCGCCGCAGGTGAGCGAGCAGCGGGAGCACCGCGAGCGGATCGTCGTCCACGTGCTGCATCCGCACGCCGACCCGATCGCGCGTGCCGTCCTGGATGGCCTGCGCACGGCTGTCGCGCTCGCGCTGCATCACGATGAGCACGTCGGCCGCGTGCACCGAGCGCAGCAGGGGCGCGGCGGCCTGCCAGCCGCCGGTGTGCGCCGTGACGACGATGACCCCGAGGCCGCGCCGGAAAGCGCTCGTGAAATGCTCGTCGTTCACGCACAGGCCGGTGAGCCGCTCGGGCCGGCTGCTGCCCGCGATGAACGCATCGGTGAGGCAGCTGGCGAAGTTGATGAACACCCGGGCGACGTCGCGGTACTCGTCCAGGGCGCCTCGCTCGCCGAGCGCCAGCCGCAGGTTCCGGAGCACGGCCCGCCGCTGCTCCGGCAACACCGCCCCGAAGAGGAGACCGAACAGCGCGGGGCTGTGGCGGACGAGGAGGTCTGGGCCGTAGGTCACCCCAGCGTCGACCGCGCGCCGCCAGAGCACGGAGTCGTGGTGGCGCAGATCGTCGAGGAGCGCTCGGAGCCTGGGAGGGAGATCCACGTTCTTGCTCGTGCGCGCGGCGTCTTGCCGGCGGACACCGTAGCGGATCATGGGGCGCCCGCGAAGAGCACCCGAGCACCGCCGCGTCGCGACGTCGCGGCCCGTCGCGGCGCGCTTCGCGCCTCAGTGCGCATCGGGATCCTCGGGCGGCCCAGCGGGTCCAGGTGCGGCCGGACTCGTCGGTTCGCCGCCCCCTGAGCGGCTCATCCCCCACGCGGCGACGGCGCGCACCGAGGGGTCGTCGTGGGTGAGCGCCGCGGCGAGCGCGCGCTTCGCGCTCGCCGCGACCGCGCCCTCTGCGCCGCGCGCGAGCCGGTTCGCAGCGACGATCGTCGCGTTTCTGGCGAGCCCGCCGCGCCGCGCGCGCCGGAGCGGCGTCCCGACGGTCAGCGCGTCGAACTCTTGCTCGTCCAGCGACGCGAGGTCGTCGACGTCCCTCGCTTCCCATCGCGCCAGCGGGTGAAACGGCGCGGTGCGCTCGAGGGGCGGCGGCGCGGTCCTGTTGAACGGGCAGACCTCCTGGCAGACGTCGCAGCCGAAGAGGTGCTCTCCCATGCTGGGCCGCAGCTCCTCGGCGGGCTCGCTTCGCTGCTCGATCGTCAGGTACGCGACGCAGCGCCGCGGATCGAGCACGAAGGGCGCGTCGAACGCCTGCGTGGGGCATGCGTCGAGGCAGCGCGTGCACGATCCGCAGCGCTCCGCGATGGGCACGTCGGGGACGAGCGGCAGCGTGGTCACCACCTCGCCGAGCAGCTGGTAGCTCCCCTGCCCCGGCGTGATGAGCAGCCCGTTCTTGCCGACGAAGCCGATGCCAGCGCGCGCCGCCCAGGCGCGCTCCATCACCGGCTCCACGTCGCAGAGCGGCCGCGCGAGGACGGACGGGGCGAGCGACCGGATGAACGACGCGAGCCGCCGCAGCCGGCGCTTCAGGTGGTTGTGGTAGTCCTGCCCGCGCGCGTACCGCGCGACGCTCTGCGCGAGCGACGGGTCGCGCCCCTCACTCTCCTTGGGCCGGGCGTACCTGCGGCCGACGCACACGACCGAGCGCGCCCCCTCGAGGATCGCGCTGGTGTCCAGCCGCCGCCGCTGTTCCGAGTACTCCGCGAGGTAGCCCATCTCCCCGTGCATGCCGCGCTCGATGAACTCGAGGTATCGCGCGTGCTCGACCCCGAGCGGCTCGTCCGCGCGCGCGACCCCGACGACGTCGAACCCAAGCGCGAACGCCTGCTCGCGCACCAGCCGATCGGGCGTCGGTAGCTCCGTGCTCGTCTCCCCTGCGGGACGATGGACCTCGCGCTTGCTCATGACTGTCGTGACGGTAGTACGAACGGCGGCGCTAGCCTCGCGCTCAGCGGACGCGCGGTCTCACCCGGCGCTCTGCTCGCCCAGCAGCCGATCGAGCGTGATCGCGCACGCCGCGCGCACGCTGAGGTGATTGTAGCCAGTGCTCGCGGCAGCCCGGATCGGCTCGATCCTGACGTCGGCGTCGGCGATGAGCTCCGGCGCGAGACCCCAGCCCGTGCCGAACATGATCAGCACCGGGCGGCTCGCCTGCGCGAGGCGCGCGCGGCTCGCCGCATAGCTCGTCACCGGGAGCCCTCGCGAGGCCGCCGCGGTCGTCCAGATCTCGACGCCTTCCCGCCCCGCGCTGCTCATCGCGCCATACGCTTCCTCCAGGCTCGCGACCACGGTCAGCACATCCAGCGCGACGGCACGATCCGGGATCCGGCGTTTGCCGGATCCGACCACCCAGTGCTCCCTGATCCGCTCCGCCAGCGCGCGCTGGGCCGCGACCGGGTGCACGACGAAGAGCCGCTCGGCCCCGTACGTACGCGCGCTCCGCGCCATGTCGTGCAGGTCGAGGTTCGTGATCGCGGTGGTCACCGTCTCGCCGGAGCGGTCGAGCACCGGGTAGTGGACGAGCGCGAGCGCGAGCCTCATCGTCGCGCCTCGCCGCCGTCGTCCGGCGGAGCGTCTACGCCTCGCGCCTTGCGCCACAGGTCGGGCCGACGCTCGGCTGTGCGCAGCTCCGCTTGCACCTGTCGCCAGCGCGCGATGGCGGCGTGGTTCCCCTGCTGCAGAACGTCGGGCACCTTGTGCCCGCGGAACTCCACCGGGCGCGTGTACTGCGGGTACTCCAGGAGCCCGGACAGCGCGGGGCTGTGCGACTCGTGCTCCGCCGAGCCAGCGTTGCCAAGCACCCCTGGCAGCAGGCGCACACACGCATCGATCACCGCCATCGCCGCCACCTCGCCGCCGGTCATCACGAAGTCACCGAGCGAGATCTCCTCGTCGACGAAGGCGCGAACCCGCTCGTCGAACCCCTCGTACCGGCCGCACACGAGCGCGATGGATGGGCGCGCCGCGAGCTCGATCGCCTTCGCTTGTCGGAAAGGCTGTCCCTGCGGCGTGAGCAGGACCCGGTGCGCTCGCTGCACGGGCGCAGAGGGCTCCGCCGCCGCGGGCGCAGAAGGCTCCGCCGCCGCGGGCGCAGAAGGTTCCACCGTCGAGGCCCCCGGAGGTGTGCTCCCCGGCTCACCTCCAGCGGCGGCCTCATCGAGCGCCTCCATGCAGCGGACGATGCAGTCAACGCGCATCACCATGCCCGAGCCGCCTCCGTAGGGCGTGTCGTCCACGCTGCGATGCCGGCCGAGGCCGAACTCGCGCGGGCTGCGCATCTGCACGGAGACGGCGCCCGAAGCGAGCGCGCGCCCGACCATGCCGATCGCCAGAAACCCCTGGAAGAGCTCTGGAAACAGGGTGACTACAGCGATGCGCATGGAGCTTGCTGCCGCGGGCTACCTCGCGCCGAGCGGCGGATCAGACGAGACCTTCCAGCGTGACCAGCTGGACGATGTGCTGCTCCACGTCCACGCTGCCGACGAAGCCCTCGGTCAGCGGGATCTCGATCGAATCCGCGCCGCGCCTCTCCACGACGAGGACGTCGCAGGTCGGGTACGACTGGAGCGACTTCACGTGCCCGAGCACCGTGCCCTCGGGGGTCATCACACGAGCCCCCTCGATGTCGCACGCGTAAAACTCGCCCTCGGCGAGCGGCGCGAACGCATCCCGCGGCACGCACACCTGCGCGCCGCGCAGGGCCTCTGCCGCGTCCCGATCGTCGACCCCTGCGAGCCGCACGAGCAACGCCTTGTCGGCAGGCCGCGTCGCGACGATCTTCGCGTCCCGCTCAGCGCCATCCGGGAGGCGCAGCTTGACCGCGAGCCGCGCGACGAGCAGGTCGGATGCCTCGTTGTAGAGGCGCAGCCGCAGCTCTCCCTGCACGCCGTGCGGGCGGGCGACCTCCGCGACGGGAACGTATCGTCGCTCCACGTCGGATCCGTCTCAGTCGAGGATGTCGAGGTGCGCGCGCCGCCCCGACTTGCTCGCGGCGGCGCTCAGCAGCGTCCTGATCGACTGCGCGGTGCGGCCGTCCTTGCCGATCACCTTGCCGATGTCCTCGCGCGCTACCGTCAGCTCGATCCGCGGGAAGCGGTCGCCCGCGACCTCGCGCACGACGACCCGGTCCGGGTGATCGACGAGCGCCCGAGCGACGAGCGCGACGAGATCGACCAGCGGAGACGTCGAGGAGGCCATGCTACTTCGCGGCGTCCGCCGGGGCGGCCGCCTGGGCGAGCCCAGGATGCTTCAGGAGCAGCGCCACCGTGTGGGTCGGCTGGGCGCCGTTCGAGATCCAGTGCCTCACGCGAGGCACATCCAGGCGGATCTCGGTCCTGCGCGGGTCGTACGTGCCCAGCCGCTCGATGAACCTGCCGCCGCGCGGACTGCGCTGGTCGGCGACGACGATGCGGTAGAAGGGCGTCTTCTTGGTGCCCGCGCGGGCGAGGCGAATATGAACGGCCATCTGTAGAACCTCGATCGATATGGAAGAGCCCGTGCGCACGTTGTGCACGGCCTGCTCTGAGGCGCCGGAGCGTAGCTCGTTCAGTGCTCGGCGCCAGAAGTGGGGGCGCAACCTAGGCGAAGATCCCGCTCGTGGTCAACCCCGCACGGTGCGGCGAGACCCGTAAAGGGCAACTTTATGGCCCGACGCCGGAGGCGGCGGCCTGGATCACCGTCGTCCGTTCCCGCCGGATGAGCCCCGCCAGAGCTCGATTCAGGCGAGAAACCGAGCTACGCGGCAACGCATCGGAGAGCGTGGCGCCGGTTGCTTCGGGATTTCGGGAAAAAGCGGGAAGACGTCTCGGGGGGCGTCTTGCAGGAGTCGCCGTTCGGCTGGCGTTCCTGCGGGAATCACGGAGGGGGCGTGCTACACGTGGCGTCAACCCAGGTCTAGGATGATGACGCCCCGGTTGGGATCGTCCTCTTCCGCGTCCGGAAGACGACGAGGTGCGGGGTAGCGTTCGATCGGCAGCTCGAGGCGCGGTCGAATTTCTTCTCTTCGGGACCGATCCTTCTCTTCTTCGCGCTGCCGTATTTGCTCGATGATGAACGGAGGAAGCATCGACTAACCCCTCCACCTCGTAGAGTGCTCGGCTGAATTGGTGGAACGAGGTCTGGGAGAAAGCACCCCGCTCTTAGAAGCGAATCTAGCAATGTGGGATGGCGGGTCAAGGTTATCGCTCGGGCCGACAGTGGTATGTTCGCGGCGCTCATGACGCGGTACGGCGCGTGGCTTGCGCACGCATCCTTCGAATTTCACTGGGATGATCGGCGCCTGCATGTGCGCCGGCGGGTGACATGCCGCTCCCTCGCGATCGCGCTGGTCGCGCTGATGGCGCTGCTCGCGCCCGCCCGAACAGCGAGCGCTGCCTTCGACGTCAACGACCCGAGCTGGGAAGGTTGCTCGGAGTTTCTCGAGATCGCGCGCGCGGAGCTCGGTGTCGCCAGGGTCCACGCCGTCGCTGTGCTCGACTGGAGCGAGGTCGGCCCCGAGGACGGCATCCTCGTGCTCCATCCGCTGCAGGCGCTCGACGGGGACGACACCACCTCGTTCATGAAGGCCGGCGGGCGGCTCGCGATCGTCGATGATTTCGGCCGCGGCGACGACACGCTCCGGCGGTTCCAGATCGAGCGCATCCCGACGCCAGCCCGGCCGGTCGCCGCGCTCCGGAACCGTCCCTCCCTCGCCATCGCGGAGCCGGTCGTCGACATCGTCGGGGGCCACGCCATCGGTCCGCACCCCGTCGTCAGCCACGTGCAGCGGCTCGTCACGAACCACGCGACCGGCCTCCGGCACCCGAACCTCTCGCCCGTGCTGCGGATCCGCGCTGTCAGCGAGCCCGACGTGATCGTCGCCGTCGCCGGGCAGGTCGGCAAGGGCCGGCTCTTCGCGATGGGCGACCCGTCCGCGCTGATGAACATGATGCTCAGGTACCCGGGCAACCGCGCCTTCGCCTCGGGCCTGGCCCGCTACCTAGTGGACGAGGATGGAGCTCAGCCGCGTCGAGGGCGGCTCTACGTCGTCGCGAACCGGTTCGATGAGGAGAGCTCGTTCGGCGGCGAGACGTCGCTCCGCAAGGACTTCGACGCGCAGCTGAAGGCGCTCACGAGCGCGGTCGAGGACGCCCGCCGCGACGGGCTCCCCGGCGGCGCCCTCCTCGCCCTCGCGGCGCTGGCCGGTGTCGGCCTGGCGATCTGGACCGCGCGCGCCTCGGCGAGGCCCTACAGAAGCCCGCTCCCTCGGTACGCCCGCCCGACGCCGCTCGTCGCGCAGGGAGGCGCCGCCGGGCGCTTCGCCGTACTCGCTGCCCCCTCGTCCCCGCGCGGGCTCGCGTTCCTCGAGCTGAAGAACGCGCTGTTCGAGGCGCTGTCCGTGCGGTTCGGCCTCGAGGCCAACCCGGGGCAAGAAGCGGTCGCGCGGCTCGTGGCCCGAGAGGGAGCTCTTGACGAGCGAGCCCTCTCGGCCTTCAAGGAGGTCCTGGGCACCATGTACCGAGTCGAAGCGTCCGTCGTCGCCGGCAAGCCGGCGAACGTGTCCAGGGCCGCGCTCTTGCACGCCGCCGACGTCGTGCGGAAGGTCCTCGCCGCCTGCGGCGCCGACGGCCGGAAGCCGCCTCGGGGACCTCACCCTGGCGCGCCCGAAGGCCGCCCGCCCGCGCCTCCCTCGCAGACCGACGCGAAGCTCGCAACACCACCCTCTGACAAAGGCGCTCGATGAACCAGGTTCAAGCCGTCGCCGTCGACGAAATCTCCGCTGCCAAGGAGCGGATCGAGGCGGTCCGGCGGGAGATCACGCGCGTTTACATCGGATCGCCGCGCGCGATCGATCTGATGCTCACCGCCCTGCTCGCGCAGGGACACGTGCTGCTGGAAGGTGTGCCCGGCGTCGCGAAGACCACGCTGGTCAAGGCGTTCGCGGCCGCGCTGGGCGCGTCCGTGCGGCGGATCCAGTTCACGCCAGACCTCCTGCCCGCCGACATCACGGGCACCTACGTCCTGTCGCCCAAGGAGGGGACCTTCACGCTGCGCCCCGGGCCGATCTTCGCGAACCTCGTGCTCGCGGACGAGATCAACCGCGCCCCGGCGAAGACCCAGTCCGCCCTCCTCGAGGCCATGCAGGAGCGGCAGGTGACGATCGAGGGCGATCGCTTCGAGCTGCCGTCGCCCTTCATGGTGCTCGCGACGCAGAACCCGATCGATCTCGAGGGGACCTACCCGCTGCCCGAGGCGCAGATCGACAGGTTCCTCATCCGGGTGAGCCTCGGCTACCCGCAGCACAAGGACGAGGTGGCGATGCTCCGCGCGCACAACGTCGAGCCGCCGCGGGCGCGAGCGACGCTCGCCGTCCAGGACCTCCTCATGCTGCAGGGCGTCGCGCGGCGGATCCACGTGGAGGAGGATCTGTACGAGTACGCGGTGAACCTCACGGCGTTCACGCGGACGCACCCTCGCGTGCTGCTCGGCGCGTCGCCGCGGGC
Organism: Sorangium sp. So ce1128; assembly: GCA_051717205.1. Lineage (GTDB taxonomy): Bacteria > Myxococcota_A > Polyangia > Polyangiales > Polyangiaceae > Sorangium. The sequence goes on from CP181432.1 coordinate 8,502,911, forward strand.
CACGCTCGCGCTCATCCAGGCGGCGAAGGCGGCAGCGGTGATCGGCGGGCGCCCGTTCGTGACGCCGGACGACGTGCGCGGCATGGCGCCCGCGACGCTCGCTCACCGCCTGGTGCTCGTGCCCGAGGCCGACGTGGACATGAAGGCGCGCGACACGATCATCGAGGAAGCGGTCCAGCGCGTGGGCTACCGGCGCGCGGCTCGGCCGGCGTAGATCGCCCATGCAGCTCTACCCCACGCGCACCGCCGCCCACCTGGCCATCGCCGGCGTCGCGGTCATGGGCGCCGGGCTCATCGCGCGAGAGCCGGCGATCGTCGGCTGGGGCGGGGCGATCCTGGTCGCGATCGCGCTCGCCCGCGGCGTGACGCTGGTGTCGGTTGCGCGCATCCGTGCGGCCGGGTTCGAGATGCTCTGGGGCGGCTCGAAGCGGGTCCTCCGGTCCGCGCGGGGCGGCACCGTGGAGATCGAGGCCGAGGTGCGGAACCGCGACACGCTCGCGGCTCGCTACGTGAAGCTGCGCGCGATCGCCTCATCGCAGCTCGACGTGCGCATCGAGCCGAACCGCGGAGAGGTCTCCGCCTCGGGGCGGCTCAAGGTGAAGGTCGTCGTGCGGACGCCGCGCGTCGGCCAGCACGGGCTCCACGGGCTCGCGCTCGAGGTGCACGGCGCCCCCGGCCTCTTCGAGGTGCCGCTGACCTTCGCGAACCCTTACGGGATCGAGGTCCTCCCGCGGCCCTTCCTGGCATACCTCACGCAGCCGCGCGGAGGACGCAGTCACCTCCTCGCGGCCTCCGGCAGGCCCGGTCGCGTGCGCGGCGAGGGAGACGACCTGCGCGAGCTGCGAGAGCACCAGCCGGGGGACCCGTTCCGGAAGATCGCGTGGAAGGCAAGCGCGCGCCGGGGCACGCTGCTCGTGAGGGAGTTCGAGCGCGAGGAGCGGGACGTGGTCTGGATCCTGGTCGACGCGGCCGTGGAGCTCTGGGCGGGCCCCCTCGGCCGCGCTCCGCTCGATCTGATGATCGACGAGGCCTCGGCGATCGCCACGAGGCACCTCGGGCGCGGCGATCGCGTCGGGCTCATCATCCTCGCTCCCGGCCCGCGCGTGACGATCGCGCCCGACCATGGCCCCGGGCACGGCCAGAAGATCGCGCACGCGCTCACCGTCGGGTGCGGCACGTACGACGCGGAGCGCAGCGAGCTCGACGAAGCTGACGTCGCGGCGCGCGTCCTCGAGCACCTCAGGCCGCTCGACGCGCGGGGCCTCGACGACCTTCGCCGCGGCGACCTCGACCGGCTCGCCGCCCGCGCCGAGTCGATGCGCGCGCGCGCGCCGTTCTCGGCGCCGGCGCCGCTCGGGCGCTCGCAGCGCGAACGCACGCTGCGCCGCTACCTCGCGAGCTACGGCATCGAATCGCCCGCGCGGACCGAGCCGGATCGGCGCGATCCGGCCGTGACCATCGCGGAGTCGCTCACGCACGTCGCGCGCGCCAAGCCGCGTGCGAGCATGGTCTACGTCCTCGCGCCGTCGCCCGCCGACGCGCAGCTGAGCCGGCTCTCGGAGGCGGTTCGACGGCTCTCGCGCAAGGCCGTGCAGGTGATGTGGACGCTCCCCGATCTCGAGCCGGGCCTCGGTCCGCCCTGGGAAGCCCCGCGGCTGCCGGAGGGCGACGTGGACGAGGAGCAGAGGAGCCTCGCGCTGCCCAACAAGGCCTTCCATGAGCTCGCGCCGATCGCGGCCGAGGCCGTGCTCATCCGCGCGCGGGTGGCGCAAACCCGCCGTGAAGCCGTGCTGCGCAAGGTCGGCGTGCGCGTGGTACGGCTCCGCGCGACGACCTCGGCCGCGCCGAGCGCAGCCGCGCCCGCGCCCCACGACGGGGCGCACCCACCTCAGGCCTGAGGACGAGCGATGTCCATCTCCGAGCTCCTGCGCGCGCGCGGGCTCTCTCCGAAGAAAGGTTTCGGGCAGAATTTCCTCGTCGACGTCGAGGCGGCGCGCCGGATCGCCGAGGCGGCTACCACGCCGGCGGGCGGCGCGGTGCTCGAGATCGGGGCAGGGCTCGGCGCGCTCACGCGGCCGCTCCTCGATCGCGCCGCGCACGTCGTCGCGATCGAGCGCGACCGCGACCTCGTCCCGATCCTCCGCGAGCAGCTCGCTGGCCCGATCGAGGAAGGCCGGCTGACGCTGATGGAGGCTGACGCCGCGCAGGTCGACTGGGTCGCCTCGCTCGCCGGCAAGCCGCCCCCGCGCGCGGTGGCCGGCAACCTCCCGTACCAGCTCACGGGCCGGCTCCTCGAGCAGGCGACCACGATCGCGCACGAGATCGACCGCGCGGTGTTCATGGTGCAGCTAGAGGTCGCGGAGCGCCTCACCGCCGCCCCTGGAACCGGCGACTACGGCGCGCTCTCCGTCTTCGTGCAGGCCGCGTTCGACGTGCGCCGCCTCCTGATCGCGCGCGCCGGCGCCTTCTATCCGAGGCCGGAGGTCGACTCCGCCGTCGTCGTCCTGACGCCATGGCGCCCGCGGCGCGCCGAGGAGACGGACGCCTTCCGCGCGGCCGTTCGCGCCGCCTTCGCTGCGCGCCGCAAGACGCTCCGGAACGCCTGGAAGAACCTTTACGGCTGGTCGCCCGAGGAGCTCGATCGTCGCGCGAAGGACGCCGGGATCTCGCTCGACGCGCGCGGCGAGACGCTCAGCGTAGAGGCGTTCGCGCGGATCGCCGCTTCCAGGGGGCGCTGACCGCCGCCACACGCGAGCGCTCTCCCGTGGGAGAGCGCCACGGAACCCCTAGTCGGACGCGCAGGTCCGTGCTAGTGGGCCGCGCGACTCGTCAAAGCTCGTACGAGGAGGGCTCCCGCTCCATGGTTGTTGGAAAGATCACCCAGGTCATCGGACCGGTCGTCGACGTCGATTTCCCGTCGGGCCAGCTGCCCAAGATTCTGAACGCGCTCAAGTTGAGCAACCCGAGCATCTCGGCTGAGCCTGACAACCTCGTGCTCGAGGTCGCCCAGCACCTCGGCGAGTCGACGGTGCGCACCATCGCGATGGACTCCACCGACGGCCTCGTACGCGGGATGGAAGTCCGCGACACCGGCAAGCCCATCATGGTGCCGGTCGGCAACGAGTGCCTCGGCCGCATCCTGAACGTCGTCGGCGTGCCGATCGACGAGGCCGGCCCCGTTCACGCCAAGAAGATGGCGCCGATCCACAGGGAGCCGCCCCCGTTCATCGAGCAATCGACCAAGGTCGAGGTCTTCGAGACGGGCATCAAGGTCATCGACCTGATCGCCCCCTACCGCAAGGGCGGCAAGATCGGCCTCTTCGGTGGCGCTGGCGTCGGCAAGACGGTGCTCATCCTGGAGCTCATCAACAACGTCGCGAAGGCACACGGCGGCGTTTCCGTCTTCGCCGGCGTCGGCGAGCGGACGCGCGAGGGCAACGACCTCTTCCTCGAAATGAGCGAGTCGAAGCTCGCGGACGGCAGCCCCGTCATCTCGAAGGCCGCGCTGATCTACGGCCAGATGAACGAGCCCCCGGGGGCTCGCGCCCGCGTCGCGCTCTCGGCGCTCGCCGTGGCCGAGCACTTCCGCGACGAGGAGGGCCAGGACGTGCTCCTGTTCGTCGACAACATCTTCCGGTTCACCCAGGCCGGCTCCGAGGTGAGCGCGCTCCTCGGGCGCATCCCGAGCGCCGTCGGGTACCAGCCGACCCTCTCGACGGAGATGGGCGCCTTCCAGGAGCGCATCACCTCGACGACCAAGGGCTCCGTCACCAGCGTCCAGGCGATCTATGTCCCTGCCGACGACCTGACCGACCCCGCCCCGGCCACGGCCTTCGCGCACCTCGACGCCACCACCGTGCTGTCGCGCGCGATCTCGGAGCTCGGCATCTACCCGGCCGTCGATCCGCTCGACTCGAACTCGACGATGCTCGATCCCCAGATCGTCGGCGAGAAGCACTACTCGGTCGCGCGGCGCGTGCAGCAGACGCTGCAGCGCTACAAGGACCTCCAGGACATCATCGCCATCCTCGGCATGGACGAGCTCAGCGAGGACGACAAGCTCGTCGTGTCGCGCGCCCGCAAGATGCAGAAGTTCCTGTCGCAGCCCTTCTTCGTCGCGGCCCAGTTCACCGGGCTCGCGGGCAAGCTCGTGTCCCTCAAGGACACGATCGCAGGCTTCGAGGAGATCCTCGACGGCAAGCTCGACCACATCGCGGAGCAGGACTTCTACATGGTGGGCGGCATCGACGAGGTGAAGGCTCGAGCTTCGCAGAAGGCGGCCTGAAGCAGCCATGGCCGACACAATCCTCCTCGAGATCGTGACGCCGACCGGCGTCGCGCTGCGCGAGCAGGTCACCGACGTGACCGCGCCGAGCGTCGCCGGCGAGTTCGGCGTGCTGCCGGGTCACCTCCCCCTGCTCGCCGCGCTCCGGACCGGCCTCGTGACCTACCACCAGAACGGCCAGGAGCACCGCCTGGCCGTTCACCATGGCTTCGTCGAGGTCGCCCACGACACCGCGCTGCTGCTCACCGAGCGCTTCGCCAAGAAGGATGACGTCGACGTCGTGAGGGTGCGCCTCCGGCTCAAGGAGGTCGATACCGAGCTCGACCACTGGCAGGGCGACCTGACTGATCCGCGCCGCCGCGAGCTCATCGAAGAGGAGCAGTGGCTCGCCACGGAGCTCGAGCTCATCGGCGATCCGCCTCCGCCGATGGTCCGCGAGGACACGCGGTTCCTCGTCGAGCACGCCGAGGCGCCGTCGGTCGAAGAGATGCTCGAGGCCTCCCAGCCCGACGAGAGCCTCACGGATCACAAGAGGCCCGGGTCTCCGTTCCCCGATCCGAAGTGACGTACCTGGCGGCTACCGCCTTGCGCGTGCGGCCGCCGCACAGGACACTGTTCTCCACACAGGCCGCGAGGGGCTGGGGGATCTCCCGCTTCGCGAGCTGCCCGCACCGCCCGGGCGCTGGCGCGAACGCCGCCACGCCGTCCGGGTTCACCCGTGACGATCTGCGGGCCCCGCGCGCGCGGGGCTCTCAAGGCAGCCCATGATCTCTCCGGAGACGATCGCGCTCGTGAAAGAGCGGACGGATCTCGTAGCGCTCATCGGCGAAAGCGTGCGCCTCACGCGCCGCGGGCACTCCTTCACCGGGCTCTGCCCCTTTCACAAGGAAAAGACGCCGAGCTTCCACGTGAACCCGAACCGCGGGTTCTATCACTGCTTCGGCTGCAAGGAGACCGGCAGCGCGATCGACTTCGTGATGAAGCTCGAAGGCCGGACGTTCGCCGAGGCGGTGCGTGCGCTCGCCGAGCGCGCCGGCATCGAGGTGGCGGAGGCGCTGACCGACGCCGAGCGGCGCGAGGCGCAGGCGGCACGCAAGTCGAAGGACGACCTCTACGCCGTCAACCACCTCGCCGCGACGTTCTTCGAGCACAGCCTCCGCGGGGGCCCGGGCAGCAGCCCCCACCCGCTCGCGCGCTACGCGCACGAGGAGCTCGCGCGACGCGGCCTGCCCCTACGCGACGGCGATGGAGCCGTCGACCCCATCGCCGACGCCCTGCAGGCGTTCCGGATCGGGTATGCGCCGTTCGGCTGGGACGGGCTCACCGCGTACCTGCGGCAACAAGGGATCTCCCCGGTGCTCGGGGAGCGCGTCGGGCTCCTCGTGCCGCGCTCGTCGGGGAGCGGCCACTACGACCGCTTCCGGCACCGGCTCATGTTCGCCGTGACCGACGTGATGGGCCGCGTGATCGCATTCAGCGGGCGCGCGCTGCCGGATCCGAGCCCTGCGGAGCTCTCGTCGCTCGGCCTCACCGGCCCTGCGCCGCAGGCCGACAGCGCGCCCGCGAAGTACATCAACAGCCCCGAGTCGCCGATCTACACGAAGGGCGAGCACCTCTTCGGGCTGTACCAGGCGCGCCAGGCGATCCGGCAGCGCGGCGAGGCGATCCTCGTGGAGGGCAACTTCGACGTCGTCGCCCTCCACGCGCGCGGCATCGGACACGCGATCGCACCGCTCGGGACCGCGTTCACGCCTGGGCAGGCGAAGCTCATCAAGCGCTTCGCGCCCGCGGTCGTCCTGCTCTTCGACGGCGACGCGGCCGGCAAGAAGGCCACGCGGGCGGCGCGCGCCCCGTGCCGCGAGGCGGGGCTCAGCGCGCGCGTCGCCGTGCTGCCCGCCGGCCTCGATCCCGACGATCTCGCGCGCAAGCACGGCCCGGACGCGGTAGCTCGCATCCTCAAGGGCGCGCGCGGCCTGCTCGAGCACCTCATCGACGAGGCGCTCGACGGCGACAGCTTCGGCGGCTCGTCCCTGCCCGAGCAGCTCGCCCGCGTGCGCGCCGTGGCCGCGCTGCTCGCCGAGGAGGACGACCCCAACCTCCGGATGATGGCGAAGCTCTACGCCGACCGCGTCTCCTCGAAGCTCGTGATCGGCGGCCGCTCGCCCGACGACCTCCGGCAGCTCGAGCGCGTCGTCGAGGAGTCCCTCTCGCGGCCGCGAGGCCAGCCCTCCCGCGAGGTGACCCCCTCCGGTCAGAGCACCGACACCTGGGAGCACGCCCGATCGCGCGCGCAGATCCAGGAGATCAGCCTCGAGATCCTGGGCTCTCTCCTCGATTCCCCGGAGCTCCTGCTCGACGACGAGGTGCAGGTGGCGCTGGAATGCCTCGAAGGCGACGTCGCCCTTGCAATTGTCGCGGCGCGTCAAAATTTCAGTTTTGAAATGGGTCTTGCCGCCGGCGAATTTCTTGCGCAAGTCCCGGCTCCGATCCATTCATTCGCGGCTGGACGGCTGGTCTCGCCTGTCTTCGAAGCGGCCTCAACGGCCAAGGCGACGCTCTTGGAGAATTCAAAAAAGTTGAGCAGGCAAGCCCTGGCGCGCCAGAAGGCCGCCGTGATGAGCCAGCTTCAGAAGAGCACGGTCGACGCCGATGCTGAAAACGCTTTGCTGCGTGAGCTATTCCAGCGAAGAGCGGGGGGGCTCGGTCTTCCTTGATGCGTTCCGGGTCGCCCCTCCGTGGCGCCCCGACGTGCGTGATCCCTAAAGTTTGTCGGAATCATTTGGTGTCTTGTCGGTCGCGGCGAGCTGATCGCCGTAAGTGGAGCATGAGGTAATGGCGAGCAAGGCCAAGCAATCTTCCGGTCGGGCAGGCGGGGTCGCGAGGGCGGCGGGGGGCGGCGCGATGAACGGCGCGCGGCACGCTTCGACACGCGGGCACGCTGAGGCAGGGGCACGCCCAAGCAACAAAGGAGACGTGGGCATCCGAGCCGAGCGGTCCGAGAAGGACCGGAAGACGCTGGAAAAGCTCGTCGAGACCGGCAAGAGCAAGGGCTTCCTCACCTATGACGAGGTGAACGACGCGCTCCCCGCGGATGTCGCGCCCGATCAGCTCGATGACGTGGTGGGCGCCCTCGGCGACGAGGACATCGAGATCGTCGACGGCGCGACCCAGGTGAAGATCGCGCCGAAGCGCATCGCGGACGAGGAGGCGGGCGAGAAGAAGCTCGTCGTCACGCCGGATCGCGAGGAAGAGGACGTCGACTACTACTCCAAGTCGAACGATCCCGTCCGCATGTACCTCCGCAAGATGGGTAGCGTCTCGCTGCTCACCCGCGAGGGCGAGGTCGAGATCGCGAAGCGGATCGAGATCGGCGAGCAGAAGGTCAACGCCGCCATCCTCGACTCCCCCATCGCCGTCCGCGAGATCATCGATCTCGGCGAGAAGCTCCGGAAGCACAAGATCCGGGTGAAGGAGCTCATCAAGGACGCCGAGAACGACGACCAGGAGTTCGACGAGGAGGAGGCCGACCGGCGCATCATCCGCCTCATCGACAAGGTGAAGCGCGTCGACAAGAAGAAGGCGGAGCTCCTCGAAGAGCGCAAGGACGTGAAGACCGAGGTCCGCCGCAAGCAGATCGACGTCGAGGTGACGCAGGCAACGGCCGAGCTCGTGACGACGCTCGAGGAGATGCGCCTGAACAAGCGGACGATCGACAAGATCGTCCAGAAGCTGAAGAGCCTCATCTCGAAGGTGGAAAAGGCCGAGGCCGGCGCGACGGAGCTGGAGCGGCGCACGGGGCTCTCGAAGGGTGAGCTCAAGCGCGAGCTCATCAAGGTGAAGGGCAACCGCGCCCTCGAGGGGCGGCTCGCCAAGAAGCTCAACGTCAACCGCGAGGAGCTCAACGACTTCGAGTCGACCATCAAGAACGCCCAGAAGGGCCTGAAGAAGGTCGAGGAAGAGCTCAACATCGACGTCGCGGCGATCCGCGAGACCTACGAGAACATCCGCGAAGGCGAGCGGATGGCGGAGCGCGCCAAGGCGGAGCTGGTCGAGGCGAACCTCCGCCTCGTCGTCTCCATCGCGAAGAAGTACACGAACCGTGGTCTCCAGTTCCTCGACCTCATCCAGGAGGGGAACATCGGCCTCATGAAGGCCGTCGACAAGTTCGAGTACAAGCGCGGCTACAAGTTCTCGACGTACGCGACGTGGTGGATAAGGCAGGCGATCACCCGCGCGATCGCGGACCAGGCGCGGACGATCCGCATCCCGGTCCACATGATCGAGACGATCAACAAGCTGATCCGCACCTCGCGCTACCTCGTGCAGGAGTACGGCCGCGAGCCGACCCCCGAGGAGATCGCCGAGAAGATGGAGCTCCCGCTCGACAAGGTGCGGAAGGTCCTGAAGATCGCGAAGGAGCCGATCTCGCTCGAGACCCCCATCGGCGAGGAGGAAGACTCGCACCTTGGCGACTTCATCGAGGACAAGAGCGTGATCTCGCCTGCAGAGGCCGTGATCAACATGAACCTCGCCGAGCAGACCCGGAAGGTCCTGAAGACGCTGACGCCGCGCGAGGAGAAGGTGCTGCGGATGCGCTTCGGCATCGGCGAGAAGAGCGATCACACCCTCGAAGAGGTCGGTCAGGACTTCGAGGTCACCCGCGAGCGCATCCGCCAGATCGAGGCGAAGGCGCTCCGCAAGCTCCGGCACCCCAGCCGGTCGAAGCAGCTCAAGAGCTTCATCGACAGCTAGCCCGTGCGCTGGCCTGCTCGGCAACCGAAGGCAGCCCCCGCGCGCACGCCGGGCTGCCGGCTCCTCCCCGGCGCGCCCCGCGCTCGCGGGGGGAGCGCGCTTGCAGAGCAGCTCGCCGTGACCCTAGAGCAGCGCGCCGTGGCCCTCCTCGTGGTCGCGGGCGCGCTCCTCGGCGCCGGGTGCGGCAAGGAGACGATGTCCGAGGAGGACTGCCGCCGGGTCGGCGAGGCCATGCGCGCCGCGTGGGCGGCAGAGGCGAAGCGGGTCGGGCCGACGGATCCACGGGGCTCGGGGAAGGCCTCGGTGGTGATCGAGAGCGAGGGCGAGCGGCTCTCGTCCGAGTGGACGTCCGACTGCAAACGGGAGCTAGCTGGGCGGGAGATGAGCCCGGGCGAGATCGACTGCCTCACGCGCGCGAAGACGCTCGAAGAGCTCCGCCGCTGCGCCGCGCCGTGAGCGCCCGCGAGCGCTCCTGAGGCACGCGAGAGGCGCTCTCCGCCGACCTCAGTTCAGGTAGCGCTTGTCCTTCGGCGGGTCTTTCTGGCCGCCGGGGATGACCCGGAGCGGGGTGCCGCCGGAGCGGCCGCGCGCCGCGGGGACGCGGCGGAGCGCGGCGGACTGCGCCTGCAGCTGGCGGAAGCGCACCCGCAGGTAGAAGCGGCGGAGCGGGGAGAAGTCGCCGAAGAGATAGCCGGCGAGCATGCCGCCGAACGGCGTGATCAGCCCCTCGGGGGGCGCGCGCATGGGGATGACGTTGAGCACCGACAGGCCGAAGATGAAGACGAGCAGCATGGTGCCTGTCACGGGGACGACGAAGAAGAGGCGGACCGTGGCGTGGCGGTGCGCGAGCGCCCACGCCACAGCGACCGCCTCGATCATCCCGAGGCCACCGTAGAACACGGGCTGCGCCACCTTCGGGAAGATCGCGCCGACCGCGACCTGGAGCGCGAACGCGAAGGCCGCAGAGCCGAAGAGGAACGCCACCATGCGGCCAGCGCCCCAGCGCTCCTCGAGCGAGGTGCCGAGGAAGTACAGCCCGAGCAGCGTCGTGACGAAGTGCCACGGGTCGCTCGGGTTGTGGATGAGCGGCGCGGTGAGCAGCCGCCACAGCTGACCATGGAGCACCCGCTCGCTGCTGCCGAGGAACGGCTCGAGCACGCCTTCCCCGGCGCCTCCCCAGTTCAGCGCCAGGGTGAACATCACCCAGATACAGCCGATCGCGATCATCATCCCCAGCAGGGCCTTGCCTGGCCTGGGGAACCCCATTGAGCTGTGCTCCGGGCGCATGCTTTCCACCTAACAGCCGCGCCCCCACCGGGCAACCGCTGCCCCCGCAGTTCACCGCGATTCGGCCCCCGGCCAGCGCCCGCGCGCTCCGCTCTACGCCCGCCGTGTGTCAGCCAGGACGCTCCTCGGCAGGGTCCGCCCGGCGGCGCACGAGCCGCCGGCCGGCGCGCCAGGGGAGCTTCCTCGTGCCGGCCGTCGCCCGGGCCAGCGGCTCAGAAGAAGTTTCCGATGTTGAACTCGAACTTGTACGTCTCTTCGTAAGGCAGTCGCTTGAAGGGGAAGCCCCACTCGAAGCGCAGCGGCCCGAGCGGGGAGAACCACCGGAGCCCGAACCCCCACGACGTACGGACGTCGAGGAGACGCTCGAGCGAGAAGCACGGGTTCGTGACGTCGTGCGGCGAGGCGGGGGCGGCGTTGCAGTAGAGCTTCTCGAGGTTCCAGGCGTTGCCCAGATCCGTGAAGACGACGCCCTTGATCTGCACCGCCTCGATGAGCGGGAACTCCAGCTCGAGGTTCTGGTAGTACATCAGGTTGCCGCCGATGTTCGCGCCGTTCGCGATGGGCGGTGAGTTCGGATCGAGGGAGTCGCGGAGCGGCAGGCGCGGACCGATGTCCCGGATCTCGAAGCCGCGCACGTCGAGGATGCCGCCCAGGAAGAAGCGGGCGAAGATCGGCACGCCCTCCGGGTTGGGGCTCGTCACCATGCCGGCCTCGGTGTTCAGCTTGAGGACCAGGCTGTCCGTGATCGGGTAGTAGAACCTCCCCGTGGCGCGATACCGCAGGAACTCGTTCTGGCTGCCGAACGCGCTGTGGGCGAGCTCCACCGAGCCTTGCAGGTAGATGCCGGACGTCGGGAAGAGCTGGTTGTTGCGCGTGTCGTAGGTGAGCGCAGGGCGGATGCTGGACGTGATGCCGTCGTTGAAGAGGTTGTAGAGCGGGAGCCGCTGAAACGTGGATCGGCCCTCCGCCGTGCCGAGGCCGGTCGTCGTGGAGGACGAGATCTCGTCGTTCTCCAGCGTGTAGGTCAGCTGAGCGCGGAGCTCCGGCTCGACGAGCGGGTAGCCGATCGTGAGCGAGCCGCCCGTGGAGGTCTGCGAGAACTCCTTGTAAGCCCGCAGCTGGTTGTAGACGCTCACCGCCGCGGAGAACGGGCTGTCGAACAGGTACGGCTCGAAGAACCGCAGGTCGATGAGGCGGCGCAGCCCCGAGATCTGCGCCTGGAGCGAGAGCGACTGGCCGCTTCCGAGCAGGTTCGCCTGCTGGACCTGCGCCGTCGCGATGAAGCTCTCGACGCTCGAGAAGCCGGCGCCGATCTGGAAGGTGCCCGTCGGCTTCTCGCCGATGTCGACGTTGACGTTGATGTGCTGGGCGTCCTCACCCTGCTCGGTGGAGATGTCGACCCGCTCGAAGTAGCCGAGCGCGGTGATCCGCTGCTTCGACCGCTCCAGCTTCGTCTCGCTGAACAGCTTCCGCTCCTCGACCTCCATCTCGCGGCGGATCACCTTGTCCCGCGTCTTCGTGTTGCCGCGGATCTCGATGCGCCCGAAATAGACGAGCTGGTTTCTGCGGATGCCGACGGTGATGTCGACCTCCCGCCGGTCGGGGTCGAGCTGGGTGTCGGGCGAGGCCTCGACGTTCGCGTAACCGGCGTCCCGGTACAGCGTCTGGATGGCGCTGAGATCCTTCGCCAGCTCGGCGCGGTTGAACCAGTCGCCCGGCTTGGCCCGGACCATCTCGCGCAGCGCCCGGCGCCCGCCGATCGGCTCGACCTCGCGGCCGTCCGCGTCCCGCTCGTAGACGCGGAGTGAGCGGATCCGGAACCGCGGCCCCTCGTTGATCGTCAGCGTGACCTCGATGCCCGTGCGGTCGGGCGTGAGCATCACCCTCGGCGTCGCGACCTGCACCGCCAGGAAGCCACGGTCGTAATAGAGCGCGTTGATCACGAGCACGTCGCGCTCGAACGCATCCTGACGGAAGGGGCCGCCCGTGCCGAAGGCGAAGAAGCCCCCCTGCCCTGTGATCATCACCTCCCGGAGCTCCTCGTCCGGGATGTTGTGGTTGCCGATGAAGGTGATGCGCCGGACGGTGACCGGCGCGTGCTCCTTGATCGTGAACTTGAGGGTGACCTGGTTCTCCCGCTCCGGGACGACCTCGTAGCTGACCTCGGCGAGGAAGTAGCCCTCCTCGGCGTACTTGTCGCGGAGCTTCTGCACGCCGCGCCGGATCGCCGCGTAGCTCAGGATCGTGCCGGTCTTGACCTCGACAGAGAGCGCCTCGGTGAGGTCCTCGCTGCTGATCTCGTTGTTGCCGGAGAACTCGATCCCCTTGATGCTCGGGCGCTCGCGGACGAGCACCCGCAGGCTCACGCCGTCATCGCGGCGCGTGAGGTCCACCTCGACGTCGTCGAACAGGCCGGACTCCCAGAGCTCCCGCACGTCGCGCGCCAGCCCCTCGGGGGTGAACGGCCTGCCGACCCGCGTCTGCCCCAGGTAGACGAGCACGTCCTCGGTCGAGACCCGCCGGTTGCCGGCGACGACGACCTGGGCGACCGGCTGCCCGCGGGCGAGCTCGGCTTCGGTGGGCGCCAGGTCGAGCGTCGGCTCGGCCGTGTCGGCGGCTCCCTGCACAGGTGTACCGCCGGCGCCAGGCTGTGCTCCCCCGGCGGCAGCGGCCGGGGCGGTTGGCGCAGCGGCACCGGCCGGAGCGGGAGGCGGCGTGGCGCCACCCCCGGGCTGCTGGGTGTCCGGAGCACCTCCGGGCACCTGCGCTGCAGCAAGCCGGGGCCGTAGAGCCGCTGCCGCAACGAACACCAGGAAGAGGCCGAGCCAGACGAGCCGCAGCGAGCGGCCGGGGAGGCGAAGCATTGAACGGGTGCCTGTCGCGTACAAGGCGCCACCCCGTAGCCCAGTGCGCCGTGAGTCTCAAGGGCGGACGCCGAAAACAGGGTGTCGCCGACCGGTCACGCTGCGATCCCGGCGTTCGGGTCGATCCCGGAGCCATCTGACGCTATGCCAGGGCCCGAACGAGCGCAGGCGAGCCCTCGCTGCCAGAAATTCCCGCGAGGTAGCCTTGACCGAGCGCGAGGCCCTGGGTAATTGCCGAGGCTCGCCAGCGCTCACCTGAACATCGGAGCACCTGTGCAAACCGGTGCCCGCGCACTGCCTGGAGTAACGCGTGTCTCGAACCCCCTCCCTTCCGTCCGACGGTGAGGCGCCTCGCAAGGGCCGCCGTGGTGGCCGGCCCGGTGACAGCGAGCCGCCGCCGCCCCCGGCGCCCGACACCTCGCTCGCCGACGAGGCGCAGCGCCGATACCTGAACTACGCGCTCAGCGTCATCACGTCGCGCGCGCTCCCCGACGTGCGCGACGGGCTGAAGCCGGTGCAGCGCCGCATCCTCTACGCGATGCTGCACGACCTGCACCTCGGGCCGGACGCGAAGTACCGGAAGAGCGCCGCGGTCGTCGGTGACGTGATGGGCAAGTACCACCCGCACGGCGACGTCGCGATCTACGACGCGATGGTCCGGCTCGCGCAGGACTTCGTGATGCGGGCGCCGCTCATCGCCGGCCACGGGAACTTCGGCTCCGTGGACGGCGATGCGCCGGCGGCCATGCGCTACACGGAGGCGAAGCTCCGCCCCCTCGCGCTGGAGCTGCTCAGCGAGCTCGGCCAACGCACCGTGGATTTTCGTCCCAACTACGACGGGACGCGCTTCGAGCCGATCGTCCTCCCGTCGCGCTTCCCCAACCTCCTCGTGAACGGCTCGCAGGGGATCGCGGTCGGGATGGCGACGAGCATCCCGCCGCACAACCTCGGCGAGGTGATCGACGCGTGCGTCGCGCTGATCGAGAACCGCGAGATCACGACGCAGCGGCTGCTGTCGTACGTGAAGGGGCCCGACTTCCCGACCGGCGGCCAGCTGCACGCGACGAAGAAGGAGCTCGAGGCCATCTACACGTCCGGCCAGGGCTCGCTGAAGCTCCGCGGCGAGTGGCAGCTGGACGAGGGCGACGGCAAGCGCGGCGCCGCGCCCCAGATCGTGATCACCTCCATCCCGTACGGGATCGAGCGGAAGGCAATCGTCGAGAAGATCGCCGAGGTGATCCTCTCGAAGAAGCTGCCGACGCTCGTGGACGTGCGCGACGAGTCGACCGCCGAGGTGCGCATCGTGATGGAGCTCAAGCGCGGCGCCGACGCGCAGCTCGTGATGGCGTACCTCTACAAACAGACGCCGCTCGCGACCAACGTGCAGGTGAACCTCACCTGCCTCGTGCCCACCGACAACGTGGACGTCGCCGCGCCGCGGAGGCTCGGCCTGCACGAGATCCTGACGAAGTTCCTCGACTTCCGCTACGCGACGGTGACGCGGCGGCTCGAGTTCGCGCTCGGCGAGCTGAGGCGGCGGATCACGATCCTCGAGGGGTTCGAGAAGATCTTCGACGCGCTCGACGAGGTGATCCGGATCATCCGCAAGAGCGAGGGCAAGGCCGACGCGGCCGAGAAGCTGATGAAGCGCTTCGCCCTGAACGAGGAGCAGACGGACGCGATCCTGGAGCTCAAGCTCTACCGCCTGGCGCGCCTCGAGATCCTGCTCGTGCAGAAGGAGCTCGCCGAGAAGCGCGCCGAGGCGAAGCGGATCGAGGGGCTGCTCAAGAGCGACGCGAAGCGCTGGGGGATCGTCCGCGACGAGCTCGTCGAGATCAAGGGCTCCTACGGCGAGAAGCGTCGCACGAAGGTGGTCGGCTCGATCGACGAGCCCGAGTACCAGGCCGAGGACTTCATCGTGGCCGAGGACGCGAACGTCATCCTCTCGGCGCAGGGCTGGGTGAAGCGCGTGCGCGAGGTGAGGGATCTCTCCTCGACGCGCGTCCGCGAGGGCGACAGCGTGCTCGCGGCCGTCGCGGGCTCGACGCGATCGACGGTCGCGTTCTTCTCGAACCTCGGCGCGTGCTACGTGTGCCGCATCCACGAGGTGCCGCAGTCGACCGGCTACGGCGATCCCGTGCAGAAGCTGTTCAAGCTGGCCGACGGCGAGCGGCTGATCGCGATGCTCTCGTTCGATCCGCGGGCGCTCGACGTCCCGGCGCCGACCCAGGACGCCGCCGAGCCGGAGCCCCCCTTCGCGCTCGCGATCACGCGCGGGGGCCTGGGCTTCCGGTTCTCGCTCCGCCCGCACCGCGACCCCTCGACGCGCTCCGGGCGCCGCTTCGCCAAGCTGAACGAGGGCGACGAGGTGCTCTTCGTCCACGCGGCCGACGGCGCCGACCGGGTGCTCTGCGCCTCGAGCGACGCCTGGGCGCTGAGCGTGGCCGTGGAGGAGCTCGCGCTGCTCTCCGGCCCGGGCAAGGGCTCGGTCGTGATGCGGGTCGCGGAGGGCGAGCGCCTGGTCGGCGCCGCGCTCGCCCTCGGCCCGAACGACGCGATCACGGTCGAGACGGAGAAAGGCAAGACGCTCGAGATCGCCGCGAGCAAGATCGCCGGTCCGCGCGGCACGCAGGGCGAGCCGGTCGCACGACGCGACCGCTTCGCCCGCGTGGTGCCGCCGGCCGTCGTCGTACCGACGCTGGAGGTGAGCTGAGATGGCCGCCACGAATCCCCCGGTCCGCGCCGCGTCCGGCGCACGTTACACGGCTGCTGACATCGAGGTGCTCGAGGGGCTGGAGCCCGTCCGCAAGCGCCCCGCCATGTACATCGGCGGCACCGACGCGAGGGGCTACCACCACCTGCTCTGGGAGATCGTCGACAACGCCGTCGACGAGGCGATCAACGGGCACGCGAAGCGGATCGAGGTGACGCTCGACGCCGACCTCCAGGGCGTCACCGTGACCGACGACGGACGGGGCTTCCCGGTGGACGTCCACCCCCGGTACAAGCGCCCCGCGCTCGAGCTCATCCTCTGCACGCTGCACGCGGGCGGGAAGTTCGCGAGCGACAACTACAAGGTCTCAGGCGGGCTCCACGGCGTCGGCTCGAGCGTCGTCAACGCGCTCTCCGAGCTCGTCGAGGTCCGGGTGCTGCGCGATGGGTTCGAGCACCAGCAGACGTTCTCGCGCGGCGCGCCGACCAGCAAGATCAAGAAGGGCGCGCCCACCCGCAAGCACGGCACGAGCATTCACTTCCGGCCGGACCCGGAGATCTTCGGGCAGGGCCGGCGCTTCGACCCCGAGACCATCCGCGAGCGCCTGGAGGCCAAGGCCTACCTCCACGGAGGGCTCGCGATCGCGTTCCGCGATCTGTCGTCCGGGGAGTCCATCGAGCTCCTCCACCCGAACGGCATCGCGGACTTCCTGCCGAAGCTGGTCGCCCAGCGCGGCAAGGCGGTGACCCACCCGTCCATCTTCTACGTCGCGCGCGAGGGCGAGATCCGGCTGGAGGCCGCCCTCCAGTGGACGGAGTCGACCGACGACTACGTGAAGTCGTACGTCAACGGCATCCCCACGCACGCGGGCGGCGCGCACGAGTCCGGCTTCGGCGCTGCGATCGTGAAGGCGGTCCGGGCCTTCATGGAAGCGAAGAAGGTCCAGCCGAAGGGGGTGACGCTGACGGCCGACGACATCCGCGAGGGGATCGTGGGTGTCCTGTCCATCTACATCCAGGACCCCCAGTTCCAGGGGCAGACGAAGGATCGGCTCAACAACGCGGAGGCAGGACCGGCCGTCGAGGGCATGGTCCGGCCGGCGCTCGAGCAGTGGTTGCTGCACAACGGCACGGCCGGCGAGTCGATCGTGGCCCGCGCCATCCTGGCGGCGCGCGCCCGGGAGGCGCGGCGCGAGGCGACCCAGCAGGTACTGCGCAAGACGCCCGTGTCCCACCGGCTCAACCTGCCGGGCAAGCTCGCCGACTGCGGCTCGACCGATCCGGGCGAGAGCGAGCTCTTCATTGTCGAGGGAGACAGCGCCGGAGGCTCCGCCAAGCAGGGCCGGGACCGCCGCACCCAGGCGATCCTCCCGCTGCGCGGCAAGGTGCTCAACGCGGAGCAGGCCTCGACCTCGAAGGTGCTCGGCAACAAGGAGCTCCAGGACATCGTGAGCGCGCTCGGCTGCGGCTTCGGAAAGGACTTCGACGCCTCCAAGTTGCGCTACGGCAGGATTTTTCTGCTGATGGACGCCGACAGCGACGGCCAGCACATCGCGACGCTGCTGCTGACCTTCTTCTACCGGCACTTGCCCGGCCTGCTCCGCGGCGGGCACGTGTTCCTGGCACAGCCGCCGCTTTACCGGATCGATGTCGGCAAGGAGACGCACTGGGCGCTCGACGACGCAGAGCGCGACCGGATCCTTGCGAAGCTCCCCAAGACGGCCAAGGCGGACATCTCGCGGTTCAAGGGGCTCGGCGAGATGCCCGCGGAGGACCTCAAGGCGACGACGCTCGACATCCGACGCCGGCGCGCGCTGCGCATCGTGATCGAGGGAGAGATCGAGACCGATCGCATCCTGAACGAGCTGATGGGCAAGGACGCCCAGGCGCGATTCCGCTTTATCATGGAGCGCGCACCGAACGCCGAGATCGACGTCTGATCCTCGACGCCCCGATCCCGAGATCGCGGCGACTCCGCGCCGCGCGCGGCGTTCGTTAGATGCCGAGACGCCCGCGCATATTCATCACCTGACAGTCACGAGTGCGCCGCGAGGATGTCGCGCGGCACGCCTTCGCGATGGCGTGCGCGCGCGAAGGCACATTGTGCCAGGCACGAGTGATCCCGGGCGCCTGTGCCACGTGAACAGCAGGCCACACCCCGTATGACACCGCGAGCAGGTTGACGAGAAATGCCTGCGTTTTGTGCTGCGGGACGCCGACTCGGGTGAGCCCCGAGCGCTGCGTCCGGTTGCGGCCTACCGGTTGCAATACGCCACACCGGCTGCCGCGATGACCGCGGCACACCGCCCTTTCACCGCTGGAGAGGTACTCGTGACGACTGCGCTTCCCATCTCGACTCCTATCGCACCCTCCTCGTCTCACAGCACGCCGGCCGCACGCTCCCTGTCGGTCCCGGCCACTGCGGCCGCAGCCCCGAGCGGCGCTGCGGCCGCGCGGCCCACGTCGCTCGCGGCGCCTCGCGCCGCAGCGCCGAGCTACGGCGCGCAGCTGCCGCGGGAGCGCCCCGCAGCGACGGCTGTGTCGCGCTCCACGCCCCCGCCGCGCCCGGCAGCTCCGCTCCCGCGCAGCACCTCGGAGCGGCTCCTGCTCGGCCGCGACCGCATCCGCAGCGCCGCGGAAGCAGGCCAGAGGATCCGCTCGTACGAGGTCGCGCTGGACCTCGATCTGTCCGAGTTTCACTTCGCGCGGCTCTTCCGTGCCGCCTTCGGCTTGTCGCCGCACGTCTACTACGACGAGGTGCGCGCGGAGCGTGCCCGCGCGCTGCTGCATGAAGGGCTGACCGAGGGGGAGGTCGCCCGCCGTATCGGCTTCCGCAGGCCCGCGGAGCTACGGGCGCTCCTGTCCAAGCGCGGGGGCGCGCTGCCCCCGGCCGGCGAGGCGGAGGTGAGCGACGCCTCGGCCGAGTGATCTGACGGAAGAGGCCGGTCACGCCATCGGCCGGCACCGCAAGCACCCCCACAGGATGTGGGACAAATTCCCTACCCCCATGACATCGAGATCAGAGTCGCCTGTGCTTGAGCGAGGGTAGATTCGCCCTGACCCGATCCAGGTAGGCAGGGTCGAGCATCGCCATCGCGATCCCCTCCCCTTCCGAGGCCTGGGCGATCACCTCTCCCCACGGATCGATGACACACGATTTCCCGAACGTCGCTCGCCCGCCGGGGTGCTTGCCCCACTGCGCGGCGGCCACCACGTACGACTGGGCCTCGATCGCGCGCGCGCGGAGCAGGACCAGCCAGTGGTCCTTGCCGGTGAGCAGCGTGAACGCCGCGGGGACGACGATGGCCTCTGCGCCCGCCGATGAGAGCGCGCGGTAGAGCTCCGGGAACCGGACGTCGTAGCAGATGGACAACCCGAGCTTCACGCCGTCGATCTCGGTGACGACGGGGCGCTCGCCGGCGGTCGTCGACGCGGACTCGCGGTACTTCGTTCCGTCGGCGATCTCGACATCGAAGAGGTGGATCTTCCGGTAGCGGGCGGTGAGCCGGCCGTCGGGGCCGAAGACCGCGCAGGTGTTGTACGGCCGCGCCGGGTCGTGCGCGCGCTCGGGAAAGCCGCCGGCCACGATCGTCACGCGGGAAGACCGCGCCGCGTCGGCGAGGCGGTGCGCGATCGGACCGCCGCCGGCATCGAGATCCTCGGCGATGTTGCGCTTCCCCTCCTCGCTGCCCATGTACGCGAAGTTCTCGGGCAGCACGACCGTGGTTGCCCCGCGGCTCGCCGCCTCCGCGATGAGCGCCTCCACCCGTGCCAGGTTCGCGCTCACGTCCTCCTGGCTGGAGAGCTGGAGGGCCGCCCAGATGACCGGTTTCTGCATCCGGCAAGCCTACCGCACGAGACACCGGAGTGGGCGGCGCGCCAAGAAGCGCTCGGAGCTCACCGGATTCCTCGATCTCCGGGCGCGCCCGCAGCACCGCTGCCCGCAACACCGCCGCCGCCCGCGGCACCTCCAGCACCCGCAGCACCGCCAGTTCCCGCAGCACCGCCAGCGCCCCCAGCACCGCTGCCCGCAACACCGCCGCCGCCCGCGGCACCTCCAGCACCCGCAGCACCGCCAGCGCCCGCAGCACCGCCAGCGCCCGCAGCACCGCTGCCCGCAACACCGCCGCCCGCGGTCCCCTCACCGCCATCCACCCCGACGGCGGGCTCAGCGCACTCGAGCGGCCCGCCGTGGTAGGCGCACCGCGCGCCGCACGCGTCGCATACGCAGGCGAGCGCCTGCTGGAACGCTCGCTGCGCGGCGCCCGCATCGTCAGGGAACACGCACGCCGTCTGGCAATCCTTGTTGTGACCGCAGTCCTTCAGGCACAGGCTGATCTGCCGGCACCCGGGCTCCCCGTCGCACGCCGAGAGCTGCGCCTCACAACGGCCACCGCGCGACGCGTGCTCGTTGAAGCAATCGCCGCATCGGCCGGCCTCGCCGCCGTAAGCCGCGACGCACTCGCAGAGGTTCGCCGGTCCAGGCTCCTCGTCGATGCCCCCGTCCGGCGGCGCGCCCGCCGAGCCGCCCGCGCCGGTCGACGTGCCGGCCTGAGGGCGCGGCGGCGGGAGCCGCTCCTCGGTGCAGCTCGGGAGCGACGCGACAGCGATCGCCGCGCCCCACACCGTCGCGCCGCAGAGGGCCGCGCGGCCGTATGAACCGACAGCAGCGCGCATCGCCCGCCAGACGAATGACATGATGGGACGAGCGTAGCCTGCCTGTCATCCGGGGCCGAGCGCCGAGCCGCGAAGCCCCCTGCCGTCCGCAGGAACGGCCACGCTCACGCGGAACCCTCTCCCAGCGGTCACCGATCGCTTCTATGCTTTACAGACAGATCGCGAAAATTCTCATGGAAATCGCTCCCCTCTCGATGTTGCCGCGCTCCGTGCTCGCCCTGGCCAGGGAGGTCGCGCGCGCGCTGCTCCGGCGGCCCGTCGTCGGGATCGCCGCCGCCGCGCAGACCGCAGACGGCCGGTGGCTGCTGATTCGACGCAGCGACACGGGGACGTGGGCGCTCCCGGGAGGGACCCTGGAGTGGGGCGAGACGCTCCGCGACACCGTGGTCCGGGAGCTCGCCGAAGAAGCGGGCGTCACCGAGGTCGAGGTCGGGCGGGTCGTGGGTGTGTACTCGCGCCCCGATCGCGACATCCGCTTCCACGCCGTGACCGTCGTCGTCGCAGCCCGGATCGGCGCGCCGACGCGCCCTCCCCAGAACCCGCTCGAGATCCGGGAGGCGAGGCTCTTCCGGGAAGACGAGCTCCCGGCCGAGCTCGCGATGGGCATGGGGGATCTCCTCGCCGCCGCCCGGCGCGCCGGCGACACGGAGCTGGAGTGAGCCGAGGCAAGCGATGACGCAGGGACACCACGACGAGGCCGGAGCGCGCAGCGCGCTGCAGGGCGGGCTGGCGACGGATCCGAAGCACAAGGCGCGGATCGATGAGCTCGCCGATCGCATCGAGAAGTACAGGGCGAGCTACTACGCAGGACACCCCGAGATATCGGACGCGGCGTTCGACGCGCTCGAGGACGAGCTCCGCGCCCTCGATCCCGCGCACCCGGTGCTCGCGCGGGTCGGCTCGGCCTCCCTGATCACGGAGTGGGAGAAGGCGCGGCACGAGATCCCGATGGGCTCGCTCAACAAGGTCGTCTCCGAGGACGAGCTCCGGGCCTGGGTCGCGCGCTGCGACGAGATCCTCGCGAAGGACGCGGGCGGCGAGGGCGACGCGCAGCCTTCAGGACCCGCCGACGCGAGCGTCGCGGAGGACCTCTTCGTGGCGGAGAAGCTCGACGGCATCTCCATCGAGGTCATCTACAAGGGCGGCAAGCTCGTCGACGCCATCACCCGAGGCGACGGCGAGTGGGGCGAGCGGATCACCGCGAACGTCGCGAGGATGAAGGGGGTCCCCGCGAGGATCCGGGAGCGGGGCCGGCTGTCCGTGCGCGGCGAGATCATCCTCCGCCTCTCGGACATGAAGCGCTACTTCCCCGGCGTCACAAGCCCGCGCAACATGGCCGCGGGCGCGGCCAAACGGTTCGACGGGCAAGGGGCGGAGCACTGCACCGTGCTCTTCTACGACGTCGCCGAGCACCTCGAGATCCCGACGTGCCGCGCGCGGTTCGCCTGGCTGCGCGAGCTCGGCTTCGCGACGCCGCAGACCGCCCACGGCAGCGTCGAGGACGTCGTGAAGCTCTACCGCCGCTACTCGAGCGAGCTTCGCGCGGGTCTCGATTACGAGATAGACGGGCTCGTCGTGTACGTGGACTCGCTCCACGTGCAGGGCCTGCTCGGCGACGTCAACCGCCGGCCGCGCGGCGCGGTCGCCTTCAAGTTCGCGTCGCCCGCCAAGGTGACGACGGTCGTGGCGATCCAGTGGGACACCGGGCCGAGCGGCCGCGTCACCCCGGTGGCGATCGTCGAGCCGGTGGAGCTCGCCGGCGCCAACGTGCGCCGCGCCTCGCTGCACAACGCGGCGAACGTGCGGAGCCTCGGCATCGGGGTGGGCGACGAGGTGCTGGTCTCGCGACGCAATGACGTGATCCCGTACGTCGAGGAGGTCGTCGAGAAGCGCGGCCCCGTCGCGGTCCCGCCATCGCTCTGCCCGGTCTGCAGCGCGCCGCTCGTCATCGAGGGGGAGTACCTCCTCTGCCGGAACGCCGCGTGCCGCGCCCTCATCGAGGGGCGCATCCACAACTGGATCGACGCCATCGGCGCGCTCGAGTGGGGCGACAAGCTGATCGAGCAGGTGGTGGCCGCGGGCCTCGCGCGAGAGCCGCTCGACCTCTACAAGCTCACGGTGAAGGACATCGCCGAGCTCGATCGGCGCGGCGAGAAGAGCGCCACGAAGTGCCTCGAGCAGCTGAAGAGCCGGCTCCCGCTCACGCTGCCGGTCTTCCTCGCGGCGCTCGGCATCGAGGGGTTCGCGATCCAGACCGCGCGGCTGCTCGTGTCGGCCGGGTACACCACGATCGAGAAGCTGCTCGCCGCCGGCGAAGACGAGCTCGCCGGCATCCCGGGGCTCGGCGCGATCAAGGCCGCGAGCATCGTCCGCGGGCTGCGCGCCCGCAGCGAGGAGATCGCGCGGCTGCTCGCCGGCGGCATCGTGCCGGTCGCGCCCGAGGCCGAGGGGCCGCTCGCGGGCCTCACGTTCTGCTTCACCGGCGCGGCGGCGCGCCCGCGCGGCGAGCTCACCCACCTCGTCGAGTCGAACGGCGGCCGGGTGCTGAACAGCGTCACGAAGGAGCTCAACTACCTCGTCCTCGCCGACGTGGCGTCCGCGTCGAGCAAGGCGGTGAAGGCGCGCAAGTACGGCACGAAGCTCATCACCGAGGACGACCTCGACAAGCTCATCGCCGAGCGCCGCGGCGGCTGACCGGCGCGACTGGCGCCATCGTCCAGAGCTACCAGGTGATGACCTGGTCCTCCGCCACGCCGAGGACGTCCCGGAGCTCGAGGACCCGCCCGTCCGGGACGCGAACCGCGCCCGAACAGAGGCCGATCGGCTGCAGGAACTCGGACGCGAGCACGCCGAGGTTCGTGTGGTTCGAGTGCGCCGCGCCGGGGATGAACCGGAGATCCACGGAGCCGTCCGCGGTCCGCACGTGCCACGGGTCGAGCGGCCGCGCGGCATCGAAGGTGAACCGGCCCTCGGCGAGCGGGAAGAGATCGCCCTCGACCCAGAGCGCACACTCGGCGTCGCCGACGAACCCTTCGCCCACGTTCAGGCCGATGCGCTCGCCGCTCTGCGCGCGCCCAAGGGCGATGGCCCAGCGCCAGGTCGTGCGCCGCGGCATGAGGCCGCTCGTGTAGTCGTAGCTGGCGAGCGCTCCGTCGAGCGCGATCCGGCGGCCGAGCACCGACGCCTCCCCCTCGACGCCGAGGAGCTGCCGCTTCTCGGTCGCGATCAGGACGCCGCCTGGCCCCTCCGAGATCACCGAGATCGCCGGCGGGGCGACGCGGCTGTCCAGCCGCACGCGGAGGTCGAGGCCGCGGAACGCGGCGGCGACCCTGACGCTCGCCTGCCCGCGCAGGCGCTCGATCCGCACGCGCCCGCGGGGCAGCCAGGCGCGCGCGGAGCTGCCCTCGCCGCCCACGTCGCCCACGCTCGCCGCGAAGGGAGGTCCGAACGTCGAGCGGTCCACGAGCAGCCGCCGGCCCGCCTTGTCGAAGACGACGCCGAACGTGTTCGCGAGGTAGCCGAGGTGTACGACCGCGGCGGCGATGAAGACCTCGTCCGACGCGATCGCCACGTAGGTCCACCGCTTGTGCTTGAGCAGCCGGTCGAGCGTCCGCGGCGCGATCTGCGTGAGATCCACCCGAGGGAGCTCGCCCCGGTAGGAGCCGACGCGCGCCGCTCCCGTGACCGGATCGAAGATCGCATCGGGCGGCGTGGTGAGCTCGCGCATCCCGCGATCGTAGCGGCGGCGCGGGCGACGCCCAAGGTGGGCGACTCCTGAAACCTGGCATCCATGAAATGCGACGCGCGCTGCCCTGCGCGGCCGTCCGGCTCACGACGCCACCGCAGGAGACGACGCGTGGCGACGCCGGAGCGCTGCGCGCCCTCGGCTCCGCCGCTAGACTCGCGTCATGATCGACGCCACCGCCACGCCCCCGAGCCCCCAGAACGAGCCCGTCCTCGCGTACGCCCCTGGCAGCCCGGAGCGCGCGGCCCTCAAGGCGGAGCTCGATCGCCGGGCGCGGGAGACGATCGACATCCCGATGGTCATCGACGGCGAGGCGGTCCGGACCGGCGAGCTCGACGAGGTCCGCGCGCCGCACCGGCGCGACCTCCTGCTCGCCCGCGCTCACCAGGGCGGCGCCGCTCACGTGGCGCGCGCGATCGAGGCCGCCCGGCGGGCGCACCCCGCCTGGTCGAGGACGCCATGGACGGCGCGCGCCGCCGTGTTCCTCAAGGCGGCCGAGCTGCTCGCGACCCGGTACCGCCCCGTGCTCAACGCGGCGACGATGCTCGGGCAAAGCAAGACGGCGTTCCAGGCCGAGATCGACTCCGCATGCGAGCTCATCGATTTCCTCCGCTACAACGTCCACTTCGCCCACCGGATCGCGGCGGAGCAGCCGGCGAGCGCGCCCGGCATCTGGAACTTCGCCGAGCCTCGCCCGCTGGAGGGCTTCGTCTTCGCGGCGACGCCGTTCAACTTCACCGCCATCGCGGGCAACCTGTCCGCGGCCCCGGCGCTGATGGGCAACACCGTGGTCTGGAAGCCGTCGGCGAACGCGCTGTACTCCGCGCACTTCGTGATGGAGCTCCTGATCGAGGCGGGCCTCCCGCCCGGCGTCATCAACCTCGTCATGGGTCCGCCCGAGCTCGTCTCGAACGCCTGCCTCGATCACCCGGACTTCGCCGGCATCCACTTCACCGGATCGACCGCGGTCTTCCAGTCGATCTGGCGACGCATCGGGGAGAACATCGGGCGCTACCGCAGCTACCCGCGCATCGTGGGCGAGACAGGCGGCAAGGACTTCGTCTTCGCGCACGCGAGCGCCGACGTCGACGCGCTCGCGGTGGCGCTCGTCCGGGGAGCGTACGAGTACCAGGGACAGAAGTGCTCGGCCGCGTCGCGCGCGTACATCCCCCGCTCGCTGTGGCCGGCCCTCAAGAACCGGCTCGTCGGCCACATCCAGGCGATCCGCGTGGGGGACGTCGCCGACTTCCGCAACTTCATGGGCGCGGTGATCGACGGGCGCGCGCACGCGCGCCTCACGGAGCGGATCGCCGCGGCGAAGAAGGACCCGGCGTGCTCGCTCGTGTGCGGCGGCGGCGGGCGCGCGCACGACGGGAGCGAGGGCTGGTTCGTCGAGCCGACGCTCATCGAGACCACGGACCCGCGCCACCCCCTGATGACGGAGGAGCTGTTCGGGCCGGTGCTCACGGTCTGGGTCTACCCCGACGGCGAGGAGGCGAGGGCGCTCGCGCTCTGCGACGAGACGTCGCCGTACGGCCTCACGGGCGCGGTCTTCGCGCGGGACCGGGCGTTCATCGAGACTGCGAGCGACGCGCTCCGCTTCGCCGCGGGCAACTTCTACATCAACGACAAGCCGACGGGGGCCGTCGTGGGTCAGCAGCCGTTCGGCGGCGCGCGCGCGTCCGGCACGAACGACAAGGCGGGCAGCCTGTTCAACCTGCTCCGGTGGGTCTCGCCGCGGGTCGTGAAGGAGACGTTCGCCCCGCCGCGCGCGGTCCCCTACCCGTTCATGGCAGCGGAGTAGGGCGCGCGTCGACGAGGCGGACAGCCCCCGCGATCAATCCTCCGGCGAGTAGTCGCACGCGCCGCTCGCGAGCTGGTCGCAGGACCAGTCCTCCTCCTCGTAGCATTCGGCCTGGTGTTCGACCGCGGTGGCATAGGACGCGCGGTCGGAAAGGTCGAGGCACAGGGTGACGCAGGTGTCCTTTCCGGGTCCGTCGGGCTGGCACTCGGCGTTCTTGGCGCAGACGACCTCGCAGGGGTCGCTGCCGGAACAACCGAGCGCGAGAGACGCGAGAGCGAAGAAGAGGGCGAAGGTGAGCGCGGGACGGGGCATGGCGGAGACTCCAGCGACCATCGGAACACGCGGCGGGGCCGGCGGCGAGAGGCGAGCAGGGCGACGACCGCGCGCCGCGGCTCGTCCGCTTCAGCCGGCGACTCCCCGCCCGGCCCCCTGGACGGCCCGTGATATAGCCGAACCTCCATGAAGGTCGGCAACTCGCCCGCGCGCGGTGGGCTCCTCTCGCTCCTCCTGCTCGTCGCCTGCAGCGCTGGCACCCAGAGCGGCGCCGTCGCGTCCCCGCCCGGGCCCGGCAGCGCCGCCCCGGAAACGACGTCAACCACGGCGAAGATGCCGCAGCCCGAGGCCCCCGCGCGCGCCGAATTCGACCCCGTGGCGCAGGGGAGCACCGTGGACGGGGTGAAGCAGCTCTGCGACGACCACCTGCGCGCGGCGGAGGTGCACCTCGACGCGATCAGGGCGCTCAAGGAGGCACCGCCGGAGAAGCTCACCTACGCCGGGACCCTCGGGCGGTTCGACGACGCGGTGCTCGAGGTGAACAGCGCCGGCGAATTCCCGTACCTCATGGGGGTCGCGCACCCGGACGCGGCCGTGCGAGAGGCCGCCAGGCTCTGCGAGCCGAAGGTCGACAGGTTCACGACCGCGATGTGGCTGGACGCCGATCTCGCCGCCGTCATCAAGGCGTACGCCGAGAAGGGCGATCCACCGAGAGGGGAGCGAGCGCGGCTCCTCTCCGACGTCCTCCGCGACTTCCGCCGCAACGGGCTGTCGCTGCCGCTTGACCGGCAGCAACGCCTCCGCGACGTGAACGAGCAGATCACCCGCATCGGACAGGAGTTCATGTCGAACCTGTCCGCGTCGATCGGGTCGATCGAGATCGCGCCGGCCTCCCTCGACGGATTGCCCAATGAGTACGTGGCGAAGCACCCGCCCAAGGCGAACGGCAAGGTCGAGATCAGCACCGACTACCCCGACTTCTTTCCGTTCGTCACCTACGCGAAGGACCGCAAGGCCGCGCTCGACCTCTACGTCCTCTTCACCAACCGCGGCGGCGACAGGAACGTGAAGCTGCTCGATCGGCTCCTCGCGCTCCGCTCGGAGAAGGCGAAGATGCTCGGCTACAAGAGCTGGGCCGACTATGCCATCGAGCCGCGGATGGCCAAGACGAGCGGCGCGGTGCGCGCCTTCCTCGACCAGGTCCGGACCGCGCTGAAGGAGCCCGCCAAGGCCGAGTTCGCCGAGCTGATGAAGGAGCACGTGCGGCTCGGAGGCAAGCCGACCGACAAGCTCCCGCCCTCGGAGCGCTACTTCCTCGAAGACCGGGTCCGCGCGTCCAGGTACCAGTTCAGCTCGCAGGCGCTCTCGGACTACCTCGAGATCGGCGCGGTGAAGCAGGGGCTCATGGACATCACCGCGCAGATGTACGGTGTCGAGTACAAAGAGGTCCCCGCGAAGGCCTGGCACCCGGACGTGACCGCGCACGAGGTGCGCTCCGAGGGCAAGGTCATCGGAAAGTTTTACCTCGACCTCTACAGCAGGCCCGACAAGTACAAGCACGCGGCGATGTTCGCCGTGCGGACGGCGAAGCTGCTCGACGACGGGTCGTGGCAGCCCCCCATCGCGGCCCTCGAGTGCAACTTCCCGAAGCCGGGAGCGCAGCCGGCGCTCATGTCTCACGAGGACGTGGTGACGTTCTTCCACGAGTTCGGACACGTGCTGCACCACCTCCTCACGCGCTCGGAGCTCGCTTCCTACTCGGGGACGGCGACGGTGCGCGACTTCGTCGAGGCGCCGAGCCAGATGTTCGAGGAGTGGGCGTGGTCACGCGAGGTGCTCGATCGGTTCGCGAAGCACCACGCAACCGGCGAGAAGATCCCCGACGATCTGTTCCAGGCGATGACCCGCGCGCGCGGCTTCGGGCGGGCGCTCGCGACGCAGCGGCAGCTCACCCTCGCGTCGATCGATCTGGAGCTCCACACCCGCGACCCGGGCCTCGACACGACCCAGGTCGTGGAGCAGGCGCAGCGCGCGAACGAGTCGTTCGCCTTCGTGAAGGGGACGCACCTCCAGTCGAGCTTCGGGCACCTCATCACCTACGACGCGGGCTATTACGGCTACCAGTGGGCCCTGTCGCTCTCGCGCGACGTGCTCACCCGCTTCAAGCGGGAAGGCCTGATGAACCCCGCTGTCGCGCGCACCTTCCGCGACGAGGTGCTCGCGAAGGGCGGCGGCGTCGAGGCAGGAGAGCTCGTCGCTCGCTTCCTCGGTCGCCCGCCGAGCCACGACGCGTACCTCGCTTACCTCCAGGGCAAGGAGTGAGCGCGCGAGGACGAGCAGGCGCGCAGGCGCTGATCGCGGCGCGCGACCAACGCTAGGGCTGGATCGCCACGCCGAGCTCGTCACGCAGGGCGTGATAGGCATCCGAGACGCTGAACGAGAGGAGATCGCCGATCTTCTCCTCCGCCGTCAGCACGCCCGGCGCGTCCGCGCGCGACAGCGACGACGCCGCGACAGCGAGCTCGCCGGTCAGGAGATAGCCGACCCGGGCAGCGCAGCGCTCCACCGAGCCCACCCAGTGGGCGAGATCGAGCGGCGCGCGGATCTCGTACAGCTCGAACACCGCGGCCTCCAGCGCGTCGCGCTCGGCCTCCGTCAGGTGCTCGTCGAGCAGGGGCATCAGCCCCAGCACCGCACCCTCGAGCTCGGCTGGGACAGGCTCCGAGGGGCGCGCCAGCTTGACGGCCGCAGCCAGGCAGATGCCGAGGTCCTCGAGCGAGGGGAAGTGGAGCAGCAGCCGGTGCGGGCCGACGTGGTACGCGACGTGGCTGCCCACAAGGAACGCGAGCTCGGCGGCCGTCCGCCCGCGGAGCGCCTCGCCGCCGACGAGGACGCTCGGCTCCTCGACCGGCACCGCGGCGACCGCGATCGGCGCGTCCTTGCGGAGGTAGACCGCCGGCGTGGCGAGCCCGAGGCACCGGCTCGCCCACGCGAACAGGCGCACCACGCCCGCCGCGTTCCGCTCGGCGTCCGCGCGCGCGGCCGGGTCGAGCCTGGGGAGCTTCTTCTCCCGCGCTCGCTGCGCGAGCCGCGCGCGGATCGCCGCGTCGGCGACCGACGCGAGCACCTCCTCGAGCGCGCGATCGCGATCGGTCGCGCGCAGGAGATCCCACGCGCCGGGGCTCAGCCCGCGCTCGGGCTGGACGAGGCCCGCCGGCCGGTGCTCCTCGAAGAGGAAGCGCTCCCGCGCCTCGGCGGCGCCGAGGTACACGGCCACGCTCGCGGCGGACCAGGCCTGGTCGGTGCGCCGCAGCTTCTGGAACGTGTCGAACAGGTCGTGGAACACCTGGACGTTGCCAGGCTCGAGCACCGCCGCGGCCTGGAGGTGCGCGGCCGCGCGCTCGAAGCGGCCCGCGCTGCGCGCGAGCGACGCCGCGCTGAGCCGCCCCGCGACGTCATCCGGTCGCTCGGCCACCGCCCCCTCGAACGCATCCAGCGCGGAGCCGGGATCCTCGAGGTGATCGCGGAAGAGCAGGCTGAGGCGGCGGCACAGCTCCCAGGTGACGTCGCTCCGGACGCGCGGATCGACGATGCGCTGCGCCCGGTCGAGCATGCGCCGGTACGCGAGCTCCAGCTCGCCCCACTCCTGGCGCGCCGACAGGAGGACCGCGATGAGCGCGAGCGGATCGAGCAGCGTGGGGTCGGCGTCCAGCGCGCGCTCGAGCAGGTCGATGCCGGCCTGCTCCCGCGTCACCTCCGTCAAGGTCGCGCGGGCCTCGCCCTGGATCGCCGTGCGCGCGAGCTCCAGCAGCGAGGCCGCGCGCTGCCGCGGGTCCTCCACGAGCTCGATCAGGCGGCGGCGCGCGTCGAGCGAGGCCTCGAGGTCGCCGGCCTCCTCGTAGAGCCGGCCCAGGCTGCGCAGGACCGCGGCGTCGTCGGGGCGGAGCTCCCGCGCCCGCTCCAGGAGCTCCCGCGCCCGGTCCGCGTCCCCGGCGATGATCTCCCAGCGCTCGGCGAACTGGACGAGGAGCCCGCACCGGTCGGCGTCGCCCTCGACGCGCGAGAGGAGCCGCTCCTCCGCGGTGCGCAGCGCGTCGAAATCGCGCTCGGCGAGGTGGAGCTCGGCCAGCGCCTCGAGCGCGGGGCGGTGCTCGGGGGCGAGGGCGAGCGCCTTCTCGAAGCCCTCGATCGCCTCGCGGTGCTTCTCCTGGCGCCACCGGGTGTGCGCGATGCGCAGGTACACCTCCGCGCGCGCGTCGCGCTGCGCGGCCCCGACGAGCACGAGCGCCTTCTTGTACGCCGTGAGCGCCCCCTCCAGGTCCCAGGCGGCGGCGAGCGTGTCGCCGGCCGCGAGGTACTGCGCGGCCGGATCGTCCGGCGCCGACGCGGGCGTGGTGGCGACGTCCCCCTCGCCCGCAACGTCGAGCCGCGGGGCCGCGGGCTCATCCGCCGAGCCCCCTCCCGGGACGCCGCCGCGCGGGACGAGCACGTAGAAGGAGCCCCGCCCGCGCGCGCGCACGAAACACGGGATCGCGCCGGCGAGGTCGGCGCTCTCCTGCACGCGGCGGACGATCGCCTCCGCGGTGAGCCCGCGCTCCGGCTCCGCCTCGTCGAGGTGCTCGACGAAGGCGCGGGTGAGCACGGACGGCAGGTCGGCGTCGAGCGACCCGATCGGGTGGGCCGCGACGAGCAGCTCGATCCCCGTCGCCGGAGACGCGACCGCCTGCTCCGCGGCGGCGACGACGTCGCGGGAGGTCGCCCCGGGCGCATGATGGCACTCGAGGACGAAGAGCACCTCCCCGCGCGCACGATCGCGGAACACCGCGGTGATGTCGCTCAGCGCGTCGCCCATGCCGGGGTTCTCGGGGTCGAGGCAGAGGAAGAGCTCCCCGTCCGGCGACAGCGCGACCGCGCTGGACGCGTAGAAGAGGAGCAGTGTCGACGCCTCGTCGCGCGCAGCTTCGTCCGCGTCGACCAGGGTCTTCCTCGTCGCCACGAGCTCGTCGAACATCGCGTCGAGCTGCTCGGCGAGATCCCGGGCAGGATCGACGTCGATCACCCGGAAGCCGGCGTCGTCCAGCGAGAGGCGGGCCCGGATGAGGTCACCGTCGAGCGAGCCGGGGGCCGGCCGCTGATCGCGGTGCAAGCTCGGCGTGGCGACGATCGCCAGGCGCATCAGATCGCCCTTTCCTCGGTGCGTGCGCGCATGTAGGCGAGCAATCTACCCAGGGCTGCGCCCGAAGCGAAGCGAGTTGCCATCCTGCGCGCAACTCCGCCGCAGTAAGGTCCCCGGTACGAGACATCACTCCGGGAGAGAGCACCCATGAGCAAAGGCAGGGGTCGTTGGTGGACGGAAGCGCCCGGCAGCTCCGGAAGAGCTCGCGCCGCGTCGATCGCGCTCGCGATCGCCCTCGCGCCGGGCTGCGGCAGCGTGTGCGACGAGGCCGCGGAGCACACGGAAGAGTGCGGCTACGAGGGCAGCGGCGCCTCCGAGGAGGCGTCGTGCGAGGGCGACGTCCGCTGCGCCTCCGAGTGCGCCGCGGAGGTGCCCTGCGGCGCGTTCGACGGGACGGACGCGGCCGCGTTCGAGCGGTACATGAGCTGCCTCGACGCGTGCTGAGCCGGCACGGAGCTCAGCAGACGGCCCGGACGAGCGCCGCGCCGTCCGGCGGCCGCTCGTCGTCCGGGCCGAGGCACCGCAGCGACAGCTCCTTCCAGGGAGCCAGCCCCTCGCACCCGAGCGGCTCGAGGCGCACGAGGACGTCCTCGAGCACGCGGCCGTAGCCGTAGACGTCGTCGCGCGGGTCGCTCGGGCGGCCGGCGAGCCGCTCCGGGGAGACGTACCCCGGGCTGCCGCCGGCCGACGGCGCGCCGCGCGGCCTGGCCAGCCCGAAGTCGCTGAGCACGGGCTCGCCGAGGTTGCGCAGCAGCACGTTGGCCGGCTTGACGTCGGCGTGGACGTAGCCGCGCTCGTGGATGCGGGCGAGCGCGCGCGCGAGCGGGCGCGCCCACCGCGCGACCGGCGCGAGCGCCGCCGCGTCGCCGGCGCGGAGCACGTCCCGGACCGAGCCGCGCGCGATCCACTCGAGCGCGATCCACCCCTCGTCGGGGTCCGCGTCGAACACCCGCACGACGCCGGGGCCCGCGAGCGCCGCGGCGAGCCGCACCTCGCGGGTGACGTGCGCCCGGTCGGCGCCGCGCCCGTGGTAGACCTTGAACCCGACGCGCCGGCCGAGCACCTCGTCCTCGGCCTCGTAGACCGCGCCGGCGCCGCCGCGCGCCACCTCGCGGAGCAGACGGAACGGGGTCTTGCTCGCCGAGGGCGCGACGAGCGTGACGTCCTCCACGCGGGCCGCGGCGGGCCGCTCCGCGCCGAGCGCGGCGCGCCAGCGCTGGTGGCGCTCGCGCGCGCCGGGCGCGCCGATCTCCCGGACGAGCACCCGCTCGATCGCGCCGACCGCGCGCGGGAGCTGCCCCAGCGAAGCGTACAGGTCGGCCGCGAGGACGAGCCCTTCGGTCGAGGACACCGGCTGCGCGCGCGCCGCGCCTCCGCGCTCCCGCGACGTCGCGGCGCCCTCGAGCACGGAGAGCGCGCCCTGCTCGTCGCCCCGGGCCGCGAGGAGATCCGCGCACGCGACGCGGACCGGGTCCGGGAGCACCCGCTCTTCCATCGCCGCGACGAGGTGCGCCACCGCCTCGGCCTCCTGCAGCGTGCCGCGCGCGCGCCGGAGGGCCGCGATCACCTCTTCCGTCGACGGCCCCTGCCGGGTGCCGGCGCTCCGCAGGCGCGCGATGTCGTCGCCGCCGTCCTCGCGCATCGGGCGACCGCGCGCGATCGGAGCCGCCGGCGAGCGCGGCGCGCGCGGCTTGCTCGCCGGGTGCGCGCTCGGGTCCGCGTCCGGCGCAGCGCCGCCGCCTGCGCCTGCGGGCGCGCCGCCGGGCGCCGAGCCGCCGAGCCGCTCCTTGAGCCGCTGCCACAGGCTCACGCCGGCCCGCCCTCCGCGCCGCCGTCGCGCCGCGCTGCCGACCCCTGGCCCGCGGCGGGCAGCCGGAAGACCGCCGTCCCCCCGCGCGCCGCGGCGATCGCATCGCCGGCGCAGAGCTCGATGGACGGCGCGAGCTGGTAGTCGCCCAGGAACGGCGGCGGCGCCCCCGGCGGCGTCTTCAGCACCACGAACGCCGCAGCGCCCGCCCGCTCGAGGCGGATCCGCCACGGCCCGACCGGCAGATCGCCGAGCGGCGCCACGAAGCGCTCGCCCGCGAGCTCCACCACGCAGCCCTGCCCGGTCCCGGGCGCGATCGCGCACGGCACCTCCCCGCCGAGCAGCAGCTGCACGCCGCGGCCCACCGGCAGCGGCGCCGTGAGCCGCGCGCCGGCCAGGGTCGTGCCGTTGCGCGTCCCGAGATCCTCCACCTCGATGCCTGACGGGCCGCGCCGGATCCGCACGTGCGTCCTGCTCACGGCGCGGTTCGCGACGACGAGCGTCGCCTCGCTGCGGCCGATCGTGACCTCGTCGCCGAGCGCGCAGCGCAGCACGGCGCCGCCGAGATCGAGCGTGAGGAGCGGCCCCGTGAGGAGCCGCGCGCGGATCGCGCGCAGCGCGTCGGCCACGCGCTCGCCGTCGCGGCTCGCCCCGAGCCACGCCTCGGCCACCGCGATCGCCTCGCGCCGCTCGGCCACCCGGTCCAGATCCGCGATCTTCCGCAGCGCCGAGGCGAGCTCGCGCTGGTCCCGCTCGGCGGTCATCGAGGCGCGGAGGCGCTCCTCGAGCCGGTCGATCGCGCCCGCCGCCGCGAGGACGCGCGTCTCCGCCTCGGTGTCGCCGACCAGGGCGTAGGCGTCCGCCGCACGCTCGAGCTCGCCCGCCGCCTCGAGCTCGCGCGCGACCGCCAGCACCTCGCTCCGCATCGCGCTCGCGCCCCGCGCGCGGACCAGATCGAACGCGAGCAGCGCCTTGCGCCCGAGCGCCGCCCGCTTGAGCTCGGGGCTCTCCGCCGTGCGGGACGCCGTGGCGCAGAAGGCGATCCGCTTCTCGACGCTCCGCTCGGCGTCCGCGCGGAGCAGGAGGACCCGGGCCGCGTCGTCCGGCATGCCGGCCTCGACATAGAGCTCGACCGCCCCCGCGAGATCGCCGGCGAGCTCCCTGGCCTCTGCCGCCCTGCGTCGGCTGTCCCCCCGCTTGAGCCCGAACCACTCAAAGAGACTCACGCAGCGCCATCCTCACCATCCGACATCCTACCCTTGATGCGCGCCCGCCCCAACCGCCAGCGTTGACTCCCTTCCTCGCCGCCCGCAGGATTTGCGGCCTCGATGTCGACCACCAATCGCCTCGGCGAACTGCTCGTCCGCGAAAAGCTCATCAGCCTCCAGCAGCTCAGGCAAGCCCAGGAGGAGCAGCGCAAGACAGGCCAGAACCTCGGCTACGCGCTCGCCAAGCTCGGGTACATCTCCGACGGGGAGATCACGAGCTTCCTCTCGACGCAGTACCGCGTCCCTGCCGTCGCCCTCGACGAGTACGAGATCGACGCGGAGGTCTCGCGCCTCGTCTCGCGGGATGTCTGCGAGAAGCACAAGATCATCCCGATCTCCCGCTCGGGGACGGCGCTCGTCGTCGCGATGGCCGACCCGACGAACCTCCACGCGATCGACGACATCAAGTTCCTCACGGGCTTCAACGTCGAGCCCGTCGTCGCGTCCGAGACGGGCATCACGGAGGCGATCGAGCGCGCCTACAACGTCGGGCCCTCCTACGACGAGGTGCTGAGCGAGTTCGGGGAGGAGGAGGTCGGCTTCCAGGTCGAGGCCGACGACATGAACGTCCTCGAGCTGGAGAAGGCCGCCGAGGGCGCGCCCGTGGTCCGGCTCGTCAACGCGATCCTCCTGAACGCCATCAAGAAGGGCGCGAGCGACATCCACGTCGAGCCGTACGAGAAGAAGCTCCGGGTGCGCTACCGCGT
This sequence comes from Sorangium sp. So ce1128, assembly GCA_051717205.1. GTDB lineage: Bacteria > Myxococcota_A > Polyangia > Polyangiales > Polyangiaceae > Sorangium. The sequence continues at coordinate 8,538,268 of CP181432.1, forward strand.
CGACGGCGTGCTGATGGAGGAGATGCAGCCGCCGATCAAGCTGAAGAACGCGATCGCGAGCCGCCTCAAGATCATGAGCTCGCTCGACATCGCCGAGCGGCGGCTCCCGCAGGACGGCCGCATCAAGCTGAAGATGGGCAGGGGCCGGGAGATGGACTTCCGCGTCTCCGTGCTCCCGACGATCTGGGGCGAGAAGATCGTCCTCCGCCTGCTCGACAAGTCGAACCTCCAGCTCGACATGGCGAAGCTCGGCTTCGACCCGAAGCCGCTCGCGGACTTCAAGTGGGCGATCGGCCAGCCCTGGGGCATGGTCCTCGTCACCGGCCCGACCGGCTCCGGCAAGACGACGACGCTCTACTCGGCGCTCTCGGAGCTCAACCAGATCGGCTCGAACATCAGCACCGCCGAGGACCCCGTCGAGTACAACCTGCACGGCATCAACCAGGTGCAGATGCACGATGAGATCGGGCTGAACTTCGCGATGTCGCTGCGCTCCTTCCTCCGGCAGGACCCGGACATCATCATGGTCGGCGAGATCCGCGACTTCGAGACCGCCGAGATCGCCGTCAAGGCGGCGCTCACGGGCCACCTCGTGCTCTCGACGCTGCACACGAACGACGCGCCGGCGACGATCTCGCGCCTCCTCAACATGGGCGTCGAGCCGTTCCTCATCACCGCCAGCGTGAACCTCGTGCTGGCCCAGCGCCTCGCCCGCAAGGTCTGCCCCGACTGCCGCGTCCCGATGCGCGTCGAGCCGCGGGTGCTCCTCGACTTCGGCTTCACCGAGCAGCAGGCGGCGCGCGCGGAGCTCGTGCGCGGCGCGGGCTGCAAGACGTGCAACGGCTCGGGCTACAAGGGCCGCGTCGCGCTCTACGAGGTCATGCGCTTCACCGACGCGCTGAAGGAGATGGTCCTCCAGGGCGCGTCCACGGCGGAGCTCAAGGCCGCGGCCATCAAGGGCGGGATGCTGACCCTCCGGATGAGCGGGATCGAGAAGGTGCTCGCGGGCGTCACCACGACCGAGGAGGTCGGCCGCGTGACGATGGGGGATTGAGCGCATGACGACCGAGATCGTCGGACAGCAGGAGGGCCTCCGGTACACGCTCCAGCAGCTCCTCCGCGCGATGGTGGAGAAGGGCGCGAGCGACATGCACATCACGAGCGGCACACCGCCGCTCCTGCGCATCGACGGCACGGTGGTGCCGCTCAAGCTCCCGCCGCTCATGCCGAGCGACACGAAGCAGCTCTGCTACTCGGTGCTGAGCGAGGAGCAGGTGGCGGCGTTCGAGCAGCGCAACGAGCTCGATCTGTCGTTCGGCATGAAGGGGCTCGCCCGCTTCCGCGCGAACATCTACATGCAGCGCGGCGCCGTCGCGGCCGCCTTCCGGCAGATCCCCTTCCGGATCATGAACTTCGACGAGCTCGGCCTGCCGCCGGTCGTGCTCGACATCACCGCCAAGCCCCGCGGCCTCGTGCTCGTGACCGGCCCGACCGGCTCGGGCAAGACGACCACGCTCGCGAGCATCATCGACAAGATCAACGCCGAGCAGCGGCTCCACATCCTCACGATCGAGGACCCGATCGAGTACCTGCACCCGCACAAGCTCTCGCTCGTGAACCAGCGCGAGATCGGCTCCGACACCGCGTCGTTCAAGGACGCCCTGCGTTACGCCCTGCGTCAGGATCCGGACGTGGTGCTCGTCGGCGAGATGCGCGACCTGGAGACCGTCGAGTCGGCGCTGACGATCGCCGAGACGGGCCACCTGGTCTTCGCCACGCTCCACACGAACTCGGCGATCTCGACGATCAACCGCATCATCGACGTGTTCCCGCCCCACCAGCAGTCGCAGGTGCGCCAGCAGCTCTCGTTCACGCTCGTCGCCGTGATGACGCAGCTGCTCCTGCCGCGCGCGAACGGCCCGGGACGCGTCATGGCGATGGAGGTGATGATCCCGAACGCGGCGATCCGGAACCTCATCCGCGAGGACAAGCTGCACCAGATCTACTCGCAGATGCAGATGGGCCAGGCCGGCAGCGGGATGCAGACGATGGCCCAGTCGCTCGTCTCGCTCTACCAGCGCCGGATGATCACGCTGGAGGAAGCGTTCGCCGCCGCCGCCGACCCCGACGAGATCCGGGCGATGCTCGAGCCTCGCCAGGCCATGAGCTCGCGGAGCAACGTCGCGAAGCAGCCCTGATCACGCTCCCCTGCCCTTCGGTTCACCCTGCACGCTCGACGCGCCCGTCAGCTCACCGCGCCGCCGACGGACGCGCCGCGCGCGCCCGTCCAGAGCGCGAAAATCGCCGCAAAATCCGCCCTGTGGAGAGAGGGCTCCACACTTTTTTGACATCTACCCAACCGTTCAGTAGGTTCCGCCCGATGCAGGGGCTCACCGAGCGACAACAGCAGGTGCTTCACTATATCCGGCAGTCGATCAGCGAGCGCGGGTACCCGCCGACGCTGCGCGAGATCGGCGCGCATATGGGGATCCGCTCGACGAACGGGGTGAACGATCACCTCCGGGCGCTCGAGCGCAAGGGCTACCTCACGCGCGAGGACATGAAGTCGCGCGCCCTCCGCCCGCGCGACCTCGACGGCGGCGGCGCGAGCGGCGGCGCCGAGCTGCGCGGCGCGCTCGTGGGCGGCGGCAACGACGCCCCTGCGAACGACCAGGAGGACGACCTCGTCGAGATCGCGGTCGTCGGCCGGATCGCCGCGGGCCTGCCGATCCTGGCCGAGGAGCACGTGCTCGATACGGTCCGGATCGAGCGGACGCTCGTGCGCGGCGGGCGCGAGGTGTTCGGCCTTCGCGTCACGGGCGACTCGATGATCGAGGCGGGCATCTTCAGCGGCGACTACATCTTCGTGCGCCGGCAGCTCACCGCGCAGCGCGGCGACATCGTGGTGGCGCTGATCGGCGACGAGGCGACCGTGAAGTACTTCTTCCCGGAGAAGGACTACGTGCGCTTCCAGCCGGCCAACGCCGCGATGGCGCCCATCCTGGTCCGGGCGAGCGACTTCAAGCCTGCGATGCTCCTCGGCGTGGTCGTGGGCGTCTACCGGAAGCTCTAACCTCCCTCTCCCTTCCCCGAGCCGGTTGACGCGCGCCGAGCGCCCTTGCTAGCGTCGCGACGACCGGGCGGACGGTCTAAGGGGCCCGCCCCAGAAAGAACGCGATCGTGACGACGCACGGGCGGCGATTCGGGACTTGGATTTCAGGCGCGGGCATGGTGCTCGCGGCCGCTCTCACCAGCGGCTGCGGCGGTGCCATCTACGCGTTCACCGCGAACTCGGCCTCGAGCAAGCTCGAGACAGCCGAGGCGCTCGGCGCGGAGAAGTACGCGCCGTACGAGTACTACACCGCGAGAGAGCACCTCTGGAAGGCTCGGGAAGAGGCCGCGGCCGCCGACTACGGCGACGCGATCGACTTCGCCGACGTCGCGGAGGAGTACGCGGACAAGGCGATCACCCTGGCGAAGCAGGCGCACGAGGGCGCTGGTCGATGAGCATTCGAAGAACGCGCCGCCCGTCGCGACGCCGCGCTGGCGTCGTCGCTGTCGTGGCGTTCGCAGGGTCCGCCCTCTCGTGCGCACAGGTGCCGGTGATGCGCGGCGACATCGAGGCGCTGAGCACGATCGCGAAGCAGGCGGAGCGCAACGGCGCGCTCCGCTGCGCGCCGCGCGAGCTCGCGATGGCGAAATCGCACCTCTCGTTCGCCGCGGTCGAGCTCGATCAGGGCTTCTTTGCCCGCGCGAAGGAGCACCTCGACATCGCGAAGGCGAACACGCACGCCGCCTACGATCTCTCGCCGCCGCAGAAGTGTGCCGAGCGCGGGTTCATCGAGGAGGCGCCGCCGCCGAAGCCCGGCGACTGCGACGGCGACGGGCTGCTCGATCCGCAGGACAAGAAGTGCCCCTGCGACGCCGAGACCTGGAACGGCTTCCAGGACGATGACGGCTGCCCGGACGATCCGGACACGGACGGCGACGGGCTCACCGACGGCAAGGACAGCTGCGTGCTCCTGCCCGAGGACAAGGACAGCTACCTCGACGAGGACGGCTGCCCCGAGCTCGACAACGATCTCGACACGGTCCTCGACACGAACGACAAGGACAGCGCCGGGAAGAACTGCGCGAACGACCCGGAGGATCCGGACGGCTACGAGGACGCCGACGGCTGCCCCGAGCCGGACAACGATCAGGACACGGTGGTCGATCTCGAGGACCAGTGCCCGAACGAGCCGGGCGTGGTCGGCGGGGACAAGCCGGGCTGCCCGAAGAAGCCGAGCCTGGTCATCGTCACCGAGAAGGAGATCAAGATCACCCAGCAGATCCACTTCGAGTTCGACAAGGACAAGATCCGGCCCGAGAGCTTCCCGATCCTCGACGCCGTGGTGGAGGTCCTCCAGCAGAACCCGAAGATCAAGATCGAGATCCAGGGGCATACGGACAACAAGGGCGCCGCGGCGTACAACAAGAAGCTGTCGGACCGGCGCGCTGCCTCCGTGAAGAAGTACCTGGTGGCCAAGGGGATCGACGAGGCCCGGCTGACGTCGAAGGGGTACGGGATGGAGCAACCCATCGTGCCGAACACGTCCGATCAGAACCGCGCCCTGAACCGGCGCGTGCAGTTCGTCCGCACGGAGGCCGCGCCGCAGCAGTAGCCAGGCCGTCGCGAGGGCGCCGCCCCGCGTGTCCTGGCCACGCGCGACGTGGACCGCGCAACCCCGGAGCCGGATGCGGCTCCTCTCCTGAAAGCAAGAGCCCGTCCCCAGCACTTCCTGGAGGTTTGAACCCGTGTTTTTTCGCCGTTCACGCCGCGTTCGTCTCGCCTTAGCTCTGACTTCGCTGTTCGTCCTTGGCGCGCCGGCGGCAGCCGGCGCCGCCGGTGAACGAGACGCGGAGGCGATGAAGCTGCACAACCAGGCGATGGACGACGACTACCTCTCTGTCGAGTTCGACAAGGCGGAGAAGAAGCTCCGAGACGCCCTGAAGCGGTGCGAGAAGAACGCGTGCACGAAGCCGGTCGTCGGCAAGCTGCACATCGCGCTCGGCACGGTCTACGGCGGCGGCAACAAGCTCGATCAGGCCCGGGCGGAGTTCGTGCTGGCGCTCCAGGCCGACCCCAAGGCGGCGCTCATCGACGCGCTGACGACGCCCGAGCTGGCCCAGGCGTTCAAGGAGGCCCAGAAGGAGGCGCAGGCCGCCGGGAAGCCCGGCGCCGAGGAGACGTCGGGCGAGGCCGGCGGCAAGCCGAAGGCGGCCGCGGGCGACGTCCCGCACACGCCGGTGGCCGAGCAGGCGGTGAACACGCCGGTGCCCGTCTATATCGAGATCCCGGAGGACATCGACGCGTCCAAGGCGACCCTGCGTTACAAGCCGTTCGGCTCGCGGAAGTGGAAGTCGCTGGAGATGACGCGCATGGCGGAGGGCTTCGGCGCCGAGATCCCGTGCGAGGATGTCACGACGACCGGTGACATCCGGTATTTCGTGATCGTGAGGGACGAGGCGGGCGACCCGGTGGGCACCTCTGGCTCGATGCAGGCGCCGCACCGGGTGCCCATCAAGAACGAGATCGAGCAGGAGCCCTCGTTGCCCGGCCAGGAGCCGCCGAAGCGGTGCGCCGCGAAGGAGGACTGCCCGCCTGGCCTGCCGGGCTGCCCCGACGCCGACGGCCAGCGCGGGGACAAGGCCTGGGGCTCTACCTGCGAGGAGACCGTGGAGTGCCAGTCGGGGCTCGTCTGCCTGAACGGGACCTGCGAGCAGGGGACCGAGGCGGGCGGGGGCGAGGGCGCTGCGGGGCGCAAGGGCAACCGCAATGTGATCGGCCTCTGGGGGGAGCTCGACCTGCTCCTCGTGCGCGGCACGGATTACGTCTGCTCGGGCAGCGACGCTGCGTACGCCTGCTTCTATCCGGGCGGTGAGGGCCAGCAGTTCTACGGTGAGCCGGCGGATCTCCCGGGAACGAACGGGGTCAAGGGCGGTCTGAGCCCCGCGGGCGGGCGTGTGATGCTGTCGTACGACCGGCAGCTCTTCTCGGATCTGCCGCTGCTCGTGGGGGCGCGGCTCGGGTTCGCCTTCGGCGGCTCGCCTTCGGCCGAGAACGAGCCGCCGGCGTGGACGGGTGACGAGAAGCGGAACCCTCACCTCCAGGCGCTCAGCTTCCTGCCGTTCCATGGGGAGCTCCGCGCCACGTACTTCTTCCTGGGAGATCGGATTGTCGAGAAGGGCGGATTCCGCCCGTACGCGTTTCTGTCGCCCATCGGCCTCGCCCAGGTGAACGCCTCGGTGCCGGTGGACGTGTGCGATCGCCGCAAGGAGGACGGGTCGCTGCAGGACGGCATCGGCAGCAACCGGTGCCCGTCGGACACTCGCTTCGTCGAGAACCTCGACGCTTTCCAGATCACCGGGCGGAACTTCTCGGGCTTTGGCGCGGGTGTGGTCTACGGCATCACCCCGAACCTGGGTGTATCTGCCGAGCTGAAGGTGATGCTGATGTGGCCGACGCTTGGCCTCGTGTTCGCACCCACCATCGGCCCGGTGTTCGCTCTCTAGCGCTCCCTTGCCGGCGCGCTCCCGCTCCTCCAGCCCGCCCTCTTCCCCGCCCCGGCCACAGCGCGCGGCCCTCTTCCCCGCTCCGGCCACAGCGCGCGGCCCTCTTCCCCGCTCCGGCCACAGCGCGCGGCGCGCCCGCACAGGAGACGGGCCCAGCTCGGCGTTTTCGGCGCGCAGGCGTACTCCAGCCTGCCCTCTTCCCCGCCCCGGCCCCAGCGCGAGGCGCGCCCGCACAGGAGACGGGCCCAGCTCGGCGTTTTCGGCGCGCAGGCGTACGGAAGTACGCCCTCTTCCCCGCCCCGGCCCCAGCGCGAGGCGCGCCCGCACAGGAGACGGGCCCAGCTCGGCGTTTTCGGCGCGCAGGCGTACTCCAGTACGCCGAGCACCGAAAACGTCGAGATGGGCCCGTATCCGAAGCGGGCGCGTCTCGCGCTAGAGTTCGAAGCGTTCGGTGCCGAGCAACTGGTAGAGCGCGTAGAGCGCGCCGGCGTCGTGGTGCTCGAACCGAACGCCCGCGCGCGCCGGCCTCCCCGCCGCCCCGCGCCGGATCCAGGCGATACGGCCGCGGAGGCTCAGCGGATCCCACAGGTTCGGGGTGGCGACCTCGAGCGTCACGGGCACCTCGGGATCCAGGAGCTCCGACGCGAGCTGAGCCTCGGACAGCTCGATGCCGGCGCCGCCCAGACCCAAGTCGCGGATACGCACCCCGTGCTCCTCGATCGACTGCCGATCGCGCAGCGTCGCCCCAAGATCGACGCGTCGCCTCGAGTGAACGCGAAAGTGGTCCCGGACAGCCATCCCGGCGCATTCTCCAGTCGGCGCGAACATATCACGAGAGGCGCGCGCGGAAGCTCGCATCGCCAAGCCCCGCTGCGCAGGGGCGCGGGCGCGAGCACGCGCGGCGCGCGAACGCGAAGACGAACAGCGTGCTCGCCCGGTGGAGCCCATGGCTGCGTTCGGTAAAGCGACCGTCACGTGTTAGCCTTTGGGCTTCGCGGCGAACCTTGGGTAACATGCGGACCACATCCGCAGGAGCGAGTCGCGAAGTAGACCGGAGTTCTACCCTGATGGCCCAGGACACACGCAAAGATCCGCGAGCGAGAGTGCTGCAAATGACCGTGCGCTACAAGAGCGCCACGGTCGACGAGTTCATCGAGCACCACTCGCATGACGTGAGCCGTGGCGGCATCTTCATCAAGACGCCGTCGCCCTTCCCCGCTGGCACGCTGCTCAAGTTCGAGATCCGGCTGCAGGACGAGCAGGCCGTCATCGCCGGCGTCGGCCGCGTCGTGTGGAAGCGCGAGCCCGCGCAGGCGAGCGACGCGCATCCGTCCGGCATGGGCGTGAAGTTCATCAAGATCGATGAGAAGTCCAAGGCTGTGATCACCCGGCTGGTCGACGCGCAGCAGGGCGCCGGGTCGGCGTTCGAGGCCGGCATCACCGACCGCACCGATCTGGGCGACGACATGCACGAAGCCGTGCCCGCGCCCGCGCCGGCGGCCGCGAGCGCGCCGCAGGCCGAGCCCGCAGGCTCCAAGGCCGCGCAGGTGAAGCGGGCATCGACGATGCTCGGGCTCGGCGCGATCGGGGCGAAGGGCGACGCTGGCAAGGGCGATGCGATGAAGAAGGCCGACCTCGTGGAGGCAGGCAGCTTCTTCCCGCAGACGAACCCCGAAAAGGAGATGCCGCCGCCGGACGAGCGAACGATGATGAAGCAGGCGGCCGAGCTGCTGAAGCAGGCGCTCGCGGAGGCCGGCGGGTCGCTGGAGGAGATCGGCGCGTCCAAGGAGCCGCTCATCGCCACCCCGCCGAAGAAGGCCGAGCCCGAGGCCGCGCCGGCGCCGCTGGAGGCGCGGGTGAAGCCGCTCGCCGAGCCGGCGGCCATGCCGGTCGTGGCGGTCGCGCAGCTGGCGAACGAGCGCGAAGCGCGGGACGATGTGCCCGCCGCCGAGCCGAAGCCTGCCAGGGTCGCCGCGGCCAAGCGGCCGGCGGAGGCGGCGGACAGGACGCCGGCCGAGGAGCTGCCCGCGAGGCCTGCGCGCCAGGAAGCGAAGGCGGTCGAGGAGCAACCCAAGGCGAAGCCGGCGGCAGCCGCCAAGCCGAAGGAAGACAGGGCGGTCGCCGCCAAGGCCGCGACCGCCGGCAAGGCGCCGCTCGCGCAGGAAGAGGAGAGCAGCGGCACCGGGCGGCTGCTCACCATCCTGCTAGTCGCGGCGGCGCTGTGCGGTGCGCTCTGGCTCGTCTTCGGGCAGAGCGACCCCAAGCCGGCCGCGCCCGCGCCGACCACGCCGGAGCAGCCCGCAGCGACGCCGGCTGTTCCGGCAGAGAGGCCTGAGCCGACGCAGGCCGTGCCCGCTGCGACGGACACGACCGCGCCGCCCGCGACGGCGGCGCCCCCGGCGACCGGCGCATCGGCGGTGCCCACGGCCAGCGCCACCGCGCCCGTCGAGGCGCCCAAGGCCTCGGCGGAGCCCGCAGCCCCCACGGCGACGGCGGCGCCCACGGCACCCACAGCGACGGCGGAGCCCGCGGCACCCACGGCGACGGCGGAGCCCGCGGCGCCGAAGACCACGGCGGCGCCGGCGGCGCCCAAGCCGAGGCCGAGGCCGGCGGCGCCCAAGCCGCCCAAGACGGACGATCCTTACGGTTGAGGACCAGGCCGTGGGTTCCCCGCGGGAGAGGCAGCTGCCATGAGCGGCTCGGGAAGTCAGGTCGGTGAGTCAGGGCTGAACCGCCCGAAGGCGGCTGCGTCCCTGGCCGCGCTGGGCCTGCTGGCCGCGACGGGCCTCGTCTGCGGCGCGGTAGCGCTCCGCAACCCGGCGGCCGTGACGGCGCTCGAGCGGGGCGTCGGCGTGACCCGGAGGCCCGCAGCGCCGGCGGCGATGAGCAGCGGCGACCGCGCCAAGGCGCCGGCCCCCGAGCCCACGACCGCGCCCGCGGAGCCCGAGGTCCCTGCCAAGGCGGAGCCGGCGCGGGCTCAGCCCGCGGAGATCGAGGGCGCCCAGGCCGCGGGGAGCGCCGCGCTCAGCTCGCTCGCACAGCGGTATCCGGAGGACCCGGCGGTGCTCAGGGCGCTCGCGCTCGCACAAGGGCGCGAGAAGGCGACGGCGGCCGCGCTGCTCACGGCGAAGCGGCTGTTCGAGATCGCGCCCGAGGAGACCGGGAACGACGAGCTCAAGCAGTTCCTCCTGAGGGTGGCCAACGGTCCCCCGGACGTCGCCCTCACGGCGCTCGATCTGATGGCCAAGCACATGGGAAGCCGCGGACCCGATCTGCTCTACGAGGTGATAACCGCGCCGAAATTCGGCGACTGGATCAGGGACAATGCGAGCAGGCTGCTGCTCGACAGCAGCGTGCGGCAGCTCGCGACGCCCGCGCTGCTGGTCGCCGACGACCTGCGCCGGCTCACGGAGTGCCCCACCAAGGCGCTGATCGCCAGGGCGCGCGAGGAGGGCGATGTCCGCGCGCTGCACTACATCAAGTCCCTGCTCACCCCGCAGCGCTGCGGGCGCATACGTCGCTGCATCAAGTGCGGCTCCATCGCCAAGGAGCTGCGCGCGACGGCCAGCGTCATCGAGAAGCGCAAGAACGAGAAGCCGGCAGCAGCCCCGCCTGCGGCGAGCGCTGCGCCCTGACACGTCCACCCCCGGCAGGTGGCCCGCGTCGCCGCTGCGCGCTCTCGCTGCGGCGCGGGCCTCGCGTCATCGCACCGGAACACGCCGCCTGTCGTCGACTCAGCTACCCAGCGTCTGGCGGTACCGGCACGGTCGCGCGGGCAACTCGATGCGTCGGATCAGCTCGCCAGGGGCGAATCGGGGTGGGCGCAGCAGGACTTGAACCTGCGACTTCGTCCGTGTGAAGGACGCACTCTACCGCTGAGTTATGCGCCCGATTCCAGCCGGTTGTCACCCGGCCGTTTCGGAAAGACGTGGCGCTTTTAACCCAGACATCGGCGTTCGACAAGAACAACTCGCTGCCGGGTCGAACTTCTTCGAAATGCTCGGGCAACCCAGGCCTCCGCAGCTCCCGGAGGCCGGTCCGGCGCGGCGCCGGCCGGAGGCTTGACCCGGATCCTCGTGCGCCAGCCGCCAGGGCCGTGGATCCAGACAAGCAGCCCGTTCCTCAACGCCTCGCGGCACGCCGCCAAGCAGGCCAGGTTCTGGCGGCGCGATCCGTCAGTCCAGCGTCGCGACGGCGCGCCGGAGCGCGGCGAGGCCTGCTTCGATGTGGTCCTCGTCGCAGGCATACGAGAACCGAAGGTAGCCCGGCGCTCCGAAGGGGGTGCCGGCCACCGAGGCCACGTGCGCCTGCTCCAGCATCCACGTCGCCACGTCCTCGTCGCCGGTGAGCTCCTTGCCCTGGAACGAGCGCCCGCAGAGCCCGCGCACGTCGGCGAAGGCGTAGAAGGCGCCCTCCGGCATCCGGCAACGCACCCCCGGGATCGCGTTGAGGCCCTCGACCATCAACGAGCGTCGCCGGGCGAAGGCGGCGCGCATCGCGAAGACGGCATCGCGCGGCCCGTTCAGGGCGGCGACGGCGGCGGCCTGGGAGACTGCCGCCGCGTTCGTGGTGCTCTGGCCCTGGACCACGTCGAGCGCCCGCGCGACCTCGGTGGGCGCGATGCTCCAGCCGATGCGCCAGCCCGTCATCGCGAACGTCTTGCTGACCCCGTCGACCACGATCACGCGCGGCGCGAGGTCCTCCGCGAGCGCGGGGAGCGACACGTGCCGGAACCCGTCGTAGGTGAGGTCGGCGTAGATCTCGTCCACGATGATCCAGCAATCGTGGCGCCGCAGCGCGCCGACCAGCGCGAGCAGGTGCTCCTCCGCGTACGCCGAGCCGGTCGGGTTCGAGGGCGTGCACAGGATGATCGCCTTCACCCGCGGAGACAGCGCGGCCTGGAGCGCATCCGCCGTGAGGCGGAACCCCGCCTCCTCGGTGGTCCCGACGATGACGGGCGTGGCGCCGACCAGGCGCACCTGCTCCGGGTAGCTCACCCAGTAGGGCGCCGGGATGAGGACCTCGTCCCCCGGCTCGAAGAGCGCGGCGGCGAGGTTGAACAGCGCGTGCTTCGCGCCGCAGCTCACGGTCACCTGGCTCGGAAGCGGCCGCCAGCCGCGGTGCTGCTCCGTGGCGGCGCAGATCGCCGACTTCAGCTCGGGAGTCCCCGACACGGCCGTGTAGTGGGTGGCGCCGGCGTCGAGCGCCGCCTTCGCGGCGCTGCGGATATGCTCGGGCGTGTCGAAGTCGGGCTCGCCCACGCTGAAGGAGTAGACCCTGTGCCCCTCGGCGCGCAGACGCGCAGCCCTCGCCGCCATGGCGAGCGTTGCACTGGGCGCGACGGCCGACAGACGGTCAGCGAGCTTCCTCGGCATCGAGACAATGAGGAATAAAGGGGAGCCCTGGATAACGCAAGCCGCTTGCGCGCCGCAGTTGCGCGCACGGCGCGGATGTGCGTTGTGCCGCGCCAGGCGCGCTGCCGCTGCCCTGCGACTCCGTCGTCTGGCGTCATCAGGCGTCAGGCAGCTCCGGGAAGGCGCGGCGCTCGACGCGGCTCGCTGTGCTCTAGGGAGACGTGGACGGCGTGGTGCCGCCGACCTGGACCGCGGGCTTCTGCTCGTCCTGCTTGATCGAGTAGCGCACGAGCGCGCGGAGCACGTCGTTGCGCTGCACGTTGCCGAGGACGCTCTTCATGTCCTCGTAGATCGACGGATCGACCAGGAGCCCGCCGAGGGTCCCCTTGCCCGCCCTCATGTCGTGCACGATGGCCCGCAGGTCGCCCGTCATCGCCGTCACGTTGGCGAGCGCCTCGGCGCCGTCGCCGTTACCGCCGTAGAGCGCGTCGTGCGCGAGGCTGTCGCTCTCGCGGATCCCGCGCAGCGTCATGGCGACCTCATCCGCGGCGTTCCCGAACTGCTGGATCTGCTTCTGCGGGCCGTCGCCGTAGATGACGTCGTGCGCGAACCCCGGCCCCTCCTTGACGCGCGACACGACCCCCCTCACCTCGCGCAGCGTGCCAGCGAGCTCCGTGCTCACGCGGTCGAGGCTCGCCAGAGTGCGCGAGATGCGCTCGGCCTCCTCGGGGTCCGTCAGGAAGCGGTGCGGGTAGCCCTCGCCCTCCGTCACCTGCTTCATCAGCGTGTTCGTCGAGGCGACCGTCTCGCGGAGATCCTTGTGCAGCTGCTCATCGGCGATGCTCTCCGTGACCTTCTGGATGTTGCCGAGCGTCGCCTCGGCCTTCTCGGCCATGCCGGTGACCTTCCCCATCACGTCGGTCGGCACCTCGCCCGGGATGTGCCCCCCCGGCGGGACCGAATCCGCGCTCTGCCCCTTCGTGATCTCCAGCATCTTGTCGCCGAGCAGGCCCTTGTTCGCGATCTGGGCCTTGCTGTCGGTCCGGATCCGGCTCGCCTCGCTCTCGACGATCTCGAGCTTCACGTAGATCTTCGCGTCCTTCGGGTCAGGGCCGTAACCGACCTCGGCGACATGACCGATGTCGATGCCCCCCATGCGGATGGGCGCGCCCGGCTTGAGCCCCTGCACGTCGGCGAAGTTCGTCGTGAACTCGACGGAGGAGTCGAAGAGCCGCCGCTCGTCTCCTATCAGGAAAATGACTACGGCGGAAAGTACGAGCCCCGCCAGCACAAAGAGTCCGACCTTCAGATCGCGCGCTCTGCCCATGCGGAAGGGCATCTTGCGCTATCTCGGGGGGATCGTCACGCGCCGAGAAGCGTCTGGACGTCTTCGTTCACCGGGGCGGTCCCGGTAATGAAATCGGCGACACGAGGATCTCGCGACGCCCGGAACTCGTCCGGCGTGCCCCAGGCGATGACCTCGCCGCGGTAGATCATCGCCATCCGATCCGAGATCGAGAACGCGCTCTTCATGTCGTGCGTCACCACGATGCTCGTGACGTTGAGGGCCTGCTTGAGCCCCTTGATGAGGTGGTTGATGCGCTCGGTGTTGATCGGATCGAGGCCGGTCGTCGGCTCGTCATAGAGCAGCACCTCGGGCTGCACCGCGATGGCGCGGGCGAGGCCGACGCGCTTCTTCATGCCGCCGGAGAGGTCTCCGGGGCGCATCTGCTCGATCCCGGGCAGGCCGACGAGCGACAGCGCCCAGTTCACCCGCTCGGCGATCTGCGTTTCGGTCATCTCCTTGCGGTAGTGCTCGTGCAGGCCGTAGGCGACGTTCTCGCCGACCGAGATCGAGTCGAACAGGGCGCCCCCCTGGAAGAGCATGGCGATGCGCTGGCGCACCCCGGCGATGCGCGCCTCGCTCAGGTGCGTGATCTCCTCACCGTGGAATTGGATAGTTCCACCGTCAGCGTCGAGCAGGCGGATGAGCAGCTTGAGCATGACGCTCTTGCCGACGCCCGAGCCGCCCATGACCGTGAGCGTCTCGCCCGGGTACACGTCGAGGTTCAGGTCGCGGTAGATGACCTTCGGCCCGAAGGCCTTGCGCACATGCGAGAACCGGATCAGCGGCTCAGCCACGCGCGAACGCTAGCACGCCGCGCGGGCCCGCCGCGAACGCTCAGTCGGCGGCCACGATGTGCTCGATCCGGATCTCGACCGCGTCCCCGCCGCGCCACGCGTCGCGCCGGAGGCGGCCCACCACGTCGACGCGCCCGCCAGCGAACCGGGGCGCGAGCTCGCCCAGCTCGAACCCGAAGCACGCGATCTCCCGCCGGGCGACGGTGAGCTCCAGCTTGAGGTGGCCCTTCAGGTTCCTCGCCGAGCGCACGGCCGCGCCCGGCAAGAGGACGTGGGCCGCGCGGTTCCCCTCGCCGCACGGCTCGAGGCGCTCCAGATCGCGCGCCACGGCCGCCGGGTCGTCGCGATCGTCGAGCCGGACGTGGGCGACAGCGAGCGCCGCGGCCGCCGGGAGGCCCTGCTCGCGGAAGGCGTCGCACCACGCCGCCCGGAGCGCCTCGACGCGATCGGCGCGCACCTCGACGCCGGCCGCCGCCTGGTGGCCGCCGAAGCCGACGAGCTCGGCGCGGCAGAGGGAGAGCGCGTCGTGGAGCCGCGCGCCGGTCGGGCCGCGCACGGAGCCGCGCCCCTTCGCGCCCTCGAGGGCGATGACGATCGTCGGCTTGCCGTAGCGCGCCGTGATCCGGCCCGCGACGATGCCGACCACGCCGGGGTGAAAGCCCTGCTGCGCGATGACGATCGCCGGATCCCGATCGAAGCCGGCGCGCTCGATCTCGGCGAGCGCGGACGCGAGCATCTCGTCCTGGATGGCGCGCCGCTTCATCTGCGCCTGCTCGACCGTCGCGGCGAGCGCGGAGGCGGTCACGCCGTCCTGCGCGAGCAGGAGCTCCAGCGAGACGTCCGGGTCACCGAGCCGGCCCGGCGCGTTGAGCCGCGGCGCGATCCGGAAGGCCACGTCCTCGGCGGACGCGCCGCGCCCGAGATCGAGGTTCGCGAGCGCCGCCAGCGCGCGCAGCCCGGGCCGGGGCCCGGTCTGGAGCACGCCGAGGCCGGCGCGCACGAGCGCGCGGTTGTCGCCGGTGAGCGGCGCGACGTCGGCGACGGTGCCGATGGCCACGAGGTCGAGGTAGGGGCGCAGATCGAGCGACGAGCCGAGCTTCTTGCGCACGGCGGCCAGGAGCGAGAGGGCGAGCCCGCAGGAAGCGAGCCCCTTGTACGGGAAGCCGCAGTCGGCGCGGTGCGGGTTCAGGAACGCGATCGCGGGGAGCGGATCGGCCGGCACGAGGTGGTGGTCGATGACGACGCAGTCGATGCCGGCCGCGCGCGCGGCGGCGAGCCGCTCGTGGTCGCTGGAGCCGCAGTCGCACGTGATGAGCAGCGTGGGGCAGGCGCGCAACACGCGCTCGAGCGCGGGCGCCGAGAGGCCGTAGCTGCCCTCGGCGCGCGTCGCGAGGAGCGGCACCACCTGGCCGGAGAGGGCGCGCAGCGCGCCGGTCATGATGGCGGTCGCGGTGATCCCGTCGCAGTCGTAGTCGCCGAAGACGGCGATCCGCTCGCCGGCGCGGACGGCGCGCGCGATCCGCTCGGCGCTCGCCTCACGGTCGGCCATGGCGTCGGGCGAGGTGAGGTGCGAGAGCCGCGGGTCGAGGAAGCGCCGGGTCGCCTCGTCCGGAGCCCGTCCGGCCCGGTGCAGGATGTCCGCGACCGTGATCGAAAGCCCCAGCTCGCGGGCCATCGCGAGCGCGTCGGGCGACGCCTCGCCTGGATCCGCGATGCGCTCGGCGCAGGGCGCGCCCGCGCCGCCTCGCCCCGGGAGCGAGGCGGGGGTCGGCGTCTCGCGCTCGGCGAGCTCCTTCCAGGCCTCCGTGGCCGTGCTCGTCATCGCAGGAGCGGGTACACCGGCGCGGCGGGGGCGTCTACGGCCTGGGCTCGAGCTGCGCGAGCGGCCGCGGCCACGGCGAGGCGATCAGACGACCGCGTCGGCGCGCTTCTGCGTGCGGACGCGGCTGACCTTCTTGCGCTTGCCGGAGTTCGCGCCGAAGAAACGGCGGTCGATCCACTCGGTGAGCGGCGCCGCGACGTAGATGGAGGAGTACGTTCCGACGACGATGCCGACGACGAGCGTGAACGCGAAGTCCCGGAGGACGCCCGTCCCGTAGAAGAGGAACATGATGAGCGACAGCAGCGTCGTCGCGGACACGAGGATCGTGCGCCCGAGCATCTCGGAGAGCGAGAAGTTGATGACCGCGGCGAAGCTCATGTCGCGGTGCTTCGCCAGGTTCTCGCGGATGCGGTCGTAGACGACGACCGTGTCCGTGATCGAGTAGCCGACGATCGTGAGCAGCGCGGCGACGGTGGAGAGGGTGATCTCGCGCTGCGTGATCACCATGGCGCCGAGCGCGATGCCGACGTCGTGGACGAGCGCGACGATGCCGCCCGGCGCGAACCGGATGTCGAACCGGAACGCGATGTACGCCATGATGAAGAAGATCGTGATGAGGATGCTCTTGATGGCCGCGTCGCGCAGCTGCGCGCCGGCCTTGGGCCCGATCCACTCGACCCGCAGCGCCTGCTCGGGCACCTTGTCCGCGCCGAGGTGCTGCCGGAGGCCGTCCATCAGCTGGTCGCCCTTGGACTTCAGGTGGAGCTCGACCTTGTGGTCACGCTCGCTGACGACCAGCGGGTTGTTCGCGCCGGGCCGGAGATCAACGCCCTCGATGCCCTCGAGCTGCTTCTTGATCCCCTCCAGGTCAGGCGGGGCATCGTAGCGGGTGGAGATCTTGTCGCCGCCGGGGCTGAACTTGACCTCGGTCGCGCGCACCGCCGGCGGGCAGCGGTCCTCGGGGACGGGGACGTTCTCGGGCGGCAGGCACAGCCGATCGCGCACCGTCGCCTTCTGCTGCTCCGACAGCGCAGAGACCTCGTGCACCCGGATGAGGTAGCGGTTCGGGTTGGTCTGATCCGCGACGGACACGACGTCCGGGGAGTCGAAGCCCGCCTTGGTGACGGCCTCGCGGACCTCGGCGCTGGAGACCGCGCTGTTGAAGGCCACCTCGATCTCGGTGCCTCCCTTGAAATCGGTCCCGAGCTTCGGCCCCGGCACGATGAACGAGATGATCGACAGGATGAGCAGCACCGCGCTGAGCCCGATGAAGAGCCAGCGCTTGCCCATGAAGTCGAACTGGCGGCCAGGTTTGATGAGTTCCATCGTCGTGTCCCACTCTCGGAGCTCCGCGCCCGCGGTCTCCCTCAGAAAGCCGGAGATCCGCGCTCGCGGCCTCCCTCAGAACGCGGAGCCCCGCGTCCGCGTCTACCTCAGCCGAGCGAGAGCGTCTTGATCTTCCGGCCGCGGACCGCCCAGTCGAACATCAGGCGGGTGCACACGACCCCTGTGAACAGGCTGATGGCGATCCCGACGATCAGCGTGATCGCGAAGCCCTTGATGGGGCCCGTGCCGTACTGCGCGAGGATGAGCCCCGAGATCAGCGTCGTCACATGGCCGTCGAGGATGGCGCTGAACGCCTTGTCGTAGCCCACGTCGACAGCTGCGCGCGGGCTCTTGCCGTTCCGGAGCTCCTCCCGGATGCGCTCGTTGATCAGCACGTTGGCGTCGACCGCGATGCCCATGGTGAGCACGAGGCCGGCGATGCCGGGCAGCGTCATCGACGCGCCGAACATCGCGAGCACGGCGATCTGCAGGATGAGGTTGAAGATGACGGCGATGTCCGCGATGAGCCCGGCGCGGCTGTAGATCACCACCATGAAGACGACCACGAGCAGCCCGCTCGCGATCGCGCCCTTCATGCTCTGCTGGATCGCGTCCTTGCCCAGCGACGGGCCGATGCGCTGCTCGTTCGACGGGGAGATCGGGGCCGGCAGCGCGCCCGACCGGAGCACCAGCTCGAGCTTGCGCGCGTCCTGGAGCTGCTGGTCGGGGTTCTGCGAGCCCATCGTGATCTGCGCGCGGCCGCCGCCGATCTTCGTCTGGATGACCGGCGCGCTCTCGACCTTCTCGTCGAGGATGATCGCGAACCGCCGCTTGATGTTCCTGCCCGTGATGTCCTCGAACCGGTCGGCGCCGGTCGGGGTGAACTCCATCGACACGTACCAGCCGCCGAGGCCGCCCTCACTCTGGTCGGGGAGCGCCTGCGCGTCGCGCACCATGTCGCCCGTGATCTCGGCCTTGCTGAAGAGGAAGTACGTCCGCCAGCCGATCTCCTCGATGACGTCCTTCTCCTCGTTGTACTCGTACAGCTTGCCGTAGCCGATCTCGTTGTCCGGCGGGACCTGGAGCGTCCCGACCCACTCGCGCAGCCGCTTCAGCGTGTCACGCATCTCCTCGTGCTCTCCGCGCACCATCCGGGCGAAGTGGACCGGCTTGGTCTTCCCCGGGCCGACCGGCGCGTTCTCGATCGAGAACGTCAGCCCCTTCTCCTCCTTGGCGCTCTTGGCGATCGGCTCGAAGAAGTCGTTGTCGTCGTCGACCATCTTGAACTCGAGCCGCGCCGTCTGGCTGATGATCTCGCGGATCGTGTTGAAGGAGCTCTCGTCGTCGCCGGGGACCTCGATGATGACGTCCTCGTCGCGCGTCGAGACGCTCGCCTCCTTGAGGCCGAGGCCGTCGACGCGGCGGAGCACCGTCTCCTTCGCCTGCGACACCGCCCGCTCGCGGATGCCGCTCGAGACCTCGTCGCGGATCCGGAACCGCGCGACGCTGCGATCCGCCGAGCGCTGGAGCTGCAGCTCCTGCAGGAACTTCGAGAGGAACTGGTCGTTGATCTTCTCGGAGTCCGCCGGGTCGTTGAAGGTGACCACGATCGTGTCGGTCTGCTCGCGCGACTTCTCGATGCGGAGCTTCGTCTGGAGCTTCTGCATCTCCTCGATCGTCGGCGGCTTGTCGCCCTGATGGAACCCGAACGACGTCGCGAGCGCCGCGCGCAGGTCGTCGTAGTACCGGTCGCGCTTGTCGCTGATCGCCTCGTCGACGTCGACCGTGTAGACCAGGCGGAGGCCGCCCTTGAGATCGAGCCCGCGCACCAGGCGGAACGGGATGTTCGACGTCAGGAAGCGGCTGAACCCGAGCTCGCCCCGCTGCGCCTGGGTCTCCTGCTCCGACAGCTCCTCGGACGACAGACCCGTCTGATCGGGGCGGCCGTACCGCTCGTCGTGGTAGGTCGGGTAGATGCAGAGCGCCGAGCCGAGCGCGAGGAAGAGCACGAAGCCCGTCTTCGCCCGCCACGCGAAGTCGATCCACGGCCCGGCGCAGAGCAGCGCCCACGGCACCATCAGCCCGAACGTCGCGAGCGCCCAGAACACGTGGTAGTGGGCCGCGATCGCGGCGGCGCCCGCCGAGAGCGCAGCCCAGGCGAAGACGCTGCGCCGCGAGCGGCTGAGCCACGCGCCGAGGAGGCACAGGCCGGCGACGCCGGCAAACCCGTACTGAAAGATGTTTAGGAGCATGGGGTGTGGCGCCGCGGGGGGCGGTAAAAAGCTTCCTCTGGGGCCGAGCGCCGGCCTACGACTTCTTGTCCTTCGCCTTGTCGTCTGCCGCTGCGACCTCGCCCGGGTCGGGGCCCTGGATCGCGCTCTTCAGGATCTGCACGTTCACGCCAGGGGCGATCTCCAGCTTGACCCTGGGTGAGTTCGGGTTGATGTCGGTGATCCTGCCGAGGATCCCGGCCTGCGTGAAGACCCGGTCGCCCACCTTGAGGTTCGACTCGAGCTGCTTCTGCTTCTTGTTCTGGCTCCGCGTCATCACGAAGATGAGCAGAAGCGGCAGCGCCAGGATGAGGAACGAGAAGCCCATCCCGCCGAACGGCGCAGGCTGCGCCTCCTGCCCCGAAGGCGGCGGCGATGATTGACCTTCGACCGGCGCCGCGGGCGCGGTGCCCGCGCGCCCGGGGGCGGCGTTCGGCTGGTACCAGTTTGAGCTTGCCAAGGTGACGCGTGTCTCCGGGCCCCGACGGGGCTCGCCCGCAAATTGCGGGCCTCTCCCAACCCCCCGGGGCCCGCCTCCATACCCAGGATCCAGGGGTCGCGCAAGGAGCTAGGCGGGCAGCCTCACCCGGCTCCCCTCGGAACTCCAGCCTTGCTGGCTTTTCCGGCTCCTGCCCCGCCCTGCCGCGCGGCGCCCGCCGCGGCGCGGCGTCAGCCGTCGCTGCCGAACACCATGTGCCGGCGGGCCCGCTCGCCGCTCGCGATCTCCGCGAGCGACAGGCGCACGTCGCGCTCGGTGATGGTGCCGTCGATGGTGGCGAACGTCGCCGAGATGATCGGCGGGATGCGCCCGACGCCCGGGAAGCCCGGGGCCCACGTGAGCGCGTCCGCGAACGCGGCCTTCACCCCGGCGGCGACGGGCCCGTACGGGGCGAGGGGCACGTCGAGCGGCTCGAGCACCACGACGGCCTTGGCCCGCCCGAGCGTCTTCACCACCTCCGCGCCGAAGAAGGGACGGAGCGCGCGCACGCCCACGAGGCCGACGCGCCGGCCCTGCGCGCGCAGGCTGCGCACGACCTCGCGGGCCGCAGGGAAGGCGCAGCCCACCACGACCATGATCTCCTCCGCGTCGGCGGTCTCGACGCGCTCGATGGCGCCGAGCGACCGCCCGGTCAGCTCGCAGAGCTCCCGCATCGCGCTGGTCAGCGCGAACGGCACGCGCGCGCAGAAGCTCCGCTCGGCCCGCTTGCGGACCACGCCGCGGCCCTGCGGGCGCGGGCCCCCGTCGCCGTCGCTCTCGCCGGGCGCCGCGTCGGTGAAGGTCGGCGGGGTCCGCTCCGAGCCGAGGAAGCGCGCGGCGAGGTCGCGCGCCCCGCCGAGAGCGGCCACGTCCGACGGCAGCGCGTCGACGAGGTGCAGGAACGGCGTCTCGCTGTCCTCGGCGGCGCGCCGCGCCACGAGCGCCATGTCGGCCGCCTCCTGGTTGCTCCAGGTGACGAGCACCCCGGCGCCGACGTCGAGCGCGGGCGCGAGCTCGTCGCGCCCCACGGCGAGCCCGCCGCGCCGCTCGATGACGTGCACCGTGACCGGCGTCCGCACCGCCGCCGCCTCGCCCAGCGCGGCGAGGGCCCCGACGAGCTCGTGGGCGCCCAGCACGACGCTCGCCCGTTGCCCGGCGCGCGTGCGCGCCGCGGCGCTGCGGATCGCGTCGATGGCGCTCGCGGCGCGCTCGATCGGCAGATCGCCCGGCACCGCCGCGTGGGCCGCGAAGAGCGCGCTCCCCGCGGCCACCTCGACATACGCGATCACCGCCGCCGGATCCGGCGGCGAGCCCAGACCGTCAGGTCCTGCCATCCAGCCGTTCGTCGCCCGAGCCGCACGCGAGGTCAAGCGCGAGCGCGATCGGATTCCGCGCAATGACCGGCCTGAAGTAACGCAGCGATCGCGACGCCCGTCTCTGGACGTAAGTCCGAGAAGTGGACTGCCGCGGCGGCGCGGCGCAGCGCGTTCGCCTGGTGTGTCGCGCGTTCGCCTGGCGTGTCGCGCGTTCGCCTGGCGTGGTGTGCCGATGTGCGGCGCGTGACATGCGGCGCGCAGCGTGTGGAGGGAGCGCCCCTGCGCCGCGCTGTCCGCTTGCGGTCGCCCCCGGCCGCACGCCATTCGAGGCCGCACGCCATTCGAGGCGAACGCGCGCGAGCGTCATCGGCTCGCCATCTCGCCGTGAAAAGCGATCGCGAAAAATAGATCGCTTGACGGACTCTTACCCCCTTGCTAGGAGGCGCTCTCCGTTTCGTCGGCCCCTGCGCCGAGCGAACAGGGACATAGGCGCGTAGCTCAGTGGTAGAGCACTACCTTGACACGGTAGGGGTCGCCGGTTCGAAACCGGCCGCGCCTACAAATCAGCAGGAGACCTAGCCTGCGAGGTTTCATGGCCCTCGATCAGACAGCCCCGGCCGCCTCGGCGGCCCGCACCACGGTGCGCGAGGCTCTCGCCGACGACATCGCCAAGGACCGCACTGTCATCGGTGCCCGCGTCAACGGGCGCCTCCTCGATCTTCACACGCCCTTTCACCGCGACGGCTCGACCCGCATCGAGCCGGTGCGGACGAGCGATCCGGACGGTCTTCGCATCATCCGGCACTCGACGGCGCACATCATGGCCGACGCCGTGCAGCGCCTCTTCCCGGGCACGAAGGTCACGATCGGCCCCGCCATCGACGCGGGGTTCTATTACGATTTCGACAAGCCGACCGGGCCTTTCACGGACGAGGATCTCGCCAAGATCGAGGCGAAGATGCGCGAGATCATCGCCGCGGGCCGCCCGTTCCGGCGCGAGCTGGTGAACCGCGAGGCGGCGCACGAGCTCTTCGCGCAGATGGGCGAGACGTACAAGCGCGAGCTCATCGACGCGATCCCGCCGGGCGAGGACGTCTCGCTGTACCGGCACAGCGACGGCGAGCGCGAGTGGGTCGATCTCTGCGAGGGCCCGCACGTGCCGGACGCCTCGGTGCTCCAGGCCGTCAAGCTGGTCAGCGTGGCGGGCGCCTACTGGCGCGGCGACGAGCGCAATCCGATGCTCCAGCGCATCTACGGCACGGCGTTCCCGAGCCAGGCGGCGCTCGACGAGCACCTGAAGCTCCTCGCGGAGGCCAAGGAACGCGACCACCGGAAGCTCGGGAAAGAGCTCGAGCTGTTCATGTTCCACGAGTACGCGCCGGCGATGCCGTTCCTCTTGCCGCGCGGCGCCCAGGTCTACAACGCGCTCGTCCAGTACATGCGCGACCTCTACGTCGACTACGGCTACGAGGAGGTCATCACCCCGCAGATCTTCGACAAGCGGCTGTTCGACACGAGCGGTCACCTGCCGAACTACCGCGAGAACATGTACCTGCCCGTCACGGCAGAGCACCTCGACGCGGCGCGGCTCGCGCTCCGGCTCGGCGTGTCCCCCGGGGAGGCAGACGCGGCGACCTACAAGGAAGCGGACAAGAAGCGCGACGCCGCGGTCCTGGAGCAGCTCGCGGAGCTCGAGCGGCTCGCGCAGAAGCCGATGAACTGCCCGAGCCACTGCCTCATCTTCGGGCAGCGGCGGCGCAGCTACCGCGAGCTGCCGTGGCGGCTCGCCGATTTCGGTCGGCTCCACCGGTACGAGCGCGGCGGTGTCGTCCACGGGCTCGCCCGGGTGCGGAGCTTCTGCCAGGACGACGCCCACATCTTCTGCGCCCCGGAGCAGATGCACGGGGAGATCCAGGCGTTCCTGCGCCTCCTGCTGGAGGTGTACGCGGCGTTCCGGTTCGCCAAGATCGACATCAAGCTCGCGACCCGGCCCAAGAAGCGCATCGGCACCGACGCGCAGTGGGACGCCGCGGAGGGGGCGCTCGCGGACGCTCTGAAGCAGGCCAGCCTCCCCTTCGAGATCGCGCCCGAGGAGGGCGCGTTCTACGGCCCCAAGCTCGAGTTCCACGTCGAGGACGCGCTGCGCCGGAGCTGGCAGCTCGGCACCATCCAGGTGGACTACGCGCTGCCCGATCGCTTCGAGCTCGAGTACACCGGCGCCGACGGCGGCGCCCACCGCCCCGTGATGCTGCACCGGGCGATCCTCGGCTCGCTCGAGCGGTTCTTCTCGGTGTATCTCGAGCACGTCGGGGGCGCGTTCCCGGTCTGGCTCGCCCCGGAGCAGGCGATCGTCGTCACGGTCAGCGAGAAGCAGGCCGCCTACGCCGAGGAGGTCGTCGCCCACCTCCGGAGCCGCGGGCTCCGGGCGAGGGCCGACCTCAGCTCCGACAAGCTCGGCGCCAAGATCCGGGCGGCGCGGCTGACGCGCGTCCCGTACGTGGTGGTGGTCGGCGACAAGGAGGCCGAGGGCCGCAAGGTCGCCCCCCGGTCGCGCGACCTGAACAAGGACCTCGGGGCGATGCCGCTCGAGGAGTTCGCCGACCGGCTCGCCGCGGAGTCGAAGCCCCCCCGCCTCGCTGTGCGCGAATCGACTTCGTGACTTGCCGTTCCGGCCGGATCCTCTCGCCGGCAGGCCCCCTCCCCGCCCCCCTGTCGAGCCCGGTGGTCCCGGGCTCCGGAGCGCCCGTTCGCCGCAGCGGCTGTCGTGCTTGCTGCCGTTGCCTGCGGCGCGGAGTCAGGCGACATTGGCACGGTGATGGTCGCCGCGACCGGGATCGGTCGCGCAGCGGCGGTCCGTCGCTTTCAGAAGCACAGAACACAAGGAGGCAGCGAAATATCACATGGCGATGAGACGCTTCGACCCTCGGCAGGCCCAGCGGGGGCCGCAGATCCGCATCAATCAGCGCATCCGCGTCCCGGAGATCCGCGTCATCGGCGATGATGGCGAGATGCTCGGCATCATGCAGACCCACGAGGCGCTGCGCCGGGCACAGGAGAAGGGGCTCGACCTCGTCGAGGTCAACCCGAAGGCGGATCCTCCGGTCTGCAAGATCCTCGACTTCGGCAAGTACAAGTACGACGAGAAGAAGAAGGCCCGCGAGGCGAAGCGCAAGCAGAGTGTGGTGGAGATCAAGGAGATCAAGCTCCGTCCCAAGACGGATGACCACGATCTCGAGTTCAAGACCAGGGCTGCGCACCGGTTCCTCGGCGCAGGTCACAAGGTGAAGTTCACGGTGCGCTTCCGCGGCCGCGAGATCACGCACCCGGAGAAGGCGCAGGAGCAGCTCGACTGGATCGTCCAGCACTGCGAGGAGATCGCGAACGTCGAGGTGCGCCCGATGATGGAGCAGCGCACGATGACGCTGATGATGGCGCCCAAGCCCGCCATCCTCCAGAAGGTCGCCCAGGCTCGCGCCGCCGCCGAGAAGGCCCGCCAGAAGGCGCTCCAGGAAGGGCGCGCCGCTCCTTCGACGGCCGACGAGGAGGACGAGGAGATCGAGAAGCTCGAGCGGCAGCTCGAGGAGCAGGACGACGACGACGACGACGACGCGGAGGGGAACGCGTAGGGCGCCGGGCGCGCGACGACGCCGGCCGCGCCTGCAGTGAGTGCAGCGCGGCCGGCGAGCGGGCGCCTCGGAGACCGCCCGGCTGTCGCCGGGTCAGTCCCGGCTGTCGCCGGGTCAGTCCCGCCTGTCGCCGGGTCAGTCCCGCCTGTCGCCGGGTCAGTGGGGGATCAGGCCGCCGAGCCACGCGCCCGCGGCGAGGACCGCCAGCGCGGCAACGAGCAGCACGGCCTTCACGGCGCCGCCGCCTGACCTGAACGCAGGAGCCGGCTCCAGGTCCAGGTCGCGCGGCGGGGCCACGGCGAGCGGCGCCACCGCGGGCGGGGGCGGCGCAGGGCGCGGCGGCGCGGGCGCGAGCTGCGGGGAGGTCAGGGTCGGCTCGGCCCTCCTCTCGATCGGCGGCTCCGCGGGCGCGAGCGGCGCGCGCGGAGCCGCCGCGGGCGCGAGCGGCGCGCGCGGAGCCGCCGCGGGGGCGAGCGGCGCGCGCGGAGGAGCGGCCGGCAACGTCACGGGGGGAGCGATCAGCTCCGGCTCCTCGAGCGCGGCCAGGTTGCCCGCCTCGACCGATACCGCGGCGAGGGACCGCCGCATGAGGTCCTCTCCAGGCGCCGAGACCTTGATCTCGTCGGCCCACTTGCCGATGTCCTCGAAGGCGGAGATCTTGAGCGGCTCGTTCAGCCGAGCGGTGCTCGGCGCCGCCTTGTCGTCCGGGATCGACGTGAACTCCAGGAGGGTCTCCTCGATGAGCCTGTCGATGAACGACGCCTTCTCCGACGCGGGGGCGCGCCTGCGGAGCGCCATGGCGCTACGGACGTGCTCGGCGATGTCGTAGGCGCTGACCGGCCGGCCCAACCTGTACAGAAAGGTCGTGAGATCGCGGCCGAACTCGCGCGCGGAGCTGTAGCGATCGCCCGGCTCGCGGGCCAGCGAGCGGGCGATGAGGCGATCGAGCTCGGGAGGGACCGCCTTGTTGATCTCGGAGAGCGGCGGGATCTGCGCCTGCTGCACGAGCTTGACGGTCTGGTAGTCGGTGTCGCCGAGAAAGAGCCGCTTCCCGGCGAGCATCTCCCACAGGATGGCGCCGACCGCGAAGATGTCGGTGCGGTGATCGACCTCCAGGCCCTGGGCGGCCTCGGGCGAGAGATAGCTGAACTTGCCCTTGATGATCCCCGCCTCGCTCTTCTCGAGCTGGCTCGTCGCCTTGGCGAGGCCGAAGTCGACGATCTTCACCTCACCGTACTTGGTGATGAGCACGTTCGGAGGCGACATGTCCCGGTGCACGATCTTGAGCGGGTGCCCGTCGACCGCCTTGAGCTCGTGGGCGTACGTGAGCCCCTCGCAGAGCTTCGCCGTGATGAACACGGCGGACTCGACCGGGAGGGTCCGACCCGCCTTGCGCATCGACTCGAGGACGGCCTTCAGGTCGGCGCCGTCCACGTACTCCATCACGATGAAATACGCGTTGTCGCCGACGCCGATGTCGAACACCTGCGCGACGTTGGAGTGGGAGAGGTGCGCAGACAGCCGCGCCTCGTCGAGGAACATGGCGATGAAGCGCTTCTTCTCGCTGAGGTGCGGGAGCACGCGCTTGATCGCGACCTGCTTCTTGAACCCCTCGATCCCCGCGCTCTCCGCGAGGAAGACCTCGGCCATGCCGCCCGAAGCGAGCCGCTCGACGACCCGGTAGCGCTGCTGCTGGTGGGCTTCCGTCATGCTCCGCCTAGTACATCACGTCCCACGCCATGCGCGGAAACAACCGGCTCGTTCCCCGGGGCCGCGCGCGCGACGCGCGCGGCCGTGTGCTTTGTTACGAGCGCGTTCCAAGCCCGCCGGAAGCTCTCCTGGGCGCGGGCTCGCGCGGGCAGCGCCGCGGCCAGGCCCGGGAGATGGCGCCTGCTCAGCCTGTGAGCGCGCTCCTCGCGAACGCGCGAGGCGCAGGCGTGAGCGGCACCGCCACCGCGCGCGGGCGGCTCCTCGGCGCGACCGCGGCGCGCTGGCGCGGCGTCAGATCGAGCTGCGCGGCGGCGCGCTGGCGCCGGTCGTCGAGCTCCGCGGCGAGCATGTCCTTCACCATGTCGAGGAGCTCGGGGAAACCGGAGAGGCGCAGCCCGATGTCGTTCGTCCAGAGGATGACCTCGAGCTCGCCGCCAGGCCCCCTCGCCTCCGGATCCCAGGCGAAGACCGTCTCGGCGGCCGCGTCGATGCCGAACGGGACGAGCGCGCTCCGCGCGCCGTGGCGGCCGCGCACCGTCGCCGGCGCGAGATCGCGCTCGCCAGCGCCGCGCGCCCCCTCACCCTCGCAGTGCTCGAGCACCATCCGCCCGACGTCCATGTACGAGCCGCGCGCGAGCGCGCGCACCCCGAGCAGGCTCGCGCCCTCGAACAGCTGCGGCCAGCCGTCATGCCGCGAGAGCAGCTCCCGGTAGCTCGGCGGCAGCGGCATCCCGAGGCGACGCTCGACGCCGGCGATCGCCGCCTCGGGCGCTCCCGCGGGCGGCGCGATCGGCATCCCCCGCCGCGGATCCATCCGCGCGAGCTCCAGCTTGAGCGCGCGGACGCGGTGCATCGACTCGAGCCACTCCATGCGCGCGACCCTACGCGCGGCGCCCCGACAAAAGCAAAAAACGCGCGACGCCGGGCGCCTCGACGCCGGCGCAGCGCGCGCAACACGCGCGCTTGACAGTCATTTGCGTCAGCGGCACGGTGCTTGCGTGGCCGGCTTGGGCTCCTGGGCATCGCTCCGCACCGCCTTCGTGGTGGCGGGCGTCACGTTCGTGTTCGTGTCGCTCGCGACCGCGTGCCTCGACTACGCGGGCGAGGAGCTGTTCGATCAGTGCGACACGCCCGCAGCGCCGCTGCCCGGCTCGGGCTCGGGCACGGGCTCGGTCGTCGACGCCGGGGCGGCCGGCGCGGATCAGCCGGACTGCGGCGCGCCGACGCACGCGCCCGGATCGGGATCCGGCTCGGGATCGTGAGGGAGGAGCGGCGCGATGTCGTCGCGCTCGCCGCGCTGGCCGCCGTCGCGCTCGCCTCCCGTCTGCTCTTCCGCATCGACCACGACGAGGACATCGACGCGCTCCGGTTCGCGCTCGGCGTCGAGCGCTTCGACGTGGGCGCGCTCCGGCCGCACGCGCCCTACTACCCCGTGTTCATCGCCGCAGCGAAGGCGCTCGCGCTGCTCGGCGCGGGGCCGCGCGCGGCGCTCGCCCTCGTCAGCGCCGCGTCGGGCGCGGCCACCGTCGCCTTCACCGCCCTGCTCGCGCACGCCGTCGCCGGGCGGCGCGCCGCGGTGTTCGCCGGGGTCCTCGCGCTCGCGTCGCCGTTCCTCTGGCTGTCTTCCGAGAAGCTCCTCAGCGACATGGCCGGCACCGCCGGGACGACCGCGGCGCTCTGGCTCTGCGCGCGCGCTCGGCGCCTCCGCCACGCGGCAGGAGCCATCTTCCCTGCGCCGCCCGGAGCGGCGTCGCCCGACGCGCGCGTCGCGCGCTCGCGCACGTGCGCGCTCGTGCTGCTCGGCGTCGGGCTCGGCGTCCGGCTCTCGTACTTCCCGTTCGCGCTCGCCTGCCTCGCTGTCATCGCCCGCAGCGAGGGCGGCCGCCTCGCGTGGCTCGCGCGCGTCCGCGATCTCGCGACCGGCGTGCTCGCGTGGCTCGTGCCGCTCGTGCTGATCGCGACGCCGCGCGATCTCGTCGGGACCACGTGGGTCCAGGGGCTCGGGCACTTCACCCGCTGGGGAGGGACGGCGATCACCGTCTCGTCGCCGCTCGATCGCCTCCGCGGCGTCGTCTGGGGCCTCTGGGCCAACGGCCTCGGGGGGGCCTGGCCGGACGCGCCGGCGGCGCGGTGGCTCGGCGCGCCGCTCTTGATCGCGCTCCTCGGCGCCGCGGCGCTCCTCGTCGTGCCCCTCCAGCGCGCGGCGCGCGCCGCGCGCGAGCAGCCCGAGCTCTGGGCCTCCGCGCTCGCTTATTTCCTCTGGGCGCTCCTCGGACAGAACATCGCCTACAAGCCGCGGCACTGGCTCCCGCTCGTCCCGCTCCTCGTCGTCGCCCTCGCCGCCGGCGCCGCGTCGCTCTCGCCTGCGATCCCGGCTGCGGCCGCGCGCGCGCCGCGCCTGCGCGCGCTCCGGGCCGCGGCGCCCGCCGTCCTTGTCGCGGCGCTCGCGGCAGAGTGGCTCGCCGACGCGCTCTCCCTCGCGCGCCAGCACCGGGCGCCCTCACCGGCGGCCGCGATCGTGGGCTTCCTCCGCGATGAAGGCGCCGAGCAGCGCCCGGTGCTCACGCGCGACCTCGACCGGATGATCCAGGAGGGCGCGCCGGGCCGCCGGCCGGTGCGCGTCCGCAGCGACGATGGCCTCGTCCGCGCCGTCGAGCAGGCCGGCCCCGGCGGCGCGCTCATCACCAGCGAGGCGCTCTCGCGGGAGGCGCGCGACGCGCTCGCCGGCCGGGGCTACGCGATCTCGATCCGCTTCGCGCGCCCTCGCTCCCGCTACGTCGACGCGCTCTGGAGCGACCTCGCCCTGCTCGAAGCGGTGCCCGCTGCGCCGCCGGCCGGGCGAGCGCGGTCGAGGTCGCCGGGCGGCGCGTCCTCTCGCTGAAAACGATGTTGACCTCTGTTTTCAAGGGCGCGAAGACTCCCGCCCTGCCGAGCGCCTCGCCGGGCGGTCGGTCCCCCTCGATGAAAGCGATCTCGTCCCCGTGGCCTCGCTCTGCGGGCGCCGCCCTCAGCGCGTCGCTGCTGCTGTCCCTCGCCGCCGCGACGCCAGCGGCCGCGCAGCCCGCGGTGCCGCCTCCGCCAGCGGCGGCACCGCAGCCCGCGGCGGCCCCTCAGCCCGGGGCGCCGCCGCCGCCAGCCACGGCGCCGCAGCCCGCGGCGGCGCCGCAGCCCGCGGCGGCGCCGCAGCCCGCGGCAGCTCCTCAGCCCGCGGTGCCGCCCCCGCCAGCGGCGTCCGCGCAGCCCACGGCGGCCCCTCCGCCCGCGTCCGATGGCCCGGTCCTCGATCTCCCCCCCGAGCACGCCGGACCGCCGCGCGAGGCGCAGGAGCCCGCCGTCAGCCTGGGCGCCGGCGAGGCCCCGGAGCATGAGCTCGCGCGCGGCCTGACCGAGCAGCGCTTCCGGAGCGCCGGGGCGAGCGCCAGCAACACCTCCATCGGCGGCTACGGCGAGGTGCAGGTCCGCGGCACCACCACGGGCCGCGAGGGCGAGCGCGCGTGGGTCGCCGACATCCCCCGGCTCGTGCTCTTCGTGGCGCACGAGTTCACGAGCGACATCCGCTCCTACGTCGAGCTCGAGGTGGAGCACTCGCTCTCCTGCGCGAGCTGCCCCGGCGCCGCGGAGCTCGAGCAGGCCTACCTCGAGTGGAACATCTCGGGCCGCGCGCTCGGCCTGCGCGCGGGCCTCGTGCTCGTCCCGATGGGGATCATCAACCAGTGGCACGAGCCGCCGGTGTTCCACGGCGTCGTCCGGCCGAAGGTGGAGACCGTCGTCATCCCCTCAACGTGGCGCGAGATCGCGATCGGCGCCTTCGGCCAGCCGCTCGACTGGCTGCGCTTCGAGGCCTACGCGATGACCGGCCTCGATCCGCTCGGCTTCCGCGCGGGAGGCCTCGCCGGCGGGCGCCAGAACGGCGGGCTCGCCCGCGCCAACGCGTGGGCTTTCGTCGCGCGCGTCGAGGCGGAGCCGCTGCTCGGCGTCATCGCCGGCGCCTCGGTGTACGCGAGCGACGCGGGCCCGAACGGCGACGGCGAATTCTTCCTCCGCGACGGCACCCCGGTGGACCTCACGATCCCGGTGATCGGCTGGTCGCTCGACGCGCGCTGGCGCAGGAGCGGCCTCGAGGCGCGGGTCCTCTTCGCCGAGTGGCACCTCCCCGAGGCGCGCGCCCTCATGGTCTCGTTCAACGAGAGCGGCGCGCCCAACTTCATCGACCCCACGAGCCCCGTCGGCACCCGGATCCGCGGCGGCTACGTCGAGGCTGCCTTCGACGTGCTCCGCCCGCTCAGCGTCGGCCACGAGCTCCTGCCTTTCGCGCGCCTCGAAGCGTACGACACGCAGTCCGCGGTGCCCGAGGGATACACGGCGAACGCGTCGTACGGCGTCCGCGAGCTCACGTTCGGCGCCTCGTACCGCCCGACCCAGGGCGTCGTCGTGAAGGCCGACTACCAGCTGCGCGATCGCACGCTCGGCTTTGACCAGACGCAGCTCAACCTCGGGCTCGGGTTCATGTACTGAGCGCGCGGATCGAGGGCCCACCGTGTCACTCCGCCCAGACGAAGCGGGGCCCGAGCGCCTCGTCGTCGGCGCCGGCATCTCCGGCCTGTACGCCGCCCTGCTGCTCGCGCGGGCCGGCCGGCGCGTGCGCCTCCTGGAGCGCGCGGCGCGCCCCGGCGGGCTCGCGGGCGCCGAGGTGTTCCGCGGGCTGCCGTGCGATCTCGGGTCCCACCGGCTCCACCCGGCCGCCCTCGAGCAGCCGCTCTTCCGCGAGGTGCACGCGCGCTCCCCGTTCCTCACGCGCCCGCGGCGCGGGGTGCTCGTGCTCGGCGGGCGCCACGTCCCCTACCCTCCGAGCGCGCCCTCGATGCTGCGCGCGCTCGGCCTCCGCGCCGGCGCCGCGATGAGCCTCGGCTTCGCGGCGCAGCGCGGCCGCCGCGCGGCCTTCGCCCGCTGGGAGCGCGACCGCGCGATCGCGGGCGAGGACGTCGGCTTCGAGCGGTTCGTGCGCGATCGCGTCGGGGCGGCGGCGTACGCGTCGTTCTACCGTCCGTACGCCGAGAAGGTCTGGGGCATCCCGCCGTCCGAGCTGTCCCAGACCGTGGCGAAGAAGCGGATCAGCACGACCACCCCGCTCGCGCTCTTCAAGGGGATCGCCCGCGCGCGCGGCGGCGCGGCCGCGGACCTCGCGCGGTTCGTCTACCCGCCGGGCGGCATCTCGTCGATCATCGCGTACCTCGAGGCGCGGCTCGCCGAGTGCGGCGTCAGGGCCGAGTGCGGGGCCGCCTTCGACCTCGCCGCGGCGGGCGCGCGCGCCGGCGCGGCGCCCGCCCTGTTCGCGGGCGATCTCGTGGACCTCGTGCCCGACGCGCGGCTCGAGCACCGCGGCCTCTACCTCGTCTACCTCGCCTACCCGCGCGCGCGGCTCGGCGCGCCGGAGACGTACTACTGCCCCGACCCGCGCTTCTGGTTCGGCCGCGTCTCCGAGCTGCAGAACTACGCGCCCGATCTCCGCCGCCCGGGCGAGACGGTGCTCTGCGTCGAGATCCCCGAGGGCGCCTGGGGCCGCGGGCGCGACTTCGCCGCAGGCCGGCCGCTGGAGGCGCTGCTCGATCAGCTCGTGCGCGCGGGCATCGCCCCGCCCGGCGTCGCGCCGATCGAGGCCCGGCAGCGCTTCGTGCCGGGCGTGTACCCGCTCTACCGGCGCGGCTGGCTGCGCGACTGGCGCGCGGCCATGCGCCGCGCCGCCGCGCTCGGCGTGCTCCCCTTCGGGCGCCAGGCGCTCTTCCTGCACTGCAACCTGGATCACTGCGCCGTGATCGCGGCCGACGCGGTGGCGCACGTCGAGGCCGGCCGCAGCCCGGAGGCGTGGGTGCTGGACGCCGAGCGCTACCTCGACGTGCAGGTGCGCGACTGAGGCGCGCGCCGCGACAGCCGCGGATCCGCGGCCCGAACCGTGTTGACTTTGACTTTCATGAGTGACAGTTTCGTCGGAGCTTTGATGCGTTCTTCCTGTTTCCGCACTGCCCACTTCACCGCCGCCGGGGCGCTCGCGTTCCTGCTCGCGGCGCTCCCTGCCCACGGCGCGACGTACTGGACGGTCCCGGCCGTCTTGAAGAGCTTCTTCGCGAGCTCGAAGAAGGTCGGGTACCGCAAGGTCGTCCTGAGCGACGTGGAGGCGCAGGACATCGGCAAGCGGGTCGGCGCGCCGATCAAGCGCGAGTGGGTGGTGTACGTCGCGGAGTCCGACGGCAAGACCGACGGCTATGCGATCAAGGACGAAGAGAAGGGGATGCACGAGCCGATCGACTTCGCCGTGAAGTTCTCGACGGCCGGCGCGGTGGAGCGGATCGAGATCCTGGAGTACCGCGAGGCGTACGGCGACGAGGTCCGCGGCGACCGCTTCCGCGCCCAGTTCCAGGGCAAGACGGCGAGCGATCCGATCACCGCGGGCAAGGACATCGACATCGTGTCGGGCGCGTCCATCTCGTCCCGCTCCGTGGCGCTCGGCGTGAAGCGCGACACGCTCGTCCTCCAGCTGGCGCTGAAGCGCGGCGGGCTGTGAGGGACTTCTCCGCGGCGGCGGGGCGGCTGCGGTCGCTCTCGCTGGGCGCGAAGCTCTTGTACTCGGCGTTCACCGTCGCGTCGCTCATCGGGCTGCTCGTGTCGTGGCGCCTCTACGGGGCGATGGTGCAGGACGCGGGATCCGCGGGGTACTATGCAGGCGCGCCGGCGATCGCGCCGCCGCCTGCCCCGACACAGGCGCCCGCCGCGGCCGACGGGCCGGCGCTCGACCTCGGCCCGGAGCTCGAGCTCCCCGCCACCCAGGAGGCGCCGCGGGTCCTTGTCGAGCAGATCTCCGAGCGGAAGCTGCTCGAGGTGACGCACTTCCACCTCTTCTCGGTGCCGGTTTACGTGCTGATCCTCGCGCACCTCTGGCTGCTGGCGCGGCTGCCGTCGTGGCTGCACACCGCGGGCGTCGTGGCGGCGGTCGCCGCGAGCGGGCTGCACATCGCGGCGCCGTGGCTCATCCGGGGCGCGCCCGGCGCCGCGGCGCTGATGCCGATCTCCGGCGTGGCCATGCTGCTGTCGCTCGGCGCCATGGCGGTCGTCTCGACCGTGGACATGTGGCTGCCGAGACGGTCGCGGCGGGGCGAGGCGGCGCCGCCCGCGGAGACGGACTAGGACGCCGCCACGGCGGCGCGGCGCCACGAGAACCGCGCTCGCGGCGAGGGCGCGCACGCCTGACCGGCATGCCGGGCAGCCGGCGGACGAGCCGCAGGCGCGCCCTGCGCATCACGTCGTCGAGGGCTCGGCCGAGCGGTGGGGCTTGAACACCCGCGCCAGCGCGCGCCCGCTCCGGGCGACCCCCTCCCGGATCCGCTTCAGCACGCCTCCGCCGGCGTGCTCGCCGCCGTGGTCGCGCACGGGGATGAGGCGCGCCTCCGAGCCGGCTCGCCTGGGAACCCGCACGCGGAGCACGCCGTTCGAGAGCGAGGCCGAGACATCCGACGACGGCGTGACGCCGCGGAGCGGGAACGAGCGCACGAACTCGCTCGACCCGCCGTCCCAGCGCCGCGCGCCGCGGATCGCTATCGCGCCGCTCTCGGCGACCACCTCGATATCTTCCGGGCCCATGCCCGGCACGTCACAGAGGATCTCCCAGGCGCCATCGCGCTCCAGCACGTCCGCCCGGGGGACCGCAGCCTGGGCCGGCCAGCGCCAGGCCGCGTCGAAGGCGCGCGACATCACGCTTGCCGTATCCCACGGATCTCTTGCAAACCAGGTTGTGCAGGGCGTCAGCATCGTCGTTTTCCCCTTCGTCGGTTCCCCCTTCGCCTCGAGACACCCTTCGCATGGTGACCTCCTCAGGCCGTGCAGGGGCGGCCCGGGGCGCCCGCGCGCCCCGGGGCCGCGATCACATCACGAGGCCGCCTCGGGCTCGGCCTCGACCGACTTGCCGCCGAGCTGCTTGTTCATCCCCTCCGACCCCAGCCGGATGGGGATGCGCCGCGGCGTCGCCTCGGGCCGCTTCGCGACCTTCACGGTCAGCACGCCGTTCTGCAGCGACGCGGATGGTTACCTCCTTCGTGCGTCTCACGAGGTTTCCTCCTTGTGCTCCTCATGAGCAGGTTCGGAGGGGCCCTGAGCCAGAGGACGCCAGATCAGGAGTTACCGGCGGACAGAGGAGCTCCGCGTCAGAAGGGGAGCTCACCACCTCTGTACCAGCTGGACCGGTCGAGGTCGGGGGCGCGTGGCTCAGGACCCCTGCCGAAACCCACTGCAAGGAGTAAACACCGCGCCTCGCGTGTCAACGCCCGCCCGGCGCGGTCCCCTCACCGCTTCACGTTCACGCTCCGCCTGAGCCAGCGGGACGTGAGCGACCAGGCGAGCTCGAGCACGTCCTTGCTCTCGAACGGCTTGCTCAGGAGCCGCAGCTCGGGCCGCTTCAGGCGCCGGATCACGTCGTGCCACGAGTAGTCCGAGTAGGCGCTGCAGATCACGGCCTCGATGTCCGGACACTCGCACCAGATCCGCTCGATCGTCTCGATGCCGTCCCAGCCCGGCGGCATCCGCATGTCCACGAACATCAGGGCATAGGGGCGGCCGCTCCGCTGCATCCGCCGGACCTTGTCGAAGCCCTCCTGGCCCTGGCAGGCGCCGTCCACCTGGAACGTGGTCCTCGCGGCCGCCGCGGGCGCCCCGAAGATCGCCGCGTCGAGCGCGTCGAGATCCGACGCTGCCCCGGCGTCCGGACAGAGGAGCTTCTGGAAGTCGCGGTGGATGGCGGGGTTGTCGTCGATGACAAGGACCCTGCGGACCTCACCCCCTCGCGCGCCTTCAGGCACCGTCCAGGAGGCGGGGGGCGGCTGCGACAGGAAGCGCGATGGGCCCCCTTCGGTGGCCGTCGCCTTCATCTGACCGAGGAGCTTGTCGTTGCTGTTCACCATTCAAGAACCCCGCCTTTGCTCGATGCAAGCATGCCAATCCAAGCGAACGTCGGACCGTTAAAGAAGAGCACGGATCCCGGCAAAACGAAGGAGATGTACCAGAACAGCCGCATGTCACGGCGCGGCGGCGCGCTCGCCGGGTGGGAGCAGCGTCGTGCTCGTGCTCTCTCTTCGCCCTCGTCGTCGTTGACTCCGTACGACTGTCCCCTGGACGCGAGGCCTCGCGCGCCGGCGCGACGACGGTCTGCACGACCGAGGGGAGGCCGCCCGCCGCGATCCGCTCGACCGGATCGCGCGTGCCCCAACCGCAGAAAGAGAAACGGCGCCGCCTGACAAGCCTCACCCCCACCTCTACGCAGTCGATCCGACAAGCAACGGCGCCGCCGCCGCTGTGCGGAATTTCCTTAGTAAAGAATTTCTTATTTTGAAGCAAGTACGTTTCGAACATGACACATGGCCGCTGGAACAGCCTGGTGGCCTGCCCTGGTGCTCTGTTCAACAATTGAGCGAGGCTCGACCCAGGGGCACGGCCGCGCCATCCCCCAGCGACCGAGACATGGGCGTTTCGACCCGAACGGAGAGGACGCCTCGTCGCTCCAGAAGCGAGCACGTCTGAGAAGGTGAGATGAGCCGGCGCGCCCGTGCGCGGGCCGCCGGCGGAGGGCGCGGCGCGGCGCTCGGGCCGCGCCGCGTTGTAGGGGAGCCTCAGGGCTACGCGTTGCGCTCGGGGACGAGCCAGAGCACCGCGAGCGGCGGGAGCGTCAGCACGATGGATTGCGGGAAGCCGTGGCAGGGGACGTCCTCGACCTGGACACGGCCCATGTTGCCCACGCCGCTGCCGCCGTACTCGGCCGCGTCGGTGTTGAGCACCTCCAGGTAGGCGCCGGCCGGCGGGACGCCGATGCGGTACTCGTGGCGCGGGACCGGCGTGAAGTTGCCGACGAACACGACGTGCACGCCCGAGGGCGACATCTGGTCTCCGGCGCCGTCCCCGTAGCGGATGAAGGAGATCACCGTCTGCATCGTGTCGGTGCAGTCGATCCACCGGAAGCCGTGGTGCTCGTCGTCGAGCTCGTACATCGCCGGGTACTTCTTGTAGAGCGCGTTGATGTCCGTGAGCAGCCGCTTCATCCCGGCGTGGGCAGGGACCGACAAAAGGCCCCAGTCGAGCTCCGTCTTCTCGCTCCACTCGGCGAACTGGCCGATCTCGCCGCCCATGAAGAGCAGCTTCTTGCCCGGGTGCGCCCACATGTAGCCGTAGAGCGCGCGCAGGTTCGCCAGCATCTGCCAGTAGTCGCCGGGCATCTTCGAGAGCAGCGCTCGCTTGAGGTGAACGACCTCGTCGTGGCTCAGCGGCAGCAGGAACTTCTCGGAGAAGGCGTAGATGAGCCCGAACGTGAGCTGGTGGTAGTGGAAGGCGCGGTGGATGGGCTCGTGCTTGAAGAAGTCGAGCGTGTCGTGCATCCACCCCATGTTCCACTTGAAGTCGAAGCCGAGCCCGCCGACATACGTCGCGTGGGTCACTGACGGCCACGCGGTGGACTCCTCCGCGCACAGCATCGCGCCCGGGAAGCGCTCGTGCACCCGGTTCGACAGCTCCCGGATGAAGTCGATGGCCTCGATGTTCTCGCGGCCGCCGTACCGGTTCGGCACCCAGTCCCCGCCCTGCGCGGCGTAGTCGAGGTAGAGCATCGACGCGACAGCGTCGACGCGCAGGCCGTCGACGTGGAACTCGTCGAGCCAGTAGAGGGCATTCGCCACGAGGAAATTGCGCACCTCGTGCCGGCCGTAGTTGAAGATGTAGGTGTTCCACTCGCGGTGCTCGCCGAGCCGCGGATCGAGGTGCTCGTAGAGCGCCGTGCCGTCGAACCGGCCGAGCGCCCACGCGTCCTTCGGGAAGTGCGCGGGGGTCCAGTCGAGGATCACGCCGATCCCCTTCTGGTGGCACCGGTCGACGAAGTAGCGGAAGTCGTCGGGGTCGCCGTAGCGGCTGGTCGGGGCGAAGTAGCCCGCCACCTGGTAGCCCCACGATCCGTCGAACGGGTGCTCCATGACCGGCATGAGCTCCACGTGCGTGAAGCCGAGCTCGGCCACGTAATCGACGAGGTGGTCGGCGAGCTCGCGGTAGGTCATCCAGCGCGTCCCGTGCTCGTACGGGGGCCCGTTGCCCTGCACGCGGCGCCAGGAGCCGGGGTGGACCTCGTAGATCGCGATCGGCTTCTTGCGGGAGTCGAGCTGGCCGCGCGCCCGCATCCACTCGCCGTCCTGGAACGTGTAGCGGCTCGTGGTGACCCGCGACGCGGTGGCCGGCCTGAGCTCCATCGCCTGGCCGACGGGATCGCTCTTCACCGTGATGTGCCCCGCCGGAGTCTTGATCTCGTACTTGTAGAGCGCGCCCTCGCCGACGCCGGGGATGAAGAGCTCCCAGAAGCCCTCGCCCATCCGGCGCATGGGGTGGCGGCGGCCGTCCCAGTGGTTGAAGTCGCCGACGACGCTCACGCGCCGCGCGTTCGGGGCCCAGACCGCGAACGCTGTCCCGGAGACGCCGTCCACCTCGCGCACATGCGCGCCGAGCACGCGGTAGAGCTCCCAGTGCTTCCCCTCCGCGAGGAGGTGGAGATCGATGTCCCCGAGCGTGGGCCACACGGCGTACGGGTCCAGCTCCACCGAGGCGTTCCCGTCCGGAAAGCGCAGGTCGAGCTGGTAGCTGAAGCGGCCTTCCTTCGGGTAGGAAACGCCGGGGAAGCGCGCCTCGAAGAGACCCGCGGGGTGTACGCGCTTCATCGGCCGCTTCGGGAGCGCCCGGTCGCCCGGGAGCACCGTGATCTCGGTGGCGTCCGGGCGAAAGACGCGGACCACCAGGTCGTCTTCCTCTTCGTGGGGGCCGAGCACATGGTGCGGATCCGGATGCTCGACGGCCGTGATGAGATCGACTTCTCGTTGTTCCAACATGTCGGGGTCTGCCTATACCGGCTCCTCCCGCCGACGTCATGCCGAGAGTCCGCCCGAGACGCCAACCAGGCTCACCCCGACGTACCGGCGCAGCCCTCCCCGCAGATCACCCTGGCGCCGCCGCGAGCGCAGGTCCCCCCTGGCGCTGCCGCGATGTGCTCACCATTTGTCCGCAGCGCAACAGCGGACGTCTGGGGCCGATCCCGCGCGCATTTGCCGGGAAACAGGGCAAATGCTCATTTGCTGTACCTGCGCGGGAGGGGTAGGGTCCCGGCGTCGAGCAGCGAGCCGCGAGGCCGTCCG
This sequence comes from Sorangium sp. So ce1128, assembly GCA_051717205.1. Classification (GTDB taxonomy): domain Bacteria; phylum Myxococcota_A; class Polyangia; order Polyangiales; family Polyangiaceae; genus Sorangium. Next base: position 8,577,067 of record CP181432.1, read on the forward strand.
GCCACGACGCGGGGCTCGGCAGCGGAGGGATCGAACATGGGTCAGGTGGTGAGCGAACGCTCGATCGGGGGCAACGGCAGCGGTCCTGGCGTGAACGGGCACGGGGGCGAGACGATCCGCAGCTACGCGCCTGCGACCGGGGAGCTCCTTGGGGAGGTCCCGAACACGAGCGCCGAGGAGGTGCGGGCCGCGGTCGCCCGGGCGCGGCGCGCGCAGGAGGCCTGGGGCGCGCTGCCCGTCGAGGAGCGCAGCCAGCGGATCCTCCGCTTCCGCGACGCCATCGTCGATCGGGCCGACGAGATCGTCGATCTGCTGTCGCGCGAGTGCGGCAAGCCGCGGCACGAGGCGCTCCTCCACGAGGTCCTCGTCGCGGCCGACATGGCGACGTACTTCGCGGACATCGCGCCGAAGGCGCTCGAGCCGCGCGAGATCAAGCTCCACCTCTTCAAGCACCGGCGCAGCTGGGTCCACTACGCCCCGCGCGGCGTTGTCGGCGTGATCTCGCCGTGGAACTTCCCGTTCCAGCTCGCGCTGCGCGACGTGCTCGCGGCGGTCATCACGGGCAACGCCGCCGTGCTCAAGCCGAGCGAGGTGACGCCGCTCATCGCGCTCAAGCAGAAGGAGATCTGGGACGGCGCGGGCATGCCGGAGGATCTCTTCCAGGTCGTCACCGGCTACGGGCCGACCGGCGCGGCGCTCATCGACAGCGGCATCCAGATGCTCGTCTTCACGGGCAGCGTCAGCACGGGCAAGCGGGTCGCCGCCGCGTGCGGGGAGCGCCTCATCCCGTGCGTGATGGAGCTCGGCGGCAAGGCGCCGCTCATCGCGTGCGCGGACGCGGACATCGAGCGCACGGCGCAGGCGATCGTCTTCGGCGGCTTCGCGAACGCGGGGCAGGTCTGCGTCGCGGTGGAGCGGGTCTACGCGCACCGCGAGATCCACGACCGCCTGCTCGAGCGCACCGTCGAGATCACGAAGGGGCTGAACCAGGGTGATCCGGGCAGGGAGTTCGTCGACGTCGGGGCGATCATCTTCCCGCCGCAGATCGACGTGGCCGAGCGGCACATCAAGGACGCGGTCGAGAAGGGCGCCAGCGTGAAGGCGGGCGGCAAGCGAGTGCCCGGGCAGGGCCAGTTCTTCGAGCCGACGATCCTCGCCGGCTGCGATCACGCGATGACGGTGATGAACGAGGAGATCTTCGGGCCGGTCGTGCCGTTCATGCAGGTCGCCACCGAGGAGGAGGCGATCCGCCTCGCGAACGACTCGCACCTCGGCCTGAACGCGTACGTCTTCTCGGAGGACACGGATCACGCGCGTCGGCTCGCCGAGCGCCTGCAGGCCGGCAGCGTGCTGGTCAACGACGTGCTCCTGAACGGCGCCCTCCCCGACGCGCCGTTCGGCGGCATCAAGCAGAGCGGCTTCGGCCGGGTGATGGGCGAGGAAGGGCTCCGGCAGATGTGCGACGTGAAGCACATCAACGCGGACCGCGTCGCGCTCGGGTCGAAGGACCCGACGTGGTTCCCCTACACCGAGGCGTCGTACGGCTGGTTCAAGAAGGGCATGCGCGCGCTCTTCTCGAGCGGGAGCTGGCTGCGGCGCGTCAGCGAGCTGTTCTAGGGCGGGAACGCGGGCGCAGGCTGCTGCGCCGCGCCCGCGTCGCTCCTTCCGACCGGCGCGCCTGCCGGCTCGACCCGAGGCCGGGCCAGCCAGGTGCCAGGCAGGACGGCCGCCGGGTGGGGACGGCGGCCCTCTGGTTTTGTGCCAGACGTGCCCCCCCTTGCTCCCGTGCCCCCTTTCGATCCACGCTGCATCCATGCCCACCCGCCCCGGTGCCTCGCCGAGCGACCCCATCCTCGCGGCCATCGACCGCGCGCCGCGTGTGCAGAGGCTCACGCCGGAGCAGCGCGCCGAGCTCGAGCAAGACCTCGCCGACATCGCAGCGGGCCGAGCGCGCCTCGTCGCTCACGAAGCTCTGCCGCAGGCCCTGGAGGAGCTGGCCCGCGAGCAGGGCGGATGAGCTTCCGCGTCGTCTGGAACTTCCCCGCCCTGGCGACGTTCTACAGCCTGCCGATGCACTCGGCCTTCATGATCGACCGGGCGGTCGTCCGCTTCGCGGAGACGGGCGAAGGCGAGCTCGCCTGGGAGGCGCCCTACCACCTCCTCAGCGCGGGCTTCCACGACGCGGTGCTCGCGATCGACCGCGAGGCGCGGACGATCACCGTGCTCCGCATCTATCGCGTTCGCTGAGCGCCACAGCGCCACGGGGGGGCCCGCCCGCTCACGCCCGGTGATCTCGCCGGCACGGGTGTCGTCGCGGAGGAGCGCGGAGGATCCCACCGGACGTGGGCGCCTGCCGAAGTAACGCGCCACGCGGGCGGCGTCGGTGAGGAGCGCGCCTCGCCGAGCGCGCGCGGCGTGGGCGCGGCGCCCGAGCTCGAAGGCCGCGGCGAGCCGGGTCGCGTCGGCTGGGTGCGCCGCCTCCCCTCCGCGCCGGTCCGCCAGGCGCTGACGCGGGGCGACGTTGCCGGCGCTGCCACGGCGGAGGCAGGTGCCCCCGGAGACGGCCGGTTGGGCCCGCGTTGGGCCACGCCGCAGAAGGACCGGGCCGACCGTCATTCGGAATCTGTCGAGAGTGTTCTTCTTTCTGCCTCTCTCCCCACTGCCAGGAGGAGCCATGAGCTCTCAGGAGGCTTTACGTCTCAGGCGCGCCTTGTGTGGCGTGCGACGAAACATCCCAGGTGGCGAGGCCCGATGTGAGGCATGCCGGGCGGCGGCGCGGGAAGTCCGCCGAGGGCTCGGCTGCTGCCCCGCCGCGCACCGCGGGCCCAGGCCGCTCGCGGGCCGGCGGCTCAGCGCAGCCTCGACGACGCCGCGCTCGCGGCGGCCCGGTGTTTCTGGGCTGCGGTGATGCACCAGGCGCCCGCTCGCCAGGGCCCGCTGCGAACGGGTGGGGTCATCACCCCGGGCGGGGGTGACCGCCTGGTCAGGCGCGCCCGCGGACCCGGTCCCAGAACACCTTGGCGCCGCCCGCGGCAGCCACCAGGCCGGCGACGACGAGCTTCTTGCTGGCGAGCAGCAGGGCGAGCAGCCCCTTGAACAGCCCCGCCTTGGCCGCCACCTTGCCCGCGACCAGGGCGCCGATGCCGTACACGGCCACCTGGTCGATGTCCTCGTTGAAGTCCTCGTAACGGTTGCCGGGCTTGAACTCGACGAACTTCAGCACGCTCTGCATCTCGCTCCGCACGGTCGCGAGCTGCTTCATGCCGGAGACGGCGTTCAGCTCGAGCACGCCTTTGCGCCCGAGCACGCGGATCGAGTAGTTGAGCGTGCCGTCCTTGTTGCCGTCGAACTCGAGCGCCTTGGCCCAGTACAGCTTCTTCGACGCTGGATCGTAGTGAGGTGGCTCGGCCCAGCCGATCAGGCGCACGGCGGGGAAGCCCGCCTTCTGGCGCTCCAGGTTGCTCTCGCTGGTATCCTTCTGCATCTCGGCCAGGAGCTCGCCGAAATCGATGTCCTTCGCGTCGTCGTCGTCGACGTGGCCCTCCTCCACGTAGCTGATCACGACACCCCACGAGTCGTCCGCGATCGGGCTCAGGCCGGCCGGGAACAGCATGCCGAGCGCGTCGGACCCCGGGGGATTGCCCCAGGCCTGGAGCACCTTCCTGGCGCCTTCCGGGCCCGTGAAGCGGAACGCCTCCGGCACGTCGAGCTCGGCCAGGTTGTCACCGACCGTGACCTTCCCGCTCTGGAGCTTCAGCTCGGCATCGAACCTCTGCATCGCCGCGGCGATCTCCTCCGCCGTCGGCTCCCGCTCTGCGTCGCCGGGCGGCTCCGCCGCAGCCGGCTGCGCGGCCTCCGCGGGCGCGGCGCCAGCCGCTCGGGCTGCAGGCTCCGCGGGCGCGGCAGGGCTCGGGTCCCCGGCCGCGGCGAGCGCGCTCGCGCCAAGCACCAGGGCCACCGAAGCGATCGAAGCGAGTCGACGAGCTGACATATTCCCCCTCCTGACGGAACACCCTGCCGAAAAAATTCCGAGCATTCAACCAGAATGTCCCGTGGCGCACAAGCGCGACGGGGGCGCTCCCGCAGGCTGTGGAGAAGGCGGCCCCTTCGATGCATGGCGGTCCTGTCCTCTCCTGTCCCGCCGCCTCCCGCTCCCCCTGATCGCGGAAGCTGTCGGAACACGCGTGATCTTGGCTCTACCCTGTCCCGGGCGTCTCCTTGCTAGGGTGTCCCACCGCCGCCGCCCCCACCGCCGCCACATTCCGGCGTCTCGCTGCACGAGCACGAGCTCCCGCACTCCCGATGGATGGAGGGATGGGTGGGGCCGTCACCGAGGCCTCTGCAATCGACACTGCAAGAATTTGCCTTGCATGTGACCTTCACGTTGCCCGAACACCCTGAGCCGTTGCACTTGAGCGAGCATCGGCCGGTGTCGCTGCACCGCAGATCCAGGTCCTCGCAGCTGTCGTTGTTGCAGACGACCTCGCACGGAAACGGTCCCATGCACGCCACCAGAGCGCCGTTGCACTGATCACTTTGGCAAATGAGCACCACGGGGTGCTCCGACGCATCGAGCGTCACGGGCTGGTTCGCCATGTCGATCCCGAATACGCTGCACGTGCCGCCGCCCTGGGGAGCGCACTCTTTGACGACCGCGGGCAGAGATTCATCAGGGGTCCACTCGCATGCCTGGCACGTTCCGGAGGACGTGTCGCAGACCGCGTCGCTGCAGTCGCGGGACGTCGAGCAGCTCGTGACGCACTCCGTCCCGCTCGCGTCGCAGGCGTAGGGCGCGCAGCTCCTCGGCTCGGCGGAGCACGTGCCGTCGTCGCCGCAGGTGCCCAGAGGCGTTTCCTTCCCGCTCGCGCACGTCCCGCCGCACGGAGTCCCCGCCGGCCCGCATCCGGAGTCGTCGACGTGCATCCCATGGAGGCCCGAAACGAACTGGCAGCTCACCGCCGCGACGCTCACGGCCAGCGTCAGCGCGGCGCGAGCGGCAAGTCTCGTCAAGTTAAGTTCATTCATCCTGTCGAGAGTTCAACCCAGAGCGGCGCCTCGGACAAGCCTACAGATCGACACCCGGGAAGCGAGATCGAACCAGGCGTAATTTTCTTTCCGGATCCGTCCCCGCGCGGCCGCAGGCCGCCGGCAGCGCCGCCGGCCCTCGGACCTACCGATCCCGAGGTGTGCAGTCGCCGTGACGGGCGCCGAGACCCAAGGCTCGCGCCAGGCTCCTGGTGGAGCGGCATCCTGTTCACGTGGAGCGGCATCGCCTCGACGTCGAGCAGCGTCCAATTGACGCGGCACAGCAAGGCGATCTCCACGGGCCATCCGCGAAAAGCGACGGAGTCATGATGGGTCGGCGCCCGTCCAGTCCACCTTGCGGCATCAGCACAGAACGCCGTGAATGGCCCGCTCTTCCTCCGCGGCGACCCCTGGCCCGGGCATTCGGCGAGGCGCCCCAGCGGGTCATCAACACAGGCCGATCATGTTCTCGACGGCGTCCACGTCTTTCACGCTCGGCCGACCCCGCAGCAGCCACGCGGCCTCCTCCAGCTTACCTAGCGAGCTTGCTTAGCGAGGAGCCGGTCCGCCCACGGGCGCGGCTGCCGCGGCGAGCGCGCGGAGCCGTGCGTGCAGGGGCTCGCCGAACGCCTCGAATTCGATGATCTCGACCGGCAGGTCTGCGGCGCGCTGCTCGAACGCCTTCCGGTCCTCGCGCCGGACGAGCGCGAAGTGCGGACCGGCCGCGCCCCGGAAGACCTGAGAGACCCAGCGGATCTGGTCGCCGAACACCCGATCTTCGAGGCTGAAGCCGACGAAGAGCAGCGTCCGGCCCGCCATCTGCGTGCGCAGCGACTCTAGCGCGGCCCGGTAGCGCACCTCGACCGCGGGGCCCTTCGGGTAGAGCGTCGTGTACCCGTCGGGCGTGAGGATGATGTCGTCCACGTGGTGTATGGCACCGTGCAGGTGCCATACCGTGGGCCGCTGCAGCGCGCCCTGGAGGAGCTCGACCAGGCCGGCCGGGGTCTCGATGATCCACTCGCGCAGGTTGCCGGGATCGGGGCACGCCCAGCGCAGGACGGCGTCGTAGTTCGTGGTGATGACGAGCAGGCCCCCCAGCCCCCACACGAGCCGTGCGAGCTCCAGGGACGCCGGCTGCACGTCCCTCGCATCCGGGCTGAGCTGCTCGACGAGGAAGCGGTTCCAGGTCGCTCCGAGCGCGCGCTTCGCCTCCTGCGCCGCATCGAGTAGCCGAGGCGCGTCGAGCGAGAGGAGCGCGTTCACGAGCGCCGCGTCGTTGTGGCGCCCCTCCTCCCCCAGGCGCGCCGCGGCTGCCCTGAGCAGCGCTGGCCAGCTCGGGAAGAGGGGGGTTCCATCGGAGGCACGCCGCACCGCCATCGCGACGCCCGCCCCCACGAAGGGGACCAGCTGCTTGCGGCGGAGGGCCTCGACCAGGCTGCGCGGGAAGTCCGCCGTTGGCTCGGCTGCTGCCCCGCCGCGCACCGCGGGCTCAGGCCGCTCGCGGGCCGGCGGCGCCGCGTCGATCCCGTAGCGACGCCGCGCAGCCTCGGCGTAGAGCGCGTTGCGCGGCCGGCAGAGCCCGGCCTCCTCGCGGAGCACGCCGATCAGTTCGAGCCGCGCGACGTCGTCGTCGAGGCGCGTGAAGGGGACCGGCTCCTCTGCGACGATCCGCCGGAAGACCGGCTCGAGGCCCTCGCGGTCGATGGCGTGAAAGACGTGCGGGAGGTTGTGGGTCTCGGCGCGCAGCAGCGCCACCGTCCCCGCCGCGAGCGAGCCGGAGCGCACCGCCTCCTCGGCGAGCGCCTGCGTGAGGTACGGCTGCCCCGCCGTGAGGGCGCAGAGCTCGGCCGCGCACGAGGCGGGGAGGCCCGGCGCCGCGGCTGCTTCGAGCAGCGCCGCCACCGCCGCCTCGGAGAGGTCGCCGAGGTAGATCTCGTCGAGCACGTTGCGGAGCGGCGAGTTGCGGTGCACCGCCATGTCGCAGAGCTCGATCCCACCCGCGAGGACGAACGTCCAGCGGCCGAGTTCACGGTAGACCAGCCGGTAGTGGAACGAGGCGCGCAGCGTGGAGCCGAGCCAGCGCCGGGTCTCTGCCGGCAGCACGCCAAGCTCGTCGAGGAAGAGGCCGATCCGCGGCGCCTTCGCCGCGCTGGCCACTGCCCGGAGGAACGCCTGCAAGCCGCCCGCACCATCCAGGGGCGGGCGTGCGGGGGCGAGCGTGCCCACGAGCTGATCAGCGATCTGCTCCGCGAGGTAGCGCGCGCACGCGGCCGGATCGGCGCCGGCGACGGTCTGGAAGTCGACGAAGGCGATCGGCTGCCACGGCCGCGCGCGCTCGCGCGCCCGCAGCAGAACGCTCGTCTTTCCGTTCTGCCGCCCGCCGAGCACCGCGCCGACGGCGTCGCCGCGCTGCAGCCAGCGCTCGATCCGGACGAGCTCCTCCTCCCGGCCGACGAAGAGCGGGCTGTCCGGATCGAGCGGGCCGTGCAGGTGGAAGATCATCCGAGGGCCCTCCGCGCGAGGCTCGCGATGAGCGCCTCGACGTCGTGCGATCGCCGCACCATCGCCGGGTAGGCCGCCATCGCGAAGCGGTACTTGTCGCCATCGGGCGCGACGAGGCTGTAGAGATCGAGCATCTCCAGCGCCTCTGCCACACGCCCCTCGTCGGGGAGGCCGCGGCGCCGTACCTCGTCCTGCAGCTCCGCGAGCGAGAACGTCGGTCCGGCCGAGAGCAGACTGACGATCCGCTCGAACGGCGTCGTGTCGCTCCAGGCGGTCTCGATGAAGTCGCGCTGGAGCTCGCGCTGCGCCGCGATCCGCTCGACCTTCGCGGCGGCGACCCGCCGATCGAGGCTCCCGGCGACGAGGTGCTGGCAGACGATCTGCACGAGGTTCGGGTGGGAGGAGGTGACGCGCATGATCTCGGCGACGAGGAGCTCCGGATCCTGCAGATCGAAGCCGAGCTGCTGCATCGGCTTGAGGACGATCGCCTCGACCGCCTTGTCCTCGAGCGGCCGCAGCAAGAGCCCCTCGCAGAAATTGAAGAACGGCGAGAAGGGATCGTGCAGCCTCTGGTAGAGCGTGCGGCTGCCCGAGAAGACAAAGCGACAGAGTCCCTCGTGCGCGACAGCGCGCAGGGCACGGAACAGTCGCCCTTCGCGCGCAGCGTCGTACGCGAGCAGCGCGTCGATCTCGTCGAGGAGGAACACGACCGTCCGCCCGCCGACGCGCTCCCGATGCGCGGCAATGTGCGGCCGCACGAGCGCTGGATCCTCCGCTGCGCCGCCGGTACCGTCGCCCTCGCGGCGGAGCATCGCCAGGAACTCGCCCCATGTGGGCCGGTCCTCGCAGCTCAGGTAGAGCGACTCGTAGCGCGGATCGGTCGCGAGCGCGCGCTGCACGCGCAGCAGGATCGAGCTCTTGCCCATGCGGCGCCCGGCGACGACCGCGAAGCTGTGCGTGCCGATGCCCTGCATGAGCGTCTTCACCTCGCGCTCGCGCCCGAAGAACATGTTCTCGGGCACCGGCCCACGGACGACGTAGGGCGAGAGGCTGCCAGGGTCGGTGCCCTGCTCGAGGATCATCTCGACGAACCGGTGCGCCTCGTTGGCGATCGCAAGCGAGGCGAGCTGCTGGCGGTCGAGCACGACGAAGTCGTATCGGTAAGGCGACCCGTTGATGCGGTCCCGCAGCGTGCGCGTGCCGGGCGCCCCACCGGGCGGCGGCACAGCGACGAGGACGATGAAGTAACCGAGGAGCTGCCCTGCCTGGAGGAACTCAGCGAGCCGGTCGACGAGCGCCGGATCGTCGTCCTGCTGCAGGAAGAGGATCGGGAACCGCGTGTGGCGGATCCAGAGCAACGGCGCCTCGACGAGGAAGCCGATGACGCCTCGGCGCAGGGGGACCTCGCGCTCGACGCGGAAGCCGATCGCCTCGCAGAGGAGCTCGTCGAGGAGCCGCCGGCTCTCCCCGACGAAGCGCGCGCCACCAGCGTCCGCCGCGTCGATCAACCGCTGCCAGCGCTCCTCGAGCGCGGCGAGGCGGCGGCGCACCTCCGATGCCTCGGCCGCTGGGCGCTGCACGAAGAAAAGCGTGATGTCGCCGACACGCAGCGCGTCGCCGCGCTCGATCCGGACCGGCTCACCGACGCGCTGGCCGTTGACGAAGGTGCCCTGGGTGCTGCCGAGATCTTCGACGGTCACCACTTGCCCCGCGACACGCAGGCGGGTATGGCACGGAGAAACCGAGGGGGAGTCAACCCGGAGCTCGCACTCTGGAGCCCTGCCGATGGTGATGTCGTGGACGATCGCGTAGTAGGTGTCGCGCTCCTCGCCCGCGGTGATCAAGAGGACGCCGACCACGACCGGCGGTTCGAGCAGATGCGCTGCCCCGACCGGGAGCTCGGCTGGCGGTACGACATTCATGGTCGTCGCCATCGCGAGCTCCGCGTCGCCGGACGGGGCGGGCGCCGCGGGAGGAGGCAGCAGAGGCGCGCCCAGGCTCCCTTCATACGAGGCCGCCAGACGTCGAAGTGCCTCGGCGAGCTCGTCGGCCAGAGGCCGCCGCGCGGGATCCTTCTGCAGCGCGCCGAGCACGATTGCGTCGAACTCGCGCGAGAGGGCCGCGTTCCACTTCGACGGTGGCTCCGGCTCGTCTCGCACGATCCTGACGAGCACACTGGAGATCACGGCGCCTTCAAATGGCGGCCGCCCGCAGAGGAGCTCGTACGCTACCACGCCCAGCGCGAAGACGTCGACCGCCGGTCCGCGCGCGTCCCCCCGGATGGTCTCCGGAGCCATGTACCTTGGCGTTCCGGCGATCATGCCGGTGCTCGAAAGCGAGCTCGTCCCGATCGGCGCCGCGAGCCCGAAGTCGAGTAGCACGAGCCGACCGGCCCGCGTCACCATCAGATTGCTCGGCTTGAGATCTCCGTGGACTACGCCCTGCGCGTGCACGTACGCGAGCGCTTCGGCGATGCGCCGGATGATCTTGACGGCATCCTCTAGGAGCAGCGCCTCTCTCCTCTGGAGCGCGTCGAGCTGCTCGCCCACCACGAGCTCCGTGACCATGTAGGGCCGCCCATCGTCGAGCACGCCGTGATCCAGCAATGCCACAATGGACTCGTGCCGCAGGCGCGCGAGCACCCCTACCTCTCTGGCGAATCGATCGACCGCCGTGCCTTCGCTCCCCGCATGGAAGACCTTCACCGCGACCTCGCCGCCGCCCGCCATCGGCCGCGCGCGGTACACGCCCCCGAGGCCGCCCATGCCGAGCACGCCTGAAATCACGTAACCGCCGATGCGGCTGTCCGGCACGATCGGGTCGATCACGGCCGCGGCCCTGGGTGCCGTTCGATCGTCGGATAACCTGAGGCGGCACCCTCTCCGCCGGCTTCCAGGAAGAGGGCCATAGCAAACGGCCGAGAGCTCATCGCGAAGGTCCCTCCACGTGCCGCCGAACGCCATCCATCTCCGGCGCATTCTGCCATGTCGGGGTTCCCGCCGGCGTGCCGTCCGCTGCCGGATGACCACGCCGGCGCGAGCCCCCGCTCCGGGTGCGCGCGCCTGCGCGCAGCTCCGGTCAGGCCGGGGCCGCCCTCGCGGCGGCGAGGCGATGGGCGACGCCCGTCGGCTATGCTCCGCCGTCATGGCCGAGATCATGATCGTCACCGGCGGCAGCCGCGGCATCGGCGCCGCGACCGCGTTGCTCGCCGCGAGCCGGGGCTACGCCGTCGCGGTGAGCTACCTCCGCGACGCCGGCGCGGCGGCCAAGATGGTCGACGAGATCCGCGCGCGCGGCGGCCGCGCCGTCGCGGTGGCGGCGGACGTGAGAGTGCGCGCCGAACCCGAGGATCAGCCCCCTCGCCCCGCGGCTCGCCGCCGTGCCGCGCGAGGGCGGGAGCGCGTCGACGCCGCGAGCCGCGAGCGCCTGCACGAGGGCCACCGATCTGGGAGCGCCGCGTCCGCTCGCAGATCGCCGTCTCGGCGTAGGCGGTCCCTTCGGCAGGAGCTGTGACGCTTCGCCCTACGGACGCACTCGTCGCCCCCCGCGCCTCACCGCCCGGGACCCGCCACGGGGCTCCGGCGGACGCGCCCGACCCTGCGGAGACCGTGCAAGAAGAGGTCAAGGATCTCGAAGGGGCTCATCACGGGTGCAGAAACGGCGAGGCCGTCGTCATCGGCGTTGAGGTGCAGGTGGGATCGGAGGCCGTCGTCATTGTTCCCGTGGCCGGGCGGGTTCAGATCGAGCCCCGAAAGCCGCGTGCGCTCGTAGTCCAGAGCGCGGGACACGGGCACGATGACGTCCGCGGACAGCGGCAACAAGGCAACATCCTCAGGCGTCATGCAGGCGAGCTCTTCTCGGAGCGCCGGCGCGGCGTGGCGCTCCGAGAAGACGCGAACGCTTCCAACCCCCTCTTCCTCGATCCAGAAGGTCAACTCCTCTTCCAGCATCCGCGTGGTCGCGTCGATGCGCGCTTCTTCAACCACCACCACAGACCAGCCCCCCGGCTCCAGCAAGGTTCGATCGGCGAGCTCTGCCACCCCGAGCGCGCTCATGTGGCACCCAGCCCCGGAATCAAGGACACGATGGTCGGGTGGAGTATGTAACGGACCGGAGTCCCGGGGACCTCGATGATCAGGCGCTCCAGGAGGAGCTTTTGATCCAGCTCGGTCGCGACAGTGAAATCCGGCAGGTCGCCGGAGCGCGGTGCGACCTTCGGGGCTAGAGACTTCCTGGGAAGGAGCTCTTTGAGACGAGAGGCCATCTCCCTGGTACAACCCAGGAGCAGATCTCGACCGAAACGGTCAGCAGCAATGTTGATGTGATCCGGCCGGATCGTGTCCGACCCGTCGGCGTAAGCTTCGGCGCAGGCTGCTCGACCGAGCGCCACCAGATCCCGCATGAGCCCGCCTGACCAGCGGGTGAGGGCGTCCGCCGACTCCGGTGGGAGGACGTCCTCGCCGACGCGGGTGCGAAGCACCTCTTTCAGGAAGGTCTCTCCCTCGGGCGTGTCAACTCTCGCGGCCCCGTGCAGGTGCACCGTTTCGAACTCCTGCTCGACGAAACGATGGGGGCCGAAGCGAAGGTGCTGGTGGCCGACGACCACGAGCCCGATGCCTGCACGGCCGATCGCGGGTACGTCCTCTGCGAGCACGGACGCAACGCGCGCGACATCGGTGACGCGATCCAACCCGTCGAAAAGGATCACCAGCTTTCTCCGGAGCGCGCCATGGACGAGACGGAGCGCCTTGGCCAGCGTCTGCACATCCTCGGAGGGTTGAGGCTCGTCCAGGATGCCCTTGACCCAGACACTGTCGTAGTAACTGTCGTCTTCGTAAGCGACATCGGCCCAGTGCCCCTCTATGATCGTCGAGATGTGGTCCACCAGCTCGACGACCTGCGCTTCCACCGTGAGCCCCTGTTCGCGTTCCCGCGAGAGCTCCGTGCACGCCTCCGCGGCGGCGATCGCCACCATCACGCCAGGCTTGAGCTTGTCTATCCGATGACGGGTGGGTACATCGACGCGGACCGGAAGCAGGTTGTCAACGTCAACCTCGGCGAGTTCGCGCTCGATGACGATCAGCTCCGTCGTCCACGGCTGCAGCTTCGGCGCCTGTCATTGGACGGCGCCCACAAGGCAGCGTGAGCGCCGGCGGGGGGCTGTGCGCGGCGGCGCGCGGGTGGGCGCGGCGAGCACCGAACGAGGTGCCATGAGCTCTCAGGGGGCTTTACGTCTCAGGCGCGCCTTGTGTGGCGCGCGACGAGACGTCTCAGAGGGCATGGCCCGAAGTGAGACATGCCGGGCGGTGTTCTCAGCGCAAGCTCCCCGGCCCCGGTCTTGGCGGATGGCCGAGCGCCCACCCGCGCGCCGCCGCGCACAGCCCCCCGCCGGCGCGCGCGGCTCGGCACAGCGCGCGCGGCTCGGCGCCCCCCTCCCCTGCCCTATGCGGCTAGCGGCTACGCGGCAGCCGCCGGCTCACCCGCCGCCGCTCCCGCCGCGCCCGCCGCCGGAGCCACCGCCTCGATCGGCGCCTCCTCCAGCGCGGCCGCGATGACCTGGCTCATGTCCTCGACGAAGATGAGCTCGAGCTCGGCCCGCACCTCCTTCGGGATCTCCTCGGCGTCGCGCGCGTTCTTCTGCGGCAGGACGATCCGCGTGATCCCGGCGCGGTGCGCCGCGAGCACCTTGGACTTGATCCCGCCGACCGGCAGCACCCGCCCGCGCAGCGTGCACTCGCCCGTCATCGCCGTGTCCGACCGCACGCGCCGCCCGGAGAGCAGCGACGTGAGCGCCGTGAACATCGTCACGCCCGCCGACGGACCGTCCTTGGGCACGCCGCCCGCGGGGACGTGGATGTGCAGGTCCTCCGTCTCGAGCTTCGCCGTGTCGACGCCCAGCTCACCGGCGTGGCTGCGCACATAAGAGAGCGCCGCCCTCGCCGACTCCTTCATCACGTCGCCGAGCTGGCCCGTGATCTCCACCCTGCCCTTCCCTGGCATCCGCGAGGTCTCGATGAACAGGATGTCCCCGCCCACCGGCGTCCAGGCGAGCCCGGTCGCGACCCCAGGCACGCTCGTCCGCTCCGCTACATCGCTGAAGAACCGGACCTTGCCAAGGTACTTCCCGAGATCGTGCGCCTCGACCACCACGCGCGGGGCCTTGCCGTCCGCGGCGCGGGCGACCTCCAGCGCGATCGCCCGGCACAGCTTCTTGATCTCGCGGCCGAGCTGCCGCACGCCGGCCTCACGCGTGTAGTCGCGCACGATGGCGGCGAGCGCCTCGTCCGTGATCGTCAGCGACGCCGGCTCGATGGCGTGCTCCTTGAGCTGCTTCGGGACGAGGTGCGACCGCGCGATCGCGATCTTCTCGTCCGGCGTGTAGCCGGACAGCTCGATGATCTCGAGCCGGTCCCGGAGCGGCGCGGAGAGCGCGCCGAGATCGTTCACCGTGCAGAGGAAGACGACCTCCGACAGATCGAACGGGAGCTCCATGTAGTGGTCGACGAACGTCCGGTTCTGCTCGGGATCGAGCACCTCCAGGAGCGCCGCCTCGGGCGAGCCGCGCCAGCCGGCGCCGAGCTTGTCGACCTCGTCGAGCAGCACGACCGGGTTCTTCACCTTGGCCTTCTTCAGCGCGTGCACGATGCGGCCGGGCAGCGCGCCGACGTACGTCCTCCGGTGGCCGCGCAGCTCCGCCTCGTCGTGCACGCCGCCGAGCGAGATGCGCACGAACGGGCGGCCGGTGGCGTCGGCGATCGACTGGCCCAGCGAGGTCTTGCCCACGCCGGGCGGGCCCGCGAGGCAGAGGATCGTCGCGCGCGACTGGCCCGTCAGCTTGAGCACGGCCATGTGCTCCAGGATGCGGCGCTTCACGTCGTCGAGGCCGCGGTGGTCCTCGTCGAGCTTCGCCTGGACCGCGTCGAGGTCGTCCTTCACGGTCGCCCGCGCGCTCCACGGCAGGTCGGCGATCCACTCGAGGTAGGTGCGGATCACGTTGTGCTCCGCGCTCTGCGGGCCGATCGCCTCGAGCCGGCGGAGCTCCCGATCGGCGACAGCGCGCGCCTCCTCGGGGAGCCCAGCCTCGTCGAGCCGGCGGCGCAGGATCGACAGCTCGTCCTCGCCCTGCTCGCCGCCCGCGAGCTCCTTCTGGATGGCCCGGAGCTGCTCGCGGAGGATCGCCTCGCGCTGCCCCTTGCCGAGCTCGCGCCGCACGTCGCTGTCGATCTTCTTCTTCAGGTCCGCGAGGGTGGCCGCCTCCGCGAGCAGGCTCGCGACCTTCTGGAGCCGCGGCACCACGCGCAGCTCGGCGAGCACCTCCATCTCCTTCTCGGTCGGGAGGCCGAGCGCGCCGGCGATCTGGTCGGCGAAGAGGCCGGGCTCGGCCCGGCTCGCGGCGGCGATCTCGGCGAGGTTGGTCGAGGTCCGCGGGCCGATCTCGCGGGCGCGCTCGCGCAGCGAGGCGGCGAGCAGGCGCGCCTCCTCGGCGTCGCCGAGGAACTCGGGCGCGACGGCGCCCTCGGCCCGCCAGGTTGGCTCGGTCTCGACAAGGGCGGTGAGCGCGAAGCGATCGAGCCCCTCGATCACCAGGCGGAAGCCGTTCGAGACGCGCGTGACGTCGACGACCCGCGCGAACGTGCCGATGTCGTGGAGATCCTCGCGCCGGGGATCCTCGCGCTTCGGATCGCGCTGCGCGATGACGCCGATCACGTCGCCGACGTGCACCGCGTTGAGCAGCGCCACCGAGCGGGCGCGGCCCACCGGGAGGGTGAGCACGGTGCCGGGGAAGAGCACGCCCGTGCGGAGAGGGAGCAGGGGAAATGGAGAGCGAGGCGCGCTGGCGCCGCTTCGAAGCTGGCTCATGCGGACTCCTGTGGCAGCGGTCGGCTCGCGCCATCCCTGCCGGAATCGGTGGACGGGTGGTGGGTGAGGTGCGCCGCGCCTCCGCCGATCAGGGCGGCGCGCGGCGCGCGGATGGGACGCTCACGTAGACCGCTTCGAGCGACCGCTCGGGCGAGCTCCATGAACCGATGAACGGAAAGTAAATTCGTTCATGCGTCCGTCAACCCGCTACCGATGAGCACGGCGCTTGGAGTCAGAGCGCTTCCACGCCGAGCACGACGCCGGGCCAGGCGCGCTGGGCGTCCGAATCGCCGAGGCGGAGCGGGATGCTGCCGTACGGGCTCAGCCTCGCGTCCTCGGGGGTGTCGCCGAACGCGACGTTGTAGCTGGGGCCCCCGAAGATCGCGAACTCCGGGGCGAGCCGGAGGCCGAGGAGCGCGCGCGCCTGCGTCAGCACGGCCGCTGGCTCGAACGACGAGGAGGGGTCGTGGAGCGAGTACCCGAGCACGTCCAGATCGACGAAGGCGCGCTTGCCGGCGGAGATGCGGCCGCCCAGGCCGAGCGCGTACGTCACGAGGGGGCGGTCGCCGAAGAGGCGGACGCCGATCCCGTAGATGTTGTGGAAGTGATCGCTCCCGTGCTTGAGGCCGGCCATCACGATGCCGGACTCGAGGCCCCAGACGTCCACGTCGAGGCGGCCGTTGCGGACGATGTTGAGGAGCCCGAGCGAGAGCGGCGACTCGTCGGCGTAGTTGACGAGGCCGATCTGCGCGCCCCCCACCTTGCCGGTGGCCACGTTCACGAGGCCGAGCTGCGTGCCCGTCGACTCGCCGGCGGCGACGTTGGCCAGGCTGATCTGCACGTCCGTCGACTTGCTCACGGCCGCGTTGAGCAGGCTGACCTGCACGCCCGTCGACTCGCCCGCGGCGACGTTGACCAGGCCGAGCTGCGCCCCGGCCACGGAGCCGGCCGCGATGTTCACCGCGCCGCCCTGCACGCCGTCGACAGGGCCAGCGATGTTCAGCACCCCGCCCTGCACGCCGTCGACCGGACCCGCGACGACGTTGAGCGGGCCGACCTGCGCGCCGTGGAGCGACCCGGCGAGGTTGAGCCCACCGGTGAGCTGCGCGCCGCGCGCCGGGCCGAGCACGAGGTTGGCGGCGAAGGAGAGCTGCGCGCCGCACATGAACGACGAGGAGATGTTGATGCCGGCGCTGAGCTCCACGCCCGTGACGCCCGCCGTGTAGCCGCCGACGAGGTTCAGCGAGTAACGGCGGACGACGTTCGTGCCGGTGAAGCTCGAGGAGCCGACGAAGGGGACGACGTCGCCGCCGAAGAGGACGGTCGTCGCGCCGGGGAGCGCGCACGGAGGAGGCTCCGGGGGCGCAGTCTTCGCGGAGCGCGCAGACTGCGCGGCGCGCGCGGCCTCACGCGGCGGCTTCGGCTGGCCCGCAGCGGGCGGCGCGGGGCTCGCGGCCGACTCCTCGGGCGGGCGCTTGCCCAGCGCCGCGGCGAGCTCCGCCGCCTCGTCGCGGACGAGGTTGCCCGCGAGCAGGGCGATCGCCTCGGCGGCGCGGTCGGGATCCTCGGGGACGTCGATCGTGCGCCCGATGTGGCGGCCATCCGTGGAGCTATACGTCAGCGTGACGCGGCCGTCAGGCTCGCCGCGAAGGACCAGCGTGGGGCGGCCGGCGGTCGCCGCGGGGGAGAGCGCGACGGGGCCGCCGAGCTCGCGCCCGACAGCCGCGCGCACGGCCTCGGGATCGAGCGTCCACGAGGCGCCGTCGACGACGAGATCGATCCCGGCGGCGCTCGGCGCGGCAGCGAGCGCGCTCGCGAGGGGCGCGGAGACCGCGGCGACAACGCTCGCGGCAGCGAGGGCGCGCAGCAGGAGGGCGCGCGCGCGGAGGCCTGCGCCGCGCGCGGAGGGCTTCCGGACGGAGCGCGGCGGACCGCCCGGAGGAGCGGAGAGAGGAGCGGTATGGCGTGTGTTCATCGACCGTGGAGTGCCCGCTCGCGGCGCGTTCGTTCACGCGCCGTCGCTCACCGGTCCGCGCTGCTCATCGCCTCGAGCAGCGAGCGCGACTCGGTCTGCCGGTAGCCGCCGTGGACGCCCTGCGCGAACGGCTCGAGCGCGCGGCGCGCCTCGTCCGTGCGGCCGAGGCGCACAAGGCAGAGGGCGCGGTTGTACTGCGCCTCCACGGCGAAGCGGCCGCGAGGCGCGGCGGCGAGGTAGGCGTTCCAGGCGTCGAGCGCGGCGGACGGGTTGCGCTCGACGAAGTGCGCGCGGTGCGCCGCCTGGTAGAGCGCGTCGGTGTCAGGACCGGCGGGCGGGCGCTGGACGGCCTGCGGATCGTTCGCCTGTGGGCGAGCGGCGGGCGAGGGGCTCGCCGCGCTCGACGAGACGGCCGGGCGCGCGGCCTGCGGCGCCGGCGCGACCGCCACGACCGGCGCGCGTCGCGGCGCCGGCGCGCTCTCGGAGGGCGCGGTAGGCGACGCGAGCGGCGCGGGCGGCGCGGGCGGCGCGGGCGGCGCGACGCCGGACGCGAGCGGCGGCGGAGCGGGCGGCGCGACGCCGGACGCGAGCGGCGGCGGCGCGGGCGGCGCGAGCTCCGCGACGCTGGGCTCGGCCTGCGGCGGCGCGGGCTCGTCCGCCTCGGCCGCGCGGCGCGGCGAGGGCAGCGCGCGGGAGGTGGGCGGCCCGGGCGGCGCGTCGGGCGGATCTGCCGCGGTGAGGCCGAGCTGGGATGCGATGTCGTTCCACGCGTCCGGGAACCAGCGCGCGGCGGAGGCCCACGCGGCAGAGCCGACGAGGACGGCGGCCAGGGGGACGACCAGGCGGACGGTCGTGAGCCGGCGGGCGCGCTGCGCCTTCAGGCTCCTCATCACGCGGGCGCGCGTCTCGTCGCGACGGCCGCGCGAGGCGCCGGCCTCGTCGCGCAGCGCGCGCGCGGCGTCGCGGAGCACGTCGTCCTTCATGGGGTCCTCTCTTCCAGCAGCGTCCGGAGCTTCTGTTTGGCGTGGAAAAGCCGCGTGCGCACGGTCGCCTCGGGCACGCCCAGGATCTCGGACACCTCGCGCGCGCTGCGCTCCTCGACCTCGCACAGCACGAACGTCGCGCGCTGCGCGGTCGGCAGCTCGTCGAGGGCGCGGTTCAGGGCCCTGGCGAGGGCGGCGCGGCCGACCTCCCGCTCGGGGTTCGTCGGTTTTTCCTCGTCCGGCTCCAGGGCGAGCCGCTCCATGGCCGCGCGGCGGCGCGCCGCGGAGCGGAGGTGGTGGCGGGCGTGGTTGACCGCGATGCCGATGAGGAACGTCTTCAGCGACGAGCCGCCGCGGAACCGCTGCGCGGCCTGCGGCAGGCTGACGAAGACGTCGTGCGTCAGATCCTCGGCGGACGCGTCGTCGCCGGTGAGGCGCCGTGCGAACCCGCGCACCGCCTCGTAGTGCTTGTCGTAGGCCTCGCCGATCGCCGCGGGGTCGCCTTGCCGCAGCCGCTCGACGAGGGCCTCCTCCGCGTCCTGCGTGCGCTCCGCGCCGCGGGTAAAGAGGAACGGCATGAGGAGCGCGATGGTCCTCATCGGCCCCTTCCTCTCCTCGGCGCGCCGGGGAGGAGCGGCGCCCGCCGGCTGTCCCTGCGGAAAGCCCGCGGCCTGCTCTGACCCGTCTCGATCCATTCGTGGGTCGTCATGATTACATCCGAAAGCGCTCCGTGGCGCTGCCCGTTTGCCGTCGACCGGCGCCGGAGGACCAGGGAGGACGTGAGCCACCCCGCTTCGTGCCCGGCATGGAGGAGGTCGTTCATGGCTGCGCGTCCATTTCGTGCCCGGGCGGGTCGGGATCGTTCAACGTCGGGGGGCGAAATCGGACGAGATCGACAGGCGGGGGTCGAACCCGCCCCGGGCCGGAGGGCGGACGGCCGGGGGACGGCCGGGGGACGGAGGGGCGAGCGTCGGGATCGTGCGGAGGCGCGCGAGCGGTTGAACGGGGCGCGGGGCGGCGGGCACGCAGCATCGGGTGGGCAGAGGGCGCCGCGGTGATGGGCGGCGCCGCTGTCATGAGTCCATCTCCCGGATCAGGAGCGATGAACATGAATATGCGCACGACCTTCGAGTGGGCCCTCGGCCTTTCTTTGTGCCTCTTCTCGACGACGATGCTCGGTTGCTACGTCGAGACCGACCGTGACTGCGACTGGGACGACGAAGAGGAGTGTTTCTGGGACGACGCGCCCGACGCGCCCGACGCGCCCGACGCGCCCGACGCGCCCAACGCGCCCGACGCGCCCGACGCGCCCGACGCTCCCGACGCGCCCGACGCTCCCGACATCGGGCGCCCGGACGGCAACGATGATGGCGACGGCGGCGACAGCAGCGCCGGCGCAGGGGGGGAGTCGGCCGCGTGCGAGGCGGACTGCGACTGCCCGAGCGGCAACGAGTGCGTCGAGGGGGCCTGCAAGGCGCCGTGCGCGGCGTCGTGCGATTGCGCGGAGGGCGAGTCGTGCGAGGCTGGTTACTGCGAGCCCCCGCCCGAGCCGGCCATCTCCTGCGAGGTGGACTGCGATTGCCCGAGCGGCAGCGCGTGCGTGGAAGGCGTCTGCAACTGAGCTGCGCGGCGCTCCCGGGCGCCGCGACGCCTCGCGCCAGTTGCACGTGGTGCGGCTGGCCTGGAGATGGCTCGACCTGTGATGCAATCGGGGCGTCGCTTCTTCTGATGTGGTGATCAGAAGAGAAGGATACAAACCACCAGGACGCCAAGAACGCCAAGAGAAGACAGACAGAGAGAGAGAAGATTCCTTCTCCTCTCTCCTCTCTCAGCGCAACGGTCGTCGGCTGGGTCTGCTACATGCGACACAGAGCGGCGGTCACCCGCACAGGAGACGGGCCCAGATCGGCGTTTTCGGCGCGGAAGCGCACTCCAGTGCGCTGAGCACCGAAAACGTCGAGATGGGCCCGTATCCGAAGCGGGTGACCGCCGCTCTACCGGCGGCGGAGGGCGAAGGCTACGCCCTCCTGGAGCGTGAGAAACGTCCTGAGGCGCGCCAGCGAGATGCCGAGCGCGACGAGCTGCTGCGCCGCCTCCGGGCCGAGGCCGGTGAGCACCGGCTCGGCGCCGAGCAGCTGGACCGCGCCCGCCGTCCGCTCGAGCTCGGTGGCCATCTGCTCATCCATCCTGGGCACGCCCGTGACGTCGATGATCGCCGTGCGGGTGCCCCGCGCGACGATGCCCGCGAGCAGCGCCGACCGCATGCTCTCGCCGCGGCGCGCGTCGAACTCCCCGACCAGCGGGACCACGACCGCGCGCCGCGAGATCGGCACGATCGGCGTCGACAGCGCGCCGAGCGCCTCGACCTGGGCCGTGAGCGCGATCTCCCGCTCGCGCAGCAGGCTCTCCTCCTCCTGGCGCTGCCTGAGCTCGGTGACGTCCGACAGCGAGACGATCGCCTCGGGACGATCGCCGCCCAGGGCCGTGATGCGCACGTCGACGTGCCGGCGCCCCTCGGCGCCGTCCACGGAGAGCTCCATCCGCTGGGACACCGCCTGATCGATCGCGCGCCGCACCAGATCGAGCACCCGCGCCGCGTCGCCCGCCGGCACGAGCTCCTCGAGCGAGGAAGGGACCGCGCCCGCGCCGCTCCCCTGCGGCGGCCGGTACTCCAGGCACCGCCCGTGCCGGTCGACCCGCAAGATCCCCTGCGGCAGCGCGTCGACGAGCGCCCGGAGGTGCGCCTCGCGCTCGAGCAGCGCGGCGTGCGCCCTCGCGCGCTCCCGCTCGTGCCGCCACTTCGCGCTCAGCGCCGCCGCCATCTGGCGCACCTCCATCGGCTCGAACGGCTTCTTCAGGATCAGGTACCGGTCCACCTGCGAGAGCCGGTTCGCGATCTCCTTCCAGGACAGGTCGGTGTACGCCGTGCAGAACACGGCCTGGATGTCCGGGTCCTCGCGGAACATCCGCTGGATCGTCTCCACCCCGTCGATCCCGGGAGGCATCCGGAAGTCCACGAAGGCCACGGCGTAGGGCTCCCCGAGCGCCCGCGCCTGCCGCACGAGCTCGACCCCCTCCTCCCCCTGGTGCGCCAGCGTGAGCTCGACGTCGAGCTCGACCACCGGAAGGGTCCTCGGCGCGTCGAGGTCGCCGAAGAGCTCGGCCTCGTGCTCCTCGAGCGAGGACCTGGAGGGAGCCGCCCTCAGGATCCTATGGAAATCATTATGGATTGAGGCGTTGTCGTCGACGACAAGGACCCTCGTCTTGTGGAGCGCGCTCGCTTTGTTCATGTCCATCCTCGGCCAGCGCCGGTGCCTCGATCTGAGCGGGCCGGGCCTGCCGTGCACGGCATATCGCTGCTCGCCTGGGCCAGATCCTGCTCAGCTGATGGCATCCGCGCCGATCCTCCCGCTCCGGGGCGCGGTGGCCGGGAGGTCGAGCGTGAACTTCGCCCCCCGGCCCGGGCCCTTGCTCTCCGCGCGGAGCGCCGCGCCGAGCAGGCGGGCCTCGAGCACGCTCGCGTGCAGGCCGAGCCCCGTGCCCTCGGGCCACGTGGTGAACCCCTGCTGGAAGAGCCGCGCCAGGTGCTCGGACGCGATGCCCACGCCGGTGTCCTCGACCTCGACCGAGCACCCGCCGTCCGCGAGCGGCGCGCACCGGACGACGACGCGGCGGTCCGGGCCCACCGCGTGGCACACGGCGCGCCGCGCGTTGGTGACGAGGTTCGTGACGATCTGGAGCAGCCGGTGCCGGTCCGTCTCGACCCGCGCCTCGTCCGAGAGCTCGCAGCGGACCTCGATGCCGTGGTGCGCGCGCTCGGCGCGGTTCAGCCCGACGCGCAGGGCGTCCTCGACCACCGACGAGACCGTGACCGGCTCGACGATGATCTTCATCCCGGCGTTGCGGAGCTGATCGGACACGATGTCGCGGATGCGGCTCACGCACTCGCCGAGCTCCGACAGCTCGGAGGCCGCGTTCTCCTGCTCGGAAGCGAGGTGCCGGGCGAGCTCCTCAATGTACTCGATCAGCCGCTGGCCGCGCGGGTCCTCCGCGAGGAACGCGGCGAGCTCGCCCTGGTTCGCCCGCAGGAGCTGCGCCACCTGGGCGAGCCGCGGGACGCGCGAGCCGGCGATCCGCTCGGAGAGCTGCATCCGCAGGACCATGACGCTGTTCAGCGCGTTGCCCACGTTGTGCATGGCGCTGTCCGCGACCTCGGCCATCCCCGCCTTGCGCGCCGCGTCGACGAGCTTCTGCTGCGTGCTCGTGAGCTCACGCGTGCGCTCCTCCACCATGCGCTCGAGGTTCTCGCAGACGAGCGCGTTGTTGAACGAGACGGCCGCCTGCGCGGCGAGCAGGTGGAGGATCTCGAGCCGCTCGGGCCCGAACAGCCCCTCGAAGAGGTTGTTCTCCAGGTAGATCGCGCCGAGCACCCGCCCCTTGAGCAGGAGCGGCGCGCAGAGCATCGACCGCACCTTGCGGGAGCTCACGTAGGGGTCGTCGCGCAGGGCGGGATCGCGGGACGCGTCCGCGTAGATCACGCTCTCGCGCGTGCGCACGGCGAGCCGCACGACGGAGGCGCAGACCTCGTCGCTCTGGTCCTCGAGCGGGATCGAGGGCAGCGCCCTCGACTCTGGCGGGTGCGCCACGCCCTGGGCGACGAGCACGAGCCCGTCGCCGCGGACGAGGAGCAAGGTCCCCCGCTCGGCGCCGGCGTTCTCGACGAGCACCTGCACCATGCTGCCGAGCAGCCGCTCGACGACGAGCTCCTGGGAGAGGACGCGCGCCGCCTTGAGCAGCGTCTCGACGTCGAAGGCGTCCACCCGCACGACCCCCGGCGCGGCCCTGTCGCGCCCCGGCCGGATCAGCGGGAACTCCTCGGTGAGGCGCGCGATCTTGCGGTCGACGCCCCAGCGGCTGTAGGCCTGGAGCGCGTCCGTGAGGAAGTCGAGGGCGACGCGGGTCCTGTCGCGCGACATCCAGAAGCGGCCGGCGAGCTCGCACGCGATGGCCTCGATGTTCGGGAAGTCGTGCTGGCGCGCGAGCGCGATCGCCTCCTCGTAGGACCTGGCCGCGTCGTCCAGGCGCCCGTCGAGGCGCGCTGTCTCGGCCTCGACGAGCAGGTGCTTGTGCGAGAAGTTCGCCGGGCAGCTCGAAGTCCAGCCGCGCAGCCGCGCCCGGCACGCGTCGAGATCGGCCCGCAGCCGCGCCCGCTCCCCCTCCTCCGCCGCGGGCAGGACCGCGGCGATCGCGAGCGCGCGGTAGAACCTGAGCGCCGCGGTCTGGAACTTCCCGGCGAGGAAGCCGAGGTTCTCCTCCGCCTCGTCGGCGACCCGCAGCGCGTCCGCGGGGCGGCCGTGCAGGTAAAGGCACATCGTCTTCAGGATCTGGTAGTGGCAGAGCGCGTAGCGCGTCTGGTGCGCCTCGCACTCCTTGAGGAACTGCTCCTCCGTCAGCGCCTCCTCGGCCGCCGCGGCGTCGTCGCCGGTGAGGTCCCGGAGCGCGAGCAAGAGGCCGAGGATGCTGTGCGTGGCGACCGTGTGCTTGGTCCGCTTCGCGAAGCGGAGCGAGCCGGGCAGCTCGTCGAGCAGCCCGCGCGCGCTGGCGCCGCGGAAGAGCGGGTTGAGGAGCAGGTAGATGAGGAAGTAGCCAGCGAACTGCAGGTCGCCCGCGTCGAGGCCGGCGCGGTAGCCGTCCCGGAACAGCGTGTCCGTCTCCGAGAGCGGCCGCACCCACGACTGGATGTTGTTGCCGAGGATGTAACAGGCGCGGCAGAAATCGCCCTGCATGCGGAACCGGAGGCCGATGTCGGCGGCCAGCCGCCCGAACGCGTAGCCCTGGTGGTAGTCGCCGTGGAAATGGCCGATCAGGCCGCCGTACATGGCGAAGCCGTAGGACGCCTCGGGGGTCAGGCCGTGCTCGAGCGAGATCCGCACGATGCTGCAGCACGCGAAGAAGTTCAGCTTCTCGAGCTTGAGCATGTAGAGCGGCGCCATCAGCTCGTTGAGCACGCCGACGGCGAGCCGCTGGCCCTCGTCGGCGATCTCCGCCGCGTCGATCAGGGACGCGGGCGGCCGGCCGGCGAGCAGCTGCTTCACCCGCGCCGCCCCGGCGTCGACGAGCGCCGCGAGCTCCGCCTCGCCCGCGCGGGAAGGCAGCGCGACGCCGATCAGCGCGAGCGCCTCGCGCCCGGCCTCCACCGTGTCGGTGAAGCGCCCGCGCATCGTGTACTGCACCATCCGGAGCTTCAGGAGATCGGCCTTCTCGACCGGCGTCCGCGCGTAGCCGAGCGCCTCGGTGACGAGCGACTCGGCGGCGTCCATGGCGCCGAGCAGGTACTCCACCTCGGCCAGCTGCCGGAGCAAGGGGAAGGCGAGCGCATAGTGCGACGCGAAAGCGTCGGCCGGGAGCAGGCGGCGGCCCGCCTCGAGGTAGCGCCGGGCGGCCGCGTAGGCGGTCGCCTGCTTCGCCCGGACGGCGGCCTCCAGGTTGAGCTCGGCGATCGCGAGCCGCTCCTCGCCGTCGCGCACGAGGCCGAGGCCCTGATCGAGCTGCTCGACGATCTCGAAGATGCGCTCGGCGCGCTCGTCCGGCGCCGCGCCCGCGAGGAGCCGGCGGCCGATCCGGAGGTGGACCGCCTCGCGCTGCTGCTGGTCGATGAGCCCGTAGACCGCCTGCTGCACGCGGTCGTGGAGGAAGCGGAAGCGGCTCGAGGCGGCCGCCTCGCCGGGCGCGCTCGCGAGATCGCCCCCGCTGCCGAGGATGTACTCGTCGCGGATCGCCGGCGCGAGGCGGCGCGCGATCTCCGCCCTGTCGAGGCCGGCGATCACCGCGAGCGTCTCCAGATCGAAGGTGTTCCCGATGCACGCGGCCAGCGTCAGGAGGTCGATCGTGGCGGCCTCCAGGGTGCGCACGCGCCCGCTCATCAGCTCGACGACGTTCTCGGTGAACCCGCGCGCCTCGATCTTCTCGATGTCCCAGCGGAAGCGGCGCTCGTCCGGGGAGAAGTAGACGAGCCCGTCGACGTCGAGCGCCTGGAGGAACTGCCGCGCGAAGAACGGGTTCCCCTCCGTCTTGTGCATGACCAGCCGCGCGAGCGGCTCCACCGCGTACGGGTCCTGCCGCAGGGTGTCGGCCACGAGCCGGGTCAGCGACGCGAACGCGAGCGGGAAGAGCTGGATCGTGTTCACCCGCACGGCGCTCGCCTGCACGGACCTCAGCGTCATGAGCAGCGGGTGGCTCTCGCTCACCTCGTTGTCGCGGTACGCCCCGACGAGGAGGAAGGGCCCGAGCTCCTCGCCGCCGAGGAGCCCCTCGAGGAGCCAGAGCGTGCCGGCGTCGGCCCACTGCAGGTCGTCGAGGAAGAGGACGAGCGGCCGCTCGCTGCCGCAGAACGCCTTGAGGACCCCCCGGAAGGCGAGCATGAGGCGGTGCTGGGTCTCCGCCGGGCCGAGCTCCGTCGGCGCGGGCGGGATCTTCCCGGCGCCGAGGACGATCTCGACCTCGGGCAGCACGTCGAGGAGCAACGACGCGTTCCTCCCGAGGCACTTCTGCAGCGATCGCCGCGCCTCCTCGACGCGCTCCGCGCTCTCCGCGAGCACCTGCTGGAGCAGGCTCCGGAGCGCCTGGATCACCGCAGAATAGGGGATCCCGCGGTGGAGCCGGTCGAACTTGCCCGAGATGAAACAGCCGTGCTCCCGGGTGAGCGGCTTGTAGATCTCGTGCACGAGCGACGTCTTGCCGATCCCGGAGTAACCCGTGATCATGATCGCCTCGCGGCTGCCGCCGAGCACCCGCTCGAAGATCGACAGGTACTGCTGCGCCTCCCCCTCGCGCCCGTACAGGCGGTGCGGGATGCGGAACTGGCCGGAGACGTCGTGCTCGCCGAGCGGGAACAGGTCGATTCGCCCGGTCTCGCGGAGCGCGCCCTGGCACCTCTCCAGGTCCTTCGACAGGCCCTCTGCGCTCTGGTACCGCTCCTCGGCGTCCTTCGCGAGGAGCTTCATGATGATGGCGGACACGGCCGGAGGCACGGAGTCCTCCGGGAGCGGCGCGGGGGGGCGGGCGAGGTGGGAGTGCATCCACTCGAGCGGCCCGGAGGCGTCGAACGGCAGGCGCCCCGCGACCATCGCGTAGAAGACGACCCCGAGCGAGTAGAGGTCCGTGCGCCAGTCGAGAGACCGGTTCATCCGGCCCGTCTGCTCCGGCGACATGTAAGGCAGTCTGCCCTCCTCGACCGTGCTCTGCGCCTGGGGGTGCTCCTTCCGGAGCCGCGTCGAGAACATGAAGTGGGTCAGCCGGACCGCGCCAGTAGCCGTGTCGACGAAGAAGCTCTGCGGCTGGATGTGCTTGTGGATGACGCCGCTCCTGTGCACCTCGGCGAGCGCGTCGGCCATGCTCGCGGCCCGCGCGAGGAACTGCTCGATCGAGAGCGGAGAGCGCGCCAGGAGCCCGTCGAGGGGCACGAGGTCCTGGTCCTCGAAGACGAGGACCGGCGCCTCACCGGAGAGCTCCATGAGCGTGGGGCTCAGCACCTGCGAGGCGCCGAGAGAGCGGGTGATCTCGAATTCGTTGAGGAGCGCGCCCGCGGCCGGAGCAGCCATGTGACGAGGTGAGTCGAGGTGAGCTTTGAGCAGCACGCGCCGCTCGTCGCTCTCGCGCACAGCACGTACGATGCTCCACCGCTCGTTTGTTGTCTGCAACACCTCTTCGCTTCGATAGCCCACAGTCGCGTGCAAAGCTCTGCTCCGTTCTGACGATGCGCCGACTGTCCGCCGGCAAGAGCCGCATCGTAAGCGAGCGACCGGCCGCTGTCACAGAAATTATCGGAGATCCCGGCGCGCCGGCGCTCGTGAGCCGGAGATCATCGGACGACATAGCGCGCTCGAACAGGCCTGTCGGCGAGCGCCCCGGCGGAGGATCAAGCGCGTCGATGTCGAGGCGAGATGAGCTGGATCGTGCCGTGTGGGTGCTCAACGCGGATCGTCAAACAGCCTCGCTGGCCCGGTCGAACGCTGGCGGCGAAGAGGGATGTCCGACGCGGGGCAGCCCGGCCTTTGCGACAGGCGAGCTGGCCGCGCAAGCGGGGATACGCCGGCGAGGGTCAGCGCCCCGGCGCGCGAGCTGGCCCACGGCCGGCGAGGCCGTAAAGGACGATCCGGTGGACCGCGGAAAGCATCGCCTCCACCTCGTCGCGGGAGCTCTGGAACAGCCACGGGGGAGAGAAGCTCGCGTAGGCCCTGAGGAGCGCGCGCGCGGCGAGCTCGGGGTCGGCGGCGTCGAGCTCGCCCGCGCCGGCGCCGCGCGCGATGAGGTCGCGGAGCAGCGCGCGCTCCTCGTCGAGGAAGCGGGCGTGGGCCGCCTTCACGGCGCGGCTCTGGCAGTGCACGAGGTCGCACGCGTGCGCGCCCGAGCCGGCGAGCTCCAGGAAGGCGCGCGCGCGGGCGTCGAACACGGCGCGCAGCCGGTCGCAGAAGGGCAGGCCGTCCGCGGCCGCCGCGGCGCGCATGGCGGCCATGACGGCGCGGTGCTGGCCCTGGGAGAGCTCCTCGACGATCGCGTCCTTCGAGGCGAACTCGAGGTACACGGCGCCGACCGCGATCTCGGCCTCGCGCGCGATGTCGGCGACGGTGGTCTTCGCGGGCCCATACCGGCGCAGGAGCCGCTCCGTCGCCTCGAGGATCCGCTGGCGCCGCTCGCTCGCGCTGCCGGGGGGACCGTGCTCCATGACGCGCGCGAGTTTGTCCCGGATCCACGCCCGGGGGAAGCGCCCAGGCCGCGTCCGGAGGCGCCGAGCAGCGGCCGGGGCGGCGGGAGGCGGGCGCGGAGGAGGCGGCGGGCGCCGCGCGAGGGAGGGAGGAAGGAAGGAAGGAGCACGAAAGCAGCACAGAAGGAGCGCAGGCGAGGAGCGGGAGGGCGCGAACAGGGAGGCGGCCGCGCGCGGGTCGGAGCGCGCGTGCGCCGGCGCACGCGCGCTCCGACAGAGCCCAGCCCCACGATTGATCGCCGTCCGTCAGGCGGCTATCGTGGGCTGGCTTTGCGCCGGGTTTTCCTCGAATATCGCGCGTTCACGCGATCCGCGACCCGGCGCGTCGAAGGGACCGAGCCATGACGAGCACCGCGCCGACACACGACGAAGCCGACGGGCTGGCTCGAGAGGGGCAGGTGATCGCCGGGAAATACCGCGTCGAGCGGGTGATCGGCGTCGGCGGGATGGGCGTCGTCTTGGCGGCGACGCACCTCCAGCTCGAGGAGCGGGTCGCGATCAAGCTGCTGCTGCCCGCGGCGGCGCACTCGCGCACGCTCGCGGAGCGCTTCGTGCGCGAGGCGCGCGCCGCGGTGAAGGTGAAGAGCGAGCACGTGGCGCGCGTGACCGACGTCGGGACGCTCGAGTCGGGCACGCCGTACATGGTGATGGAGTACCTGTCGGGCAGCGACCTCTCCGACGCGCTCCGCACGGGCGGGCCGATGCCCCCGCAGGCCGCGGTGGAGTACGTGCTCCAGGCCTGCGAGGCGCTCGCCGAGGCGCACGCCGCGAGCATCGTCCACCGCGACCTCAAGCCGGCGAACCTGTTCCTCACGCGGCGCGCGGACGGCTCCCCGTGCGTGAAGGTGCTCGACTTCGGGATCTCGAAGGTGGCGACCGGCGGCGCCGACCCGCGGATCACCGACACGAAGGCCGTGATGGGCTCGCCGCTCTACATGTCGCCGGAGCAGCTGAAGTCCTCCCGCGACGTCGACGCGCGCACCGACATCTGGTCGCTCGGCGTCATCCTGTTCGAGCTGCTCGCCGGCGAGCCGCCGTTCGACGGCGCGACCATGCCGCAGCTCTGCGTGGCGATCATGCAGGGCGTCCCCCGCCCGCTCGCCGCGTTCCGCGCCGATGTCCCGCCGGCGCTCGAGGCGGTGGTGCTGAGGTGCCTGGAGAAGACGCCGGAGCGGCGGTTCCGCGACATAGGGGAGCTGGCCGAGGCGCTCGCGCCCTTCGCGGCCGGGCGGGCGCGGATCTCCATCGAGCGGATCAGCGGGATCGCGCGGAGCTCGGGGCCACCGCGGCCGGCGCTCGCGTCGGGGAGCGGGACGACCGCCCCGACCCTGGTGGGCACCTCGCCGTCGTGGAGCGGGACGGTCATGCGGCGGAAGCGGCCCGTGGGGCTCGCCGTCGCGCTGGCGGGCATCGGCCTGTCGCTGGTCGCCGCGATCGCGGTCTTCGCCTTCCTCAACGCCCGCGCGCGCGTCGGCGACGCCGCGACCGAGCCGTCCGCCGGCGCGTCCGCGGTCCCGCCGCTATCGCAGCCCGCGGCGCTGCCAGCCGTCTCCGCGGCGCTCACGCCGGCCGTCACGCCCGGCGCCGTCGAGGCGCCCGCGCCGGTGGACGGCGCAGCGGCGGCGCCGGCCGCTTCCACTTCCGCTGCCGCTTCCGCGGCGCCCGCCAGCGGCAAGCCCGCGCCGGCGCGCCCGGCGAGCGCCGCGCCGCGGGCAACCGGCGCCGCGCCCGCGCCGCCGCCCCGGGCCGCCCGGCCGCCTGCCGGGCCGCCCGCGCCGCCGGCCAACGGCAACCTGTTCGACGATCGCAAGTGAGGACACCACCATGACGAGCCTGCCCATGCAGCACCTCGGGCGCCTGCTGGCGCTCGCGATGTTCCTTGCCGCCCTCGTGGGCGGCGGCCGCGACGCCAGGGCCGACACAGCGGCGGCACAGGCGCTCTTCGACGCGGCCAGGCAGCTGATGGCTCAGGGCAAGTACGCCGACGCGTGCCCCAAGCTCGAGGAGAGCCAGCGGCTCGACCCGGGGATCGGCACGCAGTTCAACCTCGCGGCGTGCTACGAGCAGCTCGGCCGGACGGCGAGCGCGTGGTCGACGTTCCTCGAGGTGGCCGGCGCGGCGAAGGCCGCCGGCCAGCTGGAGCGGGAGAAGGTCGCGCGGCAGCGCGCCACGGCGCTGGAGCCGAAGCTCATCCGGCTGACGATCACGGCGCCGGCCGACGCCCCGGGCGACCTCCAGGTGAAGCGCGACGGCGCCCTCGTGGGGCGCGCGCAGTGGGGCACGCCGGTGCCCGTGGATCCCGGGAAGCACACGATCGAGGCCTCCGCCGCCGGCAGAGCGCCGTTCGCGAGGACCGTCGACCTCACCCGGGCGGGCGCCACGGAGACGGTGGCCATCCCGCCGCTGCCCGCGGGCGCGCCGGCGCGCGCCGCCGCGCCGCCGGCGACCGGCGCCGCGCCGCCGACCAGCGGCGCCGCCGCGTCCGCGGGTGCTGCCGCCGCGCGGCCGACCGGCGGCGCCGCCCTCGCGCCGGTCGCTGGACGGGCGCCGGCTCCCCCGGCCCGGCCGCTGACCCGGCGGCGCAGCAAGGGGATGATGGTCACGGGCATCGTCCTGACGAGCATCGGCGCCGTCGCGCTCCTCGGCGGGGGCCTGGCGCTCGCCTCGACGTGCTCGGGCTCCGATTGCGGCTCCGGCTCGTTCGACGACTCGCTCGACGACGAATCGATCGACTACATCGATGAGGAGAACAGCGACGCGGAGGCCGGGTACGCGCTCATCATCGGCGGGCTCGTCTTCGCCGGCGTCGGCATCCCGCTCGCCATCATCGGCGGCCGCCAGGTGCCCGTTCGGCCGGAGAAGAAGGCCGCCTCGGCGCCTGCGCCGCCGCCTGAGCTCGTCCTCGGCCCGCGCTACGCCGGGCTCCGCTGGTCGATGTGAGGGCGCGGCGGCGCGCGCCGCGGCCGCCCGCGCTCACTCCGGGTCGACGCGGTACACGGTCCCGGTGAAGTCAGCGACGTACACCTCGCCGGCGCCGTCCTGCCCGAAGCTCGCGATGCTGAACCCGAACGAGCCGAGATCGTCTGTCCGATCGACAGGCGTGGACGCCGCCCCGCCCTCGTACCTCAGCGTCCAGACCCTGCCGCTGCAGAAGTCGCCGTAGAAGTAGCTCCCCCGGAGCCACGGGATCCGGCTGCCCCGGTAGACGTAGCCGCCGGTCACCGAGCAATCCTCGATGACCCGCCCGGCGTGGGCGTACTCGGCGGCAGGCAGCGTGGTGAGGCCCTGGGGATCGCAGTCCTCCGCCGGCGTGAAGCAGTGCGCGCCCTCCATGAGGCGCCAGCCGTAGTTCTTCCGGCCCTGCCCCGCCGGCTCGATGTCGATCTCCTCCCACAGCTTCTGGCCTACGTCGGCGATGTAGAGATCGCCCGTGCACGCGTCGAAGCTGAAGCGGTAGGGGTTCCGCAGACCATGGTCCCAGATCTCGGGCCGGACGCCCTCGCCGGTCATGTTGCCTTCCGGGATGCTGTACGGGTGCGTCGAGACGTCGAAGCGAAGGACCTTCCCGAGCAGGGTCGTGAGATCCTGGCCATTGCCGATGTCCGAGTGGCCGGGGCCCTGATCGTTGCCGCTCCCGCCGTCGCCCAGCCCGAGATAGAGGAAGCCGTCCACGGGGCTGAACTCGAGCGAGCCGCCGTTGTGGTTGCGCTGCGGCTGCGCCTGCTCGAGGTACGTGGCCACCGGGGTGGGATTGGCCACGTCCGGGCGCTCGCCCCGCTTGAACTCGACGACGCGCGTGTCGCCGCCCGTGGCCTTGTCCGAGTAGTGGACGAAGAAGCGGCCGTTATCCTCGTAATCCGGGTGGAAGGCGAGCCCGAGGAGGCCGCGCTCGCCGTTGCCGCCCGTGAACATGACGAGCTCCTGGATATCGAGGAACGTCGTCGGCTCGGCGGCGCCCTCGTCGAGGACGAGGATCCGGCCTGGCTGCGTCACGATGAAGAGCCGCGCCGGGTCGCCCGGCGCGGATTTCACGAGCAGCGGGAACTGGAGGCCAGAGACGACCGGGGTGAGCTTGAGCGGGCCCTCCTCGTCGTCCTCGCTCGGCGGCGAGCAGCTCAACCACGCCGCGGGCGCGCCGCCGCTGCCGCCTCCGCCGCTCTCGCCGCTACCGCTGCCGCCGCTGCCGTCACCGCTGCTCGCGCTGGCGGCGCTCCCGCCGCCGCCGCTCGCGCTGCCGTCGCTCCCGCCGCCGCTCGCGCTGGCGGCGCCGCGGCCGCCCGCCCCACCGCTGGCCGCGGGGCCCCCGCCCGTCGCGCTCGCCGGCACAGGTGATATCGATTCCTGGCGCGAGCACGCAAAGAGGGCAATCCCGGCCGCCACGGGAAGAGCGATGACCAGAAGGGGCGATACGGTCGAGCTCGATGGCCTCATGACGGGAAGATATCGCAGATCTCCGCCCAGGCAGGCGAAGAAAGGCGAAGATCGCGTGATCGCAGGCAGGCGAGCGCGCAGATCGCACGCAGTCGGGCGCGAGCAGTAGAGGCGCACGCCGGACGGCGCTGCTCCGGGATCACCCGAGCGCGGAGCCCCCCCGGCGCGCGAGAGGCGGCGCGATCGCGAAACGAGGCCACCGATCCCCGCATCGATGGAGACGGCCGCGTTGCCCCAGGGTGGGCGCGGCTGGCCACACGAGATCATGGCATCCGTTTTTCCGCGCTGGAGCAACACCGCCTTTCGCCTCGCCATCGCCGCCGTCTTCCTCGGCGGCGCGGCGGCCGTGGCAGCGCCGATGATCTACGTGCGCTCCGACTGGAACACCGGGAGGAACCTGCCCGTCCAGCAGCCGGTGCAGTTCGACCACAGACACCATGTGCAGGACGACGCCATCGACTGCCGGTTCTGCCATTACACGGTCGAGCGGGCAGGCAACGCGGGGATGCCGTCGACGGCGCTCTGCATGGGGTGCCACAGCCAGATCTGGAATCAGAGCCCGAAGCTCGAGCTCGTCCGGACCAGCTATTTCTCGGGCACGCCGATCCCCTGGAGCCGCGTCACCGACGTCCCCGACTTCGTCTACTTCAACCACGCGATCCACGTGAGCAAGGGCGTCGGCTGCGTGACCTGCCACGGCCGCGTGGACCAGATGCCCGACGTCCACAAGGTGTCTCCGATGACGATGGGCTGGTGCCTCGACTGCCACAGGGCGCCGGAGCGGCACCTCCGCCCGCCCTCCGCGATCACCGACATGGACTGGGACGCCGGCCCCGACGCGGAGCGGATCGGCCGGCAGATCGCAGAGGAGCTCGGTGTGCGGCGGCTCGTGCACTGCTCGACCTGCCACAGGTGAGCGGGCACGAGGCGGACGCGCGCGGCGAACAGGGGAGAGCAGCACCGGCGGCGGCGCCGATCCACCGATGACCTGAAGAGGGATGATGGCTGATCGAACACAGACTCCATGGAGCCCCGCGCTCGACGGCAAGACGGGCAAGGCGTACTGGCGCAGCGTCGCGGAGCTCCTCGAGACACAGGAGCTCCGCGACGCCGCGGCGCGGGCGCTCCCCGGCGCGCTCCTCGCCGCCGACGACAGCCCCGGCGCGGTGAGCCGGCGGAGCTGGCTCAAGCTCCTCGGCGCGAGCATGGCGCTCGCCGGCGTGTCCGGGTGCAACGCGAGGCCCGCGGACAAGATCGTCCCGTATGTGAGCACGCCGCCGGAGGTGACCCCGGGGTTGCTCCGGTACTACGCGACAAGCCTGGAGCTCGACGGGTTCGCCACCGGCGTCCTCGTCGAGAACCACGAGGGGCGGCCGACGAAGGTCGAGGGCAACCCGGAGCACCCGGCGAGCCTCGGCGCGACAGGCGTCTACGAGCAGGCGTCGGTGCTCGGCCTCTACGATCAGCACCGGGCCCGCGGGGCGCGGCGCGGCGCCGGGCCGGCCGCGTGGGAGGCGTTCGTCGAGCAGTTCGCGGGCGCGCGGGACGACCGCGGCGCCGGGCTCCGCTTCGTCCTCAGGCCCACCGGCTCGCCGCTCGTGCTCGACCTCATCGGCCGCATCCAGGAGCGCCATCCGGCGGCCCGGTTCACGTTCCACGCGCCCGCCCGGTCGCCGCACGCGGCGCGCGGGGCAGAGCTCGCCTTCGGCGCGCCGCTCCAGGCGCAGTACGACTTCCGGACAGCGGACGTCATCCTCTCGCTCGACGCGGACTTCCTCGCGTCGATGCCGTTCAGCTTGCGGTACGCGCG
Source organism: Sorangium sp. So ce1128 (assembly GCA_051717205.1). GTDB lineage: Bacteria > Myxococcota_A > Polyangia > Polyangiales > Polyangiaceae > Sorangium. Next base: position 8,611,416 of record CP181432.1, read on the forward strand.
CCAGTTCGCGGAGCGCAGGCGCATCGGCTCGCCGACGGGCACGATGAGCCGGCTCTACGTGGTCGAGCCGGGGCTGACCCCGACCGGGAGCATGGCCGATCACCGCCTGCGCCGGCGCCCGAGCGAGGTGCCGGCGATCGCCGCGGCGATCGCGGCGGAGCTGCTCCTCGCGGAGGGCGCGCGCCCCGGGGCCGTCCCTGCGGAGACGCTCGGCGCGCTCGGCGCGCTCCGGGCGCGGGTGCGCGCCGAGGACAGGCCGTTCGTCCAGGCGCTCGCGCGCGATCTGGCGCGCGGCGCCGCGGCGAGCGTCGTCGTCGCCGGGGAGCGGCAGCCGCCGCCGGTCCACGCGCTCGCGCACCTCATGAACGCGGCGCTCCGCAACGACCGCGCGGCGTGGGCCACTCCGGGGACGCTGATCGCGGCCGGCGCCGCGGAGCAAGGCCTCGCCGCGCTCGCCGACGAGATCCGGCACGGCGGCGTCGACACCCTCGTGATCCTCGAGAACAACGTGGCGTACACGGCGCCGGCAGATCTCGAGCTCTCCGCGCTCTTGCGCGCGGTCCGGAGCCGCGTCTACCTCGGGCTCTACGACGACGAGACAGCGGCCGGCTGCGACTGGTTCGTGCCCGCCGCGCACGAGCTCGAGGCCTGGGGCGACGCGCGCGCCTACGACGGCACGATCTCGCTGGTCCAGCCGCTCATCGAGCCGCTCTTCCAGGGCAGGACGGCCGCCGAGGTGCTCACTGTGTTCGCGGGCGAGCCGCGCCGGAGCGCGCGCGAGCTGCTCCGCGACGCCTGGAGGGCGCGCCAGGGCGGCGCCGATTTCGACGCGTTCTGGGAGGAGGCGCTCCGGCGCGGGCTCGTCGAGGGCACCGCGGCCCCGCGCGAGAATGCCGCGCTGCGGCCCGACGGCATCGCCGCGGCGCTCGGACAGCTCGCCGCGGCGGCCCCGGCGCCGGCGGACGCCATCGAGGTCGCCTTCTCGACCGATGCGAACGTCTACGACGGCCGCTTCGCCAACAACCCATGGCTGCTCGAGCTGCCCGATCCCATCACCAAGCTCACCTGGGACAACGCCGCGCTGCTCAGCCCGGAGACTGCCAGGGCGCTCGGCGTCGAGAGCGAGGACGTTGTCGATCTCGAGCTCGGGGGGCGACGGATCTCGACACCGGTGCTCGTCGCGCCGGGGCACGCCGACGGGACTGTGTCGCTGAAGCTCGGCTACGGGCGGAGCGGCGCCGAGTCGATCGCCGCCGGCGTGGGGTTCGACGCGTACCGGCTCCGCACCGCGGACGCGCCGTTCTTCGCGGCGGGCGTGTCGGTGAAGAAGCGGCCCGACCAGAAGCACCCGCTCGCCCTGACGCAGAGGCACTTCAGCCTGCAAGGGCGCCCCATCGCGCTCTCGGCTCCCCTCGCCGTCTACCGCGAGCACCCCGACTTCACGGAGGCGTTCAAGGGGCCGCAGCCGTCCCTGATGCCCGAGGTGCATGCCCCCGGGGTGCCGCTCGCGCAGTGGGCCATGACCATCGATCTCACGATCTGCACCGGGTGCAGCTCATGCGTGGTCGCGTGTCAGGCCGAGAACAACGTCCTCGTGGTGGGGAGAGAGGAGGTCCTGAAGAGCCGCGAGATGCACTGGCTCCGGATCGACACCTACTACTCCGGCGACCCGCGCGCCCCGGGCGTCGTGCACCAGCCCATGCTGTGCCAGCACTGCGAGAAGGCGCCGTGCGAATACGTGTGTCCCGTCAACGCGACGACGCACAGCCCCGACGGCCTCAACGAGATGACCTACAACCGCTGCGTCGGGACGCGGTTCTGCTCGAACAACTGCCCCTACAAGGTCCGCCGGTTCAACTGGTTCGATTATACCGAGCTCCACGCCTACAACGACGGGCTCGCGCGGCTCCAGCGCAACCCCGACGTGACCGTGCGGGAGCGCGGCGTCATGGAGAAGTGCACGTACTGCGTCCAGCGGATCCGCCGCGCGGAGATCGCGGCGCGCGTCGAGCAGCGCGCGATCCGCCCGGGAGAGGTCGTCACGGCCTGCCAGCAGGCCTGTCCGACGCGGGCGATCCAGTTCGGCTCGCTCGAGCATCAGGAGACGGAGATGGTCGCGTGGCGGGCCGAGCCGCGGAGCTACGAGGTGCTCCACGACCAGGGCACCCGGCCGAGGACCATCTACCTCGCGCGCATCGACAACACGAACCCGGAGCTCGACGAGCCGTGACCGAGCCCCTCCTCCTCGGTCGGCCCACCGACGCGGCGCTGTCGGACGAGCTCCTGTCGGTCGTGTGGAAGCCGCGATCCAGGCTGTGGTGGGCGGCGTTCGCCCTCACCGGGGCCGGGACCGCCCTGCTCGCGATCTCCGTCACCTACACCGTCGTCACCGGGATCGGGGTCTGGGGCAACAACATCCCTGTCGGCTGGGCGTTCGGGATCATCAACTTCGTTTTCTGGGTCGGCATCGGCCACGCGGGGACGTTCATCTCCGCGATCCTGCTCCTGCTCGAGCAGCGCTGGCGCACGAGCATCAACCGGTTCGCCGAGGCGATGACGCTCTTCGCCGTCATGCAGGCGGGCCTCTATCCGCTCCTGCACCTCGGCCGGCCGTGGTTCGCCTACTGGCTGGTCCCCTACCCCTCGACGCTCCGGGCATGGCCCCAGTACAAGAGCGCATTGCCGTGGGACGCCGCGGCCATCTTCACGTACTTCACTGTCTCGCTCGTCTTCTGGTACGTCGGGCTCATCCCCGACTTCGCGGCGCTCCGCGACCGGGCCCCCGACCGCCGCCGCCGGATCGCCTACGGCATCCTGTCGCTCGGCTGGCGTGGCTCCGCGCGCGACTATCGCCACTACCGGCTCCTCTACGGGCTGCTCGCCGGGCTCGCGACGCCGCTCGTGCTCTCGGTGCACTCGATCGTGAGCACCGATTTCGCGATGGCGCTCGTCCCGGGCTGGCACGCGACCATCTTCCCCCCGTTCTTCGTCGCCGGGGCCATCTTCTCCGGCTTCGCGATGGTGCTGACGCTGCTCATCCCGGCGCGCCGCGTCTTCCACCTCGGGAACGTCGTCACCCAGCGGCACATCGACAACCTGAGCAAGCTGACGCTCGTCACCGCGTGGATCGTCATCTACGCCTACATCATCGAGTTCTTCGCCGCCTGGTACAGCGGCTCGGAGTACGAGATCTATCAGTACTTCGTGGCGCGCCCCAGCGGGCCGAACGCGCCCGTCTTCTGGGCGCAGATGGTCTGCAACGTGGTCATCCCGCAGCTGCTCTGGTCCTCGCGGGTCCGGAGGAACATGGTCCTGCTCTGGATCATCTCGATCCTCGTGAACGTCGGGATGTGGTCCGAGCGGTTCGTGATCATCGTCATGTCGCTGCAGCGCGAGTTCATCCCATCGGCGTGGCACGCCTACCGACCGACGTGGGTCGATATCTCGATGTTCGCCGGGACGATCAGCTTCTTCCTGCTGCTCTTCCTGATCTTCCTGCGCCTCTTCCCGTTCATCCCCGTGGCCGAGGTCAAGGAGCTGAACCACGAGCTCGGCAAGGAGGAGCACTGAGATGAAGAGAGGACTGCTCGCCGAGTTCGAGACGCCCGAGGCGATGCTCCGGGCGCTCGCGGAGCTCCGGAGCCGCGGGTACCGGCGGCTCGACGCGTTCACGCCGTATCCGGTCCACGGCGCCGAGGCGGCGCTCGGCCTCCGCCGGTCGCCGCTCACCTGGCTCGTCCTGCCCTTCGCGCTCGCGGGCGCCGCGGGAGGCTACCTCGTCCAGTGGCACAACAGCGCGTACGACTACCCGCTCAACGTAGGCGGGCGGCCGCAGCACGCGGCGCCAGCGTTCGTGCCGATCACCTTCGAGATGATGGTGCTCACGGCCGCTCTCATGGGCTTCGTGGTGCTGCTCGCCCTCACGCGGCTGCCCGAGCTCTGGAATCCGGTGTTCGACGTCCCGGGGTTCGAGCGCGCCTCGATCGATCGGTTCTGGGTCGGCATCGACGCCCGCGACCCGGCGCTCATCAGGCCCATCGCCGAGCGCGATCTCACCGATCTCGGCGCCACCACCGTCGCCTGGGCCGGGAGGGAGCGCTCATGAAGCGCGGCCGGCTCGCGACGCTCTCCTGCCTCTCTGCGGCGCTCTGCATATCGTGCGCCCCGGCGACGCCGACCGAGGCCGAGCCCGGCGAGGCCAACACGCTGGATCTCGAGCGCATGATCCGCCAGAAGCGCTACGCCCCCTACGAGCCGGCGGAGCACTTCCACGACGGCGCCGTCATGCGCCACCCGCCCGAGGGCACGGTGCCGAACGACCGGGCGACCGGCGATCCCGGGCTCACGCGGGGTGTCACGGGCGTTGCGCGCGGAGCGTACGTCGCGCGCATCCCCATCCCGGTCACGCTGGAGCTGATCCGGTACGGCCAGGGGCGCTTCGAGATCTTCTGCGCCGCCTGCCATGGGATCGCCGGAGACGGCGAGTCGGAGGTCGCGCGGAACATGACGCAGCGGCGCCCGCCGTCGCTCGTCGACGCGCGCGTGCAGGCGTTCCCGCCCGGCCGCATCTACCACGCCATCGTCGAGGGCTACGGGCTCATGCGCTCGTACGAGCCGCAGATCCCGCTCCGGGAGCGCTGGGCCATCGTGGCCTATGTGAAGGCGCTCGGGAGGAGCCGCGCCGCCGCGCTCGACGCGCTCCCTCAACCTCTCCAGGAGCGCGCCCGGAAGGAGCTCCCGTGAACCCGCGCATTCCCATCTTCCGCGGGGGCCGCGCGCTCATCTCGCGGTCCCTCGGCCTCGCGCTCCTCGGCGCCCTCCTGCTCGTCGCCGGCGGCTTCGTGGACCGGGAGCGCGTCTTCTACGCGTACCTCGCGGCCTACGCCTACGCCGTGACCACCGCGGTCGGCGCGCTCATCTTTCTCATGATCTGCCACGCGATGGGCGCGACGTGGCCTGTCGCCGTCCGCCGCCTCGCGGAGGCGATCGTCTCGGCGCTGCCGGTCCTCGCCGTGCTGTTCCTCCCGCTCCTCCTCGGGCTCGACGCCCTCTATGGCGACTGGCTCCACCCCGAGTCGGTCCACGACGAGCACGTCCGAGCGGCCCTGCTCCACAAGCGGCCCTACCTGAACCTCCCGTTCTTCCTCGTGAGGACGGGGATCTACTTCGCCGTGTGGCTCGCCCTCGGCGCCCTGCTCCGCCGCGGCTCGCTCCGGGGCGACGCGAGCCCGGCGCTCGCGGGCGGCGGGCGGCTCCGCGCGCTCAGCATCGGCGGCCTGCCGCCCGTCGCGCTCGCGCTCTCGTTCGCCTCGTTCGACTGGCTCATGTCCCTCGCGCCGACGTGGGTCTCGACGATGTTCCCCGTGTACGTCTTCGCCGGCGGCTTCGTCGCCGCGATGGCGCTGCTCACGGCCCTCGCGTTCACCGCGGATCGCGCCGGGCTCCTGCCCGGGCTCCGCGCGTCGCACTACTACGCGCTCGGCCGGCTGCTCCTCGCGTTCACCATCTTCTGGGCCTACGCCGCGTTCTTCCAGTTCATGCTGATGTGGATCGCGGACAAGCCGGAAGAGGTCGAGTTCTACCTGCGCCGCTATCACGGCCCGTGGGGGACAGCGACCCTCGTCCTTGTGCTCGCGCGCTTCGTGATCCCCTTCGTGATCTTGCTCAACTACGGGATCAAGCGGAGGCCAGCCTGGCTGTCGGCGGTCGCCGCGTGGGTCCTCCTCGCGCACTACCTCGACATGCACTGGCTCGTCGTGCCCGAGGCCTCCGGCGCCCGCTCGCCGTACCACTGGCTCGATCTCGCGGCGCTCCTCGCCGTTGTCGGCCCGTGCGTCGCGTTCGCCGCGCTCCGGCAGCGCGGCAAGCCGCTCGTCCCCGTCAACGACCCGGCGCTGCCGGCCGCACTCCGTTACGAGAGCGTATGACCTCCCACTACCGACGTCCCGACGTCCGCCAGGAAGACGATCTCGTCCCCTGGCGGCGCATCCTGACCGTCGCGTTCGTCGTGAACGTGATCTTCCTCATCCTGGCCATCTGGTCGTGGATGATCCTGCGCGATCGCGAGGCGGAGCTCCGCCCCGCGGGCAGGAGCCTGGAGCGCGCCCGCGAGGGGTTCCAGCCGCGCGGCGTGGTGGCCGGGGTGGATCAGCGGATCTTCCAGCGCCAGGCCATCGGCGAGGAGGGCCTCGGCAAGGTGCTCAATCGCAGGAAGCGCGAGGAGCTCAGCCGCTTCGGCTGGGTCGACCGGGATCGCGGGCTCGTGCAGATCCCGATCGAGGACGCGATGCGCCTCGTCGCGGAGGAGAGTCGATGATGCGTCCGAGCCCCCTGTCCGCCGCGACGCTGCTCGCGCTCGCGCTCTCGCGCGCGCCGCTCGCGGCCGCCGCGGATCCGCCCGCGCTCCCGCCCGCCGCGCGCGAGGCCGGCATCGACGAGCGCCCCGGGCGCGCCATCGACACGTCGCTCCCGTTCACGGACATGGCTGGCCGGAGCGCGCCGCTCACCGAGCACTTCGACGGCGTGCGGCCGGTCCTCCTCGTCCTCGCCTATTACCGCTGCCCGACGCTCTGCGGCCTCGTGCTGCGCGGCCTCGTCGCCGGCATGGCGAAGCTCGATTACCGGCTCGGCGAGCAGTACCGCGCGCTCACGGTGAGCTTCGATCCCCGGGACACCCCGGACGCCGCGGCGCGGAAGCGGAGAGCCACGCTGTCTTCCCTGGGCGTCCGCGACACGGCGGGCCCGCCGGCGGCGGACGTCTGGCCGTTCCTCACCGGCGAGCCGCCCGAGATCCGCGCGCTCGCCGGAGATCTCGGCTTCCGCGCCGCGTACGACGCGCAGACGGACCAGTACGCGCACCCCGCGGCCGTCTTCGTGCTCACGCCGGACGGCCGCATCTCCCGCTATCTCTATGGCATCGAGTTCTCCGCCCTCGATCTCCGGCTCGCGCTGCTCGAGGCCAGCCGCGGGCAGGTGGGCACCACGCTCGATCGCGTCCTCATGACATGTTACCGCTACGACCCCGCGAGCCGCCGCTACGGCCCTCATGTGGCCGGCTTCCTGCGGCTCGGCGCGGCCGGCATCCTGACCTGGGTCGTCGCGCTGCTCGCCTTCTTCGGGTGGCGCGGGTGGCGGCGCCAGAAGCAGGAGGACGCGCGATGAACGAGCTCCTGCGACAGCTGCTCTTCCTGCCCGAGCAGCGCTCCTCGCTCGCCCGCGAGATCGACGGGCTGCACTACTTCGTCATCGGCGTGACGATGGGGGGCGCCTTGCTGATCACGCTGATCGGCGGGTATTTCCTCATCCGCTATCGCCGCCGCCTCCAGGACACAGCGCGTCCTCACGCCGGGACGCTCGCCAGGCCGGCGCTCTTCCTGGAGACGGTGGCGCTCTTCGGCCTCGGTTTCCTGTTCCTCACCTTCTGGAACATCGGGACGCGCCAGTTCGTCGACCTGCGCACGCCGCCGGACGACGCGCTCGACGTCTACGTCACGGGCAAGCAGTGGATGTGGAAGTTCGGCTATCCGGAGGGAGAGAGCGAGATCTCGGTGCTCTACGTCCCCGTGCGGAGGCCGGTCAGGCTCATCATGACGTCGCGCGACGTCATCCACAGCTTCTTCGTGCCCGAGTTCCGCATCAAGCAGGACGTCCTCCCGGGCCGGTACACGACGGCCTGGTTCGAGGCGAGCCAGCCAGGCGCATACCCGATCCTCTGCACGGAGTACTGCGGCACGAGCCATTCGGGGATGCGCGGCCAGGTGATCGCGCTCGACCCGGCCGATTACGAGCGCTGGCTCGCGGGCGGCGCGGCGAGCACCCCGGCGTTCGCGCAGGCGGCCGCCGCCCGAGCCGAGGAGGAGCTCGCCGCGGCGCAGCCGACGATGCCGGCCCGCGGCGAGCACGCCGCCGCCCGCCACGGCTGCCTCCGGTGCCACACCCTCGACGGCACGCAGCACGTCGGCCCGACCTGGGCCGGCCTCTACCGCTCGGTCGTGCCGCTCGAGGAAGGCGGCGAGCGCGTCGCCGACGAGGTCTACATCACGGAGTCGATCATGGATCCGCTCGCCGTGCTGCACCGCGGGTTCCCGCCGGTCATGCCGTCGTATCTGGGGCAGATCACGCCGCCCGACATCGCCGCGATGATCGAGCTCATGAAATCGATCCGCGACGTGCCCCACGGCCCCGTGGTGCCGTGGGACGGCGGGGTCAGCGGTGGCGGCGCCCCGGCGCCGGGAGGGGTGACGCCATGATCGCACACGAGATCGAGGGGACAGCGCCAGCGCACGGCGCGCACGAGCGCGATTACCTGCGGGCCGACGCGGGCGTGCGCTCGTGGCTGCTCACGACCGATCACAAGCGGATCGGGCTCATGTTCTACGCGATCATCGTGCCGATGCTCCTGCTCGGCGGCGCCTTCGCGCTCGTCCTCCGGACAGAGCTCCTGACCCCCGGGCCCACCGTGATCGACGCGTCGACCTACAACCGCATGTTCACGCTCCACGGCGTGGTCATGGTGTGGCTCTTCATGATCCCGTCGATCCCGAACATCTTCGGGAACTTCGTCCTCCCGATCATGATCGGGGCGAAGGATCTCGCCTTCCCGCGGCTCAACCTGGCGAGCCTCTACGTGTACGCGATCGGCGTCGTTGTCACGCTGGGCGCGGCGATCGCCGGAGGCGCGGACACCGGATGGACGTTCTACCCGCCGTACAGCACGGTCACGCCCGCGGCCGTCATGCCGGTCGTGATCGGCATCTTCATCCTCGGCGTCTCGTCGATCATGACGGCGGTGAACTTCATCGCCACGACGCACGCGATGCGCGCGCGCGGGCTCGGCTGGGGCAGGCTGCCGCTCTTCACGTGGGCCATCTACAGCACGAGCATCATCATGCTGCTCGCGACGCCCGTCCTCGGCCTCACGATCCTGCTTGTGGGGCTCGACAACGTCTACCATTTCGGCCTCTTCGACCCGGCGCTGGGCGGAGATCCCGTGCTGTTTCAGCACCTGTTCTGGTTCTACTCCCACCCTGCCGTCTACATCATGGTGCTCCCGGCCCTCGGGGTCATCAGCGAGGTGGTCTGCACCTTCTCGCAGCGGCAGCCGGCGTCCTACTGGGCGATCGCCCTCTCGTCGCTCGGCATCGCGTTCATCGGGTTCACCGGGTGGGGCCACCACATGTTCGTGGCCGGGATGAGCGAGCTCGACGCCGGCATCTTCGGCGCGCTCTCGATGTTCGTCGCGATCTTCTCCGCCATCAAGGTCTTCACCTGGGTGGCGACGCTGCAGAAGGGGGCCATCCACTTCAACACCCCGATGCTCTACTTCTTCTGGTTCCTTTTCCTCTTCGTCTTCGGGGGCATGACGGGCGTCGCCGTCGCGACCCAGTCGCTCGACGTGCACTGGCACGACACGTACTTCGTCGTCGCCCACTTCCACTTCATCATGGTCGGCGGCACGCTCACCGCGTTCCTCGCGGCCGCGCACTACTGGTTCCCCAAGATGTTCGGCCGCATGTACTCCGAGTCCATGGGGCTGCTCACGTCGTTCGGGGTGTTCGCGGGCTTCATCCTGACGTTCCTCCCGCAGTTCCTGCTGGGCAACGCCGGGATGCCGCGCCGTTATTACAGCTACCCGGACGAGTACCAGTGGCTGAACGTCCTCTCGACCGGCGGCGCCTACCTGCTCTCCGGCGCGCTGCTGCTCACGCTGGTGAACCTCGTCATCGCCCTGCGCTGGGGGGCGCGCGCCCCGGCCAACCCGTGGCGGTCCCGGAGCTACGAGTGGCTGACGGCGCCCATCCCGACGAAGCACAACTTCGCGGTGACTCCGATCATCGAGCGCGGCCCGTACGACTACCACCTGACCGACGAGGAGGCCCATGCCCGAATCTCAGCCGCCGCCCGTTGAGCCGCAGCCGCTCGCCCCGGCGCGGCTCGTCATGCAGTTCGAGGATCTCGAGAAGCAGACCCACGCCGCGCACTTCGGCATGTGGATCTTCCTCGCCAGCGAGGTCCTCCTGTTCGGCGGGCTCTTCGGCCTGTATGCCGCCTACCGCGCGATGTTCGGCGCCGAGTTCGCCGCCGGCATCGCGCACAACAACGCCGCCATCGGCACGGCGAACACGGCGATCCTCCTGACGAGCAGCCTGCTCGTTGCGCTGAGCGTCTACGCCGTGCGCCTCGATCGGCCGGTGCGGGCCGGGCGCCTCCTGCTCGGCGCCATCGCGCTCGGGGCCGCCTTCCTCACGCTGAAGGGGATCGAGTACACCGAGCACTTCCACGAGGGGATCTTCCCCGGCGCCGCCTACCGCTTCGGGGAGCTCCCGCAGGCGGGAGCGCGGGTGTTCTTCACGCTGTACTACGTGACCACCGGGCTCCACGCGATCCACGTCACGGCGGGGCTCGTGGTCCTCGGCTGGCTCGCGTGGGGGTGCTTCCGGCGCCGGTATGGCGCGGGCAACGAGACGCACGTCGAGCTCGGCGGGCTCTACTGGCACCTCGTCGACGTGATCTGGATCTTCCTCTGGCCGATGCTCTACCTGATGCACCGCTAAGGGCACGTTGCTCCCATGACCGTCAAGCACCTCTCCTCGCGGACCTACGTGATCGTCTGGCTCGTCCTGATGGCGCTCACGCTGGCCTCGTACCTCCTCTCGCTGGCCCACCTCGGCGGGGTCGACGTCGTCGCGGCGCTGCTCATCGCCACCGCGAAGACGGTGCTGGTGCTGCTCTTCTTCATGCACCTCATCGAGCAGCGCTTCGCGAACGCCCTGCCGATGATCGTGTCGGCCCTCCTCCTCGGCCTCTTGCTCGCGCTGATGATCTCCGACGTGACGACGCGCCAGACGATCTCGCGCGGTCCGATCCCGCCGGCTCCGCCCGAGGCCGCGGCCAGGCCGCGGTGATCCGTCCACCGCCCGATCGCCCGGGCTGGCGCGGGTGCGGGTGCTGGTGCGGGTGCGGGTAGAGGACGGCCCGGCGCCGGGGTCTCCTCGGCCCTGGATGTGCGCGCCGCGTCGTCCCCTCCCCGTGCGCTCGAGCTCGGCGAGGCCGCTGAGGACTGGCCCTGTCAGAGGGCGCATGACGCCGATCTCACGGCATCGGGCGCCGCTCACATGGGCTATCCGCCGCCCCGTTTCGGTCCTACAAACACGTGCTCTCGGCGCTGCGCGACGGCCACGGCGGAATGGTGCCTGCGCCAGAGGCATTGCACGTTCGTAGGAGCGACCATGAAGAGGTGGATTGTGCGGACCGCTGTCTCGTGCTGTCTCGCCGCGGCGGGGTGCACCTCCGGCCCGGCGGACGAGCCGTGGCTCGCGGAGCGGGACGTGGTTCCGGTGGTGGACTGGGCGGCGCGCGCTCCGGCGGCGCTCCGCGGCGCGCTCGGCAACGACGGCCCGGGCGCGCCGTGCTCCGCAGAGGTCCTCTTCGCCGACGGCTTCGCCGACAACGCCGCCAGGTGGAGCCTCGCGGCCGGGTGGGAGATCGGCCCGGCGCGGGCGTCCAGCGACCAGCGCGCGGGGTCCCCCGACCCGGCGAGCGATCACACGCTCACCGGCGACAACGGCGTCGCGGGCGTGCTCCTCGGCGCCAGCCCGAGCGTCACCGCGCCGCACCCGCAGCGTTACCTGACGAGCCCCGCCGTCGACGCGGCCGTGCGCGGGCGAGTCACGCTGTCCTTCTGGCGCTGGCTGAACGCGACGTACCGCAACAAGGCCCGTGTCGAGGTCTTCGACGGTGCGCGCTGGAGGATCGTCTACGAGTCTCCCCACGACGATGTCGTCGAGTCCGCGTGGAAACGCGTCACGTACGATCTCACGCCCTACAAGAGCCGGAGTCTGCGGGTGCGGTTCGGCTACAGCGCCGTCATCGCCTTCGGGGGCGCGCCCATGTCGGGCTGGAACATCGACGACGTGCAGATCAGCGCGTGCCGGTAGGCGGTGGCCGGGGCTGGACCGGGAAGGCGGGGTGCCGGGTGCGCGGCAAATATCAATACCGCTGACATTTTACCGCCTTCACGGGCGCTCGCTCCGGACCCGTGCGATCACCGCCTGCCGATCGACCTGACACCGCGTCACCGCCTGCCGATCGACCTGGCACCTCGCTTGCTGAGTCCAGCCGCAGGACGCGCAAGGACGGGACTTGCGCCATGTTGTGCCGCAGAAAGGACACTGCAAGTCATGACCATGCAGAAGAAGCGAAAGGTGCTCCGGGCTCCCTTCATCGTGACCGTCGCCGCGGCGGCCTCGCTCGCGGGCGCCGTGGCCCTGCCGGGGTGCGACCCCACCGTGCAGGGCGGCAGCTGTCCCGAGGAGGAGCCGGAGAGGGGATCGAGCTGCGAGGCGGACGACCTTTCCTGCGACTACATCGACAGTTGCGACAACCCCATCGGCTACGAGTGCGTGGACGGGGCGTGGCAGGTGGAGAGCGAGATATCCTGCAACCCGCCGCCGCCGCCGGAGTGCCCCGCCGAGATGCCGGCGACAGGCAGCGCGTGCTGGCAGATCGGGGCGGGCTGCGCCTATGGCGGCCCTCCCGATTGCCCCGAGCCGACCATCGTGACCTGCGGCGATGACGGCACGTGGTCCGTGACAACGATCGCGGTCTCCTGCAACCCGCCGGCGCCGGCGTGCCCGGAGGAGCTGCCAGCCGACGGGGATCCGTGCGAGGCAGGGATCGGGACATGCGGCTTCATGATGCCCACTGGCTGCGGCCCGCTGCCCGTCGACGGGGAGTGCGTCCTGCAAGGCGACACCTGGCGATGGCAGGTGCACGAGCTCTTCTGCAACCCGCCGCCGCCGGAAGAGTGCCTCAAGGCCGCCACCGCGGACGCTTGCGCGGGCCTCGGGCCGACATGTCAGTGGCTTGTGCCAGGCTGCGCCGGTGAACCGGGGCCCCCGGCGCTGGCCGCGGTGGGCTGCTTCCCGAGCCTGCCTTGCGAGACCGACAAGGCGTGTCCGGCCGGGACGCTCTGCCAGGAGGTCGTCGTCAACCCCTGTGGCGTCTCGTCGGGAGACGAGGCGACCTGTGCCGCGTGCGGAGCGTACAAGAACGTCTGCGTGCCGCCCTCCGCGGCGACGACCTCTGCGGGGTGAGCGCCTCCGCGGCAGGCGCGCTCCCGTCTGCCGCGGCGGCGTGCGCTCCTCCGCGGCGGGCGCGCTCCGCCTCCCGTCTTGCCGCCCCCGGACCCCCCGCATAGCGTGACCCCCATGACGGACGCCCCCGACGCAGAGCAAGACGGCGCCGAGGACGCGGAGCAGGACCGCGCCGAGGAAGCCCACGCAGAGCAGGACGGCGCCGCGAACGGGGAGCAGGCGCCGCGCGCTCCGCAGGCCCCTCTCCCTCCCGCGAGCGACGCGGTGCGCGCGGAGTGGGGCCGTCGCATCGAGGCCGAGTACCGCTCGGCGGCGATCACGCAGCACCTCACGCTCTGGCTCATCCAGATGGGCGCGTCGCCGGATCTCATCGATGACGGCCTGCGCATCGTCAAGGACGAGCTCGCGCACGCGCGCCTCAGCCATCGCGTCCACGTCCTCGCGGGCGGCGGCGCCTTGCCGGCGCTCCGCCGCGAGACCCTCGGCCTCAGGAGCGGCGGCGACGAGCCGCTCGAGCTTTCGGTCGCGCGGGCTGGCGTCGAGATCTTCTGTCTTGGCGAGACGGTCGCGGTCCCGCTCTTCAAGGTGCTCCGCGAGGGGTGCACCGTCCCTGTCGCACGCCGGGCGCTCGACCGCATCCTGCGCGACGAGGTGCGGCACCGCGACTTCGGCTGGACGCTGCTCCGCTACCTGCTCGAGCTGCCGTGCGCGCCGGCCGTGCGCCAGCTGGTCGAGCGGGAGCTCCATGCCATGTTCTCGCGGATGCGCAGGAGCTACATGCCCGCGGGCGGCGCGCGGCGCGCGGCGATGTCTGACGACGACCGCGCCTGGGGTCTCATGCCTGTCGCCCGTTACGGCGAGATCCTCGAGCGCGCCGTGGAGCGGGACTACGTGCCCCGCTTCGGCGAGCACAGCATCGACGCGCTCTCCGCGTGGCGACGCTCGGCGATCGCCCCCGACCGGACGGCCGCCCCGGCCTGATCCAGCCCAGCGGGCGGCCGCTAGGAAGTCACCCGGATGACCCGCCGCTCTGGCAGGCTCGCGCGCTTCTTCTCCCACTCTCCCTGCGCTGCCCACGCGACGATACGGCGCAGCATCAGCGTGGGCGCGTCCGCCTCGACGTGGTGCTCGCGGAGCTCGCCTTGACCCGCGGAGGCCTGCTCCGCGCTCTCCATCAGGAGCCGGTCCTGCCGGAGGATCGCCGGCTCTTCCCGGCGGAAGCGTACGCGCGGCCCGAACGGTAGCGCCCGCGCGACCAGCCACTCCATGCGGCACCGATCGGGCGCGGTCGGCACGAAGTGCAGGACGATCCGCCGCGACGGCCCGCCCAGCGAACGGACCTCGACGCGGTCGGGGAGCTTGAACGAGAGCAGCGTCTGCGGCGACCGCCGCCCGGGCGCGCCGCCGTCCTCGCGGACCGGCCCTCGCAGCGTCATCCCGTCCGGCGTCGGCCGCATCTCCAGGAGCTGCTCGCGCAGGCCGCGGAAGAGCGCGATGTAGAATTGCCCGTGCGTCCACGGGTGCGCGAACACCGGATGACACCAGTCGAGGTTGTTCTCCAGCCCTTTGAGCGCCGCGCACCCGAGCTCCACCGAGCCCTGGTCCCAGCGGTGCGCCGCGAACCCGTCGATCGCCGGCGCTGGCGGCGGCGCGCCGTCTCCGTCGCCGCCGAGCCAGACCCACACATACCCGTCCTGCTCCGCGCACGGGAACGCGGGGACACCGCACCTCTCCGGGATGCGCCTGCCCCTCGCCAGCGACGGGATGTGCACGCACTCGCCGCTGCCGCCGAACCTCCAGCCGTGATATCCGCACGCGAGCGCTCCCCCGGTCACGCGCCCGAGCGACAGCTTGACGCCGCGGTGGCAGCAGCGATCGACGAGCGCGCGGGGGCGGCCGCCGCCTTCGCGAAACACGACGAGGTCCTGATCGAGGACCCGGACCGCGCGGGGCGCCGCCCCGAGCTGCGAGGAAGCACAGGCAACATACCAGTACTGCCTGAGAAACATGGATTCACCTCCAGCAAACATTCATGAATGTATGTAAGAATGCATATAAATTGACAGACGAAGACGACAGCCGAAGACGGCCGCGCAGGAAGACTGGCTGCCTCAGCGCCGGAGGCCGCGGACGAACGTGGCGACCATGCGGCGCACAGCGGCCCTGGACTCCAGCATCTTCGGGTCCATGAGGTGCAGCGCTGTCGCGCCGTTCACGAGGCTGACGGCCGCGAGCGCCGCCGCTCTCGGGTCGGTGGCGCGGTCGATCTCGCCGGCCGCGATCCCCTTGCGGACGAGGTCGGCGACCGCGTCGACGAGGCGGCGCATGTTCGCGATCTTCTGCTGGAACCCCGGCTCGAGCTCGGGCGTGAGCTCGGTCTTGAACAGCGAGATCGAGAGGACCGCGCGGTACTCCGGATCTTCCTCCAGGAACTCGAGCGATCGCGTGAGCAGGCGCTCGATCGACTCCAGCGGCGAGTACCGGGGGGACAGCGCCTCGGCGAAGACCTCGTTCGCCCTGGCGAAGCGCTCGCCGACGAGCGCCGAATAGAGCTCCACCTTGCCCTTGAAATGCCAGTAGACCGCGCCCCGCGTCAGCCCGGCCTCGGCGGCGACGTCCTGCAGCGTCGCCGCCGAGTATCCCTTGCGGCTGAAAACGCGCAGCGCCGCGTCGAGGACCTGCTCGCGCGTCGCCGCCGCTTCCTCCTTGGTCCGTCGCACCCCTCCTATATACATTCACGCATGTATGTATGCAAGCCCGATCGTCGAGGCCGCGCCGGGCGCCGTGGCGGGCCGGCGTCCCGGCTGGTCCCGGCGAGAGATCAGTCCTTGAAGACGCTGAACTCCGGGCTGTAGGTCACGACGCCTCGTGCGTCGTTGAGCGATCCGTGGGCGAGCTCCATGGCCATGAACGCCTCGTCCGCCGCGTACTCGTTGCCCAGGCCGAACAGACTGGCCCTCTTGAACCCGAATCGGGCGTAGTACTCCGGCGACCCGAGGACGACGGCGAAGGCGAAGCCGGCGGCCCTGCACGCCTCGATGCCCGCTCGCGCCAGCCCGGAGCCCACGCCGCGGCCCTGGAGCTCCGGCACGACCGCGAGCGGCGCGAGGCCGAGCCCTCCGTCGACCGCGCCGGGGCCGGCGATCGTCACCGGGCTGAACAGGACATGTCCGACGACGGCGCCGTCGCGCTCCGCGACCAGCGAGACCGCCGCGCGCCCCGCGTCCCGCAGCCGGTCGACAAGGTCGGCCTCGCTCGCCGAGGGGAACGCCGCGAGGTGGACAGCGCGGATCCCTGCCTCGTCGCCCGCGCGCTCAGGCCTGATGTTCATTCTTCACGCTCCTCTCCGGGCCAACGTGCATCTGCCCCTCGCCCGCTCGCCCATTCGTCTGCGCTTTCGCCCGCGCGCGGGAAGCGTCAAGCGCTGTCGAGCGCCCGGATGTGACAGACCACGTCCGACCTCGTCGACGCATCGAGTCGGCCCGACCTCTCCGTTTCTCCACAGGAAAACCACCGCATAACAGCTGGATTCTGTCGATTACCATCGCGGCTCGCGCCTCGCTCCTTTCATGGCCCCGCGGAGCCTACCCGAACCCGGCGCGGCCGGGCGCGAACGACTTTTCCGATCGGCATAAGCCATCGAAATTGTACATATTTTTCCGAGCAATGCCCCTGCCTTCCGCCCCTGACAGGTTGGGACAATGTCCGTCCGATCGATCCCTTTCCGGACGGGTCGAAGATGGCTATCCATGGTAGACATCAAGAACGCGGCGCGACGGCGTGTCTCTCGCACGACGCGTGTAAATGGCGCGCCAGAATGCTTCGTTTTGGAGGAGACTTCATGGAAAAGATCTCGCTCACGTACTTTGTCGACTTCGTTCTCAAGGCCGGGACGCCCAAGCTGACCGGCGTCAGGGAGTTCAAGGAGCGGAAGGACGAGCTCCACACGGACTTTTACAGGCAGGTGCGAGAGGCGATCGTCGACATGCACAGGAGCGGAAAGCCCACAAGCGTGCTCGACGGCTTCCTCGCCGCGCAGCACGACGAGCGGCGCCGCCGGATTTACCCGTCGGTGGTGAACGGATACCGCAAGTTCCTCGCCTCGTCGAAGATGACGTGGTTCGAGCCGCCCGCGTCGACGTACCGCCTCGGCGATCTCGAGATCAACGTGAATCCGGAGCTCGGGCTCGTCATCGACGGGACGCCTCACGTGATCAAGATGTATTTCCGCGGCGAGCCTCTGTCGTCCAAGCGCGTCTCGGTCGTGCTGAACCTGCTCATGAACGGCCTCGCCGAGAGCACGCCGGGCGGCGCCTTCGCGGTGCTCGACGTGAGGAACGCAAAAATCCACACCTTCAAGGTCCCGAACCCGCGGCTCAACCTGCTGCTCCGCGGCGAGGCGGCCTCCTTCGCCACCATCTACACCGGGCTGTGATCCTCGGGCCGCCGAGGGAGGCGGCCGCGCCCGGCGCGGACATCGCACCACGTCATCTCTCGGCGCTCACCGGGGACACGACGCCCACCGCGACACCGGCGTTGCCGCGCCGCGCGCCCTCCGCCGCTCATCCCGGCGGAGGGCGCGCGGCGCGCAGCGCCTTTCCTGGCGCGCGACCTCGCGCCCGGCGGACGCGAGAGCCGGGAGGGGAAGCGCTGCGCGCGGCAGGAACGCGCGGCAGGAACGCGCGGCAGGAACGCGCGGCGCACAGACAATGAAGCTGTAGGAGATCTACGCCGCTGTCCTCATCGCAGCACGCACAAGCACAAGCAGAGCGAAAATGACCGATTCAGAGAAAGAGAACTACGATCTACCCGGCAGTTTCAGTTATCCTCGATCTGCCATGGACCGCCGCGCGCAGATCACCGCAACCCCGCTTCATGTACCCAGCATTCTTGTGGTCCTTGATCCGGCGTGGCCGGCGCTCTTCAGCCTGTGCCTCACGGTGGCGCCCGGCTGCGGGGTGCTCCTGCACCGCTGCGATGCGGCCACCGCCGCGACGATCGCCGCCGAGCGGCGGCCGCTCGCGATCATCCTGTCCAACAGCGTCTACGCGATGGATCCGGCCGAGTTCGACGCGCTCGCCCGGGACGTACGTTCGACGCTGGTGCGGCTCGACGAGGAGGTCAGCGAGCGGGAGCTCGAGGCGATGCTGAACGGCGCGCTGCGCGACACCCGTGAGATGAGCGCGCAGCGCGACGCAGGACGGCGCGACGAGGGAAGCGGTCGTTACACGCTGATCGGCACGCAGCGCAGCGAGACCGTGGGGGCCAGGGCGGCCGCGGGCGCCGACCCGCGCGCCGCGCAGAAACAGGGCGCGAGCGCCGATCCGCGGTTCGCCCCGCGGCGCGGCGACCCATCGTCGACCCAGAGCACCATGCCGCCGCCTTCCTCGCGCTCCGGGTCCCCGCCCTCGGTGCGGACGCCCATGACCGGTCGCTCGCTCACGCCGGTGCCTCCGTCGAGCGCGCCGCCGTCGTTCCGGTCCCCGCCGCCGCTGCACTCCACGGCGCCGGCATCCTCGCGCATGCCGGCGGGCCCGGGCCTGCACGCCGCGCCGGGCGCGCCTCGCTCGGTGCCCCCGCCGTCCGCGCGCCCGCTCTCGGGCCTCGCGGGGCAGCCGGCCGCCGCGAGCGGTCCCCTGTCGAGCCCGCCCCCGTCAACCCGCGCGGCGCCCTCCTCGACGCGGGCGGAGCATCTGTCGAGCCCTCCCCCATCGGTGCGCGTGCAGCCGAGCGCGCCGCCGCCGTCGTCGCGCTCGCTGGTGGGTGGCCCGGTGCGCCGGACGACCCCGATGCCGGCGTCGAGCACGCAGATCCCTCCGCCGCCCTCGACGCGAAGCCTGCCGAGCCCGCCGTCCGTGCGCACGCTGTCGAGCCCGCCTCCGTCGGCGCGCGCCGTCCCGCGGGCCGCGCTCTCGGGCACCGAGCCCCCGCCCTCGATCCGGACGATGCCGCCGATGTCGGCGCGCCTCGCCCCGCCCTCCTCGGTGCGCCCCGAGCTTTCGCCGCGCTCGGGCGTGCGAGAGCGGAGCAGCGAGGAGCTCGACGCCGTGTTCGAGGATCAGAACCTGCCGCTCGACGCGCTCGCGCGCGGCAACCGGGGCTCGACGCCGCGCTGAAAGCGCACCCGCGGCGCAGCTCGAGCGGCGCGTCGCCGCCGACGGGGCTGGCCGCGCGGGGCGCGCGACCCTAGCCGCGCGGGCGCGCGACCCACGTCACCGTCGAGGCCGCCGCGCGCCCGAGCAGATCGCCGGCGATGTCGAGCAGCGCGGGGGGCGCGGGCGCGCCAAGATCGCGGCCCAGGTCGACGAGGATGCGATCGACGCACTCGATCGCGCTCGACGCGGCGAGCTCCATCCCCGCGCCGCGCCCGCCGGCGGCGCGCCCCGCGAGGTACAGCCCTCGAACGGGCGTGTACACCGCCGGGCGCGCGCGGCCGACCTGGCCCGGCGTCTGCGCCGTCCCCGCCGCGAGCTCGCCCGCCTGAGCGAAAGCTTCGCCGCGCCCGTCCGCGGGCGCGCCGTCGACGAAGATCGCGTCGGAGAGCAGCCCGGGCACCGCGGCGGCGAGCGCGCGCAAGAGCCCGTCGACCGACGCGGCAGGAGCGCCGCGCGACGCGCCGCCGCGCCCGCCGGACACAGCGCACGCGCTGAGGAGCTCGTGCCCGGGCGGCGCGAGCGACGGGTCGAAGCGCGTCGGCACGAGGCAGTAGAACGGCAGGGCCGGCGCGCCGCCGCCGTCGCTGTCGCCGCCGAGGCCGGCGAGCGCGCCCGCCGCGACGAGCCGCCTGCGCAGCCCGATCTTCACCTGGACCTGCCTCGGCTGCGGCGCGAGCGCGCGGGCGCGCGCCACGTACGCCTCGGGGAAGTGCGCCTCGCCCACGAGGCCCGAGACGGTGGGAAGGAGGCCGGCCGTGCTCACCACGATGCGCGCGGGCAGCGCGGTCCCGTCCTCGAGCTCCACGCCGCGCACGCGCCGATCGCTCACGAGCACGCGCCGCACGGCCGCGCCCGTCCACACGGCGGCGCCGAGCTCCCGGGCGAGGCGGCAGAACACGTCGGGGACGCGGGCCGCGCCGCCCTCGGGGTAACTCGGCTGCCCGGAACGGGCGAGCCGGCGCCAGGAGAAGAGCGCCTCGCCCGCCGAGGCCTCGGCGCCGGGCAGCAGCAGCGGCAAGCCGAGCAGCCCGCCGAGCCGGGCAGCGGCCGCGGCGCGCGGGACGAAGCGCGCCGCGTAGGCCTCGGCCGTCGCGTCGTCGCACGCTGTCATGTCCACGTCGCGCATCGCCGCCGCGTGCGCGAGGAGGCGCGCGGCGCGCGCGGCCTCCAGGGGCGTGAGATCGAGGCCGCGCGCGAGATCCCGCGCGGCGCCGGCGAGCTGCCGGAGCTCTGCCTGGAGGACGACGCGGCCCGCGCGCGGCGCGGCCCCGCGCGCGCCGGCCGCGACGCAGAGCGCGGCGGGCTCACTGCTCTGCCGAAAGGTGATCGCGTCGCCCTGGCCGACGCGACGGAGCACGTCGCCGAGCGGGCCGTCCTCGCCGCGGCAGAGCATGTGCGTGACTGTATCGACACGGAAGCCGTCCCTCTCGTAAGCCGCGGCGGAGCCGCCCAGGCGGCGCTCCTTCTCCGCGAGCAGGGTCGGGACGCCGGCGTGCGAAAGGAGCAGCGCCGCCGCGGCTCCGCCGACGCCCGAGCCGATCACCACCGCGCGCAAGGGGAGCTCGTCCATGACGTCGCGCGAACATAACGCGGCGAGCTCGGATGTGGCGTCGCGCGTCGTGCGGGCGAGGCGGAAGACGCTGACGACTGCCGACGACTGCCGACGACTGCCGCGCGAACAAAGCGCCGGGGCGCGCGCCGAGCGTTGACCCTCGAGAGCGGCCCCCCGTAGAGTGTAGCCTTGCAGCCGACGTGCCTGTTATGAAGACCTGCCCGCAGTGCCATCAGCGTTATCCGGCCGAGAGCGCCTTCTGCTTCATCGACGGCTCGTCGCTCGTCTCCGAGAAGGACCCCCGCATCGGGATGTCGATCGCGGGCCGCTACGTCATCGAGCAGGCGCTCGGCATCGGCGGGATGGCCACGGTCTACAGGGCGTACAACAAGCTCATCGGCACCCCCTGCGCCATCAAGATCCTGAACCGCGAGTTCGCGCAGGACACGACGACCCGCGAGCGCTTCCGGCGCGAGGCGCGGCACGCGCAGCGGCTCGCGCACCCGAACATCATCGAGATCTTCGATCAGGGCGACACCGACGACGGGCTGCCCTTCCTCGTGATGGAGCTGCTCCAGGGGACGAGCCTCGCCGACGTGGTGGAGCGCAGCCGCGTGCCGCTCGCGCGGGCGCTGCCCATCTGGGTGCAGATGACGCGCGCCCTCGGCCGAGCGCACGACTTCGACGTCGTGCACCGCGATCTCAAGCCCGAGAACGTGTTCCTGCTGAAGGGCGACTGGGTGAAGCTGCTCGACTTCGGCATCGCCCGGTGCGCGCAGGACGCGCGGCTCACGAACCTCGGCGAGATCTTCGGCACGCCGCAGTACATGGCGCCCGAGCGCAGCACGACCATCGACGCGGGCCCCCCGGCCGACCTCTACTCGCTCGGGGTCATCATGTTCGAGATGATCACCCAGCGGCTGCCGTTCGACGCGCCCGACCCGGCGAGCTGGATCCTGAAGCACATGAACGAGCAGCCGCCGCGCCTCCAGGAGCTCGCCCCGGAGATGCCCGACGCGCTCGACCGGCTGGTCAGCGCGCTGATGGCGAAGGAGCCCTCGGAGCGCCCCGTCGACGCCTACCGGGTGCTCGCGGAGCTCGAGGAGATCGCGGCCGCGAACAGGATCGCGCTCCCCCCGCCGCCGGAGGCGATGCCGCGCGACTCGGCGGTGCGGTCGAGGGGCGCCGGGCGCGACCCCTGGATCAGCCGGCTCGACCTGTTCGAGCGGATGACGGCCCGCGCGTTCGGCGCGTCGGCGCCGGCGGACATCCAGCGGCAGCTCGAGGGGCTGCGCGGGCTCGTGCGGGAGCACGCCGAGCTCCGCTCGCGGGCCCTCGACGAACAGCGGCGCCTCGAGGGCGTCGCCGAGGAGTGGCGCGACGGCCGGCTGCAGATCGGACGCGCCATGGATGCGCTCACGGTGGACGCCTCGCTCACGCGCGACGAAGCTCGCTCGTTCCGCGCCAGGGTGGCGCCGCTTACCGCGACGACGCAGGCGTTCATCCCCGCGGTGCTGAGCGCGCACAAGGAGGCCGTGCGCTGGGAAGGCCGGAGCGGGTTCGCCGAGCCCTACCTCGAGCTCGCCGCCAGCTACCGGAGGCTCGCCGAGCTCGTCGAGGGCTGGTACGCGTCGCGGAAGGCTGACTACGAGGCGGAGAGCGAGGCGATCGCCCGCGAGCACGAGGTGGCCGAGGTGGACGCGCAGATCAAGAAGCTGCGCGAGCGGCTCGAGGAGCTTGACCGGCAGCTCGAGGCGCGGCGGCGGGAGTCCCAGGAGCGCATCGCCGAGATGGGGCGCCGGGCCGATCAGCTCGACGCGGAGCTGCTGCACCTGGCCAGCCGCTTCTGCGCGCCGCTCCGGTCGAAGCCGGAGCTCGGGACGCTCTTCGTGGAGCTCGAGCGGCTCGCCGGCTGAGCTCATACGTCCACCGCCCGCATTCCGGATCGCGGCAGCACGGTCGCCGCGCCTCGTGCGTACTAAGCTACCCGCTGTGACGCCCGACCCCGCACCCGAGCCGCAGCGCTCGCCGCCGCGCGCGCCGGGACGCGCGCGCCGCGCCGCGTCGGCCGCCGCGGCGGCGATCGGGCTCGCGCTGACGTTCGCCGGCGCCACGGCCGTGGGTGTCGCGCTCCACCTCGACACGCCCGCCGCGCGCCGCGTCGCCCGCGACGCCACGAACCGGCTCCTCGGCTCCCTCTTCCAGGGGAGGATCGTCGCCGACGAGATCGACGCGCTCGGCCTGGACGGCGTGCGGATCCGCGCCGCTGTCGCGCTCGATCCGTGGGGGAACCCGGTGATCCGCGCGAGCGGCCTCGAGGCGCGGGCCGACGTGCTCCCGATGCTCCGCGGCGCGCTCTTCGGGACGGGCGCGCTGCGCATCGAGGTCCCGTACATCCGGGTCGAGAAGGTCGAGGTGCTGGTCCAGAGCAGCGGCGCGGGGGGCGTCACGCTCGGCGACACGTTCACGCCGCTGCCGCCGAGCCGCCCGCCCTCGGCCGCGCCCGAGGGGCCGCCGCGCGACGTCGTCGTGGCCCTGTCGCACATCGAGATCGGCCGCGGCTGGGTCCACGGGCAGCTCGCGCCGCCGCGCGCGCTGGACGCCGACGTCAACCGGCTCGTCGGGTCGGTGCACGTCGGCCCGGAGGGCGTCGCGGTCGACGTCGACCAGACCGGCCTCGTGGATCGCGCCTTCCTGCCGGCCAGGACCGCGGGCACCGCGAACTACCACCTCCGCGCCGGCGACAAGGTCCGGATGTGGAGCAGCTTCGCCGGTCGGCTCGCCGACGTCGAGATCACAGCCCGGGCCGTGCTCGACGAGGAGCACGTCGAGGCGCAGGCGAGCGTCCCGCGCGCCACGCCGGAGCAGCTGCGCAGCCTCCTCCCGGATCACCCCCTCACCGAGGCGGTCTCCGTGCGGGTGGCCCTCGACGGCCATCTCCCGCAGCTCGACGTGGTGGCCTCGGTGTCGGCGGACCCTCCCGGGCCGGCCGGGGGCAACATCGCGCTCGCGGGGCGGCTCGACGTGACGGGCCCCGTCCGCCTCGACGCCGACGTGCGGGCGCGCGACGTCGATCTGCGGCTCTTCGGCGTGGACCTCACGCCCGCCGAGGCAGGCGGCGACCTCGGCGCCGTGCCCGCCCGGACCGGCGCCGTGCCCGCCCGGACCGGCGCCGTGCCCGCCCGGACCGGCGCCGTGCCCGCCCGGACCGGCGCCGTGCCCGCCCGGACCGGCGCCGTGCCCGCCCGGACCGGCGCCGTGCCCGCCCGGACCGGCGCCGTGCCCGCCCGGACCGGCGCCGTGCCCGCCCGGACCGGCGCCGTGCCCGCCCGGACCGGCGCCGTGCCCGCCCGGACCGGCGCCGCCGGGGCGAAGGCCGCGCAGGTGAGCCGCCGCGAGCCGGCGGAGGAGGTGCCCTTGATCACGGCCGAGGCCAGGGCGCACGTCGAGCTCGGCGACGACCTCCGGCTCGCCGTCGACGCGCGGACCGAGCCCACCGCGCTGCTCGGCCAGCCGGTGCCGGCCGCGGACGTCCACCTCGTGCTCGACCGCGGCGAGCTCCACGCGCGCGCGCACCTCCACGAGCCGGGCGCGCCGATCGACGCCGAGATCTCGCTCCTGCCGGGCGGCCAGAGCATCCGCTTCGCAGCGACGGCCGACATCGCGGCGATCGCCGCCGCGCCGCGCCTCGCCGGGCCCGTCGACGGCGCCGGCCGCGTGCGCGTCGAGGGGACCCTGCGCGACGGAGCGCTCGACGCGCGGGTCGAGGGCGCGTTCGCCGGGCTCCGGGTCGGCCCCGACGTCGGCCTCGCCAGCGCGCGCCTCGCCGGGCGGGTCTCCGGGCCGCTCGACGCGCTCGCGCTCGACGCCTCGCTCTCCGGCCAGGAGGCGCTCGCCGGCGGCCAGACGTTCGACGAGGTCACCGCGCGCGTCACCGGTCCGCTCGCCTCGCCGCAGCTGCGCGCGACGGTCACCGACGGCGACGACGCGCTGAGCGCCTCGGCCCGGCTGAACTCCGCCACCGGCGGCCTCCGCGACATCGATCTCCAGCTGAAGCGCGAGGGCGCCGAGGTCGCTGGGAAGATCGCGGCGATCACCCCCTCGGCCGGCGGGCTCGCCGTCGAGGGGCTCGAGCTCACCTCCGCGCAGCTCGGCTCCCTGAAGGGCCAGCTCGCGGTGCGCGGCGACGACATCACCGGCCGCCTCCGGGGCGACGACATCGACGTCGGCCGCGTCGCGCGGTTGCTCGGGGTCCCGCTCCGCGTGCGCGGGCGCGCGAAGGTCGACATCGCGCTCGATCACGACCGCAAGGCCGGGCGCTCGGGCCACGTGCGCCTCGATCTCGTGGGCGGCGAGGTAGCGTTCCTGTCCGGGGTCTCGGCGCAGCTCGCGGCGACGTTCGACCGCGATCAGGTCAAGGCCGACGCGCTCGTCCGCATCGACGGGAAGGCGCCGCCGGCGAAAGGCGGACAGGCGTGGGAGGGCGCGGCGCCGCGGTGCGCTGGCCCCCTCGCGAGCGTGCGCGTGTCCGGCGCCGAGGGCGCGCTGAAGGGGCCGCTGCTGCGCGCGGACACGTGGACCGCCATGCTCGGGAAGGCCGAGGTCGCCGCGGACGACTGGGACCTCGGGTGCCTCGCGCAGCTCATGCCGATCGGGCACATCGTCAGCGAGGTGCGCGGCAAGCTCACGACCCGCTTCCGGGTGTCGCGCGCGGCCGGCGAGCCGTTCCCCTCGCTGCACGACGTGCTCGTGCGCACGCAGGGCCTCGCGCTCGCCGGGCCGCATCGCCTCGGCGCCGATCGCCCGGCCTGGGAGTCGCGCTTCATCGACGCGCAGCTCAAGGGCTCGCTCAGCGGCACGACCGGCAGGGCGGAGGCCGCGCTGACCCTGTACGACGGCGGGTTGCTCGCCGACGCCTCCGGCAAGATCGATCTCGATCTCGCCGCGCTCACGGGGCCGCCCGCGGGCCGGTGGGCGTCGCTCCTGCGCTCGCCCGTCGCCGCGACGGCCTCCATCCCGCGGCGCTCGTTGGAGGAGCTCTCCACCCTGCCCTCGTTCGTGCGCGAGGCGATCCCGCCGCTCGGCGGCGAGCTGCGGATCGACGCGTACGCGAGCGGCACCGTCGCACGCCCGGTCCTCACGGCGCGCACCCTCCTCTGGGGCTTCGTGTACGCGCCAGAGGGCGCCCCGGAGATGAGGGATCTCCTGTTCCCCACCGACCTCGACGCGTGGCTCACGTACGACAGCGAGAAGGCCACGCTGGACGCGCACGTCGCGCGCGGCGCGGCCGAGATCGCGACCGTGCGCGCCGAGGTGATCGCGCCGCTCGACCGCCTGCTCGCGGACCCGTCCGCGCGCACGCTGAAGGGCGCGCGCCCGCTCCCCGCGTGGACCGGCGCCGTCCGCGCGACGCTGCGCGACGTGCCGCTCGGCGACGTCCCGCTGCTCGGCGACAACGGCATCGACGGGCACGTGAGCGGCGAGATCGAGATGCGCGACCTCAACGTCGCGCCGAAGCTCACGGCGCACCTCGCGCTCCCCGACCTCTCGCTCGGGGGCGACCTCGCCTTCAAGCGCGGCGTGCTCTCGCTGCGGGTCGACCCCAGGCCGGGCGGCGCGCGCGGGGACCTCCGCGTCACCGAGCTCACGCTCGAGGGCCCGAGCGGCGGCAAGCTCCGGGCGAACGCCTACGCCAGCGTGCGCTTCCAGGGCGGGCTCATCCCGATCCCCGACGGCGAGCGCACCGATGTCGCCATCTCCGCGGAGCGCTTCCGGCTCGCCGCGCTGCAGCCGCTGGTCGGCCGGCTGCTCAGCAAGGTCGACGGCTACCTGGACGGCGACCTCCGCGTCGAGCTCGGCGGCGAGTCGAGCGCCGGCGGGGGCAGCCTGCGCGCCCAGCTCGAGGTCAGCGACGGCGTCGTGCACATCCCGGAGTTCGGCCAGGAGCTGCGCGGCGTGGGCGCCCGCATCACGGCCGACGACGGCGTCGTCCGGATCGAGGGCTTCCGCGCGGCGGGCATGACCGGGCTGGCGCAGGGCTGGGCGCTGCTACGGCTCGACGGGCTCGCGCTGCGCGACGGGGCCGGGGCGCTGACCATCGCCGACAACCAGGCGCTGCCGCTCACGCTCGAGGGGGTGCCGCTCGGCGCGGCCTCCGGGGCGCTGTCGTTCATCGCCGAGAAGAAGCCCGGCGAGCTCGCGCTGTACGCGACGGTGCCGAGGCTGCGCCTGTCGCTGCCGGCGACGAGCAGCCGGAACGTGCAGCCGCTCGACGACAACCCCGACATCGCCGTCTCCCAGCCGCTCGGCCCGGAGAAGCAGCGGCGCGCGTCGGACGCGCTCCGCTACACGATGACGTTCTACGTGGACGACGCGCTGGTCACCGGCGGGGGGCTACGGCTCCGCCTGACGAGCGCCAGCGACGCGCCGCCCCGGGTTGCGATCGCCGAGGACGTGCGGGTGTCGGGCGGCATCGTGATCCAGCGCGGCGAGCTCGAGATCTACGGCAAGGCGTTCGAGATCGAGGGCGGCCGCGTGCGCCTGCGCGAAGAGGAGCCGTCGAACCCGCACCTGAACGTCAACGCGCGCTGGGACGCCCCCGACGGCACGCGCATCTACGCCGCCTACAACGGCACGCTCCGGCCGATCACGAACACGAAGCTCCGCTTCACCTCGAACCCGCCGAGCTCGCAGCAGGACATCCTCGCGCGGCTCCTTTTCGGCGCCGATTTCTCCGAGGGGGCGCAGGCGGCGGGCGCCGAGACGCCCGCGCGGCAGGCGGCGGGCAACGTCGCCGCGTCGGTCGGCAGCGAGCTCGCGGCGGCGCAGTTCAACGCGCTGCTGAGCGGCATCGCGCCGCTGCGCGGGCTGTCGACGCGGTTCGGGACGACCTCGGAGGGCTCGCTGCGGACGAGCCTTGTCTACCGGCTGAACGACGAGATCACGGCGCAGGCCACCTTCCAGGAAGGCGCGGTGCAGAGCGCCACGACCAGCGCGGGCGGGCCGACCCCCGGGGGCGCGGCGAACGAGCGCGGCACGCGGACCGAGGTGACCGTCGACTGGCGCTTCGACGAGCACTGGACGCTCCGGGGCACGGTGGGGGTCGACGAGCGCCAGACGACCTCGGGCGTGCTCGATCTGCTCTGGCAGTACCGCTACTGAGCGGCGGCGGCCTGCGCCGGGGCTAGCGGGTAGTCCGCGGGGGCAGCCGGACCTCGCTCCCGCCGATCCGGAGCGTCGGCGGCTCGGCCTCGACGAGCAGCGGGGCGAGCTGCGACTGCGCGTGCCGCGAGAAGCGGGCCTCGAGGGCGCCGCCCCGGGCGCGGGCGTACACGACGCCGTCGTCGCCGACCGAGAGAGTCGCCGGATCGAGCGGCTCCTCCGCGCCGTCGAACAGGACCAAGGTTACCGCGCCGCCGTCGTCGATCCGGAGCGCGTCGACGAAGAGCGGGGCGGCGTCGACCTGGAAGTAGCACCAGTCATAGCCGTTCGTGAGGATCGGACGGCCGTCGTCCGGGTGCCGCGCGATCCACGACCGGAGCCCGCGCTCGAGCGCCGGATGGTCGACGCGCGCGCCGTCGTGCCAGAAGCGGCCCTCGCGATCGAGCCGGATCGAGCTCTCTCGGGAGGTTCCTGGGGGCGGCGCGAACCGGAAGAAATCGGGATGGTCGCCGGGCTTCATGGGTCACCTCGCAAGAGAGATGCGGCCCGGCGCGGCGCCGCGCAAGCCGCGCGGGCCGGGGAGTACTATAGCGAGCCCATGGGAGCCCAGACGGAAGAGGCCAAGGCGGACGAGCACCTGCGCGCGACGCGGGCGTACTACGACGAGTTCTCGGCGCGCTACGAGGCCCGGCGCGGCGGGCGGGACCGAGGGGGCTACCACGACCTCGTCGACGCGCTCGAGGTCGACTTCGTGCGGCGCTTCGGCGAGGGCCGCGACGTGCTGGAGGTCGGGTGCGGGACCGGGCTCCTGCTCGCGCGCATCCGCGAGTTCGCGCGCACATCGCGCGGCGTCGATCTCTCGCCCGGCATGCTCGATCGCGCCCGCGAGCGCGGCCTCGACGTCGTGGAGGGCAGCGCCACCGCGCTGCCGTTCGCCGACGAGAGCTTCGACGTTGCCTGCTCGTTCAAGGTGCTCGCCCACGTCGAGGACGTGCGCCGCGCCCTGTCGGAGATGGCGCGCGTGGTGCGGCCCGGCGGGCACTTGATCGCCGAGTTCTACAACCCCTACAGCCTGCGCGGGCTCGTGAAGAAGCTCGGCCCGGCGGGCGCCATCAGCGACAGGACCCGGGAGAGCGCCGTCTTCACGCGCTTCGACGCGCCGCGCGCCGCCGCCGCCCTGATGCCGGCGAGCGTGCGCGTCGTCGCCTCGCGGGGCGTGCGCATCGTGACGCCGTTCGCGGCCGCGATGCGCGTGCCGGGCCTCGGCCGGCTCCTGCACAGGGCGGAGTGGGCGCTCTGCGACTCGCCGCTCGCGCAGCTCGGCGGGTTCTGGATCGCGGCGGCGCAGAAGGCGTGAGCAGCGCGGCGCCCCCGCTCAGAACCGGCCGATGAGCCCCGCGTAGAAGCCGCCGGGGATCGCGGAGATCGTCGGCGCGGCGGTGAAGCTCGGGGGCGGCCGCGGCACGGGGCGCGCGCGGAACGCGACCGTCTCCGGGACGAACGTGATCTGCGCGTGGGCGATCCCGGCCGCGACGAGCGTCGCGAACGCCCCGAAGGCCACGCGGTTGACCGCGGCCGCAGTGCCGATCCGGCGGTTCAGCGCCTCGATGTCGACGCTCTGCCCCGGGCTGCCGCCGTCTGCCGGGGGCGCCGGCGTGATGTCGACGTTCTCGTAGCTGGACAGCGCCAGCGCCGAGACGATCGAGGTCCCGCCCGCGACCGCCTGGCTGACCAGGAAGAACCAGCCGAGCCCCTCGTCGCCGTTCTGGAACTGACCGACCCCGAAGGGCAGCATCGCGATCCAGCGGGAGTTCCGCGCCACGACCCGCTCGCGCCCGGCGAGCCGCTGGAGCTCGGCGATCCAGCGGCGCTCGTCCTCGCGGCTCCGCTCGATCCGCAGCCGCTCCGCGCGCTGCTCCTCGGCCTTCTGCCGCGTCATCTCCTCGATCCGCGCCCGCATGCGCGCCCGGACCGCGGAGAACCGATCGATGACCTCGGGCTGGAACACCGCCGGGTTCGGCGCGTACGCCGGGTTATCGAGGAGGATCTGCTCGATGTACGCGTCCGCCTCGCTCGTGCGCCGCAGCGCCACGAGCGCCGCGGCGGCGAGGCCGCGCGCCCGCTCGACCAGGTCGGGCTCGGAGATCCTGCACGGCTTGCTCGCGGCGTCGGTCGCGCCGCGCTCGCAGGGCGCGTTCGCGGGGTCGAGCATCGCCGCGAAGCGGGTCACGGCCTCCTCGTAGTGCCCGGCGTCGAAGCGCGTCTTGGCGACCTCGAACTGCTGCATGTCGTCGGCCCGCGCGGGGCCGCCCGCGGCGCAGAGCGCGAGGGCGCTCGCCGCCGCCGCCACGAGGCGCCGCGGCGTGAGCAGGACGCGGCTGCTCCCGACCGATGGGAAGCGAGCGCCGGGAGATTTCCCGCCTGGAGTTCGCGCAGCCATGCGGAGGGGTGCGCCGTGGTGTAGCGGAGTTTCGACGGGGATGCTGAGATTTCACGAGCGGACGCCGGAATGAAGGCGATGCCTTCACCCCGACGGCCAGGAAACGGTGTTCGACTCGCCGGCCACGAGCGTCACGTTGCCGCTGCGCGGCGCGGCGCCTGGCGTCGGGGGCGTGAACATGCAGCGCCCGCTCCAGAACACGTCGCTCAAGGTCACGGTCTGCGGGCTGCCCGCGTAGCCGATGAGCCCGATCTGCGGGCACGCATACTGCGCGCTCGGCGGCGCGCCGCTCAGGACCACCGTGCTGGGCAGGATCTCCAGCTTGTGGACGATCCGCTGGGGCGCGGTGACGCCGGGCCTGGGCGCAACGACCGAGATGACGCCCGAGTACGGCTTGCAGCACCGCGAGCTCGGCACGCTGATGTGGACGCTGTGGGCGCCGACCTTGAGCGGCGTGACCTTGTTCGCGCCGAACCAGTTGATCTCGACGCCGTCGATCAGCAGCTTGGCGCCGCTCGGGACGATCTGGAAGGCGACATCGCGGACGGCCGGGACCTCGGCCTGCGGCGCGGCGGACGGCGCGATCGGCGGCGGCTGGGGCCGCGAGCGGGGGCGCGGCGCGACCGCCGCGTCCGTGGCGCTGGGCGCGACCGCGCGCAGGTTCGGCAGCGGGATGAAGGCGTCGAGGGGCGCGGGCGGCGGCTCGACCGCCGTGGGCGCGTCCCCCTGCGGCGGCGGCTCGCGGAGCGCGCGGGCGATCGCGAACGCGGCGACGCCGAGCGCCACCGACCCGAGGGCCACGCCGAGCGCGCGCCGCGCGAGCGCCCGCCGGCTGCGGCTCGCGTTGAGCTTCGCGATCCGCTTGAGGATGGTGAGATCGTTCGGCGCGAGGGCGAGGGCGCGGTTGTAGTCGGCGGCAGCGCCCGGCACGTCGCCGCGCTTGCGCCCGGCCTCCGCGCGCGCCACGAGCCGCGGGACGAGCCGCGCCACGTGCCGCTCGGTGTAGCCCGCCGGATCGGCGAAGTAGGCGGCGAGCTCGACGCGCGGCTCCACGACGCCGAGCTCCGTGAGCTCGGCCCGGATCAGCTCGGCGAGCGCCCTGGGGCTCGCCGTGCGGGCCGCTATGTCGTGCGCGAGAGCCCCCGCGACGATCCGGCTCCAGCGCGCGCCCACGGCGGGCCGCTCGCGATCGGCCTCCGGGTAGGTCCCCTCGAGCACCTTGCGGAGCACCTGCGCTGGGTTCTTGCCCTCGAACGGCAGGTGCCCGACGAGACACTCGTAGAACAGCACCCCGAGCGCGAAGACGTCGGTGCGCGGGTCGACCTCGCCCCCCTCGATCTGCTCCGGCGCCATGTGCGCCGGCGACCCGAGCACCTGCCCGGTCGAGGTGACGCCCTGGGCGTCGAGGAGCTTGGCGATGCCGAAGTCGGTCAGCTTGATGACCACCCCGGCGCCGTCCCAGCTGGCGCCGGCGCGATCGGAAGGCAGCTCGACCAGCACGTTCTCGGGCTTCACGTCGCGGTGGATGATCCCCGACGCGTGCGCGTGCTCCAGCGCGTCGCAGAGCTCGAGCATCACGGCGGCGCCGATCTCGGCCGGCATGTCGCGGTGGTCGCTCAGGATCTTGCGCAGCGTGGCGCCGCGGAGCAGCTCGACGACGAGGTAGCGCTCGCGGTCCTGCTCGCTGGAGACGTCGTAGACCTCGACGATGCCGGGGTGGCGCAGCTTTGCAGCCGCGCGCGCCTCGGCGACGAAGCGGGTGCCGACCTCCGCGTTCTCCCGGAGGTGTCTGTGGATGATCTTGACCGCGACCTCGCGTCGAAGCCGCGGATCACGGGCGCGGTAGACTGTGGCCATGCCGCCATGGCCGAGCTCCTCGATCAGCTCGTACTTGTCGAGCTTCGGGAGGCCTTCTGCGCCCGCGTGCCTGGAGGTGGGTTCCTGCTCGCCCGTCGAGCCCCTATCGCGGGCGGGCAGGCTCATTCAACAACCTTCACCCGAATCGTGTTGGTCGACCCCGAGACGCCGACAGGAGCGCCGAAGATGGTGACGAGCTTGTCGCCCGGCGAAACGAGGCCGCTCGCGAGCAGCTGGCCGGTGGCCCGCTCGACCATCTCGTCCGAGTTCCGGAGCGCGTCGACGGGGAACGGCACCACGCCCCAGAGCAGCGCGAGCCGCCGGCGCGTCGTGTCGTTCGGCGAGAAGGCGACGATCGGCACCACGGGGCGCGCCTTCGACGCGTACCGCGCGGTGAGGCCGCTCTCGGTGAACGCGATGATGAGCTTCGCCCCGATGTCCTTCGCGATGTCGCAGGCAGCGCGCGCGGTCGCCTCGGGGACGTTGGCGCGCTGGCCCGGCTGCTCGCTCGAGAGATAGCGGTAGAACGAGCTCTGCTCCGCCTCGGTGACGATGCGCGCCATCATCCGCACGACGAGCGGGGGGTGCGCGCCGGTCGCGGTCTCCTGCGAGAGCATCACCGCGTCGGTGCCGTCGAAGACGGCCGTCGCCACGTCGCTCGCCTCGGCGCGCGTCGGGCGCGTCGCGGTCACCATCGACTGGAGCATCTCGGTCGCGACGATGACCGGCTTCTGGTGGACGCGGGCGAGGCCGAGGATCTCGCGCTGGATGATCGGCACGCGCTCGGGGTTGAACTCCACGCCGAGATCGCCGCGCGCCACCATGACCCCGTCCGAGGCGAGGATGATCGACTCGAGGTTGTCGATGGCGCCTGGCGTCTCGATCTTCGAGACGATCGGCGTCGGTCGACCCCAGGCCTCGCAGATGTCGCGCACGTGCCGGACCTCGTCCGCGTTGCGCACGAACGAGAGGGCGACGTAATCGACCCCTTGCGCGAGGCCAAAGCTCAGGTCGGCCTTGTCCTTCTCCGTGAGGGCGGAGATGCGCACGCGCCTGGCGGGCAGGTGGACGCCGACGCGATCGCGCAGGCGTCCGCCCTGCGTCACGCCAGCCTGGACGCGGTCCCCGTCGACCTTGGTGACGGTGACGACGACGCGGCCGTCGTCGAGCAGGACGACGTCGCCCGGCTGCAGGTCGGAGGCGAGCCCCTCGTAGAGGATCGGGATCTCGCCCGGCGTGGCAACAGGGCTGTCCCTGTTCGCCTCAACCAGCCAAACGGAAGCCCCGTCAGCGACCTCGAAGGTGTTGCCGGGGAAGCGACCGGCTCGGATCTTCGGGCCGCAGAGGTCCTGCAGGATCGCCACAGGCTTTCCGCAGGCCTCCGCGGCCGCACGGACCGTGGCGATTGCTTTGCCATGATCCTCATGCGAGCCGTGAGAGAAGTTGAGTCGAGCGACATCCATACCGGCGCGGATAAGCTGCTCCAGCGTCGTTTGAGAGTCACACGAAGGGCCAATGGTACAGACGATTTTCGCTCTGCGTACGAGCACGGGCGGAGCATGCCACGAGCAGGGGTCTCGACACTACCCTGATTGTGAAGGAGCCATGCGGACTTCATCAGATTCCAACAAAGCAGCTGGATGGATGGTCCAGGCGCGCCCGCGCGCGTCAACGCAGCAGCCGGACGCACAGGGCCGCAGGCGGGCAGCGATCGCCGCGCAGGGCCGCAGATCGCTGCGAATCAGGTGTTCTTCGTGACGGGAGTGAGCGAGGGGGAGGCCCAGCGGCGCGCCGCAGCGCGGCATCGCCTCCCCTGCCTGGAGCCTGTGACTAGGACCGCCGCTCTCGGCGCTCCCGCGGCGGTCCGCCTCGGTCGCGCTCCATGCCGGGCCGCGATCCGCGGTCGCGGTCGCCGCCGCGCCCTCCGCCGGGCCCATCGCGCCGCGGCGGCGGGCCGGCGTCGCGCGCCTGCGCCATGCGCTCGCGCGCCCGATCGCCCTCCTCGCCCTCGGGGAGCGGGAGCAGCTCGCGCCGGCTCAGGCGGATCTTCCCGTCGCGATCGACGCTCAGCACCTTCACGTCGAGCGAGTCGCCCTCCTTGAGGACGTCCTCCACGCGCTCGACGCGCGTGTGCGCCATCTCGGAGATGTGCAGCAGGCCGTCGGTGTTCGGCAGGATCTCGACGAAGGCGCCGAAGTCGGTGATGCGCTTGACGGTCCCCTTGTAGGTCGCCCCGACCTCGGGCTCCGCCGTCAGGCCCTTGATGATGTCGAGCGCCTTCCTCACCGCCTCGGAGTCGGCCGACGCGACGTTCACCGTGCCGTCGTCCTCGACGTCGATCGCGACGCCGGTCTGGTCGACGATGCCCTTGATGGTCTTGCCGCCGGGGCCGATGATGAGCCGGATCTGGTCGGGCTTCACGCGCACCGTCGTGATCCGCGGCGCGTACTGGCTGAGCTCGGGCCGCGTGGTCGGCAGCGTCTCCAGCATCTTGTTCAGGATGTGGATCCGCCCCTCGCGCGCCTGATCCAGCGCCTGCATCAGGATCTGCCGGCTCAGGCCGGCGATCTTGATGTCCATCTGGATCGCCGTCACGCCGCGCGCCGTGCCGCAGACCTTGAAGTCCATGTCCCCGAGGTGATCCTCGTCGCCGAGGATGTCCGAGAGCACCGCGTAGCGCTGGCCCTCCATGATGAGCCCCATCGCGATGCCGGCGACGGGCGATTTGATCGGCACGCCCGCGTCCATGAGCGACAGGCACCCGCCGCACACGGCCGCCATCGACGACGAGCCGTTCGACTCCAGCGTCTCCGACACGATGCGGATCGTGTAGGGGAACTGATCCGGCGCCGGGATCATCCGGGAGAGCGCGCGCTCGGCGAGCGCGCCGTGGCCGATCTCGCGCCGGCCGGGGCCGCGCAGCGGCTTCGTCTCGCCGGTCGAGAACGGGGGGAAGTTGTAGTGGAGGTAGAAGCGCTTCCACGTCTCCCCCATCAGGCCGTCGATCTTCTGCTCGTCGGTCGAGGTGCCGAGCGTCGTCGTGACGATCGCCTGCGTCTCGCCGCGCTGGAACAGGGCGCTGCCGTGCACGCGCGGGAGCAGGCCCACCTCGCACATGATCGGCCGGATGCTCTTGCCGTCGCGGCCGTCGATGCGCCGGCCCTCCTCGATCACGTAGGTGCGGACGACGTGCGCCTTGCGCTCCTCGAACTCGGCCTTCACGAGCCCCTGGATGGGCAGGAGCTTCTCGGCGCCGAGCTCGGCGCTCAGCGTCTCGGTCAGCTTCTTCTTGAGCGCGCTGTAGCCCTCGTAGCGCGCCTTCTTGTCGGTCACCTTCGTCGCGGCCTTGAGGTCCTGGTCGACGATCTGGGCGACGCGCCGCTTCACGTCGTCCGGCAGCGCCGGGGCGACGAACTCGCGCTTCGGCTTGCCGACCGCGGCGCGCATCTTCTCGATCAGGTCGATGACCGGCTGCGCCGTCTCGTGCGCGAACATCAGCGCGTCGATGATCTCCGCCTCGGTCGCCTCCGCGGCGCCGCCCTCGACCATCACGATCGCGTCGCGCGAGCAGGCGACAACGAGATCTATGTCGCAGCGCTCGATGTCCGCGACCGTCGGGTACGCGACGAACTCGCCGTCGAGCCGGCCCACGCGCACGCCCACGACCGGCCCGTGCCAGGGGATGTCCGAGATGTGCAGCGCGGCGCTCGCGCCCGTCAGGGCGAGGACGTCCGCCTTGTTCTGCTTGTCGCTGGAGAGGACGGTCGCGATGATCTGCGTGTCCCGCTTGAAGCCCTCCGGGAAGAGCGGGCGGAGCGGGCGGTCCATGAGGCGGCTCGAGAGGATCTCCTCCTCGCGCTGGCGCGCCTCGCGCTTGAAGAAGCCGCCGGGGATCTTGCCGGCGGCGTACGTCTTCTCGACGAACTCGCAGGTGAGCGGGAAGAAGTCGAGCCCCGGCCGCTCGTCCTGGGAGACGGCGGTGACGAGCACCATGGTGTCGCCGTAGGTGACGAGGACGGCCCCGTGCGCCTGCTTGGCCAGGCGGCCGGTCTCGAGGGTGAGGGCACGGCCGCCCACCATGACGGATTCACGAACAAACATTGGGTTTTCAGCTCTCTCTCGCGATCGCGAGGGCCGCTGCGTGCGGCGCTACGCCGAGCGCGAGGGGCTGCTCTTCTTCCTCGGTCCCTGCGCAGGAGCCGGGCTGCTGCGCACGAAGCGAAGACGAAGACGCGCGGAGCCCGCGCTCGGGAACGGCAAGGCCGGTCGCCCCGCCGTTCCATGGTCAGTGAACGACCTCCTTAGAGCGTCCGCTCCGCTCTCGCCAGCGCAAAAAGCAGACGTTCAGGGGTGCGCACCGCGAAACCTCCCGAACGGAAGGGCGCGGAAGGAGCCCCAAAGGAGCCCAGACGAACCGGGGCGAACCGGGGCGAACGCCGGCGGCTGGAGGGATCCAGGAGCGACCTGGAACAGGTTGCCGCAACGCGTTGCAGCAGGGCAGAGCGGCAGGATGGACGGGCAAGCCCGGCAGGCCAGCGACACGGCGTGTCGACCGCCGCTGGCTCCGAGGCGCCCTGGAAGCGCGCCGCGCCGGCGGGACCGGCGCACGGCCAGAGGGCCGTTACTTGCGGAGGTTGAGGCGGTTGATGAGGTTGCGGTAGCGTTCGATGTCGACGCGCTTCAGGTAGTCCAGCTGCCGGCGGCGCTGGCTCACCAGCTTCAGCAGGCCCCGGCGGGAGTGGTGGTCCTTCTGGTGCGTGCGGAAGTGCTCCTGAAGCTGGTTGATCCGCTCGCTGAGGAGGGCGATCTGGACCTCGGGCGACCCGGTGTCCCCCTCGTGGATCGCGTACTTCTGGATGATGTCCGTCTTCTGAACAGAATGCAGCATGGCTGGCTCTCCATGGCCTTTCCGGTGCGCTGCCGAGCGTCCGGGCCGGCGCGTCCAACGCGCCGGCGACTGGCCAAGCGACGCCTGAAGGCGAGCCCCGCGCCCGGAGCGGCGGGAGCCCACGAAGTTCAGGCCAGTGAGCAGAGGAGCGCGCGAGTATACGCAGGCGCACCAGTCCGTCAACGCGTCCGTCAACGCGGTCGACATGGCCGCGCGATTTGTCACCCCCAGAACGGCCGATTGGCTACCCTCGGTCAGCGATGCCCGGCACCATCCGGCCCCCTGAAGAAGCTTCCCGACCGCAGTCGGACGCACGCGGCTCGCAGTCGGACCTGCATATCGCTACCGCGATGACAAGCCTCTCCACCTCGGCCACCTCGCTCCCGACCCCCGGGATCGACAAGGCGACCCCCAAGGTATGCCCCACGTGCGGCGTCCGGTACCCGGCCGAGTTCAGGGTGTGTCCACGCGACGCAACGACGCTCGACGAGTCGGAGGACGACGCGCTCCGCGACGATCTCGTCGGCAAGACGCTCAACGAGACGTACACGGTCGTGCGCGTCGTCGGCGAGGGCGGCATGGGGCGCGTCTACGAGGCGCGCCACACCCGGATCTCGAGCAAGCGCTTCGCCATCAAGATGCTGCACCCGGAGTTCGCGCGGCAGCCGCAGGTGATCTCGCGCTTCCAGCGCGAGGCCGAGGCCGCGGCTGCAGTGCAGAGCCCGTACGTGGTCACCGTCTTCGACGTCCACCGCACCGCGGAGGGGCGGCCGTTCCTCGTCAACGAGTTCCTCGAGGGCAAGGAGCTCGCCGACTACCTCAACGAGGTCGGCAAGATGAAGATCGGCCCCGCAGTGCGCATCGTGCGGCAGATCTGCAAGGCGCTCTCCGCGGCGCACGCGAAGGGCGTGGTGCACCGCGACATGAAGCCGGAGAACGTCTTCCTCACCGGCGACCTCTCGATGCCCACGGCCAAGGTGATCGACTTCGGCATCTCCAAGGTCGACGACGCGCCGGGCGCCGCGCTCACGCAGACCGGCATGATCATGGGCACGCCATCGTACATGGCGCCGGAGCAGGCCCGCGGCGAGCGCGTCGATCACCGCGCCGACATCTACGCCGTCGGCGCGATCCTCTACTGCGCGCTCACCGGCAGCCGCCCGTTCGACCGCAACGATCCTACCGCGACGCTGACCGCGGTGCTCACCGAGGACCCGCCGCGCCCGCGCTCGCTCGAGCCGAGCATCCCCGAGCCGCTGGAGATGATCATCCAGCGGGCCATGGCGAAGGAGCCCCACCACCGCTACCAGACGATGGAGGAGTTCGACGCGGAGCTCGCGCTCTACGACTCGAACGAGGCCGAGCCGAGAGAGCCGACCTCCCCCGGCCTGCCCGGGCCGCGCACGTCGCTGCCGTCGGCGCCGCGCGCCGCGCCGACGATGCAGTTCCGCCAGGCGCAGCAGGTGAGCATGGCGAGGCCGCTCATCCTGCTGCTCTCGCTGCTCGGCCTGTTCTGGGTCGCCGGCAGCCTGATCACGCTGGTGACCGCGATCATCCGCCTCTCGCGCGGCGGCGGCGTCACCGACAACCTGACGGGCCTCGAGGCGGTCCTGCTCGCGTCCGGCATCGGCTTCGCGCTGATCACCCCCGCGCTGATCGGCGCGCGCCACGTGCGCCGGAACGTGTGGAACAACAGCATGAAGGCCGTCGATCTCTCCGACAACCTGCGCCGGCCGATCGTGGTCGGGCTGTGCGCGTACGGCTTCGCGTCGCTGCTCGTGCGGGTCGTCGAGGCCGTCGTCCTCCGGCGCGCGGCCGGCGTCGCGTGGCCCATGTGGGACGTCGTGCTGTTCGGGATCGGCGCGGTCGGCGCCGCCGGCGCGTACCTGCTGCTCCGCAGCGAGCAGCGCTGAGCCGCGGCGTCAAGCGAAATATCGCTGGTCTGAGGCCGCCACGTGCGGCGCGAGGGTCACGGGGCCGGGCGCGGGCGCGCGAACAGCCGGACGAGCCGGGCCCCCCGGGCCAGGAGCGCCGCACGGCGCTCCCGCCAGATCTGCGGGTACCTGTAGAACGGCACCGACGGGTAGAGGTGGTGTACGAGGTGGTAGTTCTGGCACAGCATCAGCACGGTCATCGCGCGTCCGCCAACGACGAACGAGGCACGATAAGGGCTCTCGTCGCGAGGCCGGCAGTGGGGCCGCTGGTGGGGCACATAGTCGAAGCTGTACGCGAGCCAGAACAGCATGACCCGCGCCGGCAGGAGCCAGAAGAGGACGAAGTCGACGGCGTGCCCTGACAGGCAGAGCCCCAGCGCAATCGCCGCGACGACCGCGAGCGAGAGCCATGTCTCGCGGGCGTCGCGCTTCGACATGCCGCCTTCGGGCGCCTCGTAGGCGAGGGCGTAGTGGACGTCCGCCGTCGCCCAGCGGAGGGGCAGCATCCACGAGGGCCCCTCGCCGGTGAAGCGGTCCGGGTCCCGCTCCGGATCGCCCGTGAAGCGGTGGTGGCGCAGGTGGACGTTCTTGAAGTGGACGAACGTCAGGAACAGGAGGCTCGCGCTCGCGTGGCCGAGCAGAGAGTTCAGCCAGCGGACGCGGGACACGGCGTTGTGCGAGGCGTCGTGCATCACCGTGAATGCGGCGAAGACGCTCGCGCCGGAGAGCGCCATGGCCGCGGGAGGGGAGAGCCAGCCCAGCACCCCTCCAGCCAACGCCACGCTCCACCCGGTGAACAGACAGCTGAACAGCGCGACCGTGCCCCAGGCGACGCGAGGCACCTTGAAGGGCGAGGCCTCGCCGGGCCCGTCGCCGGGGCCCGAGGGCTCGCCGGCTTCGCGGGAGAGGGACTGCGCCAGTGCGAAGGACGTTTTTGCCGTGGTCACAACCCTCCGAGCGTCGCTCCTGGTCTCTCTTCTCTGGAACGTCGCGACGAACCTGAAGCGCTCACGGTGCGCGACACGGGCGCGACGCTCAGGAAGAGCTGGCGCTGTCGGGCTGCTTCGCGGCCAGCGCGCCGGACGTGCCGCGCGGGTTCGACGCGAGGGCGAAGTAGGCCAGGAACAAGGCGCAGGTCGGCACGACGGTCAGCACGATGAGCAGCCAGATCCGGCTCGTGTCGCCGAGCTCCACCAGGTAGTAGTGTCCTACCTTCGTGATCGGCCCGATGAAGAGGCCGAAGGCGCCGAAGAACAGGAAGCTGTACGAGATGACCGTCTTGACGGTGCCCACACCCAGGGCCGCCACGCGGCTGTGCACCGTCAAGAGGCGCTCGTCCATGCTGATCGTGTCGATCACGGTCCCGGTCACCGCGCTGATGAACCCCGTCAGGAGGCTCATCTTCACGACGCCCATCGCGCTGAACGGCATGGAGATCGTGTCGTTGAGGACCAGGGGGCCCAGCGTCGTGTAGGCCGCCCAGAGGAAGCACACGTGCGGCATCGGGATCGTCCAGGACCACAGGTGCCAGATCCGCACGGCGGTCCCCACCATGAGCAGCCCGAACAGGAACGGGATGACGGCGACGAAGACGGGGAACGCGATGCTCGTCCCTCGCACGAGCGGCCAGTACAGGAAATGGATGGTGATCAGCAGCGACGGGACCAGCCAGAGGAGTCGCTGCTGGACAGGGTTCATGGCATTCTTTTTCACTCGCGGAGCTCCTGTCTTCAGGGTAACTGACGTAACTGACGTCACCGACGTCACCGACGTCACGCTGCGGCCATCGCCGCGTCCGGTTCGCCTTCCAGCATCAACGTGATCGCCGTCGAGGCGACCATCCCGAGCGCCACCGCGTTCCCGCCGCGCGCGACAGCGCCCGCGACAGCGCGCTCGAGGCGGGGCGGGAGGCCGAGCGGCCTGACGAGCATCCGGCTCGCCATCGGGAACGGATAGCAGGACCGGTACATCGACCGCATCTGGTCGTTGAACCGGATGTAGTGCGCGTTCGTGAACGGGGTCTCAGGAAAGCGGACCTTGAACACGTGGCGGAACGCGATGTAGCCGTCGTCCTTGCGGATCATCGCGAGCCGGCGGAAGATCGTCCGCAGGATGGCCGTGCGGCTGTTCTTCTCGCGCTCATCGAGCCCTCGGAAGAAGCTGTAGAAGTGGCTGTAGTGACGGGCCTCGTCACGGCTTATGTTGGCGGCGATCTGCCGCAGCACCGGCTCGCTCACGTACTCGTGGACCGCGCGGTAGTAGGTCGCGGTGCCGGTCTCCACCACGCAGCGAGCGACCATCTCCAGGGCGCGCGTCGGCTGCAGCCCATCCATGCTGCAATGCTGTGAATACTCCGCGAAGAACGCGGCGTACGCCCGCTCCCAATCGAAGTCCGGCCATACCGTCTGGACATACGACCGGAGCGCACGCCCGTGCTGCAGCTCCTCCGGCTCCCATTCTTCCTTGAGCCAGCGCACGATCTCCGACTCGCCCGTGTAGTACTCGACCAGGTTCCGCGTGTAGACGTGGGACGTTGTCTCCGTGAAAGAGGCCGTAGCGAGCAGGGAAAACAGGAGAGGGTCCCGCGAGACCTGCCCCGCATCGACGGCACCGAAATCGATGCTCGTGAGCCAGGCGCGCTCGGGCATCACCAGAGGCGTTTCCACTTGATCCATCATGTTCTCCTTCAACGATCCGCGTGAGGAATGGTGCCTGCGCCTTGACCCGTGCGATGCTGCGCTCTTGATGGGGTGTCGCACCGCGCCCCGGTGCGCTCTTGTACACGATTGCCCAATTTTTCGCAATCTATCTCGGCGCGCCGCGACGGCGTCGCCGAAGCGCCCTGGCATCGGCGATGCCGGCATGGACGTACGCAAGGGATCGCGCCCGGGTGCTAACCTCACGGCGACCATGGGCTCTGTTCACTGGATTGACCACGTACACGCCCTGACCTCGATGCGGCGCCGGCTCTTCCACGGCGGCTTCGGCGATGCGGCGGACATCGCATCGCGCGTGTCCGACGCCTGGCTCGCAGCGTCGCCCCAGCCCATCGCCGTCTCGTGGGCTGCGCCGCCGCGCATCGCGGGGAATCTCGCGGTCCGCGACGGCACGTTCTCCTCGCCTATCGCCGAGCTCCCGGGGGCGGCGCGCACCGCCCACGTGCGCGAGCTCCTCCCGCGCGCCCGGCGCCCCGCGCCCGATCGGCCGATGTACGTGGTGCTCGCGGCGTCCGGGCAGGAAGGGTTTGCCACGCGCACGCGCCTCCTCCGGCCCATGGTGGAGTCCACAGGGATCGGGGCCATCCTGCTAGAGAACCCGTTTTACGGCCTCCGTCGCCCTCCGTGGCAGCGGGGCACGGCGCTCCGGACGGTGGGCGATCTCGTGCTCATGAACATGGGCATGCTGCAGGAAGGCCGGTCCTTGCTCGCGTGGCTCGCCGCGAACGGCCACACCCAGCTCGGGATCACCGGCTTCAGCATGGGCGCGGCCCAGGCGGCGCTCGTGGCGGCGCGCTGGCCGGAGCCGCTCGCCGTGGCGATCTGCTGCGCCGGCGTGTCGTCGGCGCCGG
This sequence comes from Sorangium sp. So ce1128, assembly GCA_051717205.1. Lineage (GTDB taxonomy): Bacteria > Myxococcota_A > Polyangia > Polyangiales > Polyangiaceae > Sorangium. The sequence goes on from CP181432.1 coordinate 8,654,065, forward strand.
CGTTCACGCGGGACCTCCTGTCCCGCTCGATCGACTTCGAGCGCCTCGGCCACGGCGAAGGCGGCGCCGAGGTGGCCCGGCGAAAGCTCGGTGAGTACATCGCGATGGCCGACGTCGATCGACACCCGCTGCCCCGGTGCCCAGAGGCCGCTGTGATCGTCGGCGCTAGGTACGATGGTTATGTCCTCGCGGATGAAGTGCGAAGGCTTCACGAGCTCTGGAAGGGCAGCGAGCTCAGGTGGCTTCCCACCGGGCATGTCGGGGCGCTGATGCAGCACGGGGCGGCGCTGCGGTGGGCCGCGGTGGAGGCGATGGCGCGGCTAGGCCGGGCGATCGCCGCGCCGCCCCCAGAGCCGCGCCCTCTCGCGACGACAGAGGCAGCGACAGAGGCGTCGACGGAGGGCGCGCAGCAAGGGCTCTGGTCCTTCATCGAACGTCGGGCGAGGAGCTTCATCGAGGGCCGGACCGGCGCCGCCAGAGGACGCTGATCAGGAGCCCTGCGCAGCGTCGCCGAGGACGGCCGGGCGCACCAGCACGGGCTTGGTGCTCCGCTGGGAGAGCGCCGCGGGCGCCTCGTCCCAGGGGAACACAGCGCTCGTGACGCGCTCCGGGTGCAGCTTGCCCTCGGCGACCAGCTGCAGCACCGGCGGGATGAAGGGGCGTGTGCTGCAGCGGCCGATGCGGAAGGTGATGTCCTTCATGAACATGTCGAGGAGCGGCATCGGTATATCGCCGAAGAAGATCGAGCTGGAGTGGCATGTGCCCCCCGGCGCGGTGGCCCGGAGCGCTCGCTGCAGCTCCTCGGGGTTTCCGCTGGACTCGATCACCACCGGATACTCACCGAGGTCCGCCGCCTCGGCGCGCGGGATCGCCCGAGCACCCAGGGAGGCGGCCAGCGCCAGCCGTCCTGGGTCGCGATCCACGTAATCGACCGCCGACGCGCCAGCGCACAGGGCCGCCTGCACGGCGTAAAGCGCGAGGCCGCCGGAGCCGCCGACGACAAGCGCGCTGGCGCCGGGCCATGCCGCGAGCGCCCGGCTGGCCGCGGCCCACGCATCGGTGAGGTTGTCGCCGGCGCTGACGACCGCCTCGGGCGAGACCCCGGCAGGCAGGGGAACCAGCATCGCGTCGGCGAACGGCACGCGCACCAGATCGGAGAAGAGGCCCCCGAAATCGCCGCCGAGCGGCGAGCCGAACATCGCGCCCCTGGGCACCGCGCGGCACTGGGCCGTCAGCCCTGCGGCGCAGCGATCGCACGTGCCGCAGCAGATCTGCCACGCCACGACGACGAGCTGCCCCACGGCGACCCGGGTCACGCCGTCGCCGATCGCCACGACCTCCGCGACAGCCTCGTGCCCGAGCGCGAACGGACCGGGCAGCGGCGTCCTGCCGGCCACGATCGCCCAGTCCGCGTCACAGGTGCTGGCCGCCACCGGACGGACGATCGCGACACAATCGCCGTCGACGCGAGGCTCGGGCGCCTCTCGCCACTCGAGCAGTCCCGCCTTGATGTAGTTCAGTACACGCATAGCCCTCCTCGGTGCCCGCGCGCTCGGGCGATGGGTCGTCGGTTTCTCTCAGGCCGTCGCGGGCGGCCCAGGGACAGAGCCGCGTCTCCTCCTCAGCCAGACTGCTTCAGGAGCTTCGAGAGGCGCACAAGGCCCCGATCCGCTGCCTCTCGATCGAGCGTGCGCTGCACGGTCTCCCGGATGCTCGCGGCGAGGTCCCGGAGGCGTCGCTTCTGCGTCTCGGGGTCGTCGCTCTCGAAGCCGGGCAGCGCGCCCTGGACGTCCACGGGCTCATGGAAGATGAACTTCCATCGCGACGGGAGCGGGATCAAGGAGAGCGGCAGCGGCAGGATCGTCCCGACGACGGGCTTCAGGAAGCGGATCGGCGCGATGGAAGGCAAGCACTCCTCGCTGCCGAGGACCGCCACCGGCAGGACCTTCGCGCCGCGCGCGAGGGCGAGGCGGAGAAAGCCCGTCTTCCATTCTCGCATCTGGTACGCGTGCACGAACGATTTGCAGTTGCCCTCGGTGCCCTCGGGGAAGACACAGAGGACATCCATCCCGGCGGGCAGCGCCTCGGGCTTCCTCAGCCACGACGACGGGAACACGCCTGAATCCGCGAAGAAGGGGCCGAGCTCCGGGATCATGAGCATCTGATCCTGGCCGGCGACCCAGGGGATGCGATCGAAGCTGATGTGCTCCGCCACGGCGAGCGCCGCGAAGAGCGAGTCAATCGTGAACCAGCCAGCGTGGTTTCCGGCATAGACCACCGGTCCGCTCCGCGGGACGTGCTCGGCGCCCTCCACGCTCAGCGAGAAATACCCCAGGTCGATGAGCTTCCGCAGCGCGGGGAACACCGTGCTCTTCAGCGCCTTGAAGCTCCGCTGCCGCTCGGGGAACATCGTGGATTCTCGTCCCGTGTGATCCATTCTACAGAGACTCCTTGAAGTTAGCGCTCGCACTGCGGAATGCGGGGAGTGGCCCTACCAGTATCGTTGCGAGAGAACCAAGTCAATCGCATTCATTCTCGGTTTGAAGGAGCCGGAGGAATCAGGAGCTGTCGGACGTGACCTCCCCTCGACTCGCCGTCCATCCGGCGTCCCTGCGGCGTTCAGCAGCCGTTCCGCGCCGTTCCGCGCCGTTCCGCGCCGTTCAGCGCCGTCCAGCTGCCGTCCAGCTGCCGTCCAGCTCGCCAGCATGTCACCGCTGTGACCAGCATGTCACCGCTGTGATCCGTGCGATGATCCACGCTCGCTCCTGGATGTCCGCGAGACGCCGAGCCCGCGGCGAGGCCCGTTGACAGGCCCAGCGGCACCGTGGCGGGACCTGTAGCGCGGCGCGCCGCGCTGCGGTAGCATGCCCCCGTGACGACGCTGGCTGAGCACTTGAGAAGCGAGCCGTTCGAGCTCATCCTCTCATCAGGCTTCTTCGGCTTCTTCGCCCACGTGGGCGTCGTGGCTGCGCTGGAGGAGGCGGGGCTGTCGCCCTCGCTCGCGGGGGGCTCGAGCGCCGGCGCGATGGTCGCCGCGATGTGGGGCGCCGGCCTCACGGCCGACGACATGCGCGCTCGCCTGTTCGCGCTGCGACGAGAGGACTTCTGGGATCCCGATCCGACCTTCGGTCTCTTCTCCAGCCGCGGCCCCGGCCCGGGGCTCCTGCGCGGACGGCTGCTGGAGCGGCTCCTCGACGAAGCGCTCGCGTCGAGAGGTGTGCGCTCCTTCGCCGATTGCCGCTTTCCCGTGCGGCTCGTGGCGTGGGACATGGCGCGCAGGCGCAGCGTGGTGCTCGACGGCGGCGAGCTGATGCGCGCGGTCCGCGCCTCGTGCGCCGTGCCTGGCCTGTTCCAGCCCGTCGCGATCGACGGGCGCCGCTACCTGGACGGTGGCATCGCCGACCGCCCCGGCATCCTCGCGGCCAGCCCCGACGCGCGCGTCCTCTTCCATCACCTTCCGGTCCGACCTCCGTGGACTATCATCGACGGCGCGCAGAGCAAGCCGCCGTCCCGCGCCGGCCTCCACGTGCTGACCGAGCCGGCGCTGCCGCCTGTATCGCCGTTCCGGCTGGAGCAGGGGCCGCGCGCCTACGAGCTCGCCCGCGCGATGGCCTTGCGAGCGCTCGAGTCGCCGCTCTGACGCCATCGCCCTCCGTACAGCTCAGCTTATCCAGGACCCTTAACAAACCGTCTCAGCCAGTGGAAGGCGAAAGCCGACCGGGGGTACCCATGTCTGATTCAACGTCCGTCGCCGAAAGCTACATCACGCGCGAGGTCCGCGGCCCGCTCTATCTCATGGGCATCGATCGCGCGAAGAAGAAGAACGCGTTCAACCGGGAGATGATCGTCGCGCTCTCCGACGCGTTCACCGAGCTGGAGCGGAACCCGGCGCTGCGCTGTGGCGTTGTGTTCACGCACGGCGCCGATTTCACCGCCGGTCTCGACCTGCTCAGCGTGGGGCCGGAGCTCGCGCAAGCCCAGCACATCATCTCCGAGGAGGCGGTCGACCCGTGGGGCACCCACGGCCAGGGCCGATTGAAGCCCGTGGTGGTGGCCGTGCGCGGCCTGTGCCTCACGCTCGGCATCGAGCTGATGCTCGCCTGCGACATCCGCGTGGCCAGCTCGGACACCCGGTTCGCCCAGATCGAGGTGAAGCGCGGCATCGTGCCGTTCGGCGGCGCCACCGTGCGCTTCGTCGCCGAGGCCGGCTGGGGAAACGCGATGCGCTGGCTCCTCACGGGCGACGAGTTCGACGCCCGGGAGGCGCTCCGCCTCGGGCTCGTGCAGGAGGTCGTGGAGCCGGACCAGGCGCTGCCGAGGGCCATCGAGCTGGCGGAGCGCGTGGCGGCGCAGGCGCCGCTCGCGGTGGCCGCGACGATGCGCTCGGCGCGCACGGCCGTCGTCGAGGGCGAGAACGCCGCGATGAACGCGCTGCTGCCGGAGCTGCGACAGCTGATGACCACCGAGGACGCGCAGGAGGGACTCGCGTCCTTCATCGAGCGCCGCGCCGGCAACTTCAAGGGACGTTGATCGGGAGCCCCCCGCACGGCGCTGTCCAAGGCGCCGTGCGCTGCCCCCGGATCATCGGTCATCCGCCATCCGTCATCCGTGATCAGCGCGCGAGAACAGGCCTGGGGCTCCAGGTTCGTCCACGGCGGCGATGCTCGCGCGGGCGTCCATCTCGGCAGACGCGAAACGCGCGAAACGCGCGACGCGCGCCTGTGACCAGTCGGCGCACACACGCGACGTCCGCGTCGGCTCATGCGCTCATTTTCCTTGAGGATATCGGCCGCGCCACGTTAGTGTGAATCACGCGACGCAGTATCGGTTGGTGAGACGGGATCTCGTGCGGTCCCCTCCCCTGTGCTCGGCCCGCATGAGGTTGCTGCAATGACGCTTCGGACCACGACAGTGAATGGTGGACAGACCGGCGCTCGAGCGACGCCGGTGGATGCGAAGGAGCGGACCGAGCTCCAGGAGGTCCTCGCGATCTCTCCGACGTTCCGAGCGCTGAGCGAGCAGCACATCGACGCGCTGCTCCGCACGGCGCGCGTCGAGCGGATCGCCGCCGACACCATCATCGGACGGGAAGGCGAGAGGTCCGAGCGCCTCTTCCTCATCCTGAGGGGAGACGTGGACGCCTTCTGGGGCGAGAAGCTGCGCGAGGTCCTGCTCAACTACAACCGCGGCGGCGTCTTCGGCGGCGGCGCGCTCCTCGACGAGGAGAACGCGTACTCGTACGCCACGAGCCGCGAGACGCTCGTCGCGAGCTGGGACAAGGACGCGCTCGGCCGCGCCGAGGCCAGGGCGCCCGGGCTCCACGCTCAGCTCCTCAAGCGCCTCTCGATCGGCGTGCGGCTGGCGGAGTTCGCCGAGATCCTGCAGCACGCCCCCCTGTTCCGCAACTCGAGCTCCGTCCTCCGTCACCGGCTCCTCCAGGAGATGACGTTGATGGAGTTCCCCTCCGGGACGACGATCTATCAGCAGGGCGAGCCGGCGAACACCTGTTACCTCGTCGTCGACGGCGAGGTGGAGGCGAAGCACCCGGTGCCGGAGGACCAGGTGGAGAACATCACCGTCATCGGGCGAGGTGCCGTGTTCGGCGACTCGGATCTCCTCACCTCGGGCGTGCGCACGGAGTCGGCCGTGGCGCAGAGCGACACCGAGGTGCTCGCCATCGATCGCATCGACATCGAGGCCCTCCGGCGCGCCTGCGGCTCGTTCCGCCGCGCCGTCGGAGCGCGGGCGGGTTCGTCCACTACCGCGGCGAGGCCGCAGGACCTGATCCTTGTGGTCAACCGCACGCCGTACCCCACCCGCTCCGTCGCCTCCCTGATACAATCTGCTTTCGCGGACGCCGCGGAGAAGGACGTCGCCCTCCTGGAGGTCGCCCCCGAGAAGGCCGATTCCACCGCGGACGACGTGCTCAGGATCCCGAGCGATGCAACGCGCGCAATCCAGGCGCTGGACGATGCCGCGCGGCGCATGGGCCACCGGTATCTGGTCCTGTACACCACCACCCCGGGCGCGCTCGCATGGCTGGGGGATCCCGTCTGGGACAAGATCATCGACAACCGCATCTCGTCGGCCGTCTATTTCACGAAGGACCTTCGGCAGCCGTTCCCCATCGAGACGCCCCAGCTCTCCCCGGTGCAATACATCGAGGTGCGCGGGCCGGGCAGCGAGAAGGACGCGCCCATGGTGCGGAGCGGCTCGATCCGGCTCGTCGTCGACGACAAGCCCGGCTCGGATCTGCTGTACACGTCGCTGCCAGCGCAGAACCGCACCGCGCTGCAGCGCCTCGCGCGGACGCTCGCGCGCCAGGTCGTGGGCGTGGCCCTCGGCGGCGGCGCCGCCTGGGGCTACGCCCACGTGGCGCTCCTGCGCGCGCTCCACGAAGCAGGGATCCCGATCGACATGGTCGCGGGGACCAGCATCGGGGCCGTGGTCGCCTGCGCCTACGGGAGCCGAGGCCTCGAGGGGCTGGACGCGATGATCAAGCTCGGGGCCGATTTCGCGCTGTGGCACGCGATCGCGCCCATCACGCGCAAGCCCCTGGAGGGGTTGATCGAGAAGAAGCTCATCGCGCACAACTACCTGCAGGACATGCCGTTGCCGACGCTCCCCGTCGCGGTCGATATCCAGCGGGGCAGGGCGCGGGTCTTCCGTCACGGCCGGGCGGTCCACGCGATGTTCGCCAGCACCGCGATACCGACGTTGTTCATCCCGGAGATCCAGGACGGGGCGCGGTACGTGGACGGGGGCATCGCCAACAACGTGCCGGTCAGCGCGCTCGTCGAGGAAGGGGCCGACTTCATCATCGCGTCGAACGTGATCCCGCCGCCGAACCGGCTGGCGCGCGAGCTCCACAAATCAAACTTCAGGCGGATCCTGTCGCAGCTCTCGCCGCTCGGGCGGACGAAGGACGGCCTCCGCGCTATGTTCCTGCTGATGCACGAGGCAGGCAATCGCCAGGCCACCGCCGCCCAGATCACGTGGGCTCCCTCGATGGGGAATTTCGGCATGCTGGACAGCCACCTCGCGGCCAAGATCGTGGAGCACGTGCAGCCGACGCTGCCGCGCTTCATCGAGTCCGTGAAGCGAAAGTACACGGCGTTCTGCCGGAACCGTGATTACTGAGTCCTGACGCCAACGTCGACAGCGTCGAGGGGGCGCCCGGGGGATGCGCGCCAGGCTCGCCACCCCGCCGAGCCGTGAGGCGCGGCGTCCGCCCAGGTGGAGCAGGTCAGGCTTGTCGAATTGCCTGAAGGTCTGGCATTCTATGCCGGCGAGGTCGCCCCGATGAATGAAGAGCAATTCAAGACGTTCGATGATTTCTGGCCGTTCTACGTGCGGCAGCACGCACACAAGACGACACGCACCCTGCATTTTGTCGGGTCGGCGGTCGCGATGGCGTGCCTGGCCGGCGGGTTGCTCTTCCGGAAGCGCTCGCTCCTCCCCCTCGTCCCGCTCGCTGCTTACGGGCCCGCGTGGGCCGCTCACTTCTTCATCGAGAAGAACCGGCCGGCGACCTTCAAGTACCCGCTCTGGTCGCTCCGGGCGGATTTCATCATGTGCATGAAGATGCTCGGCGGAACCATGGACGCCGAGGTCGAGCGGGCGATGGCCAGCGACGGCGGTCGCCCGGAGCACGCGAACGGGAGCTCCGTCGCGGAGGTCGCCGCGGAGCCGTATCGCGAGCAGGCGAGCGTCAACTGACGCTGAGCCCTGCCCGCGTGCATTCGATGTGAACGGTCAGGGAGCCATGGGGGCAGAGCTCCCTGGCTCTCTGGCGATCTTCTCCGGCTGAGCTATTTTCGTCGTCGCACGCAATGGGTCCTCCCATCCACTGGATCGACCGGGTGTGTGCCGTGGCCTCGAGCCGGCGGCGGATCTTCGTCGAGGGTTTCGGCGAGGCGGCGCGGATCCATCCGCGCATGTCGGACGAATGGTTCGCAGCGCCCCCACAGCCCATCGAGATCACCTGGGCTGCGCCGCCGCGCGTCGTCGGGCGCCTCGCGGTGCGCGACGGCACGTTCCGCTCGCCGGTCGCAGATCTCCCGGGGGTGGCGCGCGTCGCCCATGTGCGCGAGCTCCTGCCGCGCGTCGCTCGCCCCGCGGCCGAGCAGCCGATGTACGTTGTGTTCGGGGCGACCGGCGAGGCAGGGTTCGCCGCGCGCACGCACCTCCTCCGGCCCGTGGTGGAGTCCGCGGGGATCGGCGCCCTCCTGCTCGAGAACCCGCTGTACGGCCTCCGTCGACCCCCGGGCCAGCGGGGCACGGTGGTCCGGACGGTGGGCGAACAGATGCTCATGACCATCGGGATGATCGACGAGGGCCGAGCCCTGCTCGCGTGGCTCGCCGCGAGGGGGCACACCCAGCTCGGGACCACGGGCTTCAGCATGGGCGCGACCATCGCGGCGCTCGTGGCCGCTCGCTGGCCCGGCCCGCTCGCCGCGGCGATCCTCGGCGCCGGCCTGTCGACGGTACCGGTGTTCGTCCGGGGGCTCCTGTCCCGCTGGGTCGATTTCGAGCAGCTCGGCCGCGGCCTGGGCGGCGCGGAGGAGGCCCGGCAAACGCTCGCCCGGTACATCGAGGTGATCGATCTCGATCGACACCCGCTGCCCCGGTGCCCCGCCGCTGCCGTGATCGTCGGGGCGAGGCACGATGGATATGTCTCCGCGGAAGAGGTGCAAAGGCTCCACGAGCTCTGGAGGGGCAGCGAGGTCCGGTGGCTCTTGACGGGCCACGCCGGGGCGGTGGTGCGGCACACGGAGGCGCTGCGGCGGGCCACGGTGGAGGCGATGGAGCGCCTCGGCCGAGCGATCGCGGGAGAGAGGCCGGCGCGGCGGTGACAGAAGGCGACTGACGCCCCGCAGGAGCGGTGGTCCCCTGTCGAGCGCTGGTGGACACGCTCCACCAGAACTCGGCGGAACCGAGGCCGGCACGCTTGCTTTTCCGGCGGATCCCAAGATGACGAGGGGCGCGTGCGAAGAAGGGGCCAAGCTTCCGCACGAAAGTGCCTGGCGATGCCACGTTCGTCCACGACGGTCATGTTCGTACGCGCGTCACTCTTCAGGATCTCGCACCCCTGCCCAGGCGGCGCACACACGCGACGATCACTTCGGCTCATGCGCTCATTTTCCTTGAGGCTGTCGGCCGCGCCACGTTAGTGTGAATCACGCGCTGCAGTATCGGATGGCGACATGAGATCTCCTGTGATCTCCTTGCCTGAATCGACCCCCAGGAGGTTACTGTAATGACGCTTCAGACCACGACAGCGAATGGTGGACAGGCCGGCGTCCGAGCGACACCGGTGGACGCGAAGGACCAGGCCGAGCTGCAGGAGGTCATCTCGATCTCTCCGTCCTTTCGAGCGCTGAGCCAGCAGCACATCGACGCGCTGCTCCGCGCGGCGCGCATCGAGCGGATCGCCGCCGACACCATCATCGGACGGGAAGGCGAGAGGTCCGAGCGCCTCTTCCTCATCCTGAGGGGAGACGTGGACGCCTTCTGGGGCGAGGCGCTGCGCGAGGTCATGCTCAACTACAACCGCGGGGGCGTCTTCGGCGGCGGCGCGCTCCTCGACGAGGAGAACGCGTACTCGTACGCCACGAGCCGCGAGACCCTCGTGGCGAGCTGGGACAAGGACGCGCTCCGCCGCGCGGAGCTCAGGGCGCCCGGGCTCCACGCTCAGCTCCTCAAGCGCCTCTCGATCGGCTCTCGGCTGGCCGAGTTCGCCGAGCTCCTGCAGCACGCTCCCCTGTTCCGCAACTCGAGCTCCGTCCTCCGTCACCGGCTCCTCCAGGAGATGACGCTGATCGAATTCCCCTCCGGGACGACGATCTATCAGCAGGGCGAGCCGGCGAACACCTGTTACCTCGTTGTCAGCGGCGAGGTGGAGGCGAAGCACCCGGTGCCGGTGGACCAGGTGGAGAAGATCTCCGTCATCGGGCGAGGCGCCGTGTTCGGCGACTCGGATCTCCTCACCTCGGGCGTGCGCACGGAGTCGGCCGTGGCGCAGAGCGACACCGAGGTGCTCGCCATCGATCGCATCGACATCGAGGCCCTCCGGCGCGCCTGCGGCTCGTTCCGCCGCGCCGTCGTGGCGCGGTCGGGGTCGGCCGCGGCCGCGACGAGGCCGCAGGATCTGGTCCTCGTGGTCAACCGCACGCCGTACCCCACCCGCTCCGTCGCCTCCCTGATTCCGGCTGCGTTCGCGGACGCCGGGGACAGGAACGTCGCCCTCCTGGAGGTCGCCCCCGAGACGGCCGATGCGGCGGCGGACAACGTGCTCAGGATCCCGAGCGATCCGACCCGCGCCCTCCAGGTGCTCGACGGCGTTGCGCAGCGGATGGGCCACAGGTATCTGGTCCTGTACACCACCATCCCGGGCGCGCTCGCATGGCTGGCGGAGCCCGTCTGGGACAAGATCATCGACAACCGCATCTCGTCGGCCGTCTACTTCACGGACGACCTGCGGCAGCCGTTCCCCATCGAGACGCCCCAGCTCTCCCCGGTGCAATACATCGAGGTGCGCTCGCCGGGCAGCGCGAAGGACGTGCACATGGTGCGGAGCGGCTCGATCCGGCTCGTTGTCGACGACAAGCCCGGCTCGGATCTGCTGTACACGTCGTTGCCAGCGCAGAACCGCACCGCGCTGCAGCGCCTCGCGCGGACGCTCGCGCGCCAGGTCGTGGGCGTGGCCCTCGGCGGCGGCGCCGCCTGGGGCTACGCCCACGTGGCGCTCCTGCGCGCGCTCCACGAAGCAGGGATCCCGATCGACATGGTCGCGGGCACCAGCATCGGATCCGTGGTCGCCTGCGCCTACGGGAGCCGAGGGCTCGAGGGGCTGGACGCGATGGTCAAGCTCGGGACCGATTTCGCGCTGTGGCACGCGATCGCGCCCATCACGCGCAAGCCCCTGGAGGGCCTGGTCGAGAAGAAGCTCATCGCGCACAAGTACCTGCAGGACATGCCGCTGCCGACGCTCCCCGTCGCGGTCGATATCCAGCGGGGCAGGGCGCGGGTCTTCCGTCACGGCCGGGCGGTGCACGCGATGTTCGCCAGCACCGCGATACCGACGTTCATCATCCCCGAGATCCAGGACGGGGCGCGGTACGTGGACGGGGGCATCGCCAACAACGTGCCGGTCAGCGCGCTCGTCGAGGAAGGGGCCGACTTCATCATCGCGTCGAACGTGATCCCGCCGCCGAACCGGCTGGCGCGCGAGCTCCACAAGTCAGGCCTCACGCGGATCCTGTCGCAGCTCTCGCCGCTCGGGCGGACGAAGGACGGCCTCCGCGCTATGTTCCTGTTGATGCACGAGGCAGGCAATCGCCAGGCCACCGCCGCCCAGATCACGTGGGCTCCCTCGATGGGGACGTTCGGCATGCTGGACAGCCACCTCGCGGCCAAGATCGTGGAGCACGTGCAGCCGACGCTGCCGCGCTTCATCGACTCCGTGAAGAACAAGTACACGGCGTTCTGCCGGAACCGCGACTTCTGAGGCTTGATCCCGGCGTCGAGGGACTCGCGGTGGAAGACGCGCTCACCGATGGGCGGTCTTCCCCGCGTGGCCTGAGCTATCGTTGTCGTCCTGGTCATGGCACCCGTTCACTGGATTGACCGGGTGTGCGCCTTGGCCTCGAGCCGGCGCAGGATCTTCGCCGAGGGATCCGGCGACGCGGCGCAGATCCACCCGATGCGCGGCGCCGGGGAGGAGAGCTACGAAGCCTCTCGTGCAGGCATGCTCAGCCTGCGCCACCGCCGGGTGACGCGCGCCCGGATGCCGTTGCGAGGGGCCATGGTGCCCGCCGTCACCTTGGTAGCGTACTCGGCCGGCGGGAGCAGCTCTATGTCGTAGCTCGCGAGGATGCTCGCGGAGATCATCTTCGAGCAGATCAGGGTGAAGGCGTCGCCGACGCACGTGCGCGGGCCGAAGCCGAACGGGATGTAGTGACCCGGCGGCGGCTCCACGAGAAAGCGATCGGGGTCGAAGCGCAGCGGATCCGGCCACACCCTCGGGTTCCGGTGCACCGTGAAGGGGAGAATGAAGATCTGCGTCGACGCCGGCAGGCGGTGGCCCCCGAGCATCACCGTCCGGTCCGGCTTCACCTCGCGGACGAAGCCGGGGACGACCGAGTAAAGCCGCATGGCCTCCTTGACCACGCGATCCAGCACCGTGAGCCCGCGGAGCCGGGCCAGATCGATCCTGGAGCCTACCTCGGCCGTGAGCGCGTCTATCTCGCTCCGCAGGCGCTGCCCGACGTCCGGGTGCTTGGACGAGGAGAACAGGAACAGCGAGGCGGAGATGCCGACGTTCCGCATGCCCGCGAAGAAGACGTTGGAGACCTCGTCCCGGATGTTCTTGAAAGGCATCCGGAACATCCGGTGCTTCGCCATGTACGAGAGGAGATCCGTCCCGTCGCCTCCGAAGCGCATGGCGTCGCGGACGCGCTGCGCCACGAACGAGAGCCAGCGGTGGCGGTGGTACCAGAAGACCGGATCGGGAGAGATCGGGAAAGGCAATCCGCCGCGCCTCGAGATCTCCTTCAACATGGCCTGGTGATGCACATACTGGCGGGAGGTGAGCCCGGTCCCGAGCACCGCGCGGCCGAAGACCTGGAAGGCCATCTGGACGCAGTCCTCGAACAGATCCGTCTCCACGGAGTCCGAGCCGCAGAGCAGCGCCTCCATGTGCGCGGCGACCACATCGCCGATCATCGGCAGGATCCCCTCGTACCATTGATCTATGTCGGGCCCCTCGAACGGGTGGTGCGCGCGCTTGCGCTGCCAGTCCGCGCCGCCGATCGCGCGGAACACCGAGCGGCCCATGATGGGCGCCGTCGCGCCGCGCGGGACGTTCTTGTGGTAGTCGTCCGCGTTCGAGACGAGGATCTCGCGGATCAAGGCCGGGTCGTTGACGAGGAGGCTCGGCTTGCCGAAGAACCACCAGACGAGGTAGTCGCCGTACTCGCGGTGCCACCGGGCGAACACATGATGAGGCTCGCCCCGGGCCAGCTCCAGCGTGTTGCCGAAGGGGAACGTCGGCGTCGGCCCGGGGAGCCCGGCGAGGATCGACGACTTGCGCGCGAAGAAGAACCTGAAGAGCCGCGCGGGCAGGCCGGGCGCGGCGGGAGGTACAGTGTTCAACATGGACGGTCCTCGCGGCGATGTCAGATATCGACGCTCTGCGGGATCTTCGAAGGGAGGAGGAACTCGTAGGGGACGTCGCGCGTCGCGTTTCGCTCGCGGATCGCGGACTCGACGTCGCGGAGGCGGGCCTGGAACTCGCTCAGGAGCGGCGCCACGCGCGGATCGCGGAAGTGCTGGCGCGGGTAGTACCCGAGCCGCGTATGGCCGACGGCGGCCAGCCGGTAGCCGAGCTCGATCTGCTGCTCCGCGCGCTCGAACGGCGGCAGCATCGCGAGCCACTCCGCCTCCGTGACGTCCTCCTTCGACGTGGGCGCGGGGAGGTACGCCGCCATCGGGGACGCGGGCACGAAGCTCATGATCGGGCCCTGCGGGTAGTTGAGCGCCGCGTGCTGAGCGCTGCTGTTGAAGATGATCAACGTGACAAGGTCGCAGAGCTCCTCGACGGTCGAGAGGCTCTCGGCCTCGTAGCGCAGCCGGCCCCCTTCCCACGAGGTGGCGTCGTCGATCCACGCGCGGAGCTCGCCGTCGAGGAGCACGTCCGCCGCGCTCCGGTAATAGAGCGCGAGGTACGAGCACACCCATTGGTGGATGGCCCCCCAGACGAGGAGCGCGTCGTCGCGGTACGGGTAATCCGGGAGGGCGGCGGCGTCGTCCACGCCACGCAGCGCGAAGGCGCGCGGGAGCATGAGATCGCGGAGCGACGTCCCGTGCACTGTCTCGGCGGCGATCCGTCGCGTGGCCCGGATCGACCCCGACATGATGTCGTCGACGAGCGTCCCCGGCGCGAGCAGGCCGTCGACCGCCATGTCGTTGATGTAGATGGTCCCGGCGAAGTGCGGATCGAGCAGGACGTACAGGGGATGTCGCTCGGACATGTTCCGGTACATCGCGACGTTGAAAGCCCCTGCGACGAGGTGCGTGATGCCATGGTAAGCCGGCTGGTGGTGCGCCACGTCCGCGACCTCCACGATGGTCCGCGCCATCATCCAGGCGTACCCGTCCGCCGGCGTGAAGATGGGCGCATCGGGGCCGCTCTGCTGCTCGCACTGGATGGCGATGGCGCGGAGCGAGCCCGACCCCCTGGGGACCGCGAAGAGGGCCAGCGGGGCGTGCGAGAACTTGCCCGGATCGGGCCAGTCGTCCGGGTTCTTGGGCGCCACCATGGCGTAGTCGGCGACGTAGAGGCGCCCTTCCGCGCGGGCGGCCTCGAGGCTGTCGCCCTCGAAGCCGGGCACCGCGCGGAGGTGCGCGTCCGTCACCGGGAAGCTCGGATTCGGCGCGGTCATGCGCCGGATGATCATGGGATTGAGCCCGGCGACGCGCAGGCGCGAGAAGGTGGCGTCATCCCGGAAGGTCCGCGCGATAGAGGGCACCGGCAGACACACGAACATGCGCTCGTAGTCGCGGATCGACGAGGCCTGACCGACCCGCGGCGCGCCGATGAGCCAGCCGAGGAGCTGATTGAGCTTCGTCACGCAGAAGTGGAAGAAGTGCGCGAGGATCCAGCGCAGGCGCGGCCGGTTTCGGGGAGGGACGACCGTGGACAGCGCGACGCCCGGCAGGAAGTCGTGGGTCCATTCGTAGGTCTTCCGGGCCGCTTGAATCGCCGCGGTGCGCTGGGCGGGAGCTCTATCCGCTTGCGGAAGGCAGGGTACGGAAACCATGACGATTGGATGCGGAGCCTACATTTCAGCCGCTCGCAGCGTCAAGCATCCATTGCATCGCCGGGCGCGATGTCGACGCTGCTGCGCGCAGAGCGCTGCTGTCGAAACGCTCGTGTCACAATTCAGCAGTGGTCGTGCTTGACCCATTGACGTGCTCAGCCGCCTCGGGTGGGCGCGGCTCGAGGGCCTTCTAGGATGAGTGTACGCGAGCGTCGTCGCTGACGAGCGCCTCGCCTTCCTCTCGCCATATACCGTCCTCGCCGAACACCATGCGCGGGAGGCGGAGCTGCGGCGCGAGGCGCGTCTCTTCGCCCCATCCGGTGATGAGGCGGAGCTCCGGGTGGCTGGCGAGCTCGCGCGCGAGCGAGAAGACGGGCGGGATGATGCCGAGATTCGGCGGGTCGACCACCTTCGGAAACGAGAAGAGGACGTGGAAGCGGTTCGCGTGGCGCGCGACCACGCCGTAGTTGACGGCGCCCTCGAGGAAGAGCCCGTTCTCCAGCGTCATGTCCTGCGCGATCCGACGCAGTACGGCGATGTCGAGGCCCACCTCCTCCGCCGCCGCGGCCATGGAGCGCCGCCCGCGCCGGGAGAGCGCGAAGCGCGTCGGGATCGGCGCGCCGGGCACGAAGCTCCCTGCCGTCATGCGCTCCCACGCTTCGCGGCCCTCGATCAGCATGAGCCGGTGCACCGCGAGCGCCAGCTGGAACGGCGACCGCAGCGGGCCGCGCGGGAAGGCCGCGAGCGCCTGGAGCACCGTCTCGGCTTCGGCGTCGGCGGGCAGCGAGCGAGGATCCGGCGCCGGGTCGGAGCTCGACGCGATACCGACGACGTCGCGCAGGAAGTGGCTCGCCGGCCGCTCGAACACCACCTCCCAGCGGGCGAGGAGGTGCACGGTGAGGCGCGCGAGCGTGAGCTGGAAGCCGCGGACCTCGTCGCGGCTGAACCGGCGCCGGACCGCGAGCGCCACGTCCGGCAGGTTCTTCCATTGATGGAGATCGCCGCCGCGATCGCTGGTCGCGGCGACCGCCGCGGCAGCGTCGCGGACGAAGGGGAGGAAGGTCTCCCAGAACTGCTCGTACTCCTCGCTGGACACGCCGGTGCAATGGCGGGCGGCGCGCCGGAACACGGTCGCGTCGAAATGGAAGAGCTCCGGCGTGGGGAGCCACTCGGTCCACACGGTGTCGTCCCGGCCGGTCGCCGGGATGTGATACCCGACGTGCTGGCGGCGCCACCAGTTCCCGGTGCGCATCTTCTCCTCGATGGTCGTGGAGGAAACGCGATAGAGCGCGACGCGGATCTGGCGCGGCGGCTCGTCGGGGAACGGGTTGTTCTTGAGGAGCGGCAGCACCGCCGAGTCCCGCTCGAGGAGCCGCTGCGCCATGCGGTCGAGCATCATCGAGGAAGGCGTGAACCAGTAGGGGTTGTTGAAGTTGACGCTGGAGAGGTAGCCGCACGCCTCGACGCCGAACACCTCGTAGAACGAAAGGCCCTCGAGGCGCGGGTGGTGCGGCGCGACGAACTGCGGCGCGTCGTCCTCCGTGGTCATCTGGAACCGGAAGCGGTATGTGCGCCACTCCTGTCCGTCGAGGCTCCCCTCGATCACCGGGAGCCAGCGCAGCGGCGGCGCCGGGTGCGCGCCGAACACGCCGTACGAGCTCAGCACGCGCGCCGGCGCGATGAACCGGAGCAGCGCGAGCAGCGCGCGGAGCGGCCGCCACGGGACCCGGCGGAACGCCGGCCAGTACAGGTAGCCGGCCGAGATCCAGCTATCGAAGGGGATGTAGAGGAACGACCCGAAGAACAGGATCGGGAAGACGAGCGTGAAGGGAAGGTGCTCGGGGCTGAGGAGGTCCGGCCGCGCGAGCGCCGCGGAGAGGCTCGACGAGTGATCGAACGCGGCCACGCAGAGGACGATCGTGAGCATGTTGAAGAAGCCGAAGCTGCTCGTGATCTGGATCGCGAGCATCTGCCCGATGATGCCCGCCGCGCCCACGAGGCGCGTCGGCCCAGGCACGAGCACGAGCAGCGGGCAGAGGAGCTCGGCGAACGCGACGAACGCGATCATCGAGCGGTGCATGAAATTCGGCAGCTTGCTGGCCCACCACCCGATCGGGCTCGTGCTCGGCAGGCTGATGAGGAAGAAGCGGGTATACAGCGTCATCCGGAGGTTGAACCGGGCGAACTTCTCCTTCCCGAAGCCGAAGACGATGCGGAAGAGCAGGAAGTGGAACGCGAACCTGAGGAGCGGGTGCGGCACCGCCGCGGCCGAGAGCTCCGGCAGCACCGAGAGCGGCGGGAGGAACATGGCGAGGAAGCCCAGCTCCAGGATCGAGGCGTCCCAGGGGTAATGCAGCCGCAGCGGGAACTGGAACGACAACTGAACGGCCCAGCACACGAGGAGGGCGAAGGGCGTGGCCGGGCCTCCGATCATCACCGCGACCGACGCCGCCATCCCGGAGAGCACGAAGGCGCGGATCGCCGTGTCGCTGCGCGCGAGCCAGAGGAGGCTGGGGTTGAGCTGCAGGCAGCGATACCAGGGGAGATCGCGCCGCATCCGATCGAGCTGCGCCGTGATCGGCGCGATCCCGCGAGACCCCACGAAGGGGATCGCCTGCATGTACATCGACACGAAGCAAGCGAGATAGACGAGCCCGACGCCGCGCGTGACGCAGCCCCATAGCACGCGCAGCCCATCGTCGGATGTCAGGTGCTCATACATCATGTTTCCCTCACGTATCCACGGGAGCCACCGGCCCCGAGACGATCCGAAGGGCCGGCAATCGCCACCGGCCAGCGGCGAGACATTACAGGATTTTGCGGAAAATCACGCCTCTGATGATTCAGCCCGCGATCGTCGCCGCAAAGATGCCCGCCGCGCCCCCGCGCGCGGCGCGGGACGGCCTGACGGGCTGGCGGCGCCGCAGGGCCCGGGCGCAGGAGCGCGCTCTGTCTCCTGCAGCCGCATTTCCCGACGGCACGCCGCGCAGCAAGCCAGATCTCGACGAGCGGGCGCGGGCGTGCTGCACGTCGCTCCAGGATCCGGGATATCGCTCTCAGCCTCTCCGGATCTGCCCGACGGACGGCGCTGCGCTGGGCGGTCTCCCGCGGGACAGGCAGCGCCCACCGCGCAAATTAACGTCCTAAACGGAAAAATTCCAGCCAGAACGCGATCGGGATGGTAAATTATATTACAACCATCTATTGTATGTCATATTTTTGCAAGCCTCTGACGGATCTGATTGTCGTAGGCGGAATGGTTGGATAACCGACGAGGGCGTGCTCTTTACCAGCTCAGGCCACGTCCCTGCCGCTGCGTGGCGCCACGGCGTCGCGAGGCCGCCTGGCGGCGGAGTCAATGGCAGGCGAGAGCCCTCCAGGGCTGCCGGCGTGATGCTCGGCGTCCCGGCGGGGGCGGGCTGCGCGCGGGCACCGAGGTCGAGCGCGCATGGCGCGCGCCATGGGCGAATGACGCCGCCATCGAGGCGGCTCGGGCGGGCGCGCGGACAGCCATGCTCTCCCGGCGCGCTCCGCGACGACCTTGAGCCTCGTTTTTCCTCATAAACCGCTCGTTGGGTACCACATGCCGCACACTCCCGTTGCCATCGTGGGCGCAAGCGCCCTGTTCCCCGGCTCCACGGACTCCCTGGGATTCTGGCGAGACATCCTCGCAGGGCGCGATCTCATCACCGATGTGCCGCCCTCGCACTGGCTCGTGGAGGACTACTACGATCCCGATCCCGCGGCGCCCGACAAGACCTACGCGAAGCGCGGAGCGTTCCTGTCGCACGTGCCGTTCGATCCGATGGAGTTCGGCGTCCCGCCGAGCATCCTGCCGGCCACGGACACGTCGCAGCTGCTCGCGCTGATCGTCGCGCAGCGGGTGCTCGACGACGCGACGCAGGGGCAGTTCGCGGCGATGAACAGGGAGCGCGCGAGCGTGATCCTCGGCGTTACCTCGGGGCAGGAGCTGCTCAGCACCATGGTGAGCCGGCTGCAGCGGCCTATATGGCTGAAGGCGCTGCGCGAGTCGGGCATCCCCGAGGACGAGGCGAAGGGCATCTGCGACCGGATCGCCCGCGAGTACGTGCCCTGGCAGGAGTCGACGTTCCCCGGCCTCCTCGGCAACGTGGTCGCCGGCAGGATCGCCAACCGCTTCGACCTGCGCGGCACGAACTGTGTGACCGACGCGGCCTGCGCGAGCACGCTTTCCGCGCTCTCGATGGGGCTCGCCGAGCTCGCCACGGGGCAGTCGGATCTGGTGATCGCCGGCGGCGTCGACACCATGAACGACATCTTCATGTACATGTGCTTCAGCAAGACGCCCGCGCTCTCGAAGTCAGGCGACTGCCGCCCGTTCGCCGACGCGGCCGACGGGACGCTGCTCGGCGAGGGGATGGCGATGGTGGCGCTCAAGCGCCTGGCGGACGCCGAGCGCGACGGCGATCGCGTCTATGCCGTGATCCGCGGGATCGGGTCGTCGTCGGACGGCAGGAGCAAGAGCGTCTATGCGCCCCTGCCGGAAGGCCAGGCGCGCGCGCTGCGGCGCGCCTACGAGGCCGCGGGCTACGGGCCCGACACGGTGGAGCTCGTGGAGGCGCACGGCACGGCCACGAAGGCCGGCGACGTGGCGGAGTTCGAGGGGCTCCAGATCGCGTTCGGCGAGAGCGGCCGGGCGGACCGCCAGTGGTGCGCGCTCGGGTCGGTGAAATCGCAGATCGGACACACGAAGTCCGCCGCGGGCGCGGCGGGGCTCTTCAAGGCGGTCATGGCCCTGCACCACAAGGTGCTCCCGCCGACCATCAAGGTGGATCGCCCGAACCCCAAGCTCGATATAGAGAAGAGCCCTTTCTACCTCAACACGCAGTCGCGGCCGTGGATCCGCGACGCGTCGCACCCGCGGCGCGCTTCGGTGTCGAGCTTCGGGTTCGGCGGGAGCAACTTCCACGTGACGCTGGAGGAGTACGCGGGGCCGGGCGCGCGCGCGTTCCGCCTCCGGACGAGCCCGACGGAGCTCGTGGTGCTCTCGGCCGAGAGCGCGGCGGGCCTCGCGGCGAGGTGTGAGGAGGCCGCCCGGAAGGCGGCGGACGCGGGGCTCGCCGCGGCCGCGCGCGCGTCGCAGGCGGCATTCCGCGCGTCGGATCCGGCGCGCCTCGCCGTGGTGGCGAGCGACGCCGACGACCTCCGCCTGAAGCTCGAGCAGGCGAGGGCCCGCGCCGCCGCGCAGCCGGACGCCGCGTTCTCGACGCCGACGGGGATCCACTACGGCGCGGGCGCGCCGGCGGGCTCCGTCGCGTTCCTCTTCCCGGGGCAAGGCAGCCAGTACGTGGGCATGGGCGCGGACGTGGCCATGGGCTTCGACGCCGCGCGCGCCGTGTGGGACGAGGCCGCCGCGACGCGCTTCGAGGGCGAGGCCGTCCACGACGTCGTCTTTCCGCGCCCGGCCTTCACCGACGCGGACCGGCAGGCGCAGGCGCAGCGGCTGACGTCGACCGAGTGGGCGCAACCTTCGATCGGCCTCACCAGCCTCGCGCTGCTCGCCGTCCTGCGCGGGGCCGGCGTGAGCCCCGAGCACGTGGGCGGCCATAGCTTCGGGGAGATCACGGCGCTGTGCGCGGCGGGCGCCCTCGCGGCGTCCGACCTTGTCGCGATCGCGCGGCGGCGCGGCGAGCTCATGCGCGACGCGTCGACCACGCCCGGCGCGATGACCGCCGTCGCGCGGCCGATCGACGAGGTTCGCGCGCTGCTCGTCGAGCTCGAGAGCCCCGTCGTCGTGGCGAACCACAACCACCCCGCGCAGGTCGTGCTCTCCGGCGCCGAGGAAGAGATCGCGCGCGTCGAGCGGCACCTCGCCGCAAAGGGCGTGACCGCGAAGCGCCTGCCGGTGGCGACCGCGTTCCACAGCCCGCTTGTCGCGCCGTCGAGCGGGCGCTTCGCGGAGTTCCTCGCGGGGATCGACTTCGCGACGCCGTCCACGCCGGTCTGGTCGAACGCGGAGGCGGCGCCCTATCCGACGGACGCCGCGTCGATGCGCGCGCTGCTCGCCGAGCAGATCGCGCGGCCCGTGCGCTTCGTCGAGGAGATCGAGGGGATGTGGGCCCGCGGCGCGCGGACGTTCGTGGAGGTCGGTCCGGGCTCGGTGCTCACCGAGCTCGTCGGCCGCATCCTGCAGGACCGCCCACACGCGGCCATCGCGCTCGATCGCAAGGGCAAGCACGGGGTCACGAGCTTGCAGGAGGGCCTCGGGCGGCTCGCCGTGGCGGGCGTCGCGGTCGACTTCGCGCCGCTGTGGGACGGCTACGCGCCTGCCGAGGCGGCGCCGAAGAAGAAGCCCGCGATGACCATCCCCATCAACGGCGCGAACTACGCCAAGCCCTATCCGCCCCCCGGCGGCGCTGCGGCGCTGCCGAGACCGAACCCCCCCCGCCCGAAGGAGACGTCCGCCGCGCCGCCGGCCGTGACGAGCTCGGCGCAGGTGGCCGCGCCCGCTGCCGCGCACCACGCGCCCGCTGCCGCGCACCACGCGCCCGCTGCCGCGCACCACGCGCCCGCTGCCGCGCACCACGCGCCCGCTGCCGCGCACCACGCGCCCGCTGCCGCGCACCACGCGCCCGCTGCCGCGCACACGCAGACTGCTGCGAACGACGCGCTCCCTCCGTGGGTGCGCGCGTACGAGGAGTACCAGCGCCACGCCGCCGAGTCGCACGCGGCCTACCTCAAGTCGGTGGCCGACACCCACGCGACCTTCCTGCGAACGGTGGAGACCTCGTTCTCGGACCTGAGCGCGCTGGTCGGCGGGCAGCCGCTGCTCAACGCGCCATCGTTCGCGCCGCCGGCGCCCGCCCTCGCGCCCCGGACCGCTCCCGCGCCGCTCGCCGCTCCCGCGCCGCTCGCGCTCGCGCCGCACCCGGTCGCCGCCGCGCCCGCACCGCTCCAGCCCCTCGCGGCGCCTGCGCCCCCTCCCCCCGCCGCCGTCGTCGCAGCGACGCCTGCTCCCGCAGCGGCCGCGGAGCTCGAGGCGCTGATGCTCGCCGTCGTCGCCGAGAAGACCGGCTACCCCGCCGAGATGCTCGCCCTCCACATGGAGCTCGAGGCCGATCTGGGCGTCGACTCCATCAAGCGCGTCGAGATCCTCTCCGCCGTCCGCGAGCGCGCCCCCGGCCTGCCCGAGGTCAACCCCGCCGAGATGGCCGCCCTGCGCACCCTCGGACAGACCGTCGACTACCTCCGCGCCCGCGCCCCGCAGGCCCCCGCAGCGGCTCCGGCCCCAGCGCCCACCGCCACAGCAGCAGCCGCAGCTCCCGCCGCGGCAGCCCCCGCGCTGGCCCCGGCCGAGCTCGAAGCGCTGATGCTCGCCGTCGTCGCCGAGAAGACCGGCTACCCCGCCGAGATGCTCGCCCTCCACATGGAGCTCGAGGCCGATCTGGGCGTCGACTCCATCAAGCGCGTCGAGATCCTCTCCGCTGTCCGCGAGCGCGCCCCCGGCCTGCCCGAGGTCAACCCCGCCGAGATGGCCGCCCTGCGCACCCTCGGACAGACCGTCGACTACCTCCGCGCCCGCGCCCCGCAGGCCCCCGCAGCGGCTCCGGCCCCAGCGCCCACCGCCACAGCAGCAGCCGCAGCTCCCGCCGCGGCAGCCCCCGCGCTGGCCCCGGCCGAGCTCGAAGCGCTGATGCTCGCCGTCGTCGCCGAGAAGACCGGCTACCCCGCCGAGATGCTCGCCCTCCACATGGAGCTCGAGGCCGATCTGGGCGTCGACTCCATCAAGCGCGTCGAGATCCTCTCCGCCGTCCGCGAGCGCGCCCCCGGCCTGCCCGAGGTCAACCCCGCCGAGATGGCCGCCCTGCGCACCCTCGGACAGACCGTCGACTACCTGCGGAAGCGCTCGGGCGCTCCTCTTGCGCCCCCGGCCGAGGCACCCGCGGCACCGAAGCACACAAGGATCGAGCGGTTCGTGGTGATCGAGGAGCCCGCGCCAGCCCCGGGGCTCACGATGTCCGGGCTCCTCGGCGCGCGCCGCGTCGTCGTCACCGACGACGGCGCGGGCGTGGCGCCGCACGTCGCGCTCGCGCTCGCCGAGCGCGGCGTGGCCGCCGACGTCGTGGCGTCGGTCTCCGGCGAGCCGGACGCCGTGATCTTCCTCGGCGGGCTGCGCCAGGCGCCGACCGTCGACGACGCCGTGGCCGTGAACCGCGAGGCCTTCACGGCCGCCCGCGCGATCGCGCCGCGCTTCGCGGCGGAGGGGGGCGTCTTCGTGACCGTGCAGGACACGGGCGGCGACTTCGGCCTCTCGGGGCGCGACGCGCGGCGCGCGTGGCTCGCAGGCGTCCCGGCGCTGGCGCGGACGGCGGCGCTCGAGTGGCCGAGCGCCTCGGTGAAATCGATCGATGTCGAGCGCGGCGAGCGAGGCCCGGAGGAGATCGCGCGCGCGATCGTCGACGAGCTCTTCACCGGCGGCGCGACGCGCGAGGTAGGGCTCCACGCGGACGGGTTGCGCACCACGCTGCGCTGCGTCCCGCGGGAGGTCGCTCCCGGCGGATCCATCGCGGCGCCCGGCGACGTCGTCGTCGTCTCCGGCGGCGGCCGCGGCGTGACGGCCGCCTCGATCGTCGCGCTCGCGCGCCGCGGGCGCCAGCGCATCGTCCTGCTCGGCCGCTCGCGCCTCGAGGAAGAGCCGCCCGCGTGCCGCGGCGTCGAGGGAGACGCGGGTCTGAAGCGGGCGCTCCTCGCGGAGGCCAGGGCGCGAGGAAAGGCGCCGCCGCCCGCGGAGCTCGGCGCCATGGCCGCGCGTATCCTCGCGAACCGCGAGATCCGCGCGACGCTCGACGCGATCCGCGCCGCGGGATCCGAGGTGCGCTACGTGCCGGTCGACGTGAAGGACGCGGGCCGCCTGCGCGAGGCGCTCGACGAGGTGCGAAAGAGCTGGGGTCCGATCACCGGTCTCGTCCACGGCGCGGGGGTCCTCTCGGACAAGCTCATCGCGGAGAAGACGCCCGAGCAGTTCGATCGCGTGTTCGACACCAAGGTAGCGGGCCTGCGCGCGCTCCTCGACGCCACGGAGGGCGACCCGCTGCGGTGGATCGCGCTGTTCTCCTCCGTCGCCGCGCGCGCCGGCAACCTTGGCCAGTGCGACTATGCAATGGCCAACGAGGTCCTCAACAAGGTGGCGGCGGCGGCGCGGCGCGCGCGGGGCGGGCAGCTCGTCGCCAAGGCGATCGGGTGGGGACCGTGGGAGGGCGGGATGGTGACGCCCGAGCTCAAGGCGCGCTTCGACCAGATGAACGTCGCGCTCCTCCCGATCGAGGAGGGCGCGCGGCGCTTCGTCGAGGAGCTCGAAGGCTCGCCGGACGAGGTGGAGACAGTGGTCGGCGGGGCGATGGAAGGCGGCCCGCTCGGCGCCGCCTCCGCGGCCGCGATGTCCGTCGAGGTAGCGGTGAACGGGCGGTCGCACCCGTACCTCGGCGACCACCGCGTGGGCGGCAGGCCCGTCGTGCCCGTGGCGATGGCCATCGAGTGGTTCGCCCGCGCGACGCGGTCGTTCCGCCACGACGCCGGCCCGATCGTGCTGCGCGATCTGAAGGTGCTGCGCGGGATCAAGCTGGAGCACTTCGAGAACGGCGGCGACCGGCTCACGGTGCTCTGCAAGCCGCGCGCGAGCGACAGAGGGGAGGAGCTCTCCGTCGAGCTGCGCGGGCGCGACGGGGCGCTGCACTACAGCGCCACCGCCGACGTCTCCTCGCGCCCGCGGCGCCTGCCCGAGCGCGCGCCCGAGCCGTCGCTCGGCGCGTGGCGCCACGAGCAGGTGTACGACGGCCACGTGCTCTTCCACGGCCCGAGCTTCCAGGTGGTCCGGCGCGTCGATGGCGTCTCGCGGGAGGGGATCATCGGGAGCATCACGGGCACGCGCGAGCGGGGCTGGTCGCCCGAGGCGTGGCGCGTCGACGCGGCGGCGCTCGACGGCGCGCTGCAGCTCGCGCTCTTGTGGTCGCGGGACGTCCTCGGCGGGGCCTCGCTGCCCATGTCGATCGCGGCGCTCGAGAGCTTCGTCGATGTGCTCCCCGAGGGCCCGATCCGCTGCGTCGTGCACGGGCGACAGGTGCTCGAGGCGCGCGCTGTGTGCGACATGACGCTCGAGGACGCGTCGGGCCGCCCGATCGCGGCGCTCCGCGGCGTCGAGACGATCCTCCGCCCGGGCGAGGCAGCCGCCCGGAACCGCGCGCAGGCGGGCGTCGCGTCGTGAGGTTCGAGCCGATCGCGATCGTCGGGCAAGGCTGCGTCCTGCCCGGCGCGCTCTCGCCCCGGGCGCTCAACGAGGCCGTCCGCGCGCGTCGCAGCGCGGTGACGGGCGCGCCCGAGGGCCGCCTCCGTCTCTCGGCCGCGCACGCGATGGGCCCGGCCGATCAGGCCGGCGATCGCATGTGGAGCGACGCCGGCGGCTACGTCGAGGGCTTCGAGCCCGCGTTCGACGCGGCGGGGTTCCAGCTCGACGCCGACGTGGTGCGCGCGCTGGATCCGTCGCTGAAGTGGGTGCTCCACGCGGCGCGCGAGGCGCTGCGACCTCTGGGCCACGACCGGACGTCGGCCCGCGCGGGCCTCGTGCTCGGGAACCTCTCCTTCCCGACGCCGGCGATGGCTCGCTACGCCGAGAGCGTCTGGCTCGACGCGCAGGGCGCGGCGTTCCTCGACGGCGCCGCGCGCGGGTTCGCGGCGTCCGAGCGCCCGGATCCGCAGAGCCGCTTCATGTCGGGGCTGCCCGCGGCGCTCGCGGCCGAGGCGCTCGGCCTCGGCGGGGGCGGCTTTGCGCTCGACGCGGCGTGCGCTTCCTCGCTGTACGCGATCAAGCTCGCCTGCGACAGGCTCCACGATCGCACGGCCGACCTGATGCTCGCGGGCGCCGTGAACGCCGCGGATCCCCTCTTTTTGCACATGGGGTTCTGCACGCTCGCCGCGATGAGCCGCTCCGGGACGAGCCGCCCGTTCCACCGGGACGCGGACGGGCTCGTCCCCGCCGAGGGCGCGGCGATCGTCGCGCTCAAGCGCCTCGCCGACGCGCGCGCGGCGGGCGATCGCGTCCTCGGCGTGATCCGGGGGATCGGGCTCTCGAACGACGGCCGCGGGCGGGGGCTCCTCTCGCCCTCGGAGGAGGGCCAGATCCGCGCGATGCGCCTCGCGTACGCGGCGGCGGGCCTCACGCCGGCGGACGTGTCGCTGATCGAGTGCCACGCGACGGGCACGCTCGTGGGGGACGCCACCGAGGTGCGCTCGACGGCGGCGGTCTTCGAGGGGCAGCGCGACGTCCCGATCGGCTCGCTGAAATCCAACCTGGGGCACCTGATCACCGCCGCCGGCGCCGCGGGCCTGATGAAGGTCCTCGGCGCGCTCGAGGCCGGCGTGCGCCCCGCCACGCTGCACGCGGAAGCGCCGATCGAGGCGCTCCGGGGCTCTCCGTTCCGCCTGCTCGCCGAGGAGGAGCCCTGGCCCTCGGACCGGCCGCGCGTCGCGGCCGTCAGCGCGTTCGGGTTCGGCGGCAACAACGCCCACCTCCTCGTCTCGCAGGACGACCCGGGGACCGCGCCGGCGCCGTTCGTGCCGGCGCGGCCGAGGCCGGCCGTCGCGATCGTCGGGATCGGCGCGATGCTCGGCGACACCACCGGCGCACCCCAGGCGGCGCGCGCCGTGCTCGGCGGCGAGCCCTGGAACCCGCGGCGCGCGGAGGTGACCGTCGCGCAGGAAGGGCTGCGCTTCCCGCCGCGCGACCTCGAGCAGACGCTGCCGCAGCAGCTCCTCGTGTTCGAGGCCGCGCGCGAGGCCACCGCGGGGATCAACATGCCGCGCGAGCGGACCGGCGTGCTCGTCGGCATGGGGTGCGACCCCGAGGTGGCGCGCTACGGGCTTCGCTGGCGGCTCGCGGACCTCGCGGACGCGTGGTCATCATCCCGCGCGCGCGCGGGCCAGAAGGCGCCGCCGGACTGGCTCGGGCGGGCGCGCGACGCGGTGCTGCCGAAGCTCACGGCGGTCGGCGTCCTCGGGACGATGCCGAACATCCCCGCGAACCGGATCAGCAGCCAGCTCGATCTCGGGGGGCCGGGGTACACAGTCTCCGCCGAGCAGGCGTCCGGCGTGGTGGCGCTCGAGATCGCGGCGCGCGCGCTGCGCGAGGGCGAGCTCGACGCGGCCGTCGTGGCGGCCGTGGATCTGTCGGACGAGCCCGTGCACCGCGCGGCGCTCTCCGCGCTCGGGATCGAGAAGGCGACGGGCGACGCGGCCGTGGCGCTCGTGCTCAAGCGCCTCGACGACGCGCGGCGCGACGGCGATCGCGTGCTCGCCGAGCTGGACGAGGACGGCGCGCCGGCGCTGCGCGTCGGCGACGGCGACGGCGCCGTCGACCCCCTCGCGCGCGGCGCGGCGCACGCGGCCGCGGGCCTCCTGCACGTGGCCGCGGCGGCGTGGAGCGTGCACCACGGCGCGCGCCCCTCCGAGCGGCGCGCGGCCACGCCGTGGTTCGGCGCGCGCACCGCGGAGACCCGGACGCGGGTGCTCGGGGGCGCGGACGCGTCGGTGCGGCTCTCGGCGCGGGGGCCGGCGGCGCCGCTCAGCTTCGAGCCGCCGCCTCGGCTCTTCGTGTACGGCGGCGCGGATCGCGCGTCCGTGCTGGGCGCGCTCGCGGAGGGGCGCCCATCGGAGGGAGGCCCGGCCCGGCTCGTGCTCGTCGCCGCGAGCGAGGAAGAGCGCGCGGCGCGCGCGGCGCAGGCGCGGCGCCACCTCGAGAAGGGCGGCCCCGCGCCCGAGGGCGTGGCGTACCGGGACGCGCCGGCCGGCGGCCAGCTCGCGTTCGTTTTCACGGGGGCCGCGGCGTCGTACGCGGGCATGGGGCGCGAGCTCGCGCTGGCGATGCCGGACGTGACGGCGCGCCTCGGCGAGCGGTTCGCTTCCATGGGAGACGCGGCGAGGTGGATCTTCGACCCGCCCGAGGCGCCGTGCCACCCGCTCGATCAGCTCTGGGCGAGCGCTTTCCTGTGCCAGCTTCACGCCGAGGTGTCGCGCCGGGTGCTCGGACTGACGCCCGACGCGACGGTCGGCTACTCGTCGGGCGAGAGCAACGCGCTCTTCGCGACGGGCGCGTGGCGGGACCTCGACGCGATGATCCGGGACTGCTCGGAGAGCCCGGTGTTCACCACCGAGCTCGTCGGCGAGTTCGCGGCCGCGCGCCGCGCCTGGCGCAAGCTCGGCGGCGGCGAGACATGCGAGGCGTGGAAGACGTGGAGCGTGGCCGCGCCCGTCGAGGCGGTGCGCGAGGCGCTGCGCGGCGAGCCGCTCGCGCACCTCACGATCGTGAACACGCCGGAGGACTGCGTGATCGGCGGCGAGGCGTCCGCGTGCGAGCGGGTCGTCGAGCGGCTCGGGCGCGGGCGCGCGATGCCGCTCGGCTACGAGATGGCGGCGCACTGCCCGGAGATCGAGGAGATCCGCCATGCGTGGTACGACCTGCACCGCCGCGCGACGTGGGAGGTGCCGGGCGTGCGCCACTACTCGGCGGGGCGCGCGACGGCGTTCCAGGCGACGTCCGACGCGGCCGCCGAGGCGATCACGGCGCAGGCCCTGGGCACGCTGGATTTCCCGCGGATGATCGAGCGGGCGTGGGCGGACGGCGTGCGCGTGTTCCTGGAGCACGGGCCGCGCGGGCTGTGCAGCGGGTGGATCAGGCGCATCCTGGGGGATCGCGAGCACGTGGCCGTGCCGCTCGACGTGGCGGGCCGGAGCGGCGTGCAGCAGCTCGCGAACGCGGCGGCGTGGCTCATCGCGGCCGGCGTGCCCGTGGATCGCGACGCCCTCGATCGGTCGCTCGGCGCGGCCGGCGTGCCCCCTGCGCCGCAGCGCGCCACGCTGAAGATCCCGGCGCATCCGCCGGCGATCCGCTTGCCGCCGCTCGAGCAATGGATGGCCCCCGCGCCGCGCCTCGTGCCGGTGCTCGACGACGCCACGGCAGCGCCGGTGAAGGCGCCGGCGCCCTCGCCGGTGCAGGTCGCGGCGCCCGCACCGGGGCGGGCCACGACGCCCGCGCTCGCGCAGGCCGCGGCGCCCATGCTCGTGCAGGCCGCGGCCCCCGCACTGGCGCAGCTCTCCGCGAGGTCGCCGGCGATCTCGAGCAGCTCGCCCGCAGGCGAGATCGTCGCGCGCGCCACGGAGCAGCAGGCGCGCCTCGGCGCGCTGCACCGCGAGTTCCTGGCGTCACAGGCCACCGCGCACGCGCAGTTCCTCGCGCTCCAGCAGGGCCTGCTGGGGCGCTTCTTGCGCACGTACGGGTACGCGGAGAGCCCCCCTCCCCCGCAGCCCCTTCCCTCGCTCCCGCCGGTCGCGCCGACCCCTGGAGCCGCCAGCGAAGGCGACGGTCTCCTGGAGCTCGCGCCGGTCTCTCCCGAGCCCTCAGGAGAGGTGCCGGCGGACAACGGCCCGGCGCGAGGGCGGCCGCTCCTGCCCGGCCCGAAGCTCGATCGCGCGCAGCTGGAGGTCCTCGCCTCGGGGAAGATCTCCTCGGTGTTCGGGCCGGCGTTCGCCGAGCAGGACGGGTTTCACCGCCAGGTCCGGATGCCGATGCCGCCGCTCCTGCTCGCGGACCGCGTCACCGGGATCGACGCCACGCCAGGCTCCATGGGCACCGGCGCCCTCTGGACCGAGACCGACGTCACGGAGGAGAGCTGGTATCTGCACCAGGGCCGCATGCCCGCCGGGATCATGATCGAGGCGGGCCAGGCAGATCTCCTCCTCATCTCGTGGCTCGGGGCGGACCGGCTGAACCGCGGCGAGCGCGTCTACCGGTTGCTCGGCTGCGAGCTCACCTACCACGGCGAGCTCCCGGAGCCCGGCGATACCCTCGCGTACGACATCCACGTCGACGGCCACGCGAAGCAGGAGAACATCCGGCTCTTCTTCTTTCACTACGACTGCCGCATCGGCGGGGCGCTGCGGCTCTCCGTGCGGAGCGGCCAGGCCGGCTTCTTCACGGACGAGGAGCTCGCGGCCTCGGGCGGCGTCCTGTGGGACGCCGCGACAGCGGAGCACGACGCCACGGCCAGGCTCGATCCGCCCGCGATCGCGTGCACGAAGCGCTCGTTCACGGCGGACGACGTCCGCGCGTTCGCCGACGGCCGCGCCGCCGACTGCTTCGGGCCGGGTTACGAGAGGGCCCGCACGCACGTGCGCTCGCCGCAGATCCAGTCGGGGCCGATGCTCCTCCTGCGCGAGGTCACGGAGCTCGATCCTCGCGGGGGCCCGTGGGGGCGCGGCTACCTTCGCGCCGAGGCGCCGATCTCGCCCGACGACTGGTACTTCGCCGGCCACTTCCTCAACGACCCCTGCATGCCCGGCACGCTCATGTTCGAGGGTTGCCTGCAGGCGATGGCCTTCTACCTCGCGGGCATGGGCTTCGCGGTCGACCGCGACGGCTGGCGGTTCGAGCCGGTCACCGGGCACAAGATCGCGATGCGCTGCCGGGGCCAGGCGATCCCCTCGTCGCGGCGGCTCGTCTACGAGGTCTTCGTCGAGGAGGTCATCGCCGGGCCCGTGCCCACCGTCTACGCCGATCTCCTCTGCACGGTGGATGGCCTGAAGGCGTTCCACGCGCGCCGCGCCGGGCTCAAGCTCGTCCCCGGCTGGCCGCTCGAGGAGTGGAGCCGGCTCCCCCTCGCCTCGGCGGCCGATCCAGCGCACCACGCGGCCGCGATGGACCTGCGCCGCCTGGGGGGCCTCCGCGGCTTCGCCGCGAGCAAGCCGCCGGCGTCGCACGAGGGGTTCCCCTTCGACTACCCCTCGCTCCTCGCGTGCGCGTGGGGGCGCCCCTCCGCCGCGTTCGGCCCCATGTACGCGCCGTTCGACGGGCCGCGCAAGGTAGCGCGCCTCCCCGGCCCGCCGTATCACTTCATGTCCCGGATCACGCACACGGACGCGCCGCCAGGGCAGTTCCGCGTCGGCGTCACGATCGAGGCGGAGTACGACATCCCCGCGGAGGCCTGGTACTTCGACGAGAGCGGGCACCCCACCATGCCGTGCTGCGTGCTCATGGAGGCGACGCTCCAGCCGTGCGGGTGGCTGGCGAGCTACGTCGGCAGCGCGCTCACGACCGACACGGAGCTCCTGTTCCGCAACCTCGACGGGACGGCGACGATGCCGGCCGAGATCCTCCCCACCGCGGGCACGCTGCGCACGCGCGTGAAGATCGTCGACATCTCGCGCTCGGCCGGGATGATCATCGAGTCGTTCGAGGTCGAGAGCTTCGTCGGCGAGACGGTCGTGTTCCGGATGAACACCGTCTTCGGGTTCTTCCCCAAGGAGGCCTTCGACAACCAGGTCGGCCTGCCCGTGAGCGTTGAGGACCGCGCGCGCATCGACGGGGCCTCGTCGTTCCTGCTCGATCTCCGGCGCCGGCCCGCGCGCTATTTCGACGGCGCGCCCAGGCTGCCCGCGCCCATGCTCTGCATGCTCGATCGGATCACGGCCTGGGCGCCGGAGGGCGGCAAGAAGGGGCTCGGCTGGGCGCGCGGCGAGAAGGACGTCGACCCCGCCGAGTGGTTCTTCAAGGCGCACTTCTTCCAGGATCCCGTGCAGCCCGGCTCGCTCGGCATCGAGGCGCTCGTCCAGCTGCTTCAGTTCGCGATGATCGAGCGGAACATGGGTGACGGGGTCCCGGGCGCCCGGTTCGAGCCCATCGCCATCGACCGCCCCCTGGCCTGGAAGTACCGCGGCCAGGTCGTCCCGGCGAACCGCCGCATCACCACCGAGATCGACATCCTCGAGGTAGGCGAGGACGCGCGCGGCCCCTTCGCCGTGGCCGAGGGCTCGCTGTGGGTGGACGGAAAGCGCATCTACCATGCCCGTCAGCTCGCGATGCGCATCGTGCCTGGCGGCGAGACGGCCGCGCGGGCGTCGCGCGAGGAGATCCTCGATCCAGCGATCGACACATGGCTCGGCGACCATCGCCCGACGTGGACGCTGCCCGCGCTGCCGATGATGTCGATGCTGGACCGCCTCGCGGGCGCCGCGATGCGGGAAGCCGCGCGGGGGACAGCGCAGCGCGTCCTCGAGATCGCCGACGTCCAGGTGCAGCGATGGCTGCCGTTCCCGGGTGGCCCCGAGCGCCTCCGCGCCGAGGTGAGCGAGCGCGACGGCGCCCGGCACGTCACCCTGCTCGCCTTCCGGGAGGCGCGCGACGCCGCGCTCTCGCGCTTCGAGCCGGTCGCGACGGGGCTCGTGCGCCTCGGCGCGCAGTTCCCCTCCCCGCCCGCGCCGTTCCCGCCGCTCCCTGACGCGGCCGAGACGGAAGACCCGTACGCGTCGGGGGCGCTGTTCCACGGGCCTTCCTTCCAGATGGTGCGGTCGCTGCGCCTCGGCGCGGGCGGGGCGTCCGCGCTCCTCGACGCGGCGGAGCGCGGCGTCCCGCGCGGCGCGCTGCACCAGGGGCTCCTCGACGCGCTCACCCACGCGATCCCGCACGACGATCTCGCGCGCTGGTCGCCGGACATCCCGGACGATCACGTCGGATACCCGTACCGCATCCCGTCCATTCGCTTCTTCGGGGAGCTGCCCGTGTCAGGGGAAGCTCGGGTGGAGGTCCGCTTCGCCGGCTTCGACGGCGAGCCTCGGTTCCCGAGGTTCGATGTCCAGCTCCTCGTGGGCGGCGCCGTGCGCGCGGCGCTCACGCTCGTCGACGTCCTCCTCCCGAAGGGGCCGATCGGGCGCGCGAGCCGCGCGGAGCGGCGCGCGTTCCTCCGCGACCGCCGGTTCGTCCCGGAGGTGCGCCTCTCGCGCGTCGAGGGCGACGCCACCGTGGCCGCGCTAGAGGACGTGAAGCCGAGCGACTGGCTCCCCGGCAACGTGGCGCGGATCTACGGCGCCGCGCCCGGCGGGGACCTCGTCGCCGAGGTGGCCGTGCGCGACCACGTGGCGCGGCGCGCCTTCGTTCACCCGAGCGCCGTGCGCCCGAGCGCCGACCTCTCGAGCGCCACGGCGACCATGCGCCCGCTGCGCCGTCACGCCCTGCACGTCGCGCGCGACGGGCACGCGGTCCGCGTCACGGAGCCGCGCCCGCCGGCGATGGATCTCTCGCCCGTCGAGGCGCACTGGCGCGCGTGGTTCGGTATCGGCGCGTGGCCCGTCGAGGATCTCTACTACGGCCTCATCGAGCGCTTCGTCGGCGATGTGGTGATCGCGGATCCCGAGGCGTGGGGCCGAGCGCGCGGGCGGAGCTGCCTTTACCTCGCGAACCACCAGGTGGCGGTCGAGTCCCTCCTCTTCTCGGTGCTCGTCTCGGCGCTCTCGGGCGTCTCGACGGTCACGCTCGCGAAGGCGGAGCACCGCGGCACCTGGGTGGGCGAGCTCATCCGGCAGAGCTTCACGTACCCGGGGATCACCGACCCGGGCCTCATCACGTTCTTCGACCGGGAGGACCGCGATTCGCTGATGCGGATCATCGGCGACCTCGCGATCGACATGGCGCAGCGAGGGAAGAACGTGATGGTGCACGTCGAGGGCACGCGCGCGCTCTCCTGCCGGAAGCCCGTCGTGAAGATGAGCTCGTCGTTCATCGACATGGCGCTCGCGGTTGGCGCCCCGATCGTGCCTGTCCGGTTCGCCGGCGGGCTCCCGGTGGAGGAGCTCCCGCGCCGGCTCGAGTTCCCCGTCGGCTTCGGGCGCCAGGATTTCTGGATCGGCCGCCCCATGCTCCCGGAAGAGCTATCCGCGCTGCCCTTGAAGGAGCGGAAGCAGGTGGTGATCGACGCGATCAACGGCCTCGGTCCCGCGCCCCTCCACGAGCAGCCTACCTCGCCGGATCCCGCCTTCGCGGAACGCGTGGACGCATGGCTAGCGCGCACCGGGACGAGCCCCGAGCGCGCGACGCTGCTCGCCACCCTGGAAGCGCAGGCCGACCACCGCTCCGAGGCGACGCGGCAGCTCGTCGAGGGCGCGCGCGCGGGGCAGATCGCGGGAGACGCGTCCCCCGAGGGGCGGTGGCTCGCGGGCCTCGCGCGGTGGCTGCTCGGCGAAGGCGGTGCTCCGGAGACTCCGCCTGCGCCGTGAACCGGCGCGCGCCGCTGCCCGGGATCGAGGGCAGAGGCGCGCGCTGGCGGCAGGCCGGGAGCGGCGGACGGAGCGCCTCGCCTCGCGCCGGCCCCACGACGCATGGCCAGCGCGAGACCTCGTCATGCCGGTGTCGCTTGACCTCCGGCGGCGTGAGCTGCCCGGCGCGCTCCCTGATCGGGGAAATGCTCGATGACGAGATCCCTCGCGTAGCGCGCGGCGTCCTCGAGGGTCTCGAAGCTCATCGTGCTTCCGGCGAGATAGATCCCATCTTTGCCCTGCAAGGCTTCCAGCCGCTGGTAGACCCTCTTGTCCAGGAGCGCCCTCGGAAAATGAGGGAAGTAGGCCCACGTCTTCTTCGTGATCACCTGGAGGATCTTGCCGCCGTGCCGGGCGATGTCCTCCTCGAGCATCCGGTCCAGCTCTTCCTGCCGCAGCGACCCGTCGGAGATCTGGAAGGTGAGGAACACGTTGCTGTCGGTGTAGCCGGACCCGATCGCGAGCGTGCGTCCCATGTTCCTCCGCCACGTGTTCTCGTAGAGGAGGACGAGGCTCTGCTTCTCGAGCCCTTCGGCCTCGAGCAAGGAGACAACGAATCGATAGGTCCTGAGCTCCTTGATCATCCCCGCCACGTCGGCCGGGAACTCCATGAACGTCGAGGCCTGTTCCAGGAGGGCGGTGACGATGACGCGGTCGAACGTCTGGACCTCTCCGTTCACCGTCAGCTCGACCCCCTGGGCGGTCCGGGCGAGGCGGGTCACCTCCGACCGCAGGCGCACGTCGAGCGTCTTCGCGAGCTCGGTCCATAGCCGCTGCATTCCCTCCGCGCCTCTCGAGGCGCGCGTCGCGCTCATGAGCTCACCGCTGCCACGGCTCGAGGCCATCGCCCCGCGGGCGAGGCCTTCGAGGAAGCCGCCCGATCGGAGAAATGTTCGATGACGAGATCCCTCGCGTAGCGCGCGGCGTCCTCGAGGGACTCGAAGCTCATCGTGCCTCCGGCGAGGAAGATCCCGCCCTCGCCCTGCAAGGCCTCGAGCCGCTCGTAGACCCCGGCGTCCAGGATCTCCCTCGGGAAGTGCGGGAAATAAACCCACGATCGCTTCGCCACGACGCGGACGACCTTCCCGCCGAACCGGGCGACATCGGCCTCGAGCAGCCGCTCCAGCTCGTCCTCCGGTATCGACCCGTCGGAGATCTGGTTGGTGGTGAACAGGTTCGAGTCGGCGTAGCGGGTCCCGAGCACGAGCATGCGCCCCATGTTCTTCCGGAACATGTTCTCGTAGAAGAAGCTCGTGTTCTGCCGCTCGACGCCCTCCACCTCGACCAGGGAGATGTGGCATCGATAGGTCCTGAGCCCCTTGATCATGCCCGCCACGTCGGCGGGGAACTCCATGAAGGTCGAGGCCTGGTCCAGGGCGGCGGACACGATGACGCGATCGAACGTCTGCACCTCTCCGTTCACGGTCAGCGCGACCCCCCGGGCCGTCCGGGCGAGGCGGGTCACCTCCGAGCGCAGGCGGACGTCGAGCGTCCTCGCGAGCTCGGTCCAGATCCGCTGCGACCCGCCCTCCGGGACCACGAGCCCGGGGAGCCGGAGCCCCAGGGCCTCGTTGGCGGCGTCCCTGAGGGCGATCCGCACGATCCAGTTGAACAGCTTGAGGAGGTACTGCGCCGGGACCTCTTCATAGTAGCCGTACCCGCACGCCACCGTGAACGCCCGCAGCATGTCGGCCAGCGGGGCGAACCCGTGCGCCTCCGCGAACTCGCTGAAATTGGCGCGCACCGCCGGCGCCGCGCCGGCGAACCCAGGCGCGAAGACCCTCGCGTACCGGACACGGACCTTCGCGTAGTTGAGCAGGGCGCGCGCGATCGCGGGGGCGCCAAACTTCTTCTTGGCCACCGCGGCGAACGTCATCCTGCTCCCGTCCGCCTCGACCTGGTTCTTCTTGATCCGGTACGCCTTCGTGGCGATGCCGAGCTCCGCGGCGAGCTGATTGACGACCTCGTAATCGCTCGAGAGCCAGATCGCCCCCATCTCGTAGGTGTGCCCGCCGTGCTCCAGGGTGCACGCCTTCCCGCCCACGGCCTCGCCCCGCTCGAACACCGTGACATGGCGGTATCCGAGCTTCTTCAGCGTGTGGGCTGCCGTCAGCCCCGCTGGGCCCGCGCCGATGACGGCGATGCGCAGGCCCTCCAGGCCGGCCCGCGCGCGAGCGCCTCCGGGTGTCCGTGTCGCGTTCATGAGTTCCCCTCTGCAATCGTCCGAGGCTGCACTGCGTGGACCGCTCCATCGACGGGAACGGCCGGAGGCTGCCCAGGTAGCTGAAACCCGGCGGCGCGTCATCCAGGTCACACCGGACCTCGTGCGCGCAGCTCCACCCGGCGAGCGCTCGGCGGCCCCCGGCGCGACCGCTCAGCCGCCGCGCCGCCCGTCCAGCCACGCCTGGAGCAGCAGCGCCGCCGCCGCCCCGTCGACGCGCTCCTTGCTCTTGCGCCCGGAGACGCCCCCGTCGCGCAGCCGCCGTGCCGCCTCGACCGTGGTCAGCCGCTCGTCGACGAGCTCCACCTCCACGCCGGCCGCGTCGGCCAGCGCCTGGGCGAAGGCGATCGCCCGCCGCGCGGCCGGCCCCTCGTCCCCGTTCATCTCGAGCGGCAGCCCGACAAGGAACCGCGTCACGCCTTCGTCCCGGGCGAGCGCCGCGAGCGCATCGAGGAGCGCCCGCCTGTTCCGCCCGTCGAGCAGCGGCCGCGGGTGGGCGTAGAGCCCGAGCTCGTCGGTCACGGCCACGCCGACGCGGGCCTTCCCAAGATCGATCGCCGCTGCGCGTGTCTTCTTCATGCCTCTGGAACCAGCACATAGCCCCCGGACGGTGAGCCGGCGAGACCCGAGCGCACCGGGGAGGCATGCGAGCCGCTTGACCCGCTCGCCAGCACCGACCATAAGCGCCGCGCGATGGAACTGCGCGCGGTCAGGGGGATGAACGACATCCTCCCCGAAGAGGTGGAGCGCTGGCACAAGCTCGAGGGGGCCTTCCGCCTCCACGCGGAGCTCCACGGCTACGCCGAGGTGCGCACGCCGCTGCTCGAGCCGACGGAGCTCTTCCGCCACCAGATGGGGGAGACGACGGACGTGGTCGAGAAGGAGATGTACTCCTTCGAGCGCCACGGCGACGCGCTCACGGTGCGCCCCGAGGGCACCGCGGGCGCCGCGCGCGCGTACGTCGAGCACGCGGTCCACGCGAAGGAGCCGGTGACCCGCTGGTACTACCTCGGGCCGATGTTCCGCGGCGAGCGGCCGGCGAAGGGGCGCTACCGCCAGTTCTACCAGGCCGGCTGCGAGCTCTTCGGCGATCCGGGGCCGCTCTGCGACGCCGAGACGATCGATCTCATCGCGGGCTTCCTGGAGCGCATCGGCATCAGCGACTTCGTCGTCCACGTGAACTCGCTCGGCAGCGCGGGCACGCGCGAGCGCTACCGCGAGGCGCTGCTCGCCCACTACACGCCGCGCAAGGAAAGGCTCAGCGAGGACTCGCAGCGCCGCCTCGAGAAGAACCCGCTGCGCATCCTCGACTCGAAGGACCCGCGCGATCACGACGTGTCGCGCGACGCGCCGTCGATCCTCGACCTGCTCGACGACGCGGACCGGGCGCACTGGGACGGCGTGCTCCGCTGCCTCGACGTGCTCGGCGTGAACTACGTCATCGACCGGTCGCTCGTGCGCGGCCTCGACTACTACACGCGCACGCTCTTCGAGGTGAAGGCGACCTCGGGCGATCTCGGCTCGCAGAGCACGCTCGGCGGCGGCGGCCGCTACGACAACATGGTCGCGGGGCTCGGCGGGCCGAGCGTGCCGGCGATCGGCTTCGCGATGGGGATGGAGCGGCTGCTCACGATGATGTCCGGCGACACAGCGCGCCGGAGGCCCGGCTGCTTCCTCGCCCCGCTCGGCCAGGTGGGCGCGGACCGGGCGCTCGTCCTGGCGAAGCAGCTGCGCGCGCTCGGCGTCTCGGTCGAGCTCGACGGGCGCGGCGGACGGCTCAAGTCGATGCTCCGGCGCGCGGACGCCGTCGGCGCGCGGCTCTGCGTGATCCTGGGCGACTCGGAGATCGAGCGCGGCGTGCTCCAGGTCAAGGATCTCGCGGCGCACGCGCAGGAGGAGATCCCGCTCGAGGGCGCGGCGCGCCTGCTCGCGGATCGGGCGCTCGAGTCTTCATCCGGCGGCGGCCAGCGGGGAGCGCGTTGACCTACAAGGCGAAGGGAGAGCAGGGCTGCTCGCGGGGGGCGCGCGGCGCGCAGGTGCATGAGGCGAGGGGCCGCGCGCGACGCGCGGGCGCGGCGCTCTCGCTCGCGGCCGCGCTCGCGGCGCTCGCCGCGCCGTCCGTCGCGGCGGCGCAGGTAGGCTTCGGCCAGCCCGGCATGGGGCCGCCCCCCTCGAGCTCGCCGCAGCCGCCGCCCGGCACGCCGGAGACGCACGCCGCGCCGACGTCCGAGGAGAGCCCTATCCAGACCCAGGAGCCGACGCTGCCGCAGGACCCGCTGGCGGTGCCGCCGTCGGTCAAGAAGCAGATCGGCACGAACGACCCCGGCGAGTGGGAGCGCGGGCGCGCCGAGGAGATCCAGCGCGACTGGTACGGGCTCTACTACGGCGAGCGGAGCGGCAAATACCAGTTCCGGACGCTCTTCCCCTTCTGGGCGGAGCGCAAGATGCCGGGCGATCGCGCCACGATGGTGACGCCGCTCTACTACAACCGGCGGAGCAAGGACGTCGACGCCGACGTGCTCTTCCCGTTCTTCTGGAAGCTCCGGGACGAGAACACCTACACGACGATCGTCGGCCCGTTCATGCACCGCGAGTCCGAGGGGCGCCCCGCGAGCCCCGGGCGCAAGGCGGAGCCGGGCCGGCACGACAACTGGCTCGCGCCGCTCTTCTTCGAGGGCAAGAGCGACGACGGGAGCGGCTACTTCCACATCCCTCCCCTGCTGACCTTCACGCACCACACAGCGCGGAGCGGCTTCAACCTCGTCGGCCCCCTCTTCTGCAGCTGGAAGGGCGGCCCCACGTGCGACGCGCGCACGGCCGACAAGATCGATCTCGGCCTGGCGCCGCTCTACTTCTACGGTCGCGACGAGAGCAGCGAGTACGAGGTGATCCCGCCGCTCTTGCACTACTACCACTACAGCGACGTCGGCGACCGCTCGACGAACCTGTGGGGGCCGCTGCTCTGGCAGCACTCGCGGAAGGGTGACGTGTTCAACGTCATGCCGTTCTACTGGCACAGCTGGGGCAAGAACCACGATCGGACGACGCTGTTCCCGTTCTTCCACTACGGGGTCGAGGGCAACTCGAACCTGCTCATCACGCCGCTCTTCCTGAAGGCGCGCGGCGAGGAGGGGGAGAGCACCTTCGCGACATGGGGCTACGCTCGCTACCGAGGGCGGACGGAGCTCGACATGATCACGCCGCTCTTCTGGCAGTACCGCGATCCGGACATCGACCTCGAGCGGACGATGCTGCTGCCTTTCTATTACCGGAACACCTCGCCACGCAGCGACGATCTCGCCCTGTTCCCGCTCTACGGCCGCTTCAAGCGCCACGGGTTGAGCGACACGACGTGGCTCACGCCGCTCATCCGGCACACGCGGGATCTCACCGGCTGGGAGACGGACATCTATCCGTTCTTCTACGCGGGGCGAGAGCGCAACTCCACGCACCTCGTCGTCGCGCCGTTCCTCTGGGACTTCGCGTCGCCGACGTCGCGCACCACGGTGGTCCTGCCGCTCTTCTTCCGGTTCGCGGACCAGAACTCGGTCACGCAGCTCGCGCTCAACACCTTCTACAAGGAGCAGCGCGGGCGGCGAGGCAAGGAGTGGGAGTTCCACTTCTTCCCCGTGTTCTCGTACGGCGAGACGCCGGAGGGGCACTGGTGGAACCTCCTGTACGGGCTCGCCGGGTACACGCGCCAGGGCACGATGTCGAAGATGCGCGCCCTCTACGTCCCGATCCAGCTGAGCGACTGAGCCGGCGCGGCGCCGCGCCGCGGAGCGCGTGGCGATGGACATCGCCGCGGAGCTCGGCGAGTGTTGCGCGGGTGTTGACGAGGTCGCGATGAGCACGCCCGCGCACGAGGCGCCCTCCCCCCGCGCCGGGCTCCGCAGCCTGGGCGGGCAGCCGCCGCCCCCGGACCTCGCCGCCGACCTGCGCCGGCTCCTGGAGCTGCCCGAGGGCGCGCGGCGGCGCCTCTGGGAGGCGCTCGGGCCCAGCCTGGGCGAGCCGGTGCCCGCCGCCGTGGAGCGGCACCTCGACGAGTTCTGCCGCCGTCACGAGGTCGCTTCCGAGCCGCTCGCCCGGGTGCTCAAGGCGTGCCGCTTCCTGGTCCGCGAGGCGAGCAAGCGCGATCTCGACCGCGCCGCGCTCGCGACCGACCTCGCGGTGCTCGTGCCCGTCGAGGAAGCCGAGGAGATCCAGGCGATCGTGCTCGCCGGCTACGACCAGGCCAGGGCGCTCGTGCGGCGGGAGATCGTGCGCGGCGCGCTGCTCGACCACGGCAAGCTGCTCACCGGCGTCGACTGGCGCGTCGACTCGATCACGGCCGCGAGCCGCGGGGCGAAGATCGCGGCGCCCGTCGTCCTGCTCACGCTGAGCTACCAGGAGGGCGAGGCCCGCTCCCGCATCACGCTCCAGGCCACCCCCGACCTCTTGCGGGAGCTCCAGCGGGTCTGCGCGCAGATCCTCGACTGAGCGGGCCCCCTCGCGCGCTACTTGCCGCCGCTGCCGCCGTCCCCGCGCGCCGCCCCGGCGCGGTTCGTCGAGACGACCTCGGCGATCGCGGACAGCGCGTCCTCGGCGGAGAACGGCTTGTCCAGGAGCGGGCGGCCCGACGAGGCGAGGAACCGCTCGACGTCCGCGCCGAAGCCCACGCCGGTCATGAAGATGAACCCCTGCGCGAGCTCCGGGTCGCTCTCGCGCACGCGCGTGTAGAAGACGTCGCCCGACATGCCGGGCATCCGCAGATCGCAGAGCACCACGTCGAAGCGCTGGCCGCCGGCGAGCATCCCCATCGCCGCGTCCGCGCTCGGCGCGAGCGCCACCTGGTGCACGCGGCCCAGCTGCTCGGATAGCGCGCGCGCGAGCGACGGCTCGTCCTCCACCACGAGCACCCGCGCCCGCTTCGAGACGAGCCGCGGCACCGGCGACACGCTCGGCGTCTCCTCCTCCGTGCGCCCCGCCGCGGGGAGCGAGATGATGAAGCGCGCGCCGCCCGGCGGATCGCTCCCCGGGACCGGGCTCTCGGCCGTGATCTGGCCGCCCGCGCGCTCGATGATCTCGCGGCTGATCGACAGGCCGAGCCCGGTGCCGACCTCCGGCCCCTTCGTCGTGAAGAAGGGCGCCCAGATGCGCGGCAGGTTCTCCTCCGCGATGCCGGCGCCTGTGTCGCTCACCACGATCTCGACCGTCTCCCCGTCGCTCCGCGTCTCGACGGTCACTGTCTGATCGCGCGCCTCGACCTTCGAGCTCGGCTTCGGGATCGCCTGGGCCGCGTTGACGAGGAGGTTCACGATGACCTGCCCGAGCCGCCCGTCTTCCATGAGGACCGGCGGCACCTCCGACAGGTTCTTCACGACCTGCGCCCGCTCGATGATCTGGCCGCGCGTGAGGCTCAGCGCCGACTCCACGGTGCGGTTCGCGTCCGTCAGCGCGCGCCGCGAGCCCTCGGGCTGCGGCGGGCTCGCGAACAGCTTGAGGTCGCGGACTATGTCGACGATGCGCCTGATGGAGTCGCGCAGCTCCTGGAGCAGCTCCGACGCGCTCGAGGCGGCGGCGCCCTCCATGCGCACGTTCGGCCCGCGCAGGAGGCGGTCGAGCATGTCGAGGCCGAGCAGGATGAACGCCGCGGGGTTGTTGATCTCGTGGGCCACGCCGGCCGCCAGCGTGCCGAGCGTCGACAGCCGATCGACCTGGATGAGCCGGGTGCGGGCCGCGTGCTCGGTGCTCACGTCCGCGAGCACGCCCTCGATCGCCACCACGCGGCCGCGGTCGGACACGAGCGGGTACACCGTGCCGCGCGCCGTGATCGCGTCGCCGCCCCGCCGGCGCAGGCGCGCCTCGTACGACGCCGAGGGCGCGCCGAGCTTGGCCCGCGCGACAGCGTCCTCGAAGCACATGACGCCCTCCGGGTCGGCGTGGGCCTCCCCGAGGAAGCCCGGGGTCCGCAGCGCCTCGGCCACCGGCACGCCGAGGAGCCGCTCGGCGTGGCGGTTCAGGAACGAGAGCTCGCCCGTCTCGGGATCGAGGCGGAAGATGATGAGCGGCGCGTTGTCGAGGAGGTTCCGGTGCTGCTCCTCGAGCTCGCGGATGCGCAGGAGCCGCTCGGCGGCCTCGCGCTCGCCGGCGACGACGCGCAGCGAGCGATCGAGGCCGGCGCCGAGCGCCTCGGCGAGCTCCTCGAGGAGCGCGACAGGCGCGGCGGCCGCGGCGGCGGGCTCGCCGTAACCGAGCACGAGCGCCGCGACGACGGCGCTGCCCGGCCCGGAGGAGCGCGCGGCGGCCTGGCCGGGCTCGGCGCCGGGCGGCGCGCTCCGCACCGGGAGCGCGACGTACGAGAGGCACCCCTCGGCGGCCCCCATCTGGTCGAGCGCGTCGCCGGCGCGGGTGTCGTCGCAGGAGAACGCCTTCCCCTCGCCGAACACCCGCCGGAAGAGCGCCGCGGGCGCCGGCAGCCGCGCGCCGAACGGCGCGGCGGCGAGCGTATCGGCGCGGAAGACAGCGTAGGCGCGGAGCCCCCCCTCGGGCTCCGGGAACATCACCGCGAAGAGCTGGAACGGGGCGAACCGGCCCACGGCGCCGGCGAGCTCCTCGAGCGGCCTCGGCAAGAGGAGGTTCGAGTGGCGGGCCACGACGGTGAGGACGGCGTTCAGCGCGACGAGGCGACTGGACCTCTCGCTCGCGGGCACATCGTGCATTTCCACGACATCTCACCACGGCAGCGCGCAGAAACGAGAGGCATTCTTCACTTTTGTCCGCTCGGCGGCTCCGGGGCGCCTGCCGGGGACGCCGCCCGGGACGCCAGCCGGTCGCAGCGCTCGAGCAGGCGCAGGGCCGCGTCGCGGCGCTCCTCGCTCACGGCGGGCCCGGCGCCCGCCGCCCCGTCGTGGGCCGCGTACTGGGCGAACATGCGGCGCGCTGTCTCGACGTCGTCGAGCCCGCACGCCGCCACCATCCGCAGCCGCTCGGTCTCGATCCAGACGCGCTGGACGGGCAGGTGGGCGGCGAGCGCCCGGTCCAGGCGATCGGCGGCCTCATCGAAGCGGCCGTCGTTCAGGTAGTGGCGGCCGAGCAGGTAGCTCGGCAGGCCGTCGCCGGGCGCCTGCGCGGCCCAGGCGCCGAGGAGCTCCGCCGCGCGCAGCCGGTCCGGGGCGCCGCCGCGGGTCCCGATCAACAGCTCGACCACGGCCCCGCGCGCGCGGTCCTCGTGCGCCGCGGCGATCTTGACGTCCAGCGTCCGGAGCCGGTCCTCGTCGACGAGCCGCCCGGCTACCTCGCGGTACCAGGTCACCGCGCGCTCCCTGTCGCCCGCGGCGAGCGCCACGTCGCCGAGCCGCTCCGCGGCGCGGTCGCGCAGGTGGCGCGGGATCGCCGCGTCCCCGGCGATGCCCTCGAGCTCGCGGACGCCCTCGCTCCGGCTGCCGGGCGCGTCGCTCGCGAGCCGCGTCTCGGCGATCGCGACCCGGGCCGCGGGGCTCTGGTCGAGCGCGAGCACGCGCCGGTACTCGGCGATGGCGCCCTCGTGGTCGCCGCGCGCGCGCAGCTGCTCCGCCTTCTGCGTGCACGCGTCGACCACGTGCGGGCAGCGCCGCGCGAAGACGGCGGGCCGGTCGAAGCGGGCCTTCGCCTGCGCCCTGGCGGCGTCGGGCAGCGAGAGCGCGTCGAGGTCGGCGTGCCACGCCCGCTCCATGTCCCCCCACGACGCCCCGGTGATCTCCGGCAGCGGCTTCCCGCCGTACCACGCGCGCACCGCGGCGGGGCCGTAGGTCTCGCGCACGTGGCCGACGAAGGCGCCGCTCACTGTGTAGGCGGTCGACGAGTTCTCGGCGAGGAAGCCGAGCGCGAAGAGGCGCGACAGCGGCGGCAAGATCCCGAGATCTTTCATGGCCTTGGCCCACGCGCGCGGGCTCAGGTCCTCGCCTTCCCTGGGCGAGCCGGC
Organism: Sorangium sp. So ce1128; assembly: GCA_051717205.1. GTDB lineage: Bacteria > Myxococcota_A > Polyangia > Polyangiales > Polyangiaceae > Sorangium. The sequence goes on from CP181432.1 coordinate 8,698,160, forward strand.
GACGGCGATCCCCTCGATGAGCCCCGGGTCGGGCAGCCACCCGCCGAGCCGCCCGGCGATCTTGAACGGGCCGCGGGCGAAGGCGCCGGCGAGCACGTGCACGATCTCGTGCCCGAGCGTCGGGTGCGGGTAGCCGGCGGCCTGCAGGTACACCTCGCGGCGCCACGGCTTCGCGACGTACGTGCGCGACGCGCCCATGAGCGCGCCCTTCTGCGCCGCGCTCTCGAACAGGTACGCGCGGACCCGGAGCGGCTGGCCCAGGGCCTCCGCGGGCGCCCCGAGCCAGCGCTCGCCGGCCTCGATGTGGGCGTCGCACTCGCGCACGAAGCGCTGGACGTCGGCCTCGCGCATGCCGCGCGGGTAGACGACCTCGCAGCGCTGGCCCTGCGAGAGCGCGCCGAGCTCGGCCGCGATGCTCTCGGAGGTCTGGAAGTGGCCGAGGCGCGCGCCTTCCACGAGGGTCCCGGCGCTCAGCGCGGCGCTCGCGACGCCGAGCAGGAGCAGCCCGGGGCGGCCTTGCGGCTGGAACGACACCCGGCCGCTCGCGTCGTGGACGAGGTGCTGCGCGAGGACGGACGCGGCGAACAGGGTGGCGAGGGTCCCGGCGCGGTAGGTGAGCAGCCCGGAGGCGTCGACGACCGTGTCGTAGAGGGTGCCGCTGAAGAAGCCGGCGAAGGGGTCGTAGGCGAAGACGATCGGGCTCGTGTAGAAGCGGACGGCGCTCACGCCGGCGGAGGCGAGCGGGGCGGCGAGCGCGGCGAGGACGGCGACGAGCCGGCGGCGCCACGCCGGCGGCGGGGGCTCGCTCTCGTCGCGGCGGATGCCGGCGGCGAGCTCGCCCGCGACGGCGCCCCAGGCGCCGCCGAGCGCGGCGCCGAGCCCGGGCCCGAGGGCGAAGTGGGCGGAGCCGCCGAGCACGTCGCAGAAGCCGGCGCGGAGGCCGTGCGCCAGCGTGGTGGCGTACGCGACGAGGGCGAGGAGGGCGCCGTTCGCGATGCCGCGGCGGAACGCCTCGACCGGCGGGGGCCGGTGGGCGGCGACGTCGAGCGCGGTAGCGATCGCGGCGGCGCCCGGCACGAGGAGGCCTGCGGCGAGCGCGCTCTCGTAGCCGGGTCCGTCGAAGAGGGGGAGGAAGCCGACGAGCGCCATCGCGATCGCGACGAGCGCTGCGCCGATCCTGGTGGCCGGTGAACGCAGCAGCGTGGGCATGGGCGCGTGGGGCTCCGGGGCTGCCTAGTAGCCGCGCCGGCCCCCCGCGGCGAGCGGGATGCGGGGACCCTTCATTTCGCGTGGACGAACCCGTGCGCGGCGATCGCGTAGCCGCCGATCAACGCCCAGCGTACCCCTGCTTCATCGAGGTAGCGGGCAAGCAATTTGACGTCCTCCCACGTGGCAGGGCGCGTGTACTCAGCCATGGCGCGCGCGCTCGATCATGGCGTCAACGGTCCAGCGTAGCCTGTCGGCCTCCATCTCGGCGTGATTCCGGTACACGAAGATTCCCTTGGGCGCCCGTGTTCGATAGTGCGCCATGGCCGCGAGAGCGTTGCGCGATTCGACCGGCGGGAGCTGGCCGAGCGGCGGAGCGGTGCGTCGCCCGACGACACGGAGGAAGACTTCACCTGTACGCTCGTCGCGATCCATGGTTGTCGTGTAGCACGCCTGCACGGCCGGCCGGGCGCTCCTCGATCGAGGCATGCGACCCTCGCGTAGACTCCGCTCCCCTTCCCCATTCCCCTTTCCTTTCTGCTCTGCTGGGCCCTCCCATGTCTTCCTCTTCTCGCGAAGGCCTCTCTCGCAACCCCGATTTCCTGCGCCTGTGGGCGGCGCAGGCCGTGAGCGCCCTGGGCAGCCGCGTCAGCCGGACGGCGTTGCCCGTGATCGCCATCCTGAGCCTCGGGGCCGACGCGACGGCCCTCTCGGTCCTCTCGGCCCTGTCCACCGCGCCGGGCGTCCTTGTGGGGCTTTTCGCGGGCGGGCTCGTCGATCGCTCGCGCAAGCGGCCGCTGCTCATCGGCGCGGATCTCGTGCGCGCGGCGCTGATCCTCTCGGTCCCGATCGCGGCCTGGGCGGGCGGGCTCGGCATGATCCAGCTCTGCGCGGTGGCCGCGCTGGTCGGCATGGCCACGTCGCTGTTCCAGATCGCCGACAACGCCTATCTGCCGGCGCTCGTCGGGCAGGACCACCTGGTCGAGGCGAACGCCAGGCTGGAGGGGACCGACGCCGCGGCGGAGATCGCCGGCCCCGGGGCGGCGGGCATCCTGATCCAGCTGCTCACCGCGCCGGTGACGATGGTGGCGGACGCGCTTTCCTATCTCTGGTCGGCGGCGCTCCTCGGGCGCATCCGGTCGGCGGAGGCGCCGGCGCCCTTCAGTCCGGGCGCGGCCGCCGACGCCGGCGCGGGCTCCGAGGGCCCCTCGCTGCTCGAGGATCTGCGGGTGGGGCTGCGCCACGGCCTCGGCCACGCCGTTGTCGGGGCGACGTTCCTGGCGCTCGGCGTCCAGGCCTTCTTCAGCGGCGGGGTCTTCCTCACGCTGTACATGCCTTATCTCCTGGAGCACCTGCGGCTCTCGCCCGCCGCCGTCGGGCTGATCATCAGCGCGGGCGGCGTCGGCGCGCTCGGCGGCAGCGTGATCGCGGGCTGGCTCGGCCGCCGCGTCGGCGCGGGGCCGGCCATGATCCTGAGCCTCGCCGCGGCGCAGGGCGGCGGCGTGCTCATCCCGCTGGCCGCGCAGCTCGGACAGCTCGCCGTCCCGGCCCTCGTCGTCCACCAGCTCGTCGGGGACGGGTTCATGGTCGCCTTCATGATCCACGCGGTGAGCGCCCGTCAATCGATGCTGCCCTTGAACGTCCTCGGCCGGGTGAACGCCACGCTCCACGTGCTCACGGGCGCGCTGCTGCCGGTGGGCGCGCTGGCGGCGGGGTGGCTCGCCGGCCGCATCGGCGTGGAGGCGACGGTGTGGGTCGGCGTGCTCGGTGGCCTCGCCGCGCCGCTCCTGCTGCTGCGACCCGCGGTGTGGGGGCTGCGGGCGGCCTGAGGGCGCGCTGGATCACTCCTCGGGTGGATGCCAGCCGGCGATCACCCAGCCACGCCGGGCCTCCACGAGCTCGGCGCGTTGTGTCATCGAGGCTTCAGGTTCTGCCAACGTTGACTGGTTCGAGTACGAGTTCTCGATGGCTGCCCACGCGCCCTTGAACAGCCGTTCCTGTCCGCCGCGAGGTGCTCGACGAGGGCTGCGTGCGCGCGGGCGATAGCGAGGCTGCGGCGCTTGTACGCCGTCGAGACCGGAAGAGACCACAGCGCGGCGACCTCGCTCATGGGGACGCCATCAAGGTCGTGCTGGGTCAGCAGCAAGCGCAGCTCGCTCGGCAGCTCCAGGACGATGTTGCTCAGCAAGCTTCGTCTCTCCTCTTCGAGAAGAAGCTCCGTTGCGCTCGGGCTGTCGTCGGCCGCGCGCAGCTCTCCGGGCTCCGTGAGCACCTCACGGCGATGAGAGGCCTTGTCGGCGTAATGTCCCGCCACGTGCATGGTGATACCGTTCAGCCACCGGCCGGGCGAGCCCCGCGACGGATCGTAGCTGGGGAAGCTCTCGACAGCCGCCAGGAACACGGACTGGGCCAGATCGGGCCGATCGCGCTCGGGAACGCGCAGCTTCCTGAGCCACCCGTGGACGAGCCGGATCGTCGCTTCTTGAAAGATGGTATTCCAGGCATGGTCTCGGCCATGGCCTTTCGGCGGCGACGCCGGCAGATCCATTGTTTGCCTCCAAGGTGTCTGTTCGCGTGCGGCGCCGCCCCGCCCGCGGGCGAGCCGGCAGCGCGCGATGCGCCGGTTCGAGGCGGCACGATGTCCTGTCGCCACGACCACGATGACCGCGGTCCGGCGCGTCCCTCGTCACGCCACCGCTTCGAGCTCAGCGATGGCTCAAGGCGTTCTGCTCACCGGATGTGCCCGAGCAGCGCCTCGCGCTCCGCAGCCATGCGGCCGTGCGGGAAGCTGCGCCCATGCTCCTCGAGCAACCGCCGCGCCTCAACGAGGGATGCCACGTCCCCCGACGCGATAGCTGTCCTTGCGCGGCCCACGAGCTCCCGTTCACGAGCGCTGCCCGTCGCGTGGTGTCTCGCATGCCGGCCCGGCGCCCTGGGAGCCGGTCCGGGGCTCGCTGCCGTGCCGTCGACGGCCGCGCGCGCGTCCACCGCGTGCGCCTCCCCATCTTCGTCTGCCCTTGCGACGCGAGCGCTCTTCGGCGGCGCAGCCGACAGCGCAGATGTCGCGCGAGCCATGGGCTCTGCATGCCCGACGTGGCCCGTGACCAGGACGCCGAGCGCCGCTGCCGAGGCCACGAGGATGCCTCTGGCCCAGGGTCCCACGCCGGCGTCCGGGCGGCAGGAGCGCCGCTCGAAGAGCCACGGCGGGAACAGCACGGCCCGCAGCGCGTCCCAGCCACGCCATCGCTGCCCCGCTTCCCACCGGGATACCGCCTCTTCGAACTCCTCCCGAGCCAGGCGGAGGCGGGTCCTCGCTGTCTCGAGCGGGACCTCGTGCTCGACGGCGACCTCCTCGACCGTTCGCCCGAGGATCTCGCACGCGATGAACGTCGCACGGAACCTCTCGTCGATCTGCCCGATGAGCATCCAGGCCAGCTCCACCTTTTGCCGTGCGATGGCGCGCGCCTCGGGGCTCGGGTGCCTGTCGACGAGGCCGGCCTCCTCGAGGCTGGTGAGCGCCGCGTCTCGCCTCCGCGCCCTCCGCTGATGATCGCGGGCCGTATTCAGGACGACGCTCTCTGCCCACGCGATCACGTTCCTCGCCGACAGCGCCTGCTCGCGCTTCTCCCACAGCCGTAGCATCGCTTCCTGGACGACATCATCGAGGTCCCGGGTGGGCACCCCGGCATAAGCCACGAGACGCTTCACGCGGTCAGGTGGCAGGCTGATCGGGACGGCTCGATCCACGATCACGCAGACGATCCGGGCCCGGTCCGACGGTTTCGAAATCGACCGAGCCTGCGAAAGAAGGTGCGACAGGGTACGCGAGCACACGCGATGAGCTGGCTCGTTCCGGCGAAGACCCTGCGCGATGGCCGCCACATCTTCGCGGCGCTGCGCTCCGCGGGGGCGCAGCACCGGTCGCGCTCGCTTCGCCTTCGGGCCCCGTGGGTGTGGGACCTCGGGAGAGATCGACCTGGCAGCGCCGGACAGGTGCTTTCCGCCATCGACGCTTCAAGTTCTCACAACCTCGACTCGCCCGACGACGATTTCTGACCGCTGCGAACATGAGGGCGTCCGGCTGTACAGGCGAGGACTGCTGGTTGACGCGCGAATGGCGCGACGAGTAATGCTGGCGGGTGCGCTACGTCATCTCGTGGCTCCTGCCCTGCTTTCTTGTCGGGGCGGTCTTCGGGCTCGAGGGCGCGGCGAGCGCGGGCGAGCCGTTGTCAGCGTCGGCGCCACGTGATGCCTCCGCGGTAGCGGAGTCGATGCGCCGCGCCCGGCGGGCGCGCGACGCCGGGAAATGGTCCGAGGCAGAGGCGGCCTACGAGGCCGCGCTGAAGGCTGCGGCGGCGGGGGCGAGCGACGCGGAGCGGGCCGAGATCGCCGGGGAGCTCGGGCTGTGCGAGCTCGCGCTGCGGAAGGACCGGGAGGCGGCGGGCCACCTGGCGCAGAGCCTCGCGCAGCGTGGCGCGTTGAGCTCGTCGCTGCAGCGGCGGGTGGAAGAGGGGTTCCAGAAGGCCGAGAAGCGGGTGGCGACGCTCTACCTGGGTGTCAATCCGCCGGACGCCGAGGTCCTCGTGGACGGAGAGGCGCTGGAGCGCCGCGCGCCCACGTACGAAGTGTTCCTGGAGCCGGGGAACCACACGGTGCGGGCCCGGCTGCTCGGGCACGCCGAGGCGGTGAGCTCGTTCGACGCGGGGGCCGGCAAGGAGCACACGCTCGCGCTCAAGCTGCTGCGCGAGCCGGACAGCGCTGCGCGCGGGCCAGGGGTGGCGACGCCGGCGCGGCCCGGGGCTCCTGGGACGCAGCCCGGGGCTCCTGGGGTGCGGCCGGCGGCTAGCGTCGCGCGCCCGGGGGATCCCGTGGCGCGGTCGCGCCTGCCTGCGACGGAGCTGCGCATCGGCGGCGTGGCGCTCGCTGCGGCCACGGGCGCTCTCGGCACGGTGTTCCTCGTGCGGGCCGCCGTGCGCCATGACGACTACCGCGAGCGCGGCGCCGGCCTCCGCGCTCAGGGGTGGCAGACGTGGACCTGCCAGGAAGCGGGCGACGTGCCGGCATGCGCCGAGCTGCGCGCGCTGCGCAAGGAGCGCGATCTGTTCTCCACGCTCGGGCTGGTGAGCGTGGCGACGAGCGGGGTGTTCGCTGTGGCGACCGCGGTGTCATTCTGGAACGACCTGTCCAGAACCGCCGGCCAGCCGCGCCGCGAAGGCATGCGCGTCGTGCCGCTGGCGGCGGAGAGGCAGGCCGGCGTCCTCCTGCAGGGCGAGTGGTGAGGCGCGGGATGGAGAGCGGTATGGAGAAGCCCTGGAGGGCTCGTTCACGTCGAGGAGCGCTGCGCTGTCTCGCCGGCCTCGCGCTCGGCGCCGTGAGCTCCGCGGGCCTTGCGGGGTGCTATGCGTACCACTGCGACGGCGACCTGATGTGCGCGCCGCCTCCTGCCCCTCCATCCCCTCGGTGTGACGAGGCTGACGCGGTGGTCTTGCCGCAGGACGCGTGCGGGGTGTTCGTGGCGCACCGCGGAGACGACGCCGACGAGGGCACAAGGAAGGAGCCCGTGAGGACCTTGCGCCGCGCCGTCGAGAAGGCACGGAACGAGGGCAAGCGGCGCGTGTTCGCGTGCGCGGAGGTCTTCGACGAGGCGGTGACGCTGCCGTCGGGGATCGACCTCTGGGGAGGTCGGGACTGCACCACGGACGAGTGGGGCTGGCCGGACACCCTCAGCGTCACCGAGATCGCGCCGGAGCCCGGCCGCGTGCCGCTCCAGGTCAAGGCCACCCAGGGGATCGGCACGTCGAACATCTCCGCCGTGCGGCTCGTCGCGGCGGACGCGATCGAGGCCGGCGCCTCGTCGATCGCGATGCTCGCGACCGGCGGCGTTAAGGCCGTCGTGACGTGGAGCGAGATCATCGCGGGCAACGGCGCGGACGGGGCGCCGGGCGAGGACGCGCCGCTGGAGCGGGCGCAGAACGGGGCGCCGGCGAACCACGGCGCTGCAGTCTGCTCGGACGAGCTCGTGGAGGGCGGCGCGATCGCGGTGACCGCGTGCGCCGATGGCACCACGTCGGTCGGCGGGAGCGGGGGCGTCGGCGAGCGGGACGCCGGTGGCGCAGGCGAGGCCGGTGAGCCTGCGCCCTCCGCGGAGCAGGCGAGCTCCGAGGGCCGAGGTGGGCGCGGCGAGCGCGCCACCGGCGCCTGTGAGCCCGGCATGCCGGGACGCGATGGCGCGGGCGGCACCTCGGGGAGCGGTGCACTCCAGAACAGCGTGCACCTCAGCTCCAGCGGCCTGCACGGCGCGCGCGGCCAGGACGGCACGCCGGGAGGCACGGCCCAGGGCGGCGGTGGGGGTGGCGGCACGCGCGGGCGCGGCGTCTGCGACAGGCGGGAGCCCCAGGGCGGCGCGTCCGGCGGCTCGGGCGGCGGGGGCGGCTGCGGCGGGCGGGCTGGCAAGGGCGGCGGGGCCGGCGGCTCCAGCATCGCCGCCGTCGTCGTCGTCGGGGCGGAGGTCGAGTTCAACCATACCACGCTTCACGCAGGGCGCGGTGGCAACGGGGGTGCGGGAGGACGGGGGCAGCAGGGCGGTCACGGCTATCCGGGGGGCGTCGGCGGAGAGGCCGGGATGAACGCTGGCGGAGAGATCGCGTATGCGTGCCATGGCGGACATGGAGGCAAGGGCGGCCACGGCGGGCACGGCGGGGGTGGGCTCGGTGGCTCCTCGGTCGGCATCGCCTGGGACGACAGCCACTTGACCACGAAGGCTGACACCATGTTCGAGCTCGGAGCGCCCGGCGACGGCGGCCTCGGTGGCGACCCCGGCGGCACGAACGACGATGGACAGGCAGGCCACACCGTGTCGATATGGACCTCGAACAACATCATGGGATCGGACGCGCCGCCGCGGTGAGCAGCGTGGACGGGTGACCGCTTTACGAGGAAGACCGATGAAGCACGTGAAGGTGTTGGGGCTCGTGTCGTTGTGGGCGCTCGCCGCAACGGGCTGCGGGACCGAGGACGACAGGGCTCCGGCGCCGTCCGAGGCTCCGGCGCCGTCCGAATCGGCGTGCCTTCAGGCGATCGCCGAGCGCCGCGCGCTGCTGGAAGGATGCGGCGTGTTCGCTCGGTCGAAGCGAGACGACGAGCCCGAAGGCGTGGGCACGATGGCGGATCCAGTGGGCTCGCTCGGCCGCGCGATCGAGCTGGCGCGCACGGGACGCCGCCGCGTGTTCGCCTGCGCGGGTCGGTCCTTCGGAGAAGACGTGAGGCTGCCGTCCGGGATCGACCTGGTCGGGGGGTTCGATTGCGAGAACGGCTGGATCTACGAGCAGCACGGGTACCCCGCGCTCATCTTCTCCAGCTACGACCCCGGCCCGGTCTCCGTCACCGTCGTGCCAGACGACGGCGAACGACAGGACGGCGATGACGGCATCTCGACGATCAGCGACCTTCGCATCGATATGGTCAACGCGACCCGTGCCAGCGTCTCCAAGATCGGCATCGTCGCGCTCCCGAACACGGCGGTAGAGCTGATCCGGAGCGAGATCAGGATGTACGGGTATGCAGGGCGCGGCCTCGATGGCGAAGAGCTCGCGCAGGGTCGGCCGGAGCGAGCGCGCGACGGCAAGGAGGGGAGCCCTGGCGGCGAGGCGTGCTCGGCCGACGCCGTGCCCGGGGGCGTCCCTGTCGTAACGGTCTGCGAGGGCGGCTCGATGTCGATGGGCGGCAAGGGCGGTGACGGGGACACGGACCGCGGCGGCGACGGGAGCGGCGGTGCGCCGCTCCCGAGCCCGAACCCATCTCGTCGTGGCCTCGGCGGCGCCGGGGAAACGAGCCAGGGGCCCTGCGAGGACGGTCAACCCGGAGCCCGGGGAGTCGATGGTGCGCACGGTCGACCCGGACGAGCCCGAGGGAGGTTCACGGAGACGGGCTGGGTGGGCGAGGCAGGCGGCGACGGCAAGGACGGCGAGCCGGGGACCGGCGCGGGCGGCGGCGGCGCTCGCAGCGGCCCGGTCGCGTGCGGTGCGCTGCCGAACGGCGCCGCGTCCGGCGGCTCCGGAGGTGCTGGGGGCTGTGGCGGCAAGGGCGGCAGGGGCGGCGGATACGGTGGTGCCAACGTCGGAATCCTCGCCTTCGAGGGTGCCACGGTGGCGTTGCGGGGCGTGAGGATCCAGACCGCCGACGGCGGGAGCGGTGGCCGCGGACAGCTGGGACAAGAAGGTGGCTACGGCGGCCAACCCGGGATGGCAGCGCATCCACAGGACAGCGCTCTCCGCGCGTGCAACGGGGGTTTCGGCGGCCGCGGAGGCAACGGCGGGTATGGTGCCGGCGGCGCGGGCGGCTCGTCCATCGGCATCGCGTATGTGAACGAGGAGCTGCTCACGCTGGAGGACGTCACGTTCATGATCGGCGCTCCGGGCAAGGGGGGTTACACCCGAGACGCCGAGGGCAAGACGGTGGCCGTGGGAGAGGACGGTTTCGCCAGCGAGACGTATCGCTTTACGCCATGAGCCGGTGAAGGACAGGAGCCGCAAGAGGGCTGATCGCTTGAAGGCTGCCGCAGACACGGCTCGTGATGTCTCGAGCGGGTGAGCCTCAACGCAGCAGCGCCAGGCCGCGCGTGAGATAGATGGCGCGTCGATCGGGTGTGCCTCCGCGCAAAAGCATCACGCTGACGGCGGTATCGAGCGTTGTCTCGCTGGTCGGAGTCACCAGGACTCCGCTCGTACAGCTGCATTGGCCTGCCTGAGGGATCCTCCCATTTGGCAGCCCTTTTCAGCGGGGAAATTGAACAGGGAGGCGGGGAGACAGGGAGTAATTTGAAGATTTCCCTCCCCGTCTCCCCGCCTCCCCGCCTCCCTGTGAATTCTCCGAAGAATTTGACGGGATGCCTCAGCGGGCCTGCGTCAGTGCCGTACCGGACGTACCGTTGGAGTCCCCCGCGGCGCAACGACTTGTCGGATCACGCAAACCCTTGCGGCACGGAGCAATCGGTTGCGGACCCCCGCTGTGCCTTGGCGCCGCGGGGCGCTTCGTCGCTCCCCCTCTGTCTGTGCGCCTGGACGCGAGATCTGCGTTGGCGGCGCGGTGTCCTGAGTTACATCGGCGGGCTTCCGGCAAGGCTTCCCGGCCCTCTCGGGAGGAGCGGGGCGGCCCTGCCGCAGCGGAGCGAGAGGCGAGCGATCGCTCCTCGGGCGGCGATCACCTCCGATGCGGGGCTGAAGAGCGCCGGAACCGGGCCCCCCTCGGCCGGCTCCAGCCCCCCTGCCCCGCTCCCCCGGACCGCTTTCCCGCTGTCCCGCACGAGCCCGCCCGCGTCCCCCGGCGCGGGACCGGCCACGCAGCGCCCGCGCTCGCCTCAGCCGAGCAGCGGCTCCGCGACGACGACCTCGCCCTCGGCGCCGTCGGCGCCCTCGTCGAGCCACGCGTCCTCCTCGACCACCTCCCCGGGGGCGGCCGCGGTGCGCTTCACGGTCGTGAGGCCGAGCTGGATCTGCGCCTTGACCGGGAAGACCTGCCGGAGCGTCGTCGCCCAGTCATTGAACCAGCCGCGCAGGCCCTCGAGCCCCTCCCACTGCTCCTTCCGGGCCCTCTCCAGCTCGGCCGCAGGGACCCGGGGCGGCTGCGCCGGCGCGCCGACGCCGGCCTCGAGCTTCGTGAGCAGTTCGCGCACCTGTTGCACCCTGGCCTCGCTCAGCCCGCGCGTCGCGAGCATCTTGTGGACCTTCTTCGCATCGCCGTCGCTGTTCCTGGCGAGCCCCTCGACGCGGCGAAGGAACGTCCCGACGGACATGATCACCGCCGGCCCGAGCGGCTGGTGCTCCAGGTTCTTGAAGAAGGCGGCCTCGAAGGCGTCGCGGCGCTCGCGCGACACGACGCGACGGATGATCGCGCGGGTGCGCGGGAACCACGTGTTCTCGAACGTGTCGACCTCCTGGAGGAGCCGCAGCCGCTCGGCGCCCTCGACGCCCCCGCCGCTCGACGCCTCCACGAACAGGTGCTCGAGCGGGCGCTGCTCGCCCGAGGCGAGCTTGAGCAGCCGCCACCCCTCGCGGTGCTCGTCGGGTGTGTAGCCCTCGCGTCGCGCGCGCGCGACGAACGGCGCGGCCTGGACGTTTACCAGGAACCTGAGGGCGCGACCCAGGAGATCTTGCTCTGCCGCGGTGAGCACGAGCGGCAAGGGCGCCTCGGACGGCCCGGAGGCAGCGGCCTGCGCTCCCGGACTCCTCGGAGCGCTCGCGGACTTTGCTTTCGCCATATCGTCACTCCTCGCCGGCGCGTGTTGGCAGGACCGCGCGCAGCGGCTGCCGCCAACTGCAAGCTGCGCGCCAGGGAGACACCTGCGCGGGTTGGACGTGCGCAACCTCCAGACCGGAAGAGGCTGGTCGCTTTCGCCAACACCATGTCTCACGGGCCCGAGATCACATCACTTCTGGAGCGCCGGCGGCGCTGGTTGCGCTGATTGCGTTGGCGGCGCTGATTGCGTTGGCGGCGCTGATTGCGCTGGCGCCGCTGATTGCGCTGGCGCCGCTGATTGCGCTGGCGCCGCTGATTGCGCTGGCGCCGCTGATTGCGCTGGCGCCGCCGGTGGCTCGTTCACGACCAGCTCGACATACCAGCTTGGCGTTTCGCCGGATGGCTCGTCGAAGGACGGATCATCGGCAGCAGGAGAAGCGCCGGCCGCGATGCCGATTCCGATGCGGGTCGCCCTGGGCGAGAGGAGCGCATGCCTTGATGCAGGGGTCTGCAGCTTCACCGCCACGTGCTCGGAGACAAACTCATCGGTTCCCACGAACTGCCAGACTTGCCGTGGCAGGACCCCGCTCGCCTTCAGCTGCGCAGCAAGGGTGGCGTCCGGAGGCAACGCCTCGCCGGCGCGCGCAGTCGCTTCGCTCCGCCGTTGCGCGATCGCTCCGACCGTCGGGTCCAGCGCGAGAGGCGCAAGGCCGAATCGACGCCTCTCCGCATTGTACGCGGCGACGATCGCGTGAGCCCACGCCGCGCGATCCGGCGGGTTGGGCGAAGGGTTCAGGATGAAGCTGTCCGGTGATGTCGGCTCGGCGACCCCCACATGGACCGGAAACAGCAAAACGGCATGGTGCCAGAGCTCACCGGGATCGACATCGGCTGTCGTGGTCTCTATCGCGTTGAGCTCGACGAAGTAGCGCCCAGGCGTCATGGGCAGCTTGTGGCGCAACGTGAGACTCCCGTCCGGTCCAGGCTCGACTTTCTGCCTCCTGACCTTGCCCCCCTCCGCGTCGATGTAGAAGGCAGAGTCGACCAGGCCAGGAGGGGCGTGCAGGTCGAGCGCCAGGGTGTCTCCGGGAGCGAAACGCTTCGGGATGGAGGCCATCGTGACCTGAGGCATCCCCTCAAATTCTTCGGAAAATTCACAGGGAGGCGGGGAGGCGGGGAGGGAAATCTTCAAAATACTCCCTGTCTCCCCGCCTCCCTGTTCAATTTCCCCGCTGAAAAGGGCTGCAAAATGAGGGGATTCCTCAGCATCGTGACCCCAGCCCGATCGAGCACGACGGCCTGGACCTCCCATTGTCCCCGGCTTCGCCGCGCGACGCCGTAGGTGCTCGGCGCTGGCCCCCGTGTCCATGAGCGGCGGGCGAACGCAGCGAGCCGTCGGTCGAGGCGTCCTCCCTTGTCGTGCCCGCGCGCCGCGTCGACTCGCCATGTGAGCCGCGCGGAGGCCACACCGCATTTCCAGGCAAGCCAATCCTTCAGGGAATCGACCGGTCCTCGGTTCGCCTCGACGTACACCTCGGCGGTGGCTCCGGCGAGGCAGTCGAGCGCCAGGTCACGTCGCAGGTTGACGCGCGCCGCAGGGGGCACCGCGCTCTCGATGATCTCGCCGAGCTCCTCGCCACCCGTGAATCCCTGCATCTGCGCTGGCGACGGCTGGTAAGTGCCCGGCGTGGCGCGAAGGAGATCGGCTGCGTTCTCCGGCAGCACGCGCCCCGGGATCACGGCCACGCCGGCCCCGCAGCCGGCAGCCCAGGCGAGGCCGAGCAGGAGGAGCCACGCTCGTCCCTGTACGAAGCTCCGCAGCATCCCGCGCACCGCGCGCCTGAGGGCGTCTAGACGCTTCACGGTCCGGCAATGTAAGGCACCTTTCGTTCCTGGGTCAACGTGTCCCGGTGGCAAGCGCGACGAGGCTCTGGCGCTGGGCGAGCTGACCGTCGTGCCGTTGCGCTCGAGGGCGCGAACCAGAGGGCCTCCCCGGCCGCGGTGAGCACGAGCGATGGCGATGGGGACGGTACCGGTGCCTCGAAGGTCGCAGTCCGCGCCCCCGGACGGCTCGGGGCGCTCGCCGAGTGGATTGTCGCCACGCGTTCGCTACGTTACCCCGCCCGACCCGACCCTCCGCGACGCTTCGCTCGGCCTGCTCGTGAGCAAGGAGCCTGATGAAACCGAACTTCGGAACCGATCTGACGACCGGCAGCATCCCCCGACACCTCGTGACGTTCTCGCTCCCGATGCTGCTCGGGAGCTTCCTTCACACGGCCTACAGCTTCATCAACGCGATCTGGGTGGGCCAGTTCCTGGGCACCGGGGCCCTGGCGGCCGTCACCGTGAGCTTTCCTGTCATCTTCACGATCTTCGGCGTCGGGATGGGGATGACCCTGGCGACGAACATCCTCGTCTCGCAGAGCTTCGGCGCCAGGCGGTTCGACGAGCTGAGGCGCGTGGTCGACGGCTCGACCGTGCTGATCTACGGCCTCGGCATCGTGCTGACGATCCTCGGGGAGATCCTTACGCCGCAGATCCTCCGGGCGATGGACACGCCGGCCGACGTCCTCGAGCCGTCGGTGAGCTACCTCCGGATCTTCCTGCTCTCGCTGCCGTTCAGCTTCGGCCTGTTCGCGCTCCGGAGCATGCTCCAGGGGACCGGAGACTCGAAGACGCCGCTCTATTTTCAGCTCGGCTCCGTGCTGCTCACGACGGTGCTCGATCCGCTGCTCATCTTCGGCCGGCTGGGGCTGCCGAAGCTCGGCCTGAACGGGACGGCCTGGGCCACGCTCGTCTCTCAGATCCTCCTGCTCGTGGCGCTCAACGTGTACCTGCACGCCCGGAAATCTCCGATCGCGCCGAGGTGGCCTCGCTTCAGCCAGCTCGGTCCGACGATCCGGAGGACTTGCCGTATCGGCGTGCCAGCGTCCATTCAGCAATCGGTTGTCTCGCTGGGCATGGTGGTGGTGACAGGGCTCGTGAACGGGTTCGGGGAGGTCGCGACAGCGGCGTTCGGCGCGGCCTCGCGCATCGACCAGATCGCCATCTTGCCCGCGATCACCATGGGGGCGGCCATATCGACGCTCGCCGGGCAGAACCTGGGCGCGGGGCACCACGGCCGCGTGCGCGAGATATTCACGTGGGGCTGCTTGCTCAGCGGCGGGATGACGCTCGTGATCTCGGCGGCGACCCTCCTCTTCCCCGAGGCGCTCCTCCGGATGTTCATCACCGATCCGGTCGTCATCGGGCTCGGCGTCTCGTACCTGCACGTCGTGGGCGCTTGCTATGTCCTCTTCGGCCTCTCCTTCGTGAGCAACGGCATCATCAACGGCGCCGGCGCGACCGTGGTCACGACCGCGATGTCCCTGCTCAGCCTCTGGGTGATCCGCGCCCCGCTCGCTTACTGGCTCTCCCGCGAGATGCACAGCGTGGAGGGCGTCTGGTACGCGATCGCGGTGAGCTTCGTCGTGTCGCTGATCGTAAGCATGGCGTACTACTTCTCGGGGCGCTGGAAGCGGGCCCTCGTCCACAAGGCCGCACCGGCCGCCCCCGCGGCCGCTCCGGCCGACCCGGCGACACAGGCCGACCCCGCCAGGACCTTCGCGAACGAGGTCGGCGAGGCCTGAGCCGCCGCGCGCCGGCGACAGCGGCGGACCGGGAACGCCGGCAGCCGGCGGCTTGCCTCGCCAGCCGGCGGCTTGCCTCGCCAGTCGGCGGCTTGCCTCGCCAGCCGGCGGCTTGCCTCGCCGCCTCCCCCCGGGCAGGCTGGGCTCATGGGCCAGCCTGCCGAGAAGCCCCGCCGCGCCACGTACGCCGACCTCGAGGCCGTGCCCCCGAACAAGGTGGCGGAGCTCATCCGCGGCGTGCTGCACGTCTTCCCCCGGCCAGCGCCGCGGCATGCGCGCGCCGCCTCGAGCCTCGGTATCGAGCTCGGCGGCCCCTTCGATCACGGCAAGAACGGCCCTGGCGGCTGGTGGATCCTGGACGAGCCCGAGCTCCACTTCCCCGACCCGGCCTCACCGGGCGATGTGGAGGTCGTCGTCCCGGACATCGCCGGCTGGCGCCGCGAGCGGATGCCCGAGCTCCCCGACACGGCCTATTTCTCGCTGGCTCCGGACTGGATCTGCGAGGTCCTGAGCCCGTCGACCGAGCCGCACGATCGCAAGGAGAAGATGCCGCTCTACGCGCGCGAGGGCGTGCAGCACGCCTGGCTGGTCGACCCCCTGCAGCGGACCCTGGAGACCTTTGCGATCGCGCCGGGCCGCGGCTGCGCCCCGATCGCCACCCACCGCGACGCAGCGCGCGTGCGCGTCGCGCCGTTCCAGGCCGTCGAGCTCGACCTCGCCGTTCTCTGGACGCGGTGACGTCCCCCGCGCGCGCCGAGCGAGCGGGGTGATCCCTGCGCCCGCGGGCCGCTGACGGGCGCCGTCTGACGGGCGCCGTCCGCTCGCCTCGCGCCGCCCCACGCCGCCGCGGGATCGGGTTGTCACCAGGACATGAGAGATGCGAGGGATCCGGGAACCGGAAGCGCGCTCGTTCCGACTCCTCCCCGAGGACCGCTCCCGGTCCGGGAGGAGGACCCGATGCAGCGTTCGTACAGCAGCTCAGCGCAAGGCCCGGCCTCGACCCGGCGGCGGCGCGCCGGCGTCGCGCTGGATCCGCAGCGCACGCTGCTGATCTCGTGCTTCGACGCCGCGCTGCCCCTGGAGCGCATGGGGCTCTCGGCTCGCGGCGTCCCCTGCGCGCAGATGCGGTCACCGGCGCACCTCGTGGCGCCCTGGAGCGAGACGACCACCGGCGAGAACGCGGCGCTCCAGCTCTCGCTCTCGATGCGGGAGACGCACGACGTCGTGATCTGCGGCCACGTCCGGTGCACGGCGCTGGAGGTGCTCCTCGACGAGGCGCGCGCCCAGCAGGCCTTCCAGCTCCTTTCGCAGATGCCCGCGGCGCGGGCGACGATCGAGCTCGTGCGCCGCAACTACGGCCGCCTCGGCGGCGACGCGCTCCGCGAGGTCATGGCGCAGGAGAACGTGCTCACGCAGCTCGATCACCTGCTCACTTACCCGCTCCTGTCGGGGGGCGGCGGGCCGCGCGTGCACGCCTGGCTCTACGACGAGCGCGACACGTCGCTCTGGGCCTACGCCTCCGAGGACTCGCAGTTCGTGCGCCAGATTCAGCTCCGGTAAGTCGATAATCTGCTACGCTCGATGACGGCCGACCCATGAGCACGGACGGGAAAGGTCGACATCGACGCGAGTTCGGTGGGTTCCCTGCCGATTTGCTCGCGCGCCGCATCATCGGGGTGCGCGCGATCGTATGGCTCGCGATCACCTCGGTTGTTTCGATGGCCCTGCCAGGCAACATCCTGCATGGGTTGCTCCTCGGGCTCGCGCTCTTTGGCTTCGGGTGCGGTGGAGTGCCGCTGGCCGCCAGGTTGTTCGCCGCCTCCAGGGTGGGCATCGTCGTCGGATCCGATGGCATTCTCATTCGTGGACAGTTCGTTTCCTACTCGGAGATCAGCTCCGTTCATTACGACTGGAAGCGCGAGCCTTCGTCGGGTTACGACGGCGATATGGCTACTCTTGAGCTGAGTATGTCCCTCGAGCTGGTCGACGGTGATCGGCTCCAGCTAGCGGATAGTTTCCCGGATGGATTGAGGGATGCGATCGATGAGGCGCGCGCCGCATGGGCGGCCGGAGAGCGCGACTCGGAGGAGGAGAGCGACGCGGAGGTAGAGAGCGACGCGATCGCGTGCGGCGAGCGGACCGGCCTCGACTGGCTCCGTGCGCTGCGCGGCCTCGGTGTGGGTGCCGCAGGCGGGTACCGCACGATCGGCCCGGATGTAGACCAGATGTCGCGTCTCCTCGACGACGTGCGGTCAAGGCCGTGGGCTCGCGCCGCCGCGGCCATCGTCCTCGCGGCGTCGGGCGATCCGACAGCCACCAGCAAGCTGCGTATCGCAGCCGAAGCGACAGCGAATCCTCTGTTGCGCGCCCGCTTGAAGGAAGTCGCGGACGCCCACGATGATGCCGCGCTCGCTGAAGCGCTGGAGGCGCTTGACGAAGCGGACCGCGAGGAGCACGCCGGATGACTCTGCAGCGCCCCGCCCAGCGGCCGAGCCCGGAATGGGGCCCGTCGGCGCTCACCTGCTCGCCGCGCTCGGCGTACTGACCGACTTCGTTGTCCTTCGATGCATGGATAAGCTGTTGATACAGCATCACTTTTTCCAGAAGCGGAGTGGGTTGAAACCGCGCCATCGACACGACATCGATGCTGAACCCTGCCTTCGACAGCGAGGCGTGGCCCCGGGGACGTCCAGGGCACAGGCGGCCATCAGGCGGCCACGGCCGCGCACCGGCGCGTCCTCCAGGGGTGATCCCGGAGCGAACTCGCTGGAGCGCAGGGGAGCAGAGGACACCGAGCGCACCTGCGTGGCGTCCGTGACGTTTCTTCGTCGCGGCGCGCGAGAGCGCCGTCGACACAAGGGGAGGTGCGGATCGGCCACGCCGTCCCCATGATGTTGTGAGCATATGATGAGCATGGTTGGACAAAACGAAACAGCGCGAACGGCGCGCGATCCAAGGCAACAGGCAGCCCAGCGGGCCCCGGCGGGGCTGCGCGATCTTACGCCCCGAACGGCCCTACAGGGGCGCGCCTACCTGGCGAGATGCGTCTGGGACTAACAGAGAGCGGCGAGCTCGAAGCGCCGGTCAAAACGGCGTGACGGCGTCGGTCGGCCGCGGATCGCCGAGCGCGCGGGCGACGACGCGAGCGACATCCCGACTGCGCCGCTCGCGTCGATTGACGATCTCGGCCGGCCCTCTCTCCCCTTGCACAACACCTCGGCGCAGCCGCCTCGATCCCTCGTCGCCCATCACACCTCCGCTTCGTGACGACCCTCGCCACGCTCGTCGGGCTGACCGCCGGCCGGCAAATTCATCCTCGCGTCAATACAAGAACGCAGACGGCGCGGCCCAGGCGCAGGCGCCAGGTGGGAGCATCGGTGTCATCACAGATCCATGAAATGCCTTTTGGCCGATGCCGCGACAGACACTTCACGCCAAGACAGGCGCGCCCTGCACAGATGCAGTCAGGCACGCCACATGCTCTCACCCGAGACAAGATGTTCCTGGGCCCAGCGCCACAGGGCATCGAAGGAGGCTACATGAGCTCGATTCATCATGGTACGGCGTTTCTGATGCTGGTCTCGGCCGCGATGGCCGGCTGTGCGGTCGAGTCGGCGGACATGTCCGACGCCGACATGGACGCGGACGTCGAGGTGGTCGACTCGAGCGACGCGGCGCTCGAGAGAGCGGACATCCCCGGGATGTCGGGCGCCATGGCCTGGGGCGGCGGGTCGCCCGAGAACGCGGCCTATGGCGGCGGCGGGACCCAGGAGCTCGGCGGCGGAGGTACGGTGCAGATCGGGCAGTGCCCGCCGGTGAAGATCGGGCAGTGCCCGCCGGTGAAGAAGGGCCACCCGCCGCACAAGTTCGCGCCGCCTCCGAGCAAGTTCTGCCCCTCGCAGTGCGAGCTGCCGCCCATCACGCAGTACCCGCCTCACCCGGGCCCGCAGCGCTAAGCTGCGACGGCGGTCGAAGCAGCCGGGCCGCGTCCCACCGGTGACACCGGCGGCGCATCGCGGCTCCGCGGCGCCCTCTGAGGAGTGAGCGGACCGCACCGAGACCACCGCGCCTGCGTGCCAGGATCGCGTCGAGCAGCGACCGCCCGTAGTTCCCCCGGGCGGCGCGGCTCGACGTGATCCTGGCGCAGCCGTATGTCGGCGCATCCGATGCCGAGGCGGCTCGCAGCCCCGAGTTGCTCAGCAAGCGCGACTTCAAGATCGACCTTCGAGCCAAAACAATCACGTGTCCGGCGGGACAGGTTGAAGTGTTCGAACCGGGCGACACCGTCGAGTTCGAGCCCGGACAGCTGTGGAGCACGCGCTCGCCCACATCGCGTCGTGCAAAGGACACACCGCGCGCTACGTTGGCGCCAGGATAAACCTGTTCGACTGAGCGTCGTGTAGACAAAAGTACACGGCCGAGTGAGCTCGTTGGATCTGTTAATTTGTAGGCCGATCAGTGGATCGTACTTTTTGTACGTTATGTCAACTGCCGGTCGTTGGCGGTATATTCTTGACAGGTTGAGATGGCTTTGGGCGGGCTATCCTATCAAGTCTTCCTGGCCCCTTACGAGCGCACGAAACCGGACAAGCCGCGTCCCCTCGACTCTCGGTCACCTCGCAGGCGGAGCCGAACAAAGTGGGTTCCAGGACAGCATGCGGGGAAGCGTCGTTGTCGTGCTGAGCCCGGTGCCAGGCTCACACAGGCGACCGCGGCCTCGCGATCGTCGGGGACGGCGCCCTCTTCGCCCCTGCGACAGCGCATACGTCCACAGACCCTCTGTACACCTCGCCGCGCGGGTGAACCACGAACGCGCCCCAGGCCACGCCGTGGACCAGCAAGGCGCCGACGGACAGCTCTCGGGTGGTATGAGTCGTGCGATGACCCCGCGCAGGCGGTGCCCCATGGTACGTAACTGCAAGGTCCTATCGCACAGACTTGGGGAGCGTCCATCGAAGCGTGGACGATCCTCATACCCGTCGATCTAGGCACCGGGCAGGAGCTCAGAGCCTCGCGGCACCGCCGATCATCCACCGATGGGCCGCCGCTCGAGCGCCATGGCATTCCGCATGGGTCCGCCCCGACTTGCCAGACGTACGTGCCAGGCTGTCATCACGGCACCTCGAGC
Source organism: Sorangium sp. So ce1128 (assembly GCA_051717205.1). Taxonomy (GTDB): domain Bacteria; phylum Myxococcota_A; class Polyangia; order Polyangiales; family Polyangiaceae; genus Sorangium. The sequence continues at coordinate 8,718,356 of CP181432.1, forward strand.
GAGACCTACGAGGCATCCAGATGCCATCAAACCAAGGATGCTCGACTGACTATCTTGATCGCGCGCCCACACGCAAGCACAACGAGCGACGCCGAAAGGCTCTCGCTCGTCACACCGGAGTTGTTATGGACACGAGCACGTCTACATCAGGCACGAAGGTTTCACGACTGCGAACGATATTTCTCACGTCTGTGACGCTCGTGGCGCTCTCGCCGTCGTCATCGTACGCCGCGTGCCCGACCGTGCAGGACGAGCCGTCCGACTGCAGGCCGCTGGCGCCAACGTGTCCGGCGGTCCGATTCCAGGGCGACCTGAGCGGCATGTTCACGCGCGTCCGAAAGAGCGTGTACGATCTGACACCCTACGAGATCGACAGGCTCAGGTATGCCTTCGACGCCATCCGAAGGCTGTCCATCGAAGACCCGTCGGATCCGCGGGGATGGTTCGAACAGGCGAAGGCTCACTGCTGGCATTGCGGCGGCCTTCCAGACGCCGAGACCGTGGACATCCACCACAGCTACTATTTCCTTCCATGGCACCGCGCCTACCTCTACTTTTACGAGAAGATCCTGGGAAGCCTGATCGGCGACCCGGAATTTGCCCTGCCGTACTGGGACTGGGACACTGAAGGGCGCAGGTTCCTGCCGCCGTTGTACATCGAGCAGGGCGATCAAAACGGGAATCCGTTGTTCGACGCCACACGCCGGGAGAAAACGAAAGAGTGCATGCCTGAGGCCAGGGTCTCCACGAAGCTCGTCAACGACGTGATGAACCTGACGGATTGGCAGGAATTCATGGGAAAGCCGCCCGGCGCTCGCCAGCCAGGACCCATTCCCCCTCCCATTCCCGGTGTCCCTACAGACCCAAGAGCCGCTTACGGCGGCCGACTCGAAATTCAGATGCACAACTCCATCCACGGCTGGATTCCGAAGCGCGCCGTTGATCCCAGCGACCCCAAGAAGATGTGCCCCTCGGAACATATGGGGATCTTCTCTACCTCCGCGCAGGACCCCATCTTCTTCGCCCATCACGCCAACATCGACCGGCTCTGGGAAAACTGGTGGCGCGCAGGTGGAGCGCAGAGGCTCCCGCCCGACAACGAGTGGAGGCAGCAGACCTGGAGCTTCTACGACGAGAACAAACAGCTGGTCGAGATCTCGGTGGAGCAAGTCATCGACACCATAGGCTCGCTGGGCTACGCCTACATGCCGCCGTCACACGCCGACCTTTCAATCTCTTGCGAACAGCCGCCGGCGCAAGCCCTCCTGAACACTTCGATGCTCTCGTCGTATGCGCCGCCCCTCGTGCAGCTGCCCGGCGAATCACAGGAGCTGACGACCGCGCCGCGGACGGTGGCGGCGCCCGTGGAGGATTTCTCTGCAATCGGGTACCTCGGAGACCCGGCCCAGCAGTTGGCCCAGCCGGTCTCCGAGCTCCGCATCGACGACATCCAGCTGGAGCCCGGGGAAACCGTCACCGTGGACATCTTCGTCGGCGATCTCAGCACGGGCGTACAGATGTCCGAGAACAGCCCGAATTACGTCGGCTACTTCACCATCATCCCCAGTCACTCGGGCGGGCACGGTGGCGGTATGAGCATGCTCGGCCAAGGCAGCACCCACCGCCACGGTACCTACAATATCGCGCTCAGCGTGAATCCGCAGACACAGCAGCTCGCGCAGCAGATGATGGCCGCACCGGCGCTCGCCAAGGGGGCCTTCGCGGCTGCGGCCGCTCAGCCGACGATTCCGGTCACGCTCGCCGTGTGGGAAGACCCGAGCCAGCAGGCGCTCACCGCGCAGTACGGGGCAATGGGCGCGGCGGCCGCTCCGGCCAGGCCGGTCCTGCGGTACGGTAGAGCCTACTTCGCGCGGAACTGAAGCCCTGCGTGGGCAGATCCCATCCCACCATCCCTCTTGAGCCCCCGCCGAGCGCGCTCATCGACGCTCCCGCCGCCGCGCCTCGGGCCAGATGCCCTGCTTGCCTGGCGACAGGATCCCTTTCGGGTCCAGCGCGTCCTTCAGGGTCTCGTTCAGCCGCCGGAGCGCGTGGTCGTTGAAGCTGTACTGGTCGCCGATCAGGTCCATGAAGGCCAGGTGCTCCCGGTACTCGCCGATTCCCTGTTGCCCCATCTCCTTGATGAGCGTGTCGAACAGACGGACGGCTCTGCTCGTCTGTTCAAGATCGTGCTTGTCGTAGGCGATCATGAAGATATGGTTCAGGTGGCGGGCCCCGGCGGTGAAGCCGGCGAGGTAGTCGATGCCGTGCTCGTGGGCCCGCGCCTTCACGTGCTTGCTGGCAAAGCAAGGACGAACGGAGAACGAGGAACGGAGTGGAGCGCCATGAGGTGCCGTCCGACAGAGGGAAACGTTGAAGAGCCCTACTATCGCCCGCAAGCGCCGAGCCGAAGCGTCCTGATCCCGCCGGAGTCGGCCGGGCCCACGCTGCGGTTCACGGGGAATGTGCTGGATACTACCTGCTGTCCCATTCCAGGGGTCGAGATCGATGTGTGGCAGGCCGACGCCGAGGGGCGGTACGACAACGACGACCCGAGATCCCCGCCGCCCAGGTCGAAGTCGGCGCGCTTGCCCGTCGCGAACATGCCAGCCTGGTTGCCGATCCAGGTGTGGGCCATGGCATAGAAGCTGTCGAGCGGGGAGATGTCGATCTCGGAGCCCACCTGGGTCCACTCGACGCCATCCTTGCTGAACCAGCCCGTGGCCTTGTGGCGCCCCTCAAGCGACGCTCCGCGGCGGATATCCGAACGTGCGCTTGAACGCATGGGCGAAGGCGCTCTGCGAGCTATAGCCGACCTCGGCCGCCACGCTCGCGATGGGGTCCCGCCCCTCGCTCAGCAATCGTCGCGCCAGCACCATGCGCCAATGAGTGAGATAATCGAGCGGCGGCCGGCCAACGCGCGCCACGAAGCGGGCCGAGAAGGCGGAGCGCGACATGCCGACACGCGCCGCCAGCCTGGCCACCGTCCAGGGCTCGGCCACCTCGCCATGCATGAGCCGGAGCGCCGCGCCGACCTGCCGGTCTGCCAGGGCGCCGATCCAGCCGACGCGATCCTCGGCACCCATCGCGATATAGGCACGGATCGCCTCGACCAGGAGGATTTCCGCCAGGCGGTCGGTGATGAGCGGGGCCCCCGGCCGGTCCTCGCCGATCTCCGCCTCCAGGCACGCCAACGTCCGCGCGACGGCTCCCGCCCCGGGCGAGGCCCGATCGACCCGGAGGAACGCGGGCAGCGCCTCCAGGATGAAGGCCGCATCGCCATCGGCGAAGTCGACGCTCCCGCCCAGAAGGCCTGTCTGGAGGCCGTCGCCCAGGCGCAAGACGTCATGGCCCGGCTGCGCGTAGAACGGCGCGCCGTCCACCGGCTCGATCGCAGGGTCGCTCGCAACCGTATAGGGAGTATCGCCGATCAGGAACACGTCGCCCTCTGTCAGCGCCTCCGGCGGGTGGTCGGGCAGGAGCATCCAGCACCGCCCGCGCAGGAGGGCGACGAACTTCAGCCTCGCCTTGCCGGGAAAGGCGAGCGCCCAGTCGCCCGACGCCTCGAACCGCGTGGACCTGACGCTGCGCACGCCCAGGGCCGACAGCACATCGGAAAGGGGATCCAGCGTCTCTCTGGACGATCGCGACAAAATCATGGCCGAACAATCATGGAACGACCAGCCTCGCCCGACTAGCCTTATTCGAACACAACCCAGGAGGCATTACATGACCATCGAGGGCAAGGTCGTCGCGATCACGGGCGGCGGCAGAGGGATTGGCCGGGCCACAGCAATTCTTCTGGCCTCGCGCGGCGCGCGGATCGTGATCGGCGCCCGGCGCGAAGCGGAGATCGCGGCGGTCGCGGACGAGATCGAGGCAGCCGGGGGGCGTGCGATTCATCGAATCACCGACGTCACCAAGCGAGCGGACCTTCAGGCGCTGGTGGACTTCGCCTGCGACCGGTTTGGACGGCTCGACGTCCTCGTCAACAACGCGGGCATCGCCCCGATCTCGCGCTTCGACGCGCTGCACGTCGATGATTGGGACGCAATGATCGACGTGAACCTCAAGGGCGTTCTTTACGGCATTGCCGCCGCGCTGCCCGTCTTCGGTCGGCAGAAGAGCGGCCACATCGTCAATGTCATCTCCGTCGCCGGCCTCAAGGTCGTGCCCACCATGGGCGTCTACGGCGCCACCAAGAACGCGGTCCGCACGATCACCGAGGCGCTGCGCCAGGAGTCCGGGCCGAACCTGCGCGTCACCGAGATCTCCCCCGGCATGATCGCGACGGACTTCACGGACACGATCACCGACGAGGCAACGCGGAGCGCGATCCGGTCGACCGCCGATGCCATCGCGATCCCGGCGGACTCGATCGCCCGCGCCATTGCCTTCGCGATCGAGCAGCCGCCCGAGGTCAATGTCGGCAGCGTCGTTGTGTGGCCTACGGCGCAGGGCTGAGGACGGGGCGAGGCTGTTTCTTCCGACAATGCTTCTCGGCGGGAGCGCCTTGCTTTCCGCGGCAGCTGACAATGCGGTGCGGTAGAGTAGCCCCCGGACCGGCTGGTCCGGGGGCCCTCGCCAGATCCGGACATGGAGATTTCCACCATCCGGCTCTTCCGCCGAGGGGGCTCAGGGAGACGTCCAGAGCTGGACGCGGATCCTCGGCCTGGGCAGCGGGAAGTCCCGCAGCAAGTCCTGGAACCGCTTCCAGTTCAGGTACGCACGCTGGCTCCGCCGGCATAGCCATGCCCGTCTGGCCTCATGGATCAGGAGCGCGATGCTCCGGAAGTTGCCATTGACGCCAAAGTAGTTGCAGTGCCCGACGATGCGTCGTGTGAGCGCGGCGTGCTGCTCCTTGACCGACAAGTGCCGATGGCGTCGGCAAAAGTCGGCGACGGCCGTAATGGCCCGTCGGAGGCGCGCCTTGCGTGTCTTCATGCCCGGCATCCATCGGCCCGATCGGCTTCGCCGCCAGTAGTGCGTGAAGCCGAGGAAGTCGAAGGTCGCCCATACCCCGAGGGGGGCGGTTGCCCGCCATGGTCGGTTACTACCGGGGCAAGGTGCTGCTCGCGGTGAACACCGCATCGCCAAGCGCTCGGCGGGTGAGCATCGGCGTCACGCGCGCATCCGTCTCCGGGCGCCGGTAGAGCCGCGAGCGCGCCCCTGAGCGGTCACACGGTCGCGCGCTGAATGCCGCGACCGTGCCGTGCATCGGAGGGGCCATGGCCAGATCCTCCGAGGTGCTCGGTTCAGCATCCAGGCTTCGTCTGTGGGCTCATGCCGCCTGCTCACTCGCGGTTCTCATTCCCATGACCGCGTGCAACCCCATCGAGCGCGGTGGCGGCAGCGGCGGCTCCGCTGGCGACGGCGGCAGCGGCGGCAGCGGCGGCGCGACCGGCAGCGGCGGCTCCGCCGGCGACGGCGGTAGCGGCGGCGCGACCGGCAGCGGCGGCTCCGCCGGCGACGGCGGCAGCGACGGCGCGACCGGCAGTGGCGGCTCCGCGGGCGACGGCGGCAGCAGCGGCAGCGGCGGCGCGACCGGCAGTGGCGGCGACGGCGGCGACGGCGGCAGCGGCGGCGCGACCGGCAGCGGCGGCTCCGCAGGCGTCGGCGGCAGCGGCGGTGAGAGCGCCTCGACCGGCAGCGGCGGCTCCGCGGGCGACGGCGGCAGCAGCGGCAGCGGCGGCTCCGCGGGAGACGGCGGCGGCGGTGAGAGCGCCTCGACCGGCAGCGGCGGCTCGCCAGGGACCTGCGTGCCGGACTCGGTCATCGCGTGCTACTCCGGCCCCGAGGGGACAAGCGGCGTCGGGCGCTGCGCGGCCGGAGCGCAGACTTGTCGTCCCGACGGCTCCGGCTATGGGCCCTGCACCGGTGAGGTGACCCCCGCAGCGGAGGTCTGCGCCACACCGGAGGACGATAGCTGCGACGGCGACCCCCATTGCCCGCGGCCGGCGCCCTGGGCGCGCGGGTTCGGCGGCCCCGGCTACGATGACGGATGGGCCATCGCCAGCGACGCCATGGGAAACTACTACGTCACCGGCTCCTTCGTCGGAACGGCCGACTTCGGCATCAGCCCTCTGACGAGCGCGGGTGGACAGGACGTCTTCCTTCTCAAGCTCGACCCCTCGGGCGCGTTGCTCTGGAGCAAGCGCTTCGGCACCCCCTTCAACGAGATCGGATGGGCCGTGGCCGTCGACGGGAACGGCGACGTCCTGCTCGTCGGCACCTACGACAGGCCGTGGGGCGGGCCCACAGGCATGGACTTCGGCGGAGGCGCCATCCGCGATCCGGACGGCGACAAGGCGATATTCGTGGCCAAGCTCGACGCGGACGGCAACCACATCTGGAGCGATGGGTTCAGCCTCAGCTTCCCGTGGGGTGACCTCGCCGTGTGGGAGCTGGCCGTCGATGCGCTCGGCAACGCGTACATCGCCATCGACATGGACGACGCGCCTTACGTCGCGGGCAGCATCGTCATGAAGGTGGACGCCGCGGGCCACGCCGCCTGGGAGCGCGCCCTGGAGCGGGACGCGGATAAGAGCTCCGGCGCGGACCTCGCGCTCGACAGCGCCGGCAACGTGGTGACGGCAACCATAGGTCTCTACGACGTTGACGCGGTGATCATGTCCAAGTTCTCTCCGGCGGGTGATCTGTTATGGAGGCGGCGCATGTTCGAAGGAGCGTACCATGTCGGGGTGGCGGTCAACCCAGCGGACGAGATCGTCGTGACGACCTACAGTAATATGGACTCCACATTCACGAGGCTGGATGCGGACGGCGAGCCTGTCTTCAGCCGCCACCTCTATGGCGGCCGTGACCCCGTCGTCGACCCTGCCGGCAACATCTTCACCGGGGGGAGCATGCTCACCATGCTTGACCGTGACGGCACGCCGCGCTGGGAGGTCCCAATCTCCGGGGCCGGCGCATATGAGCTCGCCATCTCCCCGAACGGCGCGGTCGCGGCCACCGGCAACATGACTGGAGTGGTGGACTTCGGGACCGGCCCGATCGCCTCTGCAGGAGGCAGCGATCTCTTCGTCGCCGTGTTCAATCCGCCGGCGAGCAGCGGCAGCAGCGGCAGCGGCGGCTCCGCGGGCGACGGCGGTAGCGGCGGCAGCGGCGGCGCGACCGGCGGTGGCGGCTCCGCTGGCGACGGCGGCAGCGGCGGCAGCGGCGGCAGCGGCGGCTCCGCCGGCGACAGCGGTAGCGGCGGCAGCGGCGGCGCGACCGGCAGCGGCGGCTCCGCGGGCGACGGCGGCAGCGGCGGCTCGCCAGGGACCTGCGTGCCGGACTCGGTCATCGCGTGCTACTCCGGCCCCGAGGGGACAAGCGGCGTCGGGCGCTGCGCGGCCGGAGCGCAGACCTGTCGTCCCGACGGCTCCGGCTATGGGCCCTGCACCGGTGAGGTGACCCCCGCAGCGGAGGTCTGCGCCACACCGGAGGACGAGAGCTGCGACGGCGACCCCCATTGCCCGCGGCCGGCGCCCTGGGCGCGCGGGTTCGGCGGCCCCGGCAGCGATTACGGACTGGCCATCACCAGCGACGCCATGGGAAACTATTACGTCACCGGCTACTTCCGCGGAACGACCGACTTCGGCACCGGCCCTCTGACGAGCGCGGGTGGAAAGGACGTCTTCCTTCTCAAGCTCGACCCCTCGGGCGTATTGCTCTGGAGCAAGCGCTTCGGCACCCCCTCCAACGAGATCGGAGGGGCCGTGGCCGTCGACGGCAACGGCGACGTCCTGCTCGTCGGCACCTACGACCCGCCGTTGGACGGGGCCACAGGCATGGACTTCGGCGGGGGCGCCATCCGCGATCCGGACGGCTACCAGGCGATATTCGTGGCCAAGCTCGACGCGGACGGCAACCACATCTGGAGCGATGGATTCAGCCTTAGCGACCGGCCGGGTAACCTCGCCGTGTGGGAGCTGGCCGTCGATGCGCTCGGCAACGCGTACATCGCCATCGACAGGGACGACGCGCCTTACACCAGGGCCACCAGCGTCATGAAGGTGGACGCCGCGGGCCACGCCGCCTGGCAGCGCGGCCTGGCGGTGGACGCGGTTAAGAGCTCCGGCGCGGACCTCGCGCTCGACAGCGCCGGCAACGTGGTGACGGCAACCATAGGTTTCTACGACGTTGGCGCGGTGATCGTCTCCAAGTTCTCTCCGGCGGGTGATCTGTTATGGAGGCGGCGCATGTTCGAAGGAGCGTCCCATGTCGGGGTGGCGGTCAACCCAGCGGACGAGATCGTCGTGACGACCTACGGTGATATGGACCCCACATTCGCGAGGCTGGATGCGGACGGCGAGCCTGTCTTCAGCCGCCACCTCTATGGCGGCAGCGACCCCGTCGTCGACCCTGCCGGCAACATCTTCACCGGGGGGAGCATGCTCACCATGCTTGACCGTGACGGCACGCCGCGCTGGGAGGTCCCACTCTCCGAGGAGGGCGTATCGGATATCGCCATCTCCCCGAACGGCGCGGTCGCGGCCATCGGCGTCCTGTATTATCTAACGGTGGACTTCGGGACCGGCCCGATCGCCTCTGCAGGAGGCAACGATTTCTTCGTCGCCGTGTTCAATCCGCCGGCGAGCAGCGGCAGCGGTGACGGTGGCGGCGCCCGCGCCGGCGGCGGCGAAGAGCTGCCATGGCGCTTCTTCGCGGCTCGGTGAGGACCAGGCGGATCCGCTGCGGTGCGCGTCGGCAGCCTCGCGCCGCCGCGCAAAGAGAGCGCTCAAGCCCTTGACCTCAGGGCTGCCTCATCGTCGATGCATGGATAAGTTGCTGATACAGCGCCATTTTTCCAGGAGGGATGCGGATCGCGCAAGGTTCTCTATGTCAACCAGCGCGAGCAGCGTGGCCGTTCGGTGGGACCGATGATGTCGCGGGCCCTTAACCGCGGACGACGCGGCGGCGGAGGGCGCCCCGTTGGGCCACACCGGAGCCGCCCTCGGCGGCGAAACAGGCGGAAACCGTGAAAATCGCTGCTGTTTCCGGCGACGGCTCGTTATCGACCGGCTTTTCTGGCAGGATTTCTGACCCGCGGTACTAGCCTTCTGCCCGACCCGCCCGGGGTCGACCCCCCTCCCGCCTGGCCTCCTGCCCGCGCCGCCGGGGTCGAGCCCCCCCTTCCGCCTGGCCTCCTGCCCGGACGCGCCGGGGTCGACCCCCCTCCCGCCTGGCCTCCTGCCCGGACGCGCCGGGGTCGAACCTCCCTCCAGCCTGGCCCTCTGCCCGGGCGAGCGGGGGTCGAACCCCCCGTCCGGCCTGGCCTCCTGCCCGATCCTCCGGGGGTCGGCCCCCGTCCGGCCTGGCCTCCTGCCCGATCCTCCGGGGGTCGGCCCCCATCCGGCTTGGCCTCCTGCCCGAGCGCGCGGGGGTCACGCGCGGGCCCATCACGGCGCCGGCCCTCCGGGCCATGGACTACGACGACGACCGCTCCAGCACCTCGAGGATCGGATTCAGGTACTCCGGGTGCCGGGCCACGACCCCCGAGTACCCCTTCCCCCCGGTGCGCGTGCGCTTCACGTCGCCGAACGCGTCGCGACCGATCGCGTCCCAGAGGGTATCCCTCTCGACCTCGCGCAGCAGCGCGTGCGCCTTGTCGAGGACCTCGCGGGCGCGCGACTCGACGATGCCGCCCGGCTTCCACTGGATCTCGTCGCCGAGGTGCCGCGCCGCCGTGAAGATGTAGCGAGCGCTCTTCAGCGAGAGATACCGGTCCATGAGCAGCGGCGTGTGGACGGCCTCGCTGAACATCCCGAGCAGCTCGATCGACTGGCCGGTCGTGATCCCGACTAGATTGAACATCGCGTCGTGGACGTGGCTGTGGAAGATGTCGCCCGTCTTGAACTTCGTGGGCGGCATCCACTTGTTCGGGTGCCCCGCAGGCTGCTTCGTTCAGGCGGCCCCTTCGATGCATAGATAAATTCTTGATATAGCGTCGTTTTTCCAGGAGGGCCGGATCGCATAGAAGAATGTTCTGTCAACCCAGGGCAGGTCCCAAAGGTGGGGCTTGATGTCTCCGAAACGTTTGGACTTCCTTCTCCCCGGGTTCCGTGGGCACAGCTCTTGCGACGGACCTATCAGGTCGACGTGCTCTCCTGTACTGGCTGTGGCGGCAGGCTGCGTCTTTCAGGTGCTGTGACTGAGCCAGCGATGGCGAGGGAGATCCTCGCGCGGCTTGGGTTGCCGCTAGAAGTTCCGGAATGCCGAGCGCGCGATCCCACGGAAGGGATGGCCTGGCCCGACGGGCCCGCGTGCGCAGAGTGAGGCGCCGTGCCTGAGCCGCGAGGCGACCCGGGAAGTGCTGGCCGCGCTGCGATGATGACGTGCGCCGGCACGCCGCGCGGCGGTAGGCGCCGCATCGCCCTGCCGCGGGCGAAGCCGGGCCGCTTTGGACGAGCTCCCGCAGGCTGTGGAGTGAACGCGGCCTCCTCGATGCATGGATAAGTTGCTGATACAGCGTCACTTTTCCAGGAGGGATGCGGATCGCGTAGGTTCTCTATGTCAACCAGCGCGTGCAGCGTGGCCGTACGGTGGGGCCGGTGATGCCGCGAGCCCTTCACCGCGGGCGACGCGGCGGCGGAGGGCGCCCCGTTGGGCCACACCGGAGCCGCCTTCGGCGGCGAAACAGGCGGAAGCTACGAAAATCGCTACTGTTCCCGGCCGCCGCCCGTCATCGACCGGTTTTTCTGGCGGGACTCTTCCATGGTGGCGAACCGTCGCGATCCGTCGCTTCCCCGGGGATTTCGGGAGAGCGTGACGACGGATCGCACCCCCTCGGGAGGCATGGGCCCAACCCGGGCCCAATGGTCAAGCCCCGGGCCTGGAGAGTTCGCGGTGACCGAGCCGTCGCCTCGGGCGGCCGTGGTCGCCTCGCTCGCCAGCACCCTGAGCCGCGCCGTCGCCCTCGGGGATGAGGTGGCGGCCCGAATCGTTCACGAGACGCTCGGTCGGCTGCTCGGGCTGCCGGTGGCACCGGAGGGGTGAGCAAGCTTGGGCCGAACGTCGAGCCCGCCGCTCGCGTCGACTCGCTGCCGGAGCCTTGCCGCTCGCCAGTGCCCGCAGGCTCTACTGGGATCGCCCGCACGCTGCGGTTGCGCGCCGAAGCGCCCCGGAGGCATCCGGAAAGTGATGCCGGCAAGCAGCAGGCCTGTGCCGGGAGGCAAGCGCGGCGGCATGCGCAGGCGACGACCCTCTCGCCGCGATGCTGCATGGCGACGCCATGGCGGAACTGCGGACGCCACGGGGAGCGGTGGGAAAACGGGCTCTTCGTCGAAATCCGGCTCTTCGTCGAAATCCGGGCCGGCGTTTTCATGCGGCAGCACGTAGGGGAGCCTGCATTCCAAGGGCCAGGAATCGCGCCGTGCCGGTCGACGTTCGGACTGGGTTCGCGACCATGAAGCGGAGCTTGAGCAGCAGGTAGTCGTGATTGCGATAGCCGCGAGCTCGGCGCACCAAGGTCTCCCAGTTGTTGTTCAACGCCTCGGTCCGCCCGGTTGCGGGATGGTGGTCACCCAGCGCCACGATCTGCTCCCAGTGGTCGACGAGTGAGTCGTGGAGCCTTCGAAGCGCCTTGCAGCCGCGTAACTGCGTACGGCGGAGCAGATGACGGAGTCCCGCTTCCATTGAGGCACGATCCGGGGCGTGAAGCGTCTCGCGGAGCTCTTCCTTGATTTGGTAGGCCCGTGCCAGCGTCCGGTTGTACGACAAGAGGATACGAAGCTCACCCTGCTGCGCCGGCGTGCAGCGCTCCCAGGCGCGCAGAACCAACCAGCGTGTTCCCCTTCCTATGCCGCGCATCTCGCGCCCCGCACGAAAGAACGTTTCTTTGCGGACCTCTGTGACTGCCTCTCCTGCACGTTTCATGATGTGGAACGGGTCGTGAACGACGACGGCGTGCTTCAGCTGAGGGTCGCTCTGGACCGCGTTCAGAAAAGGACGATGCATATCCATCGCGAATAGAACGATATTCGCTTTCTGGTCAGGCGATAGGGTATCGAGCCAGGTACGCAGGGTTTCTTCGCGTCGATGGGGACCTATCCACAGTGGCTCGCCGGTCTCTAGGTTGCTAACAATCGTCACGAACTCATAGTCGAGTCTGTGGCGACGGCCAAGCCACTTCTCATCGACGCCCACGTGCCGAAGTGCCACTTCGGGACGCGTAGCGTCCCAGCGGGCGAGCGCCTCGCCCTCCGCGCGGCGTACCGTGTGCCAGTCCAGCCCATGCAGCACAGCTACATGCATCACGGGCATACTTGCCGCTTCGAGTGCAACTTGCTGTTGAAGCCGTTTGGTCTGGCGTTGATGAGGTTCGGCCCAAGGCAGCATTTCTACGGGAGCCCCCTTGCATCGCGTGCACTTGACGCGGATGAGCTCGGCTTCGAGGACGGTGGGCCGACCCGCCCACGGCAGGTCCCGCCAACGCCGAACCGGCAGCCGCTCGTGTGCGGCCGCCCGGCAGATCGTCCCGCACTGGCTGCAGCGCGGCGCCCACCGGCGCTCGACCCGCAGCACCAGCCGCGTCTCGGGAAGCGCGCCGTAGCCAGCGACCGGCTCGAAGCGGGTGCGCTGCGCATCCTCGAAGTAAGCCTCTCGCACTTTCCAGCCGTTGAACCCCAGAATCTCTGTTAGAATGCGCGTGCGCTGACCCATCCTGGTCTCCTCGATTCGCTTTGCCGTGAATACGAAGGGACCACCGCAATGCCGCGGAGTCGATGGGTCAGCGCACCGTTTATGTACTCGACGTCGTCGACGATCGTCATTCCGAACGTCGGCTCGGCTTTCTCGTTCTGAGCAAGAATTCGTCGCGCCGGAGGTGTTCTCAGCTCAACTTACCCAAATCATTCGGCCCGAGTTCTCACGAAGAGCCGTTATCTCATGGCGTCGATTTTCGTTGCGACCGCGCTCCTGGGGGCCGGCTGCAAAACGGGGACATGCGCGGATGCCGTCGAGCACGCCGAGGCCTGCGGGGTCGACGATCTCGAGCTCGACGACGACCTCACCGGCTGCTCCGAACACGAGGCGTGTCGGGCGTCGTGCGTGCTCGACGCGCCCTGCGACGAGATCAAGGCGTCTTTCGCCGGCGGCACGGACCGCAGCACGGAGGCCTGGCGCTGCTACGAGCAGTGCCCCCTCTCCGATTGACGGCCATTCCACCGATCGGTTTCCACTCCACAGCCTGCGGCCCGCGCCGCGAAGCCTGAACCGCGCGCGGGGCACGCGGCTCTGCCCGCTGCACCCGCGTCGCCTGCGCCTGAGTCGCCTGCGTCTGCGTCGCCTGCGCCCGCGTCGCCTGCACCTGGCCCTGCGTCGTCGTGCGCTCCGCCGGCGCTCTCAGCGAAGTCGCCCGCGCATGCCGAGCCTACGGTGCGAGTTGAGCCGACCCTGATCTCGGTCTTGCACTGGGGGCGGCTGCTCGACGGGGAGTTGTTCGCAACGTCGCGCAACGTCGAGTGGGCCGTGCTCATGAAGCGCACGTTCGGGTTCGATGTCCTCGAGTGCCCGGCCTGCAAGGGCAGGATGACGCTCGTCGCCATGATCACCGAGCCGAGCACCATCGCCCGCTTCCTCACCGCGCTCGGCGAACCGACCGACGTTCCAGGTCGCTCACCCAGCGTCCACGCGGCGGCCGCCGTACTGGAAGAGCACCGTCCTGCGCCGCAAGGCGCTCGGGGACGCCGCGTAGCCGCAAGAGCATCCCGGGCCAGACCAACGCCCGCAGGGCGACGTGTGCCCGCAGCACGCCGATGCGCCCCTTTGCACGCTCTGCGCCGCGCTCGACCCACTCTTTCGACCCAGGAACGAGGCGTCGCGACGCTCGCGGTCCCGCCACTTCGGTTCGCCGCGCCACACTTCTTCGCGCAGCGATCCGGCTTCTTTTACTTACGCGCCGGAGCGGGCGCAGACCGAGCTCGGCGAGCTTGAGCTTCGCCTGCGCCACGGTCGCCGCGCATGACGCGGCACAGAGATCCTTTTCCTTGGCGAAGCGCTCCTCGGGCCCGTCGATGACGGAGTCGAGGTCGAAGGGGGGGCGGGTCGCTCGTGGCTTTGAACTCCATATGTAGTAGTTAGGCGCGGGACCGCATTTGTTTGGCGGAATCGACCGGCGTGGTGCCGCCGAAGGAATCAGGCGCCCACGAAGGCAAGCGCGCGGACGCGAGCGCGGGTGCTCACGCTCAGAACTCCACCGAGGCGATCTCGATCGCGTACCGGCTTGGAGTGGTGCGGCGCCGCACGTGCCTCATCCCGGCGCCGACGAGGTCGTCACCGATCGTCTCCCTGATGCCCTGCGCGTCGACGTGCTCTTCCTGGATGAGCCGCTCGGCAAGGCGCTCGATCGCTGGCTGCACTCCCTTCGCGCGCAGGAGGCGGAGCGTGCGCTCGACCATGGAGGCGCGGTGCTCATCCGGCGAAATGGCCCGGCGCGGATCGAGGCAGAGCACGCGAGCGCTCAAGATGCGGGCCCGGTCGCTGTCGCTGTGCGCGAGGTAGTTCTTCTGCTTCGCCCAGTCGGGCAGCGGAACGGGTCGCCCGTCGAGCCAGTAGGAGCGCACCTCGAGGTCGAGCGGCTGCCGCAGGACGATCGCCTCCTCGCACGGACCGGCGAGCGTGAAGACTTCGACGTCCTCGATCGCCCTGAGAGCGAACCTGCGCAGGCGCTTGTCCTCGGACTCCTTCACGGACTGGAAGTAGGCCGACGTCGAGACGAGCAGATGGCGGACCCAAGTCCGCGCCCTGCTCTCGCCGCGGCGCCACATCTCGATGCGCTCGACCGCGACGCCGAGCATGGCGCCGACGACAGCGTGAGCTGCCTCGTGGTGGGCCAAGATGGCGCGCTGCCCGTCCCGGGTGACGCGGTTGAGCCGACGCAGGCGCCGCGGTGGAGAGGCGGGCATCAGGCCGCCTCGGGGGGGAGCGGGTGCGGTCTGCACACGTTGTTGCCATGGTCACCAAGCCAAGGAGCATCGTCCGCTTCCTCTCCGCACTCGGCGAGCCGACCGACGTTCCTGCGCGCTCACCCAACCGCGGTCCGCCGTACTGGAAAAGCACCGTCCTGCGCCGCAAGGCGCTCGGGGAAGCTGCGTAGCCTACCGCAACAACACCAAGAGCCTGACCAACGCCCAGAGGGGGACGTGTGCCTGCGGCACGCCGAGCCGCCCCTTTTCGGGCTCTGGGCAGCGAGGGGCACGCTCTTTCGACCCATGAACGAGGCGTGGCGATGCTCGCGCTCCCGCCACGGCGGTTCGCCCCGCCATGCTTCCTCGCGCAACGATCCGGCTTGATTTGCCTACGCGCCGAACGGCGGGGGGGCACCACCGATGGCGGGGATGCGAACGGCGGATGCGGGTGCAAGGCGGTCGGCGGCGTGGTCCGGGCGCCGTGGGCGGGCCTTGGACTGCTGGTTCTGGTCCGGCTGCGCCGCAGGCGATCGGGATAGCCATTCGGCAAGCCGCGCCCATCGACGCAACTACTTCTGCGGACGTGCGACTGCTGTGCACTCTCCCAAGCTTTTCCTGGCGCACGGACGAAGCCGCTCCGCGGCAGCTTGGCTTCGCTTCAGCGTCTCGAGTCCCGGAGCCCAGCGGCAGCGCTGCGCGGCTCCGCCGCGGGCAGGCAGGCGCGCAAAGGGGAGTAACGGGCGCGCTCGCGCCGCGACTCAAAGGCGTGCCTTGATGACAATCGCGATTTCCACGCTCAGCATCGCCGCCGTCACGGCCGCCGAAAGCGCAACGCTCGCCCCCGGGCTCACCCTCTCGAGCAGCGCGCCCTGCGCCCAGGGCATCAGCATCGCGCCGGCGCTGCTGATGGCCGAGACGAGGCTTATGCCGGCGCCGGGTGCGTGGCGCGCGGCCCTCGTGGTCACCGCGAGTATTATCGGGGAGATGGGGCCGAAGCAGAGCCCCATGCCGAGCACCGCGATCGCAGTGAAGAGCAAATGCCCCACGGAGAGCACGAGGAGCAGGCCGAAGGCCACGGCCCCCACGAGGCTGATGCGCAAGAGGCGCACATCCCGAAGACGCTGGCTCAGCGCCGCGCCGATGGCCCGCCCGAGCGTGAGCGCGAGCCAATACCCCGAGGCGAGGAGCGCACCCGTGGGCGCGGAAGCCGAGGTCGTGCGAACGAGGTACGTCGTTGTCCAGGCGCCGACGCCGTTCTCGATACCCACGTAGAGGAGGAGCAGCAACCCGAGCGCGAGGACGAGCGGGTCGCGATACACGGGCCGTGGGCGCGGGCCTTCTGCGTCCGCCTGCAAAAGGCGTGAGCTCGGCATGCAGCTCGCGAGCAACAGGCCCGCGACCCCAACCCCCGCGCTTACCCAGAGGACCGGGATCGCGCTCCCGAGCTGCTTCAAGCTAACGGCCGCGAGCGCCGGACCACCGACGGATCCGGCTCCGTAGAACATGGCGACGAGATTGAGCGCAGCCGCGCGGCGCTCGGCGAAGACGGCCGCGACGAGGAGATTCGTAGCCACGTCGAGCGCCCCGAAGCCCAGGCCCGCGATGGCGGCAGCGGCGAGCAGCAGCTCGAGGGTTGGGCACAGCGCGATGCCGAGCGCGCCGCCGGAAATCGCGAGCATGCCGGCGACGATCACCGGGCGTGGCGCGACCCGATCGCTGATGGGGCCGGCGACGAGCTGGCCCGCGACCGCGCCGAAATATAAGGCGCTCAACAGCGTGCCGATGCCGGCCAGGCTGGTCGCGGTCTTGCGCGCGAGCTCGGGCAGCGCGGGCCCGCACGCGGCGTTGGTCAGCCCCATGGCCGTGAAGATGATGGCGCCGACAATCAGTACGCCGGCGGGCGTGACCGAGGAGGGGCTCGAGAGACGCATGAGTTCTCCATGAAAGGATCCGCGGGCCTTCGAGCCCGAACCCCACCGGGGGCGGGCGCGGGAGGATTGTAGATATGCCGAAGGGATGAATCGTCGTGGTGCGCTTCCCGCAGTACGCCGGACGGGAGGCTCCAAGAGGCTCCTGCCTCGGGAGAAAGCATGGCCTCCGCGAGAGCGGCCAAGCTTCCCGTGGAACACCCTCTCAGAAGTAAGTCTGGAGGGTGCCTCGGCGACGAATATCGCAGGTCGAGCAATGGAAGCTTCCGCCGTGCTTGTAGCAGTTTCGGTAGGCCACGGGGATCGGCTTGAAACCCCAGTCTTTGAGCGCTCGGATGAACGTCTCTTCTTCCTTCTCGACGATAATGCGTTGTTCGTCGAGGCTCACGACGTTCATGACGAGCCACTCGAAGGACCGGAAGTCCGGGCGGTTCTTGGGGTACGTGGTCCGGGGGCAGGGCAGAAGCTCCCATCCGCTGTTCTTGAAGATAGATGGAAGCTCCTTGATGGGACGGTCGGGATTGACCAGCATCTTCCCCGGCGCGAGCGGCACGAACGTGGCATCAATGTGCACCGCGCGATGATCGTGAAACTCCACGCGGTGCACCCTGTAGGTATCGCCTAGATGTCGCCGGAGCCACTCGATCCCCGATTCGTTCGTCGTGTGGCTGCGTTGAACGAAGATGTCCTTGCCACAACGGATGATGTCGGCCGCGTCGAATACCGGCTCGAACTCGGTCGTGACCCACTCCCACGAGTTCGGGTCTCGGCGGTGATTCGTCAGGTAAAGCTCGTCGGACATCTGCGGCCTCGGCGCCGAAACCCATCGGGCGCCCTGCCGGAGATACTCCTTGATAAGCCGCCTGTACGGGAGGATCGCGTGGTAGCGCGACCGCCACGACATGGTCGCCTCGATAATTTCGTCGCCGATCGCGGTGAGGGCGTCGCGAGCGGGATATTGGTCACCGTAACCCGTCGTGGACGGGAAGTCGGGCGTAGAAAATGGGATCGAACAGTCCATCGGATCGGGGCGGCGTACCGTTACGCCCTCTACTTCCAAGATATGGACGAACTCGTCCAGCTCTCGCTGCGCGGGCATCACCTGCGCAC
The DNA here is from genome assembly GCA_051717205.1 of Sorangium sp. So ce1128. Lineage (GTDB taxonomy): Bacteria > Myxococcota_A > Polyangia > Polyangiales > Polyangiaceae > Sorangium. Next base: position 8,736,303 of record CP181432.1, read on the forward strand.
TCGTGTACGGCTTGCCTGCGTTCATCTGGTGGTAACTGCGGACGAGGTCTAGCTTCTCGTCGGGAATCATCGCACCGAAGCCAGGTTCCCACGGGGTTACGCACTGACCGTCGAGAACCCCCACGATGATCTCTTCCAACGGGTCCCACTCGTTGTGTGCGTTGACGACTGGCGATGTCATGGCTGTCTCCTTATGAGGGAATTATACTAGCGAGATGAGGGAATTACACCAGCGAGCGCCTTCGCCGTTACTGACTCGCATGAACGGATCCAAGGCAACCCGGAGAGGAACGAACGATATTTGTTCGCCAATTGTTCGATATAGGACTCGAAAATATCGGTGCCGTAGACGAAGTCCACCGCGAGCTCGTTTTCGACTTCTCGCACTTCGACGCTCAGGTCGAACTGGGAGCACCGGATCGGCCCGGGTTGAACGCGCCCACGCGCGCCGTTCAGGGTAAATGCGGGAGCGCTATCCATCTGGAAGACGGTCCGGAAGAGCGGCAGATCGTCGAGCCCGTGCCCTCCGCGCACCGCGTCCTCGATGGCGAAACACGGCAGATCCTCGTGCGCGAAGGCGCCTTCCAGGGCGCGATCCACACGCTGCAGAACCGTCTCGAATGTCGGCGTCCCGGAGAGGTCCGCTCGCACGGGCAGGTAGCTAAGAAAACGTCCGACGAGCGGTTCGGGATCGATGTTGAACCCGTCGACCTCGATGCGTCGTCGGTTGCTCACAGGGGTGCCGACGACGATGTCCTCGGCGCCCGAATGGGCGTGCAGCAGCAACCCGAAGGAGGCGAAGAGCAGCGTGAAGAGCGTCACTCCCTTCTCGTGCGCCATCGTTCGTAGGGCGTCGGCCGACGCGGCCGACAGGACGAAGCCCGCGCGCGCGGCCCGGAACGTCGGATTCTTCGGGCGCTGCCGCCCCGCCCGGAGGGCCAGCGGCGCCGGGCATCCCGAAAGGTGCTTGGTCCAATAGGCGACGTTCTCTTCTGGAGTGGTCTGCCGCTGCCCCAACGCGACGCAGTCGACGAAGTCGTAGGGGACGCGGGGCAACGGCGACTTCTGGCCCCTCGCCAACGCGCGATAGATCGTGTCCAGCTCCGGCAGAAGCACGCGAGAGACGGACCATCCGTCGGACACGATGTGGTGGATCGCGAGGGCCAGCAGATGCTGCTCGGGCTCGAGCCGTAGGAGGACCGCGCGTAGCGGCGGCCCCGCCTCGAGATCGAACGGTCGGCCCATCTCCTGGCCGAGCGCGTCTATCGCCGCTTGCTGCTCGGCCTCGCGGAGGCCGGACAGGTCACGGACGTCGAGGCGAACCGGCGCCGGGTCGAAGACCTGGCGCAAGTCGCCGTCGACCGTGATGAACTTCGCGCGAAGGGACTTGTGACGGGCGGCCAGTTCGGTGAAAGCCTCCTCGAAGGCCTTCGAATCAAGGGCGCCGTCCCAGCGGATCTGCAACGAGAGGACCTCGTCGGCGCCACGCTGGTGCAGCTCCCAGAAGCGCTTCTGCATCCGGCTGGCGGGGTAATGGCTCGGGGCCGCCGCCTTGAGCGCGTCGATGTGCCGGGCCAGCTTCCTGACCGTGCGCTGTTCGAATACCGTTCGCGCCATAACGCGGATGTTCAGCTCGCGCTCGATCTCGACGACGACCTGGACGGCCCGAAGCGAATGACCTTCGACGTGGAAGAAGTCGTCGTCGACCCCGATTTGGGGTGTCTTGAGGACGTCTCGCCATATCTCGAGGAGCGTGCGCTCAGTGAGCGTCTCCGGCTCGGCGGACGCGGCAGCGCCGGTCTCCTCCGATAGCGCCTCGGGCAAGGCCTGCCGGTTCACCTTCCCGTTCGACGTCAGCGGAAGCTCGTCGAGGACGACGAACCGCGCCGGGATCATATAGTCTGGCAGCTTCTTCGCGAGGAACTCTCGCACGTCGGCCGGGGACGCCGCGGCCGTGTTCCGGAAGGTGACGTAGGCGACGGCTTGCACGTCGGCCGGCGAAACGTTGCGCGCGACGACGGCCGCCGCCCGGACCGCGGGATGGTGGCCCAGAACGGCCTCCACTTCCCCGAGCTCCATGCGGTGGCCTCGTATCTTCACCTGCGTGTCGCCGCGACCGACGTACTCCAGCGAGCCATCGGGCCGGAACCGGGCTACGTCTCCGGTCCGGTACGCACGGGCATTGGTGTTGAATGGCTCCAGGATGAACCGCTCCGCGGTCAGCTCCGGCTGCTCGAAATAGCCTCGAGCCAGGCCATCGCCGCCGATCAAAAGATCGCCGGGCACGCCTATCGGAACCGGATTGAGGAAGCGGTCGACGACGTAGACGTTGGTGTTCCGTATGGGCCGCCCGATCGGAACGGAGGAGGATGTCTCGTCGGTCACCTCGTGGCACGTCGACCAGATGGTCGTCTCAGTCGGCCCATACATGTTGAAGAGCCGAATCGACGGGAGCGCTCGGCGGACCTCGGCGACGACGGACGTGGGCAGGACCTCTCCTCCGATGAGCCACGTGCGCAGGGAGCCGAGGGCGCTCGCCAGTTCGGCGTCCTCGGCGATGGCGGCAGCCAGCGTCGGCGTGCACTGCAACGCGGTCGGCCGGTACGTGCGCGCCAGCTCCTCCAACGAGCGCGGAGGTCGGCGATAGGTGCTCGTTGTCCGACGGAGGCTGTCGAGCGCGTGCAGCCCCATGAGCGCGTCGTCGACCGGTACTCCGAAATCGACGAGGCAGGCCACCTCGGTCACACCCAGCTCGCGTAGCCACTCGACCATGCGTCGGCACATGTCCGGCGTCCCGATTAGCGCGCTGGTTTGGAGATAGCGGTCGAGGTGGTGCTTCAGGAGGGCGTCCCAGTCATCCTTGGTCATCAACTCGGGGTTGAGACCGCCATTGCCCGCCATGCTCGCGACGAGGCTTCCCGCGCTGCGCAGGTACCGCTTGAAGGGTGTGCGGACGCGCGCGTAGACGGTATCCAGATCCTCGCCGATATAGGTGTGCAGCATGACGGCCACCTTGCCGGACTGTGGATCGTGGCCCGCTCGGGCGCGCGCTTGCCGATAGAGGGCGACCTTCTCTCCGACTTGCTCGGGGCTCTGGCCCAATAGGTGGGTCAGCACGTGCGCGCCCATCGTACCCGCTCGTTCCCACGTCTCGGGCGCGCCGGCGCTCGTGACCCATACCGGAAGAACCGGCTGCACGGGACGGGGGTGGAGCCGAACGGCGATCTGTCGCCCGGAGCTGTCCGGGAGCGTGAGCGCTTCGCCGGACCAGAGTTTCTGGACGGCCGCGATTCCTTCGTACATCAACTCGCGACGTGGGGCGAAGTTCTCCGGCCTGAGCACGAAATCGTTCGCCTGCCAGCCCGAAGCGAAGGAGAGCTCGACGCGGCCCTGCGAGAGATTGTCGACGACCGACCACTCCTCGGCCACCCGGACCGGATGGTGAAGCGGTAGGACCACGCTTCCCGCTCGGAGGCGCAGTCGCTTGGTCACCATGGCCAGCGCCGCGCTGGTCACGGAGGGATTCGGGTAGATGCCGCCGAACGGATGGAAATGGCGCTCGGGCGTCCACACCGCGGAAAAGCCGTGCGTGTCCGCGAAGCGTGCGCCGTCCATGAGCAAGCGATACTTGTCTCGTGAATCGCCCTCGCCCTCGTCGGCGGCGAAGTAGAACAAGCTGAAATCGACCGCCTGCGAGCTTCCGCTGCGGCCGTCCGGCTTTACGGGATGACGGTGAAGCTCTCTCGGATCGCGCGCCACCACCACGTGTCCGCCGCGGGCGAGCGGCCAGAGAAGCTCGAGGATGGAGATGTCGAACGAGACGCTCGTTACGGCGAGCCAAACGCCTTTTGCGGTATCCGAACCCAGCCGCTGGTCCATGCCCGCCAGAAAGTTGCTCAGGGCATGATGCGGAACGGCCACGCCCTTGGGACGCCCAGTGGATCCAGACGTGTAAATGAGATACGCCAAATTCTCGTCGCTGATCTGGACCGGTTCTAGTTCGACCGCGTTCGAGACTTCGGCGTCGTCAGTGCCAATCTGGACCGGTTCGTTGCGCGATCGCGGCAGCCTTCCCCGCATCTCGGGGGACACGAGCACGATCGGCGCCCTCGAGTCCTCGAGCATCAGCGCGATTCGCTCGAGGGGGTAGGAGGGGTCGAGCGGTACGTAGGCTGCACCCGCGCAGAGGATGGCCAGCATCCCGATGACCATCTCCGCTGACCTGTCCGCGTAAAGGCCGCAGACGACGTCGGGGCCTGCGCCGGCCTGCCGCAACCGGCGGGCGAGGGCGGCCGTCCGTCGATCGAGCTCACGGTAGGTGAGCGTCTCATCCTCGTACGTCAGCGCCGGTGCATCCGGCGTTTCTCTTACCTGCCGGGCGAGCTGCTCCTGGATGGTCGGCTGCGCCGCGGGTTCGGCCGGCGACTGGCTCCACTGTTCGATGAGATCCAGCTCGGCTTTCGGCAGCAGCGGCAGGACCCCGATCGGAGCGTGGGGCGACCTCACCACGGCGGCTAGCAGCGTATCGAAATGGCGGGCGGTCCGCTGCGCGGTCTCCTCGTCGAAGAGATCGGTGTCGTACTCAAGGAAGCCGAAGAGGTCCCCCTTTCCTCCTTCCTCGAGCTGGAGCACCAGATCGAGCTCGCCGATCGCCTCGTCGGGTTCCAGAGAAAGCCGGAGATCCGCGAGCCGGGGCGTCACCTCGACGTCGCTCTGGATCAAAAGCATCATAACCTGGAAGATGGGAGTGTGCACCGAGCTGCGCTCGGGGCGCACGGCCTCTACCACCCGCGTAAACGGGAGTTCGTTTTCCATCGCACCGACCGTCGTTGTGCGGACGCGGGCGAGCAACTCGCGGAACGAGGGGTTACCCGACAGATCGGTCCGGAGCGCTACCTCGTTCAGCAGACAGCCAAAAAGGCCGTGTGTTTCAGGCCGAAGTCGGTTGGCCAGCGGCGTGCCGACGACGATGTCGGTCTGTCCGGAATATCGGTGCAAGAGCGCCTGGAAGGCCGCGAGGAGGACGACGAACAGCGTGCATCCTTCTCGCTGCGCCAGTTGCTTCAGCCCGGTGGTCACGTCCGAAGGTACGCTCACGGGCACGACGGCGCTGCGGAAGCTCTGGGCCGCAGGCCGTGTTCGGGCGAGCGGGAGATCGAGGGAAGCTGGAGAGCCCTTCAAACGCTCTCGCCAGTAAGCGAAGCGCTGCTCGGCCGCAGGGCTGTTCAGCCAATCGTGCTCCCAAAGAGCGAAGTCCGTGTAGTCGATGGCCAACGGCGGTAGCGGCGACGGGCGCCCGGCTCCAAAGGCCGAATATAGCGACTCGAGCTCCGGGAACAGCACGCGCGCGATCGACCACCGGTCGGTGATGATGTGGTGCATCGTCAGGATCAGGAGATGCCGCTCGGGCCCGAGGACGAGCAGGCCCGCTCGCCACGCCACATCGACTTCGAGATCGAAGTCCTTGTCGCACAGCTCGGCGGCCACGCGCTCCGCCTCGGAGTCGCGCGTCGAGGGATCCAAGCCCCTCAGATCGGTGACGCTCAACCTCCCTTGTTGGGGCGGGTGGACGACCTGCTGCAGCGTGCCGGCCGAATAGGTAAAGGTCGTACGGAGCGGCTTGTGCCGCCGCTCCAGCTCGTCGAAGCACCGGGAGAGGACGGCGACATCGAGAGGACCATCGATCCGGATACGCATCGGCAACGAGTTGTGAGCCCCGAGTTGCCTCAGCAGCCAGAACTGCATTTGAGAATAGGATGCGGGGAACACACCCTCGTTCGGAGTGGTTCGCGTGATCGCGCTGGATCCGCTCGCGACCGCCATTTCCTTCGCGGCCTCGGCGAGCATCGGATTATCGAGCAAGATCCGGAGCGGGATATCCATCCCGTGCATGCGGCTCAACCACGAGACGACTTGGACCGCGGACAACGAATGGCCCCCGAGGTCCAGGAAACGATCGTTTCGCCCGATGGCGTCGACGCCCAGTGCTTCGCACCACGCGGCCGCGATCCGCTTCTCGGTCTCGCCCTCGGGCGGAACGAATCCCGTCGAAGGCTGCTGGACGACCTCCGATTCCAGAGCCCGACGATCGATCTTGCCGTTCGGAGTGACCGGCAGCTTCTCGATCGATGCGAAGAGCGACGGCACCATGTACTCAGGCAGCCGCTCGCCGACAAAGGCCCGCAGGTCCGCGGCAGGAGGCGACGCGTCCTTGCCCGAAGGCACCACGTACGCGACCAGGCGCCTTCCGCCCGCCGGATCCGGGGGCGCGACCACCGCTGCGGCCTTTACGCCGGGATGCTCGGCGAGACGGCTTTCGACCTCGCCCAGCTCTACCCGGAAACCACGAATCTTTACTTGATTGTCGATGCGGCCGAGAAACTCGATGTTCCCATCGGGTAGATGCCGGACCAGATCCCCGCTTCGGTAGAGCCGTTCGCCCGGCTTACCGAACGGATTCTGGACGAATTTTTCCGCGATCAGCTCCGGGCGATTCAGATACCCGCGGGCGAGCCCGTCGCCACCGATGAAGAGCTCGCCGGGCTCGTCGCTTTTCGGAGAAGCCGAATCGGAATCGAGCACGTACGCCTCGTAATTCGCGAGGGGCTTCCCGATGGGAACGGAGGCGCCCAGGGCGTCGGCATCCACGACTGTATAGTATGTCGTGATGACGCACGCCTCCGTCGGCCCGTACCCGTTGATGAGACGGCAGTTCGGAAGGGCGCGCGCCGCACGCCGGACGTGTGCTGCCGACAATGCCTCGCCTGCGACCACCATTTGCCGGAGCTCTCCGAGGCCGTTCAAGCAATCGTCGGCGACCATCTGGTGAAAGAGCCCGGTGCTCAGCATGACCGTCGTGACCCTCTCGCGCCTCATCACGTCCGCCACCAGGCTCGGCGATACGCGGACCGGCGGGAACACGACCAGGCGGCCACCGTTGGCGAGGGCGCCCCAGATCTCGAAGACCGACAGATCAAAGGGAAGCGGCGCGAGCTGCAAGAAGGTGTGCTCTCGCGAAAAAGCGGCGTCGTTCGCGTTCTGGGTGAAGTTCACGACGGCGCGATGGGGAACACAGACGCCCTTCGGGCGCCCCGTCGATCCCGATGTATAGGTGACGTACGCCAGGTGCTCCGCATTGACACCCACGCCGACCGGCGGCACGGCCGGATGGCTTGACACGAGCTCCCAATCTCCGTCGAGACGGATCAAGCGCCCGTCGAACGGCGGCAGCGAGTCGGCGACGTGACTCTGCGTGAGGATGACGGGCACCTTCGTGTCTTGGATCATGAAGGCGAGGCGCTCGCGCGGGTAAGACGGGTCGAGCGGCACGTACGCGCCACCCGCCTTGAGAATGCCGAGCAGCCCGACGATCATGTCGATCGAACGTTCGACCGAGATGCCGACTAGGACATCGGGACCGACGCCGAGGGTCCTGAGAAAATGGGCCAGACGATTGGCCCGTTCGCGAAACTCCGCGTACGACAACGAGCGCCCCTCGCAGCGCACCGCCTCCCCGTCAGGATTCCGGTCGGCTTGCTCGTCGAACAAATCGTGCAAGCAACGATGACGCGGATACTCCGTTGCAACGCCCTTTAGATGGGCCAAGCTCCGCGGACGGCCGGCGGCAAACAGTCCATTATTCTCACCGTCCCGTTTACTCTTACTGTCCCGGTCCATTGACACCTCCATCTGATGTACGCCGGTCCCCAACGGCAGCGGTCCATGGGTGTCCGGATAAGCTTCAAACTTTCTGAACGACACTATGTGATCCTATGTGATCATATGCGAATGTCATCGTATTCCCTCGTCTCAATGCGCGACAAGAGAGTTCATGACAGGTGAGTCGCTTCGTGCACATCTTCGTGAAGCGCTGAGCGCCGATGCGATTCGTGCGCTCGCAGACAAGTACGGCGTCCAAGAGCGGGAGCGGAAGCTCAACGTGTTCGAGTTCGTGGTGGCGCTTATCTTGGCCGGCGGCACGCATGAAGGCGGGCGCCAGTATGATATTCTTCGCACGTATATCGAGAATGGAGCCGAGCGCGTTCGACGGGGGACATTCTACGGCTGGTTCACGGCGCCGCTGCTGGATCTGCTGACCGAGCTCCTCAACCGCGCAATTGCCATCGGTCAGCGACAGCCGAAGCTTTTGCCGGGCATTCTCGGCGGGGTCAGCGACTGGCGCGTCGTCGACTCTACGACGATCCGGTTGGACGACGCCTTGGTTGGTGACTTCCCGAGCACAGGAGATTACGCAGCCCTGAAGGTCCACAAAGAGTGGTCCGTCGGCACGGGGAACCTCGTGGCATACAAAATTACGCCAGCTCGCGAGCATGATAGCCCACATCTGGACGTGGGTGAGCATCGTCGCGGAACCGGCCTCCTGATAGATCTCGGGTATGCCTGTATTGCTCGCCTGGCGGAATGTGAGACACACGACGTGAAGTACGTGATCCGACTGAAGGAGAACTGGAAGCCCAAGGTCAATCGCCTTGTCCGCGGATCTGACTTCCCGGAACTCGCAGAGGGGGCCGACTTCGATACGCTCTTTGACGAGGAAGTTATCGTCCTGGATGGGCAGGCTATCGACGCTGACGTGACCGTGGGGCGCAACGCTCTCCGCGTTCGCTCTCGCCTGGTTGGCATCCCCACGCCCAAGGGCTACTGCTTCTTCCTGACCAACGTGCCCCGCAAGACGCACGGCCCGCATCAGGTAGGTGATCTCTACGGCGTCCGTTGGGAGATCGAGATCGATAACAAAGTCGAGAAGGCGGGTGCCAGGCTCGACGAGATTACCGCGCGCAAGCCGGTCAGTGCGAAGGCACTTGTGCTTGCCACGCTCCTCAACGCAACGATCGCGCGAACTATTGTGCAGAGCGAGAAGATCGCCGTCGTGGCGGAGAAGAAGAGCGCAGACGAGCCCGCCTCGCGCGCCCCCCTTCACCCGATCTTGTTGATGCGGGCTCTCAGCTCGGCTCATGGAACGATCACTCGGCTTCTGTGGGACACTGACGACCAACCGCTCATGTGGGGGGAATTGATGCTCCGGTTCCGCGACCTCGGATCCGACCCAAATTGGCGTCGACGACCGAGTGTCCTAGATCGAATTCAAGGGCTGACGGCACCACCCAAGCCGCGGCGCCGAACGAGACACACTGCGTGATAGCGACTCTGCTATCCGATCACCCATGGGCAGCAGTCTATACCAATGATTTTTCTCGTGAATCCCCGATGGGTTCGGCTGGCGGCGCGAGGATCTCCACGAGAAATCACGGTTCAACAGGCTCTTAGGCCCCCGCTCGCCGGGAAACCGGTTCGTCGCTCGATTCAGGTCGGCAACGACGATTTCTCGTGGGAGGCGATTTCGTAGAGGGTTTCATCGAAAGGCTCTGCGAGCATGTCGCGGAGCTCGTCGAGCACCTTCTTGATTTCGGGCAAAGAATCTAAGTGTTCGAGCGCGGCTCGATCAACGAAGCGCTCCGTGCCGATGAAACAATTCGGGTCGTCGATGTCTCGACCGATGTCGATGCCCAAGACGCCCTTGGCGGCTCGGGTCGGGGCCGCGAGCGCCTGAAAAGTCGCGAGGACGTCGTTGACTCTCTCGGGCTTGGCCTTCGCTCTAAAACAAAGGACGATCATGGGTTCCCTTCCTCCACCTCGAATGTCGACGATCGATGCGTTGAACGACCGGCCTCACGCCGGACGGTTCGGCAGGATATTGTGATTCATGCAAAAGAAGTTCGTCGGATCGTACTTCCTTTTGACGTCCATGAGACGATTGTAGTTCGGCCCGTAGGCCGCGCGTACGACGTCGTCGTCTTCCGCGCCCAGGTTATTGACGTAGACGCCGCCCTCGAGAAACGGCCGGATCGTCTTGTAGAGCTCCCGGGTCCAGCGGACGTTCGTATCCGTCTCTGCCGGGTCTTTCCACGTGGAGGTGATCACGAAGTCGTACTGGTCTTGCCGGTGAGCGAATGCCGTGTCGGTCACGCCCAGACGGCCCGCGACCCCGTGCATCTGCTGAAGCGACAGGGAGCTCAGAGGCGAGGGCATTGTGGAGGTGTGTTCGACGAGAATGTCGATGGCGGTATCGGACAAGCGACGCATGAATCCCGACTTCCAATAGTGCTGCATTCCCGGCGGGAACGCGGGATCCAGAAGGCGCTGGAATTCGACATAGCTCGTCGGCGAAATGAGATCCGCGGTGGGCTTCGCGAAAGAGCGCAGAGGCCGGAGCGCCGCCTCGCCGTCCGCGAGCGGGCCGCAGTAGCAGACCAAAACGGCCAGGGCGGGCTGGCCGTCCTCGCCCGTCATCAGGACGGCAGTCGTCGAGAACTCGTCGGGGCAGGCGGACGAGAAATCGTCGAAGAAGCGCAGCACTCTCTTCGCCTTGGCGAGCGGATAGAGCAGCATCCCGGCGAGCACCTGCCCGACGGGATGCACGCGATACTCGAACGAGGTCACGATTCCGAAGTTTCCGCCGCCGCCACGCATGCCCCAGAACAGGTCGGGGTTCTCGGAGGAGCTGGCGACGACGAGGTCGCCGTTGGCCGTCACGACCTCGGCCGAGAGCAGGTTATCGCAGGCGAGTCCGTGCTTGCCGTTCAGCCAGCCAATGCCTCCACCGAGGGTGAGCCCGGCGATGCCCGTCGTCGACATGATGCCCATGGTCGTCGCGAAACCGAAGGCCTGTGTCCCTTCGTCGAACTCGCCCAAGAGCAGCCCGGGCTCGGCGCGCGCCGTGCGCTCGGTCGGGTCCACCCGGATGGCCTTCATCTGTGATAGATCGATCATCATTCCGGCGTCGCACACCGCCTTGCCTGCCACGCTGTGGCCTCCGCCTCGCACCGACGCGGGGAGCGCGTGCTCGCGCGCGAAGCGCACGCATCGAACGATGTCGGCGGGCTCCGCGCAGCGAGCGATGAGCCGAGGGCGCTTATCGATCATCGCGTTGAATACCCGACGAGCCGAATCGTAGCCGGCGTCGCTCGGGAAGAGCACCTCGCCCCTCAAGCTCGTCTGAAACTCCCTCATTGCCACTTCGAGAGTCATCTTCCCTCCTCGACCAAATGACGTTCACCGCGAGGCATATCGTAGTTGGTTCTCACGGGCGCAGCAATATATCGGACAAAAAAAGATTGCAAGGGGGTCCAAGACGGAGCCCTGCGTCAATTATTCGGGCTCTTCGTGAGAACTCGGGCCGAATGATTTGGGTAAGTTGAGCTGAGGACACCTCCGGCGCGACGAATTCTTGCTCAGAACGAGAAAGCCGGGCCGACGTTCGGAATGACGATCGTCGACGACGTCAAGTACATAAACGGTGCGCTGACCCATCGACTCCGCGGCATTGCGGTGGTCCCTTCGTATTCACGGCAAAGCGAATCGAGGAGACCAGGATGGGTCAGCGCACGCGCATTCTAACAGAGATTCTGGGGTTCAACGGCTGGAAAGTGCGAGAGGCTTACTTCGAGGATGCGCAGCGCACCCGCTTCGAGCCGGTCGCTGGCTACGGCGCGCTTCCCGAGACGCGGCTGGTGCTGCGGGTCGAGCGCCGGTGGGCGCCGCGCTGCAGCCAGTGCGGGACGATCTGCCGGGCGGCCGCACACGAGCGGCTGCCGGTTCGGCGTTGGCGGGACCTGCCGTGGGCGGGTCGGCCCACCGTCCTCGAAGCCGAGCTCATCCGCGTCAAGTGCACGCGATGCAAGGGGGCTCCCGTAGAAATGCTGCCTTGGGCCGAACCTCATCAACGCCAGACCAAACGGCTTCAACAGCAACTTGCACTCGAAGCGGCAAGTATGCCCGTGATGCATGTAGCTGTGCTGCATGGGCTGGACTGGCACACGGTACGCCGCGCGGAGGGCGAGGCGCTCGCCCGCTGGGACGCTACGCGTCCCGAAGTGGCACTTCGGCACGTGGGCGTCGATGAGAAGTGGCTTGGCCGTCGCCACAGACTCGACTATGAGTTCGTGACGATTGTTAGCAACCTAGAGACCGGCGAGCCACTGTGGATAGGTCCCCATCGACGCGAAGAAACCCTGCGTATCTGGCTCGATACCCTATCGCCTGACCAGAAAGCGAATATCGTTCTATTCGCGATGGATATGCATCGTCCTTTTCTGAACGCGGTCCAGAGCGACCCTCAGCTGAAGCACGCCGTCGTCGTTCACGACCCGATCCACATCATGAAACGTGCAGGAGAGGCAGTCACAGAGGTCCGCAAAGAAACGTTCTTTCGTGCGGGGCCCGAGATGCGCGGCATAGGAAGGGGAACACGCTGGTTGGTTCTGCGCGCCTGGGAGCGCTGCACGCCGGCGCAGCAGGGTGAGCTTCGTATCCTCTTGTCGTACAACCGGACGCTGGCACGGGCCTACCAAATCAAGGAAGAGCTCCGCGAGACGCTTCACGCCCCGGATCGTGCCTCAATGGAAGCGGGACTCCGTCATCTGCTCCGCCGTACGCAGTTACGCGGCTGCAAGGCGCTTCGAAGGCTCCACGACTCACTCGTCGACCACTGGGAGCAGATCGTGGCGCTGGGTGACCACCATCCCGCAACCGGGCGGACCGAGGCGTTGAACAACAACTGGGAGACCTTGGTGCGCCGAGCTCGCGGCTATCGCAATCACGACTACCTGCTGCTCAAGCTCCGCTTCATGGTCGCGAACCCAGTCCGAACGTCGACCGGCACGGCGCGATTCCTGGCCCTTGGAATGCAGGCTCCCCTACGTGCTGCCGCATGAAAACGCCGGCCCGGATTTCGACGAAGAGCCGGCATTTGTCACGCGCGGCAACAGGGATGGCGCTGTGTCGATAACGCTTTCGGCCGTCCGCGCTGGAGGCGCAGCAAGGCGAGATCGATCGGACCACGCATCGCGCACGTCCTCGCCAGGCATCCTACGCCGGTGCCGCGGACGCGTCGCGACGAGATCCTGCTGCTCGTGCCGCGGCTCGACGTGGACACGCACGGGTCGCGCTCTGCGCGACGCGCCTGCCGTGGCGCCCCCTCCGTGTCGCCTCCGCGGGCGACGCCGACGGAGCGCGCAGAATTACCAAATCGGGCCCTTCGCGACCCCCCGTTTTCGGCCCCTCAGCGGCGCTCCCCATGACACCTAAACTCGCGACACCACATGGTTCCTCGCCAGGCGCGCTCAAGGGTAACTCGACACGAATTACCTTCAGAGCAGAGTTACCTTTTCGTGCCCCTTCCGGCGGCGTCGGTCACGGTTGCTCACGACCCCAACACGGATCGAGGTAAGGAATGACACGAGCGGCTCTCGCGCGTGTATCGGCACCGCTTGCTCTTCGTCAGGCTGGCAACGGCGTGCGCGCCATCGACAGAGAGAGCCTGGAGACGCCCGCCGGCGAATGGTCCAGCCCGAAGGTAACCGACCGGCCAGCGACCGCGACAGCGACCGCGACGCTCACGATCCCGCTGGACGGGCTCACGATCACGGCGCCGCAGCCGGAGATGCTCTCGCAGAAAAACGTCGAGGCGGTCACCGGCATCCCGGCGCGCGTCTTCCTCGACACGATCCGCGCGCCGGGCTTTCCCCTGCTGATCACGAAACTCGGCAAGTTACGCTTGGTCCAGCGCGAGGCGTTCATTGCCTACCTGCGGTCGCTGGCCAGTGAGCCGGCCTCGCGTCGCACCACAGAGGCGGATGAGCGCACGCGGGTCACCGCCGTGCTGGCCTCTGCTGGCCTCGAACCTGTCTCATGTCCGCGCACTGGCCGGGCGAGCGCTCCTCCCGCAGGGACAAGCCATGCTAGGCTGCCGCCGAAGTAGAGCGGGCCCGCTCGGCGCTACCAACGCCGGACGGGCCCTTGATCGACCCCCGTAGCACCGGAGACCGATCCATGACCGACGTACCCCAGCGACGGGCGCGCGCCAAGCGCTCGGCTTCGTTCCCCGCCTCATCCCTTCCTGCACCAGCATCGACCGACCGGCGTTCGCGTTCGAGCCGCTCTGGCGGACGCCCCTCTCCGGTGGTGGAGGCAGCTGCGCCCGTCGCCGATTCGCCAGGCTCGACGAGCACGACGGAGCGCCCGAAGCTGGCCGCCCGCACCCTCGACAGGCCAGCAGGAGACAAGCGGGCCAACGGCTCTGGGTCCGTCCGGCTGCGCAGGAAGACGTGGACCGCGCGCCTCAGCCTCGGCGAGGCCGGTCGAGCCACGTTCAGCTTGCCGACGTGCCGGACCGAGCACGAAGCCAACGCGCGCCTGGAGGTGCTGGCCGACCTCGCCGGGCGCCTGCTCGCAGCCGGCCAGATCGTGCTCGGCCTGCCGCTGCTGGAGCAGGCGGCCTCGCGTGATGGTAGCGCGCTCCGTGATGTCCGGCTGGCGATCGACCAGCTGTGCAGGGGCGAAGCGCGTCCCCGAGCGAGCGGGGAAACAACCTTCGCTGAGTTCGCCGAGTCGGTTGTTTCTGGAAGGCTCGCCGAGCAATACCCACTGCATGTGAAAGCGCTTCGACGCCCGGAACAATACCGGCACAAGCTGAATCATGTTCTGGAGGTGCTCGGCCCCGTCCCTCTGCCTCGTTTGACGCTCGACCATGCGGACCGCGCGATCTCCATGCTGCCGGGACATCTTGAGGACTCTTCGCGTCAAGGCATCGCAAAGGTCATTCATCGGATACTCGCGCTCGCGACCTATCCGGCGCGCATCATTGCCAGCAATCCGCTGCCGCGTGGATGGATCCCCAAGGCGGACGACAACAAGGCCAAAGGCTCCCTCTATCCCGACGAGGATAGACGCCTCATGGCGGCGGTGGATATTCCACTATCCTATCGGATTTATTATGGCTTCCTGATCCGCGAGGGAATGCGGGCAGACGAGGCTGGAAGGCTAGAGCCGTCCGATCTCGATCTAGAGCGTGGCGCCGTGGTGCTCGACGAGAACAAGACGGATGACCCACGCGCCTGGGCACTCTCACCCGATGTCGTGCGCGCGCTTCGGGCCTACTTCGCTCTATGTCCTCCGAAGGACCGTGTCTTCATTGGGCCAAGCGGACCGCTGCCGGGGCGCAATGGGGCGCAGAACTTTCGAAATCACCTGCGCCGCGCTGGTATCGATCGCCCTGAGCTGTTCGAGACCACGGACTCGAGGCTGAATATTCGGTTGCACGACACTTGCGCGACCTTCATCACGATCAAGCTCGCGAACGGCCGCACGGAGACGTGGATCTCCGATCGGACCGGGCATAAGTCGAGCCGTCAGATCCACCATTACAAGCGCGCGGCGCGCAAGGTCGCTGAGCTCGGCCTGGGGGACTTCGCGCCTCTGGACGAGGCGATCCCCGAGCTGAACGGCAAGGGCGGCTCTGTAGGTGGAGGCACTGCGATGTCTGCGGGACTGGAGGCGGGCTCTCCGCCGAGCGACCACGCGTCCCTTGTCCGCGCGCTGCACGACCGAGCGCTGGGCGCGGTCGATGGCGACGCTGGCCAGCCCGCAGCGAGCGACGCGACGGCTACCGGCGGCCCGTTGGGCCCGCGTTGGGCCACGCCGGAGACTCGCTCGGCTGCGAGTCAGCCAGAAACAGCTGAATTCATTGACGTTTCATCCGCCCCCGCCGCGTCGTCTCAGAAATCCTGGCGGGATTTCTGACGCGCGAAGCTAACCGCCACCCGGACGTAGCGCCCCCTCAGGCAGGTTCCTGCACCTCGACGCCGCGGCCGCCGTCGAGCGCCAGCTCCTCCTCCCCGCCGTCCGGCCGCCGGAGCCGCTCGGAGAGCAGCGACAGGAGCTCGTGCGTCGAGAGCCGGCCCGCCTCGTCCTTGCCGCCGAGGACCTGGGCCACGAGCGAGCGCTTCTCCTCCTGCAACGACAGCATCTGCTCCTCGATCGTCCCCAGCGCGAGCAGGCGGTAGATGGTGACCGGCCGCCGCTGGCCCAGGCGGTGCGCGCGGTCCGAGGCCTGGTCCTCGACCGCAGGGTTCCACCAGGGGTCGAGGTGGATCACGTTGGTGGCCGCCGTGAGGTTGAGGCCGAAGCCGCCCGCCTTGAGCGAGATGAGAAAGAGCGGCGCCGTCCCCTCCTGGAACTCGCGCACCCGCTCGCCCCGCGCCTTCCGGGGCGTCTCGCCGTCGAGGTAGACGTACGCGACGCCGCGCGCGTCGAGCGCCTCGCGCACCAGCGCGAGGTGCGACGTGAACTGGCTGAAGACAAGCGCGCGCTGGCCCTCGGCGCGCAGCTCGTCGACGAGCTCGAGGAAGCGCACGAGCTTGGACGAGACGAGCCCCGAGCGCTCGTCGTAGAGGCGCGGGTGCGAGGCGAGGAGCCGCAGGCGCGTGAGCGCCGCGAGGACCTCGACGCGCCGCTCCTGCTCGCGCAGCGCCGCCCGGCGCGACTCGAGGTCGGACAGCGCCGCGAGGCGCGCGTCCTCGTAGAGCTGCCACTCGGCGCTCGAGAGGACGACCGGCACGCGCACCTCGGTGCGCGCCGGCAGCTCGGCCTCCACCTGCGCCTTGGTCCGCCGGAGGAGGAAGGGGGCGAGCACGCGCGCGAGCGCGGGCGCCGCCGCCGGGTCGCTCTGCCGCTCGATCGGCGCGGCGTAGCGGTCGCGGAACGAGTCCCAGCCGCCCAAAAGGCCAGGAAATACGATGGTGAACAGGCTCCAGAGCTCGCCGAGGTGGTTCTCGATCGGCGTGCCCGAGAGCGCGAACCTGAAGTCCGCCTGGAGCGCCCTCGCGGCGCGGGCGCGCTGCGTGGTCGCGTTCTTCAGGCTCTGGGCCTCGTCGAAGACGACCGTGGCGAAGCGCCGGGAGGCGAGGGGCGCGGCGTCGCGCGCGAGAAGGCCGTAGCTCACCACGAGCACGTCGCCCGGGGCGAGCCGCGCGAGCGCGTCGGCGCGATCGGCCGCGTCCGCGTAGTGCGTGAGGCGCAGGGAGGGCGCGAAGCGCTGCGCCTCGTCCTGCCAGTTGAAGGCGACCGAGGTGGGGGCGACGACGAGCGCCGGCCCGGCCTCGCGCCGCTCGAGCAGCAGCGCCAGCGCCTGCACTGTCTTGCCGAGGCCCATGTCGTCGGCGAGGACGCCGCCTGCGCCGAACGACGCGAGCCGCGCGAGCCAGCGGAAGCCGTCGACCTGGTAGGGGCGCAGCTCGGCCCGGAGCGCCGCCGGGACCGCAGGGCAGAGCTCGCCGGCCGCCGCGACGCGGTCGAGGAGCTGGCGGAGCGGGCCGTCCGCGTCGAGCGCGGCGCCGGCCGCCTCGAGCTCGCGCAGCACCCAGGCGGCCGAGGGGCCCAGCGTGAGGCCAAGCCGGGACGCATGCACGTGATCGGAGAGGCGCTCGAGGTGCTCGCGCAGCGTCTCGCCCAGCTCGACGTAGGTGCGGGCCTCGACCTCCACGTAGCGGTCCTTGCGGCGCACTGCCTCCAGCAGCCGGGCCAGCTCCACCCGCTCGCCCTCGACGCTCAGGCCGCCGAGGACGCCGAACCACGCGCGCCGCCGCTCGAGGACGACCTTGAGCGCCGGGGGACCGCCGCTGGGCAGCGCGCGCAGGGGCGCGCCCACCCACTCGAGCTCCGGGGGCGGGTCGCGCCGCGCGCACGCCGCGACCAGGTCGAGCGCCCCGTGCGCGCTGTCGAAACGGTAGTGGAAGGGGCGCCCCTCGTCCAGCGGCTCGGCCCCGGAGAGCGGGAGCTCGGCGCAGAGGGCGCGGGCGAAGTCCTCTTCCTGGCGGAGGTCGCGCACCGCGTGCAGCGCCCTGTCCCCGCGCCGGACGAGCACGTCGCGCGCGCCCATGCCCGGCGCGAGCGCCGGGCTGTCGGCGAGCGGCCGCACGCGCAGCTCGACCTCCACCGCGCCGTTCGGCTGGGGCGAGACCCGCAGCACCGGGAGCAGCAGCGCGGGGACCGACTCGCCCATCACGCTGCGCGGCATGGCGACGGGCACGCGCAGCGCCCACCGCGAGAGCGCGGCGAGCAGGGCGGCGTGGCTCTCGGGCGGGAAGAGGTTGCCCTCGCGCAGGAGCACGTCGAGCAGCGTCCGGACCTCGGCCTTGACGTCGAGCAGCGTGAGCCGCCGCGCGCCCTTGTCCCAGTCCCAGAGGAACAGCGCGTCCTCGGGCCGGGCCCGGCGCATGCGCTCGAGCAGCGCCGGGGGCAGCGCCGTCCCCTCGACGCCGGCGCTGACCCGCACGACGCCGTGGCGCTCCTCCGCCACGAGGCCCACCGGCGTGCGCTCGACGCGCACGGTGATGTCGGGGGCCTCGTCGAGGAAGAGGCGCGGATGGCCGATGAGCGCCTCGATCAGCGCCCGCGAGGCGAAGCCGTTGCCCTCGGGCAGGAGCGCCGCGACGCGGGCGTCCTCGGAGGAGAGCCGGGCGCCGTGCTCCTGGAGGAGGCGCTTCTTGCCGACCTTCGCGCCGGCGCCGCGCTGGCCCTTCTTGCCCAGCCGGTGGACCCAGGGCGCGACAGCGACGCCGGCGTCCTCGACGACCTGGAGCCGCCAGGTGATCTCGACGCCGGCGCGCCCGCCGGGGCCCTCGTCGAGGGCCCGATCGAGCGCCAGCAAGGTGCGCTCCCAGGGGGGGCGCCCGAGCTCATCGAGCGCCTGGAAGAAGGCCTCGCCCGGGGGCTGCCGGAGCCAGAGCAGCGCCGCGTCGATGGCCGCGAGCACGTGGACGCAGTCGCCGGCGCCGCAGCTGCACTCGGCGCGGAGCGCACCCGGCGCGAGGGAGAGCCGCGCCTCAGGCCGGACGAAGCCGGCGCCCGCGCGGTGCGACTCGAAGGGCAGCGGATCCTCGAAGCGAAAGCCGGGGAGCGCCGCGTCGAAGCGCAGGGCGCCGGCGCGGAGCGCGCGCTCGAGGCGCGGGGCCACGGCGTCCGGCACGCGCGCGCGGAGGGCGCAGAGCCGCTCGTGCGCCGGCAGGGCCCGCGGCTCCTCGGGCGGCCGCAGCAGCGACGGGACCGCGGCGCGCGCCAGGGCCGCGTCGGCGCGCTCGTCCTCGAGGAGGCGCAAGACGAGGGGCGGCAGCGCGGCGCGGAGGCGCGGGGACGGCAGCCACTCGGCGGCGCGGGAGAGCGCGTCGGCGCTCGCGAGGTCGATGAGGCGCCGGCGCGCGCCGAGGACCCGCAGCTCGGGCCAGAGGGCGGGGTCGACGCGCGAGGCCACCGCCTCGAGGTTCAGCCGGCCGAGGTGCGCGACGCCGTGGTGCGCGAGCCAGGCGAGGAGGGCCTCCCGGGTCTCGAAGGGCGCCGCCGGCGCTGCGGGGGTGGCGGCCTGGATGTCGTCTGCCATATCCGGCCGTGTAACGTCGTGGGTGTCCGGGCCTGGTTCAAGCCCGATGTGGCCCGCAGCCGCCGGGTCCGTGGGGGTCCGGGCCTGGTTCAGGCCCGATGTGGCCCGCAGCCGCCGGGTCCGTGGGGGTCCGGGCCTGGTTCAAGCCCGATGTGGTCCGCAGCCGCCGGGTCCGTGGGGGTCCGGGCCTGGTTCAGGCCCGGTGCGACCCGGAGCCGCCGAGGAGAGGGGGCGGCTCGGCGCGAGAGCGCGCGGCGTGGCGCTTCGAGCTCCCGGTGCTCAGGGCTTGCCAGGGCTCCTGGCGTTGACCGTGACGACGACCTTGCCGAGCTGCGCGCCGGACTCGAGGTAGCGGTGGGCCTCGACGATATCGCCGAGATCGAAGGTGCGGTCGATGATCGGCGCGAGGGAGCCCGCGCGCAGGCCCGAGAGGACGAACTGCTTGCCGCGGCGCAGGCGCTCGGGATCGAGCGCTGTATCCATCATCGCGTACCAGCGCATGGAGAGCGAGACGTTCGTCACCGGGAACGGCGGGGCGTCCGCGCCGAACGAGCCCTGGGCGGTGTGCCCGCCGAGCAGCCCGTACACGATGAGCTTGCCCTCCTGCGCGGCGGCCGACGCCAGGTCGCTGAGCCCGCGCCCGAAGACGCCGTCGAAGACGAGATCGGCGCCCCGGCCGCCGGTCAGCTCCCGCACGCGATCGACGACGCTCTCCTCGTCGGTCGCGATCACGTGCGCGGCGCCGGCCGCGAGCAGCCGCTCGCGCTTGCGGCCGGTCCGGGTGGTCGCGATCGGCGTGGCGCCCGCCCTGTTGGCGATCTGGATCGCGGCGACGCCGACGCTGCTGGCGGCCGCCGTGATCAGCACCGTGTCGCCGGCGCGCAGCCCGCCCACTTCCATGAGCCCGCCGTACGCCGTGAGCCCCGACATCCACGTCGCCGCTCCGGAGACGGCATCCTGGCCCGCGGGCCGCCGCACGAGGGCGTGCGCCGGGACGATGACCTTCTCGCCATAGACACCGTAGCGCTTCATCGAGAACGACGGCACGACGCTGACGGGCTGTCCTGGCTCGAACCCGGTGACGCCGTCGCCCACGGCGTCCACCACGCCCGCCGCCTCGTAGCCGATGACGGCCGGCCAGCGCTCGGCCCGCTCGTAGTAGTAACCGCCGCGGAACATCACCTCGGCCCGGTTGAGGCCAATGGCCTCGACGAGGATCCGCGCCTCGTTCGGGCCGGGCGCCCCTACCTCGACGTCCTCGACCCTGAGCACCTCGGGGCCGCCCTCCTCGTGAAAACGAACGACTTTGCTCTTCGCCATCGAGTCCTCCGCGCGAGGCGCGCGCGGCGGCCCGTTTGCCCGGCCGCCGTCTCGGCGCGCTGGCTCGCGGCGAGAAAGCTAGGTATTCGTTCATGGATACCAATCGGCGAGCGGAGCAGAACGATTATGCGTTTTCGTATGGCGAGGGCCGAGCCGGGCTGGGAGCTCTACCGCTCCCTCCTCGCTGTCGTGCGCGAGGGGAGCCTCTCGGCCGCGGCGCGCTCGCTCGCGCTCGCGCAGCCCACGATCGGCCGCCACATCGACGCGCTCGAGGAGCAGCTCGGCGTCGCGCTCTTCGTGCGCTCGCAGGCCGGCCTCGTGCCGACCGACGCGGCGCTCACGCTCATGCCTCACGCGGAGGCGATGGCGACCTCCGCCGAAGCCCTCCTCCGCGCGGCCTCGGGGCGGGCCGAGGACGAGCAGGGCTCGGTCAGGCTCACCGCGAGCGAGCTCGTTGGAGCCGAGATCGTCGCCCCCCTGCTCGCGCCGTTCCGCGAGCAGCACCCGCGGATCGCGATCGAGCTGATGCTGTCGAGCCGCACCGAGGACCTGCTCCGTCGCGAGGCCGACATCGCGGTGCGCCTGTTCCGGCCGACGCAGAGCGCGCTGATCGCGCGGCGCCTCGGAGAGCTCTGGATGGGGCTTCACGCCCACCCGTCGTACGTCGCCGCGCGCGGCGCGCCGCGCACCGTGAAGCAGCTCCGGGACCACGCGCTCATCGGCTTCGACAGCGAGGTGCTCGTGCGCCGCACGGAGAAGCTCGGCCTCGGCTCGCGCGACGCCCTGAGCTTCCGCTGCGACAGCTATCTCGGGCAGTATGCAGCCCTGAAGGCAGGCCTCGGGATCGGCAGCTGCCCGGTCGTCCTCGGGCGCCGCGACGGCCTCACCAGGGTCTTGCCGAAGGAGCCAGGCGCCTCCGCCGAGGTGTGGCTCGCGATGCACGAAGACCTGCGGACGAGCCGGCGCGTCCGGCTGTTCTACGATTTTCTCGCCGATGCCCTCGGCGCCTACCTGAGCGGAGAACCGAGCTAGGCCTCAGCTCCGCGCGCGGGCGGGAGCTCGAGGCGATGGTCGACAGCCTCGTCACCGAGATCAACAAGCACGCGGGCCGGCCGATCGTGGCACGCGGCACGCGGCACGCGGCACGCGGCACGTGCCACCGCCCGGCGGGGCTAGCTTGCTGCCCGGCAGGAACCGCCAACCTGCGAGCGCCGCCGCTCGATCGGCGCGCGCCGCGGATGCCGCTCCCCGCGGCGCTTCGGCGCCTGCGAGCTCGACCGGGGCACACCGATTGCCATGAACCTCGCCGCACGCGGCGACGCGTGACGATCCGCTTGATTCATCTGCTGCAACGCCGCGGACCCTGACGGAGCGATCCACCGAGCGCCCATTCCGGAGCACGCGCCTGCGTCGGCGGCCAACGCAGGTGTTCTTCACGGCAAGCGCCAGCTACGACGCCTGTCTCCTGTGGCTTGTACCCTTCAACAATCATCATCGAGGAGCCATGTTGAACCATTTGACCAGAAAATTGGTGGCCACGAGCTTGCGCGGGAGCGGCGGCCGACGGCTCGGCTCCTGGCTCGCGCGGAGCGCCGCGGCGCTCTCCATCGTCGGGTGCTCTGGAGAGATGCCGGGGGTGCCCGGCGCGGAGGTCAGCGATACCGCAGCGGCGGCGCAAGCGCTCCGCGACGACGACACACCGATCAACGCCGCCTCCGAGGAGCCGATCGTGAGCACGGGCCGCCGTCACGCCTGCGCGCTGAGGCCGGACAGCACGGTCTACTGCTGGGGCCTGGACGACGGCGGCCAGGCCACGGCGCCCGAGGGCGCGTTCCTCCAGGTCAGCGCGGGCGACGACCACAGCTGCGGGTTGCGGACGAGCGGCTCCGTCCTCTGCTGGGGCCGCAACGACCATGGCCAGGCCACGGCTCCCGAGCCCCTGGATCCCTTTGAGCCCCTGGATCCCAACCGCATCTACGTCCAGGTCAGCGCAGGCAGGTTTCACACCTGCGCGGTGCGGGTGAACGGCACGATCGACTGCTGGGGGAGCAATAGCCATGGCCAGGCCGCCGATCGAACGGCGGCCTACACACAGGTCAGCTCAGGCGGTTACCACACCTGCGCGCTGCGGGCGAACGGCACGATCGACTGCTGGGGGAGCGACGACTATCACCAGCGCGCGATTCCATCCGGCACCTTCGTCCAGATCAGCGCGGGCGCGCACCATAACTGCGGGCTGAGGACGGACGGGACGATTCACTGCTGGGGTCGCGACCTGGAACATCAGGCCACCGCCCCTCCGGGCACCTTCGTCCAGGTCAACGCGGGCGTCTACCACAGCTGCGGGCTGAAGACGGATGGCTCGGTCGACTGCTGGGGGGATAACTTTTTCGGCGGAGCCACGGATCCCGTGGGATCGTTCTCCCAGATCAGCACGAGCCATGGAGTTACCTGCGGACTGAAGCTGGACGGCACGGTGGACTGCTGGGGAGTTGACGGGGTGAATCCGGCCAGCGCCTGGGTCTTCGGTGGCCTCACGGTCACCGCGGGCTCCGTGCACACCTGCGCGCTGAGGGCGAACGGCTCGGAGATCTGCTGGGGGGACGACTCCTACGGCCAGGCGACGGTGCCGGCCGGCGCCTACAGGCAGCTCAGCGCTGGCGGCCTCCACACGTGCGGGCTCAAGGCCGACGGCTCGGTGGACTGCTGGGGGAACAACAACAGTCAGCAGGGCGAGGATCCCCCGGGCACCTACACCCAGATCAGCTCGGGCCATAACCACAACTGCGGGGTCAGGACGGACGGCACCGTCCACTGCTGGGGGAGCAACGCGGACAACAAGGCCACCGATCCCTCGGGCACCTACACGCAGGTCGCCGCCGGCGATTTCCACTCGTGCGGCGTGAGGACGGACGGCACCGTCCACTGCTGGGGGCTCAACAACGTGGGACAGAGCACGCCTCTCCCGGGCGCCTACACCCAGATCGGCGTGGGCGGACTCCATACGTGCGGGCTCCAGGTCGATGGCTCGGTGCGCTGCTGGGGGAGCAGCTCAGACGGAAAAGCCACGGCCCCACCCGGCTTCTTCACTCAGATCAGCGTGGGCGATAACTTCAGCTGCGGGCTGAGGACAGGTGGGCGTGTGCACTGCTGGGGGAACGGCTCCGTGCATAAGACCTTGCCGCCCGACTTCACGTTCGTTCAGATCAACGCGAGAGAATTCCACACGTGCGGCGTGACGACGAACGGCCTCGTGGGCTGCTGAGGCGATCCCGACGGGGAGAAGACCGCGCCCCCGACGGCGACGTACTCCCATGTCGCCGTCGGCGAGGAGCACAGCTGCGGTATCAAGACGAATGGCGCGCTGGTGTGCTGGGGGGACAAGTCGTTTTCCCGGGCCGAAACGCCAGCCGGTACCTTCACCCAGGTGAGCGCGGGCTACGTGCACACCTGCTGGCTGAGGACGAATGGCACGGTGGACTGCAGGGGGAACGACGCTTACGGGCAGAGCCAGGAGCCCGCTGGCCAGTTCACCCAGATCGACGCGGGCACCTTTCACAACTGCGGGGTGACGGCGCTCGGCAATGTGGACTGCTGGGGGCACAACCTCAACGGCAGGGCCGAGGACCAGACAGGCCCCTTCCTCAATGTCAGCGCGGGCGGCGCCCACAGCTGCGCCGTGAGGGCGAGCGGCGCCGTGCACTGCTGGGGGCACAACTCCGACCATCAGGCCGACGATCCCCCGGGTCTTTTTTATACCAAGGTCAGCGCGGGCGAGCACCACAGCTGCGGGTTGATGACGGGCGGGACGGTGAACTGCTGGGGGCTCAATGACATGGGCCAGGCCGCGGATCCTGCGGGCACCTACACCCAGGTCGGCGCGGGCGGATACCACAGCTGCGGGTTGATGACGAACGGGACAGTGCACTGCTGGGGGCTCGATGACGAGGGCCAGGCCACGGATCCTGCGGGCACCTTCGTCGAGCTCAAGGTGGGCAGGTTCCATAACTGCGGGGTGAAGACGGATGGGACAGTGCACTGCTGGGGGCGCGCCACGGACGGCCAGCTCTGGCTCCCGCTGCCGCTCTGACGGCGATCTCCCCGGCATCTCTTGACCAGCTTGAGCCCGCTGGTCGCTTCGGACTGGTTTCGCGTGTCAGACATCCCGCCAGGGACTGCTGACGCCCGAGACCAGGCCGCGGTCGGGCGCGAGCGGTCGCCGGCGAGGCAGGCCGCGAGCGCCTTCGGCGACGCGGGACGGGTGGGAGTCGACCGCCGCGCGAGATCCATGTGGCGCAGACACCGACGTCCAGCGCCGCCGTGCGACCTTGTGAGCGCAGGTCCGCGATTGACGCGCTGCAGGAGGCGCGCTGTCCGGGATTCCCAGGATCCCGTGTTCGCGGTACGCTCTGGGCATGCCCCGGTCCCTGGCCCCAGCGCGTCGCCCGACAGGCACACCGACGCGTCGGGGACACAGAGGCGGCACGGAGGTGTTCCATCGTGTTCCAGCCATCCTCGTTCGATCCACAGCCCGATTCCCAGAGAAGAGACGGCGCGCGCGCCGCGGCCGCGCTCGCTGATAGACCGGCGGACTCCCGCCCTGCTTCCTCGCGTAGACCGCCGGACTCCCGCCCTGCTTCCTCGCGACGCGCCGGTCGGATGCGAGGCCGCCTCGTCGGCAGGCGCTACCAGCTCGAGCACCCGCTCGGGCGCGGCGCGATGGGCGAGGTCTGGCGCGCGCGCGATACAGTCCGGCGCGTCGATGTCGCGCTGAAGTTCCTCGTGCTGCCGCGCAACGGGCGGCACCACGAGGCGCTCGAGCGGTTCCGGCTCGAGGCCCAGGTCGCGGCGCAGCTCGGGCAGAAGACCGCCGGCGTCGTCGCCGTCCACGACGCCGGCGAGGACCCGGCGGCGGGCGCGTACCTCGTCATGGAGTACGTGCGCGGCCGGTCGCTGCGGCAGGTGCTCCAGGAGCGGGGGACGATGCCGCTGGCCGATCTCGCGGCGCTCCTCCGCCAGCTCGGACAGGCGCTGTCGGTGGCGCACGGGCTCGGCATCGTGCACCGCGACATCAAGCCGTCGAACATCCTGCTCGTCGAGGGGAGCGACGGCCACGCGCGCGCCAAGATCGCCGACTTCGGGATCGCCAAGTGGGTCGGTCAGGACCGGCCGGCCGACTTCCGCCGCCGGACCGCGGACGGCGTGGTGCTGGGCACGCCGGCCTACCTGAGCCCGGAGCACACGTGCGACGGGCAGGCGGGCCCGCACCTCGACATGTGGTCGCTCGCGGTCGTCGCGCACGAGGCGCTCACCGGGCAGCAGCCGTTCCCGGGCCGCAACCTGGCCGCCGTGCTCGCGTCCATCCTCGTCGGCGCGCGACCCCCGCTGACCACGGTGTGCCCGGGGGCGCCGCCCGCGCTGGAGGCGTGGTTCGCGCGCGCGTTTGCCATCAGCCCGTCGGAGCGGTTCCCCGGCGTGCAGGCGATGGTGTCGGCCTTCGCGGCCGCGGCCGCGGCGCCGAGCGCAGGGCCTGCCGCGGCGCGGGCGCGGCGTGGGCCACGGCGCGTGCGCCTCGCGGCGGCCGGCGTCGCCGTCGCGCTCGGGGTGGCGATCGCGGCGTACCTCCTCTGGAGCCCGTCCGGGAGCGCCGGCGCGCGCGGGGCGGAGGAGGCCCTCCGGGGCGCGGCGCGCGCGGCAGGGCGCGCCGTGGACGCCGCGCAGGGCGTGACAGCGCGCCTCCTGGAGCGGCCGGGCGCGGGTCGCTGACGGCGCGGCTCATTCACGGAGGACGCACGCTCCCCTGCCCCTGAAGCCGGCCTCCAGGCACCGGAGGAAAGAGGGGGAGACCTCAGGGAGCACTCGACTCCAGCGACATGGAGGGAGCGGCGACCTCGGGTGAGCTCGGCGCGGCTCCTCGGGCTGCACGCGCCAATCGACGCTGGACCAACCGTTCGCGGACCCTGTGATAGCGTGAGCGTGATGGCCCCTGGGTCCGGTGATGAGACATGGGCGCAGACCGCGTCGATGGCCGAGGCGCAGGGTCGCCTCCTCCCGGAGGAGAAGATGCCGGCTGCATCCGACACACCCCGAGGCGACGAGAGAGCAATGGCCGCGCCGGCCCTCTGCGCGGGCGACGTGGTCGCGGAGAGGTTCCGCCTGGTCCGCGAGCTCGGGCGTGGCGCGATGGGATCGGTGTGGCTCGCGCGCCACGAGGCGCTCGGCGTCGCCTGCGCGGTGAAGTTCATCGCGGAGCGCTTCGCCGACGTGCGCGAGGCGCGCCTGCGGTTCGAGCGCGAGGCCCGCGCGGCGGCGCAGATCCGGAGCCCGCACGTCGTGCAGATCATGGATCACGGCGTCTGGCGGGGAGCCCCTTACATCGCGATGGAGTACCTGGAAGGGGAGACCCTCGGCGCCCGCATCGAGCGAGAGGGGCGCCTGCCGCACCGCGTGACGGCGCGCTTCCTGGCGCAGGTGGCGCGCGGGCTCTCGAAGGCGCACGCGCTGGGCATCGTCCACCGCGACCTCAAGCCCGACAACCTGTTCCTGGTCCGCGACGACGAGGAGCCCACGGTCAAGATCCTCGACTTCGGGATCGCGAAGAGCCCCCCGACGGTCGGCGAGAGCATGGCCGGGACGCGCCTGGGGACGGTGCTGGGCACGCCCTACTTCATGAGCCCGGAGCAGGCGGATGGGACGAAGCCCGTCGACCATCGCAGCGATCTCTGGTCGCTCGCGGTCATCGCGTACCGCTGCGTGGTCGGCAAGATGCCGTTCGAGAGCCAGGCGCTCGGGGATCTGTTCATGAAGATCATGCAGATGCCCGTGCCTGTGCCTTCGCGCGAGGCGCCCGGGGTGCCGGCGGCGTTCGATGTGTGGTGGGCGCGCGCGACCGAGCGCGATCCCGCGCGGCGCTTCCAGAGCGCCAGGGAGCAGTCGGACGCGCTGGCCCGCGCGCTCGGGGTGAGCGCCGAGGTCGGCGAAGAGGCCGGCGCGGAGCGCTCGCAGGCCGCCGTGATCGCGGGGAGCGCCGCCGGCGGCAGCGAGCCGCAGGCCGGCTCGCCGGGAGGTCAGGGGCACGACGCGTCGCTCGCGACGACCAGCACGGAACCGGGCTTGCCCGGAGGTCGGTCGAACGCGCGGCGTCACGTCGGGATCGCGGCGGCGCTCGTCGTGGCGGTGGCGTGTGGGGCAGCGCTCTGGCGCCGCGCGGGAGAGGTCTCGCCCGCCGGCACCGGGCCTGCGGCGGGACTGACCCAGCCAACGTCGCCGCCCCCGAGCGTGCCTGATCCGGTGCCCACGGTGACCCCGGCCACGCCTGCGAGCACGACGGCGGCACCGGCGGCACCTCCGCCGAGCGAGACCGCGCCGGCGACACCGACGGCGGCGGCGAGCGCGGCGACCAGCGCGGCGCGGCCTGCACGCAGGCCGCCGCCGACGTGCCGTCACCCGAAGCTCGGCATTCCCTGTCCCTGTCCCTGCAATTGATGCCCGCACCGCGCGCGCCGTGCGCGCACCGTGCGCGCACGGCGCGCGCCCACGGGCGCGGCGGCGCGATCCGCGCGATCTCGGCGTCCGCACGGCGGCACGACGGTTGCTCGGCCACCGAAGTGATCCGCGTTGCACCGGCGCACGCGCCACGCGGCATCTCGATATGCTTCCGAGCCATGCATGCACGTCGACTGTCGCGGGGGAAGCGATGCTGAAGAGGATCATGACGCTGTGCGTGTGCTCCGGGCTGGCGCTCGGCGCGCCTCTCACCTCGGCCCAGCCGTCCCGGGGCTCGGCCCAGCCCTCCGCGGACGACGCGGCGGCCGCGCTGGCGCTCGGTCGAGAAGGGCTCGAGGCGCTCGAGAAGAAGGACTACGCGGCGGCGGCGGAGCTCTTCGCCCGCGCGGACGCGCGCTACCACGCCCCCACGCTGGTGCTCGGGCTGGCGCGGGCCCAGGTCGGCCTGGGCAGGCTCGTCGCCGCGCGCGAGACGTACCAGCGCATCGTCCATGAGGGCGTGCCGCGCGGCGCGCCTCCGCACATGGCGAAGGCGGTCGAGGACGCGAAGCAGGAGATGGCCGCGCTCGAGGCGCGTGTGCCCTCGATCCTCATCACGGTCTCCGGCCCGGCCGATCCGACGGTGACGCTCGACGGCGTCCCCGTCGCGCGGGAGGCGCTCGGGCAAAAGCGGCCCGTCGACCCGGGGGAGCACACGGTGCGGGCGTCGGCGAGCGGTTACGTCGCGCGAGAGATGAAGCTCACGATCCGGGAGGGGGACGCCGCGGCGGCGCCGCTGGTCCTCATGCCCGAGCCACCGGAACGTCGGTCCGAGCCGGCGCGGTCGCACGGGGCGCCGGCGGCGGGCGAGGCGCCGAGGGCGGATGCGCCGCCGCGGCAGGGCGGTGAGCCTCCGGATCAGGGATCGCAGCGCGGCGGCTCGCTCCGGGCGACGCTGGGCGTGATCTCGCTGGGCGCGGGGATCGGTGCCCTGGGGATGGGCGCAGGGATGGCGGGCGTCGCGCTCGCCGACGACGCCGATCTGCAGGAGCTCTGTCCGGGTTTCCGGTGCCCGTCCTGGGAGCAGTCGCGCGTCGAGGGGTACGATCGCGCGCGGAAGCTCGCGGTCGGCGCGCTCGCGGCGGGCGGGGTGTGCGCGGGGGCGGGGGTGACGCTGCTGCTCGCGTCGGGCGACGCGGAGCCCGCGCCGCTGCAGCGCAGGTTCGGGCAAGGCCTCGTCGGCGCAGGCGTCTCGGGGCTCGCGCTCGGCGCGATCACCGGCGCGCTCTCGCTGTCGGTCGGCGCGGACCTCGACGGGTGCACCGAGACGACCTGCCCTCCGGCGCAGCAGGGAGCTCGCGAGAGCGCTTCGAGCCTGCGGACCCTGTCCATCATCGGGCTCGGGGCCGGAGCGGCGAGCCTGGGCGCCGGGATCGCGCTCTGGGCCACCGCGCCGAGCGCGCGAGGCGACGGCCCCGCTGCCCCGGCGAAGAGTGGAGCTCTGGAGTTGGCACCCTATGTCGGCCCCCTGGGCGGCGGCGTTCTCGGCCGCTTCTGACATGTATCACCGGAGGATAGAAGTCATGAGAACCAGCGCCATTCGCGGTTGGCTCGCCGCCGCTGTCACGGCTGCCCTCGCCAGCGGCTGCAATGTGTACATCGTGGAGTCTGCAGACGGCGGGGCCGGTGGGGGCGGGGCCGGTGGGATGTGCGATCCGAGTCAATGCCCGAGCGGCGCGTGCGCGGGCGATGTCTGCCTCGAGACACCCGCTTCAACGGAGTGGAGCAAGTCCTGGGGGAGCGAATACACGGATCGCGTCGACCAAGCCGATGTCGACGCGAACGACAACGTCTACATTGTCGGCAGGCTGGGCGACTCGGTGGATTTCGACAGCGATGTGCAGAGCGCGGCGATGCGAGAAACGGCGCAATCGACTCCAGGCATATTCATCGTCAAGCTCGATGCGTCCGGCGAGCTTCTCTGGCATCGCGTGTTCGAGGCGACCCAAGGCTTTTCGCCGAATGGTCTCGACCTCCAGGTAACCGTCGACGGAAGCGCCTACCTGACGGGTGGATTCCAACACTCCGTTGATCTGGGGCAAGGGAACCCCGACTGCGAGCTCGAGAACAGCATCAACGAAAACTGGAAAAATGTTACCCCATTCGTTGCCAAGTTTGACCCGAACGGCACCTGCCTCTGGGCAAGACAATTCGGGGGCGACGCGGCGGAGGTCGGCTACGGCACCGGGGTGCGGGTGAACGCGGCCGGAGAAATCCTCCTGGTCGGGCGGTTTTACGAGACGATGACGTTCGATACGACGACGCTCTCGAGCCAGGGCAGCATCGACGGGTTCGTGGCCAAGCTCGACGCGAAGGGTGCCCCGCTTTGGGCCAAAGCGTTCGGCGGTCCGGGTGGCGAGTCGACGGATTATATCGACGCAGATATCGACGCGCTGGGAGGGATTGTCGTCTACGGCAGCTTCCTGACGGAGGCGTCCCTCCATGGAACGCCCATTGGCAGCATCCACGATGACCCGGATCTCTTCCTGGTCAAGTACGACGCCGACGGCAACGAGCTCTGGTGGAAGACGCTGGAAGGATCAGGTTCTCAGTTTCCTTCGAGGGTCCTGGTCGATCCTGAGAGCCGCGAAATCGTCCTCACCGGTAATTTCGAGGGATCGTTCGCCTACCAAGGCCATAGCTTCGAGTCCGAATTGGGTCCTGGTTCAGATGACAGAGCGATCTTTGTACTGAAGATCGCGCAGGACGGGAGCAGGATGTGGGCGAGCGAATTTCCGCCGGGACACGGCGTGACTTACGACGCCAGGCTCGATTCCCTCGGCAACCTCGTGTTCGGGGGGTCTGTGTATGAGGATGGCATGGACTTCGGTGGTGGCGTTCTCCCACCGGTCGGAACAGCAGATGCCGTCCTTGTCAAGCTCGACGGGCGGACGGGTGCGCATCTTTTCAGCGATGCATATGGCAGCGAGGGAACATCCGTCGTCCTCGGGGTCGCCGTTGATTCGCACGACGATGCGATCATCACGGGCCACTTCGAGAAGCAGATCACCTTCGATCGGCCCCACGAGGCGACGCCGGCGAACTCCGATCTGTGCACCACTGATAATACTCAGGCGAAGTTCTTCAGGTGCTACGACGCGTTCGTCGCCAAGCGCCTCCTGCCCTGAAGGCGCTCGCGCAGCGCCTTGCCGTTCGCTGGAACGACCCTGCGCCGGTCGTCATGTGGCGAGCGACCCGTCCAGTGCGCACTCCCGGATTTCTCGCATATTTCTCCGCCCTTGACATGCACGTGCCGTGGCCCGGCAACAGCAGCGCAGTCAAGACGCGCGTCGCTGGTTCTCCGCGACGTCGCGATGCGTCCCGAGAGCGCTGGTCGACGAAGAGCCTTCGACAAGGCGGAGATCCGCCCCCATCCAGGCTCGCCCGAGCGCCCGGGCCCAGCGTCCAGCGGGCGCCGGCGGGCCACGGCGGTGCGTAGCGGACGCGAGATCCGTCGGCGCGCACTGGGCGCGCACAGGGCTCCCGTCCGTGGTCGCACGCTGGGATCCTGCGAATTTGCGTTCTCCGAACGTCGAGCCGTGAGGAATCTCATGCCGGAGCGCTGGTGCGCAGGGGACCAAGCGGCGCGAGATCACGGCCCTGAGGGTCGCCGCCGCAGCGCTTCCCCGGCCGATTCCTCCCCGGCTGAGCCTGATCGCGGATCGACAGCAGGCAACTGCCGTCCTGCCCGACCCGCGCAGCTGGTACGGCCGCTGCATCTGCCCCCAGCGACGGCGCGACGAGCGAGGGAAGGCGCTCTCGACGCCGTTGACGCAACCGACTCGATGTCACGCATCCGAACGGCTTTGCCTACGGTCGCAAGCAACTGAAAGGAGAGATGTTTATGAACGCAACCGAGTCATCTACCCGCAACGCTTGGCTCACGTCGCATGTTATGCGCCCTCTCCGAGCCGCATTCCTCCTCGGCGCCGTATCCGGGCTCGCCGCGTGCGCTGTCGCAGCCCCAGAGGAAGACGCAGCCGAGACAGTCCTCGAGAAAGGCGCAACCGACACTGGGGAAGCGGAGAGCGCGCTCTATTACCAGATATGCATGAACGACTACTACAGCGACGCGACGTACACTTATCTGGTCGGCCAGTGGGGCGGTTATTGCGGGACCAACGTCTCTAGCTGGGGAGTGAAGACAGTCTATCGCATCCGCACATGTGAAGACTGCCGCCCGCAGCCGCCAGGGGGGCCGTGAGCTCGACGCACGTTCGGCATATCCCGGCAAGAGGTACCCTGGCCCACGGGACGCAGCGCCAGGCAGTTGAGCAGAGCTGCGGCCAGGATATCCGCTCATCGAGCGGTGTCTCTCCGGCGCGCATTGACGCGGAATGGACCAGGGTCCCCGGGACCCGGAGCCCTACCGCATCGGAGCGCCCGCGGGCCTGTGCCTCACGCGTGCTCGTGGCGCTGCCTGCAGCCGCTCGTCTCCCGCCCCACCACGAAGCCCCCAGCATGGCAGGTCGGTGACGCTCTGGGCTCGCGTGCCGCCCGAGGTCCCCCGGTTCCTGACGGCGAGCTTCGCGCGATCGCAAGCCATCGATCCGGAAGCCCCTCGCAGCGCGCGCCCGAGCTGAGGCAATCCAGGCTTTACGGCCTCGAGCGCCCGCGCGATAGTCGGGCTCATGCGGGGGCGCACATGAGCCACGGGACGACGCTCGATCCCACCCTCAACCCCACGTTCACGCGGCGTCCCGGGGCGGAGCCTGAGGGCGCCGGGCTCGTGCTGGTCGTCGCCTGGTCGCAGGCCGAGCCGGCTCGCGTCGGGGAGGTGCTGCTCCTCCCCGAGCGGGAGCGCCGCATCTTCGGCCGCGGCGAGCCGCTGCCGGACGACCCGCACCCGCGCGTGTCGCTCGTCCGGCAGCGGCCCGCGCGCGCCGGGGTCCGCGAGCGCGCGGTCGGCGCGGCACGCCAGCCGGCGCCGCCCCTCGCGACGCAGTTCATCTCGCGGGTCCAGCTCGCGCTCGAGGCCACACCGGACGGCGTGCGCGTGGAGAACCTCGGGCGCCGCGCCCTCCTCGTCGGAGACCGGAAGGTCACGTCCGCGTCGCTCGCGCCCGGCGACACCCTGGAGCTCGCCGACCAGCTCGTCTTGCTCTGCGTGCGCCGTCCACCCGAGCTCCCGCCGCTGCGGGACATCACGGGCGAGCTCGGCCACTTCGGGGATCCCGACGCGCAGGGGCTCGTCGGCGAGAGCCCCGCCGCGTGGGCGCTCCGGGATCGCGTGGCCTTCTTCGCGGCGCGCGACGTCCACGTGCTGATCCTCGGCGAGAGCGGCACCGGCAAGGAGCTCGTCGCGCGCGCCATCCACGCGCTCTCGCCCCGCAGGACGCGGCCGCTCGTCTCGCGCAATGCGGCCACCATCCCCGCAGGCCTCGCCGACGCCGAGCTCTTCGGCAACGTGAAGAACTACCCCCACCCCGGCATGCCGGAGCGGCCCGGCCTGGTCGGCGAGGCCGACGGCGGCACGCTGTTCCTCGACGAACTCGGGGAGCTGCCGCTGGAAATCCAGACGCACCTGCTGCGCGTGCTCGACACGAACGGCGAGTACCAGCGGCTCGGCGAGGGCGCGCGGCGGACGACCAACCTCCGGCTCATCGCCGCAACCAACCGCGCCCCGGCCGAGATGCGGAGCGATCTGGTCGCGCGGCTGTCGCTCCGCCTGACCCTCCCGGGCCTGAACGACCGGCGCGAGGACATCCCGCTCATCGCCCGCCACCTGCTCCGGCGCCTCGCCGCGCGGGACAGCGGGATCCGAGAGCGCTTTTTCGCCCAGGACCCGGGCCCGGAGCCCGGCGAGCCGCGCCTCTCGCCGGCGCTCGTGCGCGCCCTCCTGGCCCACACGTACACGACGCACGTCCGCGAGGTGGAGGCGATCCTCTGGCAGGCGCTCTCGTCGAGCGACGGGGGCAGGCTGGAGCTGACGAGCAGCGTGCAGGCGATGCTCGCGGCGCCGAGCCCCCCGCGCGAGCCCCCGGCCGAGATCACCCGCGAGGCCATCGAGGCCGCGATGGCGAGGCACGGCGGGGTCAAGGAGCGGGTCTTTCGCGAGCTCGGGTTGCAGAATCGCTATGTGTTGAATCGGCTCCTCAAGAAGCACGGGATCCAGAAGGGATCAGACGACGGGGACGATCGCTGAGCCGCCGGACCGGGCTTCCGCGCCCGCGTCCAGCGTCACCCGTCCATCGACGCCACCCACGCTACCCCATAGCTGGCTACCCCGTAGCTGGTCGGTACCTGCCGCGCGCTTCAGCGGCTCATTCTGGACCGATCATTCTAGAATGATCGGTTCAGAATGAGCCGCTGGAGCGAGCTTGAGCCCAGGGGTTCTCGCTGTCACGAGGACGTCCCCTGATCAGCCGAGGAGCGGCCGGAACTCGTCGGGAAGGACGCCCCCGTCGGCGGCTCGACGGAGGTTGTCGCGGCACACGCCGCACGCCGGGGCGTGCTCGCGGTAGCTCTCCGTGAGCCCGTCGAGGCGGAAGATGCCCGCGGCCGCGGCCTCCGTGTCCGGGTGCACGTGGAACTGGACCGGCACGCCGAGCGCATAGAGCGGCTCGCCGTCGCGCCGCAGCGCGAACAGCGAGAACGACGCGTCGTCGCGCGTGCGCCAGCCATCGATGGAGTAGAGGCAGGGCGCCTCGTCCGCGGCCCCAGCGTGCCGGCCAAGAAAGAACAGGTCGCCCGCGTACGAGACGAGCTCGTCGAGGCCGGTCGCCACCGCGACCGGGATCGGGCGTTCGAGCCAGCGCTCGAACACGAGCCACACGGCCGCGAGGACCGCCGGGTCCGCCGCGGCGTGCTCGTCCACCGCACCGCAGCCTCGACCTCCAGCGGCGCTTCTTCAACCAGCGCCCCTCGCCGGACGACGCCCTGCTCCTCGTCCGCATCCACCTCGCCCGCGGCGAGCACGACGAGGCGGCCCGCCACCTCGCCGAGGCGCGCGCGAGCGTGCCCGAGCCCGACCTCACCCCCTGCGCCCGGACGCTGGCACGCCTGGTGCCACAGGCGCTGGATGACCGGGCAGCCGGTCGGTTCAACGCCGCGGCGTGGCGCGCCCTCGTGGACGAGGCGCGGCGCACCGAGGTGATGCACGAGCGCGCCGAAGCCCTGCACAGCGCGGTCGTCTCGGCGCTCCGCGCGGGCGCCGGCGGCGAAGCGCGCCTGTTCCTGGCGGAGGCGAGGGCGGTCTCGGCGGGCTTCTGGCAGCAGCGGCTCGACGAGATCGAGCGCGCGCTCGTCGCGCCGGGAGCGACCGGCGCAGCGTGAACCGGCGATCCGGCTTGCCGGAACAAGGAAAGGACCTGACCGCGTGATGACCTACCGGATCCCTGGGCTGCTTGTGTTCTGTCTCGGGCTCTCGAGCGCCGGCGCGGGCTGCGCCGCCGCCGGCGACGACGCGTCCTCGCTCGGCGGGCCGCCGCGCTCCGTGCAGGGGGCCGGGTCGGCCACCAGCGTGCTGGACGACATCGCGTCGGCCAGCGACGTGCTGGTGCCGTACATGGACGCGGTGCAGGCCGTGTACACCAACGGCCTCTCCGCCGAGGCGCTCACCCGCAACGCGCTGATCACGAACTTGCGCGCCAATCACGCCATGGTGAGGCAACCGCTCGCGACCTCGACCTACGCCGACGACAGCGACCATGAGGTGCTCCGCTTCAGGCTTCGCCACGAGCCCACGCGCGAGGTGATGAGCTATCTCGTCTCCTGCGCCCTCGAGCAGGGCCAGAGCGTCTCGTACACCGACACCCGGACGGGCGAGACCTACACGTTTCCCGGCGAGATCGGGATCTGCCCCCAGTGGGGCGTGCAGGGGGTGCATGAGGGCTCCGGGGGCGCGAAGTGCCGGCAGCTCGTCACGGCGTGCCTGCTCGCCCTCGTGAACCCCACCGGCCAGAGCATCACCCTCTCGATGCGCGGGCAGGCTTTCCCGGAGCATCGGCCGGGGCTCCTCTTGCCGGGGCCCTCCGTGCGCGTGGGGACCGCCACCGAGGACGACGACGCGATCGCGAGCTTCGGGCCGTGCAAGACCGACGCGCGGGGCATGGCGCGCAACTGTGGCTGGACGGCCGAGCACGTCGGTTCGTGCAGCCCGGGCTCGACCGTGTACATCGGCGCCGGCGGCGAGCCCCTGGAGGACTGTGACGACGACCTCTCGGCCCTCCTCGGGCGGTCCGACGACGACACGGTCCTCCGCGTCTGCAACGGTATCCACGGCTGCAACGCCGGCTCGCCCGCTCACATCGCTCAGAGCGAGGTGCACTGCAGCGGTCGCCGCCAGCCCGCGCTCCGCTTCCAGTGCCCGAGCAGCGGTTACTTCAGCCTCATGAGCGGCCCACGGGTGTCCCGCCGCGACGGCGGCGCGCCCGGGAGGGACGGCGCCTCGGCGCCTCGGAGGAGCGGCGGCTTCAGCGTCGCGAGCCGTCCGTCAGCCATCGACATCGACATGTTGCCGACCGACGGCCTCATCATCGACGAGCCGCCGCCGTTTCGCCCCGCGGTGTATCCGGCGGCGGAGGCGGATGTCTTTCGCTGGCGCGAGGGCGCGTTCTACGGGAACTTCTGGAGCGAAAACCCGCTTCACTCCAAGTTCACGGCGGCGATGAACGAGGTGGATGAGGACGGCACCTTCCACCCGGCTCCGGTCTCCGGGGAGCCCGTGTTTCAACACGCGTTCGCCTGCACGGGCGAGTTCTGGAACGATCAGATCGCCTATCAGAAAGACCGCCTCTGCGCCGGGCCGGGCGATGACTGCGTCGCTCACTCGGTGGGCGCCTGCGGCGATTCGTACAACATCAGCAATTGCCCGCCGCTTCACCAGTGCTCCGTCGACGACGGGGGCTCGTGAAGGGGGACGGGGATTTCCAGGAGTGCGCCGGCGATGGGGGCACATGGCGCCACCCGATCACGGTCTATCTCAGCAATCCGTTGGACATCGTCCGGCAACCCAGGCTCCTCCTTCCGGAGCTTCCCATCCTGGGAGGGCCCAGTGTACCGCCTACATGGTCGCTCTGCCCTTGATCGGCGTCGACCCCGCCGCGGGGGCGCTCAGCCATCTCCGCCTTCTCCGCCTTCCCGGTAGTCGGCGGGCTCGATGCCGTAGCGCGCGATCCAGCGGTGGATCTGCGTCCTCCCCTTGCCCATCGCCCGCGCCACCGCGCTGATGTTCCCCCGGTGCTCGCGGAAGAGGCGGATCAGCGCCTCGCGCCGCCCCTGGTCCTCGGCCGCAGCCCGCTGCCGCTCGCCGGGCTGGGCGTCGAGCCTCGGGAGCTCGGTCGGGGTGCGCGTCATCCCGGCGGGCGGGGCCAGGTGCCCGACCTCCACCCGGCCGCCGCCCGCGAGCACTACCGCGGTCGCCAGGCACTTCTCGAGCTCGCGGACGTTGAGCCGCCACTCGCGCAGGAGGAGCGCGCGCGCCGCCTCGCAGCTCAGGGCGATCTCCGCCGTCCGGTCCGGGGCGGCGCGGCGGAGCAGCGAGGCGATGAGCAGGCCGAGGTCCTCCCGGCGCCTGCGCAGGGGCGGCAGCTCGAGCACGAAGCCCGACAGGCGCGCGAAGAGATCGCCCCGGAAATCGCCGCTCTCCACCATCGCCGGCAGATCGCGGTGCGTGGCCACCACGACGCGGAGGTCGACCTTCACCGGACGCGTCGCGCCCACCGCGACGACCTCCGACTCCTGCAGCACGCGCAGGAACGCGGTCTGGGACGGCGCGGGCAGATCGCCGATCTCGTCGAGGAAGAGCGTGCCCCTGTCGGCGGCGCGGACGAGGCCGGGCCGGTCCTCGGCCGCGCCGGAGAACGCGCCCTTCCTGTGGCCGAACAGCTCGGACTCGATGAGGCTGTCGGGCAGGGCGCCGCAGTTGATGGCGACGAACGGGCCCGGGCGGCCCGAGAGCGCGTGGAGGGCGCGCGCGATGACCTCCTTGCCGGTGCCGCTCTCGCCCTGCAGGACGACGGGGATGTTCGCGGGCGCTACCGCCCGGAGCGCCGCGAGCCCCTCGGCCAGCGCGGGCGAGAAGGTGGCGAGGCCGAGCGGCTGACCCGGCCCCGGCGCCGCGTCGCCCGGGTCCTCGTCCGGCGCGACGACCTCGCGGAACAGGAAGAACGTGTGCCCGAGCTCGATCAGGTCCCCCTCGGCGAGCGGCGCGCTCTGCCGGGCCACGCCGTTCACGAAGGTGCCGTTCGTCGAGCCGAGATCCTCCAGGCGGAGCCGGCCGCCGTCGCGCGTGATCCGCGCGTGCCGGGACGACACCCACCCGTCCTCGAGGCGCACGTCGAGGAGCGCCCGCTCGCCCTCGCTCCGCCGGTGGATCGAGCGCACCGGGCCTCGACCGAACCGCACCTCGTCGACCCCGTCGAGCGGCAGCCGCGCGGGCGGATCCAGCGGCCGCTGGCACTGCAGGACGAGGAACAGGAACGGCCGCGGCTCGGCGCGAGAGCCGGCGCGCCGCTGGGTACGGACCAGCGTCGTCGGCTCGTCGCGCGCCGCGCTCATGCTGCCCCTCTCCGCCCGCGGGAGGACGCACGCGGCGGAGGCGCCGGAAAGTCGACCTGTGCCTGCATACCCCAGGTCGACGATCTACCATGCACCGCCGGCCTGCAGCGCTCCATGGAGCCTCGCGCCCGCGTCGCGGGCGCCGAGCACCTCAGAGCTCGGCGCCTGGCGACAGAGGGGCGTCGGTCTGACGATCACCGGGCGTGGCGCGCCCCCGGGACCTCAGCGTCGCCTGATAGCGATTGAGCAGCGGGGTCGCGGTGATGCCGTGCAGCACGATGCTCACCGTGACGATCGAGAGCGTGAGCGAGATGACGTCTCGAGCGGCGCCGCCGGACAGGCCATGGTTCAGCGCGTAGGCGAGGTAGTAGAGGCTGCCGATCCCGCGGATGCCGAACCATCCCATCAGCCAGCGTTGATGAGGGGACGTGGCCGTCCCGGAGAGGAGCCATCGCGTGGCCACGGGGCGCAGCAGGACGAGCAGGAAGGCGGCGACGAGGAGCGAGCGCGCGCTCCAGGAAGGGCCCACGAGGACGCCGACGAGCGTGACGAGGGCTACCTCGAGCAGCCGCTCGGCGGTCGCGCCGAACGAGATCGTCTCCGCGACGAGCACGCCGGCGGCGACGGCCGGCTCGGCCATCGCCTCGGGCTCCACCCGCGCGCCGACCAGGTGCTCCGCCGGCGGGTGCGGGTCGTCCGGACGCGACGCGCGGGGCACGGCCTGCGGGTGAGGCGTCTCGGCGACCACCTTGAGCTCCGCCCGCCGCAGCCCCACGCCCGCGGCGAACACAGCGAGGAACCCCCAGGCGCCGAGGAGCTCGGCAGCGACGTACGACAGCGCGATGAGCGCCAGCGCGAGGAAGTCGCTCGGCGCCTCCGTGTCGCGCTGGCTGCTCCGGAGGCGGATCGCCCAGCGCCCGACGCGGACCCCGAGGAGATACCCGAGCACGAGCGCCGCCGGGACCGCCCAGGCGAGCTTGACGAGCGCCCAGCGCAGGACCCACGCGCCGGCGCCGCCGTGGTCCATCCAGCCGAGCGCGAGCACAACGAACGGGAAGGCCATGCCGTCGTTCAGGCCCGCCTCCCCGGAGAGGCCGTACCGCATGCGGTCCCTGTCCGCGGCGTGGCCGACCGAGACAGCGCTGGCCAGGACCGGATCCGTGGGCGCGACGATCGCGGCGAGGAGCAGCGCGTGCGGCGGGTCGAGCCCGAGGAGCAGGTGCGCTACAGCGGCGACGCCGGCGATGCACACAAGCATGACGGGGCCGGCGAGGCGGTAGGCCGCCGACCACGCGGGGTCGCGCGGGGACAGCCGCAGCTTCAGCCCGCCGATGAACAGCGAGATGATGACGGCGATCTCCGTCAGCCGCTCGAACCAGGCGCAGCCTTCCTCGAGATCGATGCGGATCCAGCCGAGCGCCTGCGGGCCCATGAGCCAGCCGAGGCCGACGTAGATGAGCGACGACGAGACCGGCAGCCGCTTCACGTGCGCCGAAGCGAGCGCCATGACGAGGAGGATCCCGCCCGAGAGCGCCAGCCACTGGAGGAAGCTCAGGGTCGCGAACGTCATGCGGGATCTCCGGTCCGATGGCCTCGGGCGGCACGGCCAGCCGCCGCGGGGCGATCAGCGATACGGCCCGTGCGGGCTCGGCGCCGCGAGCGCGGAGACGATCGCTATCGCGCGCTCGATCCGGTCGCGCCCCGTCTCGAGCTGGCCGAAGACCAGCGTGACCGCGGCCTCGTCGCCCACGACCGCCGCCGGGCGGAGCGCGGCGATCTCGCGCCGCAGCTCGTCGCCGAGGCGCTGCGCCACCCGGTCGGGCGCTTCCGCCAGGAGCTCGTAGGCCCGGCGCAGGGCGTCGTCGCCGGACGGACCTGGCGGACCTGGCGCCTCCCTGGCCGGGCCGCGCCTGGGCCGGCGCCTCAGGGTGAATCGCTCCGAGGGCGACGCGGCGCGGGCCACGCGGACGCGGGTGCCGAACGCGCCCTTCTTTCCTTCCCGGCCGAACTCCACGGTGACCAGCCTGCTGCGGTGCTCGAGCTCGATGGTCATCTCGCCCTCGGACGAGGCGGCGCCCGCGCCGGACAGGAGACGCCCGCCGAGCTCCTGCGCGAGTGCCCGCAGCTCCTTCGTGAGCGCCCGGCCGCGGCCGGCGACGAGCGCGGCGGCCCGGATGGCGCTCACGAGCTTCTCGGCGTCGTCCTCCAGCCCGGCGCGGATGGCGGTGAGCCGGTGCGACTCGAGCGTGAGCTGGTAGTCGGCGGCCGCGCGGAGCGCCTCGCGCAGCGGCGGCGTGAGCCACCAGCGCGCGAGCGTCGGGATGGTGGCCTTGACGACGAAGGCGCCGTCCATCGCCCGGTCGCCGACGTCCACCTGCCGCGCCCGGAAGGCCTCGCCGTTCGCGCAGCGCAGCCGCTGCTCGTGGACCCGCAGCCTGAGGCCCGACGGGTTCCGCGCCGTGCCGGTGATGCGCGTGTGGTACCGCGCAACGGACGCGTCGTCGTCATTGATGTCGTGGTCGACGAGCAACGCGACGTGCTCGATCACCACGGAGATCTGCATCCGGGGATCTCCTAGCTTGCCCGGCCCCGACTTGAACTCGCCGCCGACCAGGGCCGCGGCGCGCTGCCAGATCGGCCGGGCGATCCGCCAGCGGGCCTCGGCTGCCCGCCTTGCTTCCTGCCGAGACTGCGCGGCGACCCCCGAGAGCCCCACGATTCCCGAGATGATCATCAGGAGAAAAATGGGCTCCATCCTCCGCCATCCTACCCTCCCCGCCCGGGGCGCGCCCAGACGTGAAGAGCCGGATCGCCAGCGCGGCTGTCGCAATCTCGAGTCCGGCGCGGCCCTCGAGAGGGCTCAGGATCTACCGTGACCGAGCTTGCGGCCCGCAGGAAGCTGCGGCACCGGCGTGGCGCGCGAGCGTCGCGTCCTGCGGGGGTGACCGCGGCGCACCCCTCCCGCTCTGGACCTCGCGCCACCCCGCCGCCGGCCGGCGCGCGTTGCGCTCGCGCTCGAGCGCTCGCGCCGTGCCGGCGCGATCGCCTGCGTGTCCTGATCGACCGATCAAGGTCTACCGATCGCCGTGGATGGCGAGGTGGTAGACGTCGCCGGCGGACACACTGGAGATGGTGACCTTGTATCTGTCGTTGTTGTCTGTGTCGTACGTGGTCACGCTCCCGGCCGAGGAGACGGTCTGATCGAACACCACGATCCAGTTGCCCCACATGTTCTTGTAGGAGACCGTGATCTGGATCGAGCCCACGATGGCGTCTGCGTGCGCGTGGAGAGGTGCAGGCTCGTGATCGGGGCGAGGCCTTCCTCGACCGCTTCCGCTCCGGGATCCTGCTCCACGGCGCAGCCGCCCACGATACAGAGCCCGATGGCGAGGGCCGCGGCGCGGCAGGCGGGGCGAATCATCGAGAGATCACGAAGCATTGAATGGATGATCATTGTCATTCTCCTCGGTCATTCATGGGTCATGTGCGGACGTCTGCCTGCGTGTCCGGCCAGCGCGCGGCACGACCCCGCTGTGCGACGCTCGCGGCACGTCCGCGGGCCTATCCGCGAGACCGTGGGCTCGTCAGCGCGTCGTGCGAGTCGTTCGCCTTCGCCTTCGCCTTGAGCGTATGAGCAAGGTTGGGGCCAGAGGCGATATCGGCCTGCGAGGGGGCGCGGGCTTCACCCGGGATTCACGAAGGGCGCTCTTTCTCCCGGCCCTCGCTCCGAGTGGTGCTTTCCCCGGAACGCGCGCGCCTGTCACGCGACGCCCGGATCCCTGCCACACCGACCGGGTGTGGCAGGTGTCAGGTGTGGCGAGGGGTGACACCTCGCAGCCATGACTGCAGCGGGCGCGCGATCGCGGGAGAGCCTGTCGGCGAAGGCGCCGGTGACGGGGGTGTGAGAGGGACTGCAGAGCCAGCGGCGCTGCGCGCGCGTCGGCGGGGAGGCCCGGGGTCCCGGTCACCCCGGCCCCGCCGGCGTAGAGCCCGGTGCCGAGCACAGCCGCGGACAGCGCGGCCGTCCCCCACCAGAGCGCGCGGTGCAGCTCGCGCTTGCAGCGGGAGAAGGAAGTCCAATGTGGGAAAAGGAAGTCCAATGTGGAGCGGAGAGAGGCCAGTTCAAACGCTTCCGAGACGTCAAGTCCTAGCTGCGAAACCTGCCCTGGGTTCATGGAACATTTCTCCCTGCGATCCGGCCTCCCTGGAAAAGCGAGGCCGTACCAACAACGTATCTATGGATCGAACGGGCCGCCTTCGCTCAACAGCCTCAGGGGTTGACATTGGACACGTGAGCGTTCACATTGAGCCTCGTTGGTATCCTTTTGCTTCGTCTCGGAAGGGCGGTCATGCGCACCGAGACCCTCGTCAGCTGCTCGATCTCGGCACCGGTTGCGCTCGCTCGGTCGTAACGGCCGCGAGCAACGGTGAGCCCGCCAACGTTGCGGTCGCGCCTCAGCAGCGCTGGGCGCGAGGAACGCTTCGGAGACGTCAAGCCCCAACTTCGGGAGCTGCCCTGGGTTGACAGAACATCTTTCAAGTGATCCGGCCCCATGGGAAAGCGACGCTTTATCAATAACTTATCCATGCGTCGGGGGGGCCGCTTTCACGCCATGGCCTGCGATATGCCCGCTTGGCTACAGGAGAAACTTATGAGAATGCGATTTGGACGATGGCCCCTGCTGACGACGCTCGCGCTCAGCGCGTGTATCTCCGCCGAGCAGTTCGATGAAGACGGCTACGAGTTCGACGAATCGGCCGAAGGCGTCACCATCGATACCGCGGCGACCTACACGATCGTCGGCGTCCAGAGCGGGAAGTGCGTCGACGTGGCTGGCGGCAGCACCGCTGACGCAGCGGCCATGCAGATCGCCAGCTGCAACGGCTCGACGCGGCAACAGTTCCGCATGGAATCGGCAGGCGGCGGCTACTATCGCATCCGCAACGTCAACAGCAACCGTTGCATGGACGTCGCGGGCGCCTCCACCAGCGACGGCGCCGCCATCCAGCAATACTCCTGCTGGACTGGGGAAAACCAGCAGTGGTCGTTCACGGACGTCACCGGCGGCGCCGTGCGCCTCACCGCACGCAACAGCGGCAAGTCTGTGGACGTCTACGCCCGCGGCACCGCGGACGGCACCGCCCTGGTTCAATGGGCGTCGAACGGCGGGACCAATCAGCAATTCCGACTCACGCCCGTGGGCTCGGGAACCGGCGGCACCGGCGGCGGCGGCACCGGCGGCGGCGGCGGCACCGGCGGCGGCGGCGGCACCGGCGGCGGCACCGGCGGCAAGTTCGTCGGTAACATCACCACCGGCGGGACGGTGCGAGCGGATCTGGCCCGATACTGGAACCAGATCAGCCCAGAGAACGAGGGCAAGTGGGGCTCCGTCGAGCCCACGCGGGACGTCATGAACTGGGCCGGCATGGACCGAGTCCGGAACTACGCTCGCGAGAACGGCATTCCCTACAAGGGCCACACCCTGATCTGGGGTGCCCAGCAGCCGGGCTGGATTGGCGGTCTGTCGCAGAGCGAGCAACGCGCGGAGGTAGAAGAGTGGATCCAGGCGTTCTGCCAGCGCTACCCGGACGTCGCCATCATCGACGTCGTGAACGAGCCGCCGCCGCACACCACCCCGGCGTACATGAACGCCCTCGGCGGCGCTGGCTCGAGCGGTTACGACTGGATCGTGCAAGCGTTCAAGTGGGCGCGGCAGTACTGCCCGAACGCCAAGCTGCTGCTCAACGACTACAACAACATCGAGTACAGCGGTGACAATCAGAACACGATCAACATCGTCAATCGGATCCGGGCGGCAGGGGCTCCCATCGATGGCATCGGAGCTCAGGCCCACGCCGCGTTCTCGATGCCGACCAGCACGGTGAAAGGCTTCCTCGACCGGCTCGCCGGCACCGGTCTACCGGTTTATATCACCGAGTACGATATCGACCTGGCGAACGACACGCAGCAGCTCAACGTGATGCAGAGCCAGTTCCCCATGTTCTACGACCATCCGAGCGTGAGAGGCATCACGCTGTGGGGGTACATCAGCGGCCAGACGTGGCTGTCCAACTCAGGGCTCATGA
Organism: Sorangium sp. So ce1128; assembly: GCA_051717205.1. Lineage (GTDB taxonomy): Bacteria > Myxococcota_A > Polyangia > Polyangiales > Polyangiaceae > Sorangium. The sequence continues at coordinate 8,780,989 of CP181432.1, forward strand.
GCAGCAGCGGCCAGATGCGGCCCGCCATGTCCTGGCTGATGAACTACCTGGGGCGCTGACGCTGAGCGCGCTGACGCGCGATTCGCTGAGAGCCGCGCGCCCGGAGATCGCTGCGCAGACTCGTCCGCCTGGTCGCAGGCCGACGGAGCCTATCCGTAGGCCAGAGTTTGCGCAGTTGATCCCGGGCGCCTTCAATTGCCTCTTGCTTCCCGCTTCGCATGCCTTTGAACAGAGGGGATAATGATGAGAATCCGATTTGGACGATGGTGGCTGGTCACGACGCTCGCCGCCACGGCTGCGTGCGGCGCCGCCGAGCAGCTCGATGAAGACGGCTACGAGTTCGACGAACTGGCTGAAAGTGTAACCATCGATACCGCGGCGACCTACACGATCGTCGGCGTCCAGAGTGGAAAATGCGTCGAGGTGGCTGGAGGCAGCACCGCTGACGCAGCGGCCATGCAGATCGCCAGCTGCAACGGCTCGACGCGGCAACAGTTCCGCATGGAATCGGCAGGCGGCGGCTACTATCGCATCCGCAACGTCAACAGCAACCGTTGCATGGACGTCGCGGGCGCCTCCACCAGCGACGGCGCCGCCATCCAGCAATACTCCTGCTGGACTGGGGAAAACCAGCAGTGGTCGTTCACGGACGTCACCGGCGGCGCCGTGCGCCTCACCGCACGCAACAGCGGCAAGTCTCTGGACGTCTACGCCCGCGGCACCGCGGACGGCACCGCCCTGGTTCAATGGGCGTCGAACGGCGGGACCAATCAGCAATTCCGGATCACGCCCGTCAGCTCGGGAACCGGCGGGAGCGGCGGGAGCGGCGGGACCGGCGGGACCGGCGGGAGCGGCGGGAGCGGCGGGAGCGGCGGGAGCGGCGGGAGCGGCGGGGGTTGCGGCTTGCCCACCAGCTTCCGTTGGCAGTCGAGCGGCGTGCTGGTGAGCCCGAAGTCCGACGCGACTCACAACATCGTGTCCATCAAAGATCCGACGGTCTCCTTCTTCAACGATCGATGGCACATCTACGCCACCACGGCGAACACCGCCGGGAACTGGCAGATGACTTACCTGAACTTCGCCGATTGGTCTCAAGCCGCGTCCGCACCGCAATACTACATGGATCGCACGCCTGGCTTCAGCGGCTATCGGTGCGCGCCGCAGATGTTCTTCTTCAGGCCTCAGAACAAGTGGTACCTCATCTATCAATCGCAGCCGCCGCAGTTCTCCACGACCAGCGACCCGAGTCGCCCGGAAACCTGGACCAGACCCCAGAACTTCTTCGCGTCCACGCCCGCTGGCATGCCCAGCCTGCCCATCGACTACTGGGTGATCTGCGACAGCGCCAACTGTTATCTCTTCTTCACGGGCGACGACGGTCGGATGTACCGCAGCCAGACCACCGTGCAGAATTTCCCGAGCGGGTTTGGCCCGGTCTCGATCGCCCTTCAGGACTCGAATCGTAACAATCTGTTCGAGGGGAGCTCCACGTACAAGATCAAAGGCATGGACAAGTACTTGACCGTGATCGAGGCCATCGGCCCGACGGGCGCGAGGTTCTATCGCTCGTTCACCGCGGATCGCCTCGATGGCGCGTGGACCCCGCTCGCGCATACCTGGAACGCGCCGTTCGCAGGTCAAAACAACGTCACCTACGCGTCAGGCGTGGCTGACTGGAGCGACGACGTCAGCCATGGCGAGCTGTTGCGCGATGGCAACGACGAAACTGCGACGATCGACACCTGCAATCTGCAGTTTCTGTATCAAGGACGCAATCCGAGCTCGGGCGGCGAATACTCGCAGCTCCCGTATCGCCTCGGCCTGTTGCAGGCGGTTCGCTAGTCACCGCGCTGATGTTCCCCCGGTGCTCGCGGAAGAGGCGGATCAGCGCCTCGCGCCGCTCCTGGTCCTCGGCCGCGGCCCGCTGCCGCGCGCCGCGGGCGGAGCCCGGATCGCACGGCTGGAAACCAGCCGCGTGCTGAGCGAGGCGATCGGGCTGTACCGCGCCGCGGGCTACCGCGAGGTCGAGCGGTTCAACGGGGAGCCGTACGCGCACCACGAGCTGGCCACTCCGCGCACGTAACGATTTCCGCTCCCCTGCTGGGAAAGACGGTGTTGACGAGGAGCTCGTGCACCGCCGGGTCCTGGTCGGCGCACCCGTCGCGGAGCACGGTCAGCCCGTAGCCCCGGTCCGACGCGTCGTACAGCGTGGCCGCGACCATGGCGCTCGTCGCGACACCAGTGAGCGCGAGCGAGTCCACGCCGCGGGCGCGGAGCACCAGATCGAGATCCGTTCCTGCGAACGCGCTCGTGCGCCGCTTGAGCACGACGACGTCGTCCGCGGTGACCTCCAGCGCGACCTCCGTACCCGGCGAACCCTCGTGGAACAGGTCACCGGCCCGGTGGAAGGCCGCGAAGACCTCACCCGCCAAATCCGCGCCGTTGGCCCGAAACGCGGTACGCACGAACACGACCAGCACCCCGGCTGCCCGGGCTCGCGGCAGCAGCTCGGTCACCGGCGGCACCACGGCCTTCGTGAACGGGTAGTTGTCGAGAATCCCGACCTGGAGGTCACCGACGATCAGGGCGCTACTCATGGTGCGAGCTTCTCCATCCGGCGGCCCGCCGTCAACAGCACACCGACGCCGGGACGGTCGTCGAGGTTCGCGGGGCAGGGCTTCTGCCCTCCCTCGGCGATCAGGCCTTACCTCAGGCAGCAGCTCCGCCGGTGCGCGTGAGCATGTCGATCCGAGCTTGCGTGGTGAAGTCGACCGCGCGGGCTGAAGGCCGCAGCGATGCCGACGTGGTGGTCGTCTGGGCGGATCTCATGCTCGTTGCCGCCCCACGCCTGCACCCGGCCGACCACCGGACGTGCTGAGCACGCGCGACACGAGCGCGAGCAGCATCTCGCGCGCGTGGCCGCGGTCGACGGCTGGATCGCGTAGCCGGATCGCCTTGCTGCCGTCCAGCACGGCGAGCAGCATGGTCGCGAGGGCCGCCGCCGGCAACGTGTCGTCGACGAGGCCGGCGGCCTGTCCGCGCGCGATCGCGCTCGCGAGGAGCTGCTTCATCTCGGCGCTGTGGCACCGGAGCCGATCCGCGATCGCGGCGTTGCGCTGCGACTCGGCGAGCAGGTCGAAGAGGAGGGACGGCCCCTTGCCGCTGTAGAGGTCGGCCACGAGCGCGGGGAGGTCGCGCGCGTCCTGCACGTCACCCGACAGGTGCGTGGCCGCTTCGTCGAGCACGAGCTGGAAGAGGCCCTCGAGGATGGCCTCCTTGCTCGGGAAGTAGTGGTAGAGGTGCCCAGGGCTGACGCCCGCCTCGGCGCAGATGCTCGCGATGGAGGCCTGCACGCCCTCGGCGGCGAAGCGGCGCTGGGCGGCGCGGAGGAGCTCGCGACGCTTCTTCTCGTGCTGGTCGGGGTTGACAGTGCGCATGAGCGATTCATTGATAGAGCATTCACTCTAACATTGAGGGGTCGAACGATGCCCATGATACTGCGCACGCATCTCGGCAAGAATGGCCCGCTCGTCGGCGCGCTGGGCCTCGGCTGCGGCGGGATGTCGCCCAGCCACGGCGCCGACAGCGACGCCGAGAGCATCGCCACGATCCAAGCGGCGCTCGACGCCGGGATGAACCTCCTCAACACCGCCGACTTCTACGGCATGGGGCACAACGAGGCGCTCATCGGACGCGCCATCGAAGGCCGGCGCGACCGTGCCTTCGTGAGCGTGAAGTTCGGCATGCTGCGTACCCCGGGCGGGAAGTTCCTCGGGATGGACGGCCGCCCGGCCACGGTGAAGACGTTCGCGGCCTACTCGCTCCAGCGCCTCGGCGTCGACGAGATCGACCTCTACCAGCCCGGGCGACCCGATCCCGACGTGCCCTTCGAGGAGACGATCGGCGCCATCGCCGACCTCGTGCGCGAGGGCAAAGTCCGTCACGTCGGCGTGTCCGAGGTCGGCGTAGAGCTCCTGCGCCGCGCGCACGCCGTGCACCACATCACCGCGCTCGAGATCGAGTACTCGCTCGCGTGCCGCTTCATCGAAGCAGAGATCTTGCCGACCGCGCGCGAGCTCGGGATCGGCATCGTCGCCTACCGCGTGCTCGCCGATGGGCTGCTCAGCGGCGCGACGGCGCCGAGCCCTGGCGCGCACTTCGTGGCGCCGCGGATGGTAAGGACACGCACTGGAGCAGAATGTCCGCACCGCTCGCCCGCTCGTCGACATGGCCGCCCGGAAGCGCTGCACGCCGGCCCAGCTGGCCATCGCGTGGCTGCGCGCACGCGGCGACGACATCGTGCCGCTCGTCGGCATCAGCCGGCGCGCGCGACTCGACGAGAACCTCTTGGCGCTCGACGTGCGCGTCTCCCCGGACGAGCTCGCGCAGCTCGACGCTGCGTTCGCGCCGGGCGCGATCGTCGGCGATCGGTACCCCTCGTTCGTCATGAAGTACGCGGCGCGCTGAGCGACCTGGCTACAGCGTCTTCAGCGCCTCGGCGACGCGGCGTCGGGCGCTTACGGTGCGCGACCGCGGCGACGCCAGCGATGCACACAAGCATGACGGGCCGGCGAGGCGGTAGGCCGCCGACCACGCGGGGTCGCGCGGCGCGATGGCGGATGGGGCGGCTCGGGCACGTGGGCGAGCGCCCACGGAGCACCTCTTCCAGACTCCGCGATGCCGTGCTCAGACCTGGATGCCCGCGAGCGGTGACGTGACCCGCCCCGCGTCGAGGCCGATCTCCGTCGCGGTCGAGCCCATCACCTGGGCGACCGTCAGGAGCGCTTTGCTCAGGTTATCGCCGGGGAAGTTGTGATGCTCGTTGCCGCGCAGCCGTCCTCCGGCCTTCCCCGCGAGGAGCACCGGCCATTCCGCCTTCGTGTGGATCTTGCCCCAGGCGGTGTCGGACGTGACGAACACCAGCGTGTTGTCGAGCAAGTTCGAGCTGCCGTGCGGCGTGCTCTTGAGCTTCGTCAAGAACTCGTTCAGGCAGCGCATCGTGTAGATCACGCCCTTGTCGACGCGAGGCTGATCCGATTGATCTCCGGCATCCCCGTGACAGATGGTGTCGTGAAAGTCGTCGTTCATATCCTGCGCGAGGTGCCGGTAGTAGACGTGCGCGGCGGGCAGCGAGAACATGAACGAGAGCACGCGGGTCCTCTCGCAGGCGAGCGCGAGCGCCGAGAGCTCGACCATGGCGGTGTTCACCTGCGGGGGCGCTTCGCTCTGCAAGTCCTTGCCGGCGGTGGGGGCCGTCGGGCTGCTGCATGCGGGCGGCGAACCGCCGCCGGGGGTCATCGTCTCGAGGCGCCGCTCGATGGCGCGGATCGACTCGAGGTGCTGCTCCACGCGTTGCCTGTCGGCCGCCCCGAGCCGCTGCTCCAGGCTCGCGCCGTCTTGCAGGATCGCATCGAGCACGCTCTTCCGGACGTTCACGAGCTTCGCGGCCTGGTCCGCTTCCTCGTCGTTGGGCGCGGGCGCGCCGCCCATGAACAACCGATTGAACACGGCCCTCGGATCGAACTCCGGGTTGTTGCGCGAGTTCGGTCCCTTGTGCGAGACCGTATGCAGCGAGTCCGGAGAGCCGTTCGGCGTCGCCGGCGTCACGCCCACCTCGAGAGAGCGGTACGGCACCCCCTCGGAGTTGAGGTTCGCGACGACCTGGTCGATGGATGGGGCCCGCACGGCGTTCCCGCTGAGCGGCGCGCCGGTCGTGGCCCCCGCCGACCCCGTGGGGTGCTCGGCGCCGGATGCAACGAGCTTGTTCTCGAGGCCGCTGATCACCGTGAGATGAGACTTGTTCTCCATGAGCGGCTGGAGCTGGGGACTGAGCTCCCAGGCCGAGCCGGAGCCCGCGCGCGCCGGCTTCCAGCGACCGGGCAGCGTGCCGTTCCCGAAGAACCACGTGACATAGAGCGGCGAAACCGGCGTCTTCGGCTGGGCGAGCGCGGTGCCGCTCTCGTTCAGCATGATCTCCAGCAGCGGGAGCGGGATGGTGACGGCGGCGCCCGTCGCCAGCATGCCCCGGAGTACGGTTCGTCGGCCCAAAGCTTTGATGGTCATGGTGGGTCCCGTGCGTTCAGGGTTGGGGGGCGACGGACGCAAAGGCTTCGTTCGTCACGACGTCGAGGACCAGCTCGCGCAGATTGAACCCCGACTCCTCGAACGAAGCGGCCAGCGTGTTCAGCACGCTGCCGTCCACGGGTCGCTCCTCGTGGCCTGCTGCATACGAGTAGTACTTGCGGACGAGGCATCGAGCGACCTCGTCGCTCTCGCTGACGGTCATGCCGAGCTCGCGCGCGTCGGCGACCGGCTCCCCGCTGAAGTCGCCGCTGGGGTCGATCGGGAGGCCGTGGTCGGTCGTGCGGTGACGGCCGATCGCGTCGAACGTCTCGAGCGGCAGGCCGAGCGGGTCCATGAGCGCATGGCAGCCGGCGCAGCGAGGGGCGGTCCGATGGTTCTCGAGCCGCTGACGTTTCGTGAGGGGCCTGTCCGCAGGCGGCTCCGGGAGCTCGAGAGGTACGTCGCCGGGGGGCGGCTGGACGGTCGTGCACATGAGGGCTTCACGCATGAACTTGCCGCGCAACGTGGGCGACCCCTCTTTCTGGTTGGCGAACTGCGAGAGGAAGCCGGCCTTGCCGAGGATCCCGACGCGCGGGCCGTCCGCAGGCAACGAGCGAACCTCGAAGGTGCTCGAGCTCAGGCCGGCCGTGTCGAGGCCGTAGACCTGGGCGAGCTCCGTGTTGACGACGACCTTCGTGGTCGAGAACAGGTCGAGCGCGCTCGCTTGATCATCGAAAGCGAGGACCTCCCAGGTGCCTCGCATGTCGCGAACCATCGCCGCTCGCAGCGCGGCGTCGTACTCCGGGAACAGCTCCGAGTCTTTTGCCTGCGTGCCGATCCGATCGAGCCGCATGTACTCCTCGGCGAAGGCGCCGACGGCCTCGCGTCCGGCGGGCGCGTCGAGCATCCGCGTCGCCGCGGCGCGAATACCCTCCGCCGTGTCGAGCATCCCGCTCGCGGCCTCGTCGAGCAGCGTCTTGTCCGGCAGGCTGTTCCACACGAGAAACGCGAGCCGGGACGCCATCTCGTAGCCCATCAAGCGAAGCGACCCATCGGCGCTCGGAGCTCCGAGCTCCGGGCGATACAGAAAGTTCGGCGACGAGAAGAGAGCCACCGTCGCCCAGCGGGCACCCTCGACGGCGCTGCCGAGCTCGGTCGCGGCCTTGTTGGCGACCGCCGCGAGCCTGTCGACCTCTGCCGTCTCGAGCGGGCGGCGCCACGCTCGAAGCCCCAGCGCCTGGATGAAGCCGCGTACGCAAGCGTCGTCTTCCGCGCCGCTGGGCGTGCAACCGATGAACTGGTCCCGCTTCGCGGAATTCGCAAACACCGCGTCCACGGCGTTCTCGATGGCCGTGTGGTACTGCTCGACGCCTCGCTCCGAGGTGACGACCGTCGCGGCGCCGATGACCGCAAAGTTTCCGTTCCAGCTGTCGTCGTCGAGCTCATTGATATTGACCTCCACGCCGAACACGTCGCGCAGTGCGTTGCGGAATTGCGTTCTCGTCAGACGACGCAGCATCCCGGCCGCGGGTTGGAACGGCGGAGGGTCCGAGCCCGTCCACGATCCACCGTTTCCAGCGGAGGATCCCCCCGCGTCATCCGCCGAATCACCCAGCGTGCCCGTGCACGCGGCCGCGAAAGCGAGCGCACAAACGGCGGCGACTTCTCTTGAGGAACGGAGCTCGTGCCAGGACGGCTTCTTCATCTTGCTCTCCGATAAGACAAGGGCGGGAGCGACGCACGGACCCGCACCTGGCGACCATGCCTCGGAGCAACGGTTCGCGCCGCGAAACCCATCTCGCCCGGCGTGACGGAACGTAGAGAACCTGACCGTGGTCCCCGGTGGATCACCGCTGGCAGAATGCCCAGCACCCTTATCGGCAATCGCTTTCGCGACGACCGAACGAACGAACGGAACTTGTGCCGAAACCGGCCAGACGACGAAGGCCTCGGCACGCAAGACGACCCACCCAGGGCAAAGCCAAAGGGTGCCCCTTGCGGAATGTGAACGATCACATCTCTTGCGTCAAACCTAATCGACCGGCCCGACGGGGATCCTCGAGCCCGAGGGGAGGACAAAGCTGGCGGACTCCTCCGGAGCGCCGCGTCACGGGGGGCGGACGCCGGACCGCGGTGATCGCCAGCCCGATGCGCTCGATGCCGACCAGCGCACCGACGGCTGGCGCTCGATGCCGCAGGCGGCCGGCGCCCTGGGTATCGCCTCTTGTGCGCGGCGACTCGGGCGCGTGCTCCGGCCAAGAGCGCGCCCCGGCATCGGTCGATTTGAATTGACGTGCGCAATGTGAACGTTCACATTTGCAGGGTTGCGATGGGATGGCTGAGCTTGCCCTTTGCCCGATCAGGAGACGTCGGATGTCGATGAGCATGAAGCTGATGGGGGCCGCGATGATGAGCGTCGGCATTGGCTTTTCGGGCGGCTTTGCGGGCGGCTTTGCGGGCGCAGCATGGGCCGCGGACGGGACGGCGGACGTCCCCGCATCGGTTGCCGAGGGGAAGGATTTCGGCTGCGGCGCAAAAGGACAGAAAGCCTGTCCGATGCAGGGCTGGATGAAGACGGTGATGCAGTCGGCGACCACGAGCGGCGACGGCGCGAAGATCGCGTCGGCGCTGGACTACGTGGCGTCGAAGTCGCCGCCCGGGATGCCGAAGTGGGTCGCGATCTCGAAGGAAGGCGCGGAGAAGGCCAGGAAGGGCGATATCGACGGCGCCAAGGCGAGCTGCAAGGCCTGCCACGATCTGTACAAGGCGGAGTACAAGGCGAAGCACCGTGACGCCACCTTCTGAGGCGCCGCGCCCTGCTCTCGCCCTCTCCGCTCCTCGCGCAGGGCGCGCGCTCTCCTTCCAGCCCTGGCCCTACCCGTCGGGTCGATTCACGTCGAGCGTTCACATACGCGCCGTCGGCCACCAGCGCCGCGCGCTGCGAGGTGCCCGTGTCCACATCTGCCCAAGGTCCGAAGTCAAGCGAACACCTCACCCCCGTGCGCTGGGGCGTCCTCGGGGCGAGCAACTTCGCGTTGAAGGTCAGCCTGCCCGGCATGAGGCGGGGGCCCCTGACCCAGCTCGCCGCGCTGGCATCGCGCGACATCGGCAAGGCGCGCGCCGCCGCGCAGTCGCTCGGGATTCCGAAGGCGTACGGCAGCTACGATGAGCTGCTCGACGATCCGGAGATCGAGGCCATCTACAACCCGCTGCCCAACCACCTGCACGTGAAGTGGACGGCGCGCGCGGCCCGCGCCGGCAAGCACGTCCTGTGCGAAAAGCCGATCGCGCTCAGCGCCAACGACGCCGCGGCGCTGGTCGACGTCCAGCACGAGACGGGCAAGCGGATCGCCGAAGCGTTCATGATCCGCTACCACCCGCAGTGGCAGCAGGCCAGAGACTGGGTGCGAAGCGGCCAGATCGGCCACCTGGTCAGCGTCCACACGGCGTTCTCGTATTTCAACCGCGACGCCGCCAACATCCGCAACAGGAAGGAAGTCGGGGGCGGCGCGCTCTACGACATCGGCTGCTACGCGGTGAACACGTCGCGCTTCCTGTTCGGACGCGAGCCCGTGCGGGCGATGGCGCTCGTCGAGCGCGATCCCGAGTTCGGCACCGATCGCTTGACCTCGGGCCTGCTCGACTACGGCGGCGCGCACCTGACGTTCACGTGCAGCACGCAGGCCGTGGCCTACCAGCGCGTGAGCGCGCTCGGTACCAAGGGCCGCATCGAGATCGAGATCCCGTTCAACGCCCCCGCCGACCAGCCGTGCAAGCTCTTCCTCGATGACGGCTCGACGCTGAACTGCAGCTCGGCCAAGGTCACCTCATTTGCCGTCGTCGACCAGTACCACCTCCAGAGCGAGGCGTTCTCGCGCGCCATCCGCACGGGAGGCCCCGTCGAGAACCCGATCGAGGTCGCGGTCGGCAACATGCAGGTCATCGACGCGCTCTTCCGTTCCGCCGAGAGCGAGCGCTGGGAGAAGATCTAGCGGCGCCCGCAGCGCCCGGCGTCGTCACGGCCGCGACGGCGAGAACGCCCCCCGCCCCGCGGCGCCTGCGAGCATCCTGCAAGGTCAGCGACGGGTCCGGCGCCGTCGCCTCGCCAGGGCGGAGAGCCCCACGGCGAGCGCCGCGGCCCACGAGCTCGCCGTGGCGTTGGCTCCGGCGGCGACGAACCCGCAGCCTCCGTCGGAGGACCCCTCGTCCGGAATTGTTCCGCTGCTCCCACCTCCCTCGCCGGGTGCGCCGCCGCTCCCGGAGGAGGAGGTCGCCGTCCCCGCCCCGCCCACGCCGCCCCCGGAGGAGGAGGTCGCCGTCCCCGCCCCGCCCACGCCGCTCCCGGAGGAGGTGGCCGACGTCCCCTCCCCGCCCACGCCGCCCCCGGAGGAGGAGGTCGCCGCCCCCGCCCCGCCCGCACCCGCGCCGGTGCCTGGCCCGGTGTCCTCATCGCGGGGCACATCTCCGGTGAATCCGGTCTGCCCCTCCCGTGTCAGCGACAGCACCAGCGTGCCGTCCTTCACCGTCACGTTCTGCGGGTCGAAGTCGACGCGGTTCCCGTCGAACGTCCAGTCCGCTTTGCTCCACCGCGCGCCGTCCAGGGAGTCGAACTCGTCCTGCCACTCGAGCTCGAAACCTCCGTTGCTATAGCGATAGTACTTGATCCAGTTGATGAACTGGTGCTGCGGAAGGACGGAATCGTCGAACGGTCCGACCCACTCGGTGACATCGGAGGACCACGTGTTCATGCGCAGGGACTGGGGGTTCCTCAGGGTGGCCACCTGCTCACCCGTCGACCTCCTGATCTCTCGCCCGTCGACGCTCCAGGCGACGTAGTCCGGCGTCCACTCCAGCGCGTAGGTGTGATAGCCGTCCGCGAGGGAGACGTCCGCCGTGTGCACCTGCTCCGACGTCACCTTCGTGCCCATCCCGGTGATGATGTTGGACTGCCAGCTCCGGGCGTTGTCCTTCCCGAAGACCTCGATATCGATCTCCTCCCAGAATGCACCGGACACCTCGGAGCCGTTCTTGTAGGTGAAGAAGGTCGACAGGATGCCGCTCCCGCGCGCCATGCGCATGCGCATCTCCATGCGACCATGAAGATGGCTCTGGGCCGAGTAAACCTCTGCTCCCTTGTAAGGCTTCGCGACCGCGGTCGAGCTCACCGCGAGCGCCAGCGAGGCAGCGGCGAGCATCAGACCTGCGCGGAATCTCGTGAACATGGTGGAACCTCCGATGTGAATGTTAACATGGGCAGCGACCGTACGATAGTTCATCGTCGGCTCGTCGTGCCAGGGCCTCGACGCCGGGGCAGCTTTCCGCGGCGCCTCGGGGGCAGATTCCCGAGGGCGCCGCGGTCATTGCACCAGAGCGTCAGTTCGCGGCGGCCCCGCTCCGCCCGGCTTCTCGGGCACGGCGCCGCCGCGCGGCGACCGCGCCCAGCGCGATCAAGGCGGCGAGCGCACCGGCGGGGGAGCTGGGCCCCGAGTTGACCCGGAAGGCGCACCCGCCCTCGTCGTCGCTGGCGCCGTCAGGGGGGGCGGCGCCAGCGCCGCCCGTGCCGCTGCCCGCCGTTGCTCCGCTGCCGGTCGTCGCTGAGCTGCTCACGCTCCCACCCCCGCCCGAGCCGCCGCTGCCCGTCGCTCCCCCTTCACCCACGTCCGGAGCGCCCCCGCCGCCGGTCGGATCCGGATCCGGGGCGTCGAGCGGAGTGAATTTCCACGAGTTGAAATTGAACAGGGGACCGTTTCCACCGGTGAACTTCAGGTACAGATCGTGTATCCCTGTCGCACCGTCGACCGCACAGGACGTGGTAACCCAGGTCTGGGCGCCGCCGGTCCCCTGAACCATGCAGGTTCCCACCAGCGTGCCGGTCGTGCTGTCGAGGCGCAGCTCGATGTTGCCGCCACCGGTCGCCGAGGCCACCCTTGCGTCGAAGGACACCGCGCCGGTGCCAAAATCGACGCCCTTCACCTTGATGTAGTCGCCGTTTTCGATCGACGTGACATTCATTCCGCCTTCGCTGCATACCTCGGTCTCGACACCGGATTCCCAGGCGATGGTTTCAGCCTCCCTCATGACATACGGATCCAGGTTGCCGACGCCAGGCGGGCCCGCCTCGGTCATCCTGATCGTCGGGAATGTACCATCGGCGTTGAATGTGAATTGCTCGACGGCCGCAGACCGGTGAAAGCCTCCGCCGCCCGGCAAGGCGCCATTGTGATAGAAGAAGTAGGAGTTCCCCTTGAAGTCGATGACGCCCGAGTGATTGGTGAAGCTGGTGCCCTCTGTGGGCATGATGACCCCCCGGTACGTCCACGGGCCGGTGGGGCTGTCGCTCGTGGAGTAGGCGATATATTCGGAAATAGGGCCAGCCGCATACACCAGGTAGTACAGTCCATCGCGCTTGTAGAGCCACGGACCTTCTTCGTACTTGGTCGTATGGCGACCATCATCATTTCCGGTACGCTGCCCGAAGCTTGCCGCCGTCATGGGCACGCGTACGACGTCTCCCTGGTAGGAGATCATGTCTTCGTTCAGCTTCACGTAGCACACGCTGGGGTTTCCCCAGTACAGATAGGCCTGGCCGTCGTCGTCGATGAACACCGTCGGATCGATGTCGCCGCAATAATTGGCCGTGATCAACGGCTTTCCCAGGGCGTCTTCGAAGGGACCGGTAGGACTGTCCGACACGGCCACGCCGATGGTATGCCGGTTGAGCGAGCGGCTCGTCACAGGAACGTAGTAGTAAAACTTTCCGTTCCTGTGGATGGCCTGGCCTGCCCATGCGTCTCCCTTCGCCCAGCTGAAATCACTATATTTCAGCGGTGAGCCGTGATCCGTCCAGTTCACCATATCCGTGGAGGAGTACACTCTCCACTCGTTCATCCCGAACCAGTCCGTCGCGCTGTCCTCGTCGTGTCCGGTATAGAGGTATACCGTGTCATTGTAGACCATGGGAGCAGGATCGGGGGTATAAACGGTCTGTACGATGGGATTGTCTGCCAGGGCGCCGGACGGAAGCGCGGTCACGCCACAGAGCAACCATGCCCCCGTGAGGAGCTTACGTTGGAGGGATGTCGTGATCGTAACCATTCTTGAATCCTTGCTGCTCTCCTGAAACCTCGTCAGGTGTTGCCAGATGTCGTAGATCGTCCGGGTCATGCCTCTCCGGCGCTTCTCATTGGGGTGATTCGCCGCCAAGGCAGCCCGCCGGGCGAGCTGGCAGTGACTGTCTTCCACGGGAGAAGAAAGCATCGGCGGCAGACGATGTTCGAACTCTCAAGCGCGGCGACCCTCCGGCGTGGCGCACCGCGCGCCGTCGTTGCGAGGAGCAGGAGAAGCGCCGCGGCCGTGCGAGGGTGGCCGGGCACCGTGCAGCCGCAGCCGCTCGGCTCGCCGCCGGTGTTACCCGCCGCGCCGGCTCAGAACTGCGTGAAGAAGTCCCACACCTCGCGAGGATTCCAGGTCGTCGGCTGGCCGTTGTCCTTCGGCGAGGGGGTGTGATCCCCGTCGAACGCACACCAGCGCGTCGGGTGCCCGCTCGAGCAGCCAGTGTACGAAACGCAGCTGTGCATGCCGCTGCCCCTGGCCGGCTCGGGCGGATCTTGCGCCGTACAGCCGTTGTTCTTGACGAACCTGTCGCGAATCTGCTCGCCCGACGTGTACGGGCAGGTCCCGTCGCTCACGCCATGGGCACCGTAGAACGCGAGGGGCATCGTCCCCCCGTCGCAGCCGGCGAGGAAGTCTGCGCCCCCGTACACCGCGATGGCGCGGAGCACGTCAGGTCGAGCACAGCCGAGCGCCTTGGTCATACCGCCGCCGAAGCTGAAGCCGTTCGCGAAGATCCGCGACTTGTCGACGCACAGGTCGGCCTCGACCTGCTCGAGAATGTCGTCGGTGAAGGTGACATCCTCTCCGTTCGCGTTGCCCCAGCCAGCGTTCAGCCCGTCGGGCGCGATGAAGATGGTGCTGTTCTCGGCGAGGTCCCACAGCCCGTAGAACGGGCTTTGCGTCGTGTAGCACCGGATCGATTCCTTCGTGCAATCCACGACCTGCTCCGCGCTGCCCGTGAGCCAGTGGTAAGCGAGGACCAACCGGTAAGGATGGTTGTTGTCGTAACCGGCGGGAAGCCACAGGATGTACTTGCGGTCCTTGCCACCGCTCCGGATGGTGACGGTGCTCCTGTCCTGGAGCGTGGGCACCTTCCCGCAGCCTTCGCTCGGAACGACCCCGCCGCTCGAGCCGCCCGCGCCGCCGCCGCCCTCTCCGCCGGCAGCGCTGGAGCCCCCGCCCATCGCGCCCGACGAGGCCGCGCTGCCGCCGCTGCCGCTGCTCGTCGCCACACCGCTCGTCGCCACACCGCTCGTCGCCACACCGCTCGTCGCGCCGCCGCTCGTCGCGCCGCCTGCCGAAGCGCTCCCGCTGACCGCGCTCCCACCTGATCCGGAGGCCTCGCCCGGCGGGCTGGGCGAGTCGTCCCCCTCACAGGCCACGGCGCTCACGGCGGCGATCGACACGGCGAAGAGCGCGCTCCACTTGCCTCGGCTGTTCATCAAGCTCGGCTCCTTTCCCGACGCCCCTGACCAGGGGCCGTCCCATGAATGTCCTGTCAGCCCCCGGCAGGCCCCGCAGCGGGGGCTCGGCGTCTCCGAAACGGACGCCGAAGCAGGCCTGGAGCAAGCACGGCAGCGGGTGTCCGAGCCGCAAGCGCGCGAGCTCCGTTCGCGGAGGGAGCTCGCTCGGGATCACCGCCTGGGCGCGACATCGATCACCGCGAGATCGATCACCGCGAGATCGATCACCGCGACATCAATCACCGCGACCCAGAAAGTCCATCAGCCACTGCATGGCCGGCCGCATCCTGTCGTCCGGATGCTGGATGCCGGTGTTGTCCCGCCAGGTGGTGCCGACGATGTAACCCCACAAGGTGATGCCCTGGACCGAGGGGTGATTCCAGTACATCGTGAACTGTTCCTCCATCACCCTCTTCTGCTGGTTATCGTCCGCGATGCCGATGTCGTACTCGGTGATGTAGACGGGCTTGCCCAGCGAGGCGAGCCCGTCGATGTAGCCCTTGACGGTGTTGGTGTTGATCTTGTACGCGTCGTGGGCCTGCGCGCCGAGGGCGTCGACCGGGGCGCCCGCGTCGATCACCGCCTTCGCGATCCTCATGAAGTTGTTGTGGTCGTTCGGGTACTCGATGTTGTTGTAGTCGTTGAGGATCAGGACCGCCCCCGGGCAGAACTCGCGAGCCCACTTGAAGGAGTTGACGATCCAGTCCCAGCCGCTGGCGCCGTCTCCGCCGATGCCGTTCTTGTACGAGGGCGTGGTGTGGGGCGGCGGCTCGTTGACGACGTCGATGTACTTCGTCTCGGGGTAGCGCTCGCAGAACGACTTCATCCAGTCTCTCACGGCGGCCTGCTGCTCCGCCCCGGAGAGGCGCCCGACCCAGTCGGGTTGCTGGGCGCCCCACACGAAGACGTGGTGCTTGAAGATGATGTTGTTGTCCTGCGCGTACTTGTAGATCCGGTCGAGCGCGCTCCAGTCCTTGTTCCCGCGGGACCTCTCGACGGAGCCCCACTTGCCCTCGTTCTCGGGCGTGATCTGGTTCCAGTACTTCGCGAAGCCGTCGCGCACGGCGCCGCGCGTCGTGATGTTGCCGACGAACTTCCCCGTGGGCTCGGACCCGCCAGTTCCGGTGGACGCGCTGCTCGAAGCGTCCGAACCGCCGCCGCCCTCGTTCGATCCGCCGGTGCTGGCGCTGGTCGTGCTGGCGCTGGTCGTGCTGGCGCTGGTCGTGCTGGCGCTGGTCGTGCTGGCGCTGGTCGTGCTGGCGCTGGTGGTGGTGCTGCCCGCTCCCCCCGAGCCGCCCGCGCCACCGTCACCGCCGCCGCCCCCATCGGCACACCCAAAGAGAGTCGCGACCCCGAGCGCGATCCAGGTCGTGCCGCACAGCCATCGAGAAGAACGGTTCTTGCTCATGTTGGATTTCCGTAAGTTGAGCGATTGAAGTTGGTGATTCCTGGAACGGCGAGCCGACAGGCAGCGGCTCGAGCTCGAAACGTCTGGATTCCCTGGTCCCTCAGGCCATGATCGGGTCGACGAGCCGGCCTGCGAGGCTCTGGTCGCCGAAGTTGTCGAGCGGGCCGCGGTGCGACGGCGGGCGACCTGCGGCGCACCGAGCCGCCGCCCGCGGCGCGCACCGCCGCGCGAACGGGACCGGTGCCGAGATCCATCGGAGGACGAAGGTCTCGGTGCGCATGACGACCCACCCAGAACGAAGCAAAAGGATACCGCTCCGAAGCATTGTGAGCGCTCACATGTCAGGTGTCAAATCCATTCGACCCACCCGCGGCTATTCTCCAGCCCGAGGGAGGACGCTGGCATGGACGTGGACGTGGGGCCGCGAGAGCTGGAACTTTACGGCAACAACACGCGCGCGGCGGGCCCGGGACGGAAGCGCTCAGAGCCCGAGGGCGCCAATCATCTTCTCGGCGTAGCGGGCGCCCAGGGTGACCTGTGCGACGTGACCAAAGTGGAGATTCCAGGTGTCGGCGGGATCTCACTTAATGTCAAGACCGATCGGCAGCACGCGTTTTGACGCGATCCGGCGGCTCGACGACAGGCCCGGCTCGGTGGTGCGGGCGCTCGTCATCGCACCAAGCGGTGGCAACAGGGGTGACGCCAGCATGACAGGATACGCCAGGGGGGAAGGAAGAGCAGAACGATTCGAGAATGTAAAGGGCGGACCGCCCCTCATTCGATCGCGAAGGTCGACAGGCGGGCGGCTCCACGGAACACGAGGTAGACGTCGCGTCGACCGTAAGCGCCGTCGAGATCGGCGGTCGCGGTGGCGTATGCGTACACGTCGCCCGTGCTCGGCACGACGGCGGTCCCAACCACCTTGCCGCGGACCGGATCGTCGAGCCGGATCTCGACGAGCGCGTCGCCCGCCTCGGCGCGGGCGAACCCGCCGCTGAAGTGGCTGGCACCGCTGCCCAGTTCCACATCGGAGAAGCGGAGCCAATCGCCCGCGGTGGCGCCCACGGCATCGCCCCACTCCGTGCTCTCGTCGACCAGCTCGATGCCGGCGTAGTCGTCGAAGTCGCGCGCCCGCGTCTCGCGGGCGAGGTCGCGCGCCGGGATGCGCTCACCGCGCACGCGCACGGTCGTGCGTCGGCGGATGTCGGCCGAGGAGGAGCCGACCATCAGCTCGACGCCAGCCGCCTCGAGGACCCAGCGGCTCCGAGTCACGTCCCAGTGGGCGAGGTCGGAGGCAGCGAAATCGAGCTCGACCGTCCGCTTCTCGCCCGGCGCGAGGTGGATCCGCCGAAACGCCCGCAGCTGCTTGGCGGGCTGCGGATCGCGCGACGATGGCTGGCGGCTGTAGAGCTGAACGACCTCGTCGCCAGCCCGCGGGCTCGTGTTCGTGACGTCGACGCGCACCGAGATCTGATCGCCGGCCTGGACCGACCGGGCGCCCTGCTGGAGGTTGTCGTACCCAAAGGTCGAGTACGACAGCCCGTACCCGAACGGATAGAGCGGATCACCGTCGAAATAGAGATAGGTCCGCCGGGCCTTGATGATGTCGTACTCGAGGATATCCGGCAGGTCGTCCGCCGAGCGGTACCAGGTCTGGGTCAGTCGCCCGGCAGGATTGTGGTCGCCGAAAAGGACGTCGGAGATGGCATGGCCGGTTTCCTGGCCCGCGTGGGTGGTCCACAGGATGGCGGGGACGTGGAACTTCTCCCACGAGATGGTCATCGGATAGCTGGTCTCCATCACAAGGATGGTGCGCGGATTGGCGGCGAGCACCGCCCGTACCAGGGCGGACTGCCCCTCGGCCAGTGCCATCGACGTGCGGTCGTGATCCTCCCGCCCGTTGATGAACGGCATGCTGCCAACGACGACCACGGCGGCGTCGGCGCCTGTCACCGCGCGCACGGCTTCGTCGACGCCGCTCCGGACCACGTCGATCTCGAAGTGAGCCGCGTCGGCCGCCTCGGTCGCGGTCAGGGCGAGCGCGCCGTCCTCGGCGATGGTCAGGTAGACCTCGGGTCCGGCCCAGTCGAATGCCTTCTCGTATCCGGCGTAGCGGATGACGTGCGTGCCGTCGCTCTGCGGCTCGAGGACGAACTGCTGCTGGACGAACCAGCCGTACGGCTGGGCGGCGCGGTTCGCGAAGTTGGGGCCGAAGTCGAAGCGGTCGACCACCTTGCCGTTGGCCGCGCTGCGCAACGTGACGATGCCCTGCCCCCAGTCGAACACGTCGAACTCCTCGGCGGGACCCGCGCTGGCCGCGCTGACGCGCAGGATGTCCCCGTCCTCGTCCGCGCCGGCGGTCACGTAGCGGCCGCTCGCGACGTCGCGCAGCACGATCCGGTCCACGCCCTCGCTGGAGAGGACAGTGGCGCCGCTGAGCCGCTCGCGGATGCCGTCCAGGGGCGTGACCCGGTACGGGAGCGCCCCGGAGTACCAGTCCGTATAGAGCGTGTCCGCGAGAGGCCCGACGACCGCGATCCGCCGCGTGGCCGACGGGTCCAGCGGCAGGAGGCGACGCCTGTTCTCGAGCAGCACCATGGCCTCGTCAGCGGCTCGGCGGGCCAGCTGGCGGTGCTCCGGGCTGTCGATGACCTCGGGCCCGATGCCGGCGTAGGGGCCCCCGTCCGGGTCGAAATCGCCGAGCCGGAGGCGGACGGAAAGGACGTGCTCGACGGAGGCGTCGATGTCCTCCTCGGTGAGGAGCCCTTGCTCGAGCGCCGACTGGAGAATCTCGATGGTGGGCGCGCTGTTGGCGTCGTCGACGGTGAAGCTGTCGACTCCGGCCAGGAGCGTGGCCGCGTAGGCCTCCTCGCTCGTGGCGAAGTACTGCTGCGAGCCGGTCAAGTTGTTGGGGGCCCAGGCGTCGGACACGTTGTAGAGCGTCTTCTCCGTCCAGCTCCGCACAACCTCGCCGACATCCGGGTTGACGGTGGCCGGCCTGCCGTTGACCAGGTTGTAGGATGTCATGACGCCGGTCACGGCGTCGGCGGCGATGGGCAGCTTGAAGGCCAGCTCGTCATACTCGTGCTTCACGCGGGGGCGCAGGTTCGACGACGTGGTGGTACGATCGATCTCGTTGTTGTTGGCGAGATAGTGTTTGATGACCGGCGCGGTCTTCAGGTAGAGCGGGTCGTCCCCTTCGAGGCCGCGCCCGTATGCGGTGGCGATCACACCGGAGAGGAGCGGGTCCTCGGAGTAGCCCTCCTCGTTGCGCCCCCAGCGCGGGTCGCGCAGGAGGTTGACCACGGGCGCCCACACCTGCAGGCCCCAGACGCGAGGGGCGAGCGCGTGATAGCCGCGAACTTCGTCTCCGACAGCCGCGCCGACCTGCCCGATGAGATCCGGGTTCCAGGTCGTCGCCAGGCCGATCGCCTGCGGGAACACCGTGCCGGTCGCCGTCACGACGGCGCCGCTGTTGTCGCGATCGGTCGACCAGGCCACTCCGTGCAGCGCCTCGGTGCCGGCCTTGAAGTCCGGAATGCCGAGCTGCGGAATGGCAGGCTGGAACTGATGAAGGAGCGAGATCTTCTCGTCGAGCGTGAGCCGGCCGAGGAGGTCGCGGACGCGGACCTCGATCGGCAGACCGGGATCCTGGAACGGCAGCGTGTCACCCGCGCTCGCACCCGAGGGTTGGAACGTCAGCGCGAGGACGAGCGGAGCGGAGGCGGCGATCCGGCGGAGTCTAGACCAAGTGGACATGAGCCCAGGGTAAAACGCATTGCGCTCAGCCGTCGAGCAGGATCGTACAGCGCGTGATGTCGCTCTCTATCGAGAGGCGTGCTCCCGCGTCGACCACGTCAGGCATACAAGCATTTTGCGACGCGATCGATCGCCGACCGGCGACGAGGATACGCCATGCGGCCGGCGCTCCGTCGTGCAGAGTCCGGACCTCGCGGCCACAGCGCTGCTCGGCGCGCTGGCGCGCATCTTCGTGGGGAGTGTAAAGCGGCTCTGGAGCGAGAGCGCCCCGCGCCGCGGCGCGTCCATCAATCCTTCATCGGTCGTCTCCTCTGGGGCCGGATGCCGTGGTCGAGCCCTCTGCCTCCAGCGTGATGACCAGCTCGCCGCGGGCCGCCCTGACCAGCGCTCCCCGCGGGTGCCCCGCGCTCTCCCCGCCTTCAACGGCCGCGACGCGGCGGTTGACGAGGAGAACGTTCCAGGCCCCCCGGGCGCCCGCGGCCTCCACCCGCACCACCGGGCCGTTCCGGGACGTGGTGAACGTCGTGCCCGCGTCCCCGTCCGCGCCCGGGATCACGGTGGTGACGCGGGCGCCGTCCGCCGGCTCGTACACGCGCAGCGTCACGCCGTCCGCGCGGTCGTAGTCGGGACGGTCCTCCACCGCGCCCTCGGGGATCACCGCCCCCGGCCGGACGAGCAGCGGCACGCTGTCGAACCCGTGGCGCTCGCGCACCCAGCGGCCGCCCTCGACGCGCTCCCCGGTGAGGTAGTGAGTCCAGACGCCGCGCGGCACATAGTAGGAGAGCTCCCCGTCGGCGGAGAAGACAGGCGCCACGAGCAGGTCGTCGCCCAGCATGTACTGCCGCTCCAGATGCGTGCAGGCCGGGTCGTCCGGGAACTCGACGACCATCGCGCGCACCATCGGCAGGCCCTCCCCGTACGCCTGCCGCGCGGCCCCGGCCAGGTAGGGCATCAGCCGCATCTTCAGCCGGGTGAAGCGCCGCAGCACCTCCACCGACTCCTCGTCGAACAGCCACGGCACCCGGTAGGAGCCGCTTCCGTGCAGCCGGCTGTGCGACGACAGCAGCCCGAACGCGACCCACCGTTTGAACACCGCCGGGTCGGGGGTACCCTCGAACCCGCCGATGTCGTGGCTCCAGAAGCCGAAGCCCGTCATGCCCAGCGACAGGCCGCCCCGCAGGCTCTCCCCCATGCCCTCGAACGTCGACTCGCAGTCGCCGCCCCAGTGCACCGGGAACTGCTGCCCGCCCGCCGTGGCCGAGCGGGCGAACACGACGGCCTCGCCCTCGCCGCGCCGCTTGCGCAAGAGCTCGAACACCGTCTGATTGTAGAGGTGGGTATAGTAGTTGTGCGCGCGTTCGGGGTCCGACCCGTCGTGGTAGACGACGTCGGTGGGGATGCGCTCGCCGAAGTCGGTCTTGAAGCAGTCCACGCCCATGTCGAGCAGCGCGTCGAGCTTGGCGGCGTACCACGCGCGGGCCTCGGGGTTCGTGAAGTCGACCACGGCCATGCCCGGCTGCCACAGGTCCCACTGCCACACGTCGCCGTTCGGGCGCCGCAGCAGGTAGCCGCGCGCCCTGCCCTCCTCGAACAGCGGCGAGCGCTGCCCGATGTAGGGGTTGATCCAGACGCAGATGCGCAGGCCGCGCTCCCTGAGCCGGCGCAGCATCCCGGGCGGGTCGGGGAACACGCGCGGGTCCCACTCGAAATCGCACCACCGGAACTCGCGCATCCAGAAGCAGTCGAAGTGGAACACGCTGAGCGGCAGGCCCCGCTTGGCCATCCCGTCGATGAACGAGGTGACGGTCGCCTCGTCGTAATTGGTGATGAACGAGGTGGACAGCCACAGCCCGTACGACCAGTCCGGCACCCGCGCGGGCCGCCCGGTGAGCGCGGTGTACTTGCGCAGGATCTCCCTCGGCGTCGGCCCGTAGATGAGGAAGTAGCGCATCGACTGGCCCTCGACGCTGAACTGCGTCCGCGACACCGCCTCGGAGGCCACCTCGAACGACACGCGCCCGGGGTGGTCGACGAACACGCCGTAGCCCGCGTTGGTGAGGAAGAACGGCGCGTTCTTGTACGCGTGCTCGCTGGACGTGCCGCCGTCGTTGTTCCAGATGTCCACGACCTGGCCGTTCTTGACCAGCGACCCGAACCGCTCGCCGAGGCCGTACACGAAGTGGTCCACGCCGAGGTGGAGCTGCTCGCGCACGTAGTGGCGGCCGTCGTCGGTGTCGATGATCGCCATCGCCTTCCGCGCGCTGCCGGTGAGGCGGCGGCCCCCGGCCAGGAAGTCCAGCCGCCACGCCTCGCCGCGCCCGACCCGCACCGACAGCGCGCCGGAGGTCAGCGTGGCCGCGTCCTCGTCCACCGTCACTTCCCCGGTCGGGTCGGTGGCCAGCTCGAACGCCGGGCCGCGGGGCCGCTCGCCCGCGAAGTGCGTGATGGTGACGCCGATGACGTCCGGCATCGGGGACGCGCAGGTGACGGTCACCACCGGTCCCTTGAGCAGGTCGCCGCGGTGCCGGATCCGCTGGACGGGCGCGTGCACGACGAACGACGCCGGCCCGGCGTCGATGTCGAGGACCTCCATCGGGTAGACCGCGTGCACACCCTTGCACATCTCCCAATAACCGTCAGTGAACTTCATTCTTTGATCGCTCCTGCTGTGAGTCCGCGCGACAGCGTGCGCTGGAAGATGAGGTAGAAGACAACGGTCGGCAGCAGACCGAGCAGCGCGGCGGCGCTGGACATGGTGGCGTCCATCAGCCGCTGCCCCTGCAGCACGCCGAGCGCGACCGAGATCGTCTGGTTGTCGTTGGAGATGAGGAAGATGAGGGGGATCAGGAACTCGTTCCAGGTCCAGATGAAGAAGAAGACGAGCATCACCGCCAGCGTGGGCCGCACGACCGGCACGACCACCCGCCACAGGATCTGCCACCGGCTCGCGCCGTCTATCCGCGCCGCATCCAGCAGCGGCCGGGGGAACGCCGACATCACCGACGACAGCAGGTAGGTGCCGAACGCGCTCTGGATGACGGTGAACACGATGATGACGCTGACCCGGGTGTCGTAGAGCCCGAGCTGGTTGGCCAGGTAGTACAGCGGGTAGACCAGCGACTCTTGCGGCAGCGTGTTGGCCATCAGCAGCAGGACCAGCACCCACATCCGGCCCTTGATCCGGCCGATGCCGAGCGCGTAGGCGTTCAGCACCGACAAAAGGACCGCCAGCACGGCCACCGATCCGCTGATGAGCAGGCTGTTGAACAGGACGTGGCCGAAGCCGACGCGCTCCCAGAAGCTCCTGATCCCCTCGAGATGAAATCCCTCCGGCGGGGCGAGCGGGCCGTTGGCGGTGTACTCATCCGGCGTCTTCAGCGCGTTGAAGACCACCACGGCGAAGGGGATCAGCATGATCCCGGCCAGCGCGGCCAGCGCCACCAGCACCGCGTAGGCCGACGGACCCCGGCGGCGCCGCCGCGGCCGGTTCCGCGCGGGTGCGCTCACCGGGCTTTTGGCCAGCGTCGTGGTCACCGCTCCTCCCCCAGCTCACGGCCCTGCAGCCGCAGGAAGACGATGGTGAGCGCGATGACGAGCAGCGTCAGCACGGTGGCGATCGCCGAGCCGTAGCCGACGGCGGTCTTCTCGAAGAAATTGACGTAGGAGTAGTAGGACGGCACGTTGGTCGCGCCTCCCGGGCCGCCCCTGGTGAGCACGAAGATGTGCGGGAACGCCTTGAGCGCGGCGATCGTCGTCCACAGCAGCACCACGAAGATCTCGGGCCTGATCTGCGGGATCGTGATGTGCCAGAAGCGCTGCGCCCACGAGGCGCCGTCGATCTCGGCCGCCTCGTACAGCGAGGGGTCCACGCGCTGCAGCCCGGACATGAAGATCACGAGAGGGAATCCGATCTGGATCCAGACCATGACCCCCATGACGCTCCACAGCGCGGTGGCGGGATCGCCGAGCCAGTCGTGCGCGAGCGAGCCGAGCCCGATCGCGTCGAGCAGGACGTTCACCGCGCCGTTCTCGGGGGCGAGCAGCCAGCTCCACACGATGCCCGCGATGACGATCGGCAGGACCTGCGGCAGGTAGATGCAAGCGCGCAGGGCGCTGGCGGTGCGCGGGCCGAAGTGCCGGTCGATCAGGTCGGTCAGGACGGAGGCCAGCACGAGCCCGATCATCGTCGGGAGGATCGCCATCCCGACGATGACCAGCGCGTTGTGCCGGAACGACGCCCAGAACTCGCCGTCCGTCGCCAGCTCCCGGTAGTTGTCCAGCCCCACCCACGTCGGGGTGCCGACGCCGGCCCACTCGGTGAAGCTGGTCCCGATGTTCATGAGGAACGGCACCCCGATGACCCCGGTGAACAGCAGCAGTCCGGGGATCAGGTAAGGCAGGTAGGCGAGCCGGTCACGCCCTGTCAAGCTGCGCGTCGTCACTTGGGCAGGCCGCTGTCGTATGTCCTCTGGAGGCCGCTGAGCACCGACTGCGGCGAATCGCCGTTCATGAGCTTCTGGGTGTGCGAGACCCACTGATCGTAGAAGCCCGGGGCCGGCCAGTCCGGGTAGTACGCCAGGCCGTTCGACTGGGCGAGGGTGTTGAAGCCGTCGACGAGCTTCTTGGCCCTGGGCTCGGTGATGGCCGAGCTGTCGGCCGCGACCGGGACGCCGCCCGCGTTGCCGAGTATGTTCTGGATCTTCTTCTTCAGCGTGATGTCGATGAAGTCGTAGGCCAGCTGCTTGTTCTTCGAGCCCTTCGGGACGACCCACAGGTTGCCGCCCGAGCCGAGGGTCATCTTGGCGCCGGGCCACAGGAAGATATCCCAGTCGAATTTGGCCTCCTTGGCCACGCGCCCGAACCACCAGTTGCCGGAGAACATCATCGGGAACTTGCCGCTCATGAACGCCACGCCGGCGTCCTCGCCCTTGGTGCTGACCGAGCTCTTGGCGATGTAGCCCTTCGTCACCCAGTCGGCGAACGTGGTCGCGGCGTACGTCCAGGCCGGGTCGGAGAAGTCGGTCTTGCCGGTGTAGCGCTGGAACGCGTTCACCCACGGCTCGTCGGCCTTGTCCAGCGCGAGCTGATAGACGTACTGCTGCGCCATGTACTCGGCGCCCGCGTTGGCCAGCGGCGTGACGCCCTTGGCGACGAACGCGTCCATCACCTTGGTGAACTCGTCGAACGTGGTTGGGACCTTGACGTCGTACTTCTTGAACAGGTCCTTGTTGTAGTAGACCTGCGTATACTCGGCGTAGGTGGGCACCCCGTACCACTTGTCGCCGCCCATGATGCCCTTGTCGTCGTACTTGGCGACGACCTGCACGCTCGGGCTGAGCAGCTTGTCCCAGCCGCGCTTTTTGACCTCGGGGGTGATCTCCTCGAGCAGGCCCTGCTTGGACAGCAGCCCGGCGGTCGCGTTGCCCTTGTTGTACTCCATGACGTCGGGGGCGCTGTTGGAGTTCACGATCATGGGCGCGGTCTTCTGGATCTGCTCGAAGCCCTTCAACTCGAGCTTGACCTTCACGCCCGGATGGGTGGCCTCGAACTCCTTGATGGCCTCGTTCCAGGCCACGCCCATGCCGCTCTCGGGAGCCTCATAGTGCCAGACCCGCAGCTCCTTGCCGCCGGGCTCGCCGTCGTCGCTGCGACCGCACGCGGCCAGCGTCAGGGACCCTGCGGCGAGCACGGCGAGCAGCGCCGCGCCCTTGCCTCTTTTGATCATAAATTTCCTCCGGGGCGAGAAATGGACATCGGCCCTCCTAGTCGAAGCGCTTCGAGCGCCGGCATGTTAAACCACGTGTGAACGTTCACACAACAGGGAAACCAAACAAAACGCTTGTCACATGCTCACCTGGGAGAACGTGGGTGACCGTCGCCACAAGGCGCACTGTGAGGCAGCACCCATGAAGCCCATGAAGATCGTGGGAAGAGTCAAACCGCCGAGGCACCGAGAGAACACAGAGATATCACTTCTCGCGGCGTCCTTGGCGCCTCGGCGGTTTGTATATCTCTCGTCCTCGTCCGAGCACCGATTGGCCGCCTGTGGCTCCCGGCGGCCGCACGGTCCAGGCGAGCGTGGGCGCGACCGCGATCGTGAAGGTCGAGCCGGGCGCCGAGGGCGAGCTCGCCCGCGCGGGCGTCCGGGTGTCAAGGCCGCTGATGCCCTCGATCGGGCTACGGCTCGTCAGGGACACCGGCGGCGGCGACGGCCTCGACTCGCCGAGCGCCTCCAGGGCGCGGCGCGGCCGGCCTTCCGGCACGAGGCGATCCCGGACCTCCACGTCCGCCTCGAGGCGCGCGGCGCGCCGTTCACGCCGGACGACCCGCGCCTGCCAGGACAGTGGTACTTCGCGGACCTCCGGATGGAAGAGGCCTGGGGGCGCACGCAGGGAGACGCGGCCACCTCCATCGTCGTCATCGACACCGGCTGCGACCTCGATCACCCCGACCTCGCCTCGAAGATGGATCCGGGCCTGGACGTGCTCGATGGAGACGACGACCCCACCTACCAGCCGCCTGCGCCGGTGCAGGGCCAGCCCAAGGAGCGCGGCCCCGAGCGCATGGCCTCCGGCTGCGGCCGGCCGCCCGATACGGCAGCCGCACCCCCCATCGCCGTCGCCCTCCTCGCGCTCCGGCGGCGCCTCACCTCCGGCGCCGCCGCCGCCGCCGGCGTCGCCCCCGCCACCGCCGCCGCCTTCGCCGCCCTCCGCGGCGGCCCGGCACGCCGCGACCTCGTCGGCCGTGCCGATGCACGGCGTCGGCTTGCGCGAGGGGTCGACCGGGCCGACCATGGGCACGTCGAGCGATCGATCCGTGTTCGAGAGGTAGCCGCCGACGAAGCCCTCGAAGTCCTGCAGCGAGGGGTCGAACGACTCGGTCGCCCAGACCGCGGTCCCCTCCATCATCGGCGTGTCCTGGCCGTGGTCGTAGGCCGCCTGCACGGCGTGGAAGAGCTCGTGGCTCCCGAGGATCCGGTTCGCGGTGCGCGTCGACGGATAGTCGTAGCCGGCGTAGTCGTTCTCCTGGGTCATGAAGCCGGCGCAGCGGCCCTCATCGTCCGGGTCGCAGGCATCGACGCGGAACACCCCGTCGCCGACGCCGGCGAAGTCGCCGAGGTAGACGTCGAAGCGGCCGTCGCCGCCGTTGTCGGGGAGGTCCTCGTCGCTCCTCGGCGGCCGGAAGCCGAGGACGTCGCGGTAGTGGACGATCACCTCGTCGTAGATGGCGGCGACCTCCTCGACGGAGTCGGGGACGCCCGTCGCGTCGGCGTCCTCGCCGGGCACCGCGCTGCGCCCCTCGCGCGCGAAGTGGACCAGGAAGCTCCCCGAGGCCGACGCGAACGTCTCGGCGACGTCGTCCGGATCGAACCGGAACTGGAGGCCGGCGCCTCGCCTTGTCGATGAACCGCACCGTCCGATCGAGCGTGCCCTTGTCCAGCAGCGCGGGGACGAGCTTCCGCAGCTCCGCGGCGATCTGGCAGGGGTCCGGCGACGGCAGCGACAGCACCGTCTTGGCCTTGGCCGGCACTGTGGGGGATGGCGGCCGAGGTGGCACAGGACCGGAGCAGGCGAGAACCAGCGCTAGCAGGCCGAAAGCGAGCCAGAAGATGAGAGGCTGGTTCAAAGACGAACTGAAGAACAGCAACTACAAAATGTTTTACACGACAATGAAATGAATCTTATCTTTTTGGATACTGTAGCGAAAACTTACAACCTCACAACAGAATAATATGGATTTGGGATTAGAGAACAAAGTCGTCATAGTCACCGGGGGCGCCAAAGGTATCGGAGAAGGTATTGTACGAGCGCTTGCAGAGGAGAAAGCCATTCCGGTAATCATTGATCGTAATGAGAACGACAATCTGAAGCTATATCAATCGATCGTTTCACAAGGATCTAAATGCGGATACGTAACTGCCGAGCTCACGTCAAATGACGCATGCAAACGGGCCGTTGAAGAGACAATTTCGAAATTCGAAAGGATTGATGCGCTTGTTAACAACGCAGGTGTAAATGATGGCGTGGGCCTGGCTTCGGGGAACTATGAAAAATTCATCGGTTCGCTTCACAAAAACCTGATTCATTATTATTCGATGGCGCACCATTCATTGTCGGAATTGATTCGCAACAAAGGTTCAATTGTCAATATCAGCTCAAAGACAGCCGAAACAGGGCAAGGCAATACCTCCGCATATGCGGCCTCCAACGGAGGGCGGAACGCGCTCACGCGCGAATGGGCGGTGGAACTTCTACCCTACGAGGTTCGGGTAAACGCTGTAATTGTTGCAGAATGTTATACCCCGTCATATGACACCTGGATCAAAACCTTTCCTAACCCGGAAGAAAAATTGAAACTGATAAACGAAAAAATTCCATTGGGAAAACGAATGACTACAAAGGAAGAAATTGCCGCGATGGCAGTTTTTCTGCTTTCACAAAAATCCTCGCACACCACCGGCCAGCTCATTCATGTGGACGGCGGATATGTACACCTCGATCGTGCACTACTTTAATTTAATGCGTCATGGCAATTACAACTACAAACAATTCTTACACCACCGAAGAACAACGCAAGAGTATCTGTCTTCGTTAATTTTAGTCACCAGCCTGTTCTTGCTTTGGGGACTAGCCTACGGCTTACTGGATGGTTTAAATAAACATTTCCAGGAAGTGTTGGGTATAACCAGGCAACGGGCAACGTTATTGCAAGCTGCCTATTTCGGAGGATAGCCCGCGCAAAGCCATTCCGAGCGTTCGGGCGCGCGAGCGCGGAGCGGAGGAGGATCCTCCGCCAGATCGCGCGGGCCGACGGCGGCGGCAATCCCTTCCGCGGAATCGTGGTGTCGTCCTACGGCAGGCCGAGCTGTGTTGTGGACGACGAGTCGCCGGACGGCATCCTGATATCGCACGAGAGCCCGGCGCAGGAGATCGAGCTCTGGGCGCGGGGCCGCGTGCTGTATTTCTGCTGTGGCGAGGCGGCGAGCGGCCCTCTGTTCGACAAGCTCCTCGACGCGGGCGCGCGAACGGTGGTCGGCTTCACCGGGAGGCTCTGCGCCACGACCGTCGACGGCAAGTTCTTCTGGCGGCAGCTCGATCAGGAGCTGGTGACCTGCGCGCTGCACGACCAGCTGGCGCCGGGATTCGAGCAGTAGCCGCTCCGCGGAGCGGCTACGTCGCTGCGACCGCACGCAGCCAGCGTCAGGGCCCCTGCGGCGAGCACGGCGAGCAGCGCCGCGCCCTTGCCTCTTTTGATCATAAATTTCCTCCGGGGCGAGAAACGGACATCGGCCCTCCTTTTCGAAGCGGTGGCAGGCGGCCCCCCATGAAAGGGGGGTTGGCAGGCGGAGCGGTTGCGCCGAAGATGGCATCACGTTGCGCCGTGGGGTGAGTCCCACCTCGCGTCACGACAACTCTCTCTTGCGTTGGAGCAGGTGGATGAACGTACGACTCGTTGCAGGTCTTTTCGTGCTGGCGCTGTCGGCAGCCGCGGGGTGCGGAGACGATGACGGCCAGGGCGGCGCCGGCGGCAATGGCGGCTCCGGCGGCGCTGGTGGTGCCGGCGGCGTCGACGCCACGAGCACCGGAACTGGCACCGCCGGCAGCGGCGGCGAGCCCGCCGGCGGCGGCGGCAGCGGCGGCGAGCCCGCCGGCGGCGGCGGCAGCGGCGGCGAGCCCACCGGCACCGGCGGCGCCGGCGGCGAGCCACCGGCACCGGCGGCGCGCGGCGAGCCGCCGGCGCGGCGGCGCCGGCGGCGAGCCGCGGCGGCGGCGGCAGCGGCGGCGAGCCCACCGGCACCGGCGGCAGCGGCGGCGAGCCCACCGGCACCGGCGGCGCCGGCGGCGAGCCCGCCGGCACCGGCGGCAGCGGCGGCGAGCCCACCGGCACCGGCGGCGCCGGCGGCGAGCCCACCGGCGCCGGCGGCGAGCCCACCGGCACCGGCGGCGCCGGCGGCGAGCCCACCGGCACCGGCGGCGCCGGCGGCGAGCCCACCGGCACCGGCGGCGCCGGCGGCGAGCCCACCGGCACCGGCGGCGCCGGCGGCGAGCCCACCGGCACCGGCGGCAGCGGCGGCGGCGGCGGGCCGGCGGGCGCGCTGTACGAGGCCTGCGCGACGGATGATGAGTGCACCGGGGACATCTGCCTCTCCGAGGAGGAACTGGGATACCCGTCCGGGCTCTGCTCGGACCTGTGTGATCCCGCGGCCGAGCCAACGCCAGGCGGAGAGTGCGACGGCGGGGTCTGTCTTGATCTCTTCGAGGGCGTGGGCGCGTGCCTGGCGCTCTGCAGCGCGCCGTCGGAGTGCCGCGACGGTTATGCCTGCGACGACGTCGGCGGCGGCATCCGGGCCTGCGTCCCGAGGTGCACCTCGAACGCGCAGTGCCCATCGCTCGGCGTGTGCGACCCCCTGAGCGGCGTCTGCACGCTCGGCGAGTCGGACTGCACGAACTACGATGACGACGACGAGGACGGGTTCTACGACTGCGCGGACACCGACTGCGCCGCGACGTGCACCCCGATCGCCGAGGCCGCCTGCGCGAGCGCGACACCCATCGTGTCGACGACGATCCACGGCGACACGTCGGGGAGCACGAGCGGCCTGGAAGGGACCTGCTACCTCGGCAACACGGGGCACGGACCGGAAGAGATCCACCTGTTCACGCCGCCCGCCGGGCAGTCGGGCACGCTCGTGGTCGAGCTCGAGTCGCCGACCGATCATAGCGTCTACGCCCGCAGCTCGTGCGCGGACATGCTCTCCGAGATCGATTGCTCCGAGGAGAATTTCCCCGACGATGGTTTGCCCGACGAAGAGCGGATCGAGATCCACGTGAGCGACGGCCAGACCGTGCCGATCGTCGTCGACTCCTATGCGCCAGGGGAGGCTGGTCCCTACACGCTGAACCTCAGCTTCACGCCGATTGTCTGCGGAGACGGGACCGTCGGCTCGACCGAGGAGTGCGACGACGGCAACACCACGAGCGGCGATGGATGCTCCGCCATGTGCGTCTACGAGTTCGACGTGCTGTGCGAGGGCGCGGCCGAGCTCGCCATCGGCGAGAACACGGGCAACACGGCGACCGGCACGTCGGTGTTCGAGGGCAGCTGCCTCGGATGGGACATGCCGGAGACGATCCACAGCTTCACGCCGCCGAGCGACGGCACGCTCACGCTGACGCTCTCCGCCGAGACCGACCTCGGCTTCTACCTGCGCGAGAGCTGCGCGGACTTCGGCTCCGAGCTCGAGTGCGTCGACGACGAGGGCCGCGGCGGTGACGAGACGCTCGTGATCGATGTGACCAGCGGCGAGCCCCTGTTCGTCGTCGTCGACACCTATATGCCGATCAACGGCGGCCCCTACACGCTCACCGTCGCCTTCACCCCCGCTCCCTGAGCGCCCGCGCGCCGTGCTCGGCGCGAGCGGCAAGCGGCTGGGGCGGTCATGCAGGCCATGATGCAGATGAAGAAGCTCCATATCGCGCGGCTCGAGGGGGCTGCGCGGTAGCCGCCGCGGGGCGACGGATCGACGGCCGGACGCGCACCCGAGCCACGGCCGCGATCCATTCAAGGCATTCCTTTTACTGCGTCAGATTTCTCACGCGTCGGATCGCCATTGTGGGCGCAAAATCTACGCTCAAAGCCGGTGGTTCTTGAGACAGCCGGCTCTTGGCGGCGCGACCACCCTTGCACGACCTTACCGCCGCAGCGATCGTCTACAAGGAATTAAAGAACGACCACACGTCTTCCGGGACCCAGGTACAAGGGCACGTGTCCGAGCAGGTTTTCGGAGGCGTCGCGCACGAGTTCCACAGGTCCCCGGTCCCATCTACGACGGCGTTGCCGTGACCCGACTGGTGCACGCACCAACGGAGGGGATGCCCGCTCGAGCATCCGGTGTAGTCAGTGCAGATATGCCCCCCGGGGTTCAAATAGGGCTCAGGCCGAGGCGGCTGGGGCGGGTCCTGGGGGGTGCAGCCGTTGTTCTCGACGAACCTGTCGCGCATCGGTCTTGCATGGTCGAGAGTGCATGTGTTGTCAGTGAGGCCGGCCATCTGCCAGTATGCGATGGGGTCGTTGCCGCCTTCGCAGCCGCTGAGCACGGCTCCGTTGTAGATCGCGACCCCACGGAAGACGTTCGCGCGGGCACACGCGATTGCGTAGCTCATGCCGCCGCCGTAGCTGAAACCATTGGCGAAGATGTGCGTCGTGTCGACGCAGTAATTCTCCTCGATCAGCTTGACCATGTCGTCGACGAATGCCAGGTTGTTTCCGCCCCATCCGCCGTTGAGCCCGTCGGGCGCGACGAAGATCGCGCCGTTGTTCGACAGTTTTTGGAGTCCGAAATGGGCCATGTTGTACCCATTCGTTCCGCCGCTGTCGACTTCTTTGGAGTTGCCGCCATTCCAGTGAAACCCGAACACCAACCAGTAGGGCTTGTTCTTGTCGTAGTTGTCGGGAAGCCTCATGGCGAAGCCCCGATTCTGGCCGCCGCTCTGGATCCTGACATAGCCGCCCTCGCCGAAGCCGTTCGGCGGCTCGTTCGGGACCGGCTCGAACCTGATCGTCGAAGTCTTGCCGCACCCCGGGCTCGGCACCGCGCCAGAGCTGCCGTCATCCGGCCCTGTACCGCCGGAACCACCGCTCGCGGAAGCACTGCTCGTGGAAGCACTGCTCGTGGAAGCACTGCTCGTGGAAGCACCGCTCGTGGAAGCACTGCTCGTGGAACCACCGCTCGTGGAACCACCGCTCGACCCGGAGCCGCCAACCGAGCTGCCGGAGCTGGCGGATGCGCCACCGCTGCCCGAGCTGTCGCCATCGCCGGAGCTCTGGCTACATGCGACCGCCATCAAGGCGAGGTACGCGGGAGTTCGCGCCAGCGCTCGATAGCGCCATGCGCGGGCAAGTCCTCGATTGTTGTTCATCATGTCTGCAATCCTCCAGGGGGCTCGGCCAGGTTGTTCGTGCCAACGCATCGATTCGCTCGGGGCCCTGGCAATTGTCGTGGACCGCTCTCGGGCGGTCCGCAGGGTAACAATTGTTGCGGGCAGGAAGTCCAAGCGCTTTGTGAGCCGGGGCGGGCGCGCCGCGCGCCGCGCTCGTCGTTCAGGTTTCGGGGGAAAGCGGGCGTGAGCCGGCGCGGGGCAGGTCCCGCAGTCGGGGCTTCTAGTCTCCGAAGCATTTGAATCTCCCCCTCCTCGCGGACAGCGCCTGTCAGCCACGAGTGGACAGCGCTACCTGCGCAGCTCTTCGATGGCCGCGGCGAGCTCCGCCTTCCGGGGCGGTGAATTTCCTGCCGGCATCGGGCCGAGGTCGCCGCCGCCGGAACACGCCGCGAGCAGGGCGGCGAACGAAGGGAAGCCGAGCCAACGCATCCCTGTTCCCTTCGAACGCATCCCTGACCTCTTCTGTAGCGCGTGGCTCATGACAGAGGGTCGACGTGCGGGAACCTGGAGCAAAAGGTACCCACCGTGATCCTGCGGAGCGCAGCACACGGACGCGCAGACGCACGATGCGCGACTCCGTCACGGATCAATGTGAACGCTCACATTTTGAATGTCAAGACCGATCAACTGCACGCGTTTTGACGCGATCCGGCGGCTCGACGACAGGCCAGGCTCGGTGGTGCAGGCGCTCGTCACTGGGCCATCGAGGACGCTCGGCGTGGTCACGCCGTCGGGTCGAGCGTGGGCGGCGCTGGGGCATGTGGTCCCCCCAACGCAGGTCACCGCGGGCGGCAGCAGGCGCGCGCCCGCGGTGGCCTGGTCTGCTTTCTGGCGAGACCTCGTCTGGCAGAACAGTTACACTGCGGGCGACGCGCGTTCGCATCAGCGCGTGGGGGAGCGAGCATGAGCCGCGACAGGGGCGAGCGGAAATCCGGATCGAGCGGACGAGCGGAAGCGAAGGGGGCATCCGGAGGAGATCATGACTCGGAGGCAGGGAGCACGGCGGGCGGGCATCGCCAGCTCGACGGGCTCCCCGCGCCGGGTGGGGTGTCCGTGCACATCGATGATCACACTGACTACAAGGCGGAGTGCGGGGCGCTGCGCGCGCGCGTGGCGGAGCTGGAGCAGGAGCTGGCCAGTCGGCGCGGCGAGCTCGAGCGCGAGAGAGGGTTGGTCAGCGCGGCAGCGGCATACCTGGACGCTCCGTTCGCGCGGGGCGCCACGCAGGTGCCGGCGCTGATCCACTGGCGCCTGGATGGCACCGTGACGCGCTGGAACGACGCCGCCGGGTGCCTCTTCGGCTGGAGCGAGGGCGAGGCCGTGGGCCGCCGGCTCTCCGACCTCGTGGCCGCGGATCCGGTGTCGCCCCAGGAGGTGCAGGCGTTCAACCACGCCCCTGGCGAGAGCCTCTTCGCGACGACCACGAGCGCGGGCACGACGAGGGAGGGAAACGCGATCACCTGCCGGTGGACCTACGCCGTGCTGCGCGACGAGCGAGGCGACGTCCGGGAGATCGCGGCCATCGTGGATGACGGCGACGATCCGCGGCGGCGAGAGCGCCTGCTGCACGAGCGCTATCAGATGCTCCTGCAGCTCGTGGACAACTCGCCGAACGTCATGTTCATCAAGGACGCGGAGGGGCGCTACGTGTTCGCGAACCGCCATTATGCGCGCGCTCTCGGGCGGCACGCCATCGAGTTCCTCGGCAAGGACGAACATGAGTTCGGCGCCACGCCGCCCGGCGTCGCTGACACGATCGTGGCGAAGGAACGGGAGGTGCTCGAGAGCGGCCGGGCGATGTATTACCAAGAGGTCCTGGACTACGGCAGTCAGAATTACTACTTCTTCACTGTCAAATTCCCGGTTCGCAACGAGCGCGGCGAGCTGATCGGCGTCGGCGGCGTCGTGAGAGAGGACACCGACCTGAGGCGCGCGGAGGCGGACCGGGCCGCGCTGCAGGAGCAGATCATCGCCGCGCAGCAGGAGGCACTCCGGGAGCTGTCGACGCCGCTCATCCCGCTCGCCGACGGCGTCCTGGCCATGCCGCTCGTCGGGACGGTCGACGGCGCGCGCGCGGGGCAGATCATGGAGACGCTGCTCACCGGGATCAGCAGCCAGCGCGCCCACACCGCGATCCTGGACATCACCGGCGTGCGCGCCGTCGACGCGCTCGTCGCTGATGCGCTGACGCGGACCGCGCGCGCCGCCCAGATGCTCGGCGCGCGCGTGGTGCTCACGGGCATCCGGCCGGAGGTGGCGAGGGCCCTGCTCGAGCTCGGCGCGGACCTCTCCGGCATCATCACGCTGGGCACCTTGCAGAGCGGCATCGCCCACGCGCTCCGCCCCACGGAGCGCCCGCGCGTTGCCCGGTGAAGCGCGCCCTGGCTGCATGGTCAAGAGACCGAGACGGCCGCAGGCCGAACTCCTGGCGGCCGTCTCCATCGGGAAGACGCCCTCCTCGGTCGCGATGCGCCTCGGCAACGCCTTGCCGGCCATCAGGTCCTTCTCGTCCCCCGACCCCCGGCCTCACCTCTGGCCATAGTACGCGGCCTTCCCGTGCATCCGATAGAAGTGCTTGCGCACGAGCGCATTAGGCAGGTGTGGGGCGCCGGGGTGGATCGTGCGGGTGATGAACGCCATCTTCGCGATCTCCTCGAGCACCGCCGCATTGTACACCGCCTTCTCGGCGTCCTCGCCCCACGCGAAGGGGCCGCGGCCCGCCACCAGCACCATCGGCGTGTGCAGCGGGCTCCGGCCCCTGAAGCACTCGAGGATCTGCTTCCCGGTCTCCGTCTCGTAGTCGCCCTGCACGGCGTCCGTGCGCATCACCTCGGTGCACGGCACGTCCTCGACCAGGTGATCGGCGTGGGTCGTCCCGTAGATCGGGATCGGCGTGCCTGTCTGCGCCCAGCTCGTCGCGTACGTCGAGCGCGTGTGAGCGACGCCGCCTATCCCGCGGAACTTCGCGTACAGGACGATATGCGTCCGGGTGTCCGAGGAGGGGCGGAGGTCGCCCTCAACGACCCTCCCCTCCAGGTCGACGACCACCATGTCGTCGGCCGACAGGCGGTCGTACGGAACGCCGCTCGGCTTGATGGCGAGCACGCCCCGGTCGCGATCGAACGCCGAGACGTTTCCAAACGTGTAGATGGCGAGCCCCCGGCGAGGGATCTCCAGGTTCGCCGCCCAGGCGCGCTCTCGCAGCTCTCGATAGGTCGCGCTCACGTCCTCTGCCCTCACTGCGACAGACGGTAGGCGAGATCGTTCCAGCGGAGCTCGTTCTTCAGCGCGTGGATCTCGGTCCCATACCCGATGCGGATCAGCTCCACGCCGGCGATGGCGGCGAAGTCCTCGACGTGCTCCATCGCGATCGCGCGGCTGTGCGCGCAGTGGTGGACGCGGTCCCCGCCGGTGACGGCCACGTCTCTCATGTTCGTGCCGCCGAATCGGGCGATCTTGAGCCGCCGCGCGTCGCTGATCGCGCAGGCGGCGCGCGCCCAGACATCAAGCTTGGCGAGGACGTCATCGTCCTTCCAGTGGCCGACGACGACCTTCCGGTCGATGCGCAGGCGCGCGCCGATGTACCCGAACTCGCGATCCGCGTTGGCGGACTGGTTCAGGTTCATGAAGCTCATGTCGATGCTCTCCCACGGGAGCTTGCGGTTGTACTGCGTGTGCAGGTGAACCATCGGCTTCTCCAGGCGCAGGAGCCCCGCGGTCCACATCTTCGCGGGAGAGAGCGTGTGCATCCACGTGATGACGCCGGCGCACCGCGGCGTCGCGCTCGCCTCGCGGCAGACGGCGAGGATCGCCTCTGGGCTCTTGAGCGTCGGCTTCCAGACGACGTTGACCGGGAGCTTGCCGCTGGCGTCGAGGTACCCGGCGATCTCCCGCGCGTGCGCGGCGACCTGCTTCAGCGTCTCCTCGCCGCAGAGGTCGTGGCTGCCGGTCAAGAACCACACCTCGAAGCGCTCTCGAAGATCCTGCGTGGCGACCCTGCCCATCACGTCATCCCCTTCTCCACGAAGGACCCAGGCTGGACATCACCTTCGCGTCCACGACGGGCGAACCAACGGAGTCGATGCCGCAATCGGTCCGATGACAAAGGTCCTGGTGGGCACGAGGACCCACTCAGGGAAAGGCAAAGAATGAGGTCATCAATGTGAGCGCTCACATTATCGACGTCAACCGCAATCCGCCCGGCGCGGCCAGGCTCGGGCCCGAGCTGGTCCTGCGCAAGAGCACCGCCGCGGTCTCCCGGAGCCGATGAGCCCGTGAGCGCCTCCGGCGTGGACCCGCCAGCCTGGCCATCGGTCGGGGTCGAGGACGGCCGCGCAGACGCCCGCGACTTGCTGTCTTCTTCAGGTATCAGCGCCGCCGCAGGGCATGCGCGCGACGGACATCGTGGGAGGGTACCTGGACGAGCGCCGGCCGTCGTCGTTGATATCGCGCCAGCCGGCGTTCCGCCCTCGGGATGGCTACGTCAGGTTCGTGAGCGGCCCGGTGCAGTACCGCGGGTCGCCGAACGTGGCCCGGGTGTCGCCGAACAGATTCAAGATCGAGACGAGCAGATCGTTGTGCGGGCGGTTCGGGTACCGGACCCAGCGTCCGGTGCGCAGGCCGCCGCCGCCGCCGGCCAGCAGGAACGGCATGTTCGACTTGTTGTGACTCGGCGGATCCGAGAGCTCGGACCCGAAGAAGACGACGCTCTCGTCGAGCAGCGAGTGTCCACCCATGTCGACCTTCGCCATCTCCTCCAGGAGGTAGAGGTGCTGCTTCGAATACCAGTTGCAAATGCGCTCGCACTCGTTCGGCCTGAAGCCGCCGTCGTGCTGGTAGAAATGGTGGTGCTCGGTCAAGTTGAGCCAGGGGAAGGTGTGCTTCGCCTCGGTGTCGCTCCACTGCAGCGTGCCGACCGCGGTGATGTCGCAGGCGAGCGACATCACCAGCATGTCCATCATGAGCTTGCCGACCTTGGGGATCGCCGCGTCGGTCGAGGTGTCCTTGATCGCGCCGTCGTCGGCCGAGTTGAGCCCCGTGCGCGGGTTGTAGTCGGACGTGTCGACCCTCTCCGGCGCCTTGCATGCGCTCGTCTCGATCGGCACGTTGTCGATGCTCTTCTCGATCTCGCGGATCTTCGTCAGGTGCTGGTCGATCTTCTGCCTGTCGGCGGCGCCGAGCCGCGCGGACAGGGCGGAGTAGCGCCCGTCGAGGAAGTCGAGGATCGACTTCTTTCGCGCGAGGCGACGGGCGGCATCGTTGCCGGCGCTGGGATCCAGCGTGCCGAAGAGGTCGGTGAAGATCTCCATCGGATCGAGGCGCGGCGGGATCGGCTTGAACGGCGCGGCGTTCTCGAAGTTCGCGGCGTTCATCGGCGACAGCAGGCCGTGGGACTTGCCCGTCGCCCAGCGCACCGCGATCTCGATGCTCGCCTTCGCCTTGATACCGGCGGAGATCTGGGAGGCGATCACCTGATCGACGGACGGCCCGTTCCCGTAACCGCCGTTCGTGGAGCCCTCCTGAGGGCTGCCGGTGAGCCAGGCGATGATCCCGGCCTGGTGCTGCTCACCGCGCGCGCTCTTCATGTCGAGGCCGTCGACGACGAGCAGCCGGTCCTGCACCGGCGCGAGCGGCGACAGGATGGGGCCCAGGGTGAAGCTCGTCTCGCTGCCGGTCGGCCGCCAGCGATCGATCACGGTCCCGCCCGGCGTGTAGATGGCGAGGAAACGCTTGGCGGGGGACGGGGCGGCGCGCGCCGTGCGCTCGGGGCCCATGATCTCCAGCCAGGGGAGCGCGATGGCGATGGCGCCAGCGCCGCGCAGCATGGCACGTCGGCTCAAACGAAATTTGGACATGACCATCACTCCTCGCGGGCAACCGTGATGTAGTGGAAAGCATCCGTCTGCGTGAGCTCGATCAGGAGCTGCTTCACGTTGTACCCGGACGCCTTGAAAGCGGTCGTTACCGCGTGCTTGGTGCAGGTGTCCTCGGCGCGCAGGGTGAGACCGTAGGCGTACTCGGCCCAGCGCGTCGCGAAGCAGCCGTGCACCTCTTCGGTCTCGGCGAGCTTCTTCACCAGCTCGGTCGGGCCGCTCACCGTACCCTGCGTGCCCGGGAGCGAGCCGCTCGCGTCGATCACGACGTCGTTCTCCGTCGTGCGGAACAGCCCGACCGCGTCGTAGTTCTCGAACGTGAAGCCGACCGGATCCATGAGCTGGTGGCACCCCCGGCAGACCTCATCCTGGCTGTGCTGACTGAAGCGTTCCCGCGCCGTCTTGCCGGAGTACGGATCCGGCGGCTTCACCCGTTCCAGGATGTCGCCGGTGGGGAGCGGGATCTTCTGGCACATCAGCTTCTGGAGCACGAACGAGCCGCGGACCACGGGGTTCGTGTGGTTCGAGTGCGTCGTCCCGGCCATCATGCCCCCCTGGGTGAGGAGCCCGAGGCGCTGGGTCGTGTCGAGCTGCACCTCTTGGAACTCGTCGCCCGTCACGCCGGAGACGCCGTAGAACGCCGCGAGAGGTCCGTTCATGAACGTGTACGGGGCCGTCAAGATCGACGCCCAGGTGCCGGTCCCCTCGAAGATCTCGTGCTCGAGGAACCGCTGCGTCTCCTCGCGCATGAGCGCGCCGATCGATCGAGAGAAGGTCGGGAACTCCTCCGCGTTCCGCTCGAGATCCGCGAGGTTGCTGATGGGGAGCAGGTTGTCGAAGAAGAACCGGATGGTGGTCCGAGCCCGAGGGTCCTCGAGCATGCGCTCGGCGTGCGCGCGCACGCCCTCCTTCGTCGAGAGCTCACCTGCCTGCGCCGCGATGCGTAGCGCCTCGTCCGGCATCGTGCCCCAGAGCAGGTACGAGAGCCGCGTCGCCATCTCGTCGCCCGTGGGCCGGCGGAGCTCGGGGTGCTCCGGGTCGGCTGTGCCCCATTCGATGCGGTAGAGAAAATCGGGCGACTGGAGAAGCGCCTCGATCACCGTCGCGATGCCGACGCTGAACGTCGCATCCGTCCGCCCGACGCTGTACAGCGCGAGGAGCTCGTCCGCCTCGCCGGCGGCGAGCGGCCTTCGATAAGCGAGCGGCGCGATTCGCTCGATGATGGTGCGCGCGCACGCTTCCTCGCTCTCCGCGCTCACGTTGCTCGCGCAGGGGGCGAGCTTCGCGAGCGCCTCCTGGGTGGCGGTCGCACGCTGGGCGATGCCCTCCGCGACGGTGCTCAGCTGCTCGGCCAGCAGGCTCGAGACCGACAGCGTGTCCGCGTCGTTGCCAAAGCCGTTTCCGACGTCCTCGCTCGGCAGCGAAAAGGCTGGATCGGTCGTGTCACCGAAGAGGTCGCGAACGGTCTTGTTGTACTCGAAGCGCGTCAGCCGCCGCAGCGGCGCTCGCCCGGGGTGCACCGAGCCGTCCTCGCAAGTGCGCGGGTCCACCGTGGGGGGATCCCCCGTGGGGGGATTGTCAGTGGGATCGTTATCGTTGGAGCGAGTATCGCCCAGGTTTCCCGTGCAGCCACTGGCCAGGATCAACGCGATCGAGACAGCTGACCGAAAGCCTGTGAGAGGACGCGCCCGCTCATGTTCTGAGGGCCTAGACATGGTTCTCTCTCTTCGCCCGCTGTGGGCACGCAAAGTGGAGTGTAGGCGGGACCTGGTATTTACCCTCGCCCGTGTCGCGGTAGATCGTAGCCACTTCTGCCTGAAAATCCCCCGGCTACTTGCCGAGAAACTCCATCAGCCACTGCATTGCGGGGCGCGGCTGGCCATCCCTGATGAGGCCCGAGTCCTTCACCCACGTCGTGCCGTGGATGTAGCCCCAGAGCGTGATGCCTTTGATATTCTCGTGGTTCCAGAACATCGTGAACTGTTCCTGCATCACCTGCTTCTGCCTCTCGTCGTCCGCGATGTTGAGATCGTATTCGGTGATGTAGACGGGGAGCCCTGTCTCGGAGGTGATCTTGTCGATGAACCCCTTGACGGTGGCGATGGGCAGGCCGCCCGTGGCGTGGGCCTGGCATCCGACAGCGTCGATGGGCGCGCCCGCCGCCTTGACCTTGTTCGCGATGTTGATGATGTTGTTGTTGTCGTTGCCGTATTCGATGGTGTTGTAATCGTTCAGGATGAGGACGGCCTTCGGGCAGTACTGGCGCGCCAGCTCGAACGCCTTGACGATCCAGTCGTAGCCGCTCGCGCCCTCGCCGCCGAGCGCGGCCATCGTCGCAGGCCTCGTGTGGGGCGGAGGCTCGTTCACCACGTCGATCATGTCCATGTCAGGGTAGCGGGTGCAGACCTCCCTGATCAGCTCTTCGACCTCTTCCGCCTGCTCGTTCTGCGGCAAACCTTCGATCCAGCCCGGCTGCTGACTGCCCCAGACGAAGGTGTGCCACTTGAATGGAATATTGTTATCCTTGGCGAACTTGTAGATGGCGTCCGTCTTGGACCAGTTCATCCTGTCGCGCTGGGGCTCGATCGAGCCCCATTTGCTCTCGTTCTCGGGCGTGATCTGGTTCCAGTATTTGAGGAAGTTTGCCTCTATCTGGCCTGATGTCGTGATGTTGCCCACGAACTTGACCGGCTCCGGGTCACCGCCGCCGCTCGCGCTGGAGCTGATGGAGCCGCTGGAGCTGCTCGACGATGCGCTCACGCCGCCCGTGCCCCCGCCGCCCGAGCCGGAAGAAGCCGAGGCGGAGCCGGTCGTGCCGGAACCTGCCGTGCCGGAGGCGCTCCCTCCCGTGCCGTCGTCGGAGGCGCCCGAGTCGTCGCTGCAGCCCGCCGTGGCGCCGATGCCGATGAACGCAGCGCCGACGAATGCAGCCATCCGGATCGTGAGAGAGACGCCTCGCAGGTTCAATAGAGCCACGTGGCCTCCTGTCGGGAAGGTAAGAAAACAACCATCTTCAGCGCCCCAGGCTCGACCCGATACGAAGGTCGCGGTGCGCATGACGACCCGTCCAGAGCGAAGCGAAGCGAAAGGATACCCCTGGCCTCAATGTGAACGATCACATTTTTGGTGTCAACTCGAATCGGCCGGCCCGGCCCATCCTTGAGCCCGCCGGGGGACAGGGCTGGCAGGGCTCCTCCGGAGCGCCGCGTCACGAGGGGCGGGCGCCGGACGTAGGTATTTGGCGGTCCGACGAGCTCGAAGCGCCTCTTCTGCGCGGCGCCTGGAGCGCGCTGCGCGGCGCCTGGAGCGCTCCGGCGACGCTCGGGCAGAACCTTGGATCGAGGACAGCCGCAAGCGGTCCGTCTTGTTTGACCTCGTCTATGTGAACGTTCACAAGTTGCTCGCCGGGCGGCGGCCCCTCGAACGAGACGACGTTGGGCGGCGGAGGAGTGAGGAGGGTCAGGCAGCGCGGGAGGCGCCAGGAGCGGCTCGTCGCAGCCGGTGGCCAGTCCAGCAGCCGCAGCGTTCGGCGCGGCTCAAACAGCAGAGGTGGGCAAGCGTGTCGTCATCGCGGACATGAGCACCGACGCTGCCGTGGCGGATAAGTTCATATATGGCGGATCGAGGAGATCCAGTCTCCGCACTGAAAGGGGATCTCATGCAGGTGCATGAATGCATCAAGAGCGTACCGCTGGTGCCAACTGCGCGACTCCGATCCGTTCGTCGGCTCGACAACCAAGGTCCCGCAACCGAGCTACGCCGTGGCGTTCGAAATGCCCGTGCCATGACTCGAGCACCTCGCGGCAATCCGGGAGCCGATCGAGCGAGGAGTCGGTGACGCGGACAGCGGCGCGCGACGGCCAGGCGGCGCGCCCCGCCGCGGGCGCTCAGCCCTGCGAGCGCCGCCGCGGCGCCAGCATCCCGCTGGAGTCCCCCTCGCCCACCACCCCCGCCGCGTGCATCGACCGCAGGGCGGCGATGATCTCCGGCGTGACGAGCGGCCCGCCGGGGGCGTAGGACGGCGCCAGCGGCTTCAGCGGCTCCGGGAGGATCGCGTCGACGAGCGCGCCGACGCGCCCGCGCGATGGCGCGTGCCCCTCGCGCTCGGCCGCCTCCCGGAGCGCCCGCGCAAAGTCGGCCGCGGTCGGCCAGCGCGCGTCGCGGTCGCGCTCGAGCGCCCGCGCTACAGCGGCCGTGACCGCCTCCCCAACGCCCTCGCGCTCGCTCGAGAGCGGCGGGACCTCGCGCTCGAGCACGGCGTGGAGGATCGAGAGCATGCTGCTGCCCATGAACAGGCGCCTGCCCGCCAGCACCTCCCACGCCACGACCCCGAGCGAGAACACGTCCGAGCGCCGGTCCAGCGCCCGCGCATGCGCCTGCTCCGGCGAGAGATAGCTCAGCTTCCCCTTCACCGTCCCTGTCTTCGTCCGCGTCGTGCGGCGCAAGGCGTACGCGAGCCCGAGGTCGCAGATGCTCGCCCGCCCGTCGACGCCGACGAGGATGTTCGACGGCGAGATGTCCCGGTGGATCACCTGGAGCAGCTCCCCCGAGCTGTCGCGCGCCTCGTGCGCCGCATGCAGCCCCTCGGCCGACTGCGCGATGAGGTCGAGCGCGTCGCCGATCTCGAGCAGCTCCGGAGGGCGGGTGAGGCTCTTGAGCGTCACCCCGACGACGAGCTCCATGACGATGTACGGCGCGCCCGCCTCGTCGAGGCCGTAATCGAAGATCGGCACGAAGTTCGGGCTCACGACGCGCGACGCGATGCCCGCCTCGTCGAAGAGCATCGCCGCATAGGCGGCCTCGTACCGCAGATCGGCGCGGATCCGCTTCAAGGCGACGAGCGGCTCGCGCTCGGGATCCGCGCCTGCCGCACGCGCCGCGCCCGCCGCCCCGGCCGTCGCCGCCCCGGCCGCCGTGCCACCCGCCTCGGCCGCGCCGCCCGCGGCCTCCGCGCCTGCCGCGCGGGCGCGCCGGGCGATGAAGACCTCGGCCATGCCGCCCGTGGCCAGCTGCAGCAGCAGCTCGTATGGACCGACAGCGCCCTGTCCAGACGAATCCATGCTCGATACTCTGGGCGGCCAGTTATCACGTCAATGTAAATTCATCAACCTCGCCCAATTTGCGCTTTGTCGGGTTTTTCTCGCGCCTTCTCGCGCCCACTTGCGCCCACTCACGATTGCCCGCCTACGCCGGGCCGCGCGCGGGGCGCGCCCCGGCGCCGCCCGCACGCTCGGCCTCGACGCTGCGGTCGGCGTGCTCGGCCAGCACCCGCTCGTCGGTCTCACCCACCGAGCGCAGCCAGCGCGCGGCCGCCCGGTGGCCGGCGGCGCGATCGCCGTCCGTGAGCATCCCGTAGGCCGCGTCGCGCACCAGCGCGTGGCGGAACGTGAGCTCCTCGTGACCCGGGTAGCGCGACGCGCCGCGCCGGGCGACGAGCTCCTCCGAGAGCAGGCTCTTCAGCCAGCGATCGAGCGACTCGACCGAGGTGCCCGCGCCGAGCAGCTGCCGCACCCCCTCGGGCCAGAAGCTGCCGCCGAAAAGGCTCGCCGCCCGCAACGTGCGCCGCGCCT
The DNA here is from genome assembly GCA_051717205.1 of Sorangium sp. So ce1128. GTDB lineage: Bacteria > Myxococcota_A > Polyangia > Polyangiales > Polyangiaceae > Sorangium. The sequence goes on from CP181432.1 coordinate 8,825,179, forward strand.
CGGCCGGCAGCGCCTCGATGCGCGCGTGCATCAGCGCCACCACCGTCGGCGGCAGGTCGCTGCGGCCCTCGGCGCGCGCGCGCATGAGCTCCTCCAGGAAGAACGGGTGGCCGTCCGCGTGCTCGACGAGCCGCGCCACCTCGACCGGCGCGAGCTCCTCGCCGAACACGCTGCGGACGAGCCGCTCGGCGGCGCGCGGGCTGAGCGGCCCGAGCTTGATGTGCTGCACCCCGCGCTGCACCCACAGCCCGGGGAACGTCTCCATGACGCTGTGGCGCGCGAAGCCGAGCACGAGCAGCGGGCGATCCGAGAGCGCCTGGAGCGCCTCGTCGAGCACGGCGACCGAGGCGTGATCGCTCCAGTGCATGTCGTCGAGCACCACCACGACCGGCCCCGCCTCGCACCGCGCGGCGAGCCAGTCGAGCACGGCGCGGCGGGCCAGATCGCCCATCGCGACGGCGTCCCCCCGCGCGGCGTGGAGCTCCGGATCCGGGTCGTCGAACGGCGTGCCCGCGATCTCGCCGAGCGACCACGCGACGCGCCGCGCGTCGTCGATCGGCGCCGGCCCGGCGCGCGCCACGAGCTCGCGGATCTTGCCGCGCCGCGCCTCGATCGCCTCGCCGGGCAGGCAGCCCGCGGCCGCGAGGACGATCTCGCCGAGCATGCCGAACGGCGCCCCCGCGCCGAGCGGATCGCCGCGCGCCACGTAGACCGACGCGCGCGCGTCGCCCTCGCGCACCGCGCGGACGACCTCGTTGCGCAGGCGGGTCTTGCCGATGCCCGCCTCGCCGAGCACCAGCGCGGCGCGCGCCACGGGCTCGTCGGCGCTCTGCTCGAAGAGGCCGCGCAGCATCGCGATCTCGCGATCGCGCCCGACGAACGCGGTGACGCGCCCGAGCAGCGTGCCCTCCGGCTCCGAGCCCTCGCGCTCGCTCTTCAGCAGGAACGACGGGCCGTCGCCGCTCACCTCGAAGCGCGGGGCCGCGAGCCCCGCCGTCACCTCGTCGATGCGGACGTCGCCCTCGGCCTCGCGCAGCGCGGCGACGGCGCGGTCGATCACGTCGCCCGCGGGCAGGCGCTCGCCCACCTGCGCCCGGCCGGTGGCGAGCGCGACGGGGCGCCCGGGCAGGCGCGCCTTCATGGCGAGCGCGCACTGCGCGGCGCGCGCGGCGAGGTCGAAGGCGACCATCGTGCCGGAGCCGCCGCGGCCGGAGAACACCTCGTCGGTCTGCGAGGAGAGGATCACCATGCGCGTGCCGCCCGGGAGCCGCACGCGGTCGCCGCCGAACGCCTCCGCGATCTCGACGACGACCCGCTCCATCCCGCGATCGCTCGCCGGCTCGGGGTCCGCGACCCCCACGTCGACGAGGACGACGCTGATGAGCCGCCGCTCGTCGCCGGTCACCGAGGCCGGCGCGCCGTCCCCGCCCTCGCCGGGAGCGCGCGCGAGCAGGGCGCGCGTCTCCGCCAGCGCGGCCGACGCCGCGCGCCCGTCGGCGGGGCGCGCCGCCGGGTCCTTCGCGAGCAGGCGCGCGACGAGCTCGTCGATCGGGGGCGGCACGTCCGGGCGCCGGTCGACGAGGCGCGGCGCCTCCTCGAGGAGGATGCGGCACATCTCGGCGAGCGGGTCGTCGGCCGCGAAAGGGCGCTGCCCAGCGACGCTCTCGAAGAGCAGCACGCCGAGCGCGAAGACGTCGGCGCGCGCGTCGACCTCGGCGTCGCCGCGCGCCTGCTCGGGCGCGACGTAGCCGAGCGACCCGACGAGCGAGCTGGCCTCGGTGACGAGCGTGGTCGACGCGGCCGCGCGCGCGACGCCGAAGTCGAGCAGCACCACGCCGTCGACCCTGCCGTCGCGGAGCAGCACGTTGCTCGGCTTCAGGTCGCGGTGCGTGATCCCGAGCGCGTGAACGGCGGCGAGCGCCTCCGCGATCTGGTGCGCGACGAGCAGCGCGTCGGCCACGGGGAGCGCGCCCTCTTCCAGGCGCTCGCCGAGCGTCACCCCGTCGAGCCACTCCATCGCGAGCCACAGGGCGCCGTCGTCGCTCGTGCCGTGCGCGATGTGCTGGACGATGAGCGGGTGCTGCACGGCCTCGAGCAGGCGCGCCTCGCGCCGGAAGCGGGCCGCGAGCTCCGGGGGTGCGACCTTGACCGCCACCGGGCGGCCCGTCAGCTGGTCGGTCGCCCGGTAGACCATGCCCATCCCGCCGGAGGCGGCAAGGCGGTGCACCTCGAACCGGCCTGCGACCAGCGTACCCTCGCGCATGGCGCAAGCTTATCCGAGAGCTCCTGCGACGTCCGCGGTCGGCGCGCTCGGTGGTGACGGTCCGGGGTGATTGTTGTACGCTGTGCGCGCAGACGCCCGGAGGACCACGTTGCGCGCACAGGACGGCTTCTCGGGTCGGCGGCTCGGCTGATGGAGAGGCACCCCCGATGAACCCCGGACAGCAGGTGACGAGCACGCTCAGGCTATCGCGCCAGCTCGGGAAGGGGGCGATGGGGAGCGTGTGGGTGGCCGATCACCTCGCGCTCGGGACGCAGGTCGCGGTGAAGTTCATGTCGCCGGCCTACGCGGAGCAGAGCGGCTTCGTGGAGCGCTTCCGGCGCGAGGCGATGGCGGCCGCGCAGATCAAGAGCCCGCACGTCGCGCAGGTCTTCGATCACGGCGTCACGACCGACGGCGTGCCGTACATCGTGATGGAGCTGCTCGAGGGCGAGGACCTGAAGCGCCGCATGCAGCGGCTCGGCGCGCTCCCGCCGCTCGAGGTCACGACGATCGTGTCGCAGACGGCGAAGGCGCTCGGGCGGGCCCACCAGCTCGGGATCGTCCACCGCGACATCAAGCCGGACAACATCTTCCTGCTCGACGTCGAGGGGGAGCTGTTCGTGAAGGTGGTCGACTTCGGGGTGGCCAAGCGGGTCCAGGGCGCGCCCCAGGGCGAGCTCGGCATGACGTCGACCGGGAGCGTGCTGGGCACGCCGCTCTACATGAGCCCCGAGCAGCTGCTCAGCGCGAAGCACGTCGACCAGCGCGCAGATCTCTGGGGGCTCGCGGTCGTCGCGTACCACGCGCTCACGGGGCAGGTCCCGTTCAGGGGCGAGACGCTCGGCGCGCTGTCGGTGGTGCTCCATACAGGGATCTTCACGCCGCCGAGCGCGCTGCGGCCGGAGCTCTCCCCGGCGATCGACGCCTGGATGAAGCGGGCGCTGGCGCTCGATCCCGCGGCGCGCTTCGCGTCGGCGCGGCAGATGGCGGAGGCGCTGGAGCACGCGGTCCTCGGGATCTCGCGCACGGCGTTCACGAACGACCCCTCGTCCGGGGGCGATCGAGCCAGCCATGCGGGCGCGGCAGGGAGCGCGTCGCAGCCGGTGCTGTTCGGGGCGCCGACGCCGGTGCCGGCGGCGCCGGGCGCGCCGCTCGCGCAGGGCACGCCCTCGTCGGCGCCGGGCGCGCGGCTCTCGACCACCGGCACGCCCGGACGGACGCTCGCGGGCATGGCGACGTCGGGGTCGGACGGGTCGCGCCGCTGGGCGCCGGCGCTCCTGGCGGCGGCGCTCGCCCTTGGTGCGCTCGTGTCGGTGGTGGTGTTCCTCGCAACGAAGACCTCGCCCAGCGTCGACGTGACACCTTCATCGGACGACCAGGCGGTCCGGACGTCCGCGCCCGGCGCAGCGCAGCCCGCGGTGACCGCCGCTCAGGGCGCCGCGACGGCGCCGGCCAGCGCCGCCGCGCCGGCGCCGGTGGAGCCGGCGCAGACGGAAGCGGCAGCGCCCGCGAAGGCGGCGACGGCAGAGCCCGCGAAGGCGACGGCGCCAGCGGTCCAGGCAGGCCCGCAGGCGCCCCAGACGAGCACGCAAGGGACGAATCCGGGGGCGCAGGCGGCGAAGCCGGGCGCTTCCGCTGGACCGCGCGCCGCGACGGACGGCCGCGGCCGCGTCACGCGCGTCACGCCGAAAGACGCGGCGACAGGCCGCGGCACGGCCACGAAGCCGCCCCAGCCGCCCGAGGACACGATCGGCTTCTGAGGCGCGCGCCGCCCCCCCGGGGGATCCGGCCGCCCCAGGCGCCCGCGAGCGCGAGCACCGTGGCCGACGGCGAGCTGCGGTCGAGTCGCGCGGCCGTGGCATGGCCCTGAAAATAGCGAGCAGGCGCCGCGCGCCTGCAAATCCTGGAACAAACCGCGATCCACGGGCGAAAGTCAGCATCAGAAAGCGAGGCGCATCGGGGGCAGTGCGACATCCCGCCTCGCCTGCCCCCGGGCGTCGAGCTGATGAAATCGGCGAGATCGGATCAGCGCGTGGGAATTCGGAATTGGCACAGGTCATGCGGTACCCGTCGCGGGGGCCCGGAGCGAGGGCGCGCTCAAGGCGAAGGAGGTCTCTTCACATGGCGAAGCTCGTAATTGGCCTGGTTCAGACGCGCGATGATGCGGAAGCTGCGGCCGAACGCATCATCGACTGCGGCTACGCACGACAGGACATCAGCCTGCTGATGACCGACGCGACGCGCCACCGGTGCTTCCGGATCCCGGACGGAACGCCGCCGGCGCACACGTTCGGCGCCGCCATCGCGATGAGCGTGGTGGTCCCCGACCTCGGGTTCGTTGTGGCCGGCCCGCTGGCGGCCGTGGTGGCCAGCGCCGTAGGCGCCGGGATCACGGGCGGCCTGCGCGAGATCCTCATCACCGCCGGCGTCCCGAAGCACTGGGCGGAGCGCTACGAGGCAGGCGTCAGACAGGGCGGAATACTCGTGAGTGTATTTGCCCACAACGAAAGGGACGCCGGCCTGCTCCACCTGATCGTGGACGATCTTGGCCGGTACGCGGTCCACCCCGCGACAACCGGGCCCCAGGCGTACGACACGTTCATTTGAGCAGACGTCGCGCAGCAAAGCGCCCCGTCTCACGGGCACCGCGCTCGATGCGCAGTTTCAGCCGAATCGTGCGTGGCAGAGCGCCCCATGTCGCGGGCCCGGGGCGCACGCCGCAACCATTCAATCGCATCGTGCGTAGCGAGGCGTCCCACCTTCCGATGCCGGGCGCACGCTGCATATATTCAATCGAAACGTGCGTAGCAAAGCGCCCCACCTTCCAGGTGCTGGGCGCAGATCCACGACAGATCCATTCAATTGAACATCGATCCTGGGACCGTCGTGTTCGACCGTTCGATTCTGAACGCGAGCGCTGCTGTGTCTCGGCTCAGCCCCCCAGGGACCTGAGCCGCGCGCTGCTGTGTCTCGGCTCAGCCCCCCAGGGACCTGAGCCGCGCGCGCAGCATCAGCGCCCCGATGAGGTCCTCCTCGGCGTCGCTCCGGCGCGACCAGCCGAGCGACAGGTAGCGCAGGAGCTCGCCGAACGTCGGCCCGGCCGGCGCCGCGCTCGTGCCGCCGCGCACGAGCCAGAGCTGCTCGCCGTCGGCCCCGAGCGCGACGATGGCCCGCTGCGCCGCGCCGCCGCCGAGCGCCGAGCCAGATATCCGGGCGATCGGGTAGAGCCGTCGCGCCGCCGCGGCCTCCCAGCCGGGCTCGCGCTCGTGGCTGCGGAGCTCGTCCTCGCGGAGGAAGCGCAGCGTGCCCTCGATGGCGCCGATCGCGAGCTCCCGGTAGAGATCCTCCGGATCCGCAGGGTCGGCCCAGTCGTACGCGCGCGCGAACGCCTCGTACGTCGCCGGCGCGGCGACGCCGCGGACCGGTGGCGAGGAAGCGGGCGCGCCGCGGCCTTCCTCGCGCCGGAGCACCCGGTTGAGCTGGGCCACCTCGCCGGCGATCGACGCCGGCCCGGGCTCGACGAGGCGCACGTCGACGCGGCGCTCCGGCGCGAAGAGGCCGCCCATGAGCGCGCCCAGCACCGGGGCGCCCAGCTCGGCCGCGAGGAACGTCGAGCCGCGGTGCGGCCGGATCGCCCGATCCATCGCCTCGCGCTCCTGCTGCTCGGTCGCGCCGTCCGGGAGGTCGATGTCTACCTCGACGACATCGCTGCGGTCGGGCGTCTCCACGCCGGCCTCGATGCCCTCCTCCCCTTCCCTCACGAAGTGCCGGACGAACCCGCTCGCATCGAGGCGCCAGCCGTCGTCGTGGATGATCTCCTCCGAGAACACGAGCGCGAAGATCGTCGCGCCCGGGTGGCCCAGCTCGGCCGCCGCGTCGAGCACGGCGACCGGCGGCGAGAGCTCGTCGTCGAAGAGCTCGGCGAGGTGATCGAGCTCGTCGCCCCCGCCGGCGGCGGGCTCGCCGCTCGCGTAGTACGCGGCGCAGAAGCCGGGCACGCCCGGGAGCGGCGCGACGAACAGGCGCGGCGAGGCGACGGCCCAGCCGCCGAGCGCGACGGCGAAGCCCTGCGACAGCGCGCGGTCCGGGATCTCGGCCGGTCGGAAGATCAGCGCAGCGAACGTGGTGGCCATGGGGCGCTCAGGTTAGCCCGATCGCCGGCCCGCGGCGCGCGTTTGCCGCGGCGCGCGCCGCGCCTCGATAACCGCTTACTCAAGTTCTCCCGGATCCTGGCCCGGCGGCGCGGCGAGCGCGTCTCCTGGCGCGCCTTGGACGCGCCGCGGCGCATCAGGTAGAGACGACATCATGTTCGGCCAATCCACCCTGTCCGTCGGCGAGACCGCCCCCGACTTCGACCTTCAATCGCAGAAGGGGGAGTCCGTTAAGCTCTCCGACTTTCGCGGCAAGAAGACCGTCGTCCTCTTCTTCTATCCCAAGGACGACACCCTGATCTGTACCGCGGAGTCGTGCGCTTTCCGCGATCAGTACGACGCGTTCGCGGAGGCCGGCGCCGAGGTGATCGGCGTGAGCGCCGACTCGGAGGGGTCTCACGAGCAGTTCGCGCAGAAGCACCGCCTGCCCATGACGCTGCTCAGCGATCCAGGCCGGCGGACCGCGGCGCGCTACGGCGTCAAGCCGCTCCTCGGGCTGCTGCCGGGTCGCGTGACGTTCGTCATCGATCGCGACGGTATTGTTCGACATGCCTTCTCCTCCCAGCTCCGCGCGTCCAGGCACGTCCAGGAGGCGCTCGCCGTGGTGAAGCGGCTCGAGGCCTCCCGCCGCGAATAGCGGCGCGCTCTTGACGCGCCAGCGCGGCGCGCGAGCTCCTGGCCGGCCCCGCGTCGTTGACGCCCTCCGGAGGGGCGTTATGGACCGACAAGGCGAGGCCGTCGCACGCCTCCGCCGGGGGGAGGCAACGATGGATCACAGGGTGTGGACGACAGCAACGCTGGCGGCCGTCACGATGGATAATGCCCGGCCAGGGGCCGCCGCGGACGCGCTCCCGCTCCGCCGGGTCGTGCTCTCCACGGGCGGAGTCGGGTATTTCGAGCACGAGGCGCGCGTGCGCGGCGACGCCGAGCTCGCGCTCGAGGTGCGGCTCGATCAGGTCGACGACGTGCTGAAGAGCCTCGTCATCTATGACGATCGCGGCGCCGCCGGGAAGATCACGCTTCCCGGGAGGGAGCCGCTGCGCGACCTTTTCCGCGAGCTCCCGTTCGACGAGGGCGCGCTCGAGTCCGAGGCCGCCCTGCTGAACGCGCTGCGCGGCGCCGAGGTGCGGACCCGCGGGCTTCAGGGGGTGATCGCCGGGCGCATCGTCGCGGTCACGGCGGCGCAGGTGGGCGTGCCGGGCGGCGGCACGGAGGCGCGGCACCGGCTCGCGCTGATGTCGGACGGCGCGCTGAAGCAGGTCGTCCTGGAGGAGCTCGAGGGCGTGGAGTTCGTCGAGGAGCGGCTCAGGCAGCAGGTCGGCGCGGCGCTCCTCGGCCTCGCGAGCCGGCGCGAGCGGAACCGCCGCGAGCTCGTCGTGCGCGCGGCCGGCGAGGGCGAGCGGCTCGTCCGGGTGGCCTACGTCGTCGAGGTGCCGCTCTGGAAGACATCGTATCGGCTCACCGTCCCGGAGGATCCGCGCAAGGCGACCGGCGCGCTCTCCGGGTGGGCCGTCGTCGAGAACCAGAGCGGCGGCGACTGGGACAACGTCGATTTCACCCTTGTGTCGGGCGACCCGGTGACGTTCCGCCAGGCGCTTTACGAGATCTACTACGTGGCGCGGCCGGAGGTGCCCGTCGACGTCGCGGAGCGGGTGCTGCCGCGGCTCGACGAGGGCGCCGCGGCGCTCGTGGCCAGGGCGGCGCGGCTCGCGCGCCACCGCGCGGGCGCGGCCGCCGAGGCGGTCGCCGCGCCCGCCGCGCCGGCCGACAAGGGCGAGCCGGAGAGCGAGGAAGCGGCGACGCAGGTCGTGTTCCACTTCCCGGCGCCCCTCACGCTCGCGAGCGGGCAAACGGCGCTCCTGCCGATCGTCGAGCGCGAGATGCCGGCCGAGCGGCTCTGGCTCTATCAGCCCGAGGCGAGCGCGCGCAGCCCGCTCGCCTCGGTGCGGCTGCGGAACGACGGCGACACGAGCCTGCCGCCCGGCGCGATGACGGTCTACGAGCGCTCCGACCGGGGGGTCGTCACCTATGTCGGCGACGCCCGCCTCGCGCCGCTGCCGCCGGGGGAATCGCGGGTCGTGAGCTTCGCCGTGGACCGGAAGGTGCGTATCGACCGCGAGGAGCGGGCCGAGGAGACGCTCTCTCGCGCGCGGATCCAGGGCGGCGTGCTGGAGATGGTGAGGACCGCGCGCAGGGTGACCGACTACACGATCGTGGGCGCCGCGCGCGAGCCGCGCGTCGTGCTCATCGAGCACCCGCGCGCCGCCGGCTGGGAGCTCGCCGAGCCGAGGGAAGGTGTCGAGGCGACGCGCGACCGCTACCGCATCCGGCGCGAGGTAGCGGCGGGCGAGACCGCGCGCGTCACGGTCGCGCTGGAGCAGCCCGTCTCGCACACGGTGGCGCTCACGGGGCTCTCCGGCGAGCAGATCGAGGTGTACCTTTCCTCGCGCGAGATCCCCGAGGCGCTGCGCGCGGTGTTCGCGCGGCTCGCCGAGCTGCGGGCCGCGATCGCCGACCGGCAGCGCGCGCTCTCGGCGCTCGAGTCGGACATCGCGACGCTGCGCGCGGAGCAGGAGCGCGTGCGCCAGAACCTCAAGGTCGTGCCCGCGGGGAGCGCGCTCCAGGAGCGCTACCTCAAGGCGCTGAGCGACCAGGAGGACCGGATCGCGGCGGCGTCGGCGAAGCTGCCTGGCGCGCGGGAGGCGGTGGCGAGCGCGGAGCGGGCGCTGGCGGACTACGTGCGCGGGCTGTCGCTCACGACCTAGGTACGCGCGCGCGGCGGAGGTCTCGACGGGCTGCCCGGCCGCCGGAGAGGGTGTTCTCCGCGCGGGGTGGGGCCCCGCCGAACTCGCCTGAGCCATCTCTCCTCCGGCTCTGCCGGAGGAGAGATGGCTATTGGGCTCAGACAGCGGCCCGTCCCCACCCCGCGCGGAGAACACCCTCTCCGGCGGCCTAACGTCTTCGCGAAACAGAGACGACACTGGGCGGTGACGACGAGGTCGCGGCTGCGAGGTCACCTGATGCGTGCAGGCCGCAGGGCTGATGCTTGAAAACCTCTATCGCCCTATCGCGGAGCGCTCCCGCTGTGTGATAGAGCTACCCGCCAGGGGGGAATCTCGCAACGCGAGGCGCGCACGCGCCTTGCACCGGGCCCCCGTGAGCGGCGCGCACGTCGCCAGGAGGCTCGAGATGGACGAGAGAGTGCAGCGGTACGTGGATATGGGCATAGCGCTCGGGGTCAACCTCGGCGGGAAGATCGTGGGCGCGATCCTGGTCTGGGTCATCGGCCGCATGATCATCCGGGGGGTGCTGTCGGTGATGCAGCGGAGCGCCCCGCTGAAGAAGCTCGACGTGACGCTGGCTCACTACCTGGAGTCGGCGACGTCCGTGCTGCTGAACGTCCTGCTCGTCATCGCGGTGCTCAGCGTCTTCGGCGTCGAGACGACCACGTTCGCCAGCCTGCTCGCAGCGGTCGGCATTGCCATCGGCATGGCGTGGTCGGGCCTGCTGTCGAACCTCGCGGCGGGTATTTTCATGATCCTCCTGCGCCCCTTCAAGGTGGGCGACTACGTGACGGCCGGGGGCGTGACGGGCACGGTCCACTCCATCGGCCTCTTCGCGACAACCCTCGACACGCCGGACAACGTCCGCACCATCGTGGGCAACAGCAAGATCTTCAGCGAGACCATCCAGAACTTCAGCACGAACCCGTTCCGCCGCGTCGACTGCACCGCGCAGCTCGCGCACGGCGCGGATCACGAGGCGGCGATCGCGCGGCTCAGGGCGCACCTCGCGCTCATCCCCAACGTGGTGAAGGAGCCCGCGCCGAGCGTCGAGATCCTGGACTTCAACCTCGCCGGGCCCGTGCTGGCCCTCCGGCCCTTCTGCCACACCGATCACTACTGGGATGTGTACTTCGCCACCACGAAGATCATCCGCGAGGAGCTCGGCAAGATGGGGTTGCCGGTCCCGGGCCAGCACGTGCACATCCAGCAGCTCGCGGCGACGCCTCCCCTGCGCAACGGGATCGCCGAGGCGCACCCGGCGGCGTGATCTTGCTGGCCAGAAGCCCGGCCAGGCGCCGCCGCGCGCGGGCCGGGCTGCTCGACAGGCCTTGAGGCCGGCGGCCAGATCCTCTACGCCCCGGGGGGCCCGGGCGGCGCTCGCGAGGGCATCATCCCCATGAACTTCCAGGAACTGGTACCTTCCCTCGCCACGCTCAGGGCGATCGCCATCGCGATCGTCATCCTCATCGTGGGGTGGCTCGCGAGCCGGTGGGCGTACCGGATCGGCGTCAAGACGCTCGCCAGGACCCACCTGGATCAGGCGCTGGTGCGGTTCCTGGGGTCGATGCTCCGCTACCTCGTGCTCACGGCGACGCTCATCGCGTCGCTGGAGACGGTGGGCATCCACACGACGAGCCTCGTGGCCGTGATCGCCTCGGCCGGGCTGGCGGTGGGGCTGGCGCTGCAAGGGAGCTTGAGCAACTTCGCGAGCGGCGTGCTCATCCTCTTCTTCAAGCACTTCGAGCTCGGTGACAAGGTCGCCATCGGGGACCACAAGGGCATCGTCGAGGACATCGGGCTCTTCACCACCACGCTTGTGTCGACGGACAACGAGAAGATCGTGATCCCGAACGCCTCGGTGACGAACGGCCCGATCGTGAACTACTCCGATCGAGGGCTGTTGCGCGGCGCCGTGACGGTCACCGTGGAAGGCCGGCTGCGCGATCTCGGGCCGGCGATGGAGGCCCTGGTGCGCGCGGGCAAGCGGGCCGGCGGCGTGGCGCAGGAGCCGACGCCCACCGTGTTCTTGACCGACATGGAGGACGGCTCGCTCGACCTCACGCTGACGGCCTGGTACAGCGCGGTGGAAGAGGACGGGACCATGCACAACCTCCGCGTCGCGGTCCTGGAGGAGCTCGACGCGGCGGGCGTCAAGCTGATGAACCGGACGCAGCTCATCCTCCACCAGCGGAGCAAGATGCCATCCTGACACGCCATCTTGCCCACGCGACGGGCGCTGAGCAAGACGGCGTGGGCTGGCCGGATGAAGCCGACACCACAACCGTTTGAAGGGCGAGATCGACGTGCTGACCAAGAAGACGAAGGCGCTGGTTCTGGGGAGCCGGATCCCGAAGGCGTACATCGTCACATCCGGGTTCGGGCAGACGGACGAAGCTGGCCGTGATCGGGTGGGTGAACTACATCCACCCTGTGCTCGGCGAGACGGCGGTCGAGCCGGCAGAGCAGTAGCGGCGCCTGCCGGAAGGCGGCGCGGGCGCGCCGCTTCGTCTCGTGTGTCATGGCTGGGGTCCCCTCGTTCCGCACTGCGGAGCCGGCGGAGAAGAGGAGAGCGGTCGCGCGCAGTATCGAGGACGGAGCCGACGGCTGAGCCCCGGATCGTGCTGCGATGTCTACCGGCAAATCCCCGCGGTGCAGGTCTGGCCGGCTGAACAGACGCCGGCACAGCTTCCGCAGTGGGACTCATCGTTGCTGAGATTCACGCATCGGCCGTCGCAGTACGCCAGGCCTGCGTTGCAGGTGCATGCTCCGGCGGTGCAGAAGGCTCCGCCAGAGCAGGTGTTGCCGCACTCCCCGCAGTTGAACTGATCGATGTTCGTGTTGACGCACAGCGGATCGCAGTAGGTTTGACCCGTGAGCGGGCAGGTGCAGACGCCGGCCTGACAGGTCGAGCCTCCGGCGCATACGGTCCCGCAGGTGCCACAGTTCGTGCTGTCCGTCTGGGTGTCTACACAGACGGGATCGCAGAACGTCTCGGATGGGGGGCACAGAGGCTCACTCGCGCCGCCCTGCCCCCCAGCACCCCCAGCACCCCCAGCGCCGCCCAGTCCCCCCGTGCCGTCGAGGCCACCCTGCCCGCCCGCGCCGCCGGCGCCGCCCTGCCCGCCCGCGCCGCCGGCGCCGCCCTGCCCGCCCGCGCCGCCGGCACCGCCCTGCCCGCCCGCGCCGCCGGCGCCGCCCTGCCCGCCCGCGCCGCCGGCGCCGGCTCCGCCAGTCCCTCCGGCACCGCCGGTGCTGCCGGCTCCGCCGAAACCACCCTGATTGGCTCCGCCATCTCCGCCACCGCCAGCCGTGCTCGTGGAGGTGGATACCGACGTGGTGCTCGTCGATTCGTTGCTCTCACCGCCGCCTCCGCACCCGATCACACCTCCCGAGCAGACACCCACACCAGCCATCCACGCAAGACGCCACATCCAACCGTGCGCTCGATGCATCTCGTCCTCCACAGTTGACCACTAGAGAATCGCAACAGCGTCCGCTGCTGTAGGCAGTCACGATGACTCCCATGGATTGCTGTCGCAGCAGGTTGCGCGCGCGGCTCAGCTTTTCTCGCGCCCGGCCCGGGGCAGGGCGACATCCGTGTGGCAAACCACGCTGAAGCGCGTGGCCAGGCTGCCATCGCGCGTCTCGCAGTGATGGAGCCAACACGCCAGCCGGGCGAGCTCCTCTCCAGCGTGACAAGGAGGCATTGTATTTCCATACACTATGGTGTCGTGACGGACTCCAACGCTGATCGGAGCCGACGATGTGCCTGCGGCGACCAGCTCCGTCTCGACCGGCTGATTGACTGCCTCTGCGCCGTGATGGTGCCGGGGCGCTCCGCGTGCGCGCCGGAGCGGTCCTCGGCGCCGCCCCCTCCGGGTCACCGCGAGAGAGGCCGCGTTCCGTGCGGAGGATCGTCTCGCCTTCCACGCCGCGCCGCACCGTTCGGTTGCGCGGGCCCCCGCCCGCGAATAAGAGGTGGAGCATGAATCGATGGGAGACGCTGTTCGCGAAGAAGCTCGAGGAGACCGACCTCGGCAACGATCCGGCCCACGATCTGGCGCACTTCACGAGGGTGGTCGCGACGGCCAAGGCCCTCGCGGGGGACGAGGGGGCCAGGCTCGAGGTCGTCGTCCCGGCGGCCTGGCTGCACGATCTCGTGAATGTCCCCAAGAACGACCCGAGGCGCTCCCAGGCCTCGCGGCTCTCCGCGGAGGAGGCGCTGCGCTTCCTCCGGAGCATCGAGTACCCCGAGGGCTTCCTGGCGGACATCGCCCACGCCATCGAGGCCCACAGCTACAGCGCGGGGATCGCGCCGAGGACCCTCGAGGCCAGGGTCGTTCAGGACGCGGACCGCCTCGATGGCCTGGGGGCGATCGGCGTCGCCCGCTGCTTCGCCGTGGGCGGGCTGCTCGGCGTGCGGTTCTACGATCCGCAGGACCCGTTCGCCGAGCGGAGGCCGTGGAACGACCGCGAGAACGCGATCGACCACTTCCACGTGAAGCTGTTCAAGACCGCCGAGAGCCTCACGACGGCGGCGGGGCGCCGCGAGGGCGCGCGACGGGCGGAGTTCATGAGACAGTACCTCGCGCGCCTGGCGCAGGAGATCGGCGGCGAGATGCCCTGAGCGAGAGATCTGCCGAGCTGCCCGGACGAAGCAGCCGCTGTCGGTCGCACGGCGCGAACTTGCCCCAGGCTTGAGCCCCGCAGTCGTCGCTCGCGGGTCATTCTGGACCGGTCATTCCAGAATGATCAGTCCAGAATGGGCCGCAGGAGCGAGGGTCACGTGAGGCCAGCAGGGTTGTCGGGCCGCGCGATGAGGCTTTCGGGCTCGGCAATACCTCCCGTGCAACCAGGGGCGAACTTGGGTGACGAGGTACTGGCAAGTCGCCGCGAGAGCCACCCAGCGCACAGGACGCCACGCCGCAGCGTGCTCCGGCGGGCCGGCGACTTGAAATCAGCCCGCGCCGGCGACGGTCACCGCGGCCGCCACGGCGACCGGGATCGTGAAGTTGTCGTCCAGCCGCGACGAGAACAGCTCGGTGACCGCCCCGGCGAGGCCGGCGACGGCGGCCAGGAAGAGCCGCGAGGAGAGCGACGCCGGCGGACCGAGCGCCCACATCACCACCAGAGAGCTCAGCGCACCCGCCACGAAGAACGCGAGCGTCCCCTCCAGCGAGCGGTTGTCGAGCAGCCGCGTGCGGCCGAAGCGGCGGCCGATGAGGGCCGCCGCCGGGTCGGCCACCGCGAGCACCACCACCGCGAGCGACTGGCTCAGCCGCGTCCCGAACAGCGCCAGCAGCAGGAGCGCCGTCACGTACCAGGTCGACGAGTTCACCCGGTAACGCTCGTGCGGGTGCGCCACGTGCTTGAAGACCCACAAAAGCCGCTCGTTCACCCGCTCGCTCAGCCGGCGGGCGAGCTCCATCGACCACGCCGACACCGCGATCGCGCCGCTCACGGCCACGAGCCAGCCGCGCTCGGGCAGGAGCTGGACGAGCCCGAGCACCGCGAGCCCCGACCCCACATGCCACAGGCTGCGCGCATGGTTCGTCGGCCTGATGCTCGGTGGCGCGGCCACGACGCCGCGCAGCGTCACCAGCAGCGACTCGTAGGCGGGCTGCACTTCCCGCTGGAATGCGATCCACGCCGCCTTGGGCGAGGGCGTCCGGGTCGGGGTCGCGCGCTCGACCGCCGCGAGCAGCGCGCGGAGGCGCTCGCGGAGCCGCTCGACCCTGCCCCCCGGGTCATCGCGCTCGGCGGCCACGACGAGCTCCCGGAGCCGCGACGCCACCCGCTCGACCCGGGCGCGAACCTCGGGCTCGTCCCGGAAGACGAAGACGGCGGGGTCAACCTGACGCAGAAGAGCGCAGAGCTCTTCGGAGACGAGCTTGGTCTCGACGTGCAAGGTGTGGATCACGTTCGCTTTTGTAAGGATAGTTCCCGGAAGTCGCTCCGCGTGTCAGCCGTTCGTCATACCCGCAGCCCGGCAGGTGGGCTGGCTCGCGAACCGGGAATACATGAGCCCGCGACGCGTAGCGCCGGAGGCCCCCCGGATGACGCCGCGGGCGCGACAACCGCCCCTGCCGCCAGGCCGCGGCGACCGCCGCGCGCCGAGGTCGCCGCGACCGCCGCGCCGCGACCGCCGCGCGCCGCCGCCGGTCCGCCCGCGCCAGACCTCGGCCGGGCTCGCGATCTGGTGAAGGCGACAAGCTCATCATGGCATTCATGGATTCATGGAGTGCACAGGCACCCCTCACGGTTATTTCCATTCCGGGCTCGGCCACGCCCCGCTTGCATCCTGGCGAGCACCTGACGAGACCGCACGAGAGGCGCCTTACGACGCATGACAGAGCGCGAGACGCCGCGCTTCCCCTGCACGCACGCTGCGGCTAGGGTGCCCGGCGTCGCGGATTCGACGGGTGGGCGCGAGGCGCCCGGGGACGCAGCCTGCGGCTGTCGCGCGCGCGTCCGATCAGGCGTCGTTCCTTCGGAGTCGGAGAATCGAGGAACATGAAGGTTTCAGTTCGGTACACCGCGCTTTCGTTCGCGCTGCTCGCCGGCCCCCTCGCCCACGCGCGGGAGCGCCCGAACCACGACGCCTATTTCAAGGAACCGCCGGCGCTGCCCGCCGGCGTGGCGCGCGTCGTCGAGGGGGACGTCCCGGGCGCCGTCGTCGCGTCGACCGATCCCCAGCGCGGCGTGCCCACCTTCGTGTGGGCGACCTCGCCGGACCACCGCCCGCCGGCCGCGACCCACAGCACGGCCGAGTCCGCCGCTCGCTGGTACGTGCAGCGGTACGCGCGCCTCTACAACCTGCCGCAGGCCGCGCTCGACACGGCCGTCGTGCGGCACGTGCACGACACAGGGCGCGGCGGCATCGTCGTGACGCTCGGCCAGGACGTCGACGGGGTCCCTGTCTTTCGCAGCGAGCTCAAGGTGCTCATGAAGCGCGACCTCGCGCTCGTCGCCCTCGCGGGCAACCTGCACGCGTCGGCCGTCTCGCTGCCGCCCGGCGCCGGCTCGCTGCAGCCCGGCTCGAAGCGCAGCCGCGCGTTCTCCCGCGCGCCGGCGCAGGCGGTCGTCCGCGCCGTGCGCGACGCGCACCGCGTCGACATCAAGACGGCCGACCTGCGCGAGCGGGCCGAGGTGAAGGGCGGGTATCGCACGTTCGATCTCTCGGACGCCGCGCGCGCGCGCCTCGGGGGCCTGCGCTTCACGCAGCCGGCGCGGGTGAAGAAGGTGCTCTTCCCGCTGCCCGACCGGCTCGTGCCCGGCTACTTCGTCGAGCTCGTCTCGGGCGACGCCAGCAGCACGAGCTCCGACGCGTATGCCTGGGTGTTCGGGGCCAACGACGGGCGGTATCTCTACCGGGAGAACCTCTCCCACGCCGCCGCGTTCGATTACCGGGTCTGGGCCGAGGAAGGCGACAAGCACATCCCGCTCGACGGGCCGCTCGCGGATTTCTCGCCGCACCCGACCGGGCAGCCGGACGGCTACATGCCGCGGTTCATCGCGCCGAGCCTCATCTCGATCGAGGGCCTCAACACGAGCCCGGACGGCGGCGCCGACCCGTGGCTGCCGGACGACGCTACCTCGACCAGCGGCAACAACGTCGACGCCTACGCGGACCACCGCGCGCCCGACGGCTTCTCCAGCGGCGACACGCGCGCGACGCTCACGGGGCCGCGCTCGTTCGATCACGTCTATGACCCGTCCGCCGAGCCGCTCGCCGATCCCGAGCAGATCATGGCGGCCGTCACCCAGGTCTTCTACGTCACGAACTGGCTCCACGACTGGTATTACGACTCGGGCTTCACCGAGGCGGCCGGCAACGCCCAGCGCGACAACCTCGGCCGGGGCGGCCTCGACGGCGACGCGCTCCTCGCGGAGGCGCAGGACGACGCGCCCGGCGGCAGCCGCGACAACGCGAACATGGATGCGACGTACGACGGCGCGCCGCCGCGGATGCAGATGTTCCTGTGGTCGGGGCTGGACCAGAGGTCGCTGAGCGTCACGCCGCAGAACGCCAGCTACGCGTCGAACACCGCCCTGTTCGGGCCCCAGCGCTACGAGGTGACCGGAGAGCTCGCCCTCGGCGCGGACGACACCGAGCCCCGCAGCGACGGGTGCGAGCCGCTCACGAGCGACGTCGCCGGCAAGATCGCCCTCGTCGACCGGGGCGGGTGCACCTTCGCGCTGAAGACGCAGAACGCGCAGGAGGCGGGCGCCGTCGGCGTGCTCATCGCCAACAACCGCGAGAGCGACGGCGCCCCGCGGCTTTCCGGCGACGCGCCCGACGTGACGACGCCGGCCCAGAGCATCTCGCTGGAGGACGGCCGCGCGCTCAAGGCGGCGCTCGCCGGCGGGGGCGCGCCGCTCACGGCCACCATGACCCGTGAGCCCAGCGTGGAGCGCGACGGCACGATCGACAACACCATCGTGGCGCACGAGTGGGGCCATTACATCCACCTCCGCCAGGTCGCGTGCGGCACGCAGATGTGCGGCGCAGAGAGCGAGGGGTGGGGAGACTTCATCGCGCTGCACATGGTGCTGCGCGACGGCGACGACCTCGACGGCGCTTACCCGATCTCCGGCTACGGGAGCGCGGCGCTCGGCGACAGCTACTTCGGCATCCGCCGCGCGCCCTACTCCGTCGACTTCGCGAAGAACGGGCTGACGTTCAAGCACATCTCCAACGACGCGCGCCTCCCCGACCACCCGCTCAACGTCTCGGCACCCGAGAACTCCGAGGTGCACAACGCCGGCGAGGTCTGGGCGAGCATGCTGTTCGAGGCCTACGTCGCGCTGATCCGGCGCGGCAACGGCCTGACCCCGCCGCGCCCGTTCGAGCAGACCCGGCGGCGGATGAGCGATTACGTCGTGGCGGGCATGAAGCTCGCCCCGGCCAACCCGACGTTCACCGAGCAGCGCGACGCCATCCTGGCCGCGGCGCTCGCGGGGGATCGCGGCGACTTCCTCGCCCTGGCGGAGGCGTTCGCGCGGCGGGGCGCCGGCACGTGCGCCGCGTCGCCGCGCGCCGACTCGTACGACCTCTCCGGCGTGGTCGAGAGCTTCAAGGTCCAGCCGGAGATCTCGCTGGTCCGCGCGGAGCTCGACGACAGCGCCGGCTCGTGCGACCGCGACGGGCTGCTCGACGCGGAGGAGTCCGGCACGGTCTCGATCGAGGTCGTCAATCGCGGCGCGGCGCCGCTGACCGGGGCGGTGGCCTCCGTCGAGGGGCCGGGCGGCGGGGTGACGTTCCCGGACGGGGGGCGCGTGTCGTTCGGCGACATAGCGCCGTTCGCGACCGGCACCGCGAAGCTCGCGGTGAAGCTCGACCGGACCGTCAAGCCGTCCGAGGACCTGAAGCTCAGCCTGACGCTGAAGAGCGCGGAGGCGTGCACGCCCGCGCGGGTCGAGGCGCTGGTGCGGCGCGTGAACTACGACGAGGTGCCGGCGTCCTCGACGGTCGACGGCGTGGAGACGCAGAGCACGACGTGGACCGTCGAGGGGCTCTCCAGCGAGCTCGTCTGGTCGCGCGCCGTGGGAGCGCCGCCGAACCGCGTGTGGCGCGGCGTCGACCTGGGGAGCCTGTCCGACGCGACGCTCGTGTCGCCGGCCCTGGAGGTGAGCGCGACGGACAGCTTCGTGCTGACGTTCGCGCACCGGCACCAGTTCGAGGAGAGCGACGGCACCGCGTGGGACGGCGCGGTGATCGAGATCAGCGCGGACGGCGGCGAGACGTGGGAGGACATAGGGAGATACGTGAGCCCGGGCTATAACGGGAGGATCACCGGCGACTCTGGCAATCCGCTGGCCAGGCGGAGGGCCTATGTCGGCGAGAGCCCCTCGTGGCCCGAGCTCGACCGGGTGTCGGTCAACCTGGGGACCCGGTTCGCCGGGAAGACGGTGCGGGTGCGGTTCCGGATGGGCACGGACGAGGCCGCGGGCGATACAGGCTGGGAGATGGACGACATCGGGTTCGAGGGCGTGACGAACAAGCCTTTCGCGACGGTCGCCGAGGACACCGCCTCGTGCCAGGGAGGGCCGGTGGCGGACGCCGGGGCGGACCAGGCTGTCGCGACCGGGGAGCTGGTGACGCTCGATGCGTCGGGGAGCTCGGATCCCGAGGAGGATGCGCTGACGTTCTCCTGGACGCAGACGGCGGGGCCGGCGGTCGAGCTGACCGGCGAGGGCGCGCGGGCGACCTTCGTGGCGCCCGACGTGGCGGAGGCGACGACCTTCGCGTTCGAGGTGAAGGTCAGCGACGGGGTGCTGGAGGCGACCGACCAGGTGAACGTGGTGGTCGATCCAGCGATGAAGGAGCAGCCGGCGGAGGGGTGCGGGTGCGCTATCCCGGGGAGCGCGCCGCGCGCGCCGCTGGGGGCGCTCGGGGCGATGGCGGCCGTGGCGGCGCTCGCGGTGCGGCGGCGGCGCGAGCGCTTGAACCACGGGTAGTGCACGAGCGGGGCGGGCCGCGCGGTGCGCTCGCGCCGGCGCTCGCCCCGCTCTTCGCCAGGGTCCGGGCTCATCCCACCCGGGATACAGGTCCACGGCGTACGTGACAGTCCGTACGATGTAGCGGCGCCTCGCTGCCGGGAGCCCTCTACTCTCCGGCACCCCCTTCCCGCGCTGCACGCTCCCTCATGCGCGCGAACCGCGCCGCCCGCTCGGCCTTCTCCGTCTCGACATCCGGGAGGAAGAGCTCCATGGTCCTGCGGCCAGCCTCGTAGAGCGTCTCCTTCTGCAGCGGAGTGAGCTTGAACTCGAAGATGCTCACGTTGGCCGTGTTGACCTCGACAGTCCTGCCCCACTTCTTTCTGTCGAACCTGGTGGCCGCATGGATGTCGTGCGCCTCGACGGCCGTGGAGGCGAGGGCGTAGGTCATGTGAGCGATGTACGGGAACCGCAACTCGTGCTGACGATTCTGAAGAATCCTGACGCCGATGGTGAACATGTCTCTGTCGTCGAAGAACCAGACCGGGAAGTTGCTGAGCAGGCCACCGTCGACGATGTAGCTGACGACGCCGTTGCGCCCCTTCAGCCGCACCGGCCTGAAGACGAACGGGACGCTGACGCTCATCCGCACCGCCAGGGCGACCTCGAGGTCGTCCGGGGCGACCCCGTAGTGTTCGACCGTGACGTCGTCGGGGAGGACCAGCATGCGTCCTCGCGTGATGTCCGCGGCGATCACGTGAACTCGATATCTGTACCTCGGATCTTTCTCGCCCTCATTGCCGGGGGCGATGAGATCTCGAAAGGTACGCACACCTTTTTCGAGGAGCTTCTTTCGGAGGAACTCCAGCAAGAAGTCTCCCTTGTAGACGCCGAGCCTCGTCGCCAGGCTGAGGATCGCGCCGAGGGGTCGACCTATCACGGGGATGTAGGAGAGCCTCGAAGCATCGGCGATCTTCTCGATCTCCGGGCCCGCGATGATCTCCGCCAGCTCCTTCGGAGTGTATCCGGCGCCCAGCAAGGCCGCCACCATGGATCCTGCCGAGGTCCCCACGAGCAGGTTGAATTCGTAGCCGTGCCTGTCGAGCTCCTCGATCGCTCCGGCCAGCGCGATGCCCTTGACCCCGCCGCCTTCCAGAACGAGGTTCACGAGCTCCTTCACTTCGGGCACTTCCCTCGCTTCATGCTCGACATCATCTCCATCGCGGGCCCCCGGAGCAGAGTACGACCTCTTCGACGGAGAATGCCTCTGCCCGTCTTTGCTGTTCGGCTTGCAAACTGCCATGTTTCCTCCCCAAGCACCTGGACGGAACGCGAGCCCCATCGACGAGGACACCGACGCTCGTCACATAGCGTGGGAGCAGCCCTTCGACCAGTGAACAGCCCAGACCATCAGCCAGCTCGGTCAGGCCAGAAGCCCCGCGGCATCCACGGTGCATGCACACGAAAGAGCAATACAGCATCGGCAAGCCCGACCCACACGAGGCCACCGGAGATGCACGCGAGGCATGCAGACGCTCACACACCGAGGCAACATGAACACCCGAACAATGCTGATCAGGCTCCTGCTTTCATCATTGAGCGCAAATCTCGCGTCTTGCACGATCAGAGTGCAGCAGCAGACGAGCACCAACGGAGAACGAGGACCATCGGATTCAGACGGATCCACGGGGCGCATGCATGACGCCACGACGACGGGCGAATCAGAGACGAGAGGTTCCGGACTACAGTCCGGCGCAGCCGGCGCTCAGGTCTCATCGGAGGAATTGCTCGGATCTCTCACGGGCGGAGAAGCGAAATTCGCGACACGAGGGAGAGCAGCAGCGAGAGGGGTCGCCAGCACCTCGAAGATCAAGTGCTTGATTCAAGGCCGAATAAGATGCTGCGAGGACCTGGATACCGGTGAAGTGACATGTAGCTCTGGTTCCGGCAACAGAGGCAACAATGGCGGCACCGTAGATCGCCCACGGTAGCCGGGCAGGCCGTCCGGCTGCGCTCGGTCATGAACGAGCTGGCAGGACTCCCCAGCGGGGATCAAGAACTCGGGCTGACCCGTGTCGTCCGGCCCTGGCTGGAGCCCATCACCGCTCGGGCGCAGGATCGGCTCGGCGGCAGCTGACCGCCCATTGACGCCCGCCGCGTGGTCCGCCACGGTGGACGGAACCATGGGCATCAGCAACTCCGCGCCCCCCCTTCCCGTCGTGTCCGCCGATGAGGCGCTACAGCGGCTGGCCGAGGGCAACCGGCGCTTCGTGGACAACAGCCGCAGCGAGCATGTCGTGCTGGGGCAGCGCGCGCGGGCCGCACTCGTGGAAGGGCAGCAGCCCTTCGCCATCATCCTCTCCTGCTCGGACTCGCGGGTGCCGGCTGAGCTCATCTTCGACCAGGGGCTCGGCGACCTGTTCGTCATCCGGGTGGCTGGCAACGTGGTGGCGCCGTCGCTGGTAGGCAGCGTGGAGTTCGCCGCCGCCGCGTTCGGGACCCGCCTTGTGGTGGTGATGGGCCACTCGCGCTGCGGCGCCATCAAGGCCACGCTGAGCGA
Organism: Sorangium sp. So ce1128; assembly: GCA_051717205.1. GTDB lineage: Bacteria > Myxococcota_A > Polyangia > Polyangiales > Polyangiaceae > Sorangium. The sequence goes on from CP181432.1 coordinate 8,847,379, forward strand.
GCTGCTCCAGGAGGAGCACGGCGGCCCGATCACCGACAACATTCGCGACATCGTCGAGCGCTGCCGCTCCCCCGTGGAGACGGTGGTGAGCGTCGCCGGCCGCCACGCCGCCAGAGACTTCCTCCTGCGCGAGGCGGTGCGCGCCAACGTGCGCAACTCGTGCGACCACCTCCGGCACGGCAGCCGCCTGCTCGAGCGGCTGTGCGCCGAGGACGGCATGCGGATCGTGGGCGCCGAGTACGCCCTGGAGACCGGCGAGGTGACGTTCCTCCCGCGCGCGTGAAGCTCGATCCCGCCTCCTCGTTGCGCGCAGGTCGGCATGCGACGAGGGCGGAGGCGCTTCAGCCCCCGGCCCTCGTCCGGTGTGCGGGCGAGCGACGTCAGGCAGCGCGACCGCCGCGCCGTCCAGAGGCAGCGAGAGCGTGACCGTGGTGCTCTCGCCGATGCGGCTATAGAGCGGGTGTCACGAACCGGATTGCCATCAGTGCACGCCGGGCGTAGCGTGGTGTTCACCGCAGTTCCTTCAACATCGAGGCGTCATGAATAACCCGTCTCTGCCGCAGGACGACTCTCCCGAGGAGCAGCAGCAGCGCAAGAACGAGCTCGCGCAGGCCCAGAATGCCTACGTCTACAACCACAACACCCGCCTGGCGCCCCTCGGGGTGGCCAAGAGCGTCCCGAACGGACAGGGCTTTGCCCCTATCTGGGCGGGATCGGCGGTGCTCGTCATTCTCGATCTCGTCGGCAACGTGGTGGCCAAGGCGTCCAAGCTCGTGGGCCCTGACGGCTCGCTTCGCGCCGCCGGAGGCGCCCCGATGGACAAGGCGGTGAGCGCCAGGATGCACGGCGTCTTCGCCGACCTGAAGCGATGGCACCGGGAGCTCACCCTCTTGCTGACGCCGCTCCACGCGGAGCCCGAGCGTGCCCCCGCGCCGCCCCCGCGCCAGCTGCCTGTGGCGCTTTTCGAAGGGGTCGCGCAGAGCGTCGCCACGGCGGCGGAGAGCCGCGTGGTGAGCTACGCCCTCGGCACGAAGGGTTTGCCCATCGAGAAGGCGGGCGATACAATCAAGTCGCTCCTGGAGATGCTGCTGAGCGCCGCGGGGAAGCTCTTCCTCGATCAGGTCGGGATGCTCGGGCCGGCGACCAGCCTGTACGACTATGCCTCGGAGTTCCAGACGTTTCGCCTGCCGGAGATCGCGAGCGTCTACCAGGACGATACGTCCTTCGCCTGGATGCGGGTGGCGGGGCCGAACCCGCTCGTGATCAAGCGCGTCGCGTCGCCCGGCGCAAACTTCCCCGTGACCGACGCGCAGTATCAATCGGTGATGGGCAAGGGTGATACCCTGGCGAGCGCAGGCGAGGAGGGGCGCCTCTACCTGGCCGACTACAACGCGCTCTCGCGGCTCGTGCCCGGAACCGCGCCGGATCAGCAGAAGTACGTCGAGGCGCCGCTCGCGCTCTTCGCGGTGCCCGCCGCGGGCTCGCCGAGCCGCCTGCTCCGCCCGGTGGCGATCCAGTGCACGCAGACGCCCGGCACGGCGAGCCCGATATTCACCCCATCGGACGGCGTGGCGTGGGAGGTGGCCAAGCTCCACGTGCAGGTCGCCGATGGGAACTACCACGAGATGGTCTCGCACCTCGGACAGACCCACCTCGTCATCGAGGCGTTCGCGATGGCCACGCCGCGGCAGCTCGCCCCCGAGCACCCGGTGAACGTCCTGCTCACCCCGCATTTCCAGGGCACCCTGGCGATCAACAACGCCGCGGAGGCCGATCTGATCGCCCCGGGGGGCCCGGTGGACAACCTGCTCGCCGGGACGATCGCGTCGTCCACCCAGCTCGCGGTCGACTCCGTGCTGAGCTACAGCGTCAATCAGCAGTTCCTCCCGGCGGCGCTCGCGAGCCGGGGCGTGCAGGACCCGGACACCCTGCCGAGCTATCCCTACCGCGACGACGCGATCCTCCTGTGGGGAGCGATCCATGAGTGGGTGTCGCGGTATCTCGCCATCTATTACACCAGCGATGCGGACGTGCAGGGCGATTACGAGCTGCAGAGCTGGATCGCCGAGCTGTCCTCCCCTTCTGGCGGCGGCCTGAGAGACATCGGCGAGGACGGGGCGATCAGCACCGTGGCCTACCTGGCAGAGCTGCTGACACATGTGATCTTCACCGCCAGCGCCCAGCACGCGGCGGTGAACTTTCCGCAGAACTTCATCATGAGCTTCACCCCGGCGCTCCCGCTCGCCGCCTACGCTCCGGCGCCGAGCATCGCCGAAGGCCTCCCTTCCTCGGAGATCTTCCAGCACCTGCCGCCCTTGCAGCAGGCGCTGCTCCAGCTCAGCGTGATGACGCTCCTCGGCGGGGTGTACTATTCGCGGCTCGGCGACTACGACCGGAACATCCCGGGCGCGTATTTCGCCGACGCGCGGGTCCGTGAGCCCCTCGAGGCGTTCCAGCGCGCGCTGCTCGACATCGAGACGACCATCGGCAAGCGCAACCTCCAGCGCATCCCGTACGTCGTCCTCCTGCCGTCGCAGATCCCGCAGAGCATCAACATCTGAGACTGCCGTGGAGGGGTGTCGATCGTGCTGTCCCGGCATCGCCGTCCGGGAGGCCAACGCTGGCCCGGCGCGAGGCGCGAGGCGGCCGTGGCCGCTGCGCCCCAGCTGGCCGGCGGCCGCTGACAACGATGAATTCAAGCTCAGGTGTCTTCACCGCGCGCCGGTTCGGGCTTGGCTGCGGCCGAGCGGTGGTGGAGAGTAGCGCGCCCGCGCCAGCCTGGGAAGAACCAGCAAGATCCCATGGATGCGGGCCCGAGACCACCTCCTGACCCAGAGAAAAGCGATGCGAACATCACGAACGAGACGTAACGCGCCGTGGCGCGCGCCCGCGGCGGCCCTGGCCGCGGCCGCCATCTCCGCGATCTATCCGGCCGTGGCGCGTGCCCACTTCGCCCTGCTCGAGCCGGCTTGCTATTCGGAGCAGGACAACCTCGGCAACCCGCAGAAGAGCGCGCCCTGCGGCCAGGCGGACCCAGGGATGCCAGCCCAGCCGACCGGCGAGGTGACCACCTATGTCCAGGGTCAGACGATCACGCTGACCATCGAGGAGGGAATATTTCACCCGGGCCATTACCGCGTGTCGATCGCGCCCGATCAGGAATCCCTCCCCCCGGATCCGGAGGTGACCCCTGGCTCCACGCCATGCGGCTCCACGGTGATCGAGACCGACCCGCAGCTCCCCCTCGTGGCGGACGGCCTGCTCGTCCACACGAGGGCATTCTCGGGGCAGCAATCTGTCGAGATCAAGCTCCCTGACGATCTGACCTGCACCAACTGCACGCTGCAGGTCAGCGAGTTCATGTCGAACCACGGGATCAACAACCCTGGCGGCTGCTTCTACCATCACTGCGCGATCGTCACGATCGTCCCCCGTGACGAGGGAGCCACGGGCTCCGGCGGCGCAGGCGGCGCGGGCGGCGCAGGTGGCGCGGGCGGCGGCGCCGGCGTCGGCGGCGCCGCAGCCAGCAGCACCAGCGCCGGCTCCGGCGACGGCGGCGCCGCGACCACCGGCGCCAGCGGTGGCGACGGCGGCGCCGCATCCACCGGCGACGGCGGGAGCGCCGGGCCTGACGCGTCCGACTCCTCCTCTTCGGACGGCTGCGGATGCCGCGTCGGCGCCGCCGAGAGCCCCGCCATGGCCGGCATCGCCGGCCTGCTCGCGCTCGGGCTCCTGCGCTGGCGCCGCCGCCGCTGAGCCCGTCCTCGAGCAAGCTCTCGCCACGCGAGCAACCCCTCGCGCCACGTCGCGCGCCGTTCCCCTCATCCCTCACGATCACCGCTGGCTGACGGACCCGTCGCGCTCCCCGAGGCCGCAGACACCCACGGCGGCCACCAGAGCGCCGCCTGCACCGTGACTCGCGCCCGAGGTGGGCACGGGTCCGAGCCGGGGGAGGTGTGAGCATGAAGGGGCACGCGCCGGCAAGGCGAGCGCAGCGCAGAGGTCGGACCACGGGACACCCGCGAGAGAGAAGAACGGTTCAACCGCGCGGAGACGGATTCAAACGTCCATACCGCAGGGCATTTCCAGACAGAACGTAGCGGACAGCAACCGCAAACTCGATCACCTCGGCGATCGGGAACGGCCTTATCACCGGTTCAGGATCTCCCTGTTTTCATCCGGAGATGCATTATCTGTAATCTCGCAATGCAAGCTGGACCCATTGCTGGACTTGGGCGCTGACGCCTCTCCGATCGCTCGTTATCGCTCGCGCAAGTCCTGCGAGGGGAGAGTCTGCGGATGCCGACTCTTGGTCAACGACATGCTCGTTCCAGGGCGCCTACGCGCCATGTGGGCACGTGCAGGAGCCCTGGACCGGGCTCGGGTGAGGGGGACACTGATGATGACACAGCCTTGTATGACGCAACGCGAATTGTGGGAATCAGCCTATCTCTACTCCCCGGAGGCACTGTTCGTCGCGGATGCCGACGGCAGACTGTCCCACTGGAGCGAGTCCTTCGCCAGCACGGTCGGGCGCGGGGCCGCCAGGGGGACGGCGCTGCATGAGCTCTTTCACGAGGACGATCGTGAAGCGGTCGCGGTGACATGGTCCCGGCTCCACGAGACGACCGGTCCCGTCGAGCTGAGCGGGCGGGTGCTGACGGCTGGGGACGTCCACGCGCATTTTTCCTGCGTGCTGCGCAGAGCTCCCCACGGTGAGGCTGTCTACGGCTCGCTGCACCCGACGCCCGGCGCCATCCATCGCGTCGCGGGTGACTCCAGGAAACGCGAGTCCGCGGACATGCTTCGTGCCCTCTCGGACAACCTCCCGGTCATCGTCTGGGCGATCGATGGCGATGGAACGATCACGCATCACGACGGGAAGGGGCTGGCGACGCTGGGGCTCAAGCGAGGGCAGCTCGTCGGGGCGAACCTCTTCGACATCTACTCCAATGTCCCCGACGGCACCGAAACCGTGAAGCGGGCGCTCCGCGGCTCGCCCACGCACTCGCTGAGCCACACCGAGGCCAACAACTCGTTCTGGGAGAACTGGATGGTACCGATCCAGGACTCTCTCGGGAATGTCGAGTCCGTGATCGGGCTGTCGCTCGACGTCTCGGAGGCGAGGAGGGCGGAGGAAGAACTCCGCGTGAGGTTGCTCCAGATCCAGAAGCAGCAGGAGGTCATCGGCAAGCTCTCGACCCCGATCATCCAGGTCTGGGAGGGGGTGCTCGCGCTGCCCATGATCGGCGTCGTCGACAGCGCGAGGACCGCCGATGTGATGCAGAACCTGCTCGACGAGATCGTCCGCACCGGCGCCCGCTATGCCATCCTGGATCTCACGGGCGTCGACATGGTGGACACGCAGGTCGCGAATCATCTGATCAGGCTCGTGAAGGCCATCCGGCTCCTCGGGGCCGGGGGGATCATCTGCGGTATTCGACCGTCGGTCGCTCAGACCATCGTCGAGCTGGGCCTCGATCTGGAAAGCATGGTGACCCGGGCGAACCTCAAAGCCGGCATCATGTTCTGCATCAACCAGATGAGTCAGCTCGCGGCGAAAGCGGCGCAGGCAGGCCGTTGAGCCGCTGACGCGCTGCCGCTTTCCCCGCGCTCGCGCGGTCCACGCCGGCGTCCTGCGCCGGGGAGCCGGCAGCGGCCTGCAGCTCACCCGGCGGGCCCGGGGCCGACGTCGTGAGGATGACGACGAGATGTGCCGCAGCTGCGGCCGAGACGAGGGCGAGGTTTGTCATGCTCTTTCTGGATCGGACCGAGCGAGACGGATTCCCCACGGCTGCCGGTGAGCTGCCGGTGGTCGGTCACCTGCCGATCCTCTATCGAGATGCGATCGGGCTGCTGCGCCGCAGCAGCCGGGCGCTGGGCCCGCTCTTCTGGGTCAACTTTGGGTTTGCGCACCGTCGGCTTTTCTATGTTGGAGCCGACGCTCTCGATGTGCTCCGTACACCTGAGGTCGTCATGGACTACACGACGAACCTCAAGGCGATCGTGGGACGCTCGGCGGCCGCGCATGACGGGGCGTTGCATCGACACATGCGCTCCGCCATCAACCCTTCGTTCTCTCCGCAGAGCTTCGTGAAGGGCGCCTCGGCCGCCATCGCCTCCGTGATCTCCGCGAGGATCGAGGCCTGGCTCCAGCGAGATAGCATCGCGGTCCATCCCGCCATGCGGGAGCTGAGCCTCGAAATTATATTGCGTGTCTGTGGCGTCCCGACAGAAGATCTGCTTGCGTGGAGCCGGGCCTATCGAGAGTTGATGCTGGGTGTGTACCCGATCCCGGGTCGTCTCCCAGGCCTGCCTGCCTACCGCTCGCATCGTGCGCGCGCCTGGATAGACGACCGCCTGCGGAGGCTCCTCGCCCTCGCTCACGAAGGCGCCGGGGCGGGAGGCTCCCTCGTCGAGGCGCTCTCGCAGGCTCGTGACGAGGAAGGCAAGCCGCTGTCGGACCAGGAGATAGTCGACAACATTCGCGCGATGTTGCTCGCTGGCCATGAAACCACGGCCTCGATCCTGGCCTGGATCGTCATATTTCTATCAGGCCGCGACGAGCTGCGGAACGCCGTCTGCGAGGAGCACACCGCCGCTCCGGACGCCCCTGTCCCCACGTCTTTCAGAGATGCGCAACGCTTTCCCTTCGCGAGCGCCATCTTCCGGGAGGTTTTACGTCTGTACGCTCCGGGCTGGTTCATCTTCCGGACGGTCACCGACGCGATCATGCTGCACGGTCGGCGCATACGTCGCGGCACCCCTCTGGCCATCAGCCCCACCTGTCTCGGCTATGAGCCCTCGCTCTTCCCGGATCCTGATCGCTTCGATCCGAGCCGCTGGAAAGATCGCTTGGGCTCACCGGGGCCGCTCGATCTGGCCCCGTTCGGAGCAGGACCGCACTTCTGTATAGGTTACCACCTCGCCCACATCGAGGCGATCCAGCTCCAGTCCGCCTTCGTCCGGGCGTTGGGAAGCGCCGGGCTTGTTCCACGCCTCCAGGGGCCTTCGCCGAAGCAGGTGTACTTCCCGCTCGGGCACCCGACGCCATCAACACGCGTCGCCTTTCACCCCGGGTGAAGGGCGACGCTCGACCACCGATGATTTCACCACGAGTTTACCGGTCGCCAGTTTCCACTCTCAATAGGCTCAATGGCAGCAACTGAATCTCATTGGGGTGGCTCAGCACATGAACACTCACCCGCAGCCGCGTTCCGAACGCGCTCTGGACGGACTCCGCAGGCTCATCACGGACATCGGGCAAGGAGGAGGTCTTGTCAGCCCGTCGGTTTACGACACCGCCGTCGCGCTCATGTTCGATAGCTTCCCCTACGCAAGGGAGAGCATCATCGCGTGGCTTCTGGAGCAGCAGCGATCGGATGGCGGCTGGGGGCTCTCGTCGGTACCACGCGCGCGCGACCTTCCTACAGTGGCGGCGATCGTGGCCCTGCATCCGTATCGGGACGCCGTGCCGCGGGTGCGCCGGGCCTGCGAAGGTGCCCTGGAGTTCCTGCGCAACCAGGCAGAGCACTGGGGGACATCGTTGCCAGACGACATCCCCGTCGGTCTGGAGCTGCTCATGCCCAGGTTGCTCGATGAGGCCTCCTCCATGGGGCTCGACGTCGATTCGGGCCCGTACAGGGCGCTCTTTGCGCTCGGCGAGAGGCGCCGGGCTCTGATCGGCAAGGCTCGTCCGGCAGCCGGTAGCGCCGCCGCGCACTCGTGGGAGGGCTGGGGGAGCGGCTGCTCGCGTGAACTCATCGACGCGAGCGGTGGCGTCGGGCATAGCCCCGCCGCCACAGCGGCCTGGCTTTACACGTCCCGCGATCAAGCGGGCCTCGCGGACGCGCGAGCGGCGGCGCACGACTATCTGCTCCAGGCGAGCAAGTCTACCCAGGTCGGCATTCCTGGCGTCGTCCCCACGGTGTGGCCCATCAATCGATTCGAACAGGCCTGGGTGCTGTATTCACTGCGGGTCCTCGGTCTCCTCGACCATCCCGGGCTAGGCGACGTGGTGCGACCGCAGCTGCTCGACCTGGACGCCGCGCTTCGGCCCGAAGGCATGGGGATGAGCGACGCGTTCACTCACGATGGAGATATCACGTCGACGGCCATCGCCACCCTGGGAAAGCTCGGAACGCCTCACGCCATTGGCACGCTGCGTCGATTCGAGAGAGACGGAATGTTCATCACCTACGCGAACGAGCTGCAGCCATCGCTCACCACCAACGCGCATGCGATCCATGCGCTCGCATGTCACGGGGAGGATGCGTCAAAGCCGGCCCGGTATCTCCTGGAACGTCAGCGGCCTGACGGGCGGTGGGTGGGCGACAAATGGCACAGCTCCTGGATCTATGCGACAACGCAGGTGATCCTGGCCCTCTTGCACGAGGGGCAGATGTCCGCGGTGAAGGCCGGCACGGAAGCCTTGCTGCGCGCCCAGCGTGAGGATGGAGGCTGGGGCGCTGGCTGTGTGTCCACCGCCGCAGAGACCGCGTACGCCGTGCTCGCGATCTGCGCCGTTCAAAGGGACCGAGAGCATGAATCCATGACGCGAGCTGCCTGGCGAAGGGGGTACAGCTGGCTGGTGGCAAACGACCACATCGACGGCGACCAGGAAAATCTTCGCTGGATCGGCAAGGAGCTCTACTGCCCGGTGCGAGTGGACCGCGCGTGGATCCTCGGCTCGCTTCTCGTGCCGCCACCCTCATGACGAAGCTAGATCGCCTGATCGAAAGGGTGTGGCAAAGCCCTGTCTTTGGCGATTCTTACCGGTGCACCGCAAACTATCGCGCGTTCGCCGAGAAGATGCGCGACGTGCACTCGTGCTTCATCGATAGATTTCGCCCCATCGTCCGGGATGGATTACCTGATCTCGATTCAGCCCAGATCGAGCGTCTCCTCCGGCAGATCGGCCCCAAGACGACCGCCTTTTGCTCGTCTGTCGCGGTCGAGATCGAGGACGTCGAGCGCCTCGCCATGGTCTCCGTTATATTTGGTCTTCTGTTCCTGTGCGACGGCCTGATGGATGGCGGGGACCTGGCGACGGTGGCGGCAGTGCACCGGCTGCTCGAAGCTCATGCTCCAGATCTATATATACCAGCGGCGAACAACGCGAAGCGACTGGCGTCTGGTGTGCTGCGGAGCGAGCTGGATGCAGCAAAGGCGCGGAGCCCCGATCCGGCCATCGTCGAGGCGCGCCTCCGGGCCTTGACAGCGACGGTGAGTTTGCTGCCTCGCCTGAGCTATCCAGAAGACGCTCGTGTACTCCTCGATTCTCCTGTCGCTGGGTTTCTGAGTCATGGATCCGCGATGAGGCAACTCAGCCAGCGCTACCTCGAGAGCGAGGAGGATGCCTTCTGGGACGCGCACGCCGACGACCTCGTCGCGCATTCGATCGGGAGTATTCAGACAGCCGGGACGGTCGCCGTCGTGTACAGCCTGTATCGTGGCGAGAGACCTGAGCTCCCCATGATCGAGCAGGTGCTCGCCAACCCTGCCGTCGCGCACCTGTGCGAGCGGCTCGTCGACGCCGCGGCACGGATCTTCGACGACGTCGGAGATCAGGACGCCGATCGGAGCTCAGGTTCCAGAGGGTGGTTCGACCTGAACATCTTCAATCATCCAGATCGAAGGCTCGTCGTGTCCTACATGCGTTCTGTGGGCATAGAAGACGAGGACGTCATCGCCCGGACGCTGCGTGACTTTGATCTCGACGATCGCGCCGGGGATGCGCGAATCGTCGAGCTGTTTGTCGATGTCGTACGCGGCGGCGTGGCACAGCTGCCGGCGGAATGCTGGCAGCATGCCGGCGTGTTCCTCATGCTTTGCAAGAGGGTCATCGAGTCGGGATACGTGAACACGCTGGGTGATGCGGTTCTGGGGGAGTGAGGTCAGAGCGCCATTGCCGGCGCAGCGGACAGCCCGGATGCGGTCTCCACGTGCGGGTTTCATGAGGAAGACCGCCGGAGGCGGGCAAGGCGCCTCATGGCGTCGCGTGGTGAGCTCGCGGGGTCTCGATGTGCCTCCGTCGCGAGCTGGCACGCGGCGGAGCCTGTGCAAGAGCTACGATATGGCCATGCGCGCCCTCCACAACTTCGCCCTCGTTCCCCTGCTCCTGGCCGCGTGCGCCCGCGACGCGGCGCCCCCCGCCGCCGCGCCGGCTCCCCTGCCCTCGCCGGCGCCCGCGGCTGCCGCGAGCGCTCCGCCCGCCGCGCCCGCAGGGCGCGCGGCGGCACAGCGGCTTCCGGCGTGGGTGGAGCGCAGCAACGAGCACGCGCAGGTCCTCCTCGACGTGCTCGCCAGGTTCTCGCCGGAGCGCGCCGGCTCGCTGGGCGTCGAGCGCGCGGACCCGGAGGTCACCGATCTCTCGCCGGGGGTCGATGCGCGGGAGCGCGCGGCCTACCGCGCGGCGATCGTGGAGCTCCAGAAGCGGCGAGAGTCAGAGAAGGACCCGGCTGTCGCCGAGGATCTGCAGATCCTGCTGGACGCCGCGGACCGGGCGGTGCGCGGCTCCGAGCTCGACGAGAAGTACAACGTCAGGTACGTGCACGTCACGGGGCTCGTCTTCGGGGGCGTATTGAGCCTGCTCGACGACCGGGTGCCGCCGTCGCGACGGGCCGCGGCCCTCACGCGGCTCCGGCGCTACGCCGGCATGGAGGCGCGCCATGCGCCCATCGCCGAGCAGGCCAGGGCAAGGCTCGCTCGGGAGCTCGGGAAGCCCGGATTGCTCGCCCCCTCCAGGATGGAGATCGAGCGGCACCTCGCCACGAACGCCCGCGTGCGGGAGGGCATCGGCGAGCTCTTCCGCAAGTACGGCATCAGCGGCCATGAAGAGCCGCTCGCGGCGCTGAATCGCCAGCTCGAGGCGTACGACGCGGCGCTGCGCAAGGAGGTGCTCCCGAGGGCGCGGACCGACTTCGCGCTGCCGCCGCCGCTCTACGCGTTCGCGCTCGAGTCGTACGGCGTCGAGCTCCCGGCCGCCGAGCTCGTGCCTCTGGCCCACGCCGCCTTCGACGATCTGAAGGCGCAGATGCAGAAGCTCTCGGTCTCGGTCGCCAGGGCGCGCAAGCTGCCGAGCGCGGACCCTCGCGACGTCATTCGCGCCCTGAAGAAAGAGCAGCTCGTCGGCGAGGCGATCTTGCCGCATTACAAGGAGCGGCTCGCCCAGATCGAGGAGATCATCAAGAAGGAACGACTCGTCTCCTTGCCCGAGCGGCCGGCGCGCATCCGGCTTGGCACGGCCGCCGAGAGCGCCGAGTCGCCGGCGCCGCACATGCGGCCGCCGCGGCTGCTCGGCAACCAGGGGGAAGAGGGGGAGTTCGTGCTGCCGCTCAGCCTCCCGGGCCCCCCCGGCTCCACGGACGAGCTGCGGAAGATCGACGACTTCACCCATGCAGCGGCGTCGTGGACGCTCACCGCCCACGAGGCGCGCCCCGGACACGAGCTCCAGTTCGCGTCGCTCGTCGAGCGCGGCGTCTCGATCGCCCGTGCCGTCTTCGCGATGAACAGCGCCAACGCCGAGGGGTGGGGCCTCTACTCCGAGGCCATCGTGCTCCCGTTCATGCCGCCCGAGGGCCAGCTCGTCTCCCTGCAATACCGCCTGCTGCGGGCCGCGCGCGCCTTCCTGGACCCGGAGCTCCAGGCCGGCAAGATCACGCCGGCGGCCGCGCGCAGCTTCCTGGAGAACGAGGTGGTGCTCTCGTCGCCGTTCGCGCAGTCCGAGGTGGAGCGCTACACGTTCCGCGCGCCAGGACAGGCAACGTCGTATTTCTACGGGTTCACCCGGCTGATGGAGCTCCGGGCAGAGGTCGAGTCAAGGATGGGCCCTCGCTTCGACGCGCAGCGATTCCACGACTTCGTGCTCGCCCAGGGGATCCTGCCGCCGAAGCTGCTGCGCAAGGCGGTGATCGAGCGGTTCGTGGGGGCGCAGCCTGCGCCCTGAGCGAGGTACCAGGAGAAGACGGAGGTTCGTCGCGATCCGGCGCGGGAGCCCCCTTGCAGCCCCCCTCGCCGGCTCCAGTTGCCGTGGAGGGCACGAGGACGCCGGAGGAGGACCCATGGAAACGAGCGACAAGGCGGCGGAGGAGCGACGGCCGGAAGCGCCCGAAGGCGCGGCGGCCGAGCCCGAGGAGGCCGAGGAGCGTGCCCCGGAGACGCCGCTCGACCGCGGGGGCGCGCTCTGGCCCCGCGAGGCGTCGGACGTGCCTGCAGAGCCGGTGGACGTGGCGTCGGACGAGTCGTTCCCGGCGAGCGACCCTCCGGCGTGGACGCCCGCCCGCACCGGCTAGCCCGAGTTTACCGCGGCAAAGCCACAAAAGTTCACGCGAGCCCGTGTTTCGCCGCGCGAGAGCGACGCGTTGGCGTATGACCTACGCGTGCTCTAGGCGGCGCGGAAGCGCGCGAGGTCGAGGTGCTGGAAGAGTGCGTGCTGCTCCGCATCGAGCTCGGAGAGCACCGTATGGGCGCGAGGGAGCGAGCTCTTTGCCGGGGGAAAGAGGACGGATACCTCGTGGATGCCGGAGAGCCGTTCGATCATGCGGACGATACTGAGCGAGATCCCTGCCTGCTCGAGCTTCCTGCGCAGGAGGCAGAGGATCATCAGGGCGAGCACACAAATGAGGCCATGCACGCGGAGCTTCTGGTCGGTCCAGTGATGAATGGGGCGGAACGTCAGGATGTGGGGGTCCTTCATGCGGCGGAACGCCGCTTCCACGTGGAACTGACTCCGGTAGGCGCGCACGATTTGTTCGTCTGTCCACGGATCGCGGTCGGTGAAGAGGAGCGTCTTTCCGAGCAGGGTCCGCTGCAGCTGGTCCCAATCCTTCTCGCGAAAGGACCATTGAAGCGTCGGAAGCCCCTGCGCATCGAGCTTGACGACGACCTTGAACAGGTCCTTCATGTGGCGCCCCGCAAGGATGGCTCGGACTCGCTTGCGGGTGCCTGCCAGAGTGGGGCGTCGACCTCGGGCACGCCCCTCGGCGTGACGTTCGAGCGATGCCTGCAGCATCTGCAACTTGCGCCGTCGTTTGTCGATCTCTCGGCGCAATGTCTTGCGCTGGGTTTGTAGCAGGGCACGGTTGACGGTGACCAGGACCGTACGCTCGGCGCCGAAGACCTTCTTGCGGGTGCGGTAGGCCCAGACCGCCGGCAGCTGGGACTTGTCCAGACGACGCATCTGGAACCGCTCGATGGTCAACAACTCCGGGTGCTGCGTGGGCACCAGGGAGCCGACAAAATGAAACGGTCCTTGGGCGACCACCCGCAGGTTGGCCGCCGAGTTGTTGCCCTTGTCGAAGATCAAGGTGATGTCGGCGGCGCCCTGCGACAGCAGGCGGCAGCGTCGGGCGAGCTCACCGGTGACGGCGCCGAAGGTTTTGGCGTCGTGCTGGTTGCCGGCGTAGGTGTGGTGGAACAACGGCACATCACCGTCGGCCGTGACGAGCAAGGCCAGACCGAGCAGGCGAAGATTGGCGCGGCCCTCCTTGCTGTGGCCTCGTTGGGGCAGCTTGGGACGGGTATTGAAGCTGTCGATGCAGGTGAAGAAGTTAGTGGCATCGAACAGCAGACAGCGCAGATCGAGGCCGAAGCGGGCGACGGCGGCGGCACTCAGGTCGTCCTCGATCCGGCCGATGGTCTCCTCGTCCAGGCGGTCCATGTTGTCCCAGAAGCGTTGACTGGTGAGCTGCGAGGTCCTCAGGCGTACAAGACGGGGCAGCACGGTCGTCTCGTACCATGCGCCGATGCGCGCCTTGCTACGCGGGGCGATGCACCGATTGAGGACGGCCACGAGCAGGTACTGGCCCACGGTCGATCGTCGCGCGCCCTGCTTGGGCACGTGGCGGTCGATCGTCGCAGCCAGCTCAAGCTGCTGGGCCAGAGCGAGGCAGGCCGCGGAGGCGCCGAACTCGCGAACGACGGCCTTCCGGGGTGCGGGGTCGGCGAGCCGGCGAACGAGTTGCTCGGCAGGGCCGAGGTACTGCTGCCGGACAATCGTCGGTTTGCCGTTTATCCGCTGGCATTCGCGCAGGTAGTAGTAGGGCCTGCCGCCGATGATCTTCTTGGTGAGGCTCGCCACGGGCTAGGTCATACGGCCCACACTCGACACGTCAATCCGAGGCCGGGCACATGACGGTCATGCTTGATTTTCTATAGATCCAGCGCATCTGCTCGCTCGCCTTGAGGATCGACTCCGTTAGGTCATACACTCGGCAGGTGCATGTCGCCGGCGTCCTCTTGCCGAAATCCCCAGCAAAACAAGCCGATCTGCGTCGCCATCACACCGCGGTGGAGCTTGATCATCTCTTTGCCGCGGTAAACTCGGGCTAGTCGGGTAGGCCGGGGTCGACTACCCCCCGGCCCCCCACAGATCCGGACGTGCGGAATTCCCGCATCCGGCTCTTCGGGACACGGGTTCGCTACGAGCGGGCAGGAGCGGGGTGCGTGATGCGCGGCCGCGGAAGGGGGTACCTCTTCAGCAACCGGTGCATCCGCTCCCAGGTCATCTTGGCGTTCTGCGAGCGGCGATTGAGCCACTTGCGCCACACCGCCACGACCTCCCAGGCGAAGCGACGGAGCGCCTCCGAGTTCCCGGTGATCCCGTAGTACTCGTAGTGACCCCGCATCTTCATGGCCAGGCCCTCCTGCTGGCTGCTCAGCTCATCGTGCATGTGGTCCCTGCACCACTCCGCCACGCGCCGCAGCGCGCGGCTGAGGCGGTCCTTGGCGGTCCTGCGTTTGATCGCCCAGTTGCCTCGCCGCGACCTGCCCCAGTGATGCGTGAAGCCGAGCAGATCGAGCGTCGACGGCCACGTCGGCGACGCCCCGCCGCTCGGCGGGGGTCGTCTCTTCGGCGGCCGCTGGAACGGCAACAGGCGCGTCTTGTCCGGGTGCAGGCTCAGCCCGTACTTGCCGAATCTCTTCGGTAGCACGGCCATCACCCGGCGCGCGTCTTCTTCCACTTCGAACAGCAGCACCGCGTCGTCCGCGTAGCGGATGAGGTGTGCCCTGCCTCGGAGCCGAGGTCGGACGTCGCGCTCGAACCACGTGTCGAGCACCTCGTGCAGGTAGATGTTCGCCAGGATCGGCGAAATCACGCCGCCCTGCGGTGTGCCGGCCTTCGGGTAGCTGAGGCTACCGTCTTCCTGCACTCCCGCGTGCAGCCACTTGCTGATGAGACGGAGCAGCACGCCGTCTCGTACCCTGCGGCGCAGCGCATCCATCAGGTGCTGACGGTCCACCGTGTCGAAAAATTTTCGGATGTCGACCTCGATGACCCATCCGCCCGCCATCGCCATCGCCTTGTCCCAGAACGACGCGAGCGCTTGGTGTGCCGAACGGCCAGGCCGGAAACCGTACGAGCAGTCAAGAAAATCCTGCTCGAAGACGGCTTCCAGCACCATCGCCACCGCGCGCTGCAGGAT
This sequence comes from Sorangium sp. So ce1128, assembly GCA_051717205.1. Classification (GTDB taxonomy): domain Bacteria; phylum Myxococcota_A; class Polyangia; order Polyangiales; family Polyangiaceae; genus Sorangium. Next base: position 8,862,804 of record CP181432.1, read on the forward strand.
CTTGTCCTCGAAGGTCGGGATGCCGATCGGGCGTGTTTCCCCGTTGCCCTTCGGGATGTGGACCCGCCTCACCGGCGGCGCGCGGTACGTGCCCGCCTTGGCTCGTTCCAGCAGCGACCGGAGGTTATCCTCCAGTTGCTCCGCGTAGTGCTCCGCGGTCTGCCGGTCCACGCCGGGCGCGCCGTCCTTGCGCGTTCGCCGGTAGGCTTCGCGCATCCAGTCCAGGTCGATGTGATGGGCGAGCGTCGTCAGCACCATGGTGGGTGCTTGCCGCGCCAGCTCCGCTATCCGTTCGAGTTTCGTGCAGATGGTTTCGGAGCCCGATGTCTCCTTCATCTTTCCCTCCAACGATCCCGTGCCCCGGTGCTCCCCTTCCCTCCACGGGGTCCCTCGGGTTGGTTCCCCCGCTTCCGCGGTAGTACGAGTGCACTCCGACTTCCCGCTACCCCCGCTTCGCTCGCTTGCGCTCTGCTCGGCGGTTCCACCTCTCGGTGAAGGCAGCGGGATCTCCCAGGTTCCTCGGGAAACCCTTGCGTACGTGCCCTGGTCTCTGACCCCGGCGGGTCACCGCGCCAGGCCCTGCGAGTGGGGGCTACCCGGGCTCGCTCTTGACGCGACGATGTTGCCTTCCGTTGCATTCACGACGTCGGCCCCACGACCTCTGATCTTTCGAGGCTCTATCCCACGGCCCGCACGCTCGCTGTCTACGCTTCGCGACGCCGGTCACCCGGCGCCACGCAAGACTCACTTCCGGCTGGTGGGCCAACCTTGCCGGGCGGGACTCTCACCCGCCGGGTTTCTTCGCGAAGTTTCAGCTCATCGCTTCCTCCTCGCCCAGGCTTGGCCTGGCGCACGAACACCGATCACGTTGATCAAGCGAGAAATGAACCGCCAAGACACCAAGGACGCCAAGATAGGATTCTCTTCTTGGCGTTCTTGGCGTCTTGGCGGTTCGAAGCGATGGGCGGGTACTGCCGCAGGTACTCCTGCTCTTCCTGGTAGCATTGACGATAGAGCGCCTCGCAGCTCGACGGGTCGTTCCAGCAGCGTTCCCTGGCCCGCGCGTCACACGATGCGCGCGGGTTCTGCGGACGCCACACCTCGACGAACTGCGAGGACGGGGCCGCTCCGCCGCTCAGCTGCTGCAAGAAATCTCGCCGCACGACGAGCACGCGCTTGCCGTTCTCGAGCTTGAGAGCCTCCTTCAGCTTCTGCTGCAGCGCCCCCTGCAAGCCTGGCCCGAAGCGCGCGGCGGCCCTCTCGATCTCACGTTCACCCCGGGACTCGATCAGCCCGAACATCGCATCCTCGAGCGGCCGAGGCAGAGCCCCGATACCCAGCACGACGGGAACCCCGAAGTCCCAAGCGGCGCTCCCCTCGACGATGCTCGAGACGCTGTCGCTGTGACCTCGAGCGGCTGCGGGCCTTGCACGTGCGGTATTTTCACGAGCTTCGCCAGATCGTGTCGGATTCGCGCGAGCCCGATTGCGTCGCGCTGGTGGCGATGCAGCTCTTCGAGCTGGGCGCGTGAGGCACGAACCGGGGCTCGCGAGCACCCCAGCGAGACTTCTCGGGAAACACCGGGTACAGCCTCGGCGGCGCCGCGGCGCACGCGGCCAGCGCCGAGCCGGCGAGCAGGACCGCGAGCCCCGCCAGCAGCGCCGTCTTCCAGGCCGCGCCCCGCGGCCGGTCGCGGCGCCCGAGGCCGCGCGTTGGTTCCGTTGCTCGTTGCTCGTTGCTCGCCGCCTCGCGTCGTTCGTTCCGTCGTCATGCCAGAGATCGAGCGTCGAGCGCCGCGATCATGCGCCGGAGCGCCGCCACCTGGTCCGCGCGTGAGAGCTGCGCCACGAGCGGGGAACCTATCACGGCGTTCCCGCGGCTCGTCCCTCGAGCGAGCTCCGCGAGCAGGGCCGGCGGGCGCCGCGTGGAACGATCGCGCGGGCCCGCCCGCCGGCGCCGCTCAACGCCTCCCGCCGCCCGTCCCGGTCGCCCGTTCCATCGGCGGCTGCTCGGGCGCGTTCGCCTCGGGTTCGTCTGGCTTGCCAAGGCCGCGCTCGCGCGGCAGATCTCCCTCGGTCGGGGCGCATCCGAGCCGGGATACGATATTCTGGCGGGAGGGGACATGAGTGACGAGGCGGAAGCGTTGGCGGGGATCCGGGCCAACGCCGAAATGGTTGTCGAGAAGTTAGGGACGTCGAGTGGACTCGACAACTTTGGCTTTGACGCGCGTTCGGTCGAATGGGTCGACGGCTTCATAGAGCGTCAGCGCGTTCGTGAGGACGTGGGGCCAGAGTTCGTCGGGAGGATGGTCAACGTCCTGGGCTCTTACTTGGGCGAGAGCATCATCCGCACTTATGGAGGTCGGTGGTCGTTTGGCGAATACGGTTGGTGCGTCGAGTTCGACGCCAGGAACGCAGCCTACCCGTTCGCAAAGGTCCAGAAGCAGTTCTCGAACGGGAGCGGAGATAGCATCTACAGCTTCTTCAGCGCTATTCCCATCCTCTTCCCAGCGCTCCGGCCAGCTGGCCCGCGGAATAACCAATCGCCACAACGCATCGGGGGCGCGCATTGGTTCTCCGGGATTCGAAAGTGGTTCGGGCGCGGCCCGGGGCGCTGAGGCGCAATCGTCCCCTCAGATCCCGTGGTGCCCAGGCCAGAGCGGACTCGGTGTAACGTCAATCTAGGTACGGGAGCGGCCCTCGCGGCGAAGGCGGGCAGGACGCCAGCTCTGGAGCGGGGCGGAGCGGGAGAGAAGGCGAAGGAGCGAGGACCAGAGACGAGCGAGGCCCGGTCAGCGGGCGGAACGCCGGTGCAAAGGCCGCCGCCCACCACGAAGCAGGGCAACCAGGTGGAACAAGCATCAAGGGTGACAGCGGTCCCGCCGTCTGGGGATCTGCCCGTCTTTGGAGTCGAAGGAGGGCGGGCGCGGAATGGCAGCACGACCACGATCCTTTCGCCCGCCCGGGTATTCAGTGTGCCACAGGGCATCTCGGTAAAGCGCCTGGATCGACTGCTTGGAGGGCTGCTTCTGGCGATGTCGCCACGGGTTCCGTGGGCACAGCTCTCGCGGCGGACCTATCAGGTCGACGTGCTCTCCTGTACTGGCTGTGGCGGCAGAATCGCGCCTCCTGCGGGGCCCTGACGGGCTCGGGGGCGGCGCCGCGCTGGGCTCATGACACCTGACAGCTTCCGTCATCCTCGCACGAGCCTTCGCTTCCCGGGGTCATGCGCTCGCCCCCGTCAGCGGCGACGTTAATAACGTGGGCGAGCGCCTGCATCGATACCGGCTTGACGAAGTGAACGTCAAATCCTGCTGCCTTGGCGAGACGGCGGTCCGACTGCTGCCCATACCCCGTGAGCGCGACGAGCACTCCCGACCACAGCCCGGCCTCACGCAGGCGCCGCGCGACCTCGTAGCCGTCCATTCCCGGGAGCCCGATGTCGAGGAACACGACATCGGGCCGGTGGTCCACCGCGGCCTTCAACGCGTGCGGGCCGTCGTTGGCGATCCACACCTCTTGCCCCAGAGCGCGCAAGGCGTCGGCGAGCATGCTCGCCGCGTCCGCGTTGTCGTCGACGACGAGGACGCGGAGCTTCCTCGTCACCGCGGAGGGCCGCCTCGCCTCCTCCGGGGGGGCGGGCGTCGTGTCGTCCGCCGCGACGGGCAGGCGCACGACGAACTCGCTGCCTTGCCCGAGCCCCGGGCTCGTCGCTTCGATGCTCCCCCCGTGGAGCTCGACGAGGTCGCGAACGATGGTGAGCCCGATGCCGAGGCCGCCGGGCGCCCGGTCAAGGCTGCGCTCTGCCTGATGGAACAGCGTGAAGACCTGGGGCAGCATCTCCTTCGCGATCCCGATCCCGTCGTCGCGGACACGCAGCTCCACCTGATCGCCGCGCCGCTCGACCGTCACCCCGATGTGGCCCCCGACGTCGGTGTACTTGCACGCGTTGGTGAGCAGGTTGACGAGGATTTGATCGAGACGAACGGCGTCCGCGGTGACGTGGATGGCGGATGCCGGTAGCGCGAGCTCGATCTGATGCCGCCGCGCCTCGATCTGCTCGCGCGTCGACTCCAGGGCGCGCGACACGGCGGCCCCGATGTCGATCCGCTCCTTGCGGAGCTCGATCTTCCTCCGGGTGATGCGCGACACGTCGAGCAGATCGTCCACGAGGCGCATCAAGGTCTTCGTCTGCCGTGCGATGACCTCGATGTGCCGGTCCGGCGGCCCCCCGCAGCTTCGCAGCCGGATGAGCTCCACGGCCACGCAGATCGGCGCCATGGGGTTGCGCAGCTCGTGCGCGAGCATGGCCAGGAACTCGTCCTTCCGGCGATCCGCGTCGGCCAGCGCGTCCTCGACCCGCTTGCGCTCGGTGATGTCCAGGGACAATCCAACGAAGCCCTGGAACGCTCCGGTCGCGCAGAAGCGCGGGGCGCCCTGGGTCACGACCCATCGGCTCTCGCCGTCTCCGCGGACCATGCGACATTCCAGCGTGAACGGCTCGCGCGCGCCGAGCGCCGCGGCGTAGGCGCTCAGGAAGAGCGGGCGATCTTCCGCGTGGACCGCGTCGAGCCAGCCGTCCCCCTGCGCCTCTTCGAGGGTGTGCCCCGTGAAGCGCAGCCAGGTCTCGTTGACGTACTCGCATCCTCCGGAGGGCCCGGACATCCAGATCATCATCGGGGCGGCGTCGGCGAGGGAGCGGAAGCGCTGCTCGCTCTCGCGGAGACGCTCGACATCCTCGGCGACCTGCCGGCGCAGCTTCGCGATCTCGATGCGCCCACCGACCCGCGCGAGCAGCTCACGGGTCGAGAACGGCTTGACGAGGTAATCGTCCGCGCCCGCTTCGGCGCCGTGCACGCGCGACTCCTCCCCGGATCGGGCCGAGATGAGCACCACGGGGACGAGCCGCGTCCTCGGATCGGCGCGCAACGCGGCGAGGAGACCGAACCCGTCGAGCCCGGGCATCATGACGTCGGTGAGGACGAGATCGGGCACGCGCTCGCGCGCGACCGACAGCGCCATCTCGCTGCTCTCGACTGCATCCACGGTCCACCGCGTCGCGAGGACGTGCCGGAGGTAGCTCCGCATGTCGGGGTTATCCTCGACGAGCAGGACGTGGCCGGCCGAGCCCGCCGGCGGGCGCCGATCGTCCGCGCTCGGCGGGAGCCCCTGCGGAGGCGCTGCCGGTGATGTATCCACGGAGACCCACTGCGACGCTTCCTCCACGAACGCCTGGACCGTCATGGCCGTCATGCCGAGCTCCCGCTCGGCGCCGGTGTGCTCCGCGGGCAAGTGCGCTGATCCGGCGGGGATGCAGACCGTGAACGTGCTCCCTCGCCCGAACACGCTCGTCGCCTGGACGTCACCTTTGTGGAACTTGACCAGCTCCCGCACGAGCGCGAGGCCGATGCCGGAGCCCTCGTGGCTCCGCCCGCGCGCCCCATGGATCCGGTAGAAGCGTTCGAAGACCCGAGGGAGCTCCTCCGCGGGGATCCCCGTCCCCGTGTCGCGGACCTCGAGGCGCACGTGGTCACCTCCCCACCGGAGCGAGATCGCGATCTCGCCCTCGAACGTGAACTTGAACGCGTTCGATATCAGGTTGAGGACGATCTTCTCCCACATCTCGTGATCGACGTAGACAGGCTCCGGGAGCGGCGGGCAGTCCACGACGAACCGGAGCCCCGCCCGCGCCGCCGCCGAGCGGAACGCGTTCGCCACCTCGGTGGTCAGCGCCGCGAGGTCGAGCGCCTCGTACAACACCTGCATCCGGGCGGCTTCAATCCGGGCGAAGTCGAGCAGGTTGTTCACGAGCTTGAGGAGCCGCCGAGCGTTGCGGCGCGCGAGCTCGACGAGTTCGCGCTGCCTGTCCGTGAGGCCGCCGGGCGCGCCGCTCAGCAGCTCTTCGATCGGGCAGAGCATGAGCGTGAGCGGCGTCCGGAACTCGTGGCTCACGTTCGAGAAAAACCTGGTCTTGAGCTCGTCGAGCCGGCTGAGCTGCTCGTTGACCATGCGGAGCTGCTCGTTCGCGCGCTGGATCTCCTGTGCTCGGAGGAAGACCTCTGCCTCGACCCTGTCCGCCCGTGTCTGGAGCTCCTCCGTGAGCCGGGTCTGCTCGAGCCCGCGCTGCTTCAGGCGGACGAACTCGGTCACGTCCTCGACACGGTGGATGATGTACGTGATCTCGCCGTCTGGCCCCACGATGGGCGAGTTGAAGGGACTCCAATATCGTTCCTCGAATCCGCCTCCCTCCGCTCCGGGGCACTGGATGTCGTATTTCTGCACGGCCATGCTGTCGGAGGCGCGCGTCTCGAGCACACGCTCCAGCGAGGCGCGCAGGTTCCTCATGCCGGTCGCGTGCGGATCGTCCGGATTGTCCGGGAACACATCGAAGATGCCGCGACCCAGGATCTCCTCGCGCCGGGTGTTCGTCGCCTCGAGATAGGCGTCGCTCACGGCGACGACCGCAAAGTCCGGCCGGAGCACGAGGTAGTTCCCCGAGATCCCCTCGAAGATCGCGCGGAAGTTGAGGTTCTCGGGCAGCGCCTGCTTGCTCGCCACTCCCTGAGGCGGTTCGTTGCTCGCGATGCGGTTGGCGGACATGGTCACATCCCAGAAAGAAGGATGCCGCATCAGCAGGCACCCCGGGAGGGCGCGATCGCGGACCTGGGTCGCGCTGCAGTCTCAGCGCGCGTCGTCGGGTGATTGCCAGTCAGCGCGCCGTCGGCTGGCCGGACCGCCGCGCCCCCGCCACGCTCGGCCGCAGCAGCGACGGCGGCGGCTCCTCGCTCGCCGGCGTCGCCTCAGTGCAGAACGAACAGGCTCGACGCCAGGAGGAGCGCCAGATCCACGTCCAGCAGGACCAGCATCACGTAGGCGAGGACGGCGACGAGCAGGCTCGTCAGCGTCTTCACGACCAGGTACTTCATGTACTTGTTGACCTCTCGCACGATGCGGTCGATGTGCTCGAGCCCGCGCCCGGGGTCCGAGATGATCGCCCGGATCAAGCGCTGCCACCACCATATCCTTCGCATGAGGCGAGAGGATCTCGGCGAGCGACGTCGAGAGGCTCCTCGCCAGGCGTCGAAGAGCTCAGCCGTCCTTCCGCGGACCGGCGCATGGGAGCTCGACCGTGAACGCAGCGCCTTCGCCGAGCTGGCTCTCGACGCGGATCGAGCCGCCATGCGCCTGGACGATCGCGCGGGAAATGTAGAGCCCCAGGCCGAACCCACCATAGTGCCTGGTGGAGACGGCGCGCGCGAAGCGCTCGAAGATGCGCGCCGTCTGGGCCGTCTCGATGCCGATGCCATGATCCTTGACGACGACCCGCGCGATCCCTGCGTCGTCACCGACATGGATCTCGATGGGCTTGCTGGCCCCGAATTTGATCGCGTTGGAGAGCAGGTTCGTCACCACCTGATCGAGCCGCGACCGATCCCAGACGCCCACCGCGGGCCCCTCGTCGTGGATCGACACCTCGCACCCGGTCCGCGCGAGGTTGAGCTCGAGGCGCGTGACGACGTCGCGGACGACGGCCGCCAGATCGACCTCCGCGAGGTCGAGCGAGAGCTCGTTCATGTCAATCCGGGAGACCTCGAGGAGCTCATCGATGAGGCGGTTCAGCCGCTGGCCCTCCGAGTGGGCGAGCTCGATGAGATTCCGCAGGGTCGAACACTCGAGGGGCTTTGCGGCGCGACCTGCCCTCAGCATCGTCTGGAGCGCGAGCGTGAGCGACGTCATCGGGGTGCGCAGCTCGTGGGACGCCACCGACAGGAACTCCTCGCGCAGGCGCAGCGCCTCCACGGTCTGGCGGTGGAGGCGCGCGTTGTCGATCGCGAGCGCCACGCGGCGCGCGAGCTCCTCCGCGAGGCGGAGGTCCGCGCTCCCATAGCGCCCCGGCTTGGCGGAGCCGAACGTAAGCGCCCCGATCGGCTTTCCCCTGGCGATGAGCGGCACGGAGAGCGCGGACTGAATCCCGATCGCGCGGATGAGCCTCGCATACTCGCCGTCTCCGCATACGGCCCGGATCTCGGCGTCCGTGAGCGTCGGCAGGAGCACCGGCTCTCCCGTCCAGATCGCGCGGGCCGCCGGGCTCCGCGAGTCGGGCCGGAGCGGATAGCGCCTCGCGAGCTCCTCGAGGAACACCTGCTTGGCCGGATCGGCGTGCATCCCCGCGATCCGCTTCACCTCGCCCTCTTCGATGACGTCGATCACGAAGGAGTCGGCGAGCTCGCGGACAGACAGCGAGGCGAGCCTTCCCAGGACCTGCTCGTAATCGAGCGACTCGTTGAGGAGCACGCTGGCCTCGGCGAGGAAGGCCATACGGCGCTCCGCCTCCTCCGCCGCCGCCCGCGCCGCGTGCTCCTCGGCAAGGCACAGGGCGCTGTCCAGCGAGATAGCCGCCTGGGCGGCGAGGAGCTCGAGCACCTCCGTCTCCTCGCTCGTGAAGGCGCCGGTGACGAGGTTGTTCTCGAGATAGAGCATACCGACGAGCTCAGCCTGCTTGAGGATCGGCAAGCACAAGACCGATTTGGGCCGGGCCCGGGCGATGTGCTCGTCCGAAGAGAACGTCGGCGCCTCGGCGGCGTTCGCGAGGAGCACGTGCCGCTTTGTCCGCGACACATAGCTGATGATCGAGGCCGGCAAGAGCGGCGAGGGCGTCGCCGGCAGCGAGCGGAGGAGCTTCACGGAGGCCGCCTCTTTCTCGTCGAGGAGGGCCTCGGCTTCGATCGTGAGGCTGCCTTTTCGGCAAAGGATCACGTATCCCTTCTGCGCCCCGGCCTGCTGGATCATGACCTCGACGAGCCTCGCCAAGAGGTCGTCGAGCACGATCTCGCGCGAGATGGCCTGCGACGCCTTGACGACCGACAGCACGTCGAGCCGCTCGGCCCCGACCGCGAGCGTGGCGGTGGGCGCGAGCGACCTCCGCTCGACGAGCCCTGGGTAGAGCCTGTCGAGCTGCTTCACCTTGCCGTCGGCCCCCCAGCGCACGTAGCGGGCGCGGGCCTCGCGCAGGTACCCATCCGCGATCTGGTCGAACCCGCGCGCGCGGTAGAAGCGCGCGGCCGTCTCGTAGGCGATGGCCTCGTTGTTGACGAAGCCGTCATCACGGGCGGAGCGGATTGCCTGCTCGTACAGGTGCGCCGCCTTCTCCGCCTCGCCGCCGAGGCGCGCGTTTTCTGCGGCGACCAGCGCCGCGCGGCTCCCGAAATTCTCGGGGCAGCTCGAAGCCCAGGCTTCGAGCTGCCGAAGATGAGCGAGCAGCGCCTCGCGGTACGACCGCCGATCGTCAGGCGAAGCCTCGTCATGATGGGCGGCCAGCGCCAGCGCGCGATAGAAATGGTACTCGGCCCTTTCAAGAACGTACCCGGTTAGCCAGAGGATCGGCTCTGCCACCGCAGCGGCCGCCAGGGCGGACGCATGGTCGCCGGCATAGAACCGCGCCTCCAGCTTGCGGATCCAGTACCAGCACTTGGCCATCAGCAGGGACGGGTCGCCGGCGAGGTGCGCCTCGAACTGGTTTTCGTCGAATTGCTCGTCGTTGAACGAGGAGAACGACGGCGAAAGTCCGCGCAGGGTGCGGATGAGCCGCTCCTTGCCAACGCTGACGTCGATGAAGAGCCCGAACCTCGCCTTCCGTGTGAGGGCGAGCGATCGCTCGGCTTCCCGTTGCGTCTCATCGAGCGGTTCCCCTCCGGCAAGGAGCAGCGCGACCACAACCTCGGAGGCGACGGAGGCAACTAACAGTTCGCCGGTCTCCACGGCCGCGCCGACGGCGCGCCGGAGCCACTCGATGCCGCCGCGGAGCGGTTTTGTCCAGTGATTGATGGCCAGCCCGAACTGGCAGTAAACGTGGGCGCGGAAGCGGAGCTGCCCGCGTTTCTCCAAGAGATCAAGCGCGAGCTTGCCGAAGCGAAACCCCGCCTGATAGTCGCCGAAGAACGGGCCGAGAAGCGAGCCGAGATGTACATAAGCGAGGCACGAGCCGTCGCAGTGGCCATGCTCGAGGCTGAGGTTGACCACCCGACAGGCCACGAGGCAGAGGAGCTGTTCGTCGCTGAACACAGCCGGTGACACGAGCGCCGTGAGGAGTTCCATCGCCGCCTGCCAGCGCGCGTCTCTCACCGGCGGCAGGTCGAGGAGCTCCTCGATCGGGCGACTCCCGAGCTGCCCTCGCATCCGCTCGTACTCGTGCCGTACGTCCTCCCTCGTCGGCTGCGGTGACCACTCGATTCCGATGCGCCGGAGATACTGCAGGCCGGTGTCGATCGCCCGATCATTCCGAGTCTGTGTCGTGTAGAGAACGATTTGCGCGCAAGCGACGGCGGCCGCGTCGATGAGATCCCTGGCCTTGCGCGCGAGCGTACGGAGCCGCTCTTCCGCCGCCTCGAACGCGCCCGTCAAGTACTCGCACTCGGCCCGGTTGAGCTCCAGCGCGAAGGTGAGCTCGTACCGCCGGTCCCAGCTATCTTCTGCCAGCAGCGCCGAGCCGGCGGCGAGGTACGTGAGCGCCGAGGCGTAGGCCGTCGACCTCTTGGCGCGTTGGCCGGCAAGAAGCTCGAGCTCGGCCACCCGCTCGCGCTCCTCTCGCGACGTGATCAGCGCGGCGCCGCGGTCGAGCTGGTTCACGATCTCGAAGATCTTCTCCTGGAGCTCCTCCGCCGCGGTCCGCGACAGGAGCAGCCTGCCGATCTCGAGGTGCGCCGCGGCGCGCTCGCCTTTGGGGACGAGCGAATAGGCTGCCTCCTGGACGCGGTCGTGGGGGAATCGGTATGCGCCCTCCAGGCGGAGGATGAGCCCGGCGCGCACGGCCGGCGAGAGATCCTCATAGAGATCCAGCTCCGAGCGGCCGAAGGCGCGGGTCAGGATGGAGATCTCCGCGGTGCTCCCCACGCAGGCGAGCTGCCTCAGCGCCTTCTGGGTTCGCTCAGGGAGCCGCGCGAGCTTCTCGACCATCAGGTCGATCACGTTATCGGTGATGCCTTTGGCGTAGATCTTCCGCATGTCCCACCGCCACGCCTCCGCGAGCGCGTCGAACTCGATCAGGCGCTCGTCGTGGAGCGCGGTGAGGAACTGGATCACGAAGAAGGGGTTGCCGGCCGTCTTCTCCTCGACGAGGCGCGAGAGCGGCGCGGCGCGCTCGCGGGAACAATGGAGGGTATCGCTGATGAGCGCAGTGAGGTGCTCGCTCGAGAGCGGGCCGAGCACGATGTCGGCGACGCGCGCGCCCTCCTTCCGCACCCTGTCGAGCGCCAGCGTGAGCGGGTGCGAGGGGGGCACTTCGTTGTCACGGTATGCCCCGATAACGAGGAGATGGCGCGCCTCGGCGCGGGTCATCAAATCCTGAAGGAGCTCGAGGCTCGCCGGGTCGGCCCACTGGAGATCGTCGAGAAAGAGCGCGAGCGGGTGCGGCCTCCGGGCGAAGACGCCGATGAAGCGCCGGAACGCGAGCTTGAACCGGCTCTGCGCCTCGGCCGGCGGCAGCGAAGGGACGTTCGGCTGCCGGCCGATGATGAGCTCGACCGGCGGGATCACGTCCACGATGAGCTGCCCGTCCGCGCCGAGGGCCGAGAGGAGCCGCTCTTTCCAGGCGGCGATCTTCTCCTCGCTCTCGGCGAGGATCTCGTCAACGACCCCGGTGAACGCCGCGACGATCGTGGCATAGGGGACGTCGCGCTTGTATTGCTCGAACTTCCCCGAGGCGAAGAAGCCCCGCTCGCGGACGATGGGCTTCTCGAGCTCACGCACCAGCGCCGATTTACCGATGCCGGAGTAGCCGGAGACCAGCAAAAGCTCGGGGACTCCATCGCGGACAACGCGCTCGAAGGCGCAGAGCAGCTCGGAGATCTCCTTGTCGCGCCCGTAGAGCTTCGGCGGGATCTGGAAGCGGTCGGATACGTCCCGCTCGCCGAGGTGGAACGGCTCGATCGTGCCGCGGGAGCTCCATGGCTCGAGGCACCTCTCCAGATCGTGCCGGAGCCCGCGAGCGCTCTGATACCTGTCCTCGGCCTCCTTTGCGAGCAGCTTCATGAGAATGGCCGAGACGACGTCCGGCACCCAGGGCGCGCTCTCCGCGGGGGGGATGGGCGAGCGGGCGATGTGGCAATGCACCCACTCCATGGGGTCGGCCGCCTGGAAGGGCAGCTTGCCGGTGAGCATCTCGCAGAACGTCACCCCCAGCGAGTAGAGGTCGCTCCGCTCGTCGGGCGCTCGGTTCATCCGTCCGGTCTGCTCGGGCGACATATAGGGCAGCGAGCCCTCGATCTGCCGGAGGCCAGCGCTCGCCTGCCAATTGCACGGCAGCGTCGAGGCGAGCCCGAAATCGATGAGCTTGACCTCGCCCGTCGTGGTGTGGACGAGGATGTTGTCGGGCTTGATGTCTTTGTGGACGACGTTCCGCTGATGGATATCCGCCACAGCCGAGACGATCCGGATCGCGAGCCGCAGGAACTCCGCGACGTCCATCGGCGGGCCGACCGCACGATCGAGCGACTTGCCGCCGAAGTCTTCCATGACGAGGGCCGGCCTGCCTTCGTAGGTCTCGAGGGCGATCGGCCTCACGGCGGCCGGGATATTCAGCGCGCTCTGGATCGAATACTCGTTCTTCAGCCACGTGAGGTGCTGCGAGCGGTGCTGCGGAGCGAGGACCTTGAGGACGACCGGCTGCCCGTCTGCGGCGCGGACTCCGCGATAGAGCACAGCTCTCTTGCTCGTGGAGAGGACCTCCTTGATGACGTACGTGGTATCCATCTTTTCCCCCCGCCCAGGAGCCACCTCGGCTGGCATTGCCCCGTGTATCCGTGAGTATCGTCGCGATCCCCTGAGAGCGCGTCTAGCAGTAAGTGGCCTGATTATTGCCTTCGAGCCCGGCCGGCGGCAACGCTAACATCGGGCGGGCTGATGGGAGCGGCAGCAGCGGCGGGATGGTGGGTTCAGTGGTGGGCAGCAGGGCGGATTCCGCCGCCGGGTGGGACAGCCGACGCGTCATCAGCCGCACGTCCTGGGGGGGGCCGGAGACCTTGGGGCGCGGCGCAGAGCGCGCGAACAGGCGCATTTGCAGGACATAGGCACACGTGGCCCTGGCAGGCGATGCCGTTGTTCTCCGCGATCGTGTACTTGAGCTCGATGTTGCTGGAAGGGTAGTTCCAGCCGTTCGAGAAGCCGCTCGACGTGTAGTTGCGCGCGGCGATGCCGATCACCCGGATGTACTGGACCGCCGTGCGAGCGGCGGTGCACCTGGCGATTGGCAGGCTGCTCTCGTCGCGTACGGCAAAGGACGAGCTCGAGGAGAAGATCTTCGAGATCGTGAACCAGCTCGATCGCGGGGCCGCGCTGATCACCTCGCGAGAGGAGCGCGAGCGGGTGGCCGAGCTGAATCTCGTCGCCGCCAAGCGCGCCACGAGGTCGATCGCGTATGCCTCGGCGCTGAGGTATCTCGAGGCCGGCGCGGCGCTGCTGGCCGACGATCGATGGGAGCGGCGGTACGAGCTCTCGTTCGCGATCGAGCGCCACCGGGCCGAATGCGAGTTTCTGATCGGCGAGCTCTCGGCGGTGGAAGAGCGGCTCTCCACGCTCTGGTGCCGCGCCGGCGACCTCGTCGACATGGCCGCTGTCGCTTACGCGCAGATAGCCCTCTACGCGACGCAGGGCCGGTATGACCGGGCGATCGACACCGGCCTGCACTACCTCCGGCTCGTCGGCATCGAGTTGTCGCCGCGCCCGACGGCGGCGGAGATCGAGCAGGAGTACGAGCGGCTATGCCAACAGCTCGGAGGCCGTCCGATGGAGGAGCTCCTCGAGCTGCCGCCGATGACGGAGCCGTGCTGGCAGGCCACGATGGATATCCTCCTCTCGCTCGCCCATACGGCCTCGTTCAGCGACGAGCGGCTGCTCTGCCTCACGGAGTGTCGCATGGTCAACCTCAGCCTCTGTTTCCGGCAACCGCTCGCTATCGACCGGGAATTCTGGCGGGACTGTTCCGCGGTGGCGAACCGTCGCGATCCGTCGCTTTCCCCCGAGTTTCAGGGGGGCGTGACGGTGGATCGCACCCCCTCGGAAGGCATGGGCCCAACCCGGGTCCAACGAATAGGCATTTGCGGGACTGCGCCTGAGCAGCAGCGGCGGCGAGGTCCCGGCGCAGTCCCGCAAACGTCGGGTTGAACGAAGCCGGACGGGGCGCAGCAGAACGGCACGGGAGGGCAGCGAGGCCCGGTCCAGTACCGGCATGCGCCTTGCTCTTAAATACGGGGAAATTGCTGAAGCAGCGGGATCTGCGGGCAGACCTCGAGCGGGGCACCCGGGCGGGTACCAAAAAAATCCCGGCAGTATTCCCGTCGTGGTTGCTGTCGGCAACCAGCAGGCCTGTGCCGGGGAGGCAAGCGCGAGGGCGTGCGCGGGCGATCAACCTCTCGCCGCGATGATGCCTGGCGACGCCATGGCGGAACTGCGGACGCCACAGGGAGCGGTGAGAAAAGGAGCGGCGAAGGGGCTCCTGCATGCTGGCACGGAGGCCGCCAGGTCGCGGGGCCATGTTGGCTTCAAGCGGCGCCCCCGTTGCTTCTGTCGCCCTGGTTGCGTTCCCCCTGGTTGCGCGGGAGGTCTCGCCGAGCCGCCGAGGGCCCCTCCCGCTCTCGGCCGTGCCGACGACGCCGAAGCCGGCAGAGCTCCGGCAGGCGCTCGCCGACGCGTATGCCGGCGAAGGTCGAGCCGGCGCGACGGACCGGGAGGACCTCGCGGGCCGAGGGCGGGAGCTCCGATGAGCCTCCGCCCTCATCTCACGCGCTGCTTGACGCAGGCTTACGTGGGCCGGATCAAATGAACACGGTCGTCCCGTCGAAGTCGCGGAACTGGAAGAGGTTGAACGTGGTCTGCTCCTGTATGACGAACTTGACCTCCTTGAGGTACTCGATCGCGATCAGCTCGCCCAGCCTGAGCCCTTCCGTCGCGTCCGAACGCCAGTGCACGCCGGCGAAGTTGCGGCCCAGGGCGATGTTGGAAGCGAGCTTGTTCAGCTCGCCCTCCACCGTGATCGCCGGTCCCGTGTAGTCGATCAGCTTCGTCGAGTCCTGGGGATCCGGCACCTTCGGGTTCGGGAACAACACGCTGGTATCGAACAGCGCCTTGAGCAGGGTGATGGTCGCCCCCGCCACCGTCGCGTGCCCCGACGGGTAGGCCGAATGGAGGGGCGAGCCCTCCGGGAACGCCATGGGGAGCAGGGCGTTGCCGAGGGGAATGTAGTGCCCGAGGCGAGCGCCCGAGGCGAGCGAGTTGAGGATCTCCTGGTGGACCGGATAGTTGAAACCCCAGTTGAGCACGCGGTCCACGCGCTCCGCGAAGACCTCCGGGCGGAGGCGGCGGTGCACGAGCCACTTCTGGTACCAGGCCGCGCGGAGCGCTCGCTGGGCCACCTCGCCGACGAGCCCCTGGAAGTTCGGCCCGCCCAGCGTGGCGAAGCCTTCCTGCTTCGAGAGCGCGCCGTTGTAAGGGTTGCCCGGGTTCAGCGGGACGCCCAGGCCGAGGAGGAGCAGCACGCCGTGGAGGCCGGCCTGGAATAAGATGTCCACGTGGACCCACCTGGCGATGTCACGCCCGGAGATCATGTACCGCGCCGGGTCGAGCGGATCGATGACCGGGCCCGAGGCGGGGGCGATGCCGCGCTGGATGCTCAGCCACTCGTTGAAGGTCGTCATGTAGTTCTGCCCGGATTTGTAGGGCGTGATGAGCTGCTCGAGCCTGTGCGCCCCGAAGGCGATCGGATGGTAGAGGAACTGAGACAGGTAGGGGCCCACCTGGTCCCCCTCGGTCAGCCCGCGGAAGAGGAGCTGCGGCGTGACCTGGCCAAGGCTGTTCTTCGGCCACTTCCCGTCGGCGCCGAACCGGGTGAGATCGGCGGCGGCGGCGTCGGCGAGATCGTCGACGTCGTAGTGGTCGAAGGGGACATCACGGAGGAGCGCCATCCAGTAGTTCTCGGCGATCTCGGCCGCCTCCTCGCGCGACGAGAACGCCGGGGCCGCCGGCATCACGAACCGCCGGGGGTCGGCGCCCTCCAGCTCGAAGGCGTAGGCGGCGACGGGGTTCGTGAGCTTCCGGGTGCCGCCCGTCAGGACGCTCTCGAAGCTCCACTGGTCGCCGCTCTGGATGGCGTCCCATAAGCTGTCCCACGCGGCCGGGTCCACCTCGCCGTTGTTCTGATGAAGGAGCCCCTTGGTGAAGCTGCCGATCCTGTTGGGATAGAGGCCCTCATCGCCGTTGGTGGGATGATTGATGTTGGTCGGCGTCGCGTCGAGGTTGAGCTGCGCTCGCTCGACGCGGAGGTGGAACGCTTGCGTCCGGAAGTCCGAGCTCGGGGTGGCGAACGAGGCCTCGGCCACGCTGGAGCGCAGCGCGTCGAACGCCACGACCCCGGCGGCAGCGGCCAGCGTGCTGCCCAGAAACGAGCGCCTGCGAGAAGAAATGGACTCACCCATGTTCGTGTTCGATCCTTCTTGTTGTTGAATGACGTTCGCTCGATACACATCGAGTTAAGCTCGTTGAACACACGGTCAGGACAGCGGGTCCCGATCGGCTGCAATCAAGAAACAGCTCGGCCGACGAGCCGTTCGACGGCTCGTGGACGGAGCTCGCGCCGGCCGCTCTCGCGGCGACGGCAGACGATCTCGCGCGAGGTCAGCGCCGCTCATTCACCGGGCGAAGGTGCGCGACGCCCCGCCGGGCGCACGCCCCCGCGAGCGCGAGCGCGACCTCGGCCTGCTCACTGCCCCGACGGGCTAGTGAGTCTGGACCATCGGCCCGCCGGGAAACAGCTCCACCCTGTCCCCCTCGACCTTCAACGGCACGGGCTCATCACGCCGCGCCGCCCCGGGGATGGCGTCCACGTCTGCGTCGCGAGCCACCGCCTCGCGCGTGACCGCGCCCGCCGCCCCGCCCTGCGAATCCATCGATCGCCGCGCGGCGCGGACCTCCTGCTTCAGGTCCTCCACCTGCTCGGTGAGCGCTTCGTTCTCGGCAAGCGCGTCTTTCAATTGCCTCGAGAGCTTGCCTTCGTGGGCCTGGCAGGCTCGCTCTCCCTGGCGCGCGCTCCACAGGCTATAGGAAGCGGCTGCCGACAGGGCAAGAGAAATCGAGAGAGCTATCGTGCTTGCACGCATGAGGTTCACCTGCTCCGTAAGAATGGATGTCTCCCGCCGTCGCCGCAGCGAACGAGGCTGCTGCGAGGAGGCGGCGGGCTGCCGCCGCTGTGGTGCAGGGCGGAGCACGGGAGGTCCGGGGCCGCTCCATCGAGCTGAACCAGACTCATCCGTGCGTAGCACCCTTCTGTTAACGTTCTGTAAATAAAGTGTGCTTACTATGTTGTATCGAACGAGAGCGATCCCGGATCCTCCACGAGATGCCGGAGGGACGGCGCTCCGCCGGCATCTCCGGCGGTCTTTCGAGCCGAATCTCGAGGGGATCGCGCCGCCGCTCGCCTGTTGACCGGTGCATGCCGGCAGCCCAGCCGTCCTTCGCTCCAGGCGCGGGGCGCGGCGTCGTATTCGTGCTGTACGTCAGGACGAGATGGCGGGACGCGAGAGATGGGCGATGGAGGCGGGAGGTGATGATGGGAGTAAAGAGGGACTGGCGGGGATGAAGGACGGTAACGAAGGACGGCAACGGTGGACGAGGAGCACGTCGCGCGGCGGCCCGGGCGGGCCGCCGGACGCGGCCTACATCACCACGCCCTGAGGCTCACAGGACCTGGTTGCGGCAGGCGGCGCTGCACCCGTCGCCGCTCTGGCTGTTGCCGTCGTAGCACTGCTCCTGCGCGGACTGCAGCTTGCCGTCGCCGCAGTGCGGGCCGACGACGCAACCCGGAGCGCACTCGCCGTAACCACCGTCGTTGTCCGCGTCGTCGCACTGCTCTTGCGGCATCGGGACCACGCCGTCGCCGCAGTACAGCCCGAGCTTGCAGCCCGGAGCGCACTCGCCGTAACCACCGTCGTTCTTGCCGTCGTCGCACTGCTCGCCGAGCTCGGGCTGGGAGACCCCGTCGCCGCAGGAAGCGGCGCGCCGGCAGGCGGTGCAGCCCATGCTGCCGTCGTTCTTGCCGTCGTCGCACTCCTCGCCCCACTCCTCCTGGGTCTCGCCGTCGCCGCACCGCGCCGCCTGCTTGCACTCCGGCGTGCAACCGCTGTAGCGGCCGTCGTTCACGCCGTCGTCGCACTGCTCGCCGAACGGGCTGTTGATGGCCCCGTCCCTGCAGTGGGGCGCCAGCATGCAGCCCGGCGCGCAGCCCTCCGTACCGTAACCGCTCAGGTTGGTGCCGTCGTCGCAGGCCTCCTGCGGCGCCGTCGTGGTGCCCGCAGGCTGTGGAGTGAAAGCGGCCCCCTCGATGCGTGGATAAGTTGCTGATACAGCGTCACCTTTCCAGGAGGGATGCGGATGACAACCGCGACGCGGCCGAGGGCGTGGCGGAGGCGCTGCGCGCGCTCGGCCACGAGGCGCATGTCGTGTACGACGGGGAGGCGGCCATCGAGGCGGCGCGCCGGCTCGCCCCCGACCTCGCGCTGGTGGATATCGGTCTACCGGTCGTCGATGGTTACGAGGTGGCGCGGCGACTGCGCGCCATGCCAGAAGGCCGGCGGCTCGGGCTGGTGGCGATGACGGGCTACGGTCAGCCGTCCGACCGCCAGCGCGCGACGGCGGCCGGGTTCGACGACCACATCGTCAAGCCCGTCTCGATTGATGTGGTGGAGGCGTCCGTGCGGGCGGCCGAAGGTGCTCGCAGCCGGGCGGCTGGAGTCGAGCAGCCGGCGTAGGTGCGAGGCGATCGGCCGGATGCTCGGGCTGCCGCTTCATGCCCTGGGCGACGGTGCGCGCCGTCGCGGCGGTCCCGGAATACCTGACAGGAGGTGTCAGGTACCGGCGCGTCACAGGTGCCTGGCGCTCACGACCTCCGGCTGCCACGCCGCCCCTGTCTTGTTTGCGCAGAACCCGAACGACGTCGATGCGCCGGGATTGATCTGACCGTTCGAAGACGTGTTCGTGGCGGTCATCTGGCTCCCTGCGATGTCGAACTCGGCGGACCAGCTCGCGTTGACCGCCGACTGATGCAGATCGATGACCACCTCCCAGGCCCCGATGCCGAACCTCCGGCCGTTGGTGACGGTGACGTTGGCGCAATAGCCCGTGTCCCAGTTGGAGTTCAGCGTGATGCTCGCCGTGACCGCGCCGGGGTTGGCCGGGATGTCGGGGATGTCGGTGCGCCACGTCGTGCCGTTCCCGAAATAGCGCGTGATCGGCACCCAGTTGTGCGTGAGCACCGGATCCGGCTCCCCCGCCGGGACCGGCCGGGTCGCGAACTCCGCCAGCGTGTTGAAGAACGTGATCTCGCTGTCGGTGAGATCGCGGCCGTGGGCCTCCACGATGAACGCCACATGGAAATCGCGCTGCGCCGTCGCCGGCCCCGGGGTCCGCACGCCCAGCCTCGCCTGGATCTGGTCGATCGTCACCGTGGCCGCGACCGAGGGGATCACGGCGTCGCAGTAGTCGAACGCGCCCCCACCGTGCCTGCGGAGCGGCGGGACCATGCTCGCCGGGATGAGCCCCATCATGTACAGATCGAGCGGCGAGGCCGAGCTCGCCCCGTTCCGGTTGTTGCTGTCGCAGTCGAGGGTGAAGGTGCCGTCCCCGTTGTCGATCCACTCCGTCCCGCCGACCAGGCTGGCGGCGCTGGTCGTCCCCAGGTAATGGAATCCGTCGGTCATGCCGAGATCGAACGGGAGGTAGGCGCTCCACTGGTGGAGCAGCTCGTGCACGAAGTTGTTGCTCATCCACCCGCGGCGCAGGTTGTCGAGCGCGGCGACGCCCAGGAGGCGCCTGCTGTAATACGCCTCGGAGTTGTCGACCGGGGCGCGCCCGATCCCCGTGTAGTCGATCTTGACGGCGGAGTGGACGCCCGCGTTGAAGTTGCTCGACATGCCCGGCCGCTCGAGGTGCGACGTGGCCGAGAGCACCGCGAAGTCGAAGACGTCCGGGACCACCTCGTACATGTCCCGCAGCACGGCCGCGACGTCGCCCCCGATGCCCCTGAGCAACCGCTGGCTGTCGGAGCGGGCGCCCCGCACCTCGATCAGGTGCGACGCCGCGCGGAACCTCGGGCTCAGCGTCCGCCGCGCCGCGACCGGGATGCTCGGGTGGAGCGCCCCGAACTGCGGGCGGATGATGAAATCGACGAGCTCACCCGTCGATTTCGTCATCACCACGCTGCCGAGATCCATGACATAGAGCCCAGCCGGGCTGTCCGGGTTCGACTCGTAATGAGAGGGGATCGACGACGAAGCATCGGGGGGGAAGCGGAACGGCCCGACCGAGAAGATGCCGTCTCCGGCGGCGCGATCGGCGCCCAGCCCGTCGTCGCGCAGGGTCAGGTCGGCGGGGAGCTCTAGCAAGAACCCCACCCCGGTGAGCTCGACGCTCACCACGTCGTCCGCGGGGTCGACCTCCAGCACGAACTCCTCCGAGCCGTCGCTGCGCACCACGCTCGGGATCACCTCCCACGCGTGATCCTGCCCCGTGAGCTCGCCGGCGACCAGGGCCTGCTCGGCCGACAGGACGTCGCTGGGCCCCGGCGCCTCCGGGGGCGCCGCGGGCTCCCCGGCGCAGCCGGCGAGCAGCGCGCCGAGCGCGCCGGCGCCGCGCAGCCCTCGCGGCGCCCTCGCCGGTCTCGTTGAAATAGCAGGATCTCGCCGCCCTGCGGCTTCGCAGACGGAACCTCGATCGAACATGTGGAACCAAGCCATCGTCATGATCTCCGGGTTGCGCCGTGCCGCGCTGCGCTCGCGCCCAGCGCGGCGGCATGCTGGGCCATGTAGGTCACCGGGCGCCGACCTTCCAACTCATAGGCAGCATGAACGTCATGCACCGGGTGCATCCGTCCGCCCTCCCCGGAAAGCGATGCCGTCTCGATACCTTCTCCGCGCGTCGAAGAAGCCGCCTTCAGCGCCGCGCGAGAAACGGGTAGCGCCGCAGCCCCCCGCAGGCTGTGGAAGGCGGCCCCTTCGATGCATGAATAAGTTATTGATATTGATATAGCGTCGTTTTTCCAGGATGGCCGGATCGCATAGAAGAATGTTCTGTCAACCCAGGGCAGGTCCCAAAGGTGGGGCTTGACGTCTCCGAAACGTTTGGACTTCCTTCTCCCCCGATCCTGCGCTCGCCACCGAGCTCTCGCCAGCACCGGCACCGCCTAGCGCTGATCGGCAAACGCCGGCAGCGCGGCAGCGCGGCAGCGCGGCAGCGCGCAGACGCCATCGGCCACCACGACACCGGCGGGGGCGTGGCGCCCGCGGAGCGCGAAAAGAATTGCGCGCCAAGGAGGAATCGCCTCCTGCACACGTACAAAGCTGCGAGCTGGGATTCAGCGGGGTACGGCCTCGACTCGCCGGCGTGCTACCTGATGGCTCAATCTTCCTGGAGGACGGTGATGCGATTCTGGTGTATTTCCTCATGCGCATTTCTGATTTCGTTCGGTCTGCTTGCTGCCTGCGGCGGCGATGATTCCGAGAAGGACCCGGGATCGGGCTCGCAGACAGCCTCGGCCTGCGAGCGCGTCTGCACGCTCGCCGCGGACATCGCCTGCGGCGCGGACGATTGTGTCTCAAAATGCGAGACGCCGCTCCCGGTCTGCGACGCGGAGTACCGCGAGGTCGTGAGCTGCATGGCGGAGACGGGCGTCGCCTGCGCGGACGGAAGGCTCGGCCCCTTTCAATGTGACACGCAGTCGATGGCGTTGACGCAATGTCTCTTGAGCGGCGCTGGCGGCGCCGGCGGCAACGGACAGGAGCCTGTCGGCACCGACTGTGAGAAGCTCTGCGCGAAATCAAAATCCGCTGGATGCGAGCCGACCGATTGCATCGCGAACTGCGAATCGTCGCTCGAGGCGTGCGACGCTGAGTTCGACGCGGTCACCGCGTGTGGCGTCAGCACAGGGTCGATCACCTGCAATGGAAACAAGCCGAAGGTCGAAGGTTGCGACACGGAGACTACCGCGTTCCTGGCGTGTGTGACCGGTGAAGGGGAATCGTGCTATGCGGGCCAGGGGCAGTGCGACCCGCGCG
Organism: Sorangium sp. So ce1128; assembly: GCA_051717205.1. Taxonomy (GTDB): domain Bacteria; phylum Myxococcota_A; class Polyangia; order Polyangiales; family Polyangiaceae; genus Sorangium. The sequence continues at coordinate 8,884,894 of CP181432.1, forward strand.
ATCCCGCGTCGTGCCCGGCAGGTGAGGCGTGCGACATCGGCGAAGACGGCCAGCTCAGCTGCTTCCCGCCCCCGAACGACGTTCCCATCGGCGGAAGCTGCTCGATTGCCAACGGACCGTACTGCGTGCCGGGCAGCCGCTGCGGTCCGGACGACAGGTGCCAGAAATGGTGCTGCTCCGATGCTGACTGCGGCGGCACGTCGTGCGTCACCGTGGCCACAGACGACAACGTCACCATCAGGCTCTGCGAGCTCTGAGCCTCTCGCCGTGAGCGCAACGCGGGGGGATCATGCGCTCGTGGTGCGCCCCGCCGTGCGGAGCTGCCGCCACGCGTACCTGGAGGGGCGCGCCCGCAGGCTGTGGAGTGAACGCGGCCTCTTCGATGCATGAATAAGTTGTTGATGCAGCGTCACTTTTCGAGGAGGGATGCGGATCGCGTAAGGTTTTCTATGTCAACCAGCGCGTGCAGCGTGGCCGTACGGTGGGACCGGTGATGCCGCGAGCCCTTCACCGCGGGCGACGCGGCGGCGGAGGGCGCCCCGCTCGGCCACACCGGAGCCGCCCTCGGCGGCGAAACAGGCGGAAACTATGAAAATCGCTACTGTTTCCGACAACCGCTCGTTATCGACCGGTTTTTCTGGCGGGACTGTTCCGCGGGGGCGAACCGTCGCGATCGAGCGTGCCGCTCACCCGGTTCGAGCTCGTCATCAGCCTCGAGAAGACCACCAATCCCGAGCCGCCGTCCTCGGAGCTCGTCTTCAAGCAGGACGTCGAGTACTGACGCTCGCTGTCCGAAGCCGCGCCAGGCTCCGGAGAACGATCTCAACGCAAACGGCGCAGGGACGCAGAGGCGCAACGGCGGACAGACGTCCTGCGCTCTTACGCGCTTGCGCTCCCTAGTAGAAGTCCGGGTGCACGCAGACGTCGACCCCGTTGTCATCGAAGCCGAAGTGGTGGCCGACGTTCGCCTTGCACTTCAGGAAACCGCGGCACGTCCAGTGATTGCTGGGGTCGCAGTCGCCGTCGCCGAGAGCGCACGGCTCGTCCACCGTGCACCGCCCCGATGTCGAGACGCGGTCTTCGTTGAACTCCTTGAGCCCCGGCATCCACGGCAGGTCGCACACGTTGGTCGTGTCGCTCTCGCCGATGGCGTACCCGACGTCGGGACGACAGACCAGACCCGCCTTGCACTCCTCGTGCTTGTTGCAGTTCCCCTCGTAGATCTGGCACCCGCCGACCGAAGCGCAGTACCCGCTCGCGCTGCTCGACTGGCGAGCGCCGGGCTCGACGCAGACGTCGAAGTCGTCGGGCAAGCCCACGAGGGCGCCGTTGTTGCTGCCACAGACGAGGCCGGTCTCGCAATCGAAGTCCGAGTCGCAGTCGCCCTCGCCAACGCCGCACTTGCAATCGGGAGAGCAGAAACCATCGTCGATGTCGCTGGTGTCGAACGGCCCGCACGTGAGCGCGCCCATGACCCATGCCGCGAAGCTGTAGCTGTGCATGTTGCGGTTGGAAGACGCGTGGATCCCCTCGAGCGTCCACTCGCCGTTCGGGTGCGCGCTCTGCCAGACGGGGCCGCCTTCATCGCCGGAGATGTAGTCCCACACCACGCCCGTCACCCTCATGTGAGCCTTGAACTGGGTGTCCGGCTTGACGCCCGCCGTGTCGTCGTACGAGAACCCCCACACCTCGTCGTCCAGCGCGCTCTCCTCGATCGCGCCGCGCTCGCTCCTGAAGAACGAGAACGTCATCGCAGGCGCGTCCAGGTGCACGGTGCTCGCGAGGTGAGCGAGCGCGATGTCGACCTTGCCGTAGCTGTCGACATAGCCAAGGTGCCAGTCGGCAAGCGGGTGCTTGTAGATCTTGTCCACGTTGGCGACGACGCCGGTCGTGGAGACCACCGAGTAGGTCGCGTCCAGGTTATGGGCGCAGTCCTCGCTCGTCAGGACCCAGTTCGAGTCGCTGCCGGCCTCGAGCAGATGGTCCGGGAGGAACACGGCGGAACACCTGTTGGCGCCATCTACCCTCCAGCGGCCGACGCGGCCTGATAAGTTCCCGGCGATGCCGAGGTCCAGCGCGAGCTGGGACGCCTGCACCTCCTCGGCGCCCGCGGCGTCGGAGCTCTCGGTCTCCGGGGTCTCGGAGACGCAGCCAGCAAGCGCCGCCGCGAGCATCGCGAACCTCAACCGAACGATCGTCTTCATCTCTTTCTCCTCGCCGCCATCTTTCGATGGCCGGCATCGGACGATTGCCCCCATGCCTTCCTCTGCATGGGGCCGTGCTGGCGAGCTTTCGGAGTCACGGTCGCGGCATGGCCTGCCGCTCCTCGGCGCTTCCGCGCTCCCCGGGTATCCACGCAACGCCCATGCCGGGCGATGCTCCGCGGATGTCTCGCCCGGCCCACGACGCCCCGTGAGAGAGCACCGGAGCGCCACCGTGGCGAATCGCGCGGAATCGTGCAGAACTGCGCGGAATCGTGCGGAATCGAACGGAGAGAAGCGTCCCGACGACTGAACTCTTCCGCGAAAGCAGCGAGGGCAGCGAGAGCGCGCCGCGCGCAGGTCGCCGGGGCACGCTGGCACGCTGGCACGCTGGCACGCTGGCACGCTGGCACGCTGGCACGGACACAACCGGGGGCACGCGCGCCTCGCTAGCACCAAACGCCCCCGAGCCCTTCGGAGCGTTCACCGACGGCTTCCGCCTCAACGCATGATCGAAGCCTGAGCCCGGCGGCTGCAAGCTCTCGTCCCTGTGGGATGCTTGTTGCGAGGAGGGGACGATGGCGACGGACACGGTGACGACCCAGGCGAACGAGGCGCCGCAGCAGGCGTGGGTACGCTGGCAGCGCGAGCATGCGGACGTGCTGGAGGGGGCGACACGAGCGCAGCAAGTCCTGCTGGAGGCGGCGGTGCGGTTCGTGGCCGTCGTCGCGGCCCAGCCGATCCTGCTGCGCGTAGCAGCCTATTTTCTCCTGCATGCGGAGATGGGTCTGACCGCAGTGCAAGTGGGCGCGGCGGTGGGCCGCACCGATCGAGCCATGCGCACCGTGCGCACGCTCACCGCGCACCAGATGCTCGAGTCGATCTGGGCCGAGCTCGGGCGACACCGGCAACCGCGGCTGCGCCCGGAGCATGCGGGTCCGATCGCCAAGTACCTCGTCGATCATCCACGATGCACTCAGCCCGAGGTGGTCGCGTTCATCCAGCGCGAGCTCGGGATCGACATCGAGCAGCAGACGCTCCGACGCTTTCTCGACGCCTACGGCCTTTACGTCTTTCGCCCTGATCACGATCGCGCGGAGGCGCATGTCGCGCGCCCCACCTCGTCGGGCGCACCCATTTCGGGGGCGCCTTCCTCCTGCTGCCGGCCGCGCTCGCCCTGAGTCGCGTCGCGGAGCGCACGCTGCAAAGGGCGCTGGGGAGCGCGGAGAAGGCGCGGCGCCTTGTGCTGTCGATGTTTTTCCGCGCAGTCCTGGGCATCGAGCGCATCTTTCATTTCGAGACCCTCGACGATCCGGGCTTCGCGATCCTGTCCGGCGGCAAGAAGGTCATGTCCCGGTCTCGCCTTGGTGGGCTGGTGCGCGCGGTGACGACGGCAGGGGTCAAGAAGCTCACGCGCGCCACCGAGTCGTGGGGCACGCTGCGCCACCGGAAGGTGACACTGAGCCTCGACGAGCACGTCGTCGCCCGCTTCACGCGCAAGTTCAAGATCCCGAAGGGCTTCCATACCCTCCGCAACAAGAAGATGCGCGCCGAGAAGCTCTTCTTCCTGCATTGGCCCCAGGCGCGCCGCTTCCTCGGGCTCGTCGTCACCCCCGGCAACGGCAAGCTCATCGATCGGACCCTCGGCTTCCTCCGCGCTGTGCGTCGCCGCGTCCAGGTCCGTCAACTTCGCCTGATCATCGACGCGGGCGCCTCCGCCACCAACGAAGGCCTCCGGCGCCTCGAGCGCTTCGGCAAGACCGTGTTCTTGATCCGCGCGCCTCGCCGGCCGGGCTATGTGGACGCCTGGAAGCGATTGCCACGAGCGCGGTTCACCCCCTACGAGGAGCCCGGCCGGTACAAGGGCGCCAAGCCCAAGCAGATCGAGCTCGCCGAGACGACCACCACGATCCGCGGCATCGCTCGGCCCCTCCGTACCGTTGTCGTGCGCGAGCACGCGATGAAGGGCAAGGACCGCTGGCACGCGCTCTTCGTCTTGCACGACACCACGACGCCGGCCCTGGAGCTGCTGCACGAGTACTGCACTCGCCAGCACCACGAGCAGGGCCACCGAATCGGCGTCCACGACCTGTGGATCGACACCTCGGCGAGCGGTTACCCCAAGCGCGGCCGGCCCGACCGCCCCGGGTTTCGTCAAGGACCGCTCGCGCTCTGCGCCTGGATCGCCGCGCTCGCCTGGGACGCGCTCCGCGCCCTGGGCGACGCCCTGCCCCCTCACTTCCACTTCGCCCACCCGCGCACGCTGCGGCGCTGGGTCCTGAGGCGCGACGCCGACCTGATCCTCACGCCCTCGCACCTGCTCGTCGTGCTGGCCTTCCTACCGCGTCGAGCCTGGCTCCGCCCCCTCGTCCAACGCTTCAATGCGGCCGAGATTGCCTTGCCGTGGCTCAGCGGGCGCCATGTCGTGATGGGGTTCGCCGCCAGGGGCCGGCTGCCGTCAGACGCACGGCCTGTGCTGCAAAGCGCTGCGGAAGCGGGTTCTGGCAGCGCGGAGAGCTATGGGGGCGTTTGGTGCTAGCAGGCGGCGGCGCTGGTGATGCCTTCGGGCAGCACACGGCCGAGGTCCGCCTTGCGTCGGACACGAACGCTCACGACGAGGAGGCAACGTACAATGGAGGACATTCTAGGTGCGATGTGGCTCGCTTCACCGCTCGGTCTCGCGATGATGGCCTGTGTGGCGATCGGCTTCGCTGTCACGGCGCGCGAAGCTAGGCCGAGAGCGCGGGCTGCGCGCGGCCGGCGAGCAGAGGCACGAGGACGAGGAGTCGGCCCTCGCCGACGCGAAGGAGGACGCCGAGCGCGAGCTGCGGCGACACCAGCGCCTGCTGGACTGCCACGTGGATGCGCTCATCGCGGCGATAACCAGCCCACGCGCGCGCCCCGTGCCGTTGCCAGGCCGCGTCCTCGAGACGTTCTGCGCCACCATCCCCGGCTGGCAACGAAAGCTGGCCGAGAGCACCGGGCTGGTTCCGAGGGACCTGGAGCGGCTGCTGAAGAGCGACCTCCCGATCACGCCCGTCCTCGCGAGGCGGCTGGAGGCGTTCACGGGCACGCCTGCTCGGTACTGGGAGTTCCTCTGGTGTCTGCATGACGACTATCGAACAGACGCGGAGGAGACGCAGCTGATCCCGCTCAGCGAGCCCGCCACCAAGCGCGAGAACTCGGCGCGTGCGCCGTCCGCGCCGGCGCCGACCGCCGCGCGGCCGGGTCCAGCTGCGGTCCCCGAATGCGCGCCCGATGTCCCTCCGCCTGTGGTGGCGATCCCCGATCTGCTCGCCAGGAGCCCGCGGGCCAACCTCCCGTCGCCTCCACAGCCGCGGCTTCGGTCTCCGCTCCCGTCCGGCGCAAGCCCCGCCGCGGGCTGCGCGACCACCGCCGACGGCCTCCCACAGATCCTCGCCGAGGGGCAGGCCACGCCGAGCGGGGTCGTGGTGACGGAGGGCTGCGCCTTCTGGGCGGCGAACGATGGCATCTTCGGCGCCCCGCGCGCGCCGCGGTGATGCGCCCCGGGTGATCCAGCCCGGCCCGCCCGACCTCGGGGGCTCAGCTCAGGGCCCATCCGGAGGCCGGGACGAGGGCGTTCTCCGCGTGGTGCGGCGCGGTCAAGAGCGGCGCGGTGACCGTCGTGCAACGCACGTCCGGCGACATGCGGCTCAATCCGCACCTGCACGTCGTCTTCCTCGACGGGGCTTATCACGAAGACGGCACCGAGCTCGTGTGGAACGAGCTCGGTCACCTGCGAACGCGCGAGGTCGGTCAGGTCCTAGAGCACGCCGTCGGGCGGATGCTCCGTTACCTCCGGCGGCACGGGCATCTCGAGATCGAGCACGACGTCGAGGAGGACGACGAGCCCGAGGCAGCGCTCTGTGCCTCCGCCGTCTCGGGACGAGAGCCGCCCGCCGGCCCGCAATGGCTCCGCGGGCTCTCGCCGTCTTCTCCGAGCGCGCTCGCGTACGACAAGCCGCTGTGCGCTGCGCTCGATGGCTTCACCTTGCACGCAGCGACGCGCGCCGGTGCGCACCATGCCGCGGCGAGGGAGGCGCTGCTGCGTTACGTGCTGCGACCCCCGATCGCAAAGGAGCGCGTCGAGCCGCAGCAGGACGGCCTGGTGCGGCTGTCGCTCAAGCGCGCCTTCGCTGACGGGACTGTCGCGGTGGACATGGATCCGCTCTCGCTCTTGTGCCGCCTCGCGGCCAGCGTCCCGCCGCCGCGCTTTCACACCGTCAAGTACGCTGGCGTGCTCGCCTCGGCAAGTCGCCCACGTTGGCGCGCAAGCGCATCGGACCGCGCCCTGCGAAGCCAGAAGAGCCTACGAAGGCGGACGAAGACGCCGCTTCGAAACGCAAGCGTGGCGGCTATCGACCGTGGACCGAGCTCTTGCGCCGCACATTTGCGATCGATGTCCTCGAGTGCCCAGCTTGCAAGGGGCGGATGAAGCTCGTCGCCCTGGTGACCGAGCCAAGGAACATCGCCCGCTTTCTCTCCGCGCTCGGCGAGCCGACCGATGTTCCAGCACGCTCTCCCAACCGAGGGCCGCCGTACTGGAAGAGCACCGTTCTGCGCCGCAAGGCGCCCGGTGACGCCGCATAGCGTCTCGCGACGCGCCTCCCGGGCCAGACCAACGCCCGGACGGACACGTGTGCCCACGGCACGCCGATGCGCCCCGTAGCGCGCTCGGCGCCGCCCGGACCACGCTCTTTCGACCCAGGACCGAGCCATCACGACGCTCGCGGTCCCACCCTTTCGGTTTGCTGCGCTACACTTCTTCGTGCTGCGATCCGGCTTCTTTTACCTACGCGCTCTCAATAATTTCATGGCTGGCCAAACGTAGACCTAAAATTGAACCCATTCAGCCTAACCTTTAACAATGTACTACAAGTTGTACGATTTAGATTTAAGTTTTTGTACTAGCGATACCCGTTTGCAGTGCGCGGAGAATAGCACCGAGTTGACCCGACGTATTAAGTCCGGGGCCAAGAGGGCCTGACGATATCTCCTCAATTGGCGGCATGGCTCGCAGGGCAGTGTGAACTTCTGCCGACATATGGTCGAGTTGCCAGTGGATTTCATCTTCGATAGCTTCCGGCCGGCCAGGGTTGGCAAGCCCCACAGCTTTAACAGCGCAAGCAGCGGCACTCAGTGCGTGCGCACCCAAATGGCAGATGGCGACAGCTTGCCCAGCAGCTCGGACAACAGCTTTTGCGACCGGAGATTTGATCTCACTTGCCTTGACCCCACCTACGAACCGGCGGCGTATTTCCTCTGCAGTACTGAGCTCGCCACGGGCGTACGCACGAGTCCTGGCGATGAGAGCACGAGGCCGGTCGTCGCCTGGAGCCTCAGCTTCAAATAATCCTAAGACGCGCTCAACACAATCGGCAGCCCATGCCGCAACAAGCCTTCGGTCGGCTTCACTAAGTGTTTGTGAGGATCTTTCACGCATATTTTAATAATACTTCATCTGCACCGGCAGCCGCCAGAAAGGATTCAACTTGTGCGACAGATTAGAAAAAATTAACACAAAATAAAAAGCAGAGCAAATTGCTCGACTTCGCTCGCGGTCCCACCCTTTCGGTTTGCTGCGCTACACTTCTTCGCGCTGCGATCCGGCTTCTTTTACCTACGCGCCGCCGCCCGCTACGTCGACCCCGGTGCCACGGTCCGGCCCTCGAGCCGGGCCCCCCGACCACCACCCGCGCGGAGGCGGCATGCTATCGTGCCCCGCGCCGTCGCCTACGTCGACCCGCCGCTTGGCGCTTGATTTACTTACGCGCCCCCCGACCACCACCCGCGCGGAGGCGGCATGCTATCGTGCCCCGCGCCGTCGCCTACGTCGACCCGCCGCTTGGCGCTTGATTTACTTACGCGCCTCGGCGAGGCCATAGCAAGGGAACAACGCGTCGCGATCGAACCCCGCCCATGCGAACGTCTCGGCGAAATCCCCCATCACCTTCGCGCTGATCCGCTCGGCGCCGCAGAAGGCGAGCTCCCACGTCCCGAGATCCAGGCGCGCGATGTCCTGTTCGGTCGCTCGCTCGAGGCACATGCGGTACGCGAAGTTGGGCGCGCCGCTGATGGTCGCGCGGAACCGGCCGATGGCTTCCAGCCAGAGCAACGGCCTCTGCACGAAGTCGATGGGCGAGAGCAGCGTCCCGGGGATCCCCGCGAACAGCGGCTCGAGCACCCCGCCGATGAGCCCCATGTCATGGTAGAGCGGCAGCCACGACAGGACCGAGCTATCGGACCGGATCTCGAACGCGCGCCAGATCGTCCAGAGGTTCGCCAGGAGGTTGTCGTGACCGTTCACGACGCCCCGCGGCGACGCCGTGGATCCGGAGGTGTACTGGAGGAACGCCACGGCGTCGGGCGGCCTCGCGGCAGGGAGGAAGTCGTCCCCTCCCCTCAGGTGATCCGTCACGAAATACCGGAGCTCCGCCGCCATCGCCGCGCCGCCGAGCGCGTCGCGAACGGAGGCCTCCAGCGCCGCCGTCGTGAGGACGCGGCTCGCGCCGCTGGTCTCCAGGACGGTGCGGATTCTCCCCCACCCCCGCTTCGACCGTGGGGGTAATAGCGGCACCGGGATGGCCCCCACGTACAGCGATCCAAAGAAAGCAGCGATGTACTCGAGGCCCTGAGGATACAGCAAGACGACGGGAGCCCCGGGGAGCGCGCCGCCCCGTTCGAGGCTCCGCGCGATGGCGCCTGCGCGCGCGTGGAGCTGCGCGTAGGTCCACTCCACAGGCCCGCCGTCCTCGCGATCGACAAATCGAAAGGCGATCGCGTCCGGGGTATTCTTTGCTCTCTGAACGAGCAACTGGTCCACGCCGATGACTTCACGGCTGAGACCGAGCGCCGTCCAGTCGACTGCCGTCGGTGCCAGCTGACATCCCCGAGTGTTGATGAGGTGAACGCGATCGCTCTCGTGTCGCTGAAACCCGACCGAGCCACGCGAAGGCAGGCAGCTGTAACGGACAGAAGGAGATGCGTCAAGGCACACACCCCCTGAGACGAAGACGCTTGAATCATATTTTTCTTTCTTTAACTCGCGAATCAACATCCATGCCATCACAACGCCGTCGCCCAGCGGTCCAGTCCGTCATCCGCCGCAGCAGCCACGGCACAGATCGCCGTGATCCGTTAAGTAAACTTAAGTGAAGCACGGTAAAATAATGCAAAACAACTCCGGACGAGGAGCGTCCCGACCGACCTGTCGTATGCTTCAGATCGCGCGAACGAACCCGGAGCTGCTTACCTGTGATTCCTTCAACTTCCCCTGCACGAAACGAATCCAACGCGCCTGCAACACATCCGGAGCTGATTTACATTACGCGCACGCGCAGCACGTGCGCGGCGCATCGATTGACGTGAGCGGGCGCGTTCGCTACGTCTCCATCCGACCGCGATGACCACGCCCTCCTCGATCGTCTTTCGCCAGATGCAGCGCTCGGGAGACCGCCTGCACGACGGCCTCGCCGCCCTGGAGACGCTCTGCGAGCGCGTGCAGGGGCACAGCCCGGCGTTCGCCAGGCTCCTGGCCCGGGGCGCGTCGGCGTCGTTCTGGGAGTTCATGCGCCTCCTGACCGCGGTCGGCAATCGCGCGCTGAGCGCCGAGTTCGACGCCCAGGTCGCCCCGAGGCTCCGCGATCTGGCGGACCAGCTCGCGCGCACCTACGAGGAAGAGCGCGCCGAGGTCTTCCGGACCCGGCCCCTCATGACCGACCGACACACCGGGCTCCCGGCCTATTCCGAGGTCCCGGCCTGGGCCTACGCGAGCCGCACCCAGAACTACGTCTACGACGCCCTGGTCGACGACGAGGGGCCGCTGTCGAAGTTCTTCTGGTTCGGCAACCACCGGCGCTCGCCCGAGCACCCGGTCATCGGGGCGACCCTCGAGCGCTGGCTGCGCGGGTATCCGCCCGCCTCCGCCGCGTCGGCGGCGAGACCGCTCCGCGTGCTCGACGTCGGCACCGGATCGTGCGCATCGCTGGTGCGCTTGACGGGCCACTTCCCGGCGTCGGCGCACCACTACGGGTGCGACCTCAGTCCGATCATGCTGAGCGTCGGCATCAAGCGCCTCCACGATCGGGGGGTGCGGGCCAACCTCTGCCTGGCAGACGCGGAGGACCTGCCGTACCGCGACGAGGTCTTCGACGTCGTCGGAAATTTCGGCGGGATCGATCAGGTGCCGTCGCCCGCCAAGGCGCTCGCGGAGATGTTCCGGGTCGTCGCGCCCGGCGGGCTCTGCCTCTGCCGGGACGAGCAGCAGGTCGGGGAAGCGACCAGCCTCCTGAAGCGCGTCCTCTACGAGCGGATCACCAAGGGGCACCGGGCCCCCGTCGCCGAGCTTCCGGAGGACGCGGCGAACGTGCGGGTGGAGTCGTTGAACGAGCTCCACTTCGTCCTCAGCTTTCAGAAACCGTGAGCGCCCCGTCACATCCGAAATCCGACGCCGATCACGACGACAGCCGAAGCCGCTGAACGAGCGCTCCGCGGCAGCGCCAAAGGATGATCGGGGCGAGGCAATCGAGTTCAATGAACCCTGATTTCCGTACCTACCCTGACCAGCGAATCATCGGTTCCCGCGCGTTCACGAGCGGAGTCCACGAGACGCGGGGATGCTTCGACCCGGCGCTGTTTCACGCGGTGCTCCGCGGCGAGATCGTCGCGTACGTCGCGCGCGACGTCTTTCCCGCGGAGGCGTGCGCCCGCGTCTCGGACGCCTTCCTCGCCACCCCCGGCCGGTACGTCTACGACGTGCACCCGCCGATCGAGGCGGTGGGCCGGCCGCTGTTCCGGGCCGAGCCGGGGTGGCGCGACGAGTACTTCGACATGGCGCCCATCCACCGCCAGCAGCTCGCCGGCGTCTTCGCCCGCGCCGGCGTCCCCGACGCGGTCGAGAAGATCGTCTCGGCCGTGAAGGCCTACTTCGCCGACCTGCGGGTCACGGCCCGCGCGATCCGGCACGGAGCCCGCGACGGGTTCTACGGGATCATGCGTCGCTGGGGCGCCCACAGCTCGGGCCCCGCCATCCCCGCCGCCGGGCTGCACGAGGACCGCACCCAGCTCCGGGCCCACGCGGGCCTCGAGACCCACCGCGCGCTGCACAACGTGCTGGCGTCGACCTGCGTCTACTACGGCAACGGCGAGCACGGCGGCGCGCTGCGCATCTTCGACCTGCGGCCGAGCGTGGGGGACGCCGCGCTCGAGGAGCTCGGCAGCCGCGGCTACGGCTATCCCTGGTCCCTCGCCGAGGGGTGCCGCGAGCTCGTGATCCAGCCGAGAGCGGGCGACGTGGTGACGTTCTTCTCGGACTTCCTGCACTCGGTGGACGGGATCTCGCGAGGGCAGCGCATCAACAGCGCGTTCTTCGCGAGCTTCGACGGGCTCACGCGGGACACCGTCTTTCTCTGGTCGTGATGCCCGGCGTTCGAGAGCGAGGACACCAGATGTCGATCCAGTCAGATGACCCAGTCGCCCGCGGCCTCGTCCATCGGCTCTTCGAGCAGAGAGCGAGGACGGACCCCGATCGCATCGCGGTCTGCACCGCGGACCGATCGCTCACCTTCGCGCAGCTCGACGGCGAGGCCAACCGGCTGGCGCACCTGCTCCGCGAGCGCGGCGTCCGCCCCGAGAGCGTCGTCGCCGTCGTCCTCGACCGCAGCGTGGAGCTCCTGGTCGCGCTCCTCGGGGTCCTCAAGGCCGGTGGCGCCTACCTGCCGATCGACCCGGCCAACCCGGCGCCGCGGATCGCGCAGATGCTCGGGGCGTCGGGCGCGACGCTGACCGTGACGACGGCCCTCGAGCAGGGCCGCCTGCCGTCCGGCGCCGGCGATCGGATCCTGGTGGACGACGCGACGCTCGGGGACTTCCCGGAGGACGCTCCGGTGTCCGCGGCGTCGCCCGCCAACCTCGCGTACCTGGTCTTCACCTCGGGCTCCACCGGGACGCCCAAGGGGGTGATGATCCAGCACGGCTCCCTCGCCAACTACATCGGCTGGAAGCGCCGGTGGTCCGCGCTCGGCACCGGGGACCGCACGGGCCTGACCGCGTCGCCCGGGTTCGATGCCTCGGTCCTGGAGATCTGGCCGGCCCTGACCGCCGGCGCGACCCTGTGCATCCCCGACGAGGAGACCCGCCTGTCGCCCGAGCGGCTGCAGGCCTGGATGATCGAGCAGCGACTCACCGTCTGCTTCGTCCCGACCCCGCTGGCCGAGCTGCTGCTGCAGCTGCGCTGGCCGGGCGCGACGCCCCTGCGCCTGCTGCTCACCGGCGGCGACCGCCTCCACGCTCACCCGCGCCCCGAGCTGCCCTTCCGGGTCAGCAACACCTACGGCCCGGCCGAGAACACGGTCACCTCCACCGCGTGCATCCTGGCGCCGGAGGAGCCGGGCGCCCCGCTGCCGCCCATCGGGCACGCGACCGACGGGACCGAGCTCCTCCTGCTGGACCCGGACCTGCGCCCGGTGGCCCCGGGCGCCGTCGGCGAGCTCTACGTGGGTGGGATCGGCCTGGCTCGCGGTTACGTGGGGCGGCCGGATCTCACCGCCGCCCGCTTCATCCCGCACCCCTTCTCGCCGCGGGCCGGCGAGCGCCTCTACCGGACCGGCGACCTGGTGCGGCTGCGCCCCGACGGAGACCTCGACTTCGTCGGCCGGACCGACGACCAGATCAAGATCCGCGGACATCGCATCGAGCCGGGCGAGATCGTGTCGGCGCTCCTCACCCACCCGGAGATCGACGCCGCCCACGTCTGCGCATACGACGGGCCCCGGGTCGGCGCGAAGTACCTGGTGGCGTACCTCGCCCCGCGCGATCTGGCGCGGCTCCCCGCCGCCGACTCGGTGCGCGCTCATCTCCAGCAGCGCCTGCCCGACGCCATGCTGCCGCGGACGTTCGTCGTCCTCGACCGGCTGCCCCTGAACTCGAGCGGCAAGGTGAACCGGGACGCCCTCCCGTCACCGGCCCTGCACCAGGCCACCGCGTCGGCCGACTACCAGGCGCCCCGGACCGACACCGAGCGCGCGGTCGCGCGCATCTGGCAGGACGTGCTTCACGTCGACCGCGTCGGGGTGGCGGACAACTTCTTCGAGCTGGGCGGCGACTCCTTGCTCGGGACCCAGATCGCTTCCCGGGTGAGAACCCAGCTGGGGATCGACGTCTCCATGCGGGAGTTCTTCTCCCATCCCAGCCTCGGGCAGTTCGCCGGGGCGCTGGAGCTCCACGCCGCGCGGCGCCGCGAGGGCACCCGGTCGCTGCCGCCCCTGGTCCGGCGGTCCCAGACCGGCGCCGCCCCGCTGACCCAGCCCCAGGAACAGGTGTGGTTCCTGGAGCAGCTGTCGCCCGGCAACCGCGCCTACCACGCCCAGGCCACGATCCGGATCGTCGGGGCCTTCGACGTCGAGATCTTCGAGCGCGCGCTCACCGAGATGGCCCGCCGCCACGAGAGCCTGCGGACCACCTACGAGGAGCGGGACGCCCGGCCGTGGCAGGTCGTGCGCCCTCCCTTTACCTGGCGGGTCCGGACGATCGACGCCACCGGGGCGTCGGCCGAAGCCAAGGCCGAGGTGCTGCGCCGGACGCTGGAGGAGGAGGTCGACCAGACCTTCGACCTCGGGCAGCTGCCCCTGGCCCGGTGGACGGTCGTGCGACTGGCGCCCGAGGAGCACGAGCTGATCCTCGTCGAGCACCACTTCGTGCACGACGGCTGGTCGTTCGCGCTCCTGATGCGAGAGATCGAGACACTGTACCAGGCCTTCGGCGCGGGCCGGGCGTCCCCCTTGCCGGAGCTCCCCATCCAGTACGCCGACTACGCGCGCTGGCAGCGCGAGGCGCTGGCCTCCGACGCCATGCAGCGCCAGCTGGGCTTCTGGCGCGAGCGACTGGCGGACGCGCCGGGCGAGCTGCCCCTCCCCCTCGACCGGGTCCGGCCGCGAGCCCAGAGCTTCCGCGGCCGCCTGATGCGGATCGAGGTCCCGGCCGAGCTGACCGGTCCGTTGCGGGCGCTGTGCCGCCAGGAGGGCACCACGCTCTTCATGACGCTCTACGCCGGCTTCGCCGCCCTGCTGCACCGCTACTCGGGCGAATCGGACCTCTGCGTCGCCTCGGCCTTCGCCAACCGTCGCTCGCCCGAGACCGAGGACCTGATCGGCATGTTCGTCAACATGGTCGTGCTGCGCAGCGAGGTGTCGCCGACCACCTCGTTCCGCCAGTTCCTCCAGCGCGCGCGCGACACCGTCCTGGACGCGGCGGCCAACCAGGAGTACCCCTTCCCGCTCATCGTCAAGGCCCTGGACGTCGAGCGGGATCCGTCGCGCAACCCGCTCTTCCAGGTCATGTTCAGCTGCCACGATTCTCCGGTCCGGCACCCCAGGTTCGGCGCCGCCACCGGCACCGTGTTCGAGCGCGGCAACGGCTCGGCGAAGGCGGACATCAACATCATCGTGGTGCCGCGGGCCAAGGGACACCTGGGGGCGGAGGCGCACACCGACACCCGGATCACCTTGCTGTGGGAATACAACACCGACCTCTTCGACGAAGCCACGATGGCGGGTCTGGTGTCCGCGTACTTCGCGTCGCTCGCTCGGGCGGTGGCGGAGCCCGACACGCGGATCGCGGAGCTGCCGCTGCTGCCCGAACGCGAGGCCGCGCGCCTGCCGAGGGCGTGGAACCCGCCCGAGGACTCCGCGCTGCCGGCCGACTCCCCCCTCGTCCACGAGCTGATCGCAGAGCGCGTGCGGCAGACCCCGGCGGCCCTGGCCGTCGAGGACGGCGCCCGGCGGTTGACCTACGCGGAGCTGGGCGGGCTCACGGATCGCCTGGCCGCCCGCCTCCGCCGCATGGGGGCGGGGCCCGAGACGGTCGTGGCGGTGTGCCTGCCGCGCAGCGCCGACCTGGTCGTGGCGGAGCTCGGCGCCATGAAGGCGGGCTGCGCCTTCCTGCCGGTGGATCCCGGCAACCCGCGGGATCGTCTGCAGTACGTCTTCCACGAGTCGCGCGCGGCGATCCTCGTCACCTCGCGCGAGCTGGCCGCGCGGCTGGATCTCCCGATCGAGACGGTGGCGATCGAGGAGCTCGAGGATGGCGGACCGGTCGATCACCTGGCGCCGCCCAACGTCCTGCCGCAGAACCTGGCGTACGTGATCTTCACCTCGGGTTCGACCGGCAAGCCCAAGGGGGCGATGATCCAGCACCACTCGCTGGCCAACCTGGTCCACTGCCAGCGGACCCGGTTCGAGCTCTCGCCCTCGGATCGCGTCGGGCTGTCGATCTCCCCCGGCTTCGACATGACGATCCTCGAGGTCTGGGCCACCCTCGCCGCCGGCGCGTGCATCTGCGTTCCGGATCGGGTGACGCTGCTGTCGCCCGCCGAGCTGCAGGCGTGGCTGAACACCGAGCGGGTCACCGTGGCCATCTTTCCCACCGTGCTGGCGGAGTCGCTCCTGGCCCGGCCGTGGACGACCACCTCGCTGCGGCTGTTGATGGGAGGCGGCGAGCAGCTGAAGGTCCGGCCCGATGCCAGCTTCCCGGCGGGGATGATCAACCTCTACGGTCCGGCCGAGAACACGGTGGTGTCGACACTGACAACGGTCGAGCCGGCCCGGGGCCGCATGGCGCCGCCGTCGATCGGGCGACCCATCGCCGGGACGACGGCGTACGTCCTGGACGCCGCGCTGCGGTGCGTGCCGGCTGGGGTGGTGGGAGAGCTCTACGTGGGAGGGGTGGGCGTCGGGCGGGGATACCTCGGGCGGCCCGACCTGACCGCCGAGCGCTTCATCCCCGATCCGTTCTCGCCCCGTCCGGGCGAGCGGCTCTACCGGACGGGCGACGTCGTCAGGTACCTCAGGGACGGCTCCATCGAGTTCCTCGGCCGCGTCGACGCCCAGATCAAGTTGCGGGGCCACCGGATCGAGCCCGGCGAGGTGACCGCGGCGCTGCGCTCGCACCCCGGCGTCCGCGATGCGTTCGTGACGGCGCGGGCGGACGCGGGTGGCGAGCGGCGCCTGGTGGCCTACCTGGTCGCGGCCGACCGGGCGGCGGCTCCCGATCCGGTCGATCTCCGACAGCACCTGGCCCGCGACCTGCCCATCTACATGATCCCCACCGCGTACGTCTTCCTGGATGTCTTGCCGGTCACCGGCAACGGCAAGATCGATGTGCGGGCCCTGCCCGCCCCCGACGTCGTCCGGTCGGCGGGCTTCGTCTCCCCGGTCAGCGCGCTCGAGCGGGACGTGGCGACCGCCTGGCGCGCGGTCCTGCGGGTCGAGACGGTCGGCGTCCACGACAACTTCTTCGATCTCGGTGGGCATTCGCTCCTCCTGGCCCAGCTCCGCGACGAGCTGCTTCGCCTCGGTCGCGACGTCCCCCTGGTGACGTTCTTCCAGTATCCGACCATCCACGCGCTCTGCCGCTTCCTGGAGGGCGGGCAGCAGGACGCCGCCGCCGCGGGCGCGCGCCCGGAGGACGAGGACGCGCGACGACGGCAGGCGCGCGAGCGGATGCAGCGGGCGCGCCGGCTCCGGCGCTCCGGGTCGCCCTCCGACGAGGGCGACGGCGAGAGCGAGAGGGTGTCATGAAGCGAGACGACGTCGACGAACAGGGCTCGTTCATCGCCGTCGTCGGCATGGCCTGCCGGTTCCCCGGGGCGGCCGACCTCGATGCGTTCTGGACCCTCCTGTGCGACGGCGTCGAGTCGCTCTCCTTTTTCCCTCTCGAGGAGAAGCGGGGATCGCGCGAGGTCCGCGCCTACGGGATGCTGGAGGGCGCCGACCTCTTCGACGCCGCGCTCTTCGGCTACTCGCCGCGCGAGGCCTCGCTGATCGACCCGCAGCAGCGGGTGTTTCTCGAGTGCGCCCACGAGGCGCTCGAGCACGCCGGCTACGACCCGCACGGCTATCCCGGCGCCATCGGGATCTTCGCGGGGGGCGCCACGACGGCGTACTGGTCCACCTTGAAGGCGCAGAAGGACGCGCTGGCGCTGGGGGACGACTGGCAATTCATGATCGCCACCGGCCTCGACTTCCTCACCACGCGCGCGGCCTACAAGCTCAACCTCCGGGGACCGGCCATCACCGTCCAGACCGCCTGCTCGACGTCGCTGGTGTCGATCCACCTGGCGACCCAGGCGCTCCTGTCCGGCGACTGCGAGATGGCGCTCGCCGGCGGCGCCACCGTCCGGGTCCCCGCCCCGATCGACAACTACACCGAGGGCGGCGTGCTGTCCCCTGACGGCCACTGCCGCGCCTTCGACGCGCGGGCCCAGGGGACCGTGGGCGCCAACGGCGTCGGCGTCGTCGTCCTCAAGCCCCTGGCGGACGCGCTCCGCGACGGGGACCACATCCACGCCGTGCTGCGGGGCAGCGCGGTCAACAACGACAGCGGCGACAAGATGGGCTTCGCCGCGCCCAGCATCACGGGCCAGGCGCGCGCCATCCGCACCGCGCACCGGGTGGCCGACGTCAGCCCGGAGACCATCACCTACGTGGAGACCCACGGGACCGGCACCCCCCTGGGCGACCCCGTCGAGATCGCGGCGCTGACCCAGGCGTTCCGCGCCGGCACCGACCGGACCGGGTTCTGCGCGATCGGCTCGGTGAAGACGAACATCGGCCACACCGACGCCGCCGCCGGCGTGGCCGGCTTCATCAAGGCCGTCCTGGCCATCGAGCGCGGCCTCATCCCCCCGAGCCTGAACTTCGAGCGGCCGAATCCTCAGATCCCCTTCGACCAGAGCCCCTTCGTCGTGAACACCGCGCTCCGGCCGTGGCGGGTCGCGGGCGATCGGCCGCGCCGAGCCGGCGTCAACTCGCTGGGCGTCGGTGGCACCAACGCGCACGTCGTCCTCGAACAGGCGCCCGCGGCGGAGGCCAGCGGTCCCGCCCGCCCCGCGCAGCTGCTGGTGCTGTCGGCCAGGACGCCCACCGCGCTGGCGGCGATGAGCGCGCGGCTCGGCGAACACCTGCACCGGCACCCCGAGATCCCGCTGGCCGACGCCGCGTGGACGCTGCAGGTGGGACGTCGGGCCTACCCCTTCCGTCGCTACGCCGTCTGCGCCGCCGCGTCCGACGCTCGCCGGGCGCTGGGCGAACCGGGCGGCGTCCCCGAGGAACCGGAGGTGGACGGGTCGCGCCCGCGTCCGGTGACGTTCCTCTTCCCCGACGACCGCGGCCCGGTCGATGTCACCGGGGATCTCTATCGCCACGAGCCGGAGTTCAGGCGACGGGTCGACGAGTGCTTCGCGTGGGTGCGCGCGCACCTGCGGCTGGATCCGGCGCAGGTGAAGGGGCTGTCGGTCTTCGCCCTGGAGTACGCCCTGGCCAGGCTGTGGTCGCACTGGGGCGTCTCGCCGGCCGCCGCTTTCGGCCAGGGCGCGGGCGCCCACGTCGCGGCCTGCGTCTCCGGGCGATGCTCCCTGGCCGACGCTCTCAGCCTCCTGGCCGAGGGAGAGCTGACGGCCCGGGCAGCGGAGCCGGTGGAGGATGCCCTCGCAGGGCTCCTCGAGGGGCCCGAGGGCGTCTTCCTGGAGGTCGGCGTCGGCACTCGGTTGATGACGAGGGTCCAGGAGCACCCGCGCAGGGCGGGACGACACCTCGCGGTGGCGACCCTCCCCGAGGGCGTCGAGACCGGGTCGGCCCTGGCGTCGACGCTCGCGGCGGCGGGGCGGCTCTGGCAGCTCGGCGCGCCCATCCACTGGGCACGGCTGCACGAGGGCGAGCGGCGAAAGCGGGTGGTCTTGCCGGCCTATCCGTTCGAGCGGAAGCGCTACCTCGTGGAGGCCCCTCCGGCGCAGGACCTCCAGCGCCCGGTCGCGGGACCGCCGCCCGAAGCTCAGCCAGTCGAGACCCCGGCCGGGATCCGCTCTCGCCTGCAGGCGGGCTTCGCCGAGGTGCTCGGGGTGAGCGAGGTCGCCGTCGACGACGACTTCTTCGACCTCGGAGGAGACTCCATCTTCGTCATGGATCTCACCGCCTGGATCGAGCGAACGTTGCAGGTGAAGGTCGCGCTGGACGAGCTCTACTCGGCTCCCACGGTCGCCCGGCTGGCCGAGCTGGTAGCCGAGCGGCAGCGGCCGGCGGCCGCCGCCGAGCCACCGGCTCGAGCCCAGGAGGTGAGCGCCCCCGAGGGGAGCCGCGCCTCGCGATGGCTGGGCTGCCGGCGGCGACGCCCGGGCGCGGCGTTCCGGCTCTACTGCTTCCCCCACAGCGGGGGGGCCGCCGGGGAGTATCTGCACTGGGGCGATCACCTCGAGGACGTCGAGGTCTGGGGGATCCAGCTGCCGGGTCGCGGAGGCCGCATGCAGGAGCCCTCGATCACCCGGATGTCGGTCCTGGTGGAGACGCTGCTCGGCGAGATCAGCTGGGAAGCGCCGTTCGCGCTCTTCGGTCACAGCCTCGGCGGGCTGATGGCCTACGAGACCGCCCACGCGCTGCGCGCGGCCGGACGCGAGATGCCGGGCCACCTGTTCGTGTCGGCCTGCCCGCCGCCGCATCTCCTGCGGCCGGAGGCCGTGCTGCGGAGCAAGATGTCGGACGCCGATCTGATCGCGTCCATGACCCAGCGCCTGGGAGGGATTCCGGATCGGCTGCTGGGAGACGGCGAGCTCCTGAAGCGGGTGCTGCCCGCCTATCGCGCGGACTTCGAGCTGTTCGAAACCTACCGCCCGCCGGCGGAGCGCCCCCCGCTCGACTGCCGCCTGGTCTCCATCCGCGGAGACCAGGACGCGACCACCGGGCCGGAGCTGGAGGAGTGGAGCCGAAACACCCGCGCCCGGTTCGAAGCCCACGTCTTGCCGGGCGGGCACTTCTACCTGCGAGAGCAGCAGGGCGAGCTCCTGCGCCTCATGCGGCGAGCGCTGGAGCTCGCGGATGGTCCCGGGCTTCGAATGGCCCACGGGAGCTGACGCTGTGTCGATCGAGCTCACGGGGTTCACGGGCAAGGTGGCCGTCGTGACGGGCGCGGGGCGGATGCGGGGCATCGGGCGCACCACGGCGGTCGCGCTCGCCCGGGCGGGCTGCGATGTGGTGGTCACCGGCACCGGGAGAGCGCCGGAGCTTCGCCCGCAGGAAGAGCAGCAGGCCGGGTGGCGGGACATCGAGTCGGTCGCCGACGAGATCCGCGGGCTCGGCCGCCGGGCGCTGCCCGTGGTCAGCGACGTGGCGAATCCGGCGGAGGTCGACGCCTTGCTGGAGCGGGCGCTGCGCGAGCTCGGACGGGTGGACTTCCTGGTCAACAACGCGAGCACGGTGCGCCGGTCGTCGCCCACCGCCGTGGTCGACACCGAGGTCGACGAGTGGAGCCGGATCGTGTCCATCAACCTCAACGGCACGTTCCTGATGTCGCGCGCCTTCGGCCGGCAGCTCGTCCGCCAGGGCGAGGGCGGGGCCGTCGTGAGCATCTCCTCCACCGCGGGGAAGTGCTTCCCGGCCAGGGCGGCGTCCTACGCGGCGAGCAAGGCGGGCGTGCAGGCGATGACCGCGTCGATGGCGCGCGAGGTCGGAGCCCACGGCATCCGGGTGAACGCCATCTGCCCCGGCTACATCGACACCCAGCGCCTTGAGCGGAACGTCCCCCGGGGGCCGGGCCGGGAGGCGCTGATCGCCGAGCGGGTCCCGCTGGGCAGGATCGGCACGTGCGACGACATCGCGATGATGGTCGCCTTCCTGTGCAGCGATCAGGGCAGCTGGGTGACCGGGCAATCCATCAACGTCGACGGCGGCATGGTGATGGAGCGCTGAACGGTCGCGCGCGGCGCGGGGCCGACCGCCCGCCGCCGGACCGTCACCCCGTCAAGGTCCGGCCCGCAGGACGGCCAGCTCGGCCTCGAGCTTGGCGCGGTGCTTGTCGCCCGGCGGCAGGAGATCGATCGCCGCCTCGAGGTCCTCGCCCGCCGCGGCGTCGGCCAGCGCGGTCCGGATGCGCGAGCGATCGGCGAGGAACGCCGCCCTGAACTTCGGATCCTTCAGCAGCTCGAGGGCCCGATCGATCGCGTCGCGGGCCGCGGCCGCTCGCCCCGACTCGACCAGCGCCTGGGCCTTGCGCTGCCACCAGAACGACTCGCGCCCCGCGGCCGGGACCTCCTCGAGCCGGGCGTCGGCGGCGGCGAACTGCCGGAGCAGGATCAGCGCCTCCGCGTGCTGCACCCGGTGGTAGGGCGTCGGCGCCGCGATGCTGCGGTAGGCCTCGTCGGCCGCGGCCAGGAACTCGCGGCGGCGCGGATCGTCGAGGCCGATGGCCTTGGCGGTCTGCTTGTGGGCCTGGGCCCAGTCGAACCGCTCGCCGTCCGAGGCCGGCGCCGAGTCGCGCCACTCGATCGTCTCGAACATGCGCGACACCAGCTCCGGCATGACGAACCAGGCCTCTCCCGGAGCCGTTCGAACTTGGACTCGTCGCCCTTGTCGTCAACCTCGCGGGCGATCTCCAGGAGCTCGGTCACCTGCGCCCGCTCGACGAGGAGCCCGGTTGTAGTGGAGCCCGGTGAGCTCATCAGCGCGCTGCCCGGCGAAGCGGAGCGCGCCCGGCTCGCCGCGCCTGACCTCGACACGAGCGGATAGGACAAGCAAACGCGTTCCGCAAAGTCAAGATTCTCGGAGCCGTTCCTGACTCGTGCAGTCCGACTGTACGAGCTCATTGACAGAACGGGCCTTATGCGATCAGGCAGGCCTTCCACGCCTGAAACGCCTGGGATTACCGCGACGTAGCACCAAGCGGAAGGCATCCTACCGTATAGCTGTACCCCACTGAGGGCAGGCGAGGACATCTTCGAGGTACACGCGGCGAAGCAAACGGGCCCAGTCGAACCGCGCGCCGACGACCTGCACCACGCCGCTGCCGAGGCTGGTCCTGCCTGGGCTCGAGCGCGGCACGTCGCCCTCCTCGGGCACCTCGTCACGCCTCGCGCCCCCATCGACGAGGATCGCCGCCGCGTTGCCGTCCTCCTTCTCCTTGCCCTTGCGCCTCTTCCGCTTCGGGGCGTCGTGGGCTGCCTTCGCCGCCGCAACGCCTCCGCGGCCGTACACCACGACGCCGGCGCGCCACGGCGCGTTCGGCCCGAGCACGCCGCTGAGCCTCAGTAGCGGGCTCGGGCGCGCCCCGTAGATGGATCCCCGCGCGCGACCCTAGTCCGCAGCCGAGCTTTGACCAGACGGCACCGCGCCTCCTGGCGCGCGAGCGCCTCGATACCTTCCGCGTGAGCGGACCGTTGAACAGTCTCAGAGCGGGCGGGCACTCACCGAAGTAGCACCGACGCCAGGTCGCCGGCCCGTCCGTAGACCTGGGTCGCCGGTGCTCTCACGCGCCAAGTCTCCCGCTGTTCTCGGGAGCTCGCGGCGCGCGTTCTTCTTCCACCCAATTCGACGGCGTTTTTCGGAATCTCGGTCTTCGACCGCCCTTCCGAAAAGCTGCAGATCAGCGCTCGATACCCTCGAACGCCGATTCAGGTCGCACTTTTCCCCGAGGAGCTCGCATGAATCGTAGTCGTTATTTGTTCTCGGCGCTGTCCTTCCTATCCGCTCTCGTGGTCGTCGCGTGCAGCGACGCCGAGAAGGGCAGCAGCGGCTCATCCGGCTCCGGTCCGGAGAACGGCAACGCGGAAGCGCTGCCGTGCGACGTCGACAAGATCCTCTCCACGAAGTGCCAGACCTGTCACGGGGCGTCCCCGAAGTTCGGCGCGCCGTTCCCGCTGGTCGACCGGAGCGATCTGGTCGCGCCCGCGGTGAGCGATCCCAACAAGAAGGTCTACGAGCTCGTCGCCGCACGCGCCCGCGACACCGCGCGCCCCATGCCTCCGCCCCCAACCGAGCGCCTGACCGCCGCGGAGCTCGCGATCTTCGATCAATGGATCGCCGCCGGCATGCCGGCCGGTAAAGACACGTGCGTCGACCCGGGCGGCGGCGGAACCATCGACCCTCCGACCCTGAGCTGCACACCGGATGTCCTGCTAGCGCCGTCCGCGCCTTACGTCATGCCGAAGGACGTCCAGGACCAGTATATGTGTTATGGGGTCGATGTAGAGATCGGCCAGAAACGACACCTCGTCGGGATCGCACCCCAGATCGACAACAGCACCATTGTACACCATATCCTGCTCTTCAAGGCGGATGAGGCGTCTCCCTCGACGCCCACGCCCTGTGAGGGGGGCGACATCCAGGGGGCTCTTTTGTCCGTCTGGGCGCCCGGCGGCAAGGCCACGGAGCTGCCGCTAGAGGCGGGCTTCCCGCTGGAAGGCACGGCACACTTCATAGTCCAGGTGCACTACAGCAACATCAAGGGCCTCGACGGGCAGCAAGACAGCACCGGCTTCGACGTCTGCACGACGACGGAGCTCCGCCCCAACGACGCCGGCATCTTCTCGTTCGGCACAGAAGACATCAACATCCCGCCTCACGGCTCGCTCGACGTGAGCTGCGATTACCAGTTCCCGCGGGATATGGGGGCGCTTTCGGTAATCAGTGTTATGCCGCACATGCACAATCTCGGCAAGCACCTGTCGAGCAACACGGTGCCCACGGACGGCAGCGAGCCGAGCAACCTGGGGCTCGCCGATCCGTGGAACTTCGACAACCAGATCTGGTACGACAACGATACCATCCTTCGAGGCGGCGACACCGTGAGGACGCGTTGCGCGTGGGACAACCCGGGCAACAGGGCCGTGGAATTCGGGGAGCGGACGGTGGATGAGATGTGTTATAATTTCGTGATGTACTATCCGTCTCAAGAGATAGAGTTGACTACTCCGACGGACGACGCGTCCTGTGTGACGACAAAATAGACCAGCTCGTGCAAGACGCGCGGCCTGTGCCCAAGCGGAGGCGCGCGCCGTTCGGTGAGAGCGCTCGTAAGCCTGGCGAACAGGAGCACCGCGCGCGCCGCCGGGCGCCTTCGAGGGTCTCTTCGATCCGCGCGCCACCCCGAACGGCCGCGTCGATCGCTTCGCTTTCAGCGACAGCGTGCTCGCGGGTGGAGCATCGCGGCGGCTAGGACATCCAAGGGCGATCTGCTGCGGAGCCCCCCGTCGGCGCTCCGCCGCCGATGCACGGACCGCGGCAGCTTGCCCGCTCCAGGCGCAGCGCTGGCGGCGTGTGGCCTCCGGCGGGCACACGTCCCCTTCGCCCCCCTTCCTCGCGCTCGCGTCACGCTGCCTCGCACCCCGTTGGGTCGCGCGCTCGGGCCACGGCCGGCCCCTCGGTCGGCAGCCCCAGGTGGACCAAGATAGCGGTCACCACCTCGGGATCGTGAAGGTCCGCGATCACCCGACGCCGACCGCCACAAGGGCAGGCGAGGACATCTTCGAGGTACACGCGGCGAAGCAAACGGGCCCAGTCGAACCGCGCGCCGACGACCTGCACCACGCCGCTGCCGAGGCTGGTCCTGCCTGGGCTCGAGCGCGGCACGTCGCCCTCCTCGGGCACCTCGTCACGCCTCGCGCCCCCATCGACGAGGATCGCCGCCGCGTTGCCGTCCTCCTTCTCCTTGCCCTTGCGCCTCTTCCGCTTCGGGGCGTCGTGGGCTGCCTTCGCCGCCGCAACGCCTCCGCGGCCGTACACCACGACGGCGGCGCGCCACGGCGCGTTCGGCCCGAGCACGCCGCTGAGCCTCAGTAGCGGAAATCTCGGCGGAGGAATCAGCCCTGCAACGCGGGCCAAGAAAGAGACAGGCGTCATCACCAGGTGCGTCGCCCCGTTGCGCCTCGGCCTTCTCAACCGATACGCCACACGGCCGTCCGGCAGGAGCGACAGTCGCTCCAAACTGAACGGCGGACGCGCACCGTAGCGGCAGAGTCGCTCGCGTCCCTCTGCATCGTCGGCGCGCACCGTGATACCCGCATTCACGTTGAAGCCACCGACCTCCGCCGTCCACGGCCCCTTGCCTCGTGGCGCATGCGGCTCGTCGTCGCTCCCGAGCTGCGCGCCGCCGTCGCCGAGTCGCAGGAACACACCGTCGAAGAGCCCCATCTGCATGCACGCTTCGAGCGGCTCGACCTCGCGTGGCTCGTTCGAGCGCTCCTCGGCGGGTCGCTCGTCGATGAGCTTCCTTCGCCGGAGCCACCGCACCATCCGCTTCTCGACGCGCGCCGCTACGTGCGCGATCTCCTCGTGCGACGGCGCCCGCCCTTCGTGAAAGACGAGCGCGCCGTCCTCCGCCTTCGTGAAGACGCCGTCGAGCGCCACGACGTGCGGGTGCACGAAACACCGGAGCATGGAATCGAACCGCCGGACGAACGTGACCGCCCCGGTCTCCCCGCCCTGCACCCCGAACGCCGCCGCGCGTTGCTTCTGCCACCGCGCGATCTCCTCGACGAAGAAGCGGTTCTGCGCGGTGAGCGCGTCAGGCCGCAGCGCGAGCACCCGACGCACTTCATAGGGCGCCGTGAGCACCCACTGCCGGAGCGGCACGTCGGGCAGCACGTGGTCGACCAAGTGCGCCGCGCTCCCGCACATTCGCCGCGCCGAGCAGCTCGGGCACGCGCCGCGGCACTTGCACGAATAGGTGCGCCATGAGGCGCAAGGAGAGACCGATGACCTGATTGAAGACGTCATCCTCGCCCGGGTCGGGCCGGGTGAAGAAGGGGTCCGCGAACGTCGCCGGAGACTGTGCCGGCGGCCTGCAACAGCCGAGCGGCCTTAACTGCCCGCGGAGAGCTTCGGCTCCGAGGCGGGCTACCGAAGGTGCCAAGGTGAAGCGAGGCGGGGCAACCCGCAGTTGAAGACGGCGATGGAATCCTCTGTACGGAGTAAAGACTCGCTATGCGAGGGATGCAGCCTGCGCTCGGTCGCTATTTCAGCGTGACTGGGTGTGCCCGACATGGGTACGCCGCCGCCATGTCCCGATTCGGCGCGCGGTCCGCGCTGCCAGGGGTACAGCCGTCCACCTACCGCACCACGGGTCTCTCCTTCGAACATGGGAACCCCGATCCGAGCGCCGGACCCGCGAAGTCCGGCAAGCCGACAGGTCCGGCGATGTCTCGGACGGGGGGCGGAGCCTCCGTAGTAGTCCGAGCGCGGGAAAGCCGCGCACATGGCGAAGGGAGGCAGTGATGGGTACGGCTTCGAAGCCGCCGGGGAAAGCCATGTATGTGGCGCCCAGGACCGATTGGGACTGGCTCCGGAACGAGCAACGCAAGCTGCACATGCGAAGCGAGAAACAGGTCGACTACGTTTTCCGCAAGCTGTGGGGGTTGGTGACTGACGCCCGCAACCTGCGGATGGCCCTCGCACGTGTCGCGAGTAATCGCGGCCGCCGAACGGCAGGCGTGGACGGCATCACGGTTGGACATGTGGCCAAACGGGCGGAGGAATTCGTCGTAGCATTGCGCTCGGAGCTTCGCTCCGGCGCATACCGGCCCGCGCCGGTTCGGCGAGTTCTCATCCCGAAGATTGGTGCGCCTGGGAAGTTTCGCCCCCTGGGTATTCCCACCGTGAAAGACAGGGTGGTTCAGGCAGCATTGAAGAGCATCCTGGAGCCGGTGTTCGAGGCGGATTTCTTCCCCGTCTCGTTCGGCTTTCGACCGGGCAAGTCAGTCCACGGCGCGCTGGAGTACCTCCGGGTGCTGCTGCGTCCCAAGGACCACAAGCAGGGTCCAGAGCCGCGGCTTCCATACCAATGGATCGTGGAGGGAGACATCAAAGGTTGCTTCGACAACATCGACCATCATGGCCTGATGGGACGCATTCGCCGGAGGGTCGTTGACCCCAAGGTGAACCGCCTGGTCGTCGCATTCCTGAAGGCCGGCATTCTCTCGGAAGGGACCTTCGTCCGTAGCGATGCCGGTACGCCGCAAGGCGGGATTCTCTCTCCATTGCTCGCAAATATCGCCCTCAGCATCATCGAGGAACGATATGAGCGGCATGTCTCGCAGCGCCGAATCGCGCCCACGCGGCGCGACGCCGCGCCGCCGGAGCGACGGGCGAAGGAAGCCCGGAAGCACGACAGGGAACGTCGACAGACGATCGTGCTGCCCATTCGGTATGCGGATGACTTCCTCCTCCTCGTAGGCGCCCCGCCCGGTCCGGAGCAGCATGAACGGGCTCGGCAGGACGCAGAAAAGGAGAAGGCTGCAGTGGCAACGCTCCTCAAGCAACAGTTGGGACTGGACCTGTCGGAAACGAAGACGCTCATCACTCCGGTGACGAAGACCTTCGCTTTCCTCGGGCACCACGTGGTCGTGCGCAACAATCGCGGCCTCAAGCGAATGGCGTGCGTGACCTTGATCCCGAAGGAGAAGAGCCATCGATTGCGTGAACGGATCAAGCGACTCTGCCGGCGCGATCGCACTGGCCAGAGTCTGCACGATCTACTACGCGACCTGAACTGGCTGCTTCGGGGGTGGAGTGCCTTCTATCGCCACGCGTGGGGCGCCAAGCGGGTCTTCTGCTCGGTCGATTACTACGCCTGGTGGACCGTGTTTCGCTGGCTGCGGAAGAAGCATCAACATGCGCCGGTGAAAAGGCTGAAGGTGTTGTACCCACCCTCAAAGGAGCGCGGGACCCGCCGGGGACAATGGCACCATCGCGGTGTCACGCTGTTTGTCACTGGCCGGACTCGTGTTGGACCCTACCGACTGGCCTCGGCCCGTCGGCCTCTGTTCGCAATCCATCATGGAGAGCCGGGTGCATAACGAAAGGTGCATGCCCGGTTCGGAAGGGGGCGCCCGGAGACCTACCGGCGAGAGCCGGCAAGGCGCCGGGCGCCCACCTTATGCCACCAGCCGACTCTCTTCGCAGCGCTCGCACCGGAGCCGCGCGAACCCGCGGCAGAGCAGCCCGCAGTCGAGGTAGGCTTCGAGCTCCTTCCTCGCGTGCTTGGGTATCCGGACGGCGATGGCGCCGTCGTCGATGGCCCCGTACAGCGTCTCCACGTTGTCGCGCACGATCTCGTAGAGTGTCGTCTTCTCGGGACGACGGCGTTCGTAGACGACGCCCGTGGTGCGAGCCGCGCTGGCCACACGGCGCCGACACCGCACGCCGCACGCCACGCGGTGAGGGCGCGTTTTCGCCGCGAATTTCGACAACCCGCCGGGCTATCGCCCATGGCGGCGCCGTGGCGGAGTGGCGGGCCGGGGGCCGGCGGGCCGCGACGCTCGCTGCCGCGGCGGCGGAGGCGCTCGCCGAGCACCCGGCTCGCGCTCGATATGTCGGCGCGCGAGAACGCAGAGCGCGAGCGCGCAGCGTTGCAGGAGGAGATCATCCGGGTGCAGCAGAGCCGGCTAGAGCGACAAACGGGTTGAAATCACGAGAAAAAGCAGGAATTTCACAGGGAGGCGGGGAGGCGGGGAGCGAGAGACGGCAAGAGGGAGAAATTCATTTTTTTTCTTCCTCCCCGCCTCCCCGCCTCCCTGTGAAAATTCTCCAGGTTTCAACGTGATCGGTGTTCTAGCGGAGCTGTCCACGCCGATGATCCCGATCACCGAGCAGGTGATGGTCATGCCTCTCATCGAGACCATGGATGAGCAGCGTGCCAGGCACGTGCTTGAATCTGCGCTCTCTGGCGCCGAGGCGCATGGTGCGCGTGCCGCCTCCGTGCCAGCATGCAGGAGCCGCTTCGCCACTCGTTTTCCCACCGCTCCCCGTGGCGTCCGCAGTTCCGCCATGGCGTCGCCATGCAGCACCGCGGCGAGAGGGTCGTCGCCTGCGCACGCCGCCGCGCTTGCCTCCCGGCACAGGCCTGCTGCTTGCCGGCATCACTTTCCGGATGCCTCCGGGGCGCTTCGGCACGCAACCGCCGCGCGCGGGCGATCCCAGTAGAGCCTACGGGCACTGGCGAGCGGCAAGGCTCCGGCAGCGAGTCGACGCGAGCGGCGGGCTCGACGTTCGGCCCAAGCTTGCTCACCCCTCCGGTGCCACCGGCAGCCCGAGCAACCGACCGATCGCCTCGTGCACGACCCGGGCTGCCTCCTCATCGCCGAGGGCGACGGCACGGCTTAGGGTGCCGGCGAGCGACGCAACCACGGCGGCTCGAGGCGATGGATCGACCGTCGCGAGCTCCCCGGGCCCAGGGCTCGGCGGTTGGGCCCGGGTTGGGTCCATGCCACCCGAGGGGGTGCGATCCGTCGTCACGCCCCCCCGAAATCCCGCCGAAAGCAACGTATCGCGACGGTTCGCCACCGCACCGGAATCCTGGCGGGATTTCTGACGCGCGAGACGAGCGCCGGTCACGGCTCGGAAGCGTTCCCTTCGATCCACCTGCGCGCGCTCTCGGCGGTGAGCTTGAAGTCCGGGGGCACCCTGGACCGCGTCACGGTCTCGCCCGTCGCGTCGCGCACGGTGAGGATGGCGTGGGGGTCGTCCTCGTCGGGCACCACGTCGAGGTCCACCTGCACCCGCGCGCCGCCCTCGACCACCGTCGTCACGCTCCGGTGCAGCTGCGCCCGGCGCTGCTGGGCGTGCCGCGCCAGCACCTCGTTCGCGGTCTTCACCAGGGTGGCGAACGCGCTCGCGTCGAGGGGCTTCGGGTTCTTCTTGTCGCGCCCCATCGTCCACGGCCCGACCAGCGCGGGCTCGCTCTGGCCGTCGCACGTCATCTCGACGGCCCACCCGTCGTCGTCCTCGTTCTTGATGACCCGCGCCGTCCACCCGTTGCCCCTCCACAGCTTCGGGTCCTGGTCTTCAGGGCGGATCCGGCGCGCCTGCCCCGCCTCGTCGTGCGTCTCGTCCGTGTCGTCGTGCGTCGTGTCCATGGGCGCCCCGGTGTACCCGCTGTGCGCGCGGCGCGTCCACCCCGTCCAGCGCGCCTCGGGCATTTCCTGTCAGCCCGTGGCGCCCCCCCGCGCCCGCGCCGCCGCCGCTCGGCGCGGGCGCGCGCCTGCCGGCCAGGCGCTCGTCACAGCGTCTTCAGGTACTCGACCAGATCCCAGCGCTCCTCCTCGGTCAGCGCGGGCCCGATGACGCCTTTCTCGCGCGGCCCGTCACGGTACTCGTGCCCGGCGTTGGAGTTGCCGGTCAGGTCCGTCACGAGCTCGACCCCGCCCTGGAAGGGCTCCACCCGCAGGCCGACGCGCCTCGGGTCGAGCTCCGTGCTCCCGAGATAGAACCGCTTCGAGCGCCTGTCGGCCGGCAGCAGGAGCTCGTAAAGGCTCGGGACAGAGCCGTTGTGGAGGTACGGCGCCGTCGCCCAGATCCCGCGCAGATCGCGCGCCTTGTACGCGAGCGGCGCGCGCCACGCGTTCGGGCGATACCCGTCCCACGCGAGCCGCTGCGCCGGGGACAGGCCGTACGCCTCGTACTTCGTCTCGCGGATCGCCCACGTGCCGAGCTCGAGCGCCTGCGCCATCCCCATCTTCCCGAGCCCGAGCGCCCCCAGATCCGCCGTGCGCTCGTTGAAATTGACGGCATCGGTGGGATCGGTGCCGATCTCGTCGAGCGGGGACATCATCGCTCTCCGGAACCGCTTGCCGTGCTCGTTCGGCGGGGTCAGCTCCGGCTCGTGACACCCTGCGCAGTGCGCGCTGTAAAGCAGCCTGCCGCGGGCCGCCCGCTCCTGGTCGATGCGGCCGAACAGGTGCTCCGGCCAGCGCGGGGCGCGGAGCTTCTCCATCTGCTGCTCGAGGAGGCGCAGGTTGTCCACGCGGATGCTCGACTGGACATGCACCCTCTTCCCCTGCGGCTCCCGGACGAGCTGCGTGTGCGTGCCCACCCCGAGCGCCTCCGCTATATTGCGCGTCATCGGCTGCATGATGGATCCGTTCCATTGCACCCAGTCGTACGTCGCAGCATCCCAGAGATGAGGGTAATCGACCGGCGCGTTGGTCGGACGGAGGCTCTTCGGGTCGAGCTGCCCGAGCAGCAGGTTGCCAGCGCGCCCGAGCGCGTCCAGCCTGCCGAAGCCCGCGACCGTGGCGTGGGCCCCCGCGCCCTCGGTGAACGCTTGCAGCCGGGCCGCCTCCAGCATCTTCTCCATCTGCGCGCGCAGGGCGCGCACGGAGGCCTCGCCGAGATCGTCCTTCAGGACCGCCCTGGCGAAGCGATCCAGCTTCTCCGGCGTCTTCAGGGTGCGGTCGAGCGCGCCGAAGACAGCATCGGTGAAGGCGACAACGTCGATGTTGGCCGGGCCGCCGTCGATCCGGATCTTCGCTCCGCGGTAGGAGATCTGGCGGGTATGGCACGTCCCGCACGTGAACCCGACGTACACCTCGCCCGTCGCTGCGTCGATGTCCCTGGCGAACCCCACGGGGAGGCGCTCCTGGTTGCTCTTCGAGCCCGGATCCTCGATGAAGCGATAGCGCGTCACATAATCGCTCGCGACGAACCGCGCTGAGCTGTCCTCCCGCTCGAGCGCGAGAAACCACGCGAGCGGCAAGAGCCTGGTCCCCTGGGAGGCACGGTAAAAGATCCGGCGCTCCTCGTCGCCCCACCCCTGGTCGAGGTACACGACATCACCCGCGCGCGGGCCGCGCTGGCCGCCATTCGCGTGCGCGCAGCCCGACGCCGCGAGCAGCGCGAGCGCGAGCGCGCCGTTCTGGATTCCCAACATGACTGCCCCCCTTGAATTGCCAGATTCACCCGACCCGGCGATGAGCTCCGCCGTCAGCGCGCGCCGGTCGCCAGCACCGCACGTCGATGTGCGGCGAGCTCGCGCATTCCCTGCTCGGCTCCATCGAGCACGACAGGGCCCGATCCGCGCGCCGCCGCGGTGCTTCCCCCGGAATAGCGCGCGGCCGGCGCGACACCTACACAGGGAGCGTACGACGACACAAAGCCGAGTCAAGCGCGCGGCCAGCGCAAGGCGCGACTCCGGAGCTTCGATGTTTTGGACGTGCGCTGCGCGAGCGGCTTCTCAGGATCTCGGTCCTCGGCGATGAGCCGGAGATCGCGACAGCGCACCGCCCGCGCCCCAGGTCCGCGCGGCGGCACGCCCACGGTGAGCCAGGTCAGCACGCCCAGTACGCAACACGCAGATACGTGGCACGATCCCACAGCGCCGACGCGATATTGATAACAGGAAGGAACAATGCCTCATGTGCAGAGAAACGGGCGCGCGGATGCGCGCACGCGCGCGCGTCCGGCGCGTCATCGTGGCAGACGGCGAAGGCGGTGGGCGGGATGGCCCCGGGGTAGTTCAAGCGCGGCGGCTGGTCAGGACCGCCGGGCTCGCCGGCGCGGCTGGTCGGCCGCCGCGGAGCTGCGACACTCCGCGCATGCTCCTCCCCCGGCGCCCCTTTCTGGCCCTCTGCGCGGCCGCCCTCGCCCCGCGCGCCGCCCTCGCCGACGCCGCCGGCGCCGCGCCGCCGACTCCTTCCGCCTCTTCGCCCGCCGCGCCGCCGCCGCCCGCCCCTGCCCCGCCCGCCTTCGACGTGCGCGACCTCCAGGTCCCCGGCGACCGCGCCCTCGGCCGGCGGCTCACGCTGCTCGTCCCGAGGCACCTCGCCCCGGGCGAGCGCGTGCCGCTGCTCGTGCTCCTCCACGGCCTCGGCGAGACGGGCGACGAGCGCCTCGGCGCCTTCGCGTGGCTCGAGCGCTACGGCCTCGGGTCGGCCTACGAGCGGCTCCGCCGCCCGCCGCTCGGCCGCACCGCGCGCCGGAAGGACTGGACCGACGCCCGGCTCGCCGAGGTGAACGCCGCGCTCGCGGCGCAGCCCTTCCGCGGCCTCGCGGTCGCGTGCCCCTTCACGCCCAACGTCCACAGGGCGCCGAACCCCGCCGCGGCGCTCGACGGCTACGCGCGCTGGCTCGCCGACGTCGTCCTGCCGCGCGCCCGCGCCGAGGCGCCCGTGTTCGAGGACGCCGCCCGCACCTCACTCGACGGCTGCTCCCTCGGCGGCTTCGTCGGCGTCGAGGTGTTCCTCCGCAGGCCCGAGCTCTTCGGCGCCTGGGGCGGCGTGCAGTCCGCCATCAGCGCCCACCGCGCCCCCGCGTACGCCGACCGGCTCGCCAGGGCCGTCGCCGCGGCCGGCCCGCGCGACCTCCACCTGCTCACCAGCAAGGGCGACCCGTTCCACGACGCGAACGCCGCGCTCGCCTCGCAGCTCGCGAAGCGCTCCGTCCCTCACACCCTCCGCGTCCTGCCGGGTCCGCACGACCAGCCCTGGCTCCGCGAGGCCGGCACGATCGAGATGCTCCTCTTCCACGACCGCCGCCCACGCTGACCCGGCGCCGCGCGCCGATCGCATGCACGAGGAGCCCGGCTCCCCGCAGAAATGCGCCCCCGTCGACCGAGGCCCGCGGCGCAGCACCGAACTGGCCGCTTCCGCACGACACGCGCACCCGATGGCGTAAAGTACCCCATGACATCTCGGGGGGATCAGACGGCATCGCTCAGCGAGGGACAGGCAGGCTCGGGCGTTGCCGGCCTGGACCAGATCCTGCGCGGCGGCTTTCCGCGCGAGCAGATGCACCTCGTCCAGGGCGCCTCTGGCACCGGCAAGACCACGCTCGCGCTGCAATTCCTCCTCTCCGGGATCGAGGCCGGGGAGAGCGGGCTGTACATCACGCTCGCCCAGACCAAGAAAGGTCTGGAGGCGATCGCCCGCTCCCACGGGTGGTCGCTGGAGGGCGTCAACGTGCACGATCTGTCGCCCGACGACGTCGCGGAGCACCTCGCCGCAGACCAGACGGTCCTGCGCACGGCGGACGTGGAGCTCGGTGAGCTCACCCGGCAGCTGCGCCAGGTGGTCGAGCAGACCCATCCGAGCCGCGTTGTCTTCGATTCGATCGGCGTCATCGGCCTGCTGGCCGGCAGCACGCCGCGGTACCACCGCGAGATCGTGGTGCTCCGGCAGTTCCTGGTCGAGCGGGGGTGTACGGCGCTGTTCCTCGGCGAATGGCCGTCGGAGACGGAGCTGGAGGGCCCCCTCAACACCGAGTTTCACAGCCTGGCCTCCTGCGTGCTCCACATGGAGCACACCGCCCCGGACTATGGCGAGGTCCGGCGGCGCCTGCGGGTGATCAAGGTCCGCGGGATCGCTTTCCGGAGCGGATACCATGACTTTCGCATCCGGACGGGCGGGCTGGAGGTCTATCCGCGCGTGGAGGCGCGCCATAGCGGCGACTACACCGAGTTCCGGCGCATTCAGAGCGGGGTCGAGTCGCTCGACCGGCTGCTCGGGGGCGGCCTGGAGCGGGGCACGGCCTGCCTGCTCATCGGTCCTTCCGGCGCCGGCAAGAGCACGCTGGCCGCGGTCTTCGCCCGCGCCGCCGTCCAGGGCGGCGACGCCGCCGCCATCTTCCTCTTCGAGGAGCGCCCGGAGCTGTTCAAGGCCCGGAGCAGCAGCGTGGGCATCGACCTGCAGCCCCACCTGGACGGCGGCCGGCTGACGATCGAGCAGCTCGACACGGCGGACATCACCCCGGGCGAGTTCGCGCACCGGGTCCGCACAGCGGTGGAGGACGGCAAGGCCAGGGTCGTCGTGATCGACAGCCTCACGGGGTACTTCAACGCGATGCGGGAAGTCTCGTTGCTCCCGGTGCAGATGCACGAGCTGCTCAACTTTCTGAGCAGCCGCGGGGTGCTGACGCTCCTCGTGGTGAACCAGGAGGGGTTCATGAGCGTCGGGCCCGTACCGGCGGTGGACGTCAGCTACCTGTCGGATACGATCATCGTTCTGCGGTTCTTCGAGGCGGACGGCGGCCTCCGCAGGTGCGTGGCGGTCATCAAGAAGCGCAAGGGCGAGCACGAGACGACGCTCCTGGAGCTGTTCATCAGCACCGAGGGTGTACGTGTCGGGGGGGCGCCGCTGCGGCAGTTCCGCAGCATCCTCAGCGGCGTTCCCGAGGCGATCGAGGGTGGCCAGGGCTGGAGGAGCAGCGGAGGCACGGCGGAGAGCGAGGAGGGAGGCAGCCGTGGATAGCGCCAGCGCCGCGCCGGATGCCTCGCCGTGCGACGAGCGCGTCCTGGTGCTGGCGCCGGTCGGGCGGGACACGCCGCTGCTGTGCCAGGTCCTCGACCGGGCATGCCTCGAGCCCATGGCGTGCCGCCACATGGAGCAGCTCGCGGCCGCCGTGCGGGAGGGCGCGGGGGCGGTGCTGCTGACCGAGGAGGCGCTGGCGCCCGCGGCCGTGCCAGAGCTCCTCGCGGCGCTTTCCGCGCAGCCTTCGTGGTCGGATCTGCCGCTCGTGTTGCTGGCCGACGCGAAGCCGCACCCGCGTTCCAACCAGCAGGCCATCACGGCGCTGCGCGCGGCCGGCAACCTGACGGTCCTGGACCGGCCTGTCCGGGAGCTGACCCTCGTGACGGCCGTCCAGGCGGCGCTGCGGGCCCGGCAGCGGCAGTGCGAGATCCGTGATCTGGTCGCGCGGGAGCAGGCGGCGCGGAAGGCCGCGGAGGTGGCGCAGCAGGAGGCGGAGGACGCGGTGCGGATCAAGGACGCGTTCCTCGCCACGGTGTCCCACGAGCTCCGCAACCCGCTGAACGCGATCCTGCTCTGGACGCGCCTCCTGGGCGGCGGCCGGGTCGACACGCTGAAGATGCAGCAGGGCCTGCAGGCGGTCGAGCGGAGCGCCAAGGCGCAATCGCAGCTCGTCGAGGACCTGCTGGACGTCTCGCGGATGATGGCGGGCAAGCTCCACCTGCGCCCGCGGGACACGGATCTGGCGCAGGTCGCCGCCGCGGCGGTCGACGCAGTCCGCCCCGCGGCGGAGGCCAAGCGGATCCAGCTCGAGGCCGCGCACGACGCCCAGGCTGGCCTGGTGCGCGTCGATCCCGACCGTATCCAGCAGGTGCTCTGGAACCTGCTGAGCAACGCCGTCAAGTTCACGCCGCCGGGCGGGCGCGTCCAGGTCCGGGTGTCGCGCGAGGACGGCGAGCTCCGCGTCTCGGTCGCGGACACGGGCAACGGGATCAGCCGCGAGTTCCTCCCGCACGTGTTCGAGCGCTTCCGGCAGGCCGACACGATGCCGCAGCGGCGGCAGGGCGGGCTGGGGCTCGGGCTCGCCATCAGCCGCCAGCTCGTCGAGCTGCACGGCGGCATCCTCTCCGCGGACAGCCCCGGGGAGGGGCTGGGCGCGGTGTTCACTGTCGCGCTCCCCGTCGGTGCCGCCGTGGACAGGGCCGCCGCGCCGGCCGCGGCGCGCCCGCGCGCCGGCGGAGCGGGCGCCGTCGCGCGACCGCTGCGCGGGCTCCGGGTGCTCCTCGTGGAGGACGACCCCGACACGCGCGACGTGATGGCCTACACGCTCGGGGAGCAGGGGGCGGAGGTGACGGCCGTCGGGTCGGCCCAGGCAGCGCTGGAGGTGCTGTCGGCGGCAGACGCTGGCGGCAGGCCGAACGTGCTGGTGAGCGACCTGGGCATGCCGGACCTGGACGGCTACGAGCTGCTCCGCCGGCTCAGGGCGATGGAGGGAGAGCGGGGCGAGCCCGCGCTCCCGGTCGCGCTGGTCACGGCCTACGCCCGCACGGAGGACCACGCGCGGGCGCTGGCGGCGGGATTCGCCGCGCACCTCGCCAAGCCGGTCGAGCCGGATCTGCTCGCCGCGGCCATCAAGGAGCTCGCCCGCGGGGGCGCGTGGGCTCATTCTGGACCGGTCATTCTGGAATGATCGGTCCAGAATGAGCCGCAGAAGCGAGGGTCGCGTGAGTCCGGCAGGGTCCCCGCGCCGCGCGATGAGCAGGGGCTTTCGGGCCCAGCAACTCGGCAAGACCTCGGCCGGCGCGGCCGCCGGAGCCTCTGCTCGACCCTCCGATCAGGGCCAGCGGCGCTCGCGCTTCAGGTGATCGCGCAGGGCGCCGAGCGCGGCTTCGTCCATCGCGTCGAGCGCCGCCGTCGCCCACCCGGGCTCGTCGGGGATGTTCCCCACCACGATGTCCGGCGCTCGCAGCATCTCCGGCCTCGGCGAGACGCCGACGTCCACGCCGGCGGCCTCGACCGCGGGATCCGTGTCCAGCACCTCGCCGCCCACCAGGTTGCTCCGACCCCCGCGCCGTCCGGTCGGCAGGCACTCGACGAGGCGTCCCTCCGACAGCTCGTACGGATCGCCCGGACGGAGCTGGTCGGCGGTCACGGGGCGTGGACCTCGAACGTCACGTTCCCTCGTGGCAGTGCCGTCGGCTCAGTCGACGAACACGTTCCAACAGAGTGCGTTTCGCAGTTTCTGGTCGTCAAGAACGAGGTCTCGTATTTCGTCGGGCAGTTGTTCCCACTGCCATTGGCGCTCGGCTCGCGCAGCCGCGTCCCCCTGGCCCGATGGTGCGGCTTCCCTGGCAGCCCTGATGGCGTACGCCGCAGCCCCTAACTCATGGGCGGCTACATGCGCCACGGCCACCGCCTGACCCGCCGAAAGGGCGGCTAACCGGGCGGCGGGGGGCGCCTCGCGGCCTGCGGCGTTGGAAGCGAACGCCGCCTTGTGACACTCTCTCATTGTGGCCTCGCCTCGGGTCCACGACCGCACCAGTGCAATCGCTCTACGCGGCCGGTCATCGTCTGGCCTGTATTCATCGAAAAACCCCACGACGTGCTGCGCGCAATCTGCGGCCCAGATTGCCAGCGCGTGATGGGTGCCTTCATCCAGGAGCCCTCCGCGGCGGATGGTGATGAACCGTGGGTCACGTTTTTTGGGAAGAATCATGGTGCTCCTTCTTGCACTGTCCATGGATATACCCAATCAATCCGCACTCGCCCGTAACCCTCGCCGTCGCCCCACCGCGGAAAGAAGGCGCGCCGACGATACAGGCAGCGCCCGGTCGCGCCAACCCCTTGGAGGGTGGTTCACAGGCTGCTGCGCGGTCCGACAGGTCGATCCGCGCTCGTCAGCGCTCGACCGGGAGCAGGATCGCCGAGGGGTGCGTGGGGTCGTGGTAGATCGATTGATCTGCGGCGACGAGGCGCGTGGCGGTGGCGAGGGGCTCGCCGCTCCAGGTGTTGCGCGAGAAGCGCGGGTGGGCGCCGCTCGACACCTGCACGCGGATGCGGTGGCCGGGCTGGAAGCGGTGGGCGGTCGGCCAGAGATCGATCTCGATCCGGCGCGTGCCGTCGGCCTCGGCGGGCGGGCTGCCGGGCGAGAGGCGGAGGATGCCGTCGGTGACGGTTCTTCGATTTCCCCGAGGGGGCCACGTCGCAGAGGCGCGCGAAGAAATCGGTGTGCTCCAGGCTGGAGGCGATGTGGAGGACGACCTTCACCGGGCCGATCACCTCCACCGCGCGATCGAGCCGCGCGCTCGTGTAGACGAGCATGTCGCCGCGCTTCTCCAGTGCCCGGTTGTCCTTCGGGCCCGCGTTCTGGCTGAGGCTGACGCCGCCCACCGAGGGCGTGGGATCCGCAGGATCGTAGCGATATCGATCCGGCTCGGAGGCGATCGGCGCGCGCGTGGAGAGGCCCCCCGCCGACTGCAGATACCAGCGCTCCTCCGCGTAGCCCGACGGCGGCCATTGGGCGTAATCCCGCCACTCGTTCGCGCCCATCACGAAGAGCCGCACCGGCAGATCGCGGAGCCCGCTGCGATCGCCGAAGAGGTGCGCGCGGAACCAGGCGATCGACTCGAGCATCGCCACGGACAGCCAGCTCTGATCGTTGTGCGCCCAGGGCCCGATCGTCAGGTGCGGCGATCGCCCCGCGCCGCGGAGGCGCTGGTAATCGGCGAGCGTCTGCGGCAGGAAGACGTCGTACCAGCCGCCGAGCATGTACACCGGCGCGGTCACCTCGCGGACGCGCTCGCTGAAATCCACGGGCTTCCACCAGGGATCGCTGGGCTGATCGTGCTCCAGCCACTCGCGGAGGAACTTCGCCGGCTTGCCGATCACCTCGGTGTCCGCCTCGCGGAGCGGCAGGTGCGCGGCGCCGGCGCGCACGAGCTTCTCAGCCTTCATCATCGCGAGCGCCGCATAGAGCACCGACTCCGCGGGATTGTGGACGAAGTGCGTCCACGTCAACGCCGTGTCCAGCCAGAAGGATCCGCCCATGTACATGGGGCTGCGGAACTCGGAGCTGGTCACGTGCGTCGCCATCGCCTTCAGCTCCGGACCCGCGTCGGCGGCGATCGCCCACTGCACGAACCCCATGTAGCTCGCCCCGAAGGTGACCAGCTCGCCCGAGAACCACGGCTGCGCCTTGATCCACGCGAGCGTGGCGGCGCCGTCGGCCGGCTCGTTGCGGAACGGATCGAACTCCCCACCTGCGCCGTAGGTGCCCCGGCAGCTCTGCAGGAGCACCTGAAACCCTCGCTCCGCGAGCGGCCGCCCGAGCAAGGGGCCGAAGAAGCCGGCCCGGCCATAGGGCGATCGCACCAGGATCGTGGGGCGCTTCGGGCCGCTGCGCGGGCGGTAATGGTCGACGAGCAGCGTGACGCCGTCGGGCATGGGCACCGGGAGATCGCGCTCGACCATGATGTCGCGCGTCTCCGCCGGCGGGAGATCGAGGAGCCGTTCGAAGATGCGGCTAACGACGGTCATGGCCGGCAATTCAAGCCACCCCGGGGGGCGCGTCAACACCGCGCGAGCGTCACCACCACCGGTCGGTGATCGCTCGCGTCGCTCTGAGGATCGTCGCCCCCTTGCCGCCCCCTGCGAGCCGCCGAGCGTGCGGCTGGCGACGTGCTTGGGCAGCTCGTTCAGGCCGCGGGCGATCGGGTCGGCCGGGTCGGTCACGCGGGGCCAGTGCGACGCGACGATCTGGTAGGTGCCGCGCCCGAGCAAGAACGCGTCGGCGCGCTTGAACACGTCGCCCATGAAGGCGCCCAGGTCGTCGTCGAAGTGGGGCACCAGCCAGCCCTCGTAGGTGCGTCATGTCGAGCGCCGGCTGGGCAGCCCTGGAACATCCCGGTCCGGCCGGTCTGCCGTTCTCCCCGCAACACAAAAGTACCTCCTGACGCAATCTTCACCGCCCTCGAGATTTCGTGTTCAAATCGTGATTGGTTGCGGGCGGCCCGATCCACCTTGTGATCGGCCTTGGGAGAACCCTCGGCGCAAAAACTGGCAATGAGGTCGGACGCTTCTTGTCGGCGACTTCACTTTCTCGCGAGGCTACACCGATGAGCATGAACCAAAAGCAGTCTTTGGCGGCGACCTCGACGACCGCGGGCATCTTCGTACTGCTGGCGACCGGATACGCGCGCGCGGCGGAGCACTACGTGGCGCCGGACGGCAGCGATTCCAGTCGCGGGACCATGGCCCAGCCGTTCGCCACCCTTTCCAAGGCGAACAGCGCCGCCGCCGCCGGTGACACCATCTGGGTGCGCGGCGGCACCTACTACATCACGACCCAGCTCGTCCTTTCGAGGAGCGGCACCTCGGATACCAACCGCACCAAGATCTGGGCCTACCCAGGTGAGAAGCCGGTGCTCGACGCGTCGAGGTATGTCACCAGCAACCGGGCCGTTGACGTGCCGGTGGTCCTGGTGACCGGAAGCTGGATGCATCTTCGAGGGCTCGAGATCGGCAACGCCAAGGTGGGCGGAAGCGGCGACCACTCGTACTCGCTGCTCCGCACCAAGGGCTCCAGCAACAACATCTTCGAGCTGCTCCACCTCCATCATGCCTTCGGGCCCGGCCTGTTCATCGATGAAGGCGTCGGCGGCAACCTGGTCCTCAACTGCGATTCGCACGACAACTACGACCAGAATGGCAGCCAGGGCGACGGCCAAAACGGAGACGGCTTCGGGGTCCATTACCAAACGACGGGTCCCAGCACGACCATTCGGGGATGCCGCGCGTGGAACAACTCGGACGATGGCTACGACTACATCTCGCACGAGGTGCCGGTCATCACCGAGGGCAGCTTCGCCATGTCGAACGGTCGGGGCACCGAAGGCAACGGCAACGGGTTCAAAGTCGGCAGCAGCAAGACGGGCATCCGGCACATCGTGCGGAACAACGTGGCCTGGAAGAACAAGGCCGCGGGCTTCTACGCGAACCATTCGTCGGGCGGCAATACCTGGCTCAACAACACCGCGTACAAGAACGGAACCCAATACAACATGCTGGCGAGCCCGCCCAACGATAGCAGCCAGACGATCATTTTGACCGGAGCGCTCGCGCACATAATGCGGAACAACGTCGGCTTCCCAAACAAGAACTCGAACATGGGGGGCGTCGACACCGCGTTCAACACCTGGGACCTGAACATCACGGAGACGAGCTCGGACTTCGAGAGCACGTCTGACGCCGGTTGCACCGGACCCCGCGAGGCCGACGGCAGCATCCCCTCGGTGTGCGTGTTCATGAAGCTCAAGGCCGAAAGCGCTTTGATCGACAAAGGCACGGACGTGGGGCTTCCGTTCGTCGGATCGGCGCCGGACCTCGGAGCTTACGAATTCGGCGCCGGGCCGACCGCAGGGACGGGCGGCGGCGCCGCCGGTGGCTCGGGCACCGCTGGCGGCGGCATGGGCGGCACGGCAGCCCATGGAAGCGGTGGCGACGGGTCCGGTGGCACGGTCGGCACCAGCGGTGGAATGGGCGCAGCTGGTGGCGCTGGCCAGGGTGGCGCTCTGGGTATCGGCGGCTCCCCGGAAACCGGCGGCGCCACGGGCGGCACCGACGGCAATTCGGGAGGCCGCGCCGGAGCCGCAGGGACCTCGGAAGACGACAGCTCCGCGGCGGGTTGCGCTTGCGCCGTCACTTCCGACGACGCCACCGCCGGTATCGGCGGGTTCGCGTTTCTCGCGCTTGCCTCCGCGTTCGCCGCGCGCTCCCGTGATCGGAGGACGGCGCGACGCAAGGGCGGCCGGCAGTCGAGGTTCTGATCCGAAGGAGAACAATGGAGATGAGACCCCAGGCAAGCACGTGGTTTGGAGCCGTCGCTGCGCTGGCGTTCTTGCCCGCTGTGCGTCCGAAGGCGACAGCACTGTCGGCGGCGGTGGCGCTGGAACAGGTGGTTCGGGGGGCGGGCGGGCGCTGGCCATCCGCCGAGGCGGGGACGTTCCTTTCAGCGGGCGCAGGACACGAGTCGGCCCGCGGGCAAACCCTCGTCCTCCGGCGGCTCACCCGCCAGGCGTGCTCGACGGTCGAGGTTCAATTGACCCCTTCCAGGTTGCTCGAGCGGATCGGACTCAATCACCAGAGTCTCGACCACGGTGCATTTCTTGGAAGCTCTAATATGATTGCCGCTCTTCCAAGTCCATTTTCGCGATCCTTTGCACTACTTCGCATCACAGAATGAGCGTGACTTCACTCTTGCGTCATCGCCGCTTTCTCGGCGAACAGCGTCGCATTGCGTCTCATCCATGCTAGCCCTACTTTCGCGAAGCCGACAGGGGTCGGCTGTGTAGACGCACGGCGCGCACTAAAAATCGTGCACGCCCTATGGATGCGGCGACCTGTCGTCGCTACATGAACGAAGATGCACATCTTCGAGCGTGAGGTGGACGGTCGCCGCTACCGGATCGCGGCGCAGTCGGTGTGGGACGCGGCAGCGGGTCGCTCGGTCGCGAGGCAGGTTGTCCTCGGGCCAGCGGACCCGCCGCCGACGGTCGACCTCGGGCGAACTCGGACAGTCGGAACGAGGGCGGTGGGGGACGTCGGCGCGCTCGTTTGGGTTGCCGAGCAGCTCGACCTCGTGAGGCTGATCAACTGAGGCGTGCGGTGACTACGGCTCGAAGAACGGGCCGTCCGTGGGCGAGATGGCTGTTGCCGTCGCGCTTCAGCGCGCATGCGCGCCGGGCCCGAAGTGCGATCTGGGGGACTTCCTCGACGGCGCATTGCCGCGGGTCTCGTGCCTGCCCGGGTCAGCATTCACGGGCCAGGCGTTTCACCGCATCGCGCAGCAGGTCACCGATCAGGAGCTGGAGGCCGCGCAGGTGGCGATCGCTCGGGCGGCGATCGGTCGGTTCGCTCTGTCAGCCGACGTGCTGGCGTTCGACACGACCAACTTCGACACGCACATCGCGACAACGACCCCCGGCGAGCTGGCGCGTCGCGGCCATGCCAAGAGCAAACGAAGCGACTTGCGGGTAGTAGGACTCGGCCTGCTCGTGAGTGAGACCGGGCACGTGCCGCTCTTGTACCGCGCCTTCGGCGGCAACAGCTCGGATCAAGCCGTGCTCGAGGGGTGCCTGCAAGGGCTGAGCGAGCTGCACAGCGCGCTCGACGCCGGGGAGCAACGAACCAGCCCCGGTCAGCGGACACTCGTACGCGACGGGGGCTTCTGGAGCCCGCAGTTGGAGCTTCATCTGGAAGTCACCGGCTACTACAGCCTCATCTCGTTGCCTCTGGGACACAGCGCTGCCGAATGGGCATTGCAGCAAGCTGCGCAGAAAGGCGCGATGCGGCACCTGACCGGACAGTACCAGGACGTACGCGCTGCCCGCGTCCGGACCCAGGTCGGCGACCTTGACCGCACGCTCGTCGTCATCGAGAGCCTCACGCTACTCGAGGGGCAAAAGCGCGGCATCGAAGCGCGGCTGACCAAGGCCAAGGAGGAACTGGGCAGGCTTGAGGCGCTGGTGGAGGCCGGCCGCATTCGACGCGCGTCGCTCGAGCAGCGCGTACGCAAGGCGCTCGCGCGCGAGCACTTGGCCAGCTTCGTCGTGGTCGAGATCGACGGCGAAGAGCAGGCCCCGACGCTGAGCTGGCGGATCGACGCAGCTCGCCGGCGAGAGCTCGAGGCAACGCGCCTGGGCAAGCGTGTGCTCTGCACCGACCACCACACCTGGAGCACCGAACGCATCGTCCATGCCTTTCGCGGCCAGTGGAACGTCGAAGAGCTCTTCCGTCGCTCGAAGAAGGGAGGCGTTGTGCCCTGGGGTCCCTCACATCAGTGGGCTGACGGCTCGCTGCGGCTCCACACCTTCGCGACGGTGCTGGGGCTGATGCTCGTCAGCCTGGCACGCATCGCCCTTGGCACCGACGCCTCCGCCCGCGCCATGATGGACAGCCTCGGCGACATCCGCGCCACGCTGGTCCGGACCGCAACGGGCGCCCAGGGACGGCGCCCCACGATCCCGCTCGCGCCCGAACTGAATGCAGAACAGCGCCGCGCTGCGCGCATCTTCGAGCTCGACCGCTGGCTTCCGGGTCTTTCTTCATCTAGACGACGACAAAGCGCAGCACCTGGAAAGCAAGCGCCTTCCTAAACGTCAGGAACGCGCGTTGCGAAAGTAGGGCTAGGCACAGGGGATCTCCGGTCGCGGCGCGGCGGGCCGAGCCGGAGCGCGGGCCCGCCGGCGGTGGGCCAGGGCGAGATCGACAGCCCGGGCGGGCCGGAGGTGCCCGCCTCGCACCGCTCAGTCTCCGTCTCCAGTGAAGTGCGCCGGAGCCACCGAGTCATCGGCCGGCTGGGGCTGCCCGGCCACGTCCAGATCCGCGTGCGCGACGCCGCCGTCACGAACGTTGGCCGACGTGCCCTCGACCACCGAGGAGACCATGACCATGTAAGCGCCGTCCGGCAGCCCTTTCACCCGGTAGGTCCCGTCGTCGCCCGTCGTGACGTGGCGCATGTCGAG
Organism: Sorangium sp. So ce1128; assembly: GCA_051717205.1. GTDB lineage: Bacteria > Myxococcota_A > Polyangia > Polyangiales > Polyangiaceae > Sorangium. Next base: position 8,929,407 of record CP181432.1, read on the forward strand.
CCCGGGTTCGCCCTGGTTATACGCGACCACGACCTGGACACCCCGGAGCGGCTTCCCGCCGCTGGTAATGCGCCCGCGGATCTCGCCCGAGCTGTCCGCGGGAAGAGAGATGTCCCGCTCGACGACCTGCCCCTCGTTCACCTTGGCGTACACCACGGTATGATGCGACTTCGCCACCAGCTCGAGGCGCATGACGGCGGCCGGGAGCTTCTCGAAGCGATAGCGCCCCTCGGCGTCGGTCACCGCGTTCACGAAGCCGATGCTCCGGTGAGATGCCATGATCTGCGCGCCGGCGACAGGCTTGCCGTCGCTCCCCCGCACGACGCCGGCGACGCTGCCTCCCCTGGACATCGTGAGCTGGATCGGGTCGAGCGCGCCACATTGCGAGACCTGGACCTGGGCCGTCGTCGCGGCATAGCCGCCGTCATACGCGCGGACCAGGATCTCGCCGGGAGGGACACGCTCCAGACGAAAGCGCCCTTCGAGATCGCTCTGGGCCTGGCTCGCGGCATCCATCGACCCCTGGCTCGACGAGCCCGTGGTGAAGCGCGTCTCCGCATCGAGGAATATGCCGGCGAGCGGCGCGCCGTTCTCGTCATGAACCGTCCCCGTCAGCGTGCACCCGCGCGAGAGCGTCAGCTCCACATTCTGGGTCTTGTCGGGCCCGACATAGACGGGCGCTGAGAAGACAGGGGCGTAATCGGCCGCCGTGACCCTGAGGAACACCGGCCAGCCGGGGACCTGCTCCACGCGGAAGGCCCCGTCTGCCGCGTCGAAGCGCTTCGACCAGAGGGGCGCGGGCGCTGCCGTGCTGTCGGGGGCCAGCGCGACGATGTCCACGGTGAACTGCGTTATCGGCTCCTTGCGCTCGTTGTAGACATGCCCCTCGACGATCCCGCTCCTCGGGACCAGCAGGGCGACATCGTCACCGCTATGCGCGACGACGAGCATGGGGCCGTAGCCCTCCTTGTTGCTGACGAGGTTGTAGGTTCCGTTCGGGGCACGGAGTTCGAAGCGCCCGTGCTCATCGCTCTCGGCCGACGCGGCCGTCGTGGGGAAATTGCCGGCGACGTCGAAGGTCGTGGCGGCGATGGCGACGCCGGCGACCGGGGCGCCGCTCAGGTCGTAGACGGTCCCGGAGATCGGCGGCACCTCCGCGGCCGCTCGGTCCGGAGGCGCGGCAGGGCGATCCCATCGCGCACGGTTGACGTAGCCCGATTTCTGCTGATGCGTTGATGAGGGCGTGGCGGGCTCGGGCAGCGCGGCGCGCGGCGCGTCGTGCTTCGGGCGGAGGAGCAGGAAGGCGGCGAGAGCGAGCGCCGCCAGCGCGCACCAGAGCGGCCATCGGCGGGGAGTATCGTGATGCGGGACAGGGGGTTGCATGAGAACGTCTCCATCCGATCAGGGTGAGGGGGCTGCGGCGCTGGCTGCGATGCCACGACCGACAGGAGCAGGGCCCTCCAGGGCGACGCCCGCTCGCTCTCGGGCAAGGCAGCGGCTGACACGGGCGATGATCGCCGGGCGCAAGCGAGCAGATCTCCCGGCCGCGAGGCGCAGTCCGGGAGATCTGCTCACCGGACGTCCGTATGGCGGCGCGTCGAGCGGCGCTCGGTCTTAGTTGATCGTGATGCCTTGGATGAAGTTGAAGGAGAATGGATCCCGGAACGTCCCGCTGAGGCTCGGCACGCCGGCCGCCGACTCGCCCAGGACGATGGAGGCGCTGATGGTGCTAAAGCCTCCGCCTTGGGGCCCGAACGCCATGCCGAACTGATTGAAGCCACTGCAGTTGGTATTGAAGCCAGAGCCGGCATACATGGTGGTATTGATGTCCGCATCCGGACAGTTGGGGTTGGTGGTCGTCTTTACCTCGCGGACCGTGCAGTTGCGGGACTGTGTCGCGTTGTTGGGGTTGGTCCAGGACATGCTGATCAGGCATGTCCCGTTCGGGGCCAGGAGGTTGTCACTCAGGCCGTTAGGATTGATGAGGGTGGTGAAGTTCGCCGTACCGGCCGCCGCCCCTTCGATGAAGATGTTGCGCACGAGATTCCGGTCAACTGCCATGGCGCTGCCCGAGATCGACATGGTGGCGAGCGCGGCGAGGGGGATGAGCTTCTTCATGTTGTAACTCCTTCTGTTTCGTGCCCTGTGGAACGTACGCGTTGAGATGAGCGCGGGGTGACAACCCCCCAAGGAGAGCGACTGACACGCTCGCTTTCCTGGAGCCCTGCGCTGCCCGAAGACCGCTGCGCCGGTGATGTCTGGCGAGGAGCTCGCGCGAAGGTCGCCGCGGGCTTGGCCCGCTGCCATCGACTTCATGGCGCGTGGCGCCTCCGGAGAGAGCACGCCGCAGCGGCCCCCTCCGAAGTACGCCCCGATGAAACCGGATATCCTGTCGGCTTGAACAGGGACTCCTCGAATCGGACGGGGCTGACGATACCCCTCATTTCCCGACGAGCAAGTCCCGGAGAACAAAGAATACATCAACAAACAAGGAACGTGCGGACGGCGCGCCACGGCCCGGGCGATCACCGCCGTTGCATCCGAACTGCACAATCCTAGAACTTCCGCAAAGCCCGCCATGGGTCGTCCAGCCGAGATCGCGCCCGTTCGTCAGGAGCATTGTCAATCGTGGCCATCGTGGTTCACCGAGCGACGCTGAGCGCACAAAGGCCCGCCCGGCGTGGCCAGCTCCAGGTGCGCCTGTGTCCTTGTTTTGTGTGCTATGTCACGGTCGCCTCGGCGTGGAGGGCGCCCTCGGGCGTCGCGGACGTCGCGCCGGCGCTTGCCTGAGGAGGGACGCCTCATAAGGAGAGAAGGGGATCTGTCCGATACGGACCAGACGGCCCACGACACGAGGAATGAGCTCGGCCAGCGAGGGGCTGGCAAGAGCGCTCGCAGGGGGCTTCGAGGCGGAGCGACGGCGAAAACCGTCTGGCGGCAGCGGCCCAATCACCGCGGCGCGGCCGCGTGCTGCTCGGCGCGATCCGGCCTCAGTGCATCTTGACGAGCTCAGTCGGCGATTGGGACTTCAGAATTTCGGGAATCTCTCGTGCGCCGTCCGCACGCGCGCTGGAGCGGTCATCCGAAGTCAGCGCGGCGCTTCGAGGCAGCGGCGCTCGCTCCGACCCCTGCGTGGGGGCTGCCGGGCGCTCGGTCGGCGGGAGCGCCTTGCTTTCCGCGGCAGGTGAAGGCATCGGGGCCTCGGGCTTGGAGTGGCTCCGGCGTACGTGAGCACCGCCCGGTCGCAGGCTCGGCACGTGCCTGTCCGTGCCGGCGTCAGCGCGGTTCGGTTTGTGATCCTGGCCGTTCCGGTTCGGCGCTGCCGTCGGCGGGGCCGCAGGCCCCGCGCAGGTCGCCGGCGCCGCGCGTGCAGGAGGACGAGGAGGGATGCGGATCGCGCAAGGTTTTCTATGGCAACCAGCGCGCGCAGCGTGGCCGTACGGTGGGACCGGTGATGCCGCGAGCCCTTCACCGCGGGCGACGCGGCGGCGCAGGGCGCCCCGTTGGGCCACACCGGAGCCACCCTCGGCGGCGAAGCAGGCGGAAATTATCGAAATTGCTACTGTTTCCGGCGGCCGCTCGTTATCGACCGGTTTCTCTGGCGGGACGATTCCGCGGGGGCGAACCGTCGCGATCCGTCGCTTCCCTGGGGATTTGGGGAGAGCGTGACGACGGATCGCATCCCCTCGGGAGGTATGGGCCCAACGCGGGCCCAAGGGCCAAGCCCCAGGCTTGGGGGGCTCGCCGTGACCGAGTCGTCGCGTCGGGCTGCGGTGGTCGCCTCGCTCGCCAGTACCCTGAGCCGCGCCGTCGCCCTTGGGGATGAGGTGGGGGCCCGGGTCGTTCACGAGGCGATCGGTCGGCTGCTCGGGCTGCCGGTGGCACCGGAGGCATGAGCAAGCTTGGACCGAACGTCGAGCCCGCCGCTCGCGTCGACTCGCTGCCGAAGCTTTGCCGCTCGCCAGCGCCCGCAGGCTCTGCAGGCGCTCGTCCGGAGGCGTCGTGTCGAAAGGATGCGCTCCCGATGGCGCCTGGCAGTCCGGAGCGCTTACGCGATCGCTGGTAGCCAGCGGCAGTCCTGGCCGACCGGCATTGCTTTAAGGCATCATTAAGGAGCACCCCCGCCGCCCGCTCCCATAGTTCCTCCGTCCGGCGGACATCTCCGCCGGACGGAGGATCCTATGCCCCGATCCATCGTCGCTCCTTTCCTCTATGTCGTTGCTCTCCCCGCCTCCCTCGCCGCCTGCGGCTCCGTCGAGCTCGCCCCGTACGACACCTCGGGCGGTATCGGCGGCGGACCTGCCGTCACGGGGACCGGCGGCGGATCTGCCGTCACGGGGACCGGCGGCGCCGGTGCCAATGGCGAGGACGCTTCCTCGACCAGCTCGACCGGCGCATCTACCGGCCCGGCGCCGGCGCCCTCGTGCTCCGCCGCAGACTGCGCCGTGCGCATCGCGGAGGGCGCCCCGAAGTGCGCCGTCTCCGCCTCCGGAAAGGTCTCCTGCTGGTGGGGCGGGGCCCTGCTGAACGAACGCCTGGCCGCCGCCGGCCCAGTCGAGGGCCTCGACGATGTCGTCGCTGCGTCTGGCTCGTCCTTACATATGTGCTTCCTCCACGCTGACGGGCGCGTCTCCTGCCAGGGCGCGAACCTAGGGCAGCTTGGGCAGGCCGTTCCCATTGGGAAGCGCAGCGCGGTGCCCGTCGTGCTTCCGGATGTCGAGGGGGTCGTCCAGCTCGCCTCGGGTGAGCACCACATCTGCGGCCTCCTCGGCTCGGGCAACGTCATCTGCTGGGGCAAGTCGACGTACGTGCCGCTGCTCGGCGTCAAGGGCGTCGAGCAGACGGCGGTCCCGGTCACCGTCACCGGCCTCGACGACGCGGTGCAGGTCGCGATAAGCTTCGAGCACACCTGCGCGCTGCGGGCCACCGGAGAGGTGGTGTGCTGGGGCGCGCTCACCACCGGTGGGGCGGCGGTGACGCCCGTGCGCGTCGAGGGCATCGAGGGCGCCGTCGAGATCACGACCGGCTGGAATCACGACTGCGCCCGCCTCGCATCGGGCAAGGTCCTCTGCTGGGGCAACAACGAGCAGAGCCAGCTGGGCGACGGCACCAGCGAGCCGCGCAGCGAGCCGGTCGAGGTGCTCGGGCTCGACGATGCCATCCAGGTGAGCGCCGGAAGCCGAGAGACCTGCGCGCTCCGGCAGGGCGGCAAGGTCGTCTGCTGGGGGACAACACCGCAGGAGATCGATATCCCGGAGGCCGTTTACGTCTCCGTCGGCGTCGTCGGCGTCATCTACGACGACGCCTGCGCCGCCCTCGCGAGCGGCGAGATCGCCTGCTGGTCCACGCCCGCCGGGCGCGATATCGTCGTGTTCGGGCCGTAGCCTCAGCGCTCCAGCCGACGCGTTGAAGCGACCCGACCGCACGTTGCGGTGCTGAGATGGCCGACTCAGGTTGGGCGACCCGACTCGGCGGCGACCTGATCCAGGTTGGGCGCCCCGCTGGTCAGAGCGGAAGCCGTTCTCCTCGCGCCCAAGGGCGACGGCGCGGCTGAGGGGCCGGCGAGCGAGGCAACCGCGGCGGCCCGCAGTGACGGGTCCGTCGGCGCCAGCTCTCCGGGTCCCCGGGCTCGCCGGCTGGGCCCGCGTTGGGCCACGCCGGAGCTGCCCTCGGTGGCAAAACAGCCGGAAGATGCGGAAATCACTATGATTTCTGGCGGGATTTCTGACGCGCGGAACTACCCGAGCAGCCCGGCCTCCCGCAGGAACGCGCCCTCGACCGCCGCGTAGTCGGCTTCCACGTCGAGCCGCGCGAGGACCGAGTAGAACCCGAACTGGAGCCGGTTCATGAACAGCATCCCCGGCGGCAGCTGCACGAACCCGCTGTCCTTCACCAGGATCTGCTCCTTGATCGCCTTCACGCCCTCGACGAGGCTCGCCACGTAGGCCCGCGAGACGCGGAACGGCGCGCTGAACAGCGGCTCGAAGCACCGCCGCGTGTACGCGAGCGAGAGCTCCTCGAACCGCCCGCCGCGCGTCCCCAGGATGAGCGCCGCGTGCCGCGCGAACGCCGCCTCGTCCCTGCGGAGCGCGGCGACGTGCATCGCGCGCCCGTGCTCGAGGCGCGCGCCGTCGAGCGGCTCCACGCAGCCGAAATCGAGGAAGGTGACCCGGCCGTCCGGCTGAAAGAGGTAGTTGCCCGGGTGCGGGTCCGCGTTGAACATCCCGCCGACGAGGTTGCCCTTGAAGACGAAGCGCCAGAGCGTCTCGGCGTACGCGCGCCGGGTGCGCTCGTCGCGCGTCGCGGCCTCCTCCAGGGTCGCGCCGCGCGCGAGCTCGGCGGTGAGCACGCGCCGCGCCGAGCGGGCCGCGATGACCTCGGGGATGTGGATGGTCGGGTCCCCCCGGTGCACGCCCGCGAAATAGCGCTGCCGCTCCGCCTCCAACCCGTAGTCGAGCTCCTCGAGGAAGCGCGCCCGGACCTCCTCGAGCACGCGCTTCGAGTCGAGCGCCCTGGGCCCCACGGCGCCGACCATCGCCTGGACCACGCCGGCGTTCTCGAGGTCGCTCGCCATCGCGCGGTCGATCCCCGGGTGCTGCACCTTCACGGCCACCTCGCGCCCGTCCGCGAGCGCCGCGCGGTGCACCTGGCCGATGGAGGCGCTCGCGAAAGGCGCATCGTCCCAGGCCGCGAAGAGCTCGCCGATCCTGGCCCCGAGGTCCTCCTCGACGACCGCGCGGATGGCCGCGGGCGAGGACGTCGGCGCCGCTGCGCGCAGCGAGCGCAGCGCGGCCTCGTAGGCCTCCCGCTGGGGCTCGGGGACGAAGCCGTCGACGTAGCTCGCCATCTGGCCGACCTTCGCGGCGAGCCCGCGCATCGTGCCCAGCACCTCGGCGGCGTGCGCCGCGGCCTCCGCGGCGGCGTCGCCCCGCCGCGAGAGCAGGTGGGCCGCCCCCGCCCGGGCGCCGAGCCCCGCGAGTCGGACGAAGCGGTTCAGCCGGCCCTCGGGGACCTTCTTGTCGGTCGTCATCGGCGCAGCCGGGTCGTATAGCATGCCGCGGCCCATGAAGACGAACGCGGCGCGCATCCTCGACAGCCTCGGTGTCCAGTACGAGCTGCGCGCCTACGAGGTAGATCCGAGCGATCTCACGGCGAGCACGGTGGCCAGGAAGATCGGCCTGCCGCCGGAGCAGGTGTGGAAGACGCTCGTGGCGCGCGGCGATCGCCACGGCGTCTGCTTCGCCGTCGTGCCGGGCAACGCGCAGCTCGACCTGAAGGCGATGGCGAGGCTCACCGGCGACCGGAAGGTCGACACAGTGCCCCTCAAGGAGGTCCAGCCGCTCACCGGCTACGTGCGCGGCGGGGTCACGGCGCTCGGCGCGAAGAAGGCCTATCCGGTCTACGCCGACGAGACGATCGAGCTCTTCGATGTCGTCTCCGTCTCGGCCGGCGTGCGCGGCACGCAGATCCTCCTGTCCCCGGGCGACTACCTGCGCGCGACAAAGGCCACCGTCGGGGCCATCGCCGCGCCCGGCGGCGAGGCGGATTGAGGGCGCGCGCCGCCGGATCGCGGTATGCTGGCAGGGCTCTCCCGCGGTCCGAGCGCGGCGGCGACGAGGATATGACCAGAGCGGCCAGCGACGTGCGCGACCCCAGCGAGCTGAGCACCGCCGAGCTGCGGCAGCAGTGCCAGAGCAGCCACCCGTGGGAGCTCGGGCTCGGCGCGGTCCAGGTCATCGCGTCGACCGCCGCGGGGGGCGCCGTGCTCGCCGCGGCCGCCGCGTGCATTCCGGGGCTGGTCCAGTGCATCAGCGTGGGCCCGGCGCTCGCGGCGGGGCTCGCCGTCTGGGAGTCGCTCGGGGCGGCCAAGGGGTGGCTGCCGGGCGCGGCGTACCGCGAGGAGCTCGCGTTCCGCGACTGGCACGCGGGGCTCTCGCCGTGGGTGGGCCGCGAGGCGCTGCGGCGCTGGGCGGCGCGCGCCATGACGCGCCGGCCGGCGGCTCCCGACTGGCTGCTCGTCCTCGAGGGCATCGCGCCGGCCGACGGAGGGCGCCGCTGGGTCAAGGTCGAGCTCTCGCTGCCGCCTTCCTCGGCGGCGCCGTTCCGCGCGCAGGCCGGGGGGCACGCGCTCGTCCGCGCCGGCGGGGGCTGCGCGGGCGAGCCGCGCGCGCGGCGCCTCGCGCCCGAGGAGCTCGACGACCTGCAGCAGGCGCTCGCGGAGCTCCCGGAGGAGCTCTCGCTGGACACCCTCGCTTCGCCCAGGGATCCGGCGGTGTTCAACGGCCACTGCGAGCTGCTCATCGCGAGGCGGGCTCCGTTCGCGGCGATCCAGCTGACCTGCGCCTTCCCGTCGCCCGCGGCGGGCTCGCGCGCGCCCTCGCTGTCCCTGCTGCGCCGGCTCGTCCAGATGGCCTGGCCCGAGGGAGAGGGGAGCCTGTCCGGGTGATCGGTCAGACGATCGACCGCAAATACAAGCTCGTGCGCCTCCTCGGCGAGGGGGGGATGGGCTCTGTGTACGAGGCGGAGCACGCGACCACGCACCGGCGCGTCGCGGTCAAGGTCATGAGCGGCCGCCACCTCACGGCCGGCGGCGACGGGGTGCAGCGCTTTCGCCGCGAGGCGCGGGCGGCGAGCGCGATCGACAGCGAGCACATCGTGCAGGTGCTCGACGCGGGCACCGATGAAGCGACGGGCATCTCGTACATCGCCATGGAGCGCCTCCGGGGGGAGGACCTCCAGCAGCGCATCGACGCGAGCGGACCTCTGCCGCCAGACGCGGTGCTGCGCATCGGCGCCCAGGCGCTCGCGGGCCTGCAGAAGGCGCACGAGGCGCACATCGTCCACCGCGACATCAAGCCCGCGAACCTCTTCCTCGCCAGGCGCAGCGGCGGCTCGCTCGCCGTCAAGCTCCTCGATTTCGGCATCGCCAAGATCCTCGCCGATCCGCGGGTCGTGCCGCACACAACGGGGCTGACGAGCACCGGCAGCCTGCTCGGCTCCCCGCTGTACATGTCGCCCGAGCAGGTCCTGAACGGCCGCGACGTCGATCACCGCACGGACCTCTGGTCTCTCGCCAGCGCGCTGTATTGCGCCCTGGCCGGCCGCGCGCCGTACCAGCAGGTCGGCACGGTCGGGAAGCTCGTCTCCACCATCTGCAGCACGCCGCCGCTGCCGCTCCACGAGGTCGCGCCCTGGGTCCCGCGCGAGGTCGCCAGGGTCGTTCACGGCGCGCTGGCGCTCGCTCCGGGCGCGCGCTACCCGAGCGCCGCGGCCATGCTGGACGCGATGCGCCCGCTGCTCGCGGGCGGCACCGCGCTCGATCCGTCGATGATGGTGCCCGCGCTGCGCGTGAACGGGCCGACGTCGCCCCCGCCCACCAGCGAGCCAGCGCGGCAGGGAGCCGCGCGGTACGTCGTGGCGAACGGCGCGGCCGAGCCGGCCCTTGGCGCCGACACGGCGTCGCTCGACACGGTCTCTCCGCCCGCGGAAAGCGGTGTTCCGTCGGGAAACACCACGGCGCCGCTCGACATGACCGCGCCCTAGCGCGATGACCGCGCCCTAGCGCGATGACAGCCGAGCCGGCGCGCCGAGGCTCGCCTCGCGCATCAGGCGCAGGCCGCCCAGCGCGAGCAAGGCGCCGGACGCGAGGAACGCCAGGTCCCAGCCCAGCTGACCCGGCCCTGGGCGGACGTGGTGAATCTGGAGGAGGTGATGATCGATCACCCCCTCGACGAGGTTGAACGCACCCCAGCCCACGGCGGCGGCACCCGGGAAGATCCGTCCTGGCAGCCGGACCTCGCCCGCGCGCAACGCGCTCCAGAGCTTGCTGACTCCTGCCACGGTGAGGCTGAATGCGACGACGCTGAACAGCCCGTCGGCGAAGATGTTCCTCCGCACGTCCTCGATGGTCGCGCCCGGATGGCAGCTGAAGCAGATCAGGTGGTGCCACTGGAGGAGCTGATGAAAGAGGATGCCATCGATCAGCCCGCCCGCGCCCATGCCGAAGAGCACGCCCGCCGTCTTCACGGCGCGCGTCGTCGTCGTGAGGGTATTCCTGTTGAACGGGCGCGCTGTGCTCATCGGGTCCTCGGGGGCGCAGCCATGCGAGGGCCGAACCACGGAGTTCCCGCGTTCGGGACATGCGCCCGGCCCGGCTGATTGCTCGGTATTTCAGCTTCCAGCTGTCGGCGGCGCTCCGGCGCAGCCGCCGACGGCTGTCCCGGCGCCGTCGCGGCCCTGTCAACTGGCCAGCGCGAGCCTGGCATGGAGTTGGCACACGCCCTGGCTCATACGTTTCGAAGAAATGCTGAAAGGTGCCAGATGGATAATCGAATGAACCCGGAACACGCTGCAGGCACGTCGGAGCCGGAGCACCAGGGTCCCAGGCCGGTCCACTACACGTACCACGATGGCCGCGAGGATTACCTCCACGTCGGCCGCCAGGAGGGCGCGGTTGCAGACCAGCCCGAGGCGCTGGTCCCCGCATCCGAGGGGATGTCTTCCCCTGTCACGGCGACGGCCCCGCGGCGCGAGGCGACGGCTCTGCCGCCTGAAGCGACCGCCTTGCCGCCTGAAGCCACCGCCCTGCCGCCCGAGGCGACCGCCCTGCCGCCGGCGGCGATGCCCCGGTCTCCCGAGGCGACGCCGCCCGCACCGGCGCAGCGCCCTCAGCAGGCGACCCCGATGAGCGAGATCGTCACGCGCGGGCTGCGGACCGGCGCCGTGCTGACGGCGGCGACGATGTGCACGATGATGGCAGCGTCCACCCTCAAGCGCGGGTCGCCCTGGGCCTCCATGAACGCCATGGCGTCGGCGGTCGGGGTCGGGGGGCGCCGCGTGAGCGACAGGTTCGATCCGATCGTCACGCCGACCGGGGTCGCGGTGCTCGCCGGGGGCATGCTCGCGTGGGGCATTGGCTACGAGAAGGCGCTCGACGCGGCGGGGCAGCGCAGCGACGCGCTCACGGGCGCCCTGTCAGCGCTCGGCGGCTTCCTGCTCGACGAGCTGGTCCTGCCCGACCGGCTCATGAAGAACTTCCGCGCCAAGATGGGCGTGGTCGGCACCCTCAGCAAGTACGTCGCCCTGGGCGTCGCGAGCGCCGCGGCCGCGCGGAGGTGAGCGCGCGCGGCGCCGGCGCGGTCTCCCGCCAATCGGCGAGGATCTTCTCCAGCTCCGAAAGGTCCGGCGCGCTCATGCATGCATGGCACCACGCCCCCTGAGCCGCGGGAGACCCCTGCGCCGGCGCGACCCGCCGCGCCCCCCTCTACCGCTGCCTCGCGGCCCCGCGCTCCTCCGTGCTCCGCTCCTCGTGCTGCGGCAGCGCGCCGACCGGCTGCGCCTCCTCGGCCGCGCCGCCATCCGGCGCCAGCGCCTCCTCGGACGGAGCCGCCGCGCCTGCGGCCGCGACGCCGGGGTCACGCGACTCGAGCGTGCCCGCCGGGCCGCCGCGCCCCGACTCCTCGTAGGGCCCCCCGCCGAGCGTGCCCGGCGCGCGCAGCTCGGCGTCCCTGGGATGCGGCCCGTCGAGCCGGAAGATCCCCTTCGATTGATCGACCTCGTCGATGCGCCCCTTGCCCTGTGCCTGCGGTTCGGACCGCTCCTCGTCATCGCGCCCCATGGTTCCCCTCCCTCGCCCGACGCGCGAAGTGCACCTCGCGCACACGCGCGCTCCGGTGTCCTGCGTGCACGCAAGGTGCCGGCGCGCGCAGCAGACGCCGCCCGGCGCGACCGCCGCGGGCGCTCGGGCTCGGCGACCAGAGATCCCATGCCGCACATCCTCTCGAGAAGGTGACCAGCGAAGCCATGACCGGCTCGGGCGCATGACGTCCGCGAGCTCTCCGTCACGGCTCACCGCCCTGCGGCGTCGGCCGGCAAGGTGGACGTCTTCAACCTGACGATCGATGGCCCTGAGCGGAATTACTTCGCCGAAGGCCTGCTGGTCCACAACAAGTCATGTTCGGACTGCGATGGAGATGGGTACCAGTCCTCGAACGCGGGCGATGGCTGGATCCAGTCTACGAATCGCGGCCAGAGTCCCACCAATGGCCGGTTATCACGGCAGCGCCGCGCGGACCAGCGCCCCTGTACGCGCCTCTCCAGCTGATCTGCCAGCCCAGGCGCAGGCGCCCCTGTCGACTCCTCGCGGCGCGGCGCGCGCTCTGCTGGAGCTCGGGATGCCCAGCGGTCGCGCCGCCGGGCGCTCCGCCTCCAGCAGGGTCCTCGAGCGCCCTCGTCGCGCTGGGCTCAGCGCCGGGCTCACTCGTCACCGGCGTCTCTCGCTGGTCCTCCATGCCCCCCTCCCGGAATCGCGCCCCGACGCCCGCGGCTCGCCGGAGCAGGGCGCGCACCGCCAAGGAGGGCCACCCTATCAGCATGCCTCCCGAGAGGGCAGGCGCCCGCGCGTGCCCCACGCCTCATGACGCGTCGCTTCTCGGGCGCGTCGAGCCGCGCTGCAGCGAGCGCAGAGCGCGACCGGCCGGGGCGGAGTTGGGGTATAGGCGTGCGCTTATGAACCGAAACCGCCTCGTCGGCAGCGCGCTATTCCTGGCCGGCCACCTCTTCGCGCTCGGTTGCAGCGCTCCCAAGCCGGAGCCCGAGATCGCCTCCTCGGCCCCGCAGAGCGGCTACGCGGAGCGTTACCCGGCCGATCTGCAGGCCACGGCCACGTCCTTCAGCGAGCGCGAGGACGTCGCGAAGCGCGTCACCGGCCAGTTCCAGGGCTACCCGGACCAGCTCAAGGAGCCGGACTGGAAGGTGGTCCTCGACGTCACCGAGCAGGCGGACGCGGCTGGCCGCAGCTACGACTACGTGGAGCGCGTGCGGGCGGTGGACGGCGCCGTGGCGTTCTTCAACGACAACAAGGAGGACCTCACCCGCAAGGTGAGCGGCGCCGCGCAGTACGTCGCCAAGCAGAAGGGCTGCGACGTCGACGTCACCGGCGCCACCTCGCACGCGCTCGAGGAGGGTGTCGAGCGCCAGCTCGAGAAGTACGTCCGCGACCGCAACGAGGCGCACCGCCGCATCGACCGCTACCGCGCCTCGCTCGGCAAGGAGAACGCCGCGGCGCTCGAGAAGCAGGCCGACGCCGTGAGCTTCGCGAGCTACGTCGTGCACATCGACATGGTCGAGCACAAGCTCCGGCTCCGCCGGATGCTCGAGGAGATCGAGGCGGTGAAGGCGTCGATCGACGAGTCCGTGGAGGCGGAGCGCGCGTTCCAGTCCTCGGGCAAGCGCACCGACGAGGAGAGGAAGGCGTCGGAAGCGCGCATCGAGGAGCTCGGCCGCAGCAAGGCGATGCTCGACTCGTCCGCGACCCAGGCGAAGCAGATCGACGAGACGATGGACGAGCGCATCGCCGCGGCCCAGAAGAGCTACCGCGAGGCGATGGACCGGCTGCTCGCGACGATCCGGAAGAACGCCGGCCTCCCGGCCGAGCCCCGCGAGGACTGATCGCCCGCCGTCCATTCCCTGCAGGCCGCCCGGCGCGCCGCCCTCCCTGAGCTCTCTCTCCCGCGCCGTCCCGGTCCGCCCCCCGGCTCACACATCGCTCTCGCGGCCCCTCAAGCCGTCCGGTGCTCCAGCCACCTCTCCGCCATGGCGAGCGTCTTCTGGTTATCCGGCAGCGTGAGGAACCTCTCCCTCCACACCGGATCGCTGATCTTCCCCGCCCTCTCCAGCAGCCGCTCCCGCGCCGCCCCGATCGCCGCCGCGCAGTCCGCCTCCATCCCGTTCGCCGCCAGCGCCTCCGCGTAGACCAGCCGCACCGACGACTCCCCCTCCTCGATCGCCCCGATCGCCTTCAGCATCGAGACCGCCTCCCCCGCCGCCGACAGCCCCTCGTCGAATCTCCCCAGCCCGAGCAGCGCCCTCGCCCGCGCCGCCACCGCCGCCGCGCGCAGCGGCGGCGCGCTCTGCAGGATCTCCGCCGCCGTCCGCGCCTCCCGCTCCGCCCCCTCGAAATCCCGCGCGATCAGCGCGATCCGCGCGAGGTATGTCCGTGCGCTCCCCTCCGTCCGCGGATCCCCGAGCCGCTGCGACAGCGCGATCGCCTCGCGCTCGGTGCGCTGCGCCTCCTCGATCTGCCCCCGGTAGCCGAGGACGTGCCCCAGGTTGCTCAGCGTCGCCGCCGCCAGCTCGTGCAGCCCCATCCGCTCCGCGCTCGCCAGCGCGCTGCGCAGCACCTCCTCCGCCCCCGCGAAGTCGCCGAGCTCCGCGTGCATGTAGCCCACGTTCATGCGCACAGCGCAGGCGTTGCCGCGGTCGCCGGCGCGCTCGAACGCCGCCAGCGCCGCCGAGAGCCCCACGAGGCAGGCGCCAGGGTCGCCGTTCACGAGCGCCCGGATCGACCGCGCCTCGTGCAGCCGCGCCATCACCTCGGCCTCGCGCTCCGCGAGGTCGGTCCCGTCGCCCTCGATCGCCTCGATCAGCGCGTCGGCGAACGCGTACCGCCCGCCGAACACGAGGAGCAGCGCGCCCTCGCCGAGGCACATGTGCTTCGCCACGAGCGCGCCCTCCGCCGCCGCCTCGGCGGCCTGCGCCGCGCTCATCCAGCGCTCCACCCGGTCGAAGCCGCCCAGCTTGCCAGCGGCGACAGCGACCTGCTTGATCGCCGAGAACCACGCCGCGGAGCCGGCCGGCAGCCGGTCCACCGCCTCGATCCCGCGCTGCTCCGCGAGCGCGAGCTCCCCGCGCCAGACGTGCGCCTCCGCCTCGACGAGCCGCAGCGCGCCGAACGTGTGCGCGGTGGGGCCGCACGCGATCCCGCGCTCGGCGCGCTCCACCGCGGCGGCGAGGTCCTGCGCCCGGAGCGCCTGCTCGGCCGCGCGGCAGTAGGCGGCCGCCGCCCGCGAGAGCTCGCCGCCGCGCTCGAAGTGCTCCGCCAGCGCCATCGCGTCCGCCGCGCCCGCGCGCGAGAGCCAGTCGCCGGCGAGCCGGTGACCGAGCCGCCGGTCGCCCTCCGTCAGCATCCCGTAGGCCGCCTCGCGGACGATCGCGTGCTGGAAGCTGTACTCGACCTCGCCGGGCAGGCTCCCCTCGCCGCGCCGCGCGATCACCTCGCGCTGCTCGAGCTCGACAAGCTTCGACGCCACCGGCGCCCCGCCGACGAGCGCCGAGACGCCGCCCTGCCAGAAGGTCTGGCCGTAGATGCTCGCCGCGCGCAGCACGCGCCGCGCCTCGATGTCGAGCGCCTCGATGCGCGCCTGCACCATCGCCAGCACCGTCTCGGGCAGGTCGGCGCCCTTGCCGTCGGCGACCGCGCGGATCTGCTCCTCCAGGTAGAACGCGTTGCCGTCGGCGCGGTCGACGATCATCGCGAGCAGCTCCGGCGTGACGTCCTCGCCGAGCACCTGCCGCACGAGCCGCTCGCTCGCGCGGCGCGGCAGCCCCGAGAGCTGCACCTCGTGCACGCCGCGCCCCGCCCAGAGCTTCGGGAAGAGCTCGCGCACCTCGGGCCGGCCGAGCGCGAGCACCATGAGCCGCTGGTCGCCGAGGTTGCGGAGCGCCGAGTCGACCAGCATGACGCTCGGCAGGTCGCCCCAGTGCAGGTCCTCGAGCACGAGGAGCACCGGCCTCGCCGAGCACTCGGCCCGGAGCAGCTCCTCCCAGGCGAGGCGGATCTGGTCGCTCATCAGCACGGGGCTGCGCCGCGCCGCCATGAGCTGCACACTGTCGCCGTCGGGGAACGGCACGCCGATGAGCTCGCCGAGGAACGCCGCCGTGCGCGCGGAGTCGCCCCGGCCGTACCGCTCGACGCGCGCGCGGATCTTGTGCTGCCGCGCCTCGTTCGGCTCGCCATCGAAGAGGCCGATCGCGCGCCGGAGCGCCGGGGCGAGCAGGGCGAACGCCGAGCCGGCGCTGATGGGGTCGCCGCGCCCGATCCACACCTCGACCTCCTCGCCGCGGTCGCGGAGCCGCCGGATCAGCTCGGTGCGGAGGCGCGACTTGCCGGCGCCCGCGGCCGCGGTCACGAGCACGGCGCTCGGCGTCGACTCCTCGACGCAGTGGGAGAACGCTGCCTCGAGCAGCGCGAGCTCCCGGTCGCGCCCGACGCACGGCGTCGGCCTGCCGAGCAGGGGCGGCGTGGTGGCGAGCGCCTCGCGCTCGCCGTGGAGGCGGATGCCGCTCGGGTCGCGGGTGATGTCGAACCGCGAGCCGAGCAGCCCCGCGGTCACCTCGTCCATGCGGACGGCGTCCGCGCCGGCCGGCGCGTGCGCGGGCGGCAGCAGGTGGACCGCGCGGTCGATCAGCTCGCCGACCGGCAGCCGCGACGAGATCTCCGCGCGGCCGGTGACGAGCGCGACCGGCACGCAGCCGAGCAGCGCGTTCAGCGCGAGGGCGCAGCGCGCGGCCTGCGCCGCGAGGTCGGTCGGGGCGCCGCCGGCGGTGAGCACGATGAGCGGCGAGCGGGACTCCAGGATCTCGAGCTCGCCCTGGTAGCGCTCGGCGACGGCGATCAGCGCCTTGCTGCGCTCGAGGTCCTCCTCCTGCGAGCGCGTCGCCTCCGCGTCGCCGGTCACGTCGCGCGCGAGCACGAGGCACATCATCTTGCGCTCGTTCGTGGTGATCTCGCTGCCGCGCACGGTGTTCATGGGGCGGCTGCTCACCACGCCCGCGCCCAGGTCGTCGAGCGCGAGGAGCTCGGCCGCGACAGCGTCGCCGTCGCGGGGCCGCTCCTGCGGCGGCTTCGCGAGCATGCGCGCGACGAGGTCGTCGAGCGCCTCGGGGATGTCCCCGCGCAGCTCGCGGAGCCGCGGCGGGTCCTCGAGGATCACCTTGATGAGCACCGACAGCCCGTCGGCGCCCTGGAACGCCGAGCGCCCGGTGAGGCACTTGAAGAGCACGCAGCCGAGCGAGAAGACGTCGGCGCGGGCGTCGATGTTCGGCTCGCTGCGGGCTTGCTCGGGCGCCATGTAGCCCGGGGTGCCGACCATCGTGCCGGGCATGGTGAGGTGCCGGTCGATGGCGCCGAGGCGCACCACGCCGAAGTCGAGGAGGGTGACGCCCTGGACCGCGCCGCCGACGAGGAGCAGGTTGCTCGGCTTGAGGTCGCGGTGGACGATGCCGGCGCGGTGGATGACGCCGAGCGTGGAGGCGATGCTCGTGGCGAGCGCGAGGCTCTCGCCGATCGTGAGCGGCCTGCGGGCGAGGCGCTCGGTCAGCGTCTCGCCGGTGAGCCACTCCATCGCGAGGTAGGGCTGCCCCGCGTCGGTCGCGCCGTGCGCGATGTAGCGCACGATGCCCCTGTGCCGCAGCGCGGTGAGCGCCTCGAGCGCCTCGGCCTCGCGCGCGAACCGGACCGCCTCCTGGAGCCCCCGGCGCTGCAGGACCTTGAGCGCCACCGGCTCGTTCGTGGCCAGATCGAGGGCGCGGTACACGTCGCCCATCCCCCCGGAGCTGGCGAGGCGCTCGATCTGGAAGCGACGGTCGATGACATCTCCCACGCGCATCCCGGCTCCCCGTGTTACCTGAGACCTCGCATGAGCTTGCTTACAACGGTGAGTAAACGAACTCGGCGCCGATCGCCAGCGACTCCGCCCTGAGCGGCCGGACGCGGCGGCGCGACGCCCCCGCCGACGCGGCGGCGGACGGCAGCGCGGCCAGCAGATGTGAGCGAAGCAACGACATGCGCGGTGCGGTGATGCAGGTCGACCTGAGCATGCGAGCGGCGTCCGCGCCGGTTCGCCTCGACGGCCACACGCGAGCGCGGGTGGCAGAGGTGGATCTCAGGCTCAGAGCGCGGTCAGGGAGCCCGGTGCGCTCCCGCGCCTGAGCGCCCCCGCCCTCGAGAATCGGCCTGGATCCGGAAGTTCACTGCGTTCCACGCACTTCCTCCGCTGCCTCGAGCCCTCCTGCCCGTGCACGCGCATGGTACGCTCGGCACATAAATGCCGCACTGAGGCAAAATGTCCTTGACCGGGAAGGTCCGTCACGGAAAATCATCGCGGCGGTTACGGGTTCATGGACTCGAATTCGATGGCACGTAGCCTGCTAGAGGTGTTGGCATGAAGAAGAAGCTGTCCAAGAAACAAAAGAAGAAGCTCAACAAGCTCGGTCGGAAGCTCATCAAGCCGGTGGCTGCGGTGACGAGCCTCGCCGCGGCGTTCACGGCTGGACTCTACGGGGGTAAGGCCAAAGGCTATCTGATCAGCGCTGGTACCACGGTGACCAGCAAGGTGAAGGGCTGGGCGAGCTCGCTGGGCGTTTCCAAGCTGGCCAATGGCATCTCGGGGAGAGCTCATCCGGAGGTTGAGCTCCCGCAGGCATCATGAAGAAGAAGACCCGTCGCGCCCTTCGAAGGGCGGTCAAGGCGGTGACGACGGCGGCCGCGATGATCGCGGTCGAGACCATCGGCTCCGCGGCCGGAAGTCTGCTGAAGGACGCGCTGAAAAAGAAGCGGCGCGACCGCTGAGGCGCGCCGCGCGAGCACCCGCACGAGCGCCTCGCGCCGGGCGTGGTCCTGGGGTAGCGTCCGCCCTCGATGGACACCCGAACTTATTTCCAGGGCAAGAGCGTTCTCGTCACCGGTGGATCGAGCGGCATCGGGCTTTCGTTCGCGCGGCTCGTCGCGGGCTACGGCGCCGCTGTGACGCTCGTCGCGCGCCGCCGCGCCCTCCTCGACGAGGCCGCTGTGGGCATCCGGCGCGAGCACCCGTCCGCGCGCGTCGACGTCCTCGAGCTCGACATCAGCCGGGCGGAGGACGTGGCGCGGGCGATGGAGTCGCGGCTGGCCGAGCGCCCGATCGATCACCTCGTGAACAACGCGGGCGCCGTGATGCCGGGGCGCTTCCTCGAGCTGCCGATCGCGGAGTTCCGGAGCATGATGGACGTGAACTTCTTCGGCGCCGTCAACCTGTGCAAGGCGGTGCTGCCGGCGATGGTGGCGCGCGGCAGCGGCCACGTGCTCAACGTCTCGTCGCTGGCCGGGGTGATCGGCATCTACGGTTACACGCCGTACGCCGCGAGCAAGTTCGCCCTGATCGGCTTCTCGCAGGCGCTCCGCGCGGAGATGTGGCCGCACGGCGTCCGGGTGAGCGTGTGCATGCCGCCCGACACCGACACGCCGCAGCTCGCGTTCGAGAACCAGTACAAGCCCGCGGAGACCAAGGCCATCGCGGGCAACGTGAAGACGCTGGAGCCGGACGCGGTGGCGCGCAGCATGGCCGACGGCATGGCGCGCGGTCGATTCGAGATCTACCCCGACGTCGGCTCACGCGTGAGCGCGATCGCGCAGGGGGTGATCCCCGGCGTGGTCCGCTGGGTCTGCGACAGCGCGCAGCGGAAAGCAGGCCCAGCGGCGGGCTGAGCGCGGCGAGCGCCGCGCAGGGCACGGAGGTTGCGTGTCTGCCACGAGGACATTTCACGGGAGGAATCCATGGAATCGAGCACCTCGAGCGACGCGAAACCGTTCAACGTCCTGGCGGCCATCGATCTCTCGCCGGCGAGCCGAGGCGTGCTGCTCCGCGCGCTGTGGCTGGCGAACGCGGCGGAGACAGGCGGCGAGGTCCATGTCATCGCGGTGGCGGACAGCCGCCGGGAGCTGCTGGGCTTGCAGGGCCTCGCCCGGACCTCGAGCTCCGCCGACGCCGCGGCCCGGCTCCAGGAGCTCGCGACCTTCGCGGTGAAGGAGTTCGCGGTGCCGTCGCGGCCCGCGCACATCCAGCGCGTTGTCACGCACCTGCTCACGGGCGACCCGGCCCGGGAGATCGTCTGGCTCGCGGCGCACGTGGACGCGGATCTCATCGTGCTGGGCACGCACGGGCGCACCGGCGTGTCGCGCGCCCTGCTCGGCTCGGTCGCCGAGCGCGTCGTGCGGACCGCGGGGTGCCCTGTCTGCGTCGTCCGCGACAAGCACCACGACGAGTCCTGGCGCGTGCCGGAGATCGAGCCGCCCTGCCCTGACTGCCTCGCTGCGCGCAACCAGAGCGGCGGAGCGACCCTCTGGTGCGAGCGCCACCAGGGCCATATCCACACCCATGTCTACTCGGGCGCCGAGACGACGCGGACGGTGCGTCGCGCGGTGGTGCCCTGGGGCTTCTCGCCCTGACGTCGCTCGCCTGGGCGTCGTGAAGTCGAATGGTTCCGTCACCTTCGACGTGATCGCGCTCGATGCATTCCGGCTCGCGGTCCCCTTTTATACGCCGCCGCCATCGCTCGTATTGCCCGGGGAAAACGTCGATGTCCACAGGGCGAAACCCGAGTCTGAGGCAACTCTCTCATGAGTGGATCACCTCCACCAGGGTGTTCACCAACGCGCTGAGAGAGAACCTGGGCTTGCACGCCTGGCTTGCACACATCGGGGACCTGTACGTGCCAAAGCGACTGCTGGAGTGGGCGCGGCACGGCCAGGGACGCATCGTCGAGTGCCAGGAGCGCCCGGAGAAGCCCTCCGAGATGAGTCGATGGTCCTTCCGCTGGCATCCGGGGGGGCGAGTCGATCCTCGATGCGCTGCCGCGCCTGGAGGACGCGCCGCCTGTGTCCATCGGAGGCGCCGTCGCGTACGACGCCGATCACCCCTGGGTATGTCGCCTTGATGCTACAGGCACACCTTACCTGAGCCGGCTTGGCGCGGCGCCCGGAGGTGATCGGCGCGCGTAGCGCTATCCCGACGGGGTGGATGGGCGCCGAGCGGGCCGCTGTGACGGCACACCCTACAGCGAGCAGTGCGGCGGGCGGACCTCTGCGCTGCTGTCCACCACGAAGCCGCTGGCCGCGGCGCTGGCTTCACGCCAGGGCTTCTCGAGCCAGGCGTCGACGAACGACTCGAGGTCGCTCGGCACCTCTGCGACAGGACACGGTGAGACGTCGAGCACTGCGCTCACGCGGGCGGGCTGCCCGGAGGACCGCCGGACGACGACGAACGCCTCTCTGCTCCACGCCCGCGGCGGGTCGTGCGCCGCGTGGAGCCGGAGACCGAAGACCCACGCATGCCCCTTGGCCCGGGGCGCGCACTCGTTGACGCCGCTGTACTCCCAGCGAGAGCCTCCAGCGTCGAGCGCTCGCAGCAGCGCTGTCGCCTGCGTCCCCGCGAGCTCCGCCGGGTTCTCCAGCCTGCCCCGGTACTCCGGCGCGCCGAGCCAGCGCTCGACGGTCTCGTAGGGCACGGCGCTCTCATCGTTGCTCCTCAACCACCGCTCACACAGCCGCTCGCGCTCGCGGTCCGCCGCGGGCGATTCACCTGGACCGCGGGTACGCGCCCGAGGATTTCTCGGAGGACTCGCCCGGATCGTTCTGAGCCACGCCGCTCCCGCGGCGAAAGAGCGCGCCTCACCGCGGCGGAGAGCTCGCGGTCCTCGACGGCGCCAGCGCGCGGCGCCGTTTCATGGGCCGCTCACGCCGCGATGAGCAGCCGCTCCCCGTCGCGCCGCGCCGCCGCCCAGGTCTCGTCCCAGACCGCGTCGGCCTGCGCGCGCGGGAGCTGCCCGAAAGCCTGCGTCTCCCTCGGCTCGCCGTCGACCTCCGCCAGATCCCCGGGCGGCGCCGGCGCCGGCCCGGTCATCGCATCGCCGAGCGCCTCCCGCACCTCGCGCCCCCCCTCGGCCAGGCAGTAGGCGAGCACGCGCCGCCCGAGCTCGGCGTGCTGCGCCTCGTCGCGCGCGATCTCGGCGAGCGCCGCCCGCACCCCCGCGTCGGACGCCCCCGCGAGCGAGCGACGCGCCCGGGCCGCCGCCGCGCCCTCGCCGAGACAGCCGTCGTGCCACGCCTCGAGCGCCATCCGGACGAGCGCCGCCCGCCGATCGGCGTCGCGCGCCGCGGGCGGCGGGAGCAGCGCCGGCGACAGGCGCCACCCCGCGAGCGAGCTCGCGATCGCGCTGCACCGCGCCGTGTGGCGGACCTCGTCGCCCAGCGCGGCGAGCGCCCGCCCGACCAGCGACGCAGGCGCGCCCACCGCCGCGAGATCCCGCGCGAGCGCAAGGAACGCCGGGATCGAGCCGCACTCGGCCCGCGCGCTGTCCAGCCACGCGCCGGCGAGCGCGGCCCGCGTCGCGCGATCGAGCCGCGCCGGGCGCGGGGCAGCGTGGCCCAGCGCGATCGCGGGCGGGAGCACGACCCCATCGGCCGTGCGCAGCGGCCTGCCGTCGATGGGGCGGCTATGTTCCCCGAAGGGCGGAAGCAAGCGGACGCCCATGCCGAAGGTCCCCTCGGGGACGAACGGCTCCCTGGACAGCGGGATGGCCGCGCGCGCGAAGAGATCCAGGCCGACCGGGCTGAACAGGGTGTTGACGACACCTACGTGGAGGCCGTGCTGCGCCGGGAGCTCGTCGCTGTAGCGGCTGCGGTACGTCCAGCCGAGCTCCCCGTCGACGGTGCACACGACATCATCGTAGTCGGTGACGATCTCGCTGCCGCCGTGGACGCCGACCGCGATGCGGCTGGCCGCGAAATTGAGCCACGTCGCCTGCGCGAACGGCCCCAGTCCCTTGTTCGCCTTGCTGTCCCAGCTGTCCTCGAAGAGGGCCGTCGCGCGGAGATCCACGCCCAGGCCGAAGGCTACCTGCTGGCCGAACGAGAGCGACATGGAGAGCCCGGCCGAGACAGCGAATCTCTCCTCGGCGTGCGTCTCCCCGGGGAGCGAGAGGAGGGCAGCGACGCCGAGCGCGGCGAGCGCGGGCGGGAGCGCGCGTGAACACGAGGACATGGACACCTCCGAAGCCAGAGCACGGGTAAGGATCGATCTCGTCTCGAAGCTAGCAGAGAGCCCAGGCCAGGACGACGTCGGCTGATGACGGAATGCGGCTATGGGAGGGAGATAGATAGAGCTCCCGGAGCGGCCGATAGGCCCGGTCTCCGCCGGACACAGGCTCGCCGGCGAGCGCCCTTAGGTATCGCCGGCGAGCGCGCGGGAGAGCTCGCGCAGGAGCGCGGCCCCGTCGCCCTCGTACGCCCGGCCGTGCATGCAGGCGAGCAGGCGGGGGGACGTGGCCGCGAGCTTCTCGAGGAGCCGGGGCGCGTCGCGGCCGTGCGCGTAGTAATCCATCGACCGGCGCATGGCCTCGCTCGGCCCGAGGATGTCGTCGCGCGTGAGCGCGGGGTGCCCGGCGCCGGGCTGCGTGAAAAGATCGCCGCAGAGCAGCGTCGCGGTGGACTCCTCGAACAGGTAGCCGCACTCCCAGCCGTGCGGCAGGTGGGGCGCGTCGAGCCAGCGCACCCGGCGCTTGCCCAGCTCGAGGACCTCGCCTTCCTGGAGCGCCCGCGGCGCGCGATCGAACATGTCCGCGTCCACCATCGCGGCGACCCGCCCGCACACAGGCGCCGCCTCCGGGGCGGCGTCGAGCAGCTCGTTCATGGCGCCGCACTCGTCCGACTCGCAGTGGGAGAACGCCACGTAGCGCAGCCGCTCCACCGGCATGATCCGCGCGATCGCCGCGCGCACCGCCGGAAAGAGGCGGCGCGAGCCGGTGTGGAAGAGCAGCGGCGCGTCGTCGACCAGCAGGTACTGGTTGAACGAGAAGGCGGTCTTGCCGGTCCCCACCGGGGTGTGAAGCTGGTAAATCCCCTCGCCCACCTCGGTGACCCGCGTCTCCATCGACGAATCCGCCATCTGCTCCTCCTTCTGGACAGCGCCGGGCGCCGTCGCCGCAGGCTACCACCGACCGCGCCGCGCCAGGCGCCGCCGAGCAGCAGTCGCCCGCAGCCGCGGCGGCGCCAGCGCGGGAGCGGACGAGCTACTCGGCCGAGAACCGGAACACGACCGTCTGCGCGTAGCGCTGCCCGGGCTTGAGGATGACCTCGTCCTTCCAGGCCGGGATGTTGATCGAGTTCGGGAACTTCTGCGGCTCGAGGCAGAAGCCGCCATGCTGATTGTAGACGGCGCCGCCCTTGCCCTTGATCGATCCGTCGAGGAAATTACCGGTATAGAACTGCACCCCGGGCTGGTCGGCCTCGACCGTCATCACCCGGCCGGTCTTCGGGTCCCTCACGCGCGCCGCCTCGCGGGGCTTGTGCGGGTCGCCGTTGACGACGAAGTTGTGATCGTAGCCGACCGGCTTGCCGCCGACGGCTTTCAGGTCCTTGCCGATCGGCTTGGCCGCGGTGAAGTCGAGCGGCGTCCCCTTCACCGGCTTGATCTGCCCCGAGGGCACGAGGCTGGCGTCCGATGGTGTGTAGCTGTCGGCGCGCAGGGCCAGCTCCTGCTCGGCGACAGAGCCCGAGCCGTGCCCTCCGAGGTTCCAGTAGCTGTGGTGGGCCATGTTGACGATCGTTGTCTTGTCGGTCGTGGCAGACATCTCGATCCTGAGCTCGTTCTTGTTGGTGAGCGTGTAGATCGTCGTCGCGTTGACGGTGCCGGGGTACCCCTCTTCCCCGTCCTTCGACACGTACGTGAGCTTGAGCGAGGGGCCGTCCGGCGTCTCGGTAGCTTCCGCGTCCCAGACGACCTTGTCCCAGCCCTTCTTGCCGCCGTGCAGCGTGCTGGCGCCGTTGTTCGCGGAGAGCTTGTAGGTCTTGCCCTCGAGCTGGAACTGCGCGTTCTTGATGCGGTTGGCGACGCGGCCGATCGTCGCCCCGAAGTACGGGCTGTTCTTCAGGTAGCCGTCGAGGTTGTCGTAGCCGAGGACGACGTCGTCGAGCTTCCCTGCCTTGTCGGGGACGTGGAGCTCGGTGACCGTCGCGCCGTAGGTCATCACCTTGGCGACGAGGCCGTTCGCGTTCGTGAGCGTGTAGAGGACGACCTCTTTGCCGTCGGCGTTGCCGAACGGCGCCCTGGAGACCGGAGCGGGCTTTGCGCTCGCGGCCTCACCGCCGGCCGGTCCGGGCGTTGCGGCCGGGACCGGCGCGGGGGCGGCCGGCGCGGGCGCCTCCGCCGTCGCTGGCGGCGGCCCTCCCGCAGGAGGCGCGTCGACGGCCTGCGCCCCGCCGCAGGCGCCCGCGAGCCACGCCGTCATCGTCAGCCCGAGCCACGATTTCATTCGATTCATCGCCATGCTGTTCCCTCCGCGAGGATCGCCTCGTCTCGATGGTGAGATGCCTCCCTACCAGATCGATGCGGGCGCAGCCTACACGAAATCGCCGCAGTCCTCGCCCTTGTAGTGCCGACGCACGAGCTGCTCCAAGAGTGACGTTCGAAGCGCGACCACAGGTCCGCGGACTCGTCAGGTAACTTCTTCTATGCGATCCGACCTCCCTGGAAAGCCACGCTTATCAACAATGTATCCATGCATCTGAAGGGATGCCTTCACTCCACGGCTGAGAGGCTCTCTATCGGGAAGCCGCACGGCGCACGATAGGCTGCGCGCGGGCTACTTCGTGTCGTCGCGGTGGCTCACCAGCCGCCGCCACAGGGCGCCGAGGCCGTGGGCGAAGATCGTGCGGTCGTCCTCCTCGTCCTCGATGGCATCCGGGTCGAACGGCAGCGCCTGCGGATCGACGACCGCGAGGGCCGCGCGCTGCGCCTCGTCCGGGGACGGGTGGATCCGCAGCCGCCCGTCGCGCCGGGTCGCGCGGTCGTCGAGCTCGGCCACGAGGTCCGCGCCGCAGGAGAGATCGTCGACCCCGAGGTGCTCGGCCATCAGGCCGAGCCTCGCCGCGCAGATCGAGCGGCCGAGCGCGTCGCCAGGATCCTCCGTCTCGAAGGACGCATTGAGCTCGGTGTCGACAGCGCAGCTCCGGTTCGTGAGGTTGGCCGAGCCCACGTTGAAGAAGCGGTCGTCGACGATCATCACCTTGGAGTGGATATAGGTGGCGCGCGGGGGGTCGCCCTCGCCCTCGTGCAACGGCACCGTGTAATAGATGCCGAGCGCGTGGCCGGTTCCCTCCGCCGCCTTGCGGAGGTCGTCGATGACCTTCGCCTGCGCGAGCCCGACAGCGACCTCTTCTTTCAGCGTCTCGGCGCGCATGTTGAGCACGATGACGACCTGGAGGGGCGCCCCGCCGCCCCGGCGCAGGCGCTGGATAAGGGCCTCGCTCACCTCGCGCGAGCTGAAGTACTGGGTCTCGATGTAGATCGACCGCTCGGCGCCGGCGATCGCGTCGAGGTAAAGGCCGCAGATCTCGCGGCAGCCCTCCGTCCCGGTGGGCGCGCCGCGCGGGTCGGTCCGGCTCAGCGCCACGCGCCCAGACGCGAGCGGGACCGCGCTCTCCGGCGCGTAGTCGTCGCCGAACGTCGCGCCCTCGGGCGCGGAGAGCTCGAGCGGCTCACCGCAGGCGGCGCTCCAGCGCGCCGTGAAGAGCTCCGCCAGGCTCTCGCTGACCTCTCGGCCGTGGAGGTAGGCCTGGACGTCGTGGAAGGGCTTGTGCGGCTCGCCGCGGCTGAGGCGGAGCGGGTTCTTCTCCAGGTGGCGCCGCGTGTCCCAGCGGTCGTTGCAGAGGTCGAGCCCCCCGAGGAAGGAGAGCTCGCCGTCGATGACGGCGAACTTCTGGTGATGACAGCCCTTGTCGACATGGCTGCTGTCGAAGCGGAAGCGCAGCCGCTCGCTCGTGGTCCACTCGAAGACGATCTTCTGGAGCCATTCGCGCTCGATCGCGAAGACCACGTGAAAGTCCCAGGCGAGGATGTAAATCTGAAGTTCGGGCGTGCGCGCGCAGAGGCTGTCCAGGAACTTGAGCAGCGTGACCGGCTCGGGCGCGCCCTCCGCGTCCTCCCCGCGGAGCAGGCAGGCGTCGCTGTCGAACTGCCAGCCCGACAGCAGGATGTAGCGACGCGCCACTCGCGCCGCGTCGTAGAAGGCACGATAGTAATCGGAGCCGTCGATGAGCAGCCCGGCGTTTCGCACCGGCCGCTCGCACCAGAAGTTCCGCCCCGGAGAGAGGATGCGCGGCATGCGCCTCCATACCCAGATCGCCGCGCGGACGCCACGCCGGCGAGCGGTCCTGCCGCCGGCGCGCCGGGAGCGGCCAGGGCCGCGGCGTCCGGCCCGCAGGCGGTCGGCTAGTCGGCCAGGCTAGTCGAGCGGGCCCACGACCTCGTCCGTCCGGACGCGGAAGCTCTTCAGCGTGTTCTGGCCAAAGGTCGTGGTGATCGCCACGTCGGCGGCGTCGCGCCCGCGGGCGATCAGCACGCGCCCGATGCGAGGCACGTTGTTCCGCGCGTCGAACGTATGCCACTCGCCGCCCAGAAAGACCTCGAACCAGCCGGAGAAATCCATGGGCCCGTGGGGAGGCGGAACGCCTATGTCGCCCAGGTAGCCCGTGCAGTACCGGGCCGGGATGTTCATGCAACGGCAGAGCGCGATCGCGAGGTGCGCGTAGTCTCTGCAGACGCCCTTCCGATCGTTGAAGACCTCCCACGCCGTCTTGGTCGGGCTCGCGAACTCGTAGCCGAAGGCGATGTGCCGATGAACGAAATCACAGATCGCCTGCACGCGACCCCAGCCGGTGGGCGCCTTGCCGAACAAGCCCCACGCCGCTTCCGAGAGGCGATCGGTCTCGCAGTACCGGCTGCCCAGCAAGAACACCAGCGTCTCCTCCGGCAGCGCCTCCACCGGGTGCTGCTCGGCCGACGGCACGACCCGGTCCGGCGCGCCCGTGTCGTTCACCACCGCGTCGGCGGAGATCCGCAGCTGACCCGCTGGCGCGACGATACGGCTGCACCAGTTGCCGAAAGCGTCCCTGTAGGACCGGACCGGGATCGACGGGCTGGTGACCATGTGATCGGGGCGCACCAGGTCCGACACGCGCGAGTAATGAATGCTCAGCGTCAGGATCACCGGCGTGGGTTGTGGGAACTCGTAGACCAGCTCGTAACCTACGCGGATCTGCATGCGTGCACCTCTGACGTGATGGCGCGGCGAGCCCGCGCCGGTCGTGCGACGCCGCCGAGAGCACCTGAACCCCGAGCGCGACAGAACCTGTGATGCACGCTCGCGCGGTTTACCGGGCCATCCTGCACGCGACACGCAGGTATGTCAAGAACGATCCATCGCCGCTCGTATCCACTCTTCAGCTCGCCGTCCCATGCCGTGGACGAGCAGCCCTCGAAGCCCCAAAGCTCTGTTTCAGGCCGATGAACGGCTCGTCTCCAACGGAATCGAGCGACATGGGACGTATTCGCGCGAGAAACGCGGATCCGAGCTCTCGAATCATGACCGTCAGCTGACGGTGCGCCCACGCACCCTCGGTGTACGAAGGAGGCATGGAATTCGTCGTCATCCTGATAGCCCACTCCACACTATCGGTCTTTTTTCAGACCTTCTTCCTGCACCGGTACGCCTCGCATCGCATGTTCACGATGTCGAAGCGCTGGGAACGGATCTTCCACTTGCTCACCTACGTGACGCAGGGCTCCTCGTACCTTATGCCCCGGGCGTACGCGATCTTGCACCGCATGCACCACGCGTACAGCGACACGCCGAAGGACCCGCACTCGCCGCGCTACTACGCGGAGCCAGCCTCGATGATGCTGGCCACCGCGAAGCGCTACGACGCCATCTGCGACGGCACGGCCGAGGTGGAGCCGCGCTTTCTCGGCGGCTACCCCGACTGGCCCGCGCTCGACCGCATCGGCAACTCGTGGATCAGCCGCCTCGCGTGGGGGACGGGCTACGCGCTGTTCTACATCGCGTTCGCCACGCAGTGGTGGCAGTTCCTGTTCGTCCCGCTCCACTGGACGATGGGCCCGCTCCACGGCGCCATCGTGAACTGGTGCGGCCACCGCTACGGTTACCGCACGTTCAACAGCGATGACGACTCGCGCAACACGTTGGCCCTCGACCTCGTGACGCTGGGCGAGCTCTTCCAGAACAACCACCACAAGTACGCGCAGAGCCCGAACTTCGCGGTGCGCTGGTTCGAGATCGACCCGGCGTACCAGGTCATCCGCGTGTTCGCCTGGATGGGCATCGTGCAGATGCCCGAGCGGCGCCAGGTCGCCCGCCTGGACACCGGGGCCACCGGGGTCGAGGGCTGAGCGCCCCTGCCCGGAGGACACATTTCTCGCGAACTCCGGGAGCAACAGCGAGGAAAATCGCTACACAAGCGAAATCGGCGCCTTCTTGACCGATAAACGTGGTGTCGCGCCCCCTTTTTCTGCTATACATTGGTCTACACACAGCGAAGTTGTTGGCGATGCCGCCTTGCCCGTCGGCCAGGAGCGGCAAGCACGGCCGTCAAGCGACGTTCGAGGCAACTCTTGCACAGCCCTGGGATGCGCGCGCCAGGCGCGCCTTCCCTCCGAGAGAACGTCGAGATGAACCACGTGTCCACGCCAAGCAGCACCGCCGCGCCGAGCTGCGCCGTGCGGGGAGAAGGCCTTCTCTCGGACGCGCCGTCGCGCGCCGAGCGGATGCCGACCGAGCTGCGCGCGCTGGCGCTGTGCCTGGCGGACCCGTTCGCTGGCCTGTCGGAGAGCGCGCGGCGGCGCCTCGCCCTCCGCTGCAACGGCTTCGCCGAGCTGATCCAGGCCCAGGGAACGCTCGCCGACGCCGGCGACGACCTGCGCTCGTGGCCTCGCTTCCTCCTGAGCGCGCTGTTCGCGCTCCGCGCCGCCCACGACGCGTCGCAGCTCTCGGAGCAGGATGAGGCGTGGATGGTGGCGGAGGTCGAGGCCGACTTCGGGGAGGCGCTCGCGCTGTTCGACGCGCGGACCGGGGGGCCTCGAGGGCCGGTCCCGCCGCGCCCATTGCTTCCGCGCTGCCCGCTCGCGTGCTGATCGCGGAGAGGTACAGATCATGATGAAAGTGATGAAAGAGAGCTTGTCTCGGGTGGTGGACGGCGTGGAGCAGCTGCTCTGCTGGCGGTTCCAGGTGCATGGGAGGAGCGATGTCACGTACGAGCCGGCGAGCGGCCAGCGCGGCCCGTTCGATCGCGACAGGCAGCGGCACCTCAGGACGGGCGAGACGTTTCAGCGGCTGGACCGCTCGGGCTGCCCCCGGAAATACAACGGGCTCGTCTGGCAGCCGAAGAGCGCGATCTCCGGCTTCGGTCCGTGAGCGCCGTGCTCCACGGGAGCTCGGCCGCCAGGCCGCCCCGGAACGACACATCACCCGGGCCGCACGCAAAGGCCATCCACGGAGTCATTCGTCCCGCCATGTCCATGTCCCAGAAGCCAGTCGCCTCCGCCCTGTTCCTCGCCACCGCTGCCCTCCTCAGCTTCCGCGCCACGACGCGCGATCGGAGCGGCTCGACCCTCGGCGTGCTCGTCGACGCGTCCGGCGCTCCGAAGCACCTCATGATCGAGTCGGCCGGCGCCGAGGGCACCTGGACGCTCCGCAGCGAGCTGCCCACCGGCCATGCCTCCTTTCTCCTGTACGAGAGCGCCGCCAACGTGCTGCGCGGCGGAAACCTGAGTGACGACGGGAGCATCGCCTACCAGGGAGCGTCGTACACGATCGAGTCGTCGGTCGACGGGAGCACCCGTACCGCGAAGGTGAGCGGCAGCATCTGACCGGCCGCCGGGGCAGTCGCCCCGCCGGGCCGAGCGCGCGAGCCCAGCGCGGTCCTCGGCGCCGGGCGGTGGTGCCTGCCCGCGATCACCGCACCAGCGGCCGGGGGGCCTCCGGCGCGCCGGGCAGACCGAGCAGACCGAGCAGAGCACCTGCGACACTTCCCCACGGCACCTCAGGGGCCGTGACCGGACTGCCGGACTCGGCGGACGGTTGACGCGGGGGGGAGCGATGCCATCCAATGCAAGGATGCCCTTGCGCCATCGATGTCTCGCGCTTGTCGCCCTGCCCGCTGCGACTGCCGCGCTGAGCGCGGCGTGCAGCTTCCCGGACGCCGTCTTCACCGATCCGTCGAGCTCTGGAGGTGGCGGCGCGAGCGCCACCGCGTCGTCGGACGCGGCGGGCGGCGGCGGGGGCGCGGCGGCCTCCGGCGGCGGCGGGAGCGGCGAGTCGACCTCGAGCGCGGGGAGCGGCGGGGGCGGCGGGGGCGGCGGGGCTACCTCGAGCGCGGGCGCGGGCGGCGGCGGGGGCGTCGACTGCGACGCGGACGGCGACGGCTATCTGTCGACCGAGTGCGAGGGTGGCACCGACTGCAACGACGACCACGCGGAGGTCCACCCCGACCAGCCCAATACGTTTCACGACAAGCCCATCGGCCCCGGCGGCGGCTTCGATTACGACTGCAGCGGTGAGGAGGAGCCGCAGATCCCCGCCGTCTACTGCGAGGCCGGCGGGCCCTGTCGGGACGCCTCCAACGTGTACCTGCTGGACGTCGCGTGCGGCGAGCCAGGCCCGTTCGGCAGGTGCAATCTCCTCTGCCAGCAAGACGTCATGTACGACGGGCTCAAGAGGGCCTGTCATTGAGGCCCGCCGCGAGGCGCGGGCGCCGCGAGCCGGTCATCGACGCCGCGGATGGATCCATCCAGAACGTCGATTGGTGAAGCGACCCGGCCGCCGTCACAACACTCCTCACGAAGCGCGGCGCGCCGTGCGCCGCCCGAAAAGGAGACTCTCGTGACGACCACCCACATCCCTGCCGTGACCCGCTCTCTCCTGGTTCGGATCGAGGCGAAGCCCGGCAAGGCGGACGAGGTCGAGGCCTTCCTCCGCGGCGCCCTCGACCTCGGCCTCCTCCAGGCGCCGCAGGATCTCGGCCTGCGTGGCCACCGAGATCTCCAGCTCCACCCCCGGCGCCTCGCCGCGGAACGCCGCGAGCGCTCGCGCGAGCCGCGCCGGCCCGATGGTGCACAGGACGCCGACGCGGAGCGGGACCTGCTTGAGGCGCCGGTGGTTGTCCGCGATCACCTGCACGGCCTGCGTCTCGTCGCGGGCTTGCCACGCGGTCTCCGGGCATTAGGAAGCTGGATATGAGCGCGAAGCAAGACCACCAGGCGGCCGGCCCCAGCGCCGCGGGTCGGCCGGGCGAGCAGCAGCCGTCGAACGCCCAGAAGGATCCGCGGGACTGGAAGACGGGCGACGAGCCGATGACGGGCGCGCAGGCCTCGTACCTGCACACGCTCGCGGAGCAGCAGGGCGAAGACGTCCCCGACGACCTCACCAAGGCGGAGGCGTCCGAGAAGATCGACGAACTGCGGGGCGCCACGGGCGTCTCCGGCGGCGCAAAGAGCGCTGCCGGCGTCGACAACACGCGCAAGGACCCCGAGCAGTGGAAGACGGGCGACGAGCCCATGACCGGCGCGCAGGCCTCGTATCTCCAGACGCTCTCCCAGGAGGCTGGCGTGGAGTTCGACCCGGGCCTGACCAAGGCGGAGGCGTCGAAGCGCATCGACGAGCTGCAGGCGAAGACCGGCCGCGGGCAGGCGCAGCGGGAGTGACCGGAGGGGCGCCTGTCAGCCCGGCGGGAGCAGGGCGAGCAGCGCTCTGGCGGCGACCTTCTTGTCGAGGACAAGCACGCTCCGGATCATCTTCGCGCTCCCCGTGAGCTTCTCGCCCAGCGCCTCGCCCGCGATCTCGAGCCGGCAGGCCAGCAGTCGCTGCGGGTAGCGGGAGAGGAGCGCGTCGCAGTCGCGATAGAAGCGGGTGCTGCCGTCGCTCGCGAGGAAGAGGATGCGAGACGCGCGGGCGTTCTGCGGGCTCTCCGGGGCCCTCCTGGCCGCGGCGTCCAGCCCCTTCTGCTCGCTGGCGAGCCTGTCGGCGATGAGCTCGCGGCCGTGGCAGGCGTGCTCGGCCGCGAGCGCGCCGCGGAGCTCGGCGGCCAGCGCGTCGGTCATCGGCAGAGTCGCCACCTGGTTTCGACCGCTCTCCCACAGCAACCCTGCATGCTTCGTGAGGAGATCGGAAACCGCGTCATGGCGCGGATCGGCGACGAGATCTTTCGGCAGCTTGAGCACAGGCACCTCGGCGCGCACCCTACCAGACCCGGCGCTCGGCGACGACCGGCGCGCAGGACGGCCCGCGAGCCGCCCGCCGGGCGCTTCCTGCGAGCGAGCCGAGGCGGTGCGCTCGGCGCGCCAGGCGCTGGGCGCGGTGCTCTTTCACGGCAGGCAGCGAGCTCACCTGCGGGCGTCGCGCGCGCGTGGCATGCTCGAGCCTCCGAGGGAGCGCCATGCGACGATTCGCCATCTCCAGCTTGCTGTCAGCGTGCCTGTCGAGCTGCACGTCCGCGCCGCCGTCCACGCCCGGCGATGGATCTGTCGAGGGGCCTCTCCCCTCCGCGGCGTCGTGCCCGGGCGAGAAGCTCGCCTTCACCAGGGACACGGGGTGCGTGAACGATGGATCCGTGGAGTTTTGCCTGCCGACCGGCGACGAGGCGCTCCTCGCCCGCGTGCGGGACATCGCGCCGACGGTCCAGGCGGCCTCGGGGCGAGGGCGCGCCAGCTGCGATGTGCCCGCGGAGACGCTCTACCTCTTTCCCACGGGAGACGCCGAGTGCGTCGCGCGCCATGGCGCGCTCGCGGACGCGGCGTGGGACCAGGTCTGCCGCATCGCCGCGCTGCCCGAGGTCCGGGCGATCGTGCCGACGTGGTACGAGTGACCGGGGCGGGAGCTGCTGCGCTCGCTGCGCTCGCTGGATCGAATGCCGGGCGGCGCGGGCGCGCGGAGTGATGTTGATGTAAAACGTCGGCTCGCACGCTGCTGCTGGATCCACCGCGCCACGAGGTTCACGGATGAATTTCGCTTTCGACAACACCTACGCCCGGCTCCCGGACCGCTTCCACGCGCGCGTCTCCCCCGCCAGGGTCCGCGAGCCGCGCGTCGTGAAGGTCAACCGCGCGCTCGCGGAGCTGCTCGGGCTCGACGCGGATCAGCTCGCCTCGGCGGAGGGGGCCCAGGTGCTCGCGGGCAACGCGCTGCCCGAGGGCGCAGAGTCGATCGCGCTCGCGTATGCGGGGCACCAGTTCGGCAGCTTCGTGAGCCAGCTCGGGGACGGCCGGGCCATCCTGCTCGGCGAGGTCGTCGGCAAGGACGGCAAGCGGCGCGACATCCAGCTCAAGGGCGCAGGGCGGACGCCTTTCTCGCGCGGCGGAGACGGGCGCGCCGCCCTCGGGCCGGTGCTGCGCGAGTACGTCGTGAGCGAGGCGATGGCGGCGCTTGGCGTGCCGACGACGCGCGCGCTCGCCGCCGTGACCACGGGCGAGCCGGTCTATCGCGAGCAGGTGCTCCCGGGCGCGGTGCTCACGCGCGTGGCCGCGAGCCACATCCGCGTGGGCACGTTCCAGTTCTTCGCCGCGCGGGGCGACCGCGAGGCGCTGGCCACGCTCGCCTCGTACGCGCTCGCCCGGCACTACCCCGAGGCGACGGGCAGCGGCAACGACGCGCTGGCGCTGCTCGATCGGGTCATCGAGGCGCAGGCGGCCCTTGTCGCGCGCTGGCTCGGCGTCGGCTTCGTGCACGGCGTGATGAACACCGACAACACGTCGATCTCCGGGGAGACCATCGACTACGGGCCGTGCGCGTTCCTCGACGAGTACGATCCCGAGAAGAAGTTCAGCTCGATCGATCGGGGCGGCCGCTACGCCTTCGGGAACCAGCCGCGCATCGCGCAGTGGAACATGGCGCGGCTCGCCGAGGCGCTCTTGCCGCTCCTGGCCGACGACGAGAAGGAGGCCGTGCGCGTGGCGACAGAGCGCGTACAGGGCTTCACCGGCCTGTTCGTGGAGGCGCACGAGCGCGTCCTGCGCGCGAAGCTGGGGCTCGTGCGCGAGGAGGACGAGGACCTCGCGCTCGCCGCCGATCTGCTGGATCGCCTCGCGTCGAACCGGGTCGATTACACGGTCTTCTTTCGCGGGCTCTGCGCCTCCGCGGCCGACCCGGCCGCCGACGCGCAGGTGGCCTCCCTGTTCGAGGAGCCCGGCGCTTTCCGCGACTGGGCCGAGGCGTGGCGCCGGCGGCTCGCCAGGGAGGACGTCGCGCGCGTCGACGACAGAGCGCGCGCGAGCGCGATGCGGAGCGTCAACCCCGCGTTCATCCCGCGCAATCACCGGATCGAGGAGCTCATCCAGGCTGCCGTTCTCCGGGACGACTTCGGGCCATTCGAGACGCTCGTGCAGGTGCTCGCGCGACCGTACGACGATCAGCCGGAGTTCGCTCACCTGAGCGAGCCCCCGCAGCCGGAAGAGCGCGTGCAGTACACGTTCTGCGGCACGTGACGGCTGTCCGTGGCCAGACGTCTGGCTGTCCGTGGCCAGACGTCTGGCTGTCCGTGGCCAGACGTCTGGTAATGGTCAATTTTGACCAACCGAGCCTGAGCGACCTTGACGCCCGAGCCGCGCTCGCCTCACCGCGCCGGCTCCTGTAAGGGCCGTTTGAAGAAGAAGTGCCAGCGACCGCCGCCAACCTCGCACACCTGGACCAGTTCCCATCCAGCCAAGCCGGCCACCCGAAGCACATCAGTGGTGCTGGCATCGGCTGCAAGCTGGTCGCGCAAGGTCGGCATGTCGCCGTTCAGATACTCCCACCTTGTCATATAGCTCCCTCCTGTTACAGCTTTAGCATACTCTAGCGCGGCGCGATGGGCCTCCATGACGCAGACGTCGCGCGGCGCTCCAGGTCCACTTGCCGGATCCAGAACGCTCGCATTTCACGCCAGATCCGACGCTGAGGCTGTGACATCGGCCGTCCTAGCTTCACCGAAACCCCGGGAAACATAGGCGTTTCGTGTTAGATTGGCAGGGTACTTAGCAAAGCGCCCTGCCCCCGGCTGGTCCCCGGAAGCAGGGCTGCGAAACACCCTGTGGTGGCCCACAGAGCGCGCGTCGCACCGCGAGCATGGGCCGCCCCCGGGGGGAAGGCAAGGCCCTGCATGGCGCACGTGCTGCCGATGGCGAAGCGTGTGGACGTGGTGGCCCATCTCGTCGAGGGGGCAGGCATCCGCCCGACGTCGCGGCTCACCGAGGTGAGCAAGCCCGCGATCCTGTCGCTGCTGCTCCGCGTCGGCGAGGGGTGCGAGCGGCTGCACAACCGCATCGTGCGCGACGTCGACTGCCGCACGGTCCAGGTCGACGAGATCTGGAGCTACGTCCAGAAGAAGCAGGCGCGCGTCGTGCCGGGCGACTCTCCGGAGGTCGGCGAGGCCTACGTGTTCGTCGGGATGGCGAGTTCATCGAAGCTCGTGATCAGCTACCGCGTCGGGAAGCGCGACGACGAGAACACGCGCGCCTTCATCGCCGACCTGCGCGCGCGACTGGTGACGATCCCGCAGCTCTACAGCGACGGCTGGCAGCCCTACGTGGCCGCGGTCGGCGAGTCGTTCGCGCTCGCGGGCTCGGTCGACTACGCCCAGGTCGTCAAGAACTACAGCCGCAAGGCCCGCCGGGACGACGATCACCGGTACGAGCCGCCGCGCGATCCGTTCATCACGCGCACGCCCGTCTTCGGGGACCCGGACCTGAAGCGGGCGAGCACGAGCCACGTCGAGCGCCAGAACCTCACGATCCGCATGCACATCCGCCGCTTCACCCGGCTCTGCAACGGCTTCAGCAAGCGCCTGCCGCACCACAAGGCGGCCGTCGCGCTGCACATGGCGTTCTACAACTTCTGCCGCCCGCACGAGGCGCTGCGCGTCACGCCCGCGATGGAGGCCGGGCTGACCGATCACGTGTGGAGCATCGAGGAGCTCGTCACGACGGCGCTCTCCGAGGAGGAGACGGCGCCGCCCGTGGCGCGACCGCTCACCCTGCCGGCGCAGACCGGACCGATCCGCCAGCTCCCGGGCGGTAAGGGGTGGCTCCGCCTCGTGTCTGGCGGGTCCACGACGTCGGCACCCGCTGCTCCGCAGCCGCCACCTCCTCCGCCGCCCAGCGCTGCCCCGGTGGTGCATCCGCCGGCTCCCGTGCCGGCCGCCGCAGCACCCGCTACGCCGGCCGCCATCGCGTCCGCTGCACCTCCGCCGGAGCCCTCGCGGCAGCTCGACCTGTTCGCCTGGCGGCCGAAGCCGCGGACGCCGGTGCAGCTGTCGCTGTTCGGGGATCCGCCCGCCGACCCCGCTAACGGATAGCAACTGCCCCAGTACCCGGGCTCGGGGTGCATTGACACCCGAAGTGCGCCGCAAGATGCTCCGCGTCATGAGGGGCAGGAGACGAACGCCGGCACCGACGGTATGGCTTTGGGTCACTGCTGCGGCTGCATCAGGAGGCTGCGCGCAGATCCTCGGCGTGGATTGGGGCGAGTATGAGCATGGCGCGGGAGCCGGCGGGGCCATCGCGAGTACCACAAGCGAAGGCGGGGCAGGCGGCGCGGAGTGCTCCGCCGACGAGGAGCAGTGCTCCGATAATACGCCGCGGCGTTGTGTCGATGGACGGTGGGAGAACGGCATTCTATGCGCCGGGCAGACGTGCGTCGACGGGACGTGCACCGGCGAGTGCGCCCAGGAGGACGTGCGCTGCTCGGAGAACCGGCCGCAGCGGTGCAATAAGCACGGGGCGTGGGAGGACGCGGAGCCGTGTCGCGCGGCAGCGCCAGTGTGCCGTGGAGGGACATGCATGACACCGCCGAGCTGCGTTGGACTGCCCGAGACGTGCGGGCCGGATGGCAATGAAAGCTGCTGCGCGACCGCGGAGGTGGTGCCCGGTGGCACGTTCAGCCGGGGCAACGATACAAGGTATCCAGCGACGGTGAGCGGGCTCTTGCTGGAGCGGTTCGAGGTGACGGTGGGTAGATTCCGTCAGTTCGTTGAAGCATATCCCGGGAGTAAACCCGCGGTAGGAACAGGCGCGCATTCATGGATCAACGGGAGCGGATGGGTTGCAGACTGGGACGGCACCTTGCCTGCAGATGCTGCGGCGCTGAAGACAGCGGTGAAGTGCCACTCGGACTACCAGACATGGACGAATGAGGCAGCCGACCATGAGAATCTGCCGATTAACTGCCTGAGCTGGTACGTGGCGTTCGCGTTCTGCGCGTGGGATGGGGGCCGATTGGCGACGGAGACGGAGTGGAACTACGCGGCGGCAGGCGGAGCCGAGCAGCGCCAGTATCCTTGGTCAAGTCCAGCCAGTTCAACAACGATTGACGGCAGTTACGCAGTGTATGACTGCGCTGGTGATGTGTCTGCCCCCGAATGGTGCGCGGTCAGAGGTATCCAGCCAGTTGGATCCCGGTCGCAAAAAGGAGATGGTAAGTGGGGCCAAGCAGACCTGGCCGGGAACGTATGGGAATGGGTACTAGATTGGGATGATGACTATCAGGTTCCTTGCGACAACTGTGCCAACTTGAACCATGTCTCGCGACGGGTGTGTCGGGGTGGAAGTTGGAACAACACTGCGGGCTTCATGGCTTCTTCCTACCGCGGGGAGACCGCTCCAACGGACCGCAGCCGAGACATTGGTATCCGGTGCGCGAGGACGCCGTAGCCACGAACAAGTCGCCCGCCGACCCGACCAAGCCCAAGGCGCTCCGCCCGCGGGCACGCCCATGCCCCCCCGCCATGGCGCTCCGAACGGCCGTGGCTTCTTCCGGCTCGTCGGGAGCGCGCCGGCTGCGCCTGTCGCCCCCGCGACGCCCGCGGCGCCCGTGGCGAGCAAGCCGGAGCCTCCGCCATCACAGCCGCCGCCTGCGCCGGGGCCGAGGCGGATGGTTCAGTTGAGCTTGTTCGACGAGTGAGACCGCGGGGCTAGCGAGTGCGGCATAGACCTGACGGCCGGACTGAATGCCTACGAACACCGATTGGTGTCACCGTGTAGTGGCACTAGTCAACAATCTCATCGGACTCGCTCTCTACTCTATTGCAACCCAGTAGCTCATACCGTTGCTCGCCGCCAGCAAGCCCTTCCACCACTACCACTGCCAACTCGGCCTCGTACCACGCCCGGCCGATCCGCACGTCTTCGTCGGTCTTAAAATCACGCCCAATCGCGCCTGAATACTGAGCGTCCGTGTCAATATCATGGAACACGAACTTATTGTCTTCGTAGCTGAACCCATGAAAATGGCCGATGGCGCCAAACGTCTGCTCCCGACGTGGAGTTGTGTGTCTTAGCGCCTTCTGTACGCGCTTGGCAATGTGTGCGCCCACATACGATGCCATCCCAGACCATTCCGCCAGTACGTGCAAACGATGCTTCTCTATAGTTCGCATGTACGAAGCGTAAGCCGACATGGCTTCCGGTCCGATGTAGCCAAGATATGACCGCAGTCTCTGAGTGTCGTCTGACGCATGTACCAATTGCCCATAGATACTCGCAGCCACCTCGAACACCTCCCGGTCCGCTGGCTGGACGCTTATGGCGAACGAACCAGGGCCAGTGGCGGCCATCGACAAGGTCGAACTGTCGGCAATGCGTTTCCTTGCCCCACGCCTTCCATCTCGCAGTTGCGACTGTGCCAGAGCGGTCCATAGGCGTTGCGTCGAGTTGGCAATTGCAGAAAGATCCGCAAAAGGTATGGTGTGCTCCTGGATACGCTGCCCGTCAATATACAAGACTGGGTCTTGACTGATGAAGTTGCCAAGGCGAGCTCTTGTCGCGTCGGGGATCAGCGCTCCGGGTTCTGGGAGCGCAGAGCCAGGCAGTTGACTACTATTGAGTCTCCACACGCGGTCCACCTTGCCAGTAAGCCTGAGCTCATCCACTACCCACACTTCTTCTTTGAGAAGAGAATCGCGTAAACTGAGCGCGCCTGCGATTAGTGCGCGATACTCTAATTTGGGCAGTGGCGCATGAATCCACCGAACGGCATGTGCAGATTCGTCCGCCGCCACGCCAAGAAAAAGTGCACCAGTGGCATCGCGGAGCACAACGACTTCCGGCTCGTCGTACTCAACAAGAACCGTCTCTATTTCGCGACGGTCAATGCCGAACGACGACTGCTCTGGTAGTAGCCATGCGGATCTCATCCTACCACCACAAACAGACGCGGTGCGTCCTGTAGATACTTGCGGTACAGCCAAAGAGAGCAGTGGGTATCAGGCCCGTCTTCCTTCATCTTACCGTGGTGCGACGCGAGCTCGATCTGCGCTATCTTGTCGAGCCGTCGGCGAGGAGCGGTCGCCCGCACTTGTTCCAAGTGCTGCTTGCTCCGGTAGCATGACAACGCGGCTCTCTTACAATCTGAGCCTTTGCTGATGCCCAGTTCGAGCCAGCTAGCCATGTCCGCATCCGTGGGCGGATCGGTCTTCACAAACCTATACAGCGTCCCCGATGTGTCGGTCGCATCGGGCGGCGGGCAGCCGTCGGGAAAGTGGGGAGGCCAAAGCGGATCCATGCACAGCCGAGAGTACACGAACTGTGCTTCCGCTGTGAATTCCTGCGAAGCGCACGCCTCCGACCGAGCCCACATCGGCGTCAACTAGCACAATGTGGGCCATGGTACCAGGTGCGCCGGGATGGGATCTCCGCACTGGGCACGACCCTGGGGAGCGATCGCGCGCGGCGGTTCGTCGGCGTGCATCTGTTCTCGCCGGACGTACGGCCGGTTCTGCGCGTCGAGTACGTGGAGGGCGCCGAAGCGCCTGCGGGAGGGGGTCACGGTCGGTGCGGGCCCGAGTGTCGCGCCGACCCGCCTACCCGCCGTCCTCGGCGATCTTCGCCATCACCGCGATCTCGCGCAGCACCTCGCCCGGCGTGCGCCCCTCGTTGTCGGCGATGGTCTCGATCGCTTGCTCCAGCGACTTGCAGCACTCCCGGAGCCCGCGCACGGGGCGGGGCGGGACGTTGATGGACGTGGGGCGCGGGCCCGGCCACCTCGGCGGCCGTCGCGGCGGCCACCAGGAGTAGACGACGTCCTGGGGCCAGCGGTCGTCGGCGAGGCCATGCGGCTCGTAGCCGCGCGCTCTCAGGTAGGCCTCAACGTCGGCAGGCGAGACGCGCCGCGTGACGAACCGCCCGGGGAACGTGACGCTCATGCGGTGCTTCGGGTCGCGGATGTTGAAGCTCATCGGCGCCACCTCCGGAGCCGCAGAGCGAGCGCCTCCCGGGCGATCCTCAGCCTCGACGCGGCGGTGCCCGGGCTCATCCCGCGCGCCTTCGCCCACGCGACGAGCGACTCCGGCGCGTCGACGGTGAGCAGCGCCTCCCGCTGCCAGTCCGGCAACTCGCTCAGCGCCTCCAGCACCTCGCGCGCCGCAACCTGCGCCTCCAGGTTCACGCCTACCGGCTCGCGGAGCAAGCCAAGCGGCTGCGGGTCGAGGATGACACGCCTCGTGTACGCGGCGTCGAAGTACTTCGACGCCTGTCTCCAGGCGATACCGTGCAGCCACTTCCGGAGCGCGTCGCGCGGCTTGTCCTTCGGGTCCGGCCGGTACATGCGTCGCTTCACGCACCGCCACGCAGCGATGATCACGGCCTGCTCCACGTCGGCGCGGTCGCGCTTCGGGATGCCAGCGAGCGTTGCACGGATGATGCCTCGCTCTGCGAGGATCGCCTGGACCGGCGGGCGCTGGCTGGGATGTCGTGCGGCAGGCGGGCGGCGAGCCCCCTTCCGCAAGCGCTTCATCTGCTCCTCCCGCAGCGGTCGCACCTGCCGGCGTCGACTGGACCGGGCGACAGGATGCGCTCCAGGCTGAGGCCTGCGAGGCGCGCGACGCGCAGGGCGAGACCTGCGGATCCGGGCGTCCGACCGGTCCCGACGTGGCGGACGGTGTTGGAGCAGACGCCGATCTCGCGGGCGATCTGCGCCCACGTGCGCGTGCGGTTCAGGTTCTGGAGCACCGCGCGCAGGGCGGCGCTCTCCTCTCGGGTGAGACACACGGAGCCGTGCCGCCCCTTGGGCGCACCGCTCCCTTTGCCCGAATTCGGGCGTAAGTGTACAACGGACATGTCGGACCTCGCAGCAACGGGGTTCGGCCACGCCGCCCGGGGTGTTACCAGCACCCGCGGGCGGCACTTGCTTGCGGCCGAACCTACGCGGCGAGATCCGTAGTCGCCATGCGAATCAGGCTATTTTGACCACTCAGGGTCAAAGTTGACCATTACCAGACGTCTGGCTGTCCGTGGCCAGACGTCTGAGATCATCGGCGCGGACTGGTCCAGCTATGTGCGCGGCGACGGAGTAGGCGGCGCAGGGGGCTCAGGCGCCAGCGGCGGGACGGGAGGCAGCGACGAGCACGGCAGCGGGAGCGGCGGCGATTCAGCGGAGGGCAGCGGCGTCGCGGGAGGAGACGGTGGCGGCGTGGGCGGCGCGGAGTGCTCCGCCATCGAGGAGAAGTGCTCGGAGAACACGCCGCAGCGCTGTGTCGATGGGCGGTGGGAGAACGGCGATGATAGGGAATCGCGCAAACATATTACGGTAGCTCATAACGACTCTTGGCCTCATTATAAACAGGAAGCGGCACCTGTAGTAAAATCGGCTTCTTTTCCGGCTTCAGAGCGCGCAGAAGCTCAATGAGCTTGGCTTCCTCCATCGCGGTGCACCCGGCGGTACCGCGTCCAGACTCGCGCCAGACGTGAAAGAAAATGCAAGATCCTGCGCCGGGCGCTGCATT
The DNA here is from genome assembly GCA_051717205.1 of Sorangium sp. So ce1128. GTDB lineage: Bacteria > Myxococcota_A > Polyangia > Polyangiales > Polyangiaceae > Sorangium. The sequence goes on from CP181432.1 coordinate 8,971,600, forward strand.
CGGTGCATTATGTTGGATGGTGGCACCGATCCGGTAAAGCGGCACTTCGCTCATCCTCTCCGAGGAGGTCCAGTCCACTGTCCCGAATGAGCGCTCGACGAGCTCGTTATAATGTCGCGATCGGACATCGTCCACGCACTCGGTCTCGGGTGTAAGTCGGCGATATGGAAGCGCAACACCGCTCAATGCATCATGGAAGCCGAACGTGGTCCCCAGAGCGAACAAGCCTGCGGGTGCCCTTCCGTCGCCTTCCTTCTTGGACGGATCCTCGTCCTTTCGCGGCAGGTTCACTGGGAGGCCTCGGCCCCAGCCCATACCGTTCTTGCCCACAACCACGGGGACGTCCCTCATTACGGGCACCCAGGAGGCAGGCCGTCTCTCATACAGCGAAAGACGTGCGTCGGGTGCATCCCAGGACGCAGTCGTCACCACGATGAGCTGCTCGGCTCCTGCTAAAGGGCCAACCGGCGCCGGCTCGGATAGCTGCGTGCTCGTGCATGCCGAGAGCGAGATTGCCGCGATTAAGCTCTGGAGAATGGTCCTCATGTGCTCCACGCACTTGTCCTCATTCTTCATGGTCCTGAACAGGGCTAGAACCCTATAACATCATACACGACATGCCGCGGGAGGCGGTAGCCCTCGCACGGCCATACCGGCAGCGCCCCCTCCTCTACCTCCCACCCATCCGCCTTCGCTGCAGCGAGGCGGGCAAATGCGCCCTTGGCAGAATCTCTATCGAGACGGCGGCGGCGTCCTCGGCCATGTACGCGGCGTCCGCGTCGTCTGCCTCCTCCACGCTGCCGACCCGCCGCTCCCGTGGCCACTACGCCGCCCGCTGTGGGCAGGCCCGACCCCGAGCCCGCGCCGTCAGAGCCGCCGCCGGCGCCGGGAACGATGCGCATGGGCATGCCCGTGCGGTTCATCCTGGAGAACGACGGACTGGCACGCCCTGACGAAGCTCGTGGATCGCCCCGAGATGTCTGCCGTACGTGCACGTCCCTGCGGATCGCCAGCGCCGCGTCGCCAGCGTCGAGCATGACGCCGAGACGTCTGGCTGTCCGTGGCCAGACGTCTGGCTGTCCGTGGCCAGACGTCTGGCTGTCCGTGGCCAGACGTCTGGCTGTCCGTGGCCAGACGTCTGGTAGTGCTCAGTTTTGAGCAATGGGCCCGACGTGCCGTTGACGCCTGACTCGATGTCGAAGCCAGGCCATCAGTTCTTCCTCCCCCTCGACCTCCCACCCATCAGCCTTCATGAGGTCGACGTAAGCCATGTGAGCCAGTGGAAGGACCCGGACCGCCATGTCTTCGGCGTCCTCTGTCAGGTAGACCCTGGATTCGCCGCTCTCGGGGTCCTCCTCCACAGCGTTCGCCTTCCGCTCTCGGTCAGCCTCGACCACAGCGCCCACGATGGGCGCCTCGGTAAGATCCACGCGCTTCGTAAGGGCGTGGCCGCCGTTCTCCAGGATGAGCCGCACGCGCATCGAGCTACTCGTCCTGTGGCACCATGTTGGTCATAGCTATGGCGGCGTCAGGTGTCCTGCCGCTAGCTGCCTTCCAGCGCGACTTCTTCATCCCCTTCAGCCAAACTGGCAATGGCCCGCTCCTGTCATCATCCGTCATCGCCAGCTCGGCGACGTACCGTTCCGCGTCAGCGTCGTACCACACGGCGCTGACCGGCCTCTTCGTTCCGGCAACGGATATTTGGAGCCCTACCACGGGCGGAACCGGCATCTCGATCGACTTCTCCAGTTCCTGCGACTCCGCTTCCACCTTGATGATCAGCTTGACTTTCATGCGGCCACGCTACCACGGATGCCGCTGTCGATGCATCCGCTCGCGCCAGGACATCCGCCGTCCTGGCTGTGCAGCAACGCCAAAATCCAGGCATTTCATGTTACACGGCTTCAGCAAGCGTCTCTCGCATCACAAGGCGGCCGCCGCGCTGCACATGCCATTCCACCGCTTCTGCCGACCCCACGAGGCTCGCTCCCGGCAGGCGCGTCGAAAACCTCGCCAGGCCGATCGAAACCCCCGCCATTCCCTGCCGTCGCGCCCGTCGCCATCCTGAGGGGGTGTCAAGGACGCGTGTGACGGCGGTCTCCCGCACGCGGCGAGGCCTTCTGGGCTGGAGCGCTCTCTGCGCGGGAGCGCAGCTGGTCACCGGCTGCATGGGGCAGCGAAGGCCGACGGCGGGTGAGCGGGAGCGATGGCCAGAGCGGAGCGATGAACGAATGATCCAGGATGTCGTGATCGTGGGAGGTGGCCCCGCGGGGCTCAGCGCGGCGCTCCCCCTCGGGCGGGGCCGCAAGAAGGTCCTGCTCTGCGACGGCGGCGTCCCGCGGAACGCGGCCGCCGACCAGATCCATAACTTCGTGACGCGCGACGGGACGCCTCCGCGCGAGTTCCGGCGCATCGCCCGCGAGCAGCTCGGCGCCTACCCCTCCGTGTCGCTGCGCGACGCGGCCGTGGTCGATGTAGCGCGGGCTGGAGAGCTCCTGCGCGTCCTGACCGACGACGGCGCGGAGCACCTCACCCGGCGGGTGCTCCTCACCGTGGGCGTCGTCGACGAGGTGCCCGACATCCCTGGCGCCCGCGGCCTGTGGGGCCACAGCATCGCCCAGTGCCCCTACTGCCACGGCTGGGAGGTCCGCGGGCTCCCGTGGGGGGTCCTCGCGTGGCCCTCCCCCGCTTCCGAAAAGCTCGCCGAGTGGGCCCTGCTGCTCACGGGCTGGACCGACGATCTCATCGTCTTCTCCGAGGGCGTCAAGCTGCCGCCCGACGTCATGGCCCGCCTCTCGCAGGCCCGGGTCCGCGTCGAGCCGCGCCGCATCCGGCGCCTCCTCGGCGAGACGCAGCTCGAAGCGGTGGAGCTCGAAGATGGCGATCGGGTCGCGAGGCGCATGCTCTTCATGCACCCGCGGCAAAGGCCCGTGCCCCTGGTCGAGCGGCTCGGGCTCGCCCTCGACGAGCAAGGCTTCGTGCGCGTCGACGACCAGAAGCAGAGCTCGATGCCTGGCGTGCACGTCGCGGGCGACGCGACAACGCCGCTCCAGGGCGCCATCGTCGCGTCCTCCGCCGGCGTGGTGGCAGCGGCCCTCCTGAACCATGCGTTGACCGTCGAGGCGGCGCTCCGTGGAGAGCCACCGGCCCAGCCTGGGTCGGGTCGCCCGTGACAACGAGGGCGGCGGCCCACGTGGGGCCTTCCGCTCAGAGGAGCTTGAGGTACGCGCGTGGAGCCCGGCGCGGGCGCTGCGCGCTGGCGCCGGTCTGCTCCTGCCATCATCCACGCTCCGGGTGGCCGTCAGTCGGCCACGAAGCCCTTCCATCTCCGCAGGTACACGGCGAACGTCTCGGAGATGCCGCGCTCGTACAGCTCGGCGCGCGTGAGCGGCGGCCGCCGCGGTTCCCAGGCGGGGTCGGCGATCCGCTGCGGCCAGTCGGGGTTGGCGATGGCGGCGCGCCCCAGCGCGACCGCGGTGGCGCCCTTGTCGAGGAGCGCTTCGGCCTCGGCGCGCGTCCAGACGCCGCCGGCGACGACGAGCGGCAGCCTCGCCCCCACCGCCTCGCGGAACAGCGGCAGCGGGTGCGTGTCCGGGCGCTTCTGCGAGGGTTTGCTCGACCTCCACAGCGAGAGGTGGAGGAAGTCGGCGCCGTCCTCGGCGAGCCAGCGGGCGAGCTCGAGGTTCTCGTCGAGGTCGAGCCCCTGGGCCTGGCCCCAGTCCTCGGGCGACAGGCGCACGCCGACCACGAACGACGCGGGCACCGCGGCGCGGACGGCGCGGAGGGTCTCGCGCAGGAGGCGCGCCCGGTTCTCCCACGCGCCGCCCCAGCGATCCGTGCGGCGGTTCTGGGTGGCGGACAGGAACTGGCCGAGGAGGTAGCCGTGGGCGCCGTGCAGCTCGACACCCGCGAAGCCGGCGGAGAGCGCCCGCGTCGCGGCGTCGCGAAAGCGGTCGATGGCGAGGAGGATGTCCTGCTCGGTGGCGGCGCGGGGGACGGGGAGGTCCGGCTCGGAGACGGCGCTGGCGCTCCAGGTGGGCACGCCGGACAGCTGGGGATCGGCCCGGAGGCCGCCGTGAAAGAGCTGGACGAGGCCCAGCGCGCCGGGGGCGGCGAGCTCGGCCGCGAGCCGGCGCAGGCCGGGCAAGAGCCGGTCGGCGAAGATGCCGAGCTCGCCCGGCCAGGCCTGGCCCTCCTCGGCGACGTGGGCGGCGCAGGTCTCGACGACGCCGAAGCCGCCGCGCGCGCGGTAGGAGAGCCAGCGCAGCTCGTCGTCGCTCAGGGAGCCGTCGCCGTGGCTCTGCTGGTTCGTGAGCGGGGCGAGCCAGACGCGGTTCCTGGCGGTGAGGCCGTTCGGGAAGGAGAAAGGAGAGAGGAGCGGTGAGGTCACGGGGAGGTGTTTAGCACCCGCCGGGGCACGCGCGCAGCGTGCTGCGCAAGGTGCGGCGGCGGTGATGGCGCGCGCGGCGGAGGAGCTGCCCTCACCTGACCAGAGCGCTATCGCGGGCGCGTCTTGCCGAGCTGCTCACCCAGTGACGCGACCTCGTGCTCCGGGAAACTGTGCGACCCTACGCGGGCGCCGAGTCAGCCGGCACGGCTCGCTCCACCCGAGGTGAGCGCTGCCCGCAGCCTTGTCACGTGGAGCGCGGTGGACGGCAGCCACTCCAGGATGCCGTCGATGGCCCGCTCGATGGCGGTGGGGTCGGCGCCGTCGCTGAGCATGTACTCCTCCGCGACGACCTGTCGTGGAACATCGATCGCGAGCAGAGCCGCCGCGATGACAACCCCGGTCCGGTCTCTCCCCGACGTGCAGTGTACGTAAACCGGCCAGACGAGCTCTGGGGTCGCGAGCACGGAGAGCGCCCTGCCGAGCCAGCTCCTCACCCGGCGCTGCCGCGTGTCGTAGTTCTCGAGGTCATCGTCCGCGGCGACATGTACATACGTGACTCCCGTGAGATGAGCGGGATCGGGGCCGCGCCGGAGGTTCAGTATCGTACCGGGTGAACCGAGATCGCCGGCCGCCGTCATTGCGTCGAATCGCCCGCCGCGGAGCAGCCGGCCAGCAGGGATCGGCGATACATCGAACCAGAGCCCGAGGGCTTCGCCCACATCTCGGTAGTTGACGGATCGGAACGTCGCGCTCATACACCGCGCTTCCTTCGGTCGTTCAACGGGCCGCTCGAGCGGCGCGCGGCCTTCATGGCCATTCCCCATATCGGCGCGGCCGGAGTGAAGCAAGATCGTCGCTCGAATGCGGCGCGCAGCCGGGAGAGGCCCAGGACCGACGTCCCCGCCGGTATCCCCATCTGCGTCGCGGTACCACATCGCCGCGGCGCGCTGGCTCGCCTGTGCGGGCGACACGGCGCCCTCCGGGCTCGCCCCGCGCCGCGATAGCAGAGCCTCCGGGGCGCCGCCCGGCCGCGATCTTCTCGTGCGCCGATCTTCTGTTGATCGCGGCCTCTCGAGGCGAGATACCTTTCAGCCCGTTCCGCGGCGGCGCCAGCGCTGGCCGCTATCGCTCTCTGGAAAGGACACCATGGAGACCGTTAGAGCAGAAGTCGCCCCGGCAGTGGGCGCGCGCGACATCTCGACGCTGCCAGGGCCGCGGAGGCTGCCCTTGCTCGGCAACCTTCTCGAGATCCGGCCGACGCAGTTCCACCTCACGCTCGAGGACTGGAGCCGCAAGTATGGTGATCTCTACGCGTTCTGGATGGGCCGCACGCCGGTCGTCGTCGTCAGCAACCTCGAGCTCGTCCAGCGCATCCTCCGCGAGCGGCCGAAGGAGTTCCGGCGCTGGAGCCCGCTGCAGGAGATCGTCGAGGAGCTCGGCTTCGACGGCGTCTTCTCCGCCGAGGGGGAGCAGTGGACACGGCAGCGGCGGCTCGTGATGAGCGCGTTCACCGCCGCGCAGCTGCGCGAGAGCCACGGCATGCTCGCCACGATCACCCGTCGGCTCCGGGAGCGGTGGCGCGCGTCGGCCGCGCGGGGAGAGCCGGTCGACGCGCGGAGAGACCTGGCGCGCTACACCGTGGATGTCACCACCGCGGTGGCGTTCGGCATGGACACGAACCTCATCGAGCGCGGAGCGGACCCTTTGTCGCGCCAGCTCGAGACGGTGTTCGCGGCGGTCAACCGCCGCATCTTCGCGCCGTTTCCTTACTGGCGGCACGTCAAGCTGCCCGCCGACAGGGCCCTCGATCAGGCGCTCTCCGCGGTGCGCCAGCGGATGCTGGACATCCTCCGGACGGCCCGCGCGGAGCTCGACCGGGACCCGGCGCGCGCCGCTGCGCCCCGCTCGCTGCTGGAGGCGATGCTCGTGGCGCGCGACGCGGAGGACCCGAAGACGCGGCTGTCGGACAAGGAGGTGCTCGGCAACGTGCTCACGGTGCTGCTCGCCGGGGAGGACACGACGGCCGACACGATGGCCTGGATGCTCCACTTCATGGCCCTGCGCCCGGACGTACAGGCGCGCATGCGGGCCGAGGCCGACGCCGAGCTCGCCGACGCGGACCTGCCCGGGACCCCGGAGCACGCGCAGCGGCTGCGGTACATCGGGGGGGTCGCGCACGAGACGCTCCGCCTGAGGTCCGCCGCGCCGATCCTGTTCATGGAGGCCTGCGCGGACACGGTGATCGGCCCGGTGCGGCTCGGCGCGGGGGCGCGGATGATCCTGCTCACGCGGCAGGTCGGCCTGAAGGACGAGAGCTTCCACGACCCGAGCTCCTTCCTGCCCGAGCGATGGCTGACCCCGCGGCCGGCGGGCGCCGGCAAGCACGACCCGCGCGCGGCGCTCTCCTTCGGCAGCGGCCCGCGCGTCTGCCCCGGGCGCGCGCTCTCGCTGCTCGAGAGCACCATGGTGGGCGCCATGGTCGCGCGCGATCTCGATGTGTCGCTGGTCGACCCAGGGCGGCCCGTGAAGGAGCTGCTCGGCTTCACGATGAAGCCTGAAGGGCTCATGGTCCGGTTCACGGCCCGCCGCCGCTGACGTTTCGCGGCGATCGACCCGTCGACGTGACCATCGCGCCGCCCTGAAGAAGCACCGGACCGGACATCGACTCCCCGGGTGCGCGCGAGTACGCAACGTCACCGCGCCTCGTTCCGGGCGAATCTCCCTCGCCATGGCGCCGGAGCGTCGGCCAGACTGCCCGGAAGGTGCCTGAGCCAACATGCGTTCTCCCGGAAGCGCGTGGCGGAATGCCGCAGTGGGGCACGCGTGCAGGTCGCGCGTGGAAGGGAATGGCGGGTGATGAGGTGCGCTCATCGGGCGCCAGCGCGTTCACGCAAGCTCCTTGCGCGCGGTTCTGTCAACGAACGCTCAGCTCGCACGCCTGGACCGCGCTTTGCAATTGTGCAAGACATGAAAGATATGCATCAACACGCTGCGTTCGTATTGGGAGTGATGGGTATCTCGCTGACGCTCGGCTGCGCCGGCGAAGCTGGAACAGCCGAGGCGCTGGAAGAGAGCGCCGATGCGTTTTCGGCGGCGCCGGGTGAGCCGAACCACGAAGAGATCACCAGCACCGCGCTGTCGTTCCTGAAGCCTGAAGTGATCAAAGCCCTGACGATCGGCAACGTGTCCACGGACATCAAGTACTACTTCAACAACGCTGCCCACTTCGACGACTGCAACTTCAGCGGAGGCGCCGCCTTCGTCGCCGCGAAGCAAGCCGAGGCCGTGAAGGCGCTGGGCCCTGGCATCGCGCTGCTGGACGGAGATGCCCTGGCCATGCTGGCCTTTTCCCGTTCGCTTCATACGGTGCAGGACTTCTACGCGCACTCGAACTGGGTCGAGCTCGGCGGCGACGTCCTCGTGGACCAGTCGCTCACGGCCTTCCCCGCGCTCACGCCGTACTCCGCGGTGCCGTCGACGGGCTTCATCGTCGTGCAGGGCGAAAAGCCGAGGGGGACGGCCGTGGCTCGGGACGACGATGCGCCGTACCCGGAGTACGCGATCGTGACCGTCCGCCAGCGGCGGGCGACCGCCTATGGGCTCGTCTCGGGTACGGTCGACTACGAGCCAGGCAACTACTGTCCGCCCCCGGTGGCGATGACCCACGACGAGCTCAGCAAGGACAAGACCTCCTTGACCGATCGCGTCGAGCAGCACCTCGCGGCGAAGGCGCTCGCGATCCGGCAGACACGTCATGAGTGGTGCCGGCTCAATCAGCTCGCTCACGACGCGTGGGGCGACGCCGGGACCGCGCGCCTCGCGGCGTGGGTGGCCGACCCGAGCTCGGCGCCCGACTGCACCGCCGAGTGAGGCGGAGGCGTTCTGGCCTGCTTTCGCCCGTTACAAGGCGAGGGCCATGTAGCGGGTGCCGGCGACCGGGTTGTGCCTGTAGGGAGGGACGTCCTTGAATCCGAGCGCCTCGTACATCGCCGCCGCACGGGCCATCGACGGGAGCGTGTCGAGGTAGATACGCCGGTACCCGATCGCGCGCGCCTCGTCGAGCACCCGAGCGACTAGCCGCCGCCCGAGCCCGAGGCCGCGCTGGCCCGGCTGCACATACAGCCGCTTCATCTCGCAGTCCTCGGAGGTGATGGCCTGTAGCGCGACGCAGCCGCGCGGGACCTGCTCGACCGTGCAGAGCAGGAGTCGACCCGACGGCGGGGCGTAGGATCCGGGCAGGCCAGCGAGCTCGCCGGCGAAGCCCTGGAAGCACAGATCGACGTCGAGCGAGGCCTGGTACTCGAGAAAGAGCGCACGGACCTGCTCTATCTGCTCGGCGCTGGTGGCATACCCGATCTCGATCATCGTCTCTCTCGCTGCCCCAAGGGTCGAACCATTCACGGGCGTGCCGCCGCGCGGAGCGCGGCGGGTCGCGACGCCCGACGTTACCACGGAAGCCATCGCGGGCTACCCCGCGCCCGTCTACTCGTCCTCCTCCTCGTCGTCTTCGTCGTCGTCCTCGTCTGAGGTGTCCGGGGCCTCGCGCTCGAGCTGCTCGGTGATGGTCTTCACCTGGACCTCCGCGGCGTGGATCTTCTGGCGGCAGAGCGTCACCAGATCCGCGGCCTCCTTCACGAGCGCGGAGAGCTCATCGATGTCCACCTGGCCTTCCTCGATGGCCTGCAAGATCTCCTCGAGGCGCGACGAAGCCTCGCCATAGGAGAGCTCCTTCGTGGCGCGCTGCGACCTCGCCGTGCCCCCGTCGGCCAGATCCTTCGTCGCGCGCTTCGGCTTTGCCATGGCCCTATGTCTCCTCCGACCCATCCGAGCGAAGCCGCAGCACGCCCCGCTTCAGCTCGGCCACGAGCGCCGTCCCCCGGGGTGCGCGTGCCGCGTCGGTGAGCACCGTCCCCTCCTGCGTGCGCAGGATCGCGTATCCACGCTCCACCACGCGCCGCGGGTCGAGGAGGCGCAGGCGCCGCGCGCGCGACTCGACGCGCTCGGATTCGAGCGCGAGCCTCCGGGAGGAGCGCGGGCCGAGGAGCGAGGCCATCTCGTCGACGTGGTGCGAGGCGGCGTCGAGATCGCGTCTCGCTCCCTGGCGGAGCTGGCGGACCGCTTCCTGGAGCTGGCCCGCTCGGCGCGCGATGAGCAGCGACGCGGTGCGCGGGACCCGGGCCGCCCGGCGGGTGAGGTCCGACGAGGCGGACCGGAGGACCCGCCGGCTCTGGTCGACGATGCTCAGGAGGGACGATTCGACCCCATCCCTTGCTTCCGAGACCCGCTTGACGAGGGATGCGGCAGCGGCCGTCGGGGTCTTTTCGCGCCAGCCCACGAAGTCGAGCGCGGAGATGTCTCTCTCGTGGCCGATCCCGACCACCACGGGCAGCGGGAATGTGGCGACGGCCCGGGCGATCGGCTCCGAGTCGAACCAGGCAAGGTCGGTGCGCGAGCCGCCGCCGCGGCAGATCAGCAGCACGTCGAGCTCCGCTGCGTGTGCCCGGAACCAGTCGAGGGCGTTGAGGACCGATGGCTCCGTCTGCCTTCCCTGGACACGCACCCCGTGCGCCACGACGCGGAACGCGAAGCCTGACTCCTTGAAGGTGCCGAGCACGTCGTTGTAGGCGTCCGAGCCCAGGCTTGTCACGAGGCCCACGCGGAGGGGCAGCGCGGGGAACGGCAGAGAGCGGTTCTGCTCGAGGAGCCCTTCCTCGGCGAGCCGGCGCCGGATCTCCTCCCTCCGCCGGGCGGCCTCCCCGAGCGTGTAGTCCACGTCGAGATCCTCGATCATGAACCGGTACGAGCCCCACGGGACGTACAGCTCCACGCGCCCGCGCACGCGGATCTGGATCTCGTCCTCGAGCTGGAACGGATTGCCCGCCGCGGCGAGCCGCCGCTCGATCTCGCCGCGCGCGCGCTCGAAGAGGGTCGCCTTGATCTCGGCGATCGTCTTGCCATGAGCGTCGCGCTCGACGAGCTCGAAGCCGACGGTGCTCCTGTGGGCGGCCCGGTTGTACCCGCAGACCTCGCCGACCAGCCAGATCGAGGCCGGGAACGCTGCCTCGAGCGCAGCGCGGACCTTTCCGTTGAGCTGCGAGACAGTGAGGTCGGAGGCGGGAGTTGCTGACCTCGGCCGGGCGTCCATGGTGTCGCGCGGAGCATCGGATCGGACTGGCTCCGCGGTGCGGACCGGCGTGATGCGCCCTTCGAGGACGAGGGCGTCGAGGGCGCGGGCGCCGCCGCGTTCCCGGTAGAGGCGCTGCGTCACCTCGCAGAAGGCGAACCCCTCGGGGTGCAGCCGCTCCACCACCGCGACCACGTGCGCCTCCGGGACCCACCAGGTTTTCTGTTCGGGATTCCAGCGGCGTGCGGGGAGCAACTTCACGACCTCCACCAGCCTGCGATCGAAGGCGAAGTGGATCTGGAGGGTCCCGGTACCTTCGCTGGTGACCCGGCGGCTCATCGCGCCACTCTATCATCCATCGCGGGCAGGCATCGCGGGCGCGCGACAGAGGCCGCGACGCGGCGCCCAGGAGCCCCGGCGGGTCGGCGCCTGCGCCGCGAGTCGGCCGAGCGTGCGCTGCGCCGCGGTCCGCGGGACGCCATCGCGACGAGGTCGTCGGGCCGCCCGTCGACGAGCGCTGTGCGCCGCAGCGGCGAGCCCCCGGTTGGGCAGCTGAGGCCAACACCATTCGCAAGCACACCGTCGAGACACTTACCAAGCTCGCATGGCAGATGATGGGGATGATCAATGCTGGTTTTGCGGCAAACCGTCCGCAATGTCGTAGTAGTCGCCCTTGTCGGCCACGTGTATGTGAATCCTGAGCCTGGTGTCGGTGGGCATATCGAATGCGCCCATGGCGATGCCGATCCAGTCATGTTTGTCCTCGTCGACTGGGTCCCAGAAGAGTGAAGAGCCGCATACAGAACAGAAACCTCGTCGCGCCTTTTCGGAAGAGCGGAACCAGGTGAGATTGTCGGCGCCCTGGATCGTCAACGCGGCGCGAGGGACGTCCGTGGACGCGAAGAAATGCCCCGAGTGCTTGCGGCACTGCGAGCAATGGCAGGCGTCGGGCGGGGGCAGAGCGCCGGTAACCTTGAAACTCACAGCCCCGCAAAGACATGATCCGCTGTGCACAGCTCACTCCTTCCTTGATCGCAACATTGGGCAACGAATCATCGAGTGATCTTCGCTCGGCGTCTGCCCAACAACCAAATAACCCGCGACGCGAAGCGCCGTCGGGTTCATTCGATAGCTCGGCAGCTCAGCGCACTTCAACTATCTGCCACGAACCGCCATGTTACATCGCCGTTCTCGTGCCGTGCTCCAAGATCTCGCACGCCAAGGAGCGGCAGCGTCTTGGTCCAGAATCGGACTGCCCGAGTATTGTCATGTATGGCACGGAGGTGCCACCGCCCTGGATACCGATGGAGCAGTAACTGGAGCGCATGACGGCCCGCGCCGGTGCCACGGCTCCCGTGGATCAAGAAGAACTCCGCGATGCTGAGATCGACGTCGTCCGGCATGTATCTGAACGGTCGTAGGCCAACACATACGAACCCGACCGGTCGGTTGTCGCTTGTAATAACGTGCGCTCGCTGGAACGGCTGCATTGGGTCCTGCTCCGACTGCGGAGTCCGCAGGTTGCCGGGCGGCGTCACGCTTGAGACCCAATCGTCGACGATGTCCGGTTGCCATCGACCGGTCTCGTCCAGAGCGTAGAAGTTCGTATCGAAGCCGGAGATCTCGTGGACATACATTGGCCAAACGTTCCGGAAGAACTCACGAGCTTTCTGCGTGCGCCATGCGTCAACAATGGAGATATTCATCTCTTCCTCAACATGTCGCGACGACGCCAGCCTACCGAACGTCCTGCCGGTCTGCCGCGGCGCGCAGCACCGCCGGCAGCAGCGGCTTGTTGGGCGGGAGACGGAGAAAGAGAGAGTACACAGGGAGGCGGGGAGGCGGGGAGGCGAGAGAGAGTACAGACAAGGGTGGGAGGCGAGAGATGGGGACCATCGTTCGAGCTCGCTCGGGGCCGGCTGCCTCCAGCTCGCTCGTATGTAGGGCGGGTGCCGGGACGTCAAATCTGCGCAAATGGGTCTGGTCCCGCGTCGACATACGGGCATGAACACAGAGTCGGCGATAGGGAGATTGGGGGATCTGTCCGAGCGGGTCCTCGGAGCGTGCATCGAGGTGCATCGCCACCTCGGTCCCGGGCTTCTGGAGTCCGCCTACGAACAATGCTTGTGCCATGAACTGTCGCTCACCGGATTGAGCTTCGCGAGACAAAGGCCGCTGCCGGTGATCTACAAGGGAGTCATGCTCGACTGTGGTTATCGACTCGACGTTGTCGTCGACGAGAAGCTCGTGCTGGAACGCAAGGCCGTCGATCACCTGCTGCCATTCCATGAAGCTCAGGTGCTCACGTACCTGAAGCTGACGCACCTGGACGTCGGACTGCTCGTCAACTTCAACATGCCGGTGCTCCGCCGCGGGATCCGCCGCCTGGTACGCCGCGGCGCGGAGGCTGTCCGGCTCGCCCGGTTTCGCATCGAAGACGACCACTCCGGCACCACCAGCCGCCCGGCATCGACCCAACCCGAAGCAGCCGGTGCTGAGACAGCTGGTTCGAACGACTGATCCCGGCTCTCGCCTCCCCGCCTCCCCGCCTCCCTGTGAATCTCTCCTCTCCATCTTCCTCTCCGCCAAACGTCGCGATCAGCTGTGATGCACAAAATATCTACGCAGTTTGGCATGTAAGCCGCGAGCCGTAGCACTCGGTCTCCATATTCCCGCGATAAGTCGCGGCCCGCCATGGCATATCTCCATAATCCCGCACTCTCTGCGTCATCAGCCCCCTTGACCGCTGACCGCCGCCTCAGCGTGGAGCGCCTTGAACTCCGACCCCACCCCGTCGTGCCGCCCCCACGCATCGTGGAAAGGTAGCGTAGCTGACGGTTACCCCGCCTTGTCAAGGAGACCGATGCGGGAGCGTGCGGGCTCCACGTCGGAGGAACGCAACATCTCGGGCGGCGTCGCTTCCGCCCGTCGCCCGCTCTTCCTCCCGCCGACGCCCTCCGCACCTGGCTAGAGCGGCAAACGGGTTGAAACTGCCTGAAAAACGCAGAACTTCGAACCGCCAAGACGCCAAGACCTTTGGTGGCGTGAGATCCGCGCCGCGCGGCTCGCTGCGGCCGGCCGAGACCATCCCTTGCGGCCTGCAAGCGGGTCCTGTCGCCTTCGCTGTGCCCCTTCGCGGAGCGCTTGGGCGCGCGCGTCACCCGGCCGATCCGTCCATTGCCCATACCGAGGAGCCAGGTTGATCCCGGTCCAACGCCTTGCCGCTCGCCAGCGGATTGTTCGGCGGCTGCATGTACCCTTTAGCCACCGGGCGTTCCCCCGCGCCGTCCCGCCGCGCCGTCGACCACCGCCGCCACGGAATCCCGCATCGCCTCGATGAAGCGCCGCAGCCGGGCCGGATAGAAGCGGGCATGGGGATAGACCAGGTGGACCGGCAGCGGATCCGCCTGCCACGACGGCGCGAGGTGCAGCAGCCGCCGCTGCGCCAGGTCGTCCGCGACCAGCCAGGACGAGGACACGCAGACGCCAAGGCCCATCAGCGCGGCGCTGCGCAGGGCATACAGGCTGTCGGTGCTCATGCGCGGGCGGATCGCGAGCTCGATCCGTTCACCGCCCGACGCATGGGTCAGCGCGATCGTATCGCGGTAGTACGTGCGCAACGCCAGCCAGGGCATGCCGGCCAGGTCCGAGGGGTGGGCCGGCGGCGCGGCCCCGCCCAGCACCGAGGGCGCGGCGGCCACGATGCGCGGCACCTCGGCCAGGCGGATCGCCACCACGGCCGGATCGGCCACGGCGCCGACAAGGAGCGCGCAGTCGACGCCGTCGGCGATGAAGTTCGGCTGCCCGTCGCGCAGCAGCCACTCGACCGAGACCCGCGGGTACCGACGCAGGTAGTCGGCCAGGGGCCCGACCAGCTGGTGCTGGCCGAAGGCGTGCGGCACGACAACGCGCAGCGTCCCGTCGGGCTGGTCGCGGTCGCCTCGCATGTCCGCCTCGAACGCCTCCAGGCTGGCCAGCAGCGCCTTGGCCCGCTCGAAGCAGCGTTCGCCGTCCTCGGTCAGCTTCATCGTGTGCGTGGAGCGCTGCAGCAGCGGCAGCCCCAGCGAGCGCTCCAGCGCCTGCAGCCTACGGCTCACGGTGGGCTGCGTCGTTCCCAGCAGGGTCGCCGCTGCCGACAGGCTGCCGGCCTCGACGATCTTCACGAACGTCTGCATCAAGGCGATGCGGTCCAGCGACGAGGGCGAAGGCGAGGGCGGCGCGGTCATACGTCAACCGTATAACCATCGTGCGTCCCACGCTACTACAAGGCCGGAACGGCGCCTCGCATACTGGCTGCACGATGCTCACCATTCAGCCGACGCATACAACCTCCGCCACGCTGTCGCTGCCCACCGTGTCCGCGCCGCCCTTGCCCGGCGCGCTGGTGCTGCTGCTGGCCACCGGAGCGGGCCTGGCCGTCGCCTCGCTCTACTACAGCCAGCCCATGCTCGGCGTGCTGGGGGCCGAGCTGGGCGCTTCCGACAGCGCGCTCGGCCTCGTGCCCACGCTGACCCAGCTGGGCTATGCGCTGGGCATCCTGCTGCTTGCGCCGCTCGGTGACCGGTACGACCGGCGGCGCATCATCCTGGCCAAGGCTGCCGTGCTGGCGGCCGCGCTGCTGCTCGGCGGCCGCTCACGGGATCGGCACGCTGCTGGTCGCCAGCCTTGTCACCGGCCTGGCCGCGACCCTGGCGCAGGACATCGTGCCCGCCGCCGCGACGCTGGCCCCCGAGGCGAACCGCGGGAAGGTGGTCGGCACCGTCATGACCGGCCTGCTGCTGGGCATCCTGCTGTCCCGCGTGGTCAGCGGCTTCGTGGCGGAGCACCTCGGCTGGCGCACGGTGTTCATCGCCGCCGCGGCCAGCATCGCGCTGCTCGGCGCGGCGATGTGGCGCAGCCTGCCGCGCTTCAAGCCGACAACGCAGCTGAGCTACGCCGCGCTGCTCGGCTCGCTGGCCGACCTGTGGAGGCGCCACGGCGCCCTGCGCCGCGCGACGCTGGCCCAGGGGCTGCTGTCGGTGGGGTTCAGCGCGTTCTGGTCCACCCTCGCCGTGGTGGCATCGTCTGGAACCAGCTCACGTCGGGTGGTGCATCGACGCTGAGCGACACATGGCACTTGCGGTTCCCTTACGCGAGCAAGGACTACACCTATCCCACCGATTGCGTCGACATGGGCACGATCAGGGTGGACGTGACCGGCGCGTCGGTGAACCGGCTTCGCTACTACTTCACCGACTGCGGTTACTGCGACCATGACTGAGCGCCGACCCGTCCGCTCGTGAGGTCGTCCCGCCCGTCGGCCACCCTCCGGCAAGCGCTCGCGGGGCTCGGCATGGAGGTCGCCTTCGGACCCGGCGCCGACTTCTCAGGCATCCTGTCGGGCGGAGATATCCAGATCGAGGACGTCATTCACAAGGCGTTCATCGACGTGGATGAGGCAGGCACGGAGGCAGCGGCCGCGACGGCGGTCGTCATGAGCACCGGGAGCGGGGGAAGCTTGCCTGCCGAGGCGCCGATCGTCCTCGATCACCCGTTCTTCTTCTTCATCCGCGACGTACCGACGGGGGCGCTCCTCTTCGCAGGGCGCATCAACGACCCGACAGCGCACTGACAGCGAAGGTCGGACAGCGCACCGGCAGGGAGCTCCCCCTGCCAGGAAGACCCGAGAGAGCCTGGCGCCTCAGGGCGCCCAGTCGGCTCCCTCGATCCAGCTGGGTGGGGGAATTCCCCCACCCGTCCCTGGACCGCCGCGGCTACGCCTTCGGGGTCCGGGGCGCGAACTCCCAGACGAACTTCCCCTTGCCCTTGTTCTGATCCGCCGGTGTCAGGACGAGCCCATCGATCGACTCCACGACGCAGCTCGTCACCTCCTTCGAGGCGGTGGTGCCCTCCTCGTCGACGACGATGTCCGTGAGGCGGCCGGTGTCCTCGAGCACGAGGAAGCTGATGGTGACCTTGCCCTCGGCGCGGGGATTCCGGGCGAGCTCCGCGTCGTAGCACGACCGGATCTGCTCCTCTCTCGTCGAGAGCAGCGCGGTCGTGTCGTCCCGGTACATCTCCGGGCTGCGCAGGGCGAAGGAGCACCCCGCGGACGCGCTCGACGAGGCCACCAGGACAATACCGAAGAGCCATTTCTTCATGCGCGCCTCCTTGCCGGGAGCAGCGTTCGTGGATCGACCCAGGACCAGCATCTACTGCCCCTTCTCCGCGGCCTTCGCGGTGTCCTGCTCGACGATGTTGAACTCGACTCGGCGGTTCTTCTCACGCCCCTCCTCCGACTCGTTGTCCGCGATGGGCTTGGTCTCGCCGAAGCCCTTGGCGGTGAGCATGCCCCGCGCGATCCCGTGCTGGACGAGGTACTCCATCACGGCCTTCGCGCGGCGATCCGAGAGCTTGAGGTTGTGGTCGTCCGCGCCATCGGCGCTCGCGTGCCCCTCGATGGCGATCTTCTTGATGTGCGGGTGCTTCTTGATCGTGTCGACGACCTCGTTCAGCAGGCTGTGCGACTCCACCCGGATCGCCGCCTTGTCGTGCTCGAACTGGATCTTCTCGTTGATGACGATCTGTTTCTCCGTCACCTCCACGCGCTTCTTCTCGGGCGGCGGGGGCGGCGGGGGCGGCGGGGGCGGCTGGCCCACGATGGCGAACGCCCTTCCCCCTTCGAACGCGGTGACGCCGCCGCAGGCCGCCGAGCCAAGGCTCAGGCCCACGAGCAAAGCTCGGGCGATTCGAGGCCCGAGGCCCGCGGGTCGCCGCGAAGCGGGATGGGCGCCGGGCCAGGAGCGAGGGCCCGGACGGCGCCTCGCGCTTCGGTTGTTGTAGATATCGTTCATGGTCGAGACTCCATGGGCCGCTGTCACGGGCCCAGGTCGCTGGGTGGCGCCCTCAGCGCGAGCACGACAAATACCCGGATACGGGTAGGGCCGGCTCGCAGGCGAGCTCCATGCCGCGCACCCTAGCCCAGATCGGGCGCGGCGAGCTAGCCTGGATTTTCACCAAAATGGCCTCGCTCCAGCGGTGCTACAGCAGTCCACCTTCCGAACCCGTCCCGCGCCAGCGCCCGCACCGGGCGAGGCCCATTTCCGATGATGGCTGCCCGAGCTGCTCGGGCTTCGCCGATCAGATCTCGAAGGGCCACCTGCGGCACTGGCACGGCGTCGGCACCACGTTCGCTTTCATCTCGCGCGCCCCCTGGGAGAAGATCGCGCCGTTCAAGGCGCGCATGGGCTGGCCCGTGCCCTGGTACTCGTCGGAGGGCAGCCGCTTCAACCACGACTACCACGTCACGCTGGACGAGTCGGTCACTCCAGTGGAGTACAACTACCGTACGCCCGCCGAGCACGAGCAGGCGGGATCCGCGTACTATCTGCAGAGCGGCAAGCAGCCTTTCGACCTGCACGGGCTGAGCTGCTTCCTGCGCGACGGCGAGCGCGTGTACCACACCTACTCGACCTACGGGCGCGGCACGGAGTCGACGGGCGGCTCGTACTATTTCCTCGATCTCACCGCGCTCGGGCGCCAGGAGGAATGGGAAGAGCCCAAGGGGCGCAGCGCCGGGCTGGGCGCCAAGGCCGGCGACGAGCGCATCCGCTACCCCGACGAGCAGGAGGATCTGTCCGATTCGAGCGGCGCGCGGCCGGCGCTCGCCGCTCCCGAGGCGGACGACTGTTGCTCACGGCTGCGGCGCTGAATCGCGGGTCTCGCGCCGCACCCGGCGCCGGCGCGATGCCCGGGCCGCCTCGATCGCCATCGGCACGCCCGAGCACCTCTCACCGCGCACCGAACCTCACGTCCAGGTCCGGGTACTTGCGGGCGAAGTACTCCAGAGCCAGCCACGTGTGGCAGCGCCGAACGTCGGGTTGGCGAGCCGTGGGGCAGTTGCAGCCAAGGAAGACGTCGCCTTGCCGGGCCTCCTGCGCCAGCGCCTCGAAGCGCCCCGCTTGCTCCGCAAACCGCTCATCGAGCACCGCGATGTAGGCGGCGCGAAACCGCTCGAAGCCCGCTTGCGAGGGGTCGGACAGGAACCCTTCGACCATCTCTCGAGTGGGCCTCAGGACGTGTTGCGTGTGTTTGCGCGTGTCGTACCGCTTGCCTTCCGGCAGTGGATCGCCCTCCGGACGGCGCCCGCGAACGATCTGGTAGCGTGCAAGCATGCGCTCATTCCTCCTTTCGTCTGTGTCGGCCGTGACATCTCATGGCGGTCTGGACGAACCGCCGGGCGCAGCGCGAACGCCGCTCACCGCGGCGACGGCCCGCGCGCCACGCGGCCGCCCACGACCACCATCTCGATCGGCGTGTCGACGAGCGAGCGATCTGGCGAGAGATCGCGGCCGACGACCGTCAGATCGGCCACGTAGCCAGGCGCGATCCGGCCCCTCTGGCCGTCGGCCCAGGCCGCGTAAGCGGGCGCCGCGGTGAAGGCCAGGAGCGCCTCGTCGAGGTCGAGCCGCTCCGCGGGCATCCACCCGCCCGGCGGCTGGCCCGAGGGGTCCTGCCGGGTCACTGCCGCGTGGATGCCGAGCAGCGGTGAGGCCTCCTCCACCGGGAAATCCGAGCCGAACACGAGGCGTGCGCCCGACGAGCGCAGCGACCGCCAGGCGTACGCGCCCTTCAGGCGATGGGCGCCGAGCCGCGCGGGCGCCCACAGCATGTCGCTCGTCGCGTGCGCCGGCTGCATCGAGGCGATCACGCCGAGCGCCGAGAAGCGCGGCAGATCGTCGGGCGAGAGGATCTGCGCGTGCTCCACCCGGAACCGCAGCGCCGCCGCCCGCCCCGGGCCGAGCGCCTCGAACGCGTCGAGCACGGCGCGGTTGGCGCGGTCGCCGATCGCGTGCACCGCGAGCTGGAAGCCCGCGTCCGCGACGAGCCGCGCCGCGCGCGCGAGCGCCTCGCGATCCATCAGCAGCAGCCCGCTCGTCGCGGGCTCGTCCGCGTACGGCTCGAGGAGCGCCGCGCCGCGCGAGCCGAGCGCGCCGTCGGCGAAGAGCTTGACCCCGCGCAGCACGAACATCGCCGTGCCCGTGGCGTCCACGTCGGGCGCGCGCCCGCTCAGCCCCTCGAGCCTGCCCTCGCCCGCGAGGTACGCGTGGACGCGGATCGGCAGCCGCCCGGCGGCGGCGAGCGCGCGGTAGACCGCCACTGTCTCGTCGTCGATGCCCATCTCGTGCACGCCCGTGAGCCCGGACGAGAGCGCCTCCTCGGCCGCGCGCAGGATGCGCCGCTCGCGCACGGCGGGCGGATCGGCCGGGATCTTGGCCTCGACGAGGCCCATCGCGTTGTCGACGAAGACACCCGTCGGCTCGCCCGACGCGTCACGCAGGATGCGCCCGCCCGGCGGATCCTGCGTGCCTCTGCCGACCCCGGCCGCGCGCATCGCCGCCGCGTTCGCCCAGAGCGCATGCCCGTCGACGCGGCGCAACGCCACCGGATGCTCCGGCGCCGCCGCGTCGAGCGGGGCGTGCGCAGGGAACGCGGCGCCCGGCCAGAGGTTCTGGTCCCAGCCGCGCCCGGTGATCCACTCGCCCCTCGGGCGGGCCTTCGCCGCCTCGGCCACGACCGCCGCCGCCGCCTCGGCGCTCTTCGTGCCGCGCACGCTCAGCGTCTCCAGCGCGACCCCGAGCCCGTAGAGATGGCCATGCCCGTCGACGAGCCCGGGCACGACCGCGCGCCCCGGCAGCTCCACGACGCGCGTCCCCGGCCCGACGAAGGCCTTCGCGTCGGCCGCGCTGCCCACAAAGACGATCCGCTCGCCGCGCACGGCGACCGCCTCGGCGCGCGGCTTCCCGGGGTCCATGGTCCGGACGACGCCGGCCTTGATCAAGAGATCTGCGGGCGTCCAGGGCGTCGCCGTCGCGGGGGGCGGGCCCGGAGCCGTCGCGGAGGGCGGGCCCGGAGAGGCACAGCCGAGGGCGAGGCTGCCGAAGAGGCTCAGGAGCGTCGCTCGGAGCACGTTCGACATGAGCGCCACCCTAGCACCCGCGCGGGGCGCGCAACGGCGGCCAGGGCGCCTGCCTCACCTCGACCGGGCCAGCGCCGCAGGAAAGGAAAGAGAAACGGAGCCCCGAGTGGCGGGCTGTGCTCGCCAGAGGCATTCCGGCGTCTTATCGCGCAGGGAGGCGTCCCGCCCGCCGGGCTCGTGGGGCGCGCTCGCTCGCAAAGGTCCTCCTCGGTGGCGCACTTGCCGGCATGGCAACCCTGGCTGGAGAACTCCCGACTCGGACACTCGATATCCGGACATTCCTCTGCCATCGTGCACGGTGCGCCGTGTCCTCACGCGCCGCGCGGGGGGCGGTCCAATTCGGCTCATCGTGGCACAATTTGTTTGTTGCTGACTCCGCAGCTCCGCGTGGCAGTGCTCCTTGGTAAATACTCATTTCCATGTGGAGGCTCTCTGGCATACAGCCTGCACAGGGCCAGCGGCATGCGAACGACAATGGGCTTGATGGCCATGCTTGTGTCCATTCTGGTGGGGTGCGGCTCGAACCAGACCGACGGCAAGAGCCGGGAGCTCTTGGCCGGTGACGTGAGCCCGGATACGCAGCTCGTGCTCGTCAACGCGATCTCCTTCGACGCCGCGTGGAGGAAGCCGTTCAAGGAGGCCGCAACGAAGCCCGGGCCGTTCAGGCGCGGCGACAACACGAGCGCCACCGCCGAGATGATGCAGAGCGCCCGGCATCCTTCCCGGCGCGTGGCAGCGAGAATCACGTAATCAGCGAAATCTGCGGACCCCTTCGCGTACGCGTCCAGCGCGTCCTGGACGAGGTCCGCTTCGTCGACCACGACGCCGCGGGTCCGGACCAGAGAGAGCAGGTGCTCGTGGATCGCCTTCCGATCCAGCTCGTACGTGTACGCGAGAACCCAGACCGTCTCGACGAGCACGACGAGCGGCAGGAAGACCCCATCCCCGCGGGCGTGGCGGAGAAAGGCTTGCTCGGCCTCCTTCGCCTGCGCGGCGTTGTCGCGAAGGAGGAGCCGCACGACGACGTTGGTGTCAAAGGCGACCACGAGCAGCCCCCTTCCGTATGCCGGCCTCCATCTCGTCGAGGGATGCGGCGCGGGCGGGCCTGGGGGGGCGCCGCGCGAGGAAGTCCTCGGGTTCGTACAGGATCGGCGTCAGGATCAGCCTCCCCTCGTCGTCGACACGAACATCGACCTGGCAGCCCGGCCTGAGCTTGAGCTTCTCACGAAGCGCGCGGGGGACCGTCAGCTGGCCTTTGCTGCTCATCGTCAGGGTAGACATTACCCGAGTGTAAGCCCGCGCGACTTACTCCGCTGCTGTTCCCGACGCGCGTGAGCTCGCCGGTTAACACCCTACCCCATGCGCCCGGCGAGCTCCCGTGCGGCGTATCTGCCGCGCCCGCAGGGAAACCGACCGCCCGTCCTGTGCTCTCCCGGAGCCCGCCGAGCACGTTCCCTCCGGCCCACACCAAGCGATCCGGTAGCCGGAGGGAGCGCGACCTCGAGCAAGACGGCGACGCGAACCCCTGTTCCCGACGGGAATCCACATTCCGGAGCGGACGGAGACGCGGAGGACAGAAGCGCCCGCCCGCCGAGCTCGCGCTCCAGACGCGCAGCGGCAGCTCGCCGCCGAGGTGCTTGTTCTTCAAGGCGGCCCCACATCGCCCCGCTTCCGCCGGAGCAATGGCCGCCCGACTTCATCCCCACGAGCCAGTGCGATCGGTGCCTGGAGAAGGCGCTGGCGGAGGCCGCGGAGGCGCGCTCCTCGGGCGCGCTGCTGCTCGACCTGCGCACCGCCTCCGGCGAGGCGCGCGCCAGGCTACGCTGGCTTTCGCGCCCACGCGCCGAAGACCATCTCGCCGACATACGTCGCGTTCGCCTTCTGGAGCTCCTCCGCCAGGCGCTGTTCAAGGGTGTCGACATCGATCTCCTCTGCGGAGGCCACGCCCTGCTGCACGATGCGAGGGAGCATCGCGCGGACGATGAGCCCGGTGCGGTAGAGCGTCCTTGGCGTCTGCACGATCGCCTCGGCGCGGACGTGCTCCACGAGGAGCCCGGCCCCCTCGAGGACCGGCGCGAGGTCGAAGCCCATGTGGATGTTGGCCCCCTCGCGCTCGACAGTGCGCCAGATCCACGCGCGCACGCGCTCGTGAAGCGGCAGCGGCTTCGTGGACACCGGCCCCATCGACGCGTCGTGCTCCTGAAACACCACCAGCCCACCGGGCCGTACGGCGCGGGCGAGCCCACGGAGGGCGACGACGGCGTCGCGCTGATACATGAGCACCCGCCTCCCGACGGCAGCGTCGAACAGGCCGTGCTCGGGCAAGGGTTCCCCGAGATCACCCTCCGCGAAGGTGACATTGGAGACGCCGAGCTCGCGTGCCCGCTCTCGCGCAGCCGCGAGCGGACTCACGTCTCGGTCCAGGCCCAGGACCTGCCCCTGTTCCCCCACCAGCTGCGAGATCATCAGCGAGACGTCTCCGCGGCCACAGCCGACGTCGAGCACGCGCATCCCTGCGCTCATGCCCGCGTCGCTCAGCAGTCTCCTCGTCATGTCATCGACGATGTTTGCCATCGTTTTGCGTCTCCCAGGCGAATGTCATGCCGTCACGTCAAGTGAGCAAACCGCTCTTCGCCAGCTCCACGGTGAGCGTGGCGAAGACCGCGCTTGCCTGGCGCCACGCGCGCCGGGTGAGCAGCGGGTCGTCGGTCTCGTTCGCCATCCCCGATTCCTAGCGCCGACGCCGCGACCGCTGCAGGTCGAGGCTTTCGCCCGGATTGGCGAGGTTTTGGATCGGGCGATGACGGCAGCGGATCCCGGAGCCACGCCCCCCTCCCCACCCTGGCTTCCGCCGCTCCCCCACGGTATGCCCGGAGCCATGGAACACGAGAGCAGGAAGATCCGCTACGCCGTCGTCGGCCTCGGCAACATCGCGCAGGTCGCGATCCTCCCGGCGTTCGCGAACGCCGCCGACAACTCGGAGCTCGTCGCCCTCGTCTCGGGCAGCCGCGAGAAGCTCGACGCGCTCGGCGAGCGTTACGGCGTCGCGGAGCGAGGCGGCTACGCCGATCTCGAGGCCGTCCTGAACCGCGCGCGGGTCGACGCCGTGTTCATCGCGCTTCCCAACTCCATGCACCGCGAGTTCACCGAGCGCGCCGCGCGCGCGGGCGCCCACGTGCTGTGCGAAAAGCCGCTCGCCATGACGGAGGAGGACTGCGCGGCGATGATCGAGGCCACCCAGCTCGCCGGCGTGAAGCTGATGGCCGCCTACCGGCTCCACTTCGAGGAGGCGAACCTCAGGGCGATCGAGCTCGTCCGCTCTGGCAAGCTCGGTCAGGTCCGGGCATTCACCTCGTCGTTCTCGCACACCGTGCCCCCCGGCGACATCCGCACGAAGAAGGAGCTCGGCGGAGGGGCGCTCTTCGATCTCGGCTGCTACTGCATCAACGCCGCCCGCTACCTCTTCCGGGAAGAGCCGATCGAGGTGGTCGGCGCCACCCAGCGGCTCCACGAAGGGCGCGCCCAGGGCGTGGACGAGACCACCACGGCCACGCTGCGCTTTCCGAGCGGCGCCGTCGCCACGTTCACGGTGAGCCAGGGGCTCGCGCTCGTGGCGTCGTACCGCGTCACGGGCACCAAGGGCGATCTCCGCGTCGAGCAGGCCTATTTCTACGCGGGTCCGATCAGGCATCATCTCACGATCGGCGACAAGACCCAGGAGCAGACCTTCGAGGACCGCGACCAGTTCGCCGCCCAGCTGGTCTACTTCTCGCGCTGCATCCTGGAGGACACGGAGCCCGAGCCGTCCGGCGTCGAGGGCCTCGCGGACATCCGCGTGATGCAGGCCATCCAGCGCTCCGCCGCGAGCGGCAAGGCCGAGGCGCTGCCGCCGTTCGATAGGGACCACCGGCCCGATCTGAGCCTGCACATCTACCGGCCTCGGATCGAGAGCCCGACTCCGGTGCACGCCCCCTCCCCCGACGGGGAGTGACAGCAGCGGTGGACCGAAGGCGGTCAGCGCCGAGCGTCGACCGGCGCGCGCCTCCCCGCCTCCTCGCCTCCTCGACTGCCATGTCGCCGTCCGGGCTCGGACACCAGCTCTCGACCTCCTCCATCTCCGCTCGATCCCGACATGGCCCCCGGTGCGCCTCGCGCGCACCACGTCGCCGCCTCGCGGACACATCCCCAGCGGGGCGGGGTAGCGCGGCCGCGATCAGCCGCGCTTCGCCGTGCGGCCGCGCGTCCTGGCGAGCGCGTACTTGAAGCCTTGCGCCAGGTTGCTGCGCGTCACCATCGAGCCGACGTCCAGGCCTTGCTCGACCATCGTCTGCGCGGCGCCCGGCCTCATGCCGACGAGCACCGCCTCGGCGCCGAGCAGCGCGGCCGCCCGCGCCGCCTGGACGAGCTGGGACGCCGCCGCCGCGTCCCCGACCGCCATCCCGGTGACGTCGATCAGCACGATCTGCGCCCGCTGCGCGTCGATCTCCCGGAGCATCGACTCGATGAAGTGGCCGGAGCGCTCGGCGTCCATGACGCCGATCACGGGCATCACCAGGATGCCCTCCGCGACCGGCACGACGGGGCTCGAGAGCTCGCGGATCGTCTGGAGCAGCGCCGCCTGCTGCCGGTTGGCGCGCTCGAGCGCCGCGCTCCGCTCGGAGATCCGGCGGAAGAGCCGGGCGTTCTCGACGCCGACCGCCACCGTGCCGGCGACGCGGAGCAGGAACGACACGGCGTCCTGCCCGCACGCCGCGCGGAGCTCGCTGCTCAGGACGAGGGCGCCGAGGACGCTGCCGCGGGCCTGCAAGGGCAGGGCGACCAGCGTGCGCGCGCCGGCGTGGGCCGCGGAAAGGGCGGCGTCAGCGCGCGCGTCGCCCTCGTCCGGGTCGATCACGAGCGGGCTGCCCGCCGTGAGCGCGCGGCCCACGAGCGAGCGCGCCGGGATCGAGACCTGGTCCTCGATGAAGGTGCGCGAGGGGGGCGGGAACCCGATCAGCATGATCTCGGCCGGGTGGGCGGCGGAGGGGCCCCGATCGCCCCGCTCGTTCGCGACGCGGCGGGCCGCGTCGCGCGTGAGGTAGTCGCTCAGCGCCGTGGACCACGGCGTCCGCTCGAGGGTGACGCAATCGACGCCCGTGTGGAGGACGCGCGAGGGCGGCAGCTCGGCGCGGGTCGGCGCGATGCCCTGGGTGATCATCCGGTGGAGCACCTCGACGCCGCGGAAGCCCATGTCGTACTCGCGCTGCACGATCGTCGCGTGGATCGCGCCCTGCCGGAGCAAGGCAACGGTGCTGGCGATGAGGTCGAACCCGACGACCTTGAGATCGCCGCCCTTGCCGGCGGCCCTCGCGGAGAAGCCCCAGGAAGGCCCGTTGTCCGCGGCGGCCCCGAAGGCACCGACGATATCGGGCCGCTCCGTGAGCGCGGCCGTGGCGAGCCTCGTCCCGTTCGCGAGATCCCAGTCGCACCCGATCGTCGGCAGCACCGTGAGGCTCGACCCGAGGGTCGCCGCGCGGAAGCCGTCGACGCGCTCGCGGACGCTCCGCGCGAGGTCCACGGCGCCGAGGGCCGCTACCGCGCCGCCGCCCGGGAGCAGCCGCATCATCATCTCGGCCGCGAGCCTGCCCGACGCCACGTTGTCCGTCCCGACGTAGAGCGGCGCCCGGCTGCCCGCGATCGGCGGCGTGTCGATCACGACGACCGGGATGTCCGCATCCGCGGCCTGTCGAAACGCCTCCTCCGCGCTCTCGGGGTTGGTCGGCGCGATGAGGATGCCGGACATCCGCCGGCCGATCGCCTCGTCGAGCAGGGCGCGCTGGGAGCCCTCACCGTCGCCGCCGTGCCCGGTCCGGAAGTCCACGGCGACGCCCAGCGGGCGCCCGGCGCTGGCGGCGCCGGCGCGGATGTTCTGCCAGTAGGTCGTCGGCTCCGACGACGGGGCCCGGTACACGCGGGCGCGGAGGTCGCCCCGGTCCGGCGTGGGGCTGTCCTCCAGGCTGCCTTCGTCGAGCACCCAGAGCTCCACCTCCTTCCAGTCCGGCTCGAGCTGCACGCTCTTGATGCCGTGGGCGATGGTCTCGATGAGATCGTGCAGCTCGACCGTCGTGCCCACCGCGTTCAGCAGCTTCTCGAACAGGCGGATCTCCTGCGCTGATCTCGCCTTGTCGTCATAGAGCCTGTTGCGCTCCAGCGCGTCTCCGGCGGCGTCCGCGATGATCTCGATCATGGCGCGGCGCTCCGCGTCCGGCGGCTCCAGGGTCGGCTGCTCGATGGCGAGGTAGCCAACTGGCTCTCCGCACATCTGGATGGGCGCGACCAGCACGCCTGCGCCCTCGGGAATCGCGTCTTCGGTCGCGAGGGGACCAGGCAGGTACGTCCGGTACCATGCGTGCGCGTCGACGACGCAACCCCCGCGCGCCGCGTCAGGCGCCGCCTCCGGGGCGAGCGCGGCGCCGCCGCCGGCGAGCGCCGCAGCAGCCGGCACGTACAGCGCATGTTCACGCAGCACGTCAAACCCGATCAGCGCCCGGACCACGAAGCCGCGCCCCTCGCGGAGGAGCAGGCTGCCGCGCGGCGCGCGAGGAGGGATATCCATGGCCCGTCGCACGATCTGCTGGAGGACGGCGAGGAGGTCGGGCACCTTGAGCATGCGGTTCTTTCCGGGCGGCCTTCCGTGAGCGGGGCGAGCGGGGCCAGGGAGCGCAAAGGGCCGCTCCGCTGTCAAGATTGCTCCGTTTTCACGGAAGGCGAGGCAGGCACCATGGCACAGGGCTCCCGTCGCTCCTCATGAAATCCGAGCGCGATCGGGTCAGCGATGCGTGCGCAGCACGTGGGCAAGACAGCGTCATGGAGCAGGTAGGGGACCACACTGCCCCCTCGCGCTCCGGACAGCGTGTGAATGGGTCGACACTACCTCACGGCCGAGAAAGGCCTTCGCGCGCGAGGAGTAGGCGGCCCGAGCACGGGCCTCCTCGCCGAGCGCGATCTCCGGAGAGATCTGCGGGCGTGATCACGGCGTGCAGTGAGCGACGGTGCGCCCGCCCTGCTCGGCCGCGGCGCAGCCGGTGTAGCCCGCGGCCCGGCAATCCAGCTCTGCGGGCGTCCCTCGGTCGCAGAAACGGAGGACCGCGCCGTCGCACGCCTCGTCGTCGCCGAGGTCACACGCGCCGCCGACGAGCCCGCAAGAGGCCGCGCCGGCGAACTGCCCGCTCTGGATGAAGCCGCAGCCCTGGCCGTCCGGCTCCTCCGCGGCGCAGTCGCGGCGGCTCAGCTTGCCGCCTGCGCACGTCTCCAGGACAGCGCCGTCGCACTGCTGGGAAAAGAAGCTGCACGCCTCGCCCGTGCCCACGCAGCCGAAGGCGCCGCGCTGCTCGTCGAAGCCGCAGGTCTCCCCGGCGATCGTGAAGACATCCTCCCCTTCGGTGCCGTTCACCAGCACCAGGTTGTACTGGCTCGGACAGTGGACCCGAGTCAGGACGCCGGCGGCGCTGCACTCGATGAGCACGTCGCTGTCCGCGGGGTCGCACGAAGGGGACGTGGTGGCGTAGTCGCACGGCTCGGCGCCGCACCCGGCGACGAAGTCGGAGGAGCAGGAGAGCCCGGCGGCCGCGCAGTCCATCGCGGCGAGCGGCGCGCCCAGCTCGTCGCAAAACACCCATGTATCGCCCTCGCACAGGTCGGCGCCGGCCTTCTCACTGCATGTCTCGACGAACGCCTCGACCGCCGGCGTACACGCGCGGACGCCGGCGCAGTCGACCGCCGCGAGCTTGCACTCCATGGCTGCGAGGCCGAGGCGCCTCGGCCCGGTGGTCGCCCACGCCCATCGCTGGTCGAGCTCGTGGCCGAGGCAGGCCTGGATCCCGAGCGGCGTCCCGCCGTCCGCGTCACAGGCGTTGATCCGCAGGCACGCCTCGATGCGCGGGTCGAGCTCCGCCGGGCCACCTCCGCTGCCGCCTTCACCCCCGCTCCCCCCTCCCCCGCCGGCGCCGGAGCTCGTGCTCGCGGAGCCGGCGCTGCCGCTGCTCTTCCCGTCGTCATCGCTGTCGCCGCAGCCGAGGAGCAAAAGGCTCAAGAAAACCATGCTCGCACGCCATGGCGTGTAGAACGCAATCATGGCGTGTTGTTATCACGAGGGCACGAGCCTGACCATGCGCGCCCGCGTTTGCTGGCAGACAGGCCGGGTCGATCACCCGCTCCTGTGGGGCACAGAGGGGCTCATCGCCCCACCCGGGATATCGCTGCTCGCCGCCTGGCGAGCCGGCGCGCGACCGCCGCGCAGCTCGCCGGGCTGCGCCTCTCCGCGCCGGCCACGGCGACACGGCCGAGCCGTCGACGACGCGATCCTGAACTGGGACGGGGTCACGACCTTCTATGTCGACGAGGACGGCTCCAGCGCCAACCACAACTTCTTCTTCTACGAAGAGCCCACGTCGGGCACGTTCCGCCTCATCCCGTGGGATCTCGACAACACGCTGAGCATGGGGAGCTTCGAGTACTTCGGCGAGGTGCCGCACTGGACGGAGACGCCGGAGGGCTGCACCGCGAAATACCCGATCTATCGCGGTACGGAGGAGGTTTACGCGCCGGGCTGCGACGTGCTGTTCAGCGCCCTGAACCAGGATCTGGAGGGCTACCGGAGCGCGGTCCGGGACATGCTCGAGGGCCCGTTCAGCGAAGGGCGGCTCGAGGCGCAGGTGGACCGCTACGCCGAGCGCATTCGCCCCTCCGTCGAGGAGGACCCGCACGGGCCCCTGGTCATCGACTGGAGGGCGGACCTCGAGGTCCTCAAGCGCGATCTGTCGGGCATGCGCGCTCGCATGGAGCGCCTCCTCGACGACGCGGCGCGCGGCGACTGAGGCGCCCCGCCGCGCGACCCGGCCCGTCAGACGCAGCGGCCCGGGCCGGGCGCGCGCGCGAAGGCGACGCCGCTCAGGGCGCCTCGCAGGAGACGCGGTGGATCGGCGCCTCCTCCCCTTCGCCGATCGTCACGTAGTTCCATCCGCCCGGCAGCCACGCGACCGCCTCCCCCTGCTCCTCGTCGGCCACCGGCATGTCGCAGGGCATACCGGCCAGCGCCTGCGCCACGGTCTGGTCCGGTGTCATGGGATAGAAGAAGACGTGCGTGGAGGTCCGGAGCAGCACGCCCGCGCCGTCCGCGCGCACGTCGCCCCCGGTGAAGCGCGGGCTCCCCGCGGGCGGCTGGATCGCGCCCGCCTTGACGAGCGTCGCCCGCACGCCGGCGCCGGGCCTCGCCGCGAGCTCGTAGACGTCCGCGGCCTCGTCGTCCTTCACCTTCGTCACCAAGGTGATCGCCCCGGTGACCGGGTGGACCAGCAGTGTCTCCGAGTTGTTGCTCCCGTCGGGGTACTGGAGCGGGATCACCTCCGCGGTCAGCGCGCGCGACGCTCCCCCGAGCGCCTCCGGCTCCCTCACCTCGTAGATCGCATAGCCGTCGCGCTCGCGGTCGTTGTCGCCGATGTCCCCGAAGAACAGGCAGCTGCCCTCGCCCGCGCCGCACGGCCCGCGCGCGACGTCCTCCCAGTCGATCGCCTCCACGCCCGCCACCTCGATCTCTTCCCGCAGCGCGCCGCCGAGCCCTATCGCGAAGAAGCGAGGGCCGTCGCCGGCGTCGTTGTGGAGGTAAAGTACGTCCGGGTGCGCACCGCCGGCGACAACGCCCGAGCACTCGTCGATGTCACCCCGCGGCAGCGCGCCGGCCTGCGTGACCCCGCCGCAGCGGGGGCAGCCCGAGGTCCGCACGGCGGGCGGCGGCGTCGAGCCCTGGCAGCCCGAGGCGAGCAGCGCCAGCGCGAGCCCGAGCTGCGCTGAGCGGCGCACCATCGCTCCTGCTGTAGCTCTGCGGGGCCATTGGAATGCGCGAAGAAAGCACGGAGATATCCGGGGCTTGCGCAGGATTCCGCTTGTGACGTCTGGTGGCATTTGTGTCATCATAACTGAGCCACAGTAACAATTCCGCGACGCGCGCGTCAGCGTCGCGACGCTTGGCCTTGACGATCGAGGAGGGCCGAATCCTGGACGTCATCGAACGATACGAGTTCAAATACCTGGTGCCCGAGCGGCTCGTGCCGGCGATCCGCGACGCGGTGCGCGGGATCTGCCGGCGGGATCGGTACGCGGACGCGAACGGCGTTTACCGTATCCGCTCGCTCTACCTCGACACGGGCCGGTTCGACCTCTACTGGGCCAACGACCGCGAGCAGCGGGACCGCTTCAAGGTGCGGGTGCGCTGCTATCCCGGGAAGGCAAGCCCGGTCTTCCTCGAGGTGAAGCGGCGCGTGCAGGACGTGATCGTGAAGTCGCGCGCGGTGACGCCGGCGGCCGGGTGGCAGGAGCTTCTCGAGCGCGGCCGCCCCGCCGCGCTCGAGAAGCTCGCGCCGAACGCGCGGAAGGGCGCGGAGAAGTTCCTCGGCGCGGTCCACCGCCACGATCTCCGGCCCGTGCTGCTCGTCGACTACGAGCGCGAGCCGTACGAGAGCACCATCGACACCTACGCGCGCCTGACGTTCGACCGGAAGATCGTGTGCCAGCGCAGGGACACGCTGGACCTCGAGGCGTCCGCGCGCGGGTGGCGCCCCGTCGACCACCCCGTCCAGACGTTGACGCAAGAGCCTGTCTGCGTCCTCGAGCTCAAGTTCGAGCGCAGGCCCCCCCCGTGGATGGCGGCGCTCGTCCGGCGCCTCGAGCTCGTCCGGCGCTCGTTCTCCAAGTACTGCTACGGCGTCAACGCGCAGCTCACGCTCCCGGAGGCGCGCGCGGCCCGCTTCGAGGGAGGTCTGCAGCTGTGATGGACTGGCTGTCGACCCTCTCGAACGGCGGGACCGTCGAGTGGCGCCGGGCGGTCGTCGCCCTCCTCGTCGCCTTCGGGCTCACGCAGGGCATCGCCGGCGTCTACATGCT
Organism: Sorangium sp. So ce1128; assembly: GCA_051717205.1. Taxonomy (GTDB): domain Bacteria; phylum Myxococcota_A; class Polyangia; order Polyangiales; family Polyangiaceae; genus Sorangium. Next base: position 9,002,989 of record CP181432.1, read on the forward strand.
CACGTTCCGCGGCCTCTCGTACTCGCGGACCATTGTCCAGAGCATGGCCATGGGCAGCATCATCACGTGCACGCTGATGCTCGCCGTCGGCAACAACATCGCGGCCGGCATCGGGGTCGCGGGGGGCGTCACCGCGATCCGGTTCCGCACGACGATGCGCGACCCGCGCGACGTCGTGTTCGTGTTCGCGTCGCTGGCGATCGGGATGGCGAGCGGCGCGCAGGCCTACGGCGCGGCGATCGCCGGGGCGGTGATGTTCGCCGGCGCGTCGCTGCTGCTGCACGTGACCGGCTACGGGTCGCGCCGGCAGCCGGACGGGCTCCTGCGGTTCGTCGCGCCGGCCGGGCAGGCGGGCGCGGACATCGCCGCCGTCATCGCGCGCATCCTCCGCGAGCACTGCCGCACCTTCTCGCTCGTGACCCTGCGCGAGGCCGCGCAGGGCACCGTCATGGAGCACGCCTACCAGATCAGCGTGCACCACCCGGATCTGCGGGTTCAGCTCGTGACGAGCCTGCAGGGTGTGCCCGGGGTGGAGGACGTGAGCTTGATGCTCCAGGAACCGACGCTGGACCTCTGATCGATGAACCTCCCCGGCCGAACCAGAGCGGCGCTCTCCTCCGCGGTCCCCGCGCTCACGATGCTGGCCACGCTCGGCCTCGCGGCGTGGCTGCACTTCTCCGCGGGGCCGAGCGATGGCATCCTCGCCTTCGCGCAGGCCGACATCGAGGCGGTCGCCGCGATCGAGGTCGCGCGGGTGAGCGCGATCAAGGTGGACGTGGGGGACGAGGTGGCGCCGGGTCAGGAGCTCGTCGCGCTCGACAGCGGGGCGATCGATGCGGAGCTCGCGGTGGCGCGCGCCGAGGAGGCGCGCCTCCAGGCGATGATCCCCGCGGAGCACGCGCGACTGGAGCAGGAGATCGACTCGAGCGTCGAGGGGCTCGAGCTCGAGCTCGCGCGCGAGCTCGAGGAGCAGCACCGCGCGAGCGCCGAGGGCGAGGTGCTGGCCAGCGAGATCTCCCGGGTGAAGCGGCTGATCGAGGACCGGCAGGCGAGCATCGACGCGATGGGCTCGCTCGACGTGCAGCGCGCGGGCGTCCAGGCGGTCGCGAGCGAGAAGCCGCGCACCATCCAGCTCCTGCGCGCGCAGATCGCGGCGGCCGAGGAGCGCCGGAAGAAGCTCCGCGAGCAGGCGGGCCCGGAGACGGCGCAGATCGAGGCGGATCTCGCGGTGGCGAGGCGGGACATCGAGCAGCTCGAGGTGCGGCGCGCCCAGCACGCGCTGCGCGCGGCGCACGGCGGGCGCGTCGCCGCGATCCGGAAGCGGCCGGGCGACATCGCCGTGGCGGGCGATCCGATCGTCGAGGTCGTCAGCACGCGCGGGCGGATCGTCGCCTGCGTCCCGGAGCGCTCGGCGCTCGATCTCCAGGCGGGCGACGGCGTGAAGGTCTGGGCGCGCGGCCAGAGCGGGGCGCCGCTCACGGGCAGGACCGTCACGGTAGGGCCGCTGGTGGCCGAGCTGCCGACGCGCTGCTGGCCCGCGCCCAACGTGCCGGCGTGGGGCCGCGAGGCCACGATCGCGCTCGACCAGCCGGTCGAGCTGCTCGCCGGCCAGGCGTTCGAGATCGCCTTCGATCGCTCGGCGCCGCCCGCTGCGCCCGCGGCCCCCGCCGCGCCGGCGCCGCAGGCGCCCCCCGCGTTACCGGCCGCGCCGCGCGCCGGGGCCGGCGAGGCGCTCCGCATGACGGTCCCCGCCGCGCTGCGGCAGCGGTCGCGCTTCGAGCCGTCCGGCGTCCTGCCCCGCCCCGCCGAGGCGCGGTACCTCCTCGTCAGCGACGACACGGGCCAGCAGGACGCGGACGACGAGGGCGTACCCTGGCTGTTCGCCATGTCCGCCGCCGGCGCCGTCGACCCGGAGCCGGTGCCGGTGACCGGCGTGGCCGAGCTCGTCGACATCGAGTCGATCGCGGCGGGCGACGGGGACGACGTCTACCTGCTCTCGTCGCAGGGCTACAGCGCGAAGGGCAAGCGCAAGAAGGCGCGCACCGCGCTGCTCCGGCTGAAGCCGGAGGGCCGGGGCTTCCGCGCCGACGCCGCGGTCCACCTCGCGGAGCTGCTCGACGCGGCGAGCCCCGCGGTCCTCGCGGGGCTCGGGCTCCCGGGCGGCACGCGCCCGCTCGAGATCGAGGGGATGGCCTACCGGGACGGGGCGCTCTACTTCGGGCTCAAGGCGCCGCTCGACGCGCAGGGGAACGCGCTCGTCTGGAAGCTCGACGCGCCGCGCGAGCTCTTCGAGTCGAAGCGGCTCGACGCCGCCGGGCTCTCGCTCTGGGCGCGGGCGCGCCTCGAGGTGGAGCTCGACGGCGCGCCCGCGCCGGGGGGGATCTCCGATCTGTCCTTCCTCCCCGACGGCTCGCTCGCGATCGCGTCGACGCCGTCCACCGCCGATGGCGCCGCGGGGGCGCTCTTCCACGTCCTCCGCCCCGGGGCCGGCGTCCTCTCGCCCCGCCTCGTGCGGCGCTTCCCTGGCCAGAAGCCGGAGGGGATCTCGCTCTCGCTGTCGCCCGGCAACCTGATCGTTGTGTTCGACGCTGGCGCCGACGTGCCCTCCTTCCTGGAGCTGCCGTGGCAAGGCTGAGCGGCGCGCGGGCGCTGTCGTCCGTCGCCTGCATCTCCCTCGCCGCCTGCGCGGCGCCCGCGCGCCTCGAGGGGCCGGACCGCGCGGTCGCGCTGTACCGCGAGGCAGAGGCGCAGGCGAAGGCGCACGCGCGCGCACGCGCGAGCCTCGCGCCGGGGCGCAGCACAGCGCCGCGCGCGCTCAGCGCGGACGAGGCGGTGGCCCTGGCCAAGCAGCGGAGCGCGACGCTCGCGATGATGCGCGCGCGCGAGGGCACGGCCCGGGCGCGCGTCGCCGCCGATGCGGCGGCCACCTACCGGAACCCGGAGCTCCGCGTCTCGCAGCTGCGCCTCGACCAGCTGCTCGACCACGAGCCGCGCCTGGCTGCGGGCGTCCGGGTGCGCCCGCCGCGGCCCGGCGAGGCCGGCGCGAGCGCGGACGTCGCGCGCGCGGACGTGGACGTCGCGCGCGCGGAGACCCGGATCGAGGAGCTCGCGCTCGAGGCCGAGGTCCGCTGGCTGTTCGACGACGTGCTGCTGATCGACGCCGAGATCGAGGGGCTCGAGGAGGTCGCCGCGATGCGCCGCCGGCTCGCGGACGAGCAGAAGGTCCTGGTGCGCGCCGCGCAGGGGACCGCCGTCGAGGAGGCGATGGCGGCGCTGTCGGCCGCGGTGGCCACGGAGGACAGCGCCGAGCCGCGCGCGCGCCGCGAGGTAGCGCTGGCGGCGCTGCTCGAGCGCGTCGGGCTCGACCCCGCCGCGCCGGTGCGCCTCGTCGGCGAGCCGCTCGGGTCCGCGCCGCTCGTCGTCCTCCCGCCCGAGGATGCGCTGATCGAGGCCGCGCTGCGGAGCCGCCCGGAGATCGCGATGGCGGCCGCCGAGCTCGACGCCGCGGCCGCGGAGGGCGCGCTCGCGCGCACGCAGCGCTGGCCGTGGCTCTCGTTCATCGAGCTCGGCTACGAGTTCACGCCAGCCACGCGCGACCCGCTGGGCTGGACGCTCGAGGCCGGGCTCGAGCTACCGCTCTTCGACACGCACGCGAGCGCGGTCGAGGCGGCGGACGCGCAGGCCATCGCGGCGCAGCGCGCGTTCACCGCCGAGGTCCAGCGGATCGCGCGGGAGGTGCGCGATCGGCTCCGGGAGGTGCGCGCGGCGGGGGCGCTGGTCGAGGAGTTCAGGGCCCGCGCGCTCCCGGCGGCCGAGCGCGCCGGGGTCGAGGTCGCCCGCGCGCTCGACAGCCGCCAGATCAACGCCCTGCAGGCGCTGAGCCTCGACGAGCGCCGCGCCGCCGCGCGGGTCAAGCTCCTGCGCCTCGTGCGCGCCTACCGGACCGCGCTCGCCGAGCTCCGGACGGCGGTCGGCGGCAACCTCGCCGCGCCCGGGCCGGCGGCCCGGCGCTGAGCTCCGGGCGGCCGCGCGCGTGCGTCGGGTCCGGGGCTTCACGGGCATCGTCGCTCGGCGTTCAGGCCCTTCGATCAAGGTCGCATGGCCGCGTGACCACCATTTCTCCTCGGCGCTCTGGGTACGGACGATGGGCTTGTAGGGGGAATTCTCCCACGGTCCATGGATCCGCGACGCGGCTGCGCGCGGCTCCGTGCCGCTCGGCGGCTCTCTTGCCCTCGCTGCGCTCGGCGGCGGTGACGCTCCGCGGGCGATGGGCGGAGGGATGTTCCCGGTAGGGACGGCCCTTTCGGACCGCCCCCCGGACAGAGCCCGGCGGGCGGATTTCCCGCACCGGGCTCCCACCTTCGGTCAACGGAGAGCGAAGCGTTTCTCGGTGGAGGCAAGGGAAGGTTTCGTCGGAATTGGTCTCGCTGTGCGCGGGTCCACCGTGCCCGGTCGCTCCGGTGCTGCAAACTCCGATACCAGAGCGTCTCGACGGCGCGGTAGGACGAACACAGCGCGGCGAAGTTGCCGGGCACTCCATAATAATTGTAGTGCCCACGGAGCACGGCCGAGAGCCAACGATGCTGCTCGCGTGCCGGTTCATGCCTCCTTCGCCGCACCTCGTATCGAAGTGCGGCCAGCTTCGCCTTGCGCTTCTTGCAGCTCGTGCGCCACCGAAGCGCAAACCTCCCCTTCCGATCCTTCCCACAGATATGCGTGAACCCGAGAAATCCGAACGTATCGGGCGCTACCCTCCGGCGGGGTCTCGGCCGGGTCGTCGTGGAGGACGTTGAAGGTCGCGCTGCTCCGCGGCGGCAGCCGGTTCTCCCTGCGCCACCCGATGAACCGCCGCACCGATTCCAGGATCCGCTTCGGATCGCCCCGGTGCTCGAGGGCGGCGACGCAGGTCTCCTCGAACCGCGCGATCTTCACGTCGCCGGCGCAAGTTGCTGAACTTCAGGGCGACGCCTGGGGCGGGCTGCCGGTCCAGCGCAGGTCGGCGAGGATGGGGAGGTGGTCCGAGCCGAGATCAGGGCCGATCCACGCGCGCTCGGTGGTCCAGCCCGGTCCGGCGAGCACGTGGTCGATGCGGATACCGAACCAGCGCGTCCGCTTCGTCGCGCCGAACCCTAGCCCGGCGCGGGAAAACGCGTTCTCGAAGCCCGACCAGAAGCGCCTGTAGATGGCGCTGTCGACCGGCATGTTGAGGTCGCCGACGATGACGGCCGGATAAGGTGCCTCGTCGACCCATTGCCTCGCGAGCTCGGACTCCCAGGTGCGCAACGCGATGACCCGGTCGTGCTCCGCGGCTTGCTTCCAGAGGCCGTGCATCAGCGCCTCGATCGCCTCGCGGGGCGTCTCCAGGTGCAGGTTGAGCAGGCTGAAGGTGCGCGCGCCGGGGGGCGCTTGAGCGCCTGGCCTGGGCGCGTCCGGCGCGCCCGCCGCCGCGGCGGCGCCCGGGCCGGACGAGCCGACCGGAGCGCCGCCGGCCGCGCGCTCCGGCAGCGCGATCGCGTAGCGGAGGATCGCGCCGTGGCCGCCTTCACGCCAGACGTCGCGGCGGTCCCTGGATTCGGCCTTGAGGAGAGGGTGCCGGCTCACAAGGCACATCCCGCGGTCGACGTGGACGAACCACCCCGGAAAGGCTGCTGCCAGCTCCGGCTCGGGTATCGCGCACTCCTGAAGGGCGAGCACGTCGGGCCGGGCCTCGGACACGAAGCCCTTGAGCCGCTCCATGCTCATGGCGCGGCTGCCTGTGTTGAAGGACGCGACGCGCAGGTCGCCGCGGTCCGCCCCTCCGACGAGGGCCCGGAGCGAGACAGAGAACCCCAGGATGGGGCCCACCACGATCGCGGACGCCAGCGCCGCCGGGACGAGCGCGCGGCGCTGCAGGAGGAGCGCGGCGGGCACGATCACGAGGAGCGGGAGAGCGATGACCTGGCGCGGGCCGAAGAGAAAGAGCGTCCCAGGCCACCACCGGTCGCCCACGATCGGCAGGGCGAGCCAGATCGAGGCGACGACGAGGAGGTAAAGCACCGCGCTGGCGAGCACGAGGGCCCGGAGTCGGCGCCAGCGCGGCACAGGACGCCGCACGGCGGGCTCTCGTGGATCCGGTGACGCTTCCCTGGATTGCTCGCTTTGCCGCATCGATATGATTCCCTGGGTGTGCAGGCGTGAGCGGTCTAGAGCACGCCGCTAGCCGCGTTTCCGGGAGGGCTGCGCTCGCGGCGCCGGAGCAGCCTTCTTCGCCGGAGCTCCCTTCTTCTCGGGCACAGCCTTCTTCGCCGGAGCCCCCTTCTTCTCGGGCACAGCCTTCTTCGCCGGAGCCCCCTTCTTCTCGGGCACAGCCTTCTTCGCCGGAGCCCCCTTCTTCTCGGGCACAGCCTTCTTCGCCGGAGCCCCCTTCTTCTCGGGCACAGCCTTCTTCGCCGGAGCTCCCTTCTTCTCGGGCACAGCCTTCTTCGCCGGAGCCCCCTTCTTGCTTGGCGAACCGTTCTTCCCAGGCGCCGCCCTCTTCGCCGGAGCCCTCTCCGCCCCCGGCGCTGCCTTCTTTGCCGGCGCCGCCCTCTTCCCCGACGCCGCCTTCGCCGCAGCCCCCTTCTTCCCCGGCGCCGCGGCCGCGCCGTCCAGCGCCTGCAAAGCCCGATTCGGCGCCACCGCGCGGTAGCTCTCCTCGATCCACTCGAGCAGCATCGACTCGGGCACCCTGTCCTTCGGCCCGAATCGCGCCGTCACCCACCCGCTCTTGCCCAGGTTGTACCCGGTCGGCTCCGCGAACGGCAGCATGAGCGCGGCCTCGCCCGACTGCGGGAGCTTCGCGGTCACGAGGAGCTTCCCCTCGTGGGTGTTGAGGAACACGAAGATCTTCCCGCGCACCTTGGCGACGCGGTCCCCCCAGGGGAACTCCTCCACCGCCTCGGGATAAGCCAGCGCTGCGTCGCGCAGCCTCGCAAGGATGGGCGCGAACCTCGAGTCGTCCTTGGTCGTGGTCATTCGCCGAGCGTAGGTCGCTCGCCGGACCACGTAAAGCCGGAGCCGAGCGCCGCGTCAGCCACCGACGCCACCGACGCTACCGACGACCAAGCGCTCCCCGCCACGCGAAACGCCCTCACCCGCCGAAGTGAACGGCCTTGACAGTGTCATCGCGACGCGCTTACGTGCGAGTCTATACGTCCGCCTGTTCCGGAAGGGGGCCGATGCGGCCAGCGGAGCTAACGAGGCGAGGCCAGCAGAGAATGGCTGAGGACAGCACACCCCGAGACGTTCTGCAGCGCGAAAACGAGACCTTGCGATCGCAGAACGAGCAGCTCCGCAGCGAGCTCGCCGAGCTGCGGCAGGCGCTCGCCCTGCGTGCGCCTCGAACCAGCCCGCTGGCCGGAGCACTTCAACATACCTCGGGCCTCGACGCCGAGGAGGTCCAGGGCCGCGAGCACGCCATGCGCGAGGTCGTCGACCTGCTCCGCACGCTCGTCGAGGCCGCGCCCATGCTGCTCTTCGTCAAGGACTGCGAGGGCCGCTACATGCTGGCGAACGGCTACTTCCTGCGCTGGGCAGGCCTCACGTGGGACGACGTGGCCGGCAAGACAGATCATGCGCTGTTCCCGAAGGAGCGCGCGGACGCGTTTCGCGCCTCCGATCTCGAGGCCATGACGACGGGTCGGCCCCTCGCGTGGGAGGAGAGCAACACGGCGGCCGACGGGCAGCTCCACCACTTCGCCGTGACCAAGTTCCCGCTCAGGGACGCGGCGGGGGCGATCCGCGGGATCTGCGGCATCTCGACGGACATCAGCAGCTACAAGCGGGCGGAGGAGGAGAATCGGCAGCTCCAGGCCGAGATCATCCGCGCTCAGGAGATGAGCCTGCGCGCCCTCTCCACGCCGCTCATGCCGATCGCGAGGGGCGTCATCGTCATGCCGCTGATCGGCGCCGTCGACAAGGGCCGCGCGCAGCGCGTGCTCGAGGCGCTGCTCGGCGGCATCGTCACCCACGAGGCGCGCAAGGTGATCCTCGACATCACGGGCATGCCGGTCGTGGACGCCGAGGTCGCTGACGCGCTGATCAAGACGGCCCAGGCGGTGAAGCTCCTCGGCGCGACCGTCATCCTGACAGGCATCCAGCCGAAGATCGCCCAGACCCTGGTCGAGCTCGGGGTCGACCTCAGCAGCCTTGTCACGCGGGGGACGCTGGAGAGCGGCATCGCCCACGTGCTCGATCGCTGACTTCGCCCAGGCCATCAGGTAGGGTGGGCCTCACCGGAGCCATCTATGTTTTCGCTCGAGAACCGTGTTCAGGAGTACGCCTGGGGCTCGCGAGACGCCATCGCGGCGCTGCTCGGACAGGGGCCCTCCGACAAGCCGCAGGCCGAGCTCTGGATGGGAGCCCACCCGGCGGCCTCCTCGTGCATCGAGCTCGACGGCGGCCGAGAGCGCCTCATCGACGCGATCGCCAGGCACGCGGACGCCTTCCTGGGCCGGCCGACGGTCGATCGCTTCGGCGCGCGGCTCCCCTTCCTGCTCAAGGTGCTCGCGGCCGATCAGCCCCTGTCGCTGCAGGCTCACCCGGACGAGGCGCAGGCGCGGCGCGGGTTCGACGCGGAGAACGCGGCCGGCGTCCCGGTCGACGCCCCCGAGCGCACCTACCGCGACCCGCACCACAAGCCCGAGCTCATCTGCGCGCTCACCCCGTTCGACGCGCTCTGCGGCTTCCGGCCGGCCGCGGCCCTGCCGGAGGTCTTCGAGCTCCTCGCCGGCGGCCCGGGGGACGCGCTCGTCCCGCGCGGCGCCGCGCCGGTCGACGCGGCCGCCGTCTCGCGGCTCGTCCAGGGCCTCCTCGCGCTCGATCCGGCGGCGCGGCGGGAGCTCGTGGCCTCGGTGGTCGAGGCGTGCCGGGCGCGCGCGCAGGCCGGCGGGTGGCTCGCGAGGGCCTGCGGCTGGGCGCTCCGCCTGCACGAGCTCTACCCGGGCGACGTCGGCGTCGTGATCGCGCTCCTGCTCAACGACGTGCACCTCGAGCCCGGCGAGGCGCTGTACCTGCCGCCGCGCCGGCTGCACGCCTATGTGCAGGGGGTCGGGATCGAGATCATGGCGAGCTCCGACAACGTGCTCCGCGGCGGGCTCACCCCGAAGCGCGTCAACGTCGATGAGCTCGTGCGCGTCCTCGACTTCTCTCCATGGCGCGTCGAGCCCGTCGTGCCGCGCCGGGCCGGCGCGGAGTCCTTCTATGACACCGCGGCGCCGGAGTTCCGGCTCTCCCGGATCGATCTCGACAGCGCATCTGCCTGGAGGACGGACGAGCGGCGCGGCCCGGAGATCGTGCTGTGCACCCGCGGACAGGCCTCGCTGGTCGACGCGCGCGGCGCGGCCCGCGACCTCCGCCAGGGCGGCTCGATCTTCGTCCCGTTCGCTTCAGGGAGCTACGCCATCGAGGGAAGTGGCCAGTTCTTCCGCGCCACCGTCGGCTGCTGAGTTCGAACCGGAAGACGCCCGCCCTCTGTGCCCCGGGCCGCCTGCGGTCTCGCGGCGCGGGGGCGCCTGCCCGCCCGCCGGATCGCGCGCGAGCGACCCGGCGGCGGCGCGCCACGTCGCGAGGACGCGCCGCTTCAGCACGCGCAGCTCGTGCGCGGCGAGCTCCGCGGCGCGGCGAGCGCTGTCGTTCACCGAGGGCCGCGCGGCCCGGAGCTCGACGAGCGGCCGCGCCGACAGCGAGAGGGCCAGCTTGTACTGGCAAGGGCTGTCCAGAAAATCGTACTCGCGCCGCCCCTCCGCGATCGCGGCGCGGATGGCGTGGGCGTGAATCACGGTCCCGGGCCGGAGCCCCTTCGGCAGGTCGACCCTGCGCCCGCACTGGTAGAAGTAGAGCTTGTTATTCCACACGAGGTTGTAGAGCGCCGCGACGGGCTCGCCGCGCGCCGAGAGCCACGCGAGGTCGAGGGCGCCGCGCTCGAACATCGCGGGCATCACCTCATCGTGGAACTCGCGAAAGCGCCGCGAGGCGAAGACGCCCGCGCGCCCCTCGGCCGACCAGCGCTCGGCGTGCAGGCGGACCAGGATCTCCCGCGCGTGCGCGAGCTCGCCCGCGTCCTCGCCCGCTCGAACTTCAGCGTGCCGCCAGCCCACGCCTCGAGGTCGCGCATCGAGCGGCGCACGAGGTAGCGGCGCGACGCGGAGAGCGCGCTCAGGTACTCCTCCCAGCTGGACGGCAGCGGGATGTAGGGCGATGCGTCCGTGACCTCGATCCGCGCGTCGATGCCGCACTGCCGGAGCTCGCGCGAGAGGATCACGGCGAGCGCGCCGTCGGTGCGCATGGCCGGCATGACGAGCTCGTCCCAGGCGCCGAGCGCTGCGCCCGCGAGCGCGCCGGCGAGCGCGCGCGCCACGTCGGCCTCGGCGCCCCGCTCGGCGATCACGCCGAGGTTGCAGGAGCAGATCTCGTCGGCCTGGTCCTCCCCGGAGGCGAGGAGCTCCAGCCGGCGGAACGGGATGCCGCTGCGGTGCCGACAGCGGCGCTCGAGCAGCGGCGCGAGGCCGACCAGGCGGGGCCCGTCGAAGAAGAGCGCGGCGCGCAGCGAGCGGCCCTGCGCCCCGAACACGCGCCACCAGGCGAGCGTCCAGTCCGGCGTGAGCATCGGCTCGTTCGTGCCGCTCCGCCCCAACAGATCTTCCCACGCGCCGCGCATCGCGCCGAGCTCGGCGGCATCGGTCACCAGGTGAAAGCGCAACATGTCCCCTCCTCGTCCAACAAGCCCCGCTGTCCGCACCGCCGCCCCGGCCTCCTCGCAGCGGCGCGGCGGCGGCGTCGCTCCCCCTCAGCGCCATCGCGGCCGCAGGCGGTCGAGCGCCCCCCGCGCCGCGCCGAGGCGCGTGTCCAGCCACGTCATTCGATATCCCTCCTCGGAGGCGCGCCGCTCGGCGCGCTCGTGGTCATAAGGGACCCGGTAAAACGAGATCTCCTGTCGCCACGAGTCGAAGACGGCGAGGTCCGCGAGCTTCTCGCTCCGCCGGGCCGCGTCGACGGAGCCGGGGTTGATGAAGAAGCACCGGCGCCCGCGGCCCAGCGGGACGCGCTCGCCGATCGGCCGCGCCGTCGCGACCCCCGCCTCGACCTCGTAGAGCGCCTGGACGTGCGTGTGCCCGAAGAAGCAGACGCGCACGCTCGGCTCGCGCTCGCCGAGGAGCAGCGCGTTCTCCTCGATGTGCACGGGGCTCACCATGTACTGGCAGGGATCGACGACGCCGCCGTGGACGATGACGATGTCGCCCTCGATGACGCGCCGCTTGGGCAGCATGGCGAGCGCCAGCTTGCTCTCCGCGGAGAGCGCGTCTCGCGTGCGCCCGAGCGCGAAGGCCGCCTTGGCGCCGCAGCGCTCGACGCCCAGGCGCCCTATCGCGATGAGGTCGTGGTTGCCCGCGACAGCGAGGACCGGCGGCCGCGCGAGCAGGCGCACGCACGCGTCCGAGTCGGCGTTGTACCCGACGATATCCCCGAGGCAGAGCAGGCGCTCCACCCCCCGCGCCGCGAGGAACGCCTGCACGGCCGAGAGGGCCTCGAGGTTACCGTGAACGTCCGCGATGATCCCGTAGAGCATGGCGCGCCACCTTTCGTGTGAAGAGTGTGCTGGCCCATCGCGCAAAGGGCCTCGGGTCGTCCCAGGCAAAGGCGTCGTAGACCGTGCGCGCGCCGAGGGCCGCGCCGATCCAGGCAGCGAGGGAGGCGCCGCCGCGCTGCTCCCGGAACGCGCGGTAGACGCGGTAGACGTCGAGCCAGCGGTAGCCCGGGGCAGCGCGCGGCGGCGCGGCCGGGCGGCGGCCCTCGACCAGGCAGTCGTACGCGACGCGCGGCAGGTTGACGCCCGCCGCGGCGCCCACGTGGTTCCAGAGGGTGTACCGCGCGTTGACCTCGAGGGTGTAGAGCGCGCCGCTCCTCGCGTCGCGCGCGAGGTCGATCTTGAAGGGCCCCGTCAGCCCGAGCTTCCCGGCCACCTCGCGCCCGGCCGCGGCGACGCCCTCGTCTCCGGTGACCTCGACGACGGCGCTCTCGCCGGCGAAGGCCGGGTAGGTGCGGAGCTTGCGCCCGCAGAACCACGCGAGGAGCTCCCCCCGCTCGTCCGCGAACCCGTGGAACGATACGAGATCGACGACGTCGCCCGGGATGTGCTCCTGGACGATCAGATCCTGCCTGAGGCGCTCGAACTGCGGGTGCGCGAGGAGCTCGGCGCGCGTGCTGAAGAGGCGCGCCTTGCCCGCGCCGCCGAGGAGCTCGCGCTGGATCTCGGCCCAGGCGGACTTGCGGCGCGGCTTCACGAGGAGCGGCTCGCAGAGGTCCGCGAGATCGCCGCCGGGCCGCAGCGTGCGCGGCGCGAGGACGCCTCTCGCCTCGCAGAGGCCGTAAAAACCCTCCTTGTCGAGCAGAGACCAGCACACGTCTTCCCCGTTGAGGAGCAAGAGGAAGTGCTGCGCCAGCGCTCTCCGGTGCCTGTAGACGAGCTCGAGCTGCGGGTCGGTGCCGTAGAACAGCGGGATCCTGCGTCCGAGGACCGCGTGGAGGCGCTCCCCGAGGCCCAGCAGGATCGCCGCCGACGCGTCCCGGTTCGCCTCGTCGAAGCCGGGAACGAGGCAGGCGGCGCTCACGTGACGCGAGCAAAGGACCGCATCGGACGGGTCCTTCGTCGCCACGATGACCGGGATCCCGGCCATCCCGAGAGGCCGGACCAGGGTGATATCTCCGAGCACGAGCGCCGGGGGGCGCTCGGGGGAGAAGCGGGCAACGTCGATGTCCCGGCGGTCCATGATCACTCGAACAGCGAGACGCAGGGGTCGACGGGTTCTTCCTGAGCTCCATCGAGCGCCGGGCCCAGATGGCGCGGCGCCGCCGGGCCTCGCTGGGCGACGCGCCGCTGGATCGCCTGCTTCGTCCGCAGGACGCCTGACACGGAGCGGATGAAGGTCCGATGGTCCGCGCCGAAGTCGATCCGGGGCACCGAGAACGGCGCATCCGGGGAGCTCTGGAACCCCTCGACGGTCGCGTAGTCGCAAGGCGCGTTCGTCACGGCGCCCAGGAAGCCGAGGCGGCGCAGCGTGGCGCACTCGCGAGGACCGAAGTCGCTCCCCACGTGCCCGTTCGGGTAGCAGAAGATGGGGACCGGGCGCCTGGCCTCGGCGCACAGGCGCGCCCAGGACACGATGATCTCGCGCTCCGACTGCGCGTCGCTGGTCCTGGCGAGCACCGGATGGCTGACCGTGTGAGGACCGAACGTGATGCCGCGCGCCTCGCACGCGCGGACGTCATCCCACGACATGGGCGCATAGCGCGCGGGCGGGCGCGCCGGCAGCTCGACCTCGGCGGCGGCGGCGAGCCGCTCGATAGCGCGGAGCTTCTCGGCCTCGGGGACGCGCTTGCACCGCTCCATGAAGCTCCTCGCGAGCTGCGCCCGCGCGGCGCCGTCGTCCAGGCGGATGACGTGGCGGAGGCCGGCCACCATCACGCTGAGCTCGCGGCGCCGCGTCGTCTCGAACACGTACTCCACGCGGTGCCACCAGCACCACAGCGCGCCGTCCAGATAGCCGGTCACGACGAAGATGGTGGCCGGACAATCGAACTCCGCGAAGAGCGGCGCGGCGACGGTCGCCTGGTCGAGCGTGCCGTCGTCCAGGGTGAAGGCGACGGCCCTGTCGATGGGCGGCGCCTCGCCCGCGAGGCTCCGGAAGACCCGCTCGAGCGACACGATCGGATACCGCTCGCTCCTCAGGAACTGCAGCGCGCGCCGGAGGTCGCGCGGATCGACGCCCGCGATGCCGCTGCCTGGGTCCGCGAGCCTATGCATCACGATGATGGTCACGTGGCCGCGCATCACCCGCGTGAATGGACGAGTTGCCCACGGCACGGCCAGGAGATCTGAGAGCCATTTCACCACGTTCGACATGAGTCCCCCTTCGAGAGCCTTCGACAGCAGCAAAGATCGGCGACGGCAGCGCGCTTGCGTCCGCTCAGCTCGCGAGCGCCGCCGGCGAGCGCGGCGACGGGTGATCGCCGCGAGGCCCGCCGTCGTCGCGGTCCGGAGCGGCGCTTACCTCGCGCGGCGTGGGGCTCGCTCGCCATATCCGCGCGAGCAGCGCGCTCGGGCGGACGGCGACGCGCGCCGGCTGCCGCGCGAGCAGCAGCGCGTACAGGTCCATGTAGCGCTCGGCCATCCGGGCGGCGGAGTAGCGCCGGAGCGCGATCATCCGGCCGCGCCGGCCCATCTGCGCGGCGCGCCCGGGATCGGCGTGGAGCTCCGAGAGCCTCGCGGCGAGCGGCGCGACCTCGCCGGAGGGCACCAGGAAGCCCGTCTCGCCGTCGACGAGGGCGGTGGCCACGCCGCCCACGTCGGTCGCGACGGCCGGGAGGCCCGAGGCCATCGCCTCCAGGAGCGCGAGCGGCAGCCCCTCGGACAGGGAGGGCAGCGCGAACACGTCGAGCGCGGCGAGGAGCGCGGGGACGTCGTGGCGCTCGCCGGCGAACACGACGCGCTCGGACACGCCGAGCTCGCGCGCGAGCGCGACGAGCCGCCCCCGCTCGGGGCCGTCGCCGACGAGCAGGAGCCGCCCGCTCCGGGGCAGCGACGTCGCGGCGGCGCGCACGAGCAGCGCGTGGTTCTTCACGGGAGAGAGGCGCCCCACGCTCCCGACGACCCAGGCGTCCCGCGGGATCGCGAGCTCGGCCCTCACCCTGTCCCTCGCCGCCGGATCCGGCGCGAACCGCGACAGATCGATGCCGTTCACCACGACATGCAGCTTCGGCGGCTCGACCTCGCGCCGGCCGAGGACGACCGCGGCGGTCGGCTGCGACACAGCGACATGGGCATCGACGAACGCGGACGCGGCGCTGCGCAGCCACCGCCGGCCCTGCATGTCCTGGGATACCCCGTGTTTCGTGTGGATGACAGGGACCCGGTGCAGCCAGCCGGCGGGCGCGGCGTAGATGAGCGACAGGTGGTTGTGCGAGTGGACGAGCCCGACGCCCCTCGTCGCGAACAGCGCGGCGAGGCGGGCGGTGAGGGTCCTGTCGAACCCGGGGCATTTCGGCACGAGGTGCACCTCGACCCCGCGCCGCCGGAGCTGCTCCGCGCGCGGGCCGCCCGGATCCTCGGCGATCGCGACCGCCAGCACGCTATGGCCCGCGGCTCGCTGGGACGCCGCCAGGTCGACGACCACCTGCTCGGCGCCGCCGGTCTGGAAGCTGCTCAACACGTGCACGATGGCGAGCCGTCGAGGAGCCCGCGAGTCCATGCGACCACGATCCTCGACACCGTAAACAGCCTGTGTGTCCATACCCATCTCCCCCGATCAAGCTGACTGCCCCCATTCGACTCGCCTGCTCGCCCGGCGCCGCCCATGCCTGGCCGTCCTCCCGTTGCGCCGGTCTCCCGGCACGGCAAGCACTGTCCGGGGCATCAGCGGGTGCGAGATGGTTGGAGCCTCGATCTGGCGGATCGACACGAGCGCTGCAACACGCCGCATGACTACATGGCGGACGGCAGGGGCTCGACTCGAGGTCACTATACGTCGAATTCGCAGGCTGACAAGCGAATCACGCAACAAAGGGAAAATCGAAGTCAGAGGCATACAACCCATATAAGGACATGGGCCGCAGCTCCGAACTGAGGTGTTCTGCCCCAGCCTGCGAGTGGTCGAGCGCCTCGCGAGCGGCGCTCACCGGGCGAAGATAGGGGCGAGGGCGCGCGCGGGCCGGCCTGGTCATTCGTCCGCGACGTGAACCGGCGTCGGCCGGTCACGAGAGCACGAAAGCTGAGCCGTCCGCAGGTCGCGCGAGCACTGTAGAGGTCATGCGGTCGCCCGGGTGATGCGCTGATCTGCATGCAAGCGCGGGTGGCCGCCGTTCGGCCTTGCAAAGGAGAGTCGTATGCGCGCTGTCTCGCCGCACGTGGTCCTTCGCCTTCGCCTTCGCCTTAGCCATCGCGGGATGCTGCGGCAACGCCACGATGAAGCGGCTCGATATGGCGACAGAAGGCGCGGTGGACGTGAGCCCCGGCGCCGCGCTGCACCTCACCCTCGCTCTCGAGCACGCCGGCTCGTCGACCCGGCACGAGAGCGGCCATCCAACGGGCTCTGCGGCATCGCCGAAGGCGGCGAATGCGACCCGGAAGCCCCCTTGTACGCCGGCGGGCTCACGTGCGCTGCGCTGGTCGCGGGCGGCCATGCCCGCTGCCCGCCCGCGCTGCCGACGGGGAGCTTCTTCGACCCGGAGACCACCTCGGCCTGGTGGGGAGACGGCTTCAGCGAGGAGGCAGTCTCCCGACTGATCAGCGCGGATCGAGCGCCTCGCAGACAGGGGGTCTCCCGGGCGATAGCCAGCGGAACGACTGGAGCCACCCGTCGACGACCGAGCGGGCGTAGGGGTCTTCCCAGCTCTGGACGAAGACATACGAGCCTGTCCCGCCGCACACGGGGACCACGACAACGCGGAGCCCGATCGGGCTCCCGGCGACTGCCCAGGTGCGGTCGATCGCCGGTCCGAGCGGGTGCGCCACGCTCCCGCCGCTCACCGGCACGAGCCGCCGCTCGCCGAGGCCGCCGCCGAAGCCGGTCGCGATGTCGTGAAACAGCTCCTCGACGCGCCGGGGGGTCACCACGCGGGTGGAGACCGCGAGCCCGCTCCTCACGGGCAGGTCCCTGCCGCCGAGCCGCAGCTCCAGGTCCTTCTCGGTCGTCGTCGCGGGGACGCCGGCGGGGAGGAGCCCCCACACGCCGAGCCAGTCGCTCCGGTACATAGCGCCCTGGACGAAGCCTCGCCGCGGCGCGGGCGGCGGGTACCGCGGCGGGACCTGGAACGCGCCCACGGGCGACGGCGGAGGGGGCGCGCCGGGCAGCGCGAGCAGGCGCCGCGCCGTCGCGGTCGCGAGCGGCTCCGGGAGGCCGCGGACGAAGGCGACCCGCGCGCCCTCGCGCAGCACCACGAACGCGCCGTCCACCGCGCGCGCGCTCGGCCCCGCTCCCAGCTGGAGGCCGCGCCAGCAGCGCGGGTCCCGGCGCAGCGCGGCCTCGAACTCCTCGGCGTCGCGGTCGCTGTCCCAGGCCGTGCTCCACAGCAGCGCGACGCGCTGCGCCCGGTCGCCGATCACGCTGAACGCGTCGCCGCCCCACCCCTCCGCGGCGACCCGCGCCTCGGCCGCCGGCACGCAGCGCTCCAGGACCACGCGGGTCTGCAGCTCGCCCATCGGCTCGCTCCCGAGCGTCTCGTAGCCCGCCGGGGCCCCGGGTGCGCGCACGGGCACCGCCGGCTCCCCATCGAGGTACTTCTGCGGGTGGAGCACCTGCTCGGTCGAGGCCGGCGGGCGCGCGAAGAGGTGGTTGACCAGGGGGAAGCCGCCCGCGCGGTAGATGTCGGCCACGAAGCTCAGGCCGGCGACGTACGGGAACATCAGCCGCTCCCGGGCGATGGGCAGCGCGCCGCGCAGGGCCGCGTGGCCCTCGCCGCGCGAGAGCTCGTCGATCGAGAGCCCGCGCGGCGTATCCGAGATCCGGCGCAGCGCGCGGCCGAGCGGGACGCCTGCCTCGGCCGACAGGTAGGCCACCATCGTGAGCATCGCGTCCCCCTCGATCAGCGAGAGGAGCGCGAGCCGGCGCTCCTCGCTGGAGACGGCGTCGAGGTCGGTCAGCCCGAAGTTCTGCGCCTGGAGCGCGTGCTGGATCTCGTGGGCGAGCACGGCCCGCTGCTCGCGCGCTTCCTCCTCGGTGCGCACGGGCGCGGCGCGCACGACGATCTGGCGGGCCTCCGCGTCGTAGAACGCGGTGACCTGCTCCTCGAGGACCTCGCGCGTCGAGCTAGGTCGCCTGGCGCCGGGGCCGACCTCCTGGACGAGGTTGAAGGCGAGGAGGAAGCCGGCGCGCCGCTCGATCTCGGCGCGCGACGGCTCGTCGACCATGCGGCGGCTCAGGCTCGCGGCGAAGCTCGGCGCGTCGAGCAGCGCGACCGGCACGAGCGCCCGCTCCGGCAGGCCGCGCGCCGCGGCGACCTCGCCGAAGAGGGCGCGCACGTCGCTCGCTGTCAGCGGCCTCGCCGGCGGCGGCTCGGCGCGCGACGCGGGCCGCTCCGGCAGGCCGCGCGCCGCGCAGCCGGCGGCGACGATCGACAGCAGCGCCGGGAGAGCCCGGGAGAGAAGGCGCATGCCGAGAGAGACTATCATCGAGCGGAGCCCACGGACGTGCAGCCCGGCGGCCGCGGCGGAAGCCGGCCGCGCGGCTCCGTGTCGAGGGCGCCGCGCCTCCCTCAGCGGCCGCGCCGCGGCGCGCTGAAGAGGTAATCGAGCAGCTGGGCCTCGTCGCTGCCGATCATCCGCTCGATGCCGTCCTCCCGGAGGTGGCGTTGGATCTGCAGCGCCCCCACGGTCGTCCGCACGAGGATGGCGACGCGCCGGAAGCCTCGCATCACGATCGGCCGCAATCGCTGCATCGCCGCCTCGAACTCAGGATCATTCCGCCCCGCCGCGGCGCGCAGATCCACGAGCAGGGACAGCCCGTTGCGGCCGGCCCGGTCGAGCGCGCGGCTCACCTCCATCCATCTCTCCTCGAACTGCGCAGGAGACTCGGACGGCAACGCGCTCCGCGTGATCCTCACGAGCTGCGCCGCCGGGTCGACGGTCACGACGTAATGAGCATTGCGAAGAATCTCGGGCATGATCTCGCGCCTATTCTACCCAGAACGGCCGCTCGGCTCGAGCCGCTCCCTCCCGGGGCTGCCGAGTCCGCTGCCCACCGTCCAGCTACCGCGAACACGCCCTTCCGGTGGCAGGCCATCGCCGGGGCCTTCGCGTCCAACCTCGACGGCACGATGCCCCGGACCACGAGCCTCTGCGGCACCGTCCTCGACCGCAACGAGGCGCTCCTCTTCTCGTATCCTGCCCGTCATTTCGCGGTGGATGTCCCGTTCGGGCCGCCGGTGGACGCGGCCGACGTGCGGCGCCTCGTCGCGCGCGTCGCGAGCGCCGCCGCGGCCCGCCGGCAGGGCGGCTGACGGCGGCGCTCACGCGGCGCTCACTCGACGACGATCGCCACGGAGGCCGGGAGCGAGCCGATCTCGGCCGTGACCACGCCTTCCTCGTAGGTGAACGGCACCGCGCGATCTTCCTCGAAGTCCAGCGAGGCGGCCGTGACCTGCGCGGGGCTCGCGTCCACGGGGAAGCTCACCGTCAGCCCCTCCTGCTCCACCACGCCTGCGCTGTACTCGTGGTTGATCACGTGGAGCACCGTGCGGCCGTCCGGGAGCCGCGCGAGGTTATGGCTCGTCTTCTTCTCCGCCGCGCACGCCTCGGGATCGTCGGCGGTCGCGCACGCCTCGAAGGAGAGGGTCACCGCCCCCGTCAGGTCGGTCGCGCCGTGGTACAGGTCCTCGTGGGACCTGTAGAAGTCGCGGAATCGCGCGAAGAACTCCATCATCTCGAGCGCTGTCGCCGTGTTGTCGTCCGTGGTCGTGTGCAGCGGCAGGGCGAAATACAGGCCGTTCGCGTAGACCTCCGCGGCGAAGATACGGAAGTAGTCCTTCCGCTCCTCCAGCGGGAGACCGTAGTAGCGATTCATCATGTCGTTGGGCCAGTCCAGGAACAGCATCAGCGGGACTTCCTTGCCGCCGACGAGCTCTTGAATCCGCTTCGAGCGCGCCTTGAGCCCTCGCAGCGCCGCCTGGAACGACACGGTGCCGTCCAGGTGTCCATCGACGATCGGCACCCAGTCCATGCCCCGCGGGCCGTCGCCGTCGATGTTCCAGTCGTACAGGCCCACGCTCTGGAGGTCGACGAACGGGACGATGCCGTTCGAGGAGATGAAGATCTCGCGGCCGTGCTGCTCGCGCGCGTAGCGGCGCAGCTCGAGCACGACCTCCTGCCAGTAGACGAGCGCCGGGTAGATCTCGACGAAGGTCCCCTCCTGCGGATCCGGGCGGTTGCCGACCGTCCGACCCCACTCCGTGAGGAGCAGCTTGTTCCTGCTGTCGAAGGGCTTCTCCGTGGCGTTCATGCGCGCCAGATACCCGCGGAAATCGAAGCCTCTGCCGGCGGTCTCCGGCGGCCCCGAGCAATCGAGGCCGTCCTCCGGGACGATGCCGAAGCCCTGCTGCCAGTCGTCCGAGCGGCCGCCGTGCTTGAGACAGAGATAGTTTCCGAAGTCCGCGACGTGGTGGTCGTCGAACCCCTCGTTGCCGTCGTACTGCGCGCCCCCGTAGCCGCCGTTGATCTCGTCGAAATTGAGCCCGTCCACGCCTAGATCGATCTGGAGCTTGCCTATCTCGATCAGGCGCGCGCGGTAGCTCGGGGACGCCATGCTCGAGCGGTGGGCGCCCTCCACGATCTGGTCGTGGGCGACGAGCTCGCCGGCGGCGTTCCGCGTCGTCTGCTCCAGGAACTGCTCCTCGCTCTCGACCTCGTCGGCGAAGACGATGGACGCGGTGCTGCCCGCGACGAAGCGAACGCCACGCTCGCGGCAGCTCGCCAGGTAATCGGCGTCGTAATCGTCGGTCGCGAGCCCTGTGTCGCGCCAGCGCTGCCACGCCCTCGGCACCATGTCCGGCGCGAGCTCGATCACCTGCGGATCCGACTGGTGCACCTCCACCTGGCTGAACGCGAACACCGTCAGCTCGGACGAGTCGAACGAGCCGAACACCTCGGGGTGGATCTCCGGCATGACCGGCGCGACGTCGCCTCCGCCGCTGCCCGCGCCCCCCTCGCCCCCCTCGCCCCCCGCGCCGGTGGTCGCGGTGGCTCCGCCGGCGCCCCCCTCGCCGCCCGCGCTCGCGCTGGAAGCGGCCATGCCGCCCGTTCCGCCGCCGGCGCCGCCCGGGTCCGGGTCCGAGCCGCAGGCGACCCCGGCCAGGGCGCCGGCGACCACCGCGCACGGCAGCAGCCGAGGCCAGCCGACCCTCGCGACGCGGGCCGCGCGGCGCCGCGGCCTGCTGGCCAGCGCCTCCCGATGCCCGGCGCCGCCCGCAATCCCGTCTTCGCGAAGAGCTGTCATGCGCCCAGGAGACGTGAACGCCATTCGCGCTGTCAAGGCCGCTCTTTCCCGCCGCACGAAGTTGACATGGGTAGAACCGAGCAGGTCGAATCGCCGAAATTCCAGTCGTTTCCCCGGGGGCCGACGACAACGGGCTTGTCTGCGTCGATATCGAGGGGACAGCAAACCTCGACGCCATCGTCATGTCGCTCTCGGAGATCAAGCGCGCTCATCAACGACGGGACGCGTCGATTCACGGCGATGGGCGACGCCTTCCCCGCGTTCATCGACGCGACGCTCTGGCTCGAGATGGGCGACCTGAACGGCGACGGCGAGGGAGGCTGCGGGTGCGCGGTGCCGGGTCGCGGCGCGCGCCAGGGCGGCGCCATGGCCCTGGCCGCCGCCGCGGCCGCGCTGGCCTGGGTCCGCCGCCGCCGCGCGCGGGGCAGGAGACGGCGCCGCTCCGACGTGAAAGGAGAAGTAGACTGCCCCGGCAAACCGCGCGGTAGATCCGCAGCCCCGCGCCCTCGATTCACTCTTCAGGAGACGATCATGCCTATCCGACCTTCATTGTCGTACACCATTCTCCTTGGCCTCCTCGCTGCGGCCTGCGGCTCGAGTGAGCCCGATCTGGCGGGCCCCGGCGACGGCGGCGGCGGCGCCGGCGGCGGCACCGGCGGCACCGGCGGCACCGGCGGTTCCGGGGGCTCCGGCGGGAGCGCCGAGGAGCCGGCTCCCCTGCGCATCGATACCGACAAGGGTCCGGTGGAAGGCGAGGTCGTCGGCTCGACGCGCACCTTCCTCGGCATTCCCTACGCCGCGCCGCCCACCGGGGCGCTGCGCTGGAAGCCGCCCGCGCCCCACGAGCCGTGGACCGAGGCGCTGAAGGCGGTCGAGGTGGGCCCCGCGTGCGCGCAGATGGGCCTGCTCACGTCGGACTTCGAGCCGAGCTCGAGCGAGGATTGCCTCACCGTCAACGTCTGGGCCCCCGAGCGCCCGGCGTCCCAGTCCCTGCCCGTCCTCGTGTGGATACACGGCGGCGCCTTCGAGTTCGGGAGCGGCGGAGAGGCAGATTACGACGGACAGGTCCTCTCCGAGACGGCCGGCGCGGTGGTGGTCACCCTCAATTACCGGCTGGGCCCGCTCGGGTTCCTCGCCCTCCCGGAGCTCAAGTCGGAGGATCCCGATCACCCCTCGACGGGCGGGTACGGCCTCGAGGACCAGCGCGCCGCGCTCGCGTGGGTCAAGGCCAACATCTCCGCTTTCGGCGGCGATCCGGGCAACGTCACCCTGTTCGGCGAGTCCGCCGGCGGCATCAGCGTCTGCCAGCACATCGTGTCACCGCCGAGCAAGGGCCTGTTCCAGCGCGCGATCATCGAGAGCGGGCCGTGCGACACAGCCCTCGACGAGGCGACCGCCACCGCGCAGGGCGCGGCGTTCGTCGAGGCGCTCGGCTGCAGCGACGCGCCCTCCGTGCTCGAGTGCCTCCGGGGCAAGTCGGCCGAGGAGGTCATCACCGCGCTGCCGCCGAGCGACGACATGCTCTTCGGCGGCACACGCTGGTACCCGGTCATCGACGGCTGGAACCTCCCCGACGCGCCGGGCAAGCTCCTCGAGGCAGGCAGCTTCGAGAAGGTGCCGACGATCGTCGGCAGCAACGACGATGAGGCCACGCTGTTCCTCGCGCTCGCGGGCGACTCGCCCTCGATCCCCGACGACGCGGCGTTCGAGGTGTTCGCCGAGCAGCTCGCCCCCGGCCACGGCGAGGAGGTGGTGGCGAGCTACCCGAGCGCTACCTACGGGTCGGCGCAAGCGGCGGCGCTCGCGGCCGTGGGCGACTCGCTGTTCGTGTGCCCGGCGCGCTGGGCGGCGCGCGCGATCGCGAAGGCCGGCGTGGCGACGTACCTCTACCATTTCACCTATGCGCCGGAGGGCTCGCTGCTCGGCGAT
This sequence comes from Sorangium sp. So ce1128, assembly GCA_051717205.1. GTDB lineage: Bacteria > Myxococcota_A > Polyangia > Polyangiales > Polyangiaceae > Sorangium. The sequence goes on from CP181432.1 coordinate 9,025,917, forward strand.
CTCGGGTCGTTCCATTCGGCCGAGATCAGGTACGTGTTCGGCAACCCGAGCGTGCTCTTGCCGCAGCCGCTGACGCAGCGCGAGCTCGAGCTGTCGCGGGTGATCTCGGGGTACTGGTCGCGCCACGCGCAGAGCGGGGACCCGAACGGCGGAGACGCCGTGGAATGGCCGAGGTACGACGCGGAGACGGACGAGAACATCGTCCTCGATCTGACCATCTCCCAGCAGGCCGGGCTGAGGAAGGAGGTCTGCGACATGTGGGACAGCTTCCTCGCCACGGAGTAACGCGAGCTCCGGCGCCCGGGCTCGGACCGCCTGCCGAGCTCGATCCGTAAGTACCGGTAGGTACTATGCTATCCTCTCACCGTGCTCCCCTCCTACGACCTCGCCGCCATCGTGGCCCGCCTCGGCGGGCGCGAGGCGGCGCTCGACGCGATCACGGAGGAGCGCCAGGCCGCGGTCGCCGCGATCCTTCGGGCGCCGGCGGGGTCTCCGGGGGCGGCGCCAGGGCCCGCGGGCGGCCAGGACCCCGGTGAGGCCGAGCTCCTCCTGATCCGCCGGGCCGAGCACCCGCGCGACCCGTGGTCGGGGCACATGGCGCTCCCGGGCGGGCGGCGCGACGCGGCGGACGCGAGCCTGCTCGACACGGCGATCCGCGAGACGCGCGAGGAGGTCGGGATCGACCTCGCGGCGCACGGCGCCCTGCTCACGCGCCTGCCCGATCTGCCCGCGGTCGTGCGCGGGCGGCGCGTCGGGATGATCATCGCCCCGTTCGTCTTCGAGCTGCGCGCCACGCCGGAGCTCACCCTGAGCGACGAGGTGGCCGAGGCGCTCTGGACGCCGCTCGGGCCGCTGGCGCGCGGGGAGTGCGCGTCGACCTACGCGTACACGCACGAGGGGAACGTCGTCCACCTGCCCTGCCTGCGCGTGGACGAGCGGGTCGTCTGGGGGCTGACCTACCGCATGCTGGAGCAGCTCTTCGAGGTGCTCCACCGCTGAGGTGCTCCACCGGTGAGCCTCCGCCGCGGGGCGCTGCTCGCCGCCCCGCAGCTCCGGCACCTGACGGTCATCGAGCTCGGGCGCCTGTCGGTCATCGAGCTCTGGCGCCTGTCGGTCATCGAGCTCGGGCGCCGCGCTCCTCTCGCGGGCCCGCTACCAGCGGAGCTCGTGAGGACCGAAGGGCGCCTGATAGAACGGGACCACCACGTCGCCCGGCGGGCTGATGGCGTCGATCCGCGCGAGGTCCTCGGGCCCGAGCTTGAGCTCGAGCGAGCCGAGGTTGTCCTCGAGCTGCTCCAGCGTGCGCGGCCCGATGATCGGGCTCGTGATCCCGGGTCGAGGGTCTCCTCGGATCACCGCGCCCCGCCCGGGGCGCGCGCCCTCAGAAGCCGCCCTCGATCGCGAGCCCCGGCATCGTGACGGGCCCGATCGTCTGCGGCGTACACCCGCTGTCATCGCAGCTCACGTCGAACACCTCCTTCGTGAGCGTCGCGTTCTGCAGGTCGAACACGAGGCCGAGGTAGCTCCGCTCGCTCAGCGCCCAGCGCTTCGACAGGCGCAGGTCGAGCCGGTAGAACGGGTGGATTCGCTCCGGGTGCTCGCGCGGGGGGCGCCCCGGGGAGGCCTCGTCGGCTGGAAAGCCTGTGTAGAAGACGTGGCGGATGCCGCCGCGCCAGCCCTTGCCGAGGTCGTAGAGCAGCGCGAGGTGCGCGACGTGCGTCCGGTCGTAGGCCGAGGGGATGGTCGTCTCGCCCCGCGTGCGCGTGGAGCGCGACAGCGTGTACGACGCGAGGAAGAACATGTCGCGGCGGAGCGCGCCGCGCGCGCCGAGCTCCAGGCCGTAGGTGTCGCCGCGGCTCCGCGTGAGGAAGCGCTCCGTGCTGAGGTTCGTGCCGCGGCCGGTGCCGATCGGGTCGCTCAGGCCGAAGGTCACCTGTCGGAACACCGTGGCGCTGAAATTGACGGGGCCGGCGTCCGCCTCGACGCCGAAGCTCGACTGGAGGCTCCGCTGGAGCCCGCCCGGGATGCCGCCGATCTGGAGCGCCGGCACGGGGGCGAGGCCGGGCAGCTGCGAGGCGAGGCCGAACGCCGGGACGAGCCGCACGTGGTCGCCGACGCCGAAGCGGCCCACGATCCTCGGGTCCACGGCGAGCGCGGAGCGGCCGAGCGAGGTGTAGTGGTCCACGCGCACGCCGGGCGTGAGGGTCGACCGCTCCCCGAGGACGAGCAGCGCGTCGGCCCAGGCGCCCAGGGCGAGGTCGAGCCGGCTGCGGAAGAGCTCGGGGAAGCTCTCGTCGAGCTGGGCCGTGCCCTCGGCGGGCTCGTCGTCCGGCCCGGCGGGCTCTTCGCCCGGCGAGCTGGGGCGCGGCGTCACGTCGTAGCGATCGACAGCGGCGTCGACCCCGGCCCGCAGGAGCGCGCGTCCGCCGAGGAGGGGCCGGGCCAGGCTCACCCGTGCATTGAGCTTCCAGGCCTGCGCGCTCTCCACGCCGACCCCGCGCGACTGGTCGAGCCCGAGGGTGAGCGCCGCCCGGACGCGCGCGCCGGAGGCGGCGTCGTCGCGGTCGTAGCGCAGGTCCAGGCGGTGGAAGTCGCTGTCGAGCAGGACGTTCCGCGCCTCGGCGCCGTCTTCCTCGTCGATGCTGGCGAGGTAGTCGTACGCGCCGAACGCGAGGAAGGTGAAGCGCTCCTCCGGCCCGAGCCGGTGGACGATCCGGGCCTGGTAGTCGGCGTAGCTCGCGTCGACGCTCGGCACGAGCGCCGACGCGAGCGCCGCGCCGGCGGCGTAGTGGCCGCCGACGAGCACCTGGGTGTCCCTGTCCATCGGCCCTTCGACGACGCCGCCGAGGTCGACGAACCGGAGGCTCCCCTCCCCGCGCCAGACGTCGGAAGGCGGCGCGCTCTCGGCCTCGATCGCCGCGCCCGCGAGCCGCCCGATGTCCGCGGGATAGGGGCCGAGGTGCATCTCGACGCGCTGGACCATGGAGGCCGGGATGACGCTGGGGCCGGCGCCCACGTGGAACAGGAGCGGGACCTGGATGCCGTTGAAGAAGTAGCCGATGTTCCCCGGGGGCGCGCCGCGGATGTAGTAGTACGGAATGCCGCTCGCGATGGTGGTCACGCCGGGCTGGATCTCGATCGCGCGGTAGGGGTCGCCGAGCGCGCCGGGCAGCTCGCGGATGTCGCGCCGCGAGAGCGAGACCGAGCCCGGCGGGGCCCGGTTGCCCTCGACGGTCACCTCGATCCCGGCGGGCGCAGCGGGCGCGGCGGGCGCTGGCGGGTCGGCCGGCGGCGCGGCGGCCGCAGGGCTGTCGGCCGGGGGCGCGGCGGGCGCTGGTGGAACCGCGCCGGCGGGCGGGGCCGGCTCGGTATCGGCCGGGCGGGTCGCGGGCTGGGGGCGCGCCTCGCCCGCGTGGAAGCTGGCGGCGGCGGCGAGCGTGATGGCGAGGAGTGCGCTGGGGGTTCTCACGCGGAGTTCGCTGGTGCGCCGCCGGGAACGGAGAGTCGCAGCACCGGGCGCCCCGGAGTTAGCAAATCCAGCCGTCCGGCGAAAGCCAGGGCCGCGCTACACGCGCTGAAAGCCGGGCCGCGCTACACGCGCTGAAAGCCAGGGCCGCGCTACATGCGCTGAAAGCCAGGGCCGCGCTACATGCGCTGAAAGCCAGGGCCGCGCTACATGCGCTGAAAGCCAGGGCCGCGCTACATGCGCTGAAAGCCAGGGCCGCACTCTACGCGCTCTTGCCGACGGAGGACATCGCCGCGTGCGACCAGGCGTCCGGGGCGGCCCTGGTTCCCGGGGGCCGCCTTGGCGCACTCGCCGCGCGGCGCTCGTATCACCGTACTGCCGGGCCTGACGGCGCCCTCCGGGGCGGGCCCCGCGCGCTGCGCCGGAGGGCAGAGGCTCCTCATCGGGCGCGGCGAGCGTGCCGGCTCCGCGCCAAGGGCACAAAAAAAGAGCGCCCATTCGACGGCGGGGGGGGGAAGCCGTCACGGGCGCTCTGGTCTCCCGTATTAGCAGGACGCGGGCCAGGGCTCGTCCTGACAGATCTCATGGGCTTACCCCCTAAGGACGCCCCCGGCGCCTTTCGATCCTGAGATCGGTGCTTGCAGACCTGGAGGGGCCGGGGGGCCCGGGCCCATCCGGTTGTGCCTGCCGCTGCTGTCCATGAACCCGGCACAGGGCTCCCTTGGTCCTGCCCCGCTTTCGCGGACAGTTTCACTATGCCGCGAACGCGGTCACGTAGGTCTTCAATTCGAACTCGATCGGGCTCATGTAGGCGAGCCGTGAGTGCCGTCGTTTCAGGTTGTAGAAGTTCTCGATGTAGTCGCCGATCGATGCGATGGCGACCGCTCGCGTCGGGTAGCGCTCGTGCTCGACCAGCTCCGCCTTCAGCGTCGCGAAGAAGCTCTCGGCCACGGCGTTGTCCCAGCAGTCGCCGGCGCGGCTCATGCTCGGGATGAAGCCCATGCGCCCCGAGCACCCCGCGGTAGTCGTCGCTGGCGTAGGGGCTACCGCGGTCCGAGTGGTGCACCAGCCCAGGCGCTGGACGGCGCGCCCTCAAGGCGGGCGTCAGCGCGGCGAGCGCCAGGGCGCGATCGTTGGTCGCGCTTGCGGACCAGCCGACCACGCGGCGCGAGAACAGGTCCAGGATCACGGCCAGGTACAGCCAGCCCTCGCCGGTGGAAATGTACGTCACGTCCGTCACCCAGACATGGTTGGGGGCTTGGGCCTCGAACTGCCGCTTGATCACGTTCGGCGCGATCGGGCCGTTGTGCCGCGAGTCGGTGGTGCGGCGGAAGCGCCGCTTGCTACGTGCCGCGAGCTGTTGAGCGCGCATCAGCCGTGCGACCCGCTTTCTGCCGACACGGATGCCGCGAGCCCGCAGCTCGGCGTGGACGCGCGGGCTGCCGTATCTGCCCCGGCTCTTGTGGTGCACGGCCCGGATCTGCGCGCTGAGCTGCGCATCGGCCTTGGCCCGCGCGGACTCCGAGCGCTTGGCCCAGGCGTAATAGCCGCTGGGCGAGACCAGCAGCACCGCGCACAGCACCAGCACCGGATAGTGCGCCTTCTCCGCGTCGATGAACTCGAACCTCACTCGCTCTCCTTCGCGAAGAAGGCCGCCGCTTTTTTTAGGATGTCGCGCTCCATCTCCAGCCGCTTCACATCGCGGCGCAACCGCTGCAGTTCCTCACGCTCCGACGTGGTCAACGCTCCCGGCGGGCCGTGGCCCGCGTCGGTGTCCGTGTGCTTGATCCAGTCGCGCAGCGCCGTCTCGGTCAGGTCGAGGTCCTTCGCTACCTGGCCAATGCTCCGGTCGCCCGCCTTCGCCAGGCGTACCGCCTCCGCCTTGAACTCGGGCGTGAACGCCCTCCTCTTTCTCCGTCCCATCCCTGCCTCCTGGTGCCTCCGGGGGTGTCCGCGAAAGCGGGGCAGGACCACTACGGCTGTCGCTCAAGCGCGCCTTCGCCGACGGGACCGTCGCGGCCTCTATGGATCCGCTCTCGCTCTTGTGTCGGCTCGCGGCCAGCGTCCCGCCGCCGCGCTTTCATACGGTCAAGTACGCAGGGGTGCTCGCGTCCGCAAGGCCATGGCGTAAGCGCATCGGCCCGCGCCCAGCGAAGCCAGAAGAGCTTGCGAAGACGGACCATGAGCCCGCTCCCAAACGCAAGCGCGGCGGCTATCGGCCGTGGGCCGAGCTTCTGCGCCGCACGTTTGCGATCGATGTGCTCCAGTGCCCAGCCTGCAAGGGCAGGATGGAGCTCGTCGCCATGGTGACCGAGCCAAGCAGCATCGTCCGCTTCCTCTCCGCGCTCGGCGAGCCGACCGACGTTCCAGGTCGCTCACCCAACCGAGGGCCGCCGTACTGGAAGAGCACCGTCCTGCGCCAAAAGGCGCTCGGCGACGCCGCGTAGCCTACCGCAGCAATACCGCGGGCCCGAGGACCGCCCACCAGGGCGACGTGGGCCTGCGGCCGCCCATACGCCGCTTTTCACGCTCTGCGCTGCGCCCGAAGGCGCTCTGGAACCCGTGGACGAGACCGTGCGACGCTCGCGGTCCTGGCTCATCTGTTCGCCACGCCACACTTCGTCGTGGGGCGATCGGGCTTCTTTTACCTACGCGCCCTGGAGGCCGCTACGCGCTCCTCTCTGTTCAGGTCGGCGGACGACGCGGCCACGCGACCGCGCAGTATTGGCGGCGGAACACCGCGTCCGCGTCGTCGCGAAGGTACTTCGTCATGCGGACCAGGAGCCCCCAGCGATCGCTGTTGAGGGTGCCAGTGGCGACGTACCCGAGCCTCGTCTGCGCGAGCAGGTTGGCCATGTTCGTGGGCGGAATGTCGCCTTCGATGCGCTCCACGCCGGCGCCGGCCAGGACATTCGCGACATGCGCGGTAAGGCCGGCGAGCAGGCCCCGGCCGCGGTGCTCGGGGAGGAGGGCGACGGTCCTCACGTAGTAGGTGCTCCAGTCGATCGGGTGGCCGATCTGGAGACCGACGCTGCGGTCGCAGTCGCGGAACAGGAAGATGTCGGCGTCATGATAGAAGCGCCGCTTGGCTTCCGTCATCGGGTCGGCGAGCCAGGAGGCCCCGTCGGGGGCCGCGAACATGCCGGGATAGTGCGCGCGGATGAAAGACTCGGCGTCGGCGAGCGTCCCGAGCTCCACCGTGACGTCTCCGAGCGTGAGGGGAAGGTACGCTCTCCAGTCGAGGTTCCACCAGCGCATGGCCAACGATTCGACGGTCAACTCCTACCTCCAGTCACGGGATCGGGTGGACGCTCGCATCAGAGGGCAGGTGGTCCCAGAGAGCCGCCGGCCCGCGCCCAAACCTGAGGGGTATGGCGTCGCCGCAGATCGCCTTCACGACCGAGAGGCCCTCCGGGGCGGCGGGCGACGTCACGTTGACGAACGCGATCGGCGAGCACGTGACCGCTTGGCTCGGCCGGGCGAGCAGGCGCGCGTGCCCGCCTGCCAGCCAGCGGCGCAGGACCTCATGGGTATCAGGAAGCAGATACCAGTCGAGGTGAAAGAGCGGACTCGCCGATGGGGCCGGCGGCGCGGACGGGATCTCCTCACCCCAGAGGAACGCCAAGCCTTGCAGGGTCTCGCGAAGGGCCCGCTCCAGCGCCTCGGAAGACGACCGGGCTGCACCGAAGCCGCGCAGGAGAGGCGCGTCCGCGGTGCGCGGCCAGCCGATGACGGCGCGCACCTCGATGCCGTCGCTCCAGAGCCCCTCGGACGCGAAGGCATGCGCGGTGAAGTCGTAGCTTCGGGGGCGCGCCGGCCATCCGCATGGGATCTCGACCTGTCGAGGTCGGATCTCGCCCCGCCAGGATCGGAGGAGGCGGTCGCGCTCGGCGAGCTCGAGCGCCGCTCGCTCGCATGCATCCACCCAGCCGCGGCCGGCGGCGACGCCGTTCGAGCGCGCGAAACGCCAGCGCTCGTTCTCCTCGCCGACGGGGAATAGCGCCTCACCGCTCGCCGTCCCGACAAGGCTGCCGGACGCCGTGCAGAGCTCCCACGCGCGTCGATCGGACCGGATCGCGTCGATGAGGCTCGCGCGCTCGAGGAGCTCGAAGCCCGCGCGGTCGCGCGGCGCACCGCCGACCTCGGCGGCCGAACCGGTGACCTCCATGCCCCCTGGCTCACGGGCCGAGAAGCCTGCTCGTCGCAGGCGGCAGCCGTCGACATCGAGCTCGTCTTCGATGGCTTCGACGATCTCCCACGGCGGCCAGATGCGCGCTGCCGACAGATCGATGAACGGGGTTTCGCTCACGTCGGCGCCTCGATGGATGGGCGAGCGTCGGTCGCCACGTCGAGAACCTGCTCGCACATGCTGTCGAACAGCGTCATCGTGCGGCCGAGGACGCGCTGCATTCGCCGCAGGAGGCTCGGGTCGCCGGCGAGCTCGTTCAAGACCTGGACGCCGTCGTCGCTGTGCTCCCGATCGAGCTCGACGTGCCTCGCGAGACAGGTCAAAGCCGCGGGCGGGACGCCGCACCGCTCGACGAGCGCGCGCACCAGCTCGCCCGCCGCGAGCGTGGTGAATGTCTCGGCCCAGGCGATGTAGGCGAGATAGAGGAGAGGATCCTCGTCGATGAGCTCTGCCTGGAAGGCGACGAGCTCCTCGACCGCCGGCGCGACGCGGAGATCGCGTACGTCGAACGAGGCGCGCAGGACGCGTAGGTCGCTTTCGGCCCAGCGGTGGTGGCCCTCCTCTTCCCTGAGCTTCTGGGCGAAGTGCTCCGCCAGCGCCACCTGCGCGGTGGCCAGCGCGCGCTCGCGCGCCAGCTCGAGGAAGACGGGGGTGTGGCCAATGGCGAAGTGAAGGGACGCGAGATATCTCCCCATCATGTCTGGCGAGATCTCGCCCTTTCTCGCGCGAAGCAGGAACGGATTTCCGTAGAGGACCCGGGCGGCGTGAGCCTCGATCTCCCCGCGCAGGATATTCCCGATCATCGATCGCCTACTTCCATTCAATCCGAAGAAGCGTCGAGGCAGGAAAAGGAGGGGCCAGCGCCGTTCTGCCGCCTCGACGCGCACGCGCGTGCCCTCTACGTCCTGTTTTGCACAGAGAGTGGCGTACTTCTTCATGATCGCGCCTTTCTCGCTCGCCGACGAGATCCCGACCTCGACCGCGTCACCCTGGATTGTTTATACCGACATTGAGCTTCTCGTCCAGCCGGATTGACGCCGAGGCATCACCTCGATCTCTGCAGAGATTTACAGGAGGCGGAGAGATGAAAAACCTCAGAAAAATCTCCTCATCTCCGCGCCTCCCCGTTCAATTCCAGCTGGAAATTCCAGCTGGAAACGGCTGAAAATGAGCTGGTTTCTCAGGTTGACGGAGAGGCCGCTGACCTCCACATGGATAATATCCTGCTCCGATCACCGAGCGACGCGGGCGAGATAGCTCCGCCAAAGCCTCAAACCATGAGTCAGAAGGCCATCGCACAATTCCTCGCCAGCCTGCCATTCGCCCTCGATGCCGGGGACGAGGACGTGAGTGGCAAGGCGGTCGAGGCGGAGAATGTGCAGCGCCTGCAAGCGCTTTACCGGGCCATCGCGCGCGGCGAGTTCGCGGCTGCGGCAGACGCCTTCGCGGAGGATGCCGAGATGCAGATCATCGCTCCGCCCGAGTTCGGCTTCATCGGCAGCGCGCGGGGTCGCGCGCAGATCCGGGCGGCCATGCCGGAGAACTTTGCGAAGGTGGAGCACCAGCAGCTGGAGATCGTGTCGCTCGTGGCGCAGGGGAACAAGCTGGTCGTCATCGCGCGGGAGAAGGGGCGCCACCGGGGCTCGGCACGGACTTACAAGCAGCATTGGGTCCAATACTACGAGTTTCGGAACGGCAAGATTGCGCGGTTCCTGGAGATCGCCGCGGGCGTCGCGGAGCGGCTCCGCCTCGCGCGCGCAGCAGCCCCGTGAAGCGCGAGGCGCCGCACCACGCCAGAAGGCTTCGCCCTCGCAAACGCCCCGAAGTCGAGAAGCACGATTCAAGGCCGACATGGAGCCGCACCTGGCGGAATCACCGGCAGGATGACCGCCAAGCAGCCGTGTTCTTCGTCGAGCGGCGGCGACCTGCCAGGGTCGGTTCGCCCGACATGACTCGCCGCCCAGGCGAGCGCGACGGGCGAGCTCCTGCTCAGGTCGATGGTGGCTCTCGCGCTGCACGTTTCGTGCGCGGGCGCCCCCGCGCGGCGTCAGGATGCCGCTATCCTCTTCGCCTGCCTCTCGCCCACCGGGCGCGAACCGCTCCTCAGGCCGCTCGCGCGCGGGACGGGCGAGCTGGATGAGGTCCATGGACGTCGCAGCTCAGATCGTCAAAGCCTTGAGTTCCGCCGGCTATCGGCAGATCGAGGCGATCGCCTGCACGAGATCGGGTGCGGTGTTCCGCGCGGTGGCGCCGCCGGACGGGCGCGTCGTCCGCTCCGTGATCCTCAAGATCCCCAGCGATGAGAGCGAGGGCCCCGACCGTGTCGGTGATCATCGCGTCCCGCGTCGGATCGGTGAAGACCGCGGCTCCGTGATCGCCGGCGCTCACCGTTCACCGCCGGCCCCTGCGCCGATCTGGGCCCCGCTCGCCTCCACGGCGTAGACGTAGCGCCCGCCGAAAAGTCGAAGGCCCGAGGGCTGCCACCCTCGGGCCTTCTGGAGCTCCGCCTACCGGAGTCCCCCTCCTTCATCACAGGCCGGGCTCCAGGTCCAGAAAACGGCGGCATGGAGCCCGTTGCTCTCGTCCGCCTACCGCCTCGCCCTCTGCGCCCGCTGCCGCGTCCAGCTTCGCCTCTGCCATCGCTGCGACCGCGGCCAGCGCCTCTGCCCCGATTGCCGCCCGCTCCGGCGTCGTGAGTCGCTCCGCCGCGCCGGCGCCGTCTATCGGAGCCAGCCTCGCGCTCGCCGCCTCCAGGCCGCTCGCCAGGCCCGCTACCGCGAGCGGCAGCGGGCCAAGTTCTCCGCGCAGAAAGTGACGCATCACGGGGTGACGCAAGCCGCGGCCGCGTCGACGTCCCAGCTCGCGCCGGAGCTCACCTCCGGCCGAAAGGACAACGATGACGATCGCATCCGAGATGTCGGCCGCTGCTCGCTGTGCGGAGCGCGGCTTCCGCCCTGGGCCCTGCGCGAGCGGCGCGCTCGGCCCGCTGTTCACCGACGCGCTCCCCGCGTCCCCCGAGGGCCTCCACGGCGTTGGGAGGCGGCCGTGATCGCCAAAGAGAAGGAGGCCGAGATCCTGCGCCTCTACCACGGTGAGAAGTGGCCCGTCGGCACCATCGCCGCCCAGCTCGGGCTGCACCACACCACCGTGCAGCGCGTGCTCGGGCAAGCGGGCGTCGAGCCGAAGGTCGTCGCGCCGCGCCCGTCCATGGTCGACCCGTTCGTGCCCTTCATCGTCGAGCAGCTCGGCAAGTATCCCTCGCTGCGCTCGAGCTCTACGACAACCTCAAGAGCGCCGTCGTCGAGCGCCACGGCGACGCGATCCGGTTCCACTCCATGCTGCTGGATCTCTCGGCGCATTACCGCTTCGAGCCGCGCCCCGTCGCTGTCGCCCGCGGCAACGAGAAGGGTCGCGTCGAGCGTGCCATCCGCTATGTCCGCGAGGCCTTCTTCGAGGCCCGGACGTACGCCGACCTCGACGATCTCAACCGACAAGCGACCGAGTGGACCACCTCCGCGGCGCTCGACCGCACCTGGGTCGAGGACCGCGCCCGCACCGTGCGCCAGGCCTTCGACGACGAGCGCAGCGTGCTCTTGCCACACCCCGACACGCCGTTTCCGGCCCACGAGCGCGTCGAGGTCGAGGTCGGAAAGACCCCCTACGCGCGCTTCGATCTCAACGACTACTCGGTCCCCCACGACCGGACGCGCCGCACGTTGGTTGTCCTCGCCGACCTCGATCAGGTGCGCATCGCCGACGGTAACGAGATCGTCGCGACCCACGCCCGCTCGTGGGACCGTGGTCAGCAGATCGAGCAGCCTGAACACATCCAGCGCCTGGTCGACGAGAAGCGCCGCGCCCGCGAGCACCGCGGCCTCGATCGGCTCGCCCGCGCCGCCCGCAGCAGCCAGGCCTTCCTGCGCATCGTCGCCGAGCGCGGCGGCAACGTCGGCAGCGCGATCGCCCGGCTTCTACAGCTGCTCGACGCCGTCGGCGCCGCCGAGCTCGAAGAGGCCCTCGTCGAGGTGCTCGAGCGCGACACCATCCACGTCGGTGCCGTCCGCCAGGTGACCGACCGCCGCCGCTCCGAGCGCCGCCTGCCGCCTCCGGTCTCGATCCCCGTCACGCGCGGCCAGCACGCCAACGTCGTCGTCACGCCGCATTCGCTCGCCACCTACGACGCCTTGAAGAAGGACTCGACGCCATGACCGACCTGACGCCCACCGAGACCAAGGCCCGCCTCAAGAGCCTCGGCCTCTACGGCCTGCTCGCCTGCTGGGAGGAGCTCGCCGACAAGCCCTGGCTTCGCGAGGTGCTCGCCATCGAGGAGCGCGAGCGCCACAAGCGCAGCCTCGAACGCCGCCTCAAAAACTCCCGCGTCGCCGCCTTCAAGCCCATGACCGACTTCGACTGGTCCTGGCCCAAGAAGATCGACCGCGAGGCCATCGACGACCTGTTCGCCCCCGGCTTCCTCGCCACCGGCCACAACGCCGTGCTCGTCGGCCCCAACGGCGTCGGCAAGACCATGATCCTCAAGAACGTCGCCCACCAGGCCGTCGTCCGAGGCCACACGGTCCGCTTCTCGACCGCGAGCGACATGCTCGCCGATCTCGCCGCGCAGGAATCCTCGGCCGCGCTCGCGCGCCGGCTGCACCGCTACACGGTCCCCGCGCTTCTCTGCATCGATGAAGTCGGCTACCTCTCCTATGATAGCCGCTACGCCGACCTGCTCTTCGAGGTCGTCACCCGTCGCTACGAGGCGCAGAAGCCGATCCTGCTCAGCACGAACAAGGCCTTCGCCGACTGGGGTCAGGTCTTCCCGCACGCCGCGTGCGTCGTCACGCTCGTCGACCGGCTCGTGCACCGCGCCGAGGTCATCGAGATCGAGGCCGAGAGCTACCGGCTCAAGGAAGCCAAGGAGCTGAGCGCCATCCGCAGCAAGCAGCGCCGCTCCAAAAAGCACTGAGCGGCCTCTTCACCGGTGAACTTCACCGGCATCGGGTGCGGACTTCACCGGTGAACTTCACCGAATTCCCGCGGGTTGCCGCGATCATCTACACTGGTGCACCACTCGGACCGCGGTAGCCCCTACGCCAGCGACGACTACCGCGGGGTGCTCGGGGCGCATGGGCTCATCCCGAGCATGAGCCGCGCCGGCGACTGCTGGGACAACGCCGTGGCCGAGAGCTTCTTCGCGACGCTGAAGGCGGAGCTGGTCGAGCACGAGCGCTACCCGACGCGAGCGGTCGCCATCGCATCGATTGGCGACTACATCGAGAACTTCTACAACCTGAAACGACGGCACTCACGGCTCGCCTACATGAGCCCGATCGAGTTCGAATTGAAGACCTACGTGACCGCGTTCGCGGCATAGTGAAACTGTCCGCGAAAGCGGGGCAGGACCACTTCGCGGCCAGGGTCGCCCCTGGACCACGCAAGACTCGCTTCCGACCGGTGGGCCAGCCTTGCCGGACGGGACTTGAACCCGCAGGGTCCCTTCGTGAGGTTTCAGCTTCAGATCAAGATCTACATGGCTTCCTCCTCACCAGGGCTTTCCTGGCGCACCGCAGGGGGAGTCAAGGGCGGCGGAGCCGGCGAGCTCCGCTCGCGAACCCTTGACGCCCCCGAGCACTCCAGCACCCTCGGCTGCCGATGGGCCGACCTCCACGGTGCTGCAGGCTGTCTTCGCAGGCCCCGCCGCGCGAACGCGTCGAGCAGAGGCTCGGGTCGGTGCGGTCGGCATCATGGGTCCAGGCGCCGCTTGGGCGGCCTCATCCAATCTAGGGGGCCGCTTTCACTCCACAGCCTGCGGGCTCGGACATCGTGCAGGTCGCTCCTTCGTCAATCTCGTTCGACCGCGGCAGCGAGCTGATCGCCGCCGTGCGCCTCACGCCGAAGGGCCTCTATCGCTGGTACGCGAGCTGTTGCAAGACGCCGCTCGGCAACACGGTCAAGCCGCAACTGCCGTTCGTCGGCAGCGTCACCGAGCTGTTCCAGCACGCGCCGAGGGCGCGCCCCTGCGACGAGGTCTTCGGCCCGCCGCGCGGCGGGGTCTTCGGCAAGTTCGCGATCGGCGAGCCGCCGCCCGGGTCGACCAAGCCGAACGTGCGCCTCCTCGCGGCATGATCTGGAAGTTCCTCGGCTGGAAGCTCGGAGGCAAGGCGTGGCCCCACCCGTTCTTTGATCGCGCGAGCGGCAATCCGAAGCACCCGGTCACGGTGCTGTCCCAGGCCGAGCGCGACGCGCTGCGCCCGCTGTGCGGCCCGCGTCCCGCGAGCGCGTGAGGCGCCGGAACGCCGAGGGCGCCCGCGCGGTGCTGCCGGAGCCCAGCGCCGCTCGCGGTCACGTCGCGGCGAGCTCGGGGAGGATCTCCGCCGCGACGAGGGGTCGATCCGCCGCCGGCGGAGCCGCAGCTCGGTGAGGAGGTCCTCGGTCGCGAGCCGCAGCGCGTTCGCCTCCGGCTACCGGCCGATCGACTTGGTCGGGGCCATCATCGCCGCCGGGTTCTCCCAGGCGGCGCCCTCGCCCCGCAGCGGCTCGATCCGCTGCCGGTGCCCGGCGGCGGCGGCGGGGTCCACCGCGCCGACGATCCGGGAGGTATTTCCTGGTGGATTGGAAGAGGCGCCCCTGCATCCCCTGGGCGACGAAATCGCTGATCGCCCTCGCCCCGCAGGACAACCGGCCGTCGCCGTCGAAAACGGGGACGCTCCTCAAAACGCGCGAGATGCGTGAGGGACGCGTTATCGAGCGTTACCGACCGTTTCCGACGGCCACATCATAACAATCTTCCGACCGCCACGGGCGTCCATATCGAGCCTGTTGAGGGTGATTTGCGTCAGGCTGTTGCGTGTGGCAGAGACTGCTCGGAGCGTCGGGTGCGGGCTTCACGGGTGGAGGGGCAGTCTGGCGGGGGTGCGCGTCGCAGCGCGACACAGGCCGCACAGGGCGTGCCGGGGATACATCAATGGGCAATGAGAATTGCGCGAGACGGATTGAGCAGGCGGACGTCCATGCCGTCAGGTACGTTCACAAGCCGAAGACCACGCGCGCTCTGAGGTGCGTGGCCGGCGATGACGCCGCGGTGGCCGCCGCCGCGGGCTGGGCGATGCGCGACGCGGTCGGGGTCCAGGCCACGCTCCACTCGCTCGAGAAGCACCCCGGGCAGAAGCCGCGCGCGGAGATCTGCTTCCATGACGATCTGCGCGCGCACGGCTGGATCACGGCCAGTGATCCTCCGCGGCTGACCTGTGAGGGGAGCCTCGCGCTCGAGGTGCTGACCCGCTCGATCGGCGCGGACAGGACCAGCGAGACGGTGCGGTTCCTCCACCAGAACGCACCATCGGCTCGAGCAGCCGCGTGCTCGACGTGGGCTGCTCTGTGGGGCACATCCTGCGGAGCCTCGCGGCGCGGCGGCCGCTCCGCGCGGTCGGCGTCGACCATGATCTGTTCGCGCTCCACGTCGCAGCGCTCGGCTGGAGCGGGCCGCTGTCGGCGCGGGAGCCGGAGTGGTGGTGCGCGAACGCTGTACGCCTGCCCTTCGGCGATGGCGAGTTCACGCACGGGCTCTCCTTCGTCACCCTGAATCACGTGCCGGTGCGCGCGTCGCTCCGGGAGCTCGCGCGCGTCATCCAGCCCGGCGGGCAGCTCATCGCCAGCGTGGAAGGCGAGGGGTTCTGGCGCCACAAATGGAGGCTGAGCGATCCCCTTCGTCGCATTCACCTGATGCGCGAGCGCCTGGGCGGCGCGGCCCTGCTCTACGCGGACTGGCAGCGGATCCCCGCGCTCCGGCGGCTCTCCCAGCGGGTCTATTTCTCCATGGCCGCCCTCAAGCAGCTGCTCCCGGAGGCCGGTTTCGCGGTCGAGCGCTGCGAGGCGCTCTGGGAAGAGCAGGGGGCGCCCTGGGCGATCGGGATCGCCGCGCGACGCAAATGAGGCTCGTATCCGGCCGCCCTCGGCGCTACCCTCCTCGTCGAGGCCGCCGACATGACGAGCAGCCATGCAACGCGCAGCGCGCCTGGAGGTGGTAGCCGGTCCCGATACCGGAGAGGCCGGCGCGGCGAACTCGCGGTTCGCCTCCAGCGCGTGGACGGGGGTGGAGGTCATGAAGCGCAGTTTACCGCGGCTCTCGCCCGGACCAGGGCGCCGCTGACAGGCCGGGGGGCCTCCGTGCGCGGGGGCTCTTGCCGACCTACAGGCCCGCGTCGCTGGCCCGTTCTCCTGTTCTCCCGCGCCGCCGTCGCGGCCCGCTCAGTAGGTCTCCGCGCACACACCGTAGCCGCAAAGAAAGACCATGAAGTCGCCGGCGACGGAGCTTCGCTGGGCCGGGAAGGTCGCGAGCTTCGCCCCCGTCTCGATGTCGTAGAGGGCGCCGTCATAGCGCGAGTAGAGGACCATCGCCGAGACCGGCTGAATCCCGTATTCGTCGCGCGAGCCCAGGGAGTCGATGAGAACGGGGATCCTCGGCAGCAGCGGCGCGGCGACGACGTTGCCGAGCTCGTCGTAGACCGTTGAGGCGTCGTAAATCCAGCGGCTGTCGAGAGGGCGCTTGTAGGTCTGGACGAGCACGCGGGTGTCGTCGAGCCAGCCGACCGCGCAGCCGGGCACCGTGTTGACGAGCGCGCCGTCCTCGTAGAACTGCGTGAACCCGCAGCCTTCCGTGGGGAGCTCGTCGGTGACGACGAAGTGGTGACCGTCGGGGGAGACGAGCGGCGGCGGCTTATGAAGCCCGGTTTCCAGGAAGATCGGCGTGCCGCGGCGTAGCTGGGCACACGGCCCGAGCGCGTCATGGCCAGCGCACGCCGCGGTCGTCGAGCCAGCGCTGCGCCCGGAGCACGGCGCGCCGGCTCTGCGACGGGGCAAGCGGGTGTCGGATGGGCCAACGACGGCTCGCCCGGCGCCGTCCCCGCGGCGCTCGACTCGGACGAAAGTTCTACCGCTTCCTATCCGCAGCAGGAGACCGACTCACGGCGGCATCGCCTGAACGTGCCGAGCACGATGCGCTGGATGAAGTGGATACGGCGTGCCCGTCAGGCGCGAAACGGTGCGCGTTCGCGGCATTCGTCAACCGTCCACGACACGCCATCGTGCCATGGTCTCCGGACGCGCGCATCGTGACAGCGTATGGATCATCGAAGCCCTACGCTGCTGAAATTCATGGAATGAGGTGTCTCATGGCTCGTCCGTCGGTGGTGCTCATTTTCGGTCGGCACCCTCGTCTTCTTATCGCGATGACCGCCCTCCGCGCCGAGAGCCTTCCGCAACGGGTCGCCGGGGTCCTCCGCGCCGGGCTCGACGCCATCACCGGAGGCACCGACGACGGGCGCGTCCCTTCGCTCGATTTCCTGCGCACGATGGCGGTGCTCGCTGTGGTGTGCGGCCACTGGGCCGCCGGGTTCCGGCGAGCCGGTGGCGTCGAGGTGGGCATGGAGCGCCTGCCGTTCTTCTATTTCGGCTGGGTCGGCGTCGACATCTTCTTCGTGCTCTCCGGCTACCTCATCGGCCGACAGTTATGGAAGGAGGCGGCTTTTAGCAGGACGGTTGTCTTTCCGCGCTTCTTCGCCCGGCGCGCCCTGCGCATCTGGCCGCTCTACTTCTTCATCTGCATCGTGGTCACGATCTTTCCCGTGCCCGGTGAGGGTCCGGTGCAGATCGCGGACATCTTGTTCTTCTCCAACTACGCGCGGCACGGTATCGGCGGCGCGTGGTCGCTGTCGACCGAGGAGCAGTTCTACATCCTCGCGCCGCTGCTCATCCTCGCGCTCTGCCGGCGCATCCCACTTCGCGGCTTCTTCGTGATCATCGCGGTCTTGGCCGCGTTCACCTCGCTCTGCCGCTACTTCACGTACACGAGCTCGGTGGTCCAGTCGGGCGATCTCAGCACACTCTACTTCGCCTTTCACCTGCACAATGACGGCCTGCTGGTGGGCCTCGCGCTGGCGCTACTGTTCACGCTCCGTCGCGATTGGCTGACCCGCAACGATCTCAGCCGTCAGGGCTGGCTGGCGGGCTTGGCGATGGCATGCTTGGGCGCCGCGCTCTATGCCATTCACCGGCGCGTGTTCAACTTCCTGGCGCTGGGCCTCATCTTCGGGGGCGCCACGCTGGCCCTCTTGCTCGACCGCACCTTCGTCTCGCGGCTCCTGCGCCAGCGTGTGTTCCACGCGCTCAGCGTGCTTTCGTACGGCATGTACCTCAACCACTTCGTGCTGGCCGAGGTGCTGCCTGGTCCGTGGGTGAAAGCGACGGCCGGCTGGCCGCCGGCGCTGTCGTACCTCTGCGGCGCGATCCTGCTCTTTGGCCTCTCGGCGCTGCTCTCGTCGGTCACGTATGTACTGATCGAGCACCCCTTCCTCATCCTGCGCGATCGCTGGCTCAGCCACAGCCACAAGCCGCGTGAGGCGCAGCAGCCGACCGCCGACGCGGCCTAGCTGATTCCAGCGTACGAAAGGACGCTGTCGGCAAGCCATCGAGCGACTCACTCGCCGCACAAGCGCGTTACAGCCGCTTCCTTCGGGTCTCGGGGACCCTTACCAAACGCCCCCGGAGCGACGTACCACACAGACCCACGGCTTCGATCCCTTGTAGGCGACGGAGCCGCCGATAGGCATGGGAGGAGCTCCGTGCACCCTATCGAGTCCTCGAACCAATACCTCACGCCCTCTGCTTGTGAGCCGGTATGCCCCATCCGGCTCTTCGGGACGGCGGGTTGCGATCCCCGCCGATGGCCGGTTTACGACCCGTTGGTGCCGAGCCAAAGGGCTCGGACGTCGCTCGCTCTTCGTCCCCGCGTTAGGCGGATCGCGGCTCGCGTGGGACTTCGGGGCGGGCGTCGTGGGCCTCGATCTCCCCTGGCGGCGCAGGCTTGCGCAGGACGGGGCGCTGTTCGGCGCGCTGACGCGCATCTTCGTCGAGAGCGTCGAGCGGTTCTATAGCGGGCGCGAAAAGCGTCGCGGCGTACGCGCGGCAGCCAAGAGCGGCGCGGTGACCGTCGTGCAACGCACGTCCGGCGACATGCGGCTCAATCCGCACCTGCACGTCGTCTTCCTCGACGGGGCTTATCACGAGGACGGCACAGAGCTCGTGTGGAACGAGCTCGGTCACCTGCAGACGCGCGAGGTCGGTCAGGTGCTCGAGCACACCGTCGGGCGGATGATGCGTTACCTCCGCCGGTACGGGCTCTTCGAGATCGAGCACGACATTGACGAGGACGACGAGCCTGAAGCAGCGCTCTGTGCCTCCGCCGTCTCCGGACGAGAGCCGCCCGCTGGACCGCAATGGCTCCGCGGGCTCTCGCCGCCTTCGCCGAGCGCGCTCGCCTACGACAAGCCGCTGTGCGCCTCGCTCGATGGCTTCACCTTGCACGCGGCGACGCGCGCCGGTGCGCACCATGCCGCGGCGAGGGAGGCGCTCTTGCGCTACGTCCTGCGGCCCCCGATCGCCCAGGAGCGCGTCGAGCTGCAGCAGGACGGCCTGGTACGGCTGTCGCTCAAGCGCGCCTTCGCCGACGGGACCGTCGCGGCCTCTATGGATCCGCTCTCGCTCTTGTGTCGGCTCGCGGCCAGCGTCCCGCCGCCGCGCTTTCATACGGTCAAGTACGCAGGGGTGCTCGCGTCCGCAAGGCCATGGCGTAAGCGCATCGGCCCGCGCCCAGCGAAGCCAGAAGAGCTTGCGAAGACGGACCATGAGCCCGCTCCCAAACGCAAGCGCGGCGGCTATCGGCCGTGGGCCGAGCTTCTGCGCCGCACGTTTGCGATCGATGTGCTCCAGTGCCCAGCCTGCAAGGGCAGGATGGAGCTCGTCGCCATGGTGACCGAGCCAAGCAGCATCGTCCGCTTCCTCTCCGCGCTCGGCGAGCCGACCGACGTTCCAGGTCGCTCACCCAACCGAGGGCCGCCGTACTGGAAGAGCACCGTCCTGCGCCAAAAGGCGCTCGGCGACGCCGCGTAGCCTACCGCAGCAATACCGCGGGCCCGAGGACCGCCCACCAGGGCGACGTGGGCCTGCGGCCGCCCATACGCCGCTTTTCACGCTCTGCGCTGCGCCCGAAGGCGCTCTGGAACCCGTGGACGAGACCGTGCGACGCTCGCGGTCCTGGCTCATCTGTTCGCCACGCCACACTTCGTCGTGGGGCGATCGGGCTTCTTTTACCTACGCGCTCCGATCGAGCCTGCCCTTGTCCAGCAGCGCGTGGACGAGCTTCCGCAGCTCCGCGGCGATCTGGCAGGGGTCCGGCGGCGGCAGCGACAGCACCGTCTTGGCCTTGGCCGGCACTGTCGGGGATGGCGGCCGGGGTGGCACAGGACCGGAGCAGGCGAGAACCAGCGCCAGCAGGCCGAAAGCGAGCCAGAAGATGAGAGGATAGGCATGTTGGGAACGTGGCGTCCGCAACCTCGTCCCCGCAGATCCTCGCAGGTGCCGACCGCACCGGTCCCACCGGTGACGTCGGCGCATCTCCGCCGTCGCCTGCGGGTGGTGGCACCGTGCTCGCTCGTGTCCAGGCGCTTCGCCCCGCTGCGCGGGCGCCTGCGGCGGCCCGGACACGAGCTGCGCGCGGTGCCTCACGTGAAACGTGGGCGACGGCGGAGGGGCGCTCCGCTGAGGGCTCGAGCTCGGGGCAGGTGGACCAGGCTGGCGGTGAGGGCGAGGTCGAGCCGAGCGAGCTCATGACAGCGAGCCTGCGGAAGGGCTGGCGCCCTGCTTTCGTCGAGGCAAGCCTTGGATTGCAGAGCAAAGCAGCTGCGCAAGGGGGCGCCAATGCAGAGATACATCGGTCTGGATGTGCATGCCGCAAGCACGACGTTTGCGGTGGTCGGGGAGAGCGGCAAGCGGCTGGGGTCCCACGTGGTCGAGACGAACGGCCAAGCGTTGGTGGAGCAACTCAAGGCGATCACCGGCAAGAGGCACGTGGTGCTCGAGGAGGGGACGCAGAGCGGGTGGCTCTACGAGATCCTCTCGCCTCACGCGGAGGAGATCGTGGTGGCGATGGTCTCGGAGAGCCGAGGCCAGAAGAGCGACGAGAGCGACGCGTTCCACCTGGCCGAGCAGCTGCGCACGGGAGCGCTCAAGCAGCGCGTGTTCAAGGAGGTGGGCGAGTACAAGAGGCTGGGCGAGCTGGGCCGCACCCACGCGATGATCGTGCAGGACGTGGTGCGGGTGCAGAACCGGATCAAAGCGTTGCTTCGGTCGCGCGGCGTGGCCGTAGAGGGCAAGAGCGTGTACTCGGACAAGGGCCGCGAGGAGTTTTTGGAGCAGCTGCCCGAGGCGAGCCGCGGGGCGGCGACGATGCTCTACGCGCAGTACGATGCGGTGGAAGCCATCCGGCGGCGAGCGGAGAAGGATCTCGTCGCCGAAGCGCACCGACACGCGATGAGCCGGGTGCTGGAGTCGTGCCCAGGGCTGGGTCCGATCCGGGTGGCGCAGCTGATGCCGATCGTGGTGTCGCCGGGGCGGTTCCGGACCAAGCGGCAGTTCTGGTCGTATTGCGGCCTGGGGATCGTGATGCGCTCGACCTCGGACTGGGCCCGGAAGCCGGACGGCGGCTGGGTGCGGGCCGAGGTCCAGAAGACGCGCGGACTGAACCTGAATCACAATCACACGCTGAAGCACGTCTTCAAGGGTGCGGCGACGACGGTGATCACGCAGCTCGCCACCGAGCCGTTGCATCAGGACTACCAGCGGCTGATCACAGCGGGCACGAAGCCGAACCTGGCGAAGCTGACGCTCGCCCGCAAGATCGCCGCGATCGCTCTTTCGATGTGGAAGAGCCAGGAGAAGTACGACCCGACGAAGCATCGCAAGCAAGGCTAAAGACTCGTCTCACGTGTGGAGGTATCAATTCCCAAGAGAGGTGTGATCGCCGGCGCAGCAGTTGGAGACGAGCAAGGTTCGAGGGTGAGTATCCATTGCGCGAATGGCACGTGGGCAGTCGCCCCGATGTCCCAAGGATAGGCTATGCCCCCTCGGAGTACCGAAAGAAGCCATGGTCAGAAGAGGCCCAGATAGAAGGATGGTTCCCGCTTTCTGCGCGAGAACAACAGGGCTTCGATCTCGTCGAGGATGCCAGCGAAAACAGCCCGCAAAGGGAGCGACCGTCATCCTCCGTATTGGCCAGCGGTTCCGATGCCAATCGCGGACGCGTGGTCGACCGGGAAGCGCTCAAGGCTCGCCGCGCTTGCCAGCTGAACGCGGGCAAGCCACGCCGTGCCAGCCAGCCAAACCCGGACAAGCCACGCCGCACGTGCCGACTGGGAGCGGACGCCTCCGTTGAAGAGGACGGTCGGCGATCGGAGGGGATCTGTCTTGACACTACGTTCCATAGAAGAAGCCCGCGCAAAGCCATTCCGACCTGTAAAGAATTTTCCGCCAACGACCGGCAGTTGACATAACGTACAAAGTACGGATCCACTGATCCGCCTACAAAAACCAACAGATCCAACGAGTTCACTCGGCTGTGTAATGTTGTCTACACCACGCTGGAGCGTGCGCCGGGGGGTCAGGACCCCTCCGGACCGCAATCCGGAGCGTGCGCCGGGGGTCCGGACCCCTTCCGGACCGCAATCGGGAGCGCGCGCCAGGGGCGGCTTCTCCTTACCCCCTTGACCTTCCAGTCGCTGGAAGCCGCATGCTTGCGACGCACGCCGGGCTCGAAGCGCGGCCCGAGGTCGGACGGAGAGGACTGCATGAAGATCGGCGAAGCAGCGGCGCGGGCAGGCCTGTCGCCCAAGACCATCCGCTACTACGAGTCCATCGGCCTCGTCGGGGAGCCCGCGCGCGGCGCGTCCAGCTATCGCGATTACGGCGAGGCCGACGTGGAGCGCCTGATGTTCCTCCGCCGCGCCCGCACCCTCGGCTTCTCGGTCGAGCAGTGCCGCGAGCTGCTCGCCCTCCACGGCAACAGCGGACGCGCCAGCGCCGACGTGCGCGCGGTTGCGCAACGACATCTCCGAGAGATGGCGGTGCGGATCCGCGAGCTCGAGGGCCTGAAGGCGGTGCTGGAGACACTGGTCGACCAGTGCGAGGGGAATGAGCGGCCGCACTGCCCCATCCTCGAGACCCTGGCCCGTCCCGAAGGCGAGCCGGGCGCGCTCCCGGCACAGGGGCAGGGAGGGAGCGCGGGGCGCCCGAACGACATCGTCGAGCGTTACCTCGCCGCGTTCTACCGCGGTGATGCGGCGGCCGCGAGACAGCTCCTTGCGGACGACCTCTCGTACACCGCACCGGGCGTGAAGCACGACGGCGCGGATGCCTTCATGAAGGCAGCGGCCCACGTGGCGCCGGGCACGAGGGGCTACGAGATCCACAAGATCTTCGTCGATGGAAGCGACGTGGGCGTCTTCTACGATCTGCTGGTCAAGCACCGGGTCGGCAGGTTCCCGCTCGCCGAGTGGCATCGCGTGCGTGCGGGCAGGATCGCGTCCATCCGGGTGCTCTTCGACACCGCTCCCTTCATGCACCGGCCCGCGACGAAGCCGGAGAACACCGCCGTCGATCCGGTCTGCAAGATGCCGGTGGACAAGGCGTCGCCGCCCGTGACGCGCAGCCATCAGGGGACGACGTACTACTTCTGCAATCCCGGTTGCGCCGTAGCGTTCGCGAAGCATCCCGAGGAATACCTCTCTGCGTGATGGGCGAGCGGATTCGCTCCGGGGACGGCTGCATCGCAGCAGTCTCACGGCCCGACGTCCATTTCATTCTCACGTGCTGGGGAGCCAGCTCAACGGAGGTAGTGATGATGCTCGTTCCAGCGGTCATGGCGATCGCCCTTCTCTCCACCGGGCTGATGGCCGGGGCATTCGGCTACGGCGCAGTGAACCTCGTCCCGACCTTCGCGGTCGTGCCGCTCGAGATGCGGCTATCCTTCCACGCCGAGCTGATGAAGATGAACTCCCCCGTCATGCAGACGGCGATGGCGTCGGCGACGTTCAGCGCGCTCGCGCTCGCCGCCCTGATGCGCGGCTCCGGGCGGTGGATCGCCCTCGGGGCCGGGCTGCTGGCGGTGGCCTCCTTCGTGATCACCCGGCTGGGCAACGTGCCGATCAACGCTCGGATCAAGGAGTGGGCCGTCTCCTCGGCTCCGGCCGACCACGCGGAGATCCTGTGGCGCTGGGAGATGTACAACGTCATGCGGACGGTCACCGCGCTCGCCGCGTTCATCCTGCTCGTGATCCTGGCTGTACGGGGGCTCCGCGAGCGCCCGACTGCGCCGAAGGGATCTGCGAGACGTTCCGCTGAGCCGGGATGAGCGAGAAAAAGAGAACCGCAAGGGGCGCAAGGGAAAGAGCATGAACGGGCGCGATCCGAATGGACGGTCCCTGACAGCTACCGGCCCGGAGCAGCCAGCATTTCGAGGGCCAGCCTTTGGACGAGCTTCTCCCCCTAGAAGGAGCTCCACACGTTCGGCGGGGTCTTTCACGAGATCTTCCACGAGGTCGAGCGTGCGCGCGTGTTCGGCACGCTGACGAAGTGGATCTCGTCGGGCTTCCTCCGCTATCTGACATCCGCCTGGCATGCGGCCACCTGCTCGCCGCAGCCGCGCTCGATGCAGGCCGTGCACTCGGCGCTGGGCTCCTCGCCCTGACAGAGGCTCGGGCCGCACGGCTCGGCGCAGCTGTCCACGCAGATGCAGTTGAATACGGCTCCGAACAGCGGCTCGGACGCGGGGCAGCTGTTCTCCGGGTCGCAGCGGTACGCAAACACGTCGCTGCAGGTGACGCACTCCTTCATGCACTCCGGTGGGTTGGGTTCGTCGTTGTCGCCGTCGCCCTCATCCCGAGTGGCAGCGCTGCCGCCGTCGCCCGTGGCGCCTCCTTCGTGCTCGGTCTTACCGGCGCCTGCCTCGCCTGCATCGCCGCCATCGGCGCATGCCGCGAGGGCCGCTATCAGGGCCATAAGTAGAGAGCCTGCCGTGGTGGTGGAGAGTGTGCGCCTTCCAGGGCGGTGATCGATGTGCCTCATGCGTTCCTCCATGTGTTCTTGTCCGCGAGCTCGTGCGGACTACTCGACGATCAGCTCGGCCATCATCCCCGCTTCGTGGTGAGGAAGGATGTGGCAGTGGTACATCCAGTGCCCGGGGTTCTCGAGGCGGGAGCGGATGCGAACGCTGCTCCCGGGAGCGACCGTGACCGTGTCCTTCCAGGCGCGAAGGTCCACTTCCTTACCGTCCACCGCGACCACCTGAAACGAGTTCCCGTGCATGTGAAAGGGATGGGGATCGCCTTGGTTGCGAATGACGAACGTGTAGTCACCGCTCGCGGCGTAGCGCTGCACGGGGATGTTCGGCCAGACCTCACCGTCGATCGTGTTCACGAAGGTGCCGCCCGCAAACCTCTCGGCCAAGGTCCAGGTGTGGGTCACGACCTCGCCGGGGCCCAGGTCGGGCCCTCCTTCGGCGGGGAAGATCGGGCGCTCGGTCGGCGCGACCTCACCCTTGCCGTAGGCGAGGGTCGCTACGCGGATCGGGCCGGGCGGGAGCGCGTCACTTTCGAACGGATCCTCGTGCTCGTACTTCTCATGGGTGAAGGCGTAGGTGCGGCCCGGCTCGCCGGTGAGCTCGACCAGCACGAGATAGCGCTCGCCCACGCCTAGGAGAATCGAGTCCGCCGCATAGGGACGGGGTAGAAAGCCGCCGTCGAGCCCGACCACGAACAGCTCGTGCTCTTCCAGCCTGATCACGAAATGCCGCGCATCGGAGCTGTTCAGCAGGCGAAAGAGCGCCCACCCGCCCTTCGTCACGGGGATCGTCGGCTCGATCCGGCCGTTGACCAGCACGAGGTTGCCGAGTCGATCGCCGGCGTCCGAGCTGTCGCCGTGCCCGTCGGGGCGTGGGGATCGAACCCCAGCACCTGGCCGTCATCGCCCAGTAAGATGTCGTCGAGCACGAGCGGCTGATCGAGCGCGAGCACGGGCTCGTCGGGCGCGTGGATGAGGATGGGCCCATAGAGCCCGAGCTCGATCTGCGCGGACTCGTGCAGGTGCGGATGGTACCAGAACGTGCCGACATCGCGCGCCTCGAACTCGTAGTCGAAGCGGCCTCCCGGCGGGAGCGGCTCCTGCACCAGGGCCGTGCCGTCCATGGACGCGGGCACGCGCAGTCCGTGCCTGTGCACGGTGGTCGGCCAGCTCAGGTCGTTCTCGAAATGCACGATGATGCGGTCGCCGAGCTTGGCCTCGAGCAGCGGACCGGGGTTCGAGCCGTTGTAGGCGAGGCCTTCGATCCGCTTGCCCGGACCGAGCTCTCAGCCGGGCTGGTGCGACGCGCGCAGGTTCACCTCGACGACATGGGGATCGGCAGCGAGATCTGCGAAGCTCGCGATGCCGTAGCGTGTCGCGGGCGCAGGCTCTTCGAGCCCGGTGGCGTCGATACAGCTCCAGAGCGCGACGGCCATCGCGATGCCGAGCGCGCCCCGGCCAGAGACTCCAGCCATGGAATCAGCCTTTCGCTAAGGGGTGGGGGGAGGGGCGGCGAGGACCCGCGGCGCGAGCGAGCGCGTCGTGGGTCGCTCTTCCCGGAACCTACGCGCCGAGTGGGATGACGACCAGTGCAATGCTGGCAAGATATAAGTGCGCGGCACGCACGTTCACCGCGGCAACGCCTGCACCAAACGTCTCGCGCCGGCTCTGGGCGCTGCATACCCTCGGCGCCGCCACCGGCCTCGGTGCGCTCTCGGGCGGTGATGGGCAGGCCTACGCGACCACCCAGCTCGGCACGGTGGCCGCGCCCCGGGTCGGCACGCCGGACGTCAAGTGGCTCGGATCACTGAGGATCGCCCGCGCAAAGCCATTCCGACCTGTCAAGAATTTTCCGCCAACGACCGGCAGTTGACATAACGTACAAAGTACGGATCCACTGATCCGCCTACAAAAACCAACAGATCCAACGAGTTCACTCGGCTGTGTAATATTGTCTACACCACGCTGAGCTCGTCCAAACGCCGTCACGCACGACCCCGCAGCGCACCGTGTCCTGCATCGACGGCTCCTCGGGCGGAGCTCGCCACCCGGGCCTGCTCGAGAGCGTTCCGCCTGACGCGCGGCATGCCGGGTCGTCGTCTACATGTCGGCCCCGATCGGCGGGGCCTCGCTCCAGGTAGGGTCTCGCCCTCGCTTGACCGGCGGAGGGTCCACCGGCATGCCGAGGTGCTCGAGGATCTTCGTGATCGTGGCGCGCTCGGTGATCGCGCAGAGGATGCGGATCCGCGCGTGGCACTTTCGGCACCGAGCTACATCGATTTCGAACGTTCGGCGCAGAAGTGTAGCCCACGGGAGGCGCCTTGACTTCGCGAGCAACACCCCACCGAAGAGCCGATCCCAGTGGTGCACCGTGATGATGTTGAAGTCGACCTCCACGCCCTCGGCGATCTTTGGCGACACATCGCTCTCCGCGCCAGCGGCGACAGAGCGAGGAGTCGGCGAAGGTGCCAAGGAAAGCGGCGCGGCGAAGGGTGAGCCGGTAGCGGAAACGGTAACAGTGCCCTTGGTCTGCTTCCCCTGCGCTCGGAAGGGCGTGCCTGGTGCGGGCGAACGCTTTTTCGATGGCTGTCCCTCCGCCACCAGTTGGTTTGGCGTTCCGTGCTCTGCCATGCCGCACCGCGTCGAATCCTTGCCACCTGAACCGTGCGTAGCTTCCGAGTTGTCCTTCCGTGGTATCGAGGGGACGCGTGGTATCACGGCGCTGCGCCATTTGGAGTGCGGTGCGAGCACACCGCTATACCGCACCAATGGGTACCGAGGTGGAGGAATCAATGCGGCAAGTCGAGCAATGAATTCCACCGGCGTCATGATCCGGTGGGTGGCGCCCCGCGTCGGGTACTTGAGCCGGTACGCGATGCGCCCGTCCGAAAGTTGCGAGATGCGATCGAGGGCGAAGCTCGGCCGGGCGCAGTAGCGGCAGAGGCGTTCGCGCCCCTCGTCATCGTTCGCTTCGATGCGAACCGCGGCCTGCACGTTGAACCCATCGAGGTCCGTCGTGAAAGACCCGCGTCGCTTCGGCTCGAAACGCGCCTCTCCAGCGTCATCCGCTTCCAGGGCCGCTCCCTTCCGGTCGAGCTTCGCAAAAGTGCCACCACGCAGGGCGAGGGCGGCGCATGCCTCGATGGCAGTGCCCGCCGGCCGCTCATTGGAACGATCTTCGGCTGGACGTTCCGCCTCACTCGCTCCGTCCACTTCGCTCGTGTCGCCATCGCAACCTCCTGGCTATGTCGCGATGGAATCAGGTAGCCGGCCACCCCCCGGCCGTCACGATAGCCCTGACAGGGCGATACCATTTGAGCGGCTCTTTGTGGGGCGTCGCCGCGTCCGGCTCGATCGGGCTCTTGCCCCAGCTTGGCGCCGCCTCCGCCTGAAGTGCCTCCTCGCCCAGGCCACGATCTGCTTCGCCTCCTCCGGGGTGAACCCCCATCCAGCGCGAAGCCCCTCGGTGAGCTTCTGGCCAGGCGGGAGGCCCGTTCCGAGGTGCCTTCGGATCGTCTGCGCGGAGCACCCCGCCCGACGCGCCACGTCGTTGAGCCCGACGAGCTCCGGCTTCGGGCCGAGCCGGGTCTTCTCCCGAAGCTCCTCCCGGAGAACCTCGACCTGCTCAGGGGTGAACACCCGCGTCTTGCGGCTCCCTTGGCGAGGGGCGGGCTCGAAGAGCTTGCCCTCGAGCCGCCGGAGCGTCGTCTTTCCGATGCCGAGCATGCGGGCCACGGCGGTCGAGGTCAGGAGCCCGGTCTCCTTTAACTGGCGGGTCTCCATGGTCATGGCCATGGGGTGGTGTGCGCGCAGGTAGCGGGGATGCCCCGCGAGTGGTGCGAGGGAAGGATGCGGATCAGCTTGCCGCACCCGCACGCACAGGTGCGCCCCTTCGCGGTCTCGGCCAGGATCCACGCGGCAACCGAGCCGGTCTTCCGCGCCAGCCGTACGCGCTGCCGGAAGCGGACCCGTGGGTCCAAGGAACCAGGCTTGGGCGGCCCGTGGCTCGCCTAGCTCCATCCGGTTGACTAACCGTACTGTGTACGGTATTCAGTACGTATGAGCTTGCCCCTGCCCGTTGACAGCGACATCCGGCCGTTTCGCATCGACACCCCGCAGGCCGCGCTGGACGACCTGCGCGACCGCCTCGCCCGCGTGCGCTGGCCCGACGAGCTGCCCTCGCTGTCGTCGAGGGACTGGTCGTACGGTGTCCCGCTCGGATACCTGAAGGAGCTCGCCGCGTACTGGCGCACCACCTACGACTGGCGCCGGCACGAGGCGCGGCTGAACGAGCACCCGCAGTTCACGACGACGATCGACGGCCAGAGGATCCACTTCCTCCACGTGCGCTCGCGCGAGCCCGGCGCGCTGCCGCTCATCGTCACGCACGGCTGGCCGAGCTCCGTCGTGGAGTACCTCGACGTCATCGGCCCGCTCACCGATCCTCGCGCGCACGGCGGAGATCCGGAGGACGCGCTCCACCTCGTCATCCCTTCGCTGCCGGGCTACGGGCTCTCCGGGCCGACCCGCGAGGCCGGATGGGGCGCGCGCCGGATCGCCAGCGCCTGGGCCGAGCTGATGCGCCGGCTCGATTACCCGCGCTACGGCGCCCAAGGGGGCGACTGGGGCACGTGGATCTCCCGCGAGGTCGGCCTCGTCGACCCCGAGCGCGTGATCGGCGTGCACACCAACGGGCTCATCTCGTGGCCTTCCGGAGATCCCGAGGAGCTGGTCGGCCTGACCGACGCCGAGCAGGCCCGGCTGAGCGCGGCCGGCTACTACATGCGGGAGCTGTACGGCTACAAGAAGATCCAGTCGACCCGGCCCCAGACGCTGGCCTATGCGCTCGCCGATTCGCCGGTCGGCCAGCTCGCCTGGATCGTGGGTGTGCTCAAGGAGTGGACCGACTGCAAGGACACCCCCGAGGAAGCCATCGACCGCGATCGCATCCTCACGAACGTGATGCTGTACTGGCTCACCAACACCGCTGGCTCGTCGGCGCGCTCGTTCGTGGAGACGCCGGACACCCCGGACGAGGCGGACCTCGCCGCCGACGTGAAGCCCTCGACGCTGCCGACCGGCGTCGCTGTGTTCCCCCGGGACATCATCGCTCCGATTCGCAGGTTCGCCGCCCGCGACAACACGAACATCGTGCACTGGTCGGAGTTCGACCGCGGGGGCACCTTCGCGGCCATGGAGGAGCCCGATCTGTTCATCGGCGACGTGCGCGCTTTCTTCCGCCGCTTCCGCGGGCGGGCGGCGCAGCGCGCGTGACGAACCCGCGGAAAGAGGGGTTATCCGATGAGCGAGGTGATGACGATTCCCGTGCTTCCGTGCGTGTCGCTGCCCGAGACCCTGGCGTTCTACGGCGCCCTGGGCTTCGAGGTCACCCACCAGCAGACGACGCCGAACGTGTACGCGGCGACCCGCCGCGGCGATGTCCACCTGCACTTCATGGGCCTCAAGAAGCTGGATCCCAGGGAGGCCTACAGCACGTGCCTGGTGCTCGTCCCCGAGGTCGAGCACCTCCACGAGACCTTCGCCGAGGGCCTGCGGAAGGCGTACGGCAAGGTGCCCATCGCCGGCCTGCCCCGGATCTCGCGCATGAAGAAGGGACAGAGTCGCTTCACGGTGGTCGACGTGGCGGGCAACTCGGTCATCTTCATCAAGCGGGACGCGCCGGACGATTATGACGAGGGCGCCGCCGGGGCGGGCTCGGACTCCCGCCTCGGGAAGGCGCTGCGCGCGGCGGCGCGGCTGCGCGACTTCAAGAACGACGACGCCGCGGCCGCCAAGGTCCTCGACGTGGCGCTCGCCCGGAAGGAGCCGGCCGCCCCGCTCGAGCGCGCGCGCGCCCTCGCCGCCCGGCTCGAGCTCGCGATCGCCCTGGGCGAAGCGGCGCGCGCGCGGGCCCTGCGCGCCGAGCTCGACGAGGCGCCGCTCACCAGCGAGGAGCGCGCGCAGCTCCGGCACCAGCTGGAGGCCGTGGAAGCGCTCGAGCGATCCCAGGGGTAGGCGCGCCTGCAGCGCCGGGGCCTACCTCGCGCGGCGTCTCCCCGCCGAGCCCCTGAGGCCCGGACGGCGCGAGGTGGCGAGATGGGCCCGGGGAGGCGGCTGACAGCGGCGGTCACCCCGCGCGCTTCGAGCGCGCCCGGGGCCGGCGCACGCGCGCGGCGCCGCACGCGGCGGCGTGGCGGCGGAGCGCCTCGTCGAGGGCGGCGTCGTCGAGGGGGACGCCCCGCTCGCGGAAGATCCGGTCGACGCGCAGCACTTCGCCCTCCACGCGGGCGTCGATGCGGCCGACAAGGCGGCCCCGGTGGAGGAGCGGGCAGACGTACCAGCCCCACCGGCGCTCGCTCTCCGGCTTGTAGACCTCCCACACGTAGTCGAACCCGAAGATGTGCCCCACGAGCCCGCGATCCCAGAGCAGCGGGTCGAGCGGGCCGAGGATGCGCAGACGGTCGTCGACCGGGGGGTACGCGCGGTCGCGGAACCCCCGCGGCGCCAGGAAGCGCCGCGATGACCCGGCGATCTCCACCTCCTCGAGCAGCCCCTCGCGCACCAGCGCGTCCGGGACGGCGGAGGCGCGCACGGCCGACAGCGCCGACCAGTGCGCCCCGCCCGCCCGCGACAGCGCCGACAGGCGCCTTCCGGCACCGAGGGCGAGAATCTCAACCGATACGCACAGCGCACAAAGATTGATAATTCAGACCGCTCATCCGGAATGTATTCGACATATCGAATCGGCGAGGAAGATTGAGCTTTCCTGCCTTCGTCAGTCCAAGTATGGGTCCGGTGTGCGCGCTCTCCCTGGCTCCGGATCGACGCTGGCGCCGCGAGCCCCGGTCGGGCCGCGCCGCCGGCGCGGCTGAGCACGAGGAGAGGTCTGGGAGGCCGCGCCGAGCGGTCAGCGCGGCGCGCGCGATACCCTGTCTGAGAGCCGGACCGACACAACGCCAGAGAAGGGCCATGACCATGACGAAGTATCCGTTTGCGATCGCAGTCGCCGGGGGCCTCGCGGGCTGCTTCTACAACGGCGCGATCGGGATGCACACGTGCGAGGACCCCTGCCGCGGCCGCCCTGTTTACGAGTGCGACAATCCGTGTGCCCAGTGCGAGGGCGGATGCGTGGACCTGCCGCCCCTCGGGTTCGCCGATCCCATCGTGCTCTGGACCGGCGACACGACCGACGAGGCGTCCGTGCCGGCGTGCCCGGCGGAGGCGCCGGACCTCGTGTTCGACGGGTACGGCGGCTTCGACGAGGCGCACAGCTGCCCGGCGTGCCTCTGCACCGAGCCGTCCTGCGAGCTGCCGCAGGGCCTCGTGGGGAGCGCCTCGGCCGCGTGCGACGGGACGGGGCCCACGCCGTTCGACGCCCCCGAGGGGTGGGACGGCGCGTGTACGGCGCCGGCCGCCGTGAGCTCGGACGAGCTCGGCTCGCTGCTCATCCCGGCGCCGACGGTGAGCGGCTGCGCGCCGGCGCTCGATCCCGCGGGAGCGCCGCTCGAGCTGCCCGTCCCCTGGAGCGTCCGGGCGCGAGGCTGCGCTGGCTCGGTGGACAAGCACACGTGCAGGGACCCATCGATGATGTGCGTCGCGTCGCCGGCGCCGCTGCCGGCGGGCTTCTCGATGTGCGTCCGCTATCTCCGCCCCGGCGCCCCGGCGTGCCCGGCGCACTACCCCGATCTGCGCGAGCTCTACCAGGGCTTCGACGACACGCGCAGCTGCACGCCGTGCGGGTGCGGCCCGATCGAGGGCAGCGCGTGCTCCGCGCTCGTGTCGGTCCACGAGGACGGCAGCTGCGAGCAGCTCCTCGGCGCAGAGACGGTGACGCTCGCCGGACCGAAGTGCGTCGCGGGGCCGGATCTGCGGCTCGAGAGCATGGATGCCCGGTGGCTCAGGAACGAGCCTGGCGCGTGCGCGCCGACCGGCGGCGTCGCGCTGGGCGAGGCAACGCCGAAGAGCGCATCGTTCTTCTGCTGCCAGTCCGATGAGGTCATCCCCGTGCCCTGATGACCCCGCCGCCGTGAACCTCGTTTGACGCGGGCGCGCGCCTGCGTCCCTCGCAGAGCGCGCGGCGGCAGGATCGTCAGCGCCGGCGCCACATCGAAAGACGAGCGACTTCGTGTACCCGGGCCCTCGCTTCGCGGCTATAAGAGCGAATCAAGCGGAAGGGAGAGCGGATATGCGAATCGCACGATGGTGCTTCTGGATGGCGCTCGCGGCGAGCGGCTGCAGCGCGTCCGAGGACGGTACGTCCGCGACGGACACGGACCAGACCTCCGGGGGGACGGCCTCGGCGACCGGCGATCCCAGCGGCGATACGGGGAGCGGCGCAGGCGGCGACGACGGCACGTTCGGCGCCGGCGCCGGGACCGGCGGGAGCGGCGGGGACAGCGGGGGCGGAGATACGGAGGAGGGGTGCATCGAGCGGGCGTCCTTCGTGTACGTGCTCTCACAGGATAACGAGCTCTACAGCTTCAGGCCCGATCGCAAGGAGTTCACGAGGATCGGTGTCCTCGGTTGCCAGACCGACATGCAACCGAACTCGATGGCGGTGGACCGCGACGCGGTGGCGTGGGTCAACTACGTATATGGCGACGACAGCGCCGGGACGCTGTTCAAGGTCAGCACCGAGGACGCGAGCTGCGAGCCCACCGGGGCGTCGCTCTCGGACGGGTGGTCCCGGCTCGGGATGGGCTTCTCGAGCGATCTCTCGCGCCCGGACGCGGAGGAGCTGTTCGTGGCCGGGACCACGAACACGCCGGGCATCGGGCTCGGGAGGATCGACGGCACGTCGTTGACGCCGGTCGGCGAGTTCAGCGGCTCGCTGCGCGGCGAATCGGCCGAGCTCACCGGCACCGGAGATGGCCGCCTCTTCGGCTTCTTCACCACCTCGCCCGTCCAGCTCGCCGAGATCGACAAGGAGACGGGCGAGATCATCGAGGCGAAGCCGCTGCCGGGCATCGAGACCCCGAGCGCGTGGGCGTTCTCCTTCTGGGGCGGGGACTTCTACTTCTACACCGCCCCGGACCAGTTCGACTCCCCGTCGCGGACGACGAACGTGAGCCGCTACCGCCCCTCCGACGGCTCCATCGATACGGCCTACATGACCAACATCGGCTTCCGCATCGTCGGAGCGGGGGTGTCGACCTGCGCCCCGGTCGAGCAGCCGCACTGAGCGCTTGCTGAGGCGCGGCTGCGCCCGCCAGCCGCCCAGGCTCAGCATACCAGCACGTCACTCCTCGGCATCGTCGCCGAAGAGCACCCCCACCGAGAGCTCGATGGCGTCGAACGGCTCCGCCCGGACGCGCTCCCCGCGCTCCGCGAGCAGCACGGTCAGGTAGCCGTCGCGCGTCCACCGATGGACCGCCAGCGTCTCCTCCGTGGGATCGAGGATCCAGTAATGGGGGATCTCGCAGCGATGGTAGACACGCATCTTCCTCACGGTGTCGCGGCGCGCGTTGGTGGACGACAGCACCTCGCACACCCAGTCAGGCCGCACGCGCAACGGGTTGCCCGTGGGGCGCTCGGGGGCGCGCTCGCGGCGGAGGCCGAGCACATCCGGGCGGTAGACCTCACCGGGCTCCAGCTCGACCTCCACCTCGGTGAGGAGCCACCAGCCGCCGGGGCGGCGACCGCCGGGGCGGCGGTTGAAGGGGTCGAACAGGACGCCGGTGAGGGCCGCCTGGGTCCCGCCGTGCTCACCGCTCGGGGTGGCCTTCCGGACGAGCTCGCCGCCGATGATCTCGTGGTAGCGCTGGTCCTCCGGGATGGCGAGCAGGTCCGCCACGGTGGCGCGGGAAGGCGTCCGGCTCGCGGAGGTGGACATGCGCTGCAGGCTACCACGGCCGCACCGCGCGCGGCACCGGGCCTCTCCCCCGCAGCGCGGGGCGGCCGCCCCGCGCGCTATAGCGCCTCTGGGGGCTCCCTGATTCATGCTTTCCCGGTGAGACCAGGAACGGATCCAGGCGACGCGATCCCGGCGGGACAAGGCATCTTCATCTACCGCGCGCGCGGCGCAGGTGTCATGTTGGGAGCGTCGACGCGTCGCGGAGGTGTTGCAATGCGGTCGAGGCTGCTCCCTGTGCTCTGTCTCTCGCTCGGCTCCTCGCTCGCGGCGGGGTGCGGGCCGGCGCCGGCCGCCGGCGGCGGTCACGCCGCGCGCACGGACATCCTCGGCGCCGCGGGGCCGAGCGAGTTCATCCTGCTCACCGCCAGGGGGGATCTCGTCAGCGCCGACATCGAGCCCGGGCGCGTCCTCGGGCCGGACGTGAACCTGGACGTGTACGCCGCGGACAGCGGGTATGACGGGCAGGCAGTCCGGGGAGTCGCGTTCAACCAGGCCGTGAGCGTCACCGCGACCCGCGAGGGCGCGACAGGCATCGTCGGCGGCGCGCCGCTGGAGCTCTCGGTGACCCGGGCAGACACGGGGCTCCGCGCGCGCGGCCTCGTGGGCGGCGCCCTCTCGGACTACCGCGTGGACGAGCGGCAGATCGCCGGCGTCATCGGGCGCTGCAGCTACGAGCTCACCCGGTCGGGGCGGTACTACGAGGGGCCGCGCAGCTGCGGAGGCCAGCCGCACCAGGTGACCGTCCTCCTGCCCCGCGGGCTTTCGTCGTGGAGCGACGCCGCGCTCGCGACCGCCCTCGGGCTGCTCCTCGGCGCCTGAGCGCGCCGCCTCCCATGTCGTCGCTGGCGAATGACAGGCCGCGCAGCGGCTGCTAGAGCTCGGGTCCACCTGGCAGAAGAGAGCCGAGAGCCCGCCGGGCACGGAAAGGCCGAGCACGCTCAGGGCCGTGCGCCCCGGGCCCTGGCGGCTTTTTCTTCGCGCCTCCCGCCCCGCACAACTCCTTCAACTCCGTGACGAAGTCCAGATCCGATGGCAACGCGCCGGGCAGGCCGGCCGCGGCTACCTCACCCAGCCTCCTCGAGGGGCGCTCCGCGCCCATCCCTGTCGGACCGCGGCTCGAGGCCGTCCTCGAGCTCGCCTACCGCGCCCGGCGCGCGGTGCTGCTCGAGGGGCCCACGGGGATCGGCAAGAGCGAGCTCATCCGGCAGCTCGCCGAGCGGCTCGGCATCGCCACCGTCGTGCTGGATCTGAGCCTCCTCGAGCCGCCCGACCTCGTGGGCCTGCCGGTCATCCGGGACAACCGGACCGCCTACGCGGCGCCCTCGGTGCTGCCGCAGGACGGTGCGGGCATCCTGATGCTCGAGGAGCTCAACCGGGCGGAGCGGTACATCCAGCAGCCGGCGCTCCAGCTGCTCAGCGCCCGGCGGCTGCACGAGTACGAGCTGCCCGCGGGCTGGGTGTGCTTCGCCGCCGTGAACCCCGAGTCGGCCGATTACCAGGTGACGCCCCTCGATCGCGCGCTCCGGGCGAGGTTCCTCAACCTGAGCGTGCGCGCGGACCGGGCGTCGTGGCTCGCGTGGGCGCAGGAGAACGGGATCCACCCGGGCGTGATCGCGCTCGCGCAGGCGCACGAGCGCATCCTGGACGACGTGCCGCCGCGCACCTGGACGTACGCGTCGCACGTGCTGGGCGCGCTCCGCGCCGAGGAGCTCGCGGACGGCGTGCTGCTGCGCGACGCGCTCGGCGGCTACCTGCCCCCGAGCTGGGTGGAGCTGCTGCTCGCGTCGAAGGAGTCGTGGTCGACGCGGCTGCCGTTCGACCTGCGCGCGCTGCTCGCCGACTACGGGCCTACCTCGCCCGCGGGCAAGGCGCTGCGCGCGGCGCGCGAGCGCGGGGAGACCGACCGCTTCGACGAGGTGACGACGCGGCTCGCGCCGCTGCTCGAGGGGCCCGAGGTAGGCGTGCTCGCGGCGCAGCGGAAGCTGTCGCTGGCAGCGTTCGAGGCGCTGCTCGCCGACCTGCCGGGCGACCACCGCGAGCGCCTCCAGGACGCGCTCGGCGGCAACGCTACCGCGACGCAGCTCGTGGACGTTCGCCCCGAGGAGCTGCTCCAGAACTACGCGGCCAGCCCCGCCGAGCAGAAGGTGCTCGCGTGGCGCGCCGACCCGCTGCGGCAGCACCGGATCGGCCTCGTGGTGACGGCGCTTTCGGCGCACCTCGCGCAGCAGGCGAAGCTCGTGGAGGTGCGGCGGAGCAACGTGGCGCGGGCGTGCCTGGGCCAGCTCCTCGCGCAGCTGCCCGAGCGCTGGGCGCTGCGGCTGGCGGGCGCGCTGAAGAAGCACGGCGTCACGCCGATACGGCCGCAATGAGGGGCAGCGGCAGGGACGCCGCGAAGCCGGCGGGGGAGGATGCCGCAACGGCGCGGGGAACGGCGAAACCAGCGCGGGGGGGCGACGAGCCGGGGCGGGGAACGGCGAAACCAGCGCGGGGGGGCGACGAGCCGGGCCGGGGAACGGCGAAACCAGCGCGGGGGGGCGACGAGCCAGGCCAGGGAACGGCGAAACCGGCGCCTGAGACCGCGGGGCGCGGCGAGGTGCCCGAGGACGCGCTCGCGACGTGGCTCGACGCCTTCGTGCGCGATCCGGGGTTCCTGGAGCGGTATCCCTGCTACGCGGCGATCCTCGCGCGGCTCGCGCCGGTCGCGGACCCGTCGGTGAAGCGCATGGCGGTCTCGCTGTTCGACGGCCGCTTCTTCCTCCACGTCAACGTGGAGTCGTTCATGAACGAGCCCGTGTTCCTGCGGGGCGTGCTGCTGCACGAGGTGCACCACGTGGCGCTCGGGCACCTCTGCCACCCGAAATTTGCGGGCGCGGACGAGCCCGAGCTGATGGACCTCGCCCTCGAGATGTCGGCCAACGAGTACATCGAGGAGCCGCTGCCCGATCCGATCCGCTGGCAGCCCTACGCCGCGCTCGGCCTGCGCGGCGGCCAGAGCACGCTCGAGCGCTACGACCTGCTCGTGAGCGCGGCGCGCGAGGGCAAGCTCCCGCAGCGGGGCGGCGAGGCGGTCGACGACCACCGCGTGCTCCGCCGCCCGTCGCGGGAGCCGGGCGCGGTGGAGCAGACGCGGCAGCTGCTGCTGCGCGCCGCCGAGGAGGCGGACGCGCTCGCGGGCGACAGCGACCCCGCGGACCTGCCCGGCCTGCTGCTCGCGGGCAAGACGCCCGGCCGGCTCGTCGAGGAGCTCACCGACGTGCTCGGCCCGCGCGCGCACCCCCTCGACTGGAAGACAGCGCTGCGGATGTTCGTGGCGCGGGAGCGCGCGCCCGTGCACACGTACGCGCGGCCCAACCGGCGCTTCCCGGGCCGCATCGGCGAGGTGCCCGGCAGGACGTACGCGCCCCGGGCGATCGCGAAGCCGTCGGTGCTCGTGGCGATCGACACGTCGATGAGCATGCGCCGCGACGAGCTGGAGGAGATCGCCCGGCAGCTCCAGGCGATGAGCGAGGTAGCGCGCATCACCGTGGCCGAGTGCGACACGGAGGTGGCGCGCGTCTACGCCTTCGAGGGGCGGCTGGGCGACGTGGCCGGCCGCGGCGGGACCGACCTGCGGCCGGTGTTCGCGCCGGAGTTCCTGGCGGCGCGCCGGGTCTCGGGCGTGATCTATTTCACGGACGGCGCCGGGCCCACGCCGCCGGCGCCGCCGCCGCTGCCGGTGCTCTGGGTCCTGACGAAGCCGCTGGAGTTCGCGTGCCCGTGGGGCGAGCGGGCGTGGCTGGAGAGGAAGCCGCGACGGTAGGCGAGGTTGCGCGAGGCGCGGCGTCACACGCAGTGGCCCGGACGGCCTCGGACAGCGCCTCTTCTCGATCGTCCAAGCATGCTTCGCCCGTCCAAGCATGCTTCGCCCGTCCAAGCATGCTTGCCCGTCCAAGCACGCTTCGCCCGTCCAAGCATGCTTCGCCCGGATGTGGCTCATCCGTGCTTCCGGGCGGTGAACTGGCGCAGGCCGACGGAGCACCCGACCATGCCCTCGGCGTCCCGGAGCGCCTCGACAGCTTCCAGGAAATCACGACGCACGCGCTCGACCTCTCCGGGGGAGAGATAGGCCATGTCGTAGGTCAGGAGCATCAACTCCCAGAGCCGCGCCGGAGGCTCCCGTCGGGAGACGGCCAGCTCATCCACGCGCGCTTCCGAGAACCCCGCGGCCTCACCGAGATGGGCCAGCAATGCCTGCTGCGACGTGAAGGTGGGATGGACGAGCTGGAGCGGCTGGCGACCCGCCGCGCGCAGGGTCCGGCGCAAGGACTCGACGAAGCACGCGAAGCCATCGCTCGGCGCCGGTCCTCCGTCCACGATCGCCGAGAAGACGCCCCCCGGCCGCAGCACACGGTGGATCTCGGCGATCACGCTCGCCGGATCGCCCATGAGCATCAGCGCCATGTGGCTGAGCACCACGTCGACGGACGCAGGTGGGAGCGAGATCGCCTGGGCGCGCTCGTTGAGCAGCCGGACATCCGGCCCAAGCCGTCGCGCAGCGACGGCCAGCTCGTCTGCGGAGATGTCGAGCCCGATCAGCCTCGCACACGAGCCGCGGCGCTGGCGGATCCGTTCGAGCAGCAGGCCATCGCCGCAACCCAGGTCCAGCACGACAGCTTCGTCCCCCTCGGGGACGAGGGCGGCGAGCCGGTCGTAGGAGTCGCCGCCTTCAGGCGTCCGAGCGGGGCCGAAGAACTCGGCGGTCGCCCCGGCATGGGACCGGTGAAAATCGAGCAGGAAGCGCTCGTTCGACGAGAGAGCGGCCGCATCCATGGCGCGAACGTATCACCATCGCGCGTGGAGGAAGGGCCAGGAGCGGACCGGCGGACGCGCGTTGAACGCGGCCGGGTTCCTCGCGCTGTACCGCCGTGGTTGCAGCATCGCCCCGCGAAGCGTGGCGGCCTGGCCTTCACTTCACCTGGTAGTGCAGCGCCCGGGCCTCGACAGCCATGCCTCTCGGATCGCCCGGCACATAGAAGTACAGCTCCTGCTCGGATCGCTTGCCGAGGTAGTCGATCGTCGCCTCGACGCGCTCCGGCTCGCGGGCTCCCGGCGGCGTGTACCGGAGCTCGACGCCCAGGTCGCCCAGCATCTGCCTGCCTGCGTTCTTCACGCGGACCGGCAGGACCCACACCTCGCCTTGCCGCTCGGCCCGCTCGGGCAGCGCCCGGACCTCCGGCACGACCGAGCCCTCGGAGCTCGTCAGCCCCGCGTGCACAAGGAACACGACCAGGGCGAGGATCAACGCCGCGCTGACCGCGAGGGAGGCCCACTCGGCCAGGCGCCTCCCAACCCCTCGGCCCTTCCCGGCGCCGCCGGGCCCCTTCCCCTGCCCCTGCGCCGCGCTCACACCACCAGCCTCCCCGCGGCGCCGCCGACGATCGCCGGCAGGCCGAGGGTGACCACGCTGGCCACCAGCGTCGGGAGATCGCTCGTCGCCTCGCGCTCTCCGATCAAGAAGAGCAGCGCCAGCGCGATCAGCAGCGACACGGCGCACGTCATCAGCGTCTCGAATGCCCGGCTCTGAAACACGCTCTTGACGTACACGTCGTGCCGCTCGAACCCCGAGGCGAACAGGATGACGTAACACAGCGCCACGCTCACCCCGAGGATCGCGATCTGCCGCCAGGGCGAGAGCCGCGACGCGATCATCACGACCTCCTCCGTCGACGCGATGTTCAGCGTGAACAGCAGCGAACCCGCGGCCGCCGCCGAGAAGTCCCGCAGGTCCGCCCTGAGCTGCAGCGCCTCCGGATCCCCCTCCGGGGGCTTCTCCGCCTCCTGATCATCCCCCGTGCGCGATCTGTCCCGGACCTGCGCGTTCGCGAACGCCACCCCGAGGCTCACCGCGGCCGCCTGCAGGATGATCTTGCCGACGACCTCGCGGGGCGCGCGGTCGAGGGTGATCTCGCCGATCAGCGCCAGGATCGCGGCCGAGAGGACGATGCCGATCCCGACCGACGTCACCGTTTCCATGGCGACGCCGAAGAGGGTGTCCTCGTTCCGGAAGCCGGACTCCAGCGAGCAAAGGAAGGTCACGACCAGCGTCAACGCGAGGATCCCCCCGAGGTGCCACCCCGGGAGCATCATCCCGTGGAACCACATCTCCATCGTGTACAGCAGGGGCATCCCCACGATCGCCCCGCCGGCGATCGCCGCGGTCAGATCCTTCCCCTCCCGGCGCCACCCGTGCGGATCGCTGCCCTGCTGCGCTCTCGGTTCGGCCACGTCGCGCCGCCTTGTACACCAGATCCCGGCCGGCGGTCGGCCGCGTGGACGCCCGGGCGGCGCGGCGGCTCGCCCGCTACTGCGCCCGCCGGAGCGTGGCCACGCCCTTCCAGGGCGGCGTCTGCGCGTAGACGATGAGCTCCTTCTCCCCGGAGAACTTGCACACCGCCTCGTAAGCGACCCCCGCCTCGTCGTAGGAGATCAGCTTGAACCGGTTCCACGCGGGCTCGCGGATCTCGTAGGCGCGGTCGACGTGGAGGCCCGGCGAGTCCGCGAGGATGCGATCGCCGTCGAAGCGGATCACCAGGTGCGCGTACTGGAACTCGAGCATCGACGCGAGCATCGGCTCGAGCGGCACCTCGGGGTCGAAGCGGACAAGTCGGAAGGTGCCGCGCAGGCGCGCGTCGATCGAGGCGATCTCGGCGGCGGTCCCGCCGGAGCCCTGGGCCCCGCCGGAGCCGCAGCCGGCGACCTGCGCGGCGACGGCGGCGGCGCCGGCGACCAGGAGGAGGCGGAAAGCGCGGAGCTGCCTGGGTTGGCGCAACGAGGACCGGCTCGCCGAGGGCAACATGGGCGGAGCTTATGGCTGGCGGTCGAGCTGCGCAAAGAGGAGTCCGGGTGCGAGCGACGGCGATGGCCGCCGCGCCAGACGGCGCCGCGCCCGCGATCGCCCGCACCCGCGCCTTGCGCGGATCCAGCGCGCTCCACAGAATGATCGAGCGAGCCGATCAGCTCACGAAGCCCGCCGGACGGCGCCGCGCTGGCCACGGCCGATCGGGGCGCGCTCGCCGGGGGGCAGCATGGCAGACGTCGTACGGGGCACGGACTGGGTCGCACGCCTTCCCGAGCGCGCCTGCGCGGCGCGCGAGGACGCCCTCCTCGAGGCCGTGCAGGCAGGCCTGCTGGCGCCCATCAGCTGGGTGCCGGTCCACAGCGAGCACGGCGAGCACCGCGCGACCTTCCTCGTGAGCGCGGACGCGCTCCGCATCGGCGACGCGGAGGACTCCGTCCGGATCAACGCCTCGGCGCGGACGACGCAGCGCATCGCCGATCTGCTCGAGTGCGCGATGCTGACGACGCGCCTCTGCGACCTCATCTGGGAGCAGGCCAGCGTGCGGATCCCACCGTGCATCGGCGCCCCGGATCCCACGATGGCGAACACCTCGCGCATGCTGGAGCACCACCGCCGCGTCGAGGAGCGCGTCGCGGGCCGCGCCGGGCTCATCGAGAACGTCGGCAAGCACTGGGTCCTCACGAACCGCCTCGCCGGGAGCCGCGATCGCGCCGCCAACTACGGCTGGTACGACGCGAAAGCCGCCCACCGGCACGGCCAGCACGCCCTCTGGCAGCCGCTCGGGCTCGCGCACGACCTGGACCACGTGGACTACTCGCAGGTCGTCCGGCTCGTGCGGCGGCGGTGCACGGTCGACGGCGCCGAGCGCGAGCTCCTGGACGTCATGACCGACCCGGAGCTCGCCGGCCTCGTGTCGTCCGAGGGCCCGCTGCGTGTCCTCCGGCAACCCGGGGTGCCGGAAGCGGCGTGAGCGCCGCCCGCAGCCCACGCGCGGCGCCCGCCCGCGGCAGGCGCCGGGGCCCCGCCCGCGGCAGGCGCCGGGGCCCCGCCCGCGGCAGGCGCCGGGCCCCGCCCGCGGCAGGCGCCGGGGCCCCGCCCGCGGCAGGCGCCGGGGCCCCGCCCGCGGCAGGCGCCGGGGCCCCTCGCGGCCCGCCCGCGGCGGGCGCAGGAGCGCAGAGCTCACGACGCGCGCTTGCGCGCGCTCTGCTGCTCGAGGTCCAGGTACAGATTCACCTTCTTCTCGATGATGGCGAGGTGCGCCTGCTGCTCCGCGAGCTTCGCGGCCACGTCGTCGCGGTGCGCCTCGAGCAGCGCGCGCCGCTCGGAGATCGTCTCCTCGCCGCGCCGCACCAGCGCCGCGTAGGCGAGCATGCGGCGGATCGGCATGCCGGTCGCGTGCAGCTTGCGGAGGAACTCGACCCACCGCACGTCGTCGGGCCCGTAGCGGCGGTGGCCGCTCCGCGCCCGCGACACGGACCGGATGAGCCCGATCCGCTCGTAATAGCGGAGCGTGTGCGCGCTCGTCCCGGTCGCCGCGGCGACCTCCGCGATCGTGAGCCCACCGGGCGTGCCGGAGCGCGGCGCGGCGGCGCGCGAGGCGCGATCCGCGGCGCTCACTGGTTCACGAGCCTCATGCCGTTCTCGGGATAGCGGAGGCCGGAGGCCGCGCCCTTCGGCATCACCGCGTCGAGGCGCCGCAGGTCGTCCGCGGTGAGCTCGAGCGCCTCCGCGGCGACGTTCTCCTCGAGGTAGCTGCGGCGCTTCGTGCCGGGGATCGGGACGATGAAATCGCCCTGCGCCAGCACCCAGGCGAGCGCGAGCTGCGACGCCTTGACGCCCTTCTCCCGCGCGATGTCCTCCACCTTCACGACGAGATCGAGGTTGCGCTGGAAGTTCTCGCCCTGGAAGCGCGGCGAGTGGCGGCGGAAGTCGTCCGGCGCGAGGTCCTCGAAGCGCTTGATCTGCCCCGTGAGGAAGCCGCGGCCGAGGGGGCTGTACGCGAGGAAGCCGATGCCGAGCTCGCGGCACGTGGCGAGCACGTCGTCCTCGGGATCGCGCGTCCAGAGCGAGTACTCGGTCTGCACCGACGCGAGCGGGTGCACCGCATGGCCGCGCCGGAGCGTCGCCGAGCCCGCCTCCGAGAGGCCGATCGCGCGCACCTTGCCGGCCTTGACGAGGTCCGCCATGGCGCCGACGCTCTCCTCGATCGGCGTCTTCGGGTCGACGCGGTGCAGCTGGTACAGATCGATGAAGTCGACGCGGAGGCGCTTCAGGCTGGCGTCGCAGGCCGCGCGGATGTAGTCCGGCGCGCCGTTGACGCCGCGGATCGAGCGGTCGCTGGGATCGCGGACGATGCCGCACTTGGTCGCGAGGACCACGCGATCGCGCCAGCCCTCGATGGCCCGGCCGACGAGCTCCTCGTTCGTGAAGGGACCGTACATGTCCGCTGTGTCGAGCAGCGTGACGCCGAGCTCGAGCGCGCGGTGGATCGTCGCGATCGACTCGGCCTCGTCGCGAGGGCCGTAGAAATCGCTCATGCCCATGCAGCCGAGACCGAGGGCGGAGACCTGGAGAGAACCGAGCTTACGCGTGTGCATGGTGGGCTCCTTCTGCCGCGGCGAGCGGCCGCGGCGCTTCGACGCATGCCACCGTAAGAGTTAGAGCGCGCTCGAAGTCAAGGGGAGGGCGTCGCGGCGGCGCGGCGCAGCTCGTCGAGGAGGGCCGCGTCGGCGAGCAACGTCGTGGCGAGCTCATCGTGCTCGCCGCGCGCTATGGCGGCGAAGACGCTCCGGAAGAACTCCGCGAAGCTGTCGGCCGCGGGGACCTCGACCGTCCGGCGCCTGTCGCGCTCGGCGACGCCGAGCTGGATGGAGAGATCGGCGGGGGGCGCGAGAGCGCGGTCGATGGTCACCACGACGTCGGGGCCAAGGACGTCCAGGCGGTTCTGGTAACCGGTGGTCATTCCATAGTGCCCGA
This sequence comes from Sorangium sp. So ce1128, assembly GCA_051717205.1. Lineage (GTDB taxonomy): Bacteria > Myxococcota_A > Polyangia > Polyangiales > Polyangiaceae > Sorangium. The sequence goes on from CP181432.1 coordinate 9,070,186, forward strand.
CAAGCGAGCGGCCGCCCGGGAACGTCATGAGCACGCTGAACGACGACTCGACCTCGCCGGCGCGCTCGACGACGCGGCAAGCGATGGACTCCGGCGCCGCGCCGTCGAGGAGGACGCGGCCGAGGGTGACCGCGTACGGACCGAGATCGAGCAGCGACCCGCCGCCGAGCGCGGCGCGGTAGCGGTAGTTGTCCGCGGGGAGCGGTGGAAAGCTGAACGCCGCCGTGAGGCGCGTGGGCGCGCGGCCGGCGTCGCCGAAGATCCGGCGGACCTCGCGGTAGAGGGGGTGATACGCGTAGACAGTGGCCTCCGCGAGGCAACGACCCCGCTTCCGGGCGAGCTGGACGAGGCGCCGGGCCGCCTCGACCGAGAGGCAAGCTGGCTTGTCGACCACGACGTGAAGACCCCGCTCGAGGGCGCGCTCGGCGAGCTCCTCGTGCGTCGAGTTGACCGTCGACACGTACGCGAGGGCCGCGTCGCTGCGGGCGAGCGCCACCCGGTAATCGTCGTAGCAGCGGCCCGCCACGCCGGGCGGCAGCGCGACGTCGGCGCCCCGGGAGGCCGACGCTACATCGATGTCGCGCACGCCCAGGCTGGCGAGCGCCGGCAGCACGCGCCGCCGCGCGAGGCTGGAGTAGCCGAGGAGGAGGACCTTCACCCGCGGCCCCGCTCGCCGGAGTCGCCGGGGCGACGCCCGGGCCGGCCGCGCCAGAGGACGCCGGGGGCGGCGCGCCGAGGCCCCGTCGCGCGCGGTGTCAAGCGCTCGCCCACGCCGCGCGCGGTAACGCGCTCGCTCGCGCGCAGCATCGCGCGCACGCTCACGCTCCCCTCGCCTCCTGCAGATAGTCCTCCCAGGACCGGATCGATCGGGACTTGTCGTAATGGGTGCTCGCCAGGACGAGGACGACTGTATCGGGCGCAAAGTCGAGCAGCCGGATGAAGAGCATGGGCAGGATGTGGACCCCCCGCGTGGGGGAATCGAGCGCGAACCGCCGGCTCTCGACGCCGTCCGAGAGCTCGAGGACGAAGCGGCCGCGGAGCGCGACGATGACCTGCTGCGTGTCGCGGTGGGCGTGCCCTCCCCGGTCACGGCGGATGTCGTACAGGTAATAAGCACGCTTGATCTCGAACGGGATGTCCTGCGCCCCCTCGACGAAGGTCAGCGCCCCTCGCTCGTCCACCACGGAGGGGAATTCGATCCAGCGAACGTTGTGGAGCCGACTCATAGAGAACCTCCAGTGTCGCGGCCGGCCCGGTGGAGGCGCGAGGCAGACCGCGCCGGGCGCTCCCTGCCCTCCGGCCAGCGTCGCTAGTTGCGCCCGCCAGAAGTCCGGCCAGGGATCCGGAGAGAGAATTCAACACAAAGGCGCAAAGGCGCAAAGGCGCAATAGAAAGAACAAATTTCGTGCATTTTTGCGTCTTTGCGCTCCTGGCGTCTTTGCGTTGAACTCTCTCCCCGCTCGCGAGGCAGATGTCTGGCAGGATTTATGACCCGCGGTACTAGCGACGCACGGGGTGGTCCCTCAGGATGTTGCGCAGGTAATCCGTGTACTCGCCCGGCAGCTCGTCGGCGAGCGCGGCCAGCGCGTCCCCGTCGATGAAGCCCATGCGGTAGGCGACCTCCTCGGGGCAGGCGATCATCAGCCCCTGGCGCAGCTCGACGGTCTGCACGAAATTCGACGCCTGGAGCAGCGACTCGTGCGTGCCCGCGTCGAGCCACGCGACGCCCCGCCCGAGCATCTCGATCCTGAGCTCCCCCCGCGCGAGGTACACGCAGTTGAGATCGGTGATCTCGTACTCGCCGCGGGCTGACGGCTTCAGGGAAGCCGCTATGTCGCAGACCTTGCCGTCATAGAAGTACATCCCCGGCACGGCGTAGTGGCTGCGGGGCTCGCTCGGTTTCTCCACCAGGCTGATCACGCGCCCGGAAGCGTCGAGCTCGACGATCCCGTGCCGGTGCGGATCGCTCACCGGATACGCGAAGGCGACCGCGCCTACCTCGAGCCTCGCCGCGCGGCGGAGCGTCTCCGGCAGGCCGGTGCCATAGAAGATGTTGTCCCCGAGCACGAGCGCGACCGGCTCGCCCCCCACGAACCCGCGGCCGATGCGGAACGCGTCGGCAAGCCCGCGCGGCTCGTCCTGCGCGGCGTAGGTGAGACGGAGGCCCCACTGCCGGCCGTCGCCGAGGAGCCGCTGGTAGAGCGGCAGGTCCTCCGGCGTGCTGATCACGAGGATCTCCCGGATACCCGCGAACATCAGGATCGAGAGCGGGTAATAGACCATCGGCTTGTTGTAGACCGGCAGGAGCTGCTTGCTCACGCCCCGGGTGACCGGGTGGAGGCGCGTGCCGCGGCCCCCGGCGAGAATGATCCCTTTCACTGGTCCGCTCCTCGTTTCGTGTAGTTGCGCTCGATCCAGCCGTGGTAGTCGTCGCGCCGCCCGATCGCGGAGAGCCACCCCGGGTTGGCGAGGTACCAGGCGATGGTCTCACGCAACCCCTCGTCAAGCGAGAAGCGCGGCCGCCAGCCGAGCTCGTGCTCGATCTTCCGGAAGTCGACCGCGTACCGACGGTCGTGCCCGGGCCGGTCCGGCACGAACCGGAGGAGCTTGCTGTACGGCCGATAGGGCGAGTCGGGGAAGCGCGCGTCGAGGACCGCGCAGATCTGCTGGACGATCTCGAGGTTGGTGGGCTGATTGCCGCCTCCCACGTTGTAGCTCTCCCCGGCGCGCCCCCGCTCGATGACGCGCAGGACGGCCTCGCAGCTGTCGACCACGTAGAGCCAGTCGCGGACTTGGGCTCCGTCGCCGTAGACGGGCAGCGGCTTTCCCGTGAGCGCGTTCAGGATCATCAGCGGGATGAGCTTCTCCGGGAACTGCCGCGGGCCGTAGTTGTTCGAGCAGTTCGTGATCGTCGCCGGCAGGCCATAGGTGTGGACATAGGCGCGGACCAGGTGATCGGCTGCGGCCTTCGAGGCGGCGTAGGGCGAGCTCGGCGCGTAGGGCGTGCCCTCATGAAAGGCGGCGTCCGAGGGCCCGAGGGAGCCGAACACCTCGTCGGTCGAGACGTGATGGAAGCGCTTGCCCGCGGCCGAGCCACCGCGGCCGAGCCACACGGCGCGGGCGGCCTCGAGCAGGCGCAGCGTGCCGACCACGTTGGTCTCGATGAACGCGTCCGGCCCGGCGATCGACCGGTCGACATGCGACTCGGCGGCGAAATGGACGATGGTGTCGATCTGCCGCTCGGACAGGAGGCGCTCGACGAGCCCCCTGTCGCGGATATCGCCGTGCACGAAGGCGTGCCGGCCCTCGCCCGGCAGCCCGCTCAGGCTCTCGAGGCTCCCGGCGTAGGTCAACGCATCGAGGTTGACGACCTGCACCCCGGGCCGCTCCGTCAGCACGTACCTGACGAAGTTCGAGCCGATGAAGCCCGCCCCCCCCGTGACAAGGATCCTCTTCATGGTTGCACCTGCCCCGCGCGAGCGCCCTTCACGACGCCTGACGTCCACCAAGGACCCGCACCGCCCGGCCGTTGACGAGCGATGTCGGCACTCCGGCCAGGCGCAGGGATTCTGATCCGAACACAGAGCCTGTCAACCCTCGATCGCATCGCGATCGCGCCATTCGATGGGTCGAGCGCCACGCGGCAGGCGCGACAGGAAGAAACACTCGCCACACCTTCACGAATCAACGACCGCGAAGAAGACGACGACGGACCTCGGGCCCCAGAAAAGGAGTCGCGCCGGGCCATGAACTTTCGGCTCATCGACTGTAAAGTATTGCAAATTCCGAACTGCATAAAGAGCTGGCCCATGCGCTGTGAAGTATTGCAAAGACCCGTCGCGAAACACGGACGCTACACATAACAATCATGAACAATAACACATAGTTACGCATGCACTAATCCAGTCGTCACGGCCCGAGCCACGCGACCGATCGCGCGGGGGCGCTTCTCACCTTGCTATGGAGATCTTTTTCGGGGAGACTCCGCGCGCATTGAGCCGGGCGTTTTTTTCGCGGGCCCAGGCGCAGCGAGGCAAGGGAGCCTGTCGACACGAATGGCGTCCATCGTAGAGAAGCCGCAGCTCCGGGCGGGCGACGCGCCGGCGGAGGCGCGCGCCGAGGAGGCCAGTGGAGCTCCGGCGGCATCGGCCGGGGGCGCGCGCGATCGCGACAGGACGGAGCTGTTCCTCCTCTCCTCTCCCGATCGCGCGGGCCTGACGCGCGCGATCGACGAGCTCCTCGCCGCCGCAGAGGCGGACTCCTCGATCCCGCTGCGGCGGCTCGCGCGCGAGCGCGGGCGCGGTCGCCATCCGCGCGCCGAGCACCGCCTCGCGGTGATCGCGCTCGACGGCCGCGATCTCGCGAGCAAGCTCCGGCGCGCAAAGGCCGCGCTCGCGCGCGCGGAGCAGCGGCGGATGCACGTGCGGAGCGGCGTCTATTACGGCAGCGGCCCGCCGGCCGGCGACACGGCGCTCCTCTTCCCGGGGCAGGGCTCCCAGCACGAGGGGATGCTGGAGCAGCTCCACCGCCACTGGCCGGCCTCGCGCGCGTGGTTCGACGCCCTCGACGCGTCGTATGCGAGCGCGCGCGAGGCGCCGCCCAGCGAGACGGTGTTTCCGCGCGAGCCGGCGGCAACCGAGGAAGAGCGGCTCGCCCGGGAGCGCCGCCTCGTCGACACGGAGCGCGGGGCGCAGGTGGGCCTCATCGCCAGCCTGGCGTCGTATGAAATGCTCTACGCGCTCGGCGTGCGCGCCGACATCATGGTGGGCAACAGCAACGGCGAGCACGCCGCCCTCATCGCCGCGGGCGTCATCGCGGTGCCGGGCCGGCGCGAGCTCTGCGACGTCATCGCGCACATCGGCCTGAGCGGCCGGGCCTTGCCGGCGCCCGAGGTCCCCGAGCGCATGATCGCGGTCAACGCCTTCGACCGCGGGCTGCTCGACGCGCTGCTCGAGCGCCACGAGGGCCAGCTGTTCATCGCGATGGACAACTGCCCCAGCCAGGTCGTCCTCGCCGGGACCGAGCCGGCGGTGGAGGCGGCGGCGGACGCGCTGGGCCGCGCGGGCGCCGTCTGCCTGCGGCTGCCGTTCGAGCGCGCCTACCACACCCCGCTGTTCGGCGCGTGGCAGCGCACGCTGCGCGCGCATTACGATCGCTTCGTACCGGGCGCGGCGCGCACGCAGGTGCGCTGCTGCGCGACCCTGGGCCCGGTGCCGGACGAGCCGTCCCGCGCCTGGGATCTCCTGGCCGCGCAGTGGTCCTCGCCGGTGCGGTTTCGCCAGATGATCGAGGCCCTTTACGAGGGCGGGGCGCGGACGTTCATCGAGGCGGGCCCGAACAACCGGCTCACCGCGTTCGTGGAGGACACGCTGCGCGGGCGGCCGCACCTGGCCGTCGCCGCCTCCACCCAGCACCGGAGCGATACCCTGCAGCTGAAGCACCTGGTCGGCGAGCTGTACGCCCACGGCCTCGCCGTCCGCGTCGAGCCGCTCGATCGGCTGTGCGACGCCGTGCTGCGGGGCGGCCTCGCGCAGGGCGAGGGCCGGGAAGAGGCGCTGGCCGGCGGCGATGGCCCCGACGTGGCGCAGCGTGGCCGGGGCGCCGGTGAGACCGGGGGGCCGGCGCGGCGGGAGCGCTCGATCCGCGCGCTGCACGCGGCGCTGCTGGCGGAGGCCGAGGAGACCGAGGCGCGCGTCGTCTCGCTCGTCCAGCGCCTGACGCGGTTCCCTGGCGCCATTCCGGCGCCGCCGTCCGCCGCGCTGCCGCCCGCGGCAGCGGCGCCCGGCGGCTGCCCCCTGCTCGGCGAGGTAGTGCGGCTCGACGGCCGCGAGCTCCACGCCGAGCGGCGCTTCGACTGGCGGCGTGACCCGTTCGTGCTCGACCACAGCCTCGGGCCGCCCTCGCCGCAGCGCCTGGCGGGCGGGCCTCACCTGCCGGTCCTCCCGTTCACGCTCAGCCTGGAGATCGTGGCCGAGGCAGCCTGGCGCCTCACCGGCCTCCAGCCCGTCGCGCTCTCGGACCTCCGCGCGGGGCGGTGGCTCGCGCTCGACAGGGGCCGGCTCACGGTCGCCATCCACGCGGAGCGCCTGCCCGGGGACGGGCGCGACGCCAGGGTGCGGGTGCGGCTCCACGAGGTCGACGGCCCGCGGCGACACCTCGCCTTCGAGGGCACGGCGCACGCGACAGGCGCTCCCCCGCCGGCGCCGCCCCCGGCGCTCCCGTCAGACCCGGGCGCGGCGCCGCCCCGCGCGTGGTCGGCGGCGCGCTTCTATTCGAGCTTCGCCTTCCACGGGCCTTCCTACCGCGGGATCGAGCGCGTCCTCTCGGTCGGAGAGGACAGCATCGAGGCCGATCTGGCGATCACCGATCTGCCGGGGCTCGACGCCGGAGATCTCCGGATGCACCCGGCGCTCCTCGATTGCACGGGTCAGCTCGTCGCCTTCTGGCTCCTCGAGCGGGGTGAGCGCCAGTTCGGGATATTCCCCTTCGAGGCCCGGCGCGTCGTCTGGTACCGGCGGCCCTCGGCGCCGGGCGGTCGCGTGCGCTGCCGCGGCCGTGTCCGCCTCGATCGCCCGGGCACGACGGAGGCCACGTTCGAGATGGTCGACGAGCGCGGGGCGACAGCCGCCGTCGTCGAGGGCTTCCAGCAGCGGTTCGTGCGCTTCCCCGACGCGATCCATCGCCTGCTGTTCGGCGGCGGGGCGGGCGGGGCGGGCGGGACGTCGGATGACGGCGCGCCGCTCGCGGCGGGGGCCGCCGGCGTCGACGCGCTCGACCGATCCTTCCTGACCGCGAGCTGGGGCATCTGGGCGCGGGCGCTCGCGCACGTGGTGCTCTCCGAGCGCGAGCTCGACGACTTGTATCGAGAGGAAAGCGACAGCGACGGCCGCATCGCCCGGTTGCTTTCCTGCATGGCGGCGAGGGACGCCCGCGCTCCGCGGGCGCAGCCCTCCGCCGGACGTTGGAACACGAACAACCCGAGCGCGGGCTTTCAGCACAAGGAGCCAGGATGAAGGTACGTACGAAGGCGGACGTGTGGCGTTGCGTCGTCGAGACGGTCGAGGAGCTCATGGAGGACCTCGACCAGGATCCCGGCGACCTGACCCCCGAGATCACGTTGATGGGCGACCTGGGGATCAAGTCGATGGACGTGATCCACCTCGTGCTCCTGCTCAAGGATCGTATAGGCAGGTCGCTCACCTACAAGGATGTATTCGGGGACGAGCAGCAGCCCCCGAGCGACCTGTCGCTCGCGCAGCTCTCGGACCTGGTGTGCAAGGGGCTGCGAATCACAGCGTAGCGTGCCGGACCGATCCGGCGATCCCTCCCGCGCCCATGTCCCGCCGGGGAGGGCGGAGCGTCAAGCCACCTCGCTCCGCCGGGGCACGTCGCGAGAGGGACCGCCCGGCGAGGGAGGTCGAGGAGAAATGCGATGCATTACACGGTAGTCGCGAGCGGCTCACGGGGAGACGTCCAGCCGCTCGTCGCGCTCGCAGCCGGCATCAAGGCTGCCGGACATGACGTGCGTTTCGCGACGCAATCGGACTTCGAGCCGTTCGTCCGCAAGTGCGGGCTCGAGTATTTCCCGCTCGGCGGCAGCGCGGAGCAGTTCTACGCGAGCCGCCTCGCCGTCGCCCTGCGCGAGCGCTCCGGCCACGCGGGCGAGTTCAGCAAGTTCCTGAGCGATAACCTGCACACCTACGTCGTCAACCACCTGCGCGACTGCTGGAACGCGGTCCGGGGCACCGACGTGTTCCTTTGCTGGCCATGGCTGCAGGTAGGCCCGTCGATCGCCGAGAAGCTGGGCATCCCCTATGTCGTCGTCAGCCCGAACCCGGTCCCGCACATCCCGACGTGGGGCTTCCCCAATCCCTTCCACGCGCCTGTATGGAAGCTGGGACCGCTCTACAACCGCCTGACGTGGCTGCTCGCCGAGCCCGTCTCGCGCACGGGCTCGGACCAGATCAACCGGTGGCGGCGGGAGGTGCTCGACCTGCCCCCGCGGCACTGGCGCGACGAGCTGCGGACGATCCGGCATACATCCCACCTGTTCGGCTACAGCCCCATGGTGCTCCCCAAGCCGCGGGACTGGGCGGACTGGATGCACGTCACCGGCTACTGGATCTTCGACGAGGCGAAGGACTACGAGCCGCCCGAGGATCTGAAGGAGTTCCTCGCGGCGGGGGATCCGCCGGTGGCGATCGGCTTCGGCAGCATCGTCGGGCGCAATCCGAAGCAGCTGACCCGCGAGGTAGTCGCCGCCCTGGAGCGCGCCGGGCAGCGCGGCCTGCTGATCGCGGGGTGGGGAGGGCTCAAGGACATCGAGCTCCCGAAGACGATCTTCAAGGTGAAGACGGTGCCCTACGACTGGATCCTCCCGCGGGTGGCGGCGATGGTGCACCACGGCGGCTCGGGCTCGTCGGCCGCGGCGATGCGCGCGGGGATCCCGTCGATGGCGGTGCCGTTCGGCTACGATCAGCCGCTCTGGGGACAGCGCATCTCCGACCTCGGCGTGGGCGTCGACCCGCTGCCCATCAAGAAGCTCACCGCGGACAGCCTCGCCAGGGCCATCTCGCGCCTCGCGCGCGACGGCGCAATCCGCGAGCGGGCGCAGCGGCTCGGAGAGAAGCTCCGCGCCGAGGACGGCGTCGGGCGCGCCGTGGCGGCGCTGGAGCAGACGGTCGCGAGGGCCCGCAAGGGCGCGGCGGCCAGCGCTGCGTAGGCCACCGAACAGGTTGAGCCTATAAATCCACCCAGACCGCGCCGGCCTTGGCCGATTCGACGGTCTTGGCCACGAAGCGGACGCCGCGCAGGCCGTCGTGCACCGAGGGATAGCCGCCCTCCATGGGCAGCCCGCCCTTGACGCGACGGATGTCGCTGATGGCCCGCTTGTAGATGTTGGCGAAGGCCTCCAGATACCCCTCCGGATGGCCCGAAGGGGTTCGCGTCGACAGCTTGGCCTCTTCGGACATGTAGTCGAGCCCTACGCGCATGCGCTCCCAGGGCTTGCCCGCGGGCTTGAAGATCAGGGTGTTCGGCTCCTGCTGGTGCCACTCCAGGCCGCCCTTGCTGCCGTACACGCGGATGTTGAGGTTGTTCTCCTCGCCGCAGGCGATCTGCGAGCAGACCAGCGTGCCCTTGCCGCCGTTCTCCAGGCGCAGCAGGATGTTGGCGTCGTCCTCCAGCTGGCGGCCCTCCACGAAGGAGGTGAAGTCAGCGCAGAGCGACTTGATCTTGATGCCGGTGATGAATTCCAGCAGGTTCTCGCCGTGCGTGCCTATATCACCCACGCAGTTGGAGAGGCCCGCCTTGGCCGGATCGGTGCGCCACATGGCCTGCTTGTGGCCCTGTTTCTCCAGCGGCTCCATCAGCCAGTCCTGGTTGTACTCCACCAGCACCTTGCGCACGCTGCCGATCAGGCCGCGCTGCACCATCGCCCGCGCGTGACGCACGGCGGGATAGCCGGTGTAGTTGTGCGTTAGAGCGAACACCAGGTGCTTCGACTCCACGATCTCCACGAGGCGCTCGGACTCCTCCAGCGTGAAGGTCATGGGCTTGTCGCACACCACGTGAATGCCCGCCTCCAGGAAGGCCCTTGCGACCGGAAAGTGCATGTGGTTGGGGGTGGCGATGATGATGAAGTCGATGCCGTCGGTGCGGCGCGCCTCCTCCTCGGCCATCTGCTGGAACGAGCCGTAGGAGCGGTCGAGGAACCAGGCGTCGGCGCTGCGCTGGGCCCTGGCGGGATCGGCTGACATGGCGCCGGCGACGACCTGGGCCTGCCCGTCGAGCTCGGAGGCGATGCGGTGCACGCTGCCGATGAAGGCGCCTTCGCCGCCGCCGACGATGCCGGCTCGCAGCCTGCGCTTGCTCGCCTCGGGAAGATTGGTGCCGTGAATCATGTTGAACCTCTCGAGAAAAGGAAGGACGCACGACGGTGCGTCCCGAGCTTGCGATGTCTGGGTGTCAGGAGCGGTAAGCCTCGCGGCCCCTGCCCTGGACGGGAATGCCCTGCGCGGCCAGCACCTCGTGCTGCAGCGCGTACATGGCGGCCGCGGCCTCGTCGATGGCCCTGGTGAACGCGAGCGACCCCTTCAGGATCGGCGCTAGCTTCTCCTTGTCCTGGATGCGCGCGCGCGGGTACTCGTGTTCCACGACCAGGTAGGTCTCGGCCGGGTCGATCGCGAGCAGCTCGCGCGCGGCGAGCTGATGGTCGAGCCAGTCCACCGTGCGGTTCTGGAGATAGGCGAGGGGATCGTGCCTGGCCGTGCCGGGCAGCTCGTGCTCGGCCAGCGCCACCTGTTTCTTCCAGGCGTTCACATGATCCGCCGGGTTCGCGCTCGGCTTCCCGTCGATCCAGTCGCCGCGTTCAAGGGTCTGGCCGCCATATCCCCAGGCGGCGACGCCCTTCGAATCGACCACCTGGCCCTTCACATGGAAGCCCGCGATCAGGAAGTTATAGCCCTCGTCCTTCAGGTACTGGAAGATGGAGCGGGTGTCCTGGCCCATCAGGATCGCGTGCGATGGATCGTAGTGGATGCGGAACTGGTCCCCCACCCCGTGCTTCTCGCAGATGCGGTGCAGGGCGATCCACGGGCCGGGCGCGTAGGCGATGTTGTTGTGCCACCTGTCGGTGATGTTCCAGCCGGGCATCGGGCACTGTTCCACGCGGTAGGTCAGCCCGCGCGCCTTCGCTTCCTTGAGCAGCGGCACGAACACCTCCTTGAACATCCCCAGGTTCTGGTCCATGTCGAGCTCGTGGTTGCGGCCCACGAAGCCGCACACGGCGTCGGTGCCCAGCAGCGCTGCCGCGTCGAAAACGCGTAGCATGAAGTCGATCTTCTTCTGGCGAACCGCCTTGTCGGGGTGCAGGAAGTTATCGAAGTAGGCGATGTCGGACAGGCCGACGCCGGTGGCCTTCATCGCCGCGTGCACGCGCGCGGCGCGCTCCTTCGTGAAGGGCTGGCGCAGGTCGAGGGTGTTCGCCACCGGGTCCAGCATGGCCTCCGCAGGCACGTCCGACTCGGTCGGGTGGAGGGCGGCCGATAGCTGGATGTTCGGAGAACCGATGTCCCTGGAAAATTGCAGCCAATCCTCGATGGCGAGATCCGGATCGGCATCGCGCCTGGCGCGCGGGGTGAGCTCCTGGAGAGCGGCCGTCAGGACGCTCAGCTTCATCGGCCTGGGTTCGAACAACTTCAAGGTCATACGGGGCTCCTTCATCGCTTCAGACGGCAACCCGGCCCATCTGGACTCCGGGGGCGCCGCAACGTCGGGAAACATAAAACAAGTCTCGCAGCGCGGCGAGGCACAAGGGAATTACACGAAGAGGTGGGTCCCGTCGATCACGAGGGCTTGCGAGGTCGCCACCCGAACATGCCGAGCGGCACGATGATCACGCCGGCGACCAAGGAGAGATACCCCATGATCATCAGGAGATAGGCGGCATGCGTCTCGGGTACCGGCTTCATGCGCTCTGCTTTCAGGACAGGAGCGTCGCCGGCGCCGAGCCGTCCGACGTCGGAGAGGAACTCCGCCGGGGACATGAGCCCCTGGGCGATGGCCGAGCCCGTACCAACGTCGATCCGCCGCGCCCGCGAATGATGGTGGACGCCGATCCTGGCTCCGCCGGGCGTCCCCTCGGGCTCAACCCTCAGCGTGAGCTCCGCGCCATCGCGCTCGACGACGATCTCGACAGCGCCTTGCCTCCCGGGCTCGTCGTTGACCAGCGCCACGATGTCCTCGAACCAGAGCACCGGACGGCCCGCGACGCGGACGACACGATCGCCGTCGCGGATCCCTGCGCGCTCGGCGGGCATGCCGGGCACCACCCGGACCGTGCTGTCAAACCGCACTTCGCCGTCCAGCTTGATGTATGCCGCGAAGAAGAGGGATGACACCAGATAGACGGCGACCAGACCGAAGCCGGTCATCAAGGGCCGAACCCAGCGCGGCGCACCGCGCGCCGGCAGGTCGAACCGGCGGAAGGGCATGAAGGCCTGTGGAACGCCCGCCACGGTGGCCACGAGCCAGCGCGCTCCGAGATACGCGCCGACCGTGGCGCCCCCTGCGATGAGGCGCGCGAGAATGCCGAGGATCTCCACGGCTACTTACCGCGCGGGTCCTGGCAGCCGCCGCGCACGGCCGCGTCGCCCGGATGAGGGGTGGATCCGCGGAAAGCACGCGGCGTGTAGAGCGCGGCGACGAGCTGGGCAGAGGTCCGCGGGAGGGCGCCTCGTCGATGCAGCGCGGGCTCCGTGCGCTCGGGGCGCTGGAGCGCCCCCTTGATCGGCCGGAGCGTCGTAGGGTCCAAGTTCATGTACACACGAAGCTATCAAGGGCGCCGCACTCGATGCAACCAGCCAGAACCAACGGACGCCCTCGACGAACACGGCCATCCCGGTCGCCAGTCGCCGTCCAGCATGATCTTGTGCGGCTGGCGGGCCCCCGGCGGGTCATCCAGCCTCAGTGGCCGGAGCAGAAGTCTACAAGGCGCTGGGGGTAGAGAAGAATATCAGCTACCACTCGAAAGTCACCGACACGGCGCATTGCTCGTACAAGAACGAATACACCGATCTCCTCGCCGAGAATATCGCAAAGTTCCTGAAGCACGAGGACGAGGCCACCGGAGAGTTCGTCGTGGGCTCGGGCGGCTCGCTCAGCATGTCGGACCGGGTAGACCGGGAAGCTCCAGCGCTGGAATGATGGCGCTATTCAGGAGCCGTCCGGGCGCTCAGGGGCTGCGCGGCTCGGCCGCTGCGCCCGCCCGCGGCCCGAGCAGCGCCACGAGCGATCCGGTCGGCATCCAGACGATCTGCATGCACCGCATGAGCAGCGCGAGGGACGTCGCGCGGGCGACGGTCGTATCGAGCATGCCCGCGGCCAACGTGAAGGCGCCGTCGGTGGTCCCGAGCCCGCCGGGCACGAGCACGCCTACCGCGGACGCGAGCAGGCGGACGCCCTCCGCCGCCATGGCGCCGAGGACGCCGGCGTCGATCCCCACGGCGCGCGCCGCGATCCCGTGCTGGACGACCTGGAAGCACCGGCCCAGCATCAGGGCGCTGGTCGGCCCCGCCGCCCAGAGCCCCGTCTCGATCGCGTGCGCGCGGAACGCCCCGGCCCGCGTCGCCAGCCGCGGGAACGTCCGCGCCAGCCAGCGCCCCGTCGCGTCCGCGCGCGTGACCGCCTGGAACGAGTCCACGCCGCTCGCGTTGCGCGACGCGGCAGCCGGGGGACGCCGCGCATGCGCCGTTGTGGAGCCGGACACCGCAGGAAGGTGACTGTCAGCGCCGCCCGGAGAGCGCCGCGCGCACGCGGCGAGAGCAGCTCGAGCGGTGATCAGGATTGCTGGCCTGAGTGACGAAGGACCCAGCGGTGGAACGAAGTCGCCGAGAGCGGCAGGTGCGATATCCTCGGAACCGATACGTGGGAACCGATACGTGGGAACCGATACGTGGGAACCGATACGTGGGAACCGATACGTGGGAACCGATACGTGGGAACCGATACGTGCGGGCCGCGACTCGCGGAAGAGAGCGAGTGCCCCCTCGGTCCGGACCGCGAGGCGCTCGACGGCGTGGAGGACGCGGCGATCCCGTGGGCGGCCCTGGTCCGCTCCCGCAAGAGCGACAAGCGACATCTGGCGCGAGCCAGGAGCGCGACGGCGCGGCGCGGGGCGGCGGCGAGCGAGGCGACCCCCGCGCGTGGCGTCGCGAGATGACGGGCTGGGCCTGGAGCGAGGTGCCGTGGGTCACGGCCGCGTCCGCTCGAGAAAAAGATCGAAGGGCGCGTAGGGAGGGCCGGCCTGGGCGCGTCCGAGGAACAGAAGCCGGCAAGAACAGGCTGGCCCTTGCACCGAAGGAGCACGACCAAGATGAACCGCCCCCTCTTCTCGAACCTGGCCAACAGCACCGTCCGTCGCTTCGTCCTCGGCACCTTCCTCTCGGCGGCCGTGCTCGCCGGCGGCGGAGCGGCCTACGCGGCGAACGGCGCGGGCGGCACGCAGGCGGCGCCGGCGCCGCGCCACGACAAGGACGGCCGCCGCGAGCACCGCCCGAAGGACCCGGCCCGCCTCATCAAGCGCCTGGACAAGAACGGCGATGGCAAGCTGGCCGTCTCCGAGCTCCCGGAGAAGGCGCAGAAGCGGCTGGCCGGGGCGGACACGAACAAGGACGGCGCCCTGTCGGCCGAGGAGCTCAAGGCGCACGCCGAGCAGCACGCGAAGGTGCGCGCGGCGAAGCAGAAGGAGCGCTTCGCCCGGAGCGACAAGAACGGAGACGGCTTCCTCACCAGGGACGAGGTGGGCGACAAGCGCTGGGAGCGGGTGAAGGCGGCGGACGCGAACCGCGACAACAAGCTGACCGCCGACGAGCTGCGCGCGGCGCGCGCCGCGCGCAAGCAGCCGGCAGCGCGGTAGCGACACGAGCGGCGGCAGCGCGGTAGCGACCGGCAGCGCGGCGGCGATGCGGCGGACGCGGGCCTCCGCGGTCAGTCGGTCGCCCGTGGCGCGCCAGGCGGGAGCGTCTTCTCGCCGGCGCCCGGCGCTGCCACCTCCCCGGCGCCCGGCGCTGCCACCTCCCCGGCGCCCGGCGCTGCCACCTCGGCAGCACCCGCCGGAGCCGCTGCGCCGCGCTTCCTCGGGCGCTTGGGGAAGAGGGGCAGCTGCTGCTCCAGCACCTGGCCCCGCCAGGCGAGCAGCGTCTGCGCGCGCCGACGCGCCGTCCCCTTGCCGATGCCGGCGGTGAAGCGGAAGATCCGCCGCGCGAGCGCCACCGCGGTGGGCGGCGTCGGCTCGAGGAGATCGGGCGCGACCTCCTTCACGACGTCGCACGCGAAGATCGCGCGCCGCAGGTGCGACCGCTCGTCGGGGGTGCCGGCCGGCGCGGCAAGCAGCGCGCGCCCGCCGGGCGTGAGCGAGGTGTCGTCGTCGCCGAGCCAGCCGAGGACGCGGGCGGCGGCGATCGCATAGCCGACGTGGCGCAAGGAGATGCCCGTCTGCTCCACGATCTGCTCCTTCTCGGTCACCCCCGCCGAGAGCGCCTCGAGCACGCGCCGCACGTTCGCGAGGTTGTCGGCCTGGGGGATCTCGGTGCTGCGCAGCAGGCGGGTCGGCGGCATGGGCGGCGGGGAACCCCCGGCCCCGGCCGGGAGACCACACCATAGCGCGCGCCGGAGCAGCACGGATGCCGAAGGCGTCCGCGCGGGCCGGGCCCGAGCCCCGCGGCGAGGCGGGGCCGGCGGCGGCCTGCCCTCACTCGGCCGCCTGTGCGGCATCCTCCCCTGCGAGGCGGAGCCGGCGGCGGCCTGCCCTCACTCGGCCGCCTGTGCGGCACCCTCCCCCGCAACCGACGCGGCACCCTCCCCCGCAACCGACACAGCGCCCGCGGCGCCGTCGCCGCGGCGCCACGGCCCCTCGCCGGCGACGACCACGACGTCGCCCTTGGACCCCCGCGAGAGCTCCTCGAAGAGGAAGCGGCAGCCCGCCTCCACGTCGATAGGGACGATCCCCTGCGCCGCGAGCCGCCGGAGCACGCCCTCGCCGGCCATCCCTACCTCGCGCCAGGGCCCCCACCCGATCGAGACCACGCGCGTGCCGGGCCAGCGCGCGTCGAGCTGCGCCGCGAGGTGGCTCATGACCTCGTTCGCCGCCGCGTAGTCGGACTGCCCGCGGTTGCCGAACCGCCCGGAGATCGAGCTGAACAGGACACACCACCTCAGGCCGTCCGGGCGCAGCGCCTGCCCGAGGACGAACGTGCTGTCGGCCTTGGTGTCGAAGACGCGATCGAAGGAGTCGGCGCGCTTGTCGGCGAGGTGCTGATCCTCGATGATCCCCGCGCCGTGCACGACCGCGTCGATCCGGCCAAAGCGGCGGTAAACGCCGGCGATCAGCTCGCCGAGGCGCTCGCCGTCGCGCACGTCGATCGCGTGGTATTCCACGCCGGCGCCGCGCCGGCGCAGCGCGTCGAGCGTGGCGCGGCGCTGCCTCGCCTGCAGCTTGCCCTTGATCTCGGCCTCGATCGCGGCGGGCAGCGGCTCCCGCCCCGCGCTCCGCATCGCGGCGATGGCGCCCCGGCGCAGCGCCTCGACGTCGCCGCCGTCGTCCCCGGCGTCCCCCTCGGGGATCTCCGCGCGCCCGACGAGGACCAGCTGCACGCCCGGGCGCGCGAGCCGCTGCGCTACCTCGGCGGTGATGCCGCGCGCGCCGCCCGTCAGCAGGACGACCCAGCCGGGGCCCGGCTCCCAGTCGCGGCGCTCCGCCGCATTGTCGAGCGGCGCGGGCGCGACGGACACGACCGTCCGCTGCCCGCCCTCCACGTAGCGCACCTCGACGTCGTCCGGCGCGTGGAGCAGCTCGTCGAGGATGCGGCTCGCCACGGCGTCGTGCGGCAGCGCCTCCTCGAACCCGAGCGCCTTGGCGACCGCGCGGGGATGCTCGTGCGCCACGCTCCGCAGGATGCCGTGGCAGCCGGCGCCGGAAGCTGACCCGTCGAGGCCGTCCTGCCCGCGGCCGCCCCCGAGCAGCGTGGCGGCCACCATCCGCAGCGGCTCGCCCGCGGCCAGCTCGCCGGCGCAGGCCTGCGCCGTGAAGAACAGGCTCCTGGCCTGCACCCGGTTGCCACGCCGGAACGCGCCGAGCCCGTCGACGGCGCCGCGGTGGAAGGACGCGAGGTGCACGATTGCGCGCGCGGCGCCGTGCTCGCGGCGCGTGGCGGCGACGTGGCGCGCGATCTCCTCGGGCGACTCGAGCGCCTCGCGCGGGATCACGACTGGCCTGGCCCCGCGCTGCGCGAGCAGGGCGCCCACGCGCGCGGCGAGGCCCAGCTCGTCCTCGGTCACGAGGACGAGCCCGTCCAGGCGGACCGGCGGCGCGCCCTGGAGCTCCTTGCGCTCGACGCGCAGGACGAACCGAGGGCACACGCCTGCCGGCGCGCCGTCGGGCGAGCCGGCGGCCGGCGAGGCCGGCGCGCCGTCGGGCGAGCCGGCGGCCGGCGAGGCCGGCGCGCCCTCGCTCGCAGCCCCGGCGCCCAGCGCCAGCGCCTCGCCTGACACGACGTCGACGAGGCCGTTCATCGAACGGATCCGGGAGAGCCGGTCCATCGACGACCGGAGCCGCGCGGCCAGGGGCGGCGGGAGCTGGCGCAGCAGGGTCTCGAGGATCTCGATCCGCTTGATGGAGTCGATCCCGAGCTCCCCCTCCATGTCCTGGTCGAGGCCGAGCATGTCCTCCGGGTAGCCTGTCCGGCGGCTGACCAGGGTGGCGAGCGTCCGCCGCAGCGCCGGCGGCTCGAGCGCCGCGGGATCCGCGTCCCGCGCCGGTGCGGTCGCCGCCTCGAGCGCCGCTGGCGCCGGCGAGGCCGCTGGCGGCGCCAGCGCCGCGGGCGGAGCCGCCTGGCCGCCCCACGGCAAGGCCGCAGGCGTCGACGAGGCCGCAGGCATCGATGAGGCCTCAGGCGCTGCGAGCGCGGCCGTGTCGGCGCCGCCGCCGAGCCGGAGGAGGAACTCCGTGGTGACCCGCTCCTGCATCGACAGGAACCGGCGCATCGTCTCCTGGTGCTCGCGGTAGGCGGCGAGCGGGCCGTCCAGCGCGCCGGCGCCAGGGCCAGCGGGCGCCTCCTCGAGCTCGGGGGCGGCGCCTTGCTCGAGGAGCGGGCGCTCGCCGAGCAGGCCGACGGGGTCGTCGCTGCGCCGCACGCGGCCGCCGTCGATGCGCCACCCGGGCAGCGCGGCCTCGGCGCGGCCCTCCCCGAGGGCGCGCAGATCGAGCCGCTGGCAGGGGCGATCGGCGAACAGCGCCGGCAGGTCGAGCCGGACGCCAGCGGCAAAGAGCGCCGCGAGCGCCTGCAAGAGGCCCTTCACGCCGCCCCCGGCGCCGTCGAAGCCGACGGCCAGGTGCGGCTGGTCGCCGAGGATCCGGCGGACGAGGCCGGTCAGCGTCGCCTTCGGCCCGAGCTCGACGAACGTCCTCGCGCCGTCCTCGTACATCCGCCCGATCTGCGCGACGAAGTCGACGGGCGCCTCGAGCTGCGCCGCGAGGAGCGCGCGGACGCCCGCGGGATCGCGGGGATACGGGCGTCCTGTCGCGTTCGCGTAGACCTCGATCTCCGGCGGGGCGATCGCCGCGCGCTCGAGCGCGTCGGCGAACGGGGCCCGCACCGGGCGCATCAGCGGCGAGTGGAACGCGGTCGAGACAGGGAGCCGGTGCGCGCGGATCCCCTTCGCGGACAGCGCGTCGAGCGCGGCGGTCATCGCGCCCAGCGCGCCGGAGACGACGCACTGATCGGGCGCGTTGTGGTTGGCGATGCAGACCGCCGGGAACGCCTCGAGCAGCGGCGCGAGCTCGGCCCGCGGGAGCATCACCGCGGCCATCGCGCCCGGCTCCGAGGGCACCTCCTCCATGAGCCGCCCGCGCGTCTCGGACAGCGCGAGCCAGCCCTCGCGCGACAGGGCGCCCGCCGCGCGCAGGGCGGTCAGCTCGCCGTAGCTGTGGCCGGCGAGCACCTCCGGGCGCAGGCCGAGGCGGAGCGCGAGCTGGAGCATCCCGTCGCTGATCACCCCGATGGCCGGCTGCGCGATCCGCGTGGCCGTGAGCTCGCGCCGCTGCCGCTCCCTCGCGGCCTCGGAGAAGGCGGCCGGCGGCAGGATGAAGCGGCTCAGGCGATCGCGCAGGACGCCTTCCAGCTGGCGGTCGGCGAGCTCGAGGGCGTCCCGCAGCTCGGCGAAGTACAGCGCGACCTCGCGACCCATCGAGGGGTACTGCGAGCCCTGTCCGGGGAAGAGGAACGCTATTTTCCCCGGCTCCGGGCTCGGCGCGGTCCGGAGGTGGACGTGGCCGGGCAGCGGGCCCGGCGCGGCGCCCCGGAGGTGCGCGAGCGCGTTGTCGACCGCGCCGAGGAGGTGCTCGCGGTCGTCCGCGACGATGCAGACGGCGGCGCCCGCGGCCCGGCGCTCGCGGCCCTGCTGCGCCGCGAGCGCGCACGTGAAGGCGACGTCGCGGAGGCGCACGCCGTCGCGCGCGCGGTCAAGGCGCAGCGCGCGCGCCAGCTGCTCGAGCTCGGCGACCAGCGCCGGCGCGTCGGGCGCCTCGACGACGACCAGCTCGTGGGGCCAGTCGACGGCGCCGAGCAAGGGGGCCGCGAAGTCGCCCTGGTACTCCTCCACGACCGCGTGGAAGTTCGTGCCGCCGAAGCCGAACGCGCTCACACCCGCGCGCCTCGGCTCGGGCCCGGCGAGCCAGGGCTGCGCCTCGTCGAGCAGGACCATCGGGGAATCGTCGGAAGCGAGCGCCTCGACCGGGCTGTCCACGCCCGCGTGGGGCGGCAGGACGCGGTGCTTCAGCGCGAGGACCGCCTTGAGCAGCCCGACCAGCCCGGCGGCGCTCCGGGTGTGGCCCAGCAGCGACTTCACCGATCCGATCGCGCAGCGCTGCGGCGGCGCGCCCGCGGCGTGGAGGAAGCCCGCGATCGTCTCGAGCTCGGCGCGATCGCCCACGGCCGTACCGGTGCCGTGCGCCTCGTACATCCCGAGCGAGGCCGGGTCGATGCCCGACCGCTCGTACGCCCGCTGGAGCGCGAGCCGCTGGCCGGCGGGCTTGGGCGCGGTGAGCCCCATCCCCTTGCCGTCGCTCGAGCCGGCGACGGCCTGGATGACCGCATCGATGCGGTCGCCGTCGCGCTCCGCGTCCGCGAGCCGCTTCAGGACCAGGACGCCGACGCCCTCGCTGATCACGATGCCGTCGGCGTTCTGATCGAAGACGCTCGCGCGGCCTCGCGGCGAGAAGGCCCGGGTCTTGCTGAAGGCCAGGTACCCGTGCGGGGTCTGCTCGAGCTCGACGGCGCCGACGATCGCGGCGTTCGACCGCCCGGAGACGAGCTCCTGGACGGCGAGGTCGAGCGCCGCGAGCGAGGAGCCGCACGCCGCGTCGACGATCAGGTTGGGGCCCCGCAGGTCGAACTGGTTGGCGACCCGCCCGGCGATGACGTTCACGAGGACGCCGGCGTAGCTCTCCTCCGACCACCTGGGCAGCCGCTCCAGGCTCGCCTTCAGCGGGCCGCCCACGCTCAGCGGGAGCAGCCCCCGCGCCACGTACGCCTGCTCCAGGTCGGCCGTGCCGTTCGACGCGAAGATCACGGCGGTGTTCTCGCGGTCGAGGCCCCCCGCGGCGTACCCCGCGTCCGCGAGCGCGCGCCGGGTGACCTCGAGCGCCAGGAGCTGCGACACGCTGATCGAGC
This sequence comes from Sorangium sp. So ce1128, assembly GCA_051717205.1. Taxonomy (GTDB): domain Bacteria; phylum Myxococcota_A; class Polyangia; order Polyangiales; family Polyangiaceae; genus Sorangium. The sequence continues at coordinate 9,090,414 of CP181432.1, forward strand.
GCAGCGACGCGGGCGGGATCCCGTAGCGCAGCGGATCGAACGGGAGCTCGTCGATGAAGCCGCCCCACTTCGAGTAGATCCTGTCCTCGGCCCGCGGATCGGGATCGTAGTACAGCCGGTGGTCCCAGCGCTCCCGGGGGATCTCGCGGATCGCCTCGACCTTGCCGAGGATGTTCCGCCAGAGCTCCTCCGGCGCCTGCGCCCTGGGCAGCAGGCACGCCGCGCCGATCACGGCGACGCGCGCGGGCGCCGGCGCGCGGCGGGGCACGTACTCCACCGAGGCCTGGACGAGGCCGTCGAGCGCGCGCCCGCTGCCCGCGGACACCTCCTCGTGCAGCGCCGCGATCTCGACGATACCGGCGCGCAGGGCCGCGACGTCGCCCATCATGTACAGGCCGCGCGCCGCCTGCCGCGCGTCGTCGACCGCGGCGAGCTGCCCCTCCTCGCCGCGGTCGAGGCCCTTGGACGCGATCCGCAGCCGGCCGAGCGTCATCTGCTCGAGCGCGGCGCTGATCGCGGCCGCGGGCTGGCCTTCGCGCCGCATCCGGTCGCGGGCCGCCTCGAACTCGCCCACGAACGGCGTGGCCGCGCAGCGGATGACGTGCCCCGGCCCCGTCTCGATCGTGACCGTGGCGCCGGCAGCGAGCGCCTGGCGCTGGAACGCCGGCGCGATCGCGCCGCTCGCGACCGCCTGCGCGGTGAACAGATACGCGGTGCCCATGAGCACGCCGACGCGGAGCCCGGCGGCCGCGAGCGGCGCGGCCATCGCGGCCACCATCGCGGCCGAGCGCGCGTCGTGGACGCCGCCCGCGAACAGCGCGTGGACGGCGGCCGCGTCGGGGACCCTGGCGTCGAGCAGCGCGTCGACCATCGCGTCCCACAGGGAGAAGCTGGTGAGCGGGCCAACGTGGCCGCCGCACTCGGAGCCCTCGAAAACGAACCGCCGCGCCCCGCCCTCGAGGAAGGCGCGCAGGAGCGCGGGCGTCGGCACGTGGAGGTAGGTGGGGACGCCCTGCGCTTCGAGCTCGGCGGCCTGGTCGGGCCTGCCCCCCGCGATGAGCGCGTAGCGGGGCCGGACCGACGCGCAGGCCGCCAGCTGCTCCTGCCGGATCTCCGGCGGCACGAAGCCGAGGATCCCGATACCCCACGGCCGGTCGCCGAGGCGCGCCTCGACCGCCCGGAGCAGCTCGTCCACCTGCGGGCGGCGCATCAGCGCCAGGGCGAGGAGCGGCAGCGCGCCGCCCTCCGCGACCGCGGCCGCGAACTCGGCCCGGTCGCTGACCCGCGTCATCGGGCCCTGCACGATCGGGTACTGCGTGCCGTGCGAGCGGGCGAGCGGGCTGCCGGCCGCGAGCACGTCGTGCTTTCGCGCGAGCTCGATGTGCCCGGACGCGGCGTCCCGCAACGCGCGGAGAAAGCGCCCAGTTGTCGCGTACTTGCGAGCGTACTCGGCCGCCCGGCCGGCGGCCTGCCCGACCGGCAAGGCGCCCCGGCCCTGCCGATCCCAGCCGAGGAGCGCGCGCGCCCGGGCGACCCAGGCGTCGCGTCGAGGGCGAGGGTCGACCGCGTCGACCGCGTCGAGCTCCGCTCGCTCGAGCTCCTCCGCGAGCCGCGCGACTTCCTGGCTGCCCGGCAGGTCGGGGCGCGCCGCGATGCGCAGCGGCGCGCCGAGGCGCTCGCCCACGACGATCGTGTCGGTGCTCTCCAGGCGAGACAGCGCCGCGCGGGCGTGCTCTGGCAGCGGCGCCTCGCGCAGGAGGAGGAGCTGGTCGTCGACGACGACGCCCGCCGCGCCCGCGGCGCGGCAGGCGGCGGCGCTGTGCAGGCCGATGCCGCCCTGGACCAGGAACGGGCGCGGCTGCTGCGCCAGCCGCTGCGCGAGCAGGAAGGCCGATTCCTTGCCGATGAACCCGCCGCTCTCGCGCCCCTTCGCGAGCCAGCCGTCGAACGAGAGCGCGCCGTCCGCGGCGGCGAGCCCCTCGCCTTCGCGCACCTCGAGCCAGAGCCTGCGGCGGCGGGAAGGCGAGAGGGCGGCGAGCGCCGCGCGCGCGGGCGGCGCCTCCCATTCGCAGACGACGAGCCAGTGCGGGCGCGGCTCCAGCGCCGCGAGGAGCTCGGCGCTCGCGGCGATCTGGTCCGCGCGGAGGCGGAGCCCGACGGGGCAGCCCGCGGGCGCGAGGTCGAGGAGGCGGCGGAGGTTCTCGCGAGCGAGCGGGAGGTCCGGCTCGCCGCACAGCTCGCGGTCCAGCACCGCGACGCCGCCGGCGCGCGCCGTGGCGACCGCGACGCCGGGGTGGGGCCAATGGATCGGCGACAGCGACACGCAATAGAAATCGGTCATGCGACGTGCACCAATGGCTATCGGCAACCTGTGGCAACCGGTGGCAACCGACAGGCAACGGACAGGCAACAGATAGCGAGATAGCGAGTGCGGCAGCTCCGCCGCGCGGCGGGGCCGCGCGTCCGGCTTCACGGGACACGGGGCCCTGCTGCGCGGGCAACTCTAGCCCGCCCTGCGCGCCTGGCCACATCCAAGTCCATTGGATCATCGCGCGCGCCGCCGTGCACCAGGCCGGTGAAGAAGTGTGAAGACGGCGCGTCCTGGCGGCGCAGCAATCGTATGAAGAAACGTAAAGAATCCGCGGCGCCCCTTCGCAGAGCGCCGGCGCGGCGGTATGCCAGGGAGCGATTGACCGCTGCTGGCCAGGCGGCACCAGGCAACGCGCTCGACACACGCGGTTGCACCGCGCGAAACAGCGCATTGCCCCGGACAATCCACGAGGTCGACATCCATGCTCGTTGAACGCATCCAATCGATCGAGGTGCTGCGTCGTGAGCCGCCGTTCCCGGCGGCCTTCTTCGCGGAGGCGGGGCTCACCGGCCTCAACGTCGGGTGCTCCTTCTGGAACATGAGGCCCGGCAGCCTGAACATCGACCTCTCGAAGCTGGAGAACCCCGGCGGGCGGGCCACCGAGTACGGCCGGCTGGCGGTCCTCGACGGCCGGTTCTACTACCTGGAGTACGACGTCACGACGCCGTTGCCCCTGCCCGACGCGTCCTTCGACTGGCTCCACACCGAGCACCTCATCGAGCACGTGCCGCAGGCCGGGGCGATCAGGTTCCTGAAGGAGGCGCACCGCGTGCTGAAGCCCGGCGGCCTGCTCCGCATCTCCACGCCGGACCTCGCGCTCTACATCGACGGCTACCGCGACCCGTCGCGGAAGTTCTTCAACAAGCACGCGAGGATGATCGAGCAGATCGGCAGGATGTTCCCCGACCCGGAGGAGCCGTTCCCGGAGGTGCAGGACCGGCCGGCGTGGATGGTCAACCAGATCTTCAAGCACTGGGGACACCAGTGGATCTACGACTTCGAGGAGATGGCGTACGTCCTGCGGGAGGCGGGGTTCGACGAGGGGTCGATCGAGCGGAGCGCCTTCCGGAAAGGGAGGAACCAGCAGGTCGCCGACATCGATCTCGTCATCCACCGCGACGAGACGCTCTACGTCGAGGCGATCAGGACGTAGAGAGGCGGTCGCGCGCTTCGGATACGGGCCCACCTCGACGTTTTCGGTGCTCAGCGCACAGGAGTGCGCCTCCGCGCCGAAAACGCCGATCTGGGCCCGTCTCCTGTGCGCGCGACCGCCGCAACGCGACTCATCGGCCGCGTGGGAACGCGACTCATCGGCCGCGTGGGGTGGTCGAGCAGATTGCAAGGACGCCGAGGGGGCTCTGGCATTTTAGCTCCTGGCGGCTCAATTCACTCGCATCCGAGGAGAACCATGGCGCAGAAGATCTCGTTTCCTGCGATCGACGGCGCGCCGGCCAGCGGAGAGATTGCGCTGCCGGAGCAGGAGGACAGGGCGCCCGCCGTCGTCCTCATCCACGAGTGGTGGGGGATCAGCGACCACCTCCGCTCGCTGCTCGATCGGCTCGCCGGCGCTGGCTTCGTCGCGCTCGCGCCCGATCTCTACCACGGGAAGACCACGCGCGACCCGGCCGAGGCGAGCCAGCTGATGAACGCGCTCGACTGGGAGCGCGCCCTCCTCGAGATCTCCGGCGCGGTCTATTTCCTTGTCGATCACCCGCGCGTCAACGGCCACGTCGGCGCGGTCGGCTTCTGCATGGGGGGCGCGCTCTGCTTCTCCGCGGCCGCCACCATTCCGCGGCTCGGGGCGGCGGTGCCTTTCTACGGCATCCCGAGCAAGACCACCGACTACAGCAAGGTGAAGGCGCCGATCCTCGCCCACTTCGCGGCGCGCGACACATGGGCGAAGCCCGCCCTCGCCGAGGCGCTCCAGCGGGAGCTCGCGGGGCGCGGCCAGGCCATGCAGCTCCACGTCTACGACGCGGAACACGCCTTCATGAACGACACGCGGACCGAGGTCCACCACCCGGAAGCGGCCAGGCTCGCGTGGGATCGGACCATCGCGTTTCTCCGGGAGCACCTCGGCGCCAGCGCTCGCCCGGGCGCGCCGGCTCACTTCCCCGCGAACGCCCTTTGAAGGTCGATCGCGTCGAGGACCCGCTCGCCCCCCACCGGCGGGAGCTCGAAGCGCTCGAACCGGGTATCGCGCCACGTGACCCACACGAGCTCCGGATCCTCGAGCGGTCGATCGAAACGGAACTCGATCCGCTGCGGCCGGCTGCTGTCCGGGGTGAGCGACAGGACCGTCGCCGTCATCCCGGAGACCTCGATCCGCTCGCCCGCGCGCAGGGGATCGCGCTCGGTCCGGTGGATCTTGCTCATCGCGTTGTGGAAGAGCCCCTCCGAGAGCGTCACGTCGAGCGTGCGCTCGTCGCGCCGCGCGACCCGCATCGTCCCCGCGCTGGTCAGGCCGAGCTGGCGAATGGCGGCCGGCATGCGCTCGCCCTTGATGAAGCGCCTCGAGGACGTGCGCGGCGTGCTGGTCGAGCAGCACGACCTCTACCTCGATCCAGGAACTCGACGTGCAGGCTCGACGCCGCGAGCACCACGTCGACGGGCATCAATCGAGCGCGCTGACCATGACGTAGTAACCGTCCGGATCGCGGAGAGCGAACTCTCGGGTCCCGGTGGCCGGATTCGTCCGGGGCTCCTCCGCGAGTTGACTGACCAGTGCTCTGGCGCGCGACAGCGCCTCGTCGAAATCATCCACCCGGAAGAAAAGCAATAGCCCATTGCCAGGCTCCGCTCGTTCGGGACTGATCAGCGTTGGATGCTCATGGTCTCCCCACTTGTGAAGACAAAGCAGGACCGTCCCATCCGTATCGAGGACTTGCCCGAAATAGTCATGAGCAGGTACCGATTGTGGCTGACCGAAGAGCGATTGATACCAGTTGAAGCTGCGAGCCACATCAGCGACCCCAATGATTGTCCACGTGCGTTTCATCGGCTTCTCCTGCGGCCTAACGTATCGCCTTTCAGCAGCGGTCGCATCAGGAAAGTACGAGGCAGCACGTGGCGATGAGAGGCAGGACGCTGCAGGCTACGACCAGGCGCGGCCGCCTGCTGCGACGGCTTGCTGGGCGGCGCCCGCGCGCTCTGGGCTGTCGGTCGGCGTTCAGCGAAACAACTCTGGATTGTGTGCTCGGAGATCAGTGAGCCTTGAGTGAATGTCTTCCGGAAAGACCTGATCAGTGGTGTGGGCAAGGTCCTCGAGAGTCCACCAGCGAAGCGCCCGAATGCCCTCGCGATCGTGCTCAGCGATCTGGTGGTGAACGATGTCAGGTTGAACGCCATCGGCCACTAGGAAGAACTGCTCGAACTGGCGGATCGGGCGCCCACGTGCTTCGTACTCTGTCGTCCGCTCCCAGAGGGGCTTCAGGACGACCTCAGCGGCGCCGAGTCTTCACGGGCCTCGCGGGCGGCTGCTGCTTCGAAGTCCTCCCCATGGTCAAGACCTCCACCGGGCGTCGCCCACCAAAGACCGCTGTGGTCCTGGTACTGAAACAGAAGCAGGCGCCCCGACGAGTCGAAGACGATGAGGCGCGCAGCTCGACGAAGCAGAACCTCCACCATGTTTCCTCCACGCCCGCCCGACGGCCTCGCGGTGTGCCGCGGGCGCGTAGCGTCCGTCGGCACCAGCACCGGGTTGGGCGGCGGCAAAGTGATGCGTCATCAAGGCGCTCTCCTACCAACAAGGATCCTGGCAGTCGCCAGCGCGTCGATGACGCCAGGGATGTGCTGCAGCGCTGACGCGACGCGCTCGGAGAAGACATCGAGATCCTGCACGGCGAGACGCACCGCACGCTGCAGAATCTCTGGCTTGACCACGAACTCTCTTGGCTGAGCGGGTATGCCATCTTCGGGTTCCTCCCGGACGTGAAGCATCGGGGCATCATACCAGGCCATTAGCCATGGGTGACCGATCCAGAGCATCTCGGGGGATTCGGCCAGCCGATGGGCGGCTGTCCACCAATTTCCGAGATCGCCCAAATCACCACAACAGGTCGGCAACAAGAGAACCTCAACGCCGTCAACGAGTGCGAGCCCACCGCAGAGGGGCCCAACCTCGTCGTCAGCTGGAACGCTGTCGCCGAGGTGTGCATGCAGGACCTTGATCAGCGCGTCCTGGGACGTCAGCGCATCAATCGCAACGAACCACGAGCCGGGCACGATGGGGTCAACACCGACCAGGCCGCCCGCACGAAGGCACGCTCGCCAGTAGCTATCGCTTTCTGTTGCGGTCCACGGCCCCGAACTCGGATGGGGCACGGAACCGAAGCGGCCGGGCTCAAGCTCCGCGACGGGCATCAGCCGAAGCGCGTCCGTCGTGACGCGAATGTTGGGCTGCTCCTCTGACAAGCATCGGTCCATGTCCACGTTCGTTCTCGCCCGCCCAACGACCTGCGGGTGAGCTGCGAAGCCCGCCAAGGTCGACGCTGCAGCATGCCACGACCTTCCGTTCCGACGCAAGGCCTTCGGTCATCCACACGGTGGGCTTCGTCGGCTCCACTCGCTTGTTGGTCAGCAACAGCTCAGCGCTCCTTCTTGAGGCGCTCCTATGCGGCACAGTAGCGCGACCAGTCTTCGTCCGACGCTTCAAACATGCGGCCGCGATGGTCCATGGTGCGGGCCGAGCAGACGCGGCTGCTATGACAGGGAGATCCAATAGTAGCGCTTCAGAGGTCTGTTCGCATCGAGGGCCTTCGTCTCCCGCAACGAGCCTCCGTTTCTTTCGATGACGCGGATAGACGCCGCGTTCGTGTCGTCACACGTGAGGAGCACTGCAGTCAATCCGAGCGCGCGAGCCACTGGCAAAGCCTGACGCAGCATCTCCGTGGCGACTCCGCGGCCTCGGAAGGACGGTACTGTGTCGTAGCCGATGTGGCCGCCTTCGACGCGAAGTGCGTCGTTCAGTTCGTGATGAATGGATATCCGTCCCACGAACTGTTCTTCCGCCACGGCCCATAGATGCGTCGTGGGAACGAACGTGTCGGTTCTCCGATTCGAGTCTGCCAACTTCCTTGCCACGAACGCGGCGAAGTCCTGTTCGACGGTCTCGAGGTCGCCTCCAACCCACCAGGGAAGGCCTTCGTGTCGGAATTCGTGAAGCCCACGCAAGAAGCTCTCTCGACATCTCTCCGTGGGCGGAACCAGCTGGATCTTCATTCCATGATTCACGCGCGTACCCTTCGTCGGGCGTCAACAGTAGCCAAGACCGCTCGTCGCCGCGCAGTTCCGCCGTCTGCCTGTTGATGATCGTCGCGACCCGCGGGAATTCGGTGAACTTCACCGGTGAGATCCGCGCCGGATGCCGGTGAAGTTCACCGACGCGGCGCCAGATCAGTGCTTTTCGCCGATCGCGCAAGCCTGCGCGTGACGTTGTCCGCTTCTTCCAATTCCCAACCCGCGCGCGTCGCTAGCATCGCGGTCATGAAGATCCTCGTCACCGGAGCGACCGGAAAGGTCGGAAGCCGTCTCGCAAAGCGCCTCGCCCGCCGGGGCGATCAGGTCCGCGCCCTCGTGCGCGATCCGAACCGCGCCGCCGAGCTGCGCGAGCACCAGGTCGAGATCGTGAAGGGCGATCTCCTCGACGAAGCCTCGCTCGCGCCCGCGATGCGCGGCATCGAGGCGGTCGTCCACTGCGCCGCCTTCTTCCGCGGCGCCACCCCGGAACAAGCGCACGCCGTCAACGACCTCGGCACGCAACGACTCGCGGCCGCCGCCCGCGCCGCGAACGTGAACCGCTTCGTCTTCACCAGCACCGGGTTGGTCTACGGACCGAGCGGCGGCCGCCTCGCCCGCGAGGGCGACGACTGCGCGCCGTCACCGGGCTACCCCGCGAGCAAGCTCGCCGCCGAACGCGCGCTCCTCGCCCTCGAGGCCCTCGATGTGCGCGTCCTCCGCCTCGCCTTCGTCTACGGCGACGGTGATCCGCATATCGAGGAAGCGATCCCGATGATGCGCGGCTGGCCGCCGTCGCAGCGCCTCGCCTTGATTCATCACGCCGACGTCGCGCAGGCTGTCGCGCGCGTGCTCGACACCGCATCGCCTTCGCACCGCATCTACAACGTGGCCGACGACGAAGCCCCCGACCTCGCCACCGTCTTCGCGTCGGTCGGCGCCCCACCGCCCGACGGCTCGGCCGGCGAAGCGGCCCGAGCCTTCGACATCCTCCTCGACGGCCGCCGCCTCCGCGAAGATCTCAGCTTCAAGCCCGAGTTCCCGCACCTACAGGATGCGATCGCGGCGGGCGCGTGATGTTCTCCAGTCGTCCAGGTAGGCGGACGCGCATGCCTCAACACGCGCGCCATCGACCACAGTCGGTCAACGAGGGCCCCGAGACTCGGGGCACCGCTGACTACGGCGCTCCACTTCGCCGGTGAAGTCGGGTAAGTGCTTCTTGGCGTGGGGCTGCAAGGAGCGCGCGACGTCGCGGTAGCTCTCGGCCTCGATGTCGCTGACCTCGGCGCGGCCGGGGTCGTGGCAGCGGCGTCCACCGCCACACCCAGGCCGACTCGCAACCGCAGCGAGCGCACCTCGGCAGGCGTGCAAGGAGGGGCGCCCGGGGAGCGGGCGTAGAACGCGGCGGCGACATGATGCGTGGGGATGGTGCCGCAGGGGAAGCGTGATCCGTCACGCGAGCGCGCAGCCGCATGCGGTGGGCGCGCTGCCGATCGCGATGGTCGAGCCGTCCCGCGTCGCTGCGCTCATGCCGCATTCTCGCCGCTCGTGCGCTGATGACGCGGGCAGCAGCACGGCAAAAGTCCCCGCAGTACGCCTGGCCTCGGTAGTCCTTACGGCACACGAAGAACGGCGTGCCACACCTGCGGCACCCGAGCATGATGAGAATCTCGTCCACGCGCAGCAGCGTAGTCCACGAGCTCTCTACAGGCGCCCACTACTTGCCGGTTTCCCTTCGCCCCGCTCAACCACCTGGGAGCGTTTGGGCGGCTCTGCCTGCCGCACCGCTACGGCGACGGTGAAGGAATTTGGTGAAGAAATTTGGGGGTGGGTGCGATTTTCACCGGGTTGACGCGCTTCTTGAAGCCCACCGACAGTCTGCCCAACGTCATGGCGATGCTCAGCGGGCCAAGCCCATCTGATTAATCGCGTTGTTGGGCTGCATCCGTCAACCATCAGGAGAGCACTTCGGTGGCAGTCTTCGCCCCAAGGACGTTATCGATCCAGCGATCGAGGGTCGCAATATCCGTGCATGTCTGGATGCGCGCGTTCTCGTTCTCGGTGAGCACGATCCCTGCGCGCGCAAGCAGCCGCAGCAGCGTGTCCCTCTTGCCCTTGAGCTCGCCCTCACGTATCCCCGCGAGCTTGCCCGCACGTATCCCCTCGAGCTTGCCGCGCTCGATCAGCTTCTGCACGAATGTGGGGAAGGTCGCCTCGCCTTCGATCTGCCGTTCCATGACCAACGCCTCCAGAGCCTGCCTCATGGGCTCACGCAACCCGTTCCATATGAGCTGAAAGTAGACCATCGCGTGCTCTTGGTCGAGCCGGCCGAGGGCAACGAGCGCCGCCTGGACCACGGTGAGCCCGTTCGGCCCGTTGCCGTGCGCCACCGGCCCGTTGCCGTGCGCCACCGCCGAGAGCACGGCGAGTTCCGTCTCGTCCTCCGCGTCGGCTGGGTCGGTGATCTCGGGTACGACGTCGGCTGGGTCGGTGATCTCGGGTACGACGGCCGGACCGAGCACCAGCGGCTCGACGTTGCCGAGGCCCAGGCCGAGGTCGATGTTCTCCGCCGCCCAGGCAGCCACGCCGGCGTCCGGTGCGACAACGAGGACGACCGTGCCGCAGCGCTTCCTGGCGCGCACGACCGTGACGACCGCCGGCACCAGCGGCCCGTTCGGCGGCGTATGGACGTAAGGCGGTGGTCGTTACTACAAGATCTTGTCGCGCAACCACCCCGTAAGGCCACCGTCCACCACCATCCGTGCCAGACGCTCGGGTAGAATCACCTCGAAACCATCATCGTCGAGATCCTTGGCGCCGAGCAGTTCATGATCCGGCGTGTGGACAACGAAGTAGTATTTGCGAAAGGATGAGGCGCTGAACTCCTCCTTGCATTTACTAGCGATTTCCATCGTCGCACGCGACTTGATCTGTACCTGATATCGATCGCCAGCGATCGGATCCTCAAGCTCGATATCAACGGACTTCATGGTCGTCCCCACGGCGCTGACACGGCGCCAGCCCGACTGCCGGAACACGAGGTCAACGAGCAGCTCGAAGTCCTTCCAGTGGAGGTTCTTGATTGCCTGCGCCGTCTTCAGGACGAGAGCGTTCTTGGCCTCGGCGAGGGCCAAGTATTCAGTGCTCCGCTCCCCGCTCAGCAGCCGAGTGGCGGACTGTCACGCCGAGCGCGGCGGGCCGCACCGTCGACGTCGTGGTTGCTGCCCGCCATGGTCACTGCCGTGGAGGTGGAACTCATCCCGCGTGGCCCCGCCTTGCCACAACGCCCGCCCGCCCAGCGACTGGCATTCAGCTGCAAGCGCCCGCCCGAGCGCAGCGAGGAAGGGCGATTGTCAGCTGCAATGACCGAGTTGGGCGGCACGTTCGAACGCACGCGGTGGTGTCGGCGGACTCACGCATCGGTGTGCGGACAGCGAAGTCTTCGCCACCGATCACCACTTCGGGTAGCGCTGTTGCGCGTCGCCGCGGTGACTCAGGTACGGCGGCGCGCGCGGATCACTGCATCGACACCAGTGCCGGCGACGGCGCGCGGACGCTCCTCTGCGACGACCAACTCCCACACATTAGAATCGAGCGCAGCGACCGCACCCTCGACTGAGACTTGTACCTGACTTGCCGCTGCCGTGGCAGCTCCGGTGCTGGGATCGATCGGGCGGTGTCCAACCAGGAACAAGGTCCCTCCCGGAGCGACGCCGTTCGCCATCCGCCCCACCATGTCTTCCACGGAGCCGGCCACGTGGACGTACAAGCAAACAACGAGATCGTAATGCCCCGGCTCCGCCGTCCAGGTCGCGAGATCACTCTCGATCCAGTCGATGCGCTCTGCGACATCGGCCCCAGCAGCCTCGGCCATCGACCGCCCGTGAGCCAGTGCCGCTGCAGAGAAGTCTACCGCCGTGACCCGCCAGCCATGCGCAGCGAGCCAGAGCGTGTCTGCGCCATGTCCACAGCCGGCGTCGAGGGCGCGTCCCGGCGGAAGGTTGGCAGCCTCGGCCATCAGATGCGCGTTTGGTGGACGGCGCGCGAGTTTGTCGGCGTGCTCGCGCAGCGTCTTCGACCACAGCTGCTCCCAGAAGTCCTGATCGAATTTTGGCTTGGTCATGAGACTAACGCGATAACTCTGAGGAATCCCCGCGAGTCTAATCTTAACTCCATCAAGCACCGGGCGCAACCCACGAGACGGGCCGCGACGCGGCCCTCCCGACCACGGATGCAGGATAGTCCTCCGCCAGCAAAACAACGAGCCAATGCGACAGGTTCTGTTCGAACAGCAGCCTCACGTCGGCGGCACCGCCCAAAGCCTACGCTCTCGGTCGGCCGCGAACGCAAGGCACGCCCGCACGTCCTCCGCAGTCAGATCCGGAAAATCGGCAAGGATCTCCTCTGCCGACATGCCAGAAGCGAGATATTCCAGAACGTCAGTTACTGTAATCCGCAAGCCGCGGATGCATGGCTTGCTCGCCCTCCACACGCGTTCCCGAAGGCTATCGGCTCGTAGCCGCAGCTCGGGGATCGGTGGCGAGAATTGGCGGGAGGCGAGCTCTTCAAGCACCGCGTCCATCTTCTGGCGCGTCGGATCCTGCGGATCATGCCACCGGTGCCGGCATCGCGAGCACTCCCAATCCGGCTGTCCAGCACAAATGATGCAACCGCCGACGAGCGCTTCGCCGCGCTGGACGAGCGCCATCGTTTCGGGTAGCGGCCGCCCGTAGAAGATACGGAGAATGCGCGGACCGGCGCAGACTGGGCATGCATCTGGTCGGCGAAGTTCTGACATGCCTACGGTTCCTCACGCCAGGTGGTCGACAGGTTCGCCCAGCTAACGCCACGGGCCTCTGCCGCGGCCAGTGTAGCTTGCCGTCGGCAGCAGGCCCTTGTTGGGCGGTGTGCCTGCTCCAATGTGCTGACGGAGGTCACTGGACACCCAACATGCTGCGCCCGTCACGGCTGGAGCTCCATCGCGGTCAGCACCTCTGTGACCCATGTAACAAGATCGGCCACTATAGCGTTCTCGGTTGCTGCTAGCCGATCAGCCCCTCCAACAGCAATCGGGCCACAGCGCTTCGCGTCTCGTCCGTGGCAGCGGTGCGGCACCAATCTGCGACCGTCTTCCACGATCCGTGGACGAACAGCACGTCTGGATACGTTCCCGAGACGCGCGTCCACCACTCCGGCGCCGACTTGTCGGGCGTGATCGCCAGTAAGATCCTTCCTCTCGACCGCTGGCCGCCGCTTCCGCGTGGAGCGCCTTGAACCCCGCGGCCCCACCCCCTCGTGCTGCCCCCACACATCGTGGAAAGCTAGCGTATCCGACGGCTGCCCCACCTTGTCAAGACGACCAGCGCAGGACCGTGCGGGCTCTACACCGGACGAAGGCGCGAGCGGGCCCTCGATGCCCTACCCCTCCGAAGCCCTCCGAAGCGAAGAAGTGGCCCTGCAACGGCCCGGCCGATCCTTCGTCCTCGCCCATAACCACCCCGGCGGCGACCCGTCGCCGACCCGCGAGGACGAAGAGATGACCCGGGAGCTGCGCCACCTCTCCGCGGAGCTGCACGTCTCGCTCACGGCCCACGTCGTCGTCACGCCCAGCGGGCGCTACGCCGTTGTGCACGAGTAGGCGATCGCGGCGCGCCTGGCATCGAGTCCACTTCCTTGTCGTCGGTGGCGTCGCCGCCGTGATTCGGGGAGCGCCGCTCCTTGTTCGTCGTCCTTCGGGGGGCCATGGAGTCCTCCTGGCTCGTTCAACGTCGATGGTGGCTTCGCCAGGATGGAATGATGGGCCGGCCATCATTCCATCCTGGAACGACCATCATCGGAGCCTGCGAGGCCAACCCCGGAGCAAGGCCCGGCCGACCTCCGGCATGGGCTCAGCACCGTCGCGACGGGATCCCCGGATCGTCGCCGCCGCCGCCCGTGACCTTCACGTGCACCGGCCTGGCGCCGCGCTCCTCGGCCCGCCTCATCCCCGAGGGCGGCGGCGCGGCTGCGCGGAACTTGGCCCCCGCGCCCCCCCTCTGGCATCTGCGCCAGGTGCGTTCGCGTCTTTACCTCGCGCTCGCCGCCGCGGTCGCCGTGTGGATCGCGCCGGCGGTGGCATCTCCGGCCCCGCCGGGCGTCCGAAAGCTCCACGTCGAGGGCGGCGCGGTCCACGCCACGGTCGGCGCGGCGGGCAAGCAGGTGCGCCTCACGCTCGACCCCGAGCTCCAGCGCGCCGCCGAGCGCCTCCTCGCCCGCTCCGGCGCTCCCGAGGGCGCCATCGTCGCCTCCGACGTCCGCACCGGCCGCATCCTCGTGTGGGCGAGCCGCGGCAACCGGGACTACGTCGCGACCCCGCTCGCCCCGAGCGCGAGCCTCTTCAAGATCGTCACCGCGGCGGCGCTCCTCGAGGCAGGCAAGGTGAATGTCGCGACGCCCGTCTGCTACACGGGCGGCATGAGCGCGATCACCGCGCGCGATCTCCAGGGGCGCGGCGCCACCTGCACGGTGTTCGGCGAGGCGCTCGGCCGCAGCATCAACGGCGTGTTCGCCCGCCTCGCGGGCCAGCACCTCACCGCCGCCGACCTGCGCGAGAAGGCCCGCGACCTCGGCTTCGACGGCGAGGTCCCCATCGACATCCCTGTCGCGCCGAGCAACGCCGAGGTCCCGGCCGACTCGCTCGGCCTCGCGCGCGCCGCCGCGGGCTTCTGGAGCGGCCGGCTCAGCCCGCTCGGCGCCCTTTTCGCGATGCAGACCATCGCCAACGACGGCGAGCGCGTCCGCTTCTCGCTGCTCGCGCCGCCGGGCGCGCAGGCCCGCGGGGACGCGGCCGCGCCGCGCAGCACCGACGGCCGCGGCCTCCGGCACGACGTCGCGCGCACCCTCCGGTCGATGCTCGAGGTAACGACGCGGCGGGGCACCTGCGCCAAGGCGTTCCGCAAGCCGGACGGCACCCGCGCCCTCGGCAGCATGCCCGTCGCCGCCAAGACCGGCACGCTGGTCGGCGGCAACCCGTCGCGGATGTTCTCCTGGTTCGCCTCGTTCGCGCCTTCCGACCGCCCCGAGATCGCCGTCTCCGTGATGCTGGCCAACGACATCGCGTGGCGCACCAAGGCGAACCTCGTCGGCCGCGAGCTGCTCGAGATCTACTTCGGCCGCAAGCGCCCGGGCCCCGTCGCCCGACGGCGCTGACGGGCGGCGCGACGCAGCCCGCTCGAGCTCGGGTCGGAGGGTCTCCGCGGAGGACACGCGCGCGCTTCCCTGACGATGCCCGCCCGTCGAGCGCAGATCCTTGCTCGACGTGTGGTGCGCATTGCGCTCCGATCCGTGGGTGTGTGACGATCTCCGCGTCATGGCCAAGGTCACCGCGCTCGGCATGGACACGATCACCGAGAAGTCCGGTCACCAGATGACCGGCATGGCCGTGAGCGTATGCCTCACGCCGGCCGCGCCGAGCCCGTTGCCAATCCCCTATCCCACGATGGGGACTGTGATCCCAACGAGAAGCACGTCGTCGTGACGACCCACGGCGCGCCCGGGAGCGCGCAGTGGGGCAATGGCAGCGCCAGCGGCGAGCAGATCGGCGACATGCTGAAGAACGCCGGGTTCCAGGGCGGCCCGGGCGCGGTGGTGGACGTCTCCGCCTGCAACGCCGCGACGCCCGCGGCGGGCCAGAAGAGCATCGCCCACGGGATCGCCTCCTCCACGGGCGCCAACGCGAACGGCGCGATGCGCGACCCGTCGGTCAATCCGAACCAGGTCCACAACTACCAGGGCAAGAAGCCCTTCTGGAAGTTCTGGGGACAGCCCCCTCAGTATCCCTATCGCCCTGGCGAGATGTGTCCTACGCCTCAGGGCCCCTTCGTGCATCAAGGCTACTACGTCGGCGTGACGCCCTCCGGATCGGTCAGCGGCGTCCCGTTCAAGTGATGAGCCTTCGTCCCGAGAGCTTCCCTTCCCCCGTTGGCGGGCCGCCCCGGCAGGCAGATCTGGACGGGCTGCTCTCGCATGCCAGCTTCGGGCGCGTGCTCGCGCGGCCGCCAGGGCCCGGGCGAAGCGTCGCCCCGACGCTTTCCTGGCTGGACCGCGGCGCGCTCGCCGAGCTCCGGCCGCTGCTGCAGATCGGCGCCGGGGCGCTGCCGGCCGAGAGCTCATGGCACGAGGCCTCGGTGATCGAGCTGCTCGGCCGGGGCGAACGTGTCGCCACGCTGACGCTGCACCGCGGGCTCGCGCTCGGCTATCCGGGCTGGAACGCGGCCGCCGCGCTCGTGCGCCGGGATGAGCTCGCGCGCTGGTTGGCCGAGCGGGGATGCCCCGCGCCGTGGGATGCGACGCCGGGCTCGGAGCCAGGGAGCGCGGCGCAAGGGCCCCGCTGGCCGGAGGGCGCTCCGCCGGAGCTCGCGCCGCTCCGCGAGGTGCTCGCGGCTCCGGCCGGGGGACACTTCAGGGGAGCGCTCGACGCGCTGTCGGTGCTGGGGCGGGCGCGTCCGGTGCCTCTGGATCAGGCCACGGCGCTGCTGGAATGGCTCGGTCACGACACGGGCGCCTGGCAGGCCACCCCGCGCAGGGATCCCGTGCCGCTCGCGCTGCTCCGCGCGCTCGGAGATGCCGCGGTGGACGACGCCATCCGCGCCGGGCTGCGCTCGGCCCCCGCGTGGCGTGGGGCCGCCCGGTTCGTCGCGGAGACGATCGCGACGCGCGCGGACCAGAAGCGGCGGCGCCAGGGGCTCTCGGGCGCCCTGGAGGCCCTCCGGGAGGCCGCGCGCGCCTCGGGGATCGCGGGAAGCAGCGGCGCTCTCGAGGCAGCGCTCTCTCCTCCGCTGGCCGCTCCCGAGGGCACCCGGCTCCTCGCGGCGGCACAGCACGGACGCCTCTCGCGGGTAGGCCGTGACGGCGATCACGTCATCGCGCTGGATGGGCTCTCCATCACCCGGTTCAGCGCCGGTGCGCCCGAGGGGGATGTCCTGTTCGAGCTTCCCGGCGTGCACACCCCCCTCTTTGCGCGCAACGGGCGCGTGTGCTTCGAGCTGAGCGGCCGTATCTGCGAGGTGTCGACGCCAGGGGGGCCGCCCGTCGAGACGAAGCCCGGCCTCTGGTCCCGCATCGCGCGCTCGCCGCTGGCCTACAGCGTCGCGCGCTCGCGCTGGGCGCGCGCGCGGCGGCGCTGCGCAGAGCGGGTGGAGGCGCAGGAGCAGACGCCCATCTTTCTCGAGATCGACGAGGAGGAGGAGGAAGCGTACGTGAAGCTCGGCGCGGCAGGGGCGCCGCCGCCGCGCGCCGTGGCCACAGGCGCGCTCGCGTGGTTCGCGCCGGAGGGCAACCTCGTCGCCTGGGAGGGCGCGCACGCCGGATCCGCCAGGCTCGAAGGCCGACCCATCCACCTCACCGCCGGCGATGACGGGCTCTACGTGCTCGTCGAGCACGCGCCGGGAGAGCACGCCGTCGTCCGGATCGACGGGGGGGTGATCACGACGTCAGCGCGCTTCCAGGTGGAGCCTGGCTCCGTCGTGCACTGGAGGCCGGCAGGAGAGGGCGCGCACCTGCTCCTGGAGGCGCCGCTCGGCGACTTGCTGGTCGACGTGACGCTCAGCAAGCAGGCGTGAGCGCCGCCTGCGCATCCGGAGGGCGAGCGACGGCGCCCTGCGCCCGCCGCGTACGGCCGTGGCGCCGGCCGCGGCTGACGGCCGGCGTCGGCCTGGGCTACGCTGCGGCGAGCCGCATGAATGCCCGAGACCGCGTACCGCTCCTCCTCCAGCACCTGCGCGAGGCCTACCCCGACGCGCGCTACGAGCTCAACTGGGAGACGCCGCTCGATCTGCTCGTCGCGACCATCCTGGCCGCGCAGTGCACGGACGAGCGCGTCAACCGGGTGACCGCCACGCTCTTCAAGAAGTACCCGACGGCGCAGGCGTACGCCGACGCGCCGACCGAGCAGCTCGAGGAAGAGCTCAAGCCGACCGGCTTCTACCGCCAGAAGACGAAGACGGTGAAGGCCGCCTGCCAGGAGCTCGTCGCGCGCTTCGGCGGCGAGGTGCCCGAGACCATGGCCGAGCTCACCTCGCTGCCGGGCGTGGCCAGGAAGACGGCGAACGTCGTGCTCAACACAGCGTTCAACCTCCCCTCCGGGATCATCGTCGACACGCACGTCGCCCGCCTCAGCGGGCGCATCGGCCTCTCGAAGCGCGAGAAGCCCGAGCAGATCGAGGAGGACCTGATGCGGCTCGTGCCGAAGGAGCAGTGGACCTTCTTCGGCCCCGCGATGGTGCTGCACGGCCGCTACACCTGCGTCGCCCGGAAGCCCAGGTGCGCGGAGTGCCGCATGAGCGCGCTCTGCCCGAAGGAAGGGGTCTGAGCGAGCGATGAAGACCGATCTGCCCGACTCGTGGCAAGGCGTGCTCGCCGGAGAGCTCGATCAACCCTATTTTCAGCGGCTCGTGAGCTTCCTCGAGGCCGAGCGCAAGGCGCACCGGGTCTTCCCGGCCGAGGAGGACGTCTTCGCCGCGTTCCGGCTCACGCCGTACGAGAGCGTCCGCGTGCTGCTCCTCGGCCAGGACCCGTACCACGACGAGGGGCAGGCCCACGGGCTGTGCTTCTCCGTGCGCCCGGGCGTCCCGCCGCCGCCGTCGCTGGCCAACATGTACAAGGAGGCGCTCTCCGACGTCCCGGACTTCACGATCCCGACCCACGGCTGCCTCACCTCCTGGGCGCGCCAGGGCGTGCTGCTGCTGAACACGGTGCTCACCGTCCGGGCGCACACGCCGAACTCGCACAAGAACCAGGGCTGGGAGACGTTCACCGACGCCGTGATCAGGAAGGTGAACGACCGGCCCGACGGGGTGGTGTTCGTGCTGTGGGGCGGCCACGCGCAGAAGAAGGCGAAGCTCATCGACGCGCGCCGCCACACGCTCATCAAGGCGGCCCACCCCTCGCCGCTGTCGGCGAGGAGCGGCTTCTTCGGCAGCAAGCCGTTCTCGTCCATCAACGCCGCGCTCCGCGCGCGCGGCGCGGCGGAGATCGACTGGCGGCTCCCGGAGCTCGGGTAGCGCGCGATGCGCCGGCAGAAGCGCTCGCTGCCGCTCGCCCCGCCGACGCGGTACACGCCCGCCATCCTCGAGGGCATCGCCGACGGCGAGCGCGCCGCGCTCGGGCTCTCGCTCGCCGGGCGCACGGAGCCGGGCGCCGTGTCGGCTGTGGCCGCGGCGCTCGCGCGCGCCGAGGCGCTGGCGGAGGCCGCGGCGGCGGCCGAGCCGCCCGACCGGCCGATCGCGTGCAGGGCCGGCTGCTCGACCTGCTGCGTGAGCAAGGTGCTCGTGATGGCGCCGGAGGTGCTCCGCATCGCGGCCCACCTGCGCGCCACGCGGAGCGCGGCGGAGCTCGCCGCGCTGGCGGAGCGCGTCCGGGCCGCCGACGCCGCGACGCGCGGCCTCACGCGCCTCGAGCGCGCCGAGGCGAGGGTCCCCTGCCCGCTCCTCGACGCGCGCGGCGCCTGCTCGATCCACGCCGTCCGCCCGCTCGTTTGCGCGGGCTGGAACTCCCTCGACGCCGCGGCGTGCGAGCGCCACTTCGCCGCGCCCGCGGCCGTCCCCACCGCGCCGATGCACCGCCCGAGCTACGAGGTAGCGAACGCCGTCCTCGCCGGCCTGGGCTGGGCCGCGAAGGAGCAGGGCCTCGACGCCGCCCCGCTCGAGCTCATCGCCGCGCTGCGCATCGCGCTCGAGCGCCCGAACGCCGGCGAGCGGTGGCTCGCGCGCCTCCCCGTCTTCGCCGCGGCGCGCGACGCCGAGTGGCAGGAGGACCGGCGGCGCGAGGCGTGATCGCGCGCCGCGGCCGCGCCGGGCCCACCAGGGTGTTGGCGGGCCGCGGAATCCGTTTAGTCTAGCGCGCCGCGGAGGTCGCCGGCGGTCGGCGCCTCGCGTCAGGAAACAGGACAAGGAGGCTCCATGAAGCTCTACGGACATCCCATGAGCACGTGTACGCGCAAGGTGTTGACGGTGCTCGCCGAGAAGGGTCACGAGGCGCAGGTCGTGGTCGTCGACCTGATGAAGGGCGAGCAGAAGCGGCCCGAGCACCTCGCGCGCCAGCCCTTCGGCGTGATCCCGGTGCTCGAGGACGAGGACTTCTCGCTGTACGAGTCGAGGGCGATCATGCGTTACCTCGACCAGAAGCTCCCCGGCGCGCCGCTGACGCCGACCGAGCTCAGGGCGAGGGCGCTCATGGATCAGTGGCTCAGCGTGGAGCAGTCGTACTTCTCCACGCCCGTCATCAAGATCCTCTACCAGCGGGTGCTGATGCCGATGCGCGGCCAGCAGGGCGACGAGTCGATCGTCGAGGCGGCGAAGGGCGAGATCGCGCGGACGCTCGACGTGGCGGACAAGGCGCTCGGCAACCAGGAGTACCTCGCGGGCTCGAGCTACTCGCTGGCCGACATCTCGTTCATGCCGTACCTCCACGGTCTCGTCGCGTCGAAGGTCGGGGACCTCATCACCGATCGACAGAACGTCGCGGCCTGGTGGAAGCGCCTCAGCGCGCGCCCGGCCTGGGTGAAGGTGTCTTCCTGAGCCCTGTCGCGCTGTTCCGTCAATCCGCCCAGCGGAACTCCCAGATCTCGTAGCTGCCCTCGAGGCCTTTGAACTCGACCTTGCACATGAACTCGGTCCTCTCCCTGAACCACTCCTGACGAAACGCGGCCCTCGCGTTGTCGCGGAACGTGTTCAGCACCAGGACCTGGTTGCCGCTGGCCTTCTGGATGAGGCGCGCGCAGCGGCTCAGCGTCTTGCCGGCATAGTCGAACCCCTGGGCGCGCATGACGCGCCGGACGTTCCCGAAATCGAGCGCGATCTTGTGCGGGGGTATCTTCCGGTGCTGGCTGTCCGGGGCCACCTTCGCGTTGTGGATGCGGATGGCGAGCTGGAGGTTCTGCGCGCAGCGCAGCGCGTCCCCGGCTTGCTCGAAGATGAGCAGGTAGCCGTCACCGAGGTTCTTCGCGACCTCGCCGCCGAGCTTGCTCACCTCGTTGGCCACGATGAGATCGTAGTCGAGCAGGACGTGCTCCCAGTCGTCGTCGCCGAACTGCTCTTGAAAGGTGGTGGAGTCCACCAGATCCGTGTAGACCACGGCGCGCGCGACCGACTTCTCCGCGTACTCGGGCTTTATCGCGATGCGCAGCCCCTGCGCCGCCCGGCTTTGCTCGGTCAGCGGCTCGAGCTCGGCGATGATCTTGTCGAGCTCGGAGGGCTTCAGGAGCCTCCCGCCGGTGATGTCCTTGTCCTCCGAGCGCACGAGCCAGTACCCCTGCGCGCCAGGCAGCAGCGGGTTGGCGATGAAGTACTCCCTCTGGAAGATGCTGCCCCCGACCTGGTTGTCGATGGACTCCTTGTTCAGGAGCACCGCCTTGACATGCTCGTACACGAAGGGCACCTCCCGCGAGAGCCTCTTCACGAACTGGTTCAAGCGCTGGACGTCGGCGAACGACTGCAGGAAATAGGTGTACTCCACGCCCTTCCAGAAATTGCGGACCATCGCCTGGTAGACGTCGCCCCGCACGTCGCCGAGGAAGTTCGGCGCGACGACCCAGAACTTCTCCATGTGCTCGAACGCCTCTTCCCACCTGGCGAGGTCCTGCACATCCTTGTAGTCCTCCGTCTTGGGGAGCGGCGGGTTCCAGGCCTTGAGCGGCGTCTTCCACACGCCGAGCGACTGCTCGACAAGCGCTCTGACGCTGCACTCGAAGCCGAGCTCGGCCCCGAGCGCGGTGAGCAACCGGGACAGGTCATCGCGCTGCCGCTGCACGAGCTCGGCCGAGATATCGCCCTCGGCGAACATGTTGGAGCGGTAGGCCCACGCCCCACCCTTGTCGAAGAGGAACCACCCGCCGACACGGATGTCGAGCTCCGAGCAGTGCCGCAGCAGGCTCTCCAGGCTGAGCGGCGGCGACGCCTGCCAGGCCTCCCGCTTCGGGATGTCGATCGCGTAGTGCACCTCGATGGGCAGCGTGCTCGACCGCTGGAAGCCGACGTCGGCATCGTGGATCACGTCGAGGAGCGGCGCCTGAGACCAGCGGGCGACGTGATCCACCTTGCCGATGACGCGCTCGACCTCGATGACGATGCCCTTCTGGTCGGCGAGATCGGCGAGGAGGCGCTTGAGCTCTCGTATGGTCTTCCTCGGGTTGGGGAGGAGGAGGGTGGTCGAGAAGAACTCGAGCTGCTCGAACCCGTCGGTGCCGGGGGTGTGGCTCTGGTACGTGGGAGGCAGGTCCTGGCGCTGGGGACCGGCGATGGCGCCCTGGATCGACGTCAATCGACTCGGGAGCCCATCGTGGTTCAGCCTCTCGATCACGTTCCTGACGAGATCGACCGCGTTCCCGCCGTCCACGTGGACGTGAACGGTGTCGATCTCGCTGAAATGGCCCGACGGAAACCTCGTGGACGGGATCTTCATGGGGGATCATCCGGACGCCATGCAGGTGCTCGGCGCGACGAGAGCGATCATCGCCCTCTTGCGCGCGGAAAGGGCCGCTCGTGGTGCGCTGGAACGGCGCTCCGCCGAGCACCGCCATGCCATCACGCCCACGCACACGACGGACGATAGACGATCAGCTCCCCATTGTCACAGCCTCTCGCGGCCGCCCTCACGCGCGTGGGAGGCACGTTATGGCGTGATCCACGGCCGGCCGCCGCCCTGGCAGGCAGGGACGACGTGAAAAACCGCACACAATCGATCCAAACAGCGGAAGATGCTGGTCTTTTCTGCGACGCAGTCGGCTCGCGGTCCGGGCGTCAGGGCAACATGCGCTGAGGGGTGCTGTTCGGGCTTGACATCGTCAAACCATTCACGTCTCGAGGCACCCTGTGGTTTGCAGGATCCGTCCGCAGACATCGATGGCCCGGCGCGAGCCTGGCTCCACCCCGTCGAGCAGCCCCACGAGGTTGAACAGATCGAAGGCCGCGGCCGAGCGCTCGAACCCTGCCGGAAGCGGCGCGCGCTCTCGATAGGCGTCCGCGAACGCCGCGACGAACTCGGGCCCCGGGCTCCAGCGAAGGATCTGCCCGACATCCATCAGGCTCGGTCCCGCGTACGCGAACTCCCAGTCGAGCACGAGCAGCTCGCCGGAAGCGAGCCAGTGCAGGTTCGATGCCTTGAAGTCTCCGTGCAGCAGCACCGGCGCCGAAGCGAGCCCGCGGAGCGCGCCCGCGCTCGCGTGGAGGAACGCGCCCACGCGCTCGCGGAGCGCGTCGCGGAGCGCAGGAGCCAGCCTGTCGAGGACCGCGTCCACGTGGGCCCGGAGCGCACCGATGCAGTCGTCGAACGGCCAGGCCATGGCGAGATCCGGCCCGAGGAACCCCGCCCTCTCGAAGCCGACGCCGTGGATCTCCGCGAGCGCGCGCCCGGCGCGCTCGGGGTTGGGCAGCGGCCTCATGCGAGCCTCTTCAGCACGGGACGCGCGGCATGTCGAGGGCGCGGCGCCACCCGACGCCCTCCCTCGGACGGCTACCTCGGAGTACGATGCGCGGATGCCCGTGTACCGCTCGTCCCCCGTTGAGCGCGCCGCGTCGGTCGCCATCGCGGCCCGGACCGACGTGGGGCTCAGCCGCGATCACAACGAGGACGCCTTCCTGATCAGCGATCTCGCGCGCGGGCTCGCCCACGGGCCAGCGGCCGCCCAGGCGTCGGCGGAGCCGCCGCTCACCCTGTCGCTCGGCGTCTACGACGGCTCCGGCGGCGCGTCGTCCCCGGACGCGGCGAGCCGGCTCGCGGCGCGCACGGTCCACGCCGCCCTCACGCGGGCCGCGCCGCGGTCGAGCGACGCGCTCGAGCGCAGCCTGCTCGCCGCGATCACCGAGGCCGGGCGCGTCGTCCTCGACAACGCCCGCCGCGGCCCGGAGCACCGCAGCAGCGGCACCACCGCCACGGTGGCCGCGCTCTGCGACGAGCGCCTGCTGCTCGCGCAGGTCGGCGACAGCCGCGCCTATCTGCTCCGGGACGGCGCCCTCACGCAGATCAGCCGCGACCAGACCCTCCTCCAGTCGCTGCTCGAGAGCGGCAAGCTGCAGCCCGAGGAGGCGGCCACGTTCGAGCACCGGGGCGTGATGCTCCAGGCGCTCGGGCTCCGCGAGCACCTCAGGATCGCGCTCTCCGCCGTGGAGCTCCGCCGCGAGGACACGCTGCTGCTCTGCACCGACGGGCTGAGCGACCTCATCGACGATCAGCACATCGCCGCGGCGCTCGACGCCCACCCCGACCCGGCGGCGGCCTCCAGCGCGCTCATCGAGGCTGCGCTCGCCGCCGGAGGCCACGACAACGTGACCGTGGTCGTCGCGCGGTTCGACGGCCCGTGGCTCGCCCCGCCGGCTGGCGACAGTGCCCCACAAATCATCGAAATCGCTAAGTTTTCCGAAGGGTCGCTCCGCCGCCCTTGAGCGCGCGCCGCGGACAGCCGGCATCGGCCCGGATGGAGCGCGCTCGGGCTTGCTTTTCGCGGTGATCTCGGCGATCCCACCCGGGGCGGAGGCTCGCCTCGGACGAGGGAGGGAGCCGCATGCTGTCCTTTCGGGATAGAGCGGAGGTCATCGTTCCATGGAGCAGCGCGCATTCGGGTTCACGGGCATCAAGCTCCCGGTCGTCGGACAGGGCACCTGGCAGATGGAGGGCGACGACGAGGCGGCCTGCCTCGACGCCATCCGGCGGGGGATCGACGCGGGGATGACGCACATCGACACGGCGGAGATGTACGGCTCGGGCGCGGTCGAGGCGATCGTCGGCAAGGCGATCGAGGGGCGCCGTGACGAGGTGTTCCTCGCCTCCAAGGTGCTGCCCAGCAACGCGAGCTACTCCGGCACGATCGCGGCCTGCGAGCGCAGCCTGAAGCGGCTCCGCACCGACCGGCTCGACCTCTACCTCCTCCACTGGCCCGGCGCGCACCCGCTCGAGGAGACCATCCGCGCCTTCAAGGACCTGAGAGACCAGGGCAAGATCCGTTATTTCGGCGTCAGCAACTTCGACCAGGCGGAGCTCTCGAAGGCGATCGCCATCGCCGGACCGAACGAGATCGCCTGCAACCAGGTGCTCTACCACCTGCTCGAGCGGGCGATCGAGCACCGGGTCGTGCCGCTCTGCGAGCGCCACGGCATCGCGGTCGTGGCTTACAGCCCGTTCGGCTCGGGCCGGTTCCCGGAGCCGAACAGCACGGCGGGCAAGGTGCTCGCGTCGATCGCGGCCGCCCGCGGCGCCACGCCGCGGCAGGTCGCGCTGCGGTTCCTGCTCCGGCGTCAGCCGGTCTTCGTGATCCCCAAGGCCGCGAGCGCCGCGCACGCGCTCGACAACGCGGCCGCCGGGGACCTGCGCCTCACCAGCGAGGACCTCGCCCGCATCGACACGGCGTTTCCGCTCGGCCGCGACCGCGGCGTGCTGCCGACGCTCTGAGGCGGCGCAGGTCGATCCGCGGCGCGCGGCCGCGCAGGTACAGCGGCCCGGATCGAGAAAAACGCCAGGACGAAGAGGACGCCAGGAGAAGGGGGAGAGCTCTCGCTGGAGTCCCTGGTTCCGTCGGTTCGTATTCCTTCTCGTCTGCGCACCGCTCCAGAGCGTCACCTGAGGAATCCCCTCATTTTGCAGCCCTTTTCAGCGGGGAAATTGAACAGGGAGGCGGGGAGACAGGGAGTATTTTGTAGATTTCCCTCCCCGCCTCCCCGCCTCCCTGTGAATTTTCCGAAGAATTTGAGGGGATGCCTCAGGAGCGGCACAGCATCATTCTGCCGGAGAGCAGGGCCCCGCTCTGGCCGGCCGGTCGTGGCATACTCCGCGCATGAGACATATATTCCTCGGTTCGACGCTCGTAGGTCTCCTCCTCGCCGCCTGCGGCGGCTCCGTCGATACCCCGCCTGGCAGCGGAGGAGCCGGCGGCGCCACGAACTCGACCTCGGACGGCGCAGGCGGCGCCACGAGCTCGACCTCGGGCGGCGGCGGCGAGGCGCCGGTCGCCTGCGGAGCGCGCAGCGGCGGCACCTGTAGCGCGGAGGAGTACTGCGACTTCCCTGACGATTCGTGCGGAACGTTCGACACCGAGGGCGAGTGCTCCGTCCGGCCCGAGGCGTGCACCGCGGATTGCCCGGGCGTCTGCGGGTGCGACGGCCAGTTCTATTGCAATGCGTGCGCCGCGCAGCAAGCCGGGGTGGATGTCTCGGAGAGCACCTCCTGCGTGAAGCCCGTGGGCGTCGACTACGCTGCATCCTACTGGCCCGGCGGGCTCGATCACCTCATCGTTTACAAGGCCGACCCGGAGGCGGACCGGTGCGTGATGCTGTTCGCCGACTCGCCGGTCGAGGAGGCGCGGGAGGGCCTCGACGTCGCGCTCCCGGCGACCTGGGTCGTGTCGCGCGTCCTGAGGAGCGACCGGGCGGCCGACTGCGCGCCGGGGAGCATCAGCCCCACCGGCGAGGCCGTGTACGCCGCGGGCGCCACCGGGAAGCTGACGTGGGATATCGCCACGGGGAAGGCCCTCCCGTGCTCTGTCGGGATCGACGTCACGGTCACATTTCCGGACGAGCCCGCGACCGTCCTCCTCAGCGCCACCGACGTGGAAGTGGAAGGCGCCTGCAGGTAGCAGCGCCGGATCCGCCGCGCGAGCGGGCCGAGCGCCGGCGGCTGCCAGCGACGACGCGCCGGCGCCGCGGGTCCTCGGGCGCCGTGGATCCACGCGCGCCGCGGGCCTCGACGCGGCCTCCGGCCTTCGGTCAGCGCTTCTTCACGCCGCCGCCGCGCTGCGCCTTCTCGGCCTCGGCGAGCCGCCGCCGCGCGTCGTCGAGGGCCGCCTGGCTGGCGAGGCCCTTCGGGAGCGCCTCGTACCCGGCCACCTCCTCGCGCAGCGTCGCCACCTGCTCCGCGCGCTGGCCGAGCTTCTGCTGGATCTCGGCGCGGAGCTTCAGGTAGCGCAGCCGGCGCGGGCCATAAGCGCGCCCGATCGCGCGCTCCACCGCGGCGAGCGCCTCCTGCTCGCGGCCCATCGCGTGGAGCACCTGCGCGAGCCGCGCGGGCGGCTCGTACGACGCGGGCATCTGCGCCTCGCGCTGCTTCAGCATCGCCACCGCCTCGTCGCCGCGCGAGAGCGCGAGGTACGCCATGGCCCGCCCGTAATCGTAGGCGGCCGCCGCCTCGGGCGTCTGCGCCTCCTTCGCGGCCTGCTCCAGCACGGCGAGCTTCGACTCGTTCGCCGCGCGGGCCTTGTCGGCTTCGCCGAGCGCCTCCAGCCCCTCGGCGAGCAGGCCCCACGCGTCCGCCCGGTCGTCCGCGCTCGAGTCGGCGGGCGGGCTCTCGACGATCGACCGGAGCCGGGCGACCGCCGCCTCGCGCGCGGCCCGCTGCGCACGGCTGTCCGGGAGCGCTGCCGCGCAGGAGAGCAGGACGCTCGCGAAATCGGCGGGCAGCGCCGCGCCCTTCACCTCGCCGACGTGCGCCCTGCCGAGGTCCGCGCACGCCGCGGCGTCCTTCTTGCGGAGCGACGAGAGCAGGCCGAGCAGCGCCTCGCTGCGCCGCGGCCAGTCCTTCCCGGCCCTCTCCAGGGCGCGCTGGTACGCGGACGCGGCGGCGGCTTGATCGCCGGCGCTGTGGGCCCGCTTCGCCTCCACCAGCAGGCGGTTCGGGTCGTCCGCCGGCAGCTTCGCGGCGGCCTGGGAATCCATGGCGAGCAGCGCCTCGCGGACCAGCTCGCGCAGCTCCTGCACCGAGGCCGCGCCCCGCCAGAGCCCGACAACGTCCCCGTTCGCCGGCTCGAGGAGGAAGAACGTCGGCCACACGGTCACCTCGTGCCGCTCCAGGAACGGCGCGTTCTCCGGTCGATCCGTGTCGATGTCGGCGAACACGACCCGATCGGCGAGCGGGCGCAGCGACGGATCGGTCAGCACATGATGCTTCATGCTCAGGCACGTGTGGCACCACGGCGCCCACGCATCGACGAACAGCGCCTTGCCCTCGGCCCGGGCCTTCTCGCGCGCCTTCGGCAGGTCGTCGTGGATGAACTCGAGCGGCGGCCGCGCCGGCTCCGGCTTGGCGGCGGGCGCCGAGGCCACGGCGGCGGGCGGCGACGCCGCGGCGGCCGGGGGCGCCGGCGCGCGCGGCGGCGGCTCGGCCGCGCAGGCGGCCAGGGCAAAGGCGGAGGCGAGGGCGGCGAGCGAGGCGGGGTGACGCACGCCGGCATGGTAGCTCAGTCGCGGCCGCGTCGCCCTCTCTACGACACGGGCGCTGGCGGCGCCCTGGCGTCGCTCTCGAGTCTGACGCTCTGCCGCCGCCGCGCGCCGCTGGGCAGCGCGCGCCGCGGATCAGCCGGTGTCGTCTGCGCGTGCACGGGCAGGCAAGCAGGCAGGGAGCTGACATGCGGGACGGCCACCGCCAGCGCCTGAAGAGAATGCCACGTTGACGCGCCATCATCGCTCCGCGTAGATGATCTCTCTCGTCCGGCCGGTGCTCGCTTGCCGCGCAATAAAATCGGCGCGCCACCGGGCCCGCCCGGACGAACACATCAGGGGCGGAGTCGCATGATCGAGCACGTGCAGAGGGTCGGAAAGCACACGGCCCGCGTCGATGAACACGAGGACACCCTGGAGCTGACGCTGCGGGGCGACGTCACGCTGGACGATGCGAAGCAGATGTTCGACTTCATGGCAGCACGGTTCGCGGGGCGGAGCTACATGCTGGTCACCGGCGACATGTCCGAGCTCGGCCACGTCGTGGCGGAGGCGCGGAGAATGCTCGTCACGGATGCGAGCAGGATCCCGCCGATCCGCGGGCTGGTCTATTACCGCGTGGGTTTCACGGCGCGGGTCCTCACCGAGCTCGTGGTCCGTGCCTATGCGCTCGCCACGGGAGCCGACCTTCCGGTCCACTTCGTCAAGGACGAGGCGGAGGCGGGCGCGTGGCTGGAGAGGCGCCGGGCGCAGCTCGCGGGAGCGGCGCAGCACCGGTGAGCCCTGGGGTGGCCGCGCCCCGCGGCGGCGCCCGCCCGGCGCGGCATGTCGAATGCGTGTCGAATGCAACGTTGACGCGCCGTCGGCCCCCCGCCCGGATCAGACGCTGGGCCTGCCGGTGCCCGCTTGTCGCGCGATGGCGCCGGACACGCCGGATATGCCACGCTGAACACATCAGGGACGGAGTTGCATGATCGAGCACGTGCAGAGGATAGGAAAGCACACGGCCCGCGTCGGTGAACACGAGGACACCCTGGAGCTGACGTTGCGGGGCGACCTCGCGCCGGACGAGGCGAAGGAGCTCTTCGACTTCGTGGCGCCACGGTTCGCGGGCCGGAGCCACGTGCTGGTCACCGGCGACATGTCCGAGCTGGGCCGGATCCCGGCGGAGTCCCGGAGAACGATCTTCAAGGAAGCGACGAGGGTGCCGCCCATCCGCGGCGTCGTCTATTACCGCGCGACCTTCGCGGCGAGGGTCATCAACGAGCTGGTGATCCGGGCCTATGCGCTCGCCACGGGAACCGATATAGCGGTCCACTTCGCCAAGGAAGAGGCAGACGCACGGGCGTGGCTCGTGAAGCGGCGGGAGCAGATCGCGGCGAGGCCCGGCGCCGGGTGAGCCCGCAGCCCGCCGTGCCCACGCGGGGCCCAGGCATCGGCGCGGCCGGGCGCCTCGAGCATGAGGCCGTCGGTCAGGGAGCGCGCCGCCCCGGTGATCCGACGACGCGCCTCCCCGCGGGCCACAAAGCTGGTAGAGTGGCGCCGCGGTGAACGATTACGCGGGTCGGTGCGGAAGCTGCGCGGCATACACGAGGGTGCATGAGGATCCAGCGCGCGGTCGCGTCGGCGAGTGCGCCCTCGAGGTGTACCCGCCGCCGGTCAAGGCGACCGCGACGTGCGCCCGCTACCGCGCCAAGGGCGCGCCGCCGCCGCCGCCGCCCCCCCGGGCCGCAGGCCAGCCGCGCGGCTCGGGCGGCAGGCCCCGGGCGCCCGAGCGGGCGCCGACGCCGGAGCGCCGTCCCGGCGCGGCGCCGCAGCCCCTCCGTTCGACGCTGCCAAGGGAGATCGACATCGACATGGATATCGACGAGTTCCGCCGTGTGCTGCGCGAGGTGCTGTCCGAGGAGCTCGGCGTCGGCCGCGCGGAGATGGGCGGCCGCTGGGAGGGCGGAGAGCTCGTCCTGCGGCCGGGAAAAGAGGGCACGGCCGAGAAGCGCATCCCGCTCGACGTGTTCTTCCACAAGATCGTGATGCTCCGCGACAAGCTCCGCGTGCTGGAGCAGAAGCTCAACGCGCACGAGGGGCTGAGCGACGCGGAGAAGGTCCAGCTCCAGGCGTACATCACCGGCTGTTACGGGACCCTCACCACGTTCAACGTCCTCTTCGCCCGCCGTGAGGACGGCTTCAGCGGCAGCGGCCGGGACGACTGAAGCACACGACAGGCATGCTCGGAGGAGGCGATACAGCCTCCGGACGAGCACGCGAGTCGGCGGCGCGAGAGACGCGGGCCGGCGCCGGGCGCGCGCCCCGCGACACGAACTCAGCAATTCCGCCGCCGCCGCGGATTCCAGGGCACGGCGGCCATCGCGCCGGCGCTGCGGCGAAGAAGGAGCTGCGCGGCGCCGCGGCGAAGAAGGAGCTGCGCGGCGCCGCTGCGAAAAAGGGCCGCGCGGCGCCGCCGGCGCCCGCCGAAGAGCTGCACGGCGCGTCGCCCACCGTGGTACAAGGTGCGCGGAGGTCGCCGAGCAATGGCCATCAAGCAGCTCACGCCAGAGCAGGTCCACACCATGTCCCTCGAAGAGAAGGACACATGGTGGCTGAAGAACGTCTACCGCGGCGACATGCCCCAGCTCACGCTGCGCTCGGCGATAACGGGCATGCTCCTCGGCGCCTTCCTGTCGCTCACGAACGTGTACATCGGCGCGCGCACCGGCTGGTCTCTCGGGGTCGGAATCACCAGCGTGATCCTGGCCTTCGGCCTCTTCAAGGTCCTCTCCAGGTTAGGCCTCGGCCGCGACATGACCGTGCTCGAGAACAACG
The DNA here is from genome assembly GCA_051717205.1 of Sorangium sp. So ce1128. Taxonomy (GTDB): domain Bacteria; phylum Myxococcota_A; class Polyangia; order Polyangiales; family Polyangiaceae; genus Sorangium. Next base: position 9,121,014 of record CP181432.1, read on the forward strand.
CGATGCAGTCCATCGCGACGTCGGCCGGGTACATCAACGCGCCGCTCTTCACGAGCCTCGCGGCCTATTCGATGGTCACGACCACGGTCATCCCCATGGGAAGGGCGATGATCTGGATGTTCATCCTCGCCATCCTCGGCGTGCTCTTCGCCTTCCCCATGAAGAAGCGCTTCATCAACGACGAGCAGCTCCCCTTCCCCGAGGGGATGGCCGCCGGCGTCGTCATGGACGCGCTGCACGAGAGCGACGAGAAGGAGGGCCTCTTCAAGGCGAAGCTCCTCCTCGGCGGCGGACTCCTGAGCGCCGCGCTCGAGCTCCTGCGCGACGACAAGGTGATGCGCGCCCTCTTCGCGCTGAAGAACATCCCCCATTATTACGACGAGCTCCTCTACAACGGGCGCTTCGCCGACCTGCTCAAGCGGTGGGGGCTCACCCCGTCCCTCCGGGGCGTTCCCCTCAACGAGCTCACGATCCGCTTCGACACGAGCCTCATCTTCGTCGCCACGGGCGGCCTGATGGGCATCCGGACCGGCGTCTCGCTCCTCCTCGGGGGCATCCTCAACTACTGGGTCCTGGCCCCCCTCCTGATCCAGCACGGGATCATCCTGCCGAGGAACGGGCACTACGGGTTCGGGCAGATCACCATCTGGGCGCTGTGGGGCGGCGTCGCGTGCATGACGACGTCCTCGCTCTATGCCTTCTTCTCCAAGCCCAAGGTGATCCTGGACGCGTTCAAGGGCCTCTCCCGGAAAGGTGGCTCGCGGGACGTGCTCGCGGACATCGAGCTGCCGGTGAAGCTCTCGATCATCGGCGTGCCCGTCGTCGGCGCGGTCGTCGTCGTGCTCGGGCATGTCTGGTTCGGCATCTCGTGGTGGCTCGGGATCATCGCGATCCCGCTCGTCTTCGTTTTCTCGCTCATCGCCGTCAACTCGACGGCCATCACGGCGATCACCCCGACCGGGGCGCTCGGCAAGCTGACGCAGCTCACCTACGGGGTCCTCGCGCCGAAGAACATCACGACGAACCTGATGACGGCGGCCATCACGGCGGAGGTCGCGAGCAACACAGCGAACCTGCTCATGGACATCAAGCCGGGCTACATGCTCGGCGGCAAGCCGCGCCACCAGGCGCTGGGGCACGTGCTCGGGACGATCGCGGGGCTCGTGCTCTCGGTGCCCGTCTGGTACCTCGTGCTCATCGAGGGGGACATCGGCCGCTACGGGACGGAGAAGCTGCCGGTCCCGAGCGCGCTCACGTGGAAGGCCGTCGCCGAGGTGCTGATGAAGGGGCTCGACTTCCTCCACCCCACGGCCAAATCCGCGGTGCTCGTCGGGGCGATCGTCGGCATCGTCGTCGAGATCACGAAGCAGGTCACGAAGAACCGATTCCCCCTCTCCGCGGTCGCCCTGGGGCTCGCGTTCATCCTGAACTTCACCGACATCTGGTCGATGTTCCTCGGCTCGTTCGTCTTCTGGCTGCTCGAGCGGCGCGCCGTGGCATGGCACAGGAGGCGCGAGCAGGAGGCGCGGATGAGCGCGACGGGGCCCGGCGGGCTCGTGGAGGCGCCGCCGCCCCCGCCGGTCGAGCGGCCCTGGTACGCCCTGGCTGCGGAGAACACCGAGGCCATCTGCGCCGGCGTCATCGCCGGAGGCTCGCTGATGGGCATCGGCCTGAGCGTGCTCGGCGTGCTCGTGCTGCCCGACGTCCTGGAAGCTTCGAGCTTCGGCAAGGCGCTAGGGCAGCTCCTCGGCCTCCTGCCCAGGTGAGACGCCGCCGGGCGGGCCCCTCTGTGCGCGGGCCCCTCCGGCCCGCGCGCGGCCGCCCAGAGAACGCAGCAGCGCCCCAGTGTGACAGGAATGCGCGCCCCCGGGGCCCGCGGCGAGCCGCAATGGGCGCAGCGCGTCGCCCGGCCGAGCCGCGCTGCTCGGGACCGCCCGTGGCGCGCTTCGTGCAGTCCTGCTCACACCGCGTCAACACGAGCCCAGGAGAGGACGTGCGGGGAAAGGACGATCGATGTCAGTGAACGCGCCCCCGTCCCGAGGAACGCCCAGCCCCGCGCCGGTCGGCGATCCCGAGCAGGATCCGCCGATGCGGGATCCCGCCCCGAGCGAGCCCCCGCGGCGCGACCCTGATCCGGGCGAGCCAGCGCGTCGGGATCCCCCGCCGCCGCCTCCCGAGCCCGGGGAGCCCTCTCCCGACATCGAGGACCCTCCGGCGCCGGGGCAACCGCCGAAGGAGCCCGGCGTGATCGCGAGGGCTGGCCGTGTTGGCCTTGCGGCGTGACAACGTCCCTGACTGTCGAGAGGTCCCCATGAACACGTGCGATTGCTGCGGCAACACCTATGACAAGGCCTTCCAGATCATGGTGGGCGGCACGACCTACACATTCGACTGCTTCGAGTGCGCGATTCACAAGCTCGCGCCCGTGTGCGCCCATTGCGCCTGCCGGATCGTGGGCCACGGCATCGAGGCCGGCGGGGCGTTCTACTGCTGTGCGCACTGCTCCAAGCAGGAGGGCGTCCAGGGCGCGGTCGATCGCGTGGCCTGACCCCGCGGCCGCCGGGCCAGCGCGGGCGAGCCGGCGCGCGCACGTCGCGGGGCCGAGGCGCGCTCACATGGCGGGGTCGTCGATTGGCAGCGCGAGCACGGTCTCGGTGGGCATCACGTCCGCGAAGCGGTCGGCCAGCGCCGCGAGCGACGCCTCCTGCAGGGTCCGGTGGTCGATCAGGCTCGCCCCCTGGGCGCCCTCGGCGGCCGGCAGATCGCGGGTCGCCGACGCGTCCCTCGGGAGCAGGACGCGGTAGCCGAGCACGAGCCCGTCCCGCACCGTCGAGTCCACCGCGAGGTGGGTCATGAGGCCGCTCACGATGATCGTGTCCACCCCGCGGCGGCGGAGCTCGGCGTCCAGAGCGGTCCTCGTGAACCCGCCGGCCATCGATTTCGTGATCACGAGCTCTCCGTCGCGCGGCCGCGCCGCGGGCGCGAAGTCCGCGCCCGGGCTGCCCGCGGCGAAGAGCCGCGCCCCCTTCGCCCCGACGTTCCGCACGTGCGCGACGGTGACGCCGCTGTCGCGGGCCCAGGCGAGGAGCCTTGTCGCGTTCCCGAGCGCCGCGCGCGCGTCCGGCAGCCTGAGCCCGCCCGAGAAGAACTCTTCCTGGAAGTCGACGAGCACGAGCGCCGTGCGCGTCCGGTCGAGCCGCGCGCTCGGCCCGAGGCCGTACAGCTTGCGCAGCGTGGTCGGCTCGCCCTGCGCCGGGGGCAGCGCCGCGAGCTGATCCGCGGCGAGCGCGGAGACCAGGATGGAGAGCAGCAGAGCGGCGCCCGTGCGGCCGCGAGCTTGCGTGAGCATGGATCCCTCCTTCACGGCGAGGCGGCGACCTCGCTGTTCATCGCGGGGCGTTCGCCTCGCTCTCCAGGAAAGTAGCTCTGACCGAGGCGCGTGATAATCCTGGTCCGCCGACGAGAATTGCGTCGCGGAAGGAACGAATGGCATGGATCCGGCGAGCGGTCACCTGGGCGAGATGAGGGCGTTCCTGGAGGTCGCGCGGCGGCAGAGCTTCTCGGCGGCGGCGAAGGCGCTCGGGCTCACTTCATCGTCGGTCAGCAAGCAGGTGGCGCGGCTCGAGGAGCGCCTCCGCGTGAAGCTCCTGAAGCGCACCACGCGCCGCGTGAGCCTCACGGAGGCGGGGCACCTCTACGCCGAGCGCGCCGACCGGATCCTGTCGGACGTCGAGGAGGCGCAGCGGGCGGTCGCGGAGCTCGATGGGACGCCGCGCGGGGCGCTGCGCATCTCGGCGCCGACGGTCCTCGGCACGATCCGCGTCGCGCCGGCCGTGCTGGCCTGCCGCGCGCGGTACCCGGAGCTCCGCATCGATCTCGATCTCACCGACCGCCTCGTCGACCTGGTGGCCGAGCGCGTCGACGTGGCGGTGCGCCTGGCGGCCGCGATCTCCCCTGCGTCGCTCGTCGCGCGGCGGCTCGCGGACGACCTGCGCGTGCTCTGCGCGAGCCCGCGGTACCTGCGCCGCCACGGGACGCCGCGCCGCCTCGAGGACCTGGCCGACCACGACTGCATCACGCTCAACATGGAGCCTGTCGCCCGGTGGACGCTGGTGGGCCCCGAGGGGGAGCGCGTCATCCCGGTGAGCGGCACGTTCCGCTCCAGCGACACGATGACGCTGCGCGACGCCGCGGTCGCCGGCCTCGGCCTGGCCAACCTCCCGGACTACGTCGTTCAGGAGCACCTGGAGAGCGGCGCGCTGCGGCGCGTGCTGCCAGCCTACGGCGCGTCGAAGCGCGCGAGCTTCGCGGTCTACGCGGCGCCAGCGCGCGCCGCGGTGCGCGTGTTCGTCGAGGAGCTGGCCAGGGTGATGAAAGGGCCTGGGGCGGCGGGGGCGGCGCGAGCGGATGCGGAGAATTCAAGCCGCCAAGGGCGCCAGGAAGAGATTAATCTAAACCGCCAGACCACCAGGTCGCCAAGGACGCGATAGCCGTCACCCCCGCTCGGGCGCCGCCTGCAGCGCGGCCGGCGCGGCGCGCTCCCTGGTCATCTGGCGGATACAGTGCTGGAGCGCCGCGCGGAGGTTCGACAGGGTCGTTATGTTGGCCAGATCGATCCCGAGGCTCACGATGGTCTGAGCGACGTTCGACCGGATGCCGGTGACGATGCCCTCGGCGCCGAGGAGCCGGATCGCGCGGACGAGCTCGAGGAGGTAGCTCGCGGTCTTCGTGTCCACCATCTCGACGCCGGTGAGGTCGAGGATGGCGTAGCGGGCGCCCGTGCGGACGATCGCGTCGAGCAGCGTATCCATCAACTCCGCGGTCCTCTGGCTGTCGACAACCCCGATCATCGGCAAGGTCAGCACGCCGTCCCAGACCTGGATGATGGGAGTCGACAGGTCGCGGATGACCTGCTGTTGCCGCTCGATGAGCTCCAGCTTGGTCCGGAGCTCCTGCTCCGTGCGCTTCGCCCCGCTGACATCGAGGGTGAAGCCGACGACCGCGTAGACGTTCCCCTGCTCGTCGCGGACGGGGATCTCCCAGTTCTCCCAGAACACCCCGTGCACCTCGGACAGCGAGTGGGACGCCTCGCCCGCGAGCGCCCGCCGCAGCGCGGCGTTGCCGTCGTTGTCCACGTAGAGCTCGAACACGTTCTTGCCGATGTGATCGCCTTCCTGGAGCCCCGCGCTCGCGACCCCCTTGCCCTCGTGGAACGTGAAGATCCCATCGCGATCGATCGCCCAGACGACGATCGGCAGCGTCTGCGTGACGGTCCGCAGGACCACCTCCTTCTGCTGGTGGCGGCGGAGCTGCTGCATCCGCGCCGTCACTTCCTGCCCGAACACCCCGACGCCGCTGACCTTCCCCCGATCGTCGAGGAGGCGCTCGTGGAGCCACTCGAAGCACACCTCGCCGCCGTCCTTCCTCACATGGGCCCACACCCGGGGCGTCGGGCCGTCCTCCGCGAGGAGCCGCCGCCACGCGTCGGGGTCGCCGGACACAGGCAGCAGCTCGTCCACGCGGCGGCCAAGCGCCTCGCGGGGCGCGTAGCCGAACAGGCGCTCGGCCGCGCCGTTCCAGTCCTGGATCGTGAGATCGCCGCCGAACTCGACGATCGCGAGGGGCGCCCGCTCGATAAGGAGCGCGCGCCTGCCATCGCGCGGTCCTGCCTCGACCCCCCCCTGCGGGGCATTGGACACGTTCATGATTGCAAGATTTAACCCGAGCGTTCCCCGGCCGTCGAGAGGCTGAGAGCGCTCGCTCTCGCGCGCCCCGCCCCGGCGCATCACGCGCCCCGCCCCCGCGCATCACGCGCCCCGCCCCCGCGCATCACGCGCCCCGGCCGCGCGGCTCACCTGCTGCTGCAGCAACACCCCCCGCGCAGCGCCTGCTGCGCCAGCAGCAGCCCGCCGTCTGCTATAGCGGATTTGCGTCTTGTGAGCCGGTGCGCGGTTGGTACGGCGCGTGCTCAACGCCCTGTGCTCCACACCTCCAGCGTGATCAAGGAGAGCGCCCCCGCAGCCACGCGTGGTCGAGCTCATCAACAGGGCAACGGTGCGCGCCAGGTTGCGGGATCTGCGGTCGTTTTATGCAGGATGGCCTTCACTTTCCAAACGCCTCTGGACCTCTCGGCCCCACCCCGCTCAGCCACCGACACAACTCCGAGATCGCCTGGCGGGGTCTCGCGGCGCTGCTCGTCGCCCTCGCCCTGATCGGCTGCTCCAAAGCATCCTCTGCGCCGCTGGGCGGGGGCGACGCCGAGGGGTACGAGAAGCTCGAGCTCCGTTACGAGGCCGGGACGGGAGTATCGTTCCCGGAGCTCGCCGAGGACCTCGGCTTCCTCGCGCCCATCCGCCTGAACTTCGTCGGCAGCTCCATCAGCGGGCCGCACAACATCCAGTCGGTCGTCACCGGAGACACGGACTTCGGCGGTGCGTTCAACGGGGCCGTGATCAAGCTGTTCGCGGCGAGGGCGCCGATCAAGGCGGTGATCGGCTACTACGGTGTCGACAAGGAGACGTGGAGCGGCTTCTACGTCCTCGACGACAGCCCGATCAAGAGCCCGAGAGATCTCATCGGCAAGAAGATCTCGGTCAACACGCTCGGGGCGCACTCGGAGTTCATCCTGAAGGAGTACCTGCTCCGCAACGGGCTGAGCCGCGACGAGGTGCAGCAGGTGACCCTCGTGGTCATCCCGCCGATCAACGGCGAGCTCGCGCTGCGGCAGAAGCAGGTGGACGTGGCGACGCTCGGCGGCATCTTGCGCGACAAGGCCCTGGAGCGGGGCGGGGTCCACCCGCTGTTCACGGATCACGACCTCTTCGGCGCGTTCACCGCGGGCAGCTACGTGCTCACGAAGGAGTTCATCCGCCAGAACCCGCGGACGACGCGCAAGTTCGTCGAGGCCGTGGCGAAGGCGATCGACTGGGCGCAGACGACGCCGAGGGCAGAGGTCGTCGCGCGGTTCGAGAGGATCGTCGCGGGCCGGGGCCGGAACGAGGACGCGTCGGCGCTGAAGTACTGGCGGAGCACGGGTGTGGCCGGCAAGGGCGGGCTCATCGCGGAGAGCGAGTTCCAGGTGTGGATCGACTGGCTGGTGAGGGACGGCGAGCTCAAGCAGGGACAGGTCCAGCTGAGCGAGCTGTACACGAACGAGTTCAACCCGTTTTGGAAGGGCGGTCCGTGAAAGGGTCGGGCCCTCGTCGAGGATGGGCAGCAGGAGGAGCCATGAGCAACAAGATCCAGTTCCAAAACGTGAGCAAGACGTTCGCCATCAAGGGGCCGGCGGGGACGAAGGAGGGCGCGCGGTTCACGGCCATCGAGAACCTCTGCCTCGACGTGAGGGCGAGCGAGCTGATGGTCCTCGTCGGGCCGAGCGGTTGCGGCAAGTCGACGCTCATCGATCTGCTCGGCGGGCTGTCGAAGCCGTCGACAGGGCGGCTCCTGCTCGACGGCAAGCCGATCACCGGCCCGGCCCTCGACAGGGGGATCGTGTTCCAGCAATACGCGCTGTTCCCGTGGCGGACGGCGCGCGAGAACGTCGAGTTCGGCCTCGAGGCCAAGGGCATCCCGGAGAGCCAGCGCAAGGAGATCGCCCAGAGCTACCTCGAGCTGGTCAGCCTCTCCGGCTTCGAGGACCGGTATCCGCACGAGCTGTCGGGCGGCATGAAGCAGCGCGTCGCCATCGCCAGGAGCCTCGCCTACGACCCGGAAGTGCTGATGATGGACGAGCCGTTCGCGGCGCTCGACGCGCAGACGCGCGAGTCGCTGCAGGACGAGCTGCTCCGGATCTGGGAGAAGTCGCGCAAGACGATCCTCTTCATCACGCACAGCATCGACGAGGCGGTGTACCTCGGGCAGCGGGTCGCGATCATGACGTCCCGGCCCGGCCGCGTGAAGCACGTCATCGAGATCCCGCCGGAGATCCGGGGCTACGAGGACCCGCGGTCGACGCCGGAGTTCGGCAGGCTGCGGCACGAGATCTGGTCGCTCCTGCGCGAGGAGGTGCTCAAGGCGGAGGAGCAGGAGCGCAGCAAGAAGCAGAAGCGCGCGGCGGAGAGCCTTCCTGTGGCAGGCGTGGTGGCGGTCAATGGCTAGCATCGAACACTCGATCGAGCTGCACGAGGGAGCGCAGCAGCCGCAGCTCGTCGGCGAGGTGGGGCGGTGGCTCGGCCGCGCCGCCGCGCGCTCCGGGATCCTGCTCTTCGTGGCCGCGCTCTGGGAGACGGCGCCGCGGGTCGGCCTCGTCGAGGCGGCTTTCCTGCCGCCGCTCTCCGAGGTGCTGGCGACCGGGTGGCAGCTCCTCCAGAACGGGCAGCTCCTGAGCCACATCAAGGCGAGCCTTTCCCGATCCCTGCTCGGCTTCTCGCTGGCGATCCTGATGGGCGTGCCGCTCGGGCTCGCGATCGGCTGGTACAAGGGCGTGGCGGACGCCATCAACCCGCTGCTCGAGGTGCTGCGCAACACAGCGGCGCTCGCGCTCTTGCCCGTGTTCCTCCTCCTGCTCGGGATCGGGGAGGCCTCGAAGGTCGCGCTCGTGATTTACTCGTGCACCTGGCCGATCCTGCTCAACACGATCAGCGGGGTGCGCGGGGTCGATCCGCTGCTCATCAAGTCGGCGCGGACCATGGGGCTGTCGCCCCTCCAGCTCTTCCGCAAGGTCATCCTCCCGGCGGCCGTCCCGACGATCTTCGTGGGCATCCGCCTCGCGGGCGCGTACTCGCTGCTCGTCCTCGTCGCGGCGGAGATGATCGGCGCCAAGGCGGGGCTCGGATACCTCATCATCTACGCGCAATACAACTTCCAGATCCCGAGCATGTATGTCGGCATCCTGACGATCACGACGCTCGGGCTGACATTCAATCACCTGCTCATGCGCGTCGAGCGGCGCTTCACCGCGTGGAAGGTCGCTCTGAAGGAGTGACCTCGCGGCGCGGCCGGTGCCATGGCGCTCAGCGTTCAGCACGGCGTGCTCCCGGACCACTACGCCGATCTGCGCGAGCGGATCGTCCCCGTCCTCCTGCGGCTGCGCGAGCAGGGCAAGATCCGGTTCCTCGGCATCACGGAGGCGTTCGCCGCCGATCCGTCGCACGCACGCCGGCGCCGGCGAGAGGGTCACGCGACCGGAGGGGCGAGGCCGGGCGACGCGAGGGGCGACTCGGCGTCGGGCCCGAGGAAGCGGGCGATGCGCGCGCCGAGCCGCGCGCGGAAGGCGTCGTCGGTGGGGGGCGAGTGGCGGCACCCCTCGAGCAGCTCGGTCTCGGCGCGGGGCATCAGCACCTTCGCGCGCTCGATCAGCTTCGCGCCGGGGAACTGGACGTCCTCGTCGGCGCCGAACACGAGCGCCGGGCGCGTGAAGCCGGCGAGGGTCTCTGGCTTCGCGAGCGGCGGCAGCCGGAAGTCGAGTCGGTAGCTCCGCAGCGCGTCACCGATGTAGCTGATCCACGCATCGTCCTGGTTGGAGAACATCCCGGCGGCGACGCGGGCGAGGCGCTTCTCCGAAGGGAACGCGCGGTAGAGCACCATCGGGATCCCCACGCGCACCATGCCTTGCCACACCGAGCCCATCACGAGCCCCCCCGGCACGATCAGGACGAGCCGGTCGATCCGGGCGGGCGCGAACTCGGCCGTGCGCAGGGCCACGAGGCCTCCCCAGCTCACGCCGAGCAGGTGCGCGCGCGCGAGCCCGAGCGCGTCGAGGACGTCGGTGAGCCACTCCGCGTAGGCGGGGCCGTCGGGCCGCACGCGGACATCGGAGCTCTTAACCGACTGGCCGATCACGTCGACCGCGTGGACGCGGAAGCGCTGGACGAGCGCGCCGAGCTCGCCCATCAGGTGCGCCGAGCTCGCGAGCGCGCCGTGCAGGCAGACGAGCGGCGGCGCGTGCTCGGGGCCGGCGACGAGGAGGTGCGTCGCGCCGAAGCGCGTCGCGACCTCGCGCGCCTCGGTAGGGAACGTGAGCCTGTCGCGGAACCTCTCGTACCACGCCGCGATGCGCGCGCGCGCCTCGGGGCTCTCGAACATGATCGATGACGTCATCGGGACCTCCCGGTGTGATCTGCGGGGCGAAGGCCGCAGAGGTGCTGAGCGACGAGCCGATCGAGCAGGGCGACGGGCGCCGGGTGCGCGCCCTGGACCCACGCGATCAGCGCGAAGTAGTAGAAGGAGAAGAAAGCGACCCCGAAGAGCGCGGCGTCGGCGCCTTCGGCCACCTCCCCCCGCGCGCGCGCAGCGTCGAAGAGCGCGACGACGCGGCCGTGCGCGGCGCCGACCTGCTCGGCGAAGCGCGCCTGCCACGGCGGGTCGGCGAACAGCGACTCGCGCAGCAGCGTCTTCGACAGCGCCGGCCTGCGGGCGTAGTACCCGAAGAAAGCGGACGCGAGCCGGTGGAGCCGCTCCTCGAGCGTCCCGGGCTCCTCGTCGCGGACGGCCTCGGCCGCCGTGGCGGCGAGGTCGTCGAACAGCGCGGCGTGGAGCAGGGCGCGCTTGTCCTCGAAGTGGAGCAGGACCGTGCCCGCCGCCACGCCCGCGTCCGCGGCGATGGCGCGGACGCTCGCCGCCTCGAAGCCGTGGCGCTCGAAGTGGTCGCGCGCTGCCTCGAGGATCCGGGCGCGCGTCGCGTCCTTCTGCGCGTCGCGCCGGCCTGTCTTTTGAGTGAACGCGTTCACTGAACATGTTCATGCCATGGGCGGAGGCGACACGCAAGGGGGTCGCGGAAGCGATCGAGGGGACCTCGACCGCTCGTCCGGCGGCAGCGGCGCGCCCGGCGCCGTCATGAGGGCGCCGCGCAGGGCAGCGCCAAGGAGGGCGCCGCTGAGGCCAGCAACATCAGGAGGGCGCCGCTGAGGCCAGCAACGTCAGGACATCGCCGCGGTGGCTCACTCCCGCCCGGCCGCGCCGGGCACCGTTCCCCTCACTTCGCTGCCTTCATCACGGTGCCGTCGTGGTTGATCCAGTAGACGTGCGAGGCGTCCACGGCGATCGCCTCAGGGAAGGGCTGATCCTCGGCGATCAGCGTCAGCTCTCCGCCGGTGAGAGGGCTCTTCGCGACGCCGCTCCCCCACTGGGTCCAGTACACATTCTCGCTGTCCAGAGCCATGTCCGCGACCTGACCGGCCAAGTGGAGCAGGACGGCGGCGCCGCCGTCCTTGGGGCCTCTCATGATCCCGCGTTTACTCGACCAGAAGACATCGGTATCGCTCGTCGAGATCCGGTAAGTGCCGCTGAAGGACCGCTCGCCGGCGCGGAAGAGCTCCACCGGGCTGCCGCCGGCCTTGGAGACCTTGTAGACCCGCTCCCTCGACCCGTTGATCCAGTAGACATGGGCGGCGTCGATCGCGATGACGTCCACACCGTCAATCGTCTCGGCGACGTCGGTCAGCGCGCCTCCCGTCTTTGGCGCCTTGACGATCTTCGCGAAGCCGTCGACCTCTTCCGCGCCAAATTCCCCCATGTAAACGAAGTCGTCGTCCACGGCGACGTTCGCGGTCGAGGTGACGGTCGAAACGATGTGGACCGGCGGTCCGCCGCTCTTCGGGACACGCCACACGGCGTGGTACGAGGCGATGCAGTAGGCGTAGTCGGCATCGAGGGCGATGCCTTGCGTGTGAGAAAACGGGGCAGAAAGACCGCTCGCGAGCACTACCGGGCTGCCGCCCTCGAGCGGCACCTTCAGGACCTGGTCATCGACCGTCCAGTAGACGTGGGTCGCGTCGACGGCCATGGAGCTCGGGTGGGTTGGACCGGAGGCCAGCACGACCGGGCCGCGCGGCGCAGGCGCGCCTCCCGCGCCGCCGGTGCCTTCCAGGCTCCCCCCGGTGCCGCCTGTGTCGGGCGCCGCGGCCCCGGAGCTGGCCGGGGCCAGGATGACGTCAGGGGCGCACGCGGCGAGGAGAGCAGCGGAGACGAGGAGCAAGGAGGATTCACGCATGAGCACGCTCGGTGACGCGGAATATACTGGCTCGAAGCGATGCGCGCCCTCGTCCTGAAAGCCGCGAAGAGCCCGCTCGTCCTGGAGGATCGGCCCGACCCGCGGCCAGGCCCCGGCGAGGTGCTGCTCCGCGTGCGCGCGTGCGCCGTGTGCCGCACCGATCTGCACGTGGTCGACGGCGAGCTGCCGGACGCCCGGCTGCCGCTCGTGCCCGGGCACCAGATCGTCGGCGAGGTCCTCGACGAGGTGCCCGCGCCCGGCGAAGAGCCGCGGTTCGCGCGGGGCGCGCACGTGGGCGTGCCCTGGCTCGGGTGGACCTGCGGCGCGTGCGCGCACTGCCGCGCGGGGCGGGAGAACCTCTGCGACAGGGCGCGCTTCACCGGCTACCAGATCGACGGCGGGTATGCGGAGCTCACGGTCGCGGACGCGCGCTTCTGCTTCCCTGTCCCCGCGGGCTTCCCGGACCTCTCGGCCGCGCCGCTGCTCTGCGCCGGGCTGATCGGGTACCGGACGCTGCGCATGGCGGGGGACGCGGAGCGGATCGGGATCTACGGGTTCGGCGCCGCCGCGCACATCGTGGTGCAGGTGGCCCGCTTCGAGGGGCGGCGTATCTTCGGGTTCGTCCGGCCGGGCGACGAGGCGGCGCGGGCGTTCGCGCTGTCGATGGGCGCCGAGTGGGCCGGCGCTTCGTCCGACGCGCCGCCCGAGGAGCTCGACGCGGCGCTGATCTTCGCGCCGGCCGGCGAGCTCGTGCCGGCCGCGCTGCGCGCCGTGCGCAAGGGCGGCGCCGTTGTCTGCGGGGGAATCCACATGAGCGATATCCCCTCGTTCCCCTATTCGCTCCTGTGGGGCGAGCGCGTGCTGCGCTCGGTGGCGAACCTGACGCGCAGGGACGGCGAGGAGTTCCTCGCGCTTGCGCCGCGGGTGCCAGTCCGGACCGAGGTGAAGGTCTACCCGCTGGAGGCGGCCAATGAAGCGCTCGACGACCTGCGGCACGGTCGCTTCTCCGGGGCGGCGGTGCTCATGCCGGGTTGCGCTTCCTAGGCCGCCGCGTCGGGGAGCCACTCGCCGTGGAGCCCCAGCGGGACGCGGCACGGCAGGCGGACGCGCGCAACGGGCGGCGACGCGAACCTCGACGCGTCGAGGATGACGAGCTCTGTCGCGGAGCCGTCGCGGCGGTGGACGAACAGGATCACCCAGGCGTCGTCCTCGGCGGCGCTCCCCGGCCGCGGCGCGACGACGCACTCGCCGGGCATCATGTCGTCCCCGAAGTCGTGAGCGACAGCGGCGCCTGTCTCGAGATCGTGCTGGCGCGCGACGGTCCGCGAGAAGCTGCCGTCGGGGCCGAAGTCGCAGAGCTCGGTCGTGTACGCGCGGCGATGGCGGGCGCCGACGACCGCCGGGTGCACGCGCGGGAAGTCGAGGAACCGCGGATCCAGCTCCGTCTCCGCGGCGCGGCCGCTGCGGAGGTCGAGCGTGAACCGGTGGAGCGCGTGCGGCGCCATGATCCGCGGCGCGCGCACGGCGTCGAGCACGACGGTGTCGCCCTCCTCGAAGGCGTTGACCGTGTGGCTTATCGTGCACGGCGCCACGTCGAACCATCGCATGTCGTCGCCGCCGCCGTCGCGGGGCAGGACGCCGATGCGCGCGGGGAAGCCGTCGTCCCACCGGAGCGGCACCGCGGAGCGGACGTCCCCGAGCAGCACCGGGAGGACGCAGAAGATGACGTACCGCTCGGTGATCGCGAAATCGTGCATGAAGGTCATCGCGGGGACGTCGATCGCCGCGCGATGGACGACGCGGCCGGCGGCGTCTGCGCGATAGTACGTGAGATGCGGACGCGAGGGCGCCTGGGAGAAGAAGAGGAGCTCGCCGGTGCGCGGGCAGATCTTCGGGTGAGCCGTCATCGCGTTGCCGAGCGCTCCGCCGAAGTCGTGGGGCCCCACTGTCTCGAGCTCGGCGGTCACCTCGACCGGCCGTTGCACCTCGACGAGCGCGAGGATGCGCCCGGCGTGCCGGACAACGCTCGTGTTCGCGTAGGCGCCCGCGATCCAGCGGTTCCGGTACCAGCGCGCGCGGCCGTCCTCCAGGCGGACGCCGTGGAGCATCCCCTCTGCGGCGAACCACGCGGGCGACCAGCCGGTCCGGGGATTCGGCCCGTTGCGCACGTACGTGCCGCGGAGGTCCGCCGGGATCTCGCCGACGACGTCGAGATCGACGTCGGTCCGCTCCTCGCGCACGGGCGCGAAGGCGCCGGCCAGGTGGAAAGGCACCGTGCTCGTCGATGTGTGTGTCGGCGTGTCTGGGGGCGTTTTTGCGGGCGTTTTGGGGGGCGTGGGCGTGTTCGGGGGCATGTCCAGATTCGACATGTATGCACTGTATACTCGAGGAGCGAAATGTCCAGCGTGAAGAGGAAGAAAACTGGCACCTACCATCATGGCGACCTCCGGCAGGCGCTCATCGATGCTGCGCTGCGCGCGCTCGAGCACCAGCGGGCGGAGGACCTCTCTTTACGCGCGCTGGGGCGCGAGCTCGGGGTCAGCCCCCGCGCTCCGTACCGCCACTTCGAGACGAAGGAGGAGCTCCTGGCGGCCGTCGCTGTCGAGGGCTTCCGCGCCTTCGGGGAGCTCCTGACGCCGCGCGTGGCGGCCGCCGGCGCGGACCCGATCGCGCGGCTCCGCGCGATCGCGGAGGCGTACGTCGTCTTCGCGGTCGAGCGCCCGGCGGCCTTCCGCGTGATGTACGCGCCTTATGACACGGTGAAGGAGAGCGCCCCGGACCTCCTGCGGGCGCGCGCCGAGGGCCATCGCGCGACGATGGACTCCCTCGCCGAAGCGCAAGCGGCGGGGATCCTGCGCGGGGACGATCCGATGCAGCTCGCCCTCGTGCTGTGGTCGAGCATGCACGGGCTCGCCGTGCTCCTGACGCAGGGGCAGCTCGGACGGTTCGACAAGCCGGTCGAGGCGGCGAAGCTCGCGGGGCTCGTCAGCGGGCTGCTCATGGAGGGGTTGATGCCTCGGGCAGGGGGGGCTCCTTCAACGGGTCCTTCGGAGCCGCCCTCCAGCACGGGGGGAGCGGGGGCGAGGCGGCGAGTTCGGGGGACGCGAGCGTGACGAAGCCGGCCTCGGGGTCACGGCGGGAGGTCCTGCCGAGATACGCGGCGAGGAGGCGCTGTTCGTCGCACGGGTCACACGCAGGGCACACAAGAGCAAGAGGGCGCGGCTCTCACCGTGGCTTTTTGATGGAGGCGCCGGGAATCGAACCCGGAGACGAATCTGCGGGCCAGATGCGCGAGAGATACGGCGGACGCCGCGTCGGACGCATCGGAACGGTGTCAGAGACCATCCATGTGTTGGGAGAACGGTGCGCTCATCCGGGAAGGGGACAAAGGCATGAGACACCGGTTGAAGACCCAGGCGAGCGCGCTCGTGGTGTGCGGCGGGTTCGTGATGATGCTCGCGTCGGCATGCGACTTGTCCTACACCTGCGAGCCAGTCGAGTCGGGAGGCGCCGGTGCTGGATACCCGACAGAATCCGTAGGGGCGGGAGATCACCTCAGAGACGGCGACGAAGGTGAAGGCGGAGACGAAGAAGTGGGCAGCGCATCGCTTGCGATGGCGGGATGTACGCCAGTCCACTCATGCACTGAGAGCTACGTAAAATGCTATGACATCGGTGGGCACTGCACGCGCAAGAACATCTACGGTCGAGGCGTTAGTCTTTGCGAGATCTGTCGTGACGAATGTCAGCAAGACAAGCCATATACGCACGAGAAATGTTTTAGCTGCAGATTCTAGATAACATGGCAAGCGCCCCAAATCTTTCGAACGGAACACATGTGGCCTTCGATCCGCCAACGGCAGAGCGTCTGGCCAAACTCGGTGCCGCGAATATCGTAAATGTCTTTGAAAGCCTTCTCATCGGGCCGAGTCGCCGGAATCCGCTGGAGCATGTCCGGGCGCGCGAGATGTGGTTTTCTTCGTGTGAAGAGTGTTCAGATGGAGACGAGTCAGGTGAAAGTTTCGATCGGCTCTACTCATCTGATGTTCGCTGGGAGCCGCCCATTGTCTTGTGGGTGACAGAGAGTCTTGACGATCGGGTGAACCTCTGGAGGACCTGTAGCTGGTTGCGGGACCTGAGGATCCCATGCAGTGACGTCCTTATTGTCGAGTTCGAGGCGGTCTACGGCACGGCGAAAAGGTTCGCCGAACCGCCGAGGATACCGCCGTTCGACTGCTGCGGATCGGTCGCCCACCACCCCGACCCGGTGCTTCTGGACCGTCTCCACAAGGCAAGCGCGTGGCCGGCGGAACGCCACGATCGTGCCGTTCGCCTCTGGGAGAGCTACGTCGATGAGAATCCCTTACCGTTCGTGGAAAGCTGCGCGCGCGGTGTCGAAGGGTTTCGAGAGCTTACCCCCTTATGGGGGCTTCTCTCTTGCTTCTTTCCGAGAAGGACCGCCGAAGGCACCTTGTATCTCAGTCGGTATTCAGCCCCCTGGGTGCTGCTCGAAGATGGACGGCTCGCTCGGCTGTAAGAGCCAGCCGTGGGCAGGGCGGCTACGGGCTGAGACCTCCGGCCCGCGGCAGCGCGGGAGCGCGTCCTTGCAAACGCCGACTCCGCCGAGCCGGACCGCTGGAGCCGCCGGATCGCCGTTGTTAGCGACGCCCGAGAGTCCCTCGCCCACGCCGGCCTGGAGCGAGACCAGGACCGGGTGCGCTCGCGGGCACGGGTGCGCCGCGGGTGCGCCAGGGATGGCTCAGCCCGCCGCGGCGGCCTGCTGCGTCTGGGAGCGCGCCCGGAGGCGCTGCCGGGCCGAGGGGCCGCCGGGGTGGCGCACCGAGGCGACGGCGCGGTCCATGGCGTCGCGCCAGTAGCGCGCGACGTCCTCGCGGCCGGTGAGGAGGGCGTCGATGGGGCCGTGGTCGGTGTCGATCTCGACGGCGAAGCGGTCGCCGCGGGGCTGCACGTGGACGCCGTGGACCTCCCCCGCGGAGATGGCCGCCCCGAGCCTGCCCTCGGGGCGCAGATCGATCGCGCCGGTGCGGCTCACCCAGGGGGCGACGACGAAGCAGCCCGGCCCGAACGACGCGACAGGGGCGGAGCGCGCCGCGTACCGCGACGAGAACCGGGCGACGCCGAGGAACGCGTAGCCCGCGAGCGAGAGCAGCGCGGCGCCGCTGCCGACGCCGAGCGCGATGCCGCTGTCGCCGGCGGCGACGCTCCGCATGACCTGGATCCACAGGGCGAGCGCGGCGAGCAGCAGCAAGCCGCCGATGAGCGCGTTGCGGGTCGCGGAACCGCGCGGGCCGTGGCTCGCGTGGTCCCGCAGGACGAAGAGCTCGCCCTCGCTCCGGATCGCGAACCGCG
This sequence comes from Sorangium sp. So ce1128, assembly GCA_051717205.1. Classification (GTDB taxonomy): domain Bacteria; phylum Myxococcota_A; class Polyangia; order Polyangiales; family Polyangiaceae; genus Sorangium. The sequence continues at coordinate 9,138,313 of CP181432.1, forward strand.
AGAGCGCGGCGGCCGAGAGCGCGGGCGCCGGCTCCGGCGCGGGCTCCGGGAGGGGGCGCGGCGCGATGGCGTCCGGCGGCTCGGTCCCCCGCGCCGTCTCGAGCGGCACGCGCAGCGCGGCCGCGAGCGGCGCCGCCACCGCCTCGACGAGCGCCTCCGCCCGCGCGGCCTCGAGGTCCTGCGCCTCGGCGACGAGCAGGCGCTGCTCCGCCGCGGCGCGCCCGGTCGAGGGCGCGGCGAGCGCGAGCCAGGCGGCGACGTAGGTGCGCTCGCGCGTGCACGAGGCGGCGCCGCAGCACGGGCGCTGCGCCGCGATCACCTCGACGCGCACGGCGTCGCGCGCCTCGGCCGCCGCCTCCCCCGCCCCGCCCGCGCCACCCGCGCCGCGCGCCGGACCGGCGCCCGCGAGCCGCAGGGGCGCGAGCTGGACGGCGCTCGCGCCGCGCTCGATGCGGAGCCACACGGGGTCGCGCGGCGCCGGGCCGAAGGCCGCTTCCTTGTCGCGCTGCGGCGCGCCGAGCTCCGGCGCGACGCGGAGGAGCAGGGGCGCGCCGCCCGCCGCCGAGAGGGCGCGCGCCGCCCCGGCCGGGTCGCCGAGCGGATCGAGGGCGGAAGCGGAGCCGTCGGCCCCAAGAGAGCGGAGGGCGCTCGCGACCCCCGCGTCGAACGCTGCGGTGCTCGGCTCGGGCATGGCGGCACGTTTGCCCCGGCTGCGCTGGGTTGTAAAGCGGCCCCGTCCGCGCGGCCACGCGGGGACCTCCCTCTCCCGGGCTGGAGCGCCCTCACCACGCACGACGAGCCGCGGGCCGCCTGCTCGTGGGCTGAACGGCCCTCTACCCGACGGCTCGCGCCGAGCCGGGGTCACCTGCTCGTGGGCTGAACAACCCTCCACCCGACAGCTCGCGACGAGCCGGGGGCCGCCTGCTCCTGGCCTGAACGGCCCCCTACCGCTCGCGCACGCTCTGGCCCGCACGCTGGCGCTGGCACCGGCGCGACAGCAGCACGCGGAGCGCGGCGAGCAGCAGCGCCCCCCGGGTGCCCGGCGGCCCGCCGCCGGCCGAGCAGCAGCAGCCGCCGTCGCCATCGACCTCCTCCACGCCGCCGCGCGTCGGCTCGTCCCCGGTCCCCGGCGCGACGCCCCCCGCGCCGGCCACGCCGGCCGCCCCGCCCGCCCCGCCCACGCCGGCCGTCGCGCCCGCGCCCGAGCTCGCGACGGCCGTCCCGCCGATCGGGTAGAGGGCGCAGACCCCTTCGACGTCGTCGTCCTCGAGCGTGCGCGCCGACGTGCCGCCCGGATAGAACCCCAGCATCGTCGCGCCGCGCACGTTCGTGTGGCCGAGGCCAAGGAAGTGCCCTTGCTCGTGGGTGGCGATCGACGCCACATCGATGCAGTCGCCCTCGCCGCTGTCGTTCCAGCAGAAGCCCACGTTGTTGAACACCATGTCGGCGTCGTCGATGACGCCGTCGGGATCCCAGACGGGCATCGTGATCGCGATGACCGAGTCGACGGCGCCGAGCTGGCCCGGCCAGCTGTCGCTGATCCAGAGGAACACGTTCCTGCCGTCGCCGGCGTCGTAGCTTTCGTCCGTGTCGCCGAGGAGCTCGGTCTCCCACGCCGTGCACGCGGGGCTCGACCAGGCCTCGAAACCGGCCTCGATGCCGGCAGCAGCGAACCCGGAGAGCGGCGCCGGGATCGAGCCCCGGTTGATGTGGTAGCGGACCGGCAGCTCGCGCCAGCGGGGGACGACCTCGAGATCGAGCGGCGCCCACGCGGCCGCCTCGCGGGCCCCGGCGAGCAGCGCCAGCGCGGCGGCGAGCGCGGCGACCAGCGCGAGCGCGGCCCGGGAGCCCCTCTTCATCCCCTCATCATCGTCTCATCGGCCCTGCGGCACCACCTCGAGCTCCTCGGGGGCCGCGCCCCCCTCCAGGGGCAGCCGCACCTCCACCCCCTCGTGGATCGGCAGGGGCGCCGCGACGGGCCAGGCGCGCGGCTTCTGGCCCTCGCCCGCCGCTACCTCGCGCAGCGTGACGCCGCGCACAGGGGCCACGCCGCCGTTGAAGAGGCACGCGCGCAGCTGCCCCTCCGCCACCGCGACCGAGCACGGGATGACGTCCGCCGTCGCGCGCCGGATCCGCTCGAGCTTCGCCTCCTCCGCGGACGCGGCGGGCAGGAGGGCGACGAGCGCGTCGCGGGCGCGCGGGTCGCGGAGCCAGGCGAGCATCATCGCCGCGTGGATGCGCACGACGCGGTAGCGCGCGCGCGTCAGCTCGAAGAACGCGTCGGGAGAGGCCACCCCGGTCTCGCCGTCGAGCATGCCCGTCACGCCCGGCTCGATCTTCACCTCCGTGCCGGGCGCCTCGACGTGCCACTTCACCGCGCGCCCCGGGCCGAGCGCGCCCTCCCAGAACAGCCCGCGCTCGGTGATCCCGGCGCGCTCGCCGCGCCGATCGCGCCGCGCGAACGTGAGCAGCACGCGGAAGTCGCTGACCGGAGCGCCGCTGTTGTTGACGACCGCGAGCTCGAAATCGTAGCGCCCGCGCGCCGGCCGGGGCCGCGGGCCTCCGTCCAGGCCGGCGTCGCCCGGCGCCGCGCCGGCGTCGCCCGGCTCGCCGCCGGCCTCGCCCGGCGCCGCGCTGGCCTCCTCTCGCTCATCGCCGGCCTCGCCGTCCTCCTCGTCCTCCCTGTCCCGCTGCAGGATCGGCGCGATCACCCCCGCGCCGTCGTCCGGCCCGGTCGACCCGAGCACGCTGAGGATCGGCACCCCGTCCCGCCAGAGCGGCGAGTCGGCGCGGTCGCACAGGCAGTGCGGGAACGACGGCTCGGCGCGCTCCCGCTCCTCGCCCGCGAGGAGCGCGGCGGCGGCGCCGCGGGCCGCTCCCCCGACGCCGCGCGCCGCCTGCCGCTCGGCAGGAGGCAGCTCGCGGGGCGCCGCGAACCGCTGCACGAACGCCATCGTCGCCACGATGCCGACCACGGCGAGCGCCGCGGGCACGAGGACGCGCGCCCGCAGCGGGAGCGCCTCGAACCCCTCCTCTCCGCCGCGCTCGCGCTCGCGCCCCGGCAGCGCGCCGAGCGGCGTCGGCCGGGGCGCGAAGACGGGCGCCGCCGCCTCGCCGGGGGTCGAGGCCGCGAGCCGGTCCGACGCGAAGCCCATGCGGCGCGACATCTCGGCCACGAGCGCGTCGCGCAGGCGGTCCGAGGGCGGCCCGCCCCAGGTCGCGAGCCGCGCGGCGAAGCGCAGCGCGAGCCAGGTCGCGAGCGCGACGAGGACCGCGAGCGACGCGGTCCCGAGCGGGCCGCTCGCAAGGTAGTCGGGCGACAGGGCGGCCGCGAGCACGCCGAGCGGCGCCGGCGCGATCCAGCTCGCCATGCGGGCGTGGAGACGCGCGCGGTACGCGCTCTCCATCGCCTCCATCGCCGCCGGCGAGATGACGCCGGGCACGCCGGGGAGGTCGCCCTCGAAGCGCGCCAGGACGAAGCAGTTGTGCGGCGAGCACGCGGACGGATCGAGGGCGACGCACAGCGCCTTGCCGCGCCGGAAGAGGCCGCGGATGGCGGTGTAGGGCACCCCGAAGCGGACCGGCGCCGCCACGGCGCCAAGGGCGAACCCCTCGGCGTAGCCGGCGACGCGCACCAGCTCGACCTCGAGCTCCGACTCGGCGCAGGTGAAGCGCACCGCGCCGACGGCATTGGCGCCGCCCTCGGCGATCGCCAGGGCGGCGACGGAGAACGCGCGAGCCAAGGTGGCGGCACCCTAACCGCGCGAGCCGGAGCGCTGCAACGGAAACCCGGCCGGGGGGACCGGGGGGGGGACCGGGAAGGGGGGGACCGGGGAGCGGCGGGTGACCGTTGATCGCTCCGCGCCGGGTGCGTAAGACGTGGCGCCATGAAGCCTCTCCAAATCGTCCTCGCCCTCTCCTGCGCTGCTGTCGTCCTCGGCCCGGTCGCGGGCTGCGAGGACAAGGTCCCCGAGCCCGACCTGCCGCCGGGCAGCGCCATCCCGGCGGTGAAGCCCGCCGAGCCGGAGCCGGCCGACCTCATCAAGGAAGACGTCGTCGTGGGCACCGGCCCGGAGGCGAAGGACGGCGATAAGGTCCGCGTCCACTACACCGGCCGCCTGCTGAAGAACAACGCCGAGTTCGACTCGTCCGTCGGCCGGGAGCCGTTCGTTTTCACCCTCGGCAACACGGAGGTCATCAAGGGCTGGGACGAGGGCGTGGTCGGGATGAAGATGGGCGGCAAGCGCAAGCTCACGATCCCCTCGCGCCTCGCCTACGGCGAGGCGGGCAGCCCGCCGAAGATCCCGGGCAAGGCGACGCTCGTCTTCGACATCGAGCTGCTCGGCGTCGGCGACGAGGCGAAGGACGCAACCAAGGGCGCGGACGACAAGGCCGGAAAGACCGCGCCGGCAGCCGACAAGGCGGCGAAGCCGGCGGCCAAGCCGGCCGAGGCCAAGGGCGACAAACCCGCCGCCGCGCCGGCAGAGAAGAAGGAGGCGCCCAAGGAGGCGAAGTGAGCGGCGGGAGCCGCGGTCGAGCGAGCCGCGGCGCCGCCCGCAGCAGGTGAGCCGCAGGCGTCGCGCTCAGACGACGCGCGCTGTCGCCGCCCGCAGCGGGTGAGCCGCAGGCGCCGCGCTCAGACGACGCGCGCTGTCGCCGCCCACAGCGGGTGAGCCGCGGGCGCCGCGCTCAGACGACGCGCGCGAGCGCCCTGAGGAAGATCTCGTAGACCTCGAGCGGGTACTCGCCCATGTGGAAGATCCGGAACAGCTGGCTCGAGAGCTTCCCCTGGGCCGCGTAGATCTCGAACACGTGGCCATCGACAGGCTCGCTGGCGAGCCGGTTCGCCATCTCGTCGTACGACCTGCCCGCGGGGATGTGCAGCGCCGTCCCGATCGACTGGAGCGGCATGTTCTCCCAGCGCGCGATCGTGAGCCCGAGCCGCTCGTAGTCCGGCCGCAGGATCGCGCAGCGCGCCTGGTACACGGCGTGGCGCCCGGCGACGCCGCCCGTGGCGGCGAGGTGGTCGAGCGCCGCGATCACCTGGCACAGGCTCATCGGGTCGATCGTGTAGGGGTGCGCGCCGCCCTGCTGGGCGCGCCACGTCTTGTAGAGCTCCAGGCTGGGGACGCGGGCGGGGATCCGCTCCATCTCGGCGAGCAGGTCCTTGCGGACCAGGGCGACGGTCAGGTTCGGGTGGCTATGGAGGCCCTTGTTGCAGGAGCCCATCACCGCAGCGATGCCGGAGCCCTCGAGCGCCATCGGCTCGACGAAGAGCGCGCTGATGCCGTCGACAAGGAGCTTCTTGCCGTACTTGCGGGCGAGCGCGCCGACCTCGGGCACGGGGTTCAGCGTGCACGTCGACGTGCCCCCGTACACGATCGCCACGGCGTCGGCCTCGTCCGCGGCGAGGATTGCCTCGATCCTCGCGAGGTCCGGGCGCTCGCCGTAGGGCAGGCACATGTCGACCACCGGCTGGCCGAGCGTCCCGGCGTACTCGAAGATCCGGTCGCCGTAGGCGCCGTTGCGGACGACGAGGAGCCGCTCGTCGCGCCGCAGGCAGGAGCCGAGCACGGCGGCCATGGACGTCGAGCCCGAGCCGGTGAGCAGGATGGCCTCGTAGCCGGGCGCGCCGAGGGCCTCGACGATGCCGTGCCGGGCCCGGTCGAGCAGCGGCCGGAGCCGGGGCCCGCGCGGGACGATCGGGCTCTCCCCGTAGGTGCGCGAGACCTGGTTCACCGCGTCCGGCAGGTGGAAGACCGCCGGCGTGAGCGAGACGACGCGCGGCGTGGCGGAAGGGACCATGCGCGAGGTGTAGCCCGGAACGCGCGCCGGATGCAGCGGAGATCGCGCTACGCCCAGCGGACCTGCCGCAGGTCGTCCCAGACGTCGCGCGCGGAGAAGTACCGGTAGGCGTCGCGGCGGCGCAGCAGCTTGGCGATCACCTGGCTCAGCGGCGTGCCGAGCGCCTCGGCCTTCTGCCGCGGCGTGCCCTCGGCGATCTGCCGCGTGATCTCCTCGTACGAGGCGTTCACGTCGATGGCCGGCTGGCCCGTGTGCATCTGGTACATGAGCAGCCCGAGCTGGTAGAGGTCGCTCTGCGTCGTCGTGTAGCCCGCGGTCACGAGCTCCGGGACGAGGATCTTCGGGTTCGCGACCTGCGGGCGGAACCAGCGGGTCACGCCGTCGAGCTGGTGGGCGACGCCGAAGTCGGTGAGCTTGACGATCGGCTTGTGGTCGAGCTGGGAGATGAGCACGTTGCCGGCGTGCAGGTCGGCGTGCACGACGCCGTTGTCGTGCAGGTACTGCAGCGTCATCAGCAGCTGGCGCGCGAGCTCGACGAGCAGCGGCGGCTGGAACGGGGTGCCGAGCAGCGCCCGGAGGCTCGTGTCGCACCGCTCGAGCGCCAGGTAGAAGAGGTAGTTCACCTCGAAGGCGTCGTGGATGTAGACGATGTTCGGGTGGCGGAAGCTCTCCAGGCGGAGCATCTCGCGCGACCACTCCTCCTTGACGACCTGGTAGGGCTTGTTCGCCGGCCGCAGCATCTTCAGGGCGTACACCTGGTCGAACGGCCCGCTGCACTCGTAGACCGAGCCGTACTGGCCGTCGCCGATGAGCGCTCCGATGACGTACGTGCCCCGGGTGGAGGTCAGCGCTGAGCCCGGCACCGGAAACGGGATCAGGAACGTGCCAGTGGAGGACCAGGTCACGGCGATGCCATCGTAACCGAAAACGACAGCGCCCGTTCACCCCGCGGCGCGCGGCCCGGGCCGCGGCGCGCGTACCCTGCGGCGCGCCCCGGGCCGCGGCGCGCGCCCCGCGCGGGGAGGCCCCCCGGCGCGCGCCGGGCGCGGCGCGCCGAGGGCGGCCGGACGCTCACGTGGCGGCGAGCCTCCGCACGACGTCCGCGGCCTCGCTCTGCTCGATCTCGAGCGCCGCCGCGACGTCGAGCAAGAGCTCGCGCTCGCTGCTCCTGATGATGCCGTCGGCGACCACGACCTGGGCGGCCAGGGAGAAGGCGACCTTCCGGGCCTGCGGGCTCGGCAGCCGCTCCTTGAGCGACGCGAGCCGGGCGGCGCGGCCCTCCTTCTGGAGCTGCGTCACGACCGTATGGATGAGCTCGTCCATCGTGCTCTGAGGGATCCGGCGGTCTGTGAGCGACTCGACGCTCCGGGCGAAGTGGACCTTCTCCTCCTGGCTGAACTCGCCGTCGGCGAAGGCCGCGAGGAACATCAGCTCGACGAGCGCCTCGAGGTTCGGCTCATCAAGCGTTTGCAGCGGAGGAGGGCTCATGAGGGGCATCGGATGCGTCTACACCGACGCCCGGCGCGGGACCAGCCCTGGAGCGCCGCCGGGCGCCCCGGGCAGACGCCTCCCGGGGCGGGATTGGGAGAGGGCGGCCGGTGTGTCATGAGTTCGAACATGCACTTGCGCGAACCCGCCCAGGCGCTCCTCGCCGCGCTCTTTCTCTGTGGCTGCGGCAGCGCGGCCGCGACCACGCCGCGCCACGCCGCGGCGCCCGTCCAGCCTGCCCCCGCGGCGGCGCCGCGCGCCGCACCGACGGCCGAAGCAGCCCAGCCGCCCCTGCGGCTGCCTTGCGAGGGGAGCGATCTCGTCGGCTGCACGAACGGCTGCGCCGAGCACCAGATCGAGGACTGCGTGACGCTGGGATCGATGTACCTGGGCGGCACGATCGTCTCGATGGACGTGGACCGGGCGATGGGGCTGTTCAAGGACGCGTGCACCGAGGGGAGCGCGCGCGGCTGCCTGCGGCTCGGCGACGCGTACCACGACCGGCTCGCGCGCGCGGAGGGGGCGGGCGGCGCGGACGAGGCGGCGCTCTACTGGCACGTGCGCGCGTGCCACGCGGGCGCGAACCTCGGCTGCCTCGCGGCCGGCAGGGCTTACCTCCACGGCCAGGGCGCGAGCGCCGATCCCGGGCGCGCGGGCGCGCTGTTCCGGCGCGTCTGCGATCGCGGCAACGCCCCCGCCTGCGTCGAGCTCGGGCACCTGCACGCGCAGGGCGAGGGCGTGGAGCGCGACGGCCGCAAGGCAGTCGAGCTGTTCACGAAGGCGTGCAAGCTCGGCCTCGACGAGGGGTGCCTGCTGGCGAGCCAGTCCGGCGACGTCCTCCCGCCGCGCGACTGACACGCCCCGTCTCGCCGCGCGACGGACGCCCCGTCTCGCCGCGCGACGGACGCCCCCGCCCGCCGCGCAACGGACGCGCTCCTCGCGCGTCGGACGCGCCCTCCCACCCGGTCGGCGCCGCCGTCAGTCGGTCCGGCGGCGCTGCGCGATGTCCAGCGCCGCCGTGATCATCGCGGTGAGCTGCATGTCCGAGACGCTCTCGGACGGGAGCACCACGAGCTCGGCGCCGATGCGCCGCGACAGCTCCATGAACCCCTCCGGGTCGAACGCTCGCACGTCCTGGGTCATCACGATGGCCAGCGGGTTGAGCCAGGCGGCGCTCCCGCGCAGCGACACGAGGTCGCAGGCGAGCAGATCGGCGCCCTCGACGAAGACCAGCCGGCGGCAGCGCTCGGCGAGCTGCTCGCTCGCGCTCACGATCAGCACGACCGAGGCCGATGCCGTCAGCTTGCTGCGCCCCGCGGGGCGCGTCGGGAGTTCTCGCGCGCTCATCGCAGCCCCGGTCAGCGAGCGAGGAGCGGGCGCCCGTACGGGATGGGCGCGGCGCCGGGCGATCGAGCCCGCGCGCGCGCCTCGTCGTCGAGGGCGAGGTCCATGAGGAAGGAGCCCAGCGGCAACCGGAAATCCCGGTCGTCCGTCTTGGTCGCGTAGAGCGCGAGCAGCGAGAGCACGCTCCCGATCTGGGCCGCGGCCGGGTCGTCCTGGCACGCGGCGAAGCGATCGGCGAGCGTGCAGAGCTGCCGGAAGAGCGGGCCGCCCGGGAGCGGGCCGGGGCTGCACATGGCAAAAGTGCCGCTGCCTCGATAACCGAGCTTCCGGCGCTTCCTGGCGGGGGTACGGGTCGGGGGTACCATCGTCATGATTGCTGCCCAAGTCGCCTGAAGGGTGAATTGCTCCGCGCAGGGGCTTGCCTGCCGCGGGATGCTCTCCGATTACTAAAGAGCAGCCGGAAGAGAGTCAATCGGAGAGGGCGGGGGTAGGCCGGATGCGCGAGAAATTCTGCGGAATGGTCCCCCGTTCGAGCGGCGCGTGGGTATACGTCACCGCATGAAGGCAGTCGTCCTCGCCGGCGGCAAAGGCTCCCGGCTCCGCCCCTACACCGCCCTTATCCCGAAGCCGCTGATGCCGATCGGCGATCACACGATCGTCGAGATCCTCCTCCGGCAGCTGGCGCGCGCCGGGGTCACCGACGTGGTGATGTGCGTGGGCCACCAGGCCGCCCTCATCGAGGCCGTCGTCGGCGAGGGGAGCCGGTACGGGCTGCGCATCTCCTACCAGCGCGAGGAGACGCCGCTCGGGACCGTGGGGCCGCTCCGGGTCATCGAGGGCGACCTGCCGGAGCGCTTCCTCGTGATGAACGGCGACATCCTCAGCGACCTCGACTTCGCGGCGCTCCACCGCACGAGCGAGTCGGCCGGCGCGCCGCTCACCGTCGCCGTGTGCGAGCGCGCCTCGAAGATCGACCTGGGCGTGCTCGACCTCGGCCCCGAGGGGCGCGTCGTCGGCTTCCGCGAGAAGCCGACGTACACGTTCTGGGTGAGCATGGGCATCTACGCGATGAGCCGCAGCGTGCTGCGCTTCATCCCGGAGGGCCGGCCGTTCGGGTTCGACAACCTCATGCACGCGCTGCTCGACGCCGGCGAGCAGGTGGCCACCTTCCCCTTCCGAGGCCACTGGCTCGACATCGGCAGGAGCGACGACTTCGCCGAGGCGCAGGACGAGTTCGAGAAGAACCGGCAGCGTTACCTACCGGACTGACGCGGCGAGCGCCTCGCACACGGCGTCGACGTCGGCGTCCTGCATGCGCGGGTGGAGCGGGAGCGTGAGCTCGCGTTCCGCGATGGCGTCCGTCCGCGCGAGCCCCTCCTTGCGCACCCGGCCCGAGGCGCCGTGGTGCGAGAAGCGGTGGATCGGAATGTAGTGCACGCTCGTCTGGACGCCGCGCGCCTTCATGGCCTCCATCACGGCCTCGCGCGAGGCGCCCTCGGGCAGGAGCACCGGCATGAGGTGGTGCGCGCTCTCCCCCACCCCGCGCGCGTAGAAGTCGCGGTACGGGAGCCCGACGCCGCGCACCCCGGCGAGGCGCTCGTGGTAGCGCGCCGCGAGCGCCCGCCGCCGCGCGTTGCCCGCCGCGAGCCGGCCGAGCTGCACGAGCCCGATGGCGCTGCGGATCTCGTCGATGCGGTAGTTCATGCCCGCGTCCACGACGTCGTACGTGAACGCGTGCCCCTTGTGCCGGTCGAGGGTCAGCGTCGTCATCCCGTGCGCGCGGAGGAGCCGCATGCGCGCGTGGAGCGCGTCGTCCCTCGCGATCACGGCGCCCCCCTCGCCGGTTGCGAGGTTCTTGTTCGAGAAGAAGCTCAGGCAGCCGACGTCCCCGAGCGTCCCGAGCGCCTTGCCCCGGTAGGTAGCGAGCGGCGCGTGCGCCGCGTCCTCGACCACCGCGATCCCCCGCTCGGCCGCGATCGCGGAGATCGCGTCCATGTCGCAGGGGTAGCCGGCGTAGTGGACGACCGCGATCGCCCGCGTCCTCGGCGTGATCTTGCGGGCGATGTCGGCCGGGTCGACGCCGAGGTCGCCCTCGCCCACGACGTCGGCGAGCACCACGTCGGCCCCGCAGAGGAGCGCGGCGTTGGCGGTCGCCACGAAGGTGAGGCTCGGACAGATCACCTCGTCGCCGGGGCCCACGGAGAGCGCCGTGTAGGCGAGGTGCAGCGCGGCGGTGCAGTTCGTCACGGCGAGCACCCGCGGGGTGCCGAGCGCCTCGCCGAGCTTCTGCTCGAACTGCGCCGTGCGCTCGCCCATGGTCAGCCAGCCCGACGCGACGACCTGCCGCGCGGCCTCCGCTTCTTCAGGCCCGAACGAGAGATCGCTGAGAGGTATCTTCCACATGGCCTTCCATCCAGCCGGCGGCGGCGGGCGGGGCGCCCGCGCGCGCCGCGTCGTGATCAGATCGCGTACTCGCGCGGCCGGTAGTCGGCGAGGTGGCGCTCGACATAGGCGTACGTGCGCGCGAGCCCTTCCTCGAGCGACACGCGCGGCGCGTAGCCGACAAGCTCCGCGGCGCGGCGGAAGTCGGCGAGCAGCACCATGACCTCGCTCGCGTCGGGCCGCACCCGGGCCTCGTCCGTCACGAGCTCCGCGCGCTTGCCCGTCACCTCGAAGATGAGCCGGACGAGGTCGCCGATCGAGACGGCGCGCCCGCTGCCCACGTTGAGCGTCTGCCCCACGGCCCGCGCGCTCGAGCCGACGAGGAGGAAGCCCGCGACCGTGTCGGTCACGAAGTTGAGGTCCCGCACCGGCGCGGTGCTCCCGATGCGGAGCGCGGCGCTGCCGGCGGCGAGCTGCTGCATCACGCTCGGGATGATCGCGCGCGACGACTGCCGCGGGCCGTAGGTGTTGAACGGCCTGATCGTCGCGACCTCGAGCCCAAAAGAGAGGTGGTAGCTCTCGGCGAGCTTGTCGGCGCCGATCTTCGTGGCCGAGTACGGGGACTGGCCGGTGAGGGGGTGGGCCTCGTCGATGGGCGTGTAGCGCGCGGTGCCGTAGGTCTCGCTCGTCGAGGTGTGGACCACGCGCGCGCCGTGCTCGCGCGCCGCCTCGAGGACGTTCAGCGTGCCCTGCACGTTCGTCGCCACGTACTGCTGCGGGGCCACGTACGAGTACGGGATGCCGATGAGGGCCGCGAGGTGGAAGACGACGTCGGCGCCGCGCACGAGCGACCGGACCGCGCCCGCGTCCTCCACGTTGCCGGGGACGACCTCCACGTCCGCGAGGACTTCCTCGGGGAGCCTGTCGAGGTGCCCTCGCCGCGAGCTCGAGGTGTACCGGACGAGCGCCCGCACGCGCGCGCCTTCCCGGACCAGGGCCTCGACGAGGTGGCTGCCGATGAACCCGCCGGCGCCGGTCACCACGACGCGCTTGCCGCGATAGAAGCCTTCGCTCACGGCGGCGTGCGTGGCCTCTGCGGGTTCGCGCGTCAAGCGCGTACCGCGGCGGCGCGCCGGTTTGCGCTCGGCGGCGCGCACCGCGGGCCCGCGGCTCGCCGGCCGGGCAGCGCGGCTCGCGGCCGGGCAGCGCGGCCGCGACGGGGCCGCGCGGCCGCGGAGGTCACTGGATCTGGATCTGATCGGTGGGCGTGTTGCCCGCCCCCTCCGGGGTGCCGAGCTCGCGGTGCACGCAGAGCCCCTGCTTGCAGTAGGACTGCGGCGGGCTCTTGCAGCTGACGTTGGGCTCCTCGCACTTGCCCGTCTTGTAGCTCTCCGCGAGGGGCTTGATCTTGTCGAAGGTCGCGTTGCTGATGGGCTTCGCGCAGCCCGGCCACTCGCTCTGGCGGCAGTCGGTGTCCGTGTTGCAGTGCTGCGCCTTGTTCACCATCTCGAAGGCGTCGCCGCGGAGCTTGTCGCACTCCTTGGGCTCCATCTTGCTCTCGCAGCCGGCGAGCAGCGCGAGCAGCAGGAGGCCCTTCGCCAGGCGGAGGGGTGTTCGGGGTCGGGAGGAGGCCGATCCAGGCCGCCCCCCTCGAGGAGCACACGCGATCATTCAGGGTTCTCCCGGTCAAGGTCGCCCTTCCGCGCCGGAAGGGTGGCGGCTTGCGCCGGGCCCTTCGTATCACGGCTGGATTCGGACGCGCAGCTGGCGTAGCCCGTCGGCATGGAACGTCCTCGAGAAGGCTCCGGGGCCGGCGGCTCCGCGCATGAAGGTTCTGGCATCGCTGCCCGCAATTCCCTGCGGGTGCTCACCCTGAACATCTGGAACCGCCACGACCCGTGGGAGGCGCGCCTCGGCCTGATCCGCAAGGGCGTCCGAGAGCTCGCGCCCGACGTGGTCGGGCTCCAGGAGGTGATGTCGTACGAGGGCCGGTCGCTGGCCGACGGCATCGCCGAAGGGCTCGGCTACGAGGTCGCCTTCGGCCCGGCGCACGACCTCGGCGGCGGCGTGCTCTTCGGCAACGCCGTGCTGTCGCGCTGGCCGATCGCGCGCAGCCAGGCGTTTCCCCTGCCCACGGGCGAGACCGACGAGAAGCGCTCGCTCCTGTTCGCCGAGCTCGCGTCGCCGCGCGGCGTGCTCCCGTTCTTCGTCACGCACCTGAACTGGAAGTTCCACCACGGCGCCGTGCGCGAGGCGCAGGTCGCGGCCGCGGCCGAGATCGTGATGCGCGAGGCGCCCATGGAAGGCCTCCCGCCCATCGTCGTCGGCGACTTCAACGCGCAGCCCGAGGCCACCGAGATCCGGTTCATGAAGGGGCTGCACGCCCTGAACCAGAAGAGCGTGTACTTCGCCGACACGTTCGCTCAGACCGGCGAGGGCCCCGGGTTCACGTTCGATCCCGTGCGCAACCCGTTCGCGGCCATCACGAACGAGTACCCGCGCCGCATCGACTACATCTTCGTCCGCGGCCCGGACAAGCAGGGGCGGGGCAAGCCGCTCTCGTCGAGGGTCGTCCTCCAGGAGATCGAGGACGGCGTCGTCGCCTCGGATCATTACGGGGTGCTGTCGGAGATCTCTATCTAGACCCCGGCGTCCTAGAGGACGCCCTGTTCGCGTGTACACTGGCGGTATGTCGTCCCCTCGAGCCCCGGGCGGCCCGCCGAGCCCGCCCGACGCGCCCGGCTCGCCCGACGCGTGCTCGGCTCCCTCGCCCGCCGCCCCCGTGCGCGTCGGCCCTGTCGTGCCCGACGCGCTGTCGCTCATCGGCGGCACGCCGCTCGTCCGCCTCGCCCGGCTCTCGCCCGAGGGGGGCGGCGTCGTCTACGGCAAGCTCGAGTCGATGAACCCGGGGGGCAGCGTCAAGGACCGGGCGGCGCTCGGCATGGTGCTCTGCGCCGAGCGCGAAGGGGCGCTCAGGAAGGGGTCGACCATCGTCGAGGCGACGAGCGGCAACACAGGGATCAGCCTCGCGATGATCGCCGCCGTGCGCGGCTACCGCTGCGTGGTGGTCATGCCCGAGGACATGAGCGTCGAGCGCCGGCACATCCTCCGCGCGTACGGCGCCGAGATCGTCCTCACCCCCGAGGGCCAGGGGATGGCCGGCGCCGTCGACCGCGCGATCGAGATCTGCGAGGCGACGCCCGGCGCCTGGATGAGCCAGCAATTCAAGAACCCGGCGAACCCCGGCGCCCACGCGCTCGCCACCGGCCTCGAGATCCTCGCGCAGACTGGCGGCGATATAGCGGCCTTCGTCGCCGGCGTGGGCACCGGCGGCACGCTGACCGGCTGCGGGCGCGTGCTCCGGGATCAGCTGGGCAGCGCGGTCCGCATCTGCGCCGTCGAGCCGACGAAGAGCGCCGTGCTCTCGGGGCGAGGGCCCGGGGCCCACGGCATCCAGGGCCTCGGCCCCGGGTTCGTGCCGGCGATCCTCGAGCGCTCGCTCATCGACGAGATCCTCACGGTGACCGAGGCGGGCGCGTCCCGCATGGTGCGGCGGCTCGCCCGTGAGGAGGGGCTCCTCGTCGGCCCGAGCTCCGGCGCCAACGTCCACGCGGCCGTGGAGATCGCGCGCAGGGTGCACGGGACGATCGTGACCGTGCTGCCCGATTCGGGGGAGCGCTACCTGCTCTGAGTCACGCCCAGCGGGCGCGCGGCCGCTCCCGCTCGACGAGCGCCGCGTCCCGGAGCGCCGCTCAAGGGAGCGCCCCCGCCCCGCCGCGCCGCCTCAGGTCCGCTGCTCGCCGCGCTTGGCCTCGTCCCAGTAGCCGTCGAGCTCCTCCAGGGTCAGCGTGTCGTCCGACGCCCTGGCGGGCCAGCCCCCGTGCCGCTCGACGACCCGCCGCTCGACGTGCTCGAAGCGCCGGGTGAACTTGTCGATCGTCCGGCGCAGCGCGCCCTCCGCGTCGACGCCGGCGTGGCGCGCCAGGTTCCCGAGCGCGAAGAGCACGTCGCCGAGCTCCTCCTCGATCGCCGCGGCGTCACCGCTCTCGAAGGCCCGGTCTAGCTCGCCGAGCTCCTCCTCCACCTTCGCGCGCGAGCCCCGCGCGTCCGGCCAGTCGAAGCCCACGCGCGCGACCTTCTCGCCGACCCGCTGCGCCCGCGTCAGCGCCGGCAGGCTGCGGGGGACGCCGCCGAGCACCCCGCGGTCCTTGCCCTGCCGGGCCCGCTCCGCCGCCTTGATGCGCTCCCAGTTCTGGAGCACCTCGTCGGCGTTCTCGGCGCTCTCGTCCGCGAAAACGTGGGGGTGGCGCCGCACGAGCTTCTCGCAGATCGCCGCGACAACGTCGTCGGGGCCGAACGCCCCCTCGGCCCGGGCGAGCTCGGCCTGGAAGACGACCTGGAGCAGGAGGTCGCCGAGCTCGGCGCACAGCTCCTTGCGGTCGCCGCCGTCGATCGCGTCGATGACCTCGCAGGCCTCCTCGAGCACGTAGCGCCGGAGCGTCGCGAAGCTCTGCTCGCGGTCCCACGGGCACCCGTCGGGCGCGAGGAGCCGCTGCATCAGCTCGACAAGGCGCGGGAACGTGCGGCCCGCCTGCTCTGCGAGCGGCGGCGCCTCCACGGGCTCGAAGGGACGAGGCATGCAGAGCTACTAGCGCAAACCGTCCCGGCTGAGGAGCCGGGTCGCCGCGCGAGGGCCGGGTCCGGCCGCGGAGGGTCGCCCTGGATCCACGGGTCGCGGCGTGCGAAAAGTGAAGGGGTGGTCGGAGTCCGGCGGCGGGGGCGCCCCATGAAGAGCGCAGGCTATGTGGTGCTGTTCACGATCGCCGGGTGCTCCCAGGGGGTGTGTCGGAGCATCGTCGGCAGCACGCCGGGCGCGGCGCCAGGCGCGGGGCACTCCGCGGCGGAGCCCGTGATCGAGGCGCAGCCCGACGGCGGCGAGCCGGGAGCGCTGGACGAGCAGATCGCCCCGCTGCGGAAGGGCGGGCGCCACCTCATCGCGGAGCCGCCGGACGACGCGGAGGACGTGACGTACGTCGCGTGGGTCGCGGCGGCGGGGCTCGCCGCGCAGAACCGGCAGCCGCCGCCGGCCGCTCCGCCGGGGTTCACCCTGCGGCCGGTCCCCGGGCGCGACCTGTGGGTGCTGTCCGAGGACGGCCCCCGCCGCCGCGGCGTGGCCGTGGTCGTGCTGCGCGCGGGGCCGGCGGCGCCGCTGATCGTCGAGGCGCCGCACACCTTCTTCGACCGGGGGACGCTGCCGATCGCGCTGGCCATCTTCGAGGCGCAGCGGGCGCGGGCGTTGATCGTCAACACATCGCACCGGTACGGCGGGCTCCCCAAGCCGGGCGACGCCGCCGGGGACGACGAGGGGTCGGAAGGAGGGGGCGGCGAGGGCGGCAGGGGCGGCGAGGGTGGCGAGGGCGCGGGCGGTAAGGATGGGAAGATCACGGGCGGCGGAGCCGGCGCTGGCGGCGGCGCTCGGGCGGCGGGCAGGCGGTCCCAGGGGGCTGGCGGCGGCGGCGGCCAGGGCGCTGGCGGCGGCGCTCGGGGAGACGAGCGTGTCGCCCGCGAGCGGCTGGCTGCGTCGCTCGCCTTCGCGGACGTGGCGCACGCCGAGCGGTCGTTCTTCTTGTCGGCGCACCGCGCGCTGCTCCAGAGCTTCCCCGGCATCCCGACGGTGCAGCTGCACGGCTTCCAGGACAGCTCCGCGGCGGACGCCGCCGCCATCGCCAGCGCCGTCGGGGCCGGCGCCGACCTGGAGCGGCTGCTCGCGCCGCTGCGGGCGGTCGTCAGCGACGGGAAGGTCCTCGCCTACCCCGCCGAGATCAGCAAGCTCGGCGGCGCGACGAACGTGCAGGCGCGCTGGTCGCGCCAGCTGGGCGCGCCGTTCTACCATGTCGAGCTGTCGCGCATGCTGCGCGACAAGCTGATCGAGGACGCCGATCTCCGGCGCCGCTTCGCGGCGGCATTCGCGGGGATCGCGGCGGGGAAAGACCAGGCGGCCGCTGACGGCGGCGCGGCGCGGCGCTGATCGAGCGGCGCGGCGGTGATCGAGCGACGACACCATCGGCGCCGCGCCGTGGTGGTCCCTGCTGCGGACACTCCTGCTTCGGATACCCCAGCTGCCGAGTTCCCTGCCCCCGACATCCCTGGTGCGATCCGCTTCCGCGGCCTCGCTCAGGGCGCTCCGGTCACCGCGCGGGCTGCGGCGTAGGCGAGGGCGGAGAGCAGCGCCGAGGCCGGGATCGTGAAGGCCGGCTCGACGCCCTTGGCGATGTTGCGGGCCACCGTCGGCTCGAACAGGGCGAACGCGATGAAGTTGAACAGGGCGGCCCAGGCCACCGCGCTGCGCGGGGAGAGCACCCGCGTGGAGACGACGGTGGCGATGGAGTTGGCGGCGTCGTGGAAGCCGTTGATGAAGTCGAACACCAGCGCCACGACGATGATGGCGATGACGTAGGTCGTCATGCGTGCTCGAGCACCACGCCCTCGATGATGTTCGCGACGTCCTCGCAGCGGTCGGTGGCGTTCTCGAGCTGGTCGTAGATATCGCGCCATTTCAGCACGAGCAGCGGATCGCTGCCCTGCTTGAAGAGCGCCGCCAGGGCCGCGCGGTAGTGCGCGTCGGCGGCGTTCTCGTGGCGGTTGATCTCGACGCAGAGCTCGAGCAGCCGGGCGCCGTCCTTCACGTCGCGGAGCGAGCTGGTCGCCGCGCTCATGGTGTCGCACGCGGCCACCACCGCCTCCGCGAGGGGGCGCGCCTCCGGCATCACGCTCTGGATCTCGAAGAGGACGATGCGCTCGCTGGCGGCCTCGATGCAATCGAGCACGTCGTCGAGCCGCGTGATCAGCGCGTGGATCTCCTCCCGATCGAGCGGGGTGATCCATGTCTTGTGCAGCGCGGCCAGGCAGCGGTGCGTGATCCGGTCCCCCTCGTGCTCGATGTCCTTGATCCTCTTCGCGATGGCCGGGGCTTCCTCGGGCCGATCGAGCATGTCCAGGAGGAGCTTGCTCGCGGCGACGCTCTTCTGCGCGTGCTCGGAGAGGGCATCGAAGAAGACGGCGTCCTTGACCAATCCCATGGCGAGGTCGTAGCCCGGCGTCGCCGCGCGCGTCAACGCGCGCAAACGATGAGAAACGTCCCGTTAGTAAACGGAAACAAGGGGAGCCGCGCCCGCATCCTGCGAGGTCCACCGCCGGCCTTCACGATCGAGGGCGCTGTCGACGATGCGCTCTGTTCCTCTTCCGCCATGATTTTTTTACTGTCTGTACAACGCCCCGGCGGACGGCGGTTCGTCCTGTTCCTCCTCCACGGAGGGGCTGCGCCTGGAGGCCCGGTCGTTCGCTCCGGAACACCTCGCCCGCGCGGCTGGGCTCGCGGTCGTCGCCGTCCCGCCCGCCGTGCCCGCAGGGCAGCGGCTCGATTGTCCGCCAGGATGAACGATTCGTTCACGCGAGCGCGCTTGTTGGCGGATCCACTGCGGGCCAGAGTCCCGGGCATGGCTCGACCTGCACATCGACTCTCTCGGTCATCGCCGCGTATCCTCGCCCTGGCCCTCGCGACCGTCGCCGGCTGTGCGCCGCAGGAGGCGCGCAGCCCGTCGTCCAACGGTCGCTCGACGGACGAGCAGCACCATGCGACGGTCGTGCGCCGTTACTTCGACGAGGTCTGGAGCCAGGGCCACCTCGATGTGCTCGACGAGCTGCTCGCCCCTGGCTACATCAACCACACACCGAGCACACCGGACCCGCCGCCGGGGCCCGGCGGCCTGAAGCCCATCGTGGCGGCCTTCCGCGTCGCGTTCCCCGACCTCCACTTCACTGTCGAGGACCTCCTCGTGGAAGGCGACCGCGCGGCGGTGCGTGTGAGGATGGAGGGAACGCAGGACGGACCGCTCTTCGGGATCGCCGCGACCCATCGCCGCGTGAGCGTGCAACAGATCAACATCGAGCTGTTCCGGGGAGGAAAGATCGTCGAGCACTGGCGCGTGACCGACGAGCTCGGGCTGATGCGCCAGCTCGGAGAAGTCCAGTGAGCGGTCGAGCGCGAGGTCGCAGGCCTCATGTCCGGTATGGTGGCGAGGCCGCGGCTCGAAGGCGAGCCCGGCGCGGCGCCCCGGGTCGACGGGCCGCGAGCGGCCGGACAGGCCGCCGCTGCCGGCCGCGCGCTCCGGCCAGACCAGCGCGGCACACAGGTCCTGCGCCGCCGCGAGAGGCGCTCACGCCGCCGCGCGGACGGGCGGCATGCGGAACGGGGCGCCCTCGGAGCGGCTGCGCCGGCGGAACGCGCCCGGCGCCTCTCCTGTGTGTCGCTTGAACGCGCGGCTGAAAGCGAACTCCGAGTCGTACCCGACCTCCGCCGCGATGGAGGCCAGCGAGCGGTCGCCCTCGGCGAGCAGCTCGGCCGCGCGCTGCATGCGGAGCTCCGCGACGTAGCGGAGCGGCGGGACGCCGAGCTCGGCGAGGAAGCGCCGCGCGAACGCCGCGCGGGAGAGGCCCGCCGCCCTCGCGAGCGCCTCGATGGTCCACCGCGCCGCCGGCTTCTCCTGGATGAGCTGGAGGGCGCGCGCGACGCGCCGGTCGAACGCGCGATCGACGCGCGCGAC
This sequence comes from Sorangium sp. So ce1128, assembly GCA_051717205.1. Taxonomy (GTDB): domain Bacteria; phylum Myxococcota_A; class Polyangia; order Polyangiales; family Polyangiaceae; genus Sorangium. The sequence goes on from CP181432.1 coordinate 9,157,935, forward strand.
GCGTCGATCGCGCGCGCGGCCGTGGCAGTGCAGCGTGTAGGCGAGCAGCGGCTCGAGGAGCGAGCGCGCCAGCCGCTCCTGCCCCGCGGACGGCTCCGCGAGCGCGGCGCGCAGCAGGCTCACGACGGCCGAGAGCCCCTGCGCGCGCCGCACCTCGCCGGCGGGCAGGTGCACCACCGGCGCGAGGGCGGCGAGCGCCCCGTCGGGCGCGGCGGCGTACGTGGCCGAGAGCAGCTCCGCCGGCGCGGGGGCGGCGCCCGGCGGCGCGACGCAGCGGAGGCTGTGCTCGCGGGGCGCGGCGCCGCGCGGGCCGGCCCCGAGGAGCACCACATCGCCGGGCTCGAGCTCGAGGACGCGCGCCCCGTCCTGCGCGAGGTGAAACGAGCCTTGCACGACCACGTGGAGGCTCGGCGGATCGCCCGCGTCCACGCCCCAGGGCGGCGCCCCATGACGCCGCGACACCGCCACGCCGCGAGGAAGCTGCCGCTCCATCTCGTCCGCCATGGCCCATGGTTGCCCGCGCCGAGGCCGTTCGTCCAGCGCTCGTTCGCGGGTCGAGACGCGCGGGCATGACTCCGCGCTTCCCGGTCATGGCGCGCGGGCGGGAGCGGCCGCAATCTCGGGCCCATGATGCGTTTCGAGGCGCCCCCGAGCGAGGAGCAGCCGCTCCCCCGCGCGTTGCCCGAGGAGATCCGCACGAGGCTCCTGAGGAGCCGGACGGTCCTGATCTTCGGGGAGATCACGAGCGAGCTGGCGCAGACAACGACGGCGCAGCTCCTCGCGCTCGCGGGCGAGAGCGAGGAGCCGATCCGGATCCTCATCCACTCGCCGGGAGGGCACGTCGAGTCGGGGGACACGATCCACGACGTGATTCGCTTCATCCGGCCTGAGGTCAAGATGATCGGGTCCGGATGGGTCGCCAGCGCGGGCGCCCTCATCTACGTGGCCGCGCGGAGGGAGAACCGGTTCGCGCTCCCGAACACGCGCTTCCTCCTGCACCAGCCGCTCGGCGGCGTGCGCGGCCCCGCGTCGGAGATCGAGATCGAGGCGGCCCAGATCATGGCCGTGCGCGCGCGGCTCAACCGCATCTTCGCCGAGGCGACCGGCCAGGAGCCCGCGAAGATCGCGCAGGAGACCGAGCGCAACCTGTGGATGACGGCGCGCGAGGCCAAGGAATACGGCCTCGTGCACCGCGTGATCGAGAGTGCGCTGGAGGTCTGAGCGCGGCCCCGCAGCGCTCTCAGGTGGCGTCAGTCGATGTCGAACCTCACGCCCTGCGCCAGCGGCAGGGCGGCCGAGTAGTTCACGGTGTTGGTCGCGCGCCGCATGTACGCGCGCCAGCTGTCGGAGCCGGACTCGCGGCCACCGCCCGTCTCCTTCTCGCCGCCAAAGGCCCCGCCGATCTCGGCTCCCGACGGGCCGATGTTGACGTTGGCAATGCCGCAGTCCGAGCCGGAAGCCGAGACGAAGCGCTCGGCCTCACGAAGGTCGGTCGTGAAGATGGAGGAGGCCAGGCCCGCCGCCACGCCGTTCTGCAGGGCGATCGCCTCGTCGAGCTCGCTGTAGCGCACGACGTGGAGGATGGGCGCGAAGGTCTCGCGCAGCATCGGACCTGTCTGGGCCGGCATCTCGACGATCGCGGGGCGCACGTAGAAGGCGTCCGGGCCCGCGACGTCCACGCGTTCGCCGCCGGTGACGGCGCCGCCCAGGGCGCGCGCTTCGGCCAGCGCGGCCTGCATGCCGTCGAAGGCGTGGCGATCGATCAGCGGCCCGACAAGGGTGGCTGGATCGCGCGGATCTCCCACACGAACCGAGCCGTAGGCGCGCCTCAGCCGCACTATGAGGGCGTCGGCCACGCCCTCGTGCGCGATGAGGCGGCGCAACGTCGTGCAGCGCTGGCCTGCCGTGCCCATCGCCGCGAAAGCGACGGCGCGGACCGTCAGCGCCAGGTCCGCCGAAGGGGCGACGATGGCGGCGTTGTTGCCGCCGAGCTCCAGCAGCGCGCGAGCGAAGCGGGCGGCCAGCCGCGGGGCCACCGCGCGGCCCATGCGTGTCGAGCCGGTGGCTGACACCAGCGGAACCCGCGGATGGTCGACCAGGACCTCACCGGCCTGCACGCCGCCTTGCACGACGGCCGACAGCCCGCCGGGCGCGCCGCCGAAGCGGGCCACGGCGCGCTCGAAGACGGCCTGCACGGCGGCGGCGGTGAGCGGCGTCTTCTCCGACGGCTTCCAGACGACGCTGTCGCCGCAGACGAGGGCCAGCGCTGCATTCCAGCACCACACCGCCACGGGGAAGTTGAAGGCCGAGATCACGCCGACCACGCCGAGGGGATGCCAGGTCTCCATCATGCGGTGGCCGGGCCGTTCGGTGGCGATGGTCAAGCCGTACAGCTGGCGCGACAGGCCGACCGCGAAGTCACATATGTCGATCATCTCCTGCACTTCGCCGAGGCCCTCGGAGAGGATCTTGCCGGCCTCCAGCGAGACAAGGCGGCCGAGATCGCCCTTCACCGCCCGGAGCTCCTCCCCGAACAGCCGGATCAGCTCACCACGCCGCGGGGCGGGGACCTCACGCCACGAAAGGAACGCCTCGTGGGCGCGCTCCACCGCCGCTGACACCTCCGCCTGGGTGCAGGCGCGGACCGCGCCTGTCGCCGACCCGTCGATCGGCGAGCGGGCAGCCAGGGCGCCTGGCCCTGCGTGAGGCTCGACGCCGAAGCGGCCGAGGATCGCTGCCGCTTCCTCGTGGGCGGATGGAAGGACGTTCGCTCGCGCATTCATGATGTCACCGCCGTCATCTTGAAGATGCCCTGGGCGTTGGAGGTGTCGAATTGCAGGTCGAGGCCCGATGCGCCCGGCAGCGGGTCACGGGTGATGAACTCGTAGAAGGAGCCGGGGACCGTGCGCGTCTCGCGGCCAGCGGCGGTGCGGAAGCGGCGCTCCACCGGGTCGGCCTTGAAGGCGGTCTGGCGCACGCGGCCGGTGGAGGAGACCTCGATGGCGTCCTTGATCGGCCGGCCCAGCGCGCGCTGGCGGTCGGCGAGGGCTTCGACGTCCGGGACTCGGTCGGTGACGTGGTTGAAGGCGTTTCCCTCCGTGGCGATCCAGGCGGCCTCGGCGGACTCGGCGAGCAGCGCCTCGTAGTCCTCGACCGATGGCTCGTCGTGGTGGCGACCGAACGCCGACGCGATGACCGGCAGCGCCGTCTCCGCCAGGGCGGCGGGCGCCGAGCCGCCCGCCGAGAGCGCCTCGAGCAGGACCCGGGCCTCCTCCGTCAACGGGTCGCGCGAGGCGCCGAAGACGCGGGCCGCCGCCGCCTGGAAGGCGGGCGAGAACCGATCCACGTGCAGCTCGCTCACGAAGAACTGCGGGATGTCCTGCGGCGCTTCCTCGTGGGCGTACGCGCGCCCGGTCATCCTCAGCCGTTCCAGCGGATAGAGACCGGCCTGCCGGTAGCCCAGGGGCCGCAGGATGCGGGTGAAGGCCTCCTCGCCGTTCGGCAATGCACCGTTACCGCCCTGCGAGAAACGCACGGTGCGCAGCGCTCCATGATCGAAGGTGATGGTCCGGCCAGCGCGTCGCACCTCGGCGACATAGGCGGCGCCGGTCGGGACGCGTTCGAGCAGGTCGTTCATCAGCAGGAGGTTCAGCGCCATGGCGGCCTCCTCACGCGAAGCCTCGTCGCGATCGGGCCGGACCAGCGCGGGCGCGACCGCCACCACCCCCAGGAGCGCCTCGGCCGTGGAGCGGCCGAGGGCGGCACGGACGAGGCGGGCCAGGAGCGAGGCGGAGAGGTCGGTCATCAAGGAGGCTCCATATCGACTGAAACCTTTGTGCTGGGCCCCCATGGCCATCCAGCCGCGCCGGGGAGCAGGCATCATAGGAACGTGGCGTCCACAAGGTCAATCCTGCTGGTTCCCGCACCTGCCGACCGTGGCCGCGCAACCGGGCACGTCGGAGGAGCTCCGCCGTCGCCCGGCGAGGGAGGCACCGTGCTCGCGCGCCGAAAGGCGCTTCGCCCCGCTGCGCGGGCGCCTGCGGCGGCCTGGATCCGCGCTGCGCGCGGCGCCTGCAAGGTAGCTGCAGGGTAGCTGCGGGGTAGCGTGGGCGACGGCGGAGGGGCGCTCCGCTGGGGGCTCGAGCTCGGGGCAGGAGGGAAGGCAACACGAGGTCGGCCGCCACAAGGTGCTGTAGGCCGCGCGATCTCAGGTGATGGCACGATGGCGCTCTCCCTCCGCCGCTGGAAACCTTGGGTCAGGCAAACAAGGCCCCAGAAAGGAGAGCGCCGATGAAGAAACTCATCGGATTGTCGATATCTCGACGACCTGATGACACGATGACTTGAGCATGGCAGTCGCGCGACCGGCGTGCGACCGCCATGTCACGCTGGCGCGGAGACGGCGCGCCGCCGCGCCACGCTGGATGTGTCGCGCCCGATGTGTCGCGCCGGAGTTGCGCGTGTGTCATGAGCCCGAGACCTGCATGGGCGATACGAGCACCCGCCCGGGCAATGGCCACGAGGTGAAATGATGTCGAGGAACAAGGCGCTGTTCATCTGTGGATCGATCAACCAGACCACGCAGATGCACCAGATCGCCCGGGAGCTCCCCGAGGTCGACGCGTTCTTCACCCCCTATTACGGCGATCGCGAGGTCGAGCTCATGCGAGCGCTCGGCGCGCTCGAGTCCACGATCGGAGGCAACAAGCTGCGCGGCCGCTGCTTCGAGTACCTCCGGGAGCACGGTCTCCAGATCGACGACGGGGGCCGGCGGGGCGACTACGACCTCGTCCTCCACTGCTCCGATCTCGTGTGGCCGAGCAACATCACCGGGAAGAACGTGGTGCTCGTCCAGGAGGGGATGACCGATCCGGAGAGCCTCCTCTTTCCGCTGATCCAGCGGCTCCCGTCCTTGCCACGGTGGCTCGCGGGCACCTCGGCCACGGGGCTCAGCGACAGATACACGCGCTTCTGCGTGGCGAGCCCGGGATACCGCGACCTCTTCGTGCGCCGCGGCGTCCGCGCCGAGAAGGTCGTCGTCACCGGGATCCCGAACTTCGATGACTGCGAGCGTTACCGCGACAACGAATTCCCGTTCCGGGGTTACGTGCTCGTCTGCACCTCGGACATCCGCGAGGTGTTCTGGTACGACAACCGGGCGAGGTTCATCCGGCGCGCCCGGCAGATCGCCGGCGGGCGCCCGCTCCTGTTCAAGCTCCACCCGAACGAGAAGGTGTCCCGCGCGGTGGCCGAGATCGAGCGGCTCGCGCCCGAGGCGAGCGTCCTCACGGGCGGGTGCGCCGAGCACATGGTCGCCAACTGCGATGTGCTCATCTGCCAGTACTCCTCGCTGGCCTATGTAGGCCTCGCGCTCGGCAAGGAGGTCCACTCGTTCTTCGACGTCGACGAGCTCCGCCGGCTCATGCCCCTCCAGCACGGGCGCGCCGCGAAGAACATCGCCGACGTGTGCCGGGGCCTGCTCGCCGGCGCGGGGCGCGCCGCGCGTGAGCCCTCCGCCGTCCCGGCCGAGGCGCCGGCGGTGTTCGCGCGGAGCCGCATGAACGGCCACCCGGAGCGCGCGGCCCCCGGCGAGGCAGGGGCGAGGTGAGGGCGTGACGACGCTCGTCGTGATCCAGGCGCGGATGGGATCGAGCCGCCTGCCCGGCAAGGTGATGCTGCCCGTCGCCGGCCGGCCGCTCCTCCAGCGCATGGTCGAGCAGGTCACCGCCGCGCGGTCGCGCTTCGACCTCACCGTCGCGACAACGGTGGACCCGGCGGACGACCCGATCGACGCGCTCTGCGCCTCGATCGGGGTGCGGTGCTTCCGCGGCCACCCGACCGATCTGCTCGACCGCCACCACGGCGCCGCCGCCCTCGCCGGCGCGGACGTGGTCGTGAAGATCCCCTCGGACTGCCCGCTCATCGATCCGGACATCATCGATCGCGTCCTCTCGTTCTTCCGCCGGGCCGAGGGCAGCTACGATTACGTGAGCAACCTCCACCCCGCGACCTACCCCGACGGGAACGACGTGGAGGTCATGACCATGGCGGCGCTCGAGCAGGCGTTCCGCGAGGCCCGGCGCCCGCTCGAGCGCGAGCACACGACGCCGTTCCTCTGGGACAACCCGGAGCGCTTCCGGATCGGCAACGTCACCTGGGAGGCGGGGCTCGACAACTCCATGTCTCACCGGTTCACGGTCGATTATCGGGAAGATTACGATTTCGTGAAGACTGTTTACGAAGCGCTCTCCACCCCGCAGAATCCCACATTGAGGCTCGGCGCCATACTCGATCTGCTCGCCGCGCGTCCGGACATCATGGCCATCAACGCTAGGTACGCCGGCGTCAACTGGTACCGACACCACCTGGGCGAGCTCAGGACCGTGTCCGCCGGGGAGACGCGAGCGCCCGGAGACACCGCATGAACGATCCCAGCCTGTCCCGTCATGCGGATCTCGCCGCGCTCGCGCTCCGCGTCCGGGAGCACATCGTCCGGATGTCGGCGGACGGCGGGTGCTTCATCGGCGCCTCGCTGTCGTGCGCCGACATCCTCGTCTACCTCTACGCGCGCGTGCTCAGGATCTCGCCGGCCACGGCGGCGGATCCTGGGCGCGACTACTTCTTCCTCTCGAAGGGGCACGACGTCCCCGCGCTGTACGGCACCCTGGCCGAGCTCGGCTTCATCCCGACGGCGCGCCTCGAGAACCACCTCAAGCCGTCGGATCACATCTACTGGCACCCGAACCGCGCCGTCCCGGGGGTCGAGTTCCACTCCGGCTCGCTCGGACACCTGCTCTCGGTGGCGATCGGGGTCGCGCTGGACGTCAAGCTCCGCGGCGACGGGAACCGCGTCTTCGTCCTGCTCGGCGACGGGGAGCTCGACGAGGGCTCGATCTGGGAGGCGTGCCTCGTCGCGCAGGCCCACGGGCTCGACAACCTGGTGGCGATCGTCGACAGAAACGAGTTCCAGGCCAACGTGGCCACCGAAGACCTCATCCCGCTCGAGCCCATCGACGAGAAGTTCCGGGCGTTCGGCTGGTCGGCGTCGACCTGCGACGGACACGACTTCTCCTCGCTCGAGGCGGCGCTCAGGGGCCTCCCGCGCGAGATCGAGCGGCCGACGGCGATCATCGCGCGCACCGTCCGCGGCAAGGGCCTCCCCAGCATCGAGCGGCGCGCGAACCGCTGGTTCGTGAGCTTCACACGCGACGAGGTCGAGGCGCTGCTCTCGGAGCTCCACGGGGGCGGCCCCGCGGCGGTCACGTCCGAAGCGCGGATCGTGAGGTGAGGTGATGAGCATGCGTTACGAAGAGGCCCTCCTCGCGCTCTGTCAGGGCAACCCCGATCTCGTGGTGATGACCGCCGAGAACCGCGCGGCGATCCGCGACCTGCCCCGCCGCATCGGCGCGCGGTTCATCGACGTCGGCATCTGCGAGCAGACGATGATCGGCGCCGCCGCCGGGCTCGCCCTCCGCGGGCGCGTCCCGGTCGTCCATGCGCTCGCCACGTTCCTCGTGATGCGCGCCTTCGAGTTCATCCGCACCGATGTCGGGATCGCGGGCCTGCCGGTGAAGCTCATCGGCGCGGTGCCGGGCTTCCTCTCGGAGGCGAACGGACCGACGCACCAGGCGCTCGAGGACGTCGCGCTGATGCGCGGCGTGCCGGGGATGCAGGTGTTCTGCCCCGCCGACGAGGCGGAGCTCGTCGCCTGTCTCCCCCAGGTCATCGCGAGCTCCGCGCCCTGCTATGTGCGCTTCACGGCCCTCCCGCCGCGCTCGGCGCACCCGGAGCCGCCCGCGATCGGCAAGGCGGAGCTCCTCTCGGAGGGGCGCGACGTCGCGATCCTCACCTACGGCATGCTGGTCGGCGAGGCGCTCTCCGCGGCCGAGTCGCTCGCCGCGCGCGGGCTCTCGGCGCGCGTCGTGAACCTCCGGTGGCTCAAGCCGATCGACGAGGAGGCCGTCCTCGACGCGCTCGCGTCCACGCGCCTCACCGTGCTCCTGGAAGACCACTTCACCACCGGCGGCCTCGCCTCGATCGTCGCGGAGCTCTGCCTCGCGCGGGGCGTCGCCGCGCCCGTCCTGCCGATCTCGCTGGGAGATCGGTGGTTCACGCCGGCGCTCCTCGCCGACGTGCTCGCGACGGAGGGCTTCACCGGCCCGCAGATCGCCTCCCGTGTACTGGCCGAGCTAGACCGTCGATCGTCGCGCGCGGCGTCGTCCGCCCGCTGAGGCGGTGAGAGACATCATGAGCCCTCCCACGCACAGCCAACCTGACATGAACGCTCCGAGCGCGGAGCACGCCCTCCGCCCGCTGCCCGCGTCCTACCCCGACATCACGCGATCGAACGCGCTCTTCGAGCGCGCCCGCGGCCTCATCCCGGCCGGGACGCAGACGCTCGCGAAGGGCCCGGGGCAATGGATCCGCGGCGTCGCGCCGAAGTACCTCGTGCGCGGCCGGGGCGCGCGCGTCTGGGACGCCGACGGCAATGAGTTCATCGATCTGGTGATGGGCGTCGGGCCGATCTCGCTCGGCTACGCCTATCCGGCGGTCGATCGCGCGATCGCGGCCCAGCTCGCGGAAGGGATCACCTTCTCGCTCATGCACCCGCTCGAGGTCGAGGTGGCCGAGCTCGTGCGGGAGGTCGTCCCGGGCGCGGAGATGGTCCGGTTCAGCAAGACCGGCGCCGACGTCACGAGCGCCGCCGTGCGCCTCGCCCGTGCCTTCACCGGCCGCCGCAAGGTGCTCTGCTGCGGGTACCACGGCTGGCACGACTGGTACATCGCCGTCACCGACAGGAGCGCGGGTATCCCGGACGAGGCGAAGGACCTCACCTTCACCTTCCAGTACAACAGCCTCTCGAGCGTCGAGGAGGCGCTCGACGACGACACCGCGTGCGTGATCCTCGAGCCGACCGTGTTCGAGGCGCCGGCCCCGGGGTTCCTCGAGGGGCTCTCCGCGCTCTGCGCGCGCCGCGGCGCGCTGCTCATCTTCGACGAGATGTGGACGGGCTTCCGGCTCGCGCTCGGCGGCGCGCAGGAGCGCTTCGGGGTGAAGGCCGATCTCGCCTGCTTCTCCAAGGCGGTCGCGAACGGGATGCCGCTCTCGGTCCTGACGGGCCGGCGCGACGTCATGCGCCTCTGCGAGAAGGACGTCTTCTTCTTCACCACCTTCGGCGGAGAGGCCCTGTCGCTCGCGGCCGCGAAGGCGACGATCGAGGAGATCCGCGACAGGTCCGTGCCCGAGCAGCTGGCCGCGCAGGGCCGGAGGCTCAAGGACGGCTACAACGCCCTCGCCCGCGCGCTCGACATGCCGTACACCGCGTGCTCCGGTCTCGACTGCCGTTCCATCGTGACGTTCTCCGGCCCCGAGCCGCTCGTCATGAAGTCGCTCGTGCAGCAGGAGATGCTCGCGCGGGGCGTGCTCTGGGGCGGCTTCCACACGATGTGCTTCTCGCACACGGACGCGGACGTGGCGCGCGTGCTCGCGGCTTACGAAGAGGTCCTTCCGATCCTGAAGGACGCCGTCCTCCGCGGCGATCTCGCGGCGCGGCTCCGGGGCGAGCCGGTCGAGCCGGTCTTCAGGAAGACCCACAACTTTCACGTCAAGCCGAGGCCCGCGGGCTGAGGAGAGCCGATGAGCGACTCCACTCCTTTCTCTCTCGAGGGCCGCGTGGCCGTCGTCACCGGCGCCCTCGGGCTGCTCGGGCGCCAGCATTGCCGCGCGCTGCGGGACGCGGGCGCGACGGTGATCGCCGCCGATCTCGACCACGACGCGTGCGAGCGCTTCGCCGCCGAGGCGGGCCTCGCCGCGGGGCAGGGCGTCGACATCACGCGGCGGTCCGCGGTCGAGCGCCTCTCGGACGCGGCGCTCGCGCGGTTCGACCGCATCGACGTGCTCGTGAACAACGCCGCGGTGAACGACAAGTTCGAGAGCCCCGCGGCCTCGGCCGAGCTGTCCCGCTTCGAGAACTACCCGATCGAGCTCTGGCAGCGCGCGCTCGACGTCAACGTGACGGGCACGTTCCTTTGCTGCCAGGTGATCGGCGCGCACATGGCCCGGCGGCGGAAGGGGAGCATCATCAACATCGCCTCGACGTACGGCGTCGTGGCGCCGGATCAGTCGATCTACCGGCGGCCCGACGGGACGCAGTCGTTCTACAAATCAGCCGCCTACCCGGCGACCAAGGGTGCCGTGCTGGCGCTGACGCGCTTCGCGGCGGCGTACTGGGGCTCGCAGGGGGTGCGGGTCAACGCTATCTCGCCCGGCGGCGTCGAGGCGGGGCAGGAGGGCCATTTCGTGGAGAGCTACTCGCGCCGGACGCCGCTCGGCCGCATGGCGAAGCCGGACGAGATCGCCGGCGCCCTTGTGTTCCTGGCGAGCGACGCCTCGAGCTACGTGACGGGCGCGAACCTGCTCGTCGACGGCGGCTTCACGGCGTGGTGAGGCGGGCTCTCCCATGATCGAGATCTCAGAGGCCGAGCTCCGCCTGAGGGCGCGCCGCATCCGGCTCGTCCTGACGGACTGCGATGGAGTCCTGACGGACACCGGCGTGTATTACTCCGAGCGCGGCGAGGAGCTGAAGCGCTTCTCCCTGCGCGACGGGATGGGCGTGGAGCGCCTCGCGCGCGCCGGCATCGCGTCGGCGATCGTGACCGGCGAGACCTCGCCGAGCGTGCGCCGGCGCGCGGACAAGCTCGGGATGCGGGTGTTCCTCGGCGTCAGCGACAAGGGGCGCCACCTCCCGGCGATCCTGCGCGAGGCGGGGGTAGAGCGCAGCGAGGTCGCGTACATCGGAGACGATGTGAACGACCTCGCGATCATGCAGGCGGTCGCCGAGGCCGGCCTCACCGCCGCGCCGGCCGATGCCGTGTCCGACGTCTTCTGCGCGGCGCACCGCCGGTGCGAGGCGCGGGGCGGTCACGGGGCGTTTCGAGATTTCGCCGACTGGATACTCACGCTCGCGTCGTGAGCGGGGCCTGGTCGCTCCTCCTGGAGGGGCCGGGCGCGGCGCGGCATGCGCGCGAGCAACGGATACGGAGGTTACATCATGTGGTCATCACCTGCTGTGGTCAAGATCGGCAATCGGCTCGTGGGGGACGGCGAGCCCGTGTTCGTCATCGCCGAGATCGGCATCAACCACAATGGCTCTCTCGAGATCGCGAAGAAGCTGATCGACGGCGCATGCCTCGCGGGGTGCGACGCCGTGAAGTTCCAGAAACGCACCCCGGAGAAGTGCGTACCGCGGGACCAGTGGCACACCGAGCGCGACACGCCGTGGGGCCGGATGACGTACATCGATTACCGGCACCGGGTCGAGTTCGGCGAGCGGGAGTACGCCGAGATCGATCGTCATTGCAAGGAGCGCGGCATCCTCTGGTTCGCCTCGTGCTGGGATGAGGAGTCGGTCGAGGTGATGGAGCGGTTCGACCCGCCCTGCTACAAGGCTGCTTCCGCGGCGCTGACCGACCACGCCCTGCTGCGCGCGATGAAGGCGACGGGGCGCCCGCTCATCCTGTCGACCGGCATGTCGACGATGGAGGAGATCGAGGCCGCGGTCGCGGTGGTCGGGCAGGGCAAGCTGCTCATCGCGCACGCCACATCGGCGTATCCCTGCGCGCCGGAGCAGCTCAACCTGCGGATGATCGCGACGCTCAAGGCGAGGTACCCGCGCTGCCCGGTCGGCTACTCGGGCCATGAGACGGGGCTCGCGCCGTCGGGCGCGGCGGTCGCGCTCGGCGCCACCTTCGTCGAGCGGCACATCACGCTCGACCGGGCGATGTGGGGCACCGACCAGGCCGCGTCGGTCGAGATCGTCGGGCTGGTCAAGCTGGTGGCGAACCTCCGCGACATCGAGCGCTCGCTCGGCGACGGGATCAAGCGCGTTTACGAGAACGAGCTGGCGCAGCGCAAGAAGCTCTCCCGCGTGCGCACCTCGGACGCGGCCAAGGCGAACGCGGAGGCGAACGGAGCGCGCGCGGACTGAGGTGGATCGAGCCGGAATGAGCTCCATGTCGCTCGACGCCCTGAATGACTGGAGGGTCCTCTCGCCGCTCTTCATCGCGGTCGCGGCGGCGGCGTTCATCGTCCTGGAGCGCCTGTTCCCGTACGACCGAGGCCAGCGGATCTTTCGCAAGGGCTGGTTCACCGACTTCTTTCTTTACACCTTCGCGCAGAGCTATGCCGTCGGCCTCGCCATCGACGCGATCATCCGCGCGCTGGACGGGGCCGTCGGGCCGGGTCGCTTCCGGCTCGTCGCGGGCTGGCCGGTCTGGGCCCAGCTCCTGCTCTTCTTCCTTGTCCACGACTTTTACATCTACTGGTTCCACCGGCTCCAGCACCGCTCTTCGCTCCTCTGGCGCACGCACGAGGCGCACCACTCGGTCGATGACGTCGACTGGCTGGCCGGCTCTCGGTCCCACCCGATCGAGATCCTCATCAACCAGACGGTCGAGTTCGCGCCCATCGTGCTCCTTGGCGCCGCGCCCGAGGTCGCGCTGATGAAGGCGACGCTCGACGCGGTGTGGGGGATGTACATCCACGCGAACATCGATGTCCGGACAGGTCCGCTCCAGTACGTGATCAACGGGCCCGAGATGCACCGCTGGCACCACTCGGGCGTCTTCACCGGGTACGGCTTCAACTTCGGGACGAAGCTCGCCGTCTGGGACTGGCTCTTCGGGACAGCGCACCGGCCGGCGGGCGAGAAGCCGCCCCGCTATGGGCTCGTCGGGGTCGATTTCCCGGACAGCTACCTGCGCCAGATCCTGTATGCCTTCCGGCCGCCCGCGAGCTCGCGCGAGGAGGTTTCTCTGGCCGCTGCGGCTGTCTCTCGAGAGGGCGATGGTCAGGAGGGGAGCGCGGCGGAGTGAGCGCGTCCGGCGCCGGGTCGCGGACCGCTCGTTCTTTCGCCATCCCCCGCGGCGCCGCCGCTCCTCGGGCTTGCGCTGCTCCGAGACGCGAGCGTCAGGGCAGGTACAGCGTCGCTCGATAGATGATCGTGGGCCCGCCCTGGGCCCGGAACCAGTCCAGGTCCTCGCTGTCCAGGGGTGAGGTGTAGTTGTACACCGTCATCTCGTGCTCGCCGGCGTCGAGCGCCGAGGCGAAGCACGTGTCCCCGCGCGACGGCAGGTCGAGGACGAAGGAGACCGAGAGCGCATCCGGGTCGACCTTCCAGAGCGAGCACCGCTTGGGCTTGAACGAGTACTCGACGAGGTACTTCTGCGCCTGCTCCGCGGGCGGGAGCTCATCCAGGTCGAGATCGTAGTTGCCCGTCTCGTTCAGGTTGCGGCGGCCGATCAGGTAGATCTCCGCGCCGCGGCGGAAGAGGAGGGGCGAATCGTACTTCCTCTTGTCGCTCGCGCACTTCCAGTCGCCGAGCCGCTCCGGCTCGGCGCGGCAGATCTTGGAGCCCCACCCGAGCTCGTCGCCAGCCTCGTTCCGCGTCACCGCGATGACCGAGCCGTCGTCCTGGAAGACGAAATCGGTCTCGGAGCCGCCGCCGACCTGCACCGTCGGCTGGCCGGGGACGACCGGCTCCCAGGCGAGCCCGTCGCGGCTCTTCAGCCACTTGACCTCGATGGGCTCGCCGTCGGGCTCATAGATGCTCTCGCCGCCCTCGTAGCCGATCATGTAGGCGACCCCCCCGATCGCCTTGAGCCTCCAGGGGATGAACCCCGGTTGATCCTCCCACCACGAAGGCTCGCTGAACCGGCCGGGCCCCTCGTACACGGCGAACATCGTCCCCTGCGGCTCGAACTTCGTCGGATTCTTCCCGAGCACGGCGAAGTAGAGGTAAAGCGCGCCGCCGTACGAGAGCAGCCGCGGCTCGCGCAGATCGGTCCCGAGCGCGATGCGGGTCTCCAGCGTCCAGCGCTCCTGGTCGGCCGAGCTGACCACGTAGAGCTCGGTCTTGTCGCTGGCGAAGTGGTTCGGGGCCGTGCGGAACGCGAGGAAGTAGCGGCCTTCGTGAGCGGTTATGTCGAGGTTGTTGTTGGCCTGCTGCGTCTCGACGCCCTCGGGCGGGGCGCGAAACGGCACGACCTGGACCAGCCTGGCCACCGCGGGCCCGAGGGGAGCGAGCCCTTCCTCTGCGCCGCAGCCGGCCAGAAGGACCACGAGAGCTGCCGGCGGGATCGAGACGAGCGTCGACATCGAAGGCATGAGCTCCCTTCCTCGCGAGGGGCGGCAGAGCCGCGCTTCCGTCGCGGCGAATAGCACACTCCTCTCTGGAAAACAGGAGGCTCGAGCCCGCGGCGGCGAGGGCGAGAGGCTCTGCCCGGACGGCCGTCATCGCTTCTCGTCGATGGCGCCGGCCCGGCGGCGGGTCGGTCGGCGCGAGCTCGAGCTCCCGAGGCCCGGGGCTCGGTGGAGTCCGGCGATCTCCGGCCGGACTCCTGGCGACCGCGCCTAGAGCGACAAACGGGTTGAAACCACGAGAAAAAGCAGGAATTTCACAGGGAGGCGGGGAGGCGGGGAGCGAGAGACGGCAAGAGGGAGAAATTCATTTTTTTTCTTCCTCCCCGCCTCCCCGCCTCCCTGTGAAAATTCTCCAGGTTTCAACGTGATCGGTGTTCTAGAGCGGCCTCACCGGCAAGCAGAGCTCGCAGCGGAAGGTGTTGGTCTTGGGATCGTGGAACTCGCCCCGGTAGAGCTCGAAGCAGGGCCGGTGGTCGGGCTGATAGCCGCTCTCCGGGAGCCACCGCCCGAAGAGCTGGTCCCAGGCGGCGCCGATCTCGCTCGCGCCGCCGACGAACACGCCCGCGGCGTACTTGCCGCCGGCGACGTCGGTCACGTTGACGTCGCCGTCGGTCTTGAAGCCGTCCGGGATCACGATGGCTGCGTCGTGGCGGCACTTCGCCGGCTCGGTCACGTTGGGGTTGTCGTGCGCGATGCCGAGGCAGAGGCGGTCCGCGGTCCACAGATCGCGCGCGGCCGCCCAGCGCGCGAGGCGCTGCCAGGTCTCGCGGACGCCTCCTTCGGCGCCGTAAGGGCCGACATTCCGGATATAGGCCACGTGGTAGCTCGGCAGCGTCTTCACTGTCACGTTCATGATCATCTCCTCGTCCTTCCGGGCGTCAGCGCCCGACGAGGAGCCATCTTGATCTTCCGCGCGCGCCGCTGCTTTGCCCGGCTTGCGCACGACTTCACCCGGCTTGCTCTCCGCTTGCCGCGCCTTGCGCGCCTCCGCGGCCCCGCCGTTGCGCCAGGCCGACGCGCTCATGCCGAAGCGCTCCTTGAACGCGCGCGCGAAGGCGCTCGCCGAGCTGAAGCCGTTCTCGAGCGCGATCTCGAGGATGTCGGCGCGCGGCCGCTGCGTCAGGTGGCTGGCGGCGTTCTCGAGGCGCGTCCGCTGGATGAACTCGCGGAGGTTCTCGCCGGTCATCGACTTGAACACGCGATGGAAGTGGAACGGCGAGAAAGCCGCCACCGCCGCCAGTGTCTCGAGGGACAGCTCCTCCGCCCGGTGGGCCTGGATGTGGTCGATCACGCGGTTGACCCGCTTCTGGTACTCGGCCCGGCTCCTGTCGCTGCTCGCCACGCGCGGAGGTTACCTGATCGAGGCGGCGCCGACCGGACCGAACAGGCCTTGACGCCGCGCGCCGCCTCCAGGGCCTCCGCCCTGCCCCGAGCGGGCGGCCACCCCCCCAGCCCGTCCGGATCGCCGCCGGGGCCTGCGGATCGGGCCTCGATCCCCGCCAGGCCAGCGGCGCGCCTCATCGCCGTCCGGCCGCGCAGCCTCGAAATTCGCTCGCCGCGTCGGGCGCGGGCGCGGCCGGCCACGCTATCCTCGGCCCGTGGAGCGCCACGCCGCTCGCCCCAAGGAACCCAGCATGTCCATCGAGCACTTCGACGTCCTGATCATCGGCGCCGGCCTCTCCGGCATCGCGGCCGGCTACCACCTCCAGGCGCGCTGCCCCGGCAAGCGCTACGCGATCCTCGAGGCGCGCAGCGCCATCGGCGGGACATGGGACCTGTTCCGCTACCCCGGGATCCGCTCCGACTCCGACATGTTCACGCTCGGCTACTCCTTCCGCCCCTGGAAGGAGGCCAAGGCGATCGCCGACGGGACGTCGATCCGCGAGTACGTGCGCGACACCGCCCGGGAATACGGCATCGATCGCCGTATCCGGTTCGATCACCGGGTCCGATCCGTCGCGTGGTCCTCCGAGCACGCGCGCTGGACCGTCGAGGTGGACGTCGGCGCGGGCGAGGAGCGCGTCCGCTACTCGTGCAGCTTCCTCTATGTGTGCAGCGGCTACTACAGCTACGAGAGCGGCTACACACCCAGCTTCCCGGGTCGCGAGGACTTCCAGGGACAGGTGATTCACCCTCAGGCATGGCCGCAGGATCTCGATTACCGCGACAAGCGCGTCGTGATCATCGGCAGCGGCGCCACGGCGGTGACGCTGGTGCCCGCGATGGCCGCCGACGCAGCGCACGTGACGATGCTCCAGCGCTCCCCGTCGTACATCGCCTCGCTGCCCGCCGAGGACCCGATCGCGAACGCGATCCGCGAGCGCTTGCCGGAGCGGATCGCCCACCGCGTCGCCCGCTGGAAGAACGTCGGGATCAGCCTGCTCATGTACCAGCTCTGTCAGCGCGCGCCGGGGCTGGCGCGGCGGATGCTCCGCAGCGGCGTCGCCCGGCACCTGCCGCCGGAGTTCGACATCGATACGCACTTCAACCCGCGCTACGACCCGTGGGATCAGCGCCTCTGCCTCGTGCCCGACGCCGATCTCTTCCGCGCGGTGAGGGAGGGGCGCGCCTCGGTGGTCACCGACCGGATCCGGACCTTCACGAAGGACGGCATCCTGCTCGAGTCGGGCAAGGAGCTCCAGGCGGACATCATCGTGACGGCGACGGGACTCCAGCTCCTGCTCTGCGGCGGTATTCGCATCGCCGTCGACGGCGACGTCGTCGATGCCGGCCGGACGTTCATCTACAAGGGGTTGATGCTGGGCGGCGTCCCCAACTTCGCGCTCTGCCTCGGTTACACCAACGCCTCGTGGACGCTCCGCGCGGAGCTCGCGTCGACGTACGTCTGCCGGCTGCTCAACCACATGGATCGCCACGGCTACCGGCAGTGCGTGCCGCGCCCTGACGAATCCATCCTCGAGCCCCGGCCGCTGCTCGGCCTGACGTCGGGCTACGTGCAGCGCTCGGTGGACCACCTGCCCAAGCAGGGCTCGAAGGCGCCGTGGTACTTCCGCCAGAACTACGTGCTCGATCTGCTCGCCATGAAGCTC
Source organism: Sorangium sp. So ce1128 (assembly GCA_051717205.1). Taxonomy (GTDB): domain Bacteria; phylum Myxococcota_A; class Polyangia; order Polyangiales; family Polyangiaceae; genus Sorangium. The sequence continues at coordinate 9,175,184 of CP181432.1, forward strand.
GGCCCGGTGGACGACGGGACCATGGTCTTCTCGAAGGGCGATCGACCGCCGCGCCGCGATGTGGCGACGACGGAGCGCCCTCGGCGCGCGGATCCTCACCAGGGCGCCGAGGCGAACGCGGCTCCCGCGAGCGGGCGCTCTCTCTGATGTTCACGAGGGCTCCCCGTCGCGCCTTCCAGGGCGCCTGATCCGCGCGGCGCCCCCGCTCCAGCGTGCCTGACCCCGCGGCGCGGCTCCCCCACCCCGGGTCGCCCGTCGTTCACCGGCTCGCGGAGAGGAACGCGCCGACGCGCGAGGCGGCGTTCTCCCTGATGTTCATGAAGAAGAGCTGGTATTCGATCGGGTGGTAGTTCCCCTCGCCCATCACGCGATCGAGGATGCGGCTCGGGAGATCCCGCGGAGTCGCGCCGACGTGGTGGAGGACGAGCGTGCCGTCGACGCACTGGGCGTCGCCCACGAGCCCGAGGCGCGGCGCCCTGTCGTTGCTCTCCAGGAACACCGCGCCGAGGTTCAGCGCCGCGGGCGCGAGGGCCCCGTCCGTCCGCCAGGAAAGCGGGTTGGCGCAGAGCCGCTCGCGCGGGTCCGGCCGGTGCATCTCGAAGTCGCTCGGCGCATACCCCGCCCCGCGCGCGTTCCACGCGACGACGCAGTGGAGGTCGTCGGGCGACTCGCAGAGCAACCTGGGCCGGGGCCGTCGTCCGCTCGTTCGGCCGGGGCGCGCAGGAGCAGGCGCGACGCGGCACACACATGGCACCACAACCCCACATCACCCCACCTCAGCCTGGGTGCCTGCCGTCGATTTTTTTCGCTATCGTCGCCCGGGATGTCGAGACCCCGCCCGCAGCTCCGACCTGCCCGTGAACGCGCCCAGTTCCCGGGGCGCCGTCGATGAGAGGGAGCCGACCATGAAATACATGCTGATGATGAACACCCCGCACGGGGGGCCGTACCAGGTTGCCAGCTGGCCGCAGAAGGACCTCCACGCACACATCACCTTCATGAAGAGCTTCCACAAGAAGCTCAGCGACGCGGGCGAGCTGGTGGCGGCGGAGGGCCTCGCCGGGCCTGACCAGGCCAGGCTCGTGCGCGCCGGCAACGACGGCAAGCCGATCACCGACGGCGTGTTCCCGGAGACCAAGGAGTTCCTCGCCGGGTACTGGATCGTGGACGTCGACAGCCCCGCGCGCGCCTACGAGATCGCCGCGGAGGCGTCCGCCGCGCCCGGCCCCGGCGGCGCGCCGCTCAACATGGGGATCGAGGTGCGAGAGGTGATGAGCGGGCCGCCCAAAGACCTGCCGTGACCTCGCCGCCGTGCGACGCCCGGACCGAGCGCCTGCTGCGCGACCTCGCGCCGCAGGTGCTCGGCGCCGTCCTCCGGCGGTTCCGCGACTTCACCGCCTCGGAGGACGCGGTCCAGGAAGCGTTGATCGCCGCGGCCACGCAGTGGCCGCGCGATGGCGTGCCGGACGAGCCGCGCGCCTGGCTCATCCAGGTGGCGTCGCGGCGCATCACCGACCACGTCCGGAGCGAGGCGGCCCGCCGCCGCCGCGAGGCGTTCGTCGTCAGCCTCGTGCCACCCGAGCAGCAGATCGCGCTCTCCCCCGACAGCGACGAGACCCCCGAGCAGGACGACACGCTCGCCCTGCTCTTCATGTGCTGCCACCCCGCGCTCTCGCCGTCGTCCGCGGTCGCGCTCACGCTGCGCGCCGTCGGTGGCCTGACCACGGCCGAGATCGCGCGGGCGTTCCTGGTCCCGGAGGCGACCATGGCGCAGCGGATCAGCCGCGCCAAGCAGAGCATCAAGGCCTCCGGCGTGCCTTTCCAGGTGCCCTCGCCCGAGGAGCAGGCGCAGCGGCTCGGCGCCGTGCTGCACGTGCTCTACCTGATCTTCAACGAGGGCTACACGACGAGCTCCGGCCCGGAGCTGCACCGCAGCGACCTTTCGAGCGAGGCGATCCGCCTGACGCGCACCGTGCACGCCCTCCTCCCGGACGACGGCGAGGTAGCGGGCCTCCTTTCGCTGATGCTGCTGACCGACGCGCGGCGCGCGGCGCGCACCGGGCCGGCGGGCGAGCTCATTCCGCTCGACGAGCAGGATCGGGGCCGGTGGGATCAGCGCGCCATCGCCGAGGGCGTCGCGCTCGTCTCCGAGGCGCTGTCGAGGGGCTCCGTCGGCCCCTACCAGCTGCAGGCCGCGATCGCGGCGGTGCACGACGAGGCGGCGCGCGCCGACGAAACGGACTGGCCGCAGATCCTGGCGCTCTACGGCGTGCTGATGCGGATGTCCGACAACCCCATGGTCGCGCTCAGCCACGCGATCGCGACGGCGATGGTGCACGGCCCGCGCGCGGGGTTGGAGCTGCTGAGAGCGCTCGACGCCGACGCGCGCCTCGCGGGCCATCACCGCCTCGACGCGGTCCGCGCGCACCTCCTGGAGCGCGCCGGCGATCACGAGGCCGCGATCGAGCACTTCAGAAGAGCGGCCAGCCGCACGACGAGCATCCCGGAGCAGAACTACCTGACGGCGCAGGCGGCGCGGCTCCGCGACGCGGGCACGTAGCGAGGGCGCGCGAGCCTACCTGACGGCGCAGGCGGCGCGGCTCCGCGACGCGCGCAGGTAGCGAGGGCGCGGCGCGGCCCCTCGCGCGGAGACGCGCCGCGCGAGCCGCCCGGCAAGGGCTTGGTGCCGGCGGGCGCGTGCGCTAACCGGTCCGCCCATGTCCAGCGCATCACGCGAAGCAACCGCCGCGCCGTACGCCCGGGAGCTCGAGGTAGCGACGGCGGCGGCGCGGGCCGCCGGAGAGGTGATCCTGGGGTTCTACGGGCGCGCCGCCGTCTCCGAGAAGCCCGACGGCTCGGTGGTGACGCAGGCAGACTACGCCTCCGACGCGACCATCCGCGCCGCGCTCTCGTCGGCGTTCCCCGGCGACGCCCTCCTCACCGAGGAGGGGACGGACGACCCCGCGCGGCTCGCCAGGGATCGATGCTGGATCGTCGATCCCATCGACGGGACGGCGCAGTACGTCGCCCGCACCGGCGACTTCGACGTGTTCATCGCGCTCGCCGTCGACGGCGCGCCGGTGGTCGGCGTTTCGTATCAGCCGACGTCGGGGCTGCTCCTGAGCGCCGTCGCCGGGAGCGGAGCGTGGATGGAGCGCCCCGGGCACGAGCGCCGGCCGCTCCGCCTCTCCCTGGGCCGCGGGCGGCCCGTCATCGCCACCAAGGGCTGGCTCGGCGCTCCGGACAACCTCCCGCGCCTGCAGCGCGTCGCGCGGCGGCTGGGCGCGGCGGAGCTCGTCGAGGCGACGCAGAGCCTCTGCGCCCGCTCGCTGCTGCCCGGCCCGGGCTCCGTCGACGCGATCGCCGGGATCCCCACCGGCGGCCGCCGCCTCGGCGCCTGGGAATGGGACCTCGCCGCCGTCGACCTGATCACCCGGGAGGCGGGCGGCGCCGCCACCGACCTCGCCGGGCGCCCGCTCCGCTACAACCAGCCGACGCCACGCTTCGATGGCGGGCTGCTCCTCAGCCGCTCTCCCGCCCTTCACGAGCGCCTCCTCTCAGCCCTCGCCGAGGAGCCCTGAAGCGCCGGGCCCCCTTCCCTGTCCCAGCTCGGGTGTCCCGGCCGACGAGCCCTCTCGATGGGCGCGTCGCTCTGGATGGCTCACGCGCGACACAGCGCCTGGCCGGCGAGGGCTACTTGTCCCTGGCGAGGGACTTCCCCTGCGCTTCCAGGGCAGCCTTGAGGACGCCGACCGCCTTCGGCCCCACGCCATGGAGGGCCAGGAGCTGGGCCTCGGTCAACCGCGCGACCTGGTCGAGGCGGGAGATCCCGACCGAGGCGAGCGCCCGCGTCGCCGGCTTCCCGATGCCCTTCGGCAACGTGGACTCTGCCTGTTCCTTCGCCTTGCTCGGCATGCGCGCCTCCGCTCCTGGTCAGTTGCCGCCCGGCGCGCCGACGTGCCTGGCGATCACCGCCTTCGGGCGGCGCGCCCGCCAGGGTAACGCCTGCTCGAGCTGCGCTGCCAGCCGGAACAGCGTGTCCTCGGCGCCGTAACGCGCGACGAGCTGGACGCCGATCGGCAGGCCCGCGCTCGTCTGGGCGAGCGGGAGGCTCATCGCCGGTTGCCCGGTGACGTTGAAGAGGGGCGTGAAAGGGATGATGTCGAAGAGCTTGTTGATCCAGCCCTCCGCGCCGAGGCTCGCGTCGTTGGCGTCGAGGGTTCCGAGCGGCGGAGGGGGCGTGGCGGCGGTCGGCGTGATCAGCACGTCGTGACGCTGGAAAAAGCCGGCGACCGTGCGGCGGATCGTGTTGCAGACGTGGTGGGCGTTGTGGAGGTCGAGCGCTGTCAGCCGCTGGCTGTACTCGACCGAGGCCAGCGTCGTCGCTTCGAGCACCTCCGGGCCCAGCGGGACGCCGAGCGCCGCCGAGAGCCCCAGCGCGCCGCTGGCCACGAAGCACGTCCAGATCGCGAGCTGGGCCTTCACGAACGGCTCCCAGTCCACCGAGGGGCTGGCCTCCTCGACGACGTGGCCCAGCGACGCGAGCTCACGACCCACGGCGAGGGCCGCCTGCGCGTGCTCGGGATCCACGGCGGATCCCGACCAGGACCGCGTCGCCACGGCGACGCGCAGGCGGCCTGGCGGCGCGCCTACCTCCTCGGCATAGGGCCGGCCCGGGGGCCTGATCTCGTATTTGTCCCCCACGCCCGCGCCGTGCACCGCGTCGAGCAGCGCCGCGGCGTCGCGCACCGTGCGCGTCACGGCGAACTCGATGGCAAGGCCGCCGAGCATCTCGTCGAAGTCCGGCCCAGGCGGCGTGCGGCCTCGCGTCGGCTTGAGCCCGACAAGCCCGCACCAGCCCGCGGGGATGCGGATCGAGCCTCCCCCGTCGTTCGCGTGCGCCGCCGGCAGCGCGCGCGCCGCGACGAGCGCCGCCGAGCCGCCGCTCGATCCGCCCGGCGTGCGGGCCAGGTCCCACGGGTTGCGGGTCGGGCCGTTGGCGACCGATTCCGTCGAGGCGTTGAAGCCGAACTCCGGGGTCGCCGTCCGCCCCAGCACCGCGAGCCCCGCCCGCCTGAAGCGGGCCATCAGCTCCGTGTCGTGCGGGAAGGGGAGCCCTCGCCCGGTCAGACGGCTCCCGAGGCGCGTGGGCACGCCCTCGGCGTGGATGGCAAGATCCTTGATCGCGAACGGCACGCCCCGGAAAGGGCCGTCGGCATCGCAGGCGAGCGGCTCGTCGAGGAGGTCGCCGACAAGCGCGTTCAGCGCGGGGTTGACCTGCTCGATGGCCGCGCGCGCCGCCCGCTGCACCTCGGCCGCCGACACCTCGCGCGCCGCGATGAGCTGCGCCAGACCCGTCGCGTCGCACTCAGCGTAGTCCGAAATCTTCATCTCTGGCTGCCCTCCATCCATCGTTCCCGGACGGAAACGCGGATCTCGAGCCTAACACCGCCCTCGATCCGCTCGCGCCGCGATCCACGCGAGCGCCGCGCGGGACGCATGTAGGGAATACGTGCGACGTGTGGTCTCGGCCCCTCGACCTCCTCGAGCGCGCCCCGCCAGCGAGGGAGTCACACGATCGCGAGCGCTGATGAGCATGAGATGGTCATCCCGAACGAGGCATGCACGGTGCCGCTCAGCTCGTTCGACGCAAAGAGAGAATCCAGGCGTTCATGAGCATTGCTGTGCTCACGGGCGCTCATGAGCTCGATCGCGCCGCGACCGGACCGCTCCGACGTGCAACTCGCGTGAGAGCGCTCGGCGGTGGGCAGCCGGAGCAAGCCAGCACACCGTCGGTCACGCGCGGTGGTCGCCCGGGCCGCGCGCCGCGCTCGAGGCCCAGCGTCGCGGCCCCGAAGAAGCTTGCGATGGGCAGCCGGCTCGCTCTAACAATAGGCGTCGGCGCTCCCCGTGGCGCTCGGGGGCAGCTGGGCAGCGGGGGGCGGGGGGAGATCTCATGACCAGGATCCTCAAGAACACCACGGAGACCCGGACGGGCATCCGCGTCGTGCAGGACGGCGATGTCGTCGAGACCTTCAACATCCTCGGCGAGCGCATCCATCGCATCGAGAAGCCGGGCCGCATCCCCGGGATCTTCGTCGCGCGCTGGTATGGCACGCCCCTCAACGAGGAGATGAAGGAGATCATCGGGGGCCACTTCTACGATGTCTTCCTGGAGTGCGGGGGTCCGCTGTGCCTCATCGACATCCGCGACTGCAAGGCGAGCTGGGACGGCATCAACGACTGGCAGCGCGACGAGATCATGCCGAAGGCCTACGCGGCGGGGCTGCAGCGGGTGGCGACGCTCCTGCCGGCGGAGGCCGCGGCGGGCGAGGAGGACGTCCTGGAGCACCACGAGTTCGCCGCCAGCCGGTTCGCGGAGGACGACGCGCACATCGGCGCGTTCTTCTCCGAGGAGGCGGCGGTGGCCTGGCTGCGCAGGGCCGGGGCCGCGCGGTCGTGACCGGGGCGCCCGCGGGCGAGGCATCCGCGTGACGACGCGCGACATGTCGCGGGGAAGCGCGGCGCTCGCGGCCTTGCTGGGCGTGATCGACGAGATCCGCGACGGCGTCCTCGTCTACGATCCGGCGGGCGAGCTGGCGTTCGCAAACGTGCGGGTGGAGGAGCTGCTCGGGGAAGCCCCCGCCGGGCCGGAGGCGCTCGCGATGGGCAGAGGGGCGCTGGCGAGCGGCCACCCGCTCGAGCCGCTCGGACAGGCGTGGCCGGACGTGCTCGGCGGCGCACGCAAGCGGCTCGCCTGCCGCGCCCCGCGCGCCGGCGGCCGCCCGCTCGACCTCGAGGTGCTCGCGCGCAGGGTGAGCGCCGCGGGTGAGGCGCTGATCCTCGTCGAGCTGCGCGACGTGACGCCCCAGAAGCAGGCCGAGCGCGCGCTCTGCGAGAGCAAGCGGCAAGCCGAGCGCGCGGTCCTCGCGCGCACCGAGGAGCTGCAGAGGAAGATCCAGCTCGTCGAGGAGCAGGAGCGCGCGCTGCTCGAGCTGTCCACGCCGGTGATCCAGGTCTGGGAAGGGGTGCTGGTGCTCCCGCTCGTCGGCGGCATCGATCGCCGGCGGTCATCGCAGATCCTGGACAGCCTGCTCGGCAGCGTCGTGGAGACCGCGTCAGACCGCGTGATCCTCGACGTGACCGGCGTGTCGATGGTGGACGAGAGCGTCTCGGGCTATCTGCTGAAGACCGTCCGGGCAGCCCGGCTGCTCGGCGCGTCGTGCTCGCTCGTGGGCATTCCCCCGGCGATGGCGCGGTCGCTCACGATGCTCGGACTCGACTGGTCGGCCGTCGAGACCTTCAGGAACCTGCGGGCGGGCCTCGAGGCCGCGATCCGCGTCCAGCAGCGCGCCCGGCCTCGGCTCGCGGCGCAGCGAGGCCCGGGCCTGGCGTCGCCCGCCGGCTGACCGGGCTGCGGCGCCTGCAACCGCGGCGCTACCCTGCAACCGCGGCGCTACGCCGAGGCCACGCCGCGGAGCGCTTCACCCTTGGTCCCGCGCTGGGCGATCTGGACGTCCACGGGGAGCCGCTTGGCGCTTATCATGGCCCACGGGCTGAAGAACTCGCAGTCTGCGTCGCGGGCCACCGCGATCGTCCGGTACCGCTCGAGCAGGATCTCCAGCGCGATCTTCGCCTCGAGCCTGGCCAGCGGCGCGCCGAGGCAGAAATGGATGCTGTACCCGAAGCTCAGGTGCTGGTTGGGCTTGCGGTGGATATCGAACCGGTCCGGATCCTCGAAGTGCGCGCCGTCCCGGTTGGCCGAGATGATCCACAGCATGACCAGCTGATCCGCGGGGATCTGCTTGCCGCCGAGCTCCACCTCGGCCGTGGTCCGCCGGGCGAGCCGGGGGAACGGCGGGCGGTAGCGGAGCACCTCCTCGATCGCCGCGGGGAGCCCTGTCGGGTCGGCCCGGAGCTCGGCCGCGGCGTCGGGGTGCTCGTCGAGACAGAGGATCGCGTTGCCGAGGAGCGCGGTCGTCGTGATGTGGCCGGCGATCAACAGCAGGCCGACGAAACCCACGATCTCCTCGTCATCGAGGGTGTGCCCGTCGACCTCCGCGCGCACAAGCTTGCTGATCAGATCGTCGGTGGGCCGGGCGCGGCGCTGCTTGATGTGCGCCAGCAGGTACTCGTTCATCTCCCGCAGGATCGGGCCCATGCGGTCCATGGCGGCCTGGTCTGGCAGGGTGCGCGACTCCTCACCGTTCCTCGACAGGAGCGTGTCGGCCCACCTCCGGAACGACTCCCTGTCCGCGACCGGGATGCCGAGCAGCTCGGCGATGACGATCACCGGCAGCGGATAGGCCAGGTCGCCGACCAGATCGAAGCGCTCGGCGTCGCCGACGCTGCCGAGCAATTCGCTCGTGATCGTCGCGATCCGCGGCGCGAGCCCGGACACGACGCGCGGCGTGAACGCCTGGCTGACCAGATCGCGGAGCTTCCGGTGCTTCGGCGGGTCCAGCCGGGCGAAATTGCCCCTGGAGAACAGCTCGAAGTCGGCCTGCGGCGGGAGGAACTTCGACATGTCCGAGGAGAACGTCGCCGGGTCGGACAGCACGCGGAGGACGTCCGCGTGGCCGAAGAGCTGCCAGGTGCGCTGCGTCTCGTCATACACGACAGGACAGGACTCCCGCGCCTGGCGTAGCCAGGCCAGGAAGGGGTCCAGGGTGGGCTGGCTCGGATGCGCGATAACGTCGGTCATGCTCATATCGGATCACTCCTCGGGGCTCTCCCGCGTCGAGGTGGAATTCCCTTGTGTGAACTGCACGTAATAAGCGCGTAGCCGCACGAACTCGTCGATGATCCTGGGCGCGAGCGCGCGCAGGGCCCCGGGATCGGGGGGCTCGGCAGGCTCGAAGGCGCTGCGCACCATCGCGGCGAGGATCTCGGCCCGCTCGTCCAAAGACCGCCGCTCCTCGGCCACCAGCAGCGGATCGAGCAGGTGGAACCCGAACACGAGGGCGTTGATCGCATACAGCTGATCGTCTGCTGCCATGTCGGTGCGCAGCAGGCCGTGCGACCGCAGGAGCGCGAAGTACTCGCGGAAGGAAGCGAGCTTCCGGCCCTGGAGCGGCCGCGCCGTGCTGTCGGTCGCGAGGCTGCCGAGCACCTCCGTGTCCCGCGTGAACATCGCTTGCAGCAGCGGGAGCTCCTTCAGCACGAGGAGCGTCCTCCGCAGCATGCGGTGCAGCAGGATCTCCGCCGGATCCTCGCGCACCGCCTCGGTGAACCTGTCGAACATCTTCACGGAGTCGCGCGCGAGCACCGCGAGGAAGAGCGCCTCGCGCGTCTTCCAGTGCAGGTAGATGGTGCCCTTGCCGATACCGGCCCGCTTGGCGACCTCATCGATGGTCACGCGCTTGTACCCCCAGCGGAGCACCAGCTCCGCCGCCGCATCCAGGATCCGCTCGGCCCGCTGCCGCTGCTTCGAGATCTCGCCGTCCGTCAAGCTCACGCTCCGTCACTCATCGTCCGTGATGTTTGACCAAAATTCTAAATTGGTCAACCGTCACGCGGTCAAAGTAGCGCGCCTGCCGGGGCTGTCAAGCGAGGGGCCGCGGCGCGCTACCTTCGCGCGGTGCGCGCCCGCCCCCTCGCCCGCCGCGCCGCTGGCCTCACCGCCGCGGCGATCCTCGCCATCGCGCCCCGCGCCGCGCGCGCGGATCCACCGCCGCTCCTGGGCCTCGACGACGCGCTCGCCGGGATCCTGGTGCTCGCGCTCCTCGATGGAGTTCTGGCCCGTTGTGCGCCCGTCGATCTCGCCGGAGCTCGGCGTGCACCTCGGGTCCTGCTGCAGGGACTTCGCGCCCATGGTGACGCTCATCCTCCGCGGCGATGTGTGGTTCGCGGGCGACGACGCGCTGCGCGCGAGCGCCGTCGCGGGGTGGGCCTTCTACTGAGCGGCGGCGCCGCGCCGCGCCGCGCCGCGCTCGAGCCTCGGCCGCGCGGCGCGCAGCGGGCTGAGGCCGCGCGGCCCCGGCCGCGCCGTCACCCTTCGAGGTACGACCCGAGCTCGCGCTGCCGCGAGCGCGTCCGGAGCTTCTCGAGCAGCTTCGCCTCGATCTGGCGGATGCGCTCGCGCGTCAGCGAGAAGGACTGGCCGATCTCCTCGAGCGTCTCATCCTCGTTGCCGTCGAGGCCGAAGCGGCGCCGCAAGAGCTCGCGCTCGCGCGGCTGGAGCGAGTCGAGGAGCTCGCGCGTCTGCTCGATCAGGCGGCGCCGGGCCAGCATGTCGGCGGGCGTGGGCTCCTCGCCGGCCAGCAGATCGCCGTACCGCGTGTCCCCTTCCTCGCCGATGGGGGCGTCGAGGCTGAGCGGATCGAGCGCGAGCTCGCCGATCATGCGCACCTTCTCCACGGAGAGGCCGCTGCGCTCCGCGATGTCCTCGACCGAGGGCTCGCGCCCGCGCTCCTGCACCAGGTCCCGCCGGGCGCGCACCACCTGGCTCCGGATCGCGGTGAGGTGGACCGGCATGCGGACGGCCTTGCCCTGGTTGAGGATCGCCCGCTTGATGGCCTGCTTGATCCACCACGCGGCATACGTGCCGAAGCGGTGGCCGCGGCGGTACTCGAACTTGTCGGCCGCGCGGATCAGGCCGAGGTTCCCCTCCTGCACGAGGTCGAGCAGCGGTACGCCGAAGCGCTGGTGCTCCCGCGCGATGGCGACCGCGAGGCGGAGGTTCGCCTGGACGAGCTCGGACTTGGCCTGGGCGACGGCGCGCCGCCCCCGGGCGATCGCCGCGATCGTGGCCTCGATCGGCGCGCGCTCCGCGCCCTTCGCCTCGGCCGCCGCCGTGCGCAGGCTCCGCTCGATGCGCTCCTCGAACGCCGGATCGAGGCGCAGCTCGGCGAGGCCCGCGGCGAGGCCCGCCAGGGCGATCTCCGCGCCGTCGTCGGCGCCCTGACGGGCGAAGAGCGAGCGCGCGAGCTCGAGCAGCGACGCGAGCCGCTTCGAGCAGACGTCCGCCTCGACGTCGGCCGCGTCGGTCTCGCACAGCAGGTCCCGGATGCTGAGCGCCCCCAGCTGGACGTCCTCCGCCGTCCAGGCGAGCTCGCGCAGGGCGATGGGCGAGCGGACCCAGGCCTCGAAGCACGCGAGCGCGCCGGCCTCGATGCGGCGGCCGATCGCTACCTCGCCCTCGCGCGTCAGCGGCTGGCTTCCGGCCAGCGCCCGGAAGTAGAGCTCGGTCGCGCCGGGCGCAGCATGCCCCGCCGCGGCCCGCGCGCGGCGCGCCGGAGCGCGCTCGCCTGCCTGCCCCTCCGGGGAATCGATGAGAACGGGGTGACTCGATTCGGGCTCGCTCGCAGAGAGCGAGGAACGGAACCTCATTCAGTGCGCTCCAGTGTTGCCGCGGCGTCGTGCCTGCTCCCGGAAGGTGCAGGGAGATACGAGCAGCGAGGCGCCTCGATACTCTATCCGCTATGGACGTAAACAGAAAATCGAAGGGCCAGCCTACTCAGGCCCTTTTACGGCATTTTTCGGTGTAGTTCCACAGCTGCGCGCGCAGCGTTGCACGTCCGCGGCGGCGCCGGCGCTTCCTGCCGTGGCGCGGCGCGTTCCGCCCGCGCCGGGCGCCTCGCTGGAACCTCCCGCGGGCGAGCGCCCGGGCGCCGTGCTTTGTGGCTCAGCCCGCCGGGCCGGCCTGTCTAGGGATCGATGAATGCCGCCACGAAGGCGTCGGACCCGCCGGCGTGGGCGATCGGCCCGGCCCCGAAGTCCAGCGGCGCGGTCGCGGCGCCGGAGATCGCGATCGCGCCGAGCGGGGAGATGATGAGATCGCTCACGGGAACCCCGAGGGGGCGCGTCCAGAGCACCGCTGCGGTCGCGTCGAGCCTGGAGATACCGCTCCCCACGACGAAGATGTCGCCTCCGCCGCCGCTCTCGACGGGCTCGCACGCGACGGCGGCGAGGAGAAACGAGAGAACGACGGGGACCGAGAGGCACCTCGAAAACACGAAAGGCGAAACGACAGATCCAGAAGTTCTGGTCATGCCGGCTCTGATGCTCCGCAGCTGTGCAGCATTCATTCAGTCACCCTTCAATGCCGCCGCATCGACCGCCCTCGATGCTGAGGCATCCCCTCAAATTCTTCGGAAAATTCACAGGGAGGCGGGGAGACGGGGAGGGAAATCTTCAAATACTCCCTGTCTCCCCGCCTCCCTGTTCAATTTCCCCGCTGAAGATGGCTGTAGATGGCTGTAAATGAGGGGATGCTCAGCCCTCGATGATCACCTGCTCCTCCCGGCCGCGCGCTCCGAGAAGCTCCCTTCTCGAGCCGAGAGGCCGACCGGCGCCCGGTCGATTCGCCCTGACCGGCGAGGCTCGCAGACGAGGCCGACGAACCCGGGAGCACATCACCCGAGCCTCAGAGATGGACCGGCCTCGTTCGCGCGCGTGCGCCCCGCGTGCCCGGGGTGCTCGCAACACCGGCGACGGCGGCGCCGAACCCGGGTACGCTCCTCGCAAGAGGGAAACTCCATGCGCTTGCTCGTCTCGATCGACTCCTGGGGTGCAAGATTGCTCTCGGTGCTGGCGCTCGCGCCGGCCTTGGGCTGCGATGGCGGCGTCACCGGCGGCGGCTCCGGCGGAAGCTCGGCCGAAGGCTCCGGCGGAAGCGCGGCCGAGGGCACGGGCGGAAGCTCGACGGCGGGCGCGGGCGGAAGCGCGGCCGAGGGCACAGGCGGGAGCACGGGAAGCGCGCCGCCCGATGGGTTTCCGTTCGAATGCGAAGATCCCGAGCGCATCGTCGTCGCGGGCAAGGACACCGGGTACGTGCGCTGCGCCGACGGCTGGATGCACCGCGCGGCGGTCATCGAGTGTCCCAGCGCGCTCCCGCGCGCGAAGGCGTGCGCGGACCCGAGCGGCGCCACCGGGAGCTGCACCACCGACGCCGACTGCACCGAGCACCCGCACGGCTACTGCAACTCCGCCACGGGGGGAGAGATCTTGCCGGGGTGCTTCTGCCATTACGGGTGCACCACCGACGCCGACTGCGGCGCGGGGCAGATCTGCCTCTGCGGCGATCCGGTCGGGGAGTGCGTGCTCGCGCAGTGCACCAGCGACGACGACTGCGGCAGCCTGCTCTGCTCCAGCTACGTCCTCAACCCCGGTTGCGGCGGGACCGGCTTCGCCTGCCAGACGCCGGAGGACGAGTGCGCCAGCGACAGCGACTGCGCCGGGGACGAGCAGTGCTCGCTCGAGGCCAGGCGCCACACCTGCACGGAGCAGATCTGCGTGATCGGCCGGCCGTTCCTCGTGGACGGCGCCGTGCGCACCGCCGAGCCCGCCGAGCGCGACGACTGGCGGGCCGCCGCGCCAGGGACGCCGCCCCGCCGGGAGGAGCTCTCGGCCGAGCAGCAGGCGGCGCTCGCCGCGCACTGGACCCGCGCCGCCCTCCTCGAGCACGCGTCGATCGCCGCGTTCGCGCGCTTCGCGCTGCAGCTGCTCTCGCTCGGCGCGCCGCCGGAGCTCGTCTTCGCGGCGCAGGCGGCCATGGGCGACGAGGCCGAGCACGCGCGCATGTGCTTCGAGCTCGCGAGCGCGTTCGCCGGCCGCGGCGTCGGCCCAGGGCCCCTCGCCATCGACGGCGCCCTCGGCGGCGAAGGCGCCCGCGAGATCCTGGTGACGACCCTCCGCGAAGGGTGCATCGGCGAGACAGTCGCCGCGATCGAGGCGGCAGAAGCCGCCCTCCACGCGACCGATCCCGCGATCCGGCGCGCGCTCGAGAAGATCGCCGAGGACGAGACGCGGCACGCCGAGCTGGCCTTCCGGTTCGCCGCCTGGGCCGTCGAGCGCGACCCCTCCCTCCGGAGCGCCGTGATCGAGGAGCTCGCCGCCGCGCGCCGGGAGCCCGCCGCCCCGAGCGAGGAAGGCCCCGGCGGCCCGCTGCTCGGCTTCGGCGTGCTCTCGGCGCAGCAGCGGCGCGAGATCCGGGAGCGCGCGCTCGCGCAGGTCATCGCGCCCTGCGCGCGGGCGCTCCTCTCGCGCGCGCCGCGCGGCGGCGAGCGCCGCTGCGCGCCCCCTCCGGCCGGCCCTCAGCGCGAGGAGACCGAGAGCTTCGCCACGAACAGCTGACCGCCCGCGGCCTCGACGTCGCAGTTCAGGAGCCTGAAGTCGGCAGCCGAGGTGCCCGCGAGGAAGACGTCCGTCCCGGAGACGGCGAGCGCCTGGATCTGCTGGAGCTCAAGGCCGCCGATCGCGCCGAGCCACTCTACGTCGCCGTTCGTGGCGCTGAGCCGCGCGAGGAAGATGTCGCCCTCGCCGGCATCGCCGCTGACCTCGCTGTCACCGGTCTTCATCTGCCGCTGGAAATGTCCAGCCAGGACGATCTTCTCGGACCCGTCGATCCCGACCACCTGCGCTGACTGGGCCATGCTGCCCCCGAGCTGCTTGGTCCACCTGGAGACGCCGCGCCGGTCGAGGTACGCGATGAAGCCGTCCTCGTCGGTGGAGACGAGCCCGGCGTCGGGCTCGCCGGGGAGGTTGATCTCGCCCGCGAACGAGCCGGCCAGGACGACGCCGGCCTCGTGCACCGCGACGGCGCTGGTGCGCTGATCGCCCGGAAGAGCGGAGTAGTGCCGGAACCAGAGGCCCGCGCCCCCGGACCCTGGTGGATTGCAGATCCAGTCCGCCGGGAACGAGGCGAGAAAGGCGTCGACGCCCTCAGCGGCCTCGCCGCTGGGCGGCAGCGCGCGCTCGGCGCCGGGAAAACCGAGGTTCACGCGGCCCTCGAAGTCGGAGGCCACGAAGACCTCGCCGGACGACACGCGCAGCGCGCGGGGCCGGTAGCGCGCCCCCTCGAGGCCCGAGAAGACGCCGCTGCACGGGTCCGAGAGGGTCTGTCCTCCGTAGCTGGAGAACCCCATGTCCGCCCCTTCCTTGAGCGACGTCAAAAGGACGACGCGGTCGCCCACCGCGGCGATCGCCTTCGCCTCGTCAGGGCCGCTCGACCCGTGCGTCACGCACGTCGCGACCCCGCCAGGATCGCTCTTGTCGATCCGCGCCACGAACGCTTCGCGGTCCCCCCCGCCCTCGGGCAGCCCGCAGTCCGCGCCGAACGCCAGGGTGCCAGTGAAATCGCCCGCCACGTAGACGCTGTCGTCCCCGAGGGCGATCGAGGTCGCCTGATGGGCGTGCGTCGCGGCGTCGTTTTCCGCGTTCCCGAAGCGCTCGCTCCAGAGGTGGTTCCCGTCCCGCTCGAGGTGCGCCACGAACACGTCCTGGCCCGTGCCCCCAGCCCGGAGCACCGCGCCGCCCGCGACGGAGAGGTTGCCCTTGAAGCCGCCTGCCAGCCACAACGTGCCATCCCGGTCGGCCGCGATCCCGCCGAGCGCTGTGTCGGCGTCGCCGAACGGCATCGCCCACTGGCACGTGTAGCCGGGCTCGCTGGCCGTCGTGCCGCCGCCGACGCCTTCCTCCTCGTTGATGATCTGGATGCCTGCGATCTCCGCGCAGCCCGCGGCGCTCGCCGCGACAAGGGCGCTCGCCAGCCAGCGCCGGACGCGCCGTTCGAGGCTCATCGTCATCAGAACACCCCGACAACGGCGCCGCCGAGGACGCCCGGCACGATCTGCACGCGAGCGCTCGCGCGCGGGCCGTCCGGGGGCAGCGTCCACCACAGGACGGCCGTCCCGGCGAGCGCCGCGCCCGCGGCGATGAAGGAGAAATCGGAGACGGTCGCGTACGACGCCGCCCTGCGGGACAGGTTGGGCACCGGCTGCGCGCAGTCCCGGTAACGCGCCGGATCGCTGCACGCCGTCCTGGCGGCGTCGTCGACCTCGCTCCACGTGGAGAGCGCAAGGCCCCCGAACGTGCTGCCGAGCGCGATGCCCGCCAGCGTGAGCCCGCCCGTCACCCACATCAGGTTCCGGTGGATCGGATCGGGCCTCACGCCAGGAGGCTCCGGCCTGCGCCACGCTACGTCGCCGGCGGCATGCGTGGGGTCCGGCGCCGCCGCGTGGGGCTCGAGCGCCGTGACGTGGACCTCGGCGAGCTGCCGTGGCTGGCTCACCTCCACCTCGCGCGTGAAGGCCTCCCTGCCGGGCGCGGTCGCGGTCACCTTGTGCTTCCCCGGCTCGACGGGGCGGGCCTCGCCGATGCCCCGCGCCGCCACGCCGTCGAGCCTCACCTCGAGCCCCGGCAGCGCCTTCACCTCGCCGGACAGGACGATCGCGAGCCTCGGGAGCCGCTGCTCCAGCGCCGCCGCGCGCTCGCGCGCCTCCGCCCCCTGCTTCGCGTCGACGCCCGCCCCCTCCGCCGCGCCTACCTCGCTGTAGAGGGCCCACGCGCTCGCGAGGCGCCCCGTGCCCTCGCGGCACCTCGCGAGCTCGAGCTTCGTCGCGGCCGACGGGCTCAGCCGGTCGCTCTCCTCGAGCTTCGGACAGGCCGCCTCGGGACGGCCGACCGTCACGAGCTCCTGCGCCTCGCGGCGCAGCGCGTCGGCCCGCGCGCGCTCCGCGATCGTCGGCTCGGCCCAGGCCTTGATCGCGGGCGCCGACGCGGCCAGCGCCAGGACGAGCCCGAGCGCGGCGCGGCCGGGGCCCCTGCGCGCCGCGCGCCCCGCGCCGCCCCCCGTGCTGCCCGATGAGCGGCGGGACCTTCTGCTGATCTCTTCAGGCATCGAGTCCCCTGGACGGTCGGCGAGCAGCACCTGCGCGAGGTCCCTGCGCTGGACCGCGACGACCGATAACAGGGCACCGCGAGGAGCGCCAGGCGAAAGGCGCTCTGGCTCCCTCCGCGCCGGGCGCGCATCGCCTCGCCCTTCCACGCCCGCCGCGCGAGCGGGGCCGAGGGCGGCGGAGCGCGGGCCGCGCCCACCCACATCAGCGCCTCACGTCGCGCGCGAGGACGGTTTGCTGTCCGGCGACTCCCATTTATTCTCTGCGCGCGTTGCTCGCCGCGGGGGAACCGGGAAAAGAGGTCGTGCCCTCATGCTCAAGTCCATCGCCCCACCCAGGAAGACTTCGCCGAGGAAGCCCGCGGCGCCCCCCCGGGCGGCCGCCGCGTTCAACCGGATCGCGCCCGAGCTGAGCGAGCTGAGCGCGGCCGCGCTCGCGCCGATCAACATCGACCTCCCGCGCGCCGTCGCGCTCGTGCTCGGCGCGCTGCCGGGCCTCGCGGCGCTGCGCCCGGCCATCGTCAAGCAGCTGCCCGAGCACAAGGTCGCGCTGCTCGACAAACTGGAGCTGTACGCGCTCGCGGCCTGGTACGCGCACCTCATCGCCCTGCCCGAGTCGGGCGCGGGCCACGCGGTGAAGCCCCTGCTCGACGAGGCGCTCGCGCTGCGCGCGAAGCTCCTCGCGGACGCCGACGATCTCGCCCGGCGCGGGCTGCTCGACCCCGACGCGGTCGACGACATCCGCGCCGGCGAGGGCCACGTCGACAGCGCGAACGACCTCGTCGCGCTGTCAGCGCTGTTCAACCACAACTGGCCGGAGATCGCGGGGAGGACGGAGGCCACCGAGGACGAGGTGAGGCGCGCCGGCGAGCTCGGGCCGAAGCTCCTCGCGGCGCTCGGCGTGCGCGAGCACGGTCCGGACGCGGCGGCCTCCGACGCGGCCGACCGCCGCGCGCGCGCCGTCGCGCTGTTCGTGCGCGCGTACGAGCAGACGCGGCGCGCGGTGACCTACCTGCGCTGGGACGAGGGCGACGCCGAGCTCATCGCGCCGTCGCTCCAGCGGCGGGAGCGGAGCGCCCGCACGCCGAGCGCCGCCCCCCCGCCGATGCCCTTCGTGAAGGCGCCCGACGAGCCGCCCGCGGACACGCTCACCACCCCGCGGCCGGGCGCCGCGGAGGACGCCCGGCCCGCCTGACACGCCCGGCCGCCAGGGACATCGCTCCTCCCGCGGCGGCGATCGCGCGGCGCCGCCGCGCCGCCGCGCCGCCGCGCCGCCGCGCCGGCTTCGGCTTCGACCCACGTGGCCTTTGCGCTAGCGTTGCGCGTCCGCTTCCGGTCTCGCCCCCTCGCTCCCGGGCCATCGAGCGTACCGGCTGGCGCGCTCCCGCGAACAGGTGCCCTGATGTCCTCCGTACCAGCCCCGAAGAAGAAGCGGTCCAAGAGCAGCGCGAAGAAGAGCTCAAAGAAGAGCGCGAAGAAGGGCGCGCCCTCCCTGCCCCGCCGGGACGAGGCGTGGATCGGCGGCTTCTTCTCCCTGCGCGCGTTCGTGCACGAGGGCGACGAGGCGTACCGTCCCGAGGCGGTCGTCTGGATGACCGAGCGCGGCTTCGTCCTGAACTGCGCCGCGCAGCGCCCCGGCGACGTCGTGGCGGGCGCGGTCGACACCTTCGAGGCCGCCGCCCGCGACCCGCTGGAGGGCGAGCCGCGCCTGCCCGCGCGCGTGCGCGTGGCCTCGCCCGCGCTCGCGGACGCCCTGCGCGCGCGGCTCGGCCCGGAGATCGAGGTCCGCGTCGCGCCGACGCCGGAGATCGACGTCGTGGCCGAGGACCTGGAGGAGCACCTCGGCGCGCGGGACGGCCGGCTGACGCCGAGCTTCCTCGGGGGCGGCATCGAGGCGCCCGCGATGGCGTCGTTCTTCCGCGCGGCGGCCGCGCTCTACCGCGCGACGCCCTGGAAGGCGGTGCCCAGCGACGCGGACATCATGGCGCTGTCGATCCCGTCGCTCGGCGCGCGCGACCTCGCGCTGTGCGTCGTCGGGCAGGCCGGCCAGAGCCACGGCGTGCTCCTCTTCGAGAGCGCGCAAGGGTTCGAGCTCTACCTCGCCGAGACCGCGAAGCTCCCGGACGCGCCGCCCGCCTCGCTGCCGGCGAGCTTCTTCTCGCTGAGCTTCGACCGCGCCGGCGACCTGCACCCCGCGCTGCGCGCCGAGGTCGACGAGCAGCGCTGGGAGCTGGCCGGGCCGGACGCGTATCCCATGCTCGCGATGGTCGACGAGGACCTCATCGGCCGCAAGCCGACGCCGAAGGAGCTCACCGCCTCCGAGGCGCTCGCGCTCGGCCTTGTCGAGCTGATGAAGCGGCGCAAGGAGATCGCGAAGGCCTTCCGCGGCGGCGCGCCGGTCGAGGCGAGCTACGTGGTGGAGACGCACGCGGGCCCGGTGGAGGTGGTGTTCCGCGCGCCCCACCCGGCGCGGCGCTGATCGCGGCGGCGGAAGGCGGCCGAACGCGCGACCGGAGGCGAGCGAACGAGCCCGCGGGAGCGCCCGCGTCAGCGGGTGATGAGCCGGTAGAGATCGGCGTTCAGGATGAACTCGCAGACGACGTTGCCGAACTGGAGGATGTCGCCGCTGCGGAGGGGCACGCCGTCCCCGGCCGGGGAGAGGAGCCGGTCGTTCAGGAATGTGCCGTTGGTGCTCTTCCTCGCGTGGAGCATCGGGGTGTCCGCGACGAGGACCGAGATGTGCGCGTGGACCTTCGAGACGGACTGATCGCGGAGCACTATATCGCTGTTCAGCGCGCGCCCGATGAGGATGCGATCCTGCCAGGGGCTCTCCGGGCGCTTCGTCACCGCCAGGAGCTCGCAGCCGTGGGAGACGACGGTCATCCCCGACGAGATCCGGTGACGGCACAGCGCCGGTTGGCTGCTCGATCCGGGCGAGGTGCCGGCGAAGACGGTCTTGAACGACGGGGGAGGCTGGTCGTCAGTGCCGAGCTCCCGGAGCAGCCAGGCGTGAGGGTACCTTCGATCGAAGGCCATCCGTGAGAGCGCGCGGCTCTGAGCACAAAGGGTCGCGAAGGTCAACATGACAAGTTCTTCCCCCAGATTCCGTGCTGTTCGAGCGAGCGGCGCCCAGCCGGGAGGGACATCGCGGGCCCGGCAGGGCCTGTTGAGACCTTATACATCAGTCCACGACGGGATCGCTGGGCGCCATGTTGTGCGTTGTGAGGGAGCGCAGCGGCGCCGCGCAGACCACACCGTCGGCGCTCTCCATACCCGGCTCACGCGGGACTCACATGCTACTCACGCGCCTCTGCTGTGTTGGAAGCCCGCGTATGGAGCGCCGAGCGCAGTCACGTTCACGATAAGCCATGCGAACAGCGGTGACGATGGCGGATTCGCGCTGTTCGTGGGCGGGACGCACATCGACACGGGGTGCCGAGCGCGCCCAACGCCGACCAGAGCGACATCGACAACAACGGCGTCGGCGACGTCTGCGATCCTGGTTGCCTACCGCCCGTCCAGCGCGACTTCCTCGCTGTACGAGGTCGTCGAGGGGACGGCGGCCGGCGCCCCGTACAGCACCAGCGCCATGGACCTGACCGCCCTCGTCCAGGCCTGGGTGGACGGCGCCCATCTCAACCACGGCGTCCTTCTGGAGGAGAACGCCGGCGCGCGCACCGCGTTCCGCTCCAGCGAGCACCACGCCGCAAGCCAGCGCCCCCGGATCGAGGTCTGCTACACGCCGTACTGACCCTTCCCGTCCTCGCTCTCCCCCGGCGGCCGCTGCCGGCGGCCGCCCTCGCCCCGGCGGCCGCTACCGTAGTCCCCCCTCTTCCACGCCGTCCGCCACCGCCGCCCGCCACCGTCGCCGCTGGATCGCCGCCGGCCCCGGGGAGGCTCGTCGCGCAGACGCCCGCTTTTGTTGGCGCCCCACGCCGTTCCTCGGGAGCGCTTCGCGCCGCGATTACGGTATGTTGCCGCCGTGAGCTCCTCCTCCAACTACAATGTCCAGCACGCGCCGGTGGGCGCCTTTGCCTCCTTCACGCTCGGCAGCTTCGACCGCCGGGGCGGCTTCGCCTCGCAGGTGGGCCGCCCGGGGAACTCGAACCTCTACATCGGCTACCGCGAGGGCGACGGGGTGCTCTGCCTCCTGCCCTACTTCGAGTCAGCCGTCGGCCCGGAGGTCCCTTTCGGCGTCACCTTGGTGCGCGACACGAGCATGCGCCGCGTCTTCGGCGAGCAGGACATCCGCCGCGAGCTCGGCTGGGCGAGCGACACGATCCGCGCCGGCAAGCTCACGCTCGCCATCTTCTCGCCGTTCGGCCCGATCCCGGACCCGCGCACGGCGGCGCCCGCCGACGTCGCCCAGCGGTCCTGCCCGGCGCTCATCGCGCGCCTCGAGCTCGACAACACCGGCGGCACCGAGCCCATCAAGGGCCTCTTCGCGCTCGACGCGTCGAGCCTGCGCGACCTCGAGTCGACGACCGACGGCCGCCTCGCCGGCGTCGCCCACGCCCGGCAGTGGGGCTTCGCCGCCCGCCCCGAGCCCGGCGTCCGCGCCTTCCAGGCCTTCGCGCCCGAAAACGCGTTCGACGGCAGCGCCGATCGGCTGTTCCGCCTCGGCAAGACCGGCGGCCTGGTCATCGAGGTCCCCCCGGGCGAAAAGCGCGAGCTCTGGATCGCGCTCGGGTTCCACGACGCCGGCGCGATCACGACCGGCATCGAGGCGCGCTACGCCTACACCCGCCACTTCAAGAAGCTCGAGGACGTCCTCGCCTTCGCGCTCGACCACCGCGAGGCGATCGTCCGCGAGGCGGTGCAGCGGGACGAGGAGCTCTCGCGCTCCGCGCTCACCCGCGACCAGAAGTGGCTGCTCGCCCAGGCGACGCACGGCTATTTCGGGTCGACCGAGTGGCTGGACACCGCGCTCGAGGACGCCTCGCCGCCCGCGCCGCTGTGGGTCGTGAACGAGGGCGAGTACGAGATGATGAACACCTTCGATCTCACGATCGATCACCTGTTCTTCGAGCTGCGGTACGCGGCCTGGGCCGTACGCGACGTCCTCGACCTCTACGTCGACCGCTACAGCTACCGAGACAAGGTGAAGCGCCCCGGCGCGCCCGGCGAGCTCCTGCCCGGCGGCGTGGCGTTCACCCACGACATGGGCGTCGGCAACCACTTCTCGCCCGCCGGCAACTCCAGCTACGAGCGCCCGAACCTCGACGCCAGCTGCTTCAGCCACATGACGTACGAGCAGCTCACGAACTGGATCTGCTGCGCCGGCGTGTACGTCGCGCGCACCGGCGACAAGGCCTTCCTCGAGCGCCACCGGGCCCTGTTCCCCGAGCTGCTCGAGAGCCTGCTCCGCCGCGACGCGCCGGAGCCCGGCGCGCGGACCGGCGTGATGGCGCTCGACAGCAGCCGCTGCGGGACCGGCGCCGAGATCACGACCTACGACTCGCTCGACCACTCCCTCGGGCGCGCGCGCGGCAACCTCTACCTGGCCGGCAAGACGTGGGCCTCGTACGTGGTGCTCGCCCACCTCCTCGAGCGCTGCGGCGACGCCCCGCGGGCCGCGGAGTCCAGGGCAGCGAGCAACAAGAGCGCGCGCGCTATCGCGGCGGCCTTCGACGAGCAGCTGGGCTACATCCCCGCCCTGCTCGACGGCAGCGGCTCGAAGAGCGCGATCATCCCCGCGATCGAGGGGCTCCTGTACCCGCACGTGATGGGCTTGCTCGACGGCAACACCGCGGAGGGCGAGCACGGCGAGCTCATCCGGGTGCTCCGCCGTCATCTCAACGCGGTGCTCAAGCCCGGCCTGTGCCTGTTCCCCGAGGGGGGCTGGAAGCTCTCGAGCAGCAGCGACAACTCCTGGGCGAGCAAGATCGCCCTCTGCCAGCACATCGCCCGCGCGATCCTGAGGGTCGATCTCCCCGACCCCGATCGCCACGAGGAGGCCCACGTCCGCTGGCAGATCGAGGGCTCCGGCTACTGGGCCTACTCCGACCAGATGCAGCGCGGCGTGCCCGTCGGCAGCCGCTATTACCCCCGAGGCGTGACCGCCATCCTCTGGCTCGACGAGGCCCCCGCGGGGCAGAAGTCGTCGAGCCGCTAGCGCGCGACAGCGTCCCCCCGGCGCGCCCGCGCCGCCGCTCCTCGTCCACCTGCCACGCCCGCCGCGCGCCCCGATCGGGATGCGCCTGCAGCGCGCGCCGCCGCGGCGCCCCCCCGGCGACGCGCGCCCGTTCGACCTTGACATCCCGGAGCCCCTCCAGACATGACGCCGTCCGCTCTTCCCTGCGGGGGCCTGCCCTGGACCAGGGCCATCGATCGATGGTGCTTTCATGAGAGTTCTGATCATCGGCGGGACCGGGCTCATCTCGACTGCCATCGTGGAGCAGCTCCTCGCGCGGGGCGATCGCGTCACGCTCTTCAACCGGGGGGTGACGGCGCGGCGGTTCGAGGGAGACGTCGACGTCATCGTCGGTGATCGCTGGAAGTACGACGAGTTCGAGCGCGAGATGCAGCAGCGCACGTTCGACGCCGTGATCGACATGGTCGCCTTCGCCCCGGAGAACGCCGGCTCGCTGCTCAGGGCGTTCTCGGGCCGCGCGGGCCACCTCGTCGTCTGCTCGACGGTGTGCGTCTACGGCGGTCCCCTCACGCGCTCGCCGGCGCGCGACGACGAGCCGCACCGCCCCGTGACGAAATACGGTCAGAACAAGTCGCGCATCGAGTCGGCGCTGCTCGCGGCGAACGGCCAGAACGGGCTCATGACCACGATCCTGCGGCCGTCGTTCACGACGGGCGAAGGGCACACGGCGCTCGGCGCGCTCTACTTCGACGACTCGATGGCCGACCGCGCCCGGCGCGGCCTCCCGCTCGTCGTCCACGACGACGGCGCGACGCCGTGGGCCATCGCGCACGTCTCCGATGTGGCCCGGGGGTTCGTCAATGCCCTCGGCAACGAGAAGGCCTACGGGCAGGCCTACCACCTCACGAGCGACGAGCACACAACGTGGGGCGGCGTCTTCGCCGCGCTGCAAGAGGCCGCCGGCGGCAAGTCCCCCGTCGTCTCGATCCCGACCGACTGGCTTTATGACGTCGCCCCTCGCCGCATGGTCGGCGTCAAGTTCATCTATCAGTACGGGTCGACTTTCGACAACAGCAAGGCCGCGCGCGACCTCGGCTTCCGGACCACCGTCCCGCTGGTCGAGACCTTCCGCCGCCAGATCGCCTGGTCGGAGCGCGCCGGGACCTACCGGCGCGCGGCGGAAGAGCCCCTTCAGGACGTCCTGCTCGACGCGTTCACGAAGGGCCAGAAGCCCGCCCCCGGGCGGGTGCACGACTTCAATCCGTGGGGGAACGAGCCCGAGTCCTGATCTCTGCCGCCGCCCGCCTCCTCGTGCAGGCGGCGGCGGGGCCCTTCCGTGATCCGTGCGCTCTCGGCGCGCAGCTCTTCCACGAAGAGGAGCGACAGGCTGTAGGCGTTCGATATCAGCATGGGGTCCGACCAGGTGAGGGTTGTCCGAGGTGTTCGTCAGCGACGTGCTCTGAGCGTTCGCGCCGGCGCGCGGCAGGCGAGCGGGCGCTCGCTCAGGGCAGGTTCTCGAGAGGATCGGTCTTGCCGACGCCGGCGTGCTCCAGGACGAGGGCCTTGACCACGGCCGAGCTGTCGAGCGGATAGTCGTACGGCGCGGTCCAGGTGCAGTCCTCGCCGGAGGCCTGCGTCCCGGTGGTCTCCTCGAACACGTTGTCCTTGCGATCCGTGCCGCCGGCCGCGCTGTCCAGCGTGGTGATGGGGTTCTGGACCTTGAAGAAGTGGTTGCCCTCGACCCGCAGGCAGGCGCCGACCCGCGAGTTCACCCCCGACGTGGGGACGTTCTCGACGTAGTTGTTGAAGACGTGGCCGTTGCCGCCGCGGTAGCTCGGCAGGCGGGAGTTCACGTTGTTGAAGTGGTTGTGATGGAAGGTGATGCGGCGATCGCTGTCGTCGCTGTCCGACGAGCCGACCAGCATGCCCTTCCAGTGATCGTGCAGGTAGGTCCACGAGATCGTGATGTCCGAGGACTCGTGGGTGGCGTCGATGAGGCCGTCGTACTTGTCCTTGTTGGAGTTCACGGCGGGAGAGTCGGCCCAGAGCTCGCAGTGGTCGATCCACACGTTGTGGCTCTCATCCATGTGGATGCCGTCGCCGTTGCCGCTGCTGGCCAGCACGTGGTGGATCTTCAGGTTGCGGATGATGATGTTGGACGACCTCCGCAGGTTGAGCCCGATCCCTTCCAGCTCCCCGCTCGACCCGACCCCCACGATGGTCTTGTCGGAGGCGACGTCCACGTCGTCGCCGCTGCCGCTGATCTTGCCGGTGATCTGGATGATCACGGCGCCGGATCTCGCCGCCTCCGTCCTCAGGGCGTCGAGCGAGCTCACGGAGACGACCTCTCCGCCCTTGCCGCCGGTGGTGCCGTCGCCGGTCGTGGCATAGCCGTAGAGGCCGAAGTCGACCGTGCCGGGGCTGCTGCCGCCGGTCGCTCCCGCCTCCCCCGCCCGTCGCGCCAGCGCCGCTGGACATGCCCGCTCCTCCCCCGGAGCCGGAGGCCGACGACGCGTCCCACTCCTGGGACAACCCCTGCAGCGAGCAGGCGCAGGCCAGCACGGGGAGCAGCGCCGCCCAGCGCGCCCAGCGCGGTGGACGCACGTCGGCCACCGCCGTGCGCGCCGGGGAAGCTCGCCCTGCACCCCCCATCGCACGACGTCTCGTCGCCGCCTCGACGTTCGAGCTCTCGTTCACCTCCCGGTAGCGTAGCAACACACGCACCACCGGCGCGATACAATATACGCCAGCACCGCGCGGTGCACAGGCGGGACGCCGCGTCGCGCTACGACCGCTCGCGCACGGCGATGGCCTCCACGCGCCCGCTGCGCCCGCCCCGGGTCCCGGCCAGCTCCCCACGCAGCGGCTGACCCGTTGCGGCGATTCGTCGCGTCCAGACGCCCGACCGCTCGTCCCTCTGCGAGCGCAGCCCCTCGTTCACCCGCGTGTGCTCCGCGGTGCGCAGCTTCGCCTCTCGCTCCGGTCTTCGCTCGAGACTCCAGCTCATCGTCATCATGAGCCCCATTCACTCCATGCATGTTGGCCCGATGGGCCGGAGTCTGCGCGGCAAAGGCACATCGCACGGCCTCATCGCGCAATCCGGCGCGCGCCGGGATCTTGCTCCCGTGGCTCGATCTCGATCCCTTCCATGCAATACCTGCCGCTGACAGAGGACATCACCGCCCCCGATGCACCCAGCGTGAGGAAAGGCGACGGCCGGTGTCGACTCCAGTCACCGGAGTTGTTCCACGGATCCGAGGGACACCTCCGCGGTCCGGCGCGCCCGCGCGCGCTGGACAGGCACAACCATGCTGCGGGCATGACCCGAGCGGACAGGCATCGCTCCGCCGGGCTCCGCGACAGGAAGGTATACGATGGGTTTCAATCGGTCGAATTCGATCGGGTCCGCGCGCGCCGCGGCCCGCAAGTCCCCGAGCGGCGCGTGGCGCTCCGCCGCGCTGGCCGCGCTCCTGGTCACGCCGCTCTCCTGTGTCGGCGCCGATCCGGCGGCCAGCGACGACCGCGGTGACGACGAGGCGTGGATCGAGCGCTCCACGGAGGCATTGACGATCAACTCGGACTCGTTCGTGTATTTCCTCTGCAACTCGACCGGACACACCCCGTCCGAGTCGAACCGCCTGAAGTCGACGCAGGATCCCTCGATCTTCAAGCTGAGCTACACGTACGACCTGTCGTACGCCGACTCGTGCTACTTCCTCCAGACGAACCAGCTGAACGACTGGGGAACGACCCAGTCCCGCTTCACGGGCCGGAGCCCGTCGACGCCGCTCCAGGTGCCGGCGAGCGACGCGCTGACGCCAGGGTCGCAGACCTTCGGCGTGAGCTATCCGGCGACGGGGCCGTACGAGCTCACGGTCAACTGGCCGCAGCAGACGTTCTCGATCGGGGCGCCGAGCAGCCTGATCACCGGCCGCGTCACCGTCCCGACGGCGGCGGGCGGGGGCTGGGGCGTCAGCGGGGTCACCGTCAGCCTGACCGGCCCCACGGCCGCGTCGGCGCTCACCGACGCGAACGGCGTCTACCGTTTCCGCGGCCTGCCGGCCGGCGCGTACACGGTCAGCGTCGCCAAGAGCGGCGCGACGTTCGCGGCCTCGAGCGCGGCGGTGCAGGTCGAGTCGAGCAGCATCCAGGACTTCACCTGCGACGCGCCCTGCGGGAACAACGCCTCGATCGACCCGGCCCGCGAGCTCGTGATCACGCACCCGGCGGTCGTGAACGACTGGCGCTCGTCCAGCGCCGCGAACGGCCCCTGGAGCTTCCGCTTCCTGCTGGAGCAGATGACGCCCCCCGGCGTCGATCCAGCGACGTTCGCGCAGGGGTGGCTGAACCAGTTCCTCGCCTCGTCGAGCAACGGCTTCGCGGTCGCGCCGCGCAACCCGGCGGCGCTCACCGGCGGGACCGCGCCGCTCTGGCCGTCGGTCTGCGACGCCGGCGGCCAGAGCTGCAAGCTCGACCTGGCCAGGGCGCCGTTCAAGCTGCTCGCGATCGTGAACCGCGCCGATCTCCACGCCGCCGGGAGCGGCGAAGGCCGGCTCGTCTATGGCCTCGACGTCGCCCCCGACAGGCCCCAGATGACGGTGATCTTCGAGTATGAGCTGCCGAGCAGCGCCGCGCTCCCGGACCGCGCCGCGTGGGTCTCGAAGTTCCACGCCCTGAGCTCCGCGGCGACGCCGCTGCCGTCGGCGCCGAACACCGACCCGGCGCTGCCGAGCTCGCCGTACGTCGTGGCGCTGCAGGACATCACCGACCGCTTCACGAGGGCGGCGGTGGTGCCGAGCACCCCGCAGAACCCGCTGGGCAGCGCCCTCATCGACCTGCGCACGAGCGAGAGCGCGCTGGCGACCAACGGCACCTGGGAATGGCGCGAGTTCCGCCTCGCCGTGAGCCCCGCGGCCGATCCCGCCCGGTGCAACTTCGTCGGCCCCTGCCTGACGCTGGCGCCCAACGCCCAGACGCCGGACGACGGCCTCAACGCCGCGAGCTTCCGGTTCCCTTCGGCGCGGATCCAGGAGCTCGCCGCGTGGATCATGACGAACGGCGGGGCGGACGTTTACGGCGGGCTCGCGACCGTCCCCGCGTCGTACCTGGCCGGCACCACGCGCGCGCCCGACCCGCCGCCGTGGGGCTTCTCGAACACGCCGACGCCGACCCCGGAGAACATCCGCCACGCCTTCGGCGGGCAGACCTGCAACGGCTGCCACACCTCCGAGGCGCTGCCCTCGTCGCTCTCCCTCGACTTCTTCTATCACATCACGCCCCAGCGCCCCGGCGGCCCCGACGGCACGGCGATCCTCTCGCCGTTCGTCACGACCATCGAGATCCCGCGGCGCGTCAGCTTCGCGCTCAGCGTCCTCGGCTGCGGCGCCGGGCCTTGCCCCGTGGGCGGCGAGAGCATGATGGGTCCGCAGCGGTGACCCGGCCCGGCGCCCCCTCGTGGGGACGGCGGGAGCGCTTCAGCGCGCGGTGGGGCGCGCGTGGTCCTGCGCGCGGAAGAACACCCCGTGGACCTCGCCGTCGATCAGGGCCGGCACGAGCGCGCCCGGCAGGACGGACTCGACGTCGTTCGGCGCCTTCGGCCCGCCGAGATCGGTCCGCAGCCAGCCCGGGTCGAGGAGGTTCATCAGCACGCCGGTGCCGCGCAGCAAGGGGACCGTGTCGCGCACGACCTTGTCGAGCGCGGCCTTGGACGCGGCGTACGCCATCAGCTCGGGCTGGTCCTGGATCCCGGAGGTCACCTGGACGATGCGCCCCCAGCCGCGCTTCAGCATGATCGGGAGCAGCCGGTAGGTGATCCGGATCGGGCTGATCACGTTCACCTCGAAGCTCAGCCGGAAGTCCTCCGCCGGCGTCTCGACGTACGACGCGCGGAAGGGGGTCATGATCGCGGCGTTGTTGTACAGGATGTCGATCCCGCCCGACGCGGCGAGGGCGGCGTCCAGGGCGCGCCGGCAACGCCAGGAGCGCCGCCGCCCACCGCGCCCATGGCCTCGCACATGCGACGCCGCGCGGCTTCGACAGATGCGACACCGCGCGGCTTCGAACGGTGCGCCCCCGTAATTAAATTCAATAAAGACGCAATTCTGCTGCTTCAGCAGCAGCAACTGCTGATCGGGTGCAGCTGAAGCAGCACCGCTCGCCGGGCTCGGCGAGGGAATTATCGCTGCAACCGCGCGAAAGAACAGGGCTCCCGCGTGGCATGGCGGCTGCCTTGAAGCTGCATTTACATCCAGGTGCGATTTTCTCGCCGGATCCTGTGTGCCTGGAATCGACCCGTACCGCCCCCGGCGAGTCGGAAGGCCTCAGACGACCCCCCCCATGATCAGGCACACCCCCTTCACGACGATCCGCTCCGGGCTGCTGGGATGCGCTGCGCTGGCTTGCGTCCTGTTCGGCTGCGATCGCCCCGGCGGTGAGCCTGGCGCCGCGCCCGCTGGCGACGCAGGCGCTCCGGCGCAGGCGCAGGCGCCGGACAGGCGCGAGGCGGGGGTCGTCCGGCTCGGTTACCAGAAGATCGGCACCCCCTACCTGCTCAAGGACCGCGCCGACAGCCTGAAGAAGGCGCTCGAGGCCCAGAGCGCCCGCGCCGAATGGATCGAGTTCCACGCCGGGCCGCCGCTGCTCGAGGCTATGCGCGCCGGCGCCGTGGACATCGGTCATGTCGGCGAGACGCCCCCTGTCTTCGCGCAGGCGGGCGGCGTGCCCTTCGTCTACGTCGCCACCGACCCTCCGGCCCCGAAGGCCGAGGCGCTCATCGTGCCGAAGGACTCGCCGATCACCAGCGTCGCGGGCCTGAAGGGCAAGCGCGTCGCCGTCAACCGCGGCTCCAACGTGCACTACCTGCTGGTCCGGGCCATCGAGGGCGCAAAGCTCACGCTGGACGACATCCAGGTCTCGTTCCTCGCGCCCGCGGACGCGCGGAGCGCGTTCGAGAGCGGCAAGGTCGACGCCTGGGTGATCTGGGACCCGTTCCTGGCCGCGGCGGAGCTCGCCGGCGCGCGCGTCCTCCAGAGCGGCGAGGGGCTCGTCGACAACCACCTCTTCTACGTCGTCCGGCGGGAGTTCGCCGAGAAGCAGCCGGAGCTCCTGCGGACGGTGCTCGAGGAGTACCGGACCCTGAGCGACTGGGAGCGCGAGCACACGGAGGAGGCCTCGCAGATCCTCGCGAAGTCGGGCGTCGCCTAGAACGCGCGCGAGTTCATGCAGATGGACATGCTCGTGCTCACGATCGTGCTCTGGGCGATCCTCGGCAAGCTGGCCGACTCCCTGGCGCGGTGGGCCGAGCGCCAGTTGCTGCCCTGGCAACCTCGATTGCAGCGGATGGATGCGAGGTGAACATGAGCGTGCCGGACAGTCACCGCAGAGGCGCACGGGTCCAGATCGAGGGGCTCGAGAAGCGCTTCGACGAAAAGCTCGTCCTCTCGGGCATCGAGCTCGACGTCCGCCCTGGCGAGTTCCGGTGACGCACGACGTCCAGGAGGCGGTCCTGCTCGGGGACCGCGTGCTCGTTTTCGACGAGGGGCGCATCGTGGAGAGCGTCGCGGTGGACCTGCCGCGGCCCCGCGCGAGAGAGGTCCCGGAGGTGGGTCGCCTCACCGGCGCGCTGCTCGAGGCGATCTTCGCGTCGGGCGACGGCCCGTCGACGCGCCCCCCTCCGCGCGCAACCTTCCCTCCGCCCGTGACGTCACCCCTCCTGGCCGGCGCCGAGTGAGGGCGAGCCAGGAGCACGGGAGGCGGGCTTACCGGTCGCCCGGCAGCTTCGCGAGGAGCACCTTGAGGTGCGGCTGCTCCGGCTTCACCCCCGCCGCCCGCGCCCGGTCTTCCAGGCTGTGCCGGTCCGGCTTCTCGCGCTCGGCCCAGGCGGCGAGCGCCAGGCCGCCCGCCCTCGCGCCCGCCGCGCAGTGGAAGAGAACGGGCTGAGGGAGCTCGCTCGTCTCCTCGACGACGCGGTCGACGATCTCCTGGGTCGCCTCCACCGGGCTCACCGGCAGGTTGACGTAGCGGAGGCCGGCGGCCTCCACCAGCGCCTGCTCCTGCTGCAGAAAGCCCTGCTCCGAGGGCGAGCGCAGGTTGACGACCGACTTGAACGGCGCGAGGCGCGCGCTCGTCAGCTCGTCCTCGCCGGGCTGGTCGCTCGCCGCCCACGCGTCGGATATCCATTTCACGTTGCTCATGGTCTCGCCCCTTCCGCGCTCTCCGCGCGCGCCTGGACCGTCACCGCCGGCAATCGGCGACTGGCATTGACATGAAGAATAGCAACGGGTGTGCCTCCCAGCCCGGGAGGCAGCCCATCTATTTCCCGCGAGCGTCTCGCACGCGATCGTCGCGGGCACGCCTCCCCGCGGGGACATGGCCCAGCTCTCGGCGAGCTCTGCGGCCTTCTTCGAGGAGCACGCGTCGGAGGAGCGGAAGCAGCTCCTGCGAGGCAACCTGGCCAGGCTACAGCCGGGCGCGCCCCAGGGCCAGGCGATGCTGGCGCAGACGCCGATGCGCTTCTTCGACTTCGACGCGCGCTTCGACCCCGCCCCGCTGTTCGCGGAGGCCGACCTCAAGCCGCAGTTCTTCGCGCACCTCCTCGGGAAGCTCGCGCCGGCCTGGGACATCACGGTGGGCGCGAGCTCGTTGCGCGTCCCCCTCTTCATCGCGCACGGGCGCCACGACTACACGGTCCCCTACACGCTCTGGGACGACATCGCGCCGACGTTGCCCAGCGCGACCCTGCACCTGTTCGAGCGGAGCGGGCACCAGCCGTTCTTCGAGGAGCCAGAGCGGTTCGCCGCGGCCGTGACCGACTGGATGAGCCAGCGCTGAGCAGCCGGCAGCGTCGCGCGCCTCAGGCGCGTCGCCTCGCCGCGGCGCGCTTCCGGCTGACCTCCAGGCCGCGGCCCAGGCTGCGCAGGACGAGCAGGTCCTCGCCGAGGTCGACGTCGACCAGCGCGCGGGCGACCTCCGGGCGGACGCCGGTGAGGATCGGCCGGGAGCCGAGGAGCTGGATCGCGCGCGCGAGCTGCTCCAGGGCGGCGGCGCCGTCCGGATCGAGCGCGTCCGCCCCGGTCACGTCGAGCACCACGTGGGATGCCCGCTGCGCGACGATGGCGGGCAAGAGCCGCTCGCCGAGCTCACCGCCGCGCTCCGCGTCGAGGCGCCCGATCAGCGGCACGGCGAGCGTGCCCCGGCCGACATCGAGGATCGGCGCCGAGAGCTTGAGGATCTGCCGCCGCTGCTCTTCGACGAGGGCGAGCGAGCGGTTCAGCTCGTCGATGAGCCGGCCCTGCTCCTCGATCTGCCCCTCGGCGCGCCGCTGCGCGGTGACGTCGAGCTGCTGGACGAGCACCGCGGGCGCGCCGGTCACGGGATCCGTGGTGCGGCGCGCCTCCACCTGGTGCCACCGCTCGCCGTCCGCCGTGAGGACCCGCACCTCCCCTGCCCAGGGCGCGTCGGCGTCGATCGCGCCGCGGACCGCCGCGCCCACGCCCTCGTCCGGGAACGCCGCGTCGATCTGCGGCGCGTCGCCGAAGGCGCGCAGGGCCGCGGGGTTGTGGAAGAGCACCGTCCCCTCCCTGTCGACGAGGCTGACCAGCACCGACGAGTGGCGGACCGCCTCCACGCCGCGGACCATGGAGGCGTCGACGCCGGCCCCCTTCGGTAGCGCCTGGAACAGGACGGCGAGCCGCCCGTCGTCGAGGCGGATCGCCTGGCCATGGAGCGTCACGGTGGCGGGCTTCCCGCGCGGGTAGAGCGTCCAGTCCTCCACGACCGTGCCGCCCTCCGCGAGGACGCGGAGGTAGCCGTCAAGCCGCGCCCGGACGGCCGCGGACAGGTCCGAGAGGTCGCGGGAGAGCAGCTCGGCGCGATCCGTCGCGCGCCAGAGCTGGAGGGCCTTCGCGTTGGCCCACTGGAAGCGGTAGAGTTCGTGGTCGTAGACCCAGGTCGGCAGGATGGAGAGCTCGAGGGCCGACAGGCGCTGGTCGAGGGACGTCATGCGTGGCGGCACGTCATACGACGGCCCGGGCCTGCCTGCACGCGGCTTCAGTGGTGCGGCTGGTTCACGTATGGGTCGCTCCCCGCCGCCGCGTAGCCCGCCACGGACTGGCTGCTCGAGTCGACGACCAGGTTGCAAGGGCTCTTGAGGGTCGCGTTCGAATTGAACACCTGCACCGCCTTGATGTCGGGAAACCGCTTCAGGGCGTCGACGACGCCGCGCATCCACGCGCCCTTGCGGTTCGGGTCGGCCGGGTCCTCGTGGCTGGAGAACTCGCTCAGGATGTACGGCTTCGGGCCGTGCCAGGCCATCTGCGCCGGCTCGTGCATCCAGTCGTAGTGGCTCGCGAACGTCGTCGCCGGGTCCTTCCATCCCCCGCCGTTGCACACGTAGAAATTGTACGGATCGTACCCGAGCCAGTCGATGTAGCTGTCTCCCGGGTAGAGGCCGGGGAGCCGGCTGCGCGTGCCGCTCCAGCCCATCGGGGTCCAGACCCACACGACGTTGGTGACGCCCGCCGCGCGGAACCGGTCGATGATGCGCCGGTATGCAGCGACGTAGTCGGCGTCCGAGCCGTCTTCGCCGTGAACCGCGGTGTTATCCATCTCGTGGTCGAAGGAGATCATGAACGTGCCGGGTGCGTTCTTCGCGCGCTGCGCGGCCGCGTTGATGACGGCGTCCTGCGAGCCGTTCGCGATCTCCGTCCACGTGACGTTCTGGCCCGCGGAGTAGCGGCGCGACTCCCACGACAGGTGGAAGATACGCCCTTCGTTCATCTGCGCTGTCTCGTGCACATCGGGGAAGACACCGTTGTCGGTAGTGCCCCAGTCGTGGTAGCGGTACACGATGTCGACCTTGCGGCCGACCTTCTCCTCGAATCTTTCCATCGCGAGCTTCCAGTTCCAGCCCACGGACCCCGCCGGGGTGTACGCGCCCCACCAGGCGCCGTTCCTTGGAACGAGCTTGTCCGACACGACGGGCTCGCCTCCGGTGGGCGTGCCGCCGTCCGCGGGCGTGACGTCGATCCAGACGATCGAGGCGACGAGCGAGCCTTGCCCTGCGGTGTTCTGGAAGACGAGCTCGGTCCGGAGCCGGTCGCCGTTCGCCGCCGACAGGCCGCTGAACGTATCGCTCAGGTTCTGCCGGCTCGCGGAGAGCGCGCGCGCCGGGCCGGTGCCGATCAGGGTATCGCCGTCGTAGAGCGCGACGCGGACGGTCCCGGCGCCGCTGTTGATGGCCCAGGCCTGGTAGTTGACGACGACCTGGCTCGCGCCGCCCGCCGGGGCGCCCGAGTAGCCGAGCGTCAGCGACGCTGTCGCGGCTCCGGGCGCGCTCCGCGCGAACGTGCTGCCGCCGTCGCTCGCGGCGAACGAGGTGCCGTCGTCGACAAGCGCGTAGATGGGCGCCGTGCCCCCTCCACCCCAGATCTTGCTCAGCGCGACGTCGCTCGTCGGCGAAAGGCTCACCGCCGCTGCGACGGCGGACGTGAGCTGATCCGGTCGTTCCGAGCCGGCGAGATCTTCCGAGCCGCACGCGGCGACGAGGACGGGCGCGGCAGACAGGAGGAGTCGTTTACCGAACAAGGCGAAGCGGGTCCGAGAAGTCATCATGGGAATAGAGAAAGCATACATGACTCGAAGGGCAAGACTTTCATCGAATTTCGTGCCTTCTGCAGCCATGCTGCACGCATTGACCTCAACATGGCGCCTTGTGCGACCTCCGATTGCCGCGTATCGCACCACGGACTCTCTGCCGCGCCCGAGCGACATGCGCGCTGGATTGTGAAGTAGTGTCATGGACCAGAGAAGAGTTGTAACCCCGCGGCGGCGCTCCGCGCCCGCGGTCAGCTCATCCGCTGTCCGTTGCCTGTCGCCTGTCGCCTGTCGCCCGTTGCCGGACGCGCGATCACCAGCTCAGCGGGTGATCTCCCACAGCAGCTCCAGCAGGTCTTCCACCGCGGCCCGCCGGGCTTCCCAGGGAGAGGCGACCACGACGGCGCTCGCCCGCCTCGCCGCGTCCCTGGCGAGCTCCGCTTGCCGCCGCGCGCGCTCCGCGTCCTCGGTCTGCTGCAGCCGCGCCCTCGCGGCGCCGCCGGACTCGGCGAACAGAAGGAGTTGCGGGAGCTCGCCCCGGTCGAGCCAGGTGCCGTGTTCCCTGCAGATGTCGACGATGATGCCGCTCTTTCCGGCGAAGTTCTTGCGGTTCATCCGCTGGCCGCAGGCCGGGCAGCGGACGTAGCGCACGCGGACGTCGACGTGCTCCGGGCGCCGCGGCGGCCTCGGCGCGCTCTTGCCATAGCTCTCGCGGCGCTCGAGGAGGTCGCGCAGCAGCGCGTGCTCGACGAGCTGGCCGCCGCATCGGCCGCAGTCGCGCAGCAGGCCTGTCGGGGCGCGGAACGCCGCCATGGGCTCGTCGCACTCGAGGCAGCGGAGCGCGTCGGGCTCCGCGATCGGCTCCAGGCCGAGCTCGTGCTCGCAGCCGGCGCACCGCTCCGCGTCGTGCGGGTTCAGCTGATAGCAGCCGCCGCAGCGCACGGTGGCGAGCGGCCCCGGGCAGCCCGGGTAACAGCGCCCCTGCGCGTCGATCGCGAGGCCGCAGAGCGGGCACGTGGTGCCACCGTCGCGCATCCCCTGAATCTAGAGGAAGCTCACACCCGCGAGAAGCTGCGTGGCAGGCACTCTTGCGCGGGAGCCGGCGTGGTCCTGCAGGCCTTCACGGTACGCCGGCTCAGCGCAGCCTGGCGTGTCGGATCGAGGGACGGGAGCTCCGGGAGCCTACGCCCGGCGGCGGGCTGGGGCGGCTCAGTCGCTTCCCGAGCTCATCGAGGAGGTATCCCACTGCGACGTCCTCGTCGTGAAACACCGGGACGCTATCGTTGTTCTCCTCACGCAGGAGCCGGTTCACCTGCAATGCGCCGACGGCAGTCCGCACCACGATGGCGACGCCGGCGAACTCCTGGACGAGCATGCTGCGGGTGCGCATCGTCGCGGCCTCGAACGCCGGGTCGTTGTTCATGGGAGGCCGGCGGAGGTCGATGAGGTGGCCGAGCCTCCCGCGATCGAGCGACTCGTAGACCTGGAGCGCCTCGGTGTGGACCCGGATGAACTCGTCGGGAGACGGATACGGGAGCTCAGAACGGGTGCTCCGGACGGTCGAGAGCTCCTGCTCGAAGGTGACCGTCAGGTGCTCGTTCTGCAGCAGGACCGCCATGCCCAGGACAGGATAGCGAGCCGGCGGCGACCTCGCACTGAAAAGCTCTGGCGATCTCAGGGCCCCGCTGGGGTGGATCCTAATGTCGGTAGGGAAGAACCGGACCGCCGCTGCTGGCTGGTGCTCTGGCGCGCATTCTGGAACGAGCAGTCCAGAACGCGTGGGTGCTGAGCGTCCGTGTGTTCTGGCCGCGCGTCCGCGCATTCTGGAACGAGCAGTCCAGAACGTGCAGGCGCCGCAACGTGAGGGTGCCGCGCGGCCGCGCGTTCTGGCCGCGCGGCCGCGCATTCTGGAACGAGCAGTCCAGAACGCGCAGGTGCCGCGGGTCCGTTCGACGCATCAAGGACACACCTCGACCAGGGCACCCTCCATGGTTTGCCCTGGTCAGGAGTCGTGAGAGGGAATCCAGCGCGCAGCAGCTCACTCGAACCGCAGCGCCTCCACCGGGTCGAGCCGCGCCGCGCGCCGCGCCGGCCCCACGCCGAACGTGATCCCGATGAGGATCGACACCCCGAGCGCCAGCCCGACGGCATACGGCGGCACGATGGTGGCCCACTCCCCGAAGCGCGACAGCGCCACCGCCGCCCCGTACCCGAGGCCCACGCCGGCCACGCCGCCCGCGAGCGACACCACCACGGCCTCGACAAGGAACTGCCGCATGATGTCCCGGCGGCGCGCCCCCACCGCCATGCGCACGCCGATCTCGCGGGTGCGCTCCCGGACGGAGACCAGCATGATGTTCATGATCCCGATGCCGCCGACGATCAGCGACACGGCCGCCACGCTGCCGAGCAGCGTCGTGAAGGTGCCCGTGATCTGCCCCATCGTCGCCAGCATCTCCGCCTGCGACCGCACCTCGAAATCGCTCGGCTGATCCGCGCGCAGCCTATGGCGCAGGCGGAGCAGCTGCTCGAGCTGCGCGATCACCGTGTCCGACCGGTCCTCGCTCGCGAGCTGCAGCGAGATCGTCGACAGGTGATCCTGACCGAACAGCACCGACCGGTGCGTCGACATCGGCACGAACACCCCGTCGTCCGGCGAGCCCATGCCAGAGCCCTTCTCGGCGAGCACCCCGACCACCCGGAACGCGCTCCCGTTGATCTGGAGCCGCGTGCCGAGCGGCGAACCCCCCGGGTAGAGCTGCCGCGCGACGTTCGCCCCGAGGATGACCACGCGCGCGCGCTGCTGCTCGTCGAGGTCGGAGAACGGGACGCCGCTCCCCATCGAGAGCGAGCGGACGTCCAGGTACGCCGGCGTGATCCCGGTCACGGACGCGTTCAGGTTGCTCGCCATGTACCGGAGCTGCGCGCTGCCGCTCCGCTCCGGCGCGACCGCGGCCACCCCGTCGAGCGCCTTCAGCGCATCGGCGTCGTCCTCGGTCAGCGTCTTGACCGTGCCGGAGCGGACCCCGCTCGTCGACGCCGACCCCGGGCGCACCATGAGCAGGTTGGCGCCGAGCGACCGGATCCGCCCCTCGACGCTGCTGCGCGCGCCCTCGCCGATGCCGAGCACCGCCACCACCGCGGCCGTCCCGATGATCATGCCCAGCATCGTGAGGAGCGTGCGCAGGCGGTTCGAGGCGAGCGAGCGCCACGCGCTCTTCGCGGTCTCCTTGATCAGCATGTCGCCTCCATCTCGCTCGCGTGGAACGCCGCCACCACGGCGCTCGCCGGGCCGTCGGCCACGATGCGGCCGTCCTTCATGTGGATGGCGCGCGCGAGCGACCGCGCCACGCCGAGGTCGTGGGTCACCATGACGAGCGTCGTCCCGTCCGCGTTCAGCGAGAGCAGGAGCTCCAGCACGTCGCGCCCCGTCCGGCTGTCGAGCGCGCCCGTCGGCTCGTCGCACAGCAGCATCGACGGCCGCGTCACGATCGCCCGCGCGATCGCGACGCGCTGCCGCTGCCCGCCGGAGAGCTCGGACGGGAGGTGCTTCGCGCGCGCGGCGAGCCCCACGCGCGCGAGCGCGCTCTCCGCGAGGGCGCGGCTGTCCTTGACCGCCCCGTAGAGCAGCGGCAGCTCGACGTTCTCCGCCGCCGTCATCCGCGGCAGCAGGTTGAAGCTCTGGAACACGAACCCGATGTGGCGGTTCCTGAGCGCCGCGAGCTCGTCGTCGTCGAGCTCCGCCACGTCGCGCCCCCCGAGCCGATACGTGCCCTCCGTCGGCCGGTCGAGGCACCCGAGGATGTTCAGCAGGCTCGACTTCCCGCACCCCGACGGCCCGATGATCGCGACCGACTCGCCGCGGCGCACCTCGAAGCCGATCCGGTCGACCGCCCGCACCGCGAGGTCCTCGCGATCGGCGTGGTAGACCTTGGACAGGCCGCTGACGAAGACGGGGACGTCCATCTCAGCGCCCTCCCCCCGGGCGAGCGCCCATACCCATGCCCATCCCGCGCATCGGGTTCTGGCTGCCGCCCTGGCGCTGCCCTTGCCCCTGCGGGCCGCCCGGCGCGCTCGCGACGGGCGCGCTCGCGAGGACGTCGTCGCCCTCGCTCAGGCCCGCGGTCACGACCATCTGCGAGCCGTCCGTGGCCCCGGTCTGGATCGGCCGCTCCTCGCCGTTCGCGAGCCGCACGAACCGCCGCTTGCCCGCCGACTGCACGGCCAGGAGCGGCACGAGCAGCACGTCCTTCTGCTCCGCGGTCACGATCTCCACGTCCGCGCTCATCCCCGACCGGAGCAGCGACGCCTCCTTGTCGTTGACGACGATCTCGACGTCGAAGGTCACGACGCTCGAGGTCTCCTTGCCGAGCGGGCTCACGCGGTCGACGACGCCCTGGAACACCCGGTCCCCGTAGGCGTCCACGCGGATCTCGACCCGCTGCCCCGGGGCGACGCGGCCGATCTGCGCCTCGTCGATCGCGCCGACGATGCGCAGGTTCGACAGGTCGGCGAGCGTCATCACGGCGCTCCCGCCGCTCACGTTGGTGAGCGCCGACGAGACGAGCGTCCCCTTCTCCACCGCCACGTCGAGCACCGTGCCGGCGATCGGCGCGTAGATCTGCGTCTCCTTGAGGCGCGTCTCCGCGTCCTGCACCGCGAGCTCCGCCGCCTTGAGCTGCGCCTGGGACGAGCTCAGCTGCGCCCGCCGCAGCGTGATGTTCGCGCCCGCCACCTTCGTCGAGTGCGCCGCTGTGCGGGCAGCGTCGGTCGACCCGAGGCCCATCTCGGCGCTCTTCTCGGCGACCTCCTGGGTCGTCTGGCTGTTCTTGCGCTCGAGCTCGGCGACCGCGACCGACGCCTGCGCCGCGGCGAGCTCGGCCTTCACCCGGTCGCGCGCCACGCGCGCCTCGGCGAGGTCGCGCTCCGCGTCCGTCGGGTCGAGGCGGACGAGGAGCTGCCCGGCCTCGACCGTGTCGCCCTCCTTCACGAGCACCTCGATGACCTGCCCCGGGGCGCGCGACTTC
Organism: Sorangium sp. So ce1128; assembly: GCA_051717205.1. Classification (GTDB taxonomy): domain Bacteria; phylum Myxococcota_A; class Polyangia; order Polyangiales; family Polyangiaceae; genus Sorangium. The sequence goes on from CP181432.1 coordinate 9,214,515, forward strand.
ACCTCGACCTGGACGTCGGGCTCGATCTTGCCGGACGCCGCGGCGGTCTCGGTCAGGCTCCCGCGCCGGATCTCGACGGTGGGGCCGGCCGGGGTCTTCGCGGGCTCCTTGTACCAGGCGTACCCGCCGATCGCGAAGCTCGCCACGGCCGCCGCGGCCACGCCGGACATCAGGTAGCGTTTCTTGTTCCTGTTCATGACGACCTCCTGGAGAGCACCGAAGCGAAGCGATCGAGGAGCGCGCCCGTGGCGTGCTCGAGCTGGAAGCGCGACGTGAGCTCTGTCACCGCGGCGCGCAGCCTGCGGAGCTCCGCCTCTCTCCGCGTCTGCTCCGCCTGCACCACGTCCGAGGACGTCGCGATCCCGAGCTCTAGCCGCTGCCGCTCCGCCTCCGCGAGCTCGCCGGCCGTGCGCGCCGTCTCCGTGGCGAGCGCTACCTGATCGGCGGCGGCCTCGAGGCTCACCCGCAGCGCGCTGATCTCGGCCGCGATCGCCTCGGCGCGCGCCTTGTACCGGGCCTCCGCGGCCGCGAGCTGGGTGCGCGCGCGGGCCGCGTCAGCGGACGCCCGGCCGCCGCCGAACGGCAGCTCGACGTCGAGCCCGCCCAGCACGCTGAACGCGGGACGCCCGCCCGGCAGCGCGAGCCCCGCCAGGGCGTCGTTCTCCCACAGCGTGCCCACGGAGGCGGTCGCGAACACGTCGAGCCGGACCTGGTCCGCGTCCTCCGCGGCGCCCACCCGCGCGCGCGTCGCGTCGAGGTCGGCGCGCAGGGCCGCGAGCTCCCGCGACCGCTCGCTGGCCGCGCGCACGAGCGCCGCGGCCGCCGGCAGGGCCCCGAGCGACGGCGGCGCGCCGGTCGCGGCGAGCGACGCCGCGCGCGCCGGGTCCATGCCGAGCGCGCGCCCGAGCGCGATGGCGCGGGACGCGCGCGTCGCGCGGGCCTGCGACAGCGCGTCCGCGATCGACGCGGCCGCGGTCGAGAACTGCAGCACGTCCACCCGCGTGCCGGTGCCGAGGGTCTCGGCGCGGGCCTTCGCGTCGGCGAGCAGCCGCTGCGCGGCCGCCAGCGCCTGCTCCTGCACGCCGATCGCCTGCTCCGCGTACCAGAGCTCCCAGTACGCCCCGAGCACGTCGAGCGCTGTCTGGCTGGCCGCGAGCTCGCGGTCCAGCTCGGCGGCGACCGCCGACGCCTGGGCCTGCGCGATCGGCGCGAGGACCGCGTCGGTCCCGGCCCCGCGGAGCAGCGGCTGCCGCGCGGAGACGTACGCCTCGGCGCTGTAGCTCGGCCCGGTGGTCCGGTCCGCGAGCGAGCGCCACGACGTGTCCGCCGACGCGCCCACCTCGAGGCCCGTCCCTATATCGGTCGTGTACCGGAGCGCCACGTTGGACGCGACGGTCGTGCTGCCCGAGCGCGCGAGCCCTGCCTCCCCGCCGGCGAAGGCCTCCGTGTACTGTCCGGTCACCGAGGCCGAGAGCGTGGGCCTGCGGGCGCCTTGCTCGGCGGCCACGGCCTGCCGCGCGGCGGTGGCCTCGAGCAGGGCCGCGCGGAGGGTCGGGTTCTGGGAGGCTGCGCGGCCGACCGCCTCCTCGGCGGTGAGCGTCTCGGCGCGCGCCGCGCTGCTCAGCGTGCACGTGGCGATGACCGCGAGGGCCGGAAGCCACGGCAGGGGAACGGAGCGAGTGAGCGTCATGCACCGCAAGCTAGAGGGCAGTGTCTCAAGAGGTGTCCGGTTCGTGTAAAGATTCGTCAAGAGCCTTTTGACCAGGCCTTACACGGCGCCGCGCCGGCCGCGCTACAGTCCCCTTCATGGCCGATCCGCCCCAGATCCTGGTCATCGACGACGACGCCGAGCTCTGCGAGCTCCTGGCCGAGCTCCTCGGTCAGGAGGGCTATGCGGTCGAGAGCGCGCGCGACGCGATCTCCGGCCTCGCGCGCGCCAAGGAGAAGCAGTTCACGCTCGTGGTGCTCGACGTGATGTTGCCCGGGCTCAACGGCTTCGAGGTCCTCACGCGGCTCCGGCAGAGCTCGCGAGTCCCTGTCCTCATGCTCACCGCGCGGGGCGAGGACGTCGACCGCATCGTCGGCCTCGAGATGGGGGCCGATGATTACCTGCCGAAGCCGTTCAACCCGCGCGAGCTCGTCGCCCGCGTGCGCGCGCTCCACCGGCGCGCATCCCACGTGGGCCACGCGGGCGCGGCGGCGGCGCCGGCGGCGGGCGCCGCGGAGCCGCCGCAGGTGCTCACGGTCGACGACCTCGAGGTGGCGCCGGCGGCGCGGCGCGTCCGCGTCCGCGGCGAGGACGTCAAGCTCACGACGGCCGAGTACGACCTGCTCGAGGTCCTCGTCCGGCAGGCGGGGACGGTTGTCTCGCGCGAGGACCTCGCGCGGCGCGTCCTCGGCCGCCGCCTCGCGGCGTACGACCGGGGCATCGACATGCACGTCTCGAACCTCCGCCGCAAGCTCGGGCCCGGGCCGGGCGGCGGCGAGCGCATCAAGACGGTCCGCAACGCCGGCTACATCCTGGCCCGGGAGCGCCCGTGAACCGCTGCTTCCTCGGAGGGCGCTCGCGGACCGCTGCTTCCTCGGAGGGCGTCCATGAAACGTTCCTGCCCCGGAGGGCGCCCGCGAACCGCTGCTTCCTCGGAGGGCGCCCGTGAAGAGCCTCTTCCTGCGCCTGCTGGTCTCGCTGTGGCTCGCGATGGCGCTCCTCGTCGGCCTGTTCGCGGTGATCCACGGCTGGGCGTTCTCCGCGGAGCCGAGCGCGCTGCGCCGCCGCCTGAGCACGCGCTCGGTCGAGCTCCGGGCCGAGAGCGCGCTCGTCTGCGCGCGAGACGGGCTCGCCGGCTGCGAGCGGAGCCTCGCGCCGCTCGACCCGCGCGACCAGCGCGTCGCCGTCTACCGCTCCGGCGCGCTCGTGAGCGGCGACCCCATCGAGGGCGCGGCCGGCATCGAGGACAGGGCGCGGCGCTCGGGCGACGGCATCGCCGTCGAGGTCGGCGAGCGGGAGCTCGTCGCCGTCGTCCTGCGCCGCGATCCCTCGTTCGCCGCTGTCGCGACCGGCCCGGTCCGGTCGCCGTGGGTGTTCTTCCTCATGCCGGAGACCTTGCCGCAGCGGCTGCTCGCGATCGTCGGCGTGACAGGGCTCGTTGCGGTGCTCCTCGCGCGCTACCTGTCCCGTCCGATCCGCATCCTGCGCGGCGCCACGCAGCGGATGGCCTCGGGCGACCTCTCGGTCCGCGTCTCGCAGCAGCTCGCGGGCGCCGATGGCGAGACGCTGGCGCTCGGGCGCGACATGGACCGGATGGCCGAGCGCATCGAGGAGCTGCTCGAGACGCAGCGCCGGCTGCTCCGCGACGTCTCGCATGAGCTCCGGTCGCCGCTCGCGCGGCTCAACATCGCGCTGGAGCTCGTCCGCCGCCGCTCGCCGCCGGACGTGGAGCCGGCGTTCGACAGGATCGAGCGGGAGACGGAGCGGCTCAACGGGATGATCGGCGAGCTGCTCACCCTGAGCCGGCTCGAGTCGGGCCGGGGCATGGAGCGCACCGAGCGGGTGGATCTCACGGCGCTGGTGGAGCAGCTGGTCGAGGACGCCGCGTTCGAGGCCGAGCAGCAGGGGTGCTCGGTCGAGCTGGGGGCGCACGACGCGTGCTCCCTGGACGGCAACGGGGAGCTGCTCCGGCGGGCCATCGAGAACGTCGTGCGCAACGCTCTGCGCTTCACCGAGCCTGGCACCGCGGTCCGGGTCGATCTCGAGTGCGGCGGCGGCTTCGCCGAGGTGCGCGTCCGCGACCACGGGCCGGGCGTCCCGGAGGGGGCGCTCGCGGACATCTTCAAGCCGTTCTACCGGGTCGACGACCACCGGGCGCGCGGCGCGGGCGGCACGGGGATCGGGCTGGCCATCACCCAGCGGGCGGTGCTGCTGCACGGCGGCGAGGTCGAGGCGAGCAACGCGGACGGCGGCGGGCTCGTCGTGGCGCTGCGCCTGCCGACGGTCGCGGGGGGCTGAAGGGCTCTCCGGAGCGCCGGAGCCGGCCGGCTTGATCCCGGATCGACCCGCGCTCCTTCCGAGGCTGCCCGTCTTGATCCTGGATCGACCCGCCCCGTCCGGAGACACCTCCGCCACATAGCGACCTCTCCGCGCCCGCTTCCAGGCTGCGCATTCCGATCCCGCACCGGCCCGCCCGCCTCCCGAGGAGGCGCCGCCACGTCGCGACCTCTCCGCGCGGGCTTCGAGGGCCGCCCGCTTCGGTCCTGCATCCGCCCGGCCCCCTCCGGAGTCCGCTCCGCCACGTCGCGACCTCTCCACGCCGGCCTCCGAGGCCGCCCCTCTCGATCCCGGATCGACCTGCCCTCCTCTCGAGGCCGTTCCGGCACGTCGTGACCTCTCTACACCCACGTTCGATGGGCACTCCGCCGGTCGTGGACACTCCGCCATGCCTGCAAGAGTGCAGCTCACACCATCAGGCCGCACGAAACCCGCGCAGCACCCATCTTGACGCACAACACGACAGGACTTCCCTTACCCGCTCACCCGCAATGCCAGTTCGGGCATTGACCGCATCACCCCATTCAGGAGGTGTCCTTCATGCTGAAGCATCTGAATCTCGACGAGATGGTCGCGCTCCTCTCCCCGTGGGTCGACGACCCGAAGCAGCGCAAGGTATTCCTGTCGATCCCCGAGATCGCGGCGCTCCACCCGAGGGTCGTGGAGGCGCACGAGGCGGTGCTCGCGGTGCAGCCGAGCAGCGGCGGCACGTCGTCGAAGATGCGCGCGCTCATCGGCAGGAGCAATGAGGTCGACCGGTGCCACGACCACCTCGCCAGGGCCGTGTCGTACGGTATCGACGCGCACCGGGAGCTCTGCCTCGCCGAAGATCCGGCCGACTCGGCCGGCGCCGCGCGGTGCGAGCTCGTCCAGAAGAAGCTCTTCCCGAGCGGCCTGTCCATCCTCAACGCCTCGCCGCTCGCCGAGGCGGGCAACACAACGCGGATCGCTCGCCTCCTCGAGGACGAGCCCGAGATCGCCGACTTCCTCAGGTCCGTCCCCGCCCGCGGCAAGGCGTCGCTGCTCGACGTCGTGAAGCGATGGCTCGGCAAGGGCCGGGACCTCCAGACGCTCGAGCGCGCCCGCACGGAGCTCGAGGCCACCGAGACCACCACGCCGGTCAGCAGGACAACCATCCAGTCCGCCCGCAGCCAGTGGTTCAAGATCGTGTCGCTCGTGCTCTCGAACCTCGAGATGTCCCGCGCCCAGGCGCGCGATATCGAGATCATCCGCGGGCCCGTGCTCCGGGCCTCGGGTCGCGCGAGCAAGCGCTACGTGAGCAGCAAGCCCGAAGAGGCTCCGCAGGAGGGGACTCCGCCGGAAGAAGAGGTGGCCAGCCCCGCCTCCGGGCCAGCAGAAGCCGAGGCGAGCGCAGACGAGCGCGACGACGAGAGCGGGGCGTCCTGAGCGCCCTCCCGGAAACCTCGGCGCGACCCTGGACCGCCGAGCCCCCGAGGACGTCGGCGGCCGGGCACTCCGCAGCGCCGGTGCAGGGGAGGCCAGCGCGGTAGCCCACGGGTGCCGCGCAGAGCACCTCCGTGCGCGGTCCGTCGATGTCACCGAGAGCCGCTGTTCAAAGGCCCGCGAGCGCGCAGCTTGCCCTCGACCATGGTCGGGGCTGAGCCGGTGTGCTCAACTCCCTGGATGCGCGCCGATCTTCCGCCCGAGAGCGGGCTCGCCCGCGACCTGGCCCGGCTCGGGAGGTCTCTTTCGGGCGACTCCTGCCCTTCGAGCGACCCGATCGTGCTGTCCAGCCGTCCAGACGGCCTGGTCGTGCGGATCGGCGACGTGGTGGTCAAGGCACATGCGCACGAGACCGACGCACGGGATCTCGTGACGCGGCTGCAACTCGCGGCGAGCCCGCAGCTCCGCTCGGTGCTGCTCTCCCCGCTCGTCATCCAGCCGCACGGCGCGCCGCTGTCGCGGCGCCCGGCGCTGCCCGGCACCATGCCTGTCGACGGCGCGCCCGAGGACGCGCACGAGGGGCTCACGCTCGAGGTGCGCGGCCGGCTGGTCACGGCGTGGCCGGCAGGAGAGCCGGTGAGCCCCGACGACCCGGACGCCGCGCCCTGGGAAGCGGCCGCGACGCTGCTCGCGCGCCTGCACTCGACCGCGCTCTCCGCCGTCTCCACGGCGGGCCGGCTCCCTCGCGCGGGCGCGCCCGGCCGGGTCGCCCGCGCGATGGCGCGTCTCCGCGCCGCGGCCCGCACGCCAGCGAGCATCGCTGTGCAAGAGGCCTTCGCCAGGCTGGTGCCGCAGGCGGACGGCGGGACAGGGGCGCCGCCCGGCGCATCCGGAGCACATGGCCTGCGCTGGCGAGGGGAGCGGAGCGACGTGCTCGTGCACGGTGACTTCCATCTCGGACAGGTGGTTCACCAGACGGGCGCGCGCGCGGCCAGCACGGGGGCGTCCGGCTCGCCGGACGCCCGGGAGGCGCCCCGGGGCGGCCTGTGTGGAGGAGGCTTTCGGCTCATCGACATCGACGATCTCGGGGTGGGCGATCCGGCGTGGGACATCGCGCGACCGGCCGCATGGTATGCCGCCGGGCTGCTGCCGCCCGAAGCGTGGTGGCGGTTCCTGTCGGCCTACCGGGCATCGGGCGGGTGCGCGGTGCCAGCAGAGGGCGACCCGTGGCCGGCGCTCGATGTGGCGGCACGCGCGCTGGCCGTGCAGTCGGCGGCGCTCGCCGTCGCGGCCGCCAGCCGGGACGGCCGTCCGCTCGATGACGTCGAGACGGCGCTCGTCGACGCGTGCCGGCGAATGGTCCGCGTTGACGCCCCGCCGGTGGTATGATGGCCCAATCCAGGCCAGCTCCCTTCCGCTGGAGGCTGCGATTCGAAACGAGGGTACCATGCTGCAGTGTCCCAAGTGCCAGGCCACCATGCGGACGTACAACCGCAACGGGGTTCACATCGAGCAGTGCGACGGCTGTCGCGGCATCTTCCTGGATTACGGCGAGCTCGAGGCCCTGTCTCGCCTGGAGTCCCAGTGGGCTCCACCCCCCCCGCCGCCGATGCAGGGCGTCCCCGTGGCCCCGCCGGCGCCCGCGTGGGGCGCGCCGCACCATCACTACGGGCACAAGAAACACAAGAGCTTCGCAAAGATGCTCTTCTCCTCGTGAGCCAAGCCACCTGGATTGCACCCCAGGCGGCGTGGCTGGCGTGACACCGATGATCCGCCGCGATCGCGGCGGCGCGATGAGCGTGCTTGTCGGGCTGGTCTCCAGGGGCGAGACGCGGTAGGAGGGCGCCATGCTCAAGCACAACAGCTACTTCAACGGCGACGTCCAGAGCCTCGGCTTCGAGCGCCACGGGCGCCGGCAGACGATGGGCGTCATCGACTCCGGCGAGTTTCATTTCTCGACCGAGTCGCCGGAGCGGATGACCGTCGTCGCGGGCGAGCTCGCGATCCGCTTCGACGGCTCGCCGGAGTGGCGCGTATACCCGGCGGGGACGTCGTTCGAGGTGCCTGCCAGGAGCGGCTTCGACGTCAAGGCCTCGCAGCCGGCCGGGTACTTCTGCGAGTTCCTCTGAGCGCGCGGACGAGCGCAGGCTCCTCACACCTCCCTCAGCGCGCCTGTCCGCCGTTCGCGGCGGCCCTCCCCTCCACCCGCCTCAGGCCCTGACGGCTCCAGGCGGCCGGCATCACACGCTCAACAGCGCGGGCAGCTTCGCGAGGTCGTCGAGCTCCGGCGCGCGGCCGCGCAGACCGTACTCGTCCGGATCGCCGGCGCGGTTCACGCGGAAGGCGCGATATCCGCAGGCGAGCGCTCCCTGCGTATCCTACGCATTGGCGGAGATGAAGGCCATGGCGAGCGCGTCCTCCGTGCACCGCCAGAAGTCGCGGTGATGCGCAGGCCCGGTCAGGCTGCGCACCCAGGTGTACTCCAGCTGCTTCGCCCGCCAGTCGGCCGAGAACCGGCGCCCGTGCGGGCCGATGCGCTCGGACTGCGCCATCACGGGGGCGTGCACGTCGAGCAACGTGCCGTATGCGTCGAAGATGGCGGCGCGGATGTCCGGCATACCCTGGTTTCCCCCCCCCGGCCTCTAGAACACCGATCACGTTGAAACCCGGAGAATTTTCACAGGGAGGCGGGGAGGCGGGGAGGAAGAAAAAAAATGAATCTCTCCCTCTTGCCGTCTCTCGCTCCCCGCCTCCCCGCCTCCCTGTGAAATTCCTGCTTTTTCTCGTGGTTTCAACCCGTTTGTCGCTCTAGAGCCTTGTTCGTCCGCGTCCAGCGCAGCGACCCGGATCAAGAGACCGTCAAGGCGCCACGGACAGAGCGAGAGCCCAGAGTCTCTCTTCTCGGCGTCCTTGGCGTCCTTGGCGTCCTTGGCGGTTCATCTCGTTCTCTTCGATACCGCCCCAGCATGCCCGATCCCGACGCCAGCCGCTCCGGTCCCGGCGCGCCTCCGCTGGAGCGCCGCGCGCTGGCCTATCCCGCCAGCCACTTTCGCTCGAGCTCGAGCGTCGCCACGTTGTCCGGCACGTTGCCGAGGAATTTCCCGCGCCACACCGGATCGCTGATCTTCCTCGCCCGGTCGAGCAGGCTCTCCCGCGCCGAGGCGATCGCCAGCGTGGCCTCCCGCCGGTGGCCGCACGCGGAGAGCGCCTCGGCATGCGTGAGGCGCACCAGCGACTCGCCCGCCTCGGTGCCCACCGACTCGAGCAGGCAGTACGCCTCGGTCGTGGCCGCCAGCGCGTCCACCGCCTGCCCCGCGTCGAGCAGCGCCCGCCCGAGGACGGCGTACGCCAAGGCGCGGAGCGGCGGCGCGCCGTACAGGATCGCGACAGCCGCGCGCGCCTCGCGCTCGGCGCCCCCGGGGTCGCCCGACAGGAGCAGGATCCTCGCGAGGCACGTCCGCGCCGCCCCCTCCCGGCGCGCGTCGCCCAGGCCCTGGGACGTCGCGATCGCCTCCTCCTCCGTCTGCCGCGCCTCCTCGACGAGGCCCCGCTGCGCGAGCACCGGACCCAGGTTGAGCAGCGCCCCGAGCCGCGCGTCCGACAGCCCCATCCGCTCCGCATCCGCGAGCGACGCGCGCAGCGCCGCCTCGGCGCCCTCGAAATCGCCAAGCTCCGCGTAGCACGACCCCAGGTTGTTCCGCGTCCAGCAGGCATTGCGCCGGTCGCCCGCCTGCTCGAACGCCGCGAGCGCCGCCTCGAAGCCCGAAAGGCAGGCGCCGGGATCGCCGGCCGCTATCGCCCGGTACGCGCGCGCCTCGTGGAGCCGCGCCAGCACCTCGACCTCCTGCTCGGTCTCCTCGGCGTCCTGCTCGATCCCGTCGAGCAGCTCGTCCGCGAGCTGGAAGCGCCCGCCGAACACGAGGCGCCCGGCGCCGGCGCACAGGCACACGCTGCGCGCGGGGCGCGCCGACCGCCGCGCCTCGGTGCTCTGCGCGACGCGCAGCAGGCGCTCGACCTGATCGTGGTTGTTGCGCTTCGAGGCCGCGAGGATCATGTGCGTGAGCGCCGAGAACCACGGCGCCGACCCGGGCGAGAGCCGCTCCAGCGCCTCCATCCCCCGCCGCTCCGCCAGCGCGAACTCGCCGCGCCAGAGGTGCGCCTCCGCCTGGCAGAGCCGCAGCGCCCCCGCCGTCGCCTTCGGGGCGCCGCGCGCGATGCCGCGCTCCACGCGCTCGATCGCCGCGCCGAGGTCGCTCCCGAGCAGCGCCTGCTCGGCCGCGCGCAGCGTCCACGTCGCCGCCCGCGCCGGCTCGCCGCCGCGCTCGAAGTGCTCGGCGAGCGCCATCGGGTCCGCCGCGCCCATCCGCTCGAGCCACTCGCCCGCGAGCCGGTGGCCGAGCCGGCGGTCGTGATCGGTCAGCATCCCGTACGCCGCCTCGCGCACGAGCGCGTGCCGGAACCGGTACTCGACCGCGTCCGAGGCGACCTCCGCGGCGCGCCGCACGATGAGCTCCCGCGCCTCGAGCTCGGCGAGCAGCGTCTCGACCTCCGCCCGGCCGACCAGCGCGGCGACCCCGCTCCGCGAGAAGGTCTCGCCGAAGACCGCCCCGGCGCGCAGCACCCGGCGCGCCCCGCCGTCGAGCGCGTCGAGCTCCGCCTGCACCATCGCCAGCACCGTCTCCGGCAGGTCCGCCCCCTTGCCGGCCGCCGCCGCGCGGATCTGCTCCTCCAGGTAGAAAGCGTTGCCGTCCGCGCGCTCCACGAGCGTCGCCACGAGCTCCGGGCTGTCGCTGTCGCCGAGCACCTGGCGCACGAGCCGCTCGCTCGACCGGCGCGAGAGCCCCGCGAGGCGGAGCTTGTGCCCGCGCCGCTCGTCCCACAGCTTCGGGAAGAGCTCGTGCACCTCGGGCCGGCCGAGCGCCATCACCATGAACGGCCGGTCCTTGAGGTTCCGGAGCGCGCCGTCGACCATCGTGACCGTGGGCAGGTCGCCCCAGTGCAGGTCCTCGAGCACGAGCAGGACCGGCTGCACCGCGCACTCCGCGCGCAGGAAGTCCTCCCAGGCGAGGCGCAGCTGATCGCCCATGAGCATCGGGTTCCGCCGCGCCGCCCGGAGCTGGACGTCGTCGTCCGGGAATGGCGCGCCGACGAGCTCGCCGAGGAAGGTCGCGACCCGCGCGGCGTCGAGCGCCGCGTGCCGCTCGACCCGCGCCCGCACCTTGCGCCGCCGCTCCTCGATTGAATCGGCGTCCGAGAGGCCGATCGCCCGCCGGAGCGCGTGCGCGAGCAGCCCGAACGCCGAGCCGGCGCTCATCGGGTCCACCTGCCCGAGCCACACCTCGACCGGCGCGCCCTCCTCCCGGATGCCGCGGATGAGCTCGTGGCGGAGCCGCGACTTCCCGATGCCCGCCGGGCCCGTCACGAGCACGACGCTCGGGGTCGACTCCTCGACGCAGCGGGCGAGCTCGTCGCGGATGAGCGACAGCTCGCGCTCCCGCCCGACGCACGACGTCGCCTTGCCGAGCAGCTGGGGCGCCGACTCCGGCTCCTCGCGCGCGCCGTGGAGCCAGCGGCCGGTCTCGTCGGCGGTGATCTCGAACCGCGGCCCGAGCAGCCCCGCCGTCACCTCGTCGATGCGGATCGCCGCCGCGCGGGACGGGGCGCGGCTCTCGGGGAGCAGCTGGACCACGCGATCGATGAGGTCGCCGATCGGCATGCGCGAGGCGATCTCCGCCCTGCCCGTGACGACCGCGACCGGCGCGCCGCCGAGGAGCGCCTGCACGGCGAGCGCGCAGCGGGCCGCCCGGGCCGCGAGGTCGGTGGTCGCGCCGGCGCCGGAGAGCACGACCAGCGGCAGCCGCGCCTCGACGAGCTCGAGCTGGCCCCGGTAGCGCGCCGCCGTGGCCGCGAGCGCCTGCGCGCGCGCCTGCTCGTCGGCCTCGGGGAGGGCCGGCTCGGACGCGGCGAGGGCGAGCCCGTCGCGCGCGAGGACGAGGCACATCACCTTGCGCTCGCCGGTCGTGAGCTCCGGCGGGCGGATGGATGGGGCGGGCGGGCGGACGGAGAGCGCCGCGGGGTCCATGAGCGCGGCGAGCTCGGCCGCGACAGCGTTGCCGTCGCTCGGCCGCCCCTCGGGCGACTTCGACAGCATCCGCATCACCAGGTCGTCGAGCGCCTCGGACACGTCGTCGCGGAGCCACCGGAGCGACGGCGGCTCCTCGATCAGCACCTTGACGAGCACGGCGAGCCCGCGCGCGCCGCGGAAGGGCGCGCGCCCGGAGACGCACTTGTAGAGCAGGCAGCCGAGCGCGAAAACGTCGGCGCGCGCGTCGACCTGCGCCTCGCCGCGGGCCTGCTCCGGGGCCATGTAGCCGGGGGTGCCGAGGATGGCGCCCGGCATGGTGAGCTGCTGGTCAAGGCCGGACATCCGGACCACGCCGAAGTCGATGAGCGTGATGCGGTCGATGGTGCCGTCGACGAGCAGCAGGTTGCTCGGCTTCAGGTCGCGGTGGACGACGCCGAGCCGGTGCACGGACCCGAGGGTGGTCGCGACGCGCCTGGCGAGCTTGATGCTCTCGTCCAGGGTGAACGCCTGCCGGGCGAGGCGCTGGGAGAGGGTCTCGCCGGTGAGCCACTCCATGGCGAGGTAGGGGTGGCCGGTGTCCGTGAGGCCATGCGCTATGTAACGCACCACCCCCGGCACCCGCAGGGTGGCGAGCGCCTGCGCCTCGCGCGCGAGGCGGCTCGAGTCCTGAGAGGCGGCGTTCTGGAGGACCTTGAGGGCGACGGTCTCGCCGGTCGTGAGGTCGTAGGCGCGGAAGACGTGGCCCATTCCGCCGGCGCCCGCGAGCTCCACGATCTCGAACCGGCCGTCGATGACGTTTCCCGCGCGCATTGCCCCTGCCGCTGCTCCCCGCAGACCGCCCTCCGTCCTGTGTGGGAGCTACGCGAAGTTCATGTGGATGGCCAGCGGTTCGGGGTAGCAGGCGTGTCACCGGAGCGGGCGCGGCGAGGCCTCCGCGTCCCTCATGCAATCACCGCCGATTACCGCGCTTCAGTTTGCATCGTCACCAAAGAGCGCGTCCCGGGGCAACTCCAGAGCGTCGAAGGGCGCGCCGCGGCCCGAGCCGCGCGCCCGGCCGCGGGGACGCGCCGGCATTCGCCGCTGTCCCTCGGAGCACGCCGGCGGCACCTCCGCGGCTCGAGCGGCCCGCACGCGGCACACCGGAGCGGCCGCGGTAGCGGCCTCCGCGGCGCTCGGCGCCGCCAGCCGCGGCGGGCCTCGCCGAGCCGGCGGCGCTCGCCTCGCCCGCCTCGACTCGGTTCGCTGCGCCGCATTTCGTCCAGACGACCTCGAGCGTGGAGCGGGCGGGCGATGCGAAGTGGCCGGTGTAGGCGCGGGCCTCTTCTTCGCGTCGCCCGGTGAGCGGCGCTTCCGCTGTCGCGCCCGCGTGATAAATGAGCTTGTCTGGGGACTGGGGGGAGGCGACCGGAACGCGCTGGACCCCTTTGTCAAGCGAAGGAGGCCGCTCTTGTCAATCGTGCCCGGAACCGTCCTGCTCCAGCGCTACCGCGTGGTGCGTCATCTCCGCCGCGAAGGCCTCGGCGAAGTGTTCAGCGCCGAGGACGCGAGCACCGGCCGCCGCGTCGCGGTGAAGGTGCTCGGCGAGCCTCCGGCGCGCGTGGACACGGGGAGCGTGCTCGGCGCGCCCGAGCGCATGACCACGGCGGAGGCCGAGGCGCGCTTCCGGCGAGAGGCCGCCGCGTGCGAGCGGCTGCAGGGCCCGCACACGCTGCCGTCGATCGGCGGCGGCGCGGACCCGAAGCACGGCCCCTTCATCGCGTTCGAGCTGCGCGAGGGCGAGCTCCTCGGCGACCGCATCGCCCGGCAAGGGGCGATCCCGTTCGACGACCTGCACCCGCTGGTCGAGCAGCTCTGGCTGGCGATCGCGGAGCTCCACGAGATTGGCCTCATCCACCGCGACATCAGCTCCGCGAACGTGCTCATCGACCGGGGCCCTGACGGCGAGCGGCTGACGTTGCTCGATCTCGGCTCGTGCAAGCTCCCGCCCGCGCTCTGCGACGAGGAGCTGACCGTGGCGGGCCGCTGTCTCGGCGACCCAAGGTACGCGCCCCCGGAGCAGCTCATGAAGGGGAAAGCGGTGGATCACCGGGCCGACATCTATGCGGCCATGACGGTGGTCTTTCAGGCGCTCACCGGTGAGCTCCCCTACGCCGCCCGCAACCTGATGATGCTCGCCGACCTCAAGACGAGGACGGCGCCACGCCGCCTCGGCAACCTGATGCCCCCGCCGGTCGATCGACAGATCGAGGTGTTCGTGAACCGGGGTCTGGCCCACAGCCCGGACCGCCGCTTCGCGAACATCGCCGAGGTGATCGACGGCTGGCGGGCGCTGCGCCCCGCCTCCTGAACGCCGCGGCAGCTCTTGCACGGCGCACCGCCGCTGAAGGTTGGGCACCCAGAGCCGCCCGATACGCGGCAATCGGCTGGCGTGAACAGGAATGCGGCGCGATCGCATCGTCCCCTTTTCTTCTCACCGCCTTCCTCCTTCCCCGTTCAAATTCTCCTTCAGACCGGACACGGCTCCGCCAAGAGCCGCCCTCTCCGGCGGATCCTCCAGTGAAAGCGGGAAGATCGCTGGGCTCTTGCCTCCGCCTCCCCGTCGTCACGTTGGAACCCGGCCACCACCGCTCCGCTTGAGGCCGCAGCGGTGTCGGCGGGCCTGAAGGGACGCCGGAATCCCTCCTGGTCCCGCGCGCCGCGCCGCCTCGCGCGAGGCTGCGGACGCGCGGTGCCTCCGCGCCGCCCCTCGCTCCCGCGCGTCTGACGAGCCCGGCAACGGCGGTGTTCACGGGCGTTGCCCCGGCGTCCCGGGGCGGGCTCCCCCGTATCAACTCCGTTCTACCGGCAGCCACGGCGAGCCATTGCGACAGCGCTCCTGTTTTTCTCATCGACGCTCCGTCATTTGACGAAGCACAGGCCGGTTGCTTTGCCGCGCAGTGGCGGGCGCCCAGGGGTGCTTTGCCCGATCGAGCCGCCCTGTCCCAGATCACGTTACGATTCTGCGTTCCTCGTCATCACGAGATCAGTCCGGGCCTTATCGACTGGTGTCCTGACGAGGAACACGCTTCTTCAGTCCAGAAACCGCACCTCACAGGATTGCAGAGCGTGAGCACGCATGTTAATCCGGGGTTCGTTGGCTCGTCGTCGCGCCCTCTTGCGCGGCGCCAGGGCAACCGGAGCGACGTGCTGCTCCTCTGCCTACCCGCGCGCCTCTCGCGCGACGCGAGGCCGCTCTCGGCCTCTGAGCGACGCCGCGGTGTACCTCGGGATCGGCTCATTCCGGGCCGGCACGTCTTCCGGGATCTCTCACCCCTTGCCGCCACCACGTTATGACGACACCTACCTACCGCTATGTTTTCCTGGGACTCTCCATCACGTCTTCGTGGGGCAACGGCCACGCCACCACGTACAGAGCGCTCCTCCGGGCGCTCGCGTCGCGCGGCCACCACGTGCTCTTTCTGGAGCGGAGCCTCTCCATTTATGACCAGTACCGCGACCTGCCCAGGCCGCCTTACGGCAAGACCGAGCAGTACTCGAGCGTTGCCGAGCTGCGCGATCGCTTCTCACGCGCGGTGCGCGAAGCGGATCTCGTGATCGTCGGCTCCTTCGTCCCGGAAGGGGCGACCGTCGGGGCGTGGATCACGGAGGAGGCCCGCGGCAAGGCCGCGTTCTACGATCTCGACACGCCGGTCACGCTGGGGCGGCTGGCGCACGGGGATCACGCGTACCTCACGCCGGCGCTGATCCCGCGGTACGACCTCTACCTCTCGGCGACGGGGGGCCCGACGCTGGAGCGGCTGGAGCGCGGCCACGGCGCCGTGCGGGCGCGGGCGCTCTACTGCGCGGCCGACACCGACGTCTACCATCCCCAGCCGGCGCCGATGCGCTGGGACCTCGGCTATCTCGGCACGTACAGCGACGACCGGCAGGCGTCGGTCGAGCGGCTCCTGCTCGATCCGGCGCGGCGCATGCGCCGCGGGCGCTTCGCGGTGGCGGGCGCGCAGTACCCGTCGTCGCTCGCGTGGCCCGACAACGTCTCGCGGATGGAGCACCTGCCGCCGGACGAGCATCGCATCTTCTACAACGCCCAGCGCTTCACGCTGAACCTGACCCGCCGGGCGATGGTCGAGTCCGGGTGGTCGCCGAGCGCGCGCCTGTTCGAGGCGGCCGCGTGCGGGACCCCTGTCCTGAGCGACACGTGGCCAGGGATCGAGACCTTCTTCCAGCCCGGCGAGGAGATCCTCCTCGTCCGCTCGCCGGAGGACGTGCTCCGGAAGCTCCGGGAGATGAAGGAGGACAAGCGCCTCACGGTCGGCCAGCGGGCGCGGCAGCGCGTCTTCGCCGAGCACACGGCGATGCACCGGGCCGAGGCGTTCGAGCGCTACACCCGCGAGGTGCTCGACGCCTCGAGCCGGGCGCGAGCGCGCCGCGAGCGCGACGGGCAGGTAGCGGCGGCGCACGTCGAGACCCAGAGCGGCTGACGCCTCGGCCGCGGCGCTCCTGCTCCCTTGCCGCTCGGGTCGGCGCGCATTACCACGACGGAGGTGCGCTCCACCCCGCTTCACCCTGTCGCCCGCCTGCCTGAGGAATGGTCGGCCTCGCTGGCTCCCCGCGGAGAGCGATCGTTCACGGCGAAGCAGGTGTTCCACTGGATCCACCGCCGCGGCGTCCTCGATCCGGCGGCCATGACGAACCTCCCGGCGCGGCTGCGCGAGCACCTCGCCGCGGAGGGGCTCGGCGAGGTGCTGACGCCCGAGCGGGTCCATCGCTCCGAGGACGGCACGCGCAAGCTGCTCCTGCGCCTCCGCGACGGCGCGACCATCGAGACCGTCCTGCTGCCGTCGGTGTCGGGGCCTGGCTCGCAGGCGCAGCTCGACGCCGACGCGGCGGCGAGCGACGACGACGACGAGGAAGACGACGCGGCCGGCGCGGCGCCGCGCGTCCGCGTCACCCAGTGCATCTCCACGCAGGTCGGCTGCGCCATGGGGTGCGGCTTCTGCGCGAGCGGCGTGGCGGGGCTCAAGCGCCACCTCGGGGCCGAGGAGATCGCGGGCCAGGTGCTCCTCGGGCGGGCGATGCTCGAGGAGGGCGAGGAGCTCCGGAACGTCGTCTACATGGGCATGGGCGAGCCGCTCCACAACTACGAGGCGACCGCGCGCTCCCTGCGGCTGCTCACGCACCCGGAGGGGATCAACCTCTCGACGCGGCGGGTCACGGTGTCCACGTCGGGCCTCGTCCCGGAGATCGCGCGGCTCGGCGCGGATTTCGGCGGGCAGATCGCGCTGGCGATCTCGCTGCACGCCGCGGACGACGAGACGCGCTCGGCGCTGATGCCCATCAACCGCAAGTACCCGCTCGACGAGCTGCTCGCGGCGCTGCGCGCCTACCCGCTGCCGCGGCGCCGGCGGATCACCATCGAGTACACGCTGGTCGCCGGGCAGAACGACGATCCAGCCGAGGCGCGCCGGCTGGCGAAGCTCCTGCGCGGGATCCCGGTGAAGATCAACCTCATCCCGATGAACCCGATCGAGGCCTCGTCGCTGGGTCCGCCCGGCCTGGAGCGCGTGGCGGCGTTCCAGGAGGTGCTCACCCAGGCCGGGTACTCGTGCTTCGTGCGGCGCCGGCGCGGCGACGACGTCTCGGCGGCGTGCGGGCAGCTCGTGCTGCTCGGGGCCAAGCCGAAGGTGCGGCGCGCGCTGGGCTGATCGCGCGGCGCCCGGCGCAGCGGGCTCGGCGAGCGGGCGCCCACGCCCGGCTCAGCGGGCTCGGCGAGCCGGCGTGGGCGCCCGGCTCAGCGGGCGCGGCGAGCGCGGGCGGCGGCGCGAGGCTCAGCGGGATGGGCGAGCGGGCGCTGGCGCGAGGCTGTCCGGCGGCGGCTTCCCGGCGCGCGCGCGGGACCGCACCGCCCGCCGAGAGCGCCTTGACGCCTCACCGCGCGGGGGCGTAGCTGTCGGCCGTGTTGAAAAAGATCCTCGTCGCCAACCGTGGAGAGATCGCCTGCCGCATCCTCCGGACCTGCAAACGGCTCGGGATCGCCACGGTCGCCGTGTACTCCGACGCGGACGCGAGCGCGCCGCACGTCGCGATGGCCGACGAGGCCGTGCGCATCGGACCGCCGCCGGTCCGGGACAGCTACCTCGTCATCCACGCGATCGTCGAGGCGGCCCGCGCGACGGGCGCCGACGGCATCCACCCCGGGTACGGGCTGCTCAGCGAGAACCAGGCCTTCGCCGAGGCCGTCCTCGACGCGGGCATCACGTTCATCGGCCCCCCGCCCGCCGTGCTCCACGCCTTCGGCGACAAGATCCGCGCGCGCGATCACGCCCGCGGGGCCGATGTCTTCCCGCCGCCGGGCACGGGCGGCCCGGTCGACCCCACCGATATGGAGGCCGCCCAGCGCGCCGCCGAGAGCATCGGCTTCCCGCTGCTCGTCAAGGCCGCGGGCGGCGGCGGCGGCATCGGCATGCAGGTCGTCACCGATCCGGTCAAGCTCTCGCGCGCCCTCACCGCGTGCTCCGACCGCGGCCGCTCCGCCTTCGGGGACCCGCGCGTCTACATGGAGCGGTACATCGAGCGCCCGCGCCACATCGAGGTGCAGGTGCTCTGCGACGGCCGGGGCGGCGCCGTCGCGCTCGGCGAGCGCGAGTGCAGCGCGCAGCGCCGGCACCAGAAGATCATCGAGGAGACCCCGTCGCCCGCCGCGTTCTTCCAGGGGGAAGCGGGCGACGCTCGCCGGAAGACGCTGCACGAGAGCGCCCTGCGCGTCGTGACGGGCGCCGGCTACGTCGGCGCCGGCACCGTCGAGTTCGTCGCGGCCGAGAGCGGCGAGCTCTTCTTCCTCGAGGTCAACGCGCGGCTCCAGGTCGAGCACTGCGTCACCGAGATGTGCACCGGGCTCGACCTGGTCGAGCACCAGATCCGCATCGCGTCGGGCGAGCCGCTCGCGCCGGAGGTCCGCGACCACACGTACCGCGGCCACTCCATCGAGGCGCGCCTCTACGCGGAGGATCCGGCGAAGAAGTTCGCCCCGCAGCCAGGCCGCATCACCGCGCTCCGCTGGCCCGCCGCGGGCGACGACCTGCGGATCGAGACCGGCGTCGCCGAGGGGCTCGAGGTGACGCCGTTCTACGACCCGCTGCTCGCCAAGATCGTCGCCCACGGGCCGACGCGCGACGACGCGATCGCCCGCCTCGACAGGGCGCTCGCCGAGACGACCATCGAGCTGACCGGCCCGGCCGGGCCCGCCGCGACGAACCTCGCGTTCCTCCGCCAGCTCCTGGCGGACGGCGACTTCCGGAGCGGGCAGTACGACACGCGCTTCGCCGAGGCGCTCGCCGCCGGCAAGAAGGTGAGCTAGCGCTCGTCCGCCCGCGGCGTCGGGGGTCGCCCGATCGCCGGCGCGGGCCGCGCGGAACGCCGGCTGCGGCGCGGACGGCGCGCTCGTGGTTGCCCCGCGCCGCGCTGAATCGCGCGTGCGGCCGCTGCACACGGCGGCCGGCTTGAACTAAAAAGGATCCGTGAGCCACGACTTCGTCCTCGAGCCCGCCGAACGCTGGCTTGCCCACGACCCCGATCCGGAGACCCAGAGCGAGCTGCGCCAGCTCATCGACGCGGCCAGGGCAGGCGAGGAGGGCGTCCGCGCCGAGCTCGCCGAGCGCTTCGCCGGTCCCCTCGAGTTCGGCACGGCCGGCATCCGCGGCGTGCTCGGCGCCGGCGAGAGCCGGATGAACCGCGCGGTCATCCTCCGCACGACCGCCGGCCTCGCCCGCTATCTCCTCGGCGCGCTCGGCGAGAAGGCGCGGAGCGCCGGCGTCGTCGTCGGCTACGACGGCCGCCGGATGAGCCGCGAGTTCGCGGAGGACGCCGCCTGCGCGCTCGCCGCCGCGGGCATCCCGAGCCACCTCGCGCCCGCCCCCTGCCCCACCCCGGTCGCCGCCTTCGCGGTCGGGCACCTCGGCGCGGCCGCGGGCGTGATGGTGACGGCGAGCCACAACCCGCCCGAGTACAACGGCTACAAGGTCTACTGGGACAACGCTGCACAGATCATCCCACCCCACGACACAGGCATCGCGACGGCGATCGACGCCTCGCCGCCGGCGGACCAGGTCCCCCGCGTGCCCTTCGACGAGGCGAGGCAGCGGGGCCTCGTGCGCGACTTCCCCGAGGAGCTCGAGCAGAGCTACCTCCGCGCGATCCGCGGCCTCGGGGTGCGGAGCGACGGCGATCGCGGCCTGCGCATCGTGTACACGCCGCTGCACGGCGTGGGCAACCGCCTCGTCCGCACGGCGCTCGCGCAGGCCGGCTTCACGCGCGTGACGAGCGTGCCCGAGCAGGCCGAGCCGGACGGCGCGTTCCCCACGGTCGCGTTCCCGAACCCCGAGGAGAAGGGCGCCATGGACCTGGCGTTCGCCCTCGCGAAGAAGGAGGGCGCCGACCTCGTCCTCGCCAACGATCCGGACGTCGACCGGCTCGCCGTGGCGGTGCGGCGCCCGGACGGCGAGTACGCGCAGCTCACGGGCAACCAGGTCGGCGTGCTCCTCGGCCATTACCTGCTCACCGAGGGCCGAGCCCAGGGCGGCGGCGGGGCGACCGAGCGCCGCCTCGTGCTCGCTTCGTGCGTCTCGACCCCGATGCTCGGCGCGATCGCCGCGGCGCTCGGGGTGCACTACGAGGAGACGCTGACCGGGTTCAAGTGGATCGCCAACCGGGCGATCGACATCGAGCGCTCGACCGGCGCCCGCTTCGTGTTCGGCTTCGAGGAGGCGCTCGGCTACACCATCGGCCCGGTCGTGCGCGACAAGGACGGCATCAGCGCCGCGGCGGTGCTCGCCGAGCTCGCGGCGGTGCGCAAGGCCGAGGGCAAGACCCTGCTCGACGAGCTCGAGGCGCTCACCCGCAAGTACGGCCTCTACATGAGCGGGCAGCGCTCCTACACCCTGCGCGGGGTCGACGGCGTAGGGAAGATCGCGGCCATCATGGCCGCGCTGAGGAAGAGCCCGCCCGCGGAGGTCGGCGGCGTCCCCGTGGCGGCGTGGCGCGACTTCGAGGCGCGCACGCGCACCTCGAGCGACGGCAGGACCGAGTCGCTCGTCCTGCCCCCGAGCAACGTGCTCGTGTACGAGCTGGACGGCGGCAGCCGGATCATCGCGCGCCCGAGCGGCACCGAGCCGAAGATCAAGTTCTACTTCGACGTGCGCGAGGAGGTCGCCCCGGACGAGCCGCTGGGCGACGTCGAGGCCCGCGCGACAGCGCGGCTCGACGCGCTCGCCAGGGCGTTCTCGGGCCTCGCCGGCATCGGCTGAAGGGCCCGGTCAGCCGCCGGAGGTGCGGAAGGCGGCGCGGCCGACGAAGAACGGGCCCATCTGGCTGATGAACTCCGAGGTCTGGCGGGTCTTCCGCATCGCCTGCACGATGTGCGAGAGCGGGTGGAGCTCCTTGCCGACGAGCCCGATCACGAACTCGTTGTCGCGGGCGTCGAGCCCGTGGCACGCGAGCCGGATGTCGTGGGCGAGGTCCTGCGCGCCGTACGCCCGGCCGATGGTGCCGTGCTCGCGCAGGATGCTCCCCTGCTCGCGCCCCTCGAGCTTGGCGAACGCGCCGCTGCGGCGGAGCGGGTACCACACCGCCCACGGCCAGGCGGGGTTGAGCACGGTCTCGGCCGGGCGCCGGAGCATCCAGTACTCCAGGTCCTGCTCGTAGCCGGTCGAGTAGGTGCGCCCCAGCATCGTGAAATCGGGGCGGAGCTCCAGCGCCCGGAGGTCGCCGCGGTTGAGCGCCGGCCGGACGGTCTGGACGAAGACGGCTGGATCCTCCGACCAGGTGAGCACCGCGATCCCCCTCGGATCGCTGAGGTCCTCGTAGACGACCGCGCCGACGCGCTGGGCCTCGAGGGCCTGGCCGACCGCGCGGGTCAGCTCGGCCGGGTCGCCGGCGCTGGGGCACCGGAAGACGAGCAGCTGCATGAACAGCCGGCGGTCGATGACCTGGGGCCGCCCGTCGCGCGGGGCCCCCCGCTCGGCGACGTCGATGTGCGGCAGCTCGGGCTCCGCGTGGCCGGCGGCGGGCCGGCCCGTGGTGGATTCGCTCATGGCGTAGGGGTACCGAGGTTCGCGCAGGGCGGCAACTGCGAGGCGCGGCGCCGCCGCGGGCGGCCGCCGGCGCCGTGCCTGGCGCGCGCCGGGCGGGCAGAGCGCCCGTCGGCGTGGATGTGCGTGATACGGGTTACACCTGCACGCGTGTCCGCGCCGATGCCCGCATCCTGGAGTATGACCGTCGGGTCAAAACGAGAGCCGGACAACCTGCGAGGCCTTGTCGAAGGCCGCGGCGCCCCATGTCGCGCGCCTGCTCCGGCGTAATCATCTCTTGCCATCGAGGCGAACTCACGCTCCCCTGCAAGGTACAACCACGACTCCTGGAGTCGCCTGGACGATGTGCTCCCGGGCAGGGCTTCCCGCCCGAGAGCGCACGCGCCGCGCCCGCGATCGGGCCCGGCTTCGTCGGGGCCTTCCCGCCGTAGGTTCGCCGCGATGAAGACGCACGACACGAAGAGCAAATCCTCGATCCCCGCCGGCAAGTGCAAAGGAACGTTGCTGGTCAACCTCCGGTCGTTCGTCACGACGAACCGCGACGCCGGGGCATGGGAGCGGCTGGTGACCTCGCTGCCCAAGTCAGACCGGGACGTACTCTATCAGCCGATCCTGGCGAGCAGCTGGTATCCGATCGGCGTCTGGAACCGGGCGTTGCGAACCCACGTGCGAACCGCGAGCGACCAGGCCGCCGAGATCAAGCGATTTGCCCGCTACGTCGCGGACCGCGACCTCAATACGGTGTTGAAGTTCGCGCTGTCGATCGCGATGCCCGACACCATCGTCGCCCGCACCGGGATGTTCTGGTCGCGCTACTTCGACGCCGGGAAGGTCTTCCCGCGGATGGTGAAGCCGCGGGAGTGGGTGCTGACCATCACGGGGCCGACCGGGGACGACGAGGGGCCCTCGGCGATGAACTGCGGAGATGGCGTCTGCGGCTGGGTGGAGCAGGCGCTGCTCCTGTGCGGCGCGTCGACCCCCAAGGTGACCCACCGGCGGTGCCGGTTCCGGGGCGCGACCGAGTGCCTCTCGGAGGTCGTCTGGTGAGCGGGTGAACGACTCGGGAACAACCTGAGCGACACCGGGCCGCGCGGCATGACGAGACCTGCCGGCGCCCTCGTTTGCCTATTGACTTTTTCCTGCGCTCCGATCCAAACTGGGTGCAGGCGGGACACATGTACACGAAGCCTCTCATCGTGAGGTCATCGTGCTGGCTCTTTCGTCCTCAGCGTCTGAGGGTCAGCATCGTGCCCGCGCCGCGCCTTGTCTCCTGACGGCCGCTGGCCGGTCAGCCTGAGGGGGTTTCGGTGGAGCATGGACCGGCGGGCAGGCACGAGGGAGATTGACTCAGCAACCCTCCAGGTAAATTCATGCTGTCACCTCGCTCGCAGCGGCACAAGGAAGTCAAGGACAGCCTTAAGGCGACGCCGCACCCGGTCTGGGTCGAGGACATGATCGAGTCCCTGGCCGACCAGTGGAAGGCCGCGGTCTACACGCCGCCGATAGCGCGGACGATGACGGAGCCGGTGGACCACGAGACCTGGAGCCTGCTCATCCGGGAGTTCTTCTGCGTCGTCGAGGCGTTCCCGAAGTACATGGGGCTCAGCCTGGCCAAGACGACGTACGGCCAGACGCCGCGCGACTTTCTGGTGCGCGACTGGCTCATCGGCAACATCCGGGTCGAGGCGCTGCACGTCCGCTGGTACCTCGACTGGGCGGCGGGTCACGGCATCAGCGCGTCGGAGATCACGAGCCACCGCCCGAGCACGGAGGTCGCCTCGCTCTTCGAGTGGCTCTGGTCGGTGTCCTACCGCGGCTCGCTCGCGGAGGCGGTGGGCGCGGTCAACTACGCGATCGAGGGGATCACGGGCGAGTGGTCCCGCGTGGTGCTGCCGGCCTTCACCAAGCTCTACGGCGAGGGGAGCAAGTCGCTGACGTGGCTTGCCGCGCACGCGAACTACGATGACGCCCACCCGCGCGAGGCGCTCGAGATCGTGAAGCTCGCGACCACCTCGGCCGAGGAGATCCGCCGGGTGCACTCGAGCATCGGCCGCTCGCTCGAGCTGTTCGAGCGCGCGCTCAAGGCCTGCAGCGTCCCGAGCCGCGGGAGCTGACCGCCCCCCGGCGCGGCCAAGGCACCGAGTCAGCCGCGTCCGCCTCGGTTCGACGCATCGAGATCTCCCGGCGCAGAGCGACAAACCTCGAAAAAGCCGGGGAGTACCAAGAGCGCTTCTTCCCCTTACTTGAACGACCTCGACCTCTTCGAGGTTGACCATCAACCAGCGCACGATCGTCGCCGAATCTCGCCCAAAGCCTCGCCGAAACAGCCCTCGTGCCCCCCGCTGCGAGGCCGCGATCGAGTAGCGTTTCTGTCCCGCGCGCCGGAGCCCCTCTCCTCTCTCTCTGCGCTGCGACCCGCCGACCAGAGCGGGGCTCACCCGCACAGGAGACGGGCCCAGATCGGCGTTTTCGGCGCGCAGGCGTACTCCAAGTACGCCGAGCACCGAAAACGTCGAGGTGGGCCCGTATCCGCCGCGGGTGAGCCCCGCTCTAGCGGCCGTAGACGGCTTTGCGGACCTTCTTCCTGAGGTCGTCGAGCACGAAGGGCTTCGTGATGTAGTGACGGGCGCCAGCCTGGATGCCGGCGATGACGTCCATCGGATCCGACTTGGCGGTAAGGAAGATGACCGGCACCCGACGCGTCGGCTCGTTCTCGCGGAGTCGCTTCGTCATGCTCACCCCGTCGAGCTTCGGCATCATGATGTCCACGATCACGAGATCCGGCCGCGGCTCCTGCTGCGCGAGCGCCAGACCGTCGACCCCGTTCGTCGCGATCACGGTGTCGAACTCATCGCTGAGGAACCGGGCGATCATCGCCGCCGTGTCCTCCTCGTCCTCCACCACCAGAACTCTCTTTTTTGTCGCGGTCACCATGCGCCGGCAAAGGATAGCGCGAAGCGAACGGCGGGGGCCGTTGGCATGGCATTTTTTCCAAGAACGTTGGAGTTCCATCAATTTTCTCCATCGTCACCGCAATCGCAGCCTCTCGCGGAGGAAGGCGGCAACGAGAGCGCGCGGCGCGCACAACGCACGGCTCTCGCACGGAGCAGGGCTGTCTCGGGCACAGGCGCGATGTCATGAGAGCCGGCCACGCCGGCGCCACTCGATATCTTCCCGAGCCGCCCCCGGGAACCCGGGTGGATGACGCAGAGACCGACTCGGCCACGACCGGACGCCGTCCGGCGCGCGCTCCCAGCACGCCCGCCGCGCCGGGGAGCGCCCGGGCGTGAATCAGCTCACTTTGTCGGCGAGGGGCCGAGCCCGAGGGCTCAGGCCGCGCCGGCCGCAGCGCGCTCGAGCAGCGACGCGAGGCGGTCGAGCTGCATCGGCTCCACGAACGTGCTGCCTATGTCGCGCATCAGCACCGTCCGGACAGTGGAGCCCCGGCGCTTCTTGTCGAGCGACAGGAAGCGCAGCGCGGCGGAGACCGGCTCGTCCTCGATGCGGGTGGGCAGCCCGAGCCGGGCGAGCAGGCGAATGACCCGATCGGCCGCCGTGCGGTCGGTCACGCCGAGCGAGCAGCCGACGCGGAGCATCGCCACCATGCCGAGCGCGACCGCCTCGCCGTGGGCCAGCCGGACGAACCCGCCCTCCGCCTCGAGGGCGTGCCCGAGCGTGTGGCCGAAGTTGAGGAGGGCACGGTCGCCCGACTCGCGCTCGTCGCGGACGACGATGGCCGCCTTCACCGCGATCGAGCGGCGGATGATCTCGGCGAGCAGGCCGGGGTCGCGCGCGAGGACGCGGTCGGCCTCGCGCTCCAGCAGCGTGTGCAGCTCCGGGTCGCCGATGCAGGCCGTCTTCACCACCTCGGCGAGCCCGCTGCGGAAGGCGCGGTCGGTCTCGGTCGCGAGCGCCGCCGGACTCGCGACGACGGCGGAGGGCTGGTGGAAGGTACCCACGGCGTTCTTCGCGGGGCCGAGGTCGACCCCGGTCTTGCCGCCGACCGAGGCGTCGACCATCGAGAGGAGCGTGGTCGGCGCGGCCACCCAGCGGACGCCGCGGAGGAGCGTGGAGGCAGCGAAGCCGCCTATATCGGTCACCACGCCCCCGCCGTGCGCGAGCACCACCGCGTCACGGTCGGCGCCCGCGTCGATCATCGCCGTGAGCGCCGCCTCGACGGCGGCGAGCCGCTTGTGCTCCTCGCCGGGCCGGAGCGCCGTGACCGACGCGGCCGGCTTGCCCTGCGCCGCGAGCGCGTCGAGCAGCGGCGCGCCCCAGAGGCGGCTCACGTTCTCGTCCGTGACCACGAAGACGGACGACGGCGCGAGCGCCACGACGGCGTCGGCCGCGGACGCCGCCGCGTCGAAGGCGATGCGCACGGCGTAGCTCTTGTCGCCGAGCGGCACGAAGAGAGGGCGATCCGCGTAGGCGCGGAGGACCCGCGCAGCGACCTCCTCGGGCGCGACGCCGTCCGTCACGACGCGCGCGTGCGCCTCCGCGTACACGGCCGCGCGCGCCGCCAGGAGCTCGCGGATGCGCGCCTCCCGATCCGGCGCGCCGTCGAGGAGCGGGCGCGTGCCGCTCGGCGTGCGCGCGGCGATCGTGCGCGGGGTCGCGCTGAGCGCGACGACGCAGCCGCGCTCGAGCGCCTCGCTGCGCAGCGCGGGGTCGACCAGGGCGCCGCCGCCGAGGGCGATGACGCGCGGGCCGCGCGTGGCGAGGAGCCGGCGCAGGGTCGCCGCCTCCAGCGCGCGGAAGCCGGCCTCGCCGCGCGAGGCGAAGAGCGACGGGACGCTCTCCCCGGCGTCTGCCGTGATGGCGTCGTCGAGATCGAGGAACGGGAGGCCCGCGCGCGCGGCGGCGATGCGGCCCGCGGTGGTCTTTCCGGCCCCCATGAAGCCGGTGAGCAGGAGCGGAGGTGCGTCGGAGGGGAATTCCATGGCGTTCAGTACGAGCGGACCTGCTGGAGGTAGGTGTCGACGTTGCGCGAGA
Source organism: Sorangium sp. So ce1128 (assembly GCA_051717205.1). Lineage (GTDB taxonomy): Bacteria > Myxococcota_A > Polyangia > Polyangiales > Polyangiaceae > Sorangium. The sequence goes on from CP181432.1 coordinate 9,241,126, forward strand.
GCTCGGTGAGGCTGTCGCTGCCGAACTTCTCGAGCAGGGCCGCGGCGAGCGTGATCGCCACCATGGCCTCGCCGACGACCGAGGCGGCCGCGACGGCGCAGACGTCGCTCCGCTCGAAGGCCGCGTCGAACTGCTCCTTGGTGCGCACGTCGACCGAGGGGAGCGCGCGCTTGAGGGTGGCGATCGGCTTCATGGCAGCCCGGCAGATGAGGGGCATGCCGTTCGTGATGCCGCCCTCGAGGCCGCCGGCGCGGTTCGACGGGCGGGTGAACGCGTGCGACGCCTGATCGTACCCGATGGGATCGTGCACCTCGGAGCCCGAGATGCGCGCGGCCTCGAAGCCGATGCCGATCTCGACGCCCTTGATCGCCTGGATGCTCATGAGCGCCTGCGCGAGCCGGCCGTCGAGCTTGCGGTCCCACTGCACGTGGCTCCCGAGCCCGGGGGGCAGGCCGGTGGCGATCACCTCGAAGACGCCGCCGAGCGTGTCGCCCCGGTGCGCGGCCTCGCGGATGGCGTCGCGCATCGCCTGGGCGGCCGTGGCGTCCACGCACGCCAGGTCGGAGGCGCGGGCGCGCTCGCGGAGCTCGGTGAGCGGGAGGTCGCCCCCGCCCGAGGCCGCGGAGATCGGCGACTGCACCGGGCCGATCGAGAGCACGTGGGCGAAGACCTCGACGCCGACCGATCGGAGGAGCTTGCGGCAGACGCCGCCCACGGCGACCCGCGCCGCTGTCTCGCGCGCGCTCGCCCGCTCGAGCACGTCGCGCAGGTCCCGCCGGGCGTACTTGAGGCCGCCGGCGAGATCCGCGTGGCCTGGCCGCGGGCGGGTCAGCGCCTCGGGCGGCTCGAGGAACGGCTCGGGGCCCATCCGCCCGGCCCAGCTCGCGTGATCGCGGTTCTCGATCACCATGGCGATGGGGCCGCCGAGCGTCTCGCCGCCGCGCACGCCGGCGACGAGGCGGACGCGATCGGTCTCGATCTTCATCCGCCCGCCGCGCCCGTAGCCGCGCTGGCGCCGCGCCAGATCCTCGTCGATGTCCTCCGCGAGGAGCGGCATGCCCGCCGGAATACCCTCGACGGTCGCCACGAGCTCCGGCCCGTGCGACTCGCCGGCCGAAAGCCACCTGAGCTGCGTCATCGTGTGGAAAACCTCCTCTGCGCCCGGAGCTCCGGGCCAAGCTTGCTGCCTATTACAGGTCGATCTGCTCCACGTCGACGCCCTGCGCTAGAGATCGGCCGGCGCCGTCGGCTTCAGCCAGGATCGAGGGCCTGCCCGCACCGTCCGCGACGTGGGTCGGGGAGCGGCTGGCGCCGTCCCCTCCAACGTGGGTCGGGGAGCGGCTGGCGCCGTCCCCTCCGACAACCGGCTCGCCCAGGAACCGGGACGCCACCGCGGCGAAGCTCTTCGGCAGATCGGTGACGAGCAGCGCGAGGTTGCCCGGCGCGCTCCGGGACGTCGCGAGCCCGCGCTCGGCCAGGAACGACGCCACCTCCTCCGCGGTCGCCGACGCGCTGTCCACGATCGGGAGGGGGCCGCCGGCGAGCGCCGCCGTCTCGGCCTCGATCGCGGTGCGAAGGAGCGGGAAGTGCGTGCAACCGAGCACGATCGAGCGGGCGCCCGCGCCGATGAGCGGCTCCAGGTACCGCCGCGCGACGAGGCGCGGGACCTCGCCCTCGACCCAGCCCTCCTCCGCCAGCGAGACGAGCAGCGGGGCCGCCTGGCCGGCGACCTCTGTGCGCGTGCTGAGCGACGCGACCGCGCGGGGATAGGCGCCGGACGCGATGGTCCCGGCCGTCCCGAGCACGCCGATCATCGCGCCGCGCGACGCGGCCACGGCGGCTCGCGCGCCGGGAAGAATGACCCCGAGGACCGGAAGGTCGAGCTCGACCCGGAGCATGTCGAGCGCGACGGCGCTCACCGTGTTGCACGCGACGACGATCGCCTTGACCCGACGCTCGATCAGCACGCGCGCGCAGCCGAGCGCGTAGCGGACCACCGTCTCGGGAGACCGGGTGCCGTACGGGACGCGCGCCGTGTCGCCGAGGTAGACGATGTCCTCCGCGGGGCAACGCCTGCGCAGCGCGCGAACGACCGTGAGGCCGCCGAGGCCCGAGTCGAATACGCCGAGCGGCGCGTCGCCGTGGGACGTCACGGCTCCTCGATGCGGAAGAGGTGCACCGGCTCGCGCAGGAACTGCTCGCGCGCGACAGCGTCGAGCGCGCTCCGGACGAGCCCCTCCGGCGCGTCGTGCGTGATGAGCACCACGTCGACCGGGGGCTCGCGCGCCGCCGAGCCGCCCGCAGGCGCCGCGCCCTTGGTCGGGCCCTGCTGCACGATCTGCTCGATGCTGACCCCCGCGTCGCCCAGCGCGCCGGCCAGGCGGCCCATGACGCCCGGGCGGTCCTCGACCGCGAAGCGCAGGTAGTACCGGGAGACGGTCTCGCTGAGCGGGCGGACCGGGCGGGGCTTGATCGACATGCCGCGGCCCTGCATGCCCGCGACGCCCGAGGCGATCGAGCGCGCGACGTCGAGGATGTCGGAGACCACGCTGACCGCGGTCGGCAGGTCGCCGGCGCCGCGGCCGTAGACGAGCGACGGACCGACGGCGCGCCCCTCGAGGAGCACGGCGTTGAGCACGCCGGAGACGTTGGCGAGCACGCTCTGCTTCGGGATCAGCGTGGGGTGCACGCGCAGCTCGATGGATCCGCCGAGATCGCGGCCGATCGCGAGGTGCTTGATCGTGTAGCCGAAGCGATCGGCGTAGCGGTGATCGGCCTCCTCGATGGTGCGGATGCCGGACGTGTGGACGTCGTTGATGTCGACCTGCGCCCCGAAGGCGAGCATCGCGAGCACGATCAGCTTGTGCGCGGCGTCGTGGCCGTCGACGTCGAGCGACGGATCGGGCTTCTCGGCGTAGCCGAGATCCTGCGCCTCGCGCAGCGCGGCGTCGAACGACGCGCCCGTGTCGCGCATGCGCGTGAGGATGTAGTTGCAGGTGCCGTTCAGGATCGCGGTGACGCGCTCGACCCAGTCGCTCGCGAACGCGTCGCGGAGCGTGCGGATGATCGGGATGCCGCCGCCGACCGCCCCCTCGAACGCGAGGTCGACCTGGCGCGCCGCGGCCCGCGCGAGGAGCGCGGGGCCGTGGGCCGCGAGCAGCAGCTTGTTCGCGGTGACGATGCCCTTGCCGCGGTCGATCGCGCGCTCGATCAGGGCGCGCGCGGGCGTCTCGCCGCCCATCACCTCGACGACGAGGTCGATCGTGGGGTCATCGACCACCTCCTCGGCGCTCGTGGTGAGCAAGCCGCGGTCCAGCGCCGAGACGCGCTCCTTCTCGAGATCGCGCACGACCACGCGCTTGACCACGAGGGGCACGCCGGCGCGCTCCGCCAGGTAGCCGGAGTTCTCGGCGAGCAGGCGGAGGACGCCGCCGCCGACCGTCCCGCAGCCGAGGAGCCCGATCTGGATCGGGGCACCGCCGCGCAGGCGCCTGCGATCGCTGGCGGCGTGGGGTTCAGGGTTCAAGTTCAAGAGCGAACCGCCTTCCGTCTTCATGCGCGCGGAGCTTAGCGCTTCTCGCGCCGAGAGGTGACGCCTATGCTGCGCGGGCCATGGCGGAAACGATCAAGGGCGTTCTGGGCGAGCAGTTCGGGTTCCACGTGGGCGAGGACGGGGGCGTCGCGGAGCGAGGGCCGCTGCTCCCGCTGCGCGTGCTCGTCGTCGCCGATCTCGTCCCCCGCGATCCGCACAACGCCGGGGCGAGCCCGCCGGCGGGCTCGATCCGGGTCGACGCGAGCCGGTTCGATAACCTCTTCACGATGCTCAGGCCGCGGATCGCGATCGACGTGCCGAGCGTGCTCGCGGGCGGCCGGGCGGCGCGCGTCGACCTGTCGCCCACCAGCCTGAAGAGCTTCCGGCCCGACGCGCTCTGCGCGGAGGTGCCGCTCCTGCGATCGCTGCTCGACGGCCGGCGGGCGCTCGACCGCCTGCGCGACGGCTCGTCCACGCTCGAGCAGGCGCGCGTCGAGCTCGATCGGCTCTGGGGCGGCTCCCCGCTCGTGCGCGACATCCTCGGGCTGCTCCCGGAGCGCGAGGGCGCCTCGCCTGCCCGGCCGGCGGCGCCCACGGCAGAGCGCCCGGCCGCGCCGGCGCCCGCGGCGGGCACCGACGTCGACGCGCTGCTCTCGATGGTCGACCTCGGCGGGGGCGGCGGCGGGGACGCCGGCGCGGCGGCGCCGGGCGACCTCGGTCAGGAGCCCGCGCAGCCCGCGGAGGGCGGGCGGTTCTCGGCGCTCATCGCGACCGTGGCGGCGAGCGCGCGCCCGCGCGCGGGGCAGCCCGCCCGCCCCGCCGAGGCGATCGCGCAGATCGAGCGCGCGATCGGCGCGCAGCTCGGCGCGATCCTGCAGCACCCGGAGGTGCGGCGCCTCGAGGAGGCGTGGCGGGGGCTGAGCCTGCTCGTGGACCGCGTGAAGGCGGCGGAGGGCGTCCGGATCGAGGTCGTCAGCGCGCGGCCGGACGAGGCGGCGGGCGCGCTCGCGCGGGTGCTCGCGCAGACGGCGAGCACCGAGCCGCCGGCGTCGGTCGCGATCGTGGACGTCGCGATCGACGGCACCGCCGCCTCGCTCGCGCGGCTCGAGGAGATCGCGCGCGTCGCCGAGGCGCACGCGCTCCCCGCCGTGGTGAACGGCGCCGCGGGGCTGCTCGGGGTCGACGACCTCGGCGGCGTCGAGCGGCTCGACAACAAGTCCGCGCTGTTCCGGGCGCCGCACCGCGCGCCGTGGCGCTCCGCCGCGGCGCGGCACTGCATGCGCTGGGTCGCGATCGCCATGAACCGCGTGCTCGGCCGGATGCCCTACGACAGGTCGACCTCGCGCATCCGGGAGGCGGCGATCGTCGAGCAGCCGGGCGATGAGGGCGGCCGCGTCTGGATCTCGCCGGCGTACCTCGTCGGCGCGCTGATCGCGGGGAGCTTCCGCGAGACGGCGTGGCCCTGCCGCATCGCGGGCGCGAAGGGCGGCGGCGTGCTCGGGGACCTGCCGGTGCACGAGGTGAAGGGCGCCTACGAGGGCGACGAGGGCGTCGCGATCCCGACCGAAGCGTTCGTGTCGACGGACACCCAGCGCGATCTCGCGAAGAGCGGCGTGCTCCTGCTCGCGTCGGCCCCGAACAGCGACGCCGTCTACGTCCTCACCGCGCCGACGGCCTACGTCCCGCCGGAGAAGCTCACGTACGACAGCCCCACCGCCGAGCCGGAGGAGCGCCTCGAGCGGGTCTCGCTCGTCGATCAGCTCTTCGTCGCGCGCGTCGCCCAGTTCCTGCGCGCGCTCTGCGCGAAGCTGCCCCCGGACAGCGCCCCGGCAGAGGTCCAGCCGGTCGTCGAGGGGGCGCTGTGGACGCTGTTCGAGAACGCGCCGCCCGCAAGCATCGAGCTCTCGGTGAAGGCGGGCCGCGGCGAGGGCGGCGCGCAGGTGGCCGTCGCGGTGCGCCCGCGCCGCTTCCTCGGCGTCGGGCTCGACGAGGTGTCGCTCGAGATGCCGCTCGGCTGAGGCCGCCAGGCACGGCGAGCGGCGGCCGAGGAGAGGAATTGACGCCGCCCGGCTCCGGGAACAAGGATGTCGCCGATGCGGTTGCGCGTCGCGATCCTCATGGCCGTCCTGGCCGCCCTCGTCACGACCTGCCAGAGGCGGCCGGCGCCCCAGGCGCCGGCGGCCGCTTGCGGATGCCGCGCCAGGTAGCGTCGGAGGGCTCGTAGGGCGTCGAGCTTTGCCTTTCGGCGACGCGGCCCGGACCTGCGCCGCGGCGAAGCGCCGGAATACGTCGCCCCGCCCTGCTGCCCTTCCGCATGGCCCGCGGCCGGCGCACACGACCGAAGTTGTCGTCGATGACCTGAAAGATGTTGCAGAGCGGGTAGATCTCGAAATCGTGATGAGAGTACGCGGGCCAGGAGCGGAGCTGGCTCAGCAGCGCCTCATGCGAGCTCGCGTTCATGATGCAGACACCCCGGTTGGGCAGCACGTAGCGCGCGCCGCCCGCACCCACGCCGCTGGTAGAGCGAGTACCTGACCGCCGTCCCTCCGGCATCTGGCGAGCAGGGCTGTCCAGGCTGCGCTGGCGCGGCCGTGACCGGACGGAGCCGCTCGTCGCCCCGCTCGACACGCTCGGCGAGGCGCGCGTCGCTCGTCGCGGGCGGCCCCGCAGCGAGCGACGCGATGACCGCGCAGCCGGCGCGGATCGAGATGGGGGGCTCCGCGCGCGCGCGGGTGTCAGTCGCACGCGGCGGCCTGGCAGGCCGTGACGTCCGCGGCGCAGGCCTCGTCCATGCACGCGGCGCAGCGGTCGGCGTCCCCGGCGCACGCGTCCGCGCAGGCGCCGTGGCCCGCGGTGAACTGGCAGCGCAGGGCGCCGGAGACCTGGGCCGCCGCGCCCGGGCAGCTGTCCACGACGCAGCCGTACAGCGCGGCGTCGCTCGCCGCCGCGGAGGCGCACGCGAGCGTCTCCGCGCACGTCGCCGCGCCGGAGCCAATCCACGTCTCGGCGGGGAATCCCTGCGCGTCGCTGCAGTTGTCGATCTCGGGGCTGCGCGGGAAGTAGGGGCCGATGAGCATGCACATCTCGTCCCGCGTGGTCAGGCCCTGCGCGACGTCGCGCGGCTCCGGGTTCACGTAATCGCAACGGAAGTCGAGCGCCTCGCCCGCCTTGACCTCGAGCGGAGACGGGAAGACCTTCACGGGCACCTCCTCCCAGGCCTCGTTGGCGTAGATCTCCTCCATCGCGCCGTCGCCGCGGACGCGGTGGGCGGCGAAGCCCACGCCGCGCCGGTGCATGTGGGACTGAACCCGCACGATCGAGATGTCCTCGTCGATGCGGCACCGCATGCGCGCCGAGGCCGCCCCGTTCGCGGGCACCCGGATGAAGGGGTTGTAGTGGAACAGCATGCCCGCCTCCTGCTCCACCTGCTCGGGTGGTATCGTGTAGAGGTTCACGCGCGCGTCCGCCTCGAGCGGCTCCGGCGAGGCGTTGAGATAGTGGGTGTTCATCACGAGCACCGTGCCGGGCTCCACCTTGAGGGCCACCCCGTCCGGCAGCTCGCCGAGGAAGGAGTCGCCGCCGAACGACTGCGAGCCGGCGACAACGCCGGTGATCTCCCACGCGGCGGTGGCGCCGTTGTTGCAGTCGTGGACCTCGGCCGCGTCCACACGGACGCCCTCGCGCGTCTCGGCCGGGATCGCCTTGTAGGCCGTCTTGTAGAGGACGACATGGTGGCTCCCGGCCGAGAACCGGACCTCGTCGGCGCGGATGGTGAGCCCCTCGGGAGGGGCGACGATGAGCTTGCACCGCTCGATCTCCTGCCCCGGCGCCACCGTCGAGACCATGCGGTACTGGACGCCGGCCCCGGGCGGAGGGGGCTCGAGATGGGCGCTCTCCGGCGCCGGAACGCCGGGTTCTCCGGAGGCGCACCCGGCGAGCAACGGGGCGCCGAGCAGAGCGATGAGGACGTGAGTGCGCATGACGTGGCTCCAGCTGCCTTTCTGGTCGTGCTCAGCGCGGGCGCGCGCGGCGCGCACAGGCGCCCCCGCACGTCCACGCGCTCCGCGCCCGGCGGAGCAGACCTGTCTTCCTGATCGTGGGTTCCCGGATGGCCCGAGATCGTTCAATCCATCCCGGAGGAGCTCTGTCGAATCCGTCATGGGAGCTGCTCTCCCGCGCGCCGCGACGTCGCCGCCTGCCGCCAGGCGGGAATTTCCAGACACGACCGCTCGCATCCGGTCGATGCCGAGTCCCTTGTTCGATCTTGTTCGATGACGACGAAGTGCACGGGCGCGATGGCCTTTTTCATCCCGACGGAGAGCGTCCGATTGCGCATCGCGCAGTTGCGCAATCGGACGGGCGCGCCGCTCGCGCTGCTTGCGACCCGCGCGATGCGTGGTACCGCCCTGTCAGGACGGCGCGTGGTACGTCGGCCTTGCCTTCGTCAGGAACGGCCCGCGTATTGCAATCGCCGAGGGACCATGAACCGTTCCACCCAGCAGCACCTCCGCTCCAGTCACCGGTTCGGCGGCCGCAGGGCCGTGGTGATCGGCGGGAGCATCGCGGGCCTTGTCGCGGCCCGCGTGCTCGCCGACCACTTCGACGAGGTCACCGTCGTCGAGCGCGACGGCATCCCCGACGACCTCCGCGAAGCCCGCCAGGGCGTGCCGCAGGCGCGCCAGGTCCACGGGCTGCTCGCCCGGGGCGAGCGCATCCTGAACGACCTCTTCCCCGGCTTCACCGGGGATCTGGTCCAGGACGGGGCGATTGCCTACGATTTCGGGCTCGGCCTCGCCTGGCACCACCTCGGCGCGTGGAAGCCGCGCTGCGCGACCGGGGTGCAGACCGTGTGCATGACGCGGCCGCTGCTCGAGGCGCACCTGCGCCGCCGCACCTTCGCCCTGAGCCAGGTGCGGCACCTGGACCGGCGCGACGTTGTCGAGCTCTCGGCGTCGCCCGATCGCGCCCAGATCACGGGCGTCGTGGTCCGGCGGCGCGACGCGCCCACCGTGGTCGAGGAGTTGCCGGCGGAGCTCGTGGTGGACGCCAGCGGGCGCGGCTCGCGCGCGCCGGCGTGGCTCGAGGAGCTCGGGTACGCGCGGCCCGAGGAGTCCACCATCAAGGTGCGCGTCGGATACGCCAGCCGGCAGTACCAGCCGCGCGATCCGTCGCAGGTCCCGTGGACCTCGCTGTACATCCTCGGCTCGCCGTCCGACAGCCGGCGGTTCGGCTGTATCGTTCCGATCGAGGGCGGGCGCTGGATGGCGGGGCTCGCGGGCCTCTTCGGCGATCACCCGCCCGCCGACACGGAGGGCTTCCTCGAGTTCGCCCGGGGCCTGCCGAACGACGCGATGTACCGGGCGCTGCTCGAGGCCGAGCCGGTGACGGGCATCGCCACCTACAAGTTCCCGGCGCACCTCCGGCGGCACTACGAGCGCATGGCGCGGATGCCCGAGGGGCTCGCCGTGCTGGGGGACGCCCTGGCGAGCTTCAACCCCGTCTACGGGCAGGGGATGACGACGGCCTGCCTCCAGGCGCTCGCGCTCGACGACGCGCTCGCGGAGCAGCGCCGCCGCGCCGGCCAGGGCGCGATCGCGGGGCTCGCCCGCCGCTATCACGCGGCCGCGGCCAAGGCGGTCGATCTGCCGTGGCAGATGTCCACGGGCGAGGACCTCGCCTACCCCGAGACCGAGGGCGAGCGGCCGCTCCTCCAGCCGCTGATGCGCTGGTACACCGGCATGCTGCACCGCGCTGCGCAGGTCGATCGCGACGTCTACATGCGCTTCGTGCGCGCGATGCACATGCTCGACGGGCCCGAGGCGCTCATGAATCCGCGCCTGCTCCTGCGCGTGCTGCGCGCGGGGTGGTCGTCGGCGCCGCTGCCGCAGATGAACGCGGCCGCCCCGGTCTACGCCCGGCAGCCCGCCGACGCCTGAGCGGCCGGCCGCGGCCACCTGAGCGGCCGGCCGCGGCCACCTGAGCGGCCGGCCATCGCCGCCGCGCCGGCCGCGGTGGCGGCGAGCGCCCTCGCCAGCATGGAGGCTGACGCCACCAGGGCGCGAGTCCGATCCCACCGCCAGCACGAGGCTTCGAGCGCCGCGCTCCCAGAGCGCAGCGGCATCGCCGACTCGCCCGGCCAGAGGAGGGGCCGGCAAGGCGCTCAGCGCGCCGCCACGCGGCTCGTCATCGCGGCGACTCCCGCGCTGCGCACCACCGCGACGACTGCCACGTTGCAGGAGCGCGCCGCGCGGAGACAGGCGCCTTGTGGACCGAACCAGAGCTCGCCTCGAACGCGGCCCTGAGGGGACTCCGGTGGACCACGGCGCCGCCCGGCAGCGAAACGTTGCCCGCGGGTGGTGTTCTGGTAAGAAGTGCGCGCCTGAACCCATGACGAGCTCCGGTAGAGAGGATCTGGTCGTCGTCGGCGGCGCGGGCGCTGCCGGGCTCGCATGCGCCCGCTCGCTGGAGACAGGACCATGACCGATTCGATGAACCCGCTGCTGGAGCTCGTCGCGCGCGACCAGGAGCACGACTGCGATGGGTACGGCGAGGTGAACGTCTGCGTGCGGGTCGTCGGCGTCGCCGAGCTGCCGACCCGCGTCGGCCACTTCCGCATCGTCGCGTTCTGGAACAACCGCGACGCCAAGGAGCACATCGCGATGGTGCACGGCGATGTCGTGGGCGCCGCCAACGTGCCGACGAGGCTGCACTCCGAGTGCCTGACCGGCGATGTCATGGGCTCGCTGCGGTGCGACTGCCGCGATCAGCTCCTCGAGGGGTTGAAGAAGATCAAGAGCATGGAGCGGGGCATCCTGCTCTACCTCCGCCAGGAGGGCCGCGGGATCGGGCTCATCAACAAGATCCGCGCCTACGCGCTGCAGGACCAGGGGCTCGACACGGTCGAGGCGAACCTGGCGCTCGGCTTCCGGGACGATGAACGCGATTACGCGGTCGCGGCGCACATGCTGCACAGCCTCGACGTGAGATCGGTCGAGCTCATCACGAACAACCCGAACAAGGTCCAGCAGCTGAAGCAATACGGGGTGTCCGTGGCCGGGCGCGTTCCGCACGTGATCCCGCCGAACGAGCACAATCGATTTTACCTGGAGACCAAGGCGAAGCGATCAGGCCATTTCATCGACACGTGGGGCAAGCCGCACCTCGTCGAGCAGAGTGATCCGGTCGTCGTTGACGGGATGTCGCCGCCCGAGTCGGATCGGACGCCCGCGAGCTGAGCGCCCGCGGGCGAGGGCGCGGGCGAGGGCGAGGGCGAGGGCGCAAGGCCGAAGCCCAGCTTCCCGGGCCCCAGCTGCCTTTGCGCTGAGGGCCCTCCTCGTGTCTATTATGCTTCTCGCGGCGCCGCGCGGCGGTGTCGCGATCGTCTCACGGGGCGGCGCCGGTCAGGCGGCGTACCCGCCCGGCGTGGGGGCTCGACCGGAACTGCGCGAGGAACGCCTCGGCGCGGTCGCGCGCTCGATCGGCGTCCCCGCGGCGCAGCAGCGCGTCGATCGCGATGAGCTCCCGCTCCGCCGCGAGCCGGCCCTGCGGGAACTCGGCCCGGTGCTCGTCGAGCAGCGACAGCGGCGCCTCCGGCGATCGCGCGAGCACGGCCCTGATCTCCGCGAGCCGACCGGCCTCCCGGAGCAGCGCATCGCGCTCGAGCACCGCGGCCGCAGGGGCTGCCGGACGAGGCGCGGGCTGGCCCGGGACGGCGCGCGCCGTGGGCGAGCGCCGGGCAGCGGTCGCGTCCCGAGGCGGCGGCTCCGCGCCCGGCGCCGGCACCGGCGCCCCGAGTGCTTGATCGCTGCAGCCTGCGAGGAGGACGAGGAGCGAGGCAGCGAAGCCACCCGCGATCCATCCATTGCGTGACGAATGGTGAACGACATTCATGTCGCCGGACTCCTTCATGGGTCGAGCTGACGGAGTTCCGTCGAAACGGGCTCGCAACAGCGTGCATGCCCATCCCGGACCGCAGCTCGCCGTCGCCAGCGCCGCCGGGGCGGCACGGCGTATCGACGTATTCGACATATTCGACTCGCGCTCCAGCAACGGTCGCTGAGCGCCAGCATCCCTGGGGACAGGCGTAGTGTAAAAGTGAAACTCAGCTTGTCAAGACTGCTTACATGGGCCGTCAGAAAGCAGCGAGATCACTTGTCGAGGCTCGCGCTCGCCCCACTCGGCTCAGAAATGGCCGGCGACGCCCACGCCGGCGCCGCCGGGCGCCGGGGCGATCGAGAGGCGAAAACTCCGCGTGTCCGGGCCGGCAACATCCGGGCGCGGGCCGTGAAACAGATACGGAATCAGCACCCCGGCCGCGGAGCCGAAGGCGGCGCCCGTGAGCACGTCGGTGAGGTAATGGCGGTCTCCGGCCATCCGCAGGTATCCCGAGAGGGCGGCGATCCCCATTCCCTGCGCCCAGACCCACGGCGCCGCGCGATAGCCGCGCATCGACGCCACGGTGCCGCTCGCCGCGGCGAAGGAGAAGGCGGCGGTTGTGTGGCCCGAGAAGAAGGAGAGATCCGCGTCGTGCGGGACCGGAGGCGAGCAGCCCCCGTGTGGACAGAGCACGTCGTCGTTGCCGAAATCGGCATAGGGCCGCTGGCGGCCGACGAGGTACTTGGTGAGCTGGTTCAGGTCCATCGCCACCACCACCGCCTCGGTGACGATCACGAGATCGGCGGCGATGTTCTCGGCCCGCCCGTCGTGCCACGCGGCGAGCGCGGTGAGGCCGAGCGCGGAGGCGGGCGCGACGCCGAGGACCGTCACGTTGCTGAGATCATGGGCCGTGTCGGGGTTGCCTCTCCAGACCACCGCGTCGCGGACCGAGGCGTCGAGCCCGCCTACCGCGCACCAGCGGCACGACGCGGGCGCGAGGCCCTTCTTGGCGAGCTCGGTGACGACCCAGGCGGCGCCGCCGACCACGGTGATGGGCAGGTCGGTCTCCGGCCAGTACGCGAGCTCGGGGGACGGCTCCGCGGCGGCAGCCGGCGAGAGGGCGACGAGGAAGACGGAAAGCGTTGTCGCAGCGATGGAGCGCAAAGGAGGGCGAGCGTAGCGCGGGCGGCAGCGCGCGGGAATCCGCCGCGCGCACAGGGGATGGGCGCGCTCCCGCCGCGGCGCGCGCCGCGGGGTCGCCCGCGATCTTCGTGAGGCGGCCGCGCGGCGCTCGCCGCGCCGATCAGGCGCGCGGCGGCACCGGCGCCGCGTGGAGCAGCCCGTCGAGGAGGCGCGCGTGGGCGTCGTCGACAACGCGCCGGAGCTCCGCCGGCCCGGCCTTGGACAGGGCCCCCGACGCCGCGAGGGTCGCGAGTCCGTGGTGCATCGCCCAGATCGGGACCGCGAGCGCCATCGGCTCGCCGGGCGGGAACGCCCCGGCCCGCTGCGCCTCCTCGATGAACCCGAGCAATAACCCCAGGCTCTGCGACGTGGCCGCCGCGACGCGCGGGTCCTCGGCGTCGACCTCGCTGGAGTACATCACGTGGAAGGGCGCCGGGTGCTCCAGCGCGAAGCGGACGTAGGCGAAGCCGGCGGCCAGGAAGCGCGCCCGGAGGTCGCCCCCGGCCGACTCGAGCGCGGCCGTGATCTGCGCGGCGAGCGCCGTGCTCGCCTGGACGGCGAGCTCCGTCATCAGGGCGCGCTTGTCCGCGAAATGGCGGTAGGGCGCGGCATGCGAGACGCCGATGCGCCGCGCCACCTCGCGCAGCGTGAAGCGGGCGTTGCCCTGCTCCTCGATGAGCGAGAGCGCCTCCTCCAGCACCGCGCGCCGGAGGTCGCCGTGGTGGTACGGCCGCTCGACGGAGCGGGGCGCGGATGCTGGTGGGGTGCGCGCGCGCGGACGGCGGCGCCTCGAGGGGGAAGCCACAGCAGAGGCGCGCACGATACCACGGAGGCCGCCGCCCGCAGGGCAGGAGGGCGGCCGGAGAGAAAATGTAGACGGTGGAAACTTTCCGGATGTTGCTGCTGTCATCATCGGGCGTGCGGGCAGGCCGGAGAAGGCCCGAGGATGCCGGCGCGCCGCACCCACCAGGAAAGGAGCCCCGTATGTCCGAGCCCCGTCGATCCACCGACCGAGAACGCCACCTCGCCGCCGTCGACCGCGTGCGCGCCGTCGCCCTCGCACACGCCGAGGAGTCCGAGCGGCTGCGCACGCTCGCGCCGGCGGTCGTCGACGCGCTGCAGTCGAGCGGGCTCTTCGCCGTGGCCGCGCCGCGGGCGGTGGGCGGCGCCGAGAGCGATCCGCTGACGCAGCTGGAGGTCTTCGAGGCGATGGCGCGCGTAGACGCCGCCGCGGGGTGGTCGCTGATGATCAGCGCGCTGCTGGCCGCGCTGGCCGGGGGCACCTTGCCCGACGAGGGGGCCCGGCAGGTGTTCGCGGGGCCGTTCCCCACGTTCGCGGGGCTCCAGGTGCCGACCGGGCTCGCGCGGCGCGTCGCTCGGGGCTACGTGCTCGAGGGGCGCTGGGCCTTCGGCAGCGGCGTGCGGCACGCGCGGTGGGTGTTCACCTGCGCCATCGTCGCACCGGAGGGCGGGGCTCCCGCGGCGGGCCCCCCCGAGATGATCAGCGTCGCCGTCCCGCGCGAGCAGGTGGCGGTCGAGGACACGTGGGACGTCGCCGGCCTGCGCGGCACCGGGAGCGACCACTACCGGATCGAGGGCGCGCTCGTGCCCGAGGCGCTGACGTGCCCCTTCCCGGGTGCCCCGCAGCGGCGCGGCGGCGCGATGTATTCGCTCCCGCTGATCGCCCTTGTCGCGACCGGTCACGTCGGCTTCGCGCTCGGCGTCGGGCGGCGCGCGCTCGACGAGATCGCGGCGGTCGCTCCGCGCCGCATCAAGGTCTGGCCGCAGCTCGCGCTGGGCAGCCACGCGGCCTTCCACATGGACCTCGGGCGCGCGGAGGCGAAGCTCGCCGCGGCGCGCGCCTACGCGTTCGAGGCGCTCGGGCGGATGTGGGACCGGGCGCGCGCCGGGGAGGCGCTCTCGATCGAGGACTGGACCGCCATCCGGCTCGCCCAGACGTACGTGACCGACGTCGCCGCGGACGTCGCGGGCTTCGCGTACCGCGCCGGCGGCGGGGGCGCCCTGTACGCGGCGAGCCCGCTGCAGCGGTGTTTCCGCGACATGCACGCGGCGACGCAGCACATCGCCGCGACCGACGACGCGTACGAGTTCGCGGGGCGCGCGCGGCTCGGTATCGCCGAGCTGCACCCGATGCTCGCCCCGCGGCCGGCCGCGGGCGGCGCGCCGTGACAGGGTACCTGGCGACGGGCGCCGGTCAGTCGCAGCCCCACCGGATGCCGTCGTAACGCTGCCAGTCCGGCCATTTGTGCTTTCTCGTCCTGCCAGGATCGACGTGCAAGCAGGGGGTGATCGGCCGTCCACCCGCGAGCACCTGATACGCCACCCTGTGGCCGCAGCGGTTCTTGATGCGGACCGTCTGGGTGATGTGGCCGCTCGTGTGCCTGGCCTCGACGCATCGGGGGCGCGGCATGGACCGGGCTTCCGGAGCTGCCGGGGCCTCCTCTCCAGGCAAGTCGGGGGCAGTGCACTGCGCCACGGCCGCCGAGTCGGCAGAAATCGCGGCGACGGCGGACAGCGCGGCGATGCTCCACGCGTGGAAGCGGATGCTCATGACGCGTCTCCCTTCGTGCTGGTTCTCTGAGGCACAGCGGCCCGTGCCGGAAGGGGCGCTCCGCCGGACGCGCACATTCGTGAATCGATGAATACGGAGGTCGGGAGAAGGGGAGCAAGGAACAAGAAGCCGCTCTTTCAGCCAGCCCCCGGCCAGACCGGTCGATCGTCGAGGATGCGCTGCCGGTGGCGCTCCAGGTAAGCGCAACACCACGGATCCAGCGCCTCGCGCCGGCCGACCCGGCGGATCGCCGTGTAGAGCACGAGCTCGCGGCGCATGGGCGAAACCCCGCGATCAGCGGTGGCCGCCTTCCGGCGGGCACGCGACCCTCCTGGGCGGCGGCGGGTTGCACATGATCATGACGCCGTCGCGGGAATGACGAGGCTGCGGGCAGGGGTTCGGGAAGACCTGCCTGCAGGTGCCGTCTGGCGACCGGACCACGCTCCCGCCGGGCGCGGGAGGCGGGAGCGGCCCGTCCTCCTCCCCATCCAGCGCCGCCGTCGCGCCGGCGCCCTGGTGCGCACCGGACGCGGCTGCGTCCTGCTCCGTCGCCCCGCCGCCGCGCGCCGTCGGTCCGGCGTCCTGCGGCGTCTCCGATGTTGCCCCGCCCTGCGCCGCCGTCGCGCTGGCGTCCTGGAGCGCATCGGGCGCAGCCGCGTCCGCGCCGGTCGTTCCGATCGGCGGGGGGAGCTCCGGGCGCGGCGGGTTGGACGTCTCCTCCGGCGGATCGGACGGCGGCCGGTTCGAGGCACACGCGGCCACGCCGCCGGCCACCGTGACGAGGAACGAGGACGCGAGCGCGCGGCGGCGACGGGATGAGGGCCTCATGGCACGCATGGTAGACCCATGGAGCAGCCCGCGTCACCCGGACGACGACGGCCGCGGCGCGCGCCACGGTGGACGTGCGCGTCGAGGCCCGCGACAAAGCGATGAACGCGCGGTGAAGCGCTGAGGCAGCTCGTTGGGCGGCGCAGCGAGGTCGAGATCGGCAGCGCCGTCAACTCGACGACAGCGAGCCGCCAGCCGGCTCACTTCCCGAGCTTCGGCCCATGCGGACGCGCCTGCAAGCGGTCAACATACGCCTCCAGGGTGGGCCGACCCGTCGGGCCGCCCCACAGGCGCATCCAGATGAACATCGAGCCGACCATCACGTCGGCCGCGGTGAACCAGTCGCCGAACAGGTAAGGCCCGTTCCCGAGCTCGCCTTCGACGACGTCCATGACCTTGTCGAAATCGGTCCAGCCCCGCTGGGGCTGCGTCTCGACCTTCAGCAGGCGATCGCCCATCGCCGGCTCGACCTGCGAGGTGGAGTAAACCATCAACGACAGATAACGCCCCCGCTCCGGCGCGCCGACCGGAGGCGCCAGCCTGGCCTCGGGGAACTTGTCCGCAAGATAAAGACAGATCGCCGCGTTCTCGAAGATCCTCGTGTCGCCGTCCACCAGCGCCGGCAGCTTGCCAGCCGGGTTGATCTTCAGGAACTCCGGCGCCTTGTGCTCCTGCTTCTCGAAGCTGATGGGCGCGAGCTCGTATGTGGCGCCGCACTCGTCCAGCATCCACTTGGTGATCACCGCGCGGCTTTGAGGGTTGAAATAGAGCTTCATCGCAATCTCCTTCGATGGTCCGGTGGAAACAGCCCCGAGAATGCCAGAACACGAACATACGTTCTAGCGCTCCGTGACACCATGTCGGCTCGCGTCGCTCAGCGCACCGCGCTTCCCGCCTCGCCCTCCGCGCGATACGGCGAGGAGCGCGATGGCATCGATGGCCCTGTCAAGGATCGGATTCCGATCCGGACGGAGCCCCTGCCCTGCGCCGGAGGTGCACGGACAGGAGCCTCGGCAGGTCGCTCCTGAGGGCCTCGTCGTCGCGCCACTCGCCGAGGTGGACGAGCTCGTACCCGGACGACAGGCCCGCGTTCACGTACTCGGAGACGTCGTGGAGGAACGCGGTCACGCGCTCGGGCTCGCCGGTCTCCCGGTTGACGAAGTTGGCCTGTCCGCCGCGCAGCTGCCGCATCGGGTGCAGCTCACACAGGAAGAGCTCCCCTCCTCCGCGCAAGGCGCGGGCGGCCTCGGCGAAGATCGCCCCGAGGTGCTCGATGTGCTCCAGCACGAGCATCGCAATCACCACGTCCGACGAGGCCGCCGCGACCGGCCAGGCAGCGCGGATGTCGTGCTGCACGAACCGGACGTGGGGAGAGTCCACGCGGGCCCTCGCCTGCCGCAGCATGCCCTCGGAGAAATCCAGCGCGAGGACGCTCCTCGCGTGCTCGGCCAGCCACGGCGTGTTGCGGCCAGTGCCGCACCCGATCTCGATCACGTCGCGGCCGGCCAGCAAAAGCCCGCGTTGCCGGAGGACGGTGGCCGAAAGCTCGCGGGTCCGGTTGGGATCTACATCGTACGTCTCGGCCCAGCGATCGTAGGCCGTGGCGATCTCAGGCTTGCTCGAAGAGGTGGACATGGCTTGAACTGGGATCCTGTGTCGGTCACGCACCTGCGGGCGCCCTCGCGGACGCGGGCTGAGCCCGGCGCGGGGCCCCGACGCCTATAACCCGAGCTCGCTCAGCCCCGGATGATCGTCCGGCCGCCGCCCGAGCGGCCAGCGGAACTTCCGGTCCGCCTCCGCGATCCGCACGTCGTTGATGCTCGCCTCGCGCCGCCGCATCAGCCCCTGCGCGTCGAACTCCCACTGCTCGTTGCCGTGGGACCGGTACCAGCTCCCGCTGTCATCGCGCCACTCATAGGCGAAGCGCACCGCGATCCGGTCCCCCGTGAACGCCCAGACCTCCTTGATCAGGCGGTAGTCGAGCTCTCGCTGCCACTTGCGGTGCAGGAACGCCTCGATCGCCTCCCGGCCCTGGAAGAACTCCGCCCGGTTGCGCCAGCGGCTATCGACGGTGTACGCCTGCGCCACGCGCGCGGGCTCACGGCTGTTCCAGGCATCCTCCGCCAGCCGCGCTTTCCGGGCGGCGGTCTCGGCGGTGAAGGGCGGCAGCGGCGGGCGCGACACAGCGGGTTCCTGGCTCACGGTGCACCTCGGCGAACCTTCGTCGAATCCCCCACCCCAGGCAACTCCTTTTCGCGCGCAGCTCTCCACCGTCAGCCCTCGCGGGCCGCACGCTCCGCCTCCCGCCGGCGCGTGCGCGTGCGCGTCGAATCGCTCGATCGCGCCGCGCGGCCGACCGGGAGCTCCCCGCACCTCCTCCAGGCACCGGCGCCCGCAGCGGCCGCGGGCCTTGGGCCTCGCGCCTCCGGGGAGAACTCGTTAGAATCGCACGTTCCAATGGCTGGTCTGAACGGCGCCGCGCCCGCGAAGGGCACAGAGAGCGGCCTCCGCGCGCGGGGACCTCGGGCGTGAGCGCCGATCCGCGGGGCGCCAGCTACCTGGACGCGATCTTCGCGGCGATCCGCGGCAGCGCGAGCCAGCTCACGGCGATGAAGACGTGGCTCAGCAGCGCCGAGCGCGCCGCGTCGTCGCCCTGGCGCTTCCAGTTCCTCGCCGCCGCGCGCGCGGCGCACCGGCAGGCCGGCGCCTTCCTCGACGCGACCGAGGAACAGCTGCGCCAGCTCGGCCCCGCCGATCAGGTGCCGGCC
Organism: Sorangium sp. So ce1128; assembly: GCA_051717205.1. GTDB lineage: Bacteria > Myxococcota_A > Polyangia > Polyangiales > Polyangiaceae > Sorangium. The sequence continues at coordinate 9,259,883 of CP181432.1, forward strand.
CCGCTGGATCAGCTCCCCAGGAACCTCGCCGCGATGCGCGCGGACCTCCTCGCGGAGGAGCGGCACCTCCATCGCCTCGAGACAGAGGCCACCTCTCGCGAGCAGGCGCGCGACGACGCGAGCCGCAGAGGGCTCTCCTCGTGACCGCCCGCGCCGCCCCCGCGCTCGAGAGGTAGAAGAAGGCTATCGCGCCATGATGAGGTCCAGGGCCCCAGCGTCGGGCGGGCCCGCGGGCTTCGCGGCGTTCGCCGGCGCCGGCGCCGGTGGCCGCGGGGGCGGCGGAGGCACCGTGGGCCTCTCGAGTACCGCTCGCCGAGCTCCTTGAGGCGCGCCCCGTGCTTCTGCAGAAAGCGCCCCGCCTGCTCCGCATACGCGTCGTCCAGGAAGAGCGCCCACGAGTTCACCACGGCGATGCCGCCGTTCCCCGCGAGCGCGCGCAGCACGTCGTCAGCGATGTGGCGGTGCCGCAAGGACGCGGAGCGCAGCTCAGCGCGGGAGAGACATCCACGCTCCGTCCGTCGGGACGTGGACATGCGCGGGCAGGCTCTTCGTGCCGGCCCGCTGGACGAAGGCCGTGACCGGCTCGCGGTAATGGCCGAACGTTGTGTGGTGGATCGGGATCACGTGGCGGGCGCGGAGGAGCGCCGCGGCGGCGACCGCTTCCTCCGCGTCCATGGTGCGGAGCCCGCGCGCGCCGTCGACCCCGACGGCGCCGAGGTGCGGTAGCCAGAGATCGATGGGCGCGAAGCGCGCCGCCACGGCGCGCATGGGCTCGGTGAAGACCGCGTCGCCGGTCCAGTAGACCGAGTAGGGCGCCGCGCCCTCCCAGCGCAGCACGTACCCGTTGCCCTTTCCGAGCGTCGCGTCGAGCGCCGCGTCGTGGGAGTGGTTCGCCGGCACGGCGACGATCCGGAGGCGGCCAGCGCGGGTCGGGATGACCGTCTCGGCGTCCCAGTCGAGCGGCGTCAGTCTGGTGAAGCCCGCGGCGCGCGCCGACTCGACCGCGTCGGGAGGGAGGACGAAGGTGACGTCCTTCGGGAGGGTCTCCTTCGCGACAGCGTCGAAATGGTCGGCGTGGTTGTGGCTCAGGAGGATGACGTCGAGACGCCCGAGCGGCTCGGCGGGAGGATCGGTGTAGCGGGCGACGGGCGCGTTCTCGACGCCGGTCGACGGGTGCCTGGGCAGGACGAACGCGGCGGGGCCGCGCGGACCGAGGACGGGATCGGTGAGGAGCCGGAGGCCGTCCCGCTCGAGGATCGCCGTCGGACCGCCGCGCCACTGGAGGCGGCCGCCCGAGGCGTCGGAGCTGGCGTCGGCCGGCGCGCTGGCCGAGGGCCCGGAGCCGGCCGGGGCGCTGGCCGGCGGGGCGCTGGGCTGAGCGCGCCCCGCCGGCGCGCACCCGGCCAGGAAGAGCGCGAGCAGCGGCGCGGCGACCGACCCCACGAGCGCACGCCGCCTCCGCGGTGGGCGCGTCGCGCGCGCGGCACGGCGGATCTCCGCAGGGGTGAGCCGCGGGAGCTGCTCGTCACGTCCGTTCAACCCGCCTGGGACACTCGCTATCTTGCTCATCATCGTCGCCTTCCTGGCCGCGCTGTGGTGAGGAGTAGCTCGGCGAGAGATCGCGCGCGCGCGGCGGCGCCCGGTCCCCCTTCGCGGACGGCGGTCACCGTGGCGCCGTCGATCAGCAGCATGAATTGCGGCGCCAGTGCGCTGGCGCCCGGCGCGCCGGCCTCGCGCAGGAGCCCCTCGAGGTAGTCGATGAGCCGCTGCTTGTGGCGCTGCGCGGCCTCGTGGGCGGGGTGGCTCCGGCTCGCCACCTCGACCATCGTGTTGAGGAACGCGCAGCCGCGGAAGTCGTTCGTGGCGAACCGCTCGGCGAGCGCGTCGAAGACCGCGAGCGGGCGGTCCCGCGGGTCGGCCGCGAGCGCCTCCACGCGCCCGGCCAGCCACTCGCGAAAGCGCGCGTCGCGCGCGTCGAGCACCGCCACGAGCAGCTCGTCCTTGGTCCGGAAATGGCGGTAGAAGGTCGCCTTCGCGACCTCCGCCTCGGCGATCAGACGATCGACGCCGACGGCGCGATACCCCTCCGCGTAGAAGAGCCGCTCCGCTACCTCGAGGAGCTGGCGCCGTACATCGCTCACGATCGCTGATTAAGACAGACAGGTCTGTCTTGTCAAGGCGCGGCGCGCCGGAGCACGCGCCCGACGGGGGCGCCCCCTCGTGTCATCGCGGCGCGGAGGATCGCGGTCAGGGCAGCGCGCAGGCGCAGCCGGGCGCAGCGCCGGTGACGGCCGTCGGCGCAGGACATGGCAGCTCCGCGGAGCGACTCAGTCGATCCAACAAAGACATAGATCGCACCCGCTCCGCCGCGCGCAGCGCCGCGAGAGCCGAGAGGCTGGACAGCTTGACTATCGGTCGCACCGTCGTAACCTGCACAACATCGTTCACCATCGTCGATCTCGGAGCGTGGCCCGACAGAGAGGTGGCGCGTGAACTCCGGACATCTGGTTACGCCCAAGCTTCAGCTCGTGAGGCCGCTCGGGCGAGGGGGCATGGGGACCGTCTGGGTCGCCGACCACCTCTCGCTCGGGGCGCAGGTCGCCGTGAAGTTCATGGCCCCGGAGCTCGCGCGGTGCCCCGGGTTCGTCGAGCGCTTCCGGCGTGAAGCGATGGCCGCCGCGCAGATCAAGAGCCCTCATGTCGCCCAGGTGTTCGATCATGGCGTGACGGAGGCGGGGGTCCCGTACATCCTGATGGAGCTGCTCGAGGGGGAAGATCTGCGGCGCCGGATCAGCCGCCTCGGCCCCATGTCGCTGCGCGAGCTCGCGAGCGTCGTGCGGCAGGTCTCAAGGGCGCTGGGGCGCGCTCACCAGCTCGGCATCGTCCACCGCGACATCAAGCCGGACAACATCTTCCTCGCCGACGCCGAGGGCGAGCCCTTCGTCAAGGTGCTGGACTTCGGCGTGGCCAAGCAGCCGATGAGCAGCGATCAGGCCATGACATCGACCGGGAGCTCGTTCGGGACGCCGCTCTACATGAGCCCGGAGCAGCTGCTCAGCGCCAAGCACGTCGACTTCCGCGCTGATCTCTGGGCGCTCGGGGTCGTCGGGTATTACGCGATGACAGGCCAGGTGCCGTTCACCGGAGAGACGGTGGGCGCCCTCTCCGTGGCCGTCAACGCCGGCATGTTCACGCTCCCGAGCGCCATGAGGCCTGGCGTGCCGCACGGCCTCGACGCGTGGGTGACGAAGGCGCTGCAGCGCGATCCGGCAGCGCGGTTCGGCTCGGTCAGGGAGATGTCCAGCGCGCTCGACGAGGCGCTGTTCGGCCTCGCGCACGCGCCGACGCTGCCGTCCGGCGCGCTCGACGCCGGGCCGGGGCTGCCTTCCGCGCCGGGCGGGCCGCGATCGGCGGCGCTCGGGCCCGGCAGCGCGGGGCCGCCGCACAGCGGGAGGCAGGCGCGGACGTTCAACGGGCTCGTCGTGCCGGGCGCGGGCGCGGGACGGCGCAGCGCCGGGGTCCTCATCGCAGGGGCCGCGCTCGCGGGGGCGGCGGCGCTCGGCCTGGGCATCTCGTGGATCCACCGCGATCCCCCGGCGGACAGCTCGACCGCGGCGTCCGGCTCGACCGCGGCGGACAGCTCGGCCGCGGCGGACAGCTCGGCCGCGGCGGACAGCTCGGCCGCGGCGGACAGCTCGGCCTCGCGCGCGGCGCCAGGTGACGAGAAGCCGCCGGAGCCGCCACCCGCGCCACCCGCAGAGGAGCCCCGCGCGGCGGCCCTCGCGCCAGCATCGACGGTGACATCATCGACGAGGCCGCCCCCGCTGCCAGCGGTGTCTCCGCCGCTGTCCCCTGCCCCGCCCGCGCGGGCCCGGCGAGCCACCCCGAGCGTGCGTCCGCAGCCGAGGCCCGGGCCCGCCGCGAGGACGAACGCGCGCGCCCGCACGGACAGGATCGGCTTCTGAGCTGGTCGTGAAGGCGCGCGGCGGCGCCGCGCGAGCGCGAGCCCGAGCAGGCGAGACGTCGACGCGCACCGCAGACAGCGCGGGCCCCGCCCGGACGGGTGAGGCCGCCCAGCCCGCTCCCGGGCACGTCTCTGCCCCGTGTGGACCGACACCGTCCAGCCCCGGCCGAGACTCCGGTCGTGCTCCGGGGCCATGTGCTCGGCGGTCGCAGGACGCCAGCAGATGAGGGGGCGTGTGCTCGCCCTTCGCAGCCGCCGGTCGCCGGAGCGCCCATCACGGGCGGATTCCGCAGATCGACGCCCGGCGCGCTCCCCGCGGCGCCTCGCGTGATTGAGGCGCCTGGGCGTGGCGATCCCCGGCGTCGCCCGCCGCCATGATCTGCGGGGAGCGCACCGGCGTACCGCCCGCGGAGTCCTCTCATGGGCCCAGGCGCGGGACATGCACCTTCACGCTCGAACTCTCACCGCTGAGCGAACATGGAGGAGCGTCTATGGAGAAGCATGTTTCACAAGGGAAACTTGGACGCCGGCAATTCGCCGGCAGGGCGGCGGCGACCGTCGGTGTCTCGCTGCTCGCCCCGCCGGGCCTCGCGCTCGCGGCCGGCAAGGGCACTGAGAGCTGCGAGCAGGTAGGGCCTCTATCGCTCCCGGAGGGCGTCCCCCTCACGCCCGGAGTCGTCGCCGACCAGCGCGCGCGAAAGCCGATCTTCCTGGCCGGCTTGAACGCCGACCACGCGGCGCACGCCGTCGCAGAGGTCCTCTTCTGGACGGACATCATGATGGAACATGCGATGTTCATGGCGCTGCTCATGCCGGGAGACAACCTCCGCGCGGCCCGGGGCGAAGCACGGCAGTTCCAGGTCCTCTTTGCCCAGCACTTCGTCTCGGCGCGCGACAACGACTATCACGATGATGAGCTCTATCCGCTCCTCGCGGCGACGCGGTCGAGCGTCCTGGAGTTCATCGAGTACAAGCGCCGCATGCAGCGCGCTCAGGAGGCAGGCACGCTGAAGAGCCTCGTCTGGCCGCTCTTCTTCGATCACATAGCGCGCGAGGCCGAGCGGTTCGCCGCCCGGCTCGAGCTGTACGCGAACGGCTTCGCCGCCCTCCAGCGCGACGAAGTCGGGGCGTTCTGGACGCGGATCATGGCGGAGCACCTCGAGTTCATCGCGCACCTGCTCGACCCGCAGGAGCGCGCGCTCGTCGGGCAGGCGAACGCGCGCGCCGACGCGCTGTACCAGGCCAACACGCAGCTCGTCGGCAGCGGGCAACTCGCGATGATGGCCGACGATGTCATCGACTTCAAGACGGCCGCGGAGCAGGGCATCGAGACGGGGCAGATCAAGAGCATCATCGACCCCGCGCTCGCGGATCACGTGCTCCGCGAGGCGGTGAGGTTCTCCGACGAGATCCGGCGCGCGCAGTGAGCCCTGGCCGGGCGCGCGATCCCCGCGCCCGCGCGTGCTCGCTCAGCACGAGCGAGGCGGGCATCATTCCTCCATTGCAACGGACGGACCATCCTGTACAACGGATATCGGTGCAGGTGCGAGGGGCGCGCGCTGGGCTCAGGGGACGCTCATCTCGAACGCCACGCTGTAGTTCGGCTGGGCCTTGCCCGAGATCGAGCCGACGAACGGGTCCGAGTCGCGCAGCTGCCCCCAGCGCGCCGTGCCGCCGGCCATCGCCGTCCCGTCGGTCGTCGCCGCGTAACCGACCATCACGCCGGAGGCGGGGAGATCCGGCGGGCAGGTGATCTTCACCGAGTCGCCGGAGATCTCCACGCTGCTGATCTCGATCCGGGTGTTGCCGCGCCAGACCTCGAAGCCGCGGCCTCGCGACCACTCGGTGTTCGCGCTCTGGTGGGGTTCCGGCAGCGCATTGTCCCAGGCGAGCGGCGGCACGGGGACGTGGAAGTGCACGGTGATGACGGCGCCGCTGCGCTCGACGCGCGTCGGCTGGAGCGGCTGCCAGTCGCGCCCGAGGACGACCTTCTCGAAGTAGACCTGGCCGTACTTCTCGCCGAGCAGCTGGTACCCCTCCGCGTTCAGGTGGATGTGATCCGCCGCGTACGGATACTGGTACTTCGGACCCGAGCAGACGATATCGCCCGGGTGGTCGACGCCCACGCGCCACTGCGCCTGGGTCGACGTCGACCGCGTGCCCGCCTCGGTGTGCACCGAGTGCTGCTGGGACACGAGCAGGGGGATGCTCTGCGTCTGCCCGGTGAGGGGCGGGAGGTCCTCGTTGTAGTCGGACCACAGCTTGAAGAGATCGTCCTCGTACGTCGCGCTGCCGGCGTCGGACTCGCCGTGCGTGATGATGATGGCGCCGATACCGTAGGTCTTGCCCGCCTCCCTGGCGAGGCGCGCGATCGCCTCCGCCTCGAACAGCGTCGCCGCGTAGGCGCGGCCCTGGGTCTTGTCGCCGTCGATCACCTCGGTGGCGCCCTTGCGGAGGATGCTCATCGGCTGGCCGCTCTCGCCGACGACGGTGTGCACCGTGACGAGGTCGCCGCCCGCGCCCGCCTGCGCCAGGGTCGAGATCTGGTCGGCCATCGCCGTGTGCGGCGTCTCGCCATAGATGTTCTTCGGGTAGGCGCTGGGGTAGGTCGTCGCGAACCCGCGGATGGGCTCGACGAGCGGCACCAGAGAGAAGGCGCTGTTCGCCGGATCCCACGGGGGCACGCTCGCGGCCCCGAGCGACAGCTTGAGGTTGTGAAAGCGCTGCTCCGTCCCGCGGGGCGGCGTGCCCTCGGCGCCGACCGAGAGGCTCTGTCCCGTGCCGACGATCCCGCTCCAGTCCCAGGCCGGCCCCGGCGGCGCCCGCCGCCCGCGCCGCCCGTGCCCGCCGCGTCGCCGCCCGCGCCGCCCGCGCCGCCCGTACCGGCCGCGTCGCCCCCCGCACCGCCGGCGCCGCCCGTGCCCGCCGCGTCGCCGCCTGCGCCGCCGGTGCCGCTCCCGCTGCTCGTCGCGACCTGACCGCCAGCGCCCGAGTCGCCGCCCGCGCCCGAGGACGACCCCGTCGACGAGTCGCCGCATCCGATCGCCATGAGGAGGAGAAAACCTGATGAGCTAAGTCCCAAGAACGAAGATGTTCGCATGATGGCTCCTTGTTCCGCACGCGCGGACCACGGGGGTGCCCGCGGGCCGGAGCTTTGATCATCGGCCCTCGTGGTGGAAGCGAGAACGAGCGCTCCCGCGGGAGCGATCCGCGCGAGGGTCAGGCGCGAACGTCCATGGGCGCGGACCGCGCTCGCGGCAGGCGCGCTGGAAGGACAGGCCGCTTCCGGCATGTCGAGCGCTCCGCGGCCCGGCGCTCGAGGCGCGGAGCAGCGGGCGATCCCATGCGCGAGCAGGGGGTCGCCGGGAGCAGTCGGGGGTGCTGCGGGAGGGCGTCTGGCGCGCTCGCGTCGCGATCACGGAGACGTACACCACCGATCGACTTCCCACGGCCGCTCGTCGACGCGGCGGGTCAGTCCGGGCGAAGCAGCAGGAGCGGTTGACGTCGCATGATGAAGTTCACGTGTGGACCTCGGATCGGGCGACGGCCGAGGAGCGCTTGTCCGTGCTTCTTGGCCGGAAGGCAGGGCCGTTGCCCGACGTCGACGCGCAGGCGTTGCGGAGCGTCTACATGAGGAACCGCCCCGGATAGCAGGCAATCGGACGCCGATCGCTGTCTCGGTTGTCCTGGGCGACGTCGTCAAGGTCACGCCACACTGCTGGGACTCGTCCGTGATCGAACCGCTCAGCCGCCCTTGGTACAATCCGCCGCCGATCGCGCTCTCCGCTCTGCACGTGCCCCGGCGACCCGCGGGCGGGGCAACAACGCGCCCGCAGGCCGATCCGAAATGCATTGAACACACCGCAGGGGTTGACGCGGACGACGCTTCTTGTGCATCCTGCTAATCGCGGTGCACTCCGCGCCCTGGTTCTCGTAAGAAACATCGCCGGAACCGATGTCGGTACAGTGAGGACGGCTCGACATGGGGGAGTACGATGCGACAGCACTTTCCGAGGGCGCGGTCTTCCACGGTAGGTACCAGATAATCCGCCGCCTCAAGGCTGGCGGGATGGGAGCGATCTACGAGTGCGTCCACCTCACCACGCGCAAGCATCGCGCGCTCAAGGTGATGCTGCCGCGGATCATCGCCAGCCCCGGCATGCGCGACCGCTTCGAGCTCGAGGCGCGGGTGACCGCGGAGATCGAGAGCGATCACATCGTCGAGACCTTCGACGCGGGCGTGGATGAGGCGACGGGCGCGCCCTTTCTGGTGATGGAGCTGCTGCGTGGCGACGACCTCGACCGCATCATCGAGAGCCGCGGGCCCTTCAGCGCCGAGGAGACGGTCGCGCTCCTCTCCCAGGCGGCGCTGGCGCTCGATCGGACGCACGCGGCCGGCATCGTCCATCGCGACCTCAAGCCCCAGAACCTCTTTCTGACCACGCGCGACGACGGTTCGCCGAGGCTCAAGATCCTCGACTTCGGCATCGCCAAGGTGGTCGCCGACAGCACCAGGACGGCACAGCATACAGCGGCGATCGGGACCCCGCTCTACATGGCGCCCGAGCAGGCCACGGGGGATGGAAAGATCGGAGTGCCAGCAGATCTCTATGCGCTCGCCCAGATCGCATACACGCTGCTGGTGGGTGACGAGTACTGGATAGAGGAGTGCCAGGCGCTGCCCGTTCTCGGCTTTCTCAACAAGATGGTCGCGGGCGTGTGCGAGCCCCCCAGCGAGCGCGCAGCGCGTCGCGGCGTCACGTTGCCGGTCGCCTTCGATGCCTGGTTCGCCCGCGCCACCGTCCGGGCGCCGGGGAACCGCTTCGAGCGCGCCTCCACGCAGATCGCGGAGCTGGCGACGGCGCTGGGTATCGCTGTGCCGCCGGTCGTGGAGGGCATGCTGCCGCTCGGCCGGCCGCCGATCCTTGCGGCCATTGCTGCGCCGCAAAGCCTCGCGCGGGCGCGCTCACGGCCCCGGGTCGGTTTGCACGCGAGCGGTGGAGTTGTTGCAGCGTCGCAGGCGACCACGGAGACGCTCGAGGCGAGCCCGAACGGCGGAGCGGACCCCCCGGGAGCGAGCGTGGGGACCACAAGCACGCTGCTCAACCGCGCCGTCCCGGTGGCACGGGCCAGACGATCGGCCGGGCCCTTCGTGGCCGGTTCGCTCCTGCTGCTCGTCGTGGGGATCGGCGTGATGGTCGCCGTCACGCGAAAGGACACGGGCAGCGCGCCGACCATGACCGGGGCACCGTCGGCGACCGCGGCGCCGTCGGCACCGGCAGCGGAGACGCAACCAGCCGAGGCGTCCGCGGTGCCCGTCCTCCCGACAGACACCGTCGCGGCAGGCCCGGTGGCCGCTTCCGCCCCCGCAGCGAGGGCGACGGTGACCGCGCCGGTGAGGTCCACGGTACGCGCGAAGCCGGCGGCAACCGCGAAGCCGGCGGCAACCGCGAAGCCGGCGGCAACCGCGACGTCGGCGGCAACCGCGACGTCGGCGGGGCCCGCGACGCCAGCGACGCCAGTGGATCCTACCCGACTTCGGTGAGGTGCGAACGATGACCGCGCAGCGCACTGTCCTCCTGTTTGCAACCGCCCTGGCCCTGGGCATCGCCGGTACCACGGCCGAGGCACAACCTTCTGCCCCCGGGCGTGATCCAGCGGCCGCCGAGGCGCTCTTCCGCGCCGCCCTGGAGGCTCTCGACAAGGGCGATTGGGACGTGGCGTGCGCCAAGTTCAGGGCGAGCATGGACCTCGATCCGGCGGTCAGCACGCTGATCAACATCGCCAAGTGCCATGATCACGAGGGCAAACTCACGACCGCGTGGGCGGAGCTCAACCGGGCTCTGATGATGAACGACGAGACCGCGGGAGCGCAGCGGAAGGCGGATCTGGAGAAATACGCGAGAGGCCTGATCGCGGCGATCGAGCCACGGTTGCCCAGATTGACGATCGTGGTGCGCGAGAAGCCCGCCGGGCTCAGGATCACGCGCGATGGCGTGAATATTTCGGTCGCGGCGCTCGGGGACGCGCTGCCTGTCGATCCAGGGGCGCACGCGATCGACGGGAGCGCGCCGGGGTACAGCAGCGAGAAGCGCACGGTGAACCTGGCCGAGGGGGAGGCGGCGACCGTAGAGCTGATGCTGGTGGCCACGGGGTCCACGCCGCTGGAAGCGCCTGCGGAGACGCGGTCCCGCGCGGAGACGCGGTCCCGCGCGGAGACGCGGTCGAGCGGGGGGCCGAGCGGGCGACGGGTGGGCGTGTTCGTGGTCGGGGGGCTCGGGCTCGCCGGCGGCGTGGTCGGGGCGGTGACCGGGGGGCTGATGCTGGCAAAGAAGGGGGTAGCGTCCGACGATTGCACGAACGCTGCCAACGGGGTGTCGCTGTGCAAGAGCATCGATGGGGTGAACGCCGGTAACAGCGCGAAGACGCTGGGCCTGGTGAGCAGCGTGGGCTGGGTGACCGCGCTGGCAGGGCTGGGCGTCGCGACGGTACTGCTGGTGACGGAGTCGGCTCCTGCAAAGCCTTCGGAGAGCGGGCAGAGCGGGCCGTGGGTGAGCGCGGGGTTGCTGTCAGCGTCGGCGTCGGAGGCAGCGTTCGGCTTCCGGGTAGGCTGGTGATGAGAACCCGGATCGTGGCGTGGTCGGTGGTTCTGGGGTTGCTCGTCGTGTCGGCGAGCTGTGCCCAGATGTTCGGGGTCGACGCGGAGTATCGGCTGACCGGAACGGGTGGGGCCGGCGGCACGTCGTCGTCGACCACGGGGAGCATGTCGATCAGCGCGTCCGCCGGCGGAACAACCTGCGCGCAGGACAGCGACTGCCCGCCCGGGGACGGCTTCTGCAACGTCTGCACGCCGGGCGCACAGCTCTGCCTCGCGCCCCTCGCGCCCCTCGCGTCCCTCGCGGTAGGGGTTTGCAAGAGCGTCCTAGCCGCCTGCAACCAGGACAACACCCCTACGTGCGGGCCTCACGGCACCTACAACCATCTTACTGAGCCGTGGGGGATCGCGTTCGACGGCACGAACATGTGGGTCGCCAACAAGGACAACCAATCCGTCACCCGGATGTCGCTGTCCTCAGGCGCGATGCCCATATCCTTCGGCGACGTTGGCTCGGCGCCTACTCTGCTCGCGTTCGACGGCACGAGCATGTGGGTCGCCGACTCGAGTGACAACAACGTCACCAAGCTGTCGCTGGATGGCACGAAGCTCGGCGAGTTCCCCGTGGGTGGCCCCCAGACAGCCATCGCGTTCGACGGCACGAACATGTGGATCGCAGAATCGAGCAACAGCGTCGTCAAGCTGTCGCTGGACGGCACGAAGCTCGGCGAGTTCTCCACGGGTACCGACCCGGCGAGTGCGATTGCGTTCGACGGCATGAACATGTGGGTCCTCACCACCGGTAAAACCAGCACCACCAACATCATCAAGCTGTCGCTGGACGGCACGAAGCTCGGCGAGTTCTCCGCGGGCGAGAGCTCGTTCGGAATCGCTTTCGACGGCATGAACATGTGGGTCACCAACGACGAAGACCAGAACGTCACCAAGCTGTCCCTGACCGGCGCGACGCTCGGCATCTATGACATGGTTGGGTCCCCACGTGGAATCGCGTTCGACGGCACGAACATGTGGATTGCCAACCACGAGAACGCCGTCACCGACATCAACGACATCACCAAGCTGTCCCTGACCGGCGCGAAGCTGGGCAGCGTCAAAGTGAGCAACACCAACCTCAGACCCTATCTGCTCGCGTTCGACGGCACGAACATGTGGGTCACAACCACCCGCAACTTCACCGAGCTGTAGAGCGGCGTCGGCGCCTCCGCCGGGACCGGACGAGCCAGCGCTGACAGACCAGGCTCCTCAGCGCGAGCCCTTCGCGCACCGCGGATGCGGCCTCCCTCTGTCGCCGCTCCGAGAGAGGGCGATCGCAGAGGGCGCGCATCTCGCCACGCGCCCCGCCCCGGCGGGAGCGGTCGCTCGGGCCGACGTTCCAGCTCTCGAGCAGCGCGAGCAGGCAGAGCGTGGGGCCACCGCGCGACGTTCTGGCGGCCAGCGCGCTTCAGGTCGTGCCGGAGGGCGTCCCCGACCCCGGCGGCATCCCGTACCCCGGCGGCATCCCGTACCCCGGCGGCGTCCCCCCCCACCCCGCTCCCCACCCCGGCGGAGTCACCGGCGGCGGCGGCACCGGGCCGAGCACCTCCATCCAGGCCGTGCTCTCCACCCACGCCGCCAGGTAGGGCGCGCTCGCCCGGCGCCGCTGGAGCAGCACCAGGAACGGCGCTGTCACCTGGAACGACCGGGGTGGCGGCGGCCCGTACGAGCCGATGACGGCCTCTGACGTCGCCCCGGCGCCGCCCTCGTTGAGGTGGAACTGCACCCGCTGCTTCGCCTCCTCGAAGCGCTTTCCTCGCAGCGCCTCGCCGAGCAGGGGCCGACCGATCAGGTCGCCGAAGGTCGCCGCCAGGTCGAGCCGCAGCCGCGGGATCGCGAGCGCCTCGTCCCGTGCCACCTGCCGCGCCTCTCCGTGAAGCCGATCGATCCGGGCGACCGCGCTGGCCACCGTCGCCGCCAGCGTCTCCGCCGGCGCGATCTGCGCGACGAGGACGCGGCTGTCCGGATCGTCGGCGACGAGCTCGATCACAAAGTCCTCCGGCGTCGCCCAGTCGTGCACGACGACCTGCGACCTGCGCGCCGGGTCCGCGCCGAACGGGTTGCCGTCCAGCCCGAAGGCGCGCACCCGCGAGCTCTTGAAAGTCCCCTCCCGCACCGCGAACTTCGTCTCGAACTTCAGGACCTTGCTCAGGTAGCCGTAGGCCACCAGCGCGTCGGACGGCACCGCGTCCGGCAGGTATTGCGGCTTCGCGTCGGGGAACTTCGAGAAGAGCTCGGCCCGCAGGGCCTCCACGATGCCCTCCCCGCCGAACCCGGCGCCCGACACGCTCCACGCCGGGTCCACCACGTCGGCCCCGAGCGTCGCCGCGTTCAGCGCGTCGGCCAGGGCCGGCTGGGGGTCCATGCGGATCGGGCCGAACCTCGTCCGCAGCTGCTCCCAGGCGAGCGCGAACGCGGCGCAGAACACGAGATCTTCCCCGGGGGACGAGAGCGGCGTCGACAGGTTTGCGCAAACGGACGGCATGAAACCTCAGGGGCGGCGGGTGAAGGGCTGCATCGAGCCGGCCGGGCCGGCGATGGTGACGCCCGGGACCGTGGGGTGGTCGTACATCTTGTCGCCGACGCAGGCGATCGTTGTCGCGCCGGTCGCATTCGCCACCGACTGCGCTGTCGATCCACCCGGCTGGCCGGGCGGGTCGGTGCCTCCATGGCAGACCGTCATGTGGACCTTGTTGCCCGTGAAGCCGGCGCCCCGGATGCTGTTCCCCAGCTGCTGGCCGCTCATGGTCGACCCCGTGAACCGTCCGCTCGGATCCGCATAATGGATCTGGCCGGGCGATCCGTGCCCGTAGACGTAGAGATCTGTCTCGCCGGCGAGCGCGTTCGGATTGCCGAGCTGGCTATAGTGCACGATGTTCTGCCCCGTGACCGCCCGGCGCGCGTTCGCGCCGTTCACGCAGGTAGGGTCGTCGCTCATCAGCAGGATGACGAGGCCGAGCGGATCCACCCAGAGCGTGACGTTGGGCACGAACGCCAGCTCGAACATGGAGGCGTCGATCCAGAGCGGATCGGGCGTGGTGAAGGTGCCGAGCTCCGGGGCGTAGTACCTGGCGCGGTTGTAGGTGAGCCCCGTGAGCTCGTCGTGGCGCTGCCCGGCGAACCGGAGCGCGGTGAACGGCCCCTCCCGCCGGGTGACCGCGCCGAAAGCGCCCAGATCCTGGCCTGTCGCGGCGCCTGTCGGGTCGACCATCAGCCACGGCGTCGCTGTCGCGTCGGTGACGATGCTCCTCCACACCCCCGCGTCGCTGCCCTCGAGGAGCGGGGTGATCTCGTCATCGGCGAACACCCGCCGCACCGAGGCGCCGCTGCTGCTCACCTCCTCGACCTGGGCCTGATCGTCCCAGCCGAACCACGTGCTCGCCCCGTCGCTCCGCACCTCGCCGAGCCGCCGGTTGAACGCGTCGACGTGGTACTGGACGACGAGCCCGTCGCTCCGCGTTGCGCGCACGAGCGCGTCGAGCCCGTCGTACGCGTAGGTCCAGCCCGCGGCGCCGCCCTCCTCCGCTCGCGACGCGAGCCGGCCCTGCGCGTCCCACGAGAAGGCAGCGCCGGCCGTGCGGAGCACGCGCCCGGCCGGCCCCACGCGGTCCTCGGCGGAGCGCAGCGGCGTCCCGTTCGCGTCGTAGCGGATCTGCTCCTGCGCCCCGAGCCCGCTCACCGCGAGCGGCCGCCCGAAGACGTCGAGCTCGTACGTGCGCTTGCCCGAGGCGCTGTCGATGATCTGCTCGAGCGGACCGGTCTTGCTCCAGGCGTAGCGGCGCGCGCGGACCGGCTGCCCGGCGGCGTCCTCCAGCGCCGTGACGATCGGGCGACCCATGGAGTCGCGCTCCGTGCGGATGGCATACCCGTTCTCCCGGACGCGCACCGTCTCCCGGCCATGGGCGTCGACCTCGCGCAGGATCCGCTCCACGCCGGCCGCTGACTCGAGCGTGATCGACTCGATACCGCTGCTCGGCCCGCGGCCCATCTGGACCTGCCACCCCGTCGAGTAGCGCTTCGCGGTGGCCCAGCCCTTCGCGTTGAACGCCCGATCCACGCGGTACCGCCAGCCCCCGACCCGCTGCTCCTCGCCGACGATGCGCCCCGCGGCGTCGCGCTCGAGGAGCACCTCGGTCGCACCGCGCATGCCGCGGCGGACGAAGCCGCGGTCGTCGTACTCGAGGGCCGTCACGACGTCGCCGTCCTCCCGCCGGATCACGTCGCCGCAGGCGTCATAGGCGATCTTCCGGACGGTGGTTCCGGCCACCTCGGCGCGCACGATGCGGCCGCGCACGTCGTGCTCGTAGGTCGTCTCGACGCCCGAGAACGACCTCGTCCGGACCACGCGCCCGCACGCGTCCCGCTCGATGGTGAGCGACTCGCCCGCCGGGTTCTTGACCCAGGCGAGCCGCCCGCGCGCGTCGTAGCCGAGCCGGTACCGGCTGCCGTCCGCCTGCGTCTCTTCCACGACGAGGTGCCCTACATAGCGCGCCGACGAGACGCCGCCGCCCGGATGGCGCGCCGACACGGGGCGGCGCGCGTCGTTGAACGTCCGCTCGACGACGACGCCGCCGGGCGCCCGGACCCGCACCGGGAGGCCCCGGCTGTCGTAGTTGATCTCGACCGCAGCGCCTCCGGGCATCTCGACGCGGACGAGCTGGCCGAAGAGGTCGTACGTGTACCGCGATGTCCCGCCGCTCGGCAGCGTGCGCGCGGCGAGGTTCCCGTGGGCGTCGTGCTCGAAGGTCTCGGTGGAGCCGTCGGGCGCGACGATGGCGACCACCCTCCCGCGCTTGTCGTATTCATACCGAGTCTTCGCCCCGAGCGGGTCGGTGCGCTCGAGCATCTGTCCGTCAGCGCCTACATCGAAGGTATACCGGGCGCCTGCTGGATCGCGCACCTCGAGGATGGCGCCGTCCTCGCGGCGCTTCAGGCTGAACGACCGGCCCATCGCGTCGGTGAGGGACGCGAGTCGGCCCATCGCGTCGTAGGTGCTCCGCTCGGTCCCGTCCGGCGTTGTGGAGCAGATGACCTGGCCGACGGCGTTGTAGGAGAGGTGCTTTTGCTGGCCCGCCGGATCCTGGTACCGCTCCACGAGCCCGAGCGCGTTCCCCTTGTAGTGGAACCTGTACCCGAGGCCGTCGATGACGGTGGTCTCGTGGGGTCCGGGCCCGTACTGGAAGCGCATGTGGAAGAGGCCTCTGGGCCGCGCTGTCGGTGCCATCGAGGCTTCCGGCGCGCCGATCTCCTGGAGGATATCGGCGCCCTCGAGATCTCCCCAGGTCTCCACGCAGCGCCGCTCTCCCGCGACGTCGGCATACACGAAATTGTACCGGAGGCCGCCCGGTTGCTGCTCCAGGAGGAGGTAGTGCTCGTCGTCGTACGAATACCGCGTCTCGACGCCGCCGGCGTCGATGGCGCGGGCGAGGTCGCCTCTCGAGTCGAGCTCGTAGGTCACGAGGCGCTTCGTGTGCTCCACCCCGTCCGCGCCGGTCGCGGCGACCCACCAGCTCCTGAACTGGCCTTCTCGGACGAGCCACGCGCGGCGGCCGACCGAATCCACGATCTGGACGACCTCGCGGTCATCCCAGGTGATGTCCGCGAGGTTGCCGGACCGGTCGCGCAGCTGCGCGAGCCGGAAGGTGCCTGGCGCCTGGCCGCGCGCGAGGACGCGGAGGATGCCGTCGTCGAGATCGACGACGAGCGCGTCGCCCTCCCAGTACACGCGTCGGCCGAAGGGGAGCAGCGCCTGGACGTCGCCGGCTGGAGCGACGAGGGTCGTCGCGCGGAGGGTCTCGTCGAGCAGGGTGAGCCGGTCTCCCTGGAGCGCGGCCTGCCAGCACAGGGAGTGGGACCAGCCGCGGCCGATGCCGCACTCCCGCTGGACCGAGGAGGTGCGGTACGTGCGGATCCAGCTGACCGGCAGGGGCCCTGGGAGGAGGAAGTCGGTCTCCGGCGGCGTGAACATCGTGCCGGTGACGATATCGACGGGGTGCCCCGCGTCGGCCTGGCCGTCGGCCCCTGGCGCTGCGGGCGGGCTGGGCGGCCCTGCGCCCTGGTTGCTGCCGCCGCCACCACCGCCGCCGTTGCCGCCGCCCTGCGGCCCGCCGCCGCCCGGGCCGCCGGCGCCGCCTCCGCCGCCGCCCCCGCCGCCGGCGTTGCCTCCGGCGCTGCTCGCTGTCGCGCCGGCGCCGACGGTGATCGACTTGTTCATCTGGCCCATGCTGCCGGTGATGCCGGCCATGCCGAGCTCGATGAGCACGTTGGGCGCGCCGAGCCAGGGGAAGCAGGGACCACCTGTGTTGAGGCTGACGACCTCCTTGAGCGTGCCGGGCTCGTTGCCGTGGCACGCCTTCATGCAGCCGCCCACGGTGAGGATCTTCGCGCCCTCGATCTTGGTGCGCATGCACGGATCGATGACCCCCTCGGCCACGGTGCCCATCGTGGGATAGGGGATCGGCAAGGGGCTCGGGGCCGCGGGGGTGAGGCACACGCTCACCGCCATTCCGGTCATCTGGTGGCCGGATTTCTCGGTGATCGTGTCCATGTGGAGCGCGGTGACCTTGCCCATGCTGGCGGGGGATGGTCGCACGTGGGGAAGGGAGAGGGAAGCGGGGGCGAGCGGGGGGATCGGGCGTACTACGGGTCGAGCCGCTCATCGCCGTCCTCGGGGGCGACGAAGGCCTGGCCGGTGCGGCGCGTGAGACGGTGCAGATCGCGGCGTGGCTCCCCTGAGCGCTGCGATCGTCGCGGCCCCCCGGCGAGCGCGCGGCCGGCCTCGCTCTCGGCGCTCGGCACGCCGGGCTGAGGTGGCGCTGCGGTAGATCTGGCGAGAGAGAACCTGTGCTCAGTGACCGATACGACGCCGGAGTGTGGTTCGCAGCTCGCGGATCTCCGGTGGGACCCGATTCAGCGCGAGTTGAGCTCTGGCGATCTCCTGGACGAACGTGAGCCGGCATTCAGGATCTTTCGGACGCTTCCTCGTCCAGATCCTGGTCGTGAGGTCGCGCAGGATCTCCTTCCCGGAGAACTCCTGCCGCCACGCGCCGGTGCTCAGCATCGCATGGTAGCTGGCCTCGTGATCCGTGAGCTTCCTCGTGATCGTGGCCGCGTTACCCCAGGTTGGATGCAACGTGGGCAGGACCCGCGCCCACCAGGGGCTTCCGGTGATGGCGGCCTGCGCCTCCCCCTGCGATTTCACGCGCTCCCTCCCCGGGTGTTCCAGAAAGTCGCCGACGACCGCGTCGCGAATCTCGGTGATCGTACGGCGGCAGCTCATCCACCAGGTGAGCGGCGTCGCCAGCGTCGTGAGCTCCTGCTCGACCTGCGCGGCGTTGAGGCCCGAGGTGTTGACCTGGCAGGCAGCGATGGCATCCGGGTCGAGGAGGAGGTTCTCGATCTCGACGACATCTGCCGTCAGGATCACCACGGTGTTCTCGTCCCACCGTGCCCGATTGGAGACGCCGAAATCTCTATCGCGAAAGCCAAAGACGTGCGTGTTGTAGTCATTGCGTGCGGCATTCACGACGGCGTGCAGGTACCCGTGACCACCTGCGACGAGGACCTTGATGTGCGACTCTCCTTCCCATGCCGTCTGAAGATACGTGCGGGTCTCCTCGTCCTCGACCCAGAGATAGGCGGGGAAATTCCGGTACAGGCCCGTCACGTCCGAAGACGGCTTCATGAGGCCTCTTGCGTGCGCGGAAGAGGCTGCGCTTCCCGCCATGCGCGCGAGCGAGGATCAGTGTCCGGCACGAGGAGGAAGCGCGCGTAGCTGGCCGTCTGATCCCAGACCGCATCAGCGTGCGAGGCGACGAGGATCTGCACGTCCGGGGCGAGCGCGTGGAGGGCTGGGAGGATCGTCGCCTGCCATTGCGGGTGCAGGTGCAGTTCGGGCTCATCGATGACGAGCAGACCGCCCTTCCAGTCGTTGAGGATGATCCAGCCCGCAAAGGAGAGGAGCTCGATCTCGCCCGAGCTGATCTGGTCGATGGAGCAGATCCTTCTCCCGTCCTCGGTCACCACGAAGAGATCGGCGAGCAGCTCTTCATCGTCCGGATCCACGATCTGGGCGTCGATGCGGGTGCCGTCGTCCCCGTGGAAGCGGCTCCACGCCTCGTTGAGCCGCTTGAGCCAGGCATCCGCCTTTCCGAGCCCCGGCAGGGTGAGCTTGTACCCTCCTCGGGCGCGCTCGTCATTGATCCGCTGCTTGAGCCGCCACAGGCGGTTGGTCTCATTGTCCGTGGGACGCCCGCCGCGCCCGACCAGTGGCTTGATCGGGCCTACCAGCTCCGGCGCGCGCCATGAAGAGAAGTATTCGACGGCCAGGAACTGCAACCACTGAGGAGGAATCGGCTCCTCCGCGCCGTCCGGGAGACGGTGAACGTGCTTGTCGGCCGTGCGGATCCAGGTGGTTGGATTCGCACCGTCGATGGCGACGTCTATTTCGATGACGGCACCTTCGGGCACGACGACACGCCAGTGCTCTTCCCTGCGGGAGCGCTCGAGGTCGCGCACGATGAGCGGGCCCATCCCCAGGCCGAGGAGCACCGCCTCGATCACGCTGGTTTTCCCGCAGCCGTTGGGGCCGGCAAAGACGGCCTGCTGCACTGAGTCTCCCCGGGGCGTGGTCAAGTCCACCTCCAGGGCTTCCTGGATGCGCCGGAATTTCTCGATCCGGATCCGGAGAATCTTCGGTGCGTGCAAGGGGCCTCCTTCGTGGGCGCGGGACGCTAGCACAGGCCATGCGGCGTTCGAAGGGCGGGGCGGGCTCCAGGATCGAGCCGGCGTCCGCACCGCGTCAGACCAGGACGCGCCGAGCGCCAGCCGGACAGGCGTGAGCGCCGCCCCCGTCGGCCTTGCGGCCCGGCACATCCATCGGTGGCGACCACGATCCCGCGCAGGCTGCCTGCGACCTGCCGGGCGCGCCCTGACCAGCAGCGCGGGCTTCCATGCGGCGCTCACGTGGTGATGCTGCTCCGTGCCAGCCTGGCGGAGGACGACGTGTCCCGGCCGCTCGTTCCTGAGGACTTCCGGGGTCCGCTCAACGACCGCATGTTCACGCGCCGCAACCTGGCATGCGCCGCAACCTGGCATGCGGCCCGTCCAGAGCCGTCGAGGGTGCTCCGCGATCCGCCGCGAGGCGCTTCTGAACCCCGGCGGACGCTCTGCACTGCGCTCTGAAAGGCTCCCGCCCTCCGGCGTGCGCTCTGATTTGCGATCCGGAGGGGTCTCGACCCCCCGTCTGGCACAAAACTGAGCGCGTCCGAGGAGCTCTTGGCACAAAAAGCGGTATGAAACGCGAATTCTGGCACATTTTTGCGCCCGAAAACGCTCTGCAGAGCGAGCACCAGGGGTCCCGGACCCCGGTGTGTCGCAATGCATCGCGTTTGAGCCAGTGTCCGACCCCCCTCACCTGGCACAGTCACGGCGACCTGGCACAGTTCACGGGCGCAGCTCGCTCCATGGCAGGGAGAGGAAGCTGGACAGGACGCCCGGACGCGCCTGGCGCCGGAGGCCGCCACAGACAGGGGACGGAGGCGTGCTCCTGGGGCGGGTTGACGAGGGGAAGAAGCGGGAGGGAGATCGCAGGCCAGCAGCGAGCGTGCGTTACGCGAGCGGGCTCAGAGGTCGGCCGGCGCCGGCTCCGTGCCCTGCACTTCGGGCGGGAGCGCCACGCCGGGCGCTGCGGGCGCTGCGGGCTCGCCCTCGGGCTTGCCGTTCTTCCGGGCTGCGCCCCGGCCGCTCGGCCCGACGCTCCAGCTCGCGAGCGGCGCGAGCAGCCTGTCGGCGAGCTCCTGCGTCTCCGGCTCGTCGGGCTCGACCGCGCCCATCACCTTGATCACGTACGCGCGCAGCGCCTCGGTGAAGGCGTCGAGCGCCTCGCGCACGCTCGGCGGCGCCCCCGCAGCGGTGGCGGCAGGCGCGGTGACGCCGAGCGCCTTGCCGTACGCGGCGTGCGCGGCCTCCAGGGCGGCGAGGAACCGCTTGCCGCCGAGCGCCTCGATGCGCGCGTCGAGGCCGTTCTTGCGGATCCGCTGGATCCGCAGCTCGCTCTCGGACCATTGCAGGACGTACGTGAGCTGGAGGAACTTGAGCCCTCCGGTGAAGAGGGCCGCCTTGAGCGCGCTCGCCTCCGCGACCTCGGGCGCGCCGGGCGGCAGCTTGGTGAACGCGGTCAGGAAGTCGTTGAGCGCGCTCCAGCAATTGTCGAGGACGCGATCGCACTGGACGGCATCCTCGCTGGCCGCGCCTTCTTGAAGCGACACCTGATCGCGCAGCGCCGACGCGAGCTCGCCGTGGCGCGACGACAGCGCCGCGAGCACCCGCGCGATGCCCTTCGCGAGCTGCTTCTTCACGGGCTTCGCCGCGCTGAGGAGCTGCTCGCCGAGCGCCATCGCGCCAACGGCCGTGAAGCGGGGGAGCTGGATCACTTCAGAAGCGGTGTATTTGCTCATGAGATCACCCTCGTCCGTGGCAGGAGCGCGGGATTGCGCTGGAGTGCCAGACGGGCCAGCGTGCTCTATTCATGATGTGAGGAGAGGCGTCCAGAGGGAACTGGACGGGAAGATGATTTATAGAAGAAGCGATGGTGTCGAATTCCTGCCGTGTCGACGGGGGGCGCGACGGAAGGATGGGTGAGAAGAATGAGGGATGTTGCGGACATGGCTGAACTGGCACCGATCTCGCCAGGAGGGGAACCAGAGGCGCCCTGTACAGCCCGAAGAGGGACGCGTCGAAAGGTTGCTTTCGGCGGGGACGACGTTCCCGTCGTGGTGCTCGCGTCTGCTCGACGCTGGGATCTGGCGGTGGTGTGGCGGGTGGTCGCCAGGATCCCGACGGTCTAGCCTGGATTTTCACAGCAGAAGATCGGTTAACATAAAGGCCACTGACACCGGTCAGGGGAACGCGACCTCGAGCGAAGCTCCTCCCCACCAGGGGACAGCGACGGGCGTCGCGAGCAAGCCGGACTCGAGTAGCATGGGGTTGTGAGCCCGACGAGGAAGGCGCACGTGAACGCGCTGCGGGCTGACCTCGACCCTCGCCGTCGTGTCGAGGAAGCGGCGGAAGATCTGCCGCGCCTTGGCGTGCTCGAAGCCGTGCAGGTGCTTGCCGAGCAGCCGGTAGAGGCCGGTGGCGATGACGGTCAAGGTCACGTCGAAGTCGACCTTCATGGCCACCGCGGACGACAGCGCATCGACGTGGAAGAAGTGGACCTGGTCCTCGAGGTTGTTCTCGATCAGCATGCGCCGAGCGTAGCGTTCGAGGATCGTGCGCGGCGTCGAGCGGGTGTCGTTGGTCAGCAGGACCGTGGGCTCGTCGTGACCGAGATCGCGCGCGCAGATCTGCCGGATCGGCGCTGGATAGTCCTTGCCCAGCCGGATCGTTTCGTCGAGGACCTTCGGGTTGCGAAACTTGCGGTGCGGTACATCGAGCTCCACTCGGCGCCAGGCTGCGGCCGGTGCGTTCAGCACGTGGCGCTTAAGGACATCCGTGCGGCGGCGCAGCGTGACGAAGGTGATCCCCTGGGCATCCAGGCGGCTCAGGTTCTTGTGGGTGGTGAGCTTCGAGTCGAACACGAGGTGCGGGGGCACCTTGCCGTGCGTCTTCTTCCAGAAGTCGACGAAGCGCAGGACCTCATCGCTCTCCTCTCCCTTGCGCAGGTCGGCGTTGGCGTAGCAGAGCACGTCGGTGTCGGCGTCCTGGGCGATGAAGGTGAGCACGGCCTTGTCGCGGCGGCTGCGCTTGGAAAGGTAGTGGCGCTCGACGAACTCGTCCTGCCCGAAGAAGGGAACGGCGTGAAAGTCGAGGTTGAACGACGCGCCCGCGAGCGCGAGATGAGCGCGCAGGTGATCGAGCCAGCCGCGCAGCAGTCGGACGGAGCTCGAGCGTCCCAGCCGATCGGAGTACTGCGCGAGGAAGGTCGTCTTCGGAATGACGTTGAGCCCCGCGAAGAGTGACAGGCCTTGGTCGAAGACCAGGTCCATCACGTGGCTCTTGCGCTCGATGGAAGTCAGCTTCAACGCGAGGGCCGCGAGCAGCGCGTGGGTCGCCGGGATCGCCTTCGATCCAGGCAGGGCAGCTTCGTCGGCGAGCCGCTCAAAGCCAAGCTTGACGAGCAGCGGCAGGAGCACGAACAAGCCGCCGACATGGCTCTCGAACGTCGCAGGGACGAGCTGAAAGTTGCGGACATCGGCACGGCTGGCGCGGTCGGGGCGCGTCCTGGCGGGGCGCTCGTCCTCCTTGCGACGCGGCAGCCTGGAGAAGCCTTCCTCGCGCAACACCTCGGTGACGGCCGTGGGGCTGAGCTCGATGTGCTGGCTCCGGAGCTCCTCGGCGATGTCGTAGATCGACAGGTTGCGCTTGCGCATCGCGATGATCAGGCGCCGGGCACGGGACTTCTTCGGCTGCTCGTGCGGGCCGCGCATCGGCGAGGTGAAGAAGGCACGGTCAGGATCGTGGCGGAATTGATGGCAGAGCACGCGGAACGAGCCGGGCGTGTAGCCGAAGGTCTGCGCGACCTCGGCACTCGAGCGATGCTCCACAAAGTAGGCGCGCAGCGCCTCATACTGACGGTGCCGCGCCTGGGTGGGCGCCAGGAAGAAGCGGGCGGGGTCAGTTAGTGGAGTGGGTGCGCTCATCGCGAAAAACGTGACCCACACATAAGGGATCTCGTCAAGGTAAGGAGAGCAGCGCCGAGAGGGAATGAAGCCGATTTTTGCTGGATTTCAAGGCTGTTCTGCGCTGTCAACGCATCAACTACGTCCCCCGAGGGGGAGAAGCTGACGGACGAGAAATTCGCCCATAGCGCACCCTTTTCCCTCATGGCGCCCTTGATGCCGCCGCTTGCCTGGCTCACGCCGTTCCGCGTGAAACCGCGTCTGCCGGTTACCGCGCCGGAGGGACGGCCTCATGCTGCGCCGTTAGGCGAACTATCTCGGTGAAAATCCAGGCTAGCGGGATGAGCCAGCCCGGAAGACCGAGGCGAAGCGCCCGGCAGGCGTCACTATGACGTGATCCTGGAGGGGAACGCCGAGCAGGTGGGCGGCGTGCTCGATCTCATGGGTCAGCTCCACGTCGTCGTCGGAGGGCGCTGGGTCGCCGCTCGGATGGTTGTGGGCCAACACGAACGCGACGGCGCCCAGCTCGATGGCAGCGCGGAGCACATCCGCAGCGCGCAGGGAGCCGCCCAGGAGGCCGCCACGGCAGACCATGCGCGCGCCGCGGACGCGATCGTGGGCGTCCAGCGCGGCGATCCAGACCTCCTCGTGGACGAGCGGCGCGAGCGTCGGGCGAAAGAAGCGGGCGACGTCCCGCGAGCGCCGCAGGCGCTTCGGGCGGCGCGTGCGGGCGACGTGCACGCGCCGGCCGAGCTCGAAGGCGGCAGCCAGGCGGGTCGCCGCCTGGAGCGCGAGCTCCGCGCGCTCCGCCAGCGCGAAGGGCGACAGGCGCGCGAGGGACGGGAGGTCCTCGGCGGGGAGGGGGCGGCGGCCGAGGTCAGGGGGGCCGAGCACCAGCTCCAGCAGGGCCGCGTCGGGCATCGCGGGGACGTCGGTGGGAGCGAGCTTCATCGCGCGCCTCCGCGTGCCGAAGGGCGGTCGGCCGGCGCGAGCGCCTGGTGGGCGCGGCGGCGGTGGGGCTTGAAGGGACGGGGATTTTGCCGGGGATTGGAGAGTGTGCGAACGATCTGCACGTCGGACCTCGCTTGGATCGGGGTTCGGCCACGCAGCCCGGGGCGTTGGCGCGCCCGCGGGCTGCACTTGTTTGTGCGCCTCGCAGCTTACCCGGCGCGTTCGGGCGTGGTCAATGGAACATGACCTATGAGTTGTTTTTAATCGGAGCGGCCGAAGGTACGCCGAGCGCATGGAGCGCGACCATGCGGATGTGGTGCTCGAGTACATCGGAGCGAACGTCCATCGGCACCGCGTGCGGCTGGGGCTCACCCAGGACGCCCTCGCCGAGGCGGCGGAGATCAGCACGGGCTTCCTGCAGCGCGTCGAGAGGGGAAAGACGAACGTCGGGGTCGTCGTTCTGGTCCGGCTGGCCGACGCGCTCGGTGTCGAGCCCGGCGTCCTGCTGCGCCGCGCCGCTCTGCCCGAGGTGACGCGCGGTAGGCCGCCCAGCACGCGGGCGAAGCGACAGCCGCAGAGGTAGTCCGACGGCGGCCATGCTCTGACATCTCGCCAGGAACCGAGCGCTCGCGGCGGCTTACGTGAAGCGCTCGGCGTTGATTGTCGATTCGGTGCGGTCGTAATCTGCTCGCACCGCATGCCGACCAAGCGAGACCTACTGACCCATCTCACCCGGGACGAGCTGCTGGCCCTGGTGGCCCGCTTCGAGCTCCCCGTGAGCGACCGCCGCGTCCGCGAGCAACTCATCGACGCCATCGTCCAGGCGCGCAGCGCCGACCTGTCCGAGGTCCTCCTCGGCTACCCCCGCGACCGGCTGAAAGAGCTCTGCCGGAAGCTCGGCCTCGACGATCACGGCAAGGAGAAGGCGCCGATCGTTGCTCGGCTACTCGGCAAGATCACGACCGCGGCGGTCGAGGCGCAGGGTGCGCTACCGTTCGAGAAGGCGCCGCCAGGACCCAAGGCCAAGGCCGCCGACAAGGTCAACGGGAAGGTCGCGGACGAGCTGAACGGGAGCGTAGCCGCGAGGCCCAACGGGATGAGGGCGAACGGCCACACCGGCGTGCCCGCCGCCGAGAGCGGCGGCGGCGACCTCGGCTTCGAACGCAAGCTCTTCCAGGCCGCGGACAAGCTACGGAACAACATGGACGCGGCCGAGTACAAGCACGTCGTCCTCGGGCTCATCTTCCTCAAGTACATCAGCGACGCCTTCGACGAACTGCACCAGCGGCTGTTGGCGCAGGTCGACGAGGGCGCCGACCCCGAGGACCGGGACGAGTACCGCGCCGAGCGCGTCTTCTGGGTCCCGAAGGAGGCCCGCTGGGCAGCAGTCCAGGCCAAGGCGAAGCAGGCTGAGATCGGTCAGTTCATCGACGATGCGATGATCGCCATCGAGCGCGACAACCCGTCGCTGAAGGGCGTGCTGCCGAAGAACTACGGCCGCCCTCAGCTCGACAAACAGCGGCTCGGCGAGCTCATCGATCTTATCGGGACCATCGGCTTCGGGGCCAGGCAGAACAAGTCGAAGGACATCCTCGGCCGCGTGTACGAGTACTTCCTGAGCGAGTTCGCGCTTGCCGAGGGCAAGAAGGGCGGGCAGTTCTACACGCCGGGCTCGGTCGTGCGCCTCCTCGTCGAGATGCTCGCGCCGTACAAGGGCCGCGTCTACGACCCGTGCTGCGGTTCGGGCGGGATGTTCGTGCAGTCCGAGAAGTTCATCGAGGAGCATGGCGGCCGCGTCGGCGACATCAGCGTTTACGGGCAGGAGTCGAACCCGACGACGTGGCGCCTCGCCAAGATGAACCTGGCCATTCGCGGCATCGAGGCGAACCTGGGCCCCGAGAACGCCGACACGTTCCACCGCGACATGCACAAGGACCTGAAGGCCGACTACATCCTGGCGAATCCGCCGTTCAACGCGAAGGACTGGGGCCAGGAGCGGCTGAAGGACGACGTGCGGTGGAAGTACGGCACGCCGCCTCCCAGCAGCGCGAACTTCGCATGGGTCCAGCACTTCATCCACCACCTCGCGCCGGCGGGGCAGGCGGGGTTCGTGCTGGCGAACGGCTCGATGTCATCGAACCAGTCCGGCGAGGGGGAGATCCGGAAGGCGATCATCGAGGCGGACCTCGTCGACTGCATGGTCGCCTTGCCGGGGCAGCTCTTCTACTCGACGCAGATCCCCGTGTGCTTCTGGTTTCTTGCTCGCGACAAGAAGATCGGGCGATTCCGCGACCGGCGGGGGCACATCCTGTTCATCGACGCCCGCAAGCTGGGGAGGATGCTCGACCGGACGCAGCGCGAACTGACCGAGGAGGACGTCGCGCGCGTCGCGGGAACCTACCACGCCTGGCGCGGCGACAAGCGCGCGGGGAAGTACGAGGACGTCGCCGGCTTCTGCAAGAGCGCGACGCTCGACGAGGTGCGCACGCACCAGCACGTGCTGACGCCAGGGCGGTACGTGGGGGCAGGGGATGTGGAGGACGAAGATGAGCCGTTCGAGGAGCGGTTTCCGAAACTCGTGGCGAAGCTGGAAGAACAGTTTGAAGCTTCCCGACCTCTTGAGGAACGCATCCGCACGGCGCTGAAGGAGCTCGGATATGCTTGATGCGCTGCCTCACGGATGGGCAAGCAGGCCGCTCGAAGAATGCATGTCAGCGATCATTGACTATCGCGGCAAGACTCCAAGAAAGACCGACGCGGGAGTGCCCCTAGTTACCGCGAAAATCGTCAAAGGAGGATGCATCGAGACTCCAACGGAGTTCATCAACCCGAGTGAGTACGATTCGTGGATGCGGCGCGGCTTCCCCAAGGCTGGTGACGTCGTTGTAACCACTGAAGCTCCGCTCGGCGAAGTAGCGCAGCTTGATGGCCGAAAGGTTGCGCTGGCCCAGCGGCTGATATGTCTTCGCGGCAGACCTGAAGTTCTCGACAATAGCTACCTCAAGTTCTTGATGCAGTCGTCCTTTGTTCAGGAACAGCTCCGTGCGCGGGCCACCGGCACGACGGTGCTTGGAATCAGGCAGAGCGAGCTTCGTCAAGTGCAGCTGCTCGCGCCACCTCTAGTGGAGCAACGCGCCATCGCTGCTATCCTCGGCACCCTTGACGACAAGATTGAGCTGAACCGAAGGATGAACGAGACGCTGGAGGCGATGGCGCGGGCGCTCTTCAAGAGCTGGTTCGTCGACTTCGACCCGGTGCGGGCGAAGATGGAGGGGCGGGCTCCTGCCGGGATGGACGCGGAGACGGCGGCGCTCTTCCCCGACAGCTTCGAGGACTCGGAGCTGGGGCCGCTTCCAAACGGGTGGCGCACCCGTCCCCTGGCAACGATTGTTGAAGAAGGGGCCGGCGACATACAGACGGGTCCATTCGGTAGCCAGCTGCATGCGAGCGACTACAGGGAGTCGGGAACGCCCGTAGTCATGCCGACGAACATTTCAAATCGCAGGGTCAATAGCTCGGAAATAGCGCGTATCGGGACGGCGGAAGTCGAACGGCTCCGGCGTCACGTCTTGCGGGCAGGAGACCTCGTCTACAGTCGCCGTGGCGATGTCGAGAAGCATGCGCTAATTGGTCGCGCAGAGGAGGGCTGGTTATGCGGGACCGGGTGTCTTCGCATTCGACCCGGAGGCAGGTTGCTGCCGCTATTTCTATCGCTCTACCTGGATCTTCCGAGCGTTCGGAGCTGGGTCGTTGCACGGGCCGTCGGTGCAACGATGCCTAATTTGAACACTCAGATTCTTGGACACATCCCTCTCCTTGAGCCGCATCAAAGCATTCAAGCGCGTTTTTGCGAGGTAGCGGACCCTTTGGATCTGCGCATTCAGGCGAACAATGCGGAGAGTGCGACGCTCGCCGAGCTTCGCGACCTCCTCCTCCCCCGCCTCCTCTCCGGCGAGCTCCGCGTGAAGGACGCCGAGAAACTCGCCGAGGCCGCCCTGTGAGCCCCTCCGCCGGCGTCCCCGCCGTGACCGAGTCGGACGTCGAGGAACTCGCCCTCAAGATCTTCGCCCGCCTCGGCTACGAGTGCCTCCACGGCCCGGACATCGCCCCCGGCGAGCCCGCCGAAGAGCGCGCCACCTACGCCGACGTCGTCCTTCGGGGCCGCCTCGACGAGGCGCTCCGCCGCCTCAACCCCGGCGTCCCGCCGACCGCCATCCACGAGGCGCTGCGCAAGATCCTCGTCCCGGACGCCCCCTCGCTTCTCCAGAACAACCGCCGCTTCCACCGCCTGCTCCGTGACGGCGTCGAGGTCGAGATCGCGATCCCCGGCGGCGAGGTCCGCGGCGAGCGCCTTCGCCTCTTCGACTTCGACGACATCGAGGAGAACGAATACCTCGTCGTCAACCAGCTCACCGTCATCGAGGGACAGCATAACCACCGCCGCCCCGACATCGTCGTCTTCGTGAACGGCCTCCCCTTGGCGGTCATCGAGCTCAAGAGCGCCGCCGACGAGAACGCGACGCTCCAGGGCGCGTTCAACCAGCTCCAGACCTACAAGGCGCAGATCCCGTCGCTCTTCGTCTACAACGAGCTGCTCGTCATCTCGGACGGGATAGGGGCACGCCTCGGGACCCTCACCTCGCCGTGGGAGCGATTCGGGCCCTGGCGCACGGTGGACGGCAGCGCCGTGGCCGCGCCGGGCACCCTGGAGCTGAAGACGTTGCTCGAGGGCGTCTTCGAGCGGGGGCGCCTCCTCGACCTCGTCCGCCACTTCGTCGTGTTCGAGGAAGACCGCGACGAGGTCGTGAAGAAGATCGCCGGCTACCACCAGTTCCACGCCGTACGCACGGCCGTGGAGGAGACGGTCCGCGCCACGCGGCCCGGCGGCGACCGCAAGGTCGGCGTCGTCTGGCACACGCAGGGCTCGGGCAAGTCGCTGACGATGACCTTCTACGCGGGCAAGGTCGTGCTGGACCCGGAGATGGAGAATCCCACGCTCGTGGTCATCACGGACCGCAACGACCTCGACGACCAGCTCTTCGGGACGTTCGGGCGCTGCCACGACCTGCTCCGCCAGAAGCCGGTGCAGGCGCGCGATCGCAGCCACTTGCGCGAGCTCCTCCAGGTCGCGGCCGGCGGCGTCGTCTTCACGACCGTCCAGAAGTTCCTGCCCGAGGAGAAGGGCGACAAGTTCCCCGAGCTCTCCGCGCGGCGGAACGTGGTCGTCATCGCCGACGAGGCGCACCGCAGCCAGTACGGCTTCAAGAGCAAGCTCGTCAAGACGAAGGAGGGCGGCTACCTCGTGCCCGGCTTCGCGCAGCACATGCGCGACGCCCTGCCGAACGCGTCGTTCATCGGCTTCACCGGCACGCCCGTCGACGCGGTCGACAAGAACACGCGCGCCGTCTTCGGCGACTACATCTCGGTCTATGACATCCAGCGCGCGGTCGAGGACGGGGCGACCGTCCCCATCTACTACGAGAGCCGCCTCGCGAAGCTCGACCTGAACGACGACCTCAAGAAGGTCATCGACGACGAGTTCGAGGAGGTCACCGAGCAAGAGGAGGAATCGAGGAAAGAGCGGCTCAAGTCGAAGTGGGCGGCGCTGGAGGCGGTCGTCGGCGCGGAGAAGCGCGTGAAGATGATCGCCGAGGACCTGATACGGCACTTCGAGGCGCGGATCGAGACGATGGCCGGCAAGGCGATGATCGTCTGCATGTCGCGCCGCATCTGCGTCGACATGTACGCCGCCCTCGTCGCGCTCCGGCCCGAGTGGCACAGCCCGGATCACGACAAGGGCGCGATCAAGGTCGTGATGACCGGCTCCGCGTCCGACCCGCCGCACTGGCAGCAGCACATCCGGAACAAGGGACGCCTCGCCGATCTCGCCGACCGGCTGAAGGACCCGAGCGACCCCCTCAAGGTCGTGATCGTGCGCGACATGTGGCTCACGGGGTTCGACGCGCCGTGCCTGCACACGCTCTACGTGGACAAGCCGATGCAGGGGCACGGCCTCATGCAGGCCATCGCGCGCGTGAACCGCGTGTTCCGCGACAAGCCCGGTGGGCTGGTCGTCGACTATCTCGGCCTCGCCGACAACCTGCGGAAGGCGCTCGGCACGTACACCGAGAGCGGCGGCGAGGGCAACCCCGCCCACGACCACGCCGAGGCCGTGCCGATCATGCTGGAGAAGGTCGAGATCTGTCGCGACCTGTTCCACGGGTTCGACATCTTGGCCTTCGTGAACGGCACGCCGATCGAGCGGCTCAT
The DNA here is from genome assembly GCA_051717205.1 of Sorangium sp. So ce1128. Taxonomy (GTDB): domain Bacteria; phylum Myxococcota_A; class Polyangia; order Polyangiales; family Polyangiaceae; genus Sorangium. The sequence goes on from CP181432.1 coordinate 9,290,337, forward strand.
GCTCCTCCCGGCCGCCCAGGAGCACATCTTCGGGCTCGAAGACGGGCGCGACCGGCTCGTGAAGGCCGTGACGGAGCTTTCGCAGGCGTTCGCGCTCTCGGTCCCGCACGACGATGCCCTGGCCATCCGCGACGAGGTCGCGTTCTACCAGGCCGTGAAGGCCGCCGTCGTGAAGACGTCGCTGTCAGGGTCGGGCAAGTCGGAGGCCGAGGTCGAGCTGGCGATCCGCCAGATCGTGTCGAAGGCGATCTCGACGGACGGCGTGATGGACGTGTTCGCCGCCGCCGGGCTCAAGCGGCCGGACATCTCCATCCTGTCGGAGCAGTTCCTCGCCGACGTGAACGCGATGCAGCACAAGAACGTCGCCGTCGAGCTCCTGCGGAAGCTCCTGCACGACGAGCTGAAGATCCGGAGGCGCACGAACCTCGTCCAGTCCGAGGCGTTCTCCGACAAGCTGGAGAGGACCATCGCTCGGTACCGCAACCGCGGCATCGAGACGGCGCAGGTCATCGAGGAGCTGATCCGGCTCGCCAGGGACATGAAGTCCGCCCAGAAGCGAGGCGACGACCTGAAGCTCAACGACGCCGAGCTGGCCTTCTATGACGCCCTGGAGGCGAACGACTCGGCCGTGAAAGTCCTCGGCGACGCGGTGCTCGCGCAGATCGCCCGCGAGCTGACGGAGACGATCCGCAACTCGGTGACGATCGACTGGGCCGTCAAGGAGACGGTGCGGGCGAAGCTCCGCACCCTCGTGCGCCGCAAGCTGAAGAAGTTCGGCTACCCGCCCGACAAGACGGAGAAGGCGGTCGACACAGTGCTGAAGCAGGCCGAGCTGCTCGCGCTGGAGTGGGCGGCGTGAGCGACGGGCTCGGTGAGCGGCGGCCGCAGGCCACGGCACGTATACGCGAGGCGGTCCATAGGTCCGCAGAGAGGACAGGGTAAAGGAGGCACATGGCATTCTTCGCGTCAGGGCGTGAAGCGGACGAGTCCCGGATCGCCGACCTCGCAACCGAGTGGCGCGCCATCGTGGCGAGGGAGCAGGAGACTCGCGTGACACAGGTCGCCGCGTGGGAGACACAGCTCGCCGAGATCCGCGCCGAGCAAGAGGCGCTGCTGAGAGATGGCCACTGGGTAGCCGGACCGGACGATCTCCTGAGCATCCTCGGGCAAAGCCGACAGGAGATGTATCATTCTGCGCTGCTGGCGTGGCTGCTCGATCCTCAGGGCCGACACGGCTTCGGTTCTGGCATCCTCAAGGCGCTGCTCCGCCGCTGCGCGTCCGATCCGCCGACAGCCGAGCTGAACCGCGCCCGGCCCGCCCTCGAGGTGAGCAAGGGCAAGGCCCGCGCCGATGTCGTCGTCGCCGGACCTGGGCTCTACCTCGTGATCGAGAACAAGGTCGATGCACGTGAACAGCCGCAGCAATGCGACCGGCTTTACGAGAGCTTCGGTCGAGAGCCAGGTGCGCTGTTCGTCTTCCTGTCCCCATCGGGACGAGCGCCCGTGACGGCGACGGGCGACGCGCGGGAGGCGTTCAAGACGATGAGCTACGCCGATATCGCCGTGATGCTCCGCGACGCGCTGGCTTGCGCGCCGGGGAAGGGCGCCACGGCGCACGGACGCGAGGTGGCGTCCAACTATCTCGCCACACTGGAGAGGGAGTTCCAATGAACCGCATCGACGATCCGCGTGCCGTATTCTATCTCAGGCATCAGGAGCTCATCGAGGAGTGGGCCGCCCTCGGCGAGTCCGCCGCCGAGCTCGCGCACTCATTTCTGTGCTCTTGCGCAGATGACATCGCCGGGCTCGCCGCCGAGCTTTCTCCGGACATCCAAGTTTACAAAACCCTGGAAGACGACTGGCCGAAGATCTTCTTGATCTCTCCAGGATGGCTCGAATCGAGCGAAGGCGAGCTCGTCCCGAAGGTCGGGATCGGCCTGGAGTGGAACAAGTCGAGACATCTCAATTTCACGATGTCTCCTAGCTGCGCCTACACAGGGGTGTGGACACATTTCGATCTCGACGGCGGCAAGGAGCTGTCGAGGAGGCTTCGTGCGGCGTTCGGAGAGGCCGGCCTCATCAAGCCGCACAAGCTCGCCACCACCACCACCTGGTGGCCCGCATACCGCTACGAGCACGCGACAGGAGAATACTGGAACGACCTCGCGCCCTACCGCGCGCAGATAGTCGAATCAGTGCGGTTCTTCTGGACGGTGTTCGAACCGCAGATCCGGAAGGTGCTGGCTGGCCCTGCAAACTCAACAGGATGACGAGGGCATCGCGCCGTCAAGCGGCGACCTCGTGTTGAAGGCGAACCAGCATACGCACGAAGTCGCAGAGCGCCGAGGCGCCGCCGAGCCGCAGGATGAGCTGGAGGACGGCGTCAGCATGGAGGTAGTGCTCCGACGGCAGGTAGGCAAAGAGGGCGGGATCGCTGATGTCCACGGTGCGCCGCCACGCGTCCGCGCGAGCGCGCGCCGACCAGATCGCGCGGAGCGCGGCGTCGGACAGGCTCGCCAGAGTGTCCCAGAGCACGCCGTCCTCCGTGTCCGGCTGCGCCAGGACCGCGCGCACGGCGGCCTCGAACTCCGGCGCGCGAGCCTCGCGGTCGGCCCCCGACAGCGACGCAGCACCGCTGGCCCACCGGCGTAGCCGCTCCTCGGGCGACAGCTCCGCACTCCGTCCGCTGGCGTCCACCGGGACGGCGCTCGGCGACGCCGCATCGACGCGCGCATCCGGGGAAGGAGCCGCCTCGGCTTGCGCTTCAAGCACCGCGCGCACCTCGCGCGGCAAGGATTTTTGGTTCCAGGACGCCCAGTCGAAGAACTCCTCTCCTTCGTCCAGCGCCCAGCGCAACGCCGGCTCCCACTGCGACGCGGGCAGCGCCGCCCACACCGGGTCCGGAATGGCCATCAATCGATCGCCCGCCTGCGTCCTGCCGATCTGCCCGTCCGCGACCGCGTCGAGCACGCTCCCGGCGAGCGCCACGGCGCTCTCCGCCGGCACGAGCGGCAACACTGCCGCGATCGCCTCGACGCGATCCTCCTCGTCGAGCTGGTCTCCCTCGTCCATCCAGGCCAGCGTCTCTTCGATGAGCGCTGCGCGCTGGTCGCCCTCGGCGAGGGATGCCGCGGTGAAAAGCCCCCTGAGCCGCACACGCCCGCCGCGCTCGCGCACCTCGTCGAGATAGAGCGAGACGAGGATGCCACGAGGCGCGCCAGTGGCGAGCCGGGCAGCGCGCTCGAGCGTGTAAAGAATCTCCACGCTGACCGGCCGCTCGTAGCTCGCGAGCGCCGCTCGCAGGTGCTCGCGTTGCTCCTCGGGGGAGAACAGCTCGTCGAATCCTGGGAGGTCGTGGAGCCCCTCCCCGCTCTGCAGCAAGGCCCGGGCGAGCCGGGCGCGTCGCTCGCCCGCAAGCGCGCGCGCGACCTCCATCACGAGCGCGAGGTCGTCGCCGGTGGCGTGATGCTCGGCGAAGTCCAGCATCCGGTCGAAGCCCCTGTCCGTGAGGATTCCCCCTGCGTTCTTCGGGCCGAACAGCAGCCGCCCGAGCCGCGCCTCCGCCGTCTCGGCGTGCAGCGGAGGCGCATGCGCTTCGGCCTGCGTTGCCGGGCGGGTCGTGCGCTCGCTCAGCAGTGCGCGTTCGTCGTCCGTGAGCGACGGTCGATGATCCTCCGCCCAGTCCGCGACCCACTCGAGCGCGCCCGAGGTGTCCTCGCCGAGCTTCCGCACCATGTCGAACGCTTCGTGGAACAGCTCCGACGAGCACGGCTCTGCGAGCTGCGCCGCGATGCGTAGGAGCGCGTCCGCCGCTGTGGTGGGATCCGCTTCCTCGCGAGCGCGCGCGATCGCTTCCGGCGCGATCGCCGGGCACACTGCCACGATGTCCGCGAGCGCCGCCGGCAAATGCCCGCTTGCCCGCGCCCGCACCAGCGCGAGGCGTGCGATCCGCGCGCGCGATTCGCCCGAATGTCTACGCGCTACGGAGAGGAGGTCGTCCACCTCATCCAGCCCCTCACACTCGGCCTCCGACGCGTCGAGCATCCCTGCGTCAGCGAAGGCTTCCCCGGCGCGCTTTCGCGCGGAGAACCCGCCGGCTGCCTCCCCCTCCGCGCCCTCGATCGCCGCCCGCAACCGGACCATCTCCGCACGCGCCTTCTCGCGATCTCCGGCCGGGAGCAGCGGTAGAAGATCGCACCACGAGAGGAACGCCACTATCGGCGCTGTGCTGCGAATCCATGCCTCGACCTCCGATAGGGCACATGAGACCACTGCATCGGGAAGATAGGGCGCACACGATCGCAGCGCCTCCGCACGGCGCGCGCTGAGCACTCGGAGCGCGTCGAGCACGGCGTCGTGCTGTCCTGCACGCGCGAGGCGCACAGCGACCGCGGCCACCACCGCCTCGTCCGCGAACCATCCCGATCCATCGCCGGGCTGAGGCCGCCCGGCAAGCGCGAGCACGGCGGGGAGCGAGGCGTCGGGAAATTCCCCGAGGTGGTGGAGGACGAACGCGTGCCGGCTCGCGAAGTCCACGCGCCGGAGCCGCCCGATCGACTCCTCCGCGCTCCACAGCTCGGACTCCAGCGCTTTCGCCCGCAGGCTGAAGGGGATCGCCCTCTCGGCCCAGGACACCCGCTCCGCGATCTCCCGCGCGCGGAGCTGCCGCATCATCGCTTTGGCGCGCGCCTGCTCGGTCTTGGCCTCTTCGAACGATCCGTCCGCGAGGCGCCACTCGTGGAGCGAGCGTGCCAGCACATCTTTGCCTGCCGAGGTCTCCATCAGCTTTTGCCTCCCGCGCGCTTACTTCTTCGGCTTGTGCTTGTCACGCGGGCCGATGTAGTTGCCCTGCTCATCGTAGTATGGATTGCCGCCGGAGCCCCCTCCTCCGCCACCTCCAGACCCCGGCCAGGCGCCCTTCGGACCTTCCGGCGGATAGCCGCCCGGGGGCGGGTTCTCCGGCGGGTAATACACTCCCTGATTCTTTCCGGTCCTCGGATCTCTCTGCGTGACCTGCTTGCCTTCTCCGTCAGTGCGAGGCACGACCGCCGTCTCCGACGGCTCGGTCCTGGGGCTCCCCTGGCCATGCACCTTCTTGCCGTCCCACGGCGCATTGTCGTGGTACACGCCGCCGGTGGCCTTTGGCTGCTCCTTGCCCTTCTTGACGTCCTTGTTGGGATCCGCGTTGATGTTGTCCGGGTGAATGCCAAGCTCGCGGAACACCTGCGCGCAGAACTTGCACGGCGGAATCGGATTTCCATTCTTGTCGTACGCCTGGATCTTCGCTCCCTTCCGGTACTGCTCGCGGAGCTCGTTGCGCACCTGCACGTTCTGTTCCTCTTTCGACAGCTTGTCCCACCCGGGCTTCTTCTGAAGCTCCCCGCGGATCTCCTTCGCTTGCCGGTCGAGCGCCTCGATCTCGGCGCACTTGCCCGCCGTGTTCGGGAGCCTCTCCTTGCTGGGATCCTTCGCCTTCCCGGTCTTCGGATCCTCCTCGGAGAACTTGCCCTTCGCGTTGTTGACCGCCTCCTGGACGGCGGGATCGTACCTGGGGTTTCCCTGCGCATCGCGGGGTTTGTCGGGTTCATGCGGCGGTCGAGGCTGGCCTTCGGAGTAACCCCACGTCTCCTTCTTGCCAGCCCCGGGTTGATCCCAGATCTTGGCCTTGGCCATCAGCCCCAGCGGATCGACGAACCGCGTGGGCTGGTTCTCGGCGTAGGCGAAGGCGTTGAATCCTGAGATCAATCCCACGGGATCAGCGCTGACGTACCGCCCAGCCTCGGGGTCATAGTACCGGTGCCGATTGTAAAACAGGCCGGTCTCTTCATCGAAGTACTGGCCTTGATAACCGATCGGTGTCGTCGTGACGGCGCCGGGCGAGATCGCGAACCTTCCCCACGCGTTCCGCCGGATCTCGCACGCAACCGACCCATCGGACGACAGCAACTTTTCCGGCGTGCCGATGTCGTCGGTCAGGTAATGGTAATAGCCGCTCGCGACCCGTTGCCCACCCTCGACGCGCACATCCTTGTGCGCCCACGGGAAACCCCGATCGTCGTAGCAGTACGTCCGCTCTTCCACGCTCGGGGCGCCGTGGCCGGACCCGCGTTGCGTGATCTCGTGCACGAGCACATCGCCGTCCCATACGTACCGCGTGGTCGACTCAACGGACGGCGCGACGCCGGGCGAGACGCGGAGCACCGTCTTCTGGACCCGCCGGGCGAAGGGATCATAGGCGAAGGTGATGCGCACGCCGTCCGAGCGCTCCGCCGCCGCGAGCAGCCCGTTCGCTGCCCAGTGATAGCGGACGGTGTGCTCGCCGTCACCCCCGGCGGCGCGCGCCTGCACCAGCCGAGCGTCGTCGTCCCAGGTGTAACATTTGCCGCCGCGCTGCAGGAGGCGATTGCCCTGTCCGTAGTGCCGCTCGACGCCATACCGCTCGTACAGATTTCCGGTTGCGTCGTAGGCGAAGCGCTCGATATTCCGCTCGTCCGTCCCCGCGGCGACCAGGCGCCCCACAGCGTCGTGCTCGAAGCGCCGCACCCCGGAGGCACGATCATGCGCCTCCAGGAGCTCGGAAGCGGGAGAGTACCGGTACGCCTGCTCCACGGTCTGCGCTCCGGCCGGAGCGGCGCGCCACGCAGGTTGCCCCGGCGTGGGTCTGCTCGCCGCAGTCACGCGGCGCTGCACGAGGCGATCACGCTCGTCATAGGCCGCGTCGATCCGGCCGCCCGCCGGCAAAACGCGCGCGACCTCGCGGCCGAGCACGTCGTGAACCGGATGGATCTCCTCGCGGCCGTCGAGCACAGCGCGCGTGCATTGACCCATGATGTCCCGGTCCCAGATCTGGGAGTGGCCGAGCGACGTCGAGCGCCGAATGACGTTCCCGACGAGATCGCGCTCGACCTCGACGACGACGGTTTGCCCATTGACCGTCTGGCTCTCGCATACGACCCACCCCAGCGCGTTTCGCTTGTACTCGAAGACGCCGCTCGGCCCCTCCGCCCGCACAAGCCGCCCGAGCTCGTCGTATTCGAATCTCTCCACCCGATCATCGTCGTAGCGTTGCTCGATGAGCTGGCCCGCCAGATCGTACTCGTACCAGGTCTTCTGGCCGAGCCCGTTCTCGGCCACGATGAGCCGGCCTTCGGAGTCGTACCTGTAGTACAGCAGCCGGCCGTCGAACGTGCGCTCAGAGACAACCATGCCGGCCACATTCAACGTGATGGAGTGGACCTCTCCCTTCGGGTTGATCACCTCCACGAGCCGGCCCTCCCGGTCGTACTTCATCCGCGTCGTCGACCCGTCCGCCTCGTGCACCTCGCAGAGCTTGCGGAACCCGCCGTGCACATAGCGTGTGATGCGCCCGTTCTCGCCCGTCACGCTCGTGCGCTGCCGGATGCCGTCGTACTCGTACCGGACAACGCTGCCGTCCGGTTTGCGCTCGGAGAGCAGATCACCTCTCACACTGTAGGTGTAATAAAACGTAGCGCCGGCCGGGTCCTGCTTGGCCGTGCACCGACCCCAGTAATCATAGGCCCAGCGGGTGACGTGACCGAGCGCGTCGACCTTCTCCACCAGGTTGCCGTGGCTGTCGTGGCGATACTGTGTGCGGCCCCCGTTCGGACCGATGGCCTCCACGACGAGACCGCGGCTGTCGAAGCGGCTTTCGAACGACGCGCCGAGCGGATCGGTCCAGGCGATACCTCCGGCGAAGCGGTCCACGCTGGTCACTCCACCGGCGGCGTCGATGCTCCGGCGGATGTGCCCGTCCGCATCGCGCTCGTAAACCGTCGAGCGGCCGAGCGGGTCGATCTCCTGGAGTACTCGGCCGCGGGCGTCTAGCCTCCACTGGGTCGTCGCGCCGAGCGAATCGGTATACGCGAGGAGATTCCCGCCCTCGTCGTATCGGCGCTCCACGACCGCGCCAGCCGAGACGGCCTTGTCGAGCTTGCCGTGCTCGTTGCCGAAGTATCGGTGGATGGTGATGGAGTCGATCGCTTCGGAGTAGCCATCTCCATCGTAAATGAATTTGCAGTGATAGATGCCCTTCGCAGCGGTCTCGCCGTCGGCCAGGCGCGCGGGAACGCGCTCCGATAGGCTCCTATCCTCGGCGCCTTCGTACGCTCCCCACGTCTCAACACATCGTTTTTGCTCGTCGTAACGGAAACGGAAGGTGAGACCGACGGGTGAGGTATGCGCGAGCAAGAGGTGGTGTTCGTCGTACGCGTAGGTGGTGGCGTAATCTTCCGCGTCGCGCGCCTCGATCAGGTTGCCGCGCTCGTCGTAGACGAAGCGGCCGAGGGCGACCCAGCGGCCTTGTTCCGGCGCGTTCTTCAGCTCCCATGCCACGATGCGCCCCTCGCGGTCGCGCCGGACCCTGACGACCCGTCCGACGCTGTCGTGCACCTCCGCGAGCAGCCCGCCGTCGTAAACGAGCGAGATGGTCTGGTTGAAGGCATCGCGGACGGCCGACAGAAGCCATCGCTCCCCGTGGCGCTCCTCGAACACGAGCCACGTGCCCTCACCGGTGTCGAGCACAAAGCCCTTCGCGCCGCGCACGAGGACCATCCCTTCGGGGCCGGTCGCGCCTTCGCCTTCCTCGATGAGGTCAAATTCCAGGCCGAGGCCCTGGTCGCTCCACACGGTGATGGATCGCCGGCCGATCTCGACGTCCCACGCGAGCGAGTGGCACCACCCAAAGCCGAGGCCGACATCGCGCTCGGTCGACGTGGAGTGGTAGGCGCGCGCGATTTCAAGCGGGAGCGGGCCCGGCAGGTCGACGTCGAGCACGGGATTCGTGAAGACGTTCCCCGTGACGACATCGACGGGATCGCCCTTCGAGGCCTTGCCACTCTTCTTACCTTTGTGGTGCTTCGGGCACGATCCGCCATTAGGATCACCGGTCCCGTTGCCGCAGGCGCCCTTGCCACCGCCGCCCGCGCCCTTGCCGCCGTTCTTGCCCTTGGCCTTCTGGTTGTTCTTGCCGCCCTTGCCGCCCTTGCCGCCGCTGCCCCCTCCGCCTCCTCCGCCGCCTAGGACGAAAACGCCGGGATTCATCCCGGGTATCGCAGGGATGTTGGGGACAGGTGCCGTGCGCATGCGCTCTGGCCTACGGCATCTCAGGCGGGGCGTCAAACCGCCGTTCTACGCGCAGACCGCAACCGGAATAGTAAGTTGCTCGAAGCTCCACGGGTCGCAGGCGGCGTCAGCGACAAGAAGACGCGCCTCTTCCCGCCGGGGCGCAGCGGGATTCACGTTGGCCTCATTGCTGTCATGGCATAAGCTCTCTCTCGAGCTGCTGCGAGCCTCCCCCGGATGGCGCGCGCTGACATCTTGCACGCGCTGGCATATCATCGTGTCGAGTTCATCGTCGGCCACGATTGAGGAGTCGACGTCCTATGACGATCTCCTGCCCGACTCGAGGCGAAGCTGAGCAGGCCGAAGGATCGAGCGATGCTACTCCTGCTCCAGGCGACCCTCGACAAGAAGCGTCGAGCGCCCTGACCAGCACATCCAGCAGCGCGAGCAACCCGCCTCCCTCTCTACTGCCGCACCGGGATCTCCACCACGAACCGCGCCCCCTCCCCCGGCGCGCTCTCCACGGTCACCACCCCGCCGTGCGCCTCGACGACGCTCTTCACGATCGCAAGCCCCAGCCCCGTCCCGTTGCGGCTCTCGTCGGTCGTGAAGAACCTGTCGAAGATCCGCCCCTGATGCTGCACCGGGATCCCCGGCCCCCGGTCGCGCACCGAGATCCTCGCCGTCTTCCCGCCTTCCCCGCCGTCCCCCTCCTGCACGGCCACCACCACCGCCTCCCCCGGCGGCGAGAACCTCACCGCGTTGTCCACGAGGTTCAGGAGCGCCGTCTCCAGGTCCGTCTGCCGCACCCGCAGCAGCCGCTTCGGCATCTCGTACCGCAGCACCACCGGCTTCTCCGGGCTCGCGCACCGCTCCACGACGCGCGCCGCGAGCGCCTCCAGGTCGAGCACCGTCATCGCCTCGCTCGAGGCCTCGATCCGGCTGAGCTCCAGCAGCCTCGACACGAGCCGGTCGAGCCGCGCCACGTCGAGCTCGATGTTCCGCAGGAAGCGCCGCCGCGCCTCGGGATCGTCCGCCGCCCCCTCGTCGAGCAGCTCGGCAGCCCCCCGGATCGACGTGAGCGGCGACTTGAACTCGTGCGCCACGTCCGCGGCGAAGTCCGAGATGTACCGCAGCCGCGCCCCGAGCCGCTCGTTCATCGCCGCGAACGACGCGCCGAGCTCGCGGATCTCGCCGCTCCCCGAGACAGGCACCACGATGTCGCGCTCGCCGGCCGCGATGCGCTTGGCCGCGCGCGAGAGCTTGCCGAGCGGCCTCGAGATCGTCCACGCGAGCGCCAGCGTGACGAGGCCCGTGAAAAGGCTCGCCACAACGAGCACCTGGATGAGGCCCGAGCGGATCCGGTGCAGCTCGACGAGCACCGGCTGCGTCGAGCGGACCACGTACACCGCCCCGAGCACCTCGCCGCCGCGCCGGATCGGCTCCGCCAGGAACAGGAAGACCGCCGGCGGCTGCTTCCGGACGCGCGTCCGCGCCGCGCGGCGCCCGGCGAGCGCCTCGTTCACCTCCGGGCGCTCCGGGATATCAGACCAGCCCTCGCGCGCGCCCTTTCCGATCGGCCGCACGTTGTCGGCGAGCTCCCGGAAGTCCGCCGAGCTCGGGCCATGGCCACGCGTCGGGATGAGCGCGGGGACCGCCGGCTCGGGCCCCTCGGGCGGACCGTTCTCGTGCGAGTCGGCGACGACAGCGCCCGCCCTGTCGAGGATCCGGACGCGCGTGCGCGTGTGCCGCGCGGCCTGGGTCAAGACGTCGCCGTGCTCGGGCGCGTCGAGCTCGAGCCCCCGGTCGAGACCCGACGCGAGCATCGCCGCGACAAGCACCGCCTGGTTCGCCATGTCGCGCTCCAGCGAGCCGAGGAGCTGCCGCTCGTAGAGGCGCGCGAACTCGAGCCCCGCCACCGGCACGAGCAGGACCACCAGGTTGACCACGAGCAGCCGGACGCGGATCCGGCCGAGCTCGCGGCGCAGGCGCTGGATCATCGTATGGCCTGGCATCGTACGGCGTGGCATCGCACGGCCCGGGATCGCAGGTCTGGCATCGCACGGCCCGGCATCGCGCGGCCCGGCTACGCCCCGTTCACCTTGTAGCCGACGCCGTGCACGGTCGCGATCGGATCGCCCCCAACTGCGCGGAACTTCGCGCGAATCCGGCGGACGTGGGTGTCGATGGTGCGCTCCGTGATGAGGTTGTCGTAGCGGTAGGCGCGCTGCATGAGCTGCCCGCGCGAGAGCACCACCCCCGGCCGCTCGAGCAGGGCGCCGAGCACGCCGAGCTCCGTCGCGGTGAGCGAGACGGGCTGGCCGAGGTAGCGCGCCTCGTGGCGGTCGGTGTCGACCTCGATCGGGCCGTGGCGGAGCACCGCCGCGCGCGCCTCCGGCAGCGGCGCGGGCGGCGGCGCCTCGGCCCGCCGGAGCAGCGCGCGCACGCGCGCCACGAGCTCGCGCGGCGAGAACGGCTTGGTGAGGTAGTCGTCGCCGCCGAGCTCCAGGCCGACGATCCGGTCGACCTCGTCCGCGCGCGCCGACAGGAACAGGATCGGCGTCCGGCTCCCGGCGCGCAGGCGCCGGCACACCTCCAGGCCGTCGAGCTCGGGGAGCATGACGTCCAGCACCACGAGGTCGATCCGCCCCGCCCCCGCCGCCTCGATCGCGGCGCGCCCGTCCGCCACCGCCGTCACTGTGTAGCCCTCCTTCTGCAGGGCGTAGAGCAGGACCTCGCGGATGCGCGCCTCGTCGTCGACGACCAGGATGTGCTTGCTCACGTCTCGATCGGTTCCTCGTACCCGGCGCCGCCGTGCGCGTCGATGGCCGCGCCGAGGCCCTCCACGCGGGCCCAGACCTCGGACACGATACCACCGACGCCCTCGACCGTGGATCCGGCGAAGCGCGCCAGGACGAGCTGCGTGCGGAGCGCCTGGACCAGGTCCGCGAGCTCCTCCAGGGCGCGGGCGTCGCGGTCGCGCATCGCCCGCAGGCGCCGGATGTTCTCGAGGTGCAGGTGCGCCGTCGCCAGCGCGCGCCCCGGCGCGCCGCCGCGCTCGATCTCGGCGACGCGCGCCGCGGCGGCGGCCTCGTCGAAGCCGCTCTGGCGGAGCAGCGCGTCGAGCTCGGCGTGGCGGGCGGCGGCGCGCGTCACCTCGGCCTCGATGCGCGAGGCGGCCTCGCGCGACAGGAGCGCCTCGAACGAGGTGCCGGCGCACGCGCTGACCCCGTCGCGCAGCGCGCTCTGCACGCGCGCGGCCGCGGCGGCGGTGCCCGGGCTGCCGGCGGGCTCGACGCGGCTCGTGGTGAGCGCGACGGGCGCCCAGATCGGCCAGAGCGGCACGCAGAGGGCCGCGGACAGGGCGGCGCGGCGGCGCTCGCCGTCGCCGACCGTGCGCGCGGCGCGGTAGACCGCCACGGCGCACGCGAGCCCCGCGATCAGGTACAGGACCGCCAGGTCGCGCAGGCTCATCGCTCGCCCTCCGTCAGGCCGCCGCGGGCGGCGCCGTTCTCTTGACCGTACGGGTAGCCGTTCTCTTGATGATACGGGTGACCGCTCTCGTAACCGTTCGGGTAGCCGTTCGGGTAGTCGGAGGGATCGGGCGGGTGCACGTGGTCGTCATAGATCCCGAGCGCGGAGCGGCAGCTCCGGACGAGCGCGTCGGAGAAGCTCCCCTCGCGGGCGCGCAGGAAGGGGACCTCCTTCGCGCTTGGCCGCCCGAGGTAGGGCCGGAGGATCCACGCGGCCTGGCCGCCGACGGCGAAGAACACGGCCATGAACGCGATCGCGGTGAGCGCGCGGCCCCGGCCCGCGCCGATGCCGCGGACGAGCACGCCCAGCGCGGCGAGGCCCGCGACGGCGTAGGCGAGCCAGGCGGCGACCGAGGAGGCGTGGTAGCCGAGCCCCAGGTCGATGAGCAGCCAGAGCACGGGTGCGAACGCGAGCAGCACGAGCGAGGAGCGGCCCGCCGACGCGAGGGCGAGGGCGATGATCGACCGCATCGGCCACGGGCGGCCGAGGACGGCCGCGAGCGCGTGGAACGCCGGGGCGCAGAGCGCGAGCGTGACCAGCATCGCGAGCGGCACCTTGATGGCCGCATAGAGGATCTGCTCCCGGCCGCGGAAGCTCCCGATCACGCCGCCGAACACGGCGGAGCCGAGGGCGATGGCGCCGAGCGACGCGAGCGCGATCGCCCGGATGTCCCGGTCCTCCCGGCAGCTCGCGGCGATCTCGGAGGGCGCGCGGAGGAGGCGGCTCATGACGGCGGCGCTCACAGGACACCTCCGTTCAGGATCGGGAGCGTCCCCCACCAGACGCGCAGCGCGAGCGCGACAGCGAACCCCGCGAACCCGAGGAGCGCAGCGCCGTGCCCGGCCAGGAGGAGGCGACCGCCTTCGCGCTGGAGGGCGGCCCGGAGGTCGCGCAGGAGGACATGGACGCCGATGGCGCCACCGACAGCGAGGCCGAGCAGCCCCATGAGCGCCGCGGTCAGGTCCGACGCGCTCGTGACAACGAAGAGCGCGGCGGCCGGCGCGAGGCCGCCGAGCACGAGGCCCGTCGCCGCGGCGGCGCGCGCCGTGGCCGACAGGGCGCGCGGCGCGTCGAGCGGCGCGTCGAAGAGGGTGAGAACGATCGTCAGCGCCGGGACGCCGAGGCACGCGACGGCGACCATGGCGGCAGGGACGCCGGCGGCGTGGTGGGCGAACGACACGCCGCCCTGCCGCGCGCCAAGCGCCAGGCCGTACAGCGAGGCGAGGCCGACGCCAACGCCGAACCTGGAGAGGTCGCCGCGGGGGTCCGGGGCCGGCCGCTCCGCGAGGAGAGAGGCTGTCCAGCCGGCGTGTCCGGCGGGCGCCGTTGGCGCGGCGGAAGCGCCGGCCGTGGACACCGTGGGCCCGGTGGAAGCGCCGGTCGCGGGCACCGTGGGCCCGGCGGAGGCGCTGGTCGCGGGCGCCGTGGGCCCGGTGGAAGCGCCGGTCGCGGGCGCCGTGGGCCCGGCGGAGGCGCTGGTCGCGGGCGCCGTGGGCCCGGTGGCCGCGCCGGCCGCGGGCGATGCCGTGGCGTCGCGATGACGCTCCGCGGGCGCCGCAATGGCGTCGCCGCGACGCTCCGTGGGCTCGGGAACGCCGGTTTCCATGCCGGATTCCGGCGATGATGGGATGAGAAGACAGGGAGCTTGCGCCTGCACAGGACCTCCGTGGGGGTGAGCGCTGCACGGCGTGCTCGGCCGGTCATTCTGGACTGATCATTCTAGAATGATCGGTCCAGAATGACCGGCGTACTCGCTGCCGTCGCAGGCCTCGTTGGGAGTACCCCCCGCGCGAGGCGCGCCCGCGCCCGCGACAAGGAACGAACGCGGAGAGGTTGTGGCGGAGTTGTGGCAGCTCGCCCGCCACGGCCGGAGCGCCTCGGGGGCGTTGGCTGGCCCCCTGACCAGCGCCGGCCGCGGTTGACCAGCGCCGGCCGCGGTCGGCCTGCTGGCCAGCGGCGCGCGCGGTATGCTCGCGGGATGTCGGTCGCCGTCAAGCTTGGGCCCCGGGCCACCCTCGCCGATCTGCTGGCCATCCCCGAGGAGCAGCGCTTTCACGAGATCCTCGACGGTGAGCTCGTGCGCAAGGCGATGCCCAGCGGCCCCCACGGGAGGGCGCAGCGCGTCCTCGGAGGCCGGATCGGCGATCCTTACGATCGGCGGCCGGGCGGGCGGCTCCCGGGCGGGTGGTGGATCGTGACCGAGACCGAAGTGCTGCTCGAGGAGGAGCAGGTCTATCGACCCGACGTGCTCGGATGGTGGCGGGAGCGATTGCCCGAGCTCCCGGCGACGACCCCGATCCTGGTGCGGCCGGACTGGGTGTGCGAGGTGCTGTCGCCCTCCACCGCGCGCAACGATCGGGTGAAGAAGATGCGCGTCTACCAGCGGTGCGGGGTGCCGCACTACTGGATGGTGGATCCGGAGGACCAGACGCTGATGGTCTACCGGTGGACGTCCGAAGGCTATCTGCTGATCCTGACCGCCGAGCGCGGCGAGCGGGTCAGGGCAGAGCCGTTCGGAGAAGTGGAGCTGGAGATGGACGCGCTCTTCGGGGACGAGGTCGCATAGCGCCGCCCGAGCAGGCTGTGCCCCCGGAACCTCGTCAGCGACTACAGCGCCGAGGTCACTGTCGCCTGCAGGTAACGTGACGGGCGGCCCGCGGCCATCGGCTTCCCGACGCCAGCTACCTCGTCTTGCCGCGCGCGCTGGCGCTCCTCCTCGTCGTGCCGGTGCTGACCCTGCTCGCCGACATCGTGGGCATCGCGGGCGGTATGCTCGTGGCGTCGACCTCGCTCGGCGTCAGCCGACAGGGCTACCTGAACGAGACGCTGATCGCGGTCCACCCCCTCGACGTCGGGACCGGCCTGATCAAGAGCGCGACGATGTTGCTGCGCGAAGGCGCGACGCTCGCGTTGACCTCTCAGCTCACCGGCTACGCGTCGGACGCCTCGTTCAGCCACGCATTCCGACAGTGGTCGGGCATGGCGCCGGGGGCCTACCGTCGCCAGCAGCACGCGCGCCAGAGCGATCTACGAGCTGAGCCAGGCGCTCGGCCCCGAGCCGAGGGAGTCCAAGATCCACCAGCTCGACGAGCCGCAAGGGCGTGAGGCGCGGATGCGCGAGAGGTGACGGCAGAGGTGCCCTCATAAAAAAACGACGCCATATCAACAACTTATCCATGCATCTAAGGGGGCACGAGCGCCTCGGGTGCCTTGAGCGCGATGCCCCGCGCTCCAGTCGATGCCGCACGCTCCAGTCGTGCCCCGCCCTCCCGCCGATGCCCGGAGCCCCAGTCGATGCCCCGCGCCCCGATTGACGCTCTCGCGCCACGGTGGTTGGAGCTGGATCCCCGTATGGTGCGCACGAAGAAGCCGTCGATCGATGCCGCCAGCGCCCTCGATGCACGGCCGCGAGCGCTGGCGGCGTTCGCGGGGCGCATCCGAGGGCTGCTCTCGGTGAGCCTCGACGAGGAGGTTCATGCCCACATGGGCGCCACGATCTCCGAGGCGATCCTCCAGGCGGGCATCAGCTACGAGACCGTGGTCAAGCCGAGGATCGAGCGGCTCCGGGCGCGTCACCCCGAGGCCGCCACGACAACGGCCTTCCTGGACCTCCTGCGGCGGATCGAGCCGACCCGCCTGCTCGATTTCCGTGGGCGCAAGCCGCTCCTCGTGCGTCGCACGGCGGAGCTGCTCCGCGATGGCGAGGTCGAGACGGAGCTCGATCTCCGCTCCTGGATCGAATCGGACGAGAACCAGGAGAAATTGAGGCGCCTGGGCGGGATCGGCGACAAGACGATCGACTATTTCAAGATGCTCTGTGGCGTCCGGACGTGCGCGATCGACGTGCACGTGCTGCGGTTCATCGCGTCCGCGGGCATCGAGGTCACCGGGTATGCCGACGCCAAGGCGGTCATCGGCCGTACCGCCGAGCTCCTGTCCGTGGACCCGGCCACGCTCGATGGCTGCATCTGGGAGTACATGAAGCGCCGCGGCTAGCAGTAGTGCTAGGCTTCTGCGAGCGCGGAGTCGGCGGGCTTGACGGCGTGCCAGGTGTGCATGAGCGCACCCGAGATGATCAGCGCTCCCCCGAGGTATCCGCGCAGGGTCAGGGCTTCCCCGAGGTAGAGGCGCGCCAGGAGCGCGCTCCAGATCGGCTCGAAGACATAGATGAACGCGACGGTCACCGGCGAGACGCGCTTTTGCATGAAGATCGAGATCGCGGTCGGGAGCAGGGTCGTCCCGAATCCGATGTACAGCACGACGAAGATGTCCTTGGGGAAGACCGGATGAACGGCGCTCCAGTCGCCGAGCAGCGCGGCGCCGAGCCCGGTGAGCACGATCATGGTCGCGAGCTCGATCCCGAAGAGCGGCCACGGCGATGAGTCTTCCTGGTGGATGTCGTGATCCACCTGGAAGATGTAGCAGGTGTAGAAGAAGGCCGCGAGCAGCGCGATCAGGTCCCCTCGCCAGTGAGCGCCGTTGATCGGCACCTCGAAGATCAGGAGCAGCGCCCCCGCCGACGCGACGAGCCCGGCGATCCATGTCGCCGCGGCGATGGGCCGCTTGAGCAGCCCTCGCGCGATCAGCGCGGCCATGATGCCGTTGAGCGAAGGGAAGAACGCCGTGTTCGTCGCCGTGGTGTGCTTCAGCGCAAGCGTGCTCGTGAAGATGGCGAGCGCGAGGACGCCCCCGAGCTTCACGCCTCTCAGGACGAGCCTTCGGGTGAACGCCGCCCGCTCTCGCCGCCAGGAGACATAGAGGATGACCGTCACCGCGGGGAGGAGCGAGCCCACCTCAAGGAACGAGAACACGAAATTGTCAATGCGGGTGAGCGCTTCCTTCGAGACCGCGTAGAACGTCGCCCAGAGCATCGTGTTGAGCAGGAAGCAGCACAGGGCGAGGGTCTTCACATGATTTCTCCGGGCTTCGTGGTGGCCGCATCGGGCCGACGGTCGACGTGACCGTTCATCCGGCGCATCCAGCGATCGATGAGGTGCGGAGTATACGCGACCGGCATCTCGTGGCGGTAGGCTGTCTTCTCGGATTCGGCGAACGCGGGATCCTGGTGGTTGGCGATCCAGTAGCGCTCGTCCTCGGACAGGTACGTCGGGCACAGCGTCGTGTCGGTCATCGCGATGTAGTTGCGGATGGTTTTGACGGCAATTTTCTGCCAGATCGCTCCGCACTCGGTTAAATGTTGACGGAGATCGTCGTCAGATCGTGCGCGAGATATGTCCCGGTTGTACTTTTGGAGGAAGCGATCGCGTACGAGCATCGAGAAGCCGAACACGTCGGAGCTGATGTTGATGCACGGGTAGGGAGCGGCCATCAGCGGGTCGTAGAGCGGATCGTTCTTGTCGTCGGCCTGCGGGGAGAACGCGATCGCGTCGAAGTCGTCGAAGAGCGTGAGGGCGCCCGTGACCGGGCACTTGATCGCGTGGCGCTGGTGCACGCTCCCGCCGCGGATGAGCTGCTCGGGTCGCTCGCGCGCGAGCGGCGCGATCTGCTGCGCGAGGTACGAGATCGCGTCGAGCGCGGTGCTGCCGGACTCCGCGTAGAACTCGGGGTTGTTGAAGACGAGGAGGCACGCGACTTTCTCGTACGTCAGCACGCTGCGGCGGAACTGCCGATAGGTATCCACGACCGCCGTGCCGTCGCCCGCGTCGTCGAGGACCGTTATCATGTACCGTCCGAGGAGAAATTCTCGTCTCCCTGCGAGGCAACCGAGACAATCCCGGAACCATGCCTGCATCTCCTTCAGCACGGTCTCGTTGGACTTTCGGATCAGGTTCTTGTTCAGCATTGGTTCGGCTCTGTTGTGCAGGGGCCTGTGGTGAACTGGCGTCGATCGCGGCTGCCACGTCATCGTGAATCGTGCCGGGGTAGATCGACCGTTCGCCGCGCCGTCGATGATTGGAAGGCGACGGGGCGTGTGAGCTCGCTCGGGTCGATCGGACGATCGAAAACGGCAATGAAGCCCCCCGCGGCACGACAAGGTAAGGCCGCACAGTGTGCGTGGCTACGTCGAAATCGTGCGCAATGTGTCGATACCGTGGATGTCATCTCGTTGATACATGGCAGCGCCGGTGTGTCGCTCCGCTTCGCGTTCCACGCTCGATGCGGTATTGTGCTCAGGCTGTTGCGCCGCGCGCGGTGTCGCGATCGCGGCGGCGGCGCGCGAAAGCGGCGCCCCGGGGCACTCGGTAGCAGGTGCATTGCGCCGGCAGATATCGAGACCCGTGCGGCGCCCCGGTAAAATCAACCAAGCTCGACGTTCGGTATCACGCCGACGACTCAACAGCGCTGGACGTTGCCGCCGAGGCGGCGTGGCGTGAGCTTTTCTTCCCGGAGTGGGGCCGGGGGCTGGCGCGCATCCCCGCGCAGGGGGGCGAGGTCCGGTTCGTCTCCGAGGTTCGCCCGGACCTCGGCGACTACGCGCAGGTGCTCCCGTGCGTGCTGCCCGACAACAAGGTGACCCACATGCGCGTGATGCTCGGCTGGGACCAGCGGCTGCCCTGAAAGCCCCTGCTCATCGCGCGGCGCGGGGTCCCTACCGGACTCACTTGACCTTCGCTCCTGCGGCGCATTCTGGACTGACCATTCTGGAACGATCGGTCCAGAATGAGCCGCAGGAACGAGGACAGCTGGACTCAAGCGTGGGGCCAGCCCGCGCCGCGCTGCGGCACGGGCCCGGACCGCGTGCAGTAGCTCGCTCAGCAGGTATTTGCCGCGAGGAGCGGACAAGCCGGCAACCTGCTGCAGACGCTCGGCAAGTTCTTGCCGTGTCACGCCACGGCCGACCGTGACCACGCCCTCCGCAGGAGCGACGCGCCTGCAACCTCTCGATCATCTGGAGCGGCACGCTCACTGCAATGAGCCCGTATCGAAGGACGCACGGCGCGATACTGCGACGTGGCAGTCGTCAATTGGATGTTTTCCGCAAGGAGGCAACATGTCGTCCCAGTTTGAAATCTATGTGCGCAACGACACCGGTCACACCATCGATAACATCAGCATCGCGCACTACTGCGATGGCAAAGTGACCGGAAAAGCGTTCAGGAATCCACGGATCGCACCGGTTCGCCGCCGCGATTTCGCCCTCGGGCGACGAGGTACTACTGTGGGACCGGCGGGACCACGACGTCGTTGATGCTCGCTACATTGCCGCCGGCGGGATAGCCGTAGGAAGCGTAGAAGTCAGTGCCCCAGACGGTGACGCCGAAGGCGCCCGCGCTGCTCGCCTCGTGCTGGCTGGTCTCGCACGCGGGGGCCGCACCGACGAAGCCGCGGCTGAGATCCACGTGGGCCACCTCGAAGTCCCCGGCGGTCCCGACCGGCTGCCACCCGGTCACCGGGCCGAGGCAGCTCAGGTTCACCTCCGCGAAGCCGTCGGGGCCCCGGACGCGGGTGATCACCAGGTTGGTCGTGCCATAGGTGGGATCGGTGAAGAACACGTAGCGCTCGAGGAACTGCTCGGGCGGGAGCTGGATGACCCACTCCTCGTCCCCGAGCCGGCACGGCTGGCCGGGGAGCGGGATCTCCTCGACGCAGCCCGGGCGCGTGACGCCGGGAGCGCCGGACATGTACTGCGTGAGCAGGAAGGGGTGCTCGTCGTCCTGCGAGCGCACCGAGAACAGCGAGGTCGTCTCGAACTCCCTGACCTCGCCCGCGTCCAGGGTCGTCGGCGCTTCCTCGGGCGGCGCCGGATCCCAGGCGAGCGCCGTGCCGTTCGCCACGCCGAGCAGCCGGTAGACGACGCTCTCGGGCTCCTTGTCGCGCAGCCGCGAGACAACGCCCGCGCCCACGTACGCGCTGCCGAGGGCGCTGATCGGCGCGATCTGCTGGTGGGCGGCGTCGTGCCCGCCGCCGCTCGGCGAGGTGTCGGTGGCCACCTCCAGGTAGGTGTTGCCGGTCCAGACGCCGACGGGCTTGCTCGACTGGAGCACGGCGCCGCTCGGGTCCTCGCCCATCCACTGGACCACCTCGCCGGCGCCGAGCGTGAGCTGCGTGGCGACGCCGGCAGGGGCGGACGGGACGCCGGCGCCGCCGGGCAAAGACGAGCGGGGGACGAGATCCACCGTGGTGCCGTCCTCGGCAGCGACCACGGTCATCCACAGCACCCCGGCGCCCAACGCGTGCGGCGCGAGGACCTGGTAGCTGGTGCCCCACGTGCTGCGCGGGAGCAGGAGCGAGGCGCTCGGGAGGAAGCTTGTCGCCCCGCCGTACGGGAGGATGTCGTACGCGGACACGGGCGTGTCCGACGCGACCTCGAAAGCGACGCCGGCGCCGCTCCTGTGGACCGCGACGTCGGCGAGCACGGCGGGCGGCCGCGGGCACTCGAGGGTGCCATACCTGGTCCCCACGCCCGGCTGGTGAGAGAGGAACAGCACCGCTACCTCGCCGGGCGGGATCCCTTCCTCGGGCAGCGGCGTGTACGTGGTGCTCGGGCCGATGCCGCTCGGGAGGTACGCGAAGTGGGCCGGGTCCAGCGCCGCGCCGCCGAGCGCGACGCGGATCCTGGCGTGGCGAGCCCAGGTGTTCGCGAGGAAGACCGCGTGACACGCGCCGCTGTAGCTGGAGCTGTCCAGCTCGTTCCCGAAGAACGGCGGCGACGGCGCGAGGTAACCGCAGCCGATGGATCCGTCCGCGTTCTCCGCGGCCTCGCAGGCGGGGATACACTGCCCCTGGTAACACCCCAGCTCGGGCGGGCACACAGCGACGACGCTCCCCTCGTCGTCCAGGACCTCCCTCATGTCCGCGGAGCAGGCGCTCCCGGTCACGCCGCTGCCGCGCCCGCCGCCGAGACCCATGCCTTCACCGGGCTCCGAGCCGCCCGCCCCGGGCGCGCCGGCGCCGGACGCCCCGGAGGGCTCCTCCTTCGGGTCCGGCGCGGCGGGGCAGGCGGCCGCGAGCAAGGCAGCGGGCAGCAGCGCGAAAAGCAGGCGAATGTGGGAGAAGCTCATCTCCCGAGGTCATCGCGCCGCCGGGGACATGTCAAGCGCTGCCCGGCCGAGAGCCGGTGACGCGCAGGCGCGTGAGGCTCGCCTCAGTTCGACCGGGTCGCGCGGCCGTATTGTGAGCTGGCAGAGGACATCGCTACCGCTCTCCATGAACGTCGACCGTGCATCCGGATGGGGTGGATCGTCTCTAATCTGGATCGCTGACGGCTCGGGGGGACCTGGTCAATGGCTGATCTGGATCGCTGATGGCCCGGGGGACGGCCGCCGCGCTCTTTCGTTGTTCCGGCGCGCGGGGCGCTGCCCGGGACGCGCGGAGACGGCCGCCTCCGCGTCTCTGTGCCCGCGTCGCCCGCTTGATCTGCCCTGATGGCGTCGATCGCTCCATGCCGGAGCGTCGTGGCGCAGCCCTGCCGGATCACGCGCTTTCTGCTGACTTCACTCCTTTCTTTCGGGCCTGCTCGCCGGCCGAGACAGCGTCGTGCATGGCCTCCCGGACGCGCGCCGGACGATGGCGCCCGCGGAGACAACGGAGCGTGTCGGGCGTTGCGCCACCACCATCGCTCCGCGACTCATAGTATCGCACCTTCATGACACCGAGGCCCGCTCGCAATGCACAATCGGCTTGACTCGACTGGCAGTCCGTAACAAGAAGCACCTCCATCGCGCCGCCTGACCGCACGCGAAACTGACTTATCCGCTCCGCGCGCACCTTGTTCGAGGATCACCAGCAGCGGCAACGGCCGCCGCGGCGTCCTCGGGACCCTTCAGCGCGCAGCGAGCGCCCCTGACCGGCAGCAGGCGTCGTCAAGCTGTAGCCGATTCGCGTTTCACTTACTTATCAGCACGAGGAGAAAATCATGAGATTCGGGTTCAGGCACGCCTTGCTTGCCGCCGCGACGGGCATCCTCGCCGTGTCGTGCGTCGTCAGCCAGGAGGCGATCGACAGTGAAGAGGGAGGGGCGCTCGACAGCGCCATCATGATCGATCCGGGCGCGGTCTATACGATCGTCGGCGTGCAGAGCAACAAGTGCGTGGAGATCCGGGGCGGGAGTACGGCGGGCTCGGCGGCCGCGCAGATCGCGACCTGCAACGGCACGACGCGGCAGCAGTTCCGCGCGGAGCCCACGGACAGCGGAAACTTCCGGCTCAAGAACGTGAACAGCGGCCTCTGCCTCGGGACCAATGGGGGGTCGACCGCGAACGGCGCGACCATCGTCCAGTCCACCTGCGGCACCGCCGCGAGCCAGCAATTCTCCTTCACCGATATCACCACCGGCGTTCAGCGGATCACCGTCCGCGGCAGCGGCAAGGCGCTCGATGTCATGGGGCAGGCGACGGCGGACGGCACCGGCCTCCAGCAGTGGAGCTGGGCGAACGGCAACAACCAGAAGTTCTCGTTCAGGACAATGGGGGGCAGCTCGACAACGAGCTCCACCAGCTCCACCAGCAGTTCCAGCAGCTCCACCACCAGCTCCACCAGCACCTCGGGCGCCGGCGGTGGCGGCGGCTCGGGCGGTGCCGGAGGCGCCGGCGGCTCGGGCGGTGCCGGAGGCGCCGGCGGCTCGGGCGGCTCAGGCGGTGGGGGCAGCACGAGCGGGGCGCAGTACTACGTCGCGACGAACGGGAGCGACAGCAACCCCGGCACGCTGGATCGGCCGTTCAAGACCATCAGCAAGGGGGTGAACGCCGCCAACGCAGGCGATACCGTCTATATCCGCGGCGGCACCTACACCGGCTGGTCCAACGGGATACACCCCACGAAGTCGGGGACACAGGCCGCCTGGATCACGTTCCGCGCCTACCCGGGCGAGCTCCCCATCCTCGACGGCGGCGGCAGCGACGGCTCGGGGTTCGAGCCGGTCAGCACGGCGGTCCGATACATCCGGGTGATGGGCATCGCCGCGCGCAACTACACGTCGAGCGGCTTCGCGAACGGCTGGAACAACCCTTCCAGCAACATCGAGCTCAAGTACACGATCGCGGAGAACAACGGCATCAACGGCATCGCCTTCTACAAGGCGACCGGCGTGCGCATCGAGAACAGCATCGTCGCGCACAACGGCAACAAGCTCCCTTCCTGGTCGAGCGGGGTCAACCTGTTCCAGGTCGGCGGGACGGCCCAGGACAACGTGGTGCGGGGCAACGTGTCCTTCGAGAATATAGACATCTCCAGCAACCGGTCGGACGGCAGCGGGTTCATCCTGGACGAGAACAGCACGGGCGCCACGTTCGAGAACAACATCGGCTTCCGCAACGGCGGGTCGTGCATTCGCATCACGAGGAGCCCGAACGCCTTGATCGCGAACAACACCTGCTTCGGCAACGGCATCGACCCGAACGTCCAGTATCACCACGAGATCTTCTTCTCGGACGCGGGCTCGCGCGCCGGCGCCGTGGTGCGCAACAACGTCGCTGTCGCGTCGAGCGGCAACCAGGCCCTCTTCGGCGCGACGGGCGTCACGCAGTCGAACAACCTGCTCCTGAACGACGGGGCCGCGGCGCCCTTCTTCACCAGCACGTCGGGCGTGCTCGACTTCCACCCGACCAGCGGCGCGACGCAGCTGATCGACGCCGGCGCGAGCACCTCGGCCCCCACGGACGACATCGGGTTCGATCCGCGGTGCCTGAAGCAGCAGTCGGGGCAGGCGGTGTCGTGGTGGCAGTACGCGCCCGACTACACGTACATCGCCAGCGTGGGCGGCATCGAGGGCTGCTTCCGCCCGGTGGCGCGGCCCCAGGGCCCGGCGGCGGACATCGGCGCCTACGAGCGCCCGAGCGGCGGGTAGAGGCCCGGAGGGTTCCAGGACAGGTCGACGTCTCGGTTCCGGAGGCCTCCCGGCCTGTCCGGCGGGTGAGCGACCCCGGACGGGAACCCGGTCGGCCTGCGCAAGCACCACGTCGACCCGTTCCCGGGAGCCCTGCGGCATCCCGGGGCGGGTCGGCGACCCGTCGAGCGACCCCCGGAGCCTCCCCGGCGGGTCGGCGACCTGTCGGGGATACCTCCCGGCCTGCCGGGCGGGTCGGCGACCTGTCGGGGATACCTCACGGCCTGCCGGACAGGTCGGCGACCCGCCGGGGATACCTCACGGCCTGCCGGACAGGTCGGCGACCTGTCGGGGATACCTCCCGGCCTGCCGCACGGGTCGGTCGATCGTCAGAAGCGGCCGACCAGGCCGAGCCCGGCGCTGCTCCGCCCAAACGACATCGGCGCCGGGAGCATGAAGGGCTTGCTGATATCGTCGCGGACCAGCACCGTTTTCGGCACGAGGAGGCCGGGCAGGAGCAGGGCGGCGCCCGTGATCTGCACGAGCCCGTCGAGGACGAGCCCCATGGTCTCGAGGTCGTCTTGCTTGGTCGTGGCCAGGGTAAGGAAGGGGCCCGCGCACGGTACAAACAGCGCCGCATAGCCCGAGGAGCCGCGGTACACCGCGTCGCCGCCGCCGATCGCGGTGAACAGGTAGACCGTCCCGAAGACGATCGCGCCGCTGATCACGAGCCCCTTGCGGAGGCGCGTTGCCGGATGATAGCCGGGCGGCACCGGCTCGCCCTCCCGCCAGGGGAGCACCTTCGGGCCGACCGCGGGGGCGCCGGGGTCGCCGTGGAGGCCCGGAGGCGGCGGAGCCTGCGGCGCGGGCGGGGGCTGCGCTTGCATGGGCGGCGGAGGAGGCGGCGAGTCGCCGTTCGCGCGCGCCTGCCCGGCGCCGAGGAGGGAGGCGAGGATCCCGGTCGCGGCAGCCAGCGACCGTCGTTGAAGGGGCCGTCGATTCCACACGTCAGCCTGTTCGCGCTCGCGTTCTCGCATGCTCGGTCACCTCGCGCCGGGAGTACCCTGACGGCGATCGTATATCTCCTGTCTTCAGTTCGCGGCGCGATGAGCGCGGCGCCAGCAAAGTTTCCCTGACACCCTCGCAACACGAAAGCCCATGTCAGGCATCGTGTTCGGATCTGCGGATCACCGCGAGGCCGGAACCGGAAGACGATGGCTGACAGCACACCGCGCTGTTCGGCCCGCGGCTCACCCCGGCGAGCGCGCCGCCGGGCCGGCCTGGGTCGCAGCCGCGCCGGTCGTCGCGCCGAGGCTGCGCGCACCAGCCCCCGCGACCCCCGCGAGAGCCGCGCCGTCAGCGAGAGCCGCGCCGTCGTTCGAAGGAGCGACACGCCCGGCCGCCGTCGATCGCGCCGCTGGACAAGCGCGAGGGCGTTCGCTACATTGCTCCGCGATGTCCGTCCCTCGCGCGCGCTCCCTTCGCCCCTGCCTAGGCCTACGGCCTGCGGGGCGCTGCGCGCGCTGCTGACGACGTCGTTCTTCGTCTTCGCAGCCCGGCCCCCCTTGGTTCCTTGGCCCGGTGGGGGTTCTCGCATCGTCGTCGCGACGGCTCCCATCTTCAGCTTTCAGGGAGTCCTGTCATGTCCACGATGCCTGTCCACAAGTACAAGCCTTTTCAGCCCATCCACCTGCCCGACCGGCGCTGGCCCAGCCGCGTGATCGAGAGGGCGCCGCGCTGGTGCAGCGTCGACCTGCGCGACGGCAACCAGGCCCTCGTCGAGCCCATGGGGCCCGAGCGCAAGCTCCGCATGTGGAACGAGCTCCTGCGCATGGGGTTCAAGGAGATCGAGGTGGGCTTCCCCAGCGCGTCGCAGCCCGACTTCGACTTCGTGCGCCGGATCATCGACGAGGGGCTCATCCCGGACGACGTGACCATCCAGGTGCTCACCCAGGCGCGCGCCGAGCTGATCGAGCGCACCTTCGAGGCGATCCGCGGGGCCCGCCGCGCCGTCGTGCACCTCTACAACTCCACCTCGACGCTCCAGCGACGCGTGGTGTTCGGCCTGGACCGCGCGGGCATCGTCGACATCGCGGTGCGCGGGGCGACCCTCGTGAGGCAGCTCGCGGCGCGCATGCCCGAGACCGAGGTCGTGCTCGAGTACTCCCCCGAGAGCTTCACGGGCACCGAGCTCGATTTCGCGAAGGAGATCTGCGAGGCCGTGATGGACGTGTGGCAGCCCAGCCCGTCACGGAAGATCATCCTGAACCTGCCGGCCACCGT
Source organism: Sorangium sp. So ce1128 (assembly GCA_051717205.1). Taxonomy (GTDB): domain Bacteria; phylum Myxococcota_A; class Polyangia; order Polyangiales; family Polyangiaceae; genus Sorangium. The sequence goes on from CP181432.1 coordinate 9,316,960, forward strand.
CGAGATGGCCACGCCCAACGTCTACGCAGATCAGATCGAGTGGATGCACCGGAACCTGAAGCAGCGCGACAGCATCGTGCTGAGCGTGCACCCGCACAACGACCGGGGCACCGCGGTCGCCGCGGCGGAGCTCGCCCTGATGGCGGGCGCCGACCGCGTCGAGGGCACGCTGTTCGGCAACGGCGAGCGCACGGGGAACGTCGATGTCATCACGCTGGCGCTCAACCTGTTCTCCCAGGGCGTCGACCCCGAGCTCGAGATCCACGACGTCCAGGCGATCAAGGAGACGGCCGAGCACTGCAATCGCCTGCCCGTCCACCCGCGCCACCCGTACGTCGGCGAGCTCGTGTACACCGCCTTCTCGGGCTCCCATCAGGACGCGATCAAGAAGGGCTGGAAGGCCCTGCGGGAGAGCGGGAGCGCGCTGTGGGAGGTGCCCTACCTGCCCATCGATCCGCAGGACGTCGGGCGCAGCTACGAGGCGGTGATCCGCGTGAACAGCCAGTCGGGCAAGAGCGGCGTGGCCTACGTGCTCGAGCACGACCACGGCTATCAGCTGCCCAGGGGTCTCGCGATCGAGCTGAGCCAGGCCGTGCAGCGCAGGGCGGAGCGGACCGAGGGCGAGGTGCAGAAGGCCGAGATCCTGGCGATCTTCGAGCGCGAGTACGTGAACCGGGGCGCGCCGCTGCGCGTCGTGGAGTACAGGCGAAGCGGCCAGGGCGCGAGCGAACGACACGAGTTCCACGTGCAGATCCGCGGCGTCGCCCAGGTGCTGAGCGCCGCCGGCAGCGGGCCTGTCGAGGCCTTCGCGAGCGCGCTCTCGCGTCACGCCGGGATCTCGATCGCGGTAGACGAGCACGCGGAGCACGCGATCGACAGGGGTGCAGGCGCCGAGTCCGTGGCCTACGTGGCCGTCTCGATCGGGCGCAAGCGCAGCTTCGGGGTGGGGACGCACCGCAGCGCCGTCATGGCGTCGCTCGCGGCCGTCACGTCCGCGTGGAACCGCGGGCGGCCGGCGGAGACGGCGCGGGCGGCGCTGTCGGCCGAGTGAGCGGGCGCGCGGTCCGCGGCTGGCCATGAGGAGAGTCCCCCGGACTGCCGCTCACTGCCCCGGGCGATCGTCGCTGGCGAGCAGCGCGGCGGCGTTTCGCTCGATCTCCGCCGGCGTGAGCGCCTTCGCGTAGAGCGCCGCGTAGTAGAGCGCGCCCGAGAAGCTCCGCTGGCCGAGCTCGCGGTTGCCGAGGACGAGGTGCCTTCCGTCGGGGAGATCGAGCGTCGTGCCGAGCGGGGGCACGCTCACGTGCATCGCGCAATAGCCGCTGACCGAGCTGCTCCGCCGGGCCGGAGCACCGTTGATGTAGAGCCGGACCCGATCCTCGGCGGGCTCCTGGACGGTCGAGTCGAACACGCCGTGCACCACCGCGCGCTCGGGGAGATCGGCGTCCCACGCGCCGCCGCAGTAATCGCCGTTCCACCAGAGCACGATCTGGCCCGGCGTCTCGGAGCGGAGCGTCAAGCGGCCAGCCTCCGAGCCAGTGCCTATATGGACGATGCGCGAGCCGCCCTGGACCACGGCCGCGATGCGGAGCACGGCCTCGATCGTACCGGCGACGGCGCCCTGCAGCGCGCTCTGGATCTTGGTGCCATCGATCGCGGCGGAGGCCCGGCCGTCGGCGCCGGCCGCCGTCCAGGAGAGCCCGCTGTGCGCTGCGCCGTCCGCCGCGAAGCTCATCTCCGGCCCGTAGGTCAGCGCGAGCGGCATCGGCGCCTCCGCGGCGTCCTCGACCTGCGCGGGCGCGACCCCGGCCGCCGCCTCGTCGAGGAAATACCGCGCGATGAGGCCGTCCTCGGTGAGGCAGGTGGACGTGCTCGCGCAATCGCTCCCTCCGCCCCCTGAGCCGCTCTGCCCACCGCCGGCGCTCGCGCTGGCGCCAGCGGTCCCGCCGCCCCCCGCCGCGGTGCCCGACCCGCCTCCCGCCTCCGAACCGGAGCCGCCGGCGCCTCCGCCCCCTGCGCTGCCGACCCCGCCGCCCGCTCCAGAACCGGAGTCAGGAAGTTCACCGAGCCGCAACTCGGGGGCACATGTCACGATGAAAGGGAGCGAGACGAGCAGCAAGGGCATCCTCATTTGCCCATCCTAACGTTGCGTGCTCACCGGGAGAAGGCAGCGCGCCCGCGCCGCAGTTGCAGTCTGCAGCCTAGGTCGTCGCGCAGGGGCTCAGTCGCGATAAGGGTGCCTCGGCGATCCAGCGGACGGGCGCCCCGCCGCTCCCGGCGATGACGTCGGCCCCGGAGCGCTTCATCCGCGCGCGGCCCGCGCCGCCTCGGGCAACGGCGCGAGCTCCGCGAGGAGCCGCTCCAGCGTCGCCTGGGCCACCGGCTTCGTCAGGTGGGCGTCGAACCCCGCGGCGTGGGCGAGCTTCCGGTCCTCGTCCTGGCCATAGCCGGTGAGCGCGACAATCAGCGTCCCTTGCATGGCGCTCTCGCCGCGCAGCGCCCGGGCCACGCCATAGCCGTTCATCTCACCCGGCAGCCCTATATCGCAGAGGATCACGTCGGGCCGCGCGGTGCGCGCGGCGGCCACGCCGTCCGCGCCGCTGTGCGCGACGGAGACGGCGTGGCCGCGGCGCTCGAGCAGCATGCGCAGGCTGTCGGCCGCGTCGAGGTTGTCCTCGATGATCAGGATGCGCCGCGCGCTGCTCGCGCTGGCCGCGGCCGCGGAGCGAGGCGCGACCGCGGCGCGCGGGGCGGCGGAGCCCAGCGGCAGCGTGATCGTGAACGCCGCGCCGCGGCCGACGCCAGCGCTCGCCGCGCGCACGCTGCCGCCGTGGAGCTCGACCACCCCCTTGACCAGCGCGAGCCCGAGCCCCAGCCCCCCGCGGCTGCGGGCGAGGCTCTGGTCAGCCTGGGTGAACGGCTCGAAGATCCGCTCCAGGAGGGCGGGATCCATGCCGACGCCGGTGTCCGCTACCTCGACGGAGACGGCGCCGCGCGCCCGATCGGGCACGACCGAGAGGCGGACCGAGCCGCCGCCGTCGGTGAACTTGTTCGCGTTCTGGAGCAGGTTTCCGATCGCCTGAGCGAGCCGGGTCGCGTCGGCCCGGAGCCATACAGGCGCGGCCGGCAGCGCGAGCTCGAAGCGCACGCCGCGCGCCTCGAGCAGCGGCCGATAGTCCAGGGCCGTGGCGCGCGCGAGCTCGACGAGATCGAGGCGCTCGACCGACAGCGCGATCTTGCCCCGGGAGATGCGCGAGATGTCGAGCAGATCGTCGACGAGGCGAGCCATGTGCCCGATCTGGCGGTTCATGATGGCGCGCGCGCGCTCGACCATCGGCGTCGACGGGCCGGCCACCTCGAGCAGCTCCACGGCGTTCACGAGGGGCGCGAGCGGGTTGCGCAGCTCGTGGGCGAGCATCGCCAGGAACTCGTCCTTGCGCTGATCGGCCTCGCGGAGGGCCTCCTGGGTCTGCTTGAGCTCGGCGACGAGGGCGGTGAGCTCGCGCTCCCGAGCGCGCAGCGCCTCCTCGGACGCCCGGCGGTGCGCGATCTCCTGCTCCGCGACCTCGTGCCAGCGCACCCGCTCGATCGCGAGCGCGCACTGCTGGGCGATGGCGAGGAGGAACGCGTGATCGTCGGCGTCGAACGCGCGCGAGGCGGGAAAGCAGAACCCGAGCGAGCCAACCGTCGTGGCCTCGACGACGAGCGGATACGCGACCACGGCGCCCCCGTGCTCCACGCCATGGACGCTGGCGAGGACGGGATAGCGCGCGTTGCGCTCCTCGCGCGTCGTCACGACGACGGGCGCGCCGACGCGCGCCGCCTCGGCGACAGGAACGGGGGAATCGACCGGATACTCCGCCCAGTCCGCCTCGGTCTCGGAAGAGACCCCCTTGAAGCCGAGGTTGCGGAGCGTGGCGCCGTCGGACGACAGCAGCGCGACGACGCCCACCTCGGCGTCGAGCGCGGGCATCCCCTGATCGATGATGGTGCTCGCGATCTCGGCCAGGGTGCGCGCGCCTGCGAGCGCCGCGGTGATGGCCTGCAAGCGCAGGAGCTGCTCGACAGTCCGCTCGTGGCGGCGCGCTTCCGCCTCGAAGAAGGACCTCGCAGACGTGGGCTGCCCATCGAGTGATCGCATAGAGGCTCCGGGCCGCCGATGAGCGTAGCGCAGGCCGGCGCTCGAGCATGCCGATCTCGTGCAGGCCGCGCGAAGGAGATCGCTACGCGCCGGCTTATTTTTCGCGGCCGAGGCGGATCGCGATCCAGTCTCCATGTCCACTTCGACCGGCGGCGCGGGTCGCCCGTGGAGGCGCATCCGGGCCCGGAGGATCTCTCCGCGGAGCGGGCGGCGCGGTCCACCTCAGGGGCGCCGCCGCCGGTGTCGCTAGAGCGTCAGCAGGTACGACGCGATCACCGCGGCCCGCTGGTCCTTGCGCTCGCCGAGGAACGCGCCGACCTCCTCGGCGAGGCCGGCGCGCCCGCCGTGCTCGCCGAGCGCCCGGAGGCGCGCGCTCGCTACCTCGCCCGCGAAGGCGTGGGCCGCGCCCTGCTGCGCCTCCGCCGCGCGGATGGACGCCATCCACGCGCGCACGATCGCGCGCGCCGCCTCCGGCCGCGCCTCCGGGGCTCCGGACGCGTGCAGCGCGAGCACGCGCTCGAAGGCGGGCTGGAGGATGCTCCAGCGCTCTCGGGCCCGCGCGCCGGGCGGGACGGGCGCGAGCGCCTGCGCCTCGAGCCACGCGCGCAGGTCCGCGTGGCGGTCGATCCAGCCGAGGTTCCGCGCGAGCGCGCGCGCGGCCACCTCGCCCACGGGCTCCTCGTCGAGGGACATCCCGAGCGCGGGGCGCGGCTCGTCGCCGCTCGTGTCGCGCGGGCCGATCTGCGCGGGCGTCGCGGAAAGCAGCCGGAGCAGGAGCTTCACCCGCCGCGCCTCGTCCACGCCGTCGAGCCGGAGCGCCACGCGCATCCGGCAGAGCGCCTCGGTGCTCAGCCGGACGCGATCGCCGTCGAGCACGGGGGCGACGAGCGCGTCGAAGCGCCGGGACGCCTCGTCCGGCGGGAGCCACTGCCCGAGCTCCTCGATCACACGGCAGCGCGCCGCGCTGAAGCGCAGCGCCGCGAGCTCCCCGTCGAGGTCGCGCACGCGCGCGAGCGCGTCGGCCGCCGGGACCTTGCCGCCCGCGGGCTCGGCGTCGAGCCAGTCGGCCCACACGCGGAAGCGGTCCCGCCGCGGCGGCGGCAGGTCGGCGCCCGCGGGCGATCGCTGCGGGACGTCGAGGTCGTGGAGCGCCCCGCGCGCCACCTCGGCCAGGTCGCGCGCGGCCCCGGCGAGCCCCTGCGTGAGCGGGAGCTCGCCCCTCGCCGCGAGGACCCTCTCCACGAGCGCCCGCGCCTCGGGCCCCACGCCGAAGCGCGCCGCGTACGTCCCCACGTCGGCGAGCCGGCGGAGCACGAGCTCCAGCGCGACGCGGTCGGCCGGGCCGTCCAGCCGCCGCGCGAGGTCGGGCAGCCAGGCGCGCAGCAGCGACGGCCCCGCGTCGCCCTGCGCGCGCGCGGGGTCGCCCGAGAGCGCCTCGCGGAGCAGCGCGGCCGCGGCGCCGTGCAGGAGGAGCAGCTCGCGGGCGTCGGCGCCCTCGCGCAGCCGGTCGAGCACGAGCCGCCGGCCCGCCGGCTGGTCGTCCACGAGCCAGGAAGCAGGGATGCTCGCCAGGGCGAGGTGCCTGACGAGGGATCGCGGCGGCGCCGGCCCAGGCTCGTCCGGGCCGAGCTGGTAGGCGGTGGCGCGCTCCTCGCCGCGCGCGACGAGCGGCAGGAGGAGCCGGGGGTCGTGTGCGGTGCGCAGCCGGGCGACGAGAAGCCGCGAGAAAACGAGCGGATCACCGCGCAGCGCCGCCGCGTTCTCGGCCGCGAGCTCCTCGCGGCAGCGGGGCTCGCCGACGCTGTCGCTCACGTCCGGGAAGAGGCCCGGGAGGGACTCGAGGATGCGGGCGCGGACGAGCGGGGACCGCGCCCGGGCGGCCCGCTCCCGCTCGCGCCGCATCAGCGCGAGCAGCTCGTCCGACGCCGGCCGGCCCACCCGCGGCGTGGCCCCGGTGAGGCAGCGGGGGGCGCCGGCGGTCGTGCTGCCCGCGCAGGCGCACAGCGAGAGGGCGAGGGCGACGAGGGCGGCGAGGCGTCTCACGCCGCCTCTTGTACCAGCGGCGAGGCCGCCCTGCTCACGGCGCCGCCCCGCGCGCGCAGGGCGGGCCTCCCTCGGCTGGCGAACAGGGTCACGCCAAGGCCCGGCCTGCACATGGAGGGTTCGTTTCCGGGCATCGCCGGCTGGCGCTGCTGACTGGTGACCGCTCAGGGCGGTTTCGTTCTTCGCGCCGGCTGGTACTCTGGCTGCTTACCGTGGACAACCTCGATATCACCCGCCAGCGGCTCCATAACGAGCGCCTCGTGGGGCGCCCGTGCGAGCGGCCCGAGGACGTGGTTCAATGGCTATGCGCGGTGCAGGCCCAGGACTACGCCGGGGCGAAATGGGCCATCGCGCAGCGGACTACCGACGTCACGGACGCCGAGCTCGATCGGCTGTTCAACGACGGCAAGCTCCTCCGCACCCATGTCCTGCGGCCCACGTGGCATCTGGTGATGCCCCAGGACATCCGCTGGATGCTCGGCCTCACGGCGCCGCGTGTGAACGCCGCGAACGCCTACCAGTATCGACAGCTGGAGCTCGACGATGCGGTGTTCGCCAGGAGCAACGGCGCGCTCGTGAAGGCCTTGCAGGGTGGTGCCCAGCTCACACGAACGGAGATCGCGCGGGTGTATGAGGAGGCCGGCATCCGCGCGAGCGGCCTGCGGCTCGCCTGCCTCCTGATGCGCGCCGAGCTTGACGCGATCCTCTGCAGCGGCCCGCTCCGCGGCAAGCAGTTCACCTACGCCCTGCTCGACGAGCGAGCCCCGAAGACGAGAAGGCCGCCCTGCAAAGGGCCATCGCGCGGTACAGCCGGTTCCTGGGGATGCCTGTCGCGGTCTCGTGACGCCGAGCTAGACTCCTTACCGCCAGCAGGGTCATGGTCCCGGGAGAGGGAGCCTTGTTGACCACGGCGAGCAACAAGCCCCGGGTCACCCACCGATCCTGGTGTGAGCGATCTCAGAGCGCGGGCCGGCGCCCCTCGCCCCTCCTTGGAATCGCCGACCCCGAAAGCGCGCGCGCGATACCCGCCCGAAGCGTCGACAGCGTCGTCATCGCTTGGAGATCCACGCCGAGCTCCACCATCGTCCGCGCCACGTCGGGTCGTATGCCGGTGAACAGCGGCTCGGTGCCGAGCAGACGCAGCGCGTTCGCCACCGACACGAGCGCGCCCACGACGTCCGTGTCCACGTACCGCATCCCGGTGATGTCCAGGATCAGCGCCCGCGCGCCGGTCTGCTGCGCCCCCGCGAGCGCCACCTCCATGATCTGCGCCGCCCGCTCCGCCTCCACCGTGCCGATGATCGGCATCACCAGCACGTCCTCGCTGATCGGCATCAGCGGCGCCATGAGCTCCAGGAGTCGGGCCTTCTGCGCCTCCACCACCTGCTCCCGGAGCGCGGCGCGCTCCGCCTCGCCGCGCGTCCGGTCTTCGAGCTCGCGCGCGAGCTCGGCATTCGAGCGTTCGAGCTCGCGTGTCCGCTGCTCGACCTCCCGCTCGAGCCGGGCGTTCGCGAGCTGGACTTCCTCGTTTGCCGCCTGGATCCCTTCGAGGAGCAGCGCGTTCTCGATGGTGATCGACGCCTGCGACGACAGGAGCCCGAGGAGCTCGACCCGCACCGCGGTGAACACCCCCGCGGTCGCGCTGTTCTCGAGATAGAGCATCCCCGCCGTGCGCCCCTGGCTGCTCACCGGCATGCAGAGGATCGAGCGCGTCCTCCGCTTCGCGAGGTACGGGTCCGACGCGAAGCGCGGGTCGCCCGGGGCGTCCTCGAGCACCAGCACATCGCGCGTGCGCCACGTGTAGAGCACCGCCTGCTGCGCGATGTCCGGCTCGTCCTCGAGGGGCCGGCTCTGCACCACCTCGATCGACTCGGGCGAGGCCCGGAACGCCGCCTCCACGAAGAGCCGGTCGTCCCGCGAGAGCAGCAGGATGCCTCGCTCCGCCCCCGAGTTCTCGAGCACGAGCCGCATGAGGCGGCTGACCACCTGGGAGAGCACCAGCTCGCCCGCGATCATCTGCGCCGCGCGCAGCACGAGCGCGGCGTCGCGCAGGCTCCCCACCGTGGTCCGACCGAGGAGCGTCGTCTGCGACGTCGCCGACTCCGACGTGCTGCTGTGCGAGCTCGCGTCGCGCTTGCTGACGTGCGCGGCGAGGCTTGGGAACTCGAAGAGGAGCGCCTCGGCCTTCGCCGTCGCGCCCCAGTGCAAATAACCACGGAAGGCGTCGCCGAGGTAACCCTGGGCGGCGCGTTCGCGACCGAGGGAGAGCAGGAACCGACCGCACCGCTCGCTCGCGATCGCCTCTTCCTGCGCATACTCATTCTCGTGCGCCAGCTCGATGGCGTGGTCGTACTGCTCGATCGCCTCCCAGCGCTCGCCCCGCAGCGCGCAGAGCTCCGCGTCGAGGAGCGCGACCTTGTGCCGATAGTTGCTCGGACAGCTCCGGGCGAGCGCCTCGAGCCGGCTCCGATGAGGCTCGATCGCGGCCTCGTGCTCCTTCCGTGCCTCGGGATCCTCGGCCGAGCGCGCGAGCCCGGCCCGCGCGAGGGCCTCGAGGAAAACCACGTTCACCACCCAGTACTCGCCGGTCAGCTCCGCGGCGAGCCGCCCCACGTCCGTAGCGGCCGCGAGCGCGGCTTCGTGCTCGCCGTAGAGCACGTGCAGGAAGAGGCGGTACGCGCGCTCGTAATAGAACGCAAGGGGGTGCTCCTTCTCGTTCAGCTTTGCGAGCTCCTCGCTGAGCACCACGACGCTGGTGAGACTCGTCCGGCCCCGGGTCTGTTCGGTCAGACAGGCGACAAGCTGCCGCGACACGGTGACGGTCGCGATCGCGACCGGATCCCTCGTTCGCCGCGCCAAGACGAGACACCGGTCAATCTCGGCCTTCGCCTCGTCGAGCGGAACGCCCGCGCCGATGAGCCACTGCGGCAGGCAATAGGCCACTCCGATGGCGAGGTGAACGTTGTCCCCGGCCTCCAACGCGGCGTCCCGCCCCCGTATCCCATGCTCGAGCGCTTTGCGGAGCGGCTCGCGCACGTGGAGCACGGTGCCGAAGATGAGGTGCACGCGCGCGGCGAGGGCCGGGCTCTTCCATCGCTCGCACAGCGAAACCGCGAGCCGGCCGAACGCGTGCCCCTCGGCGTGCCGCCCCATCACCAGGCCCAGGATGAAGCTGTAGCCCACGTACGGGAACGCGCTGGTCTCGGACAGGCCACGCGCGAGCGAGCGGCGTACTTGCTCGACGATCATCAGCCCGAACAGCGCCTTGCTCACGACGTACACGGACAGCATGAGCTCCGACATCAGCATGAAGATCCGCCGATCCGTTGGATCCTCGGTCACCGGGGCGTCGGCGAGCGCCTCGGGGGAGCGGCCCGCGAGCAGCCGATCCACGTCTCCGATGCCCTCGATAAAGGCTGCCTGTTGCGCGGCCGGATCCTCGGGCATCGTCACGCCGAGCTCCGCGAGCCCTGAGAGCCCCGCGCGCACCGCGTCGGCAAACCGACCCCGCGTGGTCAGGGCCCGGGCGCGGAGGCCGTGCACGCTCGCGCGCTCGGCCGCGCTCTCCGCCCGCGCCAGCGCGGTGGCCGTGAGCGCCTCCTCCTCCTCGAACGCGCCGATGAGGTATTCGGCCTCGGCCCCCTCGAGCCAGAGCGCGAAGCACGCCTTGCGATCGCGCGAAAACCCCTTCTCCGACGCGAGCGCCCGGCCGGCCGTGAAGAGGCTCGCCGCCGCCTCGAAGGCCGTGGCGGCCATGGCCCGCCGGCCGGCGCGCAGATCGAGCCGCGCAATGTCCATGCGCTCGGTCTCGTCCGTGATTTCCCGCGCGCCCAGGTTCAGGTGGCGCACGACCTCGAGCAGGTCCTCGTCCGGCACCTGCCCGCCGACATCCATGGCGCCGCCGGACAGGCCGGCCGTGCCCCGGGCCCGGCTGACATCCGGGGCTCCGCCGGACAAGCCGGCTGTGCCCCGGGCCCGGCTGACATCCGGGGCGCCGCCGGACAAGCCGGCCGTGCCCCGGGCCCGGCTGACATCCGGGGCTCCGCCGGACAAGCCGGCTGTGCCCCGGGCCCGGCTGACATCCGGGGCGCCGCCGGACAAGCCGGCCGTGCCCCGGGCCCGGCTGACATCCGGGGCTCCGCCGGACAAGCCGGCTGTGCCCCGGGCCCCGTCGCCGCGCGCCATGAGCAGCCGGCCGATGGCGAGGTGCACCGCCGGCCGCTCCGCCTCGGGCACGAGCGCGTAGCAGGCCTCCTTCACCCGGTCGTGCAGGAAGCGGTACGGGACCGCGACGTCCATCGGTTCGAGCGCGTCCCCGGCCCCTTCGAGCAGCCGGTAGTTGCCGCCGAGCGGCTGGACCAGCCCCTCGCGCAGCGCCTCCCGCAGATCCGCGGCGACGGTCCATGGCGATCTCTCGACGATCGTCGCGAGCGTGCGGAGATCGAACGACGCGCCGATGCACGACGCGCACATCAGGGCGCGGCGCGTCGCGGGCGCGAGCCGCTCGATCTTGCGCGTCATCAGCGCGAGCACGTTGTCGGTGACCATCGCGCCCTCGACGCGCTCAAGGTCCCAGACGAACCCGCGCGCCTCGGGGTCGAAGCGGAGCAGCCCGTCGCTCTCGAGCTCGCGCAAGAACTGGCCGAGGAAGAGCGGATTCGAGTGCGTCTTGTCCCGGATCAAGGCCGCGAGCGGCTCGGCTCGCCCGAGGTCCGCGTGCAGCGCCTCGGCCACGATCGCCGTCACCGCCGCGGGCGGCAGCGGCCCCAGCGTGAGCTCGAACGGCTCGATCCCCGCCTCGCGCAGCGTGCCTATCGTCGCGGTGAGCGGGTGCGCGGCGTCCACCTCGTCGTCGCGGTAGGCGCCGACCACGCACAGGTGGTGCGCATCCATGTCCATGAGCAGGCGGCCGAGCAGGTCGAGCGACGCCAGGTCGGCCCACTGCAGGTCGTCGAAGAACACGACCAGCGGGGCGTCGTCACGCGAAAAGACGGACAGGAAGCGCCGGATCAGCAGCGCCAGGCGGTTCTTCGCCTCGCTCGCACCGGCCGCCGGCAGCTGCGGCTGCGGCCCGATCACGAGCTCGAGGTCCGGGCAGAGGTCGGTGAGGACCCGTCCGCTCTGGCCGAGCGCGGCCTCGATGGCATGCTTCTTCGCCAAGAGAGCCTCGGACGGCTCGGCCAGGGCCTGACGCGTCAGCGCGCGGATCACCTGCGAGAAGGCGGAGAGCGGCGTGCTCCTCGCCATCGCGTCGAACTTGCCGGGCGCGAAGTACGCTTCGCGCGCCTGGGTCGCGCAGAGCTCGCGCACGAGCGCCGACTTGCCGATGCCGGGCGGGCCCGCCACGAGCGAAAGGGTGGCCGCGCCGGATCGCGCTTGGTCGAGCGCGGCCTTGAGCGCGTCGAGCTCGGCCTCGCGACCCACGAGCCGATCGGGCAGCACGACGTCCTCCACCAGGTCGTCCCGACCCAGCGGGAACGGCTCCACGGTCCCGCTCGCATCGAGCCGCCGCTGGCACTCTTCCAGATCCGAAAGGAGCCCCCTCGCGCTCTGGTAGCGATCTTCCGGGGCCTTCGCCAGGAGCCTCATCACGACATCGGACAGGCCGCGCGGCACGTCCTTGACGACCGCGTGCGGCGGCGCCGGCACCCGCGTCAGGTGCGCGTGAATCGCCTCCGTCGCGTCCGCGGACTGGAACGGCGTGGCCCCGGTCAGCATGTGGTAGAGCGTCACGCCGAGCGAATACAGATCCGAGCGCCGGTCGACAGGTCGATTCATCCGGCCCGTCTGCTCCGGCGCGATGTACGCCGGCGTCCCCTCCAGCCCCTCCATCGCCGAAGCCTCCTGGGTCTCCTGGGCCAGGCGGGCGGCGATGCCGAAATCGATCAGGCGCGGCGAGAGCGTCGCCTCGTCGATCATCACGTTGCGCGGCTTGATGTCCTTGTGGAGGATGTGCCGCCGGTGGAGCGCGTCGAGCGTGCGCACGAGCGGCGCCACGATGCGCAGCGTCGTCTTCGCATCGAGCCGCCCGCGCCTCGCGATCAGATCGGCGAGGTTTGTCGGGCCGAGGTCCTCGAGCACGAGCGCGAGACCGCGGCCATGCGGGAGGAGGTCGAGCGCCCGCGGCACGCCCGGCATGGAGAGATCGCCCAAGATCGCGTGCTCTCGTCGGAGCCGGGCGAGCTGGCGGAAGGTCGGGTAATCGCTTTGTGTGACCTTGGCGGCGACGGGCGCGCCGTCTCCTCGACGACGACCTCGATACAGAGCCGTTTCGACCCCTTGATGGACGAGCACGTCCAGCGTGACCCCTGAAACCTCGATGGCTTCTCCACTCCTTGAGGGCATGTCGTGGTCGTACCCGGGATTTGGGACAAACGCCACGGCTCCGTTGGTGGACCAACCCACAGACAACAACTCTCGAAAATCGGGATTGCGATCTGTTCGCCGAGCGCGCGAGCAGAGCAGCTGGCTGAGGCGATCCCAGCGCGTACGGGCCCGCTGTCACGCTTGATGCTTGTTCCGGTGCGTCGCCTCCCCGTGTCGGATACTTCATCTGATATGCCACGTCGCTCGAGGACGCGAGCTTCGTGGTGCATCGTCGAGCGCCGAGCGGTCGAGATCCGCGGGCGCGTCCTCGACGAGACCGGCGAGCCAGTGGCGGACGCGTTCGTCGACGCCCAGCCGCAGCCGGACCGCACGAGGAGCAGGGGGAACGTGCCCGTTGCGTGGCCGGAGCCATGGCTCGCGAGGCGGGTGATGAGCCGCCCGATCCGAGAGCGTCGGCTTACGACGGGGCGTAGGTCCCGTCGACCTTCAGGGAGGCGGAGAGACCGACTTCGGGCCGATCTTCCTAGCGAAGCGCCGCGTGACGCTCGGAGAGCTGCCCGGCGATCTCGGGCTCACGATCCGAGAGCCTTTCATCGGAGACCCCCGCGAGGCTCAGATGCAGTCGGCCCAGAGCGGGATCTCGTCGGCCCGGTCGTCGAGCGGCGGCACCTTCACCGGGAGCACGTTGATCCGGTAGTAGAGGTCTTCCCGGAAGTGGCCCGCCCGGACGGCCGCCTGCAGATCCGCGTTGCTGCCGACGAGGAAGCGCACGTCTGCTTTGCGCTCGCCCGCGCCCTCGCCGAGCGGGCGATAGCGCCGCTCCTCGAGCACGTGCAGGAGGCCGGCCTGCGCCTTGAGCGACAGCTTGTCGATTTCGTCGATGAACATCGTGATCGAATTCAGCAATGGGGGGCGCTTCGTGCCGAACAAGCCGCCCATCGTACAACCACACCCACTTGGACCGGGTGGAGGTCTGGATCTCACAACCGTCATTGGTCGGTTCTCCGCACCAGCGAGGACCCCAAGGACGAAATTGCGGTGGCGAACCGCTGCGCTCCGGGGCTTTTCGCGGCGTTTTCGGAGGGCGCGAGCAGCGGGCCTTCGGTGCACCGGCGAGATCTGCCTGGCGATCAGAGCTCTCGCCGGGGGAGCGAGGCTCGTTGATTGCGGCGAGCAACAGGCCTCGGTCTGCCGGGGACGGGGCGCCTGGCGCTCGCTCCATCCGCCCGGGAGAGGGAGCCTTGTTGACCACGGCGAGCAACAAGCCCCGGGTCACCCACCGATCCTGGTGTGAGCGATCTCAGAGCGCGGGCCGGCGCCCCTCGCCCCTCCTTGGAATCGCCGACCCCGAAAGCGCGCGCGCGATACCCGCCCGAAGCGTCGACAGCGTCGTCATCGCTTGGAGATCCACGCCGAGCTCCACCATCGTCCGCGCCACGTCGGGTCGTATGCCGGTGAACAGCGGCTCGGTGCCGAGCAGACGCAGCGCGTTCGCCACCGACACGAGCGCGCCCACGACGTTCGTGTCCACGTACCGCATCCCGGTGATGTCCAGGATCAGCGCCCGCGCGCCGGTCTGCTGCGCTCCCGCGAGCGCCACCTCCATGATCTGCGCCGCCCGCTCCGCCTCCACCGTGCCGATGATCGGCATCACCAGCACGTCCTCGCTGATCGGCATCAGCGGCGCCATGAGCTCCAGGAGTCGGGCCTTCTGCGCCTCCACCACCTGCTCCCGGAGCGCGGCGCGCTCCGCCTCGCCGCGCGTCCGGTCTTCGAGCTCGCGCGCGAGCTCGGCATTCGAGCGTTCGAGCTCGCGTGTCCGCTGCTCGACCTCCCGCTCGAGCCGGGCGTTCGCGAGCTGGACTTCCTCGTTGGCCGCCTGGATCCCTTCGAGGAGCAGCGCGTTCTCGATGGTGATCGACGCCTGCGACGACAGGAGCCCGAGGAGCTCGACCCGCACCGCGGTGAACACCCCCGCGGTCGCGCTGTTCTCGAGATAGAGCATCCCCGCCGTGCGCCCCTGGCTGCTCACCGGCATGCAGAGGATCGAGCGCGTCCTCCGCTTCGCGAGGTACGGGTCCGACGCGAAGCGCGAGTCGCCCGGCGCGTCGTCGAGCACCAGCACCTCGCGCGTGCGCCACGCGTAGAGCACCGCCTGCTGCGCGAGCTCCGGCTCATCCTCGAGCAGCCGCCTCTGCCCCACCTCGATCGACTCGGGCGAGGCCTGGAAGGCCGCTTCGACGAAGAGCCGGTCGTCGCGCGCGAGGAGCAGGATGCCTCGCTCCGCCCCCGAGTTCTCGACCACGATCTGCATGAGGCGGCTCACCACCCGGGAGAGCACGAGCTCGCCCGCGATCATCTGCACCGCGCGCAGCACGAGCGCGGCGTCGCGCAGGCCCCCTACCGTGGTCCGACCGAGGAGCGTCGTATGGGACGTCGCCGACTCCGGCGTGCTGCCCTGCGAGCTGGCGTCGCGCTTGCTGACACGCGCGGCGACGCTGGGGAACTCGAAGAGGAGCGCCTCGGCCTTGGCCGTCGCGCCCCAGTGCAAGTAAGCACGGAAGGCGTCGCCGAGGTACCCCTGGGCGGCCCGTTCGCGGCCGAGCGAGCGCAGGAACCGGCCGCACCGCTCGTTCGCGATCGCCTCGTCCTGCGGATACTCATTCTCGCGCGCCAGCTCGATGGCGTGGTCGTATTGCTCGATCGCCTCCCAACGCTCACCCCGCAGCACGCAGAGCTCCGCGTCGAGGAGCGCGACCTTGTGCTGGAAGTTGCTCGGACAGCTCCGGGCGAGCGCCTCGAGCTGGGCCCTCAGCGGCGTGATGGCGGCCTCGTGCTCCTTCCGCGCCTCGCGATCCGCGGCCTCGCGCGCGAGCCCGGCCCGCGCCAGGGCCTCGAGGAAGGCCGCGTTCGCCGGCCAGTAGATGCCCTTCACATCCTCGGCGAACCGCGCCGCGTCCGCAGCCGCCTCGAGCGCGCCGTCGTGCTCGCCGTAGAGCACGTGCAGGAACAGGAGGTACACATGCTTGTAATAGAAGGCGATCGCGTGCTCCTTCTCGTTGAGCGCCGCGAGCTCCTCGTTGAGCACCACGCCGTCGCTGTCCAGGCTCGTCCGGCCCCGGGTCTGCCCGGTCAGACAGGCGACGAGCTGCCGCGACACGGTGACGGCCGCGACCGCGACCGGGTCCTTCGTTCGCCGCGCCAAGGCGGCGGACCGGTCGGCCTCGGCCCTGACCTCCTCGAGCGGAACGCCCGCGCCGATGAGCCACTGCAGCAGGCAGTAGCCCAGGTTGATGGCGAGGTAGAGGTTGTCCCCGGCCTCCAGCGCGGCGTCCCGCGACCGTATCGCATGATCGACCGCGTTGCGGAGCGGCTCGCACACGTAGAGCGCGGTGCCCCACGTGACGTGCACGCGCGCGGCGATGGTCGGGCTCTTCCATCGCTCGCACAGCGACACCGCGACCCGGCCGAACGCGTGCCCCTCGGCGTGCCGCCCCATCATCAGGCATAGGATGAGGCTGTAGCCTGCGTACGGGAGCGCGCTGGTCTCGGACTGGCCACGCGCGAGCGAGCGGCGCACTTGCTCGACGATCACCAGCCCGAACAGCGTCTTGCTCACGAAGTACACGGGCAGCCAGATCTCCGCCATCAGCGTGAAGATCTTCCGATCCTCCGGATCCTCGGTCACCGGAGCGTGGGCGAGCGCCTCGATGGAGCGGCCCGCGAGCAACCGATCCACGTCCCCGACTCCCTCCATGAAGGCCGCCTGCTGCGCGGCCGGATCCTCGGGCATCGTCACGCCGAGCTCCGCGAGCCCTGAGAGCCCCGCGCGCACCGCGTCGGCAAACCGACCGCGCGTGGTCAGGGCCCGAGCGCGGACGCTGTGCACGCTCGCGCGCTCGATCGCGCTCTCCGCCCGCGCCAGCGCGGTGGCCGTGAGCGCCTCCTCCTCCTCGAACGCGCCGACGAGGTACTCGGCCTCGGCCCCCTCGAGCCAGAGCGCGAAGCACGCCTTGCGATCGCGCGAAAACCCCTCCTCCGACGCGAGCGCCCGGCCCGCCGCGAAGAGGCTCGCCGCCGCCTCGAAGGCCGTGGCGGCCATGGCCCGCCGGCCGGCGTGCAGATCGAGCCGTGCGATGTCCATGCGCTCGGTCTCATCCGTGATTTCCCGCGCGCCCAGGTTCAGGTGGCGCACGACCTCGAACAGGTCCTCGTCCGGCACCTGCCCGCTGACATCCGGGGCTCCGCCGGACAGGCCGGCTGTGCCCCGGGCCCGGCTGACATCCGGGGCTCCGCCGGACAAGCCGGCTGTGCCCCGGGCCCCGTCGCCGCGCGCCATGAGCAGCCGGCCGATGGCGAGGTGCACCGCCGGCCGCTCCGCCTCGGGCACGAGCGCGTAGCAGGCCTCCTTCACCCGGTCGTGCAGGAAACGGTACGGGACCGCGACGTCCATCGGCTCGAGCGCGTCCCCGGCCCCTTCGAGCAGCCGGTAGTTGCCGCCGAGCGGCTGGACCAGCCCCTCGCGCAGCGCCTCCCGCAGATCCGCGGCGACGGCCCCGGGCGATTTCTCGACGATCGTCGCGAGCGTGCGGAGATCGAACGACGGGCCGATGCACGACGCGCACATCAGGGCGCGGCGCGTCGCGGGCGCGAGCCGCTCGATCTTGCGCGCCATCAGCGCGAGCACGTTGTCGGTGACCATCGCGCCCTCGACGCGCGCGAGGTCCCAGACGAACCCGCGCGCCTCGGGGTCGAAGCGGAGCAGCCCGTCGCTCTCGAGCTCGCGCAAGAACTGGCCGATGAAGAGCGGATTCGAGTGCGTCTTGTCCCGGATCAGGGCCGCGAGCGGCTCGGCTCGCCCGAGGTCCGCGTGCAGCGCCTCGGCCACGATCGCCGTCACCGCCGCGGGCGGCAGCGGCCCCAGCGTGAGCTCGAACGGCTCGATCCCCGCCTCGCGCAGCATGCCTATCGTCGCGGTGAGCGGGTGCGCGGCGTCCACCTCCTCGTCGCGGTAGGCGCCGACCACGCACAGGCGGCACGTATCCAGATCCATGAGCAGGCGGCCGAGCAGGTCGAGCGACGCCAGGTCGGCCCACTGCAGGTCGTCGAAGAACACGACCAGCGGGGCGTCGTCACGCGAAAAGACGGACAAAAAGCGCCGGATCAGGAGCGCCAGGCGGTTCTTCGCCTCGCTCGCACTGGTCGCCAGCGGCTCCGGCTGCGGCCCGATCACGAGCTCGAGATCCGGGCAGAGGTCGGTCACGATCCGCCCGAACGGGCCGAGCGCGGCCTCGATGGCGTGCTTCTTCGCCAGGAGGGCGTCGGGCGGCTCGGCCAGCGCTTGCCGCACGAGCGCGCGGATCACCTGCGAGAAGGCCGAGAGCGGCACGCTCCTCGCCATCGCGTCGAACTTGCCGGGCGCGAAGTACGCTTCGCGCGCCTCTTTCGCACAGAGCTCGCGCACGAGCGCCGACTTGCCGATGCCGGGCGGGCCCGCCACGAGCGCAAGGGTGGCCGCGCCGGATCGCGCTTGGTCGAGCGCGGCCTTGAGCGCGTCGAGCTCGGCCTCGCGACCCACGAGCCGATCGGGCAACACGACGTCCTCCACCAGGTCGTCCCGACCCAGCGGGAACGGCTCCACGGTCCCGCTCTCATCGAGCCGCCGCTGGCACTCTTCCAGATCCGAAAGGAGCCCCCTCGCGCTCTGGTAGCGATCTTCCGGGGCCTTCGCCAGGAGTCTCATCACGACATCGGACAGGCCGCGCGGCACGTCCTTGACGACCGCGTGCGGCGGCGCCGGCACCCGCGTCAGGTGCGCGTGAATCGCCTCCGTCGCGTCCGCGGCCTGGAACGGCGTGGCCCCGGTCAGCATGTGGTAGAGCGTCACGCCGAGCGCATACAGATCCGAGCGCCGGTCGACAGGTCGATTCATCCGGCCCGTCTGCTCCGGCGCGATGTACGCAGGCGTCCCCTCCAGCCCCTCCATCGCCGAAGCCTCCTGGGTCTCCTGGGCCAGGCGGGCGGCGATGCCGAAGTCAATCAGGCGCGGCGAGAGCGTCGCCTCGTCGATCATCACGTTGCGCGGCTTGATGTCCTTGTGGAGGATATGCTGCCGGTGGAGCGCGTCGAGCGTGCGCACGAGCGGCGCCACGATGCGCAGCGTCGTCTTCGGCTCGAGCCGCCCGCGCCTCGCGATCAAGTCGGCGAGGCTTGTCGGGCCGAGGTCCTCGAGCACGAGCGCGAGACCGCGGCCATGCGGGAGGAGGTCGAGCGCCCGCGGCACGCCCGGCATGGAGAGATCGCCCAAGATCGCGTGCTCTCGCCGGAGCCGGGCGAGCTGGCGGAAGGTCGGGTAATCGCTCTGTGTGACCTTGACGGCGACGGGCGCGCCGTCTCCTCGACGACGACCTCGATACAGAGCCGTTTCGATCCCTTGATGGACGAGCACGTCCAGCGTGACCCCTGAAACCTCCATGGGCTCTCCACTCCTTGAGGGCATGTCGAAGTCGTATCCGGGATTGGGGAGAAATGCCACGGCTCTGATAGTGGACCAGCCCACAGAACAACGACTCTTGGAAATTGGGATTGCAATCCATTCGCCGAGCGGGCGAGCCGCGCAGCGGGCTCAGGCGATCGCAGCACGTACGGGCCCGCTGTCACCTTTGATGCTTGTTCCGATGCGTCGCCTCCCCGCGTCGGATACTTCATCCGATACGCCACGTCGCCGCTCCTTGAGACCCGTCCGTTCTTGATCTCGATCGGGGCGCCGTAGTGCTCGACGTGAACAAGACGGATGACCCGCGCGCCTGGGCGCTCTCCCCGATGTTGTGCGCGCTCCGAGCCTATTTCGCGATATGTCCACCGAAGCAGCGTGTCTTCTGTGGGCCGAGCGGCCCCCTGCCGGGGCGCAACGGGGCGCAGAACGTTCAAAACCACCTGTGCCGCTCCGGCATCGATCGGCCTCAGCTGTTCGAGACCACGCATCGAGGCTGAACATACGCTTGCACGACACACTTGCGACTTTTATCACGATCAAGCTCGCGAACAGCCGCACGGAGCCTTGGATCTCCGATCGGACCGGGCACAAGTCGAGACTAGTAGTACGACTCCTGCTCGCGCTTCTTGCCGCGGACATGGACCTGGAGTGTGAGCATCAGCGCCGTCGGCGCGGCGACGAGCACGTGCGGAGACGGCGGCGGGGGCGGGAGGCTCTCCTCGAAGTTCGAGACATAGACGTACTGCGCGTCGTAATAGCGCTGGCCCAGGAGGTTCGTGCCGTTGAGCGCGAGCTCCATGCCGCGCCAGCCGACCGCCGCGACCGCATCGAGGCTGACGGAGTCCTTGCCGGCTCGCCCGCCCGGGAGGGAGCGCCCCGCCACGCCCTCGACGCCGGCGCCCACGCGGACCGTCACCTCCTTGTCAAAGAGCTTCCCGACGGCCCCCGAGGCGAACACGTCGTCGCGCAGGACGAACGCCGGGGCATAGGGCACCGGGTCGCCCTCCCGGAAGCGCGCGTCGGATCCGGTGAAGCGGGCATGGGTGTACGTGCCGCTCAGGTGCGCGCCGAACGGGCCCGAGCGCGCGCTCATCACGAGCTGCGCGCCGGCGCGCAGGGACGGCGGGGCCTCGACGCTCTGACGCGACGTAGCGTCGAACACCCGGTCGTTGCCGAGCCACGAGCCGAACCCCACGGCCGAGCTCTGAAAGGACCTGCCATCCTTGAGCCGGACGCCCGCCTCGACGCCGCGGACCCTGGTGAACGGCACGCGCTCGCCCTCGGCGAGGGCGCGCGCCTGCGGGGAGCGGAACCCCTCTCCAAAGCTCGCCACGACGTGCACGCCTCCCCTGACCGCGACGTCCGCCATGACCTTGTTCGACACGACGAAGCCCTGCGCTGTGCGCTCGAGCCCGGCGTCGCTCGTGCGATCCTGCACGCTGTACGAGAGCGAGTCGAGGCGCGTGCCGCCGCGGACGACCACGCGGCGGATCGGGTAGAGCGCGAGATCGGCGTAGGCCGCGACGTTCGTGGCGTCGACCGTCGCGTCGACGAGCGTGGCGTTCCTCGTGCCGTCCTCGAACAGGCGCGTGTCGGTCTGGTCGACCGCGTCCACGCGCGAGTAAACGCCCATCTCGATGGAGTCGCGCTTCGAGGTGATCTCGACGCCGTGCCGATAAAACACCGTGAGGCCGACCGTCCACGCGTCGTTCACCATCTCGCTGTCGTCGCTCTCGACGACGCGCTCGCCGGCGAGCTGGTCGAGGGCGAACCCGGTGAGGTTCTGGTGGAACGTCGTCTTGGTCTTGCCCGCGAACGCGCCGATGCCCAGGATCCCCTCGCCGGGGCTCCACACGACCTCGGAGCCGATGAGCGCCTGCGACGTCCTGTCGCGTCCGAGCGGCCGCCGCGCGGCGTACAGGTCGCCGCCGCGCTCCACGAGGGCCTGCGGCAGGTAACCGGGAAAGTCGAAGCGCGCCGAGCCGATCGCCACCGTCGCGCGGAAGTCGACCTGCTCGGTGCCTCCGCCGAGCTGACCCACGAAGGAGCTGCGCTCGCCCCCGCGCGCGCCGCCCGGGCCGTCGGTCGCGTCGGTCTCGAAGGCCGCGAACGTGTCCTGCATCTCTCGATGTTCGGGCGCGAACGCGATGAACACCCGCCTCGTCCCGAACGAGCCGACGCCCCCCTTCAGCCAGAAGCCCGGCTCCTCCAGGCCGAGCTCCATGCGGAGCGAGCCGGCGACGCCGAAGTCCCCTTGCTTCGGATCGTAGGGGCCGCTGGCGATCCGGACCGACCGGATCACCTCCGGCATGATGAGGCGCATGTCGGCGTAACCAGGAGCGCGGATGTGCGAGACCTGGTTCATGGGGATGTTGCCCGCGAAGATCTCCACGTCCTGGCCCGATGTGCCGTCGAAGCCGCGCAGCGACAGGTGCGGCGCGCGCCCGGGCAGCCCGCGGTCGCTCACGAAAACGCCCGGGGCGACGTTCAGCACATCGGCGCCCGAGCCGTGCGGCGCCGCCGCGATGATCTGCGCGTCCACCTCCACGTCCGACGCGCTCCGGGCCGGCGGCTTCGCCCGCACCCTCACCTCGAGCGGCTTGTCCGGAGGGGCGCACGCGTCGATCTCGGCCTGGGTCTTCGCGCTGCGGACGCAACGATCGTAGTCGTCGGCGCGGGCCAGCGCCGGCCACAGCGCGGTGGCCAGCGCCGGGATGGCGAAGAGCGACGGCGCTCTCGACCATGACGGCCATGATGAATATCCGCGTGAGCCCGGTCCCCGGCGACGCCTCATGGGGCGATGATACAGACAAAGAGGCCGGAGCTTGGGAGGGGCGCCTGCTTTGTGACCTTGCGCTGCACCCGCCGTCGCCGGTGGTAGATCCCGCGGTTGATTGAATTTTCCTACCGAGCTGCACGCCGAGGATATCTGAGCTGCTGAGACGCGCGGTCGTGCCGTGCCAGAGACATGCGTGATCGCTCATGTGTGTTCCGTTGCGCCAGATCACTCGGTGCATCGCACCCGCGCGACGCGGACGCGCCGGAGCCAGGTGCTGTCCGGTCCGCCGCCACGGCGGCAGCGCGATGGTCGAGCAGGCGCCGTAGGCCGTGCCCCCCTGGCCCGCCCGCGCTCCGCCCCGTCACGCCCGGGCGCTGAACGGGCAGCCGCTGGCCCTCATCGCGGCGGCCGCCGCGGGCTCCGCCGCCGCAGGCTCCGCCGCCGCAGGCTGCCCCCGACCCGCGGGCGCCGCGCGCGTTGTCCTCACCGGCTCCCGCCGCCGGAGGATCATCCGCATCCCGTTCACCGGCTGCAGCGAGATGAAGCCGCGGCACCGCGGGTCGAAGCCGGGGACCAGCCGGAGCCGATACCGCTGGAGCGCCATGGCGACCATGATCTTGCCTTCGAGCTGGCCCATGAACTCGCCCAGGCAGATCCGCTGGCCGGCGCCGAAGGGGATGAAGGCGAGCTTGTCGTCCGCGCTCCGACGGTAGTTCGCGAAGCGCTCGGGGTCGAACCGCAACGGATCGGCCCAGAAGTCCGGGTGCCGGTGCGTGACCCACGGGACGATGGCCACCGTCGACCCCGCGGCGACGTGGTAGCCGCCGAGCTCGTCGTCCTCCGACGGGCTGCGGAGGATGAACGGCACGGAGGGCAGGAGCCGGAGGCACTCGTTGAAGACCATGCCGAGGTAAGGCATCGACTCGAAGTCCTTCGCCGTCGGGGCCCGGCCGCCGAGGACCCGATCGATCTCGTCGGTGAGCCGGGCGCACACCTCGGGGTGCTGCGCGATCAGGTACAGCGCCCAGGAGGCGGTGACGCTCGATGTCTCGTGCCCGACCATCAGGATGGTCTTGATCTCGTCCCGGAGCTGCGCGCGGTCCATCCTCGCGCCGGTCTCGGGATCGACCGAGTTCATGAGGCGCACGAGCACGTTGTCCGCGTCGCCCGCGCCGCGCTGGTAACCGTCGATGATGTCGTCGATCACGGTGTGCACGCGCTCCATGGCCCGGCGAAAGCGCAGGTGGCTGGGCAGCGGCCAGGACAGGGGCGGGTTGACCAGCGAGTACATCCGCTTGAGGGCGATCGACAGCGCGTACTTGAACGCCTCGCGCACGGTGTCCGTGTGGGCCTGCAGCGCGGCGCCGAAGAACGCCTCGCCGGCGATACCGAACGTCACATCCATCATGTCGTCGTTGATGTCGCGCTCGAACTCGCCCGGCTGGGCGTCCCAGCGCCGCAGCACCGCCTCCATGTGGTCGACGATGATGGGGACGAACTTGAGCGTGTTCGCGTGGTTGAACTGGGGCTGTACGTGCCGGCGCTGGCGCCGCCAGAGCTCGCCCTCGCTGTTCACGAGGCCCCAGCCGAGCACGTGGGCGAGCTCGTGGTACCGCTTGCCCTTGGGGTAGTTCCGGATGTTCGTGCGGAGGACGTGCGCGATGTCGTTCGGGTGGAACGCCATGATGAAGTCCTCGGCTCCGGGCGCCCGCAGGCGCACGACGTCGCCGTGGCGCGCGAAGAGCTCCTCGTAATGACGCATGTCCCCGGTCCTGAAATTCGCCAGGTACCGCAGGCTGGACAGCGGGCCAGGGCCCGGGGGCTGCCGATAGAGATTGGCAATCATGACTCCTCCTTCTCCGCGAGTTGACGCAAGTTGATGCAAGCAAACCCGGGCTGACGCACGATGATGCGACCGAGGCGCGGGCACGCGCGGGCCATCCGGGCCGTCAGATGCACAGCGAGCCCCCGCCGTCGACGGTGAGCGTCGCGCCGTTGATCATCCGCGCCCCGTCCGACAGGAGCAGCAGGACGGCGTCGGCGACGTCCTCCTCCGCGCAGAGCCGGCCGCCCGGCGTGCGCGACTCCCAGTACGGGAGGATCCGCTCGTGGTCCGGGTAGTTGCTCGTCACGTGGCCGTAGATCGGCCCGGCCGAGACGCAGTTGACCTGCACGTTGCGCGGCGCGAGCTCGACGGCGAGCGCGCGCGTGAGCGACTCGACCGCGGCCTTCACGGCGCCCATGGCGCCGAAGTGCTCGAGGTACCGCGACGACCCGTTCGACGACAGCGCGACGATCCGCCCGCCGCCGTGCCGCTCCATCAGGCGCGCCGCGTGGAGGGCGCACTGGTGATAGCCGATGACGTTCGTGCGGAAGGCCAGCTCCCAGTGCTCCGGGGTCGTCTGCTCGAGGGGGCCGAACCGGCCGTTCGACGCGTTGCTGACGAAGTGGTGCAGCTCGCCTACGTCGCGCGCGATCGTCTCGAAGAGCTTGTCGATGTGCGCGACGTTGGCGACAGAGCCCCAGACATGCACCGCGTCGCCGCCGGCGGCGCAGATCTCGTCGGCTACCTCCTCGCCGTCGTCGCGCGAGTGGAAGCTGTTGACGACGACCCGCGCGCCGGCGCGCCCGAGCTTGGTCGCGATGGCGCGACCCAGCCCGCGGCTCGATCCGGTGACGAGGACCGTCTTGCCCGCGAGGGCGGCCCCCAGGGCCGGGGCGGGGCGCTGCGGCGCGGGAGCCGCCGGCGCGCGCGCCGGGGTGACGGCGTGGCCGTTGGCGTGCCTGGCGGGCTCCACGTGCCCGTTGGCGTGCCTGGCGGGCTCCACGTGCCCGTTGGCGTGCCTGGCGGGCTCCACGTGCCCGTTGGCGTGCCTGGCGGGCTCCACGTGCCCGTTGGCGTGCCTGGCGGGCTCCACGTGCCCGTTGGCGTGCCTGGCGGGCTCCACGTGCCCGTTGGCGTGCCTGGCGGGCTCCACGTGCCCGTTGGCGTGCCTGGCGGGCTCCCCATGCCCGTTCATGTGCCCCCCGTCGCCCGCGTCGCCGCTCCAGGGCGCGGCGCCGGGGCGAGCCGCGATCGTTCGCGACAGGAAGTCGCTGACGCTGGCCACCGTGCGCAGCTCGTCGGGCGTCGCCTTGAGCGCATCCGGGAGGCCGAAATCGGCGCGCAGCGTCGCCAGGATCTCGCCGCGCTTCACCGAATCGATGCCCAGGTCCTGCTCCAGGTCGGCGTCGGCGACGACGACCTCGTCGGGATAACGCGTCATGCGCACGAAGACGGAGCGAACGTGTTCGAGAAGATCATGAGATTGCATCGTCGATTCCTCGTGATTGGTGAGTGACATTCATCCAAGAGCGGCGACCGGCGGGACCGGGACGGCCGCGACGAGCGCGAACGCACCGGTCAGCACCGCCCGGCCGAAGAACTGCCCACCCCGCGCGCTCAGCGCGAAGGAGCGGACCGAGGGCTGCGCGAGGCGCGCGCCCCCCGGCGGAAACGCGACGTCGATGTCGCGGAAGGAGAACCGCGCCGGCAGCGCGAGCGCCCCCGTCTTGTAGAGCGCCTCCTTCGCGCTCCAGAGCAGCGTCTCGAGGGCGGCGCGATCCGCGCCGGCCGCGGCGCCGCGCGCGAGCCCCTCGCGCTCGCGCGGCGTGAAGTGCTCGTCCGCGAACTCCGCCGCGCGCGCCTCGACGCGCTCGACGTCCACGCCGACGGCGCGCGCCGTGGTGACGGCCGCCGCCGCGCGGTCGCCCGCGTGCGAGAGCGACACAGCGAACGCGCCGTCCTCGAACCGCGGAGCGCCGCCCCCGGGGCCGGAGACCGCGCAGGCGAGGTAGTCCGCGCGCGGGTGCGCCTCCAGGGACGCCGCGTCCAGCGCGACGAGCGGCGCGCTGCGGCCGGCCGCGAGCTCCAGGCGCAGCCACTTCGCCGCGACACGCGCGCACGCGGACTGCGCCCGCCGGGCGGCGACGCGCAGCGCAGCGCACGCGCGGCGCTCGCCCTCGGTCAGGTACGCCTCGAGGCGCGCCGCCGCGTCAGCGTCCGCCCGGGCGAGAGCGATCGCGAGCGGCGGCGTCACAGCGCCCCCAGGGGCAGCGACGCCGGCGACGCCGGGCGCGCCTCCGCGGCCACGCGCCCGACGACGCGCCCCTCGAGCCCCTCGACGTCGAGGAGCACGCCGCCCGCCGGGTCGAGCGCCTGCGCCCACGCGCCGAGGACGCGGTCGTCCGCGGCTTCCGGCACCGTGGCAACGAGCCGGACAGGGCCGCCCGCGCCGCGGATCGCGAGGTCGTTCGCGGCCGCGCCGAAGCGGATGCGGTCGACGCCGCCCGCGGCGCACACAGGGAACGCGCCGGATTCGTCGCGGCGCAGGGTGCCCAGCGTCAGCAGCGCATCGAGCAGGAGGAACGGCGTGGCGGCCGCGCGCTGCCGCGCCAGGGCGGGGTCGGCGGTGAGCTGGAACCGGGCCGACTTGAGCGCGGCCCCGAGCACGAACGACCCGACGTGATCGAACCAGCCCGCGTGCCGGACCGGCGCGCCGGGGCTCGCGTAGGGATCGCGGAACGAGGGCCCGTCGACGCGCCCGGCGCGCCGCGGCGCGAGGGCGTCGCGGCCGACGTGGATCGGGCCGAGCTCGACGACGCAGGTCGCGAAGACAACGTCGGCGCGGAGGACCACGCCCGACCGGTGGACGAAGTCGCCGCGCACCTCGACGGCGCACGCGGCGCGGCCGCCGGCGAGCCGCTCGCGGCGGGTCGTCACCGTGCGCACGTCGCGCGCCGCGCCGTCGGGCAGGCGCAGGAACTCGCGGAAGCGCACGTCACGGACCTCGCGGACGAGCGCGTCGCCCTCCGCGGCCGTCGCGAGCGCGTGCCGGACGCAGAGCTCGACCAGGAACGCGCCGGCCGCGACGGCGCTCGAGCGCGCCCGGTGGTCGGCCAGCCACGGGTCGACGCGCGGATCGAGCGTCCAGGTGCTGCTCGGCGCGCTCGTCGGCGCGCTCGCCGCCGCGCTCACCGCCGCGCTCGCCGCGATGCGCGGGGCGAATCGCTCGATCTCGCTGTCCGTGAGCAGGACCTGCGCCGCGCCGACGGGGCGCTCGGCCACGAGGTCGAGGAAGATGCGCCGGCCCTCCTCCGGCTCGACGCCACGGAGCCCGCGCGCCGCGCCGAGCGCGCTGTACTCGGACCCGGCGGTCATGCCGACGCCGTTCCAGCCGAGCCACGCGATGCTGGACCACGGGCCGGCGTCCGCCTCGGCCGCGAAGTACGCCGCGGCGCGGTTCATCGCCTCGTTGGCCGCGCCGTAGTCGGGCTGCCCGTCGTTCCCGAGCACGCTGAACGCGGAAGTCACGAGGTGGACGTGCGGGCGCGCGGCGGGCAGGTGGCGCGCGAGGGCGCGGCGGAGGTGGGCGAGGCC
The DNA here is from genome assembly GCA_051717205.1 of Sorangium sp. So ce1128. GTDB lineage: Bacteria > Myxococcota_A > Polyangia > Polyangiales > Polyangiaceae > Sorangium. Next base: position 9,344,162 of record CP181432.1, read on the forward strand.
GGCGAGCTTCGTGTCGACGATCCGCTCGAACAGGTCGAGCGACTTCGACGTGAGCCGGCTCGACGCCTGGATGCCGGCGCCGTGCACGACAAGGTCGACCCGGCCGTACGCCGCCGCGACCGCCGCGACGGCGCGGTCGACGTCCTCGGCGCGCGTGACGTCGACGGCGTGGTAGTCGACGACGCGGTCACCGACGGCCCCGCCCCGGGCGCGCAGGTGGGCGAGGACGCGGTGCGCCTCGCGCGCCGCCCGGATGCGCGCGTAGCGCTCGCGCAGCGCGACCATCCGCGCGCCCCGATCGGCGCGCAGCGCCTCGGCGTAGAAGTCCCGCTCGTACGCGTCGAACTCCGCGTCGGTCATCGCGAGCGTGCGCGGCGGGGCGTCCTCGAGCCGCGAGCGGCCGAGGAGCACGGCGCGGCAGCCGAAGCGGTCGAGCAGGCCCTCGACGAACTGCGCCGTGATGCCGCGCGCGCCGCCGGTCACGAGCGCGACGGCGTCGGCGCCGAGGGGTGGGGTCGCGCGGGAAGGCAGCGTCGACGAGGCGCGGGCGAGCTGCACGGCGTGCCGCACGCCGCCGAGATCGACCACCTCCTCGGGCACGGCCGGCCGGGCGTGGCGCCACTCGTCGGAGAGCGCGCCGAGCGCCGCCGCCGCGTCCCGCGCGTCGGTGTGGACGACCCGCACGTCGCCGCCTGGCAGCTCGCGCGCCAGCGACTTCACGAAGCCGCCGACGGCGCCGCTCAGCGGGGCGAGCCGCGCGGCCGAGTCCACGGCGCCCACGACGACGGCGGCGAACGACACGTCGCCGCGCGCGACGGCGTCGTGGTAGCGGCGCGCCGCGCCGAACAGCGCGCGCAGCGCCGGCCGGTACGAGCCCGGCGCGCCGTCGACGAACGCGCGCGCGTCGCCGGCGCGGGTGAGCACGACGACAGCGTCGACGTCGTCGGGCGCAAGGGCCGCGAACGACGCGCTGAGCCGCGCCTCGTCGCGGGCGTCGATCGACGGGCTGCCGCCGCCGTCGGCCGCGGCGTCCGGCGCCGCGAGGGCCTGCGGGCCCCCGGGCGCGGCCGCGACGGGCGCCGCCTCGCCGGCGAGCGCGAGGAAGCGCGCGCCGGCGGGCGCCGCGCGCCGCGCGTCCGCGGCCAGCGCCGCGTCGGTGCAGACGTAGAGGACGCGCGACGGGACGCGCGCCGCGGGCCCGCTCGCCGGCGCGGGCGCGATCCCGGGGACGTAGACCTGGATCGGCGTGCCCGTCGTGAAGCCCGCGGGCGCGGGAGCCGGCGCTACATGGGCTTCGCGAGGAGGCGCGACATGGACGTCGACGAGAGGCGCTACATGGGCTTCGCCGGGAGGCGCGACCCGGGCTTCACGGGCAGGCGCGACATGGGCTTCACGGGCAGGCGCGACATGGACGGCGCGGGGGTCGGACGGCCAGCGCACGACCGCGGCGGCGGCCCGCCCATCGACGCCCGCGTCCCGGATCGCCGCGTGGAGCTCGACGACGCCCTCGGCCCCGCGCAGCCGCGCGCCCGGGCCGCCGACCGAGAGCTCCCGGCCGGGGAGGCCGCCCTCCGCGCCGCCGGCGGCGACGTGGAGGCGCGCGAGCACCGGCCACGCGTTGCGCGCGGCGGTTTCCTCGGTGCACAGCGCCACGAGCAGCGCCGCCTCGCCCACCGGCCGCGGGTCGTCGGCCGCGGACGCGCCGCGGGCGACGTCGTCGCTGAACGCGTTGACCGCCCCCGCGAGCACTACCTCGCAGTCGTCGTCGAGCACGAGATCCGCGGCCGCGAGCGCGTCGAGCAGCGAGGTAGCGGAGGTGTCGACCACGAAGTTCGGCCCGCGCAGGCCGAGGACGTTGGCGACGCGCCCCGAGATGATGTTGGGCATGTTGCCCGGCTGCGTGTAAGGCCCTGTCGCGGGCGAGCCCGCGCGGAGCGCTTCCACGACGCTGCCCGCGAGCGCCGGGCTCACGCCGCGCGCGCGGAGCGCCCGGGCCACGCGGTCGCCGAAGATCCGCTCGTTGGCGCGCGCGCCGCGGCGGGTCTTGCCCTCGTGGCCGACGACGACGCCGATGCGGTCGCCCAGCTCGCGGGCGGGCAGCGCCGCGAGCGCCTTCTCGGCGGCCATGGCCGCGAGGAGCTGCGTCGGGTCCATCGCCTCCAGCGCGTCCGGCAGGACCCGCGCGCCGGCGGGGAGCCGAAGCGCGCGCTCGTCGAACGCGAGGAAGTCCGACGGCGCCTCCGCGGGCGCGCCGCCGGCGCCGGGGAACACGGCCCCGAGCCCGACGACGCACAGCGCGCGGCCGGCGTCCCGCGGGGGCGGGCGCGGGGCGTGGCGGCCGGGCTGGAACTCCTCGACGACGAGGTGGGCGTTGGTGCCGCCGAAGCCGAAGCTGTCGAGCGCGGCGCGCAGGGGGCCGCCGCCCTCGGCGTTCCACGGCGCGGCCGCCGTGGCGATGGCGAACGGCGAGCCCGAAAGGTCGATGCGCCCGCTCGGCGCCTGGAACCCGTGCTGCGCGAAGAGCGTGCGCTCCCGCATCGCGAGCACGACCTTGATGAGCGACGCGACGCCGGCGGTCCAGCCCGTGTGCCCGAGCAGCGACTTGACGCTGCCGAGGGCGATGCGCGGCGCGCCCGCGTCGCCGGCGAACACCTCGGCGAGCGCCTGGAACTCGGTGGCGTCGCCGACCGGCGTCGCCGTGGCGTGCGCCTCGACGTACTGCACGGATCGCGGCGCGACGCCCGCCCGCGCGTAGGCGCGCCGCATCGCGAGGGTCTGCCCGCGGCGCTGCGGCACCGTGACCGACGGGCTCGGGCCGTCGCTCGACAGGCCGCTGCCGAGCAGCAGGGCGTCGACGCGATCACCCCGCGCGCGGGCGTCGTCGAGCCGCTCGAGGACGACGACGGCGGCGCCCTCGCCGAAAACGACGCCGTCGGCCGAGGCGTCGAACGGGCGGCTGCCGGTGGCGGAGAGGCCGCCGAACTGCGAGAACTGGCACGCGTTGGTCGGGCCGGGCTGGTAGGCGCCGCCGGCGATCACGACGTCGGCGAGGCCGCGGCGCAGCATCGCGGCGCCGAGGTGGACGGCGTGCATCGACGACGCGCAGGCGGCGTCGACGACGACCGTGTGCACGCCCTCCCCCACGACGTCGCGCACGACGCGCGCGAGCGGCTCGAGGTGGCCGCGGCACGCGGCGCGCCGCTCGACGTCGAGCCCGAGCTCGCCCGCGAGCGCGCCCACCACGGCCGCGCGGGCCGCCGAGTCCGCGGCGACGCCGGCGAGCGCGCGCTCGACGCCGAGCAGCAGCGTCGCCTCGTCGTGCTCGATCGAGCCGTCCGCGGTCGAGCCGAGGAGGCACGCGATCCGCAGCGGCGCGCGGTCGCGGAGCACGGCCGCGCGCGACCTGGCCTCCGCGAGCGCGCACGCCAGCATGCGGGCCGTCTTGGGCAGCCGCTCGAGGGTGCGGGGGTTGTACCCGGTGCGCTCGGCGTACGGCCCGAGCGCGTCGACGGTGCCGGTCAGCAGGCTGTACGTCTTGTCGGCGGCGCGGCCGCCGGGGCTCAGGAAGTCGGTGGCGAGCTCCGGGTTCCGCTCGCCGCTGTCGACGATCCCGCTCGTGCCGGCGAGCAGCTGCGCGAGGTAGGCGTCGACGCCGCCGGCCCCCGGAAGCACGGCGCCCATGCCGACGATCGCGATCGGGGAGGCGCCCTCCGGCGAGGCGGCGCCGTCGTGCGGGCCTGTCGCGGGCGCGGCGGCCGGCGGCGGCGCGGCGGGGATCTCCGCCACGTCAGGGCTCGATGCCGCGGCGGGGATCTCCGCCACGACGGGGCTCGATGCCGCGGCGACCGCGCCCGGAAGGCGGGCGCCCCGGTCGTCGCCGGGGCGCGGCGCGACCTCGGTCAGCGCGTGCCCCGCGGCGCGCAGCGCCTCGACGACGCGCCGGTGCTCGGCCGCGACGTCCTCGCCGGCGCGGAACGTCGAGATCACGCGGAGGCGGAGCTCCTTCGGCGCGCTCCGCCGCACGAGCGCGGTCAGGGTGCTGCCGCCGCCGCACTCGACGAAGGTGCGGCAGCCGGCCGCGATCAGGTCGCGCACGGCCGCTCTGAAGTCGAGCGGCGTCACGAGGTGCATGGGGAGCAGGCGCGCGGGCGCGAGCGGCCCCTCGCCGTAGTGGACCCGATCGATCGGCGAGTACGTGGCGAGCGCGGGCTGCGCCGCGGCGGCGCGCCCGAGGGCGCTCGCGAACGGGCCGATCGCCGGCGCGAGCAGGGGTGAATGGAAGGGGTGGCGGCTCGCGAGCACGGTCGCGCGGACGCCCGCGCCCGCGAGCCGCCGCTCGAGCGCCGCGATGCCGTCCGCTGTCCCGGAGGCGACCGCCTGGTCGGCCCCGTTGACGACCGCGACGAACACGTCGTCCCGGCCCAGCGCCTGCACCTCGTCGCGCAGGCGGTCGGCGCCGGCGTGCGCCGCGAGCATGCGGCCCGGCGGCGCGCTGCGGAGGGCGAGCACCCGCCGGCACACGACCTCCGCGGCCGTGGCGAGGGAGAAGGCGCCGCCGGCGGCCAGCGCGGCGATCTCCCCGAAGCTGTGCCCCGCCACGACGTCCGCCGCGAGCCCGGCGGACCGGAGCAGCGCGGCGGCGACGTGGCCCTGGACGAGGATGCCGAGCTGATCGAGGTCGGCGCACGCCTCGAGCGCCGCCCGCGCCTCGGCCTCGCCGCCGGCCACGAGCGCGGCGAGCGAAGCGCCGAGCAGCTCGCGCGCCGCGGGCTCCGCGGCGTCGACGGCCGCGCGCGCGGCGTCAAAGCGCGCGTGGAGCCCGCGCAGGAGCCGCAGGTCGAACGAGCCCTGGCCGGGCAGGAGCAGCGCGACCTTCGCGCGGCCTCCCTCCGCCGGCTCGCCTCCCCGCGCCGGCTCGCCTCCCCGCGCCGGCTCGCCTCCCCGCGCCGCCTCGCCCTCCCGCGCCGGCTCGCCTCCCTGCGCCAGCGCACCTCCTCGCGCCGGCTCGTCCTCCGCGCCCCACTCCTTCCGGTGCGGGTGCGACGCGTGCAGCGGGCCGCGCGCTACCTCGACGGCGTGCCGGAGCAGGTGCTCGGGGAAGAGCTCGCGCAGCGCGGAGCCGCCGCGCAGGGCGAGCTCGACGAAGCGCGGGTGCGGCACGCGCTCGTCGAGGGCCCCGACGTGCATCGTCACCGACCGGGGCAGCGGCGCGAGCTCCTCGCTCGCCGCCGCGACGGCGACGATGCGCTGATAGCCGCACGCCACCGGCTCGCCGTCGAACCGGACCGTGCGGAAGTAGCCGTACGCGCTCGAGCGCGTGACGGCCCCGAGCGTCATGAAGATCGCGACGCGCTCCCCCACGCGGACGGGCGCCAGGTTCCGGCTGTACCCCTCGGTGGTGAGCAGCCGGATCGACGAGCGATCGCCCTCGTGCGGGAGCGTGCCGTCAGCGGCCTCGGCGAAGTAGAGCGTCTCCCGCGCGATGCACTGGAAGCGGAAGTTCGTGAGGAAGTGATGGCTCCCGTAAGCCATGGTGTCCTCGAACTTCACGCAATAAGGAACGACGAAGAACGCGCCCATGAACCGTCTCCTCGCGGCCCTCCCGCGCGCGGCGACGCACGCCCGGCGCCGCGTACCGGCGCCACGTGTCGTGCGTCTCTCACCGCTGCGCCGTCTGGACCGTCAAAACATGTGTACCTACACCTAATCGCCCGCGCGCCCACGCACCCGCGGCGAGCGCGCGACCGCCGGCCGCGCGACGGCGCCCGCGGGTGCGCGCAGAGGCGCCGCCGCAGCCCGGACGGCTGGCGGATCGATCGATCGTCAGAGCGCGCTGCGGCCCTCAGGGCCCGGCGGAGCCAGCGCGTCGAGCCGACCAAGGCGCGCCGCGTTGACGAGATATGTGTACCTGCACCTGTACAGATGTCAAGCAGTACGGAACGGCCCGATTTGACGGATTTGCTATCGACAGTGTAGATACACTTTTATGGTTGATTTTGCGCGCGCCGCCCAGACCATCGCCAACCAGTGCGCGCTCGTGCGCGTACGCCGCGCGTCCCGCGCGCTGACGCGGCTCTACGATGAGAGCCTGCGGCCCGCGGGGCTCCAGGCGACGCAGCTCACGCTGCTCGCCGCGGTCGCGACGTGCGGCGACGGGGGCGTGAAGCTCAGCGCGCTCGCGGACGGGCTCGTCATGGACCGCACGACGCTCACGAGGAACCTCGTGCCGCTGGAGAAGGCCGGCCTGCTCCGCGTGGCGCGCGCGCCCGACGACGCGCGCGTCCGCCTCATCATCCTCACGCGCCAGGGAGAGCGCGCCATCGAGGCGGCGTTCCCGTTCTGGGAGCGGACGCAGAAGCACGTGCGCGAGCAGCTCGGCCCCGGCGATGCCGACGCGCTCCGCGAGGAGCTCGGCCGCGTCGTGGCGATGGCCGTGCGGTCCGAGACGGCGCCGGCGCAGCTGGAGCCAGCGCCGCCGGCGCGACCTGCTCGGCCCGCGCCGGTGCGCTCGGCCAAGCGCGCGGCGCGCTCGGCCAAGCGCGCGGCGCGCTCGGCCAAGCGCGCGGCGAAGTGACGGGCGCCGGGCGCGGCGCGGCGAAGTGACGGGCGCCGGGCGCGGCGCGGCGAAGTGACGGGCGCCGGGCGCGGCGCGGCGATGTCGGGCGGCCGCGCGGGCTGACGCGCGCCGCCGGGGCGGGCGGGCACCGCCGGCGCCCACGCGGGTGCCCCGGCGCCGGCGCGGATTGACGGGCAGCGCCCCGGGTTCGAGAGTCGAAGGGCGCGGCCTCCTAGCAGCGCGCACCCACGAGACAAGGAGGACATGATGGATTTCGAGGTGGCGCCGCTCCCCTACCCCAAGGACGCGCTGGAGCCGGCCATGAGCCGGGAGACGCTCGAGTTTCATTACGAGAAGCACCACAAGGGCTACATGGCGAAGCTCAAGGGCCTGATCGAGGGCAAGCCCGAGGCGAGCGGGACCCTCGTCGATCTCGTGCGCTCGAGCTCGGGCGCGGTGTTCAACAACGCAGCTCAGGTCTGGAATCACACCTTCTTCTGGGAGGGCATGAGGCCGAACGGCGGCGGCCCCCCGCCCTCCGGCGACGTGGGCGACCTCATCGCGGGGCTCGGCGGCTGGGAGAAGTTCCGCCGCGACTTCATCGCGGCCGGCGTCGCGCGCTTCGGCTCGGGGTATGCGTGGCTCGTGCTCGACGGCGGCAAGGGCAGGATCGTCGACACGCCGAACGCGGAGACCCCGCTGACGACAGGCTCGGCGCCGCTCCTCACGTGCGATGTGTGGGAGCACGCCTATTACCTGGATCACCGCAACAACCGGCAGGCCTTCCTGGAGGTGTTCCTCGACAGGCTCGTGAGCTGGGACTCGGTCGCCAGGAACCTCCGCGCCGCGCAGTAGGTCGCCGCGGGGTTCCCGCGCACGGTGAGGGGGCTCGCGGTGGTCCTCGATCCTGGTCAGCGCGAACACCGGGTTCGCCATGGCGCGCCGGCCCTGCAGTGACCGGCAGGACTCGGCTTCCTGGCCGGGATGTCGCTCCTGCAGCCTCTGGTCGCGAAGCACCCGGCGCTCCGGCTCGACGTGCGGCTGGAGGATCGGCTGGTCGATCTCGTGCTCGAGGACGTCGACGTGGCGATCCGGGTCGCGGCCAAGCCCCCGCTCTCGACCGAGATCGTCGCGCAACCGCTCTCGAGGTGGAGTCGGGTCGTCGTGGCGTCGCCAGGCTACGTTCGGCGCCGCGGCGAGCCGAAGACCCCGGCCGCGCTGGCGGCTCACGAGGCGCTCTCGCCTCTGCGCGATGCGGCGACCGAGGTGTGGCCGCTCCTGGACGGCGCGAGCGCCGCCCGCGTGCGGATGAAGGTGCGTTGCTCGAGCAATGCCGGTCACGTGCTCCGGGAGCTCGCCCTCGAAGGGCTCGGCGTCGCGCTGCTTCCGCAGTGGTTCGTCGCCGCGGACCTCCAGAGCAACAAGCTGCAACGTCTCCTGCCTAGCTGGCAGTCGGAGCCGGTCGTCGTGCACGCGCTTTATCGTGCCTCCCACCGCAAAGAGCGCCGCATCCGGCTCCTCGTCGACCACCTGCGCGCCGCGTACGCCGAGAGTGAGAAGAGCGCCTGACCCGCCTCCAGACGCTGAGACCGCGGTGGACGCTCACGCCTTCAGCTCGCGGCCGGGCGGCGATCAGCGGCCGGCCTCCTGTCGGGCGGAGCGGCGGCCGCGCACGAGCTGGAGCGCGGTCTCGGCGACACGGCGGCCGAGGTGCTCGGCCGTGCGCAGATCGGCCTCCGGGGGCGCCAGGTCGGGACCCTGGTCGACGTTCGATTGCGCGCCGGCGCCGAGCCAGAAGCCGAGTCGATTCACATCCTCCTCCGATCCCTTCGTGGAATTGTTGGCGGGCGGCAGGCCGAGGCTGACCCAGTGCATGCCGTGCTGGGCGGCGAAGAGGGCGATCTGGATCAGCGTCGCCAGCTTGTCGCCGGACCGGGAGCCCGAGTTGGTGAAGCCCGCCGCGATCTTGTCCTTCCATGCGAAGCCCCGGGCCATGACCGGGCGGGAGGTCGCTTCCTGGAAGGCCTTGAACTGCGCCGACGCGCTGGCCATGTACGTCGGCGCGCCGAAGATGATCGCCTCCGCACAGGCCAGATCGTCCCAGCGCGTCTGCGCCTCCTCGACGGTCAGGAGCAGGGCTTCGGCGCCCTCGACCTGCTCCACGCCTGCTCTCACGGCCTCTGCCTGCCGCCCGGTATGGCCGCGGCCGCTGTGGTAGACGATGGCGACGCGAACGCTGGACACGAATCTGTCTCGCGTCGACGCCGGCTGTGCGCCCTGCCGCACCGTCGAATGGCCCCTGTGCACATTCACGTACTGCCTCCTTTGCTCTCGCCGTCGGTCGCGGCGGTGGGTTGTCTCGTCACTGCTCTGACGAAACGCGACGAGGAAAGGTGACCGGCGGACGGTCGCGACCGAGCGGCGGCGCGGATCGAGAGCGCCGCTCCCCTGAGGCGGCGGCCTACCGGATGCCCGGTTCGTCGAGCGGCGCGGGCGGGGCCGTGCGGTCGCCGCTCGGGCGGCTCGACCCGGCAAGCGACGGGAGGTCAACGACCGCGAGCTGGAGCTGGCGCAGGCGGCTCGGGTCGCCGATGACGTTGATCGCGGCGACGCGACCGCCGTCGATGGCGACCTCGAGAACGAGCTGCAGTCGCCCGCGCGGCGCGACGGCGGCTCCCAGGGCGCCGTTCACGAGGATGGGCCGGGCGAAGCGCGCCCGACCGGAGTTGGTGAGCGTCTCCTCGGCGACGCGCCGGGCGCCGCGCACCTCGGTCTCCGCACCTCCTCGCAGCGCGACGCGGTCCGCTCGCCGGACGACGTCGGGGGCCAGGACGGCCAGGAGCGCGCCCAGGTCGCCGTCCCGTGCTGCGGCGAGGAAGGCTCCCACGACCTCGCGCTGCCTGGCGAGATCGGCCGCGGGAGCGGCGGCCGCGCCGTGCACGCGATGGCGGGCGCGGCTCGCCAGCTTCTTCGCTGCGGCCGGCGACCGCTCGACGATCCCGGCGATCTCGTCGAAGGGCACGGCGAACAGGTCGTGCAACACGAAGGCGACGCGCTCGGCGGGTCCGAGCGTGTCGAGGACCACGAGGAGGGCGAGCCCGACGGCGTCAGCCAGCGCCATCTCGTCGTCTGGCCCGGTCGCGTCGTCGTGGGCGACCACCTCATCGAGATCGGAGAGCTCGGTGAGCTCCTCGCGCCGGCGCCGGCGTGAGCGCAGCATGTCGAGGCACACGCGGCCGACGATCGTGGTCAGCCACCCCGTCACGTTGCCGACAGCGCTGGAATCGACGCGGCTGGCTCGCAGCCAGACCTCCTGCACCGCGTCATCCGCCTCGTCTGCCGAGCCGAGCATGCGGAACGCGACCGCCCGCAGATGGCTGCGGGACCGGTCGAACTGCTCGGCCAGCTCGGCCTGGCTGTTCATCGGTCACCTTTCGTGTTCGCGGGTCGTCATACCCCCAGGGAGAGGACGGCGCAAGATCGACAGGGAGGTGTAACTGCGTGCACTGATGATCTGTTATCAGGTGTACGTGATGTCGCAGAGGAGGGGCAGTCGCCTCGACTCTGTGCTCGAGCGTTGGAGTCGCGCGGCCGATTGACAATCAGACGTCAAGCGGCAGGGCTGCGGCATCCCCTCAAATTCTTCGGAAAGTTCACAGGGAGGCGGCGAGACGGGGAGGAAAATCTTCAACTGCTCCTGTCTCCTCGCCTCCCTGTTCAATTTCTCCGCTGAAAATGGCTGCAAAGGAGGGGATTTCTCAGGCGGCCGGGGGCTCGCCGCCGGGCGGCCGGTCGACGTCGCGCCCGAGCCATGCGCGCGAAAGCTCCCTCACCCGCGCGTTCCCCGGCACCTGCTCGACGTAGCGGCGCCGCACGGCCGCGTCGGGGATCTTCCCGGCGCGCTCCTCGACAGCGCAGAGCGCCCGCTCGATCGCGGCCCGCGCGAGCGCCACGTCCCCGCAAGCGAGGTGCGCCTCGCTGATCGCGATCCGCAGCGGGATCTCGCTGTACCCCACCGAGCCGCCGAGCGACTCGAGGCACCGCAGCCCCTCCTCCGAGGCCTCCCGCGCGGCCTCCACGCGCCCTTCCCGGAGCAGCACCTCGATGAGCGTCCGGTAGACAAGCGGCCTGTAGAACCGGTCTCTCTGCAGGATCGCGAGCGCCCTCTCGGCCGCTTCGCGCGCCTCCGGGAGGCGGCCTCGCACCATCAGGACACGCGCCAACGCGCCGTGGGCCGGCCCCATGGTCGCTTCCATCGCTCCGAGCTTGATGAGCTGATCCGCGAGGGTCGTTATCTCCTCCAGGTGCTCTGGCGCGCAGCACTCCGTGAGGAGGATCATCAGCCAGACGCGCACGCTGGAGAGCGTGAAGGCATCGTTGATGCGCAGCGTGCGCTCCAGGGACTCTCGCAGCTTGCGCTCCGCCTCGGCGTGCTCCCCGAGCTCCGCCATCGAGAGCGCTGTCGAGCTCGCCGCGAACTCGCGCCAGCGCCACGGGCTCACCTCGGCGAACACCTCCTCCGCGCGCCGCGCGTCCTCGTACGCCTGCCACGGATCGTCCCCGAGGAGCCGCAGGAACATCGAGCGGCTGTAGCGCAGCTGCGCGTGCGCGAGCTGCTCGCTCTCGGGGACGCGCGCCGCGAGCTGCTCCAGGCGAGCCAGGAGGCGCAGCGAGAGATCGCGCCTGCCCCAGTGGCTGAGGGCCGTGATCGCCGTCGCGACAGGCATGCAGCACGCCGCCTCGGCCCCCGGCTCGGGCTCGCTGCCCATGATCGCGTTCACGAGCGACTCCAGCTCATCCGCCAGGCCGAGGTGGCCCGCCATCACGACGAGCCGGCCCACCGCCCGGTTCCAGGCGACGCTGCCCCTCGTCAGCACCGACAGGGCCTCTCTGCCGATGTCCAGGCCTACCTGCCAGTCCTCGCGCAGGAAGCAGACATCGAGCTTCATCCCGAGCAGCCGGCCCAGGGTGTCGCCGCGCGGGCCGCAGCTCATGCCGCGCTCGACGCGCGAGAGCATCCCGTCGTAATCGTTGCTCCGGTACGACTGCTCGGCCGCGCGCAGGTAGTACATGGCGGCGCGCTCGAGCTCCCCGCCGAGGTGCGCGTGCTCGGCCAGCACCATGGGGTCCGCCTCCCCCGCCTGCTCCAGGTGCGCCCCGGCCAGCCGGTGGCCGAGGATCCGATCCTCCGCGGCCAGCAGGCCGTACGCGGCGTCGCGCACGAGGACGTGGCGAAACCGGTACTCCGTGTCTCCAGGGAACCGGCTGCTCCACTGCACCTCCACCATCTCGGAGCGGACCAGGCTCTCGAGCCAGCGGTCCGCGCCGTCTCCGCCGGTCGCCTCGCGCGCCTGCCCGAGCAGGGCGAGCACGCCGCTGCGCCAGAACGTCTGTCCGAAAACGCTCGCGCTGCAAAGCACCTTGCGCGCCTGCGGCTCGAGGCACGACAGCCTGGCCTGGAGCATCGCCAGCACCGTGGCGGGGCGCCCCTCGGACTTGCCCTCGACGACAGCGCGGATCAGCTCCTCCAGGAACAGCGCATTGCCGGCGGCCTGCTCGACGATGCGCGCGACAAGGCTGGCCGGCACCTCGGCGCCGAGCACCGCGGTCACCAGCCGCTCGGCCGCCTTCCTTGTCAGGCCGGCGAGCGGGACCCGCTGCACAACGCGCCCCTCCCACAGCTTCGGGAAGATGTCGTGCACCTCCCGGCGCGCGAAGGCCAGCACGAAGAAGGCCCGCTCCCGCAGGTCGAGCAGGGCGGCGTCCACGAGCTTGACCGTGGCCGCGTCGCCCCAGTGCAGGTCCTCCAGCACCAGCAGGCAAGGCCGCGCCGCCGCCTCCGCGCTCATGAGGTCCAGGAAGGCGCGGCGGATCTGCTCGCTCATGATCTTCGGGTCGCCGCGCGCGGCGCGCAGCGAGACGCTCGGCCGCTCGACCACGATGCCGCACAGCGTCGCGATGAACTCGCTCACCCGCTCGGCGTCCGCCGGCGGGACGTGCCGGCCGACGCGCAGGCGGATCTTGGCCTCCTGCGCCGCGGGAGGATCCCCGGCCTCCACCTCGCAGAGGCGGCGGAGCGCCTCGCCGAGCACGCCGTAGGGCGAGCCGGCGCTCATCGGCGCGCCGCTCCCGAACAGCACCTCGACCTCGGGCGATCGGGCGCCGAGGCGCCGGAGCAGCTCGTGCCGCAGGCGCGATTTGCCCATGCCCGGCGCCGCGATCACGATCGCGCCGGAAGGTATCGCCTCCTCGATGCACCCCTCGATCGCGCCGAGCAGCATCGAGAGCTCCTGCTCGCGGCCGACGCAGGGCGTCGGGCGGCCGAGCAGCGGGCGCGACTCGTCGACGCTCGCGCGCTCGCCTCGCAGCACCAGCTGCCCGCCGAGCGTCGTGACGAGGAAGCGCGACTCGAGCAGCCGCGAGCTCAGCTCGTCCAGCCAGATCCCCGGCTCGACCGCCGCGTAGGAAGGCTCGGCGTCGGCCGTCATGGTCGGCTCCGCCCCGACGCGCAGCAGCGCCACCGCCCTGTCGATGGCCTCCCCGGCCGGGACCCCGCCCTGGAGCAGCCCGCGGCCGGTGGTCAGCGCGATGCGGGCCTCGGGCCAGTGCTGCTGCACCTCCAGGGCGCAGCGGGCGGCCGCCGAGACCTGATCCAGCGCGCTGCTGGACGGCGACACGACCACGATCAGCGAGCCGTCCGCCAGCCACTCGGCGCGGCCGCCGAGGCGCGCGAGCCGGAAGCGCAGGGCGTCGCGCGTCGGGCGGGCCCAGGTCTGGACCGTGGAGGGCGGCAGCGTCTCGCTGGGACCGCTGGCGGTCCACATGGCGAGGACGACGCTGAGCAGCTGCATCGCCTCGCCGGTGAGCACCCGGGGGGTGGGCGGCGCCGCGAGCGCCGGCACCGGCGCCTCGTCGTCCCCCTCCGGCAGCGTCAGGGCGGCGAGCTCGTCGCGGAGCGCCGCGGCGTCGGGGGGGCGCCGCTGCGGGTCCTTGTCCAGCATCCGCGCGAGCAGCTCCGCCAGCGCGGGCGGCGTGTCGGGGCGGAGCGAGGCGACCGCGGGGACTTCGTCGAACAGGATCTTCGCGAGCACGCCCACCAGATCCCGGCCGCCGAACAGGTGCTTGCCGGTCAAACATTCGAAGAGGACGCACCCGAGGGCGAAGATGTCCGCGCTCGGCCCGAGGTCGCGGTCGCCCCGCGCCTGCTCCGGGGCCATGTAGCCAGGCGTACCGACGAAGCGCCCGGTCCGCGTCAGCGTCATGCCGGCCGCCGCAAGGCGCGCGATGCCGAAATCGAGCACCGTGACGCCGTCGACGCGCTCGTCGCGCAGGAACAGGTTGCTCGGCTTGATGTCGCGGTGGACGACGCCCCGCGCGTGGGCGACGGCGAGCGCTTCCGCGACCTTCTTCAGCAGCACCACGCACTCGGAGAGGCGCAGCGGCCCGCGGTCGAGGCGCTCGCCGAGCTCCCTCCCCGACAGCCACTCCATCGCCAGAAATGGCCTGCCGTCCTGGGCCTTTCCGTGCGCCAGGTACTCGACGATGCCGGGGTGCTTGAGCGAGGAAAGGAGCCGCGCCTCGCGCAGGAAGCGCTCGGCCTCCTCCGGGCGCTCGGCGTCCGCGTGCAGCAGCTTGAGGGCCACCGGCGCGCCGGTCGTCACGTCCCGGGCGCGAAACACCTCCCCCATGCCGCCCTTCCTGGCCAGCGCTTCGATCAGGAACCGACCCGCAACCAGAGAACCTTCGAGGAACGACACGGATCGAGCCCTCCAACACCAAGCCCACACCGGGCGTACGGCATGACCGCCCCGTGCGCACGCGAGGATACCAACTGGACAGCTGGACGGATCGCTTTTTGCTTTATTGTTGACTGATAGGGTGGGGAGGCGTTGCGCGGCAAGGGCCGACGTGCATGTGGACAGATTCACGTCCAGCTGTGCTGCTGGAGGCGTGCGCGCACAGGCCTCCAGGTGTGCGCGCACGGTGCGCGCGGCCCGGCGTGGCGCGCTCCTCGGCGGACGCTCGGGCGGCTCCAGGCGGATGCTCGGCGGGCGCTCGGCCGACGCTCGGCCGACGCTCGGCCGACGCTCGGCGGCGCCAGGCGGCACGGACGGTGCCTTACCGTGAGAGCGATGCTCACACCGTCACGGAGGAGCGGGCCGTCATGTCATCCCAGGATGCCGAGTTGCTGCGCGACAGCTTCGAGCTCGTCGTGCAGCGTGATCACGAGTTCCCTCGCCGCTTCTATCAGGTCCTTTTCGAGCGGCACCCGCAGGCGCGGCCGCTCTTCACCCGCAACAGCCCCGGGGCGCAGGGCACGATGTTCGAGCGGGCGCTCATGGCGGCGCTCGACCACATCGAGGACGACACCTGGCTCTCGGAGAAGCTCGCGCCGCTCGGCGCGCAGCACGTGGCCTACGGCGTGACCCCGGAGATGTACGACTGGGTCGGCGAGGCGCTCGTCGCGGCGCTCCGCGAGGTGAGCGCCGCGGACTGGACCGAGGCGCACCGGGACGCGTGGACCAGGGCGTACGGCGTCATCGTCGCCCGGATGCGCGCGGGCGAGCGCGCCCCCGGGCGGCTCGCCCGCGACGCGTGAGGCGCGCGCCGCGACCCGCGCCGCTCAGCCCTCGCTCGTCTCCTCGTCCGGCCCGGCGATGCCGTGGCGCTTCATCAGCCGGTAGAGCGCGAAGCGGTTCTTCAACCCGAGGAGGCGCGCCGCGCTCGTCACGCTGCCCTGCGCCTCCGCGAGCGCGGCCTCGATCTCGGCGCGCCCGATCGAGCCGGAGTCGGACGGCTGGGGCGGGTTGGATTTGCCGGGATCCGTCGTCCTGGGGCCGGCCCGGGGATCGGTCCTGGGGTCGCCCGCCTCCGGGCGGAGCGCCGCGCAGACGTCGGGCGTGAGGGCGAGGAAGTTGTCGGGGCTCGACCCGAGGGCGATCCACATGAGCCGCTCCAGCTCGCGCAGGTGGTGCGTGTACGCGTGGCGGAGGAGCGCATCGACGAGCGCCGGCGCGATCCGCGGCTCGGCGAGCCTGTCGCCGCGGCGCTCGAAGAAGCGGTCGGTCAGCTCCGGGCTGTCGCGCGCGGCGGCGGCGAGCAGGTGCCGCAGGAGCAGCGGGATGTCCTCGCGGCGATCAGGGAGCCCGGGGACGCTCACGCTGATGAGGAAGCGCGCGAGGAAGTCGTGCTTCAGCGAATCGACGGGGCGGTTCGTCGCCGCGATGACGCGCAGATCCGAGCGGCGCACGCGCGGCTCGCCGAGCCGCTGGTACTCGCCGTCGCGGTCGAGCACCCGCAGCAGGTGGGCCTGCAGGTGCGGCGGGAGCTCGCCGATCTCGTCGAGGAAGAGGGTGCCGCCGTCCGCCTCGCCGATGAGCCCGGGGCGCTCCGGGCTGCCCGCGTTGGGGTAGCCCCTGGCTGTCCCGAACAGCTCGGCGTCGACGAGGCCCTCGGGGAAGGTCGCCGCGTTGCGCGCGACGAACACGCCACCGCGGCGGCGGGAGAGCGCGTGGATGGCGCGCGCGGCGAGCTCCTTCCCGGCGCCGCTCTCGCCGCGCACGAGCACGTGGTTCCCGGACTGCGCCGCGAAAGCGAGCGCGCCGCGCAGCGCCCACACGGCCGGGCTCTCCCCGACGATGCCGTGCGGGTCGGCGTCGCCGAACGAGAACCGCGGCACCTCCTTGAGCGCCTGGATCACCTCGAGCCCCCACCTCCGCCGCACAACGAACAGCACGAGCGCGTTCTGCAGCGTGAGCGTGTCGCCGGCCTTCACGAGGCCGTGGGTCGCGGGCGAGCCGTTGATGAGCAGGGGGCAGCGCCCGATCGAGCGGACCGCGAGCAGCCCATCCGGGGTGGGCTCGATCTCGAGCTGGAGGCGCGAGATCCGCGGCCCCTCCAGCGGCGGCATCGCGGCCCAGCCCACCGGGCGCTGCCGGTGGAAGGTGAGGCGCGGCGCGGCGTCCTGCGGCTGCGGCCCGCCGCGGCCGAGGACGGATCGTCCGTCGACGAGCGCCGCCTCCCCCATGCGGTGCGGCTCCTCGCGCGACCAGGCGATGATCAGGTGGAAGTGCTCCGGGGGCGGCTCCAGGTCGTTCCGGCCCCACAGGAGGCTCGGCTCGGTCAAGGTCGTGGAGGACGTCACGGAGGCGATTCCGGAACGCGGTTTTACCACGGCAGGCCGACACCGACATCGTTAACCTTCCGGTGCGCCGGGCCAGCGCGTGTCCCTGAGCGCAGCGCGGACAGCCGCTGCCGTGCCGGTCCCCCCCGGGCCTCGGGCGCCAGCCGCGCGAGCGGCGCGGGCGGACCAGGACCTCACCCCTGTCCGAGCCGCGCCGGCTGCTCTCTCCACGGCGTGCGCCCGCGCCACGCGCGGAGGACCGTCGGCTCCTCGCGGCGAGCCCCGTTCCTCTCGTGACGGAGCCTCGATATCGTCTCGTAGACCGCGCGCCGGGCGCGGTTCAGCCCCCCGAGCGGCCTGTGCGCCGGCAGGGCGTGCCAGGGCGTGAACGAGAGGTTCTCCTCGAACTCGGCCTGTCCCGGGTGGTCGAGGCGCTGCGCCGGGATCACCATCGTCGCTACCTTGTAGAACGGCGACAGCTCCTCGCTCCAGCGGATCGTCGGGTCCTCGATGGGCGTCCTCGTCGGATGGGCCTGGAGCTGCACGAGGAAGTCGAACATCCAGTCCCACCGCTCGAGCTGCCGCGCCACCGCCTGCCTGAGCGCGCCGTCGCCCGGCTCGACCTCGACCCAGGGCGCGCCGCAGGGCCGGGGGGCCACGGAGAACTTCATCGCCCGCTCCCCGAGCCGGAACGGCGTCTGGCTGAAGTAGCGGTCGTGCAGCGGGTTCTTCACCGGCTTGAGCAGGGCCGAGAGGTAGTTCTTGAGCTCGCGCAGCCGGAGGCGGGGCGGGCTGCACGAGAGGAAGAACGAGAGCGGCTTGCCCGCGCCGATGGCCGCCATGAGCTCGGCGTAGTCCGCGACGTTGCGCGCGAAGAACGCGTCCGTGTTCGCCATCAGGAAATCCTGCGTCGTCGCGCCCTTCTCGCCGTCGAGGAGCTTCTCCCCCTCCACGTCGAGCAGCTTGATCGCCATGCAGCGCGAGTCGCGCTGCATGTCCGACTGGACGCGCGCGGCGGTGGACGAGAAGCGGACCCACGCCGGGTAGACGCGCGGCTTCTGGAAGACGCCGTGCCGGAGCTCGTCGGGCAAGCCGTCGTCGATGATGAAGTCGGCCCTCACGCAGCCGTGCGACTTCGGGTGCACGCCGCGGAGCGCCGGTGAGGCGCCCGCGGGGTACGCTCGCTCGTAATTGCGCTTCATGATCTCGGTGAGCTGTCGAATGCAGTCTTCCTCGCCCGGCGGCGGGTACTCCCTGTGGAGCTCGAGCGTTGTGTTCATGACCAGGATCCTCTCTGTCGTTGGGTGTCTCAGGAGGGCCTCGCGACGGCGCGCTCGCGCGCGGGGAACGCCGGGGCGCCGCTCGCGGCCTTCACGCCGGACGCGCTCTCCTGCCGCTTCCGGTGCTGCACCTCGTTGCGCATCTGGATGAGCCGAGAGAACGTGGTGACCCAGAAGGGCGCGCCCAGGGAGAGCATCCCGCACGAGAACGCGAGCCCGGCCAGCCAGAACAGCGTGTCGCGGAGGAGCTGGAGCGCGGTCGGCTGGGCCGCGAGGAGGTCGCCGCGGTACGCGCGGTACCGCTTGACGATCCAGCTCTCCTGCCAGCCGATACCGAGGTTCGCCTCGTCGAGGAGGGTCGCCGTCTTCTGCATCTCGAGCCCGAAGTCCTCGAGCGTGGCGTCGGGGCGCTCGTCCGGCGCGCCGGCCGGGCGCTCCCCGAGGCGGGTCGCGGTGGCCATCACTGTGTCGGCCTGATCGACGACCTGCGCGCGCGAGGCGCCGCTCTGGTGGAGCCGGGCGAGCACCTGGAAGCCGTCGAAGTTGAAGAGGACGACCAGCATCATCGAGACGAGGAGGGTCAGCCGCCGCGCGCGCTGCTTGAAGGTCTGGGACGCCGTCCCCTCGAGGGTCGGGAACCAGCGCCGCACGTAGGCGGCGAACTGCTCGACCGTCGCGTAGCGCTTGACCGCGCCGGGGCCGCCCTGGCCCGAGCTCACCCAGCGGGCGGGCAGCAGGCGCTCGCGCCCCTCCCCGTCGGCCGTCACCGACGCGCCCGCGGCGATGGTGATCAGGTCGTCGGCGTCGATGTACTCGACGAGGAGCGCGAGCCGCGCGGGGTCCGAGCCGTACACGAGCTCCGCGCTGCGCGCGTGCAGGACCGGATCCGCGAGCACCTCGTGCACGAAGCGCATCTCGCACGCCTCGTTCCTGGCGAGCGCGTCGCGCGCCGGGCGCCCTGTCGCCGGGTCGACGACGTCAGGGTCCCTGTGGAACGCGCGGAACCCGTGCATGAGCGACCGCAGCATGTGGATGAGGACGCAGGATCGGTAACGTCCGACGTTGACAATCACCTGCACTACCGCGCTCACGAACAGGCTCGCGGTGAGCATGATCAAGGCGAACGCGAGTGCGGTTTCCAAGAGGGGGATCATCCGTGTGCTCCTTCTGGTCCGGTCCGGTCAAAGGGTCTTGAGGTGATCGATGAGGGCCTCGCGGTCTCCCGGCGGGAGGCTCGTGCCGTACGTGTGCCCCTCGTTGCTGTTGCCCGGGAGCGGATCGTCGTTGTCGTCGACGGTGCGGTAGAGGAAGAGCGCGCGATCTCCCTCCATCGGCTCGGTCGACGCCCAGCCGACGTTCTGCTCGTCGAAGCGCCGGCTGCCGCGGTAGAACCGCTTCGGCCGGAACCGCTGCGCCTCCTCCGGAGCGAGCTTGCCGCGCGGCGCGGGCGGCTTGAGCAGGTCGGCCAGCGTGGGCACCGAGCCGTTGTGGAGGTACGGGGCGCGCGCCCAGATCCCGTCGAGCGGACCGGCGAGGTACTCGCCCGGCTCCCTGACCGGGCGGAACGCGTCCTTCTCCCAGAGGTGCCGCCGCTCGCCGAACCCGTTGAGCGCGTCGGCGGCCGGCTTCATGAACGCCCTGGAGCGCTCCGCGTCGGTCCCCGGCTTGACGCGCTCCATGTAGAGGCTGCCCTCGACCTCCTCGACGGTCCGCGTCGCCGGGTCGTAGAGCCCATGGCACCGGGCGCAGTGCTCGGTGAAGACCGCGAGTCCGCGCGCGGCCCGCTCGGGCGGAGGCCGCGTGAAGGGGTAGGCCGGCACCGGCAGGTCTCGGTCGAGCCAGCGCCCGATCGCGTCGACGTTGTCCTTGTTGAGCGACA
This sequence comes from Sorangium sp. So ce1128, assembly GCA_051717205.1. Taxonomy (GTDB): domain Bacteria; phylum Myxococcota_A; class Polyangia; order Polyangiales; family Polyangiaceae; genus Sorangium. The sequence continues at coordinate 9,364,000 of CP181432.1, forward strand.
TCGCGACGGCGCCGACGCCGATGGCCGAGCCGCGATTGCGGGCCGTGGAGCTCCTCGTGTTGCCGTCGGCGTGGTGCCACGCGCGGATGTCCTCGCGCTGGTTCCACAGCGAGGGGAAGTCCATCTGGGCTGCGGTCCCGTCGTCGGGCGCGCCGAGGACCTCGAACTTGACCGCGTTGAAGGGATCGATGCGCCCGGGGCCGTTGTCGGCGCGGAGGTCCATCCAGGCGCTGACCGCCGCGCGGCTCTTCTTCGTCATCTCGGCGAGGATGATCCGGTAGAGCGCCTGTTCGCGGCCGGTGAGCGGGGCTGCCCCTTCCTCGGCGAGCGCCGCGTCGATCTCGCGGATGAGGCGGTCGCCCGTCATGCGCTCGTCCAGGAAGGCGCGCGCGAAGAAGCGCTTGAACCCCTGCAGGTCGGCGGTGTGGTTCGGCATCCCGTCCACGTAAGCGGCCTCGCCGTTCGAGCCCAGGTACTCGCCGCGGTGGCACCCCGAGCAGTTGATGGCGACGCGCTTCAGCGCGAAGCTCGTGCGCAGCAGCGGGACGTGCAGGGTGGAGTCGGCGAGGAAGAGCCCGCGGCCCACCGGGCGCGATAGGTAATAGGTGGTGTCGTCGTCGCCGAAGCCGAAGCGGTCGTAGCCGCGCCCCTTGAACTCGTCATCGAAGATCCTCGGCAGGACGCGGTAGATCCAGTAGGGCACGCCGCCAGCGAACTCGGTGCCCGTGGCGCCATACCGGAAGCGCCACACCATGTCCTGGGGGTCGATCTCCACGCCGGGCGCGAGCCGCTCCTCGGGAATGGCCTTCTCCGAGGGGAGATGGAGGTCGATCACGACGGCCGACGCGAGCTGGCCTGGCCGGAAGACAAGGACGGTGAGCAGCACAACAAAGGTGACGAGAGGGATGCAGAAGGCGGCGCGGCTCGTGCCGAGCCAGCCTGCGGCGCCCGTGATGATCTGCCGGATCCAGGCGCCGCGCTTGCCGGAGGCCGGGGGCTCTCCGGGCTGCGGGGGTGAGCTGTCGATCAGGTTGCGGGACACCTGCTCCAGCTGCCGGAGGGTCAGCGGAGACATGCTGCTTGGGATCATGCAATCGTCGTCGGTGGGCATCGCGGTGCTCTCCTTGGCGGCGCGGGGCGGGCGCGGCGAAAGTCCGGCGGGACTTCGCCGGGCCGTGCGCCTCGGCCACAGGGGGCGTGGGCAGCGGGTTGCGCCACGCTGCGGGGTCAGCCTCGTCTCAGCCTCGAGAAAGCACGGGGTGGGCCACCGTTCTGGCGGCGTGAATTGGCGAGCTTCCTCGGGAACACGGGCGGTGCGGGCGCACGGAGCGTGCGTGCACGCACGCACAGGCCCGCACGCTCTCACAGGCCCGCACGCTCTGCCCGGAGCGCCTCCGGCTCGGGCGCCGGTGCGCCGCGGGTGGCGCGCGGGCGGCGCGCGGGCGGCGCGCGGGGCCGCGTCGATTTTCTTGCGGACTCCGATCGCGGCCTCCGCTTCTGCAGGTGAGGTCCGCCATGGGCCACCCCTCACCCCAGCACGGAGAACACCATGGGCTTCAATCCTGTGAAATGGGCTAGCGACGCCGCGGACGACCTCGTCGACGCCGGCGAGACCGTCATCGATGAGACAGTGAGCGGCGCCGAGGCGGTCGGCGACGCCGTGGTGGACGTCACGAACAGCGTCGTGGACACCCTCGTGGACGCGGGCGAGGTGCTCGCCTCGACCGGCGGCACTGTGTGCAACTCCATCGCCGACGGCGCCGTCGCCACCTTCAACACGGCCTCCGGCGGCGTCGTCTACGCCATCGACTGGGCCGCGACCGAGACCGCGAAGGTGGGCCAGCTCGCCGTGGGCGCGGCGGGCGACATCGCCCACTTCGAGGTGGAGCTCTACGGGAACGTGAAGAACTGGGCCGAGGACGCCTGGAAGTACCTCTCGCAGTACGTGATGAGCTCGCCCCCGAGCCTCGGCGGCTATGACGATCTGGCGCGCGACTTCATCAAGGCGCTGCTCACCGTGTACCTCTACGGTAACCAGGAAGCCGCCGAGTCCGTCGTGAAGAGCTGGGAGCGCGACGCCCGCAAGAAGGGCTACACGATGGCGATCGACCTCAACGGGAGCGTCCAGATCGCGAACATCTCGGCGAGCTTCGTGAACGGCGTCTACGTCGATGACAGGAGCAAGTGGGGGTTCTTCTCGAACTTCGGCGTCTCCGCGACCCTCACCCTCGACGCGAGCATCAGCCTGACGATGGATCTCACCATGCTCTTCGGCTCGAAGAGCATGTACGAGAAGAGCTATTACTTCGTCGGTGGCTCGGTGGACATCGAGGGTTTCATCGTCGGGGGCGACGTCCTGCTCACCTCCGGCTTCGGCTTCGCCGGCTTCCAGGTCACGCTGGGCGTCGGCGTGAGCTACGAGCTGTTCTCGAGCGGCGGCAGCGCGAGCGCGAAGAGCGCGGGCGCGTCGAGCAACAGCGTGAGCGCGAGCGCCACGCTGCCGAGCCTCGACATCTACAGCGTCGATCTCCTCGGCGAGAAGGGCGCAACGACGGACGTCGCGTGCCAGGTGGTCGCGAGCTCCTCGGACGAGGCGACCATCACGGCCAGCGCCTCCGGCGCCATGACCCTGAAATCGTCGTCCATCCTGCTCAGCGAGCAGGTCGGCGGGACGGGCGGCGGCGCCTTCTCCGACGACGTGACGAACGTCGAGCGCATCCAGAGCGTCACGATCTACGCGAGCGGGAGCTACGTGAACCGCATCGCGGTCACGTACCAGCTCGTCGACGGCTCGACGGTCACAACGAGCCACGGCGGCAGCGGCGGCGCCGGGACCACGCTGACCCTCGCCGACGACGAGTACATCACCACGGTCGAGGGGCGAGCCGGCTCCTACCTCGATTACCTCTCGATCGGCACGAGCAACGGTCAGCGCATCTCCGCCGGCGGCAGCGGCGGCGGGTCGTTCAGCATCAGCCCCCAGGTGAACCGGCCGATCATCGGCATCTTCGGGCGCTCTGGCGGCTTGATCGACGCGCTCGGCGTGTATTACCGGTCCGGCAGGCCGTTCACGTTGAAGGCGAAGAACAGCAGCCTGCTGCTCGACGTCTCCGGTCAGATGAGCGCCGGCGCAGGAGCGTCCGCCGTCCAGCAGGCCTCGACAGGCGGCCCGAGCCAGCAGTGGCTGCTCGCGCCCGGGACCGCGGAAGGCGAGTACCTCCTCGTGAACCAGCACTCGGGCCTCTGCCTCGAGGTCTCCGGCACGGCGGAGGGCGCGTCGATCGTCCAGAGCGACGCGAGCGGCAGCGATCACCAGATCTGGGAGCTCGTCAGCGACTCCGGCACCTGCTTCATCAAGAACAAGGGCACCGGCCTGTACCTGGACGTGGAGGGCGGGTCTACCGCGGCGGGCGCCACGGTGCTCGCGTGGGGCCTGAACAAGGGCAACAACCAGCGATGGCGGCTCACCCCGGCGCCGACAAGGGTCCATGCCTACTCCGGCGGCGGCTTCACCGGCTCGTTCCAGGCCTTCGGCCCGGGGAGCCACGACCTGAGCGCGCTCACCATCGGGAACGACAAGATCCGGTCCATCCAGGTGCCCGAGGGGTGGCGCGTGACGCTCTTCAGCGACGCTCACTTCGCGGGCAGCTCGCAGGTGCTCACGCGCGACGCGTCCGAGCTCGCCAGCATGAGCGGCAAGGTGTCGAGCCTCGTCGTGGAGATGCCGCCGTGGGGCGCCAAGCTCTACACCGACGCCGGCTACTCGGGCTCATCGATCGCGCTCAGGCCGGGCCGCTACGCGAGCCTGTCGAGCCTCGGGTTCAAGAACGACGCGCTCTCGTCCGTCGAGGTGCCTTCCGGCTGGCGCGTCACCCTGTACAGCGACGAGGGCTTCGGAGGCACGGTGACGGTGCTGACCTCGAGCGCCAGGAACCTCAAGGACCAGGGCATCAACGACACCACGTCGAGCGTGGTGGTCGAGGAGTCTCCCCTCGGGCAGGTCGTCCTCTACAAGGGCTATCGATTCCAGGGGACGGCGCAGGCGCTCGGTCCGGGGAAGTACGACATGTCGAGCCTGACGGCCGCGGGCGGCGTGGGCAACGACAAGGTGAGCTCGATCAAGGTGCCCCCGAGCTGGACGGTGATCTTGTGCCAGGACTCCGGGTTCTCGGGCGCGACGAAGACGCTCACCGCTGACTGCAGCAAGCTCGACGATTTCAACGACAGGACGTCGAGCCTCATCGTCATCCCGGGGTGAGCCTCCGGCGCGAGCCCGAGGGGCCCTCGACCGAGGCGCGTCACGGGCCCCACAATTACAAGTAAACCGATGATTTAATTCAGTTTTTTGCCACTCGATGGCCGGCGCCTGCAGGCGCCGAGAAACCCCTCACGCTCCTGGCGACGCGGCGATATGTTCGTGCCGTGAAGGGGCGAGAGGATCTCACCCACCTGCTCACGGCGGCGAGCGCCGGTGATCGCGAGGCGCTCGACGCGCTGCTGCCCGCCGTCTACGCCGAGCTCCGGCGGCGCGCGGTGTCCCTGATGCGGCGCGAGCGCGGGGAGCACACGCTGCAGCCCACCGCGCTGGTGCACGAGGCGTTCCTCCAGCTCATCGAGAGCGAGCGCGTCGACTGGAAGGGCCGGGCGCACTTCTTCGCTGTCGCCTCGGTGATCATGCGCCGCGTCCTCGTCGACCACGCGCGGACCCGGCTGGCCGACAAGCGCGGCGGCGGCGCGACGCGCGTGTCCATCGACAGGGCGCTGAGCCTCTCCGTCGAGCGGGACGCCGACGTGCTGGACATCGACAGGGCGCTCCAGAAGCTCGCCGCGCTCGACCCGCGGCACGCCGAGATCGTCTCGATGCGCTTCTTCGGCGGCCTCTCCGTCGAGGAGGTGGCGGCCGTGCTCGGCACGCCCAAGCGCACGCTGGAGGCGGAGTGGAGCCTCATCAAGGCCTGGCTCCGGCGGGAGCTGACGGAGCGCTGATCGATGGACGCGGCCCGCTACGAGCGCCTCCAGGAGGTGTTCCTCGCGGTCTACGCGCTGCCGCCTGCGGAGCAAGCCGCGGCGCTCGACCGCGCCTGCGCCGGGGACGCGGCGCTGAAGGCCGAGGTCACGTCCCTGCTCGCGCACCACCAGGAGGCGTCGATCTTCGTCGCGCGCACCCCTCCGGAGTCCCGGGAACGGCCCGTCTCCGGGCGGGGGGCCGCCGTGAAGTGGGACGAGGAGCAGCACCGGGTCTTGCACCAGCGCATCCGGATCCTGGCGCTGGTCCTTCATCTCCTGCTCTTCGTCTCCCTGCTTCGCCCCCAGGGGTCGGCCGGGGCGTGGTCGAAGATGGCGGACCTCTCCGCCGTGGGGATCGTCGGGGGATGGGCGGCCCTGCTCTGCGTGAGCCTCCTCGTCGTGGCGCTGCGGTCGCCTTCCTGGCTCGCGCTGCGGCGCTGCGAGCTCGCGCTCCTCGCCTCCGCCTCGGCGGTGCTCCTCGGCTGGCACTTTTCATGGCTGACCAGGGGGGTCACGCTCGCGAGCCCGCCTTCCGGCGAGCTCCAGGCCTTGCTGCGCGAGGTGTACTGGGTCGTCTCGCCGGATCAAACAACCCATCTCCGGATGGGCTCCACCCTGATCGGCTTGCCGGTCGGCAACCAGTGGTGTGCCCTGGCCGGGATCTATGGAGCCGTCGTCCCCAACGTCCGCCGCCGCGGCGCCGCGGTGCTCGCGGCCATGATGCTCGCGCCGGTCGCCATCGTCGCCGTGGCCGCGGTCCACAGTCCAGCCCTGCGCCCGCACGCGGTAGGCAACGCCCTGGCCTGCTTCTTCCTCGTGGGCGCGTTCGGGGGCGTCGGGCTGTACGTCGGCCTCAGGCTGCAGGCCCTCCGCAAGGAGGTGTTCGACGCGAGGCAGGTCGGCCAGTACCGGCTGACGGCGCTCCTGGGAAAGGGCGCGATGGGCGAGGTCTACCTGGCGCAACACAGGCTCTTGCGCCGCCCCTGCGCGGTCAAGCTGATCCGCCCCGATCAGGTCCGCAGCGAGGAGTGGCTGGCCCGCTTCGAGCGCGAGGTTCAGGCCATGGCCCAGCTCACGCACCCGAACACCGTCGAGGTCTACGACTTCGGCCGTACGGAGGACGACTCGTTCTTCTGTGCCATGGAGTACCTGCCCGGCCTGACCCTGGACGCGCTTGTGCGCGCGCACGGACCGTTGCCGCCGGGCCGCGTCGTCCACCTGCTGCGCCAGGTGTGCGGGGCCGTGGCGGAGGCGCACGGCAAGGGCATGGTCCACCGCGACATCAAGCCTGGCAACATCTTCGTTTGCGAGCGGGGGGGCGTGCGGGACGTGGTGAAGCTCCTCGACTTCGGCCTCGTGCACGTCCAGACCGTGGCGCGCCTGCCCGAGGTTCCCGCCGGGGAGCGACCCGCGGCTCCTGCCGGGGAGCGACCCGCGGCTCCCGCCGGGGAGCGACCCGCGGCTCCCGCCGGGGAGCGATCTCTCGACGGGCCATCCGCCGCCGGAGGGCCCGAGATCACGCGGGCCGGGCAGATCCTCGGGACGCCCGCGTACATGGCGCCGGAGCAGGTGAGCCGGCACGAGCCGGACGCCCGCAGCGACATCTACAGCCTGGGAGGCGTCGCGTGCTTCGCGCTCACGGGCAGGCCCCCCTTCGAGGGGGAGACGCTGGAGGACCTGTGCCTTTCGCACCTCTCCGCGCCGCTGCCGCGGCTCCGCGACAGGAATCCAGACGTCCCCGAGGACCTGGAGGGGGTGATCGCGCGGTGCCTGGCCAAGGAGCGCGAGGCGCGCTTCCAGGACGTGAACGAGCTCGCGGCGGCGCTCGAGGCGACCGGCGCTGCCGGCGCGTGGGACAGCGCGATGGCCAGGGCGTGGTGGCGAGCGCACGCGACAACACCACCCCCGCCCGGCGATGGTGGCAGCGCAGGGACCCTGCCGGCCCCACGTGACGCTCGCTCCAGCGACTCATTCTGGACCGATCATTCTGGAACGACCAGTCCAGAATGAGCCGCTGGAGCGAGGACAGGCGCTCGACCATGAAGCCAGCCAGCGCCGCGCGACCGACAGCGGCTCCTCGGGCCGGGCATGGCAGAACCTTCTTCTATGCGATCCGGCCCTCCTGGAAAAACGACGCTATCAACAACTTATCCGTGCATCGAGGGGGCCGCCTTCACTCCACAGCTGCGGGAGCCAGGGCCCCTCGCGCCGCTGCGCTGCCGTGGGCCATGCGGAAGCCCTTCTTGGCCACAGGCGATCGATCGCCCGCACGCTTCAGGAAGGCGCCCGGTGTGAGCCCGACGAGCTCCCGGAAGTCGGCAATGAGGTGCGCCTGGTCGTAATAGCCCGCGTCTGCGGCGATGCGTACCCAGTTCTTCGAGGTCGCCGCCATCCGCACGGCGCGCTGCAGGCGAACGCTCCGCGCGAAATCCTTCGGCCCGATGCCCACGCTCTCCGTGAAGGCGCGGCGAAGATGCCGCGCCGTGACGCCAAGCCGCTCCGCCACGCTCTCCACCCGAACCTCGCCTCCTTCGAGCAAGCGAACCGCGCGGCGAACGAGCCGTGCCGATGCCGGTTCGAATGTCTGGTGGGTACGAAGGGCGATCGCGTGGGAGAGTCGGTAAAGCACCTCCGGCAAGCCTGGCGCCGCAAGGAGCTCGAGGCAGAGGTCGCCGCCCGAACGGCCCCAGATGTCTTCCAGCGGGACGATCCGGTCCGTCAGCGCGTTCGCTGCCACGCCCAGTAGCGGCGCCGACCAGCCTGGCTTGAACTGAAGCATCACCGCCCGCGCGACGCCCGTTGCGTTCTTGAACAGCGCCCGCGTTCGCGGGCCCGCGACGCACACATCCCCTTTCCGACCCTCCTCGATCACTCGAAAGACAAGGGTCGTTCTTCCGTCGGGCAGCCATTCAACGTGAAGGGCGCGCCCAGCGACTGGCACGACAGCGCGAACATCCTCGACGAAGCGGGAAAGCGAGAACGTCAAGGCGGCAGAGTCCATCGTGCGCGGCACCCTCGTATTCTCACGCGCCCGCTGCGGCCGGTCAAGCCGGCGCGGAAGGGCCGATGAAAATGTCCGTTCCTTCCAATCGCAGGGCGGCGGCGGGAGGTAAGAAAAACCCACGAAAGGAAATCAACATCATGAGCGAACCGACTCCCGCAGCCGGCACCCCCCGCGCCCCCACGCCGGTCCTCTCGGTCAGCCCAGTCGTGCTGCCAGCCCCCGACCGCGCCGTCGATCTCCAGGTGCGAGTCTCCGCGCCCGTGACCGGAAGCGAGCTGCCCATCCTCTTGCTCTCGCACGGCCACGGCCCCTCCAACCACGTCTCCTCCTTGAACGGCTACGCCCCACTCGCCAACTACTGGGCGGCACACGGCTTCGTCGTGATCCAGCCCACCCATCTCGACTCAAAGACGCTCCCCTTCAGGGACTCCGATCACCCCGAGGCGCCGCTGTACTGGCGATCGCGGGCCGAGGACATGAAGCGCATCCTCGACCAGCTCGACGCGATCGAGGGCGCCGTCGCTGCGCTCGCCGGGCGTCTGGACCGAAGCAAGGTGGCCGTCGTCGGGCACTCGATGGGCGGGCACACCGCGAGCCTGCTGCTTGGCGCGCGGCACAAGGATCCCCGCGACGGAACGGAAGTGAACCTCGCCGAGCCCCGGATCAAGGCGGGCGTGCTGCTCGCCGCGCCCGGCAGAGGCGGCGATGCCCTCAGCGAGCTCGCGGCCAGGAAGTATTCTTTCTTCTCGACCATCGACTTCTCCAGGATGACGACGCCCGCGCTCGTGGTCGCCGGCGACAAGGACGCCTCTCCCCACCTGACGGTCGCAGGCGCCGGCTGGCACGCCGATCCATACTTCCTCTCCCCGAGCCCCAAGTCCCTGCTCACCCTGTTCGACGCAGGGCACGGGCTGGGCGGAGTCTCGGGATATGACGTCGCCGAGACCACGGACGAGAACCCCGAGCGAGCGGCTGCCGTCCAGCGTCTGACCTGGGCCTACCTCCGCACCGAGCTCTACCCCGGAGACTCCGCCTGGCAGGAAGCGCAAAACGCGCTGACTGGCGTGGCCAACCCGCTCGGACGGGTCGAGTCCAAATAAGCGAAGGAGACCCTCGTTCAGGCGCCGGCGCTGGGGGCAGCACGAGAGGAGGTTCGTCCCGATGGAACCGTGGTGCCGGTGCAGCCGGGAGACCCGCCACGGCGCCGTCCCCGGAGAGGTCATCGCGTCGCCGGTGATTAAGGTCCAAATAAGTCGCGCGCGGGCCGCGAGGCCGCACCTTTCCAGCATGCATGACACCTTCAAGACCTTGTTCATCTCGTCGCTCCTCGTCCTCGGCACCGCCTGTTCCGGCGAGGTGGACGAGATCTCCTCCTCGTCCGGCGGCGGTGGATCGCCACCCTCGTCCTCCTCCACGTCGTCCTCGTCGACCGGCGACGCAGCGACCGGCATCGCCTCCTCGTCCGGCGGCGGTGGATCGCCACCCTCGTCCTCCTCCACGTCGTCCTCGTCGACCGGCGGCGCAGCGACCTGCGCGTCGCTCCCGCCGTCGCAGGGGAACGGCGCCTTCACCACCGCATGGGCGGCCGCGTTCGGTGACGGGACCTCGTCCGGCCAGGGCAGCGCCATCGCAGCCGACGCGAGCGGGAACGTGACCCTCGTCGGAGACGTCTACGGGCCGGTCGATCTGGGGTCGGGCGTGTCGTTCTTCAGCCACGGGCGCTTCCTGGCGAAGCTCGATCCCGAGGGGCACCCGCTGTGGGCGAGCGCGCCCACCGTCCTGCCGGCGCTCGTCGCGGCCGACGCGCAGGGCTCCCTCTGGACGACGACGACCCCCGACGTGTCCGGCGTCCCGCACAGCATCGCCAAGCTCGGGCCCGACGGCGAGGAGCTCTGGAGCAAGAGCCTGCCAGGCGAGGTCTTTGAGCTCTCGCCGACCGGCGACGGCGGCGTGGTCCTGATCGCCCCGTTCTCCGGCTCCATCAACTACGGCGGCGCCTCGTTCAGCGTGAAGGGCAACACCCTCATCGACGTGCTCGTCCTCGCGCTCGACGCGAGCGGCGCCGTCGCATGGTCCACAACGATCGCCGCGCCGCTTGCGCCGCCTCCGCCGCCGAGGGGCTACATGTTCCTGAGCGCGCAGAACGTCGCCGCGATGCCCTCCGGCGGCGCGCTGGTGCAGGCCCTGGTGACGCGAGTCGACGGCGAGTCGCACGATACCCAGGAGCACCTCGTGCAGCGGCTGGGCCCGAACGGCGAGGTGCTCTGGGCGAGAACCCTCCCCGCGCAGGGCTATTCACCGGCGATCCGCATCGCCGCCGGGCCGGACGACGGCGCGCTGATCGTCGCCACGATGGGCACAGGCGGGAGCGCCGACCTGGGGTGCAGCATCCATCACGGCCCCGGGCTCCTGCTGCAAGCGCTCGACGCGAGCGGGCAGCCCCGCTGGGAGCGCTCCACCCACGGCATCATGGGCTCGACCCGCCCGAGCTTCGACGCGGCGGGCAACCTCGTGCTCGTCGGCGTGGCGAAGGGCTCGATCGATCTCGGCGACGGCAACCTCGAGGGCAACTCCGTCGACTTCCGCATCTTCGTCGCCCGCTACGCGCCGGACGGCGCCCACCTCGCGAGCCGGACCTACGAGGGCACCCCACCGCCGGACGCGGGCTCGCACTTCCCCGGCGAGTCCCGCGCCGAGGGCTCCGCGGTGGACCCCTCGGGCAACGTGCTCCTCACTGGCTATTACTCCGGCGCGCTCGACTTCGGCACCGGCGCCTTCCCGGACGTGCCCATCGTCGACGGACCGTACATGACCCGTGGCCTCGTCGTGAAGCTCGCGCCGTAGCCGGTCATTCGGACTCGAGGCGCAGCTCGGAGGCCGCGCTGCCCGCTGCGGACCGGATTGTCGGCGGGGCTTCAGAGACGTCGAGCCTGAAGTGCGGGACCTGCCCCGGGTTGACAGAACATTCTTCTATACGCCACGGCATCTGCAAGACGGAAATCGTCTCGGCGCCATCCGTCGACTCTGCGCTCCAGGAGTTGTCCGGGTGGTCGGCATCCGGTACCACCTCTGACCATGCGCCGGGCATTCGCACGGAGCACCCGAACCTCGACAGGCGAGTCGTCGCTGGCTCGCTTCGGGGGGCGACCACCTCGGTAGTCCTCCCAGCAGACAGCGTCGCGTTCACTCCTCCTGTCGGCTTGGCAGTCAACGAACCAGTTGATGGCGCTCGGCTGCACCCTGACGCGACCAGGACGCCCACTCCAATCAGTAACCTTCGCATTTACCCTCGCTCTGCCCAACGACTTGACGATGAGCCGCGGGCGCCCGTCGGCTCCATCGGCTGGCTGGGGCGGATTTGCGACGGGGTCACTGGGGCGTCGCTCGGAGTCTGGCGTGCACTCTCTGCCGAAGCTCGCTGAGCTGATGATCCGGGTCGCTCCGAAGAGCGATGAGTCGTTCGAGTGCGATGCTCAGTGCTTCGAGGATGTAGCGCTCGGATTCCGAGAGGGGTTCGTTCTCGTCAAGCGTGTAGTCCAGGTCGAGGGACCGAAAATCGTCGACAACTGCCTGGTACAATCCAACAGCGTCGTCAGCCTGCTGAATCGCCTCGCGATGGCGGGCGTTTCGAACAACTCGTGGAAAGATCTCTTCTGGGTAGTGACCCATCACTTGGCAAGCCATCCCGACGGCGAGGCGGCTCGCGAGCTCCTGCCGAGCGGCCTCGTTGCGACCAGCCAGTGAGCCGGTAAGGGCGTCGCAGACCAGCGTGAGTGCCTGACCGTCCGACCAAACCGTTCCGGAAATAGGGTTGCGCGGGTAGCCATTCGCGAGGTCACGGAGTTGCTCCAGCTGCTTCAGCAGGAAGTTCAGCGCCTCGTCCGCTGAGGCAGCAAGCTGGCGTGGCTCACGCGCTGCGTCGAGCTGGCTGACAAGTTCTGTCGCTCGTGCAGGGTCCAGAGGCATCGGTGCTGAACTTACCAGACTCGCCCAGGGAGAAGGAAGTCCGAACGTTTCGGAGACGTCAAGCCCCAACTGCGGGACCTGCCCCGGGTTGACAGTACATTCTTCTATACAGTCCGGCCCTCCTGAAAAAAAAGACGCCATATCAACAACTTGGCCATGCCCGGGGTATCGCCTTGGTCGGCGGGCGGCGGAGCGAGGAATCCCGATAGCCATGGTGAACCTCGGGCCTGCGCGCGGAGAGGAGCTATCCGCGGTGAAGGTCGACAAGGAGGGCGAGGTGCTGCCGAGGGTCGCTGAGATGCTCGCGGCGAGCTCGCGCCCGTCGGGGAAAGAGGGAGCGCGGCGTCAGGAGCTGATCCGCGTCGCGACCCTTGGCGACCCCGCGCCGCTGGACGGCGCCCGCGGATACGGCTAGCTCGAGCCCATGAACCTCACCAACGTCATGCGGGAGCTCGCCGCGCTGGGCAACGAGAGGATGCGCGAGGTCAACGCCCGCGCCGGAGACGCCCACGGCGTGAACCTCACCCAGCTCCGCGCGCTCGCGAAGCAGCTGAAGGCTGACCACGCCCTGGCCGGCGAGCTGTGGCGCACCGGGGACCCCGACGCCCGCCTCCTGGCGACGCTCGTGTTCAAGCCGAAGGCCTTCTCGGCGGACGAGCTGGACGCGATGGTCCGGGAGATCGGCTACCCCAAGCTGCTCGACTGGTTCATCGTCAACGTGGTGAAGGCGTCGCGCCACGTCGAGGAGCTGCGTGTCCGCTGGAAGGACTCCGCGAGCGAGCTGGTCGGGCGCGCTGGCTGGAGCCTGACGACGGACCGCGTCGTGAAGAGCCCGGACGGCCTCGATCTCCCCGCGCTGCTCGACCAGATCGAGGCGGAGATGAAGACGGCGCCGGGCCCGAAGCAGTGGTCGATGAACCACTGCCTCGCCGAGATCGGCATCCGCAACCCCGGGTTGCGCGCCCGCGCAATGGCCATCGGCGAGCGGCTCGAGGTGCTCAAGGACTATCCGGCATCGCCGGGCTGCACGCCGCCGTTCGCGCCGGTCTGGATCGCGGAGATGGTGCGGCGGCAGAAGGCCGAGAAGACGCGGGGCGGGTGAGGGGGAACGCGCGTGAGCAGTTCCACGACCCTCGGTTGGTTCACCGCCTCCATCGTGAAGACATTGATGAACGTGACGACGGAATTGCCCTTTTTGATCTGCGTCATGTAGTGACCCTTTCCGTAGGCAGGATCAGCTCTCTCATTCGAGAGCGCAGGGCAGCGCGTCGGACTCAAGGATCGCTGCCCGAGTCGTCGCCGATTTAGACCCTAGGGTTCGTGGCCTAGACACACGTCGAAGGCAGCTCGCTTCCAACAAAAGTCTCGGTGCTCTCGGGAGCGTCGGTAATCCCCTAGCCGCCCGCGGAGGGCGCAGCCCGGAGCGGGTCGGCTTGACCGAAGGGTCAGGCCGCAGATTCGTGCTGAGGCCGATTGCCCTGGTCATTGGCCGGCAGGCGGTTGCCAAAGTTCTACCTTGTTTCCTTCTGGATCGATGACCCAGGCAAACTTCCCGTACTCGGAATCGTCAATCTTCTCGAGAACGTTGCAGCCTTCTTCGCGCAAGACTTTAACGAGGACGTGGAGATCCTCAACCCGGTAATTGACCATGAAAGTTGCAGTGCTGGGCGCAAATTGGTCACCTTGCGCCGAACCAATGGACCAGACGGTTGTTCCGGCAACCGGCTTACCTTCACCGTCGGTCCAGGTAAAAGCCGTGCCACCCCATTCTTGGACATCGATGCCGAGGTGCCGCTTGTACCAAGCCTGTAGCACCGGAGCGTCTTTGGCTTTGAAGAAGATGCCTCCAATACCAGTGACTCGCTTCATAGAACCTCCAAGGACGGGTGGTGGTGAGGGAGAGTGTGTTTTCTGCGGCCGAACGCTTGCTTGAGCCGCGTCACGAAGTGGTGTCAGCTTGAACGAGTTGTTCGCCATCATTCCATAGGTTGGCGGATGATCGTTTTCCACTTGCTCGGATCGGCGCGACGTATGTCGCTCAAATACACTTCGTGGTGCTTTCCGGCAAGAGCGGAGCGCGCACCGATGAAATCATGGACTCGCAGAATTGTCGGACCTTCTTCACTAAAGGGACCGACGTGAAGTATCTGAGCACATCGTCCTTCGGAGAAGCTCTCCAATCTGAGCGCGCATACTGCGGGAAGTGATTTCTTTCGCTTCACTTCCACAATGGCCGCTCGAATCACCGCCTCTTCCACAAAATGAGGCTGCATGATCATCATCGTCCATTTCCACTTTGACCTATCGCTGGAGGTGAAGACGGACATGTCATCCGACCACCAAAGGCCTTCGAGAGGCATGACTGCATAGTCAATTCCTTGCGCTCCCTTCTTCACCATGAACTTCGCCGTGTAGGAAACGGAGAACAGCGCTTCCACTGCCTCGGCATACTCTTGTGATGTGTTGGGATCACCCTCACCGTCGATCATGAGGAACCGAAAAGTTGGCACTTCAACCTGAACCACCTCCTTCGCGGATGCCTGGTAGAGATGCTTCAGTTCTCTCTTGAGATCAACTTTCGACACGAATACTCCTGATGATGGCTAACGACCAAGCTCACCTGCCGGCGGGGCCAAGTGGGCTGCACGTCCCGGAAACAAGTCGTGCCCCGCCGGTCAGGTGCAGCGCCGCGTCAGGCGCGAACAGCGACGTTGCGGGATGCCCTTCGTCTATCTGCCGTCTTGAGTCACTACCCCCGCGAGAACATAGCTCTTGTCGGCCGCGAGCGCGACGACCGCCGCACCCTGCGGGAGCCCGGCGGCACTCGGTTTCCAACTCGCCCCTGCGTCATGGCTGATCGAGACGCCCTCCGGTGACGTTCCCACGAGGATGTTCGGGCCCGCGTCACCGAGAACCCAGGTCGGCGAACGATCCGTGAGGCCGTCAGCGAGATGCCACGTCAGTCCCTCGTCAATGGACCGGTACACCCCTCCCGGGTTGTGACCGGCGAGGAGGGATTCGCCATGCACGTGAAATCGGAGGGGCTTCACGTCTCCCACTCTCCGCCAGCTCCCGCCGTCGACGGCAACTCGATAGAGACCCCTGCTGTACAAAGCGGCGTAGAGCCACGTGTCCTTGCTCGCCAGGTCAAAGACCTGCGATCCATCGGGCAACAGGCGGCCGAACGGAACCCAGGCCTCGGTGCCATCGGGGAGGACGAAGACGCCCTCGGAATCGGTCCCAGCATACACGACGGAACCATGGACCGCAAGGGATCGTACATTCCGGTCGGTCAGGCCGTTGGAAATTGGACGCCAGGACTGGCCCGCGTCTTCCGTGACGAATACGCCCGCCCTTTTCGTCCCTCCGAAGAGACGGCGTCCCGCAACCGCGAAGCACTGCACCGCAGAACCGGGTTGAATGTTACGCCCCGCCCAACTGTGCCCGCCGTCCGCGGAAACAAAGAGTCCATCATCGGAGCCGGCGTATGCGGTCGTCTCCTGGACGGCGAGGGCGTGGATTCGTCCTCTGGTGGGAAGCCCTCTCCCGGCCAGGCTCCAAGACAGGCCATGATCGTCAGACCTGTAGACGTGAAAGGAAGAGGTGCCGTGTGGCCGGTTCGGGTCGGCTTCGAGCGGCATGGCGTCTCTTCGTTCGGTTTGTTCCGTCATGCGACCAGCCCGCTGCTCCTCCGGCTGCGGCCGGTTGTGACCCCCGCCCATCCACAGCGCACAGGCGACGGAGCCCAGTACCACTGTGGTGAAAACGAGCCAACCGAGCCTCCGGTTCACAGATTCTGGAGCGGGAATACTCATCTCCGACCGCAGCGCCGCCTGACGAGTGCGGGTGTGCTGCGGGGCGCCGGGCCGCGCCATACGCGGCCCAGGTGCACCGTCAGCACCAGGCGCGCGTTCGGCGGCCCGGTTCATGACCAGCGCCCCACCCGAGCGAAGTCGCCCGTACCGTTGGTTACAGCGGGTAACCGTTGGGCGGCACGCGCATATGGGAGCCGGCAACCACTTCGTAGACGTCGGGACAGACCGATTCGCAGACGGATATCGATCACTGCTTCGACTCCGGCAACCACCTCGCCATCTCCTCACCTTTCGAACTGAGCAGATATTCTTCCAGAAGCCTGGGCGGCACCAATGTGTTCCAAGAAGCACCCGGCGGCGGGGGAAACTGTGCCGCCTGTTTTGCCGTCAATCCCTCGGCTCGCAGCCTGGCCAGGTGCTCGCGGCGCGGGCGCTCTCCTTCGCTGATGGCTTCACGAATAATTCGACGCACGGCCACCCCGGAGGCTCCGGGTGACAGGTAACCGCGAATGCGGAGTCTCAAGTAGATCCACCAGGCCGAGGGGAACGTGCCGACCCACGCGTCGAGATGCTTGGACATTTCGAGAGGTATGGCCATCGGGATCTCACTACAGGTACCGGACGGAGCCTGCGAGCACAAGTGCCAGCGCGGAGAAGGACCGTAGACCTACGGCGGCCGAACTTGCGGCGGCTGGCCGCGCTGGGTCACTCACACTCCGGGATGTCACCGGCACGGGGCCCAGCGCCCGCCGAACGCCTTGCGGGTGTGCTGCGGGGCGCCGCGCCGAGCGCAGCAAGGCTCGGCGCACCGTCAGCACCTGCCGCTTGTTGGGCAGTTCGTCACGAATTCTGCGTGCTGTTGTCACCTTTCGCGCTCCCAAACGCTGACGATCCAGGACTCGCCTTCGTGGCGCAATCTCACGTCGAAAGAGCCTCGGGCGAGCTCGACCACGATCGGATCG
Organism: Sorangium sp. So ce1128; assembly: GCA_051717205.1. Lineage (GTDB taxonomy): Bacteria > Myxococcota_A > Polyangia > Polyangiales > Polyangiaceae > Sorangium. The sequence continues at coordinate 9,380,754 of CP181432.1, forward strand.
GACTCGTCCCAGCCCGAAGACGCCTTGACGATGGCAACCGCGGCGGCGGCCAGGGGGCCCGGCGACTCTGCCAGGGCGCGAGCCCATCCAGCTCGGTCCTCGAGGGTGAAGGACAGCACACCGCCGGGCGCATGCGACCGAAGCGCCGCATCGAGCGATATGATGGTGGTATCGGCCAGCCGGGGATCGTGAGCCGAAAGGACGACATGCTCGGAGCTCGTGCCCGATTCCGGCTCGACGAGGCGAACTCGAAAGAACTGCACCGTGTCGCTCAACCCGGCGATAGGAATGTGACGAAACCCGTTCGCGTCGACCGCCGGTCTCGTGTGGTTGCGCGAGGGATAATAGAAGCCATCTTCAACGATGCTTCCAGAGATGAAGAGCTGTTTCGATCGATCGGAAGGCATCCGTGTGACTACCTCTCTGGACGACCCGCGTCACGTGCCGCTCGATGCTGGAGAGCAAAGACCGTGACGGCCGGGTAGGAAAACTGCCCAATGGCATGGCGGTCAGCCGCGGGGCGCTGTGCCGACCCCAGGCCAGCACAGGCGCACCGTTGAGCTGCACCGCCTTGTTGGGCAGCATTCCGTGCGTTCACGATCGCAGTTTGTAGACCGTAACGCCTCGGTCGATAATGCGCGTCTTGGCGAGACCATCAGAGACCATGCTGCGCAGTTCCTCGTCGATCTGGGCTATAGTAAAATCTGCCAACCGTTCGAACCCGGACTGCCGCGAGCCCCAGTTGCAGATGCGCGGTGCATTAAAGTACCATGCGTCCCATGTGTGCAGGAACCGCTGGAGAATTGTTCGTAGGGGTTCTTTGACAGGAAGAATTGGAGTCGGCGCGGGCGCCACGACTGGAGGCTCCAGCGGAGACTCCTCAGCGGCGAAATTTCGCAGTTCCTCACACACCTCACGGATCTTCCTGCAGACGTCAACCCATGCATCATCACGGTTTGCCCATGAAGTTACGGGTCTCGCGTCTCGCGGCACCGCCTGCAACTCTGCAAGCGGAGTACCGGACCAGTCGACGGGCCTGATGATGACGGGGATCGCTCTTGCCTTCTTCGTGTCATGCTTTCTGAGGGCTTGCAGCATCTCGATCTTATAGCAATACTCCGACGCCAAGAAGTCGGCGCTGACAAGCATCAGGATGATATGGGAAGCCTCTAGATTCGCGTTAATCTCTTCCGACCAACTCGCACCGGGCGAGATCCGTCTGTCGTGCCAGCCGCTGATGATTCCCTGGTGCCTAAGAACGGAAAGGTGCGCTTCCAGTTCGTCGCGCAGCTGTTCATCCTTGTGCGAGTAGCTGAAGAACAAACGAATGGGATCAGGCATGATCTTGACCTGTATTCGTAGTCATTTCGTGAACTTCGTGGCCCGGACAGCATATGCGTGGATAACAATGTCCTGCATCACGTGTCTGCCCAACGTCGCAATCAGCTGTGCTGCGCGACATATCTTCGCGTTTTCGCATGTAGGCTGCGAACCGTGGTGCCTGATCACCGTACTCTCGCGGATGAATCGCGCCCCCCGTAGCATATCTTCGTATTCCCGCGGATAGGTCGCGATCTTCCGCAGGCTATCTGCAAATCTCCGGAGATAGGTCGCCGCTGCATAACTACGTATTCCCGTTGATAGGCTTCGGATGGCGACGGAGTACCGCGACGCAAGATGCATGCCTGTAATTGATTGCCTCGAGCGACCGAAGTGCGGCCGAAATATCCGCCGGCCGCCGCAACTCGCGCCCGCCCTGCGCGGCGAGGTCGACCTGCCCCACGCTCTGCGAGCGAAAATGCCAGGAGCAGCCACGAGGCTCGCCTGGCAGTACCTCTTCCCCGCCTCTCGCCCTTGCACCGATCCAGCGACTGGTCGACAGGTCCTCTACCACCTGCACGAATCGGCGGCGCAAAGGGCCATGCACGATGCCGGACGCGCGGCAGGGCTCACCAGGCGCGCGACATGCCATACTCTCCGCCACATCTTCGCGATCCACCTGCTCGAGGCGGGCACCGACATCCGGACGATTCAGCCATTGCTCGGCCACAAGGATGTGCGGACCACGACGATCTACACCCACATCGTCGGCCGCGGCCCTCTCGGCGTGATCAGCCCTCTCGACCGCTGACCGCCGCTTCCGCGTGGAGCGCCTTGAACTCCGACCCCACCCCCACGTGCCGCCCCCACGCATCGTGGAAAGGTAGCGTATCCGACGGCTGCCCCACCTTGTCAAGGAGGCCAGCGCAGGACCGTGCGGTCTCTACACCGGACGAAGGCGCGAGCGGGCCCTCGATGCCCTACCCCTCCGAAGCGAAGGAGTGCCCTGCAACGGCCCGGCCGATCAGCGGCGGGGCTGTTCAGGTAGCCGCAGCTTGCCGAGTTCTCCTCCACACGGGACGGCGTTCGAAGCCGCAGCAAAGCACGCGCGGACGATGAGCCAAGTGGAGAAGCGCGCGGTTGGCCGCGGGCTGTCGAGGTGCGGACACCGGGGTCTGGCTGTTAGGTGCCGGCGGGACGCTTGCGCGGCCGGCTGCGCTTGATCTCCTCTTCGCCCGCGCCCTCACCCGCTCTCGGAGGTGGCCCCGATGAGCCCGATGAGCCGCGCCCCCGTCGACGCCCCCGCCGAGACGGCGGCCGAGCTGCCGATCGCGACCGAGGCCGCCCTCGTCGAGGTGGTGCTCGGCCTGCCCGGCGTCGGGCCGCGCCTCCTCGGCACGACCGCTCTCCCCTCGCTCGGCCGCCTCTCGCCCGCGGCGCTTGCCGAGCGCACCCAGATCGCGCTGTTCGACGCGACCCGGCTCGCCGCCGCCTTCGAGGTCGGCCGCCGCTACCACGCCGCCCGCGCACGCCGGGGCGCGCTCCTCACCGACGCCGCCCGCGTGGCGCGGTACTTCGGCCCGAGGCTCGCCTCCCTGGTCCACGAGGAGCTCTGGATCGCCGCGCTCGACACCCACGGCCGCGTCCGCGAGACGCGCCTGCTCGCCCGCGGTTCCAACGACGCCCTCTACGTCGGCCGCTCAACCGTCCTGCGCACGGCGCTGGACATGGCCGCCCACAGCTTCGTCCTGGCCCATAACCACCCGAGCGGCGACCCGACGCCGACCCGCGAGGATGAAGCGATGACCCTGGAGCTGCACCACCTCGCCTCGGAGCTCAACGTCCCGCTCACCGCCCACGTCATCGTCACGCCCAGCGGCCGCTACGCCGCCGTCCACGAGTAGGCCCTCGCGGGGCGCAGCGCCCCTGCGCCCCTGCGGCGGCGCGCTGCGCCCCTGCGCATCCAGCCGAAAGCCTCCCGCGCATCGCCCCGGCCGGCAGCTCCGTAAGCCTCAGGCAGCGGCACGAGGCGCTGGAGCACATGGCGCCATCGCGGGGCCCAACCCAGGGCACCGCATCGAGGGTCGACCCGCACTCACGCATCGCGTCCGGCGACCGCCGGCGCGCCGGCGTCCGCACCGGGGGCCCGGCATCGTGCGCCCGACGCGCGACCTCGACCTGGATGGCGCGCGAGAAAGGCGCTCGCGAGGTCGGGCGGTGGGAGCCACCCGGCCGCTGCGACGTCCAAGGCGGGAGGACTGCGACGGGCGTACGCGCTCAGGGCGATGACAGCCGGCCGACCTCGGGAGCGATGCTCGCTCGCTATCGTCGGGGATCACCACCGTGGTACAGTGGGTCAGGAGCCCGACGCCGATGCATGATCGCCAAGCCGAACGAACAGGGGCTGAACCCTCCGACGCCGAGAAGAGCTGGGATCAGCGGATACTCGAACGAGTCCCCTCTGGCGTTGATGCATCGCTCATCGCCGAGAACCTGCGCTTGACTCCCACCGAGAGAGTCGAGCGCATGCGGAAGGCACTGGAGTTCATCGAGGAAGCGAAGGCAGCCCATGGTCACCGACTTTCGGCGCGTCGTTGAAGCGCTCGTCGGTGAGCATGTCGATTTCGTGATCATCGGCGGGCTCGCGCTGGTAATTCAAGGCTCGAGCCGCACGACGAACGACATCGATATGTGCTACTCGCGCGATCGCGAGAACTTGCGGTGCCTCGCACGCGCCCTGGCCCTGAGGCATCCCCTCAAATTCTGGCTCTTCGTCGAAATCCGGGCCGGCGTTTTCATGCGGCAGCACGTAGGGGAGCCTGCATTCCAAGGGCCAGGAATCGCGCCGTGCCGGTCGACGTTCGGACTGGGTTCGCGACCATGAAGCGGAGCTTGAGCAGCAGGTAGTCGTGATTGCGATAGCCGCGAGCTCGGCGCACCAAGGTCTCCCAGTTGTTGTTCAACGCCTCGGTCCGCCCGGTTGCGGGATGGTGGTCACCCAGCGCCACGATCTGCTCCCAGTGGTCGACGAGTGAGTCGTGGAGCCTTCGAAGCGCCTTGCAGCCGCGTAACTGCGTACGGCGGAGCAGATGACGGAGTCCCGCTTCCATTGAGGCACGATCCGGGGCGTGAAGCGTCTCGCGGAGCTCTTCCTTGATTTGGTAGGCCCGTGCCAGCGTCCGGTTGTACGACAAGAGGATACGAAGCTCACCCTGCTGCGCCGGCGTGCAGCGCTCCCAGGCGCGCAGAACCAACCAGCGTGTTCCCCTTCCTATGCCGCGCATCTCGCGCCCCGCACGAAAGAACGTTTCTTTGCGGACCTCTGTGACTGCCTCTCCTGCACGTTTCATGATGTGGAACGGGTCGTGAACGACGACGGCGTGCTTCAGCTGAGGGTCGCTCTGGACCGCGTTCAGAAAAGGACGATGCATATCCATCGCGAATAGAACGATATTCGCTTTCTGGTCAGGCGATAGGGTATCGAGCCAGGTACGCAGGGTTTCTTCGCGTCGATGGGGACCTATCCACAGTGGCTCGCCGGTCTCTAGGTTGCTAACAATCGTCACGAACTCATAGTCGAGTCTGTGGCGACGGCCAAGCCACTTCTCATCGACGCCCACGTGCCGAAGTGCCACTTCGGGACGCGTAGCGTCCCAGCGGGCGAGCGCCTCGCCCTCCGCGCGGCGTACCGTGTGCCAGTCCAGCCCATGCAGCACAGCTACATGCATCACGGGCATACTTGCCGCTTCGAGTGCAACTTGCTGTTGAAGCCGTTTGGTCTGGCGTTGATGAGGTTCGGCCCAAGGCAGCATTTCTACGGGAGCCCCCTTGCATCGCGTGCACTTGACGCGGATGAGCTCGGCTTCGAGGACGGTGGGCCGACCCGCCCACGGCAGGTCCCGCCAACGCCGAACCGGCAGCCGCTCGTGTGCGGCCGCCCGGCAGATCGTCCCGCACTGGCTGCAGCGCGGCGCCCACCGGCGCTCGACCCGCAGCACCAGCCGCGTCTCGGGAAGCGCGCCGTAGCCAGCGACCGGCTCGAAGCGGGTGCGCTGCGCATCCTCGAAGTAAGCCTCTCGCACTTTCCAGCCGTTGAACCCCAGAATCTCTGTTAGAATGCGCGTGCGCTGACCCATCCTGGTCTCCTCGATTCGCTTTGCCGTGAATACGAAGGGACCACCGCAATGCCGCGGAGTCGATGGGTCAGCGCACCGTTTATGTACTCGACGTCGTCGACGATCGTCATTCCGAACGTCGGCTCGGCTTTCTCGTTCTGAGCAAGAATTCGTCGCGCCGGAGGTGTTCTCAGCTCAACTTACCCAAATCATTCGGCCCGAGTTCTCACGAAGAGCCCAAATTCTTCGGAAAATTCACAGGGAGGCGGGGAGGCGGGGAGGGAAATCTACAAAATACTCCCTGTCTCCCCGCCTCCCTGTTCAATTTCCCCGCTGAAAAGGGCTGCAAAATGAGGGGATTCCTCAGGCCCTGGCCCCGTTCCATCCCACGCTTCGCGGATTTCCTCCCGAGTTGCCCTTCTTCTGGGATGAACAGACGTTATGGAGCGGGCTCAACTTCACGCTGAGCACGGATATTGGCGCCATAGACCTGCTGGGCGATGTGCCCGGAGTGGGTAGCTTCGACGACGTTATGAAAGGGTCGGAGGAAATCCAGCTCTACGGCTCCGCGGTTCGCGACCCGACTCGCCGCCGCCTTCAAGCTCGGCCGCCGCTACGACGCCGCCCGCGTGCGCCGAGGAGCGCTCCTCACCGACGCCGCCCGCGTCGCGCGTTACTTCGGCCCGAGGCTCGCTTCCCTCGGCCACGAGGAGCTCTGGATCGCGGCGCTCGACAGCCACGGCCGCGTCCGCGAGACCCGCCTCCTCGCCCGCGGCGTCGACGACGGCCTCTACGTCGGCCGCGCCACCATCCTGCGCACCGCGCTGGACATGGCCGCCCAGAGCTTCGTGCTGGCCCATAACCACCCCAGCGGCGACCCGACGCCGACCCGCGACGACGAAGAGATGACCCTGGAGCTGCGCCACCTCGCCTCGGAGCTGGAAGTCCCGCTCAAGGCCCACGTCATCGTCACGCCCAGCGGCCGCTACGCCGCCGTCCACGAGTAGGCCCTCGCGGGGCGCTGCGCCCCGCCGCCGGCGCGCTGCGCCCCTGCGCATCCAGCCGAAAGCCTCCCGCGCACCGCCCCCGCCCGCATCTCCGTCACCTCCGGCAGCCGCACAATGCGCTGGAGCACGCGGAGCCAAAGGCCGTGGCTTGGTTCCCCCAACCTCGGTCGGGTCACGGCGCCTCGGGCGTGACGTCCTTCAGGCGGAGCGTGCCGGATTCATCGTCTCTTCGACGGCGCCGGATCGAGCTCCGGATAGTGCCGGAAGATGCCGTCTTCGTTGAAGGGTATCCGCCGATCCGAGGCCAGGTAGGCCGCGATCCGCGGGCGCTCGGCCACGCGGTCGTGCAGCGCGACGAGCTTGGGGATCCTGGGCGCGAAGGCGGCCATGGCGCGCGGGAACGCGTAGCGGAGGCCCTCGATGATCTGGAACATCGAGAGATCCACGTAGGACATCGCGCCTCCCAGGAGGTGACGGCCGCCGTGGCGATCAAGGACGCGCTCGAAATAGCCGAGGAACTTGGGCATGCGCTCGGCGAGGAAGGCCTGGCTGCGGCGGAGGGCCTCGGGCTTCTGGTCCTCGTAATAGAGCTCGATGGAGATGGGGTGATGCGTGTCGTGCACCTCGGCGACCAGATCGGTGATGGTGAGCTGGAGCTGATGGGCGCCGAGCCTGCTCGCCTCGTCGTCTGGCGCGAGGCCGAGGCGCGGGCCGAGGTAGAAGAGGATGTTGGCCACCTGTGCGATCACGAGGTCGCCGGAGCGGAGGAACGGCGGCGCGAAGGGCTCGAGCGCGAGCGCGTGGCTCTTCATGAGCTTCTGCATGGCGGCGACGCCGCCGTGCTTCGCCGCGGGCAGGCGGGCGACATCGACATAAGGAGCGCCGGCGTCCTCGAGCGCGAGGCGCACGAATTCGCCGCGTCCCTGAATGCCCGGCCAGTAATACAGCTCGTACGTTGGCTCGTTCATGATGGATAACTCGCGCCGGCGAGGGCCGCGGTCAATGGGCGCGCCGCTGAGCGGTCCGCCGGGTCCCGCGCGGGCACAGAGCGATCTACGAGCCGAGCCAGGTGCTCGGCCCCGAGCCGAGGGAGTCCAGGATCCGCCAGCTCGACGAGCCGCAAGGGAGTGAGGCGCGGAGGCGCGAGAGGTGACGACAGAGGTGCTCGCCGCCACCAAAAGCGACGCTACCTCCTCCATCGGCATCTCGAAGATGTCGTGGGCCACGATCACGGCGCCCTCGTGTTCGGGCAGCTCGAGGCACAGCTCGTCACCGCTGCCCTCGCCAGCGCGGCGGCCTGCTACGCCCAGAGCACCGAGAGGTCGAGCTCGATGGCGTCGAAGGGCTCGACCCGGACGCGCGCAGTGTCGCGGTGGACCACCGCGGCCCCCCAGCGACGATCCGCACCGAGCACATAGGCCTCGAGCGTCCGCTGGATCGGATCGACCAGCCACGCGTGCCGAACGCCCTCGCGCGCGTAGATCGGCATCTTCTCGTTGCGGTCGAGGTGTTCCGTCGAGGGGCTTAGGACCTCACAGATCCAGTCCGGAGCGAGCGCGAAGTAGGCCGTCTTGGGCAGCTCGGGCATGCGCTCGCGGCGCCAGCCGCCGAGGTCGGGCACGAGCGCGTCGATCTCGCCGTGCGCCTCGGGATCGGGGAAATGGAGCTCGGGCTCCGGGAGGATCCACCAGCCGCCCGGACCGCCGCGACCGCGATGGAAGGGGCCGAAGAGCTCTCCTTGCAGAGCGCCCTCGGTGTTCGCGTGCCGCGGCGCCGGCCGGGGGAACACGTGCAGGGTGCCGCGGACGAGCTCCGCCACCTTGTTCGGCGGGACGGCCTCGAGGTCGGCGTACGTGGCGCGGCGCTGCTTCTCGGCGGGCTGGCCCATGGGCGAAGCCTGCCCGGGGGCGGGCGGCGGGGCAAGGCGGTGAAGAGCAGGCCGGGGCGGCGCGCCGTGATCCCGCCGCGTGCCTCGCTCCTCGCGCTCTCTTGCGCGGTCCTCCTCTCGGCCTGCTCCTCGCCCGCCAGCACCACGACGGGCGGCGGCAACAGCAGCAGCGGCGGCAGCGGAGGCAGCTCCACGCATCCGCCCGATGACGGCGGCGCGGACGCGAGCGACACCTGGAAGGACGCCGACGCGGCGGCGCCGCCCGCCGATACCCTGGCATCGAACCGGGACAGGCTCCTCGGCACCTATCTCGCGTTCCTGAAGGCCAATGCCTCACAGCCCCAGTCAAACGGCCTCTCGAGATCCTCCCCATCGCCGTCGCGACCTCCGCGCGAAACGCAGCCAGGCGCCGGATCTCGAGGAGGCCCGATGGCTACGCCCGTGCACTCAGGTGGTCGTACACGGACGCATGTCGGTCAGGGTGTGTGGCAACGAGCGTGTGCGTCGCACGGCGATGGCGGTCGTCACGGCGGAACCCCGCGCTGCGCATGAAGTCGGGCGCGTCGCATCCACCGCCCCGGAGGTCCGGCGCCCCCCGGAGGGCCGGCGTGCGCGTCGCCCGCGAGCTCAGGGCAGGCCGGCGTGCGAGCGAGCTCGTTCGTCGCGAGATCCGTCGTTCGCTGCAGCATGAGGGTTGTCTCACGCTGCGCGGACGGCTCCGCTGCGCGGGCGGCTCTGCTGCGCTACCACTGCGGGATGTTCGGTCCCGGGCATCCTCAGCACCGTCCCCAGCCGCCGTATCACTACCCTCCCCAGCCACCGTTCCACTACCCTCCTCCGCCCCCGCCGCCGCGTCCGAAGCCGGGCGTAGCGCCGCTCGTGATCGTGCTCGCGGTCGTGGGCGGGCTGTTCGCGCTCGGCATGGGCGCCCTCGTCGTGCTCGGCGGCGTGGCGTACTTCGTGGCGAGCGCGACGCCGGAGCAGGCCGTCGTCGAGCCCGCGCCCTTCGACGTGTCGACCGCTGCCAGCGCCGCGCCCGCGCCGCCCCTGCCGACAAGCACCCCGCTGCGTCCCGACCTGGAAGCCGATGAGGTGGCGGCCGCTGACCCGCCTAGCGGCGATGCCCCGTCGCCCGCCGGCGATGACGAGACGGGCGAAGCAAGAGCGCCCGCGAACGGAGGCCCCAGCAACGGGAGCGCGGCGGGCGGGGCGTCGTGGTGGTGTACGGCGAGCGCGTCCGTGCGCGTCTGCGGCTTCGCGGGCGCCTGCAACTATCAGATGGTGTTCGGCAATGGCGGAGGGAAGGACCGCTTCCTCGCGTCGCAGCAAGCGAAGCGAGCGTGCGAGTCGAGCGCGCGCGCGAAGGGCGCCTCGGCCATCTGCGTCGTGCAGTGCAGCCCTCGCTGACGAGGGAATGGCGCTGCGCCGAGCTCCTCCCTTCCCCGCCCCTGCGTGATCAGGCTGCCGTCCTGGGCTTCCTCACCGCGCGAAGCTTGCCCGTCGCCGGATCGCCGCACCACAGGCGGCCGCTCGCGTCCGCCTCGACGCCGGAGACCCTCACGCCCTCCGGCAGCGCGAGCCGGTCCAGGACCTCGCCGCGCTGCGCGTCGACGCGGCGGAGCTCCGACGGCGCGCCGTCCTCGTCGCGCATCACGCCGTGCCAGAGGTCGCCGTCCGCCCACGTGACGCCGGTGACGAACCTGTCGGAGACGAGCGTGCGGAGGACGGTCCCGCGCTCGGGATCGATCTTGAGGATCTTCTTCTGCCGGTAAACGCCCGCGTAGAGCGCGCCATCGGCCCACGCGAGCCCGGTCACGGGCGTCGCATCGAAGTCCGGGACCTCCCCCAGCACGGCCCCGGTCCCGGGGTCGATCTTGCGGATCTTGCCGCCCCCGACGACCCACAGATGGCGCCCGTCGAACGCCACCCCAGCGTTGGCCGGGGCCTTCAGCCGACGCAGCACCCGGCCCGTCTCCGGCTCCGTGGAAAGGAGGTCTCCGCCATCTCCGTGCGCAAACCACACCGCCTGCCCGTCGAACGCAACCCCGTGGATCGAGTCCACCCCGTCGAACGTGCGCTCCGCGATGATCTCGGCCTGCCGTGCCTTCATGGTCCAGAACCTCCCTCGCTCCGCCCCGTTAGCCCGGGAGCGCGAGCCCTAGCAGCAACATCTGTGACGCGATCGACAGCGCCGCTCGGGGCCTCGCGTAGCGCCGCGAGGGGCCGCTGCCGGTGACCTCGACCGCGCGCGCGAGCACAAGCGCCGAGAGCGCGCGCTGCACCGTGCGTGTGCTCTTGCAGAGGGCGGCGCCGATCGCCGGAGCGCTCCACGCGGCGCCGTCGGCCAGGAGCGCGCAGATGGCGCCGGCATTGCCCGGATCGAGCGGCGCGAGCAGGACCAGCTCCACCCCTCTGCCGAGCTCCCAGCGGTAGGCGTTCCCGAGCGCCCTCACGACCCCGGCGCCGCCGAGCGCGGCGCGCAGGCGCCCCACCTCGACGCGCAGCCGCCGCCGGTGAGACTCGTTGATGGTGCGCACGCCGAACGCCGCGCGCGCGAGCTCGGGGCTCGCGATAGCGGCCGGGTGGGCGCGCGCGAGCGCCTCGAGCATGGCGAAAAGGACCGGACGGCGCGACAGGTCGGCGCGCGGGGCGCCGCCGTCGAGGACGCGACGCCGGAGCGAGTCCACGACGACGCGCCCCTCGGCCTCCGCGACAAGGGCCTCGACGTCGGCGAGGCGCGCGAGCTCCTCGCGGCCCCCGCGGATGACGCGCGCCACCGGCTCGTCGTGCGCGCGGAGGAAGCGCTCCGTCTCGGCGATGAGCTGCGGGTGCCCGCTCGCCCGCGCCCACGCCGCCGCCTGCTCCGCGGCGCGCCGCGCCGAGGACGCCCGCACGAGCCGCGCGTGCAGCTCGGCCCGCGCCAGCGCCAGCGCGGCCCTGGTGAACACCGGCGCGTCGCCCGTGACCGTGGCCTCGGCGGCCGCGAGCGCCCGCTCCGCCTCGGCGACGCGACCTTCGAGGAGCGCGGCGCGCGCCGCGCCGAGGCGGGCCCACGCGGCGTTCGTGAGATCGCCGGCGCGCTCGAGGGCATCGCCGGCCTCGACGAGCGCACGCTGTGCCTCCCCGAGCTCCCGCTGCGCGAGCGCGATCTCCCCGAGGGCCGCGCTCGCGCGCGCCCGCGCGCGCTCCGCGCCTGTCGCCGCGAACGCCAGCGCGGCGCGCTCCAGCGCGGCCCTGGCCTCCGCGTAGGCGCCCATCTGCGCGAGCGCGATCCCGCGGAGCGCGAGCGCGTGCGGACCGCCGAACGGGCCGGCCACCCTCAGCGCGCCGAGCGCGTCCCCCGCCGCGAGCGCTCGGGCCGCCAGCGCGCCGAGCTCGACGGGGACTTCGACGGCCGCGTCCATCGCCGTAACATCTCACGCCGGGCGGCGCGCGCCAACCGATCGCGACATCGATGTTGCTGTCGCGGCCGCAGGCGACGTGGTCACGTCTCCGAGTCGGCGGCGGAGCGCCGCGCGCACCGCCGGCAGGAGGAGCGTAATCCCATGTGTCCCGCATGTCTCGCGTCTCTCGGATTGGTCCTCGCCAAGGCGGTATCAGCTGGCGCCGTGACCGCGGTCGTCGTCAAGAAGCTCCGGAGCGGCAAGCTCGCCGGCGCGCGCGCCTCGAAGGGAGGGAGCCGATGAGCCGCCCGAGGGTCGTCTCGAGGGAGGAGTGGCTGGCGGCCCGCCTCGCGCTGCTGGAGCGAGAGAAGGAGCACGACCGGCGGCGCGACGCGCTGAGCGCCGCGCGCCGCGAGCTGCCGTGGGTGAAGGTCGAGAAGGCGTACGTGTTCGACGGCCCTTCGGGCAAGGTGACGCTGCGCGACCTCTTCGGCGCCCGCCGGCAGCTCATCGTCTACCACTTCATGTTCGATCCGAGCTGGGACCAGGGCTGCAAGAGCTGCTCGTACGTTGTCGACAACATCCAGGGCGGCCACGTCCACCTCGCGGCCCGCGACACGGCGTACTGCGCCGTATCCCGCGCACCTTTCGCCAAGATCGAGGCGTTCAAGTCGCGCATGGGCTGGACGTTTCCGTGGGTCTCCTCGAACGAGACGGACTTCAACTTCGACTACGGCGTGTCGTTCCCGGAGGAGGCGCGCGCTCGAGGCGACATCGAATACAACTACCAGAAGGGGAGCTTCCCCCATCCCGAGGCGCCAGGGGTGAGCGTCTTCGCCCGCGAGGGCGACGAGGTCTTTCACACCTACTCGACCTACGCGCGCGGCCTCGACGTCCTGATCGGCACCTACAACTATCTCGATCTCACGCCCCTGGGCCGAGACGAGTCCGCGCTCTCATTCTCGATGTCGTGGGTCCGTCATCACGACAGGTACGACACGACGTGAGGGCTCGAGTCATGGGGTAGCAAGCTCGCCCCGCGACGCTCGACGGGCAACGTCGATGGCTATCCCGGCTCGCCGGGCTGCGGGCTCCGGTTCGACAGGTTGATGAGGACGATGGCCGACAGGATGATGAGCATCCCGAGGCGCTGCGCCGGGCTGATCGACTCCCGGAGGAACAGGAGCCCCGCGATCCCGGTGAACACCACCGTCAGCGCCTCGGTGATCACCGCCGCGAGCAGGCTGCCCGAGGTGAGCCCGAGGACGATGCAGAACCGGGCAGCTGCCCCGGCGCCGGCCGAGAGGACGAGCTGGTCCCAGGACGACCAGAGGCTGCCTCCGAGGATCATCGCTCCGGAGCCCGTTGTCACGAGCGCCAGGAAGCTGGCGACGATGCCGACGAGGGCGGTGAAGAGGAGGATGTACTCGAACGGGATGTGCTGGAGGCGATCGGCGCTCAGGTTGACGAGGGACATGAGGAACGCCGCCGCGAGCGGCAAGAGCAGGGCCAGCCAGCGGTATCCGTGGAGCGCCTGGTAGGTCAGGAACCCGTCGTGGAAGTAGATCGCCACGCCGACGAAGGCCCAGATCGCGATGAGGCCTCGCCTCGCGCCGGGCGCCTGGCGCAGCGCGGCCCACAGGAGGAAGGGCGTGAAGATGACGTGAAGCGAATACAGCAGCGAGTTCGTGGCGAGGGGAAGGAACAGGCTCCCCACGAGGAAGAGCGTGACGCCGAGCAGCCATTTCGCGCCGGTCAACCGCTCCGGGTTCGTCGCCCGGCGCGTTTCTTGGAGCAGGCGGTCGAACCGCTCGTTCGGCAGCTGGCCGCGCAGCGCCTCGACTGCTTCCCAGGAGCAGCAGTCGGTGTTCACGAAGCGCTTGCGCCCTTCAGCAGCGCCAGTCTCGACGGGCGAGAGCCCCGTCTCGGCACCCATCGCATCCGCATGCGCCTCGAACGGCGGTGCACGGTGGCATGTTCGCCCAGGGCTCGTCCCCCGTGCCGCGTCAGGCGAGCCGCCGCCGGGGCTGCCCGAGCCCCGCGGTGCGCGAGGCCGCCACCCGCCATGGCGCCGCCACCTTCGCGAGCGCACGCCACACCCCGGACTCCCCTGATTTCTGCCTCTCGAATTCCTGGTACGCGATCTGCCATGAGCGCCCTGCATGGGAGATGCCGACATCACCTTGCGCCACCTCGCCCGGAGGCGCCCCGAGGACCTGGTGCGCGCCCTCGTCCCCGAGGACCACCTCATCGATCGCCTGGCCGGGGCGGCCGTTCAGCGGCGCGCACTTCCGGATCGACGCCGTCTACCAGCGCACCGTCGCCGAGCTCCGGGCGCGCGGCAGCGTGCTCTGGCTGGTGTTCGCTCCGCTCGCGCGCAACGCGACGGCGGCGGCGCTGCGGGACATCGTCGCGGAGATCCATGCGGGGGCGAAGGCCGCCGAGGAACGGGCCGAGCTGTACACGGCGCTGCTGGTGAGGTTCGCCACGGCCCGGCCGAAGGCGCTCGTCGCCAGCGCGGCGGCAATCCTCGCCGGGGGTCAGCCGCTCCGGCGGGACGCCCGCCGCTTGTCGCCGGCGCCGGCGCTCGTCGAGCTCCCGGACGCCTTTGCTCGCGGCGCCCCTTCGAGCTCGGCCTCCAGTCCCCTGAGGATGAGCCGAAGCCCGTACCGGAACCGCGCGTCGTGATCGGTGCTCACGAGGTGCGGCAGCGCCGCCGCGAGGTGCGGGTACGCTCCTCGCTCCACCGTCTCGCGAAAGCGCTCTGCATCGGCCTTGGCAGGGTCCGTCCCCGGGCGTACCTCCAGGGCCTGCTCCTCGAGGGTGAAGCCGATCACGTAATAGACGATCGACCAGCACCCCCACGCGGCGGCGCGCGGTGAGAGCCCGCCGTCCCTGAGCGCGCCGACCAGCGCGTCCGAGACCCGCAGCGTGTTGTCCTGCGCGACGTACGTCCCCGCGAAGACCCGCGCCCCGTCGCGGTGCGCGAGGAGCGCCCGGCGGAGCCGCTCGGCCACGCCGGCCGCGCGCTCCATCCCCGAGAGCTCCTCCGGCACCCCGGCCGCGCAATCCGCCAGCATGGCCTCCGCCATCGCGTCGAGCAGCTCCTCCTTGTTCTTGATGTGCCAGTAGAGCGTCGCCGCCTGAACGTTCAGCTCCTGCCCGAGCCGGCGCATCGTCAGCGCATCGAGCCCGACCTCGTCCAGGAGACGCAGCGCCGTCGCGATGACCTGCTCACGTCGTAGTCGCATCGCTGGTTCTTCCCCTGTTCGCGCCCGGAAGGCGAACCACGGCCTTGACTCTAACACTGTTAGATTTACTCTAACGATGTTAGAGTCAGGGATGCGGAGGTTTCAATGACGATGCAAAATGACGTCGTGGTGGTCGGCGGCGGCCCGGTCGGGATGCTGCTGGCGTCGGAGCTCGCGCTCGCGAAGGTCCGGGTCCGCGTGCTGGAGCAGCGGCGGACGCGCACGGAGCAGTCGCGCGCGCTCACGGTGCACCCGAGGAGCCTGGAGATCCTCGATCAGCGCGGCATCCTGGACCGCTTCCGGCGCCGGGGAGCGCCCATGCCGACGGGGCATTTCGCGTGGCTCGACACCCCGCTCGACTTCTCGCGCCTCGACACGCCTCACCCGTACACGCTGTGGCTGGCCCAGACCCAGACAGAGGCGCTCCTGGAGGAGCGGGCCCGCGAGCTGGGCGTCGAGATCCAGCGCGGTAGTTCGGTCGTCGCGGTCGAGGAGCGGGAAGGCGAGGTAGCGCTGCGGGTCGAGGGGCCTGAGGGCCAGGCCGAGGAGCGCGCGCGGTACGTGGTCGGTTGCGACGGAGCGAGGAGCGCCGTGCGACGCTCGATCGGCATCGGCTTTCCGGGCACGGAGACGACGGTGACCGCCTTCCTGGGCGATGTGGAGCTCGACGATCCTCCCAGGCCGTTCAGGCACACCTGCTCGCGCGGCTCCGTGCTGGCGGCCCCGCTCCCGCCCGGCGATCACGAGGGCGTCTATCGCTTCGTCGTGTTCGATCCCCAGCGGACGCACGTGAGCACGTCCGAGCCGGTCACGCTCGAAGAGCTGCAGAGCAGCGTCGAGCGGATCGTCGGGAGGGACTTCAGGATGCGCAACCCGCGCTGGCTGTCGCGCTTCGGCAATGCCACGCGGCTCGCCGAGCGGTACCGGCGCGGGCGGGTCCTGCTCGCGGGCGACGCGGCGCACATCCACTTTCCCGCCGGCGGCCAGGGGCTCAACGTCGGGCTGCAAGACGCGATGAACCTCGGCTGGAAGCTCGCGGCCGAGGTGAACGGCTGGGCGCCCCCGGGCCTGCTGGACAGCTATCATGACGAGCGCCACCCCGTGGGTGAGGCCCTGGGGCGCAACACGGAGATCCAGACCAAGCTCGGCGACTTCTCAAAGGCAGGGATGGCGCTCCGTGACATGATGAGCGAGCTGCTCGCCATGGAGCCTGTCAACCGGCGGCTCTCCGAGCTGATCAGCGCGCTCGACGTCGCGTATCCCACCGGCAAGACCGCAGAGACGCACCCCTGGGTCGGCAGGCGGGCGCCCGATCGCGCGCTCGTCACGGACCGCGGCGCCGCGCGGCTGTACGAGCTGCTCCACGCGGCCCGGTTCGTCCTGCTCGACCTCGCCGGCGCGGCCGATCTCCGGGAGGCAGGCGCGGCGTGGAGCGTTCGCGTCGACGTCGTCCGCGCGACGGCCGCGCCCGGGAGCGACCTCGCCGCCCTCGATGCGGTCCTGGTGAGGCCGGACGGGCACATCGCGTGGGCGACCGACGCCGCGCGACGGGCGACGCGCCTCGCCGATCTGAGAGGCGCGCTCGAGTCGTGGTGCGGGCCCGCGTGAGGCCGCGATGGACGGTGGGACCGGTCATAGACGGTGGGACCGGTCGATGCGGAGGACGAAGCTGCGCTCGTCCAGCGCTGTCCGAGGAGGGAGCGTGACGCCCCCATGCCCGGGGCGCCGTTCGAGCCTCAGCCCGAGCGAGCGCGCCGCCCGGCGGGCGCCGCGTCGATGACCTCGCTATCGGGCTCGACGAGCTCGAGGTCCAGCTCCGGGGGCGCGGTTTTGCGGGCGCGCTTCTCGGCCTCGGCCATGCGCCTCGCGTCCTCGGGCGCCTCCACCCAGGGGCGGGTGAGGCGCTCGGGGCGCACCAGCGGCATGGACGGCCGCGGCCCCGCGGTCGCCTGGCGCGCCTCCTCGGCCGTGATCTCCAGCAGGCTCTCGCGGCTGATGCTCACCAGCTCGAGGCGCAGCGCATCGGGCATCGATCCGGGGCGCGCCGGCCGCTGCAGCTCGGCCTCGATCGCCGCCAGGGTCTCGTGGCCCACCCGCGCCATGCCCACCCGGATCTCGGGCAGCGATCGCCGCGGCCCGCCGGGCTCCCGCTCGACATCGGCGAGGCGCTCGCGGCCGATCGTCGCCTCGCCGACGCGGATGTCCGGCAGCGACGCGGAGGGCCGGGGTGAGGCCGCCGGCGGCGGGGGCGCGTCGCGGAGCATCGCGGGGCGCGCCTGCGCGCGGGGCGGCCCGCCGTTGGCGAGGACGACAAGGCCCGCGACGGCGCTGCGCCTGACGGCCGGCGGCGACGGCGGTGCGGCGCGCCTGGAGGGCGGCAGCGGCGGCTCGCCGAAGGCGGCGACCGCGCCGGTGGACGGCGGCGGCTCGCGGACCTCGGCGACCGGGCGGCGCGCCGAGGAAGGCGCCGCCTCCGCGCGCGGGCGCGAGGGGGCGCGCCGGTGCCCCTTGCGGGCCGGCCGCGACTCCGCCGGGGTGCCCTCGTCGATGGCGCGCAGGCCGTGCTCCAGCGCGGGCAGCACGCCCTGCCGGTCGGCCCACGTGGGCATGACCACGCAGAGGATCGCCTCGCTGGCCACGCCGAAGTACACGTCGACGGGCGCCGCGCCCCCGTAGGGGACCAGGTGCTCGCGCGGCAGCTCCACATGCCCGAGCCGCCCCCGGCTCCCGAGGCGCAGCGCAGCCTCGAGGATCCGGCCACGGCCCGCCCTGGGCATGTCGCACGGCGCTCCCCGGGTGACGAGCCGTCCCCGCCGGGTGATCACGAATGCGAAGTCTGCACCCGCAGCCACGGAGGTCCGGTCCGAGATCGCATCGAGATCCGCCACGCTCGCATCCTACACGATCCAGGGCCGGAGCGTCCGGTGATCGTGTCTGTTCGGGGCACTCGGGCCCCGCACGAGAAAATACTGACGCTGGTTAAAAGATTGCGAGTAGGGCGCAATACGCCGCGCTCCCCGCTGAGCCTCCACGGCGATCGATCCCTCATCGATCACTCGTCCACGCATCGAAGCCGCTGCCTCGGCCCCGCAGTCCGGCTGATCTGTAGCGCTCTGACCTGCCTGGCGGCATCGCCACGAGGAGCGTTCACCTGGGCATGGAAACGCAAGCACGTCCGCACCGGCAGGCTGCGCGAGGTCGAAGCGGGCCGCGCATGACCTCGACGCGCGCACCTGACGCCGCGCGCGGCTGTCGGCGAACGCGCGGCGCTCGGGCCGGGCCGCCCGCGGCCGACGCTCGGCCCCCTCCGCGCACCAAGACAGGAGGCTGCCCAGTTCGTGCAGGACCTGCGCGAGTTGCGCCGCGCGCGACGCCTGCCCCTGCGCCGCGCGCGATGCCTGCCCCTCGGCGAGCACGCCCCTCCGCAGCTGGCCCAGCTTTCGCTAGACCCCTCACCGTGGCTCGCCGCCCCCGCGGAAGGCGTGGACGAGGCGAGCGCGCTTGGAGGGTACTCGCATGCTCAAGGGATCGCTTAAGGTGGTTGTGATGATCGTCAGTGGCACCGTGCTCGGCGTCGGCTGCGGCGCCGAGGCGCCGAGCGGGGGAGAGGCGCTCGACGAATCGCAGGCCGCGCTTCAGTTCACCTGCGGCGGCATCACCGGCCGCGGCTGTCCAGGCACCAACCAGTGCGTCGACGACCCGAACGACGACTGCAACCCCAGGAGGGACGCCGACTGCGGCGGCATCTGTGTGGGCGACCCCTGCGGCGGCTTCGCCGGGTTCGCATGCGACAGGGGCTATGTCTGTGTGGACGATCCGCGAGACACCTGCGACCCGGACAACGGGGGCGCGGACTGCCCGGGGACGTGCCTCCACGCGGGCGAGATCGA
The DNA here is from genome assembly GCA_051717205.1 of Sorangium sp. So ce1128. Taxonomy (GTDB): domain Bacteria; phylum Myxococcota_A; class Polyangia; order Polyangiales; family Polyangiaceae; genus Sorangium. Next base: position 9,399,608 of record CP181432.1, read on the forward strand.
GTGACGGCACGCTGAGGGCTGCGTTGTGCCGGCGTGTCGCGCGGGGCCCGAATGGCCAGGCTGCTGGCGCCCATGCCGGGCGCACCATTCTGGACCGATCATTCTGGAACGATCGGTCCAGAATGAGCCGCAGGAGCGAGGACAGCTGGGTTCGAACAGATGCTGAGGCTCGAGCGCTGCTGCCTGTGGCGGTTCGGGCGGTGATAGCGGGGGGCGACATCCGGATCACCAGGGGGATTCACGACGACTCCCGCGGAAAACACATCCTCACCCAGGACGACCCCGGGCTACTGGCCGCGCAGCAGGAGCAACGCCCCCGCCCGTTGGCGCGCGCGGAGGAGCTGCCGGACATCGCCGATCGCCTCCAGCGCGGGCGAGACCTCCTCGCGGTAGAGCCGCAGCGCCTCGTCGAGCTGCCCGAGCGCGGCGAGCGCGTCCGCGATCTTCCCCAGCGTGACCGCGCGCTCCCGGTCGTCGCCGAGCCGCTCGAACGCCGGGAGCTGCTCCTCGCGGCGGATGCGCAGCGCCTCCGCCAGCTCGCCGCGCAGCTCGTGCACCTCCGCGACCTCGCCCAGCGCCACCGCGCGCGAGCGCGCGTCGCCGAGGCGCTCGTAGACCGGGATCTCCTGTTCGAGGCGGATCCGCACCGCCGCGTCGAGCTCCCCGCGCATCTGCAGCACGTCCGCCACCTGCCCTTGCGCCATCGCGTGCGAGCGCGCGTCGCCGAGGCGCTCGTAGACCGGGATCTCCTGCTCGAGGCGGATCCGGAGCACCTCGTCGAGCTCCCCGCGCGTCTCGAGCACGTCCGCGAGGACCCCGGACGCGAGCGCCGCCTCGTACTCGTCGCCGCGCGCGACGTCGAGCGCGCGCTTCTCGCGCGCGGCGGCCAGCGCGCGCTCCAGCTCGCCTGACCGGAGCGCCACGTAGGCGAGCGTCCAGAGGATCGCCGAGCGCTCCGCCGGCTCGCCGTGCGCCGCGAGCGCCCGGTCGTAGAGCTCCATCCACGCGCGGAACGGGCCGTTCGACCACGCGTACCAGGACCCTGCCCCCACGATCCGCGCGAGATCCTTCGCCGGCGCGCGGCCGAGCCAGTCGATGAGCGCGGCCTGCTCGGCGCGCAGCTCGCCCCAGCGCCTGCCCTGCTCCGCCCCGCGATCGAACGGCAGCTCCGGGAGCCGCTCCAGGAACCAGGCCGTCATCCGGTCGAGCGCCTGCGCCTCGTCCAGCGAGCGCTCGCGCAGGAGCTCGGCGATGAGCGGGTGGATGCGCCACGCCCCGTCCGGCCGCTCCGCGTCGGGCACGCGCTCCGCCACCGAGAGCTCCGCGGCGCGGACGAGGAGGTCCTCGACGTCGAGCGCGGGCAGCCCGGCCAGGGCCGCCCCGAGGCTCCGCCCCACCCCGGCCGCCGGCGCGAGCGCGAGCGCGGCCAGGCCGGCCATCTGACGGTCGGCGCGGTCCGCGTCCGCCGGCGCGAGCTCCCGGCGCAGCAGCGAAAGCGACAGATCGAGCGACGTCCTCACGACCGCCCGCGCGCGCTCGGCCTGCGGGACGGGCGCGGCGGGCTCCAGGGCGAGCCCCTGCTTCCGGAGCTGGTCGAGGAACCCCTCGATCGAGCGCCCGCGGCGCAGGTGCCCTGCCGCGAGGTGCACCGCGAGCGGCAAGCCGCCGAGCGCGCGGACGAGCCGCTCGTGCTCGCGCCGCTCGCCGTCGCCCCGCGGCGCGCGGTGCTCCCGCGCGAGCTGCTCGAGCGCGAGCGCCTCCTCGAACGGCCGCACCTGGACGACGACACGGCGCGGATCGTCGCCCGGCGCCCACACCTGGAAGCGCCCGGTGATGACCGTGGCGCAGCCCTCGAGGCGTTCGACGAGCGCCGCCGCGGCCGACGCCGCCGGGCGGCTGTCGACGTTCTCGATGTGGATCGTGCAGGACGCGGTCGTGGTCGGCGACCGTCATCGCCTCGGGCTCGTGCTGGTGGCCGCGCAGCAGCAGGTCGACGCGCGAGGCCAGGTCGCGCCGGCTGTCGTTCCCGTCCGCCAGATCGCCCAGCGGGTGGTGCATCAGGGCCAGCCGGAAGCCGGCGAGGCGCCTGCCATCGGATCCGACGGCGAGCCGCTGCACCTGGTCGTCCGTGAGCCGCAGCCGGCCCGCGTCGCTGTCGTCGCCGGCCAGCCAGGCCGAGTCGAGGCCGATCACGTGCACGTCGAAGGGCCTGCCCGGGAGGCGCAGCGACGCGCGATAACCGAGCCGCGGATGGAGCGCCGCGTCCGGCACGAGCTCGGGGCGGCCGAGCTCCCCGCGCACCCAGCTGCGGTAGGCGCCCTGCCGGGCGAGGATCCGGTCGCGGAGCTCCGGATCGATGCCGCGCAGCGGACGGCCGCCGGCCATCCAGCCCGAGAAGACGCGCGCCTCGTGGGGCTGCACCTGCTCGCGCAGGCATCGCCAGGCGGCCGTCTCGATGTCGCGGTCGACGTCGTGGTTGCCCGGCACCAGGAAGAGCCGCGCTCGGGGCACGCGGATGCGATCGAGCAGCGCCTCGATGAACCGGGTCGCGGCGGCGTACTGGTGCGGCTTCCCGGAGAAGGCGATATCGCCTGTGAGCGCGACGACATCGATGGGCGTGCCGTCTTCGCAGAGCTCGTCGAGGTTCCTGTCCCACGACTCGCCGAGCACGCGCTCGAGGCGCCCGGGCTCGCGCTCGCCCTCCCCGCGGAAGTGGATGTCCGAGATGTGGAGGATGCGAACCCGGTAGCTCACCAGGAGAGCGTATCGGGATCCAGGGAGCCCGAGAATCCTCAACGCGGGCCGCTCCGGTCGCGCTCGGCCAGGGGGGCTGCCGCGGCGACGGGCCCAGGACGGAAGCGCTCGGAGACCGAGGGCGCCGATTCATCTCCACGGCGTGAAAAAGCCGGCGTGCCGGCGTTCGTGAACAGGCCCTAACCCGGATACCAGATCCGCCGCGGGTCGTCGGCCGCCCGCTGGTACGCCCAGGCGGACTCGACGAGGCGTTCGCGGCGTACTCCGGGTGTCTGGTTCATGTGCGAAGCCGCTCCAGGCCCAGCGCAACGGAGATGATGAGGCGCCTGGCCATCAGTTGAATATCGATGGGTACGTCGAGGAGGTTCATCCGGCCCCCTTCTGGAAAAGCGACACTCTAGCGGCTGCTGCGGAGGCGCGCCAGACGCGCCGTCTTGCCTGCACCATGTGCACGATCTGGTCGAGGATCACGGCGACGAGGATCACGGCGCCGATGATGATGAACGTCCAGTTCGGGTCCAGGCGCCAGATGCGTTGAATGCCGTCAGCGTCCTCGTACGGAAGCTGGAACATGTTGATGCCGTTGTCGATGACGCGCATCACCGCGGAGCCGATGATGATGCCGAGCACCGTGCCTTCACCGCCGCGAAGCGAGCAGCCGCCGAGCACGGCCGCGGCGATCGCATACATCTCGTACGCGATGCCGACCTGTTGCGACATCTGCCCGACGTACGACGCGTAACAGACGCCAGCTACGCCGCCGAGGCCCGCCGAGATCACGTAGGTGGACGTTTCCACCCGCTTCACGTTGATGCCGGAGTACTCCGCCGCGTCGCGATTGCCGCCGATCGCATAGACGTAACGGCCGAACACCGTGAAGTGCAGCGCGTAGGTCGCCACGCCGATCACAGCGAGGAAGATCAGAAGCGGATACGGGACGAGCGCGTCGCTTCCGACCTTGAGCAGCCCGCCGTTCGCGAGGCCGAGTAGCGGCGAGCCCCCAAGGCTCAGGGTGCCCCCCTCGGCGATGGTCTGCGAGACGCCGCGCAAGAGCAACATGCCGCCGAGCGTGACGATGAACGGCTGCAGCTTGAGCCGCGTGATCAACAAGCCCTGGCCGAGACCGATCAGCATCGCCACGCCGAGCGCCACCGGAATGCCGATCCACAACGAGAAGCCCAGTCCGCCGACCTGGCTCGACGAAAGCTTCGCGATCAGAACGCCCGTCAGGCCGACCACGGACCCGATCGACAGATCGATGCCGCCGGTGATGATGACGAAGCCGATGCCAGTCGCGAAGATCCCGAGCATCGAGATCTGCCGCAGCATGTTGATCGAGTTCGACTGCCCGAGGAAATCCGGGTTCGAGATGTAGAGCCCCAGACACATCACGAGGAGCGCGATCGTCATGCCAAGCTCGCGCCTCATGACAAAGCCTCCCTGTCGGCGTGGCCTGTCATCAAGGTCGCGATCCGTTCCTGGCTGAGCCGCTCCCGCGGCAACACACCCTTGATGCGCCGCTCGTGCATGACGGCGACGCGATCGCTCATTCCGATGATTTCTTCCATGTCCGAGCTGACCATCAAGATGGTGATGCCTTCATCCGCGAGGGCTTCCATGTGGCGGTAGATCTCGGCTTTGGTGCCGACGTCGATGCCGCGTGTCGGCTCGTCCAGGATGAGCACGCGCGGGCTCATGGCCAGCCATTTTCCGAGCACCACCTTCTGCTGGTTTCCGCCGGAGAGGTTCACGACGCGCTGACCGATGCCAGTCGTCTTCGTCCGCAAGCGCTTCACCTCCGATTCGGCGACACGGCGCTCCGTCTTCCTGTCCAGAAAGCCCCAGCGGTTGTAGCTGCCGATGCTGGGCAGGGAGGTGTTCTCTGCGATGCTGAGCGGCAGCACGAGGCCGTGCCGCTTGCGATCCTCCGGTGCCATGTAGACGCCGCGGTCGATGGCGTCCCTGGGTCTTTGAGGAGCAAACCCCTTGCCTTCGAGCGTCATGCGTCCGCCGAGCGCGGGAGTAACCCCGAAGATCGTCTCCATGAGCTCCGTGCGGCCCGAGCCGATCAGGCCGGCGAAGCCGAGGATCTCGCCACGTTCGGCCGCAAAGGAGATCGGCGCGGGCGCGCCGGGCACGACGAGGCCCTCGACCACCAGCACGGGCTCGGTCGACTTCCGCGGCCGTTTCTCCGGGAAGTAGTGCGCGCTGAGCTCGCGCCCCACCATCATGGAGACGATCTTTTCGTGCGTCGCCTCTGCGCGCGTGAGGTCCCCGACGTAGCGGCCGTCGCGCAGAACCGTCACCCGGTCCGCCAGCGCCATGACCTCTTCCATGCGGTGCGAGATGTAGACGATGCCGATGCCGTCCGCCCGGAGCTGGTGGATGATCTGGAAGAGATGCTCGGACTCACCGCTCGTGAGCGACGAAGTGGGCTCGTCCATGACGATGACACGCGCGTTCAGGGCAAGCGCCTTGGCGATCTCGACCATCTGCATCTGACCGGCGGTCAACGCGGACACCGGGGTCGAGGCCGGGAGCGTCAAGCCCACGCGCTGAAGCAGCTCCCTGGCGCGGGAGTACATGTTGCCTCTCGGCAGCGGACGGAGGAGCGGCCCGGTCCCGCCGCCTTCGTTACCGAGGAAGATGTTGGCCGCGATGTCCAGGTTCGGCGCCAGCATCAACTCCTGGTGGATGAGCGCGATGCCGAGGCGCTTGGCGACGCGCACGCTCTCGAGGGCGACCTTCTTCCCCTGGATGCGGATCTCGCCTTCGTCGGGTTGCTGGGCGCCCCCGAGGATCTTCATGAGTGTGCTCTTGCCGGCGCCGTTCTCGCCCATGAGGGCGAGCACCTCGCCCGGCTTCAGCGAAAGAGAGACGCCCTGGAGCGCGACCACCCCGGGAAACCGCTTGGTGATCGCGCTCATCGCGAGCAGATCCGGTTCGGACGCAGTCACACTCACTTCTTCATCTCGGCGAGCTTCTGCTTGAACTCCGACACGTTGGTCTTTTCGATCACGTCGATGCCGGTGTCGATACTCTTGTTGGCCGGGATCTGCGTCATCGCCGCGTCGGGCTTGGTCGCGAGCTCATGCGCCCACTTGCTCGCCAGGTAACCGAACTGAAACGGCTTCTGGACGACGGTGGCCGAGATCGTGCCGTTCTCGATGGCCGTGAGCGTCTCCTGTTCTTCGTCGAACACGGCTGCGAGGACCTTGCCCTTCTTCCCGAGGGCCTCGATGGCCGCCGCGATCGCGGGACCGTTGTAGGACCACAGGCCTGCGACGAGCTTCAGGTCCGGGTGCGCATTGATGATGTCCTCCACGTTGGAGCGCGCTTTCGCGCGGTCCGTGTTGTCCTCACGCTTGTCGACGATCTCGATGTTCTTGCCGGCGATCGCGTCCTCGATGCCTTGCAGGCGCTGCTTCGCGTTGTCGGCGGAGAACGTGCCGACGAACACGGCCATCTTGCCGCCGTTCGGGAGGAGCTTCACGATATGGGCGCCGAGCGCCTTGCCGGCCTCGTGGTTGTTGGTGCCGATGTAGAGCAGCCGGTTCGACTTCGGGGCGTCCGAGTCGAACGTGATGACCTTGCTCTTCTCGGCCGCCTTGTTGAGCACCGGGACCTGATCGTTCGGCGCGATGGCGCTCACGGCGATCGCGTCGTAGCCCTGGCTCGAAAGGTTCTCGACGATCTGGTTCTGCTCCTCCGTGGTGCCGTTCGGCGGCATCTTCACGTCGACCTGAACCTTGCTCTCTTGCTCGTACTTGCGGACGCCCGCCTGAGCGATCTTCCAGAACTCGCTCGCGTTGTTGGTGACGAAGGCAAGCTTCACGATCTTCGGCTTCGAGTTACCCCCCGCCGCAGGCGCGGCGCCCGTCCCCTCGTTCTTCTCGCTGCACCCCGTCATCGCGAGCAGCGCCAGCAGGAAGGGCGCTGCGGCCGCCCAACCCTTGACCCAGGACTTCGTCTCATTCACGGCAGGTCTCCTTGCTGATTCACTTTCGAAAGCGCATTGACGACACTGATGCCAAAGCCAGGCATGGCGGACTCGCTCACTCCGAGGTGAAGCGGTGGATCATCGTATGTTTGTAGGGCTGTCCCGGTCGGAGAATTGGCTGCTCACGCCAGGCAGGCACGTTGATCGCATTCGGGAACTTCTGGCTCTCCAGGCAAAGCGCCGCGTGCCGCACGTACGTGGCGCCTTTGCCTCGCTTCGAGCCGTCCATGAAATTCCCGGTATAGAACTGCACGCCGGGTTGATCCGCCTCCAGCGTCATCACGCGGCCGGACTTCGGATCTTTGAGACGCGCCACGGGCCGCAGGGCGGCCGGGTCTCCGTTGACGACGAAATTGTGATCGTAACCGACCGGATCTCCACCAACGGATTTCAAGTCCCTGCCGATGGGTCTGGGCGTCGTGAAGTCGAACGGCGTGCCTTTGACGGGCTTCACGGCTCCGGTCGGGACGACCGGATCACCCGGCGTGTAGCCGTCCGCATGGAGCGTGAGCTCGTGATCGAGGATCGTGCCGGATCCGTGCCCGCCGAGGTTCCAGTACGAATGGTGGGCCATGCTGACGAGCGTCGTCTTGTCCGTGACCGCCTCCATTTCGACGCGGAGCTCGTTCCGGTTCGTGAGCGTATAGACGACCTTCGCAGTCACGGTGCCAGGATACCCCTCTTCTCCGTCCTTTGACACGTACGTGAGTCGGATGCTCGGGCCGTCAGGAGCCTCGGCGGTGTCGGCGCTCCACACCACTTTATCCCAGCCCTTGGCGCCGCCATGCAGGTGGTGCGGCTTGTTGTTCGCGGTCAGGGCGTACTCCTTGCCCTCGAGCTTGAACTTCGCGTCGCGGATGCGGTTGGCGACGCGGCCGACCGTCGCGCCGAAGAACTGACTGTCGTGTAGATAGCCGTCCAGGTTCTCGAAACCGACGACGATGTCGGCGAGCTTTCCGGCCTTGTCGGGCACGTGCAGCTCGGTGATGATCGCGCCGTACGTCGTCACCTTGAGCACGAGACCGTTCGCGTTTGAAAGAGTGTAGATGTCCACATCTTGAGACCCGAGCTTGCCAAAACCAGCCTTGGTGATGGCGAGGGGGCGCGCGGGCGCCACTGCTGACAGGGGCGCTGGTACGCTCGGGGTCGATGCCGGCGTGGGGGCAGGCGTCACGGCCTCTCCGGCGGGAGGAGGCTGCGTTCCCGAGCAGCCGAACATGAGCAGCAACGCCACGGCGGCGCTCGCTGGGCGGTGCTTGACCCAGGTCCGGCTCGCTCGTCCAGATCTGCTGAGCTGAGCTCGTTCTTCGAGAAAGCTCGCAATCCGCATGGAACACCTCCTCCGTTCCAGTCGCCGACTCCGACGCCGAGGCGCATCTCGTCGGTGAAGCGCGAGCCGGGGACCGAGATCGCGCAGTCCAGCCGGCCGCGCAGCTCCCCAGGACGGAAGCCACGATGTCGGTCGGCCATGCACCTCAGGGCTACAGCGGCCTGAGCGCTCAAGCCGGAGCGAACAGGCCCGGGATTGCCGTCGTATGGAGGTCGTCGTCCCCGATGACGAAGTCCGGGACGCGGAACGCCCCCGCGCACGCCATCCACAGATCGTTGGTCGACCGGAGGCCGCGGCCGCCGTTGTCCCACACGCGCCCGCCGAGGAGCCCGGTCTTGGCGCCGCCGAAGAGCAGCCAGGGCATGTTGTCCCAGTTGTGCTTGCGGGTGCCGACCTCGGTCACGTAGGGGACGAGGGTGGTGTCGAGCAGCGTCCCGCCATTGACGTCCTGGGTGGCCGCGAGCTCCTTCAGGAACCCCACGAGCTTGTTGGCGTAGAACTCCTCGACGCGCGTGAGAAACTCGAGCGTATCTCGCGTGTCGGCATCATGGCTCGTCGTGTGGTGCACCTTGAAGACGTTCGAATCCGGCGGCCAGAAATCGCCGAAGCTCACGTGGTTCGTCCCCGGGGACCACTGGAAGGTCACCACGCGCGTCAGGTCGCACCGCAAGGCCGCCTTGAGCACGGCGAAGTGCAGGGCGCCGATGCGCGCGTGCTTCTCGTCGTCGCGCTCGCGCACGATATGGTTCGAGGAGTAAGGGTCGATGTACTCGCTCACGTTGACGATCTCCGGCGGCTGCTCGATGCCGCAGAACGCAGCGTTGCGCGGGTCGGCGTCCAGCTCCTTCTCCACCTCGCGGATCGCCTCGGCGTGCGCGTCCAGCATCTCGCGCTGCGCGCTCGGCGCGAGCTCGTGGAGGCGGCTGAGGTCCCTGCTCGCGAAGTCGAGCACGCTCTTCTTCATCCGGCGCGCCCTGGCGAGCGCCTCGAGGTTGTCGCTGGTCGTCCCGCCGGGCATCAGCGAGCCGAACACCCGCTGGTAGACCTCGAGCGGCTGGTAGTATGGCGTCATCGGGCTCCGCGGGCCGGAGTACGACATGTGACGCGTCGACACCTCCGGCGTGTCCGCGCGCTTGTCGCACGAGACCTGGAGCGACGCGATCGGCGTCCCCTGCAGATCGGGCGACTGCTTCACGAGCAGCTGGTCGACGCTCGCCCCCTCGGACATCGGATCGTCCCCGCCGTTGCCGGGGTAGAGCTGCTTGGTCCGCCTGCCGGTCGCCATCAGGACGGTCCCGCGCTCGTGGCCGCCGCCGACCGACCCATCGAAAGGCAGCTTCAGGTCGCGCAGCACCACCATCCGGTCCCGCACCGGCTCGAACGGGCGCAGGATGCGGGACAGCGTGAAGCTGGTCCCGGTCCCTTGCGGCCACCAGTTCTCGTAGACGGTGCCCACGGGCCGCTGGACGATGAGGAGCCGCTTCGGGCTCGGCGCGCCCTCCGCGGCCCGCTCCATGCCGCGGAAGATCGCGATCATCCCCGCGGCGGCGCCGACGCCCTGAAGGAAGCGACGGCGGGAAGAGGCATAAGGCAGGTTGCGGTTCATGATCACTCCTCCTCGGTGCGGTCGGTGAGCACGCGCGACGTCGCGATGGCCTTCACGATGGCGGGCAGGGTGCGTTCGCCCTCCGGCAGCGCCTCCACCACGCTCGCGACCTGGCAGTCGCTCGGCGTGAGCCGATCGTCGTCGGTGCCGTAGGTGACGAGGTTGCGCGTCAGGCACGCGGCGAAGTCCTTCTGCTCCGCGATCGAATCGACGAAATCGATCGCGTTCGCGTAGCTCTCGGCCAGCCCGGGGATCCCCTGCACCTCGACGCGCGCGTCGATGGGCTCTCCCTCGAGCGTCTCTCGATGACGACCCAGCGCATCGTAGTTCTCGAGCATCAGGCCGAACGGGTCGATTCCCCGGTGACATGCGCCGCAGGTCGCGTTACCCCCGCGCACCTCGGCGCGCTCTCGCTCGGTCATGTCGGCGTTGAGCAGGTCCGCCACCTCGTCCGCGAGGTTCTCTGGCGGGGACGGGAGCTTCGGCAGGCAGAGCAGCGCGCCGCGGACGAACAGCCCCCTCGCGACCACGCTCGTGTTGTCCGTGCGGGAGAGCGTGGCGAGGACGGACGCCTGCGTGAGCAGGCCGGCGCGCTGATCGGCGGGCAGGGTGACGGGCGAGAACTTCTCCGGCTCGCCCTCGTGCTCCACGCCGTACAGGTCGGCGAGCGGCTCGTTCACGAGCGTCTCTCGCGACGTGAGCAGCTCGGAGACGTCCGCGCCGCGCTCCCAGAGGGTCGCGTCCAGGAACAGCTCGGTCTCGTGGAACATGCTCGCCTGGAGCGCGGGACCGTATTCGGGAAACATCCCCGGATCTTTCACCGTGCCGAACAGGTTGCTGAGCCCCCACGCCGCGAGCAGCGTGGTGCTCAGGCTTTGCCGCGTCGCCGGCAGCGCGAGCAGCCGCTCGGTCTGCCGCGCTATCTCTGCCGGGTCGAGGAGAGCCCCGGAGTCGGCCGCGGCCATGAGCTCGTCGTCCGGCAGGCTGTCCGTGAGGAAGAACGAGAGCTCGCTGGCGAGCTCGTGCGGCGACAGCTTCACGACGCCGTCGCGCCCCTTCTCACCGAGCTCCGTCCGGTAGCTGAAGGAGGGCGACGCGAGGACGGCCTCGACAGCGAGGAGCACGCCGCGCTGATAGCTCTCTTCCTTTCCGGCCTCGAACACCTTCATCAGCTCCTCGAGCTCGGTCTCGCCGAGCGGCCTCCGGAACGCCCGCGTCGCGAACCGGGACAGGAAGCCGCGGGCACACGCGTCATCGCCGTCCGTGGCGCAGCCCGTCACCTCCTGGAAGCGCCCCTCGATGCTCTCCGCGGCGTGAGCGGCCGCGTCGATCCGCGTGCGCACCAGCGATGTGCCCACGGTGATCCCCTTCTTGGTGAAGGGCTTGGTCCTCGCGTCGGGCGCCTGATCGGCCCGCACGGCGGCGTCCCCGAGCAACGAACGCAGGGCGTTCGTGAACTGGAAATCGGCGAGCAGCACGATCCGGCGCGCGAGCCGCGGCGTACATTGCGCGTCCACGCCCGGTTGCTCGCCGTCCCAGCCTGGTTGCTCGCCGCTCCCCCCGCCTGGCTGCCCGTCGCTGTTGCCCCCAAGGGTGCCCGTGCACGCCGCCGCCACGAGGGCCGAGGCGCACGCGGCGAGCCGCGTTGAGCGGCGCCACCCGCCGGAGCGCTCCCGGGCGCCCTGCCCCTCCCCCGCCGCGGGGGACGCCATGCGCCGAAGCCAGCCCCAAACCCGATATCGATGCATGATCAAGCCTCCCGATCCATCCCGCAGCGCGAGCGCCCGCTCGCCGACCCGCCGCTCCAGATCCGCCTACGGCACGGGGCGAGACGCACGAAGCCCGATGCGAAGGCAAGCAGCCTTCGACAGGACACCATCTCGAATCCCCTGCACGCTACCGCTCGATGAGATGAGAAATGATGACAATGCAAGCCATGATATGCGCAACCAGGCGCCGCCTCGCCGCCGGGCGAGGATCTGCCGGAGCGAGCGATCGGCGCCGCCGATCGCCCTGCTCACTTCCGGACACCGTGACATTCGCTCACATGCTCTGACGAGTCAACTCTGAATAATTGAGCACCGGACGTTCGACTCGAGATTCGTCCAGCATCAGACGATGCCTCGACCCACCAGTCTCAATCTGACGAGAGCAATTATTTCTGCTGCATATGAACGTTCGACAGCCTCCTTCGACAGCCTCCACGGTATTGTTATGTACAGCTGAGATCCCCGGTCAAACGTTGCGCTTGCGGGCCGCAGAGGAGGCCTCGCGCCCAGCGCGGTACGAAACGAGCGATGCCCCCCCGCGACCTCACCGTGCCTCGCGCCCGCGACGGCCGAGCGAACAGGGTGGGTGCAGAGATCGATCCCGAGCCCAGGGGCGAAGGGCACAGTACGCAGGACGGCTCATCCCCCATCCAGCGCAAAGCAGAAAGATACCCTGAGCTAATTGTGAACGCTCACATGAGCGATGTCAACAAAACAAAATTGACCTCCCGCGGCCATCCTCGGTCTCGGGTGCTCTGGTCAGCTTCTAGACACCGGGCGGGCTGGTGGGTGCGCCACGCCGTCCGATGCACCAGATCGAGGAGATGGCGGGTCGCGGCCGCCGCGCCGCCGTGCTGGCCGACGACAACCGCCGGGAAGAATGGTCCGGCGCCGTCTCGACAGCGACCACCGGCAGGTCGGAGGTGACGTGGCGGAGCGCGTCAATCCGCCGCGGCCCGGCACCCCGCTCGCTTGACGCGCCGCTCCGGGAAACCTGTCAGCATCCGGGCCCGAGCTCGGCCGCGGGCTCACGGATCGGAGTTGACATCGAACTTGTGAACGTTCACATTTGGGCCTCCTTTCTGGCTTTGCCGTGTGTCACAAGGGAAGCCGCGCACAGGCCGGCGTCGGCGGGACATCCATTGACAGCGCGATGTTCGACGCTGCAGCACGAAGAGGCTTCGCTCCTCCGCTTTCGCCGGTCGCACAGGCGGCCTCGTTGGACTGTACGACGACGCGGTGGCGCTCTGGCGAGGGAGATCTGGAGGCGGGACACCGGCTGATCCGATATCCACGAGACGACGTTTGGCGGTCCCACCTTCTATACCGGCGCTCTCGCCGGACTGGTGTAAAAATGAGAGTCTCTCTGCTCGCGATCCCTGCGATGATGGTCCTTCTTGCCTGCGGCTCCGACGCCGACCCGCCTGCGAACGGCCAGAGCACATCCAGCTCGGCGAGCTCTGGAGGCTCGGGCGGGGGAGCCACGACGAGCGCCAGCACGAGCGCTTCGAGCAGCGAGAGCTCCAGCGGAGCCGGCGGCAGCGGCGGAGCCGGCGGCAGCGGCGGAGCCGGCGGAGCTGGCGGCAGCGGCGGAGCCGGCGGCGAGGACCTGAGCGCCGCGGCCGCCAGCATCGACGGCTTCCGCTGGGAGATGCCGTGCGACCAGGACCCGGCCGGCGGCGAGGTGTGTCCGTCGTTGGCTCGGGTCGATGAGACCAAGACGTTCGGCGGCTCGCCCGAGACGACCTACCAGGTGACTGTCCGGATTCGAGGCGTCGTCGAGCCGATGAAGTACCGGGGCGGCACGCCCGACGGCATGCACTTTCGCGTGGGCGGCACGCCCGACGACCCGGGGTACACCATCTACAGCATCACCGTCTCCGACCCGCACGAGGTCTATTATCTCAACGACAACCCCACCGTGGGTCATGACGTGTTCGTCATCGACCACATGAAGACCATTCCAGTTCGGGGCGGAGCCACCGTCTCGTTCCTCGGCGACGGTCAGAACGATAGGGAGATCGCCAACTTCGAGCACCTGGTCGTGGAGGGTGTCCCCCCGGCGCCCGAGCCTGTCGTCGGTCAATTCATCCAGCTCGATGTGCAGTCCGTCGAGGCAGCGCAGCCCTGACCGTGCGCCACAGCGGGCTGCGCGCTTTCGGCCTGGTGCGCCCGCGCGCGGAGCGCTAGTGTTCTCCACGGGCGCGCAGGGGCGCCCTCCCCGCCGGAAAGAAGCCTTCACCCTGCACGCGACGTCCGCGAGTCACCTCGCACCGTCATGACCACGTCGACATCCTCGGGCCGAGGGAGCGGGTAGCGGCCGATTCGAGAGGAGACGTTCATGATGGATCCCGTTCGCGAGCTGAAGATCCGCGCCGACCTCTTGCAGAAGCGCGTCGCGTCGAACGACGCGGCGGCGCTCGGGCGCCTGCGCGCGCTGCCCGAGCTCCGGCGCGCCGACCAGGCCGCCCTCGCCGCGGCCGCTCCCGGCATCCGCCCGGAGCACTGCCTCGAGGTGATCGCGCGCGAGTGCGGCTTCTCGAGCTGGGAGCGCGCGTGCCTCGCCCTCGAGGGAGCGCCCGACGCGCCCGAGCTCGGGACGTTGCTCTACGGCGGGGACGACAGCGTGCTGCACCACTGGTTCGCGACCCACGACGAGGCGCGCGCCCACGTCGCGGCGCTGCCGGAGGCGCCGCGCAGCTACCTGCTCGCGTACAGGCACCATTTCTTCGTCGCCGGCCGCGCGTTCATCGCGGCGCTCGGGCTCGACCCCGACGACCCGGACTGGCAGGCGATCGGATGGGACTGGGCACGGCCCGCCGACCCCGCCGCGCGGAGCCGTCTTTACGGAAGGCGGCTCGCCGCGATGCGGGGGCAGGTCGCGAGCGCCCAGGAGCTGCACCCGGACCTCTCCGCCGCGCTCGCGGCCGCGTTCCCGGGGCGCCCGGTCCGCGACGTGACCTCGCTGTCCGGCGGGCTCTCCGGCGCCACGCTGATCGCGTTCGCCGTCGACGGCGCGCCGTACGTCGCGAAGCGCGTCGACACGCACGATCCGGGCGACCCGGAGCGCGCCGCGCGCGAGATCGCGTGCCTGCGCATCGCGTCCGACCGCGGCGTCGCCCCGCGCCTGCGCCACGCGGACGCCCGGACGGGCGTGACGATCATGGACCGCGTCGCGGGCGCGCCGCTCCGCCCGACCGGGGACCCGACGCTGCTCGACAAGATCGCGACCGCGCTGCGGCGGCTCCACGACGGCCCGCCGTTCCCGCGCGGCCCGTCGCGCATGGACTTCCTGCGCTTCCTCGACGCGCAGTGCGCCGCGCTCGCGGGCGCGGGCCTCCCCGCGGATCTCGTCCGCACCGCCGAGGAGCTCGAGCGGGTGAGCGCGCCCCACGCGCACGCGGCGCCGTGCCACCGCGATCTCAACCCGAACAACGTGCTCGTGGCGGCCGACCGCGTGGTCTTCGTCGACTGGACCACCGCGGCCGCGGGCGATCCGTTCGTCGACCTCGCGCAGCTCGGCGTCTTCGCGCTCCCGCGCCCCGAGCAGCGCGAGGCCCTGCTCCAAGCGTACCTCGGCCGGAGCGCGAGCGACGAGGAGCGCGCGCGAGCGCACGTCGCGCGGGCCATCGCCCTCGCCTTCTACGCCGCGAGCTTCTTCTTCGCGGGAGCGCGCGCCGGCGGGTCGCCCCCCGCGGACGAGGAGCCCGGCCCGCTCGCGGAGGTCATCGCCGCGTTCGGCGCCGCGCCGGAGCGCACTCACCCCGGCACCGTCGCCGCCGCGCTCCTGCACGAGATGCACGAGATGCGCCGGGAAGCCCGCGCGCTGGGCGCCGCGCCCGACCAGCCGTGACGGCGCGCTGGAGGCCCGAGGCCCGGACGCTCGCGAGAGCGGGCCTCGGGCCGCCGCGCGCGTCCCTCATTCCGGCGCCGGAAAGGTGGAGATCCTCAGCTTGCGCGTGGGAGCGCCGCCCGTCGCATCGGTCCGTGCGGAAGCCGTGATCCGGTATGATTCAAGGGTCGGCATGACATCCGTATAGAAGGCGACGCCTGGCCCGAAGCACGTGTTCGGGCTGAACACGTTACCCCAGGTACCCCGGCTCGTCTTGATGTCCTGGACCACGTACTGGGACCCGTCCCACTGGTAGACATAGGCGCCCAGCCACAGCTTTTCACAGTCAGCCTTGTTGGTCGGAACGCTGTCGTTCCAGGACACGACCGTGGTCGGCAGCGGGCCGCGAGCGTAGCTGTCGATATCGACCTTGACCCCCTTGAAGCAGCCGGGCGCGCTGTAGGTTGTCGGCGAGATGTAATCGGGATCCGGGTAACCGACGCAGGACGCCATCGGAGAGCCCGTGGCGCAGGCCGCCTCGCCCATGGCCTGCTCGGCGACGCGACCGGTTAGGTGCGAACACCGCAGCTTCGGTTCTGCGGCATGCGGGATGAGGTAGCCGGCAAGCGGCGGGGAGAGCCTCGTGCCGGCGCGGCGCAGCTCGATTCACAGGACCTCGACGACGAGCGCGCCCATCGTCGATGTGACCACCGCGGATGCGACCATCGCGGCGCCGTACGCGTGGCGCCCGTGACACGTGACGAGCGCGCACCGCGCGTTACGTCACGAACTGATCGGCGATACGACGAGAACGTATCTGCCGCCTTGGTAGATGGCCCTATCTATCCAGAACCTGCTGGTATAAAAAAGAGAGAGCAGCGCGTCGATCCTCTGGAGCTCGACGCGCAGCTGAACAGCGGCAGCCCAGTGGGTGAGTCTTCCCCATCGACGAGGTCTATGAGCACGCCCCCGACGACGCAGCCTTCCTTCGATCTGTTCTTCGAGGCCTGCCCGCACGCCTTCTGTGTCGTGACGGCCGAAGGCCGCCTCGTGAAGGTCAACGAGGCGTGCACGCGTGCGCTCGGCCGCTCCGCCCTGGATCTCACCAGCAAGCCGCTCGACGAGATCGTCATCGAGACGGACCGCGCGCAGGTGCGCTCGATCCTGGGCGGCCTGTTCCCCGGCCCCTCGACGGCGGACGTCGAGTGTCGCGTGCTCCGCAGCGACGGTTCGACGCGCTGGCTCTCGCTCCGCGCCGCGACGTACGACCGAAGCGGTCTGGCGTATGGCGTCTTGGAGGACGTCACAGGTCGAAGGGCGACCTCGGCCGCGCACCGCCTCGCGGAGGACGTCTATCAGCAGATCCTCGACGCCGTCGAGGACATGGTGCTGGTCAAGGGCCCGAGGTCGAGGCTGCTCTGGGCCAACAAGGCCTTCCGCGAGCTCTACGGCATGTCCAACGACGAGCTCTATGGCATCGTCGACTCCCCCCACAACGAGCCGGACTACACGCAGCGATACGTGAGAGACGATCAGCAAGTCTTCGAGACCGGGAGCCGTCTCGTCATCGCCGAGGAGCCGACCACGCGCCACGACGGCGCGCTCCGGACCCTGACGACGGTCAAATCCGCCCTCCGGAGCGCCGGCGGCGAGGTGATCGGCACGGTCGGCATCTCGCGGGACGTCACGGAGAGCAAGCGCATGGAGCGGGACCGGCAGCTCCTGGAGCGGGCGATCGGCGCGGCCTCCCAGGGCATCGTCGTCGCCGCGAGCGCCGCGGAGGAGCTGCCCGTCACCTATGTGAACGCCGCCTTCGCGCGCCTCTCCGGGCGGCCCGTGGCCGAGCTCCTCGGCGCGTCGTTCAGGCGGCTCGTGGGCAGCGTCACCGACGCGGCCGCGGCCGAGCAGCTCTCCAGAGCGGTCGCGGAGCGCCGGGAGATCTCGGTCGATTACCCGGTCGAGCGCGATGGCGGCGCGCGCACCTGGATGCGCATGGCGCTCACCCCGGTGCGCGACGCCTCGGGCGAGGTGACGAGCTTCATCGCCATCCAGGCCGACATCACGGCAGAGCGAGAGCGGCAGATGCAGGAGCTGGCGCTGCGGGAGCAGCGGCACCTCATCGAGCGCCAGCAGCAGACGATCCACGCCCTGGTGACGCCGATCATCGAGATCTGGGACGGGGTGCTCACGATGCCGATCATCGGCGTCGTCGACAGCGTCCGCGCGGCCGAGATGATGGCCGCGCTCCTCGACGCCATCAGCGCGAGGGGCGCGCGGTTCACCATCGTGGACCTCACCGGCGTCGACATCGTGGACACGGCGACCGCGGACCACCTGCTCAAGCTCGTGCGGGCCGCGGGCCTGCTCGGGACCGCGTGCGCGCTCTCCGGCGTCTCGCCCGCGGTGAGCGGGACGCTGGTGAGCCTGGGCGTCGACCTCGGCGCGCTGCGCACGTTCAGCACGCTGCGCGCCGCGCTCCGCCACGCGCTCGGCCGCCTGGGCGTCTCGCTCGTCCAGGCGCGTGCCTGACCGGCGGGAGCGGCCCGCGCCGCGCGCATGCGGTAAGATTCCGCTCCAGGCGCGGCCACCGTACGGCAGCGCCAGCAGCGGGCTCCGCCCTCCTCGCCCCGCCCCCGCACGAGCACCCCCCATGGCCGATCTGAACGATCCCGCGCGCCTCGCCGAGCTGCACCACGTCCTGCTGCACGGCGAGGCGGACCCCCTGCTCGACACCTCCGTGGCGCGGGCGGCCGAGCTCGCCGAGGCGCCCATGGCGCTGGTGAGCCTGGTCGTCCGGCACATCCAGCTGTTCCGCGCGCACCGCGGCCTGCCGCCGGAGCTGTGCGTGAGCTGCGCCACGTCGCGGAGCAGCTCCTTCTGCCAGCTCGTGGTCCGCGACGAGGCGCCGCTCATCATCGAGGACGCCTCGCGCGACGAGCGGGTGCCCAGGGAGCTCGTCGAGCGCTACGGCATCCGCGCCTACGCCGGGATGCCCCTGCGGGTGCGCGGGCACGTGGTCGGCTCGTTCTGCGTGCTCGACACCGTGCCCCGCCGCTTCGGGCCGCACGTGGTCGAGGGCCTGGAGCGGCTCGCCGCCGAGGTGGGTGCGCGGCTCGAGGCCCTGGAGAGCGACGCGCCGCCGCCGAGCAGCGCCGCGAACGAGCGCCTCGCCCGGCTGGAGCAGACAGCGCACATGCTGGAGCACGCGCTCGGGGCCATCGCCCCCGCGATCGCCGGGGCGCAGAGCGCAGCGGAGGCGCTGGCGGAGGCGCCGCTGCCCGCGCTGAGCCCGGCCGATCTGCGCGAGGCGATCGACTGCTACCGCGACATGTTCGCTATCGCGGCGGAGCTGGCCGAGGACGCCATGGCCCTCGCGCGCTCCTCCCCGACGAAGGCGACGTCCGAGCTCGCGCTGGCGACGCGCTCGCTCGCGCGGGACATGGTCGAGATAGGCCCGCTCGTCCGGCTCGCCGAGGGGGTGCTGCAAGGCACGATCGACGGGGGCGCCGCCGCCAGGGCGGCGCACGTGGTGCGGGACGCGTTCGCTGCGCACCAGACCGCCTCCGCCGCGGTGCGCCGGATCATCGCCACGGCGGAGCGCATGCGGGCGCCGGAGGCATCATGAAGGGCAGAGCGTACGAGCTGCTCCGCTCCTGCCTCGGCGACAGGAACCCTCCGAACGCGCGCAGCGCCTTCATCTACGCGCGGGTCATCATGCGGGCGCGCATCGTGCCCGACGAGATCACGCCCGCGCTCGATGATCCCGAGATCGAGCGGCGCCTGGAGAACGCGCTGGAGGAGATCCTGCCGCGGAAGTAGGGCTCACGAGAGCCATTTGCGACAGCAGGGCAACGGGCGCCCCGCCGCCTGGCTACGCGGCCTGGCGCGCGGGCGCGTGTGTCTCGCGAGGTGCGAGACGATCACCATCGTCACCGAGACGGCACGAAGGCCGTCGAGCGATCGGATTCGCCCGCTTCGATCCATGCTGTTCCCCCCCGGGCGCGCCGTTCGTCTGGAGTCCAAGCATGGAATCGATAAAGGCAGCAGGCCAGCACGATCGAAGTCCCTGGAGACCGGCTGGCTCGGCCGCGATAGATGCGTGTGTCCCGCGCGCCGGCGTGGTGGCCAGGGCGGGCTTGAACGCGAAGTCGAAGCGTGCGACCGTGGCCGCGATGTCGAGGAGCGCGAGTTCGTGCGCGGTCCTCGACAGCCGCTCACCGAGGAGTGTCCCATGGCGACGACCGCTGTTCTGCAGTTCTTCCCGGATTGGGTGCACGCGCAGCAGGGCCAGATCGAGCGCGGAGGCACGCTCAGGATCGACTATGCCATGGCCCGCCTGCCGCGTTGCTTCACGACGTGGCGCGGGGCCGCGATCGGCGACATCACCGCGGCTGTCCGCTTCCACCCGCGCGGCGAGATCGTGCAGGGGAGCGTCGTCGAGGAGCAGCGGGCTCCGGGCAATCCGCCTGGGGCGGTCGTCGCGCACACGTCAGCGCCGCTCGAGATCTCCGTGCCAGACGACGCCACGCGCGTGGAGATGTGGTTCCACGGCTACCATCAGACAAGCGACCGATGCGACGCGTGGGACAGCCGCTTCGGCGACAACTACTGGTTCGACGTGGGCGGCCCGCCGCCGCGGATCCCGGCGCAGCCGGTCGTCTACCGCGCGGGGGCGCAGGCGCGGCCCGATATAACGAGCGTGCGGTCCGCGACGATCGCGAAGGTGAACGCGTTCCCGAGGCCCGCGGGCGGGCCGAGCATCGGGAAGGACATCCAGGTCCACCTGGACCTCGTCGCGTGGGTCAGCCACTCGGCGTGGGGCGCCAACGCATGGATCGACTTCCATGTGTTCGACAGCCATGACGTGCTCATCCACGCCGAGACGCTCACGCTGGCATATACCGGGTGGGGCCCGAACCAGCAGTACGGCTTTGCCGGCAAGATCTACCACGGCCCCACGGCGACGCCGGGGTCGGTGTCGCCACGGCCGGACGCGCGCAAGGTGCAGTATCGATTGTATTACGAGATCGACGGTCAGGTGTTCACGGATGGGATCCTGCACCAGGCGGAGATCCCGGAGGACGCGCTGATCTGATCGGCGCACTCCAGCCACGTCGTGCGCGGTCAGGATCGCGCCACCGGCCCCCCGGAATCTCCCCCGTCCACGGTCCAGGCCCCACGCCCGCTGGCACACACGACGCCAGGGCTAGCTCCAGGAGATGACTGTGCAGCCGGCCGGAACCATGTAGGATGACGCTCTACTCAGAAAGCGGGCAAATATGAGCTTTTCCGATTTCTTCAAGTCGCCGTTCAGCCGGCGGTCCGACGTGTCGTCGCTGCCCTCGCCACCGGTGGCACCGGAGGACGACGCCATCGCGCCGCCTTCTGAGGTCGATTTCGCGGCCATCCTGCTGGCTGCGGGCGTGACCCCCGAGCAGCGGAGCAAGATCCTCAAGGCGCAGGAGCTCCTGAGGAGGCTGCCGAGCGATACCCCCGCTCCGGTGAAGCGGGACATCGTGGAGGCGGCATTCAAGGCCTTCGATGTCTCGACTCAGGAGATCGTGGCCGCAGCGTCGAAGCACGTCGAGGCGCTGAAGGCGTTCACGCGCACCGGCGACGAGCACACGCAGCGGGTGCTCGCCGAAGGAAACCAGCAGATCAAGCTGCTGGAGTCCAAGATCGCCGGTGTGAAGGCGTCGATGGATCGGGAGGTCGCCGCGCAGGCGGTGCGCGCCAGATCCACGCTCGACCAGATCAACGAGGTGCAGCCGGTGCTGCAGTTCTTCGCGCGGGACCCGAGCCCCTCGAGCCACCCGGAAACCCACGCCGCCGCGCCAGGGCCGGGGGAGTGGTCCCAGGGAGAAAGCGTGGACGTCCAGTTCGACGCGGGCCGGTGAGCCTTGCCGGGGCGCGCCCCCTCTCCCGCCCCGCCGCCCCGGGCTGCAACCGATGTGCTCGCCTTCGTCGCGCGTGCGAATGAGGTCGGCAACGGGACGCCCCTCTACATGGCGCCGGAGGTCTGGCGCGGCGAGCCATCGAGCCCGCGCGCCGACGTCTACGCGCTCGGCGTCCTCCTCTACGAGCTCTGCGCCGGAAGAGCGCCGCACCACGGGGTGCCGTTCGCCGCGCTCTCGCGCGCCGTCCAGGAGACCGATCCGGCGCCGATCGCGTCCGTCGCGCCCGGCGTCGATCCGCGCTTCGCGGCGGTGATCGACCGCTGCGTCGACCGCGACCCCGCGCGGCGCTTCGCCTCCGGCGACGAGCTCCGGGAGGCGCTCGAGCGGCTCCTCGCCCGCCGCGCCGACGCCGCGGTCCCGGAGGGCAACCCCTACCGCGGGCTCCTGCCTTTCGACGCGGAGCACCGGGGGCTCTTCTTCGGCCGCGACACCGACGCCCGCGCCGTCGTCGACCGGCTCCGGGCGCAGCCGTTCGTGCTCGTGGCGGGCGACTCCGGCGCCGGCAAGTCCTCGCTCTGCCGCGCCGGCGTGCTCCCCGCCGTGGCGGAGGGCGCGCTCGACGCGAGCGCCGGCGCCGCCGGGCGCGGCGCCGAGCTCCCGGGCGGCAGCGCGTGGATCGTCGCCTCGGCGCGGCTCGGGCGGCGCCCGCTCGACGCGCTCGCGTCGGCGCTCGCGGGGCTCGCCGCGCTCGCGGGCCTCCCCGACCTCGCCGCCGGCCGCGAGCCCGCGCTCGCCGAGCGGCTCCGCGCCGAGCCGGCCGCGCTCGGGCGCGAGCTCTCGCGGCAGGGCAGGCGCGTGCTCCTCTTCGTCGATCAGCTCGAGGAGCTGTGCACGCTCGCCGATCCCGCCGACGCCGCCCTCGCGGCCGACGCCCTCGCGGCCCTCATCGGCCCTGGCGCCGGCGTGCGCCTGCTCGCGACAGCGCGCAGCGACTTCCTCGCCCGGCTCGGCGCGCTGCCCGGCCTCGGTGACGAGATCCCGCTCGCCCTCTACCTCCTGCGCCCGCTCTCCGCGGGGCGGCTGCGCGACGTCATCACCGGGCCCGCGGCGGAGAAGGGGTTCCGGTTCGCTTCCGACGGCACGGTCGAGGCGCTGGCCCGCGAGGCGGCGCGGCCCCAGGGCGGGAGTACCTGCGCGCGTTGCCCCCCGGCGAGCGCGCGCGGCGGACGCCGGCGGCCCACAAGGACTGGCACGTGCTGGAGCTCGCGCAGCCCGCCGGCGGCGCGTTCGAGCTCCTGTTGAAGCCCACGATCGAGGCGTACCGCGCGCGCGAGGGGGAGCTGCTCCGCTACCCGGGGCGCGCCGTCCGCGCGGCCCAGGACTGGCGCCGCTTCCCTGTCGCCGCTGTCTCGTTCGAGGACGCGAGCGCGTACGCGGCCTGGCTCGACCGGACCGGGCGCGTGCCGGGCGCGCGGCTCTGCACCGAGGCCGAGTGGGAGCGCGCCGCGCGGGGCGCCGACGATCGCGTCTTCCCTGGCGGCGACCGGCTCGAGCCCGACGACGCCAACCACGACGCGACGTACGGCCGCGATCCGCTCGGCTTCGGCCCGGACGAGGTCGGCGCGCACCCCGCCTCCGCGAGCCCGTTCGGGGTCCACGACCTGGCCGGCAACGTCTTCGAGTGGACCGTCTCCGCCGACGGCTCCGGCGAGCCCGTGCTGCGCGGCGGGAGCTGGTACGAGAACGCGCTCACGAGCGTGAGCAGCAACCGCGAGCCCTCGGAGCCGACGCTCCGCGACGCGCTCGTCGGCGCGCGCCTCTGCGCGACGCCGCGGCCGTCCCGCGACTGAGCCGCGCCCCGGGGCTCCGCAGGCCGCGAGCGTTGCCGAAGGAATTTTCCAACGACAACGCTCGGCGGCGGCGCCGGGCGAGCGCTGCCGGCGCGCGCCCATGCGATTCCGGCTGGCAGACATCACGACCAGCGGAAGGCGCGTCGTCGGCGCCCGCGTCGAGCACGGCAAGCTGATGGGCCGCACCTCCAAGGGAAATGCGCTCCGCGACGCGGACTGGGCCGGCGTCGAGCTGAAGGTCGATCTCCTCTGCGCGGACGGCTTGTGGCAGACGTTCCCGGCCCGCATCGACGGCGTGCGCGCGACCGGCGACGGCTACGATGTCGCGATCCAGGACCCCGCCAGGGCAACGGAGCTGGGCGGGGCCTCGTGGCGGCCCGCATGTCACGCGACGCTGGAAGCGCCCGACGCGACCGGTGCGGTGCCTTTTGCCGAGGTGTGGAGCGAGGAAGGGGCGCAGACGTCCTCCTCGGAGTTCTTCACGTTCGCCTGTCAGACATCGGCCATCATCAAGTGTGACAGGATGGGTTTCGGGGGAGCGCCGGACGACGACGTCGCGCAGGGCCGCCGTCAGGCGTGCACCCGGATGGTGCGGGCCGACTACTTCGGTCACGGCAAATCCGCCACGGCGGAAGGCACCCTGATCGACGTCGAGGACAACACGGGTATCCAGACGCACGAGCAGGGGGGCGACGTTCCCCCCCTCGATCTGGAGGCCGTCTGGAGCCCCGCGGGGGCGGTTTGCCGGAACCACTCGCGCGTCGCCGACCATCCCAACAATCACGGGGGCTCGTTGCCAGCGTGCTCGCCCGAGGACGCGGAGCTGGACCCCTCTCGCCCTGACCTGATCCGGAGCTGGTGTTGCGCTCCGGGCGCGATGTGCGAGCGCCAGTACTCGTCCGTGTTCGTCAGGAACGTGCTCGCGCCGGGCGGCCTCACGCAGTGGTCGAGCGTCGTCGTGGTCAACCCGGGCAGGGATCCGGCCCGCGTGAAGCTGACCGTCTTGCCGACCGGCGGCGGGGACCCGCTCGGCACCGTGTCGGTCACGATTGCGCCGTTCGGAACCTACAACTCGTACCGCGAACCCCAGTGGGAGCAGATCCTCGACAGCGATCTGGCGAACCATCGCTCGTCCGGGTGGATAGCGCTGGCGTCCGACAAGCCCGTCGTGGCGACCCACCGCGCCTCGCTCCGCGAGGGGAATACACACGATTCGCCCGTCCGGCTCGTCGAGGACGAACCTTTCCTGACATCGCCCTCCAGGCGCCTCTTCTCGAGCTTTTACCTGAAGAACTGGCCCGAGGCCGGCGGCAAGACCCAGTGGTCGAACATCGTGGTCAACAACCCGGCGACAAGGCCAATCTCCGTGCAGGTGCGGATTCACGGAGTCGACGGCAGCCTCCACGCGTTCAACCGCGCCCTGGCCGCCAGGGGGGCGTGGAACTCTTACGGCGACAGCGACTGGCTGGCCGTGCCGAACAATAACCCCGCGGGGACCGGCGCTCTCGGGTGGGTCGAGATCCGGTCGGACGAGCCTGTCGTCGCGTCGAACCGCATCATCCACCGGAGCGGCGCCAACCACGACTCGCCCGTGGCGCTCCTCGACGACGTGGGGTTCACCGCGGCGCAATCGGCGGCCAGGGTGACGGATCACGCCGTGGAGGTGAGGGTGCGGCGCTGGAAGACGGGTGGGAGCCTTGTCGACGAGATCCCGTGGACCATCCCTGCGAAAGGCCGCTGGGACGCCTCGAGCGGCCCGGGTTGGTACGAGCTACCCGACACCGAGCCGTCCAATCACCGCTCGCTCGGATGGCTGGAGCTCGTCCCCTCGACGCCGCTGATCGCCGCCAACCGGGTCACCTTGCGGCAGGGGACCACGGCGGACGCGCCGATCGTCCTCTATGACGCGACGCCGTTCGTCCGCGCAGGCAACTGAGCGCGTCACCTCCCCATCGCCTACCGCGACCTCGTGAACGACGCGCTCCACGTGGGCGCCACGTCCGCGATGATCTCCATGAACCGCGGCGGGATGTCCGAGGCATCCGTCATCTGCTGGATCGTGAGCACCTCGTCGATCCCGAGGCCGACGGGGCAGCGCAGCGCCCATTCGATCGCCTCTTCCTTCGAGCTCACCTCGATCAGGTAGAAGCCGCCGACCAGCTCCTTGGTCTCGATGAACGGCCCGTCGAGCACGACGCGCTTGCCCCCGGAGATCCCGACGCGCGCGCGGGCCCCGCCGGGGTTGAGGCCCTCGGACGCGATCAGCACGCCGGCCTTCATCAGCTCCTCGTTGTACTTCATGTAGGCGGCGAAGAGCTCCTCGCCCGGCGCCCCCTCCGCCTCGGCGTTCGCGTCGTTGTCCCCCGGCGCTGCGGTCTCGCTGGTCCCCGGTGCTGCGGTGATGATGAAGCGCATGGTCGTGTCTCCTTCTCTCGTCGTGCGGGCGCCCGGCCGGTCCCGACCGGCTGGGCCCTGGCTCTACCGTCACGACGAACGAGGGGACGCGCGATCGACACGCCGGGCGATCTTTTTTCCTCGCCGCCCAGCATCGGGAAATACAGGATCGCGCAACGAGGACGAACTCCGCCTACCGCGCGCTACTGCGCGCCCGCCCGTCCGGGTCTTGCGCTGCTACCCGCTCCCCCCGGCGCATCGAGAGCGCATAGGTCACCCCGCGCTCCAGCGTCGCCCGCGTCACGATCCCTCCCAGATCGGCGCCCAGCTCCACGAGCGCCTGCGCCACGCTCGGCCGGATCCCGGTGAGCACCACCTCGGCCCCGAGCAATCGCGCGCTTCGCGCCGCCCGGATCAGCGCGTCCGTCACCTCCGGCCCTGCCTGCGGCACCCCGGTCACGTCGAGGATCGTGATCCGGGCTTGCTGGCGGGAGATCCCCTCCAGCAGCGTCTCGGTGAACTGCGCGCCCCGCTCGCGCGCCAGCTCCCCGACCAACGGCGCCACGAGCACCCCGTCCGCGATGGGCAAGAGCGGCGTGGAGATGGCCCGGATCGTCTCCTGCTGCACGAGCAACATCTTCTGCTGCAGCTGCCGGGTCCTCTCCTCGGCCCGCACCCGCTCGGTGATGTCGGTCGAGATCCCCCCGCAGCCGGAGATCCGGCCCTCCTCGTCGCGGAGCGCGAACTTGGTGGTCATGTACACGTGCGTCCCATCGGCCAGCTCCAGCTCGTCCTCGGCGTTGATGGGCTGGGACGACGCCATCGCCGCCCGGTCCTGCGCCGTGAACCGGTCGGCGATCGGCGCGGGGAACAGCTCGTGTTGGGTCTTCCCCATCAGCTCCTCGCGGGACTTGCCCAGGTGCGCTGCGACCGGCGCGTTCACCAGCGTATGGCGGCCCTCCGTGTCCCGCGCGTACATGAGCATCGGCGCGTTCTGGATGAAGGCCTCGAGCAGCGCGGCGCCCCGGCGCCTCTGCGCGTCGGACTCCACGCGCGCGGTGACGTCGAGGCTCACCACCACCACGAAGCGGTTCCCGCTCGCGTCCTCGAACGAAGCGTAGCTCGGCTCGGTCCAGACCTTGCGCCTCTCCGCGTGGAGCGCGCCCGGCTCGACCTCGTAGGAGACCGCGGGCAGAGTGACCACCTCCCCGGCAAGCGCCCGGAGGAACGCCTCGGCGTGGCCCGTATTGGCCGCCTGCGGATCCTCGAGGGGTTGTACTTGCCGATGATCTGATCGGGGGTGAGCCCCCATCGCGCGCAGTCGGCGCGGTTGATCGCGACGAGGAGCCCGTCCGCACGGTGGACCACGAGCGGCACGGTCACCGCATCGAAGAGCGCACGATAGGGCACGCTGTCCGCGAGCTCGCGCTGCGCGTCCCGCGGCGGCTCGACCGCGCGGAGCCTTCGCTCCAGCTCCTTCACGCGAGCCCGGAGCCGCGCGTTCTCTGCCTCGATCCCCTCGTTTCTCTGCTGATAGGTCTCCATCATCCTCCCCTGCGCCCTGCCTGAACTGCTCCCCGGCGCGCGGCCGCTCGCGCTGGCCCGGCGCGCTCAGCCGCCTGAGCCCCGCCCGCTGCGCGCGACCTGCCCCCCGCCCCGGGGTCCTCCCCGCGGAAAGTGTGCCCCATCACGGCGGCCCCGTGAACGGTCGGGTAGCCCCGGGTCGTCGCCTTCTCGCGGAGAGCCGGTTCTCGCTCGGCTTCATGCTCCCGAGCGCCCTGCGCCCCTTCGGCCGCGGCCCGCGGACCTTCGGCCACCCCGGCGCGGGCGGCGCGCTCGGCTTCGCCGACCCCGACGCGGGGCTCGGCTTCGGCTACACCCCGAACCAGACCATCGCGAGCGGCGCGGGCGGCGACCCGCGGTGGCCGGCGCTGATCGACGCGGTGTACGCCTGCCTCTGAGGCACATCGCCAGCTCATCGATGCATCGCCCCACCGAGCTCTCCACAGGACGACGCGGGAGCCTACGGCCCGCGCTGGGCACCGGGCCCAGGCCACGCCCGCATCGCGGCCTCCACGGCCGCGCGGAGGCTCTCCGGTGACGCGCCGTCCCGCGCCTGGACCGACATCCCCAGCAAGACGGTCACGTAGAACGTGGCCAGCGCGGCGGCGTCTGTGTCCGACGCGAGCTCGCCGTCCTCGATGGCCCGCTGGATCCGCGCCTGGAGCGAGGCGTGCCAGGCCTCGCGGTGCCCTCGCATCAGGTCCTGCAAGGGCCGGGCGCCGGGGGAGCACTGGGTCCCGGCCAGCGCGATCATGCAGCCGGACGGCTGATCGGGTCGGGTGAACTCGTCGGCCGCCGTCTCGATCATCCGCTGCACCGCGCCCCGGGCCGTCGGCTCCTCGGCAAGGATGCGGTCCATGTGCCCGCCCCCCCTGGCGAGATACCGATCCACCGCCGCCCGGAAGAGCTGCTCCTTGCCCCCGAAGTTCGCGTAGAGGCTCGATGGGCTGATGCCCATCGCCGCGCTCAGCTCGTCGAGCGACGTCGCCTCGTAGCCCCGGTCCCAGAACAGGAGCATGGCCCGCTCCAGCGCCGCCGCCTGATCGAAGCAGCGCGGCCGCCCTCGCCCCCGCTGGACCTGCCCCGCCGCTTTTTTCATAACGATCGTTCCATAAATCGCTTGACGGACAGCAACAACCTACTTAGCTTCCTTTTATGGAACGATCGTTCCAAAAAAAAGAGGAGGACTTCTCGATGGGTACGTTGAAGGGCAAGGTTGCGCTGGTCACCGGGGGTTCGCGGGGTATCGGGGCGGCGATCGCCAGGCGCCTGGCGCACGAGGGCGCCGCCGTGGCCATCACCTATGCCGCGTCGCCCGCAAAGGCAGCCGAGGTGGTGCACGGCATCGAGGCGGCGGGCGGCAGGGCGATCGCCGTCCGGGCGGACAGCGCCGACGTCGAGGCGGTGAGGAGCGCCGTCGCCCAGACGGTGAAGACCTTCGGCCGGCTCGACGTTCTGGTGAACAACGCCGGCGTCGCCGCCATGGCGCCCCTCGATGAGTTCTCGCTGGAGGAGTTCGATCGCCTCATGGCGGTGAACGTCAGGGGCCTCTTCGCCGCCACGCAGGAGGCCGTCCGCCACATGGGCGAGGGCGGGCGCGTCATCAACATCGGGAGCATCAGCGGCGACGCAGCGCTCATTCCCGGGATGGCCGTTTATGCCGCGACCAAGGCAGCGGTCGCCGGCCTGACACACGGCTGGGCACGGGATCTCGGTCCGCGCGGCATCACGGTCAACAACATCCAGCCTGGCCCCGTGGACACCGACATGAACCCGGCCGACGGCCCGCTCGCCGCCAAGTTCAAGGACCAGATCGCCGTGCAGCGCTACGGAAAGGGCGACGACGTCGCCGGCATGGTGGCGTACCTGGCCGGCCCCGAGGGCGCCTTCGTCACGGGCGCCGACCTCAAGATCGACGGCGGCTTCACCGCCTGATCTTCCCGGGCCACGCCTGCAAGGCTCCTCTGCCCGGGAATGCGGTCTCCGTCGCGACGTCGAGGCCGATCGCGCCGTGATACGACGTCGAGGCCGATCGCGCCGTGATACGACGCCGGCGAGAGGACCGGAGGCTGAGGCATCCCCTCAAATTATTCAGAAAATTCACAGGGAGGCGGGGAGACGGGGAGGGAATCTTCAGCGGTCGGGTAGCCCCGGGTCGTCGCCTTCCCGGGGCCCCCACGGATCCGGACGTGCAGATTTCCCGCATCCGGCTCTTCGAAACACGGCTTCGCTACACGATTCGGACGGCGGTCGGCTTCAGAAGCGGGTAGCGCTTCAGGAGCCGATTCATTGCCGCCCAGGAGAGACCACGCTGGGAGCGGCGATGCAGCCACCGCCACCACACCCGCGTGGCCCAATGCAGAAGAGTCCAGAGCCTCGCCCGATTGCCAGGGCGGCCATAGTAGCCGTAGTGGCCTCGGAGCTTCAGGTTCAAGACGTGCTGCTGCCTCTCGAGTGGTTCATGGCGATGGGCCTTGCACCACTGCGAGATACCCCTCAATGCCCGTTGGAAGCGATCCGATGCCGTTCGCGTCTTCACTGCCCACTTGCCCGCGAGGCTCTTGCCCCAGTGGATGGTGAAGCCGAGGAAGTCGAAGGTGGCCGGCTTGTACGGCCCCTCGTCCGCGTCGCGTCGGCGCGTCATCCGGTCCGGCCGCTTGAACGGTAGAAGCCGGGTCTTGTCCGGGTGCAGCGTCAGACCGTACTTGCTGAATCGCTTCGGTAGCACAGCCATCACGCGGCGCGCGTCCTCCTCGTACTCGAACAACATCACAGCGTCATCGGCATAGCGCACCAGATGGGCTCGGCCGCGCATGCGCGGTCGCACCTCTCTGGCAAACCACACGTCGAACACCTCGTGCAGAAGGACATTTGCAAGAATCGGGGAAACGACCCCGCCTTGCGGACTACCCGCATCCGGGTACTTCAGACTTCCGTCCTTGAGCACTCCCGCATTCAACCATTTACCTATCAGGCGTAGAATCGCTCCATCGCGTATCCGGCGACGCAGCACTTCGCCCAGACGCTCGTGATCGATCGAGTCAAATACTTCCGTATATCGATCTCGATGACCCAACCGCCAGCCATCCTCATCGCCTCTCGGTGCAGCTCGTCCAGCGCTTGTTGCGCCGACCGGCCGGGACGTAAGCCGTACGAGCAGTCCAGAAACTCCTCCTCGTAGACGGCTTCAAGCACCATGGCAACTGCGCGTTGCAGCACCTTATCCTCGAAAGTTGGAATACCGATCGGCCTCGTTTCCGAGCCAGACCCTTTCGGGATATGGACTCTGCGCACCGGCGGCGCACGGTACGTGCCGGACTTCGCGCGTTCGAGAAGCGACCGGAGGTTGTCCTCCAGGTGTGCCGCATAGTCGTCCGCACTCTGTCCGTCCACGCCCATCGCGCCATCTTTGCGCGTCCTTCGGTGTGCCTCACGTAGCCATTCCAGGTCGATGTGATGAGCAAGCGTCGTGAGCGGCTGTTCGCGGAGTTGCCGCGCCAGCCCTGCTATCCGTTTGAGTCGCGTTGAGATGGGTACCAAGCCCGATGTCTCTTCCATCTTTCCCTCTTACGGTTCCGTGTCCCGGCGCGCCCTTCGCTCCACGGGGTCCCACGGCTCGGTTCCCCCGATTCGTCGCTACTATGGCGCGCTCCGACGTCCCGCTGCCCCGCTTCGGCTTCGCTCGCGCTCGCCTTCACGGTTCCGTCTCACGACGGAGCCAATGGGACCTCCCAAGTTCCTCGGCGACCCTCGCCACGCATGCCCCGGCTCTTCGACTCCGGTGGAATCTCAGGAGCAGGCCTCCGGGAACATGTCCCTACGCATCGCTCCCTCGATGTTGCCTTCCGGGCTTACGGTCCCGTCGGCTTCCACGACTTCTTTCTTTCGGAGCCCGATTCCGCGGCCCGCGTGCTCGCTGTCTACGCTTCGTAGTCCGGGTTGCCCTCGGTCACCACGCAAGACTCGCTTCCGACTGGCGGCCCTACCTTGGTCGGGCAGGAATTCAACCCGCTGGGTCGCTACATCAGGTTTCAGTTGGTGTGGACTTCACATGGCATCCTCCTGATCGAAGCTGTGCTTGGCGCACCGTAAATAAAAGAATCCGGCTCGCTGCGCGATGAGGTGTGCGCGGCGAACGGATCGGGCGGCATGCGGCGAAGCAGCTCGGCGCGGTCTGTCGATGGCGCGATAGCCGCCTCGCTTGCGTTTCGGATCGGGCTTGTCGTCCGCCATCACGGACGCTTCCGGCCTCTCAGGGCGCGGCGTGGCGTCGAACAGCTCGGCCGCGACGAGGTCCTAGCCCGAGTTTACCGCGGCAAAGAGATGATCAAGCTCCACCGCGGTGTGATGGCGACGCAGATCGGCTTGTTTTGCTGGGGATTTCGGCAAGAGGACGCCGGCGACATGCACCTGCCGAGTGTATGACCTAACGGAGTCGATCCTCAAGGCGAGCGAGCAGATGCGCTGGATCTATAGAAAATCAAGCATGACCGTCATGTGCCCGGCCTCGGATTGACGTGTCGAGTGTGGGCCGTATGACCTAGCCCGTGGCGAGCCTCACCAAGAAGATCATCGGCGGCAGGCCCTACTACTACCTGCGCGAATGCCAGCGGATAAACGGCAAACCGACGATTGTCCGGCAGCAGTACCTCGGCCCTGCCGAGCAACTCGTTCGCCGGCTCGCCGACCCCGCACCCCGGAAGGCCGTCGTTCGCGAGTTCGGCGCCTCCGCGGCCTGCCTCGCTCTGGCCCAGCAGCTTGAGCTGGCTGCGACGATCGACCGCCACGTGCCCAAGCAGGGCGCGCGACGATCGACCGTGGGCCAGTACCTGCTCGTGGCCGTCCTCAATCGGTGCATCGCCCCGCGTAGCAAGGCGCGCATCGGCGCATGGTACGAGACGACCGTGCTGCCCCGTCTTGTACGCCTGAGGACCTCGCAGCTCACCAGTCAACGCTTCTGGGACAACATGGACCGCCTGGACGAGGAGACCATCGGCCGGATCGAGGACGACCTGAGTGCCGCCGCCGTCGCCCGCTTCGGCCTCGATCTGCGCTGTCTGCTGTTCGATGCCACTAACTTCTTCACCTGCATCGACAGCTTCAATACCCGTCCCAAGCTGCCCCAACGAGGCCACAGCAAGGAGGGCCGCGCCAATCTTCGCCTGCTCGGTCTGGCCTTGCTCGTCACGGCCGACGGTGATGTGCCGTTGTTCCACCACACCTACGCCGGCAACCAGCACGACGCCAAAACCTTCGGCGCCGTCACCGGTGAGCTCGCCCGACGCTGCCGCCTGCTGTCGCAGGGCGCCGCCGACATCACCTTGATCTTCGACAAGGGCAACAACTCGGCGGCCAACCTGCGGGTGGTCGCCCAAGGACCGTTTCATTTTGTCGGCTCCCTGGTGCCCACGCAGCACCCGGAGTTGTTGACCATCGAGCGGTCCCAGATGCGTCGTCTGGACAAGTCCCAGCTGCCGGCGGTCTGGGCCTACCGCACCCGCAAGAAGGTCTTCGGCGCCGAGCGTACGGTCCTGGTCACCGTCAACCGTGCCCTGCTACAAACCCAGCGCAAGACATTGCGCCGAGAGATCGACAAACGACGGCGCAAGTTGCAGGTGCTGCAGGCATCGCTCGAACGTCACGCCGAGGGGCGTGCCCGAGGTCGACGCCCCACTCTGGCAGGCACCCGCAAGCGAGTCCGAGCCATCCTTGCGGGGCGCCACATGAAGGACCTGTTCAAGGTCGTCGTCAAGCTCGATGCGCAGGGGCTTCCGACGCTTCAATGGTCCTTTCGCGAGAAGGATTGGGACCAGCTGCAGCGGACCCTGCTCGGAAAGACGCTCCTCTTCACCGACCGCGATCCGTGGACAGACGAACAAATCGTGCGCGCCTACCGGAGTCAGTTCCACGTGGAAGCGGCGTTCCGCCGCATGAAGGACCCCCACATCCTGACGTTCCCCCCATTCATCACTGGACCGACCAGAAGCTCCGTGTGCATGGCCTCATTTGTGTGCTCGCCCTGATGATCCTCTGCCTCCTGCGCAGGAAGCTCGAGCAGGCAGGGATCTCGCTCAGTATCGTCCGCATGATCGAACGGCTCTCCGGCATCCACGAGGTATCCGTCCTCTTTCCCCCGGCAAAGAGCTCGCTCCCTCGCGCCCATACGGTGCTCTCCGAGCTCGATGCGGAGCAGCACGCACTCTTCCAGCACCTCGACCTCGCGCGCTTCCGCGCCGCCTAGAGCACGCGTAGGTCATACGCCAACGCGTCGCTCTCGCGCGGCGAAACACGGGCTCGCGTGAACTTTTGTGGCTTTGCCGCGGTAAACTCGGGCTAGTCGGGTAGGCCGGGGTCGACTACCCCCCGGCCCCCCACAGATCCGGACGTGCGGAATTCCCGCATCCGGCTCTTCGGGACACGGGTTCGCTACGAGCGGGCAGGAGCGGGGTGCGTGATGCGCGGCCGCGGAAGGGGGTACCTCTTCAGCAACCGGTGCATCCGCTCCCAGGTCATCTTGGCGTTCTGCGAGCGGCGATTGAGCCACTTGCGCCACACCGCCACGACCTCCCAGGCGAAGCGACGGAGCGCCTCCGAGTTCCCGGTGATCCCGTAGTACTCGTAGTGACCCCGCATCTTCATGGCCAGGCCCTCCTGCTGGCTGCTCAGCTCATCGTGCATGTGGTCCCTGCACCACTCCGCCACGCGCCGCAGCGCGCGGCTGAGGCGGTCCTTGGCGGTCCTGCGTTTGATCGCCCAGTTGCCTCGCCGCGACCTGCCCCAGTGATGCGTGAAGCCGAGCAGATCGAGCGTCGACGGCCACGTCGGCGACGCCCCGCCGCTCGGCGGGGGTCGTCTCTTCGGCGGCCGCTGGAACGGCAACAGGCGCGTCTTGTCCGGGTGCAGGCTCAGCCCGTACTTGCCGAATCTCTTCGGTAGCACGGCCATCACCCGGCGCGCGTCTTCTTCCACTTCGAACAGCAGCACCGCGTCGTCCGCGTAGCGGATGAGGTGTGCCCTGCCTCGGAGCCGAGGTCGGACGTCGCGCTCGAACCACGTGTCGAGCACCTCGTGCAGGTAGATGTTCGCCAGGATCGGCGAAATCACGCCGCCCTGCGGTGTGCCGGCCTTCGGGTAGCTGAGGCTACCGTCTTCCTGCACTCCCGCGTGCAGCCACTTGCTGATGAGACGGAGCAGCACGCCGTCTCGTACCCTGCGGCGCAGCGCATCCATCAGGTGCTGACGGTCCACCGTGTCGAAAAATTTTCGGATGTCGACCTCGATGACCCATCCGCCCGCCATCGCCATCGCCTTGTCCCAGAACGACGCGAGCGCTTGGTGTGCCGAACGGCCAGGCCGGAAACCGTACGAGCAGTCAAGAAAATCCTGCTCGAAGACGGCTTCCAGCACCATCGCCACCGCGCGCTGCAGGATCTTGTCCTCGAAGGTCGGGATGCCGATCGGGCGTGTTTCCCCGTTGCCCTTCGGGATGTGGACCCGCCTCACCGGCGGCGCGCGGTACGTGCCCGCCTTGGCTCGTTCCAGCAGCGACCGGAGGTTATCCTCCAGTTGCTCCGCGTAGTGCTCCGCGGTCTGCCGGTCCACGCCGGGCGCGCCGTCCTTGCGCGTTCGCCGGTAGGCTTCGCGCATCCAGTCCAGGTCGATGTGATGGGCGAGCGTCGTCAGCACCATGGTGGGTGCTTGCCGCGCCAGCTCCGCTATCCGTTCGAGTTTCGTGCAGATGGTTTCGGAGCCCGATGTCTCCTTCATCTTTCCCTCCAACGATCCCGTGCCCCGGTGCTCCCCTTCCCTCCACGGGGTCCCTCGGGTTGGTTCCCCCGCTTCCGCGGTAGTACGAGTGCACTCCGACTTCCCGCTACCCCCGCTTCGCTCGCTTGCGCTCTGCTCGGCGGTTCCACCTCTCGGTGAAGGCAGCGGGATCTCCCAGGTTCCTCGGGAAACCCTTGCGTACGTGCCCTGGTCTCTGACCCCGGCGGGTCACCGCGCCAGGCCCTGCGAGTGGGGGCTACCCGGGCTCGCTCTTGACGCGACGATGTTGCCTTCCGTTGCATTCACGACGTCGGCCCCACGACCTCTGATCTTTCGAGGCTCTATCCCACGGCCCGCACGCTCGCTGTCTACGCTTCGCGACGCCGGTCACCCGGCGCCACGCAAGACTCACTTCCGGCTGGTGGGCCAACCTTGCCGGGCGGGACTCTCACCCGCCGGGTTTCTTCGCGAAGTTTCAGCTCATCGCTTCCTCCTCGCCCAGGCTTGGCCTGGCGCACGAATACCGATCACGTTGATCAAGCGAGAAATGAACCGCCAAGACGCCAAGGACGCCAAGGACGCCAAGGACGCCAAGATAGGATTCTTTTCTTGGCGTCCTTGGCGTCCTTGGCGGTTCGAATTTCTGCGCTTTTGAAGCAGTTTCAACCCGTTTGTCGCTCTAGGCGCGTCGAACAGCCCGACCGCGCGCTACGGCAGCGTACTGTCGATAACGGTAAGGCAATGGTTCGTCAGCTCCACGCCGTCGCGCTTGTACACGACGCCGGTCGCCACATCGGTCATCGCGCCAAGGCCGAGCTCTCCGTAATCGACCTCGAGCCGAGCTGTTCTTCTCGAAGGACTGGTTTCCTCGGCTGGAACGTCGGTGCTGAACGTGGCACCCGTGAAGAGGTTCTTCAGGTAGTAGGTTGCCGTGTCCGGCGCCGGCAGGTTGGCCGTATCCAAATCAAGCGAGGAAAAGTGGTTGACCACTACAGTGTCGTCGGACGAAATGTCCTCGCGGAAGGAGAGCGGAGCGGCTCGCCCGACGCCGATGGCTCGAGAGATCTTGTTGTCCGGCCAGCTGGCCAGGAAGAAGAAGCTCGTCGTGTATTGCTCCTCGCAGCCGAAGCCCACCTCTTCGGCGGACAGCGACACCGACCAGTAGGAGCGATCCGCCTCGTCCCGCACGAGCTCCCAGCCTCGGAGCGTTCCAGCGGGCATGTCCCACGCGACGAACACGATGCGATCGAGCCGCGGCGGCCGGAGCGGGGGCCAGTAGACCTCGGGGAGCCAGAGGTCGTCCTCGCACAGGAGACCATAGTGCGAAAAGCCCGTGGCCAGGTCGTAATCGTCGCTGCTGTGGCCGGCGCGCGCGAGCAGCACCGGGACGTCGACAGTCACGACCTCCACCGGGGGGTCGCCGCAGGAGACCGCCGCATGCGCGACCATCGCGAAACAAACGAGCTTCGACCGCTTCATCCGTTCCTCCTCGGCTCACTGGGGAAAGCCGGCCACGTCGATGGCCAGCCCATCGTCGCCCGCGGACCCAGGGACGCTCGGATTCGCCCCAAGCCCGCCCCTGCCGCCCGTTCCCGCAGTGAGCTCAGCCCCCATCACCCCCGGGAGCGATGCGCCCACCACGGCGATGGCGATCGAGGGCCCGCCCTGCCCTCCGCCGCCGTGCCCCCCGTTGCCCCCTTTGCCGCCGTCGCCGCCGGAGCACCCGAAGGGCGAGCCGCCGAAGCCCTGCCCGCCAGGCGCCCCGAGCCCAGGCGCCCCGCCGATCTGGAAGACGCCGCCATGGCCGCCATCGCCACCTCGCGCGGCTTCGATCTTGGTGCCGTGGAGGTCCACGCGCGCGTTCAGGATGACGAGGCCAAGGCTCGCGCCCCCAGGGCCGCCGCCGCGCCCACCGTGCCCGCCGCAGCCTCCCGAACCGCCGGAGCCGCCGCCCGCGCCGCCGGCCTTGCGCGGGGTGCTGCAGAACATCGCGCCGGCCCGCGTGCCGCCCCCGCCGCCGCCCCCCTGCCCAGGAAGCCCGTCGCCGCCGCTGCCGCCGCTCACCCCGAGGTAGAGCCCTTGCGCGGTGAACGCGCCCAGGCCTCGCCCGCCTAGCCCGTGCCCGCCGTCGAGCCCATCCGCGCCGGTTTGCCCGGCCAAGCAACCGTCGGTGCTGGTCGCCCCTTGGCCGCCGAGGCCGAAGCCGGTGGGGTTCGGGATCGGCATCGGCCCGCCGTCGCCGCCGGGCCCTCCGTGGTCGACCGTTCCATCACCGCCTCGCCCGCCGATCGAGTCCCCTTGCTCACAGGCGGTCTGCACCTGGTCCGCGCCAGGCACGAAGTCGCCGGTGCACGCGTCCTGCCCAAACCCGCCGTGGCGCCCCTCCCTGGCCGGCTCGTGCTTCGGATCGCCCGGCGCGCCGTCGCGGCCCGGCGCGCCGTCGCTCGCGACCAGCTCGCCGCGGTGCAGGGTGACCCCCGCGCCTTCAAGCACGATCGCCGCGATCGAGGAGCCGCCCGGCGCCGTGGCCGAGGCCGACCGTGCCGCCAGATCGAAGACCGTCGCCGTGGCGCCGGCTTCGAACGTGAGGGGTATTTCGCCCGGCTCGGGCTCGATCACGGTGTTTCTCCCGCCGCCGAGGTGCGTCCACGGCCCGTTGCAGTCGAACCCGCCCCAGATCTCCAAGGTCCCACGGACGCGCACGGCCTCGGGGAAGGGTTCGGCACAGGCATGGACCCTCGGACGCCTCTGAGGCTCCTGGGCCAGGAGCTCGATGGCCCTCGCGATCGTCTTGACGGGAGCGTTGCGCGTCCCCGGGTCTTGATCCTCGCCAATGCTCGAGCTGACGAAGATGCCGCAGTTGTCCGTTGCCTCAAGGCCCGCCTGGGGTTCGTCGGGACAAAGCGGTTCCTCCTCGACCGGCGGCTCACAGCGCAGGCGAGGCCCGCAGGGGACCTCCGCGCACCCGGTGCCGAGGGCGCAAGAGGCCAGGCTCAAGACCACGGCCTCCGCGACGGCAGAGCGCCACGAGCGCGTGCACTGGAGGGGTCGCGGCATCGAGGTCACCTACCACACCCCGCTCAACGAGATGCCGGCCTGATCGCCGGCGATCATCGGCACCACACGCACAGGACGCCGGCTCCGCTCGACGCCATGGTAGATGAACGAGCCGATCGTCGCGGCGCCGACGGCACCAGCCCCGATGAGAAAGCCCGTCGCGACGTCCCGTCCCACCTCGTGCGCATCGTAGAGTTCGTTGATCTCAGCGCAGGTTCGGGCGTTCTCGGGCGATGGCGATGCGCAGATCGAGCGGCTGTTGCCGTTGTTCCGTAGGAGCCGCGCGGCGCGCCGCGCCGCCTCTTCGGCGTACTGCGCCGCGAGCGCCGAGGCGACGAGGCCGCCGGTGAGCGCGAGCGCGGTGACGCCGATCCCGCAAATCCGCTGCGCGCCCGCCATCCCATCGAATGGCCCGGGCGGAGCCGGTTGGGCCAGGGGCTTGGCCGGTGGCTCGGCCACGGTCTTCTTGGGGGTCGCGGGCCGGGTCGAGGCCCGAGCGGGCGCCGGCGCCTCCTTTGGCTTCTCAACCAACTGGAGCGCGACCTGGACAGCCTTCCCCTTCTCCACCTGGACGGTTTGCTCGGCATCAAGGAAGCCAGGGAGCGTGGCCTTGATCGTGTGCGTGCCGGGCTCGACGTACGTGTAGCCGCTTGTCGACGCGTCCCTGTCCCGGACCTCCCCGCTGATCGTGACCAGCGCGCCGTGATGGCTCAAGTCGAAGTCGATCTGGCCTACCTGGCGCCGGGCTCTCTCAAGGCCGTCCGCGTAACGGCGCCGCTGCGCGGCCGTTCCCGCGCCCGGATCCTTGAGGCATCGGTCGATGGCCATGGCGGCACCGACGTGCCGATGGAGGGCGAGCAGCGACATTCCCCATTCGCAGCGGACCCTACCGCCTGCGCCGAGCCTGTACGCGAGGTAATAGGCCTCTTCTGCCCGCTCCCATCTTCCCTGGTTGCGGGCGATGTCTCCCACGCGGATCAGGGCCTGGATATCGACGTTGGCCTCGCCCTCCACCTTCGCCGGAGGCCCGCCATCGTCGCGCCGAGGTGAGTCAGCACGGCTCGGCTCAGCGAAAGCCAGGCTCGCAGTAAGAAACAACAGCGCCGTCACGCACGATGGCGTGACCTGCGCTTGCGACAAGCACTCTCGTAGGATAGACCCCCCCACGGGTCACCTCGCGTCATCGAGGGGACTTGATGCCCCGGCGCGGCGTCGTTTCATTTGTCACCGAATAGCACCTTCTCGTCGCACGGTCATGCGTCTGTCGCATCCATCGCGCGCCGAATCCTCCGAGGAATCATTCCGATCGAGCGCACAAAATTCTCAACGCGACCGGCAAAATCAACCCGTAACGCTCGGTGTGCTTCACGGCCCACGGGCGCGTGGCGGCGTGCGTGGCGGCGTCGATGGAGAGGCAGCGCTCCTCAGGGACGCTCCAGGACCATCCGCACGCCGAGCGCCACGAGGAGCACGCCGGAGACCGCCTCGAGCGTCCGGCGCACGCGATCGCCGGCCATGGCCGCCTGGAGCCGGCCGAGGAGCAGGACGAGCGCCAGGTACCAGGCGGTGTCCACGGCGACCCACACAAGCGAGAGAAGGAGCAGCGCCGGCAGCGTCGGCGCGCCGGTCGGGACGAACTGCGGCAGGAAGGACGCGGCGAACACGGCCGCCTTGGGGTTCGCCAGGATGGTGAGGAGGCCGATGCGGAAGGCGCTCCACCCGCCTGCAGCGGGCTCCCGAGCTCCCGACCCCGCGCCGCCGGCGCCGGCCCGACGCCGCCCCAGGATGGACTGAACGCCGAGCACGATGAGGACGGCCGCGCCGGCGAGGCGGAGCGCGTCATAGGCCACCTCGGAGGCCTCGACGAGCGCAGTGGCCCCGAGCGCCGCGACGAGGGCCCAGAAGAGGACTCCCAGCTCGTTCGCGGCGATGGTCGCGAGCGCGGCGCGGCGCCCTCCGCGCAGGGCCTGCCGCACGATGACGGCGGTGCTCGGCCCCGGGATCATGGCCAGCACCAGCGCCGCGCCGCAGAAGGCAAGGAGGGTCGAGCTCATGAGGAACCTGTGTATCCGCTCAACGCTCCGCCGGCCAGGCCTCGCCGCGCGATCTCGGGGCCGGAAAGACGTAGAACCAGGCCGTGTCGATGAGTCTCAGACCTTGCCACAACCTCGGTCGGGTCGAGGTTCGCTGCTACAGCCCGTCGACGAGCGTCTCGCCGCCCGTGATCTCCAGCACCGAGCCGGTCACCTGCGGGTTGGTCATGAGGAAGACGGCCGCGTGCCCGACGTCCTCCACCGTCCCGATGCGCCGGACGGGCATGGCCGCGCTCACCTTTCGCCGGAGCTGCTCCCGCGCGGCGTCGTCGAGGAAGCTCCACATCTCGCTGTCGGTGTACCCGGGCCGGAGGGTGTTGACGCGCAGCGGGCCAAGCTCGATCGCGAGGCCGCGAGAGAGCGTCTCGAGCGCGGCGAACGTCGCCGACACCATCGAGGCCCCCGCGCGAGGGCGGACCGCGGCGCCGCCGGTCAGGAACGTGATCGACCCCCCGGCGCGCATCCTCGGCGCCGCGTAACGCGCGCACGCCCAGCTCCCGAAGAACTTCGTGTTCATGTACTGCTGCGCGCCCGCGACGTCCTGCTCGAGGAACGCGCCCCACGAGCCGGGCTTCGGAGCCGCGGTGATCAAGAGGTGATCGAGCGCTCCGACCCGCTCGAACAGCGCCTTGACCGACCCCTCGTCGGTGACGTCGACGGCCTCGTGCGCGATGCGCTCGTCGCCCGGCGCGGCGGCGGCGCGCTCGCTCGCCGGACGCCGCCCGGCGACGATCACCTCCGCGCCCTCCCGCGCCGCAGCCCTCGCCGCGCCGAGCCCCATTCCGCTCGTGCCGCCGACGATGACGACGCGCCGGCCCTGGAGAGATCCCTGGTGGTTGCTCGCTGCCATGGTCTCCTCAGATCGCGACGAAGCCACCGTCGACGGTGAGCGTGTGGCCGGTCATGTACGGGTTGGTCATCAGGAACTCGATGGCGTGGGCGATGTCCTCCGGCTGGCCGAAGCGCCGGACGAGCAGGTCCTTCTCGGCCCAGGCCTTCATCTGCTCGCGCCGCCCGGCGTGAATGGCCGTGTCGACGACGCCCGCCATCAGCACGTTGACGCGGATCGGCGCGAGCTCCAGCGCCAGCGCCTTCCCGAAGCTCAGGATCGACCCGCTCGCGGCGGCGAGGACCGAGAACCCCTCTCGCGGCGGCCTCTCCGCCGAGGCGCCGGCCACGAGCGTGACCGAGCCGCGCTCGCGGAGGAGCGGCGCGGCGGCGCGCAGGACGTTCACGAACCCGCGCAGCTTGTCGAAGCTGCGCTCGACCTGCTCGGCGGTCAGCGCCCTTATCGGCGCGCGACTCGCCAGCTCGTCCGCGACGGCGGTGAGCACCAGATGATCGATGCCCCCGATCGACGCCATCGCGCGATCGACGGCGGCTTCGTCCAGCATGTCCATGGCGACCGCGCGGGTCGTCCCCTCGGTGACGCTCGCCGCGGCCTCGTCGAGCCTCGCCTGCGATCGGCTGAGCATGATCACGCGGGCGCCCCGCGCCGCCGCCGCCCGCGCCGTGGCGAGCCCGATCCCCGAGCTCGCGCCGACGACGGCCACGGTCTGACTCGATAGCTCGCTCATCGCCCTTCCCTCCGGAGCTCCAGCACCGCCTTGCCCGCCACCCGCCGATCGAGCAGCGCCTGGGCCGCCTCCGCCGCGCGCTCGAAGCCGCCACGAAACCCGATCTGCGGGTCGAGCTCTCGCCGCTCGAGCAGCGAGGCCAGGTAGGTGATGTCCGGCCCGAAGCCTGTGCCCACGACGAAGACCTCGACGCGCCGGTTCCCCCCGCGCCGCCGCTCCTGCTCGAAGTCGATGGTGCTCGGCTCGCCCGACGCCATGCCGATGCTCTGCACCGAGCCGCCGCGCTCGACCAAGCTGAACGCCTGGGCGAGCTGCGCGCCGCCGACGTTGTCGAGCACGCCGAAGACGGGCTCCTTCACCCCGTCGAGGCCGACGACGACCTCGTCGGCGCCGAGCGCGCGCAGCCCCTCGCCGCGCGCGGCGCTCCCGACCGCGGCCACGACGTGCGCGCCGGCGCGGTGCGCGAGCTGGACGGCGTAGCGGCCGACGCCGCCCGAGGCGCCCGTGACGAGGACGCGACGCCCCACCACCGGCCCGAGGGCGCGCAGCGCGCGCAGCGCCGTGACGCCCGCCACCGGGATCGTGCTGGCGGCGCCGAGATCGACAG
Source organism: Sorangium sp. So ce1128 (assembly GCA_051717205.1). Lineage (GTDB taxonomy): Bacteria > Myxococcota_A > Polyangia > Polyangiales > Polyangiaceae > Sorangium. The sequence goes on from CP181432.1 coordinate 9,441,704, forward strand.
CGTCCGGCACGACGCCGATGTCGGACGTGTCGACCGCGCGCAGCTCGGCCCACGCGCCGCCGCCAAAAGCGAACGACGCGACGCGCGCCCCCTCCTTGGGCCCGGAGCCGTCGGCGGCCGCGCGGATCACGACGCCGGCGGCGTCCCACCCCGGCACCTCGCCGGGCTTGCGCAGGTCGGAGATGAACGCGACCTCGCCGAAGTTCAGCGATACGGCGTGGACCTCGATGAGCGCCTGAGACGGCGCCGGGGCCGGGGGCGGCACCTCCGCGGAGCGAAGGCCTCGTGGCTGGCTGGGATCGTGGACAAGTGCACGCATGGTGTTCTTCATGCCTCCTGCGCCACAGCGTGCGGCCGGCGCGGCGTACATTCCATGCTAGTTTGTCCCCAATGCTTGACCATTCGTCCGACCCGGAGGCGCTCTCGCCCGACGCGCTGAGCGAGGTGCTCCAGGACCTCCGGCTCTCGGAGGGCTCCTACGGTCGCTGCGAGCTGACGCGCCCCTGGGGCATCGATCTCCCGCCGGTGCCGCAGGCGCGGTTCCATTTCGTCGTCTCGGGCGGCTGCTGGCTGCGCGCGCCGAAGCGCGGGTGGCTGGAGCTCCACGCCGGCGACGTCGCCCTGCTGCCGCACGGCACGGGCCACGCGCTCGCGGACCGGGCGCGCGGGCGCGTCAAGCCGCTCGAGGAGATGCCGCTCGAGGAGATCGGCGACCGGGTGTTCGACATGCGCGCCGGCGGCGCGGGCGCGCGGACGGTCCTCGTTTGCTGCAGCGTGGGGTTCGCGCAGCCCGCCGTGAATCCGCTCCTCGAGCTGATGCCTCCGCTGCTGCTCGTGCGGGGCGGCGGCACGCAGGACCCGATGCTGCCGGTGCTCCTCGACGCCATGGCAGACGAGGTGCTCAGGCGGCGCGTCGGCGCCGCGACGGTGGTGACGCGCCTCGCCGACGTGGTGATCACGAGGGTGGTCCGCGCGTGGGTCGAGTCGCGCACGGAGGACACGGAGGGCTGGCTCGCCGCTATACGAGACCCGCAGATCGGCCGCGCGCTCGCCGCGATCCACCGGCGCCCGGGCGAGCCGTGGTCGGTGGAGTCGCTCGCCGACGTCGCGAGGATGTCGCGCTCGATCTTCTCGGAGCGCTTCGCTTCGGTTGTCGGCGTGCCGCCGGCGCGCTACCTCGCGCGCTGGCGCATGCACGTCGCGAGCGGCTGGCTGCGCGACGACCGCGTGACCGTCGCCGAGGCGGCTGTGCGGCTCGGTTACGACTCCGAGGCGGCCTTCAGCCGCGCGTTCAAGCGGTTCTCGGGCGTGCCGCCGAGCGCCTTGCGGCGGCAGGGTCGCGACGACGGCCCCCGGCTCTCGCGCGCCGCGGATCCCTGACGGGAATGGCACGGACAGGGAGAGAGTGATAGCACCTCGCGCGACGACCCGGGCGCCTCACCCCCTCTCCGCCTCGCGGCGTGGGCTGGAGTCGCCGGCGCCGGGACGACCGACGTGATGCCATGAGCGAAGAACAGGTCATCCAGCGACGCCCGGACGCCCTCGTCACCCTCCCGTCGCTGGTCGAGGAGCTCACGGCGCTGGGCGTCCAGCCCGGCATGGTCCTGCTGGTCCACGCGTCGCTGAGCAGGCTCGGCTGGGTCTCGGGCGGGCCTGTCGCGGTGATCCTGGCGCTCGAGGAGATCTTGACCCCCGAGGGCACGCTGGTGATGCCGACCCAGTCGACCGGCCTTTCCGACCCGGCGCTCTGGCAGGATCCGCCTGTGCCCGAGGCGTGGTGGGAGCCGATCCGAAAGACCATGCCGGCCTACGACCCGGACCTGACGCCCACGCGGCGGATGGGCGCGATCCCCGAGACGTTCCGCAAGCAGCGCGGCGTGCGCCGCAGCGCGCACCCGCTCACGTCGTTCGCCGCCTGGGGCCGGCACGCCGAGAGGGTGACGGCGAATCACAGCCTCTCGTACGACCTCGGCGAAGGGTCGCCGCTGGCGCGCATCCACGATCTCGACGGCTGGGTGCTGCTGCTCGGCGTCGGGCACGGGAACAACACCTCGCTCCATCTCGCCGAGCACCGCGCCGACTTCCCGGGCAAGCGGGTCGAGGTGCGCCACGCGCCCATCCTTGTCGACGGAGCGCGCCAGTGGGTCGCCTTCGACGACATATCGACCGACGACGGGGATTTCGACCGGATCGGCGCCGATTTCGCGAGGGATACGGGCCTGGAGCGCCGCGGCCGCGTCGGCGCGGCGACCGCCCTGCTGATGCCGCAGCGGGCGCTCGTGGATTACGGGGTCGGGTGGATGCGGCGAAATCGGAGATAGGGCCGCAGCGAGGCGGCAGGCGCGCTGTCCGAGGCGACTGGCGCGCTGTCCGGCGCGACACGCGCGCTGTCCCGCGGGGCAACGTGGTGAATCAACAGCGGCAGATCAACGGCCCTCCTCTGCGGCCGCCTTCTTCCGGAGCGCCGCGAGCCGCGACGGCCGCGCCAGGAGCCCGCCGACCGTCTGGTCCGCGACGAGCTCCGCGATCTGCTCCGTCCCGTATCCCCGCGCCTCCGGATCGCTCGCGGCGAGCGGGTGGACCCGCCCCGCCCCCTCCGGCCGATACCAGTTCTGCACGCTCTCGTCCTGGGCCAGCACCGTGAGCGCGCACAGGTAGGCGTCCACCGCGCGGAACTTCCCCTCCCCCACCCCGCGCCCCACGATCGCGGCCACGGCCTCGGTCAGCGCGCGCCGCTCGGCCCAGTACGTCGCGAACGCCGCCGGATCCCGCTCGCTGAAGCGGTGGATCTCCGTGATCTCCAGCGGGAAGCCGCACACCGTCTCCACGTCGAAGCGCACGAAGCGCCAGAGCTGCACGTCCGCCGTCCCGCCGCTCTCCTCGAGCGCCCGCGCATAAGAGAGCGGCAGCCGGTTCACCTGCTGCAGGATCTCCGCGACGATCAGCTCCTTGCGCCGGAACCAGTAGTACAGCGACGACTGCCGGAGCCCCGCCGCCTCGGCGATCTCGAGCATCGACACCTCGACGACCCCGCGCTCCGCGAACAGCCGGCCCGCCGCCGCGAGGATCTGCTCGCGCGGCGCGAGCTCGCTGCGCTGCGGCGTCTTGCGCGGCCGGCCCATGCGGCGCGGGCTCCCCTCGGCGCTCGGCCTTCCTTCGGGGCTCTGCCTTCCTTCGGCCTTCTCGGGAGGGGGCATCTCTGTCTTCATCGTCGTCCAGCGGGCAGCCGCGCCCTTCGCCGTGGTCCAGGGGGCAGCCGCGCCGTCGCGCGCTTCGCGCCGCGCCGCGCCCCGCGCTCCACGCGCGCGGCCTCAGGCCCCTCCCCTATTCCGCCCACGATCCCGGCGCCGGGAAAAAGCGCGTGCGCCTTGCATTTCACCCCCGGGAAACAGACCGGAAACCCGGCCTCCGGATAGTCGTCTCGTTATTTCGATTGTCTATCGAAAGTGAGGCGGGCGATGTCTGAAACGGCCACAACGTACGCCGCGCGCGCACACGCGCGCGCCCAGGAAGGCAGCGTCGTCGAGACGCAACCCACGGTGCCGAGCACGTCGATCAGCGATCCGCCCGCAGGGGTGGAGGCGCGCGACGTCCTCTGGGAGGAGACCCTCGGCGCCGGCGGCTACGCCGCGCGCGCCCTCCCCGCCGCCAGCCGGCTCCGGCTCGTCGATATCGAGGGCGACACCTGCGTCGCGCTCATGCTCCACCGCGCGGACCGCCCCATCGAGCGGCTCTGCCTCCCCGACACAGTGAAGCTCCAGTGGCAGGCCTATCCCGGCCCCGGCTACCTGCTCCTCTCGGACATGGGGCGCGTCCTCGCCTCGCTCCTCGAGGACACCGCCGGCCACCACGACACCTTCTGCGGCACCTCGCTCCCGGCCGAGATCGCCGCCCGCCACGGCAGCGACGCCCACGGCGGCGCCCTGCGCTCCGGCCGCGAGCGGCTCCTCCTCGCCCTCGCCAAGCACGGCCTCGCCGAGCGGGACCTGCCCACGCCCATCAACCTCTTCAAGGGCGTCCGCATCGAGGCCGACGGCGCGATCACCTTCCTGCCCGACTCGTCCCGCCCGGGCGCGCACGTGCTCCTCCGCGCCGAGCAGGACGTGCTCTTCAGCGTCGCCGTCGTGCCGCACCGGCTCGACCCGCGCCCCGCCTACCGCGCCGGCAAGGTCCGCCTCACCGCCTGGCGCGGCCGCCCCGCCGCCGCCGACGACCCCGCGCGGAACGCCACGCCCGAGGCGCGCCGCGCCTTCGAGAACACCGCCGAGGAGCTCGCCCTCGCCCTCCGGACGGGAGGCGCGCGATGATCCCCGCCGCCGCCTTCAGGCCTGTCGCGGCCCTGAACGACGCCGCCCTCGCCGGGCTGTCCGGCTCGCTCGTCGCCGACGAGGTCGTCCCGGCGCGCGCGCCGTGGGCGAAGATCGTCCGCGCCGGCGAGGTCCTGCGCATCATCGACCTCGAGGGCAACCAGGCCGTCGACTTCCTCGCGTACGTCCTCGCCGACACGGCCGAGCGCTACAGCGCCGCCGACACAATCGTCGCCCAGCGCAACATCTTCCTCACCACGGGGGCGCAGCTCCGCTCGAACCGCGGCCGCGCGATGATGACGCTCACCGGCGACACCTGCGGCCGGCACGACACCTCGGGCGGCGCCTGCTCGTGCGAGTCGAACACCGTCCGCTACGGCCACCACACCAAGCACCAGCACGCCTGCGTCGAGAACTTCCTCATGGCCGCCGCGCCGTACGGCCTCGGCAAGCGCGACCTCGTCGGCAACATCAACTGGTTCATGAACGTGCCCGTCGAGGCCGACGGCACCCTCGGCATCGTCGACGGCCTCTCCGCGCCCGGAAAGCACGTCGACCTCAGGGCCGAGCTCGATCTGCTGCTGCTCGTCTCGAACTGCCCGCAGATCAACAACCCCTGCAACGCCTTCAACCCGACGCCGATCCGCGCCGTGGTGGTGCGTCCATGAGCGCCGCCGCCCCGCCGTTCCGGCGCGTCCTCGTCGCCAACCGCGGCGAGATCGCCTGCCGGATCATCCGCACCCTCCGGCGCCTCGGGATCGCGTCGGTCGCCGTGTTCTCCGACGCCGACCGCGCCGCGCTCCACGTGCGCCTCGCCGACCACGCCGTCCGCCTCGGCGGCCAGACGCCCGCCGAGAGCTACCTGCGCATCGACGCCGTGGTCGACGCCGCCCGCGCCGCCGGCGCCGACGCCGTGCACCCTGGGTACGGATTCCTGAGCGAATCCGAGGATTTTGCGCGCGCGGTGGAGGACGCCGGCGTCGTCTTCATCGGGCCGACGCCGGCCCAGATGGAGGCGTTCGGGAGCAAGCACCGGGCGCGCGAGATCGCCGTCGAGGCGGGCGTGCCGCTCCTGCCGGGCACCGGCGTGCTCCGGGACGCGGACCACGCCGCCGCCGAGGCAGCGGCCATAGGCTACCCCGTGCTGCTCAAGGCGAGCGCCGGCGGCGGCGGCATCGGCATGGCCCGCTGCGACGAGCCGGCGGAGCTCCCCGCCGCCTTCGAGCGCGTCCAGCGCCTCGCCCGCTCGAACTTCGGCTCGGGCGAGGTGTTCCTCGAGCGCTTCCTCGCCGCGCCCCGGCACGTCGAGGTCCAGATCGCGGGCGACGGCCGCGGAAACGTCCTCGTCCTCGGCGACCGCGACTGCTCGGTGCAGCGCCGCAACCAGAAGGTCATCGAGGAGGCGCCCGCGCCCGACCTGCCGCACGCGCTGCGCAGAGCCCTCGCGGAGTCGGCCCGCGCGCTCGCCGCGAAGGTCGCCTACCGCAACGTGGGCACGGTCGAGTTCCTCGTCGATCCCGCGCGCGCGGAGCACTACTTCCTCGAGGTCAACACGCGCCTCCAGGTCGAGCACGGCGTGACCGAGCTCTGCACCGGCGTCGACCTCGTGGCGTGGATGCTGCGCATCGCCGCGGGCGACACGGCGTTCTTCGCGGGCGGCGACCCGCCGCTCGGCGGCCACGCGATCGAGGCCCGGCTCTACGCCGAGGACCCGGCGCGCGGGTTCCTGCCGAGCGCAGGGCTGCTCACCGAGGTGAGCTACCCCGAGGGCGAGGGCGTGCGGGTCGATGGGTGGGTCGAGACGGGGACCGAGGTGTCCGCGCTCTACGACCCGCTCCTGGCCAAGCTCCTCGTGCACGGCGCGGACCGGGCCGCGGCCGTCGCGGCGCTGCGCGGCGCCGTCGGGGAGACCCGGCTCGGCGGGATCGAGACACACCGGGAGTGGGTCGCGGCCGCGCTCGACCACCCCGACTTCCGCGAGGTCCGCCACCACACAGGCACGTTCGCGGCGCTGCCGTTCCGCCCGCCGACGGTCGAGGTGACCGCGGCGCCGGGCGCCGTGACGGTGCAGGACTGGCCCGGGCGGCTCGGGCTGTGGTCGGTCGGCGTCCCGCCGAGCGGGCCCATGGACGACCTGTCCTTCCGCCTCGGCAACCGCGTCGTGGGCAACCCGGCCGGCGCCGCGGGGCTCGAGTGCGAGGTGCACGGGCCCACGCTTGTGTTCCACCGGCGCGCGGTCCTGTGCGTCGCGGGCGCCGCGATGCGCGTGCTGGTCGACGGGGCCGAGGTAGCGCCGTGGACGCCGGTCGAGGTAGCGCCGGGCGCCACCGTGGCCTGCGGGCCGGTGCGGGGGCCGGGCGCGCGCGCGTACCTGCTGCTCCGCGGCGGCGTCGACGTGCCGGCGCACCTCGGCAGCCGCGCCACGTTCACCCTCGGCGGCTTCGGCGGCCACGCCGGCAGGCCGCTGCGCCCCGGCGACGTGCTGCGCCTCGGCGAGGAGACCGACCCCGCGCTCGACCCCGGCGCGCTGCCGCCCGAGGCGCGGCCGGAGATCGGCAAGGCGTGGGAGCTCGCCGTGCTCGACGGGCCGCACGGGGCGCCGGACTTCCTCACGCGCGAGGGGATCGAGCAGTTTTACGAGGCCGAGTGGGAGGTCCACTACCACTCCGCCCGCACCGGCGTCCGCCTGGTCGGGCCCGCGCCGAGGTGGGCGCGCACCGACGGCGGCGAGGCGGGGCTGCACCCCTCGAACCTGCACGACAACGCGTACGGGATCGGCGCGGTCGACCTCACCGGCGACATGCCCGTCATCCTCGGCCCCGACGGCCCGAGCCTGGGCGGCTTCGTCTGTCCGCTCACGGTCGCCGCGGCCGAGCGGTGGAAGCTCGGCCAGCTGAGCGCCGGGGACAAGGTGCGGTTCCGGTCGGTCGTGCCCGCGGAGGCGGACGCGCTGGCGCGGAAGACCGACGCGCTCGTGGCGCGGCGCGGGCTCACCGCGAGCCACGCGCCCCTCGCGGCGCCGAGCGCCCCGCGGCGGCCGCGCGGCGAGCCGGTGATCGGCCGCGTGCCGGCGCGCGACGACAGGCCCGCGGTCGTCTTCCGCCAGAGCGGCGATCGCTACGTGCTCGTCGAGTTCGGCCCACCGGTGCTCGACATCGACCTGCGCGTGCGCGCGCACCTGCTCATGACGCGGCTCGAGGAGCTGCGCGTGCCCGGCGTCGTCGACCTGACCCCCGGCATCCGCTCGCTCCAGGTGCACGTCGACGGCGCGAAGCTCACCGTGCCGAGGGCGCTCGACCTGCTCCGCGAGGTAGAGGCCGACCTGCCCGCCCCGGCCGAGGTGCGGATCCCGAGCCGCGTCGTGCACATGCCGCTCAGCTGGGACGACCCGGCGACGCGCGAGGCGATCGCGCGCTACGAGCGCACGGTCCGCGACGACGCGCCCTGGTGCCCGAGCAACCTGGAGTTCATCCGCCGGGTCAACGGCCTGCCGGACATCGACGCGGTGCAGGAGATCTTCCTCGCGGCGAGCTACCTCGTGCTCGGCCTCGGCGACGTGTACCTCGGCGCGCCCGTCGCGACGCCGCTCGATCCGCGGCACCGGATGGTCACCACCAAGTACAACCCGGCGCGCACCTGGACGCCCGAGAACACCGTCGGCATAGGCGGCGCGTACCTGTGCATCTACGGCATGGAGGGCCCGGGCGGCTACCAGTTCCTCGGCCGCACGGTGCCCGTCTGGAGCCGCCACCGGCCGTTCCGGCAGACGACACGCGAGGCGCCGTGGCTCTTGCGCTTCTTCGACCAGCTCCGCTTCCACCTCGTGTCGCCGGAGGAGCTGCTCGAGCTCCGCGCCGACATGGTGGCCGGGCGCGGCGAGGTGCGCATCGAGGAGACGACGTTCGACCTGGGCGCGCACCACCGGTTCCTGGCGGACAACGCCGAGGGCATCCGCGCGGCGCAGGCGCGGCAGCGGGCGGCGTTCGACGCCGAGCGCGGCCGCTGGGAGGCGGACGGCGAGTTCGACCGCGTACGCCGCGCGGGCGCCCGCCTCGAGGTCGCCTCGCCCGCCGACGACAACGCCATCCCGGCCGGGATGCTGCCGGTGACGGCGCCGCTGACCGCGTGCGTGTGGAAGGTCGACGTGGCGCCGGGGCAGCGCGTCGAGGCGGGCCAGCGCGTGGCCGTGCTCGAGGCGATGAAGATGGAGTTCGCTGTGGTGGCCGACGTGGCCGGAGCGGTCGACTGGATCGGCTGCCGGCCGGGCCAGATGGTCAGCGCGGGCCAGCCGCTCGTGGGGGTGTCGGTCCATGCTTGACCCGATCTCGACAGGGGCCCCGCGCAGCGACGCCGAGGACCTGGCGCGCCTGGGCTACCGGCAGGAGCTGCGGCGGGACCTGGGCAGCCTGTCGGCCTTCGCGGCGGGCTTCTCGTACGTCTCGATCCTCACGACCGTCTTCCAGCTGTTCGTGATGGGGTACGCCTTCGGGGGCACCCGGTTCTTCTGGACCTGGCCGGTGGTCTTCCTCGGCCAGCTCTTCGTGCTCATCACCGAGACGGCCGTGCTCCTCGTGAACCTCTCGTACCTGCTCGTGACGGCGGGGATGCTCGCCCGCCGCCTGCGCGGGTGGCCGGGCCGTCCGGAGGCCGCCTCCGGGGTGTTCTCCCTCGGGCGGGCCGGGCTCGCGCTGAACGTCGCGGCCGTGGCGTGGGGGGTCGCGCTCATCGTCAACATAGCGTGGCCGCGGCACGACGGCGGCGGGGCCCCGTGGCTCTCGTACTTCCCCGTGCTCGGGGTCGCCGCCGCCGCGGTCGCCGGGCTCGGCCTTTATGTCGCGATGCAGAGGCCGAGCGAGGGGCGGGGCGCGCGCGGCGCCCTCGCGGCGCGGGAGACGAGCTCGGCGCAGATTGACATCCTGACGTGACCGCCAGGCCCATTGGCGCGGGCGCGGGGCTCGCGCCGGCCAGGCCCATTGCCGCGGGCGCGGGGCTCGCGCCGGGGCCCCGGCGCCCGCGCTCGCCAGCGGCCGGACGCTGGAACTCCCCGTCTCTCGGGCGCCGTCGCCCGGGGGTCATTGCAGAGACCGCCTGAGATCGCCCGCGAGACCGTGCTAGGGTGGGCGCCTCGTGCTCACCGAGGCTGGCCACGCGCACGCATCCCACGTTTTGCTTCAACGGCTCGCGCGCCAGCGCTCGGCCGGCCCCGATGGAGATATCGCATGACGAAGCTCCGCATCCTCCTGGTCGACGATCACCCGATCGTGCGCGACGGGCTGAAGGCGTTGATCGACGCGCAACCTGACATGACCGTCGTCGGCGAGGCGGCGGACGGCCTTTCCGCGGTCGAGGCCGTGACGCAGCTCAGGCCGGACATCGTGCTGATGGACATCTCCCTGCCGAAGCTCGGCGGCGCGGAGGCGACGGCGCGCATCAAGCAGGCGCGCCCGGACGTCCAGGTCGTGGCCCTGACGGGCTACGAGGACAAGGCCCGTGTCCAGCCGGTCCTGCAGGCCGGGGCATCCGGGTACGTGATCAAGGTGGCGAGGGCCGCGGACCTGGTCCGGGCCATCCACGCCGTGGCCGAGGGGGGCGTGTACCTCGACCCGGCGATGGCGGCGCACGTCCTGTCGAGCGTCACCGGCCGTCCGGCCGGTGACGCGGGCGCGGGCGCCGATCTGAGCGAGCGTGAGACCGAGGTGATCCGGATGGTCGCCGAGGGACACGCCATCAAGGAGATCGCGGCCCGCCTCGACCTGAGCGCGCGCACGGTCGAGACCTACAAGGTCCGGGCGATGGAGAAGCTCGGGCTGAAGAGCCGCGCGGACACCGTGCGTTACGCGCTGCAGCAGGGCTGGCTCAGGAGCGGATAGCGCACGTCGCGCCTGCCGCCCGCGTGCCTGCGCACGACTGCGCACGCCGACGACGGGCGCGGTCGCCGCGGGTGGGGCGCTGTGCGTGGTACGCTCCGCGAGGAGAACCCACCTCGACACCTCCCGGAGGACAGCCGACCGTGCCCAAGATCGACCCGGTGAACGTCGCGAGCCCTGAGTTCAAGGCCAATGCCTACTCCATCTATGCCCGCCTTCGAGCGGAGGAGCCCGTGCATCGCACGACGCTGCCGGACGGCAGGGCCCTCTGGCTCGTGACACGCTACGAGGACTGCGTGGCCGCGCTGAAGGACGAGCGCCTGGTGAAGGACTGGACGTCCCTCGGCCTGGAGCTCTTCGGCGTGGACAACGAGCGCATGCAGCTCGAGCGGCACATGCTCAACATGGATCCGCCGACGCACACGAGATCTGGTGATCGTCGTGCTCGGGTCCGCTTCCCTCGCGGTAGACACAGCGTTATCTCTCCATGAGACAAGGCGCCTCTCGCACCGTGTCTTGCCGGCTCAGGAGGCTCAAGCCACGAGCGTAGGCCGCCCCGAAGAGCGGCTCGCCGGCATGAACAGACGCCCTCAGGCGCCGAGATCGACCCGTGCGCCCCTCCCTCGACAGCAGCGTTGAGCTGCGCCTTGAGCCCGTTGTACTCTACCGATCGAAAGGCTCCGACGCCGCACCCCACAGAGGAGACACGGACCATGCGATTCATGATCATGTTCAAGGCCGACGCGGACACCGAGGCGGCCGCGCCCGCGTGCATGGTATTGCCCGAGATGGGGCGCCTCATCGAGCAGCTCAGGAACGACGGCGTGCTGCTCGCCACCGAAGGGCTCAAGCCGAGCGCGGCCGGCGCGCGCCTCCGACATTCCGGCGGAAAGGTCACGGTGATCGACGGGCCCTTCGCCGAGGCCAAGGAGCTCGTCGCGGGGTTCGCGCTGGTCGAGGTGGCGTCCAGGCAAGCGGCGGTCGAGCTGGGCGAGCGCTTCCTGCGCGTGGCGGGCGACGGCACGGCCGCGGAGGTTCGCGAGGTGTTCGACGAGCCCTAGGCTCCTCGCTGCCGCTCGAGCCGCTCCCGCATCACATTCGGGATCCTCCCGGCCACGTCGATCGCCCGCGCGAGCGCCGCGCGCGCCTCGACGTGGCGGCCGCGCCGGGAGAGAGCGCGCGCCCGCGCCTCGATGACCTCGATCTGCTCCTGCCCGACGGAGAAGCGCGCCGATTGCTCCTCGAGCTCGTCCCACGCCTCGTCGCTCGCGTCCCGCGTCGCGAGGTCGATCATCGACCACTGCACCTCTTCGGAGGGGGCCATCTCCATGCCCACGCGCCCCTCCGCAGCGGCCTTGGCCTGCTGGCTCCGGATCGACTCGATGATCTCCCGCGCTTTGCCCTCCTCGCCCCTGTAAAGGAGCAGCCGCGCCAGGAGGAGCTCCACGACGGGCCGCACCTCCTCCCCCCGCAGGTGACGCTCCAGCGCGACAGCCCGCTCCACGTGCAGCATCGCCGTGTCCAGGTTGCCCATCAGGTAGAGGTACTCGCCCAGGTTGAACTCGCCGACGAGCTCCAGCATCCCCAGCCCCAGCTCACGCGAGAGGGTAAGCAGGCGGCACAGGTCCAGGATCATCCCCTCGCTGTCCCCGAGGCACGCGCGCAGGAGCGCGCGGTTGCTGATCGCGGGGCCGAGGTGCAGGAGATCGCCGCGCGCCTCGCACATGCGGACCGCCCGATCCAGCGCCGCGGCCGCGTCGTCCAGCTTGCCATGGCCCTGGTAGATGAAGCCCAGGAGGAGCAGCGACACCACCAGCGTCTCGTATCCCTCGTCGCCCAGCGCCTCGGCCTGCGCCACGGCCGTCTCGAACTGCCGCGCCGACTCCTCCTCGCGGCTCTCCCGGTGCAGCGAGCGCGCGACGCCCATCGAGAAGCGGGCCGCGAGCGCCGGCGGCAGATCGCCCGTCACGAGCGCCCGCGCCTCTTCGAGGCGCTCCTTGGAGCGCGCGTAGTCATCCATCCAGTCGAGCGCCGTCGCCTCGTCGAGCAGGATCTCGATCTGCTCGGTCACGTCGCCGTCATCGAGCGCCATCGCGCGCGCGCGGGCCAGGTCGCCGAGCGCGTCGTGGTAGCGCCCCAGCCGGTAGCGCATCAGCCCCCGGCCCCGGTACGCCGCTCGCCGCCGCGCGCCGCGCTCCTCGACCGGCTGCGCGAGCGCGCGGCTGTAATAGAGCTCCGCCTCGACATAGGCGTGCCGCGCCCGGGCCCGCTCGGCCAGCTCCAGGTAGGCCTCCTCCGCGACGTCCGCGAGGCCCGCCTCGGCCGCATGATACGCGATCTTGAACCGCCGCTGCTCGGGGCTCTCATGGGCCGCCTCGCGGTGGTGCTCGTACGCGGCCAGGTGGATCCGCCGCCGCTCAGACTCGTCGACGCCCTGCGCGATCGCCTCCCGCACGAGCGCGTGCCGGAAACCGATCCCCTTCTGATCGGTAACCAGCACGCCCGCCTGCAGCAGCCGCTCGGTCCCGACGCGCGCGTCCAGCGGGAAGGCGTCACCCTCACCGCGGCGATCGAGGTGGCGCAGCACGCCCGCGATCTCGTCGAGCGACACCTCGGCCCCGAGCAGGGATACGAGCCGCGCGTGCGCGCCGAGCGCCGGCCCGAGCGCCGCGATCTCAGCCCGCGCCAGCGGGTCGATGAGCGGCAGCACGGGCATCCGCTCGAGCTCATCCGTCGCCAGGTACCACGCGTCGCCCCGCGGGTGCCGCCGCAGGATCCCCTCGCGCTTGAGCCCGTGCACGAGTTCCACGAGCAGCAAGGGCACCCCCTGCGAGCGCTCCAGCAAGCGCTCGATCGCCGGCTCCGGCACGTCGCGCGCCGGCAGCAGCAGCCGCCGGCACAGCGCCCGCGCGCTCTCCGGCTCGAGCGGGCCGAGCCGCACGGTCTCGCGCCGCGCGGCCCGCTCGCCCCAGGCGGGGTGCGCCGCCTCGAAGGCGGGCCGCCCCATCGCGCAGATCCACAGCGGCGCGGCGCCGTCCGCGAGCGCGGCGTACTCGAGCGCCGCGAGCGTCGCGTCATGGGCGAACTGCGCGTCGTCGAGGATGACGATCACGGGCGAGGACATGGCGCGCCGGCGCAGGCACTCGCCCGCGGCCCGCACGCGCGCCGAGCGTAGCGCGCCGGGCGCGGCCTTGAGCGCCTTGAGCTCGGGGAAGGTCTCACCATCCATCCGCTCGTTCACCCAGCCGAGCACCATCGCCAGCCCCGAGCCGAGCTCCTCGCCCAGCTGAGGGCCTAGCCACGCAGCGAGCGTGGCGCGCGCGCCGCTCTCCGGGGGGGTGTCGGGCGCGTCGAGCGCCCCCCGCACGAGCTCGTGCAGCGTGGCGTCCTCGACACCGATCGTCGGCTCCTGCCCGCGCAGGTCGATCAGGCGGGCGTGCGGCAGGCGCGTCCGGAGCTGCTTGCCGAGCTCGGCGAAGAGGCGGGTCTTGCCATAACCGGGCTCGCCGATCACGGACACGACCGTGGGTAGCCGCAGGCGGAGCGCCTCCTCGGCGCTGTGCAGGAGCTGCTCGAGCGTGTCGCGACGGCCGACGAACGCGCCGGGGTTCGTCGTCTCCCGTGCCTCGTCGCCGGACTGGTGACCCGCCCCGCGCGCCGCCTCGTCTTCCGCCGCCGGAGGCGCCTCGGGGAGCGCGGCCGCGGCCGCGGGCGAAAGGAACGGACCCAGCGGGCCGGAGGCGGAAGGCCACCGCTCGCGTCGCGAGAACAGCGGGCTCAAGAAGCGTTGCACGCCGTCCGCCCGGGTCTGGACCGACACGGGCGCGAAATCGATCAGGACCCGCGCGCACAGCCCTCCCCGCAATAGCTCGTCGGCCGCGCGCTGCGCGTGCCGCGCGGGGCTCGCCGCGCCTCCGTGGCCGAAGATGGCGGCGTAGCGAGAGCCGGAGGCGTGCGCGAGCTCGCCGCCGAGCGCCCGGATCCGGCGCTGCACGGCCATGCGGTCGGCCGCGCCCTCGAAGAACAGGAGCCCCACCGCGCGGCGCTCGGTGCCCGCGCCGGAGCGCGGGCCCTCGGCCTGGCTTGGCGGGGCTTCGTCCCCTAGCGCGCGCTCCAGCGCCGCGCGGAGCTCGGTGGCGCTCGCGAACCGCTCGGTCCGGTCCTTCGCGAGGCAGCGGTGCACCACCTCCTCGACCGCCGCGGGCACGGCCACACGCGCCGACAGGCGCGGGGGCCTGCGGCTCCGGTGATCCTCGAGCACCGCCGCGCGCGGCCCCCAGAACGGCGGACGCCCCGCGAAGAGCTCGTACAGGATGACGCCCATCGCGTAGATGTCCGCGCGCGCGTCCAGGTCCGCCCGCCCGGCCGACTGCTCCGGGGCCATGTACTCCGCCGTCCCGAGGGCCAGCTCGTCGTCCGGCGCGTCGCCGCGACGGCCCACCACCCGGGCGATGCCGAAGTCGATGATCGTCGCCTGCCCCGCGTCGTCGACGAAGAGGTTCTCGGGCTTCAGGTCGCAGTGCACGTAGCCCCGCGCGTGCACCGCCTCCAGCGCCACGAGCGTCGCGAGGCCGAGCCGCGCGGCCTCCTCCACCCGCGGCGCAGGGCGCGACGAAAGACGCGCGGCTAGCGTGGGCGCCGCGATGCGATCGAGCACCGCATACGGAGACCCATCATCCAGCCTGCCCCAGGCGTGCACTGCCGGCGCGTGGGGGGCGCCCACAGCCGACAGCGCGTCGATCTCGCGCTGGAGGTGCGCGGCGGCGTCACGGCGGTCGGCGCGCGCCAGCTTGATGGCCACCGGCGCGCCGCCGTCCTCGGGCTCGGCCTCGAACACGAAGCCGAAGCCGCCCTGGCCCAGCACCCTGCGGGTCCAGTATCCGGCGAACCGCGGCAGATGCACCGGGACGACCTCGGTGATGTCCGGCGGGCTCGACTCGCCAGGCGGCCGCCGGTCAGGCGTACACTCGGGGCACGACCCCCGGTTACGCCGCCCGCAGGCCGGGCAGCGCCCGACCTTCAAGTCCGCGCCTTCCGGCTCCTCGCCTCGCAGGGCTTCCCAGCGCATCACTCCCTACGGGGTCAAGAACGACGTGACCACCACGTCCGTGCGTACCCATGCCGAGACGGCTGGGTTCTCGAGACAGTCGGCATAGTAGCCGTGCGTGGTGTCCACCCTGCTGCACAGCGTATCGCATGAGCCCACGATCGTCATGGGACCGCACTGCTGAATGGTGGTGGCCCCGGTCGCCGAGTCGACGCTGACGTGACCGGCCGCGCAGTCGCGCCGCAGCTGGCGCGCGCGCGTCACGCCGCCTGGCGAGTAGCAGGCCCGCACATAGGGCTGCGAAGTAAACAGGTTTCCCCAGAACGCCCCCTCTCTCACCGTATAGGTCGCACGCTCCGCTGGCGTCGACCCCATCGACGCTGACTCCGCGTTGCGCAGAGAGATCGTCACTTGGACGCCGTACCAGTTTGTCCGCGCGGCGATGCAGGCCGTGATTTGACGCTGTACAAAGGTATCGTCCGAGATGCCACCGGTCGCCCACCAGTGCGCGATCCCGAGCTCGCCGCGGTACACCTCCGGGTGGACGACCCCGGCGCTGTCGGTCCACGAGAACGAGAATGTCTGGTTCGAGCGGAGCGCACAGCTCACGAGGTAGCGCATGAAATCTCTCAACTGGACGCCGGTCGGCCCCGGATTCTTGAGGGCCTCTAGCCCGTTCGGGGTCAGCGCGTTCGGGGTCAACGCGTTCGGGGTCAGCGCGTTCGGGGTCAGCGCGTTCGGGGTCAGCGCGTTCGGGGTCAGCGCGTTCGGCAGGAAGCCGTTATCGCTCTCTATCGCGCTCTGGTCCTCCCCGAGCAGCTCTTCCGATTCTTCGTCGATCTCGGCGCCAATGCAGGCGACGGTCACCAGAGGAACTGCGAGGAGCGCAACGATTCGTGCACAGGAAAACACCATGATGGTCCCCCTTTCGGAGCTGGGTCCCAGCCTCGAGGCCGAATATCGGCAAAGTTTAGGATATCATCCGGAAACGCTCCTGTATACGAGTTAATAAAAACTATTGCCTGAGTGAAAAACTATCGCTTGATTGGGAGCGAGGGTGGCGCCACCTGCTCGACGTCCTGCCCCTGGTATCCCACCCCAGCAGCCTGGAAATATCCGAAGTAGGTGAGCTAAGTAGCCAGCATGCCTTCTACACGATGGAGCCCCTCGATGGCTAGACGCTCGGCGCGCTGATCCGGACCGAAACGCGGCTCGCGTCCCCAGCCACGCCGCAGCGGAGGGGGCCTGTGTGCGCGGCGCTCGCCGCAGCGCACACAGGCGGGATGAGCCGCTGGATGCCGCTGGATATTAAGGCAAGCGCCATCGCCAACTGCTCGGCTCGGCCGCGCACCGTGAGGCTGCTCGACGTCGACGCAGCCGAGGCGACGGCGCCCCGGGAGGGCTCAACGGTAGGTCCACGATGGAGCATATGCCCAGGACAATACCATCGTGACGCAGCTCGCGCAGTCGACTGTAAGCCAGCCTGCATACGCGCGTTTGAGGGCCCGCGATCAGCGCGCCGGCGACACGTCTATGCCTGCCAGGGGGCGCTGGTGATCTCGGCCATGCTCGACGCGAAGCTGTCCTTTGGAGCGAGGCCCAGCACGCGCTGGGCCTTCTCGGTCGAGAAGGTTCCACGGAAGCTCAGGAACCCAGGCACCTGCTCGGCCGCGGCGGCGGGCAGCGCGCCGGTGCTGAAGAAATCGGTGTACTCGCGCCAGCGGAAGTGGCCGTCGAGGATGTTGAACGCCTGCCCGACCGCCTCGTCCACGCCCAGGGAGCGAACCACGGCCTCGACCAGGCTGCTGATGTGGAGATAGCCCATCGTGGTCTCCCCGCCGTCCACGAGGGGAAACTGGCCGGCCGCGATGGCCTGCGGGAACCGGGTGCCCCAGAAGGACGTGGGGTGTACGCCGAGGACGACCGCCGGGCGCAGGACGACGGTGCGGAGGCCTCGGGCCGCCACCGCCGACAGCACCCGCTCCGCGTCGGCCTTGGTCACCGCGTAGGCGTCGCCCTCGGTCGTGAGCGGCGCGGCCTCGGTCACGACGCCGCTCCCGTTCATGAGCGGGTACGCGGCGACCGTCGAGATGTGCACGAAGCGCTCGCAGCCGGCCGCCAGCGCGGCCTCGGCGAGCGTCGCGGTGGCCTCGGCGTTCACCCGCCGGGCCTCGGCCAGATCCGGCGTGTTCGTCGCCGCGCAATGCACCACGAAATGCGCGCCGCGCAAGGCCCGCTCCTGAGCGAGCCTGTCCGTCAGCTCGCCCAGCACCACCTCGGCGCCCATGGGATCGAACTCCGCCCGAGAATCGGGGCGCCGCACCAGGGCGCGGACCCGCATGCCCTCCTGGCACAGGCGCCTGGTAACGTGGTGTCCAACGAAGCCGTTGGCCCCCGTGACGAGGACGACCTTGTCTTTCAAATTCATATTCATTCGCGAACCTCCCGGCGCTCGAGATCGGGGTGGCGCCCGGCAGGTCGCGTACTCCAGCGACGTCACCGCGTCACGTCCGGCGGGGCGCCAGGACGCGAGAGCGGTCGATTGTTAAGAACTGTCAACGGGCGCTGGCCCGCGGCGAGGCCACCGAGGCTGCGCTGCGTGCCTGCCCCGCGCCCTGGCAACAGCACCACAGAGCGAGAGAGCCTGTCTTGTCGAGCACCGCGCTCGCTCGTGGCCCTGTTCAAGCGCCAGGACACCGAAGGGCATACTGCCGCACTTGAACGCTCCATATCTCACGCCTCATACACAACATCTTATCAACTCACATTCCATAGCTCGCCATCCAGCCCCCGACGTCTCATTACCTTACATTTCACGTATCACCATCTCATACCCCGCGTCTCACGGGCGCGTACGCGTGCAATCAGGTCAAGCGCGGCGACGACCGCGGGGTCTCCGGACAGGCGCGCAAGAGAATGGCGCAGCCCGCGCGCGCGGGCGCACGAGAGACGAGCACGAGGACAGGAGACGGATGTGCCGCTCCGGGAGCGCACCCCTCCGCTGCGCCTGCAGCGCCGGCGTTCAGCGCGATTGCAGGAAGTACCTGCGCGCGGCCTCGCAGAGCTCCGGCCAGCGCTGGGCGAGCGCCGGATCGGCGGCGAGGCGGCCGGCCCAGAACGCGTCGAGGGCTGCGCGCGCGGCGGGGGTCGGAACGCCGTAGCGCGCCTGCGTGCTCTCCACGTAGGCGGGATACAGCTCGCACGCGACGACGAGCCCGGCGTACTGGTTGAGCGTGAGCGGGGGCGGCGCGCGCATGCTGACGGGATCCCCGGAGGTCGCGGCGGTCGGAGCAGATGCAGGCGCGACGCTCGGAGCAGATGCAGGCGCGACGCTCGGAGCAGATGCAGGCGCGACGCTCGGAGCAGATGCAGGCGCGACGCTCGGAGCAGATGCAGGCGCGACGCTCGGAGCAGATGCAGGCGCGACGCTCGGAGCAGATGCAGGCGCGGCGCTCGGAGCAGACGCAGGCGCGGCGCTCGGAGCAGACGCAGGCGCGGCGCTCGGAGCAGACGCAGGCGCGGCGCTCGGAGCAGACGCAGGCGCGGCGCTCGGAGCAGACGCAGGCGCGGCGCTCGGAGCAGACGCAGGCGCGACGCTCGGAGCAGACGCAGGCGCGACGCTCGGAGCAGACGCAAGCGCAGCGCTCGGAGCAGACGCAGGCGCGGCGCTCGGAGCGGCCGCCACGGCGGGACGCTCGTGATGGGACCACGTCGCCGCCGGGGCATGGTGCGCGGCCGTCAGGGGGAGGTCGCGCGGCGGTGCTTCGCCGGGGCTCACGACGGGCTGAAAAGGAAGCGCCCCGTCGAAGCGTGCCACGGATGGCCGCGGGCGCTCCTCGGACGCCACCTGGATGAAGGGCAACGCCGAGTGGACGAGCCTCCCCGACTCGGGGATCGTCCTGCCGGCGGGCCTGGATTCCGCGCTCCACGCCGGCGGGTCCGTCCGAGGAGCTGGCGGCTCTGTCGGCGGCCCCGGCGGTTCGGTCCGAGAAGCCGGCGGCTCCTCCGACGGAGGATCCGACGCGGAGACATCCGCGGGCTCGGGGACCGTCGCGGGCATCGTGATCGCCATCGGCGAGGACGCCGGTGCAGGCGCTGGAACGCGCGCGGGCACAGCGACAGGCGCGGGAGCAGCGACAGGGGCCGGCGCGGGCGCCAGCACCGCCATCGGCACGGGCGCCGGCACGGCGACCGGCGCCGGCGCCAGCACCGCCATCGGCACGGGCGCCGGCACGGCGACCGGCGCCGGCGCCAGCACCGCCATCGGCACGGGCGCCGGCACCGCCATCGGCACGGGCGCCGGCGCGGGCGCCAGCACCGCCATCGGCACGGGCGCCGGCACCGCCATCGGCACGGCGACCGGCGCGGACGCAAACGGCAGGCTCCCGCGCGGGCGAGCGAGCCCCTCGACCAGCGCCGGAGCGCTCGTCGTCGCGGTGGCAGCGCTCGTCGCCGCGGCAGCAGCCTCCGCCTCGCGCAGCGCCGCGGCCCGCCGCGCGTCCTCCAGCCGCTCGGCGAGCGCCCGGTGCGCATCCTCGAGCACGCCCAGCGCCTCGACGCTCTCGCCCTCGGGGCCGAGGACGCGGCCGATCGCCAGGACCATCTCGCGCGCCGCGCGCAGCGTGGGCTCGCCCACGGCGCGGCCGGGCAGGTGCCGCCTGGCGAACGCCCGGAGCTCGTCGTCCTCGCAGCGCGCGAGATCGGCGAGCCGGGCGGCCACGCGGCGCCGCTCCGGATCGAGGCTGCTGCCCCGCGGCGAGCGCATCGCCTCGTCGAGCTTCGCCAGCGCCTCGGCGAGCGGGCCCCTCTCGGGCGCCGGCGCGTCCATCTCGGGCATCGAGCGCGCGACCGTCACGGGGAGAGCACGATGACGGTGGTGACGCTCGGCACGATCGCCATCCCGATCGCGTTCGTGCTGTTCTGGAGCGAGAGGCTCGTCAGGCGCGTCATCGGCGCGCAGCCGACGATCACCGTGAAGGCCGCGGTGATGTTGCGCGACGGGCCCATCACCATCCCGGACGCCACGCCCAGCGCGACGCCCGGGTTGTCCCCCATCGTGAGCGGCGCGACGGTCAGCATGTTGTGCGCCGGCGCGCACGTGACGAGCACGTTCGGCACGAAGAGCACGCTCATCGGGTGGAGTGAGATGTTCGGGTACGGGATCGGCACCGGCGCCGGCGTGGGGGTCAGGCACACGTCGGGAAACGCCAGGCACATCCCCCCTGCGGTCGTCTTCGCGAGCATCGCTTTACCCCTCGTCCTTGCTGGCGTCCGCGGCGCCGCGCGGCGCGCCGTTTCAGCCGATCTTGACCTGTTCGCCGTCGAGCTTCGCGAGCGTCCGCGCCGCGACGATCGTGTTCTCCCCGCGCACAGCCGCGAGCCCCTCGGCGCGGAGGTCGAAGACGCCCGCGCGCACCTGCTCGAGCGCCTCGATGAAGCGGAACGCCTGCTTCGCCCGCTGGACGAGGCGGTCCGCGCGCGTCTCGATGCGCTCGGCGACGACGACGGCCTTCTGGAGGTGCGCGTCGAGCGACCGGCCGACGAGCCCGAGCTCCTCGATCGCCGCCGCCGCCGCCTGCGCGCGGATCTGGAGCTTGCCCGTGAACAGCCCCACCTCCCGGGCGGCGGCGATCTCGATCTGATCGCCCGCGCCGAGCCCGAGCCGGCCCGTCGCCTGCACCTTCAGGTCGCCCTCGGCGACGATCCGCGTCGTCGCGCCCGCCTCGCCCTCGAGCACCGCCAGGACGAAGACCTGATCGCCGTCGGTCGCGCAGAGGACGCGATCCCCCGCGTCGGGCGCGACGAGGCAGCTCTTCGCGCGGCGCGCCAGGACCGGCCCGCCGCCGAGCTCGACCAGGAGCCCCGACGCCGTGCCCCGGACGACGCCCGTCTCGAGCGACGGCGCGCGCCGCGGCGAGGTCGAGGGCTCGAGCGACGGCAGATCCACAGCGGCCAGGAGGTCGTCCTGTGCGCTGTCGTCGTGTGCCACCGTCAGGGGCTCGCGGGACGCCGTGCTCTGCATCTCGGGTCTCCTCGGCCTGGCTCCGCCCGTCCAGGGCGAGCGCGCCGCCAGGCCAGTTTCATGGGGTTCTTCATGAAGATCAACGGCTCACGGGCGCTGGGCGTCGCGCTCGCCGCCGCGCCGCGGCTTCCAGTCCTCGAGCGCGGCGAGCTTCTCGTCGTCGCCGAGCCAGCCCGCCCCGCTCGGCACCCGCGCGCCGTCGCGGCGGGCGCGGTGCAGCTTCGTGCGGAACATCGACGCGTGCGTGAAATCCGCACCGGAGAGGTCGCAGTGCGAGAAGTCCGCATACGCGAGCTTCGCGCCGACGAAGCGCGCGCCCGGGCACGAGGCGAACGCGGCGTACGCCTCGACGAGCTCCGCGCCGGACAGGTCGGCCTCCGCGAGCACCGCCTTCTCGAAGATGGCGTTCTGGAGCCGCGCCCGCGTGAACCGCGCCTTCGCCGCCTTCGCCTCGCCGAAGAGCGCCTGCGTCAGGATCGCATCGGAGAAATCACAGCCCGACACGTCGACCCCGGTGAAGTTGCACTGCGTCGCGTCGCAGCCCGCGAAGCTCGAGCCAGCGACGCTGCCGCGCATGAACTGCGTGCGGAACAGCCTTACCCCCTGGAACGCCCGCGCGCCGAGGTCGGACTCGACCAGCGTCGTGAGCGTCAGGTTCGCGCCGTCGAGCAGCGCGGTGCGCAGGTCGAGCCTGTACATCGTCGCCTTCTCGAGGTTCGCGCGAGAGAAGTTCGCGCCGGCGGCCCTGACCTCGACGAGGTTCGCCCGGTCGAGGTTTGCCCCCTCGAACGAGGCGCGTTCGAGCGAGCACGTCGTCCAGGTCGCGATGGGCGCCTGCGCGCCCGAGAGCGCCGCGCCCTCGAACGTCGACTCGATGAAGCTCGCGCCGACGAGCCTCGCCCCCGAGAGCGTCGCCCCGTCGAGGCGGCTCCGGAAGAAGGTCGTCAGGTGCAGGTCCACGTCCGCCGCGTCCACGCCCGACAGATCGCACTCCGTGAACGTCGACTCCTTGACGAGCGCGCCCCGCATCGCGCGCGGCATGCGGACCCGGTCGAACACCGCGCCCGAGAGAGCCGCGCCCGTCAGGTCGAGCCCGGAGATGTCCACGGCCTGGATCGGCTCCCCGTGGCGGACCTTGTCGAGCACCTCGTCGCGGTTCATGTCGCACCTCCAGGGGCCGGCGCCGCCTGCCGGTCGAACCGGGTGAAGTCGACGCTCGCCTCGGCGAAGGTCGTCCGGCTGTCCCCGCGCGCGCGGCTGAAATCGGCCCGGCAGAGCTGCGCGCCCGTGAAATCAGCCCCCGCCAGGCGCGATTTCGAGAGGATCGCCTCCGTCAGGTTGCACCCGCGGAGCGAGGCGCGGTCGAGGTTCGTCCGGATCAGGAGGGCGTTCTTCATGACGGCGCGGTCGAAGCTCGCGCCCGTCGCGTCCGCCTCGGAGAGATCGGTCATCGTCATCTGGGCCCTATCGAAGCGCGCGCCGCGCAGGTCCGTCGTCCGGAAGCAGGTCTTGTCGAGCACGGCGTCGCGGAAGTCGGCCTCCGGCAGGCCGCTCTTGTGGACGGCGACCCCCTCGGAGAAGCGCGCGCCCGCGAAGAGCGCCCGCGCCCCCGTGCAGCTCATCAGCGTCGTCTTGTGCAGCCGCGCGCCCGACAGGTCCGTGCCGTCGAGCGAGCACTCGAGCAGCGTCGCCCGCTCGAGGTTCGCCCCGGCGAGGTTCGCCCCGGCGAAGCTCGTCTGGAGGAACGAGCAGAGCGAGAGGTCCGCGCCCGAGAGATCCACGCCGGCCCAGCTCACCTGGAGGACGTCGGCGCGCTCGAGCCGCGCCCGCTTCAGGCTCGCCCCGGCGAGCCTCGCGCCCATCAGGACGGCCTCGGTCAGATCGGCGTCGTCGAGCACCGCGCCCTCGAGGTTCGCCTTGCCCAGGTTCGCGCGCCGGAGCCGCGCGCCCGTGAGGTTCGCGCCCGTGAGGTCGGCCTTCGCTAGCACCGCGCCCTCGAGCACCGCGCCCGAGAGGTCGCAGCCGCGCAGGTCGGCCCCCTCGAGGAACGCGCGGGCGAAGCTCATCCCCCGCAGGTCGACCCCGCGCAGGTCGGCGCCGGTGAGGTCGCGCTCGTCGAGCGGCTCGCGCGCTTCGCGCGCCGCCTCGACGACGACGCGCGCCATCAGGGCGGCCTCGGCGGTCATCGGCTGGGCCGGGGGCGTCAGGTGCGCCGAGCCGCGGTAGCCCTCGCGCGTCGCCTGCTCCAGGCGGACCAGCTGCTCGTGGAACGCCGGATCCGCGAGCATCGCCTCGAGCTCGAGGTTGGGCACGCCGCCGCGGCGCCCCACCTCGGCCAGCTCGGCGTACTGCTGGCGCTGCGCCTGCGCGGAGAACTTCGGCGGGCCGCCGGGGGGCTCCTCCTCGGTCTGGCCGCGCCGGAGCGCCTCCTCGGACACGTCCATGTCGGCGGCCCGCGCTCTCATGCGCTCCTCGGCCTCCTTCTTCAGGCGGTCGGCCCTCTCCTTTTCCTCCTCCATCTTCCGCGACGCCGCGTCGAGGTACGTCACCAGCGCGTCGAGATCGTCGACTGGCGGAGGCGCTTCCTCCTCGGGCAGCGGCGCGTCGAGGCCGAAGCGCGCCGGGTCGATGCCGTCCGCGAGGAGCTCCTCGCGGCGGCGCTCGCGCTCCCGCTCCGCGCCGCGCCGAAAGTTCTGCATGGCGAGGTTCTCGCTCTTGAGCCACTGCACCATCTGGATCCCGGCGACGTTCGCGGCGACGCCCGACTCGCGCGGCGGCATGAGATCGCTGTCGCTGAGGGAGGCGATCGTGCCCCGGTCCTTGTCGATCCGCCGGGCGAGCGCCTCGCGGTAGTGCTCGATCGGCCGGGGGCGGCCGATCTCCTCGCAGGCGACGACGAGATCAACGATCTCCGCCGCGTCGTCGTCGGCCACGGGCATCGAGCCGTGGAAGATCACCACGCCGAGGTTGGCCGAGGGGAAGAGCCACACCGTGTCGCAGCGGACGGGCAGCTCCTGGAACGCCTCCCCGCTCGCGTCGCGGCGGGTCACGAGCACGCGCGCGGCGAGGCCGGGGAGCGCGCCCTCGATGCGCGGGCGCGTCGGGTGCATGTTCTCCACGAGGAACGCCTCGTCGCCGCGGAGCGGCTCGGCGCTCCACTGGTCATTCGGCGCGACGTTGAAGAAGGCGGGATCGACGTCGGGCGGCAGTCCCGGCGCCCACTTCTCGGCGTAGTCCGCGCCGTACGTCCCTGCGCGGGCGCGGCGCTGGGCGAACGTCAGGTCCATCGCGAGGAAGGACGCCGGGCCCGGCCGGTCGCCCGGCGAGCGGATCAGCGCGCCGTAGTGCTCCACGTTCGGCAGCGGCCGGACGCGCTGCCCGCCGCGCTCGACCTCCTCGAGCCCCTTTCCGTAGGGGTTCGCTGCGTCCTTGGGCCCGCCGAGCGCGCGCGCCCAGTCGATGGGCATCTCCGAGAACGGCTCCGGCTCCGTGAAGCCGTGGCCGCTCCAGGTTCGGTCGCCCAGCACGGCCAGGCGCTTGTCGACGGCGCCGAGCCGCGCGCGGACGAACGACGCGGCGACGCGGCGGCCCTCCGGTGCGTGGCAACGGCCCGCGACGAGCAGCTCGCCGCGTGCCTTCGCGATGCCCTCGTCGAGCGGGATGCTCCCGAGCTCCGCGGTCGCGGCCTGCCAGAACGTCATCTCGTCGACGAGCGCGCGCGGCGCGTCGAGGGGGAACGCCATCATGGCGGCCACGTGGAACCTGGGGCGCCGCGCGACCTCGACGACGCGCGTGAGCGCCGGGACCTTGAGGGGTTTGACGACTCGCATCCGCGCTCAGATCTTCGTGAAGCCGGAGTTGTACGCGATGACCCCAGCGACGATCAGGCCGATCGCCTTTTGCCTCATGTAGGTGCCGAACTGATCCATCCTCGCGCCGACGGCCTTCTTGTCCATCGCGAAGTAGTCGAGCTTGATCAACGACGTCTCGACCTTGAGCCCGTAGGCCTGCTGGGCGATGACGGCGTGGTCCGTCTTGATGACGCCGCTCGCGCCCTTGTAGACGTAGAGCTCGTGCTTGTTCGGCGTGAGGTCGAACGTCAGCCCGAGCACCTCCCACTTCAGGTCAGTGGCCGTGATCTTCGCCTTGGGCGCCTTGATCAGGAAGCTCGTGTCGCTCTTCAACTCGACGTTCCCGCCGAAGTGGCCGTTCCAGGTGGTGGCGACCTCCGTCTTCCAGCTCTTGTAGTCGTCGAAGTTCTCGGCCGTGACCTTGTGCTTCCACGGCCCGGTCACCGTCGACGAGCCCTCCGGCTCGATCGTCTGCGTGTACGTGCCGTGGACCTCTTGCTTCGTCTCGCCGGTGATCTTCTGCTCACTCCCGCCGGTGATCGTCTGCTTCATCCCGTCGGTGATCGTCTGCTTCATCCCTCCGGCTTCGACAGTGTCCACGCGGCCCGTCTTGATCGTGGTCGTGCGCGTCGCGTAGTACGTCTCGTTCGCCGCGCCGGTGACCTGGAGGGTGTACGTCCCCCCGACGCCCGCCCAGAGGTTGCTCACCACCATGCTGGACTTGTTCCCGCCGACGTTCTCCCAGGAGTCGCCGCCGATCCAGGAGCCGCCGTTCGCCGCCGTCGTCTCGAGGTAGCTGAACTCGACGCTGACGAGGCTGCTGCCCGCGATCGCCGGGTCGGCGTTCTCGGGGGACAGGAACGAGCCGACCTGCGAGTCGCCGTCGCCCGTGTAGACCGACGAGTGGCCGCCGCTCGGGGTCCCCATGTAGATGCCGGTGCGGTTGTTCGGCGTGTGGAGGAAGATGAACTCCTTGCCCAGCTCGTCCTCGAGCACGAGCTGGTTGCCGCTCCCCGTCCGGATGATGTTCTGGCTGTGGTTGCGCTCGGCGACGACGCTCGGCCGGTGCGCGTTCGGCACGACGCCGGCGATGAAGGGCCGGTCCGGGTCGCCGCCGAGGAACGCGATCATCACCTCGGTGCCCTTGCGCAGCGGGAAATGGAAGCCCTCGGTCGTCCCGCCGTGGGGCTGCATCATGCGCACCCGCGTGGAGATGCGCGCGTCGGGCAGCCCGCTCGTGTCGAACTCGAAGCGCACAAGGTAACGGCCGTCGGCGTCGATCTGGGCGTACTGGCTGTCGGCGGGGCCGCAGACGATCGCGTTCTCGAACCCGTAGATGCGCGGCCACGGCGTCGCCTGCGGCGCCCGGAACTGCACGGAAGCCGGGATCGCGAGCAGCTTCATCCAGTAGATGTGCTTGTCCGAGAGCCCCGTCAGCCGCGCGATCTCGGGCGTGATCCCGGCGACCGACGCGGCGTGGTGCACCTCGAGCGCGAGCCAGTCGTCGACGATGTCGTCCGGCTGGTCGTCCAGCGAGAACCTGTAGCCGGCCCGCGGCCCGAGCACGTCGCCGCTGCCGCGCAGGGTGACCTCGCGGCAGCCGATCGACTGCGCGCGCACCAGCGCGAGGCGCTCGGCGTCGCTCTGCATGAAGACGCGGTAGCCGTACTCGCGGATGGTGCCGAGCCCCTTCGCGGTGATGCTGCTCTCGCCCTTCACCGACGCCGACGGGTTCGCGTAGTTGTAGTCGGCGATGGTGACGCTCTTCGGGAGCCACTGCACGTCCTGCTCGATGTGGTGCAGGCCCGGCGGCGCGGTCACGTCCTCGCCGAAGAGCGGGACGTAGCGCACGGTCCCGCCGCCAGGGAAGTCGTCGTGCAGCCCGCGGTCGTCCACGATGACGAGCACCTCGCTCGACCCGTCGTCCGGGTGCTCGAAGTAGTAGTAGAGGCCCTCGCGCTCGAGCCACCGGTGGAAGAAGGCGAGGTGCGTCTCGCGGTACTGCGCGACGAACTCCTCGGTCGGGTAGTCGCCCTCGTCGATCGAGAAGCGGAACTCGCTTGTCGCGAGCCCGCCGCTCGTGAGCGTCGCCGAGAGGAACTCCTTGACGGGCTGGCTCGTGAAGACGTGGCTGCGCCAGAAATGGCGCAGGAGCCAGAGCTTCGGCACGAGCAGCGCCTGGTACAGCGCCCGCTCCGCGTTCTGGTGCAGGAGGCGGACGCTCGCGATCACACCGTGCAGGACGAGCGGGTCTTTCCCCTCGCCCCGGGTCGCCCGGACGGTCGCCCGCTCGCCCACCGCCTTGCGCACGTCGGTGCTCGTGGGGACCGAGAAGAAGAGCTCGAACTCGTACGGCTGCGAGATGTGCTCGGTGCCCCGGAAACCGATGAACGTGACGCCGGCGAGCGCCGAGCACGTAAGCGAAAAACCGTCGTGACGCATGAAAGCCTCCCCATCCCTGGTATAGGCGTTAGGGGCGGAATTTCCGTGGTTCGCGGCGCGGCGTCAACGATCGGATGCGCGCCGGCACACCGCCGTGACGGGGCGGGGCCGGCGTGGGAGGAAGGCGTACCTGTGGGACAGGGCGCCGGAAGGCGATGGTTCGAGGGCGTGCGCGCCGCGGCTGCGCGGGGCCTGGCTGCCGCGGCTGCGCGGGGCCTGGCTGCCGCGGCTGCGCGGGGCCTGGCTGCCGCGGCTGCGCGGGGCCTGGCTGCCGCGGCTGCGCGGGGCGTGGCCGTGCGCGTCGCGGTTCACGGCGCGGCGGCGGACGCGAGCGCGGACGCGACGCCGCGGGTGAAGGCGCAGAGGCGAGCGACGTCATCAGCGCGCGGGACGTGGGTGCGCGCGTCGCAGTAGAGGCGGCGGGCGATCTCGACCTGGAGCGCGTGGACCCCCTCGTCGCGGCGCGCGTGCCGCTCGAGGGCGTGGCCGCCGGGGAACGGGTCGTCCAGCGCGAGCGACAGGCCGTGCGCGCGCGCGACCTCGGCGACAGCGTCGCGCGCCCAGCCAGCCGCGGTGGTGCCGCCCCGCGTCCCGAGCACGACGTCGGCCGCGCGCGGGAAGAGGACGTCGGGGTACGCATGCGCGGAGACGAGGATCGCGACGCCGTGGCGCGCGCGCGCGGCCGCGAGGCGCGCGGCGACCTCCGCGTGGTACGGCTCGAACACGTCGCGGACGCGGCGCTCGACCTCGGCGCGGGGCGGCGGGCTCTCGAACCACTGCTCGCCGCTCACCGAGCGCCGCCGCACCTCCCGCAGCCCGTAGGGGAGCTTGTCCTCGTACGGCGTGGGCACGCGCGGGGCGGTGTTGAGGTCGATGACGTAGCGGCTCAGCGTCGCGACGACGAGCGCGGCGCCCTCGAGCGCGACGCCGCCGAAGAGCGCGTCGGCCGCGACGTCCGCGTCCGCCGCGAGGGCGCGCTGCGGCACGCGGGTGAAGCGCGCCGAGACCTCGTCCACGAGCAGACCCGCGTGCGGGACCTCGACGACGACCGGCCCGGGCGCGGCGGGCTCGTGGACGCGGAAGGGAGACGGGGGAGACGGCGGCGCGGACATCGTTCCTCCGGGAGCCTGTAGCGACCGGGTGTACGCGCGGGACGCGCCGGAGGGCAAGAGCTCCCCTGTCGATCGCCGGAGCCGCCGCGCAGCCCCTCCGTCCGACGATCGCCCGCGCGCCGGTCCGCGTGTCCGCGAGGCGGCGACGCCGTGGCGACGCTGGGTTTTTCGCACGGGCGCCCCGGTTTGCGCTCTCATGGCGGGCCATGGAACACCGGATCTGGCTGCTCGTGAGCCGCTACCACCTCGACGCCTGGCTGTCGTCGCTCCTGGTGGAGGTCGTCGCGACGGCCGGCCTGCTCGCCCTCGCCGCCATCGCGCTCCGGCGGTCGCGCCGCGAGCGCCGCGCGGCCGCGCAGGCCGAGGCATCGTTCAAGCCCGACGTTCAGCTCGCGCCCGGTGAGGCCGTCGTCATGGGCACCGTCGAGCGGGAGCAAGGGGCGGACGTGGCCGTGCGCGTCGAGGTCGAGCAGGAAGGGACCGAGGCCGAGAGCTCCGGCATCTGGAGCCACGAATGGACCGAGAAGAACCGCAAGGTCCGGGTTCACCCGTTCTACCTTCGCCACGCCTCCGGCGCTCGCATCCGGGTGGAGCCGAACGAGGAAGTGATGCTCGTCGACGCGCTGGACGGCATGATCCTGGTCGACCGCACGAAGCGCGTGCGCGTGGCCGAGCTCGTGCCCGGCGAGGAAGTCTTCGCTGTCGGCGAGCTCCGGCGCGCGCCGGATCCCGAGGCGCCGACGCAGGGATACCGCGGGAGGGCGCAGGGATACCTGCTCGTGCCCCCCTCGTACGGGCGGCCCATGCTCCTCTCGTCCGAGCCGCTCGGGCAGCGGTTCGCGCGCAGGGCGGCGTTCCACCTGCGGTGGGCCGTCGCGGCCGCCGTCGCGGCGCTCGCGTTCAACGCCGTGTTCGCGCCCTTCCACGCGCGCCGCTGGCTGGGGGAGACGGTCGATGTCCGCGTGACGCAGCTGCGCGAGAACGAGGAAGACGACGACAACACCCATTACGAGGTCTCGATGCGCGCCGCCGACGGCGCCGCCCTCTCGGACGAGGTGTCCCCTGCCGACTTCTTCCGGCTCCGCGGCGTGGAACGGCTCAAGGCGCGCTATGTCCCGTCGTGGAGATCAGCCAGCACGATCGGCCCCGACGTGACGGTCCATTCCGCCGCCTACATCGCCTTGCCGCTCCTCGGCGTCCTCGCGCTCGCCTACGTCCTCCGCGCGCACTCCACGCGACCCTGGTACGAGCGGAAGCTGGTCGAGCAGGGGAGCGGCAAGCTGCCAGACAGCGAGCCAGCCGTGCAGCCGGCCCCGAAGCGGGCGGAAGGCCGCCGCCGCAGCAAGCCCGCTCCGGGCTAGGACCTCGTCGCTCAGGTCCGTCCCTGGTTCCCTGTTGCCCGGGAGGTCTGCCGAGCTGCCCGGCCCGAGGCGCCGCTGCTCGTCGCGCGGCGCGGGCTGGCCCCGTGCTCGAGCCCGGGCGTCCTCACGCCTGCGGTTCATTCTGGAACGATCAGTCCAGAATGATCGGTCCAGACCCTGGGGCTCATTCTGGACTGATCGTTCCAGAATGATCGGTCCAGAATGAGCCCCCAGGCGCGAGGGCATGCTCGATCCCGGTCGTCCTCACGCTGCGGCTCATTCTGGAACGATCAGTCCAGAATGAGCCGCAAGCGCGAAGGTCACGTGAGCCCGGCAGGGTCCCCGCGCCAGCTCCGGAGGCGCGCGCCGAGCCGCCGCGCCCCCGCCGCCCAGGCGCTCGCCGCGAGGGCCAGGGCGAGCGGATCGCTCGAGACGCGGACGCGCGGGTTGCCGTTGTACGCGTAGAGCACGACGCCCACGCTCGCGAGGATCGCCCACGCGAGCGAGCGCGCGCGGGCGCCAGCGTCGGCGCCCGGGTCCGCGCCGCGCGCCATGTCGCGCCCACTGGAGTCGGCGCTCGGGTCCGCGCCGCGCGCCACCGCTCGCGATCCGCGCCGCGCTCGCGCGAGCGCGTGGGCGAGCGCCGGGAGCAGCACGAGCGGCGCGAAGAGCCGCGACGACGCGTCGAGCTGCCCCTCGTGCTCCACCGAGCCAGGCCAGAACGGCTGGTTCGGCCAGGAGCGGCGGGGCGCCAGGCCCAGGCCCTCGGCCACGCCCCGCCACGCGCGCAGGAGCCGGCCCGGGTGCTCGGCGATCTCGGCGAGCCCGGCCCGGTAATAGGCGCCCTCGTCGAGGAACGGCCGCGGGAGCTCGCACCGGCGCTCGAAGTGCGTCCGGTTGTAATGGGTGCTCACCTCGACGACCTCGCCGCCGGCGCTCGATCGCACGGAGCGGCACTCGGAGTGCGCGAGGAAGAAGTTCACGCCGCCGTTCGTCGCGACCAGCGCCGGGCGCCCGAGCAGCCAGCTCGTGTGGGCCGACACGGGCGCGATCAAGAGCGCGCACGCGAGCAGCGTGGCGCCGGCGACGCGGCGATCGCGGCCCGCGCCCCGGAGGGCGCAGAGCGCCACGCACGGCAGGAACGCGAGCAGGCTCGGGCGGACGAGCACGGCGAGCCCGAGGACCCCGCCCGCGGCGAGCCCGAGCGCCGCGCGCCCGCGCTCGTGCCCGTGCTCGAGCGCGCGGAGCTCGAGCCACGCGAAGAGCAGCAGCAGGAAGGCGAACGTCGTCTCGGTGAGGACGAAGCCCGTGTAGAAGATGAGCGGGAAGTACAGCGCTGTCGCGAGCCCCGCGAGCGCCGCCACGGCGAGCGAGCGGTCGAGGCGGTACGCGAACAGCGCGGTGAGCGCCGCCGTGAGCGCGCCCAGCGCCGCCTGGCAGGCGCCGACGAGCGCGAGGTCCCCGGGCGCCGCGGCGTGCAGGAAGGCGAGCAGCGCGGGGTAGCCGGGGGGCGTGAACGTGTCCCACGCCGCCCGCGCGCGCTCCGCGAGCGCGACCCCGCGCTCCAGGTAGAGCGCCATGTCGCCGAAGAGGTGGAGCCGGAGCGGGTGCTCCTCGACCGCAAAATTCCAGCGGGGCGCGAGCGCGACGAGCCCGACAAGCGCGGCGAGCGCGGAAGGCGCGCGGGGAGAGCGCAGCGCCGGGGCGGCGCGCGCCCGGGCGCTGCCGAGCCACGCGAGCAGGCGGCGCATAGCGACGTCAGGTGAAGCCGAGGCGGCGGAGCGCCACCCGGCGCACCTCGGGGATGCGGAACCGGTAGATGAACGCGTCAGCGAAGTAATGGGCCATCACGAGCGCGTTGACGAGGATCAGCGCCTCCTCGGTCCAGCGCGGCGGGAGGACCGAGAGCGTGGCGTAGGGCGAGAGCGCGAGCCCCACGAGGAACAGCGGCGTCATCGACAGCAGCATGAGCGGCCACACCCAGCGCGCCGACGGGCCCGGCGCGGCGTCGCCATCCCGGGGGCGCATCATCCTCGCGCAGAGGAAGTAGTACTCGAGCCCGTGAATCGCGCCCCACACGATGCTCCCCCATAAAGGCGCGAGGATGGCGAGCGTCACGGCGGCGCCGTGGGTCGCGACGTGCAGCACCTTCGGCGCGCTGCGGGGGCGGCCCCGCGCGAGCTCGACGAGGAGCGCGGCCACGAACGCGAGCCACACAGCGGCGAGCAGGTACGCGGCCGCGTACGGCAGGAAGGCCGGCTCGCGCGGGATCGCCTGGAGGAGCGGAAAGGAGCGAGACGGCCCGGAGGGCACGAACAGCCAGGCCACCATCACGAGGAGCAGGCCGACGGAGACCCAGTGCTGCTGGAGCGCGCGCTCCCGCGCCGAGGGCACCGGGCGCGAGAGCTGCGCGCCCCGCAGGTTGTAGAGCGACCAGATCCCCTTGGCCTGCGACAGCCGGTGGTGGGTGCCGAAGATGGCGGCCACGGCGAGCGCGAAGTCGGTCCAGTCGGGGACCGCCGCCTTCACGCCGCGGAAGAGCGCCCAGGAGAGCGCGAACGTGAGCAGCGAGCCGGCGACGACGACCCGCGCCTGCGAGGGGGTCGCGCGCAGCACGTCGCCGCGGGCCGCGAGCAGCACGAACGTGAGGACGACGTGCGTCGTGTTCCCGAGCACGAACTGCGACCACCAGAGCGCGGCGGACGCGTCGCCGCCGCCCCGCGCCGCCCAGAGCGCGCCCACGAGGAGCCACGGTCCGACCAGGATCGCGAGGTCCAGCGCGGCGCCGTGGATCCAGCCACGCCCCGCGGTGATGTTGACTGGCAGCGCCCTCATGCCCCTGGCTCGCTCGCGCGGACGCGAAGGACCCATCGAGTAAGGTACACGCCCCGGATCAGGCCAGCAAGACCCCCTCCGGCGCCGAGGCGCCGTCGACCGGCGCAGCTCGTCAGCGCGTCAATCGGTCAGCCGGTCAGCCGGTCAGCCGGTCAGCCGGTCAGCCGGTCAGCCGGTCAGCCGGTCAGCCGGTCAGCCGGACGATTGGCCCGGGAGCTTGCTCGGCGTCATGAGGGTGAACGCCGCGCCCCAGGGGTCGGTGACGACCGACTGCCGGCCGAAGGGCGTGTCGAACGGCGGGACGTGCATCTTGCCGCCCAGCTGCTCGACCTGCGCGATCGAGGCGTCGACGTCGGCGACGGCGAAGTACGCCATCCAGTGCGGCGGGAGCTCGGCCGGCCATTGCTCGTTCATCTGGAGCACACCGCCCGCCGTCTTGTCGCCCTTGTGGAGCGTCATGTACTCGACCCCGGGCGCATCGATCTTGTGCGCCTCGAGGCCGAAGACCCGACAGTAGAAATCCGCCGCCTTCCTGTGATCGCGGGTGTTGACCTCGTGCCAGATCATCGAGCCGGGCTCGTGGATGACCTGCGCGCCGGTGTGGTTCTTCGGCTCCCAGACGCCGAAGACGGCGCCCGTCGGGTCGGACGCGACGAGCATGCGGCCGAACTCCATCACGTCCATCGGCCCCATCACGATCTGCCCGCCGTTCGCGCGGACGCTCTCGGCGAGCTGCTCGGCGTTCTCACCGTCGAAGTAGACGCTCCACAACGGAGGGAACGCGGCGCCCTCGGGCCGCTTGCTCATGCCCGCCGCGCGGCGCCCGCCCAGGCTGCACGTCGTGTAGTGGTGGAGCTCCGGCGGGCCGACCTCGAACGTCCACCCGAAGATGCTGCCATAGAACTTCAGCGCGCCCTCGAGATCGGGCGTCATCAGATCGACCCACGACACGGTGCCCGGGGTATGTCGCTCAATCGTGCTCATGGAAGTTCCTCCGTCCAGTGGCCTCGACGCGGCGACGCTATCACAGCTCACCCTCCCTCGAAGGCGCTCTTCCTGCGCGCGCGCAGCCGACGAGCGACGAGTGACGAGCGACGAGCCGCGCCCCCCGGAGCCTGCGTCTGGCACGCTCGCGATCGCGCCCACATCGCGGTAACGTCGCTCCATGAGAATGACCTTGCTTCGGCTCGACCAATCGCTGCGAGCTCCTCGCTTCCACCTGCGGGCAGGACGCGCGAGGCATGGCTTCTTTCTTCACCCCGCGGCGAGCGGCGGGCTCGTATAAGGGACCTGCACCATGAAGATCTCCGAGTACACCGCCTTCGACGCCCTGGGCCTCGCTGAGCTGGTCCGCCGGCGCGAGGTCACCCCTTCCGAGCTCGTGGACGTGGCCTCGGCCGCCATCGAGCAGGTCAACCCCGCGCTCAACGCGGTGATCGGCTCGCTGCGCGAGGACGCGGAGCGGTCGCTCCGCGCGGGGCTGCCGGAGGGGCCGTTCACCGGGGTGCCGTACCTCGTGAAGGACCTGGGCATCCTTGTCGCGGGCACGCCGACCGGCATGGGCTCTCGCCTCTTCCAGGGCCTCGTCTCGCCGGCGGACGACGAGCTCATGACGCGCTTCCGGCGCGCGGGGCTCGTGTCGCTGGGCAAGACGAACACCCCGGAGCTCGGCATGAACGTGGTCACGGAGCCGGCCGCGCACGGGCCGACGCGCAACCCGTGGCGGCTCGATCGCACGCCCGGCGGCTCGAGCGGCGGCGCCGCCGCGGCCGTGGCGGCGCGGATGGTGCCCATGGCCCACGGCAACGACGTCGCCGGGTCGATCCGCATCCCTTCCTCGTGCTGCGGCCTCTTCGGGCTGAAGCCCACCCGCGGCCGCATCCCGACCGGGCCGGTGGAGGGCGAGGTCCTGCTGGGCTTCGCCACCGATCACGCGCTGACGCGCTCGGTGCGGGACAGCGCGGCGCTGCTCGACGCCATCGCCGGGCCCGACCCGGGCACGCCCTACTTCGCGCCGCCGCCCGCGCGGTCGTTCCTGGAGGAGGCGCGCACGCCGCCGGGGCGGCTGCGGATCGCGCTCACTGACGCGACATGGAGCGGGGCGGCGGTGCACGACGAGTGCAAGCAGGCGGTGCGCCGGGCCGCGGCGCTGTGCGAGCAGCTGGGGCACGAGGTCGTGCTGGCGCGGCCGGAGATCGACTGGGAGCGGCTCCGCATCGCCTTCCGCATGCTGCTGTCGTACCAGGCGCACCTGTTCGATCGCGTCTGCCCGGTGCTCGGGCTCGCGCCGGGGCGCGACACTGTCGAGGCGACCACGCTGACCATGGCCGAGGCCGGCCGGCGGATGAGCGCCGTGGACCTGCACGACGTGCTCGTGGCGCGCGACCAGATCTCGCGGCAGGTGGGGCAGTTCTTCACGCAGTTCGACGCGCTGCTCACGCCGACGCTGACGACGCTCCCGATCCCGCCGGGCACGCTCAACGCGAACGACCCGAGCGTGGGCGCCGAGGCCTGGCTCGACCAGATCTTCGCCTTCGCGGCGTTCACGCCCCTGTTCAATGTGACGGGGAGCCCGGCGATGTCGGTGCCGCTCCACGTGAGCGCCGACGGCCTGCCGGTGGGCGTGCAGTTCGCGGGCCGGTACGCGGACGACGCGACCTTGCTGCGGCTCGCGGGTCAGCTCGAGCAGGCCGCGCCGTGGGACCGGCGCCGGCCGCGGATCTGCGCGGCGTGAGCTGGGGGCCAGCGCGGGCCGGCGAGGGGCAGCTATCGGGTCCAGAGGAGGCGATCTGCGGCGACTCCACCGTTGGCCCACGCCGCAAAAGGCCTCCGGAGAGCCATCGGGCACCGAGCATGGATGGAGGGAACAGGCGATGAGCACCGGAGGGCTTTCCAGGGCGCGGCTCGCCCGCATGCGCGGATTCGGCGTGTCCATCGTCACCCGGCGCGACGACGTGACGGCGGTCCTCGGCCGGTATGGCTGGGACGGCGGTTATGGCACGTCCTGGAGCTCCGACCCAGAGGAGGCCCTGGTCGGGATCCTGATGACCCAGCGCGCCGGATTCCCCCTCTTCTCGAGCGTCTATCTCGACTTCTGGACCTCGGTCTACCAGGCGTTCGACGACTGACGCCCGGGTCTCGCGAGGGACGGCGGCCGCGCGTCGCAGCCGCCGAGCTCGTCCTGGTCAGTACAGCAGCGCGAGCGCGCGGCCTGCCGCCGGGGCGGCGCAGCGCCGGCGCCGTCGATGAATTCGCGGGCAGAATGGCAACACCGCGGCAGATCCGGGAAAGGTGAGCTGCGCCTCGATGCGGTGTATCCTGCTCTTTTCCGCGCGCGGCGGACCTGTTAGACACTGCCTCGATGGCTGACTTCTCGCCCCCGAAGAAGCACGCCGCTGGCGCCGACGTCGCCCACGCCACCGCCCGCCTGATCGAGGAGCACCGCGCCGCGCTGACAGGCCACTGCTACCGCATGCTCGGGTCGGCCGCGGAGGCCGACGACGCGGTCCAGGAGACGATGGTGCGCGCCTGGCGCAGCCTGGACCAGTTCGAGGGGCGCGCGGCCCTGCGCACGTGGCTGTACCGCATCGCCACGCACGTGTGCCTCGACGCGCTGAACGAGCGCAGCCGCCGCGCGCGCCCGATGGAGCTCGGCCCGCCCAACGCGCTCGAAGGGCCGCTCACCACGCTGCCTTCCACCCGGTGGGTCGAGCCGATCCCCGACGCGCTGGCCGTGCCCGCCGACGCCGACCCCGCCGAGCTCGTCGCCCTGCGCCAGAGCATCCGGCTCGCGTTCGTGGCCGCACTCCAGCACCTCCCGCCGCGGCAACGCGCGGTCCTGCTGCTGATGGAGGTCCTCGGCTGGCCCGCCGCCGAGGTCGCCGAGACCCTGGACACCTCGGTCGCCTCGGTCAACAGCGCGCTCCAGCGCGCCCGGGCGACGCTCGCGGCCCGCGATCTGACGGACGCGCGCGCGCCGCTGTCCGACGCGCAGTCCGTGCTGGTCGACCGCTACGTCGACGCGTTCGAGCGGTACGATGTGACGGCGCTGACGGCGCTGCTCCACGAGGAGGCGACCCTGTCGATGCCGCCGTACGCGCTGTGGCTGCGCGGCCACGAGCCGATCCGCGGCTGGCTGCTGGGGCCGGGCGCGGGCTGTCGCGGGTCGCGGCTGGTGCCGACGGCGGCGTGCGGCTCGCCCGCGTTCGGGCAGTACCGGCCCCCCAGCGAGCCCGGGGGGCCGCACCGGCCCTGGGCGCTCATCGTGCTCGAGCTCTCGGGCACCCGCATCGCCGCGATGAACTCCTTCCTCGACACGGAGGCGCTCTTCCCGCGGTTCGGCCTGCCCCCGGAGTTCCCGCCGGAGCCGCAGGGCGGCTGACGGCTGCGGCGTCGCCGCGGCCCACCGGGCGGGTCGATTTTTTTTCAACGCGACCGATGAGTCCGACGCCCCGCGGGCGTCAGTAGATTCGAATCCACCGCAACCTGGAGGCGCACATGACAACGAACCGTTCCCGCAAGCTCTTCGTCAATCTCCCCGTCAAGAACCTGAAGCGGTCCGTCGAGTTCTTCACCAAGCTCGGCTTCTCGTTCAACCCGCACTTCACCGACGAGAAGGCGACCTGCATGATCCTCAGCGAGGAGGCGTACGTGATGCTCCTCGTCGAGGAGCGCTTCAAGGACTTCACCCAGAAGCAGATCTGCGACACAACCACGTCCACCGAGGGCATCTTCGCGCTGTCGGCCAGCAGCCGGGCGGAGGTCGACGAGCTCGTGAACACCGCGATCGCGGCCGGCGGGACGCACGCGCAGAAGGCCACGGATCACGGCTTCATGTACGTCTGGAGCTTCTACGACATCGACGGTCACCACTGGGAGGTGGCCTACATGGAACCGAGCGCGATCCCGCAGTGAGCGCCGGGCCTGTCCCAGGACGCCGATCCCCCGCCGCGCCGACGCGGCCCGGCGGCGCGGCTCAGAGCGCCAGCCTGACCTCGTAGCGAGCGAGCCAGTCGTTCAGGAAGAGCGCCTGCTCCACGGTGGACCGGGAGATCTCGTCGTTCGGTCCAGCGGGATCCGCGGCGACGTCGCGGGCGCGAGCGACGTCGAGCAGCGGCAGCACCGGCGCGTCCTTCTGCGCGAGCAGCCTGGCGAGCTGGCCGCGGAGCGCCTGCGCATACGCGGGATCCTGCGTCGCGGGGTACGGGCTCTTGCGCCGCTCGAGCACCGAGCGCGGCAGGAGATCGTCGGCCGCGGCGCGCAGCAGGCTCTTCTCGCGCCCGTCGAAGGTCTTCATCGCCCAGGGCGCGTTGAACACGTACTCCACGAGCCGGTGATCGCAGAACGGGACCCGCACCTCGAGCCCGGTCGCCATGCTCATGCGATCCTTGCGGTCGAGCAGCAGCTGCAGGAAACGCATCAGGTTCAGGTAGCTTATCTCGCGCATGCGCCGCTCCTTGCCGGTCTCGCCCGGCAGGCGCGGCACCTCGGCGAGGGCGTCCCGGTAGCGGTCTTCGATGTAGGCCTGGAGATCGAGCTGACCGAGCAACGATGGGGCGAGCAGCGTCGAGGCGGAGCTCGGGCCCCTCATCCTCGTGAGCATGGCGCTCCACGGGAACGTCTCGGCCGCCACCGCCTCGGGGTCGTGGAACCAGAGATACCCGCCGAAGATCTCGTCGGCCGACTCGCCGGAGAGCGCGACGGTGGAGCGCTCGCGGATGTCGCGGAAGAGCAGGTACAGCGAGGCATCCATGTCGCCGAAGCTCAGGGGGAGGTCCCGTGCGCGCAGCACGGCCGCGCGCACGGCGGGATCGGCGAGCTGGGCGGCGGAGAGCACGATATCCGAGTGGTCGGACCCGACGTGCCGCTGGACCTCGGCGACATACGGCGCGTCCGGCGTGCTCCGCAGCTCGTCCGCCTTGAAGTTCTCGGTCTGGCCCGTGAAATCGACGGAGAACGAGCGCACCGGCCCCGCGCCCTCGCGGCGCAGCGCCCTCTGCGCGAGCGCGGTCACGGCGCTGGAGTCCAGCCCTCCGGAGAGGAGCGTGCACAGCGGCACATCGGAGATGAGCTGGCGAGCGACGATATCCTCGAGCAGCTCGCGCACGGTGCGGATCGTGGTCGGGAGGTCGTCGGTGTGCGGCCAGGACTCCAATGCCCAGTAGCGCCGCTCGGCGACTCCTTCCCTCCGCACGTGCACTACATGGCCCGGGCGCACCTCGCGCATGCCGCGGAACACGGCGTGCCCCGGCGTCTTGGTGAAGGCGAGCAGCTCGCGCAGGCCGCTCGCGTCGACCTCCGGCGGGGCGAGCGGGTTCGCGAGGATGGCCTTGGGCTCCGAGCCGAAGAGCACCCCTGTGCCGGTCGGCTGGTAGAACAGCGGCTTGATGCCCATCCGGTCCCGGACGAGCAGGAGCTCCTCCTGGCGGACGTCCCAGAGGGCGAACGCGTACATGCCGTTGAGGCGCCGGGGGAAGCCCGCGCCCCACTCGAGATAGGCGCGGAGGACGACCTCGGTGTCGCTTTGCGTCCTGAACCGGTGGCCGCGGGCCCGGAGCTCGCCGCGCAGCTCGCGGAAGTTGTAGACCTCGCCGGTGTAGATGAGGACGGCGACGGGCTCGCCGTTCTCCTCGGCGATCATCGGCTGTCGTCCCCCCTCGAGATCGATGATGGAGAGGCGGCGATGCCCGAGGGCCGCGCGCGGGGCGAGCCAGGTGCCTTCGTCGTCCGGCCCGCGGTTCTTCATCGTGCTCGTCATCTTCTGCAGGACATCGCGCTCCCGCGTCAGATCGCGCGCGTGATCCACCCATCCAGCAATGCCGCACATGGACGATCGCCTCCTTGCAACGCTGTCGCGGCCCGGCGGCGAGCGCGGTGGGCTCGCCGCTTCTCTCGCGGGTCGCTCGTCGTTTGACGCGAGCCTAGGCAGCGCAGCCGCATCGCGCAACCAGCCTGGCCAGCGCTACATCGAGGGATCGAGCGCAGATCCAGGACACGATCTCGGAATCGTGTTGGCGATCTCGCGACTCAGCGCCTGCGCCCTGGGTTCTCGGCCACCGCGCGGAGCGTGGGTTCGAGTCCGGAGCCGCGCCTGGGCCTACCGGCTCGCTCCGTTCGCAGGCGGCGCCCCGGAGCGCGGGCGCGCGGACAGGGGCTCATCGCCGGGGATGCGCAGGGGGCTCGGCAGGTACGGGTCGAGCTCGCCTGGCTCGAAGCGGCAGAGGCCGATCACGTGCCAGAACGAGCCGCCGATGTCGCCGCCGAGCTTGTAGCGGCCGTCAGGGCTGAAGGCGGCCCACCCCTCGGGGCAAGGCAGGAGGATCGCGAGGCAGGTGCCCAGGGCGACGTCCCAGAGACGGAGGGTGCCGTCGGCGGACGCAGAGGCGAGGAGGACGCCGTCGGGGCTGAAGGCGACGCCCTGTACAGAGGCCTTGTGACCCTCCAGGGTGCGGAGGACGCGACCCCGCTGCACATCCCAGAGACGCACCGTCTTGTCCGAGGATCCCGACGCGAGCATCTGACTGCTCGGGTTGAACGCCACGCCGCGAACGCCGCGGGTGTGCCCCTCGAACGCGCACAGGGCGCGGCCGCTCCCGACCTCCCAGAGGCGCACCGCCCGGTCGTCCGAGCCCGACGCGAGCAGCAGGCCGTCAGGGCTGAACGCCACGCCGCGGATCCCGTCGGTGTGCCCCTCGAACGTGCGGATCACGCGGCCCCGGGCGACCTCCCACAGGCGCATGGTCTTGTCGTCCGAGCCCGACGCGAGCGTCAGCCCGACCGGGCTCCACGCCACGCTGCACACCCGGTGAGCGTGCCCCTCGAACGTGCGGAGCGCGCGGCCGCTCTCGATGTCCCAGAGGCGCACCGTCCTGTCGTCCGACGCCGACGCGAGCGTCTCGCCCTCCGGGCTGAACGCCACGCCGCGGATCGCGTGCGCGTGGCCCTCGAACGAGCGCAGGAGCCGGCCCCGGGCGACCTCCCAGAGGCGCACCGTCTTGTCGTCCGAGCCCGACGCGAGCGTCTGGCCATCCGGGCTGAACGCCACGGTGCGGATCCCGTGCGTGTGGCCCTTGAACGTGCGCAGCGCGCGGCCGCTCCCGACCTCCCAGAGGCGCACCGTCCTGTCGTCCGCCGCCGACGCGAGCGTGTGGCCATCCGGGCTGAACGCCGCGTGGAGGACCCAGTCGGTGTGCCCCTCGAAGCTGCGCAGAGCGTGGCCCCGGGCGACCTCCCAGAGGCGCACCGTCTTGTCGCGCGACCCCGACGCGAGCGTCTGGCCGGTCGGGTTGAACGCGACGCTGCACACGCCGTGCGTGTGGCCCTCGAGCACGCGGAGCGCGCGGCCGCTCCCGGGTTCCCACAGGCGCACCGACCGGTCCAGCGACCCCGACGCGAGCGTGAGGCCGTCGGCGCTCCAGGCGACCCCGAAGACCCAGTCGGTGTGCCCCGCGAAGACGCGGAGCGCGCGGCCGCTCCCGGCGTCCCACAGGCGCGCGGTGCGGTCCGAGGAGCCCGACGCGAGCGCGTGGCCGTCCGGGCTCCACGCGACGCCGAGGACCCAGTCGGTGTGCCCCTCCAGGCACCGCAGCGCGTGGCCGCTCCGGACCCGCCACAGGCGCACCGTCTTGTCCGACGAGCCCGACGCGAGCGTCTGGCCATCCGGACTGAACGCGACGCTGCGGACCCCGAGCGTGTGGCCCTTGAACGCGCGGTGCACGCGGCCGGTCGCGACCTCCCACAGGCGCACCGTCTTGTCCGACGACCCCGACGCGACAAGCAGGCCGTCCGGGCTCCACGCGACGCTGCGGACCCCGTGCGTGTGGCCCTCGAACGTGCGCAGCGCACGGCCGGTCGCGACCTCCCACAGGCGCACCGTCTTGTCCGACGACCCCGACGCGAGCAGGAGGCCATCCGGGCTGAACGCGACGCTCATCGCCGCGCCGTGGTGCCCGTGCATCGCCCGGATCGCCTGCCCGGTGACCGCGTCCCAGAGCCGGACCGAGCCGTCCTCGTGGCTCGCCGCCAGGAGATCGCCCAACCGGCTCCACGCCACCGCATTGCACGGCGAGGCCGGCGCCCACATCGGATCGGCCTCGCGCGGCCGCGGCGGCGCGGCGCCTTCCGCGGCCAGCGCCGCGCCTTCCGCGGCCAGCGACGCGACCGATACCCCGCGAGCGCCGATGAGCTTGGCGCCGCGCAGCTGCGCGTCCGTGAGATCGGCGCGCGTCAGATCCGCCCCGACCAGCCGGGCGAACGAGAGATCCGCGCCCCGGAGATCCGCGCCCTGGAGATCGGCGCCGGTGAGATCCGCCCGCGCGAGCAGCGCCGCGCCGAGCGACGCGCCGGCCAGCCGGGCCTCGACGAGCGTGGCGCTCCAGAGGTTGGCCTGCGTGAGATCGGCCTTGCGCAGGTCGGCGCAGGCGAGGTTGCACCCGCTCAGGTCCTGCCCGGCCAGGTTGACGCCCGCCACCACGTCGGTGTCGTCCCGGAGCGCCCCTCCCTGCTCGTCCCGGGCCCCGTCGTCCTTGGCCAGCCAGCGCGCGACGCGCAGCGCGTTGTCCTTCGCGTTGCCCTCGGCCGCGCCGTGGAGGATCCGCTGCGCCCACGCCGCCGCCGCGCCGCGCCCCGCGAGCGACACGAAGAAGTCGACCATGAGCTCGCTCATCTCGTCGGCGCCGAGCGCCGCGCTGTCGCCCGTCTCCTCGACCTCGCGCGCCGCCGCCTCGGCCACGAGCCACTCCAGCGCCGACCTGTGGACGAACGAGAACGCCCCCTCCGCGTCGCGCACGAGCAGCGAGCCCGAGCCGATCAGGTGCTCGATGATCGCCCGCTCGAGCGGCGGGGCGTCGGGCGGCTGCGCGCCCTTGATCAGGCTCTCCGGCAGCTCGCCGAGCGCGACCGCCGGCGTGTTCCGGTCCCAGAGCAGCCGCGCGAGCGTTGTCATCGCGGCCCGCAGCGCGTCGCGCGGGATGCCGCGCGGGGCGCCCGGCGGGTTCGCGCGCGCGTGCTCGTGGTCGAGCCACTGCTCGACGAGCACCTCGTACAGCTTCGCCGCCGTGATCGTCCCGGTCCGCGCCTTCGCCTGCCGGAGCTTGTCCGGCTCGATCTTCGCGATGAACCCGAGCATGCGCGGGTTCTCCGACAGCCCGAGCAGGTCCTTGACCTCGTGGAGCAGCCTGTAGCGCGCCTCGGCCTCCGCGGGCTCGGGGCTCAGGTTGCCCAGGAACCGCTGGATCTGCTTCTCCCCGAACCCCTGGAGCTGCACCAGCCGGTAGCCCTGCAGCTGCTCCGCCCGCCGGGCGAGCTCCCGCTTGATCGGTGGATCGGTGAGGAAGTGCTGCGTCCGGCTGGTGACGACGACCTTCGCGATCCCCTCCGCCGCCTGGACGACCGTGTCGAAGTGCTCCAGCGCGCGGTCGTAGGTCAGCCGCAGGGCGAGCTCGTCGAAGCCGTCGAAGAGCAGCGCGATCCGCCCCTCGGCGAGCATGTACCGGAAGGCCCGCAGGTCGACCGGC
The DNA here is from genome assembly GCA_051717205.1 of Sorangium sp. So ce1128. GTDB lineage: Bacteria > Myxococcota_A > Polyangia > Polyangiales > Polyangiaceae > Sorangium. Next base: position 9,485,062 of record CP181432.1, read on the forward strand.
TCGTTGGCGAGCGCGAAGTGCTGCGCGAGGAGCGAGTCGAGCGAGCGCTGCTTCTCGATGCGGCCGAGCTCGATGAGCACGGGCACGAGCGGGTGCTTCTCCCGCGCCATGCGCCGCGCGAGCTCGCGCAGGAGGAACGTCTTGCCCGCGCCGAAGTCGCCGAGCACCAGCGCGAAGCGCCGGTGGGGCGCGTCGAGCAGCCGCCAGAGCGCGTCGAGCGCGCTCTCGGTCGCGCTCTTCTCGCGGTCGCCGAGGCTCACCACCGCCGGCTGCTCGACGTAGAGCCACGGCGGGTACGACGGGTCGGCCTCGATGCGGTCGGTCTGCCACGCGAGGTACCGGCCGAAGTCGATGAGCCCCTGGAACTCGGAGAAGCTCTTCAGCACGACGCCGCGGCGCGCGGCGCTCCGGGCGAGATCGGGCGGCGCCTGCGGGTCCGTGTGGATCAGCGTGGAGCGCAGGTACGGGTCCTGCTGCCGGAAGCGGTGCTCCACCTCGGTCACGTACCGCGTGACGAGCTCCTCGGTGATCGACCGGTCGAGCACGCCGATCACCCGGACGTCGACGCGCCGGCCGTCCTGCACCGCTACCTCGAGCACGCCCGCGAAAGGCGGGGGCGCCCGGTGCTTCGTCACGGCCGCGCCGGGATCGCGCAGGAGCGCCACGCGCTCGACGCGGTCGAGGAAGCCGTCGCGCCGGTCCTCCAGGGCGAGCTCCCGCTCGCGCGGGTGGCGCTCGCCGTCTTCGCCGAGCGTGAGCTCGCGCAGGTCGGGCACCGAGGGGCGCTCGATCCGCGGCTCGGGCGCGAGGTGCTGCTGCAGGAAGGCGAGCAGCGCCGCCGCCGAGGCGCGGCACGCGAAAGCGCGGAGGCTGTCGTCGCCGTGCGGGCCGGCGTGGTCGCCCGCCGCCCGCATCAGGATCGCGCGCCGAGGGAAGCGCGCCGCGAGATCGCCGACGGCCGCGACCTCCGCCTCGAGGCCGAGCGTGCCCGGCACGACGCGCTGCAGCCGGTCCCAGACGCCGGGGTCGTGCGGGGCCGCCGTGAAGCTGGCGATCGCCCCTACGTGAACGCGGAGCGGCGGATCGGCCGGAAGCGCGTCCGGGTAGAGCAGCCGCTCCTCCAGCACCTTCTCTCGACCCGCCTCGGTGAGGCCGAGCGCGCCGCCCTTCATCGAGACGAGGCCGTCCTGGAGCGCCTCCTGGAGCCGCGCGGTCCACCCCGGACAGGCGCGCCGCCGCTCCGGGTGCGCCACGGGGGTCGGCCCGCCCTCGGTCTCGTGCGCGTGGAGCGCGTGGAGGAGCCACCGCCGCTCGGCCGCCCTGGAGGGCGGGCGCGCGCGGGAGAGCGCCGAGAGGTCGAGCTCGCGCGCGAGGTAGGCGGCGTCCATCTTCCACGCGGCCTGGAGGTTGAAGGTGCGGACGTCGTGGAAGAGCTCGGCGTCGTTGCCCGGCTGCGCGGCGCGCCGGCCCTGGTCGAAGCTGTAGAGCTGGTCGGCCACGATCACGTCGCCGGGCGCCACCTTCCTCGGGTCGCCGACGCAGACGCCGCACATGGCGAGGCACGCCGGGTCGAGCTCGGCGAGCAGGTGCTGCCCCCGGATCGCCGCGGTGCGCAGGCCCGCCTCGCCGATCCACGCGGCGGTCACGACGAGGGGGCCGCCGCGCGCGCTCGGGAGCGTGCGCCGGTAGTAGCGGAAGCCGCCCAGGTCGCGGCGCTCGCGCCACGCGCGGTCTCCCCCCTCGGCCTCTCCCCCGTCGCCCAGCGCGAGCACCGCCTCGAGCTCGTCCTTCTGCGACGTGACGATGAGCACGTCCACGGGCCCGAGCTCGCGCTCGGCGCCGGCGCCAGCGCGCGACGCGGCGCCTTGCCGCGCGTCGGCGGCGTAGAGCGCCTTGGCCTCGGAGATCCGCTCCCGGCCCTTCTGGGCGTCGTGCCGCCCGATCGCCGCGAGCGCCTGGGCGGCCACGGCGGAGGCCTCGAGGGCGCGGTCGCCGAGCCGCTCCGCGATGGCGCGCGCCTCGGCGAGCGGGCCCTCGGCCTCGGCGGCCCGGCCCGTGCGCGCCGCGATCCTGAAGGCGCCGATCAGCGCCCGGGCCTCGGGCTCCGCGTCGCCTACCTGCCGCGCCAGCGCGAGCGCCTCGCGGTAGCTCGCCTCGGCGCGCGCGAGGTCGCCGCCGTCCTCCAGCAGGCCGGCGATCTCGAGCTGGGCGCGCAGGCGCACCGGCGGCGCGGCGCCCGGCCGCGCGAGCAGGGCGCCGAGGGTCGCCGCCGCGGCGACGGCGTGGCCCCGGCGCCGCTCGACGGTCGCGTGGCGCAGGAGCAGCTCCGCCGGGGGCTCCGCCGCGCCGGCGCCGCGGGCGCTGTCGATCGCCTCGGCGACGACGCGCGCGGCCTCGTCCAGCGCGCCCTCGGCGAGCAGCGCGTCGGCGAGCGCGGCCGCGCCGCTCGGCGACGGCGCGCTGGCGGCCCGCTCGCCCCGGGCCCGCGCCGCCTCGAGGAGGTCGCGGGCGGCGCCGCCGGGGCGATCGACGGCGCCTGCGGCCGCGCCGCGCGGCGGCGTGCGCTGCGAGCAGGCGGCGGCCTTCGGGCGCTGCGCTGTTGTGTCGAGGGCGCCCGGGGTGGGCTCCTCGGCGAGGCGGAGCTCGGTGGTGCGGGTGGCCCAGAAGTCGGGCGCCTCTTCGCGGCACAGGGCGAGGAAGCCCGGCGAGCCGCACCAGATCAGCGGGCAGCCGAGGCGGCTCGACAGCGTGTCGTGCCGCTGGTGCTGGTTGAGGAGCCTGAGGCCCGCGCGCACGGCCGCGGGTGGGGGGTCGGAGCCGATGAGGATCACGACGCCCCTCGGCTCGGGCTCTGCGCTGTAGAGGGCGGAGACGAGATCGTTCCAGGTGGCCTCGTGGTCGCGCGGCTCGATCACCAGCGCGCGGCGGCCCTCCCGGGTCAGGAAGTCGCCGAGCGCGCGGCCCACGTCCGGGCCGGGGACCTCGACGGGCAGCAGGACGAAGCCGGGGACGCGCTCGAGGAGCCGGAGCACCTCGCGGAAGCTCCCGAGGAACGGGGACATCGAGGCGGGGAGCGGCGGGGTGGAGGCGCTCATGATGCGGCGACCGGGCGCTCGGCCACCTCGGGCGCGCGGCGGGCGGACGGGCGGACGGCGCGCGGCGCGGCGCCGTCGAGGGACAGCGCGAGCGCGGAGCTCCCCGAAGAGATCTTCTTCGTCGACGAGATCAACACGATGCCTTCCCCCCGCGATGCCAGGCGCGGGCCGCGCCGGGCCCTCTGCCCACGTCACACGAGCCCATGGTGCGGCCAAAGCGTGCGGCCCCGCAATAGGCTATAGATGGCGCCGGCGTAGGTGCGGCCAGGGCGCGCTGGCGGCGCGGGACGGGGGCGACGTGGGCCAGCGCTGGCCCGGTGTGGGGCGCGGCGTCGCCGCTGCTGACGGGGCCAGCGCTGACCGGGCGCTGGGGCGGCGTTGCTGCGCCCGCGCTGGTCGCGCTGCGTCCGCCGGGTGCCCTGCAACGGGGCGGCCTGCGCGCCAGCGTCGCCGGCCACGCCCGCTCGCTCGTCGGGCGCCGCCTTCCGCGGGCTCGCAGGCGCGAGGGCGGCGCAGGCGAGGCCGGAGGCGGCCCGGTGTGCCGCTATCGGGGACAGGACGGCGTCATGCTGTCGCGCTCGCTCGTCGCATGGCAGCGACAGTCTCTCTGGCAGATCTCCTGTCTCTCCAGATGCGATGAGCTGGCGCTGGACACGATGGCACGGTAAGGGCCGGAGCGATGAGCGAGCAGCATGAGCAGACGTCGGGCGTGGAGGGGAGCGCCGCGCGCGGAGCAGTGGGAAAGAAGGAAACCTCGGCGTTCCGCGATCACCGCGCCGAGGTGCGGCCGAGCGTGCAGGAGCTTTACCGGCTGAACCACGAGGGGCAGACGCTCGCCTTCGTGCAGGAGAAAGAGCGGCAGTACCTCGGCCTCGACCGGCGCCGGATGGGCATGTGGGAGGTGCTCGAGCTGCTCGATCAGGTGGTCGACGACAGCGATCCGGACACGGAGCTGTCGCAGATCGCGCATGCGCTCCAGTCCGCGGAGGCGGCGCGGCGGGACGGGCAGCCGCGGTGGTTCGTGCTGACCGCGCTGATCCACGACGCCGGCAAGATCCTGTGCACGTGGGGCGAGCCGCAGTGGGCCGTGGTGGGCGACACCTTCCCGGTGGGGTGCGCCCACTCGGACCGCATCGTCTTCCCCGAGCTCTTCGCGCGGAACCCGGACAGGGCGAACCCGGCGTACCAGACGCCGTGCGGGATCTACGAGGTGGGCGCGGGGCTCTCCCGGGTACACATGTCATGGGGGCACGACGAGTATCTGTATCATGTGGTGAAGGACCACCTGCCGCTCGAGGCGCTCTACATGATCCGATATCACTCGTTCTACGCGGCGCACCGCGAGGGCGCGTACGGACACCTGATGAACGAGCAAGATCGGCGGATGATGGAGTGGGTACGGCGGTTCAACCCGTACGATCTGTACTCGAAGGCCGACGCCCCGCCGGACGTGGAGCGGCTGAAGCCGTTCTACAAGGACCTGATCGCGGAGTTCCTGCCGGACGAGCTCCGCTGGTGACGGGGCGGCGGGGGCGCATCCTCCGCCGCCCGGCGCCGGTGTGAAAAGAGCCGAGGGAAACCGCTCGATGTCGTGCAGAGCCGCATGGCCCCCCTGTCGCGTGCGCCTCGCCCGCCGGCCGGGCAAGCGACGCCGCCCTCCTGCTCACGGCGAGCCGCTCTGGCCATTGCACCGCGCGCGGGCGCGCTGGTACGCCGGCCGCGCGGCCACCCGCTCGTGGTAGGCGGCGAGCCTGTCCGGCAGCGTCTTGCCGAGCGCGCCGCGCCACATGCCGAACGCGGTGCTCAAGCAGATGTCGGCGAGCGTGAGATCGGCCCCGGCGATGAAAGGGCTGTCGCCGAGCATGTCGGCCACGAAGCGCGCGGCCTCCTCGACGCGCGCTTCCTGCCAGCGCACCGACCAGTTGCGCTTGTCCGCCTCCGACGCGCCGAAGTGCGCGGCCATGAGCGGATTCAATCCCGCCCCGATCGTCGCCTCGCCGAACACGGTCATCTGAAGCACGCGCGCGAGCGCCGGGTCGTCCTTGCCGGGCAAGAGGGGCGTGGGCCCGTATTTCTGCGCGAGGTAGAGCATCATCGCGACAGACTCGTTGATCGCCACGCCGCCCTCATCCTCGAGGAACGGCACGGAGCCCAGCGGGTTCAGAGCGCGATAGGCCTCGCTCGGTGGATAAGAGACGGACTCGACCTCGTAGGGCAAGCCCATCTCCTCGCACTGCCACATCGCGCGCAGGCCGCGAGCTCCGCGCGGGAAATTGTAGATCTTGATCATCTGCGGCACCCTCGCTCGCGACGTGTGGCAACGCCGTGCATCCGCGTGTCCGCGGCCGCCACAGCGACGGTCGCTCTTCCTGGAGAACAGACTGGAGAACAGACCTCCATCCAGCCGCACTGGCGCATACAGCAGGCCCGCTGCCCCGTCAAGCGCCGCGGTCCGCGGCGGGTAATCCTCACGCGAGCGGCCCCCGCAGCGGCCGCGCGAGGATGCGCTGCTGAGCTGACGTCGACTCGCCGTCAGGAGCGATCGCCCGGGCAAGGGATGTCCCGTCGCCCTGCGAGGGCTCGATATCTCCTCATCGGAGCTCAACGCCGCGCTGTCGGCGCGGCGCGGTCGAAAGGCGCGCCGGAAGTCCGCTCCGGGGACGCGATCAGCTGCTCGCGCGCAGAGCCTCGAGCTCTCCCGGGTCCTTGATGATCGCTGGATCACTCTCGTCGGCGAAGAGCGTTGTGTCGTCGTCCTTGCCGAAGTGAGTCACCTCTTGCGTGCCCCCCACCGGACTTCGGAGCGCGATTTCTTTGCGCGCGTCGATCCCCGCGGCCGATTTGACACGATCGGCGTGAGGGCTGCCTGGACGCGCTTCGGGGAAGCGTCGCGCCGCCGCATGGGTGCCAGCGCGATCCCCGTTGCTCGCCAGCGCCGAGCCGCCAACGTTTGCCGTCGCGCCGCACGCCCGCGTCCCGGACACGTCAAGTCCACGCCGAGAGGGCGTCGCGCGGCGCGGTTTCGTGCTGCGGTGAATGTTTACCCGGCCACAGGCAACGAAGGGCGGCGAAGGGAAAGAGGATGATCCGATCGATGTCGAAGCTCGGGAGCGCCCTCGCCTGCGGGCTTGCGATGCTGCCCGCGGGCGCCGCGTGGGCGGACGGCGCGCCGTCGTGGGAGAGCGTGCCGCCCATGATCACCCCGCGGGGCGAGCACACGGCCACGGTGCTCCAGGACGGCCGGGTGCTCGTCGCGGGTGGGTACACGGAGGTGGACGAGGTGGGGCCGTACACCGACGAGAACACGGCGGTGAGCCTCCGGGCGGTCGAGATCTACGATCCGGCGACAAGGACGTGGTCGCCCGCGGCGCCGCTCTCCCAGGGCCGCAGCGGACATGCGGCGATCCTCCTGCCGAACGGCCATGTCCTCGTGGCCGGCGGCCGGGCACGGAGCCGGTGGACCTTCGGGCCAGAGCTCAGCTCGGCGGAGGTCTACGACCCGACGAGCGACACCTGGACGGCTGTGGGGCGGCTGCCCGAGCCCCACCCCGCGCCGTCGATGATGCTCGCCAGCGGCAGGCCGGTGCTGGTCGGCATGGCCTACTCCGACGTCGACGCCATCGACTGGATGCACGCGGCCGTCTACGATCCGGAGTCGCGCAGCTGGACCACGGTACCGTCGTGCAACATCTATTCCAGGCGCAGGCCCATCGGCGCGACGCTGCTCCACGACGGCCGGGTGATGGCGGTCGGGAGCGGCTGCAGCGTCCATGATCTGGAGACTGGCCTCTGGACCTGGGAGGAAGGGGCCGTGCTGGAGACGAGGCAGTACAGGTATCCTGACGCGACGACGCTCCCGGGCGGCGGTGTCCTGGTCGTGGGAGGCACCCTCGCCGGTCCGGACCCGGAGGTCCACGCCTTCTCGCAGATCTACCTCCCGCAAGAAGATCGCTGGGAGCCGACGTCCGGGCCGTATGCTCCGGCCTCGACGCCGTGCGGGCTGAACGGCTCGAGCATCCGGGGGACGCGCACATCGCTGCTCCCGAGCGGGAAGGTGCTGCTGACCGGAGGCGTGGAGTCCTGCCTGCCGAAGGACTCGACAGGATACATCGTTCCCTTCTACGCGACCATGGCGCTCTTCGATGAGGCGACCCGCGCCTGGTCGAGCCTCGACGTGGAGCCGCCGGTCACCATGGCGCGCGCGTATCATTCGTCGACGCGGCTCACGGACGGCAGCTTGCTGATCGCCGGCGGGTACGTCGGTGCCACGACGCCGACGGCATCCGCCGTGCTCTTCCACGAGCGCGCGCAGCTCGGCGCGGCCTGTGCGGCGGACAGCGATTGCGGGAGCGGCTTCTGCGCGGATTCGGTCTGCTGCGACGCGCGCTGCGCCGGCCCCTGCGACGCCTGCGCGGCCGCCTCGGGAGCGCCGCAGGACGGCGTCTGCACGCCGCTCACGGGCGTCGCCTGCGACGACGCGGACGCCTGCATCGCTGGGGGCGTCTGCGAGGCGGGGGCGTGCGTCGGCGGCGCGGCCGCGCCGGACGGGACGCCGTGCAGCGACGGCGACGTGTGCTCGGCGGCGAGCGCTTGCGTGGGGGGCGCGTGCGTGGGGTCGAGCCTCGCGACGTGCCTGCCCGCCGACGACTGCCACGAGGCCCCGGCGTGCGACCCCGCGGCGGGGTGCGCGGCGCCCGCGCCCGCGATGCCTGACGGCACGCCCTGCGATTTCCCGGGCACCGAGGACGGGTGGCGAGAGACGGGCCGAATGGACGCCTTCCTCAGCGACAACAAGGCCACGGTGCTCCGGGACGGGACGGTCCTCGTGATCGGCAGTGGCCAGCTCCCCCCGCGGTACAACAGTGAGCCCGTATGGACCCGCTACGATCCGAGCACGGGCGCGTGGCAGCCGGCCACGCCGGTCGGCTTTCGGTCTGCGCAGACGCCCACGTTGCTTCCGGACGGGACGGTCCTGGTGATCGGCCCCAGCCCGTCCGTGGCCCTGGGCCCCGTGTCGACGTGGCGGTTCGACCCGGCGACAGGCGTGTGGACGCCGGCTGCAGCCACCGTCGCGTCGCGCTCCGGTCACACCGCCACGCTGCTCCAGGACGGCCGGGTGCTCGTCGCCGGCGGCGACCAGAGCGGCGGTTACGGCGGAGTCCAGGTCGAGGTCTACGATCCGGTCAATGACGCGTGGACCGCGAGGGCGCCCTTGAACGTGCCGCGGTTCCGCCACTCCGCAACGTTGCTGTCGGACGGCCGGGTCCTCGTCGCGGGCGGCGCTGACGGGTATCCCCCCGACAGACCGGATCACCATCTGGCGAGCGCGGAGGTGTACGACCCGGCGACGGACACGTGGACACCTGTCGCCTCGATGCGCTGGAGTCGCACGGAGCACACGGCGACGCTGCTCCCGGACGGCCGGGTGCTCGTCGCCGGAAGCGTCGGCGATGAGACCGGCAAGACGGCCGAGATCTACGATCCTTCGAGCGACACGTGGACCTCGGCGGGGGAGATGGCCACGGCACGGCAGTCCCAGGGTGCGGTGCTCCTCTCCGACGGCAGGGTCCTCGTGACGGGCAACTCGCAAAGCTCGGACAAAGGCACCCTCGCCGCCGAGCTCTACGATCCGGCGAGCGGCACCTGGGCGCTCGCGCCGGCGCTCGACGTGATGATCAACAGCCACGCGACGGCGCTGCTCGACGACGGCCGTGTCCTGGTCGCCGGCGGCCGCGCCGGTCGGTGGAAGTACAACGTGACCGTGGGACATCAGAGCATCACCAATGCGTGGCTCTATGTCCCGGCGCAGCCCGCGTCGGGCGGGGCGTGCCAGGCGGGCGCCTGCGTGCCGGGCGAGGGCGGAGGCAGCGGAGGCGCGGGCGGCGACGGCGGCACGGGGGGCGGCGAGGTTTCCCCCGGCGAGGGCGGCGGCACCGGGGGACACGCCGGCGGCGAGGGCGACGGGGGCGACGGCGGGGCAGGCGGCGATGCCAGCGGCGGCGGCGGCGATGCCAGCGGTGGCGGCGGCGATACCAGCGGTGGCGGCGATGCCAGCGGTGGTGGCGGCATTGCCACCGGCAGCGGCGGCGATCTCACCGGCAACGGCGGCGATGCCAGCGGTGGTGGTGGCGTGACCACGAGCGGTGGCCACGGCGGCGCGCCCAGCAGCAGCGGCGGCGGCGGTACGGGCTCCAGCAGCGAAGTCGGGGCCGGCGGCAGTGCCACTGACGGCCACGGCGGCGATGCCAGCAACGAGGGTGGCGCCCCGTCCACCACCACCATCACGACCGGCGCAGGCGGCGATGCCTCCGCGAGCACCGGCGCCAGCACGACCGGCGCGCAGAGCAGCGGCGGCGGCGATCAGCCAGGCGCAGGAGGGGGCGGCGGCTGCCACATGACTCCGGGCAGCCAGCCGGCGGCGCCCTGGCTGCTCGCCTTCGGGGCGCTCGCCTCCACGTGGCTGCGCCGGCGCTCCGCAAGAATCCCCCCCCTCCACGTGAGCAGAGCCGCCGCGCTCATGCTTCGATGGCGCAGGGCCCGCTGTCCCCTGTGAGATCTCCGCCCCGAGCTCGCTGAACAGCAGCATCAGTTGCTCGGTAGAGACCTTCTGGCTCTATCCCGGCCCCGATCCCGATACGTGCGTAGGTCGGGGCAGCGGGCGGCCGGGAGGCGGGCATCCCCTGCCCCACAAGAGACCGGCCGCGCGATCACTTCTTTCGGTACGCGCCCGGCGTCGTCCCCGTACGACGCTTGAACGCCGTCGTGAGATGCCCCTGATTGGAGAAGCCGCAAGCCAGCGCGATCTCGGCGATGGACAGCCGCTCGTCCCGGAGCATGGTCATCGCCCTTTCGATGCGGCGTGATAGTACGTACTGATAGGGAGTCTGGTGAAAGGCTTGCTTGAACAAGCGCGAGAAATGGTCCGGCGAGTAGCCCACCATCCCCGCCAGGTCGACGAGCCCGAAGTTCGAGGAAAGCTCGCTGTCCACGAACTTTTCGATCTGGCTGCGCTGACTGCTCGAGAGGCTCGCGCTGCGCAGCGAGATCTCCGCCTTGGCCCCCGCTCCGTACCGAGCCGAGATGTAGGAAGCCAGCGCCAGGGAGAGCGACTGCACGTAGACGGCTCCAAAGTACTCCTGCCCCACGGCCTGCGCCTGCAGGCGATGAACCAGGTCGACCACGTGGGCGTCGACCAGACCAAACCGCGGGCCCCGCTCCGGAACCAGGCCGGGGGACGGAGACGAACAGAGCGCTGACATCGATGCTTCGGGAAAGTTCACCGACGTGCACACGGACGGCCGCCCCCGCCACGCGATGCTGAGAAGCCTGGTCCTCCGCGGCAAGAGGTCCATCATGCCCGAGAGCCGCTCGAACGAATGCTCCCGAGCCTCTCCCGAGGCCGGCTCCACGAAGCGAATGTCGACCTGCGAGGGGCCTCCCGCCCAGACCAGGACCGCATCCGACTCCGTGGAGAGTTCCTCGAGCCGGCCGCTCTCGGGCACGTGCCCGATCCGGAGCGGCAGCCCCACCCAGTCCGATCCGGTGAGAGCCAGTCCGTACTTTGCCGAGAACTCCGCGGTCATGCTCGGGGCCGCCCCGGAACATCGTCGACTTCGAGGAACAAGGGGTCAAGCGTTTCTTGCACAAAGCTTTGCACGAATTTGGCACGAATTTGCACGAAACGTGCCGGAGCGCATCTCTGCGCTCTTGCGCCGAGCGGCTCGGAGCCCACGTGTCGAGATCCTGAAAACCTTCGCCGAGAACTTGAACGACATCGACGCGAGCGCTGCCTACCCTTCCCGCCACTTCCTCAGCAGAGGCCGCGCGGGCGGTGTGGCATTACGCCGAGCTCCCGCAGGGCTTCTGGCTGAGATATAAATTTTCACCCTATCGGTCGATTGCGACCGGGAGCTCTGCTCACATGTCAAGCTTGACCTCTCCGCTCCTCGTCCGCCGTGGTGCATTCGGCGCCTTCGCCCGCGGGCTTCCACTCGCGAGCCTTCTCCTGGCTGGTTCCCTGGCCTGCTCCAGCAGCTCTGATGGGTCGTCCGATGGCTCGGGCGGGTCCGGAGGGGCCACTTCCAGCGGCACCCCGGCGGGCACGGGCGGGGCCTCGGAAGGCGCCTCGACCACGAGCTCAGCGGGCACGACGGGAACCGCTGGCTCGGGTGGGCAGGCGCCCACGGGAGCGACCACGGGAAGCGGCGGGGAGGGCACCGGTGCGAGCACCTCGACGAGCGCGACTTCCAGTGGCTCGGGCGGGAGTGGGGGCTCTCCCGATGCAGGGTTCCAGCCTTGCCCGGAGACGGGCCCCTGCAAGATCCTGCCCCTCGGGGACTCGATCACCTTTGGTCTCGGCTTCGATGGCGGGTACCGGGTCGAGCTCTTCCACCTGGCCATGCAAGACGACCACGAGATCACCTTCACGGGCACGCAGCAGATGAACGGCCCCGCGATGGTCGATGGCGTGCCGTTCCCCCGCAATCACGAGGGAATCAGCGGAGAGACCATCCAGCAGATCGCCAATCGCGTGCCGACCCCGGCGCTCAGAGATATGCCGCACATCGTGCTGCTCCATGCGGGCACCAATGACATGGTGTCAAGCGCGAACGGCGCCGACACCCGCCTGGGCGCGCTCCTGGACGAGCTGATCGCCGAGGCGCCGGACGCGCTGATCGTCGTGAGCAGCATCATTCCCCTGCCGTTCGCCGCAAGCTCGGTCAATACGTTCAACGCGGCCATCCCCGGGCTGGTCGAGGAGCGAGCCAGCGCGGGCGCGCACATCATCTACGCGGATCAGTTCACGGGTTTCCCCACGTCCGAGCTCGGCGACCAGGTCCACCCCAATCAGGCTGGTTACGCCCGGATGGCGGGCGTCTGGTACGACGCGATCTCCGACTACCTGAGGTGAGCCGGCCTCGGGTCGACCCTCCGCGGCGGCCGCTGAAGCGGCCGAGGGGCGCCGGCTCGGCCCGCGTGTGGGCCACACAAGCAGAGGACCGGGCGGAGGAGACGCCGCCCAACCTCTCATCGAAGCGCCTGAAATATCACCAGAACTCGGGCAAAAAAACAGCCGGGCGCGCGATGGCGTCGCCCGGCTGTCGTTCCCGCGATCGCTCAGCTTACCGGATCCACCGATTGACGATGTTCTCGTACAGCTCTTGCTGACCGCTCGTGAGCTTGACCTCACCGCCAGCGTTGCCGATCTCGGCCAGCTGCTCCAGCGTCAGCTTCCCCTGCTCGAACTCTGCGCCCTTGCCGCCGTCGAACGACGCGTAACGAGCCTTGCGCATCGACTCGAGCGGCGACTTGCGGATCAGGTCATCGGCGATGAGGAGCGAACGAGCGAACACATCCATGCCGCCGATGTGCCCGTGGAAGGTGTCGACCAGATCCGTCGAGTTACGACGGCGCTTGGCGTCGAAGTTGACGCCGCCCCCCTGGAACCCGCCGCTGCGGAGCAGGATGAGCATCATCTCCACCGTCTCGTTGATGCTGTAGGGGAACTGGTCGGTGTCCCACGCGTTCTGGTAGTCGCCGCGGTTGGCGTCGATGCTGCCGAGCATCCCGGCGTCAGCAGCCACCTGCATCTCGTGATCCATGGTGTGGCCAGCGAGCGTCGCGTGGTTCGTCTCCAGGTTGAGCTTGAAGTCCTTGTCCAGGCCGTGTTGACGCAGGAACCCGATCACGGTCTCGGCGTCGAAGTCATACTGGTGCTTGGAGGGCTCCATGGGCTTGGGCTCGATGAAGAAGGTGCCCTTGAAGCCGCGCGAGCGCGCGTAGTCGCGCGCCATGGTCAAGAAGCGAGCAAAGTGAGCCTTCTCGCGCTTCATGTCCGTGTTCAGCAGGCTCATGTAACCTTCGCGGCCACCCCAGAACACATAGTTCTCACCGTTCAACGCGATGGTGGCGTCGAGGGCGTCCTTGAGCTGAGCGCCGGCGTAGGCCACCACGGAGAAATCCGGGCTCGTGGAGGCGCCGTTCATGTAACGCGGGTTGGAGAACAGGTTCGCCGTGCCCCACAGCAGCTTGACGCCCGACTGCGACTGCTTCTGCTTGGCGTACTCGACGATGCTCTGGAGACGGCGCGACGTCTCGGCGCGGCTGTCGCCCTCTTCCACCAGGTCGATGTCATGGAAGCAGTAATGCGTCGCACCCAGCTTGGTGATGAACTCGAAGTTCGCGTCCATCTTCATACGAGCACGGGCCAGCGCGTCCTTGCCCTCATCCCAGGGGAAGTGGATCGTCCCCGGACCGAACGGATCGTGACCACGACCACAGAACGTGTGCCAGTAACACACGGCAAACTTGAAGTGATCCTTCATGGGTTTGCCGGCGACGACGCGGTTGGCATCGTACCACTTGAAGGCGAGGGGGTTGTCGGACTCAGGCCCCTCGTAAGGGATCTTGCCAACACCAGGGAAGTACTCTTTGTCGCCAGTCACAACGGTCATAAACGGATCTCCAGCTGGTTGTCTGCGTGTACCTTATATCAGAGGGCGCCTTCGACACCAGTGTCCGCGAGGTGAAGTACCGCCGCCCCCTGCCGCGCCCGCCCTGCTGCTCGAGCTGGTCTACGACGGCGGCGGTATGCTTGCAGCGACATGGTACTTCAGTGCGTGATGGCGGACCGTCAACGTGGTCGAAGCGTAAGCGGGACCGAGCCCTGCGCGTCCGTCGCCCCGCGAGGCAAGAACTCACCCGCAGCTCACGCCGCCAGCAGCGTTCGCGCAGATGCTACGCTCACGTACCAGCTCAGCGCGTGTTTGTCAATACTCGTTACAAAGTGCGTGAAGCGGAAAAAACCGCCCTCAGGCGTCCGGGACGCGGGTGGCGCGAGCCGACGAGGCATCGCGGGCGGGGGCGCAGGTCGGCGCCGCTGCGGAGAAGTGGCCGGCCGCCGCCGTTGGTCGTCGACCCCGCAACCGGCGGCCTGTAAGGCAAAGGCCCCGAGCACCACCTCCGAGCCTTCAGGGCGTTCGCCGGGACGTGCGCCGGCACACGGAGCTGCCCCTGCGGGCCGTGCCCGGGGAGCGGATCCTCGACGAGCTCTCCGTCTCGGCTCCTCTGGTCCGAGTCGGCGCACGCAGCCCGCCCGCCAACCCTCCCTTCGTTCATCCATCACAGGGCCCGACGCTGAACCAGCGCACGCCGAGCGCACCCGGCCGGAGCCTGACGCAGACGGCGCCGCCCACCGCCACCGCTCCGTACAGATGGCTGTCGACCGTGACCTCGCCGCCCTGGTCCGGCCCCCATGGCGCGAGCCGCAGCTTGTATCTCGGGCCCTTGCCCGAGTAGAAACGCTTGTCGAGCACCGCGGCGCGAAACACCTCGGGCTCACCGCGATCGAGCAGCGCGTTGGCCATCTGGAGCGCGCCCCATCGTCCTCCAGATCCGATCGGCGCGGGCCAGGCAGGTCTGGCTCGCGACGAGCGCCGCGGGCGCCGCGGGCGCCGCGGGCGCCGTGGATCGTGTAGACATGTAGACCGAATCACCGCTCCTTGCGTCGGTAGGTGCCGCGGCGGCGCCGCTCTGCCGCCCGCACCATGAGAGACAGAGATGACCAACGCAGATCGAAACGGCGAGAGGGCAACGGGCGTGTGGACCGGAGGCGGCAGCGGCGAGCGCGACGCGCGACGGCGGCAGCGCCCGCCGCGTCCTGACCGGCGGGGGCGCCCGGCTGCCCGCGCGCTGACGCTCGCGCTGGCGGCCGGCGCGCTCGGCCTGGGCATGGCCGCCTGCGCGCGTGCAGCCCCGGACGCGTCAGGAACGGCCGCTGCCGGGCCCAGGCCGCCCGCCAGCGCCGCGCCCTCCGCCAGCGCCGCGCCCTCCGCCAGCGCCGCGCCCTCCGCCAGCGCCGCGCCCTCCGCGACGCCCCCGCCCGCAGGCGCCGCAGGGTGGCGGATCGAGAGCTCCCTCGGCGTGCAGATCGAGGTCCCGGCCGACTGGGCCGTCAACGACTACGGCTGCAACATGAGCCAGGGGCCCACCGTCGTCCGGGCGCAGGGGCCGCAGCGCCAATGCCTGACGCCGGAGACGCCCAGGAAGCAGGTCGCGATCATCGGCCCCGATGGGCCGGATGACGCCATGAGAGGCCCGGGGCTCACGCGGCGTGACGTGTCGATCGGCGGCGTGAGCGCCGAGCGCACCGAGGGGCGGGGCCCGGACGGCCGTCATCTCGGCTGGCTGAGGATCCCGTCGCAGCGCGTCCTCGTCTCGGTCCGGGTCCACGATCCCGAGACCGCACGCCGGATCCTCGACAGCGCGCAGCTGGTCAGCGTCGACCACAACGGGTGTCCCGTAAGGCGCCCCCCGGGGAAGCGCCCCCAGGCAACGCACCCCGGCGCGCGCTCGGCCATGGCTCCCGGCAACCCGAGCTCGATCTCCATCTGCTACTACGGCACAGCCGCCGATGCGCTGCTGACCTCCGCGCGCCTGTCCGGCCAAGAGGCCGCCGCGCTGGCCGCCGCCTTGAGCTCGGCAGCTCCCGGCCCCAACCCCGACGTCGACCCGAAGGAGTGCCTGCTCCCGCCGGCGCCGCCCCCCGCAGACGCGGTGTTGCTCGTCGAGGACGCGGCCGGCCGAGGCGCTGTCCATGTCGCGTTCTCCGGCTGCACCGGGCGCGGCCTGGACAACGGCGCGCTGCGCGCGCACGTCAACGTGCCGCTGGTCAAGCTCGTCATGACCCCGCTGCGAACGGGCTTCACGTTCAACGGCGACCTCGGCCCCTGAGCGGTGGATTGCCGAGCACCGCGCGCTGTGGGAGCGGCGCCTCGACCGTCTGGGTGATTTCCTCGCCGAGCAGGACGAGGAAGACGGGCGGACGTCGAGCGCTCGTCGCGCGCCCTCTTGCCAGAGCGCTCAGGGGCAGGCGCTAGAGCGACAAACGGGTTGAAACCACGAGAAAAAGCAGGAATTTCACAGGGAGGCGGGGAGGCGGGGAGCGAGAGACGGCAAGAGGGAGAAATTCATTTTTTTTCTTCCTCCCCGCCTCCCCGCCTCCCTGTGAAAATTCTCCAGGTTTCAACGTGATCGGTGTTCTAGAGCGGCTGAGATTGCGCATGTGAAGACTGGGTTATCCACTGTATCGATCTTCGCGACGCTCGGTCCGGCTGCTGAGACGCCCGAGCCTGCTCGCGCGGCGGACGCGGAGCTCGCCAGCAAGGCCGACTGTACCTGCTCCTACGGCGGGGCCATCCGCTTCCCCCCTCCCCCACGCGCCGCGCGGCCCCTACAGCACCGCATGAAGCGGCAGCGAGCCACGGCCCTGCTCCATCGCGCGCAGCAAGGCGCCCTGGAGCGGCCTGGCCGTGCCTGCCACACGAGGGTGTATGGGACGAACCTTCTCCGAGCTCGACGACGACCTCACCGGCTTCATGGCCGAGCAGCGCCTCTTCTTCGTCGCCTCCGCGCCTTCCGGCGACGGCGGGCACGTCAACGTGTCGCCGAAGGGACACGACACCTTCCGCGTCCTCGACCCGCGCACAGTCGCGTACCTCGACCTGACCGGCAGCGGCGTCGAGACCATCGCGCACCTGCGCGACAACGGCCGCATCACCCTGATGTTCTGCGCGTTCGCCGGGCCGCCCCGCATCCTGCGCCTCCAGGGCCGCGGCGAGCCGGTCTTCCCCGGCGACCCGCGGTTCGACGCGCTGGCGAGCCTCTTCCCGCCGCTGCCGGGCGTCCGGTCGGTGATCCGCGTGGAGCTCGAGCGCATCGCCACGTCGTGCGGCTACGCCGTGCCGCTCATGGCGTACGAGGGCGAGCGGGACACGCTGTCGAAGTGGGCGGAGCGCAAGGGGCCAGAGGGCCTCTCGCGCTACCGGCTGGAGAAGAACACGAAGAGCATCGACGGGCTGCCGGGCTTGCCCGCGCCGCCCGGAGAAGCGGGCGGCTTGACGCCCCGAGCTATCTGAGGGACAGGTGACGTGCCATGGGTCGTGACATCGATCATCTCCATCATGTCGGCCATGTGGTGAGCGACATCGAGGAAGGCCTCGAGCTCTACCGGCGGCTCGGCTTTCACCTGTCGCCGCCCGCCTGCCCCATGCTGTCGCTCAGGGAGGGCGAGCCTCCCCGGCCGGTCGGCGCGGCGAACACCCACGCCAACTTCCCGCGCAGCTTCGTCGAGCTCGTGAGCTGCGTCAGCGAGGGCGATCCCGACCGGCTCCCGCGCGGCGCGAAGCGCGTCCCCATCCAGGCTCCGCCGGAGCACCTGCCGCGGATCAACGCGGCGATCCGCGGCACCGTCGCCAGGATCGCCGCGTGCCTCGCGCGCTTCGAGGGCCTGCACATCCTCGTGTTCAAGACGTCCGACGCTGACGCCACCGCCTGCCGGCTGAGCGCGGAGGGCGTCCGTCACGGGGGCGTCAACGTCGTTCGGCGCCCGATCGACACGGCGAACGGGACGCGGGTGGAGCCGGCCCGCATCATCGAGATCGACAGCGACGATCCGGAGGAGGCCCGGGCAGGCCGCGTGTCCGAGGGGAGGATCGCGGTCGCGGAGAATCCTCCGACGGAGGTGCTCGAGGCGCAGCTCGACCTCGAGCACCCGAACGGCGCGGTCGATCTCGTGGAGTCCGTGCTCTGCGTCGCCCGGGCCGCCTTGCCCGATGTCGAGCGCCGCTACGAGAAGTACCTCGGCCTGCCCGCGCGCGCCGACGGGCCGACGCGCGTTTTCGATCTCGAGGGCTCTCAGGTCACCCTCGTCGCCGAAGCCGACCTGGAGGCGCTCCTGCCAGGCGAGCGGGCCCCTGCGCTCCCGGCCCTCGTCGCCTACGCGGTCGCGGTGCGCGACCTCGGCGCCGCGCGGAAGCTGCTGGAGGAGAGCGGCTTCCCGCTGCGGCGGTCGGCCGCCGGCGACCTCTTCGTCCCGGCGGCCGCGGCGCTCGGCGCCGCGATCCTCTTCCGACAGGCTGGCTGAGCGCGCCCGCGACAGGCGAGCCGAGCGCGCCCGCCGGGCGGCGCCTACTTCAGGAATGCATTCTTGAGGTGCCTGTTGACGTATCCCGGCTTCTCCCGCATCAGGAAGTGCCCGCCATCCTGCACGTAATCGATCGTGTAGCGGCTGTACCAGGGCGTGACCAGGTCGGTCCAGACCGAGGGAACCACCGGGTCGCCCATGCCCTGCAGGAACGTCACGTCGCAGTCGGAGATGGTCCGGTCGAGCTGGGTCCAGGGCTGGCTCGTGATCGACAGGTTGGCGCGATAGAAGTTGAAGCCACCGTGGATGTTGCCCGGCTTCATGAAATTGTCGACGTAGATCTCGAGCTCATCCCCCTGGAAGAGGCTCTTGTCGTGCGACCAGTGGTTCAGGAAATGACGGAAGTAGATGCGGCACGCTTCGCGGCTCGAGCTGACCAGGTCGACGGCCATGTCCAGCTGGTGAAACTGCGAGTACCACGACTCGGGGAAGTGGCCAGGGCTCAGGTACCGCCCCTCGAACCCTGGCGTGATGGGGTTGATGATCGCGGCCCGGATCACCTTGTCGCGGTGCTTCCGGACGAACTTGTGCAGGACCAGCGCCGAGTAGTCGTGGCCCACGATGAAGGCTTGCCTGATGCCGAGGTGGTCGAGGAGCTGGGCGGTGTCCTCGACGACGCGGTCGAGGTGGAAGAGCTCGATGCGCGAGAGATCCGGCTTCTCGGAGTCGCCATAGCCGCGCATGTCGGGCGCGATGACGTCGAAGCCCTCGGCGAGGGGGCCGATGTTCTGGTGCCACTCCCACCAGAAGCCCGGCCAGCCGTGGAGCAGGACGAGCGGCGCTCCGCTCCCCTCGCGCACATAGTGCAGACGAATGTCCGCGAGCTGGACGTATTCGTGGTGGAAGTCTTCGGGGCGTCGAAATGTCATGGGCCGCTCCTTTCAGGACAGATAGCTGGGGTCGTGCCGCAGCGGTGCATGCGGCCGTCAGGAGGAGCGAGCGCCTCCCGTCCCCCAGGCGCGCACCAGGCTGCCAGAAGAGGCGCGGGGCTGCCACCCTGTCGTCCATGGCTCGCTCGTGAACCACAATGGCTCCGTCCACCGATGGCGGTGCCGAGACCTCACCATGACCTTCCAGCCCACGGATGTTCCGACGAGCAGCGGCATGGACACGCCGCGCCATGGGGCAGGCCGTGGTCCAGCCTGCGCTGGACAGCGCACACGTGAACCACGTGTCCACCGAGGATTGTTGAGCCGTGGCGCTCCGGAGGACGCACTGCTGTGTTGACGTCGAGATGAGGCAACGGCCGGGCAGCGCTGCGCGCAACGAGGGCCGAAGAGGATCGCGCTGCGCGCCGCTGGCCCTGGCCGGCGGCGCAAGGAGCGGAGACGGAGGAACTGATGACTCGTTTAACTGGGATCACGCTGGTGTCGCTCGCTCTCGCCCTCCTGCCTGCCTGCGGCGAGGCCACGGCGACGGCGGAGACGGAGATGGCCCTGGGCGAGGAGCTCGGGGCCGCGGCGCTTGTCGAGGAGCATGACGACGGGAGCGTGGCCTGGCGGATCGACGGCGACGGCCAGGTGAAGGCCGCGATCACCGCCAGCTCCGGTGTACGCGTGAAGGAGGACGTAGGCGGCACGCTCGTCTGGAAGCCGCCTTCCGGAGAGGCGAGGACGATCCCGCTGGCGGTCGACGCGAGGACGGGGCTCCTGGTCGGGGCGGGGCCGAAGCTAGAGGCGGACCTGACGGAGGTCAGCTACACGCTCACTGTCTCGGGCAAGCCCTGGAGCGGCGTGCTGCACGTTCCCGCGGGCGGCACGGCGGAGCTCGTGGCGAGCGCCAAGGTGAGCGCGGAGAGCAAGCTGTCCGAGATCACGGTGGGCCCCCACGGCGGCTCCATCCAGGTGGTCGGCGAGGACCGGCTCGAGATGGTCGCCAACGAGGCCACGGGAGAGGTGCGCGTCTACGTGCTCGATGTCCACCTCAAGCCAGTCCCCGTCGAGGGGCGAACCCTCAAGCTGGGTCTCGTGGCCGAGCGACCGGAGGTGCTGGTGCTCGCGCCAGCGTCTGCTGGGTTCTACTTCGTGGGCAAGCTCGCGGCGGCGGTGAATCCCTTCCGGCTGACGGTCGCGCTCGGGTTCCGCGGCACGACGCGCGTGGCGCTCTGGGGCTACCGGCCCGGCGTGCGCGTGATCGCGACGGCCGCGCGGGCGCCGCGGGTCAACATCCTCGTGAAGGGCTTCGCCGAAGGGCCAGACATCGATGTACATGCTGGCGCCCACGCCGACGTGGACGTGAAGGTCCACGACAAGGACCATGGCGGCGGCGACAAGGTCAAGGTCATGATCCACGACAAGGACCATGGCGGCGGCGACAAGGTCAAGGTCATGATCCACGACAAGGACCATGGCGGCAGCAGCAAGGTCATGATCCACGACAAGGACCATGGCGGCAGCAGCAAGGTCATGATCCACGACAAGGACCATGGCGGCAGCAGCAAGGTCATGATCCACGACAAGGACCATGGCGGCAGCAGCAAGGCGAACGTGCATGGGAAGAGCGGCGGCGCCTCCAAGGCAGGCGGCGCCAAGGGCAAACGCTGAGGGGCGCTGAGGGGCGCCGAGGGCCGGGCGGGCCAGGCCTCGGCTCTCCTGCTCCCGGTGACCGATCCCGCTGAAACGTGGGCGGCGCCGCGCGCTGCGCGCGACGAAGCGGCTCGACCGGACGCGAGCGCCGGTGAGCCGCGCTCTGCCGGCTCGCGCGGCGTTCGACGACGGCCGCGGTGGGCCTCGCCAGGACGCACCTCGACGCGCGCCATCGCGGCCGATCATCCTTGGAGTCCCAATCATCTCTCGACCGCCGGCGAGGGCGCAAATGTCAAGCGCGAACCGGGTTGTGACGCCGGGCGAGTGCTCGGGTGACCTCAGAAGCTGACAGGAAGCAGCCGAGTCCGCCCCTCGCCGCGTCGCGCAACGCGCGTCATTCGTCCGCGGCGCTCGTGGAATCCGCCGCGGAAAGACATCGTGAGCTCTGGTGGAATCCGCCGCAGAAGACGTCGTGACGAAGAGCCGAGTGGAGCAGGATGGAGTCATTTTCGGCTAGAGGTGCGAGGGGCGCCCGATCTACCCTGCGCCGGGGTCGTCGACTTCCTGCCCGAGCGCAGTCGCTCGTGTTCGTCGAGGTGTGTCGTGAGTTTGAGAACGTCTTATCTGGCTTTGGCGGTGGGATTACTGCAAGTAACTGCCGCCTGCGGAGGGGATGCCCCCTCCACGGGCGGCGAAACAGGCGTGGGCGGCGCGGGGAGCGGCGCGGTCTCCGGCACCGGCGCGGCTGCCGGCACCGGCGGCGACGACTTCGGTGTCGGCGTCGGGAGCGGCACCGGCGGCGAGGGCGGCGGGCCCGACCCGTGCGCCGGCGACGACCCGCCCCCCGAGTGCGAGTTGCCGCAGGAGCCAGCGTGCGGCGACGGCGAGATCAACCAGGCCAGCGAGGCGTGCGACGACGGCAACAGCCTGCCCGGCGACTGCTGCTCCGGTCTGTGCGAGATCGAGCCGTACTGCGCATGTCCCACGCCCGGCGAGCCGTGCGTCCTGACCATCGCGTGCGGCGATGGCGTGCTCGATCCGGGCGAGTTCTGCGACGACGGCAACACCGCCGATGGCGACGGCTGCAGCGCCGACTGCTACTTCGTCGACCCCTCGTACGTCTGTCCGATGCCCGGCCAGGCGTGCACGCTGCTCTACGACTGTGGCGACGGCCGCGTGAACGGCTCGGAGGAGTGCGACGACCGCAACGAGGCGTCCGGCGACGGCTGTAGCGCCGACTGCCGGCGCGAGCCGGGCTTCGTTTGCTCGAGGCCGGGGCAGCCCTGCGAGCGCGTACCGGTCTGCGGCAACGGCGACAAGGAGAGCGGCGAGCAGTGCGACGACGGCAACGCCGCCAGCGGCGACGGCTGCTCGAGCCTCTGCCGGCAGGAGTCGTTCTACACCTGTCCCACCCCGGGAGAGCCCTGCGAGCTGCAGATCCGGTGCGGCGACGGCGCGGTCGACCCCGGCGAGCTCTGCGACGACGGCAACACCCTGAATGGCGACGGCTGCAGCGCCGACTGCAGGGTGCTCGACCCGCTCTTCGTGTGCCCCGATCCGGGCGAGCCCTGCATCCGGCTTTACCGCTGCGGTGATGGTCGCGTGAACAGCGGCGAGCAGTGCGAGGACGGCGACGACCCGCCCGCGTCCGGCGACGGCTGCAGCGCGACGTGCATGCGCGAGCCGGGGTACGTGTGCCCGAGGCCCGGGCAGGCGTGCGAGCTCCTGCCGATCTGCGGCAACGGGCTCCTGGAGAGCGGCGAGCAGTGCGACGACGGCAACGTCGCGAGCGGCGACGGCTGCTCGAGCCTGTGCCGGCAGGAGGCGTTCTATTCCTGTCCGACCCCGGGGCAGCCCTGCCAGCGGCAGGTCCGGTGCGGCGACGGCGTGGTGAACCCGGGCGAGGTCTGCGACGACGGCAACACAGCGAGCGGCGACGGCTGCAGGGGTGACTGCAGCGCGGTGGATCCGGACTACGTGTGCACCGCGCCGGGCGAGCCCTGCGTCGTCCCGTTCCGGTGCGGCGACGGCCGCGTGAACGGCTCGGAGGAGTGCGAGGACGGCGACAGCCCGCCCGCGTCCGGCGACGGCTGCAGCGCGACGTGCATGCGCGAGGATGGATATCAGTGCAGCCGGCCCGGCCAGCCGTGCACGCGGCTGCCGGCCTGCGGCAACGGCGCCAAGGAGACCGGTGAGCAGTGCGACGACGGCAACACAGCGGGCGGCGACGGCTGCTCGAGCCTTTGCCGGCAGGAGGCGTTCTATTCGTGTCCGACCCCGGGGCAGCCCTGCCAGCTGCAGATCCGCTGCGGCGACGGCGTGGTGAACCCGGGCGAGCTCTGCGACGACGGCAACACAGCGAGCGGCGACGGCTGCAGCGCGGACTGCAAGACGGTGGACACCTCGTATGTCTGCCCCGAGCCCGGTGAGCCCTGCGTCCTCCTCTACCGGTGCGGCGACGGCCGCGTGAACGGCAGCGAGCAGTGCGACGACGGCGACGACCCGCCCGCGTCCGGCGACGGCTGCACGGCGGACTGCCGGCTCGAGGACGGCTGGATCTGCAGGCCGGGCCAGCCCTGCACGCGGCGGACGTTCTGCGGCGACGGCGTGGTCCAGCCGGGCGAGCAGTGCGACGACGGCGGCGACGCGAGCCCTGTCGGCGGCGACGGTTGCACGCCGCAGTGCAAGATCGAGCTCGGCTGGACGTGCCCGCCGACCGGCGGCCGGTGCACCCCTCCCCCGGCGCCCGTCTGCGGCGACGGCGTGATCGGCGGCACCGAGGTGTGCGACGACGGCCAGGAGCCGCCCGCGTCCGGCGACGGGTGCAGCGCCGACTGCCAGCTCATCGAGGACGGGTGGGATTGCTCGCGCGTCGGGTTCCCGTGCAAGACGATCTGCGGCGACGGGATCAAGATGGGCGCCGAGCAGTGTGACGACGGCGATCTCTCCCCGGGCGACGGCTGCGACGAGACGTGCAAGATCGAGCCGGGCCGGGTGTGTGACGACGGCGAGCCCCAGGATTGTCTGGGCTTCTCGGTCTGCGGCGACGGCATCGCCGAGGGCACCGAGGTCTGCGACGACGGCAACGACAACTGGCGAGACGGCTGCACGCCGGACTGCAAGCGCGAGCCGAACTGCCCGCTCGGCGCGTGCGAATCGGAGTGCGGCGACGGCATCCTCCTGCCCGGCGACGCGACCGAGCAGTGCGATGACGGCAACAACGAGAGCGGCGACGGCTGCTCCGCCGACTGCACGATCGAGGCCGGCTACGTCTGCACGGTGGAGGCCACCGAGATGCGGCTGCCGATGGTCCTCCGCGACTTCATCGGCTATTGCCCGACGAACAACACCTTCAGCGCCACGGCCAACGGCGCCTGCGACGCCAACCAGAGCGATGCGCTCCGCGGGCACCTCGACTTCGAGATCAGCCCCGACGGCGCGCAGATCGACGGCACCGTCGGGACGACGCTCGACGCCGAAGGCAAGCCCGTGAACGCCCGCGGGGCCGGCACGCTCACGCCGTCGAACGCGAACGGCTGGACCACGGGGCAAACCAACTTCCAGTGGTGGTACCGGGACAACCCCAACTTCAACAGGAAGATCGTCACCACGATCGACCTGGTCGAGGTGAGCGCCGGGACCTTCGTCTACGAGCGGAGCCCGTTCTGGCCGCTGGACCTCACCCCGCCCGGCGGGGATCCCGTGCTCGAGAGCCTGGTCGCCAGCGGCCAGGAGTTGGTGCAGAACGGCGACGCAGGCCAGAGGCACAACTTCTACTTCACGAGCGAGGTCCGCTACTGGTTCCAGTTCAACTCGGACCCGAGGGCGGCCGACCCTGTGCTCACGTTCTACGGTGACGACGACGTCTGGGTGTTCATCAAGAACACGCTGACCGCGGACATCGGCGGCATCCACCAGCGCAACCAGGAGAGCGTCACCATCCTCGACAACGGCAACGCCCGCGTGACCCCCTGCACCGAGGCCAACTGCCCGACGCGCACGCCTTACACCGTCAACCTGGGCCTCGAGAACGGCAAGGTCTACGAGATCGCGGTGTTCCAGGCCGAGCGCCACGTCACCGGGTCGAACTACCAGCTCACGCTGGCGGGCTTCAGCGCCGGCAGGTCGGTCTGCGAGCCCCAGTGCGGGGTCGACCCGCCGGTCGTGACGCCGGGTGAGGAGTGCGACGACGGCACCGCGAACGGGACGGGCTACGGCAAGTGCAACAACTGCCAGCTCGGCGCGTACTGCGGCGACGGCGTGAAGAACGGCCCCGAGGCCTGCGACAACGGCGTGAACAACAGCACGTACGCCAACGCGTCCGGCGCCTGCGCGCCGGGGTGCGCGGCCCCGCCCCGCTGCGGCGACGGCGCGGTCAACGCCCCGTACGAGGCGTGCGACCTCGGCGCCGGCAACACGGCGAGCGGCTACGGCGGCTGCACGACGTCGTGCGACATCGGGCCGTACTGCGGCGACGCGATCCGCAACGGCACCGAGCAGTGCGACGACGGCATCAACGACGGCGCCTACGGCACCTGCAACCCGAACTGCACGCCGGCCCCGGAGTGCGGCGACGGCCGCGTCGACGCGGACTGGGGCGAGGAGTGCGACGACGCGGACGACCCGTACTGCGTGGCTTGCCAGCTCGGCGAGCACTGCGGCGACGGGGTGGTGCAGCCGGAGTTCGAGGAGGAGTGCGACGACGGCGTGAACGACGGCGGGTACGGCCAGTGCAACCGCTCGTGCGTGCTCGGGCCCCGCTGCGGCGACGGCATCGTCCAGCCCGAGGACGAGAACTGCGACCTCGGCGACGGCAACAACACGGGCGCTTACGGCGGGTGCACCGCCAGCTGCAACTACGCGCCCTACTGCGGCGACGGCGTCAGGAACGGCCCCGAGGGGTGCGACG
Source organism: Sorangium sp. So ce1128 (assembly GCA_051717205.1). Classification (GTDB taxonomy): domain Bacteria; phylum Myxococcota_A; class Polyangia; order Polyangiales; family Polyangiaceae; genus Sorangium. The sequence continues at coordinate 9,510,574 of CP181432.1, forward strand.
ACGGCGTGAACGACGGCGCGTACGGCACCTGCAACCCGGGTTGCACGCCGGCCCCGAAGTGCGGCGACAACCGCGTCGACGCGGACTGGGGCGAGGAGTGCGACAGCGCCACCGACCCGTACTGCATCAGCTGCCACATCGCCTCGCAGTGCGGTAACGCCGTCACGCAGCCCGAGTTCGGCGAGGAGTGCGACGACGGCGTGAACGACGGCGGGTACGACCAGTGCGGTCCCTCGTGCGCGCTCGGGCCCCGCTGCGGCGACGGCATCGTGCAGCCCGGCGAGGAGCAGTGCGACCTCGGTGACGGCAACAACACCGGCGCTTACGGCGGGTGCACCCCCACCTGCCGCTACGCGCCCTACTGCGGCGATGGCGTCAGGAACGGCCGCGAGTCGTGCGACGACGGCGTGAACGACGGCACCTACGGCACCTGCAGCCCGGGCTGCCTGCCGGCCCCGCGGTGCGGCGACAACCACGTCGACGAGGACTGGGGCGAGGAGTGCGACAACGCGAGCGACCCGAGCTGCGCGAGCTGCCGGCTCGGCGCCCACTGCGGCGACGGGGTGATCCAGCCGCAGTTCGGCGAGGAGTGCGACGACGGCATCAACGACGGCGGGTACGACCAGTGCGGCCCCTCGTGCGTGTACGGGCCGCGCTGCGGCGACGCCATCGTCCAGCCCGAGGAGGAGGAGTGCGACCTCGGCGATGACATGAACAGCGGCGTCTACGGCGGGTGCACCATTGAATGCGAGTACGGGCCGTACTGCGGCGACGGCATCATCAGCGGCGCCGAGACGTGCGACGACGGCGTGAACGACGGCGTCTACGGGAGCTGCCTGCCGGATTGCACCCCCGCGGCCAGGTGCGGCGACAACCGCGTCAACGTCGAGTGGGGCGAGCAGTGCGATCCCCCGAACGCGGCGACCGGCTGCAGCAACAACTGCCGCCTCGGCGCCCAGTGCGGCGACGGCGTCGTGCAGCCGGGCGAGCAGTGCGACGACGGCGAGAACGACGGCGGTTACGGCCAGTGCGGCCCGCGCTGCCAGCTCGGCCCGCGCTGCGGCGACGGCATCCGCAACGGCACCGAGCAGTGCGACGACGGCGACGGCAACAACACCGGCGGCTACGGCAAGTGCGCGCCGGGCTGCGTCTACGGGCCGTACTGCGGCGACGGCAAGCTGCAGAGCGCGTACGAGGAGTGCGACGACGGCAACCGCATGGGCGGCGACGGCTGCAGCCTGACCTGCCAGTACGACAGCATCCCCAACTAGCCCAGCGCCGGCGGGCGCGCGGGGAGCAGGCCTCATCCGAGGCCTGCCCCCGCGATCTCACCGCCCGCTCGCCCGACCCTCCCTCGAAGCGCTGACGCGGCCCCCCGGCCGGCTGAACCCTCACGGAAGCCCGAGGGCTTCCCGCATCACGCTGTCGTCGACCAGCGGCGCGAGCTCTGCGCGCGTACGCGCGGTGCGGCCTGTCTGCGCGGCGACCCAGGGCTCTTCTTCCTCGAGGACGTCGAGGATGTCGGGCACCAGCGTGCCCTGGAACCGCTCGTCCTCCCAGACCTGCTCGAGCACGGAGGGCTCGATGCCGATCGCGTCCGAGATCCTCGGCCAGACCGCCTCTGGCGTGGTGCGGTAGAGCTCCTGCGCGCTCGCGAGCGAGCGCACGAACTCGACGATGCCGCGCCGCTTCTCGGGATCCGCGAGCTTCTCGGCGGTGCTGTGGAGGTTCACGATCTCGCGGTAGAGCGAGCGATCCTGGAACACGATGGCGTCGCTCCCGATCGCGTTCGCCGCGAGCTGCGTCGAGGGCTCCCAGAGCGCGACGGCGTCCACGGCGCCCTCCTCGAGCATGGCCGGCAAGGTGTTCGCCGCGCAGGGCTCGGCCATGCAGATGCCCCCGGAGAGAACCGTGTAGTCGGCGTCGGTGAGGCCCATGGTGCCCAGGTACTTGTGGATGAAGTAGGCCGCGGACGTGTTGGCGATCGAGCCGATCCGCTTGCCTCGCAGATCCGCGAGCGAGCTGATCCCGGCCGCGCGGTTGGCCACGATGCGGTAGAACGTCTCCGTCACCGTGAAGATGATACGCAGGTTCGGGTGAGCCACCGATTGTCGTAGCGTCTGCGTCTCCGCGTTGGTGCCGAGATCGACGCTGGAGTCGTTGAGCAGGCTCACGATGCCGCCGGGCTGGACGGTCGCTTCACCGGGATAGAAGTCCTGCGCGGCGATCAGCGCAGGGGTGAACTCGATGGACGACGTGTCGCTCGTGATCCTGAGCGCAGGAAACGAAGCTGCTCCGCCCTGCCCCCCCGCGCCGGCATTCCCGCCCGCGCCCGCGTCCCCGCCCGCACCCGCGCTCCCCGCCCTCACCCGCGCTCCCGCCCTCACCCGCGCTCCCGCCCGCGTCCACGCCCGCGCCGGCCTGGCCACCGCTGCCGCTGCTCGCGTCGGCACCACCTGGGTCCGCGCCGCCCGAGGATGCGCCCCCCGCGCCGCCAGCCATGAAACTACCCGTCGTGCCTGAGCCTGCCGTGGTGGCGTCCGCACCGGAATCCGATTTGCCGTCGCAAGCGATCAATCCAATCGCAGAGAAAAATATGAACCGGTAGAGAGCTCGCATGGTTCATGCCGCCTTCGGCCGGCGGCTTATAGCGCATTGCCGCCGGCAGGGCTGCCCGCGTGAGCTCTCGAATCGGTTCGATGTCACAGCGTTCTATCCCGGCCGACAGCGCACCTCCAACTCGTATGCAGCATGCGCCTCATGCAGCATTTGCATATCGCCTCGACCGCGCCGCCCCGCGCGCCGACAGCCACCCTGGCAAGAAAGCGACGTTGCGTGTCACGACACCGGTGGCATCTTTCGCGACCACAAAATCGGAGTCACGATGAACATGATGGATATCCGGAGACACGCACGGTGGATTGCCTCGATCGCCTCGTTCATGAGCCTGATGCCCACGGGGTGCATCGGCTCCGGCTCGGAGCCCGCGGACGGCGCGGGCTCCACCTCGGCGCTGGCGGCCGGCGCGGTGGACACGGCCGCTCTGCGCGAGAGCCTCCGCGTTCAGGGATCGGACGGCTCTCTTGTGTCCGACGTCGCGCTCGAGGCCGAGTGCGACCGGCCGAGCACGGTCGCGCTCGTCGTGGACCAGGCGTTCCATGCGCCCCTTCAGGCGGAGCTGGCGCGCCTCTCGGACGACATAGAGGAAGAGCTCGATGTCTGCGTGGTGACCGAGCTCGTGGACACGTCCAGCACGACGGCCCGGCAGGTCCACGCGCGGCTCCAGGGCCTGCACCAGCAGGCGGGCCTCATCGGCAACCTCTTGATCGGCGACATTCCGCACGTGTGGCTCGGCGATCTGATCGTCGGCGGCGTGAACTACACGTACATCACCGACGCGTTCTACGAGGTGCTCGACGACCAGTACTGGCAGGACCGCAACCGCAACGGCATCTACGATCGAGCGGGCGACATCGTGTCCGGGCCCGAGAACGACGTCTCTTACGACGATTTCACCGTCCACCGGCGGCGCCAGGTGTGGAGCGGCCGGCTGACGCCACCGGCGGTGCTGCCCTTGGCCGAGCGGGTGGCGCAGCTCCGGGCGTACCTCGATCGCAACCACGCCTACCGCACCGGCGCGAAGAGCTACGGCTCTCGCATGGTCTTCTACAACAGCCTCGGGCAGAACGGGGACCCCGGCGACGGAGAGCTCAGCCAGGCTCAGAACCAGCAGCAGGCCAGCGACTTCTACTCGGCTGGCTGGTTGTTCACGCAGCCGCCGGCCCAGGGGCTGTCGACGGTATGGTCGCCGGACCTCCCCACCCAGCGCCAGCTCTGGCTCTCGCAGCTGAACGAGACCAGCGAGTACGCCTTCGTGAACGTGCACGGCACGTCGAACTCGCAATGGCTGGGGGGGTCGACGTACCTGAGCGGCAGCGATTACCAGGCGACGCCGCCGCGCGCGCTCCTGATCGATCTGCAATCGTGCACCAACGGGCACTTCGGGGATCCGGACTACATGGGCGGCTGGCTCCTGTTCTCCGGCGAGGCGCTCGCGGTGCGCGCCTACACCGATCTCGTCTTCATCGTCGGGGATCCGACCCCGGCCCCGGAACTCCAGCTGCTGGCCCATGGCCTCACGCTGGGCGAGGTCCGGCAGGCGACCACGCCGCTCAACATCGACGTGCTGCTCGGCGATCCGACGCTGCGGCTGCGCCCGCGCGGCACCGGCGGCGCCACGCTCGCGGTGAGCGAGCCGGAGCTGGTCTTCCCGCCGATCTCGTCCTACGCGGTCACGATCCCGCACGTCGCGGAGCGGTTCGTCACGCTGACGAACACCGGCTCGGCGCCGGTCAGCCTGCATTACCTCCAGGAGCAGTGGGCGTCGTGGGGCGGGCTCGGCGCCGTGCTCGAGCCGAGGTTCATGATCGACCCCGCCGACGTCGTCACTTTCCCGGTCACGCTGGCGCCCGGTCAGAGCCGGCAGCTCCGCGTGTACTTCACGGCGGATGTCCCGCCCTATGCTGGAGACTACCGCTGGGAGGCCGTGTTCTACACGAGCAGCCCGACCCAGCCGTTCGTCTCGTTCCGCGCTTCGCGGACGCTCTACTGAGCGGCTGTCAACGGAGCCGCGTCGCGCCGCGCCCTCGGGTCGGGGGCACCTGCCGAGAGCGGCGCGGCGCCACGCAGGGATGCGGAGCCGGACCGAGCGGCGACCTGCGCCAAGGGGACAGGAGCCAACATCGCGGCCTCGAGCTTCCGGGCGCCTCTCGACCGGACACGCCTGCGCGTGACAGGATGGCGCGGCATGGTCGAGAAGACGGTTGACGAGACGGTATTCCAGGGCGGGGTGAACACCGTGCGCCGGCGCGGGGACAGGGTCCACCGCCCGGCGACGGCGGCGGCGCCGGCCATCCACCGGCTGCTGCGGCACCTGCGGGCAGCGGGGTTCGACGCGGCGCCGGAGCCCTTCGGCCACGACGACGAGGGGAACGAGGTGCTCTCGTACCTCGAGGGCGACGTGCACCCTGCGCTCCCGGCCGAGCTGCGGACTGACGATCTCCTGACGTCCGCCGCCGCCTTGCTCCGCTGCTTTCACGACGCGAGCGCGACGTTCGTGGCGGGGCCGGACGACCGGTGGGCGCTCCCGGCCCGGTCGCCAGCCGAGGTGATCTGTCACGGCGACATCGCGCCCTACAACTGTGTCATCCGCGCCGGCCGGGTGGTGGGCTTCATCGACTTCGACACCGCGCACCCGGGCCCGCGCGTGTGGGACGTCGCGTATGCGGTCTACCGGTTCGCGCCGCTGCACGCGCCGACCAACCCGGACAGCGCCGGCGGCCCGGAGGAGCAGGCGCGGCGGGCAGCCTGGTTCTGCCGCGCCTACGGGCTCGAGCCTGGAGCCTTGTTGCTCGACACCGTGGCCGACCGGCTGGCGGCGCTCCTCGCGTCGATGCGCGCGCGGGCCGAGGCTGGCGACGCCCCATTCCAGGCGCACATCGCCGCCGGCCACCCCGCGCTCTACGAAGAGGACATCCGCTACCTGCGGGCGGAGCGCGATCGGCTGCTGCGGGTCTTCGCCTGAGGCATCCCCTCAAATTCTTCAGAAAATTCACAGGGAGGCGGGAAGACGGGGAGGAAAATCTTCAAAATACTCCCTGTCTCCCCGCCTCCCTGTTCAATTTCTCCGCTGAAAAGGGCTGCAAATGAGGGATTCCTCAGGGTCTTCGCCGGTCCCCCGGGCGGCCCGAGGTGACGGCCCCTCCTGGCGCGGTCAGCGACGGCTCCTCTCCTCGTTCCGGCCGGGTGCCTACGCCAGCGCGTCTCCGGCGCTCGCCGCGGTCACCGCCTGGTCGAGCCATCGCTCCAGCGTCGCCAGCTCGGAGCAGCCATCGATCTGCGCCTCGAGCGCCGCGCTCAGCGTAAGCCCGCGGCGCGCCAGCACCCGGCGCAGCGCAGCGCGCGCTTCGGTCAGCCGGCCTTGCTGCTGCCCCTTCTCGATCCCCTTCTCGATGAGCTGCTCCTTCACCTCCGGGCTGTCCGCGAGCAACGTCTGCAGGATCTCCTGCCGCCGTGCCTCGATCTCCGGATCGTCGGAGCGGCCGAACCGTCGCTTCAGGTCCTCACGCGTCCACGCTGACATCGGCATGTACTGTACCATGGAGAGCACCCATTCCACTTCCCGCCGCGGTGCCACCCACCGGGCGAATGAGTGATGGTCGCCGCGGCCTTCGCGCAATTACGTGGACCCGCGTCATCTGATCACAGCCAGGGTCGTGCCCGGCGTCGCATGCGCCCTCGCGGGCGCGCTCCTGGCGCGCGCAGCAGCGCATCGCGTCGCGCAAGCTCTGGTCGGGCTCGGTGTCCACCTGGGCGCTTCGTCCTCCGGAGAGATCTCCAGGCAGGGGTCCGCCACGCGCTGACCTGGCGACCGCGTGCGCGCGTGGCGTGAGGCGCTCCGCGGCGAGAGCGTCGGCTCGTACAGGCCCGAAATCCGGACGGCCCCGCGGACATGACGCGGTCGCGTCCGCTGCCTGGCGACAGCGGCGCTTGCGGTCGGCCCCTCCGGGCACCACAGGGCCGGCGAGGGAACGACCATGACAAGACACCAAGCCGAGACGCCGGACAAGCACCCGGCAGAGTACGAGAGCGACCTGAACCCGAACGCCATGGCGGGCCAGAACATCGGCGCGCCCTCGCCGGCGGACGACACCATGTCCGCCTTCGATCTCAAGGAGACGCACATCCTGCTCCCCGAGCTCAACAACGACGAGCTCAGGGCGCTGCGCATCGTCCGGCCGGGACGGCGCCTGGAGCAGAACGCGACGTACATCGACCTCAACGACCGCGAGCGGGGCGAGTTCACGGTCACCGGGGAGAAGGTGACCAGGCCCGACGACCTGATCGCGCCCAAGAAGCACACGGACTACGAGCTGTGGAACCGGCTCCGTGGCCTGCACGGCGCGAGGCGCACCGGCACCGAACAGTGAACCGGCGAGATACCCGATCTCACCGCGGCGCGGCCAGGGGCGCCCCGTACCTCACCGCGGCGCGGCCAGGAGCGCCTCGCCCTGAACGCGGCGTCCCGGGGAAAGAGGACCGTCGATCCCGGCGGGACGGCCATGGCCTGCCCGCGCTCGCGGCAGCTTGAAGCCCGCCACGACGAGCCAGACGAACCCGGGAAAGCGCGTGAGCGGGATGAGGAACAAGGCCCCCGGGATGACGAGGCTCAGGGCGCTGAGCTCGCCGATCGCCGCCAGCACCAGGCCGGACACCGCCAGCCAGCGGGGCAGGAGCCTCATGACCAGCGCTGGGACGCAGATCCCCGCGAAGAGCAGGCCGAGCGGCACCGTGTAGCCGGGGCCCCCGACGGCGAAGATCAGGAAGTGCAGGCCGCGCGTGAGCGCCGCGTCCTCTGCGAGGCCAGGCTGCGCGAGCGACCACTGGATCAGCGCGGAGATCGCCATGGCCGTCGAGGCGGCCAGGCCGCCGAACCACGCGATCGACGGGCCAGCGGCGCTCGACCCGTGGAAACGCAGGCGGCTCACCATCGTGGCCGAGAGGACGCCGAGCGGGATCGCCGCGGAGAACTGCAGGAAGGCGCACAGGCGCACCCTGGCGCCGACGTCGCCCCGGAAATAGGCCACCACCTCCTCGGGCGTCTGCAGCGGAGACGGGAAGTGCGTCTCGCTCATGAGGAGCGTGACGGGCAAAAGGCTCGCGAGGAAGAGCAGCATGAACACCGCCGCGACAGCGCCGGGGTTCGGACCCAGGTGGACGCCGCCGCTTGCTGCTTTCGGGTCGTTCAAGTCCGTCATAGGGTGCCTCCCGTGAGATCCAACGAGCTCGCCAGCGCCGTCCGACCTCCTGGCCCGCACCAGCGCGGGAGCAGGGCGGCAGCTCCGGCTTGACCCCTCGGACCGACGCGACAACGTTAACACCACGAATCATTCATGTCGATAATTATCTGGGAGGAGCACGGGTGAGCTCGGCGCGATCTTCCGACCCATCCCCGGGCGCGGATCTGGCGTTCCTGCTGGCGCAGGTGGGGGCCCACGCGGCGGCGCAGTTCGCCGAGCGGCTGGCGCCGCTGAAGCTGCTGCCGCCGCACGCGGGCATCCTGCGCGCGATCGGCCAGTCGAACGGCATCAGCCAGGCTGCCCTGAGCGATCGGCTCGGCATGTTCCCGAGCCGGCTGGTCGTCCTGCTCGACGCGCTGGAGGAGCGCGGGCTCCTGGAGCGGCGGAGCAGCCCCGAGGACCGGCGCTCCTACGCGCTCCACCTCACCAGGGCGGGACAGGACATGGTGCAGCGGATCGGGCGCGTCGCCCAGGAGCACCGGCAGGCGCTCTGCGCGGCGCTGGACGACGCGGAGCAGGCGCAGCTCGCGGCCCTCCTCCGGCGGATCGCGGCCGAGCAAGAGCTCACGGCCGGCGTCCACCCGGGGTATCGCAAGCTCGGCAAGGGTCGCCCGGCGGGCCCGGACGGCTGAGCGCCGGCGTCGCGCCGCACCCTCGCTGACCTGGGGCAACGCCGGTACCGCTCAGGCCCCGGCGGCGGCCTCGACGATCCGGGGCGAAGTGTGCTCGGACAAGGGCGCGCTGGCCGGCGCTGGAGGCTCGGATGAGAAGGAGCCCGAGCATGGCAGAACCGGCGGAGAAGCTTTGCCTGGCTCACAAAGGAACAGCCTGCGCTCGTCGCGCTCACGAGCGATGTCATCGGACACGCGGTGAAGCTCACGCCCAACACAGTTGCGGGGCCCACCTACATCGCACCTTGAAGCTCCTCCGCGCGCCGTACACACCACGTTGTCATCCCACGCTCAGCCCGCTCGTCGGCATGGCCCGGCTCGCGACGAGGTGATTTCGCTCGACGAAGCCGCGGCCGATCGGCGTAGCGTGGCAGTATGACCCTGCGACGCGATCATGTCCTCTCCTGTACAACGCTCCTGATCATCGCGTGTGGACTGGCCGGGTGCGGCAAGGCCTCCATGCCGCGCTCGGCGGCCGCGCCCGGCGCAGCCGCCGCGCCCGAGCCGATCACGCTCCGGCGATCGGCGGACGACATCATCCTCGCGGCGAAGCTGCCGCCCGAGACCGCGCCTCGCGCGTCGCTCGAGATCCACCGCCTCGACGCCTACGCCGTGTGCAACGCGGCGCAGGTCCGCCTCTCGGCCAGCGTGAACGTCAAGGCGAGCGCGGACGCGGGGCCGAGCGCGCTCACCCTGTCGAGCCTCGTCATCGGCGGCCTCGGGCTCGCGGGCGGCGTCGCCACCACGGTGCTGGCCGCGGGCCTCGAGGCGCCGCCGATCCCGGCGGGCACGCCGTCGCTCCCGGACGCCGAGCCGCCGGACGTGGAGGGCAAGACCGGGGTGATCGTCGCGGGCGTCGTCACCGGCGTCGTCGTCGTGGGGGCGGTCGTGGGCACGCTCCTGCTCGTCGGAGGCGACGACGACGACGACGACCAGCGCAAGCACAACCTCGGCCTCGACGCCGGCGGCCCGGGCGCGCGGGGGCTCCGCGACGCCATCCGTGCCTTCGAGGCCGCGTGCCCGGACGAGCCGGCCGAGGACGCCCTCGCGGCATGCATCGACAGGGCGCGCGCCCTCCGCAAGACCTGCGCGGCCCAGGTCCAGTGACGAGCGCCCGCGGGCGACCTCGACCGTGAGCCCGGCGTACCCTACCTCCGGCAGCACGTCGCGGATCGCCTGGAGCCTCCAGCGGTCGGCGCGGCGCTCTCTCGGGCGGCCCTTCACCACGTCCGGCAGGGTACGGAGCCCAGAGAGCGCGCGCTGCCGCCCGGAACCAGCACCCACACACGTCGAAGGGACAAGATGAAGCGCATACACATGTTCGAGCTGGAGGACTTCGGCTGGTTTCCAGGCTGGCTACGGGCCTGCATGACGCGCCTGCTCGTGACCATGCACAAGCTCATGGGCTCGAGCGAGGAGCTGGCGGAGTTGCTCGCCCGGGCCCTGAAGGAGTCGCGCGCTTCCAGCATCATCGACCTGTGCTCCGGGAACGGGGGGCCGATGCTCGACGTCATCCGGCACCTGAACAAGAAGCCCGGGCTCGAGCACATCCAGCTGACGCTGACGGACCTCTACCCCAACGAGGAAGCGGCGCGGAGCATCAACGGCCAGGAGGGGAGCAACGTTTCCTACTGGCTCAGGCCGGTCGACGCGACCAAGGTCGACGGCGCGACGGCGGGGCTCAGGACCATGGTCAGCAGCTTCCACCACATGAAGCCGGACGACGCGAGGAAGATCCTCGAGTCGGCGCAGAAGAGCAGGCAGCCCATCTGCATCTTCGAGATCAGCGACAACAGCCATCCCAGATTTCTCTGGTGGACCGCGCTGCCGTTCAGCTTCGCGATGTGCTTCCTCATCACCCCCATGGCGAGGCCCATGACCGCGCGGCAGCTCATCTTCACCTACCTCATCCCGATCATCCCCCTGTGCTTCGCATGGGACGGAGCCGTCTCGAACGCGAGGACGTACACGCTCGACGACATGGATGAGCTGCTGAAAGGCCTCGGAGACGAGGGCTACAGGTGGGAGAAGGGCGTGATCAGCGGCAGGGGCAAGAAGCTCTACCTGCTCGGCATGCCGACCCAGGACACCGGCTCCGACGGCTGAGCTCCCGTAGCACGCGGCGCTCCAGCGCGGCTCAGCCCTTGGCGAGGGCCATCACCTCGCCTTCCTTGCTGCCGTGAGCGAGGTTCACCCAGTAGATGGAGGTCTCATCCACCGCGATGCCGATCGGCTGACGCTGCCCGGAGGCCAGCACCACCGGAGTCCCTCCGTCGATCGGCACCCTCATGATCGCGCCGTCGGCCCTGTCCGCGGATCCCATGTTCGTCCAGTAAACGTGGCGCTCGTCCACCGCGATACGGAAAGGCAGGCGCTGATCTCGCGCCAGCGTCCTCGGCTCCGCGCCGTCGGTGCGCATCTTCGCAACCAGCCCGCCGCCTTCGCCCGCGTTCGTGTAATAGATGTACCCGTCGCGCACGGCGATGCCCGTCATGCCTGTCCTCGCCGTCTCCGGGCGCGTGACCTCCCGCGCCTGCCCGCCCTGGCCGGGCACCTTCATCACCTGACCGCCGACGAAGTTGGTCCAGTAGACCTCCGCGCCGAACAGCGCGATGCCCGCCGGGTTCTGCCTGGAAGCGAGCGTCGTCACCTCACCGCCGTCCACCGGCACCCTCATCACGTCATCGTTCATGAAGTCGAAGAACGAGACGAAGTAGGCGTGGCCGCCGGCGACGGCGATGGCCCCGACGGTCCGCAGCCCGGCGGCGAGGCACGTCGGCTCGCCGCCGCCCCGCGCGACCTTCTGCACCGCGCCGCCGCCGCGCAAGCCATAATTGGTCCAGAAGACATGCGTTGACGTCGCGGCGATCCCGTTCGGCTGGTGCTGGTGCGCGGCCAGCGCGACGAGCGAAGACCCGTTCTTGCGCATCGCCATCACGGCGCCCTGATGTCCAGCAGGGCCGGCGGGCAGCTCGCCCCCGACATCGAAGCTGGGCGCCTCCCCATAACTGGTCCAGTAGAGGAAATCGCCCTCCACCACGATCGCATAAGGGTGATTCTGGCCGGACGCCAGCACGACGGGCTCGCTGCCGGTGGACGCGATCATCGCGCCAAGCCTAGGCGTGCCCCTGCCGAGGAGCAACCCTCGGCGCGCGCGAACCACCTTGCGGCGGCCGTGCAGACAGGCTTCGCTCTCGCGCGACCCGAGCGCGCCGCCGGAATACCGCGCGCGGGTCGGGTCAGGTGAATCGATGCATCGAGTCCTCCAGTTCAAGCCGCACCTGCGCCCCGAGCGCGCCGGCGACGACCTCGTCGTGCTGCTCGGCGAGCGCGAGCAGTTCTTGCTGAAGGGCCGCCTCTATGCCCTCCTCGCGCCGCTGATCGACGGCGTCCGCACCAGGCTAGAGCTGATCACGGCGCTCTCGGGCCAGGCGCCGCCCACCGACGTGCACCATGCCCTGACCCGGCTCGAGGAGCGGGGCTATGTCATCGAGGCGACACCGGGCGTCGCGCCGGAGATCGCGGCCTTCTGGCACGCGGCAGGGCTCGACGCGGCGCAGGCTGCGGCGGTGCTGCAGTCGACGCCCGTCGCGGTGCGCGGGCTCGGCGCGGAGGACCCAGCGCAGCTCGCTCAGGCCCTGATCGAGGCGGGCGCCGTCGTGACCGACGCGGACGCCGCGCTCCACGTCACGGTCGTGAGCGACTATCTGGACCCGGCGCTCGACGCCTGGTGCCGCGAGGCGAGGGCGCGGCGGCAGCGCTGGACGCTCATCAAGCCTGCGGGGCTCGTGCCGTGGGTGGGGCCGATCTTCCGGCCGGACGGCGGGGCGTGCTGGGCTTGCCTCGCGCACCGCCTCCGGGCCAACCGCCCCGCAGCGGCGTTCGTCCAGCGGCGCACCGGGAGTGCGCTCCCCCTGACCCCGCCCCGGGCGGCGTCGCCCGCCAGCGTCGGGATGGCCCTGCGCTTCGCGGCGCTCGCGCTCGCGCGGTGGATCGCCGAGGGCCAGCGAGGGCCGATCGACGCGCACCTGCTTACCTTGACGCTCGCCGGCGAGCCCGCGGCGCACGCCGTCACGCGCCGGCCCCAGTGTCCGGTCTGCGGCGACCCCGAGCTGCTCCGCCGCCGCGCGCTCGAGCCGCCCTCGCTCTCGCCCCGGCCCAAGCGCTTCACCGACGATGGCGGGCACCGCACGCGCACGCCCGACGAGACGCTGGCGCTGCTCGCGCCGCAGATCAGCCCCATTACCGGCGTCCTGAGCGCCTCGGGGCCGGTCGAGGGGATCGATCACCCCCTCCGGCCGGTGTACGGCGCCGCGTTCCCCGCGTGCCCGGCGGACGGCGCGCTCTCCACCGAGCACTTCGAGCGGCGCGCCAACGGCAAGGGCCGCACGCGCGTCCAGGCGCACGCCAGCGCGCTGTGCGAGGCCATCGAGCGCTACAGCGCTGTCTTCCAGGGCGACGAGCCGCTCCGCCGCGGGCGCCTCGCCGACCTCGGCGACGAGGGCCTGCACCCGGCGAAGCTCCTCAATTTCAGCGAGGCCCAGCTCCGCGCGCGCGACGCGCTCAACGCGCAGATCAAGGACCCCGCGTACCATATCCCGCTCCCCTTCGACGAGCGCCTCGAGATCGACTGGACGCCTGCCTGGTCGCTGACGGACGGGCGGCGGCGCTACCTCCCGGCCGCGTACTGCTATATCGATCCGCCGACGCCCTCCGAGAAGAGGTTCTTCTGCTTTAACAGCAACGGGCACTCCGCCGGCAACTGCCTCGAAGAGGCGATCTTGCAAGGCTTCCTCGAGCTCGTCGAGCGCGACGCCTTCGCTGTCTACTGGTACAACCGCGTGAGGCGCCCGGCCGTGGCGCTCGACGGGTTCGGCGAGCCCTACTTCGGGATCCTCGAGGAGCATTACCGATCCATGGGATGGAGCGTGTGGGTGCTGGACATCACCCACGATCTCCAGATCCCCACCTTCGTCGCGCTGGCCCGCAATGCGGAGAGCGGCAGACATTGCGTCGGGTTCGGCTGCCACCTGGAGGCCCGCCTCGGCGTCCAGCGGGCGTTGACGGAGCTGAATCAGCTCTTCGACCCTGGCGGTGAAGCCCCCCTGCCCTGGGACCCGGCGGAGCTCGATGACGCGTCGTTCCTGATCCCGGACGACAGGCTACACGCCCGGCGTGCGCGCGATTTCTCCGAGGTGAGCCGCGACGATGTGCGCGATGACGTGCTCGCCTGTGTGGAGCTCGCCCGGCGCGCCGGCCTCGAGATCCTGGTGCTCGATCAGAGCCGCCCTGACACCGGGCTGTGCGCGGTCAAGGTGGTGGTGCCCGGGCTACGGCATTACCGGCCCCAGCTCGCCCCCGGGCGCCTGTACGACGTCCCCGTGCGCATGGGCTGGCGCGAGAGGCCGCTGGCCGAGGCCGACCTCAACCCGGCGCGCCTCTTCCCGTCGTGATCGCGCCCGCTTCGCTCACCCGCAGCCGCAGAAGCACCGCAGCGTCGCGAGCCCCGAGTGCTTGCCCAGGGCGATGAGCCCATCGGCGAGGTCCGCCGGCGGAGGAAACAGGCCGATCGTCAGCTCCTGCGGCCCGGAGCTCGCGCCCGCCTCGAACACGCTGGGCTCGAAGCTCGAGGGGGGGAGCCGCTGCGCGTCGTCGTCGTTCAGGACCTCGACGACCTTGAGCTCCAGCGCGTCCGGCAGGGCATAGCCGATCTCGCGCAGCGCGCGCCGCGGATCGTCCAGCAGCCGCGCCTTGTAATCCGCGTCGGTCCAGGCCTTTTGCACCGCCCTCAGCCAGCTGGCGAGCCACGCGTCCAGGCCACGCTTTGCCTGGGCGTCCGGGTGCTTGTCCTCGATCGGGAGCGATTCAGTGTGCATGAGCCTTTTCCTCGTGCATGTCAGTTTACATGCTTCGCCGAGTGCCGGGAAGCCAATACCGCGCCCGCGCCGGAGTTTCCTCGAGATCGGACCTGCGGTCGCTCCCGTGGCGTCGATGGCCCTGGCGCGGCGGTCGCGCCGGTCGCGCCGGTCACCAGGATCGCCTCGCGCCCGTGCCCACAGCCGCGCCCGCGCCCGCGCGCGCCGGCTTCCTGGAGTGGCTGCGGGGAGGTATCGTCACGCGTGGGTCATCGTCGACGGGGTATGTCATGAGCCTGCCGGTCGACGCCTGGCGGCAAAGGCTTCTCCTCTGCTTCCGGCAAGGCGTCCGCTGGACGACGGGGGGAGAGGGCGGCCCCTGGTTATCGGCCCCTCCCCTGCCGCCGGTGGGCCTCGGCGGCGTGGAGCCCGCGGTGCTGGAGGCGCTCGCGCCCCTGGCCGGCGAAGGCGCGACCGACGAGGAGCTCGCGGCGCGCGCCGTCCGCGCGGGCGGGTCGTGGTACCCCGGATCGCTCTTGCTGCGCCACCTCGACCGATTGCGCGAGCTCGGGCTCCTCGCGTACGGCGTGCGGGCCGGCGGCGCTCGCCTCGCCACGCTGCACCCGACCTCGCCCTGGTTCGAGCTGCGCCCCGCGGATCCCGGCGCCGGGCGGCGCCATGTGCTGTCCCGCTTCGCGTACCAGCGTCGGATCGGCGACCACATGGTGCTTGAATCGCCCTGCTGCCACGCCGTGCTCCGGCTGGACGATACGCGCGCGGCGGCGATGTGCATGGCGCTCGCGCGCCCGTCGAGCTCGGACGCGCTCGCCGCCGCCGCGCGCGAGGTGCCGCTCGAGGCCGCGGAGACGTTCGTCGGGCTGCTCGCGGCGGCAGGTCTGGCGCTGCCGGCGGACGAAGAGGGCCAGACCGACGAGGATCGGGCACCGCAGCTCGCATCATGGGCATTTCACGATCTCCTGTTCCACGCCCGGAGCCGGCCCGGACGGCACGCCGAGCCCGTCGGCAGGTCCCCCCGGCTCCGGGGGCACATCCCTCCGCCGCCAGCGTTGCGCCCGACCGACGGGGACCAGCAGCCCATCCTGCTGCACCGTCCGGATCTCGACCGCTTGATCGCAAACGATGTCCCGTTCTCGGCGGTCCTGGAGCGGCGGCGGAGCACGCGCGCCCATGGGAAGGAGCCGATCGACGTCGAGGCGCTCGGGGAGCTGCTCTATCGCGCGGCGCGGGTCCGCGCACACCTTCCGCCGACGCCGGAGCGGGCCGACGAGGTGACGAGCCGGCCTTATCCGTCGGCTGGCGCGTGTTATGATCTCGAGGTTTACCTGGTGGTCGACCGCTGCCGGGGGCTGCCCGCGGGGCTCTACCATTACGATCCCGGGGGGCACCGCCTCTTTCTCCAGCGAGACCGCACGCCGGACACGGAAGCTCTCCTCCGGGAGGCGGCCGCGGCGACCGGCAGCGCATCGCCACCGCAGGTGCTCGTCTGCGTGACGAGCCGGTTTCAGCGCGTCTCCTGCAGCTACGACAGCGTCGCCTACGCGCTCACGCTGAAGAACGTGGGCGTGCTCTTCCAGACATTTTACCTCGTGGCGACAGCGATGGGTCTCGCTTGCTGCGCGGCGGGGGCCGGCAACTCGGACGTCTTCGCCCGGGCGAGCGGGAACGACTACTACGCGGAGACGACCGTCGGTGAGCTGCTCCTCGGGACGTGCCCTGATGACGGCGACGTCGAGCCGAGGCGCTGAGCCCCCCCGAACAGCGCGTATCCCGCAGGGAGAGACAGGGAGAAGCTGCTGGAAGGGCCCGGAGATGAGCGTCACAGGTGGGAGGAGGGAGCGCTCGGCGGGAGGGCCAGAACCTCTACCTGCCTGGCAGTCCTGCCCTGGGCCCCGGCTCGAGCGCTGAGCTGGCACCGTCGCCTTACGCCAGGGGCTACTGGACTGGCTGGTCGATGTAGTGGCCCGCGTACCCGCTCGGCACGCTCACGGGCCCGCTGACCGGCGAGAACGTCCCGGAAGGCACGATGTTGGCGGCCACGGCGCCGCTCGGGAGGACCTGATACCATGTGAGCCGGGTGAGCCCGTTTGAGCTCTTCGCGATGCGCAGGTAGACGTTGTCCTTCTTGTAGAGGGATCCGCCGCTCACCGGGTCCGTCATGAAAGACGACCAGGCCACATCCCTGGGCAGCGCGAACGTCTGGGTGCCGCTCTGCGAGGGCGGTGCGGTGTTGCCAGCGGTGTGAGAGAACACGAGGTTCTTGGTCCCGAGCGCCGGGAGAGCCGCCGCGTCTACGTACCAGTACTCGGTCGCCGCGCTGTAGTTGGCGATGTTCGAGTTGCCGATGACCAGCGACCTCGCGAGCGGGTTCCCGCCGAGGGTCAGCGTGGGAACTCCCGCGCGGCGAGCCGCTCGGACACCCACCCGAGGCGCGCGTCGGCCTTCGCGAGCGCGTGAGCCTTCACCTCGGCCGGAGCTGCCTTGTCGAGGAGCGGCACGTAGACGGCCTTGTGCAGCTCGGTCCCGATGAACGAGAGCCACTGCTGGAGCCGCGCCCGGCCGAGCGGATCCCGCGGCGCGAGCTCGGCCTGCGGGGACCGGTCCGCGATGAGCTGAAGGATCGCCGCGTTCTCGGTGACTACCTCGCCGCCCTCGATCTCGAGCGCGGGCACGAGGCCGAGCGGGTGAATCGCGCGATAATCGGCGCCGTCCTCGGTCCTCTTCGTCTTCGCGTCGACCTCGATGAACGAGGCGTCGGCGCCGGCCTCGTAGAGCGCGATGCGCGCGGAGAGAGAGCATGCGAGCGGTGAGAAAGCATGCCGACCCAGGACACCGGCTCCGGCGGCTGAGCCTTCGCGTGACACGGCATCAGAGCTTTGACGCGGACGAACCGGTACGTGCGAGCGGTACGGGCTGCCGAGATTTGCACGGGCGTGGCCTGGGGCAGAGCGTCCTCGCTGTGCGATTCAACATCACGTTAAGGCGCAGCCCTGGTGCGCGTTCCGGATTGCTCCCTACTATTCGCATGCGGTCATCGATGTAATTTGCAATGAGCAATTGCGGTATGTCTGTCCGGTTGTGGAGGGGAGGCGCAGTACGATGGCCGACGCGAACGGCGCGCTGAGTTCACTGGATGAATTCATCGCACACTCTACAGAGATGCTCTTCGTCGCAGGGGGCGACGGCGCGCTCTTGCGATGGAGCGACGTGCTGGGTCGAACGATCGGGCCTGCGCTCGCGCAAGGAACCACGTTGACCGAGCTCTTCCACCCGGAGGACCGCGGCGCGCTCACGACGAGGTGGGAGCTGGTCCGTGGAAGCACGGCCCCCGTCCAGGTCCACGGTCGGATCATGAGCGCGGAGCGCAGCTACAGACCGTTCTCGTGCGTGGTGCGCGGCTCGAGTACGGATGGGTTGGTCTACGGCTCGCTCCGCGACGTGCCTCTCGGCGACGGTGTCCTCGACGAGCTGACCAAGCTGAGGGATCGGGACCGGATCCTCAACGCCTTGATCAAGGCCCTTCCGGTGGTGGTGTGGGCCGTCGATTCCGATGGAGTGTTTACCTACCACGAAGGCAAAGGGCTGGAGGCCGTCGGTCATCGGCCTGGACAGTACGTCGGAAAGAACATCTTTGAGCTCTACGGCGACGACGCGGGCGGCATCGGGCGCGCGATGGGTGGTGACCATGTGCACGGGCTGGCAGAGGCCCACGGCTGTGTATGGGAGAGCTGGATGGTCCCCGTCTCGGGGACCGCCGGGCAGATCAGCTCCGTCGTCGGGTTCTCTCTCGATGTGACAGAGGCGAAGCGCGCGCAGGAGGCCCTCCAGGCGAAGCTCGATGTGATCGAGGCGCAGCAGCGGGTCATCCGAGAGCTCGCGGCTCCGATCATCGAGGTGTGGGACGGCGTGCTGGCGCTGCCCATGATCGGCGTCGTCGACAGCGCGAGGACCGCCGAGGCGATGGAGAGCTTGCTCAGCGCGATCTCCAGCCGCAGCGCGCGCTTCGCGGTCCTGGATCTCACCGGCGTGCAGATGGTGGACACGAAGGTCGCGGATCACCTGATCAAGCTCGTGAGAGCCATCCAGCTGCTCGGCGCCGAGGGGATCATCTGCGGCATCCGGCCGACCGTGGCGCAAACGATGGTGGCGCTGGGGCTCGACCTGAGCGCCATCGTGACCAAGGCCAACCTGCGGGCCGGCCTCACGTACTGCATGCAGCGATTGAACGCGCGCGCGGCGACGCTGCGAGCGAGCCCGTGACCGGCGCCATCACGATCCAGGGGGTGCTCCGCCCGGGCTCGGGACCGGCGCGTCGAGGGCGCCGGCGGCCTTCGGGTGCCGCCCGAGCTCCCGGAGGTAGCGCTCCCGCTCCTCGGCGAAGGCGCGCGCGACGGCGGGGCGCTCCAGGAGGCGCGCGTGGTACGCGGGGAGCGCCGGCCACTTCTTCAGATCCACGGGCGTGACCGAGGACCAGTTGAGCACCACGAAGAGGTACGCGTCCGCCACCGAGAAGCGGTCGAGCAGGAACTCCCGCGCGGCGAGCCGCTCGGCCACCCACCCGAGGCGCGCGTCGGCCTTCGCGAGCGCGTGAGCCTTCACCTCGGCCGGAGCTGCCTTGTCGAGGAGCGGCACGTAGACGGCCTTGTGCAGCTCGGTCCCGATGAACGAGAGCCACTGCTGGAGCCGCGCCCGGCCGAGCGGATCCCGCGGCGCGAGCTCGGCCTGCGGGGACCGGTCCGCGATGAGCTGAAGGATCGCCGCGTTCTCGGTGACTACCTCGCCGCCCTCGATCTCGAGCGCGGGCACGAGGCCGAGCGGGTGAATCGCGCGATAATCGGCGCCGTCCTCGGTCCTCTTCGTCTTCGCGTCGACCTCGATGAACGAGGCGTCGGCGCCGGCCTCGTAGAGCGCGATGCGCGCGGAGAGAGAGCATGCGAGCGGTGAGAAATAGAGCTTCATGAAAACCTCCTGACGGCGACGAAGGTGCCTCTCGTGGCCCTGTGCGTCCAACGCATCGTCGTGATAGGCTCGATGCGTGTCACGCATAGCTGCTCCGCCTTCACCGCCGTCGTCGATCGGGCCGCGGCCCCAGCTCGAGGTCCGCGATCTGGAGCTCGTCCTCGCGCTGGCGGCCGCCGGCACCACGGCGGGCGCCGCGTCGTCGATGCACATCACGCAGTCCGCCGTGAGCCGGGCGCTCACCCAGGCGGAGGAGCGGGTCGGCGCGCGCCTGTTCGAGCGCACCGCGCGCGGGGTCACGCCGACGGCGGCGGGGGAGCGGCTCATCGCGGGCGCCGGCCTGGTGCTCGCGCAGCTCCGGGAGCTCGAGCGGGAGGTCGCGGCGCCGGCCGCAGCGACGACGCGCCTCCGGCTCGTGTGCGAGTGCTACACGGCCTACCGCTGGCTGCCCTCGGCCATGGCGAACCTCCGGCGCAGGCTGCCCCGGCTCGAGGTGGACCTCGCGGTGGAGCACACCGAGGATCCGGTCGGCGCGCTCGCCCGGGGCGACATCGACGTCGCGCTGCTCACCACCGCCCCGCTGCCGGGCGACCGCGAGGCGCGCGGCGCGCTCGCAGAGCGGCCGCTCTTCTCGGACGAGGTCGTCTTCATTGTCTCGACCTCGCACCCGCTCGCCGGGCGCGGGTCGATCACGCGCGACCACCTCCGGAAGAGCGCGCTCATCACGTCGAACACGCCGCCGGCCGAGGCGCGCTGGTTCATGACGACCGTCTTCGGACGCCAGAAGCCGAGGCTCGAGTTCCTGCGCTTCCCGCTCACGGAGGCCGTGATCGACGCGGCGCGCGCCGGCATGGGGATCGCAGTCCTCTCGGAGTGGATGGCGGACGGGTACCTCGGCGGCGGCGATCTGGCGGTCAAGCGGCTGTCTTCCGGCCCGCTGCGCCGTCCATGGCGGATCGCCTACCGGCGCGAGGCGGCCGACGCCGCGGAGCGCCTGGTCACCGCGCTCGAGAGCTCGGCGCCGCGGCTCCAGCGGCGCGCCGGGTGAGGCCCCGCCGGCCTCAGCGCGCGGCGGCGGCCGCCTGAAAAAAAATCGGCCGGCGTGTCGATCGCGCGGGCCCTCGTTCGTCGTGCCTGCAGAGGGCGAGGGCTTCACCCCCGGCCGAGGCCGATCCGGAGCCCAGCTTCCAGCCAGAAGGAGACACGACCATGCGGTTCATGATGCTGATGATCCCGAGGGGATACGAGAGCGCGGCGCCGGGCACCATGCCGGACGCCGAGGCCGTGGCCTCGATGATGAAGTACAACGAGTCGCTGCAGAAGGCGGGCGTCCTGCTCGCGCTCGACGGCCTCCACCCGCCCTCGATGGGCGCGCGCATCTCGTTCCCCGGCGGGAAGCCCCGCGTGACCGACGGGCCATTCACCGAGGCGAAGGAGGTGCTCGGTGGCTACTGGGTGATCCAGGTGAAGTCGAAGGAGGAGGCGATCGCCTGGGCGTCGCGCTGCCCCGCCTCGGACGACGCGGTGATCGAGGTCCGCCAGGTGCAGGAGCTCTCGGACTTCCCCGCCGACGTCCAGCAGGCCGCGCCCGGGCTCGCCGAGATACTGCGACAGGCCGAGCCGGGCGGCGCGTCGTAGCGCCCTGCCCGCGGGTCGGCCCGCGCCTGGCCCACCGCAAGGCAGCGTCTCCCGGCGGCCACACCGGCGGGCGACGAGGCGTCAGTCGAGGCCGGTGTCCTCCGGCGTGCCCAGCATCAGATTCATGTTCTGCACCGCCGCGCCGGAGGCGCCTTTGCCGAGGTTGTCGAGGCGCGCCACGAGCAGGATCTGGTCCGGGTTGCCGAACACGAACACGTCGAGTCGGTTCGTGTCGTTGCACGCGAGCGCGCTCAGGTAGCCCTCGTCCAGCGCGCCCTGGCCGCCGAGCGGCATCACGCGGATGAACGGCTCGCCGGCGTAATAGGACGTGTAGAGCTCGTGCACCGCCGCCGGCGTCGCCGGCCCGCTCAGGGCGTCCGCGAACAGGGGCACCGAGACGAGCATGCCCTTGTGGAAGTCGCCGATGACCGGCTCGAAGAAAGGCGCCCGGTCGAGGCCGGCGAGCGCGCGCATCTCCGGCAGGTGCTTGTGCTGCAGGGTGAGCGCGTACGGACGCGGGCCGCGGAGCTGCTCGCGGCGGGCCGCGTCGGCCTGCTCGTAGGCCTGGATCGCCTTGCGCCCGGCGCCGCTGTAGCCGGTGAGCGAGTGGGCGACGACGCGGGCGTCCCGGGGCAGGAGGCCCCGCGCGACGAGCGGGACCACGAGGGCGAGGAACCCGGTCGCGTGACACCCGGGCACGGCGACCCGCCGCGCGCTCCGGATGGCGTCGCGCTGACCGGGGCGGAGCTCCGGGAAGCCGTACACCCAGCCGTCGGCGGTGCGGTGCGCGGTGCTCGGATCGATGACGCGCGTCCTCGGGTTCTCGATGAGCCCGATGGATTCCCGGGCAGCGTCGTCGGGAAGGCACGTGATGAGGACATCCGCCTCGTTGATCAGCGCGCGGCGCGCCGCCGGGTCCTTGCGCCGCTCCGGGTCGATCTCGAGCAGCTGGAGGTCGCGGCGGCCCTGCAGCCGATCGCGGATCTGGAGCCCTGTCGTCCCTTCCTGTCCGTCGATGAACACCCGATGCATGGTGGCCCTGTCCATACGCCGGGCGCGCCCCCGGGACCAGCGCCTCGCGCGGCCCGGGGCCGGCCGCGGGGCCTCAGGCCTCGCGCGGGCTCGTGCGCGTGTCCTTCAGCATCACGTCGTGCACGCCGCCCTCGTGGATGCTGACCGCGGAGGCGACCGTCAGGCGAGCGCGCATGTACAGGTCGCGCAGCGAGAGGGCGCCGCAGTTGCACATCGTCGAGCGCACCTTGGCCAGGGTGACGTCGAGGTTGTCCTTCAGCTTGCCGGCGTACGGCACGTAGCTGTCGACCCCCTCCTCGAACTCGAGCTGATCCTTCTTCTTGCTGGCGTCGCCGTGGTCGTAGCGCTGCCAGTTGCGCGCGCGGTTGCTCCCCTCGCCCCAGTACTCCTTCATGAACTGGTTGTTCACGCGGACCTTGCGCCCGGGCGCCTCGTCGAAGCGCGCGAAGTAGCGGCCCATCATGACGAAGTCGGCGCCCATCGCGAGCGCGATCGTGATGTGGTAGTCCTGGCTGATGCCGCCGTCGGAGCAGATCGGCACGTAGATACCGGTCTTCTGGAAGTACTCGTCGCGCGCCTTGGCCACCTCGATCACCGCCGACGCCTGGCCGCGGCCGATGCCCTTCTGCTCGCGCGTGATGCAGATCGAGCCGCCGCCGATGCCGACCTTGACGAAGTCGGCGCCCGCCTCGACGAGGTAGAGGAACCCCTCGCGATCGACCACGTTGCCAGCGCCGATGAGGCCGTGCCTGTAGTTCGACTTCACGAACTCGATGGTGTCGCGCTGCCACTCCGAATAGCCGTCCGACGAGTCGATGCAGAGCACGTCGGCGCCCGCCTCCAACAGCGCCGGCACGCGCTCCTTGTGGTCGCGCGAGTTGATGCCGGCCCCGACGATCAGCCGCTTTTCGCGATCGACGTTCTCGAGCGGGTGCGCCTGGTGCGACTCGTAGTCCTTGCGGAACACGAGGTATTGCAGGTGCTGCCGCTCGTCGATCACGGGCAGGGTGTTGAGCTTGTGTCGCCAGATGAGCTCGTTGGCCTCCTGCAGATCGAGGCCTACCTTGCCGCAGTGGATCGACTTGAACGGCGTCATGATCTCGCGCACCGGCGTGCTCAGCGGCGTCTTGCCGATGCGGTAATCGCGGCTCGTGATGATGCCGAGGAACCTGCCCGTCGGCGTGCCGTCCTCGGTGATCGCGATCGTGGAGTGGCCGGTGCGATCGGTCAGCGCGAGCACGTCTGCCAGCGTCGCTTCCGGGCGCAGGTTCGAGTCGCTGACGACGAACCCGGCCTTGTAGTTCTTCACGCGCCGCACCATCGCGGCTTCCTCTTCGATGCCCTGCGAGCCGTACACGAACGACAGGCCGCCGCTGCGCGCGAGCGCGATCGCGAGCTCGGCACCCGACACCGACTGCATCAGCGCGCTGGTGACGGGCACGTTGATCGTGAGCGGCGCCTGCTTCGGATCCGGCGGGCTCACGCTCGGATCGGCCTTGAACCTCACCACGGGGGCCGTGAGGTCGACGTTCGCAGGAACGCAGTCCTTGGTCGTCAGGTTCGGGACGAGCAGGTACTCGCCAAACGTCCTGCTCGGCTCATCGTAGATGAATGCCATGTCGGCTACTAGTGCGGGCTCCCCGGGCTGTCAACGCGACGGCGGCGGCCGGCCCGAGGTGCGCGAGCCGCCCGCGTCCACACTTTCCAGCTGTCGCTTGTCGAACGCCGCAGCGTCGCAGCGCCGGGGCCCGCGCGACCGCCGGGCGGCGCTACCGCCCGGGCGCGTCCGGCGGCGACCTGCGCGGCGCGTCCGGCGGGGGTGCTAGCATCGCGCATGGCCGATGACCTGAGCAGAGATATCCGGCTCCTCGACGGCGATCTCGTCGCCCTGCGGCGCGACCTGCACCGGCACCCGGAGCTCGGCTACGCCGAGGTGCGCACGTCCCACGTCGTCGCCGAGCGCCTGCGCAAGCTCGGCCTCTCGGTGCGCACGGGCGTTGCCGGGACGGGCGTCATCGCCGACCTCGACGGCGAGCGCCCCGGCCGCACCGTGCTGCTGCGCGCCGACATGGACGCGCTCCCCGTCGTCGAGCGGTCGAGCCACGACTTCCCTTCCGAGATCAGCGGCGTGATGCACGCGTGCGGCCACGACGCTCACGTGAGCGCGCTCCTCGGCGCGGCCGAGCTGCTCGCGGCGCGCAGGGACCGCATCGCCGGCAGGGTCCGCTTCCTCTTCCAGCCCGCGGAGGAGCTCGCCGGCGGCGCGCTGCAGATGATCCAGGCGGGGGCGCTCGACGGCGTCGATCAGGCGCTCGGCGCGCACGTTATGTCGCCGCTCCCGTTCGGCGTGATGGCGACGCGGACCGGGCCTTTCTTCGCGGGGATCGACGCCTTCGAGCTCGTCGTCGTCGGCAAGGCGGGGCACGGCGGGCTGCCGCACATGTCGGTCGATCCGATCTACGCCGCGGCGCAGGTAGTGACCGCGCTCCAGTCGATCGTCTCGCGCGAGACGAAGCCGGGCGAGCCGGTCGTCGTGAGCATCTCGGCCATCTCCGGCGGCAACGCGGCCAACGTCGTCGTGGAGCGCGTGACGCTCCAGGGCACGGTGCGCTGGTTCTCGCGCGAGAACCGCGAGCACGCGCTCGAGCGCGTCCAGGCGATCGCCTCGGGCGTGTGCTCGGCCCTGCGCGCCGGGTGCGAGTTCAAGGTGGTGTCGACCTCGCCCGTGACGACGAACGCCGCCGCGCCCGTGGATCTGATCACGGCCGCCGCGCGCGAGACGGAGCGCGCCGACGTCATGGATCCCGGCCCGCTGACGGTCAGCGAGGATTTCTCGGAGTTCACGGACCGCGTCCCGGGCTGCCTCTTCACCGTGGGCGCGGGCGGGCCAACCGCGGCGCCGCACCACCACCACGCCTTCGACCTCGACGAGCGCGCGATCGGGCTCATCGCGGAGATCTTCACCCGCGCGACGCTCTCCGCGCTCCGGCCGGAGTGACGCGGCCGGCAGGGCGGCCGGGCTCGACCCGCGCGGCGCCGGGGTGATCTCGGCCCCCGCCGCGGCGCGGAGATTCGCCCGCAGGCAGCTACACGCGCGCGCCCTTCGCGGCATGCTGGCCGGCGCCATGACGAAGACGCTGCGGACCCTGCTCACGTCGTACGGCTTCACGCTGCTCCTGCTCGTGGCGATCGCCGCGGGCGCGGGGCTCGGCCTCGCGCTGGGCGAGCGGGCGGCGGCGCTCAAGCCGCTCGGCGATCTCTTCCTCAACCTGCTGTTCACCCTCGTCGTGCCGCTGATCTTCTTCTCCATCTCCTCGGCGGTGGCGGGCATGAGCAGCCTGCGACGCCTCGGCCGCATCGTGACCGCAATGCTGGGCGTCTTCATCGCGACCGGCCTGGTCGCGTCGGTGCTGATGCTCGTCGCGGTGAAGCTCTACCCGCCCGCGGCGGGGCTCGAGGTAGCGCTGCCCGGGCGGCCGGAGGTCGCGCCGATCAGCCTGGGAGACCAGCTGGTGGGCGCGATCAGCGTCGCGGACTTCGGCGAGCTGCTCTCCCGCAAGAACGTGCTGCCGCTCATCGTGATCGCGTTCCTTGTCGGGCTGGGGACCACGGCGGCCGGCGAGCGCGGCCAGCCTTTCGCGCGGCTGCTCGCCTCGGCGAACGAGGTGATGCTCAGGGTGGTCGACCTCGTGATGTACTACGCGCCGATCGGCCTCGGCGCTTACTTCGCGCACCTGGTGGGGACCTTCGGCCCGACGCTGCTGTCGTCGTACGTCCGCGCGCTCGGGCTCTTCTATCCGCTCGCCGTCGCGTACTTCTTCGTCGCCTTCACACTGTACGCGTGGCTCGCCGGCCGGGGGCGCGGGGTGAGGGCGTTCTGGAGGAACATCCCGGCGCCCGCGTTCACCGCGCTCGCCACATCGAGCAGCATGGCGACGATCCCGTCGAACATCGAGGCGGCGCGGCGCGCCGGGGTGCCTGACGACATCGCCGAGGTGGTCATCCCGATCGGCGCGACCATCCACATGGAGGGCTCGTGCCTCTCGGCGGTGCTCAAGGTGGCGCTGCTGTTCGGGCTCTTCGGCCGCGAGCTCGCCGGGGCGGATACCTACCTCGCCGTGGTGGGGGTCGCGCTCCTGAGCGGCACGGTGATGAGCGGCATCCCCGGCGGGGGGTTCATCGGCGAGCTGGTGATCGTCTCGCTGTTCGGGTTCCCGATCGAGGCGCTGCCGATCATCTCCACCGTCGGGGCGCTCGTGGATCCGCCGGCCACGCTGGTCAACGCGGTCGGCGACAACGTGAGCTGCATGATGGTGGCCCGCCTCCTCGACGGCCCGCGCTGGGGCGAGCGCAAGGCGGACGGCGCGCCGCCGCCGATGGCCGCGGGCGCCTGAGCCGCGGGCTCTGGATCACCAGCCGGAGCCCTTGTCCTCTCCGAGCGCGCCGCCGATCAGACCGGCGGCGCCGCCCACTGCCGCTCCGCCGCCCCCGCCAAGGAGACCGCCGACGAGGGCGCCCTTGGCAGCGCCTCCGACGAGCTCGCCCTCCGGCGAGGACTCCCTGGCTTCCTTCTCGGCAGCCGGGGCCGGCTGCTGCGGCGCGGGGGTCTTCGCAGGCGGAGTTTTCTTCTGCTTTTTCATGGCGAATAAGACTGCAAGAGCCGCACCACCCAGGCGGCGGAGCGGCTCAGCCTGGACGATTGCGCATGAAATCCGCCACCTCGCTGAAGCGCTCGTCGAGGAAGCCGTACAGCGGCGCTGGCACGCCGAGCTCGGTCATCGCCGCGCGCATGCAGCGCAGCCAGGCGTCGCGCATTGCCACATCGACAGGGACGCGGCCGTGGCGCATTCGCAGACGCGGGTGGCCGTGGGCCGCGATGTAGTCCTGCGGGCCGCCGAGCCAGCCGATCAGGAAGAGCGCGAAACGATCGCGGCTCTCCCGGGAGACCTGGCCGTTCTCGTCGCAGAGGTGGAGGCGCGCGAGCGCCGGCTCGTCGCGGGCCATGAGGTCATAGAAGCGCTCGACCAGCCGGCGTACGGCGGGCTCGCCGCCCAGCAAGGCGAAAGGGGTCTCGGACGGCTCGGCCATCGGCACGCCGTCTAGCGGATCTGCCGCGGCGTCGTCAACGTGAGCCGGGTCGTCCGCTCGGCTCTGTTCTCGACGCGCCGGCAGCGCGCCGGCGCCGGACGACGCGCGGGGGCGCCTTTATGAAATGGTGGGCAGCGACATCGGCCGCCCGAGCATCGGACCGACTACATCGTCGAGCTCTGTCAGCACACGCGCTGAACGAGCTCGACAGCCGCGATGGTCGCGATGCTCTCGTGGTGTGGGGGCCTTCCACCCGAAGCTGCCGCGGGGAGGCGGCTGCCACCGGAGGGGTTGCGATGAGCCGGGAGATTCTCGCTCCAGGGATGGTGTTCCAGAGCCGCTACGAGCTCCTCTCCTTGCTTCGGGAGAGCAGCCTCGGCACCGTCTACGAAGGGCGACAGATCGACAGTGGGCAGCCGATCGCCCTCACGCTGATACCGCTCGCCCGGGACGGAGACCTCGCGGATCCAGCGCGAGGCGAGCGCGCGCTCTCCCTGCAGGCGATGCGGCGCTGCGCGCGACTCCAGCACCCCAGCATCGTCCGGCTCGTCGACTGGGGGCAGACGGACGAGGGACAGCTTTATACGGTCAGCGAGCTCGTGCCCGGCCAGAGCCTGGCCGAGCTGCTGTCGGAGCAGGGCGCGCTCGATCTGGAGGAGGTGCGGCACCTGATGCGGCAGGTCCTCGACGCGCTGGCATGCGCACACCGGCAGGGCATCGTTCACGGGGCGCTCAGGCCGAGCCACGTGATGGTTGTGCCCTCGGCGGCGCGGCGGGACGCGCGGGTGCTCGGTTTCGGCCTCGCCGCCGTCGCCGCGCGCCTGCGGAATGGCCGGGGCGGAGCGCCCGCCTCGGGCACCGAGCCCCTGGGCTCGCTGGCCTATGCAGCCCCCGAGCAGCTCCAGGGGCTCTCGCCGACGGCGCGCTCGGATCTGTACGCCTGGGGGCTCATGTTCCTCGAGTGCCTCACGGGCAGGCGCGTGGACCGGGCCAGCTCTCCGGACAGGGAGGGTCTCCAGCGGGAGAGCCGCGGGCCAGTCCGGATCCCTCCCGCGCTTCTCGGGCACCCGATCGGCGCGATCTTGCGGCGGGCGCTGTTCGAGGAGGCTGGCGCGCGGACCATCACGGCCGAGGGCCTCCTGCGCGAGCTCGACGCCTGCGAGCCGGGCGGGCTCCGCCGGGAAGGCGCCATCGAGCTCGGCGCGCCCATCGGCGCGGCGACGGCGGAGAGCCGGGGCTCGGGGACTCCGGCGCGACGGCAGCCGGAGCGGCCCGCGGCGGACGCGCTCCCCGAGGAGGAGGTGGAGACGCCGGAGATGGAAGGGGCCACGCCTCCCCCGGAGGAGGCGCCGACAACGCCGGCGGAGGCCATCACGGGCTATGTGCCCCCGGACGTCGGCGACACCATCAAGCACTACGAGATCATCCGCAAGCTGGGCCAGGGCGGCATGGGGGTCGTGTTCCTGGCCCGCGACACGAAGCTCGGCCGCCTGGTCGCCATCAAGCTCCTCCGCGAGCACAGCTGGCAGGGAACCGGGCGCTTTCTGGCCGAGGCGCGGGCCACGGCGCGCTGCAGGCACGAGAACATCGTGGTCATCCACGAGGTGGACGAGATCCACGGACATCCCTACCTCGTGCTCGAGTACGTCAAGGGTCGCACGCTGCGCGAGTGGATGGCGCATCGCGAGCACCCCAGCGCGCCCGGGTCGCCCGTCGCGCACACCCCGCCCGGCCCCCTGTCGCCGAGCCTGGCCGTCGAGCTCATGATCCCGGTGGTCCGCGCGCTGATCTGCGCGCATGAGCTCGGGATCGTGCACCGCGATCTCAAGCCGGAGAACATCCTCCTGGATGACACCGGCTCCATCAAGGTGCTCGATTTCGGCATCGCCAAGCAGATCGAGGCCGAGAGGATCTCGGTGTTCACGGGCGTGCGGATGGTGCTCGCGGGAGGGGCTCGGCCGAATGGGCAAAGCACGGTCCTCGGCACGCCCCGGTACATGTCTCCCGAGCAGCTGCGGGGCGGGGACATCGATGCCCGCTCCGACCTCTGGGCCGCGGGCATCATCCTCCACGAGCTGGTCACGGGGGCGCACCCGCTCGACCCGTTCTCGGCCGCGCGGCTCGTGGAGATCGTGAACCTCGATCTCCCCATGCCTCCCGCCAGCGAGAGGCGCCCGGACGTGGGCGCGCTCGGCGCCCTCATCGACCGCTGCCTGAAGAAGCGAAAGGCCGAGCGCATCGGCTCGGCCAGGGAGCTCCTCGCCGAGCTCGAGGCCCTCCTGCCCGGTCGAACGGCGCTCGATCTGGGCGAGGACGAGAGCCCGTTCGCCGGCCTCGCCGCGTTCCAGGAGACGGACGCCCCGCGCTTCTTCGGCCGCGAGCGCGAGGTCGCCGCCCTGGTGACGCGGCTGCGCAACCAGCAGCTCGTCGCCGTCGCCGGGCCCTCGGGGGCGGGCAAGTCGTCGTTCGTACGCGCGGGCGTGATCCCGACGTTGAAGCGCTCGGGGGACCGCTGGGAGGCGTTCATCCTGCGCCCGGGGCACCGCCCGCTGTCCGCGCTCGTCGACGTGCTCGCGCAGGTCGCCGACGCGGAGTCCGCCGGCGCAACGGGCGCGCCCGAGCTCCCCGATCACGACGAGCTCGTCGCCACGCTGCGGGCCCAGCCCGGCCACCTGGGTGCCCGGCTGCGCGCGCGCTGTCGCCGGGAGGGGAGGAGGCACCGCATCCTGCTCTTCGTCGATCAGTTCGAGGAGCTCTACACGCTCGGCGCCGCCGCCGAGGCGCGGGCGGCGTTCGTCGCTTGCCTCGCGGGCGCCGCCGACGACGCCTCGTCGCCGCTGCGCGTCGTGCTCGCCATCCGCTCGGACTTCCTCGATCGCATCGCCGACGACCACCACTTCATGACCGAGGTGACCCGCGGGCTGTCGTTCCTGCCGCCCATGGGGCGCGACGGCCTGCGTCAGGCGTTGACGCGGCCCACCGAGGCGACCGGTCACCGGTTCGAGACGGCGGAGATGGTCGAGCACATGCTGGGCACGCTCGAGAGCACCCGGAGCCCCTTGCCGCTCCTGCAATTCACGGCCTCAAAGCTGTGGGAGGCGCGGGATCGCGAGCGCCGGATCTTGACGCAGGACAGCTACGGACGGCTCGGCGGCGTGGCCGGTGCGCTGTCCGTCCACGCGGACGCGGTGCTCTCGGCGCTGCCGCCCTCCGAGCAGCGGCTGGCCCGGGCGGTGCTCCTGCGGCTGGTGACGCCCGAGCGCACGCGCGCCGTCGTGCGCATGGAGGAGCTCCGCGAGCTGGCGCGGGACGGCCAGGGAGACGCCGCCCAGGCGATCACGCAGGTGGTCCAGCACCTCGCCGACGCGCGGCTCCTGCTCATCGAGACCGGCGACGAGCGCGAGGGCACGACCGTGGAGCTGGTGCACGAATCGCTGATCGATCGGTGGGCGAAGCTCGGGCAGTGGCTCGCGGAGAGCGAGCAAGACGCGGAGTTCCTGGCCCGGCTCCGCGCTGCGGCCCAGCAGTGGGGGTCGAGCGGGCAGGCCGAGGGGCTGCTCTGGCGCGATCGTGCGGCGGAGGATGCTCGAGCCTGGTACGAGCGCCGCCGCGCCGAGCAGGGGGCCGAGTGGCGCGCCGGGCTCGGCAAGCGCGAGGAGCGCTACCTCCTGGCCGTCGTGGCCCACTGCGAGCGAGCGCGCCGCCTGCGCCGGCGGCTCACCACGGGCGTGATCGCCGCGCTCACGGCGTTCGCGCTCACGGTGTCGTTCCTGGCGATCCGCGCCGACCAGCAGGCCACGCGCGCCGATCGGGAGGCCCTGCGCGCGCGCAACGCCACCCGCGCGGCCGCGGCGCGCGAGCTGGAGGCCGACCCCACGAGCGTGCTCGCGATCCTGCGCGAGGTCGAGCCGCGCGACGAGCCGCGGGGGTGGGCCGTCCTCGCGCGCTGGGCGCTGTACAGCAGGATCTCGCGCGCGGTGATCGTCCACCCGGACGGGGTGCTGGACGCGGACTATAGCCCTGACGGCAGGCGCATCGTCACCGCGTCCTGGGACAAGATCGCGCGGGTGTGGAACGCCGACGGCATCGGCGAGCCCATCATCCTCCGCGGCCACGACGATCGGGTCTATTCGGCGGCGTTCAGCCCCGACGGCAAGCGCGTCGTCACCGCGTCGTGGGACAGGACCGCGCGGGTGTGGAACGCCGACGGCACCGGCGAGCCCATCGTCCTCCGCGGCCACGAGGACTGGGTCTATTCGGCGGCGTTCAGCCCCGATGGCAGGCGCATTGTCACCGCGTCGGCCGACAGGACCGCGCGGGTGTGGAACACCGACGGCACCGGCGAGCCCATCGTCCTCCGCGGCCACGCGGATCAGGTCTATGCGGCGGCGTTCAGCCCCGATGGCAAGCGCATCGTCACCGGGGCGCAGGACCGGACCGCGCGGGTGTGGAACGCCGACGGCATCGGCAAGCCCCTCGTCCTCCGCGGCCACGAGGAGCGGATCTATTCGGTGGCGTTCAGCCCCGACAACAAGCGCATTGCCACCGCGTCCTGGGACAGGACCGCGCGGGTGTGGAACGCCGACGGCACCGGCGAGCCCATCGTCCTCCGCGGCCACACGGATCGAGTCTACGGGGTGGCGTTCAGCCCCGACAACAAGCGCATCGCCTCCGCGTCGCAGGACGAGACGGTGCGGGTGTGGAACGCCGACGGCACGGGTGAGCCGTTCGTCCTTCGCGGTCACGACGATCAGGTCTATTCCGTGGCGTTCAGCCCGGACGGCCACCACGTCGTCAGCGCGTCTCACGACAAGGCCGCGCGGGTGTGGAACGCCGATGACACCGGCGAGCCCCTCGTCCTCCGCGGCCACACGGATCGAATCTACGGGGTGGCGTTCAGCCCTGACAACAAGCGCATTGCTTCCGCGTCGCTGGACAGGACCGCGCGGGTGTGGAACGCCGACGGCACCGGCGAGCCCCTCGTCTTCCGCGGTCACGACGACGAGGTCATCTCGGTGGCGTTCAGCCCCGATGGCAAGCGCATCGCCACCGGATCCGCCGACAAGACGGTGCGGGTGTGGAACGCCGACGGCACCGGCGAGCCCCTCGTCCTCCGCGGTCACGAGGATCAGGTGTACTCGGCGGTGTTCAGCCCCGATGGCCGGCGCATCGCCGTCGGGTCATGGGACAGGACCGTGCGGGTGTGGAACGCCGACGGCACCGGCGAGCCCCTCGTCCTCCGCGGTCACGAGGATCGGATCAACTGGGTGGCGTTCAGCCCCGACGGCAAGCGCATCGTCACCGCGTCGGCCGATAGGACGGCGCGGGTGTGGAACGCCGACGGCACGGGCGAGCCCCTCGTCCTCCGCGGCCACACGGATCAGGTCTACGCGGCGGCGTTCAGCCCCGACGGCTGGCGCATCGTCACCGGGGCGCAGGACCGGACCGCGCGGGTGTGGAACGCCGACGGCACGGGCGAGCCCCTCGTCCTCCGCGGTCACGAGCACTGGCTGCTGGCGGTGGCGTTCAGCCCCGACGGCAAGCGCATCGCCACCGGATCGCAGGACAACACCGTGCGGGTGTGGAACGCCGACGGCACGGGCGAGCCGCTGGTCCTCCGCGCCTCCGATTCGCCGATCAACGCCGTGGCGTTCAGCCCCGATGGCCAGCGCATCGTCGCCGCGGCGGACGACATGATGGTGCGGGTGTGGACCGACCTCGAGGAGCTCCGCGGCGTCGACGACCCGAAGCTGTGGGCCGCGACCACCTACTGCATGCCGATCGACCGGAGGATGGAGCTCCTGCGCGTGCCCGAGGACGCCGCCAGGGCCAGCCGGGAGGCCTGCCTGCGCCGGGTCGAGGAGGCCCGCGTGGCTGCCGCGGGGCCCTGAGGCTGCACCGGCCGAGCGCCCATGGTCATGGCT
This sequence comes from Sorangium sp. So ce1128, assembly GCA_051717205.1. GTDB lineage: Bacteria > Myxococcota_A > Polyangia > Polyangiales > Polyangiaceae > Sorangium. Next base: position 9,543,618 of record CP181432.1, read on the forward strand.
GAGCGGCAACACCCGCCGGCGCTCGCCGGCAACGCGGCTGGCGCGACGGATCGTAACGATTCGTCCCCCGTCCTTCGTCCTAGCTCTGCTGCGGGAAGTCGGGCTGGGAAGCGAACCGCCATGACGAAAAGGGCGCCAAGAAACGGTGGCTCTCGCGAGGTACTCCGTCGTCCCCGCCGGCCCGCCTGCGGCACCTCTGGGCGATGTACAAGTGTCCCGCGAACCTTATGAACGTCACGCGCGTCAGATTGGAACCGGCGCGATGGTCTCCAAAGACTCTCAGATGACCGATGATTCGCGTTATATAAGGCTCGAGATCCTCCACGAAGGGGCAGACACCCTCGTCTTCCGAGCACGTCGCAAAGAAGACGACCGGCCGGTAGTGCTCAAGGTCCTGCGACGCGACCATGCCAGCCCCCACGCCCTCGGGCGGCTGCACCGCGAGTACGAGATCGCCGGGACGATCGGCTCTCCGGCCGTCGTGAAGCCCTACGCGATCGAGGCGTTCGGCGATCAGCCGGCGCTGATCCTGGAGGACTTCGGGGGCCGCTCGCTCGATCGGCTCCTCGAGGGGCCAATGCCGCTCGAGCGCTTCTTCCCTCTGGCCCTCCGCATCACCGCGGCGCTCGCCGAGCTGCATCGGCATCAGATCATCCACAAGGACATCAAGCCTCAAAACCTGCTCTACAACCCGGATACCGAGGAGGTGAAGATCACCGATTTCGGGATCGCCTCCCGGGCACCACGCGAGCTCCAGGACGTCACGCACGCCGGTCTCATCGAGGGGACGCTGGCCTATATGGCCCCGGAGCAGACGGGCCGGATGAACCGCTGGATCGACGAGCGGGCCGACCTGTACTCCCTCGGCGTCACGTTCCACGAGATGCTGACGGGCACCCTGCCCTTCCAGGCGAACGACCCGGTGGAATGGGTGCACTGCCATATCGCCCAGAAGCCGCTCCCGCCCCACGACGTCGTTCCCACCGTTCCCCCGCTCTTGTCCGCGGTCGTGCTCAAGCTGCTGGCCAAGGCCGCCGAGGAGCGCTACCAGAGCGCGCTCGGTCTGCGGCACGACCTGGACGAGTGCTTCGCCCGATGGCGAGCGAGCGGCGTCATCAAGGCCTTTGCGCTCGGGCAGCGTGACCTCTCCGATCGATTCCAGGTTCCGCAGCGACTCTATGGACGCGAGCGCGAGGTCGAGGCGCTGCTCTCCGCGTTCACGCGGGTGAGGGCGCAGGGCCGGCCGGAGCTCGTGCTCGTGTCGGGTTACTCGGGCATCGGCAAGTCGTCGCTCGTGGCCGAGCTGCACGAGCCGGTGGTGCGAGAGCGGGGTTTTTTCCTCTCCGGCAAGTTCGATCAGTACAAGAGGGACGTCCCCTACCTTTCTTTCCTTCAGGCGTTCCGGGGCCTCGTGCAGGAAATCCTGTGCGCAAGCGAGGACCAGGTCGAGCGCTTCCGGCAGCGTCTGCGGGAGGCCCTCGGCCCCAACGGCCGGCTGCTCGCCGATGTGCTGCCCGAGATCGAGCTGCTCCTGGGGCCACAGCCAGCCGTGCCCGAGCTTCCGGCGGCCGAAGCCCAGAGCCGGTTGCACGCGACGCTCCAGCGCTTCGTCGCGGCGATCGCCCAGAAGGAGCACCCCGTGGTGCTCTTCCTCGACGATCTGCAGTGGGCCGACGCGGCCAGCTTGAAGCTCCTCGAGCAGCTCGCGACCTATACCGAGGCCGCGCACCTGCTCTTGCTCGGCGCCTACCGCGACAACGAGGTCGGCCCGGCGCACCCGCTGGCGCTCACGCTGGCCGAGGTGAAGAAGCGCGGCGCCGCCGTCGCCGACATCGTCCTCGCGCCGCTCTCGGCTGCGCATGTTGAAACGCTCGTGGCCGAGGCGGTCCACGCCCGCAAGGACCAGGTCGAGCCGCTCGCACGGCTGGTCTACGAAAAGACCGGCGGCAACCCCTTCTTCGTGCTCCAGTTCTTGATCGCGCTGCATCGAGAGGGGCTGATTTTCCTCGATGCGGAGGCCGGCGCGTGGCGGTGGGACATCGCCGCGATCCGCGAGAAGGGCTTCACCGATAACGTCGTCGAGCTGATGGCGGGGAAGCTCTTGCGGCTCTCGGTCCCAGCGCAGGACGCGCTCAAGCTCGCCGCCTGCCTCGGAAGCCGCCTGGACCTCGATACCCTCGCGGTGGTCGCGAAGCGCCCTTCGGCAGCGCTCCGCGAGGCGCTCGAGGAGGCCGTGCGGGAGGGGCTGATCCTTTGCCAGGGCGGGGCCTATCGGTTCCTCCACGACCGGGTACAGCAAGCCGCCTACGCGCAGATCCCGGCGGGACAGCTCGCCGAGGTGCACATGGGGATTGGTCGGCTGCTTTTGAAGCGGCAGCGCGCGGAAGAGCGTGAGGAGGCGATCTTCGACATCGTCGGCCACCTCAACCGCGGCGCGGCGCTCCTCCGTTCCCGGGCGGAGAGGGACGAGCTCGCCGCGCTGAACCTGCGCGCCGGCAGGAAGGCCAAGGCGGCGGCGGCCTTCCAGGCTGCGGCGGACCTCTTCGCCGCGGGCCTTTCCCTGCTCGCGCCGGACCGCTGGGAGTCGCAGTGCGAGCTGACGTACAACCTGACCTTCGAGCGCGCGAACGCGGTGTTTGTCACCAGCAGCTTCGATGGCATCGAACCGCTCCTCCAAGAGCTGATGGAGCGAGCGCGGGCCAAGATCCAGAAGGCCGCGGTCGTCGAGCTCGCGATCGACTTCTATATGACCCGCGGGCAAAGCGCCCGCGCGCTGGAGCTCGGGCTTCCGTGCCTTCGCGCTTTCGGCATCGATTTATCGCTCCATCCCACCGACGCCGAGCTCGAAGAAGAAACCAAGCGCATGTGGCAGATGCTGGGCGACCGGGCGATCGAGGATCTGATCCATCTGCCTCCCATGGCGCACCCGGAGATCAAGGTCGCGATGGGCATCTTGCGAGGCGTGGTCTTCGCAGCTTACTTTGTCGACCAGAATCTGCTGTATCTTGCCGTCTTGCGCAGGTTCGAGCTCAGCCTGCGCCACGGCAACGACGAGAGCTCTGCCCATGCGTATACCAATATGGCAGTGGAGATCCGCTGGAGATACGGGAAGTACAAGGAGGCCTACCAGTTCGGAAAGCTCGCCTGCGACTTGGCGAACAGGAGCCACCTCCTCTCCACGAAGGGCTTGGTATTTACCACGTTTGGAATCTTTGTTGCTCTCTGGCGGCGGCACTACCGAGAGGCTATTTCTTATACGCGTGTTGGTTTCAATGCCGCATTCGAGTCCGGCGATTTGGCCACCGCGTGCGTCAGTTGTTACTATGCCCCGTTATTCTCGCTGTTCAGCGGTGAGCCCCTGGAGGATGTCTTTCACGAAGTCGAAAGTCGACTCGGTTTCGTGCGCAGGACCGGTTACGCGTTCGCTCACAACTTCCTCCTCAGCGCTCATTGCCTGATCCAAACGCTGCGAGGGAGGCCGGTCCGACTCTCGATGCTGGATGGATCGGAGCTGGATCAGGAGGCCTTCGAGGGGCGGCTGGACCCGAGGGACTCGGAGGGAGCTTACTGCTTCTACTATATCTTGAAAGCACAGGCGCTGTTCGTGCTTGGCTCCCCCAGAGAGGCGGCCGCGGCGACGACCTGCGCGAGCGCCGAGCCGCGCTCGAAGATCAGTATGACCCCGTTGCTCGTCGATTACGTCTTCTATAGCGCTCTCGCGCTCGCCGCCCTCGGCGGCGAGGCGTCGCCGCCGCGAGAGCTCCCCGACGGGCTCGTGGCCGGCGAGAGGCAGCTCGGCGTGTGGGCTTCGAGCTGCCCCGAAAACTTCCTCCACAAGCACGCCCTCGTCCGCGCCGAGATCGCCCGGCTCCGGGGGCAGGAGGCGGAGGCGAGCCGGCTCTACGAGCAGGCCGTCTCGTCGGCGCGGGAGCACGGCTTCGTCCAGTACGAGGCCATCGCCTGCGAGCTCGCCGCGGGGTTCTACCGCAGCCGTGGCCTTTCCATTCCCGCCGACGCCTACCTGCAAAAGGCCCGCGCCGGCTACTTCCGCTGGGGGGCCCACGCCAAGGTGGAGCAGCTCGACCAGCGCTTCCCCCACCTCGTGGAGCGCAAGCCCATCGCCCCCACCGTCACCTTCGCGGTGCGGGCCGAGCAGTTCGACGTCTTGTCGGTGGTCAAGGCCTCGCAGTGCATCTCCGGGGAGCTCAAGGTGCCGCGCCTGCTCGAGACCCTGCTGCGCATCGTGATCGAGCACGCGGGCGCCGACGAAGGGTATGTGCTTTTGGTCCGAGACGAGCGTCTGTCGGCCGCGGCGGCGATCGAGGCGCGGGGCGGGACGGCGCAATTGCTCGATGCGGGCGAGCAATCGACGGCGGCGCTGCCGCAGTCGATCCTCAACTATGTTCGCCGGAGCCGCGAGCGCGTGCTGCTCGATGACGCCACCGCCCGGCACCCGTTCTTGGAGGACGAGTACTTCACGCGCAGGCGGCCGAGGTCGTTGCTGTGCCTCCCCATCGTGCGACAGACCCGGCTGCTCGGCATGCTCTACTTGGAGAATAGCCTCGTCACCGGAGCGTTCACCGCCGGGCGGCTCAGCGTGATCGAGCTGCTCGCCTCGCAATCGGCGATCTCGATCGAGAACGCCATGCTCTATTCCGATCTCGAGGAGGAGAATACCGAGCGGCGGCGGGCCGAGCAGGCGCTCAAGGCCATCATCGACAACTCGGCGACGGCCATCTACCTCAAGGACCCCGAAGGCCGCTTCCTGCTCGCCAATCGGCATGTGGGCAACCTGCTCCGCGTTCCGAGCGAGCGTCTCCTCGGAAAGACCGACGCGGAGATCCTCCCTGCTCCGGTCGCGGAGATCATCCGTGATCACGACCGGAAGGTGCTGGAGGCGGGTATGCCGATGGAATGGGAGGAGGAGGTGCCGTTCTCCGATGGGCCGCGCACCTTCCTGTCAGTCAAGTTCCCCCTCGGCGACGCCCCAATGCCCCGCATGCTCTGCGGCATCTCTACCGACATCACCGAGCGCAAGCAGGCCGAGCGGGCCCAGCGCTTCCTGGCCGAGGCGAGCCGCAAGCTGATGATGCTGGGCTACGACGCGACCTTCGAGAGCGTGGCCGATCTCGCAGTGCCCGAGCTCTCCGACCAGTGCATCGTCGAGGTCTTCTTCGAGGACGATGCGTCTCGCCACGCCGCCGCCGCGGGGGTGCCCCCCGAGGAGCTCGAAGCCCTGCGCGAGGCGCTGACCTGGCCCCCAACGGCGATGCCGGCCGAGCCCGAGATCAGGGATGCCCGTGCCACGCCCCTCTTGCAACAGCGCAATATCCACTCGTACCTCCGGGTGCCGCTGCTCGCGCGCGATCGGTGCCTCGGGGTGATCTTCCTTCTGGCGACGGCGCCCGAGCGCCGTTACGCACCCGCCGACTTGGCGCTGGCCGAGGAGCTGGGGCGCCGCGCGGCGCTCGCCCTCGACAACCAGCGGCTGTACGCGAGAGCGCAAGAGGCGATCCAACGGCGGGATGAATTCCTCTTGATCGCCTCCCATGAGCTCAGGACCCCGCTGACCACGCTTCAGCTGCAGACGCAGCTCATCGCGCGGCAGCTGAACCGCCACCCCCCCGCCGACCTCGTCCCGCGGTTCGAGAGGATGCTCCAGTTCCTCAACCGGCAGATCGCTCGGCTCGGTCAGCTGGTGGACGAGCTGCTCGATGTCTCGCAGCTGCACACGGGGCGGCTGACGCTCGCGCGCGAGCTTTTCGATCTGGCCTCCCTGACCCGCGAGGTGGTCGAGCGGATGGAGCCACAGCTTGTGGCTGCCGGTTGCCGGATACAGATCGAGACGGACGAGCCGGTGGTGGGGCACTGGGATAGCTCCCGCTTGGAGCAGGTCCTGCGCAACCTCTTGTCGAACGCGATGAAGTACGGCATGTGTCGGCCCATTCACGTGGGCGTGCGCAGGCAGGCCGAGTCGGCGTTGATCACCGTCCGAGATCACGGAATCGGGATAGCAGAGGAAGATCAGGCCAGGATCTTCAACCGCTTCGAGCGCGCGGTCTCGGCGCGGCATTTCGGCGGCCTCGGCCTCGGGCTATGTCTGGTACACTGGATCGTCACCTCGCATGGCGGCTCCATCCGGGTGGACAGCAAGCCAAACGCAGGTGCAACGTTTGTCGTGGAGCTTCCCTTGGGGAAGCGTTCACCGCCCGTACCGCCTGTTCCACGGCCCACCTCCTGTCCATAGCCCACCATCTGGAGGATGTCTGGTTGCTTGCATGAGGAGGCATGGTGGCCGACAGATCGTCGCCGAACGTCACCCCCTCGCCCGGGCCGAGGGCGGGCGGCGCCGGGCAATCCTCGGTGCGCGTGCGAAAGGAGCCGGCGCCGAACAGCAGCGCCGCGTAGCGCCCCTCGGACAGCTCGCCGATGAGGCGCACCTCCACCGCCGCGCCGCGCCCGGTCGCGCCCTGGAGCGAGGCCGGCAGCGTGGCGCCGTCGTTGACGACCAGGAGATCGCCCGGCTCGAGGAGCGCGGGCAGATCCGCGATGCGCGCGTCGCGCAGGCGCCCGAGGCGCGGATCCACGTGGAGGAGCCGCTCCTCCAGGGGGCTTTCGCGAGGCCAGGCGGCGGGGCTCATGGCGCCTCCGGGAGGCGCGCGGCCAGGGCGCGCGCGCCGCTCGGCACCTCGCCGGCGCGGCCGGCGCGGGCGATGAGCGCGACGATGCGCCTCGCCACGTCCGCGGGGTCGGCCAGCGTGCTCGGATCGGCGTCGGGATGGCCTCGGCGTGCATCCGCGTGTTCATCTCGCCGGGGTCCACCGCGTGACCGGAGGATGGATCTCCTGCGCGTGTCCGAGGCCGCCGCCAGGGCCAGCCGGGAGGCCTGCCTGCGCCGGGTCGAGGAGGACCGCGTGGCTGCCGCGGGGCCCTGAGGCTACACCGGCCGAGCGCCCATGGTCATGGCTGAGCGGCAACACCCGCCGGCGCTCGCCGGCAACGCGGCTGGCGCGACGGATCGTAACGGTTCGTCCCCCGTCCTTCGTCCTAGAGCGACAAACGGGTTGAAACCACGAGAAAAAGCAGGAATTTCACAGGGAGGCGGGGAGGCGGGGAGCGAGAGACGGCAAGAGGGAGAGATTCATTTTTTTTCTTCCTCCCCGCCTCCCCGCCTCCCTGTGAAAATTCTCCGGGTTTCAACGTGATCGGTGTTCTAGCTCTGCTGCGGGAGGTCGGGCTGGGAAGCGAACCGCCATGACGAAAAGGGCGCCAAGAAACGGTGGCTCTCGCGAGGTACTCCGACTTGCCCTCGCAGCCCCGAACGGCAGCACCCGCGCGCGATCCAACGTGGGAACCGATGGCGTTCGGGTTCGACGCGGCGTAGGTGGGCACCCGGCCCGAGCCCGTCATGGCGAACGCACGTCGAGGTCGTCGAGCCAGAGCTGCACCCAATGCACGGCGCGCGGGCCCTGCGACGGGGCGAGCGGGTGTCTGATGCGGCGAACGCGAACGACGGCTCGCCCGGCGCCGTTCCCGCGGGGCTTGACACGGGCGAGAGTTCTATGGTTTCCTATCCGCTTGCCGAGACTCTAGGACAAGCAAGGCCGATCCTGCAACGAGCCCTCACGACACCGTCCTGCACCGCCTCGTCCGCGCCCATTCTCAAAGCCACCTGCAGCGCGCCGCTGCCACGCGATGTGACAGAGGCCTTCGAGAGCTACCTCGGGCATGGAGAACCCGCTCACGCCGGGTCCAGTGCGCTCCGCGAAGGCGCGGCGACGGCGAGCGGCGGCTCCGCGCCAAGTCTTCGGCGGCGATCAGCGGAAGGCGGCGACGTGATCGTGGATCCACGCGTCGAAGGTGCGCGCCGGGCGGCCGAGCACGTCGGCGACGGTGGTGGTCGTGGTCGCGGCTTCCCCGGCCCGGACGTGGGCCATGTACTCGAGGATGGCGTCGACCATGCCCGGGGGCATCGCGGCCTTGAGCATGCCGTCGCGCGCGGCTGCCGAGGGGACGTCGACGAAGCGCAGCGGCCGGTCGATGGCGGCGGCGATCTTGGCGACCTGCTCGCGCATGCTGAGCGCCTCGGGGCCGGTGATGCCGTACGCCTTGCCGTCATGGCCCGGCGACGTCAGCGCCGTAACGGCGACGGCAGCGACATCGCGCGGATCGATCGGCGCGTTCTTGCCCTCGCCCATCGGCGCATAGACCTCGCCCTGCGCCTTGATCGAGGGGGCCCAGCCGAACGCATTGGAGGCGAAGGCCCCCGGCCGGACGAAGGTCCAGGCGAGCCCCGAGGCCGCGAGGTTCTTCTCGCTCTCGCGGTGCCGGCGGGCGTTCTGGAGGCCCGGCGCGGACTCGGCCCCGAACACCGAGAGCAAGACGATGTGCCCCACGCCCGCCTTCTTCGCCGCGCTCACAGCGTTGGCTTCGAGGCTCGCCAGATCAGGTCCCGCGGACAGCACGAAGGCCTTGTCGACGTCCGCGAACGCGGCGTCGAGGGTCTCGGGCGCGCCGAGGTCGCCGAGGACGATTGCCACGCCGGCGCCGAGCTTCGCCGCGGCCTTCGAGGGGTTTCGCGCGAGGACGCGCACCGGCGCGCCCGCCTCGAGCAACTGCTTCACCACTTCGCTGCCAATGGTCCCGGTAGCTCCGGTCACGAGAATCATGAGTACGTTCCTTTGCTGAGTTGCGACAGATTGGTCGCAGGTCATTGCGCGCCGGGCGAGCCGCGGAGATCACCTCGCGCGACGGCGCGGGCGTGAGATGACGAGCGCCACGCCGAGGAGCCCGAGTTGCACGGCACCGATCACCGCCGCCATCGGAAGACCCAGCAATAGACCCGTGCCTGCGCGATCCGGATCCGTCCAGTCCGTGCCTGGAAACGTGATGCTCCCGGCGTTGGTGAGCCAGTAGAGCGATGCAAACAGGATCCCCGTGCGCAGGTGCGTGCCCGTCGGGTCCCGCCGCCACGCGTGGACCAGGGCGCACGCTCCGAGCGCCGTGGCCAGCAGCATCGTTTGGGCGTTGTGAAACTTCGCGTGCGGGGGCCACGTGGGGTTGTAGATGTGCGTCACGTTGAAGTCCGCGAGGTAGGCCCCGACCATCGTGACGACGGCGGACACAGTGACCACGATCCGGGCCGCGAACGCCCCACGCGCGTCGGCCCCGCCCGGCGTCTCTGCTGCTACTCCCCGACCCGTGAACGCCGCATCTTCGTTTGCCACCGCCATGCGAGGACTCCTTCTGCCGCCAGACCGGCGACGAGACTCATCTTGGTCATCCGACCATCATTCGTCGAATGGATGTTATACATGGTGCCTCATGGACCAGACCCATCGCCTCCGATCCATCGACCTGAACCTGCTCGTCGTACTGGACGCGCTGCTCGCCGAGAGGCACGTGACCCGGGCAGGGAAGCTCGTGGGCCTTTCGCAGTCCGCCACAAGCAACGCGCTCGAGCGACTCCGCGCGCTCTTCGGTGATGCAATCCTCGAGCGCTCCCGAGGAGCGATGGTGCCGACCCCGCTCGCGCAGGCGCTGAGACCGCAACTCGAACGGGCGTTGGCCAGCGTCGCAAAGGTGGTCGCGCCGCGCGCCGATCTGGCCACGCTCTCGCAAACGATCCGCTGGTCGATCGTCGACTACGGGATCGCACTGCTCGGGCCGCGCCTGATGGCGACATTGCGCCAGTCCGCTCCCGGTCTCGACCTCATCGCCACGCCGTGGGCAGGAGCGGATGAGGCGCTTGCCCAGGTTTCCGACGGCGGGCTCGACCTCGTCGTCACCGTCCTCGCCCAGGGAGCCACCGCGCTTCGCTGGGAGCCGGCCTTCTCCCAGCGATACGTGGTCGCGATGCGTCGGAATCACCCGGCGAGGCGCAGGTTCTCGTTCGAAGAGTGGCTTCGGTACCCGCACATCGTTGTGTCCGGGCGCGGCCAGACCGCCGGTTCGCTCGACGCCGTGCTTGCCTCGCAAGGCAAGACGCGCCGCGTGGCGATGGTCGTACCGAGCTTCCTTGCCGTGCCGTCTCTTCTTGCCGACAGCGATCTCACGGCCCTTGTGCCCGAAGGTCTCCTGGCGACCGGTCCGTACCCGAGCTTGATCACGCGCGAACCGCCGGTCGCAGTCCCGTCGTTCGAGGTCGGTGTCGCGTGGCATGGCCGGCGCGATCACGACGTGGCCACGATGCACGTCGTGCGTTCACTCGTCGAGACAGCAAGGAGCATCGCGAGCGCCCGACGCTCGACGTCGGCGAGCCGCCGCGGTGCGCGAATACAAGAACGGGCTCGAGGGAGCGGCCCCTAGAGCTCAACGCCTATGCCGCAGTTCCGGTAGGCCATGAAGCTCTCCGTCACCTCGCCATGGCCTCGGCCCCCGCTTGCGAACCTTCTCCTGAAACACATCCACCCTCGACACCGACAAAGGGTCCTCGCGAGGTGTCACGGCACCGCCATCGGCCCGCCCCCTGAGGACTCTAGGACAAGCAAGGCCGATCCTGCAACGAAAGCCCCTCCTTTGCCCTCCTCCCGCTCGCGTTGGCGAAGGCAACATCACCCGAGCGAGCGCCCGAACCTCGCGCGTCGTCCTCGCGGCACACGTCGGCCTCGGCGACGATGTGGGGGGCTCAATCACCGGGCCGAGACTGCGTATTCCGCTCGACTCGGCCGCCCATTCCGCCACCACCCGGCCACCCGTTCCAGAGCACCCGGCCGGCGCGGCTGGCCGCCACTGGTGTCCTCTCCCAAGCGACACCCCGTCGAGGAGGAGCGTGGTCTGCCCCTCAGGTCTTGTCCGTTCCGCTTGACGGCGCCATCAAGTCGTCCACGAACCGGCGCATCAGGCGCACCAGGTCGCTGAAGTCTTCCTCACTCCACTTGGCGAGGATAGGGGCCGCAAGTCTCTGTCGCGCGGCGTCCAAGGCGTCCGTCATCTGGTCCAGACGACCAAGGCGGGCACGATGCCGCCCTTCGCCGTGCGTGACACGGACGAGTGCTCGACCCGTCACGCGTGGAAGGGCGACATCCGCCTCTCCGACGAGGAGATCAGCACGCTGGAGGCCTGGAGCAAGGCCGGCACCCCCAAGGGTGATCCGAAGGACGCGCCCGCCTCGTTCGTGCCGAAGAGCCCCGACCTGCCGGGCATGACCCTCGAGGTTCATCCGAACGAGCCCTACGTCACCTCCGGTGAGCAGGACGAGTTCCGCTGCTTCATCATCGATCCCGGGCTCACCGAGGACCAGTACCTAAATGGTCTACAGATGGTGCCCGGCAACCACAAGGTCGTTCACCATGGGATAATCGCCGTCGATCCAGAGGGGAAGTCCGCGAGCCTGGCCGGCCCCGACGGGAGCTATCCGTGTGGCGCCGGCGAGGTCCCGAATGGCGTGGACATTGATTCGCTCCAGATGCTCACAGCCTGGGCTCCCGGCACCGACCCGGTCGATCTGCCCGAGGGGGTGGGTCAGCTGATCCCGAAGGGGTCGCTCGTCGTGATGCAGATCCACTACCACCCCGCCGGCACGACGGCCGACCCGGACCTGACGCACATCCAGCTCAGGCTCACCAAAGAGAAGCCGAAGTACGGCTTCCTGTACCACCTGATCGGCAACTACGATTTTCCGGTCGGCCAGTTTGGCGTCGGGCTGCTACCGGGTCCGGGCGACAAGAACGGCATCGAGTTCCTGATCCCCGCGGACAGCAAGAACCACGTGGAGACGCAGCTGTTCACGGTCCCGGCCCCGGACTCGCCCCTACCGCGAGAGATGCCGTTCCCGCCGGGCACGCGCATCTATGGCGACTTTCTGCACATGCACTACCTGGGCTTCGACGAGAAGGTGACGGTCACGCGGGCGAACGGCTCACCCGATCAACCCAAGGAGGAGTGCCTGGCGCACGCGCCGAAGTGGGAGTTCGGCTGGCAGCGCTCGTACTCGTACGACGCGCCCATCGAGACGCTCCCGACGCTCGAGCCGGGCGATGTGCTCCAGATCCGGTGCACGTACAATAACTCGACGGAGAACCCGTACGTGGTCAAGGCGCTCAAGGAGGCGAATATGATCTCGACGATCGACGTGGCCTACGGCGAGGGGAATACGTTCGACGAGATGTGCGTCGCCGGGCTCTCGCTCGTGTACCCGATGCCCTGACGGGAGCGGAGGCGGGAGGAGTATAAGGCATCAGGGGAACGTGGCGTCCGCAACGTCGTCCCTGCTGGTTTTCGCACCTACCGACCGTGGCCGTGCGACCGGACACGTCGGGGGAGCTCCGCCGTCGGCAGGCGAGGATGGCACGGAACGATTCCGTGGGGTCGAACCGTCGCGATTCGTCACATTCGCCGAGGTTTTCGAGAGACGTGAACCCGGATCGCACCGGTTCGAAGGGCATGGACCCGACCCAGATCCCGCCGGAGGCGATCCTCGCCGAGAGCGATCTCCTGCGCGCCATGCTGGCCGGGTTCGGCGTGCCCGCGCGCGCTCGGGACGACGTGCTCCAGGAGTGCCTCATGGGCGCCATCGTGGCCGTGCGGGTGGCGGCGTAGACGTCGAGCGCGTTCGGGCGGTCGCCGTCGAGGTAGTCGCGGCCTCCGTCGAGTCGGGCGGCGAGGGCGGAGAGCGCGGTGACGATGCGGGCGCGCACGCGGTCGAGATCGAACGCCGGGGAGTAGCCGTAGCGCGCCGCGAGGTAGCGCGCGACGGGCGGCGGAAAGCCGCGCTTGCCCTCGCTCGTCATCGAGGCGTGGATCATGAGGAGGCGCGCGTTCCAGCCGAGGCCCTCCTCGCCCGCGAGCTCGTGGAGCAGGCCGACGGTGCGGGCGCGGTGATCGAGGTCGTCGATTCCACGCCGATCGCTACGCGATGCGGCAGGCCTCTTCAAAACCGAGGCGGGGGTTGCGCGGGTAGAGCTTCGCCGGGTCGCCGTGGCCCAGGTTGATGAGGAGGATCGATTTCCACGGCACGTCGGCGAAGAACGCGGCGTCGGCCTTCTCCCGGTCGAAGCCGGCCATCGGCCCGCAGTCGAGCCCGAGCGCGCGGGCCGCGAGGATCAGGTAGCCGGCCTGGAGCGAGGCGTTCTGTAGGAGAAAGAAGTCGCGCTGCTCCGGCGGCATCCCGGCCAGGGTCTCGCCCATCGTCGGGCGCGCCGGGAAGAGCTTCGGCATCTTCTCGTGAAAGCGCGTGTCGTAGGCGATGATCGCGGTGACCGGCGCGCTCATGGTCTTCTCGACGTTGCCCGGCGCGAGGCAGGGGCGCAGGCGCTCCTTGGCCTCAGGGCTCTTCACGAAGACGATCCGCGCCGGCACGCTGTTGGCCCCCGTCGGCCCGAGGCGCAGGGCCTCGTAGAGGCGGCGCAGGGTCGCGTCGTCTATGGGCTCGGCGAGCCAGCCGTTGTGGGTGCGGGCTTCGAGGAGGATCTGCTGGAGGAGTTGGTCGCTCATGAGGCTTGCTCCGTCGTACGTGGTCGAGGTGGGGCGAGTCGTTCCGTGAGATCCCGTGTCAGGTCGCGAGCGCGGGCTCGCCGACGTGGGCCCCGGCCTCGCGCTTCGGAGCGCTCGCGAGCCTGCGGCTCTCGGGGCGCAGCGCCCAGGAGGCGGCGGCGACGGTGACGAGGACGAGGGGCGTCATCACCTGGCCGGCGGCGTCGCCCACGGCGGCGTGCGAGGCGGCGGCGCCGGTGAGATCGAAGAAGATGCCGGCGTACGCCCACTCCTTGAGGCGCGGGAAGCGCGGGGCGAGGAGGGCCACGGCGCCGAGGACCTTCCAGACGCCGAGGATGGTGGCGAAGTAGGGCGGGTAGCCGAGGTGCGCCATGCCCTCGAGGACCTGGGGGGAGCCAGCGAGATCGGCGAGCCCGCCTGCGGCGAAGGCGAGGCCGAGGAGACCCGTCGAGATCCAGTAACCGATGGTGCGTGCCTTGTCGTTCATGAGCGAGCATTCTGGGCCGTGGACGCGCCTGTAACAATGCATCAACAGTTGGAAGCACCTGCCAGGTTTTGATCCAAATGGACGAACCCCTCGAGACCTCCGAGCTCCTCGCCTTCTCGAAGACCGTGGAGGCCCGATCCCTGTCCCGCGCCGCCGCCGAGCTCGGCATCCCTCGCGCCACCATCAGCCGCCGCCTCGCGCGGCTGGAGGAGCGGCTCGGGGTGCGCTTGCTCCGCCGGACGACGCGCAGCCTCGCCCTCACCGACGCGGGCGAGGCGCTCTACCGCCACGCCCGCATCGTGCTCGACGCCGTCCACCAGGCCGAGGCGAGCGTGCGCAAGGCCGACGACGCCGTGCGCGGCGAGCTGCGCGTCTCGGTGCCGCCGATGATGGGCGAGAGCTTCAGCGCGATGCTCTGCGATTTTGCGCGGCGTTACCCCGAGGTCCGCCTGCACGTCCACAGCTCGACCCAGTACGTCGACCTCCAGCGCGGCGGCTACGACGTCGCGCTCCGCGCGAGCACCGCGCTCGAGCCCGGCCTCGTCGCCCGGACGCTGGTGCGCATGCCGCTCCTCGCGGTCGCCTCGCCCGCGTACCTCGAGGCCCGCGGCGCGCCGCGCACGCGCCGCGACCTGCGGAGCCACCGCTGCCTCATGGGCTTCGCCCGGGGGGAGCTGCCGCAGACGCACTGGCCGTCCTCCGGCGGCAAGCTCCAGGTCAAGGGCGCGCTCTTCACGAACGACATGTTCCTGCTCTGCGACGCCGCGCTCCAGGGCCTCGGCATCGCGCTCGTGCCGGAGCGGGTCGTGCGCCCGCACCTCGAGAGCGGCGCCCTCGTGCACGTGCTGCCAGGCGCGATCCAGGCGGACTCGCACATCGCGGTGATCTACGCGGAGCGGGAGTTCATGCCGCCGCAGGTCCGCGCCTTCATCGACGCGGTGACGGCGTGGGGACGGGGGGATCTCCTCCCGCGGGCGGGCGCGCCGAAGCCGAAGCGGGCGGCGAAGAGCGGTCTGCGCCCGCGCTCGAGATCGCCCGGCAATATCCGGCGCGCCTCCGGATAGCCTGGCAGGGCCCGATGCGAGCGTGTTCCGCGTGCGCGTTGAGAAGAGCCTCCCTGCGGACGTGGATCAATCGGGGAGGGCGGCGGTCAGATCCACCTCGACCAGCTGACCGGTGAAGCCGAGCGAAGCGACCCCGAGCAGGGTGCTGGCCGAACCGAAGGCCGGGCCGAGCGCCGAGTCGTTCAGTCGCCGCCACACCGCGCCCAGCACCTCGTTGTCGTCGCTGACCACGTAGATCACCGAGCGCACCACGTCGGCGGGCTGCGCCCCGACCGCGGCCAGGACGGTCAGGGCGTTCGCTGCAACCTGGTCGGCCTGCGCGAGGTGGTCGCCCGCGCCGACCAGGTCGCCGTCGGGATCGAGGGGGCACTGGCCGGCGAGGAAGGCCAGCCGGCCCGCCTCGACGATCGTGACGTGGTGATAGCCAGGAGTCCGGTGGACGCCCGACGGATTGATCTTACCAACGCGCATGGCGGGGAAGGAAACGCTGAAGGAACGGAGGACGTCAGCGCGGCTCGCCGAACGCCTGGAACGACGCTCGTTCGCTGTAGGAGCTGGGGGCGAGCTCCCTGGTAGCTCCGTCGAAATGTCAAGCTCTCGTTCTGCGACAGGAAGTCCGCATTCGAGCACGACGCGGAGCGCGTCCGCAAGCTTCACCGCCTCGCCGGGCCTACGCCGGGCGAGCGCGACGCGAATGCGCTCGAGCCGTTCCGCGGTCTCCGGAAGAATCCTTCCTGCGACCGTGATCATTGGACCGGAAGCCATGTCCGTTAGAATTGCTTTCGGGCGGTTCGCTGGACACGCGGTCATCGGACCACGCGATTTGCTGCCCCCGCCGCCACCCCCGCCTTGGCCGACCCCGCCCTTCTTCCCGTCCTCGCCGCGGATGCCGATCCAACCGTCTTCCGTGAGGTAGCCCGCGCCCACCGCGCCAGCGGCGCGACCACGGTCGGCGCCCTTCACGCCGTCGCTCCCCTCGCTGCATCTCGTCGTATAGGCGCCGGCGCCCGCACGGCCCGAACCGTCGGAGCCTCGGCGCGCGCAGCGGGCGCAGTGCTCGCGGGCTTCGGCTTTGCCGGAGCGGTCTTCTTGGCGCCGCTCGCCGCCGCGCGCGGCAGCACCGTCGCGATCTCGTGCTCCCCGCCCGCCACGGCCCGTATCACGTGCAGCGTTTCTTTCCGGCCCGTCGCTCGGGCCCGCACCACGTGCCGGCCCGGATCGAGGAACAACCTGTGGGTTCGCGCGGTCCGGCCGCGGGGCGTGCCGTCGACGATCACCTCGGCGTCCGGCGGATCCACCGCCACGATGAGCGTCCCGACGAACGGCGCTGCCTTGCGCAGACCCTCCGAGAATCGCTCATACTGCGCAGAAGACAGCGCGTCGTACTGATCGAGGCCCTGTTCAAGGCTCCACGCCAGGTGCTCCGCCGCGTCACGGTACTTGCGAAGCGCGAGCTCACAGAGCCCGAGCTCTCCGGCGATCTCGGCGCGTTCGCTCTTCGTGGCGGACGTCGGGGCGGTTGCCTCGAAGGCCGCCTTGTAGGCAGCAACGGCTTCGGCCCACCGTCCCCGTGCACGAGCGCGCTCGGCGCGGCGAAGGTGGTCCTTTACCGTCGAGCCGTCACTTTTTCCGGGTCCCGGATAGGGCTCCTCCGCGCGGACCGAGCTAGGAAAACCGATCGCGACGCCAAGTATCAGGCAAATCCATACTGATTGCCCCACGAAACGCATGCTTGGACGGTACTTCCGCCAGCCGCACGGCGTCAACCGTTGGAAATCGCCACGAATCAGCGCCTCGGAGGGGAAAAGATAGCCCGACGGCGTAAGGCGTTCGTCCGTCCCGGCGGCGGCGAGCCTGTGCGCGCGCCGATGTGCCTCGTCTGACGCATTTCTCGCTTGATACTGCACCGGACTCGCCTCGCCGGGCAGGCTCCGAGCGGCCTCCTCCGGGCCCGCCAAGACGGTCTACAGGTGGCGCGCCCGCGGGATCAGCGCGCAGGCGAGGACGCTTCGGTCAGTGCGCAGGCGAACGCCGATGTCCAGTCATCCTGAACGAGGGCGAGCCAGTGCGGTCGGGTAGCCCCGGGTCGTCGCCTTCCCGGGGCCCCCACGGATCCGGACGTGCAGATTTCGCTGGGGGAGCGGGCGAATCGACGTGTTCGCGCGGGGCACGGACAGCGGGCTCTGGCACATCGGCTACCAGGGGGGCTGGTCGGGTTGGGAGTCGCTCGGCGGCGTCCTGACCTCCGCGCCCGGGGTGTCGTCCTGGGGGTCCGGCCGGCTGGACGTGTTCGCGCGGGGCGCGGACAACGCGCTCTGGCACATCGCCTATCAGGGGGACTGGTCGGGCTGGGAATGGCTGGGCGGCAATCTCACGGCGGCGCCGGACGCGGTGAGCTGGGGGAGCGGGCGAATCGACGTGTTCGCGCGGGGCACGGACAACAACCTCACCCACACCTGGTGGGACGGCGCCTGGTGACGCGCTCTTCCGCGCGCTGAACAACCGCCTACCTGCGAGGGCTCGATCACCGCAGCGATGCGGCGGGACGCCCTCGCAGGCCGCTCCTCAGGGCATCGGAACGCTCACGAGGCGGGCCGCGCACCTGCCTTCCTTGCAGAGGCAGCCGCCGCCGCAGTCCATCGTCCCTGCCCGGCACTCTTCCAGCTCCAGGCCGAGACGCCTGCGGATCGTCTGCATGGATCACGCCGCCCGACGCGCCAGCTCTTCGAGCCCGACGAGCTCTGGCTCCGGGCCGAGTGATATTGCCCACACCACGCTGGTCCGAGGCCCTCGCCGATCTGCGCGCCATCCTCGGCTCGGCCGAGGTACGTCACGCCGTCGTCCGCCCGCGAGGGGCATGGCACATTCCGTCTCACCTCATCACAGCTTGGGCCACTTCGCGGAGGTGATCGGCACCAGAGGCAGTGATCTTGTCCGTGTCCGCACTGGTACACGGGTTGCGTGCACGCCGCCGCATGAGGCGCACCTCCTTTTCTCCTCTCGCATTCATGTCTCTCGTCCCCCTCTGCATGGCATTCGCGTGTGGTCCCGTCGAGACGTCGCAACCCGTCATCACGGACGACAGCGACGACCCGACGAGCCCGGCGCCGACGTCCGCTTGCGAGCCCCGACAGGCCGGACTATCGGCGGATTTCGAGCTCACGATCGGGGACTGGCGGGGCGACCCGATCGGTGCCTTTCTGTACAACGTCGCCGCGCCCTGCCAGGTGGAGGCGGCCACCCCGACGTCACGCGACCTTCGCTGCACGGACGGAGACGGCGCCGAGCACAGCCTGACGCTTACCATCGCCGACTCCCGCATTGCCGGTGCCATTCCCTCGATCGGTCCCGTGTTCCTGCGGGCGGCGCGGTACGACATGGAGTTCACCGGAAACGATGAATGGTTCGAGGTGCGCGCCGGCTCCGAGGTCACGGGCGCGCTTCTCGCGGGGGGCTTTCGAGCTAGCAACCCGCCGACATCTGCGGGTGACGGCTATTTCTCGCCGATCGGGATGATGCTCGGCACGGAGGAAGGATGCCCCGTGGCGATCCAGGACCAATGCTTGAGCCTCCGCAGATCACGGGTGCTCTTCTGGGTCGACGACGTTCCGGCCGCGTCGATCCTCGACGGTCACGAGGGGGATATCGACGCGAGCGGGATGTATCGTGCGGTCGTGGGCGCAAGCGTGGACCACATTCCGACCAACCCGCTCACCTGCAAGGGCGGCGACGATCCGCGCTACGGTGATGATCTGCGTGTCTTGATCGGAGCAAAAGCGCAGGAGGGACCTCCGGGGACTGCTCCATGAGCTCTGCGACCGGGGCGCGGCGCTGCGCCGCAGGATCGAGGAGCGCGGCCCGTGCACAGCGCCCGCCGGCCATCGCGGGCGGTGTTGAGAGGCCTGTCGAGCGGTCTGACCCTCCGGCGCTATGTCTCTCCACGACAGATGGCCTGGAGGTTCTCGCGCGTCTGCCCGCGCAGCCACGCGTGCGCCTTGTCGCTCTCGTGGCGCTGATGCCACAGCAGAACGATCCGAAGTGGACTGGACAGCGCCGCAGCTCCACGCGGGCGCGGTCGACGTCCTGTAGACCGTTCGTTGAAGAGGCAGAAGAGAGAGATCCGAACCATGGATCGCATCGTGAAGAACATTGGAGGCTCGGGCCGGGTCGCAACGGTCCTGGCCAACAAGCTCGCAGGCGCCGGCCACTCCAGCGATCGGCACCAGAGAGCCCGCGCAGGCAGCGGAGAAGTGGTCTGGAGCGCGCGTCGAGCTCAGGGATCACGCGGAGACCGCGCGCCGGGCCGCGATCGTCATCAACGCCACCCCCGGAGAGACGAGCGTCGAGCGGCTCGGTGCCCTCCGAGAGGAGCTGAAGGGGAAGATCTTGATCGACGTCTCCAACGCGACGCTGCGCGACCAGAACGGCTTGCCCGGCAGCCTCCTCTACCCGAGCGGCAGCGTCGCCGAGCGCCTGCAGGACGCGCTGCCGGAGACGGCCGTGGTCAAGACGCCGGTGCGACTTCTTGTGTTTTGGGCATTGACCCGATTCCTCATCCGATCAACGGTTACGGGCCAATGCAGGACCATCTTCAGGGCGGGCGAAGGGATTCGCTGCGGGACGCGGCACGTGGACCGTGGCGCACGCCGCTCCCGTGCCTCCGGGATAGCTGTTGCCCGGAGGTGACCGATGGCCAAGATGACGTTTTCCGGAGAGACCACGTGGAGCGGTGAGGGCACGCGCGCCGAGGTGCGCCTGCGCAACCACCGGTTGATCGTCGACGAGCCGCCCGAGCTTGGCGGCAAGAACGAGGGGCCGAACCCAGTGGAGCTGCTCCTCGGCGGGCTCGGATCGTGCCTGACGGTCCTGGCGTCCCTCTACGCCCCGACCCACGGCGTCGATCTCCGTGGCTTCCGGGTGCGTGTCGACGGCGACCTCGATCCGGACGGCTTCCAGGAGAAGGCGCCGGTCCGCCCAGGTTTCCTCGAGATCCGCTACCACATCGACGTCGACTCGCCCTCGCCGGCGGAGAACGTGCAGGCGCTCGTCGCGCACATCCGCCGGATCTGCCCGGTCCGCGACACCCTCGCCGGCGTCCCGGTGGAATTCGTGGGTGCCGGTGCGCGATCCGAGCTGCCCTCCCGTGAAGAAGAGGCTCGCGCGTAAAAGCCGGCGGCGACCGCGCGGTCGTCCGGCGCGCCGAGCACCGGAGTGAACCCCACGGGCCCCGGCGCTCGCGCCGACGGCCGGCGGCGAGGCGCAGGCCCATGGCGAAGACGGGCTGGCGCTCGTCGAGCCGCTCGACCCCACGGTCTCGTGGGACCAGGCGCTCGCCGCGCTTTCGCGCTGGCTCGCGACCGGGGAGCGGCTCCCGGCGCTCACGTGGCAGCAGGCGGCAGCGACTCCCACCGGTGCCGGCGCGCTCGCGCCGGATGTGAAGCACCGCGACACTGCCGTTCGGGGAACCATTCATCGCGAAGGCAGATCGCGATCTCACCTATCACCTTCCCGCTTCTAGAGACTGAGAGCGCCCGAGCTTCGATCAAAAATTCCAACGCTCTACTCCTCCCATCAGCAGCCACTATCCACACTTCGCAGCAACCTTTGGGTATGCCGTCTCGATCGTGTTCGTGTCCTTGTTATACCAAAACTGAATCCTGTAGCCCTTACCGGTACCTTCAAGCAAGACTCGACGGAATCCCTTGTTTGCGTCCACCAACGTATCAACGTTGCGGCACGCTTGACGGATGGCCGCCTCAACTGTCTCTTTGG
Organism: Sorangium sp. So ce1128; assembly: GCA_051717205.1. Taxonomy (GTDB): domain Bacteria; phylum Myxococcota_A; class Polyangia; order Polyangiales; family Polyangiaceae; genus Sorangium. The sequence goes on from CP181432.1 coordinate 9,564,375, forward strand.
TCCAATGCGACGGGAATACACCTTTTTTGTTGCCAGGTGCCAGCCTCCATCCACCAACCATGTGCCCCGAGATCACCTCCTCCATGTCGATCGCAACTTTCTTGAACGAAGGCCAGCTGATGGGTCGCGTAAACGGCTGCGACTCAAGCCCCAACGAATCGATCCATGCGAGCGGCTCATGCACATAGCTGTACTGTGGCAACCCGTGCGTGCTCCGCCCGCTCCGCTCTGCGCCTCAGTTGTGCGCGGGGACAACACCGGTCAGCGCGGCGCATTCCGGGGAGAAGCTCGGATTTTCACTTCCGCATGCCCGGCGGACCAAGGTGCGGTTACTTCGATGGGGAGCCCCGGGCCGATCATCTCGACCCAAATGCGGAAGCACACGTCACGCGCCGGATCCGCCTTGAACAAGACGAAGCGCGGGACGTGCGTCAAGAGATTGAAGGCGGAGTACACGCCGGGCCCCGAGCCCGCGTCGAAGACACCGCCGGATCCGCTCGTCCCACCCGCGCCGCCCGCCCCCGCCCGCGGAGCCTCCGCTGCCGGAGCTCGCTCCGCCTTGGTCCTGCGTCACCTCGCCGTCACACGCGCCGGCGAAGAAATCAAGGATGAACAGCGCCAGCGAGGCGGGTAGAAATCCTAAAGTTTTTGTGGATGAAATTCAGTTCTTCCGGCCTCAGGACGGGTCGAGTGGACTGAATCTCCCCTATGCGATCTCGCTCGCGTGAGGGAATTCAAGTAAAATCAAGATGTAAACCGATCTTATCGTGGGTTACATCACCGCCGTGAGCTACCGTGTTGTGGGCGACGTCACCACCGTGAGCTACCGTGGATTCATCGAACGGCCTTCATTGTACGCAGTAGTTGACATAACGCCCATTTTGCGATCCACTTGGTTCCATCAGAGGTGGGATGTCGGTGAGCAGCAGCCTTTAGCCTCCGGCACCGGCGTCTCGTACCGTTTACTGTACCTAGCTGAGCGTGATGTACCTGGAGCAGCCGCGCGTGGAGAACGTCTTTCCGGAGTCGCGGCTCGCGCTGCTCGCGCCGCTGACGGCACAGGCGGCGACCGCGGTCGAAAACGCGCTGCTCTACGCCGAGCTCGCGGCGTCCAACGTGCGCCTGGAGCAGCAGGTCAAGCAGCGCACCGCCGAGCTAGAGGCCGCCAAGGGGGCCGCCGACAGCGCCAATCGCGCCAAGAGCGACTTCCTCGCCCGCATGAGCCACGAGCTGCGCACCCCCCTCAACGGCATCCTGGGGTATGCCCACGTCCTGGAGCGCTCTCCGAGCCTCTCGGCCAGAGACAAGGACGGCGTGCGCATCATCCGCAGGTCGGGCGAGCACCTGCTGACGCTCATCAACGACGTGCTGGATCTGGCCAAGATCGAGGCCGGCAAGCTGGAGCTTGCTCCGCGGGACATCCACCTTCCCACAGGCGCAGAGAAGCGCAGGGCGCAGCCCGCGCGACCGTCTTCCCGGGCGAGGCGGAGCTCACCGCGCTCACGCCGCCGCCGCGCGAGGCGCTCTCACGATGGCTCGACCTGGCCAAAGGGGGACGGCTCCGCGGCGTGCTCGACGAGCTGCACAGCATGGACGAGCAATCCCCGGAGCTCGCGCCGTGGATCGCGCACGCTCGCGCGGTGGCGCAGAGCTACCAGGTCAAACGGCTCTACCAGCTGCTCCAGGCGGAGCTCGACGCGGCGGCGCGGTCGCTCACCTGATGAATGGGTTTGAGGTAAGAGCCATGCAACAATCCAGGTCCTCTGCAGTTGTCCTCGTCGTGGACGACGACCCGGCCAGCCTGGACTTGATCTCCGATGAGCTCGTGTCCGAAGGGCTGGAGGTGACCGTCGCGAGCAACGGAGACGAGGTGTTCTCCGTGATCGGACACACGGAGCCGGACCTGATCCTGCTCGACGTGCTCATGCCCGGTGTCGACGGGTTCGAGACGTGCAGGAGCCTCAAGGCCGACCCGGCGACGAGGGACATCCCCGTCATCTTCATGACGGCGCTGGCCGAGACGCGCTCCAAGCACCAGGGCTTCCAGGCGGGGGCCGTGGACTACGTGACCAAGCCCTTCGACCGGGTGGAGCTCCTCGCGCGCGTGCGGACCCACACCGCGCTCCGGCGCGCGACGCGGGCCATGAAGGAGCAGAACGAGAGGCTGTCGGAGCAGGTCCGGGACCGTATCGCCGCCGAGCAGGCCCTGGCCGAGTCGGTCGAGAAGCTGCGCGAGGCGAACGCGCAGCTGTCGCAGGAGCTCTCGCAGCGCGCGCTGGCCGAGGTGGCGAGCGCGGCGCTGCAGGAGCAGATCATCGCTGTCCAGCGGGAGAGGCTCCTCGAGCTCTCCGCGCCGCTCATCCCGATCGCGGAGGGCGTCCTGGTCATACCCCTCGTCGGGACCATGGATGTCGAGCGGGCCAGACAAGCGGTCGAGACGGCGCTGCGCGGGGCGGCCGAGCGCAGCGCGGAGTACCTCATCATCGATATCACCGGCGTCAAGGGGGTCAACGAGACCGTCGCGAGCATGCTCGTGGACGCGGCGAGGGGGCTCGGGCTGCTCGGCACGCGCGCGGTCATCACCGGCATCCGCTCCGAGGTGGCGCAGACGCTCGTGGGGCTCTCCCTCCCCCTGAATGCGCTGGTGACCAAGGGCACGCTGCAGGCCGGCGTGGAGCATGCGCTGCGCGCGCGGTAGGGCAGTGCGCCATCGGAGGGCCTGACCACGGGGAGCTGTCGCGCGCCGGTGCCTCACCTTGCCACCTTGGTCGGCTCATCCACGGTCGAGGACCGAAGGAGCGAGCACGTCGCTCGAGCGATCGTTCGCCGCCGCTCACTCCGCGTGTCCGACGCGGGGCGGCGCCACGGACCGTGATGCCGCCCCGCCGGTGCCGGTCAGCAGGCGAAGCAGCTCGCGTATCTTCCTGGTCTGGTAGCCCTGCGCCAGGGCCCGCACGGCCCTGGTCCACGGCCTGAGCGCAGGATTGCTGGGCTCGATCCGATCGAGCTCTGCTATCAGGTGACGAACACGGCCTCCGTCGGCCAGATCGAGGAGCCGCAGGAGATCCGGCTTGTCCGGCGGTGTGAGCGCGGCGAGGTCCGCCTCGCCGGCGCCCGCCGGCGCGCGAGCGTTCACGCGCGTCCACTCCAGGCCCAGGTGGCGCTCCAGCGCGTCGAAGAGCGCCTGGGCTTGCACCGGTTTGGCCAGGAAACCGTTGAATCCGGCGCTCAGGCTCCTCTGCTGCTCGCCCTGCGCGATGCTCGCCGAGGAGGCGAGGACCACCGCATCGGCGAGCTCGGGGCTCTGCCGCAGGCGCTGTATCGCCTCGTAGCCGTCCACGTCCGGCATGAGCAGATCCATCATGATGAGCGACGGTCTGCGCTCGGCCGCGAGCCGGACCGCGGCCTCGCCGCCTTCGGCCTCTACCAGCGTGAACCCGATGGGCTGCAGCAGGTCGCGCAGGAGAGCGCGGTTGTCGGCGTTGTCGTCCACGACGAGGATCGTGCGGCGCTCGCCTGCATAGCCGGAGATCTCATGCCACGAAGAGCACGCGTCGGCCGCCGCCAGGGGAGCCACCTCGGGCAGGCGCAGGGTCACCGTGAACACGCTCCCCTGGCCGAGCTGGCTGCTCACGTCGGTGCTCCCGCCCATCTGCTCGACGATCCTGCGGGTGATGGCCAGTCCGAGCCCTGTGCCTTCGGCGCGCTCCTTGCCATCTCCCACCTGCACGAAGCTCTCGAAGATGCGCCCCACATGCTCGGGGGCGATCCCGGCGCCGGTGTCCTCGACCTCGAAGCGCACGGTGCGACCCTCGGGGCGCTGGTCGGCAAGGACGAGGACGCGCAGGCGGACGCTTCCCTTCGCGGTGAACTTGATGGCATTGCCCAGCAGGTTGAGCAGCACCTGGATCAGCCGCCTCTCGTCGGCGCGCGTCCAGGTGAGCGGAGGGCCGAGCTGCTCGACGGTGAACGCGAGGCCTTTGTCCTTGGCGCGCACGCGGCACAGGTCGCCCACCGTCCGGAGGACGGTGGGCAAGTGGACGTCGGTGACGTCGAGCTCCAGCTTGCCGGCCTCGATCCTGGCCAGGTCGAGGACGTCGTTGATGAGCGACAGCAGGTGCTCACCCGACTTGTGGATGATGCGCACGTCGTCCTTGTCTCTGGCCGAGAGGCTCGGAGAGCGCTCCAGGAGCTGGGCATAGCCCAGGATGCCGTTGAGCGGCGTGCGCAGCTCGTGGCTCATGCTCGCCAGAAAGTCGCTCTTGGCCTGATTGGCGGCATCGGCGGCCCTCTTGGCGATCACGAGCTCGGCCGTGCGCTGCTCGACCTGCTGCTCGAGCCGCTCGTTGGACGCCGCGAGCTCGGCATAGAGCACCGCGTTCTCCACGGCGGTCGCGGCCTGCGAGGCCAGGAGCGTGATGAGCTGGGCCCGGGCCTCGGGGAACGCACCTTCGGCGCGCGAGTGCTCCAGGTACATCACGCCGTCGAGGCGCCCCTGGTGCACGAGCGGCACCGCCAGCACCGACGCGGGCCTGTGCGCGCGCAGGTACGGGTCGTTCTCGAAGCGGCTGTCGCCGCCCGCTTGCCCAAGCACCACCGCCTCCTTGCCGCGCGCCACACACCGCACCAGCGTCGCCGGCAAGCGCGTCGATCCGTCGAGTGGCTCGTTCAAGCCGCTCTCGACGTGCTCGGGCTGGAGGGTGAACTGCGCCTTGACGTGCAGCTCGCCGCCTTGCATCAGCGAGAGCACCGCGCGCTCGGCGCCGGCGTTCTCGGCCAGGAGCCGCAGCATCCGCCCCACCAGCGAGTCGAGGTCCCTGTCGCTCGACAGCGCCTGGGCCGCGCGCAGCGCCGACGCGACGTCCAGGCGGCTGTCCATCGGCCCTTCGGAGGTCGTCGTGGTCGTGGAGTCCATGGTCCCGTCGCGCGCACCGGCCGGCGAGCTCGCCTCGGCCGCGGCGCCGGAGAAGAAGTCGGGGTGCCGCGCGCGGAGCGCCGCCGCGGCGCCGAGCGCGCCCCAGCGCGCGTAGGCGTCGTGGGCCTCGCGCAGGTAGGCGCGGGCCAGGCGAGCCTTGTCCAGGCTCAGGCGATGCTCGCCGGCGAGGCGCAGGCCGAGCGCCTCGCCGTTGATGAATCCGTTCCGGCGGGCGTCCTCGATGGCCTCGTCGTACCGCCGTGCCGCCGTGTCGTGGTCGCCCGCGAGCCGGGCCCGGCCCGCGTCCACGAGCAGGCGCATGTGCAGAAAGGTCTCGGGGCGGCTCTCGGCCCACTGGCCCAGGCGCCCGGCGTGGAAGGCGAGCTTCTCCTCCCAGATCGGCCGCTCCTCGGCGGAGGCCGTGGGTAGCTGGTGCACCAGGGTGACGCACAGGGAGAGCGTGAATGCGATCAAGGGCGGCAAACCCCAGCTCGCGGGCCAGAGGGGCTCGGCGGCGAGGGCCGTGCGCGCCGCCCACGCGTCCGCGCCGAGGTGCAGCCCCGCGAAGCTCGCCATCCCGGCGGCGACGAAGGTCATGGGGGCCGTGCTCCACGGCCCCTGGACCAGCGGGTCGAGCGCACGGCCGAGCGCGTCGCTCTCCTCGCCCGCGGCCGCGCTCTGCAGGAGCGCGGAGAGCGCCAGGCCGAGGACGCGTTGAAACTCAACGCTGATGATAGCCCGCGGTCGTTGCTCGGACGAGGCGCGAGCCACCGAAGGGAGGTGCGCTCCGGACAGCACATCGATGTAGAAGGGGAAAATTGCGCCCATCTCTTTGCTGGTGATCTCGCCCTCCTCCGTGCCCAGCTGCCCTGCGCGCACGAACTGCTCCCTCGCCCGAGCCAGCGGGGACCAGTACTGGAGGGCGGACGCTGCGACACAGCTCGCGATGGCGCGCAGCGCGTCGAACCGATCGAGCCACGCGAGCGCGGCCTCGACCAGCAGGCGGGCGGACGAGAGCCGTCCGTGCACATATGCCAAGAACAGGCCCGTGTTCGAGAGCCCGTACAGCGAGCCTTTCACGAGCCCGTGGCGCAGCGTCTCCAGCACGAGACGCACAGCGCAGCAGAGAGCGAGGGATGGCCGCACAGCGGACGCATTGCACGCGAGGCACACGAGGGTCGCACCCACGATGTCGTGGGTGCGACCCGTGCTGACCGGCAGAGCGCGAAAGTCCGCGAGGGTCATCCTCGAAAGGAGAGGCTCGAGCTCCGAGAGCAGCTCGCCGAGCAGCACCGTATCCGCCTCGGGAGCCTCCGGGAGGTGGATCCCCAGCCCGGCGAGCACCGCGAGGCCCCGCGCGACGCTCTCGGCCTGGCGACCTTCGGTGGAGAGCCACGGCATCCAGGCGCAGGCCACCCGCGCCCGATCGAGCGCGCCCGGCGCTCGCTCCAGGCAGCGCTCGAAGCGCCCCATGCCTTCGTCGTTGCGCCCCACGACCAGCAGGACATCGGCCAGGAGGAGGTTCGTCTCGAAGGCCAGCTCCGGGTGCGCCGACCACCCCTCTTCGCCGAGCAGCGCCTCCCCGGCCTCGAGGAACGAGACCGCGTCCGCGAACGCCGCGCGCGCCTTGGCGCGCTGCCCGGCGCGCAGGTTCTGCTGCGCAAGGTCGCGCTTCTCCTCCGCCTCCGTCACGAGCGCCGCAGCCAGGTTCCGGTGGTAGAGCGTCGCGAACAGCTCGTCGTCCGTGCACGGATCGCCCTGGTGCGCCCGGAGCGCTCGCCCGAGCGCGAGGTGGGTGGCGAGCCGCTCTTCGGGCGTGCGCATCTCGTAGGCCGCCTGCTGCACCCGATCGTGGGCGAAGCGGTGCTCCTCGCACTCGCCGCCGGCTTCGGACAGCACCAGCCCTTCCTGCACCGCCTCCGCGAGCGTCTCGGCCAGCTCCTCGTCCGTCTGCCCGACGAGCTCGGCCACGAGCGCTGGCTCGAACCGGCTGCCGATGCAGGCGGCCGTCTGCAGCGCCCGCTGCAGCGGGGGCGACAGCTCCTTGAGCCGGCGCGTCAACGGCGCCGCCACAGCGTCGGTGATCCCGACGCGCTCGATCTCCCGCCGCTCCCATCGCCACTGCCCGGTCACCGGGTCGCGCGCGAGCAAGTGACGATCGCGCAGCGTCTTCAACAGCTCCCAGACAAAGAAGGGGCTTCCTCCGGTCTTCTCGTTCACCAGCTCCGCGAGCGCCGTCAGCTCGGCCACGGGCCGGTCGAGGATGTCCGCCACCATCGCCGCGAGCGCGCCCTCGCCGAGCGGCGCGAGCGTGAGCGTCGAGGTCGCCACGCCCCTTCCCTCCGCCGCCTCGCGGACCCCATGCAAAGGGTGCGAGGCCCCGACCTCGTCGCTGCGGTACGCGCCGCAGAGGAGCAGGTGCCCGCCCTCCGGATCCGTCACGAGCTCCGAGAGCAGCGCCAGCGACGCCGGATCGGCCCACTGCAGGTCGTCGAGGAAGAGCACGAGCGGGTGCTCGGCCGTGGCCAGCGTCCGCACGAAGCGCCGCACCGTCTGCTGGAAGCGGCGCAGCGATTCCGCCGCATCGATCTCCGCGAGCGGCTTCGGCTCTCCCAGGAGGTGCACGAGCTCGGGTATCAGGTCGGCCAGGATTCGCCCGTTCGGCCCCGCCGCCTCCTGCCACGCCTGCCTCCAGCGCGAGAGCTCCTCCGCTGGGGCCCCGAGCGCCCGGCGCACCACCGAGCGCAGCGCCTGCGAGAGCGCCGAGTAGGGTATCGTCTGCTGCAGCTGATCGAACTTGCCCGGCGCGAAGGTCCCGTCTCTCTCCCTCACCGCGTCGCGCAGCACCTCGACCAAGGCCGACTTGCCGACGCCCGACGGGCCCGCGACCAGAGACAGCACCACCGCCCCGCGGCTCGCCGTCGAGAGCGCCTCGGAGAGCGCGGCGCTCTCGCGCTCCCGGCCGAAGAGGCGCGAGGGCTTTCGGAGCCGATCGTCCCAGTCGCGCGTCGCCAGCGCGAACGGGCTCACCGCCCCGGTCTCCGCCCAGGTCGCGGCCGCCCGCGAGAGGTCATGGGCGGCGCCGTCCGCTGTCTGATATCGATGCTCGGGACTGTTGGCCATCAGCTTGAGCACGATCGCGCTCACCACCTCGGGGATCTTCCGCGCCGGCGCGCGCGTGTGGGGCGGCGGCGGTGTCTTGGCGATGTGAGCATGGATCAGCTCCAGCGCATCCCTCGACTCGTAGGGCAGCTCGCCGGTGAGCATCTGGTAGAGCGTCGCGCCCAGCGCATACAGGTCGGCGCGCGCGTCGACGGCCCGGTTCATCCGGCCCGTCTGCTCGGGCGCGATGTACGCCAGCGTCCCCGCGAGCCCCTGGGCTGCTTCCGCTGCCTCGATCGCGTGCACGCGCCGGGTCGCGATGCCGAAGTCGATCAGGCGGACATCGCTGCAATTGCGGTCGATGAGGATGTTCTGGGGCTTGACATCGCGGTGGATGACACCGCGCCGGTGGATCTGACCCAGCGCCCGGGCCACCGCGGCTGCGAGGCGTAATGCGGTCTCGATCGGCATCGGGTCCTGCGAGAGCCCCCGATCCAGCGATGTGTCCCCCCAGGGCTCGAGCACCAGCAAGAGCCCCTGTCCGTGAGGCTCGAGGCCGACCGCCCGGATCACCCCCGGCACGTCGAGCGAGCAGAGGAGTGCGTGCTCGTGCCGCAGCCTTGCCAGGGTTCGCCCTGCCGGCGGCTCCTCGCGGGAGAGCTTGACAACGACCGCGGCGCCGCTCGCGTGAGTTGCGCGCATCACGCGGGTCTCCGAGCCCGTGTACAGCACCTCGCCCAGCTTATAGCTCATGGTCGCCCATGTTCCTCGATGCCTGGGGCATCTGTCCACAGCTCCGTCGGACAGGCCTCTCCGCTTGCCTCTGGCGACATGCGCTTGTCGTGGGCGACGTCACCACCGTGAGCTGCCGTGGTGTGGGCGACGTCACCACCGTGAGCTGCCGTGGTGTTCGGGGCGACCTCGAACCGCTCTAGAGCTCCTCGAGGCGAGGGCGGAGCGGCCGGCGTCGGCGGCGTGGGCGCGCCGAGGGGCGCTAGGGAGAGCTCGGGCGGCTGGCCCCTCGGTCATGGGATCATCTGCTCCAGGGAGCGACGAGTGGCGCCCAGGGGAGCTCTGGCGGCCGCCCTCGGCAAGGCGGCGAGAAGCACCACCGAGATCCGCCCTTGACGATCTCTTTTCCGGCGACCGTCGACTCCGGGATTCCCCCACTAGCCTGGATTTTCACCGAGATAGTTCGCCTAACGGCGCAGCATGAGGCCGTCCCTCCGGCGCGGTAACCGGCAGACGCGGTTTCACGCGGAACGGCGTGAGCCAGGCAAGCGGCGGCATCAAGGGCGCCATGAGGGAAAAGGGTGCGCTATGGGCGAATTTCTCGTCCGTCAGCTTCTCCCCCTCGGGGGACGTAGTTGATGCGTTGACAGCGCAGAACAGCCTTGAAATCCAGCAAAAATCGGCTTCATTCCCTCTCGGCGCTGCTCTCCTTACCTTGACGAGATCCCTTATGTGTGGGTCACGTTTTTCGCGATGAGCGCACCCACTCCACTAACTGACCCCGCCCGCTTCTTCCTGGCGCCCACCCAGGCGCGGCACCGTCAGTATGAGGCGCTGCGCGCCTACTTTGTGGAGCATCGCTCGAGTGCCGAGGTCGCGCAGACCTTCGGCTACACGCCCGGCTCGTTCCGCGTGCTCTGCCATCAATTCCGCCACGATCCTGACCGTGCCTTCTTCACCTCGCCGATGCGCGGCCCGCACGAGCAGCCGAAGAAGTCCCGTGCCCGGCGCCTGATCATCGCGATGCGCAAGCGCAACCTGTCGATCTACGACATCGCCGAGGAGCTCCGGAGCCAGCACATCGAGCTCAGCCCCACGGCCGTCACCGAGGTGTTGCGCGAGGAAGGCTTCTCCAGGCTGCCGCGTCGCAAGGAGGACGAGCGCCCCGCCAGGACGCGCCCCGACCGCGCCAGCCGTGCCGATGTCCGCAACTTTCAGCTCGTCCCTGCGACGTTCGAGAGCCATGTCGGCGGCTTGTTCGTGCTCCTGCCGCTGCTCGTCAAGCTTGGCTTTGAGCGGCTCGCCGACGAAGCTGCCCTGCCTGGATCGAAGGCGATCCCGGCGACCCACGCGCTGCTCGCGGCCCTCGCGTTGAAGCTGACTTCCATCGAGCGCAAGAGCCACGTGATGGACCTGGTCTTCGACCAAGGCCTGTCACTCTTCGCGGGGCTCAACGTCATTCCGAAGACGACCTTCCTCGCGCAGTACTCCGATCGGCTGGGACGCTCGAGCTCCGTCCGACTGCTGCGCGGCTGGCTCGATCACCTGCGCGCTCATCTCGCGCTCGCGGGCGCGTCGTTCAACCTCGACTTTCACGCCGTTCCCTTCTTCGGGCAGGACGAGTTCGTCGAGCGCCACTACCTTTCCAAGCGCAGCCGCCGCGACAAGGCCGTGCTCACCTTCATCGCCCAGGACGCCGACACCGACGTGCTCTGCTACGCCAACGCCGACCTGCGCAAGGGAGAGGAGAGCGATGAGGTCCTGCGCTTCGTCGACTTCTGGAAGAAGACGCACGGCAAGGTGCCCCCGCACCTCGTGTTCGACTCGAAGCTCACCACCCACAAGAACCTGAGCCGCCTGGATGCCCAGGGGATCACCTTCGTCACGCTGCGCCGCCGCACGGATGTCCTTAAGCGCCACGTGCTGAACGCACCGGCCGCAGCCTGGCGCCGAGTGGAGCTCGATGTACCGCACCGCAAGTTTCGCAACCCGAAGGTCCTCGACGAAACGATCCGGCTGGGCAAGGACTATCCAGCGCCGATCCGGCAGATCTGCGCGCGCGATCTCGGTCACGACGAGCCCACGGTCCTGCTGACCAACGACACCCGCTCGACGCCGCGCACGATCCTCGAACGCTACGCTCGGCGCATGCTGATCGAGAACAACCTCGAGGACCAGGTCCACTTCTTCCACGTCGATGCGCTGTCGTCCGCGGTGGCCATGAAGGTCGACTTCGACGTGACCTTGACCGTCATCGCCACCGGCCTCTACCGGCTGCTCGGCAAGCACCTGCACGGCTTCGAGCACGCCAAGGCGCGGCAGATCTTCCGCCGCTTCCTCGACACGACGGCGAGGGTCGAGGTCAGCCCGCAGCGCGTTCACGTGCGCCTTCCTCGTCGGGCTCACAACCCCATGCTACTCGAGTCCGGCTTGCTCGCGACGCCCGTCGCTGTCCCCTGGTGGGGAGGAGCTTCGCTCGAGGTCGCGTTCCCCTGACCGGTGTCAGTGGCCTTTATGTTAACCGATCTTCTGCTGTGAAAATCCAGGCTAGACAAGCGACGAGTGAAGAACACCGTCTTTGAGCAAATGACCGCCGTGGACCGGTTCGTCTCAATTGACATTACCGACGTGCCTGGAAAGGCGCTGGTGTTCACCAAGACGCGGGACGGCATTGACCGGCGCGCCGCTTGAGCGAGCTTCTCGCCGGGTAACCGTTCACGGGTCGAATCGCGTTCCTGAACAATTTCGGGCACTTACGATCCCATCAATCATTGGCCTCATAAGCCCGCTCAATCTTGCAAGTGCGCAGAATCGTTGCGTTTATTGATCCGATCCGTGAACGGTTACGTTCCTTGAACTCGAGTCGAATATCGAACCCTGGCGGACACAAGCCGTCATCTTCGGGGGAGATGCACGCTTGCCATCCATGCTCTGGGCGATTGCCTAATCCCATCGGACAGGCCTTTGCAAAGTTGCCTGAGATCGGTGGCGGATCGAACTGCCGCGAGGGGACGCACTCGGCAGCGAGGGCCGACGGTTCGAAGGTGACCGAGGCGAACACATCGCTTGGCATAGGAGGAGCAGCCTTGCGGCACACGCCCCCGTGATCCTCGTCCGCGTCCTGGTCATCGAAAACGATCTGGGTTCCGTAGTCGCCGCAGCGCAGCGACCTGTGCGCTGTCACGCTTGACGGCAACGTGCAGAGGGCTGGTCCGCACGTGCACACGCCGCACTCCTCGACGGCACCCATCTCAGCCCATCCCTCCCAGAAATCCAGCCGGTGACCAGGATAGGCCGGCGCATTGGGCGTCTCGCCAGTCCAGAGCCATACAGGGTTGTCGGTCGTCCGCGGGGCATAGACGCCGTAGGCATCGAGCCATCACCACACGCCACCAGCAACCGCGCTCGCCGCCTTCTCCAGCACGGCGCTCGCCACCGCTGCCGGCGCGGCGCTCGCCACCGCTGCCGGCGCGGCGGCGGGTTTCTCGCGGCGCTCCCGCCGGAGGACCTCCTCCACATCCTCGCTGGAAACGGCCTCCATCGCCGCCCGCACCTCGTCCTGCGGCAGCGGCCACGCGGTGACGTAGCGGGGCACCTCGCCGGGCCCGGACGCGTCGATCCAGGACACGCTCCCCGTACCCGGCGCGCGCACGTCGACGTGCACGAACGAGCTGTTCGGATAGTACCCGCAGCCCGTGTCCGCGAGCGCGCGGCAGGCGGCTGCGAGCTCGTCGTTGCGTACCCCCGCGATGCGCAGATCGAGCGCCCGCCCCGTCTGATGCAGGCTGCCTTGGCTCTGCGGCCGGTATCCGCTCACGAGCGACACGACCCGGCCCGGATACCGCCGCGCGAGCGCGTCGATGCGGGAGAGCAGCCCGGGGTCGAGCAGCCTCACGCCGGGCGCGATTTCCCCCACCTGCACCCCGCTCACCCCGCTTCCCTTTCCTCCGGCGGCTGCCTGCTCCTCGCCGCCCGACCGCCGCTTGCCGCTCGCCGCTTCCGGCTTCCGCGCCGCGGAGCTTCCAGCCGAGCACCTTCCCGATCGTAAGCGCGAGCAGGCGCACGTTCGGCTTCACCGACCCGGGCGGCGGCTCGCAGATCGCGAACTTGCCGAAAATCCCGCCAGGCTGTGGAGTGAACGCGGCCCCTCGATGCATGGATAAGTTGTTGATATAGGTCGTTGGACGCCGCCGTGCCGAGCGTGAAGCGGGTGCCCGGCGTGGGCTCGCCGCGGCGGTGCTCCGCTGCACGACCCCTTGAACAGGAGCTCTCCTGCGGGTGATGGTAGCGCTCGCTCACCCGAAGGACGCTCATGAAGGACTTCCTCTCTGCTCGACTGGAATCACGAGCTTTCTCCGCCGACGCATAGGGCACTGCAGCTGGAAGAGCCGCCAGCAGTTCGTTAACCACCTGGACGCGAGTTGGCGGGAGTACGACCAGCTCTACGCTCACCCGTTCAGACGGTCCTGGACGCGGCAGCAGATGCACCGCTGGGTTGAGCGGCATGCCTCGTGACTATGTAAAAAAACTTGTCGAACAGTCCAATAGGGAACCAAGTGGGGGCTTGAGCTCGGTGAAAGCTCCTGTCGCGGCGCGCGAGCGGGCGGGGGGCGTGGGCAGCGCCAAGCCCCGGTGGTGCGGCTCAATTCCTGTGCCAAGTCTCCCCTCGCGCACATACTTGAGTGTGAACCGCATTGCACTGGCGAGCGAGCAGGGGTGTCGATGATCGTCGGGACAGGCTATGCGCTCCTCGAGAAGATCGAGGAAAACGCCGATTTCAGCTCAGTCCGCGCGTACCGTGAAGGCGACGGCGTCCCGGTCTTGCTGAAAGTCCTGCGCGCGGAAAGAGCGACTCGCGCCGAGGTCGCGCGCTTCAAGCACCAGTACGAGCGCATTGCGCAGCTCGCCTCACCCCGCCTCGTCGCGCTGCGTGGCGTCGAGGAGCTCTCCGGCGCCTTGATCGTCGTTCTCGAGGACTTCCCGGGCCGCGATCTCGCGCGGATCCTCGCCGCGCGCCCGTCGCGCACGATGCCGGTCAGCGAGGCGCTCGATCTCACGGCCGCTCTCGCCGAAGGCCTCGCCGCCGTGCACGCGGCGGGGCTCATCCACCGCGATCTGCGCCCGCACAACGTGCTCGTCGGCGCGTGCGGCGCGGTCAAGATCACGAGCTTCGGCGTCGATGCGGAGATCACCCGCGCGCACGAAAGGCTCTACGCGCCGGCGGTGATCGCCGACGTGCTGCCCTACGTCGCCCCCGAGCAGACAGGCCGCATGAACCGCGGCGTCGACTACCGGACGGATTTCTACGCGCTCGGCGTCATCCTGTACCAGGTGCTCACGGGGCAGCGCCCCTTCGAGGCCCTGGACCCGATGGAGCTCATCCACGCGCACCTCGCCCTCGCTCCGGCGCCGCCGTCCCGCGTCGACCCGACGATCCCCGAGGCCATCTCCGGCGTCGTGCTCAAGCTGCTCGCGAAGAACGCCGAGGACCGTTACCAGAGCGCCGAGGGCCTGCTCGCCGACCTCGAACGCTGTCGCGAGGCCCTGCGCGGCACGGGGACGATCGAGCCCTTCGTCGCGGGCCAGCACGATCGCCAGGACCTGTTCCGGATCCACCAGAAGCTCTACGGCCGCGAGCAGGACATCGAGGCGCTGACCGCCGCGTTCGAGCGCGCGCTCGAGGGCAGCCGCGAGAGCGTCCTGGTCTCCGGCTACTCGGGCATCGGCAAGTCCTCGCTCGTGCAGGAGATTCTGCGGCCGCTCGCGCGGCAGAAAGGCTATTTCACGAGCGGCAAGTACGACCAGTACAACCGTGACGCGCCCTACAGCGCGGTGATCCAGGCGTTCGACGGCCTGGTGCGGCAGATCCTCACCGAGAGCGAGGCGCGCATCGAGCGCTGGCGGAGCGCGATCCTCGAGGCGCTTGGGCCGAACGCGCAGGTCGTCTGCGACGTCATCCCCTCGCTCTCGTATGTGGTCGGCGCGCAGCCACCCGTGCCGGCGCTCGGCCCGCTCGAGGCGCAGAACCGCCTGAACCGGTGCTTTTTGCTGTTCGTCTCGGTGTTCGCACGGCACGCGCACCCGCTCGTCCTGTTCCTCGACGATCTCCAGTGGATCGACGCCGCGAGCCTGGGGCTGCTCCGCGCGCTGCTCGCCGACGACTCGCTCGAGGCGCTCTTTTTCTGCGGCGCCTACCGCAACAACGAGGTGTCGCCCGGGCACCCGTTCGTGCGGTCCATCGAGGAGCTCAAGCGCACCGGGCTCGTGGTGCGCGACATCGTCCTCGCCCCGCTCGCGCGCCCGCACCTCCTCGAGATGCTCTCGGACAGCCTCAAGCGCGACGACTGCGGGCCGCTCGCCGACGCGATGCTGAAAAAGACGGGCGGCAACCCGTTCTTCGTCAAGGAGTTCGTCCGGTCGCTGCACGATCACGGCGTGCTCACGTTCGCAGCCGGGTCAGGCTGGCGCTGGGACCTCGCCCGGATCGACGCGCTTGCGTACACGGACAATGTCGTCGACCTCATGGTGCGCACCATCGCGCGCCTGCCGCCGGAGGCGGTGGAGGCGCTCAAGCTCGCGGCGGCGATCGGCAACCGGTTCGAGCTCGACATGCTCGCCACGGTGAACGAGTGCTCGCCGGAAGAGGTGTACGGCCGCCTCGATCCCGCCGTCGGCGAGGGGCTCGTGCTCGCCGGGCGCGAGGGCTACCGCTTCGCCCATGACAAGGTGCAGGAGGGCGCCTACGCGATGATCCCGGAGGCGGACCGGCCCGCCTTCCACCTCCGGATCGGCCGGCTGCTCGCGGGCAAGGTGGACCTCTCCGAGAGCCAGAGCCTCTTCGACGTCGTCGGCCACCTGAACAGCGCAGGCGACCTCGTGTCGGACCCCGCGGAGCGCCTGCTCCTCGCCCGCATGAGCCTCGAGGCCGCCTGCCGCGCCGAGGACTCGGCCGCCTTCGGCGCCGCCCTGCGCTACCTGCAGCTCGGCCTCCTGCGCCTCCCGGAGGACGCCTGGACGTCGCAGTACCCGCTCTGCCTCGAGTACGCAATGAAGACCGGTCTCATGCTCTCGCTCTCGGCCCAGCACGACGACGCCCTCGCGCTCCTGTCCGATTGCCTGGAGCGCGCCGCGAGCCGGCTCGATCGCACCGAGGTGCTGCGGCTCAAGATGAACGTGCAGGTGCTCAAGAACGACCTGCCCGCCGCGCTCGAGGAGGGGCTCGCGGCCCTGCGCCCGTTTGGGATCGATCTGCCCCCGTTCCCCGACGAAGCGATGGTCGATGCCCAGATCCGGGCGACGATGGCTCTCATCGGGGAAAAGACGCTCGAAGCGCTGCCAGGCCTGCCGCCGCTCGCGGACCCAGAGATCCGCGCCATGCAGGACGTGCTCCAGGAGCTCTTCGTTCCCGGCTGGTTCTTGAGCCCCAACAACCTCGGCCTCACCGTTGCGAAGATCCTCGAAAACACGCTCCGCCACGGGCTGTCGAAGCACGCGATCTACGGCTGCATCAACTTCGGGATGTTCCTCTGCGGCCGCAGCGACATCGAGCTCGGCTACCGCTTCGGCCGCGCCGCCATCGACCTTTCGGAGCGCTACCCGGACAAGAAGTCCGGGCCGATGCTCCGGGACCTGTGGGGCGCCTTTGTGCAGCACTGGAGAGAGGGCTACGCCGCCTGCAAGGAGACGCTGCTCGCGGGGATGCACGCCGGGCTCGAGACGGGCCAGTACATCTGGTCATTCTACAACACGGTTAACGGCATCACAAACAGCCTCCTGCGCGGCCTCCCGCTCTCCGACCTCCTCGCCGAGGCGCAGAGCTACCAGCCGATATGCAAGCTCGACGAGTTCAACGCCATCACCTGGATGGTCGGCGCGGTCGAACAGTTCGTGCACCAGCTATCGCTCGAGACCGCCCGCCCGGCCGCGCTCAAGGGAGGGTCGATCGACATCGACGAGGTGATCGAGGAGTGCCGCCGGATCGACAACCAGGCCTCGCTTTTCGTGGCCCAGGTCTACGTCGTGCTCCTCGGCGTCTTCCAGGGCGCGTTCGAGGAAACGGCGCGCACCGCGCTCCGGCTGAACGTCGAGATCCCGGCCCTGACGGCCTGGCTAGGCACCCCCGCGGTCCATTGCTACGCCGGCGTCGCGCTCACGCAAGCGGCGGACGTGGTCTCCCCGGACGAGCGCGCGCTCTTCCTCGCCCGCGCGGAGATCTTTGCCGAAAAGCTCTCGCGCTGGGCGGACCTCTGCCCGGAGAACCTGGCGCACCGCCGCGCCCTGCTCGACGCCGAGCTCGAGCGCGCCCGCGGCCACGCGCGCACCGCGGGGGATCGCTACGACGAGGCGATCGCCCTCGCGCACCGCGGCGGCTACCTCCACGACGAGGCGCTCGCCAACGAGCTTGCGGGACTTTCCTTCCGCGCGCTCGGCAAGACCACCATCGCCCGCGCCTACCTGACCGAGGCGCACAGGGCCTACGGCCGATGGGGCGCGACCGAGGCGATGCGGCGCCTCGAACGCTCGTACCCCGACCTCGTCCCCAGCGAGATCCTCCGCGGCGCGACGTGCCCGGAGGCCGCCGCGCCCGCCAGCACCGCGCTCGACCTCGGCTCGGTGCTCAAGGCCTCCCAGGCCATCTCAGGCGAGATCGTCCTCGACCGCCTGCTCGACGCGCTCATGCGCATCCTGGTCGAGAATGCCGGCGCGAGGCGGGGTTGCCTGCTCCTCGCCCGCGGCGAGACCCTGCTCTTGGCTGCCGAGGCGAGGGCGGAGGGGCCCCAGATCGAGGTGCGTATTCCCCACGAGCCCGACGCCTCCCCTTCGGACCTACCGGCACCCCTCCTCAACTACGTCCGGCGCAGCCGGGAGAAGGTGATCCTGGACGACGGGACGGCACGGAATTTCCTCGTCGCCAGCAACGACCTCTATCCGTACCCCAAATCCGCCCTTTGCCTGCCCATCCTGCGGCAGGCGGAGCTCGTGGGGTTGCTCTACCTGGAAAACGACCTCGTCGCCGGCGCGTTCACCCCGGAGCGGCTGTCGGTGCTGGAGCTGCTCTCGGCCCAGGCCGCCATCTCGATCGCCAATGCCACGCTCTACGCCGACCTGCTCCAGGAGAAGCAGGCCGTGCGCGACAGCAAAGAGCTGCTGCAGTCGATCGTCGACAACTCGACAGCGGTCATCTACCTCAAGGACCTCGAGGGTCGTTACCTGATGATCAACCGGCGCTTCGCCGAGCAGTTCCACGTCGGTGAGCAAGCGATCGTCGGCCGAACCGACTACGAGGTCTTCCCCAGGGAGCGGGCCGATGCCTACCGCGCCGTCGACCAAGAGGTGCTGACCACCGGAACGGCGCTGCAGGCAGAGGAAGAGGCCCCTCAGGACGATGGGCTGCACACCTACATCTCTCTCAAGTACCCCCTGTGCAACGCGGCGGGGCAGCCCTATGCCGTCTGCGGCATTTCCACCGACATCACCGAGCGCAAACAGGCTGAAGCGGAGCGCCAAGCCCGCAAGACGGCCGAAGCCGAAAGCCGAGCGAAGACCGAGTTCCTCGCGATGCTCAGCCACGAGCTGCGCAACCCGCTGGCGCCGATCGTGACCGCGCTCCGGCTCATGCGTGTGCGCAGCCACGGCACGGTCAGCCGTGAGCACGCCGTCATCGAACGGCAAGTCGAGCACGTGCGCCGTCTCGTCGACGATCTGCTCGATGTCTCGCGGGTCACACGGGGGAAAGTGGAGCTGCACCTCGAAGCGGTCGAGATCCCGCGCGTGATCGCCGAAGCGGTCGAGATGGCGACCCCGATGTTCGAGCAGCGGCGCCACGACCTGCACGTGGATGTCCCGATGGGGGGCCTCGTGGTCCGCGGAGACCGATCGCGGCTCGTCCAGGTGGTCAGCAACCTCCTGACCAACGCCGCTCGTTACACGCCGGCGGCCGGCCGCATCGTCGTCCGGGCTGCTCGTATCAACGACGAGGTCGGGATCACCGTCACCGACAACGGGATCGGTATCCAACAGGAGCTGCAGCCTCGGATTTTCGGCCTCTTCGTACAGGGGCGGACGACGATCCACCGCACCGAGGGGGGACTTGGCATCGGGCTCGCACTGGTCAAGAACCTGGTTACCCTCCACGGCGGCACGGTTGAGGTGGCGAGCGAAGGGACGGGCATGGGGAGCACGTTCACGGTAAGACTGCCGGCGACCGCCGCCGGCGCCGAGGCGGGGCAGGCCATGTCTGAGGAGGCATGCCTCTCGGAAGTGCGCGAGCGTGTCCTGGTCGTCGATGACAACGTCGACGCCGGTGAGCTCCTGGCGGAGCTGCTCCGCGTCGAGGGGCATGAGTCCGCGCTCGCGTACGATGGCGCCGGGGCGCTCGAGATGCTCGAGAGCTTCCACCCCACAGTCGCGCTGCTCGACATCGGCCTGCCGGATATGGACGGCTACCAGTTGGCCGCGACCATCGGCCGCCAGAAGGGCGCGACCGGTCCTCGGCTGATCGCGCTGACCGGCTACGGTCAGATGCACGATCGCGCTCGCAGCGCGGATGCCGGCTTCGCCGAGCACCTCGTCAAGCCGATTCGCGTCGAGCAGCTCCTCGCTGCGATCGCGGGCCGCTCACCTTGCCAATAGGACTTAGGCTAGGGACGCTCTACGGAGCCATCGACGACGGCGCAATCGCCATCCGGATACCCGAGCACGCGAAGAAGGAGCTCGAAGCCTATCTCGATTGCGGGCTGCTCTGCCGCGGCTTCGCGCGGCTGCGGTGCGAGAGTTGCGACGAGAGCCGTCTGGTAGCCTTCAGCTGTAAGGGACGCGGTTTCTGCCCGTCGTGCCTGGGCCGGCGCATGTGCGCCACGGCGGCGAACCTGTTCGAGGACGTGCGCCTCCGATTCGCCGATCAATGCCGTGGCGTTCAGCCCGGATGGTCAGCGCATCGTCGCCGCGACGGACGACATGGCGGTGCGGGTGTGGACCGATCTCGAGGAGCTCCGCGGCGTCGACGACCCGAAGCTGTGGGCCGCGACCACCTACTGCATGCCGATCGACCGGAGGATGGAGCTCCTACGCGTGCCCGAAGCCACCGCCCGGGCGAATCAGGAGGCGTGCCCGCGCCGGGTCGAGGAGGCCCGCGTGGCTGCCGCGAGGCCCTGAGGCTGCATCGGCCGCGCGAGGTACTCCGCCGTCCCCGCCGGCCCGCCTGCGGCACCTCGGGCGATGTACAAACATCCCGCGAACCTTATGAACGTCACGCGCGTCAGATTGGAACCGGCGCGACGATCTCCAAAGACTCTCAGATGACCGATGATTCGCGTTACATCAGGCTCGAGATCCTCCACGAAGGGGCAGACACCATCGTCTTCCGGGCACGTCGCAAAGAAGACGACCGGCCGGTAGTGCTCAAGGTCCTGCGACGCGACCACGCCGCCCCCCGCGCCCTCGGGCGGCTGTACCACGAGTACGAGATCGCCGGGGCGATCGACGCTCCGGCCGTCGTCAAGCCCTACGCGATCGATGCGCTCGACGGCCAGCCGGCGCTTGTCGTGGAGGACTTCGGCGGCCGCCCGCTCGATCAGCTCCAGGGCGGGCCAATGCCGCTCGAGCGCTTCTTCCCCCTCGCCCTCCGTGTCACCGCGGCGCTCGCCGAGCTGCATCGGCATCAGGTCATCCACAAGGACATCAAGCCTCAAAACCTGCTCTATAACCCTGATACCGGCGAGCTTAAGATCACCGATCTCGGGATCGCCTCCCGGGCGCCACGCGAGTCCCAGGACCTCACCCACGCCGGTCTCATCGAGGGATCGCTGGCCTACATGGCCCCGGAGCAGACGGGCCGGATGAACCGCTGGATCGACGAGCGGACCGACCTGTACTCCCTCGGCGTCACGTTCTACGAGATGCTCACGGGCACCCTGCCCTTCCAGGCCAACGACCCCGTGGAATGGGTGCATTGCCATATCGCCCAAAATCCGGTCCCGCCCCACGCGATCGTCCCCTCCGTTCCCCCGCTGCTGTCCGCGGTCGTGCTCAAGCTGATGGCCAAGGCCGCCGAGGATCGTTACCAGAGCGCGCTCGGCCTGCGGCACGACCTGGACGAGTGCTTCGCCCGGTGGCGGGAGAGCGGCGTCATCCACGCCTTTGCGCTCGGGCGGCGTGATCTCTCCCACCGCTTCCAGGTCCCGCAGCGGCTCTACGGGCGCGAGCGCGAGATCGAGGCGCTGCGCGCCGCTTTCGCGCGGGTGGTGGCGCGGGGCCGGCCGGAGCTCGTGCTCGTGTCGGGTTATTCGGGCATCGGCAAATCGTCGCTCGTGGCCGAGCTGCACAAGCCGGTGGTGCGGGAGCGGGGTTCTTTCCTCTCCGGCAAGTGCGATCAATACCAGAGGGACATCCCCTACCTTCCTTTCCTTCAGGCGTTCCGCGGCCTTTTGCAGGAGATCCTGGGCGCGAGCGAGGATCAGGTCGAGCGCTTCCGGCAGCGCCTGCGGGAGGCCCTCGGCCCGCACGGCCGGCTGCTCGCCGACGTGCTCCCCGAGATTGAGCGGCTCGTGGGCCCGCAAGCGCCCATGCCCGAGCTTCCGCCCGCGGAGGCTCAGAGCCGGTTACACGCGACGCTCCAGCGCTTCGTCGCCGCGATCGCGCAGAGAGAGCACCCCTTGGTGCTGTTCCTCGACGATCTGCAATGGGCCGACGCGGCCAGCTTGAAGCTCCTCGAGCAACTCGTGACGTATACCGACGCCGCGCACCTGCTCTTGGTCGGATCCTATCGAGACAATGAGGTCGGCCCCGCGCACCCGCTGGAGCTCACGCTGGCCGATGCGAAGAAGCGCGGCGCTGTCGTCTCCGACATCGTCCTCGCGCCGCTCTCGGCTGCGCATGTCGGAGCGCTCGTGGCCGAGGCGGTCCACGCCAGCGCGGAGCAGGTCGAGCCGCTCGCGCGGCTGGTCCACGAGAAGACCGGCGGCAACCCCTTCTTCGTGCTCCAGTTCTTGATCGCGCTGCACCAAGAGGGGCTTATTTCCCTCGATGCGGAGGCGGGCGCGTGGCGGTGGGACATCGCCGCGATTCGAGAGAAGGGCTTCACCGATAACGTCGTCGAGCTGATGGCGGGGAAGCTCTTGCGGCTCTCGGTCCCGACGCAGGACGCGCTCAAGCTCGCCGCGTGCCTCGGCAACCGCCTCGACCTCGATACCCTCGCGGTGGTCGCGAAGCGTCCAGCGGCGGAGCTCCGCGAGGCGCTCGAAGAGGCCGTGCGGGAGGGGCTGATCCTTTGCCGCGGCGGGACCTACCGATTCCTCCACGACCGGGTGCAGCAAGCCGCCTACTCGCTGATCCCGGCGGAACAGCTCACCCACGTTCACCTGGGGATCGGCCGGATGCTCTTGAAGGCACAGCACGCGGAAGAGCCCGAGGAGACGATTTTCGACGTCGTCGGCCACCTGAATCGCGGTGCGGCGCTCATCGGTTCCCAGGCGGAGAGGGACGAGCTCGCCGCGTTGAACCTGCGCGCCGGCAGAAAGGCCAGGGCCGCGGCGGCCTTCCACGCTGCGGCTGCTTTGTTCGCCGCCGGCGCGGCATTGCTCGCGCCGGACCGCTGGGAAACGCAGTACGAGCTGACCTACAACCTGACCTTCGAGCGCGCGCACGCCGCGTACGCCGCCGGCAGGCTCGAAGAAGCTGGGCAGCTGATCGACGAGCTGATGGATCGTGCGAGGACCAGGATCGAGCGGGCTGCGGTCGTCCAGCTCGCGGTCACCTTCCATATAACCCGCGGGCAGAGCGCCCGCGCGCTTTCGCTCGGGCTTCAGTGCCTCCGCGCCTTCGGCTTCGATTTTTCGCTCCATCCCACCGACGCCGAGATCGAGGAAGAAACCGAGCGCGTGTGGCAGATGCTGGGCGACCGGGCCATCGAGGATCTGATCCACCTGCCCTCCATGACGCACCCGGAGATCAAGGTCGCGATGGGTGTCTTGGAAGGCGTGACCGTCGCCGCATATTGGGTCGACCCGAATCTGCTGTTTCTCATCGCCCTGCACAGAGTCGAGCTCAGCTTGCGCCACGGCAACGCCGAGAGCTCCGCCCATGCGTATATGAATTTCGCAGTGGAGACCGGCTGGAGGTTCGGGAAATACAAGGAGGCTTACCGGTTCGGCAAGCTCGCCTGCGATCTGGCGGACAGGAGCGGCATCCTCACCACGAAGTCCATGACATTTACCACATTTGGACACAGCGTCGCTTTCTGGCGGCAGCACTACCGAGAGATTCCTTTCTACACGCGCATGGGCTTCAATGCCGCAGTCGAGTCCGGTGATTTGTTAGTTGCATGTATCAATTGCCAATTCGCTCCGCTGTTCCCGTTGTTCTGCGGTGAGCCTCTGGATGAGGTCCTTCATGCAGTCGAAGATCGGCTCGGCTTCGTGCGCAAGGCCGGCAATGCGTTCCCTTTTGACATCCTCCTCGGCGCCCATAGCCTGGTCCAGACGCTGCGAGGGAGGCCAGCCCACTTCTCGATGCTGGATGGCTCGGTGCTGGATCAGGCGGCCTTCGAGGAGCGGCTGGATCCGAAGGACTTGGAGGGAGCTCACGGCTTCTACTATGCATTGAAGGCACAGGCGCTGTTCGTGCTCGGCTCCCCCAGAGAGGCGGTCACGGCGACGACCGAGGCGTGCGCCGAGCACCCCTGGAAGATCAAGACGAGCCCATTGGTCGTCGATTGCGTCTTCTATCGCGCGCTCGCGCTGGCCGCCCTCTGCGACGAGGCGTCGCCATTGTCAGAGCGGGAGCTCCCCGACGGGCTTGTCGCCGGCGAGAGGCAGCTCGGCGTGTGGGCAGATAACTGCCCCGAAAACTTCTTCCACAAGCACGCCCTGGTCCGCGCCGAGATCGCACGGCTCCGGGGGCACGAATCCGACGCGATCCGGCTCTACGAGCAGGCCATCGCGTCGGCGCGGGAGCACGGCTTCGTCCAGTACGAGGCCATCGCCTGCGAGCTCGCCGCGTCGTTTGCCCGCGCGCGCGGGCTCGCCGTCGCCGCCGAGAACTACCTGCAAAAGGCCCGCGCCGGCTACTTCCGCTGGGGCGCCCACGCCAAGGTGGAGCAGCTCGACCAGCGCTACCCCCACCTCGTGGAGCGCAAGCCCATCGCACCCACCATCACCTTCGCGGTGCGGGCCGAGCAATTCGACGTCTTACCGGTGGTCAAGGCCTCGCAAAGCATCTCCGGGGAGCTCAAGCTGCCGCGCCTGCTCGAGACCCTGCTGCGCATCGTGATCGAGCACGCGGGCGCCGACGAAGGGTATGTGCTCCTGGTCCGGGACGAGCGTCTGTCGACCGCAGCGGCGATCGCGGCGCAGGGCGGGACGGTGCAATCGCTCGATACGGGCGAGAGTTTGCCGGCGGCGCTGCCGCAATCGATCCTCAACTATGTTCGCCGGAGCCGCGAGCGCGTGCTGCTCGATGACGCCACCGCCAAGCACCCATTCTTGGAGGACGAGTATTTCCTCCGCGAGCGGCCCAGGTCTTTGCTGTGCCTCCCGATCGTGCGCCAGACCCGGCTGCTCGGCATGCTCTACTTGGAGAACAGCCTCGTCACCGGGGCGTTCACCGCCGGGCGGCTCAGCGTGCTCGAGCTGCTCGCCTCGCAATCGGCCATTTCGCTGGAAAATGCCATGCTCTATTCCGATATCGAGAAGGAGAACGCCGAGCGGCGGCGGGCGGAGCAGACGCTGAAAGCCATCGTTGACAACTCCGCGACGGCCATCTACCTCAAGGACCCCGAAGGCCGCTTTCTGCTCGCCAATCGGCACGTGGGCCACCTGATGCGCGTGCCGAGCGAGCATATCGTCGGAAAGACCGACGCAGACCTCCTCCCCGCTCCGGTCGCAGAGATTCTTCGTGACCACGACCAGAAGGTGCTCGAGGCGGGTAGGCCAATGGAATGGGAGGAGGAGGTGCCGCTCTCCGATGGGCCGCACACCTTCCTGTCGGTCAAATTCCCTCTCGGCGAGGGCGCCGCGCCGCGCGCGCTCTGCGGCATCTCCACCGACATCACCGAGCGCAAGCAGGTCGAGCGGGCCCAGCGCTTCCTGGCCGAGGCGAGCCGCAAGTTGATGGCGCTCGGCTACGACGCGACGCTCGAGAGCGTGGCCGCGCTCGCGGTGCCCGAGCTCGCCGACCAGTGCATCGTTTATGTCCTCTCGGAGGACAACGCGCTTTTCCAAACGGCCACCTCGGCGGTGCCCCGCGAAGCGCTCGAGGCGCTGCGTGATACGCTGACCCGCACCGCGACGGCGATACCGACCGAGCCCGAAATCGGCGACGCCGGCGCCATGCCCCTCTTGCCAGAGCTCAACGTCCACGCCTACCTCCGGGTTCCACTGCTCGCGCGTGAGCGGTGCCTCGGGGTCATGTTCCTGCTGGCAACCGCGCCCCAGCGTCGTTATGGCACCGCCGACCTCTCGCTGGCCGGGGAGCTCGGGCGCCGCGCGGCGCTCGCGCTCGACAACGCCCGGCTGTACGCCATAGTCCAGGAGGCGATCGGGCGGCGGGACGAGTTCCTCATGATCGCCTCCCATGAGCTCAAGATCCCGCTCACGTCGCTGCAAATGCAGGTTCAGCTGGTCGAGCGGCTCTTGCGCCGCGACCCGTCCGCGCACCTCACCCCGGGGCGGTTGGAGGCCATGCTCCAGGTCCTCAATCAGCAGGTCGCGCGGCTCGCGCATCTGGTGGACGACCTGGTCGATTTCTCGAGGCTTCACACAGGAGGGCTGACGCTCGCATGCGAGCCGGTCGAGCTCTCCTCCCTGACCCGCGAGGTCGTCGAGCGGATGGCCCCGCAGCTCGCGGCGGCGGGCTGCCAGACAGAGCTCGAGATGGCCGAGCCGGTGGTGGGGCACTGGGATAGGTCCCGCTTGGAGCAGGTCCTGCGCAACCTCCTGTCGAACGCGATGAAGTACGGCATGCGTCGGCCCATTCACGTGGGCGTGCGCGGGCAGGCCGAGTCGGCGTTGATCACCGTCCGAGATCACGGAATCGGGATAGCAGAGGAAGATCAGGCCAGGATCTTCAACCGCTTCGAGCGCGCGGTGTCGGCGGGGCATTTCGGCGGCCTCGGCCTCGGGCTATATCTGTTACGCTGGATCGTCACCTCGCATGGCGGCTCCGTCCGGGTGGAGAGCAAGCCAAACGCAGGTGCAACGTTTGTCGTGGAGCTTCCCTTGGGGAAGCGTTCACCGCCCGGACCGCCTGTTCCACAGCCCACCTTCCGTCCTTAGCCCACCCAGCTCGCCGCGGTTTCCGCGGGGTGATTTTCCGTCGCCAGGGTCAGCTGAGGACGAGATACGAGTCGCCGAACTCGTGGCAAAGGTAGCCTGCCTGCTCGGCGTAAGCGTTGGCGCGGTGGAGCAGCTCGGCCGGCGCGAACGCCTCGAGGAGCCGGAAGTGGCTCTCCGCCGGGTCGTGCACGCCGGTGAGCAGCCCGTCGACCACCCTCGGCCGGAAGCCGGGATGAAGGACGAGATCGGTCACGCCAGGGCCCGCCCGGAGCTCGCCCCCGTGCTGGGCAGCGCAGCCCTCGAGGGCGCGCGTCACCGTCGTGCCCACCGCGATGACCCGGCGCCCGCGCGCCCGGGCCTCGCGCACCGCCGCCACCGTCTCCTCGGGGATCTCGAAGCGCTCCGGCAAGGGGAGCAACGCGTCGAGCGCCGGCTCGCCGGTCGACGAGATCCCGGCCGCGTGGGTGAGCGAGGCGACGCCGACGCCGCGGCGGATCAGCTCGAGCAGGAGCCCCCACGCGAGCGGCCTGCCGGCCGAGGGGAGCTCGGCGCAGAGGGGCCGGCTCGCATACCGCGTCTGCGCGTGCCAGATCTCGAGCGGCGCCGCGACGTACGCGTACTGGATCGGGCGCCCCCGGCGGTAGAGCGCCGACCAGAGCGCGGCCCCGCGCTCGCGAAAGGCGATCTCGACGAGGCGCGCGGATGCCGCGGAGACGCGCTCGACAACGGCCGAGAGGTCGTCGCCGAACGTCACCGCGTCGCCCGGGCCGAGCGCGGGCGGCGGCGGGCGATCCTCGGTGCGCGTGTGCCAGTCGCCGGCGCCGAACAGGAGGGCCGAATACCGCCCCTCGGACAGCTCGCCGATGAGGCGCGCTTCCACCGGCGCGCCGCGCCCTGTCGCGCCGTGGAGCGACGCCGGGAGCGTGGCGCCGTCGTTGACGACCAGGAGATCGCCCGGCTCGAGGAGCGCGGGCAGATCCGCGATGCGCCCGTCGCGCAGGCGCCCGAGGCGCGGGTCCACGTGGAGGAGCCGCTCCTCCAGGGGGTTGTCGCGCGGCCAGGTGGCGGGGCTCATGGCGCCTCCGGGAGGCTCGCTGCCTCGAGCCGCGCGCCGCTCGGCACCTCGCCCGCGCGGGAGACGAAGGCGACGATCCGGCGGGCCACGTCCGCGGGGTCGGCGAGCGTGCTCGGATCGGCGTCGGGGATGGCCTCGGCGTGCATCCTCGTGTTCATCTCGCCAGGATCCACCGCGTAGAAGGCGACGCCCGTGCCCTCGAGCTCGGCGGCCCAGGTGCGCGAGAGGTGGTCGAGCGCCGCCTTGGAGACGCCGTAAGCGCCCCACCGCGGATAGGCGTTCACCGCCGCGTCCGAGCTGATGTGGACGACGACCCCGCGCCGCCGCAGCGCCATCGCGCCGGCGATCACCTTGGTGAGGCGGAAGGGGCCCACCACGTTGACCTCGAGCACGCGGCCGAGATCTTCACACTCGGTGTCGAGCAGGATGGGCAGCGGCGTCCTGCCGAGCGTGCTCGCGTTGTGGACGAGCAGGTCGATGGGCCCGACCAGCGCCGCCGCCGCGCCGGCGATCGCGTGGGTCTGGCCCTTGTCGCCGATGTCCGCCGCGAGCGCGTGCGCGACCCCACCGGCCGCGGTGATCTCGGCCGCCACCGCCTCGAGCGGCCCGCGCTCGCGCGCGACAAGCACCACCTTCGCGCCCCGCCGGGCGAGCTCCCGCGCGAGCGCGGCGCCGAGCCCGCGGCTCGCCCCCGTCACCAGCGCGGCGCGCGGCTTGAACCCCGCGCCGCGGGGGAGCGAAGGCCGGGAGATCGCCTCGGCCTGGATCAGCGCATCGCTTCCGGTCGATTCGTTGTTCATCGTGGAATCCTCCTCGACAACACCCTAATCCCCGCTGGTTCTTCTGTTGGAGCCGCCTCCAACGGCTTGGAAACGTGCTAATGTCCGGACATGGACCAGGACGCGGAGCTGGCCGGGAGGCTCGCGAGGAACATCAAGCAGCTGCGCGAGGCCCGCGGGCTGACGCAGCAGCAGCTGGCGAAGCTCGCCGGCGTGCCCCGGGCGACCTGGGCGCACCTCGAGTCGGGCGCGGCGAACCCGACGCTCGGCGTCCTGCACCGCGCCGCCGCCGCGCTCCAGGTCTCGATCGAGGAGATGCTCTCCGCGCCGCGCGCCACGTGCCAGCTCTACGCGCGCGAATCGCTGCCCACGCGCTCGCCCGGGCAGGCGCTCGTCCGCAAGCTCCTGCCGGACCCGATCCCGGGCATGGAGATGGATCGCATCGAGATCCCGCCGGGCGGGCGGATGACGGGCGTCCCGCACACCCCGGGCACCCGCGAGTACCTGACGTGCGAGTCCGGAGAGCTCCTGCTCGTGGTGAGCGGCGAGCGGTTCACGCTCGGCTCGGGCGATGTGGCGGTGTTCCGCGGCGATCAGCGCCACTCGTACCACAATCCCGGGAAGCAGCCGGCGGTCGGCTACTCGGTCGTGGTCCTGGCGCGGGTGCTCTGATGGAGTCGCGCGCTCCCGCCGCTGTGCCGGCGGAGAGCGCGCTGGCGCGCTGCGATGGAGCGACGGCCGCCCTGCCTCTCTGGCCCTCTCTGCCGAGCACCAGAGGGTCCGTGCTCGGGCCCCCTCGCCCTCAGCGCCGCCGTCGCCCGGCGAGCGCCGCGCACGCGAGCAGCGCGAGCGCCGCGGCCCCGGGAGCTCCCCCGCCGCCCGCGCCGCGGGCAGCGCGGAAGCTGCAGCCGCTCTCCGACGTCTCGCCCTCTCCGTCTCCGTCTCCGTCGCCGCTGCCCGCGCCACCTGCGCTGTCGCTGCCGCCCACACCGCCGCTGCCGCCCACACCGCCGCTGCCGCCCGCGCCGACGCTCGATGCGCTTCACCCCGCACGACGCCAGCGGCTCGCAGAAATCGCCCTCGATCTCGATCGCCTGCCCCTCGCTGGGCGGCGGCTCGATCCGCGCCATGAGGCTGTACCCCGCCGTCGGCACGTCCGTCACGAGCACGAGGCTCGCCGGCTCGCCGTCGACCGTCACCGACACGCCGTCCAGCGAGACGGAGTAGCCCTCGAAGAAGATCGCGGCGTTTCCGGGGAGGATCCCGCCGCTCTCCGGAAGTGTGCCCGTCAGCCCCGGCAGCGGAGGGCTGCACGCGCCCGCGCTCGACTCCATCGCAGCGGTACAGGCCAGCGCCGCGATGATCCCAGCAGTCCATGAGCCGTGTCTCGTCATGGACGGGAGCATATCAAGGCCGGGGCGAGATCAAGAAATCGCCAGGGCGCCCGGGACGCCGAGAGAACCACGAGGTTACTTCTCTTGGCGTCCCCGGCGCCCTGACGGTTCGAATCCCCCTCTCGCGCGGTCGCCGCTACACGGCCGCCAGCACGGCGTCCGCCCGGTGCCTCACGTAGTGCTCGACGGCCTCCGGCAGCGTCGGCAGGGTCGCGCGGCGGCGGCTGTGCAGCCCTCCCTGCCGCGGCAGGTTCGCCCGCATCCCGAGGGTGTGCGCAGGACAGGGGTGCACCGCTCTCGAGGGCAGGCCGAACGCGTCGCACATCATCTTCGCCCAGCAGGCGAAGCTCAGGACACCGTCGTTCGCCAGGTGCCATACCCCGTCGGCCTGATCTATCGCGAGGTCGAGGCAGGTGTGCGCCAGGTGCGGCAGGTAGGTCGGGGACACGAACAGGTCGTCCGCAGCGTGGAACGGCTCCCCGCGCCGCGCGGCCGACAGCGCGAGCGCGGCGAAGCTGCGCGCCTCGAACGGCCCGAAAAGGCTGCCCGTGCGGACCACCAGCGCGCCCGGCAGGGCCTCCAGGACGCCCCGCTCGCCCAGCGCCTGCGCCTCGCCGAACGCGTTGATGGGCGCGACCGGATCATCCTCGACGTACGGGTCGGGCTTGCTCCCGTCGAACACGAACGCCGACGAGAACATCAGCAGCCGCGAGCCGTGGCGCCGGCACACCTCCGCCAGCAGGATCGGCCCGATCACGTTGGCGCGGTGGCAGGCCTCGAGCTCGTCCTCGGCGTCCTGCACGCGCGTGTACCCCGCCGCGTTGATCACGAGCCACGGCTGGACCTCGTCCACCGCGCGCTCCAGGGCCGCCGCGTCGGTGATGTCGAGCTCGCCGCGCGTCACGGCCCGGACGTGGATGCCGCGCTCCTCGCACGCGCGCACCAGCGCCGCGCCGAGCGACCCGCCCGCGCCGGTGATCAAGATCGGCCGCTCGCGCTGCCGGCAGATGGTCCGCGTCGTGGAGCGCGGCGCCGCGTAGAGCAGCCGCTCGTCGCGGCGCCACCACCCCGGGGCCGCGGCGAGCGGGTGCTCGGACCGGCCGGTGAGCGCGAGCTCCCTGGCGACGACCGCGAGCGCCGTGGGGCGCGGCGCTGGCCCGCGCACGTCGAACACCCCCGGCTCGTAGTGGCCGCGCGCCTGGGTGACGAGGCTGTCCCAGTCGTACGCCCCGAAGGCGGACCACAGCGTCACCGCGCGCACGTCGGCGCCCTCCGCGCGCGCCGCGTGCGCGCCCTCCCAGGCCTCGACCAGCCAGCGGATCTGCTCCTCCGGCGTGCACCCGAGGTGGACCTCGGTGATCGCGATCGGCGTCCGGTACCGCTCCCACACCTCGCGCAGGACGTGGTGGTGGCCGAAGATCCCCTCCTCGCGGACGCGCACCGCCTCCACGTCGGCGTACGCGTCGCGCCCGTTACCGCCATGGGTCCATGAGGGGTACAGATCGAGGCGGTGATCGAGGAACCTGTCGCTCGTCAGGTAGTAGTTCACGCCGACCATGTCCGGCGGGCAGGGCTCGGCCACGAGGCGCTCGAGGTCCTCGTCGGCGACGCCGCAGTCGCGGAGGTGCTGGTAAAGCGGGTGCGCGGCGTCCACGCGCCCGTACAGCAGGTCGAGGCTCAGCCAGCGCCGGTGGTTCTCGAACGCGGCCTGGTACGCGAGCCTGCCCGTGCTGGCGACCGCGCCGAGGTCCTCCGTCTGCACGAGGCGCGCGTCCGGGCTCACCCGCCGGATCGCGCGCATCGCGGCCGCGGTGGCGCGCGTCTCCACGAGCAGCGCGCGCATGAGCGAGGGCGAGCCCCGGAGGTGCGGGTACCAGTGCCCGTAGAGCGCGCTGAAGCGCGCGGTCGTGAGCGGCTCGTTCACCGGCGTGAAGCCGCGGACCCAGGGGTAACGCCCCGCCACCGCACCGGCGAACTCCGCGAGCCCGTCGACGAAGCTGTCCTCCATCAGGCTGGTCCACGGCGGCCCGCTCCCGTGGTGGACGAGCCCGACGATCACGTCGATGCCGAGCTCCTTCAGCCGGTGCAGCCGCTCGTCCGCCCAGGTGAAATCGGCGCTCCGGGGGCCGTTCGGGGCCGTTCGCTCCCACAGCACGGGGTACCGGACGGCCTTGACGCCCAGCTCTGCGAGCAGATCCAGATCCGTGATGCGGTCGTGATGGCCTGTCCGCTCCAGCTGGTTGAAGTACTGGTCCCCGACGCGGTTGACCGTGCACTCGACGCCAGCCCAGAGCGCGATCCCGGAGCGCTCCGTCATGAGACGAGCCCTCCCACCAGCACCGTCGCCCGGCGGTCCGGGACGCGCGCGTAGGCTTCCACGACGGCCCGCCCCACCCTCGCCGCGCACCCGCGCTTCACGAGGGCGACGATCGAGCCGCCGAAGCCGCCGCCGGTCAGCCGCGCGCCGAACACGTCCGGCTGCGCCCGCGCGCTCTCCACCAGCGCGTCGACCGCCGGCACGGACACCTCGAAGTCGTCGCGCATCGAGCGGTGCGACGCGTCGAAGAGCTGGCCCAGCCGGACGAGGTCCCCGGCGCGGAGCGCCGCCACGGCGGCGAGCACGCGGGCGTTCTCGGTCACCACGTGGCGCGCGCGGCGATCGAGCGGCGCCGGGAGCGACGCGATGCGCTGCTCCGCCGCCGCGTCGACGTCCCTGAGCTGCGGCACGCCGAGCGCCGCCGCCGCGCGCTCGCACTCCGCGCGCCGCGTCTTGTAGTCGCCGCTCGCGTGCTGGTGGGCCACCCCGGAGTCGACGACGAGCAGCTCGGCCTCGGCCGGCAGCGGGACGCGCTCGAACGCGAGCGTCCTCGTGTCGATGAAGAGCGCCGTGTTCTCGTCGGCGAGGCTCGCGGCCATCTGGTCCATCGTTCCGACGGGGGCGCCCACGAAGTCGTGCTCGGCGGCGTGCGCGATCCGCGCGATCTCCACGTCGTCGATGGAAAGATCGAGCATCGCCCGCAGCGCGCGGGCGAGCGCCACGAGCAGCGAGGCGCTCGACGAAAGGCCGCTGCCGAGCGGCACCGTCGACTCGAGCCGCGCGTCGAAGCCAGGGATGGAGACCCCCCGGCCCCTGAGGATCGCCGTGATCCCCTGCACGTAGTCGAGCCACAGGCCGCGGCGCGACTCCTCTCCGGCGCGGAACGAGAGCTGGGCGCCGCCGTCAACGTTCGTCGTCGCGACCTGGACGAGCCCGTCGTCCCGCGGCGCGATCTCGACGCGCGTCTTCTGCGGGATCGCCGTCGGCAGCACGTACCCGCCGCTGTAGTCGGTGTGCTCGCCGATCAGGTTCACGCGCCCCGGCGCCTCGGCCAGGAGCTTCGCCGGACGGCCGAAGATTGCCTCGAAGCCCTGCCCTCGCGCCTTCATCGCTGTGCACCCATGTCGACGAGCCCGGGCATGTCCGCCAGCGCGGGCATGTCCGCCAGCCCGCCGTCGCTCAGCGTCGAGGGCGTCTCGTTGGGGCCGACGAACGGCATCCCCTGCGTCGCGGCCGCCATCTGCTGCAGCGGGAACTTCGGCGTGCGGTCGGCGTAGAGGAGGCCATTCGCCTCCTGGTACGTGTCGGCGAACTGCGTGTAACAGAAGCCCGCCAGGAGCTCGAGCGAGTTGATCACCTTCATCAGCTTAGTATAGCGCTCGGCGAACTCCTCCGGGGTCCTGCACGCCGAGTACCCCCACGTGCCGCTATTGTCGCCGCTGCTCGTGGGCGCGACCGCGATCCCGCCGAACTCCGACAGCACGATGGCGGTCTCGTGGTTGACCGAGGGGTCGAGCACGAGGGCGCGGCCCCCGGGCCTCTCCCGCTTCAGCAGCTTGGGCACGACGTCGTGCGCGAAGTAGCGGCGGGCGATGCGCTCGGGCGATGGATCGTAGTCGTGGATCCCGATGATGTCGGTCGCCACGCTCTCCCACCCGTCGTTGCCGATGACCGGCCTCGTGTAGTCCATCGACCTGGTGAGGTGGTACAGCGCCTGCACGTAGTGCCGCTCGTTCGGGTTGTCCGGCAGGTTCGGGACGCCCCACGACTCGTTGAACGGCACCCACGCGATGATGCACGGGTGGCTGATGTCCCGCCGTATCGCCTCCAGCCACTGCCGCGCGAGCCGATCGATCGACTTGCGCGTGTGCCTGTAGGCGCTCGGCATCTCCTCCCAGACGAGGAGGCCGAGCCTGTCCGCCCAGTACAGGTACCGCGGATCCTCGATCTTCTGGTGCTTGCGGGCGCCGTTGAAGCCCATCTGCTTCGTGAGCTCGACGTCGCGGCGGAGCGCCTCGTCGTCCGGGGCCGTGATCCCGGTGTCGTTCCAGTAGCCCTGGTCGAGCACCATCCGGAGGACGTACGCCCGCCCGTTCAGGTGGAAGCGATCCCCCCGGACGGCCACCGAGCGCAGCGCCGTGTAGCTCTTCACCCGATCGATCGTCATCCCGGCCTGGTCGTAGAGGACGATGTCGGCGTCGATCAGCGTCGGGCGCTCCGGGCACCACAGGAGC
This sequence comes from Sorangium sp. So ce1128, assembly GCA_051717205.1. GTDB lineage: Bacteria > Myxococcota_A > Polyangia > Polyangiales > Polyangiaceae > Sorangium. The sequence continues at coordinate 9,598,193 of CP181432.1, forward strand.
TCGTTGCGGAAGTCGTCGATGCCCGGATCGGAGAGCGAGATGCGCCGGTGGACCTCCCCGGCCACGACCGTGTACTGGTCGTTCGCGATCGTCACGTCGCCGACGCGCAGCCGCACCCCGACGCGCGCGCCCTCGACGGGCGCGTTGGCGACCCGGACCTCGACCGCGATCTCCCAGCGCTCGAGGTTCGGGGTCCACCGCAGGTACTCGACGTGCATCCGCGGCACGCGCTCGAGCCACACCGTCTGCCAGATCCCCGTCGTCCGCTGGTACCAGATGGAGTGAGGCTCGAGCTTCCAGTCCTGCTTGCCGCGCGGCTTCGCGAGGTCGCCCGGATCGTCGTGCGCCTGCACCACGATCGTGACGCTCTCGCGCCCTCGCGCGAGCTCGGTGATATCGAGGCTGAACGGCGTGTAACCGCCCTCGTGCTCGCCGGCGAAGCCGCCGTCGACCCACACCCTGGCCACGTAATCCACGGCGCCGAAGTGCAGGACGAGCCGCTCGGACGCGCCGATCTCCGGCACCTTGACCTGCCGTCGGTACCAGCAGGCCTTGTAGAAGCCGGTCTCGCCGACCCCGCTCCGCGGCGTCTCCGGAGCGAACGGCACCTCGATCGTCCTGTCGAAGCGCGCGTCGGCCGGGGAGCACCAGTCCGCCCGGGGGTCGAGTGCGAACTCCCACGTCCCGTTCAGCGAGATCCAGTCTTCTCGCCTGAGCAGAGGACGGGGATAACCGCGGGTGCCGCCGTCGCTGTCAGCCGGCGGCGGCACCGAACCTGGGATACCGATCTGTGCGAGGTGCTGTCGAGGCATGGGTCCTAATCAGGCAGCGACGGTCACCGCTGCGCCGTTGAGCTTGGCTTCGCGGATGTGGTCGAAGGTGGCGAGGGCCTGCCCCACGACCTGGTCCATGTTGTAGTACCGGTACGTCGCGAGCCTTCCGACGAAGCGAACGTTCGGCGTCGCGTCGGCGAGCGCCTTGTACTTCCGGTAGATCTCCGCGTTCTCGGGGCGCGGCACCGGGTAGTAGGGGTCGCCCTCGGACGTCGGGAACTCGTACACGACGCTCGTCTTCGGGTGCTGCTGTCCGGTGAGGTACTTGAACTCCGTGACGCGGGTATAGTCGTGGTCGTTCGGGTAGTTGATGACCGCGCCCGGCTGGAAGACCTCCTTGTCGTGCGTCTCGAACTTGAAGTCGATCGACCGGTAGGGGAGCTTCCCGTAGCGGAAGTCGAAGAAGGCGTCCACCGGTCCGGTATAGATCATCTCCCTGAAGTTCACCTCGTTCATGATGTCGCGGTAGTCTGTGTTCAAGAGGATGCGGATGTTCTTGTGATCCAGCATGTTCTCGAACATCCGCGTGAAGCCGCGGAGCGGCATCGCCTGGAACTCATCCGTGAAGTACCGCGAGTCGTAGTTCGTGCGCGCCGGCACGCGGGACGCTACCGCGGCGTCGAGCTCGGACGGGTCGAGCCCCCACTGCTTGCGCGTGTAGTTGCGGAAGAACTTCTCGTAGAGCTCCCGGCCCACCTTGCTGACGACCGCGTCCTCGGAGGTGCGGCAGTGCTTGATCGGCTCGGCGACGCGCGCGAAGAACGCCTCGACCTCGGCGGGCGAGTAGTTCGTGCCATAGAGCGCGTTCACCGTGTCGACGTTGATCGGGAAGGGGAGGAGCTTGTTGTCGACGTGCGCGAGCACGTGGTGCTCGTAGGGACGCCACTCCGTGAACTGCGACAGGTACCGGAAGATGCGTGGCGACGCGGTGTGGAAGATGTGGGGCCCGTACTTGTGGATGAGGACGCCGGCGTCATCGTAGCAGTCGTACGCGTTGCCGCCGATGTGGGGTCGCTTGTCGCACAGGAGGACCGACTTGTTCAACTGCGAGGCGAGGCGCTCTGCGAGCACGCTGCCAGCAAACCCAGCACCAACGATCAGATAGTCGAACACGGTACATTCCCTTCCGTTCGGACCGCCTCCGAACGCTTGACTTGGAGTGCGTCTGACATGAGCTTCGACATCGAGCGCCATGTCTTGTCCCACGACGTCGCGCTCACCATCTCGTCCGCGATCGCGAGGCGAGCCTCTTGGGGCTCGGCCAGCGCCGCCTCGACGGCCGCCACGAACGTGGACGCATCGGCGATGTGGACCGCCTTCTTGTCCCCGTAGGGCGTGACCACGTCACGGATGGCGGTGGATACGACCGGTTTGCCCGCCGCGAGGTACTCGAGCGTCTTCGTCGGGCTGATGAACCGGGTCGCCTCGTTGAGCGCGAACGGCATGATAGCAACGTCCCAGCCGCCGAGGTAGGCCGGAAGATCCTGATATGACTTCTGACCGAGCCAGTGAATGTTCGGACGGCGGGGCAGCGAGGCGGGGTCGATCTTGACGACCGGCCCGAGCATCACGAGCTGGAAGTCGGGCCGCTCCTCGGCGACGCGGGCGACGAGCTCCACGTCGAGCCGCTCGTCGATGACGCCGAAGAACCCGAGCCGCGGCCGCGCGATGCCGCGCTGGTCCACCGGGTCCGACGACGCCTCGCGCGCCCTCGCGAAGTGCGCCGCGTCGACGCTGCTCGGGAAGGCGTGCACCGACGGGTGCTGGGTGCGCTTCGCCTCGTAGATGCTCTGGCCGCCCGTGAACACGAGGTCGGCGCGCGCGAAGAGCTCGCGCTCGCGCTCCCGGAGCATCGGCGGCGCGCCGCGGAAGGCGGAGAGCTCGTCCATGCAGTCGTACACGACGAGCGACGGCTCCACGTCGGCGGCGATCGGCAGCGACATCGGCGTGTAGAACCACAGGATCGGGTGCCGGATGTCCTGCTCCTTCATGAGGGAGTTGAGCAGGCGGCGCTGCTGCGCGAGGGCCTCCTCCGGCTCGGTGCCGTGGGCCAGGTGGGGGACGACGACGGTGAGATTGGCCTCGATATGTCTCATCTCGAGCCTTGGCGGTCCCTCCTCGAACACCGGCTCTTCGACGAAGTACACCCGCTTCTCCTGCGCGAAGCGGCTCATCAGGTGGTTCGGTCGCTGGAAAACGAAGTTCCAGCGCAGGTGTGACAAACAGATGAGATCGGGCCCGGCCTGCTTCATCTTTTCTCCAATGTGTGGGAATGGGAACTGTCGGCGGGCATGGGTTAGCAAATCACGGGCCCGATGCCTTGACACAGCCATGGACGGAGATGTCGGGACAGCGTGCGAACGAGGCCCTTCGAACCGCGGCAATCCGCTACACGATCATGCGCGGAGCACTGAACAGCCTGTGCGCTCTGCTCGCGCTGTGCTCGCTGGACGCCGCGGCGGGCGAACCTGCCACAGATGAGGCAAAATGCGCCGCAAATAGGGCGTTTCCTGCTGCCTCTTCACAAAGTATGCAACGAGCGAGCCCCCCGCGCCGCGAAGCTCCGAAGAGCACCGGACATGGTAAAGGATGTTCCCTAAAGGGAACACCGCAGCACAGCGCGTTATGGGCGCACTGGCACTCTCGGTCGGGCGCCCACGGCGAGAGAAAACCACTCGCCTCGACGGAATGCACAACGTTCGTGGCGCCCTGGAGGCGCCACGCCTCGCTACCTCTCCCCGGGCATCATCCACTTGTACTCGGCGCTGGGTCGCCACGCGGCGAGGAGCTCCAGGAGGGCCGCTGGGTCGTCGGCCACCTGCAGCATGGCGCGGTGGCCCGGCTTCATGAACTGCTCGGATACGACGTGATCCAGGAACGTGATGAGCGGGCGGTAATACCCCTGGACGTCGAGCAGCCCGACCGGCTTCTCCTGGGAGCCGAGCTGCGTCCATGTCCAGATCTCGAAGAGCTCTTCCAGGGTCCCGATGCCTCCCGGCAGGGCGATGAAGGCGTCGGACAGCGCGGCCATCTTCGCCTTGCGCTCGTGCATGGTCTCGACCACGTGCAGCTCCGTGAGCCCCCGGTGCTCGATCTCGCGCTGGTTGAGGAAGTGGGGGATCACGCCGGTCACCTCCCCGCCGCGCGCGAGCACCGCGTCGGCGACCGCGCCCATGAGCCCCACGCGGCCTCCCCCGTAAACGAGCCCGATCCCTCGCGCCGCGAGCAGCTCCCCCAGCCGCACGGCCGCCTCGCGGTAGGCCGGCGACGCGCCGGGGCTCGACCCGCAGTAAACGCAGATCCTCGAGAGTGTCCTCATGAGGCCGAGCCTACGCCGGCAGGCGGGCTCGTTCCAGCGGCGATCCGGGGGGGCACCCCGCGCGCGCGAGGTGCCCTGTCCGGCCGCTCACTCCTTGTCGAGCTTGCCGACGAGGCTCAGCGTGAAGAACGCGCCCATGTACTTGAAATGCGGGCGCACCTGCATGTCGACCTTGTACCAGCCGGCGTTGCCCGGCACCTCGGTGACGATGATCTTCGCCTTGCGGAGCGGCCTTCGGCCGCGGGTCGCCGCGGAGACGACGTCCTGATCGGCGACGTACTGGCCGATCCAGTCGTTCAGCTCCTTCTCGAGATCGGCGCGCTCCTTCCACGTCCCGATCTGCTCGCGCTGCAGCACCTTCAGGTAGTGCGCGATGCGGCACATGATGAACATGTACGGCAGCTGCGTCCCGAGCCGGTAGTTCATCTCAGCCGCCCTGCCCTCCTCGCTCTGCCCGTAGAACTTGGGCTTCTGCGCGGAGTTGGCCGAGAAGAAGCAGGCGTTGTCCGAGTCCTTGCGGAACGTGAGCCCGATGAAGCCCTCCTCGGAGAGCTCGAACTCGCGCCGCTCGGTGAGCATGATCTCGGTCGGCACCTTCGTCTGGATCTCGCCCATCGCCTCGTACTGGTGGAGCGGCAGGTTCTCCACCGAGCCGCCCGCCTGCGGGCCGATGATGTTCGGACACCAGCGGTACTTGGCGAAGCTGTCCGCGAGCCGCGTCGCGAACGCGTACGTCGCGTTGCCCCAGCAGTACGCGTCGTGCCGACCGACCACGTCTTCCTCGTAGTTGAACGCCTTCACCGGGACGGTGTTGGCGCCGAAGGGCAGGCGGAGCAGGAACCGCGGCATCACGAGCCCGACGTAGCGCGCGTCCTCCGTCTCGCGGAACGCGTTCCACTTCGTGTACTGCGGCCCCTCGAAGAGCGACTTCAGGTCCTTCAGGTTGGGCAGCCCCATGAAGTCCTTCAGCCCGAAGAACTGCGGGCCGGCCGCCGCGATGAAGGGCGCGTGCGACATGGTCGCGACCGCGGCGCACTTCTGGAGGAGCGCGATGTCCTGAGGCCCCGGCCCGAACTCGTAATTCGCGATGATCGCGCCGACCGGCTTGCCGCCGAACTGGCCGAACTCCGCCGAGTAGACGAGCTTGTACAGGCCGCTCTTCGGCACCTCGGGGGCGTCCTCGAAATCGGCGAGGAGGTCCTCCTTGGAGCAGTTGACCATCTCGACCTTGATGTTCTCGCGAAAATCGCAGCGGTCGATGACGAACTTGAGGCCGCGCCAGGCGGACTCGAGCTTCTGGAAGCTGGGGTGGTGGAGGATCTCGTCGATCTGCCGCGAGAGCTTGACGTCGATCTCCGCGATCAGCGCGTCGACGAAGGCCTTGTCGACCTTCTCGCCCTCGCGCCGCGGGGCGACCAGCTCCGAGATGAAGGCCTGCACGCCACGCTTGGCGATCTCGTACCCCTCATCGCCGGGCGTCATCTTCGTCTCGGCGAGGATCTCATCGAGCAGGGACCCTCCCTCGAGGGTCTGGACGCCTGCGCTCCCCGCGGCCTGTGTCTCTGTCGCCATCGCTCACTCCCCTTCCTTGTCGAGCCCGAGCTCGCTGACGATCTTGTTGCGCTGGGCCGGGTCGCTCAGGATCTGCTGGATCTTGTTGCGGAACGCCTTCTCGTTCCCGAGCGGGCCCTTGAGGGCCGTCAGGGCGGCGCGCAGGTCGAGCAGCTTCTTGAGCTCCGGCACCTGGTTCGCGATCGCCTCGGGCTCCATGTCGCTCAGCCGGCGGAACTTGAGGTTGACCGTGAGCTCGCTGTTCTCCTGCTCGGAGAGGACGTCCTTGACGTTGAAGGTGAGCGCGAGCTTCTGCTCGCTCATGACCTTCTGGAAGTTGTCCTTGTCCACGTTGATCGGCTTGCGGTCCTCGAGGGGCCGCGGATCCGGCCGCTGCGTGTAGTCGCCGAGCATCAGGAGCTTCAGCGGCAGCTCGACATCCTCCTTCGCGTTCCCCGTGGCCGGCTTGTACGTGATGTTCACGCGCTCCTTCGGCGCGACCGATCCCTCTTTCATCGCAGGCTCCTTTCCCCGTCAGCAGCGGGCGGAGCGCCCGCAGGCCGCACGAGCATAGACCAAAACCCCCGTCTACCGGGCAAGCTTCTCGGCGCGACGCGCATCTGCCCCCTCAGGCCTCCAGCGAAAGTTTCAGGGCGAGCGCAGCGTCGAGCTGGCAGACGCGCTCGAAGCAGAGCGCCTCCTTCGCCTTCGCCTCGGGGGAGGCCTCGTAGCCCTGGTTCAGCACCCGGTAGCATGTATGGAGCGCGGCGTAGACCTCCGCGCAGAGATCCGGCTGCCAGGTGGTGAGTCGGTGGTGATCGACGATCTGCTCCAGCGCCTCGAGCTGCGCGCGCGCCAGGACGAACTGCGACAGCTCGATGTTGATCTGCGCCATGGCGAGCTTCACGCGGAAGCTGTCCAGCGCCGACGGCGCGGCGGCCGCTGCCTTCTGGAGGAGCACCATCGCGTCGACGGGCTGCTGGTTGGCGACGAGCCCGCGGGCCTCGGAGAGCGGTTTGTCGAGGTAGCTCCTCGGCTTCGCCGCGGCCCCGGCGCCGCCGCCGCCGCCGAGGACGGCCGCCACCTCGGTCGAGAGCCACGCCTGCGTCTCGTCGTCCGCGAACGGCGTGCCGTCCCTGAACTTGAGGCCTGGCAAGAGCGGCGCGCGGAGCACCAGGGCGCCTACCTCGACGAGCACCGCCCGCCGCGCCTCGGCGTAGTCATCGCCGAGCTGCTCGAGCGCGTTCGCCGCGTAACGGTGCGGGTCGAGCCAGAGGGGGTAGTTCTGCGCGTACTCGTCGGCGATCGGCAGGAGCTCGGTGAACGCCCCCTGGCTCGTGAGCGCCGGGAGCGCCTGCAGCACGTGCTCGGGCGGCGGCGGGATGGCGGTCGTGCCGTTCTGGGACGAGGCGCCCGGGTCGTCGAGGAGGTCGACCCAGAGCCCGACCCGGAGGATGCGGTACGCGGCCGCGCGCTTCGGATCCGCGGTCCGGAGCGCGTCGCCCGCGCGCGCGATCAGCGGCGCGCAGCGGCCGAGGGCGGTGAGCGCGGAGTCCTCGTCGACGATCGCCTCGACGCTGAGCGCCGGGTCCGCCGTGGCGACGACCGCCGTCGTGACCGGCGGCGGGGTGACGACCACCGCCGTGACCGCAGGCGCCTGCACGATCGCCACCTCGGCGGCCTTCGGCGGCTCGGCCTTCGGCGGCGGCGGCGGCGGAGGGGGCGGCGGCGGAGGGGGCGGCGGCGGCGGCGCCTCCGCGGGCAAGCTGGCGACGAGGCTCCGGATCGCGTTGCGGAGCGGGCCGAGCCCGCCGTAGGCGTCGCCGAGCCTGTCGGCGAGGTCGACGTCCAGGGTGCGGCTCACCTGCTCGAGGGCGTTCACCACGTCGCGCTCCGCGGCGGAGGGCGCGTGGCCGGTGAGGGGCCCTGCCGCGATGTCTCCGAACCAGGCGCACAGGTTGCCGCGCGCCTTGGGCCGCTTGATCGCGGGGTACATGGTGTCCCAGAACGCGCTGGTCAGCTCCTGCACGAGCACGAGCCCGTCGAGCAGGCCGGGGAGCTTGTCGAGCTGCGCCTTCGCCGCCGCGTAGTAGAGGGCGACGCGGAAGTCCTTGGACTTCTCGCTCAGGATCTCGTCGGCGCCGCTCGCGATGCGCCCCCAGTCGACCTTGCCGCCCGCGAGCGACTGCAGCTTATCGACCTCGTTCTTGAGCGCCTCGAACGCTTCGTCGTACGTGACGTCGGCGCCGACGCCTCCGTTGATGGGCGCGAACAGCGCCTCGATGCGCGCTTTGGATTGGTTGATCGCGTCTTCAGCGGCCATGGGTCGCGCAGGATATCAAGACGTCCCGGGCGTGGACGGCGAATCGGAGCGGTGGTGGAGGCGGCGGCGGACGCGTCCGGTCGGGGGTCGGCGCGCGGGCATCGGTCAGCCGAGCGCCTCGAGGAAGCTATCGAGCGACAGGTCGGTCCGCGCGACGAGCGCGTCGAGCTCTGGCCCGAGCGCGTGTCGTGAAACGTGCTCCTCGACCGGCGGAGGCCCGCAGAGGTCGGCGATGTGCTCGGCCTGGGTGGTGGGCGCGATCATCTCGCGGAACGAGCCCACGTGGGGGGGACCGAGGTGGAGGAGCAGGGTGCGCTGCGGCGTCCAGAACGCGTTCATCAGCGTGCGTCCCCATTTCGACAGGCGGAGGGTGATGTCCATCCACACGGCGGCCGCGTAGGCGTCGCCTGCGCCGAGCGGCAGCCTGAGCGCGAGCCCTGTCCTCGGGAGCTCCTGTCCGCGGAACGGCGTCACCGACTCGAGGATGTTCTGCAGCACCCAGAAGCGGCTCGCGTCCGTGCCGAAGCCTGCGTCCCAGAGCGCCTTCATCGGCTGGGTCTTCAGCCATGCGCGGTAGTTGGCGTACGACGCCTCGGCGTCGTCGAGCGACGGCGGGGCGATCTGGGAGACGCGGTGGAGGAAGGCGTCGACGGGCATGTTCCGGCCGCTCGTCGCGGCGTCGTGGGCGGCGGCGAGGAGCGGGAACAGGGTGATGGGGAGCGACGCCCCGGCCGAGACGAGCTGGTCGTAATCGTACGAGCCGAACACGACGATCGGGTAGAGCCGGCCTGCGTTGTCGCCGCTCGCTGCCCATGCGCCCACGAGCCCGCGGGTGGGCGGCTCGTCGCCCTTCGGGTCGCCGTGGAAGACGAAGAGCCCCAGCGCCGTCTGGTAGTGCGCGTCGAAGTGGGGGCCCATGGCGCGCCGGGCGAAATCGATGGCGGCGCCGAGCCAGCGGTCGAAGGCGGCGAGCTCTTCTCCGCCGGCGTTCAGCCGGATGAAATCGCCCGTGGCGGGCAGCTTGCCGAAGCAGCCGATCTGCGGCGGAGCGGCAGGGCCCTTCTTGCGGCGCCAGAACATGACGGCCTGGGAGTGAACCACGAACCGCTCGCCGAGCGCTAGGGCCGGGTGGGGAGGGGGGCTGCGCGGGCGGGGGCGGCGGGGCCCCCTCCCGCGAACTCGCGCCTTTTGGTGGCTATGGCCTCACACGCGGACCAGCCGAGACCAGGAGCGACTCGCTTCGCTGCGGGCCGGCGCTCGGATTCGCGGGGCCCTACCCCGCCGCCCCCGCCCGCGCAGCCCCCCTCCCCACCCGGCTCACCCTTGAAATAAAAAATCCTGAAGATCGCAACCCGGATCGTTCTCAGGCCGGAGCGACAGCAGACCGGAGCGACCGCCCCCTTCCTCCCTCTTCCGTCACAAAGAGCCAGCGGGGGAGGGGGTGTCGTGCGGGGGGCCGGCGGGGTAGGGCCCCGCGAACCCGAGCGCCGGCCCGCATCGCAGTGTCTCCCTCATAGCCCAGGTCCCCCGTCCTTACGGCAATAGCCACCAAGAGGCGCGAGTTCGCGGGAGGGGGCCCCGCCGGCCCCCCGCACGACACCCCCTCCCCCGCTGGCTCCGTTGCTGCTCGGATCACCCCTTGCCGAAGCGATCACCGATGCTGGCCGGGCAGTTGGTCGCCCGGAAGAAGCTCGACGGGAACGGGTGGTTACCCCGGGTCGGCCGGATTTCCATGGTCACCGTCACGGGAGGTGCGGTCATCTGCCACGTCACCGTGAAGAGCTCATCGTTGTCTTTCTGGGCGGTCGTCGTCCCGGCCTCGAAGAGGCGGAAGATCCCCCACGGCCCTTCGCGCACCAGCTCTTCGTCGAGCCCGCCCGCGCCGCGCACCTGGATCCTCGCGCCCTTCTGGCCTTCCCCGGGCCAGTTGAAGGTGTGCCAGAACTCCTTCTCGTTGCGATAGAGCCTCTTCTGGCCGTCGACCTCGAAGATCACCTCGCTCACGATGGGGCTGACCGTCTTCATGTTGATGTGGAAGACGACCTTGGGCTCCCCGCCGCTGCCGAAGAGCGCGTCGGTGATCTCGTCCGAGCGCCTCAGGCAGTTGTAGAGGTTCGGGTTGAACGGCGTGAACGGCTTCGCCGCCTGCGGCTGCCCCGACAGGTGCGACTTCGGGAAGTACTCGTGGCCGACCTGGTAGTGGAAGCCCTTGAGGTACGTCTCGTAGAAGCCCCAGAGCACCCCGTCCTTCGGCTTGAAGAACGCCATCGCGTCCTCGAGCGAGGCGTCACGCGACGAGGCCAGATTGAACGGGTAGCGGTCCTTGATCTTGTCGCGGTAGTGCGGCCAGACCTCGACCTCCCAGATCCCGCTCGCCGCGCCGCCGGCGCGCCGCACGACCGCCTTGTACGCCTGCCGGAGGGGGTTCATGAGCAGCGGCTCCATCAGCCGCTGCCCGGTCTGGTCCATCGAGAGCAGGAGCCCCTCGGTCTCCTTCACCGCATCCTGGAACGCCTCCGTGGCCCTCGACGTGTCCGTGTCCGGCGGCCCGTCCTCGACGACGCTCATCTCCCCGGCGAGCCGCTCGAGGTGGCCGACGTACTGGTTGAGCTTGGGCGCGGGCGGCGGGGGCTGTCCCTCTGCCGTCTGCGCTGGCGGCACCCCGAACGCTGCCATCGACTCGAACTTGTCGGGCACCGGGTCGTAGTGCTCGCGCCGGTTGTCGGTCGGCAGGAGCGAGCCGCTCCGCGCGCCGGTCCGCCGATCGACCCGCTGCTGGATCATGTTCTTGGCCTGGTCGATCAGGCCGCCGTCGGCGGTCAACACGTTCGGCTTCTCGTCCTTCGCGAACTGCGTCTCGTCCGAGAGCCGCTGGAGCAGCCGCCGGTAGGGCCAGTCGGGCGTGGAGAGCACCCTGAACTCGTGGATCGCTTCCCGGTTCGTCTTCGGCACGTCGACCTGGATGTCGCGGAAGAAACCCTCCCACTGCGCGATGTACGCGTTGTCGTAGTCCTGCCGGACGCGGTCGAGCTCCTTCTGGATCTGATCGCCCGTCCGCTTCTCGTCTTTCGACAAGGGGAGCACCCAGAGCTCGCGCTCGAGCTCCTTCCTCCCCTCCTTGAGCGACTCGATCACCTGCGCGTGCCCCTTGGCCGTGTAGGGCCCCTGCACCTCGAACCAGGTCCCGGTCCGGTTCTTCTGCGCGCTGTGGACGACGGTCAGCACCTCGGGCCGGTCCGCGAACATCTCGTTGAGGGACACCGGCGGGTACTTCAGGTTCTCCGGCGTGTTCGGCCCCGACTCGTCGTACTTCTGGTCGATCAGCTTCGTGACGAACTGGTCGTAGTAGCGCTTCGTCGGATCGACCCGCAGGAGGTCGGCGCGCGCCCTGTCGACGAGCGGCACGTTCAGCTCCTCGGCCTCGAGCTTCCTCCGCCTCACGAGGTCGATGTAATAGGCGACGTGCGGCGTGAGCCGCTCCTTGAGGTCGGCCTCGGGCAGGTCGGTCCAGGGCTTCAGGACGTCGGCCCAGACCTGGACCAGCCGGCCGGTCTGCCACCGCGCCGCCTGGTCATCCATGTACCCCTGGTACTCTTTGCCGAGCAGGAGGTAGCTGCGCAGGGCGTTGTAGCCGTCCAGGAATTCCCCCTCGCGCACCCGCTCGAGCTTCGCCTCGAGCTGCGCCTTCGCCGGGCCGACGAACCCCTGCTTCAAGCTCTTGATGTACTGCGCCATCGTCGGCGGGAAGAGCTTGTCCCCCTGGAACATGAACCAGCCGTGATCGAGCGGCGTGTTCTCGACGTAGCGGTCGAGCAGCCCCACGTGCTCCTGCAGCTTGTCGAGCTTGTCGATGTTCGCGGGCACGTTCGGCGGCGCGCCGCTCCTCCCGGACCAGTCCACGAACGCGATCTCGTCCGAGATGCGCCGCGTCTCGGCGACGAGCTCCCTGTTGTTGAAGTACGAGATCACCGCCGGGAGGAGGAACAGGATCGCGACGAGCGCCGCCGCCGCCGCGACCAGGATCCGCTGGAGCCGGCGCCGCCGGAGCTCGGCCTCGGTGCGCGCCGCGAGATCCTGATCGGGGAAGACGACGTTCGTGAAGACGTCGTGCAGGAAGAAGCTCTTCGACTCCTTCGGGAGCGCGGCGTCCTCCTCGCCCTCACCGAGCGCCGCGCGCAGCCCGAACGCCCGCCCCATCGCCCCGACCACGCGATCGAGCGGCCGCCCCTCCTGGACGCCGCTCGTGAAGTAGAACCCGCGCAGGATCGGCGCGGGCGCCGCGCCGGCGCCGGGCGCGAACGCCGACGCGATGAAGTCCGAGAGGTTCCGCTTCACCGCCGCGAACTCGAGCGGGAACTGGTAGCTCCTCTCCTTCACCTCGCGGTTGCGCTCGACGATGAGCCGCTTCGTCAGCCGCGCGTGGAGCTTCTCGACGAGGACGTCGAACTCGCGGTCGAAGATCTTGCCGGGCTCGTCCTTGTTCTCGTCGAGCCGCACCGTGGCGCCCCACGGCTGCGCGCGCTCGCTCTTCTTCAGGTCGCCGAAGTACTCGGTGAAGCCCGCCACGAGGTCGCTCTTCGTGAAGAGCACGTAGACGGGCAGGACCATGTGCAGCGTCTGCTGCATCTCGTCGATGCGCGCGCGGATCTTCTTGCCGGTCTGGTCGATCTGGTCGTCGCTCGCGTCGAGCAGCTCGCTCAGGCTCACCGCGACGATGACGCCGTTCAGCGGCTTGTGCTCGCGGTACTGGAGCAGGAGCTCGAGGAACGCCATCCACTCGTCGTGGTCGTCGCTCTCGGTCGTGTACCGGCCGGCGGTGTCGAGGAGGATCGCCTCGTTCGTGAACCACCACTCGCAGTTCCTGGTGCCGCCGACGCCGCGCACGCCGGTGCGCTCGGGGTCGATGTACGGGAACACGAGCCCCGAGTGCCGGAGCGCGGTGGTCTTGCCGGCGCCGGGCGGGCCGACCATCACGTACCAGGGCAGGACGTAGAGCGCGTCAGCGCCGCGCTTGCCCCCGCCGAGCTTCGAGGCCTTGAGGGCGGCGATGCCCTCCTGCATCTGCCGGTTCAGCTCCTGGATCTCCGCGCGCCGCTCCGGCTTCGCGTTGATCACCTGCTCCTGCGCCTGCTGCGCGATCGCCTTCTCGAGCGCCCGCGCGGCGCGCGCCGCGCGGATGCGCCGGTAGATCGCGAGCCCGACGAGCAGCGCGACGACGGCGGCCGTCGCCACGAGCGGGATCTCGATCGGGAACGCCTCGGCCCCCTCCCCTGCCCCGGGGCGCAGCATGAACCACACTCCCCACACGGCGGTGAGGAACAGGGCGCTCAGGATCCACAGCCACATCGGAAGTCTCCCTCGGGAACAGCAGAGGACGGGCGGAGCCGCCTAGGTCCCTGTGCTGATCAGCTTCTTGATCTGGTCGGCGACGCCCTCCGCGTCCGAGGCCACGACGAGCCGGAGCACGATGACCACGAGGACGGCCAGCACGAGCAGGCCGAGCGCGATCGCCAGATAGGGCAGCTCGCGGCGGACCGCGCCGGCGCCTCCGTCCTTGCGCTCCGCGTTCGGCGCGAGGACGTCCCCGCCGCCTTCGCTGACGGCGACGTAGTTGCCCACACCCTCGATGACGGCGCCGAGCCCCTCCTGCTGGCGCAGACGATATTTCCCCTGAAAGCCGAGGGCCAAGCAGAGGAAGTAGATCTGCGCGACGTGGTTTCTGCCGCGCTGGCCGTAGAGGTTGTCGAGGTTCGTGAAGAACCCGTCGCCGGCCGTGTTCAGCTGGAAGAACTGGAACTGCAGCGGGTTCTGGAGCCACTGCGTCCTGCCCGGCCAGTTCGAGTTGAAGATCACTTCGTCGGCGAAGGCCGCGAGCGCGAACTTCGCGTCGATCATGTCCTGCTCGGGGATGCGGGCCTCCCGCCCGTTCTGCATCATCGTGTCGAACAGGCCGAGCACGCGCCGCTGGAGGATGTCGGGCGCCGGCAGATCGCGCGAGTTCCTGAGCTGCAGGATCAGCGAGAGCACGTCGGAGCAAACAAAGTACATCGTCTGCGAGAGGCTCATGGGCTCCTCACCCGGAAGGGATGTCCCGGCACGGTCACTTCCCTGCCGGGACCGCGATCAGCCGTAGATCGACCTTCTGCGGTTCGATCGGCTGGTAGATGGCGATCGTGCCAGAGCCGAGGATGTCGTTCCAGTAATCGCCGGCCTGGTTGACGCGGAGGTACACGAGCCCCGGCTTGACGGGGATCGCGCCCGGCGGCCGGTACTCGATGGCGACGTTCACGCCGGGCGTCGCGGAGTGCAGGATGTGCCCGATCTGCGTCCACGAGCCGATCTTGAGCAGGCGCGGGAGCCGCTCGCGCAGGGTGCCCTCGTCTGCGCCCTTCGCCTCGAGGAACATCTCGTGGTTGCGCGGCAGCTTCGGGTCCTCGAACCTGCCGAGGTACATGCCGTCCTCGCGCTTCTCCAGCGGCACGATGACGAACTGATCCGTGGCGATCCCGCTGATGAGCGTGACCGCCCGGTCGAACATCGGGTCAAAGACGCCCTCGAGCTCGAGGTAATTGAACTTGGGGATCGTCGTGGGGTCGCTGTCTGCGGCCGAGAAGGTGCAGAGCTCGCCGATGAGCGAGCCGATGACGACGTAGCACTGCTCCGGGTGCGCGCCGCCGTGGTCGACGAGGTGCGACACGATCGGGATGTACGAGTTCACGGTGTGGAGCAGCCAGAACTTCGTGAGATCGGAGGCCTGGAAGTCGACCGAGGCCGCGGTGCGCATGCGCCGCCCCTCGACGAGCGACTTCTGCTTGCCGACCAGCGCGGAGAGCACCCGCCGGAGGCCGGACATGATGTGGTCCGACGTGTTGATGCGGAGGACCGACGGGATGAAGCTCTTCCGGAGGACGATCGCGCCGGCGCGGTCGCGCACGAGCTGGGCGATCCGCACGGTCTGGTAGGCGTCGCGCGGCTCGGTGCCGAAGATGAGCCGCAGGTTGGTGCGGGCCCACGTGACCGACGTGTCGTTGCGCCCGGAGTTCACGTCCGGGACCGTCGTCTGGGCCGCCACGAACCGCTGGGCCGGCCCCGCCTTCGCCGGGTCCAGGCTGATGTTCGCGGCGGTCTCGCGCAGGTTCGGGATCCCGAGGAAGACGTCGAGCGCCTCCAGCGCCGCGGGGAAGGCGCCCTCGAGCGGGCGCGCCTCGACCTGGTCCTCGCCGCGATCGCCGATGAAGAACGGCGTCCCGTCCGGGAAGACGCCGTGACATTTGACCACCTTGAACTGGCCGGCTGAGAGCGCGCGCTCATCGAACTGCGCGCCGGTGATGCCCCAGTCGTAGCCCACGACGGCGTGGAGGCGCGCGTGGAGCAGCGTCTCGTGGTACAGGTCCGACTGCTGTAGATGCTGAGGGGTCATGAAGAGCCCCTCGGTCCAGACAGGCTTACGCGGGTGGATCATGTCGCCCGTCCAGTCTTATCAGATGTGCCGCGCGCCGCGACGCGAAAGCTGGCCGGGCGCGGGGAGCGCAGACGTCGCCCCGCGCGCGTCGAGCCGCTCGTCGCAGGGCCGCCTCGAGCACCGCCGCGACGACCGGTTCGAGGACGACCGGGGCGCTCCATCGCCCTACTTCCCCGTCGAGGCGGGCGCCTCCGGCGCTGCCGCCTTCTTCGGCAGGCTGAGCCGGCGCACCGCGCTCGCGTTGGGGAACATCGACTCGTCGAACTCGACCCCGTTGTCGATCTTGGTCGAGTCGATGAAGAACGCGACGCGCGGGTCGGCCACCGGCGGCCCCGCGTCGGACTCGCGCCCGCCGCACTGCGCCTCGCCGGGCGGGAGCGGGAACTCGTAGAACGTCTTCCAGCTGTTGCCCTTCGGGCTGTGGAACAGGGCGGCGCCGACGAGGTGGCTCGCGTCGGGAATCCGCTCGAACTTCACCTCGACGAGGTCGTTCGGGAAGACCTCGACCTCGTCGACCTTGGCGAGGTCGTCCTCGAGCGTCTCCTTGTCCCTGAGCAGGATCTGATCGTACGTCGCGTTCTCCATGCGCGCGCTGCTCTTCAGCTGGTAGAGCCGCACGACGACGGGCCTCGGGTTCCCGTTCTCGTTGGGGTTGATGTTGTCGGACGCGTAGATCGAGAGCGTCACGATCTGGACGTCGCACGGCTCGGGCGCCGCGGGCGGCGGCGCGGCGGACGTGCAGCCCGCGATCGCGGCGGGCACGGCGGCGCCGAGGCCCACGGCGAGGGTCGCCGCGGCGACGGCGGCGGCCGCCCTCGCGAGGGAGGCCCCGCGGAGGAGCGAGGCCGGCCCACGCCGGGGCCCTGGCCGGCGCGCCGCGCCCTCCCCTTCAGGGGAGGGCGGACGGGGCTCCCCGATCCACATCGAACGCTGTCGGAGCTTGGCGAACGCGACCATGCTCCACCCAATTTATGCGGAGTCTCGCGGCCCGTACAACTTTCGGTGCGCGAACGCGGTCGATCAGTCGGAGAACGCGATCGTGAAGTTCTTCTCGGCGTCGACCCCGATCTGGAGCCGCTTCGGGAGCGGCCCCTCCGCCATCTTCTCGAGGACGGCCACCGAGAGCTGCGGCAGGAGCGACGCCCGGAGGATGTGGTCGATGTTGCGCGCGCCCGTGTCGACCTCGGTGCAGCGCGCCGCGATCGTGTCCACGAGCGCGTCCGAGTACGACGCCTCGATGCGCTGGCTCTTGCGCAGGCGGTCGACGAGCGCGTCGAGCTTGAGCCGCGTGATCTCGCCGAGCGCGTCGGGCGAGATCGGCAGGTACGGCACCGTCGTCATGCGGGCGAGCAGCGCCGGCTTGAAGTGCGCCGACAGCGTCGGCTTGATCGCCTCGACGATCTCCTTGATGAACTCGCCGTCCGCGTCGAGTCGCCGCGCCGGGTCCTCCTCGCGCGCCGCGATCGTCATGTTCGTGATCTTGTCGGTCGCGAGGTTGCTCGTCAGGATGATGACCGTGTTCTTGAAGTCGACGAGCCGCCCCTCGCCGTCGCTCAGCATGCCCTTGTCGAACACCTGGTAGAACAGGTTCATCACGTCGGGATCGGCCTTCTCGACCTCGTCGAGGAGCACGACCGTGTAGGGCCGCTGGCGCACGGCCTCGGTGAGCATGCCGCCCTCGCCGTAGCCGACGTAGCCAGGGGGCGAGCCGATGAGCCGGGAGACCGTGTGCTTCTCCTGGAACTCGGACATATTGATGACGGTCATCATCCGCTCGCCGCCGAACATGAGGTCGGCGATCCCGAGCGCGGTCTCCGTCTTGCCGACGCCGCTCGGCCCGACGAGCAGGAACACGCCCTGCGGCGTGCTCAGCGGCTTCAGGCCGGCGCGCGCGCTCCGGAGCTCCTTGGAGATGGTCACGATGCCGTGCGTCTGCCCCTTGATGCGTCGGGTCAGCCGGTCCTCCATCTCGAGGAGCGCCTTCACGTCGTCCTGGACCATCTTGCCGACGGGAATGCCCGTCCACGCCGCGACGACGCTCGCGACCATGGCCTCGTCGACGTCCGGCCGGATCAGCGGCACCTCGCCCTGGCTCTGCTTGAGCTCGTCGAGGGCCTTCACCACCTCGCGGCGCGCGGCGTCGCGATCCTCGTTCGTCTTGGCCTCGTCCATCTTCTTGCGGGCGTCGATGACCCGCTGCGTGCCCGCCGTCTCCTTCGCGTAGGCGGCGCGCACCGACTCGAGCTCGGCCTTCGCCTTGGCGAGCCTGTCCTTCAGCTCGCCGACCCGCTCCTGGTCGATGTGCACGCCCTTGTCGCGATCCCGCTCGAGCGCCTTGAGCTCGCTCTCGGTGTTCACGATGAGGACCTCGGCGTCCTCGACCGCGGCGGGCCGCTGCTGCAGCGCGACCTTCACCCGCGCGGCGCAGGTGTCGAGCAGGTCGACCGCCTTGTCCGGCAGCTGCCTGCCGGTGAGGTAGCGCGCCGACAGCCGCACGGCCGCGGTGACCGCCTCGTCCTGGATGATGACGTTGTGGGCCTGCTCGAACTTCGGCCGGAGGCCGCGGAGCATGACGACGGCCGCCGGCTCGCTCGGCTCGTCGACCTTGACCGGCTGGAACCGCCGCTCCAGCGCCGCGTCCTTCTCGAAGTACTTCTTGTACTCGCTCCACGTCGTGGCAGCGATCGTCCGGAGCTCGCCGCGGGCGAGCGCCGGCTTGAGCAGGTTGGCCGCGTCGCCGCCGCCCTGCTGGCCGCCCGCGCCGATGAGCGTGTGCGCCTCGTCGATGAAGAGGATGATCGGCTTCGGCGACCCCTTCACCTCGGAGATCACGCCCTTCAGGCGGTTCTCGAACTCGCCCTTCACACCGGCGCCCGCCTGGAGCAGCCCCAAGTCGAGCCCGAGGATGTCGACCCCTTGCAGGAGCGGCGGCACCTTCGGGTTCTCCGGGGTGCTCTCGACGATGAGCAGCGCGAGCCCCTCGACGAGCGCCGTCTTCCCGACGCCCGCGTCGCCGACGATGATCGGGTTATTCTTGCGGCGCCGCGCGAGGATGTCGATGATCTGCCGGATCTCCCGCTCGCGGCCGAAGATCGGGTCGATCTGCCCCGCGCGCGCCTTGCCCGTGTAGTCGACGCAGAACTTCGCCAGCGCGGAGTCGGGCCCGGCGCTCGCCATCCCCGCCGGCAGCTTCCCGGCCCCGGGCCCGCCCGCGCCCGCCGACGCCGCGGCGGCCTCGGCCTCTTCCTTCGAGCCGGAGACGATCTTGGGGAGGTTGTTCTTGAGATCGTCTTTCGAGATGCCCTCGAGGTAAGCGCCGATGCTGCTCACCGAGTAGCGTGTCGGCTGCTGGACGAGGCGCTGGAAGAGCACCCCGCTCCGCACCCGCTGGTAGCCGTACTCCATGGATCCGACGAGGTAGGCGTCCTGCATCCACTCGAGCATCGTCGGCGAGAGCACCGGCCTCCCGGCGTTGCCCTTCCTCAGCTCTTCCAGGCTGCGCTGGAGCGCGGCGCGGAGGTGCGAAGGGTCGAGATCATAGTGGGATACGAGAAATGCGATGTCGGAGTTCGCATCATCGAGCAGCGCGAGGAGCAGGTGCTCGAGCGTGACCTCGTAGTGGCGCGCGTTGACACACTGGCCAATCGCCGCCTCGAGGGCTGAAGTGCAGTTCTTGGTTAGTCGCTTGACGATGGCCTTGGTGTCGACGAGCTGCATGTGCGGCATGCTAGCCGAGGCGCGCCCTCGTCCGAAAGCGCCGTCGTCAGCCGCGCCCCTTGCGCTTCTTCTCCGCGGCTTCCTGCGCGCGGCTCTCGGCGCCGCCGGCCTCTCCACGCTCCCTCGCTGGCGGCTTGGCCCCGCCGCCGCGCGCCGCCGGCGTCGCGTCGCCCGGGGCCTTGTCGTCCTTCGCCTGCGCGGCGCGCGCCTCGCCGGAGGAGGCGCGGTCCACCATGTCGGGCCGTATCCGCAGCTTCAGCAGGGCGCCGACGCGGAGCTTCTGGTCCGGATCAATGCCGTTATCGCGCGCGACGTCCTCGACGTCGATCACGAACTGCCGCGCCACGCCGATCAGCGTGTCGCCTGGCCCGACGCGGTAGAGCATCACCTCGCGGCCCGACCTCGCGCGCGCGGACCGCGGCCCGAGCGGCGCGTCGCCTGCGTCGTCGAGCGGGCCGTCCGCGCTGTCGTCGCTCGACGACACGGCCACGGGATCGCGCATCGAGCGCCGCTTGCTGTACTCACGCCGGGCGTCGTCATCCGCTTCCGCTTCCGCCGCCCTCTTCCGCGCCGGCTTCGGGAGCAGCGAGAGCAGGCTATCGTCGTCGCCGCCCCGCTTCCGCGGCATGAAGTCGCGCCCGCCGAGCAGGTCGACCGGATCGAGGACCGACGCGTCGTCCGTCGCGAGCTGCTCCGTGGAGAGCATCGCGGGCAGCGCCGCCTGTGCCCGCGCCAGCGTGTCCGACGGGAGCATCACGAGGAAGTCCCCGCGGCCCGGCGGCACGCGGTCCCCGAGGATGTCGGGGTTCAGCTTCCGCAGCGTCGAGGTCGCGACGCCCGCCGCCTTCGCCAGCGTCTTGAGCGACGTCCCGGGTGGCGCCGCGATCTCGGCGGCGTCGACCGGCCGGCTCACCTCGACCTGGTCGAACCCGAACCGCTCCAGGTTGTTCGCCACGATCGCCGCCGCCCCGATCTTCGGCACGTAGGCCGCCGTCTCCGACGGGATCGCCTCCTGGCGCGCCAGCTCGTTGAAGTCGGACGTGCCGTACCGATCGATGCGGTCGAGCAGCTGCTCGTAGCCCATGTTGTAGGCCGCGAGCGCGAGGTCCCAGCTGCCGAAGCGCATGTAGAGATCGCGCAGGTGGTGGGCGGCCGCCTGCGTGGCGAGGCGCGGGTTCTTCCGCTGGTCCAGGTGCCGCGTCTGCTGGAGCCCGTAGACCTCCCCGGTGGCGGGCATGAACTGCCAGAGCCCGACGGCGCCGGCCGGCGACTTCGCCCTCGGATCGAAGCCGCTCTCGATCATGGCCACCCAGATGAGATCTTCCGGCAGCCGTCGATCCCTGAGCTCGGCCTGGATCATCTCCTGGTAGCGCCCGCTGCGCTTCAGCCACGTCTCGAACATCTGCCGCCCGCGGTCGGTGCGCGTGAAGAAGCGGACGTACTTGAGGGTGCGGCGCGACACGGCGAGCCGGAGGTCCGGCAGCTGCAGCTTCGAGAGCGCCTCGGCGCCGGCCGAGTCGAGGTCGTCCACGTCGTCGGCGTAGCTGCCCTCGGCGGAGAACGCGCGCGGCGGCCGCGAGTAGCTCGGCCGATCCAGCTCGCAGGAGGCGCCCTCCCGCGCGTCGCGCCCCGCGACGTCGCGCAGCCGCGACAGCTCCCGCGACTCGCCCGCCAGCGCCTCGATCCCGCGCGCCACCGGCGCCTCGATCCCGCGCGCCGGCGGCGCGTACGGCTGCGGCGCGGCGACGAGCGCCGCAGCCGTGACGGGCGCCATGGTCCGCGCTCCGCCCGTCTGGTAGGTCGACACCGCCGACTGGACCGACGAGATCGCCGACTGGGGCGCCGCCATCCCGACCCCGT
Source organism: Sorangium sp. So ce1128 (assembly GCA_051717205.1). Lineage (GTDB taxonomy): Bacteria > Myxococcota_A > Polyangia > Polyangiales > Polyangiaceae > Sorangium. Next base: position 9,619,258 of record CP181432.1, read on the forward strand.
AGCCAAACGCCAGGGCCGAGACCATGGGAGGGATCTTATGGACGAGGCTCATGTGTGGTTTAAAGTCGCACCATGTAGGCAACCAGGTCAACAAACCACCAAACCGACCAGCATGGGCGAGCGCCGGGCGTTGCGGGTCGGCGACCGGGCCGCTCACCGGCGGACTGTCCGGTGCGGATGGACGTCAGGCACTCCCGTGCGGCGGAGCGGGTCTGCTAGTCTGCACCCATGCCGGCGGCGCTCTCGGCCCGCGTGTCCGACACCCAGGCCAACCAAAGCTTCGACGCTTCGTTCGAGCGCTTCCCTGTCCGGATCGGCAGGAACCAGCTGAACGATCTTCACATCGACCGGCCGTACATCTCCCAGTTCCACGCGGCGGTGGACGTCCGAGATCGCCGGATCCTCGTGCGCGACCTCGGCTCCACGAACGGGACGATGTTCGCCGGACACCGGCTGGCGCGCGACACCTCGGTGGACGTGAGCAGCCAGCCGGAGATCACGATCGGCCCGATCCAGATCCGGCTCGCGATCATCGAGGCGCCGCTGAAGGCCGAGAGCCCGAGCGACGGCACGCTGCTCGGCACGGGCGGCGAGAACCTCTCCGCGCTGCTCACGCCGCAGAAGCGCGCCGCTCCGGGCGGCGAGGACCCGTACCTCCGTCAGGTGGTCCCGTACCTGGAGGCGTACCGGACCGCGTGGGGCGCGGTTTACCGGATGATCTGGGATCACCTCGCGCGCCTCCCGCCCGACGCGCGCCAGAGCTACCTGCGCCGGCTGGGCGAGGAGCACCCGAGCGTGCTCGCGGAGCGGGACTTCCAGAAGATCTCCCAGTACTACGGCGTCGATTACCGCACGCTCGGCGAGCTGGCCCCGGCGAACGCCGCGTTCGCGGCGCTCGCCGAGCTGGCGAGCGCGCTCGCGCCCGGCACGAAGCCCCCGGACGACGTCGCGGGCATCGTCAACTTCGCGCGGCGGCTCCGCGACACGATGGAGGTCTTCCTGAAGTGCTTCGTGAGCCTGCGCGACGGCTACCAGACGTTCGAGGCCGAGGTGCTCGCCCGCGATCGTTCCGCGGAGACTGACAGGGTCGCGACCGCGGGGGACGCGAAGGAGCTCGGCACGGTGCTGCTCACGCCCGAGGGCGGCGCGGACACTGCGCGCCAGCTGCAGGAGATCTTCGCCGACGTGATGAGCCATCAGATGGCGCTCCTGAGCGGCGTCATGGGGGGCGTTCGGTCGCTGCTCGTGAAGCTCGCGCCGAAGACGCTCGAGGAGAAGCTCGAGCGCGAGGGCAAGAAAGGCGGGCTGTTCTCGAACAAGTACGAGGAGCTCTGGCGGCTGTACGAGCGCCGCCACGGCGACTACTCGGGCGAGGACAAGGAGACGTTTCGGGAAATATTTGGCGAGCAGTTCTACCGGGCGTACGCTGCGACCGCCGCAGAGGACTACGTGTCATCCGGCGAGCCGGGAGGCCGGAGCATCGTCCGCTTCCCCGTCTCTGGGAATCCGAACAAACGGTAGCGCCCCTCAACGGCGGGGCTTCGTGCGGCGAGCCGCGCCTTGTGCTCGCCGAACTTCGCCGGTGGCGCAGCCGAACGCGAGGCGCCGTTCATGCGAATCAGGGAGAAAGTCGTAGCAGCAGGTTGTCTGGCTGTGGCCGCGTGCCTCCTCGCCCCGGGCGAGGCGGCTGCGCAAGTAACACGCGATGAGAACTGGGGCACGGTCTCGGACGTGAGCCTCGTGCTGGGAACCTCGGTCGTTTTCCTGATGCCGCGCGTCTATTACAGCGATCCCGAGGCGACGGTCGGCTGGAAGGGGCGCTGGCATTTCTCGGTCCTGGCGCCCGCCATGACGATGACCGCGCTGACGCTGCTCGTGGACCTGCCGATCAAGGACGCGATCGAGTCGACGCGCCCCGGTTGCAGCGTCGAGGAGACGAAGACGGCCCTGTCCAGCTCGGAATGCAAGTCCTTCGGCGGCCCTTCGACGCACGCCTTTGCCTCGTGGGGCGCGACGGGCGCGGGCACGGGTATCTTCCTGGTCGACACCTTCCGTTACTCGTCTGGCCGCTTCAACGCCGGCGGTTTCATCGGCAACGTGGCCTTCCCCCTCACGGCCTCGGTCGTCACCTCGATCGCCCGCGGCGTCGCTCCCGGCAGCGCCGAGGCCTACGAGGACGCCGGCCAGATCGCGACCGGCGGCGTCACCGGCTTCCTGAGCGGCCTCGCCATCGGCACCGCTTACGCCATGTTTCAGCGCCCGAACTGCGGTTACGGCAACGCGCTGTTCTGCTGGTAGCCGCCGCTCCCCGCCGGCGGGGCGACGCCCTCGCCGGCGGATACCCCATCTTCCGTCTCCAGACAGCACAAGGCCCCACCGCCAGGACGGCGCTCCCTCCCCTCTCCCCCCGATGGGGCGTCCATGGGGCCGGGGGTGGAGCGCGGGGGGCGGGCGGGGATGGGCCGATGTCCGAGCAGATCCACGCGCGCCTCGTCCGCGCCCTGCGCGGGCGAGGCGCGCGTCCTGCGAGTTCGGCGGGCCCCCGCCCGCCCCCCGCGCTCCACCCCCGGCCCCATGGACGCCGCTGCAGTTCTAGTCCTGTCCGACGACGCGCTCCCAGAGCGGATCGTTCGACGAGAAGAGCGTATCCCGCTCCACCCGGAGGAAGCGCTGAAACTCCACGCGGCGGAGCTCGCGGTCGCTGTCGCGGTTGCCGTTCTCGGACTTCACGATCTTCACCCGCACCTGCTCGAGCAGCTGGATGCCGTTCGGCTTGTAGGAGACATCGGTGCGCAGCACGTAGCGGGCGTAGAGCCCGCGCTCGGTGACGGAGGGGACCACCGCGGTGCGCTCCAGGTCGACGGAGGCCGCCTCGATCAGCCGCCCCCTCCGCGCCAGGTAGAAGTGCGCTCGCTGCCTGCAGTCGTCGGGATCCGGGCAGTTCTTCGTCTCGGCCACAACGAGGTTGTCGTTGCCGAGGCGTACCGGGGACAGCCTGGTCCCCTTCGCGGGCGCGCGGAAGCTGCCGACGCCGTAGACGTCCGCGCGATCGCCGGCCGCGCGCACGAGCGCGACGAGCCCGCCCTCGTCGCCGTTCTCGAACTTGAGCACGCGCACCCAGACGGCGCGCAGCCCCTCCGGCCCGGAGCGGATCTCGACCTCGTCCGGGTCGATCTTGCGCGGCCAGCCGGATTTGGAGATGCCGCCGCGCAGCGTCTCGTTGGCGAACACGTAGTGGCCGGTGCAGTCGACGTCGGTCGGCCCGATGCCGCGCTCCTCGCTGTAGCCGGGGACGACGATCCCCAGCCACTGGTCGGCGTCGAGGGTGCGGACGGCCGCCTTGTCCCCCGCCACGCGGCGCGCGGGCGGGAGCTGGGCGGTGCACACCGGAATCGGGTTCTGCTTGCGTGTCTGCAGCTCGCCGTGCGGCTGCTCGGGGTACGATCCGCAGCCCGAGAGGGCGGCGGCGAGCCCCAGGCCGACGACGGAGCCGAAGCGAACGATGCTCACGCGCCCTTCGTATCATGCAAGGCCTCGCCGAGGCGAGTTCGCGACCTAACGCCGTGGCCGGCCAAGTGGCCGGCCACTGTGGCCGGCCAGTCCCGTTGGCTGGGCAGGCCACCTTGTTCTCCATGTCGGCTGTCGCGCCCACCCGAGGATCCAGGCGTCAGATCGCGCGTCGTCACGTCGCCCACACGTCCGCAACACGCTCGATACGCCCACGTTCCATCATCGAAGCGGAACCGCGCGGAAGCACATGGAAACGGATGGACGCGATGTAATATTGCGGACCCGTGAAGAGCAGAAGGAGCGCGCTTTCTGGGACACAAAAGTCTTGACGCTCCCATCTAGGGAGTTACCTTCGGGACTCCCTGCGATGAGCAGGGATCGAGATACGGTGCGAGCCTTATCTCGAAGCATCCGAACTCCTACTCCTGAGGGGGCGGACCTTCTGCCAGCGCGCAATGGGGCGTAGACTGAGTCCAGGGGGCGAGTCCTTGAAGGTAGAGGCATCTGAACATGGCGTTGCAAGCTCATCTCAAGCTGAAGGGCATCACGCAGGGGCCCATTGACGGCTCGATCACCCAGAAGGGTCGCGAGAAGACCGTCGGTGTCATCCAGGTGCACCACTCGGTCGTGAGCCCGCGTGATCCGGCGACCGGCATGCCCAGCGGGAAGCGCCAGCACAAGCCGTTCGTGGTCACGAAGGAGCTCGACAAGTCGACCCCCCTTCTTTACAACGCCCTGGTCAACAACGAGAGCATCACGGAGTGGGAGCTCAAGTTCTACACGCCGGGCACCAAGGCGCAGACGAACGTCGGCAAGGAGCAGAACCACTACACGGTGAAGCTCATCAACGCGACGGTCGCGAGCATCGACTTCATCATGGAGAACACCCGCAAGCCGGGTGAGGGGCAGGTCCCGGAGTACGAGCGCGTCGCGTTCACGTACCAGAAGATCGTGTGGTCGTACGACGACGGCGACGGCGCCCGCGAGGCGACGGACGACTGGGAGACGCCGCAGTGATCGCTGCCCGCCTCTGATGTGATGTTTTCTCACGCCGGGCGGCCTTCGGGTCGCCCGGTTCCGTTTGTCGTACCGGGTAGGCCGGCCAGTGTTCGGGCTCTCATGTTCAGGGATGGCCATCACGCGCAGTAGGAGCAGAATGTTGGCATGGCCCTCCACGCCTACCTCAGAATCGTCGGAACAAGGCAGGGGGAGGTCAGGGGCTCCGTCACCCAGAAGGGCCGTGAAGGCACGATCCTGGTCACCGGGGTCTTCCACAGCCTGGTGGGCCCGCGGGATCCGGTGACCGGGCGCCCGACGGGCAAGCGCATGCACAAGCCCTTCGTCGTCACGAAGGACCTCGATCGGTCCACCCCGCTCCTCCTCAGCATCCTCAGCCACAACGAGAACATCGATCACTGGGAGCTCCAGTTCTACAGGTCGATGGCGATTGGCGTCGAGCGGCCGGTCTTCACGGTCCAGCTCACGAACGCGAACATCTCCAGCATCCATTTCCACATGCTCAACGTGCGGAACCGGACGCATGCGCGCATGCCCGAGCAGGAGGAGGTCGCGTTCACGTACCAGAAGATCATCTGGACCTGGAACGACGGGGGCGTCTCGGCGGAGGACGACTGGCTCACGCCGCGCTGAGCGGGCGGGCTTCCGCTCGAGGCGCGAGCTGATCTACGCTGGCGCCGTGGCTGGCGCATCGCTCCTCACCCGGATCACGCACGCGGCCGACCCGCACTCGACGGAGCGGCACACCTACCGGGATCACGACCTCGAGTCGGCCATCCTGACGCACCTCGGGCACATGCTGAACACGCGCCAGGGCAGCTCGCTGACCTGCCCTGACTATGGCCTCATGGAGGTGTCCGAGGTGCTGCACGAGTTCCCCGAGGCGATCGGCCTGGTGCAGCGCTCGCTCAAGAACTGCATCCAGACCTACGAGCCGCGGCTGAAGAACGTGCAGGTCCGGCACTTGCGCAGCGACTCGGTGCAGTCGATGATCCTCGAGTTCGAGATCACCGCGCAGATCCAGTTTCCCGACGGCCGGCGCCAGGCGCTCCGGCTCGGCGCCGCGGTGGACCAGAGCGGCAACGTCCGGATGACGTAGCGTCTGTCCGGCGGCCGGGCTCACGGCGGTTGACAGGCTCCGGCCCCGGCGGTCGACTGGCGGTGGCGAGAGGATGTTCAACAAGTACTACCAGGACGAGCTCACCTACCTGCGGGATCTGGGGCGGGAGTTCGCGGCCGCCTACCCCGGGATCGCGCCGATGCTCGCGGAGCGCGGCGGCGACCCCGACGTCGAGCGGCTGCTCGAGGGCGTCGCCTTCCTGACGGGCAAGATCCGCCAGAAGCTCGACGACGAGCTCCCCGAGGTGATCCACTCGGTCGCGTCGCTGCTCTTCCCGCACTACCTCCGTCAGATCCCGGCGACGTCGATCATCGAGTTCACGCCGCTGCCGAACGTGGTGCGCGAGAAGCTCGTCGTCGGCCGGCACGCTGAGGTCGGGTCGGTGCCGGTCGACGGCGTCTCGTGCCGCTTCCGCACGACCCAGGATGTCGAGCTCGTCCCGCTCGCGGTGGAGGACGTGCGCATCGACACGGGCGCGCAGCTCGCGCAGACGCTCCGCATCGAGCTCCGCCTGACCGGGGGGGCCGCGCTGTCCGGCCTGTCGCTCTCGTCGCTCCGCTTCTACATCCACGGCGAGCGCAGGCTGCAGGACGATCTCCGCCTCTGGGTCGGCGCGCACGTCGACGCCGTCGCGCTCGCCGCGGTGGACGCAGCGGGGCGCGACACCACGATCGCGTCGCTGCCGGCGCGCGCCGTGCGGCTCACGGGCTTCACCGACGAAGAGGCGCTGATCCCGTACCCGAAGACGGTCTACCCCGGCTTCCGGCTGCTCCAGGAGTTCTTCACGCTCCCGCAGAAGTTCGCTTTCTTCGAGGTGACCGGCCTGCAGGCCCTCTCGGCGGAGCGGATCTCCGATCGGTTCGCGATCCTCCTGCAGTTCAAGGACGGGCTCCCGCCGGGGACCCGGGTCGGCAGGGAGAACATCCGGCTGTTCTGCTCGCCGGTCGTGAACCTGTTCGAGCACACGAGCGATCCGATCAAGCCCGAGGCCACCAAGCACGAGTACCTCTGCCGTCCGGCGGGCGCGGCGCCCTCCGCCTTCGAGATCCACAGCATCGACAAGGTCGTCGGGATCGCCCGGCGCACGAGCCAGCGCGTCGAGATCCCCTCGTTCTTCAGCTTCCAGCACGAGCTCGATCCCGAGGCCGCCGCGCGGACGATCTTCTACCAGGCGCACCTCCGCCCGGCCGCGATCGGCGACGGCATCGACATGTACCTGTCGTTCGGCTCCCCGCAGGACGCGGGGGCCCTCCCCGAGTTCGACGTGATCAGCATCGAGGCGACGAGCACGAACCGCCGCCTCCCGGCGCAGCTGAAGACGGGCGATCTCAGGGTGCCGACGGCGACCTCTCCCGCCGTGGCGAGCTTCACCAACCTCACCGGCGTCACCGCGCCGCTCCCGCCGCCGATAGGGCGCGAGCTGCAGTGGCGCGTGCTGGCCCACATGGCGATGAGCTACCGCTCGATCACCGAGATCGAGGTGCTCCGAGCGACGGTCGATCTCTACAATTTTCAGGCGATCGTCGACCGTCAGGCGGCGCGCGCGAACCAGCTCCGCCTGGCCGCGATCAAGTCGATCCGGGTGCGTCCGACCGATCGACTGTACCGTGGAGCGCCCGTGCGCGGCGTGGCGGTCGACATCGAGCTCGACGAGGGCGGGTTCGTCGGCGAGGGGGAGATGTACCTGTTCGCGAGCATCCTGAACGAGATGCTCGGGTCCTACGTCTCGTTGAACTCGTTCACGCAGCTGACGGTCACCGGCACGAACACACGCGTGGTGCACAAATGGGAGCCGAAGAGCGGCAGCCTGACCCTGATCTGAAGGCCGCTGCGTCGAAAGGCGTCGCGGGCGCCGATCCCGCCGCGCTGGAGACGCTCCGGCGCTTCGCGGCGACCGCGCCGCGCTTCTCGTACTACCGCCTCATCTACCTGCTCGAGCGGACCTTCCCCGCCTCGCCGCCGGTGGGCCAGCTCGGCCCCGTGCAGGACGAGCGCATCCGGCTGCGCGGTGATCCGTCGCTCGTCTTCGCATCGAGCGACGTGAGCGAGCTCGCGGTCGTCAAGTCCCCGGACGCTGTCCAGCGCGCGCGCGTCTCGACCACGTTCCTCGGCCTGTACGGCTCGGTGTCGCCGCTGCCGGCGTACTTCATCGAGCAGATCGCGCTGGCCGACTACCAGGGCGGGCCGCAGCCGATCCGCGAGCTCCTCGACGTCTTCCACCATCGGCTCCTGTCGCTCCTCTACCGCGCGTGGACCAAGTACCGGCTGCCGGTCACCTACCGCAAGCAGGGCGCCGACCCGTTCTCGCGCCGGATGCTCTGCGCGGTCGGCCTCGACGGGTTCCGCGACTACGAGACGCCGCTCGATCGCTTCTTCTTCCTCCGCTACGCGCCCATCCTCGCCTCGAAGTCGCGCTCGGCGCGGAACCTCGAGACCGTGCTGTCCGAGATGCTCGGCGACATCGACGTGCGGATCGAGCAGTTCATCGGCCACTGGACGAAGATCGAGAAGCCGTTCAGGAACAAGCTCGGCGTGATGAACCACCAGCTCGGCGAGAGCCTGACGCTGGGGCGCTACGTGTTCGACGGGTCGGGCCGCTACAAGGTCGTGCTCGGCCCGGTCGGCTACGACGAGTACCTCTCCTTCTTGCCCGGGGGTCATCGCCAGGAGCTCGTCCGCGGCATCATCGAGACGTTCACGCCGGGCATCCACGACGTGATGCTCGAGATCCACGTGGACACGGAAGAAGCGCCTCGCTTCCAGCTCGGCTCGCCGCGCGCCGCGACGCTCAAGCGCACCGCATGGATCGGCGGCTCTGCGGCCGAGCGGCTCGTGATCACGATCCCGCTCGACGACAAGCACCTCGCGGGCAGCGACGACGGGGACGACGAGGACCGGGGCGAGCCCCCGCCGATGTGAGCGACGCCGAGCGGAGCCGCGCCCGGCCGCCGGGCTGGGGGCGACCGTCGCGGAGCGTCCGGCGCCCGGCGAGCGGCGGTCGCGCCGCCAGGCGTTCAGTAGACGGTGAGGCTCTGCAGCGCCGCGGTGATCTCGTCGGCGTTCGCGTCGATGTTCTGGTGGTGCACGATCTGCACGAGCAGGACACGGCGGGGGCTCCGGACGAGGATCTCGTGGGCGAAGGCCTCAGAGACCGGCTTCGAGGGGATCTTCGCCTTGACCAGGTAGCTGCGCCCCTGCGTGTTCGCGGTCGCCATGGGCGCGCGGCCGGAGAGGATCTCCGCGCCCTGCTCCTCGAGGTCTGCCTCGTAGCGCTTGAGCACGTCGGGCCACGGGTCCTCGGGGCTGTCGATGCGCTCGTAGATCGAGAACAGGAACTGCCGCGGCGACTGGTACGTGATGAAGCGGCGCTCGGGCGTGTAGTCCGCGCCGCCGACGTTCCAGTCCATCGGGCGGCTCATGCGGACGTCGCCGTTCATGAGGCCCACGCCGATCCTGCGGGGCACCCGCTCCGTCGCCGGGGCGTCGAGCGGCGGGAAGTACACCTCGAAGCTCGAGTCCTTGCTCAGGGCGCCGGCCGCGCCGTGGAGATAGAAGACGTCGTCCTGCTTCGGCGCGGTGGGCGACCCGCCGCAACCGGCGAGCAGCGCGATCGCGGCCACGGCGGCGCAGGACGCTCCGGCGCGCCCGGGGGTGGCTGCGGGCGGACGCCGGGCGCGGAGGGCAGGGGCGTGCGCGAGCATCGGCATTCCGAGGTGCCTCATCGAGCGAACTCTAGGCCAGCGGGGGCGCGCCAGCCAAATGTTCGCAGAGGAGTTTGCCCTCGGGGCGCTCGGCATTGAATGATTGCCCGGCCGGGGCAGCGCTGCGCCCGCCGATCGAGGCGGTGCCCCACGTGCCGCGAGAGAGCCATGTCGAACGAAAGCAAACCGAGCCGCGAGGGCGCGCCCGCCGGAGCACCGGCGGCGAGCGCGCCGTGCCCCACCTTCCGCATGAGCCCCCATCGCGAGCGTCCGGCGCCGAGCCGCCGCGCGCCCGGACGCCCTGCGCGCGCAGCGGCCCTCGCGCTCGCGCTGGGGGTCCCGGCGTGCAGCGGCATCGACGCCGGCGTGGAGTACCCGAGCGACCTGCCCGACCCCGAGCGGTTTCTCTTGACGCCGGAGAACGGCCCGGATCCGTCGCTCACGCTGGGCGGGTTCAAGGTCGGCCCCGAGACGTGCAAGGACATCGACACGCACCCGGTCACCCAGAAGCTCTCGCCCGAGGATCTCAGCCGCTTCCTCTCTGCGCAGGGCGCCGGGAGCATCGCCCCGAAGCAGGCGAGGTCGAACCTGTACTGGTTCGACTTCCCCGCGAGCGACAAGTCCTTCGTCCGGTTGCGCCTTGCGGTGCTCGAGGACTCGAAGCACGCGACGCAGGATCTTCACGACGCCGTGCTCCAGCATGGCCCGGGCTGGTGGGGCGTCCGCCGCTCGAACCTCGCCGTGCTCGCGCCGAAGGCGAGCCTGCGGGAGGCGATGGCGTTCGCGATCAAGTACAAGCTCGTCTGCTGGGGGGTGTTCACGTACGCGGGCAACGACGACGCGTACGTGGTCCCGGGGCCCTACGCCGAACTGTGAGCCCAGCGCCCGCGCAGGGGGCGGCGGCGCGCGCCGCTGCCTTGCCTGGCGACCTCTGCGGATCTGGCCCAGCCGCTGGGAGACCGCGTAGACTGCGCCCATGCGCCGTTACGTCATGCTCGCCGCCGCCGTCTCTCCGCTCCTCGTCGCGGCCGCAGCCGTCACCGTGCCCGGCTGCGGCGAGGAGTTCGAGAACATCTGCGCGTTCCTCAGGGATCCGAACAGCTGCTACGCGAACTTTCATCGCGAGATCGGCGATCGTTGCGGGATACAGGGCGACGGGCAGACGCTCAAGGGCAGCTTTGCCAGCCGAGAGACCCTCGACGTCTGCTTTCTGACCAGCGGTGGGCAGGTCGTCTTCGATCCGCCGCTCGATGTCGCGGCGTTCCCCCCGACAAGCATCTCCTTCAAGCGTATTGACGCCCAGGCGCAGGAGTGCGGCGCATTCACGTACTCGGGCGAGTTCACCTACTCGGTGACGATCAATCCGTGCGGTGAGTCCGAGAATGCCGGGGGCGCCGGGGGCGCCGGGGGCGCCGGGGGCGCCGGAGGCGCCGGGGGCGCCATCCCGCAGTGCGACGACGGTAGCGGCAACGACGGCGGCAGCGGCGGTAACGCCGGAGGAGGTGGCGGCGACAGCGGCAGCGGCGCCGCCGCCGGTGCTGTCAGCGTGATCGGTGGGACAGTCACCATCACGACACCGGAGGGCCGGGACACCCTCGACGTGAGCTGCGCAGACGGCACGTCGCACCACTTCAACCGGATCGACGCCGAGCAAAAGTGCAGCGACGACGTGGACCTGCTGCCGAAAGCTGTGCTCGAGGCGAGTCCGGGCAACCAGCCCCCACCGACAATGGATCCAGCGGAAACGGAGGAGTTCGCAGGCTTCATCAGGTTCAGCATCCACTATCCTCCAAGCTCGACGGCGACAGACGGCACGAGCACCAAGGCCGAACCAGTCAACTACTTCGAATGCAGCATTCCAGCCCCTGCGCCACTTTGCTTCAATGGGCAGAAGGACGGGCTGGAGACCGATGTTGACTGCGGCGGAACGCTCTGCTCAGCGCGTTGCGGCGACGGACAGTCCTGTGTCTCGGCTGACGACTGCACGTCCGAAAGCTGCGAAGTCGAGGACGGCTTCCGCAAGTGCCAGAAGGTGGAGACAGGGACGGGCGGCGCAGGCGGACAGTGATGTCCGCGCAGCTGCGGGGCGGAGGCTCCGCGCCCGGCTGCCACGACGTCCGAGACTCTCGACGATGGCCCCGAGCTGGGCGCCTGGCGTCCCGGACTCGATCATCGCAGCTGGGCCACTGCCGGGCGTCCAGCTCCGGCAGGTGCGCGACGCCAGGCCGCCGCTGCCATGTCGCACCCCTCTGCGCTCACGCGACCAGCACCTTCACCACGAACGTCGTGCTCCCGAGCCGTAGCCGGTCGTTGTCGCGCAGCTGCCGGCGCTCGCCCTGCGCGAGGCGCTGCTCATTGACGAAGGTGCCGTTCCGTGAACCGTCGTCCTCGATGAAGACCTGACCCGTCGTCGGGTCCGCGTGGAGTGACGCGTGGCGCGAGGAGGCGCTCGCGTCGGGGAGCCCGATCTCGGTCGCGGGGTCCGCCCCGGCGCGCCCGATCTGGGTGCGGCCGCTGTAGATCGGCCAGAAGCTGCCCCCAGGATCGTTCTGGAACGTCACGATGAAGCCGACGAGGACGCGCGAGGGCTGCGCCGCGACCGGCTGCACCACGCCCGGGACCGCGCCCTGAACGACCGGCGGCGCGACGATCGCCGGCGCCCTGCCCTGCACAGCCGCGGGCACCCCGCCCTGCATGAGCGGCGGCGGCGCGACCGCTCCGCCCTGCACCATCGGAGGAGGCGCTACCAGCCCCGGCGTCCCCGTCGGCACGACCGCAGGCACCCCGCCCTGCACCAGCGGCGGTGGCGCGACCGCTCCGCCCTGCACCATCGGGGGAGGCGCTACCAGCCCCGGCGTCCCCGTCGGCACGACCATCGGCGGAGGCGCGACCATCTGCGGCGGCGCGCCGAAGACCGGCGCCTGCGGCACGGGCTGCGGCCCCATCGCCCCGACCACCGACGCACTGGGCACGATTCCCGGGATCGGCGACGCAAGCGGCGGCTGGGCCGGCGTGACGCCCGGCGTGTTCACCGGGGGGGACGACGGCTGCGACGTGAGCCCCGCCGAGGGAGCCGCGCGCGCCCAGGGTGAGACAGGGAACGGCGCGTCCGCGCCCGTCGAGAACGGGACGCCGCCCCCCGGCGAGCCAGGCGCCCCGATCCCGACCGGCTGAGGAGGAGGCGGATAGGCGCCCTGCCCGCCTCCCACCGCGGCGTAGCCTGGCGACATCGGCTGCGGCACCGGGCCGCCATAGCCGGAGATGACCGGCTGCCCCGGATAGCCCGGAGGGCCGGGCGGAGCATAGGCGCCCCCCGCCTGCACCGGCGGCGGGGGCGCGACCGGGACAGAAGCTCCAGGGGCTGCGCCAGCCACGCTCGCGCCGCACATCGTGCAGGCTGCGTCGGTCTCCTTGAGCATCCACGCGCAGTTCGGACACGGCCTCATGCGCTGACGAGGCTACCGATTCGCTTGACATCCGTCGAGAGGAGAGCGGCTGAGAGGCGGATATGTCCCGCGGAGCGCGGCTGAGGCGGAGGCGTCCCGCGGAGCGCGGCAGTCACCGCCCCGCGGCTCTCGTCGATGAACAGGCTCACGAAAAAAGGCGCCGCGCGTTCAAGCCGCGCGGCGCCCACGGAGACGGATCGATCAGCGATCAGTTGCTGGCGATCGAGCTCTTCTCCGACTTCTCGAGATCCTTCTTCTCGCCGTCCTTCGACTCCTCGGTCACGGGCGCGGGCTCAGGCAGCCGCTCGAGCGCGGCCTCCAGGACCTGCTCCATCCGGCTGACGAAGAAGAACTGCAGCTCGTCCACGACCTCCTTCGGGACCTCCTCGAGGTCCGCCCGGTTGCGCTCGGGGACGATGATGCGCTTGATGCCGGCCCGGTGCGCCGCCAGCACCTTCTCCTTCAGGCCGCCGATCGGGAGCACCCGACCGCGCAGCGTGATCTCGCCCGTCATCGCGACGTCGTGGCGGACCTTGATCCCGGTGAGGAGCGAGACGAGCGCCGTGAACATCGTCACGCCCGCGCTCGGCCCGTCCTTGGGCATCGCGCCGGCGGGGATGTGGATGTGCAGGTCGCTCTTCTCGAGGAAGTCCTTCGCGATGCTGTACTTCGCCGCGTTGCTGCGAACGAAGGACAGCGCCGCCTGCGCCGACTCCTTCATCACGTCGCCGAGCTGGCCGGTCAGCTGGAGCTTGCCGGTGCCGTACATCCGCGTCGCCTCGATGAAGAGGATCTCCCCGCCGACGCTCGTCCACGCGAGGCCCGTCGCGACGCCGCTCTCGGCGGTGCGCTCGGCGACCTCGCTCGTGTACTTCGCCGGGCCGAGGAACTCGTGCAGGTCGTCCTCGTTGTCGACGCGCCGCTTCTGCGTGTCGCCCTCCGCCACCTTCACCGCCACGCCGCGGATGACGCCCGCGATCTGCCGCTCGAGCGAGCGGACGCCGGCCTCGCGCGTGTAGTGATCGATGATCTCCTCCAGCGCCTTGTCCGTGACCTCGAGCTGCTCGGTCGTGAGCCCGTGCTCGGACAGCTGCTTCGGGAGCAGGTGCTGCCGCGCGATCGCGAGCTTCTCCTTCCGCGTGTAGCCGGGGATCTCCAGGATCTCCATGCGGTCGCGGAGGGGCGGCGGGATCGGGTCGGCCACGTTCGCGGTCGCGACGAACATCACGTGCGACAGGTCGTACGGGATCTCCAGGTAGTGATCCGCGAACGTGTTGTTCTGCTCCGGGTCGAGCACCTCGAGCAGCGCCGCCGAGGGGTCGCCGCGGAAGTCGTGCCCGATCTTGTCGACCTCATCCATCATGAAGACCGGGTTGATCGTCCCCGACTTCTTCATGCCCTGGATGATCTGGCCAGGGAGCGCGCCGACGTAAGTGCGCCGGTGGCCGCGGATCGCCGCCTCGTCGTGCACGCCGCCGAGCGAGACGCGGTGGAACTTGCGGCCGAGGGCGCGCGCGATGCTCCGGCCGAGCGAGGTCTTGCCGACGCCGGGCGGGCCGAGCAGGCAGAGGATGGGACCCTTCTTGTCCTGCTTCAGCTTGCGGACGGCGAGGTACTCGAGGATGCGCTTCTTGACCTTCTCCAGGCCGTAGTGATCCTCGTCGAGCACCTTGCGGACGCTCCCGATGTCGAGGTTGTCCTGCGTCGACTGCGTCCAGGGCACGTCGAGGATCCAGTCGAGGTACGTCCGCACCACGGTGTACTCGGCCGACCCGACCTGCATCGTGCGCAGCCGCTTCAGCTGCTTCTTCGCGACGGTCTCCGCCTCGGTCGGCAGGTTCGCCTTCGCGATGCGATCCTCGAGCCCGTCGAGATCGCCCTGATCGCCGTCGTCCTCGCCGAGCTCCTCCTTGATCGCCTTGAGCTGCTGGCGGAGCACGTACTCGCGCTGGTTCTTGCCCATCTCCTCCTTGATCTGGGAGTTGATGCGCTCGCGCATCTTCAGGATCTCGAGCTGCCGCGTGAGCAGCCGGAGCACCTTGCGGATGCGCTCCTTGACGTCGATCGTCTCGATGAGCTGCGCCTTCTCCTCGACCGGCGCGTCGAGGTTGGCCGCGACGAGATCGGCGAGCGCCCCGGGCGCCTGGATCGAGTCGATGAGCGAGCCCGCCTCGCGCGGGAGCTCGGGCATCAGCTGGATGACCTGCTTCGCGATGTCGCGCAGGCTCATCGCGAGCGCCTCCGCCTCGACGTCCTCCGTCGCCGGCTCATCCATGCGGCGGATCTTGGCGCGGAGGTACGGCGTGTGCGCCGTGACGGTGTCGAGCCGGATGCGCGTGAGGCCCTGCAGGATCAGCGAGTAGTTGCCGGAGCTGTGCTTGAGCGCCTTGAGCACGCGGGCGGCGCAGCCCATCGGGTACAGGTCCTCCGCCCCGGGATCGTCGGTCGACGGATCGCGCTGGGCGAAGATCGCGATGACCGGGCCGGGGAGGTTGTCGACATCCTCGACAAGCGCGACCGACTTCTCGCGGCCGACATCGAAGGGCGCAACGGCGCCCGGGAACAGGACCGCATTGCGAATCGGCAGGACCGGCAGCTCGTCGCCGAAGACGACCTCTTCCTCGGAGCGCGGCGGCATCGGCGGGTTCTTTTTCTCGGACATGGCGATCTCCTCTAGGCACCCGACCGGGGGAGGTAAACCCCTTCATGAACCTGCGGCCGGGCCGCGCGATCAACGAGCGCCCCGGTCATCTTGGCTTGCATCCAGACGGATGAGAATGGTGCGACGCGGAGCCCTGCTGGCGTGAAGACAGCCCGCGAGGCTACGGGAGCTCACCATAGACACGGCGCATGCCGCGTGCCACAGCCCTGGCCATTTTTTTGAATGAGGATACGCTGCGGTCAGCTCCGACCTGCAGCGCTCGCCCGTCACGCCCTTCACTTCTCTGGCGCGCGCGCGACGCAGCGCAGGATCCTCCGCGGCGGAGGAAACGCGCGTCTCGCCATCGGGCCGCCACCACCAGCCAAGCCGCGCGCGAACATCAGCCAAGCCGCGCGCGGCGCAGCCAGGTCGACGCGGCGCTCGGAACGGAGCGATCACCGGAGCCCTCGCTGAACGATGATCGATCCCCTGCTCGGCCTCGGCGCGCTCGCGATCGCGATGCTCAGCCTGCCAGCGGCGCCTTCCCTGGATCCCGGGCCCAGCGCGGCGTGCCCGGCGGACATGCGGCTCGTCACCGGCACGCACCATGACGAGGTGCAGCATGTGTGCGTCGAGCCGATCAAGAGCGGCAAGGCCACGCACTGCTTCGCCTACTGGGACGGCATCACCGCCGAGGAAGGGCCGACGACCGAGATCTCGGTGTGCATGGACCAGTTCGAGGCGCCGAACCAGCGGGGCGCGAAGCCGCTCGTCATGCAGTCGTTCGAGATGGCGACCGCCTGGTGCGCGGCGCGCGGCAAGCGCGTCTGCGCCGAGCAGGAGTGGGAGCTCGCGTGCGAGGGCCCCGAGCGGCGCCCCCTCGTCTACGGCTGGCGAGTCGACAAGGCGGTCTGCAACAGCGGCAAGGCCTGGCGGCAGGTGGACGAGCGGAAGCTCGGCGCCTCCGGCGAGGTGGCGCGGCGCGAGGTGGAGCGGCTCTGGCAGGGCGCCCCGAGCGGATCCCACCCCGGGTGCGCCTCGGCGTTCGGCATCTTCGACATGATGGGCAACGTCGAGGAGTGGGTCGCGTCGCGCCGCGGCCGCCGGTGGCCAGGCGCGCTCATGGGCGGCTTCTGGGCGAAGCCGTGGACGGGCTGCCGCGGGACGAACGACGCGCACGAGCCGAACTTCGTCTTCTACGAGACCGGCTTCCGCTGCTGCGCGGATCCTCGCCCCACGGCGGGCGCGGCAGGGGGAGACGGCAGCAGCCGAACCGCGGCGCCGCCCTGACGCCACCGATGCGGCCGAGCGATGCGGCCGAGCTCGCGCGAACGAAGCGAAGGGAGCGAAGGAATAAGGCGGCGTGGCGAAGCGCAGCTCCTGCTAGAGGTAGGGCGTGCGCGCTCTGTTCTTCGGAACCCCCGCCATCGCCGTGCCCTCGCTCGAGGCGCTCGCGTCGATCGCCAACGTCGTCGGCGTCGTCTGCCAGCCGGATCGGCCGGCCGGGCGCGGGCTTGCGCTGAAGGCGCCGCCGGTGAAGGTGAAGGCGGCGGAGCTCGGCCTGCCGGTGGTGCAGCCCGAGAAGATCCGCACGCCCGAGTTCGCCGCGTGGGTGAAGGACGCCGAGGCCGACGTGGCGCTGGTGATCGCCTACGGGCGCATCCTGCCGAAGGCGGTGCTCGAGGCGCCGCGGCGCGGGTGCATGAACCTGCACGCGTCGATCCTGCCGCGCTACCGCGGCGCCGCGCCCATCACCTGGGCGATCGTCGGGGGTGAGGCCGAGACGGGCATCTCGTTGATGCAGATGGACGAGGGCATGGACACGGGGCCGGTCTACGCGGTGCACCGGACGCCGATCGGCCCGGACACGACCGCGGACGAGCTCGCGGTCGAGCTCGGGGCGCTCGCGGCGCGCGTCGTGCGCGAGGACCTCCGCCGCGCGGTCGGCGGCGAGCTCGAGGCGACGCCGCAGGACCACGAGGCGGCGACGCACGCGCCGCTCCTGAAGAAGGAGGACGGGCGCATCCGGTGGGACCGGAGCGCCCGGCAGATCCACGATCACATCCGGGGGATGACCTCGTGGCCTGGCGCTTTCACGACGATCGACGGCAAGGCGCTCAAGGTGCTGGCCACGCGCGTCGAGAGCGAGGCCACGCGCGAAGAGGCGCCGCCGGGCACCGTCGTCATGGCCGGCCGCGGCGTCGTGATCGTCGCCTGCGGTTCGGGCGCGATCCAGCTCCTGCGAGCGCAAGCCGAGGGACGGAAGCCGCTCGCGGCGGCGGATCTCGTCGCCGGGCGGACGCTGCAGACGGGGATGGTGCTCGGCAGCTGAGCCGCGCGCGGCGCGCCTCCAGCGTCACGGCCCCGCCGGATGCCAGATCGTCTTCATCTCGACGAACCGCTCGATCCAGCGGGGGGACGTCGCCGCCCTGTCGTCGAACCACGCGGCCTCGTCGAGCGAGCGGGCACGCACGCGCTTGACCGTGGCGGCGGCCGCCTCCTCGAGGCGCCGCTCCAGCGCCGCGTCCAGGCCGTGCAGATCGAGCGCCGCGACCTCCATGTGCGCGGCGAGGTGAGGCAGCACCTCGGCGAGCTGGCCGGTGAGGATGTTGACGACGCCGCCCGGGAGATCGCTCGTGGCGAGCGCCTCGCTGAAGACGAGGGCGGTGCGCGGGTCTGCCTCGCTCGCGAGCACGACGCAGGTGTTGCCGGCGGTGATCACCGGCAGGAGGGAGCTCGCGAGCCCGAGGAGCGCCGGGCGCGGCGGCGCCGCGATCACGACGACCCCCATCGGCTCGGGCACCGTGAAGGTGAAGTGCGGGCCGGCGACCGGGTTCAGGCTCGCGAAGAGGCTCTGGTACTTGTCGGCCCAGCCCGCGTAGGCGACCGCGCGATCGATCGACGACAGGACCTCGCGCTCCGCGGCGCCGGCGTCGAGCCCGCCGCGCTCGAGCGAGGCCGCGAGCTCCGTGCGCCGCGCCTCGAGCATCTCGGCGAGGCGGTAGAGGATCTGCCCGCGGTTGAAGGCCGAGCGCGACGACCAGCCGCCGAGCGCGCCGGCGGCCGCGAGCACCGCGTCCCGCCCGTCCTTGCGCGACGCGCGCGGGATGTTCTCGACCGCGCCCGCGCCGCCGTGATCGCGCACCTGCGTGTACCTCCCGGATTCCGAGCGCACGAACGCGCCGCCCACGAACATCTTGTACGCCTTGCGCACGCCGACACGCGCGCCCGCGTCGCCCGCGCGAGCGTCGGGCGCGGCCTCGCCGGCGCCGGTCGACACGCGCCCCTCGTCACGGCCGCCGTCCTGATTTCCGAGCGGCATCAGTCCACCTCCAGGTAGGCGAGCAGCCCCTGGCGCCCGCCCTCGCGGCCGAAGCCGCTCTCCTTGTAGCCGCCGAACGGGGAGCTCGGGTCGAACTTGTTGAAGGTGTTCGCCCAGACGACGCCCGCGCGCAGGCGCTGCGCGACCCAGAAGCTCTTCGAGCCCTTGCCGGTCCAGACGCCGGCCGACAGCCCGTACATCGTGTTGTTCGCCTTCTCGATCGCCTCCTCGGGCGTGCGGAAGGTCAGGATGGAGAGCACCGGGCCGAAGATCTCCTCGCGCGCGATCCGGTGCGACTGCGCGACGCCCGTGAACAGCGTCGGCGCGAACCAGTAGCCGCGCTGCGGGAGCGCGCAGCTCACCGAGAAGCGCGCGGCCCCCTCGCGCTCGCCCGCCGCCACGAGCTCCTGGATCTTCTCGAGCTGCGCCCGCGAGTTGATGGCGCCGACGTCCGTGTTCTTGTCGAGCGGATCGCCGACGCGCAGGGTCGCCATGCGCTCGCGCAGCTTGAGGAGGAGGGCGTCGTGGATGCTCTCCTCGACGAGGAGGCGCGAGCCCGCGCAGCAGACGTGCCCCTGGTTGAAGAAGATGCCGCCGATGATCCCCTCGACGGCCTGGTCGAGCGGCGCGTCCTCGAAGACGATGTTGGCCGCCTTGCCGCCGAGCTCCAGGGTGAGCTTCTTGCCGGTGCCGGCGAGCGCGCGCTGGATGCGCTTGCCGACCTCGGTCGAGCCGGTGAACGCGACCTTGTCGACGCCGGGGTGGCCGACGACCGCGGCGCCCGTCGCGCCCGCGCCCGTGATCACGTTGACGACGCCGGGCGGGAGATCGGCCTCCTCGATGATCTTCGCGAGGAGGAGCGAGGTGAGCGGCGTCGTCTCGGCGGGCTTGAGGACGCAGGTGTTGCCCGCCGCGAGGGCCGGGGCGAGCTTCCACGCCGCCATGAGGAGCGGGAAGTTCCACGGGATCACCTGGCCCGCGACGCCGAGCGGGCGCGGGTTGCGCCCGGGGAAGGCGTGGTCGAGCTTGTCGGCCCAGCCCGCGTAGTAGAAGAAGTGCGCGGCCGCGAGCGGGAGATCGACGTCGCGAGACTCCTTGATGGGCTTGCCGCCGTCGAGCGACTCGACGACCGCGAGCTCGCGCGCCTTCTCCTGGAGGGCGCGGGCGATGCGGTAGATGTACTTGCCGCGATCGAGCGGGCGCAGGCGCGACCAGTGCTTCTCGTACGCGGCCCGGGCCGCCTGCACGGCGAGGTCGACGTCCCGCTCGGAGGCCTCGGCGAACTCGCAGAGCTTCTCCTCGGTCGACGGGTTGACGCTGTCGAGGTAGCGGCCCGACTCCGGGGCGCGCCACGCGCCGCCGATGAAGAGGTCGTAACGCGGCGCGATCTTCACATGATCGCGCCCCTCGGGCGCCGGCGCGTAGCGCCACGCATCGCCGAAAACGACGGCTGCATCGCGCGCGGGGCTCGCGTCCCGAGCGGCGATCAGTCCCCGGGGCGACCCCCCGTCTCCGCCTGCCGCGGCGGTGCTCTTGTCGCTCATGCCGCGCACTCTACTCCACGTCGGCGCCCGCGGCCGCGGGTTGAACACCAGAGCGGGCAGCGCCGCGCGTGGCTGCCGCACCGCACCGCGCCGCACCGCGCCGCGCGCGGTCAGTCCTTGCTGAAATAGTCGCCGCTCTGGTAGGCGCCGGTCCGCTCCTTCTCGAGCTGCATGAGCACGTCGTTGAGGAGCGTCGACGCGCCGAAGCGGAACAGATCGCTGCTGAGCCAGGCGTCGCCGAGGGTCTCCTTGACCATGACGAGGTAGTGGAGCGCCTGCTTCGCGGTGCGGATGCCGCCGGCTGGCTTCATCCCGATGCGCTGGCCCGTCGCGTGCGCGTGATCGCGGATCGCCTCCAGCATCACGAGCGTGACCGGGGGCGTCGCCGCCGGGGTGATCTTCCCGGTCGAGGTCTTGATGAAGTCGGCGCCGGCGAGCATCGCGATGCGGCTCGCCTTGCGGACGCGGTCGTAGCTCCCGAGCTCGCCCGTCTCCAGGATCACCTTGAGGTGCGCCTGCCCGCACGCCTCCTTGGTGGCGGCGATCTCGTCGTAGACCGCGGCGTACTCGCCTGCGAGCATGGCGCCGCGGTCGATCACCATGTCGATCTCGTCTGCGCCAAGCTCAACCGCCTGGCGCACGTCGGCCAGCTTCACCTCCAGCGTCGACAGGCCGCTCGGGAACGCCGTCGCAACACTCGCCACCTTGACGGTCGAGCCCTCGACCGCTCGCTTGGCGACCGGCACGAGCTTGGGATAAACGCACACCGCCGCACACGAAGGGATGTCCGCGCGCTCGTGGGGGCGCAGCGCCTTCTGGCATAGCTGTTGGACTTTTCCCGGCGAGTCTTTCCCCTCGAGAGTGGTGAGGTCCATCATGGAGATGGCGAGCTTGAGGCCGGCGATCTTGGCCGGGCCCTTGATGCTCCTTTTGCCGAGCCCGGCTGCGCGCTCCTCGACCATGACCTTATCCACGGTAGGCGAAGAGAAATCGGGGTAGGTGATTCCCCTGCCCTGGCGCACCGCGCCGGCGCCGCTGCCGTTTCCGAAGGTCGCCATCGGTCTCGTCTCCTGTCGGCGCAACGTATCAGAAGCGTCGGATCGATCCTACCGAGTGCGTGCTAACGTGGCGCTCTGATGAAGAGACGCTTCCCGACTGCCCTCGTTTTTGTCGTTGTTGCTGTCGTCTTTGCCTTTGTCTCGCTGCTCGCGTGTGGCGCGGCCGAGCGACCCGATGGTGGACAAGGGCTACTCCCGGTCGGCGCGCCGGCGCCCGACGTGTTCGCCGCCGATCAGCACGGTGCGATCCAGCGGCTATCGGACCAGCGGGGTCGGGCCGTGGTCGTGTACTTCTATCCGAAGGACGGGACGCCGGGCTGCACGGAGGAGGCGTGCGCGTTCCGCGACGCGTGGGATCGCTTCAAGCAGGCGAACGTGCAGGTCTTCGGCGTGTCGGCCGACACCCGCGAGTCGCACGAGGCGTTCGCGACCGAGCACCGGCTGCCGTTCCCGATCCTGGTCGACACCGATCACACGTGGTCCAACGCGTTCGGCGTGCCCATGCGGCTCGGGACGGTGGCGCGCGTGACGTTCCTGATCGATCCCGACGGCAAGGTCGCCAAGGTGTACCCGGACGTGGATCCGGGGGTGCACGCGGACGACGTGCTGAAGGACGCCGCGCAGCTCACGGGCGCCGCGCTCCCGGTGGCGCCGGCGGGATCAGGCAGCGCCGCGCCGGCCGGCGCGGCCAGCGCGGCGCCAGCCGGCGCTGACGGGGCCCCTGCGGGCGCGGCGCCGGGCGCCGCCGGCGCGGTGCCCTCCGGAGCGGCGCCGGGCGCGGCTGTACCGGTGGCGACGGGGGCCATGCTGCCCCCCGCGGCGCCTGCGCCGACGCCGGCGAAGAGGTGAGGGCGCCGGGCTTGCGCAGCGCGCGGAGACCGGGCGCGCCGCAGGGCGAGCCGGGCGCGCGGAGGCCGGACGCGCGAAGACCGGGCGAGCCGGGCGCGCGGAGCGCGCGGGGAGTTGACGGGAGCATGAGCACGCGAGAGCACGCGCGTGGTGCGTAGGTCATCGGATACCTGGAAGGTCAACGGGCTGGAGCTGTGCGTCCATCGCTTCCGCGACGAGGGCGCGCGGCCGACCGGCCTGACGTTGCTGCTGCTCCACGGCTTCCTCGACGCCGGGAGCACGTGGGATCTCGTGGCCGAGCCGCTCGCGCAGGCGGGACACGACGTTGTCGCGCCCGACCTGCGCGGCTTCGGCCGGAGCGCCCGCGTCAGCGAGGGCAGCTACTACTACTTCCCCGACTACATCGCGGACGTCGCGGCGCTCGTCGACGCGCTCGCGCCGGCGCGGCTCGGCGTGGTTGGCCACTCGATGGGCGGCGCTGTCGCGGTGTACTACGCAGGCGCGTGCCCCGGCCGCGTCGAGCGCCTGGCGCTGCTCGAAGGCATGGGGCCGCCGGCGAACGCGCCCGAGCTGGCCGTCACGCGCATGGAGACGTGGCTGCGCGAGATGAAGGGGATCGATCGGAAGCCGCGGCGGCTCTCGTCGATGCAGGACGCGATCGCGCGGCTCGTGGCGAACCACCCGCGCGTGCCGCGCGAGGTGCTGGTGACGCGCGCGCCGCTGCTCACGCGGGAGGAGCCGGACGGAGGGCTCGCGTGGGCGTACGATCCGGTGCACCGGACGACGTCGCCGATGATGTTCCAGGCCGAGGCGTTCAAGGCGTTCCTGGAGCGCATCGCGTGCCCGACGCTGGTGGTGAGCGGCGGGCCGCACGGATGGCACCCGCCGGATGAGGCGGCGCGGGCAGCGCGGCTCGCGCGCGCCGAGCACGTCGAGCTGCCAGAGGCCGGGCACATGATGCACTGGTCGGCGGCGAGCGAGCTGGCGGAGCGGCTGCGCGAGTTCTTCGGCCGCAGCCGTGGCGCGGGCTCGGCCGAGGCGCAGTGGGAGGCTCGAGCTGGGGAAACCCGGGGCGGGTGAGGCCGCACGGGGGTGCGAATAAAAGCGCTTGACTTGGCAGGGCGAGTGGGTAATCTGCGCGCCTCCTCGACGAGAGGCGTGCCACCTTAGCTCAGTGGTAGAGCAACGGTTTCGTAAACCGTAGGTCTCGGGTTCAAGTCCCGAAGGTGGCTCAAAGACTTGCCAACGTGTTCGGTCGCCTGGGGTTGAGCAGGTGACCGCTGGCGTGCGGTCGAATGCGCGGCAGGCGGTGAGCCCTCTTGCGGGGGAGCTCGAGAAGCTGGGAGCAGCGGTTTAGGAAACCGCTGGTCTGCTGAGCTGCGCTCTGGAGCGCCGCACGCTGCTGGTCGTGCAGCCGCAGTCGACTTCATTGCCCCGTGTCGAGCGCCGCGCCTGGATGCGCGCCTTGCGACTGACGGCCGAAGGCCAGGAGAGCATCCGGGCCGAGCCGTTCGATGCAGTCGAATTCTCGGTGGACTGCCGCCTCGCAGGGGATGAGGGCGAGTGGGGGCATCACACAGAGGATTGGATTCTGCTCGTTCAGGAAGGCCTGGGGCTATCTTACGATGGCGCGGTCGGATGGACAGCAGAAGCCTGCCGGTTGATCTTCACAGGGGCGTGCTGGTGAATCTCACGATGACCAGGTGAATGTCGGCCCATGGCGCGCAGGGCTTGCCCGCGAACATGTCATCTGGCATCGCCTGTCCCCGCGTCGCCTGGAGCTCTCCCTCGCTGTTCCTCTACCAGCGCATCACCACGCCCGAAGCCGTGGCTCACGAGCTTCGTGAGGGTGCACGGCTCGGCCACGCCGTGCCCCGGATCGAGAGCCTCCCGTGGCTCGCCGTCGTGGAGGTAGAGCACGCCGCCCTCCTGAGACTCGTCGCCGACTTGGACGCCGGGGAGCGCGAGGTGCCAGGCGCTCGGTTTCCGGATCGCTCCGGCGCTGCGTGGAAGCGTGCTGCAACTGGCCGGCGAAGCGAGAGGCTGATCCCGCCGGCACCTTACCGCCTCGCGATCCCAACCACCACAACAGCAAGAAGCGCCACCAGACCGAGCACCAGCACCGCGACGAGCCCCCAGCTCTTCCGCGCAGACACCGCGCTCGTCGCCATCACGCCAGCGCCAGCCCTCGCCTGCTCCCAGGGCTCCGTCCTCGCCAGTCGCTCTTGCCCTGCCACCCCGGCCAAGGCCGCCGTCGCCCGATCCCACTTCTCCGTGCTGGCCAGCGTACCCTCCCCCGGCCCAGCCGCGACCGCCCCTTCCCACTTCTGCGTGCTCGCCAGCGGGCTCGTCCCCATCACGCCCGCCGCCGCTGTCCCCGCCCCTTCCCCGTCAGCCTCGGTCCCCGCTGCCCCGCTCTCCACCTGCGGCGCCGGCAAAGGCAACCGCTTCCCGGCCGCTTCGCCTCCGGTCCCGGTCCGCTTCCCCGCACTCGCCCCACCCAGCCCCCACGCCGGCTCCACCCGGAACCGCTGCGCCATCGCCAGCCTGCTCCGCGCGTCCGCGCCCGCCGCCGCGTTTCCCGCCGCCGCTCCCCCCTCCGGCAGCGCCGCCACCAACTGCACCGCCTTCGCCCCCTCCTCTCCCCGGCGCGTCCTCCCGCGCTCGCGGATCGTCCGCTCCCGCGCCGCATCTCCCGCCTCGCTCAGGAGCTGCCGCGCGCTCGCATCCTCCAGCGCCGTCTCCGCCGGCACCACCATCCGTGCCACCTCGCGCAGCGCCGCCGCGAGCTCCGCCGCCCGCGCATACCGCTCTTCCGGCCGCTTCGCGAGGCACGTGCCCACCGCCCGCCACAGCGCTTCGGGGCACTCCGGCAGCACCTCCGGCAAGGGTGTCGCCGAGAGGTGCACGTGCGCCGCGAGGATCTCGGTCTCCCCGATGCCCGACGCCCCGTCGAGCACCGCATACGGGTGCGCCCCCGCCAGCATCTCGTACATCACCACGCCGAGCGCATACAGATCCGCGCGCGCGTCCACGGCGCTTCCGGCGATCTGCTCCGGCGCCATGTAGCGCGATGTCCCGACCACGCTCCCCTGCCGCGTCAGCGCCACCAGCCCCAGCCCGCGCGCGTCCTTCGCCACGCCGAAGTCGAGCAGCCGCGCGTGCACGCCCGCGCTCACCACGATGTTCTCGGGCTTCACGTCGCGGTGCACGAGCTCGGCCTCGTGCGCCGTCGAGAGCGCGTCCGCGATCTGGATCGCGTAGTGGAGCGCGCGCACCACGTCGAGCCGCGCGCCGCCGGCGATCATCTCCCGCAGCGCGACGCCGAATATGCGCTCCATCACCATGAAGAGCCGCCCGTCCGCCGTCGCGCCGGCGTCGTAAAGCCGCACGATGTTCGGGTGCGCGACCCGCGCGACGAGCTTCATCTCCCGGAGGAAGCGCTCGGCGTAGCGCGCCTCCCCCGCGAGCGCGCGGTGGATGATCTTTATCGCCACCGGCCGCTCGAGCGTCGCGTCGAGCGCGGCCCAGACCTCGCCCATCCCCCCGCGTCCGAGGAGACGGTCGATCAGGAAGCGCCCCTGGAACAGCGCCCCGGTGCTCAGCAGCTCATCGACGCTCGTCACCTCGCGACACCCCGCCTCGCAGCACGCCAGCCTGTAGTACCCCGGCCATCATCGCTTCTCTACCCTTGTTGACCCTCCCGCGGAAAGGTAGCTTCGGGTGTCCATCGCGCTCGGCGTGTTCAGCGCGCTGAGCGCACGCTTCGCCGGCGAGCAGCGCGCCCCTGGAGCCCCCATGTCGAGCCCGCACCCCGACCCCGATGACGGCGATCCGACCCTCGAGGCCCGCGTCGCCCGCGCCGTCGCGCCCTACGCCGATCTCCTGCCCGCGGAGGATCTCGAAGCGCTGCGCGCGCTGACCACGCGCTTCCTCGCGACGCACCCCGTCGCCGCCCCGCTCGTCGACCGGCTCCGCCCGCGCACGCCCCCCGCGTCGAGCGGCGAGGCAGACCGGCGCGAGCCCGCGGCGCTGGCCGAAGCGGCGCAGCGGCTCGCGGAGAAGGCGAGCGCAGCCCGGGGACGTGGGCGAGGGAGCCCCCGATGAGCCACGGCGACCGGACGCGGAGGCCCCTGAGCCCCGACCAGCAGGCGCTCGTCGCGCAGGCCGTGCCGCTCGCCGACAAGCTCTGCCATCACTTTCTCCGGCGCACGCGCGCGCACTACGTGGCCGACGATCTCCGCTCCGCAGCGCTCCAGGCGCTCCACGAGGCCGCGCTCGGCTACGACCCCGCCCGCGGCGTCCCCTTCCCGGTCTACGCGTGGAGGCGCGTCGACGGCGCGCTCTCGGACACGCTGCGGCAGGAGTCGAAGCACTGGCGGGCCGCCCGCGAGGACGGGTACGACGCCGCCGAAGCGGTGCAAGACACGAGCGACCTCCTCGCCGACAGCGACGCCGAGACGGCCGCGCAGGTCGACGGCATGGGCGACCAGGTCGCCTCGGCGGCGGTGCTCAGCCTCGTGGGCCGCGCGCTGCGAGCGACCGGCGAGGAGGGCGAGCGGCTCCGCGCCACGTACGACCGCGCCATCCGCGCGGTGGAGTCCGCGCTGTCGCGGCTCCCGGACGAGGCGCGGCGCGTCCTCGTGCTCCGCCACGTCGAGGAGCGGACCTGGCAGGCGCTCGGCGAGGCGCTCGGCTGCTCGGAGCGGACCGCGAAGCGGCGCGCGGCTGAAGCCCAGAAGCGCTTCGCCGCGGCGCTGCGCGCGGACCGGGAGCGCGCGCAGGGGAGCGCCTTCGCGCCGGATCGGGCGGGGCTCTCCGGCGCGACATCCGGATGAGGCGTCGCTCACCCCCGAGCCGATCGTTCGCACGCTCTGCGTGACTGCGGTACGCTTGGACCATGGATGACGCCCAGGCACGGCGGATGGCGCGGGCGAGCTGGGAAACACAGATCTTCCGGAACGATCCGCAAGGTGAAGCAGACGCGGACGCGCGTTTCTGGGCGCGTATGTCGCCGGCCGAGCGCGTCCTCGCCGCGTGGGCGCTGAGTCAGGAGATGCATGCCCTTGCCCACCCCGATGCTCCCGCCGCTGAGCCCGGATTTTCGAGATCTATTGTACGAATTATCCGCGGCTGAGGCGCGCTTCCTCATCGTGGGCGGCTACGCAGTCGCACTCCACGGCCGCACTCCACGGCCGCCCGCGCGCGACGAAGGACCTCGACGTCTGGGTCGATGCGACAGAGGAGAACGCCCCGCGTGTCATGAAGGCCCTCCGAGCGTTCGGAGCTCCACTCCAGGGTCTCGTCGAGCGCGACCTCGAAGTGCCAGGCCTGGGTTTGCAGATCGGCGTTCCGCCCCAACGCATCGACGTTCTCACTCACACGAGCGGACTCCGCTTCGAGGAGGCGTGGCCCAACCGCGTCGACGTCGCCATCGCGCCCCGCTGCCGCTATTCTTGCCTCGCAGAAGACAACCCCGCCGATGGCTGCCTCGTGAACACCGGCTCGATGGCGCCCGATCCTGCTAAGGTAGAGCCGTCGGGGATCATCATGACGGACCAGAGCCTGCTCGAGCGCATCACCGCCCAGCCCGAGATCATGGCCGGAAAGCCGGTCGTGCGCGGGACTCGGCTCACGGTACCGTTCCTTTTGGGCCTGCTCGCCCACGGCGCCACAGTGGACGAGCTCCTCGAGGAGTACGAAGGCCTGACCCGCGAAGATATCCAGGCCTGCCTGCTCTTCGCCAGCCGCTCCCTGGAGCAGACGTCGTTCCTGCCGAGCTTGAGGGAAGCAATCTGAGTGCGGTTCCTCGTGGATGAATGCACTGGACCGCGCATAGCGAGCTGGCTGCGCGACCAG
The DNA here is from genome assembly GCA_051717205.1 of Sorangium sp. So ce1128. Lineage (GTDB taxonomy): Bacteria > Myxococcota_A > Polyangia > Polyangiales > Polyangiaceae > Sorangium. The sequence goes on from CP181432.1 coordinate 9,647,325, forward strand.
CAGCACGACGTCTTCTCGGTTTACGAAGGGGCCCGCGGACTGGACGACACCAGCGTGCTCGCACTGGCTGTCCGCGAGGACCGCATCCTGATCACCAACGACACGGATTTCGGGGAGCGCGTGTTCCGCTCCCGCCAGCCACATCGCGGCGTGGTCTTGCTTCGGCTGGAGGACGAGCGCAGCGCCAGCAAGATTGCCGCCTTGCAGCGCTTGCTGGCGCACCATGCCGCCGACCTGGCCGGCGCGTTCGTTGTGGTGGGCGAGGCGTCGATCCGCATCGTCCGCCCGTAGCACCCGTCAGGCGGCTCCGACCGTAGGCCAACGCGTCGCGGGCCGGAAGCTCGGAGGCGCTCCGCTGCCGTCTTGCGCTCGAGCAGGCTCGCGCGCAAGACGGCACCGCTGGCTCGGTCAGGCAGGGCTTTCGGTCACGAGATCCGGGACAGGCGCCGGCCCCGTCTCGCCCCCGCCGCCGCCGCTCCCACCACCCCCGTCCCCTTCGCTCCCCTTCGGCTCCTCCTTCCTCGACCGGCCCACGTTCGGCCGGCCCGCCGCGAACAGCGACGGGAACCGCTCCTGCGCGCGCGCGTTCTTCCGCCACAGCCACAGCCCTGCTGCCCGCACCTCGTCGTAGCGCTGGCAGAGCAGGGTCCAGACCCGCACGTACCGGTCGTAGGCCTCCCGGGCCTTCGGCGTCAGCGCCGTCGAGAGCTTCTGGATCATCGCCCCGGCCAGCTCCCGCGCGCGCGCCGCGTCGCCGGCCCGGTAGAGCTTGCTGTCCGCCTTCACCACATCGGCGCGCAGCTCGTAGATCCGCGCGTAGCCCAGCAAGTCGTTCGCGAGGTCGCGGTGACCGGTGCCCGGCCGCAGGCGATCGAGCTCCGGCTTGATCGCAGGATCGTCGCCGAGCTGGTACTCGCACAGCGCCTGCATGCGCGCCTCGACTTCCATCGCCTCGGTGATGAGCGCGGCGGGCAGCCGCGCGTCCGTGGTGAGCGCGCCGGCGGCCCGCGCCTCGGCGAGCGCATGGAGCGCGGCGAAGCACGCGGGCTCGAGCTCGTCGAGGTGCGAGATGTCGAACTCCTCCCGGGGCAGCCGCGCGAAGCGCGCGCGCACGTCGGGCGCGGACACGAAACCGACGAGGCCGAGCGCCGCGTACGTGGCCGCCTCGACATCCATCCTCACGGTCACGAGCTCGGCCTCGGCGAGGCCGTCGAGCGCCGGGGCGAGCGCCTCGAGCGCCTTCTTCCCGGCCGCAGGCGTGTAGATGGGCGGGGCGTACGACGGCTGGCCAGAGGCCATGGCGGTCAGGGAGCGCTTCTTCGTCTTCATCGGAGCAGGCATATCTCTCCTCCTGGAATCTCCTCGAACAGGGAGGCTGTTGGTTGAGCTCGACCCGAGCCGCCGCCTCGCCGCGCGCGCGGCGCGAGCGAGCGATGGACCAGGGCCAACAGGGCAGAGCGCGTCGCGCGAACGGCGATCCGTCGCCCGGCGTCCTTCTGTCCCGTCAACGAGATGAATCGGGAGCGCGAACCCGATCGGGTCACGGAAATCGACCAGGGACGCCGTCGTTTTCTTGTTCTTGTTCTGCTCGGGGCCGGCAGCCCCGAGGATCCGCCGATGCGAGAAAAAGCCGACGTTGTTGTCCGCAGCGGCCGTCCAGCTGAATTTCGATTCAGCTCGCGGTTGCCGGCCCCTCCGGGTTGAATTTCAATTCTCCCCGGAGCCTCTCGACAGCCTCCAGGTTGAATTTCAATTCTCCCGGCGGCTCTCGACCCCCTCCGGGTTGAATTTCAATTCTCCCCGGAGCCTCTCGACAGCCTCCAGGTTGAATTTCAATTCTCCCGGCGGCTCTCGACCCCCTCCGGGTTGAATTTCAATTCTCCCGGCGGCTTCCGACAGCCGCCGGCTGCATCGTCAGCACCAGCTTGCCGACGGTCTTGCCCGCCTCGATCGCCCGGTGCGCCTCCTCTGCCCGCTCCAGCGGGAACGTCGTCACCGGCGGCGCCGCGAGCCGCCCCTCGTCCAACCAGCCCAGGAGCCGGTCCATCGCCCCGCGCAGGATCTCCGTCTTGTGGAACAGGTACGAGAGGTTGAACGCCAGCACGCTCTTGTTGTCGTTGCAGAGATCGAGCGGGTTGAAGCGGGGCATGCGGAGGAAGTCGAGCGCGAGCTTCGGGTAGCTCGGGCGGCCGCCCTGCCGCGGCAGCATCGTGTGGAAGCCGTACACGATGAGCTTCCCCGCCGGCGCCACGTGCCGGTAGCTCTGCCGCAGCGTCTCGACCCCGTTCGCGTCGAGGACCACGTCGTAGCCCTCGGGCGCGTGCCGCTCCGCCGCCGCCCAGAGCGGCTCGCTGCTCTCGTCGATCACCGCGTCGGCGCCGAGGCGCCTCGCCGTCTCGACCTTGTGCGCCGCGCCCACCACGCCGATCACCCGGCAGCCGGCGATCTTGCCGAGCTGCACCAGCGCGCTGCCGACGCCGCCGGCGGCCGAGTGCACCAGCACGACCATGCCCCGGCGCAGCCGCACGAGCTCGTACAGCGCGTATGGGGACCTGCTCGGGAGCGTACCGCTTCACCGGGGATGAGGGTCAGAGATCGCGGCGCGCCGCCCGCCACATCACCCGGTGACCTCGCGCAGCCGCTCCCTCACGTACTCCCAGGCGATCCGCTCCTGCTCGAGCCGCAGGGCTCTACCGAGGCCGTCTGCTCGCAGGCACTCGTAGAGCTCCTGCTCCTCGCCGCCGAGGTGCGCGAGCGGCGCAGTGTACCTCGCCCCCTCGTCCTCCGTGCCCCACAACCCCCTGTGGAGGAGGAGCGTCCGGCGATCCATGCAGAACGAGCGCACCCCTGGGAGCTCCCCGCGAAGCTGCGACAGGATCGCGAAACCGTGCGTGTCGATGTCTCCCCAGTAGTGGAGCTCTCGGCTCGCGAGCCATCGCGCCTGAACGAGCGATCGCACGCCGTAGCCGAGCCCGAAGATCACCATGCTCTCCGCGGTGAGCGGGAAGGCGAGCCCGTTCACCTTGTTCTCGGTGACGAAGACCCGCCGGCACGGCACGTCGAGCGCGGCGAACTCGTCGAGCGGCACCGAGACATCGCGCATCGGCCATGCCGGGAGGAGCGAAGGATCCAGCAGCCGGAAGCGGATCAGCGGCTGGTCGTGACGAAGGCCATAGCGCTGCTCGAAACCGCTGCCCGCGAGGGTCGTCACCGCAGCGTCGATGGCCTCGGGCGGGAGCGCCGCGTCCAGGAGCTCTCGCAAGAGCGCCCTGTGCGCCTCGACGAACTTGCTGTCCACGCCCGGGATCTCGAGCTCGCGCAGGTACCGCCCCGGCCGGGGGTGCGCCTGGAAATACCCGACGACCGCCAGGATGCGAGGCCAGTCGCCCTCGTGCTGGAGCACCTCGCCCGGGTGGCGCTCCAGCCAGCCGCACAGGGCCGGCTGAGCACCGCGGATCCCCTCCACGAGCGCGCAGAACCGCCGAAACTCGTCGAGCTTGCCGATGAGCGCCAGCAGATCCTCGACCGTGTCGAAACGGACACGTACGGGGAGCGCCTGGCTGGCCAGCCGGCGATGCTCCACGCGCTCGAACTCCACGGTATAGCCATGGCCGAGCCGTTCCTTGCTCTGCTCGCGCAGCGCGCGGATCCACGCCCGGACAGCCTCGAAGGCGCCAGGAATGGCGCCGGAGGCCGGCGGGCGGCAAGAGAGCACCAGCGGGAACTGCGCTTCGCCCCGCAAGAAGCCGCGCAGCAGCGTCCCGTTCTCCCAGCGCCGGACGGCCATTCGCCGGATCTCGTCCGGCGTCCGGAGCCTCGGCTCGGTCGTCGCCATGCCCACCTCCCTACCCGTCCTCGCCGCGACCGAGGAACGCCTCCTTCTCCGCCCAGTACTGCTCGATCCCGAGACTGCGCACCATGGACTCTCTCCCCTCTCGGTTATGTACGAAATGGACCGAGGCGACATAGTCCTCGATCACATGGATCTTCTGCAGCGGGGTCACGATGAAGAGCTGGAGGGCGAGCTTGTTGAACAGCTCCAGGCCGTACCGCGCGCTCGGGTCCGAGCCACGCCCGAAGGCCTCGTCGATGACGACGAAGCGGAAAGAGCGCGATCGCACGGTGTCCCGCTCCAGACCGAACTGATAAGCGAGGGCGGAGCCGAGGATCGTGTAGGCGAGCTTCTCCTTCTGTCCGCCCGATTTCCCCGACGAGTCGGAGTAGAACTCTCGCTCCTTGCCGTCCTCGCGCCACCGCTCGGACGCAGAGAAGTTGAACCAGTTGCGCACGTCGGTGACCTTGGCCGTCCAGCGCCGGTCGAGCTCCGCGAGCCCATCCCGGCCGTTGAAGCGATCGAGGATGGCCTTCACCTGGAAGAAGCGTGCCTCGTTGTAGAGGTCCGCCTCGTCCAGGGAGTTGGCCAGACACTGGCGCAGGTCGAGCTGGAAGGCGGTCACTTCCGGGTCCTGGTTGCGATCGGCGATGAGCTCGATGTACGTCCCCGCGTTGTACTCGATCGCATGCAAAGAGCGGTTGATCGCGGCGATCTTCTCCTCGATGGACACGCGCTCGCGCTCGAGCTGGGACTGGAACAGCACCACGCTCTGGATGGTCCGCTCGTTGAGCAGCTCCTTGAAGCGCGCCTCGTGCCGGGGCAGGTCTTCCTCGTGCAGCCGGGCGAGCATGGCCCCGAGCTCCGGCAGCGACTCGAGAGAGGTATCCACCTCCGCCGTCTCGGCGGGGTACTCGCGCTTGAGCTCCTGAATGGCCTTGAGGAGCCTGTCGCGCAGGCGATCGATGCGCTTCTGCTCTGCGTCGATGCGCGTCTGCACGTGCCCGCGGAGCTCTCGCTCGAGCTTCTCGGCGTTCTGGAGCGTGAGGACGACGTCCGGATTCGCCGAGGCCCACTCGGCCGCGATGCGCGGGAACCACATCGTACGCTGCTCGCTCGAGTGCCGCTCGACCTCTCCGAGCGCCGCCTCCCTGCTCTTCGTGGCCCCCTCGATCTGCTCCTCCAGCCCGCCCAGGCTCTTGCTGGCGGTGTCCCGGTCCTTCTCCCTGGCGACGATGGCCCCCTTGACCTCCTCCAGCAGCTGCTTGAGCCGGCGCAGGACGTCGGAGCCCGCCTCTATAGCGCGCCGCTCCGCCTCCAGCGCCTCGATGCGCCTGGCCGGCTCCTGCCAGTCGATGGCGGAGTGCTCGCGGAACGCCTCCAGCAACGTGAGCGCCGCATCGCGGCGCAATTCGAGCCGCTTTTGCTCCTCCGCGAGCGCCGCGAGCGCGCGATCCACCCCCCGAAGCTCGCCCGCGAGGCGCGCCCGCTCCTGCTCGAGCGCGCGGATCTTGTCCGCGTTGCTCCACCCGAGCACGTAGCGGCGGCGGTCGTCCAGCGCGTGGCGATCGTCCTTCTCGTGGCGAGCGCCCCCCACCTTGATCTGCCCCGCGCGAGAGATCGCCTTCGGCTTGCGGCGGAAGGCCTCGAGATCGTCGCAGCAGGCATGATCGAAGCGCTCCGCCAGCTCGGCCTCCAGCCAGCCCGAGAACGGCGTCCCCGGCAGGATGTGCAGCTTGTGCGGCAGGGCATCCGGCTCCAGGTGCTTTGGCGGTCGCGCCCTCTTCCCGCTCACCCGGTAATAGATCACCCGGCCGTGGAGGCGCGTGACGTCGACATAATGGCTCACGCTGGCGTAGTGTTCGTCGGGCACGACCAGCGACAGGCCGAAGCTGTGAAGCACCCGCTCGATGGCTCCCCGCCACGCGGCGTCCTCCCGCCTTACCTCCAGGAGCTCGCCGACGAAAGGGAGCTCTTCTTCCGTCGCGCCGACCGCCTCCGCGAGCTCGCGGCGGAGGCTCAGGCTCTGCAGCGGGATGTTGCTGCGCCGCTGCCGCAACGACTCCAGCTCAGCCTCTGTCTCCTCCACCTCGCGCAGGAGCTTGCTCCGCTGGATCGAGCGGTCGACGTGCGCCGTGCGGCTCTCCAGGAGCGCCTGCTCCGCCTCGGCTTGCTTCCGTGAAGCAGCCTCGCGGTTCCGGTGAAACGCCTCCGCGTTCACGGGCACGGCGAGGCCGAGCGGCCTGGCGAGGTCCTGGTAGCGCTTCGCTTCCCCGCGGGCACGGTCCCGCGAAAGGGCCAGGGTGCCGAGCTCGTTCTCGATGGCTTGCAGGCGGCCCCCTCCGCTCCGGTCGATCTCGAGCCGGAGATCCGATTCGCGCCCGTGTAGCTCCTTGAGCTCCTCCAGGGCGGCCCCGAGCCGCCGGCCCGCGCGGGCCCTCTCCTCGTCGAGGTGCACGAGCCGGGTCGCCAGGAGCTCCGCCTTGCGCTCCGAGAACCACGCCGACAGGAGGTCGCGGCAAGAGCGCAGCGCGGCGTGGCCGTCGTTCACCTGGGCGAGCCGCTGGCCGTCGTCCACGATCGGGGAGAGCTGCTCGATCTGGCGCTTCGCCTTGAGCACGGCCTCGTGGGCGCGGCTCAGGTTGTCGAAGTTCTGGCGCAGCTCCTCGATGCGCGGCTCCACCTGGGCGGGCTCCAGCATGTGGCCGCGCACGAACTCGGTGAGGCTCCCGACCGACTTCATGGATACGGTCTGATAGAAGAGCTCCAGGGCCTGCTCGTGCTGGATGCCGAAGAGCTGGCGAAACCGGTTCGCGTACTCCTGGAACGTGCCCTTCAGCTGCACGCCCTGCGTCCTCTTGAGCCGCCGCCTGAGGTCCTGGATGTCGGCGCCGAAGCCGGTGAAATGCTCCGCGATCGTGAGCGGCTGCTCGGAGATCACGAACAGCCTCTCCGGGTTGCGCTGGTTGTCCTTGAGCCAGAACACCTGCGCCAGCGTCACGACCTCGTTGAACCCTTCGTCGCGGAACCAGGCGAGGAGCACGGTGTACGTGTTCTCATCGCGCACGTAGACGGCGCGCGGGCTCTGGCTGAGGTCGTCTTTCTCGCTCTTGTACTCACCCCGGATGTACGAGTACAGGCTGCGTTCCTTCGTCTCGGCGCCGGCGGCCTTGTTGTAGACGATGCGATGGTGAGGCACGAGCAGCGTGGTGAGCGCGTCGACCAGCGTGGACTTGCCGGATCCGATGTCGCCGGTGAGCAAGGCGTTGTCGCCGCCCGGCTCGACGCGCCAGATGCGCCGCTCGAAGGTGCCCCAGTTGAGCACCTCGAGCCGATCCAGGCGAAAGCCCGCGCGGCGGCATGCGGTCGAGAGATCAGGCAAGGTTGCTTGCATGGGCCCGGTACTCCTTCAGCTTCTCGTCGAGGTCGGCGAGCCAGCTCGCGTCGACCAGCGCCTTGAGGATGCGCCGGACCTCGAACGCCTGCTCCGGCCCCTTCAGCCGCCGCAGGAACCCGTACTCCTCGAGCCGGCTGATGTGCTGATCGATCCGCTCGACAAGGCGCGCCTCGTTGTCTGTTTCCTTGAAGAACACGCTCGACATCGCGACGATCTCGGACCGCGTCAGCACCAGCCGCGTCGCGCCCCCTGCCGTGTCCTGCTCCGCGAGCTTCTTGCGCAGGAGCACGCACATGAGGCTGATCGCATAGCCCAGCGGGCGGCGCTGCACGAGGCGAGGCAGCGGCGCCTCCTCGCCCTCGGCCGCGTGCTGGCGCAGGAAGGCGTAGCCCTCCGCCTCGTCGATGAAGATCTCGAGCCCGATGACGCCCACGTAGTCGCGCACGGCGGCCTTCACGTTGAGCAGATCCCTCCATAACAGGGCGTGCTGGTCGGCGTAGAGCACGCCCTTGCAGAGGTGGACGATCACGGGGCCGGCCTGGGGGGGAAGATCGAGTCCGCTCATGGTCAGCGCACGAAGATGATCTGTGGGAGCGTCACCCGCAGGGCGCGATCGTCGCCGCCCGGGATGAGCGCCGACTCGGTGGCCGCCTCATCGAAGACGGCGCCGTCCTGGGCCGCGATGGAGAGGTACGCCACGACCTCGGCGACGCCCTGGGTGGGCGGGTTCTCGGCGAGGAGCTGGCCGAGGGTCACCTGGTCGCGGCCCTGGAGCGCGCGACGGACGTTGGCGCGCAGCGCCTTCTCGTCGACGTACGTCTGGCCGTAGAGGGCGGTCATGTCCACGTCCACGGCCGGCTCCTCGGTGTCGACATCGCCGATGACCGGATTCCTGGGTGGCGTGAAGAGGCCACGGGACATCACGAGCTCGATGTCAGGCCTCAGGTCGTCCAGCCAGGCGAAGCGGGCGCCCTCGGGCGGCGCGCCGTTCGCCTCGATGGCCTGGCGCTCGATGCTGCGAATGAGCTCGACGATGCGCCGGTTCTCCCAGTAGGCCTTGTCGTCGAGGAACTTTCGCAGCTGCTCGACCAGCAGGTGGTTCGTGCGGTACACCTTCTCGCCTGCCTCCAGGAGGCGGAACCGGATGTGCTCGATGAACGGTTCACGCGAGAGGCGCCGCACGTCCTCGATGGCGAGCACGACGGACAGCAGCTGCTCGAGCTCCTCCTGACGCGCGGACGACATGAGGAACTCCCAGAAGGCGCGGAAGCTCCTTCCTTCGGCCGAGGCCCAGATCACGTCGTGCGCGTCGAACACCGCGTCGAGCACTCGACCTTTCGTGGTCTCCCCGGCCGCGATGCGCTCCCGCGTCGCCCGATCGAGCTGGCGAAAGTTGTGCTCGACCTGACGGAAATCGGCGAGCAGCCCCCGCGCCGTCTCCTCGGCCTGGACGAAGCGCTCCGTCACGCGCGTCGCGTCGAACCGCTCGCTCTGCCCCGAGCGCACCCGGGCGATCTCGGCATCGATCTCGGCGCGCCGCCTCGTGAGCTCCGCGATGCGCGCCTCGGGATCTTCGGCGGCGTTCTGCACGATGTCGCGCAGCAGCTGGACGACCGTCATCAGCCGCGACTCGGTGCCCACGAAGGCGCGCGCCTCGACGAGGCTACGGAGCCACTCGATCGCCCGCTCGGTGGCAGGGGTGAGGTCGAACTGCGGCTCATCGGAGAGGTCGGCGTAGTACCTGCGCAAGAACGCGGTCTGGGCGCCGGACCAGTCGTCCAGGTACTCCCGGGCCGCCTTCGGATAGCGCGCCTCGCCGTGGCGCTGGCGCAAGGCGTGGAGGTGGTCGTCGAGGCGCGAGGCGAGCTCCGACGCCGGGACGGCGCGGCGGTTGGGCTTGACGAACACCGCGTGGAAGAAGCTGATGATCAGCGGCGCGTTGCCGGCGGCGAGCAGGCGAAGCGTGGGGTGAGTGCCAAGAAGGTGCTCGAGGAGATCGTGATCCATGGTCACTCGTCGCCTTCAACGTTGGTCGTCCAGCGCTCCCCTGCCGACACTCCCAGCTTCCCCCGCACGGGAGAGAGCGGCGCCATGCCAGCTCTGCCCGAGCTGGCTCGCCCCGGCCTGCCAGCGAGAGGAGCTGCCCAGCTGGGAGGACCGCCGTGGGTGGTATACGCCCGACAGCCTGATGCGCGACGGAACTACCACACACGTCCGGACGAACGGAAGCGAGATGCGCAGCGATCTGTCAACCGGCGCCCTCTTTACTGCGGCCGTCATGGCCTATCGACCAGCCCTCGATGGAGGCAGCACCACGCGAGAGAACCATTCCGGTATGCACCATTGAATTCTCAGCAAATCGCCATATCAGGACCTGCTGGGATCGTCGGGAGTCGTCTGGCAGGGCAACCGCAGGACACAGCCCTCTTTGGAACGCGGATGTGCTCCCTGGCGCGCCGGCCCGGGGGGTGGCGCGGCGTGGAGCGGCCCCTGCGGCCTCCGAGGAAGCCGGCGCCGGCCCCGACGGCGCCGCGGCCGGACGGCCGGACGCTCCCCCCGCCCCGTGCTAGACCGCCGCCCGAATGCGGATCGCGCTCGTCTACCCGCCGACCTGTGACCCCACCGCGCCGTACCTCGCGGTGCCGATGCTGACCGGCTTCCTCCGCGCGAACGGCGTGGAGGTGCTGCCCGTCGACGCGAACATCGAGGCGTTCGACGCGCTCCTCACGTCGCAGAGCATGGCCGGCCTCCTCGATCGCCTCGAGGCGCGCCTCGGCGAGCTCGACCGCCGCCCCTCGCTCCCCCACGCGGACCAGCTCGAGTACCTTGCGCTCGCCCGCGCGCGCGGCGACGCGCACGCCGTCCCGGGCGCTGTCGACGCCGCCAAGGCCGCGCTCCGCTCCGGCGACGCCTTCTACGACGCCGACGCCTACGCCCGCGCGGTCGCGACGATCGAGGCGGCGCTCGGCGTCGTGTCCGCCACCCACCACCCGCTCAAGCTCGACTTCACGGCCTACCGGACGCCGTTCGGCCTGATGTCGATGGACGAGATCGCCCGGTCGAGCCGGCCGGAGCACGACCCGTTCGACGCCTGGGTGCAGCAGGCGCTCGTGCCCCGGCTCCGCGACGCGCGCACCGACATCGTCGGCCTCTCCGTGTGCTTCCCGGGCCAGCTCCAGCCGGCGTACGCGTTCGCGCACAAGATCAAGGAAGCGCTGCCCGGCGTGCACGTCACGTGCGGCGGTCCCGGCGTCACGCAGATGCTCCTCCGGCTCTCGGGCGAGCGGCTCGCGCGCGCGCTCGGGCCGTTCGACTCGGCGTGCCTCTTCGAGGGCGAGCACACCCTGCTCGCGCTCGCGCGCGCGCTCGACGAGCGGCGGCCGCTCCGCGACGTGCCGAACGTCGTCGTCCGCGATCGCCTGCTGGGCGCGCGCTGGCAGTCCGGGCACGGCATGGAGGACCTGAAGGCGCTCCCCGCGCCCGACTTCGACGGGCTCCCGCTCCCGGCCTACCTCGCGCCGTCGCTCGTGCTCCCGTACGACCCGACGCGGGGCTGCTACTGGGGCAAGTGCACCTTCTGCCACTACGGCCTCGCGGAGGTCGGCACCGCGGCGTACCGCGAGCGCGCCGTCGAGACCATCGTCGCGCACCTCGGCGCGCTCGCCGCGCGGCACGGCACGCGCCACTTCTACCTGTCGCAGGACTCGGTCGCGCCGAAGACGCTCGTGAAGATGTCGCAGGCGATCATCGACGCCGGCCTCGACGTCCGGTGGGCGACCGACCTCAAGCCGGAGAAGTACCTCACGAGGGAGCGCGCGGACGTGCTGCGCCGCGCGGGCGCCGTCGCGTGCGCGCTCGGCGTCGAGTCCGCGTCGCCGCGCGTCCTCGGCCTCATCGACAAGGGCGCGCCCGTCGAGGTCGTCTCCGACGTCATCGATCACCTCGCTTCCGCGGGCGTGGCCGCAGAGGCGATGTGCTTCACCGATTTCCCCACGGAGACGCACGCCGAAGCCGTGGCTACGCTCGACTTCCTGCGCGCGCGGCGCGAGGCGCTCGCTGTCTACATCGTCGGCGAGTTCGGCCTCACGCACGGCTCGCTGGTCGCGCAGACCCCGGAGCGCTTCGGCATCGACGAGGTGTTCGAGCTCGAGGGCGACGAGCTCGGGCTCGGCCTCTTCTTCGTCCCGCGCGAGCCGTGGAAGACAGACGCCGAGCGCGCCGACGTCGACGAGCGGCTCGCTGACCTGTCGCGCGGCTGGACCCTGCGCAGCTATCCGTGGGCCGGCGCCGTGTCGACCGCGCACACGATCCTCCAGTACGACCGCTTCGGGCCCGGCGTCTTCCGCGACCGCGCGGCGCGCCGCCCCGAGGCCGGCGTGCCCGGCGCGGAGGTCATCGAGCGGGGGCTGCGCTTCGACCCGCGCGCGGCCGAGCACGCCGAGGCGCGCGAGGCGGAGATCTGGGCGACGCTCGTCCACGAGGAGCGGCGCGTGGGGCGCGACGCCTACGAGGCGCTCGCGCGGTCGCTGCCGCCGCTCCGGCCGAGGCCGGTGCGCGTCCGGTTCGCCGCGGGCGCCGCGCCGACGGTGACGTCCGGGCGGCGGCCTTCGCACGCGACGAGCGCGGCGCGCTGAGCGCCGCCGGTCCGCGCGGACGTATCGAGCGCGGCCGATTGCGCGGCCATGGTTGCAGCCACAGTGAATAGATACGGTCGACTCGATATCGCGTTCAACAACGTGCGCGTCAACGCGATCTGCCCGGCAGGCACGGACACGTCGATGCTCGACAGGTGGACGAAAGATCCCGTGGTGAGGCAACCCTTCATCGCGGCACACCCCATCGGCCGGCTCGCGGATCCGATCGAGCCGGCTCGGGCGGCGCTCTTCCTGGCGAGCGACGAGGCGTCGTTCGTGACCGGGATCGCCATGCCCGTCGATGGCGGCTATGCCCTGCCCTGACGCCTGACGATCCCTGGCGCCCGGCGCCTTCAGCGGCGGTGGCTGATCTCGACGAGCACGCCGCCGGGAGCGCGCGTGTAGAAGGCCGGCCCGCCGCGGATCTCCCGCAACGGAGAGATCTCGGCGGCGTTGCCCTCCTTCATGCGCTCATGCGCCTCGTGGACCGCTGCCTCGCTCTCGAGCAGGAAGCCGACGTGGAACTGGGCCGGATAGCTGGTCGGATCCTCGGCGCGCAGCCGGCTGATGACGAGCGTGAAGCCGGCCTCGTCCTGCAGGATGGCGAGGGCGTCGCGCCCCTTCTCCCGCTGGCAGCGGAAGCCGAAGAACCGCTCGAAGAACTCGCTGGTCTCCCGGACGTTCGGTACACAGAGATCGAGATGGTTGAGATGCATGTCGGGTCCTTTCGGGTGGATGAAAGGTCGGGCCCCGCCATGCGCGAACGCTCCGGTGCCGACGTGCGCCGGCACGCGCTCCCGCAAGATGCTGGTGATGGATGTGCTCGCCCATGGACGCCCGACCAGAGCGCAGCACAAACTGCGCCCTGCTCGTCGTGGGTCCTGGCGCTGGTGCGTCGGACAGAGCTTCCTGGCGGAAGCGACCGGGCTCACCGAACCGGTCCGCCTTTTTCGACGTGCTCCTATGAAAGCGCACGATGACGGGTGCGTCAAGCCGCGCGACGGAGCGCGGTGGGACCAGTCCTGCGCGAGAGCCCAGCGCCGCGCGTTCTGCGCTGGCCCCGAGCTCCGCGCCGGTGGAGGGGCGTCCCGCCCCGCGAGCGTCGCGCTCTGGAGGCCGGCCCGCCGCTAGGGCTACACCGCCGGCGCCCCGCTCCCGCCGGCCGCCTGCGCGCGCGCCCGCTTGCGGATCATGATCTCCGGCGACTCCGCCACCGCCATCCCCACGAGGCGCATGCCCTCCAGGAAGTGCCGCACCCCGGTCCGGACAAGCTCGTGGCTCGCCTGCCCCACGTCGGGATACCCTCGCCCCTCGGCGTCCGGCTGCACCTTGCCCCAGTTCGCGAACAGCCGCCCCCACGGGCTCTCCAGCACCGGCGCCATCTTCTCCTTCGCATAGCGAGGGTACCAGAACATATCGTGGTACGTGACCGACGCCACGTAGGCCCAGGGCGCGAGCCAGGTCTTGAGCGACCACTCCACCGGCTTCTTCAGCGGACCCCAGTAGATGCGGTGCTGGTTGCGCGAGGCGAACGTCATCTCCTTGAACGGTCCATCGAAGTTCCAGTTCTCGTTCGCCGCGTCCAGGTCGCCCACGAGCTCGATGTCGCGCACGTCCCCCGTCCCGAGGCCGAGATCGTGCGCGAGGCGCACAAACTTGCAGTCGCGCAGCGGGTCGAACCCCATCAGCTTCGCCGCCACCGCGTCGATCGCCACCTGATCCGCGGACGCGAGCAGGACGTTCTTCACGTGCGGCACCATGCAGCGCGGCCCAGGCCCGTCGCCCGCGAAGGTGCCGTCCATGACCGCGAAGACCCCGCGGTGGATCTTCTTCTGGATCATCAGGAGATCCACGAGCGTCTCGTGGATGACGGGGTGCGTCCAGTGCCGGTGCTCGTTGAGCAGGCCGCCGAAGGCGTTCTTCATCGCGCCCGTGGTGGTCGTGAAGATGTGCGTCTTCACCGTGGGCAGGTGGATGATGTTCTCGCCGATGAAGCGCTTCGGGATCGAGAACCCCTTCGGGTACACCTCGTTCAGACAGAGGAACTTCTTGCGCAGATCGCCGACCGCGTCCCCGATCGGGATCCACTCCTCCCCCTCGTAGAGGTGCACGTTGCGCAGGCCTTGCGCCTGCACGACATCGATCTGCTTGTTCTCCCGCTCGCCCAGGTGGGCGTCGATGACGACCGTGCGGTTGTGGCAGGCGTGGATCAGGTCCTTCGAGTACCCGTCCTGCGTCATCGCCCGGATGACGCCCTCGAGCTGCCAGGGCGTCGTGGAAGAGCTCGGGTAGAAGAAGTGCCAGGAGATGTTCACCTTGAGCGCCGTGTCGGCGTCCTTGGCGACCACGTCCTGGTAACCGGCCAGGTTCATCAGCCGGTGGTAGTCCGAGAGCACCGTCGCGGGGGACGTGCGGATCACAGCAACCTTCGATTTCGGCATGGCCAGGTCCTTATAGCTCGTCCCGAGTCACCCGATCCGGGAAGTTGTGGGGCGTCCCCGTGGAGGCTCGGTGCAGCGCGGCGCCGCGCGGCGAGGCGCACGCGAGGCCCGCACAGGTGCACCCTGTCACGGTCGAGGCATCATGCCCCACGAAATGGGGACCCGCTCACGTCCCGGGACGGAACAGCGGCGCCGAGCGCGTCGTCGTGCCGGCTCATCCGCCCCGGAACGCCGGGGAACGCGCCAGCCGCCGGCCTCTGCGGCCCTTCGGCACAGACGGTGCAATCAGGACTCGCGTTGAGGTCGTCTCCAGAAGACAACGGATCGACCCCCTGAGAAAACCTTGGAGGACAACATGCTCGGCTGGACTGTCACCTTCTTCATCATCGCGATCATCGCTGCCATCTTCGGTTTCGGCGGTATCGCCGCGAGCGCCGCGTCAATCGCGAAGATCCTGTTCGTCGCCTTCCTGGTGCTCGCCGTGATCTCGCTCGCGCTCGGGCGCCGTGTCCCGTCGTGACGCAAAGGAACTGGTGAAGTCATGAGAAACGCGTCTCAACCAGCGAACGGCGAGCCCTGGAAGCCCGGCGTGCCGCAGCCGATGATGAGCCCTCCCGGCGAGCAGCCGGAGACCCCGGGCTCGCCCGGCCACACGTCGCCGGATCGCGAGATCCAGCTCCCGGGGACGACGCCGGAGCGGCCCGAAGGGGATCCGGGGAAGCACCAGCCCGAGGTGCCCGCGCCCACGCACACGCACGAGATCCCCGACCCGTCGCCCTACGAGGTCCCGCGCCACGACTTCCCTCGGGCGCAGGGCGGACAGTAGGCGGGCCGGAGCTCCGCACCCGTGGCGCGCGAGGAACGCAAGCGCCCGCCGTCGCGGGACGGCGGGCGCGCTCGGGCTGGCGGCGGCGCGGGGCTTCGCCGCCGGGGGTCCCCGCATTCCCCCTCGCCGCCCCCGCCGTCTGTCGCGCCCTCGGGGAGCTCTGCATGAGGCCATCAGGTCTCTCCGGATTTAGCGTTTCATTGGCCTCGCGGCGCTGCGGTCCTCACCGCCATCCCTAGCTGATCACCATGCCCGAAGAGCCGCCCCTCCCTCCTGTGTCCCACGCCGCCGCCCCGCACCGGCAGGGCCGCTTTCGCCGGGCGCTCGCCCGCACGGCCGCCGTGTCGGCCAGCGTGATCGGCCTCGGGGGCGTGTTCGTCGCGGCCGTGGGGGTCGGCGCGGTCGTTCACCTGAACGCCGCCTCGACGCGCAATCTGACAAGGCAGCTCGTCAACGACATCCTGCGGTCCAGCCTGGAGGGACAGATCGAGATCGCGCACATCGATCGTCTCGGCCTCTTCACCGCCGATGTCTCCATGGTCACGGTGCGCCACCCCAGCGGCACGGAGCTCCTGCGCGTCAGCGGCGTGCACGCCGACTTCAACGCGCTCTCGATCGTGAAGGAGCTCCTCCTCGGCGACGGGGACCTCGCCATCACGATCCCGCTCGTCCGCGTCGGCGACGCGGGCGTCCTGCTCGAGCAGGACCAGCAAGGCGCCCTCACCCTCGCGCAGGCGTTCACGCCGAAACCGTCGGACGAGCCGCCCGCCGAGGACGGGCGGCCGCTCCGCCTCGAGCTCTCGCGCATCGTCCTCGACCGCGCAGCGGTCCACGGCACGGTCGCCCCGGAGAGCCCCATCGACGCGACCATCGAGAACCTCGCCGGAGGCATCGTCGTCGCGGACCAGAGCCAGTACGCGCTCGAGCGCGTGCGCATCACCGAGCGGCGCCTCCTGCCGGTTCCGGTCGACGTGACCAGCGTCGCGGGGAACGTGAACGTCCCCGCGGACGCGCCCATGGCGCTCACCGCGAAGCTCGAGGGGAGCGTCGGCGCCATCCCGATCTCGGCCGAGGGGGCCCTGAAGGACGAGCGCCTCTCGGCGCGGGTCTCGTCGGCGCGCGTGACGCCCGAGGCAGCGCTCGCGATCGACCCCAGCGTGCCGCTCGCGCGGCCGCTCTCGGTCCTTGTCACGGCCGACGGGCCGCTCTCGGACCTCTCCGTCACCGCGCGCGTCGCGGTGCTCGATCCGCTCGTCAGCGACGACGCCGTGACCGGCGAGATCACCGCCCGCGCGCGGCTCGACGCGCTCGATCCGAAGCGCATCACGGCCGAGGTGCGGATCACCGAGCTCGACCCGCGCGCCTTCGCTGGCGCAGCGGCCCCGGCCGCGCGGGTGAGCGCGGAGGCGCGCGGCGACATCATCCTCGATGAGGAGGGCGGGCCGCGCATCGTCGCCGAGGCCAGGACCGAGCCGTTCCTCGTCGTCGGGCAGCACGTGCCCGCGACCGAGGCGCGCGCGACCTTCGAGCGCGGCGCGCTGCGGGCCACTGCGACGATTCACGAGCCCGGCGCGCCGATCGAGGCCAGCGTCGCCCTCTCGAAGGAGGGGGAGATCCAGTTCGAGGCGCGGAGCGAGATCCCGTCGCTCAGCGAGGTGCGGCACGTCCCGAGCGGCATCCACGGCAGCGCCGCGCTCCACGTCGAGGGCGCGCTCAAGAACGACCAGCTCGACGCCAAGGCTACCGTGCGCGTCGCCGGGCTCCGCGTCGGCTCCGACCTGCAGCTCGGGCGCGGCGAGGTCAGGGCCAAGGCCACGGGGCCGCTCGACAAGCTCACGATCGAGGGCGCGTTCCGCGGGGCGGACCTCCGCGCGCAGCAGTACGCGTTCGACAGCGTCGCGGCGAGCGCCGCGGGGCCGGTCACCGCGCCGCGCGTCCGCGTGTCGCTGGCCAGCGCGGAGCGCCGGATCGCCGCCTCGGCCGATCTCGACATCCCGCGGAGCGAGGCGCGGCGGATCCGCGTCGAGGTGGCGCGCGGCGAGGACGAGATGGTCGCGCAGGCGGCCCGCGTCGCGTGGGACCGCGGCATCGCCGTCCGCGAGCTCGCGCTGCGCGGCGACGGCGTGGGGGAGCTCCAGGGGAGCCTGTCGCTCATCGGCGACGAGCTCGAGGGCGATCTCCGCGGCACGGCGCTCCACCTCGAGCGCATCGCGGATGTCGCCGGCATGCCGCTCGGCGTCGGCGGCCTCGCCAACCTCGACGTGTCGATGCACGGCCGGGGGAAGCGCCGCGCCGGGCACGTGCAGGTCGAGCTCGAGGACGGATCCATCGCGGGCGTGGCGCCGCGGCTCTCGATGAACATGACCGCGCGCGTCGACGGCGAGGCGCTGAAGGCCGACGGCCTGGTCCGCCTGCTCGCGCCGCCCGAGCCTCCGCCGGCGCGGTCGCGGGAAGCCCAGCGCCAGGGCGCGACCCCCGGCAAGCCGTCGGCCACGGTCGGCGACCTGGCGGAGCGCCCCAAGACGCCGCCGCCGCCGGTGTGCCGCGGCGCGATCGCGCGGGTCCTCGTCGACGGGAGCGCGGCGAACCTGCGCGGCTCGCTCCTCTCGGGGCGCACCTGGCAGACCGTCACGGGCTCGGCGCGCATGGACGCCGACGCGTGGCAGCTCGGGTGCCTGGCGCAGGCCTCGCCGGTGAAGCTCGCCCTGAGCGAGCTCGCGGGCCGGCTCACCGCGCGCCTCGCGGTGGTGCGCGAGGCCGGACAGCGGCTCCCGTCGGTGCGGAACCTCCTGGTCCGCACCGAGGGCCTGCGCGCGGCGGGGCCCATCGACGAGAAGACCGGCGCGCCCGCGTGGGTGTCGAGGAAGCTCGACGCGCGGGTCGCCGGCGACCTCGACGCGAAGACGGGCGACGCGAACGTCACGCTCTCGGTGTTCGATCGCCAGCTCGTGGCGGAGCTCTCGGCCGCGTTCGACGCGGATCTCCCGGCGCTCATGGCGAACCCGGCGGCGGCGCTCCCGCGCATGCCGGTCACGGCGCACCTCCAGGTGCCGCGCCGCCGGCTCAACGACCTCGCCGAGCTCGCCGCGCTCGGGAAGCGGACGCCGGTGCTGTCCGGCGGCGCGGGGCTCGACGTGTACTTCGCGGGCACGATGGCCGAGCCCAGGCTCGTGGCCCGCGCGACGGCGGCGAACGTGGGCGGCACCGGGGGCCCCTCGCCGCTCGGCAAGCTCCGGCTCGACACGCTGCTCGTCTACGACGGGCGAAAGGCGCAGCTCGACGCGTACGCGTTCCGCGGCCCGCGCACGTACCTGACCGCGACGGCGAAGCTGGGCGCGAACGCCGCCGCCCTCCTCGGCGGCGCACAGGGCGCTCCGCTCTTCAGCAACGGCAGCCTCGAGGCGAAGATCGCGGACCTGCCGCTCGCCGAGATCCCCGTCCTCGCCGACATACAGGTCAGCGGCCAGGCCCGCGGCGAGGTCGCGGTGCGGGGCCTCTTCGAGGCGGCTCCCGAGGTCGCCGCGCGCCTCGAGTTCCCGGGCCTGAAGCTCGGCCCCGACGCGCAGTACGACACCGCCGAGGTGTCGTTCAACATCGCGCCGCCGGGCAACGGCGGGCGCACCGCGGCCGTGGCCGGCGTGCGGCTCGTCGGGCGCGACGGCGGGCGGCTCGAGGCCAAGGCGGAGGCGCCCGTGGTGTGGGAGGCGAACGCGATCCCGACGCTCACGGACGACCAGAACGCCCAGGTGTCGCTCTCGGTCGACCGCTTCCGGCTGGCGGCGCTGGAGCCGTTCGTCCAGGGCTCGGTGAACCGGCTCGACGGCACGCTCGACGGCGACGTGCGGCTCGGGCTCGGCGCGCAGGCCGGCTTCTCCGGCCAGATGCGCCTCACGAAGGGCCTCGTCCACGTGGCCACGATCGGCCAGCCGTTCGAGAACGCCTCGTTCCGCGTCACCGCGAGCCCCTCCGGCGAGCTCCGCATCGACGACATCCGCGCGGAGGCCGGCAGCGGCCAGGTCCGCGGGAAGGCGACCCTCCAGATGGAGGGCTTCGCCTTCCGGAGCGCCCGCGCCGAGCTCGAGATCCCGGAGGGCCGGGATCTCCCGATCGCGCTGGAGGGCGTGCCGATGGGCGACGTGCGCGGCAAGGTGGTGCTCGCGGCGCAGAGCCGGGAAGACCAGATCGCCGTCCGCATCGACGTGCCCACGCTCAACCTGACGCTGCCGCCGACGATCGGGCGGAGCGTGCAGCCGCTCGACGAGAACGAGGACATCGCCACCTCGGCGCCGCTCAGCCTGGAAGAGTACGAGGCGCGGCGGGCGCCGGCGGAGCCGACGGGCGAGACAAAGCAGAACGCGGGCGGCACGCCGCTCCTCATGGATGTCCACCTGGGCAGGATCGGCATCGAGGGCGACATGGTGCAGGCCTCGCTGTCCGGAGATCCGGCGCACCCGCTCCGCATCAAGGTCGCGGGCGAGACCAACATCCAGGGCAACGTGAAGATCCTCTCGGGCAAGCTCGAGGTGATCGGCAAGGAGTTCGAGATCGAGCCTGGTGTCGTCGCGCTGCAGGGCGATCCGTCGAACCCGTACCTGAACGTGAAGGCGTTCCACGACACGCCGGAGGGGACGCGCATCTTCATCGACTACGTGGGAGAGCTCAACCCGATCACCGAGGAGAAGATCACCTTCCGTTCCGAGCCCCCGCGCCCCGAGAACCAGGTGATCGCCGAGCTCCTGCTCGGCAAGCAGTACGCGGAGGGGACGCTGGCGGGCGGCACCTCCACCGAGGAGCCTGGCTCCGGCGGCGGCAGCAACGCCGCGGGAGGGGTCGCGGCCGGCGTGGGCACCGGGCTCGCTTCCGCGCAGATCAACATGATCCTCCAGAGCATCGGTCCGCTCCAGCACTTCGAGACGCAGCTGGACACGACCGACGAAGGCGCGCTGAAGACCACCGTGGGCTACCAGCTCGGGCAGCGGGTGACCGCGAGCGCGAGCTACGAGGCGGGGCCCACGGGGAACGGGCAGGGGGCCGGGTCCGCGAGCGGCAACGCCCCCGGCACGAAGGCGCGCGCCGAGGTGAGCCTCGAGTGGCGCTTCCGCCGGGACTGGTCCGTGCGGGCCGGCATGGCCACGGGCGAGAACCCGGCGACGACCCTCGACCTGCTCTGGAAGCACCGGTACTGAGCGCCCGCCGGCGCGGGGCGCTGGGGCGCAGGGAGCGCGCTCATCCCTCAGGGCGGCGCGCTCCCTGCACGCGCCGGCTCAGCGCTTCACGCAGATCCCGCCGCAGTCCGCGCCGGTCGGCGGGGCGCAGTCGTCGCGCGGGTCGTCGACGCACACGAGCCCCTCGGGGCACTCGATCCCCGCGATGCCCCCGCACATCGGCGGCGCGGGCTCCGCCACCACGCAGATCCCGCCGCAGTCCGCCCCGCCGTGCTCCGGGTCGCAGCCGTCGCCCGGGTCGTCGACGCACACGAGCCCATCGGGGCACTCGATCCCCGCGAACCCGCCGCAAAATGTCGAGGTGGGCTTCGGCTCCACGCAGATCCCGCCGCAGTCCGCCCCGCCGTGCTCCGGGTCGCAGTCGTCGCTCGGGTCGTCGACGCACTCGAGCCCCTCCGGGCACTCGATCCCCGCGAACCCGCCGCAAAATGTCGAGGTGGGCTTCGGCTCCACGCAGATCCCGCCGCAGTCCGCCCCGCCGTGCGCCGGGTCGCAGTCGTCGCTCGGGTCGTCGACGCACTCGAGCCCCTCCGGGCACTCGATCCCCGCGAACCCGCCGCAGAACGTCGGCCGCGCGTCGACGCACACGCCAGGGCAGTCCGCCCCGCCGTGCGCCGGGTCGCAGTCGTCCGAGCGATCGTCGACGCACTCGAGCCCCTCTGGACAGCCCGTCCCGAGGAACCCTCCGCACGACTCTGCTTCGTGCGGCTCCTGCGTCTCCCCTGTGTCGCCGCCGTCCTCCTTCGCGCAGCCCACGAGTCCGATCACGATGAGCAAGAGTGCCAATCCTTTATGGCGCATCAGAACCTCCGTTTTGTGCCTGTCCGAACCCCGCTGCGGCCCCCGGAAGGGCGACCGCGCGGCAAGCGTGGCGCGCGGGCGCCGCCGAGGGAAGCGCCCCCGGCGACGTCCAGACCACCAGCAGAGCTGCCGGGGTCTGCGCTCGCCCGCAGAGCGTCCAGGAGCGGCGTCCCGCGCTCCCGTCCGCCTTCAAGCAGCTTCGGTGCCACTGGAAATCGCAGGATTTCGCGCGGAGCTCACGGTCCCCGGCGCGGGCACCGCGATCGCGATGTCTCGCTGTGGCTCGGTTGTGCCAACGGTCTGGCTGGAGGATTGGCGGACCTCACGGGCGGAGGTCCTCGCCCCATGTGCGCCGGGGCGGCGCTTGCATTCCGCGCGCCGCCCCGTGCACGGTCGCGTCGATCGCTCGCCGCCGCGCTCAGAGCGCGGTGGAGAGCCGATCGAGCACCGCGTTCATGATCGGCCGGTAGCCGTAGTCGGGCGAGGAGGCGTCCTCGATCTGCGCCGGGCAGATCGAGCCCGCGACGCCGCGATCGCCGAGGCTCTGGAGCAGCTGCAGCTCGCGGATGCCCGGGTACGCCTTGGCCTTGACCTGCGTCGAGGTCCGGGGCAGGGGGTCCCCCGGATCGTTCCCGGCTTCGGGCTTGCAGAGCGGGCTGTCGATGGCCACGCCCGGTGTTCCTCTGCAGTCGCAGCTCTGGGTCATCGGGTCGCACTCACGCTCCTCGAGGAGGTTGAAGATGCAAGCGTACTGGAGATCTCCAGCGCTCCCCTGCGGGATCGTGTACTCGCGGCCGTTGATCGCGTTCCATCCCGTGGCGGACGGCGGGATGGTCGGATCGCCGGTGATCGGGTTCGCGCCCAACCGAGGCGTCATCGACTCGACCATGAACGGATCCGCCGGGGAGACGTGGTTCGCCGGATCGCCGAGGATGACATCCCAGGTGCTGCTGAAGGTGCCGAACAACGGAGCGCCGAGCTCCTCGGCGCTCTTGTTCCCGCCGACCGGCAGGCCATCCTGATCGAGCCCGTTCAGGAGATCGGGCTCGCCGGTCGCGTTCAGGCGCGCGAGGTCCTGCCACGGCACCCCGACGACGCCGGTGAACACGATGTGCTGGGGCCCGCGGGTCCGCGAGTTGTCGTCCTCGGGATCCAGATCGGAGAAGATCGGGTTCGGCACGAGGTCCCCGTTCCGGTCCATCACGGTGGGCGACGAGAGCGCCTGGGTGTACCGCTCGATCGGGTAGAGGAAGTCGAACCCGAAGCGGCGCTTCTGGTCCCAGCACCGCAGGTTCACCGGGTCCTCCGCCGCGGAGAGCCTGGCGGGGAAGCCATCAGCGCCGGTGCAGGCCGGGTCCGCGGGGCAGGCACCCTGATCCTGAGAGCAGGATTTGCAGCACGGATCGTTCGGGTCGATGGCGCACTCGCTCCGCGGCCGCCACAGCCGGAAGTTATTCCTCGTCTCGGCGACGAGGTAGTTCCTGCCTCCCTCCCTGATCGAGCAGTCGTTCTCGTCGGAGAGCATCACGATGAGCAGGAGCGAGTCCGGCCGGAGGAAGTCCTTCCGCTGCTGCAGGACCGTCTGGTCGATCCCTGCCGGCACGGCGACGTCCCCCTGGATTGCAATGGTCTGGTGCGGCTCGGGATCGACGAGGAAGCGATAGAGGCTCTCGAGCGGCGCCTCGAAGCCGCACCCTGCCTGCCCGACCCCTTGCACGATGTTGCCGAGCTTGGTGGAGATCGCGATCGGATCGGAGTCCCCTGCGGGATCGTGGCTCCCTGTCGCGTCCCACACGAGGAAGCCCCTGTCCTGGTAGGTCGGCAGATCGTTCACCGAGCTGCTCGGATCGGAGCGGGCGAGGAGGTGGGCCTTGTCATCGTTCGACACGGAAGTCGTATCCGGGCAGGCGCCCGACCCGTGGCCGCCGAGGCTGCTGCTGATGACGCCGATGTGCATGTCGTTCACGGGGGTGCGCACGCGCAGCGAGCCTTCCGGGCATGCGCTCAGCCCGCTCAAGGGCTGCTCGTCCACCGGAGAGCCGGTCGGGTCCACGCAGGTCGGGTTGGTGATGCCGGAGACGAAGTCGGCGAGCGCCAGGCGCAGGACTTCTTGCTTGTCCGACATCGAGCCGGAGTTGTCGACCACGAACAGGAGATCGACCTTGTCCGGCGTGAACTCCGGCGGATCCCAGCCTCCTGTGCCCGTGGCGGTGCTGCTGCTGACGCTGGTGCCGATGCCGGTGCTGTCGAGGCCGCCCGTGCCCCCGCCGCCGTCGCCCGCGGCGCCACCGACTCCCGAGCTCGAGCTGGCGTCTGCCCCGCCGAGCGACACATCCACCTGACATGCTGCGAGCGCGATGGCGCCCAGAATGAGGCACGGCGACAAGGTTCGTGAGAGCTTGAATAACATGATCCCTCCTTGAGCGGAGCCGACGAACGCAGCCGAAGACCGGCTGTGGCAGAGCGTGAATGGGCGCTCGTCCACCTTCCCATTTCAAAAAAAGCATCTCCCCTCAACAAGCCCCCGAGAGCCTCCCCGCCCCCGTCGCGTCGCCCCGGAAACGCACGAATCCGCCCCCCGAGCATCTCGGCGCGATCCAAACAAAGCTCCCAAGACCACACCGAATGCAGCGGACACAGCGTCCACAACCCCCGCGGCGTTCTCCCCCTCCGGCCGCTTCCCCTCTCTCTCCCCTTAACTGCTCCGCCGTTCCAGAGAGGGGGGCGCCCGCACAGGAGACGGGCCCAGATCGGCGTTTTCGGCGCGCAGGCGTACTCCAGTACGCCGAGCACCGAAAACGTCGAGATGGGCCCGTATCCGAAGCGGGCGCCCCCCTCTCTAGTGGGTGAAGGAGTGGAGGCGGGAGACGTGGGGGCTCGAGGGATAGGCAAGGAGGAAAGCCGACGCGCGCTGCGCCGCTGCCGCGCGCTGGCCGCTGTGCCAGAGCGCCTCGATGGTGAGCGCCTCCCGCTCCTGCGCCAGCGCGCCGCCCGGGAAGCGGAGCCGGGCCTGCTCGACGATCCTCAGCGCGCCGGCGGCGTCGCCGCTCCGGAGCGCCGCGCGCGCGTCGCCGAGGAGCTTCAGCTCCTCGCGCATCCGGCTCTCCCGCAGCGCCGCCGGGCTGGACACGCCGTCCGCGCCGAGCGCGGCGCCTGCCGCCTCTGCCGCGGGCGCGGCGCCGGTGCCGTCCGCCTGCAGCGGGGGCGCGGCGTCGGTGCCATCCGCCTCCGGCGCGGCCGCAGGCGGCGCGCTGGCAGCGCGCTCTGCCCGCTGCGCGCCCGGCCTGGGGGGCGCAGCGGTGGCGCGGGGCGCGGCCGGCGCAGCGGCCCTGTCCGGCAGCGACGCTGCCACCCGCGGAGGCGCCGCTACCGGCGGAGGCGCCGCTACCGGCGGAGGCGCCGCGACCTGCGGAGGCGCCTCGACCGACGCCGCTGCCTCCGCGGCCGGCTTCCGGCTCGCCGGCTGCGCCGCCGGCGCGACGACCATCAGGGCGTCGGCTGGCGCGGCCTCGACGACCTGAGCCGGCGGCGCCTCGGCCGACGGGACCACGACCGCATAGCCGGCGAGGAACAGCACCCCGCAGGCCGCGCCGAGGAGCATCGATTTCACGATCCCCGCCGTGCCGGCAGCGCCCGCCACCCCGGCAGCGCTGGCGAGGCTCCCGCCTCCCGTGACGGCCGACGCCGCCTTGCCCGCAGCCGAGGCGGCGGCGACCTTGCCAGCGCCGCCCGCGGCCGCGCTCGCTGCGCCGCCCGCGCTCACCGCGTTGGCCGAGAGCGCCCCTCCCCCGGCGCCTTGAGCCCCGCCGAGAGAGGCCGCCCCGGCGGCGATGCCGATCTGCGCGGCCATCGTGGCCCATATCCGCTCCTGCTCTCCGTCGGGTGGGTCCACCGGCGGAGCTGCGCGAAGGATCTCGCGCTCTGCTTCGAGCGCGCTCACCTCGGCGTCGAGCCAGCGCACGGGATCGCTCATCGCTCCCCTCCCGCGCGCTTCCAGACGGGTTGCCGCTCGACCCCGGGCAGGGGGAGGACATTCGACGAGGTCCCCGGCGAGGCAGGCGCGCGCTCCACGGCCGAGATCCCGGCGTCGACGGCCGCCGCCTTCAGCACGGGCTGCGACTTCGTGACCTGGCGCCCGCCCACGCGGAACTGGTCGCGCGCGTTCAGGCGCGCGACGGCGCGGCGGAACGCGTCGCGGGCGAGGCGGAGGCGCGAGTAGACGGTCCCGAGCGGGACGTCGAGCAGCTCCGCGACCTCCTCGCCGCCCATGCCGTCGAGCTCGAAGAGCGTGAACACGGCGCGCTGCTCGAGGGGCAGGTCGTCGAGGATGGCCTCGAGCAGCGCGATCGCCTGCCGCCGCTCCGCCTGGGCGCCTACGTCGGCCCGGTCGTCGGGGCAGTCGAGCAGCGGCTCGTCGTCGTGGGCGCGACGTCTCATGTGCGCGAGCTTGCGCCGGTCGCGGGCGACGTGAAAGCAGATGCTGTAAAGCCAGGTCGTGATTTTCGACCGACCCTCGAATTCGGACAACCGCCGGTGGACGACCAGGAACACGTCCTGGACCGCGTCGGCGGCGTCGCTCTCGGGCACGCCGAGCCGGCGCAGCGACCGCCACACGAACCGAAAATGCTGCGCATAGACCTCCCCGAAGGTCATTCTGTCCTGCCGCTTCTCGTCATGCTCACCCCGTCTGTGGAGGGTCCCCTCCCGGGCCATCTGAAAATCGACACGCGGGCTCAGAAGATCGAAACGCGGGCGCCCAGGCCGACGAGCAACCCCACCGGCGAGGGGTCGAGCACGGCTTCCGTCGTCACGGGCGCGCTGGCCTCGTTGCCCGAGCGGCGGTCGACCGTGAAGCGCGCCCGCGAGACAGGCACGAGGAGCGTCGCGCGCGCGGACCAGCCCAGCGCGCGCGTGCCGAACAGAGGCCCCTCGGCGATGGCCGAGCCGCCGACGGCGAACCAGGGCGCGGAGGCCTCGCGATCCGGGGCGAACCCCTTGCCCGCGCCGTGGACGGCGCCGAGCAGCGAGGCCGCGCAGGCCGAGAGCCGAAAGCCGTCGAGCTCGCCGGTGATCGTCGCGCAGCCGCGCGCCGCCGCGGCGACGAGCCCGATCGAGGCGGCGCCCGGCGTGACGTCGATCTCCTGGCGCGGCAGCCATACCGCGCCGAGGCCGGCCGACCACGCGCGGCGCCGGAGCGAGAGCTCGCCCATGGCGGCCGGCCGGAAGGGGTCGAGCATGCCCACGGTGCCTGCAGCGCCGAGCTCGGCCGAGACGTCCCAGCCCGGCGCTGGAGGCGGCGGGGGCGGCGGCGCGGGCGCGGGCACGATCGGCACGGGGACGACCGGCGCGGGCGCGAGAGGGGCCGGCGCGGGCGCCGGGGTTGCCTCGCTGTCGAGCAGGATGGCGATCGTCAGTGCCAGCGCCCCGACGAGCTCGTCGCAGGTCGCCCCTGGCTCGGACGAGAGCTGCCTGGCGCGGCCTCCGGCCTGGAGGATCGCGGTGTAGGTGGACTCGGTGCGGAGGAAGTGGACCTCGTACTCTGGCGCGCCGACGGCGCTCGAAGAGGCGACGGCGTTCGAAGGGGCGCCGGCGTTCGAAGGGGCGCCGGCGTTCGAAGGAGCGCCGACGGCTGCAGCGGCGCCGCTCGAAGGAGCGACGGCGGCTGCAGCGGCGCCGCTCGAAGGAGCGACGGCGGCTGCAGCGGCGCCGCCCGAAGGCGCGCCGGCATTCGAAGGAGCGCCGACGGCTGCAGCGGCGCCGCCCGAAGGCGCGCCGGCGTTCGCCGCCGCGGCGCCGCTCGCTGGATCGCCTCCAGGGCTCGCCGGATCACCGCCGGCGGTCGCGGGGGTGCTCACCGGGTCGAGGGCGGGCTGCTTCATCAAGCGTTCGACCGCTGCGGCCAGCGACGGCGCGTCGGGACAGCCCTCTGCCGACGGCGCCCGGTGGACGGCGAGGCGCGGGTGCGGCGGGGCGGCCGAGGCGACCCGCGGCGAGCCGAGGGACACGGCGCACAGGGCAAGGACGCAGAGCGCGCCCCAACGCGAGGAACGAGGGCAGGTCAAGGGAGGCCTCCCATTGTCGCAAGGAACGGCGCAAGCGGAATTAGGACGCGCGGACCCCGGCGAGCTTGGGCCAGAGCGCCGCGATCGCGACCCCGGCCAGGTCCGTCCCCGGCCAGGCCCGCGATGTCGGGCTGCCGCTGCGCTCGGCGCGCGGCGAGCTTCGTGAAGGAGCGTCCTCAACGTCCCGCGCTCGATAGCGCACCGCGGCCGCGATCGATAGCGCCACGATGACGAGGGCCGCGAGCGAGCGCCGCGCCCGCCGTGCCGCTGGCGGCGCCCCGGCCGCGCGCGGGCTCCATGGGTGCGCGCGGGCTCCATGGGCGCGCTCGCGCTACCTGGCGCGCCGGGCGCAGGTGCGCTTCGTCTGGTAGGGCGCAGCTGCGCTTCCTCTGATCGCCGCCCAGGATCGGATAGAGTGCCGACCATGAACTCCTACGATCTGATCACGTGCGCGAGCTGCTACGGCGAAGGCGAGATCAACACGGACTCCGGCCCCTACCTGTGCAAGGACTGTCACGGGAACGGCCGCATCTTTCCGACCGGAGAGCAGATCGAGGAGCGCATCCGCGAGATCGAGGTCGAGCTGGAGCGCCACCCGCTGGAGGCGCGGCCGGAGACCCGATGGCTCGTGTTCGAGCTGCGGCGCACGCGCAAGCTGCTCTGGCAGATCCGGTCGCTCTGCGAGGAGGCGGAGAGCGACGCGGAGCAGGCGATCCTCGTCAAGGTCCGCGACCTGGCCGACGCGGCCGTCGCCCCGAGGAGCCCCGCGCTGCCGCGCGAGATGCTCCCGGAGGACGGCTGATCTCCAACGTCGCACGTCGCACGTCGCACGTCGCGCGTCGCGTGTCGTCGAGGAGCCGAGCCCTCGAGCGAGGCGCGCCCATGGCCTGATCCAGCGAGGCACGATGCTCCGATGCATGCCCTCTACCCTGCCCTCCTCGGCGCCGCGTGGGCCGCTCTCGCGCCGCCGGTCCAGCGCCTCCACGCGGGCGGCGCGCGCGCTCGCGGCCGCTTCCGCGTGCGCCGCGGCCGGGGGCTCGCGGCGCGTCTGCTCGCCGCCCTGCTGCGCATGCCGGAGGCCGCGGAGGACGTGGCCGTGACGCTCGCCGTCGAGCCGTCCGCCGACGGCGAGCGGTGGATCCGCACGTTCGGGGCTCGCCTGCTCCGCTCGTCGCAGTGGCGCTCGGGGGATCTGCTGGTGGAGGCGCTCGGCCTCGTCCAGTGCTGGTTCCGGCTCCGCGCCGACGGCGGAGCGCTCGTGTTCGAGCAGGTCAGGTCGACGTTCGGGCTGCGCGGCTTCGGGCTGCCGCTGCCCCGGTGGCTTGCGCCGCGGGTCGAGGGGCGCGCCGAGGCCGCGAGCGAGGAGGTGCATGTCAACGTGCGGATCTTCGCGCCCATCGCCGGGCTGCTCGTCGCGTACGAGGGGCTCGTGACGGGCGCCGGCGAGGGCGCGACGCCCCCCGCGCGCGCCGGCGAGGGCGCTTGATCACGGCGCTCGTCCTCCTCGCCGTCCAGGGCGCGCTCGGCGCCTTCGACACGCTCTACTACCACGAGTGGCGCGCGCGCCTGCCCGGCGGCGTGCCCGGCACCGCGCCCGAGCTCCTCCTGCACGGCGTCCGCGACCTCCTGTACGCGGTGCTCTTCGCCACGCTGCCGTTCGTGCGCTGGGAGGGGCTCGCCGCGTGGGCGCTCGCGGCGCTCCTCCTCGCGGAGATCGCGATCACGCTGCGCGATTTCGTCGTCGAGGACACGGTCCGCAGGCCGCTCGGCGGCGTCTACGCGGGAGAGCGGGTGATGCACGCCGTGATGGGCATCCTCTACGGCGGCGCGCTCGCTCATCTCCTGCCCGAGCTCTGGCGGTGGTCGCTCGCCCCCACCGGCTTCTCCCGCTGGGAGGCGCCGCTGCTCCTCCGCGTGATCCTGCCGGTGATGGCCGCGGGCGTGCTGCTCTCGGGGCTACGCGATCTCGGCGCCGTCTACGGCCCTCGCTGGCTCCGCTTCCCCTGGGGGCGCGCGTGACCCGACGCCCGCGCCGCGCGGCTCAGCCCTTCACCGCGCCGGCCGTGAGCCCCGCGAGGATGCGCCGCTGGAAGACCAGCGTCAGCACCACGAGCGGCACGGTCACGACGATGGACGCCGCCATGGTCTGCCCCCAGGGGATCTCGTAGACCCCGCTGGTCGACGTCGAGAACGCCTGGATCGCGTAGGTCACCGTGCGCTTGTCCGGCGTCTGGGTGAAGGAGAGCGCGAAAAGGAACTCGTTCCAGGCGGCGATGAAGGCGAGGATGCCGGTCGTCGCCATCCCGGGGACCGAGAGCGGCAGCATGATCTTCGTGAACACCTGCCAGGGCGTCGCGCCGTCGACGTACGCCGCCTCCTCGATCTCGCGCGGGATCGCCTTCAGGAAGCCGGTGAGCACCCACACGGTGAAGGGGAGCGTGAAGATGAGGTACGTCAAGATCAGCGCCGGGAGCTGGTTGTAGAGCTTGAAGAAGTTGATCATCTCGAACAGGGCGCCGAGGACGGCGATCTGCGGGAAGATGGTCATGGCCAGGACCGTGTAGAGCACCACGCTGCGCCCGCGGAACTGGAACCGCCCGAGCGCATAGGCGGCCAGGGAGCCGACGGCGAGCGACAGCGCCGTGACCGAGACGGCGACGATCACGCTGTTGACGAGCGCCGTCTGGAACTCGCCGTTCTCCAGCACGAGCCGGTAGTTGTCGAGCGTCACGCGGCCGGGCCAGTAGCGGACCGGGGTCGTGAAGAGCTCGTCGTCGGGCTTGATGGAGGAGATGAACGCCCAGACGAACGGGAAGACGGTGAACACGAGGATCGCGGCGACGAGCACGTAGAACAGGGCCCGCAAGGCGCCCTGTCCCGGCGAGCGACGCGCCCCGGAGTCGCGCGGAGAGCCGCTCATCTCACGCCTCCTCGGTGCGGAACACCGCGAGATAGATCATGATGAACACCGAGATGATCAAGAAGAGCGCGACGGAGATCGCCGAGCCGTAGCCGATGTTGGAGATGCTGACGAGGGTCTGCTGGGCGTACGTCGCCATGGTCTGCATGTCCGGCCGGTTGCCGAACATGACGAAGAAGACGTCGAAGACCCGGAGCGCGTCGAGCGTGCGGAAGATGAGCGCGACGAGCATCGAGGGCTTGAGGAGCGGCAGGGTGATGCGGGTGAACTGCTGGAGCGCCGTCGCGCCGTCGACCCTCGCGGCCTCGTAGAGATCGCTGGGGATGAGCTGCAGCCCGGCGAGCAGGAGGAGCGCCATGAACGGCGTCGTCTTCCAGATATCGATGAGCGCCACCGCCCAGAAGGACACGTCGGGATCGGCGACGAAGGCGATGTTGCGGTCCAGCACGCCGAGCCGGTGGACGAGGAGGTCGTTGAAGACGCCGTAGACGTCGTTGTACATCCACTTCCACATCTGGGCGGAGATGACGGTCGGGATGGCCCAGGGGATGAGCATGGCCGCGCGCACCGCCGAGCGCCCCTTGAACTGGGAGTTCACGACGAGCGCGATGGCGAGCCCGAGCGCGAGCTCGCTCAGCACCGTGACCACCGTGAAGAGGACCGTGAGCAGGACGGCGTCGCGGAAATAGCTGTCCTGCACGAGGTCCGCGTAGTTCTGCGCTCCGACGAACCTCACGGGCTCCCCGGTGCCGAGGCGCGCGTTCGTGAAGCTCAGGTAGAACGTCTCGGCGAGCGGATAGAGGGCGATGAAGGCGACGACCACGAGCGTCGGGAGGAGGAACAGCCAGGCGCGCCGCCGGCGCCGCGCCTCGAACGACGTGCTGTCGGCGCGGGCCGCCGCGCTCGTGGCCTTGGGGTTCGCCGGCGTGCTCATGAGATCATCCGTCCTCGCGAAGTGGTGTGGCCGGGGGCTCGGGAGCGGCGCGCGGGCCGCGGGAGGTCGAGGCGCCTCGGCGCGGCCGAGCGATCACCGAGCGTTCACCGAATTATTACCGGAGCGCGCGCGTGAGGCGCTGCTCCACCTGCCCGAGCACCTCCTTCGGCTCCTTGCCTTGCAGGACCTGGCTCACGCCCTGGAAGAACGCGATCGAGGCCTCGTTGTACCGGGCGCCGGTGCTGTTCGAGGGGCGCGGTACGAGCGCTATGTCCTTCGCGTTCGCCAGGAAGGGGAGCGACTTCACCACCTCCGCGTCCTGCTGCACCGACGGGATCGTCGGGATGAACGAGCCGGCGGTCGCGCGGAACTTCTGCGCTTCAGGGCTCGTCAGGTAGCGCACGAGCTCGATCGCCGCGTCCTTCTGCGGCGAGAACTTCGAGACGGCGAGCTGCCACCCGCCGACGGTGCCCGAGCTCTTCTGGCCAGGCTCGTGCGGCAGCGGGCCCGCCGCGAACTTCCCCTTGATCGGCGACTTCTCGGCGTTGCCCGCCGCGTAGGCATAGGGCCAGTTGCGCATGAAGGCGGCGTTCCCGCCCTGGAACGTGTTGCGGGCGTCCTCCTCCTCGTAGCTCGTCACGCCGGCCGACGAGATCGAGCCCACCCAGCCCTTGGCGCGCGCGAGCGCCTTCTGGGCGCCCGGGTTGTTCACGGTGATCTTGCCGCCCTCGATGATCGCGCCGCCGCCGTGCGACGCGATCCACTCCAGCGCATTGCAGGTCAGCCCCTCATAGGCCTTGCCCTGCCAGACGAACCCGAGGAAGTTCGGGTTGCTCGCCCGCTCGCCGTCCTGGATCTTCTTCGCCATCTGCTCGAGCTCGTCCCACGTCTCCGGCGGCTTCTGGAAGCCGTACTTCTCCAGCAGATCGGTGCGGTAGTAGAGCAGGCCGAAGTCGGTGAACCACGGCATCGCCACGAGCTTGCCGTCGATCGTGTTGTTCTGCACGATGCTCTCGATGTGCTGCTTCGCGGCCTCGCCGAGCTTCTCCTTCAGATCGAGGAGGTTCTGGGCGAATGCGCCGGGCCAGATGACGTCCAGCATCATGACGTCGACGTCCCCGGACTGGGCCTGGAACAGGCGCTGATAGACAGAGTAGGTCTCGGTCGCGTCCTTGGGCCGGGGGATGATGGTCACCTCGATGCCGGTGTCCTGCTGGAACTGCTTGACCATCACCTTGTCGAGCTCGGCGCCCACGCCCAGCGGCTCGCTGTAATACTTGAGCTTGCTGCCGGCGTATTTCTTCGCCTCGGCGGCGTTCGGTACCGCGGGGGGCTGCACCTTGATCGTCCTCTCGCCCGGCGCCTCTGCGACCGCGGCCGCGGTCGCCGTCGGGGCGGCGCCAGGGCGGCTCTCGCCCGCGGGCGGGCTCTTCTCGCCGCCGCGGCAGGCGCACAGGCCAACGGCGAAGAGGAGCAGCGCTGTGGTGCACAAGGCGCGGAGGTCATGCTGCGGAGTCAGGTCCATCGCAGGATCCTTTCTGAGCTCTGTTCCGAGGGTTTCCGAGTGCCGGGGGCACTCGGTACATCGAGACGCGCCGCTCACGAGCGCCGCGACGGGTGAGGCCCGCGGCAGCATCGAACAGATGCGCGCCCCGGGGCAAGGGATCGCACCGCCCCTCTGCGATAGATCCCCGGGCCGCGCGGCCAGGCGAAGCGCGCGATTTTTGCGGCCGAAGTCCGTCCAGCGTGCGTCATGCGCGGTCTGCTTTGCGCTTGCGGAGCCCATCCGGAGGCGGTAGAGCCGACGTTGCGCGGCCGGCGCTCGCGATCCGGCATGGCGCCGCGGGCGCTTGGCCTGCTGGCTCCAGACTGTTCCTGCCGAGCAGGACGAGCTCAAACCGGCCTGCGCACGGCGGTGCATGACTCCCCTGACGTTCTCCTCTTCGGCCGATGCCCCGCGCGAGGCGGCGCGGCTGGTCGCCCGCACCATCCGGCTCGACGCCGACACGCTCGCGAGGCTGCCCGGCGGCGTCCCGGCGCTCGCGGGGGACGACGCGCGCGTCTGGATGCACCCGAGCGCGCAGCTGATCGCGCACGGGGTGGCCGCCCGCCTGGAGCTGCCGCACGGCGTCGAGGGCGGCGTGGGGTGGATCCGGGAGGTGCTCTCGGCGATCGGCGCTGCCGACGCCGTGGGTCGCCCGGGCTGCGGCCCGGTGGCGCTCGGCGCGCTGCCGTTCGATCGGAAGGAGCCGGCCGCGCTCATCGTGCCCGCCCAGCTCGTCGGCATGGCGCCCGACGGGGCCGCGTGGGTCACCACCATCGGCGAAGGCGCCGCCCCCGCGCCGCGCCTGGAGCGGGCCGAGGGCCACCGGCGCTCGCCCGACAGCTTCACGCTGAGGTCGGCGCTCCCGCACGACGAGTGGTGCGCGCGCATCGCGCACGCCGTGGCCGACATCCAGCGCGGGGATCTCTCGAAGGTCGTTGTGGCGCGCGCGGTCGACGTGGAGGCGAACCGGCCCATCGTCGTCGAGGAGGTCCTCCGCCGCCTGACCGCGCTGTACCCCTCGTGCGCGATCTTCCACTTCGACGGCTTCCTCGGCGCGAGCCCGGAGCTCCTGCTCTCGCGCCGGGCGCGCGCGGTCTCCTCGCACCCGCTCGCCGGCACCTACGCGGTCTCCGCCGACGTCGACGCCGACCGCCGGTTCTCCGAGGTCCTGCGGAAGTCGGCCAAGGACCAGCGCGAGCACCGCTTCGTGGTGGAGGCCGTCGCCGCGGCGCTCGCGCCGGAGTGCGCGTCGCTCGATGTCCCGAGCGAGCCGTCGATCCTGAGCCTGCGCAACGTGATGCACCTCGGCACGCCGATCCGCGGCCAGCTCAACGAGGCGGCGCCGGACGCGCTCACGCTGGCCGCGCGGCTGCACCCGACGCCCGCCGTGTGCGGCACGCCGCGCGACGCCGCGGAGGCCTGGCTCGGCGCGCACGAGGGGATCCGGCGCGGGCTCTACGCGGGGCTCGTGGGCTGGGTCGACGCCCGCGGCGACGGCGACTGGTTCATCGGCATCCGCAGCGCCACCGTCGACGGCGCGCGCGCCCGGATGGTCGCCGGCGTCGGGGTGGTCGCGGGCTCCACCCCCGAGGCCGAGCTGGTGGAGACGCAGCTCAAGCTCCAGGCCATGCTCGCGGCCATCATCCGCCCCTGATGCCAGGGCCGCCGCCCACGCGTCTCACCCGCGCCGCGCCGGCTCGCCTGCGTTGCCCGCATTGCCCGCATTGCCCGCGTTGACCAAGTCGGCGCGTACCCCCAGGGGAGCTTCGCCGTGAAGACACTCCTGATCGACAACTACGACTCGTACACCCACATCCTCGGGCAGTACCTCTGGGAGGTGAACGGCGAGAAGCCGATCATCGTCAGGAACGACAGCCTCTCGCTCGCCGAGATCAGGGACCTGGAGATCGACAACATCGTCATCTCGCCCGGCCCTGGCCGCCCCGAGCGCCGGGCCGATTTCGGCGTCTGCGCGGAGGTGATCGAGGCGCTCGCCGACACGCCGATCCTCGGCGTCTGCCTCGGCCACCAGGGGCTCGCCGCGCGATTCGGCGGGCGCATCCGGCACGCCCCGCGGGTCATGCACGGCAAGGTCGCCGAGGTCGAGCACGACGGCACCGGGCTGTTCGAGGGCGTGCCCAGCCCGTTCAAGGTGGTGCGCTACCACTCGCTCATCGTCGTCGATGACGACCTCCCGGCCGAGATCCAGGTGACCGCGCGGACGCGCGGCGACGGGCTCATCATGGCCCTCCAGATCAAGGACCGGCCGTTCCATGGCGTGCAGTTCCACCCCGAGTCGATCGGCACCGAGCACGGCCGGAAAATCCTCAGCAATTTCGCCGAGATCACCGCTCAAGCGACGCGCGCCCGGCGGGCTCCGGCGCTGGCCGGGGGCGCGCCGGCGGGCGCGCGGGGGCGCGGCCGCGTGCGCCACGTCCGGCTCCCCTGGGTCGATCCCGAGCGGGCCTTCGCCGGGCTCTTCGCCGCGGCCCCTTACGCGTTCTGGCTCGACTCGAGCGCGGCCGGCAGCGACGGGCGCTTCTCGTTCATGGGGAGCGCGACCGAGGCCATCGAGAGCCACGGCGCCACCGTGACGCGCTGGAGCGCCGTGGGCCCGGGGGATCTCCTCGCCCCGGCCATGTCCGAGGGGAGCCCCTTCACGGCGCTCCGGCGGGAGCTCGCGGCCGTGTCGCTCGAGCCGAGCGGCCTGCCGTTCCACTTCACCGGCGGCCTCGTGGGCTACCTCGGCTACGAGCTCAAGGAGCACCTCGGCTTCGGCGCGTCCGCCCACCCGCGCCGCGCGCTCCCGGACAGCGCGATGATGGTCGCGCGGCGGCTCCTGGCCTTCGATCACGTCGAGCGCGCGGTGTACGCGTGCGCGATCGGCGCGGACGAGCCCTTGGCGTCCGCATCCGATTCATGGCTGGACGAGATCGCAACGCGGCTGCGGGAGCTCCCGGGCCTCGCCGAGCCGGTCCTCTCGCCGGTCCCGGCGGGCTTCGCCGACCACGTCACGCACTCTCCGCGGCTCTCGCGCAGGGAGCACCTCGAGGCTGTCGAGGCCATCCTCGCCGAGATCCACGACGGCGAGACGTACGAGGTGTGCCTCACCAACGAGTTCCACGTGCGCACCTCGCTGGACCCGTTCGCCCTCTACCGCGTCCTGCGCCGCACGAACCCCGCGCCGTTCTCGGCCTACCTCAAGCTGCCGGCGGGCGCGGTGCTGTCGTCGTCGCCGGAGCGGTTCCTCTCGGTCGACCGGGCGCGGCGGGTCCGCAGCGAGCCGATCAAGGGGACGCGGCCCAAGGGCGCCACGGAGGCGGAGACGCAGGCGCTGCGCCGCGATCTCGAGACAAGCGAGAAGGATCGCTCCGAGCTCCTCATGATCATCGACCTGGTCCGCAACGACCTCAGCCGGGTCTGCGCGATGGGCTCGATCGCGGTCGAGCAGCTCCTGCGGATCACCGAGCACGCGACCTTGCTCCAGCTCTCGGCCGTGATCACGGGCGCGCTGCGCGAGGGCCGTGACGCGCTCGACGCGCTCGAGGCGTGCTTCCCCGGCGGCTCGATCACGGGGGCGCCGAAGTACCGGACCATCTCGATCATCGACGCGCTGGAGCGGCGCACGCGCGGCGTTTACACGGGCGCCATCGGGTATCTCGCGTTCGAGGGCCCCATGGACATGAACATCGCCATCCGGACCCTCGTCGCCGATGGCGAGGGGGTCAGCTTCGGGAGCGGCGGCGCGGTGGTGGCGGAGTCGAGCCCCGAGGCCGAGTACGAGGAGGTCCTCGTCAAAAGCTTCCCGCTGCTCCGCGCCGTGTACCTCGCGGAGCGCGCCGCGGACGCTGGCCGAGCGTCCGCCCAGGACCCGGGTTCGATGAGGGCGCCGCGCGGACGACGTGCATGACGAACACCTGCCCGCAGCAAAGAAGCCGGTGCCGAGCGCATGCCGCACCGCGTATACTCGCCGCGTAAGAAGGAGACGTGGCCTTGAAACGAGAGAGCAACGTTACGCGGAGGGGAGTCGCGGTGCGGCGGGTGGTCGAGGAGCTCGCCGTAGAGGGAGCGATCCAGCCCATCGTCGACGCGCTCGACAGCCACCTCGGCGTGGTCCTGGCATCCAGCTACGAGGTTCCCGGCCGGTATACGCGCTGGGATATCGGCTTCATCGACCCGCCTCTCGTGCTCGTCTCCCGGGGTCGCGACTTCCGGTTCACGGCGCTGAACGAGCGCGGGCGCGTGATCCTGCCGGCCATCGACGAGGCCCTCCGGAATCTCGACGCTGTCGCGGCCATCGAGCGCCGCCCGGACGAGGTGGTCGGCGCGGTCCGGCCGCCGGGCGAGCGGGTGCCGGAGGAGCTTCGCAGCCGGCAGCCGTCCATCTTCTCTGTGCTACGGCGGCTGATCGAGCTCTTCGGGGTCCCGGGTGATCCGCTCTTCGGGCTTTACGGCGCGTTCGCATACGATCTCGCCTTCCAGTTCGAGCCGATCCGGCTCCGCCTCGAGCGCCCGGCGGATCAGCGGGATCTCGTCCTCTATCTCCCCGACGAGATCGTCGCCGTCGACCATCGCCGCGAGCGGGCGACGCGCACGCGCTACGATCTCAAGTTCGGCGATCGCTCGACCGACGGGCTGCCGCGCGAGGGCGCGGTGCGCGCCTACGTGGGCGCCGATCGCGCGCCGCAGAACGAGTACGCGCCGGGCGAGTACGCCGAGCTCGTCCGGGTTGCGAAGGAGTCCTTCAAGCGGGGCGATCTCTTCGAGGTAGTCCCGGGCCAGACGCTCTACGAGCCGTGCCCTGTCGCGCCCACCGAGCTGTTCCACCGCCTGCGCGAGCGCAACCCGGCGCCCTACGGCTTCCTGATGAACCTCGGCGACGCCGAGTACCTCGTCGGCGCCTCGCCGGAGATGTACGTGCGCGTCGAGGGCGACCGCGTCGAGACGTGCCCCATCTCGGGCACGATCCCTCGCGGCAGCGACCCGATCGCCGACGCGGCGCAGATCGCGCGCCTGCTCGCGTCCGCGAAGGACGAGTCGGAGCTCACGATGTGCACGGACGTCGATCGCAACGACAAGTCCCGCATCTGCGTGCCGGGGAGCGTCCGGGTGATCGGGCGCCGGCAGATCGAGATGTACTCGCGGCTGATCCACACGGTCGATCACATCGAGGGCCGGCTGCGCGAGGGCTTCGACGCGCTGGACGCGTTCCTGGCGCACACCTGGGCGGTGACGGTCACGGGGGCGCCGAAGGCCTGGGCCATGCAGTTCATCGAGGACCACGAGCGCTCGCCGCGCGCGTGGTACGGGGCCGCGGTCGGGATCATCGGCTTCGACGGCAGCATGAACACGGGGCTCACGCTACGCACGATCCGGGTCAAGGACGGCGTGGCCCAGGTCCGGGTGGGCGCGACGCTGCTCTACGACTCCGATCCCGACGAGGAGGAGCGCGAGACGCACGTGAAGGCGTCGGCGCTGCTCGACGCGATCCGGAGGCCGCGGGGCGTGCCCGCGCAGGCGCCCGCGGCGATCAGCGCGGTGGGGGGCGGGCTCAAGGTCCTGCTCGTGGATCACCAGGATTCGTTCGTGCACACGCTGGCCAACTACCTCCGGCAGACGGGCGCCGAGGTGGTGACGCTCCGCGCCGGCTTCCCGCACAGCGAGCTCGACGCGTACGCGCCGGACCTGGTGGTGCTATCGCCCGGGCCTGGGTCGCCGAGCGATTTCGATCTCTCGGGGACGCTCTCGGCGCTGCTCGAGCGGCGGCTGCCCGTCTTCGGCGTGTGCCTCGGCCTGCAGGGGATGGTCGAGCACTTCGGCGGCAAGCTCGGCATCCTCGACTACCCGATGCACGGCAAGGCCTCGAAGGTCCGCGTGCTCGGGGGGCGCCTCTTCGAGGGGCTGCCGCGCGAGTTCCGCGCGGGGCGCTATCACTCGCTGTATGCGCTGCGGGACGCGCTGCCCTCCTCGCTGAAGGTCACGGCCGAGACCGAGGACGGCGTCGTGATGGCGATCGAGCACGCGGAGCTGCCTGTCGCGGCGGTGCAGTTCCACCCCGAGTCGATCCTGTCGCAGGATGACAATGTGGGGCTCCGGCTCGTGCGGAACGCTGTCACCGAGCTGCGCAGGAGCAGCGGGCGGTAAGCGGGAAGCGGGAAGCGGGAAGCGGGAAGGCAGGCGCTGGGAGGGGAATCCGGGGGGCCCGGCCCCCGGAGAGGGAGTCCGCCGCGCGGCGCGGGGGCCCCGCCGAACTCGCCTGAGACGTTGTTCCTCCGGCTTCGCCGGAGGAACAACGTCAAATGGGCTCGAACATCGGCCCGTCCCCCGCGCCGCGCGGCGGACTCCCTCTCCGGGGGCCTACCGCGGTCTCGTTGATGACCCGCTCGATAGCGGTCCGTCGTCGCGCCGCGCGGCGGACTCCCTCTCCGGGGGCCTACCGCGGTCTCGTTGATGACCCGCTCGATAGCGGTCCGTCGTCGCGCCGCGCGGCGGACTCCCTCTCCGGGGGCCTACCGCGGTCTCGTTCGTGACCCGCTCGAACATCGGTCCGTCTTCGCGCCGCGCGGCGGACTCCCTCTCCGGGGGCTGCGTGAAGCTTTGGAGTCGGGTGATCC
Organism: Sorangium sp. So ce1128; assembly: GCA_051717205.1. Taxonomy (GTDB): domain Bacteria; phylum Myxococcota_A; class Polyangia; order Polyangiales; family Polyangiaceae; genus Sorangium. The sequence goes on from CP181432.1 coordinate 9,686,557, forward strand.
GGGCCGGAGAAGAGCTGTCTGCAGCAGGGCGCTGAACGCGAGACCAGTTCAGGCTACAAAATGAAAAAGCGCCGCCGGGGCCTCGGGGGGGGAAGGCCGCGCCAGCGACGCTGAATGCCTTTTTAGCATCTGGCATGCCATGGGTTGGTTCCGTCATTGTCGGGCATTTCGAATGGATGTCCGGGGCGGTTGTTTCGCTTTTGCAAGGACGGAGCTGCACGTCTGCAAATGCGCGGCGCCGATTCAGGACGATCGGGAGCGCTCAGGTTGATCCCTGCGAGTTCTCGTTTTGTTGCACAAAAACACCCTTGCTGTACGCCATGAAGAAACCGAGCCGCATGGCGTTGCGCTCCGTGGGAATGCCGGGGCTCGCGCTGATGCACGCCAGGTGGCATCCGCGCTCGCGCACCCGCTCCAGCCGGCGGACGATGAGCGCCTGCTGGATGCCGCGCTCGCGGAAGCGAGGGAGCACCGAGGCGCCGAAGAGCGCGGCGCCACCGCCGGCGATCTCCACGCTGCCGCCGCCGGCGGGCTCGCCGTCGACGAGCGCCAGGTACGAGTCGCAACGGGGGTGCACGACGACGCGCCGGGTGATGTCGAAGAGCGCGGGCACGATCGGCGCGTCGACAGGCCGGAAGCCGCTCGTCGCTATCTCGATGAACACCCGGACCTGCGCGTCGTCGCCGGGATCGACGCGCACTATCTCGAGCCCCTCGAGGCCGCCGCGCGGCGCCAGCGCGCGGAGATCCTCGTCCGGCTCGATCTCGCGCGCCAGCACGTTCTCGAACTCGCGCAGGACGAACCCGCGCTCCGCGAGACCGCGCACCAGCGACTCGTGCGCGAAGGGGCAGACCTGTATCTGCGGCTCCGCGCCGCGCGTCGTGTAGAACGCCACGAGACGATCGAGCTCGTCGCTGGAGACGGGGCCGTCCAGCCCGAGCCCGACAGCGAAGTTGCCCCAGGAGCCATCTCCATCAAAGGCCATCCACCCGCCCGCGATGGGCTCCGCGCAGGCGACCACGGAAGCGGTGCCGAGCGCCAGGCGGCGCTCCTCGATCCGGGCAATCTCGACGTACGACAGCTTCGGCATGGGCTGCATCTCATCGGCGAGGAGGGTTGCGTGAGACGGTGTCCTGCATCCTAGTTCGACGAGACCCGCTCCGCGCCACTTCGTGCAGGCGAGCACACCCGCGACCGCCGCCAGCGGCCAGCGCGCGCCCGCGCGCGGTCGCTGGCCGCGCGGCGAGCGCCGCTGCCCGCGCGCGGTCGCTGCCCGCGCGGCGAGCGCCGCTGCCCGCGCGGCGAGCGCCGCTACCAGCGCCCGCCGGGCTCCCCTGCCCCACGATCTACGCTCGCGTGTCCGCGGGCGTTGCGACTATGCTGCGCCGCCATGAGCAGGATCTTCCGTTCTCTTCCCCCGGCCGGCACCCACCTCGGCATCGCGTTCTCGGGCGGCCTCGACACGCGCTGCGCGGTGGCGTGGCTGTCGCGCAACGGGCTCAAGGTGCATGCGTACACCGCCGATCTGGCGCAGCCGGACGAGGACTCCCCCGGCGACATCCCGCCGATCGCCCTTCAGCACGGCGCGGTCTCCGCGAAGCTCGTGGACTGTCGCGAGGCGCTCGTCCGCGAGGGCATCCTCGCCATCCAGTGCGGCGCCTTCCACCTCTCGACGGGCGGCAAGAAGTACTTCAACACGACGCCGCTCGGCCGCGCGGTGACCACGACCGCGATCGTGCGCGCGATGCGCGAGGACGACGTCCACGTCTTCGGCGACGGCAGCACGCACAAGGGCAACGACATCCAGCGGTTCTATCGCTATGGCATCTTCGTCGACCCCTCGCTCCAGATCTACAAGCCCTGGCTCGACCCGAAGTTCGTGGGTGAGCTCGGCGGGCGCAAGGAGATGAGCGAGTACCTCGAGCGCCACGGGCTGCCCTACCGCATGGGGACGGAGAAGGCGTACAGCACCGACGCCAACGTGCTCGGCGCGACGCACGAGGCGAAGGATCTCGAGTGCCTCGACACAGGGATCAAGATCGTCCAGCCGATCATGGGCGTCGCCTCGTTCCGGCCGGACGTCGCCATCGAGGCCGAGACGGTGACGCTCGGCTTCGAGCGCGGCGTCCCGACGACCATCAACGGCAAGCGCTATAACTCCCTGTTCGACCTGTTCGTCGAGTGCAACCGGATCGGCGGGCGGCACGGGCTCGGCATGAGCGACCAGATCGAGAATCGGGTCATCGACGCGAAGAGCCGCGGCATCTACGAGGCGCCGGGCATGGCGCTCCTCCACGCCGTGTACGAGCGGCTCCTGTCCGCCATTCACAACGAGAACACCCTCGACGTGTACTTCACCCAGGGCCGGCGCCTCGGCCGTCTGCTCTACGAGGGCAAGTGGTACGACCCGGAGGCGATGATGCTGAAGGACGCGCTCTCGCGCTGGATCGCGCCCGGCGTTACCGGCGAGGTGACGCTCGAGCTGCGCCGCGGCGACGACTACAGCCTCGTCAACACGCGCGCGGACTACATGGCCTATGCGCCGCACAAGCTCTCGATGGAGAAGGTCGAGGAGGCCTACTTCACCCCCGAGGACCGCATTGGCGCGCTCGAGCTCCAGAACCTCTCGGTCACGGACAACCGCCAGTTCCTGATCCACCTCATCGAGAGCACCCAGGCCCTCGGTCCGGGCGGCGCCCCCGCCATCGGCGAGCTGCTCGGCGGCGACAAGCCGAAGGAGTGAGCTGGAACGACGGCAGAATCGAGGCCGCGCGCGACGCCCCGGCGCGCTCTGCGCGAGACGCGCTGCCCCGACACGCTCCGCGCGAGACACGCGCCGCCCGGCGCGCAGCAGCCCGGCTGACCCGCTGCCCGGCTGCTCACCTGAATCATTCACCGTGACCGCCAGCGGAGCGTCCGGGGCGAGCCCCTCCCTCACCGAGCGAGGTTGCGCTCCGCCCGCGTCTGGGTCACCAAGAACGGGCAAATGTCGGCCCGCCCCGAGCGGCGCCGGCCCAGGGAGGTGGTCATGAAGGCGCTCATCATCCAGGCACTTGCCGCAGGCATCGCGGTCCTCATCGGAACGAAGCTCATGCCCGGCGTGCGCATCCGCAGGACCCAGACGGCGCTCGTCGTCGCCGCCGTCTTCACGCTCCTCAACCTCCTGCTCGGCTGGCTCGTGAAGTTCCTGGTCGCGGTGGCGCTCCTGCCCGCCGCCATCCTCACGCTCGGCCTGGCCTATCTCTTCTTCGGCCTCGTCGTGAACTCCGTGCTGCTCTACGCGACGGACAAGCTCATCGACGATTTCGAGATCCGGGGGCTCGGGCCGCTCTTCGGCACGGCCGCCCTGATCTCCTTCGCTGGGTGGTTGTTGCCGCGCATCCTCTGAGCCCCCGCCGGACGCCGCTCGCGCACAGCACGCGGGCGGCGAGGGCGTCCCGAGGGCGCGGCTCGCGCCGCTCATCCATCGCGCAGGCGGTCATACTCCATCACCCAGCCTGGCGAGCTCGCTCTTCATCACCCGGCCTGGCGAGCTCGTTCACCCCCTCGCGACAAGGAGATCCCGAGCTCCTCCCGGCACGAGGCCTCACCAGAGCTGGTGAACCGCAGGCCGGAGCCGCCGGTCGTAGATCTCGCGGATCTTCGCCATCGTCTCCTGCGGCAGGGCGGGCAGGTCCGCGGCGCTCGTGTTCTGGTCCACCTGATCAGGGCGCTTCGCGCCGGGGATGACGCACGTCACCGCGTCCTCCATGAGGATCCAGCGCATCGTCCAGGCGGCCATGCTCACGCCGGCGGGCACGAGCGGGCGGAGCTCCTCGACCACCTCGAGACCCAGATTGTAGTCGACGCCAGAGAACGTCTCGCCCTTGTCGAACGCGGCGCCCTCGCGGTTGAAGTTGCGATGATCGTCGGCGGCGAACCTGGTCGCGGCGCTCATCTTCCCGGTGAGCAGCCCCGACGAGAGGGGCAGTCGCGCCAGGATACCGACCTGCCGGCGCTTCGCCTCCGGGAAGAAGAGCTCGGCCGGGCGCTGCCGGAGGACGTTGTAGATGATCTGCACCGACTGCACGCCGGGGTACTCGATGGCCTTGAGCGCCTCCTCGACCCGCTCGACGCTGACGCCGTAGAAGCGGATCTTGCCGGCCTTCACCAGCCGATCGAGGGTATCGAACACCTCGGGCCGATAGTAGACGTCCGTCGGCGGGCAGTGCAGCTGGAGGAGGTCGAGCGCGTCCGTCTCGAGGTTCTTCAGGCTGCGATCGACGAAGGCCGTGAGGCTCTCCTCGCTATAGCTGGCTGCGGTGTGCGGGCTCAGCCGCCGGCCCGCCTTCGTCGCAAGGACGATCTCCTCGCGCCGCTCCCGCCGGAGGCGCGCGAGCAGCCGCTCGCTCCGGCCGTCGCCGTACCCGTCCGCGGTGTCGAAGAAGTTCACGCCGCGATCGACGGCCCGGTGCAGTGCCGCGAGCGACTCCTTGTCGTCGACGTCGCCCCAGGTGCCCCCGATCGCCCAGGCGCCGAAGCTCACGGAGGAGACGCGGAGACCCGTTCTGCCAAGAGGTCGGTATTCCATGGCGGTGCATCTAACCAGATTTGACCGGCCACGGCGAGCGCGCCTCGATCGCGCTCAGGCGGGCTCGACCCCTCGGCGGCGGTGCGCGCGCTTGCTGCGCTCGACCAGCGCGACGAGCTCCTCGCGCGTGACCCCGAGGCGCGCCGCGGTCCGCTGCGCGAGCGAGGTCCGGGCGACCCCGCCCACGAACTGGTACGTCGGCCACTGCTGCGCATCGAGCTCGACCTGCAGAAACACGAGCCGATCCACCGGCCGCTCCCGCTCGAGCCGCGCCGCGAGCTCCAGGAAATGGGTCGTGATGAAGGCCTGAGGGCGGAGCTCCGAGAGGAGCGAGATCACGAGCTGGAAGATCTCCTCCCCTTCGGACGGGTTCGTGCCGGAGCAGAGCTCGTCGAGCACCACCATGTCGCCTACCTGCATCGCCTCGAACAGCGACCGGATGCGCAGCAGCTCCATCCCGAGGCGGCCCTCGCTCTGGTCGGCCTGCGCCTGCTCGATCAGCGACACGAAGAGCCCGTGACACGGGGAGAGGCGCGCCTCCGCCGCCGGCACGAAGAAGCCCGCCTGTCCGAGCATCTGCGCGAGCGAGAGCGCCTCGAGCAGCCGCGTCTTCCCCCCCGAGTTCGGCCCGGTCACGATGACGGTCGCGTCGTGGTGCTCGGTCGCGATGTCGCACGGGACGATGCTCGCCGAGCTCGCAAGCAGGAGCGGGTTGAACAGCCCCTTGAGCTCACGCCCCTGGGCCTCGTCGCGCGGGCCGCCTGGCCAGGCGGCTCCGAGCTCGCCTGGCCAGGCGAGCTCGGGCAGACAAACGGCGAGCCCGGCCGCGCGGGCGCGCTCGCGCAGCGCGAGGCCGGCGAGGTAGAATTCGAGATCTCCGAGCAGCTGGACGAGCGCGACGAGCTCGTCCTCCAGGCCCTCGAACACGTTGTTGACATAGCGGATGAGCAGCTCGTCCTCGCTGAACCGGTACCCCCTCCACAGCATCACGAGCTTCGTGACGACGCGCCCGAGCGGCGACTTGTAGAAGCGGTTCTCGTTGTTCTCGCGGATCGCCAGGGCGCGGAGGTCGCGGACATGGCCGTCGAGGCCGACGCGGATCCGGACATCCAGCGTCGCGAGCTCCTCGTCGTACGCGAGCAGGTCCGCGAGGCGGCGATACGCCTCGGTCTCGCGCACCGCCGCGCCGAACGCGGGGAGCCGCGCGAGGCCGGATCGCGCGCCCGCGAACCCGTCGGCGAGCGCGTCGATCGCCGCCTTCGCGGCGACGAGGATGTCCAGCCGGCGCCGGCTGCCCTCCCGGCGCGAGATGGAGATCGTCTCCAGCTGGCCCACCCAGCGGCGGAGCGCCGCGTACGCGCCCGTGAGGTCGCGGCGCAGCGCCTCCGAGCCGGCGAGCTCCCGGAAGATGTCGCGCCGGAGCTCGACTGTGTCGCGGTCGCTCGGCGGCCGAGAGAGGGCGCGGCCGAGCAGCGCAGCGCTCGGGATGTACGTGCGCCCGTCGCTCGTGAAGTGCAGGCAGCCCACGATGAGCTCCTGGAGGAAGACGTGCTGCGCGAAGCGGGTCGGGTCCCAGGTCGACGCGGGCAGCGACGCCGACTCGACGTGCCGATCGATCGCCCCGCCGGGCGCGCCGCCCGCGAACGCGAACGTCAGCGACTCCTTGACCGCCCGCGCGTCGACCCGGAGCGCCGGCCGGTGCGACAGGAGATCGGGCGCGGCGCGCTGCCCGGGCAGGGCGTCGGGCGGGACGGGTTCCGGCGACGCCGCGCTCACGGCCTCGAGCCTACGATGCGGAAGGACGGAGCGCTCGTCCGGCGCCCGGTGCCGCCGCCGCGCGGCGGCCAGGGAATTCCTCGGCATGGGCGTGCCGACACGCGCGCGGCGCGGTTGTTCCCGAGCAGCCGGGGACGACCGCGCTCATGGCACGACGTCTGCCTGGGTGGGCGGCCGGAGATGCACCATGAGCTACCGCTGCACGATGAGCAGAATACGCTGGTTCTCCGGCCCAACCGTCCTCGCGCTCGCCCTCTGCGGCACGGCCTGCAGGAGCGAGAGCGAGAGAGCTGAAGGAGCGGTCCGCGAGCCAGGGGACCGGACCGGCGACAGGAGCGCGCAGCCCGACGGCCAGCGCCCGAAGCCCGGGCAGGAGGGGCGCGACCAGGCCGAGCGGCTGGGCGACAAGGCCGAGCAGCTCGCCCGGGAGGGCCAGGAGCTCGGCAAGGAGGCGCGCGAGCAGGCCGCGAGGGTGGGTGAGAAGGCCGAGCAGCTCGCCGAGCGAGGTCGCGAGGTGGGCAACGAGGTCAACAGCCAGATGAACAGGGTCGGAGAGCAGACCGGCGCCCTCAAGGACGACAAGGCCCAGGGCGGGCGCGATCAGGCCGCGCAGCCCGCCGCGCCGAGGGACCAGGGCGGGCGCGATCAGGCCGCGCAGCCCGCCGCGCCGAGGGACCAGAGCGGGCGCGATCAGGCCGCGCAGCCCGCCGCGCCGAGGGACCAGGCCGCGACGCGAGGCCCGCAGGGCAAAGACGCGCAGCAGAACCAGGCCGGCGAGGCCGGCGGCGCCAAGGACAGAGCGCAGCAGCCAGGAAGCGCCGCCGCGAGCGCGCGCGACGCCTGGACTCAGGCGGCGAAGGACGACGACTACCAGGTCAGCTTCTTGCGCGACGGGGCCGTCGTCGCGACCAAGGAGGCCAAGGACTCGGGCAAGCGGCCGACCGACGAGGCGCTCCGCAACGCCGTGGGCGGCAAGCTCGCGAGCAGCGATCACGAGGCGGTGAAGAAGCTCAGCGTGACCGTACGCGACGGGGTCGTCACGCTGCAGGGCAGCGTCGCCAACGTCAAGGAGGCGACCGAGGCGGTGAAGGAGGCCATGGATGCCGAGGGGGTCACCAAGGTGATCTCCTATATCCGCCCCGAGTCGTGACCGCTGGCCTCGTCACCTGGCCATCGCGCCCGTGGCGCCCGGCGGGGCGGCCTCTGCCCGGCTCGGCTATTTGGCGAAGTTGGTGGGCCGCAGCTTGACCGAGCGCTCGACGGACTCGGCTGGCGTCAGCGTCAGCATGATCGTCTCATCGAAGCAGTCGGACCTGGACACGACAACGACCTGGGTCCCGACAGGCAGCTCGGTCTTGAGCGGCGTCTTGCCGAGCGTCTTGCCCTTCCAGCTCACGGTCGCGTCGGGCGGGTCGCTCGCGATCACCACGCTCGCCTTCGGGCCTTCCTCCGGCTTCTTCTCGACGGCCTCGCCGGTCTCCATGCCGCGCGCGGCCATGGCCGCAGGCGGCGCCCCGACGGGCGCGCCCTTGCTTGTGGCGTAGAGCGCGCCCCCGGCGAGCGCGACCAGCGCGGCCAGGCCGGATGCCCCGACCAGGTAGCCGCGCCTCAATGTGGGCGTCGGCATCGACGTCGCGCGCAGGCTCACGGAGTCGCTCACGAGAGTCCTGGGCCGCTCGACGAAAGAGGGCCGCGCCAGGCCCGAGGGCAGCGCGACGCCCGAGGAGCCCGTGGAGCGATCGAAGGCCGGCTGGCTGGGCTCGCCGAGGTAGGGAAGCCTGCTGCCCGAGCCGGAGCCCGAGCGCGAGCTCGCTGGCCCCATCGCGGCGCTGATACCGCTGATCGTCACCGGGCCGGAGGCCTCGCGAGGCATCGACACGCTGGCCACCCGCTCGATCTGCGCCCTGATCTGCTGGCGTATGGTCGCCCGGCTCTCCGAATAGATCCCGCGCATGCAGGCGCCGAGGAACTCGCTGCGGACGTCCTCGCCCGACCACTGCAGGTAGCTCTCGATGACGTCGCACATCTCCTGCGCCGTCGCAAAGCGCTTCGACGGCTCGCGCTCGAGGGCCTTCGCGGCGATCTGGTCGAGCGCGATCGGGATCCCCGGGACGACGGTCGAGAGCCGCGGGAGCTTCCCCAGCAGGAGCTGGTGCATCACGCTGATCTGATCGCCCTCGAACAGCCGTCGCCCGGCGAGGAGCTCCCAGAGCACGACGCCCACCGCGAAGATGTCCGCCCGGCGGTCCACTGTCTTGCCCGACGTGACCTGCTCGGGCGCCATATAGGTGAGCTTGCCCTTGAACGTCCCGCTCTCCGTGCGGGAGGAGTTGACCGCGGCCTTGGCCACGCCGAAATCGACGAGCTTCACCGCTCCGTCGTACGTGATGAAGATGTTGTGCGGAGAGACGTCGCGATGCACGATGCCGAGCGGCCTTCCATCGAACTCGCAGAGCTCGTGCGCGTAATGCAGGCCGCGCAGCACCTCGGCGATGATCCGGAGCCACGTGGAGCGAACGAGCCCGCCCGTGCCCGGCTCCCGGTCGGCGGCCGATTTCATGACGCGCTTCAGCGGCTGGCCCTCCAGGTACTCCATCACGATGAAGTAGCCTTCCTGATCGCTGCCGACCTCGTAGGTCTGGACGACGTTCGGGTGGTTCATGCGCGCCGAGAGCTTGGCCTCGTCCATGAACATGAGGACGTGGCGGTCCTCCTCGTCCGCGAAGCTACGAAGGCGCTTGACCACGACCAGCTTGTTCACGGAGGCCGGCCCGTGCGCCATCGCGAGGAAGACGTCGGCCATCCCGCCGCGGCCGAGCTTCGCAATGGGACGATATCGGCCGAGACCAAGCTGGGTCGGCGTGTCTCTCAGGATCGAAGCTCCGTGTTCTCCGGTCACACCCACCTCAGTATGCAAAATTCAATAATTGTGCGTCCAAGTCAATACTCAATACGAAGGTTTTGTGTCGTGTCGTCGTTGCCCCGGGGGCCGGGACAACATGCCCCAGTGCGCGAGGGGCCAGAACCGTGCGAGAAAGAAGGGTACGAGACGACATCCGAGCACAGCCGCTCACGCGGGTGTCGGCGCGCTCCTCCACGCGGCCGCAGACGCAGCCGCAGCGCGCTCTTTGCTGGATCTGCTTGCCGGATTGCAGTGATCGCTGCGCAGGCCGGCGAGCCAGGTCGACCGCGCTGCGGACGCGGAGTTCGGCGCGGGCGGTTACAGAAAGGTAACAAGGACGACGCCGCGTGCAATCCGCCGCGGCCCTGTCAGCTGAAAATCCGGCGACTCTGCCTTCCGTGCTTCCCGAGCTTCCACCGGCGTGCGCTACGGCGCCCCGGCAGCGTGCGCTGCGGCGCGCCGGGCGGCGCTCACGGTCGGGCCGCGATGACACCGGCGAGCTCGAAATCGAGCGGGATCCCCTCGGGCTCCCGGTACACCTCGATCCGGGCAGCGAACTCGTCGCAGAGCGGCTGGAGCACCTCCGGAGGGAACTCCCGCAGCGCGGCGTGGGTCACGAACCCGCTCTCCTGAAGCCACCCGGCCACCTGCGCCCCGGAGCTGAACCACAGCCGGAACCGGTGGCTCCAGGCCTCCACGGTGCAGAGCCCGCCGCGCTGCAGCGTCTCGCTGACCTGCCCGGCGCTGTCCGGGACTGGCAGCTTCACCCTGCCGAGATCGAGCTCATCCGTCATCCGGCAGTAGATCGCGTACGCCTGCGGCGTGCTGCTCGAGAGGTTCGTGAGGATCCCGGCGCGACCGCCAGGCCGCAGGATGCGCCCGAGGAGCGGCAGCGCTGACCGCCAGTCCAGGTAGGCGAGGCAGAAGCGCAAGGTGACGATGTCGAAGCTGGAGGCCTCGGCGCGGCGAAGGAACGGCTCGGCCTCCGCGCACCGCGTCGAGAGCTTCAGCCCGGCGGCCGCGGCCCGGGCCCTGGCGGCCCGGAGCATCTCCTCGGAGCAGTCGACCCCGATGACCTCGCCGGGCGCGACCTGCCTCAGCACCTCCACGGTCTCGCTCCCCGTGCCGCATCCTATGTCGACGCACCGCGCGCCCGGAACGAGCCCGAGCCCTGCCGTGAGCCGATCCTGAGGCTGCCTCATGTGGCGCCCCCACCGGTCGTCGTACCGCTCGGCGATGCGATCGTAGACCGAGCGCACCAGCTGATTCGCGCGCTGCACCCCCCGTTCTCCTTCCGTGCCCGGACCGCCAGGGCGGGCGCGAACGAGATCGGCGCCCCCTCGGCCGGCCCGGAAGGCAAAGCGAGAACGGTGCCAGGCCCAGCAAGGCGGCCGGGCCGGCGGTCCGTGTACAGCGACTCAGCCGCTGCGGCGGCTCAGAGCTTCCAGAGCGCGCAGCCCCAGTGAACGCCGGTCCCGAGCGCTAGCACCATGGCGAGCTGCCCTTTCTTCAGCCTGCCGGCGCGCAGCTCCTCGTCGATGAGGATGGGCACGGTGGCGCCGCTCGTGTTGCCGAAGCGGTCGATGTTGCTCGGGAGCTTCTCGACGGGAACGCCGAGATCCTTGCGGATGTGCTCGTTGATCCGGCCGTTCGCCTGGTGCGCCAGGAACACGTCGATCTGCTCGAGCGTGACCCCCTGAGCGGCGCAGAGCTCCCGCGCGGTCGCCGGGAGCTTGGTCACCGCGAACTTGAAGAGCTCGCGGCCGTCCATGCGGGGGATGTGCGCGTCGTCCTCGAACGACCCCTGCTTCCAGTATGGGCGCGAGCGGAACCCGCCGCCCGGGACGTAAAGGAGCTCAGCAAAGCGTCCGTCGGAACAGATCTTGTTGCCGCGCAGGCCCGCGTCCCGATCGGTCGCGCGGATGACGAGCGCGCCCGACCCGTCCCCGAACAGGACGGCGAGGTTCCGGTGCCGGTCGGCGCGCGCGCGCGCCTCCGGCGTTGCCGATCTGCCGTTCTTGGGGTCGAGCGCTCCCCAGTCCTCCCACGGCATGAAGCCGGCGTGCGCCTCGGCGCCCACGAACAGGACGGTCTTCGCGGCCCCGGTCTGGATGAGCCCGTCGATCGTCTGGAGGCCGAACAGCATGGCGGCGCACTGCTGCCGGATGTCGAGCGCGGGGACGCCGGGAATGCCCAGCTTCGCGCCGAGCAGCGCCCCGGAGCCGGGGAAGACGTAGTCCGGCGTCATCGTGGCAAAGAGGATGTAATCGATCTCCGAGGGGGAGATGCGCGCGGACTCGATGGCGCGCTTCGCCGCCTCGCAGGCGAGGTCGCTCACCCCGATGCCGTCCGGCGCATAATGCCGCTGGCGGATACCGGACCGCTGGTAGATCCACTCGTCGGAGGTCGTGATTACCCGCGCGAGGTCGTCGTTGGTGACAGGTTCGCCGGGCACATAGTGCCCCGTCCCGATGATCTCAAATCCCATCTTTGCCACCCGGGTGCCTTACTCGAATCGCACGGCCGCGGCGACCGGGAACCGCACCGGGCGACGCCCGAAACCGGCCACGGCGCAGCGCGGCGCCGCGCTGCGCGGGGAGGACGCGCGCCCGCGCTCGCCGCCACGGCGCCGGAGCGGCGCCCCTCCTTGACGTCCGCCGGCACCGCAGATAGCCTGGCGCCCTTCGTGCAGGTGGTGTGGCCAGCCGCGGCCGAAGCCGGCTGGTCGCCCGCTGGCCGGGCGCCGCGCTCAGCGCCGACGCGCGGCCCAGCTGCAGATGAGACAGCCCGCCATGTCATGGCGAAGCGCCGGGCAGTGCTCGCGGCCGAAGTAGATGAGCTGCAGGTGGAGCTTGTTCCACTGCTCCGGGGGGAACGTGCGCTTGAGGTCGCGCTCCGTCTCGACGACGTTCTTTCCGGACGAGAGCCCCCAGCGGAACGCGAGCCGGTGAATGTGGGTGTCGACCGGGAACGCGGGGTGGCCGAAGGCCTGCGCCATGACCACGGAGGCCGTCTTGTGGCCGACCCCCGGCAGCGCCTCCAGGGCCTCGAACGAGGCCGGGACGACGCCGCCGTGCTCGCGCGCGATCCGCTCGCTCAGCGCCTTCAGGTTCTTCGCCTTGGTGGGCGCAAGCCCGACCGTCCGGATGAGCCGGGCGATCTCCTCGACGGGCACCTCCGCCATCTCCGCGGGCGTCCGGGCGCGCGCGAGGAGCGCCGGCGTCACCGCGTTGACCATCTTGTCCGTCGTCTGGGCGCTGAGCATCACCGCGACGAGCAGCGAATATGGATCCTCGTGGGCCAGCGGGATGGCCGGCTGCGGGTACAATCGATCGAGGACCTCGCCGATCCTCGCGGCTTTCTCGGCGCGCTTCACGGGGCGTCAGGGCAGCTCATAGAACGAGAGGAGATCCCCGAACTCATCGTCGGAGAGGACCTCGAGAGAGAAAGGCGGCATCTGCCCGCCATAGCCGACGAACCCGCCGTGCCGGACCTTCTCGACGAAGACCAGCAGCCGCTCGGCCTCCGTGTACTCGCCGAGCGGGTGCTCGTCGAGCGTCTGGTCGGGCAGCGCCGGGGCGCGCTCGACGAGCCTCCCCTCCCCCGAGTGGGCGCGGCCGTGACACGAGCCACAGGCGCGCTCGTGGATGAGCTCGCCTTTCCCGGGGTCGCCGGGCGGCGGCTGGCTCAGCGCGTAGACCGGCGTGAACGGGGCGGCCTCGGCGGCGTCGCCGTCGCTGGGCAGCGACTCCAGGTAGGCGTACATGGCCTGAGCCGCCTCGTCGTCGGCGGTCCAGGGCAGGTCTTTCGTCATGAAGTAATAAAGGCAATGGTTGATCGCGGCGAGGAGATCGACCTCCTGCCCGCCCCAGTAATGCGGGCGATTCACCGCGCCGGCGAGCGGGGCGCCGGGGAGCATGGCGTCCCCCGCCTCGCCGGGGATCGCTTCATGGCAGGTCGAGCAAGAATAACGATTGAAGCTTGTCTCCGCGATGGACGGGTCGCGGAAGAGCGCCGCGCCGTGCTCCACGGCGGTCGCGTCGACGATCTTCGTCTCGGGATCGCCCGGACATCCGCAAACGCCGCAGACGAGCGCCGCGCAGGCGAGCGCGGCCGCGCAACCTCCGCGCGCCCTCACGGCGCCTCCGCGGCGACGCGCGCGAACGAGTCGGGATAGAGGCCCACCTCGGTGTCGCTGAGCGTCTCCAGCGTCTCGGGATCGAGCCGGAGCACCCTGCCGGGGGTCTCGGTCTGATCGCCCTCGCAGACGAGGAAGAGCCCGTCGCCCCCGTCGAAGCTCGCTATGTGGGGCCTGAAGCATTCCCCGGAGAGCTCGCGATGGGCGAGCGTGTTGTTGTCGTTGGCCACGTCGATGAGGAAGATCGCGTCGGGCACCTGGGTCGGCACGTAAATGCGGCTCGAATCGGCGGTCCACGCGACGAAGTACGGCGCGCCGAACAGCGGCAAGTTCGAGTCGGGCTCCTTGAACGTCTCCGTTTCGACATCGAAGAAGCGCACATCCCTGCTGTGGATGTTGCTCACGGCGATGGTCTTCTGATCCGGGGACATGACGGCGGCGTACGGCCCGTAGGACGGGTTGGGCCGCGACGGGCTCGGCCCCACGGGGACGCGCTTCACCTCGGCGCCGGGGTCCGTCAGGTCGACGATCGCGAGGACGTCCTCGCCATAGCAAGCGACGTAGGCGCGGGCGCCGTCCGGGCGCGAGAGGGCGATCCCGTGGGCGGCTATGCAGACCGGGATGAACACCGGCTCGGCCGAGCCCGAGGGCAAGACCCGCTCGGGCTCGATCACAGCGAGCGACGAGCGCGCCGCCTCGATATCGCCCGGGTTGTCGAGCACGCGCTTGAGATCGTAATGAGAGACGACGAGGCGGCTGCCATCCTCGGAGATCACGAGGTCGCCTGGGTTGGGCTCGACGCGCACCTGCCCGAGGACGCGCATGTCGTCGAGCGCGAGCTTCTGGACATAGCCGGCCATCGCGCTCGATCCGTGGCTCGCGTGGGGGCCGATCGTGCCGGCGAGGACAGGATAGGAAAGCGCGACATAGAGCGCGCCCCGCGAGGGATCCACCGCCACGTGATGAGGCCCGTCGATCGTCACGGGATCGCGGCCCACGGGGCGAACGCCGAGCCGCTCCCCCGTGGCGAGCGAGATGAGGGAGACCGTGTCGGAGCGGCTATCGGTCACCACCCCCATTCCCCCTTCCGGGATCGCGATCTCGGGGAGTCGGTTCGGATAGGCGTCCCCCTCGTACGCACCGTAATGGGTTTCGATGATGGGATCTGGCTCGCTGCAGCCCGCCAGCGCCGCCGCCGCGAGCGCGCAGCCCAGGAATCGCAAAAGGACCATGGATGACCTCGAGAGGGAGCCCGGACGCGCCGCATCCTAGCAGCAGCTGGCGCGGAGGCCGCGACCCCGCCCTAGCACGGTTCAGTCCGCCCGTGTGCCCTCGCGTGACGCCCCGCGGCGTGCCCCGCCAGGACGCGGCGTTATCCGCACCACGGTTGTTCCAGACAGTCTTGTTTCACCGATCGACGCTGGCCCGCGACAACGACTCTACCGCGGAAATGAACATTTCTTGATCAGGCGCTGCGGCGTTGTCATGTAAGGAAGCGATGAGCCAGACACGAGCAGCGGGCACCGGAACGGCAGAGCACGGCAGGTCGCTGGACTTGCGCGTGCGTCGAGGTGGCCCCGCGGCGTTCTTCCTCCTCGCACTCGCGGCCTGCGCGCCGGAGGAGTCCCTCGCGCCCACGCCGCTCCCCGCGCCGAAGCCGCTTCCGGCGCTCCGCGGCGCGCCGCCGCTGACGACCGATCTCACCCTGACCCCCCGCTCCGCGGTGCTCGATCCGCCGGACAGGAACCCCGCCGTGCCGGACGAGATGGAGAAGATGCTCGCGGAGGGCTACGGGGAGGTCGACCTCGCGCCGGGTCTGCCGCTCGCGCCGGCGACGCTCGACGGCACCCCGCCACCGCCGCCCGGCCCGCGGTCGAGGCTCCTCACGCGCTTCGTCCACCTCGCCGACACCCAGCTCGCCGACGACGAGGCGCCCGCCCGGCTCGCGATCTTCGACTCGCCCGGCCCCTTCGCCTCGGCGTTCCGCCCGCAGGAGGGGCACGAGTGCCGGATCCTCAACGCCGCCGTCCGCACGATCAACGCGCTCCACCGGAGCACGCCGCTCGACTTCGTCCTGCTCGGCGGCGACAACGCCGACAGCGCGCAGACGAACGAGATCTCGTGGTTCACGGCGATCCTCGACGGCGCCGAGCGCGTCGAGTGCGACTCGGGCGACGACGACGATCCCGTGCAGGGCCCGGACAACGACCCCAAGGACCCGTTCTTCGCCGAGGGGCTGCTCGTGCCGTGGCGCTGGGTGACCGGCAACCACGACGTCCTGCACCAGGGGAACTTCCCGGTCGACAGCCGCGCCGAGCTCGCGGTGGGGAGCATCTCGGACGGCGGGACGCGCGACTGGTCGCTCCCGGGCGCTCCGGTGATAACGGGCGAGGTCGTCCCCGACCCGAGGAGAGCGCTCCTGACCCGCCCCGCCCTGCTCGAGCAGCTCGCGGCGTCCGGCGACGGGCACGGGATCGGGCCGGATACGCGCGCGTACGGGAAGGCGTTCTACGAGTTCGACGTGAAGGACACCCCCGTCCGCGTCATCGTGCTCGACACGGCCACCGAGACCGGCGGCGCCAGAGGCGTGATCGTCCAGGACGACGTCGACCGGTTCATCCGTCCGGCGCTCGATCGCGCGCAGCGCGAGCGCAGGTGGGTCATCCTCGCGTCCCACCACGCGTCGCGCCTGCTCGGCGACGGCTCCTTCGCCGGGACAGGCGCACCGAAAGTGCCCGGCGCGCTCACCCCCGAGGCGTGGCAGGCGTTCGTGGGCGGCTACGACAACGTACTCCTCCACCTCGCAGGGCACACGCACGTGCACCGGCTGACCCAGGTGGCGCCGCTCGGCGGGCACGCCTACTGGGAGCTCGAGACCTCCGCGCTCGCCGACTACCCCCATCAGGTCCGCGTGATCGAGATCCGGGACGAGGACAACGGCTTCGTCACCATCCGGGGCGTCGCGCTCGACTACGCCGTCGACGACGACCCGGTCGCCGCCGAGGGACGACGCCGGGCCGTCGTGGACTTCACCTCCGGCTTCGGCGGCGACGGCAGCGGCGCGCCCGAGTGGCGCAACGTCGAGCTCTCGATCGAGCGGCCAGACTGATCTCGCGCGCGGCCGCCGCGCTGGAGCCAGCGCGAGCGCTACCGCGGGCAGCGCGCGGCCGCTCACCCCCGGTCGAGCAGCGGCACCGTCTCCCGGAGCTCGATCGACAGCGGAGGGTCGGCCCCCTTGCGGACGGCGGCGGCCATCATGTGCCGCGCCGACGGCCGGTAGAGCGCGAACTGCCAGGCCGCGCGATCGTCGTCCAGCCGCGGGTCGAACGAGATGCCGATCTCCGGTCCGTCGTCCAGGTGGAACGAGAAGTGGTCGAGCGGGATCGCGAGCCCCATCCCGCGCGCCTTGATGTACGACTCCTTGAGCGTCCAGTACTCGAAGAAGCGCGCGCGCTGCCGCTCCGGCGGCTGCGCGCGCAGCGCGCGCACCTCGGCGGGCGAGAAGAACCTGTCGGCGATGTCCATCGCGCTGCTCGAGCGCTCGGTGTCCTCGACGTCGACGCCCACGTCGCGGTCCAGCGCGACCAGGCAGGCGATCAGCCCCTGCGTGTTGGACAGGTTGAACCGGAGCGGCGGCACGCCCGCCGGCCCCGCGATCGACGGGCGACCAAATTCGTTCCGGACGAACGTCCACGCCTCGGGCGCGACCGGCGCGTACTTCGAGAGGACCGTGCGCACGAGCGCGCGCGTGAGCAGGTACTCGTGCCGGTTGTTGGCGAACAGGAAGCGCGCCTGCTGGGTCGCCTCGTCCGGCGCCATCAGCCGGTGGTACGCCGCGAGCAAGGCCTCGTCGCGGACCGGATCGGAGAAGACGTACCAGAGGTGCGCGACACCAGGAGCGAGCTCGAGCATCTACGTCCTCAGCGGAGCCGCGGCCGCGGGCCCCGGCAGGATCTCCCGCAGGCAGCTGTCGGCGGTGCGATCGGCGGGGCGCTGGCGCGGGTAGCCGAACGACACCTCCTCGAAACGAACACCATCGATCCAGTCGGTGCGGGGGATGTGGAGGTGCCCGGACACGACCACCCGCGCGCGGAACCGCGTGTGCCAATCGTGCGTGCGCCGCGTGCCGCACCAGATCGAGAAGCGCGGGATGTGCCGCAGGCGCACGAGCTCCTCCCGCAGCGGGAAGTGGTTGATGAGCACCGTGGAGTGCCCCTCGATCGCCGCGAGTCGGGCCTCCGTCGCCGCGAGGCGGGCCCGGCACCATGCCGGCCGGCTCGCGTACGGGGCCGGGTCGAGCAGCTCCTCGTCGCTGCAGAGGACGCCGCTCTCCATCGCCCACGCCACCGCGTCGCGCTCGGAGACGTCGGCTGGCCGGAAGCTGTAGTCATAGAGCAGGAACACCGGCGCCAGAACGTGCGGCCCGCCCTCGCCTTCCCAATGCACGTAGGGGTCCTCCGGCGTAATCACGCCGCGGCTCCGGCACAGCTCGACCAGCCGATCGTACCGCCCCTGCCCGCGCGGCCCGCCGCGCTCACTCGGCATCGTGTAGAGCTCGTGGTTGCCCGGCGTCCACACGAGCTGCTTGAACCGCGGGCCCAGCGTGTCGAGCACGTAGAGCAGGTGCTGCTCCGTTTCGCCGAGGTCTCCAGCGAGGATGAGCCAGTCGTTCGGCCGCGGCGTGATGCGCTCGATGGCCCACCGGTTCTCCGCATAGCCGACGTGGAGATCACTGAGTGCGAAGAGCTTCATCGTAATGCCAGGTGACCGGCGGCCGAGCCAGCAGGCCGGCCAGCCCCACCCTCACCACGGGCGGCGACGGGCGTCCACTGCCGAGCGCCACCCCCCTCCCCCGCCCGGCCCGGGCAGAGGGGGAGCGGTCCCCCCCGATTTGGGCCCGATTCCGCCGGACCTGGCGCGCCGCATTAACTAGGGCTCCAATCCTTGTGCTACATGTGCTACGCGCGTGTGAAGTCAGCACCATGCCTCTGCCCCAACGACAAGGTCTTTACGATCCGGCTTTCGAACACGACGCCTGCGGTCTCGGATTCGTCGCCACGCTCCGCCGTGAAGCGACGCACGAGGTCGTTTGCCAAGCGCTCGAGATCCTCGAAAATCTAACCCATCGCGGCGCCGCTGGCTGCGACCCCTGTACCGGCGACGGCGCGGGCGTCCTCCTCCAGATCCCGCACGAGCTGTACGCCGCGTCCCTCACGGCCCTGGGCATCGCGCTGCCTGCTCCCGGCGACTACGCGGTTGCGACGGTGTTCTTCTCGCAGAACCCGGCGCGGCGCCGCCAGTGCGAGGCGATCCTCGAGGCGGCGGTCGTGCACCACGGCCAGCGGGTCCTCGGCTGGCGCGACGTCCCCATCGACGACGCGGCGCTCGGTCCGGTCGCGCGCGACTCGCGCCCCGCGATCCGCCAGCTGTTCATCGGCAGGGTCGCGCCTCGCCAGTCCTTCGAGCAGGTCCTCTATGCGATCCGCAAGCGCGCCGGCCGCACGGCCCATGCCGACGACTTCTACATCGCGTCCTGTTCGTCGCGGACGGTCGTCTACAAGGGCCTGATGCTCGCGGAGCAGGTCTCGGCGTTCTACCCCGACCTGTCCGACAAGCGCGCCGTGTCGCGGCTCGCGATGGTCCACTCGCGCTTCTCCACGAACACCTTCCCCACGTGGGAGCGCGCGCACCCGTACCGGGTCATCGCGCACAACGGCGAGATCAACACCCTCCGCGGCAACACCGCGTGGATGAGCGCGCGCGAGGCGCTGCTCAAGAGCGATGTCTTCGTGAACGCGATCGAGGACTTCAAGCCGATCATCCGCCACGGCGGGTCCGACTCGGCCGCGCTCGACAACGTCGTCGACTTCCTGCTCGCGAGCGGCCGGTCGCTGCCGCACGTGATGATGATGCTCGTGCCCGAGGCCTGGGCGCTCGACCCGGACATGTCGGCCGAGAAGAAGGCCTTCTACGAGTACCACGGCTGCCTGATCGAGCCCTGGGACGGCCCCGCGGCGCTGTGCTTCACCGACGGCCGCCTCATCGGCGCGACCCTCGACCGCAACGGGCTGCGCCCCGCGAAGTACGTCGTGACGAGCGACGGGCTCGTCGTGCTCGCCAGCGAGTTCGGCGTGCTCGACATCGAGCCGGCGCGCGTCATCCAGAAGGGGCGCCTCCAGCCGGGCAAGATGTTCCTCGTGGACACGAGCGAGGGCCGCGTCGTCAGCGACGACGAGATCAAGCGCCGCGTCGCCACGCAAAAGCCGTACGCGGCCTGGGTCGCCGAGAACAAGATCGACCTGCGCGCCCTCGAGGACGTGCCGAGCCTCTATACCGTCCCGCACGCCGACCTCCGCACCCTGCAGCAGGCCTTCGGCTACACCGACGAGGACCTGCGGATGATCCTCGCGTCGATGGCGACCCTCGGCGAGGAGCCGGTGGGCTCGATGGGCATCGACATCCCGCTCGCCGTCCTCTCCGAGAAGCCCCAGCTGCTCTTCCGCTACTTCAAGCAGCTGTTCGCCCAGGTCACGAACCCGCCGGTCGACCCGCTGCGCGAGGAGATCGTGATGTCGCTCGTGAGCTGCGTCGGCGGCGAGGGCAACCTCCTCGAGGAGACGCCCCGCCAGTGCCGGATGCTCGAGCTGCCGCACCCGATCCTCACGCAGGACGATCTGTCCAAGCTGCGCAAGAACGTCTTCCCCGATTTCCGTGCGGCCACGCTGCCGATGTACTTCGCGGTCGATGGTGATCCGGAGGACAACCTGCGCACCGCGCTCGCGAAGCTCTGCAAGGACGCGAGCCGCGCGATCGCCGACGGCGCGAGCATCCTCATCCTCAGCGACCGCGGCATCGACGAGACGCTCGCCCCGATCCCGAGCCTGCTCGCGATGGGCGCCGTGCACCACCACCTCATCAACGAGGGGACGCGCACGCGCGCCGGCATCATCGTCGAGACAGGTGAGGCGCGTGAGGTCGGCCACATGGCGCTGCTCATCGGCTACGGCGCAGGCGCGGTGAACCCGTACATGGCGTTCGAGTCGATCGCGGCGATGTGCCGCGACAAGACCCTCGGCGACCTCTCGCCGTCCGCGGCGAGCTCGCGGTACGTGAAGGCGCTCAAGAAGGGCATCCTGAAGATCATGTCGAAGATGGGGATCAGCGCGCTCTCCAGCTACCAGGGCGCGCAGATCTTCGAGGCGATCGGCATCGATCAGATCGTCATCGACGCGTACTTCACCGGCACGGCGTCGCGCATCCGCGGCGTCGGGCTGCGCGAGATCGCCGAGGAGGCGCTCGCGCGCCACCAGGCGGCGTACGGCGAGCGGGCGCGCGCGCACCTCGACGTCGGCGGCCACCACCACTTCCGCGTGTTCGGCGAGCGGCACCTCTGGACGCCGCAGTCGATCTCGACGCTCCAGCGGGCGGTCCGCCTCGACGACGCGAAGAGCTACGCGGAGTACGCCGCGATCATCAACGAGCAGCAGGAGCACCCGATGTCGCTCCGCGGGCTGTGGGACCTCAAGCCCGCGGGCCCGCCGGTGCCGATCGAGGAGGTCGAGCCCGCCGCCTCGCTGGTCAAGCGCTTCGCCACCGGCGCCATGTCCTTCGGGAGCATCTCGAAGGAGGCGCACGAGACCCTCGCCGTCGCGATGAACCGCATCGGCGCGCGGTCGAACACCGGCGAGGGCGGCGAGGACCCGGGGCGCTTCATCCGGCTGCCGAACGGCGACTCCAAGCGGAGCGCGGTGAAGCAGGTCGCCTCGGGGCGGTTCGGCGTCACGGCCGAGTACCTCGTCAACGCCGACGAGCTGCAGATCAAGATGGCGCAGGGCGCCAAGCCCGGCGAGGGCGGCCAGCTCCCGGGCCACAAGGTCGACGCGGTGATCGCGAAGGTGCGCCACTCGACCCCCGGCGTGACCCTGATCTCGCCGCCGCCGCACCACGACATCTACTCGATCGAGGACCTCGCACAGCTCATCTTCGACCTGAAGAACATCAACTCGAAGGCGCGCATCAGCGTGAAGCTCGTCGCCGAGGCGGGCGTCGGCACCATCGCGGCGGGCGTCGTGAAGGCGCACGCCGACGTGGTGCTGATCAGCGGGGACTCGGGCGGCACCGGCGCCTCCCCGCTCACGTCGATCCACCACGCGGGCGTGCCGTGGGAGCTCGGGCTCGCCGAGGCGCACCAGGTGCTCGTGATGAACGGGCTCCGCGGCCGCGCCATCGTGCAGACCGACGGCAAGCTGATGACGGGCCGGGACGTCGCGTTCGCGGCCTTGCTCGGCGCCGAGGAGTTCGGCTTCTCCACGGCGCCGCTCGTGGCGGCGGGCTGCATCATGATGCGCAAGTGCCACCTCAACACCTGCCCGGTCGGCATCGCCACCCAGGACCCGGAGCTCCGCAAGAAGTTCACGGGTACGCCGGAGCACGTCATCAACTTCTTCTTCTACGTGGCGGAGGAGCTCCGGCAGATCATGGCGAGCCTGGGCTTCCGTACGCTGACCGAGATGGTCGGTCGCTCCGACTGCATCGTGCAGCGGCGCACCGGGCTGCACGCGAAGGCGAGGAAGATCGACTGCTCCGAGGTGCTCTATCGCCCGAAGGAGGCCCTCACGAGCCCGACCCACTGCGTCGAGCTGCAGGACCACAAGCTCGACCGGGTGCTCGATCTCAAGCTGATCGAGCAGGCGCGCGCCACGATCGACGGCGGCTCGCCCGTGGTCATCGAGACCCGCGTGAGGAACTCGGACCGGACGCTCGGCGCGATGCTGAGCGGCGAGATTGCGCGCCGCCACGGCAGCGCCGGGCTCCCCGAGGACAGCATCGTGGTGAAGTGCACCGGCAGCGCCGGCCAGAGCTTCGGCGCCTTCGCCTCGCGGGGCATGACGATCGAGCTCGAGGGCGACGCGAACGACTACGTCGGCAAGGGCCTCTCGGGCGGCGTCGTGGCGGTGCGCCCGCCGCGCGAGGCGCCGTTCAAGCCGGACGACCAGGTCATCGTCGGCAACGTCGTGCTCTACGGCGCGACGGGCGGCCGCGCGTTCTTCAACGGCCGCGCGGGCGAGCGCTTCGCGGTCAGGAACAGCGGGGCCACCACCGTCGTCGAGGGCGTGGGCGACCACGGCTGCGAGTACATGACGGGCGGCACCGTGATCATCCTCGGCACCACCGGCCGCAACTTCGGGGCCGGCATGAGCGGCGGTCTGGCCTACGTCTTCGACGAGGACGCGCTCTTCGAGGCGCGCTGCAACAAGGAGATGGTGGCGCTCGAGACGATGACCGCGGCCGACGCCGAGTCGGTGCGGGCACTGCTCGAGGAGCACGTGCGGCGCACGGGCAGCCGGAAGGCGACCGAGCTGCTCGACTCCTGGCAGGCCGTCCTGCCGAAGTTCGTGAAGGTCGTCCCGAGCGAGTACCGGCGCGCCCTCGAGGCCGCGTCGGCGCCCGCGACGAACGGGGCGGACGCGACCGACGGGATCGTGTCCCTCCTTTCACCCTCCACCCCCTACGTTTCCACTGGACGTTACATCCCCGCCAACGCGGGTCCCGCGAGCACGGGAGAGAGGTCGGCCGCCCATGGGTAAGGTACGAGGCTTCCTCGAGATCCAGCGGGTCGACATCAAGAAGCGGCCCGTCTCCGAGCGTTTGAACGACTGGCAGGAGTTCGAGCTCCCGATCCCCGACGCCGAGCTGCGCGATCAGGCAGCGCGGTGCATGGACTGCGGCATTCCGTTCTGTCACGACGGGTGCCCGCTCGGGAACCTGATCCCCGACTGGAACGATCACATGTTCCGCGAGCGCCTCCCCGAGGCGATCGCGGCGCTCGACGCGACGAACAACTTCCCCGAGTTCACCGGGCGGGTGTGCCCGGCGCCCTGCGAGGCGGCGTGCGTGCTGAACATCGAGGGCAGGCCGGTCACGATCAAGAACGTCGAGCGCGGCGTCGCTGATCGCGCGTTCGAGCGGAACCTGGTCGTGCCGGTCATCGCGAAGCAGCGGACGGGCAAGCGGGTCGCGGTGATCGGCTCGGGGCCCGCCGGCCTCGCGGCCGCGCAGCAGCTCGCGCGCAAGGGGCACGACGTCACGCTCTTCGAGCGCGACGACCGCATCGGCGGCCTGCTCCGGTACGGCATCCCCGACTTCAAGATGGAGAAGCACCTCATCGATCGGCGCATGGAGCAGATGCAGGCCGAGGGGGTGACCTTCCGCACGGGCGTGAACTGCGGCGTCGACATCACCGGCGACGCGCTGCGCGAGCAGTACGACGCCATCGTGCTCTGCGGCGGGGCGCGCCGGCCGCGCGACCTGCCGGTGCCGGGCCGGGAGCTCAAGGGGATCCACTTCGCCATGGATTTCCTGACCCAGCAGAACAAGCGCGTGGCCGGCGACGTGGTCCCCGACAGCGAGGCGATCTTCGCGACGGACAAGCGCGTGGTCGTCATCGGCGGCGGCGACACAGGCTCCGACTGCCTCGGCACGAGCCACCGCCATCGCGCGGCGCACGTCACGCAGCTGGAGCTCCTGCCCCGCCCGCCCGAGCAGCGCTCCCTGACGAACCCGTGGCCCGCGTGGCCGCTCATCCTCCGCACGTCGTCCTCGCACGAGGAGGGCGGCGAGCGGGACTGGTCGGTGTCGACGACCGCGTTCCTCGGCGACGAGCGCGGGAACGTCCGTGCCCTCAAGGCGACGCGGGTGAGCCTGGAAGGCGGGAAGTTCGTGCCTGTCCCCGGGAGCGACTTCGAGATCCCGTGCGAGCTCGTCCTGCTCGCGATGGGCTTCGTCGGCTCCGAGCGCGAGGGGCTGCTCGAGCAGCTCGGCGTGGCGATGGACCAGCGCGGCAACGTGAAGGCCCCGGGCGGGCGCACGAGCGTGGAGGGCGTCTTCGCCGCGGGCGACATGTCGCGCGGGCAGAGCCTCGTCGTCTGGGCCATCGCGGAGGGGCGCAAGGCCGCCGAGGCGGTCGATGCGTACCTGATGCAGCCGGCGAAGCGCCGGCTGGAGCTCGCGGCGAGCTAGAGCGCGACCCGTGCGAGCGCTCGTCTGGGACGGCACGGCCGCGCGCGTCGTCGAACGCGCCCCCCCCTCGACCACGGCCGGCATGGCCGTGGTCGAGGTGCGGTGCGCGGGGATCTGCAACACGGATCTCGAGATCGTCCGAGGGTACATGGGCTTCCGTGGCACCCTCGGGCACGAGTTCGTCGGCGAGGTCGTGGACGGGCCTGCCGCCTGGCGCGGCCGTCGCGTGGTGGGCGAGATCAACTTCGCGTGCGGCCGCTGCAGCACCTGCGCGCGCGGGCTGGGCAGGCACTGCCCGGCGCGCACGGTGATGGGCATCGTCGGCGCCGACGGCGCGCTGGCGGAGCGCGTCGCCGTGCCCGTCGCGAACCTCCACGCGGTCGACGACCGCGTGGACGACGAGGAGGCGGTGTTCACCGAACCGCTCGCGGCGGCTTTCGCGATCCTGGAGCAGGTGCGCGTGGCGCCGGGCACCTCGGCGCTCGTGCTCGGCGACGGGAAGCTCGGCCTGCTCATCGCGCAGGTGCTCCAGCAGGCCGGCGCCCGCGTCCTCGCGGTCGGCAAGCACGAGGAGAAGCTCGCCCTGCTGCGCGCGCGGGGCATCGCGACCGAGCTCATCCTTCCTGAGGCCGCGGGCCAGGCCGACGCCAGCGGCGCGCCCGCTGCGGCCGCCTGGGCCGGGGAGCCGGCCGAGCTCGTGGTCGAGGCAACGGGGACCGCCGAGGGGTTCGCGAGGGCGGTCCGCGCGACCCGGCCGCGCGGCACGCTGGTGCTGAAGAGCACGGTGGCCGGGCTCTCCAGCGTCCACCTCGCGGAGCTCGTGGTTCACGAGATCACCGTGGTTGGGTCCCGCTGCGGGCTGTTCGAGCCAGCGCTGCACGCCCTCGAGGACCGCAGCATCGACGTCCGCTCGCTCGTGTCGGCCCGACTCCCTCTCGAGCGTGCCGAGGAGGCGCTGCGGGCCGCGGCGGCCCCAGGCGCCCTCAAGGTGCTCGTCACACGCTGAGGCCGGCGTCGAGCTCTCCAGGCGCCTCACGGTGGGCTTCCGGCCAGCGCGTCGCGCCCCTCGCTCTCGCGGTGCCAGGCACACCGGCTCGAGCGGCCCGGCATTCGTAAGTCCAATCACTATTTTTAGCGTATTTCCGTCATATCCTCGAACTTGACCCCGCTCGCCAGCGGACGGCCAGAGGTGAGGCGGCGCCCGCCTGATGGGCTGGTCGTTCCCCCGCTGGCGATATCGCTCGTGGCGATGGCGCGCCACGAAACACCCGAACGAGATCCAGAGTCTTTATGTCTGCGTGACGAAATTGTCCCGCAAGCCGTAAAGACAGGGAAGAACTCTCACGGGAGGTGCAGGCTCGGCTTTGCTCGCAGGGATGCGGGTTGCGCGACACGCATCCCGGCGCGCCGCAGGAGAATTTCACTCGGCCAGCTGGAATAGATCCTGGTAGGAGTCGCAGGTTGCGGCAGGGATCAGGAGCAGCGATGAGCGCCAAGGACAGCCCACACCACCACGGCCGCCGAGCGGACGGCTTGCACGAGGCCCGGCAAGCAAGGGAGAGCTGGGAGCAGCAGAAGCTACGGGAGCTCGGCCTCGACGACATCGAAGGGGATGCGTCGATGTTCTGCCTCCATTGCCGCCGTGAGATGCTGGAGCGGCTCGCGCGAGCCCAGGCGCGCGGCTCGGTGCTCTTCGACGTGGTCAGGCGTCATGGCCTGAGCCCGCTGCCTCCTCAGGGCGCACCGCTCGGCGCCGAGGGCCCTGTCGGACGCGCGCCGGGGCTTCCTCGGGACCGCCGGCCGAGCGCCCTGCGCAGCCGCCGCGCATTGCGGCTCGTCCTTGCGGCCGTCGCGGCGCTCGTGAGCGGCGCGCTGCTGCTCTGGGCCGCGCTCGCTCATCTGGGCCGTTGAGGCCGAGATCCGCTCGCGCCGCGACCGTAGCCCGACAGCGAATCGCTCAGCCGAGCCGGCGGAACAGGCCGGAGATGAACCGCGACGGCGGCGGGACCTGCCGCGGTCGCCACGCCGACGCGGCCACGAGGGACACCCCGTTGCGCATGAGCAGGATCGCCGGCTCGTCCGACCGGACGTCGAACCCCTGGTTCAGGCGGAGCCCTCCACGGACCAGCGGCTCGTGCGGCGAGACGCGCAGCGGCTCGAAGCCGTTCATGCGGAGGCGGCGCTGCCAGGCGCCCCGGCGCTCGTGCCGCTCGACCCGCGCCGCCCCTTCCCCCACGACCACGTTCATCACCTCCTGCCCGAAGAAGACCTGCTCGATGGTCTCGCGCGCGGCGATATGCGGCGGGAGCAGCGCCTCGAGCGCCTGGAATACCGCATAGTAATGGCCGATCGCCTCGGACAGCCGCGGGAGGAACTGGAGCGCGTTATGCTCGACGTCCGGCTCGACGAGCGTCAGCACCCGCGGCGACAGCGCGCAGATCCTCGTGAGAATCGTGTCGCGGTTCGCGGTCGGGTGCACCGACGCGTCGGGGACGTGGTGCAGTGCGAAGGCCGCATTGACGGCGATGGGGGCCGTGGAGCGGGAAGCGATGCGATTCCAGTCGACGCGCTCGACCGAGGAGGCGACGCCGTGGAACTCGAAGGGCACCTTCAGCCGCTCCGCCCACCCCCCGATGAACGCGCCGGCCCAGCGCAGCCGCTGCTCGGGATCGGGGCCGCGGCACGGCAGGTCGATCCCGGTCAGACGGACCCGCGGCGGGCCGCCGGGCCGCGACGCCAGCCGATGTAGCAGGAAGGGCCACTGCGTACCGCCACCGACGCCGATGTCGATGACATGGACCTCCTCTTCACCCTGGAACGCCTCGACGATGGCCGCGTTCGCGCTGAGGTAGCCGAACCGGATGAGCGGCGTCGCGTGCACGAGCAGCTGAAACGCCGCGAGCATGTCCCGCGGGCCGGCGCTGCGCAGATAGAGGTTGCCGTCGCCGGAGCGATCTCCGTCCAGACGGGCGAGCAGCGCCCGGCCGAACACGCCGGAGATGCGCTCGGAGGCGTCCCCCGTGTCGGGCTCAGCCCGCAGGATGCCGTCCACGAGGGCCCTCGCGCGCTCGCAATCGCCCACGTCGATCGCCTCGCCCGCAGCCAGGAGGCGGCTCAGGAACGGACGGCGCCGGGAATGCGTCTGTCGCGTGCCCGAGCTCGGTTGCTGTCCCAGCCCGGAACCGGATGACGCCGAGCTCGTGGGCCCCTCGACGTGCGCTCGGAGGCTGACAGGCGCCTCTTCGGCCGATGCGTGTCTACGGATCGCGTTCATGGTGTCCAGGGCTGTTCAGCCAGGCAGCCCGCCGTCCTGGCTGGGCTCTCCGCGATGGGACGACGTCAAACGCGAACGCATGACGTCGACCGCTTCGCAGGAGCCGGGGGTTTCAATGTTTGCTGACGTCGTTGCGGGAGAGCCTGACGGCGAGGAAGGAGCAGACGCTGGGCAGCAGCGCGCCCGCGGCGAGGCCGCGAGGCGCGGCGCCCGCCCACGACGCGATGGAATCTGAGCTCGCACGAGGGCTCGACAGACAACTCTCTGTACATCGATGAAGCCGCCCGCTCGGTCAAGCCCAAGATTGTCATACTGCGTGGCGCTCCCTTCCTCGTGTCCGTTGCGCCGTCCGAACCCCCTGGCGGGAGACGTAGGCTATCGTAGGCGGCTAACCGGGCGACCGCGGTGGCCTTGCGGCAGGTGGCAGTCCCCGACCGACGCCACGCGCCGCGCGCGTTCTCGAGCGCGCGGGCCGCGAGAGATGGGGAACACCACCGGTGATCGCTTATGGCGCATTGCGCGTCACGGCGCGTCGCGCGCTCCAGCCTGGCGCGCTTTGACGTGGCGCGATCCAGCATGGCGCACGCCGGATTCGTTGACTTGACCGTGGTCGTGACAGCACCTCGCTGGCGACGGGGCTTACACACCATATTACATCCTGCATAATCAGGTCTGTAAAGACCCTATACATGGGTGCTCGGTCGATCGAGCCCGCGTCGCGTGGCCGGATGAAGGCAACCCTGCCACGGCGGGGCTCGTCCTCGTCCGAGGAAGAGCGCCGCGGCGGCCCCGATGCCTCGGGAGGGACAGCTCCATTGCTGGAGACAATGTATGGAACGACCGCCCTGTCGGGCTCAGCAGCCTACGCCCAGGTAGACTTCGTCATCGAGGCGCCGCGCGCGAGGCGAGCGCTCTTCGCCGCGCGGCGCCGACATTGACGTGCTCCTGCGCTTGTGCATACGGGTGGGCGCGCCCGGCTCAGTCGTTATCGGACACATCGCTCCCTTCGGCGAAATGCGAGCGATCCACGCCATTCTTCTCGAGCCAGCGTCGGATTCGATTCCTGTGCACGCCGAGCCTGCTGGCGGCGCGAGACACATTGCCTCGCTCGAGGCGAAGCGCCTCGGCGATCTCATCTTCAGGCGGCGTCTGGCTCGCGCGCGCCGGGCGGACATCGCTCCCCGTCTGCCGGACGTGCGGCTCGAGCGCTTCCGCGCTCAGCCCGACGCCCGCCAGCGGGTCCAGATCCTTCGCCTCGACCGTGCTCCGCCCCTCATCGAGCGCGCGCGTCACCGCGCGCCGCGCCTCGCCCACGAACTCGCGCAGGTTCCCTGGCCAGCGTCGCATCGCGCACGCGATGATCAGGGAATGGTGAATCGTCGGCGGCGCGCCTCCGCCGACCGCGCCCACGGCCTTCGCGCATTGCGCGAGCAGCCAGGGGATCTCCTCGAGCCGCTCGCGCAGCGGCGGGAGCCGGACCTCGGGCCGGCCGATGCGATAATAGAGATCGTCCCGGAAGCGGCCCTGGGCGACGCGCGCGCGCAGGTCATGCGTCGCGGCGCAGATCCGGATCTGTACCGGGTGAGGCGCGACCGCGCCGAGCTCGAGCACCTGCCGCGTGTCGATCGTGCGCAGCAGCTTCGCCTGGACGGCCGCGTCGAGCTCCGCCACCTCGTCGAGGAAGAGGGTGCCCCCGTGGGCGGCCTGCACGTAGCCCTCGGTGTCGTGCGTCGCGCCGGAGTAGGCGCCGCGCCGGGCGCCGAAGAGGAGCCGCTCCGCGAGCCCCTCCGGGATGGCCGCGCAGTTGACGGCCACGAACGGGCCGCGCGCCTGGGGCCCGGCCTCGTGATAGGCGCGCGCCGCGAGCTCCTTGCCCGTGCCGCTCTCGCCCGTCACGAGGAGGCTGTCGCCCGCGGCGGCCGCGCGGACGATGGTGTCGTAGGTCTGCTGCAGCCTGGGCCCGAGGACGCTCTCCTTCTCGACGCGCACGCCCCCGCGCGAGAAGGGCCGGATGTCCGAGAGCGCGAGGAACACCGACGTCCCCGCGCCGACGACCTGGATCGCCTCGCGCCGGATCTCGCCGCGGATCGGCTCGCCGTTGACCGAGGTCCCGTTGGTGCTGCCGAGGTCCTCCACGGTCCAGGCAACCCCGTCGTACGCGATGCGCGCGTGCCGCCGTGACATGAGCGAGTCGTCCACGAGGGGCACGCCGCCCACGCCCCCGCGACCCAGCACCACGGAGCCACCATCCAGCGGGATCGGCGCGCATCGCGGCTGATTCCCCGAGAAAATCAGAACGATGCCGGGAACGGGCTCGGCGACCGAAGGTTCAGGGGGTACCGAGACGCGGACAGTGGAGTGATCCATCGGGAGCTATCTTACTCGTTCAAGAACCTGGCCGGCCAGTGGCCGGCCACTTCCGCAGTGCCGCACGGGTTTCCTGGGCAGCTCAGCGTCGTCGCTCAGGTTTCCTGGGCAGCTCAGCCGCGCCGCATGGGTTTCCCCGAGCAGCCCAGCGGCGCCGCGCGGATTTTCCTGGGCATAAGTCCCGGTAAATCCAGGTCGCCCCGATCGCCAGGTTCGGCACGAGTTGTGCTTGATTCCCCGGTATGGTGGCCTCTGCAAGAGCTCGCATCCATCGGGACCGGGGGTCTGCCCTCGAGGTGAACATGGGTTCCGGCCGCAACATTGACGAGGCGGGCCGCCGCTCCCCCCGGCGCCTGCACACATCTCGCACCCTGCCGAGCTTCCCCACCCACCCCGGCCTCCAGAGCATCACGGGCCTGCGCGGTGCGCTCGAGTTCCTTGAGTGGCCGGCCTCCGAGTGGACCATCAAGGACCTCCAGGACTGGTTCGTCGACCACCTCGTGACCCCGGGCCTGATGAAGCGCCCGCAGATCGTGCGCGAGCCCGGCGCGACGCCCGTCATGCTCGATCCGCGCGCCGACGGCGGCAGCAACCTCGAGGAGCTGATCTACAAGGCCCGCGGCCGCGTCATCACGGCGCTGAGGGGGCTCATCGCGCCCGTCGCCGACGATCGGTTCCTGAACGCGGCGATCTATGGGGGCAGGGTCCGCCGGGCCGCGGTTGGCGGCCGTCCCGTCTGGGTCGCCTCGCCCCGCGAGATCGACTTCCTCGGTGACATCGTGCTCAGTTTGCTC
The DNA here is from genome assembly GCA_051717205.1 of Sorangium sp. So ce1128. Taxonomy (GTDB): domain Bacteria; phylum Myxococcota_A; class Polyangia; order Polyangiales; family Polyangiaceae; genus Sorangium. The sequence goes on from CP181432.1 coordinate 9,717,397, forward strand.
GCTGCCGACATCCTGCTCGATCGGGAGTTCTATCGCGCACACCTCTGCATCTGTGAAGTGTGCGGGAGGGTGTCATTCAAGGATAGCCCGGACGCGCGAGGCGTATGCGGCGAGCACCGGAGCCATGTGTCCGGGTTCACGCCGCGGGTGCGCTGAGCGCCTGCGGCGGACCGGCGACGCTCGAGACGACGAAGGCCGGCTGAAGCGCCGGCCTTCGTCATTTCATGGATGCGGATCTGGTCCGCCCGGAGCGACAGTGAGCCGGGGCCGACGGAGCGGCCTCACTCGACGTCGAACGAGACCCAGGCGCCCGTCGCCCACGTGTCATCGGCCTTGAAGGCGCCGATATAGGTCGCCTCAGCGTCGAAGAAGCCGTCGTCGGGCGGGGTCGCCGCGTTCTCGGTGAGCGTGGCCGCCGGGCGGAAGTCCGGCGTGGCCGCGAAGCAGTCGGCGAGCTCCGGATCCACGACGCTGTTGGTCGCCTCGCCCTCGAACCACGCGACCTCGTCCACGCCGCCGTCGTCATCATCGTCGAGCGTCGACTCGGTGGTCATGTTGACGTCGGTCTCGTCATAGGCGATGTTCGCCTCGGCGACGACGTTGCCCGAGATGATGGAGCTCGCGAGCTCCACCTCGGTCCCGTCGTTCCTGAGGTCCAGGCCCGCCTCGAAGCCGGTCACGATCGTGTTGAAGATATGGGCCTTGGTCCCGCGGCGGAGCAGCATGCCGTACTGCTGCTTGTCGACGTCCTTTTTCTTGCCGCACAGGGTCACGTTGTAGATCGTCGGCTCGCTGACGGGAGTGTTCTCGGACCCCTCCGCGTCGTTGTCGCCCTCGAAGCCGTTCGTGTCGTCGGCGACCGTGGGATCCTGCTGGAGCGCGAGGAACTGGAGCTTCCCGACGTAGCCGAGGTCCCAGTCGAAGCCGTCGTCGCCGTTCTGCGCGCAGAGGAGGTGGCTCGCGTTGACGGTCCCGCCGAAGAACTCGAAGCAGTCGTCGAGCGTGTGGTGCACCATCACGTGGTCGACCGTCGTCTTGGAGCCCACGCCGGCCAGCGTGAGGCCGTTCACCTCGTTGTCCTGAGAGAGCAAGATCCCGCTGAACTCGATACGGACGTACTGGAGGACACCGCTGTTGTCGTCCTCCACATCACCGCCGTACTCGACGCCGACGATGCCCTCGACTTCCGCCTTGCCGCCAGGAACGTTGATGGGGGCATTGCCGAGCAGGATGACGCCGCCCCAGTCGCCCGCGGAGCGCTCGCCCTCCGGGCTCTGGCTCGTGAACACGATGGGCTTGTCGGCGGTGCCCTTGGCGTTGATCATCGCGCCGGGCTTCACGACGAGCGTCGCGAGGCTCTCCTTGTCGCCCATGATGGTCGTGCCAGGCTCGATGGTGAGGGTGGCGCCGTCCTCGACGAAGATGGCGCCCTTCATGAGGTAGCAGCTGTCAGCGCTCCACGTCGCGTCAGCTTCGATCGGCTCGGTGACCTCCACCGGGTTGTCGCAGTCAGGACCGTTGCCGCCGCCGCCGTTGCCGCCACCGCCGCTGCCGCCGTTGCCGCCGTTGCCGCCGGCGCCGCCGTTGCCGCCAGTACCGCTCGTCGTCGACGGGCTGGTCGTGCTCGACCCGCCGTCGTCATCGCCGCAAGCGGCAACCATCGCGACGGCGAGCGCCGACGCGCAAACCAAGGCAGCTCTTGATGTCCTCATAATAATATTCTACCTCCTGGATGAAGATGGTCCGTACTGGCAACATCGTGGAGATCGTCACGTGACGATTCCATGGCATACGGTCAATAGGTCAATGCGGCGCTCAAGGTCACGGTCGTGCCAGCCTTGTACTCGAGCACGATGTTGTCCTCTGTGCTCTCTTTACCCTGCGTGACGCGGACGGGAGCATCGATGAGGTTCTCGCCGGCCAGCTTCAGCTCGACGTGCTCGCCGAAGCGCTGCGCGACCGTGAGATCGATCTGGTGCCGCGGCTGTTCGTACTCGTCCGGCATGTTCTTCCCCACCGTCCTGAGCCGGGCGCCGAACACGTTGTAGAGGAGCCGGGCGCTCGTGCCGGTCGACTCGCCGCTGTAGTCGAGCCCCAGGTTGACGACGAAGGGGGATTGCCCCTGGAGCGGGTGCGTCGCGGTGCTCTGGATCGCGACCCCTCCCTCCTCCGGCTCGGGGTTGATCTCGACCTCCGAGCTCACGAGCGTGATGTTGCCAAGCGCCGTGACGTCTCGCAAGACCGGATTGATGAAGTCCAGGCTCTTCCTGATCTCGAGCTCGAGGCCCGCGGCATAGCCGCTATCCCCGTTCGTCCAGCTCAGCCTTCCCTTGCCGCTGCTGGGTTTGATGATCTCCTCGATCGGATCATCGAAGTGCTTGTAGAAGAGGCTGGCCGCCACCACCTCGCCGGCCGTCGGAAAGAGCTCGAAGCGGATATCACCGTTCATCACTTTCGTCCGTTCGAGGTCTGGATTGCCTTCCACTTCCCTCGCGCTGTACCCCGGCTGGGACAGCGCCGGGCTGAGCTCGATGAGCTGGGGACGAGCGAGCGTCTTCGTCACGCTGAGCCTCAGGTTCGATTTCGGGGTCGTCTTGACCACGAAGCTGGCCGCGGGCAAGAGATCCACGTCGTCGTTGTCGACGTTCTTCTCGGGACTATCCGGGACATCCATCGACAGCATGGAGGCCTCGACCCGGGCGCCGAGGATGACCCGGAGCCACCGCGTGATATGGGTGTCGGTCATCACGTAGCCCGCGTAGAGATCGGTGCTGGCCGTGTAGTCGTCCGTGTCGCGCGTGGTCTCCTCCAGCTCGAAGATGGTGCCGATGTTCTCGTCCGAGAACAGCGGGCCCGGCTCCTGTCGCAGCACGGTCGTGTCGGGGAGCCGGAGCGTCTTGAACCGGAACCGGCGCGCGTCGAACTCACGCTCTCGAAAGTTCAAGAGACCGCCCAGCTTCAGGCGGGTCGGGGCGTCCCCACGGATGAGCGGCAGCGCGTAAGAGAGCTGCCCGCCGTAGTTCGTGTCCGCCAGCTCGATGAAGACGTGCGAGCCGCTCAGCGTGCCGTCGTCCCATGACCAGACGCCGCTCGTGTCGTCCCTGGCGTAGACGTTCTCCCTCGAGTCGGGCTCGTCCGAGGTCGCGCGGGAGACCGACGCCTTCCAGTCGAGCGTCCCGTTCCCGAGCGCCGCGATGCGATGCTCCCCCGAGAGCTGGCCCAGGGTGAGCGCCCGCGAGACGAAGCGCTGCAGCGTGTCGCGGTACACCGCCCCGCCGCTCTCCTCGATGACCTCCCTCGACTGGAGCGCCACGTCGTCCGATGAGCGGCTGTGGAGCCCGGTGAGCATCACCTTGTGATCCCGATCGGGCGTGTAGGTGACGCTTGCGAAGCTCCCCCAGGACACCTGATCGCGGATGCTGTCCACCGTGGATTCGTTGAGCTGCCGCAGACCGCTCTCGCTCGTGAGATCGAACGCGTAGGTCCGGCTGATCTCGTCGGCGCGCGGGGCGAACTTCCGGCCATAGCTCAGCGTGGCGAGATAGCCGAGGCGCTGCTCGCCGCGGAGCTTCAGGGTGTCGCCGACGACGACGCTGCCGCTCCCGTTCGGCGGGGTGAACGACCGGCGGGTCGCCATCGACGAGTTGATCGCCCTCCCGTAGGCCGCGATTTCATCCCTCGTGATCAGCTTGCCGTCCGGCCGGCGGATCCCGCGGGCCACCTTGTACTCGGGGATCTCTCCGGGAAGCGCGCGCGTGCCATCGTCGATCCCGAGCCAGTCGGTGCTCGATCCGGAGTAGGTCAGGCGATCTCGAAATGTGCTGTGGGTGTTCGCCGCGAGCGACAGCGATGCCTGGAGGAGGAACTTGGTCGGGAGCTCGCGCGTGTTGATCTGGACCGAACCGCCCACGAAATCACCGGGGACGTCGGGCGTGAACGTCTTGACGATGGTGATGTCGCTGAGGACGAGCGACGGGAAGAGATCGAGCGGGACGGCCTGCCGGTCGGGCTCGGGGCTCGGGAGCGGCGCGCCGTTCAGCAGCGCGTTCGTATAGCGATCGCCAAGGCCACGCACGTACACGTACCTGCCGTCGACCACGGTCGCGCCGACGACGCGCTTCGCCGCCTCCGCGGCGTTGCGATCGGGGGTCTTCGCGATCTCCTTCGCGCCGATGGCGTCCCCCACGTGGGCCGCGTTCTTCCGGATGAGCAGCTGCGCCGCGACGCTCGCGCGCTCCGGCTCGAACTCGACCTCGATGACCTCCTCGACCTGCTGATCCGGCTCGAGACGGACGTCGACCTGGATCACCTGCCCGGCGGTCACCCGCACGTCCTGCACGCGCTGCGGCCTGTGCGCCTCGTACCAGACCCGGAGCTGATGGTTCCCCGGCGGGAGCTCCAGGCGATACCGCCCGTCGAGATCCGCGATGGCCTTGAGCTTCGTCCCGACGACCGACACCTGCGCGTCGAGGACGGGCTCCTGCGTGGCGGAGTCCGTGACGACGCCCCACACGACGCCTTTCCCCGCCGGAGGCGGGCGCGACGGGCTCGGCTCGTCGAGCCCCGCGACGTCCTCCGCCGCCGGGGCGCCGGCCTCGAGGCCCGCGCCCTGAGGCGCCGGCGGCGCGGCGGCTCCGGGGTCGCCCTGCGCCAGGGCCGTGGCCCCCCAGCAGAGCGGTGTCACGAGCGCTGCGACTACCCCCGAGATGCTTCTGCGAATCATGCACCTGTCCCTTCGCGCGTCCCGAGCTCGGGCGCGCCTGTCGATTCGATGGCCGGGCGCACCTGCGCCCGTGACCCGTGATGAGGAGAGCGGAGAGCCAGCTCCCCGCAGCCCTGTCCTGTGGGCCGCGCGCGAGCGCGCGCCGGAGCGACCGGAGCGAGGCTCCGGCGGGAGCCGCGGCGACGCCTCCTGGGCCGACCGCCGCGCTGCCTAGCGCCTGGCCTTCTCTGTCAGCACGGCGATCGTCCTGGCCCCGCCCATGCGCGCGGCGTCCATGGCCTCCACGGCCACCGCGTAGACGGCTTCGTCATCCGCGTCGAAATAAAGCACGTTGTCCGAGCGCGCCGCGAAGATGCGGGCGAGCCGCTCCTTCAGCTCGCCGCGCTGCACCTCCGCCTGGTTGATGCGGATGACGCCGCGCTGATCCACCGTGAGCACCACGGGCTTGCTGGCGTCGTCCGGGGGCGGCTCGAGCCTCGCTGAGTCGTCCTTCTTGGGCAAATTCAGCCAGAACTGCTTCGCGAGCAGCGGGGTCACGACCATGAAGATGATGAGGAGCACGAGCACCACGTCGACGAGCGGCGTGACGTTCATGCTCGGCGCGACACCGCCCTTCCTGCTTCCGCCCTGCGAGACGCTCATCCCCACGGCGCTATCCCTCCTCTGGCGCCGGGGAGGCGCCGCCGCCCCGCTGGCTCACCTGCAGCGATATCCCGGCGAAGCCGACCTCCTGACACAGCGCGAAGGCCTCCCGCACGCGGCCGTACTTCACGGAGGAGTCGCCCTTGATGACCACCCGGCGCTCCGGCTCCACGGCGCGGATGGCCCGCAGCCGCTCTCCGAGCGACGGGAGGTCGGCGACGGCCTCCTTTTCGAGGAACACGGTGCCCGCGCCGGTGATCGTCACATAGATCGGGTCGAGCTTCGATTTCGATTTCGGATCCGGCTGAAACACCGCCGGGAGCTCGACCCGCTCGCCGTGCTCCATCTGGGGCGCGATGACCATGAAGATGATGAGGAGCACGAGCACCACGTCGACGAGCGGCGTGACGTTGATCTCCGGCTCAGGCGGCTGCTGCCGACCGGAGCGATTGCTCTCCGCTCGAACGCCCATGCTCGTTCTCCATCTCGTCAATGAGCTCACCCGCGCTGCGCTCGAGCGCGAGCTCCACCGAGGCGATGCGGGTGGTAAGATAGTTGAAGCAAAGCACCGCCGGGATGGCGACCCCGAGCCCGAGGGCGGTGACGATGAGCGCCTCGGCGATACCGGCGCTCACGGCGCCGAGGCCGCCCGAGCCGGTCGAGGCGATGCTCTGAAAGGCAGTGATGATGCCGATGACCGTCCCGAGCAGCCCGACGAACGGGGCCACCGAGCCGACGGTCGCGAGGACCGAGAGGCCGCGGCGCAGATCGGCGGAGATCGCCTCGCGACGCCGCGACACCTCGCGGCGCGCGAGCTCCACCGGAGGCACGCCGCCCTCGCCGGCGTCGACGGCGCGCTGGAAGCGGCGCACCGCCGCCGCGACGAGGCGGGCGAGCGCAGAGCGGCGATACCGGTCGGCGATCGCGACGAGCTGCGCGGTGTCCCACGCCTCCATCACCGGCCGCGCCTCCGTCGCGAAGCGCCGGGTCTCCGACGACTGGCGCGCGAGCGCGATGAGCCGCTCCACCACGACAGCGACGCTCGCCAGCGCCATGAGCACGAGGGCGAACGCGACGAGCTTGCTCAGAAGCCCCATGGTCGCCCAGATGTGCCCGAGATCAAACTGCATCATGGCAATACTCCTTCGTTCCTCTCGCGATGAGCGGCCTCCGCGGCCGCGCGCTCGACGTCATCTCTTCGCCTTGAAGGGGATCCTGACCGTCTTGAAGGTCGACACGGGCCTGCCCTCGTGGATCGCCGGGCGGTAGCGCCACGTCTTCACCGTCGCGAGCACCACGTCGTTGAAGAGCGGATGGCCGCGAACGATGGTGACGTTCGTGACCTCGCCCGCCTCGGTCACCACGAACCTGACGACCACGGTGGCCTCGATCCCCGCGCTCCGCGCCGCCTCGGGGATGGGCGGGAGCGCATTGGACAGCGCGACCGGCGGGGTCGCGTTCTCGGGGAGGTGAATCGGCCCCTTCGGCTGCGGCGGCGGAGGGGGAGGCGGCGGCGGGGGCGCCGCCGCGACGGCCGTCCCCGTGCCGCCGGGGACCCCGCCGGGCGCACCGCCGGGCACGCCGCCCGGCTCGCCGTAGGCCTCGTCGTCGCTCGCCTTGGCCTGGCCCGGGTCCGCCTCGGCCGGCGCCTCCTTCGGCACCGCGGTGGGCGCGACGAGCGCCGGGCGGCGTGGCGCCGCAGGGCGAGGCGCCGGCGCCTCGGCCGCGGGCGGAGGGGGCGCTGGCGCCGCGGCGGCGGGCGGGGTCTCGGGGATCTGGGTGGCGAGCTTGACGTCGACGACCTCCTCCTCGGGCGGAGGAGGCTTGATCGCGCCGCTCAGGCGGGCAGCGAAGAGCGCGATGCCCGCGAACAGCAGGAGCCCGGCCGCGTACCCGATCGCGAGCCGCCTCGCTCGGTCAGGATCGGCCTCCCCCGCACTCCACGTCTCCAGATGCATCGAGGCTCCCGGCGCCAGCTGGCGAAAACACCGGAGCTCCGCCTGATCTCATCCGAGAGACAAGCGGGCTTCATCGGCGTGACTCACAGCGTGAGCCAACGCCCGCACCGTAACTCGTTTGCGTTGCGACAGGATGACGCGGAGGCAACGATTGTCGTGGATCTCCCGACACCGCGCTCAGGCGCTGCGGCTCTCGGGCACCTCCGGCGACGCGGCGAATCGATAGCCGATTCCGCGGACGGTCTGGATGTAATCGCCTGCGCGGCGCAGCTTGTCGCGCAGCCGCTTGACGTGGGTGTCCACGGTCCTCGTCGTGATGCTCACGTCGATGCCCCAGACGCCGTCGAGGAGCGCGGTGCGCGTCTGCACGCGCTCGCGCGCCTCGTACAGCGCGACGAGGAGCTTGAACTCGAGGAGCGTCAGCTCGACCTCCTCGCGGTCGACCCACACGCGGTGAGCGCCCTCGTCGATCCGCAGGCACCCGAACTCGATGCTCCGCTCCCCCGTCCCGGAGGACTTGGCGCGTCGGAGCACGGCCTGCACGCGCAGGATGAGCTCCCGCACGCTGAACGGCTTGACCACGTAATCGACGGCCCCGAGCTCGAAGCCGACGATGCGGTCGACCTCGTCTCCGCGCGCCGATACGATCATCACGGGGATCTGCTGGGTGCCCTCGCTCTGCTGGAGAGCGCGGCACACCTCGGTCCCCGAGATGTCTGGCAACATGATGTCGAGCAGGACGAGGTCGGGTCGCTGGTCCAGAGCCAGCCGCACCCCCTCACCGCCCTGCCCCGCGAGGAGCACCTCATGCCCGGCCTGCCTGAGGTTGTAATCGAGCACCTTCTGGAGCGCCGGCTCGTCTTCGATGACCAAAATCCGCGCCATGCTGAACAGCGCGTGTACCCGAGCGATGTGACGGACCGATGACCGGATGGCAACAGGGCGGTGCGACGGATTGTTTGATGGCAAACGACCGCCGTTTCTCGTGAAGATTGACGGGCCGGGGACGACGCGGGAGCTCACGGGCCGCGCGGCAGCGGGCGCGCGGCGCGGGCGGCGCGCGGCACGACGGCATGCGCGCGCGCGGCGCGGGCGGCGCGCGGCACGACGGCATGCGCGCGCGCGGGGCGGAGCGGAGGGTGGGGCATGGGAGGGCGCAGCCGGGAACCGCGGATGCGGCGATGGCATCGCGTGGACGCTTGCGGAGGCGCGCGCGGGCGCGCTGCGAAAGGTCGCACCGGCGGCGCGAGATGCGCTATCCTGGTCGCGATGCTGCGGACCCTGCGACTCATCGCGGCCGACGTGCGCCAGAAGGCCACATGGTGCTACGGCAGCGCTCCATTGCCGACGATCCTGAAGACGCTGGCGACCGACGGCACGGCGGCGATGGTTCTCTACCGGTTCACGCAGGCTGCGCGGGCCCACCGGATGCCGGTGGTCGAGATGCTCCTCAACAAGGCGACCAACCTCGCTGGTGGCTGCGTCATCGGGCGCGGCGCGGACTTCGGGCCGGGTTTCGTGCTCATCCACTCGAACGGCGTCGTCATCAACGGCAACGTCCGCGGCGGCTCGAACGTGCTCATCGAGCACCAGGTGACGATCGGCGCCGATCGGCGGCAGACGCCGGTGCTCGGGAGCGACCTCTTCATCGGCGCGGGGGCGAAGATCGTCGGCGGCGTCACGGTCGGCGACGGCGCCCGGATCGGCGCCAACGCCGTCGTCGTGCACGATGTCGCGCCGAACACAACGGTCGTTGGCATCCCCGCGAAGCCCGTGCAGCGGCGCGAGGACCGGGCGGCCCAGGCCGCGGCGCGCCCCGGCGCGGACGAGACGAACGGCTCGCGCAGCTGACCGGCGCCCCGGCGCGGCACGCGCGCCGCCAGCGACGGTGAGCCCCTCTCCCACGCGCCCCGCCAGCGACGGTGAGCCCCTCTCCCACGCGCCTCGCCAGCCGCGGTGAGCCCCTCTCCCACGCGCGCCGCCAGCCGCGGTGAGCCCCTCTCCCACGCGCCCCGCCGAGCGGCGGTCACCCGCACAGGAGACGGGCCCAGATCGGCGTCTTCGGCGCGGAGGCGCACTCCAGTGCGCTGAGCACCGAAGACGTCGAGATGGGCCCGTCTCCGAAGCGGGTGCCCGCCGCTCTAACGAGGCGCTCGCGCGAGGAGCTCTTGCCGGAGCTGCGCGATCTCGTGGCGGAGCGGGCCGATGAAATCGGCGCTCAGGGTCCGGTTCCGGCCCTCCAGCGCGCGCGCCGTGTGCCACTTGCTCAGCGCGAGCCGCGCGCCGGCGCGGATGAAGCTCCGCCCGGTGGCCCCGCGCCAGCCCAGCGTGCACCGGAGCCGGCCGACCGGCGAGCAGACGAGCTCGAGCTCGTCCTGGGTGAGCATGCCGAGCGCGACCTCGTCGCGCAGATGATCCCGGATCACCCAGCCCTTGCGGATGACGAGCGCCACGATGATGCCGAAGAACGACGCGACGAAGCACAGCCAGAGCAGGAGCCACGGCATGAAGATGTCCCCCATCGCGCGCCCCAGCGCGGTCGGGAGGAAGTTCCACACGGCGTGCAGCGCGACGCCGAGCAGGTAGCCGCCGATCGGGGCCGCGACGCGCACCCAGGTCTTCGACGACTCCCGGGCGAGCCCGAAGCCAATGCCGGTCATCGACGTGAACAGCGGGTGAAGCCAGGGCGTGAACACCCCCCGCAGGACGAAGGTGCCAGCGAGCACGTCGCTGCCCTGCATCGAGGCGCGCGCGTAATAGAGCACGTTCTCCACCGCGGCGAAGCCGAGCGCGCAGAAGGTGGCGTAGATGATGCCGTCGACGATGCCGTCGAACTCCCGGCGCAGGAAGTAGAAGAAGCCGAATACGCCGAGCCCCTTGAAGAGCTCCTCCGCGAACGGCGCGCTGACCGACGCGCTCACGAGCTCGCCCACCGGCTCGCCGAAGTTGCTGGAGACGCCGACGTGGACGCCGGTGTTGATCAGGATCGAGAAGCCGGTCGCCGCGAGCGCGCCCCAGAAAAACGCCATCAGCAGGCACCACCACGGCTCCGGGTCGTACCGATCGATGATCATCGGGACGAAGAGGTAGAGGACGAGCGGCGGGAACGCGAAGAGCGCGCCGACGACCATGGCGCTCAGCATGCTGCCCCCGGACCCGAGCACGCCGAAGAGCGTGAAGATCACGTTGAGGACCGCGCCCGCGATGATGCCATTGGCCCAGAGCCACAGCCCGACGATGCGCCGGCGCCGGTCCGGGTCGGGCCTTCGAGCGACCCGTACGACCGCAGGGTAGCCCGCGTGCGGATACGCCTGCGCCGGAGGAGGGGCGCGGTGCGGCGCGGGCCCGTCCACCGGAAGCACGTGCAGGGCGTGCTGCGCGGGAGCACCGTGCTGCGGGACATGGCCCTGCGCCGGCATCGGCGCACGACCCGGCGGCCAGTAGCCCTGCGGCCCCTGCGCGTGGTCCTGCGGCCCCTGCGCGTGGTCCTGCGCCGCCTGCCCATAACCCTGCGCCGCCTGCCCATAACCCTGCGCCGCCTGCCCATGGCCTTGCTGTTGCGGCGCTTGCCCATGGCCCTGCGCCGCCTGCCCGTATTCCGGCGGCGCCTGCCCGTGCCCCTGCGGCCAGTGCGGCGGCTGGCCCGGGGAGACCTGCCTCGCGCCTTGCGCCGTATACCCCTGGGGAACCTGTCCGCCGCCGGGCTGGGCGTGCTCGCTCGGGCGCTCCGCCGGCCGGGGTTGCTGCGGCACGCCGGGGAAATCGGGACGATGGCCGTGGGGGTTGTTCATGGATGGAGCGCGCTCGCGATGCCCTCGTGACAGCGGGGGACCGTCCAGCCGAGACGAATGCCCACCCCACACGCGGAGCCGCCTGAAGCGGCCACGATCCGCGACGAGCAACGGCAGCCTCGGAGCTGTCGTGCACACCCGTCGGATCGAAGCATCACACGATATTTCTACCACGCCGGAGACGCGCCGGGCATATATCCCGGCGGCATCGGCACGGCGCGAGGGCCCCGACGAGCGCAGGGCCCGGTGACGCTCCGCTTCCTCGAGCTGACGGCGAGATGAAGGCGGCGGTGGCGGGATGGCGTCAGGGGCGGACGACGCGCGTGCCGGGAGGGGGCGTGAAATCGAACTCGCCCTTCACGACAGGCTGGTTGACGACCGGCGACGTGAAGTCGAACCGGTTCCTGTTGCCCTGCGCGTCGAGGATCAGCACGCGGCGGACCTGGTTGGTCTGCCCGTCGACGTAAAGAAGCATCTTCTGGTAGGCAGGGGTCGCCTCCTTCGGCGTCCCCTCGAGGACATAGCCGCCCTCGAACTTCATCTGCGCAGGGTCGAGCAGGCGCAGGGAGAAATCCTTCGTGAGCTGCCCCTTGCCCATCAGGAACGCGAGCGCCGCCGGGTACTGAGAGCCCTTCACCGGCGTCTCGAACATCTGCTCGTTGTCCTTCTCGTAGACCTTGATCGTGACCCCGTCGGAGATGACGCGATTGCCGTTCGGGGCGTCATAGGTCCAGCTCATTTTCCCGGGCTTCTCGAAGGTCACCTTGCCGGTGGAGACCTTCTTCACGTCCTGCACCTTGATCGTGTACGTCTGCGTGAAGCTCGCCTTGAAGGTCTTCGTGGAGTCGTAGAACTGCTGGACGCGCCTGCCGAGCTCGTCGGCGGTGGGGCCCGCGGCCTGGGACTCGCCCTCGGTCGCCATCACGACCGTGAGGGGCGCCGTCAGCCCGATGAGGCACGCGGCGGCGAGGCGGTAAAGTGAGGTTCGCGTCATCCTTCCCGATCTCCTTTGATGTCCAGAGGCGTGTCGCCTCCGCTCTTCGTGAGACAGGGGCGCCAGTGATGCATCGCCGGTTCCCCTGGCGGCCGCCGCCCTCGCTGAAGCCGGGGCGCGCCGCACCGTTTTCATCTTGGACGCGGCGCGGGCGCGTCCGATGCAGGCTCCATAGCACACGGTGTGTGCGCCCGGACCGCCCGGCAGCCCGAGGTTGACGCGAGGCCCCGCGCCCACCGGGCTCACGTTCAGCCCAGGCGTGACGCGAGGCACCGCGCCCACCGGGCTCACGTTCAGCCCAAACGCGGCCGCCGCGGCCGCGCCCGGGACGGGGCGGGCGCGCCGGACGCCGCCAGCGCGGCCGCAAAGCCCGCGGCGCTGAGGTGCGTCATCGCGATGGCGAGCGCGTCCGCGGCGTCCGGCCGCGGGGGGGCGGCGAGGCGCAGGACCGCGGTCATCACCTGCGCCACCTGCGCCTTCTCGGCCGCGCCCCGGCCGACGATGGTCCGCTTCACCAGCGCCGGCGGATACTCCGAGATCGGCACGCCGGCCCGCGCCAGCCGGAGCAGCACGACCCCGCGCGCGTGGCCGAGCTTCGCCGCGCTCTGCGCGTCCTTCGCGAAGAACAGGCTCTCCACCGCCGCCGCGTCGGGCGCGTGCGAAGCGATCACCTTGCCGAGCTCGTCGTCGATCTCCACCAGCCGGCCGGCGAACGTCCCGCTCGTGTCGATGTCGATGACGCCGTGCGCGATGTGCTCGACGCGCGTGCCGTGACGCACGAGCAGGCCCCAGCCGAGGTGGCGCGACCCGGGATCGATGCCGAGGACCCGCATCGGCTCAGCACGCCCCGTGCGACGGCGCCGTGACGTGGGTGGGGAAGCCTGGCGCGCGCTCGGGCCCGCCGCCGCGCTCGGCCGCCTCGAGCGCGCGCCGCGGGAAGATCTTGTGCGGGTTGAGCAGGCCCTTCGGGTCGAACACCGCCTTGATCCGCTTCTGGATGGCGATGAGCTCCGGGGACTGCTCGAGCGCGAGGAACTCGGCCTTCGACGTGCCGATGCCGTGCTCGCCGCTCAGCGTGCCGCGCATGCCGATCACCGCGCGGAACAGGCGCGACAGCGCCGTCTCAACGTGGGGGACGAGGTCCGGGTCGTTCCAGAGCAGGTTCACGTGGAGGTTGCCGTCCCCGGCGTGGCCGTACGTCAGCATGCGGACGCCGGTCGCCGCCGAGATCTCCGCGACCTCGTCGAGCAGCGCCGGGATCTTGTCGCGCGGGACCACGACGTCCTCCGAGATCTTGTGGCGCGCCATCGCGCGCGTCGTCGGCGAGAGCTGGCGGCGCGCCTCCCAGAGCCGGTCGCGCTGCGCCTTGTCCTGAGCGACGAGCACGTCGAGCGCCCCGGCGTCCATGCAGACCTGCCCCACCCGCTCGGTCTGGACCTCGCAGTCCGCGGGCTCGCCGTCGACCTCGATGATAAGCATCGCGCCCGCGCGCTCGTCGACCCCGACCCCGCGCGCCCGGACCGCCTCGAGCGTCGAGCGGTCGAGCAGCTCGAGGCAGCGCGGCACGACGCCCGCCGCGACGAGGGCGCTCACCGCGCGCCCGCTCGCGCGCACGTCCGGGAAGAGGCAGAGCAGGGTCATGACCGACGGGGGCTTCGCGATGAGCCGGAGCGTCGCCTCCGTCGTGATCGCCAGCGTGCCCTCGCTGCCGACGAGCAGCGCCGTGACGTCGTAGCCCGTCACGCCCTTCACCGTGCGCCGGCCCGTGCGGAGATGCGTGCCGTCGATGAGGATCGCGTCGAGCCCGAGCACGTAGTCGCGCGTGGCGCCGTACTTGAAGGCGCGCGGCCCGGCGGCGTTCTCGGCGATGTTGCCGCCGAGCGCGCACATCTTGAGCGAGTTCGGATCGGGCGGGTAGAAGAGCCCCTCGGCCTCGACCGCAGCGTGCAGGTCGGCGAGGATGACGCCCGGCTCGACGACCGCGACCTGCTCCTCGCGGCTGATCTCCTTGATCGAGCTCATGCCGATCGTGGCGATGACGATCCCGCCCCCAACGGGCACAGCGCCGCCCGATTTGCCGCTGCCGGCCGCGCGCGGCACGACCGGCACCTCCGCCTCGCTCGCCGCCCGCACGGCCTTCTCGATGTCGGCGGCCGAGGACGCGAGCACGACCGCATCCGGGCTCACCGGCGGCTGATCCGACTCGTCCCCCGCGTAAGCGGCGCAGCCCTCGGCCGACGTGATGACCTTCGAGGGGCCGAGCGCACGCTCGAGGAGCCGGCGCGCCTTGTCGACTGCCGACGCCGACGGGCGGGGGAACGTGGGGTGAAGTCGCATGGCACCTATCTACCGCGGATCGCCCGGCGATGCTGCGGGATCCGCGCGAGCGGCCGCGGCGCTGGTGATTCACGGAAAACGGGGACCGGCGCGCTCTCGCGCGGAGACGGCGCGCGCTGCGCGGTGCGCTCACTGGACGTTCGCGCCGGGCTCCTGGACCGCAGCGCCGGGCTCCTGGACCGCAGCGCCGGGCTCCTGGACCGCAGCGCCGGGCGCGGTCAGAGCAGATCGAGAAAGGCGAGGAGCGCCTCGATCGCGCCGGGATCCAGCGCGGCGAGGCCCTCGCCCGCGGGCGCGCCGTCGTGAAAAAAGACGCCGGGCGCGGCCGCCGCTCGCTCGCCGCCCGGCGCGGCGAAGCGCGCCCGCTCGAGCACGTCCCGCAGCGTCCTGGCCGAGCCGTTCGTGAAGTACGGCCGCTTCTTGTAGAGCCGCCGGAGCGACGGCACCCGCGCGCCTTCCTCGTGCACGTACGGCACGACACCGGTCTTCTCGTAGCCGGCCCTGCCCCACACGAGCGGGCCCTCGGGCGCGAGCACGAGCTCCTCCCAGCGCTCGAACGGCACGGCGGAGCCGGGATCGTCGCTGCGCAGCACGGGCGCGTGGCAGCGCGCGCAGCGCTCCTGGAACACCCGGGCGCCGTCGCGCTCGAGCGCGGTGAAGCGCGCTCGGCCGAGGACGGCGGGGTTCCTGCGGTGCGAGAACGCCATCAGGAAGCTCATGAGCGCGCGGCGGAGCGCCTCGGGCGGCAGCTCGGCGCGATCGGTGCCGAACAGCCCGAGATCGGCGAGCCAGGGCGCGCCCTCGCTCGACAGGGAGAACCACGGGTCGTGGCCGCTCAGTGCGCCGGCGACGCGGAACTCGTTGTCCGCGACCGAGGTGAGATCCGGGTCGAGGGCGCGGGAGAAGTAGGGGCGGTTGTTGAAGAGGCCGAGCAGCGGCTTGGTCGTGGCGCGCACATCGCCGCGGCCCGTGTGGTGCGTGCGGCCGTCGACATGGCCCTCGAAGTGGCACGTCTCGCACGTGAACCGGCTGAGCGGCCCGTCGGCCCTGTTCCAGGGCGCCATCAGCGACGTGAAGAAGAGCGCCTCCCCGAGGCGGAGCTCCTCCGATCGGGCGTCCTCGCCGTCGTCCTGGACCGGCCTCTTCACGACCGCGCCGCCCGCGTCGAGCAGCCACGCGTCGAGCAGCGGGTTCGCGTAGGCGACCGCGCCGCCATCGAGCACGGCCATCGCGGCGACGCCGGGGGCGAGCGGGCGGGTGGAGACGTCCGGCGCGGCCGAGAGGCCAGCCTCCGTGGCGCGGAAGAGGAGCTCGGCCTGGCGATCGCCGCCGTAGCCGGTCGCGATCACGCGCGCGCCGGCGGCGCCCGGGAGCATCGAAAGCGCGATCGCCTTCGGGGTGAGCACGCCGAGCTCCGAGACGTTCACGGCCGAGAGCCGCGTCACGTCGGGCCGGTCGCCCGCGGCGACGCGGTAGAGGAAGACGAACGAGTCGATGTAGCCGAACGAGCCGCCGGTCCGGTCGAGCGGGCGATCCTCGACCCCGCCCGCGGCGAGCAGGAGCCCGCCTCCGGCGTCGGCCGTCTCGAGCGCGTCGAAGCTCCAGATCGGGCCGTCGTGGCGGATCCGCGCCGCGCCGCCCGACAGCGGGCGGCCGTCCGCGCCGACAGGCAGCACGACGAGCGTGTGATCGAGGAGGCAGTCGACGATCAGGTGGCGCGCGAGGCGCACAACGCGGAACGGGCCGGCGCCGATCGGCTCGTCCCAGCGCTCGACCTCGAGGCGCCCGCCCGCGCCCGCGCGGCCTGGGCGGAGCGTGAGGAGCGTGCCGGCGCGCTCGTCGAGCGCATAGAGGACGCCCTCGGGGCCGGCCGCGAGGTCGCGGATACCGTGCAGACCCGCGAGCTCGATGCGCCCCACGGGCTCGAGCGAGGCGCCGCGGACGGCGTAGCGGAAGAGCGCGGGCGACGCCTCGCCGCTCGCGACGACCTCGCCGGAGGGCAGCACCGCGACCCCGGTCGGCGAGGCGGGCGCGGGGGCGCGCGAGAGCTCGCGCAGCGACGCGTCGAGCAGGACGAGCGCGTCGCGGCCGCGGAGCGGCGAGAGCAGCGCGGGCGCGCCCGGCGCCGCGGGGCGGCCCAGGGGATCCACGGGGCGGAGCGAGATCGGGTCGGGCCCGAGCAGGCGGTCGGAGCTCGGCTGGCGGGAGAAATCGACCGCGGCGCGGCGGGACGCCTCGAACTGCCGCAGCGGCTCGAGCGGATCCGGCGCGCCGCCGCCACCGCCGGGGGCCGGCGGTGGGGGGCGGCCGTCGCAGGCCAGGGCGGCGAGGCCGAGCGAGAGCGCAAGCGCGAGGCGCATCGCGTCCATGCGTCGAGGCGGCACGACGGCGGGCGAGGCCGCCGCGCGGATCACCAGCCGCCGCTGCTCGCCGGCTTGGCGGGCTCGGCCGGCGCCGCCTTCGCGGGCTCGGCCTTGGGCGCGGGCTTCACCGCCTCGGCCGTGGTCGCGGGCTTCGGCGGCTCGGGCGTCACCTGCTGGGGCTTGTTCTCGCAGCCGAAGAGACACCCGGCGCCGAGCGCCACGAGCACCGTCAAGACATTCTTCATGAGGCTCCTCCTGAATGAGCGGGGCAAGCCAAGCACATCCACCGGGCGCTCGGAAGGGGGCGCGCCGCCTCATCGTACGGAGGCGGCACGAGGGTTGCCGCATTGCAATGGCGGTGAGGGCCGGGAGCGAGCCGGACACGGTATATCCCTTGAAAGCTCCTGCGATATCGACGTCCCCGAGCAGTCGAGGATGACCGCGGCGACGGCCTATCCCTGAGCCGCATGCCGGAGACGAGGCGGCCCGCCGCAGCGACCGCGCCGGGCGGGCCGTGGCCCTCCGCTCAGAGCTTACCCTCGAGCCACACGCTCCCGGGGCCGAGCCCGACGCGCGCGCTCCAGGGCGCGCCGCCGGTCAGCCCGCGGCCGCGCGCGGACGCCGCCCCGGCCGGAGGCGCGGAGGGGGCCGTGATCCAGAGGATCGCCCCGCCGGCGGCGAGGACCGCCCCGGCGATGAAAACCACCGTCCCGATGTTGCCTGTCCTGACCGCCTCGTCACGCAGATCGAGGCCAGTCTGATCGAAGCAGTTGCCCGCCTTGTCGCAATGCCCGCCCTCGGTCGCCTCGTCGAAGGTCGACCTGGCCATGAAGCCGAGCGCCGTACTGACGCCGAGCCCGACCACGCCGAGCCCGACCCCGATCATGCCGATCGGCTTGCGGATGCTCCCACCCTGCGGCGTGGGAGCGTCGGCCGTGGGCGGCTCCACCGGCGGCGTCGGCGCGATCGCCGCCTTCGGCGCGGCGCCCGTGCCGGAGCTCGACGTGGGCGCGCGCTCCAGCGCCGGCACGGTGACGCTCACCACGCCAGGCTTGTCGATCGCGACCTTCGCCTCCCATGGCTTGTGCCCGGGCGCCACCGCGGCGACCCGATGCTCGCCCGGGTCGAGCGGCACCGCCGTCCCCCAGAGCGCGCGCCCCACGGGGACGCCGTCCCGCGTGAGCTCGATCCCGGCGATCGCCGCCTCCGGCGGCACCACGATCTGCAGGCGCGAGAGCCGCGGCTCGAGCGCGGCGGCCCGGGCGCGCGCCACCCGCTCGCGCTCCGTCTGCCCTGCCGACAGCGCGGCGGCCGCGACGTCGCGGAAGCCGATCCAGGCCGTCGCGGTCCTGCCGATGCGCTCGTAGCAGTCGGAGAGGTTGAAGAGGGTGCCGATGCCCGGGTCGATCGCGTGGCTCTCCGCGAGCTTCGGGCAGGCCTCGGCGTGCTTGCCCGCGGCCATCAGCGCGCGCCCCTCGTCGAACAGCGCGACCGCGGCGGCGCGCTCCTCCCGCGTGGGCTCCGCGGCGCGCGCGGCCGGCGCGAGCGCGGCGAGCGCGGCGAGCGTCGACAGGACCGCGAGCGCCCGGCGACGCGCGCCCCCGGCCGACGGCGCGCTGGAGGCCACCGCGCCGCGGCCGGCCCCCGGACTGATGCTCGATGGACGACGATGGCAAAGCAAGGCGGGACCTCTCCTGGGCTCACGTGATCTCATCGCGGATCGGAGAAGAAGTCTTGCGGCGCGGTCGGCGTGGGCCGGGGCGGCGGCGTGGGCCGCCCCGGCGGCCGCGTACCCCTCACGGAGGCGGCCGGCTGCGGCGCTGCGGACCCGCTCGCCGCGAGCTGCACGGTCGCGCTCGCCGCCGGCTGCACCGTCGCGCTCGCCAGCGGCGCGGCGCCTCCGTCGGGGAGCTCGGGGAGCTTGCCGGCCGCAGGGTCCTCCTCCGGTGACGGCTCGCCGCGCGACGGCGTCTCCGGCGATGACGAGGGCGCCGCGGAGCCCCCGGGCGCCGCGTCCGGCGCGTGGGAGCGGCTCGCGAACCACGCGAGCCCCGCGGCGCCGAGGAGCGCCACGGCGATGCCCGCCACGATCCCGAGGGCGCGCGCCCCGGTGCGGCGCTGGCCCGACGAGGCGCGCGTGCCGCCCCACGAGCGATCCGTGGCCGCGCCGTCCGAAAGGACCGCCGTGGGCGCGCCCCACCTGGCCTCTGCCGCCACGCCGCGACCGCTCGAGTTGTCGCCGGACCCCGGCGTCGTGCTGGGGGGCCCGGGCGCCGTGGAGAGCGGGCGCCGCGGCGACGCGAGGTCCCGCCCCCCGTCGGCGAGCGAGCCGGGGCGGACCCGCAGCACGCGCGCGGCGCGCTCTGCCAGGTGCTGCGCGTGCGGCGGCGCGAACTGCGCGAGCTCGACGGCGAGCTCGGCGATGTTGCCGAAGCGATCGGCGGGGGTCTTCTGGAGGCAGCGCTGCACAACCCACTCGAGCCGCTGCGGCACGTCGGCGCGCAGGGCGCTGGCCCGCGGCGGCCCCTCCAGGATGCGGTCGTAGATCTCCATCACGGAGTCGCCCCGGAAGGGCGTGGCGCCCGTGAGCAGCTGGTAGAGGATGGCGCCCATCGACCAGACGTCGGCGCGCGCGTCGACGCTCTTCGACGAGACCATCTGCTCGGGCGCCATGTAGAGCGGTGAGCCCAGCATCGTCGAGCTCTCGGTCATGTCGCGCTCCTTGCGCGCCGTCGGATCCGCTGCGAGCGCCATCTTGGAGATGCCGAAGTCGATGACCTTGATGAGCGGGCTGCCGTCGGCCCGCTGGCTCAGGAACAGGTTGCCCGGCTTCAGGTCCCGGTGGATGATGCCGAGCGCGTGCGCCTCAGCGAGCGCCTCGCACGCCTGGAGCAGGTAATCGCAGGCGAGCTCGACCGGCAGCGGGCCGCGGCTGCGCAGGAGGGCCTTCAGGTCGGTGCCCTCGAGGTACTCCATCACGAGGTAGGGCTCGCCCCGCGCGAGCGTGCCGACGTCGTACACGCGCGTCACGTGCTCGCTCCGGATGCGCGCCGCGGCCTGCCCCTCGCGCAGGAAGCGCGCCACGAGGTCCGCGCGCTCGCGGGCCTGCGGCAGCAGGAACTTGATGGCCACCCGCTCGCCGAGCAGCAGATGGCGGGCGGCGACGACCACGCCCATCCCGCCCTCTCCAAGGACGCGCTCGACTTCGTATTTCTCCGCGAGGACGTCCCCCACGCTGACCGGTACGACCATGCACGCCCTCGCTCTGGGTCCTCGCTAGTATCAAAACAGGGAGTGGGCCACAACGCGAGCCTTCCCGGAAAGGGGCGCTCCCGCGCTGCCCTCGGCGCCCTGCTTGCCGCTGCGCCAGTCGGCGCGCGCGCCCAACAACCGGCGCGCGGCGCGCCCCCACAACCGGTGCGCGCCGGCGGAAGCGCGCGCGCCGCGCCGCCGCGACACCCCGGGTTCGCATGGGCGAAACGAGGCGTTCGGGTTCGCCAGCGGCGCGCCCTGCTTGTATATGCATGTCGCGATTGCGCCATGACCACCGAGCCGACCGATCCCTTCGTCCTCGCGCGCGAGCTCCTCGAGCAGCGGCAAACCACCGAACCGACCGACGCGACCGCCATGACGCTGGCCACGGCGGACGCGTCCGGGCGCCCCTCGGCGCGGATGGTGCTGCTGAAGGGCATCGACGATCGCGGGTTCGTGTTCTTCACCAACCACGGCAGCCGCAAGGCGATGGATCTCGAGGCGAACCCGTTCGCCGCGCTGTGCATCCACTGGGCGAAGGCGGCCGAGCAGATCCGCGTGGAGGGCCGCGTCGAGCGGGTCACCGAGGCGGAGTCGGACGCCTACTTCGCGACCCGCCCGCGGGGCAGCCAGATCGGCGCGTGGGCGTCGCGGCAGAGCGCGCCGCTGCCCTCGCGCGAGCGGCTCGTCGAGCGCGTGCGCGAGGTCGAAGCCCGCTTCGAGGGCGGGCCCGTGCCGCGGCCGGAGTTCTGGGGCGGCTACCGGGTGGTGCCGGATCGCATCGAGTTCTGGCGCGGCCAGGAGAGCCGCCTGCACGACCGCGTGGTCTACCACCGCGACGGGGACGGTTGGCGCGTCGAGCGGCTCTACCCCTGATCGCGGCGCCGTGAGCGGCGCGCCTTCCGCCTCACGCGCCGCGCGCCGCGAAGCTACGTCGCGGCGCTGCGGCGGCGGCTCGCCTTGCGCTCCCTGAGCCGCTCGATCACCGCGGCGAGCTTCGGGTCGTCGCGGCGCCGCACGTCGAGCCGCATTCCCTTCAGCGCGTTGCACCGGCCGCACGCGAGCGCCAGGTTGTCGAGCGCGTCCGTGCCGCCGTGAACGCGCGGAACGATGTGCTCTATCGTCGCGCGCTGGATCGGCTCGCCGTCGAGGCCGACGACGACATGCGACAGGCAGTGGATGCACTTGCCCACCCACGCCGCCTGGCCGCGGATCTCGGTGCGCTCGAACGTCGCGTCGGTGGCCACGATGTCGAGGATCAACCGTCGCCGCGCGGCCTTCACGGCGAGCCATCGTAGACCCGCGGCGCCGGGCACGCACGCGGTTCGCGCCGGGCCGGCAGGTGGGCTATGGAGCCCCGGAGCCGGTACGCGCCCGCGGCGACAGGCGGCCTCGGCGCGGACGCCGGACGTCGATCGCGCGCGCGCCCCGCCACGCCCCGTGGCTGCGCGCGCGGGAGGAGCGCGGGAGGAGCAATGAAGTCGAAGACCGAATATCTCTACTTCGAGACGAAGGCCAAGCGCGAGCTCATCAACGTCACCGACCGCGTCGCGGCCGTCGTCGCCGCGAGCGGCATCCAGGAGGGTATGGTCCTCGTGAGCGCCATGCACATCACGGCCGGCGTGTTCGTGAACGACCACGAGCCGGGCCTCTGGGAGGACATCTGGGCGTGGCTCCAGGAGCTCGCGCCCGAGGGGCCCGACTACAATCACCACCGGACCGGCGAGGACAACGGCGACGCGCACCTCAAATCGATCCTCGTGCACCACCAGGTGATCGTGCCCATCACCGCGGGCAAGCTCGATCTCGGGCCCTGGCAGCAGATCTTCTACGCGGAGTTCGACGGCAAGCGGCGCAAGCGCGTGGTCGTCAAGGCGATGGGCGAGTGACGGAGCCGGCGGCCTGGCCCCCGACGCGCGCCGCGTCGGGCCGGACGGCGCCGTGCTCCCTCGCCCCGCGCTGCATGAGGGAGGCGATCGCGCCGAGCGCGTCCGACCAGGCCTGCTGGTGCGCCGGGGACCAGTCCGCGCCGGCGACCTCGGACATGGCGGTGATCAGCGCGTCGGCGACCCAGGGGTACATCTCGTCCGTGACGCCGTAGTCGACGTGCTTGGCCCCCATCGCCATGAGCTTCTCCTCGAGCCACGACGCGTCCTCCAGCCGGTCGATGACCGCGACGAGCGCCTCTGCGAGCATCTTCTCCTGCTGCTCCCGGCTGTTGCGCCCGAAGAGCGGCCTCACCTGCGGGTATCGCGAGAACAGGATCCCATAGAAACGGTGCGTGAGGTTGGGCTCCCTCTCGAGCACGAGCTCGAAGCTTTCCCGCAGCAAGCCAACGTTCAGTCCCATGACATACCTCCCAGCGGGCGCTGCGCCGCGCGCACGTCGTCCTCGACCGTCACTTCACGGTCAGCTCACGTGAGCTGACGTCGTTCACGTCAGCTCACGTCGTCGTATTCGCCCGTCGGCTGGCGGAGTTTGCACGGGCCGTGCCAGGGGCGCCTCGCCGGTGAATCGCGCCGATCCCGCCGGATCGGGGCGCCGGGCGACCCGCGACGGTCTCCCCGGGGAAACCCGGCCTGCTGCCGAGCGCGGCCGCTCGGGCGCCTCGACCGCGCGCCGCCCCGCCTGCGCGCTTGCCCCGCCCGACCCCACGGTGTTTCCTGCCGTGGTTTCCGACAGGAAACCGCCGTCGCCCCCATCTCCCCGAGGAACCTGCGTGACCCTGCTCGACGCCGTGCTCAGCCTGTCCGAAACGCCCGCCGGCGGCGAGGCGCTGCAGCGGATCCTGCGCGCGCTCGCGCAGGCGACGGCGGCGGACGCGCTGTCGGTGCTCACGGCCGCGGAGGACGGATCGGTCGGCGTGGCCGCGCAGATCGGGCTGTCGCCGGCCGCCCTGGGGCTCAGCTTCAACCCCGCGGAGCACCCGCGGCTCCGCAGGGCGACCCTGGCGGCCGGGCCGATCCGGTTCCTCGACCCGAGCGAGCCCGACCCGTACAGCGGCTGGCTGCTCGGCAGCGCGGGCGAGATCCACCCGATCCACGCCTGCATGGCCGTCCCGCTCCGCGTGCAGGGCCGCCTCGCCGGGCTGCTCACGCTGGACGCCTGCGATCCCCACGGCCTCCGCGGCCTGCGCGACGAAGACGCGCGCGTGTTCGCCGGGCTCTGCGCCGGCGCGCTGCGGCTCGACGGCGGCCCCGGACCGGCCCTCGCCGCGGAGGCGCGCCGCGCGGCCGGCCCCGCGTCCGGCGGCGGAGCGCTGCCCGGCCGCTCGGCCGCGATGCGGCGGATCGAGCGCGAGATCGCGGTGCTCGCCCCGCTGTCGGTGCCGGTGCTCGTCACGGGCGAGACAGGCGTGGGAAAGGAGCTCGTCGCCCGCGCGCTGCACGAGCGGTCGCCCCGGGCGAGCCGGGCGCTCGTGATCGTCAACTGCGCCGCGATACCGGCGCAGCTCGTCGAGTCGGAGCTCTTCGGCCACCGAAAGGGCGCCTTCACCGGCGCGACGGCGGCGCGCGCCGGCAGGTTCGAGGCGGCCCACGGCGGGACGATCTTCCTCGACGAGATCGGCGAGCTCCCGCTGGCAGCGCAGGCGCAGCTCCTGCGCGCGCTGCAGGAAGGAGAGATCCAGCCCGTGGGCGAGGACCGGGCGCGCCGCGTCGAGGCGCGGGTCGTCGCGGCCACGAACCGCGATCTGCGGCGGGAGGTCGCCGAGGGGCGCTTCCGCGCCGATCTCTTCCACCGGCTCTGGGTCTACCCGATCTGCGTGCCCCCCCTGCGCGAGCGGCGCGAGGACATCCCGGCGCTCTGCGAGCGCTTCGCCGCAGAGATCGCGGCCGAGCTCGGCGCCGCGCGGGTGGACGTCGCCGAGCCGGCGCTGCGCGCGCTCACCCAGGGCGTCTGGCCGGGTAACGTCCGCGAGCTCAAGAACGCCGTGGAGCGCGCCGTGCTGCGCCGGACGATGGCCGAGGGCCAGAGCGCCGCCGGCAGGACGCTCGTCCTCCGCCGCGAGGACGTCGACGTCGGCGACGTCGGCGGCGCCGATGAGCGCGGCGCGCCGGACCGCTCGGGCGCGCCGCGGGTCGAGCCCATCGGAGGAGGGCGGCTGTGGCTCGCGGACGCACCGCCGGAGGCGCCCGTGGAGCCGCTGGTCGAGGCGCTGGAGAGGGCGCGACGCGAGGCATTCGCACGCGCATTCCGGGCGGCCGGCGGCAACGCCGCGATGGCCGGTCGGCTGCTCGGGCTGAGCCGCTCGTTCGCCTACAAGGAGGCGGTGCGGCTCGGGCTCATCCCCGCACCCGAGCCGCGCAGGCGCTGAGGCGCTCGAGAGATAGCCCGCCCCCTCGAGGGCCGGCGCTCAGCGCCCCGGCTCCGGGGCGCCGATGCCCTCGAGCGGCACGCGCGCGAGCGCTGTGTAGCGCGCGCCCTTCGGGGTCATCTCGCTCTGGTAGACGATGATCTCCTCGATCCGCGTCTCGCCGAAGTCCACGTTGCCGATCGCCTGCGCGCACGCGTCGAGCGCCGGGTCGCCGCGCGGGTCGCGCGAGCGGGCGAGGGTGAGGTGGGGCTCGAACGGCCGGTCCTCGGGCACGTAGCCCGTCGACATCGAGAGCGTCTGCTCCAGGTCGCGGTGGATCGCGGTGAGGGCGCCGACCGCGCCGCCCACGCCGAGCCAGAGCACGCGCGGGCGGCGCCGCGTGCCGAACGCGCCGCCCTTCTCGATGCGCAGCGTCAGCGGCCTGTGGAAGGCGGCGACGCTCCCGGCCGCCGCGATGACGAGCGGCAGGCGCTCCTCTCCGATCTCGCCCATGAAGGCGAGCGTGATATGCAGCCCGGCAGGCTCCACCCACTTGGCGGACGGAGCCCGGGGCGAGATCTCCCGCAGGAGCTCTCCGACCTTGGCGAGGAGCTCGGCTCCCGGATCAACGGCGACGAAGACGCGCACAGCTCACCTACGCTCGATTACCACCCACAGACTTCACCCTTGTTCTGCTCCTTGAGCCACCTCCGGAGCGGCTCGAAGTACTCCAGCATCGCGCTCGGATCGGCCGCTGTCTCGCCCGTCATCGCCTGCATCGCCTCCTGCCACGGGCGGCTCGCGCCGAGCGACAGCATGGCGCGCAGTTTCTCGCCCGCGGCCTCGCTGCCGTGGATCGAGCACGCGTGGAGCGGCCCTGTGTGCCCGGCCGCCTTGCAGAGCGCGCGGTGGAACTGGAACTGATAGATGTGCGCGAGGAAATAGCGCGTGTACGGGACGTTCGCGGGGACGTGGAACTTCGCGCCGGGGTCGAAGTCGGCCTCGCTGCGGGGCACGGGCGGCGCGACGCCCTGGTACTTGAGCCGGAGCGCCCACCACGCCTTGTTGTAGTCGGCCGGCTTCGTCTTGCCCGAGAAGACGTCCCACCGCCACTGATCGATGAGCTTGCCGAACGGGAGGAACGCGACCTTGTCGAGCGCCTTCTTGAAGAGGAAGTTGATGAGCCCCTTCTCGTCCTCCGGCGCCCTGTCGACGAGCCCCAGCGTCTTCAGATAGCTCGGCGTCACGGAGAGGGCCAGCGTGTCCCCGATCCCCTCGTGGAAGCCGTCGTTGGCGCCCTCCTGGAACAGGATCGGCAGCTTGTAGTACTGGTAATAATAATAGATGTGTCCGAGCTCGTGGTGGATCGTGATGAGATCCTCCTCGTTCGGCCGGATGCACATCTTGATGCGGAGGTCGTTCCGGTGGCCGACGTCCCAGGCGCTCGCGTGGCAGACGACCTCGCGGTCGGTGGGCTTCTTGAAGAGCGACCGCTCCCAGAACGTGGCCGGCAGCGGCTCGAACCCGAGCGAGGTGAAGAACCGCTCGCCGAGCGCGACCATCTGCTTCTCGTCGAGCTTCTTCGCCTTGATCTTGCGCGTCACGTCGAGCGACGGCTGGCCCTTGTACGGCTCCATGAGCTCGTAGGTGTTCGACCACAGCTGGGCCCACATGTTGCCGAGCAGGTGGGCCGGGATCGGGGCCTTCTCGCCGATCCTGTCCTTCCCGTACGTCGCCCGCAGCCTGGCGCGCACGTAACAGTGCAGCTCGTCGTAGAGCGGCTTCAGCTGGCCCCAGAGCCGCTCGGTGTCGGCCTCAAACGCCTCGGGGGGCATGTCGTACCCGGACCGCCAGAGCGCGCCGAGGTCCGTGAAGCCGACCTCCGCGGCCCCCTTGTTGCCGAGGGCGACGTACCGCTCGAACTTCGGCCGGAGCGGCGGCGCGATCGCGTGCCAGCCCGTCCACGCCTCGAGCAGCTCATCCCACTTGCGGCTGGTCTTCAGGATCTCGGAGAGGTCGTCCAGCGCGAGGCATTTCTGCGCCGGCGGAGCCCCCGCCGCCGCGGCGCCACCGGCCGGGGCGGGCCGCGCCGCCTTGCCCTTCGGGCAGTACTTGCCCTTGCCGTACAGGCTCGTCATCTCGACCGCGAGCGTGGCGAGCTCCGCGCGCTCGGCAGGGTCGCTCGGCGCCGGCAGGGTGGTCGAGATCTTGAGGAGCTTCAGCTGGCGGGCGAGCTCCGGGGGCAGGGCGAGCCCGTCGAAGCGCCGCGCCGCCTTCATCGTGCGGTTGAGGTACTCCATGCTCGCCTCGTCGGCGGCGGCGGAGAGCGCGTCGGTGTCGTCCGTGATGAACGTCTGGTTCACCCACGACGCGCGCCCGGACTGGAGCCGCAGCCTGCGCAGCTCCCGGTCGACGCCGGCCAGGAAGGCCTGCGCCTCGGCCGGGCCAGGGAGCGCCGCTGGCCGGGGGGTGGCCTGCGGCTGCGGCGCCGCGGGCGCGGCCAGCGCTGCAGGCGTGGACGGCGTCGCGGCCGTCCCCTGGCCGGCGGGCGGCGGCGCCGCCGGGGACGCAGCGCCGCTGCACGCCGAGCCGAGCCCGAGCGCAACGAGCAGCATCGGGCGCTGGATGGCCATCCGGGCGAGGGCATAGCGGACCACGGGCCCTTCATACACGCCGGACCGTGCCGAGGGAACCAGGAGCGACATGCGATCGACGCGCGAGGCCCCCGCGGCGCCCTTCCCGCGACGCCCCCGCGGCGCCCTTCCCGCGACCAGGACGAACCGACCGCGCTCACGGCTGCCAAGCGGCCGTGAACTGCCGTTACAATGTGCCCCCACCATGAGGAATGCTCTCGCGCCCAGGCCCACGACCTCCAGCAGTCCTCGGCCTCGCCGCCCCCGCTGCCCCGGCCGCCGCCTCGCTTGCCAGCCGACGCAGCGACGAGCGCGGCCCCGCAGCCCGGCGCGGCGCCCGCCCGCGTCGCCGCGCGACCAGGCGGCGCGCCTCGTGGCGGCGAGCTGCGACGACCAGGTCCGGTGCGGGCTGATGCCCGACCATGAGGCGCGAGCCGCGACCGTGTGCGCGCCGGGCGGCGACCATGAATGAGCTCGAGAATTTCTCGTTCGTGATCCCCGGCGAGCTCGCGGGCATGGCCTACCCTCACGCAGAGCGGGCGCTCGAGGAGCTCGAGGAGCTCGGCTTCCGCAGCGTCGTGTCGCTCTCGCGGCGGGCGCCGCCGCCGCACGCGCTGGGGTCGCTCGTCCACCTGCACTGCCCGCTCGCCGACTTCACGCGCATCCCGAGCGTGGACCTGATGCGCGCCGTGGCGTTCCTCGGCCGGGCGCCGCGGCCGATCGCCGTCCACGGCGAGGGCGGCGTCGGGCGCACCGGCGTCGTGCTCGCGTGCCGCCTCGTGTCGCTGGGCCGATCGGCGGCCGAGGCCGTCGCCGAGGTGCGGCGCGCGCGGCCTGGCTCGATCGACGACCCC
This sequence comes from Sorangium sp. So ce1128, assembly GCA_051717205.1. Lineage (GTDB taxonomy): Bacteria > Myxococcota_A > Polyangia > Polyangiales > Polyangiaceae > Sorangium. The sequence continues at coordinate 9,745,238 of CP181432.1, forward strand.
GAGCTCGAGGCGTCGGTCGAGGCGTTCGAGATCTTCTACCGCAGCGAGCAGGAGCAGGCGACGCCGGCCCCCTTCAACTTCGCGCCCGCGTCGCCGCTCGATCGCGTCGTGCACGGCGCGGAGCGCCCCGGCTTCGGGATGGCGAACTGGTCGGCCTCCGGGATCCGCTCGTCCGTGGTCGTGCCGCCGAGCGCCGGGGCGAGCCCCGATCCGAGCGACGCGCCCGTCGAGGCGTGGCTCGGCTTCATGGCGCGGCAGGGCATGCGCGAGGTGCTCTGCCTGCTCGACGAGGGAGAGCTGGCGCTGCACCGGATCCCGCTCCTCGGCCGCTACCAACGCGAGTTCCTCCGCGTGACGCACGTGCCGCTCGAGGGGGGCGCGCTCCCCACGACCGAGGCCCTGGAGCGGGCGCTCGCCGCGCTCCGGCGCGCGGAGACCGGCGGCGCGCCCATCGTGGTGCACTGCGCCTCCGGCGACGGCCGCGCGGGCATCGTGCTGGCGGCGTGGCTGCGCGCCCGGTACGGCCTCGCCCCCGAGGCGGCGATCGCGTCGGTCCGGGACCACGCGCGGCATTTCGGCGCGCGCCGCGATCCGCTGAAGGTAGGGCCGGCGGTGCGGGACCTGCTCGCGCGCGTGCCGACCGGCGGCTGAAGGCGCGGCTGAGCGAGCGCGCCGGCGCTGCGGACCTGCTCGCGCGCGGGTGAACCTGCGGGCGCGCGCCGCCGCCTGCACGCCGCCGGCGCGCGTGCAGGCGGCGCCGTGCGTCACCCGCCGGCGTTGAGCCCGGCCTTGTGGTGTCGTTGGTCGCGGTACAGACGCCGGACGAACGCGCCCGCCGGCTCGTCGCGGAACGCCTCGATGAGCTCGCGCAGGCCGGCAGGCAGCTCGCCGGGCGGCGGGAACGGCACCGGGTGGTGCTCGGGCGCGAGCAGGGGCGCGGAGAGCGCGGCGAACGTGAGATCGGCGGCCGAGAACCGGTCGCCGACGAGGAACGGGCGCCCGTCGCGCAGGCGCTCGTTCACCGCGTCGAGGACCGCGCGGAGCCTGCCCCGCGAGCGCTCGGTGCCGGCGGCGTCGATGCGCATCATGCGCCTCATCAGTGCGCGCGCGACAGGGAAGTAGGCGCGGAAGGTGCCGCGCCCGAACCACCAGGGCGGCGCCACGCCGGCGCCCTCCAGCGCACGGAGCGACCGGCTCATCACGGAGAACAGGGCCTCCTCGTCGGGCAGGAGGTGGAAGTAGGCGATGCGGCGGATCGCGGGGCCGAGTTCTCGGTCGAAGCGCGCCTCGAGCGCCTCGACCTCGGCGCGGCGCGCGTCGGGCTCGCCGGGGAAGAGCGCGTGCTCCGACGGGACGCACGCGTCGGCGTAGCGCAGGATGTCGGTCGAGTCGCAGATCGCGCCCGCCCGCGAGACGAACACCGGGACGGAGCGGCGCCCGCCGGCGCGCCGCGCCGGGAGCGCGTGGGCGAGCGGGAGATAAGCCTCCTCCCGGTACGGCACGCCGGCGCGGTCGAGCGCCCACCGCGCCTTCTCGCAGAAGTGGCTGAAGGGGATGGTCACGAGGCGGAAAGGCGCGTCCGCGCCGGGATCATACATGACGACCTCCGCACGCGGGGCGAGCCGGGCGCGCCGCTCGCCTCAGCGCCGGATCTCGAAGAGGTGGAGGCCGTACGCGGGGAGCTCGACGCCGAGGCCGCGCGACAGATCGACGAGCTCGTCGCCGTCGCGCGGGTGCTCGTTGCCGGTCATGAGGTCGACGAGCAGGACCTTGCGGCCAGCGACGCCGGCGATGTCGAGCGGGATGCGGCACCCGCTGCGCGACGGGGCGAAGTTGACCACCGCCACGAGCGGCGCCGCGCTGCGGGGCGCGCCGCAGGCGGGGAGCGGCTCCCACCGGTAGGCGACGAACGCGTCGGCGCCCGGGCCGCGCGGGGTGAGCGTGGCGAAGCTCCCGGTGCGCAAGATGGGGCGGCGCACGGCCGTGAGCAGGCGCTCGTGGAAGGCGAGGCAGGCCTGGTCGACCGGCTCCTCGGGGGCGCGCGCGAGGTGCAGCGAGGCGCGCACCGTCCGGCCCTCGAGCTGGCCGTGGTGGATGAACCGCATGCCGGGGACCGTCGCCGCGATGAACTCCGCGGCCCGGCGCCGGTCGGGCGGGAGCACGGCCGCGATGCGCGGCTCGTCGTGGTGCTCGATGAACCGGACGCTCCGCCGCTGGTAGTCGGGCGTCGCCGCGAGGTGTCCGCGGACCGAGGACGCGGAGGCGTGGCTCAGCCGATCGTAAAGGCTCTTGTCGAAGGTATAGTCGAACCCGAGCATCTGGAGGCGCCACTCGAGATCCCAGAAGGCCTCGCCGATGAAGACGAAGCTCGGGTGGTCGCGGCGTACGGCGTCGATCGCCTCGGCCCAGAACTCGCCGGTGGCCTCGGCCTTCCGCTCCGTGGGCGGCCGCTTGGCCCACGTGCGCCGGAAGACGTCATCGAGCACCAGCATCGCCATGTCGCAGCGGACGCCGTCGCAGCGCGAGGCGATGCTGCGGAGCGCCTCGGTCGAGGCGGCGCGCGTGGCCGCGAGGCGGTAGTCGAGCTGGGCCGTGTCGGGCCAGGGCGGGATGTAGGGATCGCGCCCGCTGAGCGGGGCGCCGTCGTCGCCGACGACGAAGCACTCCGGCTTCTCCTTCACCCAGTGGTGATCGCGCGCGACGTGGTTGGGGACGAAGTCGAGGATGAGCCCGATGCCGCGCGAAGCGAGGCGCCGGCGCAGATCCGCGAGCGCGGCGTCGCCGCCGAAAGCCGGGTTGACCTCGTAGCGCGCGACAGCGAACGGGGAGCCGACCACGTCGGCGTCGGTCCAGTCCGGCAGCACGCGGTCGTACTCGGCGCGCAGGTCGGGGTGCGACAGCGAGAGGCGCGGGCCCTCCTGGCCGAGCGTCCAGACGCCCATCAGGTACACGTAGTCGACGCCGAGCGCGGCGAGCCGGTCGAGCGCCGCGTCGGGCACGCTGGCGAGCGTCACCTTCGCCTTGGCGGCACGCGAGAGCTCATGGAGCCAGACACGCACGAAGAGCGCGTACAGCAGGGGGTGCTGGTGGGCGGGGACTAGGGAGCTCATCGATTGGATTGGGACGGCGGGCCCGCGAGGGAGTCGTGGGCAGGCGGCGTCGGCGGGGATTCTCTTCGCGCTCGGGTGGTCCCCGCAAGGGCGATCGCAAGGTGCGACCGCCATCGACCGAGTCCGCGCGCAACGTCCAGCACAGAGGCCGCCTCGCCGAGGCCGGTCCGCCCCGGCTGCCACGGCGCGGGGCAGCGGGGCGCGCGCCGCGTCGCGCGGCGGCGCGGCGCGCGCGAGCGAGACGGCGCGGCTACTCGCGGCGCCCGCGGCGCCTTCGGGCGAGCGCGACCGCCGCGCCCAGCGCGACGAGCGGCAGGGCGAAGGGCACGGCGGCCTCGTCGGGCGCGAGACGGCAGCCGCAGCCGCCCTGCTTCGGCGACACCGGAGGCGGCGCCTCGTCGGGCGGGAGCTCCGCGGAGGACGGCTCCGCGTCCGCGGCGTCGGACGCAGGCTCGCCCTCCGCCTCCTTGGCGGGCTCGTCGCTCTCCTCGGCGTCGGCCTTGTCCGCCTTGTCTCCCTTGTCGTCCTTCTTTTTCTTCTCGCCGGTGAAGACGATCGCGCGGCGATCGATGATCGCGTTGTCGCCCTGGAGGGTGATCTTCTGCTTCTGGCCCATCTGCACGCCGTCGCTCGCGCGCTTGATGACGAGGTCGTACTCGCCGGCCTCGAAGCCCCGATCGCGGCGGAGGATGAAGTCGAACTTCGTGATCGAGAAGACCTTGCCGCTGCCGTCGGAGAAGCCGACGTCCATGCTCTCGTTGATCCCCTGCTGGTTCTGGAGCGGGATCTTGTTCAGGATCGGCTTCTCGGGCGACTGGTCGGTGAGCGCGCGCTCGTAGTGCACCGTCGGCGTGAACGCGAACAGCATCGGGATGTGCGCGAGGTGTGGCGTCCCTCCGTAGTTGATCGTCATCTTGAGCTTCCAGCGGCCGTCGTCCTCCTTGGGGGAGCGATCGGCGATGGTGACGGTGCCGGCCGCGTGCGCGGCGCTCGCGGGCAGCCACGCCCCGAGCAGGGCGAGCGCGGCGGCGACTACGCGCGCGAGCAGGAGCCGGCGGCCGCCGTCGAGGCGGCGCGCCGCGCCGGCGTCGGCGTGGGCGGGGCGGGCGTGAGATCGCTCGGCGCGCTGACGCCGCGCGCCGAGCTGGGACAGGTGACCGGGTCGAGGTCGGGCGGTTCGCATGCGCAGCACGCTACCAGGGATTTCGTGGAAACGAGGTGCGTACGAGGGGCCGGCGGCGCGCTGGCGGGCGCCGGCGCCCGGCGGGGGGAGGGTCAGTCCGGGAACCAGAGCAGCGCGTCGGAGGTGGGCTTGTAACAGGCCTGGCGGCCGGCCTCCTCGTTGTCCGTGCAGCTCGCGTTGTCGAAGCAGTCGATGATCTCGTAGCGACCGGTGGCGTTGTAGATGGTCGAGAACATCGCGCGCTGGGCCGACTCGAGCTTGCCGTACGCGGCCTTGCAGGTGGGGATGGGGACGCGCTCGCAGCGGAGCATTCGCGCGCAGCGGGATTCGAGGACGGGCGCCGCCGCCGGGTCGTCCGGGTTGATGTTGACGGCCACCTCGTCGTTACACTCCAGGATGATCTGGCTCCGATCCGGCGAGCTCTCGGTGGCGGCCTCCATCCGGCGCGAGAAGCAGCTCGTCATCGCGCGGAGGTAGGTCGGCGACGAGGTCGGGTAGGCGGCCTTGCACGCGTTCATGTGCTCCCAGGAAGCGCCGGCGCGCTGGAGCTTGGCGAGCGCGGCGCACCACTCGGCCTGGGCGGCGATGACGCCGTCGCGGTCGGGGAAGGTGGTGGGCCGCTCGGAGCACGCGGTCAGCAGGCCGAGCATCGACGCGGCCACCGCGATCGGCAGGGCCAAGGATCGAAGGGCGGGCATGGGGGCGACCCTAGCACGAGAGCCCCGCCGGAGCGGAATCTCCGGGGACACGCCGCTCGCCAGGGCCCGTCGGGCAGGGTCTCCTCCTCTTCAGGTCCGGTCGGCGGGAGCTCTCCTCAGGTCCGGTCGGCGGGAGCTCTCCTCAGGTCCGGTCGGGCAGCAGCTCGCAGCGGAGCCGCGCGCCGCCGCCACGGAGCGCAGCGGTCCCGCCCGGGCCGAAGACCGCGGTGAGGCCCGGCGAGCCCCCGGCCGGGGCGCGCAGCTCGATCGCCTCGACGCACAGCGCGCCGCCGCCGCCGGCGAGCAGCGCCGCCGCGGGGACGTCCTCGTCGAACAGCGGCGTCCCGTCCCTCGACGCCACCCGCAGCGTGGCGGGCAGCTCGGCGATGAACCGGTGCGACAGCCGCGCGCCGCCGCAGCCGCCGGCGCCGATCTCGGCGAGCGACGAGAGGGAGCCGAGCGGATCGAGCGGGCCGACCTGACCGCGGGCGACGTCGAGCGGCCCGGCGAGCACCTCTCCTGAAACGACGGAGTAGCCGACGATGGCGAAGCCGGGCGCGTCGAGCCGCCGGCCGAGGGTGAGCCGGACGCCCGCCACGTCGGGCACCGGCGCGAGCCCGGCGATCGAGAGGGTGGCCTGCGGCGTGGCGAGGAGGAGGGTCCGCCTGGCAGCGTCGAAGGCGAGCAGATCGCCGCCCGGCAGCTCGGCCGCGGCGGCGATCGCGCCGGCATGGTCGAACGGCAGCAGCGCCGGCGGCGCGGCGCCGGCGCGCACGCGGAGGCCGCGCGGCCCGGTCTCGCCGCGCGGCCCGCCCTCGCGAAAGAGCAGCAGCAGATCCGCGGGCGCCTTTGCGCCGGGGGCGAGCAGCACGGGGACGGCATCGCCGGAGGCGGCGGCGAGCGATCTGTCGCGGAGCGACAGGCGGCGCGGCGCGGCGGTCGCGAACGGCGGGAGCACGCTGGCCGTGAAGACGCCGTCGCGGAGCGCGCCCAGGGGGGACGACGGGGCGGTCCAGAGCGTGACGGGCGGAGGCGCGGCGCCGGGGAGCCGCCCTGCCGCGGGATCGCGCGGCGCCGCGGGCCCGGTGCGGGGGGCGCGACGCGGCGCGGGGTCGGCCGGGGGCGGCGGGAAGGACGAGAGGTCGTCGTCGAGGCGGCAGGAGACGAGCGGCGGGGGCGCGGCGCGGATCGCGGGGACGGCGGCGGGGGCATAGGGCGGCGGCGCGCCTCGCGGCGGCGGCGGAGGGCCGCCCCAGCCGAGGCGGACGAGCCCTTGATCGCCCATCGCGCAGCCGATCGGAGAGCAGGAGAAGGGGGTGCCCTCGTCGAGAGGAGGCTCGATCTGGCGAGCGGGAGGGCCCTTCACAGGGCGCCACGAGCGGCCGCCGTCGGTCGACTCGAAGAAGGCAGGCGGGTCGTCGCCGGTGGCCGCGAGCGCGAACCGCCCGCCGGCGACGACCTGCGTGACGCCGGCGGGGAGCGGAAAGACCGCGACGCCGCCGCGCGGATCGATGCGCAGGCCGGCGGTGCGGCCGCCGCGGCGACGCGAGAGCTGCGGCGCGGCGGGCGTGGGTCGGGCGAGCGCCTCAGCCCCTGGCAGGGCCTCGTCGGCCGGCGAGGCGCCGTCGGCCGCTTCGGGCAGGTGGAGCCAGCCGCGCACGGCGCCGTCGTCGTCCTCCCAGAAGTCGGTGTCGATGAGGCGCGGGGACGCGGTGTCGTCGGCGAGCGCGGGGAAGACGCCGCCGGCCAGCGCCGGGTCGCGCTCGCGCACGCGGATCACGCGGACGCCCTCGGGAGCGGCGGCGCCGCGCTCGCGCTCGCGGGAGGCGGGAGGCGGCCCACTGGGCGCCTCGCCCCCCGGTTCCGTCGCCCGCACCGGCGGACCTTCCGGCGCCTCCAGCACGAGCGCGGTGACGGCCCCGCGCTCGCCGGGGATCCAGCGGTACAGGCGGCGGGCGTCCTCGCCCTCGATCCGGCGCTCGACCCAGCGGCCGCCGCCGGTGCGCACGCACGCGCGCGCGGCGCCATTCTCGGGCGGCTCGCCGCGCGCCGCGCGCGCCGCCCCGGAGCGCGGCTCGCCCGGCAGCGGCAGCGGCAGCGCGGGCGGCCACGGCGCTCGCTCGCCTCCCGGCGGCGCGGCGTCGTCCGGGATCTCCGGGAAGTCGTGGAGCCCCGGCGGCGCGCTGCCGCACCGACCGGCGAAGGCGAGGCGGCCGCGATCGTCGCCGAGGAACGCCCCCCGCGAGGTCGCGAGCGGATCGGGGTCGCGGCTGCGGGCGGGGAACGTCGCCTCCAGCCGCGGCGCGGAGAGCGCCGCCTCGAGGCGCAGCACGTGGGCGGCCTCGTGCGCGCACGCGAGCAGGACGTCCTCGCCTGCACGGAACGGCTGGCAGCGCGCGTAGCGCGGGTCGAGGTTCGCGATCTCCGCCTCGGCGATGGGCCGAGCGGTCGCCGCGGCGAGGAGGGCGAGGCCGCCGTCGCGCGCGGCGAGCAGCCTGCCGCCGGGGAGGAGCGCGCCGGTCGCCGCGGCCAGCGCGACAGCGTCCGGGGCGAGCGCGCGGCTCGAGACGGCGTCGCGCAGCGGGTCCGGCGCCGGCGGGAGGTGGAGCGAGGGGCTCGGCCCGTCGCGCGGCGGCGCGGGCTCCGCAAGCAAGAGGCCGGAGGCGGTCAGGTGGAGCGCGGGGCTACCCGAGGGGCCGAGGAGCGCGATCGCGTCGCCGCGCTCCTGGAGGAGCGTCGTGGCGAGCCCGCGCGTCTCGAGGATGTCGGTCCAGGTGGCGCCCCCGTCGAGCGTGACCGAGGCGCGGCCGAGCAGATCGAGGCGCGCCGCACGGCGGGCGTCGAGCGCCACGGCGTCGGCGATGCCCGCGGCGCCGTGGCGGCGGAGCGACAGCGTGGCCGGGTCGAGCTCGAGGAGACCGCGGTCGGTGCGCAGGAGGATCGCGTCGAGGTACGGCCGCGCGCCGCCCGGGGCGCCGACGTCGGCGATCGGCGCGAGCGCGCCGAGGAAGTCGCTGGCGCGGTAGACGCGGCCCTCGGACCACAGGACGAACCCGCCGCCGAGGCGCGCCGGGAGGGACCTGAACCCGCGGAGCGGCTCGGAAGCGGGCGCGGCGGCGAGCACGACGCCGCCGTCGAGGCGCACGCGAAGCCCCTCGTAGAGCGCGGGCTCCGGCCGGGGCGCGGGCGAGCCCTCGCCGGGACCGGCGGCGTCGAAGAGGACCCCGACGCCCTCGGTGAGGACGTAGCGCGCCGGAGAGAGCGGCGGCGGGTCGGCGGGCGCAACGGCCCGCGGCGGGGCGGGGCGCGGAGCGCGCTCCGGGGCGGCGCTGCACCCGCTGACGACGCCGAGCGCGACGAGGACGCCCGCGCGGGAGGTCATCGCGGCGGCGGCGAAGATCGCGCGGCGCACGGCGAGCGGCGCGGCGCCTTGCCGTTCCATGATCAGCGCTTCCGGCGCCGTCCGCACGGGCTCACGCAGCGCATGGTAAGCGATCCGGGAGCGCGCCGCAGCGTGCTCCTGGTCGAACCGCCCCATCGCCGCGGGCGCCGCCCGGATCAGGGCGGCCCCGTTCAACCTGTCGCCGCGCGCATCAACGGCCGATCGCCTCGCACCGCACCGGCTGCCGCACCTCCTGGCCGTGCAGGACGAGCACGAGCTTGCCGCCGCCGGCTCCCTGCGCCGGCTCGCTCCGCAGCGGCGGAGCGGGGCTCGGCCCGCCGCGAGCGGCCCTCACGGGCGCGCCGGAAGGGGCCGCGGGCGCTGGCCCCGCGAAGCGGGCGACGAGCTTCTTCACGGTGCCGGGAGGCTCGTAGAAGCCGAGATCGGTCTCGTAGCGCTCGTCCCGCACGTTGAGCTCCACGGCGTCGAGGCACGCGCGGTCGCGCGACCAGCGGATCACCGCGACGCCGGCCGTCCCGGCCTCGATGACCCCCGGCAGAGCGCCGGGCACGAGGCCGATCTCGGAGTCGAACGGCAGCACCACGCGCGCCTCCCCGCGCCGCGGCGCGCAGGACGGCGCGCTGCCCGCGCCGAGCTCGCCGAGCGGCGCGAGCGCTTCCTCCGGGCCCAGGGTGCCGAGCTCCGGATCGACCGGCGAGAGCACCGCGCCGCCGGACGCGGCGACCGCCACGAAGACAGGCTCGCCCCCGCGCGCGCCGGCGCCGTAGGCGAAGTGCGCCTGCTGCGCTCTCGCCGGCGCCGCGCGCGCGGCGCGCTGCACGTGGAGCTCCCGGAGCGCCGGCGCTGGCCCGCCGCTCCCGAGGTGCGCGCGCGTCAGAGCCGCGCGCCGCGCGCCCTCGCGGAGCTCGACCGCGCTCACCGCGAGCCCGTCGTGCCGGCTGCTCAGGAAGATCGCGCGTTCGCCGAGGTCGACGCCGACCGAGCGCGGAGGGGCGCAGCCGCCGATCGGCCGCGTCACGAGCGCGGCGTCCAGCACGCCGGCGAGGCACGCCTCCCTCGGGCCCACCGCGACGGGGGCCACGCGCCCCTCTCGATCGATCACGAGCCCGACCTGCGCCTCGTACGGCCGGTACGCGAGCTGGGCGAGCCCGGCGCTCCCGAGCGGCACGACGGCGCGGCGGATCTCGGCGCCCACATCGAGCGGGGCGATCCAGGCGAGCTCCGCGTCGGCGAACGGCGCCGGCAGCGCGGCGCTGGAGGACGGCAGCGTGAGCTGCCCGAGGGTGCCGAGCCGCAGCGGGCTCGCGCCGCGCAGGGGCGGCGCGGCGACGGCGCCGAACCCGTGCGACTCCGGGACGCGCGCGGCGGCGGGCGGCCCCGCGAAGCTGCAGGCGAGGCGCGCGACCGGCGGCGGAGGCGCCGGCCGCACGAGCGCCTCGCGCTGCGCGCGGCCGGCGGGCGGCCCCGCGGCGGCCGCGTCGGGCGGGGGCGCGGCGGGCGGCGCGCCGGAGCGCGGGGCCGACGCCCACCCGATCCGGAGGAACGGACCGATGCGGCAGCCCACCGCGGAGCAGCCCTCGAGGCGCGCGGCGGCGCTGCCCGGCGGCGGCGCGACGGGCGACCACCGCTTACCTCGATCGATCGTCTCGAAGAGCCTGCCGTCCTCGGTCTCGACGAGCGCGAAGGGCCCCGACACCTCGATCGAGCTCGCGCGCGGCGGCAGCGGGTGGCGGCGCGGCCGGCCGGCCGCGTCGATCGTGACCGGCGCGAGGCGGGCCGCGTGGCCCTGCGCGGGGAGCCAGCCCTCGACGGTGCCGTCCGCGAGCGCGGCGAGCGCGCGAGAGAGCAGCTCCGGCTGCCTGTCGCCGTGCTGGGGCAGGACGAGCGGCGGCTCGCTCCGCGCGATCCGCACGACGCGCAGCGCGCCGCGCACCTCGACCCGCTCGGCGTCGCGCAGGAACGCGCCGGGGCGCGCAACGAGGGCGACCGCGCCCCCGCCGCGGCGCGGGATCCAGGCGAGCACGTCGGTCGCGTCCGCCGGGTCGAGGCGATGCTCGACCCAGGCGCCCGGCCCGCGGCGCACGCAGAGCACCGCGCTCTGCTGCGTCGAGCCGCCGGCGAGCGCCCCGCGCGAGATAGCCCGGAGGTCGAGCCGCGGCCGCGGCAGCCCCTCGCACGGCCCGAGGTAGCCGAGCGCCTCGCCATCGACGCCGACGAAGTGATCGGTGTCCCGCTCGGCCCCGGGCCGGAGCTCGAACGCGCGCTCGATCCGCGGCGCGCGCGCGCCGCTGGCGATGTCCACGACGCTCGCGCGATCCGGGCCGGCGCAGACGGCGAGCAGCGCGTCGCCCGCGCGGAACGGCGCGCATTCGCCGCTGCCGGGCGGCAGGGGCGCGCCGGACGAAGCGCGCCCGGTGGCGAGGTCGACGCGGCCGACGAAGCCGTCCGAGGCGACCGCGGCCCCGCCGTCGGAGAGCGGCAGGCCCGAGGCGACGGCGTCCGCGAGCTGAGCGAAGGGCGCGCGGTGGAGCCACCCCGGGTCGACGTCCGCCGGCGGCTGCGCGCGCGGGGCGCGGGGCTCGCCGACACGGCCGCTCGGGTCTATGGCGCGCTCGATGCCGTGGGCCAGCGAGACGACGATCTCGTCGCCGCGGACCTCGAGCGACGCCGCGTCGCCGAGCTCCGCGGTGATGTCGCGGTGCGAGGCGCCGGCGTCGACCGTGAGGAGCGCGCGCCCGAAGACGGTGAGGCCGAGGGCGCGGCGCTCGCTGGCGGCGGCGGCCGCGACGATCGACGGCAGGCCGAGCGGCCGCAGCGCGCCGCTCGCGCCGTGGATGGCGAAGCTCCCGGCCGACGAGATCAGGCCGATGCCGTCGAGCCATGGGAACACGCTGGCCACGTCGCCCGGCAGGGCGGCGAGCCTGCGGAGCTCCCCGGAGAAGCTGGCCGCTGCGTAGATCTCCTTGCCGCTCCAGAACAGGTAGCCCGGCGCGGGCGGCACGCTGGCCCGAGCCCAGGCGGGGAACGCGGCGCCGCCGGCGAGCTCCGGGCTTTCGGCGCCGAGCGGGGCGATCCGCTCCAGGCCGTGCAGCTCGGCGCGCCGGCCGTTGAGGACCACCCTGTCGACCTCGCGGCCGTCGACGACCACGCGCTCGACGAGGCCCGGCGCCGGCTGCGCGACGTACCGGGCAGGGCCGAGCGCGACGGGCGCGACGAGAGGAGCGAGGGCGCGCGCGCCGTGAGGCGGCTCGGTCGCGCCGGAGAGCGCGGGCGCCGGCTCGGCCGCCCCGCAGGCCGCGAGCGCCGGCGCGACGAGGAGCGACAGGTGGCCGAGCGCGCGGGAGAGCGCGCTCGGGGCGCGCGCGGCGAGGGTCGGGAAGCGGGGCACGGCGAGAAGGGATGCCACGATGTCCGGCCGCTGGCGCGCGGGTTCCGGCCCGCGCCGGCCTCGGCGCGATCGCGAGGGGGCGCTCAACGTCGGTACTTCTCGTTCCTGTCCTTCACGCCGGCGGCCGTCATCTCGACGCTCTTCTCGACGCGTCGCGCGCGCGTGGCGGCCGTCTTCGCCTCCTCGATCCAGCGCACGTACTCCTTGCGGTGCGACGGCGACAGCGCATCCCAGGCGGCGCGCGCGGCCCCGTGGCTCCGGAGCGCCTCGGCGAGGTCCTCGGGCGTGGTGACCGCCGCGGCCGTCCTCGGCTTCGGGGCGGCGGCCGAGTCGGGCTTGCGCTTCACGGCGGCCTCGGGCTTGAAGCGCAGCGCGGACCAGGTCTCGTCGATCGCTACCTGCGCGACGCCGCCCCATCCCGCGTCCACGACCGCCTGCCAGCCCACGTCGCGCGTGAGGTCGGTCTCCACCCCCGAGGACCGCTTCGGATAGGAGATCCAGAGGACGCCGCCGTCGCGGACGGCGCCGATGGCCCGCGGCGCGTTCTTCTCCAGGTCCTTCGCCTGGCGCACGAAGAGGTGGACCACATCGAACTGCCCGCGGGCGGCCGTGGCGATGGTGACCCTCTCGGGCAGCGGCTCGAGCACGGCGGCGAAGCCGTCGGGCGCGCCGAGGAGCAGGAGGCGGCTATCGGGCTTGATCTGGAGCTTTCTGGCGAGCGGATTCGGGGTGGTCATCGCGAGCCTCGGGAGGCGAGAGTGTAGCCGTTCTGCGCCGCCCGGTGTGGCGGCTGGGGTTGCTGCCGGTGGGCAGAGCTGACATGAAGCGCCCGTGAAGCCGCGCTGGAGGCTCACGGTCGAAGGGCTCGGGAAGATCGAGCGTGCGGAGGTGGACGTCCGGCCACTGATGGTGTTCGCGGGACCGAACAACAGCGGCAAGAGCTACCTGGCGTCGCTGCTCTGGGGCCTGGTGGCGATGCCGGGGGATCTCGAGCCGCCGCCGGGGCCAGAGCTCGCGGCGGCCGAGGCGTGGATGGCGCAGCGGCTCGGAGACGGGCAGGCTCCCGTCACCTGCGAGCTCACGGCCGAGGATGTGGCGCGCCTCGAAAGAGTTCGGACCTTACGATCCAATCTACATCCCCGCGTCTCGCACCGGGTTCATGCAGCTCTATCAAGCGGCTGCCCGGCGCAGCACAATAGAAGCGTTCCGACCAGGGGTGAACTCGGGTCGATGGCTCGATCTCACGAAGCCGACCTTCCGATTCCTGGACATGCTCGCGTTCGGATTGAAGGACGACGACTCAGGACTACCTCGATCTGGACGACATCTCGGGCTACGAGTTCCGGCTTGATCCATCTCGCGAGCGCTCCTCCGTGGTCGAGATGAAGCGGACGCCCGCTGGACTCGTGATGCCCACCTTCAACACCACCCTCGTCGAGCTCGCCAAGGAGATCGACTATCTCGACGACCTGCTGGCGACGTGAGCAAGGGGATGCAATCCGACGCGTTCAAGCAGCGCATCGCCGAGCTGATCCGGCTCAGGAGAGCAAAGGGAGATACGGTCTACGAGATCTTGCGCGCCCCTGGCATGGCCCGCGTCACGGAGGCCGAGAAGGCCGGCGAGGCCGAGCTGGAGTGCCCGATCCCGGATCGGCTGCACATGCATTCAGTGGAATTTTGGCACCGGGCTGTTTCAGTTCTTGCAAGAGGAGCAGAACGCCGACGGCGCTCTCTTTCTCTGTCTGCCCGATGGGCGCGTGGAGCAGACTGCAGCCGAGCACGAGGTGAACGACGCGCGGCGACAGCAGCTCGCCTGGGAGCACGATGACATCAGGGTGCCCGGCTTCGAGGGCACGTTCCGCCACGAGAAGATCGAGCTCGATCCAGCGACTGGACGAGGTGTCTACCCTCACCTCGTGCCGCCGTCACATCGCACGGGGCCGTGACGTCCCCGCGCGTCACCATCGAGGTCGAGGCGAGCGCGCCTCGCGCAGCGCGCCTGCGTCGCTTCGCCGCGTTGCGTGCGATAGCGCGCGCCCCGCAACGCTGCCGTCATGCGCGGTGCGACGCCTCGATCCGGACCCGGCAGTGCTCCTCACTCCGCCTGCACAGCGCTCACGGAGCACGCGAGCCGCTGCACCATCGTGGGCGTCCGCAGCACGCCTTCGGCAGCGCCGGTAGCGGGCCCGCCGCGCGCCGACGTGTCGCCGCCTTGCCCGCGCGGCGCCGTCCACCGCGCGATCAGCGCCGCGTCGACCGCGGCCTCGCCGCGTCGCCGCGCGTCGGCGACCGCGACGTGCAGCGCTTCGAGGCAGACGCGCTCCCGCCCCCAGCGCACCAGCGCGAGTCCCTGATCCCCGAGCGCGACGGCCGGCAATGCCCGTCGATCCAGGCGCAGCGCGTCCTCCGGATCGAGCGCCACGAGCGCGCGCCACGCGCCCCCCATGGCGCGGCAGCGCGCGTCGCTCGCGGCGGTGAGCGTCGACCACGGCGCGAGCGCCGCCACCTCGCCCGCCGTCCCCGTGGCGCGGTCGAGCACCGCCACACCGGCGGTCTCGGGCGCGCGGCCGTCGAGCACCAGCACGCCGATCTCGCCGTCGTCGCGCCGGGCGAGCGCCATCGGCCTGCCGCGCAGCTCTTCGCGGTCGAGCCCCACGATGCGCGCGGGGCGCCGCGGCTCCGGCGTGTGCTCCTCGATGGCCGCGCGGCGCCGGAGCTCGCCGAGCACGAGGGCGCGGCCAGGCTCGATCAGGAGACCAGGCGCCCGGCCCAGCGCGCCGTCCGCGTAGCCCCGGCGCGGCTCGAACGCCGGCAGCGCCCGCGCGCCCTCCGGCCCGAGCAGCAGCTCGCCCGCCTCGGTGAGGACGAGCAGCGCCACCTCGCCACCCGCGGCGAGCAGCGGCACCGAGGCGGCGCGCCGCGCGCCGCGCCCGCTGTTCAACGCGAGCTCGGTCGCGTTCAGCCGCAGCACGTCGCCGCGCAGATCGAACGGGGGCCGAAGCAGCGCGCTGTGCGTCCGAAGCGGCGCGGCCCTCGGGTCGCCCTTCCCCGTCGCGCCCGCGCCCTTCCCCGTCGCGCCCGCGCCCTTCCCCGTCGCGGCGTCGTCCGTGTCCGGCGTCGCGCCGTCCGGCGGTGTCGCCTCCTCTGCAGGCCGCCCGTCGCGCCCAGGCGCCGCCGCCTCCGCGACGATGTCGATCGTGTCCCCATACGACGTCGACACCGTCCATCGCCCCGCACCCGCCGCGGGGACGGCGCCCGGGAGCGGCGCCGGCAGGCCGACCGGCGCGCACAGCAGCGCCGGCACCTCGGCCGGAAGCGCCGGCGGACGACCGCTCCCGCTCCCGGGCGCCGCTCCCGCGACCGGCGCCGCGGCGATCGCCGGGGACAGCTCGCCCGCGCCCCAGCCGAGGCGCACCACGCCGGTCAGCGCGCAGCCGAGCGCGGAGCAGGCGCCCTGGAACGACGACGGCGGAACCGGTGAGCGCCCGGCAGAGCGCCACGTCCGGCCGTGATCGAGCGTCTCGTAGAGCTCCGCGCCCCGCGTGACGAGCACGCCGTGATCGCCGGTCACCACCATCCCCGCCGGCTCCGGCGGCAGCGCGTGGAGCGCGACCTCCCCGTCCCACGCGATCGTCACCCCCAGGCTCGCCTGCCCGATCGGATCGGGCCACTCGATCGACGAAAGCCATCCATCGACTCCGCCGTCCTCGCGCGCGCGGAAACGCCGGTCGACGAGCACCCGCGACGCGTCGCGCGGCGGCGGCGTCCAGTACCAGCCGGGGAGGTGCCCCGGCAGCCGCACGACCCGCGCGCCCCCCTCGTCGCGGCCCCGCGGCGCGCCGACAGGCAGCGGCAGCGCGTCGCGCTCGCCCCGCAGCAGCGCGACAGCGCTCCCGTCCCGGCGCGGCGCCCAGCCGACGAGCGCCTGCCCGTGGCCTACCTCGATCGCGTGCTCGACCCACGCGCCCGGACCGCGACGCACGCAGATCCTCGGGTCAACCACGACCTCGCCGAAGCGGCGATCGCGATCCTCGTCCGTGACGAGCCGCGGAGACAGCGCGCAGCCGCCGACGAAGCCGAGCGCGCCGCCGTCGTCGGCCACGAAGAACCCCTCGCCGCTGAAGGCGCGCTCCAGCCGCGGCGGCTCGCCGCGCTCGGAGCGCAGGACATAGCTGCCGTAGCCCTCGTAGTCGTCCCACGCGCAGAGGAAGAGCAGCCCGTCCTCGGCGCGCATCGGCGCGCATCCCAGCCCGTCCGGGAACCAGGCGGCGAACCGCTCGCGCGTCTCGCCCGTCCGCGCGTCGATCCGCGCCACGCCGTGCTCGAGCACCCCGAGCGCTGTCCCGTCGGGCAGGAGCGCGCCCGCGGCCACGGCCGCGGCGAGCAGCGCCATCTCGCGCGCCGCCTGCTCCTCGCGCTCGCCGGCGCGGGAGCCCGCGAAGCGCAGCTGGAACGACCCGCCCGCGGACGTCATCGCGCCGAGGTCGCCGTCAGGGCGGCCCAGCGAGCCGTCCGGCAGGACGGCCACGCGCCCGAGCGCCGTGTCGAGCGACAGCGCGTCCGGCGCGACGCCGATGCCGCGCGAAGCGAGCCCGAGCCGCCGGCCGACGCCGATCCACGTCCTGCCGCCGTCCGCCGTCGTCGCGGCGCGGCCGAAGACGTCGAGGCGCACCGCGCGCGCCGCGTCCAGCGCAGCGACATCGTGGACCCCCGGTGTCTCGAGCGCCCGGCCGCGATCCTCCCCGGGCAAGACCACCCGTGGCCCCTGCTCGGTGAGCACCACGACGCCCTGGAGCCCGTTCCGGGCGCCCCGCACGGCGCGCGCGCCGCCGCCGAGCGCCACCTCCGCGAGCGGCCCCGTGAAGCCGCGCGAGCGGAACGCCCTGCCGCGGCTCCAGTGCAGGAAGCCCCCGCCGAGGTGGGGCGCGATCGCGAGCGATCCAAGGATCGGATCGCCCGCCGCCCACAGCTCGGGCTCCCACGCCGCCGCGACGACGCGCCCGCCGCCGCCGAGATCGAGCCGCGCGCCGCCGGCGACGACGCGATGGACGACGGCCGAGGCCGTCTCGTCGTGCGTCACCCGGAACGCCCCGTCCCCGATCCCCTGGATGTAACGAGCCCCCCCTCGGGCCACGCCGGCCGCGCCCAACGCGCCCCACCCGCTCGCCGCGCCCGACACGCTTGACACACGCGCGCGCGCCGGCCGAGCCGACGCGACGGCGACGCTCGAGCGGCTCGGCTCGGGCGCGAGCGCGCAGGCGGACGCGGCGAGAGCCGTGAGCAGACCGAGCGCGCGCGCCAGCATAGGGGAAATCACGACGGTATCTGCTGTCACGCCCCCGTCCAGGGTCGATCTACCTCCACCGCATGACAGGCGCGCTCATCCCCCGCTGACGCCGTCGTAAGCTGCGGCGCGCGGCGCATCGCGCGCGCCCTGAAGCCCGTGCCCACCCCTCGCCGACCCACGAAAGAAGAGCTCCTCGCCGCCGCTGGCAAGACGGTGCCAGACGTCATCGCGCCCGACCTCCGCGTCCTTTTCTGCGGCATCAACCCTGGCCTCTACACCGCCGCCGTCGGCCACAACTTCGCCCGCCCCGGTAACCGGTTCTGGCCGGCGCTGCACGCCGGCGGCTTCACCGATCGCGTGCTCTCTCCCGCCGAGGAGCGCGAGCTGCTGAAGCTGGGATACGGGATCACCAACGTGGTCGAGCGAGCGACCGCGTCGGCCGATGAGCTGTCGCCCGAGGAGCTCGCCGCGGGCGGGGTGCGGCTCGCCGCCAGGGTGCGGCAGTACCGCCCCCGCTTCCTCGCCGTACTCGGGATCGGCGCCTACCGGAGCGCTTTCGGGCGGCCCCAGGCCGCGCCCGGCCCGCAGCCCGAGACGATCGGCGCGACGAGGATCTGGGTGCTGCCGAACCCGAGCGGGCTGAACGCCAGCTACCAGCCGGAGAAGCTCGCAGCGATGTTCCGCGCCCTGCGCGAGGCGGTCGCGTCGGCCGCTGTCCCGCCGTGAGCCGCGGCGCGCTCCAGCGCCGATCTCCCGAAACGTGGTGTTCCACCGGCCGCGGTCGCGCGACATCCTTCCTGCGCTGACTCGACCTCTCACCACCAGGCCAGCTCGGCGGCCGTCGCGCTCACAGTCGGTCTCCCGGCGCGCTCTCCCCCGCTCGGCGCGACGGCGCGCCTACTCGGGCAGCGCGCTCTCCTCTTCCTGAGGCACCTTCGCGCGCGCGCTGCGCGCCTCTTCCCGGAGGGCGGAGAGGCCGGGGGGGCCCTCGGTCGGTCGCGCGCCGCGGTTGCCCACCGCGGCGAGCCAGGCCATCGGCGAGTCGGGCGTCTTCGGCGTGACGAGCAGGACTCCGCGCGTCGCGTAGTGCGAACAGCCGTCCTCGCACACAGGAAGGACGAGACGGAGCCCACCACCGCCACCTCGGCTCACAAGGGGCGCCACACGCATCTCCGCCGGCGTCGGGGCCATCGTGGCCATCACCGCGCGCTCGATGAGCGCCATGACCGTCTTCCCGGACGTTCCGGGCGGCTCCGGAGCCGGCATCGCCGCGCGCTCTGCCGCCTCGAGCCGCCTCGGCGGCAGGGCGAAGAGCCCTGCGCCGTCGGACGCCTTCGCCGACGACGATGGCAGCGCGCCGGCGAGCGCTCCGACGAGTAAGGCCAGCTTGAGTCCGAATCGCATGCATGCACCCTCACCCACGCATCCAGCAGGCCCCATGCCAGCGAGGAGCGACCGGCGGCCGCGCCGCGGCCCGACGCGCGCGACAGCCGCCTCCGTTCGCCACGCGAGACGGATCGCCACTGCGTGGCGCGGGGAGCCCGGCCCCGCGCGGCTACGGAGACGACCCGCGGGAAGCTGGAGAATGGCCCCCGCCGCGCGAGCGCCGCTTTCGCTTGCCAGACGGTCCGGGCGCCGTTAACCGTCATCGTTATGCTCGACCGAAAGCCAGGACTGGGCCCGCAGCACGCGAAGGCTCCGCTCCAGCCTGGCGCTCCTGTCCCCGCCGCTTCATCCGAGCCCGTCGCGAGCATTCTGCTCGTCGACGATCATCGCCCGAATCTCCTGGCCCTGGAGGCCGTGCTCGATCCGCTGCGCCAGCGGCTGGTCACCGCGCAATCGGGCGAGGAGGCGCTGGAGCACCTCACCCGCGAGGAGTTCGCGCTGATCCTCATGGACGTGAAGATGCGCGGTATCGACGGCTTCGAGACGGCCGCCCGCGTGAGAGGGCTCGATCAGGCGCGGCACACGCCGATTATCTTCATCTCGGGGCTGCCGGAGGACGAAGATCGGCTGTATCGCGGCTACGCGCAGGGCGCGGTCGATTATGTCGTCAAGCCGTTCAATCCCGACATCCTCCGCGCCAAGGTGGCCGTCTTCGTCGAGCTGCACCGCAGGGCCGAGCAGATCAAGCGGCAGGAGGCGGCGCTCCGTCAGCTCGAGCGCCAGGCGAGCGACGAGGTGTTCCGGCGCATCATGGACACGAGCATGATGGGCCTGCTCTTCAGCGACTACGAAGGGCGCGTGATCGAGGCGAACGACTGCTTCCTCACGATGGTCGGCTACACCCGCGAGGACCTCAAGACTGGGGCGCTCAGCTGGCAGCAGCTCTCCCCGCCGGAGTACGAGCACGTCCACCGCGACGCGGTGAACGAGCTGAGCGCCCACGGCGTCACGAAGCAGTTCGAGAAGGAGTACATCCGCAAGGACGGCAAGCGCGTGTCGGTCCTCGTCGGCTCCGCCCGGATCGAGACGCAGCGGCGCAACCTCACCTACGTGCTCGACATCAGCGAGCGCAAGCGCGCCGAGGCGAACGTCAGCCTCCTCGCGGGCGCGGGCGAGATCCTCTCGTCCTCGCTCGACTTCCGCGAGACGCTCGGGCAGCTCGCCCGGCTGGTCGTCCCGCTCCTCGCCGACTGGTGCGCGGTGGACATCCAGGCGCAGGACGGCGTGATCCAGCGCGTCGCCGTCCAGCACACCGATCCCGAGAAGGTGGCGTTCGTCCAGCAGCTCGAGGAGCGCTACCCGGTCGAGCCCGCGTCGAAGACCGGCGTGCCGAACGTGCTCCGGACCGGCGAGACCGAGTGGGTCCCCGAGATCACGGACGACCTGCTCGTCGCGATCGGCCGGGACGAGGAGCACCTGCGGCTGGCCCGCGCGCTCGGCCTCCGCTCGGCCATGGTCGTGCCGCTGGCGGCGCGCGGCCGGGTCCTCGGCGCCATGACGCTCGTGCATGCGGAGTCGGGGCGGCGCTACTCGAAGGCGGACGTGCAGTTCGCCGAGGAGCTCGCGCGGCGCGCGGCCCTCAGCGTCGACAACGCGCTCCTCTTCGAGCGCGAGGTCACCGTGCGCAAGGAGGTCGAGACGCTCGCGGAGGAGCTGAAGCACAGCGAGGCGCAGTTCCGTCTGCTCGCCGAGACGATGCCGCAGCTCGTGTGGACGAACCGCCCGGACGGCCACCACGAGTACTTCAACCAGCGCTGGTACGACTACACCGGGCTCAGCCCCGAGGACACGGGCGGCGAGGGCTGGAGCCGGCCCATCCACCCCGAGGAGCACGAGCGGGCGCTCGAGACCTGGCGGCACGCGCTCCGCACCGGCGAGCCGTACGAGAACCAATGTCGGCTCCGGCGCGCCGACGGCGCCTACCGCTGGTTCATCGGCCGGGCGGTCGCCGCGCGGGACGGGTCCGGGCGCATCGTCCGCTGGTTCGGCACGTACACGGACATCGACGATCAGAAGCGCGCCGAGGAGGAGCGGCAGCGGCTCGTCCAGGCGCTCGAGCGCAGCAACAAGGAGCTCGATCAGTTCGCGTACGTCACGAGCCACGACCTCAAGGCGCCGCTGCGCGGCATCGCGAACCTCTCGCAGTGGATCGAGGAGGACCTGAACGACAAGATGACGGAGGAGAGCCGGAAGCAGCTCGACCTGCTCCGCGGGCGCGTCCACCGGCTCGAGAACCTGATCGACGGCATCCTCAGCTACTCGCGCGCGGGGCGCGTCCGCGAGAAGCCCGAGTCGATCGACGTCGGCAAGCTCCTCCGGGAGATCGTCGAGCTGCTCGCGCCCCCGCCGGAGACGCGCGTGGAGATCGCCCCGGACATGCCCGTCCTCGTCACCGAGCGCGCGCCGCTCCAGCAGACGTTCCTGAACCTCATCAGCAACGCGCTGAAGCACGCCGGGCGCACCGATCCGGAGGTCCGGATCAGCACGCGCGACGCCGGCCCGTTCTGGGAGTTCTCGGTCTCGGACAACGGCTCGGGCATCGCGCCCGAGTACCACGACCGCATCTGGGGCATCTTCCAGACGCTGAAGGCGCGCGACAAGGTCGAGGGCACGGGCATCGGGCTGTCGGTCGTGCAGAAGATCGTCCAGAGCAAGGGTGGGCGCGCGTGGGTCGAGTCCTCGCTCGGCGCCGGCGCCACCTTCCGGTTCACCTGGCCGAAGCTCGAGGCCAGGGAGCCCTCGGCCCCCGGCTGACCTGCCGCGACCTGCCGCGCCGCACGTGCGGCCTGAGCCGCGCCGGCGGCGGCGTGGCGGCTTCCAGGCCGCCACCGGCCAGGCATGGACTTTGATTCATATCGAGACACCCCTGGTACGACAGGTGGCTTGAAGCGAAGCGAGCGCCGGTGACGGCGGTACGGGAAGTCACTGCCCGTTGTCCGCTGGCGTCATGTCGCTCTTGTCGCGCCGCGGACCTCGAAAGGAGGGTGTTTCATCATGTCCATGCTCAAACTGCCCGGGTTCTTCGTGGGCGCGCTGGCGCTCTCGCTCCTCTCTGCGTGCGCCGCAGCACCGGCGCCGGAGCAGGCGCGGAATGCGGAGCCCAGGATGCCCAACCCGGGCCCTGATGGTGTCTACAAGGTGGAGTGGCCTGATCTGCGGGAAGGCGAGGATCGGTTCATCGGGCTCACCCTGGGCGCGGACATCGCCGATGTCTGCCGGCTGCCCAAGACGAACTTCGCCTTCGACTCGGCCGAGCCGCTGCCGCAGGAGCAGCTGGAGCTCCGTGCGGTGGTCGACTGCCTGCTCTCGTCCACCCTCAAGGACGTGAGGATCGAGCTCGTCGGCCGGGCCGACCCGCGCGGCAAGCAGGCGTACAACCAGGATCTCTCGCTGCGCCGCGCCACGCGGGTGAAGGAGATCCTCGTGAAGGAGGGCATCTCGGCGGATCGCATCTCGACGCGCGCGACGGGCGCCTCCGAGGCGGTCGGCAATCAGCCCATGTACTCCTACGGTTACGATCGCCGGGTCGACGTCGTGCTAATCGGCGTAGTCCACTCCCCCCGTTGAGCAGGGCGCGCCCGCTGCGGATACGGGCCCACCTCGACGTTTTCGGTGCTCGGCGTCCTTCCGTACGCCTGCGCGCCGAAAACGCCGATCTGGGCCCGTCTCCTGTGCGGGCGCGCCCCGCTCGGCAAACGTGGGTCCTCGGAGGGACCGCGGTCCGCTATGCCTCCCCAAGGGTAACGCCTGTTCCGTTTCTGACGGCACCGCGCGCGACAGAGCCTCCCGCGGCGACGCATCCTCCACACAGCCTCCCGCGGCGACACAGCTTCCGGCGGCGACACAGCGTCCGGTGGCGATGCGCGCTCGGACACAGCGTCCGGTGGCGATGCGCGCACAGCGCAGCTCCGGCGGCGCGCGTGCGGCGGGGCGTCCGGCAGCGGCACGCGTGCGCACGCGTGCGGCGGAGCGTCCGGCGGAGGCGCATGGGGCGGGGGCGGTCGGCGTTGTGCACGCGTTGCCCCGAGGCGCGTCACGACAGATGTGACATTTCGTCACGCATCCGCCACGGCGGTGGGGGGATTCATCCGGGGGCAAGCGGGCCGTGCAGCGCGATCTGGGGGGTTGGTCCGGGGCCTGCAATGTATCCGGTCACGAACCGGCGGACGTCATGTCCGTCACAAGGAGACAAGAGCCATGACGAACCGACTGAATGACGCGATGGGGGCTGCAAAGGGTGTGTGCGAGTCGGCTGCCGTCGGCGCGGGCGCTGCCGCGACGGCTGCCGCGACGACCGCCAAGACGACGGCGTTCGACGTCGCGAAGGCGGTCGCGGGGATCGCCGCGACCATCGGGGCGATCGGCTTCGACGACGTGCTCGGCTGGGTCGGGCTGGCGCGCAGGCGGAGCCCGCTCACGACGCTCGCGTTCTTCGGCGCTGGCATCGCGGTGGGCGCCGGCGTGGCCGCGCTGCTCTCGCCGACGTCCGGCCCGGCGCTGCGCCGCGAGATCCTCACCCGCCTCGACGGCCTGAAGCGCCAGGCGGCCCAGGGGGTCGAGCAGGCCGAGCGCCAGGTCCAGAGCAAGGTCGGCGGCGCGGTCGACGCGGTGAAGGGCGCGGTCTCCTCGTCCGAGAGCGGCAACTCGCACTACGGCCTGGAGGGCTCCGGGCGACAGGGCGGCGAGAGCGGTCATCACCTGAGCTGAGGCGCCGCACGTGTGGCTCGAAGCCATTATCACCCGGGAGGATCTCGCCCAGATCTTGGGCGAGTTCCTCCCTGTGAAGATCCATCTGGACGATGATGAGAAGACGGACCGCTGGCTTTACCTTGGCAAGGCGACCGAGATCACCTTGGTCGAGGACATGGGCCTGCGTGTCGACTGTCCTGCGGAGCTGAAGTGGTCGATCGCGGGCGTGAACCCCATCATCAAGCTCGATGAGCTCAAGGTCCTGATTTCCCCTGAGATCATCGAGAGGAACAAGGGGAACGTGCTCGCGTTCAACATCGAGCTCGAGGAGGCCGACATCCGTGGCATCCCCGCGCTCATCGACCACACGATCATGAAGGCCGTCAACTCGGCGCTCGCGAACAAGAAGCCTGAGTGGAACTTCACGAAGACGCTCACGCACACCGTAGGTCTCCCCTCCAACCTCGAGCCGATCGAGGGGCTTCACATCGGGGTCGCCTGGGGCAAGCGGCGCATCAGTCAGGACGCGCTCGTGCTCGTGGTCTCCTTCAAGCTCAATTTCGTGCGCAACGATTGAGGCTCCGCCCTCCACGGACGGTCCCCCACGAACGCCCCGCCCCTCCCCGGGGGCGGGGCGTTTCGCTTTCGAGCCGTCCACAATCTTTGCCCGAGACGCCCGGAGTCTCACTCGAGGCGTGCAGCCTTGCTCGAGACGTCTTCAGCCTTGTCGAGGCGCGCAGCCTTGCTGAGACGTCTTCAGCCTTGTCGAGGCGCGCAGCCTTGCTGAGACGTCTTCAGCCTTGTCGAGGCGCGCAGCCTTGCTCGAGACGTCTTCAGCCTTGTCGAGGCTTCTTCAGTAGCGCTTTCCCGTGAGAGGCACTCTGCAGGTCGCCCTGCTCACCGCGCTTGCCGTCTCGACGGCCAGCGTTTTCGCGAACGGTAGGCCCGAGGGCTGGGTGTTCGTCGCGCGGGGCGGGGGACGGGCCGTGCTTGAGCAAGACTGCCCTCAGTCCTCCGGCGTGCCGGAGGACTGAGGGTACATGCGAGTTCGGCGGGGCCCCCGCCCCGCGCGACGAACACCCAGCCCTCGGGCCGGGCTGCCCGGCACGCCCGCCCCACGCCTGCAGAGAGAAAGCAGAGAGAAAGAAGAGCGCCACTCCCGCCTACCCGGCCTGGGCCGCCAGGTGAATCCTCCCCAGCCGCCCCCCGCGCCCGCGCGTGAGCGCACCCGCGATGTCCGAGTGCTTGACGAGCCCGAGATAGCTCTCCCCGTCGAACACCGCGACCACCGGCGTGTTCTTCTCCACCATCTTCCACCCGACCTCGTCGAGCGACACGTCCGCCGCCACCCGTGGCACGTCGCACCGCATGATCCACGCGATGAACGCCCCCTCCTCCCCGGCAGCCAGCGCGCGCATCACGTCCGTGCGCGTCACGATCCCGATCACACGATCCTCGTAGACCACCGGGAAGTCGGGCTCCTGGCTCACCAGGATCCGCCGCGCGGCGTCGCCCACGAGCTCGCCAGGCCAGAGCTGGACCACCCTGCCCTCGAGCGGTCGCGCCTCGGTCACCTCGACCGGCGCCCTCACCACCTGCGCCGCGCTCCACTCCCGCCGCGCCCCCAGGAAGAGCATCGCCGACAGCGCCGCAACGAGGAGCTGCCCACCGAACAGCGCGATGAAGAAGAGCACGGCCGCCATCACCTGCCCGAGCGTCGCCGCCATCGACGTCGCGAGCCAGCTGCCGGTGAGCGGCAACAGCGCCTCGCGCAGCACGCGCCCCCCCTCGAGCGGCAGCGCGGGCAAGAGCCCGAGCATCGCGATCCCGAGGTTCGCGCTGGCGACCCACACGACCGCCGTCTCCCGCGAGGGCGCCTCCGCGGCCTGGAGCACGGAGGCCCACCGGAGCTCGCTCGCCCCGTGCTGCGCGCCGACGGCCACGAAGAACAGCACCGCGACGGCGAAGTTCGCGGCGAGGCCGAGCGCCCCGCTCTGCGCCCACCCGACGACCGGCCGCGCGCGGCGCGCGACAGCGCCGATCGGCGAGAGCACGACCTCGCTCAGCCGGAGGCCGACCTGCCGCGCCACGACGCCTTGCACGAGCGCTTGCAGCGCCACGCACACGAGCAGCGCCGCGCCGAGGGCGCAGCCGAAGATCGCGCCGCTCCCGCCGTGCCGCGCGCCCCACTGGAGCGCGCCGAGCGGGATGAGCAAGCCGAACGCCGCGTGCGCAACGACCTCGATACCGCCAATCCGCGTGATCTTGATGACCCAATTCATGGCGTGTCGCTCCTGGGTTCCCGCGCAGGCAGCTGCGCATAGCCGGCAAGGGCAGTTCCGACCTGCCACCGACCCCTCTCCCCCTCGGGGACGTGGCGAGAACCTCGTCGCACGATCACGGCTGACGGGCATTTTTCGCAGATCTTTCCATGCTTTATTGCAAAGCACGTGCCGCTTTCCTGCGCCCGGTGGCGCGCCCCACACACCCTCGCGTCGCTCGCGGCGCTCGCGGCGGGGTCAGCGGCGCGCGGACAGGCGTGAAGGCCTGCTCCGCGCCTCCGTCCTATCATCGAGTTGACGCGCGTGAGACGGGGAGTTTACGGGACGGTGACTCGACGGATGAGCGCGCCTGCAGGGCGCCACGCCTGGATGTCGCGGTGTGGCGTTCCGCCACGTAGCGGGTGCGCTCCGTCACGTCGCCACATCGGCCACCCCGTCCACCGCTCCAGCCCGCCGCGCGCGGCCCGAGGCAGCGCCACGCCGCTCCACCGCCTCGGCGACGGGCGATGCCCGCGTGAAGCGCTCCTGCGGCAAGAAAAGGCCTTCCTCGAGCTCCCGCACCCAGCGGAGCATCTCCTCGCGCACCCAGCACCGCAGATCGAACAGCTTCCCCGAATCGGTGGCCGAAACGAGAAAACGCACCTCGATAGTGCGCTCTGTAACGTTCGTGACCTGGACGGCCTTCACGCGCTTGTCCCAGAGCTCGCTGTTCGGGAGGATGGACTCGAAATGCTGGCGCAGGGCGTCCACGGGCGTCCGATAATCCACGTAGATCTCGACGGTGCCGAGCTTCTCCGAGCCGTGCTTCGTCCAGTTCTCGAACGACTGGTCCAGGAGCCGCGCGGTCGGGATGATGAGCCGCCGCTCGTCCCAGATCTTCATGACCACGTGCGTCAGCCGGATCTCCTCGATCGTCCCGAACTGCCCGTCCACCACCACCTTGTCGCCGAGGTCGATGGGGCGGGTGAACAGGATGTGGAGGCCGGAGAGGATCGCGCCGACGGGCTTCTGCGCCGCCAGGCCGAGCACTACGCCCGCGATGCCGGCCGAGGCCAGCAGCGAGACACCGACGTTCCGCACGGTCTCGAAGTTCAGGAGCACGAGCGCGCCCGCCACGATCACGATGAGCACCCGCGCGACCCGCTCCAGCACGCGCGCCTGCGTGCGGAGCCCGCGGGACGACTCGCTCCCCTCCTCGAGGTGCCGCAGGGCGCGCGCGTCCAGCACCTCCGTCAGGATCCCCACGATGCGCATAAGGAGCCACGCCACCCCGGCGATGAACAGCGCCGAGAGGAGCGACCGCAGATCGGCCACGATCTCCCGCCCGACCGGCGTCATCTTGGCGAGGCCAGCCGTCAGCACCACACCGAGACAAAGAGTCATGGGGCCGATTGCCGCGTCCAGCGTCTTTTCGTCCCACGGCGTCGATGTCCGTCGCACGATCACCGAGCCGGCGCGCCGGAACCCATGCACGACAAGCCGGGCGAGCCCGAGGCCGACCGGAACGCTCGCGGCGACGATCACCCACTGCCACAGGCCATCCGTCGGGACCCCCAGCCGGGCGCCAAGCGATTCGAAGACCGAGTTCTGCATGAATTTGCTCCTTCAATCAGCGCCGTACGCCTCCAGATGCGGGGGGCACGGAATACCTGACGTGCTCGCGGGCTCGCCGAAGATCCGTGACGCAGTGGGGCGCGCCGGGCTCATCCATCCTTTGTGCGCCCTCGCCATGGCACAGGCCGTGCCGCCCATGGCGCCTCCGCACCTCCCGGCCTGCGCCCGCTGCGCCCCGCGGGCCGCCACAGGAAGCCTTCAATACAAGGTGGAGGCAGTGTTGCCACGCCGCGACAATTCGCCACACAAGGGCATCATCCCGCCTAGCACATTCCGTTCAGCCGACCTTTACTCGCTTGGGCATGTGATGTGCACCGAGGACAGCCAGAGAATCGAGACCGCCTGATAAACGCAGCAAAGGACTCGTTTTATGTCAGAGCGCAGAAGCCAGGTCGATGATTTCACGCGGCTCACGGAGGAGACCGAGCGGCTCGCGAGGCACGTCGAGGATCTCCGGCTGCGGATCGCCGCGTCGACGGCGAAGCGCCGCGCATCGTCCGGCATGCACCCTGCGCAGAGCGGCGCCGCGTTCGAGGCGACGCACGGCTCGCCCACCGAGCGGCCGCCGCACGGCCCGCCGTCCGACCGGCCGCCTCACGGCGGGCTGTCCGACCGGCCGCCTCACGGCGGGCTGTCCGACCGGCCGCCTCACGGCGGGCTGTCCGACCGGCCGCCTCACGGCGGGCTGTCCGACCGGCCGCCTCACGGCGGGCTGTCCGACCGGCCGCCCCACGGCTCGCTCACCGAGCGGCCGCCCCACGGCTCGCTGTCCGACCGGCCGCCGTATGACGCGGGCGCGGAGCGGCCCCACGACGCCGCGCCGGAGCGGACGCACGACGCGGGCGCGGAGCGACCGCACGACGCGGCGACGGAGGCCGCCCCCGAGCGGCCGCACCCCCGTCACTCGCCCTTCCCCGCCGCGACGGAGGCTGCCCCGGAGCGGCCGCTCCCCCGTCACTCGCCCTTCCCCGAGCGCCCCTCGTGCCTCGCGAGCGTGTCGCGGTGGCTGCCGCCGCTCAGGCCGACGCGGACCGCGATGGAGTCGGGCGTCCACGAGAGGGTGGGAGAGGCAGGGCGTTACTGTATCGTGACGCCGCGAAAGAATGCGAGCGCCCTGCCGCCGCGGCGCCGGACTCCCAAGGCCGACGTGGCCTGAGGGAGCACCCCCCGACAAGGCCCGCGCGCAGCACACCCCGACAAGGCCCCCGCGCAGCACACCCGACCAGGGCCCGCGCGACGCGCCCGCACCGCACCCCGACAACCTGGCTGCGCGCCTGCCCGCCGCAGCGCACCAGACCCACGGCACGCGGCGAGCAAAGAGCGACGCCCGGGGCGCGATGCTTGCCCGGCTGCGCGCCTGCGTAGTATACGAACTCATGCTGCCGCGCGGCGGGTGCGGGCGCGCACGGCCACCGTGCGCCGAAGCCTGACATCGATGGGACCCGACGGAATCTTCTCGGTCGGGCAGCGAGAGCCCCGCCCCTGGGCGGCGCGAGCGTCCCGCGATTGCCCGAGTTGCCCGAGCCAATCGACGACTCCGCCTTCCAGGCGAGAGGGCCTTTCCTCCCTCAGCCCTCTCGCCGCCTCGCGGCGGGGCCAGGGCACCCCGGGATCACGCCGAAGCCCCCGTCGAGCCACTCGCCGCGCTCCGGGGTACCGCCGTATCCGGGGCGCCACCTCGTTTCCCTTAACCGATCGGCACCGCCTGCAGGCGTGACCAGGAGAAGAGCGGCATGGAGCAGCGAAGCGACCTCGACAAGGCGGCCCGCAAAGCGAGAGCTGGCAACGGCAAGGGAAAGAAGGGCGCGTCCGGGGACAGTCTGCACGGCGCCGCGCGCGCGAAGAAGAAGGCCCCCGGGGGGTATGGGGCCCGCGTCGCGCCGCCGGTCGAGGGCGACGCGCTCGACCGGCGGACGCTGCTGCTGGCGCTGACGGCGCTCAAGAAGGGCGATTTCTCGGTGCGGTTGCCCTTCGACTGGTCCGGGGTCGACGGGAAGCTCGCCGACACGTTCAACGACGTCGTCGAGCTCAACGAGAAGATGGCGAAGGAGCTCCACCGCCTGAGCCGCGTGGTGGGCAAGGAGGGCAAGCTCTCGCAGCGCGCCTTCATCGGCGAGGTGAGCGGGGCGTGGGCCGACGAGATCGCGTGCATGAACGAGCTCATCGGTGATCTCGTCCACCCCACCGCCGAGACGGCGCGCGTCATCGGGGCCGTCGCCAAGGGCGACCTCTCGCAGATGATGGCCCTCGAGGTCGACGGCAGGCCGCTCGACGGCGAGTTCTTCCGGACGGCCAAGACCGTCAACACGATGGTCGAACAGCTCGGCTCCTTCGCCTCGGAGGTCACCCGCGTCGTGCGCGAGGTAGGCACCGAGGGCAAGCTCGGCGGGCAGGCCGAGGTGAAGGGCGTCGCCGGCACCTGGAAGGACCTCACCGACTCCGTCAACTCGATGGCCGGCAACCTCACCGCCCAGGTGCGCAACATCGCCGCCGTCACCACCGCCGTCGCCACAGGGGATCTCTCCAAGAAGATCACCGTCGACGTCAAGGGCGAGATCCTCGAGCTCAAGGACACCATCAACACGATGGTCGATCAGCTCCGCTCGTTCGCCTCCGAGGTCACGCGCGTCGCGCGCGAGGTAGGCACCGAGGGCAAGCTCGGCGGACAGGCCGAGGTGAAGGGCGTCGCCGGCACCTGGAAGGACCTCACCGACTCCGTCAACTCGATGGCCGGCAACCTCACCGCCCAGGTGCGCAACATCGCCGCCGTCACCACCGCCGTCGCCAACGGCGACCTCTCCAAGAAGATCACCGTCGACGTCAAGGGCGAGATCCTCGAGCTCAAGAACACCATCAACACGATGGTCGATCAGCTCAACTCCTTCGCCTCGGAGGTCACGCGCGTCGCGCGCGAGGTAGGCACCGAGGGCAAGCTCGGCGGGCAGGCCGACGTCCGCGGCGTCGCCGGCACCTGGAAGGACCTCACCGACTCCGTCAACTCGATGGCGTCGAACCTCACCGCCCAGGTGCGCAACATCGCCACCGTCACCACCGCCGTCGCGAAGGGGGATCTCTCGAAGAAGATCACCGTCGACGTCAAGGGCGAGATCCTCGAGCTCAAGGACACCATCAACACGATGGTCGATCAGCTGAGCTCGCTGGCCGCCGAGGTCACCCGCGTCGCGCGCGAGGTAGGCACCGAGGGCAAGCTCGGCGGGCAGGCCGACGTCCGCGGCGTCGCCGGCACCTGGAAGGACCTCACCGACTCCGTCAACTCGATGGCCGGCAACCTCACCGCCCAGGTGCGCAACATCGCCACCGTCACCACCGCCGTCGCCACAGGGGATCTCTCGAAGAAGATCACCGTCGACGTCAAGGGCGAGATCCTCGAGCTCAAGAACACCATCAACACGATGGTCGATCAGCTCAACTCCTTCGCCTCGGAGGTCACGCGCGTCGCGCGCGAGGTAGGCACCGAGGGCAAGCTCGGCGGACAGGCCGAGGTGCGCGGCGTCGCCGGCACCTGGAAGGACCTCACCGACTCCGTCAACTCGATGGCCGGCAACCTCACCGCCCAGGTGCGCAACATCGCCGCCGTCACCACCGCCGTCGCCAACGGCGACCTCTCCAAGAAGATCACCGTCGACGTCAAGGGCGAGATCCTCGAGCTCAAGAACACCATCAACACGATGGTCGACCAGCTGAGCGCCTTCGCGGCGCAGGTGACGCGCGTCGCGCGCGAGGTAGGCACCGAGGGCAAGCTCGGCGGACAGGCCGAGGTGACCGGCGTCGCCGGCACCTGGAAGGACCTCACCGACTCCGTCAACTCGATGGCCGGCAACCTCACCGCCCAGGTGCGCAACATCGCCGCCGTCACCACCGCCGTCGCCAACGGCGACCTCTCCAAGAAGATCACCGTCGATGTCCGCGGCGAGATCCTCGAGCTCAAGGACACCATCAACACGATGGTCGATCAGCTCCGCTCGTTCGCCTCCGAGGTCACGCGCGTCGCGCGCGAGGTAGGCACCGAGGGCAAGCTCGGCGGACAGGCCGAGGTGCGCGGCGTCGCCGGCACCTGGAAGGACCTCACCGACTCCGTCAACTCGATGGCCGGCAACCTCACCTCCCAGGTGCGCAACATCGCCGCCGTCACCACCGCCGTCGCCAACGGCGACCTCTCCAAGAAGATCACCGTCGACGTCAAGGGCGAGATCCTCGAGCTCAAGAACACCATCAACACGATGGTCGACCAGCTCAACTCCTTCGCCTCGGAGGTCACCCGCGTCGCGCGCGAGGTAGGCACCGAGGGCAAGCTCGGCGGACAGGCCGACGTCCGCGGCGTCGCCGGCACCTGGAAGGACCTCACCGACAACGTGAACTCGATGGCCGGCAACCTGACGAACCAGGTGCGCGGCATCGCCAAGGTGGTGACCGCGGTCGCCAACGGCGATCTCAAGCGCAAGCTGGTCGTCGACGCGAAGGGCGAGGTCGCCGCGCTCGCGGACACGATCAACGGCATGATCGAGACGCTCGCGACGTTCGCCGATCAGGTGACGACGGTGGCGCGCGAGGTCGGCGTCGAGGGCAAGCTCGGCGGGCAGGCGAGCGTCCCCGGGGCCGCCGGCACCTGGAAGGACCTCACCGACAACGTGAACCGGCTCGCGGCGAACCTCACCACGCAGGTGCGCGCGATCGCCGAGGTCGCCACCGCCGTGACCAAGGGCGATCTCACCCGGTCGATCAAGGTCGAGGCGCAGGGCGAGGTCGCGGCGCTGAAGGACAACATCAATGAGATGATCCGGAACCTCAAGGACACGACGCTGAAGAACAGCGAGCAGGACTGGCTCAAGACCAACCTCGCCAAGTTCTCGCGCATGCTCCAGGGGCAGAAGGACCTCCTCACTGTCGGCCGGCTCATCCTGTCCGAGCTCGCCCCCGTCGTCTCGGCGCAGCAGGGCGTCTTCTACATGATGGACTCCTCGCGGGAGGAGCCCTTCCTGAAGCTGCTCGCGAGCTACGCGTTCAAGGAGCGCAAGCACGTCGACAACCAGTTCAAGCTCGGCGAGGGGCTCGTCGGCCAGTGCGCGCTCGAGAAGGAGAAGATCCTCCTCGTCAACGCGCCCCCCGACTACATCACGATCACGAGCGGCCTCGGCGAGGCGCCCCCGGTGAACATCATCGTCATGCCCGTGATCTTCGAGGGGCAGGTGAAGGCCGTCATCGAGCTCGCGTCGCTCGAGCGCTTCAGCCCGACGCACCAGGCGTTCCTCGATCAGCTCACCGAGTCGATCGGCATCGTGCTCAACACGATCGAGGCCAACATGCGCACCGAGGACCTGCTCAAGCAGTCCCAGTCGCTGGCGCGCGAGCTCCAGAGCCAGCAGGAGGAGCTCCAGGAGACGAACGCCGCGCTCGGCGAGAAGGCGCGGCTGCTCGCCGAGCAGAACGTCGAGGTCGAGCGGAAGAACCACGAGGTCGAGCAGGCCCGGCAGGCCCTCGAGGAGAAGGCGCGGCAGCTCGCCCTCACCTCGAAATACAAGTCGGAGTTCATGGCCAACATGTCCCATGAGCTCAGGACCCCGCTGAACAGCCTCCTTATCCTCTCGGACCAGCTCTCCAGGAACAACGACCAGAACCTCACCCCGCGGCAGGTCGAGTTCGCGAAGACGATCCACGCGTCAGGCACCGACCTCCTGGCGCTCATCAACGACATCCTCGATCTCTCGAAGATCGAGTCGGGCACCGTCGTCGTCGACGTCGGCGAGATCAGCTTCAAGGACCTCTCGGACTACGTGCAGCGGACGTTCCGGCACGTCGCCGAGTCGAAGAAGCTCGAGTTCGAGCTCGCGCTCTCGCAGGACCTGCCGGGGTCGATCCTCACCGACGCGAAGCGGCTGCAGCAGGTGCTCAAGAACCTGCTCTCCAACGCCTTCAAGTTCACCGAGCGCGGCAGGGTGGTCCTGGAGGTGACAGTGGCGCGCGAGGGATGGAGCCGTGAGAACGATGTGCTCAGCCGGGCCGACGCGGTGATCGCCCTCTCCGTCCACGACACGGGCATCGGGATCGCGCCGGACAAACAGCAGATCATCTTCGAGGCGTTCCAGCAGGCGGACGGGAGCACGAGCCGGAAGTACGGGGGCACCGGGCTCGGGCTCGCGATCAGCCGGGAGATCGCGCGGCTGCTCGGCGGCGATCTCGTGCTCGTCAGCGCGCCGGGCCGCGGGAGCACGTTCACCCTCTACCTGCCGCGCACGTACCGGCCCGTGCGGGCGGCGCGGCGGCCACCGGCGCACGTCCTCGACGCCCCGCCGGTCCTCGAGGAGCCCGTCCACAGCAGCCGGCCGTCGGATCGCATGATCACGGGGGCGGACACGCAGATCATCGACGACAGCGAGAGCGTACGCCCGGGCGATCGCGCGCTCCTGATCGTGGAGAACGACACGGTCTTTGCCCGGTTCCTGGTGGACGTCGCGCGAGAGCACGGCTTCAAGGCGGTCGTCGCGGTCCGCGGCGCGACCGGGCTCTCGCTCGTGCGCGAGCTCAGGCCGCTGGCGATCACGCTGGACATCAACCTGCCCGACATCGACGGGTGGCGCGTGCTCGACTGCCTGAAGCGCGATCTCCAGGCGCGGCACATCCCGGTCCAGGTGATCACGACGGAGACGGAAGAGGAGCGGTGCCGCGCCCGCCGGATGGGCGCGGTGGGGCTGCTCAACAAGCCGCTGAGCAGCAGGACGGCGCTCGACGAGGCGTTCGCGCGGCTCAACGCGCTGGTCAGCTCGCCGCAGCGCCGGCTGCTCCTGGTCGAGCCGGACAAGGCAGCGGGCGACCCCGTGGCCGAGCTGCTCTCGGACGAGGGGATCACGATCTCCACCGTGACGACGGGCCGGGAGGCGCTCGCCGCGATCGAGCGCGAGGCGTTCGACGCCATCGTGCTCGGGCTGCGCCTGCCCGACATGCCCGGCTTCGAGCTCGTCGACCACCTCGACCGTGCCGGGCGCTTCGCCGACCTGACGGCGATCGTGTACACGCCGGCGGACATCGCCGGGGACGACGAGGTGCAGATCGCCCGCCTGGCGCAGCGGCTCCCGGTGAAGCACGTCCAGTCGAGAGAGCGCCTCTTCGACGAGGTGACGCTCGCGCTGCACCGCCGGATCCCGGACCTGCCGGAGCCGAAGCGGCTCATCGTGGAGCAGCTCCACGAGTCGGCCACCGCGCTCTCCGGCAAGTGCGCGCTGATCGTCGACGACGATTTCCGCAACATCTACGCGCTGAAGACCGTCCTGGAGAGCCACGGGATGACGACCCTCGCCGCCGACACGGGCAAGGCCGCCATCGAGCGCCTGGAGCGAACCAGCGGCATCGATGTCGTCCTGATGGACATCATGATGCCGGAGATGGACGGATACGACACCATCCGCGCGATCCGCAAGCGGCCCGTCTTCCAGACGCTGCCGATCATCGCGGTCACGGCGCGGGCGATGAAGGGCGACCGGGAGAAGTGCCTCGAGGCGGGCGCGACCGACTACATCTCGAAGCCCGTCGACACGGAGCAGCTGCTCGCGCTGCTCCGGATCTGGCTGCATCGCTGAGCTCGGTTCACCTCGGTTCACCCCCGTTCACCCCCACATCACGGTCCGCCTCGGACGCAGCTGGCAGTTCGTCTGAGCTGCAATGACGCCCCAGTGTGGCGTATCTGCGCAGTCGCCTGTGCGACCGTCCACAGCCGACAGGGCGGGATGCCCGGGATCTCCGGCATCTTTGCCTGGCACGCGGCCTGCTGTACCTGTGTGGGATTCCAGAATACAGCGAGGGAACGCGGCTGCGCGGGGACGGTCTGTGGAAAGGAGCCTGTCAGTGAGGGCAAAGCTGGTGACCGGTCTGTTGAAGACACGGGTGGACGCCGAGAGGGCCATTGAGCGCGTCATGAGCTGTGGATACAAGCGCGACGCCATCAGCCTCGTGATGGGCCATGGCGCGCGCGGCCAGCACGTCGAGAGCGGAACCGGCTCGAGGGCAGTGGAGGGCGCCGGCGTCGGCGGCGCTGTCGGCGGGGCTGTGGGGGCGGCCTTCGCCGCGTTCGCGGCGGTCGGAACAAGCCTGCTGTTCCCCGGGCTGGGGCTCGTGGTGGCGGGACCTATCGAGGCCGCGATCGCGGGCGCAGGCGCCGGCAGCGCGGCCGGCGGGCTCGTCGGCGCGCTCGTCGGCGCCGGTATCCCCGAGCACCGCGCGCGCGCCTACGAGAGCGGCCTGCAGCGGGGTGAGATCCTCGTCGGCGTTCACGCCCAGTCGCAGCGAGACGCGGAGATCCTGGAGATGATCCTCGAGTATGCCGGCGCCGAGAACGTCCGGAGCGACAGCGGGCTGAGACGTCCCTACGACAGCTTCATCTAGATCCGGGGGACTCGCGCGCAGGGAGCTCGCGTGCCACGGCTGCGCTCGGTGCGTGGCAACTTGCCTCGCTGAGGCGCGCTGCCGCCGACGAGCCGGTGCGGGAGTTCAGGCGATCCCCGAGAGGAGCGCCTGGCATGCGCGATGCTCCAGTTCTGGGAACGCATGGCGTGGCTTGGTGAGCGGCGGGATGGCCGGAGCAGGCGGCAGGAGAGCGCATGTCAATCAACATGACCCAGGGGTTCGAGCACACCTTAGGGGAACGCTTCGAGGTCGGCACGCTGGTGGGCGACAAGTACCAGCTCCTCCGCAAGGCGGGAGAGGGGGCGATGGGCTCTGTCTGGGTCGCCGCGAATACAGCGCTCGAGGCGAACGTGGCGATCAAGGTGCTGCGCCCTGAGATGCGCTCTCCCGCGATCGCGGAGCGGCTGCTGCGCGAGGCGCGGGCGGCGGCGAAGCTCAGCCACCCCGGGATCGTGCGTGTCTTCGATCTCGGCAAGACAGCGGCCGGCACGCCCTATATCGTGATGGAGCTCCTGGAGGGCGAGGCCCTGCGGGACTTGCTCTGCCGGGAGCCGCAGCTCTTGCCCGAGACGGCGGTAGCGCTGCTCTTGCCCGTCGCGAGCGCGATGCACGCGGCCCACGAGCGGGGCGTAGTTCACCGGGATCTCAAGCCGGACAACGTGATGCTCGCGGATCAGGGCGACGGGAGGCTCCAGCCGAAGGTCGTCGATTTCGGGATCGCGAAGGTCACATGGACGGAGCCCGAGTCCGGGTCGACGGGCGCGGCCGTGATCGGCACGCCGCAGTACATGCCGCCCGAGCAGGCGCTCGGACAGGGCCACATCGATCATCGCGCGGATATCTGGGCGCTCTGCACGATCCTGTATGAGGCGATCGCGGGCGAGACGCCGTATGCCGGGGAGCAGGGGTTCGGGACGCTGCGCGCGATCATCCAGGATCCGGTCTACTCGCTGGTCGAGCGGTGCGGCACGGACCCGGCGCTGTGGTCGATCATCGAGCGCGGATTGCGCAAGGACCCGGCGGACCGCTGGGGGAGCATGCGCGAGCTCGGCGTCGCGCTCGCGGCGTGGCTCCTCTCGCGGGGCGTCTCGGAGGACGTGTGCGGCGCGTCGCTCCGGGCGCAATGGCTGGATGAGCGGAGCAGCCAGGTCCCGGCGCCGTCGCCGCGGCCGATGGTGGTCAGCTCCGCGCCGACGCTGCACTCGCGCCGCGCCGAGGATGCTGTGGAGCTGCAGCTGCCCCTTGTGTCCGCGCGGAGGGCGCCGGGCGAGAGCGGGCCCAGGGCGCCGGTGGTGGTGGGGCGCAAGCTGCTGGAGGAGAGCGGCGAGCGCGCGTGGTCCGAGGCGACCGCGGTGGGGACTCCGCCCGGGGTCGCGGCGGCGTCGCTGCGGCCGTCGTTGCGAGAGCGCTTCCCGTTCCGCCGCGTCGCGGCGGCGGGGTTCGTGCTGATGGCGGGGGCGGCGGCGTGGAGCGTGGCGCCGGTCACGACGGGACCCGTCGCCGCGCTGACGCCGGCGACTCCGGCCGCACCGGCGGCGACGGTCGCCGAGGCGCCGCCGCCGCCGGCGCTGCCAGCGGCCGAGCCGAGCTCCCTCACGGCGAGCATGGCGCGCGGGTTCGTGGCGCCGCCGGTCGCGACCGTGGCGCCGCGCCCGGCGCACGCCGTGAAGGCGGCTGCCCCCGCGGCGCCGGCCACCGCGACCGCCGCTGCGGCCGCGAAGCCGCCCGCGCCGGCGGCGAGCGCGCTGCCGGAGCTGCCCGCGGCGGACGCGGGCGCGCCGCTGCTCCTCGCGCAGACGGCCCCGGCCGGGTCGACGCCCGAGGCGGGAAGCGCTTCCTGCTCTGCGAACGGCGGGCAGGCAGGTGGAGAAGCGGCCTGCCCGCCGCCGGCGCCGGAGGGCTCGACGAGCGCGGTCGAGGTCCGCGAGGACGCCGCGCCAGTCAGGCAGGAGCCCGAAACGCACCGGCCAGCGGCCGAGGAGGCGCCGCCGGCCCCGGACGGCGGCGGGGCGGCGGAGCCGTCGCCGGGCGCCCCGACAGCGCCCTCGCCGTAGCCGCTCGGCGCCATCGAGCGCCGCGGCTCAGGGCGACAGGCGCTCGAGCGGCGGGGAGCAGAGGACGCGGGGGAACAGGCCTCTCCTTCGCGTCCCCTGCGCCTCGGCTCTCAGTCTCCTGGCGTCGTCGCCGCCCGCGGGCGGAGGCACGCGTCGAGCTCCGGCGTCCGGCGCCAGCCGCACTGGCCTCGCGCGTCGCGCTCGCAGATGCCGTGCGACGAGTAGCAGGCGTGGGCCTCGGTCCACTCGCATGTCGTCATGGTCGGCCGCGCCGCGCAGACCTGCCCGCTGCAGCCGGTCACGAGGCAGCCTCCGGTTGCGGTGGCCTCGGCGCTCCCCTCTCCCGGCGCCTCGCCGCCGTTTTCCGCCGCGGCCGGCGCCCCGGTATCCGTGCCTATGCCCGCGGCCCTGCTGGCGGCCCCGGGTTCGGCACAGCCGGCCAGCGCGAGCAGCGCGCCGGAGAGGCCCGCCGCAAGAACGCCCTTCCAGGGCTGTACGATAAGAGGTTTCATCCGGGTCCCCTCCTGCTCTTGGCGATGGCCAGAGCCTCCTGGCGCGTCTCCATGTCCTGTCCTGCTGGTGCCGGAGGAGGGATGTTGCCAGGCGGCGCGCGCCGCAGGACATCAGGAACCTGCCGGTGGAGCGCTCTGGAGGGAGGTGGGGAGCGCTCGACCCTCTCTTCACGGCGGTCCCGCCGCGATGGCGGCCCAGGCCGCGCTAGACCCCGAGCGCCTGGAGCAACCCGCCGTCGCGCTCGCGCTCCGGGAGCGCGTTGTGCCAGCGAGCGCCCGCGTAGCGTGGCTCCAGCAGATCGAGGCTCATGCTCCACAGCGCGTTCCGGATGCGCGCGAGCGGCCCCAGCCTGGGGAGGTTGCTGAGGCAGACCTCGTCGCACCGCTGGAGGTCCCGCTCGAAGAGCTGGGCGGCGTCCTTCACGAAGGCAGGTTGCTTGACGATGAGGTTCGCCTCGCTCACCCACCTCATGCTGGTGGGGTTCACGTTGAAGGTGCCCACCGTCGCCCAGTCGTCGTCGATGACCGCGAACTTCGAGTGGAGCATCGAGGGGAGGAACTCGTAGATCTGCAGCCCGTTCTCCAGCCACGACCTGTACCTCGCCAGGCTCGCGTTGCGGATTGTCGGGAGATCGGAGTTGCGCGGCACGATGATCTTCACGTCGATCCCGCGGCGCGCGGCGTCCATGAGCTCGCGCTCGAGCCCGCGAGGCGGGCAGAAGTACGCGTTCTCGATCCACACCCGGCGCCGCGCCGCGCGCACCCGCTCCAGGTGGCGCTCGTAGATGACCGCCGGCGGTCTGGGCGCGTCGGTGATGAACTCCACGTCGTCGTAGACGCCGCCCGTCCAGTAATCGAAGGAGCGGCCCTCGGCGTCGTTGGCGAGCATCCAGCGGCACTCGAATACCCGCTCCATGTCGGCCACGCATGGCCCCGTCACCCGGCTACAGACCTCGTGCCAGCCGCCGCCGCCCTGATCGCGCGGGAGCCACTCGTCGGCCCACGCCGCGCCGCCAACGTAGCCGGCGCCGTCGATGACCACGATGCGCGAGTGCTCCCGCGGGAACAGGGCGCCCCCGCGGAGGACGGTGCTGAGCGGCCGGTAAGCGCGGGTGCCGATGCCGCGCGCCCTCATGTCCTCGAAGAACGGCCCAGGCGTGCTGTGGCTGCCGAGCGCGTCGTAGAGGAGCCGCACGTCGACACCGCGCCGCGCCGCGTCCGCGAAGGCGTCGGCGAAGCGATGACCCATCTGGTCGTTGCGGTAGATGTACGTTGAAACCCAGATCTTCTCCCGGGCGCGCGCGATATCGTCGAGGAGCGATTCGAGCACCATCGTCATCCCAGGCAGGAGGCGCGTGGCGTGGGGCGCGTGCGCATTGCCGGCCTCTGTGTGACTTGATCTGGAATTCGCCCTGGAGCCTGGAAGAGTCAGCACCGAGCAGGTCATGTCGCGTCCTGAGCGCCGGACGACTGCTGCACGATTGCCGCAGTGGCCCGCACGCCCTCGACGCAATGCTCAAGCAGTCCGTATGCCACCACGCCGAGGCGCGATCGCGCAGGGAACTCCGCTGAAGGCGATTCGCTACGTGGCAGACTGCCACGCTCGACCGCCACGCCACAGCGCCGCCGAGGCAAGCGGTCTCTCCGTCGGATCCCGGCCCGTTGTCTGCGCAGCGCTGTTCCGGCATCAGTCTTGAAAAGCGAGTGCGCGATGGTCCCCTCCGGCCACGACATCTCCGCCCCTCCGCTCGCCCAGGCGAACGGGCGCGCTCGCGCCGCCCCGCCCGGGGCCGAGCCGCCGCCCGCGCCGGCCATGCGGCGCCGGCTCGATCTGAAGGCGACGCACGCGGCGGGCGCCGTCGCGCTCGCCTGCGTGGCCGCGAGCGCCTGGCTCCTGCAGGCCCGGGAGACGCGCGAGGTGACGGCGCAGGGGCTCGCGCTGCGCGTCGACTATCCCGAGCGGATGCGCTTTCGCGACGCAGAGAGGATCGCGTTCGACGTGACGCGCGCGTCGGGCGAGCCCTGCCGCGCAGCCACGCTCACGGTCGACGAGGCCTACCTGGACCGCTTCGACGAGCGCCGGGCCACGCCCGCCGAGTCGGCGATCGGCCGCTTCGATCTGGGCGCCCTCGCGCCCGGCGAGCGCCGCCGGATCGTCCTCAACCTGCGCGGCGAGCGCGCCTGGCTCGCCTCGGGCAACGCAACCGTATCGTGCGACGGGGAGCGCGGCGTCGATGTGCCGCTCCGCACGTTCATCTTCCCCTGAGCGTCCCATGGAGATCGTCGCTCGCGTCGCGTTCGTCTATGTGTTCCTCGCCGCCGCGCTCCGCTTGATCGGCAAGCGGGAGCTCAGCTCGCTGTCCCCCTTCG
Organism: Sorangium sp. So ce1128; assembly: GCA_051717205.1. Classification (GTDB taxonomy): domain Bacteria; phylum Myxococcota_A; class Polyangia; order Polyangiales; family Polyangiaceae; genus Sorangium. Next base: position 9,785,689 of record CP181432.1, read on the forward strand.
AGCTCGTCACGCTCATGCTGATCCCGGAGATCGTCTCCCAGGCCCTCATCCGCGAGGCGTCGCTCATGAACGCGCTCGCGGGCATCTCCACCCTCCTCGTGCTCGTGTTCCTGACGTCGCTCGTGACGCACCTCGTCCCGGGGGCGTCCAGGGTCGTCGATAGCTCGCCGACGGTCCTTGTCGCGAAGGGCCGTATCCTGGAGAAGGCGTGCAACCGCGAGCGGATCCAGCCGGAGGAGATCTTTTCCGAGATGCACAAGAGCGGGCTGGAGCACCTCTCTCAGGTGCGCTGGGCGATCCTGGAGGCGGACGGCGATCTCACGATCGTCCCGGAGCAGGGCCACGGTCTGCCGGTCGCGCGGACCAGGGACCGGGACGCGGGCACCTGAGCGCCGGTCAGGCCGGGCGTGCGGCGAAGCGGCGCGCGCCGCGGCGGGCGACCGCCGCCGCGAGCGCGAGGGCGCCGAGCGTCATGCCCACGAGCGTGCCCTGCCCCCGCGACCGCGAGGCGCGGTCGCCGTCGAGGACCGGGGTCGCCGCGCCGCAGAGCACCTCGGCGTGGACGCTCACGCGGGCGCGCAGCCAGTTGTCGACCCGCTCCTGCGGCGCGGGGCTCAGGACGAGGTCCGTGTCGAGCGCGGCGCGCGGCAGGTTTGCCTCGAGGCGCGTGAGCCAGACGTCCTTCGGGTGCAGGCCGATCATCGCGACCGCGAGGTCGTCGAGCGGCCCGCACGCGAGCTCGCGCGCGTCGATCTGGCCCGAGGCGACCTCGTCGCAGCTCGGATCGGAGAGCGAGGCGCCGGCCGGGCACGGGTTGCCAACGGCGCGGCCATCCATCGCGAGCTCGGCGAAGCGCACGGCGCACGCGGTGTCCTCGGTCTCGCCGTTCGCGAGCCCCTGCTGGGCGAACGCCGCGGCGATCGTGTCGACCGGGGTCGTCGAGCCGCTCGTCGTGTACTGCACGCCGAACGGCGCCGCGGAGCTCGACACGGGCGAGAAGAGCGAGCCCGGCTGCGCGTAGGGCGTGAGGAACGCGCGGCCGCCGTCGGCCGCGGCGAGCGCCTTCTCGCGGAGCGCGCCGTAGTTCGAGTCCTGTGAGGCGAAGTCCCACGCGAGCAGGTCGTGGGGGACGCTCGCGGCGGCGAACCCCTCGGGCGCGAACCGCGACTCGCTGATGGTGAACAGGGTGATCGCGACGTTCGCGCCGGTGCCGGCGGCGACCATCCGGAGCGGGAGCGCCGCGTTCGCCCCCGGCATGACGACCCGCACCGGCTTCATCTCCTTGACGTCCTTGCCCGGCTGGAGCTTGAGGGCGATGAAGTCGAAGTCCTCCTCGACGTAGGCGTCGATGACCGGCTGCGTCGACTCGTCGACACCGAAGCCGTTCGTGTCGAGCCACTTGTTCAGCGCGCCGGGCGTGTCGGTCGCGAGCGTCGCGGTCTCGTACGGGCCGACGGTGCCGCGGTGGAGCACCGTGACCTGCTCGTTGCCGAAGCCCCCGCCCTCGGCCGAGTCCAAGGAGGCGCCGACCGTCGGCAAGCCGCAGCCGCCCCCGCTCCCGCCGCACGTGGAGCTCGGCGCCGTGATGCGCACCGACGTGGCCGCGTCGAGCGTCTCGAACCACGCGTCCGAGCCGACCTGGATTGTCGCCCCGCGCTTGACCGGGAGCACCCAGGCGAACTCGCTCGGGTCGCCGGCGTACTGGATCTGATCCCAGAGCACCGACTGCACTGGCGAGACGGAGAGCACCATCCGGTGCGCATTGACGACCGTGGTCTGGGTGGGCGGGGCGAAGCACCCGCCACACGCGAGCGCCTCGCGCGGTGGCAGGAGCGTGGCGGCAGGGACAGCGAGCGCAAGGAACGCGAACAAGCGAAGTTTCATCGACTACCTCCGTGTGGGCGCGGGTCCGCGCGCGGGCGCGGCTCCCGGAGCGCGCAGGCGGCGCGCAACGCACCACCGCCAGGGTATCCAAGCTCGCGCGCGACGGGCGGCCCGCGCACGATTGGCGCGTCGGCGCCGCGCGCTCGCTCGGCCCGCCCGCCCGCGGGGACGGATGTTCAGAGGCGCTCGCGGGCGCGCTGCGCGCTGGCGTCGAGCCCGCCCGTCAGCCGGCGGCCCACCACGCGTCGAGGTCGCGGAGCGCGCGCTCGGCCATCGCCTCGTAGCGGGCGCGCTTGCGCAGCTTGCCGTGCGCGGGGTCGAGCGGCGCGATGTGCGCCCAGGTGATGTTCGACGGCTGATACGTGGGCTGCTTGCGGCCGAGGTGCGTCAGGATGCCGCCGAGCGCCGTCGTGGGCGGCGGCGGCCGGAGCGGCTCGTTCCGCAGCTGCTGCGCGAGGAGGATCGCGCACACGAACCCGGCCGCGGCGCTCTCCACGTAGCCCTCCACGCCCGCGATCTGGCCGGCCAGGTGCACGCCCGGGAACGCGCGGAGCTCCATCGCCGGGCCGAGGAGCGCCGGCGCGTCGACGAAGGTGTTCCGATGCACGGAGCCCATGCGGAGGAACTCGGCCTCCTCCAGGCCGGGCACCATCCGGAAGACCCGGAGCTGCTCGGCGTACTTCATGCGCGTCTGGAACCCGACGAGGTTGTACGCCGTCGCGGCCTCGTCCTCCGGGCGCAGCTGGAGCACCGCGTAGGGGCGCCGGCCGGTGCGCGGATCGGTGAGCCCGACCGGCTTCATCGGCCCGAACGAGAGCGTCTGCTCGCCGCGCGCGGCCATGACCTCGCACGGCAGGCACCCCTCGAAGTAGCGCACCTCCTCGAAGTCGCGCGCCTCCACCTTCTCCGACTCGACCAGCGCCCGGACGAACGCCTTGTACTGCGCCTCGTCAAACGGGCAGTTCACGTACGCCTCGTCGCCTACCTCGGCGTCGTCACGCCGCTCGGCCGCGTCTGCCGGCGGCGCGGCCCGCTCCTCCGGCTGCGCCGACCGCTCCGGCGGCGCGGCCCGCTCGCCCCGGACGGCGCCGCCCTTGCCGTAGCGCGACTGCTTCCACACGCGCGACCAGTCGATCGAGTCGGCGCTGACGATCGGCGCGATCGCGTCGTAGTAGGCGAGGTGCTCGGCGCCGACGGCCGCGGCGAGGCTCGCCGCGAGGGCGTCGGAAGTGAGCGGGCCGGTCGCGAGGATCACCGGCCGCTCGGCGGGGATCTCCGTCACCTCCCGCCGCTCTACCGCGATGCGCGGGTGGGCCTCGATCGCCCGCGTCATCGCCTCCGCGAACCGCTCGCGGTCGACCGCGAGCGCGCCGCCGGCCGGCACCGAGGTCTCGTCCGCGCACCGCAGGGCGAGCGAGCCCACGCGCCGGAGCTCTTCCTTGAGGAGCCCCACCGCGTTGCTCAGCGCCGCGCCGCGCAGCGAGTTCGAGCACACGAGCTCGGCCAGCCGATCGCTCGTCTGCGCGGGCGTGCGCTTCTGCGGCTTCATCTCGACGAGGCGCACGCGCAGCCCGCGCTGCGCGAGCTGGTACGCCGCCTCGCAACCGGCCAGGCCGCCTCCGACGACGACGACGTCGCACGGGCTCTCTGCTCCGCTCATACAGCTCACCAGGGATGTGGGGGGGATCTCGCGACCGTCTTAGCTCGCCGTGCGGCGGGCGCGCACGGCCCGCGCAGGCTTTTCGGCTGCCCCTCTGGTCGCGCCGGGGCTCGGCGCCACCTCGGGCCGCTGGGCCGCTGCGGGCGGTGCGGCTGCCGGCTCGGGCCGGGTGGCCGGCGCCGCGCTCGCGTCGACTGCCGCGGCATCCAGGGCGCCGGCGCCGTCCTCCCCTTCTCCCTCGACGATCTCCTGCTTGAAGCCGCAGTCCTTGGTCGCGCAGACGAGCATCGCCTTCTTGCCGGCGGTGCGGGTGACGAACTTCGCACCGCACTGCGGGCACGGGACGGGCACCGGCTTCTGCCAGAGCTTGAAGTCGCACTTCTGCTCGGCGTTCCAGTTCGAGCAGCCGTAGAACGTGCGCCCGCCCTTCTTGCGCGGCCTGATCTCGATGAGATCGCCGCCGCAGTTCGGGCAGGCGACGCCGAGCGGCACGGGGCGCGTGTTCTTGCAGGTCGGGTACCCGGTGCACGACAGGAAGTCGCCGAAGCGTCCCGTCTTGATGATCATCGGCTTGCCGCACTTGTCGCACGAGATGTCGGTCTCGCGGACGGCGGCGCTGCCGCGCGCGTCGGACAGGTCGCGCGTTGCCTTGCACTTCGGGTAGCGCTCGCAGCTCAAGAACCAGCCGTTTTTGCCCCACTTCTTGAGCATCATCGAGCCGCACTCGTCGCAGACGATGTCGGTCTTCTCGGCCTCGGGCTTCCACGGCGCGAGCTTCTTCGACTTGTCGAGCTGCTCCCGGAACTTCTTGTAGAAGCGCTTGAGCAGCTGCTCGCGCTTCAGGTTGCCGGCGCCGACCTCGTCGAGCTCCTCCTCCATCTGCGCCGTGAAGTTCGGGTCCATGATGTCGAGGTTCGACCGGACGAGCCCGTCGACCACGAACTTCCCGAGCAACGTCGGCTGGAACGCGCCCCCCTCCCGCTTCTCCACGTACGCGCGCTGCTGCACCTTGCTGATGATCTCGGCGTACGTCGACGGGCGGCCGATGCCGCGCTTCTCCAGCTCGCGCACCAGCGAGCCCTCGTTGTAGCGGGGCGGCGGCTGCGTGAACTTCTGGTCGGTGATGACCCCCGGGGGCGACACCGAGAGCGCCTCGCCCTCCTTCATGTCGGGCAGGAGCGCCTCCGAGTCCTCCTCGGCCGAGGCCCCGGGCGCGGCTCGCTCCGCCTCCGCGGCGCTCGCCTCGGCGGGCGTCGGCGCGGCGGCGCCGCCCTCCGCCGCGGCGCCGGCGCTCTCCTCCTCGCCGGCGAACTCCTGCTGGCCCTCCGTGACCTGCAGCCAGCCGGCGAACTTCAGGATCCGCCCGCTCGCCCTGGCGAGGTAGCTCCGGTACGCGGGCGCGGCGGCCGTGGGCGTCACGTCGATCTCGACCGTCGTCCGGTCGTAGACCGCCGGGTTCATCTGCGAGGCGACGAAGCGGTTCCAGATGAGCTTGTACAGCTTGTACTGCTCGTCCTTCAGGTGCTTCTTGATCGAGTCCGGGTGGATCTCGACGCTCGTCGGCCGGATCGCCTCGTGCGCGTCCTGCGCGTTCTTCTTCGACTTGTAGACGTTCGGGCGCTCGGGGACGAACTCCTTGCCGTACCGCTTCGCGACCACGCCGCGCACCTCGGCGATCGCGTCGTCGCTCACGCGCGTCGAGTCGGTACGCATGTACGTGATGAGGCCGACCGGGCCGCCGTCGCGCTTGAGGTCGATGCCCTCGTAGAGCGCCTGCGCGATCTGCATCGTCCGCTTGGCGCCGAAGTGCAGGTAGTTCGTCGCGTCCTGCTGGAGCTTCGAGGTGGTGTACGGGGCGGGCGGGTTGCGCTTCTGCTCGCGCCGCACGACCTTCGCCACGCGGTAGCGGGCGGTCTCGAGGTCGGCGCGCACCTTCGCGGCGACCTCGCCGTTCGTCACCTCGAGCTTCTTGCCGTCGGCGGACGCGAGCTTGGCGACGAACGGCGCGCGCTGCGGCGGGCTCGCTCCGGCGAGGCCGACCGCGATGTTCCAGTACTCCTCCGGAACGAACGCCTCGACCTCGCGCTCGCGATCCACGATGAGCCGCAGCGCGACCGACTGCACCCGGCCCGCCGACAGGCCGAACGCGAGCTTCGACCAGACGAGCGCCGAGACGTCGTAGCCGACGATGCGATCGAGGACGCGCCGCGCCCGCTGGGCGTCGTACAGGTTCTCGTCGAGCTTGCGGGGGTTGTGTACGCCGTGATCGACCCCCTTCTTCGTGATCTCGTGGAACTCCACCCGCGCCACCTTGAGCCTCGGGTTCTTGATCTCCTCCGAGATGTGAAACGCGATCGCCTCTCCCTCGCGATCAGGGTCGGTCGCCAGGAGCACCTCGTCCGCCTTCTTTGCGGCAGACTTGAGCTCCTCCAGGACCTTCTCCTTGCCCTCGATGACCTCGTAGGTCTCGGCAAAATCGTTCAGCACGTCGACGGCGTTCTGCTTCTTGGGCAGATCTTTGACGTGCCCCTTCGAGGCGAACACCTCGTACCCGTTGCCGAGATACTTCTTGATGGTCTTCGCCTTCGCCGGCGACTCCACGATGACGAGCGTCTTGGCCATCACCACCTTCTGAGCAACGTGTCGGGGCTTGTAGAGGATTGAAGGGCTACCTTCGGTGCGAGGGAGGCCCCCCCGCGAGGAGGCGGCCACCCGGAACCGCACTGGGAGGGTGGACCGACGTGCCCCTTCAACGAAGAGCCCGCCGAAACAACCCGGCGGGCCCCTCTACTACTACGGCCTGGAGCGTCAACGTCAAGAGTGCCTCCACGGCGCGCCTGGGCGGAAGCCCCGTCCGCTCGCAGACCTCGTCGACGTGCGCCGGGTGGGCGTCCAGGGCGTCGACGACGGCGCGCTGTTCTGCGGTCATTTCCTCGTTCATTTCCGCGCTGTTCTCCGCGCCGATCGCTCCGCCGAGCTCCGCGCGGAACGCCCCGCCGAGCTCCGCGCCGGTCGCCGGCGCGGGCGCGATTTTCCCGGGCGGAGCGCCCGCCTGCGCGAAGGCCGCGTCCGGCAGCGGCAGCGTGCCGGTGGCGGGCGGGCTGTTGCGCAGCGCACGCCGCGCCCGCCGCCGGGGCGGGGGCGCCGGCCCGCCGAGGACGTCGATCACGTCGGCCGCGCGCGTGATGGGACGCGCGCCGCCGACAAGCTCGAGCGCGCAGCCGACGCCGCGCGGGCTCCACGGCGCGTGGGGGACGACGCAGAGGTGGCGCCCGAGGCGGCGAGCGGCAGCGGCGGCGGAGCGGGCGCCGCTCTCGATGCCCGCCTCGACCACGACGGTCGCGAGCGTGAGCGCGGCGAGGACCGCGTTGCGCTGTAGGAACAGCCCCGGCAGCGGCGGCGTGTCGTCGGGGACGCGCGCGAGCAGCGCGCCGCCCGCGGCGAGGATGCGATCGAAAAGCGGCGCGTGCTCGCGCGGGTACGGGCGCGCGTGGCCGGCGCCGCTGACGACCACGGTCGGCGCGCGCGCCTCGAGCGCGCCCTCGTGCGCGGCCGCGTCGACGCCGCGCGCGCCGCCCGACCAGATCGAGAAGCCCGCGTCGCCGAGCGCCGCGGCGAGCGCGCGGGTGAACCGGAGCGCCTCGTCGCTCGCGGCGCGCGTCCCGACGATCGCGACGCCCGGGCGCGCGGGGAGCACGCCGCGCACGTAGAGCGTCGGCGGCGCGGCCTCGGCCTCCGTCACGAGGGCCCAGAGCGGCGCGGGGTAGGATGGATCGGAGGGCAGGATCTCGATCGACGACATACGCGGCGTGTCGACCGGCGCTCGCGCCGAGTTGCGCGAAATGAGGAGCGCGCGGTCAAACGCGCGCCGAGCGCCGCCGGGCTACCGGAGCGGCGCGCCGCGCGAGGCGCCGGGCGGAGCTGCGCTGGACGAGGCCGCGCCCGGCGGCGACGCGCTGGACGAGGCCGCGCCCGGCGGCGCTGCGCTGGACGAGGCCGCGCCCGGCGGCGCTGCGCTGGACGAGGCCGCGCCGGGCGGCGACGCGCTCGGCGGCGCCGTGTCCGGCGGGGTCGCGCCGGGCGGCGCCGCGGCCGGGGGCGCGGGCGGGCGCGGGCCGCGGTAGCCCTGCACGAGCACGACACCGGCGCCGCGCCGCACCTGCGCGTGGAGGCTCACGGCGAGCGGCGCGTTGCCCGGCACGGAGAAGCACGCCCCCCTGCCGCCGATCACCGCGACGGGCCCGCTGTCCGCGTCCTGGGCCACGATCTCCAGCGCGGGCGCCGCGCCCTTCGTGACGAAGAGGTCGACCTCGATCACGCCGAGCCCGCCCTGCGCGATGAACACCGCGCACTCCCGCGGCGCGACGCGCACGGGGATCGCGCCGCTCTCTCCCTCCGCGATCGCGAGCGACACGACGTCGCCCATCGCCGTCATCCCCCTCGCCTCGCCGCGCGCGGTGTTCGTGAACGCGAGCGCCGTCACGCGCGGCACCGGCGCGCTCGCCGGCTGCCGCTGCTGCCCCACGCGGCTCAGGAACAGGCGCGACGCTTCGGGGTCCGGCTCGGGCGCATCGCTCGGCGGCGGCGGGTTCCGCACCTCGGGTGCGGGCGCCGGGGCCGGCGCGGGCGGCGGGCTCGGTCGCAGCACCTCGAGGCGGGACGCCGGCGCGCCGCCGCAGCCCGGCGCGGCGAGCGTGAGCGACGCGGCGAGCAAGCGGCGCGCCGGCCTGAACGGATGCAGATCGAGGAGAGCGAGGGCGCGCCGCACGCGCGGAGAGTACCAGAACCGCCGCGCGATGCTCGGCCCGCGAGCGGCCGGCCATGGAGCGTGCTACCCCCTCGCCCGATGAAGCCCAGGGACATCGTCGTCGCGACGCACGGGCACTGCTTCGACGGCATGGCGAGCGCGGCGCTGTTCACCCGCCTGATGCAGGCGCTCCGCCCCGGCGAGCCGCTCGCTTTCCGTTACCGCTCCTGCGGGTACGGCCCGGGCATGACGATGATCCCGCCCTCGTGGCTCGACGGCGACGAGAACGCGATCCTCGACTTCCGCTACACGCCGACGAAGAAGCTGACGTGGTACTTCGACCACCACATCACCGGGTTCGGCTCGGACGACGAGCGCGACGCGGCGCTCGCCGGCGCGACGCAGTCGCGGGCCGCCGGGGACGCGCCCCATGTCTTTTACGACGCCGCCTACGGCTCGTGCACGAAGCTCATCGCGGACGTCGGCCGCGACCACTTCGGCGTCGAGATGTCCGGCGTCGATGAGCTCATCCGGTGGGCGGACGTCATCGATACCGCGCGCTTTCCATCGGCCGAGGCCGCCGTCAGCCGCGAGGAGCCGATCATGCAGCTCGCCTCCGTCGTGGAGCACCACGGGGACGGGCCCTTCCTCGCGTCCGTGGTGCCCCGGCTGGTCGAGCAGCCCGTGAGCGAGGTGGCGCGCGCCCCCGACATCCAGGATCTCTGGCGTCCGCTCTCCCTCTCGCGGCAGACCTTCGTCACGCGCATCGAGCGCGGCGCGCGCAAGCTCGGCCGCGTCGTGCTGGTCGACCTCTCCGACGCGCCGCTCGAGGCGGTCGGCAAGTTCATGACGTACGCGATGTACCCGGACTGCGTGTACTCGGTCACGCTCTCCCGGCACAAGCAGCACTACAAGCTCTCGGTGGGCTATAACCCCTGGTGCGGCGTCCCGCGCGATCGCGACATCGCCCCGATCTGCCGCCGCTACGACGGGGGCGGGCACCCGGCCGTCGGCGCGGCGTCCTTCCCGCTCTCCGCGCTGGAGCGCGCGCGCGAGGCGGCCCGCACCATCGCGGAGGAGCTCAACGAGGAGCCCGAGCGTTGACCTGGGCCGAGCAGCGCTTCCGCCGAAGCGCGCGCGAGCCGGGGCCGTCGTCGCGGGGCGCGGCCGTGCGCGCGCCGCTCCTCTTCGGGCACCGGGGCGTGCGGGGCGAGGGCGCGCCCACGGAGAACACGCTCGCCGCCTTCGAGGAGGCGGCCGCGCAGGGGGCCGACGGGATCGAGCTCGACGTGCGGGTGTGCGGCTCGGGCGAGGCCGTGGCGCTGCACGACCCGGATCTCGAGCGGGTGACCCACGGCGCAGACGCGCGCGCGGCCGCGTCGCTCCGCTGGGACGAGCTCCGGCAGGTCGATCTCGGCGGCGGCCGGGTGCCGCTCCTCGCCGAGGTGCTCGCGTTCGCGCGCGGGCGCCGGCTCGCCGTCAACATCGAGATGAAGCGGGACGTGCCCGAGCGCGCCGCCATCGTGCGCGCGACCGCGCGGCTCCTGCGCGCCTGGGATCCCGGCCATGCGGTGATCGTCTCTTCGTTCGATCCGGTCATGCTCGCGTCCTTCGGGGTCCTGGCGCCGGCCGTCCCGCGCGCGCTCCTCGTGCACCGGAGCCGCTACCACGACGCGGCCGTGCGCCTCACGCCGGCGCTCGGGGCGCTCGCCGCGCACATCGAGCGGACGATCGCGTCGCCCGAGCGCATCGCGCTCCTGAAGCGGCAGGGGCGCGTGGTCAACGTGTGGACGGTGAACGATCCGCGCGAAGCGCAGGACCTCGCGGCGCTCGGCGTCGACGGGCTGATCACGGACGCGCCGCGCCGCCTCCGCGACGCGCTCGCGTAGCCGGTGTCGTCAGGCGCGAGCGACGCGACCAGCAGGCTCAGGCGCGACCGTCAGGCTCAGGCGCAGCCGGCGACTCAGGCGCGCCGTCAGGCTCAAGCGCGACCGCCCGCTATCTTCGCTGCCATGGGTCGACCAGCTCGCGCGACCGGCGCGGGCTCCGGCGCTTCGCCGGGCGCGCCGGCGAGGCCTGGGGCGCGGCGGCCGCCCCCGGCTCCGCCCTGCTCGAGGGCGCCGGCGAAGGCGACGCGGCGTCGAACATGGGCGCGCTCTCGGCGACGACCGGCGCGCCCGCGGCGACGGGCAGGCCCTTCACCACGGGCGTCGACGCGCGGACCAGCTCCACCGGTGGCGTGGCCGGGAGCACGGCCGCGGGCTGCGCGGTCGCGGGCGCGGCGCCCTCCTCGCCGACGGGCCGCAGCGCCGTGATCGCGATCGTCCCGCTGATCACCGAGAGCGCGCCGCACGCCAGGAGCCAGCGCCGCGTCGCGCTCACGCGCGGCCTGCGCGTGTCGGGGACCTCCCCGGCCGCAGCGGCCGTGAGCGTGCCGGGCTGCGACGGCTCGGGCAGCGGCGTGGGCGCGTCCAGCTGCAGGCGCGACGGCTCGGCGCCGGACCAGGAGAGCGCGCGGGCGTCGCCCGGCCCCTCGGGCTCGGCGGTGCCGCCCGGCGACAGCCCGAGCAGCGTCCCCGTGCGCGACGCCGGCGGCGGCGGACGGGGCACCGACGGCACCGGCAGCGGGACGCCGATGTCGCCCGCTGCGGCCACGAAGGCGAGCACCATCTCCTGCGCCGACTGGAACCGCTGCGACCGATCGCGCGAGAGCGCGCGCAGGAAGAAGTCGTCGAGCTCGGCCGGCAGATCGGGTGCGAGCTGCGTCGCCTGCGGGATCGGCTCGACGAGGATCCTCGACAGCACCGCGCCGAGCACGTCGCCCTCGAACGGCAGCCTGCCCGTGACCGCGCGGAAGAGGATGACCCCGAGCGACCACAGGTCGCTGCGCGCGTCGAGGTTCTTGTCGCCGCGCGCCTGCTCCGGGCTCATGTAGAAAGGCGAGCCCAGGAGCTCGCCTGTCTTCGTTGTTTCGTCGCTGAGGAGCTTGCCGGTGAGCTGCTTGGCGATGCCGAAGTCGAGGACCTTGACGATCTCCTCGTCGTCGTCGACGCGCGAGAGGAACAGGTTGCCAGGCTTGAGGTCGCGGTGGACGAGCCCGGAGTCGTGCGCGCGGCGCAGCGCCTTGCAGGTCTGGATGGCGATGCGCGCCGCCTCGGCGAGCGGGAGGCGCCGGACCCGCCGCAGGCGGCGGCTGAGGTCCTCGCCCCTGAGCAGCTCCATCACGAGGTAGGGGACGGTCCCCTGGATGCCGTAGTCCTGCACGCTCACCACGTGCGGGCTCTCGAGGTTCGCCGCCGTACGCGCCTCACGGTAGAAGCGCGCGCGGAACTCGGGCGAGGCCGCGTGCTCCGGGTCCATGAACTTGATGGCCACCGGCGCGCCCAGCTCGACGTGCCGGGCCACCCAGACGGACCCCATCCCGCCGCGCGAGAGCGGCCCCTCAAGCCGGTATTTTTCGCCGACGATCGTTCCCGGCTCGACGTCCATCGCCGACTCCTCTCGCCAAGGCGAGGTGGATTGCGCATTTCTAGACGTTCGCGAGGGCGGCGTCCACGCCCGAAGGCAGAAGTTGGCAGACACAGCCGGCGCGCGCGGAGGTCGACGCGTCGACGCAGGCTCTCAGGAATAGCCTGAGTCCGCCGACTCAGTCCTGGCAGTCGACATAACGACGGATGACTCCGCCAGGGATCGGCTGGGTGAACGCCCCTGAGATGAGGGGCGGATTCCACTTCGCCTCCTTGTATTGAAAGATGACGTCGTCCTCGGTGTTCGGGACCCGCATGCGGATCGAGCGCGGGACCTCCGCCTGGCAGACGCCGCCGCTCGGCGGGATCGGATCGTCGATGCCCTCCGGATCGACGCGCGGCGGCGCGGTGCGGATCACCTCATGATGGCTCAGCTCGGCCTGATAAAGGTCCATCCCGCGCTGCGCGACCCGGACCTGCCTGACGCGCAGGCGCTGCTGGCTCCACGGCAGGCGCCAGTCGTCCGGGCGCGGCTCGAGGTGGATCTCCTCCGTCGCGTCGCGGGTGCTCTGGATCAGCACACGGTAGAAGCCGTCGCCGTCCCACGCGATCGACGCGGCGCGCGGCTCGTGCACGAGCACCGGCGCCTCACCGCGGAGCAGCGAGACGAGCGCGTGCCCGGGGATGGGCACCTGGGTGAGCCGCGCCAGGTTGCACGCGCTCGCAGGCCCGTGCAAAAGCTGCTTCTGGCCGACGTCGAGCATCTGGAACAGGGTTCCATCCGACGTGAGCGTGTAGAGGTTGGCGCCGAAGGGGCTCACTATATCGAACCGGACCCGATCGGGATTGACCGCCAGGATGTACACGTCCCCGCGGATCCTGCCCTGGCGGGAGAAGTGATCGATCTTGGCCGTGCCCTGGACGCCGTTCACGCAGGCATACGTTTCCTTCATCCGGTCGAGCGCCGCGTCGGCGGTCGGAAACCGGGACGCAGGCGGAGCCACGGAAGCACATCCGGTCACGAGCACGGCGAGGGGCGCGGCCCAGGCGATCGCGCGATGGCGCATGGGCGCGGACGCTGACAAGGATCCCCGAGCCCGTCAACCGCGGAAGCGTCGCGAGAGGCCGCCGACGAGGCAGAGGAGAGGCCGGCCGAGGAGCCGGGGCGCTGACGAGCGGGATAACGGAGGGGCGCCGCGCGTCCGGCGGGAGCGAGCCCCCGGCCGGACGCGCGCGACCGGGCTCAGGAAGCGCGGAGCGCTTCGAGCAGATCGACGTCGGGGATCGCGATCGGGAGGCGGGCGCGGAGGACAGCGACATCGTTGTCCTCACAGACGCGCGCCACCGCGAGCCCGTCGAAGAGGGAGATCGGCGCGGTCCCCGGGATCGCGGCCTCCTCGCGCGCGCCCGAGAGCATCTGACCGGCGGTCAGGATCCAGCCGGCGGTCGCGGGGCCGTAGTGGTGGAGCGAGCCGCGGAGCTCGGTGACCCGCTCGCGGCCGACCTCGCGGCCGTCCCGCCGGATGACCAGCGCCAGCTTGATCTCGTCGCCCGCCGTGCGGAGCGCCCCGGAGAAGTGGCTCTCGCCGCCCGGCGCCCCGGCGCGGCGCACCGCGCGCAGCTGGCCGAGCCCGATGCGCTCGAGGGCCAGGACACAGATCTCGACGAAGGCGTGGCCCGGGAGCTCGGAGAGCTTGCGCACGAAGGCGCGCCGCGCGGCGTCGCGGTAGCGATCCACGGCGGCGAGCGCCTCCTGCTCCAGCCGCGCGAGGTCGCCCGGGAGCAGCCAGTCCGTCAGCGCGATCCGGCCGCCGGCGAAGCGGAAGCGCGGCCGCTGCCCCGCGGCCGTGCGGCGCGCGTTGTCGGCGCGCACGGCGGCCGCGACCTGCGACTGGACGAGCTGCACGTCGCCGACGAGACGGCCGCGGCGCTGCGCCGTTTCCGCGATCTGCCGGAGCGACACAGCGCCCGCGTTCCGATCGAAGGTCGAGAGGATGCCCGCGACAGCGTCGGCGAGATCGCGGCCGGCCAGGTCGTCGAGCGCGTGCCCTTCACCGCCCGTGAGCTCGATCACCTGCGGACCGCGGTAGACGGGCTCGGCGCCGAAGCTGTCGGTCCGCTCGGGCCGGTCGGCCCGCTCGACGCGCTCGGGGCGATCGATGCGCTCGGGCCGGCCTTCGCGCTCGGGCCGGCCTTCGCGCTCGACGCGGCCTTCGCGCTCGACGCGGCCTTCGCGCTCGACGCGATCGGAGCGCGGCGGCTCGCGGCCGTTCTCGCGCCGCGCCTCGAACACCGGCGTCGCCACGTAGGAAGGCAGCCCCCCGGTGCTCGGGCTGGCCTCCGCGGTCCCGCGGCCCCGGCGGCGGCGGCGGCGGCGGCGGCGCCCCTCACCCTGCTCGCCCGACGAGCCGGGGGTCGCGCGGTCCTCGCCGCCGAGGATCGGCTGGTCGTCGTCGTCTTCCTCGTCGAAGAGCTCGGCGGCGCCGGCGACGGCCTCGGCCCGCATCGCCTCGTCCGGGCCCGGCGGCTCCGCGTCCTCGAGCTCGCCTTCTTCCTCGTCGATGTAGGTGCTCGCGGCGCGCGGGGAGGAGGGCGCCGGCGGCGGCACGTGCTCGCGCGATGCCGCGATCTCCACGCCGTTCATCGCGGTCGCGCCGACCACGGCCTCGTCATCGTCGTCGTCCTCGTCGTCGCCCGCGGTCGCGGCCTGCGCCGCTCCGCCCGCCGCCGCGGTCTCCGTCTCGGCCTCGGCCGCCTCGGTCTCCGTCTCGGCCTCGGCCGCCGCAACGCCCGAATCGCCCTCTTCCGCCGCCTCGTCGTCCGCGGCCGTCTCGAAGAGGGTCGGCTGCTCCTCGTCCTTGCGCGCCTTGACCGCCTCCGGCTTTCCGCCGCGCTTCGCCTTCTTGCCGTCGAGCCCCGACTTGATCGTCTTCTCGTCCCACTCGCGCAGCGCGAAGACGCCCGGCTTCACCCGCACCAGGGGGTTGTCCGCCGTGTCCTTCTTCAGCGTCGCCGCCAGGCGGGCGCCCATCGTGACCTCTGGGCTCTTACCAACGTGGCTAAGCAGGTTCTTTTCGATCGCTATATCGGTGATCTCTTTATAGTGAAGCGGTCTACCGACGAGGCGAAGCACCTCGGCGGCTGCATCCGTGAACGTCATTTTGTTCGCCCTTCGGGGCGCGCCGCCCGGCGGGCGCCCTCGTCGTCCCCATCGCGGCCGCCCCGTCCAAAGTGGCTGACGAAGCGCGCGGGATACCCCACCGCAGCCGGGAAACGCACATTCGCTCCCACTCGGCCACGACGCGCGGAACGGCCTGCTCGTAGCACGCTCGGGAACCGCGGTCAACGGGCCGCGCGATCTGGCTCAAGATAAGCCGCTGGCCGGCCTGAGGGGCGCGGGACCAGGGCGCTGGCGGCGCGAAGCCCGGATCGGCCGCGCGCCGCGCCTCACGCGCGGGTGAGGACCACGCGCCCGTCGCGGCGCGCCCCCGTGAGGCGACAGGCACAGCGAAGGCGCGCGGGACTCGCACGAGCATCGATGTGGCGACAGGGCAGCTGTCGGCCAGTCCGGAGCACGGGATAAGGTGAATACGGGAGATCGGTTGAGCGGTTGTCGCGTGGCCGCCGCGTAGCCGCGTCACGCGTGACGCGGCCGCGCGTGACGCGGCGCGATCATGGGATGATGGAGAACGCGAGTGGACGTGGCGCGCCACGCCGGCCCGCGCCGGGCAAAGCCGAGCAAGGGAGAGCGCTCCCGGGCGGCGCGCCGCCGGCGTCGCGGGGCGCGCGCGGCGCGGGCGGGCCAGCCCGGCGCGCCGGCCGGCGCGGCTGCCAACATCGCTTTTGCGCTTTGCCATCTCCTGGATAAGAGGGTTACGCTGCGTGGGTGGAGCTTTCGCGGTTGCTCGATGAGCTCACCCTGGCGGCCAACAGGGTCGGCATCGCCGTCAGGATGGAAGCGTTCGATCCGCACCTGTCGGATGCGCGCAATCCGCGCGGCGGGCTCTGCAAGGTGCTCGGCCGTCGGCTCATCCTGGTCGACGCCAACGCGTCGCTCCCGGATCGCATCGCCACGATCGCGGGCGCGCTCGCGCGCGTGGACCTGGAGTCGGTATTCCTGCCGCCGATCGTGCGCGCGACAATCGGCGCCCACGCCCCTGGCGCGCGGCCCCGGGCGGCCGCGCCGGGCGAGCCCGTGCGGCTGCCGGCGCGCCGCGGGAGGGGCGGAAAGGCCCAGAGGCTGCTCCCGCTCGCGCGCACCAAGTGGCGTGATGCGTGACCGCGGCGGCGCGGTCCTCGGGGAGCACCGCGCGCCGCGGGCGTGAGGGGAGCGCCGCGAGCCGCGGACGTGCAGCAGCGCATCGGCCAGGCGGGTGCGTGGCGGCGCGCGGCGCGGTGAAAGGGGTGCAGTGGTGACAGGAGCGTGGAACCGCCAGGGACGCCAGGGACACCGAGAGCACCAGGAAGGGCAAAGATTCTGCGCCTTCCTCGCGCTCCCGGCGTGGCGGGCTTTCGTTCGCGCGACGCCTTACGAGGCGAGCGCCCTCTCGACCTCGACGTAGATCGCCGCGATCGCCGCGTCGAGCTGCGCGACGTCGGTCCCGCCGGCCTGCGCCATGTCGGGGCGACCGCCGCCCGAGCCGCCCACGATGCGGGCGATCGGCTTGATGAGCTCTCCGGCCTTGAGCCGCTCGGTGGCCGACTTGGAGAGCATCACGGCGAGCTGCGCCTTGTCGCCCACGGCCGCGCCGAGCAGCACCGCCGCGCGATCGCCGAGCTTGTCGCGCAGCTTCTCCGCGAGATCGCGCAGCGCGCCCGGATTGGTGCCGTCCGGCACCCGGCGCGCGAGCACCTTGATCCCCCCGATCTCCCGGGCGCCCTCCAGCATCGCGTCGATGCCGCCGCCGCCGCCGCCCTGCGCCGGGCCCGCGCCCTCCAGGATCCGCCGCTCGAGCTCCGCGACCTTCTTCTCGAGCTCCCGCTCGTGCGCCACGATCTTCCCGATCTTCTCGGCGAGATCGCCGCCCTGCGCCTTCGCTACCTGCCGCGCCCGCGCGAGCTCGGCCTCGACGTTCCGCGCGTACGCGAGCGCGTTCAGCCCCGTCGTCGCCAGGATCCGGCGCACGCCCGCGGCCACGCCGCCCTCGCTCGTGATCTTGAACAGCCCGATGTCCCCGAGCGCGCGCGCGTGCGTGCCGCCGCAGAGCTCCACGACCTCGGGCGTCATCGTGAGCATTCGCACCGTGTCGCCGTACTTCTCCTCGAAGATCGCCATCGCGCCCCGCCGCCGCGCCTCGTCCATCGGCAGGATCTCGGTGGTCACCCTGTCGTTCGTGAGGACCTTCTCGTTCACCAGGTCCTCGATCCGCGAGATCTCCTCGCGGGTGAGCGGCCGGTTGTGCGTGAAGTCGAAGCGGAGGATGTCCGGGCCGACGCGCGAGCCCTTCTGCTGCGCGTGCTCGCCGAGCACCTTGCGCAGCGCCCAGTGCAGCACGTGCGTCGCCGAGTGGTTGCGGCGCGTCGCCGACCGCGCCGCGTGGTCCACCTCCAGGTGGACGCGCTGGCCCACCGAGATCGCCCCCTCGCGGACCACACCCTCGTGCACGACCAGCCCGGTGAGCGGCTTCTGCGTGTCCTTCACCTCGACGCGCACCCCGTCGGCCGTGACCTCGCCGCTGTCGCCCACCTGACCGCCCGACTCGGCATAGAACGGCGTCTCGCGGACCACGATCTCCACCGCCGCCCCCGCCTCGGCGTGCTCGACAAGCGTCCGGACCTTGCGCGCCCGGTCGCCCTCGCCCTGCACCTCGACGCGGATGATCGCGACGACCTCGCTGTCGCCCTCCTCGTGCTCGTAACCCGTGAAGGCGACCGGGTGCGCGAGCGCCGCGCGGGCCGAGCGATGCGCCAGGTCCACGGCGGCGGTCGGATCGATCGGGCCGTCCGCCTCGGCCGCGCCGTGGATGACCGCCTCGGCCCCCGGGACGTCGACGTCGAAGTTCGACTCGGCGCAGATCACCTGGGTCAGGTCGAGCGGGAAGCCGTAGGTGGTGTAGAGATCCGCGGCCGCGGCGGCCGGGAGCGTCCGCTCGCCCGACGAGCGCATCTCCGCGAAGCGCTCGTCCAGGATCTTCATCCCGCGCTTCAGCGTGGAGCGGAAGCGGACCTCCTCGTCCTCGGTGACGCGGGCGATGAGCTCCCGCCTGTCGCGGAGCTCCGGGTACGTCTCGCCCATCCGGCGGACCACCTCGAGCGTTACCTCGTGCAGGAACGGCCGGTCGATCCCGAGCCGGTGCCCGTGGCGGATCGCGCGGCGCATCACCCGGCGGAGCACGTACTCTCGCCGCTGCCGCTCGGGCATCACGCCCTCGGCGATCAGGAACGCCGTCGTCCGCGCGTGATCCGCGATGACCCGCATCGACACGTCGTCGTCGGCGCTGCTCCCCGTGTACGGCTTGCCGCTGAGCTCTGCCGCCTTCTCGACCAGCCCCCGGAGCAGGTCCGTGTCGTAGTTCGACGTCACCCCCTGGAGCACGCTCGCGATGCGCTCCAGGCCCATGCCCGTATCGATGCTCGGCGCCGGCAGCGGGACGAGCGGGCCGTCCTTCTCGGTGCGCTCGTACTGCATGAACACGTTGTTCCAGATCTCGGTCCAGCCGGTGCCGTCGATGCGCGGCTCCTCGCCGAAGCGCGAGACGTCGGGCTCGTTCCCGTGGAAGAAGTGGATCTCCGAGCAGGGGCCGCACGGGCCTACATCGCCCATGGTCCAGAAGTTGTCGGCCAGGCCGAGCCGCAGGATCCGGTCGTCGCCGAACCCGGTGACCTTGCGCCAGATTGCCGCGGCCTCGTCGTCGGCCGGGAAGCCCCCCTCACCGTTGTAGATGGTGACAACGAGCCGCGAGGGCGAGACGTCGTACCCCTTGGTCAGGAGCTCCCAGGCGAAGGCGATCGCGTCTTCCTTGAAGTAGTCGCCAAAGCTGAAGTTGCCGAGCATCTCGAAGAACGTCTGATGGCGCGCGGTGACGCCGACGTTCTCGAGGTCGTTGTGCTTGCCGCTGATCCGGATGCACTTCTGGCTCGACGCGGCGCGCTGGTAGGGGCGCTTGTCCTTGCCGGTGAAGACGTCCTTGAACGGCACCATGCCCGCGTTCACGAACATCAGCGTCGGATCGTTCTGGGGCACGAGCGGCGCGCTCGGGACGACTTCGTGGCCGCGCTGGGCGAAGAACTCGAGGAACGTGCGTCGGATCTGGTCGGAGCTGGCAGGCGTTGCGGTGGGCATAGGAGGAGGCGCGGTCTAGCACGACCGGGCAGCGGCTTCTCCCCGCTCGAGGACCGCCCCGCCGCCGGGGCGGACGCACCGGGTCGCCGGCCGGCGCCAGTCGATCAGCCGCGACCGGCCGCGCCGCCGCAGGTCACGGCCAGCGGCGCTGCGGCCGCCGGCCGCGCCGCCGCGGGTCACGGGCGGCGGGCGCGCCAACACGCCGCGGGGGGCGGATCAGCGGCCGGGGGGGAGGCCGCTCGTGCCCGAGGCGGCCTCGAGGGCGAGCGGCGCCCTCTGCAGCGCGCTCTCGATGGCGCCGGCGACAGCGTCGCTCTGCAGCTGGGCGAGCTCCCTCCGGCCCTTGGCGCGGCGCGCCTCGGCGACCGCCTGGGCCGAGCCGGTCATCGAGCCCTTCAGCGTCTGGCTGGGCATCTCGCGGATCACGTACTCGACCCTGGCCGCGTAGCCGACCCCGTCAGCCCCCTGGCGCTTGCTCAGCTGCGTGACGGAGCCGTCCAGCGTGAAGGCGGGCAGCTTGCGGGTCTTGCCCTCCGCCGCCACGTCCGTGCCGTCGGCCACGATCTCGATGTCGGCGAACTGCGACACGCGGCTGCGCGTGTGCTGCCGGAGCAGCGACCCGAGCATCGCGTCCTTCACGCCGGAGCGGTTCTCGAACTTGCCCAGGCTGACGAGGAAGCGCGCCCTCGCGGACGACTTCGCGAGCTTCTCGATGGCGGCCTCGATCTGGCGCTTCAGGGTGGGCGCAGCCTCGGTGTCGAGCGCCGCCTTGAGCGCCGGGACGGCCGCCGGGTTGCCCAGCGCGCCGAGCGCTGCCGCGGCCGAGGCGCGCACCGCCGGGTGCGCGTCCTTGAGCGCCTTCTCGAGCGCCGGCCGCGCGCCCGGGCTCTTCGACCGGCTGAGCGCCAGCGCCGCCGCCACCCGCAGCCGGTAGTCCTTGCCTACCGCTATGTCGCGGAAAGCCGAGGTGTCGCCGTCCTCGGCGACCGACGGGGACGTGCCCCCGAGGATCATCGAGGTCGCCAAGATCATCGCAATGAAGAGACGACGAACCATCACGTCCCTCCGGAGATCGGCGGCCTTCGCCCATCCGTTCTCCTCGGTGAACCAACCAGTCTCGCGACGCGCCCTGGCGTCCAGACGGACTTATCCTTGGTCCAGGACGGTCGCGAGATCAAGGCCCCTCTGGCCCCGGATGGCTCATGCAGGACTCGTGACGAGCACGGCGACGTTGTCGCCTTGCAGCACCGCGCGACCACTTTGCCGCCCGGGGCGCTTATTTCCAGACACGCTGCTACGAAAGAGCCCGGGGCGGCGCATCAGCTCAGAAGAGAATACCGAGATACCAGCGCACCGTCTGCGCGGTCTCGAGATCGACCTCCTCGGTTCCCGGTTCTCCCGGGAGGTGGCCGAGCCCGCCGAGCGGAAACAGCACGCCGTACTGCACCGCCGTGTAGAAGCCGCCCATCTTGTCCGGATCGTCGTTGAGCGTCCCGTCCTTCGACTGGAAGTACAGCTGAGCGTTCAGCTCGATGCCGAGATCCCGGGCGTTTCCGGGCGCCTGAACGAACTCCGAGGCGCGGCTCCAGATGGCCGCGGCGCCGAGGCCGGCCCGCTGACCGTTCTTGTCACGAGCGAAGTCCCAGTCCACGCCAGGACGGAAGTAATAGGCCCCCTGGACCCGAGACAGGATGTTCCTGAAGAGGATCTGGTCGACGCGGTAGTCGGGGTGGAAGCGGAACGTCGAGTAAGTGCGATCGGTCGAGTTCTGGGGATCCATGGCCCCGAGCGTGGTGCCCCGGGGCTCGAGGGAGGGCACGTCGTCGTCGCCGGTCGCGTAGCCGAAGCCGAAGTGGATGCGCAGCCGGCCCTCCATCTCGATGAGCTCGGCCTGCGTCGCGAGCCCGAACTGCCGGATGCCCCAGCCGTTGTCGTCCGGCGAGAGGTAGTTCGCGTAATCGTTCTCGTCCTGCCCGCGCAAGTCGAGGGATCCGTAGATCATCGCCGCCTCCAGCTCGAAGCGGAACTTCTTGTAGAGGAGCTGGAACCACAGGTCGGGGATGACCATCTCCGCGCCTCGGTGCACGTACCCCGTCGCGACGTCGTCGGCCGTCTGGCCGAGGGGGGCGCCCGAGGAGCCGGTGGTGGCGCTGTCGTTCGCCAGCGTCTGCTGCCGGTAAGCGAAGTAGACACCGCCGTTCAGGACCACGTTGCCGCGGGCGAGCTCGAGCTTCTGGAGCTCCGGGTTCTTGCGGCGGACGGCGACGAACACGTACTGATCGACGTCATCGTACTGGGCGAGATCGTAGGGCTGGCCCTCGAGCTCCTGAAAGGAGGCGCTCGTCGCGCCCTCGTTGGTCCAGTCCCACGCGCCGGCGAAGTAGATGTCGTATTTCTTGATGCCGGTGACGAACATCAGCCGGTCGACGGTCGACTGGTAGTCGGAGTCGTACCCATCGCCGCTGTTCGCCACCATGCCGAGGCCCCAGTGGTTCGGCATGCGGCCGAAGCGCAGGAGGCCGATGGGGGTCATGTACTCACCCCAGATCCGCTTGACGGAGATCGAGTCCTTCGTCGAGTTGATGCCGGCGCTCGGCGCCCACTGGGTGCTGGAGAAGGCCCCGAGCGGCGAGTAGCCGCCCCGGCTGGCGACCCGGTAGCCGTCCGCGCCCGGCTGGTTCACGTAGCCGTCCGGCGTCGAGCCGAGCACCACGTTGTCGAGGAGATCTACCTGCGAGAGGATGCGCAGGTTGTCGCTGATGTGCAGCTCGGGGTTGAGCCGGAACCGCATGTTCGCGCCAGCCTGGGTGTCGTTCTTGCACCACTCGGACGAGCGCGCGCCGCCGGTCGTGCCCTCGCTCGGGCTGCAGCGGTCGACCGCATGGGCCTGGTTGTAGGAGTTGTCGGCCGGGTGCGGCCAGAGCGCCCCATCGCGGTCGTCGACGCGCCCGAGGGCGAAGCTGTTGAAGAGCTCCCACCGGAGCCGGTAGTAGCCGTGGAACTCGAACGTCGGCCGCGCGTGAGACCACCAGTCCTCGGCGTAGACCTCGCTGGGCCGGGCGCCGATCTCCCCCTGGGTCGCCTTCCGCTCCGGCTGCTCGACCGGCGCGGCCGCGGGCCCCTCCGAGGCCGCCGGCCTGGCCGGCTGCGGCGCAGCGGGGGCGGCCGCACCGGCCGGCGGCATGAGCGGCTCGGGCGACGCCGGCGGGGGCTCGAGGGCCTCCACGTCGTTGCCGCCGGCCGGCGCGGCGCCGGGCTGCGCGGGGGCGGGCTGCGCCGCGCCGGGCTGCGCGGGGGCGGGCTGCGCCGCGCCGGGCTGCGCGGGGGCGGGCTGCGCCGCGCCGGGCTGCGCTGCGGTGCGAGGCGCCGCGCCGGGCTGCGCCGGAGCGGCCGGCGCGGCGCCGGGCTGGGCGGCGCCGGGCGGCGGCGCAGGGGCGCCCGCCTGTCCGGCAGGCGGCTGCGCTGGGGCCGCCGGCGGCTGGGCCGGCCGGCGCGCCGGCTGGGCGGACGCGGAGGACGCGCCCAGCACGAGCGCGAGCGCGAGGCCCGACCGGAGGCGACGGCGAGGGGTGCCAGGGCTGCACGACGTTCCCGGAGACCGCGACGAGATGGGCATCTGCTTGGTTCGTTCGCGCGTTTTCTGCCCCGCGCGCAGGAAGAGGTTGAAGTTCCGAGCTCTCGGTGGCCCGGAGCCGGGGGCCGATGTCTCATGCCCGGCCGGTGTGGTCAAGGCGCCGCTCGGCCCCGACCCCTGGAACCCGGCCCCGGGAACCGCACCGGGGTCGTCCAGGCAGCGCCCGGGCCGCCGTCCTGGTGCGCGCGAGCGCGAGGCGGCGCCGCTGCCCCGCGCGCGGCCGCGGCGGGCGGCGCACGGCCCGACGGCGCGCGGCCGCGCGATTCGAGCCCCCTTGGAAATCTGCGCGCGATCCGGGAAGATTCGCCCACGTTGCGGTGGATGCCGCCGCGCGCCTCGGCTGCCGTACTCGCCTCACGGTCCGCGCGGAGCGCCTCTGTCCCAGCGCACGTACGCCCTGCACCGCGCTGTGCGCTGCAGGGCGCTCACGGGAAGATGGCTGAAAGGGGATAGATGAGAACGCTGCGAGCGCTGTGTCTGCTGTCGATCGTGGGCGCTGGGGTGGGGCTCGTCTCGAACGTGGCGCGCGCGCAGGAGGCGGTCCTCGAGGGGGAGTTCTCGGCGCAGCGGTTCGAGCCGGCGCCGGGGTCGAGGAACTACCTGAGCGTCGAGGGCGCCCGGATGGAAGCGTCGCTCGGGGTGACGGCGGGTCTCCTTTTCGACTACGCCCGGGAGCCGTTCGTCGTCGATCGCTGCGTCTCCGCGACCGACTGCTCCGCCCCCGGCGCGACAGGCAAGCAAGAGGTGCCGGTCATCTCGGACATGCTCACCTGGAACCTGCTCGCGTCGCTCACGCCGACGCCGTGGCTCCAGGCCGGCCTGCGCTTCCCCGTCGCGTACGTGAGCGGCCAGGGCATCGACGCCGCGACAGGCGCGCCGGCCGCGGAGGGGCTGAAGGCGTTCGGCGCGGGCGACCCGACCCTCGAGGCGAAGGTGCGGTTCTTTGGCGGGCCGCGCGACCTGCTGGTGCTCGGCGCCGCCGCGGACGTGAGCTTTCCGCTCGGGCACGCGACGAGCGAGGGGAGCTACCTCGGCAGCTCGTCGCCGGTGACCGCGGGGCTGCGCCTCATCCTGGACGGCAGCGCGGGGCCGCTCTCGTTCGGGCTCAACCTGCGCGGCAAGCTGCTGCCGGAGAAGGCGCGGATCGCGGCGACAGAGGTCGGCCCGGTCGAGTTCCGCTACGGCGGGGGGCTCGGCTACCAGATCACGCCGGCGCTCCGCGCGATCGCCGAGGGGTACGGCGCGACAGCGTTCAGCGCGCAGGGCGGGACGAACTCGCTCGAGGTAGACGGCGCGCTCCAGATCGCGCCGCGCGACCTCGGCCTCGTGTTCACTGTCGGCGGCGGCGCGGGCGTCGTCCAGGGCATCGGGGTGCCCGCCGCGCGCGCCATCGCGGGGATCCTCTTCGTGCACGAGCCGGGGGACGAGGACGCCGACGGCGTCGGCGACGCGGCGGACCGGTGCCCGGCGCAGCCCGAGGACAGGGACCGGATCGCCGACGAGGACGGCTGCCCCGAGGACGACGGGGACTCGGACGGCGTGGCGGACGAGAGCGACCGCTGCCCGGTCAAGGCGGAGATCATCAACGGCCTCGACGACAAGGACGGCTGCCCCGACGAGGTGTCCGACCGCGACAAGGATCGCGTCGCCGACGTGCAGGACAAGTGCCCGGATCAGCCGGGCCGCGTGCTCACGCCGGAGCACTACGGCTGCCCCGACAAGGACGAGGACGGCGTGGCGGATCCGGTCGACAAGTGCCCCGACGCGGCCGAGGACACCGACGGGTTCGAGGACGAGGACGGCTGCACCGACCCGGACAACGACCGCGACGGCACCCTCGACGAGCAGGACGAATGCGTCGACCAGCCCGAGGTCAAGAACGGCTTCAAGGACGAGGACGGCTGCCCCGACGAGCTGCCCGACTCCGACGTGGACGGCATCCCGGACGACAGGGACAAGTGCCCGAAGCAGCCCGAGAACCTGAACGGCGTCGAGGACCTGGACGGCTGCCCGGACCGCGGCGCGAGCCTCGTGCAGGTCGGCGAGGAGAACATCAAGATCCTCCAGCGCGTCGAGTTCGCGATCAACAGCGACAAGATCCAGGGCGCGCAGAGCTTCGCGGTGCTCGACGCCGTGGTCTCCGCGCTGAAGCTCCACCCGGAGATCTTCAAGGTGGAGGTGGCCGGCCACACGGACAACGCCGGGGCGGCGGACATGAACCGCGCGCTGTCGCAGAAGCGCGCCGAGGCCGTCGTCGCGTACCTGACGGGCAAGGGCATCGACGCGAAGCAGCTCGTGGCGAAGGGCTACGGCCCGGACAGGCCGATCGACGACAACAAGAGCGCCCTCGGGCGCCAGAAGAACCGGCGCGTCGAGTTCGTCATCCTGCACTCGGTGAAGAAGCCGCTGGCCTCGCCTGGCGGCCTGGAGCCGCCGGCGACGACGGCGCCCGCGGCGGCGCCCCCGTCGGCCGCTGCGCCGGCGCCTCCGTCGGCCGCTGCGCCTGCGCCGGCCGCTGCGCCGGCGGCGGCGCCTGCGCCGGCAGCTCCCCCTGGGGCGCCGCCCGCGGCGGCTCCGCGTCGGCCGGCGCCGTCCGCGGCTCCGCTGCCGCTGATGCCTCCTCCGCCGAAGCCCTGATCTTCTCCTGGCCCCGCCGGCATCCGGCCGCACGGACGACCGGAGGTCGCCGTCCTCCCCTCTGGATCTCTCGCCCGAGCTGAGCGAGGCTCCCGGCCGCAGCATCCCGCTCCGCCTGACGGAGCCATGGAGAAAGCGCTCATGAACCGGACACTCATCGCACTACCGCTCGTGCTGTCGTCGTTGCTGGCCGCGGGCTGCGGCCACTCCGAGCAGGAGTGGAAGGCGCAGCTCGACAAGTACAACGCGCTCCAGAACCGGAGCCAGAAGAGGGAGGCCGACCTCGAGAAGGAGCTCGCCGATGCGAAGCAGCGCGTCGAGGAGCTCGAGAAGAAGCTCGCGGACCAGGGCGCCGACATCTCGAAGATGAGCTCGACGCTGGAGGACCGCGAGAAGGCGCTGGCGGAGTACAAGGCGCGCGCGAAGCAACTCGAGGCGATCCAGGCGCGGTTCGACCTGCTCCGGAAGAAGCTCGAGGAGCTGACCAAGCTCGGCCTGGAGGTCCAGGTCCGCAGGAACCGGATGGTCATCTCGCTGCCCGGCGACGTCCTCTTTGACTCGGGCAAGGACACCCTGAGCAAGGAGGGCCAGCAGATCCTGAAGAAGATCGCGGACGTCATCCGGGGCGACAAGTCGCTCGTGGATCGCGATTACCAGGTCGCCGGGCACACGGACAGCCAGCCGTACAAGAACGGCCCGTTCTACGACAACTGGGGGCTGTCGCTGATGCGCGCGCGGGCCGTGCTGCTGTTCCTGATCGGCAAGGAAGGCCAGCTGCCGACGCGCCACTGGAGCGCGGCCGGGTTCGGGGACACCGACCCCATCGCGAACAACGCCACGCCGGCCGGCAAGCAGAAGAACCGCCGGTGCGACCTCATCGTGCTGCCGGACGTGGACGAAATGCTGGACCTCACGAAGCTCGCCACGAAGTGAGGGCGCGCGGGAGAGAGGTCGAGCGAGCTGCGGCCGCCGCGGGGCTCGCGGCTACGGCGCCGGGGCGGGGCGGACACGTGACCTGGCTCACGTCGACCCCGAAAAAACGAGCAAGATCTACATCGTAGCTGCTAGCTCGACCAGAACGCGTCGAGGTGCTGGGCGTCCGGGACGCCGCCGGCCGCCTCACGCATGGACCGTGAGCGAGGCCAGGAGCTCCTGCAGAGAGCTCGGATCGAACGGCTTGATGACGTGCATGTCGAAGCCAGCTTCCAGCACACGACGCCGATCCTCCTCCTGGCCATAGCCGGTCAGCGCGATCATCAGCGAGGGCGAGATGCCCGTGCTCCCCTTCCCCGTGCTCTCTTGCCCCGTGCTGCCTTTCAAGGCCCGCGCCACACCATATCCATCCATGCCGCCGGGGAGACCGATATCACACAGGACGACCTCCGGCTGGAACGAGCGGGCCGCTTCCACGCCGGCATGGCCGGACAGGGCCACCTCGACCCGATGGCCATCCATGGTGAGGATCGCCTGCAGGGTCTCGGCGGCGTCCTGGCTGTCCTCGATGATCAGGATGCGCAGCGACCTCGAGTCGACACCTGACGACGGCGCGGCGCGCTCCGGGGACGACTCGGGCCCGCGCGAGAGCGGCAGATGGAGGGCGACCTCGGTCCCCTGACCGATGCCCGCGCTCTCGGCCGACACCGTGCCGCCGTGGAGCTCGACCACGCCCTTGACGAGCGACAGCCCAAGACCGAGCCCGCCCCGGCTGCGGTCCAGGCTCCGATCGGCCTGGCTGAACGGCTCGAACATGCGCCCCAGCATCGTCGGATCCATGCCGATGCCCGTGTCGCGGATGCGGATGACCGCGGAGCCGTCCGACGTCGCCGACAGCATGACCGTCACCCGGCCCCCGGCGTCGGTGAACTTGCTGGCGTTGTGCAGCACATTGCTGACCGCCTGCGACAGCCGGGTGGGATCGCCGGAGACCCAGGTCGGCTCGGCCGGCAGCTCCAGCTCGAGCGAGAGGCCGCTCGCATCCAGCGTGCTGCGGTAGTCCTCGGCGGTCTGCCGGAGCAGCCTGGACAGGTCGCAGCGCTCCTTGCGAAGCTGGATCCTCCCGCGCGCCACGCGCGAGACGTCGAGCAGGTCGTCCACCAGCCGGGCCATGTGCGACACCTGCCGATCGATCACGCCGCACGCCCGCGCGAGCGGCGGCTGCTGCCCCGCGACGCGCCGCAGGATCTCGACCGCATTGCGGATGGGCCCGAGCGGATTGCGCAGCTCGTGCGCCAGCATCGCCAGGAACTCGTCCTTGCGCTGATCCGCCTCCTTCAGCCTCGCCTCCGCACATTTCTGATCGTGGATATCCGTGCAGGTGCCATACCACCGCACGATATCGCCCTCCGGGCCACGGACAGACACGGCGCGACCCAGGTACCAGCGGTACTCGCGGCCGGCGACGCCGCCGAAGCGGTATTCGATCTCATAGGGTTCGCCGGTCACGACCGCTCGGTGCCACAAGGCCAGGCACCTCTCGCGATCGTCCTGGTGCAGGCAGGAGACCCAGCCCTCACCGAGCCCCTGGGTCTCCGTCGTGCCGGTGCGCTCGCGCCACTGGCGATTGAAGTAATCGACTTGGCCGTCGGGGCCCGCCGTCCAGACGATCTGCGGCATCGCGTCGGCCAGCTCCCGGAACCGCGCCTCGCTCTCGCGGAGCGCGTCGGCGATCCGCTTCCGCTCCGTGATGTCGTGGGCAGCGCTGATGACGAGCTGCCTCCCCGCCGCGTCCTTCCCGAGCAGCGCGCCGCTGAATGCCCACGTGCGCCGGGCGCCGCTCGCCGTGGTGATGGTGAACTCGTTCTCGATCGGCTTGCCCTCCCTGCCATAGATGGCCTCGATCGCGGCGCGGACGGCGCCCTTCCGCGGGCCGTAGGCCCTCTCGGTCCACGCTTCGACGGTGGGGAGCTGCTCGCGGGTGTACCCGCTGAGGTCCAGCCACGCGCGGTTCATGTTGATGATCTGCCCGTCCTCGGCGTGAATCATCATGGGAAACGGGGCCGCCATCACGGCGCGGCGGAGCCGCTCCTCGCTCTCCTGCAGCAGGAGCTCCGCGTTCTTGCGCTCGGTGATGTCGATGATCGAGCCGATGTAGCCGAGGTACTCGCCGCGCGGGCCGAGCCGCGGCGACGCCGAGTCGAGGCACCAGCGGTACACGCCGTCGATGCGGCGCACGCGGAAATCCATCCTGTAGGCCTCGCCCCGCCCGCTGGCCCGCAGGAACGCCTCCGCTGCCGCCGGCCGATCCTCGGGGTGGACCGCCCCGAGCCAGCCGAGGCCGAGGACGGCCGACTCGGTCTGCCCCGTGAAGTCCAGCCAGCTCCGGTTGGCGTACGTGCAGGCCCCGTCGGGGCCCGTGATCCAGATCATGACGGGCGAGTGATCCGCCATGTTGCGGAAGCGCGCCTCGCTCTCGCGCAAGGCCAGCTCGGCGAGCTTCCGGGCGGTGATGTCGCCGAGCACGCCCGTCATCCGGAGCGGCCGCCCCTCGCGGTCCCGCTGCACCAGCGCGCGACTGTAGACCCAGCGCTCGCGCCCGCTGGAGTCGATGATGCGGTACTCGCACGAGTAGTCCGCCTCCCCGCGCAGCGCGCTCTCGACCTGCGCCCACACGGCGTCCCTGTCGTCGGGGTGCAGCAGCCGGGTGAAGCCGTCCACGTGGCTGCCGAGCTGCGCATGGCTGACGCCCACGTGCTCGAACGCCTCACGCGACCAGAAGAGGCGTCCGCTCGGCACATCCCACTCCCAGATGCCGAGCTGGCCGCCCTCGAGGGCCAGACGCAACCGCTCCTCGCTCCTGCGCAGGCCCTCCTCGGCGCGCCAGCGGATGGTGATATCGCGCCCCGTCTCCAGGACGAGCCGCCGACGCTCGTTCCCGTCGACCCCCTCGACGAGCCGCATCCGGCTCTCGAGCAGGAGCTGCCGACCGTCGCGGGTCGTGTGCTGGAGCTCGCCCGTCCAGCGGCCTTCGCGCTCGAGCACGCTTTCGATGTGCGAGAGCGGCACCGGGAACACGGTGGACAGGAGAGCGTGGCTCGACCGCCCGATGGCTTCACGGGCCGGGAAGCCGTAGAGCTGCTCGGCTCCAGGGCCGAAGTACACGATCCCGTTCGTGCCGCCGAGCTCCCAGGCGAAGGCCGCCTCGCTGACCTGATCCAGGAGGACCGCCTTCAGTTGCAGCTCGCCCGCGGCCAGCCCCGCCTCGCAGGGGTCGTGCGTCGGAAAGGTCCCGGACATGCCAGGGCTCGCCGCCCCACGGTCCGGCCAGAGGCACGGACGATCCGGCGTCGCCTTCAGAACGTCTCTCCCTCGAGCCGGACAGCTCGACAGATAGGCGAGGGGTCGCCGATGAACATCGTGACCTTTTGTCTGCCGTCAGCGCATGCTGCAAGCGCCGCGGGGGTGATCGTCAGCAGGAGGGTTTCGGAATTACAGGCAACTCGAGCGGCCTTGGCATAATTGAGCTCAGGCAGCCTGAGGCAGGCCAGGCAGCCTGAAGCGGGCCAGACAGCCTGAGGCGGGCCAGACAGGCCAGACAGCCTGAAGCAGGCCGAACCCACGGGCGCCCTGCGCACCCCAGCCATGCTACGCCCGCCTGGTGAGCGCGGCCCGTCGCGCGCTGTTCGCCGTCGCTCGTCGAGAGGCAACCCCGGTTGGGGCGCGGGCCCTTCCGCGGGGAGGCGGAGAGAGAGAGAGGATGACGGAGATGGAGGGCCAGCACCGGCGGCTCCATCTACCGGTGGCCTGGAGCGATTGCTGGCCCGAGGTGAGCTCGCGTCTACGTCTCAGTACGTCTCAGCGGCAGCCGCGATCATGGTCGCGGTCGTTCCGGTGGTCATCGCGATCCAGGTCGTCGCGGTGGGCGGCGCGCTCGCCGGCGTCGAGGTGCGCGGCGCGCGGCACGGCGTCGAGGGCGGCGGCGGAGGCGAGGGCCGAGATCGTGAAGGCGAACTTGCGGCTCGTGGCGTCGGCGGCGCGGTCGCTCCGGCACCGCGGGGTGCCGCTGCTCGACCTCATCCAGGAGGGCAACCAGGGCACTGAAGCTGGAAGAGCCGCCAGCAGTTCGTTAGCCACCTGGACGTGAGTTGGCGGGAGTACGACCAGCTCTACGCTCACCCGTTCAGATGCTCCTGGACGCGGCAGAAGATGCACCGCTGGGTTGAGCCGCATGCCTCGTGATCACGTTAAAAAACTTATCGAACAGTCCACCAGGGGACCAAGTGGGGGCTTGAGCTCGGTGAAAGCTCCTGTCGCGGCGCGCGAGCGGGCGGGGGACGTGGGCAGCGCCAAGCCCCGGTGGTGCGGCCCAATTCCTGTGCGAAGTCTCCCCTCGCGCATATACTCGACCGCGTGAGCTGCATTATCACGCTGGCGAGCGAGCAGGGGTGTCGATGATCGTCGGGACAGGCTATGCGCTCCTCGAGAAGATCGAGGAAACCGCCGATTTTAGACTGATCCGCGCGTGCCGTGAGGGTGAGGACGTCCCGGTCTTGCTGAAAGTCCTGCGAGCGGAAAGAGCCACTCGGGCCGAGGTCGCGCGCTTCAAGCACCAGTGCGAGCGCATCGCGCAGCTCGCCTCACCCCGCCTCGTCGCGCTGCGTCGCGTCGAGGAGCTCGCCGGCGCCCTGATTGTCGTTCTCGAGGACTTCCCGGGCCGCGATCTCGCGCGGATCCTCGCAGCGCGCCCGTCGTGCAGAATGCCGATCTGCGAGGCGCTCGATCTCGCGGCGGCGCTCGCCGAAGGCCTCGCCGCGGTGCACGCGGCGGGGCTCATCCACCGCGATCTGCGCCCGCACAACGTGCTCGTCGGCGCGTGCGGCGCGGTCAAGATCACGAGCTTCGGCGTCGACGCCGAGATCACCCGCGCGCACGAACGGCTCTACGCGCCGGCGGTGATCGCCGACGTGCTGCCCTACGTCTCCCCCGAGCAGACAGGCCGCATGAACCGCGGCGTCGACTACCGGACGGACCTCTACGCGCTCGGCGTCATCCTGTACCAGGCGCTCACGGGTCAGCGCCCCTTCGAGGCCCTGGACCCGATGGAGCTCATCCACGCGCACCTCGCCCTCGCTCCCGCGCCGCCGTCCCGCGTCGACCCGACGATCCCCGAGGCCGTCTCCGGCGTCGTGCTCAGGCTGCTCGCGAAGAACGCCGAGGACCGTTACCAGAGCGCCGAGGGCCTGCTCGCCGACCTCGAACGCTGCCGCGAGGCCCTGCGAGGCACGGGGACGATCGAGCCCTTCGTCGCGGGCCAGCACGATCGCCAGGACCTGTTCCGGATCCACCAGAAGCTCTACGGCCGCGAGCAGGACATCGAGTCGCTGACCGCCGCGTTCGAGCGCGCGCTCGAGGGCAGCCGCGAGAGCGTCCTCGTCTCCGGCTACTCGGGCATCGGCAAGTCCTCGCTCGTGCAGGAGATCCTGCGGCCGCTCGCGCGGCAGAAAGGCTATTTCACGAGCGGCAAGTATGACCAGTACAACCGCGACGCGCCCTACAGCGCGGTGATCCAGGCGTTCGACGGCCTGGTGCGGCAGATCCTCACCGAGAGCGAGGCGCGCATCCAGCGCTGGCGGAGCGCGCTGCTCGAGGCGCTCGGGCCGAACGCGCAGGTCGTCTGCGACGTCATTCCCTCGCTCTTCCATGTGGTCGGCGCGCAGCCGCCCGTGCCGGCGCTCGCCCCGCTCGAGGCGCAGAACCGCCTGACCCGCTGCTTCTTGCTGTTCGTCTCGGTGTTCGCGCGCGGTGCGCACCCGCTCGTCCTGTTCCTCGACGATCTGCAGTGGATCGACCCCGCGAGCCTGGGGCTGCTCCGCTCTCTCCTCGCCGACGACTCGCTCGAGGCGCTCTTCTTCTGCGGAGCCTACCGCGATAACGAGGTGTCGCCCGGGCACCCGTTCGTCCGGGCCCTCGAGGAGCTCAAGCACACAGGGCTCGTCGTGCGCGACATCGTCCTCGCCCCGCTCGCGCGCCCGCACCTCCTCGAGATGCTCTCGGACAGCCTCAAGCGCGACGACTGCGGGCCGCTCGTCGATGCGGTGCAGAAGAAGACCGGTGGCAACCCGTTCTTCGTCAAGGAGTTCGTCCGGTCGCTGCACGACCACGGCGTGCTCACGTTCGCAGCCGGGTCAGGCTGGCGCTGGGACCTCGCCCGGATCGACGCGCTCGCGTACACGGACAATGTCGTCGACCTCATGGTGCGCACCATCGTGCGGCTACCAGCGACGACCCAGGCGGCCCTGAAGCTCGCGGCGGCGATCGGCAACCGGTTCGAGCTCGACATGCTCGCCACGGTGAGCGAGTGCTCGCCGGAAGAGGCGTACGGCCGCCTCGATCCCGCCGTGAGCGAGGGGCTCGTGATCGCCGGGCGCGAGGGCTACCGCTTCGCCCATGACAAGGTCCAGGAGGGCGCCTATGCGATGATTCCGGAGGCGGACCGGCCCGCCTTTCACCTCCGGATCGGCCGGCTGCTCGCAGGCAAGCTGGACCTCTCCGAGAGCCAGAGCCTCTTCGACGTCGTCGGCCACCTGAACAGCGCGGGCGACCTCGTGTCGGACCCCGCGGAGCGCCTTTCCCTCGCCCGCATGAGCCTCGAGGCCGCCTGCCGCGCCGAGGACTCGGCCGCCTTCGGCGCCGCCCTGCGGTACCTTGAGCTCGGCCTCCTGCGCCTCCCGGAGGACGCCTGGACGTCGCAGTACCCGCTCCGCCTCGAGTACGCAATGAAGACCGGCCTCATGCTCTCGCTCTGTGGTCGGCACGACGACGCCCTCGCGCTCCTGTCCGATTGCCTGGAGCGCGCCGTGGGCCGGCTCGATCGCGCCGAGGTGCTGCGGCTCAAGATGAACGTGCAGGTGGTCAAGAACGACCTGCCCGCCGCGCTCGCGGAAGGGCTCGCGGCCCTGCGCCCGTTTGGGATCGAGCTGCCCCCGTTCCCCGACGAAGCCATGGTCGATGCCCAGATCCGGGCGACGATGGCTCTCGTCCAGGAAAAGACGCTCGAGGCGCTGCCAGACCTGCCGCCGCTTGCGGCCCCGGAGATCCGCGCCATGCAGGACGTGCTCCAGGAGCTCTTCTGTCCCGGCTGGTTCTTGAGCCCCAACAACCTCGGTATCACTCTCGCGAAGATCCTCGAGAACACACTGCGCCACGGGCTGTCGGAGCACGCGATCTTCGGCTGCATCAACTTCGGGATGTTCCTCTGCGGCCGCGGCGACATCGCGCTCGGCTACCGCTTCGGCCGCGCCGCCATCGACGTTTCGCAGCGCCACCCGGACAAGAAGTCCGAAGCGATGCTCCGCGACATGTGGGGCGCCTGGTTGCAGCATTGGAGAGAGGGCTACCCCGCCTGCAAGGAGTCGCTGCTCGCGGGGATGCACACCGGGCTCGAGACGGGCCAGTACATCTGGGCGTTCTACAGCGCGAAGAACTGCATCACGAACAGCCTCCTCCGCGGCCTCCCGCTCTCCGACCTCCTCGCCGAGGCGCAGAGCTACCAGCCGATACGGAAGCTCGACGAGTTCAACACCATCACCTGGATCATCGCCGCAGCCGCACAGCTCGCGCACCAGCTCTCGGTCGAGACCGCGCACCCGGCCAAGCTCAAGGGCGCATGGGTCGACATCGACGAGGTGATCGAGGAGGCCCGCCGGATCGACAACCAGGGATCGATCTTCTTCGCCCACTTCTACGTCGTTCTCCTCGGCGTCTTCCAGGGTGCGTTCGAGGAAGCAGCGCGCACCGCGCTCTCGCTGAACGTCGACGTCCCGACCGTGGCGGCCTGGCAAGGCATGCCCGCGTTCCATTGTTACGCCGGCGTCGCATTCACGCAGGCGGCGGACGTGGTCTCCCCGGACGAGCGCGCGCTCTTCCTCGCCCGCGCGGAGCTCTTTGCTGAAAAACTCTCGCGCTGGGCGGACCTCTGCCCGGAGAACCTGGCGCACCGCAGCGCCCTGCTCGACGCCGAGCTCCAGCGCACCCGCGGCAATGCGCACGCCGCGGGGGATCGCTACCACGAGGCGATCGCCCTCGCGCAGCGCGGCGGCTACCTTCACGACGAGGCGCTCGCCAACGAGCTCGCCGGCCTCTCCTTCCGCGCTCTCGGCAAGACCACCATCGCCCGCGCCTACCTGACCGAGGCGCACAGGGCGTACGGCCGATGGGGCGCTCCCTGTGCGATGCGGCGCCTCGAGCGCGCGTACCCCGACCTCGTGCCCAGCGAGATCCTCCGCGGCGCGACGGGCCCGGAGGCCGCCGCGCCCGCCAGCACCGCGCTCGACCTCGGCTCGGTGCTCAAGGCCTCCCAGGCCATCTCGGGCGAGATCGTCCTCGACCGCCTGCTCGACGCGCTCATGCGCATCCTGGTCGAGAACGCCGGCGCGAGGCGGGGCTGCCTGCTCCTGGCCCGCGCCGAGATCTTGTTCTTGGCTGCCGAGGCGAGGGCGGAGGGGCCCGAGATCGAGGTGCGTATTCCCCACGAGCCCGAAGCCTCCCCTTCGGACCTGCCGGCGTCCCTCCTCAACTACGTCCGGCGCAGCCGGGAGAAGGTGATCCTGGACGACGGGACGGCACGGAACCCCATCATCGCCGGCGACGACCTCTATCGGTACGCCAAATCCGCCCTCTGCCTGCCCATCCTGCGGCAGGCGGAGCTCGTGGGGTTGCTCTACCTGGAAAACGACCTCATCGCCGGCGCGTTCACCCCGGACCGGCTTTCGGTGCTGGAGCTGCTCTCGGCCCAGGCCGCCATCTCGATCGCCAATGCCACGCTCTACGCCGACCTGCTCCAGGAGAACAGTGAACGCCGCCGAGCGGAGCAGGCCGTGCGGGACAGCAAAGAGCTGCTGCAGTCGATCGTCGACAACTCGACAGCGGTCATCTACCTCAAGGATGTCGAGGGTCGTTTCCTGATGATCAACCGGCGCTTCGCCGAGCTGTTCCACGTCGGTGAGCAAGCGATCGTCGGCCGGACCGACTACGATGTCTTCCCCAGGGAGCGGGCCGATGCCTTCCGCGCCGTCGACCAAGAGGTGCTGGCCACCGGAACGGCGCTGCAAGCCGAGGAAGAGGCTCCCCAGGACGATGGGCTGCACACCTACATCTCCCTCAAGTATCCCCTGCGCAACGCGGCGGGGCAGCCCTATGCCCTCTGCGGCATCTCCACCGACATCACCGAGCGCAAGCAGGCTGAAGCGGAGCGCCACGCCCGCAAGACGGCCGAAGCCGAGAGCCGAGCGAAGACCGAGTTCCTGAGGAACATGAGCCACGAGCTGCGCACGCCGCTGAACGCCATCCTCGGCTACACCCAGATCCTCAAGCGCTCCCCGGGGCTCGAAGGCCGCGAGGCGACGGGGCTGAATACCATCCAGCAGAGCGGCCAGCACCTCTTGACCCTCATCAACGACCTCCTGGACCTGGCCAAGATCGAGGCGGGCAAGCTCGATCTCTGCCCCGAACCGATCCATCTCTCGACCTTCGTCACGGTCGTCGCCGACATCATCCGCGTCAGGGCGGAGCAGAAGAGCCTTCACTTCGTCTATGAGGCCACGCCCGACCTGCCCCAGGCGGTGCTGGCCGACGAGAAGCGCCTGCGTCAGGTGCTGCTCAACCTCCTGGGCAATGCGGTGAAATTCACCGATCGGGGGCGGGTGCGCTTCGGGGTGCAGGGGCTGGCCCAGGACGGGAGCACGGCGCGCCTGCGCTTCGAGGTGGAGGATACCGGCGTCGGAGTGGCGCCGGCGCAGCTGGCAAAGCTCTTCCAGCCTTTCGGGCGGGTGGGGGATGTGCGGCGCCGCGCCGGGACCGGCCTTGGGCTGATGATAAGCCGCCAGCTGGTGCACCTCATGGGCAGCGAGATCCACGTGCAAAGCCGGACCGGCGAAGGCAGCCGCTTCTGGTTCGAGGTGACCCTGCCAGTGGCCGAGCTCGCAGTGCCCGTCCGGCCCTCCGAGCGGGACGCCATCGGCTACGAGGGGCCGCGCCGGAAGGTGCTGGTTGCCGACGATGTAGTGGGCAATCGGGCGGTGCTTTTGGACCTGCTGAGCGGCCTGGGCTTCGAGGTCTGCGAGGCGGCCAACGGCCAGGAGGCCGTCGAGCAGGAGATGGCGGCGTCCCCGGATCTGGCGGTGCTGGATCTGGTCATGCCGGTGATGGGCGGACTGGCAGCCATCCATTGCATTCGTCGCAGTCGCCAGGCTCGGGGGCTCGCGCGGCTGCCGCTCATCGTGGTCTCCGCGAGCGCCAACGAGGAAGACCAGGCTGAGAGCATTGCAGCCGATGCCGACGCCTTCCTCACCAAGCCGATCGACCAGGAGAGCCTGCTACGGATCATCGGCGCCCAGCTCGGGTTGACCTGGGTCCATGCCAGACCAGCCGAGGAGCGAGCTGGGGACGGGAAGGTCGCGGAGCTCCTGGCGCCGCCCCGGGACGAGATGGAAGTTCTGCATGCGCTGGCCCTGCGGGGCAACATGCGCGACATCCGAAAGCGGGCGGCCTACCTGACCACCCTCGACGAACGCTACCGCCCCTTCGCCGACCGCCTGCATCGCCTGGTGCAGGGCTGCCAGTCCAAGGCGATCCGCAGCCTGGTCGAGGAGCACCTGCAGGGGGTGGAGCCGGATGCGAGGCTGGGGCTTTCGCCGCGGCGCATCGGGGGCGACCAGTGACCATGAGCAGAACCACAGCGTCCGGTGCTCGCACCTACACTATCCTGATCGTGGATGACACGCCAGCCAATCTCACCGTGCTGGTGGATCATCTGGAATGCATGGATCATCAGGTGCTCATCGCTGAGGCCAGTGACGAGGCTTTGGAGCGGGCCCGCCTCATGCAACCCGACCTGATCCTGCTGGACGTGGTGATGCCGGACATCGACGGTTTCGAGACGTGCCGGCGCCTGAAAGCGACTGAAAGCACCCGAGACATCCCGGTGATCTTCATGACCTGTCTTAGCGACGCGGCTGACAAGCTCGTGGGGTTCAAGGCGGGGGGCGTCGATTACATCACCAAACCCTTCGAGATTGGAGAGGTGATAGCGCGGGTCACG
Source organism: Sorangium sp. So ce1128 (assembly GCA_051717205.1). Classification (GTDB taxonomy): domain Bacteria; phylum Myxococcota_A; class Polyangia; order Polyangiales; family Polyangiaceae; genus Sorangium. The sequence continues at coordinate 9,823,034 of CP181432.1, forward strand.
ACGCACCTCTGCCTGCGCGAGGCGCAAAAGGAGCTCGAAGAAAAGAACGCGGAGTTGCAGCGTACCCATCAAGAGCTGGAACAACGGGTGCGAGATCGCACCGCCGAGCTGGCCAGCTCGAACGCCGCTCTCCGCGAGAGCCAGCATCTGCTTCAGGCCATCGTCGACAACACGACCGCCGTCGTCTCCGCCAAGGACATCGAGGGTCGCTACATGCTCGTCAACCGCGGGTTCGAAGAGCTCTTCCAGATGCGCCGCGAGCAGGTCATCGGCAAGACCGACCACGACGTCTTCCCACGCGAGCAGGCCGATGAGTATCGCGCCAACGATTTGCTCGTCCTGCAGCAGAATCGGGCCATCGAGCTCGACGAGCTGGCCCCCCAGAGCGACGGCGTACGCACGTACATTTCCGTCAAGTTCCCGCTCCGCGGCCCCGCCGGAAACCCTGAGGGCATTTGCGGTATCGCGACCGACATCACCTCCCGCAAGCAAGCCGAGGACGTGCTGCGCCATTCCTACTCGCTCCTCGAGGCTACGCTCGAATCGACGGAGGACGGCATCCTGGTCGTCGACGGCGCGAGGCGCATCGTGCGCCATAACCACAGGCTCGCGCAGATGTGGCGCATTCCCACCGATGTCCTCGCCAGCGGATCGGCCGATGTGTTCCTCGCGTTCGCCGGCGGCCAGCTCCGCGAGCCCGAGCTCTTCCTGCAAAGCGTCCGTCACCTCGATGCCGATCCCGAGGCGAGCGCCTTCGATACGTTCCCGCTTCGGAACGAGCAGGTCTTCGAGTGCTATACGCAGCCCCAGCGCCTCGGAGGGCGCGTGGCCGGGCGGGTCTGGAGCTTCCGCGACATCACCGCGCGCGTGCACGCCGAACAGCAACGCGATCGGCTCCTCCTGGACGAGCGCCGCGCGCGCGCGGCGGCGGAGGAGGCCATCCACCTGCGGGACGAGTTCCTCCTCATCGCCTCGCACGAGCTCCGCACCCCGGTCACCACCCTGCAGCTCTCTATTCAATCGCTGGGGCAAAAGCTCTCGCGGGGCATGGACATCGAGCGCGTGCGATCCGCGGTCGCCCTCTCCGGCCGCCAGATCAAACGCCTCGCCAACCTCGTCGACATGCTCCTCGACGTCTCCCAGATCCAGGCGGGGACGCTCGAGCTGAACCGGGCGCCCGTCGCTCTGCGCGAGCTGGTCGCCGAGGTCGTCACCCACTTCGGCGACCAGCTCGCGCAGTCGGGCAGCACGCTCGCTATGCGCGCGGAGCAGCCGGTCACCGGCTGGTGGGACCGGTACCGCCTGGAACAGGTCGTGACCAACCTCCTGACCAATGCCATCAAGTTCGGGGAACGCGCGCCGATCGAGATCAGGGTCACCGCGGAAGGTGGGGTCGCACGGCTCTCGGTGACGGACCACGGGATCGGGATCCCGGCCGAGGTGCGGACGCAGCTCTTCGAGCGATTTCGCCGCGGCGTCTCGTCGCGGAATTATGGGGGGCTCGGGCTCGGCCTCTATATCACGCGCACCATCGTCGAGGCGCACGGCGGACGAATTCACCTGTCGAGCGAGGTCGGCCTGGGCTCGACCTTCTGCGTCGAGCTGCCGCTGTCGACCCAGGGCGCGGGGCGCCACTACGCATAGCCAAGGCAGCGGGAGCCGGTCACCCCAACAGGGCGCACCAGTGCAAGCGCCTTTTCGGCTGTCGAGAACACTCGAATTCTCTAGCTCGGTTGGAGCTTTGACGGGGTGAAAGCGGGGCGGCGGGACGCTGGCTACGAGCCGGCGCAAGAGCGATAGCGCCGCGAGGCGAGCGCGACGGATAACCGCGTACGCGACGCCGGGTCCTACAAGCAGTAGGGCACGGTGTTTGGAGATGCGCCGTGCCTCGGCGCGCTGGTCGACCGCTTCGCCCAGCACTGCCACGTGCTCGACATCGACGCCGACTCATGGCGCGACACATGGTGAGCCAGGGCTGGGACAGGCTGGCGCTGGGGCCTCGTGGCCACGGATCCGGAGCTGACAACAGCGCGCTACAGCCCGCTGCAGCGAGGCGCCGACGGCGAGCTGAGCTTCTGTGTCAGCCCGGGCGAGAACCTGTACCTGGTCGTTGTCGCGACGCCGACCGAATACCAGAAGCTGGTCTGGACGAATCCGTCCAACGGCCCGGCGTACCCGTCCATCTACCGCTATCCGTACATGGTGCAGGTCGACGGCGCCTGGCCCGCCGGGTTCCGGGACGGTCAGATCGAGGCGTGTCCTTCGGGCACGGTCAGGCACGAGAACGGCGGCGGCTGCGCGCCCTCGGGCACGCCGGCGAGCGTTCACGTCGGTCCCCGCGCCAGGATCATCGGCGGCGAGGTGAGCGGAGACGTCCGCGTCGAGGACCACGCGACCATCGTCAACGGCACGATCACCGGCGGGCGGATCGGCGCGCTCAGCCTGGTCGGGCAAGGCGGAGCGGGTATCCAGGCGCGCGGCTTCGACGTGAGCGGCTCGGCGGTCGTGCAGACCACGTTCTATCCGCTCGCCTGGTTCGGCAGCGGCCAGTCCGTCTCCGGCACGGCGCGGCTGCTCGGGGACGTCGAGTTCGTCTCCTCGTCGAAGTCGAGCAATACGCACTACGGGTTCGTCTCCGACGACTGGGGTGGTGTCCATCCGCGACCGAGGTGACGGTCGCCCCGCCGTACGCCTGGAGGCCTTGAGGAAGCGCCGGTCGCGCCCGCGGCCCTGCCGGCGTCGCCGGTCAGGGCCGCTGTGAAACGCGCCCGGCCTACTCCGTGGCCGCCGCCTCCGCCCCACCAGCGGCCGCGCCCGCCGCCGCCGACTCCACGTCGCAGCGCACGACCTCGAGCTCGCCGTCCGCCAGCCCGGGCCGCTCCACGAGCTCGTGCGCGCTCGTCCAGATCTTTTGTAGGCGGTCGATTGGTTCTATCTTTCGTCGCGCCGCGTTGCGTTGCGTTGCGCCCGCGTCAACCGCCCTGGAGCGACCTGATGCGCGATTGGTCGCTCCGGTTCGCTCCGGTGCTCGGCCGAATGTTGCCCGGGCCCGCGCCGCCGGCGCCCTCCCCGGCCAGCGCGCCAGCGCACGACAGCTCAGCTGCCGAGCCACTGCCGCGCGAGCTCGAGCGTGCAGGCGTTGTCCGGGACGTCGCGCAGGAAGCGCCCGCGCCAGGTCGGGTCGCTGAGCTTCTCGGCGCGCGCGAGCAGCGCCGCCCTGGCGGACGCGATCGCGGCGGCGGCCTCGTCCTGCCTTCCACCCGCCGCGAGCGCCTCGGCGAAGGTCAGCCGCACCAGCGACTCGCCCTCTTCGAGCGTGCCGAACGACTCCAGCAGGGAGCTCGCCTCGGCGGCCGTCGTGATGGCCTCGTCGGTGCGGCCGAGCCCCAGCAGCGCGCGCGCGAGGACCGCGGACGCCTGCACGCCGAGCGTCGGGGCGCTCGGCGAGAGCGCCACCGCGGCGCGCGCCTCGCGCTCGGCGGCGTCGAGATCGCCGATGGCGATGCACGCCTTGGCGAGGTAGCAGCGAGCGAACAGCTCCGTGCGCACCCATGTCGCTTGCTGGCTCGCCGAGGCGGCCGCCTCGGCGAGCGCACGCGCCTCGACGAGCTTGCCGCGGCACGTGAGGACGTGCGCGAGGTTGGCCTCCGAGGCGAGCTTCAGCTCGTGCAGGTGCATCCGGTCGGCCTCCTCCAGGGTCGCACGCAGCATCGACTCCGCCCGCTCGAAGTCGCCGAGCTCCGCGCAGGCGCAGCTCAGACCGGCGCGCGCGCTGCAGGCGTTCCGGCGATCACCGGCCTGCTCGAAGGCGCGGCTCGCGACCTCCATCCTCTCCATGCCGGCGACCAGATCGCCCGTGCAGATGGCGAGGCAAGAGCGCGCTTCGTGGAGCTGCGCGATCGCCCCCACGTCTCGTACATTGATGTTCATGAAAGCGCGCTCGACGGTCTCGATGAGCGCGCGCCCCTCTGCGTAGCGACCGACAACGGTCAGCTGGGTCGCGCCGTTGGCGAGGCAGACGAGCTTGACGCCCTGCGCGTCGACCGCGGCGATCGTGCCCGCCGCCAGGGTCATCCAGCGCTCGATCTCGTCGAGCCGGCCCAGCTTGGACAGCGCGACGACCGCCTGCGTGATGGCCGAGAACCATGCGGCCGAGCCGCGATCGAGCCGCTCGACCGCCTCCGCGCCTCGCTCCACGGCCAGGGAGAAATCGCCGCGCCACACATGGGCCTCCGCCTGGACCCGGCGGAGCCTGCCCGCCGTGTCTCCGGCGGCACCGCAGCGGAGGCCGCGCTCGGCCCGCTCGACCGCCGTGCCGAGATCGCCGCCCCGGAGCGCCTCCTCGGCCGCGCGCAGGTACGCGTCTGCCGCCCGCGCCGGCGCGCCCCCGATCTCGAAGTGCTCGGCCAGCGCCATGGCGTCAGTGCCGCCAGCCCGGTCCAGCCAGTCGCCCGCGAGCGCGTGCCCGACGCGGCGGTCGCGCTCGGTGAGCATCCCGTAAGCGGCCTCCCGCACCAGCGCGTGGCGGAACTGGTACTCGACCTCGCCGGCGATGCGCACCTCGTGCCGCCGCAGGACGAGCTCGCGCCGAGCGAGCTCGCCGAGCTGCCGTGCCACCGGCGCGCCGCCCACGAGGGCCGCGACCCCGCCTTCCCAGAACGTCTCGCCGAAGACGCTCGCCGCGCGCAGGATCCGACGCAGCCGACCAGTCCAGCGTGTACCGCCGAGCCTACGGCGGTCGTGCAGACCACGTCCCATCCGCTCGGCTGGTTCGGCAGCGGCCAGTCCGTCTCCGGCACGGCGCGGCTGCTCGGGGACGTCGAGTTCGTCTCCTCGTCGAAGTCGAGCAATACGCACTACGGGTTCGTCTCCGACGACTGGGGTGGTGTCCAGTCCGCGACCGAGGTGACGGTCGCCCCGCCGTACGCCTGGAGGCCTTGAGGAAGCGCCGGTCGCGCCCGCGGCCCTGCCGGCGTCGCCGGCCAGAGCCGATGTGAAAGCGCGCGCCCGGCCTACTCCGTGGCCGCCGCCTCCGCCCCACCGGCGGCCGCGCCCGCCGGCGCGGACTCCACGTCGCAGCGCACGACCTCGAGCTCGCCGTCCGCCAGCCCGGGCCGCTCCACGAGCTCGTGCGCGCTCGCGCGCACCGCCGCGAGCACGTCGCCGAGCGCCGGCCGCAGCCGCGCCAGCGTCGCGGCGTTCGCCCCGAGCGCGAGGTGCGTCACCACCCGCCCGACGCTCACGCCGAGCTCGCTCTTGCGCTTGTTCACCACGGCCATCGCCGCCGCCGCCAGATCCAGCAGCCCGGCGTCCGCGGGCGCCGCGACGTCCGCGAAGTCCGCCGCCGCCGGCCAGGAGGCGCGGTGGATCGAGGGCTGGCCCGTCTCCCCGGCGTACACCCAGCGCCAGACCTCGTCGGTGATGTACGGCAGCACCGGCGCGAACAGCCGCAGCAGCACCGAGAGCCCGAGCCGCAGCGCCGCCACCGCGGAGCCGCGCGCCGCCTCGCCAGCGCCGCCCTCGCCGCGCGCGCGCGCCTTCGCGAGCTCCAGGTAGGCGTCGGTGAACCAGCGCCAGAAGAACTCCTCGGTGCGCTCGAGCGCCGCCGCGAACTCGTGCTCGTCGAACGAGCGCGACGCGGCCTCCACCACCGCCGAAAGCTTGTGCACGAACGCCCGGTCGAGCTCCTCGGAGATCGGGTGGACCTCCGCGGACTGGCTGAGCACGTACTTGCCAGCGTTCCAGACCTTCGTGACGAGGCGCTTGCCGATCTTCAGCACCTTCTCGTCAAAGGCCGTGTCCGTGCCGAGCCGCGCGCTCGCCGACCAGTAGCGGACCGCGTCGGACGAGTACGTGTCGAGCAGGTGCATGGGCGTGACGACATTGCCCTTGCTCTTCGACATCTTCTTGCGATCGGGATCGAGGATCCACCCCGAGATCGCGATGTGGCGCCACGGGACCGACGACTCGTGCAGCATCGCCTTCGCGATCGTGTAGAACGCCCAGGTCCTGATGATATCGTGCGCCTGCGGGCGCAGATCGGCCGGGAACAGCCGCGCGTGGCGCTCCGGATCGTCCCCCCAGTGGGAGCTGATCTGCGGGGTGAGCGAGCTCGTGAACCACGTGTCGAACACGTCGCTCTCCGCCGTGAAGCCGCCGGGCTTGTCGCGCTGCGACGCCTCGTAGCCGGGCGGCACGTCGACCGTCGGGTCGACCGGGAGCATCTCGCGCGTCGCGAGCAGCGGCCGGCTGTGATCCGGGTTGCCCTCGGCGTCGAGCGGGTACCAGACAGGGAACTGCACGCCGAAGTAGCGCTGGCGGCTGATGCACCAGTCGCCCTGGAGCCCCTCGGTCCAGTTGCGGAACCGGAGGCGCATGAAATCCGGGTGCCACTGGATCTTGTCGCCGTACTCGAGGAGCTCGGCCTTCTTGTCGGCGAGCCGCACGAACCACTGCCGCGTGGGCACGAACTCGAGCGGCTGATCGCCCTTCTCGAAGAACTTCACCGCGCGCTCGATCGGCTTCGGCTCGCCCCGGAGCGCCGGGCCGGAGCCGGGCACGGCCGCGTGCTCGTCGCGGCGGAGGAGCTCGACCACCGCCGCGCGCGCCTGCTTCACGCCCTTGCCCTGGAGCGGCGCGTACGCGGCGTTGGCGGCGGCCGGGTCGCGGCTCTGAAAGTCGCCCTCGCCGAACGTCACCGGGAGGACACGGCCGTTCTTGCCGAGCATCTGCCGCAGCGGGAGCTTCTGCTCCCGCCACCAGATCACGTCCGTCGCGTCGCCGAAGGTACAGACCATCAGGATGCCCGTACCCTTCTCGCGATCGACGAGCGGGCTCGGGAAGATCGGCACCGGGGCGCGGAAGATCGGCGTGAGCGCCGTCTTGCCGAAGAGGTGCTTGTAGCGCGGGTCGTCCGGGTGCGCCGTGACGCCGACGCAGGCCGCGAGCAGCTCGGGGCGCGTCGTGGCGATGACGAGCTGCTCGCCCGTCCCCTCCACCGCGAAAGCGATGTCGTGGAACGCGCCGGACTGCGGGCGATCCTCGACCTCGGCCTGGGCGACCGCGGTCTGGAAATCGACGTCCCACATCGTGGGCGCGAAGACCGAGTAGAGGTGGCCCTTCTCGTGCAGATCCAGGAACGAGAGCTGCGCCGTCCGGCGGCAGTGATCATCGATGGTGGCGTACTCGTACTGCCAGTCGACCGAGAGGCCCACGCGGCGGAAAAGCGCCTTGAACACCTGCTCGTCCTCGCGCGTGACCTTGTGGCAGAGCTCGATGAAGTTCGGGCGCGACACGATGCGCGGCGGCTCCTTCTTGAGCGCCTCCGGCGCCGCCTGCGGCAAGCTCAGGCCGCGCTCGTACGGCGTGCGCACGTCCGTGCGGACGTGGAAGTAGTTCTGCACGCGCCGCTCCGTGGGCAGGCCGTTGTCGTCCCAGCCCATCGGGTAGAAGATGTTGAGCCCGCGCATGCGGCGCTGCCGGACGACGACGTCCGTGTGCGTGTAGCTGAAGACGTGGCCGATGTGCAGCGAGCCCGAGGCGGTCGGCGGGGGCGTGTCGACCACGAAGGTCTCCTCGCGCGGGCGCGACGGGTCGTAACGGTACGTCCCCTCGGCCTCCCACGCCTCGGCCAGGCGCTGCTCGGCGACAGGCGAGTCGAAGTGCTTCGGGAGCGTCGCGGGATCGATGGTGCGGAACGTCTTCTTGGTCGTCACGTGGTCACCTGCGGAACAGACCCCGCAGGTACCTCCCGCGGGGACAGCATCCTACGTCGTACCCAGGGTGCCGCTCAAGGCGCGGCGCGTCGGTGGACCGCGATCCGCGACCGAGATCCGCGGGCGGAGATCCGCGACCGTGTCGCGCCAGAGGCCGGCGGCTCAGTCGTAGCGCTCGACGTGGACGTGCTTGCGGGGGACACCGAGCTCGCCGCGGGCGAGCTCGCGCACGGACGACACCATCCGATCGAGGCCGCAGATGAAGACGTGCGGGGCCGGGTCGCCGCTCTTCTCCGCGAGCTCGCGGTAGAGCTCGGGCACGTGCTCCTGCACGTAGCCGCGGCGGCCGGACCAGGAAGGCCCGCCGCGCGAGAGCGTGATCTCGTAGCGGATGCGGCCCGTGCCGCGCGCGAGCGCCTCGAGCTCGTCGCGGTAGATGACGTCCTCCTCGAAGCGCGCGCCGAACAGGATCCACAGGTGGGGCGCGGCGAGCCCCGCGCGCAGGGAGGCGTGCAGCATGCTCCGGAGGGGCGTGACGCCGGTGCCGGTGGCGACGAACAGGGAAGGCGCGGGATCCCCGGGATCCCGGGTGAAGAGCCCGTGCGGGCCGATGGCGCGGAGCGCGGCGCCGGGCTCGAGCCGGTGCAGGTACTCCGAGCCGGCCCCGCCCTCCACGAGCGTGACCGCCAGATCGAAGCGGGGGGAGCCGTCGGGGGCGGAGGCGATCGAGTAGGCGCGCTTCACCTCGCCGCCCTCGAGCGGGAGGACGAGGTTGACCCACTGTCCCGCCTCGAACTGGAACGACCGCCCGTCGGCGCGCTCGAACGAGAGCTCGCGCACGAAGGGGCTGAGAGGCCGGGTGGCGACGAGGCGAGCTTCGAACGGTTCGGCGTGGATCATGTCGGGCTTCCGCGGGAATCGAGGCGGCGAGGCTGCGGGGCTGCGCCGCCGGTGGCTGCGCAGGCGGTGAGGTCTTACCGCAGCCTTCGCCTCGGCCCAATGACGATCGGCGCCGGGCGGCGCCGCGAGCGGCGCGCCGTCCCGGCGCCGTCGGAGGACGCGGAATCGCGGAAGTATCCGCCTTCCGGCCCCGCGCCGCCGGAGCGCGCGGACGGGCCGTCGCCCGGGCTCCGCGCTCCGGCGGCGCGGGAGCTGGCCCGGGGGCTACCGCTGCACGCCCATGCGGCGGCGCTGCGGGATGTTCACCGTCGGCCGGCCGCGATCCATGCCGGGGAGCCGACGCGGCGGGCGGGGCTCTCGGTCGATCGGCTTCGACCCCGGGAGCTGCCCTCTCGGCGGCGGGCGCCGCACTGTCGTCCTCGTCGAGCCGAGCTCCAGGTGGCCAGCGGGGAGATGTGTGATCGGCTGCATAGTATCCTCCACTCGATCGATCCTCTCGATCATCGTCACAGCAGAAACAGCGCCAGCGCTGAACGAAACCTTCGAAGAACCGGCTCTCATACACCCTCCATTCATCGTTGGACCCCGGATTGCACAGATTGCAGACAGATGCGGACACACCGATGCGATGGCCGCTGCCCCTGGAGGCCTCTCCCCGGTGGCTCGACTGACGCTCTCTCGACGCACCTCACCCGTCGTCGCGACGGGACGGCCCGCCTCGCCGCACGCTCCTGTGGAGGCACATCAGCGCCTCTCCGTCAGGAGAGATGACGAGTCGATCCGTCGCGCCACGAGCCAGCGGCCCGGCGCTTCGAGCGAGCGACAAGCGAGCGAGGGGCAGCGCGCCGCCGGGAGAGATGCCGGGAGATCAAGGACCTCCTGGCAGCCATCTCCAGCGACCTCCAGCGCCTCGGGCGCGTTCGCTCATCGGCTCCGCTCCGTCCCCACAGCGCACGGCGCGAGCTCGCGCGGGGATCCGCGGGTCGCCGTCGTGGCTGCTCACACGCGAGCCGAGCAGGGACGCCGTGCCTACCTGGGCAACTGGCGATCAGCCCTGAGGGCCGCGGGACAGAGCGGTGGTTTTAGTGCGCGATGAGCATGGTCGACGCGGGCGACGCGTCGAGAGGGACACTAGCAGCCAGTCGCGCGCTTGCAAAGCATTTTTGTCTTCGGGGTTGTGGAGGAGGGCTGTTTCTGCCAGCCTCGCGCCAGCCTCGCGGCGGCTCACGGCCCTGCGCCGTGCCCGGAACGATCGATGGATATCTCCGAGCTGGAAACACCGGCGCTCGTGCTCGACCGCGCGCGCCTCGACCGCAACCTCCGGCGGATGCGCGAGCGCCTCGCGCAGAAGGGCGTGAGGTTGAGACCGCACGTGAAGACCGCCAAGTCGATCGACGTGGTCCGCCGCGCGCTCGAGGGGCAATTCGGCGGGATCACGGTCTCCACGCTGAAGGAGGCCGAGCAGTTCTTCCGCCACGGCATCACGGACATCCTCTATGCCGTCGGCGTCGCCCCGGGGAAGCTCGACCACGTCGCGCGGCTCCGCAAGGCCGGCGCCGACGTGACCGTCCTCCTCGACAGCGTCGACGCCGCGAGGGCGGTCGTCGAGAGGGGCGCCGAGGCCGGGATCGAGCTCCCGGCGCTGATCGAGGTGGACAGCGACGGGCACCGGGCCGGCGTGCGGCCGGGGGATCCGGCGCTCGTGGAGATCGGCCGCGCGCTCTGCGCCGGGCGCGGCGCGCGGCTCCGCGGCGTGATGACCCACGCGGGCGACTCGTACAGGTGCGGCTCGGTCGACGCGATCCGGGCGATGGCCGAGCAGGAGCGCGCGGCGGCCGTGCGGTGCGCCGACGACCTGCGGCGGGCAGGTCTGCCTTGCGAGGTGGTGAGCGTCGGGTCGACGCCCACGGCCACGTACGCGGAGGACCTCTCGGGCGTCACCGAGGTGCGCGCCGGCGTCTACATGTTCTTCGATCTCGTCATGGCCGGGCTCGGCGTCTGCTCGCTCGACGACATAGCGCTCTCGGTGCTCGCCACCGTCATCGGCCACCAGCCGGAGAAGGGCTGGATCCTCACGGACGCAGGATGGATGGCCCTCTCCGGCGACCGGGGCACGGCCCGGCAGTGCGTCGACCAGGGATACGGCCTTGTTTGCGACGTCGAGGGCCGGCCGCTCGAGGACCTGCTCGTGATCGACAGCAACCAGGAACACGGCATCATCGCCGACCGGCACGGCCGGCGCGTCGACGTGAGCCGCTTTCCGGTCGGCACGCCGCTGCGGATCTTGCCCAACCACGCCTGCGCCACCGCCGCGCAGCACGCGCAATACCACGTCGTGGCCCAGGGGACCGCGATCGAGGCGGTCTGGGAGCGCTTCGGCGGGTGGTGAGCGCGGCGACGACGACGCGCGCGCGGGCGCCTGGTAGGGAAGACGCCGCGCGGGCGCCTGGTAGGGAAGGCGCCGCGCGGGCGCCTGGTAGGGAAGGCGCCGCGCGGGCGCCTGGTAGGGAAGGCGCCGCCGCTCAGAAGGCGACGCGCAGCCCCACCGCCAGCGGGCCTGTTCCGGGCGACGCAGCGACGGCGCCTGGACCGACGAGGAGGCGCGCGGCAACAGGCGCGCTCGGCTCGAGGTCTTTCCGCACCCGCTTCTTGCCGACGACGTAGAGCGGCACGCCGACTGCGATGCCGGCCACCCCTCCGATCGCGGTCGCGAGCACCAGCGTCTGGCTCTCGCGGCGCCGCGCGCCGACGTCGTCGTAGCTCGCCACGACCAGGACCATTCCGCCGAGGAGGGCGACACCTCCGAGGCCCGCGAGGGCGAGCCCCGAGACCATCATGGCATCGCTGTTCCGCTCCGTCGTCCGCTCCTCGAAGTCGCGGAACCCCCGCTCCGTCGCCTCGATCTCGAGCTCGATGCGGCGCCGCTCCTCCTCGGCGCCGCGCGCGTCGGCGGAGCGCGCCTGGCGCTCGAGCGCCGCGATGGTCGCCTGGTAGGCAGCCACCGTCTCCTCCCACGTGGCCCCCGGCGGCAGGCCCGCCACCGGCGGCGCGGCGGGCGGCGGGGGCGGCGCTGACGAGGGGGGCGCCGCGCGCTCCGGCGGCGTCTGCGCGGCCGCGCTCGACGCGACCGCCGCGGCCGCGAGCGCCAGCGCCCCCGCGGCGAGGCGAGCTCGCGCCGTCCGGCGGTGTGCCGACGGCGCGCACGGATGCGCGAGGCAGGAACGGACCTGTTCCATCAGCGCAGCGTCATACCTCAACAGCGCCAGGGGTCAACGCGCGCCTCTCTGGCCATGCCGATCCAGTTCGAGACCTCCGCCCTGGACTCGCCCACGCCCGCGAGCAGCTCCCTCAAGGGTCGCGACGCGGCGGAGAACGGCTTCAGTCGAAGCGGAACCGGAAGATCGCTGGCTGGCTCGTGCCCTGCTGCGACGCCTCCACATAGTTGGCCGGCGAGTGGTCGCCCCAGGAGAACGGCAACGGGATCCACCGGATGATGGGCAGCTGCTGCTTGACCCAGGCGAAGACGCCGACCGCCGTGCTCACGAGAAACGTGCGCGTCTGGCCCGCGACCTTGCTCTCATAGGTCCACCCCTCGCCCGTCGAGCGGTACGCCCTCCCGACGTGAACGAAGCGCCCCGTCGAGAGCGGCGGCAGGCGCGGCACGATGTCGTTCGCATAGAGGAAGCGAAAGAGCCTGTCGCCCAGGAGCTCTCCGGCCCTGGTGGCAAAGGCCGCGTCGCCGACCATGGGCTGCCCGAACGTGTAGACCCCGCGAAGGAGCTGCCGGAGATCGCCGTACCTGCCGTCCGTGAACAGGCGCGCGGCGGTGAGGACCGCCATCGCCGCGCCCAGGCTATGACCGGTGATGTAGAGCGCCTCCAGCTTGCCCGGCGCGGTGCCGGCGTCCGGGCTCGACCCGGCGCCGGGGCGCGGGGAGGCCTCGATACCCGGGAGGACATCTCGGACGTTCTCGCCGCGCAGCGCCGCCGCGAGATACCTGTCGATGACCGACCACATCACGTCGACGTTGCGCGCGAAGCCGCCGTGGACCCGCCCGAGCGCAGAGAACCGCTGCGATGCGACGCTCGCGTTGGTGAGCCAGTTGAAGATGTTCCCTGGCTCGGTCCCCTTGACGCACAGGATGAGCAGCCGCCTGCACCTGCTCTGGATGAAGCACACGTCGCTCGCCACGAAGAGCGCGTTGTTCTGCACGCTGACCCGGGCGAAGTCCCACTCGCCGTAGACGGCCATCGCCTTCTCCAGCGTGTCCAGGTCCGAGTACATCCACGCGGACGCCAGGGACAGGATCAGCGTTGCCTCGGCGTCGGGTCCGCGCATCGCCGGATCCACGCGCAAGAGCCGCTGGATCGTGCCTTCTTCGGCGGATGGGTCGGCCATGGCAGCCGGCCCGGAGGCGGCCGTCGGCGCCAGGGCCTCCCGTGGCGGCGGAGCAACGATTGAATCGGTCATGAGCCCTCCCCTCATCGAGCGTCATCGAGCCGGACTGGCCTACCAGGACGCAGCCTTGTACGAGCCGGGCTCGTGCGAACCGGACGGGCACGCACCCTGCGGCGAGCCCGGCGCGCGCTCTCGACAGGTCTACCGCCGGCGAGCGCTCGGTGCCAGATGCGCACCCTGCGCGCGCCGCGGAGCCGTCGAGCCAACCGGGCGGAACTGCGGCACGGACGAAGCCGCATCGCCACCGTGCTGAACGGAGCCGCGTCGCCGCGCGAAACAACACGCAAATACCTGACAGCAGCCCCGCCGTCACGCCTGCGCGGCGGGGCCGACCCCGTGCGGATCGAGCCATCGTGCGGTGTCCCGGCGCGCGCCCACGTCGAGGGCAGCACCAGGCCTCTCGCCCGCTGGCTCACGCGTGCTTCGCAGATCGGGAAGGCGTGCTCGCCACGACAACGTGGAAGCCCGCGTCCTTCAGTCTCTCTATCGTCGCATCGTCGATGCCGGTCACCTGCTGGATCTCCTCCCAGCTGCTGAACCCGCCCAGCTCCTCGCGCTTCGCGAGGATCATCTGCGCGCGCTCCTCGCTCACCTGGAACGCCCGCTGCAGCTCCGCCGCGTTCGCCTTGTTGATGTCGTCGATCTCAGCCATTCGTCCCCCCTCGCACCCTGGTTCTCGCGGCCTCTCGCCGCCAGGAGCAGCCTTGTGCCGCGTGCCCCCGGTGGCGAGGGGCCTCGCAGGAACGAGCTGCAGCGACCGCCCGAGCAGGCGGGCGCTCTCGTCGCAGCCACGCCGCCGGCTGCACGCACGTCGGCCCGGGCGGAGCCGTGTCCATGGCGAGGCCCCGGCGCACCGCGGCGTCGTGGTCGTCGAGGGCGTGCGGAGGGGCGCGGGCATGCCCTCCTCAGCGCTCGCATCCCGCCCTTGACGACATGACCATCCCTCCGCCGCAGAGCGTGGAGAGCCTTCGGGGAAACAGTACCACGGGAACTCGTTCGTACTGGAAATCGTTACTGTGCTGTCTCGACCTCTTTTAACGAAATGATTGCGCGCTCAAAAACAGTGCGAAGGGCGAGCGTCCATGACGGCATCCACGGATGAGTCGGCTCAAGAGGTCGACTCATCAAGCATTCGCTTCGAATGCTTCCAGGAGGTTTCATGGTCCTCGACCAGTCGTGCTTCGGATTGACCCTGCGCTCAAGAAGAGAGGCTCGCTGCGCCAGGGCGTGGCGGAGGGCGCGCCGCGCCGCGCTCCTGGCGCTCGTGCTGCCCACGGTTTCCTGCGCGGCGAGCGATCCGACGGGCGGCGTGCCAGACGACGTGGCGGAGGCCACCGGCGCCGACGCGCAGGCGCTCACGTCCCCTTTCCCGCTCGATCCCCGCAAGTCGCTCATCGTCACGGACACCGACATCGTGTCCGGCTTCACGCTGGAGGACGTGCTGCAGCAGCTCGTCGACCAGGCGAACGTCCCGGGCCTCACGCCGGAGCTGATGTTTCATCAGATGTTCGACACGTACAGGAAGGCCAGCGAAGGGCTCGCCCTCGGCCCGCACTGCGACGATGTCGTGCTCCCCAACTTCCCCGCGACGATGGACGGCATCTTCACGGAGCGCTTCGACGGGTCCATCAACGGCTTCCCGGTCATCTGCAGCCGCGCCGTCGGGCAAGAGGCCGACAGCGAGCCGTTCCCGGCGCCGCCGGCCGAGTCGTTGTACATGGCCACGACGCTCGTGAACCGCTTCGATCTCGCGAGCCCGCTGGGCTCCGATTGTGGCGAGTACCGCATCGTGTTCGCGCGGCGGGGAGGGGACGCCCAGACCAACGGGGGAATGCGCAGCTTCATCATCTTCGAGTCCAGGCTGCCCAACCCGACCCCCAGCCTGGGCCGGCAGGGCTGCCGCCCCATCGTCGAGTTCTGGCAAGGCCTGTCGGATCCTGCGAAGAGCGTCCAGGACCGCGCGGACGCGCTGCAGAGCTTCTATTTCGACGGCCTGCCCGGGTTCTCGCCCGTCATCCACATCGACCGCTTCGCCGCGGGCAGCGGACAGATCCGCGTCAACGACTTCCTGCGGCCTCCCCCCTTTCGGCAGGACGACTGGTCGCTCCGGGAGTTCAAGCTCTCGCACCCGTGCGCCGGCGGAGCTTGCCAGCTGATCGCGGTCCCGACCCACGTCGACGACAACCCGTCCGCGCTGCTCTTCGACCCGGCCTCGACCGACCCCCGGGCGGCCGGCTTCCAGTCGTGGTTCGTCAACAACGCGGTCGAGGCGCTCGCCTCCACGGGGGACATCAACCGGCTCGACTATCCGACGCTCGTGCCAGCCACCTACGGCGCCGGGGAAGCCCTCCTGATCACCGACCAGAACAACTACAGGGTCGCGCTCGGCAGCGGCCAGTCGACCTTCAGGACCAGCGTCCAGCAGAAGCTCACGTCCATCGGCAGCCCGCTGACGCCGGATCAGCTCCTGGCGCGCGCCCAGACGATCTCCTGCTCGGGGTGCCACCTGGTCAAGGAGAACGGCGCCGGCGCGAACAACGACGTCGGCCTCTCCTCGCCGGTCCCCTCCAACAACTTCCTCTTCACCCACACCTCCGAGCAGACGGAGGATATCCCCGGTGAGCCCGGCAGGACGCGCTTCCAGATCTCGAACCTGCTCACCGACGAGTTCCTCCCGTATCGCGAGCAGGTGATGAACGACTTCCTCTTCGGTAATCCGGTCCTCGGGTTCGAGCGGTCAGGCCTGTGGACTTCCTCCCAGGCTCCGCTCTCGCTCGTCACGGGCTGGGTGACCGAGGGCATCCGGGCGCTCCGGATCGGGACGCCGAACGCGTGGACCCAGGTCAAGAGCGCGCCGTTCAGCACCGCGGGCCTCACGCCGGTGGGCAACAAGCTCAAGCTCGATTTCTTCACGTCGCCCCTCCAGCCCAACCCCTACTGGCTGGGGACCCTGACGGTGCTGATCTCGATCCCGTCCGCCGGCATCTTCAACCAGTTCGTCGGGTCGACCAACCTGAGCACCCTCAGCCAGAACGCTTTCTCGACCGTCACGCACACGCTCGCCGCGCCCAACGTCACCGCGCTGAACGCGTCGCCGAGCGACGTGTCGCTGACGATCGAGCTCAACGTGAACGCGGGCTCGGGCCCCTACTTCGTGGACAACGTCCGGTTCGCGAACTGACCATCATCGGGCCCGGTCGGCGTGCTCGTTCAGTCGAGCACGGCGGTGGAGAACCTGCGGAGCGAGATCTTCGCCAACGGAGGAGAGGGAGGCATCGATGGTGAGCGGTGGCCGACCAAGCAACCGGACGGACCGGATGGCCTGTTCGGTGGGGACGCGTGCTCGGCGCCCGTCGTCGCCGGCGGCCCGGCGGTTGTGAACCGGTGCGAGAGCGGGCTCACGAGCGTCGGCGGCAAGGGAGGGGACGGGCTGCCCGACAGCGCCGAGGATGGAGGCGACGGGGAGCCCTCCTACGCTTCGCCCTCGCGCGGCGGTCTCGGGGAGCGGGACAACCAGAGTTGCTCCATCGGATTCACTGGGGGCCCGGGGGCTCCGGGAACACAGGGCGCACCGGGCAAGGGCATCGGGCGCCTCACCGAGACAGGATGGGAGGGCGACACCGGGGGCGAGGGCACCTGGGGCACGCCGGGCCAGGGCGGCGGCGGCGATGGCGGTCGTTGGGGTGGGCTGGCCCTGTGCGGCGTGGCCTCCAAGGGAGGCCCAGGAGGAGGCTCGGGCGGGGCCGGCGGTTGCGGAGGCCGCGGGGGCCGCGGGGGAGCGAACGGACAGCCGTCCATCGGCGTCCTCTCGCTTCACGCCCGGGTGACCGTGCGCGACACCAAGATCAGGACGTCCCGCGCCGGCTCGGGCGGCGACGGCGGGGAACCCCAGGACGGCGGCAGAGGCGGCAGAGGCGCACGGGGCGGAGCGCTGGGGGATGGGTACTACTCCTGTCTCGGCGGCCATGGCGGTGATGGCGGGCCCGGCGGCTACGGCGGCCCAGGGCGTGGCGGCGACTCGATCGGCGTCGCCTACCTCGACGAGGACCAGCTCACGCTCGAGGGCGTCACCTTCGAGATCGGACCGCCGGGCCCGGGCGGCATGAGCTGGAATCACGATGGCAGCACGACGATGGGAGAGAGCGGCAAGGCCCACGAGACGCTCCGCTTTCCGGAATAGTCGCAGCCGCGTCCCGGGAGGACGGCACGGATCTCCACGACGGCTACCGTGCTCCCGGCATGCGCATCGGCCTCTACAACCGGAGCGGCGGAGAGGGGCCGCGCCGAGCTCGCGCCCGCGTTCCTCGTCGCCGGCACCGCTCCTGTGCTCGGCCAGATGGGCGGCGACGCCACGCTCGCCCCCGAGCTGCTCGTTGCCAGCGTCGCTCCTGCGCTCGACCAAGTGTAGAGCCCCGTGGCGGCGCAGGCTAGCCCAGGATGGCGCGCTCTTCGGCGCGCTGACGCGCCTCTTCGTCGAGAGCGTGGAGCGGTTCTACCAAGAGCGCGCCGTGCGCCGCGGCGCGCTCAACGCGGTCAAGAGCGGCGCGGTGACCGTCGTGCAACGCACGTCCGGCGACCTGCGGCTCAATCCACACCTGCACGTTGTCTTTCTCGACGGGGCTTACCACGAAGACGGCGCAGAGCTCGTTTGGAACGAGCTCGGTCACCTGCAGACGCGCGAGGTCGGTCAGGTGCTCGAGGACGCCGTCCGGCGCATGATGCGCTACCTGCGACGGCGCGGGCTCTTCGATCTCGAGCATGGCATCGACAAGGACGACGTGCCCGAGGCCGCGCTGTGCGCCTCCGCCGTGTCTGGACGAGAGCCGCCCGCCGGACCGCAATGGCTCCGCGGGCTGTCGCCACTGTCACCGAGCGCGCTCGCCTACGACAAGCCGCTGTGCGCCTCGCTGGATGGCTTCACCTTACGCGGCGACACGCGCCGGTGCGCACCATGCCGCGGCGAGGGAGGCGCTTTTGCGCTACGTCCTGAGACCCCCGATCGCGCAGGAGCGCGTCGAGCTGCAACAGGACGGCTTGGTGCGGCTGTCGCGGAGGCGCGCCTTTGCCGACGGGACCGTCGCGGCCTCTATGGATCCGCTCTCGCTCTTGTGCCGGCTCGCGACCAGCGTCCCGCCCCCGCGCTTCCACACCGTGAAGTACGCGGGGGTGCTCGCATCTGCGAGCCGCCCACGTTGGCGCGCCAGCGCATCGGACCGCGCCCTGCGAAGCCGCAACAGCCCGCGAAGGCGGACGACGAGCCCGCTCCCGAACGCAAGCGGGGCGGCTATCGGCCTTGGGCCGAGCTTCTGCGCCGCACGTTTGCGATCGATGTCGTCGAGTGCCCGGCCTGCAAGGGCAGGATGAAGCTCGTCGCCCTGCTCACCGAGCCGAGCAGCATCGCCCGCTTCCTCACCGCGCTCGGCGAGCCGACCGACGTTGCAGGCCGCTCCCCCAGCCGGGGGCTGCCGTACTGGAAGAGCACCGTCCTGCGCCGCAAGGCGCTCGGGGACGCCGCGTAGCCGCAAGAACATCCCGGGCCAGACCAACGCCCCGGAGGGCGACGTGTGCCCGCGGCACGCCGATGCGCCCCTTTCCACGCTCTTTTCCACGCTCTTTTCCACGCTCTTTTCCACGCTCTTTTCCACGCTCTTTTCCACGCTCTTTTCCACGCTCTTTTCCACGCTCTTTTCCACGCTCTTTTCCACGCTCTTTTCCACGCTCTTTTCCACGCTCTTTTCCACGCTCTTTTCCACGCTCTGCGCCGCGCTCGACCCACTCTTTCGACCCATGAACGAGGCGTCGCGACGCTCGCGGTCCCGCCACTTCGGTTCGCCGCGCCACACTTCTTCGCGCAGCGATCCGGCTTCTCTTACCTACGCGCGGATCGTCCCGCGGGCGATCCTGAAGGCCGTCGTGGCCTCCGGGGTGGGCGGCGCGCTGCTCCTCCTGGCGGCGCTGATGGCGGCGCCGAGCCTGACCGACGGCCGCCTCGCGACGGAGGGCCTCGCCTACGTGGTCGTCGGCGCGCTCGGCCCGACGCTGGGCAAGGTCTTCCTGGTCGACGTCGCGCTGGCCGTGTGCGTCTGCACGCTGGCGATCCAGACCGGCGCCTCGCGCCTGGCCTTCTCGATGGCGCGCGACGGCGCGCTGCCGTGCGCGCCGGCGCTGTCGCGCGTGTCGCCGCGCACGAAGACGCCCGTCGTCCCGGCGATCGTGGTCGGCGCGCTCGCGTGCGGCATGCTCGTCGTGAACTACGGCGAGGCGCAGCTGTTCGTGCTCATTACGGAGACGGCCGTGCTCCTCGTGAACCTCTCGTACCTGCTCGTGACGGCGGGGATGCTCCTCCGCCGGCTGCGCGGGTGGCCGGGCCTCGCCGGGGCCCCGGCCGGGGTGTTCTCCCTCGGCCGGGCCGGGCTCGCGCTGAACGCCGCGGCCGTGGCCTGGGGGGTCGCGCTCATCGCGAACATCGCCTGGCCGCGGCATGACGGCGGGTCGGCGTGGATGGAGTATTTCCCGGTGATCGGGGTGGCCGGCACGGTCGTGGTCGGGCTAGAGCGACAAACGGGTTGAAACCACGAGAAAAAGCAGGAATTTCACAGGGAGGCGGGGAGGCGGGGAGCGAGAGACGGCAAGAGGGAGAAATTCATTTTTTTTCTTCCTCCCCGCCTCCCCGCCTCCCTGTGAAAATTCTCCGGGTTTCAACGTGGTCGGTGTTCTAGAGCGGCAATCATGTTGAAAATCTTCTAATTTCAATAGGTTACGCCGCCACCTGGACCAGCCGCTGGGCGGCCTCGAGATTCTGGATTGCTGCTGCGCGCCGGAGGTCGAACAGGTTTCTCCTGGTGCCGATGTAGCGCGCGCTGTGTCCTTTCCGCGCCGCGATATGGGCGAGCGCATGCTCCACAGCGGTGCGCTGCCGGAGCACGGCGCGTCCTGGCCCGGTCTGCTGCAGCTCCCGGAACTTGCTCTGCAGCGCTTCGTCCTTGGCGATGGACACGGTTCGCCCTCGTCCGGACGCGGCTTGGGTGCACTTGGCTCGGAGGGGGCACGCGCCACACTCCTCAGGATCGAACTCGACCGTGTCGCCTGGTTCGAACACTTCGACCTGTCCTGCCGGACACGTAATCGTCTTGGCGCGCAGGTCAATCTTGAAGTGGCGCTTGCTGAACAAGTCGGGGCTGCGAGCCCGCTGCCCCCAAGGCTTCGAGAATACCTGGCCACTCGTGCCGATCACGTCATCAACGACGGGACTGTTCACGTAGGCGCGATCAATGTGGAGTTCGGCGATGCGCAGCCGCTGACGCTGAATGTCCTTGGCGATCGGCGCGGCTCCCTCTTCTTCGGGCCGATTCGCGGGCGTGACCGCGCAGGCGACGATGACGGGAAGGTCAAGGTCTCGTGCGATATGTTCCTTGTAGCCGTCGAACCGCTTCGAGCGGCTCTTTCGGCCGTGGCGCATCTCGGCATCCTCAATGGAGATGCGGCGGTCAGGCGCAACGCCTTGCCGGATGCGAACGGTCCCGTCCTCGGCTGTTTCCAGGTCCTGGTGTCGAACCTGTGTGATGGCATCGAGGTAGGGGCGAAGTGGCTGCTCGACGACATCGTCGAGGTGGCGGTCCACCCACTGCTGTAGCGAGGACACCTGCTGCTCCAGCATCTGGATGCCCAGCGCCTTCTGTTTCGGGTCGCTCCAGTCGAGGTCGAGCCCGGCCTTGATGCTGGGCGCCAGAAGCAGCGGGATGCCCGCCTTACGGCATATCTCCTCGGGCGGACGCTCGGTGATCTTCGACACGACCTGGACGATACTGCGTGCAGCATGGCCGAGCAGATTGATCGTGTCCTCAACCCGCCCGGCCCCCGCTAAAGGGCGGCTATCAATGGCCACGCGCAGCGCTTTGGACACCGCACGCCTCTCGCCGTCCGTCATGGCGCCGGACCGGACGAGCGCCACGGTCCGCTCCAGCAGCACCCGGTCCATCTCGTGCGCGACCATGCGCTCTCGGAATCCCTGCAGCGCGCCCTGCGAAAATGGAGGCGTGGCCGCACCCAGGCAGCCGAGCACCATCTGCCAGCGCAGGTCCACGACGGACAGCTCCACCGCCTCGGCATCCGATGCGCCGACGTAACCTTGAAGCAGCGTGACCATGCACATGAGCGCCGGTGGATGGGGCGGCTCCCCTGCTCCCGTCGTCCGGTACATGCTCTCGAGCTGCTCTTGGAACGCCTCGTCGAACAGCTCGTGCCGGTGCAGCCTGAGAAAGCCGAACAGTGTCCTTACGCGTGTCAACCGCTTCATCAGCGACTGCTCCTGCCGCGACAGCTCCACCGGCGGCGACCATCGTTCCATCCATGCACCTCCTGGCGCGGACGAGATCATGGCCATGCAAACCTGTCGATCCTTCCATCGGACCGCTCAGAATTTCCAAAAAATCAACCTGATCGATGCTCTAGTACTACAGCCGCACGTCGGTGAACGCCGAACGAGCTGGCCGCCACCAGTGTGCGGACGAGCCAGCGTCACGATCGTCCGCCCGCTCATCGAAATCCGCGGAGATTCCGCGACGTGCGGCTGTAGTACTAGGGGTGTTCGTCGCGACGCAGAGGCCGGGAGGAGAGCGGGTCGCCATCGGCCAGCCTACGGAGCGCGAGGCATCGCTGACCTCCTGAGGTGGGCTGTTCCGGCGGCGAGCTCGAGCGGACCCGAGCTGAGGCCGCCGGACGAGCCGAAGGGGCGACAGCCGGGCGCCCCGTTCACGAGAGCGCGACGCGGATCAGTTCTCGAATCGAACGTTGTCCATGTAGTAGGGACCGGAGTTGGGGGACACGGTGAGTTTGAACTTCAGCTTCACGTCGCTCGGCCCTGCGTTGAGCGCGCTCAGGATGTTCGCCGGGAGCTGCGGGAACGCGAAGGTGTTGAATGCGCCCCGGGTGAGGGTGTCGAGCTCACCCCCCCCGACCGACTGCTGGGAGATGCCGGCGGACGGGATCTCGATCAGCACCTCGAGGTAGCCGTCGAAGGCCGGGTCCGGCACGGCGGGCATGAAGAGCTCGAGCTTGATCTTGTTCCCAACCGGCGTGAGGTCCGAGGTGCTGAAGCTCGGGCTGATGATCTCGTTGACCCAGACCGAGTTCTTGACCTCCAGCGACGAGATGCCCTCCCTCACTCGGCCCGTGTGGGTCGCGAGCTGGGCCTGCGGCGAGGTCCACGCGCCCGGCGTCTCGAACCCGAGGATCGGGTTGTTGAGCAGGTACTCGGTCATCACCTGCTGGCGGAACGGGAGGAACACGTTGATGAGGGCCGGAGAGATGATGAAGCGCTGCGGACCGCTCGGGTTGCTCGAGTCGACAGGCTCCTTCAGCTCGGAGGTGTGGGTGAAGCCCAGCGTATTGGGAAACGGAGCGGACAGGCCGACATCGAAGTTGCTCGACGGGGTGCCATCGCGGTTCGCCGGCTCGTGGCACCCCGAGCAAGCGAGAGTCTGCGCGCGCCCGACGATCTGGTCCGGCGTGAGCGTGCTGCCCATGGCGGTGAGCTTGTCCTCGATACTGCTCCTCAGGGTCGATATCCCGGTGCCGAGCGCGTTCAAGTAGTTGTTCTGGAGGGGCATCATCAGGCTCTCGCCCCCGTTGATCTCATCGGGCAGGGCCGACGGGTAGCCGAAGCGGTTGATATCGTCGGCAGCCGCGAGCCGCTCCACCGCGTCTGGAAAGATGTTGTCCTGGAATTCCGTGACCCGCGAGTCGCTCGATGCGGCGGGCGAGAAGAGCCTCGCGGCCGGGTTGTCCTTGACGAAGGACGGGACGATCATCAGCGAAGGGCTGCTGGTGCCGTGCATGAGCCTGAACTCACGGAGCGACCAGGCGTCCACCACCGGCGTCGCGCCGAGCAGGAACTCGTTGGTTCGGATCTGGCCGCGGTCGGGACCCGCAGCGTGGCCGTAATGGTCGATGTGGAAGACGGGCTCGAACCCGGGCAGGCCTAGGAAGTAGAAGCGCACGAGCTCGCTCCTCCGCGTCGTCACGCTCTTCGTGGGATCCGACTGGTTCCGCCAGAACTCGACGACCGGGCGGCAAGCTTCCCGGCCGAGGCTCGGGTTCGGGTTGGGCAGCCGGGCCTCGAAGATGATGAAGTTCCGCTGGAAGCCGTTCGTCTGGGGGCTGCCGCCGCGCCTCGCGAAGACGATCCGGTACTCCCCGCAATTGGAGCCGTCCGGCGGGGCGAGGTCGAAGCGGTTCGAGAGGGTCGTGGCCATGTACGCGCTGTCGGCGTTCGGATCCGCGAAAGGATCGCTTACGGCTTCGTCCCCCACAGCGCGCGGGCAGAGGACCGGCCACCCGTTGATCGAGCCGGTGGGTTGCTCGCCCGGGGCCGTGGAGCCCGGGGGGTAGATATCGTCGGTGTTGGCCGGCACATCATCGCAGTGCGGGACGGCGGGGAAGATCCCGGTCGCGGCTGTCCGGTGGGTGTCCATGAACTGACGGAACAGCGTGAGGGACGTCAGGCCGGTGACGCCCGACTGGTTGATCAGCTGCTGCAGTACCTGGTGCAGCGAGAAGCTGGACACGATGTTGACGTCCGTGACGATGAGCGACTTCCGCGGATCGATCGGGAACGGCAGCGTGAGCTGCTGGGCGGCCTCGGCGGTCTCGCTCGCCGCGAGATCGCCCAGCTCGCCGGGCTCTGCCAGCCCGCCGTCCTCCGGCCCGAAGTCCGAGCACGCAGCGGGAAGGAGCGCGAGCGTGGCCAGCGCGGCGTTTCGCGTCGTTCGCCACGCCCGGGCAGAGCCAAGACCAGACCATGAGCGCATCGAAAACCTCGAAATCGAATGCTTGGACAGCATGAGACCTCCTGAAAAACGACCACGGCGACGAGCCACGCCCCTCGGGGGACGCTCGCGGACGAAGAGAGACGGAGTCCAGGCGAGCGCGGGAGAACGCCGCACCCTGCTTGATGAGCAGCTCAAGCGCGCAGGCCCATCTCCGAGCGTGGGCCGTCGCTGCCCGCGCCGTCATGACAGCATGGCATCAACGACTCATCGAAGGTGAGCTCCGCTAAGCGCTCGCACCTCGCGTGGAGCTCGTACGTGACGCCGGCGCTGCCGTCACTGTGGCCCTCGATATCGTCATCAGGACCCGCGCCCCGTTCGTCGGTGAAAATTAAGATGTTAGCTGACCTTGTCGTGAGCGAAGTCACCACCGTGAGCTACCGTGGTGTGGAGTCACGGACTCCAGGCCTCGAGCCCACGCGCAGGCTCGGAGCTCACGACGTGACGAGCGGCCAAGCCGTCTTCGAAGGCGTCCTCGAAGGCAGCGGGCCACTGGGAAAGCGACGCTAGCACCACTGCGGGAAGTCGGGCTGGGAAGCCAACCGCCATGACGCCAAGGGCGCCAAGAAACCGGGGGAATAGGAGGGGAAATCGCAGGGACGGCCCTTCCCCTCTCCTCTTGGCGTCCTTGGCGTCATGGCGGTTCATCTGCTGATCAGCGGCAACTTCCCGCAGTAGTGCTAGTTCAACAACTTATCTATGCATCGAAGTGGCCGCATGAACGCCCCCATTCTCGGCCGCCGTGAAAGTGAGCGAACGGGTCGGGTCCTCGACATCTGGCGCAAGCACATCGCGTGCCACTCTCCCCGTGCCCGAGTCGCCCCAGATCTCGCCGCTGGACGCCGCTCGCGTGGCCGTGTCTCGGCGGGCAGCGACGCTGGTGTAGGCAAGTTTTGCCATGACCGCGCCGGCAGATTTTGCCAGCCGGCAACGATTGCCAGGTGCCGGAAAGCCGCTGCTAGTGCTCTGACACGATTCTGTTGAACCAGTCGGACCCGAAGATTCGCTCGGCGTCGCGGACCGTGAACTTCCAGTTGATCTTGCGGCGAGCCCGGTCCGCGGCTGCATTCCACTGCCGGACGCGACCCCGGAGCTCAGCCAACGTCGGGATGCGGTTGCGGCCGAGGCACTCCCTGGACACGAGACTGGCTTCGATCTCCGCGGCATTGAGCCAGCTCGCGTGCTTGGGCGTGTGGTGAAACGCGAGGCAAGCGCGTGGCCTCGCTCGGCTCCGAAGGCCTCGATCAGCGATGCAGGGGTGTGAGTATTGAGGTTGTCCAGCACCAGGTGAATCCGGCTCGCCCGCGGGTACGCACGGGCAATGCGCTCGGCGGCGAGTGCGAAGAAGGGACGCGTCCGGTCCTCGGTCGCGTGGGTGAGATGGCACCCGGTCTTTGGCTCCACGATGCAGAAGATGTTGGCCGTCCCCCGGCGCACGTACTCGTAGTCGATACGCCGCGGCTTTCCTCGGCGCATTGGCCTATCCGGCCTTGCATTGTCGTGCAGGACGACGGGCCGCCAGGGCTTGATGTCCTGGTCGGCGAGGGTTCTTCGTATGGTCTCTCGGTTGACCGAGCGAACGATCTTTCGCCGCTCGGCTTCGTCGGCGACCAGGGCGACGGTCCATCGCGCCCGCCCCTCGGGCGGCGGACCGCAGACCATCGCGATGAGCGCAGCAGTCTGCACACTGTCGAGGAGCTTGGAACGACGCCGCCGGGGCTCCTCGCTCAGCGCATGCTCTACCCCGCCCTCCAGGAAACGGGTGGCTACGCGCCGCACCTCGCGGCGGTACGTTCCCGTCGCCTCCGCCGCTTGGGTGATCGTCCAGCCCTTGTCAAGCAGACGTAGCGCCTGGATCCGCCGCGCGACCAGCATGCCCAGCGGGCCCTGCCGCTCGCGTCGGCGCAGAGCCTGCTGGTCCTCCTGGCTGAGCTGGAGCCCCCTGAACCGGGGCCTCGGATGTTTTCGTTCTTCGCTCACGCCCGCCCAGACGCACGAGCCGAGCGAAACGGATCGTCAAACCTGAGGGGCGGCACTAGAGCGACAAACGGGTTGAAACCACGAGAAAAAGCAGGAATTTCACAGGGAGGCGGGGAGGCGGGGAGCGAGAGACGGCAAGAGGGAGAAATTCATTTTTTTTCTTCCTCCCCGCCTCCCCGCCTCCCTGTGAAAATTCTCCGGGTTTCAACGTGATCGGTGTTCTAGGACGTGCGCACGCGGGGAGCCGGCGCCGCGTCCCCCGGGGTCGTCCATGGTCTTCGTGATGGAGAAGAATTCGAACCACAGAGGCACAGAGGCACAGAGGAGAGAAATAGATAAGGAAGAAGAAACTCTGTGCCTCTGCGCCTCCGTGGTTCCTTCTCTCATGAGATCAGGGACGAGCCCGGGCTACGAGCTGCCGGCGCGGTGCTCGGCTGCGTCGGGTACAGCGAACCGGACAGAGAAGACCGCCAAGAAGCCAAGGACGTAAGGTGCCCCTTTGCACGCTCTGCGGCACGCTCTGCGCCGCGCTCGACCCACTCTTTCGACCCATGAACGAGGCGTCGCGACGCTCGCGGTCCCGCCACTTCGGTTCGCCGCGCCACACTTCTTCGCGCAGCGATCCGGCTTCTCTTACCTATGCGCTTTCGGCGAAGCATGCCATATGTCGACGGTCGCGCCCTCGATGGGCGCGCATTTCCAGCGCGGCGGTCCCCCCGGTCGCCCAGGCGGTGGCCGCGGGGGCGCTGCCGCTCCGGCTCGCGCAGGCAAGGAGTTGGCTGAATGGCGCGGACGCCAGCAAGAGCCCGAACCCCTCGAGGACCCTGCGGCGCGGGATGTACATGGATGATTCGTCGTTTCTGGTGTCGTCATTCATTGCGAATGCCTCGTCGTCTCCACGGGCGTTGTCGAGTTCGAAGGGCCCAAACTGCGCGGCATCGTGCTGCCCGATCACAACTCTACCCACGAACGCAGGGGATGGAGCACGTCGATGCCGGGATTGCTCAGCAGTCGGTCGACCTGCTTGCCCCCATTCTTCGGGTTGATGTTTGCGACCCTTGCATACGCTTGGCCGATGGCATGGATGGCGTCATGATGTCGCTCGGGACAACGGCGCATGCGCTCGGCTCGCTGGTCGCCTCCTACCAATGTATATCCCGGTCAGCGACGACGATTTGTCGCTATCAGGCGCCGGGCGATGTGCTGCTTTACAAGGGCGCGGAGCTCCCGCACTTCCGCGGCGCGCTGCCGGACGGCCGCGCGTCGACATCCATCCTCTTCCACTACGTACCCGCCGACTTCGACGGATCGCTCTCGTAGTCGCGTCGCGTCCGCCGCGCAGGGACACCGCCGCCTGCGCCGTTCAGCCTTGAGGGAGCCGCGTCAGCTCATGAATGGAAGAGATCGCCTCGAACCCCAGCCGCCGGTACATCTCCTTCGGCCAGTCGTCCGCGGCGGCGTTGATGAAGATGAGCCGGTGGGCGCTCTCCTGCGCGGCCTCGACCGCCGTCCGCACCACGGCCCGCGCGTAGCCCCGCCCGCGGTACTCCTCCAGCGTCGCCACTTCCTCGATCTGCGCCACCGCGCCGCCCTCGTAGAGGTCGCACGAGCTCACGACGCGCCCATCCATGATGACGCCGAAGTGACGCAGGCGCGCCGCCCGGCGCACGAGGAGGTTGCGGTCGACGAGCTGCCGCACCACCTCGGCGTCCTTCCCCTTCGGGAGGCGCCGCACCGTCTCCTCGATCATCCGACGGACGGTGCTCCAGTCGAGCTCGCGGACGAGCTGCGCGCCAGCGCGCCCGGCAGGCAGCGCCCGATGCACCATGATGAGGTCTCGCCGCGCGATCCAGCCCATGGCCACGAAGTCGGGAGCCAGCCGGAGACCGGTGTGTTCGTCCTCGATGGTGATGCTGCGGTGCGCGTACCCGGCGGCGCCGAAAAGTTCGTCGCAGATCGCGGCGAGCTCCGCCGCCCGCACCTCGCCCCCCGCCTCCTCCAGTCGAAGCCTGTTGTGGCTGAACGAGAGGCGGAATTCCTCGTTGAACAGCGCGGTTCCACCCGGGAACCGCTCCAGGCGGGTGGAGGCCCGGTCCTGGAGCAGCCGACGGAACGAAATCACCTGTGCGAGCTCGGTGGTCATGTCCCGCTCATGGCACATCCATGAGCGCGCGCCCACTCCCAAATAACCTAGCTCGCGATGGCGCACGGAGGCGCGCGCTCGCGACGACGTGAGGGGAGAATAGACCATGATTCAACTTGGCCAGCTTCTGACCTACCGCGATCAAGGCGTCCTGCTCCTCCCCGGCCTCTTCTCCGACGAGGAGCTCGCCGTGATGCAAGAGCAGGTGCCCGTCGTGAGCTGGGACAGGCACGCCATGCGGATCCTCGAGGACGACGGAAGCTCCGTGCGCTCGATCTATGCCGCGCACCAGAGCAATGGGCCCGGCTGGAGGAGATCCACGTAACCTACGCCGAGCTGGATCGGCAGGCCCGGGCTATCGCCGCTGCACTGCAGCAGGCCGGCGCGGCAGTATGCCTCCGGCTCCACCGGTGACCCCACGCTGGCGATGCGCGCGCGGAGGAGATCGGCGCGCGGTTGCGGGCGGGAGCGGCGGAGCCCGGACAGGAGGACCTGGGCTCCGCTGCGAGCGCGAGCGCTGTGGAGGGCTCGGGATCAGGCTTGGCCCCTCTGCCTCCTGCCCTCCACCAGGAAGAGCAGGAGGGACATCGCAGCGACGCCGATCGGGATCGACAGGAGAGCCGTCCTGAGGTCGAGGATGTCGGCGACCCGACCCACGAGGAGGGGAGCGGAGAAAACCGCCAGACCCCCTCCGACAGCAGCATACGAGCTCACGCGGCCGGCGCGGCCTCCCGAAGCTCCAAAGCTCAGGGAGATGGCCAGCGGATAGAAGTTGGAGACCCCCAGTCCGCAGAGGGCGAGCCCGGAAAAGGAGAGAAGCGCGTTCACACGGAGCCAGTACAGCGGAAATCCGATCAGGACGAGGAGCAAGGAGATCCACAGGAGCCGCGCCTCGCGGAGACGGCCGGTGAGACGGCTGGAGATGAGCCGGCCCGCGAGGGAAGCGATCTGAAAGACACCGGTCCCGGCCGCGGCGAGTTCGAGGGATTTCTCCGGCAAGCCCTTCAAGTATTCGGCGGACCAGAACCCGACGGACCACTCCGTGGAGATGCCGAGGACGAGCAGGAGCCAGGTCAGCCAGAAGGCGCCGGGCATGCGCGAGGCCTCCGCGGGTTCACGCTCGACGTGATCGCGGGAATGGGAGCGAGTACTGCTGTAACCGAAGAGAGCGACCGCCGAGAGGCCGACCACGAAGACCGGGAGGACGGTGCGCCACCCGATGAAGTAGAGGCTTCCCATCGCGATGACGAAGGGCGCGGCCGCGCCGGTGAGGCTCGCGATGATGGCGCTCTCCAGCATGGTCTTGCTGCTGTGTTCGGGAAAGAGCCGAAAGAGGATCGCCTGGAGAGCCGTCAAGGCGACAGTCCCTGTCGCGCTCATGAAGAGGATGGAACCGAGGCTGAAAGACCGGGCGGGGGCGAGGACGAGGGCGACCAGGCCCAGGAGAATCCCGGCCATCCCCGCCCAGAGCCCCCTCATCATGCCGATACGGTCCAGGATCCGGGTCGCGAAGCTGCCGCTGAGGATCATCCCGACAGCGAATGCGCTCATGTGGAGGGCGGCAAAGGTGTAGTCGAGCTGGAATTCTCTTCGAAGATAGGGGATAAGGGGCCCGATCATGTTTACGACGAAGGCGTATAGCCCCAGCAGGAAGTACAGGGTCCATACGAGGGTCGTCCGTTTGAAGGCGCGGGGATGCGCAGTGTTCATGGTCCCTCGAAGAGTCGGGCGGAGTGGAAGATCTTCTCCTCTAGCACCACTGCGTCAGTTTCTCTGGCGAGGGGGCTTGGATTTGCTGCCAGGTGACCACGTTGGTTCAGCGAGACCGGTGGACGCGTCCGTTGTGTCTGCAAGAGCCGCATGGCGACCCACGGAGGCTGCGCCCGCCATCTCATCGCGCGAAAGGCACCACCTCCAGCGGGCGCGTCCACCGGTCTCGCCAGGCTTTCGTGAGCTCGTCTCTGCACGTCCCAGTCCCCTCGCCCCGACGATCTGACGAGTAATGCAAGACGATGAGAGGTCAACGGTAGACAGGCTATTATTCCCATCTGCCGGCGCAGATCCTGGCGACTAAAAACGGAGAGCTCGGAATCTTCTCGTCGATCAAGGACATTTCTCAGGGTCCTCCGGAAGATCCGGAGGGATCCGCTGGCGCCGCCGCCCCACGGGCGCTGAGCTCGCCGCGGGGTCGTCGGGGGCTGGCGAGCCCGTCGAGCCGCCGCCGCGCACCGCGAGCGCGACGCCGAGGCGCACCTGGTCGAGGCAGCGCACGCCAGGCCCACCCGCGCCCGCGAGCGCGCGCTGCAGGGCCCTTCGGCTCGCGGTCCGGCCGAGCACCTCGAGCGCGCTCCGCGTCCGCCGCGCCCTCAAGAGCCGGCACCGCGCCACCCCGCACCCGCTCGAGGCCTCGACCGCCATCGTTTCCTGGAGGAGGCCGGGGTCTGTTGCCAAAAAGGTGGTTCGGTGATGGAGTGCCCCCGTGGACCACGACTCCGTACTTGCGCTGTTTGACCAGCAGGTCAGACAGGGGCGCTCGGGCGAGCTGGCGACTGAACGATCCGGCTTCGCCCGCCACGCCGTACGGGCGGATGGCTCGGACGGGAGCTGGGCGACCATCGTCTGGTCCGACCTCGACGAGTCGACCGCGGACCTCGCGATCGCCGAGCAGGTCGCACGCTTCGCACCGCTCGGGCGTGCCTTCGAGTGGAAGCTTTACACCCACGATCGGCCGGCAGATCTGGGGCAGCGGCTGGTCGCTGCCGGTTTCCATCCGGCGCCGGAGGAGGCACTGCTCGTCGCCGATACCGCCGAGCTCCCCACCGAGGTCGTGTTGCCCGAAGGCGTGCGGCTGCTTCCCGTGACCGATGCCGAGGGCGTGCGGCTGGTCGTCCGGGCGCACGAGGCGGCGTTCGGTACGGATCACTCTTTGCTGGAGCGCAGGCTGTTGACCCAGCTGGCAGAGGAGCCCGAGGCGATGGCCGCCGTCGTCGCGATCGCCGGCGACGTCCCCATCTGCGCTGGCAGGGTCGAATTCCACCGAGGGACGCAATTCGCCAGCCTCTGGGGCGGTGGGACCGCGCCTGCGTGGCGTGGTCGCGGCGTCTACAGGGCGCTTGTCGCGTACAGGACCCGTCTCGCGGCCGAGCGCGGTTATCGTTACCTCCAGGTCGATGCTTGGCCCGACAGTCAGCCGATCCTGTCGCGGCTCGGCTTTGTCCGACTCGGCACGACCGTCCCGTACATCTACGCGCGGCAGGCGGCGGGCAGCGAGGTGAGGGCCGACCGCGCCGTCCTTTTCGACGCGGGCGCGTCCGTCGAGCCCGGAAGCGACGAGGAGATGTGGGTCCATTCGTGACCGCGACTACGCCGAGAGCTCTCGGCGGGAGCGGGAGACCATCGACTTTCCGTCGTGCTCGCGAGCGGCTAACGTCGGTACGATGACGGAGACGCTGCGAGCCATGGGCGCCCCGGGTCCGGCGCTGGCGCAGACCGGGGCCGCTCCGGCTCCCCGCGAAGGCGTCTCGTCCGCCGGAGGCGCGCACGCGCGGCGCGAGGACGGGGCCCCGACCCTCGGGCGGTTCCTGCTCCTGCGCAAGCTCGGCGAGGGCGGGATGGGCGAGGTGTTCTCCGCCTACGACGAGCAGCTCGATCGGCGCGTGGCGATCAAGCTCCTGCACGCCGCGTACGCCTCGGAGGAGACGCAGAAGCGCATGCTCCGCGAGGCGCAGGCGCTCGCGCGGCTCTCGCACCCGAACGTCGTGACCGTGCACGAGGTCGGCGAGGTCGACGGGGACGTGTTCGTCGTGATGGAACACATCGAGGGGAAGAATTTGCGAGAATGGCAGGAGGAGGCGCCGCGATCCGCGGAGGAGGTGCTCGACGCCTATCGAATGGCGGGGCGAGGCCTCGCCGCGGTGCACTCCGCGGGGATGGTGCACCGCGATTTCAAGCCGGCGAACGCGATGATCGGCGGCGACGGGCGCGTGCGAATCCTCGATTTCGGGCTGGCCCACGCGCGCGGCTCGGCCCCGGCCGATTCCGGCGCGCCGGCGCCGACGAGCGGCGCGCTCGCGTCGCCCTTGACGGCCGAGGGGAGCATCGTGGGGACCCCGGCCTACATGTCCCCGGAGCAGTTCTTCGGCGATCCGCTCGACGCGCGCTCGGATCAATTCAGCTTCTGCGTCGCGCTGTACGAGGCGCTCTACCAGCGGAGCCCGTTCGCGGCGAACAAGCCCGGGGGCCCGGTGATCCCCGCGCTCGTGGGCGAACCCACCCCCGCGCCCCCGCGCGCCGACCTGCCCGCGCGCGTGCCCGAGGCGCTCGCCCGGGGGCTCTCGCGGGATCCGGCGGGGCGGTTCGAGACGATGGATGCGCTGCTCGCGGAGCTCGACGAGGAGCCTCGGGCCGATCCTTCGGGGCAAGGGCGGCAGCGGCGGCTCTTCGCGCTGATCGTGCTCGCGACCGTCGGGGCGTTGACCGTCTGGAGCGAGATCCGCCCGTCGACGGAGTCCACGGTGCAGGACGACATGCTCGTCCCAGCGCTGAGCTTGACGTTCGTCATCGCGGCCACGACGTTCCTGTTCCGGGGCTCGCTCCTCAAGAACCCGTTTCACCGGGCGCGCGTGCTGCCGCTCATGGTGACGGGCCTCTTCGCCGTGGCCAGCCGCGTGATCGGCGCGGCGCACCGCGAGACGATGGTGGCTGTCGATTTGCGAGACATGCTGATCACGGCCGCGGGGATCTCCGTTTCGATGATATGGCTGACGCCGCGGCTCGTTCTTTCGTGGCTCGCGGTCGCGGTGGCGGGCACGGGCCTCGTCGGGATCGTCGTCTTCGATCGATACCTGGCGGAGATCGCGTCGGTCTCGCACGATGGGACGCTCCTCTTTTACCTCGCCGCGTGGGCCCAGAGCGCGGGTCACGCGCAGGCCATGGCGCCGGGGAAGGCGCGCGGGGGGAGCACGGTGCGACCGAAAGGGCCTGGAGGAAGCTCCGGGTCTCGATGACCGGATCCTGTCCACCGACTGGCCACCTCAACCCGCTCCCGAGCAAGGCCAATGGCTCGGCAGCGTTATTCGTGGGCACTGCGCGTACTACGCGGTTCCCGGGAACATCAAAGCCGTCGCTGCGTTCCGAACCCAAGCACTGCGATATTGGCACCGGTCGCTCCGACGACGAAGCCAGCGTAGCCGTACTGACTGGGCGCGGATGAATGGCCCCGCGCGGCGCTGGATTCCATCCGTCCGCGTCATGCATCCTTGGCCTGACGAGCGCTTTGACGTCAGAACCCGAGGTAGGAGCCCAGTGTGTTAGTAGGTTTTTATAGGCGGATCGGTGGATCCGTGCTTTTTTTGTACGTTATGTCAACTGCCGGTCGTTGGCGGGAAATTCTTGACAGGTCGGAATGGCTTT
Organism: Sorangium sp. So ce1128; assembly: GCA_051717205.1. Classification (GTDB taxonomy): domain Bacteria; phylum Myxococcota_A; class Polyangia; order Polyangiales; family Polyangiaceae; genus Sorangium. The sequence continues at coordinate 9,856,468 of CP181432.1, forward strand.
GCGCGGGCTTCTTCTATGGAACGAAGTGTCAAGACAGATCCCCTCCGATCGCCGACCGTCCTCTTCAACGGAGGCGTCCGCTCCCAGTCGGCACGTGCGGCGTGGCTTGTCCGGGTTCGGCTGGCTGGCACGGCGTGGCTTGCCCGCGTTCAGCTGGCAAGCGCGGCGAGCCTTGAGCGCTTCCCGGTCGACCACGCGTCCGCGATTGGCATCGGAACCGCTGGCCAATACGGAGGATGACGGTCGCTCCCTTTGCGGGCTGTTTTCGCTGGCATCCTCGACGAGATCGAAGCCCTGTTGTTCTCGCGCAGAAAGCGGGAACCATCCTTCTATCTGGGCCTCTTCCGACCATGGCTTCTTTCGGCACTCCGAGGGGGCATAGCCTATCCTTGGGACATCGGGGCGACTGCCCACGTGCCATTCGCGCAATGGATACTCACCCTCGAACCTTGCTCGTCTCCAACTGCTGCGCCGGCGATCACACCTCTCTTGGGAATTGATACCTCCACACGTGAGACGAGTCTTTAGCCTCGCCGCCGGATGGCTTCCACCGCATCGTACTGCGCGTACAACATCGTCGCCGCCCCGCGGCTCGCGTCGGGCAGCTGCTCCAAAAACTCCTCGCGGCCCTGCTCCGAGTACACGCTCTTGCCCTCTACGGCCACGCCGCGCGACCGAAGCAACGCTTTGATCCGGTTCTGCACCCGCACCACGTCCTGCACGATCATCGCGTGGGTGCGGCCCAGCTCGCCCAGCCTCTTGTACTCGCCCACCTCCTTGAACACGCGCTGCTTGAGCGCTCCCGTGCGCAGCTGCTCGGCCAGGTGGAACGCGTCGCTCTCGTCGCTCTTCTGGCCTCGGCTCTCCGAGACCATCGCCACCACGATCTCCTCCGCGTGGGGCGAGAGGATCTCGTAGAGCCACCCGCTCTGCGTCCCCTCCTCGAGCACCACGTGCCTCTTGCCGGTGATCGCCTTGAGTTGCTCCACCAACGCTTGGCCGTTCGTCTCGACCACGTGTGACCCCAGCCGCTTGCCGCTCTCCCCGACCACCGCAAACGTCGTGCTTGCGGCATGCACATCCAGACCGATGTATCTCTGCATTGGCGCCCCCTTGCGCAGCTGCTTTGCTCTGCAATCCAAGGCTTGCCTCGACGAAAGCGATCGAGGGCCTCGAAGTTCCCGGTGATCCCGTAGTACCCGAAGTGGCCTCGTAGCTTCTGCGTGAGGATCTGCCACTGCCAGCGGACCGGCTGGTGCCGGTTTTCCCTGCACCACTGGGCGACTCTCGCGAGCGCCCGCGTGAAGCGGTCGCAGGCTGTCCTCTGCCTCACCACCCAGTTCCCCTGCCTCGACCTCACCCAGCAATGGGTGAAGCCCAGCAGATGGAAGGTGCCCGGCTTCGGGACCTTCTCCCGCCCGGCCGCGGTTGCAGCGCAGGCCGGCGGAAGGGCACCAGCCGGGTCTTGTCTGGGTGCAGCGTCAAGCCGTACTTGCCAAATCGCTTCGGCAGCACGTCCAAGACGCGACGAGCATCATCCAGGCGCGAGAAGAGCAGGACGAAGTCATCCGCATAGCGCAGGAGAAGCGCGCGACCAGCGAGCCGCGGCTTCACGGTCACCCCGGCGCCGACGCCGAGGTGGCCGAGCTTCTGGGGCTCAACCGCACGGACCTGCGCTGCCTGGACATCCTCTCGCGCAGCGAGCCGATGACCGCGAGCCAGCTCGCGGAGGCGGCGCGCGTGACCGGGGGGGCCGTCACAGGGGTGCTCGATCGGCTGGAGGGCGCGGGGCTCGTCAAGCGCGTCCGCGACGACGCTGACCGGCGGCGGATCACCATCGCGCTCACGCCCAAGGTGGGCCGATCGACGGAGGCGATCTACGGCCCGCTGATCGAGGAGGGGAACAAGGCGCTCGAGGCCTTCAGCGCGGCGGAGCTGGAGGTGATCGTCAAGTTCTTGCGGCTGAACCGGGCGGTCCTCGTCAAGCACGCGGGCAGGCTGATTGAGCTGCGGAAGAAGCGGTCCGCGCGATCGACCTCCGGGTGACCGCTTGCCTCTCCCCTTGCGCGCGGTCGCCGACCTGTCCGACGATGGCTGCCGCGCGCGCCTCGGGGGAATACCCGCCGGGGTCGTGGACGCGCGGCGCTCTGCGGCGGGGCACATATGCGGGCCGACATGTGCGGGGCGCTTCTAGCGCGCCGGCGCCGCCGCGTGGACGTGCGCCTAGGCCGCCTCGCGAGGCTCGACGCTCCACGACGGACGGGCGTTGAGCTCCTCGATCTGGAACCCGGCCGCCGCCTTGTAGCTGCGGGCGATCTCCTCGAGCTCGTCCCTGCTCAGCGCGTCCTCGATCCGCGCGAAGCCGCGCGGCGCGCGCTGCTCCACGAGCGCCATGACGCGCTCGGGACCCATCGCGCGGTTCGCGAGGACGAGGGCGCTCGTGGGCGGCCGGCGGGCAGCTTCGTAGCCGGCCAGCGCCGCCTCGGGGGAGCCCGCGGCGGCGAGGTGCGCGAGGTGCCAAGCGAGCACGCGCGCGTCAAGGATCGCCTGGGAGGCGCCGTTCGAGCCGATGGGGTACATGGGATGGGCGGCGTCGCCGAGCAGGGTCACCCGGCCAGCGCTCCACCACGGCAGCGGATCGCGATCGACCATCGGATACTCGAAGATCGCGCTGGCACCGGCGATGAGCGCGGGCACGTCGAGCCAGGGGAAGCGCCACGCGGCGAAGTGGGGCGAGACGTCCTCCAGCCGGCCTCGCCGGTTCCAGCTCTCGGGCGCGACGGTCGCCCCCTCGTGGAGGCGCACCTCGGCCACCCAGTTGATCGCCGCCCGGCCGCGGAGCTCCGCGGCGCGGGAGATCGGATAGGCGACGAACTTGGCGGTCAGGTTGCTCCCCGCCATGATCATGCTGCGCCCGGTGAGGAACGGCTCGCCCTCGGTCACGCCGCGCCACATGTGAACTCCGCTCCAGCGCGGCGGCCCCTCCCCCGGGTGCAGCGCCGCGCGCACCGCCGAATGGATGCCGTCGGCGCCGACGAGGACGTCGGCGGAGGCCTCGTCGAGCGCGCCGGTCGCGCGGTCCCGCAGCGCGACGCGCACCTCGGTGCCGGTCTGCTCGAACCGCTCCACGGCGAGCCCGGTGCGCACGGCGGCGGCGCCGAGGCGCCGCTTCACCGCCGCGAGCAGCCGCAGCTGGAGCTCGCCGCGATGGATGGAGTACTGAGGCCAGCGGTAGCCGGCCGCGACGCCCCGCGGCTCCGCCCAGATCCGGCTGCCGAACCGGTCGTGATACACGAGCTCGGCCGTGGGGATCCCCGTCGCCGAGAGCTCGTCGGCGAGGCCCAGCTCCGTGAGCTCCCGGACGGCGTGGGGGAGGAGGTTGATGCCGACGCCCAGCGGCAGGAGCTCGCGGGCTGCCTCGACGACCTGCGCCTCGATGCCGGCCGCGTGCAAGCTGAGCGCCGCGGCCAGACCTCCAATGCCACCTCCGGCGATCAGCACGCGCATGCGGCGACGGTCGCACCTCGCGCCGGAGGAATCAATACCCGTCCAGGGGGCAATGCTCGCCCGAGCAGGCAAGTGAGCTGCGCGCGATCATCGGCCCGAACGGCGCCGGCAAGAGCTCGCTGCTCTGCTGAACGCGATCAGCGGAGTCTACCGCCCGAGCCGCGGCGCGCTGCGTCTGCGCGGCGAGCTGCTCCCGCTCGCGGACCCGCGCACGGCAGCCCGGCGCGGCATCGCGAGGACGTTTCAGAACATCGCGCTGCTCAATGAAGATGAGCGTGCTCGAGAACGTGCTGACCGGGGAAATCTTGCAGCAGCGAGGGCTTGACTTTTCGGAAGTCGTTTGCTTGTCCCTTGCAGCCGATGAGCCCCGTCAACGTCTACCACTGCCAGCGATGTATCGCGCCGCTGGAGGTCCCGCCGGGCAGCCGCACGATCGTGTGCCGTTACTGCGGAACACACAACGAGCTGCGACGCCCAGGCCCGCCCGAGGCCGCGCCTCGCTCCGCTGCGGCGTCCAACCGCACGCTAGCGGCGATTCTCCTCGGGGTCGCCATCGCCGTCGCCGTGGCCGCGAGCGTCGCCACGCTCGTCCCGCGGGGCGTTCGGGTCCCCGGATCTCTCCGCGGCCCGCTCGAGCTTGAGTGGTCGAATGAGCGCAAATTCGTCGTCAAGTCCGACGAAGCGCTCAACGGCGAGGTCTCCATCTTCGAGGGCAGCTACCAGATCACCTTCCACGGCTTCCCAGAAGGCACCAGGTGGAAGGTCGCGGAGAAGAGCGGGCGCATTGAGAGCGATATCTATGACATTGTTAAGCTCGAAAATGTCGAGGGCCAGCTCGGAAAAATTCCAGTCGCCAAGTACCGCGATCACCTGCTAGGGCCCAAGGCGAAGCTTGCGCTCGAGCTCCCCTCCGGACAGACAGCTTCCATTGAGCTGCGCCAGGTCAACGCCGCCATGTCCGTCCTGTCGGTGCTCGAGCGGGTCAAGAATGGTCCGGTCCTCTTCGAAGGGGAACCGAAGCAGGACAGCGGTCAGAGCAACGTGCTCCTCCTGGAGACAGCTTCAATGAAGCTCTTCGGCCAGGCGGTCCTGCTGCAAGACGTCGATCAGGTGGCCATCACGCGCCGGCTCCCGGAGATCAAGGGCCGAAAGACGTGCACCGGGTACAAGGACAGAGCGGGCAACCCGCTCCCTGACCTGACGGTGCGGTTCAAGGAGACCGAGACCACCGTGCTCGATAGGCGGACCGGCGCCGTCGTGCAGAAGAAGATCTTTCCGCCGGATGAAGAGTGCCCGATGTTCAGGTTTTCGATTGGCGGCGATCGCGAGCGAGAGCAAGACAGCTACGCGCCGACGCGGGATATCGAGTCATGGCTGAGCTCTTTGGTCCAGCGTTAGCGGACCGAAGCGCTGCGCCAGTTCACGACCTCGCAGATCCACCTCATGCCTGGCGTCAACGGCGGCAAGGACCAGCGCCAGCCGCCCTACCGCGTCTACCGGAGCCGCGCCGCAGAGGCCTCTTCTATACGGCAGCGAATCGCCCGCTCGACGTTGGCGTCAAGTCCTCCCGGCTGTTGTGGTGCTCCGGGCGATAGGTCTGCGCGTGGTAGCCCTTCCGCACAATCGGGCTGCTCGTCAGCCCCACGACGCGCGTCTCCACCCACTTGACGAGGGGCGCCGTGTACCCGGCCGTGATGCCCGTGGGCTTCGGCGGCCAGTAGAACGACGTCGCCACCGTGACGCCGGACGCCGACGAGACGGAGCGCTCCTGGAGCAGCGCGCCCTCCGTGGGCGGGCCTTCCGCCGGGCACTCGCCGAGCTGCACCGCCTCCTCCGACACGGCGAGCGGCGTGCCCTCGTAGTCGACCGTGGGCACGTCTTGCGCCCCTCGCGCCCGAGCGCCGCCTTCCTCGCCGCCGCGAGCCGCGAGCGGCGCCCAGGCGACGTCTTGCGTCTTAGAGATGGACAACCCCGGGCCCCGGGGTATAGTGCGACGCTCTTGCTAGCACTCACATCTCGCGAGTGCCAGACCCCAAGCCAACGCGAGCATCCGGCCGGACAGCCGAGGCGCGCCCGGAGCTGTTCCCAGGGAGACCGGGAGCAGGGACCCAGCGCGCCGCCTGCACGCACGGGATGAAGCGACGTCAGGTCGTGACCTGTGAGTCACGCCCGGAGAGAACCAGAATGAAAATCCGACCGCTCCAGGACCGTGTGATCGTTCGTCGCGTGCAGGAAGAGGAGAAGACCAAGGGAGGTCTCTTCATCCCGGACAGCGCGAAGGAGAAGCCGATGGAGGCCATCGTGCTCGCCGTGGGCAACGGGAAGACCCTCGAGGATGGCACCGTCCGCAAGCTCGACGTGAAGGAGGGCGACCGCGTCCTCTTCGGCAAGTACACGGGGAACGAGGTCAAGATCGACGGCGAGCAGGCCCTCATCCTCCGTGAAGACGACATCCTCGGCGTTATCGAGAGCTGATTCGGGCAAGACCGTTTCCAGGAGATTCGCACCATGGCAGCCAAAGAAATCATCTACAACGAGTCGGCCCGAAGCATGATCCTCGCGGGCGTCAACGCCCTCGCGGACGCGGTGAAGGTCACCCTGGGCCCCAAGGGCCGGAACGTCGTCATCGAGCGGAGCTTCGGCTCCCCCACGATCACCAAGGACGGCGTGACCGTCGCCAAGGAGATCGAGCTGGAGAACCGCTTCGAGAACATGGGCGCCCAGATGGTGCGCGAGGTGGCCTCGAAGACCAGCGACATCGCCGGCGACGGCACGACGACCGCCACCGTGCTCGCCCAGGCGATCTACCGCGAGGGCTCGAGGCTCGTCGCCGCGGGCCACAACCCGATGGAGATCAAGCGCGGCATCGACAAGGCCGTCGAGGCCGTCGTGGCGCACCTCAAGGGCGCCTCCAAGTCGACCCAGGACGCGAAGGAGATCGCGCAGGTCGGCACCATCAGCGCCAACGGCGACCTCACCATCGGCAAGCTCCTCGCGGACGCGATGGAGAAGGTCGGCAAGGAGGGCGTGATCACGGTCGAGGAGGCGAAGAGCCTCGAGACGACGCTCGATGTCGTCGAGGGCATGCAGTTCGACCGCGGCTACCTCTCGCCCTACTTCGTGACCGACCCCGAGGCCATGAAGTGCACGATGGAGGACGCTTATGTCCTCATCTCGGAGAAGAAGATCTCCAACATGAAGGATGTCCTGCCGGTGCTCGAGGCGATCGCCAAGAGCCAGAAGCAGCTCCTCATCATCGCGGAGGACATCGAGGGCGAGGCGCTCGCGACGCTGGTCGTCAACAAGCTCCGCGGCACCCTCCACTGCGCCGCCGTCAAGGCCCCGGGCTTCGGCGATCGCCGCAAGGAGATGCTCAAGGACATCGCGGTGCTCACGGACGGCGAGGTGATCGCGGAGGAGCTCGGGCTCAAGCTCGAGAACGTCACGCTCAGCGACCTCGGCCGCGTGAAGACGGTGATCATCGACAAGGACAACACCACGCTCGTCGGCGGCCAGGGCACGAAGGACAAGATCAAGGCCCGGCTGGGGGAGATCCGCGCGCAGATCGAGCACACGACGAGCGACTACGACCGCGAGAAGCTCCAGGAGCGCCTGGCGAAGCTCGTCGGCGGCGTGGCGGTGGTCAAGGTCGGCGCCGCGACAGAGACCGAGATGAAGGAGAAGAAGGCCCGCGTGGAGGACGCGCTCCACGCGACCCGCGCGGCCGTCGAGGAGGGCATCGTCCCGGGCGGCGGCGTGGCGCTCATCCGCGCCCAGGCCGCCCTCGAGAAGCTCCAGGTGAGCGACGAGCAGCGGTCCGGCGTGAACATCATCCGCCGCTCCATCGAGGAGCCCCTCCGCCAGATCGCCGCCAACGCGGGCGAAGAGGGCTCGATCGTGGTGCAGAAGGTCCGCGAGGGGAAGGGCTCGTTCGGGTACAACGCCGCGAGCGGCCAGTACGGCGACATGATCGCGATGGGCGTCATCGACCCGGCGAAGGTCGTCCGCTCCGCGCTCCAGAACGCGGCGAGCGTCGCGGGCCTGATGCTGACGACCGAGGCGCTCATCGCCGAGCGCCCGAAGGACGAGAAGGCGGCCGGCGCCGGTGGCCACGCGGGCCACGGCCACGGCGACTTCTAGTCTCCGAGGGCGCCGCGCGGGGCGATGAGCCCGCGCGTGCGTATCCTGAGGGCGCGGCGCGGGGCGATGAGCCCGCGCGTACCCGCCGACAGGAGCGTGAGGGCCGGTTTCCCGGGCGGGAGACCGGCCCTTCGCCTTTTGTGACCGGGAGGCGCCCCGCCGCGCGCGCTCACTCCGGTCCGCTGTGCGCCGCCGGCGGCCGGCCGCGGCGCCGCCTCCCCTCCCCCGCCGGCCGCGCTTCCGCGGCCACGCGGAGCAGCTCCTGGAAGTGCCGCTCCACGGGGCCGAGATCGATGCCATCCATGAACGAGGTGAACGCGAAATAAGGCAGGAGCGTCTGCCACGCGCGCAGCCAGCCCGGCAGGTAGCGCGGCCGCTCGAGCGCCCCGGCCGCGCGCAGCTCGGCGAGCACCGCTATATCGTCGAGCGCGATCCGGCCGCACACGAGCAGCTCCACCTCGTCGCGCAGCCCGCCGCGCAGGACCGCGGCGAGGAAGGCGTAGACCTCGAGCAGCCCGGCCAGGTAGCAGGCGTCCTTGGTGAAGGGCGCGCCGCCCTCGCAGAGCCCGCCGCGGCAGACGCGCTGGGCGTCGAAGTAGGCGTCGCGACGCTCGGCGCCGCGCTCGCGCAGGTGGCGGTAGAGGTCGAGGAAGCTCGCGCCCTGCTCGGCCATGTCCACGAGGCGCACCCGCTCGGCGAGCCGGGTGAGGCGGCTGATGGAGAGCGAGCGGCTGTACAGCTCGGCGAAGATGGCGAGCCCCTCCTGCGTGCGCGTGGTGCGGGGGCCGCCCGAGCGCAGGAACGAGAACCGCGGCTGCGCCGCGCCGTTGTGCGCGGTGAGCGCGTGCGTCTCGACCTCGTGGTGCCACAGCCCCTCGGCCTCCCACGACGCGAAGGTGGCCTCCGGCCGGATGCGGATCCGGCTCATGCCGGCCACCACCTTGGCCGTGATGCGCGGGTCGAGCGCGATCTCGATGTCGAGCGGCGGCCGGCGCGCGGCGACGCGGGCGGCGAGCTGGTCCCGCAGCGCGGCGGCGTCGAGCGGCTCCTCCTCGGGGTCGCTGGCCTCGTCCCAGCCGTGGACCTGCAGGCGCTCGGTGAGGTGCTCGGCGAGATCGATGTTCCGGAGCGCGCCCCCGAAGAACCGCGTGCGCGCGCCGCCGTAGAGCGCCCGCGAGCGCTCGGAGAACTCGCGCGTGCCCGCGGCCTCGAGCAGCTCCGCGGCCTGGATCTGCGCGCGGACGTTGTCGCGCAGCCAGGCGAGCGCCGGCGCGTCGCCGTCGATCGACCGCAACAGCTCGCGCAGCTCGGCGATGCGCCGGCCGAGCCCGTCGCGATCCACGCGGTACTCGACCTCGGGGAGGCGATCCTCGCCGGAGGCGAAGAAGCGCTCCTCCACCTCGCGCGGCCAGGCGATGTCGTCGAGCAGCTTGAAGGCCTTGCCCTCCGCCAGGCGGCCGCCGACCCTCTCGAGCTGCTCCAGCACGGCGCGGTCGATGCTCATGGATCGCAGGATCGCCCGGACCGCGGGGCGCGGGAAGCGGCTCCGCGCCGGCCGTCGAGCTCGGGCGACCGGGGCCAGCGCTCGACCTGCCCGGGCTTCGCGAGGGCGTCGGCGAGGCCGGCTCGTCGAGGGCCATCGGCCGTCAACTGGAGTAGGCTGCTCGGCCATGGACCCTGCTCTGCTCCGTTTCCTGGCTCTCGTGCAGCGCGAGCTGTCGGCCGATGACGTCCTGATCGAGCTCGGTGGCCGGCCCCCCGTCGATCCGCGCGCGGTGTGGTGCGCGCTGCCGAACGGCTCGCGGCTGGTCGCGCGCTTCACCGAGCCGCCGGGCGAGCCCGCCACGGTCGCGAGGCAGCTGGAGGAGCTCTCCGCTTCCTTCGCGGGGCTCTCGTCGGAGGCCGCGGACCAGCGGCCCGCGCACGGCAGCGGGTCGACGCACCGCCTGGACGACGAGCTGGAAGGGCTCGCGTCGCGCGCGGGCGCGCTCGGCGCGATCGTCGTGGACGACACCTCCCCGGTGATCTGGGGGACCTCGGAGCCGCGCCGGGACGAGGTGGACGTCGACTACGCGGTGCTCCTCGCGCAGTGGGCCGACGACGTGGAGCGCGTCGGTGTGAACCTGATCGATCTGCTCGAGCTCGACGACGCCGCGCTGGAGCAGGCGCTCGCGACCACATCGCTCGACCCCGGGGAGCGCGAGACCATCGCCGGCCACCTCCAGAAGATCCGGGAGCGCGGCTCGCGCAGCCCGACCGCGTGGCGGCGGCAGGTCGCCATCGCGCGAGCCATCGACCGCGTGCGGGGCCCCGCGGCCTCCCAGGCCGCCGCGCACGGCAGGTTCGTCAGCCAGCACGAGCAGGTCGGCGTGTACGCGCGCGCCTTCGCGAACATCTACCGCCTCGTCCTCGCCTATCCCGGCCCCTTCTCCGAGCTGCAGGCGGAGGGCGCGGTGCAGCACGCGCTGCCGCAGATCGAGCGGCTCGTGCTCGCGCTGCCCCCGATCGACCCCCGCCCGGGCGCCAAGATCGTACGCCTGCGGCGCCCCTGAGAGGATCGGCGCCGCATGCGACCGAAGGCAGCCAGCGCCGCCGGTGCGACCCCGCTCATGGCGCACCGGCTGAGCGCGCAGCAGATCGCGCGCCCGGAGCTCTCGACGCCAGGCGACGTCGTCTCGCGGCTCGTTGCCGTGCAGGCGCAGGACCATGCCGCCGCGAAGTGGGCTGTCGGGCTCCGCCTGCCGCCCGGCGCCGCCACCGGGGCGGCCATCGAGCGGGCGCTCGCCGACGGCTCGGTCCTCCGCACCCACGTCCTGCGGTGGACCTGGCAGCTCGTGAGCCCGGCCGACGTCCGCTGGCTCCTCGCGCTCGTGGCCCCGCGCCTCATCGCCCGCTACGCGCGGCGGCACCTGGAGCTCGGGCTCGACCCCGCGACGTTCCGGCGCAGCAACGCCGCCCTCGAGAAGGCGCTCCGCGATGGCCAGCACCTCACGCGCGACGAGCTCGCCGCCGCGCTGGAGGGCGCGGGGATCCCCGCCCGGGGCCCGCGCCTCTCGCACCTCCTCGGGCGCGCCGAGCTCGACGCGCTGCTCTGCAGCGGCGCGCCGCGCGACAAGGAGGTGACGTACGCGCTGCTCGACCTCCGGGCGCCGGACGCGCGCCCTCCGCTGGCCCGCGGCGAGGCGCTCGCGGAGCTCGCGCAGCGGTACTTCCGGAGCCGCGGGCCAGCCACCGTCGCCGACTTCGCCTGGTGGGCCGGCCTGACCACGGCCGAGGCGCGAGCCGGCCTGACGGCCGTCGAGTCCGCCCTCGTCTCGGAGGTGGTGGACGGGGAGACGACCTGGCGCTCCGACGCGCCGCCCGCGCCCGTCGCGTCGCCGACCGCGCACCTGCTGCCGGCGTTCGACGAGTACCTCGTGGCCTACCGGGACCGCGCCGCGGTGCTCGATCCCGGGCATGCGAGGCAGGTCAACGCCGGCGGAGGGATGCTGGATCCCTGCATCGTCATCGACGGGCGCGTCGCCGGCGTCTGGCGCCGCACGCTCGCGCGGCGGCGGGTCGCGATCGAGGCGAACCCGTTCGAGCCGATCTCGAAGAAAGAGCAGCAGGCCGTCGCCGCGGCGGCGCGGCGCTACGGGGAGTTCCTCGATCTGGAGGTCGAGCTCACGCTGGGAGGGCAGCACCCGGGAGGGCGCCTCGGCCCCCGCGCTCCGCGAGGCGTGGAGGGACGAGAGGCGCGCGCCGAGCCCGTCAGAAATCGAGGTACGGGAGCCCGCCGCCCGCGACGACCCGGTGAATGAACATCCCCGTCCCGGCGGAGCCCGTCCCGTAATCGGTGGAGATGCGGAGGAGCTCCTCGCCGGGGAACACGAGGCCAGACGGCTTCTCGAGCGCGAACAGCATCACCCTGTCGACGAACCGGCGGGCCTCCTCGAGGTAACTCGCCTCCTCCGTGCGGCGGTGCATGTCCACGAAGAAGTTCCCGAGCCCGGCCATCCCCATGAAGTTCGTGGGGAAGACGGTGTAGTTACCGTCGAGCTGGCGAGCGATCTTCCGGGCCATCTCGAGGTATCGATCGTCCCCCAGCGCCGCGTGGAAGCGCAGCGCGACGGCGCCGACCCCCGCGCCGCCGATACGCCAGTAGGGGTAGACCAGCCGGTCGCCCACGGAGCGCCTGAACTGCGCGCACCCCGGCTTGTTTTCCTCGGCGCTCGCGAGCTCGAAGTCGAGTAGCCCCCGCGCGACGTCGAGGTGCTCCTCCCGCCCCGTCACCCGGTGCAGCCGCAGCAGAAAGTAGCCTATCCCGGCCGCGCCGTGCGCGAGGCCGTGATAGACGGCGTCCATGTTCTTGTAGGAGTACCCTCCCTTGTCCTGATTCAGCTGCGGCTTGATGTGGTCGAACGCGTCCACCGCGTTCCTGAGGTACTTCTCATCGCCTAGCTGCGCGAGGAAGAAGAGGTTGGCGAGCCCCCAGCCGGCCGCCCCATAGAACATGTCGGCGTTCTCGTAGAGGACCGGCGACCGCTGCGCGGCCTCCATCAGCGCCTCGGCCTCCTTGCGCATCCCGAGCTCCAGGAGCGTCCACGCGATGCCGGAGCTGCCGATGTAGAGCCCGGGCGCATACCGATCGTCGCCGATCCCGGACGCCTCGCGCACCAGCGCGTCGAGGAACACCCCGGGGACCTCTCCCCTCGTTCGCTTCAGGAAGAGCGCGACGCCCGACGCGCCATAAGCGACGCTCAGCGGATTCGTCATGGCGCGCCGGTAATCCGCCGGCAGCTCCAGCAGATCGTCGCCGCTCTGGATCTTATCCACGATGTAATTCCCGATGGCGCCGACGATCTTCCGGAGCTCATCGTCGCCCCGGAGGGGCGGCATCCGCTCGGGCGCGGTGACGCCCTCGAGGCTGCGCTCGGCCTCCGAGAGCAGCGCGTCCACCCGCTCCGGCTGCTCGCCCACCCCGAGGGTGAGCCGCACGATGGCCTCGGGGACGCCCCGCTCCCGCGCGAAGTGCGCGAACACAGGGGCCCGGCGCTCGGGCGCGATCGAGAAGAAGGACGTGACCGGGTACAGGAGCTCCCCGAGAACCCGGCTCAGCGCCCTGTAGTCGTCCGCGAAGGTCGGCAGTCGATCCATCCCCCTCGCCTCGCCGAAGCCGGGCGTGGATATGGGAATGAAAAGGCGCTCGGCGTCGCCCTGAGCGATGTAAGCCGCCTCGAAATCGATGAACTTGATCGTACCCTGCTCCGGATCGAACACGATGTTCCGCGGCGAGACGTCCTGGATGACCACGCCGCGCTCGTGAACGGTCCGCGCGCCCACGAGGATGCTCCTCGCGATGGCGAGGAACTCTTCACAGTACGTCCGCACCTGGTCGGCGGTCGGGGACGGCACGAGGAGGAGGTTGGCGGGCCAGCGGGCGAGATAGGACGAGAGAGACACGCCCGCCATGAGCTCCATGGCAACGAAGCAGTGCTCCCATTCCTGAAAGAGCTCGATGGGCCTCGGGGCCACGCCCGTGCCCTCGAGGCGCTTCAGGGCGCGATACTCGTTCTTCAGACAATCGATGGCGTCGTAAGGAATCTTCCGCCCGCGGTTCACGAGCGGCCGGGCCTCCTTGACCACGACCTCCGTGTTCGTCTCGAGGTCGAGGCACCGGTAGATCCCGCCCTTGCTGGAGGTGCCCAGCGCCTCGGTGGCCTTGTACCTGCCCTTCAGGATGAGCTCGTCGTCCTCTTCCTCCGTGTCCGGGAAGGGATCGTCGACCCCCTCGGGCAAGGCAAAGTAGGGCAGCCGCTCGTCCGGGAGCATCTGGCCGTCGGCGGTCCGGAGGAGGGCGACCGGCTCACCGAACGCGTTCACCCGCTGCGCTTTCCTGAAGCCGCCGTAGCGGTAGAAGAGCACCTTGCTGTCCTTGTACCGCTTGTCGGACAGGATGTATGGACCCCGCAAGCCCTTCGTGGCCTCGTGGAGGCGCGGCATGAGCCGATTGAGCTGCTCGACGTCAGCAGGATAGATGGTGATGAACTTCCCGCACGCCCCGCGGCCCCAGAACGTCGAGTTGCCGAGGTCGAGGATCTGCTCGTCGACGAGGACCTTGAACGACGCGCCCTCTTCCACGAGGAGCGGCACGACCGCCGCCAGCATCTCCCTCGCGCTCTCGTGCGCGGTCGACAGGTGGATCTTGAACCCGGCGTCCGGCACCTGAAGCTTCGGTGGGTGGGCCTCGCACCATGGGCCCTGGCCCTCGCCGACCTTCCAGCCGTCCGGCAGGAGGCGCTTCACCAGCTCCTTGAATTCTCCCCCCTCCGACCGGTATCTCTCCAGGCTCTCGTACCGCTCTGGATGAGCGATGACGAAGTCGACGATACGATCCATTGCTCTTCTGTCAATGCCTAGCATGAGCCCTCATTGAAACGGTTGCGAGGAGACGGCACGCCCGGGGACTGCACTGATCTTGCCGCCAGAGGCGGTCACTCGAGGCCTCCGGCGCTCGACGTGAACGCAGCTAGCGACGAGGAGCAGGGCACATAAAAAAGCAAAGTCATCTCCTGGACACGAAGTCCTGAAGATGACTTTGCATACGATCAGCGACCCGAGGGGCGCCGATCACTCCCTCACAGCGTCAATCAACAAAGGAGCAGGCTGGCCACCGAGTGCGAACACGGCAGAAGGAGGCTGGCGTTCGAGGGGACGCCACCACCACCGCCGCCGCCGGTGGTCGGGTTGTTCATCGAGAGCGTCTGGAGCTTCAGGATCTTCTTCATAATTGACCTCCTTTGGTCGAGGAGGGGTTCAGCAAGAGCGGGGCCACACCTCGGCCAGCATTGCGAACCCGTCTGAGATATCGCCAGACGCTCATTGCCTACGGCACCACCGGAAGATTGCCACGCTATTGAAAATCGTTGCATCTCAAACTGGATCGATTCCATCACAGCGTAATCGAATCAGGCAAAATGTCTCAAAGCACGGTGGCAAAAATGCTCGTCCGTGGCGCTCTGCCACGTCGCTCAAGGCTGAGCTTGTCATCCCCGCATGTTTTTGTCATAGCTCGATCTGGGCTGCCCGGCGTGATCGCCCATCGACCGAGCGCCCCGAGCGACACCGCGCCAATGCCCGCGACGCGCGCCGCCGTGCGCGGGGCCTGCTAGGCTGAAGCTGGCCAATGCAGCGCTCAAATGAGGGGCGGCACAGCCCCACGCACGTTTTACGTCTCCTCCGCCTCGCCCGACCCGAGCTCGGGAGCCTCGCCCTCGGCACCCTGTTCCTGGGCATCGGCAGCGGAATGGGCCTGCTGCTTCCTCAGGTGATCCAGAGGCTCATCGACGACGCGCTCGGGCCTGGTAAGCCCGTCGCGGCGTTCGACAGGGCGGCGCTCTGGCTCGTGCCCCTCATCGCGCTGCAGGCCGTCGCGGTCGCGCTTCGGTACGTCCTCTTCACCACCGCCGGGGAGCGCGTGGTCGCCCGGCTGCGCGCGAGCCTGTTCGATCACGTCCTCCGGCAGGAGATGGCCTTCTTCGATGATCACCGGACAGGCGAGCTGACGAGCCGGCTCGCTTCGGACACGACCGTCCTCCAGAACGCCGTCAGCGTCCACATCTCGATGGCGCTCCGCCTGGTCGTATCGGTCGTCGGCGGCCTCGGGTTCCTCGTGTACACGTCCCCGCGGCTCACGCTGCTGATGCTCTCGGTGATCCCGCCCGTGCTGCTCGGCGCGGTGATCTATGGGCGCAAGGTCCGCAAGCTCTCCCGCGCCGTCCAGGACTCGCTCGCGCGCTCCAGCGAGATCGCGGAGGAGGCGCTCTCGGGGATCCGCACCGTCCGGGCATTCGCCGCCGAGAAGCAGGAGCTGGAGCGTTATGCAGGCCAGGTGACGGAGTCGTTCGAGCGCGCCAGGGCGCGCGTCCGCGCCTCGGGGGCCTTCTCGGGGGTGGTGACGTTCGCGGGCTATGCGGCCACGGGGCTCGTGCTCTGGTATGGCGGCCGCCTCGTCGTCGCCGGGCGCCTGACGATCGGCGAGCTCACCGCCTTCCTCGTCTACACGCTCCTCGTCGCCTTCTCGCTCGCCGGCCTGAGCGACCTGTGGGCCGAGCTCATGAGGGCGCTGGGCTCCGCCGAGCGCGTGTTCGAGCTCCTCGATCGCGCGCCGGCCATGCCGCTCTCGGGCGGCCTCGAGCCGCCCGCCGTCCAGGGGCGGCTGGAGCTCGAGCGGGTCAGGTTCAGCTATCCGGCGCGCAGGGACGTGCCCGTCCTCAAAGGCATCGATCTGTCGGTGCGGCCCGGAGAGGTCATCGCGCTGGTCGGGTCGTCCGGAGCGGGCAAATCGACGATCGCCGCGCTGCTGATGCGGCTCTACGACCCCGACGAGGGGCGCATCCTGCTCGATGGGCACGACCTCCGCGCGCTGTCGCCGAGCTGGCTGCGCCGGCAGATCGGCATCGTCGCGCAGGAGCCGATCCTGTTCGCCACCAGCGTCGCCGACAACATCCGATATGGACGGGCGAGCGCCTCGGACAAGGAGGTCGAGGCCGCCGCACGCGCCGCCAATGCGCACGACTTCGTCCTCAGGTTTCCGGAGGGATACCGGACGCTCGTGGGCGAACGCGGGGTGCAGCTGTCCGGTGGTCAGAAGCAGCGCGTGGCCATCGCGCGCGCCGTGCTCAAGGACCCTCGCCTGCTCGTGCTCGACGAGGCGACGAGCGCGCTCGATACCGAGAGCGAGCACCTCGTGAAGGCGGCGCTCGATACGCTGATGAAGGGGCGCACGACGCTGATCATCGCCCACCGTCTCTCGACCGTGATGGGCGCCGACCGCGTGCTCGTCATGGACGGCGGCAGGATCGTGCAGAGCGGGGCCCACGCGGCGCTCGTCGCGCAGGACGGGCTGTATCGACGCCTGGTGGAGCGGCAGTTCGTCAGCGCGTGATTCATCAGAGAACAGGGTAGATTGATGAGTTCGTTGGTTACGCCCGTTGGATACGTTGGACATCTGTTGTACGAAGCGTGAGGCGGCACGCCGGAGATGGGGTGTTTGCGAGGCCCGATCCAGCGGCGTCACGCGGCGTCCAGCAGCTGCGGGTGCTGGCGCACATGCTCGTAGAGCAGGTCGAGGAAAACACGGACGTGCGTGGGGACGGCGCGCGCCTGGGGCGTCACGGCGAACAGGCTGAGCGGCACGCCCGTCCAGCGAGGCAGGACGCGCACGAGGCGCCCGGAGCGAAGATCGGACTCGACGACGAACGGCGGGATGAGCGCGATACCGGCCCCGTCCAGGCACGCCGAGCGCAGGTGAACGTCGCTCGTGGTCACGAGGCGCGGCGCGGCGCGGAAGCGGACGGCGCGACCGGCGCGATCGATGAGGCGAAAGGAGAACGCGCCTCGATCCCGGCCGAACGCGCACAGGACGTGCGACGACAGGCCGTCGGGCGCCCGCGGTGCCCCGCGCGCCTCGAGGTAGGCGGGGGACGCGCACAGGACAGGGCTCGTCTCGCCGAGGCGGCGCGCGCCGAGCGCGGAGCGGTCCCTCGGAGACAGCACCCGGAGGGCGACGTCGATGCGCTCGCCCACGAGGTCTACATAGCGATCGTCGGTGAGGCACTCGACGCGAACATCGGGGTAGGTCGAGAGGAGCCGCGTCACCACCGGCGCGAGCAGCCGCGCGACGAAGACCTCCGGCACGGAGATGCGCACCGTGCCCTGCGCCCGCGAGGAGCGCGCCTGCATGAGGCGATCGGCCTCCTCCGCCTCGGCGACGATACGCCGGCAGCGCTCGTGGTACTGCACGCCGGCGTCGGTCAGCCGGAGCTTGCGCGTGGTGCGCTCGAGCAGGCGAGCGCCGAGGCGACGCTCCAGCGCGGCGATCTTCCGGCTCATCGTGGACGGCGGGATCTGCAGCCGGCGCGCGGCCGCGGCGAAGCTGCCATGGCCGACGACGTGCGCGAAGCAGACCATCTCGTTGAGGTCAACCATCGGTCGACCGTACCATCCGATCGTGCCATCTGCGCACGAGTGAATTGCGGATTCGTGCATGGACGCCACGATCGCGGAGGGCCATCGTCAGCGCTGGAGGTTGCGCATGAACGTCAAGGAACCCCAGCAGATGAACGCGATCTTCGCCGAGGCCTTCAACTCCGGCGACCTCGAGCGGATCATGGCGCTGTACGAGCCCGAGGCCGTGCTGGCCCCGGCGCCGGGCCAGCGCGCCGCCGGCGCGCCCGCCGTCCGGGAGGCGATACGCGCCCTCCTCGCGCTGGGAGGCCGCATGGTGTCGAGGAACAACTACTGCATGCAGGCCGGCTCGATCGCCCTGCTGCAGGGCGAATGGAGCCTGTCGTTCGTCGGCCCCGATGGGAAGGAGGTCACCGAGACGGCGCGCTCGGCGGAGGTGGTGCGCCGGCAGGCTGACGGGAGCTGGCGCTACCTGATCGACCATTCGACCGGCGACGACACGCCTCGGTAGCTGATCCGCGAGGAAGCCTTCAGGAGCCGGCTCCTCGAGCACATGCAGCTCGCCCCCGGCCAGCGGCTCCTCGACGTGGGCTGCGGCACCGGCACGCTCGCGGTGCTCGCGCAGCAGCGCCATCCCGGGGTGGAGGTCCACGCCGCGCTGGGGTGCGATGCGGGAAGCTTACGGGGGTCAAACGCTGAGAAATCCCCTCACTTTGCAGCCCTTTTCAGCGGGGAAATTGAACAGGGAGGCGGGGAAACAGGGAGTATTTTGAAGATTTCCCTCCCCGTCTCCCCGCCTCCCTGTGAATTTTCCGAAGAATTTGAGGGGATGCCTCAGGGTCAAACGCACTTCCGCCCCGCGGGTGGCACGACAGGAATGGATGCTCATGGGGAGCCAGGACTCCCGTCGACAGTTTTCGCCAGGTAAAAACACATCCAGAAACGGAATGCGACGCGCGATGGCGTCGCTGGGCCTTTGCGTCGAGCACGGGCCCTGGAGAGAGCGCGTCGAGCGCGCCCCCGCGTGCCTCGAGTACGCCGGGCGCCGCTGGGGTGCTTGACAGGGAAGCGCACATGCGAGACGAGGGTGCAACGCCGTGCATCACGATCGGTCGCGACGCTGAGCAGGCCCATCGTGTCGATTTCGGTCGCCTCGAGACAACAGGATGAAAGCTGCCGAGCGGCCGCGATCGACGGGGATCGCGGCCCGTCGCAGAACGAACGCAAGGAGCCGACGATGCCGATGAAGCTTTATGCCCATCCCTTTTCTTCTTACTGCCAGAAGGTCCTGATCGCGCTCTACGAGCACGATGCTCCCTTCGAGTTCCGCCTGCTCGCGCCGGGGGAAGCGCAGGCGGCGGCCGAGCACGAGGCCCTGTGGCCGATCAAGCGCATGCCCGTGCTCCTGGATGAGGGCCGTACGGTGGTGGAGGCGAGCATCATCGTCGAATACATCGATCTCCATCATCCTGGCTCCGCCCGGCTGCTCCCGGAGGACCCTCGGGCGGCGCTCGATGTACGGATGATGGACCGCTTCTTCGACAACTACATCATGACGCCGATGCAGAAGCTCGTGTTCGACAGCATCCGCGCCGAGGAGAACCGCGATCGCCAGGGCGTCGCCGAGGCGCGGCAGCTGCTCGACACCGCCTATCGCTGGCTCGACGGCGCGATGGCCGGGCGAGAGTGGGCCGCAGGCGGCGCCTTCAGCCTCGCGGACTGCGCTGGCGGGCCTGCGTTGTTCTACGCCGACTGGGCCCACCCGATCAGCGAGGCATTCCCGAACGTCCGCGCGTACCGGCGGCGGCTCCTCGCTCGACCGTCCTTCGCGCGGGCCATCGACGAGGCGCGGCCCTACCGCTCGTTCTTCCCGCTGGGTGCCCCGGACCGCGACTGAGCGCTCGCGAGGGGGAGGCGCGGCCCATCGGAGACAGCCTGGAACGAGCCGCACGGGCCGCCCGTCGAGACCGTGGTCAGAGGCCGGCCGAGGCGGCCAGGCTCACCGGCGCGGCTTCTCTTCCGCGGGGGAGCGGCCTCCCGGATCGTCACCGGGCGTCGGATCACCGGCGCCCGAAGCGAGGCGGATCCAGTCGACAGCAGCTCCACGCGTCTCGAACACCCCGAAGTCCATGCCGCGGCGCTCCTCGGCCACCACCTCCCCGAACCGGCTGCTGAAGCCCACGCCGCCCGGCGGGCACACAACGGCGAGCCGGATCCTGTAGTTCCTCAGCTTCTGCAGCATCGCCCCTGCCTCTCCCGAGCTCAGGTCGAAGAACGCCGGGGTGAGGTTCGCCGCGTAGAGCAGGGCACACCCCACCCGGTCCGAAAAACAGGCCTCGACAACGCGATCCACGTCGCGAACGCTCGACATGAGCCCCTGGCCCGGCGTGCCCTCCACGAACTGCACACCGCCCTCGTCGACCACCGTCAGTTCCATCGTCTCCCTCGGATACCGGCCCGGCGCGCCCTGCCAGCGGAATGATCTGTTGCGCCCGCGCCATTGTACTCCCAGGAGACCGCCCCTGTACAGACGCGGCGCGCCGGGGGCCGGACGAGGCGCTCGCATCGTATCGCTCCTCCGTTTGGCCAGCCGCGGGGTCCCCACCGAGGAGTGTCACTCTCACGCGGGCACCGACGTCGACATCGTCGACATCGATGGGGGTCCCGATCCCGCGAGCGGCCCCGGGCGGGTGGGTATTCAACACCATATCCTCAGGGTGGCTGGCAGCATTCACCCGCGGATGTGACTGCCCGTTGTTCAGCTCGAGCAAAACATTCCTTTCACGATCCAACCCGGTGGAAACCGCCATTTTGTTCGATCCCCATAGCCGGGACCCACGCCGCGTGCGCCATTCTGTGGCAGAATCACACGCATGATGATTCGCGCCGTGAGGAAAGGTTCAGTCTTATGTGCGCTGCTGTTGGCGGCCGCGTGTGATCAAGGTGGTGGAGAGGGGCCGTCCGGGACCGGCGCCGGGCCGGACGCGAGCGGACCCGGTGGCGGTGGTGAGGGCGGAGGCGGTGGGCAGGGGGGCGGAACCGGCGGCGGCCCGGGCTGCACCGAGTTCGCGATGCCCACCGGCGTGAACTGCGATGCGCCCCTCGACGGCGCGCTGCCTGTCGACCTGCGCTGTACGGGCCTCTACGGCGACTTCGACCGGCGCGAGCTCGCGTGCGGCGTCCTGGAGTACAAGCCGGCGATCGAGCTCTGGAGCGACAGCGCTGCGAAGCGACGCTTCGTGTCGATCCCGGCAGGACAGAAGGTGGACGCGAGCGATCCCGATGCCTTCAGGTTCCCGGAGGGCACTCAGTTCTGGAAGGAGTTCCGCGTGCCGGGCGCGAACGGCGAGCTGCAGCTCGCGGAGACGAGGCTGCTGCGCAAGACGCCGGACGGCTGGCTTTACACGAGCTATGTGTGGTCGGAGGACGGGCGCGAGGCGATCCAGATGCAGAACGACACGGGCGTGCCCGATTTCCTCGGCACGGGCCACACGGTGCCGACGCGCGATCAATGCAAGGAGTGCCACTCGGGGCGCGCCGATTACGTCCTCGGCTGGGACGCGCTGATGCTCGGCCCGGGGGCCGAGGGGCTCACGCGCGAGACGCTCGTCGAGGCCGGGCTGATCGAGAACGGGAGCCAGCTCGCCCTCGCGATCCCTGGAGACGAGGTGGAGCGGCAGGCGCTCGGCTACATGCACGCGAACTGCGGCGTGAGCTGCCACAACGAAAGCGTCGACGCGCCGGCTCGAGATACGGGCCTTTACCTGCGGCTCGATGCGGCCGACCTCGGCAGCGTGGCGACGACGGACGCCGTCCGGACCGGCATCAACAAGCGCCCTGCCGAGAATGCCAAGTACGAGGGGCTCGAGAACACCGATCCCAGCTACTGGTACGACATCCGGCCAGGCGATCCGGCTCGCAGCCTGCTCGTCGCCCGCCAGGTGCTGCGCGGCTTCGAGGGCCAGATGCCGCGCATCGGGACGCACAAGGTCGACGACGCCGGCGTCCAGGTCGTCACGCGCTGGATCCAGAGCATGACAGAAGCCAGCTACCCGCCTCCCGGCCCTTGAGAGCAGAGCCGCGCTGGCGCTGACCGCAGGTCGTGCGGGCAGCGCCAGGCGGGCTATTTCACTCGGGGACGACCTTCACCAGGCTGTTGCGGTTCGCGACGAAGTACAGCTCGCCGTCGTTGTCCTCGACGATCGCGGTGAGATCCTCGAAGTTCGGCAGGCTGCCCTGGCGCGTGAACGCGGGGGCGTTCGGCGTGTTCGGATCGCGGTTCTTGAGGATCTGCGTGATGGGCGAGGTCTGCGCGCCGCACTGGACGAGCGCGGCCATGCGCTCACCTGTGTAATCGCCGAACAGGTACACGCCCCGGAGCTGCGGCAGCGCGGTGCCCCGGTACACGTAGCCGCCGATGACCGAAACCCAATCGCGGAACGGTCCCGTCGCGCTCCGCCGCCGGTCAGCGTCGAAGATCGGCTTGGTGTGCGTCGAGCCCTCGCGCAGGGTGCGCCCAGTGCAGGTATCCGCATGGTCGCCCTCGTACGCCGCCCAGCCGAAGTTCATCCCGCTCATGCCAGCGGGCACGTAGTCGACCTCTTCATAGGAATCCTGACCTACATCGCCGATGAAGAGATCCCCGTTCAGCCGGTCGAAGCTGAAGCGATACGGGTTGCGCAGTCCGTAATGCCAGACCCGCGCGCCGTTGCCGTCGAAGGGATTGCCGCTCGCGGCGTGCGGCGCGGCGGCGTTCGGATCCAGGCGCAGGAGCTTCCCGAACAGCGAGGCGGGGTCCTGCGACGCTCCGGGCTTGTCGCTGTTGCAGCTCCCGCCCCCATCGCCCGTGCCGACGTACAGCATGCCGTCGAGCCCGAACAGGATATGGCCACCGTTGTGGTTCACCGCGGAGGCGTCGAGCTGCACGATCGTCTTCGTGGGCGTCGCGTTCGCCACGTAAGGATCGGCCGAGCGCTGGTACTCGAACACCGTATCACGGTTCATGTTGGCGCCCGTGGTCGCCGTCATCATCACGTAGAACTTGCCGCTCGTCGCGTAGTCGGGCGGGAACGCGATGCTGAGGAGGCCGCGCTCATCGTCGAAGGCCCCCGTGCTGAGCTGGATCTGGCTGCTCACGTCGAGGAAGTTCCCCTCGCGCAGCGCGCCGCCCGTGAAGACGCGGATCTTCCCGGTCTGCTGCACGAGATACCAGTCGCTCGAGCCCTTCGGCTGCGCGGCGTAAACCAGCCTGTCGAGGCCAGTGACGACCGGCGCCAGCGCCAGCTTCCCCACGTCGGGGGCCACGCTCGCGTCGCATACCGTCGGCTCGCCGCCTCCGCCTCCACCGTCCGCCGTCGATCCGCCGCTTCCAACTGGACCCGCGCCCGTGCCCGTGGTCGTCCCCGCCCCGGTCCCCGTGGTGGCCGGCGGCGAGCCGCCGCTGCCAGGTCCGCTACTCCCCTGCTGCGCACCCGAGCCGGTGCTCGCCGAGCCCTGGGGAGAATCGCCACTGCTGGACGTGCCATCGTCGCTGCACGCGCCGTGAGCCAGCGCGAGAGCCAGCCCGAAGGCCACGATCGTTCGTTGCTTCATCATGGGACGTATTATACCCGAAACGGGCCCGTCTGCTCCAGACAAGTCCAGAGGGCGGTCCGGAATCGGGCTTGCGGCTTCCTATGCTGTTGATGGCTGAAGGCGTGGCTGAGCCGAGAGCTCATGACATCGAGCTTGCGGTCGTCCTCCTCGCCCACGCCTGCGGCGCTGGCGTCGCTTTGAAACGGCTCGGTGCGCTCGTCCGGCGCGAGCGCAGCGGCGGGGCTATTCGCCGCGGGATCGCGCGCAACGGCGGGGCGATTGCCCCGGGGCTGTCGCCGCCCCCTTCACCAAGCTGTCCTCTTCAGTCAGCAAGCAACGCTCCTTCGCAGAGACCCGTGACTCGGCCCCTGTGGCCGCTGTCCCGGTCTGCTCTTCGCTAGGTTCACGCGGGCTCCCTGTGCGTGCGACAAAGACATTGATGCGATGCGCAAGCCCAGGAAACCCCTCACGGCGTGTCGTCCACGTCGCGCAGGGATGGCTCGGCTTGATTCCCGGAAGCGCCGGTTTCGATCATGCAGGACGCAGGAGCGTCGACCCGGTGGACCGGTTCATCCCGGGGCCAGCAAGATCGAGTGCAATATCAAGAGAAAATTTCATCAGCAACGCAGCAAGCGACCTCGGCCCCGCGCGCTCGTTCGCCGCACCGGCAGCGGCAACGATCCCCGCCGGGCGAGCGCGGTCGCGTTCGCGCGATGGGTTCGCCGGGCCAGGAGACCGGGAGAGCGGAGGGGCGGTACCGGTCGCGGTGCTCGTCTCGGAGGAGAAGCCTCCGCCGCTCCTCGCGCGCACCGACCATGCGAACTGACATGCGCAGCGCTTCCATGACGGGGCGGATACCCCCGCCCCGCGCTCTCGCTACCGCGCCGGCGCCCGAGACCTGCTAGAGCGACAAACGGGTTGAAACCACGAGAAAAAGCAGGAATTTCACAGGGAGGCGGGGAGGCGGGGAGCGAGAGACGGCAAGAGGGAGAAATTCATTTTTTTTCTTCCTCCCCGCCTCCCTGTGAAAATTCTCCGGGTTTCAACGTGATCGGTGTTCTAGTTCCACTCCCCAGGAGTCCGGCCAGGGATCCGGAGAGAGAATTCAACGCAAAGGCGCAAAGGCGCAAAGGCGCAAGAGAAAAAGTTTCGTGCATTTTTGCGTCTTTGCGCTCTTGGCGTCTTTGCGTTGAACTCTCTCTCCGCTCGCGAGGCAGATGCCTGGCAGGACTTCTGACCCGCGGTACTAGGTGAGGCTGGGCAGCGTTCCGGTGCAGAACGCCGGGTCGCCGAACGTCGTGTCGTCGGTGCCCATCGCGTTCGCGATCGTGAGCAGCAGATCGTTGTGCTGGCGCGCAGCGCCGCCGTTGGCCAGGTAGTCGACGAAGCGGCCGGTGCGGAAGACCCCGCCCGCGCTGCCGGCGAGCAAGAACGGCATGTTCGTGAGCGCGTGCTGCGTCGACTCGCTGATCTCGGTGACCCACAGGACGACGGTGTTGTCGAGGAGCGTGCGGTCCCCCTCGGCGTACGAGTCGAGCTTCCCGAGCAGGTAGGCGAGCTGCTCCGCGAACCACGTGTGAATCTTCGAGTACTGCGCCTTGCCCGGCGTGTCCCACTGGTGCGAGATGGCATGGTGGTTCCCCTGGAGGTCGAGGAACGGGTAGAGGTGCTCGCTCTCGGCGTACGACCACTGGAGCGTGACGATCCGGGTGAGATCGCACGCGAGCGCCGCCGCCGCGAGATCCATCTGGAGCTTGCCGATGGCGGGCATGTTCGCGTCGTCCGAGAGGTCGATGCGCGCGCCCAGGTCCGGCTGCTTGCAGCCCGCTGTCGCGGTGCTGCCGTCGCCGCCGCTGGCCAGGCGCTGCTCGATCTCCCGGATCGACTGCATGTGCGCGTCGAGCTTGACGCGATCCTCCGCGCCGATGCGGGGCCGCACCTCCGCGATGTCCTCGCGGACGAGATCGAACACCGTCCGTCGCTGGGCGCGGAGCCGATCCAGCGCGTCGGAGCTGCCCCCCTGGCCCGGCACCGCGGCCCCGAAGAGCTGCTCGAAGGTGTCGTAAGGGTCCTCGCGCGGGGGGATCGGCTGGTCGGGCCCGCTGTAGCAGAGCCGGCCGCGCACCTCCGCGTCGCGGACCTGGACGCCGAGCTGCAGGGAGCGAAACAGCGTCGAGGGGTTCAGCTTGTTCGCTATGTGCTGGTCGAGCGAGATCCCCGACGACCAGCCGGCGTTGCTGGAGTTGAAGCTCTTGAAATTGCCCCGGAGCAGCGCCCGCCCCGTGAGCAGGCCGCCGATGCCCCGCGCGTGCTCGGAGCCGATGTTGGAGTTGACCACCACGTTCATGTTGATCCCGCGCAGCGGGATCAGCTTCGCCTTGAACGGCTCCAGCGGCCGCAGCAGCGGGCTCAGCGTGAAGTTGGTCTCCGTGCCCTGGGGCATCCACTGCGACTCGAGCGTGCCGTTGGGCGTGTAGAACACCACGAAGCGCCTGGGCGCGGTGCTCTCGTCCCCGCGCGCCCACTCGGCGTTGAGCAGAGGGATCGCCGCCGTCGCCGCCAGCGAGCCCTGGAGCAGCCGTCGTCGAGAAATCATTCGCGGTCTCATGTCACTCCTCCTCTGCTGCGATCGCGCTGCGGTACATGAACGCCTCGGTCTGCGTCGTGGCCACGATGAGCTCCACGAGATCGCCCGCGGTGCCGTTGAAGTCCTCGCGCAGCTCGCCGAGCGAGCACTCGTCGCCGTCGGTCTCGAAGCGACCGGCCGTGTAGCGGAACCATTGCGTCGCGAGGCAGTCGCGGACCTGCTGGCTGCCGGCGAGCTTCTCCGCCAGCGCGCGGACGCCGACAAACGGGCCGTCCATGTCGTCGGACAGGAGCATCTCGCCGGAGGTGTCGATGACCTGCCCGCCCTCCTCGGTGCGGTACGCGCCGATGGCATCGTAGTTCTCGAACGCGAAGCCGATGGGATCCATCAGCTGATGGCAGCCCGCACACTGGGCGTCGGAGGAGTGCTGCTGGAAGCGCTCGCGCGCGGTGACGCCCCGCTCGCCCGTGGGCGGCGTGAGGTCGACGTCGGGGGGCGGCGGCGGCGGCTCCTGGCACATGAACTTCTGCCGGATGGCCTTGCCGCGCAGGACCGGGGAGGTCTGATCGGGGTGCGCATGGACGGCCAGGAACGCGGGCTGCGTGAGCACCCCGGCGCGCTGATCGGGCGGGAGCTCCACGAGCTGCGGTGTGGTCGACCCAGGCGGGACCGTCACCCCGTAAAGACGGGCGACGGGCTCGGTGGCAAAGCCGACAGGCAGCGTCAGCAAGCTGGACAGCTTTCGGTCCCCCGACCAGAGGACGTGCTCGATGAACGCAGGGGTCTCCGCGCTCATCCCGGCGACGAGCTCATCGTCATACCCGGGAAACGAGCCCTCCTCCTTCACGATGCTCTCGAGCTTCCCGAGGTTGAGCCATTGTTTGTAAAATTCCACGATGGCAAGGCGTGCTTTGGGGCTCTCCAGCATCTCGCGGGCTCGTTCGGCGAGCTGCTCGCGCGTATCGAGCAGGCCTGCCTCGGCGGCCGCGAGCAGGTCGTCGTCCGGGCCCGAGGCCCAGACCAGGTACGACAGGCGCGACGCCATCTCGTACGGATCGAGGCGCACCCTCGCCGCGGAGCCATCGAGATCGTGCCGCAGCTCCAGGCGGAAGAGGAACTTCGGCGACTGCAGCGCGGCCCGGATCACCACCTCGATGCCCTCGCGCAGCGACCCGCCCGTGCGCCCCGCCGCATAGGCGCGCATCAGCCGATCGACGTCGGTCGGCGCGAGCGGACGCCGGTAGGCGCGACGGCCGAAGTCCTCGACGAACTGCCGCGCGCACGCCTCCTCCTCGTCGACTCGCCCCTCGACGGCCGCCGGGTCGCACGGCAGTAACCTCGAGAGGTCGCCCGCCACGGCCTCGGCCGCGAGCTCCTCGGCGGCCAGGAGGTATTTCTCGGCGTGCAACGGAGACACCGTGAGAACGGACGCATTGTTGTTGAAGCCGCCCGCGATCTCATCGACCGGAAACTGATCGGCAGGGGTAAGCGACGTTCCGAGCAGATCTCGAACCGTGTTGTTGTATTCGAATCGCGTCAAACGCCGCTGCGGCGCGAGGATTCGCTCGGTCCCCTCGCACGCCGCGTGGGGCTCTCCTGGTCCGGACCCGGAACTGTCCTCCCCCGGCCCCGAGCCTGCTGCTCCGATCTGCCCGATGTCGCACCCGGCCGCGAGCGTCAGCGCGAGCGTCACGATCGACACGTGACCAGCTCGCCAGCGACGATACTTCAAGTCAGCCATACCGTGACCTCCTACCGTCGGTCACTACGTACGGGGAAGCCTCGCACACGTCAAGCGCTGCCTCGGCCAATACACACGCCGAGACTACCGTGAAATGGCCGTTCGGCGTCCGTGATGGAATCATCTCATCAGGAAGTCCACTCCCCACGACATGGAGTCCATTGCCGTCATACGATGGCGCATTGGCTGTTCTCCGGCGCATCGCGCCAGAGCGGCGCACGGGGGCGAGCGTCGCGTCATGGCGCCGCTCTCGGACGGGCGCGCCGACAGCCCGTCGCGCGTCGCGTCAGCGCGGCGGACCCAGCGGCAAGGCGAGGCGGCGACCGGGCGAACTCGATGTGGTGGGATCATGACCGCTCGCCGCGCGCCGCCACTCGGGGCGGCGGCGCGCGCGGCAGGAGCGATACGCTGTCTCAGAATGGTTGTTTGCCGTGGCGCTCGCCTCTCCAGGCCAGCGCCGCGAGCACCGACGGCCTCACCGCCGCTCGCCCGGACGGGTCACCAGCCGTCCGCCACGCGGATCGCGATCTTTCCCACGGTGCGGCCTGACTCGATGGCGCGGTGGGCCTGCCCGAGCTCGCGCACCGGGTAGCTCGCAGTTACGACCGGCCTGACATGGCCTTGCGCGGCCAGCACCGCGACGGCGGCCAGCGCGCGGCCCTGCGCGTGCGGGTCGAGCCGCCACATCGAGGCGGCGCCCATCACATGATAGATGAGCGACGCCGCCTTCATGAACAGCCGATCCGCGACAGGCACCGGCGTCGGCACGATGCTCACGACAGTGCCCATCGGCGCCACCGCGTCGAGCGCCTGCTCCAGCGCGCGGCCGCCGGCGTTGTCGAACGCCACCGCGACGCCCGCGCCGCCGGTCAGGTTCCGGCAGGCCTGCCCCACGTCCTCCGTGGCGTGATCGAGCACGGGGGCGGCGCCGAGCTCGCCGCACAGCGCGGTCGACTCGGGCCGGCTGGCGGTCGCCACGACGCGCAGCCCGAGGTGCCGCGCGAGCTGCACCTCCAGGTGCCCCACGCCGCCGGCGCCCGCGGTGATCAGCACCGTGGCGCCGGCCGGGGGCTGCGCGCGAGAGAGGCACTCCCAGGCCGTGACGCCGGCCAGCGACAGGCAGGCAGCCTGTTCGTGGGACAGGGCCGCGGGCTTGCGCGCGATGGTCCGGCTGTCGACCACCACCTGCTCTGCGTTCGCCCCCTGCCCGAACAGGCTGGGCGAGCCGAACACTTCGTCGCCGACCGCGAGATCCTCGACGTCGGGGCCCACGGCGTCGATGACGCCGGAGAAGTCATAGCCGAGCACCAGGGGAAACTGCCGCTCGATGCGGCGCGGCCCGGGCGCGACCGAGCGCGCCCGGATGTCCGCCGGATTGACCGACGACGCGATCACCCGGACCCTCACCTGGCGCGGCCCGGGCTCGGGCTCGGGCAGATCCAGGGATACGAGCTGCGAGGCGTCGCCGTACTGATGAATTCCGATGGCCTTCATGCGTTGCATTCCTCACGTTCGATGCCGACGGGCAGCGGGGCGTGGATGAGCTCGAGCGGATCGCTCGCCTCGAAGGGCAGACCCCCGGTGAGCATGCGGTAGAAGAGCACGCCGAGCGAGTACAGATCCGAGCGGTGGTCGACGCTGCGGTTCATCCGACCTGTCTGCTCGGGCGAGAGGTAGGGCAGCACGTCGGACATGAAAGCATCGCTGTAGAGCGACTGCTTGTACTCGTGCTTGAGCCGGGCGCGGTCCACGACGCACGCGACGCCCGCGGCGAGCACCTTGAGCACCACGGGGGCGCCGTCGCTCGCGCGGACGGCGCGGTAATGGGCGGAGTCGCCGCTCGGGTCGAAGTGGAGGATGGAGTGGTAGCTAGGTAGGGTGAGCATCGCCGATATCGGGGAAGCGCCGCGCCGGCCGGCGGGCTCGTGAGCGGGGTAACGCTCCTGCGTCGATGGTGCTGGCCGACGGCGGAGCGGAACAACGGCCTTGCGACGGTGAGAGCTGCGGCAGCACGCAGAGCGGAAGGCGCGAGGAGGAGAGCGTGCCTCGGCGTGTACCGGAGCCAGCCACCCCCCGGGAAATCTAGGTTTGTCGAGGATTACCATGGGCGGATCCGGCCGGGCAAGGGTGATGCGACCGACACAGGCCGTCGCGATCCTGCGTGCAAACCGGCCCAGGTCGCGATCTTGTGCGCACGCACCTGTCGCCTGCTCCGCCCTTTCCAGACGTGCGTGTCCACGCTGGGCAGAAGTGCTACACCGTACGACCTGCCCGGGGGCGACCCGGGGCGACGCGCAACGCGGGTTGTCGGGTCGGAGGTGGCGCCGCAGATGCGAAGCAGGCCGACCACGAGAACCGCGGAGCCCCGCCCTTCAGCGCGCCGGCGCCGCGCCCGTGTCGGCCAGGTCCGGCCAGACCGGCCGAAGCGGAATGACCAGCGGATCGAGCGAGGCAGGTAGCGACACGGGCGCTGCTGCGTGCAGACAGAACTCTCCAGGTCCAAGCACCATCTGCCGCATCCACAGGGCAGCTCCCGCTTGCTCCACCACCGGTGTGAGCCGCGCGAAGAGCTCACCGTACGACATCCCCTCGGGCTTACCGAACCAGTAGCCGACCTCCGGCGCGCGCAGCGCCGCCCCGCTCCGCAGGCGATACACCCCGGCGACGCCGCCGCTCGCGACTGCGGCCGCGGCGTCGTGGGGGGCCGCGCGACTGGCGGAGACCGCGGCGTCGTTCAGCGCGCCGAGCGCACCGAAATCCTGCACCAGGTAAAAGTCCTCATACGCGTCGCCGCCGCCTGCCGCCCAGGGCGCCCCCGAGAGCCCAGCGCTGAAGGACCGGAGAAAGCCCGGCGAAGGCGCGGCAGCGAGCGCGGCGTGGAACGCCCGCTGTCGACTCTCGTAGTCCTTCGCATCGGTCTGTGGTCGCCTCCAATGCCAGAACGCATAAGCCAGCATGAGCTCACCTTCCCTCTTTCTTGACCTGGCTCAATCCACGGGGAGCTGCTCGGCGACCCAGGCCTCCCAGTCCGACGGTGCTCGCGTGGCCTCGAGATACCGGCGCAGCTGGCAGGCGTCATCGAAGGCCGACATGCCCCACAGCCGGAAGGCGTCGACGTAGCCCATGTCGTCATCATAGGAGTCGGCGAAGTCGGCGAGCTCCAGGCCGAGCTGCCAGGGCGCCTTCACGTGCCCGGCGCACAGCAGCCGAGCGAGCGTGAGGAGACCCTGGCGAGGATCGACAGGGCCTGCATCGCCGCTCTCCAGCGCGTGTGCACAGGCTCGCCAGCCCCCCGGTACGGCGGGCGGCGCCCATCCGCTGCCTCTCCGGAGCTCGGCGACCTGGCGCGACCAGAACCAGAGCTCGCGGGTGCTGTAGCGGGCCGCTTCCTCGGGCGTGTCGTTGTGTTGCCATGGCCAGCGCACGCCTTGCTGCTGGGCGAGCCATGTGGTGAAGGCCACGTCGGACGCGATGAGGCCCTGGGCCAGGAGCGCGGAGCGACGCTGGGCCGCCGCTGCCGGATCGTCCTCGTCGCCGTCGTCGTCCTCTCCTCGCTCCGTTGGATACAGGACCTCGTGAACGGCATCTGCCCAGCTGACTGGAGCGGGAGGGTGCCGTCGCAGGTAGGCGATGCGGGTCTCGGGATCCCGGGCGAGCTGCTCGAGAAAGACGCCCCAGAGCCCGATCCAGTCCTCGCCAGCGCCCATGCGCCAGCCGATCGTGTGGCGCTCGTAGTCGGGAAAGCGCTCCCAGGGAGGGGCGAGGTCCCCGCGCGGGTCGAGGTGCTCGCGGAGGCGGGAGCGACAGCTCTCTTTCCAGTCCATGACGGCAGCGGACAGTACACCACGGGCGTGGTCGTGGAAAGCGCCGGGCCACCGCGGGTCGACCGGCCAGCGGATATGCGCCGCTGCCGTGCGTGGCCGCTCTCGGCGCCTGGTCCGGACAGGGAGGCCGCGCATCGTTCCGCCGCGACAGCGAGATGGCCGGCGCCCGGAGGCGCGGCAGCCCGGAGGCGCCCGGCGCGGGACGACGGCGCGGCGCCGGCGGGCTGCGCACGTCGGCGCCGCGGCGGGGACCGGTCAGGGCGTCATCCAGTTGCGTGAGACGCACAGCATGGTCAGCAGCTTGAGCGTATCTCCGTAGTAGTCCTCGGTGGGAGCGGTGGAGACGATCTTGCTCCACAGGCTGTCCAGCCACGCCTGACCGCCGGAGTCCGTGGTGGCGGCGACCGCGAACGGCGCCATGAAGACCATGTCGTTGTAGGGCTCGATCGCGCGGCCGTCGAGGTAGTAGCCGGCGCGGATGTTGCTCGGATTGCCGCCTGTCTTGCCGCGGATCCAGCGGCTGATCCTGCTGGCCGCGTTGCGTGAGCGGGTGTCGCCGCTGATGGCTGCGTCGATGCCGAGGCGCCACGGCACGCGGCTCGCGTTCCACGAATAGCGGCCGTCGTGCGGGGCCTCGAGGAACTCGGCGAACGCGGGGCGAGGCGTCGTGTTCGTGTTGATGATGAAGTCGGGCAGCAGGCCGGTCGAGCTGGCGTACGTGTTCTGCATGGTCTCGATCAGCGTCTGATGCGCGCTCAGGACCTGCGACCAGTCGGCGCCGGCGCGGCCGATGAAGCTGCGGAAGTGGCCGAGCATCCAGTCGGAGCTGCGTGAGGCGTAGTAATAAGTGGGGTCGTCCGACAGCGCGGCCCAGTCGCCGAGGTTGACCAGGTGCGTGGTCGGGTTGACGTTGCTCGCGGCGATCGCGTTGAGCACGCGGCTGGCCTCGGCGGCGTAGTTGACCGCGCCGCCAGAGCCCCACTGCGCGTCCGCGAGCAGCAGCGCGTAGGCGATGTCGAGATCGCCGTCCGTGGCCGAGTCGTGGTCGAGGATGTCATTGCAGCTGGCGTCCTGCGCCCAGGCCATCAGGTCGGGGTTGTTCTGGCTGGGATGACGGCGGTTGTAGCGGTGCAAGCCGTCGAATATCGTCCGAGCCTGCGTGTCCTGCCCGGCCATCATCACGGCGATCAGCATGCCGTAGCCCTGGCCTTCGGAGACGACGTAGGCGTCGTCGTTCGTGCTGGCCTTGATGCGGTATTCGTCGGACTGGCAGCCGGTCTTCACATAGCGACTCTTCCACTGCCAGTAGAAATCCGACGTCGCGCTGTCGGCCGCTGCCGCGCCGGCCGAGACGCGCAAGGTCGACGAATGATAGGCCTGGTGATGGCTGCCGAACGGGTGGTTCTGGGCCTGTGCGTTGCCCGCGATGCCGAGCAACGCCAGCGTCATCCCTTGCAGCGCCCGCTTCAACGTTCCGGCTCGTCGTGACGGTGAATCCAGTGCGGAAAATATCGACATGGAAGTATCCTCCGGTCGTGATGTTCAGGTCGAGAGGCCCACATGACAGATAGGAGAGCCATGAAATGGCCCGCGCGGAGCCACTTCGATTCACCAGCAATCTTCCATCCGAACCGGACCGCCGGATCGGTGGTGGGACATCGGATGGCACCCGTGTGATCATCCATCGTTGAAACCCGAGGGGAACCTGGGTGTGCCTGACAAGGCTGAATGTCGCCTCGAGCGCTCATCCTTCAGAAAATTCGCCCGGCCTGGGACGCTGTGGCTCATGCAGCATTGCGGATCCACCTCGATTGCTTGTCCAGGGAGACTCAGGAAAGGAGGAGGTTCCGCCGCGAATCTGCCGGGCAAGCTCCGGGCACGGCCGGCCTGCCGGCGCGATTGCGCCACGCAGCGTCGCAATCTGTCACATGTGTGCGCTCATGCGTCGGCGCCCGCCAGAGCAGACGCGCGCCAATCTCGGCGCAGCGCCGATCCGAGCGCCAGCGGGGGCGGCGCAGAGCGACGTGGCATGGTCGGTGCTTGAGAAATCGGGTGGTACTGGATAGCGAGCTCGCGGCGCATGGCTGCGAAGCGGGCTACGCGTGAGGCCGCCATCAGACATCCTGGCGAGCCGTGAGGGAGAAAACGAACATGCAAAAGTGTCTCTGGGCTTCTTTGGCCACCGCGATCATGGTCGGGACCGTCGGCTGCGACGACGCTTCGGATACAGTCAACGACGTGCTTCCCGGTGAGGAGTCGCGCGAAGCGCGCATCGAGCAGATCTCCGAGGCGGCGTGCGATCGTTACGCCGACACCGAGGCGGGCTGCCCCGGTTACGGGACCACCGACGACCAGACCTACGAGACGGAAGAGGACTGCGAGCGCGACTTCGCGGACCGCGCGGCCGAGCTCTGGCCGGCGAGCGAGTGCGGCTCGGGACAGATCAATGACAGCCGCTATGACGTGTGCGAAGAGCGCGCCAAGGCGGCCGCCTGCTCGCAGGGCATCATCGACGCGATCGCCGCGCTGGACGAGTGCAGCGCCGAGAACGTGTGCTCTGATCCCGCCGACAAGTGACGGCGACTTCCACGGACGGCGCCTCCTGCTCCTTGAATGTTGCGAGGGGCGCCGGCCCTTCACGAAGTCATCGCCGGAGGCGATCCGGCGGGAGGACCGCAAGATCGCGGCGTCCGCGCTGCCAGGCCGGAGCCGGCGCCCGCGGAAGGGCGCGCGCCGCGGGTGCGCGGGGCAGACGCGCGACGCTGCGCCCCTGCGTCACCAGGTCTCCCACTGCTGATTGCTGCCCCCGTTGCAGGCGTACTGCTGCACGGCCGCGCCGTCGGCGGTCGAGCTGCGGACCACGTCCAGGCACTTGCCGCTGTGCCGCGCGACGACGCGGTAGTAGCCGCTGCCGGCGCTCTGGAGCTGCCACTGCTGGTTGCTGCCGCCGTTGCAGGTCCACTGCTGCACGGCCGCGCCGTCGGCGGTCGAGGCGCCGTTCACATCCAGGCACTTGCCGCTGTGCCGCGCGCCCAGCGTGTAGTACGTGGCTGTCGGGTCACGCGAGATCCCGTGAAAGGGCGCCCGCGCTCTAGCCATCGAGGCACGCAGACAGCACATCATGAAGCGCACAGCCGAGAAGCCGAGCAAGCCGCGCGCGAAGGCGCAAACGGGGTCGCCCCAAAAGCGCGAGCCCCGGGAGTACCCCGCCGCGCCCGCCGCGCCCGCCTATCCGCGCGACGCGCAGGAGAACCCGGCCGTCGTCGCGTTCCTGCGCGAGCTGGCTCATCCGCAGAAGCAGGCGATCGTGGCCCTCCGGCAGATCATCCTCGGCGTCAGCCCGGCGATCCGCGAGGAGATCAAGTGGAACGCGCCGAGCTTCAAGACAACCGAGCACTTCGCCACATTCAACCTGCGCGCCAAGGACCGCGTCCGGCTCATCCTTCACCTCGGAGCCAAGGTGAAGGACACCGCGGCGAAGGGGTTCGAGATCGCGGACCCGGCTGGCTTGCTGGAGTGGCTCGCCAAGGATCGCTGTCTCGTGGCGTTCAGCGACGGAGAGGACGTCCAGGCGAAGCGGGCAGCGCTGGAGGCCGTGCTGCGCGCGTGGCTCCGATGGATCTAGCCCCTGCGCTGGGAGTGGCGGAGCAGTGCCGACCTTGCCTATCCGCGGCGGTGCAGCACGAGAACACCCTGGAGGGCTGACGAGCGCCAGGCCGCGGCCCTGCCGAGGCTGCCGTGCGGCCGCCCGCGGGGTTGGCGCCAGAAGCTCGGTTCGGTCACGGCCGTGCAGCCGCTCGCGGGGCTGGCGCCCGCAACTCGGCTCGGCTACGAAAACGGGGTCGTCATGTCGAGATACCGCAGCGAGATCGACGTGGTGCGGCTCAACATCCAGGAGCTGGAGGAGCGGCTGCGGCGCGTGCGGGCAGAGCTGATCCTCGTCGAGGCGGGCGCGAACCTCGGTCCTCGCGCTCACCGGTCGGTCGGTCGGATACGCCGGCGCTGACCCGGCGGTGGTACTCAACCTGGGTGGGTCGTGCCAGATCGTCGGAGATGCCCCTGGCACGTGACAATTTGACCTCTGCGATGCAGGACCACCCGCGTGACTTCACCGCGAATCATGTGAATCTACACGGCACAATGCTTGCTTTCGCCACAAAGTGATGCTTGCTCGTCGCCTCGCGCTCGGCCTCGGGCTGGTCATGGTCATTGCGGTGATCGCACGCGTCGCGTGGATGGCGCGGCGCTCGGGTACCGCGAGCACCTCCGCCCAGCAGCGGTCGAGCCCGCCGGCGGTCCCATCTGGCGCCTCCGCGCTCGAGCCACCAGCCCCGCGCGCGCTCCAGCGCAGCGCCAGCTCCGTCCCGAGCCAGCCGGCGCCCGGCAGGCCTCCCACCCAGCCGACATCGCTGCGGGTGCCGGCGCGCGGTCCAGAGGACCAAGCGGCCCTGGAGCCCCCGTCTCCCCGCCTCGATCAGGAGCCGCCCGAGCGTCCGCTCGATCATGTCCCCACGAAGGCAACCACCGCACCGCGCCGCGCGCGCCGGCACGAGCAGGCCGCGTTCCAGCGGAGGTTGCAGCCTGGGCTGTGCACGGACCCCAGAGAGGCAGTCCGGGCGCGAGAGACGTTGATCTCCCGCTTCCGCGACGAGATGTGGGGAGATGCCGGGCACCTGTACGTCGACCCCAGGCTGCCGGACGACGCGCACCTCCCCCTCCTCTACCACCTCGAGCAGGCGGAACGGGAGGTGTTCGCCCAGCTGAAGCTCGAAGCCCAGCGCCCTGACGTCTTCGCGTATCTCGACACGGAGCTCCTCGTCGCTGCTGCGTGCACCAACCGCGGCGTGGTCGCCTACTACGACGGCGCGCTGCACGTGGTCACGACGCGCTCGGACATTCAGGCCAGCGTCCTGCACGAGTACACGCATCATGTGCTGATGAGCCATGGCATGCTGGGGCCGGCGTGGGCGCAAGAAGGCATTGCCATGCACGTCGCGCGCGAGACATGGTGGCTCGACCCGGTCAGGCTCGAGCAGGTGAGGGACGCACCGATGTCCCTGGATGTGATGGATCAGGCGATCCCGTACACGCTCCGCACGGACGATGCCGTCCTGTTCTATGTGCAGGCGGCCAGCATGGTGGACTGCTTCGTTCGCGGCGACGGCACCAGGCTGCGGAGACTCATGGATGCCATGGGCACGGCTGAAGAAGCGGCGCTCGGCGGCTCACCCCACGAGCTCTCGCAGCTCCTCGAGCCCTCCACCTGGCAGGCCTGCATCGACGATCTGATGCGAAACATACCGCCTCTGCGCTAATGCCTCGTCGCCCAGGTTCGTCCCTGGACGCATGGGAGGTCGTGCCGAGTTGCCGTGCTCGAAAGCCCCTGCTCATCGCGCGGCACGGGGACCCTGCCGGACACGTGCCCCTCGCTCCTGCGGCTGGTTCTGGACTGCTCATTCCAGAATGATCGGTCCAGAATGCGCCGCAGAAGCCAGGGCAGCTGGATTCTGGACTGCTCATTCCAGAATGATCGGTCCAGAATGCGCCGCAGAAGCCAGGGCAGCTGGATTCTGGACTGCTCATTCCAGAATGATCGGTCCAGAATGCGCCGCGCGTACTGCGCCACCCCGCCGGCCTACGGCGCGTACTTCGCCACGATGTCGAGCGCCGGGTCGAGCGCCACGTGGTAGGCGACCCGCGCCGCCCCGAGGTCGAGGCGCAGCCGCTCCCCCGGCGGCAAGGCGCCCACGTCGGCCTGGGTGACGCGCACGTGCCGGACCGCCGGCGCGGCCCCGGCGGGCTCGTCGCCCGCGGGGGCGCAGCCGGCCGCGCTCGAGGCGGCGATGGCGCACGCGGCAACCGGGATCCAGCACGAGAAGGCGACAGCGCGTCGTTGGTCCAAAGCGTCCTCCTGAGAGCGCAGGTTGCACCCTGCCGCCCAACCGATCCGCGGCGAGCGAGGGTGGAGCTCGAAACTCAACACGTTATCCGTTCGCGCCCTCGCCTCGCGATGGATTTCGGCGGCAGATATCGAGCCGCGCCGCGCACACCACCGCCTCGGGTGGGGTCGTATCGGCCGCAGGCGCGCGCGCCCTCAGCGCGGCCGCCGCGGCGCGTCGGGGCCGAGGAGGTACGCGAGCGCCAGGGTCGTGGCCTCGGCCTCGAGCTGCGCCGCGCTGATCAGCTCCGGACGCTCGACCACCGCGCGGTGCGTGAGCGCCTCGACGGCGGTCTCCACCACGAACGCCGCGGCGCGCACATCGGGCACCGCGAGGCGCGCGCGGTGGGGCGTGAGGTAGCGTTCCAGCAGCGCCGCGAGCTTGCGGCTCGTCTCCATCACCTCGGCCAGCCGGCCGATGCGCGGCACCTGCTCGACCAGGATCTTGTGCAGCGCCGGCGAGATCCGGTGCGCATCGAGGCCGGCGCGCACGAAGGCGCGCACGGCCGCCTCCGGATCCGCCGGCTCCGCTGCGGAAAGCGCGCCCTCGACGCACGCCACGAGCGCGGCGGCGTGTCGCTCGACGAGCGTCGCGACAAGCGCCTCCTTGTTCGGGAAGTATTGATAGAGCGACCCGACGCTGACGCCGGCGCGCGCCGCGACCGCGATCGTGGTCAACCCGTCATACCCGCGGTCGAGCAGAACGCGAATCGTCGCCTCCAGGATCGCCTCCACCGTCGCCAGCGAGCGCTTCTGGCGCGGTGCTTTCCGCGGGTTTGTCTCGGCAGTGCCCATCGCAGGTCGCGCCTCCGGCAACGCGAATAGCGAACACGAATGAACATTCGCATACTGACTCGACCCCACGCAGGAGGCAATGACCCTTATGAAGACCACGACTCTCGAGACCCACGGCCCCGTCGCGCTGCTCGCCGGCGCCTCGTCCGGCCCCGTCCGCGCTACGGCCGCGCCGGCCGCGGCGCGCGGCCGCCGCATCACCGGCGCGGCCCGGGGCCCCTCGCGCGCCGTTAGCGCACGCGCCGCCGTCGCTCCGATCGGCCTGGAGGCCCCGCCCGCAGCAGGGCGCGGAGGTGCGGCGTGAGCGCCCTCGACATCGCCGGCGCGCTCGCCTCGCTGACCGATCCCGGCGCGCTGCGCATCCTCGGGTCGTACGCGGCCGGCGGCCCCTGCATGGTCGGCGTCACCACGAGGGCCGCGGGCAGCACCGACGGCTTCTGGGAGCGGCACGACGGCGGCGACGAGCTCCTCGTGATCCTCCGCGGGCGCGCGACGTTCACGATCAACCTGCCCGACGGCACGACGGAGGTGGCCGAGGTCGGCCCGGGTCAAGCGCTGCTGATCCCGCGCGGCGCGGCGCACTCGGGGCGCGTCGCCGACGACGTGCACGTGCTCTTCGTGACGCCCGGCGACGGCAATTCCATGTGGCACGAGGCCGAGGCGGGCGCCCGCCCGGGGCCCGCCGGGGATGGCGCCGCGCTCAGGCGAGGCGCGCCGCGATGAGCGGGATGTCGTCTTCCAGGCGGCGGGTGGTCCGGTAAGGTTGCCAGCCGAGCTCGCCGCGCGCTCGCTCGCTCGACATCCGGTTGTCGAGCGCGAGCAGCATCGCGAAGAACGGCCCCCAGACGGCGCCTGCCTGCTCGCGCGAGGCGCTCGCGACAGGCAGCTTCAGGGCGCGGCCTATCCAGCGAGCCACATCGCCCGTCGCCACGTTCGCGCCGGCCCCGTTATAGATCCGGCCCGGCGGCGCCTTCTCCAGGGCGAGGACGTACAGCTCTGCCAGGTCGTCGACATGGACGCACGTGACCTGGTTGTCGCCCGCGCCGATGTGATGGGCGACGCCCTGCTGGCGCGCGGCCGCCACGAGCTTCGGCACGACGCTCTGGAGCGTGTCGCTGTGCGTGAGGATCGAGGGGCGGATGACGGCGCTCCGGATCCCCCGCTCCGCCGCGGCAAGGTAATCGCCCTCGACCTCGCGCCGCACCGCCGCCGCATGGCCGGGCTCCGAGGGGTGATCCTCCCGCACGGGGACGGGCCCCGTGTTGCCCACGACGCCGGTGGCGGTCGTCCCGATCAGGCATTTGCCCGTCCCGGCGAGCGCTCCGGCGAGGGCCTGCGCCACGCGCCGCTCCTGCGCCACCGCCGCGCGGAGATCGCCCCCGCGCATCTCGAAGGCGATGTGCACGGCGGCGTCCGCCGATCGGGCCGCCTCGGCCAGGACCTCCACGTCGTCGAGCGACGCGCGGAGCGGCTCGGCCGGGACCCCCATGTCCCGCAGGCGCCCCGCGCTCGCCTCGTCGCGCACCGCCGCGATGACGGCGTGTCCCTTGTCGTGGAGCCGCCGCGCGACCCGCGACCCGATATACCCAGTCGCTCCGGTGACCAGTATCCGCATGAGCAACAACCTTTCCCTTGGGCCCCCCAGGCGACGCCCGCGAGATTAGGGCTCCCCATCGTGAAGTCGAGTGAATAGGATGTATATGACCCATGAATTCTGTTTATGAGAAGGGTCTCGACCTCAACCTGCTCCGGGTCTGGCTCGTGGTGGCGGAGGCGGGCAGCTTCACGGCGGCGGCGAGCCGCCTGTACCCACGCCCCCGCGGTGAGCGCGGCGCTGCGGCAGCTCGCGTCGGCGGTGGGGGCGCCGCCCTTCGTCCGGCTCGCGCTGACGGCGCGCGGGCTCGCGCTGATGGCGCGCCGGCGCCGCCGCACCTCGAGGTGCCGACGCGCCGAGCTGGCCCTCGCGGAGCGCTCACGCGCTCGTCTCGATGTGAAGCTTCCTCGTAAAGTTGTGGTGGCGGTTAGAAAGACCAAATACGTTCAAGACGCCCTGGAGTGCTCCAACACATCTTCGCCTCCAGCGCCGAGGATCTCATCGATTTCTGGCCTTGCGGAGCCCTCCTCGATGATTGATAAGAAGAGGCTGGCCGGGGGGAGATCGGCTCGACGGCATGGCGTTCACGCTCCCCTGCATCGACGTCTCGGACTGGAAGACATTCGAGCTGCTCCAGCTCGTCATCGACACCATCCCGGATCCCATCTTCGTCAAGGATCGGCAACATCGCTGGATCGCTTGCAACCCGGGCTTCTGCAGGTTGATCGGGCAGCGCTACGAGGACCTGGTCGGCCACAGCGACCCGGATTACTGGCCGAAGGACCAGGCGGACCTCTTCTGGAGCTACGACAATGCGGTCTTCGAGTCCGGCGAGCCGAGCGAGAACGAGGAGGTCGCCACGGGCTCGGACGGGGTGACGCGCACGATCTGGACCCGCAAGTTCCCCATGAAGAACGCGCGGGGCGATGTGGTCGGCCTCTGCGGGATCATCACCGACATCACCGACCTGAAGCGGCGGCACATGGAAGCCGAGCGGATCGCGGCGGAGAACAGGGAGCAGCGCGCCATCATCGACGCGCAGGCGGCGATGCTCGATCAGATGGCGATGCCGGTCATCCAGGTCTGGCAGGGGATCCTGCTCATGCCGCTGGTCGGGGAGATCAACGACCGGCGCGCTGCCCAGGCGCTCGAGAGCCTGCTCGATGCCGTCGGGCAGCGGAGGGCGGAGTTCGTGATCCTCGACATCACCGGCGTGCCGGTCATCGACACCGCCGTGGCGCGCCACCTGGTGCGCGCCGTCCAGGCGGCGGAGCTGCTCGGCTGCCGGAGCGTGATGGTGGGCATCGGCCCGGAGATCGCCAGGACGCTCGTGGGGCTGGGCGTGGACTTCGGCCGGATCACCACGCAGGGCACGCTCCAGAGCGGCCTCGCGTACGCGATGAGCCGCCTCGGCGCGAAGCGCGCGGCGAGCGCGTCCGCCCGCTGATCCTGGCCGGGCGCGGGGCGCCGCGCGCGGGGCCGGGTCACGCGCCCCAGAGCGCCTTCACGCCGTCGGCGATGAACTGCACCGCGATGGCGGCCAGGATCAGGCCCATGACGCGCTCGAGCACGGCCACGCCGGACGCCTTGAGCGCCCGCTGCAAGAGCCCTGCGCCGCGCAGCACGAAATACGAGGCCACGAAGGTGATGGCCACGCTGGCGAGCACCAGCGCCATGGCGACGAGGTCGTCGCCGCCGCGCGACATGAGCACCATCACGGTGGCGATGGCGCCCGGCCCGGCCAGGAGCGGCATGGCCAGCGGCACCAGCGCCACGTCCTCCTTCGCGATGCCCTCCTGCTCCTCGGGCGGGGTGGTGCGCGTCGCGGAAGCGCGGGCGCGCAGCATGTCCAGCGACGTGATGAGCAGCAGGATGCCGCCCGCGACGCGGAACGCGCCGAGCGAGACGCCGAAGATCTTGAAGATGACGCCGCCGAAGAGGGCGAAGAAGAGCATCAGCCCGCCGGCGACCGCGCACGCCCGCCGCGCTGTGCTCCGCACCTTCTCCGGCGGGTCGCCCGCGGTCATGGTCAGGAACAGCGGCACGATGCCGATGGGGTCCACGACGAAGAAGACCGCTGACAGCGACATGAGAAAGAGCGAGACATACCCGCTCATGGTCGCCCGCCGCGCCGCGCGGGCTCGCCGGCGCCGGGCAGCGCGGCCCCGTCCACCGCGCGCCGCGCGGCCCTGTCGGCGCCGGGCAGCGCGAGCCGCGCGTCCTCGGTCCGTCGAGGGCGGTGGGGGCAGGGGTCGACGCGGCGCACGGCGAATTCAGTAGCACTCTCCCCGGCCGGCGGCTCCACCTCCGCGCGCCTGTCGAGCCCGCCGCGAAACCGCGCCGGGGCTGCCGCGTAGCACCGGACGAACCCGCTCGACGGACCGCGCAGGGAAGCGCGGCCCGGTGAGCTCGAGGGCGCCCAGCTCGGCCTTCACGGCCGAGGTGCGCCTCGACGACCCACGTATCCCAAAGCCCGCGCCGCCGGGTTCGCGGCGCCATTCCGCAGGAGCTTTCTCATGTTTCGCAGCACGATGAGCATCACGGCCCTGAGCCTCTGTATCTTTGCGGCGAGCGCGCCCGGCGACGCCATGGCGCATGGCCACGGCGGCCACCGGCACGGCCAGGTCTTCGTGATGACCAACGCCGAGGAAGGCAATGCCATCGCCGCCTATGACCGGGCCGCGGACGGCTCGCTCTCGTACGCCGGCACGTACGCGACCGGAGGGCTCGGCGCGCCGACCCGGCCGATCAACGCGCTCGGCTCCCAGGGGTCGCTCGTCCTCAGCGATGACGGCAAGCTCCTGTTCGCCGTGAACGCGGGCAGCAACGAGGTGTCGATGTTCCGCGTCGGCCCGCGCGGCCTGACGCTCCTCGACGTGATCGACTCGGGCGGCGACTTCCCTGTCAGCGTCGCGTCGCACGGAGACCTGCTCTATGTCCTCAACGTGGGCGGCGAGGGCAACATCGCCGGCTTTCACGTCGATCCGTGCGGCGAGCTCGTCCCGCTCGCCGGATCGGTCCGCGATCTCGGGCTCGGCGGCGCGACCCCGCCGTCGCTCGGCGCGACGCCGGGCCAGATCGGGTTCTCTCCCGACGGCGAGGTCCTGGTCGTCGCGGGCAAGGGGTCCAATCAGATCCACGTGTTCCCCGTGAGCCGCCGCGGCCTGCCCAGCGACGCGCCGGTCACGACGATCTCACGGGGCCTTGTCCCGTTCGATTTCGCCTTCGATCGGCGCGGGCACCTCGTCGTGGCCGAGGTCGGAGGCGACGGCGTGCCCGCGACCGGCGACACGAGCGTCGTGTCCTCGTACGGCATCCGCGCCGACGGGACCCTCGCGGTCATCAGCGACACGGTCGACACGTTCCAGCGGGCGACCTGCTGGATCACCGGCGCGCCCGAGAGCCGCTATGTCTTCACGGCCAACACGGGCAGCAACACGATCTCCGGGCTCCAGGTCGACGCGCGCGGCGGGCTGACGCTGCTCGACGACGGCGTTTCCGCCTCGTTCTCCGCCGGAGCGGCGCCCATCGATCTCTCGATGACGCGCGACGGCCGGTTCCTGTACACCCTCAACGCCGGCGCCGGGACGATCGCCGCCTTCCAGGTGAGCCGCGACGGCAGCCTGATCCCGCGCGGCGAGGCGGGCGGCTTGACGCCTGGAGGCGGCGCCCAGGGCATCGCCGTGCGGTGAGGATCGCCCCTCGGGGGGCCGCCCCTGTCCGCCGGTGCAGGCGAGGGCGACGGACAGGCAGGCGGGGTCGCGACGCAGAGGTGGCGTGTCGGGAGGGAGGCTCCGGGACCCAGGCGATCGCCGGTGACGGGCCGCGCTTCAGGTCCTCGGGATACGCCACGTCACGCCGGCGCGGAAGAAGAACGCGTCCGGGATGCTCTGAGCGCCCGCGCGAAGGAAGTGCGACGCGGCGCTCCGCGTGTGGCCGCGAGCCTCCGCCTCCTCCCTCCGCCTTTCGATCATCGGTGCACCTCCAGCGCTGACTAAACAAATGTTTGAAACACATGTTTAAAACATTGACACCTGCGCGAAGGATCGTCAAGGTGCGTTTCAAACAGCTGTATGGACGACCGAGACCGACCCACGCCCGCGGACGATCCAAGGCAGAGGCTCGTCGGCGCTGCGATCGAGCAGATCGAGAAGCACGGCGTCGGGCAGGCGACGGTGCGAAAGATCGCGGCCGCGGCCGGCGTGAACATCGCCGCGGTGAACTATTATTTCCGGTCCAAGGAGGCGCTCCTCGCGGCGGCGCTCGAGGGCTCGATTCGCCACATGCTCGCGGACGGCGACGAATTCCTCGCCCGCATGCCTGACGAGCCCATGGACGCGCTCAGCGGGCTGCTCGGCTACTACCTCGAGGGCTG
The DNA here is from genome assembly GCA_051717205.1 of Sorangium sp. So ce1128. Classification (GTDB taxonomy): domain Bacteria; phylum Myxococcota_A; class Polyangia; order Polyangiales; family Polyangiaceae; genus Sorangium. Next base: position 9,900,491 of record CP181432.1, read on the forward strand.
CCTGCTCTACCCGAACCTGAGCAGGGCGCACCTGCACGACGCGTTTCAAGCCGACGATTACAGCGGTCCTTTTCCGGTGCTCTTCGCGCCCGTGATCGCGCGCCTGCGCGATCTCGTCCGGGCGGCCGTGCCTGGGCTCGACGAGCGCGCGGCCGCGCACCGCGTCGTGGCAGCGCTCTCGGCGGTGTTCTTCCCGGCGTTCTTCGCGGGGCTCTACCAGGGCCTGAGCGCGCTCGGCTCGCCGGCCGACCGCCTCGCCTACGTGCGAGAGCTGGCGCGTCAGACCCTGGCGCCCCCGGCGCAAGCGCCATCCCCGGCGCAAGCGCCATCCCCGGCGCCCCCGCCATCTCAGGAGCTCATGCCATCCCCGGCGCCCGCGCCCCGCAGCAAGCGGCCGAAGCGCGGGTGAACGACGTCGCCAGCGCGCTCGGGCGCGACGCCCGCGGCGTCAGCTCATCGCGCCGGGGCCTCGCTCGTCTTGATGCGGCGGACCTGTCTCGGGATCCACGCCGGGCCCGCTGAGCGGCTCCGCCTGCAGATCGGCCTCGAGCACGCCGCCTGTGCACTCGGGCTCGGAAGTATCGGGCGCCGTCCCGCCGGAGTCGGAGCCGCATCCGGACAGGATCACCCCGAGCGCAGCGACGACCGCGGCCGCGATCACGCGGGAGGAGAGCTCGATTGCCTGGTTCAACGTACGTGTCGTCATGGTCCTGGTCCTTTCTGTTCGTGCGCTCCGGGGAGCTCAGTCGGCGCGCGAGACGATCCCGAACACGAGATCGGGGAACGTCCGTTCGAGGCGACGAGAGTGGAAGTTCGTCCTGCGCCCCATGCTGCGCACCTGCACCGGCGTGCCGGGCGGCGGCGCGTCGCCGAGCGTGACGACCCATGTGAGGGCCTCGCCGGCGCGCACGGCGACATAGGTGTACGAGCCGGCCGGGAGACGCTCCTCGACGCGGCCGGCGATGGGCGCGCGGTCGGCCGCGGAGCGCGAGAGCTGGCCGAGAGGGTTCGCCGCGATCGCGTCGAGGGGCCCTGCGGCCGAGGAGGGCCTGTCCAGCCGCCACGCGAGCGCGACGAAGAGCGCCGCGAAGACCGTGAGGCCGAGGAGCGGCTTCACGAGCCGGCGCCGGGCGTGCCGCGGCGCAGCGCTCCGCGCCGCGTGGGCAGAGGAGACAAGCGTCATCTGTGACTCCTTGGGGGCGCGCCGCGAGCGTCCCTCCGAGGGGCCACCGCTGCGTCACCGAATGGACCTGGGTTCCCGGAAGCCCGCGGAACGTTCAATCGAGGCCGCGATTCGATCGCGGCGGTCCGGGTGAGCGCAGGCAAGAACAACGCCGCGCGTCATTTTCCTGGATGAGGACGGGTGGGCGGGCGGAGGTGGTGGACGCGGAGAGGCGCTCTGCTCATTCTGGAACGACCGGTCCAGAATGAGCCGCAGGGCGAGGACATCGTTCTGGAACGACCGGTCCAGAATGAGCCGCAGGGCGAGGACATCGTTCTGGAACGACCGGTCCAGAATGAGCCGCAGGGCGAGGACATCGTTCTGGAACGACCGGTCCAGAATGAGCCGCAGGGCGAGGACATCGTTCTGGAACGACCGGTCCAGAGTCGGCGCGCGGATGGCCAGAGACGTATAAGGACGCCATGAGCATCGAGGACGACGCCCCGCTCCTGTCGGTGATGAGCCACTTCGGCCTGAGCCACGACGCGCTGCTCGGGATCGGCGGTGAAGCGTGCGTCTTCGCGCTCGGCAAGGACAGGGTCGCGCGCGTCCACCACCCCGGGACGGCGCGGGAAGCGGTCGACCGGCGAGCCCAGTTGCTCGAGGACCTGCGCCGGAGCGCGAGCGCGGTGCCGTTCTCGATCCCGCGTGTCCTGGAGATCACCGAACGTCACGGGCGCTTCATCACGATCGAGCCGCGCCTCCCGGGGCGGCCTCTCCTGCACGCCCTCGGAGAGGCGACCGGGGCCGAGCGCGATCACCTCATCACGCGCCTCCTCGAGGCCTCGACGCGCCTGTGCGCCCTGCGCGTGGACCAGGAATGGTACGGCGACCTGTGCGAAGCCGAGCCGGTCCGGGCGAGCTCTCACCGCGCCTACCTCGAGCAGCGCGCGAGGAAGAGCCTGGCGTCCGCCGGGAGCGCCTTCGCGGGCGTCGATCCATCGCGGCTTTCGGCCGCGCTGCCCGAGCCGGCTCGGCCGAGCTTCGTGCACATGGATCTCTTCCCGGGCAACGTGCTGGTCGACGATCAGGAGGTGAGCGCCGTCGTCGATTTCGGGGGCCCATCCACCCTGGGAGACGCTCGGCTAGAGCCGCTGTCGGCCGTCTGCTATCTCACGCCGTTCATCACCCCGACCGCCACGGATCGCGATCGACATCTCGCCCGCGAGTGGCTGCAGGCCCAGCACCTCGACGCGCTGTTGGCGCCGGCGGAGCGCTGGCTGGCCGCCCGCTGGTCGTTCGCTCGAGACGACGTGCGGCTGCACCAGTGGTGCCAGGAGGTGCTGCTCGAGCAAACGGAGCATGGCTGAAGTCGACATGCCATGAGTCGCGCGCCGTCTGCCGCGCACCCCCGGGCTCCCCGCGGGCGGGGAGCTCCCCGCGCGTCCCGGGCTCAGCCGGCCCAGACCTGCTCCATGGCCGCGATGTAGGCCTCGAGCGAGGTCGTCTGCTCGGCCTTCGCGTCCACCACCTTCCCCGCCGCGTCGCGGATCGGCGTGAGCATCGGCGGGATTATCGCGATGTTGCGCGGCAGGTTCAGCGCCTTGAGCCGGGCCAGCACCTCGTCGCGCCACGCCGGGTTGATCCGGCTCCCGTAGCGCTCGACCAGCGCCTTCAGCGCCTCCCGGTCGCCCGTGGCCTTGATCCGGTGGAGCTCCGCGAGCAGCTCGCCCGAGGCCTTGCGCCAGGCGTCAGGGTCCTTCACCACGAAGAACGTCTTGCCCTGGCGCACCTCGACCGCGACCGCGCCCCTGTCCTTCACCCAGCCAAAGGCGATCAGCTCCGCGCGGAGGTGATCCTCCTCGGCCACGTCGCCCTGCGGGACATTCCTGAGCATCGTGAGCTGCGTCGTCGCCGCGTACGCGGGGAAGACCCGCGCGCAGGCGGCGTCCGGCAGGATGCCGATCTCCACCGTCTTCGGATCGCCGGTCAGCCAGTCGGCGACGCGCTCGGCGCGGCTCTCCTCCAGGGCCGAGTAGTAGGGGGCGAGGAGCTCCGCCGGATCGGCCTTGAGATCCGGGTTCACCTTGCCCGAGCCGTGGCCGGTGACCTCGTGGAACGAGGTCGCGGCGAAGTTCATGTGGCGCCCGCAGCGGCGGATCTCGGCGCGCACCTCCTCCGGGGCGAACTCGTCGATGGTCTTGTCGTAGGTGAGCGCCTCGCGGGTATCCATCGTGGAGAGGACCACGAAGTTCTTCGAGCCGTGCTTCTCGCGGATCGCCTGCGCGTTCGGCAGGTTCACGCCCGAGAAAGTGAACGGCCCGCCGTCGCCCGTGGCCGCGATGGCGATCACGGCCGCGGCCGCGGGCACCTGGAAGGCGTCGCGCTTCCACCTCGCCTCCCAGGGCATCTTCTGCTCGAAGTACTGCGCGTTCCTCGCGAGCGCCTGGAGCGGCGGGTCGCGCTCCGGATCGGCGATGAAGACGATGCCCTCGAAGCCGCCCTTGCGCGCGCGGACGTCGTTGTACGTCTCGATGAAGCCGAGGATGTAATCGACCGGGAAGACCTGCTTGAGCCAGGCGATGTCGTGCTCGGTGAACTCGCCCGGCTCGCCCGTCTTCAGGTACCGGATGAGGTGCTGGAGCGCCCCCTGCTGCACGGGCGGCGCGAGCGCGACGGCGGCCTCGAGGTGCTTCACCACCCGGCCGAGCTCCTTCGCGCCCACGCCGGGCGGCGCGCCGTCGCCGCCGGCCCGATAGACCTCCTCGACGAGCTTGCCGCCCTTCTTGACGATGCGGCCGTTGAGCTCGTACTTCTCCTTGAACTTCTCGAGGTCCTTGCTGTTCACCCCCTCGTAATGGTTGGCCGCAGACTCGAGCAAAGGGTCCTTCCCCTTGCCCGGCGTCTTGTTGGTGACGACGGGCGCCACCTTCGGGTCGAAGAGCCCCGCGAGCAGGTCCTTCGATACAGCGATGTTCAGCGCCCTGGCCGCGCCCTCCAGCTCCTGCTGCGAGAAGGGCGGGACGAGCTTCTGCCCCGTGCGCGCGTCGTGGATCCCGTGGTGCAGGAAGAGCATCTTCCGGTAGGTCGCCAGCCTGTCGCGCAGCGCGGGGTCGAGCCTGTCCTTCCGCGCGAGGAGCTGGATCATGAGCTCGGTCGCGGGCCAGGCGTACCTGGAGGTCTGCATCGTGAACAGCGGGTCGCCCGCGAGCGCGGCCTGCGCGAGGTGGTAAGCGAGCGCGCGCTGCCCGGCCGTGAGCTTGTCGAAGCCGCGCGGCGCGTACGAGGCCGCGGTCACGCCGCCCACCTCCTCGAGCACCTTGACGGTGCTCGCGGCCGCCGCGGGCGCAGCGCTACCAGGCGCGGCCGCGCCGGTGGCCGGGGCGGCGCTCGCGGCCGCGGGTGGCGGGGGCGCCGGCGGGGACGGCTGGGCCGGAGAGCAGGCGGACTGGAGGGCTGCGCACAGGGCGAGAGGGGCGACGAGGTGCTGGCGGTACATCGTGGCGGGGATCAGTACCGAAAGCGCCCGTCGGCGAGAAGGCCTTCGCGGCGCGGCGAAGGAGTTCGTCGCGGCCGGTGGTGGCGGACACGACCGTCGCGGCGATCACCCCCTCCCCCGCATGGCGCCCCGTCGGCAGCCAGCGGGGCGGGACGCCCGCGGCGCTGGTCAGAAGAAGGAGTAGACCGACAGCTCGAGGCGCTCGTTGGTCGCTGTCACGTCGTCGGCGAAGGTCTGCTCCGAGTACTGGAACGAGAGCCCCGTTCGGACGGCCGGCGTGATGTCGATGAACACGTTGCCGTCGATGTAGCGCGACTCGCGGAAGGCGGTGCGGAGGGCGCCGTAGCCGTTCTCCTCCGTCACCCGGTCGTTCCACCCCTGGGTGTAGTTGCCGGAAATGGAGATGCGCCCCGAGGGGGGCAGATAGTACTGGAGCCCGACCATGAACCCCTTCCAGCCGATGGTCTTCAGGTTGCCGTTCGCATCGTAGACAACGAGGCCGTTGTCGATGCCCGGCGCGTAGGCCGCGCCGTCGGGGAGCGCCGGCTGCGGCACGCCGTTCGCGACGCCGACCATGTCCGCGATGCCCGTGCCGGCGAAGAACGAGCCGGTCAGCGTCAGCGCGTTGCCAGGGTCGTCCAGCGCGGTGGCCGGGATGACGGGGATCACCGCGTCGAGGGAGATCCCGTAACCGTCAGCCGAGTTCGCGGCGACAGGGGCGGCGGCGAACTCGGGGACCCTGAAGTGGCGGTAGACCCCCGAGACGCCGATGGTCAGCGGGTCGATCAACATGCCGCCGGCGCCGAGCGTGTGGATCCCCTTCCAGCCGTTGATGCCGAGACGGAGCCCCGCCTGCAGGTCCGGCACCTCGGCGTCGCGCTGCGGCGGCTTGGCGGCGGCCGCGGCGATCTCCAGGTTGACGGGATCCGTCTTGAAGGTGTGGCCGACGCGGAGCTGCGGCATCCGGCCGAAGACCTGGTTCATCACCGGGAAGAAGGACGTGGCGGCCGGGAAGAAGAACGGCTGCCACCCGAACAGGTGATAGTACTGGCCGATCAGGACGTCGACGTACTCCGACTCCACCTTGATGTTGGCCTGACGCAGGCGGAAGGTGCCGCTGCTCACGAGCGACGCCTCGGAGACGGTGGGCGGCTGGTTGCCGAAGAAATCGAGCTCCAGGTTGGCGGTGGTCTTCATCCCCGCGAACTCGGGCGCGCTCACCTTGACGCCGAACCTGGAGTTCCGCGCCGTGAAGTGCGTGCGGCCGTGCGAGCCGGCGTAGGTGTCGTCGCGCTGGACCACCGTGGCACCCACCGACTCGCCGAAGCTCTGGGTGGAGTCGTGCATGATATTGAACTCGGCCATCCCGTAGATCGTGGCCTTCCACTTGGCGGTCACGGGAACGGCGGCCGGAACGGCGGGCTTCGTCACCTCCGCGGGGGGAGCCGGCGGCGGCGCCGAGGCCGCGGGCGCGCCGCCCGGGAGCGGCGGCGGCGTGGCCGGCGCATCCGTGCCCGTCGGCAGCTGCGTCGTGGCGGCGTCCGTCGGCTGGGGCGCTGGCGTCGCCGCCGGCTGGGCCGGCGCAGCGGCGGCCGGCGGAGGCGCCGCGGCCGGCGCCTGACCACCGGCCGGCGCGGGGGCCTGGGCGTGCGCGGCCGCAGCCACGAGGAAAATCGACGCACCGAATAGGTTCGCAACCTGCGATTGGTTCATGTTCGAAGCCCCTGGGTTTTCGATGGCGCCGGGGAGGCCCGATGAGCGCCGTAAACCATTGATTTATTTGCACTTTTGCGTCGCGCTGTGCGGAGCGTGACCCGGGCGACAGGTCAATCTCCCCCGGCGGCGCAGGCCGGGATGGAAAGGACGAGCGGCGCTTTCGCGTCCTGCGCGCGCTTCACGTCGGGCGGCACGCGTCGCGGAACGCGCGGGCGCGGGCGACGAGCTCTTCGCGCCGGCCCTCGCGCAGGAGCTTGAGGTCCACGAGGTTGCCGCCCACGCCGACCGCCACAGCGCCCGCGGCGAGGAAGGTGCCGACGTTCTGCAGCGTCACGCCGCCGGTGGGCATGAGCGGAATATGCGGCAATGGCGCCTTGAGCGACTTGAGGTACGAGGCGCCGCCGAGGGCGTCGCAGGGGAACACCTTCACGACGTCTCCGCCCGCCCGGTGCGCCGCCACCACCTCGGTCGGCGTGAGCGCGCCGGGGGCGTGGACGATGTTCATCGCGCGGCACGCCCCCGCCGTCGCCTCGTCCAGCGCGGGGCTGACGACGAAGCGCGCCCCGGCCTGGATGCACGCCTCGGCGGTGCGGGCGTCGAGCACGGTGCCCGCGCCGACGAGCGCGCGCTCGCCGTGGCGCGCGGCGACCTCGCGCACGACGTCCACCGCGCCGGGCACGGTCATCGTGATCTCGAGCACGTCGATGCCGCCCTCGAGGAGCGCGTCGACCGCCTGCAGCGCCTCCTCGGCCGAGCCGGCGCGCACGACGGGGACGACGCGCGTGCGCTGGATCCACCCGAGCACGTCTTGCTTGCTCATCGTTTTGCTCACGTTGCTCTCGGTTTCGCTCACGGTTCCGCTCATCGATCCACCCGCGCCGTGCCCAGCTTCATCGCTTTGAGTACCTCATCGAGGGTTGCCATCGTCGTGTCGCCGGGCGTCGTCATCGCGAGCGCCCCGTGCGCCGCGCCGCAGTCGACGGCCCACTGCGGCCCCTTGCCCGTGAGAAAGCCGTAGATCAGGCCGGAAGCGAACGAGTCGCCGCCGCCCACGCGGTCGTAGATCTCGAGATCCTTGCGCTCGGGGGCCTGGTAGAGCCGGCCGCCCTCGTACAGCACCGCGCTCCAGTCGTTGCGCGTCGCGGAGGTCGCCACGCGGAGGGTCGTCGCGACCGCCTGGATGTTCGGGAACGCCGCGATGACGCGCTGGATCATCGCCTCGAACGCGCCGACGTGCAGGTTGGCGTGCGCGTCGTCGAGGTTCTCTACCTCGAAGCCCAGGGCGGCCGTGAAGTCCTCCTCGTTGCCCAGCATCACGTCGACGTACGGCGCGAGGGCGCGGTTGACCTCCCGCGCCCGGGCCTGGCCGCCGATCGACTTCCAGAGCGAGGGGCGGTAGTTGAGATCGTAGGAGACGACGACGCCGTGCCGCCTGGCCGCCTCCATGGCCTCCTTGGCCACGCCCGGCGTGGTCTCGGAGAGGGCGGCGAAGATGCCGCCTGTGTGGAACCACCGCGCGCCCTCCGCGCCGAAGATCGCGTCCCAGTCGATGTCGCCGGGCTTCAGCTGGGAAGCGGCCGTGTGGCCGCGGTCCGAGACGCCGACCGCCCCGCGGATGCCGAAGCCCCGCTCCGTGAAGTTCAGGCCGTTGCGCACGGTCCGCCCCACGCCGTCGTGGGGAGTCCAGCGCAGGTGCGAGAGGTCCACGCCGCCCTGCAGCATGAGATCCTCGATGAGGCGGCCAACAGGGTTGTCCGCCAGGGCGGTCACGATGGTCGACCGGAGGCGGAAGCAGCGGCGGAGGCCGCGGGCGACGTTGTACTCGCCGCCGCCCTCCCAGGCGTTGAAGGTGCGGGTGGTCGAGATGCGGCCGTCGCCTGGATCGAGGCGCAGCATGACCTCGCCGAGCGAGACGAGGTCCCAGTGGCAGGAGGCAGGGTCGCGGAGCGTGAAGGACATGGATTACCGGTAGGGGTGCGCGCCGTGGGGCGAAAGGGCTTTATCGAGGCGGAGAGCTCCGGCGACCGCCGGGGCCGCGGAGGGGCGATGGGGCGCGCCGGGGGCGGTGGTCACCGGTCGCCTCCAGGCGCTCGCGAGGACTGGACCTCGGCGGCGGTCGGGCCCGTGTAGCCCTTGGCGCCGGCGCCCTTGGTCTCGACGATGGGCCGGCCATCGCGGTCGAACTTGACCAGCTCGGCCTTGGTCCCCTCGGCCGTCGGCCAGAAGTACCAGCGCGCGTCCATCCAGCCCACGCGGGCGGCGGGGCCCTCGGTCGGGGCGCCCTTCGCGCTGAGCTGGACGGTCCGCGTCGCGCGGTAGTCGTCGACGGAGGCGTACGGGGGGCGGTTGAGGGTGAACTGCGTCGCCGCGATGCCGGCGAGCATCGCCAGGCCGCCGGCCACGATCAGCGCCTGCGGCACGCGCCGCTTCGGCGTGACCGGCTCGACCCGCGGCAGGAGGAGGTGCAGCACGAGCAGCCCGACGAGGTACAGGCTCCCGGCGAGCATGAACGGCAGGGCGTACGAGCCGGTGAGCGTGAGCGACCGGGCCACGAAGATCTGGAAGAGCGCGCCGCCGACGACGCCGAACGCTGTCTTGATGCCGACCACCGTCGCCATGGCGGGGCGAGGGAGGGTGTCCGAGACGAGCGTGTAGAGGTTGCTGCTCCAGCCCTGGTGCGCCGCCGCGGCGAGCGAAAGGATCGCGACAGCCACGTAGACGGACGGGATGCCGCCGACGCTCGGGACATCGACGAGCAGCCCGACGGACATGACCGGCACCGCGGCGAGGGCGCAGGCGAGCATCGCGAGCTTGCGCGAGGTGCCGACGGAGCGGCCGCTGGCGATGAGCCTGGAGGAGAGCCAGCCGCCGCCGATCGCGCCGACGTCGGCGACGATGAACACGACGGGGATCGCGTAGGCCATGAACGTCGGCGTCAGCTTGAACTCGCTGACGAGGAACTTCGGCAGCCAGGTGAGGTAGAACCACCAGGGCGCGTCGGTGAAGAACTTCGCCATCGCGATCGCGTAGACGGGCCGCATCCCGAACACCTCGCCGACGCCGAGGGACTCGGTCGACTCCTTCGCGTCGGAGCGGATGTGCGCGAGCTCCTGGATCGACACCTTCGGGTGCTCCTCGGGCCGCCTGTAGAAGCGCGTCCAGAAGAAGATCCACACGACGCCTACCCCGCCGAGGGTGAGGAAGCAGGCGCGCCAGCCGTACGCCTCCGCGATGCGCACCGCGAGGAGCGGGGCGAGGATGGCGCCCACGTTCGAGCCGGAGTTGAACAGCCCGGTCGCGAGCGCCCTCTCCTTCTTGGGGAACCACTCGGCGACGGTGCGCACGGCGGACGGGAAGTTGCCGGCCTCGCCGACCCCGAGCAGGAAGCGGATCGCGGCGAAGCCGCCGAAGCTGGCGACGAGGGCGTGGCCCACGGAGGCGATGTTCCAGAGCAGGAACGTCGCGCTGAGCCCCTTGCGGGTGCCGACGCGGTCGATCCAGCGCCCCACGAACACCATGCCGAAGCCGTAGGCGAGCAGGAAGCTCACGTTGATGAGCGCGAGGTCCGTCGGCCCGAGGCGCAGGTCGTTCTCGAAGAAAGGGACGAGCAGCGAGAAGAGCTGCCGGTCGAGGTAGTTGATCGTCGTGGCGAAGAAGAGGAGCGCGCAGACCGTCCAGCGGACGCGGGTCATGCCGACCTGGTGCGCCGAGGCGACGGGCGTTGTGGCGGTCATTGGTTCACCCCGGAAGCGAGAAAGCCGCCATCGACAGTGATGCTCGTGCCGGTGATGAAGCTCACCGCGTCAGAGCAGAGGAAGAGCGCCGCGCCGATCAGCTCTATCGCCTCGCCGAAGCGGCCGAGGGGCGTGCGGGCGAGCAGCTCCTGCCCGCGCGGGGTGCCCTCGAGGAGGGCGCGGTTGAGATCGGTCACGAAGACCCCCGGCACGATGGCGTTCGTCCGGATACCGTCCTTCGCCCATTCGGCCCCGAGGCTCCGGGTGAGCGACATGACGGCCGCCTTCGACGCGCTGTAGGCCGCCACCTCGTGGAAGGCGACGAAGCTCGACAGCGAGGCGATGTTGACGATGCGCCCCCGGCCGCTCTCCCGCAGGGGGCCGTGGAACGACTGACAGGCGCGCAGCATGCCAGTGACGTTCGTGTCGAGCAGGCTGCTCCACTCCGCCTCAGCGACCTCCGCCGTCGGCTTCCGGAAGGTCCGGCCGGCGCAGTTGACGAGGATGTCGACGCCGCCGAGCGCCTTGACGACGCTGTCGCGCAGGGCGTCGAGCGACGCGCGGTCGCTGACGTCGCACGTCGCCTCGAGCGAGCGGACGCCCCGGGCGCGGATCTCCTTGGTGACCGCGCGCGCCCGCTCCGCGCGGGTGCCCGTGGCGACGGTGTGGACCCCCGCCTCGGCGAGGCCGAGGGCGAGCGCGCGCCCGATCCCGGACGTGCCACCCACCACGACGGCCGTGCGGCCCGCGATGTCGAACAAGGTCGTCATGCTCCTAGCCACTCCCCGGCGATACCGCCCATGAGCGCCCGCGCGTCGCGCTCGATCTGCGCGTCGGTCGGCGGCACGGGCATCGCCTCGTAGCGTCGCGTCAGCGCGCGGGCGATCGATCGCCGCGTGTGGCGCCACTTGTAGATCAGCTGATCCAGGACGCGCGCGTCGGAGTGCTGCGGCACGAAGGTCGGCCCGAGCATCTCCAGGCGCATCATGGTCGTCTCCTCGATGAGGCTCGGGTTGTTCATGAACCACCAGCAGCCGAACGGCAGGACGTTGGCGAACTTGCGCGCGACGACGCAGAGGCCGTGCGCGTTCTCGCGCGCGAGCGTCGTGACGAGGAAGCGGACGTCGGGGTTGTCGGCGGCGAGCCGCTCGAGCGGCACGAGATCGGCGGTGCTCACCCCGTCGCCGGCCACGCCGAGGCGGGGGTTCACCGCGCGCCGGACGCCGATCATCATCGCGAACGGCAGGTCGTGCTCGCGGCACGCGTCGAGCACGGCGCGCGGCGGGGGCGAGACCTCGTTGACGGAGATCGCCAGGTAGCGCGGCCGCATGCGGGCGATCCACCGGTCGAGCTCGGACGCGAGATCATTGGAGGCGACGAGGCGATCGAGGCGCAGGGCCGCGTAAAACCGCGGGTCGGGCGCGGCGCCCGACTCCCAGACCGCGCGCTCGGCGGGGTCGGTCGGATCGTTCGTCATCGCGAGCGCGGCGACGCCGGCGAGGCGCAGCACGTCCTCCACGTGATCTTCGACCCGGCGCCTGGCGAAGAAGGCGCGCGCTTCGCGCAGGTCCCGCGCGGCGGGGTCGAGGCCGAACGCGTCGAGCACCGTGGCGACGCCCGCGGTGGCCTCGGACAGCGGCGACCGGCGGACGAAGAGCGCCTCCCACACGAGGTCGGCCTGCGCGGCCTTGTCGCGCGCGAAGAACGCCTCGGGCGTGACCTTCGGCACGGCGCGGAGGGCCTCGGCGACGAGGTAATGGTAGGTCAGGAGCTCGTCGACGCCCCGGAGGTTCAGCGCGCCGAACTGGGGCGCGAAGAGGTGGGTGTGGAGATCGATGATGGGCGCGGCGTCGACGGCCCTTGTAACGCGCTCGGCGAGGGTCATCTCGGCACCTCGGGGATACGGTCGTCCTTCGGATCGGCCCAGCGGTCGTTCGGCACTGTCGCGCACCAGGCCGGGCGCAGCGGGTCCCTGTCGTAGGGATAGGAGCCCAGGCGCCGGTACTCCTCGGCGTAGTGGGCGAGCTTCTCGCGATCGAGGCGGACGCCCAGGCCGGGCCCCTCGGGGACGCGGATCTTCCCGTTCCGGTACGGGAGCGGGCCTCCCCGGATCACGTCGTCCTTGAGGTGGTGGTAGTGCGCGTCGGCGGCGAACGAGAGGTTCGGGATGACGGCGCCGAGGTGCAGCATCGTCGCGAGCTGCACGCCGAGCTCGCCCGAGGAGTGGACGGCGACGCCGAGGCCGAACGTCTCGCAGATCCCCGCTGCCTTCACGCAGGGCCGGATGCCGCCCCAGAACGTCGTGTCGAGCAGGATGACGTCCACGGCCGTGTCGAGCACGTTGGCGGCGAGCTGCTCGAAGCCCACGACGACGGTGTTCGTCGCGAGCGGCATCCGCACCTTCTCGCGGGTGCGCCGCATCGCGTGCAGGCCGAAGACGGGGTCCTCCAGGTAATCGTTGTTGAGGTCCTCGATCGCCTGCCCGAAGCGGATGCCCTGCTCCGTCGACCAGACGGCGTTCGGGTCGAAGCGGACGCGATCCTCCCCGACGGCGTCGGCCACCGCGCGGTAGCACTCGAGCTCGTAGTCCGGGTGGAACACGCCGCCCTTGAGCTTGTGCGAGGTGAACCCGTGCTTCTTCTTCAGCGCCCTCGCCTCGTCGGCGAGCTGCTTCGGCGTGCGCACCTCGCCCGAGCCGTCGGCGTTGGGGTAGCGGAAGAAGAGGTAAGAAGCGAAGGGGACCTCGTCCTGCAGCTTGCCGCCGAGGAGGTCGTGCACCGGCACGCCAAAGGCCTGCCCGAGGAGGTCGAGGCAGGCGAACTCCAGCGCGGCGAGGATCTGAGTGCGGTTGTTGTAGAGGGAGGCCGTCGGGTTCGCGATCCTGAACCGCATCTCCTCGAGGCGGGCCGGGTCGTGGCCCACGAGGTAGCTCTTCATCGCGCGGAACACGGCCTCGGCCGACTCGCCGCCGCCGCCCATCTCGCCGAGGCCGACCAGCCCGTTGTCCGCCTCGACCTCGACGATCGTGCGCACGAAGCGGCCCCAGTGGCAGCCGTTCGCGTGGCGCAGCGGCGCCTCGAGCGGCACGGTGACGGTGGTGGCGCGGATGTCAACGATTCTCATGCAGGACAGGACTCCAGGGACCTCGGGCTGCCGGTATATCACCAGGCCGTCGAGGATCGCCAGGGCATCAATAACTCAAACGTTGGACGATCATCGCATGAATCGCCGCTCGGATGCGCGGCACCCCTCATGTCGATGCGGCACAGCGACCGGATGTCCCAAGATTTCACCCTGTCCCCAGCTATCCGAGCTCACTCGACAAGACAGAGGAACCCCGACGGCAGCTACACCTGCACCGGCGTGTCATCGCCTGATCTGCTGCAGAGCGCAGGGCCAGATCAGCGGCCATGACGAGAAAATTACAGCGAGTTTGATAAACGACGCGTTGCGGTAGGGCGCCGGTGAATTCCCGCACCACGACGACTTGATCACGCCGCTCGCTCCGTACTGTACGAAATCCGACGACGCCCCGGCGACGCTCGCGGATCGGCGCGCGAGGGGGCTCGATCCCGTGGCGCGCTCCCGTCCGGGACCTGGCAGCGCGGCGCCGCCGCGACCTCGCCAGGGCTCGAGACGTGCTAGATTCTGTTGTTGCTTCAAAATTACGGCAAACAGGCTCTGAAGGGCGGCTCGTCCGGCAGCTTCGGAAAATGGACGCCTTCTGGTGATTGGTTGGAGGGTGGTGCCGACACGGGGAAGTAGCGGTGCCTGCTCGACGTCGCCCCCGCGCTCCTTCGCTTCATTGCGCTCCCGTTCGTGGGCACCTCCCGCGCGGCGCGTCCTGTGTGCATGAGCTCATGCGTTTTTTGTGACTGGAGGAAACCCATGTTCCTGGATTGGATCGATCGCGCCTCCGCTCGCCGGATGGCTTCCCGCGTGGCCTGGCTCGCGCTGCTCACCGCCGCCTGCAACGGCGATCCGGAGGCGCCCGGGGGCAGCGTCGATGTCGGGACGGGCGGGGCGGGCGGCGCCGGCGGGAGCGGCGGGAGCGGGCCGCCCGGAGGGAGCAGCTCGAGCGCGGGCGCGGGCAGCACCGCGGCGTCGTCGGGGGCCGGCGGCGCGGGGGCCGGCGGCGGCGCGACAGCGGGAGCGGGGGGCTCGGCGGGAGCGGCCGGTGACGCCGGCGGCGGCGGCGCCGGGTCGGGCGGCATGGCGCCGCTGCCGGAGGACATCACGATCTGGATCGCGGGAGACTCCACGGTCGCCAACGGGCAGACCCCCTGCCCGGCGGGCTGGGGTGGTCAGTTCGACGCGCTCTTCGACGAGCGCGTCACCGTGGTGAACAGCGCCGTCGGCGGCCGCAGCGTGCGCACGTGGCTCTACGAGGTGCAGACCACCATGGACAGCACCGGGGAGTGCGAGCTCAACCGCGACGCGAGCGGCGAGCCGGTGCTGCAGGACAGGTGGGTTCAGATGCTCGACGGCATGAAGCGGGGCGACTACCTGTTCATCCAGTTCGGCATCAACGACGGCTCGCGCACGTGCGACCGGCACGTGGGGCTCGAGGCCTTCAAGAGCAGCTACGGGATGATGGCCCGCGCGGCCGAGGAGCGGGGCGCCCGGCCCGTGTTCGTGACGCCCGTGAGCGCGATCGCGTGTAGCGGCAGCACGGCCCGGGGGACCCGGGGCGGCTATGTGACCGCCACCCACGAGGCGGGCGCGGAGTACGGCGTGCCGGTGATCGATCTACACGAGCACAGCGTCGAGCTGTACAACACCCTTGGCTTCTGTCCGGTCCCCGGGGGTGACGTGAGCTCGACGACCGGCGGGCCCGTCGGCGAGTTCTTCTGCGACGATCACACGCACTTCGCGCGCTCGGGCGCGGCGCAGATCGCCGAGCTCGTGGCCGGGGCCATTCGCGATCAGGAGCTCGGCCTGGCCGCGTACCTCCGGTGAGGCCGCGCCCGGGTGGGCACGGAGGTGCACGCGCTCGCCTCGCGCGGCGGTGGCGCGATCGAGGCGCCGTTCGTGGTCCGGCGGTGCGGGTATTATTATCTCTTCGTCTCCTTCGACAGGTGCTGCAGCGGCACGGAGAGCACCTACAACATCCGGGTCGGGCGCTCCGCGAACGTGCTCGGGCCGTACGTCGACAGGAACGGCACGCCGATGCTGAACGGCGGCGGCACCGTCGTCGTGCAGGGCGAGGGGCGCTGGCGCGGCCCGGGCCACAACGCGGTGCTTTTCAACGGCAAGTCGGCCTACAACATCTACCACGCCTACGACGCCAACGAGAGCGGGGCACCCAAGCTCCGTGTCTCGGAGCTCGCCTGGGACGACGCGGGGTGGCCGATCTCCGGCGGCCCCTGAAGCGCCTACTCCTTGGCCGGCGACGTCATCTCGGTGGTCCGGCCCAGGGCCTCGGCGATCTCGGGCAGGATGCCGAGCCGCACGTAGATCGGCCGGGTGAGCCGCCGCAGCTCCGGCAGCTTGCGCACGAAAAGGCCGACCGCCGCGAGCGTCGCGACGCCGCCCCACAGCACCGTCGCGGGCGCGCCGATGCGGCCGCCCAGCCAGCCGGCCATGAGGCTGCCGAACGGGGCCATGCCGAAGAAAGCCATCGTGTAAAAGCTCATCACGCGGCCGCGCTTGTCCTCGTCCACGATCGTCTGGAGGAGCGTGTTGCTGGCCGCCATCTGCACCATCATCCCGCCGCCGGTGATCATCATGAGCGGCACCGACAGCCACACCGAGCGCGAGAGCGAGAACCCGATGAGGCCCGCGCCGAACAGCGCGCCGGCGACCCACAGCGCGCGCCCGAGCCCGAGGACGGTCCGCCGCGAGGCGAGCCAGAGCGCCCCGGTGACCGCGCCGACGCCCGAGGCCGCCATGAGCAGCCCGAGCGTGTGCGCGCCGCCGTGCAGCACCTCGCCCGCGAACACGGGCATCAGCACCGTGTAGGGCATGCCGGTGAGGCTCACGAGCGCGAGCAGCAGCAGGATCGCGCGGATGGGGGCGAACGAGGAAACGTAGCGGAACCCCTCGCGCAGGTCGGCGAGGACGTCGCCGCGCTTCCGCTCGCGCCGCTCCGGGCGGGCGATGCGCATCGCGAGGAGCGAGGCGATCACGGCGAGATAGCTGATGGCGTCGATGGCGAAACACCAGCCCTCGCCCACGGCGGCGATGAGCACGCCGGCGATCGAGGGGCCGAGCAGCCGCGCGCCGTTGACCATCGAGGAGTTCAGCGCGATGGCGTTGGAGAGGTCCTCGCGCGCGTCCACCATCTGGACGACGAACGCCTGCCGCGCCGGCGTGTCGAAGGCGTTGATCACCCCCTGGAACGCGGCCAGGACGAGGATGTGCCAGACGGTGATGGTGCCCGTGAGCGCGAAGGCGGCGAGCAGCCCCGATTGCACCATCGCCAGCACCTGCGTGACCACGAGGACGCGATGGCGATCCCAGCGGTCGACGAGCACGCCGGCGATGGGGGCGATGAGGAACGTCGGTATCTGGCCGGCGAAGCCGACGAAGCCGAGGAGCAGCGCGGAGCCCGTCAGACGGTAGACGAGCCAGCTCGTGGCGACGCGCGTGAGCCAGGTGCCGATGAGCGACGTGCCCTGGCCGAAGAAGAAGAGGCGGTAATTGGGGTGCCGGAACGCGCGCCCCATCGCTGCGAGCGTCGAGCCTCCTCGATCCTCCGTGCGGGGCGGTGGCGTCACGGGGCGTGAGCCTAGCACCACCGCGCGCTGCGCACTGGCCCGCCTCGCCGCCGTGGGGGCCATGGCGCCGGCTGGGCGCGAGCGCGCTCTCGTGTTTCTTCACGAGGCGCGCTGGAACGAGACGCCCCTCGACGGACGTCGACGGCTCCACACCTTATATGAGCTCCCGTGAGCAGCGAGGTCGGCCGTGGACAGGCTGTGATGAAGAGGTCGGCGGCCGTCCCCTGCGAGCGCGCCATCGACGAGGCAAGCCGACCGGCGCCGCACACAGCTCCTCCCGGGCCACGCCCGCTCGCCCGGTCACGCCGCGCCGCCCGGCGGAGGGACGGACGATGAGCCGCACCGGCATCGCCTCGGGCTCCGCGCCCCCGTCCAGCTCGGCCAGGCGGCCGCGGAGCATGAAGCGCTCGCGCTCGCCGATCAGGAACAACGTCTCCTTGTCACCGCCGGGCTCGACGCGCAGGTGGTGCTTGAATTGCAAGGTGCGCTGCATGAGCGACATGAACATCGGACCCTGGTGAACCACCTGGTGCGTCGCGGCTCGCAGGAGACGCCCGTGCCGGTGCGCAATTCAGCGTCAGCGAGCGCCTGCCTGCGCGGCGGACGGGCGGGCTGGCCGCGCGCGCCCGCGCAGGTCGCGGACGCGCGCGGCGCGGGCGGCGTGGACCAGAACCCCGGGGCGAGGTCTTGTGAGAGGGGGTTAGCAGCGTGGCAGTCATTCGCGAGAGGGACAGCGGCATGGAGACGACGCCGCTGTCGAGCAGCTTCATCGATGCGATCCAGCGTGTAAGGCAGGACGACCGACGCGTCGCCCTGCTCGTCTACCACCGCGACGGCGCCGAGCGCGTCGTGCTGAGCCCGGACGTGCCGGTCGTCATCGGCCGCGCGCCGCCATCGCAGGTCCAGATCCGCGACGTCAGCCTCTCGCGCGAGCACGCCCGCTTCACCCAGTCCGGCGACACGGTCCTCATCGAGGACCTGCGCTCGACCAACGGCACCTGGATCGGCGGGGCGCGCGTCGCGCGCGGCGAGGTGAAGCCGGGCGACGAGGTGATCCTCGGCAAGGTGGTGGTCGCCGTCCGCTCGATCACGGCGGCCGAGAGCGAGCTACCGGGCCTGATGAGCCACGAGCAGCTCCGCGTCGCCCTCGAGGAGGAGGTGAAGCGCGCGCGGTACTTCGGGCAGAGGTTCGCCGTCGTCATGGCCCGGTCCGCCCACCCGCAAGGCGCCCACGTGAGCCACCTGTTCCTGCGCGTGCGGGCGCTGCTGCGGCCCGTGGACCGGATCGCGCTCTACAGCTCGGACGTGCTGGCGGTGCTGCTCCTCGAGGCCGGGGCCGACAAGGCGCTCGACCTGGTGCGCGCGCTCGCCGAGCCGCCCGCGGGCGGCGCGCCGGTCGTGCTCTCGGGCTTGGCGACGTTCCCGGAGGCGGGGACGGTGGCGGAGGAGCTGCTCGACAGGTGCTGGAGCGCCGTGCGCAGCGCGACGGTGGAACAGCCGGTGCGGTCGGCGCCGGTAGGGACATGGAAGAGCAACCCGGGCCCCGGGCCCGCCGATCCCGTCGCCATGAGCCCCGCGATGCTCCGCGTCCTCGAGATGGTCAAGCGGGTCTCGCGGTCGTCGATCCCGGTCCTTCTGCTGGGCGAGACGGGGACGGGCAAGGAGGTCGTGGCGCGCGCGATCCACGATCGCGGCCCGCGGAGCGGGCGGCCGATGGTGTGCGTCAACTGCGGGGCGATCCCGCAGCAGCTCGTCGAGAGCACGCTCTTCGGCCACGAGCGCGGCGCGTTCACCGGCGCGTGGCAGCAGCAGCGGGGGGTGTTCGAGGCGGCGGACGGGGGGACGGTCTTCCTCGACGAGATCGGCGAGCTGCCGGCCGCGGCGCAGGCCGCGCTCCTGCGCGTCCTCGAGACCCGGCAGGTGACCCGCGTCGGCTCGAACAAGCCGATCGACGTCGACGCCCGCGTCGTCGCGGCGACCCACCGCGACATCGAGGCCATGTGCGCTTCCGGCGCGTTCCGCACCGATCTGCTCTACCGCCTGAACGCGATGACGATGACGATCCCTCCGCTCCGGGCGCGCCCGGAGGACATCGAGCCGCTCGCGCTCCGCTTCCTCGAGCAGGCGAACCAGGCGAACGGCCGCGCCATCCGCGGCTTCGACGCCGGCTCGCTCGCGCGGCTCCGGGCGTACTCCTGGCCGGGGAACGCGCGGGAGCTGCGCAACGCGATCGAGCGGGCCGTGGTCATCGCCGAGGGCGAGTGGATAGCGGAGGAGGATCTGCCCGAGCGCGCCCGGGCGGCGCCCCCGGCCCGGCCGGCGCCGGAGCGCGAGCTGCCGTGCGATGGCGTCGAGCTCACGAGCGCGCCTCAGGGCGTGGACTTCCTGAAGGCGCGGCTGCAGCGCTGCGAGGCCGACCTGATCGTCGAGGCGCTGCGCAAGGCGGGCGGGAACCAGACGGAGGCGGCGCGCGCGCTCGGCATGCCCCTGCGCACGCTGGTCTACAAGCTCAAGGTGCTCGGGATCAAGCGGCCCGGGTACGCGCCGCCCGGAGATGCATAGAGCGCGGGTCGCGAGCGGCCAGCCCGCCGCTGGCCGCTCGCGGTACGCGGAGAGCCGTCGGCGCGGGCTGGCCGCTCTGCCTTGAACGGGCGCCTCGCGCGCCTCCGCGCCGGATCTCGGGTCAGGGCACGGTCTTCAGCGCGCTCTCGGCCGAGCGGAGCGCCCCCTCGATCCCCTGGTAATCGCAGTACGCCTCGCCACAGACATGGACGTTGCCGGCCGGCGCGGCGCTGCCGGGGAGGTGGAACGCCCTCAGCCTCTCCAGCACCTCCCAGGACCTCGCCCCTGGCCGCCAGGTATGGCACCCGGCCCCGTACGGCTCTCTGCTCCAGTCCCGGATTCCCCAGGTCGTCACCGTCCCGGCCGCGCGCTGCGCCTCCGCGGGCGCCTGCAGGTCCACCCCCAGGTACTTCAAGAGCTGTCGCTTCAGCTCCTCGCTGCGATCGATCTCTGCCCGATCGTGGACGTCGCCCTCGACATACACCTTCCAGAACTCCGTGGCAGGTCGATCGGTGTAGAGCATGGCCATCCCCTTGCCGTCGCTCTCGCGGTAGGTGTAGTGGACCTCCCTCGCGGGCATCAGCGACGCGTTCCGCTGGGGCGGCGTGCGCCCGGTCCACCACGGCGCGTCCGTGACCAGGAAGCACTTGAGGAGCGGGAACCCGAAGACCGCATCGAGATCCTGCTGGATCTCGCGGGAGAAGCAGCCCGCGAGCCGCATCAGCGGGCTCCTTGGCAACGCGAGGAGCACGTGCTTTGCGACGGCCTCCACGGTCTCCTCGCCGCGGGCGAACCGCAGGCGGAGCCGCCCCCCTTCCGCTGCCGCGAGCGACGTGAGCGCGTGACGGAGGTGGATGGAGACCTGCTCCGGGCGCTGCTCGAGCCGTTGCACCAGGGCGCGCGGGAGCGCCCCTGAGCCGCCCTCGATGCCGACGAGGGGCGCGTCCCCCTCCCCCTCACCGGACAGCGCGCGCAGCCAGAAGATGATCCAGTCCATCGCGTTGGGGTTCTCTGGAATCAGGTGGTAGAACGTGCCCTGATCCCGGATCGCGAGCACGGCGCCGTGGCTGAGGACGTCGCTCAGCGCGTTCCAGAACCCCCGTTGGTAGAGGAACGCGCCGCCCTGCCTGGCCCGGCGGCGCATGCCGGCGTAGTCGTCCTCGTCGAGGCTCCTCAGCCACTCCCTGTGCTTCTCGTCCCGGGGGTCGTCCGGATCACCCGGGCTCCTCCACTCGGTGTCCTTCAGGATCCTGAGGATACCGAGCTTCATCAGCTCGAGCGTCGTGTGCGGGCGATCGGCAGGTCCGGCCTCGCCGGGGGCGAGGGGGTGCCGGGGCCCCTCCGCGGGCTCGGCCGTGTAGGGGGCGAACGGCCGCGTCTTCAGGTCGAGCTCGTCGAGCAACCCCATGAGCAGGCGCTGCCGGCGCTTGTTGAACCGCATGGGACCGCACTCCGCAAGGAACCCATCCATCTCGACCGTCTCGATCCGACCCCCGAA
Source organism: Sorangium sp. So ce1128 (assembly GCA_051717205.1). Taxonomy (GTDB): domain Bacteria; phylum Myxococcota_A; class Polyangia; order Polyangiales; family Polyangiaceae; genus Sorangium. The sequence continues at coordinate 9,921,381 of CP181432.1, forward strand.
CCGGTCCGAGGCCTCGAACAGGCCCACCGTGCGGCGAGGGTCCCTCTGGGCGAGTCGCAAGCTGCAGTAAAGGCCGGTGATCCCGGCGCCGACCACGATCGTATCGAACTCCTGCACGCGGCTGCTCCGTTCCTGGAGAGGGGGTGAGGCGGGCGCGCCCGCCGGCCTTCGCGGCTCCTTCATGCCGCCGCCCGCTCGTCGCAGACGGCGCCCATCTCCACGTCCTGCTGCGTTGTCTCGTAGAAAAGGAAGCGCCCCGTCGTCGCCTCGCAGACGGCTTGCCAGCCGCGCATCCGCCCGACGACATCGAAGGAGAGCCCCCAGCGAGGCGTCTCGTCGATCACGCGCACGCCGAGGGCGTGCATCGGCAGGAGCGCGACAGGCGCGAGGGCGTGGAAGACGCTGAGCGCAGGCCGCGGGCACCCGGGCTTCGCGTGGACGCTCGCGCGGAGGTAGCTCGCGCTCGAGAAGCCGAGCCCGTCGACCACCCGCTCCATCAACCCGAGGCCCCGGATGCCATGATGGTTGATGGCCATGTAGAGCGGCGTCACCCGCTCCGTCTCCGCCTGGAACTCCCTGGCCTGCGCGGCGAGCCCGGCGGGGACGCCTTCCGGGTAGCCGGCCGCGGCGGCATAGAAGAGGACCGCCTCGTCCTCGTCCGATAGCCCGCATTCCTTGATGAACAGCAGCGACCTCGCCTGGGCGGCCGCCGCCTCCCTCACGGCCCTGTCCGCTGCGATCGACGCCACCACCTCGGCCACGCTCCGCTGGATGACCAGGTCCCACTCCCCGGGGAGGTACGCCAGGGTATCGGCCACGATCACCTCGTCACGGATGCCGAGGCGGGACAGATCGCGCCAGAGCTGTCGCAGGTGACTCCGGGTCTCCTGCGCGGAGAAGCCCATGTCCCGGGTGTGCAGGCACGTGTCCGGCACGACCACCACGTGGGCGCCGCCGAGGTGGAACTCGCGCAGGACGCGCGCCAGCGCCGCTCGCATCTTCAGGCCGAGGAACTCCGCGAAATCGGGCGCCCTGCCGAACCTCCCTGTCTTGAGCGGCACCGGCACCTTGCCGCCCCCCTCCGGCATGGCCAGCACCACCGGCTCACCCCGCCGCACCACCTGTTCGAGCCGGGCATCGAACTCCGCCATCTCCCGGGGGTCCTCGAACCTGGTCTTGCTCGTCTGGATCGAGGCCTTCTTGATGATGGCCTTGAGCTGGGCGGCCCTGTCCCGGTGTCTGGCACCTGCCCTCCGCAGCGAGTCCTCGAAGGGGCGGATCGCCTGGTCGAGCTCACCGAGGAAGGCGTCGACCTCCGCGGGCCCTGCGAAGCGAGCCCAGGGCGGCGGCAGCCTGCCGCCGGACAGCACGCGCTCCTTCGCGGCGAGGAGCTCTGGCGCCCTCGCCAGGGCGGCGGCCGGCTGGGTCACCGCGCTCTGGTAGCGGGGGGCGGCGGAGGCGCCGCCTGTCTCCCTCGCCCCGTCGAGATCCGTGCGGTCGTCCCTGCCAATGGTCCGCCTCGCGACGCCGCTCACGGCGCTCGCGCCTCCGGAATGACGGGCACGATGAGCCTCTGTATCCCTCACACCACCCGAGACGGTGGTGGGTTGCCGATCGCCAAGCACAACGCTGGTGAACTCGCTGGTCGCCTCAAAATTCATGGTCCTCCCCTGCGGCGCGCGCGTCGCGACGGAGCCCCGTCGCTCGAACAGATCCGCTTCGATCGCGCATTCGTCGAAGCGGATTGCGCATCTCGCCGTTGTTGTCGTCACGTCGTCGTCGTCGTCGTCGTCGTCGTCGTCGTCGTCGTCGTCGTCGTCGTCAGAGCACGCCTCGTGCCGGCCGCGCCCACGCGGATTCACCGGGAGATCGGCGCGGTGGCCGCGCGAGCGGGGATGAACGCGCGGGACCATTGCCTCATCGAGCAACGGCTTGCGCGCCGGCAGACGCGCCGCCGTGGGCCGCGGGTGAGAGCGCCTTCGACGCGGCCGAAGATCACGAGATCTCGCCGCGAGGAGCCCTTTCGGTCCAGCCCGTCATGGGATCGCTGGCGTCGATCGCCGCTCGACCGCGCGCGGCCGGGCGCTTCCTGTCACGGCGAGGGTCGGGCGCGCGGCGACGCGGCGAACGATCGTTGATGTAGCGCTGGATCTGAGGGGGGAATGCAGGACGCCGGACGGCGCCCGCGGGCGCTCCGCGAGGGGATCGGGAGCTCGTCGGACCCTCGAGGGGGTCTACGGCGTCGAGGGGCGCGCGGCGCGGGCCTGACTGGCAGGCGCGGGCTCGAGGGGGAGCTCGACGAGGAACGTCGCGCCGCGGCCCGGCGAGCTCTCCACGCCGATGTGGCCGCCGTGGGAGCGCGCGATCTCGCGCGCGAGGTAGAGCCCGAGGCCGAGGCCGCCGAAGTGCTCCACGTCGCCCACGCGCTCGAAGCACGCGAAGATGCGCTCCTGGTCCTCCTCCGCGATGCCCATGCCCTGGTCGCGGACGAGCAGCCGCGCGCCGCCGGCACAGGTCTTCACCTCGAGGAAGATCGGCCGGCCCTGGCCGAACATGAGGGCGTTCTTGACCAGGTGGAACACGAGGCGACCGATCTGCTCACGGTCCCAGCAGCCGACGGTGCCATCCGGCGCGTCGACCGAGATCGTGGAGGAAGGGGCGCGGAGCTCCACGGCGAGCCCGGCGACCACCTCCCGGACGAGCGCCCCGAGATCGACGCTCTGGCGCTCGGGCGCGAGCTCGCCCGAGCGGAGCCTCATCGCCTGGAGCATGTCATCGCAGAGCCGGGTGAGCCTGTTGACCTGCCGGCCGACGACCTCGAGCGAGTGGCCCCACGTCGGCGGCTCCTCCGGCCGCCGCGCGCTTATTCGTCTCATCCTTTGCACCTGGAGCGCCAGCGAGGTCAGCGGCGTCTTGAGCTCGTGCGATGCGAGCGTGAGGAACTCGTCCCGGAGAGCGGCCCCGCTGTCGTGGTCGGAGGAGCGAGCGGGCCGGCGAGCGTCGAGGGTTCTAGCGAGCGGAGCGTTCATGGCGGGCATGAGGAGGATCCCGTGGTGGAGTGGGTGACCGTTCGTTGATCGTCTGTTGGTCGTCCAGAGCCAAAGCATCGGTGATGCCACCCGCCCGCGCTCGCGCCGGAGCGCGATTCGCCCCGGAATTTGCGCGGGAGCCGGCCTGCCGAGGGCAGGTGTGCCCTCGCGCGCGGCGGGCGCTTTGCTCGGTAACGCAAAGGCACGGATGCGGTGTCCGCGAGGGGCAAAGCCAGGCTCGCCCGCTGGGCTGGAGGAGCAGGTCCCGGGGGTAGCCTACGCGGGGTGCATCTGCTGCAATGCGTAACGAATGCCGCTCTGGAGCGTGCCCGACGTCACGATCGACCCCAGATCGATGCCCAGGTCCACGAGGGTCTGCGCCACCGACGGCTTGATCCCCGTCAGCACGACCTTCGCGCCGACGAGGCCGACCGCCCGAGCGGCGCGGACGAGGGAATCTGCCACGCTCGAGTCGACGTCGCGAACGCCGGTGATGTCCAGGATCGCGACGGACGCCTGCCTCGCGACGACGCCCTCGAGGAGCGTCTCGAGCACCTGGTTCGCGCGGGTGCTATCGATGGTGCCGATGAGCGGCATGACGACGACCTTGTCGGCGATCGGGATAAGCGGGGTGCTGAGCTCTCGCACGGCCGCCGCATGCGCTTCTCTCTCGTCCGAGAGCTGCCGTGCGACGTGCTCCGACGTGACGTCCCAGAAGATACCCTGTACCCCCACGATCTCGCCGCGCAGGTCGCGCACCGGCGTCTTGATCACCTTGACGTAGATCATCTCTCCGGTCGCAGGCACCCTGTGCTCCTCGATCGTCTCGAAGGCCTGACCGGTCTTCAACAGATGGGCGTCATCCTGCCTGTACTTCTCGGCCAGCTCGCGCGGGTAGATATCGAACGGCGTCTTTCCGCGGAGCTGCTCCATGGACATCCCCACCGACGCGAGGAGCGCGCGGTTCGCGAAGACACACCGCCCGTCCAGATCACTCCGGTAGATGCTTTGAGGGAGCATGTCGAGGAGCGACAGATGAACGAGGTCGCGCTCGCGCCAGGCTTTCTCCGCGAGCTCCAGCTCGGCGACACGTTGACGCAGACTGCTCAGCTCTTCTCGGTCATCCTGACCCTTCATCATTGGAATGCCCCTCCCTGCCCCTGCGTGCCGTGCACGGTCCGCACCGGATCGAGGCGTAGCATGGGTGCGCCTCGCTCCACAACAAGCTCGCCCTGTGAGCCAGGAGAAGAACAGCCGCGCGATCGCGGCCGTGCTCACGTCGCCGTACTCACATTATTTGATCGGCCGTTGTCCGGAACCATGTAGCCAGCGAGTGGGACCGAGCTCGCGAAATAACACCTGCTCGAAGGAGGGAGTGGCGCGCGTGTTGTTGCGCGCACACGACACCACTTGTGCCATCCTCGTGATCTGGAAGGGGAATCTCCGCCGACGAGCCGAGGCCGCGCTGCCGGGACCGCGCCGACGCGTCCCGCGCCGAGCGGACGGCGGCAGCTGCGTCAACGCGTGACGGCGAACCCCAGCGCCTCCACGCCCGCGCACGCGTCGCCTTCCCAGCCGAGCCGCGGATCCAGGCGCACCTCGCCCGGCGCGAGCGCCGCGGCCAGCGCGAGCAGCGCGCCTACCTCGACCGCCTCCAGCTCGGCGCCGGCGTCGCCCGCGAAAGGCGGGCAGAGCACGCGCCCGGCCGGCGCGAGCGCGAGCGCTGCGCGCGGCAGCTCGCCGAGCGCCGCGCGCAGCTCGCCGAGGTCGCGGCCGACGGCGGCGGGCGCCGTCGCTGCCGGCCAGATCCAGACCGCGATCCCGGGCAGATCGGCGACGCACGCCGCCGCCGCGCGCTCGGGCGGGAGCGCGATCCCGCGGGCGCCGAGCCGCGGGGCCGCCACCGCGGCGACGACGAGCCCCGGCGGGGCCAGCGTCAGCGCCGCGAGCCGACCCAGGTTGCGGTGCGCCGCGGCCCTCCGGGCGGCGATCCCGGCGAGCTCGTCGGGCCGATCGTAGACGAGCTCTACCTCGCGCTGCACCGCGACGTGCGGCGCTGTCTGCGCCGCCGCGGCGAGCGCCCGCTCGCGGGCCTCCCCGGCCGGCGCCGGCGCTCCGCCCGCCGGGCGCGGCACCCCCTCGTCGATCTCCAGCCGCTCGCGGAGGAGCTGGGCCACCCGCGCGGGCAGGCCCAGCGAGCCGAGCGCCCACGCCGCGGAGAACCAGTCGACCGGCGCGTGCTCCAGGAGAAGCTCCCCGGGCGCGAGCGCCTCGGCCGACGCGCGATCCCAGGCGGCGAGCGCCGCCCCGAGCGGATGGCCCAGCTCGCGGAAGATCTCCCCCGCCTCGTCGAGCGCCGCCGCGGCGCCGGCATCGGCGAGGTCCCGCCGCGCGCGCCCGATCGCCCGCGCCGCGTAGGCGATCCAGGTCCGGAGCGGCGGCGCGGCGCGCTCGGCCACGTCGCGGGCGGACGTCGCGAGCGCCAGGGCGTCGTCGGCGCGCCCCAGCTCCAGCGCCAGATCCGACAGGAACGTCAGCGCCCGCGCGCGGCCGAACGCGTCGCCGAGGCGCGCGCAGAGCCACTCCTGCCGCTGCAGCGGGGCGCGGGCGCGCTCGAGGGCGCCGAGGCCGAGCGCCGCCGCGCCGAGCTGACCGCAGGCGATCGCCTCGCCCACGGCGTCGCCGCGGCGGCGGTGGAGCTCGGCCGCGTGCTCCAGCAGCGCCTCGGCCGCGCCGTGGGCCCCGAGGGTCACGTAGAGCGTGCCGAGCGAGTTCAGGATCTGCGCCCGCTCGTCGAGGAACGGCTCCGACCGGCGCAGCGCCGACAGCAGCGTGCGCTGCGCGGCCGCGGCGTCGCCGAGGAGCCGCTCGGCCGCGCCGCGGTAGTGGCCGGCGACGACGGCGGCGCGGCGGCCGGGATCGCCCGCGGCAGCGATTGTGTCGAGCTCCTCGACGGCGGCCCCGCAGGCCGACCGCCCGTCGCGGCGCAGGCGCGCGAGCACCGCCTCGCACCGGGCGAGCTCCCGGCCTTCGACCTCGCCTTCGCGGCCGAACGCGGAGGCGGCCCCGTCGAGGTGCAGGACCGCGGCGTCCAGCGCGCCCTCGCGCAGCGCGAGCGCGCCGCGCGCGAACCCGAGCGCCGCCGCGAGGAGCGCCCCGCCGGGGAGCGGCGCGTCGCCCGTCCCAGGTTCGCCGCCGCCGGGGAGCGGCGCGTCGCCCGTCTCAGGTTCGCCGCCGCCGGGGAGCGGCGCGTCGCCTGCGCCGGGCTCGCCGCCAGCAGGACCGAGCAGCGCCTCGACGCGGGCGATCTCGGTGCGGACCTCGTCGGCCGGCGCGCTGCGGAGCAGCCGCGGCAGCGGCGACACGCGGTCGAGCGGCTCAAGCGGGAGCACGGCGCTCCTCCGGCTCCTCCGCGGTGGCGCTCCCCTCCGCGCGCCTCCCTGCCCTGCGCGCGAGCTCGTGCAGCGCCGCCTTCACCGCCTCGATCGAGAGCTCCGGCCGGGCCGCGCGGATCCGCGCGACGTGCGCGGTCACGTGGGGCGCCGCGAACGAGGTGCCGGTCCAGCGCTGCTCGCCGCCGCCGGGCGCGGGCGCGAGCACCTCGTCGCCGGGCGCGAGGATCTCGTGGTCGAGCGTGAGCTCGCTCCGGAGCGCCTCCGGGTCCTGGAACGGCCCTCGGCCGACGCCGATCAGCGACTTGAAGCGCCCTGGATAGGTGCGGAACGCCGCCGCGTTGGGGCCGGCGGCCACGAGCACTACCTGCGCTGTGTAGGCGGCGTCCGCTACCTCGTAGAGCTCGACCAGGGAGCGGTGGTCGCCGGGGCGGAGCGGCGCGCCCTTCGGGATGTCGATGCCGAGGCTCAGGTTGACCACGGAGAAGCGCTCGCGGACGCAGAACTGCAGCGCCGCGATGAGCCCGTCGCGCGAGCACCGCCCGTCGTCGCCGAGGGCGCGGACGCTCGTGATCTCGGCCCCGGGCGCCATGCGGTGGACGATGCCCGCGCACGCGGTCCCGTGCCCGCTGACGTCTCCCGGCGCGCACGGCGCTACCTCGTGCGCGCCGCCGCGCCGGACCAGCGCGACGTGGCGCAGCGCCGCCGCGCGCAGCGCAGGGTGCGAGGCGTCGACGCCGGAGTCGACCAGCGCGACCCGCACGCTCACGCCGCGCTCCCTTCCCCCTCCGGGAGCAGCCCCTGCGCGCCGCCCGCGTAGGCGTCGATCCGCGCGAGCAGGTCGAGCGCCAGGCGGGCCTCGGCCTCCCCGCGCTCGGCGAGCCTCCCCACCACGGCCGCGAGCTCCAGGCGTCGGCGGTACTCGGGCGTCAGGCGGAGCGCGTGGATGTGCCGCTCCAGCGCGGCGCGGAGCGACGTAGGCGGCGCGGCCGCCCCTTCCGGGGCCGGCTGGCCCGCGCCCGCCGCCCCCTGACCTGGCGCCGGCGCGAGCAGGTCCGGCATCGCGCGCGCGAAGAGCTCGAAGACGACCCGCTCGGTGCGGAACGACTCCACGGTGAGCGCGAGGACCTCGGCGAGCCGCTCGGCCAGGTCGAGCTCCCGCCCCCCGAGCGGCGCGCCGCTGGAGAAGAGCGCGGCGCCGCCCACGGTCGCCGCGCCCACGCGGATCGGCACGAAGATCGCGGCCGCTGGCGCCGCGGCCAGGAGCGGCCGGAGCGGCGCGATCATCGGGTCGCCGTCGGACAGCGCCACCGCGTGCCCGCCGCCGCCGCCGAGCAGGTACGCGAACGGGGTGCCGCTCGGCGGGAACTCCGCGCCCGACGCGCGGAAGCTGGCCGCGTCCGCGACGACGGGGACCGTGAGCCGCCCGAGCGCCTCCATCTCGAGCGCGACGAGCGCCTCCGCGCAAGGCACTGCGAGGCAGGCGAAGCGCAGGTGCTCGCCGAGCCCACGCACGCGCGCCTCGACAGCGCCGAGGAGCGCCGCCGACTCCACGGTCGAGAGCAGATCGCGCAGGCGCGCGGTGAAGGGGGCGAGCGGCGACCGCAGCGCGTGTGGGTGGGGCGAGAGGGCCCGCGCCGGGGCGGGCGGAGCGCCCGGCGCGGAGCGGTCGGCGAGCGGCATGGGGCGGCGATGCTACCCCCGGATGCCGCCGGAGCGAACCTCCATCACGTCCGCGCCGTCCGCGCCGGACGCAACAGACGCAACAGACGCGCCGGATGCGCCGGACGCGCCGGACGCGACAGACTCGCCGGACGCGACAGACTCGCCGGACGCAACAGACGCAACAGACGCGACAGACGCGACAGACGCGTTCCCGCCCGCGAGGTTCCGGTTGACGTGCTCCGCACCTCTCCTAGCATGGGAGGGGCATGCGGCGATCCGGCTGCCTGTCGCACCGTCCGAAGCGATTGCCCGCGCGCGCGATGCACGCGTCGTGGCTCGTGAGGCCCCTCGCCCTGGCGCAGGTGCGATGAGGCCGCCCGCGCGCGAGCAGCGGCGCCGCCTCGCCGTCGTGTTGTGGGGTGTCCTCGGCGTCGTGGCCGTCCTGGTCGAGGCCATCTATCGCCTCGGGGCGACGGCGGCTCGCATCCTGACGACTCACGCTCTCACGACGGGCCAGCTCATCCTGCTTGCCGCGTGGACGGTCGTGATCGCCTATTTCGAGGGGTATCGCGGCTTTCAGCAGCGCTTCTCGCCGCGGGTCGTCGCGCGCGCGCTCCACCTCGCGGAGCACCGGCGGCCGCTCCACGTGACGCTGGCGCCGCTCTACTGCATGGCGCTCTTCCACGCGACGCGCCGCCGGCTGATCGCTACATGGGCGCTCATCGCGGGCATCGTGGCGCTCATCCTGCTCGTGCGGCAGATGTCGCCGCCGTACCGCGCCATCGTCGACGCCGGCGTCGCCTTCGCGCTCGCCTGGGGGACCGTGGCCATCCTCGTCGACCTGGCGCGGGGGCTCGCTGGCCGCCCGCTCGGCATCGCGCCGGACGTCCCGGAAGAGGCATCCCGTCCCGCGGTCAGCGCGGAGCAGCTCGCCCGCCCGGCCGTGCAGGCGGGCGGCCCCTACGACACGTGAGCCGGATGACTCGAGCGAACAGCTCCCGGGCTCTCTGAGCTGCGATATCCGCGCGAGCGGGTCAGCGCGGAGCAGCTCGCCTGCCCGGCCGTGCAGGCGGGCGGCCCTACGACACGTGAGCTGGATGACTCGAGCGAACAGCTCCCGGGCTCTCTGAGCTGCGATATCCGCGCGAGCGGGCGACTCCAGCAGAGCAGCACGGACAGGCGAGCGGGCCGTCCCGGCGATGACTCACGGTATGCCCTGAGCTGAACCGCGTTGCTGTCTCACCTGTGGCCTTCTGGCCATCGGCTCTGGTGTCGCCATCCAGGGCAACCCTCTATTTGTAAATACATCTCCGTATGTCGCGTGTGGCGCGATGCCTCGCGAGGCGCCCCGCGCTGGCGCGAACACGCTTCACGCGGCGCCCAGCGCCCGTGACCGCCCTTGGCCCGGACCATGCTTGGTCCGGGAGCGCTCGCAGAGAGCACGTCAGCGAGGGGACCGACTGCGCTCCGCGGAGCGCGCACCGGGGAATTGTGCAGAACTCGAGCAGCAGACAAGAACCGCCCGGCGGGAACGCAGAGACTGTCGACGAGCTCACCGTGCCTGTGGTCGTGCAGGAGCTCGAGATGAAGAAGCGCACGATCGAGTCTGGCCGTGTCCGCATCACCAAGCAGGTTAACGAGCGGGTGGAGGCGGTCGAGGAGCCGCTCGAGCGCGAGCGCGTCTTCGTGGAGCGCGTCGCCATCAATCAGGTGGTGACGGAGCCGCCCGCGACCCGGCAGGAGGGCGACACCCTGATCGTGCCGGTCGTCGAGGAGGTGCTCGTCGTCGAGAAGCGCCTTGTGTTGAAGGAGGAGCTCCACATCACCCGGGTCCGCTCCGTCGAGATGAGCCCGCCGGAGCACGTGACGCTCCGGAGCGAGGAAGTGCGGGTCGAGCGCGTGCCGCCGCGCGGAAGTGACGGAGGCTGAGGCGTCTCCGAGGGGCCCGGGTATTCAGGCCCCGAACAGCAAACCCCACCTCGCGCGCAGCGCGAGGGAGTGAAACGCCCTGAGAGGCCACAACGATGGAGGTCACATCATGAATCACAGCGATCGTTCCATTTCCCCGTCCCAGCGTGCTCAACAGCTGAGCAAGTCCCAGCAGACGACCAGGACCGCGACCGAGAAGACCACGAAGACCGATGAGCTCCGGGCCGATGTCCTGCAGGAGCAGGTCGCCGTCCCCGTGATCGAGGAGGAGCTGCAGGTCGGCAAGCGCGAGGTGAACCGCGGCGGCGTGCGCGTATCGAGCCGCCTGGTCGAGAAGCCGGTCGAGGAGTCGGTGCTGCTGCGCGAGGAGCACGTCCACGTCGAGCGGCACCCGGTGGATCGGCCGGTTCAGCCGGCGGCGCTCGACACCTTCCAGTCCGGCACGGTGGAGCTCGTCGAGACAGACGAGGAGGCCATCGTCGCGAAGAAGGCGCGCGTCGTCGAGGAGGTCGTCGTCAGCAAGGCGGTGACGCAGCGGGCCGAGCAGATCCGCGAGACGCTGCGCCACACGGAGGTGCATGTCGAGCCGGTCGGCGCGGCCGAGCGCACCAACGGGAAGAGGGGATACGAGCAGTACGACGCCGATTTCCGGAAGCATTACGAGGCCGGCGCCTACTCCAGGCACGGCTATGCCTACGATCAGGTCGCCCCGGCGTACCTGTTCGGCTACCAGCTCGGGACGTCCCAGAACTTCAAGGGACACGACTGGACGAGCATCGAGCCGGAAGCGGGCAAGGCGTGGGAGGAGCGCAACCCCGGCACCTGGGAGCACATGAAGGCCGCGGTGCGCCACGCCTGGGACAAGGTCTCGGGCAAGGCATAGGACGGCCTTCCTCGGCATCTCAGCGCGAGGAGGACCGAGCAGACAGGAGGCGCCGTGAGCTCGTTGCTCTCGGCGTCTTCTGGCGTCTTCTGGCGTCTTCTGGTGTCTCCAGCGTCCCGGGGCATGACGACCCATCCAGGGCACAGCGAGCGCTTCCCCCAGGGATGCCGCGTGAGCGCTCACATGATGGCGCGCCCGGGCGTCCCGGCCTGCCCTCGCTGCTGAAAGGTGATGTAGGCCTCGGTCCGACCGAGGCCGCTCATCAGTTCTTCCCGGGCACGAAGCGCAGCGAGGCGAGGCGCAGCAGCTCACCCGAGCCGCCCTTTGCCCTCACGTAGACCTCGTGGGAGCCGGCAGCGCTCACCTTGCACGTCACGGTCGTCCAGGTCTCCCAGCCGCCGGTGGCGGGGACGTCGCAGGTCGCGACGCGGCGGCCGCCCGCCAGCGGGTCGAGCCAGACCTCGACCGCGCCGCCCTTCGCGCTGGAGGCCTTCAGCTCGATGTCGGTCGACGCCACGCCGCCGCTGCCCAGATCGACGCTGCCGTACATGGCCCAGTCGCCTTCCTCCAGGCCGCCGAGCACCGGCCCCGCCGACTGGCTCGACACGACCTCGGTGCCGGACTCCTGATCCGGCTCCGCGGCCGCGATCGCGGTGAAGCCGTCGCGGTAGGTGAACAGGTCGAAGTCCGCGCTCGCGCTCCTGGCAAAGACGCCGGCCTGGCTGCCGACCCAGCCGGTGTTGACCGTGTCGTAGTCCTCGAGCGCGCTGATATCGATCGGCTCGCCCACCTGGGTCCACGTCAGACGGTCCGTGCTGAACCAGCCGGTGGCCTCGTGGTCGTTGCCGTGCACCAGCTTCAGCCAGAGGGTGCGCTCGGCCGGCGCCGGGGCATCGAAGCTGATCTCTGTCGCGTCCACCGATTCGTAGGCGCTCTCGTCGGCGTTCAGGACAGGGACGACCGACCGGAACGAGAAGCGGATCCTGTCTTCACCGTCCGCCCGGACGCGCGCCACCGACACCTCCTGGCTGATGGCTTTGGCCCAGGTCCCAAACGCCGTGAGATCCTGCTCCGGGACGGCGTTGCCCAGGCGAACGCCAGCCGCGTCGCCCTCCGCCTTGGGGGCGAAGTCCATCCTCACGACCATCGCCTTGGCGTGCAGCGCGTCCTTCTGGATCACCCACCGCGTCTCGTCCTCCGCTGGCTTGACCCGGAGCCACCCGGCGCGGTCGGTGACCGAGTAGCGATCGGACGGCATGTTGCCGTAAAAAGTCCAGGCCGGCGCGAGCTTGTCCCCGGTGAACTCGTCGTTGACGGGCAGCAGGAACGGGATGTCGCTGGGCGGCAGCGCCGGCGCCGGCGCCGGCTCGCCCAGACGGCCGTTCACGACCGGGACTCCGGCGCCGCTCTCGTCGTCGATCCAGGTCACCTGGCTGAGCAACCCCTGCCGTCCCAGGCCGCGCCGGTTGTTGTCGCACTCGTACGAGTGGGAGAAGACCCACCACGTGCCGTCGGCGATCTGGAACGGCGCGGTGCTGTGCTGCGCGCCGCTGAACGGGGCCTCTCCCGTGAGGACGCTGCCCAGCGGGGTCCAGTCGTCGGGATCGCTGCTCAGCGTGGCCGAGCGCCACCCGTACTGCTCGCCGCCGCACCCCGTGTGGGTCGAGTCGAAGTAATAGTAGAAGCCGTCGCGCTTCGTCATGGTGGGCCCCTCGGCCCAGTTCGCCTCGACCGCGCTGTCGGGGTCGCCCGCGGGATCACCGCACCCCCCGTTCTCCACGTCCCAGTTGACGAAGCTGAGATCGATCGACTCGCCGCTGAGCTGCCCGGTCTCGGGATCGATCTTCTGGAGGAGGTTGACGCCGAAGTTGTTCTCCTCGCCGCCCGTCCCTCCGTTCCACTTGCACTGCCCGGCCTTCACGACCAGGTATGTCGTCCCGTCGTCATCGACGAACACCGAGTCGTCGTAGCCGGTCCCGCGGTCGAACGACACGAGCTCCGGGTCCTCTCCGGGCGGCGTGTAGGGGCCCACGGGCTCCACGTGGACTGGCTCTCCCCAGGGCCCCGCCAGGCTTTCGGCCTCCGCGAAGTACTGGTTGAAGTTGACGGCGAAGTAGACCCGGTAGCCGGCGGCGACCTTGACGATGAAGCCGCCCCACGTCCCGCCCCCCGCCGAGCTCGAGGCCTCCAGGCCGGGCCACGCCGGATCGACGACGCGCGACACGCGCTCCCAGCGGATGAGGTCCCGTGAGTGCAGGATCTCGACGTTGGGTGAGATGTTGAAGCTGGAGCCGGTGATGTAGAAATCGTCCCCCTCGATATAGATGTTCATGTCCGGGTGATCGCCGGGCAGGATCGGGTTGAGGTAGGTGGACTGGGGCTCGTTCGGCCAGCTCGCGGTCTCGAAGGCGGCGGTCACGGTCTTGTTCCCGTCCACCGTGACCTCCACGACGTCGTCCGCCTCGCTCGCGGCCCCGCTCCATCCCGCGAAGTCGGCGCTCGGCGCGGGTCTGGCGGTCACGGTCACCACGGTGCCGGCCCTGTGCAGGTAGGTCCCAGGCGGAGGATCGGTCGTCCCGTCTCCCTTCGCCTCGATGGTCAGGGGATATTCCAGGGGCGATACCTGCTCGTCCTTTGCGCAGGAGATGGGCAGAGACCCGCTCAGGATCATCGCCGCGATGAAAGCGCTGTGTTTTCTCATGGTCATGTCCTACCGCGCGACGCGGCTGGCATGTCGAGCTCTGCGCCGGCGGAACCTTCGCAGGCGCCCTCTCCAGCTCGGGGATGTGCCCTCTGGCCGCAGATCCCGGCGGCGAGTAGCTCCGCCGGGTGCGCACGACGAGCCGTGCAGGGTTCAGCCCCAAAGGACGAGCCCCGAGGTCAATGTGAACGCTCACAATTGCAATGTCAATACCAATCGGTCCGACTGCGGCTCCCCTCGCGCCCCGATGGAGGACGAGGTTGGCAAGCCTCTTCTGGTGCCGTGCGTCACCGCGATCGCCCACATCAGCGCTGGTCGGGGCCAAGCCGGCTCGCGCAGACCGTCGGGCGTGGAGGGGGTGGAGCACTGGCCAGGTGGCAGCGACTTCGATAGATACTTATCTAAGACGCCGCTCCGCCGCGCCGGCCAGCCGGACGACCTCGCGCCCGTCGTCGGCAGCGCCCGGGACCACGTCGAGGCCGAGGTTGACCCGGTCGTCGCCGATCATCTGCGGAGCGAGGATCGCCTTGGTCGCCTCCAGGCCGATGCTCTTGATGCCGTAGAGGATGTAGGGCACGAGGTACCCCTCGTAGTACTGCCGCTGGACGTGCGTGGCCTTGATGCGGCCCTGGCGCGCCGTCATCAGCATGAGCCCCAAGGCCGTCATCCAACATCGTCCAAGCCTCTCATGAGACCCCTCGTTGTTCCTGTCAGGTCCTGTCGCACGCGGCGCCCTGCGGGAGAATCGTTCTTGCGTGAGAGCCTCGCTCGCGGCGAGATCATTCATCGGCGTTGCACGCCACGGAGACGGGGGTTCGATCGACGAAGGCGTCGCCGTCTATGGTCCACCTTTGCATGAAATGGTGGATGTTCGCCCCGTACTCGTTGAACTCGTACTCTGCGGCTGCCCCGACGTACCGGAGAGGGATCCCCGCGCGGAGCTTGGCCATCGCCGCCTCCATATCCCGCCACGAGGCCGCCTCGTTGTCGGGGCTGTTGAGCTCGTGAACGATCTTCTGCAGCTCGTTTCCGGACACAGGGATCGCGCCGCTCGTCGCCTGGGCGTACACGAGGCCCATCGCGATGAGGACGACACCGTCGTAATAGAAGTGCGCTGCAGGCAGCGGCGCTTGGCCGTTCCACCGGCGCGAGAAGTGGTCGATGAAGGCGGCCGCGTTCCCGGTCGTGCAGGCGACCGTCTCCTCGGCCACGCCCGCGACAGCGCACTCGCTCCGCAGGCTGAGCGACGGCGAGACCCCGAAATATCCGTCGAGGCAGCCCGTCGGGATGTTGGCGAGGAGCACGTCGGTGCGCAGCGCCGGACCGAGGAACCAGGTGCCCGGGCGTCCGGAGACGGTCCACTCGGTCACGATGGTCGCGGCGCTGGCGGGGTAGGCGGCGAGGAGCGTGCGCTCGGCGTGCGATGCGAACGTGGACTCGATCTTGTTCGTATACGTCTGCTCGCCTGACGTGAACGTCACCGACGGGAGGATCCTGCCCCCGAGCAGCGCGAACTGGGTCGAGAACGCGCTGCTGACGCTGGCGTTGTAGTCGTCCCGCGAGGCGAGGCTGTTCACCGTGTCGATGTCCTCCTGGACAGCGAGCCTCGCCAGCGCGCAACCGACGTCGAGCGAGGTGGGGGCGAGCCGCATCCGGCCTCCCCTCGTCTCGCTGCGCACGATGGTGGGCGCGGCATACCCCGGCTGCATGTGAAACACGTCGAGTTCCTTCACGTCCCGCACGATCTCTCGGGCGAGCTCGTTCTCCTCGGGTCCCACCAGGTAGGCGACCTGATCCGTGTAAAGCAGGGCGAGCAGCTCGTCGAACCCACGCTTCGGGCTGGAGTGGCTGTCTCGGCTCCGGATGTCGAACGGCCTCCCGTCGAGCCCACCCGCGGCGTTCAGATCGTCGACCGCGAGCAACATGGCCTGTTCGAGGTTGCGTCCGATGGCCGACTCGCTGCCGGTGAAGGGCAGGAGTGCCCCGATGACGACCGCGTTCTCGGGGCGTTCGATCGCCGTCGTCGAGCACGATGCCGAGTTCAGGGACGCGAGCCCTGCGAGCAGCCCGGCCCCGATACAGCGCATGTGTCGATCGCGACGATCGAACCACGTGCCGGTTGGATCCAGACGATCCAGACCGGCAAGCATCCCAAGCAACATGCTTGCCCCCAGGCGCGGATGACAACGCACGAAGGACCGTGCTGTCAAGGGCATAAGAGATAATCTCAGGTGTTCGGGAATGAGCATGGATGTGGAGAGCCACACCACCATGCAACACAGCTCACACCTACCCAGCTCCGTGTCGAGGATCGCGGTGCCTGTCCACGGCGGGCAGCATCGTGATGAGGAGGTACGCCGCGCCGCACACCACCATCGCGAACGAAAGCCCGCCGGCGCCGATGAGCAGGCCACCCAGGAGGCCGCCGATACGAGGAGAGGCGGCCGGCGACGCCGCCGAACCCTGGGGCCGTGGCGCCGAGCCCGCGCTCGAGGAGCTCGCCGGCGGCGGCCCCGAGCTCGACCAGGTGGACGGCGACGGCCCCGAGCTCGCGCGGCGCTTCTACCTGGAGGAGATGATCCCCTGCCGAGGTGCGAGCCGCTCGAGCTCCCCCGGCTCGTACCGCCTCGCTCGAGGTGACAGAAAATTCCTTGAGTTCACCCCACGGCCTGCGGGGCGTCAGCCCGGGAGCGCGGCGAGGGTCGCCGGGTCCGCAGGCGTTGCCGAGCGGCGCCTCAGCGGTCGCCGGCACCCTGGCCGGCCGCGTACGGCAGCGCGAGGAGCGCATCGAGCTGCTCTGGAGAGAGCCCCGTGACGGCTCGGTACTCGTCGACGAGCCGCGCCTCGATCGCTCGAATGGTCGCCCACCGCGCCTCGGCGGGCTTCCCCTCGGCGACCTGCAGGCGGATCGTCGCCTTGAGCTCGTCGCTCGCCGAGAAGATGAGCTTCTCGGCGCGCTCGCGCGCCTCGGCGGGCACGTCGTGCCCCAGCACCTCTGCGACCGCCTCCCAGCGCATCAGGTGCATGGCGAGATTCCCGAGATAGGTGAGCTCCTGCAGCTCCGCCAGCGTGATGCCCTCGCGCGCCGCCTTCTCCTCGGCCATCCCCAGGTTGTGCTCGAAGAACGCCTCCGAGTCGGCGCGGAACGCCTTCTCACCGGGGTTCTTGTCGCCTGCCCTGATCGCCGCGGCGTAGATCGTCGCGCCGCGGTCGCCGTCCGGCAGCGGCTCGGGCTCCGGCTCCGGCACGATCCCGCGCGCCGACGGCACGCGCTCGATCGACGCGCGCTCGCGGGCAGGCGATGGCTCGGGCGCCTGCGCCGCCCGGCGGCGGCCGCCCGCCGCCTCGGTGTCCGAGATGGAGCGGGCGGCCTGCCCCGCGCCGGCTTGCGGCGCCCCGCCGGGTTGCGGCGCGGCGCCGGGCCCCGGCGCGGCGATGTCGGGCGACTCGGCGGACGGCGGGCGCGGGGGATCCCCTCGGCCCGGCCACACGAGGAGCGCCGCCGCCGCGCCGGCGAGCGCCAGCGCGACGAGCGTCGCCGCGATGCCGCGGCTAGAGACAGGGGCTCGCGATCGCAATCTGCATCCCCTGGCAGCGAGAGAACTCGCGAATCCAGCAATCGCTGTTACAATTGGTCAGGACGTTGTAGCTGCACGTGTTCGAGCGTGCCGCATAGTTCGGCGTGCCATACTTGTTGTTCGCCTGCGTGCCGCAGGCGTTGAGCTGCGCCGCGCCGGACGTCCCGTTCGACCCGAGGTACGTGTGGCCGGCGTTGCCCGGCGCGTTCCAGGGCTGTCCGTCGAAGCAAAAGCGGGTGCTGGTGAACCCGTCATAGTCCTGGTTGCTGACGATCGTGACGTCGTTCGTGAGGCACCCGACCCGGTGGTAGGCGAGGCCCAGGAACAGGTTGTCACCCCAGTAATCGACGAAGAGCGCGGCCTCGGCCGCGCCGGCGGCACCGAGGACCGCGAGGGAGGCAGAGAGCGACACGAGCCCCTTCATGAGCAGGCCGGTCATCCCCTGTGCAACGATCTTGTTACGAGATTGTTCGTTCATGTCATTCTCCATAGTTGAGCTTGGACGCTCGTGGCCACTGCTATCACAGGGATCCGCCATTGCGTTGAAAATCGGCGATGAATATTTTGACTACCGTGAACCACCCCTGCGGTATAGATGCCTTGGGGTAGGCCAGAGCCCGCAGCGACGCGCGGCGACGCGGTGGAGAGCGGCTCGCGGCCTCCAGCGGCGCTGAACAATTCCGTGGCATGGGCCAGCCAGCGGGTCTCAGGCCGAGTCGGCCCCGCTTCCGAGGGATGTAGTCCTCGCTGTCGAGGGTCATCGGAGGAAGGGAGAGTAAAACGATTCCAGGATGTCGCGGTCGAATCGCCACGCTCACCTCGGGTGACAGAACGTTCCTTGTTCGATCCGCGTCCCTCCTCGAGAAGTGACGCCGTATCACCAGCTTAGCCATGTATCGAAGGGACCGCCTTCACGCCACAGCCTGCGGCGCCGCACCGATCCTGCCGCGATGGACCCGGCCCATGAACGGATGCTGCAACTTTCAGCGCAGTCGCGGATGCCGGAGCTCTCAAGCACGCAATCGCAGCTGCTGTCCGGAGACGGCGAGCACTCGTCCGGTACGGGGACGCAGAAGATGTCGTGGGGGCCCTCCTCCGCGCTTGCCTGGATGACGCATATCTCGGCGCCGAGAGCGAGCCCTACCTCGGGCCGCGCAGCGCGTCGTCCGCGTCGTCCACGGTCGCGCAGCGCGTCGTCCACGGTCGCGCAGCGCGTCGTCCACGAACGATTCAACATCAGAATGGCCCAACTGTACCTTTTCGGATGTACTGGACTCGTGAGGGAAGCGCGTTCGCGCCGGAAACGCCGGCCTTCCGCGGCCGAACGAGCACCCGTCGGGTACTCCCTGATGCGCGCAAGAGTCCGCTCGGTATCCACGCTTCGCTCGTGGTGGCGCTACCCGGCATGGCTGGGTCGCGCGAGCGAAGCTTGTCACACAGCTTCTTCGTGAACGTTCACACAAAGGCCTTTGGCGTGCCGCCGCCTCGCTGAGCGGAGGCACGGCGCGCGAGATCGATTTGGTTGCCTCCCGTGATCACTTCGACACGCATCGGGAATAGGAGGCGCATGCGCATGCGAACATTAAGACACCTCTCGTACATCGGTACGACGACTTTTCTAACCTCAACATCCTTCTTCGCTGGCTGCACCGGCACCATCGCGGACGGTGAGGAGACCTCCGGCGGCGGCACGGCGGGGGGTGATAGCGGGGGCATCGACAATGGGCCCCCGGAGGTCTGCATCCCCGGCATCCCGATGACGACCCAGCTCCCGCGCCTGCTGAACCGGCAGTACGACAACACGGTGCGGGACCTCCTCGGCGTCACCGGCGTGGGTGCCGACAACAAGCCGCCGTCCGAGATGCTCGTCGACGATTCCGACGGCCCGATGGACCCTACCGCGTGGCAATTCTATCAAGATGCTGCCGCGGAGATCGCCAAAGCAGTGATGGCTGGGCCGAACAAGTCCAAGTTCATCAGCTGCGACCCTGCGGCGAGCGGTTGCCTGGAGCAGACCATCAAGACCTTCGGCCGCAAGGCGTTCCGTCGCCCGCTGACCGATGCGGAGGTGGCGCGATTCCTGAAGCTGGGCCAGACGACGCCGGCAGGAACGCCCGACGAGGTTGCCGAGACGACGTTGCTCGCCTTCCTCGTGTCGCCCTCGTTCCTCATGCTCCCCGAGCTGACGACCACCCAGGATCCGTCGGGTAAGGGCCTACAGCTCTCCAGCCACGAAGTGGCGACGAGGCTCTCGTACTTGCTCTGGGGCTCCGTTCCGGATGACATGCTGAACGCGGCGGCCGACAACAACGAGCTCCAGACCAAGGAGCAGATTCTGGCCCAGGCGCAGCGAATGATCGCTGTGCGCGAGAAGACCGGGCCGCTCGTGACAGCGTTCCACCGCAACTGGGCGCAGATGGACAACGGGAACGCCCACTGGTGGAAGATGGATCACGACCCCGAGACGTATCCGCTGTACTCCGCGGATGCCAAGCCCAGCTTTCAGGCTGAGCTCGACGCCTTCTTCGAAGAGGTGGCGTTCGGGGGCGGCTCGTACAAGGACCTGCTCCTCAGCAATATCGCCTTCGTCAACAAGGACAACGCGGCGATCTATGGGCTCGACCCTTCGGCGTACGGCACCGAGCTGACCAAGGTGGAGCTGGACGCCAACGAGCGGCCGGGCTTCCTGACTCGCGCCGGGTTCTTGAGCTCTTACTCGGGCTTCAAGGCCACGAGCCCGATCCTGCGAGGCGCGTTCATCTCGGTGTACATGCTCGGTGTCAATCCGGGTCCGCCCATTCCCGGCGCCACCATGATGACCGTTCAGGGCGACTTCAAGACGGAACGCGCGCGCGTCGAAGAGCTGACGAAGCCTGCTGCCTGCGCAGGCTGCCACGCGATCATCAATCCGCCGGGATTCGTGATGGAGGGCTTCGACGGCATCGGGAAGCTGCAGACGACCGATCCTCTTGGTGGCGCGATCGACGCGAGCGTCACGACGAACACCATCGACTTCGGCGACGGCAACGTGAAGGAGATCTCCTCTCCCGCGCAGCTCATGCAGGAAATCACTCAGATCCAGAAAGCCAAGCAGCTCTACGCCCAGGCGTGGATCTCGTATGCCTTCGGGCGGGCTCCGAACGGGAAAGACAAATGCGTCGTCGATATGCTCGACGCCAAGCTGTCTCAGAGCGGCTACAGCATTCTCAACCTGCTGGCCGATCTCACGCAAGCGGATTCGTTCCGCGTTCGAGTCCGCGAAACGCCGTGAAAGCTGAGGAATGTTGACCATGAGCAAGCAAGTGAACCGAAGAATCTTCCTTCGTGGTATGGGCGGAGCTGTCCTGGCTGCGCCGTTCCTCAGCTCCGTGTGGGAACGCAGCGCAAAGGGCGACACCCCTGCATCTGGGAAAGCGCTCATCGTGATGTTCACGCACTACGGGTGCGTGACGAACAAGTGGTTCCCCGAGACGACCAACGGCGAGCTCACGGCGGCTGACCTCACGCCGACGAGCCTCGCGGCCCTCGCCCCCTACGCGAAGAAGCTCCTCATGCCGCGCGGCATCCGCACGATGAACGAGTGGACCGCCAACATGACGCGTGGACAGGGGAACGACTCACACACGCAGATCGTGGGGTCGCTCTTCACCTGCCAGCCGGTCACCCCGAACAGCAACGACCCGTTCAGCTTCGACCAGGCGACGAAGTTCAACGCAAAGCCTGTCGGTCCTTCGCTGGATCACGTCATGGCCCAGCAGCTCAGCCCGAATGGCACTCCGTTGCTCTTGAACACGGCTGGTCAGAATGACAGCGCTCAGTCGGCGATCTCCTACTCCGCCGCCGAGACCATGTACAAGGGCATCAACGCGCAGCAGGCCTTCAGCAGCCTCACGGGCCTCTTCACGGCGGGGGAGCCGACGTCTCCGGACACCTACGCTGCGATGCGCGGCAAGAGCGTCCTCGACCTCGTGAAGGACGATCTGGAAACGCTCGAGCGGTTCGACATGAGCAGCGCCGACAAGCGGAAGCTCGCAGCCTGGAAGGAGCTCCTCCACTCGACAGGGACCGTGGTGGCTTCAGCGCAGTGCAACGAGGAGCTCGGCGTGATGCTCGGCGCGACGTCGGCGAACGCCTCCAAGGCGTCGACGGGTGGCCTGGGCGTCGACGTCCTCACGACCAAGGTCGCCGGCGACCTGGATGGAGCGGATATCTATTCGGCCATCGCAGCGCTCGCGGCCGCCTGCAACGCCAACCCCATCATTTTCCTGAAGTACCCGGGGAATTACAATTTCAAGGGGCTCGGCATCACCATGGAGTCGCATTCCCTCTCGCACCGCCTCGACAATGCAGGCATGACGGGCAGCTGCTTGCCCAACGCGCTCGAGTGGCTCCTGAAGGTTGACCAATATTACGCGCAGAAGTTCGCGAACCTCGTCGGAATGCTCGACAGCATCCCCATGGGGAACGGGTCGACGCTCCTCGACAGCAGCGCCGCTATCTGGTTCAACGAGATGTCGGACGGCAACGCGCACAACCTCAACAACGCGCCGATCATTCAAGCCGGTAGCGCCGGCGGTTACTTCAAGACCGGTCAGATCATCAACGTCGACCCCTCGTCGACCCCGACGAACGGCAACAGCATGTCGCAGTGCGCCAGCGGTTCCGGCCAGGTCAACGGTATCAATCAAGGCACCGGGACCGATCCGAAGATCGCCAACGCGCCGGTCAACAAGTACTTCTGCAACATCATGAACGCCATGGGCGTGAAGGCAGGTCCGGATGGCTTCCCTGCGAAGGGTGGCTCCGAGGAAGTGACCCACTTCGGCTATTCCGACAAGACGGAAGACTTCATCGGTGGCAAGGGCAAGGTCGCCGGCGCCACGATCCACAATCCGGGCGGGTTCACAAAGCTCAAAGCCTGAGCACTCCCGGAGCGAGGTCCTGAACACTCGGACGAGCTCGGATCCAAAGACCTCTCCTTGCCGGAGCGGTCTTTGCGTTTGTGCGTTGTCGGCGACCGCGGGCGCCACGAAATGGCTGCTATTCATGATGTGCCTCACTTCGAGACTCCGTGCTGCCCGACGATGGCGGACAGCGATAGGCTGGGCATCTATTCTCATGTTGATGTCGGCGAAGCGTCTCCTCATTCCTGCTGCTGTGCTCCTCCCGCTCGCCTGTTCGAGCGAAGCGGACTCCAGCAGCGGGGGTGCGCCGACTCAGACCGGCGGCGGCGGAGCGAGTGACGGTGCCGGGGTGGGCGGGGACACCGGTGACGACGCGCTCATCGTTCCGGAAGACCTCACCATCATGGCGGTCCCCGGCGGAAACGGCGTGCTCAACGTCATCGCGCTGACTCTTCGCAAAGGACCAACCAACACCGAGCTCTACGCCGCCTTGAGGAACGACGGGGATATCCCGGCCTGCAGCGCTGCCGTTTCAGTTGAGCTCTACGACAAGACCCAGCAGTCCCTGGCAGCTGGGATCAACGGGTTGCTTACTCAGCATTTCTATCGACTCACGGATGGCTCGGGCGCCATCGCTGCGTGCGTCGGTCCAGGTGACGTGACCATGGCCGCGGTGCTGGACTTGCCCTCGGACATCGTGATCGAAGACGTGGGATACGTCGTCTACCGGTGCCCTTACTTTGCCCTCGACGTCGTTCCCATCGATGGCCTCACCATCAGCCAGGTGAAGGCCGTGACTGGTGGCGCCGGCACGGCGTACACGGGCACGCTCCTCAACGGACTCGACGTGGCGGTGAGCAATCCCTCCACCACGGTCTTCTCGGTCAATCGCGTCGGGCGTCCGCTCGGCGTGGCGATCGCCAGCGGCACAGTCCAGATTCCGCCGGGTGGCAGCTGGGCCTTCGAGACGAACATCGTGAACATGCCCGGATCTGATCATACCGCATACCCGGCAGCCGCGCTTGCAACGCAGTAGACCATCCCATGAGTCGCGGGGCTATCCTCCGACACCAGAGCGTATCGGCAAACCAGCAGGCGTTTGCGCGCGCGCGACCCAGGGCGTACGTGTACGGAGACGCGTCACGCCCGCGCAAACGTCGGGCTGAACGAAGCCGGACGGGGCGCTGCAGAACGGCACGGGAGGGCAGCAATGCCCGGTCCAGTACCGGCATGCGCCTTGCTCTTAAAATACGGGGAATTTGCTGAAGCAGCGGGACCTGCGGGCAGACCTCAATCGGGGCACCCGGGCGGGTACCAAGAAATCGCCAGGCCCTGCTACTCATTCGCGCCGTCGGCGATCCACTGCGTCATCGCCTGGATGTAGTCGTCGGGTACGCACTTGGCGTCCCCATCGTTGACGCACTCAAGAGGCATCCGCGGAGTTGAGCCGCACGGCCCCTTCAGGATCTTGATGAGAGCGCTCTCTTGCGGATTGCCGGTATTGACGAGCGGGCCGCAATCTTCAGTCATGTGCGAGGTCAGCCTCGTGTGCAGCTCTCCGTCCAGCTGCAAGTCCAGGCGGTTCATCTCGTCGTTATGGCAGCCCGCCCCGAAACAAGTAACGTTCTCGATGACGAACTTCACCGTCTCGAACGTTGGTTCGACCCCGCTGCCACTGCCGGTCGAGCCGCCGACGCCACTGGTGCTCACGCTGGTCGAGCCAGCCCCGCCCGAACCGCCGGACCCGACCCCGCTCGAGGTAGATGCACTACCGCTCGTGCTTCCGGCATCCGAGCCGCCGGTGCCCCCACCGCCGGTGCCCCCACCGCCGGTGTCGTCAGGGGTGTCGCTGCAGCCTGCAAGCGGTGACAGGATGGCGACGATTGCTGGCGTGATGAAGCTTGAGAGTCGAAGTTTCATGGTTCACGGGGATGGTGAGAGAGAAGGTTTAGCTCTCGTTCCCGTTGGATCAAAGCAAAAGGCTTCGAGCTTCGGATTGCAGAGGCGACGTGCGATCGGTGAATGGGATCGGTGAAGTCGAACTTTTCTGACCACGTCGCCCGCAGGCAAGAGCTGCGCGAGGCGAGGGACGTCCTCTGGACGGGTAGAATGAGCAAATACGGTCCAAAAATCAAGCGGTTCGTGGCAGCCATCCTCGCGTACAGCCATGCTGTACACGTCGATTGACACTCGTGCCTTCGGCACGCCGAGTCCAACCCTCTGGATGAAGCAGCTCGACGCGCTCGACGAAGGATGTCGACGCGTCCTGGACCACGCGCCCGTCGCCGGCTTCGGATTTCGCGACGACGACGGAGTCCCGCACACCACCGTCGTGGGTGGTCGCCGAGGCTTCGTGCGCGTGGACTCGCCGACGCGGATCGCCTTCGCGCTGCCGCCCGCCCTGCCTCCGCCGAAGGCTGGCAGCGGTGCAGGCGTCGAAGCTCTGGCGTTCGTCGACGCGCATCGAAGACGCACCGGATCTGATGGGCCTGGCGGCGCAGCATGTGACGCGGAGCAAAGCGCCCGGCGCGAAGGCGGCGATGCTTCGTCTGCTCGGCGGGATCCTCGGCGCGTTCCCGAGCGTCGCCCGTCGGCTGATCGATCTCGGCTATCACCCGGGGGCTCACGGCCGAGGGGTACGCGCTGCCGGCGACGACGGAGGCCGAGCCGCCATCCGGCCTCGACGCCGCGCAGGGCGTCATTCTGGCGTGCGTCTCTCGCCCGCTCTCGCCAACCACGATCGAGATCGAGGCGACCGAAGGCGCGGTCAACGCCTCGACGCCTTCGTCCGTCACCTCTCCCGGAGATCCCTCGCCGTGACCAGCCGATCGACAGCGACTCCGTTCGGAGTCGTCCAGACCGCGTTCAACAAGCTCGTCGCTCGCGAAGCAAACGTCCGCAAGGTCGAGTCCGTCGGCGAGCGTTTCCGACTCGTCCCCCTCGCCGGCGAGGATCTAAAGAACCGGACCTGGACGGCAGGAGACATGATCCAGATCGCCTTCGCGGGCTGGGAATCACGCGCGTACACGCCGCTCTCGTTCGATCCACGAACAGGGACCGTCACCTTTCTTGGCCACGTCCACGGCAACGGCATCGCGTCGAACTGGCTCGCTTCGGCGACCAGCGGAGAGCAGCTCTTCCTGATCGGCCCGCGTTCGGCGCTGGACCTCGACGCCGTGAATCGGCCGATGATCTTCTTCGGCGACGAAACCTCATTCGGCACCGCGGCCGCGATCCGAGCGACGCCGGAGGGACTGCGAGAGGTTGCGTTCTCGTTCGAGGTGGAATCCGCCGAAGCCTCGCGCATCGCACTCGAGCGGATCGGCGTCACGAACGGCGTGACGCTGACCACGCGCGAGCCGCAGGATCGTCACCTCGATCGCATCGAGAGAGACCTCACGGGAGCGCTCCGCGCTGCGCCGCAGACGCGATGCGTCTTCACCGGAAAGCCTTCGTCGATCCAGCGCCTCTACAAGGCGGTACGGCGAGCAGGCATCTCCGCGAAACAGGTCACCAACATCGCCTACTGGGCCCCAGGACGGAAGGGATTCTCCGGCGTTCAGCGCTAGCGGCGGACGCTGCCTCAGCGTTCGCTGTCGAGGTGCTTCATGTGCTCGGCGGGACGCATGCTGCCGATGCGCGTCGGGGTCGAACAGCGCGAGGGCGCGCTCGAGGTGTACCCGCGCTTCGGCCCATCGGCCTGCGAAATACAAGCATTGGCCAACCTGGATGGACGCGATCACCCGCATGCCAGGATCGTCAGCGCGCTCGGCGATAGCCATGGCGCTCAGCGCCAGAGCCATCGCTGCTTCATGACGCCCGCGCAGCTCGTGGTGCCCCCATAGCGCCCACAGGGCATGTTCCGCTACATCGTCGACCCGTTCACCGGGCGCGCCTCGTTCGACGGGTTCTCGATCGCGCGGCAGGCCGGCACCACGCTCGCCCTGTGCGAGCTCGGGGCGGCGAAGGCGGCGCGCCGGCGCCGCCGGAGTCGTGCAGCGCACCGCCCGCGGGTGGCGGGTCGCCGAGCGCAAGGTCAGGGCGAAGGCGAGCGCCCCCTGATCCCGAGCGGATGGAAGCACGGCCGCGGGTGAGGGAAGTCGTTGGCATGCCCGGAAGGCATGGTGGGGCGGGGATTGCCGGGGCAAGCGCCGGCAGGTATCCACGGCGCGTCGAGCTCACATGGAGCGCGAGCGCGCCGGAGCTACCAGGGCGCTACCCCGGCATCGCGAGATCGGCGCGGGCACGGCCGCGGCCGCCAGGGTCGGGAGGTGCTGTCAGCAGCTCCCGCAGCGGATGTACCCGTCACAGTTCGCCAAGTCCCCGCCGCAGTACCCGGGGCCCCACGAAGTGGCCCTCCAGGTGCCGTTGCGCCGCTGGCAGTATGCGTAAGGCACGCCCACCCTGCCATCCGCGTAAAGATCGATAATAGAATCGGAGCACGACTCAACGAACGAGAAGGACGTCAGCGCTTCCGACGACGTCCCAAGGAGCTCTTGCGCGCTCTCGAGCTCCGTCAGATCGTCGCCCTCCACGAAAGTTCTCGCGATCTCGGAGGACTCGCCGCCGTCCATATCGGCCGCGCAAGCAGGCAGCATGAGGGCCGCGCCAGCAATCAGAGCTCCGCAAACACCAAAACGCATGAAGTTCATCGTTTTCCTTGCCTTTCACGTATCCGGGCGACCCGGAGGTCGCCACACCTGCACCACGGAATGCCGGGATGTTGCCCCGACGCGCTGATGCACTGCGCGCCGCGCGCCGCAAACGACGTCCATCCACCGAGAGCCACAGGAGTCCGGAGCTGGAGCGGCTCAGCCCGCCTCGCATCGCCCTTCCAGCGCCCTCGAACGGATGACCAGCTATCTAGCTTCGTCATTCGAGGCTCACGCAAGCGCTCGTGCAACAGGGCACGCTTGAGCTACGCAAACGGCTGCGGCGCTCCGTCGTACCCGGGGACGAGCTTGAAGCATTCCGTGGCGGATCGCATCCGGCGACGCGCCTTATTCATACATCTTAACACATGCTTTACACGCTCGAGCATCGCCACGCATCGTTTACATAGGTTCTCCCTCCTGGAAAAGCGACGCTGTATCAACAACTTATCCACGCATCGAAGGAGCCGCGTTCACTCCACAGCCGGCGGGCGACCCGCTTCAACGCGCCGAGGGACCCGACGCGAGCGCACGCGCCGCGGCCGTCATTCGCGAGGCCATCGGAATCCCGACACACTTGTTACTCCCACGGCTCGATGTCCGGTCCTACATATCTCACGACCACCAAGCAGCACGTCGTATCGAGAACGGTACGAACGACGATGGACACGTCAGGGAGAGAAGGGCGATGACGACACACATCACCGGGACACGTGACGAGTGGCTGGCCGCGCGGCTCGAGCTGCTCAAGGCGGAGAAGGAGCTCACGCGGCGCAGCGACGAGCTTTCGCGGCAACGTCAGGAGCTGCCGTGGGTCCGGGTCGACAAGGAGTACCGATTCGAGACCGAGGAAGGCGGCGCCTCGCTGGCAGACCTCTTCCGGGGGCGCTCGCAGCTCCTCGTCTACCATTTCATGTTCGGGCCCGACTACAAGGCGGGTTGTGTGTCCTGCTCGGCGATCGCGGACGGGTTCAACGGCATCGCCGTCCACCTGGCGAACCACGACGTCACGCTTTCGGCGGTGTCGCGGGCGCCGCTCGCGAAGCTCTTGGCGTACAAGCGGCGGATGGGGTGGACGTTTCCCTGGGCGTCCTCGGGCGACAGCGGCTTCAACTTCGACTTCAACGTCGCGTTCACCGAGGAGCAACAGCGCGATGGGACCGTCCAATACAACTTCCAGCGCGGCGGCCACGCGATGGACGCGACACCGGTCCCGCTGCCCGTCGCCCAGTCCGCGGCCATGACCGGGACCGACGCGCCGACCTACTCGCTCGACAGGCCGGGCCTGAGCGCGTTCGTGCTCGAGGACGGCGTCCTCTATCACACCTATTCCGCCTATGCGCGCGGACTGGACAGTCTCTGGGGCATGTACCAGTGGCTCGACCGCGCACCCAAAGGGCGCAACGAGACGGGCGTCTGGTTCCGCCGCCACGACGAGTACGACCAGCGCTGAGCCAAGGCGCGGGTCGGCATCGTACCCCTGGTTCATCCCCGGACAGCCGCGCCGGTGACCCCGGTGCGCGCCAGGCGCGGGAGCGGGAGCTCGATATAACGGGTTCGTGCCTTTCGGAGCGGACGTGAGCCTGGTACACCACCCATTGTCTACCGGTCACGAGAACGCCTCGACGCGATCGGCGGAGCGTCTACTTCAGCGGGTCGCGTGGCTGGCGGCGAACGTCCAGATCGGCCCCAGGAGGAGCCGCGGGGTCTCGATCTGCGGGACGTGACCGGTTCCGGTGAGCAGCTGGAATCGGGCGGTGGGGATCGCGTCGGCGTAGGCGCGGCCGTACTCCACGTCGACGATCTGATCGCTCTCTCCCCACAGGACGAGGGTCGGGACATCGATGGCGCCGAGACGGCGGCGCAGGGTGGGAGCGCCAGCGACGGGATCTGGTCGTCCGACGGAACCGGCGGGTTCACGCACCTCACGGAGACGGTGAACGGCCAATACCACAACGTGTGCGGAGATTTCGACCATGACGGGAACACCGACATCATCTGGTACGGTGGCCCCACCACGAACTGATCCGGCGTCGCCGACTCGTCCTCGGGGTACGCGTTACTGGAGCGCCGCCCTCACCGCGGATCGCTGCAGCGCGTCCGCCAGGAGCGATCGGTAGAGCGGCGAGCGCTCGCGCAGCGACTCGTGCGTGCCCACCGCCGCGACCTTGCCGCCGTCGAGCAGCACGTTGAACGTCGACCGGAGGAGGTGCGGCGCGTGGGTCACCACGACCGCCGTGCGCCCGCCGGCGACCTCGCACGCGGTGCGGAGGAGCGCCTCGGCGGTCGCGCCCGGCAGGCCCGCCTCCGGCTCATCCAGCACGAACACGCGCGGCTCGCGCAGCAGCACCCGCGCGAGCAGCAGCCGTCGCGCCTCGCCGCCCGACAGGCTCGGCGGCGAGGCGCGCACCTCGGTCGCAAGGCCGCGCGCCGCCCCCCGAGCGGCGCCCGAGGGCCCCGCGTCCGCGGGCGCCGCCGCGTCCGCGGGCGCCGCCATCGTCGGCGGTGCGCCAGGCGCCCCCGGCACCCCCGCGAGCTCATCGAGCTCCACCTGGCGGAGCGCCTCCCGCATGCGGTCCTCGGGCGGCGGAGGCTCGAGCCCGAGCGCGAGGTTCTCCCCGATGCTCCGCTCGAACAGCCGCGCCGACTGGCCCACCACACCGAAGAGCCGCGGGAGCTCCTCGGGCGGGATCCGCCGGAGGTCGACGCCGCCCACGGTGATCGCGCCGGACGACGGCTCGTCGAGCCGCAGCAGCAGCCGCAGGAGCATCGACTTGCCGCTGCCGGATCGGCCGCAGATGCCGACCACCGCGCCGGCCGGGATCGAGAGCGACACGTCGTCGAGGACCGGGCGTGCCGCGCCCGGCGGCGTGAAGGTGACCCGCTCGAACACGATCGCCAGCGGGCGCCGCGCCTCGCCGTCCAGGCCGGCCGCGGCGCCGCCGCCCGGCTCCCGGCCACCGCCCGGCTCCCGGGCCCCGGCGGCCCCTCCGGGCCCGGCGGCGGGGCCTTCCTGCGCGCGCGGCGGGTGCTCCGGCAGGCGGAGCAGGGCGAGCGTCGCGCGCAGCAGCGGGGCGCGCTCGATGAAGCCGGCGCGGAGCGCGTCGAGCGCCTCGAGGCGCGCCATCAGGAGCGGCACCACGAGCAGGAGCTCGCCGACCTCGCCCGCGCCGGCGTCCCCGCGGGAGGCCGCGATCGCGGCCACGATGACGAGCGGCGAGAGCGCCGCAAAGACGCCCTTGATCTGGCCGGACACCGCGAGCGCCTGGCCGAAGCGGCGGCGCGCGTCGGCGACCCGGTACGCGGCCCCGGTGAGCTCGCGGACGGCCTGGTCGCGGGCGCCGAGCAGGCGCAGGTCCTCCGCGCTCGCGAGCGCCTCGCCGACCGCGCCGAAGACGGCCGTGTCGGCGTGCTGCATCTCCCGCATCGCGCGCGCCACGCGCCCGGAGGCCCGGTCGGCTGCGACCCGCGAGGCCGCGAAGAGCGCCGCGCCGCCCGCGAGGACGAGCGCCATGCCGCTCGAGACGAGCCCCACAGCGAGCACCGCGAGCGTCGTGGCCGCCTGGGGGAGGCCGGTGGCGACGGCGACGCCGAAATCGGCGACGAGGCCGGCGTCGCGCGCGATCGCGAGCCGCACGACCTCGGCGCCCCGGACGGCCGGGACGGGGGGCGCGGGCGAGACGCCGGAGCTGCCGCTGCCGCCGGTGCCGCTGCCGCCGGTGCCGCTGCCGCCGGTGCCGCTGCCGCCGGTGCCGCTGCCGCCGGTGCCGCTGCCGCCGGTGCCGCTGCCGCCGGCGGCGCGTGGACGCGGCATGGGCCCCGCCATCGAGGCGGACGCGAGCGCGCGCCCCGCGGCGTCGACGTCCCGGGGCGAGGCGAACAGCGCCGCGCGAAAGAGCGCGACGCGGAGCGCGGCGGTGAGGTCGCCGGCGAGCTCGGAGCTCTTCCGGCCGGACAGCACTGCGACCGAGGCGGACGCGAGCGTGGCCGCCAGCGCGGCGAGGACCACAACGGCCGGCGGGGCGCCGTCGAGCAGCCGGGCGAGCGCGGCACCCAAGCCGCCGGAGGGCCTCGCCGCGCGCCCGACCACGGCGTCGAGGGCCACGCCCGCCACGGCCGGCAGGAGGCCGGAAAGGGCGCCCGCGAGCGACGAGAGCGCCACGACGAGGGCGAGGCGCACGCCGCCCGGCGCGCGGCGCAGGGCCCCGGAGTGGCCCGCGCGGCGCTCTGCCTGCTCCCCCTGCCGAGCCGGCGATCCCGCCGCCCCTGCCGCTTCGGCCGCCTCGGCCGGCGCCGCCGCGACCGCCGACATGTGCGACACGCGCCCCGCGTGCAGCGAGCGAAGACCGATCCGCAGGATCGCGAGGAGCGCGCGCATCGACGTGCGCGTCCACGCTACACCGCGGGCGCCGTTGCGCGCGACGCGCATCCGATCGACCCTCTCCTCGTGCGCACCGCGCTCGTGGTCCTGCTCCCGCTGCTCGCGGCCTGTGAGCGCCCGCAGCCCGCGCCCCCGGCTCAGGCCGACGCCGGGCCCCCGGCCGCCTGGGCGCGCGACGTCGCTCCATCCCTCGCAGACCGCAGCGCCGGCCTCCGGACCGCCGGGCCGCCGGCGGCGAGCTCCGCCGAGCCGGACGCGCTCGAGGAGATCCTCGCCGCCGCGCGGCAGGCAGCGCCGAGGCCGGGCGACGGCGCGACCGCCGCGAAGATCGGCACGAGCACCGGCGTGCCGGAGCCCTCCGCGCGCCCGACCGAGCCGCCTCCCCAGCCGGCGCCCCCGCCCGCCCCGCGGTCGCGCGTCGAGATCGGCGCGCCCGCGGTGCAGGCCGACATGTCCACCCCCGCGATCGAGAAGGCGGCGCGGGCGCAGCTCTACTGGGACCTCGTGCAGCGCTGCCGCGGCCCGGACGGCAAGCTCCTGCCGCCCGACGTCATCCGGGTGGAGTTCAACGTCGACGCCGAGGGCTACATCGTGGCGCCCACGATCATCGGGAGCGCCTCCGATCCCCGCTACGACGAGGCGGCCACCTGCATGCGGCGGGAGCTGTCCGGGGCGGCGTTCCGCGCCCCGGCGGGCGCGCGCGGGCTGCCGACCCGGGTGGACGCGACAGTGCCGTCCGTCGACTGACCCGGCGCGGCGCCTCCGCCGAGCCGCGGTGCCTCAGTCGAGCCGCGAGACGCTGAGCGGCCGCATCAGCGCCCGCTTCTTGTCCTGGTGCTCGTGCATGCGCTGGAGGACGTCGACAACGAAGTCGACCGTCGCGACGATGTTCTCGCCCTGGTTGAGCATCACGCACTCGGCGCGCGAGCTCATCGCCGCGTCCGTCACCTCGCCGCGGGTCGGCACGCCGGTCTTGTTCAGGCTCTCGAGCACCTGCGTCGCCCAGATCGCCGGGACCAGCGCGGCCTCGCAGAGCCACAGGAGCTCCTCCTGCACCTCCGCCAGCCGCACGAACCCCATCTCGACCGCCATGTCGCCGCGCGCGAGCATCACCCCCACGTTCTCGCTGCGCATCGCCGTGAGCAGCAGCCGCGGGAACTGCGCGAACGCCGGGGTCGTCTCGATCTTGAGCACCAGCCCGAGGTGCGAGGCCTCGCGCGCGGCGAGCTCCGCCTGGAGGCGCTCCACGTCGGAGAGAGACCGCACGAACGAGAGCCCCACCATGTCCGCGTTCCGCGCGATGAAATCGAGATCCTCGAGATCCTTCGGCGCGAGCGGCGGGATCCCGAGCTCGGTGTCCGGGAAGTTCAGGCCCTTCCCCGGCTTCAGCTTGACCGAGCCCTGGCGCGCGAAATCCACCGCCACGAGCGCCGCGCCCTCCGCCACGAGCTTGACCGTGCCGCCGAGCCGCCCGTCGTCGTAGAACACCCTGTGCCCGGGCCTCAGGTGGTCGACGACCTCCGGGATGGTGCAGCTGACCGCGAGCGCCTCCTCCACCGCCACGCCGTCCGCCGAGGCGCGCGCCTTCTTCACGTCCCTCACGTCCTTGCAGAGCCAGAAACCGGATTGCGCGCCCGACGCCAGGAGCGTGACCCGCGCCGAGTCCCCGTCGACCTTGCGCACGCGCGGGTTGGGCCCGGCGATGTCGCAGAGGACCTTGCACGCGACCCCGGTCTCCTGCCCCGCCTTCCGGAGCCGCGCGATGAGCTCGGACCACTCGCCCGCGTCCCCCTTCGAGCAGTTGATCCGCGCGACATCCATGCCGCCCTCGAGCAGCCTCTTCAGATCGCGCTTCCGTGCATCCCCTGGCAGCGTGACCATCACCCGCGTCTGGCGCCCTGGCCTCCCCTCGCCGAGCAGCGCCCGCGCGTGCTCCTCGAGCAGCGACTCCCCCGAGTCGAACGTGGTGGGACACGCGCCCCGAGGCCGCGTCGCGGGGCGCCCGGCGAGCGCGTCGAGCGCGACGAGCACGGCGTCGAGGGAGGCCAGCGCGCAGCGCTCCAGCCGCCCCAGCGAGCTCAGCCCGAGCGAGGCGAGCTGCCGCTGCAGATCGCGGATGTCGCGCTGCCGGACGGCGAGGTAGTGGAGCAGGTTCGCCGCCCCCGCCCGGTGCGTCGGGTGCGCCACCTCGATCAGCTCCCGGTGATGCTCCTCGTGCTCGACGGCGCTCCCGCGCAGCGCCTCGACGGCGGCGAGGACTTGCTCGACAACGTGCGTTTCGGGATAAGCCATGGCGCGGTCTCCGGGCTCCAGCGCGCAGATCCTGGGACCCACGCGCGCGCCGCGACGCGCGGCGCTGCCGGCGAGTCCACCACCGCGCGCCGGGCCCGTCCAGCGCCGCGAGGAGGCCAGGGCGGCGGCGAGGAAAGAACGCCTTGGCTCCTTCACAGCCCCGCCACGGAGCGCCGGCGCGGCGGAGCGGGCAGCGCGCCGGCGACCGCGCCCCGCAGCGCCGCGCCGGCGACCGCGCCCCGCCGGGCGCGACGGGCCGCTACGCGGGCGCGCGGTACCGCGCCACGACGACGGTGATGTCGTCGTCGGGGCTCGGGCACCAGCCCTCGACGTCTCTCAGGATCCGGTCGCGGATCGCCTCGACGGGCGCGGTCTGGACGGCCTCGATGGCGGCGCAGAGCCGCTCCAGCCCGAACTGCTCGCGGTGCGCGTTGCGGGACTCGGTCACGCCGTCGCTGTAGAGCACGAGGACGTCCCCGTCCTCCAGGAAGAACTCGGCGTCCCGCGTCACCGCGTCGATGACCGGCAGCACGCCGATCCACACGCCCGTGCTCGGGATGCACACGCAGCGCCGCGTGCGCGCCGAGCACACGATGATGTCGTCGTGCGCCCCCGCGAACGTCACCCGCCCGCTCCGCTCGTACCGGAGGAGCAAGAGCGTCGCGTGCTCGTCCCGCTTCAGCCGACCGCGGACGTTCTTGAACACCGCCTTGTTGAGCGCCGCGAGGAGCTCGCTCGGGCTCGCGCCCGGGTCCCGGCTCGTCAGCGCCGAGACCATGCTCTGGATCATCAGCATCACGAGCCCCGCCGCGAGCCCGTGCCCCGCGACGTCGCCGATCCCGAGCCACCCGCCCCCGGGCGTCGCGATGACATCGTAGTAGTCGCCCCCCACCTCCGCGGCCGGCGTCATGGCCGCGCAGAGCTCCAGCCCCTCTACCTCGAGCTGCTCCGGCACCAGCATCGTCTGAAGGCGCGCCGCGAGGGCGGTCTCCTGCCGCTCGCTCTCCTGCTCCAGCCGCTCGCGCAGCTCCACCTGGCGGACCATCTCCCGGTGCAGCGCCACCGTCTTCACCGCGGAGCCGACCTGGAGCCGCACCGAGTCGTACACCGTCTCGTTCACGCCGCTGTTGAGCGCGACGATCCCGAAATAGTCGGAGTCGCCGAACATGATCGGCATCACGACGGTGCTCGTGCGCTCGTGCGAGCTCAGGAACCCGGGCGGAGCGAGGGCGTGCACCGGGAAGCTCTCCTCGGGCGGCTCCACCTCGCGGCCGCCTTCCATCAGAAAGAGCGTCTTCAGCGTGGCGCGCTGGGCGTCGTCGTAGAGCGAGACGGCCGCGCGCGTGAAGTGCAGCCTGGGCATCTCCAAGGCCAGCATGCGCTTGAAGAGGGGGAGGCTCAGGGACGTCGAGAACCACCTCGCGCTCCAGCTCAGGCTGATGGAGGCGAGCTCGACGTCGAGGCGATAGCGCCCCTCGGCGCGCACGGACGCGCTCCCGATGAGAATGCGGCACGCGTGCCAGAGCTGCTCCAGGGTCTCGTTCGCGGCGGCCCCGGCCGGGTCCACGGCGGGCCGGCAGAGCCGCGCGCGCAGCAGCGTGATCACCCCCTGGAACAGGTCGAGGAACACCCCCTCGCGCGCCGCCGCGTCGAGGAGCCGCTCCAGCGCGTGCAAGAAGCGCCCCTCGCTCCCCTCGAGCTCCTCCTCCAGCGCCGACAGGAGCTCGCCGGACCAGCCGTGGAGCGAGGCGGCCGAGGCGCCCACGGCGCGCTCCAGCGCGCGTTCCAGCTCGTCGCGGCGTCCGCCGAGCGAGAGCGCCCCGAGGCGCGGCGGCGGGCTCGTGAGCGGTCGCATGGAGACGGCGGCCTGGTACGAGCAGCCGCACGACTCGCGCCGCGTGAGCTCGATCTGCTGGATGCTGCGCTCGGGGACGCGCTCGCCGTCGAGCATGCGCAGGACCGTCTCGAGCGCGATCTCCCCGAGCCGCTTGATCGGCTGGCGGACGGTGGTGAGCGACGGCTTCGCGTAGCGCGCCACGCCGACGTCGTCGAAGCCGCACACGAGGACGTCCCTCGGGACGTCGCGGCCCTGCGCCATCAAGAGCTCGATCGCGCCGAGGGCCATGTTGTCGTTGGCGGCGACCACCGCGTCGAGCTCGACCCCGCGGGCCAGGATCTCGGCCATCGCGTCCCGGCCGGTGTCGATCGAGAAATGGCCGCTCGCGACGAGGCGCTCGTCGTAGGGCAGCGCGCGCGCGGCGAGCGCCTTCCGGAACGCCTCGGCGCGGAGCCTCGCCTCCCCGTTGTTGACCGGACCGCCGATGTAGGCGATGCGCCGGCACCCGTGGTCGTCGAGCAGGTGGCCGGCCGCCATCTCGATCCCGAGGGCGTTGTCGACGAGGATGCTGGGCACGCCCGGAATCGGGATCCCGATGCTGCACACGGGCAGCGGCTCGTAATACTCACAGAAGCGCTGCACCCCCTCGACGCCGACGTAGTTGCAGAGCGTCGCCGAGGCGACCACGATGCCGTCGACCGCCTCCGGGCCGACGAGGTGGTAGATGCTGCTCTGGGCGACCTCGGCGGGGCTGTGGCCGGTCAGCACCTCGCCGACGGCGATCACGAGATTGACGTCGTGCGCCTCGGCCGCGCGCTCGATCGCGACCCGCATCGAGGATTGGTACTCACCGCGCACATAATCCATCACGAGGGCGATCGTCCGGCGCTTCTTCGTCATGTGCTGCGGCTCTCGGCTCAGGCGTCCGCGATCGACACCAGCTCCGGGGACATGCGCTCGAGCGCCGCCAGGCTCCGCCTTTGCCAGCCGAGCCGCGCGTCCGTGACGAACACGACCTTGCTCTTCACCCCCTGCCCCGCGAGGCCGCAGATGAAGCTGATGAACGCCTTCAAACAGCTCGAGTTCAGGAAATAAAGGCCCCTCACGTCGAACTCGACGACGTTGATGGAGAGGCGCGCCACCTCCGCCTGGAGGGCCTTGAGGCAGATGCCGAGCGACGGCGCCGCCGCCATGTCGCCCGTCCCGCTGAGCCTGATGTTGAGGGTGTCGTCCCTCAGCGTCGGCTCGATCCCGAAGCTGTCCGTGAAGACAGGTTCAACCCTCAAGCTGCTCATCACCCCTCCACCTCCCGGACGGCGCCTCCGCGATGGTCGTCAGCTCGTTCCCTTCGATCATGCAGTCCACGTCGACCCGCCCCCTGCGCGCCCCGCGCCCCCGAACCCCAGGTTCCCGGCGAGCTCGCGCGGCCATGAAGCACCGCAAGCTCGCGCTCGGACCGCCCCGCGCCATCCCGCAGGAGCTGGACACACGCCGTGACACAAGAATAGCCAGGACAGCCATCCGTTCAGACGGGAAAACGTGGTGCAGGACGTCGAGGCGTTCTGGCTCGGTTCGGAAGCTAACACGACCCGACCAGCGTACGTGGTTCTTCCACTGGATCCAATTCCCTTGGCCCGAGGTGCAGCTGTGTGGGCAGGCAAACCGTCACGCGCGACGCGCCACTCCTGTCCGCCGCGCGCGGCAGGGTCACCCCGGTGAGGTGACGCGGGATCAGGGCTGCCGGGGGGCGCGGAACCTCGCCACGACGATCGTGATGTCGTCGTCCGGGCTCGGACACCAGCCCTCGACTTCTCTCAGGATCCGGTCGCGGATGCCCGAGACGGACGCGCCCTGGGCGGACTCGACGGCAGCGCAGAGCCGCTCGAGGCCGAACTGCTCGTGGTGCGCGTTGCGCGCCTCGGTCACGCCGTCGCTGTAGAGCACCAGCACGTCTCCGTCCTCCAGAACGAACTCGGCGTCTCTCGTCATCGCGTCGATGACGGGCAGCGCGCCGATCCAGACGCCGGAGCTCTGGATGCACACGCAGCGCCGCGTGCGCGCGCGACACACGATGATGTCGTCGTGCGCGCCGGCGAACGTCACCCGCCCGCTCCGCTCGTACCGCAGGAGCAGCAGCGTCGCGTGCTCGTCCCGCTTCAGGCGGCTGCGGACGTTGTCGTACACCGCCGCGTTGACCGCCGAGATCAGCGCGGCCGGGCTCGCGCCCGGGTCCCTGCGCGTCAGCGCGGAGACCATGCTCTGGATCATCAGCATCACGAGCCCCGCCGCGAGCCCGTGCCCCGCCACGTCGCCGATCCCGAGCCAGCCGCCCTGGGGCGTCGCGAGCACGTCGTAGTAGTCGCCCCCGACCTCGGCCGCCGGCTGCATGATGGCGGAGAGCTCGAGTCCCTCGATCGAGAGCTCCGCCGGCACGAGCGCGGTCTGGATGCGCGCCGCCACGACGCTCTCCTGGCGGAGCTTCTCCTGCTCCAGCCGCTCGCGCAGCTCCACCTGCCGTACGACCTCCCGGTGCAGCTCCGCGGCCTTCACCGCCGAGCCGAGCTGAAGACGGAGCGCGTCATAGATGAGCTCGTTCGCGCCGCTGTTGAGCACGGCGACGCCAAACTTCTCCTGGTCGCCGAACGCGATCGGGAGCGCGATCAGCGTCCTGCGCTCCGGCGTGTCCAGGAACCCCGGAGGCGCGAGGAGGCGCGCCGGGAAGCTCACCTGCGGCGGCTCCACCTCGCGGCCATCCTCCATCAAGAAGAGCGGCTTCATCAGGGTGCGCTGCGCGTCGTGCGCGAGGTGGGCGGGGTGCATCGAGTGCGCGCCCTCGTAGAGCGAGATCGCGACGCGCGAGAGCTCCAGGCTCGGCAGCGCCGACGCCATCACGCGCTTCAGGACAGGCAGGCTCAGGCAGGTCGAGAAGCTCCGCGACGTCCAGCTCAGGTACATCGACGCGAGCTCCACGTTCAACCGCTGCTCCCCCTCGGCGCGCACGGACGCGCTCCCGACGACGATCCGCGCCGCGTGCCAGATCTGCTCGAGGGTCTCGCGGAGATCGCGGCCGCCATCGCTCTCGGGCATCCGGCAGAGGCGCTCGCGGAGCAGCGTGATCACGCCCTGGAAGTGATCGAGGATCGCGCCCTCGCGCCTCGCCGCGTCGAGGGTGGCGTCGAGCGCGCGCAGGAAGCGCCCCTCGGCCGCATCGCCCCCCGCGAGCTCCTCCTCCAGCGCCGACAGGAGCTTGCCGGGCCAGCCGTCGAGCGAGCCGGTCGGGATCGCCACGCTCCGCGTCAGCGCGCGCTCCAGCGACTCCCGCTGTCCGGCGAGCCAGCGCGCCCCGCCCCGCGTCGAGTCGCCCGGCGGCGCGAGCGAGGCGCTCGCCTGGGACCTGCAGCCGCACGACTCGCGGCAGGTGAGCTCCACCTCGAGGAGCGTCGTGTCCGGGACGTCCATGCCGCCGAGCATCCGCACCATCATGTCCGCCGCGATCGACCCGAGCCGCTTGATCGGCTGGCGGACGGTGGTCAGCGACGGCCTCGAGAAGCGCGCGATGGCGGCGTCGTCGAAGCCGGAGACGAGGACGTCCTCCGGGATGCGGAGCCCCCGCTCCTCGAGCTCCTCGATCGCCCCGAGCGCCATCTTGTCGTTGGCGGCGACCACCGCGTCTACCTCGCCCCCGCGGGCCAGGATCTCGCGCATCGCGGCGCGCCCTGTGTCGATCGAGAACGCGCCGAAGGCGAAGAGGCGCTCGTCGAAGGGCAACCCGCGCGCGGCGAGCGCCCTCACGTACGCGTCGGCGCGCGCCCTCGACTCCTCGTTGTTGGCCGGCCCGCTGATGTAGGCGACGCGCCGGCGCCCGTGGACATCGACCATGTGCTCGACCGCGAGCTCGATCCCGACGGCGTTGTTCACCACGATGCTCGGGATACCGTCGATGGCCATCCCGATGCTGAAGACGGGCAGCGGCAGATAGGCCCGACAGAACTCGCGCATGCCCTCGATGCCGACGTGGTGGCAGAGGGACGACGCCGCGATGATGACCCCATCGACCGTCTCCGCGCCGATGAGGTGATAGATGCTGTTCTGCGCTGACCCCATCGCCCCCGCCAGGGCGAGCGTCTCTCCGAAGGCGACCAGGAGATTGACGTCGTGCGCCTCGACGGCGCGCTCCACCCCGAACCGCAGGTCGGACTGGTAGTCCCCCCCCACGTAGTCCATCAAGAGAGCGATCCTCGGGCGCTTCTTGGCCATCCCCTGCGCCTCTCGCGTCACGTGTCGGAGATCGAGACGAGCTCTGGAGACATGCGCTCGAGGGCCGTCAGGCTCCGGCGCTGCCACCCGAGCCGGGCGTCCGTGAGGAACTCGATCTTGCACTTCAGCCCCTGGCTCCCGAGGCCGGAGATGAAGCTGATGAGCGCCTTCAGGCAGCTCGAGTTCAGGAAGTAGAGGGCCCGCACGTCGAACTCGACGGCGCTCACGCGCAGGCGCAGCGCCTCCGACTGCATGTCCTTGAGGAACATGCCGAGCGGCGCGACCGCCGCCATATCGCCCGTTCCGGTGAGCTTGACGCTGAGGGTGTCGTCCCTCAGGGCCGGCTCGATCCCGAAGCTGTCCGTGACGACAGGCTCAACCCTCAAGCTGTTCATCACCCCTCCATCTCCCAACCGGCGCGTGCGCGATGATCGTCAGCTCGTTCCCCTCGATCTTGTAGTCCACGTCGAGCCCGCCCTCGGCGCGCACCCGCGCGAGGCCGAGCCCCGAAACACCCTCCATCATCGCTGTCTCACAGATGAGATCGTCATAGTGCTTCACCGGATCGCTCGCTGTCTTCAGCTCGAGAAGCCGCTTCTCCACCTCGCGCAGCCGCTCCGGAGACGCCTCGTTGCGCGCGCAGATCTTCATGACGCACGCGCTCTCGCTCTCCTCCAGCGCGAGCTCGAGGCTGACCTTCGGGCCGGAGGAGTATTTGATGATGTTCTCGGCGAGCTCGTGCGCGGCCATGTAGAAACGCGAGCTCACGTTCGCATCGTCCAGCACCATGCTGCAGAAGCTGGAGACCAGCCGAAGCACGCTGTTGGCCATCCGCTCGGTCGGATAGAACGTGATGCAAAGGAACAGTGAGCCGCTCGGGCTCGGTTCGGACACTGACACGATGCGATCAGCGTACGGCTTTCGCGAGCCGGATCCAATCCCTTCCGCTCGCCTCGCCTCGCCTCGCGGTAGCTCTCATGTAGGTGAGCCGGTGGCCGCGAGCCACAGCTATGCGGGCGCGCTGTACCTCGCCACGACGACCGTGATGTCGTCGTCCGGGCTCGGGCACCAGCCCTCGACCTCCCGCAGGATCCGGTCGCGGATCGCCTCGACGGGCGCCGCCTGCGCGGCCTCGATGGTGGAGCACAGCCGCTCGAGGCCGAACTGCTCATGGTGCGCGTTGCGCGCCTCGGTCACGCCGTCGCTGTAAAGCACCAGGACGTCGCCGTCCTCCAGCACGAACTCGGCGTCTCTCGTCATCGCATCGATGGCGGGCAGCGCGCCGATCCAGACGCCGGAGCTCTGGATGCACACGCAGCGCCGCGTGCGCGCGCGGCACACGATGATGTCGTCGTGCGCGCCGGCGAACGTCACCCGCCCGCTCCGCTCGTACCGCAGGAGCAGCAGCGTCGCGTGCTCGTCCCGCTTCAGGCGGCTGCGGACGTTGTCGTACACCGCCGCGTTGACCGCGGAGAGGACGGCGCCCGGGCTGGCGTCCGGGTCGCTGCGGGTCAGCGCCGAGACCATGCTCTGGATCATCAGCATCACGAGCCCCGCCGCGAGCCCGTGCCCCGCCACGTCGCCGATCCCGAGCCAGCCGCCCTGGGGCGTCGCGAGCACGTCGTAGTAGTCGCCGCCGACCTCGGCCGCCGGCTGCATGATGGCGGAGAGCTCGAGTCCCTCGATCGAGAGCTCCGCCGGCACGAGCGTGGTCTGGATGCGCGCCGCCACGACGCTCTCCTGCCGGACCCGCTCCTGCTCCAGCCGCTCGCGCAGCTCCACCTGCCGCACGACCTCCCAGTGCAGCGCCGCGGCCTTCACCGCAGAGCCGATCTGGAGGCGGAGCGCGTCATAGACCATCTCGTTGGCGCCGCTGTCGAACACCGCGACGCCGAACTTCTCCGCGTCGCCGAACGCGACCGGGAGCGCGATGACGCTCCTGCGCTCGTCGCTCGCCAGGAACCCCGGGGGCGCGAGGCGGCGCGCCGGGAAGCTCGCCTGCGGCGGCTCCACCTCGCGGCCTTCCTCCATCAAGAAGAGCGGCTTCACGGTGGTGCGCTGCGGGTTGTCGTACAGCGACACAGCGACGCGCGAGAACTGCATCCGCGGCAGCTCCAAAGCCATCATGCGCCTCAGGATGGGCAGGCTCAGGCAGGTAGAGAAGCTCCGCGCGCTCCAGCTGAGGTAGAGCGACGCGAGCTCCACGTTCAGCCGCTGCTGCCCCTCGGCGCGCATGGACGCGCTCCCGATGACGATGCGCGCCGCGTGCCAGAGCCGCTCGAGCGGTTCCGCCGTGGCCCCTTCGCGCCGGTCCCCGGGCCCGCGGCGGAACCGCTCGCGGAGCAGCGTGATCACGCCCTGGAAGTGCTCGAGGTTCGCGCCCTCGCGCCCGGCCGCGTCGAGGAGCGCCTCGAGCGCGCGCAGGAAGCGGCCCTCCTTGCCGGCGAGCTCCTCCTCCAGCGCCGACAGGAGCTCGCCGGCCCAGCCGTCGAGCGAGCCGGCCGGGATCGCGACGCTCTTCTCGAGGAGGCGCTCCAGATCCGCCCGCTGGCCGGGGGGCGGGAGCGGCTCGCGCCACGCCTTGCTCGACGGGGCGCCCGCGACCTCCGCGTGGAAGCCGCAGCCGCACGACTCGCGCAGCGTGAACTCGACCGGGAAGAGGCTCCGCTCCGGGACGGGCTCGCCGTCCATCATGCGCAGCAGCGCGTCGACCGCGCGCGCGCCGAGCCGCTTGATCGGCTGGTGGACGGTGGACAGCGACGGCTTCGTGAAGCGCGCGATGACGGCGTCGTCGAAGCCGGAGACGAGCACGTCCTCCGGGACGCGCAGGCCGTGCGCCGCGAGCTCCTCGATCGCCCCGAGGGCCATGTTGTCGTTGGCGGCGACGACGGCGTCGAACGCGACCCCGCGCTCCAGGATCTCGCGCATGGCCGTGCGCCCTGTGTCGATCGTGAACGCGCCGGTCACGAAGAGGCGCTCGTCGAAGGGCAGCGATCGGTCCGCGAGCGCCCTCCAGTAGGCGCTGGCGCGCACCTCGGCCTCCTCGTTGTTGGCCGGCCCGCCGATGTAGGCGACGCGCCGGCGCCCGTGGTCGTCGACCATGTGCCCGACCGCGAGCTCGATCCCGACGGCGTTGTCGACGATGAGGCTCGGGATGCCCTCTATCGCCGTCCCGATGCTGCAGACGGGCAGCGGCGCGTAGGACCGGCAAAACCGCTGCATCCCCTCGATGCCGACGTGGTGGCAGAGGGTCGTCGAGGCGACGATGATGGCGTCGACCGTCTCGGCGCTGATGAGCTGATAGATGCTGTTCTGGGCCGTCCCGGCCGACCCGGGGAGCGCGAGCGTCTCCCCGAAGGCGATCACCAGGTTGACGTCGTGCGCCTCGGCGGCGCGCTCGACGCCGAAGCGCAGGCCGGACTGGTACTCGCCTCGTACGTAATCCGTCAACAGGGCGATCGTCCGGCGCTTCCTGGTCATGAACTGCGGCCCTCCCGTCAGGAGTCAGCGATCGAGACGAGCTCCGGCGACATGCGCTCGAGCGCCGTCAGGCTCCGCCGCTGCCACCCGAGCCGCGCGTCCGTGAGGAACTGGATCTTGCACTTCATCCCCTGGCTCCCGAGGCCGCAGATGAAGCTGATGAACGCCTTCAGGCAGCTCGAGTTCAGGAAGTAGAGGGCCCTCACGTCGAACTCCACGGCGCTCACGGACAGGCGTATCACCTCCGTCTGGAGGGTCTTGAAATAGAAGCCGAGCGGCGCGGCCGCCGCCATGTCGCCCGTACCGGTGAGCTTGACGCTGAGGGTGTCGTCCCTCAAGGCCGGCTCGATCCCGAAGCTGTCCGTGACGACGGACTCAACCTTTAAGCTGCTCATCAACCCTCCATCTCCCAACCGGCGCGTGCGCGATGATCGTCAGCTCGTTCCCCTCGATCTTGTAGTCCACGTCGAGCCCCCCCTCGGCGCGCACCCGCGCGAGGCCGAGCCCCGACACCCCATCCACCATCGCTGTCTCGCAGATGAGATCGTCGTAGTGCTTCACCGGATCGCTCGCTGTCTTCAGCTCGAGGAGCCGCCGCTCCACCTCGCGCAGCCGCTCCGGAGACGCCTCGTTGCGGGCGCGGATCTTCATGATGTAAGAGCTCTCGTGCTCCTCCAGCGCGAGCTCCAGGCTGACGCGGGGGCCCGCCGAGTACTTGGTGATGTTCTCGGCGAGCTCGTGCGCGGCCATGTAGAACCGCGAGCTCACATTGGCGTCGTCCAGCACCATCCCGCAGAAACTGGATACGAGCCGTAGCACCGCAGTGGCCAGCCGCTCGCTCGGGAAGAACGTGATGCAAAGGAACAATGCGGCATCCTGGCTCGGTTCGGGCTCGGGCACGATTGGAGCAGGCTACGGCGTTCCCGGAGCGGAGCCAATCCCTTCTGCTCGCGGCGCGGTCGATGGCGCTCATGTAGGTGAGCGGGCGCGGCATCGGGGTAGTGCGGACCCGGGCAACCGAGCGAGGCAACGACCGGAGCCCTGTGGGCCTGCTCGCGCGGCGCTCGCGACCCTGCCCTGCCCGCGAGCACGAGACTGCCCGGTGCATCGGCTCACGTGAGCCCGGGCGCACGCGGTGCGGACCGTGACGATGGGGCCAAGGGCTGGGCCGCGCTGCGTGGCGTCGCACAGCCACGCTTGGCCTCAGGGTCGGACACCGGGGCAACGGGTCCGTCGCGGGCGCTCCGGAACCTCCGACAGATCCGTCAGGCGCTCAAGCTACACGTCAGGCGGTCGTGCTCCGCGCGCAGGATCCGCCGGCCGAGCAGCTCGTCGATGAGCGCGTCGAGGAGGCGCTCATCGCCGGGGAAGAAGCGCGCCGCTTGCTCCTGGAACCACGGCGAGCGCTCGCAGCGCCCGACGAACGCGCTGCGCGTGACCGGCTCCCCGGCGAGCACGTGCATGACGATGAACGATTTGAGGACCGTGCTCGCCCAGCGGTCCCGGTGAGCACGGTA
Source organism: Sorangium sp. So ce1128 (assembly GCA_051717205.1). Classification (GTDB taxonomy): domain Bacteria; phylum Myxococcota_A; class Polyangia; order Polyangiales; family Polyangiaceae; genus Sorangium. The sequence continues at coordinate 9,965,878 of CP181432.1, forward strand.
GAACCGGATCGTCTCGACGCTCTCGTCGATACGCCGCCGTACGGCGTCTCGCCCCACGACGAGCGGCCCGTGGCCCGGGATCGCGATCTCCACGTCGAACCCTCTGAGCGCGGAGAGCGAGCGCTCGTGGCGTGCCAGGCCGCCCATCCCCTCGACGAGCGGGACAACATTGCTGAACCCTGACTGCCACAGGAGGTCTCCGCAAATGAGCAGCTTGTCGCGAGCGCAGTAATAGCTCACCTCGCCCGCCGCGTGGCCCGCCCCCTCCACGACGATGAACTCCGACCCACCGAAGGCGAGCGTATCGCCGGGGCGGACCGCGCGCGTCACGTCGAACGATGGGCACTGCAAGTCCGCCCAGTCGCGCATCAAGGTGACCGGGTCACCGCTCTCGATGAGCATGCGATCGATGTCGCTCGTCACGATCTCGCAGCCCGATCGCTCTTGCAGATAAGCGTTTCCCCCGGTGTGATCGGGGTGCGCATGGGTGTTGACGATCATCGCCAACTCGGCGAGCGGCCTCCCCGCTTGCTCGGCGATCGCGCGCTCCAACGCGCGCGCGCCCGTGAAGTAGCCGGTGTCGAACACGAGGAAACCATCGGGCTCGTGGACGACGACGCTGTTGCTGTTCAGCACCCCGCGCTGCAGGAAGGTGATGTGCGAAGGCAGCGCGGGCACGCTCACCCCTCGAACGCGCGGAAGAGGAGGCTCGCGTTGTGTCCGCCGAAACCGAAGGAGTTGGACAGCGCGAAGCGCACCTCGCGGTCGCGCGCCGTGTTCGCGACGTAGTCCAAATCACATTCAGGATCCGGTGCGTGCAGGTTGATCGTCGGGTGGACCTTGCCCTCGACGATCGTCTTCACGCAGACGACCGCCTCGAGGGCGCCGGCGGCCCCGAGGAGGTGGCCGACCATCGACTTCGTCGACGAGATCCAGAGCTTCCCCGACCTGGCGTGCTCGCCGAAGAGCGCCTTGAGCGCCGCTGTTTCGACCCTGTCGCCGATCGGCGTCGCCGTGCCGTGCGCGTTCACGTAGTCGACGTCCTCCGGGTTGACCTTCGCGCGCGCGAGCGCCGCCTGCATGGCACGCCTGCCGCCGTCTCCGTTCTCCTCCGGCGACGTCATGTGGTGCGCGTCGTCGGTGAGCCCGTAGCCAGCGAGCTCGGCGAGGATGGGGGCGCCCCGCTTGCGCGCGTGCTCAAGCTCCTCCAGTACCAGTATTCCCGCCCCCTCGCCCATCACGAACCCGTCACGGCCGCGATCGAAGGGACGGCTGGCTTCCTCGGGACTGTCGTTTCGCGTGCTGAGCGCGTTCGCCGCGCAGAAGCCGGCGACCAGGAGCGGAGTGATCCCGGACTCGGTGCCGCCCGCGAGCATGATGTCCGCGTCGCCGCGCGAGATGACGTGCGCCGCTTCACCGATCGCGTGGGTCCCCGTCGCGCAGGCTGTCGAGAGGTGCACGTTCGGGCCCTTGAGCCCGTACTGGATCGCGATGTGCCCCGGGGCGAGATTGCCGAGGAACATCGGGATCAGGAACGGGCTGATCGCCCGCGGCCCCCGCTCGAGCAAGACGCGCTGCTGCGCCTCGATCACCTGGAGACCGCCGACGCCGGTGCCGACGACCGCCCCGGCGCGCTCGCGGTCCATCGCAGCGAGGTCCAGCCCGCTGTCCTTGATGGCCATATCCGCAGCGGCGATCGCGAAGCGGACGAAGACGTCCATGTGCTTCGCCGTCTTGCGGGACGGAACGTACGGCGCCACGTCGAACCCGCGAACCTCCCCCGCGATCTGCGCCGAATGACGCGTCGCGTCGAAACGTGTGATGCGTGAGATGCCCGACTGGCCCTCCAGCAGCCTCTGAAACGTGGTGTCCGCATCGTTGCCGAGCGGAGACACGCACCCGATCCCCGTGATCACTACGCGACGCATTGAGCTTGTTACCTCACGCCGTCGTGTTCAGAGAGCTCGACGCCCTCGCCTCGATGTACTCGATCGCGCTACGGGGCGAGCGGATCTGCGCTGCGTGCTCCGGGGGGACGCGGATGTTGAACGTCTGCTCGAACGCGATCACGAGCTCCGAAAGGTCGAGGCTATCGGCGCCCATGTCATGCACGAAGGAGGCGTCTAGCTCGAGCTCCTCCACGTCTCTCTCGAGGTGCTCGGCGATGATCTGCTTCACTAGCTCGGCTGTCGACATTGCAATGCTCTCCCATCAGAACAGAAAAGTTTCTCACTACAGCGAAGCTTCGATGAGCGCGGCCGTCCCGATGCCCCCGCCGACGCACATCGCGACGACCCCCAGCCGCCCCCCTCGCCGTCGCAGCTCGCGCGTCGCGTGACCGACGAGCCTCGCCCCTGTCATCCCGAACGGATGGCCGACGCTGATCGCTCCTCCGTTCACGTTGACCCGCTCCTCGTCGAGCTCGAGCGCGCGTATGCAGTAGAGGGTCTGCGCGGCGAACACCTCGTTGATCTCGAAGAGGTCGATGTCACGGGGCGTGAGCCGGTGTGCGGCGAGCAGCTTGGATATCGCGCGCGCCGCGCCGGCCGCCATCAGCTCGGGCTCGCAGCCGACGGTGGCGTAGCCCGCGAACCAGCCGCGGACCTCCAGCCCGTCGCGCCGCGCGACCTGCTCGTCCGCGAGGAGAGCGCACGAAGCGCCGTCGGCCGCCGGGGCCGCGTTGCCGGCGGTCACCGAGCCGTCAGGGCGAAACGCCGGCTCCAGGGTGGCGAGCACCTCGACCGTCGTGTCCGGCCGGCAGCAATCGTCGCGATCGACGACGACGCGCTCGACGGGCCCAGCCGGCTGCTCGGCGATGTCGACGGCCAGCGGGGCGATCTCGTCGTCGAACAAGCCCGCCTGCTGCGCTCGCCGCGTGCGCATCTGGCTGCGCCAGGCGTAGCCGTCCTGCTCGGCACGCGTGATCTGCTCACGCTGCGCGATGATCTCGGCCGTCTCGCCCATCGAGCGGAAGGCTCGCTTCCAGAAGGGAACGGTCGGGACCTCGCTGCTCATCTTGAGATAAGTTCCGGGCGATCTCTCGCGTATCGCCGGGTTGAAGATGTTCGATGCGTTGACGGACTTCAGCGTCATCGAGATCGACTCGGCCCCTCCCGCGACGACGACCTCCGCCTGCCCGCTCGCGATGCGGCCCGCTGCGTGAGCGACAGCATCGAGGCCCGACGCGCAGTATCGGCTGATCGTCAGCCCGGCGGTACCCCGACCGAGCCTCGAGAGCACCACCGCGTTCCGCCCGAGGTTCATCCCCTGAGGGCCCTCGGGGAATGCACAGCCGATCACGCAGTCGTCGACGCGCGCCGGATCGAGCCCCGGATTGCGCGCGAGCAGCGCGTCGATGCAGTGGGCCGCCATGTCGTCCGGACGCGCGGCCCGGAGGCGGCCCTGGAACGCCCTCGAGACGCCGGTCCTCACGCCATCGATGATCGCCACACGAGCCATCGCGCCGGTCACTCCGAGACAGTGAGCCCCAGCGCGCCGAGCTCGCCGCGCGTCGCGTCGGCGAACGCCTGCCGCAGCTCGCCCGTGTCCAGCACGGCGAGCGCAACAGGCCATATGCGCCGCACGGCATCCTGCGCCTGCGCCTTGCCGCCCGGATCGCCGCAGGCCGCGCGCAGGAGCCCGAGCCCGTGCGCGACATGGCGCTCTTCACGCACGATGGCGGCGCCGGCCATCCGCGCGACGGGCGCGCAGTCGCTGCTCGCGAGCTCGCGGAGCTGCGCGAGCAGCGCTCTCTCGAAGATGGCCGAGAAGGCCGCGCGCTCCGCCCAGCTCGCCGTCGTCTCCAGCACGTTGGCGCCGGGCAGCCCCCGCTCGGAGATCGGTCGCTCGACGAGGCCTCCGAGGTCGACGCCGAGGCCGCGCAGCACCTCCGCTGCCGTGATGTAATGGTCCATGTCTTCCGCGCCGTGAACGCAGCAGACCATCTTCTCGTCTGCGTCCTTGATCATCGGATAGAACGCCTTGGCGTAACGATCCGCGCAGGTGGCCGCGGCCGCCGCGTACAACGAGAGCTGCTGGACAGGGTTCGATTGCATGTGCGTGCTCATGGATTCTTCTGTCGTGGGCTCGGGCGAGAGCTCAGATTGCGTTCGAGAGGAGAGGAAGCACGCGCTTCTGCTGCGCGCGCGAGCTCTGCGCGTCGTAGGGAGCCCAGCAGAACTGCTTCCAGTAGCTCTCGCTGATCTCGATCCAGGTCTTCAAGCTTCCGCCGCTCTCGCGGAAACGATCGAGGCTGACGAGGAGCCAGCTCAAGACGGCCTGGCTGTCGCGGCAATCTCCGCAGTGGCCGGAGGTGCAACAGAAGTTGACCGTGCTGCAATCGGCCGCCCACGCGTTGAAGCGCGGGAGCACCGGGTTGCCGTTGGCCAGCCGCTCCACGTGCGCCGGGTGGTCCACGCTGAGGCTCGGGCACACGTCGTAGCCGAAGCTCCCCCAGTGCGATTCGCCCGTGACGATAGCGCGGATGAAGTAGGGGTGGCTGAGCAGCGTGTCCGGGTACAGCGCTTTCACGCGCAGGGCCTCGTCGACGAGGCGTGGCGCGTTCTCCATCCGCAGCGGTTCGTCGCGGTTGTACTTGCTGTAGAAATTGATGCTCACGCGGTTGCCGTTCTCGTGGATACGGCGGACCGTTTCCTCGATGTACTCGATGCCATCCTCGGTGATGGCGTACACGAAGCACGCGCGCGGGTCGCCCTCGTAGTTGCGGAGGGCCGTCTCGAACAGCCCCGTGAACCTCTGGCCGCCGGGCTTGATGGCGCGAAGCTGATCGTCGAGCCGTCCACCGCCGAAGAGCGAGATTTGCACGGCCACGCGCTCGAAGCCGTCGACGGGGAGGCGTCGCAGCCCGTTCGTGGAGATCGTCACGTAATCCATCACGTCGACGAACGCGGCGACCCGGTCCGGGACGAGGGTCGGCTCTCCGCCGATGATGATCGCATACGTGATCCCACGCTCGCGCTCCCGCTTCGCGAACTCCCGCACGCCATCGACCGACTTGAGCTCCGTCGTGCCCTTGTCGAAATCGTGCTCGAAGAACCAGCAGCCCTCGCAGCGGATATTGCAGGCGTTCGTGAGCAGATACTCGGACGAGCGCACCTTGCGAGAGAGGGCAGTGATCTTTCGAAACCGCTCCAGATAATCGACCTCTCCGCCGAGCAAGCCCAGGATTGCGCGCTCCGCTATCGTGTAGGGGCGCTGTGTGCTCAACTGCATGCGTATACTCCCCATCCTAGAGAAAACGGCGGTTGGCAGCGGAATCCGGCACATCCAGCCCGAGCTGCTGTAGCCTGGGGACCATCGCCTCGATGAAGCGGTCGCGCGCCTGTTCGTTCGTGTACTTGCGGAGCCGCCACTTGACGTACAGCCGCGAACGCTTCGACTCGCTGCGGCCGAAGACGTCGAGGGACACGGGCCACCAGCGGAGCAGCGCGCGCTGCGCCTGCTGCCTCCCCTCCGGCGTCTGGCACAGATCGCGGATGATGCGGAACCCGTGCGCGACGTGCACGCGCTCCTCCTTGATCACCCCCGGGCACATGTCCGCAATCGGCTTGTAGCTGCTCTCCGCCATCTCCTTGAGGATCTCGAGGACGGCGGCCTCGCCGAGCATCGAGAAGAACCCACGCTCGGGCCAGTTATCGATGCGCTTCACCGCCTCGGTCGCGTAGAGGCTGCGGTCCTGGAGCGGGATATCCAGCATGAAGCTCGCGTCCTTACCAACATCGGCCAGGACCTTCGCTCCCTTGCGAAAATGATCGACCTCCTCCGCTCCGCGTTCGCAGCAGACCTTCTTTTCGTAGGGGTCGTCCGTCATCGGGTAAAAGAGCTCGAGGTAGTCGTCCGCGCCGGAGAGCTCTCCCTCTGTGTGCGCCATCATCTGATGGACGACGAGGTCCCTGTATTCCTCGGGCATCCGCTCGAATTGCTCCGGGCCTTCGACCCACTGAGCGGCCCCTGACTCAACCTGCTCGGCCAGGATCTTGTCGTGCATTGTCCGCTTTCACGCGGGGCTGTTGTCAACAACCCGCAACAAGGAAACCGACCAGAAACCCTGCTCCCACAGGGTCCCTGAAGCGCAAGTCCTTCGTATACATCAACACCCCAACGTGTCAAGACGATCGCATTCTGCAGTCGCAGGAGCTCTCGGTTCGATCTCCAGGTCCGCGAGCTATCAGCAGTGGGAGCAAAAAATGAACAGTGGGAGCGAAAGAAAAATGAACTGGAACATTCCGAGAGCTCATGAAGCTCGGGACCCGTAGGCAAGGAGCAAGGACGGGGCGACGTGGCCGTGCGCTCACCCGTGACCCCGACACCGCTTCGTCAACGTCCTGCCGTCGGCTCTAGCTGCCGATCGGGGTGCGACCATGAGGACGATCCAAACGCTCACCGGCGAGCGCGGCATCCCGTCGTCTTCTCCGGCTGGAGCGAGACGGCTGGCCGACGCCAAGATCGAGGCGACTGGTCGACGCCACGAACGAGCGCCTCGGCGCAGAGCGCGCCGGCTCCGAGGCTGTTGATCACGAGTAGCAGGAAATCGACACAGCCGGTGTTTGACAATACAAAGTACAGATGTAACAAGGCTGCAATCACGAGCGACGGCGGCCTCTCGTGGGCGCATTGGTGCCTTCGGGGGGGTAGCTCATGTCGCGCGTCCTCTGCCCACGTCAACAACCAACTTGGAATAGATCCGCTCACGACTTCGCTCACTCAGCGGACCTCAACCGCGCTGGACATCGTCGGCGTTGCTTCCTCCAGCTATCAGCAGCTCGACCTGATCATCGACAGCCGCTACTCGCCACATCCGTTCGAGGAGCCCGTGGAGCCGCGGCACGTGCGATCGCTGCTTTAGAACTACCTGGCGATGTCCCAGGCGTTCCCCCTATCTGCAGGCCGGCGCGCAGAAGGAGCTGATATTCAACGCGCCTGGTGCCGCAGCGTGCGTGAGCTCGATGATGCGGGGGCGGCCCTGCCGTGATGAAAGAGCAGTCCTCCGGCTCACCGCCCGCCTCTCACCTCTCCTTCGACCAGTTCATGGCGGTGGACATCCGGGTGGGGCGCGTGACGTCGGCGGCGCTCAACCCGAGGGCCCGCAAGCCAGCCTACGTGCTCACGATCGATCTCGGCCCGCTGGGCCAGCGCACCAGCTCGGCGCAGCTCACCGCCAACTACCGCGCCGAGGAGCTCGTGGGACGGCAAGTGGTGGCAGTGTGCAACTTCCCGCCCAAGAACATCGCGGGGATCACCTCCGAGGTGCTGGTGCTGGCCGCGGTCTGTCCTGAGAGAGGAACGGTCCTGCTCTCGCCAGACCAACCCGTCGGCGAGGGCGTTCGCATCCTCTGAGCGCACCGCTCCTGCGCTGAGGCGCCTGCCGGCGTCGCGCGGCGCTCGTGAGCGGAGCCCGGACCAGCGTGTACGGGCCGCGAGGGCGCCATGAGAAGAAACCCGAGGCCCGGCTCGACGTCCTTCGCGGTTGCTCGAGCCGGGTCGCCGTACCGCAGGCGGCCGAGCGCGGCGCCAGAGCATCCTCGCAGCCAACCCCAACGCCGGGCGCCCCATGCGCCTGCACGCAGGTTCCACGCCCCTGTGGCGCAGGCGCCGGCAGAGGGTTGAAGTGGCGCGTGCAGTGCATCGCCACCTCCTCCGCAGTGCACGACGCCAGGCTCCTCGTTCGCAGCGGGCGCCGGGCTCGAGCGTCGCGCCGCGCGCTCGGCGCTCCGGGTGACCGCGACACGCGAAGCACGAACGAGAACGGCCGCCGGCGCTCGACCAGGATTGCGCGCGCTCGAGGTGTCGGCACATAATGCGCAACGGAGGATCCAGGCTGCTGCGTCCGGGACGCCGGTGCGCCGGCCTTCTCGATCTCCGGACCACCTGCTCCTATGTACAGCATGCACACGGACCTCACCCGCCACGCTCATCAGGAAGGAACTCTGCGATGAACATCACCGTCCGCAAGGCTGAGCAGCGCCGGCCGCTGCCCGAGGGCACCTCCCTCGGGTTTGGCCGCTACTTCACCGATCACATGTTCATCATGGATTTCGATCGCCAACGTGGCTGGCACGATCAACGCATTGTACCTTACGGCCCACTCTCGCTCGATCCGGCGGCCGCGGTGTTTCATTACGCCCAGGAGGCTTTCGAGGGCCTGAAGGCATGGCGCACGGACAGCGGTCGCGTCCACCTGTTCCGGCCGGACAGGCACTGCCATCGCTTCCTGACGACGACGGAGCGCCTGTGCATCCCGTCGGTCACCCCCGACCTGCTGATGAACGCGCTCATGAAGTTCATCAGCATCGAGCGCGACTGGGTCCCCTCGGCGCCGAGCGCGTCGCTGTACATCCGCCCCGCGATCATCGCGACCGAGCCGTTCCTCGGCGTGCGGCCGGCCGACACCTATCTCTTTTATCTGATCGCCTGCCCCGTCGGCGCATACTACGCAGAAGGGTTCGAGCCGGTGCGCATCTGGGTCGAGGACGAGTTCGTGCGCGCGGCGGCTGGCGGCCTGGGCGCGGCCAAGACCGGGGCCAACTATGTGGCCAGCCTGTACGCGTCGGAGCGGGCGAAGAAGAACGGCTACTCGCAGGTGCTCTGGCTGGACGCCAAGGAGCACCGCTATTTCGAGGAGGTCGGGACGATGAACCTCTTCGTGCGGATCCGCGACACGCTCATCACGCCTCCGCTCGGGGGGAGCATCCTGGCCGGCGTGACACGCGAGTCGATCATCACGCTGCTCAAGGAGTGGGGCATCCCGGTCGAGGAGCGGCCGCTTGCGATCGATGAGGTGGTGGCCGCTCACGGTCGAGGCGAGCTGAACGATGTGTTCGGGTGCGGGACGGGAGCCATCATCTCGCCGGTCGGCGAGCTCGGCTGGAAGGGGGGGCGCATGAGCATCAACAACGGCCGCGCCGGAGAGATCGCCAAGAAGCTCTTCGACACGATCACGGCCATCCAGCGCGGCCGCATGCCTGACAAGCACGGCTGGCTCGTCGAGGTGCCCGAGGAGGCGTAGGCGAGGACATCGGCGGCGCCTGGCACTACTGCGGGAAGTCGCCCCGGATCAGCAGAAAAACCGCCAAGGCACCAAGGCCGCCAAGAGGAGAGGGGAAGGGCCGTCCCCGCATTTTCCCCTCCTATTTCCCTGGTTTTTGGCGCCCTTGGCGTCATGGCGGTTCGCCTCCCAGCCCGACTTCCCGCAGTAGAAGTGGCCCAGTATCGCGCGTCAGGAATCCCTGGCGGGATGTCTGACTCGCGGAACTAATGGCGCACCACGAGCCGCTTGCCCTCGGCCCTCAGGTTCGACACCGCCTCCCCCACCTGCCGGGCCAGGGGCAGCCCGCGGGGCACCACGACGCCGATCGGCCCGCCCACGCGGCCAAACGACCACGAGAGCGCCGAGCCCTCGGCGTCCCACGGCGCGAGCCGCTCGCGGCCCTCCGACGGCATCGCGCCGACGATCTCGCGGCGCTCCAGGTCGAGCACGGCGATCCGGTCGGCCGACGAGAGCAGCAGGGTCTTGCCGTCGGGCGCGGCGGCGATGTCCTCCCACTCCGCCCCGCTCACGCCCTCGAGCACGCGCTCCGCGAGCCCGGCGCGGCGGACCACGACGACGCCCGTCGCGTCCGCGAACGCCGCGTCGCCCGGCAGCGGGCCGTCGGCGATCGCGGTCGCCCGCGGCGTGGCGTACCCGAGGACCCGCACCTCGCCCCGCCGCTCGTCGATGCGCGCCACCGCGCCCGAGCTGAACGCGAGCCACAGCCCGGGGCCGACGTCGCCGCGCGCGGGGCTCGGGCGCGCCTCGTAGACGTACCCGTCGGTCACCGCGATGGTGCGCGACGACAGGTCGCGGAGCGACGTCGCGACGAGGTTGCCGTCGAGCTCCTGCGTGAACAGCGTCCGGCACGCCGCGTCGACGCCGAGCACGAACGCGGGCGCCCTCGGCACCGCCTCCACGACCGCGTCGGTCGCCGCGTCGAACAGCGTCCACACGCCCTCGTCCCTGCGGTAGGCGAGGATGCGCCCGTCGTCGCACGCGCGCAGCAGGTGCCCCCGCCCCGCGGCCGTGCGGCGCCGCGAGCCCTCGCTGTAGAGGCGCACCTCGCCGCCGATCTGGAAGGCGACCGTGCCCCCGACGCGCAGCGCCGCGGCGGCCGAGTCGCCCGGGGCGCGGCTCTCCGGGCCGCCCAGCGGGTCGAGCCCCTCGAACCGGAGGAGCCGCTCCGCCGCGGGCGGGCCCGGGCTGAACAGGACGAGGTCGCGCGTGAGCACGCGGCGATCCGGCAGCCGCCACGCGCCGAGCAGCACGTGCGGCCCCACGTCGCGCTCGGCGATGTCGGCCGCCTCGCCGCGCGCGCGCAGCGGCCGCGGCGCGCGCTGGCCCGGCGGCGCCTCGCACGGCGAGCCCTCGGGCGGCGGGTCGCCCGCGGCGCGCCCGCCCTTGCGGAGGTAGTGCCAGACGCTGCCGCCGCTGCCGCACACGCCGAGGTCGAGCCCGCCGGCGTCCCAGCGCGCCGACGCCGGCGCCGGATCCGTGTCGAGCTCGAGGAGCGGCGCGCCGGGCCGATCGAAGGCGTAGATCGACGTCCGGCTCTGCTGCACGAGCGCGATCAGGGGGCCCTCTGGGCTGAAGCGCCCGAGCACGGCGGGGGCGGCCAGGGTGAGCTCGGCGCCCGAGCCGGCGCCCGGCTCCCAGAGCAGCGCCTTGCGCCCGAGCACCGCCGCGACGCGCGCGCCGTCGGGCGAGACGCCGAGCACGTTGCCGCGGAACGGGTGCCGGTCGATCGCGTCCGCGCCGGCGCCGCGCCGCATGTCCCAGCGCGCGATCCCGCCGTCGGACGAGCAGGCGAGCACGGGCGCCGCCTCGGCCGCCTGCACGGCGCTGCTGCAGCGCACCGGCGCGATCGCGGCCAGCGCGACGGTGCCGCCCTCGCGCAGCCGGAAGACGCGGACCTCGCCCGTGACCGAGCGCGTCGCCAGCGCCGTGTCGAACGCGAACGGCACGCGCTCGACGTGCGGGGCGTCGTGCGGGCGCAGGGCGAGCACGCGCGGCGACTTGGCGCGCGCGAAGCTCTCCGGGTCGGCGTCGAGGGCGACGTCGTCGATGACCTCCGGGTCGGGCGGGCGCAGGTCGGCGACGAGCAGGGCGCCGCCGGGGCCGCCGGCGACGACCCAGCGATCGTCCCAGGGCAGCGCCGGCCCGACCACGCTGTCGACGGTCAGGAAGTGCGCGCGCGGCAGGCCCATGGACGCTGTCGCGAGGTCGAGCGGCAGCGCCGCGTCGTCGGCGCGCCGCGCGAGGGCCGCGGCGATCCACGCGGCGCGGTGGTACGGGTCCTCGGTGCGGCGCGCCTTGCCGATGAGCTCCGCGAGGTCGGCGCGCTCCTCGGCCGCGCGGCGCGCCGCCTCGGCGCTCGCCTGGCGCGCCGCGACCCACCGCTCCCCCGCGAGCGCCGCGCCTACAGCGAGCCCGAGCGCCGCGACGGCGCCGATCTTCCTGGCGCGCCGGGCGCGGGCGCGCCGGCGGCTCTCGCGCACGAGCGCCTGCTCGCGCCGCGGCAGCCGCGCCGCGTCGGCCGCGCTCCGGGTCACCTGGTCGAGCAGGTCGCTCCGCAGGAGGAAGTCGGGGTGCTCGCCGGAGCGGTCCCACACCTCGGCGGCCTCGCGGAGGCGCTCGAGCAGGATGAGCCGGTCCATGTGCAGCGCGCGGGTGGACGCGAGGTGGGGCCAGCTCGAGACGAGCGCCCCGTGGGCGAGCTCGACGGATCGGTCGCGGCGGCTCAGAAGGCGCGCGCGCTCGAGGGCGCCGAGGACCCGCTCGACGTCGGCGGGCGGGGCGGCGACGGCCCCGACGAGCTCCGCCTCGACCCAGCGCACGCGCGAGCCGTCCATGGCGCCGAGGCGGAGCATCGCCTCGTCGGCGATGGCGCGGTCCTCCGGGGCGAGGGCCGCGAGGGCGGCGTCGGCGTGCCGCGCGACGGCGCCGGGCACGCCGCCGAGCTCCTGCCAGGCCTCGCCGCGCAGCGGGCCGCGCGCGGTCGACGCGCCGCACGCGCCGCGCGCGCCGACCGCGCCGACCGCGCCGACCGCGCTCTCCCACCATTCGGCGAGGGCGAGCGCCACGAAGGAGAGCGCGGCGCCGCCGCTCCGGAGCTCGCGCTGCACCTCGGCCGCGACCTGGGTCACGCCGCGCACCTCGACGCCGGCGAGCCTGGCGGGGCCCGCGACGAGGTCCTTCACGGCGGCGGCGGCGGGCAGCCCCACGTAGCGCAGCGCCGCCCGGAGGCCCTCGCCCGCGGGCGAGGCGAGCAGCGCCGCGGCGCGCTCGTCGGCCTCGTCGAGCACGCCGATGAGGCGGAGCCCGCGCCGCGCCTCGCCTGTCGCGAGCGCGCTCACGAGCGCGGCGAGCCGCCCTTCGCCGAGGGGCGCGATCGGGTCGACGACGAGCGCGACCCCGACGGCGGACGCCATGCAGAACCGGGTGAGCTCGGCGAGGTCGGCGGCCTCGAGCTCCGGCGAGACGGCGGCGAGGGCGCGGGCGAGGGCGCCGTCCGGGTCGGCGCCGGGGGTGAGCCGCGCCTCGACCCAGTCGTCCTTGTGGTCGGCGTGGCGGCGCGCGAGGTGGGGCACGAGGCCCGCGGAGGCGAGCGAGGTCTTGCCGGAGCCGCGCGGCCCCTGGAGGATGACGCACGGCTCGAACTCGAGCTCGCGTCCGAGGCGCGCTATGTCGTCGTCGCGCCCGAAGAGGAGCCCCTCGTCGGCGGACGAGAGGGGGGCGAGGCCCCGGTAGGGCCGGTCGGGGACGCCGTGGGGTCGCTCCCAGACCTCGTCGAGCAGCTGCTTCAGCCGCCCTGGAGCGACCCGCCGGTGCGCGGGGTCGACGGAGAGCAGGCGCTCGAGGAGCGCGACGAGGCCGCGCGGCAGCCGCGCGGGGTCGCGCCCGAGGTCGCGCATGGCGCCGCGCAGGGTCGCGTTGCGCAGCTCGGTCCACCATGCGGTGACGCTGGACGGATCGGAGCAGTCGTTGGGCTCGTCGGGGACGTCATGCGGGAGGCGCCCGGTCGTGAGCTGCGCGATGCAGACGGCGAGGGCGTAGGCGTCGGTGGCGGCGGTGGGCTCGGCCATCTCGAGCACCTCGGGGGCCATGAAGCCGGGCGTGCCGATGACGTTGCGCGCGGCGGCGGGGCTCTCCGCGCCGGCGAAGGCGCGGCGGGTGGAGGCGTAGACGTCGCGCTCGGCGAGGAAGGCGGCGGTGCCGAGGTCGCCGCTGCCGGCGCCGGCGGCGGCGCCGCCGCTGCCTCCGCTGCCGCTGCCTCCGCTGCCGCTGCCGCCGCTGCCGCTGCCTCCGCCGATGCTGACGGCCGGGGGCACGGGGGCGCGCGAGGCGGGGCCGCCCGGCGGGGCGCCTGCGCGCCGCGAGATGCCGAAGTCGAGGACCTTGAGGGTGCCGTCCTGGGTGAGGAACAGGTTGGCGGGCTTGAGGTCGAGGTGGACGACGCCGCGCGCGTGGATGACGTCGAGCGCGCCGGCGACGTCGCGGGCCCAGGCCACGACGCGGCGCCAGGGGATGCGGCGCCGGTAGCGGATCAGGTCGGCGAGGTTCCTGCCCTCGAGGAGCTCCATCGAGACGAACGGCGTCCTCGGGGCGCCGTGGAGGATGCCCGCGGCGTAGATGGTGACGAGCGAGGGGTGGCGGAACGAGGCGAGGAGCTTGGCCTCGTCGGCCCAGTCGGCGGCGTCGGCGAAGTCCGAGACGAGGAGCTTGAGGGCGACCTCGCGGAACGGGGCGCCGTCCGGCAGGAGCTCCTCGGCGCGCCACACGTCGCCGAAGCCGCCGCGGCCGAGGCGCACGCGCAGCTGGTAGCGGCGGTCGAGCACGTCGCCGGGCGCGTGCCCGAGCCCGCCCGGGGGAAGCGGCACGGCGCCCGGATCGCGGGAGGAGCTGCCCTCGTCGACGAGCGTGCGGTCCATCGCAGGACGACGGTATCACCGGCGCGGGGAGAGGTGGACGGTCCATCCCTCGCCGTGCCGGAGCGCGGCCGCCCGGTCGGGCGCGCTGCGCCTCATCGCGAAGGCGAACGACAGGAGACGGGCCGCTGCCCCGCGCGGGTCGGCCGCTGCGGCCCGACCAGCGCATCCGGCGCTTCCGGGCTCAGCCCGGTGAGCGTCGCCGCGTCCGCCGCTTCCCCTGGGCCTGCGCCCCCTGGGCCTGCGCCAGCTCCGCCCGCAGCGCCTGCACCTCGGCCTGCAGCTTCTCGTTTGCCTCGCGCACCTTGGCCTCGGCCTCGCGCGCCTGAGCCTCGGCCTCGTCCGGTGTCGGCAGCAGCTCGTGGCCCTCCCGGTCGCGCGCCAGCCGGAGCATCGGGCCGAGCGACCGGTCTTCCACGACGGTCCACCAGAGGCCCAGCGTCTCGCACGCGCGGAGATCCGGGTCGTCGGACGCCCGCTCCACGAGATCGCCATCCAGGGCGTCCCAGATGCGGATCGGTCGCTCGCGATCCTCGGGATGAAAGCGCACGATCTCGCGGATGCCCGCGGCACGGTAGCGCTCGAGCTTCTCGTCCCAGTCGGGCTCCCCCTCGTCCGAGTCGCTCACGATCTCGACCCCGAGGTCAGGCGCCCCGTGCAGCCAGGTCTTCCACGTGCGGAAGGTCCGGTGAGGCATACCCAGACGGACGAAGGTGTCGGGGGCGAGGCGCTTCTTCGAGGTCCTCGGGTCCCAGTAGACGAACTGGTCGGAGCCGAGCGTCGCCGTGTGCGCGAGCTCGCGCTTGAGGATCAGGTACAGCGCGGTGCGGAGCTCCAGGTGGCGGTTCGTCTCGGGCACTTCTTCGGCCTCGGGGAAGTACACCGGCTCGGGCGGGCGGCTGTAGACGTGGGCCCGCGTCGGCCGGCGAGGTGCGGCGGGCGGGCGGACCGTGGGCTCGATGGCTGACATGGCCTGCTGCGGAGGATACCACGCCCCGCTACCGTGCGGCATCGACCGGCCGAGACAACGGCAGGCTTGCCCGGTCGAATTTCTCCCCTCTCCCGTGCGCGTTCTCGCATGCGCGTTCTCGCGTGCGCGTAAGGTCCCTCAGCGGAACGGCCACGGCTCGCCGACGCTCCGCGAGGCGATGCGGTGGTCGCCGGGCTCGCCCCACGCAGCGGCCTCGCGATCGAGCGCGTCGCGCCCCACGCGCTCCCGCGGCGGCTCGCCTGCCTGCGCGTGGACATCTCCAGCCTGGCAGGCGACACTGTCGCGCATGGGAGTGGCGGCACCGCGACGGAAGCTCTCGCCAGGGGAGTATCTCGAGTTCGAGCGCGCATCGGAGGTGAGGCACGAGTACGCCGGCGGCGAGATCTTCGCGATGTCCGGCGGCACGTTCGAGCACAGCGCCATCGCCGCGAACATCGGCCGGCTGCTCGGCAACGCGCTGGGCGAGCGCGGGTGCATGGCGCTGAACTCCGACATGCGCATCAAGATCCCCTCCGCGGATCGCTACGTCTACCCGGACGGCTCGGTCGTCTGCGGCCGCCCCGAGTTCGAGGATGAGCGGCGCGACACGCTCCTGAACCCGACCCTCGTGCTCGAGGTGCTCTCCGATTCGAGCGAGGCGTACGATCGCGGCGACAAGTTTGCGCATTACCAGACCGTGGCGTCGATCCGAGAGGTCGTCCTGGCGTCGCAGAAGGCGCCTCGCGTCGAGGTCTTCGCACGCCAGGCCGACGGGAGCTGGGTGCTCCGGGTCCATGGCCCCGGCGATCGCGCTGCGCTGTCGTCGGTGGGGTGCGACATCGTCGTGGACGAGGTGTACAGGGGCGTGCTCGAGGCCACCAGCACGGGACGCTGAGGCATCATCGCGCTCGATAGGCCTCGTGAGCGCACCGCCACGCGCTGGGGAATCTTCGTGTCGACGACCTCCTTGCCATCCCGAGGCGGAGGGATTCCATGAGATCATCGACGGCGAGCTGATCCGGAGGTCCATGTCGAGCTGGCGCCACGGGGGCGCTCAGTTCCGGCTCTCGAGCCGCCTCGGGGGGCCTTACGACCGCCGCCCCGGGCGCGGGAGGCCGGGAGGGGTGGGAGCAGGCCTGTGCGGCGTGGCTGCGAGCGCGGCTGCCCTTCTGCGCACGGCGGCACGCCCGCGTCCCCGTCCCCCTCAGATCCGGTCGCAGATCGGAGAACACATCGCTTGCGGCGTGCTCGAGGGCGCTTTCACGCTCGGGGCCTCCTGCTCGGGCGGCGCCTCCTCGGCGCTCTCGTCCGCGCTCTCCTCCTCATCGCACGCGCCCTCGGAGGCGCCGCTCGGTCCCGGCTCGCCGAGCTCGCAAGGGCTCTCCTCGCTCGACGCGACGCAGCCGGGGAGCGCTGCGAGCGACATGAGCCCGGCGAGAAACAGCGCGGAAAGGCCGAACGACTTCAGGGCATGACGAACCATCATCGCATCTCTCCCTATCGAGGCAGCCCGAGAGCTGCCGTGTGACTGCAGCCCTCCACCGGGCCGCGCGAGACTCGGGGCGTCCTCATCGCTGCCGCGACGCCCGGCTCGGCTCCAGCTTCAAGCACCGCGTGTGCCACGAGGTGTCCAGCGCCCATCCGCGGCCCCGGCGGCGCCATGCGCATCTTCTGGCATCATGATCTTGCAGGATCCCGCAAAACGTTGCACGGCAGACAGACTCCGTGGGTGGCGCGCTGCCTCGCCGCCGCAACCCTGCTCGGCGGTGCTGTCCTTGGCCGGGGGCGATGTTGCGATGAACGACGTCCGCCGGGCGCCGGAGCCGGCGAGGTGCCCGCGCAAGAGTTGGGAGCGGACGGCGACCTCGACGCGTGCCGGTGTCCCGGCGTCCCGGGACGCCCGCGACTTCAACGCGTCCTGGTACCCCGGCGTCCGGGGACACCCGCGACCTCAACGCGTCCTGGTACCCCGGCGTCCGGGGACACCCGCGACCTCAACGCGTCCTGGTATCCCGGCGTCCCGGGATGCCCGCGACCTCAACGCGTCCTGGTACCCCGGCGTCCCGGGATGCCCGCGACCTCAACGCGTCCTGGTACCCCGGCGTCCCGGGATGCCCGCGACCTCAACGCGTCCTGGTATCCCGGCATCCCGGGATGCCCGCGACCTCAACGCGTCCTGGTATCCCGGCGTCCGGGACGCCCGCGACCTCAACGCGTCCTGGTTGCCTCAGAATCGAATACCTCAATTTCATTCAGCTTTCCCGGGACGACGTGAGCTACCTCACGGGCTGTCTCGTCGTTCATGTCGGATCGCCCGCGGGCTCCTCCGGCTCCTGCATGGGGGCCGGCGGCGCCTCCCCCGGCACCGTGGGCGCCTCCGGGCGCACCTCGTCCTCGCCGCCGCCGCCGGCCGCCACCGGCCGCGACTCCCACGTGGCGAGCGGCTCGAGCAAGGCCGCGCTCAGCGCCTCGCTCCCCGGCTCATCCGGATCCGCGTACGCAGCGACCCGCGTCGCATAGTCGCGGAGCGCGGCGAGCAATGCCAGGAGCGCGCCGCGCACGTCCGCGGCCGGCGCCGCTTCCGGCTTCGGCGCCGTGATGTGCAGGGCGCGGCCGTACGCGTCGTGCGCCTCCTGGATGTGCGCGAGGAACGCCTCGCCGCCGAGCTTCTTGAACGTCCTCTCGTGCCGGCCCGCGGCGATGGCGTCGAGGCGGTCCTTCGACTCCTTCCACTCGACCTTGTAGGGCAGCTTGATGAAGCCGAGGCCGCCCTTGAAGACGAGGTCGTGGAGGCTCATCGCCTCTTCACGGTGCGGGTTCCGCTCCGGCGGCAGCCTGCACCAGCCAGAGAGCCAGTCGTACGCCGCGCTCCAGGCGTTGTCGATGGCGCGATCGGCCTTCGGCTTGCTCTGCGCGCTCGCCGTGGCGCCCTGCGGGCGAGTCACCGCCTCGAGCGTGTTGCGGGCGGCGGCGAGGCGCCCCTTCGAGCGCCCGATGGTCATCGGGAGCTCCTTCAGCCTGAGCTCCTTCTGCCTGGCGTCCGCCGTCGTGATGAGCTGCGTCGCGAGGACGACAGCCTCGGCGGCGCTCAGGCGCGGGAGCGCGATCAGGTCCTGTGACGTGAAAGAACGAGCCATGTCGGGGTCCCTTTCCCTCGATTGCTGCATTTACTGCGAGACAGGCAAGGATAGAGCGACAAGCGCTCTCGATGCAAGGAGTCCATGCGCCAGCACAGCAGGGCGGCGGCTCCGCCGGAGTCAGCCCACGCTCGACGAGCTGTCATCGCCTGTAATTGACAAGGCGCTGGAGGTTCGATCGTCCTCGAGCGTTCGCCCTCGCAGCAGGCATCGGGGTCGCCAGGACAGCGCCCTCCGCCGCGCGCAGCACGCCCACGTCTTGCAGACGTCAGAATGCGACCGCGGGAGGATCGGGAGGAACGCCAATCCGCGGACCGGCGGACCCTGACAGGCGCGAGAAATCCCGCTCGTTGAAGGTGAGCAATACCTCGACACCGGCCGCTTCGGCGGTCGCCAGATGGAGCGCGTCGTAGATGGCGCCGGAGCGGAGTCCTCTGGACGCGCAACGAGCGACCGCCGCCATGTAAATCTCGAGGGTCAGCGACACCACCTCGAACTGGGCCAAGAGTTCGCCAATCGCTTCCCGTGCGGCTCTGGATGAGATGGGCGGAGATACGGGCAGCTTCGTCAGGACCGACCACAGCTCGCCGAGCGCGTGCACGCTCACCAGGCCATCGATCGCGCCTTCAGATACTGCGCTCAGCCACACGATCGCGCGCGGTCCCGGTGCGAGGACACCAGCGCGGCGATGAGCACCGACGTATCAAAGGCGACCTTCACCGGTCCCCTTCAGCAGCGAATCGATGCGCGCCTCGCGGTCGGCGCGGTGATCAGCGATGTCCTCGGCCGCGAGCTCCGCGGAGAACACCAGGAACCCGTGCCTCCGCACGAACCGCGGATCCGTGCCCTCCTCGTCCGCTGGCACGCCGCTCTCGTCTGCGAGCGTCGGCTCCGGCTCGGCTCGGAGCCTCTCGCGAGAGAGCGAGCCCTCCCGCGCCGCTGCGCCCCGCCCTCTCCTTTCCGCCCTCACCCACCCGCCGCGTCGAGCATCGCCCGCAGGAGCGGCGGCATCCTCCGCGCGTCGCAGGGCGCCTTCACCGCCCGGCCCGCGACGACCGCGCTCATGTGGCACGTCCCCGCCCGCGGCAGGTGATCCATCCAGTAGAGGTCGAGCCGGTCGTCGTGGGCGAGCCGCCGCACCATCGGCTCGAGCGGCAGCATCAAGCCCTCGCGGAAGCGCGCCAGATAGACAACGTTCGACAGGCGAACCGGCGAGTTCAGGCCGATCCGGCGCCGCGTCCCCGACGCGAAAGGGCCTGTGTGATCGATGAACTCCACGGTCTGGAGATCGCCATACAGATCCGGCTCCGTCTTCTCGACCGTCACCAGCGTCCACGCGCAGAGCGGCCGCTGCGCCCGGAGCAGCGCGCGGGTCATCTGCTCGAAATCGGGGAGATCGGCGGCCGCGCGCGCCTCGGTGTAGTGGCCGTGCGCGAACTGGTTGCGCTCGGCCTGCATCAGGTTCGAGAGCGTCTCGAACGTCTGGTTGTGCGACAGCTTGACGTCGAGCACCTCCCTCGCCATCGAGCCGATCGGGTCGTCGCGATCGCCGAACGCGCGCGCTGCCGTGCGCGCGAGCTCGCGCCACGCGCCGAGCGCCAGGCCGTCGCGCGTGCGGGTGCGGCCGTAGAAGTCGAGCACCGCGCCCCACCCAGGAGGAGGCCCGCCCGCGCCGGGAACACCCGCGCCGGAAACACCCGCGCCGGAAACACCCGCGCCGGGAACACCCGCGCCGCTGCTGCGCGCCGGGGACGGCGGCGCGCTGCCGCCGCTGAAGAAGGCGGAGACGAGCACCGTCGCGATGAAGCGCCACGTGCCCTCGAGCACGTCGAAGAGCATCTTCACCCGCTCGATCGCGCTCGAGGCCCCGATCGCGGCCCGCACCCGGCCCGCGATCGGGTACGGCAGGCCGCCGCTCAGCGCCGAGAGCACGCCGTGCGGATCGCTGCACTCGCGCGAGATCTCCGCCGCCCGCGCGCCCGCGTCGAGGCCGTGCAGGAGCTCCCACGACAGGGTCCGCGCGTGCTCGACCCTGCCGTCCAGGATCGGCGGCCGGGCGTGCCAGTCGCACTGCACCGCGCTCGCCATCACCGACGGGTCCGCCTTGCGTGGCACGCACGCCGCGACAACGCCCGGCGCGAGCGGCGCGATCAGCGCGCCGGTCCCCGCGTGGCTCGCGACCACCGCCGCGAGCTCCTGCGCGAGCGCGCCGATCACGTGCGGCCCGACGCCGCCGAGCGCGCTCTGCTCCTCGATACCGAACAGGACCGTCGCCCGGCGCCCGCTCTGCGACGCCTCGATCACCTCGAGCGGCGTCGCGAGGCGCGCGCTCGCCGCGCCGTCGCGCAGCTCCGCCACGGCAGAGCCCACGGGGGCGCCGAGGGCCCCCGGGGCCGCCCGCTCGCGCTCCGCCGCGAGCGAAGCGATGGCGTGCAGGGCGAGCTCGACCTCGCGGCCGGCGACGTCCGCGTCCCCGGCGAGCATGAAATAGCCGCACGCGAACGCCCCGGCGGACTCCGCGGCTTCCAGGGCGCGGCGGGCAGCGGCGGCCGCTTCCGCGGCGCCGCCCCGCACGAGCACCACCGCCGTGCCATCCGCGTCGCCGACCGGCAGGTCCGGCCATAGCCGGTGCACCGCGACCAGCGCGGCGGCCGCGCGCGACGCCGCGCCCCTGTCGCCCGCCGCCCCCTCCCCGCCGCGGCCGCCCGCCGCCCCCTCCCCGCCGCGGCCGCCCGCCGCCCCCTCCCCGCCGCGACCGCTCGCGGCGCCCGAGACCGGGGGCGCCGCCTCGAGCGGCCGGAGCAGGACCAGCGCCCCCTGGCCCTTGCGCGAGAGGAGCGCCGCGCACTCCTGCTCCAGGCCGGCGCGCGCGAGCAGGCCGGTCGCCGGGTCCACCGCCCCGGCGGGGACCGAGAGCGCGGCGTAGCGGCGGTCGAAGAACGTCGCACGCATGCCGCCGACGCAGACGAAGGTGCCGTGCACGAGCGGCGACTCCTCCCCGCGCGCGAGGTGCCGCGCGCCGACCTGCACGGGCACGCTGCACTCCTCGCGGCGGCGCAGCCACCAGCGCACGCCGTCGTGGCGCAGCGTGGCCGCGAGCCGCGACGCCACGTCGGCGTAGACGAGCTCGTTGCGCTCGTCGCCGACGCGCTCCGCGCGGCCGAGCCGCAGCACGCCGACCGGCTCGAGCCGGAGCTCGTGAAGGTACCCGTCGCGCCCCTCGATCCGCAGCCGATCCGGCGCCGCCACCTCGCCGCGCCACAGCGAGAAACCGGGCGACTGCGTGAGCCAGAGCGTGGCGCCGCCCGCAGCGACCGAGCGCAGCTCGGCCCCGGGCGCGCCCTCGGAGCCGCCGCTCTCGACAGGCGGGACGCTCTCGGCGGGCGGGATGCTCTCGCCCGCCGGAAGATCTCCGCCGCTGTCTCGTGCGCCCGTCACGCGTGCCTGTCCATGGTGATGCCCGCGAGCCGCGCCGCCCGAGCGCCCGGCGGGCTCCTCGGGCGATTACCGCACTGTGCCTCGGCAAATTCAACGCAAATTTCAACGCAGCTGCGCCGCAGCGCATTCCTCGAGCGCCGTGCGCGCCGTCCACCCCGTCGCGCCCTCGCCCGCGTCGTCCCGCCCATCGCCCCGAGCCGGCGCGCGCGGCCGGCAGCGCCGCCGATGACCTCGCGACGCGGTCTCGCGGCGTCAGGGCGCATCCCGCCCGAGCCGCCCTCCCCCAGCCGCCACGAACCGGGGAGCACACGCCATCTCAACGACCTGCCTGGCACCCCGGCGTCCGCATCGCGGCCGCCCTGGCACCGCGTCCCCGAATCAATCCCTGGCTCGATGATCTAAAAATTAACCACAGAGAACACAGAGTTTCTTGGTCCTCTCGTCTGTGCCTCTGTGGTTCCTTCTCTCATCAAACCAGGGAGGAACTTAGAGCGCCTCCAAAAACCTCCCGTCGTCAGGCAGCCGAGAGCGGACGCATCGCGTCGTTGCTCCTCGTCTCCCTACTCCAGCAGGGTTCCTCGTCGCGCCCAGCGCTGCACCCGCCCTCGGTGCCTGGCTCGGTCCGGTTTTGGTCGGCGCTCTTGGGCGACAAGGGTGGAGGCTGTGCGACCCGGCGCTTTTCTCGGGCTCTGTAGCGGCGGATGTGCTTGTCATAGGTCCATTGAGCCCAACCGTTACGTTTAGCAGAAATGGAATATTCGCATGAACACCGGTCAAACTTTGCGGATACTGGGGCTTCCGATGGCCTTGGCGGCAACCTTCTCTCCGTTCGTCGCCTGCTCGACGGACGCGGGACCTCCGTCCGGCACCTCGTCCGGCGTGCAAGAGAATCCCGCAGCCTGCTCTTACAGCATCACGACGAGCGTTTACGATGGGAGCCCGGAATACTGGGGTACGATCGAGATCAAGAATACCGGTTCGAGCGACTGGACGAGGCCGGAGGTCGCGTTCGCGGTTCCGAACGGCTCCACGTGCGATTATGACGACACGGGCTGGATCCACACGCAAGCCGGATCCACGTGCACGTATTCGACGACGTCCAACGTGACGGTGCGTCCCGGCTCGTCGGTCACATTCCATTTCTCCACGACCTCGGAAGCTTCGTTCATCCCCTCGAACATCGAGCTGAAGGATCCGAGCTGCGGCGGCACCGGCTCTGGCGGCGCCACCGGTTCCGGCGGCGCTAACGGCTCTGGCGGCGCTACCGGCTCCGGCTCCGGGGGCAGCACAGGCTCCGGCTCGGGCACAGGCTCCGGCTCCGGGGGCAGCACAGGCTCCGGCTCGGGCACAGGCGCGGGCGGCGTCACTGGCTCCGGTGGCGGCACGGACGTGGTGTGGCGCATGGCCAGTCTGACGGAGTTCGAGTCGTACCCCGACCCGGGCAGCGAGGAGTGCGTCGAGTTCAACGGGTGCATGTGGGCAGGTCAGTTCGCGGCGCTCGAGGGGCAGCAGCCGGAGAGCTGGGTCCGGGAGCACAACATCGCGGCCGTGCACTCCAAGGACTTCGAGGCGTACAAGCTGAAGACCCTGCGTCTCCGGAAGGATGGCGCAGAGATCGACGTCACGGTGTACGACATGTGCTCCGACTCCGATTGCAGCGGCTGCTGCACCCAGAACGCCCGGCCTTCGGGATTCCTGATCGATATCGAGAAGTACACGGTGGAGCGGTTCGGGGTGTCTGCGGACGGCCAGGTCGAGTGGAGGTGCCTCGACTGCGATTGACGCGCTGGAGGTGCCTCGACCGAGGTCGGGGCACCGCCGTCGCGCCTGGCTCCGCGCGTCAGAAATCCCGCCAGAAAAACCGGCCGATGACGAGCGGTCGCCGGAAACAGTAGCGATTTTCATAGTTTCCGCCCGTTTCGCCGCCGAGGGCGGCTCCGGTGTGGCCGAGCGGGGTGCCCTCCACCGCCGCGTCGCCCGCGGTGAAGGGCTCGCGGCATCACCGCTATACGCAGGTTGACCTCGTGCCGGCGTCACCCAAGCCCGGCGCCGGCCGGCGGGTAACCGCTCCGCCGACTGCGTTTTTGACATGGCCAGGTTCGGCTGCAGGCTACGCGGCGCCGGAAGAGGCCGGTGCCCTCCTCGGCGTAGGAGCGAGCGACGCCAGCAAGCAGGGATCTGGTGCAGCTGCGTGCAGCGCTCTCGACGCATCGAGAGCAGCAGAGGCGTGGGAAGTATCCGAGCGAGCTGCGAAAGCAGGCGGAGGCGTACGCGAAAGAGCGCTGCCGGGCGGGGGCGACGCCGACCGAGATCGCCACGGAGCTCGGTGTCCGCAAGGTCACCGCCGATCGATGGGTATCTGCAGGTGAGCCTGCGGACGAGGGCGTGTTGCCAGCAACCTCCAAGTCGGTCGAGAGTTTTCCGCTCATGCGCGTTGTGGTGCGCCCGGCAAATGCATCGAGCTGTCGGCACAGGACTTCGCCCAGCTGCTCGCCGGTCTGCCCGTGGAGGAGCTGGCAAGCCGTCGCCGGGTTGTCCACTGAGGCGCCCGTCCTCCCGAATGGCCGCGAGCCCCTGGTGCCGCTTGCCGTCCAGCGTCACGTAGACGGCGTTTTCGTGGAAGTAGGCCATCGCCTCGTCGAGGTTCTCCCGATTGAAAGCGTCGCAGAAGCGCAGCACGAGCCGCGCGAGTTCGTCGGCGTCGGGCCGGCCTGTGGCGAGGCCGGGGGAGCAGACAGAGAGACGGCAGGGGTGGAGGGCTGGGATGACATGAGGCAACGTGTAGCGCATTCGTACGCCCAGATCAGCGCATCGATACAGCTGGGCTGTACCCATACCGCTCGATGCGATGGTCAGGCGCGGTGAGCTCCCCGGATCGCCCCATGCTGCGCGAACTGCCGACCGAGACTGTCAAGGCACCGGCTCGCCCTCGAACGTGGCTGTTGCACGACCGGTCAGGTCCTACGGATCGCCCAGCACTCTGAATCGGTGAAGCGTGACATGCTCATACCTGAAGCGCCCAGGCTCATGGGGCGAAGATGCCGCGCGCGAGCGCATGAACGAACGGCGGAACTGCGGACACCGCGGGGTACGGCGAGAAGGCTCCTCCCAGGACGACGACATGAGCAGCTTGACTTGTACGGCTCATGGGTGTCCATTTGTGGTCCGAATCAGGAGCGGCTCGAACGCGAGCGGATCGCGCGCGAGGAGGCGGAGAGAGCCGAACGCGAGCGGATCGCGCGCGAGGAGGCGGAGAGAGCCGCTCGTGGATCCCCGCCGCGCCGACGCGCGCGCCCGAGGAGCCCGCCCGAGCGCGCACGTCGGCGCGGGACGCGCCGCCGCGCGGCGAAGCGACGGGGGCGCCGCTTCCTTCCGCCGTTCCGCTCTGGCGCAAGGGGGTGGAGATCTCGCTCGGCTTCCTGGGCGGCCTCGTCGTCGTCCTCGCCGCGGGCTTCGTGGTGGGGACGTTCCGCGGCTGTTGACGGCGACGCGCGCTCAGGGCGTCGCGCAGGGGTAGTCGTCGAAGTGGCCGCAGAGGCCGAGGTCCGTGCGGCCTTCGGCCATGGAGAGCTCCCAGGAGATCCACCGCGGGGCCTCGGCGAAGGGCTCAACGGTGATCGTGCCCTCCAGCTGCTCGGGGGGGCCGGCGAAGGTCGCGCCCGCGGTGCCGTGCGCGGTCTGCTCGCCGATCGTGTACGTGCCGGGCGCGCCATCCCATCCGGCGATCACCAGGACGAGCACGTCGTCGAGCAGCGGGAAGGGCTCCGGCGTACACGCCGCGCCCGTCGGCAGATCTCGACGAAGAGCACCATCCCGTGGTCCTTGCAGCCCACGTACGAGAAGGTCTTCCCCGGATCGTGCGTCCACTCGACGCCCGCTTCGGCGGCGTCCGCTGCGCCCGCGCCCGCGCCGCCGGAGCCGGTCGAGGACGTGCCCGCGCCGCTGTCCGGCTCGTGTGACACCTTTGCGGCGCAGCCGCTCGCGATCGATGTCATGAGCAGCAGGCACCCCGCCCAGCGCATGTATCCATATGTATCCGACCTCCTTCTCCCTCGCGAGGACCCGATGTCGTCACACTCGCGTCGATCGGAGCGATGGGACGGCGATGCCCCGCCACGCAGAGCCCTCCGGCGCCTCCACGAAGGCCGAATCGACCACCCCGAAGTCCCGGTCCGGCTCGCGCCGCGTCCTGGTGCTCCTGCAGATCGCCCTCGGCCCCGCAGGCTGTGGCTGTGGAGTGAAGGCGGCGCCTTTGATGCGTGGATAAGTATTTGAGCGAGCAAACGGTGCGGATCGCCCCCGGAGTCAATCGCGTCTACCTGCTCCAGTACACGTATCAAGACCGCGGAGCGTGCGCCCTGACCTGCTTCGAGCAGCGGCAGCGCGCCGCGGCATCGAACAGCAGCGCTGTCCCGAAGCGCCGCTCGAAGACTGAGCCGAACCGACGACAGCACGAAAGCCCGGGGCAGTGTCCCGCCCGTATCAGGGCGTGGGCGCCGCGGTGAAGACGTAGCGCTCGCCCCCCGGCATTGTCGCGGTAACCTCGTGAAGCACGGTGTCGCGGAAGCGGAGCTCGAGCGCCACGGGCAGCTCGGGATGAGTCGCCGGTACAGGGCCGATCGTGAGGGTGGGCTCACGCCATGCCATCTCGCTCGCCCAAAAGGCACCCAGATCGCCAAAGATGAACGGCCCAGCGTTGGCGCCCAGACCCAGCGCGTAGGAGCGATCGGTCGAGAACGCGTCTCCCGGTGCGTTGCTCGGATCCAGGGTCAAATCGTATCTGCCTTGGTGTTCGCGCAGCGCGGCTCTGAGGCGCTGGTCGTGCGCGAGCCACCGTTGCGAAAGATCGATCCGCAGCCACGCCGTCGGCGGGCCCCACGACCCAACGCCGTGAAAGCGGCCCGCCATGCGATCGACGGATTTTGCGACAAAAGCGTCCGCGGCATAGCGGGATTCGAGGGCCATGAACGCGAACTCGGCGCGCCCGTTCACGATGCGCCCGGTGAGCGGCGTGCACGGCCCCCCGGGATGGGGCACCCCGTCGACCTCGAGCCCCAAGAAGCAACCCTTCCCGGACAACACGCTGCCGCGCTGCTCGATGTCCACGGCGACCGGGTCTTCAAACCCGAACATGGCCCACGTACCGCTGATGTCCAGCTCTGGTGTTGCACCAGGGCCGGAGCCGCTGGAGCCGGACGCGCTGGAGCCGCCGGAGCCGGCAGCGCCGTCGATGGGCGAGAGCTCAGTCACGCCGCAGCCGGCGAGCATCATCGCGCTCAGGGCCGTGGCCCACCGCGCACGAGATCCGCTCGATACACCCGTCGAACGCATCACTCAAATCTATACGTGATCCGTGCTCACGTCAAGGTGACCCGGTTCAGCGTCCCGCGCGACGCAATAACGGCGAGACATTACGAGCGGCATCGCTCAGTCGCGCCCGGAACCGGCCGCTGACGAGAACCGTTCTGCCGGAACGCGGTATCCCGATGTAATAAAACCGTCCGACTGGATGTCGTGCGGTACCCTGTGAGCCTGCGGGGGCCAAGTGGCGCACCGCAGCTTGGGCAGAGGCCGCGCCCCTTGCAGGAGAAAGCGACCAGGAGGTCCTGACCGCACTCATCGCAATGGAACCGTAGAAAGCCATGCGCGAAGACTCCGCAGCGCAGGTAACCGCGTAACGCCTGCTCTACGTACCGAGGCAGCGGCCGCTCGTAGGTTTCGCGGGCGTGCGCGAGGAACGATTCGAGATTCTCTCGAACCAGCCCATGAAGGACCGTCTCCTCGGGGCGATGGGGCGCGTACGCCGCCGGAGACTTCGCCGACCGCGCAAGATGCACCGCACCCGGTCCAGCAGAAGCAACGGGGGCGCCGCTTGAAGCCAACATGGCCCCGCGACCTGGCGGCCTCCGTGCCAGCATGCAGGAGCCCCTTCGCCGCTCCTTTTCTCACCGCTCCCTGTGGCGTCCGCAGTTCCGCCATGGCGTCGCCAGGCATCATCGCGGCGAGGGGTTGATCGCCCGCGCACGCTCTCGCGCTTGCCTCCCCGGCACAGGCCTGCTGGTTGCCGACAACACTTTGCCGGAGGCCTCCGGGGCGCTTCGGCACGCAACCACTGCGCGCGGGCGATATCAGCAGAGCCCGCGGGCGCTGGCGAGCGGCAATGCTCCGGCAGCGAGTCGACCCGAGCGGCGGGCTCGACGTTCGGCCCGAGCTTCTCACCCCTCCGGTGCCACCGGCAGCTCGAGCAGCCGACCGAGCGCCTCGTGAACGACCCGGGCCGCCACCTCATCCCCGAGGACGACGGCGCGGCTCAGGGTGCTGGCCAGCGAGGCGACCACGGCCGCCCGAGGCGACGGATCGGTCACGGCGAGCGCCCCAGGCCCTGGGCTTGACAATCGGGCCCGGGTTGGGCCCACGCCTTCCGAGGGGCTGCGATCCGTCGTCACGCCCTCCCCAAATCCCCGGGGATGCGACGGATCGCGACGGTTCGCCACCGCGGAACAGTCCCGCCAGAAAAACCGGTCGATGACGAGCGGTCGCCGGAAACAGTAGCGATTCTCATAGCTTCCGCCTGTTTCGCCGCCGAGGGCGGCTCCGGTGTGGCCGAGCGGGGCGCCCTCCGCCGCCGCGTCGCCCGCGGTGAAGGGCTCGCGGCATCACCGGTCCCACCGTACGGCCACGCTGCACGCGCTGGTCGACATAGCGAACCTTACGCGATCCGCATCCCTCCTGGAAAAGTGACGCTGTGTCAGCAGCTTATCCATGCATCGAGGAGGCCGCGTTCACTCCACAGCCTGCGGGGAGAATGCCGAGTCGTAAGAACGAGACCTTGGGGCCTCAACATTTCCCGCACTGTTCGGCGGGGATTCGCGCGAAACACAGCCGCCTTCCGGCG
This sequence comes from Sorangium sp. So ce1128, assembly GCA_051717205.1. GTDB lineage: Bacteria > Myxococcota_A > Polyangia > Polyangiales > Polyangiaceae > Sorangium. Next base: position 9,994,295 of record CP181432.1, read on the forward strand.
TCAATATCCTGCGATGGCCACCAAACCACGGCCGATATGCCCGCGTCAATACCCCGCTTTGCCTCCCGACGGTGAATCCTCTTGCCTCCGCAACTGCCATGGCATGACCGTCACAACGTCACTGTCGTCGTTTTTGTGAGACGTGAGAGATCGTTACAGCGCCGTTGGATGGATGTAAGGATTCTAGCGGCGTTGTAACGCCACGCGAGAGATCATAAAGAGAGGCGCGGTGACATCTGTGACGCCGTGGCATTCTCGGCGCATCTCTTGCGCTGGCGAAGAGAGGATGCCTCCGTGGAGCTCGGTGATCGACTAGCTGGTAGTGTGGCCGCGCCCGTCCTTGAGGTCCAGGAAGGGGCCGTCTCGTGTCAAGACGGGGCTACTCCGACGGGGGGGCCGCAATGGGGGTCTACATGCAGAAGACCGTGAACGTCTCCCATTCCTGGATCCGGTTCCTATTGGCAACGAGAGCGCTCCCGCCGCCCCCCTCGGCGGTGACACAATTCCCGTTGTATGTCCGCAGCGCGATCCGATTGCCGCCCATGTCAACTACCCTGAACGTCTCCCATTCCTTAATCTCGTTCCTATTGGCGTTGAGATTCCTGCCGCCACCCCCCTCGGCAGTGACATATTGGCCATTGTTTGCATCAGCGCCGACGGGCTGTCGGAGGCTGTCGGAGGAAGAGGAGGAGTTCGTGAACGGGCTCGTGGAGGCCTGGCAGATCGAGGAAGGGGAAGAGGAAGGCGAGGACGAGGGGGCCGACGACGAGGAGGGCGAGGAGGAGTACGAAGGAGGCGAAGAATCCCGATTGGATGTGCCAATCGGGCGCTTCGGAGTCGCCGGCTTGGACGTACGTTCGAACACGTGGAGGGGATCATGGCCGGCCGGGCGCGCTCGACCTGGATACTGCTATGCTATTGCATGGATCAACGTGTCGTCGCGCGCTCCGGTTGGTTTCTCGGCCTCCTGCTCGCCCCGGCGGGCTGCAATCTCCCGTCGGCGCAGCCTCCGGTCGCCCCGACCCCGCGCGCCGAGCCGTCCCCGCGCGCCGAGACGTCGCCGCGCGACGTTCCGACCCCGCGCAACACGGCGGCCGTGGTCGATCCGGACGATGATGCCGGTATCGCGAGGGCGCTCGCCGGCGACGGGCTCGAGGGATGGACGCACGGCGCGGTGCCTGCGGCTGGCCTTTTCGTATTCACCTACCGGCTCCCGCACGATTTCTTCCGTTATGCTGATTTCCCGATGATCCCGGCGTCGCGCGAGGTCGCACGGGAGCTCGCCGGGCTCGAGCGGCACGATCGGGTGCGCGTCTTCGGCGATCTCGAAAGAAAGGGCCCCCAGCGCCATTTGCGTGTGCGTCGCATCGAGGTAATCGAGCGCTTTTCTGCCGGCGTGGACGCGCCGCCTTATGTGCACGACACGACCATCCCCGCGGCGCTCCTTTCGGAGCGCGAGCTCGTGGGTCGTGTGCACGGCGTCGATGCCGGCGGCCAGGCCCTCGTGGTGGAGGTCGCGGACATGGTGGTGCCTGTCTTCGTGACCAGCCCGGAGCACACCCGGGACCTGTGGCGCAATGACAAGATCCGGCTGCGTTACGTGGTCGCCGCGCACCCGGATCGCCCGACCCACCTGCGGCTCGATCCGGCCACGCCAAGGCCAATCGAGGTGCTGGAGCGCATCCAGGCCGGCCATGGCCAGCCGATCGAGCTGGAGGGCGATCTGGTGCTTTTCCCGAGGAGCCCGCAGATCAAATTCGATATCTGGGCGTTGCGCGTCGTCGACCGGGATCGGGTGGAGCGCGAATATACGCTCGTCAATTTCCAGGATCCCGAGCTCTTCAAGGCAATCCGCAACAAACTCGCGCGGGGCTGGAAGGCGCACCCCGGTATGGCGGTAAACGCGCGCAATAAATTCATCAAACCGGGCCTGCGCGTGCGCGCGAGGGGCGTGCTCAACGTGATCTCGCCGGCGCAGGCAAACCCACAAATCTTGTTGTCGTCGGAGGGGGCGGTCGCGGTGCTCGGAGCCCGGGGTTCGGGCTCACGCAGGTAAGGTAGAGGCCGCTCGCGATTAGGTAGCCCCCGTTGATGGCGTTTTCGAGCCTTCCGGCGTTTCTGCTAATCTGATGCCTTACGCGCACGGTAGGCGCGCTGCTGGCAGGCCCGCGCGAGAGGTTGATCGCCGCGTACGCCCTCGCGCTTGCCTCCCCGGCACAGGCCTGCTGCTTGCTGATAGCACTTTGCCGGAGGCCTCTGGGGCGCTTCGGCACGCAACCACTGCGCGCGGGCGATCTCAGCAGAGCCCGCGGGCGCTGGCGAGCGGCAAGGCTCCGGCAGCGAGTCCACGCGAGCGGCGAGCTCGACGTTCGGTCCAAGCTTGCTCACCGCTCCGGTGCCACCGGCAGGCCGAGCAGGCGACCGATCGTCTCGTGAACGACCCGGGCCGCCACCTCATCCCCGAGGGCGACGGCGCGGCTCAGGGTGCTGACGAGCGAGGCGACCACGGCCGCCCGAGGCGACGGATCGGTCACGGCGAGCTCCCGAGGCCCGGGGCTTGACCATTGGGCCCGGGTTGGGTCCATGCCTCCCGAGGGGGTGCGATCCGTCATCACGCTCTCCCAAAATCCCGGAGGATCCGACGGATCGCGACGGTTCGCCCCCGCGGAAGAGTCCCGCCAGGAAAACCGGCCGATGATGCGCGGTCGCCGGAAACAGTAGCGATTTTCATAGCTTCTGCCTCTTTCGCCGCCGAGGGCGGCTCCGGTGTGGCCCAACGCGGCGCCCTCTTCCGCCGCACCGCCCGCGGGTAAGGGCCGCGGCATCACCGATCGGGGTCGGCGCCTGGCCCGGCGGCGCAGCGCCGAGGGATTCTCCTTCGCTCGCCGCCCTGCTGCCGGGCCCTTCGACGCGCTGCCGCCTGTTTCGGGATCGTGCCTGCGTCCCCGCACTCTGCCGGCCCAACGTGAAATTGAGCTGCAGCCGTCCGCGCCGCAAGTGCCCGGCAACGCCGGGCACGCAGATGGCGGTGACGCGCTCGCGTCAGCGACGAAAGCCCCTACGCCGCCGCGGCGAGCCACTTCTCCCAGGCCGCGTAATCGCGCTCCGGGAAATCTTTCCCGCTCACCTTCTTCAGGATCCGGTACGCGGCATCGTGGTTGTTCGGCTGCTCGAGCTTGAGCAGCTTGAGGAGCGTCGGCCCCGCCTCCTTGATGACCTGTGCATAAAGCTTCGTGCCCTCCGGCCGGTCGATGAGTCCCCACGTCACGGCGGCCGCCTTGTTTCGGTCCGTCGTCGTCGGGCCGTCCAGGGCCTTGAGGAACGGCGTCAGCGGAATGGGGACGTCGTGGTGCAACATGGCGACGTCCATGAGCACGCGCATGGCATTGTTCCGCACGAGTGCGTCGGGGTCGTTCAGCATGGGCAGCATCAGCGAGACGAGCTTCTCGCCATCCTTGATGTGCGCGAGCAGAAACGCCGCCGCGCCCCGGTCCTCCGGGTCCTTGTCCTCCTTGAGGATGCGGATGAGCTTGTCCTCGTTCGGCGGAACGTCGTTCACGAATCTCTCACCGTACGGGCGCAGCTTTTCGTGCTCGTAGCCGCCCAGGCAATGAAACGCGGGGCACGCGACCCGCTCAGGGCCGATCTCCTTCTCGTACATCATGCGGAAGAGCGTGTCCTGGTAGTCCTTCCACGCCGCGAGCAAGCCCGCCGGATCCTCGAAATCGCCCTTGGGTTGCGGGCCGAAGGAGAGGCGCTTTTTCATGTCCCTGCGCTCCACCACGTCGACGGTGACATAGGCCTTCAGGACCTCTCCCCTATCGTAATAGATGATGGGTGAGAGCTCGATCCAGACGACCGCCTTGTGCTCGGCGAGGATCACGTCGACCATCTCCTTTTCGAGGGCCTTCCTCTCCGCCTCGTCCTCCGTGTCGAACCAGCGCTGAAGCACGTCACCGAAGCGCGTCTTCACCCAAGCGCCGTCGAACCGGTCGGTGCCGTAGACGTCGACCCCCCTCAGCACGGGCAGCGGGGCCGCAGGCGGAGCGGCGGGCGCGGCCGAAGCGGCAGGGGTTGCCGAGGTGGGCGGCGAGGAGGCCGCCGCAGGCGGAGGAGGCGGCGGAGTGGACGCGACCTCCGACGCCGCGGAACCGCCGCAGGCAGGGAGGGCGAACGCCATCATGAGGAACGCGATGGGCGAGGGCCGCATGGAGCCAAGCATGCGGTGCTGGCGCGCAGTCGGCACGCGCTGCCCGGGACGACTCGGCAGGACTGATTTCGCTCCGGCTGGCCTCGCTCAGGCCGCCGCGCGGATCGCATAGGAAGTCGCCCGCGCGTCCGATCGCCACCCGGACGTCGCCCCGGCGGTGGGCCGAGAGCCGCAGCTCCCCGAACTCGACTCGACCCAGAGGCCGGAAAGACTGAGTTTCCTGACATCCACAAAAGCGCTTGGACTTCCTACCCGCCCAGATTGTGCCGTGCACACGCCATCGAGCGCCTTCCGTTCCCGCGGTGGAGCCCCATGACAGGCGAGTAGCCGAGCGATGCGCCCGCGTCGCCGGCGAAGACGAGCACGCGCGCGATGGAGGCAGCATGAAAACGAACCCGATTCGTCTGGGGATCTCTGCGCTCTTTGCCATGGCCTCATTCTCGCTCGCGATCGCGGGCTTCACCGACACGATGGAACGCACGGAGGACGAGGGAGAGGTGGACTGGAAGGCCTGTCAGCAATGGCATGCCCACGCCTCCAGCCAGGTGGAGCGTGTCCGGGCCGCCTACCAGGCATGCGCTACCGACAACGATTGCGTCATGGTCGATACGAGCACCGACTGCGGCGGCACCTGTGGTGAGGTGATCAACCGCGCGGGCGTGCAGCAGATGAGGCGCGTCATCTCCCACCTCAACGCGACCGTATGTCGCGAGCTTCGGAGGATGGACTGCCCCTTCGGCTCGCCTGCGTGCCTCGCGACCAGGCCCGTCTGCGCCGGCGGTGCGTGCACGTTCGCCCCTCTGTAGGCGACGTCGCGCGACCCGGCGTCGGTGGCGTCCAGCAGGAGAAGGGCGGCAGCGCGAGCTGGCACGTCCGTGAGCGGGACGGTGAGCGTCCATGTCAATCAAGAAGCGCGTGTAGGCTCGGGCACTTCGGTGAAGAAGTCGACTTGCTGGAAGGGGCGCAGGCGCATGGTGTCAGCTCAGGGGGACATCGATGGCGCCGCGGGCGGCGGGCGATTGCCGCAGGCCTTCGTACCAGCGGCGCAGGTGCGGGTGCTCGGGATGTTCGAGCGGCAGGCCCCACTCTGCTCCACCGAAGCGGTGACGAAGGACAGGCGCAGCGTGCACACGTCCGCTGCGTCCGCATCGAAGGCGGCGCCAATAGCTGGGCCCGGGTTGGGCCCATGCCTCCCGAGGGGGTGCGATCCGTCGTCACACTCTCCCCAAATCCCGGGGCAGGCGACGGAACGCAACGGTTCGGCGCCGCGGAAGTGTCCCGCCAGGATCTCTGCGACGGCGAGGCGCCTTGAGATCAACGCTCAGCCGGACGGCTTGGCCTGCTGCGGAGAATCTCGCGGTCTACCGGCTCGCCATCGGGGATGAAGCAGCGGAGCTGGCCATCAAGACCGTCGATGTAGAGCCGGCCGCAGTCGGGGCACTGCCACATGAATCGGGCCGACTGGCTGATGATGCGCCTGGCGTGATGGTACGCCGCCTCCTTGCTCAGCCGCCCGTCGGCGAGTGGGTCGATGACCTCGTCGTCGATGGCAGGGTACCGTCCCTGCTCGTCGCGCACGAGGCCGCCCGCGGCGCATGGGTTCGACCATCCGCGCGAGCCGTCACGGCTTCGCGGAGCTCCCGAGCTCAGCCGGGAGCTCCGCGTCGAGCCAGGCCTCGAACGTGCTCGAAAGCGGGCAGGTCGTTGCACCGCCGCAGAGGTCCGCGCGTTTCGCCGCAAGCTCGCTCGCGAGCGCGTCCCGCGCGGCCCCGAGCACGCGCGCGCAGACGAGGTTCTTCGCCGTTTGAGCGACGTTCAAGCCGCTCCCGGTCGTCGCGACGATCGCTGCGGGCTTCTGGCTGCACGCGCGGCCAAGCGCCGCTTTCGCGCCCGCGTCGGTCGCCGAAAACGAACCGTCCTGCTCCGAGTGGAAGTAAAACTTCGGCCCAGTCACACGCGACGGGCAGCTCTTCGCGCCGCAGTCCGCGCCGAGCCACGCGACGAAGGGACCGTAGCTCCCGATGTCCGGCCGCATGTCGAAGTCGAGGTGCTCGACGCCGAGTCCGCCGGATAGGCTCGGGGCCTTCGAATAGGCGGACACCGCTCCGTTCGAGAACGTCCAGACCGGGCTCGGCGCAGCCGGCTTGGCGCCCGCGGCGAGCGCGTTGAGCTCGTAGGGGACGATGAGCTCGTCGTTGCCGTCGTCGTCGAAGTCATAGACCGTCAGCGAGGAGATCGCGAGTCCACCGGGCGCGACCTCGATCGTTCCGAACGGAGCCGCAAAACGCTTTCCATCGAGGTCAATCCGCACGATCTCCAGGTCGAAGGCGAGCGCCCGCGCCGCGCCCTCGCCGGTCCCCGCGACGCGCGTCAGCGACAGCGCCCAGGAACCGAGCCCCGCCGGCTGGCAGGCCCCGAGCTTCGGCAGGCGCGTCGCCTCGGCCGCCGAGATCTTCGCGGGCCCTTCGAGCTTCTGCGCATCGGAGATGCGCGCTCGGTTCTGATCGAGCAACGCCTGGCAAGCGCGCCGGTGCGACACGACGGAGCCGGCCCATTCGAGCTTCGCGTTCGTCCCGTCGATCTGGAGCTCGTAGCGCGTATCGGTCCACTCCAGCGTGACGCTTTGCTTGGCTCCGTCCCGGAGCGGTACGACGAGCCGGAGTTCGCCGCGCTCGTCGGCGAGAACCTCGTTCGACGGCCCCGCGTCGGGCTCCTCGCCGGCGTCGGCCGCCGCCACAGGCTCGCTCGGCTTTTCGGCTGCGGCCTCCGCGCTCGGATCGTGAATCACCGCGCGGACGGGGTGCCCTCCGGTTCCGTTCTTCTTCCGGCAAAGGAGCTCGAGCCAACCGTCGAGGCCCTTCGCTTCGCAACCGAGGCCGACGGCACCTGCGATCGATTCGTTCCGGCCGCCCTTGAAAGACGCCGGCGCGGTCGATGAAGGAACCGGCTCGGCGGGCGCCGGAGCCGCGGGCGCGGCGGCCGATGAATCGGGCGCGGCGGCCGATGAAGCTGCCTCCGCGGCGACCGCTGCCGGTGCGCTCGAGTCGGAGCTCGGTCCCGAGCTCGCCGCCGGCAGGCCGGCCTCCTCCGATTTTTGACAGCCGACGAGAATCCCCAGCAGAAAGCAAGCGCTCAACGTCTTCATGGTCGCGACCTCCTGCCTTGGCACCCTCCGTACCAGCTCGGAAGCACGGCGAACTGCCGTTGCAGGCTCATGGAGCGGCCGCGGCGTGTGTCGGCGCGGCCACGGCGGCGTGTTCCGAGCGCGCCGGGCGAACCGGGCTCGACTCCGGTCGACGCATCCGGACGGGGTTCGCGTACAGTGGATCGCCGCATGACAGGGAGACGGCCAGCGGGCGGGATCGACGTGCTCGTCATCACGGCGCTGCAGCTCGAGCTCGATGCGGTCCTGGCGCTGGGCGAGGGCGGAGAGCGCGGCTGGCAGGAGGCGTGGGACCCGAGCGGGTTTCGCTACCATCTCCGGGAGATCCCGCGCGATCCAGCGCGCCGCGGCGCCGCGCCCCTCCGCGTGGCGGCGGCGTGGTCCGGGCAGATGGGCGAGGGCGCCGCGGCGGTCCGGGCGACGCACGTCGTGAGCCACCTCGACCCGGCGTGCCTCGCGATGTGCGGTATCTGCGCGGGCGCGCGCGGCGAGGTGTCGCTGGGCGACGTGATCGTCGCCCAGCGCGTCTACAGCTATGATCACGGCAAGCTCATCGCCACCACCGACAGGCGCGGCCGGCGGTCGGAGGCCCTGATCCGGGACATCGAGACCTACAACCTCGAGAAGACCTGGGCGATGGACGCCGCGTATTTCGCCCGCGATCCCGGCCTGTGCGCGGCGCTCGCCGAGGAGCGGCCGCGCTCGCTGGAGAGCCAGGAGCGCTGGCTCCTGCACCGGCTGCTCGACCACGAGCGCGCGGGCGCGCCGCTGCCGACCGAGCACCCGGAGCTCGCGGCGCGGTGTCCGCGCTACAGCGATCTCGTGCTGCTCCTCCGCAGGAAGGGGTTGCTCGAGAAGCGGCCCGGGGTCCTCAAGCTCACGAAGAAGGCCAGGGCCCTCGTGCAGGACGAGCGGCTGCGGCACCCGCGCGGGCTCCCGGACGACCCGCCGCTCCGGGTCCACGTCGGCCCGATCGCGACAGGCAAGACGGTGCGCGAGGACCCCGAGCTGTTCTCGCGGCTCCGCCGGGAGGTCAGGAAGACGCTCGGCGCCGAGATGGAGGCGGCGGCGATAGGCTATGTAGCGGAGCACCTCGGGCGCCGCTCGATCATCGTCAAGGCGGTCTCGGACCACGGCGATCACGAGAAGGACGACGCCTTCCAGGCGTTCGCGGCGCGCGCCTCGGCCACGTTCCTGCTGGCCTTCCTCCAGAGGCACATGCCCGAGCCGAGCGCGCCCGCTCCACCGGCGCGCCCGCCGCTCGCGGTGAGCGCCCCCGCGCGCGACGCTGCCCGGAGCGACGACTTCCTCTCTCGCGTCCAGAGGGTCTGTGAGCTCCACGCCGGGCAGAGCGCGATCGTCGAGCGCTTCGACGCGCCGCCCCCGTTCGGGCAGTTCCTCCGCGTCTCGCGCAGCGACGGCGGCATCGCCCGCACCTACCCGGTCGCCGCGCTCGACGAGCCGGTCTCGGAGGAGGCGCTCGACGCGTTCCTGACGCACATCGACGCGGCGTACCGCCGGGACGACTCCGGGATGATATCGCACCTCATCTACCGAGGCGATCTCGCCAGCCCGGCGCTCGTGGAAAGGGCCGCTGCGCGGCGGGTCCGACTCCAGAGCTTCGTCGAGTACCAGGGGCTCATCGACTTCAGCCGGTACCTGCAGTGGCAGACGACGCGGCTCGAGAACGACGCTGTCTACCCTCCTTCCATCTACGTCGACCAGCGGATGCGGGTCCTCGACCCCGAGGAGGGCGACGAGAAGGACGCGCTGGAGGAGCTCACCGCCTGGCTCGGCTCGCCGCACGGCCGGTTCGTGGTGATCCTGGGCGACTTCGGCACGGGGAAGACGTTCCTCCTGCACGAGCTGGCGCGGCGCCTCGGCGCCTCGGGCGGCCCTGTCGTGCCGGTCCTCCTGGAGATGCGGTCGCTCGAGAAGGCGCGCTCGCTCGACGAGCTCGTGGCGCAGCACCTCGCGCGCTCGAAGATGGAGGCGATACGCCTCCAGGCGTTCAATTTCATGCTCGGCGAGGGCCGGATAGCGCTGCTCTTCGACGGCTTCGACGAGCTCGCGCTCCGGGTGAGCTACGACCGCGCGGCGGAGCACTTCGACACGCTGATCCAGGCGGCGCAGGGCAACGCGAAGGTGGTGGTGACGAGCCGCTCTCAGCACTTTCTGTCGGACAGGCAGGTGCGGATGGCGCTGGCCGAGCGGGCGGCGCTCATCCAGGGCCACCGCCTGGCGAAGCTCCTGCCGTTCACGAAGGACCAGATCCGCCGCTTCCTGAACAAGCGTCTCGGGAGCGAGGCAGCGGGGGAAGAGCGCCTCCGGCTGCTCGATGACGTGAAGGATCTCCTCGGGCTGTCGGCGAACCCGCGGATGCTGAGCTTCATCAGCGAGATCGATAGCGGCGAGCTCAAGGCAGCGCGGGAGCGGGCGGGCGAGATCACCTCGGCGGGGCTCTACCGGCTCCTCATCGAGCGATGGCTGAAGAACGAGTTCACCCGGGCGAACCCGAGGGGCGCGCCGCCCGGGCTCTCGATCGATCAGCTCCGCAAGGCGGTGACGACGCTCGCGATGCTGCTCTGGCAGCGGACGGAGCGCACCCTGGACCCGAGCGAGCTCCCTCAGCGCCTGCTCGACGACGTCCAGGCGCTCTCGGAGCGGCGGCTGGAGTCGGGCACCCTGGCGCATCAGCTCGGCTCGGGGACGCTGCTCGTCCGGGACGAGGACGGCAATTTCGGCTTCATCCATCAATCCGTCCTGGAGTGGCTGGTCGCGCGCGAGGCGGCGACGGAGGTGCTGAAGACGGGCGATAGCGCCGCGCTCGGCGTGCGGGAGATGAGCGATCTGATGATCGACTTCTTCGGCGACCTGGCCAGGCCGGAGGTCTCCCTGGGCTGGGCGGACGCCGCGCTGCGGGGCGCGGCGGGTGAGATGGCGAAGAAGAACGCGCTCCGGATGCAGGCGCGGCTCAGGGGCGAGATCGTCGGTGTCGAGTTGACCGTCCTCCCGGGCGAGCGGGTCGAGCTCGCCGGTCACGACCTCCGGGGAGAGGACCTCTCGGGGCAGGATCTCCGCGGGGCGAACCTCTCCGGAGCGAACCTCTCCGACGCGCGGCTTGTCGAGACCAGGCTGGAAGGGGCGTCGCTGGCGAGGGCGACGCTGGCGCAAGCCGATCTGACCCGCGCGAGGCTCTCGGGCGCCGATCTCTCGGGCGCCGACCTCTCCGGCGCACGCCTCCTCGGGGCGGACCTGCGGCGCGCGCGCCTCGAGGGCGCGGTGCTCCGCGCCGCGAAGCTCGTGGGCGCCCAGCTCGACCGCGGGGCGCTCGAGGGGCTGGACGCGGCCGGTGCGGCGCTGCACGGGATGATCCCGCAACCAAGGATCACCAGGCGAGCGCCGTCCTGCGTCGCGCTGGCGTGGAGCGAGGACGGCCGGACGCTCGCTTCCGCCAAGGAGGATGGCTCGCTCGTCCTCTGGGAGAGCGGCACCTGGCGGCCCATCGGCGGTGTATCCAACCTCGACGAGCAACCGAGGACGCTCAAGTTCGTGCGCGGCGACGCGGCGCTCACCCTGTGGACCGGCAGATCGCTGCTCCGGTGGGACGTCACGACAGATCGTATCGAGCGCCTGCTCGTCGAGACACCCCCCGCGCCGGAGGCCACGATCGGCCCGGAGGCGCGGCTGGCGATCGGGAGCTCGACGGACGATATCAAGCTATGGAGCCGAGGGAACCGTGAGCCGCTTGGCATCCGTGTCGGCCGTGTCGGCTCCGGCGCGCGGCTGGGTCGAATGGTCTTCAGCCCCGATGGACACACCCTGGCCATCGGGGCTTTCGACGGGGTCATCCATCTCTGGGACGGGAGGTCCGGCCCGGCGCGCGCCTTGAGGGGGCACGAGGAGAGCATCTCCGACCTGTCGTTCGACGCCGAAGGGACGCTCCTCGCTTCAGGCTCGGCGGACCGGACAGTCCGGCTATGGGACACCAGCGCGGGCAAGGCGCTCAAGATCTACAGCAATCATGACAGGCCGGTTCACCACGTCAGGTTGAGTCCGGACGGCAAGTGGCTGGTGTCGGTCTCCGCTGGCGACAAGATACGATTACAGAATATTGCGCGACGCACGTTCCGGGTGCTGCGGGGTCACAGGAAAAACATCGTGAGCGCCGAGTTCAGCCCAGACGGCACGCTGCTCGCCTCGGCGTCCGAGGACGGCACAATCCGGATCTGGACCGTGCCCGGCGGCCTCTGCGTCGCCGTGCTCGTGCACCTGCCGGGCGGATGGGTCGCCTTCTCCCCTGACGGCCGCTACAAGCTCGGCGGCGACATGGCCGGTGCCTTCTGGCACGAGATCAACGGCTGTCGTTTCGAGCCCGGGGAGCTCGACCCGTTTCTCCCGTTCGCGCTCCGCATCCCGCACGAAGATCCCCTTTTCGAGCGCTCCTCCCCCTCGCCCGACCCTTCCTCGTCACACGGACCCGCGCACGAAGGGTGAAGCGCTGTGTCCGGGCTGACGATGGCCCCTTCGATGCGTGAGCCGATTTCGACAGGGCACCATTTTTACAGGACGGGTCGGATCGTGGAATGCGATGGGCTGCCAGCCCGGGACGGCTCGCGCAGCTCGGGCTTGACGTCTCCGGGACGTTTGCATCTCCTGCCCCCGGCGCTGGCATCCTGCCCCCTGGGCGCGCCCGCGGCGCCAGCTTCGACTCAGCCTGTGCAGACTCGACGACGAGCTCGGGCAACGTGAGCATGCCTCGCAAGGAGCCAGGGAAGTTTTCCGCGTCCCGATCCGAGCCGCCTGCTCCCGGCATACGACGCTGACAAGCTGCACCCGAACGACGCCGGGTACCAGGCGATGGCGAACGCGGTGAACCTGGACGCGATCCTCGCCGACATCGCCAAGGGCACCGCTCCGTAACAGCTTCAATCCCGGCGCGGCCGGGGTGTGGCCTCCGGCGCGACCCAGGGAAGCGAGACCTCGACGCTCGCGATCGCGCGGCGATGCGAGGCCGCCGGCCGCGACCTCGCGCCGCCGCGGGCGGGACAGGCGACCTGCGTGCCCCGGCTCAGGCTCTCTTCGCGGCCGTGGCCGGATCCACGTACGGCGCGATGGCGAGCTGCTCCCAGGTGTCGTGGAGCCCGTCCAGGTACGTCACCAGCACCCCGGCGAGGTCCGCGCCGTCGAGGCAATTCAGGTTGACGGAGTAGAACTCTCCGCCGAGCTCCGGGATGTCTCCGTGCCCGAAGACGCGGATACCGCAGGTCTTGCAGAAATGGGCATGGCCGACCCCGGTCCGCGAGTAATCGCCGAGGATCTCCTGGCCGGAGAGGAGACGGAAGGCGCCCGGCTTCACGAGGATGCCCCACCACCCGGTCTTCGTGCAGATGGTGCAGTTGCACCGGGTCGTCCCGGCGCTCGGGTCGAAGTCGGCCTCGATGCGCAAGGCGCCGCAATGGCAGCTCGCCCGGTAGGTGCCCATACCGGCGGTCGTCGTGGTCTGCGCGGAAGCGGCGTTGCTCATGGCGATAGCTCCAGGGGTTGGGGGCGGGACGCGTCCTAGCGCCTCGCCCGCGGGATGAGAGGAAGCTACACTCTATTGCGGACAGATTCGGTCCGCAATGATGAGGAGCTCCACGTGATCCCGACCTCGGCGCGGCTGCTCAAGCTGCTGTCGCTCCTGCAGTCCCGGCGCTTCTGGACGGGCGGGGACCTGGCCCGCGAGCTCGAGATCACCGAGCGCAGCCTCCGGCGCGACGTGAACCGGCTCCGGAGCCTCGGGTACCCGGTGCACGCGGCCCCCGGCATCGGCGGCGGCTACCAGCTCGGCGCCGGCAAGGAGCTGCCGCCGCTGCCGCTCGAGGACGACGAGGCCGTCGCCGTCGCCGTGGGGCTGCGCGCCGCGGCGACCGGCCCCGCGCGGGGGCTGGAGGAGGCGGCGGTGCGCGCGCTCGCGAAGCTCGAGCACGTGCTCCCCAGGCGGCTCCGGCGCAAGGTGAGCGCGCTTTCGGAAGTGAGCGTGCGGCTCGGCGACGGCGGGCCCACCTTCGACGCGAACGCGCTCGCCGCGATGGCGAACGCGTGCCGCGACGCCGAGGTCCTGCGCTTCGAATACAGCAGCTTCAGCTGCGCGCGGACCGCGCGCGCCGTCGAGCCCTACCGGCTCGTGCACACGAGCCACCGCTGGTATCTCCTCGCGTACGACCTCGACCGAGCGGAATGGCGGACGTTCCGCGTCGATCGCATCCAGGGCAGACCGAGGACCGGGGGGCGCTTCAAGCCGCGCCCGCTGCCCGCCGAGGACGTGGCCGCCTACGTGTCGCAGTCGATCTCGACCGACGCGTACCGGTTCCGCGCGCGCGTGACCGTGCACGCCCCCGCGCACGTCGTCTCGGAACGCCTCTCCGGCGTGGCGGGGCGCGTCGAGGCGCTGGAGCCGGACCGCTGCGTGGTCCACACGGGCGGCGGGAGCCTCGAGGCGCTCGCGTTTCACCTCGGGTTCATGGGGTTCGACTTCGAGGTGCACGAGCCGCAGGAGCTCATCGAGATCCTCCGCCGCCTCGCCGACCGCCTCGGCCGGGCCGCGAGGAGTTCGTGCTAGCGTTCAGGCATGACGGTGGGAGTCACGAAGCCGCGGCCTGAGCGCGAGGAGACGGACGAGAGCCTGCGCCACGAACGGGACGCCACCGACCGAGCGCTGGCCGAGCGGCGGGCGCTCATCGAGGCGAAGTCCGACGCGGCGGTCGGCCGCGCCCGGGAGCACGCCGACGCGGCGCTGAGCGCCGCGCGCGAGAACGCGGACCAGAGATCGCAGGAGTCCCACCTCGCCGATCAGACGAGCGAGGCCGTGGCCAAAGAACGATCGCTCGAGGACGTGCGCGTCCGTGGCGAGCGGGCCCTCGCGGATGAGAACCTCCGCCGCGAGCGCGCCGCGCACGCCCGTGTCCTCTCGAGACTGTTGCCGCTGGAGAGGGACAAGACCGACAGGCACCTGCTGACCGAGCGCGCCCGCTCCGACGACGCCGTCTCGCACCGGGACGACTTCCTGGGTATCGTCAGCCACGACCTCAGAAACCTGCTCAGCGGCATCGTCTTGAGCGTGGATCTGCTCTCCCCGGATACCCCGGCGCAGGATGAGGAGAGCGAGGCAGCGGTGGCAGCGAAGCGGATCCGACGCTACGCCGCCCGGATGAGCAGGCTCATCGACGACCTGGTGGACGTCGCGAGCATCGAGTCCGGCAAGCTCTCCACCACCGTGGGCCGAGGCGACGCGAGCGCGCTGCTCGCCGACGCGGTGGACATGTTCCAGCCCATGGCGTCCGAGCGGGGAATCAGCATCGAGCTGGACGTCGCCGATCGCCCCCTGCCGACGGACTTCGACGAGGAGCGGGTGCTCCAGGTGCTCTCCAACCTCCTCATGAACTCGATCAAATTCACCTCACCGGGAGGGAGGATCCGCGTCCGCGGCGAGCGCGCCGAGGGCGAGCTCCTCGTCTCGGTGAGCGATACAGGCCCTGGCATACCGGTGGACATGCTGGAGCTCGTCTTCGAGCGGTTCTGGCAGGTCGGCAAGAAAGACCGGAGAGGCCTGGGGCTCGGCCTCTACATCTGCAAGAGCATCGTCGAGGCGCACGGCGGCAGGATCTGGGTCGAGAGCCGGATGGGCGAGGGCAGCACGTTTTATTTCACGATCCCGGGCCGGTCCGGCTCGCCGGACCGGCGTGTGGCGGAGGTCTGAGCGGACCTCCCGCGGTGCCCCGGCGGCGCGCGGCGCGCCGGGGCGTCAGCGCCCGTGAGCAGGTCGCTGCGTCAGGTCCAGTTGCAGAACTCGAGCGAGTCAAAGTCCGAGGTGGCCTGGACTTCGACTTCCGAGCAGTCGACCGGCTCGTACGAGTCGAACCCTTCCTCCGCGGGGACGCACTTGCCGCAGCCGAACCCGTCCGGGAACCTCCCGGACCAGCCGAGGGCACAGCCAGCTCGATCACGAAAGCAGACAGCAACCAATCCATGCCGCAGAATCCTGCTCAACTCATGTCGCAACAACAAGCTCACTCGACGACGTGAAGCCCTGTTCACTCCGCAACACGAACTCCCGTTCACTCCCGTGACGCAAGGTCCCGTTCACTCCGCAACACGAACTCCCGTTCACTCCCGTGACGCAAAGTCCCGTTCACTCCGCGACACGAACTTCCGTCGCTACGAGACGCGAACCCCCGGTTCACCCGCGGCGTGCGCGCCCGCTCACTCGGAGAGCGCCGTCGCCATCGTCGCGTCGAGCCCGGCGCCCCGCCCCTCGGCCAGGCGCGCCTCGTGCACGGCATCCCCCAGCGCCGACCGCGCGGCCTCGAGGCACGCGGCGAGCGCCGGCCGCTCGATGGGCGGCACCGGCGTGCCGATGGCCTCGCGGAGCGCCGCCGCGCCGCCCAGCAGGCGGGCGCCGCGCGACGGCTTCCCCGCCCTCACCGCCGCGCTCGCGAGCGCCTCGAGGACGCTCGCAGACCGCCAGAGATCGCCGAGCTCCCGGTGCAGCCGGAGGCTCGCGCGCAGGCGCCGCCCCGCCAGCGCGAGATCGCCGCGCTCGATCGCGACGAGCCCCAGGATGTTGCTCGTCCAGGCGATCCCCTCCTTGAACTTCACCTGCTGCGACAGGCCCTCGCTCTCCTCGCAGAGGCGGGCGGCCTCGTCGAGCTCACCCCGGTAGAACGCCGCGCATCCGAGGTAGAGCAGCGCCGTCGCGCTCCCCTCGCGATCGCCCGCGCGGCGGAGCTCCGCGAGCGCGAGGCGGCACGCGCTCTCCGCCCGTGCGACGTCGCCCGAGAGCCACGCCGCGAAGCCCGTGTAGCCGAGCGCGCGCGCCGCCTCGAGCGTGTCGCCGCGGCGCGTGGCCAGCGCGAGGCTCTCGCCGTGCAGCGAGAGCGCGCGCTCGTAGTCGCCCTGCTCGCGCGCGACGCTGCCGAGGATCTGGATCACCGAGGCGAGCCCGCGCTCGTCGCCGAGCCCGCGGTAGAGCGCCGCGCCCCGCTCGAGCAGCGCGCGCGCCTCGCGGTAGTCGCACTGGAGGAGCGCGAGCGTCCCCGCGCCCCGGAGCGCCGGCGCCACATGCTCGGGCGCGACCCCCGCGGCCCCCGCGAGCGCGCGGCCAAGCCACGCGCGGCCCTCCTGGTAGTGCCCGTGGATGTACCAGAACCGCGCCAGCGCGGCGGCGAGGCGGACCGCGGTGCCCGCGTCGCCCTCGCCGCCCGAGAGCGCGAGCTCGAGGGCGAGGCGGAGGTTCGCGTGCTCCAGGTCGAGCGCCGCCAGCCACGCGGCCTGCTCGGGCCCGCGCAGCGCCTCGGCCGCGCGCTCGGCGAGCTCCAGCGAGAGCTCCACGAAGCGCCGGTTGCACGCCGCGGCGGCGCCCTCCTCCTCGAGCCGCTCGAGGCCGTACTCGCGCAGGATCGCGAGCATCTGGAACCGGGGCTCCTCGCCCGCGACAGGGAGCAGCAGGCTCTTGTCGACCAGCGACTCGAGGATCCCGAGCGTGTCGAGCGCCGGGTCGCGGAAGGCGCACATCCGGTCCGCGGTGGCCAGCGAGAAGCCGCCCGGGAACACCGCGAGCGTGCGGAACACGAGCTGCTCCTCCGGCTCGAGCAGGCCGTAGCTCCAGTCGATGGCGGCGCGCATGGTCTGCTGGCGCTCGGGCAGGTCGCGCGCGCCGCCCGTGAGCAGCCGGAACGAGCCCGCGGGCGCGGCGGCGCGCCCGGCCGCGCCGCGGTCGCCGAAGCGCGCGAGCAGCGCCGCGGGGGTGAGCACCCGCAGGCGCGAGGCGGCGAGCTCGATCGCGAGCGGCAGGCCGTCGAGGCGCGCGCAGATCTCCACGACCTCGGCGACGTTGGCCGGGCCGAGCTGGAACCCTGGCTTGATCGCCGAGGCCCGGCGGCAGAACAGATTCACCGCCGAGCTCGCCAGCGCGGCCTCGACCGTTACCTCGCGCGGCTCCGGCAGCTCCAGGGGCGGCACGACGTAGCGCCGCTCGCCCGAGAGGTTCAGGGCCGCGCGGCTCGTGACGAGCAGCGACAGGTGCGGGCAGCTCGCGGCGAGGTGCGCGACCACCGGCGCCGCGGCCGTCAGGTGCTCGAGGTTGTCCAGCACGAGCAAGAGGCGGCGGTCGCGGAGGAACTGGGCCACGCGCTCCAGGTCCGGCCGCGCGCCGCCCTCGCCGAGGCAGAGCGCCTGCGCGATCGCCGAGGGCACGAGCGCCGGCTCGCGCAGCGACGCGAGGGGCACGAAGCAGACGCCGCCGGAGAACACCGGGACGAGATCCTCCGCGACCTGGAGCGCGAGCCGGGTCTTGCCGGTGCCGCCGACGCCGGTGAGCGTGAGCAGGCCGGCCCTCGGGTCGAGCAGGAGCGCGGCGACCTCGGCGCGCTCGCGGGCGCGGCCCACGAACGCCGTGCGCTGGACCGGCAGGTTGTGGCGCGGCCGCTCGGGCTCCGGCGAGGCGTTCAGGTCGAGCGGAGCTGAGGCGCCGGGATCGGTCGAGCGGGCGCCGGCATCGGTCGAGCGGGCGCCGGCATCGGCCGACCGGGCGCCGGCATCGGTCGAGCGGGCGCCGGGATCGCCGGGGGCGCTGCCGAGAGCCGCATGGTGCGCCTGCGGCGCCCGCTGCGAGGGCGCCTCGACCGTGCCCGCTAGCTCGATGGTGTCGGTGCTGAGCATGTCCGCCTGCAGGCGGCCTCCGGTCGACCGCGGCCCCTCGGCGCCGGGCAGCTCGGCGGGCGCGCAGTACCCCTCGAGCGCGGCGCGCAGCGCGAGGCTCTGCTGGCGGACCGAGGGGAAGCGCCGGGCCGGATCGCGGTCGCACGACCGCAGGAACCACGCGTCGAACGCGGGCGGGAGCCACCGCCAGCGCGTCGACGGCGGGTAGAGCCGCATGACCAGGAGCGCCGCCATCAGCTCGGCCATGCTGTTCGCGGTCCAGTAGATGTCGCCCGTCAGGAGCCGCACGGCGATGAGCCCTATCGCCCACACGTCCGCCGGCGGGCCGATCTGGTCCGAGCGCCCGCGCGCCTGCTCGGGGGCCATGTAGATGGGCGTGCCCACGGCCGTGCCGGTGGCGGTGAGCCCGCCCGAGTCGCCGAGCGCGCCGGGGTCGAGCTCCTTGACCAGCCCGAGGTCGAGGATCTTCACGCGCTCCCGCCCGTCGTCGCCGGTCGCGAGGAAGAGGTTCGCGGGCTTGAGATCGCGGTGGAAGAGGCTCTGCGCGTGCGCTACCTCGAGCGCCTCGGCGACCTCGCCCAGCCAGCGCTGCACCTCGCCGGGCGAGCGCTTGCCCTGCGTGGTGACGAGGTGCTCGAGGTCGTGGCCCCGGAGCAGCTCCATCACCAGGAAGGGGGAGTCGTCGAGCTCGCGCGCGACGCCGGCGTCGAGCATGCGCACGAAGCCGGGCGCGTCGAGGCGCCTCATGGCCCGGATCTCGCGCTCGAAGCGGGCAGCCGTCGCGCCGCCCCGGTGCGCCCGGAGCAGCACCTTCACCGCGACAGGGCCGCCGCCGTCGAGGTCGTCGGCCATGTAGACCACGCCCGCCCCGCCCCGGCCGATCTCGCTCACGAGACGGTAGCGGCCACCGAGGACGATCGGGCGATCTTGGGGAAGCATGGGGCGATCGCGTTCGGGACGACCTCGCGAGGAGCCGCGGCCTCAGCAGCTTACCACAGGGCGCCCACGCGCCGCCCTCGGCCGCTCGCGTTCTATGGTGAGGTGTTCGCGGGAGGAGAGGTCATGTCCGTGACATTGAAGAACAAGGTCGCGCTCGTGGTGGGCGCTAGCTCGGGGATCGGGCGCGCGGCGGCGCTCGCGCTCGCGGCGGCGGGCGCGAAGGTGGTTGTCGCCGCGCGGCGCGAGGCGGAGTGCCGCGCTGTCGCGAGCGAGGCGATGGACCTCGGCGGCGAGGCCACGCCCGCGCGCGTCGACGTCACGAGCACCGACGAGGTGCAGGCCCTCATCGCGGCGACCGTGGAGCGCTGGGGCCGCCTCGACTGCGCGGTCAACTCGGCGGGCATCAGCGAGGACTTCGTGCCGATCACCGACGCCGACGACGCCGTGTTCGACCGGATGATGGGCGTGAACTGCAAGGGCACGTTCCTGTGCATGAAGCACGAGATCCGGCAGATGCTGCGGCAGGGCGGCGGCGGGAGCGTGGTCAACCTTTCCTCGGTGCTGGGCCACACGGGCACGCCGACGGGCTCGATCTACGTGGCCACGAAGCACGCGATCGAGGGGCTCACGAAGTCGGCCGCGCTCTGTTACGCGAAGCAGGGGATCCGCGTGAACGCCGTCGCGCCCACGGTCGTCGCGGGCACGCCGATGGTCGACAGCGTGATGGCGAACCATCCGGGGCTGATGGACCCCTACATCGCAGCCATCCCGGTGGGCCGCCCGGCCCGGGTCGACGAGGTCGCGCGGGTGATCGCCTGGCTCTGCTCGGACGACGCGTCGTTCGTGAACGGGCACTCCCTGGCGGTCGACGGGGGGCAGCTGGCGCGGTAGTCCGGAAGCGGCGCGGCGCCGGTCAGCCCTCGCGGTCGTGCGCGTCGCCGGTGCGCCCAGCCAGGCTGCGGATGGTCGCCGCCAGCTCCCGCGGCTCGATCGGCTTGGCGAGGTGCACCTGATAGCCAGCGAGCATCGCCCTGGTCCGATCCTCGGTGCGAGCGAAGGCCGTGAGCGCGATCGCCGGGACCTTGCCGCCCTCGGAAGGCGGCAGGCTGCGGATCTCGCGCATGAACTGATAGCCGTCCTTCCCGGGCATCCCTATGTCGCTGACCACCACGTCGGGGTGCGCGGTCCTCACCAGATCGAACCCCTCGGTCGCCGACGACGCCGTGACGACCTCCGCCTTGCTCCGGGCGAGCACCCATTTCAACAGCTCTCGCGCGTCCGGCTCGTCCTCGACCACGAGGACCTTGATCCCCGCGAGGGCGATCTCGCCTTGCTGCGGCGGGACGGCCTTCGCGCTGGTCGGGTGCTCGCGCTCGGGCGCCTCGCGGACGACGTGCAGCGGCAGGCACACGACGAACGTGGAGCCCTGCCCCGCGCCCGGGCTCTCGGCGTGGACGGTCCCGCCGTGGAGCTCGACCAGCTGCTTCACGATCGAGAGCCCGAGGCCGAGGCCGCCGAACCTCCGCGTTGTCGACGAGTCGGCCTGCCGGAAGCGCTCGAAGATCTGCGGCAGAAACTCGGGGGCGATGCCCACCCCCGAGTCGTGGACCGTGATCTCGATGTGGGAGTTCACCCGCTCGAGCAGCACGTCGATCTTGCCGCCCCTCTGCGTGAACTTCACGGCGTTCGAGAGGAGGTTCCAGACCACCTGCTGCAGCCGGTTCGGATCCCCGGACACGGGCCCGGCCAGCGGGTCGATGACCTTGCGGAGGCGGATGCCCTTCGCCTCCACGGACGGGCGCACCGAGTCCACCGCGGCGTCCACGACCGCCGCGAGGTCGGTGCGCTGCACGTCGAGCCGGACCTTGCCCGAGATGATCCGGTTCATGTCGAGCAGATCCTCGATGAGCTGCGCCTGCGCGCGGGCGTTGCGGGCGATCGTCTCGAGGCCTTGCCGCAGCTCCGCCTCGTCGCCGCTCTGCTCGAGCAGGAGCTCGGACCAGCCGAGGATGGCGTTGAGCGGGGTCCTCAGCTCGTGGGACAGGGTCGCGAGGAACTCGTCCTTCATGACGCTGACGCGCTCCAGCTCGGCGCGGGAGGCCCGCTCGGTCTCGAGCAGCCGCGCCCGCTCGTCGGCGGCGCGCTTCACATGCTCGTAGAGCCTCGCGTTGTCGATCGCCACCGAGGCCTGCGCGGCGACCCCGAGGATCAGGCGCTCGGTCCGCTCGGTGAAGACGGCGGGCTGGCTGTGGCCGAAGAACAGCCCGCCGAGCGGCTCGCCGGCGCGCGAGGCGACCGGGACCGCGAGGTAGCTCCGGACCGGCAGGTGCCCCGGCGGCACCCCGTGATGGGGCGCCATCTTCCCGTAGCGCGGGTCGAGGAGCACGTCATCGCTGCGGATCGGCCCCTCGCCGCGGAACGTGGGGCCGAACAGCTCGGTCGCGCGCGGGTACCCGAGGCGCTCGAACGCCTCCCGCGGCGCCCCCGACAGGGTGTAGAGCTCGAAGGCGTCGCCCTCCGCCTCCCGCACGTTGTAGAAGAACGCGCCGAACTCCGCGCCGCTGAGCTGCGTGGTGGCGTCGGTGATCGACTGCAGCAACGCCTGCACGTCCAGCGTCGAGGCGATCGCGCTCCCGGTCCGGTTCAATAGCTCGAGGATCCGCGTCTCGTCCTGCAGCGCCTCCTCGGCGCGCCGTCGCTCGGTGATGTCGCGCAGGATCCAGACGCGGCCGACGTAGCGCTCGTCGACCGTCTGGACCTTCGAGAACCGCTCGAACACCCTCCCGTCCTCGAGCTCCAGGAGGTCGTAGCTCTCCCGGGGCCCGGTCCGCTGGATCTCCTCCACGCGCGCGAGGAAGCGCCCCGGGTCCTCGAACTGCCGCGAGATCAGCTCGAGGATGGGCTGATGCTGCCGCGGCTCGAGCGCCTCCCGGGGCAGCCGCCAGAGCAGCAGGAGCTTCTCGTTGAAGTCCGCCACGTTGCCGGCCCGGTCGACCACGAGGATCCCGTCGGTGGTGGACTCGAGCGTGGCGCGCATCATCGCGAGAGACCGGGCGAGCTCCGCGGTCCTCGCCTCGAGCGCCTCCTTGGTGCCAAGGAGCTCCTGCTCGGCGCGCTGGCGGGCGGCGAGGATGCTCTGCGCGTTTTGCAGGGCGACAGAGCGCAGGAGCTGTTCTTCTTCCTCTTCCTGATCAGCCATCATCTACTCCGAGGATCTTCGCCGCGAGGCCGGTGCCGACGATGCGCGCTCGGATCTTCGCGAAGGCCGTTTCCCGGCTGGTGGAGGTGTCGTCGCTGAAGGGCGAGAAGCCGCAGTCGTCGGTGGTGCCGAGCTGGGCGACAGGGATGTAGGAGGCGGCCTGAAGGACGGTATCCCGCACCTCCTCGGGCGTCTCGACGCGCGGATCGATGGGAGAGACGACCCCGATGAAGACCCGGCAATCCGGCCTGAGGTGCTCGCGGATGATCTTCAAGATCCGGGGCCTATCCATCTCTCCCGCCAGGGCGATGTAGAAGCTCCCGACCTTCAGCTGGAACAAGCTGGGCAGGAGCTCGGCATAATCGACGTCGGCGCTGTGCGTGGCGTCGCGGTCGCCCCCGGGGCAGGTGTGGACGCCGAGGCGCGCGCGCTCCGCGACGGAGAAGCGCGACAGGGCGAGGTTGTTGAGGTCGATGAAGCTGGTCAGGAGGTCTCCGGTCGGATCGACCTTGATGGCCAGCCGCCCCTCGGTGAAGTCGATCTGGACCTTGTGGGCGCCCCTCTCGAGGCAGCCGCGGACCTCGGTCTCGTGCTCGGTGAGCAGGTCGTCGATGAACTTGTCGCGCGAGTAGCCCTCGATGCCCTCGGCGGGGTAAAGCAGGCTCAGCGCGGAGGGAGAGATGACCGCCTGCTTGAGCGGGACGCGCGCGTACCGCTGGGCGATCTCGAGATAGCAGCTCGCGCGCACCCGGTACCTGAATGGCCCGCTGATGAGCCGCGGCATCCGGCGGACGTGCCCCGCGGTGAAGGGGATCTTGAAGCCATCAGGCGCCATGTTCGGCAGCCCGTGAACAGAGTAAGTCCAGAAATTATGATATTTGCGCTGCTCGCCGTCGGTGATCACCGGCGAGCCCGTGGCCTCGAAGCGCTCGATCGTGTCCTTGATGGCCTCATCGTAGAGCGCGTCCAGGGCCGGATCCATGTGGTCTCGCGTGGAGATCGCCTCGATCAGGGCCTCGGGTCTGGGGATACTGCCGATGGGTTCGGTCGGAATGCTCATCGAGAAGTACCTCCACGTGCCGCGTGACCGTCCGGCGAACCTCGGTCGCGCAGTCGTGTGTTGCGCTCGTCAGGCCGTCGTTTGAGCTCAAGCTAGTAGCACGGTCGTCGAGGCCTCGTTACCCCGTCGCGCGGCGAGCTCCCGCCGCCCGCGAGCGCGGCGGGACGCGAGCGCGGCCCGACCGAGGCGGCGCTGTCGCGGCGCCGGCGGGAGCGCCTCGCGCGCGCGCCGCGCCCGCGCCGCGCCCGACGCGCGACGCGCTCCCGCGCGCCGCCCGATACGGGTATGCTCGAGGGAGCGTGAAGCGCGGAGGGACAGCGCCGAGCGCCGGCTCCGGGATCGCGCTCCAGCGTGGCGCGCGGCCCTGGAGGCGGCGCTCGCGGCCTGGAGGCCACCCCCGCTGCTCGCCGGAAGAGAGCTCCATGACCCGCACCGTTGACGAGAGCGACGTGTTCCTCATCCCGATGCCCGGCAAGCGCGTGGCGCGCGTCCCCGTCGCGGTCCTCGAGCGCTACCTCGACGAGGCGACGCGCGTCGTCCACGATCCGGACGAGCCGGAGGGCGACGTGACCGCGCACTCGGTGTCGGTCGACCCGGCGACGGGCGCGAGCGTCTGGCACACCGAATGGGAGCTCGGCCCGTGCGACTACACGGACGAGAGCGGGTTTCCCCAGCGAGCCTACGCGTGGCACCGCCACCCGCTCGGGACCGAGTACACCGAGATCTACCAGAAGTGAGCGCCCCTCGACCGGCCGTGCCTCCGGCCCCGCACGCGCCTCGCGCGCCTCGCGCGCCTCGCGCGCCCCGCCCCCGCCGCCGACCAGGAGCGGAGGCCGCCGCAGCGGCCACCTTCGGCGCGCTCCTGTTCGCCGCCGCCTGCATCGAGCGCGGGTACCCGCTCGCCGCGAGCGGGCAGGTCGACCTGCGCGCCGACGTCGCAGGGCCGCTGTTCGCGGCCGACACGCTCGACGAGGCGGGCAGGCCGGTGCTGCCCCGCCAGAGCCCGTGGCGCACCGAGGTCTCGCTCAAGCTCACCGAGGCGAACGAGCCGGCCTACGGCGCCTACGTCGAGGTCCGCGTGGTGCCGAGCGAGGCGCTCGCCCTGCGCCCGGCCGGAGGCGAGCAGGGCGACGGGGCCTCGTGCGCGGTGAAGGACGGCGCGCTCCGCTGCACCGCGGGCACGCAGGGCTACGCCCGGCTCACCGCCGCCTCCGAGGGCGACTGGTCCGGCGAGGCGCGGCTCGTCGTCGCCTGGGCCGACCGCACCGAGGAGCTCCCGATCACGGTGCTCCCCGCGGGCCTGCCGGAGGACGCCACCAACTTCGCGCTCATCGCGGGGGGCCTCGGCGAGAGCGATCGGGTGCTCGCGACGTACCTCCCGCTCATGTGCACGATCGGTCCCCTCCCGGACGACCTCGGCGCCACCTGGCGGCCGGGCGCGATCCGGGCGCGCGAGGCGCGCGTCCGCGCGTCGCCCCCCCAGAACGCGCCGGACGTGGTGGAGCACGCCCCGGTGATCATCGAGTCGCTGCACAGCGAGGCCGCCCTGTCGCTCACCCCCGACTGCCGCGAGCGGGTCACGCGCCTGCGCGTGCTGCTCGGCGCGACCGGGGAGAGCCCGCCCTTCACCCTTTGCTTCAGCGATCTCGGCGGCGAGGTGACGCTCGCCGTGAGCTCGGGGCAGAAGGCGCTCGAGCCGAGCCCCTCGCTCACCGTCGACCCCGAGCCGCGCCTGCTCCGCGTGCGCGCCCTCCGGAGCGTCGTGACCGCGGGGACGCCGGGCGATCTCTTCGAGGTGAGCGCCTACAACGCCGAGCGCGTGCGCATCGCCGTCCCGATCGACCTCGCCGTCGGCGACGATCAGGTGATCGCGCTCGGCGAGGCGTCCGTGACCCTGCGCGGCGAGGAGAGCGAGGCGACGATCATCCAGGGCGTCGCTGTCGCGCCGGGGACGACGGAGCTCCGGGTGACGCCGCGCCTGCTCGCGAGCCCGGAGTGCACCTCCGAGCCCATCACCGTCGTGGCGCCGGAGCCGGAGGAGCCGGAGCCGGAACCGGAAGAGGAGCCAGAGCCGGAGGAGGAACCGGAGCCGGGACCAGAGCCAGCACCGGAACCAGCGCCGGCGCCGCGCGAGGAGGGCTCGCCGTGAGCGCGCGCAGATCCGCGATGTTCCTGTCGGCCGTCGCGCTGGCGGCGGCGCTCGCGGCGCCCGCGGCCGCGCCGGCGCAGGACGAGCCCGAGACGGACGCCGGGGAGGCCGAGGAGGTCGCGCCCGCGCCGGTGCCGGCCGGGGCGCGGAGCGCGACAGGCGCGCCGCCGATGGCCGTCCCCGCCGACTTCGGGGGCAGTCTGCAGGTCGTGCGCGCCCCGGCGGGCACGGCGGGCGCCGCGGCGGCGTCCGGCGGCGGGCCGGAGATCTTCCCGGACGCGCGGCGCGTCTGGATGAGCGTCCGCGACACGGATCCGGTCCCGATCGAGGCCGCGCGCCGCGGCGGCCGCTGGCTGTGCAGCGGCGGCGGCTGCGCCGCGCAGACCGGCGATCCCGGGCAGAGCCCGATCGGCGACCAGATCCTCCGCTCGATCAAGCTCCAGACGCCGACGCTGCCCCTCCCGCTCACGGTCTGGGGGCGGGTCAGCGAGGACGGCCAGCGCCTGCTCGACTTCGATCCGGTGCTCCTCGGCCGCCGCTCGTACCGCCACGTCTGCGCGTACCGGCCGGTCGCGCCGGTCGCCGAAGCCGCGAGGTCCCCCGCCGGCGCGCCGGGCGTCCCGGCCGCGCCGCCGCGCGGCCACGTGGACCGCGTGGACGTGTGCCGCGACGGCCGGCCCGAGCCGCCGCCGCCCGACGCGGGCGAGCTCACGCTGGGCATGCAGTGGCCGAAGCAGTCCGAGATGGCCGACTTCCACTACCTCGCCATCGTCGACAGCTGCGGCAACGCCCGGGTGCAGCCGTTCCAGCGCACGTTCACCGTGCCCGTCCTCGAGGTAGCCTCGGGCAGCTGCGGTCGCCCCGACGGCAAGGTGCTGCGCGTGTTCCCGAGCGGCGGCTGGCTCCGCGTCACCGCGTTCAACCTCCACGAGCCCGCGGCCGGCAACGTGGTCAACGCGACGTACCGGGTCACGATCCCGCCGCTCGAGAACCTTGTCGAGTCGAACCCCGCGCGGCTCCTCTTCCCCGATCCGCTCGCGGACGACCTGAAGGTCGACTGCGGCCCCACGCCGATCGCGCCCCGCGCGGATCCCGGGAGCGCCCCGCCGCCGGGGAGCGCGCGCCCGCCCGGGTTCACGGGGCCCGCCGCGGCCTCGCCGGGGGGTCGCGCGCCGCTGCGCGCCGCGACCGGGCAGCCCCGGGGCGGCGCCGTTACGCCGCCCGCAGGCGCCCGCCAGGGGCCGACAGCGGCGGCGCAGGCGGCCGCGCCGGCGGCGGCGCAGGGCGGCCCCGCGGGGCCGGGGCAGGCCGGCCTGCCGGCCCCGCGCCGGGCGCCCGACGCGGATCCGTCGCGCCCTGGGCCGCAGCCGCTCGCGCACGGGGCGGTCGTCATCTCGCCGGCGCCGCTCCGGCTGGGCAACTGCCGGATCCGGCTGACGGGCCAGACGAAGCACCGGCTGGTCGCGCCGCTCGCCCTTCACGTCTCGCTGACGCGCACCGACCAGATGCGGGGCGGCGCGCCGATCGAGCTGCTGCAGGAAGGCACGTGGATCGTCACGCCGAGCAGCGCGGAGTTCCCGCTCCCGCCGCTCGCCGAGGACTTCGACGGCGACGCGCGGCTCCGGCTGGCCGTCTACAGCGACCCGCTGAGCCCGCAGGGCAAGGTGGTGCTCCTGTCCGACGCGGGGCGCGTCGCGAGCTCGCTGCGCTCGAGCGATCCCGGCGATCCGGAGCGCGCCCGGCGCCTCGTGGGCTCGGTGGCGATCCACTCGGTTCCGCTGTGCGGGGAGGACAATTTCGAGACGCTCGAGGCCGCGGGGAGCTGCTTCCGCGCCTACCTGACCGTCCCGGCGATGCTCGCGACGCTGCAGATCACCCGCGCGCCGTGGGTGGAGAAGCCGCTCGTCACGCGGAGCGTGCTCAGCGCCGTCGGCGTGGCGCTCGCGATCGACCGGTACGATCCGGTGGAGCGCCGGGCCTTCCCTGTCGCGGCGCAGCTCGGCGGCTTCGTGCAGACGCTCGGCGAGGGGAGGGTCGGCCTGCTCGGCTACGTGGGCGTCGCGCCGACGGTCCCGATCCTCGGGTCGGGCGGCAACACGACGTCGTTCGGCTTCCTGGCGGGGATCGGGCTGGAGTACATCACCAACGAGGCGGGGCCGGACGAGGGGCTGAAGCCGGCCGCGTTCGTCTCCGCTGTCGTGCAGGTGGGCCAGGCCGCTCCTCAGGTCTCGACGAGCCGCAGCGCGAGCTTCGGCACGTATGCGGGCGACTGAGCCCGGAGCGCCGCGCGGCGCAGCTCACGGTCCGGACACCTTCTCGTCGAGATCGTCGAGCAAGCGCTGGTTGATCGACGAGTCCAGCCGCGCCTGCGCGAGCAGCTCGCGCGCCTCGCTGTGGCGCCCCGCGAGCCGGAGCGCCCGGATCCAGAGCACCGTCCGCTCCGACCCGAAGGCGCTCTTCGGCATCTCGCGCTCGTACCGCTCGAGCTCTGCGATCGCCCGGGTCGAGTCGCGCCGCTGCACCGCCTCGCTGCACGCCTCGAACAGGGCCATGTCCTGGTCGCCGCCGGGCGTCGTGAGCTTGCCCGCGGGCTCCGCGGCCTCCGGCGCGCGCTCGACCCTCTCCGGCTCCGGGAGCCGCTGGCGCCGGGGCTCCGGGGCGCTCCTCGGCGGCGGCTGGACCGGCTCCGCGACGGCCGGCGGAGGGAGCGGCTCCGGCGGCTCGGGCTCGACGGGCGGCGGCACCGCAGCGGTGATGGCGGGCCCGACGTGCATCACCGCCGCCGCGGGCGGCTGGTCGGGCGCGCGGAGCGCGAGCCAGAGCGCCCCTGCGACCGCCGTCGCCGCGACGGGCGCGGCGACGAGGGGCCCCACGCCCGCGCTCGGCAGCAGCTGCTGGAGGAGCTTCCAGAGCCCCTTCAGCCACGTCGTGACGTCGCTCAACGCCTTGTTGAGGCCAGCGGCCGCCTTCCCGGAGCCGCCCTCCTCGAGCGTCCGCACCGACTCCTGCACGCCGCGGAGGATCGAGAGCCGGACGTCCTCGGGCACGCGGGGCGCGACGCGGGCGGTGGCAAAGAGCGCCGCCAGATCCACGGGCACCACGAAGCGCGGGCCCTCCTTCTTGCGGTCCTCGCGCCGGCGCTTCGCGACGATATCGTGGAACAGGGCGAGCGCGCGCGCGCGCCACTTGTACGCCGTCGACAGCGGGATTCCGCGCTGCTGCGCGAGGTCCGCCATCGGGACGCCGTCGAGGTCGTGCGCGACAAGGATCGAGTGCGCGTCGACGTCGAGGTGGTGCAGGAGCTCGAGCACCATGAGCCGCTCCTGGTCCGAGATCATCAGCTCGTCCGGGGTCTTGGACTGATCGACAAGGACCGGGAACTCCTCCTCGGATACCAGCTCTTCATAGCGGTGCTGGGCCCGCTCACGGTAATGTGCGGCGGTGTGGACGGCGATCCTGTTCAGCCACCGCTCGGGCCGGGAGATCTCAGGCTTGTAGTTGTCGAAGCTCAGGTACGCGGAGAGCAGGACGTCCTGCGCGAGATCTCCCCGATCGCGCAGCGGGACTCCCAGGCGCGTCAGCCAGCGCCATACGAGCGCGAACGTCTTCTCACGAAAGAGCAGCTCGAAAGCCCGCTCTTTCTCGGGTGGACCACCTTGGCCCGGGCGACGAGGTCGTGTCATACATATGCCAAATTCCGGCCGTAGACGGGCGTTTACCGCCCGGGGCAGGCACCCCGCCTCGCGCGCTGGCGCCGGGCGGCCGCTTGCTGGCGCTAGCAGGCCGAGAACACCGCGGAATCCGCGCGAAACAGGGCGCCGGTGGGCTCCGGGACCCATCCAACTATTCAATGATCAGGACACGGACAATTCTCGCGGCGAATTGTTATTTTCAGCGGTATTGCCGGTCGCAAGAAGAGCCCCGGGACGTAATTTGGGATGTGAGAAGCCGGCCAGAAGCTGGCAGGCGAGGGCGGCCGGGATCCGCGCCGGGGCCGAGATCCGGAGCGGCCGCGGCGGGCGGCCGCGACCACGAGATCTCCCGGCCGTCGCCGGTGCGGCCCGGCCCCGGCGACGCGCGCCGCAGCGCTGCTTGAACGGCGGCGACGGCGGCGACGGCGCCGCGCCCCGGCCTCCGTCGTTCATGCACACGCGCCTCGACGCCTCATTCCCGGTGCGCTCGCGGGCAACTTGAGGCACGCTGCGCCGCCACGCGGATCCATCGCATGAACCTCTCCGACCTCTCCCTCGCTTCGCTCACGGCGAGCTCGCGCCGCAACGTCCTTCGCGACCTCTGGGACAGGCTGCGTCACGTGCCGGGGGGCAAGCGCCTGTTCAGCAGGACCCTCGGCGTCATGGCCCCCTACACGAGCACGGTCCGGGCCGATGTCGAGGTCCTCGAGCGCGGCCGCGCGGAGGTGACGATGCGCGACCGGCCCGGGCTGCGCAACCACCTCCGCTCCGTGCACGCGGTGGCGCTCGTCAACCTGGCCGAGCTCACCGGCAACACGGCGCTGGCCTACTCGCTGCCCGACGACGCCCGGTTCATTGTCGCGGGCCTGTCGATCGAGTACCTGAAGAAGGCCCGCGGCACGATCCGCGCCGTCTGCGAGTGCCCTGTCCCGGACACCAGCGAACGCAGGGAATACCAGATCCCCGTGAGCCTGCGAGACGCGACAGGCACCGAGGTCGCCCGCGCCATCCTCCGCAGCCTCGTCGGCCCGAAGAAGTAGCGCTGAGCTCCGCCGGCAGCGGTCGCGTCGCCCGCGCGGCCCGCAGAGGGCTCCCATGAACGTGAGAGGGCGGGAAGCCCTCATGCGGGAGGGCGGGAGGGTCTTGAGCTCTCCTTCCTGCCTCTTTCTGCCTCCCAGCTCCCTGTTCAGAGCCGATCCCCATCGCGCCCCGGAGGAGCCCTGCGCGCCGAGATATCCTGAGATCCAGCGCGCTCCTGTGCCCCGAAGCACACATGAAACACGGGCGTCATTCTCACCTTTCCTGTGGAGTCTCACCCCGTACTACACCTGATCCGAACCTGGATGGATCCCCGGGAAACGCACACTCGACAAAGGCCTTCCGGGGTGTTTCGATTCTGATCATGGAGAACCGATCAACGAAGGTGGCACTCGCTGCGACAGCGCTCGGCGTGTTCTTCGCGGCGTGTGGTGGGTCCAGCGGCTCGGTCGGCGATGGAACCGGCGGGGGTGGAGCCGGCTCGGGCGCGGGGGCGGGCGCTGGCTCGGGCGCGGGCACCGGCGCGCCGACGGGGTCGGTGACGGGCTCGAGCACGGGCTCCAGCGGCGATGACATAGGGGGCATCAACGCCGCGTCCAGCAGCGGCTCGGGCGAGGGCGCCGGGGGCGACGCTTCCTGCGCCGGCGAGACGAGCACCGCGGAGCTCGTGCCGCTCGATCTCTACATCATGCTCGACGCGTCGGGGTCGATGAAGGAGGAGATCTCGAGGAACGTGACCAAGTGGGACGCCGTGACCGAGGCGCTCGAGGCCTTCTTCACCGACCCGCAGTCGGCGGGGCTCGGCGTCGGACTCCAGTACTTCCCGCTGCGCGACCCCGACGTGCCCGAGACGTGTACGGAGAGCTCTCAATGCGGCGCCAACGGGCCGTGCGCCCTCCGGATCTGCCGCAACGCGACGCCGATCACGATCTGCGAGACGAACGCCGACTGCGGGGCGCGCGACACCTGCATCGACCTCGGCGAGTGCTCCGGGAGCGGCGAGCTGTGCGCGCCCGTGGGCGCGAGCTGCGGCGGCGCGGGGTCGTGCCGGCGGCTGACCGAGAGCGAGTGCGCGCACCCGGACTCGTGCGACGCGGAGGTCTACGCGGAGCCCGACGTGCCGATCGCGCCGCTCGACACCGCCTCGGCCGAGGAGCTCGTCGCCTCGATCGCGCAGAAGGAGCCGCTCGGCGCGACGCCGACCGCCGGCGCCCTCTCCGGCGCGCTCGCGCAGGCCCGGGCCCACGCCGAGGCGAACCCGACCCACCGCGTCGTCACCGTGCTCGCCACCGACGGCATGCCCACCGAGTGCGATCCCCAGAGCGCCGACGGCATCGCGGAGATCGCCAGCGCGGCGGTGAGCGGCACGCCGAGCATCTCCACCTTCGTGATCGGCGTCTTCGACGGCGACGACGACGGCGCGCAGGAGACGATGGACCGCATCGCCGAGGGCGGCGGGACGACGTCGGCCTTCTTCATCGACACGAGCACCGACGTGACGCAGGCCTTCCTCGACGCGCTCACCGAGATCCGCGGGAAGAGCCTCGCGTGCGAGTACCAGGTCCCGGCGCCTTCCTCGGGGCAGACCCTCGACTACGGGACGCTCAACGTCGAGCACACGCCGCCCGGCGGCAACGACCCGTCGACCATCTTCTACGTCGGCGACGAGGCGAGCTGCGACGCGACAGCGGGCGGCTGGTACTACGACGTCGACCCCGCGACCGGCGCCACGCCGACCAAGATCGTGATGTGCCCCGCGACCTGCACCCAGTTCCGCGAGGGCGGGCAGGTCGCGCTCCGCGTCGGCTGCAAGACCGAGATCCCCCCGATCAACTGAGCCCCTCCCCCGTGCACGCCCACCGCCGGCGAGGCCCGGCCGCGCGCCGCGGCCGCGCCCTCGCCACGCTCACCTCCCTCACCCTCGCCGCCGCGGCCTGCGCCTCCGAGGAGGCCCTGGCGCCGGCGCAGCTGCCGCTGCCCGACATAGGCTACGGCGCGCCGGGCTCGCTCTCGGCGCCTTCCGGCAAGGGCAGCTTCCGCCTGGGCGCCGCCAGCGCGGCGACCCAGATCGAGGACATGAACCCGGCAACGGATTGGTACTTGTTCACGCGCCCGAAGGCCGAGGGCGGCCTGGGCAGGGGCGCGGAGTTCGTGGGCGACGCCTCGCGCGGCTTCTCGAAGGCGATCGAGGACGTCGCGCTGCTCCGGGAGATGGGGCTCGACTCGTACAGGTTCAGCATGGAGTGGGCCCGGATCGAGCCGCGGCGAGACGTCATCGACGAGGAGGCGCTCGCCCACTACGACCGGCTCCTCGACGCGCTCGTCGCGGCGGGGATCCGCCCCGTGGTCACCCTGCACCACTTCTCCAGCCCGGTCTGGCTGGACGACCCGCGGCACACAGGCTGCGCGTCCGGCCCGGGCGACGACAACCTCTGCGGCTTCGGGCACCCCGAGGGCGGGCCGCTCGTGATCGAGGAGATGGCCGCGCACGCGGCCCTGCTCGCCGCGCGCTTCGGCGACCGGGTGGACGACTGGGCGACGCTGAACGAGCCGTTCAATTACCTGCTCGCCGCCTACGGCGTGGGCGCATTCCCCCCCGGCAAATCCGCCCTCCTCGGCGACCTCCTGGGCGAGTTCGTGCCGGTGCTGCGCGACTACCTGCTCGCGCACGCGGCGGCGTACAGGGCGATCGAGGAGGCCGACACGGTCGACGCCGACGGGGACGGCGAGGCGGCGGACATCGGGCTGACGCTCTCGGTCGGCGACTGGGTCGCGGCGCGCAACCAGAAGCCGAGCGACGACCCCGAGGACGTCGGGGCGCGCGACCGCATGGCCTACGTCTACAACCACCTGGTGGTCGACGCGGTGCTGAGCGGCAGGCTGGACAGCGATCTCGACGGCGAGCCCGACGTGGAGCTCCCCGGCCTCCGGGGCACCCTCGACTGGCTCGGGGTTCAGTACTACTTCCGCGCCGGCGTGACGGGCGACGGCGGCCTCGTGCCGGTGCTGAACCTCACGCCCTGCGTCAACGGGCTCGACTTCGGCGCGTGCGTGCCCCCGGTCGACCCGACGTTCTGCGTGCCGGCGATGCGCTACGAGCATTACGCGCCCGGCCTGTACACCATGCTCAAGGACCTCGGCGCGCGCTTCCCCGAGCTGCCCCTCGTGGTCACCGAGTCGGGGATCGCCACCCGGGTGGGCGAGCGGCGGGCCGAGGTCGTCGTGCGGGCCCTCGAGCAGATCGAGCGCGCGCGCGGCGAGGGCGTCGACGTGCGCGGCTACTACCACTGGAGCCTCTACGACAACTTCGAGTGGGCCGAGGGGTTCGCGCCGCGGTTCGGGCTCTACACGGTCGACTACGGCTCCTACGAGCGCACGGCGACCAAGGGCGCCGAGGTCCTCGGCGAGATCGCCCGGGGGCGCGCGCTCACGGGCGCGCTGCGGGCGGCGTACGGCGGCGAGGGGCCGATGACGCCCGAGCCGGAGGCCGAGGGGCTCGAGCGCTGCAGCGGGAACTAGGGGCCTGAGATGCGCACCCCGTGGGATGCTCTGCAGCACCGCGCCTACTTCGATGGTGACCATCGACCTGTCGGGCTTCCGCTTCGGCTGAAGCACCGAACGGTTTGAAACCTCGGCGAGGGAGATCCGCGCGCGGCTTGGAAAGCCTATTGTCGTCTATTGCGCTTCAGCGAGGCGAGCGCAGCAGGTGAAAGACGTGCTCCTCGAGGCCGGTTACGAGCAGGTGACGAACCTCGGCGGTATCGATGACTGGGGTCGGGAGCAGCTCCGAAGCCGGTATGCTGGGGTGACCGGCTCCAGCTATGCATAGTGGCTCCCTGCGCCCTCGGTCGACAGCGGCAGCTCGACGCAGAAGGTCGAGCCCAGGCCGACCTCGCTCGACACGCGAATTCGTCCGCCGTGCGCCTCGACGATGGTGCGCGTGATATAGAGGCCGAGCCCGAGCCCCCCATAATGCCGCGACGAGACGCCGCGGCGAAATCGCTCGAAGAGCTGCGTCCGCACCTCGGCCGGGATCCCGATCCCGTGGTCCGTCACCGAGAGCCGCGCGACCTCACCTTCCGCGGTGATCGTGATCTCGATCGGCGCGCATTCCCCGAACTTGATGGCATTGGTCAGGAGGTTGGTCACGACCTGTTCCAGGCGATACCGATCCCACCAGCCAGTGACCGGCTGCTCCGCGCGCACGGTGAGCGTGCTGCCCGGCTGCGCGAGCTGGGTGACGATCTCGGCGACCAGCTCGCGCAGATCGACGGGCGCCCTGTTCAGCTCGAGCTTCCCCGCCTGGATCCGGGAGACGTCGAGGAGCATATCGATGAGGGTGGCGAGGCGTTTGATCTGGCGGCCGGAGCGGGCGATCGCGGATCGCATGCGCTCGATGTCCATGCCCCGCGAGAGCCCTTGCCCCAGCGATTCAATGGAGAGCTGCAGGGTGGTGACCGGGGTGCGGAGCTCGTGCGAGGCGATGAGGAGGAACTCGTCCCGCAGGTGGATGGCCTCCTCCGCGGCCGCGCGCGCGCGCCGCTCTTCCAGGAGGAGCCGATCGCGTTGCTGTTCGGCTTGCACGCGCGCGGTGATGTCGCGGAAGCTAAAGACCCGCCCCGTCACGCGCCCGTCGAGGCGCTGGGGCTGCGTATAGCACTCGAAGACCTGCTCGTTCCGAAGCGGGAACGTATCGAAGGCGCTCGCCTCGGGATCGGCATCGAGGTCACGGACGCTTCGCAGGAATAGCTCGGGCTCGCGGACCTGGCCGTCGGCGAACGCGAGGAACGCATCGGCCGATCCGCTGGCGAGGACATCGGTGGCAATGCGCCACATCTGCGCGAGCCTGTGGTTATAGCGCACGACGCGCCTCGCGCCGTCGACGACCAGGATGCCGTCCTCCGTCGATTCGAGCGTAGCCTCGAGGAGCGAGTAGGAATGGCGCAGCCCGTCCTCGGCCTGCTTGCGGGAGGTGATGTCGGTCGCGATCCCGCAAATGCCCTCAGGTTTTCCGGCGGGACCGCGGAGCGGGAACTTGAGGGACATGTACGTGCGTACGCCGTCGCTCTGGGGGGCCAGCTCGTCGAGCTCGATGGCCCGATTCTGCTGCAGGACGAGCAAATCGTTGGCGCGATACTCATCGGCCTGCTCGCGTGGGAAGACGTCGTGGTCGGTCTTGCCGATGACCTGCTCGCGGCGCATCTGGAAGAGCTCTTCGAACCCGCGGTTGACGAGCATGTAGCGACCCTCGATGTCCTTGGCGCAGACGACGGCGGTCGTGTTGTCGACGATGGCCTGAAGCAGATGCTGGCTCTCGCGGAGAGCGGCGTTCGAGCTGGCCAGCTCGGCGGTGCGTTCTCGCACCCGCTGTTCCAACTCTTGATGAGCACGCTGCAGCGCCGCCTCTTTTTGCTGGCGTATCGCCATCTCGCGCTGCAACTCCGCGTTCTTTTCTTCGAGCTCCTTCTGCGCCTCGTGCAGGCAGAGGTGCGTCGTGACGCGCGCTATCACCTCTCCAATCTCGAATGGTTTGGTGATGTAATCGACGCCCCCCGCCTTGAACCCCACGAGCTTGTCAGCCGCATCGGTCAGACAGGTCATGAAAAGCACCGGGATATCTCGAGTTCTTTCATCCGCTTTCAGGCGCCGGCACGTCTCGAAACCGTCGATGTCCGGCATCAGCACGTCCAGCAGGATCAGGTCGGGTCGCTTGAGGTTGGCACGCGCCAAAGCCTCGTCACTGTCCTCAGCGATGAGCACCCGATGACCCATGCACTCCAGACTGTCCACCAGCACGGTGAGATTGGCTGGCACGTCATCCACGATCAGGATCGTGCGGGTGCGAGCACCGGGCGCTGTGGCTCTGCTCATGGTCACTGGTCGCCCCCGAAGTGCCGCGGCGAAAGCCCCAGCCTCGCAGAAGGAGAGGCCCCCTGCAGGTGCTCCTCGACCAGTCTGCGGATCGCCTTGGACTGGCAGCCCTGCGCCAGCCGATGCAGGCGGTCGGCGAAGAGGCGGTAGCGTTCGTCGAGGGTGGTCAGGTAGGCCGCCCGCTTTCGGATGTCGCGCATGTTGCCCTCCAGGGCCAGGGCATGCAGGACTTCCATCTCCTCTCGGGGCGGGACCACGAGCTCCGCGGCCTCCCCGTCCCCGGCTCGCTCCTCGGCCGGTCTGGCATAGGCCCAGGTGAGCCCCAGCTGGGCGCCGACGATCCGCAGCAGGCTCTCCTGGTCGATCGGCTTGGCGAGGAAGGCGTCGGCACCGGCGGCAAAGCTCTCAGCCTGGTCTTCCTCGTCGGCGCTCGCGGAGACGACGATGAACGGCAGCCGCGCGAGCCCCCGAGCCTGGCGATTGCGACGAATGCACTGCATGGCTTCCAGCCCGCCCATCCCCGGCATGACCAGATCCATCACCGCCAGATGCGGCGACGCCGCCATCTCCTGCTCGACGGCCTCCTGGCCATTGGCCGCCTCGCACACCTCGAAGCCCAGGCCGAGCAGCAGGTCCAGAAACACCGCCCGATTGCTCACCACGTCGTCGGCGACCAGCACCTTCCGGCGCGGCCCCTCGTAGCCGATGGGGGCCCGCTCGGAGGGCCGGACGGGCACTGCGAGCTCGGCCACCGGCAGGGTCACCTCGAACCAGAAGCGGCTCCCTGCGTCGGGCCGGCTGTCCACCTGGATCTCGCTGCCCATGAGGTGCACCAGCTGGCGGCTGATCATCAGCCCCAGGCCGCTGCCCGCGCGGCGCCGCACGTCGCCCACCCGCCCGAAAGGCTGGAAGAGCTTGGCCAGCTGCTCCGGCGTCACTCCGACGCCGGTATCCTCCACCCCGAAGCGCAGGAGCGCCCCGGTCCCGTCCTGGGAAAGAGCCTGCACCCCGAAGCGCACCCGCCCCCGATCGGTGAATTTCACCGCATTGCCCAGCAGGTTGAGCAGCACCTGGCGCAGGCGCTTCTCGTCGGCCAGCACCACCTGGGGCAGGTCGGGCGTGGCCTCATAGGTGAAGTAAAGGCTCTTCTGCTCCGCCCTGACGCGGATGATGTCGGCGACCACCGTCAGGAAGCTCGAGAGATGGATCGGCTCGGGATAGAGCTCGAGCTTGCCCGCCTCGATCTTGGCCAGGTCCAAAAGGTCGTTGAGGAGGGTCAAGAGGTGTTGACCGCTCTGCTGGATGGTGTTCAGTCCCGCCGCCTCGCGGCCTTCGAGCCCCGAGGAGCGCTTGAGGATCTGGGCGTAGCCGAGGATGGCGTTGAGCGGCGTGCGCAGCTCGTGGCTCATGTTCCTCAGGAACTCGGTCTTCGCTCGGCTCTCGGCTTCGGCCGTCTTGCGGGCTTGGCGCTCCGCTTCAGCCTGCTTGCGCTCGGTGACGTCGGTGGAGATGCCGCAGAGGGCATAGGGCTGCCCCGCCGCGTTGCGCAGGGGATACTTGAGGGAGATGTACGTGTGCAGCCCATCGTCCTGGGGGACCTCTTCCTCGGCTTGCAGCGCCGTTCCGGTGGCCACCACCTCGTGGTCGACGGCGCGGAAGGCATCGGCCCGCTCCCTGGGGAAGACATCGTAGTCGGTTCGGCTGACGATCGCTTGCTCACTGACGTGGAACAGCTCGGCGTAGCGCCGGTTGACCATCAGGTAACGACCCTCGAGATCCTTGAGGTAGATGACCGCTGTCGAGTTGTCGATGATCGACTGCAGCAGCTCTTTGCTGTCCCGCACGGCCTGCTCCGCTCGCCGCCGTTCGCTGTTCTCCTGGACCAGGTCGGCGTAGAGCGTGGCATTGGCGATCGAGATGGAGGCCTGGGCCGAGAGCAGCTCCAGCACCGAAAGCCGGTCCGGGGTGAACGCGCCGGCGATGAGGTCGTTTTCCAGGTAGAGCAACCCCACGAGCTCCGCCTGCCGCAGGATGGGCAGGCAGAGGGCGGATTTGGCGTACCGATAGAGGTCGTCGCCGGCGATCATGGGGTTCCGTGCCGTCCCGTCGTCCAGGATCACCTTCTCCCGGCTGCGCCGGACGTAGTTGAGGAGGGACGCCGGCAGGTCCGAAGGGGAGGCTTCGGGCTCGTGGGGAATACGCACATCGATCCGGGGCCCCTCCGCCCTCGCCTCGGCCGCCAAGAACAGGGTCTCGCCGCGGGCGAGGAGCAAGCAGCCCCGCCGCGCGCCGGCGTTCTCGACCAGGATGCGCATGAGCGCGTCGAGCAGGCGGTCGAGGACGATCTCGCCCGAGATCGCCTGGGAGGCCTTGAGCACCGAGCCGAGGTCGAGCGCGGCGCCGGCGGGTGCGGCGGCCTCCGGGCCCGTCGCGCCGCGGAGGATCTCGCTGGGCACGAGGTCGGGGTACGCGCGCTCGAGGCGCCGCATCGCACAGGGAGCGCCCCATCGGCCGTACGCCCTGTGCGCCTCGGTCAGGTAGGCGCGGGCGATGGTGGTCTTGCCGAGCGCGCGGAAAGAGAGGCCCGCAAGCTCGTTGGCGAGCGCCTCGTCGTGGAGGTAACCGCCGCGCTGCGCGAGGGCGATCGCCTCGTCGTAGCGATCCCCCGCGGCGCGCGCGTCGCCGCGGGCGCGCTCGAGCTCGGCGCCGAGCAGGGCGCTGCGGTGCGCCAGGTTCTCCGGGCAGAACTCCGCCCAGCGCGAGAGTTTTTCGGCAAAGGTCTCCGCGCGGGCGAGGAAGAGCGCGCGCTCGTCCGGGGAGACCACGTCCGCCGCCTGCGTGAATGCGACGCCCGCGTAGAAATGGAACGCGGGGATGCCGTGCCAGGGCGCCACGGTCGGGATCTCGACGTCCAGCGAGAGCGCGGTGCGCGCCGCTTCCTCGAACGCGCCCTGGAAGACGCCGAGGAGGACGATGTAGAAGCGGGCGCTGTGAGGCAAGACCTTGTTGCCCATCCGGCGGGCCTCCTCGATCACCTCGTCGATGTCGACCCACGCACCCTTGAGCTTGGTCGGGCGCGCGGTCTCGACCGAGAGCTGGTGCGCGAGCTGTGCGACCGCGCCCACCATCCAGGTGATGGAGTTGGCCTCGTCGAGCTTGCATATCGGCTGATAGCTCGGCGTCTCGGCGAGGAGGTCGGAGAGCGGGAGGCCGCGCAGGAGGCTGTTCGTGATGGCGTGGCCCGCGGCGTAGAACGCCCAGATGTACTGGCCCGTCTCGAGCCCGGCGTGTATCGCCGCGAGCAACGAATTCTTGCAGGCGGGGTAGCCCTCTCTCCAGTGCTGTGACCAGGCGCCCCACATGTCGCGGAGCGCCGGTTCGGACTTCTTGTCCGGGTAGCGCTCCGAAAGGTCGATGGCGGCGCGGCCGAAGCGGTAGCCGAGCTCGATGTCACCGCGGCCGCAGAGGAACGCCCCGAAGTTGATGCAGCCGAAGATTGCGTGCTCCGATAGCCCATGGCGCAGCGTGTTCTCGAGGATCTTCGCGACCGTGATGCAGAGGTTGTTGGGGCTCAAGAACCAGCAGGGGTGGAAGATATCCTGGAGCACGTCTTGTATGGCGCGGATCTCCGGGTCCTCGAGCGGCGGCAGGTCTGGCAGCGCCTCGAGCGTCTTTTCCCGGACGAGATCCATCGTCGCCCGGATCTGGGCGTCGACCATGGCTTCGTCGGGGAACGGCGGCAGGTCGATCCCGAACGGGCGCAGGGCCGCGAGCCCCTCCGCGAGCGCGGCGGGCAGGTCATCCTTGAGGATCTGCACGTTCATCTTGAGCCGCAGCACCTCGGTGCGATCGAGCCGGCTCGCGGCCCGTTCAAGGCAATCGGACAGGAGCGCGAGGGCGTCATCGTGCCGACCACAGAGCGAGAGCATGAGGCCCGTCTTCATCGCGTACTTGAGGCGGAGCGGGTATTGCGACGTCCAGGCGTCCTCCGGAAGGCGTAGGAGGCCGAGCTCCAGGTAGCGCAGGGCGGCGCCGAAGGCGGACGAGTCCTCGGCGCGGCAGGCGGCCTCGAGGCTCATGCGGGCGAGGGAAAGGCGCTCCGCGGGGGCCGACACGAGGTCGCCTGCGCTGTTCAGGTGGCCGACGACGTCGAAGAGGCTCTGGCTCTCGGAGAGGTCCAGCTTGCCCGCGAGCAGCCGGCCGATCCGGAGGTGGAAGGCGGGCCGGTCCGCCTCCGGGATCATCGCGTAGGCGCCCTCCTGAACCTTGTCATGGGCGAAGCGGTAGCCCTCGCGCCCGGCGCTCACGAGCCCCTCGCTCACGGCGGGATCGAGGCGGCCGTACACCTCTTCCGGCGAGCACTCGCTCACCGTGGCGAGCACGTCGAGCTCGAACCGGTTGCCGATCGCCGCGGCGAGCTTGAGCGCCTCCACCGCCTCCGGCGGCAGGCGCGCGATGGTGCGCACCATGAGGTCGACGACGTTGTCCGTGTACGCGAGCGCCTCGATCCGGGCGAGGTCCCAGCGCCAGCCTGACCCGGCAGCGAACGTGAGCACGCCGTGGTCGTGCAGCGACCGGACGAACTCCTTGACGAAGAACGGGTTACCGCCCGTCTTCTTCTGTACGGCATCGGCGAGCGGCCCGCAGTCGTCGCGCTTGAGGCTGTCCGAGAGCATCTCGAGCAGGTGCGGGCGCGCGAGCGGGGCGAGGACGATGTCGCGCACGACGAGCCCTGTGTGCTTGAGCTCCTCGATGGCGCGGACGAACGGGTGCCCGGGCGACACCTCGTTGTCGCGATAGGCGCCGCAGAAGAAGAGCGCCTCGAGCGAGTCATCGGCGAGGAGCGTGCGGAGCAGCCCGAGGCTCGCGGCGTCGATCCACTGCAGATCGTCGAGGAACAGGACGAGCGGGTGCGCATCGCGCGCGAACACCGAGACGAACAGCAAGAAGCAGCGGTTCAGGCGGTTCTGCGCCTCGAGCGGGCCGAGCGCCGGCACGGGCGGCTGCGCGCCGACCACATGGCAGAGCGAGGGGATGACGTCGCAGACGACCTGCGCGTTCGGCCCGAGCGCCTCGAGCAGCGCGCTCCGCCAGCGCTGGATGCGCGCCTCGCTCTCGGTGAGGATCTGCCGCACGAGGCCGTCGAACGCCTGGATCACCGCGCTGTAGGGCGCGTCACGGTTGTACTGGTCGTACTTGCCGCTCGTGAAATAGCCCTTCTGCCGCGCGAGCGGCCGCAGGATCTCCTGCACGAGCGAGGACTTGCCGATGCCCGAGTAGCCGGAGACGAGGACGCTCTCGCGGCTGCCCTCGAGCGCGCGCTCGAACGCGGCGGTCAGCGACTCGATATCCTGCTCGCGGCCGTAGAGCTTCTGGTGGAGCCGGAACAGGTCCTGGCGA
Source organism: Sorangium sp. So ce1128 (assembly GCA_051717205.1). Lineage (GTDB taxonomy): Bacteria > Myxococcota_A > Polyangia > Polyangiales > Polyangiaceae > Sorangium. The sequence goes on from CP181432.1 coordinate 10,035,717, forward strand.
TCGTGCTGGCCCGCGACGAAGCGCTCGATCGTCCCCGTGCCTCGCAGGGCCTCGCGGCAGCGTTCGAGGTCGGCGAGCAGGCCCTCGGCGCTCTGGTAACGGTCCTCGGCGTTCTTCGCGAGCAGCTTGAGCACGACGCCGGAGATGGCCTCGGGGATCGTCGGGTCGACGCGGGACGGCGGCGCGGGAGCGAGGGCGAGGTGCGCGTGGATGAGCTCCATCGGGTCCAGGGCCTCGAAGGGGCGCTGACCCGTGAGCATCTGGTAAAGGATGACGCCGAGCGCATAGAGGTCCGTCCGGTAGTCGACGCCGCGGTTCATGCGGCCTGTCTGCTCGGGGGAGACGTAGGGCAGCACGTCGGCGATCACCGCCGGCGCGTAGAGCCGTTCGTGCGCGCGGGTGATCTCGGCGTCGACGCCGAAGCTCGTGATCTTGACCGCGCCGCACGCGCCGACGAGCACGTTGTGCGGGCGCAGATCGCGGTGGATGAGCCCCGCCGCGTGCACCGCGGCGAGGCCTTCGGCGAGCGCCGCCGCGAGCTCGAGCGCCTCGCAGATCGGCATTCTGCACGACGGGCGCGCTGCGAGGATCCGCGCGAGATCCCGGCCCGGGAAGTCCTCGAGAACGACGATCAGGGCGCCGGCGAGCTCCTCGACGCGACGCAGCGCGACGAGGCGGGGTGAGGCGAGCTGCGCGATGCGCTCGCACTGGTGCTTGAAACGCGCGACCTCGGCCCGAGTGGCTCTTTCCGCGCGCAGGACTTTCAGCAAGACCGGGACGTCCTCACCCTCACGGCACGCGCGGACTGAGCTGAAATCGGCGTTTTCCTCGATCTTCTCGAGGAGCGCGTAGCCTCGTTCGATGATCATCGATAACCTTGCTCGCCTGCCCGTGAAAGGTGGTGCATGCAATCAACTATATATATCTGAGGGGGAAGCTTGGCACCGAGCAGGACCACCAGGGGGGGTTGGCGCTGCCCACGCCCCCAGCCCGCTAGGTGCAGATCCCACACTGGATGGATTTATTGAAGTTGCTGAAGCGGGCAGGCCCGCTTGATGACAGCCTTGCCCACCTCGCGGGCCATGTGGGCCGCGTCGTGGCCGTTCGAGTGAGCGCGCTGTTCCCCGGCAGGAACAGGTGTCTCCTCCAGCGAGACAGGGCGCTCGACAGCCTCCCCTCAGGCTGTGGCGTGAAGATAGCTCCTTCGAGCCGCGCGTTCGCTCACTTGCGCGAGGTCTGCGCAACAGCCGTCACCGGCTCGCCCGGCCCCGGCCGACAGCGCTCCGAGCTCGCGCGCCGCGCGGCGACGCATCATCACGAAAGCGCGGCGCGGCCAAGATAGCCATCGATGGCTGGGGGATTGCAGTGCGGCGCATGTCATGGTTTTGCGACTGCGACCCACACCGAGCAAGCCTATCGCCACCGCGCCCCCGACCCGCCTGCGCCGGGCGATCTTCATGGCGCTTGCGCTCACAACGCTCTTCTTCAGCAACGCCGCCCGGGCGCAAGCCACGTGGGCAAGCCCGGAGTGTGCCGACGCGCGCGAGCTGTCGATCATGGACCGCACGGCCATCCGCGCCGTCGAGAGCTACCATCCGCTCGTCGCGCGGTTCGAGGAGGCGCTCCTGTACACCAAGAACGAGCAGCGGACCCGCTCGGGCCTCGAATGCCGCCAGGCGCGGGTGCCGCGCGAGCTCGAGCCGCGATGATCGCACGACGACGCGCTCTCTCGGAGGAGATCCCTTGACCGCAGCACCGCGATGCCCCGCGCGCCGGAGGCGAGCCTCGGCGGCGCTGATGGTCGCCGCGCTCTGGGCTGCGGGGGCGTGCGGGGGCTCGCGGGCCTCCATACCGGAGGCGACCTCCGGCCGGTCCGGCGAATGGCCGCCCGCCGGTCTGCCCGGACAGTGGCCGCCGAGCCAATGGCCAGAGCGCCCGGCGAGCGAAGCGCCCGTGCCCGCGCCCGAGGAACCGGCGGAGCCGGGCGTCCTGAGCTGTCCTTCGCTGCGCAGCGCTCCTATGGCGCAGGGCTGGGTGATGAGCCGTGATGGCCGCCTCTGCTGCGCGCCGCGTTATACAGGCTATACCCCTCCATGGCCCTCCAAGGTGAACATCGAGAGCTGCCTCGACGCCCTGGCGCCGGGGCTCTCGGCGCCGAAGTACGTCGATCACCCGATCGAGCGGACGGCGTTCCAGGAGGTCGTCCGCTTCGAACGCGGCTCGGACAGCCTCCAGCTCTTTGGCTGGCCGGCGGGCACGGGGCGAGAGGGGGAAGCTCAGGCGTGGATCAGAAACCCACCTTGGCGAGGAAGGCGTCCTGCGGTGTCGCGGCGACGAGCGTGCTCTCCCCGAGGGTGATCGTGCCTGCGAAGGTGCCGGCGATCACCGCGCTACCTTCCGCGGAGGCGGCGAGGTGCATCCGTCTCTGGTTGCCGGCGTCGCCGTAGCTCTGGCTGAAGACGACGTTGCCGTCGGGGTCCAGCCTGGCCAGGTACATGTCCTCGCCGCCGGAGCTCGTGAGCGTGTCGCCGCCGAGGCCGAGCGTGCCGGTGAAGGAGTCGGTCGCGCCCGCCACGAACACGTCCCCTGCGGGATTCATCGCCACCGCGTTCTCGATCTCCCCACACCGCTTCAGCGCTGCCCCACACCGCTTCAGCGCTGCCCCACACCGCTTCAGCGCTGCCCCACACCGCTTCAGCGCTGCCCCACACCGCTTCAGCGCTGCCCCACACCGCTTCAGCGCTGCCCCACACCGCTTCAGCGCTGCCCCACACCGCTTCACGGTTGTCCTTTTCGCCTCGGACCTCCGGGTCCCCCCCGGTCTGGTGCCCTATTCGCCTCGGCCCCCCGGTGGTCCCCTGGTCCGGCGCTGTTTTCGCTTCGCCCCCGGGTGGTCCCCCTGGCGGGCGTCACTCGGCAATGCGAGCGCATTCTTCGCGCGCGAGCCGCGCGCGCCGTGATCAAGATCGCGTGCGCGTCAGGGCATCTGAGAAGGCAGCTCCAGCACCGTGAGCCGCGGCCAATAGGCCTCCGCGCCCGCGCTCGAGTCCGGCGAGAACGAGTGGACGCCGTAGGTGAGCGCGAGGCTGCCCTCTGGCGCCGCCTCCGGGTGCTGGTGGGCGCCTCCGCAAAAGGCGGACTCGTCAGCGCCGGCGAGGTCGCATGCGCCGAGCGTGATGGGAGCGGACCAGGGGCCCTCGGGCGCCACTGCGACCCGCAGCAGGAGCTCGCGTCCGAGCGGTTGCACGTGGGTCATGAGCCAGCGGCGCCGCGACGCGGAGAAGCGGACGGAGATGGACCCGGCCTCCGCGATCTGCGCCGCATCGTCGGGGTTGTGCGACCATCCGGAGCCCGTGAAATACGTGTAGCCGGTCGTCGATCCGACGTCTTCGACCCTGGCTCGGGCGACGAAGCACGCGGCGGAGAACGCGCCATCGGCTCTGCAACCATACGTGTAGACGTGGTCGCCCGAGCGCACGGCGGAATAGCCGTAGCCGGGGCGATCCGCGGACCAAAGCAGCGTCTCGCCTGGAACGAAGAGGCCCGTCATTGAGTCGCGCCGCGCGAGCCCGGTGCCCTCCAGCCGCAGGCCGAGTGGTGCCGAGGGGTCGACCTGGTAGCGGGCAACGTAGAAGGCCGGGCCCGTGTCGAGCGCCACGCCGTCGAGCGCTCCGAGGATCACGTCCCCGCGAGGAGGCGCAAACGCCGGCGCAGGGGGCGATGCGGCCTTCGCCCCGCAGTCGGCGCCCAGGACTTCGGGGGCGCTCAGGGCGGCGTTCGGTATATCCTCGCCGTCCGTGGTCCTCGCGGTGTCGAACATCCAGAGCACGGATCCGTCGCCTTGGGCGAGCGAGCGCCCATCGCCGCCGAGCGCCGCGAGGCCCGGTGAGCCGTGAAACGGCAGGCAGCCCTCGAGGACGGGGGTCCCGCGCTCGTCGCGCGCTTCGTCGAGCGGGATGACGCACCCGGAGAGCGCGCAGAGCGTCGCGAGGAGCAGGCCGAGATCAGAAGGGTGCATAGCGAACGCCACCCCCGAAGCGCACCTCGCGGTGATCGATGAGCAGGCCCTGGCCGTTGCCGGCATCCCAGGCGACGAAAGGCGTGAGCTCGCCGAAACGACCCACGAAGGCGAGCCCGGCGAGCAGGCTCGTGAAGAAGCCGTGCTCCGCCTCGCTCACGTCCCGATTCACGAGGAGCGCCTCGCCGAACACCCCGACCACCGGCTGGACGAACCGGTGTGCGCAGACGCGAAGCCCGAGGTCGAGCCCGGGGGCATGTCGGATGTGCCCGCGCACATAGAGGCGGTCCTGAGCCCGCGCCCACACCTCCACGAACCGTCCGAGACGGGTGCGCGCCGCGACGTCGAACTGGCCATAGTCGCCGCCGCCGTGCTCGATGCCGCCCGACGGCAGGGCGTCCTCGAAGCTCTCGCCCGTGACGTGGTCGCTCTCGTGGCCAAGGGTGATTGCGACCTCGATCGCGCCGCGCTCGCCAAGCAGCTGTCGCGCGAGGCGCTCGGCCGAGAGCGCGAAGGTGAGGCCGTACAGCCCCCGCCAGAGCATCTGTCCCTTTCCTTGCCCGGGCATCGGAAGCGCGCCGGCCACCCCCGGCCTGGCATGCTCTAGGTCGAACATGAAGAACATCCCCGGGCGGAGGGCGACATCTCGCAGCGGGAGCTTGACGAAGGCGAAATCCACGGCCGCGTCGCCGCGCACGCGAGGGGCGAACACCAGCGCCGAGACCGGCGCGTCGCGCGACGCCGACGTCGAGCGTGCGATCTCGCGCGAGCTGCCAGGCAGCCAGTCGAGCGTGCGCGGGCCGTCCGCCCTGGTCGGCGCGGCCACGAGCAGGGCTGCAGCGAGGGTGAGCAGAGCGGGCTTCCTCATCCTGCGCCGAGCATACACCGGCGACGCGCGCGGCGTCCTCATCTGGATGCAATACTGGTGAATCGAGGAGACACTCGTATCGAAAGCTCGTCGAACCCTCGCCGATGTCGCTGCCCGAGAGAGCTCATCTGGCAGCTCAGCACCGCCCGCCAGCGTGGTGTAGACAATATTCCACAGCTGACCGCGCGGCGGCAAGTCGGTGCCCGACGGCCACCGCGTATCCAACCGCGACCAGCTCGAACTCCGAGCGATTCAGCTCGCCCATGGTGCCCAGTTTCGGCGGCTCGCCCGTGATATAGGCAATTGCCAATTTGAACAGGGTGATGAGCCGCGGTTCGCTCGCCTTCAGGTAACAAGCCGAGTCAGCCTGGACCTCGATCAGCGCAATGCGGGATCATCGGGGCCTCCGTTGCGCTCGCCACCCTCGTCGCCTAGCCACACTTTGGACAGCGTCAGGTCACTCCCGCAGGCTGGGGAGTGAAGGCGGCCCCTTCGATGCGTGGATAAGTTATTCTTCCGAGGAGGCAGTTTTATGTGTCAACCGGCGCGTGCAGCGTGGCCATACGATTGAACGGACGCTACAAGGAGCTTGACTTTCGGATCGATTTTGGATTTCCTAGCCTATCGAGAGGATTGGAGGATGACATGCAGCACGCAGGGGGCGCGGCCCCGGACATCGGCCCCGCGACCCTGAAGCGGATCACCCGCGGCCTGATGCCGCTCTTCTGCCTGATGTACCTGATCGCGTACATCGACCGGCAGAACGTCTCCTACGCCAAGCTGGAGATGGTGGGCGCCCTGGGCCTCACCGAAGCCGCCTACGGCCTCGGCGCCTCGCTGTTCTTCCTCGGCTACTTCCTGTTCGAGGCGCCGGCCAACCTGATCCTCGTCCGCGTCGGCGCCCGGGTCTGGTTCAGCCGGATCATGGGCACCTGGGGCCTCGTCACCATCGCGCTGGGGTTCACCCAGAGCCCGGCCATGTTCTTCGTCCTGCGCTTCCTGCTGGGCGTGACGGAGGCCGGGTTCTTCCCGGGCGTGCTCTACGTCCTGACCCTCTGGTACCCGCAGGCGCACCGCGCCCGCATGATCGGCGCGTTCATGATGGCCAGCGCCGTGGCCAACGCGGTGGGCTCGGTCATCGGCGGCGCGCTGCTCGACCTCAACGGCCTCCTGGGACTGGCTGGCTGGCAGTGGGTGTTCGTGGCCACCGGCGCTCCCGCCGTCCTGCTCGCGCCCTACGTCCTCTGGCGTCTGCCGAGCCACCCCGAGCAGGCCCGCTTCCTCACCCCCGACCAGAAGGCCTGGCTCGCCAGGACCCTCGCGGCGGAGCCCCGCCAACAGGCGGAAGGCTCCCCCTGGCGGGCCTTGCTGGACATACGAGTGATGGCGCTCGCCGGCCTGTATATCGGCTTGCCGCTCGGCGCTTACGGCCTCAGCTACTGGCTGCCCACCCTCGTGAAGGGTTTCGGCGCCTCGAACATCCAGAACGGCTTCATCAACGTCATCCCCTGGGTCTTCGTCGCCTTGGCGCTCTGGTGGGTGCCGCGCCATGCCGCCCGCAACGGCGTCAGCGCCTGGCACATCTCCGGCCCCATGCTGCTGGGCGCCCTCACGCTGGTGCTGAGCGTGGTCATGCCGGGCGCAGCGCTCAAGTTCGCCCTGCTGTGCGTCGCCGCCGCCGCCATCTTCGCCGGCCAGCCGGTGTTCTGGAGCGTGCCCCAGAAGATCCTCGCGGGCCCGCACGCCGCCGCCGGCATAGCCGCCATCAACTCGGTGGGCAACCTCGGCGGTTTCGTGGCCCAGAACGTGGTGCCGCGCATCTACGACGCGACCGGCAGCCAGCTCGCCCCGATGCTGTTCCTGGCCGGCTGCCTGATCATCGCCGGCGTCAGCATCCAGGTGCTCGTCCCCCGGCTGGCAGGCTGGTAGGGCGCCGGCGGATCAGGCCTGGCGGCCGCAGGCCGCCGCCAGCGTCCGCAACGTCGACCCGGCGTCCGCAACGTCGACCCTGCTGGTTTCCGTACCTGCCGCCGCGGCCGCGCAACCACCCGGCGTCGACCGACCTTCCCTCGCATCCCCGATGATGGACCTCGACCGATGACCACCAAGAAGCCTCTGCGCAGCCAAGCCTGGTTCGCCCGCCAGGACAAGATGGGGTTCTACTACCGCTCCTGGCTCAAGAACCGAGGCTTCCCGCAGGACCAGTTCGACGGACGGCCGGTGATCGGGATCTGCAACACCTGGTCCGAGCTCACGCCCTGCAATTCGCATTTCAGGACGATCGCCGAGCATGTCCGCTGGGGAATTCTGGAGGCCGGCGGCTTCCCCCTCGAATTCCCGGTGATGTCGCTCGGCGAGACGATGCTCCGCCCGACCGCGATGCTGTTCCGAAACCTCGCTTCCATGGATGTCGAGGAATCGATCCGCGCCAACCCGCTCGACGGCGTCGTGCTCCTGATGGGCTGCGACAAGACCACCCCGGCCCTCCTCATGGGCGCGGCGAGCGTCGATCTGCCGAGCATCGGCGTCTCCGGCGGCCCGATGCTGCGCGGCGTCTACAATGGCCGGCCCATCGGCTCGGGCACCAACACCATCTCGATGAGCGAGCAGCTCCGCTCGGGCCGGATCACCCTGCAGGAATTCCACGAGGCCGAGGCCTCGATGCACCGCTCGCAGGGGCACTGCATGACCATGGGCACCGCCTCCACCATGGCCTGCATGGTCGAGGCCCTCGGGGTCGGGATGCCGGGCAACGCCGCCATCCCGGCGGTCGATGCCCGCCGCAACCTCCTCGCCCGCGAGGCCGGGCGGCGGATCGTCGAGTTGGTCCGGCAGGACGTCGTGCTCTCGCAGATCCTCACCCGCGAAGCCTTCGAGAACGCGATCCGCGTCAACGGCGGCATCGGCGGTTCGACGAACGCCGTGGTGCATCTCATCGCCATGGCCCGGCGGATCGGCGTCGAGCTCGACCTTGACGACTGGGACCGGCTCGGCCGGGAGGTGCACTGCCTCGTCGACCTCATGCCCTCGGGCCGATTCCTCATGGAGGATTTCTTCGAGGCCGGGGGCCTGCCGGTCGTTATCCGCGAGCTTGCCGAGAACGGACTCATCCACAAGGAGGCCATGACGGTCAACGGCCGCACGATCTGGGAGAACAACCGGAACGCGGAGTGCTGGAACCGGGAAGTCATCCGCACCGTCGACGCGCCCTTCAAGCCGAACGGCGGCATCGCGGTGCTGAAGGGCAATCTCGCGCCGGACGGCGCGGTCCTGAAGCCCTCCGCGGCCTCCCCGCACCTCATGAAGCATACCGGCCGCGCGGTGGTGTTCGAGACGATCGAGGACCTCCACGCCCGCATCAACGACGATGCTCTCGAGATCGACGAGACCTGCATCATGGTGCTCAAGAATTGCGGTCCGAAGGGCTATCCGGGCATGGCCGAGGTCGGCAACATGCCGCTGCCGCCGAAGCTCCTGCGCCGGGGCGTCACCGACATCGTCCGGATCTCCGACGCCCGCATGTCGGGCACCGCCTACGGCACCGTCGTGCTGCACATCGCGCCGGAGGCGGCGGCCGGTGGCCCCCTCGCCCTCGTCGCGACCGGCGACCTCATCACCCTCGACGTCGAGGCGCGCAGCCTGCACCTGCACGTCAACGACGTAGAGCTGGCCCGGCGTCGCGCCGCCTGGACGCCACCCGCGCCGCATGCGGACCGCGGCTATCTCAAGCTCTATATGGAGCACGTCCTGCAGGCGAACGACGGGGCCGACTTCGACTTCCTCGTCGGCAAGAGCGGCGCACCCGTCGCCCGCGACAATCACTGAACCGGAGATCCACCTTATGCCTCGCGCCGCCTCTTCCCCCTTCGCGGGCGTGTTCCCCGTCGCGCCGACGCCCTTTCTGGAGAATGGCGATCTCGACCTGAACGGCCAGCGCCGGGTGCTCGACTGCATGGTCGACCAGGGCGTTGACGGCATCTGCATCCTGGCCAATTATTCCGAGCAGTTCCTGCTCACCGACGCGGAGCGGGAGACGCTCACGACGCTTTGCCTCGACCATGTCGCCGGACGCGTGCCAGTGATCGTGACGGTCAGCCACTTCTCGACCCGCATCGCCGCCGAGCGCGCCCGCCGCGCCGCCGCCGCCGGCGCAAGCCTCCTCATGCTGATGCCGCCCTATCACGGCACCGGGCTCAAGGCCGATGAGATCGCCATGGTCGAGCACTTCGCTGCCGTCGCGGAGGCCGGGCGGATCCCGATCATGGTCCAGGACGCGCCCCTGAGCGGCGTCGCGCTGTCGGTGCCGTTCCTCGTGCGCCTCGCCCGCGAGGTCCCGGAAGTCCGCTACTTCAAGGTCGAGGTGCCCGGCACCGCCGCGAAGCTGCGCGCCCTGATAGAGACCGGCGGCGACGCCATCGAAGGACCATTCGACGGCGAGGAATCGATCACCCTCATGGCGGATCTCGACGCCGGGGCGACCGGCACCATGTCGAGCGCTCTCTTGCCGGATCTCATCAAGCCGGTGGTGGAGCATCACCGGGCCGGGCGGCGCAAGGAGGCGGCAGCGGAATACGCGCGCATTCTCCCCCTCATCAACTACGAGAACCGCCAATGCGGCCTGCGCGCCGCCAAGGCGGCGATGGCCGAAGGTGGCGTGATCCGCAGCGATGCCGTCCGCCACCCCCTCGAGCCGCTCCATCCGGCGACCCGGGCGGGCCTCCTCGAGATCGCCAGGGAGCTGAACCCGCTCGCGCTCCGCTGGGGCCGGTAAGCGCCGGAGCCCTCATCCAAACGCATGGGCTCTCCAACGCGGATGGCGCCGTCTCGAAGGCCGCCGGGACTCGCCTTCTCGCTGCATCACGCTGGCTCCGCGCAAGGAAGCTCGACGATGAACGTGGCCCCGGCGCCCGGCTGGCTCTCGCATCGGATCGAGCCCCCATGGTCCTCGACGATCCTGCGGCTGATGTAGAGGCCCAGGCCCAGTCCGCCGTAATGCCTCTCCGACACCGCGCGCTCGAAGCGGCCGAAGATCCGATCGCGCTGTTCGGGGGCGATGCCGATGCCGTGATCGCGTACGGCGAGCCGCGCCGTGCCGCGCTCGGCGCCGACGGCGATCACGATGGGCTTGCCGGTGCCGAACTTGATGGCATTGGAGAGCAGGTTGGTCACAACCCGGTCGAGACAGGATCGATCCCACCTGCCAAAGGCCGGCGCGCCGGTCCGGATCGACACCGAGCAGCGGGCCCCCGCGAGGTCGGCCTCGAAGCGCTCGGCCACCTCGCGGACGAGGGCGCCGAGGTCGACGTCCGTGCGCTCGAGCACGAGCGGCCCCATGTCGAGGTGCGAGACGTCGAGCAGATCATTGATGAGCCGGGTCAGCCGGGTCCCCTGTCGCGCGAGGAGCTCGAGCCGCCGATCCAGCACTTGCGGATCGATGACTCGCCCCAAAGGTGCCGCCCTGCGAAGGGACTGCACGGCAAGCGTGAGCGAGGTGAGGGGCGTGTTGAGCTCGTGGGTTGCGACCGTGAGGAACTCGCTGCGAGCGCGGACGGCCTCCTGCGAAGCACGGTAGAGCCGGGCGTTGTCGATGGCACTCGCCGCGCGGCGCGCCGCCTCCTGCGCCAGCTCGAGCTCGGCGCGCCCGTAGCGGCCCGGCGTGGCTGACACGATGCTCAGCACGCCGAGCGTTTGGCCGCGCGCCACGAGCGGCACGATCACGGAGCTCTGCGCCCCCAGCGCGCGGCTGAGCCTTCTGTGCTCGTCGTCCACGGTGAGCGTTCGAATCTGCTCGTCGGGGAGCTCGGGGAACAGGAGCGGCGCGCCTGTGCTGAGCACCCTGCTTGCCGGGTGGGGCGAGCCCCAGCGTGGGGGAAACCGCCGCCCGAACTCGTCGAGCAAAGCCTCCTTCGTAGCGTCCTTGTGAGCCCAGGAGACGCGCCGGATCTCACCGTCTTCCACGACGTCGATCACGCACCAGTCGCAGAGCGATCGCACGCATAGCCGCCCGAGGCGCACCAGCGTCTCCCGGTAATCGAGCGATGCGGAGAGGATCTCCCCGGCCTCGGCCAGGAAGGCCGAGCGCTGGAGGAACCGCGCGTTGTCGAGCGAGATTGCGGCTTGCGTGGCGAGCAGCGAGAGGGCGAGGAGCCGATCGGGCGTGAAGGCGCCGGCGAGCAGGTCGTTTTCGAGGTAGAGCAGGCCAACCACCTCGGCCTGACGCAGGATCGGCAGGCAGAGCACCGACTTGGGCCGGTGCGCCGCGAAGTAGTCGTCGCCGGCGAACTCGCCTGCGTCGCCTTCGGCGTCGCTCAGGATGACGCGCGCCTTCGTTCGGTGCGCGTAGTGGACGACGGACGCGGGGAGGCGCTGGGAGCCATCCACGGACATGGGCTCGAAGACGGTCGTCACCGCCCCTTTGGCGTCGAGGATCGCCTCGGCGTCGATCGAGAGGCGGTCGTCCCGACACAGGACAAGGCAAGCCCGCTCGGCGCCGCCGTGCTCGAGGACGATCGTGAGCAGCGTGCGCAAGAGCTTGTCGAGGAGGATCTCGCCCGAGATGGTTTGCGACGCTTTGGTCACGGAGTAGAGGTCAAGCTGCTCGGTCCGCATCGCGACGGTGGCCGTGGTCGCGAGGAGCCTCGACTCGACGAGATGGGGATGCTGCTGGTCGAGCTGCTTCACCTTGCCGTCGGCCCCCCACCGGGCATAACAGGCGCGCGCGTTGCGGAGATGGTTGACGCCGTTCGTGTCGAGGCCGCGGCCCATGTAGAACCGGCCGGCCAGCTCGTTGGCCAACGCCTCGAGGTGCACGAAGCCGCCGTCGTGGGCCGCGCGGATCGCCTGCTCGTAGAGGCGCATGGCCTCGAGGTCCCGGCCCTCGACGCGCGCGATCTCGGCGGCGCAGAGCGCCCTCGGAGGTTCGAAGTTCTCGGGGCAGTGTTCGGCCCAGATCGCGAGTTGCCGGTGGTGCGCCGCCAAGGCGTCTCGATGAGGGGCTCGGTCTTCGGCAGGTGCCTCCGTGCAGGCCGCCGCGTGCGCCAGAGCTGCGTAAAAATCGTACTCGACGTGCTCCAAGAAACAGCGCGTCGTCCAGAGAAGTCCTTGCGCCTTCGCGGCCGCCGTGAGGGCCGACGCATGGTCTCCAGCGAACAACTGTGCCGCGAGCTTCCGGATCCAATACCAGCAAGAGGCAATGGCCAAGTTCGGATTGGCTTCGAGGTGCTGTTCGAACTTGGCCTCGTCGAAGTCTGGTCCGTTGAAGGAGGAGAAACAAGCCGTCAGACCACGCAGCATCCGGACGAGACGCAATTGTGTCGCGATGATGGCGATGGTGACGCCGAACTGCGCCTTGCGTGCGAACGAAAGTCCAGTGACGGCCTCACGCTCCACTTCGACGAGCGGATCTCCGCATACGAGCATGTTGGTGACCAGGCAATTGCACGCGAAGTTCGCAAAACTGAGGTCGCCGATCCTGGTCGCCACATCGAAGGCGCGCCGCAACCACGGCTGGGCCGAACGGATGGGCCGTGTCCACGGGACGATGAAATTGCCGAACATGTGGTAGACGCGGGCTTTGTAGCCGTCGAGGCCCCGCTTTTCCACCAGATTGACGGCAAGCTGACCGAAGCGGAGCGCCGTCGCATAGTCCCCGAAGTAAGGACCGAGGATCATGCCGAACCAGACGTAGGCATTGGTCGAGGCGTCGCAGTTGCCGTGCTCCAGGCTGAGATTGACGGCGTGCAAAATGACCAGGCACATGAGGTTCTCGTCGGTGAACAAGGCCGATGGCCCGATCCGGGACAGAACCTCCATGGTGGCGCGCGCAGCCGGATCGCTCATCATGGGCAAGTCGACGAGGTCCTCGATCCGGCTCTTGTCGAATCGCCGCCACAAGCGCTCGTATTCCTGCCAGACCTCCGCCTGGGTGGGATGTGGCGAAAAGGAGACCTCCCATCGGCGGAGATAGTCGAGACCGACGGCGACGGCACGATCGGACCGAGCGAGGGTCGTGTACACATCCACGCGCACGCAGATGACCGCCGCCTGGTCCACGATGCTCCCGGCCCGCTCCCAGAGCATCGCCAGCCTCTCATCCGCCGCCGAGAGCGCGCCGGTCAAGAACTCGCATTCCGCCCGGTGGAGCTCCAGCGCGAAGGTGAGCCCGTAGGCGCGCTCCCAGCGGTCGTCGGCCAAGGGCGCCAAGAGCGCCACGCCGGCGGCGAGGTAGCGCAAGGCCGAGGCGTAGGCCGTCGCCGCCTTGGCGCGTTGGCCGGCCAAGAGATCGAGCGCGGCGATCCGCTCCCGCTCCTCCTGCGACTCGACCAGCTCACTGCCGCGATTGAGCTGGTTGACGACCTCGAAGATCCTCTCGGCGATCGCCACAGGCGTCAGGCTATTCGACAGGATTCGGCCGATGCGCAGGTGGGCGCCGGCGCGCGCGTCTTCGGGGATCAGGAAATAGGCCGCCTCCTGCACCCGGTCGTGGAGGAAGCTGTAGGTGTCCTCCAGGCGGAGGACCAGGCCTGCCTGAACCGCCTCCCACAAGGACGCGTGGATGGCCCCCGCGGATTGCCCGAGCGCGAGGCCAAGCGTCTCGACGTCAGCGACGATTCCCAGGCAGGCGAATTGTTTCAAGGCGTCCCGCGTGCCTCCTGGAAGGCGGGCGAGCTTGTCCACCATCAGGTCCACCACGTTGTCCGTGTAGCTCTTGGCGTGGATGCGCGGCAGATCCCAGCGAAAGGCCCGGCTTCCGGGGTCAAGGCCGAGCAGCTTCTCCTCGCAGAGGGCCGTCAGGAACTGGGTGGTGAAGAACGGATTGCCATGGGTCTTCTCGAACACGAGCTCGGAAAGCGGCCGCACCCTCTCGGTCGGCTCACGAAGCGCGTCAGCGACGAGCCTCCCGACATCATCCTGCGAAAGGGGGGTGAGGACGATGTCATGGACGATGCCGCCCTCTTTTCGGATCGCCTCCAGGCTGCGCATCAGTGGGTGACTCGAGTCGACCTCGTTGTCGCGGTAAGCCCCGATCAAGAGCAGGTGACGCACGTCCGGGTGGGTCGCCAGATCGGCGAGCAGCGCCAGCGTCCCCGCGTCCAGCCACTGCAGGTCGTCGAGGAAGATGACAAGCGGATGCGCGGCCTGGGCGAAGACGGCGATGAGCTGCCGGAACACCATCTGGAAGCGGTACTGTGCCTCCTGGGGCGGCAACTCCGGCATCGGCTGCTGGGGCCCGATCACGAGCTCGAGCTCGCGGATGAGACTCACCATGAGCTCTGCGTTCGGGCCCAGCGCCGCGCACAGGGCGTCCCGCCACGCTCGGATCCGGGCTTCGCTCTCGCCCAGGATCTGGCGGACCAGGGCCTGGAAGGCCTGGGCCAGGGTGGCGTAAGGAACGTCGCGCTTGTACTGGTCGAATTTGCCGGCGATGAAATGCCCCCGCTCTTCCACGATCGGTTTGTGCAAGGCATTGACGAGGGCACTCTTGCCGACCCCCGAATAGCCGGACACCATCACCAGCGCCGGCGCGCCGGTTGTCGCCACGGCGTCGAAGACAGCCAGCAGCGCGGCCGTCTCCCGCTCACGCCCATAGAGCTTGTGCGGGATCTGGAGGCGGTCCAGGACATCGTCCTTGCCGAGCGAGAACGGCTCGATTCGTCCACACGCCTGCCATTGGGCATAGCAGCGCTCCAGATCGGCCACGAGGCCGCCGGCGCTCTGGTAGCGGTCCTCGGGCATCTTGGCGAGAAGCTTCGAGACCATGCGCGCGATCGGCTCGGGTACCTCGGGGACGAGCGCCGAAGGAGAAGGAGGAGCGCGGGCGACGTGGCAATGGACCCATTCCACGGGGTCCTTCGCCTCGAAGGGGAGCTTTCCGGTGAGCATTTGAAAGAACGTGACGCCCAGCGCGTAGAGGTCGGAGCGGTGGTCGATCGCGCGGTTCATCCGCCCCGTTTGCTCGGGCGACAGATAAGGCAACGATCCCTCGATGAGCCGGGGAGGCTGCGCGGACGGCTGCTCGCGGGGCAGCCGGGACGCGAGCCCGAAGTCGGCGAGCTTCACCTCGAGGGAGGCGGGGTTCACAAGGATGTTCTCTGGCTTCACGTCCTTGTGGACGATGTCCGCTTGGTGAATCTCCGAGACCGCCCTCGCGATGGCCATGGCGAGCGGGAGAAAGCGATCCATCGGCATGGGCGTCCCGCCGAGCAGCTCGTCCAAGGACCGGCCGCCGAAGTCCTCGAGGACGAGTGCGGGCATGCCCTGGTAGGTCTCGAGGGCGAGCGGTTTGACGACAGCCGTGGAGTCGAGCAGCCTGCCGATCTCGAATTCGTTCTTCAGCCGCTCGAGGTCCTTCGGTCGGCTGCGCTGCGGATCGAGCACCTTGAGGACCACGGAGCAACCATCGGCGCTCCGGATCGCGCGATAGAGGGTGGATCGGCTGCCGTGGGCGAGAGACTCCGTGATCGTGTACGGAACGGAGGAGCTCATGGTGGGAATCCGAGCGGACCGATGGAGTCGCTTACCCTCAGCATGACTGCGCAATGTAGTATGAGCAAGCCCACCCCGGAAGACTCTGCTCCCACGCGTCCGGTCCTTGCGTGCTGCCGTGCTGCCGTGCTGCCGTGCTGCCGTGCTGCCGTGCTGCCGTGCTGCCGTGCTGCGCCGTGCTGCCGTGCTGCCGTGCTCGACAAGCGTGGGCCGCCTTCCCCATCGCGGGATCGCGAGGTGCCGAGCGGGCGGGCCCTCCGTCAGCCTGCGTCACGGCCGAGGGCGCAAGCCTGCCTCATGCGCGCTGCACGCGTCGGTCAGCGTCTCCGGCCGACCCTTACTCGGGGAACTCCTCGCGCCCGCCGTCGACCGACCCGCCGGGTTCGCCTCCCCCTGCACCACCGAAGCGGACGGGTCGCCAGCGCGGCGGCCAGCCGGGCCACAAGAAGCACGACCGCCAACTCGTGCCGCCCGAGAGGTCACGCGGACCATCGTCGTCAAGCCGCTGTGGTGCCGGCGCTGCGGAGATCCTTTGCGCGGCGACGACCCGGAGCCCTATCGCCATCAGGTTACCGAGATTCCCAAAGTCGTCGCGACGACGGACGAATACCAGATCCATGCACGTGGCTGTCCGAAGTGCGGGATCACCACGCGCGCCAGCGTGGTGTAGACAATATTACACAGCCGAGTGAACTCGTCGGATCTTGTTGGTTTTTGTAGGCGGGTCAGTGGATCCGTACTTGAGCGCAGGGCGCGTGCCGCAGCGACCGGCTGCGAAGCGGGTCGAGCACCCCGAGAGCACCCCGAGAGAGCGCCGCCGAACGCCCTACGCCGAGGGGAGCGCGGCACCCTGGCCGTCCGCCTCGGGATCCGACGCCTGCAAAGGGAGCTCCACGATGAACGTGGCGCCTGCGCCCGGCCTGCTCTCCACGCGGATGGTGCCGCCGTGCGAGATCACGATCCAGCGAGCGATGTAGAGCCCGAGGCCGAGACCACCGAAGTTGCGGACCGACACCGCGCGCTCGAAGCGCTCGAAGATCCTGGCTTGATCGGCCTCCGCAATGCCCATGCCGTAATCGCGGACCACGAGCAGCGCTCGATCGGACTGCCTGCGCACGACGACATGAATGGAACCGCCGGCCAAGCAGCCGCTCGACGAGCTGCGCCTGCATCTTCAGGGAGGTGAGCGGGGTCTTGAGCTCGTGCGAGGCGACGAGGAGGAACTCGTCCCGCCGCTCGATCGCCTGCTGGGCCTCGGCGAACAGACGGGCGTTGTCGAGCGCGAGCGCCGCCCGGCTCCCGAGCTCCTCGGCCAGCCACAGGTCGGCCGGGCCGTAACGGCGCCGCGGCGCGGTCGCCAGCGCGCGCTCGGTCCACAGCACCGCTTGGCTCGGCAGACCCATCCTGCCTTGATAGTGAGCGAGCGGTTGCTCGAACACCGGCCGGCTCCGCACGAACTCTCCGCGGCTGAGCTCGACGAAGTCGTCCTCGAAGTAGGGGTTGATGCTCTTCGAGAACCAGCGCCCCGTGCGGTCGAGCCGCTGAATGACCTCGGCACCGGAGATCAGCATGGCGCGCCACGCGATCATGTCCTGGTTGCCGTGGCGCCCCGGATCGCCGCGGTAGATGCGCCAATAGAAGGTGCCGTTTTCGGGCGTCAGCGACGCCGGCACCTCCGTGCTGGAGTAGCCCGGGTACACCAGCATGTCCGAGAAGGCTTTCTGCTCCGCCTCGGCCCAGCCGTCGTAGGTGCTCTTGATGATTTCGGCGGCCTCCAGCATCTTCCACGCGAAGAGGCCCGCGTTCAGGGCCTCGGTGCCGCCGCCCGTTACCTGGACCAGGTTCCTCCACGCATTGAAGATTTCGACGCACTTCTGGGCGTGCCTCGCGTCGCCCGTGACGCCCCACATCAGCGCGTTGAGATAGGCAGCGGTGGCGTCGGACTCCCACTCTCCTCGATGCTCACCCTCGCGATGGACGACCGTGAAGCTCGGATCGCCCCGCACCGCGTAATCGTAGCTGGCGCGTGCGTTCCTGCTGAGCTGATCGAACGAAGCTTTCCAGGGGTCGATGCCGGACGAGGGAGGGTTGGGCCTACGCGGGCTACAGAACTTGCGTCCTCGAAGCGGAAGATGTCAAATCCGATCTTCGGACCGAAGAAGTCGTAGTCGGACGATCACGGAGTCATCCAGCGTTCGGAAGATCCTCGATCACCTCGGCCTGCGCTCCGAGCCCCTCGTCGCCGCGTCCGCGCGGGACCCCACCTGGGAGCAGGCCACGCTCGGGTTCGACGCGGCCTAGCTCCGCAGCGGTCGGCAACCTTCCACGCCTGCATGGCTCCGCGGCGGCCGCAACGCCTTCCGGCGCGATCGTCGAGGCCGACTTGCGCCCGAACCCAGGCCGGCGAGAGCGCAGGGCGACGCAACGGGCGCCCGATGCCTCGGCCGCCCTGCCCTGACGAAACAGCTTGACGTGAGTGACAGCTCTACGATTTCCTAGCCGCCTGGATCGACGCCGAGAAAGCCAGGATTTCAAAATGACCGACTTGATCATGCGCAAGTTCCTTATCGCTCTGTGTCTGGCATTGATTCCCGCCTGCGGCGACTCACAGCCGACGAATGCGGGGTCTGGCGGAGCCGCGTCCAGCGCAGGCTCGGGCGGCGGCGCGACCATGGCGAGCGCCGGCACCGGCGGCTCGTCGACCGAGGGCTCGTCGGGTGCGGCCGGCCTCGGCGGCACCTCCGGCGGAACGAGCGGGAGCGGCGGTACGTCCGGCGCTTCCGGCGGCGGCGGCACGGATGGCGCTGGAGGGGGCGCCGACCTGCTCGCCATCGCTTCCGACTTCGACAAATTCCGCTTCGAGTGCCCCTGCATCGATGCCAACCACTTCGGCATGGACAAGACCGACAACTGCGACAACGCGCCGGAGGTCGATCGCCAGACTCACGTCAAACAGCTCGCCGGCGATCCCAACGTCGTTTACGACGTCAAATTGCACGTCCGCGGCAACACCGAGCCCAACACCTACGTCAACGGCGAGCTCGATCCGAACATGCGGTTTTACGTCGGCGGCGAGACCTCCACGCCCGGCTACACCGCGTACATGCTCACAGTCGCCGACCCGCAGCAGGTCTACTTCTTCAACTACAACCCGAGCACGAGCCACATCCACTTCCTCATCGACTACGAAGTCACCATCCGCATGCGCGGCGGCACGACGCTCACGTTCGAAGTCAACGGCGGCAGGTCGGTGCCCGACGGCCACGGCGTATCCAACCGCGACCAGCTCGTCGTCCCCGGCATTCCCCCGGCGCCGGATCCGTTCAACGGCCAGCTCGTGCAGTTCGACGTCGTCTCCGTGCAGCCCCATCCATAGACCCCGCGAAAGCGCGCGCGGAGTTCGCGCACTCGGAGTGGATGCCCACCCCCCGCGTGCTCGGCTTCGCCTGTGCGCCCGGCCCCTCCCAAACGCTCGCTGCGCTCGCGTGGGAGGGGAACGCGCCTCGGCCGAGGTGGACCTCGTCGGTCAGGCCAAGAGCAGGGTGACGTAAGTTGGATGCCTGCTCGGATTCGTGATCATCCCCCCCTCGTCGCCTAGCCACACTCTCCAGTCCGGCTTGTACAGAACGCCTCGGCCAGAACGGTGAGATTGGCTGGCGTGTCATCCACGATCAGGATCGTGCGGGTGCGAGCACCGGGCGCTGTGGCTCTGCTCATGGTCGCTGGTTGCCCCCGATGCGCCGCGGCGAAAGCCCCAGCCTCGCATCCGGCTCGACCCCCTGCAGGTGCTCCTCGACCAGGCTGCGGATCGCCTTGGACTGGCAGCCCTGCGCCAGCCGATGCAGGCGGTCGGCGAAGGGGCGGTAGCGTTCGTCGAGGGTGGTCAGGTAGGCCGCCCGCTTTCGGATGTCGCGCATGTTGCCCTCCAGGGCCAGGGCATGCAGGACTTCCATCTCCTCTCGGGGCGGGACCACGAGCTCCGCGGCCTCCCCGTCCCCGGCTCGCTCCTCGGCCGGTCTGCCATAGAACCAGGTGAGCCCCAGCTGGGCGCCGACGATCCGCAGCAGGCTCTCCTGGTCGATCGGCTTGGCGAGGAAGGCGTCGGCACCGGCGGCAAAGCTCTCAGCCTGGTCTTCCTCGTCGGCGCTCGCGGAGACGACGATGAACGGCAGCCGCGCGAGCCCCCGAGCCTGGCGATTGCGACGAATGCACTGCATGGCTTCCAGCCCGCCCATCCCCGGCATGACCAGATCCATCACCGCCAGATGCGGCGACGCCGCCATCTCCTGCTCGACGGCCTCCTGGCCATTGGCCGCCTCGCAGGCCTCGAAGCCCAGGCCGAGCAGCAGGTCCAGAAACACCGCCCGATTGCTCACCACGTCGTCGGCGACCAGCACCTTCCGGCGCGGCCCCTCGTAGCCGATGGGGGCCCGCTCGGAGGGCCGGACGGGCACTGCGAGCTCGGCCACCGGCAGGGTCACCTCGAACCAGAAGCGGCTCCCTGCGTCGGGCCGGCTGTCCACCTGGATCTCGCTGCCCATCATGTGCACCAGCTGGCGGCTGATCATCAGCCCCAGGCCGCTGCCCGCGCGGCGCCGCACGTCGCCCACCCGCCCGAAAGGCAGGAAGAGCTTGGCCAGCTGCTCCGGCGTCACTCCGACGCCGGTATCCTCCACCCCGAAGCGCAGGAGCGCCCCGGTCCCGTCCTGGGAAAGAGCCTGCACCCCGAAGCGCACCCGCCCCCGATCGGTGAATTTCACCGCATTGCCCAGCAGGTTGAGCAGCACCTGGCGCAGGCGCTTCTCGTCGGCCAGCACCGCCTCAGGCAGGGGGGGCGTGACCTCGTAGACGAAGTGAAGGCTCTTCTGCTCCGCCCTGACGCGGATGATGTCGGCGACCACCGTCAGGAAGCTCGAGAGATGGATCGGCTCGGGATAGAGCTCGAGCTTGCCCGCCTCGATCTTGGCCAGGTCCAAAAGGTCGTTGAGGAGGGTCAAGAGGTGCTGACCGCTCTGCTGGATGGTGTTCAGTCCCGCCGCCTGGCGGTCTTCGAGCCCCGAGGAGCGCTTGAGGATCTGGGCGTAGCCGAGGATGGCGTTGAGCGGCGTGCGCAGCTCGTGGCTCATGTTCCTCAGGAACTCGGTCTTCGCTCGGCTCTCGGCTTCGGCCGTCTTGCGGGCTTGGCGCTCCGCTTCGGCCTGCTTGCGCTCGGTGATGTCGGTGGAGATACCGCAGAGGGCATAGGGCTGCCCCGCCGCGTTGCACAGGGGGTACTTGAGAGAGATGTAGGTGTGCAGCCCATCGTCCTGGGGGACCTCTTCCTCGGCTTGCAGCGCCGCTCCGGTGGCCAGCACCTCGCGGTCGACGGCGCGGAAGGCATCGGCCCGCTCCCTGGGGAAGACATCGTAATCGGTCCGGCCGACGATCGCTTGCTCACCGATGTGGAACAGCTCGGCGTAGCGCCGATTGATCATCAGGTAGCGCCCCTCGAGATCCTTGAGGTAGATGACCGCTGTCGAGTTGTCGTTGATCGACTGCAGCAGCTCTTTGCTGTCCCGCACGGCCTGCTTCTCCTGCAGCAGGTCGGCGTAGAGCGTGGCATTGGCGATTGAGATGGCGGCCTGGGACGACAGCAGCTCCAGCACCGAAAGCCGCTCCGGGGTGAACGCGCCGGCGATGAGGTCGTTTTCCAGGTAGAGCAACCCCACGAGCTCCGCCTGTCGCAGGATGGGCAGGCAGAGGGCGGATTTGGGGTACTGATAGGGGTCGTCGCTGGCGAGGATGGGATTCCGTGCCGTCCCGTCGTCCAGGATCACCTTCTCCCGGCTGCGCCGAACGTAGTTGAGGAGGGACGCCGGCAGGTCCGAAGGAGAGGCTTCGAGCTCGTGGGGAATGCGCACCTCGATCTGGGGTCCCTCCGCCCTCGCCTCGGCCGCCAAGAGCAGGGTCTCGCCGCGGGCGAGGAGCAGGCAGCCCCGCCTCGCGCCGGCATTCTCGACCAGGATGCGCATGAGCGCGTCGAGCAGGCGGTCGAGGACGATCTCGCCCGAGATGGCCTGGGAGGCCTTGAGCACCGAGCCGAGGTCGAGCGCGGCGGTGGCGGGCGCGGCGGCCTCCGGGCCCGCCGCGCCGTGGAGGATCTCGCTGGGGACGAGGTCGGGGTACGAGCGTTCGAGGCACCGCATCGCCTCGGTCGCGCCCCATCGGCCGTAGGCCCGGTGCGCCTCGGTCAGGTAGGCGCGGGCGATGATGGTTTTGCCGACCGCGCGGAAGGAAAGTCCCGCGAGCTCGTTGGCGAGCGCCTCGTCGTGGAGGTAGCCGCCGCGCTGCGCGAGGGCGATCGCCTCGTGGTAGCGATCCCCCGCGGCGTGCGCATCGCCGCGGACGCGCTCGATCTCGGCGCCGAGCAGGGCGCTGCGGTGCGCCAGGTTCTCCGGGCAGAACTTCGCCCAGCGCGAGAGTTTTTCGGCAAAGAGCTCCGCGCGGGCGAGGAAGAGCGCGCGCTCGTCCGGGGAGACCACGTCCGCCGCCTGCGTGAACGCGATGCCGGCGTAGAAATGGAACGCGGGGCCGCCGCACCAGGCCGCCACGTTCGGGAGCTCCATGTCCAGCGGGAGCGCGACGCGCGCCGCTTCCTCGAACGCGCCCTGGAAGACGCCGAGGATCACGACGTACATCTCAGCAGCGACGGTGAGTGAGTCCAGGTTGTCTATCCGGCGGTTCTCCTCGATCACTTCGTCGATGTCGACCCACGCGCCCTTGAGCTTGGTCGGGTGCGCGGTCTCGACCGAGAGCTGGTGCGCGAGCTGTCCGACCGCGCCGACTATCCAGGTGATGGCGTTGGCCTCGTCGAGTTTGCATATCGGCTGGTAGCTCTGCGCCTCGGCGAGGAGGTCGGAGAGCGGGAGGCCGCGCAGGAGGCTGTTCGTGATGGCGGTTACCGCGGCGTAGAACGCCCAGATGTACTGGCCCGTGTCGATCCCGGCGTGTATCGCCGCGAGCACCGACTCCTTGCAAGTGCGGTAGCCCTCCTTCCAGTGCTGGACGCAGGCGCCCCACATGTTCCGGAGCATCGCCTCGGACCTCTTGTCCGGGTAGCGCTCCGAAAGGTCGATGGCGGCGCGGCCGAAGCGATATCCGAGCGCGATGTCGCCACGGAGACAGAGGAACGCGCCGAAGTTGATGCAGCCGTAGAGCGCGTGCTTCGACAGGCCGTGGCGCAGCGCGTTCTCGAGGATTTTCGCGACCGTGATGCCGTAGTTGTTAGGGCTCAAGTACCAGCAGGGAGAGAAGAGCTCCTCGAGCACGTCTTGTATGGCGCGGATCTCCGGGTCCGCGAGCGGCGGCAGGTCTTGCAGCGCCTCGAGCGGGTTTTCCCGGACGAGAGCCATCGTCACCCGGATTTGGGCGTCGACCATGGCTTCGTCGGGGAACGGGGGCAGGTCGAGCCCGAACGGGCGCAGGGCCGCGAGCCCTTCCGCGAGCGCGGCGGGCAGGTCGTTCTTGAGCACCTGCACGTTCATCTTGAGCCGCAGCACCTCGGTGCGATCGAGCCGGCTCGCGGCCCGCTCCAGGCACTCGGAGAGGGTCGCGAGGGCGTCGTCGTGCCGACCACAGAGCGAGAGCACGAGGGCGGTCTTCATCGCGTAGTTGAGGCGGAGCGGGTACTGCGACGTCCAGGCGTCCTCCGGAAGGCGCAGGAGGCCGAGCTGCAGGTAGCGCAGGGCGGCGCCGAAGGCGGCCGAGTCCTCGGCGCGGCAGGCGGCCCCGAGGCTCATGCGGGCGAGGGAAAGGCGCTCCGCGGGGGCCGACACGAGGTCGCCTGCGCTGTTCAGGTGGCCGACGACGTCGAAGAGGTTCTGGCTCTCGGAGAGGTCCAGCTTGCCCGCGAGCAGCCGGCCGATCCGGAGGTGGAAGGCGGGCCGGTCCGCCTCCGGGATCATCGCGTAGGCGCCCTCCTGGACCTTGTCATGGGCGAAGCGGTAGCCCTCGCGCCCGGGCGTCACGAGCCCCTCGCCGACGGCGGGATCGAGGCGGCCGTACACCTCTTCCGGCGAGCACTCGCTCACCGTGGCGAGCACGTCGAGCTCGAACCGGTTGCCGATCGCCGCGGCGAGCTTGAGCGCCTCCACCGCCTCCGGCGGCAGGCGCGCGATGGTGCGCACCATGAGGTCGACGACGTTGTCCGTGTACGCGAGCGCGTCGATCCGGGCGAGGTCCCAGCGCCAGCCTGACCCGGCAGCGAACGTGAGCACGCCGTGGTCGTGCAGCGACCGGACGAACTCCTTGACGAAGAACGGGTTACCGCCCGTCTTCTTCTGTACGGCATCGGCGAGCGGCCCGCAGTCGTCGCGCTTGAGGCTGTCCGAGAGCATCTCGAGCAGGTGCGGGCGCGCCAGCGGGGCGAGGACGATGTCGCGCACGACGAGCCCTGTGTGCTTGAGCTCCTCGATGGCGCGGACGAACGGGTGCCCGGGCGACACCTCGTTATCGCGGTAGGCGCCGCAGAAGAAGAGCGCCTCGAGCGAGTCATCGGCGAGGAGCGTGCGGAGCAGCCCGAGGCTCGCGGCGTCGATCCACTGGAGATCGTCGAGGAACAGGACGAGCGGGTGCGCATCGCGCGCGAACACCGAGACGAACAGCAAGAAGCAGCGGTTCAGGCGCTTCTGCGCCTCGAGCGGGGCGAGCGCCGGCACGGGCGTCTGCGCGCCGACCACATACGAGAGCGAGGGGATGACGTCGCAGACGACCTGCGCGTTCGGCCCGAGCGCCTCGAGGATCGCGCTCCGCCAGCGCTCGATGCGCGCCTCGCTCTCGGTGAGGATCTGCCGCACCAGGCCGTCGAACGCCTGGATCACCGCGCTGTAGGGCGCGTCGCGGTTGTACTGGTCGTACTTGCCGCTCGTGAAATAGCCCTTCTGCCGCGCGAGCGGCTTCAAGATCTCGTGCACGAGCGACGACTTGCCGATGCCCGAGTAGCCGGAGACGAGCACGCTCTCGCGGCTGCCCTCGAGCGCGCGCTCGAACGCGGCGGTCAGCGCCTCGATGTCCTGCTCGCGGCCGTAGAGCTTCTGGTGGAGCCGGAACAGGTCCTGGCGGTCGTGCTGGCCCGCGACGAAGGGCTCGATCGTCCCCGTGCCACGCAGGGCCTCGCGACAGCGTTCGAGGTCGGCGAGCAGGCCCTCGGCGCTCTGGTAACGGTCCTCGGCGTTCTTCGCGAGCAGCTTGAGCACGACGCCGGAGATGGCCTCGGGGATCGTCGGGTCGACGCGGGACGGCGGCGCCGGAGCGAGGGCGAGGTGCGCGTGGATGAGCTCCATCGGGTCCAGGGCCTCGAAGGGGCGCTGCCCCGTGAGCACCTGGTACAGGATGACGCCGAGCGCGTAGAAATCCGTCCGGTAGTCGACGCCGCGGTTCATGCGGCCTGTCTGCTCGGGGGAGACGTAGGGCAGCACGTCGGCGATCACCGCCGGCGCGTAGAGCCGTTCGTGCGCTCGGGTGATCTCGGCGTCGACGCCGAAGCCCGCGATCTTGACCTCGCCGCACGCGCCGACGCGCACGTTGTGCGGGCGCAGATCGCGGTGGATGAGCCCCGCCGCGTGCACCGCGGCGAGACCTTCGGCGAGCGCGGCCGCGAGCTCGAGCGCCTCGCTGACCGGCAGTCTGCGCGACGGACGCGCGGCGAGGAGTCGCGCGAGATCGCGACCCGGGAAGTCCTCGAGAACGAGGATCAAGGCGCCGGCGAGCTCCTCGACGCCGCGCAGCACGATGAGGCGGGGCGAGGCGAGCTGCGCGATGCGCTCACACTGGTGCTTGAAGCGCGCGACCTCGGCGCGAGTCGCTCTTTCCGCGCGCAGGACCTTCAGCAAGACCGGAACGTCCTCGCCCTCGCGGCATGCGCGGATCAGGCTGAAATCGGCATTTTCCTCGATCTTCTCGCGAAACGTATAGCCTCGTTCGACGATCATCGACAACCTTGCTCGCCTGCCCGTGAAAGGTGGGGCATGCAATCAACTATATAGATTATACATCTGAGGGGGAAGCTCGGCACCGAGCAGGACCACCAGGGGAGTTGGCGCTGCCCACTCCCCCAGCCCGTTAGGTGCAGCCCCACACTGGATGAAATTATTGAAGTTTCTGAAGCGGGCAGGCCCGCTTGATGACAGCCTTGCCCACCACGCGGGCCATGTGGGTCGCGTCGTGGCCGTTCGAGTGAGCGCGCTGTTCCCCGGCAGGAACAGGTGTCTCCTCCAGCGAGACAGCGCGCTCGACAGCCTCCCCTCAGGCTGTGGCGTGAATATCGCCACCGCGCCCCCGACCCGCCTGCGCCGGGCGATCTTCATGGCGCTTGCGCTCACAACGCTCTTCTTCAGCAACGCCGCCCGGGCGCAAGCCACGTGGGCAAGCCCGGAGTGTGCCGACGCGCGCGAGCTGTCGATCATGGACCGCACGGCCATCCGCGCCGTCGAGAGCTACCATCCGCTCGTCGCGCGGTTCGAGGAGGCGCTCCTGTACACCAAGAACGAGCAGCGGACCCGCTCGGGCCTCGAATGCCGCCAGGCGCGGGTGCCGCGCGAGCTCGAGCCGCGATGATCGCACGACGACGCGCTCTCTCGGAGGAGATCCCTTGACCGCAGCACCGCGATGCCCCGCGCGCCGGAGGCGAGCCTCGGCGGCGCTGATGGTCGCCGCGCTCTGGACTGCGGGGGCGTGCGGGGGCTCGCGGGCCTCCGTACCGGAGGCGACCTGGAGGCGACCTCCGGCCGGTCCGGCGAATGGCCGCCCGCCGGTCTGCCCGGACAGTGGCCGCCGAGCCAATGGCCAGAGCGCCCGGCGAGCGAAGCGCCCGTGCCCGCGCCCGAGGAACCGGCGGAGCCGGGCGTCCTGAGCTGTCCTTCGCTGCGCAGCGCTCCTATGGCGCAGGGCTGGGTGATGAGCCGTGATGGCCGCCTCTACTGCGCGCCGCGTTATACAGGCTATGCCCCTCCATGGCCCTCCAAGGTGAACATCGAGAGCTGCCTCGACGCCCTGGCGCCGGGGCTCTCGGCGCCGAAGTACGTCGATCACCCTCCAATATCGAATGGCTTGGTGATGTAATCGACGCCCCCCCCGCCTTGAACCCCACGAGCTTGTCAGCCGCATCGGTAAGAGCGGTCATGAAGAGCACCGGGATGTCTCGGGTGTTTTCGTCCGCTTTCAGGCGCCGGCACGTCTCGAAACCGTCGATGTCGGGCATCACCACGTCCAGCAGGATCAGGTCGGGTTGCATGAGGCGGGCCCGCTCCAAAGCCTCTTCACTGCCCTCGGCGATGAGCACCTGATGACCCACGCATTCCAGATGATCCACCAGCACGGTGAGATTGGCTGGCGTGTCATCCACGATCAGGATCGTGCGGGTGCGAGCACCGGGCACTGTGGCTCTGCTCATGGTCGCTGGTTGCCCCCGATGGGCCGCGGTGAAAGCCCCAGCCTCGCCGCAGGAGAGGCCCCCTGCAGGTGCTCCTCGACCAGTCCGCGGATCGCCTTGGACTGGCAGCCCTGCGCCAGGCGATGCAGGCGGTCGGCGAAGGGGCGGTAGCGTTCGTCGAGGGTGGTCAGGTAGGCCGCCCGCTTTCGGATGTCGCACATGTTGCCCTCCAGGGCCAGGGCATGCAGGACTTCCATCTCCTCTCGGGGCGGGACCACGAGCTCCGCGGCCTCCCCGTCCCCGGCTCGCTCCTCGGCCGGTCTGGCATAGGCCCAGGTGAGCCCCAGCTGGGCGCCGATGATCCGCAGCAGGCTCTCCTGGTCGATCGGTTTGGTGAGGAAGGCATCGGCGCCTGCGGCAAAGCTCTCAGCCTGGTCTTCCTCGTTGGCGCTCGCGGAGACGACGATGAACGGCAGCCGCGCGAGCCCCCGAGCCTGGCGATTGCGACGAATGCACTGCATGGCTTCCAGCCCGCCCATCCCCGGCATGACCAGATCCACCACGGCCAAATCCGGCGACGCCGCCATCTCCTGCTCGACGGCCTCCTGGCCATTGGCCGCTTCGCACACTTCGAAGCCCAGGCCGCTCAGCAGGTCCAAAAGCACCGCCCGACTGCCCACCACGTCGTCGGCCACCAGCACCTTCCGGCGCGGCCCCTCGTACCCGATGGGGGCCCGCTCGGAGGGCCGGAGGGGGGCTGCGAGCTCGGCCACCGGCAGGATCGCCTCGAACCAGAACCGGCTGCCCTCGTCAGGCCGGCTTTCCACCTGGATCTCGCTGCCCATGAGGTGCACCAGCTGGTGGCTTATCATCAGCCCGAGGCCGCTGCCCGCGCGGCGCCGCACGTCCCCCACCCGCCCGAAAGGCTGGAAGAGCTTGGCCAGCTGCTCCGGCGCCATTCCCACGCCGGTATCCTCCACCTCGAAGCGCAGCCGCGCCGAGGCCCCGTCCTGGGAAAGAGCCTGCATCCCGAAGCGCACCCGCCCCCGGTCGGTGAATTTCACCGCATTGCCCAGCAGGTTGAGCAGCACCTGGCGCAGGCGCTTTTCGTCGGCCAGCACCGCCTGGGGCAGGAGGGGCGTGACCTCGTAGACGAAGTAAAGGCTCTTCTGCTCCGCCCTGACGCGGATGATGTCGGCGACGACCGCGAGGAAGGTCGAGAGATGGATCGGCTCGGGGTAGAGCTCGAGCTTGCCCGCCTCGATCTTGGCCAGGTCCAAAAGGTCGTTGATGAGGGTCAACAGGTGCTGGCCGCTCTGCTGGATGGTATCCAGCCCCGCCGCCTGGCGGTCTTCGAGCCCCGGGGAGCGCTTGAGGATCTGGGCGTAGCCGAGGATGGCATTGAGCGGCGTGCGCAGCTCGTGGCTCATGTTCCTGAGGAACTCGGTCTTCGCACGGCTCTCGGCTTCGGCCGTCTTGCGGGCCTGGCGCTCCGCTTCGGCCTGCTTGCGCTCGGTGATGTCGGTGGAAATGCCGCAGAGGGCATAGGGCTGCCCCGCCGCGTTGCGCAGGGGATACTTGAGGGAGATGTAGGTGTGCAGCCCATCGTCATGGGGAGCCTCTTCCTCGGCTTGCAGCGCCGTTCCGGTGGCCAGCACCTCTTGGTCGACGGCGCGGAAGGCATCGGCCGGCTCCCTGGGGAAGACATCGTAGTCGGTCCGGCCGACGATCGCTTGCTCACTGACGTGGAACAGCTCGGCGTAGCGCCGGTTGATCATCAGATAGCGCCCCTCGACGTCCTTGAGGTAGATGACCGCTGTCGAGTTGTCGACGATCGACTGCAGCAGCTCTTTGCTGTCCCGCACGGCCTGCTTCTCCTGCAGCAGGTCGGCGTAGAGCGTGGCATTGGCGATCGAGATGGCGGCCTGGGACGACAGCAGCTCCAGCACCGAAAGCCGGTCCGGGGTGAACGCGCCGGCGACGAGGTCGTTTTCCAGGTAGAGCAACCCCACGAGCTCTGCCTGCCGCAGGATGGGCAGGCAGAGCGCGGATTTGGGGTACCGATAGAGGTCGTCGCTGGCGACGATGGGATTCCGTGCCGTCCCGTCGTCCAGGATCACCTTCTCCCGGCTGCGCCGGACGTAGTTGAAGAGGGACGCCGGCAGGTCCGAAGGGGAGGCTTTGGGCTCGTGGGGAATACGCACCTCGATCTGGGGCCCCTCCGCCCTCGCCTCGGCCGCCAAGCACAGGGTCTCGGCGCGAGCGAGGAGCAGGCAGCCCCGCCGCGCGCCGGCGTTCTCGACCAGGATGCGCATGAGCGCGTCGAGCAGGCGGTCGAGGACGATCTCGCCCGAGATGGCCTGGGAGGCCTTGAGCACCGAGCCGAGGTCGAGCGCGGCGCTGGCGGGCGCGGCGGCCTCCGGGCACGTCGCGCCGCGGAGGATTTCGCTCGGGACGAGGTCGGGGTACGCGCGCTCGAGGCGCCGCATCGCCTCGGTCGCGCCCCATCGGCCGTAGGCCCTGTGCGCCTCGGTCAGGTAGGTGCGGGCGATGGTGGTCTTGCCGAGCGCGCGGAAGGAAAGGCCGGCGAGTTCGTTGGCGAGCGCCTCGTCGTGGAGATAGCCGCCGCGCTGGGCGAGGGCGATCGCCTCGTCGTAGCGCTCCCACGCGGCGCGCGCATCGCCGCGGGCGCGCTCGAGCTCGGCGCCGAGCAGGGCGCGGCGGTGCGCCAGGTTCTCCGGGCAGAGGTCCGCCCAGCGCGAGAGTTTTTCAGCAAAGAGCTCCGCGCGAGCGAGGAAGAGCGCGCGCTCGTCCGGGGAGACCACGTCCGCCGCCTGCGTGAGCGCGACGCCGGCGTAGCAATGGAACGCAGGGATGCCCTGCCAGGCCGCCACGGTCGGGACCTCGATGTCCAGCGAGAGCGCGGTGCGCGCCGCTTCCTCGAACGCACCCTGGAAGACGCCGAGGAGAACGACGTAGAAGTGGGCGAAGAAGATCGAATTCTGGTTGTCGATCCGGCGGGCCTCCTCGATCACCTCGTCGATGTCGACCCATGCGCCCTTGAGCTTGGCCGGGTGCGCGGTCTCGACCGAGAGCTGGTGCGCGAGCTGTGCGGCTGCGGCGATGATCCAGGTGATGGTGTTGAACTCGTCGAGCTTCCGTATCGGCTGGTAGCTCTGCGCCTCGGCGAGGAGGTTGGAGAGCGGGAGGCCGCGGAGGAGGCTGTTCGTGATGCAGTTCTTCGCGCTGTAGAACGCCCAGATGTACTGCCCCGTATCGAGCCCGGCGTGCATGGCGACGAGCAGCGACTCCTTGCAGGCGGGGTAGCCCTCTCTCCAGTGCTGCAACCAGGCGCCCCACACGTTCCGGAGCATCGCCTCGGACTTCTTGTCCGGGTGGCGCTCCGCAACGTCGATGGCGGCGCGGCCGAAGCGGTAGCCGAGCTCGATGTCGCCGCGGCCGCAGAGGAACATCCCGAAGTTGATGCAGCCGAAGATCGCGTGCTCCGACAGCCCATGGCGCAGCGTGTTCTCGACGAGCTTCGCGATCGTGATGCCAAGGTTGTTGGGGCTCAAGAACCAGCAGGGGAGGACGAGCTCCTGGAGCACGTCCTGCATGGCGCGGAACTCCGGATCTGCGAGCGGCGGCAGGTCTGGCAGCGCCTCGAGCGACTTTTCCCGGACGAGATCCATCGTCGCCCCGATTTGGGCGTCGACCGCGGCCTCGTCGGGGAACGGGGGCAGGTCGATCCCGAACGGGCGCAGGGCCGCGAGCCCCTCCTCGAGCGCGGCAGGCAGGTCGTTCTTGAGCACCTGCACGCTCATCTTGAGCCGCAGCACCTCGGTGCGATCGAGCCGGCTCACGGCGCGCTCCAGGCACTCGGAGAGGATCGCGAGGGCGTCGTCGTGCCGACTACAGAGCGAGAGCATGAGGCCCGTCTTCATCGCGTACTTGAGGCGGAGCGGGTACTGCGATGTCCAGGCGTCCTCCGGAAGGCGCAAAAGGCCGAGCTTCAGGTAGCGCAGGGCGGCGCCGAAGGCGGCCGAGTCCTCGGCGCGGCAGGCGGCCTCGAGGCTCATGCGGGCGAGGGAAAGCCGCTCCGCGGGGTCCGACACGAGGTCGCCTGCGCTGTTCAGGTGGCCGACGACGTCGAAGAGGTTCTGGCTCTCGGAGAGGTCCAGCTTGCCCGCGAGCAGCCGGCCGATCCGGAGGTGGAAGGCGGGCCGGTCCGCCTCCGGGATCATCGCGTAGGCGCCCTCCTGGACCTTGTCATGGGCGAAGCGGTAGCCCTCGCGCCCGGGCGTCACGAGCCCCTCGCCGACGGCGGGATCGAGGCGGCCGTACACCTCTTCCGGCGAGCACTCGCTCACCGTGGCGAGCACGTCGAGCTCGAACCGGTTGCCGATCGCCGCGGCGAGCTTGAGCGCCTCCACCGCCTCCGGCGGCAGGCGCGCGATGGTGCGCACCATGAGGTCGACGACGTTGTCCGTGTACGCGAGCGCCTCGATCCGGGCGAGGTCCCAGCGCCAGCCTGACCCGGCAGCGAACGTGAGCACGCCGTGGTCGTGCAGCGACCGGACGAACTCCTTGACGAAGAACGGGTTGCCGCCCGTCTTCTTCTGTACGGCATCGGCGAGCGGCCCGCAGTCATCGCGCTTGAGGCTGTCCGAGAGCATCTCGAGCAGGTGCGGGCGCGCCAGCGGGGCGAGGACGATGTCGCGCACGACGAGCCCTGTGTGCTTGAGCTCCTCGATGGCGCGGACGAACGGGTGCCCGGGCGACACCTCGTTATCGCGGTAGGCGCCGCAGAAGAAGAACGCCTCGAGCGAGTCGTCGGCGAGGAGAGAGCGGAGCAGCCCCAGGCTCGCGGCGTCGATCCACTGGAGATCGTCGAGGAACAGGACGAGCGGGTGCGCATCGCGCGCGAACACCGAGACGAACAGCAAGAAGCAGCGGTTCAGGCGGTTCTGCGCCTCGAGCGGGCCGAGCGCCGGCACGGGCGGCTGCGCGCCGACCACATGGCAGAGCGAGGGGATGACGTCGCAGACGACCTGCGCGTTCGGCCCGAGCGCCTCGAGCAGCGCGCTCCGCCAGCGCTGGATGCGCGCCTCGCTCTCGGTGAGGATCTGCCGCACCAGGCCGTCGAACGCCTGGATCACCGCGCTGTAGGGCGCGTCGCGGTTGTACTGGTCGTACTTGCCGCTCGTGAAATAGCCTTTCTGCCGCGCGAGCGGCTTTAGGATCTCCTGCACGAGCGAGGTCTTGCCGATGCCCGAGTAGCCGGAGACGAGCACGCTCTCGCGGCTGCCCTCGAGCGCGCGCTCGAACGCGGCGGTGAGCGCCTCGATATCCTGCTCGCGGCCATAGAGCTTCTGGTGGATCCGGAACAGGTCCTGGCGATCGTGCTGGCCCGCGACGAAGGGCTCGATCGTCCCCGCGCCGCGCAGGGCCGCGCGGCAGCGTTCGAGGTCAGCGAGCAGGCCCTCGGCGCTCTGGTAACGGTCCTCGGCGTTCTTCGCCAGCAGCTTGAGCACGACGCCGGAGATGGCCTCGGCGATCGTCGGGTCGACGCGGGACGGCGGCGCGGGAGCGAGGGCGAGGTGCGCGTGGATGAGCTCCATCGGGTCCAGGGCCTCGAAGGGGCGCTGACCCGTGAGCACCTGGTACAGGATGACGCCGAGCGCGTAGAGGTCCGTCCGGTAGTCGACGCCGCGGTTCATGCGGCCTGTCTGCTCGGGGGAGACGTAAGGCAGCACGTCGGCGATCACCGCCGGCGCGTAGAGCCGTTCGTGCGCGCGGGTGATCTCGGCGTCGACGCCGAAGCTCGTGATCTTGACCGCACCGCACGCGCCGACGAGCACGTTGTGCGGGCGCAGATCGCGGTGGATGAGCCCCGCCGCGTGCACCGCGGCGAGCCCTTCGGCGAGCGCGGCCGCGAGATCGAGCGCCTCGCTGACCGGCAGGGTGCGCGACGGGCGCGCGGCGAGGATCCGCGCGAGATCGCGGCCCGGGAAGTCCTCGAGAACGACCATCAGGGCAAAGGCGAGCTCCTCGACGCCGCGCAGCGCAAGGAGACGAGGCGAGGCGAGCTGCGCGATGCGCTCGTACTGGTGCTTGAAGCGCGCGACCTCGGCGCGAGTCGCCCTTTCCGCGCGCAGGACTTTCAGCAAGACCGGGACGTCCTCGCCCTGGCGGCACGCGCGGATCACGCTGAAATCGGCGTTTTCCTCGATCCTTTCGAGGAGCGCATAGCCTCGTTCGACGATCATCGATCACCTTGCTCGCCTGCCCGTGAAAGGTGGTGCATGCAATCAACTATATATATATCTGAGGGGGAAGCTCGGCACCGAGCAGGACCACCAGGGGGTTGGCGCTGCCCACGCCCCCAGCCCGCTAGGTGCAGATCCCACACTGGATGAAATGATTGAAGTTTCTGAAGCGGGCAGGCCCGCTTGATGACAGCCTTGCCCACCTCGCGGGCCATGTGGGTCGCGTCGTGGCCGTTCGAGTGAGCGCGCTGTTCCCCGGCAGGAACAGGTGTCTCCTCCAGCGAGACAGCGCGCTCGACAGCCTCCCCTCAGGCTGTGGCGTGAATATCGCCACCGCGCCCCCACCCCGCCTGCGCCGGGCGATCTTCATGGCGCTTGCGCTCACAACGCTCTTCTTCAGCAACGCCGCCCGGGCGCAAGCCACGTGGGCAAGCCCGGAGTGTGCCGACGCGCGCGAGCTGTCGATCATGGACCGCACGGCCATCTCGAACGCGGCTCGGACAGGATCGTTGTCGGGGAAGTGCTCGACAACGTGGTGAAGGTCCTCGCAGACTACCCTTCAGGCTCAGTGACCCTCGTCGGACGACACGCTGCGGCGAGATGCCGTCCGAGGCCGCGGCTGCGCAGCTCGCCCAGAGGCGGGCCTCTGCGGTGCGGCGCGAGCTCGAGCGCCGCGGGGTTAGCGCCTCGCGGATCATCGTGGGGGATCGCGAGGCGTTCGCGCAACGCCGTCTCGATCTCAGCAACGAGCAGCGGCTCCTCCTGGTGTGAACGATCACGTAGAAACGCGGAATTCTGACGAAGTCCTGCTGCATGTCTCGGGTGCTTTCGTCCGCTTTCAGGCGCCGGCACGTCTCGAAACCGTCGATGTCCGGCATCACCACGTCCAGCAGGATCAGGTCGGGTTGCATGAGGCGGGCCCGCTCCAAAGCCTCTTCACTGCCCTCGGCGATGAGCACCTGATGACCCACGCATTCCAGATGATCCACCAGCACGGTGAGATTGGCTGGCATGTTATCCACGCTCAGGATCGTGCGGGTGCGAGCACCGGACGCTGTGGCTCTGCTCATGGTCGCTGGTCGCCCCGATGCGCCTCGGCGAAAGCCCCAGCCTCGCCTCCGGCTCCACCCCCCTGCAGGTGCTCCTCGACCAGGCTGCGGATCGCCTTGGACTGGTAGCCCTGCGCTAGGCGATCCAGGCGGTCGGCGAAGGGGCGGTAGCGTTCGTCGAGGGTGGTCAGGTAGGCTGACCGCTTTCGGATGTCGCGCATGTTGCCCTCCAGGGCCAGGGTATGCAGGACTTTCATCTCCTCTCGGGGCGGGACCACGAGCTCCGCGGCCTCCCCGTCCCCGGCTCGCTCCTCGGCCGGTCTGGCATGGACCCAGGTGAGCCCCAGCTGGGCGCCGACGATCCGCAGCAGGCTCTCCTGGTCGATCGGCTTGGCGAGGAAGGCGTCGGCACCGGCGGCAAAGCTCTCAGCCTGGTCTTCCTCGTCGGCGCTCGCGGAGACGACGATGAACGGCAGCCGCGCGAGCCCCCGAGCCTGGCGATTGCGACGAACGCACTGCATGGCCTCCAGGCCGCCCATCCCCGGCATGACCAGATCCAGCACCGCCAGATCCGGCGACGCCGCCATCTCCTGCTCGACCGCCTCCTGGCCATTGGCCGCCTCGCAGACCTCGAAGCCCAGGCCGCTCAGCAGGTCGAAAAGCACCGCCCGATTGCTCACCACGTCGTCGGCGACCAGCACCTTCCGGCGCGGCCCCTCGTAGCCGACGGGGGTCCGCTCGGAGGGCCGGAGGGGGCCTGCGAGCTCGGCCACCGGCAGGGTCACGTCGAACCAGAAGCGGCTCCCTGCGTCGGGCCGGCTGTCCACCTGGATCTCGCTGCCCATGAGGTGCACCAGCTGGCGGCTGATCATCAGCCCTAGGCCGCTGCCCGCGCGGCGCCGCACGTCGCCTACCCGCCCAAAAGGCAGGAAGAGCTTGGCCAGCTGCTCCGGCGTCATTCCGACGCCGGTATCCTCCACCGCGAAGCGCAGCCGCGCCGCGGTCCCGTCCTGGGAAAGAGCCTGCACCCCGAAGCGCACCCGCCCCCGATCGGTGAATTTCACCGCATTGCCCAGCAGGTTGAGCAGCATCTGGCGCAGGCGCTTCTCGTCGGCCAGCACCGCCTGGGGCAGGGGGGGCGTGACCTCGTAGACGAAGTGAAGGCTCTTCTGCTCCGCCCTGACGCGGATGATGTCGGCGACCACCGTCAGGAAGCTCGAGAGATGGATCGGCTCGGGATAGAGCTCGAGCTTGCCCGCCTCGATCTTGGCCAGGTCCAAAAGGTCGTTGAGGAGGGTCAACAGGTGCTGACCGCTCTGCTGGATGGTGTTCAGTCCCGCCGCCTGGCGGTCTTCGAGCCCCGAGGAGCGCTTGAGGATCTGGGCGTAGCCGAGGATGGCGTTGAGCGGCGTGCGCAGCTCGTGGCTGATGTTCCTCAGGAACTCGGTCTTCGCTCGATTTTCGGCTTCGGCCGTCTTGCGGGCCTGGCGCTCCGCTTCGGCCTGCTTGCGCTCGGTGATGTCGGTGGAGATACCGCAGACGGCATACGGCTGCCCCGCGACCTTGAGGGACATGTACTTGAGAGAGATGTAGGTGTGCAGCCCATCGTCCTGGGGGACCTCTTCCTCGGCTTGCAGCGCCGCTCCGGTGGCCAGCACCTCGTGGTCGACGGCGCGGAAGGCATCGGCCCGCTCCCTGGGGAAGACATCGTAGTCGGTCCGGCCGACGATCGCTTGCTCACCGACGTGGAACAGCTCGGCGTAGCGCCGGTTGATCATCAGGTAGCGCCCCTCGAGATCCTTGAGGTAGATGACCGCTGTCGAGTTGTCGTTGATCGACTGCAGCAGCTCTTTGCTGTCCCGCACGGCCTGCTTCTCCTGCAGCAGGTCGGCGTAGAGCGTGGCATTGGCGATCGAGATGGCGGCCTGGGACGACAGCAGCTCCAGCACCGAAAGCCGCTCCGGGGTGAACGCGCCGGCGATGAGGTCGTTTTCCAGGTAGAGCAACCCCACGAGCTCCGCCTGTCGCAGGATGGGCAGGCAGAGGGCAGATTTGGGGTACGGATAGGGGTCGTCGCTGGCGACGATGGGATTCCGTGCCGTCCCGTCGTCCAGGATCACCTTTTCCCGGCTGCGCCGGACGTAGTTGAACAGGGACGCCGGCAGGTCCGGGGGAGGAGCTTCGGGTTCGTGGGAAATATGCACCTCGATCTCGGGCCCCTCCGCCCTCGCCTCGGCCGCCAAGGACAGGGTCTCGCCGCGGGCCAGGAGCAGGCAGCCCCGCCTCGCGCCGGCATTCTCGACCAGGATGCGCATGAGCGCGTCGAGCAGGCGGTCGAGGACGATCTCGCCCGAGATGGCCTGGGAGGCCTTGAGCACCGAGCCGAGGTCGAGCGCGGTAGTGGCGGGCGCGGCGGCCTCCGGACCCGTCGCGGTGCGGAGGATCTCGCTGGGCACGTGGTCGGGGTGCGAGCGTTCGAGGCGCCGCATCGCACAGGGAGCGCCCCATCGGCCGTACGCCCTGTGCGCCTCGGTCAGGTAGGCGCGGGCGAGGGTGGTCTTGCCGAGCGCGCGGAAGGAAAGTCCCGCGAGCTCGTTGGCGAGCGCCTCGTCGTGGAGGTAGCCGCCGCGGTGCGCGAGGGCGATCGCCTCGTCGTAGCGATCCCCCGCGGCGCGCGCGTCGCCGCGGGCGCGCTCGAGCTCGGCGTCGAGCAGGGCGCTGCGGTGCGCCAGGTTCTCCGGGCAGAGGCCCGCCCAGCGCGAGAGTTTTTCAGCGAAGCTCTCCGCGCGGGCGAGGAAGAGCGCGCGCTCGTCCGGGGAGACCACGTCCGCCGCCTGCGTAAATGCGACGCCGGCGTAGCAATAGAGCGCGGGAGTGCCTTCCCAGGCCGCCACGGTCGGGGGCTCGACGTTCAGCAGGAGCGCGGTGCGCGCCGCTTCCTCGAACGCGCCCTGGAAGACGCCGAGGATCACAATGTGGAATTGGGCCAAGAAGAGCGAGCCCTGGTTGCCCGTCTGGCGGCACACCTCGAGCACCTCGTCGATGTCGACCCACGCGCCCTTGAGCTTGGCCGGGTGCGCGGTCTCGACCGAGAGCTGGTGCGCGAGCTGTCCGGCCGCGCCGACGACCCAAGTGATGGTGTTGCTCACGTCGAGCTTGCATATCGGCTGATAGCTCTGCGCCTCGGCGAGGAGATCGGAGAGCGGCAGGCCGCGCAGGAGGCTGTACGTGATGGCGTTGATCGCGCTGTAGAACGCCCAAATGTACTGGCCCGTCTCGAGCCCGGCGTGAATTCCCGCGAGCAGCGACTCCGTGCAGGCGGGGTAGCCCTCTCGATGGTGCTGCACGAAGGTGCCCCACAGAGGCCAGAGCATCGCCTCGGACTTCTTGTCCGGGTAGCGCTCCGAAAGCTCGATGGCGGCGCGGCCGAAGCGGTAGCCGAGCGCGATGTCGCCCCGGCCGCAAAGGAACATCCCGAAGTTCACGCAGCCGTAGATCGCGTGCGGCGTCAGGCCGTGGCGCAGCGTGTTTTCGATGATCTTCGCGGCCGTGATGCCGAGATTGTTGGGGCTCAAGAACCAAGTCGGAGAGCTGAGATCCTCGAGCACGGCCTGCATGGCGCGGATCTCCGGGTCCGCGAGCGGCGGCAAGCCTGGGAGCGCCTCGAGCGTCCTCTCCCGGACGAGATCCATCGTCACCCGGATTTGGGCATCGACCATGGCTTCGTCGGGGAACGGGGGCAGGTCGATCCCGAACGGGCGCAGGGCCGCGAGCCCCTCCGCGAGCGCGGCGGGCAGGTCAGCCTTGAGCACCTGCACGTTCATCCTGAGCCGCAGCACCTCGGTGCGGTCGAGCCGGTTTGCGGCCCGCTCCAGGCACTCGGACAGGATCGCGAGGGCGTCGTCGTGCTGACCCGAGAGCGAGAGCATGAGGCCGGTCTTCATGGCGTAGTTGAGGCGGAGCGGGTACTGCGACGTCCAGGCGTCCTCCGGAAGGCGCAGGAGGCCGAGCTCAAGGTAGCGCAGGGCGGCGCCGAAGGCGGCCGAGTCCTCGGCGCGGCAGGCGGCCTCGAGGCTCATGCGGGCGAGGGAAAGCCGCTCCGCGGGGTCCGACACGAGGTCGCCTGCGCTGTTCAGGTGACCGACGACATCGAAGAGGCTCTGGCTCTCGGAGAGGTCCAGCTTGCCCGCGAGCAGCCGGCCGATCCGGAGGTGGAACGCGGGCCGGTCCGCCTCCGGGATCATCGCGTAGGCGCCCTCCTGGACCTTGTCATGGGCGAAGCGGTAGCTGTCGCGCCCGGCGAGCACGAGCCCCTCACCGACGGCGGGATCGAGGCGGCCGTACACTTCTTCCGGCGAGCACTCGCTCACCGTGGCGAGCACGTCGAGTTCGAACCGGTTGCCGATCGCCGCGGCGAACTTGAGCGCCTCCACCGCCTCCGGCGGCAGGCGCGCGATGGTGCGCTCCATGAGGTCGACGACGTTGTCCGTGTACGCGAGCGCCTCGATCCGGGCGAGGTCCCAGCGCCAGCCTGACCCGGCCGCGAACGTGAGCACGCCGTGGTCGTGCAGCGACCGGACGAACTCCTTGACGAAGAACGGGTTACCTCCGGTCTTCTTCTGCACCGCATTGACGAGCGGTCCGCAGTCGTCGCGCTTGAGGCTGTCCGAGAGCATCTCGAACAGGTGCGGGCGCGCGAGCGGGGCGAGGACGATGTCGCGCATGACGAGTCCGGCGCGCTTGAGCTCCTCGAGGGCCCGGATGAACGGGTGCCCGGGCGACACCTCGTTGTCGCGGTAGGCGCCGCAGAAGAAGAGCGCCTCGAGCGAGTCGTCGGCGAGAAGCGCACGGAGCAGCCCGAGGCTCGCGGGGTCGATCCACTGCAGATCGTCGAGGAACAGGACGAGCGGGTGCGCGCCGCGCGCGAACACCGAGACGAACAGCAAAAAGCACCGGTTCAAGCGATTCTGCGCCTCGAGCGGGCCGAGCGCCGGCACGGGTGGCTGCGCGCCGACCACATACGAGAGCGAGGGGATGACGTCGCAGACGACCTGCGCGTTCGGCCCGAGCGCCGCGAGGATCGCGCTCCGCCAGCGGAGGATGCGTTCCTCACTCTCGGTGAGGATCTGCCGCACCAGGCCGTCGAACGCCTGGACCACCGCGCTGTAGGGCGTGTTGCGGTTGTACTGGTCGTGCTTGCCGCTCGTGAAATAGCCCTTCTGCCGCGCGAGCGGCTTCAAGATCTCGTGCACGAGCGACGACTTGCCGATGCCCGAGTAGCCGGAGACGAGCACGCTCTCGCGGCTGCCCTCGAGCGCGCGCTCGAACGCGGCGGTCAGCGCCTCGATGTCCTGCGCGCGGCCGTAGAGCTTCTGGTGGATCCGAAACAGGTCCTGGCGATCGTGCTGGCCCGCGACGAAGCGCTCGATCGTCCCCGTGCCTCGCAGGGCCTCGCGGCAGCGTTCGAGGTCGGCGAGCAGGCCCTCGGCGCTCTGGTAACGGTCCTCGGCGTTCTTCGCGAGCAGCTTGAGCACGACGCCGGAGACGGCCTCGGGGATCGTCGGGTCGACGCGGGACGGCGGCGCGGGAGCGAGGGCGAGGTGCGCGTGGATGAGCTCCATCGGGTCCAGGGCCTCGAAGGGGCGCTGCCCCGTGAGCATCTGGTAAAGGATGACGCCGAGCGCATAGAGGTCCGTCCGGTAGTCGACGCCGCGGTTCATGCGGCCTGTCTGCTCGGGGGAGACGTAGGGCAGCACGTCGGCGATCACCGCCGGCGCGTAGAGCCGTTCGTGCGCGCGGGTGATCTCGGCGTCGACGCCGAAGCTCGTGAGCTTGACCGCGCCGCACGCGCCGACGAGCACGTTGTGCGGGCGCAGATCGCGGTGGATGAGCCCCGCCGCGTGCACCGCGGCGAGGCCTTCGGCGAGCGCCGCCGCGAGATCGAGCGCCTCGCAGATCGGCATTCTGCACGACGGGCGCGCGGCGAGGATCCGCGCGAGATCGCGGCCCGGGAAGTCCTCGAGAACGACAATCAGAGCGCCGGCGAGCTCCTCGACGCGACGCAGCGCGACGAGGCGGGGTGAGGCGAGCTGCGCGATGCGCTCGCACTGGTGCTTGAAGCGCGCGACCTCGGCCCGAGTGGCTCTTTCCGCGCGCAGGACTTTCAGCAAGACCGGGACGTCCTCACCCTCACGGCACGCGCGGACTGAGCTGAAATCGGCGTTTTCCTCGATCTTCTCGAGGAGCGCGTAGCCTCGTTCGACGATCATCGATAACCTTGCTCGCCTGCCCGTGAAAGGTGGTCCATGCAATCAACTATATATATATCTGAGGGGGAAGCTTGGCACCGAGCAGGACCACCAGGGGGGGTTGGCGCTGCCCACGCCCCCAGCCCGCTAGAGCGACAAACGGGTTGAAACCACGAGAAAAAGCAGGAATTTCACAGGGAGGCGGGGAGGCGGGGAGCGAGAGACGGCAAGAGGGAGAGATTCATTTTTTTTCTTCCTCCCCGCCTCCCCGCCTCCCTGTGAAAATTCTCCGGGTTTCAACGTGATCGGTGTTCTAGGTGCAGATCCCACACTGGATGGAATTATTGAAGTTGCTGAAGCGGGCAGGCCCGCTTGATGACAGCCTTGCCCACCTCGCGGGCCATGTGGGCCGCGTCGTGGCCGTTCGAGTGAGCGCGCTGTTCCCCGGCAGGAACAGGTGTCTCCTCCAGCGAGACAGGGCGCTCGACAGCCTCCCCTCAGGCTGTGGCGTGAAGGTAGCTCCTTCGAGCCGCGCGCTCGCTCACTTGACGGTAACCTTCATCCCCTGACGATGCACGATTCTCCGAGGCGCCTCAGGCGTCGAGCGCCGGGCGCGCGGCGGGAACGGGCGCGCGCGTGCGCAGCCAGAAGTACCCCGCCGAGGCGACGAACAGCGTCGCGCAGAGGAACGCGGTCGCGTAGCTGAAGCCGAGGAAGAACTCGAGCCACGAGAGCTTCGCCTGGCCGAAGCTCTTGTAGAGCAGCAGCGCCACGCTGCCGAGGTAGCCGAAGGCGTCGGCCGCGGTGATCAGGAAGCCGGCGGTCGCCACCGAGCCCACCGCGGCGATGAGCCGGTCGAAGAGCACGCAGTTGTACGGGACGTACCCCACGTAGAGCCCGAGGCCGACGCTGATCATCCAGGCGACCGGGCCGATGACGCCCGCCTGGTAGAGCGCAGTGCTCACCCCGGCGAGCACCGCCCCGGCGAGCATGATGCCGTGGACCGCGAGCAGCGCCGTGCGGTTGTTCCGGATCCCCATCATCACCGCGACCGAGAGGAGCGCGCCGATGGCCACCGGGATCTCGGCCGTGGTGAGGATGGCGGGCTGGTCGGCGAACTCGAGGGCGTCCCAGATCTCGCGGGCGAAGTTGTCGCGGAAATCGCGGTAGGCGGTGAGGACGATGTAGCCGAGGACCAGGGTCGCGAGCCCGCCGGCGTTCGCCAGGACGAACGCGCGCCGCGCGGCGCGGTCCATCGGCGCGCGCCGGGTCCGGAGCGCCTCGTCCGCCGCCGACGGGGGCGGGATCTGCGCGAGCATCCACACAGCGAGGAGCAGCGGCGGGAAGAAGAGCGCCCCGGTCACCGCCGGCATCCAGACCTCCGGCACGCCCCAGCCGAGCGTC
The DNA here is from genome assembly GCA_051717205.1 of Sorangium sp. So ce1128. Taxonomy (GTDB): domain Bacteria; phylum Myxococcota_A; class Polyangia; order Polyangiales; family Polyangiaceae; genus Sorangium. The sequence goes on from CP181432.1 coordinate 10,077,465, forward strand.
AGCTTGCCGACCGTCTTCACGAAGCCGCTCGCCACGATGAAGCTGGCGCAGAGGCCGGCGCCGAGCAGATCGCTCACGCGGCGCCCCTCGAGGAAGCCGAAGACGAGCCCCCAGACCATCCCGAGCGGCAGGCCGTTCAGCACGAGGAAGAGCGCGGCGTAGGGCGCCGGCGTGAGCCCGAACAGGACGAGGGCGGCCTCGCTCACCCCGACGCACGCGAGGATGGCGAGCGCGCGCCGCTCGGGGCGCATCTCGGAGACGACCTTGATGCCGAGGAACTTCGAGGCGCAGTACCCGAGCACCTGGGCGATGATGTAGAGGCTCTTCAGGTCCAGCGCGGGGAGCAGCGGCAGCGCGACCGCGCCCTTGAAGGTGCCGACCGCGAACGGCTTGCGGAAGGCGTACATGCAGAAGTAGGTCGCGAACGCGGCGAGCACGGTGAAGGCCGTGAACACCGGCGCGGGCGCCCTTTCGAGCCATCTCGTCACGCTTCTCTGGGCCGGCATGGGAGCTCCGAGGAAGGCGCGAGGGTAGCCGCGGGTGCGCTGCGCCGCATGACTTTTCGGTTTCGGCGAGGCGCGCGGCCGGTTCCCTTCCGCCCGCGTCCGTGCGAGACAATGGAGCCTGCGCCGTGGCCCGGCTTCGGCGAGGCGCACGGCCGGGAGGGCACGCCGTGGGAGATCCGTCACCGCTCGCCGCGAGGAACACCCTGGGAGACGCCGCGGCCCGCGGCCGGGACGAGCGGCTGCGCGGCGCGCTCGCCCTGCTCGCGGTGGGGCTCGCCGCCGGGGGCGCGGGCGAGCTCTCGTACGATCAGCTGAAGCAGCGCTTCCGGAGCGCGATGACGCGCGACCCCATCGACTCGCTCGCGGTGATGGTCCTCGGGTGCTCGTACCTGTTCTACCAGGCCGAGCAGGCCGAGAACCCGCGGTGCGCGCGCTACGTCGACGCGCTCCTGTTCATCTCGACGTGCCTGTCCGGCGGCTACACCGACCTGTTCGCGCGCACCCCCGCGGGCAAGGCGATCGCCTCGTTCGTGGCGACGTTCGGCCCGACGCTGGCGGCTTCCGCGCTCGTGGCGCCGGCCGGCGCGACGGCGCCGCAGGGAACGCAGGAGCAGGGCCGGGCGATCCTCGAGCGGCTGGACGGGATCCTCGAGGCGCTGCGCGCGCCGCGGTGAGCGGCGTCCCCTGCCCCGCGTGACCGACGCGTGAGCGCCGGCGAGCGGGGGGCTCACCGTCCCCATTCCCGGGGCGGGGGGCGCGGGAACCCGGCGCAGCGCTCGTGACGGCGCTCGAGCATGACGACCGTTCCCAGGGACCCAGCTGCCCGACCCGGCGCGGATGCGCCGCGTCGGCACGGATCGCGCTAGGAGCATGCAACCGGACCCGAGCGGAACGCCGCCTGCACCGAGCTCGGCAGTACATGAGATGTCCATGACAGACCTACGAGCTTCCCTTTTTGGAGCCGACATGGCCTGATCCAGAGCACGCTCGCCCGCTCTGCTACGCCAGAGCGCGTAATCCAGCCCCTTGGAAGGCTCAAGGGAGCCCGAGTCGACGTCCCTGTCACTGTGGCACAACGTCTCGATGGGACGCTTTGTCGCCCTGGCGTGGGGCACTTTGCACCTCTGGACGTGCGCGGTGCGGCGTAATCTTCCTGAAAAGGGGGCGAAACACTGTCCTTCTTGTCCTGGAACACCCCTTGCGATGTCCGGGCGCGCTGGGGCATCGAGGCCTCGGTATTTTTCAGCTGACGCGGCACCGGACAGGCGCGTAATAGGCGGCCCGATCACTGCTGTCCCTTGTGCCCTCGAGCGTCGACTGGATCACGAAACAGAAGCGACACGGTTTCGCTGAGGTGTCGCGCGTGTCGCAGAGAAAGGCGGAGGAGTCATGCCGAATCGTCAGGGATGGATCGACGAGGAGTACAGCGGCGGTCGTGGACGCGACGAGGAGAGGTCTGGGCGACACCAGGGCCAGCGAGGGGATGAAGGATATCGCGGCGAGCGCGGGGCCGCTGGCGATGCTAGCTACGGGCATCGTGGCAATTACGAGCAAGTACTCCAGCGAGACGACCATCGCCATGCCCGAGGCGGTCAGGACGAGTTCCGTGGCTCGGATCCGCGGGAGTTCGGCGGACGCGGCTACGAGGGTGAGTTCGGCGGACGCGGCAACGAGCGCGAGCAGGGCTGGCGCGGCCACGGCGGCGAGCGCGGTTACGGCGGCGAGCGCGGTTACGGCGGCGAGCGCGGCTGGGAGGGCCGACAGGAGCGCGGCTGGGAGGGCCGACAGGAGCGCGGCTGGGGACAGCGCGAGGACTTCGGAGGCCAGCACCAAGCTTGGGGCGGCCAGCGCGATGACTTCCAGCGAGGAGGTCGCGACGATCTTGGCTCCAGGCGCGGCTTCGGCGGCGGCCAGGGCGGCTTCGGTGGCGGCCAGGGCGGCTTCGGCGGCGGCCAGGGCGGTTACGGCGGCCAAGGTCACTTCGGCGGCGGCCAGGGCAGCCACGGCGGCCAAGGCGGCTTCGGCGGCGGCCAAGGCGGTTACGGCGGCGGCCAGGGCGGATTCGGCGGCGGCCAGGGCGGCTTCGGTGGCGGCCAGGGCAGCTTCGGTGGTCAGGGTGGATTCGGCGGCAGCCAGGGCGGCTACGGCGGTCAGGGCCACTTCGGCGGCCAGGGCGGATTCGGCGGCAGCCAGAGCGGCTTCGGCGGCAGCCATGGCGGCCAGGGCGGCCAGGGCCATTTCGGCGGCGAGCATGAGCTCGGCGGCGGCCGGGGTGGCTACGGCGGCGGCCAGAGCAACTTCGGCGGCCAGGGTGGATTCGGTGGCAGCCAGGGCGGCTACGGCGGCGGCCAGAGCAACTTCGGCGGCCAGGGTGGATTCGGCGGCAGCCAGGGCGGCTACGGCGGCGGCCAGAGCAACTTCGGCGGTCAGGGTGGATTCGGCGGCAGCCAGGGCGGCTACGGCGGCGGCCAGGGTAGCTTCGGCGGCCAGGGTGGATTCGGTGGCCAGGGTGGATCTGGTGGCGGCCAGGGCAGCTTCGGTGGCCAGGGAGGCTTCGGCGGAGGCCAGCAGCAGGGCTACGGAGCCCGCGGCGGCCTCCGGCAGTGGGCCGACGACGAGCGCGGCTGGACCGAGCGGTCCGGGCAGCAGCGCGGCTACGAGGGACAGGAGCCTCGATTCCGCGGCGATCAGGGCTCTTACCCCCAGTCGGGTGGGCAGGGCTTCGGCGGCCAGGGCCACCAGTACGGCGGACGGAGCTTCCTCGAGACAGCTGGACAGGGTGGAGGAGTCGGCGGTTCGCGCGGTCGCGCGCCCAAGGGCTACAAGCGCTCGGACGACCGGATTCGCGAGGACATTTGCGACCAGATCTCCGAGCACCCGGACCTCGACGCGAGCGACGTCGAGGTGAAGGTGCAGAACGGCGAGGTCGTCCTCTCCGGGACCGTCCGCGAGCGCCGCTTCAAGCACCAGCTCGAGTCGCTCGCGGAGCGGATCTCGGGCGTGACCGACGTGCGGAACGAGATCCGGATGTACCGCGAGCAGCAGCAGCAGGGCGAGGCGAAGACGGGCGCCGGGCTTTCGTCTGGCGAGCGCTCCACCGCGTCCGGCTCCACGACCTCCGTCGGCGCCACGTCGTCGTCGGAGACGAAGAACAACGAGTCGCGCCGGAACGCCTCGTAGCTCCGCCCCGCAGGAGTCCGGCCAGCGGTGGCCGGACTTCTGCGCCGCTTCGCGGCGGCTTCGCGCAGGCGGACCTTGCTCTGTTTCCTCGGGGCTCCGCAGGCGACCCTGTGGATGGCGGTGTTCGCCGATATGGGGGCGAGCCTGCTCGTGGTACTCAATGGTCTCCGCTTGCTCCGCGCCGCTCGAGGTGCGGGGCACGGACGCCGATGAGCCCCGCCTGTGCCAGAGCGCGCCTGAGATCGCGCCGGCGATCATCACGACGAGCCATCGATCCCCCCGGCCGGCTTCCGCCATCCCCTCGCAGCGGCACGCGCAGCCCCCATCGTGCTCGCCCTCCGGCGTGGGCCCCGGGCCGGACGTCACGCTGCTCGCACCGCCGGCTTCGCAGTCCTCCGCGTTGATCGTGAGCTTCGTGGCTCCCCAGAGCGGCGGGCAGAGCGAGCCGACGCTGGTCTCCGGATCGCACTCGAGCGGACCGCAGAGGCTGTTCAGGTGCATGATCGGGGAGAAGCTGCTGCCTTCGTCCTGGGACAGGCCGATGGATGGTGCTGCACATCATCGGCGGCCGTGCGGCATCGCGGTGGCTCGTGCCGGTAGGTTCGGCAACGCAGGGTCGTGGCGCCCGGCGTGCGCCGAGGCGGTCGAGCCCGGCAGGCGCGCTCCGTCCGCGCTCCGTCGGAGACGCCGACGAGCGTCGCGCGCTGCCCGAGACTGGAGTCTTGGGATGTGCATTCGCTCCCCGGGTGCACTCCGAAGTGCAGTTCATGCGCTCCGTCATCCGCGCGCATGTGCAAATCCGGCAAGCCCGTCGGCCCCTCTCCATATCAACGCGCTGACGCGCTGACGCGCTGGACAGGAGGCATAAGGCGAATGATTCCGAGCGCGACGAATGTGGGAACTAATCCGTCGGTGCACGGCTTGCGGAGCAAGCAGGGGCAGGTATCCCTTAACTCTCGCCGAACAGCGGTCGTTTGATGAACGGTTGTCTGCGAATGAAAGGTATCCTCTGATGTCGCTGCAATTCGCCCAATCGAAGCTGGTGGTTGCTCTGTCGAGCCTGGCCGCCGGCGCGCTCTTCGCCCCGCTTGTGGGGCGCGGGGTGCGTCCCCTGGTACGTCTCATCGTCAAAGGCGGCATTGTCGCGCAACGGGAGCTCGTGGGCATTGTCGAGGGACTCCGCGAGGAGCTGCAGGACATCGTCGCCGAGGCAAAGGCTGAGCTCGGCGATCTGTCCGAGTCGGCCGCAGGTGACGAGGCGCACGCCTCTCACCATACCCACGTACACGAGCGGGCAGGCGCGTGAGTTCGCCTGACGCAGACACGGATCGTCCGGACACAAGGCGGAGCGCTCGCTTGCGGCTGCGCTCGGCGCTCGGGGGGCGGATGCGATGGGAGGTGTCCAGCCTGAAGAACCATCCCCGCCATGCCGCCGCCGTCGAGAGCGCGCTCCAGCAGGAGCCGGGAATCAAAGATGTCCGCGCCAATCCGGTGACGGGGCGGCTGCTCCTGCATTACGACCCCGGGCTCACCCCGATCTCTATTGAGGCGAAGCTCCGCGCCGCCCTCTCGTCTCCTCCGCTGGATCACGAGGCGTACCGGCAATGGCGGGAGCAGCGGGCGGTCGCGCGCGAGGCGCGGCACGGAGGCGAGCATCACGGACACGAGGGCCACGAGCACGGGGAGCTGGACGTGCACGTGCGCAACCTGGTTCTCGGCGGCTCGGTTCTCCTGGGCCTTGGCGTCAAGAGGCTCGCCTTCGGCGCCGGCGCACTGGCGTCGAACCCGATCATCGGCGGCATCAACATCGCGGTCACACTAGTCTCGGGGTACTCCTTCCTGAAGGGGTGGTGGCGCTCGATCGCCGGCCAGACCGGGATGAACACCGACACGCTCGTCGGGTCGGCCACGATCGCCAGCCTCCTGCTGCGCGAGAACGTCACCGCGCTGACGGTGCTCTGGCTCCTCAACTTGGGCGAGTACCTGCAGGCGCTGACCCTGAAGCGTACGGAGCGAGCGATCCGCGATCTGCTCGAGGTGCCCGACGAGGAGATCTGGCAAGTCGTCGGTGAGCAGGAGGTGCGCCGTCCCGTGGCCGAGCTCCAGCCCGGAGACGTGATCGCGGTCTACGCAGGCAAGCGCATCCCGGTCGACGGCGTCATCGTGGAGGGCCAGGGGACGATCAACGAGGCACCCATCACCGGCGAGAGCATGCCCGTGATGAAGATGAGTGGAGGTATCGTCTACGCTGGGACCGTGCTGCTGTCCGGCGGCCTGCGGGCGCGGGTGGAACGGGTCGGCAGCGATACGGCCGTCGGGCGCCTCATCCAGCGCGTGGAGCAGGCGCGCGAGCTGCAAGCCCCTATCCACACCGTGGGCGAGCAGTTTTCCAGGCGCTTCGTTCCTGCCTCGTTCGCCCTGTCGATCGCTGTCCTCGCCCTGACGGGCGACGCGACCAGGGCGCTGACCATGCTGCTCATCGCATGCCCTTGCGCGGCGGGGCTGGCCACGCCCACCGCCGTGAGCGCGGCGATCGGGAACGGAGCGCGGCGCGGTGTGCTCATCAAGGGCGGCACCCACCTCGAGGCCGCGGCGAAGCTGGATGTGATCGTCTTCGACAAGACGGGGACCCTGACGCAGGGAATTCCCTCCGTGCAGCGGGTGCTCTCGCTCGTGGACGACTACACCGCCGAGCAGGTCCTCGCGCTCGCGGCTACCGGCGAACTGCACTCCCAGCACCCGCTGGCGCTGGCGGTCGTAGGCCACGCGGAGGAGCGCGAGCTCGTCGTCGAGCCTCACGACGTGTGTGAAATCCTGGTGGGGCGCGGGATGCGCGCGGACTGGCGGAACAACATCGTGCTGGTGGGCAACCGCCGGCTCATGCAGCAGTTCGACATCGCGGTGTCCGCCGAGGCCGAGGCCCTTTACGCGGGGCACGCGGCCGAGGGCGAGACCGAGATGTACGTGGCCCACCAAGGCCGCCTCATCGGGCTGATCGGCGTGCGCGACAAGATCCGGCCGGACGTGGCGTCCTCGCTGGCGCAGCTCCGCCGGGAGGGCGTGCAGCGGCTCGCGATGTTGACCGGGGACATGGAGGAGTCAGCCCGCGCGGTCGCCGGCGCCGTGGGACTCACTGAGTGGCGGGCCCAGCTGCTGCCCGAGCAGAAGTACGAATGGATCCGGGCGCTGAAGGCGAAAGGGCTCCGCGTCGCGATGGTCGGCGACGGCATCAACGACGCGCCAGCGCTCGCGCTGGCCGACGTGGGCATCGCCATGGGCACGGTCGGCTCCGACGTTGCCATAGAAGCCGCCGATATCGCGCTGGCGTCCGACAACATCGACGGCGTCGTCACGACCTTGCGGCTCAGCCGCCAGGCGCTCACCGTCATCCGCCAGAACTATGGCATCGCGCTGGGCGTCAACGCTGGGGGCCTGGTGGTCGGGGCGATGGGGGCGCTCAACCCGTTCATCGCGGCGGTGCTCCACAACCTGAGCACGCTCCTCGTCGTGTTCAACTCGGCACGCCTCATCGGCTACGAGCCGAAGCGTCGGGCCAGCGCGAGCGCAGCCACCGCGCGGCCGAGGCGCGCCTCCCAGGAAGGCGCAAGGGCCGCCCCCGAGCCGCAGGACGCCGAGCACAGCGCGCCGGGCGTGGCTCGCGGCGCGCCCGCAGCGGCGACGTCCTGAGCGCCGGTCACGTCCCCGCTCGCGCACAGGCGCAGTGAAAGTCCCGAGAGCCGCGGACGCCGGAACGGCTCCCCGAGCGCGACCGCTGAACTCGAAGAACGTCCGGCGCAGATCATCCGGGCGAGATCGTGGAGCCGGAACATGTTCTCGTTTGGAGTCGCGCTCGCGCTGTCTCTGGTGGGGCTCGCCCTCGGCCCGGCGCTCGTGGCGATGGGGCGCAGGCAGCCGACCTTCTGCGCTGCGGTCGATCGACTGACACCATCCTCGTTCCCCTCGTCATCCTCCTCCTGATGCTGCCGCACCTCTTACGAGGAGACGGGGATCGCGGCCATTCTGCTGGCGATCCCAGCCCTCCCCGCGGAGGATCATCTGTTGCTGCCCGTCTACCGGGTGATCGGGCGCAGCGCGGAGCCCGAGCGGGCGGCCAGGCTGGCGGAGGTTCTCGGGCTCGCCGCGTGGACGACCGCGGCCATCGAGATCCAGCCGGATGACGAGGTTATCTACGCCGTCATGGGCGCGTTCGGCCCGGGCTGGACGGTGCCCAACTACAACGATTACTTCTGGGACAAGGGGCCTGTTGGTCCAGATCTCAGGGGTGCGGACAAGCTCGGCTACTGGCGCATCTCCGGGACCACGTGAGCTCGCCAAGCTCACGACAGCGGCAGCTCGCTTGCACCAGGCCGGCGCGGGTTCGTCCCACTCGCCAGCATCGCACGTTCCATGGTGACAGCGTGGCGTCCGCTCCTGGACCATCGCGAGACATCTGCATTCATACGGACTCTTCCGATGCGAGCCGGCAGGGGCCGGGCGCCCCGGGGACCTCGACCTGGAGCGTCGCGTGCTCGATCCGGAACCTGTCGTGCAGCTCTCTGGCGACGTCGCGAAGAAACGCCGGATGGTACGCGGCAGGCGGCACAATGAGGTGTACGGTGAGCGCCACCTCGGTCGTGCTCATCGCCCAGATGTGAAGATCGTGGACATCCTCGACGCCGGGAATACGCGCGAGGAAGGAGCGGACCTCTTCCGGGTCGATGTGTCCAGGGACCGCGTCGAGCGCGAGGTTGGCGGCGTCCTTGAGGAGCCCCCACGTGCCGACGAGGATCACAGCGGAGACGGCGAGGCTCACGGCCGGGTCAAGCCAGCTCCAACCTGTCTCGCGCAGCACGAGGCCGGTGATGACGACGCCGAGGGAGACGCCCGCGTCGGCGGCAAGATGCAGAAATGCGGCCTTGATGTTCGCGTCGCCTTGCTGGCTCTTGGCGAAGAGCAAGGCCGAGGCCCCGTTGATGACGACGCCGATCGCGGCCACCGCGGCCACCGTCAGCCCCTCCACCGGGCGAGGGCTGCGTAAACGACCCACCGCCTCCCACGCTACCGCTCCGACGGCGGCAAGGAGGAGAACGGCGTTGGCGAGCGCGGCGAGGACGGTGCTCCTCCGTAGTCCATAGGTCCGCCTCTTGGACGGCTTGCGCCGCGCGAGGACAACGGCGCCCCAGGCGAGGAAGAGGCCAAGAACGTCGCTCAGGTTGTGCGCCGCATCGGCGACGAGGGCCATCGAACCGGACAGGACCCCGTAGACGGCCTCGATGGTCACGAACGTGGCGTTGAGGCCGATGCCGACGGCGAACGCTCGTCCGGTCGACGGGGCGCCATGAGCGTGGGCATGCCCCGCTTCGTGATGGTGATCATGCGTCATGGGCAGCCTTCTCCCGCCGCAGAGAGCCGTCGCCTGTGGGGCGCAGCGAGCCTGGGGCGGCGCGAACGATGCGTAGGAATACGGGGGAGATCGCCGTCGTGTCCGGGCAAGTTGCCCGAGGAGTGCTGGACAGGAGGACAAGAAGGACCACGCCGACAGCGGCGTCCTTGCGCAGGAGATTATGGCGAACAGAATGACAACCGCAGCGGAAAGTCAAGCGCCAAGAGATGGCCATCGCGCCTGATGGAGAGGGCGCGCGCGGTTGCGGTCCGCACGACGGCACACGAGCACATCTACAGGACAGCAGGGATGCGACGGACGAGGCTCCAGCGCTCGCTCGCTGGGAGAGCGCTCTGCCGTCTGACTCGTTCGGCTCCTCCGAGGGTTCGCCCTGGACACCACGTCGCGCCCGGTGGCCTCGACGGGACGTGCTGGCAGATCCGGCTGGCTTGCGCAGCCGAGCGCGCCCTGCGGTTCACGAGCGGCCGCGGCTCAGCGGCGAGGCCTTGCGGCGCGCCGGGGCCTGTAACTGCGCAGCACGATGAGTCCCGCGAGGAAGATCAACCCAGCGACCCTGAATCCGGACGGCATGTGCCGTACCCACTCCTCGTCATGGATGCCCAGCACCGCGAGCGTCAGGCCGAGCAGCCCTCCTGCGGCTTCGCCTGCGCGGCTCGCAGGCGTCACTGCGCTGCTCGCGATCGCCTCGTGCGACAGTGCATGGACGAGGAGTCCTGCGACCGCGGAGAGCATCCAGGGTTCGGCGCTTTCGAAGCGCTTCTCGCCGATGAGCCGCGTCGTCAGGGCCCCGAGCACGGTGGCGAGCCCAACACCTGCGAGTGCAGCGCACGTGACCCGCGTGCCGCTGGTCCCCACCTTCGTCTCGCGCATCTGCAGGGCAACCACCATGGCGAGTGGCACCGTGTGCGCCGCAAGGGCCAGCACGACGGACGTGGACAGGTGCCCGGCCCGGGCGAGCGATGCGACAGCCGCGCCCTCGCCGAACTGGTGCGCGAGCACCGCCGCGTAGCCCAGCGCCGTCGCCGGTGCATGACGGGCGCCGTCCTCCACGACCATAAGGCGCTCCATCACCGCCGGCGCCAGCAATCCGGCCGCAGCCGGAAGCAGCGCGAGCCAGCCCAGCTCGTTGATCGCCTCGGGCAGAAGGTGGAGCATCGCGATGGACGCTGCGGCGATGACCGCGAACGTCCGTATCGCAGGCATGGCACAGTTGTCCCAGCAGCGAAACACCGCCAGGAGGCCGCCCAGTGCGACGGCCAGCACGAGGAGAAAAATGCCGAGCGCCAGCGACACAGGTACCCCCTGGCACGGATCCATTGTGCGTCAGTGCCGAGATGGGAAGCTCGGTGCGAGCGCTACGACGCAGTGCTCGGGGTCTGCCGTCCAAGGCTTAGACGAGTCGCCCTTGCCGCGGCCGAGCCGGTCTGGTGGAGGAGCACCGAGCCGTGCCCCGGAAGCGCTTTGACGAACGTGCCCGAAGAAAAACAGATGATGCTGTAAATCTAGAAAGCACGGGCACGAAGGAGCGTCGCTCGGACGCGGGGTCGCGAGGGTTCTACGAGCAGCGGCGGCATGACAGAACGCATGGATGTCCGGAGCGACGCCGCGGAGTCGGTAGGATCCATCCCGCGACTAGCTGGGTCGCTGCTGAAGCACCCGCTCGTGATGGTGCGAGGCAGAAGAACATCCGCCGTCGCGGCCGCTCCGCCTCGTGGTCGGTTTCTTCACAGCCCATGAGCGTACGCAGGTCCCGGACCGAGGATCGGCTATTTAGTCCTTGTCGCCCTCCTTGTGGTCGTGGCCGTCACCCTCCTTGTGGTCATGACCATCACCGTCCTTGTGGTCGTGACCCTTGGTACCCTTCGACTCGGTCTTGTTCTTGTCGCCGCAGCCCGTGGCCAGCGCCGCGGAGCTTAGCGAGACGAACAGCACGAGCGACAACTGTCGAAATCGGCTCATTCGAGATCTCCTTTCCATCGTGCCTCAAGGCATTCCTCATGGCAGTTGTCACCGCCGCAGCCGGCGGCACCAGCGGCGGCTGCCATGGCGAGGATGGCTGCCAGCACGAGGGGATAACGATGGTGCTCACGCATGGGGTTCTCCTTTTTCGATGGTGCGTTCGGGGATTGGCGGCGCTGCTGCGGCAGACGCCTCTCTTGCATGAAACAAGCGGTAAAGGGTCGGCAAGATCAGAAGCGTGAGGGCCGTCGACGAGATGATGCCTCCGATCACGACCGTCGCGAGCGGCCGCTGCACCTCGGAGCCCGTGCCGGTCGCGAGCGCCATCGGGACGAAGCCGAGGGCCGCGACGAGCGCCGTCATGAGCACGGGGCGGAGCCGCGCGATCGAGCCGTGGAAGACGGCATCGTCGAGCGACTCGCCTTGCTGGCGCATGTTCTCGATGAACGTCACGATCACCAGGCCGTTGAGAACGGCGACGCCCGAGAGGGCGATGAACCCGACGGCCGCCGAGATCGAGACCGGCAGCCCGCGGATCCAGAGCGCGAAGATGCCTCCGGTCAGCGCGAGCGGGACGCCGGTGAAGATCAACAAGGCGTTCTTCAGCGTGCCGAAAGACAAGAAGAGCAACCCGAAGATGAGCCCCAGCGCGGCCGGCACGACCAGGGCGAGCCGCTGGCGCGCGGCGATGAGGTTCTCGAACTGCCCTCCCCAGGCGGTCCAGTAGCCCGGCGGGAGCTTCACCTCGGCGTCGATCCGCTGCTGCGCGTCAGCCACGAAGCTCCCGAGATCCCGCCCGCGCACGTTCGCCTGCACCACGACCCGGCGTTTGCCGTTTTCCCGGCTCACCTGGTTGGGTCCTTCTTCGATGGCGATCTTGGCCACCGAGCCGAGCGGGACGAACGCCGTGCGCTGCTCGACGCGCTCGGTCACGGCGACGGTCCGCGTGGCTCGTTCCGGGGCGTCCGCCTTCGGGAGCGGAACGGGCAGGTTCTGTAGCGCGCGAATGTCGCCGCGGATTGCGTCGGGGAGGCGAACGACGAGCTCGAAGCGCTTGTCTCCCTCGAACACCTCGCCGGCGCTGATGCCCCCGACCGCTGCCTCCACCACCGCCTGCACATCGTCGATGTTGAGCCCGTAGCGGGCGGCGGCGTCCCGGTCGATGTCGATCGTGAGCACCGGCAGCCCGGTGACCTGCTCGACCTTGACGTCGGCGGCGCCCGGCGTCTTCCCGAGGATGCCACCGATCCTCTGCGCCTGCTTGAGCATGACGTCGAGGTCGTCGCCGAAGACCTTCACGGCGACGTCGCTCCGCACGCCCGAGATGAGCTCGTTGAACCGGAGCTCGATAGGCTGGCTGAACTCGTAGTTTTGCCCCGGCAAATCCTTGATCACCTCCTCGATGGCCTCCGCGAGCTCCTCCTGCGTCGTCGCCTTCTTCCAGGCGCTTCGCGGCTTGAGCATCAGGTAGGTGTCGGAGACGTTCGGACCCATCGGATCGGTCGCTACCTCGGCCGTCCCGGTCCGGGCGAAGATGTGCTCGATCTCGTCCGGAAACCGCTCCTTGAGCACGGTCTCGAGCTGCATCTGCATCTCGACGCTCGTGGTGATCCCGATCGACGGGATCCTCGCCGGCTGGAGCGCCAGGGCGCCTTCGCTCAGCTTGGGAGCGAACTCGCTCCCGAGCCGCGTCGCGACGAGCCCCGAGACCGCGAGCAGGGTGATCGCGCCGAGCACCACCGCGCCGCGGTGGGCGAGCGCCCAGCCGATGACCCGCTCGTAGCCGCGCTTGGCGTGCCGGAAGAGGAAGTTCTCCTTCTCGGACACCTTGCCGGTCAGGACGAGCGCCACGAGCGCAGGGATGAACGTCATCGACAGGATCGTCGCGCCCGCGAGCGCGAGGACCACCGTCTCCGCCATCGGCCGGAACATCTTCCCTTCGATCCCGGTCAACGTCAGGATCGGCAGGTAGACGATCGCGATGATGATCTCGCCGAAGATCGTCGCCTTCCGGACCTCCTGCGATGCCTCGTAGGCCAGGTCGATCCGCTCTTCCCGGGTGAGCACGCGCCCGAGCCGATGCTGCTCCTCGGCGAAGCGCCGCACGCAGTTCTCGACGATGATCACCGAGCCATCGACGATGAGGCCGAAGTCGATGGCGCCGAGGCTCATCAGGTTGCCGCTGATCTTGCCCTCGACCATGCCCGTGATGGCGATGAGCATCGAGAAGGGGATGGCGAGGGCGGCGATGAGCGCGGCGCGGACGTTGCCGAGCAGGAGGAACAGCACGACGACGACCAGCGCCGCGCCCTCGAGGAGGCTCTTGGTCACGGTGCTCAAGGTTGCGTCGACGAGGTAGGTGCGGTCGTAGACGGTCTTGGCCGTGACCCCCTCCGGGAGCGATTTGTTGACCGACTGCATCCGCTCGCTCACGCGCTGCGAGACGGACCGGCTGTTCTCCCCGACGAGCATGATGGCGGTGCCGATGACGACCTCGCGCCCGTCCTCGGTCGCGGCGCCGGTGCGGAGCTCACGGCCTATGCCGACCTCGGCGATGTCCCCAACGCGGATCGGGACCCCGTCGTGATGGCCGACGAGGATGCGACGGATGTCGTCCTGGCCTTGAACGAGCCCGGTCGCGCGGATCAGGTACTGCTCGCCCTTGTGCTCGATGTAGCCGCCGCCGGCGTTGGCGTTGTTCTTGGCGACGGCCTCGAGCACGTCGCGGAAGGACAGGCCATAGCCGACGAGCTTCGCCGGATCGGGCGAGACCTGATAGAGCTGTTCATAGCCGCCGATCGAGTTGATCTCCGTGACGCCCGGCACCGTGCGGAGCTGCGGGCGCACGATCCAGTCCTGGATGGTGCGAAGGTCGGTGAGCTCGTAGGGTTGGCCGTCGGGCCGCCGGGCTTCGGGCGAAGCCTCGAGCGTCCACATGTAGATCTCGCCGAGCCCGGTCGCGATCGGGCCCATCTGCGGCTCGCCGAGGCCGGGTGGCAGGCTCTCCTTGGCCGCCGCGAGGCGCTCGCCCACGAGCTGGCGCGCCCAGTAGATGTCGGTGCCGTCCTTGAATATGACCGTCACCTGCGACAGGCCGTAGCGCGAGAGCGACCGGACCTGCTCGACGCTGGGGATGCCGCCCATCGCCCACTCGATGGGGAAGGTGACGCGCCGCTCGACCTCGACGGGCGACAGCGCCTTGACCGAGGTGTTGATCTGCACCTGGACGTTGGTGATGTCAGGCACCGCGTCGATGGGCAGGCGGTTGAAGTTGTAGACGCCGAGCGCTCCGACCGCGAGCGTGAGGACTACCACGAGCCAGCGGTGGCGGACCGAGAACGCAAGTATCTTCGCGAGGAGGGTGAGCATCGGTTCCTCTCCTCCTCAGTGCTCGTGGCCGGCCTCGGATTTCCCGAGCTCGGCCTTGAGGATGAAGCTGTTTTTGCCGACGTAGCGCTCCCCCGCGGCGATGCCTTCCAGCACCTCGACGACCTCGGTGCCCTGCTCGTCTGGCGCCTTGCCGTAGCGACCGGTCTTGATGGGTCGGGCCTCGAAGGCGTCGCCCTCTTGGACGAAGACGACGTCCTTCCCGTCGACCCTCTGCACCCCGTCGTAGTAGACGACGACCGGCGCGTCGACCTGATCGAGGGCCACGTCGGCCGTCACGAACAAACCGGGCCGCCACGCAGCGCCGGGATTCTTCAACACGACGCGCGCTGTCGCCGAGCGAGTCTGCTCGCCGACGACCGGTCCGACGTAGGCAATCTCGCCCTCCGCGGGTTTCTCGATGCCCTCGGCCCGCACGCGAGCGGGCTGGCCGATGCGGACGCGGGCGAGGTCCTTCGCGTACACCGTGACGTTGATCCAGACCGTCGAGAGATCGGCGACGACGAACGCCTGCGTGTCGTCCTTGAGCACCTCGCCGATGTTGATGTGCTTCTCGATGATGGTTCCGTCGATCGGCGCGATGAGCGCGTACGCGCCTCCTTTCGCGCCGGAGCCCGCGCCGGACGATGCCTGGAGCTTCTGGGCGGCGCTGCGATGCTCGATCCTCGCCTCGGCGAGCGCCTGCTTCGCGGCGAGGTACTCCTTCTCGGCCGCGATCTTCTCCTTCCAGAGCGCCTCTTCGCGGTTGAAGTTCGCCTCCGCGAGCTCGAGCCGCTCCTTCGCGGTCAAGACCTCCCGCTGGAGCTCCGAGAACTCACGACTATCAAGGATCGCAAGCACGTCACCCTTCTTCACGGTGTCGCCGAGCTGCTTCCTCACCTCGCGTGCCGTGCCGGAGACCCGAGGCGTGACGTGGGCCAGGGCGTCGGCGTTCAGCGCCACTTCTCCCGGGAGCGAGACCGTGTCCGCTACCTTGCCGGGGCCGGCCGTCAGGGTCTCGAGCGCCGCGTTCTTGAGCGCCTCGGGCGGCAGCTTGATCTTGCCTTCCTCGTGCCCGCCCTCTTGGTGCTCGCCATGGCCTTGTTCGCCGTGGCCCTCTTCTCCATGGGCATGGGCCGCCTCGTCGGGCTTGCCGTGGTCGTGCCCCTCGTGCTCCTCGGCGCCGTGGTCGTGAACCGAATGGTCGACGAGCACGGTCCCCGCCGCCACGGCGGCGAGGAGGAGCAGAAGTCCCCCTGCCAGCGCCGCGATCTTCCCGCGCGTCAGCTCGAGCTTCACCTTTGCATCGCTCATTGCGGAATCCTCCCCGCCGCGACCAGGAGCTCGATCTTGGCGTTCGCATGGGCGTGTTCGGCATCGAGGAGCGCCGCCTGGGCATCGAGCGCCTCGCGGCGCACGAGGAGGACGCTCGCGAGGTCGTTCTCTCCCAGCTCGTAGCCCCTCGTCGACAGCGCCACGGCCTGCGCGGACAGGCGCGCGGTAGGCGCCAGCTGGTCGAGCGCTCTCCGTGTCGCCTCATAGCGCGCGTAGAGCCCCTGGATCTCGCCCGCTGCGCTGGCCCGGCTCGCTGCAAGGCGGGCCGCTGCGGCGTCGACTTCGGCCTCGGCCGTCGCCACCGCCGTCCGGTTCGCGTTCAGGATCGGCACCGGCAAGGCGAGGCCGAGCATCCCGATGTTCGCCTGGTCGTCCCGCTCGTACTGGGCGAGCACGCTGAGGGTCGGCCATCGTCCGGCCCGCTCTCGACCTGACCGCGCCCTGGCGGCATCCAGCGCGGCCATGGCGGCGCGCACGTCGGCCCGCTGATCGGCCTCACGCAGCAGCGCCGCGAGCGGAGGCGGAGCCTCCGGAGGCACCAGCGCGCCGGTGACCGCGCTGCCTTTTGACGCCAGGCCCAGCATCGACAGGAGTCCCAGGGTGTCGGCCTCGCGCGTTCCAAGGGCGACCGCCTCGGCAGCAGCGTCGCGCCCCTCCTGGAGCCTCGCGAGTGTTACATCGATTTCGGCCACCTCCCCCGCCTTCTTGCGCTTCTCCGAGGCGGCGAGGAGCCGCTGGGCGAGCGCCCGGCGCTCCGCCGCGAGGGCGACCTGCGCCTCGTCGCGGAGCACGAGCGCGTGCTGGAGGAGCGCAGCCAGCAGCAGGCGGCGCTGGGTCCCCTCGGCGGTGGTCAGGGCGGCGCGCTGCTCCGCCCTGGCGGCCTCGACGCGCGTGCCTCGCTGCCCGCCCAGCTCGATTGGCCACGACAGCGAAGCCACGGCAGCGGCCGGCTTACCGCCGTCAGGGTTGAAGCGGATCCCTCCCATCCCGGACAGCACCGGGTTTTCGAGCGAGATGACTCCCGCGGCGGTGATCGCGGCGCCGGCGACGGCAGCTTCGGAAGAAGCGACGCGGGCGGCCGGCGCAACGCGTACGAGCTCGGCAATTCGAGCGCGGGTGAGGGGAGGCTCGGCGGCGAGGACCGCCGCCTTCGGGATCAACAGGTGGAGAGCAGTTGAGGATATGACGAGCAGACGACGTAAATGGGTGCGGAACATGGACGGCAGCCCTCGAGCGCAGCGAGCGCTCGCGCGAAAAAACGCGGTTGTGCCCGGTCAGGATCTCGCGCGAGGACGGAGCCCCTGGCGGCGTGGCGCAGAGGCGCTCACGTGCCCGAGCGCTGCTGCCATGCTCGTGGATGCGACACCTGACGCGGGCGCCTCAAGCGCGCGGGTGTCGAGGTGGCCGTTCGAGGCGGTAGGTGAGGGAGCGCCCTGGCATCGCCGGCGGCGTCGGTGCGACGATCTCGTACGCCTCGAGGAGGATGTAGGGCAGCACCTCGCTCAGGGGCAGTGTCATGGGGATGCGGCCGCAAGCGCAGTCATCGCAGCTCGGCGGACAGTCGCCGTGCGAGCTGTCCGGCGCCCCATCAGCATGTTCCTCCGGCGATGACGACTCGAGCATCGGGTGCTCGCAAGCGACCGCCACACCGAGCGCCTGGAGGGTGTGGCCCTGAGCGAGGAGACCGACGACGAGGAGCACCGGAAGCACGGCGCAGATCCAGCGAAGGATCGCGCAGCGGGTGCGATGAGGTCGTCGGACGCGGAACATCCGTCGCGGATGGTGGAGCAGAACACGGCAAGCGTCAAGCAAGCTGGTCCCACGGCAGGAGGCGCGGTGGAGCGGGCTTCGCAAACGCCCCACGGCCATCAGGCGGGCAGGGCAAGGACGGGCGCCACAGGAGAACTAGCTCAACCGCTGGAGGGAGCGCCCGAAAAGTGAGAGCGGTTCCGTTTTCAGCATCAGTGGCACGAGGCCCGAGGAAGCGGCCAGCGCCATCATGCGATCAGCTCCGCTTTCATGTTCCATGTTCCTCGTCCTCCGGAGAGTTCCATCCGTGCAGGAGACGCTTCAGCAGCAATCGTGCTCACCGCGCCACGCCTCGACGCCCTCCTTGACGACGAGCAAGGCAACAACCAAGGCAGCGATCGGGTCCGCCCACCACCAGCCGAGCGCCCCGTTGAGCCCGATCCCGGCGAGCGTTGCCAGCGAGAGCCAGACGCAGGCGGTGGTCTGAAAGGCGTCCGCTTCCATCGCCCGGCTGCCGAGATGCCGAGCCACGCGACGCTTCGCGCGCGCCAGCCAGCGCATCACGAGGAGCGACAGGCCCGTGATCCCCACGCCTACGAGGGTGAACTCGGGCCGCTCCCCCTCCCAGAGCGCCTGACCCGCGTCGAAGGCGACGTACGCAGCGAGCAGGAACAACGACAAGGCCACCAGGCGCTGAGCTCGGTGCTCGACGGCGTCGAGGGCCTCGCTTGTCAGTCGGTGCGCCTCCTCCGCCCGGAGGCGCCAGATCATCACGAAGGCCGAGGCGCACTCGACGAAACTGTCGATGCCGAAGCCAAGGAGCGCAACGCTCCCGGCGAGGACGGCCGCCGCCACGGCGACGACGCCCTCGACGATATTCCAGACGACCGTCAGGTACTCGAGCCGCAGCGCCAGCTTCACGTGCTCCGGGCGTCCTCGCTCCTCCGTATCTGAGGAGCAGCTCGTGCAGTGGTTGCAGCTAGCCTCCTTGATCATTTCCATCGCGGGCCTCCACCTCGAAAGGATCGACGGGCCGACCCCTCCAACCTTACGCGGATGCTTCGAGCTGAGCCGTCACGGCTCGGGGGGGTCCTCGCGCGTTGCTGCGCCGCAAAATTTTCTGGAAGGTTGAGGAACGAGCCCGTCGGGAGCAGAATCGGAGGTGACCATGGCTACCGAAAAGCCGACCCGAGCGGCTCACGCTGTGCGCGAGGCCCTGGCGACCCAGCGCGGCCAGATGTTGGAGAGCGTGCGACGCAGAGCCAGGGCAGGCGTCGACGCCGAGGACGTGCTCCAGCGCGCGCTCGAACGGGCGCTTCTCCGGAGCGACCAGGTGCGCGATCCCGCCCGAGCCGCGGCCTGGGTGGGGCGGGTTGTGCGCAACGTCCTCGGCGACGAGCTGCGCAAGAAGCGCGACGTGGTGCTCCCGGTCGATGAGCTCGAGCTCGCGTCCGTCGAGGAGGGCGGCGTCGATTGCTGGTGCGTGCTCGCTCAAGCCGAACAGCTGAAGCCTGAGTACGCGCTCATCTTGAAGCGCGTTGTCGTCGACGGCATGGCTGTTACGGACGTTGCGGCCGAGCTCGGCGTGACGCCGGGTAACGCGACGGTGCGGCTGCACCGCGCTCGAAAAGCGTTGAGGGCTCGCCTGCAGGAACACTGCGGGACGACATCGGCGCGATCCTGCTCGGAGTGCGGCTGTGAGGAGCGAGGCTGCTGCCCGCGGTCGTGACGACCTCGCGGTGCTTCGCAACCTTCGGCGCGTTCGACGTGTAGGTCGTCGCCGAAGTTCTTGAACGATGCGCCCACGGCTTGGGATCGAGCATGGGTCCCCCCTACCGGACCCCGCTAACCCTGGCGGGACGACTTTGACGCTCATTGCAGCTCCACTTTCCAGGCGGAGTTCTCCCAGCCTCCCTGACGCCTGAAGACGTCGCGCAGCGCGATGATCGCCCTGGTGCGTCGCTTGTAGAGCGTGGAGAGAGGTAGCCCAGCGTCTTCTGCCACCTGGGCCATCGGGATTCCATCCAGATCGTGTGCCACGAGCACAGAGCGCAGCTCCGGATCGAGCTCGTTCACGGCGTTGATAGTGCTGGTCCTGATGATGTCGCATTCCATCACAGCAGCAGCGTCCGGCGCTGGATCGGACACTTCGATCAGATCGACCAGCTCCTCCCTGCGGTGCTGTGCGCGCTCGTGGTAGTGCGAGGCGACGTGTACGGTGATCGCGTTCAACCAGCACTCCGGCCTGCCGCGCTTCGGATCGAACCTGGGCCAGCTCTCCCAGACGTTGAGCCAGACTTGACCTGCGACGTCGCCGCGATGGCACGGCGGGACTCCCAGCCTCGCCAGCCAGCGCAGCACGGCACGAACCAGCGTCGGGCAAAACAATCGCGCGTGCGCGGCAGCGCGCTCGTCTTCATCCGGCGGACGACACATGGCTTCACTCCCGGGACAATCTCCCGTCCTACGATGATGGCTCGCCAGCGCACCGACGCGGCACCGACAAGCCGTCTTCCGTACAGAGGGTCTGCTACCGAACAGAGACGTCAGTTGTTGCTGTTCAGCTGCCGGAGAGGTGACATGCTCGCCAGCATGCTCCTGAAGACATCACCGGCGCCGCCGCCTGCTCCGCTGTTGATGGGCGACCGGCGATTCAGCGAAGCTGCCTGAGCATCTCTTCGCGCTCCGCCGCGAACTGCCCTTGCGGGAACTCGCGCGCGTGGGCCTCGAGCAGCCGGCGCGCCTCGAGGTAGGCCATGGCCTCGTGGGCCTCGATGGCCCTCCGGGCGTCCCGGATCAGGCTCCTCTCGCGCTCGTTGACGGCCGATCGAACGGCGCTCGCCGGGGACGAGGCACGGGGCCGCGTCCACGCCAGGGGAGCGGGCGTGCTGCTCACCACGGCCTCGGTGCGCGCGCTGATTCCTCCCGCCGGCGACGAGCTCTCGTCCGTGGCGGGCGTCGCGACGGTCTGCACGCCGTCGCGGGCGCCACGGGCCGCGACGTCGAGCGCTGCGGGCGCGGTCCCAGGTGCGCGGTCCGCCGTCCGCAGCAGCGACGGTTCCAGGCTGGGCAAGGGGGGAACCGCAGCGACGAGAGCACCGGTCAGCACGACGACCGCACCCTGGACGAGGATCCTCACGCCCAGACGGCGCAGCCAGGCCGTCCTCGACTCGCGACGGTGCAGCCCCAACGCCAGGGGCACGCAGGGGTATTCTTCGCGTCTGCGCGAACGTTGCTGCGCTCTCCACCGTTGCGCCGCGATCTCCAGCTGTTCCCAGCCTCGGCGGTGCTGCGTCCTCACTGTGGCCAAGGGGAGCTCCAGCTGGGCGGCGATCTCGGAGAGCGGCGTCTCCTCCAGATCGTGCTTGATCAACAGATCCCGGTATCTGGGGTCGACCTGATCGATCAGGTCGCGCAGCACCTCTTCCCGTTGCCGCGAGCGGAGCAATTCTTCCGGCGTGGGGCACTCGTCCCGGAGCTCGTGCTCGTCAAACGACGTCAGCACCTCTCCCCGCCGGCGCGCGTCCCGGATGTGGTTACGCGCCTGGTTGAGGACGATCGTCGCGTGGTACGGCGCCGGATCCCCACCCAGCTCGATCCGCTGGTCCGCTTCCAGCCCCCGCAGGAGCGCGTCCTGGGCGACGTCCTCGGCGCTTCGCGCCGGGACACCGCGACGCCTGGCCAGGCGACGGTAGCGATCGAAGCTGGCGAAGCTGCTCGCTGGCTTGCCCACGGTAGGAAGCACACCTGAGCGGCCCGAAACGGTTCAGGAAAATGCATCGGTTGCCAAGTTCGGCAGGATAATGTATTCCTTGTACCCACACGGGCCACCTTCGGGACGCCTGGTGGTGGGCAGCGACGACTGCTTTACGGTGTCGTCCTATTTGTTCTCGCCAGGAACGTCATTTCACGGCCACCCCGTGGATGTTGACGCCATGCGACGGGCGTAAGTACCGTCGATGCATGCGTTACGTTGCGCATGCGCTCTCACTTCTTCTCTCGCTGGGGGCCGTCATGGGCTTCACGAGCTCGGCCGGCGCCGGGGATGTCCATCCGAAGGCAACACCGAGCAACGGTTCATCCATGGTGAAGGACCTTGTTCGCCGTGGTCGGAGAGCGCGCGATAAGGGGCGGTGGACCGAGGCACACGCCGCCTACAAGGCGGCCTTCGAGGCGGCAGATCCCGCGTCCGGCACGGAGCTCGAGCGCGCCGAGATCGCCGGGGAGCTCGGGCTCTGTGAGCTCGCGCTGCGCATGTACCGCGACGCGGCCGAACACCTGGCGTGGAGCCTTGAGCAGCGCGAGGCGCTTCCTCCGGCGCAGCAACAAAGGTTCGGGGAAGGACTTCGCAAGGCAAGGCCGTTCGTCGCGACGCTGATTCTCGCCGTGGATCCGCCGGACGCCGAGGTATTCGTCGACGGCAAGGCCATCGGCCGGACCGCGCGGACGTACAAGCTGTTCTTCGAGCCCGGCCAGCACATGGTGCGTGCCCGCGCGCCGGGTCGCGGAGAATCGCTGCATGGCTTACGTGCTGTGGCGGCCGCGGAGCACGAGATATCGATGAAGCTGCCACAGGCGGCGGTGAGCAGCGCCAAGGACGCTGCGCCGGCGGCGCCGGAGCTCGCGAGCGCGTCGCCCCCTGCGCGCGCGGATGACGATTGGGGCCGTGCAGGCGTCGGCGCGGGGAACGCGCCTTGCCAGGATGGCGAGCCCGGCAAGAAGGGGCTCGACGCGGATCGGGCTAGCGGAGCGGTCGGTGCAGGCTACCTCACCGAAGACGGTTGGATCGGCGTCCCGGGTGAGGACGGGAAGAGAGGCGGCATCGGCCAAGGGGGCGGCGGCGGCAGCAAGTCGCGAGGCGACATGGTCGCGTGTCGCGTGGGACAGCCCCAGGCCGGTGCTGCTGGCGGCTCAGGGGGGAGCGGCGGCTGTGGCGGTCGGGGAGGCAAGGGCGGCGGCTACGGCGGGTCGAGCATCGGCGTTGTTGCGTTGCAGGGGAGCGCGGTCACGCTCGAGGCGACGGCGGTGACCACCGGCAACGCTGGCAACGGCGGGCTCGGCGGCGATGCCGGTGCGTCCTGAACGACGCGAACCTCCATCTTCGTGCCGGCCTCGTGCCGGGGGCGAGTTCCTCGTCGCCCCGCTCGTGTCCGCCCGGGCCTGGAAGCCCCGGATGAGGAACAACGGGGGAGGGCAGCTCGACCGCGGGGGCAGGCGCCGCCTCGCGCCCAGTATCGTCGACCCGGCGAGAGCCGCAAAGGGTGCGCGCCCATGGCGATGGCTGGGCGGGTTACAAAGAGGACGCTGGCGAGCGCGGAGCGGCCGCGCAGGTCGAGGGCCGGGTCGGGCGCTGGTGACCGGACACCGGTGCTCAGCGCCGGCGAGCTCCTCGAGCGCGGGCTCGCGCCGCGGCCTGGTCGAACGGCGGAGCGGCCGCGGGCGTCGAGGAGGACGCCGGCGAGCGCGGGGCGGTCGTACAGCTCGAGGGCGACGTCGGGCGCTGGTGACTGGACACCGGTGCTCAGCGCCGGCGAGCTCGGGGCCGTCGCCGGCGAGCTCCTCGAGCGCGGGCTCGGCGCCGCGGCCTGGCCGGACGGTCGAGCGGCCGCGGTCGTCGTCGAGCGGGGACACCGGCGAGCGGCGCAGGTCGAGGGCGACGTCGGGCGCTGGTGACTGGCCGTTCGTCCACCAGTTGGTTGACGAACACTCCCGCCGCGTAACCGCCTGCGCACCTGCGCACACTGCCGACGTGCTCTGGAGCGCGCCGACGTCGCGCTACCTGGAGCCGGAGCAGATCGCGCGGCCGCGGCGTCGAGATGAACGCAGGCGAGTTCCGGGAGCGCGCCTGCGTGTCTCGCTGGCGTGTCTCGCTGAGGGAGAGCCGCCCGGAGCTCCTGGCCAGGCGCGCCTGGCGTCGAGGCGGCTAAGGGCGAGCTCGGGGCCCCTCTCCGACGGCAGTGGGTTGCCCACCTGGCGTCCTATCGTCGAGCTCGGCGCCGCCCCGCTGCGGCGCGGCGCTCCTGGCCTTGGGGTGCTCGTCGACCGTCTGGTTGACGAACACCTCCCACCACTGAACGGCCCCCCGCTCGGATGCCTCCTCGCACTGAACAACGAGACGAACGCCAGCCGCCGTATACAGCGCGTTTGACCGTCGTACACGGCGTGTAGGTAGCCCTTGGCCGATCTGGGGGACGCTCACACGGCCCGATTTTCCGGAAAGTGGCGCGCTAATTTTCCCGACACGAAGTCTCACTGTCGCAATTGCGACAGATATCGTGAGACTTGGCGTTCCTCCATGGGTGGGGTAAGTGCGGATGGCGCTGCAAGGGGCGGCGCTCGAAGGAGTTCATGACGATGGAAGGAAGTCGCACGTCCGCAAAAAAGAAAACCGCCGCAGTCCGGGCCCGCCTCGTGGCAGAGTTCCAGGGCACGTGCTGCGGCGGAGAGGGACCTCGCGATCCCGCGGCGAAGGTAGTCGCGACCGCCACGCGCCGCAAGCGAGGCGCGCGAGCGCTTACTACTGCTGGATCGGGCGTGATCTTCGTTGCCTGCGCCCTCTTCGGCCGCCGGGCGGAGTTGGGCCGCGTCTGCATCCAGATCGAGTGACAGCCGTGCCCCGGCGGAGCGCGTTGCCCGCCGGGGCTTCTGCCTCGGGCGCGTCGGCGAACTCCTGTCGCTCTGCTCGGGCACGGAAGCCGTCACGAGCACGGCGTTCTCACTGAGGCGTCGGATCTCAAGCTACTTCTCGAAACGGCGGTCGTTGAGCAGCTTCCATGCCTTCTTGTAATCCCACAGCTTCCCCTTTCTAATATCTTCGAGCTTCGTGTGCAATAAGTGAGTCGGAAACACGCGCCTGATCGATCCCTTGCGACATCGTGCTATGAACGAATCGGCGGTTTCTTGGGGATTTTCTTTCGCTTTGCAGCTTTGTGCCATCGCGAGCGATGGACCGGTGAAGGGGAGGACCGGCGTAAATGCCCCGAGTGTGCTTGAGACTATGATCCATATGACGAAAATCGTACGCATCATGTGTCCCCCCCCAACCGCCAACTTTCGGTCAGTCGAGAGTGCCGCCGAGTAGCGGTTCAAACGCGTGGTACGCGTCGTAGTCCGTGAAGTGTCGTGCGTAGAGCTCTGCTCCATCGTCCAGATTGTCCGACAGGATCCGGCTTACATCTACGACGCGCTTTAGCCTCCAGTGGATCTCCTGTCCTGTGGCGTTATCGTAGCACGTTTCTTGGTCTTTGCTTTGCTGCTCAGCGCGCGCGATGGCCTGCTCGTCACTGTCAGCGCGTATGAGTACGAAACACTCTTCAAACATGGGTTTGAATGACGGGTCGGGTGACGATGCTTCGTAGACTATGATGGCAATGTAGAGATCGTTTGTTGTGCTGGATTCCATGGTTAGCCTCTATTTCTTGAACGGAGGTGCTTGTGTTTGTTGCTTTTTGGTTGATGGGTCGTTCCTGGCCGGATCGAGCCTACTTCTGGCTGACTCTTCAGCGGGATGCACGCGCTCCAGGAGCTCGACACCGGCCGCGGCGCGCTGGCGCTCCAGGAGCTCGACGCCGGCCGCCTAGATGCCGGCCGCGGCGCCCGTCGTCCGCTCGGCGTACATGGCGCCCGAGCAGGCAGCGTGGCCGCCGTGTCGAGATCCAGGGCCTCGGCGCCGGCGCGCTTGGACGCCGGCCGCGCGGCGCTGGTGTGCCCCAGGAGCTCGACGCCGGCTGCGGCGTGGGCGCGGGGCTGAGGGGCACGGGCGCTCGTGACTGGACCGGTGCTCAGCGCCGGCGAGCTCGGGGCCGTCGCCGTCCACCTGGCCGAGCTCGGCGGCTTCCCTCCGCGGCGGCGCGGGCGCGGAGGTCGAGGCGCACGTCGGCGAGCTCGGGGCTATGGCCCTCCACCTGATCGAGCTCGGCCACGTCGCCGCCGAGGGGCGGAGCGGCCGGCATTGGCGGCACGGGCGCGCCGCAGGGGCGCCCCTCGGCCAGGGGATCCTCTCCTCCAGGTAGAAGCGCCGCCAACGCGGGACCTACGCGGAGCCAGAGCTCGAGCGGGAGCGCGGCCTCGGCGCTGTCCGGGCATGTCAAGCGATTTCGGCGACGCACCGGCCGGCCGAATTTGACCCCACGCCTGCCCTCGCTGTGATCCAATCGGAAACGCCGGTCGCGGGCGCCGCATCGCGCGTCCCCCCCCTGCGCCCGCCCCTGCTCGCGTCTGCCCATGGCCGAGGTGCTCGCCGCGTCGCTGGTGTTCCCCGCCGTGCTCTTCACGGTCGTGCTCGCGCTCGCCCTCATCTACTGGCTGTTCGTGCTCCTCGGCGCGCTCGACCTCGACCTGCTCGGCGGCGCCCACGCCGACGCCGCGCCCGACCTCGGCGCGCTGCCAGGCGCCGCCAAGGGCGCGCTCGAAGGCGCCGCCAAGGGCGCCGCGGAGGGCCTCGCCGACGGGGGCGACGGCGCGCACGGCGTCGGCTCGGTGCTCGTCGCGCTGCAGCTCCACCGCGTTCCCGCCACCGTGACGCTCACGCTCGTCTCGGCGTTCGGCTGGTTCGCCAGCGTCCTGTCGACGATGCTCGCCGAGCCGGCCTGGGTCGGCGCCGGGCTGCCGCGCTGGGCGCTCGGCCTCGCGGTGCTCGCGGGGTCGCTCACCGTCGCCGTCCTGCTGACCTCGCTGGCCGTGCGGCCGCTCGGCTCGCTGTTCGTGACCCGGCACGCCACGTCGAAGAAGGACCTCGTGGGCCGCGTGTGCGTCATCTCCACCGGGCGCGTCGACGAGCGCTTCGGCCAGGCGGTGATCGACGAGGGCGGCGCGAGCCACATCCTCGACGTCCGCTCCGACACGCCCGGCGCCCTCCGCCGCGGCGACCGCGCGCTGCTGGTGAGCTGGGACCCAGGCGGCGAGGTCTTCAGCGTCGAGCCGCTCGACGCCCTGCTGGGCCCGCCCCCACCCCTCGCCGAGCGCGTTGCGTCCCCTGTGGAAGCCTCGCCGCGCGAAGCCGAGGCCGACGACGCCCCCGCGGCGGACGCCGCAGAGGCGCGACGGCGCCGCAGCTGAACGCCGCCGTCGCGCTGGCGGTTTCGTGTACGCTCTCCCCCGAGGGGGCATCGTGCGGCCCCCGATCCGGCTCAGGTCTGGGCGCCTGACCCTCGCTCACGCGGAAGCGGGCGCGGGGGCCGGCGCCCTCCCCTCACCGGACAACGCGAAGGAGCTCCGCGTGCCCACTTTGACCGTCCCCCTCATCATCGCCCTCGTCGGTGTCCTCGCCTTCGTCGCCTTCGGGATGCTGGTCATGTACGCCAAGTTCTACCGTCAGGTGGATCAGGGCAAGGCGCTGATCATCAACACGAGAGGCGAGGATCCCATCGTCACCTTCACGGGGACGCTGGTGATCCCGATCATCCACCGCGCCGAGTACATGGATATCTCGGTCAAGACGATCGAGATCGACAGGCGCGGCAAGGAGGGCCTCATCTGCAAGGACAATATCCGCGCGGACATCAAGGTCACCTTCTTCGTGCAGGTGAACAAGACGCAGGACGACGTGCGCACGGT
This sequence comes from Sorangium sp. So ce1128, assembly GCA_051717205.1. GTDB lineage: Bacteria > Myxococcota_A > Polyangia > Polyangiales > Polyangiaceae > Sorangium. Next base: position 10,104,519 of record CP181432.1, read on the forward strand.
CGCCCGGACCATCGGCTGCGTCCGCGCGTCGAACCCGGAGACGCTCGAGCAGCTCTTCGCCGCGAAGTTCTCCGAGGCGCTGAAGACCGTGGGCAAGCGCCTGAACTTCGAGGACCTCTACAAGGAGCGGCAGAAGTTCAAGGACGACATCCTCGACGTCATCGGCAAGGACCTGAGCGGGTTCGTGCTCGCCGACGCGGCGATCGACTACCTGGAGCAGACGCCCGTCGAGCTGCTCGACAAGGACAACATCATGGATGCCGAGGGCATCCGGAAGATCACCGAGCTCACCGTCGCGCAGAACGTGCTCACGAACGAGCTCCGCCAGAAGGAGCGGATGGAGATCGGCAGCCAGAACCTGAACTCCGACGAGGCCGTCTTCCGCTTCGAGCAGCGCCGGGCCGAGGCCGAGGCGAAGAAGGCGAAGGAGATCGCGGTGGCGCAGGCGCGCGAGCAGAACGAGGCCGCGCGCATCACGAGCGAGGAGCGCAAGAAGACGGTGCTCCTCCAGGAGAAGAACGACGAGGAGGCCTTCATCGCCCGCGAGGCGAAGGAGCGCGGCGTCTCGGTCGCCCAGAAGAACAAGGAGCGGGAGGTCGCCGTCGAGACCGAGCGCGTCGAGAAGGCGCGGCAGCTCGAGATAGTGAGCCGCGAGCGCGACGTGGCGCTCCAGCAGATCGCCCGCGAGAAGGAGCTGGAGCTCCAGCGGAAGGACATCGCCGACGTGGTCCGGGCGCGGATCGCGGTCGAGAAGACCGTGGCCGAGGAGGAGGAGCGGATCAAGGACGTGCGCGCCGTGGCCGAGGCGACGCGCCTCAAGGACGTGACGCGCATCAACGCCGAGGCCGAGGCGCAGGAGCAGCTCGTCAAGCACATCAAGGGCGCCGAGGCGAGCGAGGAGGCGGCGAAGTTCCGGGCGCGCGAGAAGCTCATCACGGCCGACGCCGAGCTCGAGGCGAGCGACAAGGCCGCGCGCGCGAAGATCCGGATCGCCGAGGGCGTGCAGGCCGAGTCCGCGGCCGAGGGGCTGGCGCGCATCCGCGTGAAGGAGGCCGACGCGCAGGCGATCGAGAAGCAGGGCTTCGCCGAGGCGCGCGTGGCGCTCGAGAAGATGAACGCCGCCGCCGTCGGCGAGGAGAAGCAGGGCCTCGCGCGGGTGCTCGTGAAGGAGGCGGAGGCGCAGGCGATCGAGAAGCAGGGGCGCGCCGAGGCGCTCGTCGCCCGGGAGCGGCTCCTCGCCGAGGCCGCCGGCATCGAGCAGAAGGGGCTCGCCGCCGCGAGGACGCGCGAGGCCGAGGCGCTGGCCCTGGAGAAGACGGGCCTCGCCGAGGCAACGGCGATCAAGCAGCGGCTCCTGGCCGAGGCCGCGGGCACGGCGGAGAAGGCGGCGGCCATGAAGGCGCTCGACGGCGTCGGGCGCGAGCACGAGGAGTTCCGTCTCCGGCTCGAGAAGGAGCGGGCGGTGGAGCTCGAGTCGCTGCGCATCCGGGCCGAGATCGCGCGGGCGCAGGCCGAGATCCTGCGGGGCGCGTTCGAGCAGGCGAAGATCAACATCGTGGGCGGCGACGGCGCGTTCTTCGACCGCTTCGTCAAGGCGGTCACCCTGGGCCAGTCGGTCGACGGCATGGTCGACCAGAGCGCCACGGTGCGCGCGCTGGTCGGCGACTACCTGAACGGCAACGCGAGCCTCCCCGAGGACCTGAAGCAGCTCGTCACCCACCCCGCGCCCCTCGCGCGGCCCAAGGACGGCACGCTGTCGGGGATGCTCACGTCGCTCCTGCCCGGCACCGACGACGACGGCAAGAAGAAGATCGAGGCGCTCGCCCAGAAGGCGCGGGAGCTCGGCCTCGACGACCTCGCCCAGCGAAGCCCGCGCGCCTGAGCGGCGCTCACCCGCCTCGAATACGGGCCCATCTCGACGTTTCCGTGCTCGGCGCGCGGGAGTAGAAGCGCGCCTGTTCGCCGAAAATGCCGATCTGGGCCCGCCGCCTGGCAGGGTCCTCGCGCGCCTTGGCCCCGACGGTGCTCCAGGAGCTGAACGCTCAGCGACCGGGAGGCACCAAACGGCGGCGAAGGAGGAATTGAATGCAATCGAGCTGGTTACTGGGCGTCGGCCTGGCCTGCGCGGCGGTGGCGCTGTCAGCGGGAGAGGTCTGGGCGGCCGGAGCGCCGTCCTGGGAAAGCTTGCCGTCGATGATCACCCCGCGCGGCGGGCACACGGCCACGTTGCTCCAGGACGGCCGGGTGCTCGTGGCGGGGGGCCACGGCAGCGACGGGACCGTGCTCGTCCGGGAGGCCGAGCTCTACGACCCGGCGAGCAGGACGTGGGCGCCCGCAGCGCCGCTTCCCGGCCCGCTGCGCGAGGTCGCCGCGACGGCCGTGCTGCCGGACGGGCTGGCGCTCTCGACGGACGGCGAGCATGTCGAGGTCTATTCCCCGGATCTCGATCTGTGGAGCGCGGCGGCGCCCCTGACTCCGGCGCTCACGGCGCCCAAGGCCGTGATCCTCCCGGGCGGCAAGCTGATGATGCTCGGCGGCGCGTCGGGCTCCCTCGCGGGCAGCATCTATGATGACCTCGCGGGCACATGGACTCCCATCCGATCGCTGAGCGGCGCGGCCGCCGCGACCGCGACGTTGCTCCGAGACGGCCGCGTGCTCGCGGTGGGCTACGGCCGCGGCAACATCTACGATCCGGAGACCGATTCCTGGACACCGTCCTCCTCCAGGCCCACCCTGTGGTCCCCGACGTACCGCGCGACGCGGCTCGCCAGCGGCGACGTCCTCTTCGTGGGCGGATACGGAATCTCGAACCAGATGCCCTCGCAGCTTTACCTCCACGAGACCGATCTCTGGCTGGCGATCCCGGGGCATGACCCCTTCTATGACCCGTATCCTGACTGCTTGCCGGTCGGGGGGGGCTTCGACAGCGGCCTGGGCGTCTCGCTGCTCCCCAGCGGACGCATCCTCCTGACAGGAGGCATGGTGTCGTACAAATGCGGATACGAGGACGAAAATGGCCAGTTCGTGATCTGGTCGCGCTACAGCGAGTTCAGCGCCGAGCAGGAGGTCTATGATCCGGCGAGGGCTGCCTGGGTGCCCCTCGACGTGGAGCCGCCGGAGACGATGGCGCGCGCGGAGCACACGGCGACGCTCCTCCACGACGGCAGCGTGCTGATCGCCGGCGGGCTGGTCGCGTCCGACGTGCCCGCCGGCGCGCCGGTGCCGACGGCCTCCGCCATGCTCTTCCACGAGCGCGTGCCGCTCGGAGGGGCCTGCGAGGCCGGCGGCGACTGCGCCAGCGGCTTCTGCGCGGATTCGGTCTGCTGCGATGCGGCCTGTGCTGGTGCGTGCGACGCGTGCGCGGCCGCCGCGGGGGCCACGAAGGACGGCGCCTGCACGCCGCTCTCGGGCACGCCCTGTGACGACACCGACGCGTGCCTCGAGGGAGGCGTCTGCGAGGCGGGCACCTGCGCAGGCGGCACCCCGGCGCCCGACGGAACCCCGTGCAACGACGGCGAGGTGTGCTCCGCGACGAGCACGTGCGAGGGGGGCGCCTGCGTCGCGGCGAGCGCGGCGAGCTGCGAGCCGCCGGACGGCTGTCACGAGCCTCCCGCGTGCGATCCTGCGCTCGGGTGCTCGGGGCCCGCGCCCGAGAAGCCGGACGGCGCGCGCTGCGATGTCGAGGGGACGTCGGATGCCTGGCAGGCCGCGGCGCGGATGCCGAACGAGATGAAGCACGCGCACACGGCCACGTTGCTGCAGGACGGCACGGTGCTGGTCCTGGGGACGGAGGATAGCTCTGGCAGCCGCTGGAGGGCGATGCGCTACGACCCGAGCCTCGACCAATGGCAGTTCATCGGGGGGGTTCTGCCGGTGGTGCGGTCGATCACGTACGCCACGCTGCTGCAGGACGGCACGATGCTCGTGGCCAGTCGCGGCCGCGTGGACCGGTTCAACCCGGCCACGGGTGCATGGCAAGCGGCCGCGCCCATGCTCCGGAGTCACTCGACGGGCACGGTGACGCTGCTCCAGGACGGGAGGGTGCTCGTCACGGGGGGCAGCGCCGGAGAGGCGGAGGTGTATGATCCCGCCGCGGACGCCTGGACCCTGGTCGCGCCCGGGACTGCGGGGCTACGGAGTCCCAGGGCGACGCTGCTCCAGGACGGCAGAGTGCTCGTCACGGGCAACGACGACCACGTGATGATCGCGGAGGTGTATGACCCGGCGGCCGACGTCTGGACGCCTGTGGCTTCGATGATCTCGGTACGCTCGGGGTATACGGCCACGCTGCTCGAGGACGGCAGGGTGCTCGTCGTGGGGGGCAGCTCCGAGGGCATGGCCCTCGCGACAGCCGAGCTCTACGATCCGGCGAGCGACACATGGACGCCAGCGGCGGAGATGGCCGCCCGGCGGCGGTATGTGACTGGGGCCGTGCTCCTCGCCGACGGCAGGGTGCTCGTGGCGGGCAATCTGGACGGTCAGTATCCGCTCGATTATACGGCTGAGCTTTACGACCCGGCGAGGGACATCTGGTCGCCGGGGCCAGCCTCGAACATCCCGCTCACCTATCGCGTGGCGGCGCGGCTGGAGGATGGACGCGTTCTGCTGGCGGGCGGCACGCTCGACAGTGTGTTCTACCCGTCCCCCCTCGTGCACCTCTATGTTCCTGGGCAGCGTCCGGGCACAGGGGTGTGCCAGGCTGGCGTATGCTTGCCGAGCGCAGGTGGAGAGGGTGGCGCCGGCGGCAGCGGCGGTGATGCCAGCGGCGCCGGCGCCGGCGGCACCGGCGGTGATGCCAGCGGCAGCGGCACCGGCGGCACCGGCGGTGATGCCAGCAGCGGCGGCACCGGCGGTGATGCCAGCAGCGGCGGCACCGGCGGTGATGCCAGCAGCGGCGGCACCGGCGGTGATGCCAGCAGCGGCGGCACCGGCGGCAGCGGCGGTGATGCCAGCGGCAGCAGCGGTGATGCCAGCAGCACTGGCGGCAGCGGCGATGCCACCAGCGGCACCGGCGGCAGCGGGGGCGATATCAGCGGAAGTGGCGCGAGTGGCAGCGGCGGTGACGCGAGTGGCGCCGGCGGCCGCAGCGATGCTGCCAGCGGCGGTGGCGTGAGCGGCAGCGGAGGCAGCGGAGATGCTGCCAGCGGTGCTGGCGGCACCGGGGGCGATGTCAGCACAGCTGGCGGCGGCGGCACCACGACCACGAGCGCAGGCCATGGCAGCGGAACGGGCGAAGGGGGCAGCGCCGGTGAACGCGGCGCGCAGAGCGGCGCTGGCGGCGGCCTGCCAGTCGAATACATCGGTAACTGGCAATGCCATATGGCGTCCGGAATCCAGGGTACACCCACATGGCTCGTCCTCGTCGGGGGGCTCGCTGCCCTGCGCGTGCGCCGGCGCTCCGCGAGGACCCGCGGCCCCGCGGTGACGCGCCCGCGCAGCGCGACGTGACGTCGGTCGACAGCAGCGTCTCCATCCGCCATCAATCCAGGGGAATCCACGAGCCGTAGCGTGGGATCAGCACGCGCGGTGCTGGGTACCGTCGCCGGGCGTGATGAAGATCATCACGCCCGGCGCGCGCACGATCTGCCGGTGCCAGACGCCGCGAGGGACGATGCACGTGCCCTGATCGCGCAGCTCGATCACACGCTCGCCGCGCTCGTCTTCCAGCACGACGTCGACCGAGCCGGAGAGCAGGATCAGGACCTCGTCGCCAAGGGGGTGGACCTCGCGGTGATCGGGGCTCTCGTCCATGTGAAAGAGGCCCACCATGCGGCCGGCGTGCAGCTCCTCGCGCTCGCCGATCTTCGCCCAGAACTCGGCGTCCACAGGGATCAGCTTCGCAGCGCCGCCGTCGAGGAGCTGCACGTAGGTGCCGGAGAGATGAAAAGCGTGGCTGTCATGTCGGGTCATGCGCGCATCATGGGCACTCGCGCGCGCCGGTGATTGTAGATTTTTTTCCGAGCACCCCGGCGCGCTCCAGGGAGCCCCCCGCCCGGCCGAAGGCGAGAGCGCGCGCCGCGCGCCGATGTCACGGGTTGGGCGTCGCCCCCCGACGGCGGCGCGCACGGAGCGCCCGCGGCGAGGGGCATGGAGATGCACGTCGTGAAGAACAAGCAGAGGAGTCTCGGGTTCTGGACAGGACGCTCGCGCGCTGCCGTGATCGGCGCGCTCACGCTTCTCGGTTTGCAGCCCGCCTGCGGCGACGACGGCAGCGCGAGCGGCGCAGGCGCGGCGAGCGGCACCAGCGCCGGCACGACGGGTGGCGGCGGAGCGCCAGACGGCTCGGGCGGTTCAGGCGGGTCCGCGGGACAGGGGGGCGGCACGCCCGCCTCAGGGCCGAACCCCTTGGCGGCGCCGCTGGTCGACGCGCTGACGCGAGCGCTGTCCGACGGCGACGAGGCGACGCTGGCGGCGCACCTCGGGCCGCAGGCGTTCTACGTCGACGCGCAGGGGCGGAGCGACGCGGCCGACGCGCCCCGAGCGCTGCTCGACGGCGGGCCCTGGACCATCGAATCCAGGGTCGACTCACACCACGACGTGTTCCGCGTGCAGGTGCGGCGAAACGACGAGTTGAGCGTGCTCTTCGGGGCCGTCGGGGAGGAGGGGCTTGCCTCCTGGCTCGCGCTCGCCGCTCCGCCGCCCTCCGATCCGGCGTCGACCTCGCCGGTGATCCGTGCGTACCAGCAGGCGTGGATGGAAGGCGAGGAGGGGCGCGCGGCGCTGATCGAGCAGTGCTGGGCGGACAGCGCGCGCTACGTCGACCCGACCGCCGACGTCACGGGGCGGCCCGGCCTCGACGGGACCATCGCAGCGTTCCAGTCGGCTTTACCGGAGGCGACCCTCGTGCCGGCCAGCGGGGCGCTCGAGGCACACGGCCTCGTGCACTTTCTCTGGCGCGTCGAGGGCGCTGGCATGCCCCCGCTCGACGGGATGGATGTGGGCCTCGTCGATGGAGCGGGCGCTCTGACGCTGATCGCAGGCTTCTTCGGCCCTTTCTCGCCGCCTTGAACGTGGGTTTCGCGCCCACGGGGCACGAGTGGGCCGACGTCGATGCGAGAGCGCATGGTTGGAGCTCCTTCAGCGGTCGGATACTCGCCGGCATGTACCGCGCGATTGCGCAACGTTGACAGCTTGGAATCGAATTTCGGCGGTGCTCTACCGGACACGACGGCAGCGACGGCGAACGCGGCTTCTGGAACAACGCCAATCTCCGTACATGGCCCCGGCGGCCTCGCTGGCACGCTGGCCGGCGCGCGAGGCGGAGCGGGCCTGCCCCGCGCGGCGAGGATTGACTCTCTGGCGGCGAAGTGATGCATTGCGCTCCGCGGGCCTCACGCGATTGCGCGGCCGGCGCGTCGGGCGAGGGTGGAGGAGGAGCAGAGGCGATGGCGAAGGATCTCGAGGGCAAGGTCTTTCTGGTGACGGGCGCGACGGAGGGCATCGGCAAGGCGGCAGCGCTGGAGTTCGCGAGGCGGGGCGCGACGCTCGTGCTCGTCGGGCGGAGCAAGGAGAAGAGCGAGCGCGTCGTCTCGGAGCTCGCGGCGGCGAGCGGCAACGACCGTATCGAGTTCCTGCTCGGCGACCTGTCGAGGCTCGCCGACGTCCGCGCGGTCGCCGATGCGTTCCGCGCGAAGCACGACCGGCTGGACGTGCTGGTGAACAACGCGGGTGCCTACTTCAAGGAGCGCAGGCTCAGCGCCGACGGCATCGAGATGACGTTCGCGCTGAACCACGTCGCTTATTTCCTGCTGACGACGCGGCTCCTGGACCTCTTGCAGAAGACGCCCGGCGCGCGGGTGGTCAGCACCTCGAGCGGCGGGCACCGGGTGGGGAAGGTGGACCTCGCCACGATCGCGAAGCGCGACGGGCGCGCGGGCATGCGCGCGTACAGCGACTCGAAGCTCGCGAACGTCCTGTTCACGCGCGAGCTCGCCCGCCGCCTCGCCGGGTCGGGCGCCACCGCGAACTGCTATCATCCCGGGTTCGTGCACACGGGCTTTGCCCGCGGCTTCCTCGGCAAGAGCGGCCCCGTGACGACGTGGCTCGTCGAGCACGCCGGCAGGCTGCTCGCGCGCTCCCCGGAGAAGGGGGCGGAGACCCTCGTGTGGCTCGCGACGAGCCCCGAGGCCGCGACGTTCAACGGCGAGTATTTCTATGACCTCAAGGTCGCTTCCGTGTCGAAGCTGGCGCAGGACGACGCGCTCGCGAGAGGGCTGTGGAAGCTGAGCGAGCAGCTGGTCGGGTGAGCCGGACGCGGCGGCCTCCGCGCGCAGCGGCCTGCGCGCGGCAGCGATGGGGCAGCCGCGCGAGAGAGCGGTGTCGCGAGGGGCGCACGATCGCGGCCCCCGCCTGTGTCCTGGATCTCGCTACTGGTTCTTGCTCACGTAGGTAAGGGCCACGAGGCACATCTCGTCGAGGGTCTCCTCGCCGAGGTGCACGTCCACCGGCGCCGGGAGGTGCCGCTCCTTGAGCGCCTTCACGAGAAATCCCACCTCGGCGTGTGCACAAGGCACAGCTCCGCAGGCTCGCCGGCGGCGGGCGCCTCGCGCGCGAGCGTGACCTTCATGTCCTTGCCGACGTAATGCATGTGCGTCCCGGCGCCGTAGAGGCGGACTTCCGAGGACGACGCCGACGCCGGCATCCGGAACTGCATTGTCTCGACGTGATCCTTCGCGCCCGCGGGGATCAGGAACTCGACGCCCTCCGCGTCGTCCGGTCCGGGCAGGAGCCCGCCCCCCTCGGCCAGGGGCGACTCGAAGTTGCCGATCAGCGCAACCCCCATGAGGTACTCCTCGTCGAGGAAGACGAGCGCGTGGTGCACGACCTTGCGGTTGCCCGGGATGACGTGCGCGCCGTTCATGTAACGCATCTCCGTCAGCCCGGGGTCCATCACGAAGCACCGGAACTGGCATCTGCCAGACCTCGTCCCCAGGGCGTCCGAGATCGCGCCCGAGCTCCCACCGGCGGCGCGGGCGGCACCGGCGGCGCCGGGGGCGCGCCGAGCGGGAAGCTCGAGCTCGATAGAGAAGCAGGGCTTCGCCGAGGCGCGCGTGGCGCTCGAGAAGATGAACGCCGCCGCCGTCGGCGAGGAGAAGCAGGGCCTCGCGCGGGTGCTCGTGAAGGAGGCGGAGGCGCAGGCGATCGAGAAGCAGGGGCGCGCCGAGGCGCTCGTCGCCCGGGAGCGGCTCCTCGCGGAGGCCGCGGGCATCGAGCAGAAGGGGCTCGCGGCCGCGAGGACGCGCGAGGCCGAGGCGCTGGCCATGGAGAAGACGGGGCTCGCCGAGGCGACGGCGATCAAGCAGCGGCTTTTGGCCGAGGCCGCCGGCACGGCGGAGAAGGCGGCGGCCATGAAGGCGCTCGACGGCGTCGGGCGCGAGCACGAGGAGTTCCGCCTCCGGCTCGAGAAGGAGCGGGCGGTGGAGCTCGAGGCGCTGCGGATCCGCGCCGAGATCGCGCGGGCGCAGGCCGAGATCCTGCGGGGCGCTTTCGAGCAGGCGAAGATCAACATCGTGGGCGGCGACGGCGCGTTCTTCGACCGCTTCGTCAAGGCGGTCACCCTGGGCCAGTCGGTCGACGGCATGGTCGACCAGAGCGCCACGGTGCGCGCGCTGGTCGGCGACTACCTGAACGGCAACGCGAGCCTCCCCGAGGACCTGAAGCAGCTCGTCACCCACCCCGCGCCCCTCGCGCGGCCCAAGGACGGCACGCTGTCCGGGATGCTCACGTCGCTCCTGCCCGGCACCGACGACGACGGCAAGAAGAAGCTCCAGGCGCTCGCCGAAAAGGCGCGGGAGCTCGGCCTCGACGACCTCGCGCAGCGAAGCCCGCGCGCCTGAGCGGCGCTCACCCGCCTCGAATACGGGCCCATCTCGACGTCTTCCATGCTCGGCGCGCAGGAGGAGAAGCGCGCCTGTTCGCCTGAGACGCCGAGATTGGACCGAACGTCGAGCCCGCTCCGGCCTCCGGTTGTCAGGGCTTTCGTCCGCGCCGGCCGCAGTGACACAACGCCCATCCACGATCTGTCCATCCCGCCGAACACTGAGCTGATCAGGGGACGCATTTCGCCACGGCTTCCTCCTACCGCCCTATCAGGATGGCCAGCGCCTACAACGGCTCTCCATGTCTGCACCGCACCTGCGCCTCGGCCGAAGCCATGGCCCAACGGCTATCTCGAACGTATCGCCGCCCATGCCCTCAGACCGCACATGTGCAAAGGCTCGGGCCCCTGACCGTGCGCGCTCTGCTCACGTCTGATATAGAACATCGTGCATGCCGGAAATCTCAGGTGAGCCGAATATGTCTCTGGCAATGACGATGTTGTCGGACATGGACCAAAACTTTCGAAATGGGCGAGCCTGAATATCCCAGAATCGACCGGCGTGTAGAATGTTCACGCTGTCCTCGCTGCACTCCGTTCGTCCCGGCGGTTGCGTGGGTCCGTCCGGGTCAGCGCCTTGTTTCCGATGCGTGCACGACCAATTCCGTCAAGCATGTATCCAACGATCTCCATACTGCGGATTCTTCGGGGATTCTTCGGAATCTGCAGTGACTCGCCTGGTGGAGAACCGCCGCCCAGGTGCGTCCGGACTGCTCTTCGATGCTCGCGGGAGTTACGACGGGGGCTGACGAGTACCGTTGTTGACTGATCGATCCGAATGACTCGTCCCCCGGAGTGATGCGCCGAGGCCGGAGCGTCGTGCCTGGCTGATCCGTCGCGACACTGCTTCAGCACACGCCGACAAAGGCCAATTGCACCGCTGGCCCAGCACGTGCAAACCGCATCACCCGAAGTCAGCGACTTCCACAGCCCTGAGGCTGTGAGTGTTCGATCAACATTTTTCAGTACGCAGTACTGCACGCCATTGGAGGTATCAAATGATTGCCAAGATGTCGCTTCGCTCGGAGGACCTCGTGAATCAGACCGCGCTGACGCTGCCCGAGCGCGAGATGATGGATATGTTTACTTTTAGCCCGACCATCGGCGACCAGACCAACGTGGCAGTGGTCGAAGATAGCGAGGACGTCCAGATCAACCAGTCCAACCTTGCAGAAATCGACTGCTGGCAGCTGGCTTTTGCCCTCGTCAGCTATTCGGATTATTCCGAGGCCGAGGCTGAGGAGGCCTATCAAGACTGCATGATCGAGAAGGATGTTGATCAGGACAACGAGGACGACGACAAGGAGGACAAGAAGTACGACGGAAGCAGCGAACCCCCGCGCTGAGACCTTCTGGGAGATCGCCTATAGTTCGAGAGTGGCGTGTCGGGCTCAGGTCGGCCACGCCGCTCTCGGCGTTGAAATTCGATGACGCACGCTCGGACGAGCCCTCCCGGGACATCGCCTATGGAGTGATCCGAGCGTGGCGTGCCGGGCTCAGGTCCGCCACGCCATTCTCCGCTTTGTAGAGGACATGACGATGACCGACATGGGCGTACTCTCATGCCAAGACGGTGACGCCGCGCGCGCTGCGTCGCGCACCGCAGACCAGCTTACCACCCTGGTACAGGCAGACGAGCGCCCCGGACTCGCGCCGAGCGTCGAGCTCATCGGTGAGATGAAGGGCACCGGCTTCAAGGATCGGCAGTGGCTTATCCAACGTGACGGCCAGTTCATCCAGCTCACGGAGCTGCTCTACCGCATCGCTGAATACGCCGACGGCCAGCGCACGCATGAAGAGATCGCCGAGCGGGTCACCGCGTCGACCCCCTGGCTGGTGACGGCCGGCAACGTGCGCGAGCTCATCCAGACCAAGCTCGTCCCGTTAGGGCTCATGGCTCCCATGGCTGGGTCTGTCGCGCCGCCCGAAGGCGTCTCCGGCAATCGAGAGCCCCGGTCGTCGCTCCGGCTCAAGTTCCGCAAGCAGGTGATCGGTCCACACATCATCGAGCCCATCGCCGCCATGCTGCAGGTGCTTTATGCCCGGCCGGTCTTGATTCCGGTCCTGGTAGCGGCAGCGATCACCCACGGTTGGCTGTACTTCGTCCACGGGGTGGCTGGCAGCTTTCTCGATCTTTTCTACCGGCCGTGGGCGTTGCTCGTCGTGGTGGGCGTCATGGCCGTGTCAGGTGTCTTCCACGAGTTCGGTCATGCTGCCGCGCTGCGGTACGGCGGCGGTAAGGCCCGTGGGATGGGCGTAGGACTGTATCTGGTCTACCCTGCGTTCTACACCGACGTGAGCGACAGCTACCGGCTCAGCCGCGTGGCCCGCGTGCGGACCGACCTCGGTGGCTTCTACTTCCACCTGATCTTCGCCATGGGCATCATGGCGGTTTACCTGGTCACCAGGCAGGAGTTCCTGCTCGTGGCGGTGGTGCTGATCAACGCGAATATCGGCCACCAGCTCTTGCCGTACGTGCGGATGGACGGCTACTGGGCGCTCGCCGACATCACGGGCATTCCGGACTTCTTCTCGCAGATGGGGCCGTTTCTGGCGAGCCTATTCCCCAAGTTATATCCCGGCGTGAGCCGGCTTCCGCAGCTGAAGCCCTGGGTCAGACGGGTATTCATCATTTACACCCTCCTGGTCATCCCCTTCCTGGCGCTGCTCTCCTTCCTTCTGGTCAAGTCCCTGCCCCGCCTCCTCACGACAACATGGTCTTCACTGGTCTACCAGACGAGGCTTTTCTCGACCGCCCGGGGCGAGGGCGCCTTCGCGAGGATGGCCGTATCGGGCTTGAATATGTTCCTGCTGGCGTTGATGGCGTTCGCGGGCATGTACATGTTCTACAGTATCAGCAAGGGCTACCTCAAGCGCATCTGGAACTGGAGTAAATCCAAACCGACACGTCGCCCCGCCGGAGCGGCGGCCGTCGCGGCACTTCTCGGCGTCATAGGCCTTCTCTGGGCGCCGCAGATCCTGTCCCTGGATACCTCGCCCCCTCGCGGCGTGAAGAGGTTCGTGGTGCGACACCGAAACGAGGTCCGGGGGCCGGTCGTCTACGAGCAGAACCCGCCCGTGGGTGGAGACCACGCGCCGGAATGGCAGAACTGCGGCTTTTATGACACGCCCATTCTCAACGAGCACGCCGTTCATTCGATGGAACATGGCGCCATATGGATCACCTACCGGCCGGACCTGCCCAAAGACGAGATCGATACGCTGCGCGCGCTGGCCGAGGGACAACCCTACGTGCTCGTGAGCCCCTACGCCAATCTGCCCGCGCCCGTGGTCGCGTCGGCGTGGGGCCGCCAGTTGCGCCTCCTTTCGACCGAGGATGCGCGTATCGACCGGTTCGTGCGGGCCTTCCGGAACGGCGCGCAGGCGCCGGAGAGCGCCGGGCCTTGCACCGGTGGCGTCGGAACACCGAAGCGATAATCCAGGAAATCTTCAGGTGCTGTGACCGCGCCTGCGGTGACCAGGGAGATCCGTCTATCAGGGCCTCTGTCGGCCATCGCTTCCATTCGGAACTCCGAGGGGGCATAGCCTTGTCCAGGGACATCCGGAGACATGCTCCGCCGAGGCCGCGGGCACGGCGGAGAAGGCGGCGGCCATGAAGGCGCTCGACGGCGTCGGGCGCGAGCACGAGGAGTTCCGTCTCCGGCTCGAGAAGGAGCGGGCGGTGGAGCTCGAGGCGCTGCGGATCCGCGCCGAGATCGCGCGGGCGCAGGCCGAGATCCTGCGGGGCGCGTTCGAGCAGGCGAAGATCAACATCGTGGGCGGCGACGGCGCGTTCTTCGACCGCTTCGTCAAGACGGTCACCCTGGGCCAGTCGGTCAACGGCATGGTCGACCAGAGCGCCACGGTGCGCGCGCTGGTCGGCGACTACCTGAACGGCAACGCGAGCCTCCCCGAGGACCTGAAGCAGCTCGTCACCCACGCCGCGCCCCTCGCGCGGCCCAAGGACGGCACGCTGTCCGGGATGCTCACGTCGCACCTGCCCGGCACCGACGACGACGGCAAGAAGAAGCTCCAGGCGCTCGCCGAAAAGGCGCGGGAGCTCGGCCTCGACGACCTCGCCCAGCGAAGCCCGCGCGCCTGAGCGGCGCTCGCCCGCCTCGAATACGGGCCCATCTCGACGTCTCCCGTGCTCGGCGCGCAGGAGGAGAAGCGCGCCTGTTCGCCTGAGACGCCGAGATTGGACCGAACGTCGAGCCCGCTCCGGCCTCCGGTTGTCAGGGCTTTCGTCCGCGCCGGCCGCAGTGACACAACGCCCATCCACGATCTGTCCATCCCGCCGAACACTGAGCTGATCAGGGGACGCATTTCGCCACGGCTTCCTCCTACCGCCCTAGCAGGGTGGCCAGCACCTACAACGGCTCTCCATGTCTGCACCGCACCTGCGCCTCGGCCGAAGCCATGGCCCAACGGCTATCTCGAACGTATCGCCGCCCATGCCCTCAGACCGCACATGTGCAAAGGCTCGGGTCCCTGACTGTGCGCGCTCTGCTCACGTCTGATATAGAACATCGTGCATGCCGGAACTCTCAGGCGAGCCGAATATGTCTCTGGCAATGACGATGTCGTCGGACACGGACCAAAACTTTCGAAATGGGCGAATCTGAATATCCCAGAATCGACCGGCGTGTAGAATATTTACGCTGTCCTCGCTGCACTCCGTTCGTCCCGGCGGTTGCGTGGGTCCGTCCGGGTCAGCGCCTTGTTTCCGATGCGTGCACGACCAATTCCGTCAAGCATGTATCCAACGATCTCCATACTGCGGATTCTTCGGGGATTCTTCGGGATCTGCAGTGACTCGCCTGGTGGGAGAACCGCCGCCCAGGTGCGTCCGGACTGCTCTTCGATGCTCGCGGGAGTTACGACGGGGGCTGACGAGTACCGTTGTTGACTGATCGATCCGAATGACTCGTCCCCCGGAGTGATGCGCCGAGGCCGGAGCGTCGTGCCTGGCTGATCCGTCGCGACACTGCTTCAGCACACGCTGACAAAGGCCAATTGCACCGCTGGCCCAGCACGTGCAAACCGCATCACCCGAAGTCAGCAACTTCCACAGCCCTGAGGCTGTGAGTGTTCGATCAACATTTTTCAGTACGCAGTACTGCACGCCATTGGAGGTATCAAATGATTGCCAAGATGTCGCTTCGCTCGGAGGACCTCGTGAATCAGACCGCGCTGACGCTGCCCGAGCGCGAGATGATGGATATGTTTACTTTTAGCCCGACCATCGGCGACCAGACCAACGTGGCAGTGGTCAAAGATAGCGAGGACGTCCAGATCAACCAGTCCAACCTTGCAGAAATCGACTGCTGGCAGCTGGCTTTTGCCCTCGTCAACTATTCGGATTATTCCGAGGCCGAGGCTGAGGAGGCCTATCAAGACTGCATGATCGAGAAGGATGTTGATCAGGACAACGAGGACGACGACGACAAGAAGGACTACTGAAGTAGCGCACGCCCAGGATGAGGCCTCCTGGGAGAGCGCCTATGGATCGATTCGAGAGTGGCGTGTCGGGCTCAGGTCCGCCACGCCACTCTCGGCGTTAAAGTTCGATGACGCACGCTCGGACGAGCCCTCCCGGGACATCGCCTATGGAGTGATCCGAGCGTGGCGTGCCGGGCTCAGGTCCGCCACGCCATTCTCCGCTTTGTAGAGGACATGACGATGACCGACATGGGCGTACTCTCATGCCAAGACGGTGACGCCGCGCGCGCTGCGTCGCGCACCGCAGACCAGCTTACCACCCTGGTACAGGCAGACGAGCGCCCCGGACTCGCGCCGAGCGTCGAGCTCATCGGTGAGATGAAGGGCACAGGCTTCAAGGATCGGCAGTGGCTTATCCAACGTGACGGCCAGTTCATCCAGGTCACGGAGCTGCTCTACCGCATCGCTGAACACGCCGACGGCCAGCGCACGCATGAAGAGATCGCCGAGCGGGTCACCGCGTCGACCCCCTGGCTGGTGACGGCCGGCAACGTGCGCGAGCTCATCCAGACCAAGCTCGTCCCGTTAGGGCTCATGGCTCCCATGGCTGGGTCTGTCGCGCCGCACGAAGGCGTCTCCGGCAGTCGAGAGCCCCGGTCGTCGCTCCGGCTCAAGTTCCGCAAGCAGGTGATCGGTCCACACATCATCGAGCCCATCGCCGCCGTGCTGCAGGTGCTTTATGCCCGGCCGGTCTTGATTCCGGTCCTGGTAGCGGCAGCGATCACCCACGGTTGGCTGTACTTCGTCCACGGGGTGGCTGGCAGCTTTCTCGATCTTTTCTACCGGCCGTGGGCGTTGCTCGTCGTGGTGGGCGTCATGGCCGTGTCAGGTGTTTTCCACGAGTTCGGTCATGCTGCCGCGCTGCGGTACGGCGGCGGTAAGGCCCGTGGGATGGGCGTAGGACTGTATCTGGTCTACCCTGCGTTCTACACCGACGTGAGCGACAGCTACCGGCTCAGCCGCGTGGCCCGCGTGCGGACCGACCTCGGTGGCTTCTACTTCCACCTGATCTTCGCCATGGGCATCATGGCGGTTTACCTGGTCACCAGGCAGGAGTTCCTGCTCGTGGCGGTGGTGCTGATCAACGCGAATATCGGCCACCAGCTCTTGCCGTACGTGCGGATGGACGGCTACTGGGCGCTCGCCGACATCACGGGCATTCCGGACTTCTTCTCGCAGATGGGGCCGTTTCTGGCGAGCCTATTCCCCAAGTTATATCCCGGCGTGAGCCGGCTTCCGCAGCTGAAGCCCTGGGTCAGACGAGTATTCATCATTTACACCCTCCTGGTCGTCCCCTTCCTGGCGCTGCTCTCCTTCCTCCTGGTCAAGTCCCTGCCCCGCCTCCTCACGACAACATGGTCTTCACTGGTCTACCAGACGAGGCTTTTCTCGATCGCCCGGGGCGAGGGCGCCTTCGCGAGGATGGCCGTATCGGGCTTGAATATGTTCCTGCTGGCGTTGATGGCGTTCGCGGGCATGTACATGTTCTACAGTATCAGCAAGGGCTACCTCAAGCGCATCTGGAACTGGAGTAAATCCAAACCGACACGTCGCCCCGCCGGAGCGGCGGCCGTCGCGGCACTTCTCGGCGTCATAGGCCTTCTCTGGGCGCCGCAGATCCTGTCCCTGGATACCTCGCCCCCTCGCGGCGTGAAGAGGTTCGTGGTGCGACACCGAAACGAGGTCCGGGGGCCGGTCGTCTACGAGCAGAACCCGCCCGTGGGTGGAGACCACGCGCCGGAATGGCAGAACTGCGGCTTTTATGACACGCCCATTCTCAACGAGCACGCCGTTCATTCGATGGAACATGGCGCCATATGGATCACCTACCGGCCGGACCTGCCCAAAGACGAGATCGATACGCTGCGCGCGCTGGCCGAGGGACAACCCTACGTGCTCGTGAGCCCCTACGCCAATCTGCCCGCGCCCGTGGTCGCGTCGGCGTGGGGCCGCCAGTTGCGCCTCCTTTCGACCGAGGATGCGCGTATCGACCGGTTCGTGCGGGCCTTCCGGAACGGCGCGCAGGCGCCGGAGAGCGCCGGGCCTTGCACCGGTGGCGTCGGAACACCGAAGCGATAATCCAGGAAATCTTCAGGTGCTGTGACCGCGCCTGCGGTGACCAGGGAGATCCGCCTATCAGGGCCTCTGTCGGCCATCGCTTCCATTCGGAACTCCGAGGGGGCATAGCCTTGTCCAGGGACATCCGGAGACATGCTCCGGTGCCAGAAATCCAAGAGATGCTCACCCTCGAAGCATGCTTGTCTCCGGGTAGTGCGCCGACGTGAAGCCGATCTTCGACTGACGCTTCGTCGGGTTCAAGGACGTGCGCGCCGTCGCCGAGGCGACGCGCCTCAAGGACGTGACGCGCATCAACGCCGAGGCCGAGGCGCAGGCGATCGAGAAGCAGGGGCGCGCCGAGGCGCTCGTCGCCCGGGAGCGGCTCCTCGCGGAGGCCGCGGGCATCGAGCAGAAGGGGCTCGCGGCCGCGAGGACGCGCGAGGCCGAGGCGCTGGCCATGGAGAAGACGGGGCTCGCCGAGGCGACGGCGATCAAGGGCATGGTCGACCAGAGCGCCACCGTGCGCGCGCTGGTGGGCGACTACCTGAACGGCAACGCGAGCCTCCCCGAGGACCTGAAGCAGCTCGTCACCCACCCCGCGCCCCTCGCGCGGCCCAAGGACGGCACGCTGTCCGGGATGCTCACGTCGCACCTGCCCGGCACCGACGACGACGGCAAGAAGAAGCTCCAGGCGCTCGCCGAAAAGGCGCGGGAGCTCGGCCTCGACGACCTCGCCCAGCGAAGCCCGCGCGCCTGAGCGGCGCTCACCCGCCTCGGATACGGACCCATCTCGACGTTTCCGTGCTCGGCGCGCAGGAGTAGAAGCGCGCCTGTTCGCCGAAAACGCCGATCTGGGCCCGTATCCTGGCAGGGTCCTCGCGCGCCTTGGCCCCGACGGGGCTCCAGGAGCTGAACGATCAGCGACCGGGAGGCACCAGACGGCGGCGAAGGAGGGTCTGAATGCAATCGAGCTGGTTACTGGGCGTTGGCCTGGCCTGCGCGGCGGTGGTGCTGCCAGCGGGAGAGGTCTGGGCGGCCGGGGCGCCGTCCTGGGAGAGCTTGCCCTCGATGATCACCCCGCGCGGCGGGCACACGGCCACGTTGCTCCAGGATGGCCGGGTGCTCGTGGCGGGGGGCCACGGCAGCGACGGGACCGTGCTCCTCCGGGAGGCCGAGCTCTACGACCCGGCAAGCAAGACGTGGGCGCCCGCAGCGCCGCTTCCCAGCGCGCTCCGCGAGGTCGCCGCGACGGCCGTCCTGCCGGACGGACTGGCGCTCTTGACGGACGGCGAGCATGTCGGGGTCTATTCCCGGATCTCGATCTGTGGAGCGCGGGGGCGCCCCTGACTCCGGCGCTCACGGCGCCCCACGCCGTGCTCCTCCCGGGCGGCAAGCTGATGATGCTCGGCCGCGCGTCGGGCTCCCTCGCGGGCAGCATCTATGATGACCTCGCGGGCACATGGACTCCCATCCGATCGCTGAGCGGCGCGGCCGCCGCGACCGCAACGTTGCTCCGGGACGGCCGCGTGCTCGCGGTGGGCAACGGCCGCGGCAACATCTACGATCCGGAGACCGATTCCTGGACACCGACCTCCAGGGCCGTCGAATGGTCCCCTACATACCGCGCGACGCGGCTCGCCAGCGGCGATGTCCTCTTCGTGGGCGGATACGACATCTCGTCCCAGATGCCCTCGCAGCTTTACCTCCACGAGGCCGATCTCTGGCTGGCGATCCCGGGGCATGACCCCTTCTACTACCCGTATCCTGAATGCTACCCGGACGGGGGCTACGACAGGGGCCTGGGCGTCTCGCTGCTTCCCAGCGGAAGCGTCCTCCTGACGGGAGGCCTGGCGTCGTACATCTGTGGAATCTACGACGAAAATGGCCACCCCGTGGACCTGTGGTACTACAGCGAATTCAGCGCCGAGCAGGAGGTCTATGATCCGGCGAGGGCTGCCTGGGTGCCCCTCGACGTGGAGCCGCCGGAGACGATGGCGCGCGCGGATCACACGGTGACGAGCCTCCACGACGGCAGCGTGCTGATCGCCGGCGGGCTGGTCGCGTCCGACTTGCCCGCCGGCGCGCCGGTGCCGACGGCCTCCGCCCTGCTCTTCCACGAGCGCGCGCCGCTCGGCGCGGCCTGCGAGGCCGGCCGCGACTGCGCCAGCGGCTTCTGCGCGGATTCGGTCTGCTGCGATGCGGCCTGTGCTGGTGCGTGCGACGCGTGCGCGGCCTCCGCGGGGGCCACGAAGGACGGCGCCTGTACGCCGCTCTCGGGCACGCCCTGTGACGACACCGACGCGTGCCTCGAGGGAGGCGTCTGCGAGGCGGGCACCTGCGCTGGCGGCACCCCGGCGCCCGACGGAACCCCGTGCAACGACGGCGAGGTGTGCTCCGCGACGAGCGCGTGCGAGGGGGGCGCCTGCGTTGCAGCGAGCCCGGCGAGCTGCCAGCCGCCGGACGGCTGTCACGAGCCTTCCGCGTGCGATCCTGCGCTCGGGTGCTCGGGGCCCGCGCCCGAGAAGCCGGACGGCGCGCGCTGCGATGTCGAGGGGACGCCGGACGCCTGGCAGGCCGCGGCGCGGATGCCGAACGAGATGAAGCACGCGCACACGGCCACGTTGCTGCAGGACGGCACGGTGCTGGTCATGGGGGTGGAGGATAGCTCTGGCACACGCTGGAGGGCGATGCGCTACGACCCGAGCATGGACCGATGGCAGCTCATCGGGGGGGCTCTGCCGGTGGTGCGGTCGATCATGTACGCCACGCTGCTGCAGGACGGCACGGTCCTTGTGGCCAGTCGCGACCGCGTGGACCGGTTCAACCCGGCCACGGACGAATGGGAGGCGGCCGCGCCCATGCTCCGGAATCACTCGATGGGCACGGCGACGCTGCTCCAGGACGGGAGGGTGCTCGTCACGGGGGGCAGCGACGGATCCGCGGAGGTGTATGACCCCGCCGCGGACGCCTGGACCCTGGTCGCGCCCGGGACTGCGGGGCTGTGGAATCCCGCGGCGACGCTGCTCCAGGACGGCAGAGTGCTCGTCACGGGCGGCGGCGACCACGTGGCGAGCGCGGAGGTGTATGACCCGGCGGCCGACGTCTGGACGCCTGTGGCTTCGATGAGCTTCGCGCGCGGGGGGCATAGGGCCATGCTGCTCCACGACGGCAGGGTGCTCGTGGTGGGGGGCAACTCCGAGGGCAGCCCCGTCGCGACAGCCGAGCTCTACGATCCGGCGAGCGACACCTGGACGCCAGCGGCGGAGATGACCGCCCGGCGGTATGGGACTGGGGCCGTGCTCCTCGCCGACGGCAGGGTGCTCGTGGCGGGCAGACTGGACGTTCAGTATTCGCTCGATTATACGGCTGAGCTTTACGATCCGGCGAGGGACATCTGGTCGCCGGGGCCAGCCTCGAACATCCCGCTCACCTATCGCGTGGCGGTGCGGCTGGATGATGGACGCGTTCTGATGGCGGGCGGCACGCTCGGCAGTGCGTACTACCCGTCCCCCCTCGTGCACCTCTATGTTCCTGGGCAGCGTCCGGGCACAGGGGTGTGCCAGGCTGGCGTATGCTTGCCGAGCGCAGGTGGAGAGGGTGGCGCTGGCGGCAGCGGCGGTGGAGAGGGTGGCGCTGGCGGCAGCGGCGGTGGAGAGGGTGGCGCTGGCGGCAGCGGCGAGGCTACCAGCGGTGCTGGCGGCAGCGGCGAGGCTACCAGCAGTGCTGGCGGCAGCGGGGGCGATATCAGCGGAAGTGGCGCGAGTGGCAGCGGCGGTGACGTGAGCGGCGCCGGCGGCCGCAGCGATGCTGCCAGCGGCGGTGGCGTGAGCGGCAGCGGAGGCAGCGGAGATGCTGCCAGCGGTGCTGGCGGCAGCGGGGGCGATGCCAGCACAGCTGGCGGCGGCGGCACCACGAGCACGAGCGCAGGCCATGGCAGCGGGACGGGCGAAGGGGGTAGCGCCGGTGAAACCGGCGCGCAGAGCGGCGCTGGCGGCGGCCCGCTGGGCATAGACATCGGTAACTGGCAATGCCATATGGCGTCCGGAATCCAGGGTACACCCACATGGCTCGTCCTCGTCGGAGGGCTCGCTGCCCTGCGCGTGCGCCGGCGCTCCGCGAGGCCCCACGGCTCCGCGGCGACGCGCCCGCGCAGCCCGACGTGACGTCGGTTCCAGCACATCTCGTCGCTCCTCGTCCTCGGCACCGCCTGCTCCGGCGGGGTGCACGAGATCTCCTCCTCGTCCGGCGGCGGTGGATCAGCCCCCTCGCCCGCCTCCACGTCGTCCTCGTCGACCGGCGGCGGTGGATCGGCACCCTCGTCCGCTCCACGTCGTCCTTGTCGACCAAGCTCGGGCTCGACAGCGAGGAGCTCTGGCGCAAGAGCCTGCCGCCCGCGGCGGACCGGCTTGTCGGCGGGACCTCCGCCACGGCGTGGAGACCGATCTAGAAACATTCTTCGCCCCATGTCACACGAGCTAGACCCACATCGTCTTGGCGGTGAGCGCGGGGCCACAGGAGCAAGGCGCCGGTCCCTCGCGCAATGGACAAGGGAGAAAGACATGAAGATCGTGGTTATCGGTGGAACCGGGTTGATCGGGACGAAGCTCGTGCGCAGGCTCCGCCAGCAGGGCCATGAGGTCGTCGCGGCGTCGCCTTCCACCGGCGTCAACTGCATCACGGGCGAAGGGCTCGCTGAAGCGCTCGCAGGAGCCGAGGTCGTGGTCGATGTGGCGAACTCGCCGTCGTTCGAGGACAAGGCGGTCCTCGACTTCTTCGAGATCTCGGGCCGCAACCTGCTCGCCGCTGAGGCCGCTGCGGGCATCCGGCATCATGTGGCGCTCTCGGTGGTCGGTACCGATCGAATGCTCGGCAGCGGCTATTTTCGCGCGAAGATGGCGCAGGAAGCGCTGATCGAGGCCTCCGGGATCCCCTACACCATCCTGCGGGCCACGCAGTTCTTCGAGTTCATGGGCGGCATCGCGCGCTCCAGCGCTGGCGCTGAACAGGTCCGCCTCTCGCCGGCGCTCGTGCAGCCGATCGCGTCCGAGGACGTCGCCGAGGCCCTGGCCGATGTCACGCTCGGGGCGCCCACGAACGGCACGCTCGAGGTGGCCGGTCCCGAGAGGCGCCCGCTCGCCGAGCTCGTCCGCAAGTATCTGAGCGCGAACAAGGACCATCGCGACGTGATCGTCGACGCGGAGGCGCCCTATTCTGGCGTCCGGATCGACGATCAGTCGCTCACCCCCGGCGACAGCGCGCGCGTCATGCCGACGCGCTTCGACGACTGGCTCGCCCTGTCGCTGGGTGGCGCGGAGTGAGGCATCCGGCGTGCCGAAGCGCCCCGGATGCCTCCGGCAAAGTGCTGTCGGCAGTACGCAGAGCAGGCGTTTCGCGGTTACCTGCGCTGCGGAGTCTTCGCGCATGGCTTCCTACGGTCCCCCTACGAAGCGACGACATGATGATGAGCGCCACATCGAGGAAATTTCACTTGAGCGAAGCCGCGCCCGTCCCGGCGATTCGCCGCGATGCGCGCCGCTGCACGAACCCCACTGCCCGCAGCGCGGCGCGATTCCAGGTCGGTTCCACGCTCACCGACACATCCTTTGCCTGCACCGGTCCTCGCGTCCCCGGATTGATCTCCAGCACGCGTTGAAGCGATCGGACCACGGGGCCGTGCGCAAGCGTCTCTCCCGCGTTCTCGCCGCGCGGCACCGCGGTGGAGAGGTCGTCTTCGGTGATGGCGAGCCACAGGTCGGCCACCTCTCCATCAGGCAGGCCCTCCACCGATCGACACCTTGTCTCCGCTCCTCGCGATCGCGATCCTCGCCCGCGGCTCGCGCGCTGCGGCCGCGATCGCCGCGCGGGCCGCGGGTTCGTTTGAACCGATGAGCTCGGCGTGGCCGTCGATCACCATCTGCGGCGTGTACGCACCGCGCTGCCCGAAGGCGTCCATGTAAGCGCGCTGCCGCTCCGTGAACGCCGCGTTCGAGAACGGATCGCTCCAACCAAGGTCGTTCCAGTAATCGACGTGTAGCTCCAGCGCGATGACCTCCGCGCCGGCCACAGGCTGTTCCTTCGACAGACGAGCGAGCACGGCGTCGGCGGGCGGGCAGCTCGAGCAGCCCTCGGAAGAGAAGAGCTCGACGAGCACCGGCTGCCGCTCCGTGGGCGTGACGTTGCTCGTCGATGGGCGGGCAACGGTGACAGCGGTGGCGAGGGCGGCGAGGGCGGCGAGGGCGGCGAGGGTCACGTGCAGCAGGCGCATGCCATCGATACGGCCGGCGTGTGCGCCGGTTTCGGCGAGATCGTCGTCGCGAGGGTGCGGCAGCGGAAGGCCTGGCGGGGTTTCTGACGCGCGGGACTGGATGCGCGGAGTGGGGCCGCTCTCGCTTCGCGACATCCAGCTTCCATCAAGCCACGATCGCGAGCGCTACTGGCTCTTGCTCACGTAGGTGAGGGCGACGAGGCACATCTCGTCGAGCGTCTCCTCGCCGAGGTGCACGTCCACCGGCGCCGGGAGGTGCCGCTCCTTGAGCGCCTTCACGAGGAAGGGGTTGCTCGTGGAGTTGTCGTACATGCAGCGCAGCGTGAGCAGATCGCCGCCCCGGAGCCGCGGGAGCTGCTCGACGGGAGCGTCGTAGTAGTAGCCGCGCTGCCACGAGAAATCCCACCTCGGCGTGTGCACAAGGCACTGCTCTGCAGGCTCGCCGGCGGCGGGCGCCTCGCGCGCGAGCGCAACCCTCATGTCCTTGCCGACGTAATGCATGTGCGTCCCGGCGCCGTAGAGGCGGACTTCCGAGGAGGACGCCGACGCCGGCATCCGGAACTGCATCGTCTCGACGTGATCCTTCGCGCCCGCGGGGATCAGGAACTCGACGCCATCCGTCTCGTCCGGTCCGGGCAGGAGCCCGCCCCCCTCGGCCAGGGACGACTCGAAGTTGCCGATCAGCGCAACCCCGATGAGGTACTCCGGAACGCCCTGCGTGAAGCGCAGCTGGACGCGCGTCGTGTCGGGCTCGGCGGTCGCCCCCGCCGGGTGATAATGCACCTGCATCACCAGCCGCGAGCCCGCGGGCACCGCCGCGCCGATGTTCGGCTCGAGCTCCAGCGGCACACCCCCGGGCGCCCAGGTGGCGATGAGCTGGCCCGAGAACCCGGGGCCGCCGAAGCAATCGTAGCCGCCGTGCTCGTCGGCGAGCGCCGCGGACTCGCCCTCCTCGTCGAGGAAGACGAGCGCGTGATGCACGACCTTGCGGTTGCCCGGGACGACGTACGCGCCGTTCATGTAATGCGTCTCCGTCAGCCCAGGGTCCATCACGAAGCACCGGAACTGGTCGGCCTCGCCGCTCGCGACGAACGGCTCCGCCGGCGCGACCTCCAGCTCGGCGCCGGCGAGCCCGCCGGTCCCGGGGACGAACGGAGGCGGCGCTTCCGCAGGATCCCCCTCCGGGCTGCCCGCGGCGGCCCACGCCTCGAAGGTGGCTATCTCTTCCTCGGTGAGCCGGAGATCGTCCTTCCAGCCATGAGGCGGCTGGCACGCGTCGGTCTCGATCGCGCCCCACGGAGGCATCGTGCCCTGCCGCGTCGAGAGCGCGAGCAGGCTGGCCACTGAGCGCGCCGCCTCGTACGTCATCAGGCTGAACGGGGCGATGTTCCCGGGAGAATGGCAGCCCATGCAGTGCTCCTGCAACAGCGGCTCGACGTCGCGATGGAACGTCGGTGACGCCGCCGTCGAGCCCGGCTCCTCCTCGCCAGAACAGCCCAGGAAGAGCGCCGGCGCGAGCGCGAGCAGCGTGAGCAGGCCAGATGTCGAGTGTCGCATGAAGCTCCTTGTCAACCGCGCCCGCCGCGCAGGCGCTCCGTCGCGGCCATCAATGCCTCATCGCGAGGCGGATCGCCGGATCCATCGGCGCGTCGACCTCGAATCGTGGGACAGCTCACCATCCAATGCAGCCTCCCGAGGGCGGAGAGAGCCCCCGAGAGACGTAGTTCCAGGACAGAATCACGGCCCCGGCAGCGTCACGCTGCTGGCCGCGGACGGGCGCGGAAGGGCGCGAGCCGCCGAGGACGCCGAGGTCCGAAGAGCGCCGCGCGCGCGTCACGGCGGCTCGCGCCCGCCAGCGTGACGCTGCGCAGCGCGCCGCGAGGTGCGCACTCGGCGCGCTGCATCTCGAGATGAGACAAGGCGCCGTGCGCGGGCGCATCCAGGCGTCCGACGCGCGCGAGAGCTGTGGACACGCCAGGGCGCATCGGGTCCACTCGTCTTATGGCGCGCAACAGGAATTTTCTGCGTCCGCGATTCGAATTTGCCTCGCTGACCGCCCGCCGGATGGCGCCCCTGGTCCCCCTGCTTGCCTTGCTCGCCTCGCTCACCGCGATCGGCTGCGCGGGTGGCTCGGAGGTCCCGACCACGACGGCGTCCGGGGCCGGCGGCGCGGGCGGCGCCGGCGGCGGCGCGGGCGGCAGCGGCGGCGCCGGGGGCGCGCCGAGCGGGAAGCTCGAGCTCGATAGAGAAGCAGGGCTTCGCCGAGGCGCGCGTGGCGCTCGAGAAGATGAACGCCGCCGCCGTCGGCGAGGAGAAGCAGGGCCTCGCGCGGGTGCTCGTGAAGGAGGCGGAGGCGCAGGCGATCGAGAAGCAGGGGCGCGCCGAGGCGCTCGTCGCCCGGGAGCGGCTCCTCGCCGAGGCCGCCGGCATCGAGCAGAAGGGGCTCGCGGCCGCGAGGACGCGCGAGGCCGAGGCGCTGGCCATGGAGAAGACGGGCCTCGCCGAGGCGACGGCGATCAAGCAGCGGCTCCTGGCCGAGGCCGCGGGCACGGCGGAGAAGGCGGCGGCCATGAAGGCGCTCGACGGCGTCGGGCGCGAGCACGAGGAGTTCCGCCTCCGGCTCGAGAAGGAGCGGGCGGTGGAGCTCGAGTCGCTGCGCATCCGGGCCGAGATCGCGCCGGCGCAGGCCGAGATCCTGCGGGGCGCGTTCGAGCAGGCGAAGATCAACATCGTCGGCGGCGACGGCGCGTTCTTCGACCGCTTCGTCAAGGCGGTCACCCTGGGCCAGTCGGTCGACGGCATGGTCGATCAGAGCGCCACGGTGCGCTCCCTGCTCGGCGACTACCTGAACGGCAGCGCGAGCCTCCCCGAGGACCTGAAGCAGCTCGTCGCCCATCCCTCGCCCCTCGCGAGGGCCAAGGACGGCACGCTGTCCGGGATGCTCACGTCGCTCCTGCCCGGCACCGACGACGACGGCAAGAAGAAGATCGAGGCGCTCGCCGACAAGGCGCGCGAGCTCGGCCTCGACGACCTCGTGCAGCGAAGCCCGCGGGCCTGAGCGGCGCTCACCCGCTTCGGATACGGCCCATCTCGACGTTTCAGTGCTCGGCGCGCAGGAGTAAAAGCGCGCCTGTTCGCCGAAAGCGCAGCTCTGGGCTCGTCTCGTGTACGGGAGAGCACCGCTCGGAGCGGGCGAGGGGTCAGCCAGTCACTGATTCCGCCCGCCAGAAGTCCGGCCCTGGATGGCCGGGCTTCTGCGCGTGGACGAGCTCGGCAAACCGTGGTCAATAGATTATTCCGTTCGATTGGGTTGTCGTGACGCGCGCGATAGAAAAAGACCCTGGTTCAACACCGTCACCCCGCTTCTGCTCGGCCTCGGCGACGCGGACCACCACACGTGCGTGGGAGACTCGGGCGGTCCTGCTCTGATGCGGCAGCAGCGCGCGAGCGATGGTCTGAGCAGGGGAGTCACCTCCGGGACTCCGCTCCCATGCGCGTTGCAATGAGAATTCCAGCACCGCGAGCCACCCCTCACCTGCGTTGATCCCGCGCCCCGCGCGCTGGCCCCGGGGCCGCGCCTGGCCTATAGTCGCCCCGGAGGGCCACGGGACGTGCTCATCGCCGATCGCTTCGTCATCGAGGGTGAGGTTGGCGCGGGGGGCATGGGGGCCGTCTACCGCGCGATGGATCGCACGAGCGGCGCCCCCGTGGCCCTCAAGCTGGTGACGTCCGACGATCACAGGCTCCACGCGCGCGCCCGCGTGGAGGCAGAGGTCCTCGCCGCGCTCGACCACCCCGCCCTCGTCCGCCTCGTCGCGAGCGGCCGAATGCGCGACGGGCGCCCCTTTCTGGCGATGGAGTGGCTCGACGGCGAGGATCTCGCCGCGCGCCTCGCGCGATCCCCCGTCACCGTCCGCGAGGCCATCTCGATCGGTGTCCGCGTCGCGGAGGGGCTCGCCGCGACCCACGCGCGCGGCGTCGTGCATCGCGATCTCAAGCCGTCCAACATCGTTCTCGCCGGCGGCGACGCTGCGCAGGCCAAGCTGGTCGACTTCGGTATCGCCCGCATCGCCCACCTCGGCCGCCGCCTGACCGCCACAGGGACGCTCCTCGGCACGCCCGGCTACATGGCCCCGGAGCAGGTGCAATGCGTCGGCGACGTCGGCCCGCCCGCCGATATGTTCGCCCTCGGCGCCGTCCTGTTCGAGTGCCTCACCGGCTGCCCCGCCTTCCTCGGCGACACCCCGCTCGCCGTGTTCTCGAAGATCCTCCTCGACGAGCCCCCGCGCATCGAGGCCCTCCGCGCAGGCCTCCCGGCCGACCTCGGCGACCATATCGCGCGCTTGCTCGCCAAGGCGCCCGACCAGCGGCCCACCGCCGGCGAGAGCGCCGCAGTCCTCGCCTCCCTGCTGCACGCGCACGGCGACGGCGCGCCCCGGAAGGTCCCCGCCGCCGCCGCGATGCCCTCGGGCGAGCAGCGCCTCGCGTGCGTCCTGCTCGTCCGGCCCGCCCCGGCGCCGCCGGGTGTCCCCGCCGGGGACGCGCCGCCCACGGTCACGGTCGATCCCAACACGCTGAGCGCGACGCTCCCCGTCGAGGGCGGGGCCGAGGGCGACGCGCTCGCGGCGCTGCGCGAGGCCATCGCGCCGTTCGGCGGCCAGGCCGATCGCCTGCTCGACGGCGCCCTCGTGGCGCGCTGGTGCGGCGTCGGCGCGGCGCGCGATCAGGCAGGACGCGCCGCGCGCGCCGCCCTCGAGGTCGCCCAGCGCCTGCCCGACGCCGCCATCGCCCTCGCCAGCGGCCTGACCGACGTGCGCGGGCTCCTGCCGCTGGGCCCCATCCTCGATCGCGCCGCCGCCCTCGTGGAGGCGCCGGGGGCGCTGCCCGGCGCGGTCCTCGTCGACGAGGTCACCGCCGGCCTGCTGAACGCCCGCTTCGAGCTCCGCGCCTCCCCTGCCGGCCTGCAGCTCGTCGGGCGGCGCACCTTGAACGACGGCGAGGGGCGGCTGCTGCTCGGCCAACCGAGCCCGTGCGTCGGCCGAGAGCGCGAGCTGCGCACGCTCGCCGACCTGCTCGATCAGTGCGTCGACGAGGCCGTGGCGCGCGCCGTGCTCGTCGTCGCGCCCCCCGGCATCGGCAAATCCCGCCTCTGCCACGAGATGCTCGGCCGGGTGCGCCAGCGCGGCGACGTCGAGGTCTGGGCGGCAGACGCCGACGAGCTCGGCTCCAACACGCCCTATGCCCTGCTGGGCGCGGCGCTCCAGCGCGCCGCCGACGCCCCCCCCGGCGATCCCGTCCAGGAGCGGCGACGCAGGCTCGAGGAGCGCGTCGCCCGCCACGTCCCGGAGCCCGAGCGCGCGCGCGTCGCCGTTTTCCTCGGCGAGATCATCGCCGCGCCGTTCCCCGCCTCCGCGCACCCGGCGCTCGCGGCGGCGCGCCGCACGCCGGCGATGATGGCCGAGCAGATCCGCCGCGCCTTCCTGGACCTGCTCGCCGCCGAGACGGCTGCCCACCCGCTGATGCTCGTCCTCGAGGACCTGCACTGGGCCGACGTCTCCAGCGTCGAGCTCGCCGGCGCCGCGCTCGCCGCGCTGCGCGACCGGCCCTTCATGGCCGTGGGCCTCGCCCGCGCCGAGATCCACGACCGCTTCTCGCTCCTCTGGCCCGAGCACGACGTCCAGGAGATGCGGCTCGGCAGGCTGACCCGCCGCGCCGCGGCGCAGCTCGTCGTCGGCGCCCTGCCCGCGGCCGACGACGCGCTCGTCGGGCGCCTTGTCGATCGCGCCGACGGCAACCCGCTCTACCTCGAGGAGCTCATCCGCGCGGTGGCCGAGGGCCGCGGCGACACGCTGCCCGAGACCGTCGCCGCCATGGTGCAGGCCCGCCTCGAGATCCTCCCCGCCGACGAGCGGCGGGTGCTCCGGGCGGCCAGCGTCTTCGGCGAGGTCTTCTGGCAAGGTGCCGTCGAGGCGCTCGTGGACGGGGGCGCGCCCGACCAGGAGCCCTCCGCGCACGGCCGCGCGGGCGCTCACCTCGCGTCGCTGGTCGCGAAGGAGGTGCTCGTCCGGCGGCTCTCGAGCCAGCTGCCCGGAGAGCCGGAGTTTGCGTTCCGTCACGCGCTGCTGCGCGAGGGCGCGTATGCGATGCTGACCGCGGACGGCCGCGCCCTCGGCCACCGGCTCGCGGGCGGGTGGCTGGAACGGCAGGCGGCCCCGCGCGGCACCGCGCCTTCCTCGCCGGGGACCGGGGCCGAGCCGCCGCGCGCCGACGGCGCCGCCGCACAGCCCGACGCGGCGAACGAGGCGAGCGCGGCGCGGATCGCGCGGCACTTCGAGCTGGGCAGGGCGCCGGATCGCGCGGCGGCGTGGTACGCGCGGGCGGCGGAGCACGCGCTCCGGGCGGGCGATCCGGGCGACGCGGGGACCTGCGCCGCGCGCGGGCTCTCGCTCCTCGCCGAGACCCCGCGGACCGAGGGCCGCCTGGACCACGAGCTCGCGCTGCAGATCTTCCTCGCCACGGCGCTGGCCATCACGCGCGGCGACGCGGCGCCGGAGGTGGAGCGCGCGTTCTCTCGCGCCCTCGAGCTCTGCCAGGGAGACGAGGACGCCCACGAGCGCATCGTGACGCTCTTCGGGCTCTGGCGGCTCCACATCGGCCGCGGCGAGCACTGGACGGCGCGCGCCTTCGGCGAGGACCTGCTCTCGCTGGCCGAGCAGCGGGGCGGGCCCGAGGCCGCGCTGGCCGCTCACCACGCGCTCGGCAAATCGTGCTTGTTCCTGGGCGAGCACGGCAACGCGCGGCAGCACCTCCAGACGAGCGTGGGCCTCTACGATCGCGCGCGTCACCACGACATCAGCTATTTCTACGGCGGGGACTTCGAGGTCCAAGGGCTGTCCTATCTGGCCATCACGCTCTGGGCGCTCGGCGCGATGGATCAGGCGCTCTCGACCACCCGGCGCGCGTGCGCGATCGCGGAGGCGCTGGGTCACCCGTTCACCGTGGTGCTCGCGCTGTCGCTGGCCGCCGTCCACCACCAGGTCCGCCGGGACCGGCGGACTACCCTCGAGTACGCGGAGAGGGCGCTCTCGCTCGCGACGAGGCACGAGTATCGCCATTACGTCCAGGTGGCGACCATCCTGCGCGGGTGGGCGCTCGCGGAGCGGGGGCAGCGCGAGGATGTCGGGGAGGAGATGCGCCTGGCTATCGCGGACCAGCGCGCCGAAGGGACCCAGATGTCGATGACCCACCTGCTCGCCCTGGAGGCCGAGGCCCGGGCCGCGGTCGGGCAGGAGGCCCGCGCGCTCGCGACCCTGGCCGAGGCCGAGGCGACGATGGACGAGCACGCCGAGCGCTTCTGGGCGCCGGAGGTCTACCGCCTCAAGGCGGCGATCCTGCACGGCCGCGCGGCGCCCAGCGACACGGCCGCGGAGGATTGCCTCCTTCGCGCGCTCGACGTCGCGCGTTGCCAGGGCGCGCTGACGCTCGAGCTCCGCGCGACCGCGGGCCTCGCCCGGCTCTGGCGGGTCCAGGGCAACGCGGAGGAGGCCCAGCAGATGCTCGCGGGCGTCCTCGCCCGGGTCGCCGAGGGCCTCGACACGAGGGACGTGAAGGAGGCGCGCGCGCTCCTCGAGGAGCTGTCTCAAGGGCCGAGGCGGCCGACGCGCGACTCCTCCCGCCCCGCCCCATCGACCCGAGGATCCCTTCACCATGAGCACGAAAGCGGTATCGGCACCCCCTGATCTCCACGCGCTCTTCGAGCGAGCGGAGCAGTACACCCGCGCATATTTCGCGCAGAAGCGCGAGCGCCCCGAGGAGGGGACCATCGAGGTGTCCGGCGAGCGCTACGTGCTGGTCCGGGCCGCCTCGATGTCGGTCGAGTTCGTCGACCTCATCCTGTCGTTCTATCACGAGGGGAGCGAGGGCGAGGCCCGCAAGGTCGCCTTCGACTTCCTGTTCGACCTCGCGCACACGAGCGCCAAGGCCGACGCGCGCCATTTTCATCAGAAGTTCAGCATCTCGGACCCGATAGAGAAGCTCTCGCTCGGCCCCACGCACTTCGCGTACACGGGGTGGGCGTTCGTGAACATCGACGCGGCGAGCCGGCCCGTGCCCAACGAGAACTTCCTGCTCATTTACGATCACCCGTTCTCGTTCGAATCGGACGCGTGGGTGCGGAGGGGGCGCCGCTCGGAGAGCCCCGTCTGCGCGATGAACGCGGGCTACTCCTCCGGCTGGTGCGAGGAGAGCTTCAGCATCCCGCTCATCGCCGCGGAGATCGCGTGCCGCGCGGCCGGGGGCGAGACGTGCCGGTTCGTCATGGCGCCGCCGTGGCGCATGAGCGAGCACCTGACCCGGTATCTGCGCGGCGCGCCCGCCGAGGCGCAGCGGCGCGACATCAACGTTCCGGAGTTCTTCCAGCGCCGCCGCCTCGAGGACAAGCTCCGGCGCAAGCAGCGGCATATCGACGCGCTCGCCGCGGAGAACGCTCGCCACGAGGAGGAGATCCGGCGGCTGCGCGCCGAGCTCGAGAGCGCGCGCGATCGGCTGCGCGCGCTCGAAGGCGGCGCCGAGCCGGAAGGCCCGGCGGGCTGAGGCGGCTCAGGGCTTGGTGTCGGCGCGGCCCGGAGGCGCGGCGCGGCGGCGCTTGATCCACCGGCAAAGCTGGGTCCGGTGCACGCCGAGCGCCCGCGCCGTGCGCGCGATGTTCCCGCCCTCGCGGCGGAGCGCCTCCTCGATCACGGCGTCGGCGGGCAGCGACAGCCCGCGCCGCGCCGTCGCTCCCGTCTGCGCCGCCTCCGGCGCGGCCTGCGGCGGGGGCGGCGCGGGCGCGAACGAGGGCGGCAGCGCGGGCGCGAACAAGGGCGGCAGCGCGGGTGAGTACGGCAGCTGCTGCGGGAACGAGGAAGGCGGCAGCGCGGACGACAGCGACGGGGCGACCGCCTGCCCTGCCGAGGGCAGGAGGTGCGCCGCCGTCACCCACCGGCTCGCCGCGCTCCGCGCCTCCTGCGCGGCCGCCTCGATCTCCGAAAGGAGCTCCCGCACGTTGCCGGGCCACGCCCGCAGCAGGCAGGCATCGATCAGCGAGGCATGTGCCTTGAGGGGCGCGAGCGCCTGGCTGCGCGCGCCGGCCGCCTCCGCATCTCTGCGCAGCACCTCGTCCACGTACCACGGTATCTCCTCGAGCCGCTCTCGCAGCGCCGGGAGGACGACGCCCCTTCGCGCGATGCGGTAGAGCAGATCCTCGCGCAGCTTGCCTGCGGCGACCTGCGCGCGCAGATCCTTGAGCGTCGCCGAGACGAGCGCGAAATCCACCTTCACGGGGCGCGCCGCGCCGATCGGGATCACCTCCTTGGCCTCCAGCGCGCGCAGCAGCTTGGCCTGCACCCCGAGGTCCAGCTCGGCCACCTCGTCGAGGAAGAGCACGCCCCCGTGCGCGGCCTTCACGTACCCGTCCCCGCCCGCCTTGGCGTCCGTGAACGCATTCTTCACCCAGCCGAAGAGCTGCGCCCCGGCCATGTCCCCCGAGATGGTGGCGCAGTTGACCGCGACGAACGGGCCTTCGCGCCGCGGGCCATACTCGTGGAACGCCCTCGCCGCGTGCTCCTTGCCCGTCCCGCTCTCGCCGGTGATGTGCAATGTGGCGTGGGAGCCCGCGGCCCGCGCGATGGACTCCCACACGCGCGCGAGGGCCGGGCCGACGAGCGTGCCTTGCACCTTGGAGACGCCCGTCCGGAACGGCTCCACGTCCGCCTGGAGCAGGAACACCGAGGAGCCGGTGCGCACGACCTTGAGATCGGCGCCGGCGCGCACGCCGTCCAGGCGCTCCCCGTCGACCCAGGTGCCGTTGCGGCTCCCGAGGTCCTCGACCTCCCAAAGCCGTCCGTCGAAGCGCACGTTCGCGTGCATGCGGGAGGTCTGAGGATCGCCGATGACCCCGCCCTCGCCGCGCCCGATGCCGAGGTGTCCGTCCCGGAGGGGCAGGACGTCGCAGCGCGGCGCATCGACGGAGAAGATGCACACGAGGCCCGGCGTGGGCCTCGCGGAGCGCGAGCCGCTCGCCTGGACGCTCAGGGGCTCTTCCTGGGTGGTCTTGGGCGGAGTGGGTGCCACGGTGATCCAAGTGTACACCACGGGGGGCTATCCGGTCGTCCGTTCCATGCCCAGCGTAGATGAACGTGTGCGCCGCAAGCGAGCTTGTCCTCAGACGACCACCCACCCGAGCAGCCACACCGCATAATCGACCGGCGTGCCGTCACCCGTGAGGTACTCGCCGCTCATGGGGTTCAGGAGGCGCACGGTCACATCCTGTGTGGCCTCCGTGTCCTGGAACAGCGCGAAGCACTTCGGGGCAGGCGCCGTCCCGAGCACCGTGGTCCCGAAGGACACGTAATGGGCCGCGGTCACGGGGCCCTTGCATAGCACGCGCAGGCGCAGGACCGCTCCCACCGCGCCGAGCGGTCGCTGCCGAAGGCCGGCGAGCGGCGGTGCGATCCACGCCTTGGCAGCGCCGGGCAGTGAGGCGGGACGGCGTTCTCACCAGGTGGGCTTGATCGCCATAGCTTCCCAGTAGAAGCCCTGATCGTCCACGGTCGCGAATGCGGGCTCTTGCGGGGGCGACGGCAGGGCGCTGCGTCGGACGGCCTTTGCCCCGTGGAACGGCAGCGGCCGATAGGCGGAGTTCGCCGTCTCCACCGCATGAATGTGGAGATGGGGGCCGCTCGAACGCCCCGAGTTGCCCAGATTCCCGAGGAACTGGCCCTTCTGCACCTTCGCCCCGACTGCGCACAGGGCGGGGCTCAGAGAGCCCTCGACCATATGCGCGTAGAGCACGGTCTCGTCCCCGTGCTTCAGGACGAACTGATTGCCGCCGCCGCCGAGCGTGCGAAACACGTGCAGCTTGACGACGCCCGCGGGCGTGCGCACGGCCGCCGCCCCGAGGAGCAAGGGCGACGCCTGCATGGGAGTGAGCGCCACGAGGCCCGCCGCGCCGCCCGCCATCTCGCCGACCACCCCGATCGTCTTCGGGCCGGCTTTGTACTCCCAGACGAGGATCTGCAGCGTGCCCTTCGCGGTGATCGCGCCGGTGGCCAGGTAATCGCCGCCGAGCCACGCGACGGACACCGCCGAGGCCTCGACGGATACGCCCTGCGCCATCTGCGTGAGGTTTCCTTTCGCGTCCGCCTTCCACACCGCCACGCGCAGCACGCCCGCGCCGTCGCGCACGGCGCTCACCACCTGCCCCGTGTTCCTTCGCGACGAAAGCGCGGCGTCGATGCTGCTTCCGCCGTCCTTGTTGACGCGGAACAGGACGGCGCCGTTCGGCTCGATGTCCCAGGTCGTGAGCATGAGCTTGTTGTCAGCGGTCCTCGCGGCCGTGACGAGCCTGCCCGAAGAGTCGTTCTCGTTCGCGTCAACGGTGCATATACCAAGCCGCGGGAAGCCCGAGATCTGCGACAAGTCGACTCTCTTCACTGTCATTCCATCCGGGGACAGGTCCCACGTCGAGACGCGAAGCTGGCCACCTGCCAGGGAGCTCACGACGGCGATCCTGCTCTTGGAGATGCGCGCGATGGCGGCGTTCGCTCCGCTCTCCACATTCCCCTGGCCCTTTTCTGTGACGGTCATGCCGTTGGCCGACACGTCGAAGACGACCACCTTCCATGTTTGGTCCGGCGCGATCAGGACCGCTGCCAGGCGCGAGCCGGACACCCCGGTGAGGGCCACCGTGGTGATGGTCTCTCCGGTGAAGAGGCCTCGCCGGGTGATCAGTTTGTCTTCTGGAAGGGCGTCCCACACACGGATCTCGAGCTTCCCGGCGCCGGTTCGCACGGCCGTCGCCAGCCGCGTGCTCGTGAGGTGTGCCGTGCTCACCGTCGTGACCGCGCCGTCGTCCTCGGCCTCGCCCAGGGCCTGGATGAGCCGCTTTCCGGGCGCCGGATTGCCGGGCTCGTCGTTCGTGAAGCTGACGACCTCTCCGTCCGCCATCGCGTAGACAGGCTTGCCCATCACGGCGTAGTGACTGTTCTCCTCGCCGCTAGCTCCGGGCGTGGGAACGTGTTCTTTCTTGACGGGATCCCAGGCGACTCCCCCGATGTCGTAGGCGAAGTGCTGGTCGCCTCCCGTGTGCGCGCTCCCCGAGACGAAGTACTCGTTTTCGCCCAGATCGGCGGCGGAGCCGGGGAACTGATAGCTAGCCTCGGGAGTGGGGCTCTTGTGCGGAGAGAGCAGCTTCAACGCAGGGTCGGCGACGTTCACCCAGCCGGACGCGAAGCGGACCCGAATGGCCGCCTGGAAGTCGGGCCACGGCGGGAGCTTTATGCTCTCGACCCTTGACAGGTATACGTCCACAGAGTCGTTCGCCGGGATCTCTACGTCCCGTATGAATTTCTCCACCACCGGCGCCGGGTTGTCCTGATCGAGCTTGGCGCGCGTTATCTTCACCTCGATCTCCTGCAGGTGCTCTTCCACGCTTCCGGGCTCCTTGTTGTCGATGCGCAGCCGGAACGCGAGCATGTGAGGGGATGGCTCGGCGGCGCTCTTTCGGGCCACGCGCAGGAAGACGAGTCGATTGTTCTCTTTGGGCTCGATTGTGATCTTGGGGGCCATGACTAAAATCTCCTTATTGGACAAGGCGGCGCATCGTGGTACCGAGTCGCGATAGGTCGGAGCGGAAAATTCAAGCGCGATCCAAGGACCAAACTCCTCGTAGCGGCCGTCCCACTCACGCGGCGAGCGCGGTGATGGGGAGCAGCGGAAGGAGCTGCAAAGCCTTGGTGACACTCATCGTGCGCATCTCGGATCTCCCTTTCCGAGACCTGCGAGCGCGTCGGCGCCCACTCTGCCGGACGCGACTCGCAACGCACGTGCCAGCGGGAGGCCGGCTGGAGATCCCCTGAAATGGCGGGAGATGGGCGGAGCTCGGCGCTGACACCAACGCTGACACGTGCGTTGTTCGGGAGCGTCTTGGGATGCCGCAGCCGTCGGGCACGTAGTGCGAATACCCGTTGTTCAGATCGCGCAGCCCGGCGAGTCCGACTTCCAGTTGCTCCCCGACGCCGAGTTGTGGGTCGCGCCCCAGCAGATCAGGTTGCCGCCCAGCGCCGCGCGGGCATCGTCGTTCGTGCATCGGCAGCCCATCATCGTGTCCACGCCGCAGGGCTGGCCCGCCGGAACGGAGTGCCCGAGGCTCCTCACCGCCCCCGCACGGCCGATACGTGTCAGCGCCGCCGGCCGGCTGACACGCGGGCGCCACGTGTCAGCGCCGCCGGCCGGCTGACACACGGGCGCCACGTGTCAGCGCCGCCGGCCGGCTGACACACGGGCGCCACGTGTCAGCCGGCGCGCCGGCCCCGTGCTCGCCGCGCTCGCCTCGTTTCACCTCGGCCTCCGTCCGGGCCTTCGCCGCTCCCACGCCTTCCGAAGCACCATCGTCATCCCGGCCCGGGCCCCAGCCCACGCCGACCCCCAGCAGGTGCAGCCGCGACCGCGAGGGAGCGGGCACCCATGCTGAGCGAGGAATCACTCCCGAGGCTTGAGACGCGTTGGCAAGGCCATTGCTAAAGGCAGCGGTACCGCCATCGCGTTCACGAATTCACCCCGAGGATAATATCATGAAAAAGCTTCCGTCCCCTCTCGTCGCTTCGGGCTTGGGCAGCCTCGCGCTACTCGTCGCCTCCAGCAGCCATGCCGCGCCCCCGCAGGTGCACCCCAACGCCATCAATCTCGCGCCCCTCCTCGAACAGCACACGGTCGTCTGGCCGGGCGCCCCCGGGAATGCGAACACCCCGGGCATGATCGCCGCGGTGGTCGCAGGCAAGCACATCATCGCGAAGGGCCATGCAGGCTGGGCGAGGCTCGGCGCGGTCAATCCGGTGGCGATGCCGCACGACGCGGTCTTCAACATTGGATCCATCAGCAAGACGATCACGGCGCTGGCGCTGTCAAAGCTGATCGAGTCCGGGGTCGTCATCAAGAACAACCCGACCGTGTACCTGTCGTGGGACACCACGCTCGCGGACGCGCTGGGCCTCGCGCCGGACTATTTCTATCACTACATCACGGACAGCACCGATCGCGCGAACATCACGCTGAAGGAAGTGGCCGCTCACCGCTCCGGATACGTTTGCAACGAGGACGACAGAGCCTACTCGCACGTGCTCAAGCTCTACGATCACAACTGGCCGAACAACTGGCAGACCAAGACGCGCCCGCAGCTCGTGCGAGAGTCCCTCATCGGCACCATTGTTCCTGACGTCGCTTCCGGCAATTACCCGAATGGCACCCTTGGTGATTGCTATGGTGACATCGACCCCAACACCAACAAGTACTACATGGACTATGAAAACCTGAACTTCGGCATCCTCCAGGCGGTCATCAACAAGTGGCTGCCTGCCGGCGTACACGATTACACGGAGTACGTGAAGGAGTACGTCGTCGAGCCGCACGGGATGAACGTCGGCTGGGCGTGGGGGAGGAGCGATCTGATGGCGTC
Organism: Sorangium sp. So ce1128; assembly: GCA_051717205.1. Lineage (GTDB taxonomy): Bacteria > Myxococcota_A > Polyangia > Polyangiales > Polyangiaceae > Sorangium. Next base: position 10,142,712 of record CP181432.1, read on the forward strand.
GGGGCTCGAGTACTCGACCGGCAACGCCGCCGTCGACAATTACTGGAACGCCCACTTCTTCCCCGACCCCGTCTGGGCCGCCGGACACCATTACCCCAGGTACTACCGATCGAACTGGGTCGTGAAGGAAATTGAAGCGCCCCTGTACGGGGACGGCGCAACTCTGAGGGATGACGGGATCGACAGCATCGCGACCGGCGCCGGCGGCTTTGCCTTCACGATCTACGATCTCGCGCGGTACGTGACGCTCCTCATGCGCGACCGATCTCCGGCCGTCCAGAGGATGCGCCAGCGGGATTATAGCGGGTACAGCCACAGCTATGCGTGGAAGTCGTATGTGGCCTCGAGCAGCCCGCAGCTCTTCGCCAGAGGCTACACCCACAACGGCGCGATCCGCGCGGGCTCTTACACGAGGATCTTGTTCTTTCCGGAGCTCGATCTCGCGTACATCTCATTCGCGAACGGCGGGGCCGCCCCCGGCAAGGCCGCCGACGACGTGAAGGACCTCATGTCGGACGAGCTCGACGGTGCCGTGCCCGTGGACACGGGCGGGTGCGCGGACACCGACGCCGTCAAGCACGTGCAACGGTTCTACAACCAGAAGATGTTCGGCTGCGCCGGCTCGGTCCCCTATACCCAGGCGAGCTCCCTGTGCAAGGCCGGCTATCACGTGTGCTCGGCCGCCGAATTCGCGTCCAACAACGAGTACACCGGGGCGACCGGCGTGGAGAACGCCGAGGCTCCCATGGACCACTACTGGACCTCGAACAACCTGAAGTACTCGGGTACCTCGAGCGGCAGCTGCTCGGCGTCGACCGCGCCCACGGCGACCTCGTGCACGACGAACGAGCCGATGCGTGTCTGCTCGCCGAGCGCCACGTGGGATCCGGTCGAGCGTGCCTACAAGGACACGCAGGGGAACCACTGCAACTGGATCAACTGCGGCTACGACGGGAGCACGTCGAACCGGTATTTCGGCGGTTGCAATGGCAACACCACGGCGGGCACGTTGTGCTGCGAGAATCTCGGCCTCGCGAGTCCTCAGTGAGCCTGTCCACGGCGGCGTGACCTCGTCGAGCACCGAGGTCGCGCCAGGAGCTCATGGCGCACGCTCGAGAGCGTGGCGGAACGCGCCCGGATCGTGGAACAGCACGAGCCGGAGCGCCCCCGGCACGCGCGGGTGCCGGGCGGCAGGAGGAATGGAAAGCGCCCGCGCAGCCAGGAGCACCAGTGCTCCCCGAGCTTCGCTTCCGCCCGCTCCCGCACCTCTCCCATCCCATGTCCAGGCATCGCTCACGGAGCTGCTGGAGGAGGAATCCTGGCAGCGTAGACGGCGATCTCGTCGCCGCTCTTCACGAAGACGACGTGCCCGCCCCCGTGGAAGCCCCCCCAGCGTCGCGCTCGACGCCGGATCACCGCGATCCGGACCGCGCACCGCCTCCCGTTGCAGTGCGTGTGCTAGCGCCGCCGCGCTCGCTCGAGGGCCCGCGATTCGAGGGTTTCGCTCACCTCCTGCGTCCTCCGCGACGTTCGCCACGGTGAGTATAACGCGCGCCCATCGAGACGTGTCATCACGTGTCATCACGTGTCATCACTGCGGGTACCGCGGCGCGCGCCCCTGACCCCGGTGAGGTGAGCTCCTCGCGGAGGACGGCGCCTCGAAACGCCTCTGAACGTCGCGCGGCATCCGGATTGCTTTGCGTAGGACCGTTGCGTCCGGCTGGACGGCTCGTCTGTCCAGCCCTTCACTCCACGAGGGACTCAATGCGTATCGATCAAACGGTCCGAACAAAGGCCTCCCCAAGGATATCGACTGCGGTCGAGCTCAGTGCGGAGGTGAGCCAGTGAATATCAGACATCTGATGGCAGTCTCCTTCCTCGGCATCGTCGCGCCCATGCAGTTCGGCGCCTGCGAGTGCACCCCCGATTGCGTCGAAGGCGCCTCCGCCTGCATCGTTGACGACGACTGCTGCTCGGGCACCTGCGACGACTTCGGCCTTTGCACGAGCCTGCCCGACTGCAGCGAAGACGGCTCGCTCTGCAGCGAAGACGGCGACTGTTGCACGAACGTCTGCAACACGAACGGATCCATCTGCGGCTGCGCCCGCTCCGACGAACCGTGCGGACGCGACCTGGACTGCTGCTCGGGCGCCTGTGAAGGCGGAACCTGCATCGCCTTGCCCAGACCTGGATAGACTTCCTGAACAGGAACCCTGGGCCACTCTCGCTCCGCGACATCCAGCTTCCATCAAGCCACGATCGCGAGCGCTACTGGTTCTTGCTCACGTAGGTCAGGACGAAGAGGCACATCTCATCGAGCGTCTCCTCGCCGAGGTGCACGTCCACCGGCGCCGGGAGGTGGCGCTCCTTGAGCGCCTTCACGAGGAAGGGGTTGCTCGTGGAGTTGTCGTATATACAGCGCATCGTGAGCAGATCGCCGCCCCGGAGCCGCGGGAGGTCCTCGACGGGAGCGTCGTAGTAGTAACCGCGCTGCCACGAGAAATCCCACCTCGGCGTCTGCACAAGGCACTGCTCCGCAGGCTCGCCGGCGGCGGGCGCCTCGCGCTCGAGCGCAACCTTCATGTCCTTGCCGACGTAATGCATGTGCGTCCCAGCGCCATAGAGGCGGACGTCCGAGGAGGACGCCGACGCCGGCATCCGGAACTGCATCGTCTCGACGTGATCCTTCGCCCCCGCGGGGATCAGGAACTCGACGCCCGCCGCGTCGTCCGGTCCGGGCAGGAGCCCGCCCCCCACCGAAAGGGGCGACTCGAAGTTGCCGATCAGCGCAACCCCCATGAGGTACTCCGGAACGGCCTGCGTGAAGCGCATCTGGACGCGCGTCGTGTCGGGCTCGGCGGTCGCCCCCGCCGGGTGATAATGCACCTGCATCACCAGCCGCGAGCCCGCAGGCACCTCCGCGCCTATGTTCGGCTCGAGCTCCAGCGGCACACCCCCGGGCGCCCACGCGGCGATGAGCTGGCCCGAGAACCCGGGGCCGCCGAAGCAATCGTATCCGCCGTGCTCGTCGGCGAGCGCCGCGGACTCGCCCTCCTCGTCGAGGAAGACGAGCGCGTGGTGCACGACCTTGCGGTTGCCCGGGATGACGTACGCGCCGTTCATGTAACGCGTCTCCGTCAGCCCAGGGTCCATCACGAAGCACCGGAACTGGTCGGCCTCGCCGCGCGCGACGAACGGCTCCGCCGGCGCGACCTCCAGCTCGGCGCCGGCGAGCCCGCCGGTCCCGGGGACGAACGGAGGCGGCGCTTCCGCGGGATCCCCCTCCGGGCTGCCCGCGGCGGCCCACGCCTCGAAGGTGGCTATCTCGCCCTCGGTGAGCCGGAGATCATCCTTCCAGCCATGAGGCGGCTGGCACGCGTCGGTCTCTATCGCGCCCCACGGAGGCATCGTGCCCTGCCGCGTCGAGAGCGCGAGCAGGCCGGCCACGGTGCGCGCCGCCTCGTACGTCGTCAGGCTGAACGGCGCGATGTTCCCGGGAGAGTGGCAGCTCATACAGTGCTCCTGCAACAGCGGCTCGACGTCGCGATGAAACGTCGGTGACGCCGCCGTCGAGCCCGGCGCCTCCTCGCCAGAACAGCCCAGGAAGAGCGCCGGCGCGAGCGCGAGCAGCGTGAGCACCCCAGAGGTCGAATGTCGCATGGAGCTCCTTGTCAACCGCGCCCGCCGCGCAGGCCCTCCGTCGCGGTCATCAATGCCTCATCGCGAGGCAGGCCGCCGGATCCATCGGCGCGTCGACCTCGAATCGTGGGACAGCTCACCATCCAATGCAGCCTCCCGAGGGCGGAGAGAGCCCCCGAGAGACGTAGTTCCAGGACAGAATCACGGCCCCGGCAGCGTCGCGCTGCTGGCCGCGGGCGGGCGCGAGCCGCCGAGGACGCCGAGGACGCCAAGCGCAGCGCACGCGTCACCGCAACGCGCCCCCGCCGCCACCAGCGTGACGCTGCGCAGCGCGCCGCGAGGTGCGGTCTCGGCGCGCTGCATCTCGAGATGAAACGAGGCGCCCTGAGGGGCGCATGCAGGCATCCCGACGCGCGCGAGACATGTGGACACACCAGGGCGCATCGGGTCCACTCGTCTTATGGCGCGCAACAGGAATTTTCTGCGTCCGCAATTCGAATTCGCCCCGCTGGCCGCCCGGATGGCGCCCCTGATCCCCCTGCTTGCCTTGCTCGCCTCGCTCACCGCGATCGGCTGCGCGGGAGGCTCGGAGGTCACGACCGCGGGGCCTTCCGGGGTCGGCGGCGCGGGCGGCACCGGCGGCGGCGGCGGCGGCGGCGCGGGCGGCACCGGCGCAGGCGGCGGGGGCGGCGGCGGCGCGGGCGGCGCGCCGAGCGGAAAGCTCGAGCTCTGCGTGCTCAACGACGGAGGGCCGACGGACGCGTGCGCGAGCCCCGAGGTCCTCGACTTCGAGTCCGTGCCCGCGGGCAGGCAGCGGACGCGCCTGTTCCGCGTCGAGAACCAGACAGCGGAGGAGGTCACGTTCACCGAGGCGAGCATCGCCAGCGCCGACTTCGCCGTCGAGGCGGTGCGCTACGAGCCCGATCCATCGAGCCCGGGCGCGTGGACGCGCGCCGTCGCGTCGCTGCCCACCCAGAGCGAGCCGGGCGGCGCGCTCTACTTCGAGGTGACGTTCACCTCGAACGGCACCGCGGGGCCGCTGCCCGCCGACCGGGTGACCGTGGAGGCCGACGTGGGCGACGCCCACGCGCCCGACGTCGTGGTGCCCGTCATCGGCCGCTCGAACAGCTGTCCCGTGGGGACAGGGGCGTGCGACGACGAGCCGGACAACGGCTGCGAGACCGACCTCCTGACCAGCGCCGCCCACTGCGGCGCGTGCAGCCAGCTCTGCGTCTCGCCGAACGGGACCACCGGCTGCATCGACGGGGTCTGCACGGTCTCCTCGTGCACCACCCCGCACGCCGACTGCGACGGGAACGCCACGAACGGCTGCGAGACCAACCTGCTGACCGACGTGGAGGCGTGCGGGGCCTGCGGGACGAGCTGTCTCAAGGAGCACACCGAGTCGTTCTGCAACGGGGGCAACTGCAACATCATCGGCTGCGCGCCGGACCACGCCGACTGCGACCTCGACCCGCTGACCGGCTGCGAGACCGATCTCCTGACCAGCGCGGCCCACTGCGGCGGCTGCAACGTCGCCTGCGACTTCGCCCACGCGAGCGAGACGTGCGCGGCGGGCGAGTGCGAGTTCGGGGCGTGCGACGCCGGCCACGCCGACTGCGACGGCGACCTGACGAACGGCTGCGAGGCGGACCTCGGGTCGAGCCTCGCCAACTGCGGCGCCTGCGGGGCCGCGTGCAGCTACCCGGGCGCCGCCGAGGCCTGCCTCGCGGGCGTCTGCGTCATGGGCGCCTGCGACGCCGGGTTCGCCAACTGCGACGGCGAGGCGGCGAACGGCTGCGAGGTCAACACAGGCACGAGCCTCGCGAACTGCGGCGGCTGCAACATCGCCTGCTCGCTCCCGGACGCCGCCGAGTCGTGCCTCGGCGGCACCTGCGTGCTCGGCGCCTGCGACGCCGGCCACGCCAACTGCGACGGCGAGGCGGCGAACGGCTGCGAGGTCAACACAGGCACGAGCCTCGCGAACTGCGGCGCCTGCGGCGCCACGTGCGCCCTCGCGAACGCCTCCGAGTCGTGCGTCGGCGGCGCCTGCGTGCTCGGCGCCTGCGCCGCGGGGTACGCGAACTGCGACGGCGAGGCGGCGAACGGCTGCGAGGTCAACACAGGCACGAGCCTCGCGAGCTGCGGCGCCTGCGGCGCGCTGTGCGCCGTCGCGAACGCCGCGGAGTCGTGCCTCGGCGGGACGTGCGTGATGGGCGCGTGCGACCCGGGGTTCGCGAACTGCAACGCGAGCGCGGTCGACGGCTGCGAGGTCAACACGGCGAGCGATCCGGCGAACTGCGGCGGCTGCAACCTCGCGTGCGCCCTCGCGAACGCGTCCGAGACGTGCCTCGCCGGCACCTGCGTGCTCACCGGCTGCGAGGCCGGCTTCGCGGACTGCGACGGCGCCGCGGCGAACGGGTGCGAGATCGACACGCGCACGAGCGTCGCGAACTGCGGCGCCTGCGGCGCGGCGTGCGACCTCGCCAACGCCTCCGAGGCGTGCGTCTCCGGGGCCTGCGACCTCGTCGCCTGCAACGCGGGGTTCGCGAGCTGCAACGGCGACGAGGCCGACGGGTGCGAGGTCAACACCGCGTCGGATCCGGCCAACTGCGGCGGCTGCGGCGCTGACTGCGCCGAGGCGATGCCGAACGCGGCGGTCGGGTGCGGCGCCGGGGCGTGCACGTTCGGCGGCTGCCTGCCGGGCTTCTACGACCTCGACGGGTCGCTCGCGAACGGCTGCGAGTACGCGTGCACGTTCGTGAGCGACGAGGACCGGCCCGACGACCGCTTCGTCGACGCGAACTGCGACGGGATCGACGGTGACGCGCGCCTCGCCATCTTCGTGGCGGTGACGGGGAGCGACGCCAACCCGGGCACGCAGCGCTCGCCGAAGGCCTCGGTCACGGGCGGCATCAACGAGGCCGTGCTGACCGGCAAGACGCAGGTCTACATCTCGCAGGGGACGTACGTCGGCCGCGTCAGCCTCGCGAGCGGCGTGTCGCTCTACGGCGGCTACAACGCGGCGGCCGGCTGGGCGCGGTCGGCCGCCTCTTCCGCCGTCATCCGCTCGGGGAGCACGACCGGCGGCTACGTCGCGGCGGTCGAGGGCCAGAACATCAACACGCCCACGACGCTCGACCGGCTGACGATCCAGACCTCGGACACGACGCTGGCCGGCGCGTCGAACCACGCGATGCGCTGCGTGAACTGCACGGCGGTGACGCTGAGGAACAGCCGGCTGGAGGCCGGCGCCGCGGGGCCGGGTGCGGCGGGCACGAACGGCGCGACAGGGGCGGCGGGCGGCAACGGCGCGACAGGCGGGGCGGGCAGCTGCGACGGCTCCGGCACGCGGCTCGGCGGCGCGGGCGGCGCGTCGACCTGCGGGCGCACCGGCGGCGCCGGGGGCAACGGCGGCCCCGAGGGGGAGAGGGCGGGCAGCGGCGGCTCCGTCGGCACCGGCGGAACGCCTGGCGGCGTCGGGGGCTCACCCGGGAACGACACCTCCACGGCGCAGCCGGGCACCGCCGGCCAGAACGGCGCCAGCGGGACGGCCGGGCTGAACGGGACCGGCGGCACCGGCGGGACGGTCAGCGGCAACCTCTGGCGGGGCAGGTCGGGGAACGCCGGCGCCACGGGCGTCCCCGGGAACGGGGCCGGCGGCGGCGGCGGCGGCGGCGGGCAGGGCGGCATCGTCGCGAACGACGGCGCCGGCAACGGCGGCGGCGGCGGCGGCGCCGGCGGCTGCGGCGGCAACGGCGGCGTCGGGGGCAGCGCGGGGGGCGGCTCGTTCGGCCTGTTCCTCGTGAACTCGACGGGGTTCCAGCTCGTCGCCAACCAGATCTCCAGCAGCGACGGCGGCGCCGGCGGAAGCGGCGGCGCCGGCGGCAACGGCGGCGCCGGGGGCAACGGCGGCAACGGCGGCACCGTCTGCACCGGCGAGGTAGGCGCCGGCGGCAACGGCGGCCGCGGCGGCAACGGCGGCCGCGGCGGGCATGGCGGCGGCGGCGCCGGCGGCGTCTCGTACGGCGTCTACCGGGTCAGCACCACTGTATCGACCACGGGCAACGTCCTCACGCACGGCGCGGGCGGCGCGGGCGGCACGTCGAGCGGCAACGCGGGCGCGGCGGGCGCCACGGGCAACCTGTTCTGAGCGGGCGCGGCGAGCTCGCGCGAGGTGCGCGGGCTCGCCGGCGCCGGAGCTCGCCGGCGCCGGAGCTCGCAGGCGCCGGAGCTCCCCGGCGCCGGAGCTCCCCGGCGCGGACGGAGCGCGCCGCGAGGAGGGCGCGGCGGTCAGGTCAATCGAGGAAGGCGGGGAACCTGGGGAACGCGGCGAGCGCGTCGGGCTCGTGCTGCACCACGAAGCGGGCGTGGGTGGCGTTCACCAGCGCGAGGATGCGCTCCATCGAGCGGATGGACTCCTCGCGATCTGTGTTGAAGGGGGGCACGCGGCGGTGCTCGCAGTTCTCGTGGGTGTGGCAGAGATCCCCTGAGATGACGATCGTCCCCGCGCGCCGGAGACGGACGATGAGGCTCTGGTGCCCCGGCGTGTGCCCGGGCGTCGGCACGATGCGCACCGCACCGTCGCCGAAGATGTCCGCCTCGCCGTCGAGGAGCTGGAGCTTCGCGGTGCGGTGAGCCGAGATGAGCTCCGGCTCGACGGTCGGCGGCGCCGGCGTCGCCGTCGCCCACTCGAGCTCGCGCCGGCTCAGGATCCACGTCGACGCCGGGAACATGTTGGCGTTGCCGGCGTGGTCGACGTGCAGGTGCGAGAAGGCCACGTACTGCACGTCGGCGGGCTCGAGCTGCAGCGCGCGCAGCTGCTCGCGGAGCGGCGTGTCGACGCGGAACCGTATCCCCGTGCGAGCGTGCAAGACACCGCCCTTGGTCCGGGCGTTCGCGTCGCTGATCCCGGTGTCCCACAGCAGGGTGCCGCGCGGGTGTCGGATGACGTAGCACGCCGCGACCAGCTCCCTCGGGCCCCCCTCGTCCCCGAAGGCCGCCATGTCCGGGATCTCGGCGCGGCCGCAGTCGAGCGCGTAGAAGCGGACCTCCGCGGGGGTCTCCGGCCCTCGCTGCGGCGCGGGCGCGCTGCCAGCGCACGAGGGCAGGAGCAAGAGCAACGCGAGCAACAGAGCAGCCCACCACCGTTGAAGGGACATCCCATCTCCTCTCTCTCGCCGCCGCGCGGGCGGCGCCCTGAGCGTCGATGGCGCGGCGGATCTTCGGGAAAATTGACTGGTTGCGCGGCGGCCCGGGCGGGCCGCCGCGCTCTTCACGCCGTCACGGGTCGACAGGGGTCAGTTGACCTCGTTCTGGCACGTGGCGCTGCAGTCGTCGCCGCTCGCTGTGTTGCCGTCGTCGCACTCCTCGTACGGCAGCTGCCGCACGCCGTCGCCGCAGTGCGGGCCGAACACGCACCCAGGCGCGCACTCGCCGTAGCCGCCGTCGTTCGTGCCGTCGTCGCACTGCTCGGGCGGCGTCTGGGTCACGCTGTCGCCGCAGCGCGGGCCGACCACGCAGCCGGGCGCGCACTCGCCGTGGCCGCCGTCGTTCACGCCGTCGTCGCACTCCTCGCCGAGCTCGCGCTGCACGCTCCCGTCGCCGCAGACGGCGCCGATCCGGCAGCCGAGGCAGCCCATGCTGCCGTCGTTCACGCCGTCGTCGCACTCCTCGCCCCACTCGGCCTGGATCTCCTCGTCGCCGCACCGCGGGGCGTCGCCGCACTCCGGCGTGCAGCCGCCGTAGCGGCCGTCGTTCACGCCGTCGTCGCACGTCTCGTTCGGCGCCTGGACGACCGTGTCGCCGCAGCGCGGCCCGATCAGGCACTCCGGCGAGCACCCGCCGTAGCGGCCGTCGTTCACGCCGTCGTCGCACTCCTCGCCGAACTGGCTGTCGATGTTCTCGTCGCCGCAGCGAGGGGCCGCCACGCAGCCCGGCGCGCAGGCGTCGGAGCCGTAGCCGCCCAGGTTGGTGCCGTCGTCGCAGATCTCGTACGGGTCGGTCCGGACGCCGTCGCCGCAGTAGAGCCCCAGCGTGCAGCTCGTCGAGCAGTTCCCGTAGCCCGGGCCGTTCTCTTCCGCGTCGTCGCACTGCTCGTCCGGCGTGACGATGCCGTCGCCGCAAACGGGCGCGCAGCTGGACGGGGCCGCGTTGAAGCCGCCGAGCGTCAGCTTGTAGCTGGACGCCGTTGTGTGGCGCTCCGCCTGGAACACGACGACCTCGTAGACGCGCCCCTCCGTGAGGCCGAGATCATCCATGAACACGGTCCCGCGATCGTCCTCCACGCCGGCGATCTCGCCGGTCCCCATCGGGGTGTGGATGCCGCCGAGATCGATGCGGAGCCGGTTGTTGATGAACACCCAGACGTCGTCGTCGCCGTAGAAGTCGAGCCGCTCGCCGCCGTGGTACTCGAACCAGTAGCGGACCTCGCTCGTGAAGTAGAAGTTGTGGTTGCCCGCGGTGGCCCAGCCGTTGAACGGATCGCGCGCCTCGCGGCTCGCCTCGCGCTGCGCCGCCGGCACAGACGGGTCCTGCCACCCCCTGCCGTCGAGCGGGAAGAACCCGTGATCCTCGAACACGAACACGTCCGTGGCCCCGGCGCGCGTGAGCGTGAGCAGGTCCACGACCGTCTTCGACAGGGTCGAGTCGTTGTACCAGCGGTTGAAATCCGTGGCGTTCGTGAGGAAGGCGGCCGCCGGCGGAGACGCGGCGAGCCGCGGCTTGCCGTCGGCGCCGAGCGTCGCCTGCACGAGCCCCCTCAGGAGGACGTTATCGGGATCGGTGCCGGGCTCGAAGTTCGGCTGACCTGCCTTGAAGTCGCGGAGCACGATCGGCACCTGGAGCTCGTCGCCGAGGACCGTGTCGTTCGAGCAGCTGTAGCCCGGCTCGACCGCGCACGCGGACGAGCAGCCGTCCCCGTCCGTCGTGTTGCCGTCGTCGCAGGCCTCGCCGCCGAGACGCAGCCCGTCGCCGCAGGCGGAGGTGCAGCCCGTGTCGCCGCAGTCCGGCTCTACCTGGCAGAACGGCGTGCAGCCGTCGCCCATGTTCGCGTTGCCGTCGTCGCACGGCTCGGAGCCCTCCGGGACCCCATCGTTGCAGACAGTGTCGCGGCAGATGTAGCCGCCGGGCGCTGTGTCGCACACGAGGCCGGGCTCCCACCGGCACTCGGCGCTGCACCCGTCGCCGTCCGCCGTGCCGCCGTCGTCGCAGTCCTCCCGGGCGACGACCCGCCCGTCGCCGCAGACCGCCGTGCAGCGGCTCCCCGCGCGCGCGCAGTCGAACCCGGCCTCGGCCTGGCAGGTGGCGGAGCAGCCGTCGCCGGAGGCCGTGTTGCGGTCGTCGCACCCCTCCCCCACGCCGATCTGGCCGTCGCCGCAGACGACAGTGAACGTGCAGCGGATGCCGTCCGGGCACACCCAGCCCGCCTCGACAAGGCAGGTCGGCGAGCAGCCGTCGCCCGACTCCGTGTTCCCGTCGTCGCACCGCTCGCTCGGCCGCAGCTTGCCGTCGCCGCAGCGCTCGACCGGCAGGCACGGCTGCCCCGGGACAGGGCAGGTGATGTTGCCGGGATCCTCGAGGGCGCACACGTCGGAGCACCCGTCGCCGGAAGCCGTGTTGCCGTCGTCGCAGCCCTCGCCGGCCGAGACCCGCGCGTCGCCGCACGTGTGGAGCCGGTAGCAAGGCTCGCCCGGCCCCGGGCAGACCCAGTCGCCCGGCTCGCGCTGGCACCGGTCGTCACAGCCGTCGCCCGAGGCCGTGTTCCCGTCCTCGCACGTCTCGCCGGGCTCCACCTCCCCGTTGCCGCAGGCGATCGTCGTGTGACACCCCTCTTCCGGATCGCAGGCGCAGTACGGCTCGATCTTGCAGGCGCCGGAGCAGCAGTCGCCGGGGAGGCTGTTCCCGTCGTCGCACTCCTCGCCCTCGCGGTTCATCTCGCCGTCGCCGCACGCCGGCTCGACGGCGTCGCACTCCGGCGGAGGATCCGGCGATTCACACGGGTCCGCGCCGCCGCTCCCCGACGAGGGCCCGACGGTGATGAACCCGCCGAGGCCGCCGGAGCTGTCGTCGCCGCCGGAGCCCGTGGCGCCGCCCGCGCCCCCCGCGCCCCCCGCCCCGCCCACGCCGCCCCCCGCGCCGTCGTCGCCGCCGTCGCCCCCGTCGTCGCCGCCGCAGGCGACGAGCGGGCCGGCGAGCAGGACGAGCAGCACGGAAGAAAGAGTCTTTGCCAAGCGCATTGATGCCACCATCCCAACCCGCTTCAGAAGAGCGTCACGTTGTCCAAGGAATGCCGCGGAGCGCCTCGGCCGACGAGATGCGCCTCCGGGGACGGCGTGGGCGCGCGTCGCACAGCGCTCCCGCGCGCGCTCGCGTGTAGGTAAGCGCCGTCCCCGGGGGGATCGCAACGCAAACACCGCGATTTTGCAAGCGGATTTCGCGCCGTCACGGGTTTGCGAAGCGCCGCCCGTTGCGCGGCGACGGAATCCACCCGCGCCATCTCGTCCCCCGGCCGCGACGGAACGGCTGTACCCTGGCCGCGGGGAAGCCGGGCCCGCGCTGGTTCGGCGCGGGCCCGGCTTCGAGCTGACCACGCGGACCACGCGGACCACACGGAGCAGGCATGGTGTCGACAGGGGCCCTGGAGGGCGCGGCCCGGAGGGCGGAGGCGCCGCCTCCGAAGCCGGCGGAGACGCTGGACGGCGGCAATTACGAGGTCATCCGGCGCCGGCTCGTCGAGCGCGCCGAGGAGCTCGGCCGCCGTGCCGAGGCGCTCAACGCCCGGCGAAAGCAGGTGTTCGGCGGCACCGACCTCGCGCTCCTCGAGAACGCGCGCGTCAGGACCGAGAACAACTGCCTGCCCCGCGACATCGTGAGCATCCGGGGCAAGCTGCTCGTCGGCTACCTCGTGTTCATGGGGCTGAAGGAGGTGAACGTCGGCGACGTCTTCAGCCTCCACCGCTTCGCGAAGGCCGACGGCGCCTTCGACCTGTCGCCCGTCCCGCTCGACGAGGGCGACGCGTTCCTCGGCGACGCTGGGTTCGTCAAGGAGTTCAAGGACCTCCACCGCTACGTCAAGGAGCCCCGGCTGCTCCAGCTCCGGCGCAGCGACACGCGGCTGCTCGCCATCTTCCAGGTCGGCGCGACAGAGCGCGACGTGAAGGTGTTCCGCTGGAGCATCGACGCGACAGGGCGCATCCGGTACCTCGACGCGCGCGGCGAGGAGGACAACGTCCGGCCGCGCCCCCACGACTTCGCCTGGACGCAGTCCACGCGCGACGACCACGTGCAGGGCAAGCACCCGCACGTCTCGATCCTGGGCGAGATCTTCGTCGAGACGGTCGGCGGCGACCTCACCGTCAAGATCGAGAACAACACGACGACGGGGCTCGGCATCTACCGCGAGCCGGTCGACGACGCGGGCCAGGCGCTCGACGACGCCGACATCCAGTACGCCCGCCTCGGGCCGCTCATCCTGCTCAAGATCAAGCCGTTCCGCGAGCTTTCGTACCGCTACCTCGTCTACAACAGCCGCACCCGCAAGGTCGTCCGCATCGACGCGATCGGCCTCGCCTGCCTGAGCCTCCCCGAGGACCAGGGCATCGTCTTCCCGAACGGCTACTACCTCGTCACCGGCGAGACGAAGCGGTTCGAGGGCAGCACCGACAGCCTCGTCTTCGAGCGGGTCATCCGCTCGCCCAACGGGGAGGACGTGCTCTACGTGTTCCACCAGGTCGTGGAGGGGCGCTACGTGCTCTTCCCGTACAACCTGATCCGCAAGGAGATCGCGACCCCGATCCAGTGCCACGGGTACAGCCTCTTCGACGACGGCAAGATGGTGATCTTCCGGGCGTCGGGCGACGAGGCGACCCGCGTCCACCCGATGCAGATCTGGCAGACGCCGTTCATGACCGCGGAGTTCGCGGCGTCGGCGCCGACGGACGGCTCGTACCTCGCGAAGGTGGGCAACGCCGACCTCGTGCGCGGCATCTCCGACGCGCTCAGCCTGCGGCGCGCGGCGATGGACGGGTCGCCGACCCGCCAGACCTTCGAGGACCTCATCCGGACCGCCGGGCGGATGACCGACGCCTTCTACTGGCTCGGCCACGCCGAGGCGGGCGACCTCCTGTCGACAGTGACCGAGCTCCGGGCCGTCTCCGAGAGCATCGTCGACGAGTTCGAGAAGGTAGAGGCCATCAAGGCGCGCGCGGCGAGCGCGCTCGCCGAGACGGAGGCCGCGCAGAAGCAGCTGCTCGGCGGGGTGCGGCCCGAGGACGCGGCGAGCGTCGACGCCTTCCTGACGGCGCTGACCGCCCTCCGGCGGCAGCGCGGGCACCTCATCACGCTCCGCGAGCTCAAGTACATGGACCTCGGTCGCGTCGACGCGCTCGAGGCCGAGGTCGTCGCGCGGGCCGACGAGGTGAGCCGCGCGTGCGTGACGTTCCTGCTGGGCGAGCAGGCGTTCCGCCCCCTGGCCGACCGGCTCGCGGGGCTCATCGCGAAGATCGAGGCGGTCGCCAAATCGCCCGAGCTCGCGCCGTTCGCCGCCGACCTCGACGCGGTGAACGAGGGGCTCTCGGTGCTCGCCGATATAGTGGCGAGCCTCAAGGTCGACGACCCCACCGCGCGGACCCGGATCCTGGAGGGGATCAGCGAGGTGTACGCGCAGCTCAACCGCGCGCGCGCGACGCTCACCGCCCGCGGCAAGGACCTCCGGGGCGCCGAGGGGCGCGCGGAGTTCGGCGCGCAGTTCAAGGTGTTCGGCCAGAGCGTCTCGAGCGCGCTCGCCGTCTGCGACTCGCCCGAGCGCTGCGACCGCGAGCTCTCGAAGCTCCTCGTCCAGCTCGAGGAGCTCGAGGGCAAGTTCGGCGAGTTCGACGAGTTCCTCGGCGAGCTCGCGGCGAAGCGCGAGGAGGTCAACGACGCGATCGCGGCGCGGCGGCAGGCGCTGCTCGACGAGCGGCAGCGGCGCGTCTCGAACCTCGTCGCCGCGGCGGACCGCATCGTCCAGGGCGTGGCGCGGCGGGCGCGCTCGTTCGCGAGCGCGGACGAGCTCAACACCTACTTCGCTTCCGATCCCATGGTCGCCAAGGTCCGCGACCTCGCGGCGGAGCTCCACGCGCTCGGCGACAGCGTGAAGGGCGACGAGGTCGAGGCGCGGCTCAAGTCGGCGCGGCAGGACGCGCTCCGGGCGCTGCGCGACCGCGAGGACCTGTTCGAGGGCGGCGGCGACGTCATCAAGCTCGGCCGCCACCGCTTCAACGTGAGCACGCAGCCCCTGGAGCTCACGCTGGTCCCGCGCGGCGAGGGGCTCGCGCTGCACCTCACCGGGACCGACTTCTTCGAGCCGATCGAGGACCCGGCGCTCGCGAGCGCGCGCGACCTCTGGGGCCAGGAGCTCGCGAGCGAGACGCCGGCCGTGTACCGGGGCGAGTTCCTCGCGGGCTCGATGCTCGCTGACGCGGAGGCGGGGCGGAGCGGGCTCTCGGTCGACCGGCTGCGCGAGGCGTCGCTCGGCCCGGGCGGGCTGCTCGCCGCGGTGCGCGCGTACGCGGAGGGCCGGCACGACGAGGGCTACGAGCGCGGCGTCCACGACGCGGACGCCGCGCTCATCCTGGAGAAGCTGCTCGCGCTGCGGGTCACGGCGGGGCTGCTCCGCTTCGCGAGCGCGCCGCGGGCCCTCGCCTGCCTGTACTGGGCGGGGCTCGAGCCGCGCGCCCGGGATCTCGCGCACCGGCGGGCGCGGAGCCTGGGCCGGCTCGCGGCGCAGCTCGGCGAGAGCGAGGCGCGGGCGGCGCTCGCGGCCGAGCTCGCGGAGGGCGTGGCCGCGTCGGCGGCGGCGCACCGGCTCGCGGCGGACGTGAGCAGCGCGGCGGACGTGCGCGTCGCGGCGCGGTACCTCGTGGAGGAGCTCGCGGCCGAGCGCCTCCGGTTCGTGACGAGCGACGCGGCGCTCGGGCTGCGCGACGCGCTGCTATCCCACCTCGATCTCGCGGGCGGCCGCGCTGCGTTCGAGGAGGACCTCCGGCAGCTCGAGAAGCACCCGGCCGAGCGGCTCCAGCTCGCGCTCGCCTGGCTCACGGGGTTCGTCACAAAAGACGCGGTCGTCAACGATGGGGGCTCGCCCGGCAAGCCGGGCTCTGCCCCCAAACCCCGCGCCCCCTCGAGCCACCTCGCGCTCGAGGCGGCGGTCGTCATCGTGACCGAGCGGCACCTCGAGCGGGAGCCCAGCGGGGCCGTGACCGAGGCCCGCGTCGAGGGGCTGCTCGGCCAGCACCCGCGCATAAGGGACCGCGCGCTCGCGCTCCGGCTCGACGAATTCCTGAGCAGGATCGAGGACTTCCTGCACGAGCGGGCGCCGCGCTACCGCGCCTACAGGAAGGTGCGGAGCGAGATCGCGGAGCGCGAGCGGCGGCGGCTTCGGCTCGAGGAGTTCTCGCCGCGGGTGCTCACGTCGTTCGTGCGCAACCGGCTGATCGACGAGGTGTACCTGCCGCTCGTCGGCGCGAACCTGGCGAAGCAGCTCGGCGCCGCGGGCGACGTCAAGCGCACCGACCTGATGGGCATGCTGCTGCTCATCTCACCGCCGGGCTACGGCAAGACGACGCTCATGGAGTACGTCGCGAGCAAGCTCGGGCTCGTGTTCATGAAGGTGAACGGGCCGTCGCTCGGCCACCAGGTGACGTCGCTCGACCCGGCCGAGGCCCCGAACGCGACAGCGCGCCAGGAGGTAGAGAAGATCAACCTGGCGTTCGAGATGGGCAACAACGTGATGCTGTACCTCGACGATATCCAGCACACGAACACGGAGCTCCTGCAGAAGTTCATCTCGCTCTGCGACGGGCAGCGCCGGATCGAGGGCGTGTGGCGCGGCCGGACGAGGACCTACGACCTGCGCGGCAAGAAGTTCTGCGTGGTGATGGCGGGCAACCCGTACACGGAGTCGGGGGCGCGCTTCCAGATCCCCGACATGCTGTCGAACCGGGCCGACACCTACAACCTCGGCGACATCCTCGACGGCAAGGAGGAGCTCTTCGCGCTGAGCTACCTGGAGAACGCGCTCACGTCGAACCCGACGCTCGCGCCGCTCTCGGGGCGCGCGCCGGGCGACACGCACCGGCTCATCCGGATGGCGCAGGGCGAGGCAGTGGCCGCGACGGAGCTCGAGCACGCCTATTCCGCGGCGGAGGTCGCGGAGATCGTCGCCGTTTTCGAGCGGCTCTTCCAGGTGCAGAAGGTGCTGCTCTCGGTGAACCTCGAGTACATCCGCAGCGCGTCGCAGGACGACGCCTTCCGGACGGAGCCGCCGTTCAAGCTGCAGGGCAGCTACAGGAACATGAACAAGCTGGCCGAGAAGGTCGTCGCGGCGCACACGCCCGAGGAGATCGACCGGCTCATCGACGATCACTACGTGAGCGAGTCGCAGACGCTGACGACAGGCGCCGAGCAGAACCTGCTCAAGCTGGCCGAGCTGCGCGGCCGGATGACGCCCGAGCAGCAGGCGCGTTGGGACGAGATCAAGCGGGGCTTCGTGCGCATCAAGCGCATGGGCGGCAAGGAGGACGACCCGGTGGTGCGCGTGACCGGCACGCTCTCGATGCTGGGCGAGCAGCTCGAGGGCATCCGCGGGGCGATCGGGAAGGCGGCCGCGGTGGCGCAGGCGGGCGACGCGCGGGCGCGGGAGATGAAGCAGTGGCTCGCGCCGGAGATCGAGCGGCTCTCCGGGGCGCTCAAGGGGGTGGCGCAGCCCCGGGTCGAGGTGAAGGTCGAGACAGATCGATCGGTATCGGAGTTCGTGGGGCACCACCTGTCCCTGGTGGAGCGGCTCGTGGCGCCGCTCGCGAAGGCGACGACGCAGAGCGCGTTCGGCATCCGGGCGATCGAGGCGCAGGTCTCGGAGCTCGGGCAGGCGCTCCGGTCGCTCGACGAGCGGGTCCGCGCGGCGGCGCGCCCGCAGAGCCAGCCGCCGCCGCCGCGCTTCGAGGCGCGGCTCGGGGCGGAGTCGCCGGCGAACTTCTACCGGACCGCGCCCGCGGCCGACGTGGTGGAGCACGGCGGCATCTTCGTGCCGACGTTCCGGCAGCCGCCGGCGCGGGGGACGACGGTGGCGCTCAAGATCCCGTTCGCGGAGGGCGGCGAGATCGACGCGGTGGCGGTGGTCGAATGGACGCGCGAGGCGCAGGAGGAGGGCCCGGCGGGGTTCGGGGCGCGCTTCGTGAGGCTCTCGGGCGATCAGCGGGATCTCGTGGAGGGGTTCGTGCGGCAGCGGGAGCCGATGCTGCTCCGCGCGTGAGCGCGCGCGGTCGGCTGGCGAGGCTCGCGGGCGCGCGGCTGGCAACGCTCACGTGCGCCCGGCTGCCGGCGCTCGCGTGTGCGCGGCTGGCAACGCTCACGTGCGTCCGGCTGCCGGCGCTCGCGCGCCCTCGCTGGCAGCACGCGCGCGCTCGGCTGGTAACGCTCACATGCCCTCGCCTGCTGCGTCGATGAAACACGCGGAAGCGGAGGTGCGCCACGCGATCACGGCACCCGAGCTCATCCGTCGGCTCGCCGCCCGTTCCGCATACAGACGGGCAGACGCACGCGACAGATGCCTGCATGAGCAGTGGAGGCGCGTACCTCGTGCGTGTTATCACCATGCCGCGACGCGTATCGTCAGCGATGGCCTGGACTCGAAACCCGCGCTCCGGCGCCGGGCATGCAGGAGCTTCGGCGCATGAAGATGATGACCCTCGGACCCTTTGATGGGAACGCGTGGCTGCTCGGGCGGAAGGTGGAGCGAACGATCGCCGAGTGGAAGGAGCCGGCGCGGCTCGCGATCGTGGTCATGCCGAGCGGGATGAAGCACGAGGAGTACCTCGCCGCGATCGAGGACGCGACGGGCATCCCGGTGGTCGGGGCCACCACCGGCGGGGCGTCGTTCACGGAGCGCGGCTTCAGCAAGAGCGGGGTGACGTGCGCGTTCCTCGGCGGCTCGAACGTCGAGGTGGCGTGCGCGGCGGCGCGCGAGCTGCGCGCGGATCACGTGAAGAGCATCCGGGCGGCGCTGAGCGACCTGGACGAGGCCATCTCGAGCAGCGGGCCGCGCAGCGGGGCGCCGAGCTCGATCCTGGTGCTGGCGGACGCTTTCGCGTGCGACGGCGACGAGCTCGTCGCGGCGCTCCGCCAGGGTGTGCCGCCGCACACGCGCGTCTTCGGCGGGACGGCGGGCGACGGGTGGACGTTCGAGGGGGCGCGGGTGTTCCTGGGCCGCAAGGCGCTGACGGACGCGGCGATCCTCGTGCGGCTGACGCACCGGCACCGGATGAACATCGACGTGGTGCACGGGTTCCGCGCGGCCGAGGGTGGGCGGGATTTCACGATCACCGACATCGAGCGGAACGTGCTGAAGACGCTCGACGGGCAGCCGGCGGCGCGGGTGTACGAGGAGGAGCTCTCGCGGCTCGGGTTCAGGTCGAGCGGCGAGGGGCTGCTCCAGACGATGGCGAAGCACGCGCTGGGCGCGAAGACGCCGTTCGGCGAGGCGCTGAAGATCAGGTCGCCGATCGCGATCCGGGGGGACGGGGCGGTGGCGCTGACCGGGGGGCTAGCGCGGGGGCAGGTCGTCCGGGTGGTGAACGCGGGGACGGACGCGCTGCTGCAGGCGGCGAAGAGCCTGTCGACGAAGGTGCTCGGGCCGCTGCCGGCGGTGTCGGGGTCGCTTGTGTTCGACTGTGCGTCGCGGTACCGGGTGCTGGGCGAGCGGTACCGCGAGGAGGTGCGCGCGTTCCTGTCGCCGCACGCGGCGTCGCACCCGATGTTCGGGATGGCCTGTTACGGGCAGATCGCGAAGTTCGGGGGGAGCGTCGAGGGGTTCCACAACACGAGCTCGGTCATGGTGGCGTGGGGGGAGTCGGACCAGGGGACGGGGCCGGCCAGCGGGTGAGTCCTTCCTCCTCGTCGCGCGGTGTGGGGGCCCCGCCGAGCTGACCGGCCCGAGGAGAGGGGGCTCGTCGCGCGGTGTGGGGGCCCCGCCGAGCTGACCGGCCCGAGGAGAGGGGGCTCGTCGCGCGGTGTGGGGGCCCCGCCGAACTCGCCTGAGCCATCACTCATCCGGCTTCGCCGGATGAGTGATGGCCATTGGGCTCAGACATCGGCCCATCCCCCACACCGCGCGACGAGCCCCCTCTCCTCGGGCCTACCGCCTTGCCAAAGGGGGTGCGAGCTGCAACGGGTCTACTAGAAAGGGTGCGAGCTGCAACGGGCTTACCAGAGGGGTTGCGAGCTGCTCCTCGAAGAACCGGCGGTAGCGCTCATCGCCTCACCAGCACACCCACAGAAACTCGCATGGTGAGACGCCAAAGCAACCGAGCGACAACAAGAACACTGCACGGCCGCGCCCGGCAACGCAGGCCCCCTACACGAGCAACGCACCTCGAAGGCGAGAACACAAAGCCAGATCTCGCGTAGAAAATTACACGACCCACCCAGCAACGCGCACAGCGACGCTACCGTCGGAGTCTGCATCTCACACCGTGCGAATCATTTGCATGAACCACGGAAACTTCAGGCAAAGCTGCGGACAATTCCGACCTGGCAAACGCACGTTCGTTTCACGAAGGATTCGACATCTGTTATGATGAGTCCATCGCGGCCGTTGAGCCAGCTTCTCTCTTTTCTCTCTTAGGAAGCTCGCGGCTGATCCCGGGCATGCTCGCGCCTCGCGCGCGGGCCGTTCGTCGCCTGGCGTAGCTGCGTGCTCTCAGCATCACAAGGACGGAGGAGACTCTCATGAACCTTGCACCCTGGCAAAAGCTCTCGTCGCAGCGACGTCGGCAGTCCCCGAGCGGGAGCGATGAGCAGCGTCAAGCAAGGGACGAGCGACTCGCGGGCTCGTCGAGCCCTCGCCCGAGCGAGGGTGGCTTCGCGGGCACGCACCTCGCGGCGCGGCTCGCGCTGGCCGGGCTGCTCGCCGCGCTGGGCGCGTGCGTCGCCGGAGAGGCCGGCGACGCCGAGCTCGGCGACGAGTCGCTGATGGCCGCCGAGAGCGGCCTCTCGGCCGAGCTGAGCTACCAGCCGCTCTGGGGCGGCCGCTACTGCGCCGCCGTCACCGTGTCCAACGACGGCGCGAGCGCGACAACCTCGTGGCGGGTCGTCACCGACGTGAAGAACGCGACGGTGACCAGGTCCTGGGGCGCCGCTTTCTCGAGCAGCGGCACGCTCCTGACAGCCACGCCGACCGCGAGCAACGCGCGCATCGAGCCCGGCGCCTCGGTCACATTCAACTTCTGCGCGACGGGCACCACGCGCCCGACAATCTCGTCTGTGACCGGAGGCGGGACGTCGTCCGGCACCGGCGGCACCGGTGGAAGCGGCGGCACCGGCGGCTCGGGTGGCGCCGGAGGCACCGGCAGCACCGGTAGCGCTGGCGGCACCGGCGGCACCGGCGGCGCTGGCGGCAGCGGCGGCAGCGGCGGCACCGGCGGCGCTGGCGGCAGCGGCGGCGCCGGCGGCAGCGGCACCGGGGGCGGCGGCACCGGGGGCGGCGGCGGCTCGGGTGGCGCCGGCGCGCCGAGCGCCCTGCCCGCGGCCCGGGAGGCGTGCCCGACGATCGCCACCGGGACGATGACCTTCCTCGGCCGCGAGGTGCGCGTATGGGCCGGCGCGCGGTCCGCCACGCCGGCTCCGGTGGTCATCTACTGGCACGCCACGGGCTCCACCCCGCAAGAGGCGACGTTCGGCCTCGGACAGGCCGCCATCGACGAGATCACGGGGCGCGGAGGTGTCGTGTTCGCGCCCAACGCGTACGATGGACACGGCGGCGAGGACGGCACGCGGACCACGGGCAACAACGTCTGGTACGTGGGCGACTTCAACACGACCGATGAGGCGCTCGCGTGCGCCATCCAGCAGCGCAACATCGACACGCGCCGCATCCACTCGCTCGGGTTCAGCGCGGGCGGCCTCCAGGCCGCCTACATGGCCTATGCGCGATCCGGCTACGTCGCGAGCGTCGTGACGTACTCGGGCGGCACGACGGGCTTCGGCACGCCGCCGCTCCAGGACGCCACCAACCCGCCCGCCGTCATGGGGGTCCACGGCGCGGAGGGCTCCGATGTCGTCGGCATCGACTTCGCGCGCGCCAGCGCGGCGTTCGAGCGCGACATCAAGGCGAAAGGCGGCTTCGCCATCGACTGCGACAGCGGCGGCGGACACCGCATCCCGTCCGGTATCGCCCCCTCCAGCTGGCAGTTCCTGAAGGACCACCCGTACAAGGTCTCGCCGAGGCCCTACGCGTCAGGCATCCCGTCGAGCTTCCCGACCTATTGCAGGATCCCCTGAGCTCCCGCCAGGCCGGCCGCGCCAGGTGGCGTCAGAACCCGAGCGACCTGATCGCCTTGCGGATCGTGTCGGCGCTCGCCCGCAGGCCGGCCTCTTCCCCAGGGCTCATCGGGATCGGCAGCTGCGACTCAACGCCAGACCGGTTCACGATGCACGGCACGCTCAGGCAGACATCGCCGATCCCGCGATAGCCGTTCAGCAGGGTGCTGACGGGCAGCACGCGGTTCTCGTCGCGGAGCAGGGCTTCCAGGATCTTGGCGGTCGCGAGGCCGATCGCGTAGTTGGTCGCGCCCTTGCCGGAGATCACCTGGGCAGCGGCGTTCTTCACGCCGTGGAAGATCTCCTCCCTGTCGTTCGCGCCGAGCTTGCCGTGGCCGGGCACGGACCACGCGTCCAGCGGGATGTTCGCGACGCTCGCGCTGCTCCACAGCGGCACCTCGCTGTCCCCGTGCTCGCCGGCGATGTACGCATGGACGTTCTGCACGGCCACGTTCAGCCGCCTGGCGATCAGGAACCGGAACCGGCTGCTGTCGAGCACCGTGCCGCTGCCGATCACCCGGGCCGGCGGGAGGCCGGTCAGCTTGAGCGTCACATACGTGATCACGTCGACCGGGTTGGTCACGAGCAGATAGAGCGCGTCAGGCGCGACGGCCTGGAGCCTCGGCAAGAGCTCGCGGCATATCGCGACGTTCGCGGTGGCGAGATCCATCCGGCTCTGCCCGGGCTTCTGCTTCGCTCCAGCGGTGATGACGACCACGTGCGCCCCGCGGCAGACCTCGGCGTCATCGCTGCCCTCGAGCGTGGCCACCGGCACGAACTGCAAGCCGTGGTTCAGGTCGAGCACCTCGGCGTCGACCTTGGCCCGGTTCACGTCGAACAGCGCGACCTGCTTCGCCACGCCGCGGAGCAGGCACGCATAGGCGATCGTCGCGCCGACGCTGCCAGCGCCCACGACAGCGACCTTGCTGGGAGAGACGGACCGGGGATCAGGCATACGCTCCGGGTACCGCAGCGGCGCGACCGGACCAAGCCAAATCAGGCCGCGGGAGGGCGCGCGGACTCGACCGGTGACCGGCGCCCGCCGCGCGCCAGCAAAGGGGGCTCAGCGCCGGGAAATAGGCCTGGGAGCCCGGGCAGCGCCCGCGCGGCGGCGGCGCTCATGCGTCGAGCTCGCCGCTCGCGGCGGCCGGGGCCGGGGCGGCGAGCGCGGGGGCGGCCGGCGCCGCGGCCGGCGCCGTGGCGAGCACCGGAAGGACCACGGGGGCCGCGGCCGGATCGCCGGGGACGGCGGGGCGCAGCTCGACGGCGACGCCCGGCTGCGCCGCGGCGGGGCTGAGCGCGACGCCCTCCTCGCGGCACGCGCGGAAGAACGCCTTCATGAGCTCGGACTCCAGCAGATCGTGGCGCTCGAAGTCGGCGATCCAGAACTTGATGACGTAGCGCTGGAAGAGCGGCGTGACGCCCGCGAGCCAGAGCCGCGGCGGGGGCTCGTGGAGGATGTCCGGCACCTCTGCGCAGGCGCGCTGGGCGGCGCGCTCCACGGCCTCGGGGGCGGCGCCGAGCGAGACGAGCATCTCGATGTTGCGCGCGCACGTCCGGTCCGGAGCGCAGAAGTTCTGCACGCGCGCCTTGGCGATGACCGAGTTCGGCAGGATCACGATGTCCCCGGAGAACGTCCTGAGGCGCGTCGAGCGCCACCCGACATAGACCACCTGCCCCTCGATGCCGTCGACGAGGATCCAGTCGCCCACGCCGAACGACCGCTCCGAGTGCAAGGCGAGCCCGGCGAAGAGGTTGCCCAGGGTGTCCTGCAGGGCGAGGCCGAGGACCACCGTGATGACGGTCGACGTCGCGAGCAGCGGCACGAGGTCGACCCCGGTGACGGCGCCGACGATCGAGAGGCCGGCGACCAGGTAGAGGATCGCGAGCAGGAGGTGCCGTACGAGCGCCGGGATCTGCACCTTCTGGCGCTCGGCGAGCCAGTAGTCGACGACCATGGTCTCGGCGATCTCGATGGCGAGGTACGACGCGAGCGCGAGCTCCACGAGGAGCACGCCCTTGTGGAGCGTGGGCAGCTCGCCCCCGCGCAGGGCGATGTACGTGTGCAGCGAGAGCAGCGCGACGAGCAGGCGCGCCGGCAGCCGCATGCGGCGGAGCAAGAGGTCGTCGAGCGACGTCTGCGTGGCGCGCGCGAGGCGCGAAAGCACGGCGAAGAACAGGCGGTAGGCGAGGAACCCGAGCGCGAAGACGGCCAGCGACATGCCCAGCGCGACGGGCAGCGAGGCGGGGGAGCGGACGAGGTCGGCCCAGAGCGCGGGGAGCCAGTCGAGGTTCACGCGGCCGAGTCTGCCACAGGCGGCGACCGGGGAGCTCACGCCGATCAGCGCACGTGCCGGCGCCCGGCGAGCGCCTGCCGCCTGGCGCGGCGCCAACGCTGCTGACGCTGGCCAGGTGCGCTCGGCGCCTGCCGTGCGCGACAGCGTCGGGTTCGGCGACACCGGCGCCCGCGTCTCGCTCACCAGCTGTTGTGGGCCGAACAGCGCGGGGGGCGGCGCTCGCGCGATCGCCCCGCCGTATCCATCGTTATTCCCTCAAGCGCGTCCGAGCTCGAAGGAGCAGACGTAACAGCTCTTGCGGAAGTCCGGCACCGGGTACCCGCAGCCCGGGCACTGGCGCGAGGCCGACGCGATCCGGCCGTTGACCAGGGTCGTGATCCCGCGCTCCCGCGCGGCGATCCGCAGCGCCAACGCCTGCTCGGGGCTGGGCTCGAACGGCGGCGCGGGCCGGCCGAGGACGATGTGGGGGAGCTCGCTCGGGTGCGGTTCCTCGCGAGCGATGCAGTGCCCGGCGCGCGCGTGCGCCACGGTCTCCTCGTCGGTCCGACAGAAGTAGACGGCCTGGTCGCAGTGCGCGCAGTGCCGGACCTCGTCCTCTCCGGTCGGCTGCAAGCCGTCCCAGGTCTTCGGACAGACGACCTCCATGCGGATCGGGCAGTTGCGGATGCTTCGGGTGGTGCGCATCGGCTGGCTCGCGTTTCCGGTCAGCGCGGGGGCTCGGGGAGCGGCTGGCAGCAGAACGTCGATGGCTGGGTGGGGCTGATTGCTCCGAAGGGCTCTCCGCCGCTCGCGTCGCACGAGCCGGGGCGGTTCGTGGTCCAGGTCGCGCTCATGCTCTTGAGATCGACGCCCGCCATGACGTCGACGCACAGCCCGCCGCTCGTGCCGATCGAGTGCGAGGCGAACGGGTCGGTGCATGTCGCGTCGGCGTGGGCGGAGACCACGGCCGAACAGGAGCTCTCTCCCGTTGGGGTGCACGCGCACGGCGTGCAGTCGCGGGTGTCCACGAAGTCCCTGTAGAACACGTGCTTGAGCGGGTAGTCGTCCGGGCATATCGGCTCCCCCTGGCCCAGGTACATGATGCACTGCCGGAAGCCGGGCGGCGGGGGCATCGCTGGTGGCCAGCACTTCTCCCCGGCGGCGCAGGCGGGCTCATCCATGTTGCCGAAGACGTCTTCATCGTCCGTCGGCGTCGGATCGCCCTTGCATGCGCGCGCGAAGGTCTTCCAGGACGAGACGAACCCGTCGCGAGCGCTTCGACGCGGCGTCGGATCAGGCGCGATGGGCTCGCACGGCGTCGTCGTGACCGGCGCAATCACGAGCGAGGCCAGGCTGTCGTCCGGGACCGCGTCGGCCGCGACGCAGGACCCGTCCCAGCCCGCGGGAGCACCGAAGGCCGTGAACGTGGGCCCCTGGCAGAGCGGAGAGTCGCTCGCCCTCAAGACGGACGGCAGCTCACAGGCCGGTTCGCTGCACCGGCACGCGGGGCATTCGTGAGGGACGTCCAGGTCCGCATGGCCCTCGTAGACCATCGCCGGGGCGAAGTCAGGCGGACATTCGGGAGCCGACAGCTCGCTGCCGATGTAGAGCAAGACCGGATCCGTGAAGCCCAGCGGCGGAACGGGGATGCACTCGCAGGGACAGGTGAGGGTCTCCCGGCAATCGTGGGAGGAGCATGCAACCTCACCACCGAGGGCCGCAGTGCATCCGGCCACGACGAGGATCCCCGAGGAAAACCGAGCCATGCGGGCAAAGTATCGCAGGCGGGCGCGAGGGTCCAGGCGGATGGATCCGGGTGGACTGAGAGCACGGCATTGCGTTGATAGGGGTGAATTTTCCGTGACGACTTGCGAGCGGTGGAGGTGTACGTGGCCGGTGGGGACATTAGGGCGGGTGTGGCGGGGATGGGACGAGGGTGGGGATGCTCCGCTGAGCTTGCTGGAGAGGCGCGACGCAGCAACGGCGGGGAACGCTCCGGGACACGTCACTGGGGAGGTCGGGGCGCCCCGCGGGGGCTCGCTCGGCGGCAGCGGCTCTCCGAAATCAGAATGGCAATCAGAATGGTGCCGCCGCCTTTCTGCGGCGGGGAGGACGCGACGCTGATGCTCGCGGGCAAGATCGACTACGATCTTCAATGAGGCCGCCGCTCTTATGCGGCGGAGAACGCTCGAGCTGGACGTCGATGGGTCACGGTGACCCTGGCTGCTTCAATGGGGCCGCCGCCTTTCAGCGGCGAATAGATTACGTCCGCGCCGGCAGGATTGCCGTGCGAGCGCGTAGGCTTCAATGGGGCCGCCGCCTTTCAGCGGCGGATAGAGACCGCCCACGCCCACCTGACATGTCGCGTACGTGCAACCCGGTTTGCGAGAGGTTCCCGTCCCAGCCCTCGCTCCGGCCACCGGAGGCGCCTCCGCGCGCCCCCGGCCATCTCCAGATCCTTCGTCTTTTCAAACACCTGCCGGCCTTGCGAGCGCCCGCCGGCTTTTCCGCGTCACGCCACCGCTCGCAGCCGGCGCTCCCGCCTTCTTCTACCACGCCCCCTCCTCCCCTCGCCCAGCCCTTCCGTTCTCCACGGCTGCTTTGCCGCCCTCTGCCCCGTCTTCCCCACTCGCTCCCCCGCCTCGCGCCACGTCGCCCCCGGCTCGCCGCTCACGTTCCCCGCCGCCGCCCTCTCACCCCCCGCCTCCGCCCTCTCACCCCCCACTCCGCCGCGCTCGTCCCCCGGCTTGCGCGACTCATCCCCCACCTCGCCGGCGTCATCCCCCGCGGTGCATCCCCCTTCCGGCCGGGGGATTCTCTCCTCCGCCCTGGGGCTCCCTTTCTCCGCGCCGGGGCTCCCTTCCTCCGACCCGGTGCGGTCGTCACGCAGGGCTGGGACCTCGTACCCCGGTTGCCGGTCGGCCAGCAGGCCGAGCGGGGGTTCCAGCGCCTGACGGGTCTCGCAACACCAAGGTCCAGGTCGCCGCGGCGCTCGTCGTCCACCACCTCCGCCGTCGACGACCCGGCGAAGATCGCGGAGGGCCCACGGGTGCCCCAGCACCTCACGCCCCAGGCCCCGGGGTGCCGCGCCGGCTCGGCGGGCGTACACTCGCCGCATGAACGACATTCGCGACATCAGCAACGACGAGGCCCGCCTGGCGGAGCTGGTCCGCTCGGCGCGGCGCGTCGCCGTGCTCGGCATCAAGACCGAGGCGCAGCCGGATCAGCCCGCCTTCTACGTCCCGAGCTACCTGAAGAGCGCGGGCCTGGAGGTGATCCCGGTCCCTGTCTACTACCCCGACGTGAAGACGATCCTCGGCCAGCAGGTCTACCGCCGCGTGGCGGACGTCCCGGGCCCCATCGATATCGTCGACGTATTCCGGCGCAGCCAGGACGTCGCCGCGCACCTCGACGATCTCCTCGCCGCCCGGCCGCGCGCGGTCTGGCTGCAGAGCGGCATCCGGAACGACCAGGTGGCCGAGCGGCTGGTCGAGGCCGGCATCCTGGTCGTGCAGGACCGCTGCCTGATGGTCGACCACCGCCGCCACGCCGGGCGGGGCTGAGCGCAGCGCGGCCGCACCGCATGCGGCCGCTCCGGTCGGCTGACCGGGTGGCGCTCATGAGGACGGTGCGAGTAGAGTTCGGCGCATGCTCCTCAGGAGTCTGCGGCTAGATCGGTTCCTCTCGTTCGGTCCAGACACCGCCCGATCGAGCTCAGCAAGCTCGACGTCCTCATCGGCCTGAACGGCTCAGGCAAATCGAACTTCATCGAGGCCATCGGCTTCCTGCGCGTCGAGCTCAAGGCTGTGGAGCACCTCGCCCCCATCCACATGGCGCAGCTCCTCTCCTATCTGAAAGCCATGAAGATCCGGCACGGCTTGCTCGTCATGTTCAACGTCCCCGCGCTTCGCCTCGGCTCGGCATCAAGTGCGTCATCAACGACACATAGTGTCTTGTTCTCTCCCCTCTGTGCTCTCTGTGCCTCTGTGGTTCAATCTTTCTCCTGAATCGCAGACGCACGCAGGCCAGCTCTTCTGTTTCGCCATCCCCCATGCCATCGAGGTGTGCAGGCGGGCCGGCACGGCGAGTGCCGGGCATGAGCGCCGGAGGAAGGCTCGTCCGCAGCGCAGCTACAGCGGCCGGTGATGCGTCCCCTTCCCGTACGTGATCGCCAGGAGCTCCCCCGGCTCACGGACGATCAGCCGGTGCCACGCGCCTTGCGGGACCTTGCACGCCGTCCCGGAGCGCAGCGCGACGACCCGCTCACTGCCCTGCTCTTCCAGCACGACGTCGCTCGCCCCCGACAGGAGGTACAGGATCTCGTCCCCGGCCGGGTGCACCTCCCACTGTGGCGTGTCCTTGTCCATGTGGAACGACGTCACCAGCCAGCCCCCCACGCGCCGCCCTGACGCAGTGGTGTTATGAGCGCCCGCTGAGCACCTATATAGGTAGCCAGGAGCTTCCTGGCCGAAGTCACGACCGATCCGCCGGGCGTCGCGACATCGGCGGCGCGCACCAGGCCGGACAGAGCCAGCCCGACCGATGCCCACCGAGCACGCTCGGGCAGCTGTGAGCTCACCAATGTAGAAAAAGGTGTGCCAGTGCAGGGTATCGCAAGATCCGCAGGCTGCGATTTGTACATTCTGCTTCGTTCGTGCTTCACGGACGAGGAGATTATGAATAGAGAATATGTCAAATGCCGCTCGCGAGACGGGACCGTCCGGCGGGGCAGAGCTATCCTGAGCTATGGACCGCTCTTGCTTCCCCGCACGGTCGAATCCTGTTATCAGCGATGCTCGCGGCCTGCGGGTACCTCGACTGGCAGGAGGCGGAGCACCAGTACTCCAGAATCGCGATCATCGAATGCGTCTCGTGGCGGCCATCGCAGACGCAGCTACCCTCCATGCCTGGCGTTGCGAGGGCTATCGGCCGCTCAGGAGAGGAGCCGAACCTCGTGCGTCACATCAAGACCCTGCTGTTTGTACTCGTTCTCCTGGGTTGCACTCTCGTAGCCGTCCGCGCTGGGCATGCATGGATCAGGGCAGCTTCTGTGGTCGTCCTGGCGTGCATGCTGGTCGCCCTCCTCGTTGAATGGCTGGACGCTCTCTTGCCGCGGCTCGCGGTGGAGCAACGATGGAGATACAAGTTGATGCCGCTCAGCGCGGCCGAGACCCTCCTCGTTTCCAACGAGAGCATCAACGGCAAGGACGTCGAGCGGCTGCTCGCCCACGAGCACGCGAGCAGGAGAGGGGGGAGCGCCATGAGGAGGTTGATCGCCTGGTGGCAGGCTCCTTGCGCCGAGTGTCACCAGGAGAGCATGGAGGCGGACGAGGTCTATCTCCGGGTCGCCCCTGCGACCGCTCGCCTCCTCTCCGTCCCGCTCGACGTCGTTCGCCAGCGCGCCCGCTGGTATGTCGACGAGGCGATGCGTCACGAGCAGGAGCACGGCGCTGCATGGTCCGTGGCGCGGCTGCGCGCCATGATCGTGCCCATCGTCATACGCCTCTACCATGAGCTCGTCTTCGGGAAGGAGTGTCCCCCGGACAAGGTACCCATGTTCGCGGCCAGCGTGGCCAACGTGATGGCCGCCACGTCGGCCGACAGCAGGTACGACACGGCCGCGAGGTGTCACGTCCTGGGAGCATTCATGACCATCGAACGCATCAGAAAGAGTGTCATCAAGCTGATCAACATGCCACGGAACGCGCGCGACGCCTTCGGCGGCGGCGCTCGGGACGGCGGGAGGTGGTCGTGACAGCCCTCACGGAGAGGACCTTGCTCGTCACCGGCGCGTCGGGCCGCCTCGGGCGGCGAGCGGTCGAGCTGCTGCTCGAGTCAGGCGCCGGGCGGGTGATCGCCGCGACGCGCACGCCCGACCGGGCGGGCGACCTGGCCGCGCGGGGCGCGGAGGTGCGGCGCGCGAACTTCGATGAGCCCGACGCCTTGGCCGCGGCCTTCGCCGGCGTGGATCGGGTGCTGATGGTCAGCACCGATGCGGTCACCGAGCCAGGACGCCGGCTCCGGCAGCAGCGGAACGCCGTCGACGCAGCGGCGCAGGCGGGCGTGAAGCACGTCGTCTACACGTCCTTCACGCGGCCGGAGCCGGGGTCGCCCATCTCCTATGCCGCTGACCACTACGGCACCGAGCAGGCGCTCGCCGCGAGCGGGCTCGGCTTCACGGCGCTGCGTTACAACTTCTATGCGGAGGCCGTGCTGCGCCGCGTTCCAGCCATGCTGAAGGAGGGCAAGCTGGTCGTGATGGCGGGCGCCGGCGGTGTGGCGTACATCGCGCGGGAGGACTGCGCGCGGGTGGCAGCGGTGGTGATGGCGAGCGCGGAGCCGCCGCGAGGCGCCGTCGAGATCAGCGGCCCTGAGGCGATCACCGGCGAGGAGCTGGCCCGGCTGACGAGCGAGATCACGGGGACCGCGGTGCGCTGCGTCGCCCTATCGGAGGAGGCGCTGCTCGAGGAACTCGTGGCGAGCGGGACGCCGCGGTCGCGCGCAGCCTCGAGGGTGTCCTCCGAGGCGGCGGCGGCGGGAGGGTACCTCGGCTTCACCACGAACGCCGTCGAGGAGCTCACCGGGCGGCCACCCGTGCGGCTACGCGACTTCCTCACCACGGCGCTCTCAGACGCACCCCGGCAATGAGCGCGCTCCTCCTCATCCGCCACGGCCAGGCATCCATCGACTCGCACGACTACGACGTGCTCTCGTCGCTCGGCGTCAGGCAGTCGCGCCGGCTCGGCGGGTAGCTGGCGCGCAGGGGTTACCGCATCGACGCCGTCTGGTGTGTGGGCCACATCGGCGCCAGATCGATACCGCGCGCCACCTGGTCGCCGCCGCGGCCGAGGAGGGGCAGTCCCTGCCCGAGCCGCTCGTCCTCAACGATTTCGCCGAGCTGCCCGGGCACGCGCTCTACAAGCGCGGGCTGCCCCGGGTCCTCGAGGAGGACGCGGCGGCGCAGGCGGAGCTCGCGCGCGCGGAACCCGGGGTGCGCGCACCCGGGCTCGAGCTGGTGCTCGACCGCTGGGTGAGCGGGCGCCTCGACGCCGGCGAGCTCGAGTCGTTCGCCGCCTTCGACGCGCGCGCGCGGCGCGGCCTCGACCACCGAGCACGGCTGGGGTTACACGCCTCACGGGGATCACGCCGCCAGCCAGTGCGGGATGGAGGTCGTCCTCGCCAATGGCGATGTGGTCCGCACGGGTATGGGCGCGATGACCGGCAACAGGTCGTGGCACGTCTACAAGCACGGCTTCGGGCCCTCGGTGGACGGCCTCTTCATGCAGTCGAACTTCGGTATCGTGACGAAGATGGGCGTGTGGCTCCTGCCGATGCCCGAATGCTGCCTGTGCGCCGATGTGGTCGTGCAGAGGGAATCGGATCTCGAGCTGCTCATCGAGACGACCCGGCCGCTGATGCTCGCGCGGGTCATCCAGAACCACCCGACCATCGCGGGCGCGCTAACGGCCACGCGCTCAGGCGTCTCCACGAGACCCTGAAGGACACGCTGGACCCGAGAGGAGTGCTCTCCGCGGGCAAGCAGGGCATCTGGCCGAGGTCGATGCGCCGGAGGGCGGGGGACTGAGCGCGTCCTCGCGAACGAACCGGAGGGCGCGCAGGCCGTGGCTAGAGCGACAAACGGGTTGAAACCACGAGAAAAAGCAGGAATTTCACAGGGAGGCGGGGAGGCGGGGAGCGAGAGACGGCAAGAGGGAGAAATTCATTTTTTTTCTTCCTCCCCGCCTCCCCGCCTCCCTGTGAAAATTCTCCAGGTTTCAACGTGATCGGTGTTCTAGGAGGACTTCTTGCTCTTGAAGAACGGCCCGCCTGCGGCGAGGCGCTTGCGGAACTTCGGCCAGTCCATGATCTGGCTCAGGTCGAGCCGCGGCCCCTCGCTGCGCACCGGCAACGTGTGACAGACGAATCCCTCGCCGGTCCACCAGTGCATCTGGAAGGAGGGAGGCTCGGCGGCCAGCTGCGGCGGGTGGCTCGGCTCGAGGGTCGCCACCGTCTGGTAGGCCGTGCTCGGGCAGACGCTGAGCATCGTCGGTCCCCACGTGGCCTGCACCGACCGGTGCACGTGGCCACAGATCACGCGCCGCACCTGCGGGTGGCCCGCGAGGACCTCGCGGAAGCGAGCCGCGCCGTCCAGGCCCATGGCATCCATCCACCAGATCCCGGTGGCGAACGGCGGATGGTGCATGGCGATGAGCGTCGGTCGCTCCGGCGCGGCGGCCAGCGCCGCGTCGAGCCACTCGGCCCGATCTGGAGAGAACACGCCGTCGTGTCGCTCGGGGTCGCTGGTGTCGAGGGCCACGACCCTGATCGCGTAGCCGTCGATGACGTACGACAGGTGACCGCCCCCGCCGGGCAGGTAGGACGGGTTGCCCAGCGCCCCGGCCATGAGCCGGCTGTCGTCGTGGTTGCCCGGGATGAGGTAGACCGGCGCGGCCAGCGGCTCGAGGAGGTCGCGGAGGATGCGGTACTCCTCGGGGGATCCATGATCGGTGAGGTCGCCGGTGGCGATGACGAGATCGGGGGCCACGGGCTGCGCGTTGAGCGCCTCGACCGCCCTGGCCAGAGACGCGTTGGCGTCCACGAGATCCTTGGCGGGGTCCTTCCCCCCGTCGGTGACGTGCATGTCGGTGATCTGTGCGATGAGCATGTCGACCCAAAAAGCTGACGGTTGATTTCAGGTGATTGCGGAGCTCACGCCGCCGCCATGGCGGGAGAGCCAGGCGTCCCCGGGCTGCCCGCGACGAGCGCGCCGCTCAGCCGCTCCATGCGGGAGGCGCGGTGCGAGGGCGAGCTGCCTCTCTCGGTGCGCCCGCTCATGACCACGTCCTGCTCCCCTGGGCGTCATTGAAGGCGTCGCGCGCGTTCTGGGGCATTATCATGAGCTTGGTGATGCTCTTTCGGATGCGATCGACCATCAAGCTCATCCCCATGTGATAGCGGACCGCGAGCAGCTTCGCCCCATCCATCGAGCCGCGGCGCACGACGCAGCACAGGTCGCTGGCGACGAAGGCCCGCGTCCCTGCCCGCGGTGAGAGCCCGTTCTTGCTGGCCAGAAGGTGCCCGACCTCGACGGGTACGTAGTCATCATAGCGGCTAGGGAGGATCGGGGAGTGAATCTTGAGGCTCCTGGTCACACCCAGCACGATCTCCTTCACCACGGTGGCGCTCAGCCGCTCGGCCGGGCACCTGCGCCTCCCTGTTCCGAAGGGCATGTAGTTCGAGTCCTTCTTCTTGATGGTCCTCCACCTCTCGGGGACGAACTTGTGCGCGTCCTCGTAGCCGTCGAGATGATGAGCATCGATGGAGAAGAGGATGTTGGTGCCGGCCGAGATCCGCACCTCATCGTTCAGAGCGATGTCCTTCGTCGCGATGCGGTTGGTCGTGAATATGCCGGGGAAGAGGCGCAGCGTCTCTGTCAGGACGAGATCGACGTAGTCCTCGCCCTCCTCGGTCTTCTCGTCGAGGTTGCTCATGCATTCATTGTGTTTTGACAGGTGGAGTATGGCGAACGACGCCCACCTCGTCACCTGCGCAACCGCGGTGTGAAACCATACGCCCTGCAGGTACTTCGCCTTCTGCTCCAGCGTGAGGCGCGAGTCGTCGCCGAATATCTCCGGGCACCCTCCCCCTGCCGCGACGAGATCCATCACATGGCGGAGCAGCTTCGTCCTTACATCCATTCTTCGCCGGCTGTCGCTCCCCGTCGAGGCGAGCACGTCAGCCATGCTGGCGATGAACAGCGGTGCCTTGTCCGGGGGACACTCCTTCCGGAACACGAACTCGTAGAAGAACGATACGGCGATGGGGGCGATCAAGCCCCGCAGCCGAACGATGGACCACGCCGGACCGCGATCCTGCTCACGACGCATCGCCTCGTGCACGTGGTGGCGCGCGCGCTGGCGAACGACGTCGTGCGGCATGGAGATGAGGCGAGCGGTCACAGGCGCGAGCTGGAGGTACAGCTCGTCCTTCTCCATGATCTCCTGGTGGCACTCGGCGCAAGGGGCCTGCCACCAGTAGATCAACCTCCTCATGGCGCTCCCCACCCTCGAGCTCGCGTGCTCATGGGAGAACAGTCGCTCGACGTCCTTCCCATGGATGCTGTCATTGGGGACGACGACCGTGCCGGTCGCGTCGAGCGGCATCAGTTTGTATCTCCATCGTTGCTTCGCCACGAGCCTCGGCAACAGAACGGCGAGCCATCCGAAGAGCATCGCTGCCAGCACGCACAGCAGGATCGCGGCAGAGACTATCCTGATCCATGCTTGATCGGCGTAGATGGTACCGGTCGCTGCTATGCACACCGAGCAGATGGTTGCATAAACCAATGTATTCATGCTGCGCATGGAACGAGGGCTCCTCCTTCAAATGTACTATATGAATCTGTTGGCCAAGGATCGACGGCGAGCATGCAGGACGGGAAGCGGTGATCAGCGCCTCGCCGAGATCTCTTGGCGGCTACCAGCGCGAGGCGGATCGATGGACGTGGGCGTGCCCGCGGAGTCCGCCGGCTCCGCGAGCTCCGCCGGGAGAGCGTCCGAGGTCGTGGGGCGGGAGGCTCGATCTTCGGCGACGGGCGCTCCGGCAGCGCCGGGCTCCTGCGCGGGGCAACGTGGAGCTTTGTCTATACATCTGGAGCGAACTTCACGCCCGGCAGGTGCGCGAGGAGCAAGAGAGCTCAGTCATTGAAAGACGTCAAGCGCTAGTTCACCTCGCTGTCCGTCGATCCTCCCATGACGGCGCTCCGAGGCGAGCGCGGCCGCCGCCGGGCGACGAGCACAACCACCTCGGCAGATCCGCCGCGGAGGCCTCGCCCAGTCCACTCGAGTGATGCAGCGAGCGGCGGGCTCCGGTGCCGTGCGGACCTCCTGCCGCACGGATCCGGGCGTCCTGCAGCGCCGGGGAGGCTCGCGCGCCCGTCATGACGCCGACACGACGGGGAAACACTCCCGCGATCGGCGCGGTGATTACGATGAAATCGATGAATGCGCCTGCTGCCACGTGCGTGTCGGCAGCGGGTAACGGACTCGCCATGAGCGTGGCGATGACAGATGACTTGTTCGTCATAGATACGTCGCATGTCCGGATGGCCGGGCGACGACGGCCGCCGCGCCGCAATCGGATGGGTCCGTGTTCGATTTCATTGGCTCGAGGCCACGACGCGCGATAGACTGATTTCAGGGCGCTTCGTCGATCGTTCACTTTACGTTGGCGCGATGCGAGCGCGGGTGTCGACATCCCGAAGGTCGCGACCGGCCGAGCCGACAAGAGGGAGCCTGTCTCGGAGGATGCTCCGGGTGGGAGCTCGTGATGCACCAATACGCTTCTCCAATCGGTCCTGTGAAGTTGCTGGACGAGACGTTGCGGGACGGGATCCAGTCACCCTCCGTTCGCGATCCGCAGCTCGACGACAAGAAGCGGATCGTGGAGCTCCTCGATCAGGCCGGGGTCGATCACGTCACCGTGGGCCTACCGGCCGCCGGTCCGGAGGCCACGAGGCACTGCACGCTGCTCGCGCGAGCGATCGCCGACGGCCGCCTGCGCATCAAGGCCGCTTGCGCCGCGCGCACGCACATCGATGACCTCCTTCCGATCGTCGAGATCTCGCAGCAGGTCGGCATCCCGATCGAGGTGATGACCTTCCTCGGCTCGTCGCCTATCCGGCTCTACGCCGAGGGGTGGGACGTCGCCCATCTCGTGCAGCGCTCGAGGGAGGCCATCACATTCGCGGTGAAGAACAACCTCCCTTGCACCTTCGTCACCGAGGATACCACACGCTCTCGTCCTGAGGTGTTGTCGACGATCTTCCGCAACGCCATCGACCATGGCGCGACCCGGCTCTGCCTGTGTGATACCGTGGGCCATGCCGTTCCCGAGGGCGTCCGCAACCTGATCGGATTCGTCCGTGACCTCATCGACGAAATGGGTTTGTCGGGCCGGGTCGGCATCGACTGGCACGGCCATAACGACCGGGGGCTGGCCGTGAGCAACACGCTCCATGCCCTCGCGGCTGGGGCCGACCGGCTCCACGGGACGGTGCTTGGCATCGGCGAGCGGGTCGGTAACGCGTCCTTGGAGCTGCTGCTCCTGAACCTCCGCGACCGGGGACACCTGGGCCCACGCCATCTGGGGTCCCTGGCCGATCTGGTCCGCCTGACCGCGAGCGCCACCGGGGTGCCGATGGCGGACAACTACCTGGCGCTCATCGCGGAGGACTCCATTGCTCCGGCAGAGGCGGCGCAGGACTCGGCTCTCCGCGCCGCGCACGCCGCGGCTGCTCTCCACCTCCGCGGGGCGCGGGGCCTTCAGCGGGACCTGGTTCATCAGTTAGTCTGAGCGGGATGCCTCGCCGGTCCACAGGTGCAGCTGGAAGGACGGCGGCTCAGCGGTCAGCCGCGGCGGGCCGCGAGAAACCTGCCCGACATCGACGTGGCGACGGACGACGTGGCGACGTGATGAAGGTGAGGCGGGCAGGAGGGAACGTAGCTCAAGTCGCGGTTCTCGAACAGCGTGTCACCGGATTGAAAAACACGGGTAATCCGGCCGTCGTCGACGCGGCGATAACGGATGACGTGGTCGTCATCGGCGTGACGAAATCATTTGAATCCATGCGCGTGCTGGCCATCACGGAGCCGGGGCCTTCGTCCACTATTCTGTTGACTGGCATCCGTCTCGATCGATAGGATGAGCACAGCGCGCTTCGTTGATCGCCGACCTCTGCGCGCGGGCCACGACGAGCCTGCCCGCACCGTCAACGACGGCAGCCGCCCTCCACTCCCGCGCCCCGCCGAGCTTCGAGCGGAGCCTGACCTCTCGGGCAACATGAACCGTCTCCGGAACGCATTCTCGCTCTCCGCCGACTATGCCGGCGCCGACGCCAGGTTTAGACGAGGGACAGCGCGCGATCTCCTCCTCCCTTCCGCGGGCGGGGCGGCCGGGTCATGAGCAGGATGCTCATCGTGCGCCACGGCCAGGCGTCGGCCG
Source organism: Sorangium sp. So ce1128 (assembly GCA_051717205.1). Taxonomy (GTDB): domain Bacteria; phylum Myxococcota_A; class Polyangia; order Polyangiales; family Polyangiaceae; genus Sorangium. The sequence continues at coordinate 10,179,983 of CP181432.1, forward strand.
GCTCGGAGAACTACGACGTGCTCTCGTCCGTGGGCGTCATGCAGTCGCGCCGCCTCGGCGCCTGGCTCGTCCAGCGGTCCATCCACCTCGACGCGATCTGGTGTGGACCGTTGCAGCGCCAGAGGGACACGGCGCGCCACCTGGTCGCCGCGGCGGCGGAGGCAGGGCACCGCTTCCCCGAGCCGATCGTCATGGACGAGTTCTCGGAGCTGCCCGCGATCGAGATCGTCAGGCACGCGCTCACCAGGCTCCGCGAGGAGGCTGCCGCGCGTCCGGAGCTCGAGGGTGCCGGCGGTCGCGACGGCGCCGCGCCGCGGCAGGACGAGATCGCGCCCATGGCCGAGCTGGCGCTGGTCCAGTGGGCGAACGGGCGCCTCGACGCGGGCGACCTCGAGTCGTTCACCGCCTTCGAGGCGCGCGTCCGCCGCGGCCTCGACCGCGTGAAGCGCGCTGCGAACGAGGGCCAGCGCGTCGCGGTCGTGAGCTCGGCCGGCCCGGTCGCGGTGGCCATGCGGCTCGCGCTCAACCTCGACTCCACGCTCACCATACGCCTCGGGGGCGTCGTGTCGAACAGCTCCATCACCGAGCTCTGCTTTCGCAGCGAGCATCCGAAGCTCATCGCCTTCAATGTCGTCAGTCACCTCGAGCACCACGAGATCACGCAGTTATGAGGTTCATCATCGCTCGTCGACGGGGCGGGTGCGGCATCGCCTGCGCGATGGCCGCCGTGACGACCAGGGACAGCGTCGCGCGCACAGACAATGTTGTTGAAGGGGCCGAGTGATGCTGGTACACACGCATATCGAGGACAAGATCGAGCGCTTCCTCCGGCGCGGGTGGCCGGACGCCGAGCAGATCTCCGTAGCGAACGTCAACAAGATCCTGGGCGGCTGGTCCAAGCAGATGTACTCGTTCGACGCGCAGGTGACCCGACGTGGAAGAGCCGAGGTCTTCCCGCTCATCCTCCGCATCAACGCTCCTGAAAACTCGGCGATACTCCGCAACAGCCGGCACATCGAGCACGTGCTCCTCGAGAGGTTGCGGCAGCACACGAAGCTCCCCGTGCCGCGCAGCTACATGGTCGATCGTGCGGGCGAGTTCTTCGGCGCCGAGGCGCTCATCCTCGAGCGCCTGCCAGGCAACCCGCGGATCTCGTCGCTGCCGAGCCATCAGGTCGAGCCCGTGGCCGAGCACCTGGTAGAGCTCATGGCGGAGCTGCACACCACGCCGCTCCAGGCGCTCAACTTCGACGGGCTGCTCGACGACCCGAACGGCTGGGGCATCCGGACCGAGAGCTGGGACGCCTACATCGACAGCATGCGCTGCGCATGGCTGGAGCGTTACGAGGACGTAGCGTTCGACTGCCTGCCCGTCATTTACGATGGCTTCCTCTCGCTGAAGCACAACAGGCCGCGGCCGCTGCCGCTCGTCGTGGTGCACGGTGAGCTGAACCCCAACAACATCATCGTCGGTGACGGGAAGATCGTGGGGTTGATCGACTGGGAGCGTCCCCACGTGGGCGATCCGCGAGAGGACCTGGCGTGGTTCAGGTATTTCGAGCGCGCCATGGCCGGGACGAGCCTGGTCGAGAGCGTGAAGAAGCACGGCGGGTATCTCGGGTACTACAACAAGCTGACCGGCTTCGACGTGACGGAGGAGGAGCTCGACTACTTCACCCTCTTCAGTCACTCCGACGTGAGCTACGGCCCTTACTCGTCGATCAGGCGCGGCATGCAAGGCGAGCACGACGAGATCATCGCCACGTATTTCGTCGCCGAGCCGATCGGCGCTCAGATGACCCTTTCGCGCATCATGCGTTACGCAGGGTAGCGACGAGCTCGCGCCTCGTGGCCGGTCCCGCGACCTTCTCGTGAAGCGGAGGTTCTGGGCGGCGCGCTCGAGGAGCGCGCCGCCCAGGTCCAACGTCCAGCAGCGCACAGGAGCGCATCTCAGACTTGGGTTTCGCCCTTCTTGTCGGGAGTCAGCGGACGTGATCCTCAAAATTTGGCCGAGATCAGGACGTTCGAGCGAATGCCTACCAGGTTCTTCCCCGGCCGGAGAGGCGCAAGAGCGGCCGCCGTCGCGCGATCGAAGCCGAAACCAAGGCTTTCCATAGGCCACAACAAGGGCGAAACCCGAGTCAGAGGAATGCAACGTGTACACCAGCCCGAACGTCGCCCAAATGCTGAAGTCGGTCGTTGGCACGCTTCGGCGAGACGTGCTGCCCCACGTCGAGGACCCTGAAGCCGTCGCGAAGGCAGCGATGTGCGTGGCGATCTTGCAATGGGCAGAGCGGCTGGCGCCGGTGGAGCAACAGCTCTACGTGCGAGAGATCAAGGAGATGAGCGACCTGTTCTCGGCGCTGGGGCACATGCTGGAGTCGAACGGGTCGCCGGAAGGTCGGCGCATCCAGGACCGCGGGCGGACGATGCCGGCGAAGGCGTCCTTCGCGGTGCCCGCGTCCTACGACACGCTCCTCGAGGCCCATCGCGCGCTGAGCGAGGCGCTCATCCCGACTGTGGAGGACCTGCACGCCCTCGCGGACCAGGGGGGCGACACGCCGCGGGAGGCGCTCACGATGGTGCGGCGTCACCTCGCCCGTCGAGTCGAGCGGGACGTCGCGATCTATCTCGGCGCGCCGGAGCAGGGCGCCATGGTGGGACGGGAGTAGATCCAGCGGCGCAGCGCGGATCTCGCGCCGCCTTGCGGGCAGGGCGTGGCCCACATCACCGGGGGGTGATCATACCGGGAGGAACTCGTGTCTCAGAACAACATCCAGCATCTTGTGTGGGGTCTCCAGATCGCCGGTGTCATCAAGAGCGCCATCGAGCTGAGGCTCTTCGATGTCCTCGTCGAGTCGCCCGGCGCCGCGTGCGACGCGGTGGCGCGGCGGATCGGGGCGGACGCCCGCGGCACCCGCATCCTCCTCGACGCGGTGGCCGCCGTCGACCTGGTCGTCGAGGTGGACGGAGGGTATCGCCTCACCCCCGCGGGCGAGCGCTACATGGTGAGCACGAGCCCCAGCTACGTCGGGGACCAGATACTGCTGCTCAGCACGCCTGTGATGTGGCGGGGCTACGAGTCCCTGACGGAGGCCGTGCGCGCCGGGGGAACCGTGCTGGACGAGCACGCCGAGACGCAGAGCTATTCGTTGTGGGAGAGCTTCCCCCAGCACACGGCGAGGCTGGCGAGCAAGGGGGGGAGCGCCCTGGTGAGGCTCTTGGCGGAGCGGCTGTCCAGGACCGCAGCGCTGCGCGTCCTCGACGTCGCCTGCGGAACGGGGCTCTACGGTTTCTCCGTGGCGAAGGAGTTCCCCCGCGCCTCCGTCACCTCCCTGGACTGGGAGAACGTGCTCGCGCACACCCGCAAGTACGCGGACTCCATGGGCGTTAGCGACCGGGTGAGCTACATCGCCGGCGACATGTTCAACGTGGATCTCGGTGGGCTCTACGATGTGGTGATCACGAGCCACGTCTTCCACCACTTCGACGACGAGCGCTCGTCGGTCCTCATGCGGCGCCTGGCGCAGGTGACGCGCCCGGGCGGCCTCATCGCCATACATGATTTCCTCATCACGGGTGCACCGCCCCCCGCCGACCCGGAGCCGTACATGTTCGCGACCACCATGCTCGCATCGACCCGGCACGGCGACACGTACACCAAGGACCGCTTCGCGGCCCTGCTGGAGGCCTCGGGCTACGGGGCGCCCGTGGAGTCCGCGATGCGGCGGATGCCCACGCGCTTCCTGTTCGCCGAGCGTGTCGCCGCCCCGTCGGGAGGCCGCGATGCACGCTGAAGCCATGAGCGTGGGCGTGAAGGCGCAGCCGGCGGCGCCGACGCTGCCGATGACGGGCCAGGAGTACCTGGACAGCTTGCGTGACGACCGCGAGATCTGGATCTACGGCGAGCGGGTGAAGGACGTGACGACCCACCCGGCGTTCCGCAACTCGGCTCGCATGATGGCGCGGCTCTACGACGGGCTGCACGACCCGGCGACGAAGGGCGTCCTGACCTGCGCCACCGACACCGGCAACGGCGGCTTCACGCATCGGTTCTTCAAGGCGCCCACCGACATCAAGGATCTCGTGGCGGCGCGGGACGCGATCGCCGCGTGGCAGCGGATGGTCTACGGCTGGATGGGCCGCTCGCCCGACTATAAGGCAGCGTTCCTCGGCATGATGGGTGTCGGTGCGCACCTGTTCGCGCCTTACCAGGAAAACGCGCAGCGGTGGTACAAGAGGGCGCAGGAGCGGGTGCTCCACATGAACCACGCCGTCGTCCACCCGCCCGTCGATCGCGGCCGCCCCGCCGATGAGGTCGAGGATGTGTTCGTGCACGTCGAGAAGGAGACGGACGCCGGCCTCATCGTCTCGGGCGCCAAGGTCGTGGCCACCGGCGCGGCCCTGACCAACTACTGCTTCGTCGCCCACATGGGTCAGCCGATGAACAAGAAGGAGTTCTCGGTCGTGTTCATCGCGCCGATGGGCGCGCCCGGCGTGAAGCTGCTCGCGCGGTCGTCCTACGAGATGACCGCGGCCGTGATGGGCAGCCCCTTCGACTATCCGCTCTCGAGCCGCTTCGACGAGAACGACTCGATCCTGGTGTTCGACAAGGCCCTGATCCCCTGGGAGAACGTCCTCATCTACGCCGACCCGGACAAGAGCAACAACATCATCGTGCGGTCGGGCTTCCTCCACCGTTACCCTCTCCACGGCTGCACCCGGCTGGCGGTCAAGCTCGACTTCATCGCCGGGCTCCTGCTCATGGCCGTCAAGGCCACGGGCGCCGCGGGCTTCCACGGCGTGCGGACGAACGTGGGCGAGGTCATCGCGTGGCGCAACGTGTTCTGGGCGCTGACCGACGCGATGGCGAGGACGCCGGCCACGTCGATCGGCCATGCGCCGCTGCCGGCGATGAGCCACGGCACGGCGTACCGGATGCTCGCGACCGTCGCGTACCCGCGGATCAAGGAGATCATCGAGCAGGTCGTCGCCAGCGGCTTGATCTATGTCAACTCGCACACGGTCGACTTCGGTGTACCCGAGATCCGCGCCTACATCGACAAGTACATCCGCGGCTCCAACGGGATGGTGGCCGTCGATCGGGTCAAGCTGATGAAGCTGCTCTGGGACGCGATCGGCACGGAGTTCGGCGGGCGCCACGAGCTGTACGAGCGCAACTACGCGGGCAACCACGAGATCATCCGCCAGCACGCGCTGATCGCGGCGGAGGCGGATGGCCAGGCGGAACAGTACAGGGGCTTCGCCGAGCGGTGCATGGCCGAGTACGACCTCGGCGGGTGGACGGTGCCCGATCTCATCAACCCCGACGACGTCAACCTTATCTCCAGAAGCTTGGCCAGGCGCGGCCGCTGACGGCGCACCTGCGCGAGGTATCAGGGGCGAGCCCGGCCGAGGGTGCGCCAGCACGTTGAGAACAGTCGTGTCATGAGGAGAGTGTAAGATGGCGCAGAGTGCCAGCGGTAGTAGAAGAGTGGACTGGATCGACCTGCCGCCCGGGGCCCTGAACGACGGAGATCCGCTCGGGTACCGGGAGAAGAGCAGGCGTAACATCGAGAACTTCGTGGGCACGCTGAAGATCCCCGTCGGCGTGACGAAGCCGATCCTCATTCACTTCGACTACGGGGCGTATGGCCCGTCGCCCGCCGAGCCGGAGAGCGTCGTCGTCCCGCTCGCCACGACCGAGGGCACGCTGGTGGCGTCGACGAGCCGCGGGGCGAAGATGCTGAACGCGTCGGGCGGCGCCCGCGTGACCCTGGTCGCCCGCCGCCACATCCAGCGCACGCCCCTCTTCCGGTTCGCGTCGCCCTACCACGCGAACCGGTTCGCTCGCTGGATCGAGTCGTCCTCCGCGGCCTCGAACGCCGCGCACCCCGGCCCGTGGTGGAGCTTCCTCCGCGAGCTGGCCGAGATACGCTCCGCCCACGCCAAGCTGGTGGACGTGCAGGCGATCCAGCAAGGTCGCTACGTCCACGTCCGCATCTCGATGGACTGCAGCGAGGCCGCCGGGCACAACATGGTATCGATCGGAGGCGCCGCGGTCGCGAAAGGCCTCTTGGAGCGATGGAACGCCGAGCGCGGACCCGACGATGAGGGGCGCGTCATGCGCCTCTGGATGGACGGCGGGCTCAGCGGCGAAAAGGCGGCCATCGGCGTGAATCGAATGCTCGGGCGCGGCAGGTCGGTGGTCGCCAGCGCGGCGATCCCGGGCTCCGTGCTCAAGGAGATGGGGCGCGTCGACGACCCCCGCGACTTCGTTGAGCTCTGGCAGGTTCGAGCGAACAGTTATCTCGCCTTCGGCGGTCAATCCTCTTCCTCCTCCGGCCCTGCGAACGACCTCGCGGCGATCTTCGCTGCCACCGGGCAGGATCTGGCGTGCCACGTGGAGTGCTCGATGGGGCACACGTACGTGCGCTATGACGAGCAAACCGACCTCCTGCACTGGGACCTGAGCATGCCGTGCCTCCTCGTCGGGGTCGTGGGCGGCGGAACGGGGCTCCCTTCCCAGCGCGAAGCGCTCCAGATCATGGGCTGCGCGCCCGATCCGGAGGCCCCTCGAGGACGGCAGTCCGACAGGCTCGCGATGATCATCGCCGCGGCGGCCCTCGCCAACGAGATCTCGTTCCAGTCCGCGATCCACGCCGATGAGTGGGTCGCCGCCCACGCCGCGCTGAAGACCATCTCCAACGGCTGATGAGCGTCGACGACGCCGCCTCCACCGAGCTCCTGCCCGGGCCCGTGCGCCCCGCCGTGGCCGCGGCCGAGAGCTTCGCCCTCTCCGTCATGGCGGACCCGGACGAGGGCCTCCGCTTCACCGTGGCGCCGGGGCTGCCCTCGCGCGTGCTCGCCGGCACCAGCCCCGCCTGCGACATCACCCTCACCGACCGGCTCGTCTCGCGCCGCCACGCCGCCTTCGAGCTCGCGGGCGCCCGGCTCCGCGTCACCGACCTCGGCTCGACCAACGGCACCTTCGTCCAGGGGATCCGCGTCGGCGACGCGCGTTCGCTTTCGTAATTTCAAGCGTGAGCCAACGGAAAGACGTTGAGTTCGTGCTCGTCGTAGGGTCGATCTCGCCACCCTAACGCAATCCCAGCGTTCTGAATTCGCGCTCGACCCCATTGTGGAAATGCCGCGGGGAAGTTGGCGACGAGCCCTGGGACCAGCGTCCTTACGACGTGGAGCCCGAAAGCAGCCACGTCGCGCGTCGTGACATCGACAGAGATCACTTCGTAACCAGCTGCCGCGACTCGCGCATGCAGCGATTCGATAGACCTCGAAGGTAAGGAGGGTACCGATTCCCAGGCGCGGTCGGGTGTACCCCATACCCAGCTCGATACGTGTTCGCCTGCCCGGCGGTCGAGATACAACTGCTGCTGGCACATGAGGTCGACGACGTCATGGAAGTCGCTCCGGTAGGAATCCAGATAGCGCCGATCCTCTCGCCATGGCTTGAGGTTGCCGAAATTTTGGACGCCGCTTCTCAGGATGTCCGCGAACCTTTGGCGGTTGTCCAAGGAACGGCACGTCTGTTGTAGGCTAAAGGCCTCCGCCAACGCTTTGTAAGCCGCGTCTGTAGGTGTATGCCGCGCCGCGGAGCCCATCGTGAGCCAGCCCGTGCATTTATCCCTGACGGCAGCGACGAGCACGGGTATCGAGAACTCGTTCTCCAGCGGAATGAGACGTGCCTCGAACCGGTCCGCCACATCAGCATAGAGGCGCCTGATCACGTCGGTCTCCGGTAGCCCTGGGAGCGGCCGAGCGTGCGCCCACCATATCATGCCCGTGTCTCGCTCGATCACCTCTTCCAAGCCAGAGAGTATTGCGTATTCAGGTGTCTCCCCAGCGGCTATGCCGGTAAGGTTCGGATAACCATAGCGTGGTTCCGAACCGAGCATGTGTTCATGCCATGTTACGTAGACTAGAAATGCCGGTACCCAGATCTCTCGCTGGTGGGTCAGCGACCGACCACGAACCCATCCGGCTTCACTATCTCTACGGAATGCAGTGAATGGAAAGCCTTTCGTTCTGTATTGGCGTTCGGAGTAGAGTGCTAACGTGTCTGGATCGACGGCATGTTCACCCTTGCTCAGCAGCCGATCATAGGTGCTTGTGATGACTTCACGGTCCGGAGGCAGCCAATTGCCGCAGTAACGCTCCACTGCCTCGCCGATTGCTGCGCCAGATGCCGCTTCGAGGCTAACCCAGGACGCACCGAACGCCCGTCTGTCATTCGGCCACTCCAGGACTCGCCGCATATCGGACACATCAGCGACTGCGACCTTCAGGCCCGTCGGAAGGCCGTCGGTGCCTGTAACCTCGCGAATCCGATTGATAATGCCCGTCTGAGGGTCTACCAGCCTGGAACGGTCCAATGTTGCAGCGAACCGAACGCTCTTGGTCCCGTTCGGGATCGGCAGAATGGCGTGCGTTACGACGACATTCTCGATATGGTCGAGTTCGGACTCCATCTCCAGCAGATGCGACCCGTACGCTCGGGCAACCCAGCGTTCGATCCGAATTGCGATCGTGGCAGCGATCCATTGCCATTCCGCGAACGTCGCGTTGGGCTCGTTCTCCTGTCCGGCGGCCCACGAAACGTCGTGCGCGCGCACATCTCGCTCCGCTGCTCGGCGTCGCAGGAGAATATCCTCGAAGTCGACCGTGTACCCGGGAACGATGGCCGGCCCGACGAACACTCGTCCGTCCTGATATCGAAGTGGTATCCATGGGATGCTTGCCCGTGTGCAATGCGTGTCGATTGCTCTCAGCTCATTGATTGCCGGATAATCGAACGCGGCAACGACCAAGACACCGGCTTCGGGTTCGAGTGCGAAAAGCTCTTCGATACGCACACGACGGACTTCCCGGTAGTTGCCGGGAGCCATGGCCGCGGCCAGTGCATTGGCGCAGTTTCCCTCGCCGACCAACACGACCGTGGTGAGCTGCAAACGCGACGGATCGAGCGATGGACCAGGTCCCCGGAGCCAAACGGAGTCAACCGGCCCTGAATTCGGGTTCAAACATCCGTCGAGGCGGAGCTTCTCGAGAAGATCACGAACGACACTGGGTGCCCCCTCGGAGATGATCTCGATGCTTGCACGTCCGTCACAGCGCCTCAGCCATTCTCTGACCTCCTGGGCAGGTAGCGGAACCATGTACCTGTGACGACGCGGAGTAACGAGCAGGGCCAAGTCGTCCTCGATCGCATGGACGATGACTTGCCCGACCGCACAACCACGAAGCCCCTCTGGCGATGCAGACACCGCGATATCATCGAGCGGCACGTTGTTGCCGAGGTGATGCTCTTCTTTTTTCGGTCGAGGTGCCAAGGGGAGTGCATCCTTCTCTATGCGCTAACTCATTCCGCGTAAAGCTGCAGTCGTGTCGCGCATCGCGCTGTGCGCGAGATTGCGAGTACTCGTCCAAGTCACCGCTGGAGACTGCGGGATGCGGTTCGACGGTTCCTGATGCGGCCGCCAGTCCAGCGAGCGCCGGTGATGCCGTGATAGGAAACCCGATGTCGAGGAACGCTCGGCTGTCGTCGAGCTCGCGCCAGGAGTTCGCCACATCGAAGGCACGTATCGACGGATGTCACCTACCGCTCGAAGACCTCGCGAACGTCACCTCTCCGTCCCTCCTCACCGGGACCGGATGAAGGCCCCGATGATGCGGGAAGGAGAGGCACGATTCAGTCTAGGTTAGTGCGACCATCCGAACGTGATGGTCGGCGTTGGGTTGGCCGTCTGCACGAACGTCGTTGCCTCGTCCGCGCTGCCGTCCACGATACGGTCAGCCTGCCATCCGAACGTGATGGTCGGCGTTGGGTTGGCCGTCTGCACGAACGTCGTTGCCTCGTCCTGACGATCGTAGTCGTGAATCATTGTTAGGCTCCTTTTCTTCGATTCGGTCAATTGCCCGCGGCTTTGCCATAGCCTCGCTCAGGACGCTACATCTCTCGTAGAAATGCGTCAAGGCGATTTCGCGAGCCAACACGGATCCTGGCTGGATGCGAAGAGCCCGAATTGTAACCGCATCGTCACCTCGAGCGGTCGTGGGCTGGAGGCATGAGCTCAATCTGCGTCCCAACTTTTCCGACGTTGTCATCGAGGCGAAGGGCCTCGCGGCCTATGAGGGCAGAGAGATCATGTTCTTCTCGCGGCGCCCGGTCGACGGCGAGATGAGGACCGTCCGCATGACGGCGATCGTCGGCGACGGCGGGGCGCGCGTCATCCTGAAGAACGCGATTCCGCGGGACCGGGGGCGCGTCGCGAGCAGCTCCGCCGCGAGCCGGTTCCCCTCGCGGATACGGTCGATGAGTTGAAGACGCGCCGTCGACGGCTTGATGGTGATGAAGGTGAGCGGCACGGCGCTGGCGAGCGGTGCTGCTCCTCTTCAAGGGCGCGGACATCCGGCTCGTACCAGTGCACGGGCCAGGATACCCGGAGGGGTTTGGTGTTGGTGCGACACCTTTGCGACAAATGTCGGTCGGCGGCGCTTCGTGGCGCGACGACCGTCTGGGGCTCGGGCTCTCAGGGGTCGCGGCCGTCGCTCGCCGCCCGAGCGGCGTGGACATGCTCGCGCCGCTCGTGGCGCGGATCGGCGGCGGCAGAGCCCGCGTCGGCAGATCGCGACCTGCCCGCGAGAGCCGGGGTGTTTATCGAGCCGCGATATCCTGTATCCCTCGGAGGAGCAGCCTCGGTATCATCCAGAAACCGAGCTGCCGTGGCGTGGCCGCTACCGAATGAGAACGGCGCCGTTACATCAACTACACAGAGCTCCGCAATAGTCTGTGTCGGCGCTCGCGGGCTCCAATCCGACGTGGCGGGAACCCCGCGGCCTACGGCCAAGAGATTGGCGCGACCGCTCGCTGCGCCCCGTGACGCGAGGGTGGCTGCGTCGCGGCACCGTCCACGCGTGCTGCGGCTCCGACGAGCATCTCCAGCGCGCGCTACCTCATGGAGTTTTCTCGAATGCAGACCGTCGCCAGCGCGATCGCTCAGACCCTGCGTGATCTTCACGTGAACGTCGTCACGCACGTCCCCGGCTTCGGAGCGACCCAGATCTTCCGGGCGTACTGCGAGCTGCGCGGTGAGCCGCTCCCGATCTCGTACCACGAGGAGGTCGCCTACACGGTCGCCCACGGCGCGAGCCTCATGGGCGCGCGCGCCGCCACCGTCATCAAGTCGCACGGGCTGGCGAAGGCCATGAACAGCGTCTATGGCTCGCTCTCTACAGGCGTCACTGCGGGCCTCCTCGTCGTCGTGGTCCAGGACCGCACCGGCGGTCACTCCGACAACATCATCGACATCCTCCCCCTCCTCGCGGCAGCGGGGGTGCCCAACCGGCGGGTGAACGTCGAGGCCGTCCACCGGGATGTCCTCGCCGCGTACGCCGAGTCGGAGCGCCTGCAGCTCCCGTACGCGCTGGTCCTGGACGCCGCCGACAGCGCGCTGCCGGTCGAGCCCTGCCGGTGCGACGCGCCGCCGCCGCGCCTGTCCTACCGGCGCCGGGCCGCCCAGCACATCACCTGCCCGATCTATGCCGAGTACCAGGACCGGGTGCTCCGCGCGAAGCAGCGCGGCGACGACTACCAGGCCATCGCCGAGCCGGCGCTCCCCACGCTGCCCGCCGGGCTGCCGGACGCCATGAGGAACGCTGTCGCGCCCTACACCCCCGTCGTCGAGGCCTTCTGCGAGGTGCGGGGCGAGGTCGTCACCGGCGACGCGAGCTCCAGCGTGTTCTTCTCCCTTCCGCCCTTCCATGCGGTCGACGTGATGACCTACATGGGCGGCAGCATCCCGCTCGCCATCGGGGCGCACCTGGCCGGGAAGCAGGACGTCTGGGCGCTCACCGGCGATTTCTCGTTCGTCGCTGGGGGCTCGCTCGGCCTGGTGGAGGCGGCAGCGCGGCGCGCGCCCATCAAGGTGCTCGTCTTCGCGAACGGTGCGGCGGCCGCCACCGGCGGCCAGGAGCTCGCGAGCGGCACGATGGACTACGTCCTGGAGGGTTGCCGCCCCGGGGTCCTCCACCTCGCCGATCCGTTCGATCGCGGCGAGGCGGCCCGCACGCTCAGGCTCGCCTCCCGGATGCCGGGGCTCTGCATCGTGGTGGCCGATTACAGGACGACGGCGGCGCTCCGACACGCTCCGCTCCAGTGGCGCGCGGACGCTCTTCCGAGCGCGGCACCTCCGCATCACTACGGTGGGCAACCCGCATGAAACCAAGCGATCGCGGCATTGCCGCCCAATGCAGCAATTCCCGGCGAAAGGACAGCGAGATGAGCAAGACTCCCGCCTACGGTGCTGTGTCTGCGAAGGAACCGCTCGTGCCGCTCACGATCGCGCGGCGCGAGCCGGGGCCGCACGACGTTATGATCGAGATCCTCTTCTGCGGAGTGTGCCACACCGACATCCACCAGGTCCGCGACGAGTGGGGAGGATCCACGTTCCCGATGGTCCCAGGGCATGAGATCGTCGGCCGGGTCAAGCACGTCGGCGCGCAGGTCACCAAGCTCGGGGTGGGCGACCTCGCCGGCGTCGGGTGCATCGTCGATTCATGCCGCACATGCGATTCATGCCGCACGGACCTGGAGCAGTTCTGCGAGAAGGGCCCGGCCTTGACCTACAACGGTACCGAGATGGACCGGAAGACGCCGACCCAGGGCGGCTACTCGTCGCAGATCGTCGTCCCCGAGCGCTTCGCGCTGAAGATCCCGGCCGGCCTCGACCCTGCCGGCGCGGCGCCGCTCCTCTGCGCCGGCATCACGAGCTACTCAGCTCTGCGCCAGTGGAACTGCAAGAAAGGCGACCGCGTCGGCGTGGTGGGCCTCGGCGGGCTCGGCCACATGGCGGTCAAGCTCGCCGCGTCGATGGGCGCCGAGGTCACGGTGTTCAGCACGTCGCGCGCCAAGGAAGCCGACGCGCGGAGGATGGGCGCGCACGCCTTCGAGATCACGAAGGACGAGGCCATCTTCCAGAAGCTGGCTGGCCGCTTCAACATCGTCATCGACACCATCGCCGCCCCGCACGACTACAACAGCTACCTGGGAATGCTGCGACCGCAGGGCACCATGGTGCTCATCGGCCTCTCGCCGGAGCCGACGCCCGTGGCCGCGTTCTCCCTCGTCTTTGGGAACAAGCGGCTCGCCGGCTCGCTGATCGGAGGCATCGCCGAGACGCAGGAGATGCTCGACTTCTGCGCCGAGCACGGGATCGTCTCGGATGTCGAGATCATCCCCGTCCAGCAGATCAACGCGGCGTACGAGCGGATGCTCAAGGGCGACGTGCGCTACCGCTTCGTCATCGACAGCGCTTCGCTCGCCGCGGCTGATGGAGGTTGATCATTGGGAAAGCGTTTGCGCGACCTATCCGCAACCCATCAGAACTTGCCGTTCTGGTTCTTCCATTGATCCATCGGAGGAATTTCCTGTTGCGTGCTCCAGTGCTCGACGATCTTGCCGTTCTCGACGCGCCACATGTCGTAGAACCCGAACGGTTTTCCACCGTATTCTCCTTCTGATGCAGCGACGACGAAGTTTCCCTGTGCGATCAGCTTCCGCAACGCGGTATACTTGACGACGATGCCCTGTGCGGCGAAGTCTTCGCGGGCCTTCTGGAGCCCCTCCAAGCCATCGCCGATTTGTGGATCGTGTTGCGCGATGTTCGGGGCGAGGTAGTTCAGGGTTGCCTCGTCATTGCCGCCGATCAGAACCTCCTCGACGAAGCTCTGCACCAGCGCGCGATTCGCGGCGGTTTTGTCGAGGTCCAAGATCTCGGTTGGGCCGTCGGTGAGACCACGACCACTGACCGCCGTGGGCGGCACCGCCTGATTGTTGTCCCAGTGCTCGACGATTCGGTCGTCGTCGAAACGATACTCGAAACGATAGATGTCGAATCCGGCGTACTTCTGTCCATCCACGGTGCTCTCGCTGTGGACCAGGACCAAGTCGCCGTCGACGAGCGTCCTGTAGAAGTTGAACGTGAGCCCCAACTGCTTCCAGGTGGGGAGCGCGTCGATGATGGTCTGGCGCCCACTGGGAAAGCCGAGGTTGTGCTGGATGTACGTGTCTGCGCTGATATTGGCTTCGATCACGCTCGGGTCGCCGGAACCGAGGCTCTCGAGGACGTCGCGGGCGACCTGAGCGCGCCTCTCGTTCTGATTGGCAGCGTCATTCTGATTGGCAGCGTCACTGCCGCCGCACGATGGGATAGTTGGTAGCAGGGCCAGCGCACAGACAAGGCATTGCGCAAGACGTTGCGCTGTGACGGGGACGCAGGCAAACGACAATCGAAGGTTCATGGCAGCACCTCTGCCAACATTGGCAATCGGTTAAAGAGCGGAGTGAGTTCAAGAGCTTGACGGGGCCTGCCGGAGTGCGAGGTTGCGGTTGCGAGATGCGATCAACCAAGCCGGAGGCCCCACCGGTGAATACGACGATTAGCAGCCGGGATCGTCGGAGCAGCGGTCGCGGCGGTTGACCACGCCGTCGCTATCGCGGTCGAGCGCCACACGCGCGCCCGACCCCGGCGGCACCGCCGTGAAGGTCACTTCCGTCGCGCGGGCGCCCGTCGCCAGCGCCGTCAGCGTATGCGTCGACAGCGCCTTCCCGCCGTCGTCCGGCTCCCAGATGGAGCTCGCCGGCCGATAGAGCCAGCCCACGGCAATGCCGTCAATTACCGCCGACGCTACCAGGTCGCACTCGTTGGCGCCGGGCCCCACGATCTTCGACACGAACGGCTGCCCCGCGCGCGCCCGCAGCAGCTCCAGGCGCGGAATCGCCGACGCAGCGTTGGCGCGGGTCAGCGTCACCTGCTGCCCCACGACCGGCGCCAAGTCGGTGTCGAACGCCAGCAGCCACTGCTCAACGTCGCGCCGCTGCCCCTCAGGGTCGGTGCCGCTGAAACCGACACGCCCGTCGGTGCCGTCGAATGAGTGCGCGTTTATGAACCGGAACGGCGTGTCGACGCTGCCGTCGTTCAAGAAGCCGAAGCCGCGGATCTGATCGCCCTGGAAATCGTTGTTGCCGGGGTTGATTATGCCGACCGCCGGCATGCCAAACATGCCGATCTTTGTGTAGAGATTGCGTAGGTGCGGGATCTTGAAGATCTGCGATGCCGCGTCGAAGCTGGCTAACCCCGAAGTGCCGAAGAAGCCGTTGGCGGGGTCGAGCGTGTGGCAGCCCTGGCAGGTGAAGCCGCCAATACCGGGGACGGCTTCGGAGAAGTGGCCGTGCGCCCCGATCGGCGGATGGTCCATACAGTCGGCGGGCATGGGCACGCCGGTGAGCGAGTCGACGCCGTCGCAACCGAGATAGAACTTCTTGCCGCGTAGCTGCGCCGCCGTCAGCGAGTTGTCGAGTTTGCGCTGCGGATTGGGCGGCAGCGTCAGCGCCAACGCGAATGCCGAGAACTGCGCCATTTCATCATCGCTGATGGCGCTGGCCCGCCCCAGTAGCCCCGGAAAGGCGACAACGAAGTTGCGGAAGGCTAGGTCGGAGTCGAACGGCGCCGCGGTGCGCGTGTCGACGCCGAAGTGGCCGATCACGCGATCGCCGCGCCAGTGCATGGCGCCGCTGTTGACCATGCCGCGCAGCGTCTGCGTCACCATGGGCCCCTTCATTGGGTGGAAGTCGGTGGCGTTCCCGGTGCCGCTAATGGACGGCATCAGCTCGGGGGTCGCCTCCGCCAGATTGATCGGGAGGGGGTTCCCCCGCGTCACCGGCGCGTCGGGGTTGCCAAGGTCCCAGGCGAGGCCGTCGTGGTCGCCGAAGATGTGGCAGCTGGCGCACGAGGCCTCGCCGTTGGACGAGGTGCCGGCGGCGTCGTAGAGGAAGCGGCGGCCGGCGACCACGTGCGGCGGCTCGGGGTTGAATAGGCGCACATGTGCACGCTCGCGGCGCCTGCGCGTGTCGACCACCGAGACGCCGTTGTCGAAGCGGGTGTAGACGTAGAGGCGGTGGCGCGCGTCGTCGAGCGCCAGGCCGCTGGGGCCGCCGCCGCTGACGGCGATGTAGCCGGCGCTGTCGACGCGCGGATCGAGCGCGTCGGCCTCGAGCGCGGCGGTATCGAGCACGCCCACCTTGCTCGAGCCGAAGGCGGCCACGTAGAGCGTGCCGCCGTCGCGCGTGATGGCCATATCGAGCGGGGTCGCCAGGCTGGCCGCGGCCACCTCGGGCGGGGCCGGGCGCACGCTGTAGTCGATGTGCTTGTTGAGGTGACGCGGCCGCACCCGCCGCGCGGCGGTGTCGATGACGGTGATGCGCGACTCGGCCAGCCGCCCCTGCACGGTGCTGCCGCCGAAGACCCCCGGGCCCTCGAAGCGCACGTCGTTGCGCGCCTCGGTGTTGGACACGTAGAGCGCGTTGCTGCGCGGGTTGGACACCATGTTGAACAGCGTCGTGCCGACGTGGGTGAAGGCGCGCGTCGAGCGCAGGGTACGAGCGTTGATGGCGAAGACGTCCTGATCGGGAAGGCGGAAGCGCACCGCCGCGTCCCATTTGCGCCCCAGCGTGTCGAGCCAGTGGCCGCTGGCCGAGTCGTACTTGACGATGATGCCGACGTGTGGCGCCGGCGCACCTTCGTAGTTGGTGGCGGGTCCGAGCACGCCGCCGGGATACTGCACGCCCTCGATCTCGCAGGGCGTATCAGCGTCGAAGCCGGGGCAGACCGCGCCATGGTGAACGGTGGTGGTCTGGTTGCCCGACTGGAAGACGGCGGCGTAGACGGTGCGGCCGTCGCGGCCGACCGCGAGCGCGCGCGGCGTGTCGCCGAACAGCGGGACGATCGACAGCGGCACCCCGCCAGCGGCGTCGCCGAGTTGGTCGGCGTCGAACACCCAGACGTCGGCGCGGCCGACGCCGGGCGTGGTCAGCTCCGGATCGCCGGCGCCGGGTCGACCGGCGATCGACGGGTCGGTGCGTTGCTGCCCGCGGTGGGCGGTGGTGATGAAGGCGCGCGTACGATTGGGGCCGGCGAAGACCAGGTCGCGCGGCTCGTCGCCGACCAGGAGCGTGCGTGTGACGCGCGGCGGACTGTGGCCGACGTCGACGATGCTGACGCTGTCGGAGAGGTGGTTGACCACCCACACCTCGCGGTCACTGCGCACGGCGACGGTGACCGGCTCGAGGCCGACGGGGACCGAAGCGGCGTGGTGCAGGCCGGCGCGATCGACGTCGAAGATCTCGAGGCGGTTGTCGGGGATGTTGGTGACGAAGAGACGGGTGCCGTCGGACGAGAGCGCGATCGGGCGCACCGGCCCGCTCTCGAACGCGACAAACGGCGTGGTGCCGGTGGGTGCGGGCGGGATGCCACGCTTCCTCATGGCGCTGGCAGTGGTCTGCTCGCCGCCAGAGTCTTGCGTCGAACTGCAAGCGGCCGCGAGCGTGAGGCTCGAAAAAACAGCAATGCTGAGCGTGAGGTAGGATATAAATCGAAATGGATTGGATCGAATGGACATGTGGAAGCTCGCGGAGCTCGGCTGAATCAATCAACCGCCAGAAGGGAGCAGAATTTCGAACCGCAAAGGTGCCAAGGACGCCAAGAAGAGAACATTGTCTTGGCGTCCTTGGCGCCTTGGCGTTTCATTTCTCGCTCGATCAACGTGATCGGTGTTCTAGAAGTTGGCGCTCCCATGTATCCAGGTACCAACACACGCCTTCGCGCGCTCAGAGACAGAAATCGATGCTTAATGAGGCGCGCTGTGTTCATCCTATCGAGCGGCGCGACCGCCAGTCAATAGAATATTAGCCGTAGGCTCCTGTTTTCGCGGTGGCTACCATTCGCGCGCATGCAATCGTCTGCGTCGCATCGATGATGAGAAAGATATTTGTCGACGTCACCTCAGCGACATCAAGATTGCTCGTTTTCTTCGCTTCGATGACATTCAATTGCCCGTTACATACCCATGCGTTTTCTTTGTTTTCTTGCTACGTCTCCGTCACGTCGTCACGTCGTCACGTCGTCGCGCCGTCACGCCAATCGCTGGCGGGCGCGGGCGGGCGCGGGCGGGTTTCTCGAAAGTTTCCGCGTCGTCGCTGCAAGGTGCGCGCGTTTTCCGGGCCATATCCTACCGGCATGGTGCGGCAGGCCAGCTCCGTACCTCGATCGGACAGGATACAGTGCAGCCGCTCTGCGACCAGATCACCCAGAGCGAGCCGCAGGAGCCCGAGCGACTCCGCTCCGCCATCGTGAAGGAGATCAACCGAGGAGCAAGCTGGAAGGGCACGGCATGCGGTAACAAGAGAGACCGCAAGGGCGCAAGCGGCGCAAGGGAACAGAGATAAAAATCTATTCTCTTCTTCCCCGTGCGTCCCCTGCGCCCTTGCGTTCCTCTTTCCAATTGTCGCTGATCGGCTGACGCTTCGGCGAGACCGCGCGCGGTGGTCGCGCCGGCCCAGTGAGCGCTCGCGTGCTCGCTCGGCGCCCCCTCACGGCCGGGCGTGGAGGTGGCGCTCCTTGGCGATCAGGCGGAAGCCGGTCTCGGTGCGCACCGTGATCCCGTGTCCCCAGATCATCGCCAGGTCGCGGAACAGGCGCTGGAGGCGCTCTCCGTCGCGGGCGCAGGCCGGGCCCGCGGTCCGGTACACGTAGTTTTGAACCGTGTCCCAGACGATGTTGATCGCCTCCACGACCGACGTGAACAGCCGCAGGTCGTCCTCCCGGCCGAACCGGATCCCCTCTTCCACGTCGCGCTTGCACAGCTCCATGTACCGCGCCGCCCCCTGGAGCACGATCGCCTCGGCGGTGTCGACCCGGGTGATCGCGATCCCGAGCCAGCGCTGGAAATCAGGGTCTTCGGCCCTCGGGACGATCGGCGGGAGCGTGGTCTTGCGTGACTGCATCACGACCTCGTACTCGTCAATGGCCGCCTTACCGGCACCCACCGCGACCGCCGCGAGCTCGATCGAGAAGAAGCCCAGCGCGCGCCCGGTGTACATCGGGTTCCCGTGGAGGCGGAGGCCTGGACTGTCGCCGGTGCCGCCGTGGTTGTGCAATGACAGGTTCTGGACGACGAGATGGTCGGGGATGCGCACCTTGTCCAGCCGGACGCTGTTCGACCCGGTCCCGTTCAGCCCCAGCATGCCGCCCCAGTCGTCGACCAGCGTCCACGCGCTGCGCGGAGCCACGAAGAGCAGCGGCGGGCCGGGCGGACCGTCGGGGGCCTCTCCCGGCGAGAGGGTCTGGCCCATGAAGTGCGTCGCGTGAGGCGAGCCCGAGGCGTAGGGGAAGGTGCCGTCGATCTCCCATCCGCCGTCGATCGGCCTCGCCGTGCCTATCGGGAACCCGTTGGAGGCGCAGCTGAAGTGCTCGCCGCCGAAGATCTGCTCCTGGGCCGCCTCGCCGAACCATGACGCGATCTGCAGTGCGTGGCCCGCGCCGAGGGCCAGGCTCCAGGACGACGAGGGACAGCCGCGTGCGAGCGCCATCACGACGCGGGCGAAGGTCGGCATGTCGCACTCGAGGCCGCCGTAGCGCCGCGGTACGAGCATGCGATAGAAGCCGGCCCTCAGGAAGTCCTCGTGCGTGCTCGGAGGGTACCGCGTGAGCTGGTCTGCTTCCGGGCTGCGGCGGACGAGCGTCGCGCGGAGCGACTCGGCTCTCGTGATCAGCTCGGCCGGCGTTACCGCGTATCGGACGGGCGCGCCGCCTCCCGAGCCAACCTGGCGTGGCGTGATGGTCGTCATGCGTGGTTTCCTGTCGGGATCTCCCCGGCTGGATCGAGGCGGCGGCGTGGAGCCACGGCGAGCCGGGCGACCATGAGCGCGTGAGATCCCGGCGCGCGGTGGAGATCGCCGCCCCGTCCGGGCGTCCTTTCCCTGCGAACCGGGATATCACGGCGTGTGCTCCGGGAGTTTGTCTTCTTGATGAACTCGCGGGCGCCTGCAGAGGGCGACGGCGAGGCGACCTGCCCCGCGGCCTCCGCCCGGGCGCCCGTCAGCCCGGCGTCCACTGCGGGTTCGCCGTGAACAGCCCGGACCCGATGCTGATGGGCCTCCAAGGGTACGATGCACCTCGATCGCTGCGTCGACGACGACCTTGGCTATCTCCTTCTCGGTCATTCTCTCCGCCTTTCTGCGTCTTTGCGCCTTGGCGCCTTGGCGTTAAAATCCGAGATTTTCGACGACGTCAGCTGCAGGCACGAGATCGGTCGGCCACCGCTGACGAGCCTCGGGCACCTGCTTGGCGAGCTCGGGGGTACCCGATGGTAGCCGTGCGCATCTATGCGCAGCTCCGAGTCGCCGGACGGCGGCTCATCGCATCCCGGCTACAGCGGTCGGTGCTGCGGCGCTGAGCGCTGGCTCCTGGCCTGAAGAGCGCCGGAACGCCGACAACGCGGGCTGGTCACCTCCGTGTGAGCCCGGTGCTCGCGGTCAGCTTCGAACTCGGTCGAGCGACGCAACTGAGCTTCCGGCGTCGTCGATGAGATGGTGATGAACCACAGAGGCACAGAAGATCCGGCACGGCTTGCTCGTCATGTTCAACGTCCCCGCGCTTCGCCTCGGCATCAAGCGCGTCATCAACGACACATAGTGTCTTGTTCTCTCCCCTCTGTGCCCTCTGTGCCTCTGTGGTTCAATCTTTCTCCTGAATCGCAGACGCACGCAGGCCAGCTCTTCTGTTTAGCCATCCCCCATGCCATCGAGGTGTGCAGGCGGGCCGGCACGGCGAGTGCCGGGCATGAGCGCCGGAGGAAGGCTCGTCCGCAGCGCAGCTACAGCGGCCGGTGATGCGTCCCCTTCCCGTACGTGATCGCCAGGAGCTCCCCCGGCTCACGGACGATCAGCCGGTGCCACGCGCCTTGCGGGACCTTGCACGCCGTCCCCGCGCGCAGCGCGACGACCCGCTCACTGCCCTGCTCTTCCAGCACGACGTCGCTCGCGCCCGACAGGAGGTACAGTATCTCGTCCCCGGCCGGGTGCACCTCCCACTGCGGCGTGTCCTTGTCCATGTGGAACGACGTCACCAGCCAGCCCCCCACGTCCGCGACGCGCCGGATGTCCTCGGCCTCGGAGTCGCCGGAGATGAGCTCTGGCCAGAACGTCGGCCTCACCTCGATGGGCAGCGCATCGCCCCCGTCCGCGAGGTGCAGGTAGGTGCTGCGGAGATCGAACCCGGGCTGTCTCGGATTGGCCATCTTGTCCCTCGTCACGCTGCTGGGTTCGCTCATGCGAGCAGGCCCCCGCTGCCCTGTCAATCCGCGCTCCCCGGCGCGCCCTTCGCGCCCCTGTCGACGCCTCCCTGCTGCGCTGCTGCCCAGCCCGTCACGCCAGAGCTCACCGGCCGCCGCCCAGCCCGCCCCGCCGTCGCTCACCGGGCTCTACTGAACAAACGCTCCCACCTCGGCCAGGACGCGCTACACTGCGCGCTCGGCGCCCTGCCCCCTCGCCCGGCGCCGCCCGCACCATGCCGCGCCCCGTGAACAACCCTCCGAACCCGTGGTCGTCGACGCAGGTCGAGTACCTCGAAGAGGCGCCCCCGGCGACGCTGCAGGTCTTCGAGGAGCAGGCCCGCTCCATCATCACCTCGAACGACAGCCCCGACCTGCCCTTCCGGTTCAGCGTCAACCCGTACCGGGGCTGCATCCACGCCTGTGCGTACTGCTACGCGCGGCCCTCGCACCAGTACCTCGGGTGGGGCGCCGGGACGGACTTCGACCGCAAGATCGTGGTCAAGGCGAACGCGCCCGAGCTGCTCGAGAAGGAGCTCTCCCGCCCGGGCTGGCAGGGCGACACGATCGTGTTCTCCGGCAACGTCGACTGCTACCAGCCGCTCGAGGCGAGCTACGAGCTCACGCGCCGCTGCCTGGAGGTCTGCCTCGCCTTCCGGAACCCCGTCGGGCTCATCACGAAGGGCGCGCTCGTGCGGCGCGACGCCGCCCTGCTCGGCGAGCTCGCCCGGCGCGCCCGCGCCCGCGTCCACTTCAGCATCCCTTTCGCCGACGACGCGGTGGCGCGCAAGATGGAGCCGTACGCGAGCCGCTCGTCGCTACGCTTCGAGGCGATGCGCGCGCTCTCCGACGCGGGCGTGCCGACCGGGATCTCCCTGTCGCCGATGATCCCCGGCCTGAACGACAGCGACGTCCCGGAGCTCCTCGAGCGCGCGCGGGACGCCGGCGCGAAGACCGCCTTCATGATGCCGCTGCGCCTGCCGCGCGAGGTGCTGCCGGTCTTCGACGAGCGCCTCGAGGAGGCCTTCCCGGACCGCGCCGGCAAGGTCCGCCGCGGCATCCAGGAGATGCGCGGCGGCAAGATGAACGAGGCCGCCTTCGGCGCGCGGTTCCAGGGCGCAGGCCCGCGCTGGGCGGCGATCCAGCGGCTCTTCGAGGTCCACTGCCAGCGGCTCGGCCTGAACGCCGCGCGCGTTGGCGACGACGCGGACCAGGCAGAAGAGCGCTCGACCTTTCGGCGGCCGAGCCGCCAGGGGACGCTTTTCGACCTCTGAGGCGGCTCCTCCGCCGAAAAGGTCGAGCCCACCCCGGTGCAGGCGACCGCGCCCGCCGTCGAGCAAGCTCAGGCCGCCTGGAACTCCGAGTACGGTCGGGCGCCGGAGGGGTGGAACGCGAGCACGATGCGCTCCGGCGGAATGCCTTCACGGATGAGCTCGCGCGCCATGCCATGCTCGGTCCCGTCGCGCTGGATCCAGATCTTGCCGTCGACGAGATCGATGTGGACCAGGCAGCCATGCACGCGGCGGAGCCCATCACGCCCGAAGACCATGAGGAGGTAATGGTCCGAATCGCGATCGAAGACCGGCTGCGTCTGCACGTCGCCGTGCGCGTAGGGGATGGCGGCGTACTCCGTGAGCACTCTCTCGATTATCTGGCGATCGGCGGCTCGGGTGTCCATTGCTGTATGACCTCCGTCTCTGGGTTGAAGACCATCAGCCTGATCCGACGCTTCTCGAGGAGGAGCTGCCCGACAGGCTCCGCGAAGAGATCGAGATAGATGAACTCCGTGACAGCCAGGTACAGGACACGCTCTGGCTCCAGGTTGGCGAGCACGTCGTGGTGCAGCACGAACTGTCCGATCGCCTTCTCCAGGTCGTCGATGAGCGACGGTCCGGCGAAACTCTTGATCTCGACCGCGATCTTCTTTCGCTCTTCTCCGCCGCGAGGAGCTGCTCGGCGCCGAGATCGACGAACAGATCTCGCTGGCCCCACCGGAGGCGCAGGGGATCGTGCGTGATGGCCCAGCCGTCCTTGACGAGCGCCTGGCGCACCTGGTCATGATGCTGATCGCGGGCGGGCATGGCGACGCCAGCCTAGCAGGCGCCCCGCTCCGCCCCAAGCGGCGCGGCTGCCGCGCTCCGCGCGGGCTCACGGGCCCAGGCAGGACGCTGTCTTCCGCGCCCCAGCGGCCGGCAGGAGCGCGCATGTCGCGGCAATGTGGGCCGACCGGAGCACCGCGGGGTCGCCGGTGGCACGCGGCCGAAGGCATGGCGCGCGAGCGCGTCGAGCGGTCCCGGCGGCGGATGGCCCTTGCGACCCGCGCAGGGAATGGGTTACCAGTGGGACCGCAGTGCGTTCTCCGGGGGTCGCACCGGCGCGGCCCGCCCCGCTCGTGCCCTGTCCTGTGCAGGCGGTGATGCCGTCCGCCCGCTGACGAGACCTCATGACCTCTCCCGCCCAGGATCGCGCCACAGCCCGCCCGGCCGCACGCCGCAAGCTGCTCCTGAACCCGCGATTCCAGCTGAAATACACGGGGCTCCTGGTCTCGGTGGTGCTCGCGGTCATGGTGGTGCTCGGACTCGTCATCTGGCAGACCGCGAGCGTCGCGAACGAGCAGGCGCAGTACGCGGCGACGCAGGCGGAGCTCGCGCTCAAGGAAGCGGCGAACAGCGCGAAGATCCTCAAGATGAGCACCGCCGCCCTGGGCGGCGAGGGCTCCGACCTGGACACCACGCTCGACCAGGAGCTCGAGAAGACGAACCGCGAGCACGAGCGCAACCTGGCGGAGGTCGCGAGGCGGCGCTCCGAGGTCGAGGCGCTGCGCCAGCGCCTGCTCAACATCCTCCTCGGCGGCGGCGCGTTCCTCCTCGTCGTCCTCAGCGTGCTCGGCGTGTTCATCACCCAGCGCATCGTGGGGCCGGTGCACCAGATGAAGCGCCTCTGCCGCCAGGTCGGGACGACGCGGCTCACCATCGGGGAAGGGCTGCGCAAGGGCGATGAGCTCGGCGACCTGTTCGACACGTTCGTGCAGATGACCTACTCGCTCAAGGCGCTGCAAACAGGCAGGCTCGCGACGCTCGACGCGGCCATCGAGCGGGCCGAGGCCGAGTCGGCGTCGGCCGAGGTGCTCGCGGGGCTGCGCGCGCTCCGGGCGCAGCTCTGCCTCGGCCTCAGCGAGGCAGAGACGGTGCGGCGCCGCGCTCCGAAAGGTGGTCAGTCATGAGGCGAATCGCCGGACCGGAGGCGACATGAAGCCCCCCGCGCTGGTCGAGCAGGCCGCCGGCCTGCTCCGCGCTCGTTTCGATCTGAACGAGTACAACCCGACCCCGATCGTCGACCTCGGCGCGCTCGTGGCGAACGCCGACGGCACGGTGGACGCCGAGGAGATCGACGCCCTGCGGCAGCTCATCGAGCCGATGCTCGGCACCCAGCTCAACGCCGAGTTCGTCCGCTACCTCATCGAGGCGAGCCTGAGGGTGATCGCCGCGGCCGGCGTCGAGCCCCGGGTGCGCCTGCTCGCGGAGATCCTCATGGATTGCGACGCGGTGGAGGAGGGCATCATCATCGCCCTGGCCGTGGCCCACGCGAGCGAGGGGGTCTCCGACGCGGAGCGCGCGGTCGTCGAGTCGCTCGCCCGCGCGGCAGAGCTCCCCGCGCGCCGGCTCGCTCAGCTGAACGACCAGGTGCGGGCGGCGTTCGCCGCCTGAGGCGTTCGCCGCCTGAGGCGTTCGCCGCCTGAGGCGTTCGCCGCCTGAGGGCGGTCGGCCGCCGCCCCGGCGCGGCGTCAGCCCTCTTCCTTGGTCGCGAGCAGCCGCGAGAGGCGCTCCGCCTCGACGCGGACGGCGATGACCTTCTCCCGGTCGAACGTCACCGCGCCCGGGGCCGCGCCGCGCGGCTTGCGCACGTGGCGGCGCGGGACGTAGGTCACCTCGCACACCGCCTCGCCGCGCGCGTCGCTGAAGTGCGCCGCCAGGGTCGCGGCGTCCACGAGCACGTCGGCGGGGCAGCTCGCGCCCTTCGGGAGCGGCACCACCACGTGCGAGCCCGAGACGCCCTTCGCGTGCAGCCAGAGGTCGTGCGGCCGCGCGTGCTTCGTCGTCAGCGCGTCGTTGTCCCCGGCGCCCCGGCCGACGAGGATCGCGGCCCCGGACGCGCTCCGGAACGCATGGAACGGCTGCCGCGGGGCGGCCCGCCCCGCCCGCGCGCCGCGGGCCCCCGCCGCGCCGGGCTCGACGCCCCCGGCGGCGCCCACCCCCGCGAGCTCCGCGCGCGGCACGCCGAGGGAGCGCGCGCGCTGCGCCAGCGGCTCGAGCGCCTCCGGCCGCGCCTCCGCCGCCGCGACGTCCGCCTCGAGCGCGGCGATCGCCTCGAGGGCGCGCTCGGTCTCGGCGAGGCGCGCGCGCATCACCGCCTCGCCGCGCTGGTAGCGCCGCGCCTTCGCGAAGAACGCCTCGGCCTGCGCCTTCGCGGGGCGCGCCGGGTCGAGCGCGACCTCGATCGTGCCGCCCGTCTCCCAGTCGTCGAGGAGCGCCTTCGCGGCGCCCCGCGGCACCCGCCCGCCCTGCGCGAGCAGGAGCTGCCCGGTCTTCTGCAGGCGCGCGACGCTCCCCAGCCGCCCGAGATCGCCGCGCACCGCCTCGGCCCTGCGCTCGAGCGCCGCGCGCCGCGCCCTCACGGCGCGCGCGAGCGCCGCCTTCTCCTGCCCGGCGGCCGCCTCGTCGCTCGCCTCAACGAGCGCCGCGCCCGCGGCCAGCGGATCCGCCGGGTAAGCGATCTCTGCCGGCGGCGCGCTCCCCTGCGGCGGCCAGCGGAGGATCAGGTTGCCGGCGGCGTCGAGCAGCCGCGCCTCGCCCCGGCGCCCCGGCGCGAGCTCCAGCCGCGCTCCGGGCGCGAGCTCCGGCCCGCCTCCGGCCGCGGGCTCCGGCGCGCGCGCCTCCTCGCGCGCGTCTTCACCACCACCGTCATTTTCCCCCTGCAACGGATCCCCCGCGACCACCGCGATCCCGTCGCGCCGCACCTCGATGGCCAGCACGCGGCGCCCGACGAGGTGCGCCCGCAGGGCGGCGACCAGCGGGTGCGACGCGCCCGCGCGGAGCCGCGGCAGCCGCGGCAGGACCCCTGCGCCGGCCACGCGCGGCCCGATGCCGGCGCCCAGCACGCGCCGCGCCCCGGCGTACACGGCGAGCGCGACGAGCCCCGTGGCGGGGTTCGCGTGCGCCGCGTCGATCCGCGCGCCGACCCAGCTCGCGAGCGCCTCGGCGAGCGCCCCGCCCTGCGCCGCGCTTCCCTGCTCATCCTCCATGGCGGACGCCGCTCGTGCCCCTCAGCGGAACTTGTCGAAGATCTCTCCGCAACAGCCGACGGCGACGTCGCACGCCTGACCGCGCTCCATGCAGCCGGCCACCTCCTCGCCGTTGATGAGGCAGGAGCAGGCGATCCCCTCCATCGCTGGGCGGCATTCGGCGGCGAAGTCGAGGCCCGGACATGAGCCCGTGCAGCGGCAGGTCCGGTCGCCGCCGCGGGAGCACTCGAGCGCCCCGCATCCGCCGCCGGACGCGCACCTGTCGTACTCGTCCAGGAGCGGCCGGCACCTGGGGGAGACGACGTCGCACAGCTTCACGTCGCCGATCGCGCAATCGAAGAACGGCAGGAGCAGGTCGTTGCACTGGGGCGCCGTGCCCAGCTGATCATCGCAGGCGCTGCTACAGCCCTGCGGCACCGGCGCGCACGTCTCCGAGAAGAGCTCGCAAAACGCCTCGCACTGCGACCTCGGATCGCCGCCGCCCACCCCGGTGGACCCCACCCCGCTGGACCCCACCACATTCGACGAGCTCGCCACCGCCGACGTGGTCGGCCAGCCCGAGCTCGTGCTGGTCACGCCGGAGGTGGCCGCTTCGGCACTGATCGCGCTGGCGCTGGTCGCGCTGGCGCTGGTCGCGCCGGCGCCCCCTGACCCGTCGGGCATCCCGTCGACCACGACGTTGCCGCCGCAGGCGCTCCCCCAGGCCAGGGCGGCGAGCGCGGCGGCGCGCATCCTAAGCAGCGTTATCTCCATGGCGCGAGACTACCCTGGCGCGGCTCCCGGCGCGAGCGCGGCGAGCGCGGCGCGATGAACGTGGATCGACGCGAGCAGCCGCGCAGCCCCTCGTGCGCCGCGCGGCTTTGCGATAGAGAGCCGCCGCGTGCTCCTCCTCGACCTCCTGCTCGCCCCGCTGCTCGCCCGGGCCGACGCGCTGCCCCGGCACGGGCCCGCGGCGGCCTGCCCGCCCGACATGGTGCTCGTCGAGGGCACGCACCACGAGAACGTGCAGCGGATCTGCACGAGCTACCGCGGCGGCCACTGCTTCAGCTTCTTCCCCGGGCTGTTCGCGGCCGAGCCGCGCTTCACCCCGGTGCGCACCTGCATGGATCGCTACGAGTGGCCGAACCGCGCCGGCGCGCTGCCCGCTGTGATGCTCCGCTACGTCGAGGCCGAGCGGGAGTGCGCCGCCGCCGGCAAGCGCCTCTGCACCGAGTTCGAGTGGGAGCTCGCGTGCGAGGGGCCGTCCGCGCTCCCCTTCCCTTACGGCCATGCGCAGGACCCGGCCGCCTGCAACGTGAGCAAGCCGTACCGGGGCATCAGCGAGCGGCGGCTCGCGTCGGACGACCCGGCGGTGCGGGCCGCCGAGACGCAGCGGCTATGGCAGGGCGAACCGTCGGGCTCGTACCCCGCGTGCGTGAGCCCGTACGGCGCTGTCGATCTCGTCGGCAACGTGGAAGAGTGGGTGTCGACCTCGCGACCCGAGTGGCCGCACCCGTCGTCGCTGAAGGGCGGCTACTGGTCCAAGCCGTGGGCCGGGTGCCGCGGGACCAACGACTCGCATGGCCCGATGTTCCGCTTCTACGAGATCGGGTTTCGCTGCTGCAAGGAGCCGCGGCCGGCGCCGTAGTGCCGCGTCACCCACGGACGAAGCGTCGCGGAGCGGCCGTCGGACGCCGCATGCTGACCTCTGGCGCCCCGCCTCCGGATATCCAGGCGGTGCTACTTGGGCGTGCTCCAGCTGAATTCAAGTATGCTGTCGTTGTAGTCGCTGTCGTCTCCATTTTCAGCGACGACCACCATCACATTGTAACTGCCTATCGCATAAGGACCGCCAGATTTCAGCTGACTGGACTTGAGCCATTCTGCGTTGATGTCCGTTTGATACTCGAACTTTGCTTGCAGCTTTGCTCTTGAATTGGCGACGATGGACGACTGGCCCGTCATTGCGTTGTGCTCACCAGAGCCTGCGAAGACGCACAACACCTCATCGTTGCGAGTCACGGTTATCTTCTGAGTGTGCCTTGAGTTGGTCGTCACTTTGACGGTCACGGTCACACCATCCGGAAGCTCATCGATTTCACAGGTGTTGCCGTTCAGTTGAGGCATCTGCTCATGCTCCTTCCATGGATCGCGACCCGCGGCCGGGAGAACGACCGTCGACAACGGGGACGGTCTCGCGGCGTCAGAGGATGGCTATCAAACCTGCCGCAAGCGTGCAACGACAAACATCTTCCTGTGCTGGAAGCGGACATGGGCAGACCGATCTGACTCAGCCGGAGCACCGCGCGCCGGTCCGGCGACGGCGCAGGCTGGTGTCTCACGGCCCAGGACGGCTCGCCTGGCGCCGTCGCAGCGCCGCGGCCGCGGTCGGCAGGTGCGGGAACATGGGCTCACTCCGGTAGGCGCATCGAGAGCATGGCATCGATCGCGTCGCGCGAGAGCCTGCCCGGCAGATCGGGGAGCATCTCGGCGGCGGCGGAGGGGACCCTCTCGGGGTGGATGACCGCGACCTGGATCGCGCGCTGCGCCTCGTCGAGCAGGATCATGAAGTAGCGATCGCCGCTCGGCCGACGCCACGTCGGGCAGCCGTCCGAGCGCCCGCCGGCCTCGATGACGGGCCCCTTCTCGTAGGCCTTCTGCGCGCACGCGTCCACGACCTCCACGTCCTCGGCGAACGCGTCGCGATCACAGCCGGCCCCGCAGACGCTGCCGCCGACGTGCCCTTCCTGGTACGAGCGGACACCGGTGCTCATGAACTCGCGGTTGCTGTACTCGTTGTTGTCCATCACGACCTCGAACACGTTGATCTCGCCGCAGCCGTCGCCTACCGTGCCCGTCTTCGAGTAGCAGTTGCAGAGCCCGTTCCACTTGCGGCCGCCGTCGCGGATCAGCTCGGACGCGACGAACGCGACCCACGGGCCTGGATGGCCCGGCCCGCCGCCGTCGCACTTCTCGACGTCCGCGTCGTCGAACGTCATCGAGGCGAGGAAGACGACGAGCTTCGACCCCGCCCAGCCGAGGTGCATGATGCCCGGATCGTCGGGGCAGTAGTAGTCCTTGCCGTCACCGCACAGGAACGGCTTGTCCTGCATGAAATACGTGACGCAGTCCTTCTTCGTGAGGTCGCCCGTGAAGTCGGCGGACGTATTCTGCCCTTCGGTGACGAGCAGGTTCGAGCCCACGCCGCGCTTCGCGTCCCACGACGAGACCATCTGCCAGGCGGCCGGGTCCCCGCCGGGCTGATAGACGGCGAGCTGCTTCACGCGGATGGCCTTCATGATGAGGGTCATCTCCTCGTCGAACGGAGCGAGCTTGTCGCTCGTCGTGTGATGCTCTGTCATGCA
Source organism: Sorangium sp. So ce1128 (assembly GCA_051717205.1). Lineage (GTDB taxonomy): Bacteria > Myxococcota_A > Polyangia > Polyangiales > Polyangiaceae > Sorangium. Next base: position 10,209,814 of record CP181432.1, read on the forward strand.
GCAGTGCCCACCCCAGGTGTCGTCGCCGTCCTTGTAGTCGCACGCCGGATCCCCGGGCTCGCGGTCGATGCGGCGAGGCCACCAGCCGGGCGCGCCGATGTTCGTGAACGTCATCGTCCCGCCGCGCGTCGGCGTGCTCGGCTCGGGGACGTGGGGGCCGAGCCCTCCGCCGGCGCCCGTCGTGCTGCTGGACGGGCCTTCCCCGGCGCCCGTCGTGCTCGTGGATGGACCTCCGCTCGCCTGGCCTCCTGCGCCGCCCTCTCCTCCGAGGCCGCCTCCGTCACCGCAGGCGCATGCGAGGAGGACGAGAGCAACCTGCACGAAAAACGATGAACGCTTCATGTCCGTGAGTGTTTCCGGAGCGCGCTGGTTCCGTGATGAAAAGCGGAGGGGTCAGCGCCGGTAGGTCATCGCAAGGCCCACATGGGCACCGATCGGCCCCGGCCTGACCCGGCCTGATCCGGTCGAGCGCGGTCGAGCGCGGTCGAGCGCGGTCGAGCGCGGTCGAGCGCGGTCGAGCGGAAGCAGCTCCCGAGGCGCGGCCGCACGATCACCACGACCGAGGCTGGCGTTGCCCGCACGGGAGGTCATGCCGGGTTGCCGGGCCCGCAAGCCCTGCGCATCGCGCGGCGCGGGGCCCCTGCCGGACTCACGTGCCCTCGCGACTGCGGTTCATTCTGGACTGATCGTTCCAGAATGATCGTTCCAGAATGAGCCGCAGGCACGAGGACGGGTTGATTCTGGACTGATCATTCCAGAATGATCGTTCCAGAATGAGCCGCAGGCACGAGGACGGGTTGATTCTGGACTGATCATTCCAGAATGATCGTTCCAGAATGAGCCGCAGGCACGAGGACGGGTTGATTCTGGACTGATCGTTCCAGAATGATCGTTCCAGAATGAGCCGCAGGCACGAGGACGGGTTGATTCTGGACTGATCGTTCCAGAATGAGCCGCAGGCGCGAGGACAGCTGGGCTCAAGCCTGGGGCCAGCCCGCGTCGCGCGACCTGGATCACGCGGGGCGGGGTGCGCGCACTGCTGCGTGGGCAGCAATCGGGTGCCCTCGTGTTGCTCCCGCAAGGCCTGGCCACTATAAGCTCGCCCACAGCTCCCGCGCGATCGGCACGGGTGTTGCGCTCCGCTGCCGGGCCAGCCCCGGAGCCCGCCGCGGGGCGGGTGCGGAGGTGGTCGTCGGCCGTGATCGAGCTGCGTGACATCAGCAAGGTGTACCGGCAGGGCAAGCGCGAGGTGAGGGCGCTGGACGGCGTCTCCCTGCGCGTGGCGCCCGGCGAGGTGCTCGGGGTGCTGGGCCATAGCGCGCGTCGTGGAGCAGAGCCTGCGCGAGGTGGATCCCGGGCTGGTCGAGGCGGCGGTGGCGATGGGCTCCACGCACCGGCAGGTGATCCTCCGGGTGCTCCTGCCCGAGGCGATGCCGTCCCTCGTGCGCGGCACGGCGCTCATGGTGATCAGCCTGCTCGGATACAGCGCCATGGCGGGCGCCGTGGGCGGCGGCCTCGGCGACCTGGCCGTGAAGTACGGTTACATGCGCTTTCGCAACGACGTGATGCTGGGCTGTCTCGTGGTCCTGCTCGTCCTGGTGCAAGCCGTCCAGCTGCTCGGCGACAGGCTCGCCGCCCGCTTCGACCGCGCGAGCGCCCGGGGTGCCGACGCCCGCGATTGACCCTGTTCCAGGCGCGCGGCCCGCGGTGTCGGGCCGCGCGACCCCTCCGGAGGACTGACCATGAAGCGAACAACTGCGATCGTGCTCTCCGCGCTCCTGCTCTCCATGGTGGCGCTGCTCGCCAGCTGCAAGAAGTCAGACGAGGCCGCCGACGGCCGCACCTTGAAGGTCGGCGCCACCCCCGTCCCGCACGCGGAGATCCTCCGGGCAGCCGCCCCGCTGGCGGCGCGGGAGGGCGTGAAGATCGAGGTGGTCGAGTTCACCGACTACGTCCAGCCGAACATCGCGCTTTCGGACGGGCAGCTCGGCGCCAACTACTTCCAGCACGTACCCTACCTGGAGCGCTTCAGCGCCGACCGCCACCTCTCGCTGAGCAGCGCGGCGGCGGTGCACCTCGAGCCGCTGGCCCTTTATTCCACCAAGCATGCTCGCCTGGAGGACCTGCCCGAGGCCGCGCAGGTGACGATCCCGGCCGACCCGACCAACGGCAGCCGGGCGCTCCAGCTCCTCGCCCAGCACGGGCTCCTGCGCCTCCGCGAGGGGGCCGGCGTCGCCGCGACAGTGAAGGACGTGCTCGACAACCCGCGCAAGCTCGCGCTGCGCGAGATCGACGCCGAGCAGCAGCCGCGCACCCTGGCGGACGTCGACGCCGCCGTCATCAACGGCAACTACTTCCTCGAGGCGCAGAAGAACCTGAAGCTGGACGCGAAGGTGCTCGCCCGCGAGGCCGCGAAGGGGAACCCGTACGCCAATGTGCTGGCGGTACGGAAGGGCGATAAGGTGCGGCCCGAGGTGCAGGCGCTGATCAAGGCGCTGCAGTCCGAGGAGGTGCGGCGCTTCATCGAGTCCACCTATGGCGGCGCGGTGGTGCCGGCGTTCTGACGCGGGCGGGCATCGGGGTGTAGGATGCCGCGATGCGGAAGCTAGCCCTGTTCATCCTGACGCTGGTGGCGATCGCGTGGAGCGCGCCCTCGCCCGCGAGCGCGCAGTCCGGCGCGCCCGGCCCGCAGGGGGCGACGGCCCCCTCGCGGACCGCCATCGTCGGGTTCACGGCGTCGCTGACGGGCAACGTCAACGTCGAGTCGACCCGGCAGACCAACGGCATCAAGATGTGGGTGGACGACGTCAACAAGGCGGGCGGCATCCGCCTCGCCGACGGCAGCGCCGTCACCCTCGACATCAGGTTCTATGATGACGAGAGCAACAAGGATCGCGTCCAGCAGCTCTACACCCGGCTGATCAACGAGGACAGGGCCGATTTCCTGATCAGCCCCTACAGCAGCGGCCTGACGGACGCGGCCGCCGTCATCGCCGAGCAGTATGGCCGCGTCATGGTCACGGCGGGCGCGTCGTCCGATTCGACGCACGACAAGGGCTACTCGCTCGCCTTCATGACGTACACGCCCGCGAGCCGCTACCTGGCCGGCGCCTTCGACCTCCTGGCCCACCTCGATCCCTCCGTGAAGCGGGTGGCGATCGTCCACGAGCGGGACAAGTTCTCGACCGACGTGGCCACGGCAGCCAAAAGCCACGGCGAGGGCAAGGGCTACGAGATCGTCCTCTTCGAGGGCTATGCCACCGGCACCACGGACTTCGCGCCGTTCATCAACAGGATGCCGGCCGACGTGGAGGTCATCATGGGCGGCGGCCACTTCGCCGACACAAGCACCTTCGCCAGGCAGCTCTCGGAGAAGGGCATCCAGGCCAAGTTCATCGCGCTGCTCGTCGCGCCGCCGGAGCCGCGGTTCGGGGAGCTCGGCGCGGCGGCGCTCGGCGTCATCGGCCCGAGTCAATGGGAGTCCACCGTGAAATACAGCGCCGAGGCCGCCAGCGCGGCGGGCCTCCCCTGGCACGGACCCTCGGTGAGCGAGTTCGTCGCGCGCTACCGGGAGCGCTTCGGGGAGACGCCTTCCTACCACGGCGCGGGGGGCTACGCCGCCGGGCTGATCCTCGAGGAGGCGATAGCGCGGGCCGGGTCGCTGGACACGGCGAAGGTCAAGGCGGCGCTCGACGGCACGGACATGTTGACCTTCTTCGGCCACACGAAATACGACACAAGCGCGAAGCGGCACGGCCGCCAGATCGGCCACGAGATGGTGTACATCCAGTGGCAGAAAGACGAGCAGGGCAAGATGGTCAAGCGGGTCGTCTGGCCAGCGGAGGCCAGCACGGCGAAGCCCCTGTATCCCGCCCGCGATCAGGCGGCCGCGGGGCCCAGCCAGCTGCTGACGTCGCTCGTGGACGGGCTCATGCTCGGCTTCGTGTACGGCCTCGCGGCGATGGGGATGACGCTCATCTGGGGGGTCCTGCGCGTCATCAACCTGAGCCACGGCGCGGTCATCGCCCTCGGGATGTTCGCCAGCCACTTTCTTTTCACGCACCTGGGACTGAACCCCTACGTCGGGCTCGTCGCGGTGGCCGCGGCGGGGCTGCTGCTCGGACTGATCATTTACCCCGTGGCTGTACACCGGGTGATCCATGCGCCGCACCACCTGACGACCCTGCTGGCCACGTTCGCCGTGAACATGATCTTCATCGGTCTGGGCACGGCGCTCTTGACCACCACGCCGCGCAACATCGATTACTCGCTCGGCACCGCGCGGCTCGGTCCGGTGGCGCTCCCGGGCACGCGCCTCATGGCGGCGCTGATGGCCGTCCTCGTCGCGTCGGCGCTCACCTTGTTCCTCCGCCGGACGCGGCTCGGCAAGGCGATCCGCGCCGTGGCGAGCAACCGCGCCTCGGCGGAGCTGATGGGCATCCCCTCCTCCCGCGTGCTCGGCCTCAGCTTCGGGCTCGGGACGATGCTCGCGGCGGTGGCCGGCGGGCTCATCGCCACGTTCTTTCCCTTCACCATCCTGAGCGGCGAGTCGTACCAGCTCAAATCGTTCGTCATCGGCGTGCTGGGGGGCCTCGGCAACCCCCTCGGGGCGCTCGTCGGAGGGCTCTTGCTCGGCGTGCTGGAGGGGCTCATCCCCATGCTCCTCCCCGTGAGCTGGGTGCCTGTGGTGGAGTTCGCCCTGTTCGTCCTCGTGCTGCTGCTCCGCCCGAGCGGCCTCCTGGGAGCCCGCACATGAACGCCCATCGACACCCTGCCTTCTGGCTGACGCTCTCCCTTGTCGTGGCGCTGGGCGTCCTCCCGCTCGCGACGCGCGGCGACACGCTGCGGGAGACGATGTTCACCCTGCTGACGTTCGTCACGCTCGCCTCGAGCCTGAACCTCCTGCTCGGGTACACGGGCTACGTGAACTTCGGCCACATCGTGTTCTTCGGGCTCGGCGGGTACACAGGCTTCTACCTCCTGAGCCAGCGGGGGGTCTCTCTCTACCTCGCGATGCTCGCCGGCGGCCTGGCCGCCTCCGCGCTCGCGGGCGTCCTCGGCCTCGCCATCCTGCGCCTCCGGGGCGCCTACTTCGCCCTGGCCACGATCGGGATCAACGAGGCGGCGCGGGCCTTCGTGAACAACATCTCCCTCTTCGGGGGCGCGACGGGGCTGTCGATCAACTTCTCCGTGTACGGCGAGTACGGCGGCCCGGCCAGGGCGCTGTGGCTCACGTACGCTCTGCTCCTCGGGGTCACGGTGGTGGTCGTCGCGCTCAGCCTGTTCGTGAAGCGCTCGCGGTTCGGGCTCGGCTTGCTCGCCATCCGCGAGGACGAGGACGCGGCGCTCGTCATGGGCGTGAACACGCCGCGGCTGAAGACGCTCGCCTACGTGCTGTCGGCGTTCTTCCCTGGCGTCGTCGGCACGCTCTATTTCTTCAAGAACGGCAATGTCGAGCCGGGCGACGCCTTCCGGCTGCACACCTCGATCGAGACGCTGGTCATGGTGATGCTGGGCGGCGCCGGGACGGCGCTCGGGCCGGTCCTGGGGGCGGCCACGTACGACCGTCTCCGCAGCTTCCTGCTCACGACCCCGCTCTTCAAGGACCTTCACCTGGCCTTCGCGGGGGGCGTCCTCCTGCTCATCGTCCTTTTCGTGCCCTCCGGGGTGGTCGGCTGGCTGCGCGCGCGGCTGCCTCGCGCGCGGGGGGTGCTCGAATGATGCTCCAGGTGCAGGGGATAGCGAAGCGCTTCGGCGGCCTGCAGGCGCTGAGCGACGTCACGTTCGGCGTCGAGGAAGGGGAGATCCTCGGCCTCATCGGCCCGAACGGCGCGGGCAAGACAACGCTCTTCAACGCGGTGAGCGGCGTGCACGCGCCCGAGCAGGGCCGCATCGTCTTCCGTGGCCAGGACATCACCGGCCTTCCGCCGTACCGCGTGGCGCACCTCGGGGTCGCGCGCACCTTCCAGATCGTGCGGCCGCTCCACGACCTCACGGTGCGCGAGAACGTGATCCTCGGCGCCTGCTATGGCCGCGAGCACCATGGGCGCGGCGCCGCGGCCCGGGTGGCGGACGAGGTGCTCGCGCTCGTGGGCCTCGGCGAGCGCGCCGCGCAGCTGGCTGGCAGCCTGAACGTCGCGCAGAAGAAGCGGCTGGAGCTGGCCCGCGCCCTCGCGGCCCGGCCGTACCTGCTCTTGCTCGACGAGGTCCTCGCGGGCCTGAACCCCGCCGAGGTGGCCCGGATGATCGACACGATCCGCCACATCCGCGGTCAGGGGGTCACGATCCTGATGATCGAGCACCTCATGCAGGCGATGATGAGCCTCTCGGACCGGATCGTGGTCCTGGACTATGGCAAGCTCATCGCCGAGGGAAAGCCGAGGGAGGTGGCCGCGGATCCGAAGGTGATCGAGGCGTACCTCGGCGACCCGAAGCTCGGGCAGGAGCTCTTGGCAGGAGGCTCGGATGGCGGCCGCGCTCGAAGTGACTGATCTGGCCACAGGCTACGAGGAAGTGCAGATCCTCTGGGGGGTGACGCTCCGCCTCGAGCCGGGGAAGCTGACGGCCCTCGTGGGGTCGAACGGCGCTGGCAAGACGACGCTGCTGCGCGCGGTGACGGGGCTGCTCCCGGCGTGGAGCGGCTCGGTGATGTTCGCGGGCCGCGACGTGACGCGCCTCCCGGCGTACGCCCGCGCCGGCGAGGGGCTCGTGCTGGTGCCGGAGGGACGGCAGCTGTTCGCCGACATGACGGTGCACGAGAACCTCGAGCTCGGCGCCTTCTCGCGGCGGGCGCAGCCGGGCTTGCGGCGCAACCTGGAGCGCGTGTTCGAGATGTTCCCGCGCCTCGCGGATCGCCGTGGCCAGAAGGCGGGCACGCTCAGCGGCGGCGAGCAGCAGATGGTCGCCGTCGCGCGCGGGCTGATGGCGGATCCGAAGGTGCTGATGCTCGACGAGCTGTCGCTGGGGCTCGCGCCCCGGCTGGTGCTGGATCTCTTCGAGTCGCTGCGCCGGCTCAAGGCCGAGGGGCTGACGATGCTCCTCGTCGAGCAGAACGTGGCCATGGCCATGGCGGTGAGCGACTACGCCTATGTGCTGGCGGAGGGGCGCGTCCACCTGGAGGGAGAGGCGAGCGAGCTGGCGAGGAAGGAGGAAGTGCGGAGGGCGTACCTGGGGATGTGAGTCGATCGGGAAGCGCGCTTCCCGTATCGACGCTGGTCGACGGACAGCGCCCGATGCGGCTCACCAGCCTTCCCACGGGGTATGCCGGCGCAACGACGTATCGCAACAGGAAAATGGGATGCTGGTGTCCCACTTCGCCGCCGGAGCCCTGTGGCCTGCGGCGCCTGGTGAGCTGTGTCCATGTGGCCCGCTCGTGGCGACCACGATTTGTAAAATAATGTTTCCTCAGCGAGAGGCGGTTGACATGCTTGCCAGAGCAGCATTCACTGACGCACCGCGGCGACCCACGGCGACTCATGAGCCCCCGCCGTGATGGAGGATGACGATGGATTCCAACGTGGCGACGCGCGCCGTGCGATGGTCCGCACGGCTGGCGCTTGCTTGCTGGCTCGGCGCCGGATGCACCAGCTCGACGGGCGCGAGCCGTGACCCGATCCAGGACAACGGCACGCACGCTGAAGGCCTGATCGAACCTTCGGTTTGCGACGGCTACAAGTACTGCGATTGCGGGCTCTGGGTCGCGGCCGACGACACGTGTCCGGTTCGCAGCTGCGATATGTGCCAGGAGGGCTTCGTCTACTGCGGCTGTTACGGCGGCTGCCTGGTCGCCGACATCATGTGCGATCCCCAGCCCGACGAGTGCGGAGAAGGCGTCTGCCGCGGCTCGCTCCGTGACTGCGGCGGAGGCATCAAGGCGAACCCCGACACGGCGTGCCCTGGAGGCCCGCTCATCGGGGACGGGACCATCGAGGGCAACCCGGACAGCAATCCGGACGGCTCCGCGGAGGCGTTCCAGTACACCGCGACGACCTCGGGCACGGCGTCGGTGCTCACCTTGTACATCGACGATTCGAACACCGCCGTGAACGTCGTCGTCGGCCTCTACACGGACAATGGTGGGCATCCGGGCACGCTGCTGACGCAGGGTACGATCCAGTACGTGTACGACTTCCCTGGGTGGCACGCGGTGGAAGTGCCGCCGGTGTCGATCGTCGCAGGCCAGGCGTACTGGATAGCGATCCTCGGTCCCGAAGGCGGAGGCACCCCGAGGTTCCGCGATCGGGAAGAGGGCGCGTACACCTCGGAGAGCAGCGCCGAGTCGAACCTCTCGGCCTTGCCGGCGACGTGGACGACCGGACCGATCTGGTCGACGTCGTCCGCATCGGCGTACGCCGCGCGCTGAGATCATCACGAGGCCGTCGGGGCGGTGCACCACGCGGTGGTGCGCTCGCCGTCGATCTGTCCCCAGCCGAGGGGCGGCTCGCCTCGGTCGAGCTTCACCGCGACGGAGCTCGCGTCGCTGCTCACGATCTCGAGCGTCTTCTCCCACGCATCTCCCACGCACCCGGCGTGCCCCAGGAGCCGGGGGCGTGCTGAGGCATCCCCTCAAATTCTTCGGAAAATTCACAGGGAGGCGGGGAGGCGGGGAGGGAAATCTTCAAAATACTCCCTGTCTCCCCGCCTCCCTGTTCAATTTCCCCGCTGAAAAGGGCTGCAAAATGAGGGGATTCCTCAGGGGGGCGTGCCTGCGGCTTCACGACGCAGCCCTGCGACCATAACCTGGTGAACATGCGCACGCTACCCTACCGCCTTTGTGATGTGTTCACGGACCGGCCGTTCGCCGGCAATCCGCTCGCGGTATTCACCGAGGCGGACGGGCTGGACTCCGCGATGATGCAGGCGCTGGCGCGTGAGATGAATCTGTCGGAGAGCGCGTTCGTGCTGCCGGCGACGTCGCCGGACACCCACGCTCGGATCCGGATCTTCACGCCTTCCATGGAGCTTCCCTTCGCGGGGCACCCCACGCTGGGCACGGCGTTCGTGCTGGCGGAGCCCTGGGCCAGCGGCGCGAAGCTGATCCGGCTCGAGACGCAGCGTGGAGTGTCCGACGTGCGCCTCTCGCGCGACACGCGAGGTCCCGGCTTCGGGTGGATGACCCAGCCGCTGCCGCTGATCCGGCGCTTCGAACCAGCGCGTGAGGTGCTCGCCGCCCTCGGCGTACAGGAGTCCGTCTCGCCGATCGAGCTGTACGACAACGGCCCTCACTACGTTCTTGTCGAGCTCGCCGCGCCGGACCGGGTCGCCGCGTTGCGGCCGGACTTGCCTCGCCTGGCCGCGCTGGGGAGCATCGCGGTGACGGTCTTCGCGCGCGAGGGAGAGCGCTGGAAATGTCGTGTGTTCGCGCCGGGCGAGGGCATTCCCGAGGACCCCGCCACGGGCGCTGCCGCTGGGCCGCTCGCGTTGCACCTGGCCCGCCACGGGCGTACGCCGTTCGGCGCTGAGGTCGTGATCGAGCAAGGGGTCGAGCTCGGGCGGCCTTCCACGCTCCACGCACACGCGATCGGCAGCGCCGACAGGCTGGAACGGGTAGAGGTGGGGGGAAACGCGGTCGTCACTGCCCGCGGCGCGTTCGAGCTCGAAGCGTAGTGTGCCCGTCTCGCGGGCCGGCGCGCATGCGCCGGGCCTCCGCGCGCTGCGGCAGCTACTCCTGCGCGCGTGCGTCGCCCAGGTAGTAAGCACGCTGCGATGGATAGTAGTCGGCGAAGTCGGGCAGCGGCTGGCCGAGGCGGGAGGCGACGAGCATGTCGAGGTAGTACTCCCAGCCCGGCCCTGTATCGCCGGCGAGCGCTGGATCGGTGAGGTGCTGGACGAAGGTGAGCTCGGTGGTCTCGCCCTTCATCGTGAGCGAGAGCTCGAGCCGCCAGTCGCCGTGATCGTCCTTCATCGAGACCGCGAGGTGGTGCGGCGGCTGGCACACGTCGATCGAGACGTTGCACGACGGCGCGCCCTTCTCGAACGCCATCTGGAGGCGCACCGTCTTGCCAGGCCCCGCCTCCCCTTCCCATGGGCCGATCCAGCGCGCGGTGCTCTCGGAGGCGGTGACGCTTTGCCAGACGTCTTCGATGGGGGCGCGAAAGCTGCGCGTGATGACGAGATCGGCGCCGGTCGCGGTGCCTCGGACACGGCCGTTGGGTCGGGGGCTCATGCTGTCTCCTTCTTGCGTTTCGTGTCGTTTCGGGACGGGGCCACGGTCGTCAAGCGCCGCTGTCGGCCCACGCGGTGAACCTCTGTCTCGAGCGCGTCGAGCCGGCGGTGCCACGGGCTCGCTCCGTGCAGCTCTCGCAGGAACGCCTCGAGCTCGGCGAGCGCGCCGAGCTCGAGGCTGTACTCGCGCTCGCGACCGCGCAGGACGTCGCGCACGACGCCCGCCTCGCGCAGGACGCGCAGGTGCCGGCTGACGGCCGGGCGGCTGACCGGAAACGCGCTGGCGATGCTGCCGGCCGAGGCGGTGCGGTCGCGCAAGATCCGCAAGATCTCCCGTCGAATCGGATCCGCCAGCGCCTGGGCAACCGCGTCCATCGGCCAATATGTAACCGATCTGTTACGCGTCCGTCAAGCCGGGGAGAGGCGGCTCTCCCGCGCCCGACCGCCGCGTCACACCCAGGGAATTATCCGGCGGTGCTGTACGAGCTCAGCGTAGCAGGAGACCTGCGGCGACTTCGTTCACGGTGCGGAGCACCTCCAGCTCCAGCAACAGCGCGGCTTCCAGCATCTCGAGCAGCTCGACTTCCAGCACCAACAAGCCGGTTCAGACCATCCTCGATGCTTACGCCAAGGTGACGCTCTTCTGGACGTGAAGATTTGCCCTATCGCCACAACACATACCACGGCTGCACATTTCTCTTCAGCGGCGAATATGCGGCTGCGCTCGGGCGCCTTGTGTGATCACTTTCAGGGGTGACGGGAATTGTAGGTGTCGAGGTGCCTGGCGTGCGTCTCGCTGAGCGTGTGCGCTCCGGTTCGTGATGCTGCCCACCGGCTCTCCCGCTCCACGGATCTGCAACTACACAACTCGCGGAAGTCCAATATGAACAAGAATCTTTCTTCTCGATGGCTGTGCGGCACGACCTGGATCGCGCTCGGAATCGCGACTCTCTTCGGCTGCTCTGGGGGCGACGGTACCGATGATGGCGTGGGCGGCGCGGGGGGCGCTAGCACCACCGCCAGCACGACGGTCAGCGGCGGACCTGGAGCGACCACCACCACCACCAGCAGCACCAGTGTCACGAGCGGCACCACCGGCTCCGGAGTGACGACCAGCACCGCGACGGGCGGGTCGAACGTGGGCGGCGGCGATCCCGCGAGCACGAGCAGCGCGACCACCGGCACCGGCGGCTCCGAGCCCGAGGAGAAGTTCGTCGGCAACATCACGACGAGCGGCGCCGTGCGCGACGGCTTCGCCCGGTACTGGAACCAGATCACGCCCGAGAACGAGGGCAAGTGGGGCTCCGTCGAGAGGTCCCGCGGAAGTCGCGACTGGAGCAAGCTCGACGCGATCTACAAGTACGCGAAGGACAACAACATCATCTTCAAGCACCACGTCTTCGTGTGGGGCAGCCAGCAGCCGGACTGGGTCGGGCGTCTCTCCGGGGCAGAGCAGCAGTCGGCCGTGAGGGACTGGATGAAGTCGTTCTGCGAGCGCTACCCCGACACGAAGTACATCGACGTCGTCAACGAGCCGCCGCCCCACACCACGCCCTCCTACAAGAACGGCATCGGCGGCGATGGCGCCAGCGGCTGGGACTGGATCGTCAACTCCTTCAAGTGGGCTCGCGAGTTCTGCCCGGGCGCGGTCTTGATCCTCAACGACTACAACAACATCGAGTACGAGAACGACCACAACAACTTCATGAGGATCGCGAAGGCGGTGATCGACGCGGGCGCCCCGGTCGACGCGCTCGGCGCGCAGGCCCACGACGCGTACAAGATCAACACCAGCACCGTGAAGGGGTACATCGACAAGATGGCCGCGCTGGGCAAGCCCTTGTACATCACGGAGTACGACATCGGCATCGCGGACGACAACCAGCAGAAGCGGGTGATGGAGGAGCAGTTCACGATGTACTGGAATCACCCCTCCATCAAGGGCATCACGCTCTGGGGTTACATCGTCGGCACCACCTGGAGAGACAACACGGGCATCCAGCGGCAGGACGGCACCATGCGGCCGGCCATGGCCTGGCTGATGGAGTTCCTCGGCCGGGGCGGCTGAGCGACGCCACGACGAGGTGAGGATCGCGCCCGAGCTCTCCCCGAGGGAGCTCGGGCGCGTTTGCATTTCGGACTCTGCTGCTGCGCTTCGCGCCATGCCTGCTCCGGCGCTGCGAGCGCTCGTGATGCAGGCGGATCGTGATGTCCGACGAGTTCTCGAACTCGGCGCGCGCGGCGAGCCGGATGTCGCCGCCGCCGGTGACGGTCCCGGAGTCAGCGGCGATGTTCACGTTGCGACAGTTCTCGAGCAGGATCGAGGCCTGGTTCCGCCCGCCAGAAGTCCGGCCAGGGTTGACCGGACTTCTGCGGCCGACGCGGTCACGCGACGCGGCGCGCGGGGATCGCCTCACAGCGAGGCGAGAGCGCGACGCCGCCTCACCGCAAGAGGTCGCTGATGGCCGAGTACCAGACGTCCGCCATGCGCGCGTAGCCGGGCTCGTTCGGGTGTACCCCGTCCGGGAGCTCCGACAGCGGAAACCCGGAGTGCATGTCCACCAGCACCACGTGCTTCCCTGCGGACGCCCGGGCCTCCACGATCTCCTCCAGCGCATCGTTGTAGGTGACCGCTTTGGGGTCGGCGAAGCTTATCGGGATGATCTTCGCCACGACCACGAGCGTGTCGGGAGCCGACGCGAAGATCTTGTCCAGGAGCGCTCCCAGGCGCTCCGGCGCCGTGGACAGGGCATCGTTCTGGATCACGTCGTTGGTCCCTGCCATGAGCAGCACGATGTGCGGGCCATTCGTGAACGCGGGCGTCGGCACCAGCCCCGCGATCTGGTTGATCCTCCAGCCGCTGTGCCCCTCATGAGCCCGCGGGAACGCAGCACCGTCGACCATCATCGGCCCGTTGATCAGAGAGCCGACGAACGTGATGTTCTTGCCCGCGGCGCGCGCCTTCCTGAACAGCTCGACCCGATAGCTGCCGCCGCCCGGCACCCCGACCCCGTCCGTGATGGAGTCGCCGATCGGCAGGATCTTGCAAGGCTCTCCGCCCGCAGGGCACGGCGTGAACCCGGGCGCGCCTCCCGCGCCGCCACCGCCCTGGGCGCCGGTGCTGGCGTCGTCGCCGCCAGAACCCGCCGCTCCGCCCGTGTTGTCGCCGCCGCCACCGCTCCCGCTGGTCGCGCCGCCACCACCGCTCCCGCTGGTCGCGTCGCCGCCACCGCTCCCGCTGGTCGCGTCGCCGCCACCGCTCCCGCTGGTCGCGCCGCCGCTCGTCATACCCCCGCTGGTCACGCCCGAGGCAGCGCCCCCGCCGGTCCCGGAGCCGGTCGACGTCGTGTCTCCCGGCTCATCGGAACACCCGCTGAACAGCGCCACCAGCGCGACCGCCGCTGCCCGCGCGATCCACGTAGAGCGGCGCGGTCTGCGAAGCTCCGCATCGCTCCGCTCGTGCGAACCACACCGCGAACAACCCGTTCGAGCCAGATTCATTGCATTCCTCCGTATCGCGTACGCTGAAGCACAGAGCTGCGAAGCCTGGGTCATGGAGAGGTCACCTGGAGCACCGATCAATCAGCTTGAAACGCTCGGGAATGAAGAGACTTGAACCACAGAGGCACAGAGGATACAGAGGAACAACCCCCCAAAAACGCTGTGCCCTCTGTGCCTCTGTGGTTCATTTTCTCGGGGTTTCAACCTGTTCGGTGTCCTGGAACAATTTGACGGTCACCGCGCCGCCGAATGGATGAACGCCATCTCGTACCGATCGCCGTTCTGGGTCTGCACGATGCCGCCTCGGTGGGGCGCGCCGCCCCTGTCAACGAGCGGCCGCATGGTGCAGGGCCCGAGGGTCCCAGCGACCTCGCCGTTGCAGTATCCGCGGCGATCCAGCGAACGGAGTCGGTGTCGAGATCGGTCCCGATCCCAAGAACGAAGGCCCCAGCGCGCACGACGGCCCATCCAGAGCAGAGCAAAGAATACCTGGGAGCCGATTGTGAGCGTTCACATGGCCGGCGTCAATCAAAAAACGGACCGACCGCGGTCCGGCGCCCGCTTCTCTTGACGCGGCGCTCCTACGCCGGCACCCATCACGGCTGGCCCGCGTTCGCGCCCAGGTTCCTCTGGAGCCTGCTGTCGACCTGTTGAGAATCGTGATTGGCGAAGAAAGTGACTTTACAGAGCGCGTAAATGGTGGATGATGCGGCCGACGCCAAGCGACTCGGCCGCAGCGTCGCGCGTGCGGCGAGCGAGGGATCCGCTACCAGCTCAAGATGGGCGGCAAGAACCCCACCCTCGTGCTCAAGGAGGCACAGACATGAAGCTGTTTCGGTTTGCGGGCGATGGCGGGCCGCGCCTCGGGATCGAGGACGAGCTGGGAGCGCGCCACGACCTCACGGCGGCGTCCCCGGAGGCGTTCGCGTCCGTCGCCTCGTGGCTCGCCTTGCCCGATCCCCTCGGCGCGGTGCGCGACGCGCGCGCGCGCGCCACAGCCCACCCCCTCCCGCCGGGCGTCCCGCTGCTCGCCCCTATCGACGAGCAGGATGTCTGGGCGGCGGGCGTCACCTACGAGCGCTCGCGCAACGCGCGCAAAGAAGAGAGCGTCGGCGGCGGCGACTTCTATGACCGCGTGTACGACGCCGAGCGCCCCGAGCTGTTCTTCAAGGCGACGCCCCGCCTGGTCGCCGGCCCGGGCGCGCCGGTGCGCATCCGGCGCGACTCGAGCTGGAACGTGCCCGAGCCGGAGCTCTCGCTCGTCGTGTCCGCGGCGGGCCGCATCGTCGGCTACACGGCCGGCAACGACGTCTCGTCGCGGTCCATCGAGGGCGACAATCCCCTCTACCTGCCGCAGGCGAAGGTCTACGACGGCTGCTGCGCGCTCGGCCCCGCCATCGCGCTCGCGGACGAGCCCGGGCTGGATCTGCGCGCGCTCTCCATCCAGCTCGCGATCCGGCGCAGGGGCGAGGCGGTGTACGCGGGGGAGACCTCGACCGCGAGGATGCGGCGCGCGCCCGAGGAGCTCGTCGCCTACCTCACGCGCGAGCTGAGCTTCCCCGCGGGCGTCGTCCTCATGACCGGGACCGGCATCGTGCCGCCAGACTCGTTCACCCTGGAGCCTGGCGACCTCGTGGAGATCACGATCCCCGGCGCCGGCACGCTGGCGAACCCGGTAATTCAAGGTTGACGAGGCACCTCTCATGAAGATCACGAAGCTCGAGACGTTCATCCTCAGCTCCCCTATGCCCCCGGATACGTTCACGTTCCAGGAGAACGATGAAGTGCGCAACTCGATCGATCCGGTTGGCACGCTCGTGAGCTTCGCTTCCCTCTGAACCCATGGAATTCTTCGCCCACAACGCCGCCACCGGGGAAAAACTCGGCGCCTTCCGCGACGCCACCGCCGACGAGATAGACGCCGCCGCACGCGCCGCCGTCGCGGCAGCGCGGGCCATCGCCGACCTCTCGCCGGAGATGCGCGCCCGATTCCTGGAGACCGCCGCCGACGAGATCATGGCGCTCGGCGAGCTCCTGATCCAGACCGCGCACAGGGAAACCGGGCTGCCCGTCGCCCGCCTCGAAGGCGAACGCGGCCGCACCACCGGCCAGCTGCGCCTCTTCGCCGCCGTCGTGCGCGAGGGCTCCTGGGTCGATGCCCGGATCGATCCCGCGCTGCCGGACCGCAAGCCGCTCCCGCGCCCCGACGTGCGCCGCATGCTGCGACCGATCGGTCCGGTCGCCGTCTTCGGCGCGAGCAACTTCCCCCTCGCGTTCTCCGTTGCCGGCGGCGACACCGCCTCCGCCCTCGCCGCAGGCAACCCGGTCGTGGTCAAGGCCCACCCGGCGCATCCCGGTACCTCGGACCTCGTGGCCTCGGCCCTGCGCTCCGCCGTCCAGAAGGCGAGCCTGCCCGCGGGCGTGTTCGGCATGGTGCACGGCGCCTCGCCCGAGGTCTCGCTCGCGCTGGTGCGCCACGAGGCCATCCAGGCGGTGGGCTTCACCGGGTCCACCCGCGCCGGCCGCGCCCTCTGTGACGCCGCCGCCGCCCGCCCGCGGCCAATCCCCGTCTTTGCCGAGATGAGCAGCATCAACCCGCTGGTCGTGCTGCCCGGCGCGCTGCGCGAGCGCCGCGACGCGATCGCCGAAGGGCTGGTCAGCTCGTGCACGCTCGGCGTCGGCCAGTTCTGCACCAAGCCGGGCCTTGTCCTGGGGTTGGCCTCCCCTGAATGGGATGGGTTTGCGCAGTCGGTCGCCGACCGAGCCCGCGCCATCACTCCCGGTGTGATGCTGCACGCCGGTATCCAGGAGTCGTTCGACAGCTCCGTGCGGGAGCTGAAAGGAGTGGAGTGGCTGACCGACACAGGCGCGCGCGTCGCTCGCGTCTCCGCCGCCGACTTCGCACGGCAGCCGCACCTCGCGCACGAGATCTTCGGGCCGTACACGCTGCTCGTCACCGCTTCGAACCGCGGAGAGTTACTTCAGCTCCTCGACGCGCTCGAAGGCCAGCTGACCGCCACGCTTCACGGGACCGACGGCGATCTCGCCGCCGCCCAGGACCTGGTCGATGTCCTCAGCCGGGTCGCGGGCCGCCTTGTCTTCAATGGCTACCCGACGGGCGTGGAGGTGTCGCACGCCATGCACCACGGCGGGCCGTATCCAGCAAGCAGTGATGTGCGCTTCACCTCGGTTGGAACCGCCGCCATCTTCCGCTTCGCACGTCCCGTTTGCTACCAGTCGTGTCCGCCCGCGCTGCTCCCGCGGGAGCTGCACGACGAGAATCCGCTCGGGATATCGCGTCTCGTCGACGGCCGGGCCACCCGCGACCCCCTCGCGCCCCGCGCATGAACCACGACCCTGTGTTCGAGTCCGGCAGCGAGGCGATCTACACCCTGCGCACCACCGCGCCTGGACCGTCGGGGCGCCTCCCGCTCGGGGCCGAGCAGCTGCGCGCCATGTCCAGCGGCGAGCTGTTCGGCTGGACTCAGAATGCCGGGATGGGGTGGGATCCTGCGCGCATGCGCGGGAAGCAGTTTCTCGTGCTCAGCACGCAGGGGGGGATCCGCGCGCCCGACGGCACGCCGATCGCGCTTGGGTATCACACTGGACACTGGGAGGTGGGGCTCCTCATGGAGGAGGCCGCCCGCACCTTTACGGCCAGCGGGGCCATTCCGTTCGCCGGCTATGTCAGCGATCCGTGCGACGGGCGGACCAATGGCACCGTCGGCATGCTCGACAGCCTCGCTTACCGCAATGACGCCGCCATTGTATTCAGAAGACTGATACGCTCGCTGCCCACCCGCCGAGGCGTGCTCGGCGTCGCCACCTGCGACAAGGGCCTTCCGGCCATGTTGATGGCGCTCGCCGGCACCCTCGACCTCGCCACGGTGCTCGTGCCGGGAGGCGTCACGCTCCTCGCGGAGGAGGCGGAGGATACCGCCAAGGTCCAGACCCTCGCGGCGCGCTACGCGCGCGGAGAGGTGAGCCTCGACCACGCCGCCGAG
Organism: Sorangium sp. So ce1128; assembly: GCA_051717205.1. Taxonomy (GTDB): domain Bacteria; phylum Myxococcota_A; class Polyangia; order Polyangiales; family Polyangiaceae; genus Sorangium. The sequence continues at coordinate 10,227,483 of CP181432.1, forward strand.
ATGGGCTGCCGCGCCTGCGGTTCCCCCGGCGGCGGCTGCCAGTTCATGGGGACGGCCGCGACGAGCCAGGTGGTAGCGGAGGCGCTCGGCCTCGCCCTCCCGCACGGCGCGCTCAGCCCGTCGGGCGCCGAGATCTGGCGCGACCTCGCCCGCCGTTCCGCGCACGCGCTCATGGCCCTCGAGCGACATGGAGTGACCACGCGGGACATCGTCACCGACGATTCCGTTCACAACGCCATGGTGCTGCATGCCGCCGTCGGCGGGTCGACCAATCTGGTGCTCCATGTGCCGGCAATCGCCCATGCGGCCGGACTTCGACGCCCCACGGTGGACGACTGGGCGCGCATCAACGCCCTCGTTCCGCGCCTGGTGGACGCGTTGCCCAACGGGCCGCGACATTACGCCACGGTTCAGGTCTTCCTCGCGGGAGGCGTCCCGGAGGTCATGCTCCATCTGCGCGAGCTTGGCCTGCTGCGGCTCGGTGCGCGTACCGTCAGCGGTCGGACCCTGGGCGAGAACCTCGAGTGGTGGGAACGCAGCGAACGGCGCCGGCGCCTGCGCGACAAACTACAGCAGCTGGACGGCATCAACCCGGACGACGTGATCATGTCCGCCGGGAAGGCACGCGAGCGCGGCCTCACCAGCACGGTGACCTTTTTGCGCGGCAACCTCGCGCCTGAGGGAGCGCTTGTGAAGAGCACCGCAATTGCTCCCCAGGTGATCGGACCGGACGGCGTTTATCTGCACGAAGGACCTGCGCGCGTGTTCGGCAGCGAGCACGCGGCGATCGAGGCGATCAAGGCTGGCGCCGTGCAACCGGGTGATGTGATGGTGCTGATCGGCATCGGTCCCGGTATCGGAATGCCGGAGACGTACCAGATCACGTCCGCCCTCAAGCACGTGAAGGACGGGCACCGTATCGCCCTGGTCACCGACGGTCGTTTCTCCGGCGTCTCCACCGGGGCGTGCATCGGCCACGTCAGCCCGGAGGCGTGGGCGGGTGGCCCCATCGGCCGCGTGCGCGACGGCGACCGCGTCAGGCTTCGGATCGACACGCGCACGCTGGAGGGGACGGTGGATGTCGTGGGCGTGGATGCCGGCGGTTTTGCCGCCCGTTTGCCCAATCCAGCCCTTCAACCCGACGGCCGAGTGAACGCGGATACGCGATTGTGGGCTGCGCTTCAGGATGCCAGCGGCGGCAGCTGGGGTGGGTGCGTCTATGATACGGAGCGCATCATCGGGCTCCTCGGTCGCGCCATCGCGGCTGAGCGGAACTCCTGATCGCACACCGAGGCCGTGGGGACGGTAACCGCACCGTGCTGGCGGGGGCGCTCAGGTTTCGCCAGGGATGGCCGAAGAGAGATTTCAACGCAAAGGCGCAAAGGCGCAAAGGCGCAAAGGCGCAAAGGCGCAAAGGCGCAAAGGCGCAAAGGCGCAAAGAGAACAATTTTCATGCATTTTTGCGTCTTTGCGCTCTTGGCGTCTTTGCGTTGAAATCTCTCTTCGCTCGCGAGGCAGATCCCTGGCAGGATTTCTGACGCGCGAAACTAGCGCCCTGCGCCGCGTGTGTTCAGGTAGACCGCGTACAGCGAGGTCGTGCCGCAGATGAACAGGCGGTTGCGCTTGGCGCCGCCAAAGCAGACATTGGACACCGTCTCGGGGATCAGCACCTTGCCGAGCAGCGCGCCGTCGCTCGCGTGGCAGTGCACGCCGTCGCCGGCCGACAGCCACAGGTTGCCGTGCACGTCGACGCGGAAGCCGTCGTACACGCCCACCGGGCAGGTCGCGAACACCTCGCCGCCGGTCAGCCTGCCATCCGCGTCGACGCGGAACTTGCGCACGTGGTGCGGGCCGTCCTTCACGTGCGTCGCGCCGGTGTCGGCGATGTACAGCAGCGATTCGTCCGGCGAGAAGGCGAGGCCGTTGGGCTGCACGAAGTCGTCCGCGACGACCCTCAGCGCACCGGCGACCGGGTCGACGCGGTAGACGCGCTGCGCGCCCTGCTCGTTGGGCGACGCATCGCCTTCGTAGTCGCTGTCGATGCCGTAGCTCGGGTCGGTGAACCAGATGCTGCCGTCGGACTTCACGACCACGTCGTTCGGCGAGTTCAGCCGCTTGCCCTCGAAGTGCGACGCGAGCACCGTGCGCGAGCCGTCGTGCTCGGTGCGCGAGACGCAGCGGCCGCGGTGCTCGCAGGAGACGAGGCGGCCCTGCAGATCGACCGTGTGGCCGTTGGTGTTCATCGCGGGCTGGCGGAACACCGAGACCGAGCCGTCGGTCTCGTCCCAGCGCAGCATGCGGTCGTTCGGGATGTCCGACCAGACGAGGTAGCGCCCCGCTGCGAACCACGCCGGCCCCTCCGCCCAGCGGCAGCCCGTGTACAGCTTCTCGACGTGCACGTGCGGCAGCGCGAGCTTGCGGAAGCGCGGGTCGATCACCTTGAAGCTCGGGGTCAGCTCGATGACCATCGGGTTCTCCTCCTTGAATCCAGATGCCTGCGTCCGCGGCCGTAGTCGACCCTTGACAAGCGCTCGCGCGCGCTCGCGGCGATGGGGTTGTCCTTCCAGTAGCTGACGAAGCGCGTCTCGTCGAACCCCCGACCGCCGCCCAGCTCGGCCACGCCGTCGCGATCGCGGGAGAGCTCCGGAGAGCGGGTGAGGATGGAGTGGCTCCTGCGCGCGAGCTCGACGATCGAGATCCCGTCCGAGAGGGCACCCGCCTCGAGCAGCGCTTCGAGCGTGACCATCTTGGTACATAAATTATTGACATAACGGCATTTTTCCAGGAGGAAGGCGGATCACGTAAGGTTTCATGGTTCAACCGGCGCGTGCAGCGTGGCTGTACGATGGGACGACCACCACGAGGAGCTTGACTTTCGGATCTCGTTTGGATTTCCTAGCCCCCACAACCAGAAGCTCTCTAGTGGTAGACACCACGAGCCTCGCCGATCACGTCATAAATTTCGAGGGCGCTCGCGAAATCCGCATGGTGCCCCGGAAATGACGCGCGACACCGTCGCTCGTCCAATGCTAATAGTTGGCGCCCCAGTGCTTTTGCCGTGAGCAATACGGCGGCACGCGGACATTGCACCCGTAGTTCGTGAACGCGAGGACGTGACGACGTGTGATGGGCCGCACAGGTCTCTATCCGACCACGTCTCTTTGCTCGAAAGGTAGCGGCACGATGTCGATTGGCCAGTTGAAGTCTCGTGGACCGGCGCGGCGCGCAGTGGCGGTGTTGAGCTGCGCGCTCGGGCTCTGGGGCCTCTCTGCCTGCAAAGGTAAGCCCGACAGCACTCAATCTGCAGAAGGCCCCGCCAGCGGCTCCGCCAGCGTCGCGGCCGAGCAGGCGCCGAGCGGGCAGGGGCCCAAGGTCGTGCCAGGGCCCGGCTTCAACCCCGAGTGCTTCGCGCCGTGGAAGAAGGACACCAAGCATTTTCAGTGGACGGCGCGAAAACCGCCGTTCCGCCTCGCGCTCGTCAACGGCTACGTCGGTAACTCCTGGCGCATCCAGATGATCAAGACGGCCAAGGCCTTCGCCAAGGACCCGGCCATCGCGCCGCTGATCAAGGAGTTCAAGGTGGTGTCGACCGGCACCGACGTCGCGGCCCAGCTCGGCGCGATCGAGGACTTCATCAACCAGGGCTTCGACGGCATCGTCACGATCGCCGTCAGCCCCGACGGCTTCGATCGCGTGATCCGCCTCGCTGACAAGAAGAACGTCATCCTGGTTCCGTTCGACAACGTGCTCGACACGGACAAGGTGATGCAGGTCAACGAGGACCAGGTGGCGATGGGGCGCCAGTGGGGAGAGTTCCTCGACAAGCAGCTCGGTGGGAAGGGCAAGGTGCTCGAGGTCCGCGGCCTGCAGGGCAACTCCGTCGATCGCGACCGCCACGTCGGCTTCCGCCAGGTCATGGAAGCGCCGGGGAAGAGCTACACCATCGTGGAGGTGGTCGGCAACTGGGACGACGGCAAGTCTCAGAAGGCGGTGGCCGACGCGCTGGCCGTGCACCGCCAGTTCGACGGGCTCTTCACGCAGGGCGGCTCGACGGGCGCCATCCGCGCGCTGCTCGACGCCGGCCACAAGCCGATCCCGGTCTCCATTGAGAGCGAGAACGGCGCGCGCAAGCTGGTCGCGAAGTACCACGAACAGGGCATGAAGGCCCTGTCGCTCAGCCAGTCGGCGGGGCTCTCGGCCATCGCGATGAAGGCGGCGCTCGAGGGCCTGCAAGGCAAGGTGCTGCCGCAGATGATCTCCGTGCCGATCCCCGCCGCTGATCACACCACGCTGAAGGACGGCGAGAACTTCTTCTCCCAGCTCTCCGACAACTTCTTCACGGCCAACGAGTTCCCCCCCTGCGGGGTCAACATCGCGGGCGAGAAGATCATGAGCGAGTCGGAAGCCGACGCGAAGTAGCGCCCCTCCGGCCCCCCACCATCATGACCGAACCGGTGAGCCCTCCGCTTCTCGAGCTCCGGGCCGTCTCCAAGCGCTACGGCGGGGTCAACGCCCTGAGCGGCGTCGACTTCGCCTGCGAGGCGGGGAAGGTGCACGCGATCCTCGGTGAGAACGGCGCGGGCAAGAGCACCCTGATCAAGATCATCGGCGGCGTGGTCACGCCGAGCGCCGGGGCGCTCTTGCTCCACGGCAAGCCGGTCCGGTTCGACCACCCGCTCGAGGCGAACGCCGCCGGCATCGTCTGCGTCTTTCAGGAGCTGTCCCTGATGCCGACGCTGACCGTGGCCGAGAACATCGGCATCACCATGCCGACCAACCGCCTGGGGCTCTTCGATCGCAAGGCGCAGGTCCAGAGGGCCGAGGAGCTCCTGGCGCGCGTCGGCTGCGAGGGCGTGAACCCGAACGCCTGGGTGAGCGACCTGCCGCTCTCGCGCCGCCAGATGGTCGAGATCGCGAAGGCGCTCGGCAAGAACCCGCGGCTGCTGATCCTGGACGAGGCCACCTCCGCGCTGACCAACAGCGACGTCAAGAAGGTCTACGAGCTCTTGGCCGAGCTCAAGGCTCAGGGCGTCGGCATGCTCTACATCTCGCACCGCATGCACGAGATCAAGGAGCTCGCGGACGTGATGTCGGTCTTCCGCAACGGTCGGCACATCGAGACCTTCGCCAAGGGCCGGCACAGCGACGACGAGATCGTGGAGCTCATGATCGGCCGAGACATGGGTCACGCCTTCCCGCCGAAGCCGGCGGCGCGCAGCTTCCCGGCGACGCTGCTCGAGGTGAGCAACCTGAGCTGGGAGCGGCAGCTCGAGAACGTGTCTTTCAAGCTCGGCAAGGGCGAGATCCTCGGCATCGGCGGGCTCGACGGCCAGGGCCAGCGCGAGCTGTTGCTCAGCCTGTTCGGTGTGCTCAAGGATCTGCGCGGCGAGATCAAGATCGACGGCAAGCCGGTCAAGCTGACGAGCCCGCGCCAGGCCAAGGACCGCGCGCACGGCATCGCCCTCGTGCCCGAAGACAGAAAGACCGAAGGCCTGATGCTGCCGATGGCCATCGGCGCGAACATGTCGCTGGCCTCGCTCGACAAGTTCACGCGCGGCGTGGTGCTCGACCGCCAGCGCGAGGGCGCGCGCATCGACGAGATGGTGCGCCGCATCCAGATCAAGATCGGCTCGCTCAACGACCCGGTGTCGTCGTTGTCCGGGGGCAACCAGCAGAAGGTCGTGCTGGCCAAGTGGCTGATGACGGAGCCGCGGCTGCTGATGCTCAACGACCCCACCCGCGGCATCGACGTCGGCACGAAGCAGGAGATCTACCAGCTGCTCCGCGAGCTGGCGGACGCCGGCACGTCCATCCTCTTCTACACCACGGACTACGACGAGCTGATCGGCTGCTGTGACCGCGTGCTCGTCCTCTACCAGAACAGCGTGCAGGGCGAGCTCGTGGGGCCCGACATCACCGAAAAGAACATCCTGGACCTGGCCCTCGGTCTGCGCGGCGGACCTGACCGCGCGAAGCCCGAAGCCGAGCGCGCGCGAGCAGAGGAACGATGAAGGACTGGAGGCTCCGCCTACGCCAGAACCAGGGCCTGCTCGTGGCCGTCGGTCTGTGCATCTTCTTCTACGGGCTCTACTCGCTGTCCCATCCCAAGGGCTTCAGCGCGTCGCTGGTCGGGCAGAACGCCAACGAGTCGTTCGTGCTGGTGGCGGCGGCCATGGCCCAGACGATCCCCGTGCTGACCGGCGGCCTGGATCTGTCCGTGGGTGCGGTGATCACGCTCGTCAACTGCCTGGCCTCGCACGTCCTTGCTGGCAGCGCGCTCGAGAATTTCCTGGGCATCCTGCTGTGCCTGGCCGCGGGCATGGCGGCGGGCCTGCTCAACGGCTGCCTCGTCGTGTACGGCCGCCTGCAACCGATCATCGCCACCCTGGCCTCGGGCACGATCTTCATCGGCATCGCGCTGTTCCTGAGACCGACGCCCGGCGGCCAGGTCGATGGCGATCTGGCGTTCGCGGCGACCTTCGATCTCAACGAGCTGCTGCAGGCCCTGGGCGCCGCCCCCCTCGACGGCGCACTGGGCTTCGTCGGCCAGATCCCGTCGCCCGGGATCTGGATGGCGCTGCTCGCGCTGCTCTGGACCTACTACCGCCGTACCCGCTACGGCCTCGGCGCTTACGCCATCGGCGCGTCGCCGGAGGCGGCGTACATGTCGGGCGTCCGTATCAAGCGCGTCAAGCTGGCCGCGTACACGCTGTCGGGGTTCTTCGCCAGCGTCGGCGGCCTCTACCTCGCGCTGCAGACGGCGTCGGGCAACGCCGACATCCCACAAGCCGGCTCCTACACGCTGAACTCCATCGCCAGCGTCGTGATCGGTGGCACCTCGCTGTACGGGGGGATGGGCGGCGCCATAGGATCGCTCTTCGGCGGGCTGGTGCTCCGCTCCGTGGCCTTCAACTTCCGCGTCTTCAACGAGGGCTCGGCCCTCGGCGTCCTCGCCAACCCGCTCTACCAGCCGCTGTTCGAGGGCCTCATCCTGCTCGCGGCCGTCTGCCTCGGCGCGCTCTGGGTCGTCCGCGTCAAGAACCGGCTGCACATCTTCAGGTGAGCTCGATGCAACAGCTCCGCTCCCTCAATAGCCGCTTCGGCGAGATCGACAAGCCGACCTGGTACGCGCTGCTGTCGATCGGCGTCATCCTCGTGATCGGCTCGGTCGGCACGCTGGTCACCCAGGGCACGCTGAGCTTCCTCAGCCCGTACTACCTCCTGCAACAGCTGCAGATCGCCGCCTTCCTGGGCGTGGCCGCCACGGGCATGATGATCGTGATCCTGCTCGGTCACATCGATCTTTCGCTGCCGTGGGTGCTCACCTCGAGCGCCATGCTGGCCGCGGGGCTCGGCGGCTGGGCCGCGTTGCCCTACGGCCTGGCCATCGGCGCCGCCGCGGGTCTGGTGAACGGGCTCGGCGTCGCCTACCTGCGCGTCCCCTCGATGATCTTCACGCTAGGCACGAACACCGTGCTTCAGGGGCTGATGGTGCTCTACACCGGCGGCTTCGCTCCGCGCAGCGAGGCGCCGGAGTGGATGGAGGTCCTGGCCGTGGGCAAGACGCTCTCCATCCCGAACTCGCTGTTCGTCTGGATGTTGGTCGGCGGCGTCGGCACCTTCGTGCTGAAGAAGACCGCGCTCGGCCGCTACATCTACGCCGTGGGCAACCAGGAGCAGGCCGTCTATCTCTCGGGCGTCAGGACGCACTTGGTGCTGATCGGCGCCTTCGTGATGTGCGGCGTGTGCTCCGCCATCACCGGCATGCTGCTGGCGGGCTTTTCGCACAAGGCCTACCAGGCCATGGGCAACGACTACCTCATGCCGGCCATCGCCGCGGTGGTGATCGGCGGAACCAACATCATGGGCGGACGCGGGACGTACCTCGGCACCGTCCTCGGCACGATCCTGATCGTGCTGCTCCAGAGCATGCTCAGCGTGCTGCAGATGCCCGAGGCCGGCCGTCAGATCATCTACGGCGCCGTGATCATCGCCATGCTGCTGGTCTACGGCCGACAACATCAGGAGGGACGATGACCCGCTCCAAGGCGCCTTCGGGCGCGGCGCCGAGCGCAGACGGCGCTCAGGCGAGCATGTCGTCGATGGGCCCGGAGCCCTGACCCTCACCGAAGTTCTCCGTCCACTCGGTCTTGTCCCGAACGGCGGCGGCGATGAGGCCGTTGAAGAGGCGGTTGTTCGTGACGCCTCCGGCGTCGATGAACTCCCCCTGCTTCAGGTAGCCGCCGCCGCTTCCGGCGATGATCGTCGGCACGTTGCGGAAGCTGTGCGACGGGCCGTCCGAAACGTGGTTCGTCCACATGATGATGGACTTGTCGAACAGGTCGCGCGCCTTGAAGTGTTCGAGGCCGTGGAGCAGCGTCTGCATGCGGAGCACGTCGATCTCGGCGTGCGCTTGCTCGGCCGTCGGGTTATTGCCCGAAGCCGCGTCCGATTGCACACGGTGGCTGATGTGGTGGAAAGGCCAGCCGAGCCCCGCGTTCGCCGGCACCGCATACTTCGTCTGATCCGTGCCGTCGCCGTGCTGCAGCGTCGCCACGCGGTTGAAGTTGCAGGCGAATGCCAGCGCCACGAGCTCGAGGTGGAGCTTCGCGACGTCTTCTATCATGCCGTTCGTCTTGAACGCGAGGCCGCCCTCGAGCGCCTCGAGCTCCGACGTCGCGAGGCCCGCCTGGCTGCAGGCCGCGCCCATCTCGCCCATCGTGACCTCGGTGTCGCGGATGGCGTCGAAATGCTGTTGGAGGCGCTGCCTGTCGTCGGAGCTCAGCGCCGACATGCGCATCAGGCTGCTCAGCTCCTCGCGCACGAAGTCGTTCGCGCTCTTGCGGCTGCGGAGGAGCTCCTCCGCGAGCTGCCCGCCGCTGCCACCGCCGCTGTCCGTCAGGCCGACGAGCTTGGAGTAGAGCGTGTACGGGTTGTCGTCCGCCGAGCGCACCTGCCCGGCACCACCGCCCTTGAAGGAGATCCGCTCGGCGATGTACCCGTTCCTGCGGTTGCCGGCGTAGAGCGTGAGCGGCTCGGCCCCGCCCTCGTTCACGAGCTCGGCGATGACCACGTCCGCGGACACGCCGCTCGAGGTTGCGGCACTGCCGCCGCCCTGCGCCGGGCGCGCGGTGAGCGCCTGACACAGGCCCTGCGCGTGGCCGCAGTTGGTGGGGCCCCCCATCGGGAAGTTGATGCCGCGGATGAACAGCAGGTTCGGGGCGTGAGGCGCAAGCACGTGCGTCGCCTTGCCCGTCATGGCGGCGAGACCGTCGGTCGTGAGCGGGCCCGTCTTGTCCGGGAAGAACCGGTCACCCACCACGCCGCACGCCGCCACGATGTAGAGGCTGAACACGGGCGGGTTGTCCGCGGCCCAGGCGGAGCGCGACGGCAAACCCTCGAGGAACGGAAGGCCGATGGCGATGCCGCCGGCGCGCAGGAACGCGCGCCGATTCATACCGCGCCGACGCGCCACGTGCGGTTGAGTGAGGTTCGTCACGATCTTGGAGTTCACAGCGGGCCTCCTACGCGAGTCCGGAATGCTTCGTTCTTCACGAGCTCGAGCATCATCTCTTTCACCGAGCCGCTGGCGCCGCGGCTCACCTCGGCGAGCGTCTCGACCAGCGGCAAGTCCGACGGGATGACGGCGCGCTGGAGCGCGAAGCTCGCGAGCTTCTTGGCGTAGCAGAGGTGAGCCTGCTCGCCCTCCGCGATGTGGTGCATCAGCTCGCCGGCATCCGCGAACGACTTGGCGCCTTCGGAGAAGGAGTAGACACCGCTGCTGTCGACCGGCAAGCCTCCGTTCTCCTCGTCCCGATATTGCCCCATGCCGTCGAAGTGCTCGAAGGCGAAGCCGACCGGGTTGATGAGCGCGTTGTGGCAGCTGCCACCGCAGGAGGAGGTGAGCTGCGTGATGCGCTCACGGTTCGTCTGCCCGGGTGCGAGGGGCGGGACCGGCGGGATGTCGGGGGACGGCGAACCGAGCGGCGCGCACAGCATGTCGAGGTTGATGCTGACGCCGCGGTGGATCGAGTCCGACTCCTCGTTCAGAGCGTTCAGCGTCAGGTAAGGGAGCTGCGAGAAGAAGCCGACGCGCTTGGGACCGAGGTCTCGCTCCACGAAGCCGCGGCCGCTCGGCGCCAGGCCGTAGAGGCTCGCCATCCCCGGCCCCACGAAGCCCTTGGTGGACGTGAGGATGTCTTTGACACCGAGGCCCTCGGTGAAGATCTTTTCGAAGAACAGGTACGCGCTCTCCTCGTACTCCGCGTTCAACGATTCATTGTAGTTCTGCACGCCGAGCTTGCTGATCGTGGCGTAGCGATCGAAGTGGAGCAGCTCGCCATGGAAGTACCGCATGCGCTTGACCGCAGCGGGCTCCTCCAGCATGGACGCGGCGACCGCGGCGATCGCTTCCGGCGTCGTGAGCGTGGGCGCCTTGTCGAGCAGCTCGTCGTTCGGCGCGGCGTTGCGCAGCCAGAGCGAGAGCTTCGCCGCGATCTCGTACCCGTTGAGCGGCTTGCGATCCTCGCCGAGCTCCGTGCGGTAGAGGAAGTGCGGCGACTGGAGCATCGTCCGGATCACGAGCTGCGCGCCCTTGGCGAACGTGCTCTTCGTGCCGGACATCGCCGTGCCGGTCTCGAAGAGCGCCGTGTACTTGGCGACCTCGGCGTCCGTCAGCGGCCGGCGATACGCGCGGCGCCCCACGGTCTTGATGAAGCCGGCCGCGTCCGTACCCGGGTAGACCTTGGCGAGCGCCGCGTCCGAAGCCGTCACCTCCTCGGCGAGCGCCTCCGCCGCCGACTGGTAGTCGCTCCACGAGCGCTGGTTCACGCTCAGCAGGAGCTCGTTGTTCGTGAAGTCCGTAATGCCGGTGACGGGTTTCTCGAACGCGTCGGACAGCGACGAAGAAGCGGCGAGGTTCAGGACCACCTGCACGCTGCTCGCCCACTGCGAGTTCGTGAGGCGCACGAACCGGTGGTACCGCGGCTTACCCGGCATGTCGATGCCGCGCGCCACGCCGCCGGTGGCTGAATCGCTCCCGCCCGGGACCGGGCCGCTCCCCTCTGGATCGCCCAGGGAGCCCGTGCACCCCGCGAGCAGGAGCGCCGTGACGCAGAGCCCCGCGCCGAGCGCCCGCCTGCGGAGCGGCGAGCCGGTGATCGAAAATGACGGTGGGGTCATCATTGTCTCCTGACTGACCTCTGGTGGCTGAGCAGCTCTCTTGGAATGACCAGCGATGCAATCCGGACGCTTCGCCGGATTGTGAAAGAAATCATTCTCGGTGAACAATGTCCGGAACTCACGACAGCCGTCGAACAAGCGAGGCCTGTCGTGTTCTCTGGCGGAACACCCCTGGCAAGACGCCGAGCACCATCGCTCAGCGATCGCTTCCGCGACGACAGAGCAACGCAATTGTTGCCGAAATCGTTCAGATGACGAAGGTCTCGGTGAGCACGACGAGACCGCCTATCCAAGGCGAAGCAAATGGATACCCTTCCGGTCGAATGTGAACGATCACATAATCAGAGTCAACTCGGATCGACCGGCCCGCGGGTCTCCTCGAGTCCGGAGGAGGACCAGACTGGCGGCGCTCCTCCGGTGCGCCGCGTCAACAGGGGCAGGCGCCGGACTGTGGTCATCGCTTGACCGCCTGAGGAGCTCTACGTCGGTCAACGCGTCACCTCCGCGCAGGACGGTGCGTCAGGACTCCTCCGAGCTCGGGCGCTGCTGCCTGGATCTCCTGCTCGCCCGATCGAGGGCGGCCAGCGCTGCTGGTCGCGCGTCGTGGTCGAGGCCGAGCCGGTCCTGCGCAACAGCACTGCACACGTCCACCGGCACCGCGAGCTCGCATGAGCCGAGTTCGTGTGGGCGCCGCCGCCCGTGCCGCCGCCGGCCGCTCCCCCGCTGCCGGTCGTTGCCGCGCTGCTGACGCTCCCCCCCCCTCACTCGAGCCGCTGCTGCTGAGCTCATCGGCGCTCGCGTCCGAGGCGACCGAGCGAACGGAGTCGGTGCCGAGATCGATCGGGATGACAAAGATCTCGTGCGCATGGCGACCCACCCAGGGCGAAGCAAAAGGACGCGGCGCGCGCTACCCGTGAACGTTCACATTGCCGGTGTAAATCGCGATCGACCGGCGCGCGGGGGCTCCTCCAGCCCGAGGGGGAGAAGGCTGGCGGGCTCCTCCGGAGCGCGGCGTCAAGACGGGCGGGCGCGAGGCGCCGCGGGAAAGCTGCATCGTCGCGTTCAAGTTGTTTTTACAGCGTCACTTTTCCAGGAGGGAGGTGGATCGCGTAAGGATCCTTCTGGCACCCGAGGTGAGCGTGGCGACTCGCCACTCCGCGTGGACTGCGCTTGCCAGCTGAACCGGACAAGCCACGCCGCACGTGCCGACTGCGAGCGGACGCCTCCATTGAAGAGGCAGGCGATGGGGAGGGCTCCGTCTTGGCACTCCGTTCCATAGAAGCCAGTGCGGGGTGGCGTGGATGTACGAAGCGTTCGGAGCTGCTCGGCGTTGTGAGGGCAGGCCTCAGCGCAGCGTCTACGGAAACTCGCGCACCTTGACCGCGCGTGTCGTGCCCGGGTAGGCGTCGTTGTAGTGCTCCACCCCATAAAGCAGGATCTCGCCGTCGGGATCCACATAGATCCCGGCCCCTGCATCGAAGGCGCAGTAGCGCTTGTTGCCCGTAGCCGAGCTGCTGCAGGACATGTGTCGGCTGGCCACCTCGGTGAAGCTAGGCACGAAGGTCGCGCTGAGGTCCACACGCCACAGGTCGACCCAGTCCTCGTCAAACCATTTATTCCTGTGCGTGCCAGCGACAAAGAGCTGCCCGTCGCACTGGGTCACGAGCTGCAGGCCCTGATATTCCGCGCCGCCAAAGGGCGTTGAGACGCTCACCTGAGATACCCAGGTGGAGCTCGAGCTGCCGAAATAGGGCATTGCCGCCTCCGAGGACACGAACACCTCGACGTCGTCCGAGTTGTGGCCAAAGACGAACGCGAGGTAGCGGCCAGAGGAGAGCAGCGTAAGACTCACCGCTCCCGCATTGACCGTCTGACCTCGCGTTCGCAAGACCAGCGGGCTCCACTGGGGGTTCAAGGGATTCGACATCCTGGCGATGCGAAAGCCCGCCGTCGCCTGATCGTCGTTCTTTTCGAAAGGCACGATGACGTACTCGCCGTTCACCTGAAGGCCGCCCGAGTGATCGTACGGCATCCCTGAGTCGTCGGACTGGTAGTGCACGATCGCGTCGCTGCAGGACGGGAGCCGGGAGGGATAAGCATTCCGACCCAGCAGCCACGGGTTGTTGCTCAGCGATCCGAGGCGCACGACCTCGAAGCCCGGGCGTGCGCCCCCCTGAACTGAGGTCGTCACCAGGAAATAGTTGTAGTCACGCGCGAGCCGTTGGATGCCCTAGCCCGATCACCCCCGGCGAGCAAGCCGACGGCGCGCCCCCGCCAAGCTCCAGCGCTCCTCGGCTGCGCGCAACGAGCCACCCCTGCGCGGATTGAGCAACAACAGCGCAACGCGCTTGCGACCATCCGCCGGCCATCGCGGCTCGGCTGAACGCATGGCGCGTGACCGTAAGCCGTCCCGCGGTGGGACCGAGGGACCGGAGGGGCTACGAAATCCAAATGCGATCCGAAAATCAAGCTCCTCGTAGCGGCCGTCCCACCGTACAGCCACGCTGCACGGTGGGACCGGTGATGATGCGAGGCCTTCACCGCGGGCGACGCGGCGGCGGAGGGCGCCCCGTTGGGCCACACCGGAGCCGCCCTCGGCAGCGAAACAGGCGGAAACGATGAAAATCGCTACTGTTTCCGGCGACCGCTCGCCATCGACCGGTTTTTCTGGCGGGACTGTTCCGCGGGGGCGAACCGTCGCGATCCGTGGGTTCTGTCGGGATTTCGTGGGGGTGTGACGACGGATCGCAACCCCTCGGAAGCGATGGACCCAGCCCGGGCCCAACCGCCGAGCCCCCGGCTCGGGGAGCTGGTGCCGGCCGACCCGCCGCCTCGATCTGCCATGGTTGCCGAGCTTGCCAGCACCTTGAGTTACGCCATCGCCCTCGGGGATGAGGTGACGGCCCGGGTCGTTCACGAGGCGAAAGGGAGGCTGCTCGGGCTGCCGGCACCAGAGGGGTGAGCAAGCTTGGGCCGAACGTCGAGCCCGCCGCTCGCGTCGACTCGCTGCCGGAGCCTTGCCGCTCGCCGGCGCCCGCAGGCTCTGCTGAGATCGCCCACGCTCGGTGTATGCGTGCCGAAGCGCCTGTTGGATGATCTCTTCACGTCACGAGAACGTTCATTCGCTGCAACCTTCATCCAACGGTTGTGACGATTGTTGCGCGATTGCGACATCTGTCCGTCCCTTGTAGACAGCCAGGCGTCTTCGGTTACCCTCGGCGCCCACGGAGGTCGGAATGAAACTCATCTCGAAGAGCGCGATTGTCACCGGCGGCGGTCAGGGGATCGGTCTGGGGATCGCCAAGGATCTTCTGAACCGCGGCACCAGTGTGCTGCTCTTCGGCCGGACGGCGGCCAAGGTCGAGGCCGCGGCCAAGGAGCTGAACAGCACGGCGGACGGCCCGGCGCGCGCGCTGCCCTTCGCGGGAGACGCTGCCCGCGCCGAGGACGTGGCGCGCGCGGTCGAGGCGGCGAAGGCCGCGTTCGGACAGCCGGGGATCCTCGTGAACAACGCGGGGATCGCCACCCTCTCCCTCCTCACGGACCTGCCGGAGGAAGAGTTCGATCAGGTCCTCGACATCAACCTGAAGGGTCCCTTTCTCTTCATGAAGGCAGTCGCCCGCGGCCTCATCGCCGCGAAGCTGCCGGGCGCCTTCGTCAACATCAGCTCCATCAACCAGGTCCTGGCGACCGACGGTCTGTCCCATTACTGCGCCTCCAAGGCGGCTCTCGGGCAGCTCACCAAGGTGGCAGCCTCCGAGCTCGGGCGCCACGGCATCCGGGTGAACGTGGTGGCGCCGGGGCTTATCCGCACCCAGCTCGTCGACGACATCGGGCTCACAGCTGGGCTCAGCGCCCAGAGGTTCCTCGAGCGCACGCCGCTCGGGCGGATCGGAGAGACGAACGACGTGGCGCCCGTGGTCTCGTTCCTCTGCAGCGAGGAGGCGCGCTGGATCACCGGGGACACGGTCTTCACCGACGGCGGCAACCACATCCGCGGTCTGCACAGTTACTGGGATACGCTGCGCGCCGGCATCTAAGGGCGGAGCGCCTCTGAGTCAGCTGGTGGGGGCCACGCGCCCCCGCCGGCCGATCCCCCGCCTGGTTCGCACCGGGACCACGGTCTTCGTCGACGGCGGGAATACCCTCCGCGGTCTGCACAGCTGCTGGGATCCGTGATGGCCGGCCGCTGAGGGCGGAGCGTCTCCGGGGGACAATCCTCCGGATTGAGCTCATCGGGCTCCTGTGAGATGCCAGAGCCTTGGCTGAACCGATTGCAAGGTAGATTCTCGCGCTCTTCCGCCTCGCGCCTCGCATCGTCGCCTGGCGCCTGCGCCCGCGCTCCGGGTCGATCGAGCGATGGCCTACGCGTGATGCTCCTGGCTGGACGCGCTTTGCGCGTCCGGCCAGGCCGGCGCTTCGCGCCCTCCCGAGGGGAAGGATACGCAGCGCGCGATGTCCCACGTCTGCAGTCCGAAACAATTGGGGATCTCCTGG
Source organism: Sorangium sp. So ce1128 (assembly GCA_051717205.1). Classification (GTDB taxonomy): domain Bacteria; phylum Myxococcota_A; class Polyangia; order Polyangiales; family Polyangiaceae; genus Sorangium. The sequence goes on from CP181432.1 coordinate 10,243,161, forward strand.
ATCGGGAGTATGCCGGGCATGGGGACCACGAACATCTGCCCGATGATCGCGACCTCGGTCTCGAAGAGGTGCCCGCCGATGACCTGGAAATCGTGGCCGGCGAAGGCGGCATGGAGGTGAACGAAGGGCTGGCCGTCCGCGCCGAGGGTCACGCTTCCGCTGGCGGAGACCAGCTCGCGGTACTCCGGGAAGCGCCGCCGACAGTACTCTCCGCGCTCCAGGTCGAAGCAGCCGAGCATGGTGTCCCGGACTCCGCCGACGCCGTACACCCGCGCCATGTAGATCCGTTCTTTCACAGCGAAACGCGTCAGCGACGCGATGACGCCCTCGCCGCGATCGATGTGCACGGCATAGCTGCCGTCATTTAGCCTGCAATAATCCATGTCCCACACCTCAATGATGATAGCTCCCGGCGAGAGCTGTCGTGCTGTGAAGGTTCCCGCGCCGACGTTCGAGAGGTACGGAACCAAGGAAAGCACCTTTGTGCTGCGAGCCTTCATGAAAGCTCGCGCCCGAACATCGCCGAGGGCACATGCCGGGTCGTCGACGGCGCACCGCTCGAAAGCGGCTCGGATACGCCGAGAAGCTCTTCATGGTACGTCTCCGCTGGATGGACAGTAATCGGCCTCCTCGCGTTACACCATAGACGTCCCTCATTTGCAACCTACGCGTCGGCTCGCCGCCATCGACACGCAAGCTTTAATTATGCGAAACGTTGAGCCATTCGTCGCGTCACGCCGCCGTAGCATAGCTCCGGAGCTAGCATGCGAACGGACTCTACCTCGCAAGCTGTGGAGTGAACGCGGCCCCATACGGCGTGATTTTCCACGAGGGAGGCGGATCGCGTAAGATGTCCCATGTTAATCAGTGCGTGCAGCGTGGCTGCACGGTGGGACCGGTGATGCCGCGGGCCCTTCACCGCGGGCGACGCGGCGGCGGAGGGCGCCCCGCTGGGCCACACCGGAGCCGCCCTCGGCGGCGCAACAGGCGGAAGCTATAGAAATTGTTACTGTTCCGGTGGCCGCTCGTCATCGACCGGTTTTTCTGGCGGGACTCTTCCGCGGCGCCGAATCGTCGCGATATGGTGCTTTCCCGGGCATTTGGGGACGGCGTGGCGACGGATCGCAGCCCCTCGGAAGAGGTGGGCCCAACCCGGGCCCAAGCGTCAAGCCGCGGGCCTGGGGAGCTCGCCGTGACCGAACCGTCGCGTCGGGCCGCGGTGGTCGCCTCGCTCGCGAGTACCCTGAGCCGCGCCGTCGCCCTCGGGGATGAGGTGGCGGCCCGGGTCGTCCACGAGGCGCTTGGCCGGCTGCTCGAGCTGCCGGTGGCACCGGAGGGGTGAGCAAGCTTGGGCCGCACGTCGAGCCAGCCGTTCGGGTCGACTCGCTGCCGGAGCCTTGCCGCTCGCCAGGGTTCTGCTGAGATCGCCCGCGTGCAGCAGTTGCGTGCCGAAGCGCCCCGGAGGTGTCCGGCAACGCGCTGTCGGCAAGCAGTAGGCCTGTGCCGGGGGGAAAGCGCGAAGGCATGCGCGGGCGATCAATCTCTCGCCGCGATGATGCCTGACGACGCCGCTGTCCCTGACACGCGTCGGTGTCAGGCGGTGGCCTCTGCGAGATCGCGCTCGAACGCCGGCGAGGCTACCGCCTTCGCTTGCGCCTCCAGCCAGGCGGCTTCGTCGAAGGTTTTATTCGCCATCGCACGCTCAATCGCCTGCGTCTCTCGGAACTCCCGCGCTTCTGCCGCTAGCGTCCACGTTACCTCCAGCGACATCTGCCCGATCTCCTGGCGGATGTCGTGGAGCGGCACACGGAAGAACTCCTTGCGGGGGTTCACCTTGTTCACCTGGTTGCGGACAAAACGCTGATGGATCGCCCGTTCGAGGGCTGGAGCATCCTGGCTAGAGATCATCGCGTGCACATCGAACTCGAACGGCACGCTCGCATCGCCCAGCTCACGGACTCGGTCCAGGGGCTCGAGCCGCCGCGTCATACCGATCTTGTAGACGTGCTCTCCGAACGAACCGACGTTCGATATGATGTAGACGTGCCCGGCCTTAGTCTGCTGCGCCATCGAGACGGCGCGCTGGTTTTTCTCCTCCGCCGCGCGGAGCCGCTCGGAGAGTTCGAGGAGCTTCTGCTCGTACTTGGCGCGCTCTTCGCCGTTCGCCTTCTCTACGTCACGACGTGCTTTTTCCATCGCCTTCCTGAGCGTTTCCTCCTCCTTCTCGGCCTCCTTCTTTGCCCTCTCAAACTCGCGCTGGGCTCGCTCTTCCTCCCGGATTCGCTCCTTGATCTGCCGCTGCTCCTCGCGGTCCTTCAGCTTCAGCTCCTGCGCGATCACGGCCCATCGGAGCTCCTCGAGCCGGGCGTCCAGGTACTCGGGCAGGATCCGCGCCTCGCGGAAGGCGCGCCCGTTCTGGTTCACCAGCATGAACGCATCTCGGATCTTCTGCTGCAAGGTCCCGAAGTTGTCGTGCCGAACATCGGCGAGAATCGTGTCGACCTTGCCGTTGAACGCATCGAGCACGAAGGCGATGGCCGTCGTGCGCCGGTTCGGCTCCGCGTACTCGCACGTCGCCGCCGCGCCGTGACTGATCATGTCGCGGCACTTGCCGCGCGCCGCCTTGAGGCGCTGTCCTGCCTCGGCGAAACCGAACTCCTCGGCGAGCTCGTCCAGGAGACCCGCCGTCGGCATGACGTAGCGATCGCCGTAGCCCTCGATCACGTTCTTCATCGCCTGCGCAGTCTGCTCGAGGCGCTTCGCTTCCCGTTGTGCGGTGAGCGCAGCGCCGGCTATCTCCTCGGCGCGCCGGTTCGCGTTGTCCACGATACGCGCCGCGTCGGCAGAAGCCTGGCCCAGCGTCGCTTGAACCGAGGCGCGCGCCGCCGCCTGGGCGGCCTGCGCCTCTGCCGCGACCTGCGCCTTCAAGGCGTCGGTCGCGGCGTGCGCCTGCGCGTGAGTCGCGCGCGCGTCGGCGAGGAGGTGCTCAGCCTCCCGTCGAGCGCCGCTGGCGAGCTCCGCCGCAGCGGCCTGCGCGTGCGCCCTGAGCTGCGCTGCCCACGTCTCAGTTTGCGCCTTCAACGCGTTGGCCGCGGCGAGCGCTTGGGCGTCCGTGGTGCGCGCGTCGGCGAGGAGGCGATCGGCCTCCCGTCGAGCGCCGCTGGCGAGCTCCGCCGCAGCGGCCTCCGCGTGCACCCTGAGCTGCGCTGCCCACGTCTCGGTTTGCGCTCGTACTCCGGCGGCGGCGGCTTCGGCGTCGACGATCGGCTGATATCGGCTCAGACGCTGAAGTTGCTCCTGCAGGCTCGCGACGTGCTGGCAAAGACCTCCGTTCGTATCGAGCGCCCGCTTGAGCTCGCTGCTTACCTGCTGGCGTGAGCTCTCCATTCGCCGGAGCGAGTCCTCCGTTTGCCGGAGCGAGCCCTCCGCTTGCCGGAGCGAGACGCTGGTCTTGTGCTCCTTGAACGCGAAGAACGCCGCGATCGCGAGTGAGACCACGAAAAGGACGATGAGAGCGAGCTCCACGATGCTCCTCCTGCGGACGGCAGTACGCCGCGCTGCCAGAGTACGCGACCGGCGTGTCGCGCGTCCCGGCACAAATCTGATGGCGGCTCATCGTTGTCGATCGCGGGAGCATCCCTCAACACTCCTCACGACATCACGGCCATCCCATGTGACGCCAGCACGCACGCCGCCCTACGCCGGCGCCAGCGTGAACATCGCCTTCGCTCGTCTCCGAGCGCCGGCGGCTAGAACAGCGGGGAGTTCCACGACGGCTAAGACGAAGCTTCGAGAACCGAGTCCAAGGGCCAACTCGCCAGGAAATTGGAGGCCCAAGCGACCATGGCCACGGGCGGCTCGCCGTGACCGTCCCATGAAGCGACCAGCGCTTCGAACTCGCGCTTGGCAGCCATCGCGCGGACAGTCTCCGGCAACTCGTCGTGTGGCCGCATGTTCGCAAGCTCCGCTAGCATCTTATCCTTGTGCAGGAAGCCGTCTGTAGATGCTGACCAATAAACCGCTGGCGACTTTCGATATGGCTCTGGCATCTTCTGAAGCAACTTGGGCAACGCGAGGATCAGTCCAATCTGGTGGTGCGCGCGGAGCACGGTAAGCACCATAACGAACCGTTCTGTCAAGCTTCTCGGGTCGAGCGTCACGACCGCCCCGCTCTCGGGTGGCGATGGCTCCACCCACTGACGATCTATGGTAAAAAGGCAATCATAAAGCGTCGCACCGCGCATGCCTACCACCACGTCCGGCACGAGAGTGGTACCCACCTCCGGCGGCATGGGCTCACTTCCGAAGGTCGACTCCATCTCATGGGTAATCCACGTCGCGTAAGGGCGTTCATCGGGCGCCAGATCGAAGGTGAGCTCATGCCGTGTGACGGTCGCGCTATGTAGCCTCTCATCCTCCGGGTTCAGCACGAGATCGGGCCCCAAAGCACTCCGTGGAATGGAGAAGTTGATGCCGTACGGAACCACGAAACCGACAGGTGGCCTGACAAGATCGATCATGCGATAGCTGTAAACGACATGGTACGGAGCCAGAAAGCTCACGTGAAACCAAAGCGTTCGGAGGTCGGGCGCGCTCGGCAGATCGACTGTGAACGAGTAGCACGCATCATAGAGGCCGGCAGGGAGGTGGAGTGATCGGTTCATGAGTGGCACGTCAGGAAATCGCTCTGAGATGCGACGCCGCATAGCATGCCAGCGTTCGTCCTTGGATGCCTGGACCCTCGCAGCCACGAGCCGGGCGTGTTCTTCAGTCCGTTCGCCGTGTGAATCGTCCTGCCAGAATTGCTGCGGGTCGGCCCCCCCGATCCCACGGGGGTGATATCGGTAGACGATTTCCAGCAGTTGATCGATCGTGTGCTTCATGACTTGTTAACCACCGCGCCAAGGTTCCTCGACCCTTCGCCTGCACTCGGCGCCAGCGCACGAGTTCCACACGTCGGCGCTCTTCCGGACCGCGTACGACTACGCCGAGAGGACGTGCGACGCGGTGCTCATCGTGTCGGCGTTCTACGGCGCGGTCGCACCGAAGGCGGTGCTCCGCCCGTACGACCGGAGCCTGCGCCTGTACAACAAACGCGAGCGCGAGGACTGGGGCGTGTGCACGGTCGGTCAGCTCCTGCCATCGTTCGAGCTGCCGCCCCAGCTCGTGGTCCTCGCCGGTACATTGTACGCCGGCGCGCTCGCGCAGGGAGCGCACTGGCACAACCTGCCACGACCGGAGGAGCCCCTACGCGCCATCGCCGGCTGCGGCTCGCGGGTGAAGTGGCTCAGGGCGAACACCCCGGCCAACCGAACCGACGAACAGGCCGCCGGAGGTGCGCGATGACGCCGAAGGCCCGTGCGAAAGAGCTCGCCGTGTTGGCGGAGCGGGTGCGGCAGCTCGCCGACAGCACGAACAAGTCCGAGGCGCTCCGGTGCGCCGGGCCGGTCTCGGCGCGTAGGTAAAAGAAGCCAGATCGCAGCGCGAAGAAGCGTAGCGCAGCAAACCGGAAGGGTGGGGCCGCGAGCGTCGTGATGGCTCGGTCCTGGGCCGAAAGAGCGTGGTCCGGGGCGGCGCCGAGCGCGCTACGGGGCGCATCGGCGTGCCGTGGGCACACGTGTCCGTCCGGGCGTTGGTCTGGCCCGGGAGGCGCGTCGCGAGACGCTATGCGGCGTCACCGGGCGCCTTGCGGCGCAGAACGGTGCTCTTCCAGTACGGCGGCCCTCGGTTGGGAGAGCGTGCTGGGACGTCGGTCGGCTCGCCGAGCGCGGAGAGGAAGCGGGCGATGTTCCTTGGCTCGGTCACCATGGCGACGAGCTTCATCCGCCCCTTGCAAGTTGGGCACTCGAGGACGTCGATCGCAAATGTGCGGCGCAAGAGCTCGGCGCGGTTTGTCGACCGCCCGATAGCCGCCACGCTTGCGTTTCGAAGCGGCGTCTTCGTCCGCCTTCGTAGGCTCTTGTGGCTCCGCAGGGCGCGGCTTGTGATGTAGGTGGGGGACTCCGGTAAGGCGGAGCTCCAGAAGGCCCGAGGGTGGCAGCCCTCGGGTCTTCGACTTTTCGGCGGGCGCAACGTCTACGCCGCGGAGGCGGGCGCGGCCCAGATCGGCGTGGGGGCCGGTGGTGAACGGTGAACGTGGGCGATCACGTGGCTGCGATCTTCACCGATCGGACGCGGGACGCGAGGATCACCGACACCCTGCAACGGCAACTACGACACCACCCTCTTCACGGGGAAAGAGGCTGCCAACTTCCAGAAGATCGTGGGCCCGAAGTTGCGCGCCAAGGGCGTGATTCCGATGTCGGCCGAGGCGTCCGAATGGCTCCACACCTGGTCGAACGAGTCGGCCTGTTGCTCGGAACCCTCGGGCCTGCCGAGCTCCGATCCGCTCGAATGCGGAGGCTTCAATGGTGATCCCATCGCGGAGCACTGCACGACGGACTTCGGCGGGTACGACTATCGGCACGCGCTCGCTGCCGACCCGGACGCGTGGGCCGCCTTCGACATCCTCGGGACCCACCAATATGACACTCAGGTCGCCTACCCCTGGCCGGACGATGTCCCGCCTCGGGGCGACAAGGAAGCCTGGCAGACCGAGATGTCCGGCGTGAAGTGGTGGCCGGAACAGGGACCGAGCAACACCATCGAGAACGGCGTGGCCATCGCCCGTTGGGTGCACAGCGCGCTCGTGGTCGGCAAAGCCAACGCCTGGCTCTGGTGGTGGTACTCGGGCAACACCACGAACGAAGGCTTGATTCAGCAGTCAGGCAGCGTCACCACCAAGCGCTACTACACGTTCGGAAACTTCACCCGCTACATTCGCCCCGGCTACCACCGCGTCGCCGTCACCGGCGTCTTCCCGGAAAAGGTCCTCGTCAGCGCCTACACAAACGACAGCGGCAAAGTCGTCGTCGTCGCCATCGCCATCAACGAGACAACCTCCGCCCAGACCGTTCCCCTCGCCTTCGCAGGCGGCACCGCGCCAAGCGCGATGGTCCCCTTCGTGACCGCCGCTTCGAAGAACTGGGCCGAAGGAACTCCCGTCACCGTAACGGACGCCACGCTCCCGATGGCCCTCGAAGCCATGAGCGTGACGACGTTCGTGAGTCAGTGAAGCCTAGCCAGATCGGCCCCGTCGCTCAGGGGACCTGCATCAGGGCGTTCTGCTCTGCTTGCACGCGGCCATCGGTGCAGAACTTGCAGTTGTCGCCGTAGAAGAAGTTCCTGTTCGCTGTGTCATCCATCAGATGAACGCGGAACCAGGCCGCGGCCGACGACAGGGACACGCCATTTGCGCCCTGATAGACCCAGCTACCGTGATCCGCGTTGAGCTCGTTGAGGAAAAACGCGGGCTGATCGGTGACCGTCTTGAAGACATCGTGGACCCTGCTGCATTTCACCGTGGAGTCGTTCCCCCCGCAGAAGAACAACATGGGGGTGTGCACTCCCTCGAGGGCACTGGTGCCGCAAATCGTGCCGAGGGCCGAGAAACGGGGATCGGAGGCCGTCTTGCAAGTCGACATGCCCCCATAGGAATGGCCAAGCTGGCCGATCTTCGTGGTGTCGAGGGCGTGATAGTACGGGCTGCTCGCATCCTCGGCTTGTTCCAAGATCCAATCGAGGCCCGCGGTCGTGGGAAGAGGATCGCCTTCGGCGGTCGCGGTGCTGAGAGAAGCCACCACGACGAAACCGTGGGACGCGAGATGGTTGACGATCGGTCCGTATTGTCCGCACCACTGATTGCTGCCGGCGTTGACGACGCATTTCGGCGGGTTCTGCTCCGGATTGTCCCGGTAGCCATTGGCCCAGATCAGGATCGGATGGCAGTGGCCGCTGGTTGCGATATTGCTCGGGCGGTACACGTTGAAGCGCTGTTGCTCGTCCCCATAGATCGGATCGGGAACGACGCCGGCGAGGGGGCCGACGTTCTTGTCTGCGGTGACCGAGAAGGGGCCCGTCTTGGTAGGATCGGCCGTGGGGAACGGGTCGCCGACGCAGCTACTGACCGAGCCGCCGCTACCGGTCGTGCCGCCGCTTCCGGCATTTCCTTGGCCGCCGCTGCCCGGTTGCCCGCCCGAAGCCGCGCCACCCGTGGCCCCACTCGAGCCACCAGCCCCACCACTGGATGCGCCGCCGCTTTCGGCCATTCCCCCAGAGCCCGTCGCACCACCGGAGGCCGTGCCCCCGCTGCCCGTCCCACCGCTGTCCGTGCCAACCGCGCCCCCGCTCGCGGCAGCGTCCCCATTCGATCCGTTACCACACGCCGCGGTGGAAACGCACACGCCCAAAGCCAGTAGCCAACGCCTCATGGTGACTCTGTCCTCGCCCAGCCGCTCAGCGTCGTCAAGCGCTTTGGCGGATAGGACAAGCAAACGCGTTCTGCAAAGTCAAGATTCTCGGAGCCGTTCCTGGCTCGTGCAGTCCGACTGTACGAGCTTATCGACAGAACGGGCCTTATGCGATCAGACAGGCCTTCCACTCGTGAAACGCCTGCGATTACCGCGACGTCGCACCAAGCGGAAGGCATCCTACCGTATAGCTGTACACTACTGGCACCAAGCGGAAGGCATCCTACCGTATAGCTGTACACTACTGAGCTCGTCCAAACGGCCGCCGTCGCGGTTCGCGGCGCGTCGTGATGGCCGGCGCACGCACCTCAGGGCAGACCTCCCCCCGGCCACGTCGTCGAGCAGCGTCCCTCCCCTTTCAGTTTCGTCACGCGGGGTCCGCCGGGTACCGCGCGCGGCACTCCAGCGGCTCGGCGAACAGACCGGCGCGTAGGTAAAAGAAGCCGGATCGCAGCGCGAAGAAGTGTAGCGCAGCAAACCGGAAGGGTGGGGCCGCGAGCGTCGTGATGGCTCGGTCCTGGGCCGAAAGAGCGTGGTCCGGGGCGGCGCCGAGCGCGCTACGGGGCGCATCGGCGTGCCGTGGGCACACGTGTCCGTCCAGGCGTTGGTCTGGCCCGGGAGGCGCGTCGCGAGACGCTATGCGGCGTCACCGGGCGCCTTGCGGCGCAGAACGGTGCTCTTCCAGTACGGCGGCCCTCGGTTGGGAGAGCGTGCTGGGACGTCGGTCGGCTCGCCGGGTCTGACCCTGGACTCGATATACTCCACATTATCGGCTCGCTGCGGTCCGCTACCCGACGCGAGCCTGGTGAACGAAACGACATATTGACATGAGGCCGCACGGCCGACGGTGGCCGCTCGTCCTTCCTGCGCTCCCGTGCACCGAGGAGCCCGATATGGTCGTCGTCGATGGATTTCTGACCCCGTTCGCCAAAGGCGTCTGGGTGAACACCGCATCGGTTCGCCTCCTCGGGATGGAGCTGCCGGGATGGGGGTCTCGAATTCTTGTGCAAGCACCGCACCCGCCGAGCGAGCGGTCGCGCCAAGGACACTCTCTGTAGGTGGTGTGGCTCGCCGTGTCAGCGCTGACCCCAGAACAGACGGCAGGCATGAGGGATGCGGTATCCTTCGGAAGGCTGTCGGTACGCTGAGAGCGACTCCGACAGCTCACGCTTGATCTGCTGCTGAGCTTCTGGCGGAAGAGCCGCTTGCCCGGTGAACATCCCCATGCGGCTGACGAGGTTCCACGGCTCCTCGAAGCTGTCGAACTCATACATCCAGCTGAACATCTCGGAGCGCACCGTGCCCAGGCCGGCGTCCTCCAGGAGCCGCGCGCGGAGCCCTTCGGCCGCCCACTCGTTCAGGCGGTTCAGAGGGGATTCGTGTCCTTTCGGCAGGTGGTCGCGCAGCACCAAGGTCAAGGAGTGGACGAGCGTGTTTTTGGTCATGTCGTCCCAGACCGCGAGGCTGAAGTGCCCGCCCCTCCGCAGCACGCGCGAAAGCTCGCGAGCCGAGGCCCGCACGTCGCCGAACATCATGAGGCCGAAGCGCGAGATCACGGCGTCCACGCTCTCGTCGGCGAGCGCGAGGGAGTCGCTCGACATGACCTCGAAGCGAGCGTTCCCCAGGGATTCCCTGGCCACCTTGCTCTGCGCCACCTCGATCATCGCCGAGGCGCTGTCGACCCCGAGCACGTTGACTCCCGGCGAGCGTCGGGCCAGCGTCAGCCCCGGCTCGCCCGTGCCGCACGCCACGTCGAGCACGAGGGCGCCGGTCGCCGGCGCCGGCAAGTGATCGAGCAGGGCCAGCGTGACCGGATGGACCTGCGGCAAAAAGCGGTCAAACCTGGCCGCCATTCGGTTGTAGTCGGGCATCGGCGGGCTGGAAGGTGTGCTCATGCTTCTCTTTGTAGCTTGCTCAGCGGCGACACGTGCGCCCTGCGACAAGATGACGCAAGACCGTCCCGCGGACCTGCCTGCCGAACACGCCGCAGGAGCCGACGGGCGCGCGCCCGCGGCTCAGCGACCCATCGTTCGTCGGGCACGCGCCGTGCTCGTAGCTCGCTGGACAGTGCTGCAGTCTGACTCCAGGATGGACGGCATGAACACCCAGACCGCCGACGGGCGCAGCCCGGCGCCGGGCTGGGTGTCTACGCTCGAGACCTTCGGGCGTTGCTATTATCCGACTTGACCAGGGTGCTCGGCGTGCCCGATGCGACCGACGCTGGAGAGGAACGAGCGCCGTACTGGCAAGCTGCGAAGCAGATCCCGTTCTGGGGGAAGTTCGTTGGGTGAGCTTGCCGTGGCCACCCAGCCCGCGGCCGCTGCCGACACCGCGTCGCGGCGCGGCAGCCCCGCAGGCCGTTGAGCGGCCCCGCAGGCCGTGTTGGGCGGCCCGCGGCTGGGTGGCCCTCCCCGCCGGCCATCCAGCCTCGTGCTCTTGCGTGAGAGGGTCAGTTGTCCTCGGCGGGGGCGACGAGCGCGGCGGTCCCGGTGCTGCTGCGGGCGGGCAGCAGGTGGATGGCGTTGCCTGTCTGGACGTTGCTCCAGCGCCAGGTGTAGGCGCCCATCGTGAGGGAGCCCTGGAGCTGGTGCGTGAAGAAGGAGGGCGTCGCGCCGGTCGAATTGCCGGAGGGGTCCTGGACCGTGGTGACCACCCCGGTCGGCCCAGTGCCGCTCGTGCGGAGCAGCGAGAGCGGCGCGCTCGCGCCCGGCTCGCCGAGGAAGAGCTGGTAGGAAATGTCCGCGTTGCTCCCGTCTCCCGCGGCGCTGATGCCCGGGTCGTCGGCGTCGGCCTGCATCAGCCAGAGTCCCGTCGGCGCCGTCGCCCCCGTCACGTAGTACTTGGCGGCGCCGCTGCCGACGACGAAGCGCAGATCGAGCGTCCCGTCATACGACGTATCGGGCGTGAAGACACCGGTCGACGTGGCGAACGGGCCAAAGCTGTCGAGCCCGACCATGGTGACGCTGTGCGCTGTCCGGATCAGGCCGTTCGTGCGGATCTTGAGCGCGTTGGTGCCGCCCGTGCCCGCCGACGCCGCCGCAGCGCACCCCGGCGCCAGCGACACCTCGACCCGGTACCACCGCGGCGCCGTGGTGCTGACCCGCGCGTTCGGGTGGTGCGTGTCCCCGTGCCCGGTGTCGAAGAAGGTCCACCAGCCGTTGTTCACGAAGGGGACGGTGCTCTCGTCCTGGCTCTTGTGCCCGCTGCACGTCGACGCGCCATCGGTCGTGTTGAGCACGCACCCCTCGCCGGCCTCGCCGGAGAGGCTCGGGTTCGGGTCGGGGATCAGCTTCAGGCAGGTCCGGATGTTGGGGTCGCTGTTGGCCGAGTCGAAGAGAGACTTCGAGTCCGCATCGAACACCTGGATGATGAGCGACTGGCCCGTCGGCACGCCGGAGCTGTTCAGGGGCTCGGACACGTAGAAGTCCACCTTGCTGTCCGCGACCGTGGGCGTGCCTCCGCCGCCCAGGCGGACGAACTTGCCGTCACGGCCGTCGGCGGTGGGGAACCCGCGCAGGACGATGGGCGTCGTCGTCAGGCCCGTGCTCGAGCCGGGGAAGGCGCGGACCTCGCCGTTCGGGCGCGCCGCCTCCAGGTCCGTGCGGCCGTCGCCGTTGACGTCGCTCACGTCGAGGCTCGTGAAGCCGCTGCCCGCCGACAGCGAGGCCGCCGTGAGCCCGCCGAAGCCGGTCGCCTGCAGGGCGAACGGGACGCCGCCGCTCATGACGCCGACGTCCATCGCGCCGTCGCCGTTGAAGTCGCCCGGCACCGCCACGATCGGCTCGGCGTAGGTCACGGTGGTGTTGTTCGCCGCGTTCCCGACGGGGTTGCGGGAAATCCAGCGGACCACCCCGGTCGAGTGCCGGGTGATGTAGATGCGGTCGTCGACGCCGTCCTTCGTCACGTCGATGGAGAGCGCCCGGGCGATCTGCGTACCCAGCCCGGTGGTGGTCCCGAAGTACACGTTCTCGGTACCGTCCTCGCTGACCAGGACGACGTCCTTGCGGCCGTCCCCGTCGTCGTCGCGCAAGATCAGGGTCTTGGCTGCCAGCGGCGTGACGATGTTCGGCGTCGAGGTGAACAGGTTGATGATGGCGCCTTGCCACGAGTTCACGTCGCTCGGGTTGGTGATCACGCTCCCTGGCAGGAAAAAGCCGAAGCTCTGGCGTGCAGCGGTCGGCGAGGTGCGCCCCTGCACGAGGAACACGAGGTCGACGAGGCCGTCGCCGTTCATATCGGCCGCCTCGACCTGGACCAGGCCGTCACCGGTGCCCGTCGGGTCGAGGATATTCGTCGGGATGGGAGGAAGCGAGCCACCCGAGTAGTCCAGATGGAACTCGTACATGTGGGTAGACGAGTTCACGCTGACGGAGAGGGTCGCGTTCGGCGCACCGCCGGGGAGCGCGACGTTGACCGGCCGCCGGAGCACGGCGCGCACGAAGCCGGAGAACGATTGCGGCGCCTGGACTATGGCACTGACATGCGCGCATGTGCCGACCGTGTTGGTGTCCGACGGGTTCGGGTCAACGCAGGTCTCTCTCGTGCTCGTGTTCGGTATGAACGGGCACGTATTGTTCGTCGTGTCGCATGAAATTTCGTGGGACTTCGCCTTGAGGATGCCTGCTATGGTCGTGACCCCCGACGACGTGATCAGGCACGGCCCGCCCGAGTCACCGCTGTCGACAATCTGATTCATGCCGTTCAGGTTGACGTCGTACTCCGTCGTCCATAACCCCGGCTTCAGGACCGGAGAAAACAGCCCTGACCGCAGCGGCTTGGGCGAGGGAGTGACCCCGTACGCGAATCGCCCGTAGCCGAAGCACTCGACCGAGCCTCCGTTCAGCTCTGTCGTGAGCAAGTTGGACACCTCCCGGTTGTAGGTCACCGAAGGATTGATCGGCGTGCTCAACCGGATGAGGGCGATGTCCACATCGTTATTGCGATTCTCATTGAAGAGCGGGTGGACCACCACGTCCGCCGCCGTGACGGCGGGGATCACACCTGAGGGCACCGAGCTGCTGAAGCCGTCAACCTCGAAGGCGACGCTGATGTCGCTCAGAGACGTCGCGCCGCCGACGACATGCGCGGCGGTCAAGACCCAGTTGTTGTCGAGCAGGACACCCGAGCCATAGTTGACCGAAACATCACTCACGCGTTGCCGGATCAGGACGACGCCCAGCGCCTTCGCCTGGGCGACCGTGCGCGCGGTACCGTTGATGATCGGTTGCGCTGACTGCTCGACGTCGTCGACCTCGGACCCGTCCGTGTCGGACCCGTCCGTGTCGTCGAAGTTACCCCCGCATCCCGGCAGCAGCGCCGCGCCCGCGGCGGCCCAGCACAGTGAGACAACGCCTATCTTACGCAAGATACCCATCGTGACGCCTCCCTCGGCGAATGCATTTTCACCTGCTCGAAAAGGCGAGCTGTCCGGCCAGCTCGTGACGAGCCCTCGTGGCGCGCCTCGATGGAGCCGCCTTGATTCGAGCCAAATCCGGGGCCACGAGAGTCGACCCCGAGGACCTTGGTAGCTACGTGCGCACCGGCGCCGCCAGGCCAGCAGAGTCCTGGCGGTCCCGCGTGATGCGCCTCATTGCGCACCGTCAAGCGGCATCAAGCAACGCACATGCCAGCCGGCAATCCCTCCACCACGGCGCCCCCTCCGGGCGCCCGGGCGCGACGCCACGGCGCGTCGCGCGGTCCGCTCAGCCGAGAGGAGCCCTCTGTGTGTCCGCGAGATGGCGAGCGCACCTCGTTTATGTGAGCTGGTGGCCGCTGGTCACGCTCCCACCGTGACATGTCACGGCCGCTGTCACGCTCGGGCCGTGACATGTCACGGCCGCTGTCACGCTCCCGAGCGTGACACCTCACGCTCGGGCCGTGACATGTCACGGCCGGAGCAACGCCGGCGCCGAGCCGGGAGCTGCATGCCCGCGCTGCGTCGCGCCCCGCGGCGCCGTGGCGCGTACGGATTGCTGCGATCGTGTTCCATTGCGGATGACTCCAGCAGGCGATCGATGTATGTCGCTCACGAGGAGGGTTGATGTTGGACCGGTCGCCGTCGTGGAGCAGGGTTCGAAAGCGAGCCGCGGGAGCGTTGCTCTTCCCCGCGCTCCTCATCGTGGAGGCCTGCTCGAGCCCGCAGGCCCCCACGCCAAAGCCAGGGCTGCTCCCTCCGGGCGGCCCGGCGCCCGCGGGCCAGCCCGCTCGCGGGCCGGCGGGGCCAGAGTCGGCGGGGAGCGACGAAGCCGAGCCCGACGTCCTGCGCTGCCCGGCGCAGGACAGCGATCATAGCAGGACGGGCGAGCGGAAGATGGCCAGCGGTGGGCGCCTCTGCTGCCTGCCGCGGTCACCCGCACCGGGCTTCGTGCCGTTCGACTACAACGAATGTCTCCGGTCGGCGGCGCCCGCGCTCGCGCCGGTGTTGGTCCCCGATCGCTCTCTGGATCTGGAGCCCCTCCTTGACCGCGTCGCGTTCGACCGCGGCTCGGCCAAGCTGGGGGGTCCTTTGACCGGCCTCGCGCAGAGGCTCACGGCCAAGCCAGGCCTGCAGCTCTACCTCCACGGGACGACGCGCTGTGGCGAGGCCCGCTCCGAGGCCGCGGCCGCGCGGCTCGCGGCGGACCGGGTCGCCGCCGTTCGAAACGAGCTCACGCAGCACGGTGTCGAGGACTCGCAGCTCGTGATACAGGACCGAGCCGATTTCTTGCGCCAGCGGGACGATCTCCGGCATAACGAGGTGCTCACCGAGCTCGATACGTCGTCGGTCTTGCTCTACGGGCCGCGCGGCAACATCGCCCCGCGCTCGACGCCGCCGCATTCCCAATGCATACCGGGGGCCGTTGCGAAGCTCCTCCTCCCGACGGCCGAGCTCCAGGGGAGTCGCCTCGCCATCGAGGCGTGTCACGCCGCCCGATGCGCCGGCGCAGAGCTCGCGCTCGACACCCTTCGCGAGGGCGACACGGTCGCGCTCGCCCTGAAAGGCGGGCTCTCCGCGGGCGCGCAGCTCGCCTGGAACCAGCCGGACGGCGCGGTCCTCGAGGTGGGCACCGCGATGGCGGACAAGGCGAAGCTCGCCTCGGGCGACTGGTTCTCTCTGCGCGTGCAGGTCGACGGGCGCGTCGTCCTGCACGTCGAGGAGCCGCTGAAGTATACCCAGGAGAAGAACTTCACCGCTTCGGGCGGCCCGTGCCTGCGCGCGCAGGTGCGGGGCGACGTGCCGTTCCTTTGACCGGAGGCGCCGGGCCCCGGGGGACCGTGGCGCCTCGTCGCGGCGCACGCTCGGGCTGCGGGAGCTCGTGGCGACATCGGCCCGGCATCAAGTTACGTGGTTCGTGAGAGGAGGAGAGCGCTTGATCCAGAAGCCATCGTGGAACCCATGCCGAGCGCGCATCGCCGGGGCGTTCGGGCTCGCCGCGCTCCTCGCCGTGGGGGCGTGCGGGAGCCCGCAGCCCTCCGCGCCGAAGGCGGGGCTACCGCCCTCGGGCGCCGCGCCGCGCGCCGAGGCGTCCGGGCGCGGCTCGGCGGGGGGCGACAGGCCAGCGAGCCCGGCGGACGAGGCGAGCGCTGCCCCTGCGCCCGCCGGCGCCGGCGAATCCGGGCTGCTCCACTGTCCGACGCCGGGCGGCGATCCCGCCGGTGCGGGCTGGGTCATGGGCGACGAGGGCCGCATCTGCTGCGCGTCGCGCGCGCCTGTCCCGGGCTGGAAGCCCGCGACGCTGGAGGGCTGCCTCGATGCGGTCGCGAAGGGGCTCGCGCCGCCGAACTATGTCGTTTATCCCGTCGAGAGTACGCCGGTCCAGGCGACCATCCCCTTCGCGCGGGGCTCGTCCAAGCTCACGCGCCCCGCGCCGCTGGAGAGCCTGGCGCGGCTGCTCGCCGAGTATCCTGACGGCAAGGTCGTCGTCCACGGGACGACTCCGTGCGGCGAGTCTCCCTCCGAGGACGCGGCCGCGCGCCTGGCGGCGAGCCGGGTGGCCGCTGTCCGGGGAGACCTCGAGCGGCGCGGCGTCCCCGCCTCGCGGCTCGTGACGATGGATCGGGACGCGTTCTTCTCGTTCCGTGGGGAGATCCATCACGAGGAGGCGGTCGTGCTCGCAAGCTCGCCCGCGGTCCTGCTCCGCGGGTTCCCGTCGAAGCCGAGGAAGACGGAGCTCACCGGAGATCGCTGCCTGCCAGGCGCCACCGCGGCGCTCTCGCTCCCGGCGGAAGAGATGGAGGGACGCGCCCTCACGATCGAGGCTTGTCACGCCGCCCGATGCGCCGCCGCGCAGCTCTCGCTCACCGCGCTTCGCCCGGGGGATCGCGTCGCGCTCGCGCTCTCGGGGCAGCTCTCCGCGGGCGCGTTCCTCGCGTGGAAGGAGCAGGCGCGCTGGGCGCTCGACGTGCGCACGGTGGTGGAGGACGAGCAGGCGCTCGCCCCGGGCGACGTGTTCTCGCTGCGCATGCAGGTCGACGGGCGCCCCGTCGCGCAGGTACAGGAGCCGTTGACGTACACTAGGGAGAAGCAGCACCCCGGCTCTCGCTACACCTGCCTTCAGGCGCGGGTGCAGGGCCGGTCGCAGGCCGCCGGCTCGGCCACGCGCCGGTGAGCGGCCCTCGCCGGCCGCCGCGACCCGTCAGGGCTTGACGACGCTCACCCCTGCGACGCGTAAACGGCCCTCGCCGGCCGCCGCGACCCGTCAGGGCTTGACGACGCTCACCCCTGCGACGCGTAAACGGCCCTCGCCGGCCGCCGCGACCCCTCAGGGCGGTCGGGTAGCCCCGGGTCGTCGCCTTCCCGGGGCCCCCACGGATCCGGACGTGCAGATTTCCCGCATCCGGCTCTTCGAAACACGGCTTCGCTACACGATTCGGACGGCGGTCGGCTTCAGAAGCGGGTAGCGCTTCAGGAGCCGATTCATTGCCGCCCAGGAGAGACCACGCTGGGAGCGGCGATGCAGCCATCGCCACCACACCCGCGTGGCCCAATGCAGAAGAGTCCAGAGCCTCGCCCGATTGCCAGGGCGGCCATAGTAGCCGTAGTGGCCTCGGAGCTTCAGGTTCAAGACGTGCTGCTGCCTCTCGAGTGGTTCATGGCGATGGGCCTTGCACCACTGCGAGATACCCCTCAATGCCCGTTGGAAGCGATCCGATGCCGTTCGCGTCTTCACTGCCCACTTGCCCGCGAGGCTCTTGCCCCAGTGGATGGTGAAGCCGAGGAAGTCGAAGGTGGCCGGCTTGTACGGCCCCTCGTCCGCGTCGCGTCGGCGCGTCATCCGGTCCGGCCGCTTGAACGGCAGAAGCCGGGTCTTGTCCGGGTGCAGCGTCAGACCGTACTTGCTGAATCGCTTCGGTAGCACAGCCATCACGCGGCGCGCGTCCTCCTCGTACTCGAACAACATCACAGCGTCATCGGCATAGCGCACCAGATGGGCTCGGCCGCGCATGCGCGGTCGCACCTCTCTGGCAAACCACACGTCGAACACCTCGTGCAGAAGGACATTCGCAAGAATCGGGGAAACGACCCCGCCTTGCGGACTACCCGCATCCGGGTACTTCAGACTTCCGTCCTCGAGCACTCCCGCATTCAACCACTTACCTATCAGGCGTAGAATCGCTCCATCGCATATCCGGCGACGCAGCACTTCGCCCAGACGCTCGTGATCGATCGAGTCAAAATACTTCCGTATATCGATCTCGATGACCCAACCGCCAGCCATCCTCATCGCCTCTCGGTGCAGCTCGTCCAGCGCTTGTTGCGCCGACCGGCCGGGACGAAAGCCGTACGAGCAGTCCAGAAACTCCTCCTCGTAGACGGCTTCAAGCACCATGGCAACTGCGCGTTGCAGCACCTTATCCTCGAAAGTTGGAATACCGATCGGCCTCGTTTCCGAGCCAGACCCTTTCGGGATATGGACTCTGCGCACCGGCGGCGCACGGTACGTGCCGGACTTCGCGCGTTCGAGAAGCGACCGGAGGTTGTCCTCCAGGTGTGCCGCATAGTCGTCCGCACTCTGTCCGTCCACGCCCATCGCGCCATCTTTGCGCGTCCTTCGGTGTGCCTCACGTAGCCATTCCAGGTCGATGTGATGAGCAAGCGTCGTGAGCGGCTGTTCGCGGAGTTGCCGCGCCAGCCCTGCTATCCGTTTGAGTCGCGTTGAGATGGGTACCAAGCCCGATGTCTCTTCCATCTTTCCCTCTTACGGTTCCGTGTCCCGGCGCGCCCTTCGCTCCACGGGGTCCCACGGCTCGGTTCCCCCGATTCGTCGCTACTATGGCGCGCTCCGACGTCCCGCTGCCCCGCTTCGGCTTCGCTCGCGCTCGCCTTCACGGTTCCGTCTCACGACGGAGCCAATGGGACCTCCCAAGTTCCTCGGCGACCCTCGCCACGCATGCCCCGGCTCTTCGACTCCGGTGGAATCTCAGGAGCAGGCCTCCGGGAACATGTCCCTACGCATCGCTCCCTCGATGTTGCCTTCCGGGCTTACGGTCCCGTCGGCTTCCACGACTTCTTTCTTTCGGAGCCCGATTCCGCGGCCCGCGTGCTCGCTGTCTACGCTTCGTAGTCCGGGTTGCCCTCGGTCACCACGCAAGACTCGCTTCCGACTGGCGGCCCTACCTTGGTCGGGCAGGAATTCAACCCGCTGGGTCGCTACATCAGGTTTCAGTTGGTGTGGACTTCACATGGCATCCTCCTGATCGAAGCTGTGCTTGGCGCACCGTAGGTAAAAGAAGCCGGATCGCAGCGCGAAGAAGTGTAGCGCAGCAAACCGGAAGGGTGGGGCCGCGAGCGTCGTGATGGCTCGGTCCTGGGCCGAAAGAGCGTGGTCCGGGGCGGCGCCGAGCGCGCTACGGGGCGCATCGGCGTGCCGTGGGCACACGTGTCCGTCCAGGCGTTGGTCTGGCCCGGGAGGCGCGTCGCGAGACGCTATGCGGCGTCACCGGGCGCCTTGCGGCGCAGAACGGTGCTCTTCCAGTACGGCGGCCGCCGCGTCGGCGCTGGGAGAGCGTGCTGGGACGTCGGTCGGCTCGCCGAGCGCGGAGAGGAAGCGGGCCATGTTCCTTGGCTCGGTCACCATGGCGACGCGCTTCATCCGCCCCTTGCAAGTTGGGCACTCGAGGACGTCGGTCGCAAATGTGCGGCGCAAGAGCTCGGCGCGGTCTGTCGACCGCCCGATAGCCGCCACGCTTGCGTTTCGAAGCGGCGTCTTCGTCCGCCTTCGTAGGCTCTTGTGGCTTCGCAGGGCGCGGTCCGATGCGCTTGCGCGCCAACGTGGGCGACTTGCCGAGGCGAGCACGCCCGCGTACTTGACGGTGTGAAAGCGCGGCGGCGGGACGCTGGCCGCGAGGCGGCACAGGAGCGAGAGCGGATCCATGTCCACAAGGGCAGTCCCGTCAGCGAAGGCGCGCTTGAGCGAGAGCCGCACCAGGCCGTCCTGCTGCGGCTCAACGCGCTCCTTTGCGATCGGGGGTCGCAGCACGTAACGCAGCAGCGCCTCCCTCGCCGCGGCATGGTGCGCACCGGCGCGCGTCGCTGCGCGCAAGGTGAAGCCATCGAGCGCAGCGCACAGCGGCTTGTCGTACGCGAGCGCGCTCGGAGAAGACGGCGAGTGCCCGCGGAGCCATTGCGGGGCGACGACGTGTGGCGCGGCTCTCGTCCCGAGACGGAGGCACAGAGCGCTGCCTCGGGCTCGTCGTCCTCCTCGACGTCGTGCTCGATCTCGAGATGCCCGTGCCGCCGGAGGTAACGGAGCATCCGCCCGACGGCGTGCTCCAGGACCTGACCGACCGCGCGAGTTGGAAGATGACCGAGTTCGTTCCACACGAGCTCGGTGCCGTCTTCGTGATAAGCCCCGTCGAGGAAGACCACGTGCAGATGCGGATTGAGCCGCATGTCGCCGGACGTGCGTTGCACGACGGTCACCGCGCCGCTCTTGACCGCGCCGCACGCGCCTCGGCGCGCACCGCGCTCTTCGTAGAACCGCTCCACGCTCTCGACGAAGATGCGGGTCAGCACGCCGAACAATAACCCGTCCTGGGCGAGCCTGCGCCGCCACGGAAACGGAAACGTCAACACCCACGGACGGTGCGCCACCTCGGGCAGGACGTCCTCGATCAGGTTCGCCGCCGTGGAACACATGCGTCGGCCCAGACACGACGGGCAGAAACCGCGCCCTTTACAGCTGAAGGCCACCAGCCGACTCTCTTCGCAGCGCTCGCACCGGAGGCGCGCGAACCCGCGGCAGAGCAGCCCGCAGTCGAGGTAGGCTTCGAGCTCCTTCTTCGCGTGCTTGGGTATCCGGATGGCGATGGCGTCGTCGTCGATGGCCCCGTACAGCGTCTCCACGTTGTCGCGCACGATCTCGTAGAGCGTCGTCTTCTCGGGACGACGGCGCTCGTAGACGACGCCCGTGGTGCGAGCCGCGCTGGCCACACGGCGCCGACACCGCACGCCGCACGCCACGCGGTGAGGGCGCGTTTTCGCCGCGAATTTCGACAACCCGCCGGGCTATCGCCCATGGCGGCGCCATGGCGGAGCGGCGGGCCGGGGGCCGGCGGGCCGCGACGCTCGCTGCCGTGGCGGCGGAGGCGCTCGCCGAGCACCCGGCTCGCGCTCGATATGTCGGCGCGCGAGAACGCGAGAGCGCGAGCGCGCAGCGTTGCAGGAGGAGATCATCCGGGTGCAGCAGAGCCGGCTAGCGGAGCTGTCCACGCCGATGATCCCGATCACCGAGCCCCAAGCTTGCTCACCGTTCCGGTGCCACCGGCAGCCCGAGCAGCTGACCGATCGCCTCGTGCACGACCCGGGCTGCCTCCGCGTCCCCGAGGGCGACGGCTCGGCTCAGGGTGGCGGCGAGCGACGCAACCACGGCGGCTCGAGGCGATGGATCGACCGTCGCGAGCTCCCCGGGCCCAGGGCTCGGCCGTTGGGCCCGGGTTGGGTCCATGCCGTCCGAGGGGGTGCGATCCGTCGTCACGCCCTCCCGAAATCGCGCCGAAAGTAACGGATCGCGACGGTTCGGCGCCGCGGCGGAATCCTGGCGGGACTGTTCGGCGGTGGCGAACCGTCGCGATCCGTCGTTTTCCTCGAAGTTCCATGGGGGCGTGGCCCCGGATCGTACCCCCTCGGAAGGCATGGGCCCAACCCGGGCCCAATCGGCGAGCGTGGCGCCTGGGGAGCTCGCGTCGGCTGACCCGTCACCCCGGGCCGTCGTGGTCGCCTCGCTCGCCGGCGCCCTGAGCCGCGCCGTCGCCCTTGGGGATGAGGTGGCGGCGCGGGTTGTGCACGAGGCGATCGGCCGGCTGCTCGTAAGCGCCCATCCAAGGGCATCGTGAACGTCCGCGCGGCGCCGGTTGCCTGTCCCCATCGCCACGATGAAGGAGGCGACGGCGACGAGAGCGGAGTAAGCCGAGCGGGTGGACCGATGGGAGCGGAGCGCACTGCGCGCCGAGAAGTTCGCGCGGCGCGAAAGGTACAAGCCGAGACAGCCGTGCTGGTGGCGCAGGGAGCTACGGGCGGACAAGGTGACAACCTCCTGACACCTGGAGCCGGAACGACGGCTTCCGCGCCGTAACGCCGAACCCGTGCATCAATAATACTGCTTGATGTACCCGTACGCCTTGTCGAACAGGTCCGCGTCCTGGTGTAGCTGGTACTTCAGCAGCGTCTTTCGAAGCGCCTGCTTGACCGCACGCTCGCCGGCGCTCGTTTGCTGCCACCCCTTGAAGCGTACGAGACGCACGATCTCGTCGATGTCCTTCACGACCCGCTCGACCATGATCGGCGTCTTCTCGCTGCGCACTTGCTGGAACAGATCCGTGAGCGCCGCCTTGCCGAGATCGACCTCCTCAGCGGGTGGCACCTCCTTCTCGGCGGCGACCACGTCCTTCGCGATCGCCAGAAGCTGCTTCAGGAACTCGATGCTCTCGATGACGCCGGCCTCATAGCGCTCCTTGAGCGCCTCAAGGCGCTCGGAGAGCTCCCGGAACTTCGGGGTCGCGCCGTGGTTTCGGAGACGGGCTCTCAGCTTGATCTCGATTTCTTTCGCCTTCTTCTTCGGATTTGGCGTGGCCAGAACTGCCTCGATCACCTCGGAGTCGATGACCAGCGTATCGAGATCGTCTCGGATTGCCTCGACGTGAACGTTCTGGTGAATCAGCTCGATCGTTTTCGCGCCGAGGGCATGCCACAGGAGCTTTCCGTTCCCGGTCGTAGGCTGTACCGAGACGTAGACCTGCGCTAGCCAGCGATAGTCCGTTTCGAAGGCGCGGAGGACGGGGTCGGGGGAGAGCGCCTCCCAGAGCTTCCCGAGGAGCGTAAATTCCGCCGCGAAGGCGTCGCGAACCTCGTTGTTCGGTAGGCAGTCCTGCGCCGCCATCAACCCCTCGTAGCCAGTTTTTGTGCGGTCGACCCCGGGGAAAAAGGCGAGGCACTTCTGGACCGCCAGGGGGAGCTTGTCCTTCAGCGCGGCGATATTGGAGACCACCGAGCGAAAGCCCTTCTCGTCGAACTCCAGAGCCTTCGCGACGTCGTCGAAAACGCCGAGGTAGTCGATGATGAGCCCGTGAGTCTTTTTGTCGCCGTAAGGCCGATTGGTCCGGCACACAGCCTGGAGCAGGGTGTGGGCGCGAAGGGGCTTGTCTAGGTACATCGCCTGGAGGATGGGCGCATCGAACCCCGTCAGCAGCTTCGCGGTCACGACCAGGATCTTCAGCGGATCGCTCGCGTCGCGGAAGCGGTCAAGGAGCTTCTCCTCAGCGTCGCGGGTACGGTCGTAAGGCTTGTATCTCTCGTCCTTGTTCGTCGCCGAGATGACGATCTCGCTCTCCTCGGACCGGAGGTGTTGGTCGAGCGCGGCCTTGTACAACAGGCAGCACTCCTGGTCGAAGGTGACGACCATGCCCTTAAAGCCGTTCGGCTCGACGCTCGCCCGGAAGTGGCGAGCGATGTCGGCGCAGATTGCCTGAACTCGCTCCGGCGCTTTCACGAGCACGGCCATCTTCGACGCGGCGCGGGCCAACGTGTCCTTGTCGAGGTCCGACAGCTCACCGGTCAGCTCGCGGTAGGCCTCGTCGATCGCCTCCTTGTCGATGTGCAGTTCGAGAAGTCGCGGTTCGAAGTGGAGTGGCAAGGTCGCGCCGTCGCGGATTGATTCCTCGAAGCCGTAGCGGCTCATGTAGCCGCGCGGGTCCTCGTCGGCGCCGAAGGTGTAGAAGGTGTTGCGATCGACACGGTTGATGGGAGTGCCCGTCAGGCCGAAGAGAAAGGCGTTCGGGAGCGCCGCGCGCATCTTGATTCCGAGGTCGCCCTCCTGGCTGCGGTGGGCCTCGTCTACGAGCGCGACGATGTTGTCGCTCTGATTCAGCACGCCATCGACCTCGCCGAAGCGGAAGATCGTCGTGATGATGATCTTGCGCGTGTCCTGCCGGAGCATGCGCGCGAGGTCGGCCCGGGTCTCGGCCTTGACGAGGTTCGGGATGTCGGACGCGTGGAACGTGGAGCTGATCTGCGCGTCGAGATCGAGCCGATCGACGACGATGATCACCGTCGGATTCTTCAGGTCCTGGTTCATCCGCAGCTTTTGGGCCGCGAAAACCATGAGCAGTGATTTGCCCGAGCCCTGAAAGTGCCAGATGAGGCCCTTCCGCGGCTTCCTTTCGAGCACGCGCTGCACGATGAGGTTCACGGCCTCGTACTGCTGGTAGCGGCACACGACCTTGGTGCGCCGCTTCTTCTTATCAGTCGCGAAGAGCGTAAAGTGGCCGAGGATGTCGAGCACGACGTTCGGCCGAAGCAATCCGGTCACCGCCCCCTTAAGGCCCGCCAGCGTGCCCGGGGTGGCCTCGTCGTCGCCCCGCCAGGGGCCCCACAGGTTCACCGGCATCCGCACCGAGCCGTACTTGAGCTCCTTGCCCTCGGTGGCGACGCTGAACACGTTGGCGACAAACAGCTCGGGGACCTGCTTCTCGTAGTCCTCGTGGATCTGGAGCGCTCCGTCGACCCAGCTCACGGCCGGGCGCACGGGCGTCTTGGCCTCGATGACCACCAGCGGTAACCCATTCACAAGCAGCACGAGGTCGGCTCGGCGCTCGGTGGGGCCGGCGCGGAACGCGAACTGGTTGGTGACGACGTAGTGGTTGTTTTCGGGGCTGTCGAAGTCGATGAGCCGCACGGTGGTGTGCTCGTGGTTCGGCCCAAAGGGCATCGAACGGTCGCCGCGGAGCCAGGCGGTCAGCTCCTCGTTGGCCTTGATGAGGCCGTCGGAGCGCACCGAGAGCACGATGGCGCGCAGTTTGTAAAGCACCTCGTCGGCGCGGTCGGGGATGGCGGCGATCTCGGGGTTGAGGCGGACCAGCGCGTCGCGGACCCAGTCCTCGACGAAAGCCTCGTGCGGCTGGCGAGGGACCTGCGCTGGGGCGAGATAGTGCCAGCCGAGGCCCGAGATCTTTCCTTGGCGCCGCGCGAGGCCGGGCCCGGCAGCGGTCTGATGGGTCACCCCGCCACAGAGGAGATCACGCACGTAAGCCTCGACGGTATTCGCCTCGTTGAAACGGCGATCGTCCGCAGGCGTGCGCACCTCCTCGACATCCAGGAGTAGGATCGGTGCCAGCAGCTCAGCCAGCTTGCCCTGTAGCTTCTCATCCAAGAGCAGCCGCTGGGCGGCGTCCGCGGGCATTGACAATGTCACCAGCAAGCTGCCGGTGCGGACCCCCACCGTGACCACGGACCCGCGATGGAGATCCAGCACTGCCTCGACCGCTTTCTGGATTCGCTCCTTCTGGGCTGAGAATTCATCGACCGAAAGGTCGACTTTGATGCAAAGCAACTGTTGGGCAGCGTCGACGGGATGTGCGCGATAGCGGGCCACCCACGGCCTTGCCTTGTATTCGCGCAAGGTGTCGACCCCCCACTTCTCGTTGTCCGCACGCGTGTGGCAGACGGCGCAAAGGACCAACAGATTCTCTAGGGCATGATCCTTCGACTTGTTCCAGGGAATGATATGAGCCTTCTCCAGTGCGACAGGCTCGCCGCATACGGAACACCTGTGGCCGCATTCGACCATCAATTCGCGACGGATGGCCTTGGGAATCTGCGGACGTCCATTAGGCATGGCGGGTTCCTTGGCTCGTTGGCGGAGAGACGTAACCGCCGTTGTACACGTCAGACCGCATCGAGAGTATGGCGTGCAGCTTGCGGAGTACATCGTCGGCGCGGTCGGGGCTTGCGGCGATCTCCGCATTAACGAGGACGACAGTGTCGCGGATCCGGTCCTCGATCAATGCCTCTTGGGACCAACGGGGGATGCTGGCGCTGGCGAATTGGTCCCAGCCGATGCCCGCGAGCTTGCGCTGGTGACGCAATAACCTTGAAACTGCGTATGTGTGGTTGGTAATGCCGCCGCGGAGGAGGCCGTCGACACAGCTTTTTTTGATGAATGACATCATGTCACTCTGAAAGTTTCACGAACCACAGCAGCTTTGAGCTTGCGCGCCTCCTGCTCTCGCGCCTTGAGCGCTTCGCTGGCCGACCTCCACGATGACGCAGCGTTCCGCATACCTACCTGTTGTGCGCGCGTGGGCAACGGAAGCATGTGCTCGCGAATATCGTCAAATCCGAGCTTGTAGATACCATTGGAGGACTTCGTGCGTCGAATCAGCTCCGAATGTACAGACACTGCGTTCCAGATCAAGACGGCTACAACCGGGTCCAGCTGATCTTCGTCAAATCGGAGCCTAACCAGCAAGTCCGGGTAGAAGCACAGCGGCTCCGGGGCCGCAACAACTCCTGCGCGCCCAACCAATTCCCGATTTCCGTTGCCGCGGAGCACCAGAACGTCGCGCTGCCGTAGCTGGTAGCGCTTGTAAGTAGACTCGTCGATAACTGCGTACTTCAGATTGTTCTCGAGGTCGACGACGCCGGAGTACACGCAGCCTGCTGGTAGCGTCGCGTACCCGCGTCCCTCCTCGTTGCAGGTCGGCGACCACCCACGAACGAGCGGCTCTCTCAGTAAGGTCCCTGCAGGCACACGTTTCACACGACTCAGCCCGAAGCCTTCGACCAGCCGGCGGGCCATCAGCTCCAAGGCGCGGGCCGCATTGCCGACCTCTCGCAGGATCGACTCGACAACACTCAGCATGCTAAGTGAACGCCGCTGCTCGTCCAGCGGCGGCACCACGAACTCCCAATCCACGAGACTGGACCAGTTGGTTCGCGGCGACAGCGAGCCCGCCGATGTGCCCACCGCATGGTCGAAGAACGCGTCGGTCTGGCAGATGAACGGAAGAAGCTCGGGCAGCAGTGGTGACGAGTCCGTGCTCTCGAAGAGGTAGATGTCCCCCGAGCAGACAGCGTCGAAATCCGCGACCGCGACCTTCCGCTGGTAGGCTCGGCGCTTTCCAAAGAGGACGTGCCCCGGTCTCACACGGTTGGTGAAGGTCGTCCCGTCGGAGATGTCGCCCCACGAGCGCACGTGCAGGTTCCCGGGCTCTAGAGGACCGATCAGGTTGATTTTGTGATAATGCCGGGCGTTTCGATGGAAGGCTCGACCGTCTCGCCCGGGCCATGATCTCGTCCGCGTCCGGAGGTTCACGGATGGAACGATGGTCGCCGCCGGTGGAGCTGTCGCGACAGGAGCAGGCGCTGATGAAGCGGCTGACACGCGTGCGAGCACTGTTCGGTTTTCTCAGGCTGCACCGGCACGAGCTGTTCGATGAGACGTTCCAGGAGCAGCTGGAGGGCATGTACCGGACGACGGGAGCAGGTGAGCCGCCGCATCCGCCGGCGCTGATGTGCATGGTCACGCTGCTCCAAGGCTACGTCGGCGCATCGGATGCCGAGGCGGTGGAGCTGTCCGTCGTCGACCTGCGCTGGCAGATGGTGCTCGGCTGCCTGGGTGCGGCCACGCCCCCGTTCTCGCAGGGCGCGCTGCAGGCGTTCCGAGAGCGGATGGTCGCGCACGAGATGGACCGGGTGCTGCTGGAGCGGACCGTGGCGCTGGTTCGGTCCGGCGCGATGACGGAGGGCGAGAGGCGTGCGGTATCGAAAGCGCTGCGGGTGGCCATCGACAGCCGCCCTTTAGCGGGAGCCGGGCGGGTTGAGGACACGATCAACCTGCTCGGCCATGCTGCACGCAGCATCGTCCGCGTCGTGTCGAAGATCATGGACCGTCCGCCCGAGGAAATCTGCCGCAAGGCGGGCATCCCGCTGCTTCTGGCGCCCAGCATCAAAGCCGGGCTCGACCTCGACTGGAGCGACCCGAAACAGAAGGCGGCGGCAATTCAGATCCTGGAGCGGCAGGTCTCGTCGTTGCAGCAGTGGGTCGACCGCCATCTGGACGACGTCGTCGAGCAGCCGCTGCGCACCTATCTGGATGCGCTCATTCAGGTTCGAGACCAGGACCTCGAAACCGCCGAGGACGGGACCGTTCGCATCTGGCAAGGCGTTGCGCCTGATCGCCGCGTCTCGATTGAGGACGCCGAGATGCGCCATGGCCGCAAGAGCCGCTCGAAGCGGTTCGACGGCTACAAGGAACATATCGCGCGCGACCTTGACCTTCCCGTCATCGTCGCCTGCGCAGTCACACCAGCGAATCGGCCCGAAGAAGAGGGGGCCGCGCCGATCGCCAAGGACATCCAGCATCAGGGGCTACGCCTCGTTGAGCTGCACATCGATCGCGCCTACGTGAACAGTCCCGTTGTGGACGACGTGATCCGCGATGACGGCCAGGTGTTCTCGAAGCCGTGGGGGCAGAGAGCTCGCAGACCTGACATGTTCAGCAAGCGCGACTTCAAGATCGACCTGCGCGCCAAGACAATCACGTGTCCCGCGGGACAAATCGAAGTGTTCGAGCCGGGCGACACGGTCGAATTTGATCCCGAGGAGTGTGGTGCGTGCCCCCTCCGAGCCAAATGCACCCAAGCCGCGTCGGGACGAGGGCGGACCGTATCCATCGCCGAGGACGAAGCTTTGCAGAGCAAGTTCCGGAAGCTGCAGCAGACCGGGCCAGGACGCGCCGTGCTCCGGCAGCGGATCCCTGTGGAGCATGCCCTCGCCCACATCGCAGCGCGCAAAGGACACAGCGCGCGCTACATCGGCGCCAGGAGAAACCTGTTCGACCTCCGGCGCGCAGCAGCGATCCAGAATCTCGAGTCTGCCCAGCGGCTGATGCGGGAGGCGGCGTAACCTATTGAAATGAGACAGTTTTCAATGTGATTGGTGCTCTAGGTGCTCCAGGCCGATGTACCGCTCGATGCCCTCGGCCGCCGGGTCTTTGCACGTTTCCCGGTTCAGGCGCGCCACCTCCCCAAACTTCACCCTCCGCCATCCCGATTTCAGCTCAATCACGGGCCGCCTCGAGTTCTTCTCCCACTAGCCCGTCGAGCAGCTCCACTACCGCGTCCATTTCGCTCCAGAAGGCACGGGCGGAGCCGTCCCAGGCCGCCCAGGCCACGGAAAGGGTTTGCGCCGTCGCACCGGCACTCGTCGTGCTAGCGGTCGGCCGTTTTACGTAGAGCGGGATCGACAGGCTGAACCTCTGCGCCGCAATCTCCTCGATGGTGGCTACCCTCGCGAAACCATCCTCGTCCGCGTACGCTGCGTAAGCGTTTTTGATGCGAGCTTGATGCTCGGGTTTCAAGAAACTCGCTGCCCGTTCGCGCGCGACCTCGTTTACCGCGTCGATCAGCAGCACCTGGCCGCGCCGCTTTGATGCCTTCCTCGACTTGCAGAAGACGACGCAGGCCTCCATCGGAGAGTTGTAGAAGAGGTTAGGCCCGAGCCCGAGTACACAGTCGACGAGGTCCGCTTTGACGAGCCTCTCCCGCAGCTCAGCCTCCTCTTTGCGGAAGAGCACACCATGCGGAAACAGGATCGCGCAGCGCCCCGTCTTTGCATCCATGCTCTTCAAAATGTGTTGAAAGAAGGCGTAGTCCGCGCGCCCCTGCGGCGGAGTGCCAAGGAAGTTGCGGCCCCACGGGTCGCTGGCCCACGCCTCGCGGTTCCACTGCTTGATCGAGTACGGCGGATTGGCGAGGACCACGTCGAAGGTCTTGAGCCGGTCATTCTCCGCGAACGCCGGTACGGCCAGCGTGTCGCCGCGCGCGATCTCCGAGTCCTCCACGCCGTGGAGCACCAGGTTCATCCGGGCGATGGAAGCGGTCATGTGGTTGCGCTCCTGCCCGAAGAGCTTGAGCGTGCGGTGCTCGCCGCCCTTTCGCTTCACCTCGGCGAGCGCCGAGATGAGCATGCCTCCGGTGCCGCAGGTGGGGTCGTAGATGCTCTCGCCCGGCTTCGGCTCAAGCATCTGCACCATCAGGTGGACCACCGTGCGGTTCGTGTAGAACTCCTGCGCCGTGTGGCCGCTGTCGTCCGCGAATTTCTTGATGAGGAACTCGTAGCCGTTGCCGAGTTCGTCCTCGGGCACGTTGGCGAGCGAGAGCGTCTGGGTGGAAAAATGCTCGAGGAGGTTCTTCAGCGTTACGTCCGGTAGGCGCTCCTTGTTGGTCCAAGGCGCGTCGCCGAAGATGCCGTCAAGTCGGCCAGGATTCGCCGCCTCGATCTTCCGCATCGCGGTCTGCAGCGTCTTGCCCACGTCCTTGGTCGCGACGCGCACGTCGTTCCAGTGAGCCTTCTCGGGGATGACAAAGCGGTCGTTGGCCGTCGTCGTGGCGTAGTCGGGGTCGTTCGAGTCCGTGAACGCCGCGGCGTAGTCCTCGTCCCAGACGTCGGAGAGGCGCTTGAAGAAGATCAGCGGAAAGGCGAACTGCTTGTAATCCCCTGCCTCCATGAGGCCGCGCAGGATGACGGCCGCGCCCCAGAGGTACGACTCCAGCTCTTGCTGCGTCATCCGGACTGTCATTGGAGCCAGCCTCCTTCGATCATCACCCGGCGCAGCTCGTCCTCTGCCTCGCGGCACTTCGTGAGGGCCTCCTTGAAGGCCGCGACGGCCTCGGAGAGCGGCGGGACGTCGGCGCCGATGGGCGGCAGCACGTACCGGGAGATGTTGAGCGTCCAGCCCTCTTTCTCGATCTCCGCGAGGTTGACAACGCGAGCGCGATCCTCGACGTCGGCGAAGCGCTTTACCCAGGCCAGGATCTGCTCGCGGTGCCGCGCCTCCAGGAAGTTCTGGGCACGGCCCCGTTGGAAGAGCGTGGAGGCGTCGACGATGACCACCTTGCGCTTGCGGGCGGCGGGCTTGTTCTGGCGGAGCACGAGGACACAGGCGGCGAGGCCCGTGCCGTAGAAGAGGTTCGGCGCCAGGCCGATGACCGCCTCGACGAGATCGTTTTTCAAGAGATGCTGGCGGATCTGCGCCTCGACGCCGCCGCGGAAGAGCGCGCCCTGCGGCAGCACGACGGCCATGCGCCCGGTGCGCGGCGCCATCGACTTCACCATGTGCTGCACCCAGGCCATGTCGCCGTTGGTGTCGGTCGGGAGCCCGGCGAACGCGCGACCCCACGGATCGGCCTCCCACACCTCCCGCCCCCACTGCTCCAGCGAGAACGGCGGATTGGCGATCACCACATCGAACGTCGCCAGTCCGCCAGCGGCCGGATCGGTGAACGCGGGGTTGCGTAGCGTGTCACCGCGCACCACCTGGAAGTCCTCTATCCCGTGCAGGAGCACGTTCATTCGCGCCACCGCGGCCGTTGTCAGGTTCTTCTCCTGCCCGTAGAGACGCCCGAAGAACGTGCGCGGATCCGCCCCCTGATCCCTCGCATGCGCCACCGCCGCCAGCAGCATGCCGCCCGTCCCGCAGGCGGGATCGTAGACGGTATCGCCCGGATTTGGATCGAGCATGTCGACCATGAGCCGCACGACGCTGCGCGGAGTATAGAACTCGCCCGCCTTCTTGTTGGTCGCGTCGGCGAACTTCTTGATGAGGTACTCGTAGGCGGCACCGATCACGTCGGCGGTGACGCGCTGGTTGCCAAGCGAGAGGGCGGAAAAGTGCTCGACGAGATCCTTGATCAGCTCGTCGGGCAGCCGCTCCTTGTTGCTCCACTGAGCGTCGCCGAAGACACCGTAGAGGTGCTTGTCGTTCGCCGACTCGATCCCGCGCATAGCCTTCTGGATCGCGGCGCCCACGTTCTTCGATGCGCCCCGCACGGCGTTCCAGTGGCACCCTTCGGGGATCTGGAAGCGATGCTCATCCGCGTAGTCCAAGCCGTACTCGGCGAGCGTGGCGTCGCGTTCTTCGTCCCACACGTCGCAGATGCGTTTGAGGAAGAGAAGCGGCAGGATGTAGCTCTTCCAGTCGGTGCGATCCACCGGGCTGCCGCGGAGGATGTTCGCGGCCTCCCAGAGGTGCGACTCGAGCTCCGACTGCTCCAGAGGCGTTTGTGAGCTGGGCGGCGGCCTTGTGTCAGTCCTCGGCGGTAGGGGGAAAATGTGCGGCGGGCGCGCAGGCAGGGGACTCCGCCGCGGCGGCGCTGGCACGGGACGCGGGGAAGGACGCGAGATGGCGAAGGCGGCATTCGCGAATGCGGCGCCATTCGCACGCGGGGTGGCGATGGCCCGGCGATGGGTCACCGCCGTGGTCCTCGGCGCAGGGGTGGCTGACGCTTCGGGCTGGACAGACCCGAGCCGGGCCAGCAGCACGGCCTTTTCCCGGCCGCTGTCGTCGAGCCCGAGCGCCTGGCACAGCGCCTTGAGGCGATCGCGCGCGAGGCCGGCGAGCAGCTCGGGGATGGGCGGCCCCTTCGTCTCCAGCAGGTCCGCGATGTGACTCTTTACGCGGCGATCGTCGGGGATGAGGCTGCAGGCATCAGCCAGGACGAGGAGCTCGTCACGCGTGAGATGGTCGAGAACCTGGCGCTTCGCGGGCATCCTGGCCGCGAGGGTAGTGTGGCGCCACGCCCGCTGGCAAGAGTTGCCCGCCGCCTGCGCGTGCGCGCTGCGTTGCGCGTGCTGGAGCGCCCCACGACCCGAGCTGCCTCGGCATCCCGAGGGCGACGGCGTAGCTCAGGTCGCCCACGAGGCGATCGCCGGCTGCTCGTCCTGCCGCTGGCATCTGCGGATGGGCTCGAGCCCGTACCGCGGGGGTCGACCTCGTCCGGGAGCGGGGTCGGCCTGCTCGGAGGCGGAAAGCGAAATGTTAGCCAGACAGGCTGGCGTGCGCGCTTACGCCGCCCTGTTCAACCGTCGGGACGCTCGAACGCGCCGGCTCGCTCGGGCATGGGCTCGGCGGTCGGGTTGAGCGTGGGCGCCCTGCCGGAGATGAGCAGATCGAGCGCGGAGGCCGTTTGCACACCTCGGCGAGCTCGGTCACCGCGCCGGCCCCGACGCCCTCGAACGAGGCCTCGGTTGCTCCAGCGCCGAGCTCGACCTCTATTCTTCGTCCAGAAGCGCGCGCATCTTGTCGAGCAACTCTCGTGTGACCCGCTGCCGGCTCAGGTCATCTTCGTAACCTGTTGCGTTAGGTGACACCTTGATGATCCCTTTGATCATCATGAGAGCATTGATTGTTCTCTCTGTCTCGTGGTCGTCCAAGTCGCGCCGGAAGTGAGCAACCAGGCATTTGATGCTCATTGCGGCCCCGCTCTCCGGGTGAAATCATCCATGGCTTCCCGAAGCCCGATGATGTCGCGCAGCGCGCCGACGGCCTTGGTGCGTCTCTTGTAAATTACAGAGAGAGGTAGCCCTGATTTTTCGGCGATCTGGGCCATCGAGACTCCGTTCAGATCGTGTGCCACGAGAACAAAGCGCAGCTTCGGATCGAGCTCGTTCACCGCGTCGATAGTGCCCGTCCTGATGCTGTCGGATTCCATCGTAGCAGCGGCATCCGGAGCTGGATCGGCCACATCGATCAAATCGACGAGCTCCTCCCTGCGGTGCTGCATACGCTGGTGATAGTGCGACGCAACGTGTACGGTGATCGCATTCAACCAGCGTTCCGGCCTGCCGCGCTTCGGATCGAACCTGGGCCAGCTCTCCCAGGCATTGAGCCAGACTTGACCTGCGACGTCGGAACGATGGCACCGGCGGACCCCCAGCCTACCCAGCCAGCGCAGCACGGCACGAACCTGCGCCGGGCAAAACAGGCGCGCGTGCGCGGCGGCTCGCTCGTCTTCATTCGACGGACAACCCATGGCTTTACCTTCTCCGTCGGGCAATCGCCCTCAATCTGACGATGCGGCGTGTCCGCACTCATGCGACACCGGTTCGCGATCTTCGCTTTCCGCTACCAAAGGAAGACGTCAGCCGCAGCTGCTCAGTTCCCGTAGCGCCGGCATGCTCGCCAGCAGGCTCCTGATGGCGTGTAGCTGCGAGGCGCGGCGGCGCTCAGCCATGGCTCCCTACGCCCGGAAGGGTCGTGTTCAGCGGAGAGCGCTTTACGTCCTCCCAATCGGCAGCCGTTGCGGAACCCTGCCCGCCTTCGTCACGCTGTAGCGGGAAGCTCGTCAGGGTCCCGGCGCGCCGGGCGAGCTCTGTCCCCGTGGCGGCGCGGACAGGGAGCGGCGACCGAAGCCGCGGCTGTGGAGGCGGCGGGAGTTTCGCCCGCGGGCTCCTGGCCGCGAGCTCGGGAGACGGCACCACAGGCGGAGGAACGTCGAGCGCGCGGGGAGATAGCGTCGGCGGTGTCGAGCTCTGCGTCGGCGACGACGCGGGACGCGCCGCGCTCTCGCGCTTGGTGACGGGCTCGCCGACCTGGATCACTACGGTCTTCTCGGCGTCCGTCCGGTGGTCGTCGTGCAGCTGCCAGAGGCGCTCCCAGTACCGCGCCGGCGTCCCGGTGAAGGCTTCCAACTGCCGGGCAAGGCCGGGCGTCATCGGGAGGTCGCTCCTCAGCAACCGCTCCACCTCCCTCGGCTCCAACCCCGTGCTCTCGGCCAGCTTCCTCCTCCACGAAGGCATCGTCGCGCAGAACGCCTCGAGGACCCTTCCTGGCCAGGGGACGGGGCGCGCGCAGGCGTCTGTCAGCTCGGCAAGCGCCGCGTCGACGTGGCAGTCCAGAAGGCGCCGGTATCGGTCCCGCTCCCCTGCTGCCTGCTCCCTCGCATCGGTGAGCGCGGCCTCCTCGTCATCCTGCGCGTGCTCGCGCGCCTCGCGAAGCCCGCGTTCTCGTCCCAGCGCTTCGCGCGCGGTGACCGCGAAGCCGATCGCGACGCAGGCTATCATCGCGAGCCCGAGCGGCGAGACCAGCCACATCGCAACCAGTAGATCGTCCATCGTATTCATCGCGTTTCGTCTCCTGGACGTGATCGTTCTTGTCCGGACGCACGGCGGACCTTCGCCTTGTGCTGTCCGAAGACGTCACCAGGGTCACCACCTGCTAGCCCGAGTTTACCGCGGCAAAGCCACAAAAGTTCACGCGAGCCCGTGTTTCGCCGCGCGAGAGCGACGCGTTGGCGTATGACCTACGCGTGCTCTAGGCGGCGCGGAAGCGCGCGAGGTCGAGGTGCTGGAAGAGTGCGTGCTGCTCCGCATCGAGCTCGGAGAGCACCGTATGGGCGCGAGGGAGCGAGCTCTTTGCCGGGGGAAAGAGGACGGATACCTCGTGGATGCCGGAGAGCCGTTCGATCATGCGGACGATACTGAGCGAGATCCCTGCCTGCTCGAGCTTCCTGCGCAGGAGGCAGAGGATCATCAGGGCGAGCACACAAATGAGGCCATGCACACGGAGCTTCTGGTCGGTCCAGTGATGAATGGGGCGGAACGTCAGGATGTGGGGGTCCTTCATGCGGCGGAACGCCGCTTCCACGTGGAACTGACTCCGGTAGGCGCGCACGATTTGTTCGTCTGTCCACGGATCGCGGTCGGTGAAGAGGAGCGTCTTTCCGAGCAGGGTCCGCTGCAGCTGGTCCCAATCCTTCTCGCGAAAGGACCATTGAAGCGTCGGAAGCCCCTGCGCATCGAGCTTGACGACGACCTTGAACAGGTCCTTCATGTGGCGCCCCGCAAGGATGGCTCGGACTCGCTTGCGGGTGCCTGCCAGAGTGGGGCGTCGACCTCGGGCACGCCCCTCGGCGTGACGTTCGAGCGATGCCTGCAGCACCTGCAACTTGCGCCGTCGTTTGTCGATCTCTCGGCGCAATGTCTTGCGCTGGGTTTGTAGCAGGGCACGGTTGACGGTGACCAGGACCGTACGCTCGGCGCCGAAGACCTTCTTGCGGGTGCGGTAGGCCCAGACCGCCGGCAGCTGGGACTTGTCCAGACGACGCATCTGGGACCGCTCGATGGTCAACAACTCCGGGTGCTGCGTGGGCACCAGGGAGCCGACAAAATGAAACGGTCCTTGGGCGACCACCCGCAGGTTGGCCGCCGAGTTGTTGCCCTTGTCGAAGATCAAGGTGATGTCGGCGGCGCCCTGCGACAGCAGGCGGCAGCGTCGGGCGAGCTCACCGGTGACGGCGCCGAAGGTTTTGGCGTCGTGCTGGTTGCCGGCGTAGGTGTGGTGGAACAACGGCACATCACCGTCGGCCGTGACGAGCAAGGCCAGACCGAGCAGGCGAAGATTGGCGCGGCCCTCCTTGCTGTGGCCTCGTTGGGGCAGCTTGGGACGGGTATTGAAGCTGTCGATGCAGGTGAAGAAGTTAGTGGCATCGAACAGCAGACAGCGCAGATCGAGGCCGAAGCGGGCGACGGCGGCGGCACTCAGGTCGTCCTCGATCCGGCCGATGGTCTCCTCGTCCAGGCGGTCCATGTTGTCCCAGAAGCGTTGACTGGTGAGCTGCGAGGTCCTCAGGCGTACAAGACGGGGCAGCACGGTCGTCTCGTACCATGCGCCGATGCGCGCCTTGCTACGCGGGGCGATGCACCGATTGAGGACGGCCACGAGCAGGTACTGGCCCACGGTCGATCGTCGCGCGCCCTGCTTGGGCACGTGGCGGTCGATCGTCGCAGCCAGCTCAAGCTGCTGGGCCAGAGCGAGGCAGGCCGCGGAGGCGCCGAACTCGCGAACGACGGCCTTCCGGGGTGCGGGGTCGGCGAGCCGGCGAACGAGTTGCTCGGCAGGGCCGAGGTACTGCTGCCGGACAATCGTCGGTTTGCCGTTTATCCGCTGGCATTCGCGCAGGTAGTAGTAGGGCCTGCCGCCGATGATCTTCTTGGTGAGGCTCGCCACGGGCTAGGTCATACGGCCCACACTCGACACGTCAATCCGAGGCCGGGCACATGACGGTCATGCTTGATTTTCTATAGATCCAGCGCATCTGCTCGCTCGCCTTGAGGATCGACTCCGTTAGGTCATACACTCGGCAGGTGCATGTCGCCGGCGTCCTCTTGCCGAAATCCCCAGCAAAACAAGCCGATCTGCGTCGCCATCACACCGCGGTGGAGCTTGATCATCTCTTTGCCGCGGTAAACTCGGGCTAGCTGCCGAAGGACAGCCGGGGATTCAGCGAATCAGCCGGAGGAGTGCTTCGCGCTCGGCGGCGAGCCGCCCACGGGGGAACTCCCGCGCGTGGGTGTTCAGCAGCCGGAGAGCCTCGACATTGGCCATGGCGTTGCGGGCCTCGATAGCCCTGCGGGCCTGGTCGATCAGGCTCCTCTCGCGCTCGCTGCCGGGCGGTCGAACGGCGCTCGCCGGAGACGCGGGCTGGCGATCGCTCGTCGTTGAGGGAACGGGCGTGCTGCTCGCCATCGCCTGCGCGCGCGCGCTTCCTTGCTCCCTCGGCGACGACATCTCGGGCGCGATCGGCGCGGCCGGTGCCGCGGCGCTGTGCGCGCGTTCTCCACCGGCGGGCCCCGCGGCGCTGTGCGCGCCGCCTCGCGCTGGGGACGCCGCAGCCTCCTGCGCAGCGGGCGGGGTGGCAGGGACGCGGACCGCCGCCGCCCCGTACCACGATTCTAGATCGGGCACGGAGGGCGCTGAGGAGACGAGCGCGCCGGTCAGCAGGACGAGCCCGCCCTGGACGAGGATCCTCACGCCCAGACGGCGCAGCGAAGCCACCCACGACGCGCGACGGCCGAGGCCCAGTGCGAGCGGCACGCAGAGGCTATCGTCCCTTCCCTGAGAGCGCTGCTGCTCCTGCCACCGCTCCCGCTGCACCCTGAGCTCCTTGTGCGCCCGCCAGTGTCGCGTCTTCACCGTGCCCAGCGGCAGTCCCTGCTCGGTGGCGATCTCGGCGAGCGGGACCTCTTGGAGATCGTGCTTGATCACGAGATCCCGGTACTTGGGATCGAGTTGGTCTATCAGCTGGCGCGTGAACTCTTCCCGCTGCCGTCTCCGGAGCAGCTCTTCCGGCGTGGAGCACTCGTCTCGGATCTCACACTCATCGAACGACGTCAGCACCTCGCCGCGGCAGCGTGCGTCACGGACGTGATTGCGCGCCTGGTTGATGGCGATCGTGACGCGGTACGGGGCTGGGTCTCCCCCCAGGTCGAGCCGCTTGTCGGCCTCGAGCCCCCGCAGCAGCGCTTCCTGAGCGACATCCTCGGCGTTTCGCGCCGGCACACCGTGGCGCCGGGCGAGGCGCCGGAAGAGCTCGAGGCCGGGAGAGGCGGTCGCTGGCTTGCCCACGGTAGGCAGCACACTTGAGCCGGCCCAAACGCTTCAAAAAAAAGAGCCGACGAGCAACTTT
Organism: Sorangium sp. So ce1128; assembly: GCA_051717205.1. Classification (GTDB taxonomy): domain Bacteria; phylum Myxococcota_A; class Polyangia; order Polyangiales; family Polyangiaceae; genus Sorangium. Next base: position 10,281,011 of record CP181432.1, read on the forward strand.
GGTCGGTCAATGTGCGCCGGGGTGGCACCATCAACCACACGGAAGCGGACCTTGAGGACGGCTGAGCACATTCCGTTATTCCGCCGCCAATTCTCGCCCAAACGGTCGAGACGTCGCGGCTTCTGCTGGTTGACGCCGAGCGGCCGGCGTAAGTACCGTCACCGCATGCGTCACATTGCGCATTCGCTCTCGATTCTTCTCGCGCTCGGGGCCGCAACAGGCTTCACGACATCTGCCAGCGCCGATGATGTCCCCCCGAAGGCGCAACAGGCTTCACGACATCTGCCAGCGCCGGCGACGTCCCCCCCAAAGGCGAGACCGAGCGATAGTTCATCGGTGAAGGACCATGTTCGCCGTGGTCAGAGAGCGCGCAATGCAGGGCGGTGGATCGAGGCACACGCTGCGTACAAGGCTGCTTTCGAGGCGGCAGACCCGACGACAAGCACCGAGCGAGAGCGGGCGGAGATCGCCGGCGAGCTCGGCCTTTGCGAGATCGCGCTGCACAGGTACCGAGACGCGGCCGAGCACCTTGCCAAGAGCCTCGAACAGCGCGAAACGCTGCCGGAAGCGCTCGCGCGGCGATTCGAGGCAGGACAGCGCGATGCAGCGAAGCGCGTCGCTACGCTCGTGCTCGCGGTCGATCCGCCCGACGCCGAGGTGCTCATCGACGGCGAGCGCATCGGGCGGACCGCGCGGACCTACACGCTCTTCTTCGAGCCGGGCAACCACATGGTGCGCGCCAGAGCACCGGGCCACGCGGGCGGGTTTCAATCGTTCCTCGCCGTGGCGGGCGCGGAGCACGGGATCACGATGGAGCTGCCCCTTGCGGCGGCGGGCAGTGCCAAGGAGACCGCGCCGGTATCACCGAAGGAAGCGCCGAAGGCCCTGAGCTCTTCGCCCGCTGTGCGGGGCCGGCCGCCCAGCCCCTGGACATCCTGGCCAGGCACCCTGCGCACCGCCGGTATCGGGTTGACCTTGGCGACAGGCTCGCTCGGTGCGGTCTTCATGGTCCGCGCGAGGAACGCCGACGGAGACCTGCACGAGCGGAACGCGAGGCTCGACGCCGCGGGGGTCTCTCAAGGGGCCTGTCGGGAAACGCCGAAGCCTTCCTCGTGCTCCGAGCTGACGGCTTTACGACGAGAGCGAGATCTCTTCGCCGGGCTCGGAACGGCGATGGTGGTGACGAGCGGTGTGGTGGGCGCTGCGACCCTCGCTTCGTTCTTCACGGACTTCTCGTTTCTGCAGGCTGAACCGAAGGCTCGGCTTGCGCTGGTGCCGACGGTGACGCCGGCACAGGCGGGCATCGTGGCGTATGGCGCGTGGTGATCAGGAGCAAGGACATGCCTCTTCTCGAACGGCGACGAATGCGGCTGCTGCTCACCGTGGGCACCCTCTCCACGGTCGGCGTGGGCGGCGTCTCCGGCTGCGCTTACGACGACAGCTGCTATGAAGAACGCCTTTGCCTCACACCACCGAAGTCGCTCTGTAACGGCGACCCCGCCACGGCGATGGCGCTCGACGAATGCGGGGTGTTCGTCAGCGAGCAGGGCGACGACACGAGCCCCGGCACGAAGGAAGCGCCGGTCAAGACGCTCCAGCACGCAATCGGGCTCGCCACGCACGGGCCACGCAACGGCCAAGCGGCGACCCGGCGCGTGTACGCTTGCGGCGGGAGATTCGAGGAGAAGATCACGCTGCCCTCGGGGGTCGACCTCTGGGGCGGGCGTCTCTGCGACATCGGCGACGATTGGTCGTATGAGGGGTCGTTCGGCGGACCGAACCACCCGACGATCATCGCTCCGCCGGTGGGGATCCCGCTGCGGGTCATCGCGGGGGACGACGCAACCTCCCGAATCTTCGGCGTGCGCGCCGTGGCGGCGGATGCCTCGGCGCCCGATGAAAAGTCGTCGATCGCGATGATGCTGAGCTCGGGGGCCAGGGCGGTCGTGTGGGACAGCAAGATCATCGCGGGCAACGGCAAGGACGGGGAGCCGGGAGAAGACGCGCGCACCGAGCGGGCGACGGACGGCGTGCTGGGGAACGACGGCGCGGACGCCTGCACGGCGGGCTCCGCGAGGGGCGCGCTGCCCGTCGTGACCGTGTGCGAGGATGGTACCGAGTCCATCGGCGGCGACGGCGGCGACGGCGGTCTCGAGTCGGGGGGTGACGGTGCACCGGGGCAGCCGGAGCCGGCGGAGAATCCGGAGGGCAACGGCCGCGCAGGGCTCGGCGCAGACGTCAGGAGATGCGAGGACGGGCGCCTGGGCGCACACGGCGCCAACGCCGGTCGTGCGGACGGCGCGGTGGGCGTTGGCCACCTCGGCAAGGACGGATGGATCGGCGTCCGGGGCGAGGACGGGAAGCGAGGCGGCACCGGCCAGGGGGGCGGCGGCGGTGGCGGCAGCAAGTCGCGTGGGGACATGGTCGCGTGTCGGGCAGGCGGCCCCCAGGGGGGCGCCGCCGGCGGCTCGGGAGGGAGCGGCGGCTGTGGCGGTCGGGGCGGCTATGGCGGCGGATATGGCGGGGCGAGTATCGGAATCGTTGCGCTCGACGACACGGATCTGACGATCGGGGCCACCGACGTGATCACGGGCAAAGGCGGCCGTGGCGGCGTGGGCGGGAGGGGCCAAGCGGGGGGCATCGGGCGACGTGGCGGCCCTGGCGGTGCGGGATTTGGACCCGAGGGGTGGGACGCATGCAAAGGTGGCACGGGAGGCAACGGCGGTCGCGGAGGCGATGCCGGCGGCGGGCTGGGAGGCGCATCCATCGGCATCGCCTACGTCGTGCCCAACTTCGCCGTTCGACCCGGAACCACGATCAGCATAGGAGGCGCCGGTCACGGCGGCCTTGCGGGGAACGCCGGCGCCAGTGATGAGGTGGGCCAAGGGAGGCTCGGGCCTGTTGGTCCATTCCATGCGTTCAGCATCGAGAACGAACCGCCCCATTGACTCTTGCCCTGCGAGAGGTCGCCATCGAGGGATGCCCATGAGTCTGATTTCCGCGATCCTGCTGTTCTGTACGCTGACGCTCGCCGCGACCGGTTGTGGGAGCGCGCCGGGGGTGGACGACCCTGACGGCGGGCCGCCATGTGACGGTCGAACGACGTGTGCAGGTGATTCTATCCCCGAGTCGGTCTGCCTGGAGCATCTTGCAGCGGGTCGGGCGACGGACGGTTGCGGCGTGTTCGTCGATTGGTTTTACCTCGGTGATGACGCGAACCCCGGCACGAAGGACAGGCCGGTTCGTTCCCTCCAGCGTGGCATCGAGCTTGCGCGCACCGGCAGCGGTCGCGTGCTCGTCACCTGGGATCCTTTCAACGAGTCCATCACGCTGCCCTCCGGGGTGGATATCTACGGAGGCTTCCAGCCCCTCGAATGGGAACGCTCGGAGACGGTGACCCCGGTGCACGGCATGACCAAGCTCGCTCCCGCCTCGCCCGGGCACATCGCGCTCATCGTCGAGCCGGCCGGCGCCGGCGACACGGGGGCTACGGACGGGGTCTCGATCATCGACCACGTGCAAATCATGAGCTCGAAGTATGTCGGGATGCTCGTTCTGTCGGGCACCGCGGTGGAGATCATCGGAAGTCAGATCCTGGGCACCCCCGCAGGGGGGGGCCGCGATGGGGAGGAATGGCCCTGGCCGAACCAGGCAGCGACGGGACCCGACGGGCAGTACGGGGGAGACACGTGCTCGGCCGCCACGGTCCCGGGCGGGGCTGCGGCGGTAAACACCTGCGAAGACGGAATCCCGAGCATCGGCGGCCGAGGCGGTGACGGGTTTCCCGACGGGGCGGGCGACGGCGAGGACGGGCAACCGCGCGTGGAGTCAAAACCGACGTCCGGACGGGGGGGTGATGGGGACGTGCCAGGCGTCCATTGCGAACCAGGTCAAGTTGCGCTCCACGGCGAGCCGGGCACCGTCGGTGCATCGGGCAAGGGCCGCGGGCGGATCGACGAGACCGGATGGCACCCCGATAAGGCCGGCGACGGCAGCCGCGGGATGCCGGGCCAAGGCGGCGGAGGAGGCGGCGGGCGGCGGGGCGGGCTCGCGGTGTGCGGCGTGACATCCAAAGGGGGCGCCGGCGGCGGCTCCGGAGGTGCCGGCGGCTGCGGCGGTCGAGGCGGCCGAGGGGGCGAGAACGGCCAGCCGAGCATCGGGATCGTGGCGCTCCACGCCAAGGTGACGGTGCGCGACAGCGTCATCATCAGCTACGACGGAGGCCCAGGTGGCGACGGCGGGGTGCCGGAGGAAGGCGGCAAAGGCGGTCGAGGCGCACCAGGCGGCGCGGCGGGGGACGGCACGTGGTCTTGCCAGGGGGCCAGCGGTGGTCTAGGCGGCCCCGGCGGCTACGGCGGCCCCGGGCGCGGCGGCGACTCGATCGGCATCGCCTACCTCGACGAGGACCAGCTCACCTTGGATGGCGTTACCTTCGAGCTCGGGCTGCCGGGCCCAGGCGGCACGAGCTGGGCTTGGTCTGGCGACGTGATCACAGGGGAGGACGGCGTCGCCGTCGAGACGCTTCGCTTCCGCGAATAGGTGCGAACTTTAGGTTCTTCGGTGGACTCTGAATCGACGCCAAGCGAGCAATTCAACTTGAGTCCACTCAGATCTGTGCATTGCATCGAGTTGTTGAGCACCTAATTATACGGATTCTCCTGGAAGCGCCCCGCGTTATCCACGTCCGTCAAGTGCCAGTAGGCGAACCTCGTTCCGCTGTCGCGTTCGGCGATCACATGACCGTGCGTGTCGTGTTCGTAGGCCAGGACCAACGTCGCCCCGTTGGCCGGCGCAGGCAGATGGAATGCAAGATTTCTTGTCCGTTACTCGGCCATCACGTGAACACGAAACGCTTCTGCGATGCGGGCACATCAAACAACAGGAATCGCCACGAGGTTCGAAAAATTTGCATCGATAGCCGTCGCGACACGGTCGGTTACAACGATGATATTGGGATTGTGGTCAAGGAGTACAAAATCGGATCCATCCCAGCGCGTTTCGTCAACCGACAGGTCTTTGGGTGAGGGGAATCCACGACGCCCGCAGACTTCACAGAGCCGAATGCTGTCAGCTGTCGAACCTCGTCGCCACGCACGCCCATGGACAACAAGCTCCCACATTTCGACCTCTCCGCAGTCAGCAGGCAGATCAACATGCGCAAAGGACACGCCGCTGAGTCCCGCTGCTACTAGTGCGTCTCTCACACGGGAGCCAATCCATACCTGGCCAGGGATGGGATGCACGGCGTCTTCCTGGATCGCGGCTGTGCAAGTTCCCATAGGTGGACCCAGCTCGGCACCGGGGGTTAGATCATCGGGAGACGCATGCAACAGATTGGCCCACTCGTCTCGAGCTAGTTTCCAATCCCTCAACGGGAGAAAACGTACCCCGAGGAAGTCATCGGCCGTTGACGGCAATGGAACACGTAGTCGGTCGCTGGAGGACCAAGGGCCGCACAGATCACATGATATGCCCGGGATGCGGTAAACTGCCGTCGATATCACGGGGTTGCGAGAGTTGTCTTCTTGATCGGATTGGTATTCCGGGTGCGTCAACTTGAAGAATTGCACTGTGCTCACCTATACGGCACAATCGGCAGACGGTTGAGCCCATACTCATCCATGAGACGTCCGCCAAATTGGTAGATGTCCTTGGCTGTTGCGTTCGGATTCGCCTCGATGAACTCGGCCCATCTCTGGTTGTAGCGTCCTGGTGTGTTCAATTCGCCCCGACCATGAACACTGCTCAAATGGTGACCCTGGCTTATCTCTACGGTGAATTTGTCGATATCTACACCGCGCGCTTGAAAGAAGGTCTTGAATTTTTGCGGGAATATATGATGCCTCTGGATCTTCACCGGCGCGAGCAGCGCTGCTGGCGTCTGCGGTACTCCCACTGCAGCCGAGGGCGTGCCTTGTGGGCCTGTCGTTCCTGACCCGCTTGACATCAGCGCCTGCGATAGCCCCTGGATGCCTGCCGCGATGTTTCCGACCCCACCGACGACGAGCCCGGTCGACACCGCGATCGCAGGCACACCGATCGCGGCGCCGATGCCGGTGGCGCTCGTGATGCCCCCGAAGACCTCCCCCGTCAAGCCCCCGATCGTGAGGGCGAGCCCACCCACGATCTGCCCGATGGCCAGCCCCATCCTGGCTTCCGGGGTCCCATGGTCCAGCACGCCCGCGGCATCCAGGAGCCCATGCCCCACGCCGGCGAAAGGGACCGCCCCGAGCAACAACCCGGCGACGAACCCTCCCTCGATCTGGACATAGGGGTTCTGCGACCAGTCGATCGGCGCCGTGGTCACCGGCTGCGGCACATGCCCCGAGGCGCTCCCGGTCGTGCTCACGTCGACTGGCGCCGCCGCCGCGCCGACCTCCGCAGCCTCACGCGAACCTTCCACCTGACTGGGCACTGTCTTGAGGCATTCGAGGCCGCTGCAACTCAGGATGCGCTGAACCTCCGGATCGTTGACGAACTCCGGATTGACCGGAAGCGGGTACCCCGGCTCGAACCCGCTCGGATCCACGAAGTTGAGCGGGCTATTAAGAACGTAGCTGTACGGATTCCAACTCTGTCCGAAGGCCGGGAGCGACACGATCGGGTCCGTTGTCAAGAACCGCCCGACCTTGGGATCATAGACTCGGCCTTTCATGTTCACGAGCCCGAGTTCGTCGTCGCTCTCGTGCCCCGTGAACCCTTGCGTCGTCTTGCTGGAGAACGAAGCCGGCGCGCGCTCTCCCCACACGGGGTTCCTGCGTTGCCCGAACGGATCGTAGCTCCGCCGTTCGATCACGTCTCCGTCCTCGTCGGTGAGCGCATCGATGGATCCGAGGTGTTCGACGTGCACGTAGTGCGTGCCGTCGTCAGATCCGCCCCGGGTCACGATCGCCACCACCCGCTCCGGCGAGTGGACGTAGTATCGATGCTCCACGGCGCCCGAGCCCGCCTCGGTGACCCGCTCGTACAGGTCGTCGAAGTAGAGCGTCTCCCGCTCCGGGGTTGTCTTGCGGATCCGCTGCTGGTCGCCGTCGTAGCCGAACGTGATGGTGCGCGCGCCCTGCGTGATGCGCTCCGGCAGGTCGAACGGCGTATAATGCACCGTCGTGCCGCCGGGCCGCGCGATCTGATTGCCCACGGCGTTGTAGGCAAAGCTGTCCGTGCCCGCGCCGGTTACCGCGTGCGGGTGCAGCGGGTCATCGTAGGAGAGCGTTCCGACGTCCGACTTGAAGGTGAGATTACCGTTCGGGTCGTGGTCGTAGCTGTGCGCGCAGGGGGCCGAGGCGCGCTCGACGTCGCTGAAGTACGCGCAGGTCAGCCGCTGGAGCGCGTCGTGGCGGAAGCGCTCCGTCTTGTTCTCGGGCTGGAGCGCGTCGGTGCGGCGTGTGAGATTCAACAGAGCGTCGTACCCATACTCCAGGTCCTGCACCTCGCCCGCACCGTTCTCCGTCACCATCCGTCGGAGGCGCTGCTTGTCGGCGAAGTAGCTCCGCTCCGTGACAGCGTCGTTGCCGAACACCTCCTTCCGGAATCGCCCCGCGTCGTCCACATCCGTCAAGCGCCAGTAGGCAGGGCTCGTTCCGCTGTCACGCACGGCGAGCAGATGGCCATGCGCGTCGTGGTCGTGCGCCACGACGAACGGCGCCGCGCCGGCCGGAACCGGATACGTGATCGTCTCGACGCGACCGAGATCGTCGTAGCCGAGCCCGCCCACCAGCGGAGCGCGTTCCCCGTCGATGCGGAGCGAGATCGTCTCGACCTGACCGAAGCGGGTGTACCCGTAGGTCTTCTCCGCGTCCGGGCTCATGAGCGTGTGGAGCTTGCCGATGCCGTGCGGTGCGGTGTCCCAGGTCCACGTGGTCGTCTGGCGCTCGGCGCCGTCCTGGTCCAAGCGCGAGCGGGGTCGACCGAGCGCGTCGTACGCCCACGTGGTCTCGCGCCCGAGCGCATCGGTCGATGTGATCAGCTCGCCGAAGCCGTCGTGCGTGGAGATCGTCGTGCCCCTGTCGGGATCGTCGAGCTGGCGGACGCGGCCGAGCGCGTCGCGCATCATGCGCGTCACCGCGCGGCCCGGATCGGTGACCGTGTGCAGCAGGCCGAACGGGCCGTAAGTGTAGCGGGTGATCCCATCGGCCGCGTCGGTGATGGTCTCGATACGCCCCAGCGGATCCTGTTCGACCTCGGTCACGTGATCGAGCGGGTCGGTGACACGCACGCGCAAGCCGTCGTGCTCCGTCGTGGTGACCGCGTTCCACGGCGTCGTATGCCGCACCTCACGGCCTACCGCGTCGTACTCGTAGCGGTCGTACAGGATCTCGCTCTCGGGCGTATCCTCGCTGACCGGCACCGAGCGCCGCGCGACGTACTCGCCCAACGGGTCGTACGCGATCTGCTGCATGATGCGCTTCGCATCGCCCGAGCGCTGCGGCGCCTCCGGTTCGGGCCCGTACCACCACCACCGGATCGGGCGGCCGAGGCCATCGAATTCGACCGTGTCGTCGGCCCCGCCAGTCGTGGTGCTCCGCTGCCTCACCCACCACGCGTCCTGCTCCGGGTCGCCGTCCTTGGTTCGGGAGAGCGTGACCGTCGTCGTCGTGCCGTCTGGGCGTCTCTCGACGCCGAGTCGCCCGAAGCCGTCGTACGCCCACGTCGTCACGAGCTGATTCGGATCGACCCGTTTGAGCAGCACGCCGAGCGCGTCGTCGAACTCGACGAGCGTGGTGTGCCTCGCCGCGTTCACGTACTTCTCGGGGAAGATGCCCTCCTCGTCGTACACCGTGCTGGATGTCCGCTGGTGACCGAAGTCGTCCTCCGCCGTGACGCCGGTGATGTTCCCGAAGTCGTCACGCGCATAGATCAGCGTCAGCTTGGTGTCCGGCAGGCCGTCGTCGCTCTCGGTGGACTCGGTCTCTACCTCGCCGTAGATCGTGGTTGTTCGCGTGAGGGTCCGGCACTGCGACATCCCCGCCGCCGCGCTGCATTCCTCCTGCGCCTCGAGCTGGCCGAGGACCCAGCGCTCGGTGTCGTTCTTGAACCTCCGCGTGACCTCGAACGTCAGGTCGACGCCGCCCGTCGAGACCTCCTCGGCGCGCACGTTGCCGAACGTGTCGAAGTCCGTCACCTCCGATACCGAGTCACGCAGCAGCGTCGCGCCGTCGCCGCCGCGCTCGATCTCCCGCACGTACGCCTCGATGGCGGGCGTCGTGCCGCTCGGGGGCGGATAGACCCCTTGCGCTCGCCTCACCCGGCGCTCGGTCGGCAGCGTGAAGTACGTCGCGCCGTCGTTCGTCGGTACGAGCGTCCGCGTCACGTCGACGAACGAGAGCTCGATCTGGTCCGGCCTGGGCTGGTTCGGCAGCCCAGGAGCCCAGCGCCACGTCCGCTGGACGTGCCCCGCGAAGGGAAAGACCTGGAGCTCGTCGTCGAAGGTGACATGGTCGTAGGCCTCGAGCGTCGCGGCGCCCGTGTCCAGATCGGTGACGATCCGCTCCCCGAACCCGAGAAATCCGCGGCCCAGCCGGTGGTAGCGCCCGTCGCGGTAGCTGACCTCGAAGCGCCGCGGTCGGTCCGCGCCGTTGTTGAAGGCGTACGCGCTGACCACCCGACGAGGCCCAACGACACAGCGCCGCGGATAGCCGCAGTCGTCGGCCGCGCTGGACCGCGCGAGGTAGAGCGCGCTCTCCCGCGCCGGATCCTCCGCTGCATCCCCGCTCGCGACCGATGCGTCCGTCAGGTGGCCGTAGGAAATGCTCACGTTGGGCACGAAGGCCGGCTCGGTCGGGTCGTGCGCGTTCATGCCGTCGGAGACCGCGACCAGGAGATCCTGGTCGGCCGAGAGGTTCTGGAAGACGTTGAACACGCCGCCGAGCGACAGGATCACGTCCTGCGCGCCATCCCCGTTGACGTCGCCGGTGCGCGCCCCGCGTGGATCAGCGAGGGTGACGGCATCGCCGAGGCTGGCCTCGAACGGCACGCCTGCATCGACGAGCCTGAACGGCGGCCCCGCGTGGTCGCCGGTCGCCAGCAGGACGGCCCAGGACGGCAGCACATCGGAGCCACCCAGCAGCATGCCTGGTGGGACGGGCAGGAGGAGATCCTGCCGCCCGTCGCCATTGAAGTCGAGCGGCACGGCGAGCCCGAAGAACACATCTTGATCCGACACACCCAGCAAATCGCCGAAGCTGAACGCGCTCACGGTCCGGAACGGCGAAGCCACGAACGTCGGTCCTGTGTTGACGTAGGTGATGAGCGCGTGGTGGCTGAAGCCGGATTCCACGGCATCGGGTAGGCCATCGCCGTTCACGTCGAGGAAAACGACGCGGCCGCTGGGTCCAACGATGGGGAGCTCGGTGTCGATGACCTCCCAGCGGCCGTCGCCCCGGCGCATGATCGCGTCGTAGTTCGATCCGGTGAGGACCGTTCCGTCACCGAACCGCAGCAGGGATGGCACGATGAGATCGATCTTGCTGTCGGCGTCAACGTCGAGCGTGTGGAGCTCCGTATCGCAGGGATAGCCGGTCAGCAGCTCGATCGATTCGCGCGAGGGGTCGAATCCCGCGGGCGTCGCGCCGCGCGCAGGCCTCCAGAGGTGGACGGCCCACGCGGGGGAGACCGGGATCGGCGCCTGTCCCTCGCGGTCGTGGTCCTCGCACTGGATCAGATCCGGCGCGCCATCGCCGTCCAGGTCGGCCAGGTGCATCGAGGCGCCGGGGCTGCTCAGGCTCGGCGGTGCGGGCTTGGCCCCGAGCGGGAACGGTCGCCGGATACCCGTGTCATGAAGCGCGAAGGTCCAGTCGGGCCGGGATAGAAGCACATGCCACGTGGTCTTGGCGTCGTAGACGTCGTGGAGCAGGACGTCCATGCGCCCATCGTCGTCGTAGTCCAGGACGGTCCCGAGCTCGGGCTGAAGAAGGACCGGATCGGAGGGCCCAGCCGGATCGACGACGAACGGCCACTCCTCGAGGAAGGCGAGCTCCGGCCTTGCGAGGTACGCCGGGGAGGCGCGCGGCCCGAGGTTTCGCGCCGCCCACCACGCGGTGATCGGATTCGACGGCGTGCTGAGCGCCGCGTCGCTGTCCGGGATCACGAGGTCGTCGAGCCCGTCGCCATCGACGTCGAACACCATGGGGCTCGCGAGTCTGGAGATCGGCTTGTCGACGTCCGTCGCCAGCCGCTCGAATCCGGGCTTCGCGTGGCTGTACTGAAAACGCGTGGGAGGCCTGCAGACCCCATCGCTCGCGCACTCCTCGACCTCGGTCAGCAGCGTCCGGCTCGTCGCCGGGCTGAGCTCGTAGCGGAATCCGTAGCTCCGGACCCGCGCATCGCCCGGGCCGAGCATCTGGATCTCCTCGAGGCGAAGCGAGCGCTGGAGCGCCATCCCGCCCGAGTAGCCGGTACGAATCGCGGCCGAATCCTTGGTTCCGTACACGAAGCGCACCGCGCGGGAAGGCTCGAGCGACGGCGTGCCCTCGAAGCTCGTGTAGCGGATCTCGTCCACCGCGTACTCGGCGGCATGGCCGTCCTCCGCCTCGGCGAGGCAGTACGCGTACGTCATGGCGTTGCCGCGGCCGTCGCGGGTCTCGTTCGCGAGCCACGCGCGCGGGACGCCGCCCCGCGCGAGCGGCTTGCTGCCCTCGGTGCGTCCGTACTCGACGACGCGGCCGGTGGGCAGGTGGGCCTCGAAGAAGAGCGCCTCGGCGGGCGCACCGTCTCCCGGAGGGTAGTGTCCGACCACCTTGACGAAGGTATCCGGGAACGTCCGGTACTCGATGGTTCCCGGCCCCTGTCCCACGGGGACGAGGCGCTGGCCGTCGAGGCAGAGCTTGTCATCGGCGTCGTACCGCACGCCGCGGATCTCCCCGTCTTGCGCGAGGTTGCTCGGACATCGCGTGATCGCCGACAGCCCGGCGAGGGAGAAGCCGGCGCCGAGCACGCCATCGCCGCCGTCGCTGCGATAGACGAGCTGAATCCGGGGACCGACGCCCGCCCGCGCGGGCAGCGAGGCCAGGTCCATGGTGTACACGGCCTCCCCGGTGCTCGTGATGGAGAACGTCCCCGGGATGGTACCAGCGGCGACGGTCTCGACCTCCGGCGCGGGGCGCTCCACGGCAGGGCTGTGTGCCCTCTGGGTCCGGCAGGCGACGACGCCCTGACGCGGATCCATGGGCGGGTCGGCGAATATACACTGGCATCCCCCCTGCGAGAGCACGCAGGCGAGAAACATCAAGAGCGGGATTATCGCCCGGAGAACGCGTTGAAGAACGAGCGCCATCGCAGCCTCCCTCGCACCGAGGAGGCCATGGCGCGGCGACTCGAGTCAAGCGCCGGACCGGCGTCGATACGCCCTCCCTATGCCGAGCTCAAGGCATTTATCACGCGCGGCAACAGGGATTGCACTGTGTCGATGACGCTTTCGGCCGTCCGCGCTGGAGGCGCAGCAAGGCGAGCTCGATCGGACCACGCATCGCGCACGTCCTCGCCAGGCATCCTACGCCGGTGCCGCGGACGCGTCGCGACGAGATCCTGCTGCTCGTGGCGCGGCTCTACGTGGACACGCACGGGTCGCGTTCTGCGCGACGCGCCTGCCGTGGCGCCCCCTCCGTGTCGCCTCCGCGGGCGGCGCCGACGGAGCGCGCGGAATTACCAAATCGAGCCCTTCGCGACCCCCCGTTTTCGGCCCCTCAGCGGCGCTCCCCAGGACACTCAAACTCGCGACACCACATGGTTCTTCGCCAGGCGCGCTCAAGGGTAACTCGACACGAATTACCTTCAGAGCAGAGTTACCTTTTCGTGCCCCTTCCGTCGGCGTCGGTCACGGTTGCTCACGACCCCAACACAGATGGAGGTAAGGAATGACACGAGCGGCTCTCGCGCGTGTATCGGCACGGCTTTCTCTTCGTCAGGCTGGCAACGGCGTGCGCGCCATCGACAGAGAGAGCCTGGAGACGCCCGCCGGCGGATGGTCCAGCCCGAAGGTAACCGACCGGCCAGCGACCGCGACAGCGACCGCGACGCTCACGATCCCGCTGGACGGGCTCACGATCACGGCGCCGCAGCCGGAGATGCTCTCGCAGAAGAACGTCGAGGCGGTCACCGGCATCCCGGCGCGCGTCTTCCTCGACACGATCCGCGCGCCGGGCTTTCCCCTGCTGATCACGAAACTCGGCAAGTTACGCTTGGTCCAGCGCGAGGCGTTCATTGCCTACCTGCGGTCGCTGGCCAGTGAGCCGGCCTCGCGTCGCACCACAGAGGCGGATGAGCGCACCCGGGTTGCCGCCGTGCTGGCCTCTGCTGGCCTCGAACCTGTCCGATGTCCGGGCACCGGCCGGGCAAGCGCTCCTCCCGCAGGGACAAGCCGTGCTAGGCTGCCGCCGAAGTAGAGCGGGCCCGCTCGGCGCTACCAACGCCGGACGGGCCCTTGATCGACCCCCGTAGCACCGGAGACCGATCCATGACCGACGTACCCCAGCGACGGGCGCGCGCCAAGCGCTCGGCTTCGTTCCCCGCCTCATCCCTTCCTGCACCAGCATCGACCGACCGGCGTTCGCGTTCGAGCCGCTCTGGCGGACGCCCCTCTCCGGTGGTGGATGCAGCTACGCCCGTCGCCGATTCGCCGGGCCCGACGAGCACGACGAGCACGACGGAGCGCCCGAAGCTGGCCGTCCGCACCCCCGGCAGGCCAGCAGGAGACAAGCGGGCCAACGGCTCTGGGTCCGTCCGGCTGCGCCGGAAGACGTGGACCGCGCGCCTTAGCCTCGGCGACGCCGGTCGAGCCACGTTCAGCTTGCCGACGTGCCGGACCGAGCACGAAGCCAACGCGCGCTTGGAGGTGCTGGCCGACCTCGCCGGGCGCCTGCTCGCAGCCGGCCAGATCGTGCTCGGCCTGCCGCTGCTGGAGCAGGCGGCCGCGCGCGAGGGCAGCGCGCTCCGTGATGTCCGGCTCGCGATCGACCAGTTGTGTAGGGGCGAAGCGCGTCCCCGAGCGAGCGGGGAAACAACCTTCGCTGAGTTCGCCGAGTCGGTTGTTTCTGGAAGGCTCGCCGAGCAATACCCACTGCATGTGAAAGCGCTTCGACGTCCGGAACAATACCGGCACAAGCTGAATCATGTTCTGGCGGTTCTCGGCCCCGTCCCTCTGTCGCGTTTGACGCTCGACCATGCGGACCGCGCGATCTCCATGCTGCCGGGACATCTTGAGGACTCTTCGCGTCAAGGCATCGCAAAGGTCATTCATCGGATACTCGCGCTCGCGACCTATCCGGCGCGCATCATTGCCAGCAATCCGCTGCCGCGTGGATGGATCCCCAAGGCGGACGACAACAAGGCCAAAGGCTCCCTCTATCCTGATGAGGATAGACGTCTCATGGCGGCGGCGACTATTCCGCTATCCTATCGGATTTATTATGGCTTCCTGATCCGCGAGGGAATGCGGGCAGACGAGGCTGGAAGGCTAGAGCCGTCCGATCTTGATCTCGAGCGTGGCGCCGTGGTGCTCGACGAGAACAAGACGGATGACCCACGCGCCTGGGCACTCTCACCCGATGTCGTGCGCGCGCTTCGGGCCTACTTCGCTATGTGTCCTCCGAAGAACCGTGTCTTCATTGGGCCGAGCGGCCCCCTGCCGGGGCGCAATGGGGCGCAGAATTTTCGAAACCACCTGCGCCGCGCTGGCATCGATCGCCCTGAGCTGTTCGAGACCACGGACTCGAGGCTGAATATCCGGTTGCACGACACCCGCGCGACCTTCATCACGATCAAGCTCGCGAACGGCCGCACCGAGACGTGGATATCCGATCGGACCGGGCATAAGTCGAGCCGTCAGATCCACCATTACAAGCGCGCGGCGCGCAAGGTCGCTGAGCTCGGCTTGGGGGACTTCGCGCCTCTGGACGAGGCGATCCCTGAGCTGAACGGCAAGGGCGGCTCTGTAGGTGGAGGCACTCCGATGTCTGCGGGCCTGGAGGCGGGCTCTCCGCCGAGCGACCACGCGTCCCTTGTCCGCGCGCGGCACGACCGAGCGCTGGGCGCGGTTGATGGCGACGCTGGCCAGCCCGCAGCGGGCGACGCGACGGCTACCGGCGGTGCGTTGGGCCCGCGTTGGGCCACGCCGGAGGTTCGCTCGGCTGCGAATCAGCCAGAAACAACTGAATTCATTAGGATTTCAGCCGAACCCGCCTCGTCGTGTCAGAAATCCTGGCGGGATTTCTGACACGCGAAACTAGCTGCGCGGCCTTCGTGCGTGGAGGAAGCGTGCGTAGCCGATCTCGGCCGCGTTCTTCGTGAGCTCGATGTTGGCCCATGCGACGACGTCACCGAACGGACGGTCCTGGAAAGGCCATCGTGTCCGCCGCGCCGATCGCAGGTCGTCGTCGGTGGCCTGCTCGAGCACCGCTCGCCACTGCTGCTGTAGCTTGCCGATCCACTCGCGCAGGGCCTCGGCGCTGCCGGGCCACGTCACGTCCTCGCGCGTGAGGGCTCCTTCGCCGAAGGAGTGGTCGAGCACCATGGACCACCAGAAGCCGAGGTGCCACGTCAGCCACGCGATGCTCGGCGGGCCGAGATCATACCCCTCGTGTTCCGGCCAGTCGGCGCGCCACTTGCCATCGGGGGTTTGATGGACGTGCAATCCCGCGTCAGCAGGGCGCCACAAGCACTCCTCGATGGTGAGCCCCTCGAGGTGGTAGCTGGTGAGCTGCCATGCTATCTCGAACTGCCGGATCAAGTAATCACGTGCTTCGCTGGACACAGGTTGAGTCGGGGCGCCAGAGCCGTCACGTCGCATGGCCCGGGAGGCTAGCATCATCGCTTTGCACGGCAAATCGCTGGGCCAGCAGCGTTGGCCGGTGGGCGTCAAGAGGGTTGGCCGCTGGTTCGATCAGGTGCTCGTGAGCGCTCTGTTCCTGTCGCCCTGTCGCCCTGTCGCCCTGTCGCTCGACGCCCCGACGTCGGTCGGGTCGCAGGCCGCACGCCAGCCTGGGCTTGCTACCCCGACCTGGGTCGGGTCGCTATAGTGGGGCGCATGACGGCGGTGATTCAGCTGGGGCTCGTCGGCGATCGCGACGATGCGGTGACTGCCCACCGGGCCATCCCGGCGGCGCTGCGGCTGGCGGGAGAGGCGCTGGCTGCGCGGCTCTCGTTCGAATGGGTGCCGACCGAGGAGGTGACCGACGTCTCCCGGGTGGCCCGTTACGACGCCCTCTGGTGCGTGCCGGCGAGCCCGTACCGGAGCATGGACGGCGCGCTGCGCGCGATCCGCTTCGCCCGCGAGCAGCGGCGCCCCTTCCTGGGCACCTGCGGCGGCTTCCAGCACGCGATCATCGAGTACGCGCGCAATGTGCTGGGCTGGTCGGACGCCGAGCACGCGGAGACGGCGCCGGAGGCGCGGCGCGCGGTGATCGCGCCGCTGGAATGCTCGCTGGTGGAGGCCACCGGCACCGTCCGTTTCCGCGCGGGTACCCGCATCGCGCAGGCCTACGGGTGCGCGGAGGCCACGGAAGGGTACCGCTGCCGCTACGGCCTGAACCCGGACTTCCAGGCCGCGCTGGTCTCGGGCGCGCTGCGGATCAGCGCGGAGGACGACGCCGGCGATGTGCGCGCGGTGGAGCTGGACGGACATCCGTTCTTCGTCGCCACGCTCTTCCAGCCGGAGCGCGCCGCGCTCGCCGGTCAGCTGCCGCCGCTCGTGGCCGGGCTCATCCGGGCATGCGCGGGGGGCGATGCCATGCCCTCGAGGCCTGCGGAACGCTGAGCCCAGGCGGCTCGCCCGCGGATCGCGCCGTTGTCGCGCGCTGCCCGACCCACAGGCAGATCGCCGCGGCGGACATGGTGGCCGACGTGGTGGACGTGGTACTTGAGGATGCACCCCTCGGGGGCTCCTCTGGAGCCAGCATGGCCTCGGGCGAGGCGTGAGAACCAGGAGATCTCGATGAGCCGATATCCCGACAAGGAACCGGAGTGCCTGGGCGGAGACAGCGCGGTGATCGATCTCGTGATCGAGTCTCGCCCGCGGGATCTGGGCGGCTTCACGGTGCGACGGACGCTCCCCTCGACGCAGCGGCGGCACGTGGGGCCGTTCCTCTTCTTCGATCACATGGGTCCGGTCGACTTCGCGCCGGGCCAGGGGATCGACGTTCGACCCCACCCGCACATCGCGCTCGCGACCATCACGTATCTCCTCGAAGGGGAGTTCGTGCATCGCGATAGCCTCGGCTCGGAGCAGCCGATCCGGCCGGGCGACGTGAACTGGATGGTCGCCGGGCGGGGCGTTGTCCACTCGGAGCGGACGGCGCCCGAGGTGCGGGCGCGCGGCGCGCGGATGCACGGGATCCAGACGTGGGTCGCGCTCCCGCTGGAGGACGAGGAGATCGAGCCGCGCTTCGAGCATCACCCGCGCCCGACGATGCCCGTCGTGGGTCGTCCCGGCGCGGAGCTGCACGTCATCGCCGGGACCGCGTACGGCGCGAAGGCGCCCACAGGGGTGCTGTCGCCGACGCTCTACGTGCACGCGAAGCTCGATGCCGGCGCGACGCTGCCGATCGACGACGAGCACGAGGAGCGGGCCGTCTATGTGATCGACGGGGCCATCGACTGCGACGGCAATCGCTTCGGCGAGGGCGCGATGCTCGTGCTCCATCCGCGCGCGCACGCCGCCGTTCAGGCGGTCGGCAGGACGAACCTCCTGCTGGTCGGCGGCGCCCCGCTCGACGGGCCGCGCCACATCTACTGGAACTTCGTGTCGAGCTCCAAGGAGCGCATCGAGCGCGCGAAGGTCGACTGGCGCGAGGGCCGCTTCCCCAGGATCCCCGGCGACGACGCCGAGTTCATCCCGCTCCCGGAGGGCTGATCACGCGAGCGCTCGGGCCATCTCCGGGACCGAGGTGAACGGATCCGATGAGCGCGCGGCCACGTGCAGCCGCGGCGGACGCGCCGGTCTTCTTGGTCCGGACCGTCAGCGAACTGGGTCGGGCTGCTCTGCCCAACCTGGGTCGGGTCGCCTCAACCCGGGTCGGGTCGCCTCAACCTGGGTCGGGTCGCCTCAACCTGGGTCGGGTCGCCTCAACCCGGGTCGGGCTGCCCTGCCCTGCCCAACCCCGGTCTCGTCGCCACCTCGGACGCTCGGGTCGCTCGACCTGGGCCGCCCGACCGGAAAGCCGCCCTCATGGCCCCACGCGGTCCGTCGCGCGGCCGCCTCGGGCGAGCAGACGCTGCACCGTCGCCGTCTGCAGGTCGCGCGTCTGGGCCGTGAGCGAATAAAGCATCGCCTCGCGGAAGAGGCGCTGCGCCGTATGGTCGAGGAGGTTGGCGCTGCCGCCGGTCGCAGCGACCGCCGCGTGCGCGGCCCTGACGCCCAGATCGATGCACCAGGCGCGAATGCGGACCGCGTGCTCGCCGTAGCCTTCCGCTTCCGGCCGGTCCGCCCATGCGTTGACCTCGGCGCGGGCGGCCTCCCGCTCGTCCTCGAGTGCCCTCGCGGCGCCGGCGAGGTGCGTGCTGCCGCGGCGCTCGGCCAGCTCCGCCAGCAGGGCGGCGGCCGCGCCGGCCACGCCCAGCGAGAGCGCCGACGGCGTCAGCATGCCCGCCACGTCGCGAGCGGCCTGCTGCTCGCGCGTCACGGTGGCGATCACCTGCTCGGGGCCGACCCGCAGATCACGCAGCGTCAACGACACCGTGGCCGAGGCGTTCATCGCGCACAGGCGGAGCGGCGGCGATGGCACGATGGAATCCCCGGCGTGCAGCGAGGTCAGCACGTACATCAGGCGGCCATCGGGGAGCGTGCCGGCGATGACCGCGTCGTCGGCGATCCCGTGGCCGGTCAACCAGGGCACAGTGCCGTGGAGGCGAACATGGTCGCCGTCGGGCTCGACCCGGACCATCGGCGGGCCGGGGCGGCGGACGTGCGAGAAGCCCACGGTGCAGAAGCGCTCGCCGGAGGCGAAGCGAGGCAGGACGCGCTCCTTGAGCGCCTCGTTCTCGCCTCGCGCGATGAGCGGGCACGCGCCGGTGGCGTGCTGGATCTGGACGAACGCCGTCACCCCGCAGGCGCCAGCGATGATCTCCACGTACTCGCGCGCCCCCCGCGCCGGGACGCCGTGGCCGCCGTAGCGCGCAGGCGTCGCGATCCCGAGGAGACCGGCGTCCGCGAGCGCGCGGATGTTCTCGCGAGGAACCGTCTCGGCCTGATCCGTGGCGTTCGCCGCCGGAGCGAGCACGAGCGCCGCGAGCCGGCGGGCGCGCTCGAGCAGCGCGCCGATGTCGGTCGGGACGGACGGCGTGAGCGATGGGTGGGACATGCAGGAAGAGTGTATTCCGCGGCGGCTCGAGCGCCCGACCCAGGTTGGCAGTGCGGCGCTGGCCGGGACGGCTGCTACCCCAACCTGGGTCGGGACGGCTGCTGCCCCAACCTGGGTCGGGACGGTTCCGCGCCCCAACCTGGGTCGCACCTCCCGGTGAACGGCCCACAGAGCGCGGTCTCCCGACCAGCCCGACAAGCGGCGACTAGCCGCGCTGTTGCCGGTGCTCGGCAAGCACCTCGGCGATGACATCGCGGGGCGGTTTCTCCGCCGGATGGGAGCGCCCGTTGCTCGCGAAGGTGATCAGGGCCTTCCACAGCGCCCAGCCGCGGGCGCGGGCCCAGGTCGCGCTGTCGGCCAGTACCGCCGCCCGGAATGCGTCGCGGCTCTCGCCCTCGAGGAAGTTCCACGCGATCACCAGGTCGCAAGCCGGATCGCCCACGCCGGAGCTGCCGAAGTCAATGACGGCGCGGAGGCTCCCCTCCTTGACCAGCAGGTTTCCGACAGCGATGTCGCCATGGACCCACACCGGCGGGCCCTGCCACCTGGCCGCCAGCGCAGCCTCCCACAGCTCCGTCGCTTCGCCCGCGTCGACCTCACCGACCATGGCGGCGATGGTCTGGCGCGTCTCGGCGTCATAGACGGAGAGCGGCCCGCCGCGGAAGAAGTTGTGCTCGCCGGCCACGGGGCCCTCCGAGGCATCGATCCGCTGCAAGGCAACCAGGAAGCGACCCAGCTCGGTCGCGAAGCCCGCGACGTCGGCGATCCGCTCGACCGATGCGGTCTCGCCCTCGATCCAGCCATAGACCGACCATGGCCACGGATATCCGAAGGCGGGTCGTCCCAGCGCAAGGGGCTTCGGAACGGCAAGGGGCAGGAGCGGCGCGAGCCGTGGCAGCCAGCGATGCTCCTTCTCCACCTGGGCGACGTATCCCTCGGCGCTCGGCAGCCGCACCTTCATGCGCTCGCCCAGGTGAAAGGTCCTGTTGTCCCATCCATCCCATGCCACCGGCCTGATCGGCAGGTGAGCCCACTGCGGGAGCTGCGCGGCGATGAGCCGGCTCACGAGGGCGATGTCGATCTTGATACCATCGGTCGTATTCATTGCAATCTTCCTGCTGCCTGACCTGGGTCGGGTCGCGGTACCTCAATCTGCGCGGTACCTCAACCCGGGTCGGGTCGCACGGGCCACGACGGTTGACAGCTCGCCAGAGTGCGGTGTTCGTCCGGTGATGGTATCGTCGCGCGCAGCCATGCCGAAGAGCGAGAATTTTGCCGCACGAGCGGACGAACTGGAATCGCTGGGCGTGCCTCGGCAGGTCATCGGCTACATTCGCGAACAGACATTCCCGAACTGGCGCGCTCGATACACGGGCTACATCACCCTCGTGATGGTGGTGCTCTTCGGCACGACGGTCGCGTCGGGCGCCGCACTTTCCTGGCTCCTCGAACGGCTGACGGTGCAGCGGCTCCAGCAGTCATACTTCGTCGCTTCCAGCCAGCGTGGGGGCCTGCTGCTCTTCTGTGTGGGGTTCTTCTGGCTGGTCGCCGGCCTGCTGGCGCCGCTCGCCCGTCATGTCAGCCCACGGTTCGCGGAGTACGCGGCGATCAGGAGCCTGATCGGCACGCTCGACGCGGAAGGTGTCGCCGCCTGGCTCACGCATACTCTCCTGCGCAAGGAAGTCGCAGTCAGCCGCGCGAGCGACCCCCGCGCGTTCCTGCTGCAGCATGGCTCGCGCACCACGCGCCATGCGTTGACCGCGGGCGCTGTTCTGCTGTCGCTATCGGCGCTATCCATGCTCGTGAACGTCACGAAGTACGACCTCGGGACAGGTCGCGGCGTGGAGCGGCACAGCCTGCTCGGCACGGAGCTTCTGCCCTGGACCTCTCTGAAGAAGGTGGAGACAGGCTGCTACGATCACTCGAACTCACCCGCTCGCGGACGCTACGAGCTCGTCTTCGACGGCGAAGCGAGGGTGGACGCCTTTCCCGAGCCACCGGATCCGACGAATCTGGAGCGTTTGTGGCCGCTCAACCAGATGTTGCGAGAGCGCGCGGTGCCGTTCGAACGAGCCCGCTTCGAGGGCGGGATATATGACGGCGAGCAATTCTGGTCGTCCGGTTGCGTCGACACGCTGGCAGACCGGGCTGACGTGGAGCCCCGGATGGTCGACGCCCTGCTGGTCACGACCGAGGACCTGAAGCAGCCATAGCTCGAGCTTGCGGCCCGACCCAGGCTGGCAGCGACCGCCCGCCCAGGCCCCGGAGCGGCGCTCGCGGGCGGCTCGACCGCCCTGAGCTTCTGTTCTGCCGGTCGAATAGCGCATCGTTTCCTGCGCACCGCACGGGACGGGCGGCGCCTGCACGCCTGGCCGCCCTGACCAGCTCAGCACACGCGAGACTGCATCCCAGACGAGTCACGAATCCTCCTCGGACCGCTCCGGGCGCCCTCACGGGTCGGCGCTGCTTCGAGCTTCGTCGAGTCGCTCCGGCGTCGACCCCCCGCGGATCCTGAAGTGACCGAGCACGGTCCAGGCGTCGAGGTGGTCGTCCTCGCTCGGCCTCGGGCCGATGTTGTGGAGGACGAGCGGGATGCCGCGCGGGCCCTTCTGATCGCTCACGATCCCCACGTGATCCGGCGCGCACGAAGGGCACGGCGTGAAGGACCAGACGACTATATCGCCAGGCTCCCACGTGCGCACCGCGGCCTCGTCAAACGTCGTCGGGAGCGACGTGGCGTGGGCGCGCAGGTAGGTGAGCATCGGCGTGACGCGGCGGTGATCGATGGATCGATCGGGACGCTTCACCGTCGTGTAGACGGCGGGGCGCGCGAGGATATCCTCGTGGATCGTCCTCTGGAGATCGACGCCCGCGGCGCGGACGGCGCGGATGACGACGTCGGTGCAGACGCCGCGATCGGGGGCCAGATCGCCGTCGGGGTAGCCGATGGCGACCCAGGCGGGATCGTAGGTGACCGCGCGGGCGACCTCGAGGCGCGCGCGGGCAACGATGGGATTGGAGCGCACCGGGGCAAGGGCGGGCTCGGCGAGCGGCGCTGGAGCAGCGCCGGGTGCGGGGATCGGCCTGGACGCGGGGGTCGGCGCGGGCGCCAGCGGGGGCGCCGATGCCGGCGCGAGGCGGGCCTCGCGAGAGGCGGCGGCGAGCTGTTGCGAGCCGCAGGCCAGGAGGGGGAGCGCGGCGAGCAATGCCCAGGAGCGTGACGTCATGATCCGTCATCGGCCGACGAGGACGATCTGTGACAGGCCAGCGCGCGATCCCCGGGCGCGGCGAGGAGCGAGCGGTCGACGGCGCGCAGCGCGGCGCCGCCGTCGTGCTGTGTGGGCGCAGACCTACTCTCTCGTCAGCCTCCCCGCCCTGCTGTCGGCGTACTGCGCGAGCAAGTTCGCGCTGGAAGGGTTCTCGGAGGCGCTCTCGTACGAGCTCGCGCCGCTCGGGATCCGGGTGAAGGTCGTCGAGCCGGGCGGCGTGACGAGCACGCGCTTCGTCGCGCGCAGCGCCAGCGAGGCGAGCCAGAGGGCGCCGATCGACGACTACGCACCTTTCGTCGCCGGCGCCGCCCGGGTGTTCGATGAGCTCAAGCAGGCGCGCAGCAGCGCCACATCGGAGGATGTCGCGCGCGTCGTCCTCGACGCCGCGACCGACGGCACCGACCGGCTACGGTACCTCGCCACGAAGGACATCGCGCCGCTCGTCCGCGCACGGCGGCAGACCTCGGAGGAGGCGTACATGGACATGATGCGGTCCCGGTTCGCGCCCAGGCTCTGAGGCTCCACGGCGCCCGGCTTGTCGCGGGCGTTCGGTCTCTGCTCGGCGCACGCGTCGGTTTGCAGCCGCGCGCCGTTCGCCCTACCCTGAGCCGGCTTGGACGGCCAGATTGTCGACCGCAAATACCAACTTACCCGCCTGATCGGCGAGGGCGGGATGGGCTGCGTCTACGAGGCACGGCAGCTCGACACCGGCGAGCAGGTCGCCGTGAAGCTCATCAGCGGGCAGAAGCGCCGGGAGAGCGCCACCGCCCTGGGCCGCTTCGAGCGCGAGGCGCGCGCCGCAGCCGGCGTCGAGACCCCGCACATCGTCCGCGTGCGCGACGCCGGGACGGACCCCGCGACCGGCGCGCCGTACCTCGTGATGGAGTACCTCGACGGGGAAGACCTCGGGGAGCTGCTGCACCGCCTCGGACCGCTCCGGCCCGAGGTCGCGCTGCGCATCATCGTCCAGGCGTGCCTCGGCCTGGAGAAGGCGCACGAGGCCCGGGTGATCCACCGGGACATCAAGCCGGCGAACCTGTTCCTCGCGCGCTCCGGCGACGGGGAGATCGTGGTCAAGCTCCTCGACTTCGGCATCGCGAAGATCAAGCCGTCGGAGGGCGGCGTGACGACGGGGCTGACCACGACCGGGAAGATGCTCGGCTCGCCGCTCTTCATGGCGCCGGAGCAGATCGAAGACATCCGGACCGTCGATTACCGCACCGACATCTGGTCGCTCGGCGTCGTCCTGTACGCCGCGCTGTCGGGGAACGCGCCTCATCATCACATCGCCTCGATCGCGCGCCTCTTCGTCATGATCTGCACCGAGCCCGCCCCGCCCATCCAGGACGTCGCCCCGTGGGTGCCGCGCGAGGTCGCCGCCGTGGTGCACCGCGCGCTCCAGCTGAACATGAGCGACCGCTTCCAGAGCGTGACGGAGATGCTCGAGGCGATGCTCCCGCTGCTCCCGGATGGCCACGCGCTGCGGCAGGAGCTGCTCGTGGCCGTCACGGACAGCGAGCGCGCCGTGATCGCGCCGAGGCTCGACGTCGGCCACCCGCCGCACCGGAGCAGCCTCGCGAGGGCCAGCGAGGCCAGCGCGAGCGACCCGCCGCGGGACAGCGGGCGCGTCGCCTCCGTGAGCGCGTCGTCCGGCGGTCCGCTCGCGAGCCAGACGGCGGGCAGCGCCTCGTCGAGCCGCTCCGCGGCGCGGTCCCGGGCGCCGGCGGTCCTGCTCGCCCTCGGCGTCGCCGGCGCGGTCGCGTACCTCGCGGCGCCGCGCGCGGCGGCCCCGGGGGGCGACGTCGCGCCGACGGGCAGCGAGGCGCCGACGGCGCCGGCCGAGGCGGCCGGTCCTGCGTCCGTCGCCCCGGCTGGCGCCCTCCGGCGCGTCGTCCTGGCCGTGGCGCCGAGGGACGCCGCGGTCGAGGTGGACGGGGCGCCTGTCGAGGTGCGCGAAGGGCTCGTCGAGATCGCCGGCGTGCTCGGCAGCAACCACCGCGTGCGCCTCGTCAGCGCGGGGGTCGAGCGGGTGGGCAATGTCGTCGTGACCGAGAACGGCGCGTTTCCGCCGACGATGGCGATCGACGGCGCGGCGGCTGGCCCGAGCGGCGCGGCGGCTGGCCCGAGCGGCGCGGCGGCTGGCCCGAGCGGCGCGGCGGCTGGCCCGAGCGGCGCGGCGGCTGGCCCGAGCGGCGCGGCGAGCGCCAGACCGCAGCCGCCACGCCGACCGGCCGCGGAGAAGGCGGCCCCGGAGCCGCCGAAACCGCCGGCGGATCCGCTCGTCCCGAGCACGTTCGAGTAGCTGGCCGCGCACGCACAAGGTTGCGGGAAAGGGACAGGGTTCCTGTAAGCTGCGGGCGTCGCGTCCTCGACCATGCGAAACCGGATCTGCTCTCCTCGACGCGTCGCTTCGGTCGCCGCGTTCCTCCTTGCCGCGCGGGCGGCGCCGCTCTTCGCGCAGGACGCCGGACGCACGGAGCCCGCGGCCAGCACGCCCACCGCCGCCACTGCCGACGCGAAGGCCGAGGCCGAAGCCCGCTTCGAGCGCGGCCTCCGAATGTACAGGGCCGAGGCGTGGGAAGCCGCTGCGGCCGAGTTTCTGGAGTCGCGGCGGCTCTACCCGACGTGGGGGGCCACCTCCGTCGCCGCGCGCTGCTTGCAGAAGCTCGGGCGCACCACCGAGGCGCTCGAGATGTTCGAGTCGCTCCTCTCCGACTTCGGGAACGTGCTCCCGGCCGACGCGAAGGAGGCAGCGCTCGCCGAGGTGGAGCGGCTGCGTGAGCTCGTCGGCGCGATCGCGATCGAGGGCGGCGCGCCCGGCGCGGTGGTCACCGTCGACGGCCAGCGCCGCGCCGAGCTGCCGCTCTCGGCCCCGCTGCGCGTCGCGGCGGGCGCGCACGCCGTGCGGATCCAGAAGGACGGGTTCGAGCCGTTCGAGGCGCGCGTCGAGGTCCTCGGCCGACAGACGGCGCGCGTCGCCGCGAGCCTCAAGGCCATCGAGACGCGCGGGCGCGTGCGCATCTCCGAGAAGACGGGCAAGAGGCTCGAGGTCGCGCTGGACGGCGCGCACGTGGGCAGGACCCCCTGGGAGGGCAAGGTCGAGCCGGGCACGCACGTGATCGTGCTGTCCGGACCCGACGGCTTCGGGACGCCGCCGACCGCGATCTCCGTGAAGGCGGGCCAGGTCGTCGACGCGTCCCTCAAGGCGGTGAAGGCGCGCCCCGTGCTCACCGCGGCGGACCCGATCGTGCTCGACTACAAGGAGGGCGCCCCGATCCGACCAGGCTATCGCCTCGACACGAGCGTGCGTCGCGGGCTGATCACCGCGGGAGCGACCATCTTCGGTATCACCTACACGACCATGTCGGTTTCGGGCTCTATTGCCGGCGAGGAGCTGCTCGTCGTTCCTGTGGCCGGTCCGCTGATCCACGCGGCGCAGGTGAGCGGAGGCGGAGCGGCGGGCTTCTTCGTGGTCGACGGCATCCTGCAGGCGGCGGGCCTCGCGATGCTCGCGAGCGGGATCCTGTTCCCGAAGACGACGCTCGTGCGCGAGGACGTCGCACGCGCCCGGCCGCGCCTCGTCGGCGCTCTGCCCGCCCGCCTCGGCCGCGACGGCCTCGGCGTGCAGGTGGTGGGCAGCTTCTGAGAGAGCACCTCTGGAGGGAAAGGCTCGCCCGGATCGCCGGGGATCCCCCTCCGACCCAGGTTGAGCGACACGACCCTGGTTGAGCGACACGACCCTGGTTGAGCGACACGACCCTGGCCAACCGGATCGATGGGTTCTGCTCGTGGTTCGAGCGAGGTTACGCCGCGGACTGCAGCTGCATCCAGGAGACTGACGCGGCATGCGCCTGTACCGGAGATGCAGAGACGGGCGTGATGGTCGACTGCTCGAGCTGAGCTCATCGGCCCTGCGAGAACCTCAACCTGGGTCGCGTCACCACCCGGCGCAGCTTCCGGTCGCCGCCGCGTCCCCAACCTGGGTCGGCCGCCGCTGGCCCCAACCTGGGTCGGGCCGCTGCCGCCGTCCCCAACCTGGGTCGGGCCGCTGCCGCCGTCCCCAACCTGGGTCGGGCCGCCGCCGTCCCCAACCTGGGTCGGGCCGCTGCCGCCGTCCCCAACCTGGGTCGGGCCGCCGCATCCCTAACCTGGGTCGGGCCGCCGCTGCCGCCGTCCCCAACCTGGGTCGAGCCGCCGCCGCTGGCCCCTCCCCGATGGCCGTCGACCTTCCCGGCCCGCGCGCCGGGGCTTGTGGTAGTGGGATCAGGTGACCGAGCCCACACCCGATCCTGGCCACACCCCCACGCTCGTCGGTCGCTCGAGCTCCCACTTCACGCGCGTTACCCGCATCTTCGCCTCGGAGCTCGGGGTCGCCTACGCCTTCGAGGTCGTCCCCGACCTGCGCTCCGTGAACGCCGCGGACTTCGCGGGTAACCCCGCGCTCCGCTTGCCGATCCTGCGAACGGGGGCGGCCACGTGGTTCGGCGCGCTCAACATCTGCCGCGAGCTCGCGCGCCGGGCGTCAACGAAGCGGCACGTGGTCTGGCCCGAGCACCTCACCGAGGCGCGGGCGGCGAACGCGCAGGAGCTCGCCACGCAAGCCATGGCCACCGAGGTCACGCTCATCATGAGCCAGCTCGCGGGGACGCCCAAGGACGACGCGCAGCTCACGAAGCTGCAAACGAGCCTGCTCAACATGCTCACCTGGCTCGACGACAACATCGAGGCGGCCCGCGCAGCGCTGCCCCAGGACCGCGACCTCAGCTTCCTGGAGGTCTGCACGTTCTGCCTCGTCACGCACCTCGATTTCCGGAAGGTGCTCGCCACGAGCGGCTATCGCTCCCTGACGGCCTTCTGCGACGAGTTCGGCCAGCGCGCATCGGCGCGGGCGACCCCGTATCGCTTCGACGCGCCGTGAGCCCGCTCGGCGGAGCGCGGCGTCGCTCCGCGCCGGCGAGACCCAGCGCCGCCGTCACCTGACGCCCACCGCGCGCCTCCGGCGCGCTCACCGCCGCTGCTCGGCCGTGCGGCACGCCATCGCGACCGCGCGGCACGCCATCGCGACCGCGCGGCACGCCATCGCGACCGCGCGGCACGCCATCGCGGCCATGCAGCCCTCCGTCGCGACCAGCGGCCGGCGGCAGCGCGCGCAGGCGCCGCGCTCCGACAACAACCCCGCCGGCGGTGACAACGACCCGCTCGCGGTCGCGCCGCGCGCCCCCGCGCAGCGCCTCCTTCGAGCGGAGAGGCGCCTCTCCGGAGAAATCCGCACGGCAGCATTGCGAAACGGAGGAACCCTCCGTATGCAAACGGAGTCAACCTCCGGTTAACTCGGAGGCCCGTCAAGGAGAGCTCATGAGCGGCACGAGAGACCCCAACAAGATCCGCGTCGGAATCATCGGAGCGAGCCCGGACAGGGGCTGGGCGCTGGCGACGCACCTGCCAGCGCTCGCGTCGCTCGATGCGTACGAGATCGCGGCGGTGAGCACCACGAGGCAGGCGAGCGCGGACGAGAGCGCGCGGCGCTTCGGGGCGCGCCACGCGTTCGACCGCGCCGAGCCGCTGATCGAGCACCCCGACGTGGATCTCGTCGTCGTCTCCGTCCGCGCGCCCGAGCACGCGCGCCATGTCCGCGCCGCCGTCGCCGCGAAGAAGGACGTGTTCTGCGAGTGGCCGCTCGGCGTCTCGCTCGCCGAGGCCACCGAGCTGGCCGGAGCCGCCGAGGCCGCCGGCGTTCGCACCCTGATCGGGCTCCAGCGGCGCCTCGCGCCGAGCGTGCGCCACCTGCGCGAGCTGATCGCCGGAGGGTACGTGGGCAAGCTGCGCTCGGTGACGATCCACGTCGCGACGCCGCTCGCCGGCGCGCGGCGCTCGCGCTCCGACGCGTATTCGGCCGACGCGAAGAGCGGCGCGAACGTGCTCACGATCTTCGCCGCGCACTTCCTCGACACCGTGCTCGCCGCGGTCGGCGAATTCGAGAGCCTGTCCAGCGTCGTCGCCCGCCAGCTCGACGAGATGACGCTGATCGAGACGGGCGAGGTCCTGGCGGTGACGGCGCCGGACCAGACGCTCATCTCCGGGACGCTCGCGAATGGCGCGGTCCTGTCGGCCCATTTCGAGACCGGAAAACGAAATGGCCCTGTCATGAGCTGCACCCTCACTGGCACCGAGGGCGATCTCGTGCTGTCTCATGATCTGAGCATCTCGGGCGCCCGCGGGGACGGACAGCCGCTCCAGCCGATCCCGACGCCCGAGCACCTGCTCTGGACCCCGAGATCGAGCCTGTCCGACGACGCGCATCAGATAGCGCACGTCTATGCGGCCTTCGCGAGGGATCTCGCGGAAGGCACCTCGCTCGCGCCGACGTTCCGCGACGCCTTGAAGCTCCATCGCCTGGTCCACACGATCGCTGAGGCTTCCGCCTCCGGGCAGCGCCTCCGCTGGGAGGGCTGAGCGCGCCTCGGCCCATGTCCTGCGCCCGTCGACGGCGCCTCTCCCCGCGAGCGCGGCGGCTCGCGCCGATCACCGAGACGGCCACCTCGCTGTTCAGGCACCTGCCGGAGACGAGGAGCGAGCGCAGGAGGAACCAGGCAAGCTGCCACGTCCGGCCCGAGGTGATCTCGTGTCAGGGCGTGCGCGGCAAGCCCACCGGCAGCGGCGCGGTCTCCGACCTCGCCACCGCGGCGGCGACGCATATCCCACCGACAGGCGCGAGGCGCCGGTCGCCGTGGTCACCCGGATACGCTGCTTGCGCGCTCGCGCCCTGCGGCGTTGTGATAGAGCTGGCGCATGACATCCGTCGAGGATCTCACGGCAGAGCTCGCCGATCTGCGGGAGCAGCTCGCGGCGCTGAAACGCGCGCGGGACGAGGCGCGCCTGGAGCGGGACGAGCTGCGCACGGCCATCATGGAGATGCCCGCCGCGATCGGGGTGATGACCGGCCCGGAGCACGTGTTCAAGATCGTGAACGCCGCGTGGCGCGCCCTCGAGCCTTCTTATGAGCCGGTCGACAGGCGCTTGATCGACGTCATCCCGCCGCCGCTCGGGCCGCGCATCGCCGCGGCGCTCGATCGTGTCTTCGCAACGGGCGAGCCCCTCGTCGCCACGAACGTCCCTTTCACGTTCCCGGGCGCCACGGAGCAAATCTTCCTCACGTTCCACTACTCCGCCCTCCGCCGGGAGAGCGGAGAGATCTTCGGGATCGTCTTCCATGGCATGAACGTGACTGCGCAGCTGCGCTCACAGCAGGAGGTGCAGTCGCTCAACAGCAGGCTGCGCACCTTCCTCGCCCTTGCCGAGAACGCGCCGGACAGCATCGTGGTCGCCGAGCGCGGCCAGATCACGTACGCGAATCCGGCGTTCCGCCGCATGTTCGGGTACGGCCAGGAGGGCGTCGGGACTCCGCTGCTGGAGCTGATCGACGACGAGAGCCTGGCGCGCCTCGGCGCGCACCGCCAGGAGGGCGCGTCCCCCGGCGCGGTCCGCGCCATCGCCACCTGCCGCCGCCGCGACGGGAGCACCTTCCCGGGCGAGATCTCGACATTCCCCATCCGTGACGAGGACGGGCAGATCGACGCCGAGGGCGCCATCATCCGCGATCTGACCGAGCAGCGGCGCGTCGAAGAGGAGCGGCAGAGTCTGCAGGAAGATCTCATCGCGGCGCAGCAAAGGGCGATCCGCGAGCTCTCCACGCCCCTCATCCCGCTCGCCGACAGGCTGGTCGTGATGCCGCTCGTGGGCACCATCGACAGCGTCCGATCCGAGCAGATCCTGGAGACCCTTCTCCGGGGCATCACGGCGCACCAGGCCGCGGTGGCCATCCTGGACACCACCGGCGTGCGGAGCATGGATGAGCAGGTAGCGAGCTCCCTGCTCAGGACCGCCGGAGCGGCCCGCCTGCTGGGCACGGAGATCATCCTCACTGGCATCTCGCCCGAGGTCGCGCGCGCCCTCGTCGAGATCGGGACCGACCTGAGCGGGATCACCACGCTCGGGACGCTGGAGGCCGGCGTGGCCCACGCGCTCGGCCGACGCGCTCGATCGAAGCGCAGGTCCTGAAGCCTCCCGGACAGGAAGCGCTCGGCGGTCAACCGGCCGCGCGACGGAGCGCTTGAGGCGGCTGCCCGAAGGCCCGGACGAACGATCGCCGCATGCGCTCACGGTTGCCAAAGCCGTTCTCGCGCGCGACCTCGTCGACGGAGAACCGGCCGGACTCCATCATCAGCCGCGCGGCCTCCACGCGCAGCCGCTCGACGGCCTTCGCCGGCGACTGCCCGGTCTCTTCACGGAACAAGCGGCTGAACTGGCGAGGGCTGAGGTGCGCGGCGCGCGCCAGCGCGTCGACGGACAGGTCGGCGCTCAGGTGCTCCCTCGCGTAGGCCAGCGCGGTCTGGACGCGATCGGACCTCGCGTCGAGGTCCAGCAACGCCGAGTACTGCGACTGGCCTCCCGCGCGCCGGTGATAGACGACCAGCTTCCTCGCGACCATCCGGGCGACCTCGACGCCCAGGTCCGCCTCCACCAGCGCCAGCGCGAGATCGATCCCGGCGCTCATGCCGGCCGACGTCCAGATCGGGCCGTCGACGATGAAGATGCGGTCGTGATCCACGGCGATCCCCGGGTGCTGCTGCTGCAACGCGCGCGCGAAGTACCAGTGCGTGGTCGCGCGCCGGGCGCGACCCGAACGGACTTCTGGGACACCGCCGGTGCGCCGGTCCACACGCTCCCGGAGGCGATCGTGATGAGCGCGCACGACATCGTCCGCGCCGCGCTCGCGGGCCTCGACCAGGGCGAGCTCGTGACCATCCCCTCGCTGCCAGATGCAGCGGACTGGGAGCGCTACGAGAGCGCTCGCCAGGCGCTGGGGCCGAACCTCTCGCACAGCAAGCCGGCCGCGCGCTTCCAGCCCGGCGCGGCGGTGTGACGGGCGCCCCTCCTCGGCGAAGGATCGGGGCCAGCCCTGCCGGCGGCTCCGCGAGCATTGGACATCTCACAGGGAGAGCATCATGCGACTGAAGGGGAAGACTGCGTTCATCACCGGCGGTAACGGCGGCATCGGGTTCGCGACGGCGCGCCTGTTCGTCGCCGAAGGGGCGAAGGTGACGATCACCGGCCGCAGCCAGAGGACGCTCGACGCCGCGGCGGCCGAGCTGGGCCCGAGCTGCCTCGCCGTCCAGGCCGACGTGCAGGACGTCCCGTCGATCGAGCGAGCTGTCGCGCGGGCGGTGGAGGCGTTTGGCAAGCTCGACATCGTCTTCGCCAACGCCGGCATCAGCGGCGCGACCCCGGTCGGCGAGACCAGCCTCGCCGCCACAACGATCCCGCTGCGACGGATGGGCGAGGCGGAAGAGGCCGCCGCGGTCGCGCTGTTCCTGGCAAGCGACGAGTCCTCCAACGTCACTGCGGCCGAGATCGTGGTCGACGGCGGCATGACCGGCGCTCCGTTTGGCGCGCCCGTGCACGGCGCTCGCTGATCTCCCAGGCTCCGGGACGGCGGCCCCCCGAGGCAGCGGGCTGTCGGGAGCTGGACCTCACCCAGGTCACCGGGATCTGGGTCTACCTGAAGGGCGGCACCTTCCAGATCGACAACGTGCGCGCCGAGTGAGCGGCGACGCGCGCCGTAGCCCCGGGGAGTACAGAACCTCTGCCGGCCAGCGGGCGCCCGCCCCGCGGCCGGCCCTGGCGCGGCGGCCCAGGAGCGTCGGCGATCCGGGCGGCGACGGGCGGCCCCGACGCCGGTGACATCGGCGGACTTTCCGGCTAGAATGGTGGAGGTAGGAGGAACGCTTGATCCACCTGGAGGAGCGCTGGGTCACCATCTCCTGGGATGCCGACGTTCAGGCCGTGCTGGTCGAGTGGAAGGGGTTCGCTGACAGCAAGGAGCTGCGTTCGTCGCTCGATACGGCGCTCGATCTCGTCCGCAAGAGGAAGGCGACCCGGTGCCTCGGGGATTGCCGCCGCGCCGGGCCCACCTCGCAGGACGACCAGCGGTGGGCCAACGAGAGCTGGCTCCCGCGCACGGCGGCGCTGGGGGTGCGCCAGATAGCCTACGTTCTGCCGCACTCGGCGGTGGCGCGCATGTCGCTGACGCGGGCCGTTTCCAGGTTCGAAGACCAGGATCTCGTCCAGGCGCAGTTCGACGACATCGACGCCGCCCGCGCCTGGCTCCTTTCCCCGCGCTGAGCGCCGCGGCCGGGAACGAGGCCGGCTGCACGGCCACCGAGGCCACGCGCTAAGGTGCCGTCGGCCAGCCCGTCGTCGTGAACGAGCTGTTCACGGTCATGCTGTGGACGTTGCGAATGGTGCCGTCGATCATCCGGAAGAAGTGCGCGTCGAGCAGTCCTGCGCTCTCGCCGCCGAAGAGGACGATACCCACCGAGACGCCCGCTTCCACGTCCGCGAGGTAGCGCCGATTGCCTATGTCGACGTCCTCCGGGATCCCGACGGGACAGGGAGCGGTCGCCGCGCCGCCTTCCAGGCGCTCGCAGCCCTCGCCGAACGGGGGCATGATCGCGCGCCGCCCCCGCCGGCACAGGTGTTGCGAAAGCGGGAGTCGGACCGGGAGAACGCTGCCACCCAGAGGCGCGCGAGGACGCTCCGTCCTCTGGCGCGCTCGGCATCGAAGCAGCGATGGTCCACAGGAGGAGGAAAGGCACCATGCAAGCAAGCCAGCGGATGAAGATGCTCGGGATCGCCCTGGCCGTGTTGGCCTCGATCGGCTGCGGCTACCTCGCGCAGCGCGGGAGCGACGACGCCGCGGTCGCCGCGTGCAACCAGCCCAAGTCGATCTGCGTTGACCTGCTCCGGCCAAAGCCGACCGGCTGAGGCCGCGCGAGCTCCACGGACGGACGGCTGACATCCAAGCGAAGGAATTTAATCATGACGAAGCGACATCTGTTGTTCGACTCGGGCTGCGCGGTGTGTACCGGGCTGGCCCAGAAGATCGCGCAGGCGGCGGAGGGCTGGTTGACGGCGGAGAGCTTGCGCTCGCCCGCGATGCAGGCGCAGCTCGATCGCGCGGCCCCCGGCTGGGCGTGGGAGCCGCTGCTCCTGGAGATCGAGGGCGAAGAGGTGCGGGTCCTGCGCGGCGTCGCGATGCGGCTGCACATCCTCGCAGCGCTCGGCCCTCGCCGCACATGGCAGATCGCGAAGCTCGTGCAGCAAGCCAGCCACGCCTTCGAGCGCGCAGATCAGGGCCGCCGCGGGTTTCCGCAGAGCAACGCGGCGATCACCGCCGGCCTGCTCCTCGGGATCACCTCCGCGCCCGCCGCTGCCCGCGAGACAGCCGACGCCGGCTCGAGCGCGCTGGGGAAGCCCACCTTGCTCCAGGGTGAAGAGGCCGCGGAGCTCCGCCGCCGCGCGCTGAAGAGCAGGGACGTGATGAACCTGCTCGCGACCGCGACGATCGACAGCGAGACAGCCGACGTGTATCTCTACGCCACGCCCCAGGGTGACGCGGACTGGAGTGTGACGTTCCCGGTCGTCGGCGGCGGCACGATCGCCTACCTGTACCGGGCGAAAGCGCAGATCCGGACCCAGGCGATCCACCAGATGGATGACGTGTTCATCGCGTATAGCGTGGACGGGCTGCGGTCCAGGACAGAGAACCTGGCGCTCGTCCGCGCCCCGGGCGAGGAGGCGGCAGCGGCGCAGCTCTTCACCTGCACCGAGCCCGGCTGCGGTACGCAGTTCATGGATTTCTGCGAGCGCTGCTGCCGCACCTGCAGCGGCTACCGGACCGTCGAGAAGAACTGCTGCGTGTGCCGCTATCCCGGCGGCGACATGATCGTCGGCTGCATGGTAGCGGCCTATGGTCCTTGCGGGATCTGCTAGCGAGCAAGGCAGCTCGCTGGCAGCAGGGCTGGCGCTGCCCTCGGCGGCGCCTAGCGCGGCCTCGCCTGGAGCGCGCGCCCCCCGGCCGGCGCGAGCTTCTGGAGCGCCGTCGACAGCGAGGCGAACGTGGCCAGATCGCCGAGATCGACGTCGACGAGGCGCTTCGTGAGCTCGGGGGCGGACGCCGACCAGGTAGACCCGCGCGCCGAGCAGGGCAGCCGCGCGGCTGGTCATGCCCAGCAGGTGGGCGACCTGCGCGTCCACGAACGGGACGCCCGTGATGTCGATCAGCACGCAGCGCGCCTCGTGACGGCTCACCCCCTCGGCCACCTTCTCGAGCACCTGCTGGGCGCGGCCGCCGTCGAACATGCCTGTCAGCGGCACGAGCAGCATGCCGGGGAGGAGCGGGAGGATGGGACAGCCCAGCTCACGCACCGTCTCGGAGAGCGCGCGCTCGATCGCATAGGCCTTCTGCAGGTCGGCGTGCTGCGCCGACAGCGACTCAAGCAGCGCGTCGCGCTCGAGCGCCGCGCCGAGGAGCGTCCCCCGGAGCGCGACCGTGGCGCGTCCCCGTCTGTAAAAGTTGTTGTCGCACGGGATGACCAGATCGGGGTCGAAGGGGATACCTGCCTCGGCGAGCGTGTCCTTGTAGGAGTCGCGGCGCTCGCGCACGTCGTACGCGGCGAAGTTGCCGACGAACGCGATGCGCCGGTGTCCGTGCCCGATCAGGTGGAGCACCGCTTTCCGGATGCCGCCGCGGTTGTCCGGGATCACGGCCGTGCAGTCGATCTCAGCGGGGCGGGTGCCGACCGTGATGAACGGGACCCCGGCGCGCGCGAGCTCCTCGAGGCCGTGCAGCTCGATGATGACGATCCACCCGTCCACTTGCTCCCTGGCGAGTGGCCACCCGACCCAGGTTGGCCACCCGACCCAGGTTAGGAGCCCGCGGGGGCTCTCCGCGAGGCGCTCGACCAGGCACTCGCCACGCGCGGAGCAGCCGTGCTGCCCTTCCCTGCCCCGCCGACGCCAGGCTGGACCGGGAGCCCCGCCTTCCGCCGATTACATCAGGTTACAGCCGTCCCGGTAAAGCTGTGTAAGGGGCTGTGATCATCGCCTCCTTGCGGCGACCGCGGCCCTCGTACAGAGGATCCGCATCCTCGCCGCGCCGCCCGTGTCCTCGCCTCGCGGCGAGCCGCCAGCGTGCTCGCGGCAGGGGTGCCGCTGGCGATCCTCGCGCTCGTCATAGCGGCGGTGGGGGCGACCCGGTGGTGGGGGCGACCCGACCCAGGTTGACGTCGATGACCCAACCCAGGTTGGCATCGAGGCGACCCGACCCCGACCTATCAGGCGTTCAGGTGTTGCACGACGCTTTTCTGATGTTATCGTTCGCACCAGCTTTCTTGATTGCCGGGAAAAGCTCACCGGATATACGCGCGCTGCCATGGAGCGCCTTGCGATGTGGCCAGGGACCGTACCCGGTACAGGCGCACGCGTGACCGCTGACGGCACGATGGTGCAGACGATCGAGATCGAAGGGAGTCTAGCAGTGATTTCACGACTGAAGAACGCAGCCTGCACGGCTGGTATCGTGGGCGGGAGCTTGCTGATCGCGGGTTGCGCGCTGGAGGCGACTGCCGAGGAAACGGCTGAACAGTCTGTCGCGCTGGCGTGCGAGCTCCCCACGCAATCTGTCATCACCAACACCGGGCCGGACCGCTATCGCTCCGAACAACAGGTCCTGCTCGATGCTCCGGTCGGTAAAGTCTGGGCCAAGCTGGGTTCTCTCGAGACCTTCTTCGAGATCGCGCTGCCGAATGCCACCGACCTGCACTGGGTCGTGGGCAACGGCAAGTCCGTCGGTGACGAGCTCAACTTCATCCTCGACGGTGGCCTGATTCGGTTGCTCATCGTGGATCGCGATCAGCAAGAACACCGATTCCAGTATCGGCTCATCGAGCCGTCTCTCGGGATCGAGGAGCTCGAATCTACCTTGACGCTCCGCCGTTGCGGCAACCGCACGGAGCTCGTCTGGGTGCGCGACTTCCGCATGTCGGAAGGTGTCTCGTTCGGGCCGCTGAGCGAGGTCGTCCAGCAAGAGTTCGCCAACCTGATCGCCCGCTTCTCCTCACTAGTCAGCGCCCGACCAGGTTGAACGCCCAGCGACCTGACCGATGCGGAGAGCGCAGTAGCAGCGTGCGCGCCGCGCGACGCTCGCGTGAGCTCAGCCTCGATTTCATGGTGACCGGCCGCGACGCCCAGAGGTCGCGGCGCTCGCTCATCGTCCCGAACACGAGATCACATCCCCTGGCCCGCCACGCTGCGAGCGTCCGGAGCCCAGCCCCTCACCTTCACCCGGCCGCGGGCAGTTGTCGCCCGCCTGTAAGCCGCCGTCACGAGGGCGAGATCATCGCGGCTTCTGCCGGGAGGCCGGTCGAGCGGCAGAGGCAGCGTCGCGCGCGCTGGGCGCGAACCCTTCGGCGAGGTGCCTGACGAGCTCACGCACCTTCGCAGGCACGAAGGGCGCCTGCGGGTACACCGCATAGATGGCGCGCTCGACCGGAACGAAGCCTTCCAGCACGGCGATGAGCCGGCCGGACCGGAGATCGTCGCCGACGAGGTAGCTCGGGAGGTTGACGATCCCGAGCCCGCTCAGGGCTGCCTCGCGGAGCGATAGCGTGTTGTTCGCCTGGAACCGGCCGCGCACGCGCACGCCTTCCACCGCGCCCGAGCGGGCGTCGGGCTTGAGCCGCCACGTGTCGTCGACCGCGCCTCCGGCGAGAAAGACGATGCAATCGTGATCAGCGAGGTCGCGGGGGCGGCTCGGGCGCCCGCGGCGCGACAGGTAAGCCGGGCTGGCGCAGAGCACGCGCGCGTCGTCGCCGAGCTTGCGCGCCACGAAGGAGAGCGGCGGGCTCGCCGTCATGCGGATGGCGACATCGATGCTCTCCTCGACGAGATCGACCACCCTGTCGTTGAGCAGGAGCTCGACCTTCACCTCCGGGAACATGTCCTGGAACGACAGGACGAGCGGGAGCACGCGGACATGGCCCAGCACGGTGGGCGCGGTCACGCGGAGCGTCCCGCGCGGCGCGTCGTCGTGGCTCTCGACCTCGCGCTCGAGCGCGTCGAGCTCCTCGAAGATGCGCCGGGCGCGCTCGTAATACGCCTTGCCGACCTGCGTGAGCTGCATCCGGCGCGTCGTGCGCTGGAGGAGCCGCACCCGGAGGCGCTCTTCCAGCCGGGAGACGAGCTTGCTCACCCCGGACGGGGTGAGCCCGAGCTTCTCCGCCGCCGCGGAGAACGATCCCTCCTCGACCGAGGCGAGGAAGGCCGCCATGCCGGCGAAGGACTCGCGTTCGTTCCTCATCCGTGGAGACCGCTCACAGGTGCTTCGACGAGGTTACCATGTTCGCGCTCCTCGCCGACGGCCATTCCTGCGCGATGACGAGCCGCATGCCCGGCCGTGCTGTCCAGGGTGACCTCGACCGTTGCATTCGGGAAGCAATCACCTGCCATGGGGCAGCCTGTGATCGCGGCGGCGGTGACGCTCGTGATCACGCACCTCGCGGACGGCAAGCACCCCACGCTCGTCGATGCGAAGCACCCGCCCGCGACGCTCGTGCAGGCGGCCCGGCGTGAGCTGGTCGAGTCGATACGACAGGTGGATGAGGCGGCGGCGAGGACGGTCACCGCCGCCAATCTGAAGCTGGCCGGGCTTGCTCCGCAGTACGTGGCGG
This sequence comes from Sorangium sp. So ce1128, assembly GCA_051717205.1. Classification (GTDB taxonomy): domain Bacteria; phylum Myxococcota_A; class Polyangia; order Polyangiales; family Polyangiaceae; genus Sorangium. Next base: position 10,319,138 of record CP181432.1, read on the forward strand.
GCAATCTCGAGCTCACCTACGTGTTCGCCGGAGCGACGCCCCACATCGTCAATGACCTGAGCGCCCGCGAGCAGGCGATCCCGATGGTCGGCCCCACGCCGAAGGCGCTGGAACAGTGGAAGAACGCGCCGCGGCCGGTCGAGTACGTGCAGTGTACGGGTGCGCAGATCGTGGGCTGGTCCCCGGCGCCGCGAGCGGCCCAGGCGCCAGCGGCCGAGCGGGGCGCGTTCGAGCCCGACGCGCCCCGCTCGGAGGCGATGGGTCACGGCGGCTCACCCCCTCAGGAGTGAGCGATCAGCTTGTGGCCGGGATGGCGCCGTCCGGACGATCCGATTCCTGCTTCGCGTGCTCCCGCGTCCTTGACCTCCGTTATGCTCGGCGGTGCTTTCCATCCCAGGAGGTCCCAATTGAGGCGATCAGCACTTGTCAAGCTCGGGTTCGCGGCATTTCTTGCGGCAGCGCCGCTCCTTCCGGCATGTACCAGCGGTCCGGACGGCGCGGAGGAGGCGGAGATCACCGGCCGCGCGAGCATGTCCCTGGTGACGCAGACCAACGGACGCGTGTACCGGTTGAGCAACGCGGTCTTCGCCCTGGAGGGGCCGATCTTCACCTATCTCAGCAGCTCGGACAATCCGGGCGAGACGGCGCTCACGGCGGCGTTGCCCGTCGGCGATTATACGAGCTTCCTGGAGTCGGGCTGGGTCCTGGAGCGCGACGACGGCGGCACGTTCGTGCCCGTGCAGGCGACGCTCGTCTCCGGTAATCCTGCGCTATTCACCATTCACGACGGGGCCACCACGGCGCTTGTGTACCAGTTCCAGACGGACGGCACGGTCATCACCATCGGGGATGGTCAGCTCGACATCTCCATCGAGGTAACCGAGGTCGGCGGTGTGTGCACGCCGTTCGGCGCGGGCTGCAGCGGCGGCGAGTGGTGTGTTCCTGGAGAGGTGGTCGAGGGAGAGCCGCTCTGCCTCGCGGAAGGCGACATCCCGGTCGGAGGCGCCTGTGACGACCCTTCCCGGTGGTGCGTGGCCAATGCGCTGTGCGGCGACCTTGACGGAACGGGCGCCATCTGCATCGAGCTCTGCCCGTCGAGCAGCCTCGGGTCGTCGTGCGCCAGCGGCGGGATCTGCACCGAAATCGGCTACACCGAGTTCGGGATCTGCTTCTGATCGGGGCCAGCCCGCCAGGAGCCGGAGCAGCACGGCGGGCTGATCGACCTTGCCAGCGACGCGGCATGACCAGCGCGGAATCCACCGACAGCAGCATCCCGCGATGGTGCCGCGCTCCTGCCGCATCCGCCGTATCCGGAGGATGGATGGGGCAGACCCAGGGTACGCGGGCGACCCAGCGACCCGACCCAGGTTGAGGTGCCCGCCCGACCCAGGTTGAGGTGCCCGCCCGGGCCCAGCAATCCGGCCCAGATTGAGGTGCCCGGAGGTTCCCTGCGCCCCCCGCCCGACCCGACCCAGGTTGAGCAACCCGACCCAGGTTGAGTTGAGGTGCCCCGGGCCCAGGTTGCGGTGCGCTGCGCAGCCCCTCGATCCAGCCCAGATCGAGGTGCCCATACGTGAGCGTGCCCACAAATTGGAGTACCCGACACGTCGCGCATCGCTCCCGGCCTGGTAACGGGACGCAGCCCACGCTCACGCCCCCTTGACGTCCAGGCTTGGCTGGAAGAATTCGTCCAGACAGAACAAGCATGCGCAAGACGATCATTGCACTCCTCGGGCTTCTTGGATTTCTCACGGGCTGCGGCGCCCCTCCCCCGCCTGTACCACCGCCGGCGCCGGCCCCGGCGCCGCCGAGCCCCACGGTCTCGGCGAGCGCAGCCCCCGCGCCGCCTACATCGAGCGCTCCTCCTGCAGCGAGCGCCTCCGCGGCCGCGCCGCCGGCTGCTGACGACCAGTTCGCCAAGGTCGAGATCAAGGCGGAGAAGGTCGCCGGCGCGGTCTACATGCTCGAGGGCTCCGGCGGGAACATCGCCGTCTCCGTGGGCGACGACGGCATCATCATCGTCGACGATCAGTTCGCCCCCCTCGCGCCCAAGATCAAAGCGGCGCTCAAGGGCATCACCGATCGCCCGGTGCGGTTCGTCCTGAACACGCACTGGCACTTCGATCATACCGGCGGCAACGCGATCTTCGGCGCCGGTGCCCCCATCGTCGCGCACGAGAACGTACGAAAGCGCCTCGTGAGCGGCGGCCCGAAGGCCACTGTCGGCGACAAGACGATCGACGCGATCCCGCCGGCGCCGAAGGAGGTCCTCCCGGTCCTGACGTTCCAGGACAAGGTCTCCCTTCACCTGAACGGCGAGGAGATCCGCGCGATCCACATCCCGAGCGGGCACACCGACGGAGATACCGTCGTTTATTTCACGAAGTCGAACGTCGTTCACATGGGCGACGATTTCGTCACCTATGGCTTCCCGTTCGTCGACCTCGTGAGCGGCGGCAGCGTGAAGGGGCTCATCGCCGCGATCGACAGGATGGTGAAGGAGCTGCCGGCTGACGTGAAGGTGATCCCCGGGCACGGCAAGGTCTCCGGGGTCGAGGACATGAAGAAGCTCTCGGCCGCGCTCAAGGACTGCGTGAGGCTCATCGAGGCCGAGGTGAAGAAGAAGCGGACCCTGAAGCAGATCCAGGAGGCCAAGGTGCTCGCGAAATACGATGAGCTCGGCAAGGGGTTCGTCTCGGCCGACGCCTTCGTCGAGTTCGTCTTCAAGGAGCTGACCCACCAGCAGAACGTCTTCGTGCCGCACTGACGAAGCGCGAAGTTTGCCAGGGCTGCGTTCCTGGCTGAGCCACGCCACGGCGCCCCCCGCTCGCCTTTCTCGATAAGCCTGTTCCATCGACGCGCGCGCCGAGGTCATCCACCGAATGAGCCCGGCAGGACGCCACGTACCGCCCGGCCCGCACGGAGCGATAGCGCGCCTCATTCCGTCCGTGGCGTAGGCACCACCCCGGGGCGACCTCACCCAGGTTGGGAGGCGGCGGAGATCCCACCCAGGTTGGGACGGCGGAGACCCCACCCCGGAGACCCACCCAGGTTGGGGCGGAGACCCCACCCAGGTTGGGACGGAGGCGCCCAGGTTGGGGCGAACCAGCGCCGGAGACCCCGCCCAGGTTGGGGTGAACCGCGGGTTGCGGTAGCCGCGGCGGTGGCCGGCGGTCGCTGTAGCCCTGCGGTAGCCCTGGATGAATGAGGCGGGAAGAACCTGCACCTGAGGCGCAGACGCGAAGCGCGCGCCGCCGGAGCAGCCTGCCTTCCGCAGCTCTCCGTGCGGCTCCCGGGTCCGCCAACGCTCGGAGCGTGTAGCCATGGATCCGCTCTCAGAATATTCCTCGATGCTGCACTTTCAGTACAGCGCGCACACTCCTCCTCATTGGACGCGCCGCGCGCCGCGCGTTGATCCTCACGCTCATGCCTTTGAGCCTCGCGCTCACGGCCGGCTGCTCCGGAGACGCTTCAGGGCGCGGAGCTCTCGACTGCGCGGAAGAGACGGCGGTCCCGCTGGTGACACGAGCGATGAGCGTCGAGCGCGCGCGCCACACCGCGACTCGGCTCCTGGACGGCAGGGTCCTCGTCACTGCTTCCGGAAGGGAACTCGTTTCCTGCGAGCTCTACGATCCGTCTATCGACGTGTGGAGCCCCGCAGCCTCGATGTTGCGTCTACACAGCGACCACACTGCTGTGTTGCTGCAGGACGGCAAGGTCCTCGTCGCCGGGGGCGCGGGAGCATACGCCGAGGTCTACGATCCTGCGAGCGACACCTGGTCGCTCACTGGATCCATGCTGACGGACCGTGAAGGCAGCAGGGCCGCGCTGCTCCCGAACGGCAAGGTCCTCGTGGTGGGCGGCACGGGCGTGCCCACCTGGGGTGTCACCGTCGAGGAGGCCGAGGTCTACAACCCCGAGACGGGCGTGTAGACGGCGGCGCCGGACTGCCTGGTCAGCGGGGGAGCCGCCGGCAGCGGGGGAGCCGCCGGCAGCGGCGGAGCCGCCGGCAGCGGGGGAGCCGCCGGCAGCGGGGGAGCCGCCGGCAGCGGCGGAGCCGCCGGCAGCGGGGGAGCCGCCGGCAGAGCGGCGGAGCCGCCAGCAGCGGCGGAGCCGGCAGCGGCGGTGAGGCCGGTGCCGACGGCAATGGCGACGGAGGCACCGCGGGCGGGACTGGCGGCAGCGGCGATGGCGGCGGCACCGCCAGCAGCAGCGGCAGCGGCACCACCGGAAGCAGCGGCGGGACGAGCGCGAGCAGCAGCACAGGCGTGGCCGACGCGCAGAGCGGCGCTGGCGGCTCCACGGATGCGCAGAGCGGCGCTGGCGCCTCCACGGATGAAGGAGGACGCTTCCACTGCCACATGACGCCAGCTGCCCGGGGCGCGCCATGGCACCTCCTCCTCGGCGGCCTCGCTACCCTGCGGCTCCGCCTTCGCTCCACGCGCCGTCCTCCGCTCCGAACGAGGCAGTCCTCCCGGAATCGCTCTTCCTGAATCCGAGTCTCCACGCCCGCCGGAGGGTCCGATCATGCACCGCTCCGGGCCCCTGATCGCGCCGCTTCCACCCCGGCCCCGGGTACCTCAAAGACACCCGGATCGGATGTGCAAACAGGGTCAATGTGATTGGAATGATGAGGTTTTTCTGGTGCCCCGCTGGAGCCGCGAGCGCGCGGTTGGCCGACCGCGTGCCCGACGAGGCGCTCGGCGGCGTCGCTGCACGCTGCGGCCGCGCTGGACGCGGCCCGGTCGCCCTCACTGGCCTTGCTGGAAGCGCTCGGCCAGCCCCGCCCTCGGCTCCGCCTGCATTCCCGCCCGCAGCTCCGGAATGGCGTCGCCCGAGAGACCGATGTCACCACGCGGATGCCGTCGGATCGTCCGGACCGCCGCTGCCCGCCAGGGACGCCGTGGCCTGTGTGTGCCCCCACAATCCAGTTCCGCTCATTCGGCGATCCTGCTATACCGAGCCGCCAGGTAGGTAAAAATTGGAAGATCTGCGTCCGCGATGGAGACGCAGTGGTCCCACATGGTCGCATGTGATCACCGCCGCGCCGGGGCTGCAAGAGCAAGGAACTGAATGATATCGCCGCGATAGCTGCCAGCGCCGATCGGCGGATGCCCGGGTGAGGCATGTCGCACGCGCCATCGCTTCCGTGATTTGCCAGAGCCGACAGCGATTCACCGGTATCGAATCCATCAGGATGGCGAGGACTGCTCGCCGCTCCGCTGTGATGGTTGTCCTGGCTCGCTGCCGGCCCTCGGCCGCAAAGGGTGGTTGCACATCGGAAAGGCCGCGGGGCAGCAGGCCCTCGCCGCCCGGGCGAGGCTGGGCCAAGCCTCGATCCATCACCGCGCTCATCGCGATGAAGCTGGTACCCTCGCGGGATCAAATGGTACTCAGCGGTACACGGCTCGCCTTGTCGCCTGGCTTGTTCGTCTCGGCACCAGGAATCAGGGCGACATCCCACCTCTTCGCACCTGATGTCTGGCGCCCTCCGAGCTCGCTCGTTCACTCGTCACGTGAGGCCTGAGGAGGACGCGCCGAGTATCTCGATTCTGGTCTTGCTGCAGGAAAGCAATGGACGACAAACTCGCCGCGATCTCATGTAAGACATTGCTGAACGGCACGCCCACGCCGCTCGCGCTGCTCTCCGGCGCGGGGGAGGTGCTCGCCTGCAACCCTGCCTGGGAGCAGCGCGTGGGTCCGGCCGGGCAGCTCCTCGAGCGCGTGCATGAGGGCGATCGCGGCGAGCTGTCAGCGCGGATCGAGGCCGCGCGTGCCGCCGCAGGCAGCGTCTCCGCGGCGGCTCGCCTCGTGGACGCCCGCGGCAACATCGTCCCGCTGCAATGGACGCTGTGGCAGGCCGACGACACGGGGATCTGGGCCGCCGTGAAGCCCGATCGCGAGGCGTGGGAGACCCAGGCGCGCATCCTCGTCGACGTGTTCCGGACCATGGATGCGGTGATCTGGTGTTGCGACCGGGCGGGCACGCTCCACGTCTCCGACGGCAACGGGCTCGCCCACATGGGGCTCAAGCCAGGTCAGCTCGTCGGGATGAACATGTTCGAGCTCTATGGCGCGGGCTCGCAGGTCCTCGATCTCTGCAAGCGCGTCCTCGCCGGCGAGTCGATCCGCATGGACACCGTGAACGAGGGCGTCCACTGGATCGTGCACTACGCGCCCCGCCGCGGCGACGACGGCGAGATCGAAGGCGTCCAGACGTTCGGCATCAACCTGGCCGACGATGTCACCCTCGCGGCGCAGGCGGAGCTGCTGCGCACGTGCATCGACAGCATGCCGATCGTCATCCGGGCGTTCGACAAGGCCGGTACCTGCGTGGTGACGCAGGGCGGGGCGCTCGCGCAGCTCGCCTCGACCGAGCGAAACGAGATAGGCAAGCACGTGCTCGACGTCTGCGGCGACACGGAGGAGGTGCGCGCGGCCTTCGAGCGCGCCCTCTCCGGAGAGATCGCGAACATCGAGCAGATCCGGGACGACAGGATCTGGCGGACGAGGTTCGTTCCCCAGAAGGACGTCCTCGGCGTGATCACCGGCGTCGGCGCCATCAGCGAGGACGTCTCGCAGCAGCGCCGCGTCGAGCAGCAGCTGCGGGAGCAGCTGCGGTTGACCCAGGATCAGCAGGAGTCGATCGCGCGTCTGTCGAGCCCGATCATCGAGGTCTGGCAGGACGTGCTCATCGTCCCCTTGATCGGCGCGGTCGACGCGGATCGCGCGGCGATGGTGATGGAGTCGCTGCTCGCGACCGTCGTGGAGAGGCAGGCGTCCTTCGCCATCCTCGACCTCACCGGGATCAATTCGGTCGACCCGACGACGGCTCAGCACCTGATCAAGATCATCAACGGATTGACGCTGCTCGGCTGCCGGGGCGTGGTCACGGGCATCCGCCCGCCGGTCGCTCAGACGATGGTCGGCCTGGGCTTCGATCTCTCGCAGGTATGCACGCTGCGCAGCCTGAAGGAGGCGTTGCGCTGGTGCATGAGCAGGACGCGGCGCGGCTGAGGCGCCGCGCCCGCCGCGCCACGCACCGGAGCGCGGCGCTCGCCGCTCACCCGGGGCTCGACGGGTCCGCTGGATCCGTGCCGGCGTCGCGCTCGTCGCCGTCGCGGATCCCATCGCTGTCGCGGTCGACGCCGGACCGCGCGCCCGAGCCGGGCGGCACGCACGTGTACGTCACCGGGTGCCCGGTGAGGACCGACAGCCAGCGCAGCCCGAGATCGCTCACCGGCGCGGCCGCGCTGCGATCCGTGATGAACTGGCCACCTCCTGCGTAGAGCAGGCCGACCTCCTCGAGGAAGAACGGGAGCTTCGCCACGAGATCGCACTCCTCGGCCTCGGCGCGCTGGCGGAGGAGGTCGATCCGCGGCCAGGCCGCCGCCGCGTTGTGCGCGCCGAGCGTCACCTGCTGCCCGACGATCGGCGCGAGGTTCGAGTCGAACGCGAGCATGAACTCCACGGCCTGCCTGCGCAGGATCTCCCCGGAGGCGTCGAGCGGGAAGCCGTTCGGCGTGAAGCCGCTCTCCTCGAACCCGATCGCCTGGTGGAAGCGGAAGAGCGTGTCCATCACGCCGTCGTGCATGAACCCGAACCCGCGGATCTGGTCGCCCATGAAGCCGTTATCCCCCGGGAAGAAGAGGCTCGGGACAGGGGCCATGCCGAACATGCCGACCTTCTGGTACAGGTTGCGCAGGTGAGGGTTCTTGAAGCTCTGGCCGTTCTCCTGCCCGACGCTCGCGCCGTCCGTCCCGAAGAAGCCAGGGAAAGGCTCGCCGCTATCGGCGTTCGCGTCGGGATCCAGGCTGTGGCAGGACGCGCACGAGAACGTCCCGTCGACGCCCTCGCGGACGAAGTGATCGCGCCCGGCCTGCTGATCGGGGTTGAGGGAGTTGTCGAGGTTCCGGATCGGGTTCGGCGGATACGTCACCTGGAGGATGAAGTCGGTGAACGCCTCCATGTCGTCCTCGGGGATGGGGGCGTGCCGGCCGAGCAGGTTCGTGAAGCCGGCCTGGAACCGCCTGAACGCCGCGCGCTCGTCGAAGGCCCCGCTGTCCGGCTGCGCTGTGGGCTCGTCGTTGCCGCCCGTGCGGTCGCCGCGCCAGTGCATCGGACCGTGGTTGGCGAGCCCGCGCAGGCTCTGGGTCGTCATCGGCCCCTTCATCGGCTTCAGCGTGGTGTCGGCGGGGAACGGCGGGTTGATGCTCGTGAACGGCCCGGGGTTCGTCCGCGTGGTGTCGTCCGGGTTGCCGAGATCCCACGCCAGGCTGTCGAGATCGCCGAAGACATGGCAGCTCGCGCACGACGAGTCGCCGTGGCTCGACGTGAAGCTCGCGTCGTGGAGGAACACCCGCCCGCGGACCACGCTCGGCGGCTCGGGGTTGTGGAGCGCGAGGTGCGCGATCTCGGCGCGCGCGGCGGTGTCGACGATCGAGATGGAGTTGTCGAAGCGCGTGAGCACGTAGAGCCGGCCACGCGGCTGATCGAGCGCGAGCCCGCTCGGTCCGCCGCCGCTGACCGGGATCTGGCTCGCGAGGCTCGGCGTGAAGGTGCCGCTCTCCAGCTCGGCCGTCTTGAAGACCCCGATCTTGCTCGATCCGAACGCGGCGACGTACAGCTTCGACCCGTCATGGGTCACCACCATGTCGAGCGGCGTGGCAAGGCTCTTTGCGTTCTCCGGGTTGGGCACGGGAGCGCAGCACGTCGCGTAATCGATGTGCTTGTTCAGGTGCCGCGGCACGACCGAGCCGCCGCCCAGCACGGTGATCCGGCTCTCGTGCAGGTGTCCTCGGACGGTCGAGCCGGCGAAGGTGCCTGGGCCCTCGAAGCGCTCCAGGTTGAACGCCTCGGTGTTGGAGATATAGATCTTCCCGTTCGCCGGGTTGACGGCCATGTTGTAGAGGATGGTACCCACGCCGGTGTAAAAGCCTGCGCTGCCCGGGCGCTGGCGCGGGGGGTTGGCCATGGCGTCGATGACGAAGACGTCCTTGTCGGGCAGCGAAAACCTGATCGCGTCGTCCCAGCTGCGGCCCGCTATGTCGACCCAGTGGGCGCCGTCGTGCTGGACGATGAGCGATGTCTGGGGCTGCGGCTCGCCGAGGAAATTGGTGAGCGGCGGCGGCAGTCCCCCGCCCTCCTCCACGAGCACGCGGTGCACGGCGGTCGTGCGGTTGCCGGTGTGAAAGCCGGCGGCGTACACCGAGGCCCCGTCCGGGCTCACCGCGAGCGCCCGCGGGGTGTCGGTGAAGAGGGTGAGGATGGTGAGGGGCGCACCTCCGAGCGACGCGTCGTTCGCGACGGCGTGCGCGTTGAACACCCAGACGTCCGCGCGGCCGACCCCGGGGGTGGTCAGCTGCGGATCGAAGGGCGCGTTCTGGCCCCGGTGGGCGGCGGTGATGAACGCGCGCGAGCGCCCGGGACCTGCGAAGACGATGTCGCGCGGCTCGTCCCCGACGAGGAGCGTGCGCACCACCCGAGGACGCGAGGGGAACGAGACGTCGACGACGCTGACGCTGTCCGAGAGGTGATTGACGACCCAGACCTCGCTGTCGCTGCGCGCGGCGACGGCGACGGGCTCCAGGCCCACGCTGACGGAAGAGAGGTGTGCCAGGCCACCGGCCGTGACGCGAAAGATCTCCAGGCGGTTGTCGGGGGTATTGGCCGCGAGGAGCAGCGTGCGGTTCGGTGAGAGCGCGAGCGGTCGGACCTGGCCGCTCTCGAAGAGGGTATACGGCGGAGCCGCCTCCGCCGGGCGCGCGGCGACGAGGCACACGAGGATGGCGGTCGCGATGAGCAGGGAACTGGGAGAGCGTGGATGGCGATGTGGGAGCATCCTGACCTCCTTGCAATCGGGGTAGAGCGAAATATCCCCTCAGCATAGGACCGCATGGTGGCGCCCTGGAATCAAGTGTTTCGTGGACTCGCCGAGGCAACCGCCCGACGGTCGCGCTTTGGGAGCGGCATTCCGGGGGATGCCAGCATTCGCGGAGTGGGACGGTCGCCGATTGAGGTGGCGCTGATGCGCGGCCGCTTTGAGGCGCGGATGCATCATGGATTACATCGTCGCATTCCTGCGAGGGCGGCTCGCAGGGGTGCGATCGGTCAGCCCGCGCGTGCAGCGTGGCTGTACGATGGGACGGCGGCGAGGGGAGGTCGGCTCGACGTCGTCGACGCCGTGGAAGAGAGTTCACGCGAACGGTTTCCTGCGTTCGGCGAAGTTGCGGCGCGTGGCGTCAGTCGTCGGCGTCGGTCGAGAGCGCGATGTGCTTCTGGGCGTCGAGGGCGGCGAGCCGGTCGGTCAATGCCGCCCGAATCGAAGCATAGGTGCCGCTGCCCAGCGCGAGCCGCCTGGGCGCGGGGCTGCGGTCCGCCGACTCGATCATGGCCTGCGCCATCTTGTCGGGATCGCCCTTCGCCTCGAAGGTGCCGGCCGCGACGGCCCGGCGAATCTCGCCCGCTGGCGTGTCGTCGTAAATGGCCATGGGGGGCGGGCTGACAAGGCCGCGGCCGAAGTCCGTTCGTGCGGGGCCCGGCTCAGCGATCGTGAACTCGACGTGGAAGGGCGCCACTTCCAGGGCGACCGCCTCGATGAAGCCCTCGATACCCCATTTGGTCGCATGATACAGGCTGAAATTCGGATAGGCGATCTGCCCGCCCTCCGACGACACCTGCAGGATGCGGCCGCCGCCCTGGGCCCGCAGGTGCGGCAGGGCGGCGCGGATGATCTGGATCGAGCCGATGAGGTTGGTGTCGATCTGATGCCGTATCTGCTCGTCGCTCACCTCCTCGGCGGCGCCGAAGAGGCCGTAGCCGGCGTTGTTCACGACGACGTCGATGCGCCCCACCTCGGCGAAGGCGCGCTCGACGACGCGGCGAACGGCGGCCGTCTCGGTCACGTCGAGCGCCGCCACCCAGAGGCGGTCGCCGTGTCGGGCCTTCAGGTCGTCGAGGGCGTTCACCTTGCGCAGGGTCGCCGCCACGCGATCGCCGCGCGCCAGGAGCTTCTCGGTCAGAATCCGGCCGAAGCCGGAGGAAGTGCCGGTGATGAACCAGGTCTTGGACATGGGGGGCCTTTCAAGCACCGCGAGGGCGCGTCGAGTCCCGAGACAAGATAGACGCCGGCGGGACAGGCGCCCGCGTTTCCGTGATCATACCAGCACAGCCCGGGGGGGCGACCCGACCCAGGTTGAGCGACCCGACCCAGGTTGAGCGACCCGACCCAGGTTGAGCGACCCGACCCAGGTTGAGCGACCAGCGACCCGACCCAGGTTGAGCGACCAGCGACCCGACCCAGGTTGCGACCCAGGTTGAGCGACCCGACCCAGGTTGCGTGGCTCCAGCATGGCTCCAACACGGCGGTGCGGCTCCAGCGCCGCCCCCGGCTGCACAATCCGACCGCGACCAGATCCAGGTTGCGCAACTCGCTCGGCGCGACACGGTCCAGGTTGAGCTGTTGATTTCCCGTCTTCCGCCAGTGCCGAACAATCCCACCGGGCAAGCGGAGCCTTCGGCCTTCGGCAATCTGGATTTCGTGCTGCCCGTGTGCGCTGGCGCGGATGACTCACGCAATTCATTCGCCATGCGGCATGGAGGATCCGCCATCAGCTCCGTCGGCTGCGAACGCACGTCCGCCACGACGGCGCGTCGAAGCTGTAGCCAACTCCTGCCTGTCTTGCTGTCGCGCCTCCGCGGGCGCTCTTACGCCGCAAGCGCCATGTCGCTCACCTCGACGCCATGAAACGTCCGCATCCACCACGTCCCCGTCGGGAAAATGGCACTGCGTACGCCAGTACGCCATCGTTCGAGCGCCGCCCGATACGAGCCGCGGAACGCACTCACAGCGGCAGCAGCGATTCGCCATGCATCGCCCTGATCACGACCGACTGCGAATGTCGGATTGCGATCACGCAGCCCCTCGAAGCTCGTGGCTCGCTCGTAAGGAGAGATCTTGCTGGCTTGCTCGGCACCCAAGAAACGGAGCCCTTTCCGCTCCATCTCCGCATGGGCTCGCTCTTCCTGGCGCGCCAGCTCGTCAGCCACCTGATGGCGGAAGCCCTCCGCGTGCTCCTGCTCGATGACCGGCGGTAGCGCGAGCGGGAGCGTCGTTTCCTCGAGCCATTGCGGATTTTCCGGATCGAGGTACGCCGAGGGACGCGTCGCATGCAGCACGCCACGACCAAGCTCGCCGACATCCACCTTGATCCCCGGCCATTGCTTTGCATGCCGTACCAGGCCAGCAGCGACTGGGTTCGCGAGCACGTACGCGATCTTCTCCACCACCGCCGCCCGCGTCAGCAACCGCACCACGCTCGTGGGCTCATGGTCCCATATCGGCCCGTCCCACGCCCGCAGCACCTTCGTGCCCAGTGCGACGAGGCGATGAAAGAACTGCAGGAAGCGCGGCAGCACGCCCTGCACATCGGTCACGACGAGGTGCAGATGCGTCGACATCGCGCAAAGGGCATGAACCTCGACGCCATAGCGGCGCGCCGAGACAGCGAGGGCGTAAACCAACAATTGGTTCATGGCCGTATCCGGGCGTAACAGCAAATGCCGGCGCAGGACGCGACGGGTAATCAGGTAGGTCGCGCCTGGAGCGATCTCGCGAGGCTGGCTCATGGCTGGAGCACATAGACAAGCGCCGTGCCGTGAGTCGGCGTGAATAATTTCAAGGATTTGCCCGGCTCGGTGAGTGGCGGCCGCCGGTTTCCGCCAGGCGCCGCCATCCGCCGACGGCGCAACGCTGCCCAACCGCCCGACCGACCCCGGCCCGACCGACCCAGGTTGGACTCACCCGCCCGGTCCCCGGCGACCCGACCCAGGTTGGGGTCGCCGCCGCATCGCATCGCATCGCATCGACCCAGGTTGGGGTCATCGACCTCGCCGGTCGCGCCGAGCTCCCGCGCCGAGCTCCGGCAGGTTGCCGCCGGCTGGACCGGCCGTGTCGACCTCGTCCGCGCGCTACCAGGCCCCCGACGTCCCGGCCGCGCTGCTCGTTCGCCCCGACGGGGTACACGGCCTGGGCGAGCTCGCACCGCGGCGCACCGAAGCCGCGGCCCCCCGGCAAAGCGCTCGCGCGGTGGTTCGGCGACGTTCGCCGATGAGCTCCTCTGTGCGGTAAGCTCCTGGGCCGGAACGGCGGAGACCTCGGTCACTGGCTCCGACCGCAAAAAAAAACCGCCCGCAGGTCCAGGCCTGCGGGCGGTCTTCATGATCCGCGACTCGGTCTACTTGAGACGCGCCAGCATCTCGACCTTCTCCGCGTCGAGCTCCGTCCAGGCGCCCCAGCCCGTCTTGTCGGCATCGGTGTACTTGTGCCCGTAGATGCCACCCGTATCACCCGACTCGGGGTTGATGGACCAGTAGGTGAAGTCCGTCATCTTCTTCTTGATCAGGTAATCCACGTAGATGTTCTGCCACTCCCAGTCGTAGCGCTTGCCGGCGGGCAAGTGCGCCCACTTCTGGGCCAGCGACGGTTCCATCTCGTTCTTCGGCCACTCCTTCACGCCGCCGAACTCGCCGGTGATCACGCAGAACTGCTGGTCGTGCAGGAACCCGAAGTGCTCGTCCCACTGCTTGTGCAGCGTTGCGACAGCCTCTGCGTTGCTCCGTTCCACGATCAGCCCGCACCCGGCCTTGGCGGCATCCTCGTCCTCGAGCCCGGCGCACTCGGGCTTCGACTGATCGACGTGCTGCTTCTGAACGAACACTGCAGGCCCGTAGGTGTGGGGCGAGAAGCAGAGCCGATCCCTGGGGACCTGGATCGGGTAGGCCGTCTGTCCGACGAAGTTCTCACCCCAGTTCGGGTTGAGGTTCTCATCGCCGTGGGGCTCCGGCTCCAGCTCCAGGCCTTTGCCGCCCGCTATCTGGTGCTTGCCCGACACGCCCTGGACCACCGCGATCATGTCATCGTTCTCTTCGGCGATGACGTCGTAGCACATCTTGGCCAGATCCGCCCACTGGGACCAGGAGTACTTCCACGGCTCGTTGAAGCAATCGATGCCGATGATGTTGTCGATCCCGAGCTTCTTGGGCAGCTGCGCCATGGTACGGATGTTCGCGAGCCACTTGTCGACGTCGTAGGCGTCCTCGCCCGAAGCGCAGGTGTAGTCGTCCGCCTTGTACGGGTAGTTCTCGCGATCGCTGTCCACATAGGGCTTGTCATCGTCGAGCCTGCCCGCGCGCCACCCGAGGTGGTTCGAGCAGGAGTGGATGCCCAGGATGACGTACAGGTTGTTCTGGTCGGCCTTCTTGAGGAAGTCCTCGAGCGCCTCGAGGGCGTTGGCGTACGGGTAGACGGTCGGATCGTTGTTCTTGATCCGGGGCGAGGTGATGCTGTAGTTGCCGTCCGGATGGTTGGCGACCAGGGTCTGCGGCGCGATGGGAAGCCGGATCGTGTTGAACTTGAGATTGGAGCTCGTGAGCTCCTGCATCGTTTTCTCGATGGTGCGCGGGGCGGAGTTCATCGCCCACCACATCGATCCGATGAAGAGCTCCATGGCGCCGGGACGATCGAGATCGTCCTGTCCCTCGAGCCCGAACCAGTTGCCGCCGCGAACCTGGATCTCCGCGCCGTCGACCGTCAGGCGGCCGTTCTCGCGCTTGACCCGGAATTTGCCGGCCGGCGAGCCATCGGTGTCCGGCGTGGGCTTCCCGTCCGGGTTCGTGCTGCCACCGCCGACGCCCGCGCCCGTGGGGGCGCCAGCGCCGCTGCCGACGGGGGTGCCAGCGCCGCTGCCGACGGGGGTGCCAGCGCCGCTGCCGACGGGGGTGCCAGCGCCGCTGCCGACGGGGGTGCCAGCGCCCACGCCACCGCTCGCGCCCGCACCCGCGCCGCCCGTGCCCGTGTCGCCCCCGCTCGAGCTGTCACCGCCGCAGCTGATGGCCAGCAGACCGGCGATGGACAAGGAACACAAGAAGATATGGCTTCCTCTGATTCTCATAGGTTCGCTCTTTTCGTTAAGACAAATTCAGCGCACGGTACACGGTTCCGAGCGATCGCATCCGCGGTTCGACCGTAGGTCAGTCCAAGTTCAACGTTTGCTCGCGCTTGAAGTCGCCCCTGCGCGGAATTCACAAACAAGCAACGCCGACGGGTTGCCGACCGGCTCTGAACATTACCCGTCAAGAAACAGGGGGTCAAGATGGGACGTGCCCCCCCGGATGTCGGGACAATTATTGATAGAGCGTCGCTTTCCCGCGGGAGCGGATCGCATGCGGTCTATCTATCCAGCCGACGCGGTGCAGCATGGCTATACGGTGTTACGGCTCCACGAGGCGCTTGACTTCCGGATCAAGGCCGAACCCGTGCGCTCGGTGAACGGTAGAGCTCGATTCGAGGTTGAGGACGCGCCGCCCGGCGCGGCGCAGGCTTCGTCCCGCGGAAGAGCTCGGGTACTGGCCGAGAGGCCCGATGACCGGGATCGGCGCGTGCTCTCACGAGATTCAGCTCATCATGGCGCCACGACGCCGAGCTGCTGAAACAGCGTCAGGTTGTCTTCGATGTGCCAGTTGTCGGTGATGCGGCCCTCCTGCACGCGCAGGATGTCGGTGGCGATGAAGTCCACGGCCTGCCCGGCGCCCTTCCTGTCGCCGAAGGTGCCGGTGAAGTGGCCCCGGAAGCGCAGGTGCGCCACAACGCGGTCTCCGGCGACGATCAGCTGCTCCACCTCGCAGGTCAGGTCCGGCACCGCGGCGCGAAAGCCCTTCGATGCGACCGCGGGGCCGGGCGGGCCCTGGGGGCGCCCCTTCGGCAAGGTGCGGTCGGTGAAGCTCGGCGCGATCGCCGCGTCGAGGTAGCTCGTGTCGCCGGTGCTCCAGAACGCGTAAAAGCGGCGCGCGGCGAGGATCTCCGCGTCGGCCTGCGCCTTCGGCAGGCTCGCGTCGACCACCATCGACCGCGGCGCGGGCAGGTCTTCCGCGCCGGCGCCCTGCACATAGCAGGCGCTCGCGGCGGCGAAGAGCGAGAGGGCGAGAGCGCTGATCAAGACGGGCTTTCTCATGACATGTCTCCTTGGAACAACGGGCGTGGACTGCCGGCCATCGCGCCGACCGGCAGCGCTGCCAGGCTGAAGGGTAGGGTCCTGTCGCCGCGCCGGGCGCAGCGGGCCCGCGGCGCAAGCACCGGAGGCCGTCCCGGCGCGGCGACAGGATCACCTTGATCCTTTCCAGCGAGGATGAGAACGAGCGAGATCGTCGAACCAGCTTTTCGAGAAAGTTGAAGATGCCCCCCCGCGCGGCTACCCTGCACGCGATTCGCTGGAGCGCGCGATGGTCGAGCTGGAGGACATGCAGCTGTTCGTGTGCGCCGTCGCGAGCGGCAGCCTGTCGGCGGCGGGGCGCGCGCTCGGGTTCTCGCCGGCCGTGGCGAGCAAGCGCATGACGCGGCTCGAGACGGCGCTCGGCGTGCGCCTCCTGCAGCGCAGCTCGCGGCGCCTCACGCTCACCAGCGAGGGCGCGAGCTACCACGAGCGCTGCGTCGCCATCCTCGCCGACGTCAGCGAGGCCGAGCTCGCCGTGGCCGCCGGCCAGGCCGAGGCGCGCGGCCTCTTGCACGTGTCGGCGCCGGTGGATCTCGGCCGCCAGTGGGTGGGGCCGGCCGCGGCCGATTTCGCGGCGGTGCACCCGCAGCTCAGCGTGCGCGTCAGTCTGTCGGACCGCGTGGTGGACCTGTTCGAGGCCGGCGTCGACGTGGCCGTGCGCATCGGCGCGCTCTCCGACTCGCGCCTCGTCTCGCGCCGGCTGGCCCGGAGCCGCCGCGTTGTCTGCGGCGCGCCGGCCTACCTCGCGCGGCGCGGGTGGCCGCGCACCCTGGCGGACCTCGACGCGCACGCGTGCATCGTGCTGCAGCGCCCGGGCATGCGCCCCCTCGCGTGGACCTTCCGCACCGAGCAGGGGCTCCACACCGTCCACCCCGCGGGCAGGCTCCTGGCCGACAGCGGCGACCTGGTGCGCGACTGGGCCGTGGCGGGCCACGGACTGGCCTTCAAATCGATCTGGGATGTCGCCGCCGACATCGACGCCGGGCGCCTCGTGCCGCTGCTGACCGACCTGCCCGCGCCGAGCTCGGCCGTGAACGTCATCTACCCGAGCCGGCGCTTCCTGCCCGCCCGGGCGCGGCTGTTCGTCGACTTCCTCCAGCAGCGCTTCGCCGCGCACGAAGCCGCGGTGCTGGCCGCGGCGACGCCGCGCGTCCAGCCGCCGTCACCGCCGCCTCGCAAGCGCCGCGGCTGATCCGCGCCGTCGATCTCCACCTCACCTGCCCCGCCTGCTCCGCCCGCCCTGCCCGCCCCGCCTGCTCCGCCCGCCCTGCCCGCCCTGCCCGCCCCGCCCGAGAGCCCCTATCCGCCGCCGAGCGCCGCCAGGAACTGCTCCCTCTCCTCGGCCGTCGGGCGGCGCCCCGACAGGTAACGCCGCTGGTGCGCGCGGGCCGCGGCGAGCGCCGCCTGGTTCAGGACCTTGATCGGCCCCCTGGGCGCATAGAGGCTTGTCACCTCGAACTGCGTCGTCCCGCCGGAGCCCGGCGAGAAGCGGTAGGTCCCGAGCCCGCGCGACCACAGCATGTTCTCCTCGAACGCATCGACGCTGATCTCGACGACACCGGGCGAGACCCGCTGCGCCGAATACCGCGACGTCTGCATCAGGGCCCCGGCGCCCGGGAGCTGCACGCTCATCCGGAGGACGAAGCTCGGCTCGCGGTACGATCCGGACTGCATCGCGCACTCGGTGCCGGGGAAGAGCTCACGCGCCTGGCCGTGCTGATCCCAATAGAGGGCGGCGGCGTCGAGCGGCTCGATTGGACCTATATCGATCGTGAACCGGACGCCGCGCAGCCCGCGCGCCTCGTCGTGGACTTCCTCCGAGCGCTCGATCTCCGTGTCCTCGTGCTGCCACATGATCGTCTCCTCACCCAGGCGAAAAGAGCCTATGTGAAGCGCGTCAGCGCATCAAGGAAGCGGCAGCCGCGCTGGCCGCGAGCTGCCGTCACCTCGCGCGATCGTCGCCCCGCGACGGGGCCCGCAGCGCGGCTCCCCTCCGATAGCCCTGCCGCGGTCAGCTCCGACGCCCATCGAGCCAGCTCATGGCCGCGCGACTCCGGCGAAGCCTTACACCGCGTTCAGCATGCGCGCATGGCCCGCCGGCGCGCCGGCTTGCTACCCTCCGCGCCATGAACTACCGCAATCTCGGACGCACTGGCCTGAAGGTCAGCCCCCTCTGCCTCGGCACGATGAACTTCGGCCCGGAGACCAGCGAGCCCGACAGCTTCGCCATCATGGACCGGGCCCTGGAGCACGGGATCAACTTCTTCGACACGGCCAACGTGTACGGCCGGAAGCGCGGAGAAGGGATCACCGAGCATATCATCGGACGCTGGCTCGCCCAGGGAGGCGGGCGGCGGGACCGCATCGTCCTCGCCACGAAGGTCTACGGCCTCATGGGCGAAGGGCCGAACGACAGGCGGCTCTCGGCCTATCACATCCGGCGCGCCTGCGAGGGGAGCCTGCGCCGCCTGCAGACGGACCATATCGACCTCTATCAGATGCACCACATCGACCGGGAGACGCCGTGGGACGAGATCTGGCAGGCGATGGAGCAGCTCGTCCGCGAGGGCAAGGTCCTCTACGTCGGCAGCAGCAACTTCGCCGGCTGGCAGATCGCGCAGGCCAACGGCCTCGCCGCGCAGCGGCACTTCCTCGGCCTGGTCTCGGAGCAGAGCCTGTACAACCTCAGCGCGCGCATGGTCGAGCTGGAGCTCCTGCCCGCGTGCCGCGCGTTCGGCCTCGGCGTGCTGCCCTGGAGCCCGCTCGCCGGCGGGCTGCTCGGCGGCGCCCTCCAAGAAGGCGCGCGAGGGCCGGCGCGCCTCCGCCGACGCGCAGGCGCGCATCGAGAAGAACCGCGCCAAGCTGGAGGCCTACGAGGCGTTCTGCGCCGACCTCGGCGAGAAGCCGGCCGACGTGGCCCTGGCGTGGCTGCTCCAGAACCCCGTCGTGACGTCGCCCATCATCGGTCCGCGCACCGCCGAGCAGCTCGACGGCAGCCTGCGCGCCCTCGAGATCAAGCTGACTCCGGAGCACATGAAGCGACTCGACGAGATCTTCCCGGGCCCCGGCGTTGAGGCGCCGGAGGCCTACGCCTGGTAGCAGCGCTCCAGCCAGCGCTCGCGAAAGCCACCCGTCCCCCCTCGCCCTCCCGCTCTCGCGCCACGCGCGCCCGATCATGCGCCACGCGTGCCCGCCTCGCGCCGCGCGCGCCGCTCCCGCACGCGTCGGCAACGGCGCCGGACGGGTCGATTTCGGTTCCAAGGCGGCCGGCGGATGACCTACGCTTCAAGGGCCGGAGACGCGGCCAGGGGCGCTCGGGCACAAGGGGATATCCATGGGCCGATGGCCGTATGAACAGGGGCTGCACGATGTAGGCAACGGCTGCTTTGCCTATCTCCAGCCGGCCGGCACCTGGGGGCTCAGCAACGCGGGGCTCGTCACCTCGGACGGCGAGGCGCTGCTCGTCGATACGCTCTTCGACCTGAAGCGCACGCGCGAGATGCTCGACGCCATGCGCGCGGCGACCCCCGCCGCGGCGCAGATAGGCACGGTCGTGAACACCCACGCGAACGGCGATCATTGCTATGGCAACGCGCTCGTCGCCGGCGCGACGATCGTGGCCACGCGCGCCGGCGCCGCCGAGATGGATGAGGTTCCTGCGCCGATGCTGGCGATGCTGATGCGACAGGCGCGCAGCGGCGCCGCCGGCCCGCTGGGCGATTACCTCATCCATTGCTTCGGCACCTTCGATTTCGACGGGATCGCCCCCACCGCGCCCACCCGGGTCTTCGAGGGAGAGCTGACGCTCGCGGTCGGGGACAAGGAGGTCCGCCTCATCGAGGTGGGCCCCTCGCACACGAAGGGCGATCTGCTCGTGCACGTGCCCGCGGATCGCGTGATCTACACCGGCGACATCCTCTTCATCGACGTGACGCCGATCATGTGGGCAGGGCCTGTCGGCAACTGGATCAAGGCCTGCGATACAATCCTCGCGGCCGACGTCGACGTCATCGTGCCTGGACACGGCCCCCTCACGGACCAGGCGGGCGTGCGCGCGGTCCGCGATTACCTCGTGTACATCCGCGACGAGGCGCGGCGACGCTACGACGCCGGCATGCCCCCGGCGGAGGCCGCCCGCGACATAGCGCTCGGCGATTACGCGAGCTGGAGCGACGCCGAGCGCATCGCGGTCAACGTGCACACGCTCTACCGTGAGTTCAGCGGAGGCCAGCTCGCCCCGCCCGGCCCGGTCGAGCTCTTCGCTCTGATGGCCGAGCTCGCACGGAGGCCGCGCTGAAGGAACCAGAAGAAGACGACGACGGTCATTCAGCCACCATGGCAAGAGGGAAGAAAAGATAAGCCAAGAGCACGTCAGTCGTCCGTGGCAACAGGCGATTCGCGGCGTCTGTCTACCGCGTCGCCCGGGCTCGTCCCCGCTCCGTGATGGAGAAGACGAACCACAGAGGCACAGAGAGCACAGAGGATACAGAGTTTTTCTTTCTCTCCTCTGTGCCCTCTGTGCCTCTGTGGTTTCTTCTCTCATGAAACCAGGGACGAGCCGTCACAACGCGGCACGAGGCCGCGCGCAGGGGACGCCGGCAGCCGCCGTGGACCGAGAGTTTCCCCCGAGGGCGACTCCAGGTCAAGCAACGCCGAGGACGTGTGCGGACAGGAAATGTCCATTCCGTCGCGTCGCCGTCGCGCTCACGTTGCGCGGCGTTTCACGGCATCTCGCGCGGTCTCGCGACGTCTTGCCCCGCGTCGTGGCGCCCCATCCGCGCGCCGATCACCCCTTCAGGCCGGTGCGGGCGACCCCTTCGATCACGTACCGCTGCGCCGCGATGAACACCGCGAGGATCGGGACACTGGCCACCACCGCGCCCGCCGTGACCAGGGCGTAGTCCGTGGCGTGGGCCGCTTGCAGCAGCGCAAGGCCCGGTGAAAGCGTGAGCTTCTCCGGGTTGAACAGCACATAGGTGGGCCAGAGGAAGTCGTTCCAGTTGCTCAGCAGGCTGAGCACGGCCAGCGTCGCCAGGGCCGGCTTCGACAGGGGCAGCACAATTTTCCAGAACACTTCGAGCCGGCTGGCGCCGTCGAGCGCCGCTGCCTCCTCGAGCTCCCGCGGCAGCCCGAGGAAGAACTGGCGCAGGAAGAAGACGCCGAACGCCGAGGCGGCCGGCGGCACCACGAGCGCCGGGAGGCTGTCGAGCCAGCCGAGGGCCCTGACGATCAGGTAGTTCGCGGGCAGGAACATGATCGGCGGGATGAACAGCGTGGCGAGGATCGCGGCGAGCACGAGCCGCTTGCCGCGGAACTCCATGCGCGCGAGCGCGTAGGCCGCCGGCGCCGCCGTCGCCAGCACGAGCAGCGCGTGGGCCACGGCGGCCACGATGCTGTTCAGGAGCCAGCGGAACACAGGCGCCTGGGAGCTCGGGCCCGCGAGCGCCTCGTAGCTCTCCACGGTCGCCCGCGCGGGGACCAGCGTGGGCGGCACCGCCGTCGCCTCCGGCGGCGACTTCAGCGAGGTGAGCGCCATCCAGACCACCGGCGCGAGGTAGACCGCGGCGAGCAGGATCAGCGCGGCATACGACATGGCCCTTCCGATCTGCCGGCGGCGAGCAGGACAGGTGCCCTCGAGCAGACGGAGCATCAATGGAGCTCCTCGTCGCTGCCCCGCCCGAAGAACAGGAGGAACATGCCTAGGTTCACGAGCGCGAGGAAGAAGGCCTGGACGTAGCTCATGGCCGCCGCGGTGCCGAGCCGGTAGTTCCGGAACCCCTCCTCGGCGATGTACATGATGGTGGTGCGGGTCTCGCTGCCAGGCCCGCCCCCGGTGACCAGGTACGCCTGCCCGAACATGTTGGCCGACCCGAGGACGGTCATGGTCACCACGAAGACGAACACCGGCCTGAGCCCCGGCACGGTGACGTTGCGGAACTGCTGCCAGCGGGTCGCGCCGTCAATGCGAGCGGCGTCGTAGAGCTCCCGGTGGATGTTCTGCAGCCCGGCCAGGTAGATCACGGCGTTGTAGCCGAGCGTCCACCACACCGTCATCCCGACCAGCGAGACCCACACCCACGGCACCGCCGTGGTCCAGCCCGTATCGGAGGGCAAACCCACCTTGCCCAGCAGGTGGTTGATCACGCCGATGTGGGGATCGAGCAACAGCCGCCACATCACGGCGACGACCGCCACGCCGAGCACGTAGGGCGCGAAGAACATGGCCCGGAAGAACGACCGGCCGGGAAAGCGCTGGTTGAGCGCGAGGGCGAGGGCGAGCGGGAGCGTCACCAGGACAGGCACGCTCAGCGCCGTGAAGAGGGCCGTGGCCCGCAGCGCGCGCCAGAAATTGCCGCGCATCGGCGAGCCGGACCGGAACAGATCGGCGTAGTTGTCGAGCCCCACCCACGGCTTCGTCGGCAGGAACGGGTCCCAGTCATGGAGGCTGAGCCACACCCCGAGGCCGATCGGCACCACGACGAAGAGGCCGAACAGCGCGAGGTACGGCGCGAGGAGCAGGTAGGGAGCCCACCGCGCCGGGCGCGCGTCGTCGCGCCGCAGCCGGCCCACGAAAGGAGCAGCGCTCCGCGCGCCGCCGTCCGCCGCGGCGCGGCCGGGCTCCACGAGGGGTACTTCGATCGCCGTCACAGCGCCCTCCCGAATTTCCTCAGGTTGTCCGAGAGCAGCGCGTCGGCCTCGCGGGCCGCGCGGTTCAGGGCCTCTCGCGGCGCGGCCCTCAGCAGCACGGCCTCGTTCACCGCGAGGTCGAGGGTGGACGCTCGCACCGAGTCGACGCCGGCGATCGCCGGCGGGAAGCGGACCACCGGGATCTGCTCGGCGAAGATCGCCTGCTCCTTCATGCGCTGGAAAGCGGCGCTCTCCCGGGCCTCCCGCCGGGCCGGCACCATGCCGGCCTTGGCCCACTCGAGGGAGTGCCTGCTGAGCCAGTCGACGAACACCACCGAGGCCTTGAGTCGGCCCTGGCCGGCGCCGGCCGAGGGCTGGCGCGGGAGCACGAGGTTGTGCGAGTTGCCCCAGACCGCCCGCCGCGCGCCGACCGCGGGCACCGGGAGAACGCCCCACCGGAGCCCGGGGATCGCCCTGTAGGCGTTGATCATCCAGATGCCATTCCAGATGAAGGCATTCCGGTTGTTGGTGAACGCGATGCTGTCGGCGTCCTGGCCGACGTCGCGCGGGCTGTAACCCCGCTTGATCAGATCGAGCATGAAGCCCAGCGCCTCGACGCCGGCCTCGGAGTTGAACGTGGCCCGGGCGCCGTCCTCCGAGAACAGCTCGCCGCCGGACTGCCACAGGAGCGACTGGAACATCAGACCGCCGGTGTACAGGACCGGCGACACCCATGATCCCTTTATCCCCCTCCCCTTGAGGTGCTCGAGCACCGCCAGGTAGTCGCGCCGGGAGCGCGGCAGCGCGGCGTCGCCGAGGCCGGCGTCGGCCAGCACAGCGCGGTTGTAGTAGAGGCCGAGGGGGTGCACATCGAGGGGAATGCCGTATCGGCGTCCCCTGAAGACGCCGGCGTCCCAGAGCGTCCGGGAGAAGTCGCCGGCGCCGAGGCCGAGCGCCTCGGTCACCTCGTCGAGGGGCAGGATGGTGCGGTGGACCGCCGCCGTGGCCAGCTGATCCGCGTGCATGACGGCCACGTCGGGCCCATGGCCGCTGTCGACCGCGGCCGGCACCTTCTGATAGAAGTCACCCCAGCGGGTCACGCTCATCCGCACGGTGATGTTGTCGTGCTCGCGGTTGAACCGCTCGATGAGCCGCTCCATGGGCGCCCTGTCGCCCCCGGTGAAGCCGGTCCAGAACGCGAGATCGATCGCCGGGCCCGCGTAGCCCCGGCTGCCGCCGGCCGCGACCGCGGCCTGATCGCGCACGTCGATCGGGTCGCGGCGGCAGCCGAGCAGCAGCAGGCCCGCGGTTACCCCCGCGCCAACAAGGAGGTCGCGGCGGCTCGGCTGCCGCTCAGGATCTCCTCTTCTCCCCGGTGCTCGCGCCCTCTGCATCTGCCCCCTGCTCACGCGCTCTCGCCGCAGAGGGCTCGCTTGTGGCCTGTCGCCCGCGGCCGAGCCGAGCCGTAGCTCCCCCTCGATCCCCCGGCTGCCGCGGCGGTTTACATCGATGTCACCCACCGTCCAGAGGAATATTCCCGGAGCGCATGGGCGACCACGCGTTCATCCAAAGTTGCCTTGTTCTCCCTTTTTCGAAGGGAGATTTTATCCATCGAATCGCCGGTGACTCCGATGGATGCGCGAGCGCGCCCCCGGATCAGCGCTGGTCCGGACCGCGCCGCGCAGCGGCGGGCAGCGGCGCGAGGCGGAGCGCGCCGCCGCCCTTCGCGCCGAGCACCACGACGTCGACGATCGCCTCCAGGACACCGTCGTCGACGGACGCGCGCAGGCGGAAGAGGCGGTTCGACCGGTTCGACATCACCCGGGAGCAGCGCGGCCATGTGGCCTTCGGCTTCGGCATCCATTTCTGCGTCGGCGCGCCCCTCTCCCGCCTGGAAGGGAAGATCGCCTTCGAGGAGCTCCTCCGGCGGCTGCCCCCCTTCTCGCGCGAGCCGGGGCCCCTTTCGTGGAGCGGCTCGTTCAGCCTGCGCGGGCTGCGGAGCCTGCGCCTGCGCTTCGGCCAGGCCGCCCGGGCCGCGTGACCCGGCGCCCTCCGCGCTCGCCGCAGGGCACGCCGTCTCTTTCGGGCGATGAGCCGGAGGCGCAGCGGGGCGCCGCGGCCCCGCTCACATCGAGTAGCCGTCGCCCTGCGGCTCTGCCGGGGGGGCCTGCGCCTCCGTGGCGGGGACCTCCCCCTCCTGGAGCTCCTCCACCGCCTTGGCGTGCTCGGGGAGCGCCGGCAGCGCCTGCGGATCATAGTCCGGCGCGACCCAGAACACCTCGGGCGCGGGCTTGTACTCGCTCGTGTAGCTGCGCTCGCCGACCCGGCCGTCCTTGTAGCGGACGGTGACGTAGGATCTCACGTCGTAGCCGCACGAGCCCTTCTGGTGGCGGCGCACCTTGCCCTCGGACAGCTCGGACTTCACGTAGATGCGGCGGATGAAATCGTCGGTGTGCTCGGCGCCGATCTGGTGCGCGACCTCCGCCACCGGGTCGCCGCCCAGGATCTCCACGCGGAGCACGGTGGGCGCAGGCAGGTACGCGTGGATCATGATCGGGAACGGGAGCGTGTTCCTGATCTTCAGGTCCGACTCCGGGTAGGTCACCATCGCGTCGAGCCCCATGGGGATGTAGGCGCTCGGGCGCGAGTGGCTCTGGCGGTCGAGCGTGTCGAGCGCGCCGAACAGCGACGCGGCGAAGAGCGTGCTGGAGACCTGGCAGGTCCCGCCGCCATAGCCGGGGACGGTCTCGTCGCCGAGGATCTCCGGGGCGATGGTGAACCCGTTCTTGCGCGTCCGCGGGCCGACGTGGGCGTTGAACGAGAAGGTCTCGCCGGGCGCCAGGATGGTGCCGTCGATCTTGGACGCAGCGTTCTTGATGTTGACGGCGCGCCCGGCCTCCTTGCCGTGCCGCTTGAACTTCGTCTCGTACGCCGCGACGACCCGGCTGACGTCGACGCTCACCAGATCGGCGACGGCGACGTGCGGCGCGATGTACCGGACCGCGAGCTCGATGCGCTCTTCTTCCTCGTAGGTCCCGGCCCGCAGCGCCTTGAGGGAAGCGTCGATGTCGAGCTCCCGGCCGGCCTGCTCCGGGATCTTGCGCCGGTTCGCGAGGTCGAGGCGCGCGTCGAGGGGCACCCGGTAGACCTGGGGGGCGAGCCGCTCGAGCAGCGCACGGGCCCGCTCCTCGTCGACCGCCCAGACGAGCGGCACGTCGATCTCGCCGCGCCGCGCCCGCCGCGCCTCCCGGATGCGCCGCGCCCAGGGGCCCTCGTGGCCGACGCGCTGCACCGCCGCGAGCGTCTCGCCGACGTCGACCTCGACGCCCGCCTCACCGAGGGTCGCGGTGAGCTCCACGTCGTCGTGGCGGAACCGGACGACGCGCGCGCGCAGCGCGTCGCGCCGCGCCGCGAGCCAGGCCGCCGGCGAGGCCCCGTCCGGCATGAAGCGCTCGCCGATCGAGAGGCCGCGGACCACCGGAGACGCCGGCAGCGCGTCGCGCACCGCCACGGCGGCGCCCACGCCGGCCGACCCGCCGAGCGCCAAGACCAGGACGAGGGCCCTCGTATCCACTGCGGCTGCCCATGGTAGCCGGATCGCGGACGGACTGGAAGATCGCCAAGCCAGCGAGAGAGAAGAGAAAAACCGCCAAGAGCGCCAAGGACGCCAAGAGAGAAAAGAGGGATTTTTTCTTCTTCTCTTTTCTCCCTTGGCGTCCTTGGCGCTCTTGGCGGTTCAATCTCCCCTCGCCTTCAGGGAGAGCCCCGCCGGGCAGCCTCAGCCGGGATGGAGGCGGGCTCAGCCGCCGCCCACGAAGTGCACGATCTCGATCACGTCGCCCTCGGCGAGCTCTGCGGCCGTGTGCTCGGCCCGCGGCACCACCTCGCCGTTGCGCTCCACCGCCACCGGCCCCTCGGTCAGCCCGAGCAGCTCGACGAGCCCACGGACCGTGACCGACGCCGGCACGCTGCGCGCTTCCCCGTTCACCGTGATGTTCATGGCTTCTTCACCCCTTGCATCACCCCGCGCACGTCGGCGCCCGGCTCCCCGGCCGCCGACGCGGCGAGCGCCGCCCGGAAGCGGCGCGCGTTCTCCACGTAGCCCGCGGCGCCCAGCCTGCCGAGCTCGGCCTGGTCCGGCCGCACCTCGCCCACCACCTGGGCCGGGTTGCCGCGCACCATCGACCGCGGCGGGATCACCCTCCCCGGCGGCACCACCGCGCCCGCCGCGATCAGCGAGCCCTCGCCGATCTCGACGTTGTCGAGCAGGATGCTCCCCATCCCGATCAGGCAGCCGTCCCCGACGAGGCAGCCGTGCAGGATGGCGCCGTGCCCGATGGTCACGTCGGCGCCGACGATCGTCTGCGAGACGCCGATCGTCAAGTGCAGGCACGCGAGATCCTGCACGTTGGTCCGCGGCCCGACGCGGATCGCGCCCATGTCCCCGCGCAGGACCGCGCCGAACCACACGCTCGCCTCGTCGCCGAGCTCCACGTCGCCGATCACCGTCGCGTTCGGCGCGAGGAACACGTCGCGCCCGAGCCGCGGGGACACCCCGTCGAGGTCGAGGACGAGCGCCACGTCAGCCCCCCTCGGCCGCGACCACAGGCAGCGAGCGCCGGGCCGGCCGCCCCGGCTCCACGCCGCCGCGCTGCCGCGGCCGTACCGCGGCCCGCGCCGCCTCCGTGAGCTCGGCCTGCAGCGAGTGCTTGTTCGCCCGCGCGATCGAGACCTCGACGACCTCGCCCAGCAGATCGAGCTCCCCCGCGCCCTCGATGTGCGCGATCTCGTGGCGCCCCGTCCGGCCGGACCAGAGCGCGCCGCCCTGGCCGCGCGCCCCTCCCGCGCCGCGCTCCTTGTCGCGCCCCTCGACGAGCACCTCCTGCGTGGTCCCGACGAGGCCCGACAGGTGGGCGGCGAGCAGCGCCTCGCTCTCCTCGAAAAGGCGCGCGAGCCGCTCGCCCTTCACGTCCTCGGACACGTCGTCCGGCAGCTTCAGCGCGGGCGTGTGCGGGCGGCGCGAGTACTTGAAGCCGAACAGCCCCTTGAACCCCACCTCGCGCACGAGCGACAGCGTCGCCGCGAAGTCGTCCTCCGTCTCGCCAGGGAAGCCGACGATGATGTCGGTCGAGAGCGTCAGCCCCGGGACCACCTCCACGAGCGCCCGCGTCCGGGCTACGTACTCGGCGCGCGTGTAGCGGCGGATCATCCGCCGGAGGACGCGATCGCTGCCCGACTGCACCGGCATGTGCACGTGGCGCGGCAGCACCGCGAGCTCGGCGTGGGCGAGGACGAGCGAGGGCGTGAGGTGCCGCGGGTGCGGGCTCGTGTAGCGCAGCCGCGCGAGGCCGGGGACGTCGGCCGCGATGCGCCGCAGCAGCGCCGCGAACTCGCTCTCGTCCGGGTCGTCCGCGCTCGCGCCGGGGGCCCGCGGCAGCGCGCCGAGCGGGTCGCGGTAGCTGTTCACCGTCTGGCCGAGGAGGGTGACCTCCCGCGTCCCCGCGGCCACGAGCGCGGCGACCTCGGCCACTATCTCGTCGCTCGGCCGGTACCGCTCCGGCCCGCGGGTGTACGGGACGATGCAGAACGAGCAGCGCTCGTCGCAGCCCTTCATGACGGTGACGAACGCCGTCGGCGCGGCGCGCGAAGCGGGCGACGGCGGCGGCGACGCCACGAGGAACCGGGGCGCGTCGAGGTCGAACACAGTGCGCGCGATCGGGAGCCCGCCGAGCGAAAGGTCGCCGAGCAGGCCCGGCAGCTCCGGGATGTTGTCGGGCCCCACCACGACGTCGATCGCCCGCATCTGCTTGAGGAGGCGCTCCCCCTCCTGCTGGGCCACGCACCCCGCCACGACGAGCACCCGGTCCGCGCGCTCCCGCTTCCAGCGCGCGAGCCGGCCCACCTCGCTCCGCAGCTTCTGCTCGGCCTTCTCGCGCACGCTGCACGTGTTCAGCACGAGCACGTCCGCCTCCTCGGGGCCGCCGGCCTCCGTGTAGCCGGCGCGGCGGAGCACGTCGTGCATCCGCTCGGAGTCGTGCACGTTCATCTGGCAGCCGAACGTCGTGATCGAATACCGGGGCATCGAAGCGATGCACCCTCTAACAGAAGGGGCCCGGGGCCGCCACCTCGCCCGCCGCGCGACCACCGCGCGCCCGCCGCGCGCCCGCCGCGCGACCACCGCGCGACCACCGCGCGACCACCGCGCGACCACCGCGCGCTCGCCGCGCGACCGATGAGCCCGCGCCGAGCCGGCACTCCGCGCGACCGGCAGGGCCCCCGCACGAGGCCGCGCACGGCCCGGGCAGATCATCCAGGGTCGCGCGATGCGCGATGAAAGCGACGGGCTGAACGCCGAACGCCACCCCACAACCGCCGTCGCAACGGGCCGCGCGCCGCGAAAAGCGCGCAGAGCCGGCGCGGGACCATGGTAAAAATCGGACCGGGAGGAGACCCCATGGCCAAACTGGAAAACCTGGTGGAATTGCTCGATCGATCGCTGAGGCTTCATGGCCCCCAGCCGATGTTCGGCACGAAGAAGGACGGCCGCTGGGGCTGGATCACCTATGCGGAGTTCGGGCAGCTCGTCGCCAGGTGTCGCGGCGGCCTGGCGTCGCTCGGTGTCCAGCGGGGCGACCGGGTGGCCATCATCTCCAACAACCGAGTCGAATGGGCGGTCACGGCGTACGCCTGCTTCAGCATGGGTGTGGCGATCGTGCCGATGTACGAGGCGCAGCTCCCGAGCGAGTGGGCGTTCATCATCAACGATTGCGAGGCCGTGGCCGCGGTCATCGCCACGCCGCAGCTCTACGAGAAGTGCAGGGATCTCCCCGAGAAGGCTCCCTCGCTGAAGCACATCATCTGTCTGTTCGATCCGCAGGGCGAAGGCGCGCCCGGCGCGCAGACCACCTCGTACGAGGCGCTCCTCGCCGCGGGCGAGAAGAGCCCGGCCCCGCCCATCCAGCCGACCTCCGAGGACATGGCGTGCCTCATCTACACCTCGGGCACGACCGGCAACCCCAAGGGGGTGATCCTCTCGCACGGCAACATCGCCTCCAACGTC
Organism: Sorangium sp. So ce1128; assembly: GCA_051717205.1. Classification (GTDB taxonomy): domain Bacteria; phylum Myxococcota_A; class Polyangia; order Polyangiales; family Polyangiaceae; genus Sorangium. The sequence goes on from CP181432.1 coordinate 10,348,874, forward strand.
TTCGCCGTGCGCGATCTCATCCCCTTCAGCAGCAACGATCGGAGCCTGTCGTTCCTCCCCTGGGCCCACTCGTTCGGCCACACCTGTGAGCTCCACGTGATGATCACGGGGGGCGCGTCGATGGCGCTGAGCGAGTCGGTCGACAAGATCGTCGCGAACCTCGGCGAGGTGCACCCCTCCGTGCTGATGAGCGTCCCGCGCATCTTCAACCGGATCTACGAGGGCGTGCAGAAGCAGATGACGGAGAAGCCCGCGGTCGTCCAGGGCCTGTTCCGCGCCGGGCTGCGCGCCGCGGCGAAGCGTGGCAAGGGCGAGCGGCTCGGCCTCGTCGAGCGGCTCGCGCTGGCCGTGGCGGATCGGGTCATCTTCTCGAAGATACGCGGCAAGTTCGGCGGCAAGCTGAGGTACGCGATCAGCGGCGGGGCGGCGCTCTCCTACGAGGTGGCCGAGTTCGTCGACGCGCTCGGCATCACCGTCTACGAGGGATATGGCCTGACGGAGACCTCGCCTGTCGCCGCGGTCAACTGCCCGGGAGCCCGCCGCCTCGGCAGCGTGGGCAAGCCGATCCCCGGGGTGAAGATCGCGATCGACAGGTCGGAGACGCACGACCCGCGGCAGGGCGAGATCGTGATCTACGGCCCGAACGTCATGAAGGGGTATCACCGGCGCGACGCGGAGAACAAGGCCGCCTTCACGGAGGACGGCGGCTTCCGCACAGGCGATCTCGGCTACCTCGACGACGACGGCTATCTCTTCGTCACGGGCCGCATCAAGGAGCAGTACAAGCTGGAGAACGGCAAGTACGTCGCGCCGGCCCCGATCGAGGAGAAGCTCAAGCTGTCTCCGCTGATCAACAACGCGATGGTCCACGGGGACAACCGCCTCTTCAACGTGGCGCTGATCGTGCCCGAGATGACGGCGCTCACCGAGTGGGCGCGGGGCGAGGGGCTCACGTTCGAGTCGCCCGAGGCGATGCTCAAGCACCCGCGGGTCGTCGCGCGCGTGCAGGCGGAGGTCGACAAGCACGCGTCGGACGCGAAGGGATTCGAGAAGATCAAGAAGATCGCCCTCACGGCCGAGGACTTCACCGCGGAGAACGGGATGCTCACGCCGACGCTGAAGCTGAAGCGGCGCGTGGTGCTCCAGAAGTACGGGCCCGCGCTCGAGGCGCTCTACGGCGGCGCGACGCAGGCCGCGCCGCGCGAGGCCGCGCGCCCCGGCTGAGCATCCCGGCGCCCCGAGCCTGCGCGCCGAGGCCGGTGCCCCGAGGCCGTTGACCGCGCGCCGCTCCCGCCCACGCCCTCTCCCCTCGCGGCGCGCCTTGGCGTAGGCTGGGCGCCGGGTCGACGGACGGGAGCGGGAGAACGATGACAGGCACCCAGAGGCGAACGCTGTATCCCGAGATCGAGCCGTACCGCGCCGGCAGGCTCCGCGTCTCCGATGTTCACGAGATCTATTTCGAGGAGTCGGGCAATCCGCGCGGCAAGCCGGTTGTCTTCGTGCACGGCGGCCCCGGGGGCGGCACGGAGCCGAAGCAGCGGCGCTTCTTCGACCCGGCCGCCTACCGGATCGTGCTCTTCGACCAGCGGGGCTGCGGCAAGAGCACGCCGCACGCGAGCCTGGAGGAGAACACCACCTGGCACCTCGTCGCGGACATGGAGGCGCTCCGCGAGCACCTCGGGATCGAGCGCTGGCAGGTGTTCGGCGGCTCGTGGGGGAGCACGCTCGCGCTGGCCTACGCCGAGCGGCACCCGGAGCGGGTGACGGAGCTCGTGCTGCGGGGCATCTTCCTCCTGCGGAAGCAGGAGCTCGACTGGTTTTACCAGCGGGGCGCGAGCGCCATCTTCCCGGACGCGTGGGAGGAGTACCTCACGTTCATCCCCGAGGCCGAGCGGGGTGACCTGCTCACCGCGTATCACCGGCGGCTCACGAGCCCCGAGCCCGAGGTGCAGCAGCGGGCGGCGCGGGCGTGGAGCGTCTGGGAAGGGCGGACGAGCTGCCTGCACGTGAACCCAGAGCTCGTCGCGAAGACATCAGGAGACGAGTTCGCGCTCGCGTTCGCCCGGATCGAGTGTCACTACTTCATGAACAAGGGGTTCTTCGAGACAGAGACGCAGCTGCTCGACCACGTGAACCGGATCCGCCATATCCCCACGGTCATCGTGCAGGGCCGCTATGATGTGGTCTGTCCTGCGGAGAGCGCCTGGGCGCTGTACCGGGCGTTCCCCGAGGCCGATCTGCGCATCGTGTCGGACGCCGGACACTCGGCGATGGAGCCGGGCATCCTGCACGAGCTGGTCGAGGCGACCGACAGGTTCCGCTGAGGCGCGCGCGGGCGAGGGCGCGCCGGCCGCGCCTGCCCGCGCGCGGCTCGACGCGCTCCGGCAAGGCCGGCGCGAGCGGGCGGCGGCCAGATGCGCCGCCGAGAAGAGCGCACGCACACACACGGTCACCGCGCGAAGGCTCGAGGGCCGAGGTTGACGCCCCGTAGCGCGTACACCGAAGGCCGTATTTCGCACTCAACAACTTCCTGAGAGGGTCTCGCGACCCACTCGTTCTCGTCGGATCCGGGGCTTCATGGACGTTGTTGAGCCTGCCTCACGCGTACGATCCGGTCGAATCTCACCGCTCTGGGCCCTCTGGCCGCTTGCGCCCCCAGGGGTCGGTCTCTAACGTAGAGAAAGGGAAGGGTTGATTCCCTGTGGAGGCTTATGGCAAACAAGGCAGCACGGAAGACATGGATCCTGGTCTCCGACGCAAGCCGTGCCCAGCTCTATCGCGAAGAGCCTGCTGGCAAGGGCTTTACCCTGCTCGAGTCCTACAATCATGAGGAGAGCCGGGCCCGCGTTCGGGATCTGATGGCCGACGCGCACGGGCGAAAGCCGAACGGCACCCCCGGCGGGAACGGTAACATCAGCGGTGGCGGAGGTGGCCCGTACCTCGGCCGTCCCGGCGCCGCGCCCGACACCGATCCCAAGGAGGTCGAGAAGCAGAAGTTTGCCCATGAGCTCGCGGACGTGCTGGAGAAGGGCCTGAACGAGCACGCGTACGAGTCGCTGGTGCTCATCGCTCCGCCGCATTTCCTCGGCCTGCTCCGCGGGACCGTGAGCAAGCAGGTCAGCAACCACATCGAGTCGACCGTCGACAAGGACCTGAGCTGGCTGGACGGCCCCCGGCTCACCGAGCGCCTGCGCGAGCTACGCGCCGAGTAGGGCTGCGGCTCGCTGAACGGAGGCGCCCTTCGAGGCCGCCGTCGCGAACGGCGGCCTCGAAGGGCCGCCCTCCTGGAAGGGCGCGGCGGACACGGCCGTCGAGGCAGCGCCGCGCGCGCCGTGGTCCGGCAGCGCCGCGCGCGCCGTGGTCCGGCAGCGCCGCGCGCACCGTGGTCCGGCAGCGCTGCGCGCACCGTGGTCCGGCAGCGCCGCGCTCGCTCCCGCCGCCCTCAATCCTGCTTCTTCTGCTTCGCCTGCTCCGGCGCCGCCTCGAAGGTATAGGCCACGCCGAGGCCCACGACGTTGGCGCGGGCGCTGTAGGCGCCGCCGTTGATGAAGTTCGGGTTCTCCGGCGGGTTGGCCTGCACCGGGCTCACCTGCGGGACCCGCGCGTCCCTCGGATCGACCGTCACGCCCGCGGCGAACACGTGCGCGTAGCTCGCGTCGAGGCGCCATCGGCCGAGGTGCACGCCGAGGCCGGCGGCGGTGGTCACCTTCGTCGCGTCGATCGTGAGGACCGACAGGTACTCGGGCGGGACGGCGCTCTCCTCGATGCTCACGCCGGCGCGCAGATCCCACCGCCGGCCCGCGAGCTCGACGGAGTACTCGCCGCCGAGCCGCGCGGAGAAGGAGTTCTCGAACCGCCGGGGGAAAGCGACCGCAGGGGCGCGGAACTCCTCGGGAAAGCCGGCGACATCCCGGAGCACCAGGCCATCGGGCTCGACGAGGATGTCGTCGTGCATGCCCCAGCCCTCGATGCCCAGCCCGAGCTCCACGCGCAGGTTGTCCACGACCCGCGCCTCCACCCCGGCGCGGAGGATCCAGGGCAGGTCGAACGAGACGTCGGCGTCCTCGCCCTCCTGGACGGCGCGCTCGAACACCGGCGCCGCGGGGAGCCGCGCCCGGATGGTGGCCGGCGCGCGCACCCAGACGGGCAGCTGGAAGGCGAGGCCGACGCGCCACGCCCGGCTCGGGACGAAGAGCGCCCCGAGCTGGCCCGTCGGCGCGAGGATGGGCCCGACCGAGAGCTCGGACTGGATGTCCCACTCCGGGTCCTCGGGCGCGCAGAACATCCGCTCGGGGACGCACCCGGAGGCCACCATCCGGCTGTTGAACGTGCCGACCACCGCGCCGATCGCGGCCCCGAAGCGCCACTCGCGCGACGGCGCGTACGCCGCGCCCGCCCCGAGGAACGCGAGCGCCGAGCCATCCATGTTGAGCAGCGCATACCGCTGCGGCGCCGGCATGCCCTTCACCTGCTCCGGGTAGCTGGAGATGGCCGCGTACGGCGCCCACATCCCGCCCCAGACGACCCATTGCTGGTCGACCTGGAGCGACGCCGCCAGCGTGGGGATCGGCAGCACCGGCGCGCTGCCTGTCACGGGCTCCATCGTCTGCACGAAGCTCGCGCCTGTCGGCTCGCCGGTGTTCGGGTCGACCTGCCGCAGGAGCGCCTGGCGCGTGTACTGGCTGCGCCACTCGAAGAGCCCGGCGTCGATGAGGACCTGGGTGCCGGCCTCGTAGACGCCCGCCGGGTTGTAGGCGATGGCGCCGAGATCGTCGCCGCCGGCGATGTACGCCCCGCCGCGGGACGACGGGCGGACGCCGCGATCGGTGAAATACATGCCGGCCGCCCCCGCCTCTCCCGGGGACAGGACGAGCGCTCCCGCTGTGGACGCCGCGAGGAGCGCGGCGCGGGTCATGAGCTTCTGCACGCGGATCACTCGCGAGGTCGATTCTTGATGATGGCGTAGATCTGCTCGAGCCCGCGGGTCTCATCGAGCAGGAAGTCCCTCGTCGAGCCGAACACCTGCCGGTAGTCCTCCGGCGTGAGCGGCGCGGCGCTCTCCGCGTCGACGCGGTTCACGTCGGCGATCGCGTCCAGGAACACCTGGATCGGCGCGCGGCCGTCCGCCATCGGCGTCACGAGCGCCGGGAGCACGTGATCCATCGCGTGGTATCGGTCGTAGCGATCGTCGTTGAGCGCCTTGAGCGCCTCGAGCCCGGCGTCGGCCGCGCCCGGACCGTCGGCGTCGCCCTCCGGGCTCAGCGCCACGGCCGCTGTCCTGAGCAGCGGCGCGATCACGTCGTCGTTGACGACGATCTGGGCGCCGTCCACCGCCGTCGCGAGCAGCGCCGGGAACGCGCCGCTGTCCCCGTCCACGTCGAGCATGGCGGTGAGGAACCGCTCGATCTCCCGCCGCGCCAGCTCGTGGGCGCGGAGCGACTCCGCGACGTCGGCGAGGGCCGCGAAGAGCGGGTGGCTCACCAGGTCGACCACCTTCGCGCCGAGCTCCTTCTGCGCCCAGGCGCACCGACCGGTCGCCTCGCGATCCGGGCAGCGCGCGTTCAGCTGCTCGCGGAGCGCGCGCAGGACCACGGCCCCCATCTGCGGGAGCGCGCGGTTCTTGAACCGGGCCTCCGGCCCTGACCCCTCGACCGCGAGGAGCGCGTCGACGAGCTCGTCCGTGGCGCGCTTCCACTGGCCCTTGCGCTCCGCGGCGTCGGGGGCGCTGCTCTGCTCGAAGCGGGCGTCGATGCCGTTCAGGGCGTCGGCGATCAGGGTGAAGGCGGTGAGCTGTTCCTGCGTCCTGCCGTCGGCCCACGTCGCCTTCTTCTTCCCCCACCGGTCGACCATGCCCACGTCGGCGGCATAGCGGGTGCTGAAGAGGATCCGCGCGAGCTTCTCGATCGCCTGCGCCTTCGTCCAGGTCTGCCCGGCCCTCGGGCCGCGCTGCACCGTCACCGGGGCCGATGGGTCGATCGCCATCCGGGCGAAGGCGACAGATGAAGCGATGACGTCCTCGGCCTGGAGCGCATCGGCGAGGAGCGGCTCGTAGGAGTTGGCCCCCGCCTCCGAGCAGTACGCGGTGTTGGTCGCCGGCGAGCCCGCCTTGATGCACTCCGGCCCGTGCTCCTTGCCCGGCCAGTGCCGGTACGCCGTGCTGAAGAGATCGATGAGGATCTCCTCCCCGGTGGTGTCCGGGGCGACCTCGGCGAACGCCGCCACGATGGGGCTCAGGTAGTCGCCGAGCCCGAGCCGCTCGATCAGGAAGGTCGTCCCGGGGTGGCGCACCCGGATCAGGTTCTCCGGGGTGCTGCACTCGTTCACGCCCAGCGCGTTCCTCGGGCAATGGATCGTGCCGGCCGGCTCGAGCGTCCCCGAGATGAACAGGTTCGTCGTCTCGTTCGCCTGGGTCCGCAGCGGATCGAGATCGAGCAGGCCCGGGTACCTCTCCGAGTCTGCTCCGAAGTAGATGAGCCGGCTCAGGGCGGCCGGCGTGGGATGGCTCGTCAACCCGGTGATGTCGCTGGCCGACTCGAGCACGGAGTCGGTCACGAGGAGCGCGAGGGCCGACGGCTTCACCTCGAGCTCGGAGCGCTTCGGGTGGTCCTCGGGGAGCAGCGAGTCGAGGTAGAACGCCGCCAGGTTGTCGATCTGGAACAGCTCGCACTCCTCGAAGTCGACGAACGGCACCGTGAGGCCGAAGACGCTCACGACCGCGCCTTCCTTGTTGCACTGCCGGACGCCGGCGGTGTCGTGCATGAGCTGCATCAGCCGATCCATGGCCGAGCGGTTCTCGCCGCTCCTCGGCTTCGTCGGGTCGACCGGCGTCCGCGGGTCCGCCGTCGAGGGCGCCCCGACCGTGAGGTTGATGGCCGGGCCGTTCAGGTTGGCGGGGTTGTACGCGAACTGGTCGCGGGTCCTGAGCATCGTCGCGACAGCGTCGCCCGCGTGCTGCGCGCCGCCGTGCGGCGCGAGGAGCGCGTCGCTCGCGAGCGCCTCGAGCAGGCGCGCCACGAGCCCCGGCTGCTCGACGGCCCTGTCGAGCACCGCCGCCAGCTCGTCCCCGAGCGGCGCCCCGTCGGCGAGCTGCGCGACCGCCTCCTTGCCCTCGGCGGCCAGCCGGTCGTGCTCGCGAGCGAGATCGCGGATGCGCAGCGCCGCGCCGGCCATGCGGGCGAGCTCCCCCTCGTGGTTCTCGAGCAGGTCGATCAGCGTGGCGAGGAGGGCGTCTGAGTCCCTGTCGGCGAGCACCTGGCCGATCGCGTGCGCCAGGTCGGCGAGCGGCGAGTCCTCGCCGCGGAAGCGGCGGTACTGCAGGCAGCCGTCGCACTTCTCGTTCGCCGGCAGGGCCTTGTCGCGCGCGAAGTCGTAGCTGGCCTGCTCTCGGTCGCCGTAGAGCAGGTACGAGCCCGCGAGGGCGTACATGAGCCCCTCGTGCTCGGTCCTCCACGGCTCGGCGTCCCCCTCGCCCGCGTAGCGGGTCCCGTCGACGAGCGGCGCGAGGCTGCGGAGCGCGGCGGCGGCGAGCGTGCGGGACGTGTCGATGTACGCGTACAGCTCCGGCGACGGGCGCCCGAACCGGTCCGGCTCCTGCGACGGCGCGACGCCGGGCACGGCGAACGGCGGATCGACAGGGAGCGGCTCCCCGGACGCGTCGACGAAGCGGCCGAACGCGTCGACGTCGGCGAGGCCATCCCCTTCCTCGTCGGCGAACGGCGCCGGGACGCCGTCGCCGGCGGGCAGCGCGAAGCCGCGCCGATCGCGGCGCGCTATGTAGCGCGGCGGCGCCGTGTCGCGCTCGGCGAAGCTCGGGTGCTCCGCGAGCGCCACCGCGCCCGCGAGCTCGGCCAGGGTGCGCGGCCGGCTCGGCTGCGCGGTGGCCGGATCGACCACGAGCGGGTCCGCGCTCGAGGTCGTCGGCTCCAGCGCGAGCAGCTCGCCCTTGCCGGCGGCGAGGAGCCCCTGGAGCGCCGCCGCGCCCGCCCCGCCGGGGCCGAGGACGTCGAGCGACGCCTTCGTCATGGCGCGGAGCTCCGGGTACTCGAGCGCCGCCCGCGCCGCGCCGAGCGCCACGCCGGCCGGCCGGTAGCCCCGCCGCTCTCCGATCTGCGCGAGCTTGCCCGACGCCTCCTCGCTGCCGGCGAACGCCGCCGAAAGCCGCCCGATCCCGCGCGTCGACGCCGGCAGGACCGGCGGCCCCTCCTTGTCGAACGGGTTCGTCTCGTAGAGCGGCGCGATCGTCTGCGACAGGCTCAGGAAGGCGTCGTGCAGCCGGATCTTGCCGCCCCCCTCCCCGGCCGCGACGTTGTCGATCTCGATGTCCGGCACCGCGGCGTTGACGGCGCGCACGAGGTCGCCGCGCCACCGCGCCATGGTCTCGACCTTGGCCACGCCGAGCCTGCGCGCCCGCTCCGCCTTCGCGCCGGAGACCGGCGGCAGCAGCGACTCGTCGACCCTGTCCTCGTAATGGCCCGCGCCGTCGTAGTGACAGACGCGCTGGTACGAGGCGCCTGTGTGGTCCTCGTTCAGGCTCGACGCGCCCACGCGGTCGCAGAGCACGCCGAAGACGTCGTCGCCCAGCGTCGCCCTGGGGGGCGCCTCCCGCCGCGTGTCGAGCGGCTCGTGGCACGAGGCCGCAACCGCCCCGGCGGCGACGAGCGCAACCAGCCGAAACACACCCGCGGCCGAGGAACGCAGCGTACACCTGCGCATAGACGACAACCTCCCCAATACGCCTTCAGGGTAGACGATTCCGCTCCAGGTGCGTAGGCACTTCGTGCCCGTGCCGGTGAGCTGGATGGCAACGCGGCGCGCATTCTCCACGTTCTCTGTACTGCGATGGAGACGGCGGCGGGCCTGACGGTGTTAGGCTGCGGGGCGATGGCGACCGCCCAACAAGCCCCGTTCACCGCTGTCATCCTCGCCGCCGGACAAGGGACCCGCATGAAGAGCGCCCGACCGAAGGTGCTCCACGAGCTCTGCGGCCGGCCGATGCTCCACTACGTCGTCGACGCGGCCCTGGCCGCCGGCGCCTCGGACGTCGTCGTCGTTGTCGGCCACGGCCGCGACGAGGTCTCCGCGGCCCTGGACAAGGCGTTCAGCGCCCACGGAAAGAGCGTCCGCACCGCGCTCCAGCCCGAGCAGCGCGGCACCGGCGACGCGGTGCGCTGCGCCATGCCGCAGCTCGAGCCGAGCACCGAGGCCGTCCTGATCCTGTGCGGCGACACGCCGCTGCTCGATCCGGGGCAGCTCACGCAGCTCCGCGACGCGCTCGCCGGCGCGGGCGACGCGCCGATCGCGATGCTCACCGCGCAGGTCGCCGACCCGACCGGCTACGGCAGGATCCTGCGCGACGGCTCGGGCCGCGTGATCGGCATCCGCGAGCACAAGGACGCGAGCCCCGAGGAGCGCGCGATCACCGAGGTGAACCCTGGCGTCTACCTCGCCCGCAGCGCGTTCCTCGGGCGCGCGCTCGCCGGGCTGACGACCGACAACGCGCAGGGCGAGCTCTACCTGACCGACATCGTCGCGCAGGCGGCGAAGGCCGGCGGCGCCGCGGTGGTCGTGGCCAGGGACGCCGGCTCGCTCGTGGGCATCAACGACCGCGCGCAGCTCGCCGCGGCCGAGGAGGTCCTCTACGGCCGCATCGCCGACCGGCTGCGCAGGGGCGGCGTCACGATCAGGACGAGCGCCCGCGTCGATGCCGGCGTGGTCGTCGAGCCGGACGCGGTCATCGAGCACGCGGTGGTGCTGCGGGGCCAGACGCGCGTCGGCGTGGGCGCGCGCATCGACGTGGGCTCGGTCCTCACGGACGTTGTCGTGGAGGCGGGCGCCTCGGTGAAGCCGTACACGGTCGCCTCGCAGTCGTCGATCGGCGCCGGCGCGCAGATCGGGCCGTTCTCGCACCTCCGCCCGGACAGCCAGATCGAGGCCGACGCGCACATAGGCAACTTCGTCGAGACCAAGAAGACGGTGGTCCGCAAGGGCGCGAAGGCGAACCACCTCGCGTACCTCGGCGACGGCGACATAGGCGAGGGCGCGAACGTCGGCGCCGGGACGATCTTCTGCAACTACGACGGCTTCCGGAAGCACCGGACCGAGATCGGCCCCGGCGCCTTCATCGGCAGCGACTCGCAGATCGTCGCCCCGGTGAAGATCGGCGCGGGCGCCTACGTGGCGACGGGCACGACCGTGACCCGCGACGTGCCGGAGGAGGCGCTCGCGATCGGCCGGGTGAAGCAGGAGAACAAGGAGGGGTACGCCGCGAAGCTCAAGGCGCGGCTGAAGGACGCGGCGAAGAAGTAGCGGGCGCCGCGGCGGCGCGACCTCCCCGCGCGGGGGGTCGCGCCCGTCTCTCGGACGATCCGGCGCTACTCGGCGTCGCTGGCCGCGGCGCGCTCGCCGGCCGCGCCGTCGCGCAGCGAGGGGATGGCGTGGCCCATGCGGAGGCGCTTCGCCTCGAGGTAGGGCGCGGAGAAGGGGTTGGCCGGGACGATCGCCGGCGAGCGCGAGGAGATCCGCACGCCGAGCGCGCGGAGCGCGTCGACCTTGTCCAGGTTGTTCGTGAGCAGCCGGATCGACTCGATGCCGAGGTGATCGATCATCGCGGCCGCGGGCTCGTAACCGCGGGCGTCGTCGGGCAGCCCGAGGATGCGGTTGGCGTCGACCGTGTCGTGGCCGAACGCCTGGAGCTGGTACGCGCGGATCTTGTTGGCGAGCCCGATGCCGCGCCCTTCCTGCCGCAGGTAGAGCACGACGCCGAGCCCGCGGCGGCCGACCTCGGCCTGGGCGGCCTCGAGCTGCTCGCGGCAGTCGCACTTCATCGAGCCGAAGACCTCGCTCGTCAGGCACTCGGAGTGCACGCGCAGCGTGACGTCCGACTTGCCGCGCACGTCGCCCATGATCAGCGCGACGTGGTCAGGTGAGAGCCCCTGCTCGGAGCTCGTGGTTCCACCCCAGTGGAACACCAACATCTGGAAGACACCGTGCTTCGTCGGCACGGGCGCCTGGGCGCGAATATCGAGCTGAGGCCGGATCGCCGTCGTCGGGACGTACATCTCGCTCTCCTGGTGGAGGGATTCTGGGTCTTATGTCAAGCAAGGAGCAACGCGTCTAGGAATTCCGTTCACCTTGCTGATGTCCGGCCACCCCTGAAGGTGGCGTCAATCAGGTAGCGTAATCATCGGGAAGGGACAAGGCAGCCTCTCCAAGTTGTTGCTCCGCGGACATACCGGGAACAACTGCGCAGGGCGGGCCCCTGGTTTCGCTCGGGGCTCCGCCCGGAACCCCGGCTGCTCAGCTGGACCGCCTACGAGGACGGGAAGGCGCCCGAGCGGCTCCCGTCAGGAGCGTGGCGATTCTCCTTGACATCCTCGAGCCGACCTCGGCGAGGTCGAGGCCGGCGCAGTCGCCGAGCATGTCGCGGAGGATGGCGAGCCGCTCGCGCTCGAGGAGCCGGATCGGCAGCGGGCTGCGGTCGCAGTAGTCGTCGCTCAGGTGTTCCCGGGCGAGCTGGTCATGCAGCGCCTCCACGTCGACGTCGCCGGCGGCGTTCGGCATGGACGCCCACCCTGCGGGCCGCCGGACGGCTCGATCGTAGGGCCCTCCCCGAGGGTGACGAGGGCCCCCGCTGCGCGATAATATTTACTTGCGTGAATATACACAAACATGCATATTACGCCCATGCCCAGCTCGGAGTTGTTCGAAGTGCTGGCCGACCCGACGCGGCGTCTCCTCGTCGAGGCGCTGCTCGACGGCGAGCGCGCGGTCGGTGAGCTCGTCGAGCTCGTCTCGATTCAGCAGTCCGGCGTCTCGCGCCATCTGCGGATCCTCGGGGAGGCCGGATTCGTCGCGGTGCGGGCGGAAGGCACGAAGCGCCTCTATTCGCTGCGCCCGGAGCCTTTCCGACAGCTCGACGACTGGGTGGGGCGCTATCGGTCGCTCTGGGAGAAGCGCCTGGATCGGTTCGGCGAGGCGCTCGAAGCGAAACGAACGGCGCGGAAGAGCGAGACCATGAAAGGACGAAGTGAATGAACGCGACAGTCAAGAAAGCCAGCATCCTCGTCGAACGCACCTACCCGGCCTCGGTCTCCGAGCTCTGGGAGCTCTGGGCGACCAAGGACGGTTTCGAATCCTGGTGGGGTCCGGAGGGATTTCGGGTCGACGTCCATGCGCTCGAACCGAAGGAAAACGGGCTTCTCCATTACACGATGATCGCCGACTCCCCGGAGATGATCGAGGCCATGAAGCGCGGCGGGCAGCCGACGTCCCACGAGGTGCGCGCCCGCTTCAGCGCTTTCTCGCCGCAGAAGACCCTCACCATCACGAGCATCATCGACTTTCTCCCGGGCGTCGAGGCCTACGAGAGCAACATCGAAGTCCTCTTCACCCCGCTAGCGCACGGTGCGCACATGACCGTGACGCTTCACGCGATGCACGATCCGCACTTCACGGAGATGCAGAGAGCCGGCTTCACTAGCCAGCTCGGAAAGCTCGACAAACGCTACACGAAGTAAGAGCTCCCCGCGCGCCCCGCGCCGCCCGCTCCTCAGAACCACTCCGGCTTCATCCTGGCGTACGAGTCCTCGCCTGAGCGGCAGAGCGCGGCGAGCGCGTCGACCCGGGGCAGCTCCGTCGAGAACCAGTACTGCGCCGCGCAGAGCTTGCCCTCGAGGAAGCCGGCTGGCGAGGAGCCCCGGGCCAGCCCCTCCCGCGCGGCCGCGGCCATCGCGAGCCATTGCCAGGCGACCACGAGGGTGGAGACGAGCTCCATGTAGTCCGCGCTGTGCCGCAGCATCCGCTCGATGTCGCCGCGCGCCCCCGCCTCCGCGAGGTGCGCCGTCACCTCGTCGAGCAGCGACACCGCCGCGCCGAGGCGCTCGCCCCACGCGGGCTCGACCCCGGCCCGCTGCGCCCGGCCGATGGTCCGCTGGATCTCGCCGCCGAGCGACCTGAGCGCCGCGCCGCCCTCGGCCACGACCTTGCGGCCGAGGAGGTCCAGGCCCTGGATGCCCGTCGTCCCCTCGTGGATCGAGTTGAGCTTCTGGTCCCGGAGCCACGCCTCCGGCAGGTACTCGCTCGAGTAGCCGTACCCGCCGTGGACCTGGACCGCGAGGGCGTTCGACTCGAACCCCTTCTCGGCGGGGAACGTCTTGGCGACGGGCGTGAGCAGGTCGAGGAGCCGCTGCGCGCGCGCCCGCTCCTCGGCGTCCGCGGCGTGCGCCGCGAGGTCGGCGTACAGCGCGGTCGTGGCGAGCAGCGCGAGGCTGCCCTCCACGATGGCCTTCTGCCGGAGCAGCATGCGGCGCACGTCGGCGTGCTCGATGACCGGCACCTGCGGCGCCTCCGGGTCCTTCGAGCCGAGCCGCCGGCCCTGCGGCCGGACGAGCGCGTAGCCGAGCGCTTCGTGGTAGGCCGCCGAGGCGGTCGCCGCGGCGTTGACGCCCACCATGATCCGGGCCTCGTTCATCATCTGGAACATGTAGGCGATGCCCTGGTGGGGGCTGCCCACGAGGTAGCCGTGGCAGTCCCCCCGCTCGCCGAAGCTCATCGACAGGCTCGGGAGCCCGCGCCAGCCGATCTTGTGGATCATGCCGGCGACCTCCACGTCGTTCGGGACGAGCTGCCCGCCCTCGTCCCACCGCTCGGGCCGCCGCTTGGGGACGGCGAAAAGGCTCACGCCCTTGATGCCCCGCGGCGCGCCCTCGATGCGCGCGAGCGTGAGGTGGACGATGTTCTCTGTGAGGTCGTGATCCCCGCCCGAGATGAAGATCTTCGACCCGCGGACGAGGTAGTGCCCGGCCTCGGTCCTCGCCGCGCGCGTCTGCACGTCGGCCAGGCTCGAGCCCGCCTGGGGCTCGGTGAGCGCCATCGTCCCGGTCCACTCGCCGGCGTACATCCGGGTCATGAACGCGGCCTTCAGGGCGTCGTCGCCGAACGTCTCGATGAGGTGCGCCGCGCCCGTCGTCAGGCCGAGGTAGCCGCACGCGCTCAGGTTGGCCGCCATCAGGTACGCGCCGGCGAGCGTCGCGACGACGAGCGGCAGCTGCTGGCCGCCCACCGCGGCCGGCCGCGACGCGGTGAGCACCCCGAGCTCGACCAGCGGCCGGAAGACCTGCTTGAGCGCGGGGTGCACCGTGATCGCGCCCCCCTCGAAGCGGGGCGGGGACGCGTCCACCGGCTTGTAGGTAGGGAACAGCACGTCCCGCGCGAGCCGCCGGCAGCTCTGGAGGTAGAGGTCGAACGTCTCCCGCCCGTGATCGGCGAAATACGGGAGCTCGCAGAGGCGCGGCGCGTCGAGCACCTCGTAGAGGAGGAACTCGACGTCACGGTCGTTGATCAGCGGGTTCTGAGGAGCGGTCATGGGGTCTCTCGCCGGCTCCCGGTCCGGCTCGCTGGAGGAGGCGGGTATGGCGCGCCTGCGGCGACGTGCTTCCCCTGCGTCCCCGTAGCACCACTGCGGGAGGGCCGGGCCGGGAAACGAACTGCCATGGCACCATGGCGATATCCTGCTGATCCGAGGCGACTTCCCGCCGTACGCTGAGTGGGTAAACTATCGACATAGCGTCGTTTTTCCAGGAGCGGGGCGACGGCTCGCACGAGGAGCCTTCTGTCACCTGAGGAAAGCCTGGTGATGCGCCCTTGACATCCGCAGATCGCCTCGCTTCACTTCTTCCCACGAGGGTGCGGCCAGCGTACGCCCACGCTTGCTTGGCCGCGCGCGGCACCAGGTCCACCACAAACGTGATCAGCAGCCTATCTGGCGGTTCACACCAACGCGCTTGATAAGGAGATTGAAATCATGAGCAGACGATACCGAGTTGGTCTCGCCGGTGCGCTCTGTCTTTCGCTTGGATCGCTCGCCATGGCGTGCACTCACAGCGCTGGAGACGACAGGAACCCCGACGATCGAGCGGTTCCCAGCGTTCAGAGCAGCTCGTCTTCCGCGATGAGCGATACCTCAGGCGGCGCAGGCGGCGCAGGCGGCGCAGGCGGCGCAGGCGGCGGCAGCGCCACGTCGGCCAGCAGCTCCAGCTCGGGCGCGCCCGTCGCTAGCTGCGCAGGGGTCTGGGCCGGGGAGTGCGGGAGTTGTCTCGAGGCGAGCTGCTGCGCGGAAGTCGCCGCCTGTGAGTCCGATGCCGATTGCTTGGACTGCGTGACCGGCGTGTCGCCGCCGAGCTGCGAGGACCAACCGGTGCCCGGCGCGCTGCTCGACTGCGCGTGGGATGCCTGCCGCGATCAATGTTTCGTCGACGACTCCAGCAGCAGCTCGAGCAGCGGCAGCGGGGGAGGTGACGGATCCTGCTCGGGCCCGGCCTCCACGACCGGCGCCGTGGCGGGGGTTACTCCCGACGTGACGGTCGGCCTCGTGATGCCTGACCCATCCGGAAACGTGCGGGTGGTCCTCTTACCGGCGCTCGACCCCTCGGCCGGCGACATCGTCGTCGGGGTCTTTTTCTTTGCGGCACCCGGGCAGATGTCGTATCCGCCGAACGGCAACGTCGGATGCGCAGTGTTCGAGTACACCGGGTCGTCCTACGCAGTCATCGAGACAACAAAGCTCTGCGAGGTGAACCTCACCACGCTCGAGTTTGCGTCCCAATCGGGCGTGTGCGACGGGCAGATGACGGGCGCTTTTCACGGGATCTTTGAGGGCAACAGGCCGCTCGCAGGCTCTTTCTCGCTGCCTTTCGACCTGGCCACATCCGATGTCGCTCCCCCGGCCTGTCAGCCGCCGGACGGCCCGTGCTCGAGCAACTCCGATTGCTGCTCCGGTTCGTGCTCGATGTTCATCGGGGTTTGCAACTGAGGTCGTTGCAACGGCGTCAAGCATTCGCTCCGGGACGCGAGCGCTCGAAGGCTTGGCTCGGCGGGTGATACGGCGCGCACCGTGACGTTCGTGGAGCAATGCTCGGCGCGACACACCCCGGTACCATGGCGAGGAGCAGCTACTACGGCGGCGTCGCTGGGTGCGCCGGGGGCGCGTGGCGCCGGGCGCGCCGCGCGCGGAGCCGCGCGACCCACCCCTGGATGTCGTCCGCGAACACGTAGAACGCCGGCACGACGAGGAGGCTGAGCGCCGTCGAGACGAGGAGGCCGCCGATGACCGCGGCGGCCATCGGCGCCCGGATCTCGGCGCCGGGGCCGAGCGCCAGCGCCGAGCTCTTGGAGCGGCACGTTCCCCAGCCCGAGTCGCCGCTGGCGGTCGCTCGGCGCAGGCATGGCCCCATGCCTGAGCCCAGCTGTCCTCGCGCCTGCGGCTCATTCTGGACCAGATCATTCTGGACCGATCAGTCCAGAATGATCCGCAGGCGCGAGGGGCATGTGAGCCCGGCAGGGGCCCCGCGCGGCGCGACGGCCAGCGGCTCCTTGGACCCGGCAACCCGGCAAGACCTCGCCTGCAACCAGGGACCAACCTGGGTGACGCGGTGCTACAGCACCGGCCGCGGGTCCTTGCAGCAACGAAACCCGATCTCGTAGAACCGGAACATCGGTCCATGCGAGTCGTTGGTCCCGCGGCACCCGGCCCACGGCTTGGACCAGTAACCGCCCTTCGTGACGCCCAAACCTCCGGCCCGCGCCGCGAAGCCTGAGCCGTGCGCGGGGCACGCGCCCCTGCCCGCGTCGCCTGCGCCCGCGTCGCCTGCGCCCGCGTCGCCGTGCGTTCCGCCGAGAACAACCGAGCGCGGGCCAGGCGGCACCGAGGCGAGGAAACCTGACCCACGCGCCCGGCAGCCGCGCTATCCGCCGCAAGGGCGCCCTGAGCACTTGTCGTTCCCGTTCTTAAACTGAAGGGGATACACCATGTCCGTCTTCGCGAGCGCCTCGGGGAATACGAATGTAGTGGTGTGTGAGACCATACATTGCTGCAGCGCCGCGTCGTCCAGCCCCCCCGTCGCCGCGTCGACGGCGGCGGAGGCCACCGTGCCGTCGGGCTTGATCTCGACCTTCAGCTTGATCGTCATGAGACCTCCGGGCAGACCACGCTCCTCCTCGACGGGGTGTCGCTTGGGATAGGACACCAGTGGCGGCCAGCGGTCAGCTCGCTACGAAGATCTGGTTCTTGAACCGTGACCGGTTTTCGATCCGCTTCGACAGCGGCCGCAGCCGGCTCCGTCCTAGGCGACGTCGGGCCGTGTCATCAGCGGCGAGCGCAGGTGCAGCTCCAGGTCGGAGGTGGTCAGGGGCAGCGTGACCCAGGTGGCCGTCGCGGTCCCCGCGTCGGCGTCGACCGCCACCCGGACCCGGTGCGGGCTGGTGATGACGTGGAGCTCGGCGACGAACGTCCTGCCCTGCCAGGCGCCAGACGCGACGACGGGCCGGCCGAGCGGCGAGCTCTCCCGCCAGGCACCGTGACCCACCTCGAGGTCGAGGAGCGACCCGAGTCGCAGGAGCCACCCGGCGTCGGTCGGATCGACGACCACCGTGGTTCCGTCGGGCAGGGCCGAGTTCTCGGCGGAGGCGTCGAGCCTCGCCGTGACGGAACGCTGCGGGCCGGCCGAACCCCGTACCTGCGCGAGGGACAGCCCTCCCAGCCGGTCGGCGAGGAGCTCGTCGTCGTGCGAGCCGTCCGGATGGCCGACGCCGGGGAGCAGGCACTCCCATACGGCGTCGAGCACGTCCTGAGCGTGCTGGACCTCCTGGTGGGCGCCGGTCACGGCGACTACCAGGTCGTGCGACGGGACGACCACGCAGTGCTGGCCGAATGCGCCCTTACCGTGATAGCCGTGGCGCGACATCCAGAACTGGTAGCCGTAGCCGCAGAGGAAGTCGGGGCCGTCGTCTCCCTCCGCCTGGTGCCGGCCGTCGATCTGCCGGCTGGTCGCGGGCTCCACCCACTCGCGTGGGACGAGCTGCTGCCCGTTCCGGAGACCGTCGCGCAGCAGCAGCTCGCCGAAGGCGGCGACGGCTTCGGTCCGCAGGTGCAGACCGTGGAACCCGAAGGCGGCACCGCTCGCGACGCGGTCCCACTCGGCGTCCTCGATTCCCATCGGCTTGAAGAGGCGCTCGTCGAGCAGCTCCGGGAGCCCGACGCCGGTGACCCGCTCCACCATCCGGGCCAGGATGTAGGTGGTGGAGTTGTCGTAGGTGTGCCGCGTTCCCTCGGGGGCGTCGAACGGCACGCGCAAGAAGCCCTTCACGAGGTCGTGGGGTTCCAGCCCCCAGGCCTCGGTGAGGCTGTCCGTGTCGTGCCCGGCCGTCATGGACAGCAGGTGGTGAACGCTGATGCGGCGCCCCTGCTCGGAGACATCGGAGGGGACGTGGTCGGGCAGGACGTCCACCACCCGGTCGCCCAAGGCGAGCAGCCCGTCGGCGATCGCGAGCCCCACGGCGATCGACGTGAACGACTTGGTCAGCGAGTAGAGAAGGTGGGGGCGCTCGGCCGAGTACGGCGCCCACCACCCTTCGGCGACGACGTGCCCGCAGTGCACGACCATGACGGAGTGGCACTCGACGGAACGGTCCTCGAGGCGGTCCAGCATCGCGGCGATCGAACGGGACGACACTCCCGAGGCGGCCGGGGTCGAACGCGGCAGCAGCGCACGCTGAGACGACATCCCGGCACCGTAGCCGCAGGTGGGCGCCATGGTGGACGATTTGTTGAACGCCTTCACCATCGGGCCTGGAGCGTCGCGGGGTCGAGTCAGGCCTCGATCAGGGCGATCACGTTCCCGGAGGGGTCTGCGACCCATCCGATCGTCGGCCCCTGGGACGGGTCGGTCGAGCGCACGACGCCCCGATCGTCCTTGGTCGAGCTCCGGGTACCGGAGCAGGCTCGTGCCCGACTCGGCGAGCCTCCTGACCGAGCTCTGGGCCAAGGTTTACAATCCGCCCCAGGACCTGAGCGCCATCGACAGGCTCTGCACGGAGGACTTCATCCTCACGACGGCGGGCACCGATGTCGTCGGACGTGATGCCTTTAAGGCCTGGGCAAAGTCCTTCAGCAGCAAGATCGGCGACATGCGCCTGACGAGCGTCGACATGTTCAGCAGCACGGATGGCAAGCGGGTCGTGTCGCGCTGGAAAGTCACCGGGCGCAATCTCGGGGTGCTCGGTACGCATGCCGATAACCGGCCCATCGAGTTCACCGGCATCGCCGTCTGGGAGGTTCGTGATGGCAAACTCGCGCACAACTGGGTCGAACGCAGCGCCTACGAGCTGGAGCAGCGCCTGAAGCAGCCTGCCGAGTGAGCGCCGGCGCGGGACAGGACGCGCCTCCACGTCATACGCACGCTCGAGAGCACGTGCACGTGGGTGCATCTCCGGCCTCGATGGCAATCTTTGCCGAGGTCTCGACGCCTTGACCGCGAAGCCGGTCGAGGACGGGCCGCCTTTGGTGTGCGCTTCCACGATGCGCCGCCGCCTTCAAAGGATGATGTTGGCGAGGTGGCGCGACGCGTCCGCGAGCGTGCGCTCCTTTGGCTACGGCGCCGCGGTTACCTCGATGAGCGCGCGGCCGAGGAGCGCAGCAACGAGACCGTCGAGCCCTCCTCGCTCGATGCGTGCACCCAGCTGGCGCTCGCGGGAGGAGCCTTCCTTGCGAGGCCTTTCGAGCCCAAGGACAACCCCGACGCGGCTCTCGAGCGCCGGGAGCGACGCTTCTCCGCCGCGTGCGACGGGTTCGACGTGCATTGCGCGGTGCGCATCGCAGCGGATGACGGCGGTCGACGATCCGCGCGCGAGCGGCTCGTGCGGTACTGCACCCGCCCGGCCTTCGCAGTCGAGCGATTCGAGCTGCTGCCCGATGGGCGCATAGCGTACTTGCTGAAGACACGTTCGCAACGTCGCGCTACGTGCAGTGGGCCGTGCTCATGAAACGCACCTTCGGCTTCGATGCTTTGCGATGCCCGAGATGCGAACGCAAGATGCGCGTGCTTTCGACGATCACGGACCCAAAGGCAGTGCGCCGCATCCTCGATCATCTCAACCTACCCTCGCACCCCACAGCGGCAGCACCCGCACGCGACCCAACGTGGGAACCGATGGCGTTCGGGTTCGACGCGGCGTAGCTGGGCACACGGCCCGAGCCCGTCATGGCCAGCGCACGCCGCGGTCGTCGAGGCAGCGCTGCGCCCGGAGCACGGCGCGCCGGCTCTGCGACGGGGCAAGCGGGTGTCGGATGGGCGAACGACCGCTCGCCCGGCGCCGTCCCCGCGGGGCTTGACTCGGACGAAAGTTCTACCGTTTCCTATCCGCGACGAGAGTTCTACCGTTTCCATCCGCCCAGCGTCGTCGTGGTTTCATGCCCACCAGCCCATCGCACTGTCAGCTCGACCCGTTCACTCTCGCCCTCCATGCTCAGGCGCGCTTCTTCCAGAAGCTGGCGAACCACCTCCTTGCGTTGCTCGTTTGTCGTCGTCGGGCTGTTCCAGAGCTTCGGCAGCTCCGTCGCCAGCGCGCGAATAGCGGCGCGTTCCACCTCGCTCAGTGTGGCAGGGCGCGCGGCGCGAGAGCGACGGTAGTCCTCCTGCACCTTCTGCTCGGCGCCGAGTCGCTCCTCGAGCGTACGTTCGAGCGTGCGGGCCACAAGCCGGTTCTCGGGCTCGACGGCGTCGTACTGCCGACGTGCGCGTTCGACGTCGTACCGCGCGCGTTCCAGCCGCTGCTGCCAAAGCTGCTCTTCGCGTGCTCGCTCCCGCTCCAAGTCGGCGACGACGGCCATGCTCACCTCCAGCGCCGAGGGCTCGAGGGCGCGGAGCAGCAGCGCCTCGACTACGCGATCGACCGCGGCCGCCGCGATGGACTGGCACGACGGCCCCGCGTAGGCCGACGCCGCCTCGATGCAGCCGTACCGCGGGTAGCTACTGCTGTACTGCACCGCCATCCGGTGACCACAACGACCGCAGCGTACCAGCCCCGGCTGATGCCAGTCGGCGCAGCTGCGCGCCAGGCGTGACATCTCCAGGCCGAGAATCATGCCGACGTGATCGAGGCCCACCTCAGCCACGAGGCGCTGGAAGCCAGGGCGTCCCTCGGAGTTGCTGCCCGAACGCCCCAGGTCGTCATCCATGATGAGCACACGCTCACGCGCCCATCCGAGAGCCACTGCGCGCTCGGTAAGGTTGTACTGTAACCGCGTCGACTCCTGATGGTGCAGCAGCTGGTGCGGGGTCGACTGCCGCACGTACACGACCGCCAGCCGATCGAGGTGACGCGCCGCAATCTTGGTCGAGGCCACAGCGGCGCCGCCGCGCCGCTCATCGGTGCTGGTGCTCATCGTCGGCCTCCGGTGGGTCTGGGGACGCGCGCAGCGCCTGCAGCACCATCGCGCCCAGCAGCGCGAGGAGCTTGCATCGATGGGACGGGGGAAGGCTGCCCCAGCACAGCGGCGGCAGCAGCGGGGAGGTCGGTTGGAGGGGTGTCATCCCGCAGTGTCAACCACCGCGCCAGCTCCATCAGGCGAGCAACCGCGACGATAGGCGCGGCCAAGGCGGATGGAGAAGAGGAAGGGCAGGAGGACGGGGAGACGTAAACGACGCCGCTTGCGGCTGTTTACGCATGGTAGATCGAGACCACCTTCGAGGAGACCAAGGGCAAGCTCGGCTTCGAGCAGCCGCGCTCCAGGACCGAGCGCGCCGTCGAGCGAACCGCTCCGTTCACCTTGCTCCTCTACACGCTCGTAGTGCTCTGGTACGCCCGAAGCGGCTGCACGCTCCGGTCAGCGCAACCGGTCAAGGCGCCCTGGTACTCGCCGAAGAGCTCCCCCTCCAAGACCCTGCCAGCCTTCTCCGACATGCTTGCGACGCTGCGGCGCGCCTCGTGGGCCAAGCTACTTTTCGAGCCCGACGCAAACGCCCCGACGTTGAAGAAACGTCTGGCGCCGCTGCTGGCGTGCTTGGACACAGCTGCCTGAGACCGGGCAGCTGTGCCCAAGTCGAGCTTGATGTTCCATACGTTTTTCCTTACTACCGAGCCGAGAGCAATGATCCACGATGCTCAAGAGATTCCTGCGGGTGACCGATGTGCCGTTCCCGGGCTCGGTCGCGCTGCTCGCGCTTCGCGCGAGGTCCTCTCTCGGTCGGGCTGCTGGCACCCGGTCCACGTTGCATCGGTGGACAACGCCGTCCCGGTAGCCCTGGCACTATTATGCTGAGGCCGGGAGGACTCGATGAAAGAGGGGGGGCGATGGTGCCTTCGAACGGCGCGCCGCGCGGTGTTGCCATCGCGGCGGCCTGTTCGTTCGTCGTCGGGTGCGTGACCCTGCTCGGCTGGTCGATCGAGTCGACCCCCCTCATCTCCATCGCGGACGGCTTGCCGCGGATGGTGCCCAACACCGCGGTCGCCCTCGTCCTCGCGGGGGTGTCGCTCTGGGCGCTGGGCGGGCGGCAGCGTCCGGCGCCGCTCCGCCGGCTGCTCGGACAGGCGTGCGCCGCCGGCGTCGTCTCGTTCGGCCTCGCGTCCCTCGCGCAGTACGTCTTCGGGTGGGATCTCGGCATCGATCGTCTGCTCTTCCCTGCGCGCGTGGAGTTCCCGAGCAAGTTCCCCGGCAGGCCCCCGCCGAACGCCGCGCTCTGCTGCGTCCTCATCGGCTCGGCGCTCCTCTCGCTGCCCGTGAAGACGCGGCGAGCCGGCCGGCTCTCGGAGGGTGGCGCGCTCTTGGCCGCGGCGCTCGCGCTGACCGCGCTGACCGGTTACGTGTTCGGCGTCGGCTACTTTTACGGGCTGCCGCCGCTGTTCCCATTCACGGGCATGGCGCTCCACGCCTCGATCGCCTTCCTCGCGCTCTGCGCCGGGCTCCTCATGGCGCGGCCCGATTGCGGGGCGGTGGCCGCGCTGATGGCCAGGAGGCCCGGCGGCGTCCTGCTGCGGCGCTTCCTGCCCTACGTCGTCCTCGTCCCGCTCGTGATCGGCCGCCTGTTCCTGGTCGGCGCCAACCTCGGGGCCTACCCCCTCGAGGCGTCGCCGTCGCTCGCCTCGGCCATCACGACGCTCCTGCTCGGGGCCCTGCTCTGGATCAGCGCGGCGCGGATGAACGCCCTCGACGAGGCGCGGCAAAAGGCCGAGGAGGCGCGCGCCTTTCTGGCGACCGTCGCGCAGTCCTCCGATGACGCCGTGGTCGGCAGCGATCTCGACGGCACCATCCTGAGCTGGAACCCGGCCGCGGAGCGCCTCTACGGCTACAGCGCCGGCGAGGTGATCGGGCAGAAGGTGTCCATCCTGTGCCCGCCCGAGCGCGCCGGCGAGGCGGAGGCCCTCTTCGCGCGCCTGCGCCGCGGCGAGCGCGTCGAGCGCTTCGAGGCCGTGAGCCGGACCGAGGACGGGAGGGACATCGACATCGAGGCCACGGTGTCGTCGATCGCGGACGCCTCGGGCCGCATCACCGGCGTCTCGACGATCTGTCGCGACATCGGGCGCCGCAAGGCGATGGAGGCCGCGGTCGCGAGCGCCCGCGAGGCGGAGCGGCGCATCCGCGCGCAGCTCGAGGCCATCGGCACCGCGTGCGCGGCGGTCTCGGAGACGCTGGCGAACCTGCCGCGCTCCGAGTCGGGGATGCGCTCTCTCCTGGAGGTTATCACGCGGCACGCAAAGGAGATCTCGGGCGCCGACTACGCGGCGCTCGGCATCGGAGAGGATGGTCGGCGGCAGTTCGATGCCTGGGTTTCGAGCGGCGTCACCGCGGAGCAGATCGCGCGGATCGGCGCGCACCCGCGGCCCATCGGCGTCCTCGGCGCGGTGGCCCGCGGCGGCCGGTCGATCCGGCTCGACCATGTCCGCGCGCACCCCGACTTCATCGGGCTACCGCCGCACCACCACGCGATCGAGGCGTTTCTGGGCGTGCCGCTCTGCTTTCAGGGCCGGAGCGTGGGCAACCTGTATCTCGGCAAGCGCCCCGGCCGCCCGCCGTTCACCGAGGACGACGCGCGCGTCGCGGAGCTGCTCGCCGACCGGACCTGCAGCTCGATCGAGACCGCGCGGCTCTACCGGGTCGAGGCGCAGGAGCGAAAGCGGCTCCAGGCGGTCCTCGAGCAGATGCCCGAGGCGGCGATCCTGGTCGACGCCGAGGGGCGGCTCATCACGTGCAACAGGCTGGCGCTCCAGTATGCCTCGTCCACGACGGGCGAGCTCGATCCCTGGGGCAACGCCGTGCGCTTCGACCACAGGACGCCGGGAGGAGAGCCCGTCGGCTGGGCGGAGCGCCCGCTGACCCGGGCCTTGCATGGCGGGGAGGTCGTGACGAGCGCCGAAGGGCTGCTCTGTCGCGCCGACGGCGCCGTCGTCCCGGTCCTGGTCAACGCCGCGCCGGTGCGATCGGACGGCGGCGAGATCGAGGGCGCCTTCGCCGTCTTCCAGGACATCTCCGCCCTCAAGGAGATGGAACGGCAGCGCCAGGAGTGGGTCAGCATCATCGCTCACGACCTCCGTCAGCCCATCCAGGTCATCGCGACCGCGAGCCAGCTCTTGTTCGCTCCGTCCGGCGGGCACCTCGTCGGGGACGGCGATAAGCTGCTCGGGAGGATCGCCTCGTCCGTCGAGCGGCTGCGCCGCATGATCGGCGACCTCCTCGACGCCTCGCGCATCGAGGCGCGGCAGCTCGATCTCGACCGCTCTCCGGTCGATCTCCGCGCGCAGCTCCGGGAGATCCTCGAGAGGTCCACCGCCGCGACCACGGGCCACGCCGTGCGCCTGGAGGTGCACGGCGACGTGCCCGCCGTCCTGGTGGACCCCGGGCGGCTCGAGCAGATCGTCACTAACCTGCTCTCCAACGCGGCCAAGTACGGTCAGCCGGAGCGCGACATCGTGGTGGCCGTCAGCGTCGATCGGGCCAGCACGCAGATCTCCGTGACCAACTGGGGCCGCGGCATCGCGGAGGCGTCTCTACCGCACCTGTTCAAGCGCTTCTCGCGCGCGGTCGAGGGCGATTCGCGCCGCGTCCGCGGCGTGGGCCTCGGCCTCTACATCACGAAGGGCCTCGTGGAGGCGCACGGGGGCAGCATCTCCGTCGAGAGCAGCCCCGGCGGCGCGACGACATTCCGCTTCTCGCTGCCGTTCGCCCCGGACGCCGCGCGCCCCGCCGGCGCATAGCGCTCCAACAGCTCGTCTCCTGCTCTACCGGCGAATCCTCCTCATAGCGAGCTCGGCAATTGCCGGCATCAGCGAGCTGGGCAATTGGCCATCAGAGGCTCGTGGCGAGTTTCGTTACATCGATGTTCCTTCTCCCCGTTCGGTTTTGCGGCAGTACCATCCTTTCGCAGTATTCTGTGCTCATCAGGCCGCTCAGAATGATCGCAGAAGGAACTTCCTGAGGTTCGCATCCTTGCTACACCTGAGATCCGCTCAGGCCCAACGTCGGGGTAGTGAGGTGGCGCAGCAGTGAATTCCTGGTTCTTGCAGGTGGGGAAGCGGCTGGGGCCCGCGGGTCGCCGGCTTTGGGTACTCGGGATCTTGGGGGTGGTGCTTGCGGTGACGCTCGGGCTCGCGCTCCGCGCGGCCCCCAGGGAGCGTGCGGCGACGTACACCGAGCTGCTCCAGATCGCACAGGCGGGGCAGGCGACCGCGGTCGAGGTGAGCGGCGACCGCTTCTTCGTGCGCCAGGCGGGCGGCGAGATGGTGACCGCCGTCGTCGACGAGCGTACTTGCTGAAGACACCTCGGCGGGGACGCACTCACCGCGTCATGAGTCCAATGGAGTTCATGGCCCGGCTCGCGGCTTTGATTCCTCCGCCGAGGATCCCACTTGTGCGGTATCATGGCGTGTTCGCGCCTCGCTCGTCATGGCGCCCTCTCGTGACGCCCAAACCTCCGGCCCGCGCCGCGAAGCCTGAGCCGTGCGCGGGGCACGCGCCCCTGCCCGCGTCGCCTGCGCCCGCGTCGCCTGCGCCCGCGTCGCCTGCGCCCGCGTCGCCTGCGCCTGCGTCGCCGTGCGTTCCGCCGGCGCTCTCAGCGAAGTCGCTCGCGCCGACCGAGCCCGCGGTGCGGGTCGAGTCCACCACGCTCTCGGTCCTGCACTGGGGGCGGCTGCTGCGCCCGGAGCACGGCGCGCCGGCTCTGCGACGGGGCAAGCGGGTCTCGGATGGGCGAACGACGGCTCGCCCGGCGCCGTCCCCGCGGGGCTTGACTCGGACGAAAGTTCTACCGTTTCCTATCCGCGGCAACGAGCTTCTCGTCACGCTCCGACGCACGTACGACGGGTTTCTGGTAGGACCAATGGAGTCGATGCATCAAGCATCGTACATGGTCAGGGTGGTACACGATCCCAAACTCCTGCGCGATCACCCGAGCAATACGCGGGCACGTCCACAGTTCACCCGAGAAACCGAACGCCGATCGACCAAGAGCCAGAAATAGGGCAGGAGGAGTAGCTGCTCCTCTGAAAGACGCGCTGCCTGTCCGTGGCGCGGCTTTCGTTGGAGCGCGTCCCGCCCACCTACGCGGGCGCTCTTCAGCCACTGGTTCACGGCCGACTTCGTAACCCCAAGTGCCTCTGCAATCATGGTCTGCGTCCAGCCATTCTCATGCAGCTCCAATACGCGCAGTCGCCGACCCTCTTTCCAGCTTCCAGCCTTTCTTGCCAACTTGTGGTCGCCCTGAGGAATCCCCTCATTTTGCAGCCCTTTTCAGCGGGGAAATTGAACAGGGAGGCGGGGAGACAGGGAGTATTTTGAAGATTTCCCTCCCCGTCTCCCCGCCTCCCTGTGAATTTCCTAAGAATTTGAGGGGATGCCTCAGGTGGTCGCCCCCTATATGCGAAAGCTACCACATCCGCTTCGGTTAAGCTATGCGTGCCCGGCGTCAATAGATGGGATGAGGCAGCGCAAACGGCGCCTGGACCCATAATGCCTACCGCACCGTCCCCAGTTCCTGCAGTCAGCGTTCCATCTGCCAAGACGGCGAAGACGCCACGCAAGAGGGCGAGCGTCGGCCCATCGGTTGCCGAGCATGCTGGAGTGCTCGGGGGTTTCAAGGGTTCGCGAGCGGAGCTCGCCGGCCTCGCCGCCCTTGACACCCCCTGCGCGCTCCAGCCGGGCGCGGCTGCGGGCGATGGGCGGACGGGGGCCTCCGGCGGGGGCTCCAAGCTCCGGGGTGAGGCGCGCGACGGGGAGCGAGCGAAGGTCTCCGAGCGCGCGGAGCCGAGCGTCCAGAACGATGCCTACTTTTCCCAACACGCCAATCTTGAACAAGAGCGAGCCATGTCAACAGCATTGGCCAACAACTCGGATACGCGTGCGGCTGATTGCCATCCCCTCGGCCACAGACTCGGCCACAGACAGGTAGAAGGCACGATTCTTCAGCAACTTCCAGAAGTGGCCGACCTCTCGCCCGCAGGGTTCTCTACGGGCACCCCCACGCGTTCGGAGACGCAAAAGATGGGGACTCAAGAGAGGTCGGCCATGCGACGTGTAGCACTGGATCTAGTACTACAGCCGCGCCTCGCTGAATCACCGCGAATTTTCCGGTGAGCAGACGGAAGACCGGGACGCTTGGCTTCTCCGCACAGGTTCAGTCGAGCTCGTTTGGTGCTCGTCAACTTGCAGCTGTAGCACTAGCCCGGCGGCAGCGAGGGCGGCGGCGCGAGCTCGACCTCCGTGATCGCGCCGCACCGGCCGCGTCAGCGCCGAGCTCGCCGCTCCAGTCCTCACCGGCGAGCTCGACATCACGTGCTTGGACGGATGCAGCGTGACCGCCGCGACGGCGTTGGCGCTTGCGGAAGCACCTTGCATGGGAATCCAGGCCGGGCTCACACTGAGGTGATCTGCCGTACCAGGAGCTAACGACCAATGACCGCGCCGCGCTGGGCCCTTTCATTCAGGATAACCGCCGGATTCGCCTTCGCCCTCCTGCTGTTTGCTACAGCTGGCTACGGCGGCTTCCGACAGCATGCTCTGGCGCGCGCGTCGGGCGATTGGTCGCTGCACACCCTCGAGGTGCTCGACCAGACGAAGCTCGTCCTGGCCCACTTGCTCGATGCCGAAACGGGCCAGCGTGGCTATATCCTGACCGGCGACGTGCGTTACCTGGAGCCGTACAACGAGGCACAGAAAACGGGTTCCGCGGAGCTCGCGCGCTTGCGCGAGCTCACCGCCGACAACCCCGTTCAGCAGCAGCGCTTGGCCGCCCTCACGCCGCTCGTCCAGGCCAAGCTCCACGAGCTCCACGAGTCGATCACGATCTTCGAGCAGGAGGGGCATGCGGCGGCGGTCGGCTTCATCGTCACGGACGTGGGCAAGCAGGTGATGGACCGCATCCGCGCTCTCCTCGATGCGTTCCAGGAAGAAGAGCGAACGCTCCTCGCGCGCCGTATGGCATCGCGTGCCGCGCAAGATGACCAGGTTCGCTTGGTGATCGCCCTCGCCACCGTGCTCGGCGTCACGGTCGCGAGCCTGTCCCTGCTCCGGCTGAACGACGAGACCCGGCGGGGCCTGGCCGCCACACGCAGGGCCGACGAGTACGGAGCGCGGCTCGATACCACGCTCCGCAGCATCGGTGACGCCGTGCTGACCACGGACGTCGAGGGCCGCATCGCGTTCATCAACCCGGTGGCCGAAAAGCTCACCGGCTGGCCCCTGGCCGAGGCGCAAGGGCAGTCAAGCGAGGCCGTCTTCCGCATCGTGAACGAAGAGACGCGGGCCACGGTGGAGAGCCCCATCGCGAGGGTGCTCCGTGAAGGGATCACCGTCGGGCTCGCGAATCACTCGCTGCTCATCGCGAAGGACGGGCGGGAGCTCCCCATCGACGACAGTGGTGCGCCCATCCGGGACGCGAACCATCAGATGACGGGCGTGGTTTTTGTCTTTCGCGACGTGTCCGACCGCAAGCGCGCCGAAGAGCAACGTGCGCGGCTCATCCGAGCCGAAGCAGCTCAGGTCGAGTCGGAGAAAATGTTCGACGCGCTGCGCACCGCCCAGGCGCGGGCGGAGGAGGCGAACCGCTCGAAGGATGAGTTCCTCGCCGTGCTGTCGCACGAGCTCCGCTCGCCGCTGAACGTCATGCTGGGCTGGGTGACGCTCTTGAAGAATGGCGCCGTGGCGGGCGAGAGGGCGGCGCACGCGCTCGAGATCATCGAGCGCAACATCCACATACAAGCTCAGCTCGTGAACGACCTTCTCGACGTCTCGCGCATCATCTCGGGTAAGCTCATGCTCGAGAGCGAGCTGGTCGGCCTTGGAGCCGCCGTCCAACACTCGGTGGAGGCTGCCCGGTCAGCGGCGCAGGCGAAAGGCATCGAGCTGACCTTCTCGATCGCGCCCCTTTCCGGCATGCTGACGGTGCCTGGAGACGAGAAGCGCCTCGAGCAGGTGTTCAACAACATCTTGACCAACGCCATCAAATTCACGCCCAGAGGTGGCCGCGTGGACGTCGCGCTGGCAAAGCAGGGAGAGGAGGGGAGGGTCGACGTCGCCGACACGGGCCGAGGGATCGCGCCGGAGTTCCTCCCGCAGGTCTTCGATCGGTTCCGGCAGGGCGACGCGAGCAGCACGCGGCAACACGGCGGGCTCGGCCTCGGGCTCTCCATTGTCAAGACGCTGGTCGAGCTGCATGGCGGCCGGGTCCAGGCAAAGAGCGCCGGCCTCGGCGCGGGCGCGACGTTCACCGTCCACCTGCCGCTTCGGGGCGATCCGCGCGTCGTCCCGCCGCCGCACCGAGCATGCGGCGAGGAGGGGCGCCAGCTTCAAGGCGTGGACGTCGTGCTGGTGGATGACGAGCACGACACGCGCGAGGTGCTCGGCTTCGCGCTGGAGCAGCACGGGATGCGCGTCTACACCTGCTCTTCCGTTGGGGAGGCGCTCCGCGTGCTGGACGAGGTAGCGCCTGACGTCATCGTGAGCGACATCGGCATGCCAGGCAAGAATGGCTACGTGCTCCTGAAAGAGGTGCGGTTGCGTCACGGCGCTCGAAGTGCCGCGATCGCGGTGACCGGCTTCGCCAGCAAACAAGACCGTGAACAGGCCCTCATGGCTGGCTTCGACGACCACATCGCCAAGCCGGTGACCCCCGACGTGCTCGTCAGCACGATCCGCCAAGCCGTTCTTAGGAAGCAGAATCGATGACACGGAGGGCCGGCTGGCGAGCAGGGGGCTCGGCGGCGCGGCCGTGAATCGTCGCGGTCAGGGACCGCCGGGCTCCGGACCGCGGCGTGGGTGGCTCGCGCCCTGCTCCGACGCGAGGGCTGGTTTTTCGGGTTCGACGCGGCCTAGCTGGGCACACGGCCCGAGCCCGTCATGGCGAGCGCACGCCGCGGTCGTCGAGGCAGCGCTGCGCCCGGAGCACGGCACGCCGGCTCTGCGACGGGGCAAACGGGTCTCGGATGGGCGAACGACGGCTCGCCCGGCGCCGTCCCCGCGGGGCTTGACTCGGACGAAAGTTCTACCGTTTCCTATCCGCCTCGATTCCTCGTGCCCATCCACCCTCGTAGAACCCGCCATCGACAGGCTCGGGAGCCCGCGCCAGCCGATCTTGTGGATCACGCCGGCGACCTCCACGTCGTTCGGGACGAGCTGCCCGCCCTCGGTCCACCGCTCGGGCCGCCGCTTGGGCACGGCGAACAGGCTCACCCCCTTGATGCCCTGCGGCGCGCGCTCGATGCTCGCCAGCACGCCTACGGCGCAAGGAGGTCACCGGCATGAGGGGCGAGATCGAGCTGTTCGGCTTCGATGGGTGTCCCACGACTGATGTCGATCCGCTGGGGCTTGCCACCGGATCGCCGCACCAGGAGGCACATTCGCATGATGCGGATGGTACACTACTCATGAAGGGTGAGCAGCCACCTCGACTGGGCCAAGCGAGACCGGATCCGAGCGCTCAAGGAGCGCACTCTCAGCCAAGGTGGAAGTGAATATGAAGCAGCACCTTCTTCACGGCGTATTGAGCCATGATGAGCATGGTGAGACGGTTCTTTTTCTGGAAATGAAAATAGACGCATACGGATTTGCGTATCGTCCGCAGGGTCTCGACATTGCGAACCCGTCAACGATCTCCAGATCACTGATGATCGCCGCATTTCATTTCGGTTCAAATAGGGTGCGGTGCCATGGGCCGCTCGCCGGATCCCAGTCCGGGCCGCCGTATGAGGAGGGCGCGGCTACTCCTGCGGCGCGGCCGGGTGCGCTGGGCCGGCGGGCGCGGGGCGCCGGGCGCGCCGTGAACGGAGCCGGGCGACGCGCCGCTGCACGTCGTCCGCGACCACGTAGAACGCCGGCACGACGAGGAGGCTGAGCGCCGTCGAGACGAGGAGGCCGCCGATGACCGCGGCGGCCATCGGCGCCCGGATCTCGGCACCGGGGCCGAGCGCCAGCGCCGACGGGACGGCGGCCATCAGCGTCGCGATCGAGGTCATCAGGATCGGGCGCAGCCGCACCGGGCCGGCGCGGAGCATCGCCGCGCGGGCGTCCATCGCCTCCCCCGCCCGCTCGGCGCGCCCGCCTTCGCGGTAGATCGCGGCCTCGAGCGCGCCCTCGCCCTCGCCGCGCGCCCTGTCGTGGTCGTGGGTCGCGCGCCCGCCTTCGCGGCGCGCTTCCTCGTGCGTCGCGCGCCCGCCTTCGCGGCGCGCTTCCTCGTGCGTCGCGCGCCCGCCGCCGCTGCGCATCTCCTCGTGGGTCGTGCGCCCCCCTTCGCGCCTCACCTCGATCGCGTGGTCCACGAGGATGATCGAGTTCTTCTTCACGATCCCCATGAGCAGGAGGATCCCGATCATGCTGAAGATGTTCAGCGTCTGCCCGGCGAAGAGCAGCGCGAAGGCGGCGCCCGCGATCGACAGCGGCAGGATCGTCAGCACCGTGACCGGGTGCAGGAACGAGTTGAACTGGGACGCGAGGACCATGTAGGCGACCAGGATCCCGAGCGCGAGCGCGAAGAGGAGGCCGCCCATCGACTCGCGGAACGTCACGCTCGCGCCGCCCAGCACCAGGCGGTAGCCGGCCGGCAGGTCCCGCCCGAGCGCCTCGACCTGCGCGACCGCCTCGCCCTGCGAGTGCCCCGGCGCGACGTTGCCGAAGATCGAGATCGCGCGCTCGCGGTCGCGGCGCGTGATCGCCTGCAACGCGGGGAGCTCCTCGTAGCTGACGACCGACGTCAGCGGGACCAGCGCCCCCGACGCGCTCCGCACCTGGATGCGCGCGAGGTCCTCGGGCCGGCTCCGCTGCTCCGCGAGCAGGCGCGCGCGGACGTCGATGCGGCGCCCGTTGTCGTTGTACTTGGCGATGCGCCCGCCGCCGACCAGCGTGTTCAGCGTGGTCGCGATCGACTCGACGCTCACGCCGAGGTCCGCCGCGCGCGCCCGGTCGGGCACGATGCGGAGCTCGGGCATGCCGAGCTGGTAATCCGTGTCGAGATCCACGACGAGGCCGCTCTGGGCGAGCTCGCCCCGGATGCGCTCGCTGTGCTTCGTGAGCTCACCAAAGGAGGGGCCGCGGATCGAGAACTCGACCGGGAACCCGCGCTGGGCCGTGAAGCCCGACTGGGAGAGGTCCTGCACCACAGCGCGCAGGCCGGGGTAGCCGTTCAGCTCCTTGCGGAGCACGCCCTGGAGCTCGGCCTGCGAGAGCGTCCGCTCGTCCGCGGGCTTCATGGTGACGAACAGGATGCCCCCGTTCACCCCGCCGCCGCCGCCAAAGCCGCCGACCACGGAGAAGACGCGCGCCACCGCCGGGCTCTCGCTCACGAACCGCTCGGCGCGCTGGAAGAGCCGGTCCGTCTCCTCGATGTCCGAGCCGACCGCTGTCTGCAGGCGCACGAGGAGCCGCCCCTGGTCCTGCGAAGGGACGAACTCCCTCGGGAGCTGCTGCATGGTGACGATCGCGCCCGCGAAGAGGCCCACGCCGAGCAGGATGACCAGGACCGGGAACCGGAGCGCCCGGGCGAGCGTCCAGCTGTAGCCGCGGGCGAGCGCCTCGAAGCCGCGGTCGACGAGCAGCCCGACGCGGCCCCGGCCCTCGCGGGAGACGTCGAGGATCTGCGCGCAGCGGGCGGGCGCGAGGGTGATCGCCTCCAGGTACGAGAGGAGCACGGCGATGCAGAGGGTCACGCCGAACTGGAGGAAGAACCGGCCGACCACCCCCTCCATGAAGATGATCGGGATGAAGATCGCGACGACAGCGAGGGTCGCGGCGAGCGCCGCGAACGTGATCTCGGCCGTGCCCTCGCGCGCGGCGCGGACGCGGTCCTTCCCCCCCTCGGCGTGCCGGTGGATGTTCTCGAGCACCATGATCGCGTCGTCGACGACGATGCCCACGGCGAGCGAGAGCCCGAGCAGCGTGAAGGTGTTCAGCGTGAACCCGAGGAAGTAGATCGCGGCCACCGTGCCGAGCAGCGACATAGGGATCGCCAGGACGACGTTGATCGTGCTCGAGAGCGACCCGAGGAACATCCAGCAGACCAGGGCCGTGAGCGCGATGGCCATCCCGAGCTCGAGCTCGATCTCGTGGACGGACTCCTCGATGAACTTCGTCGAGTCGAAGTTGACCCCGACGCTCATGCCCTCGGGCAGGGTCTTCTGGACCTCGGCGAGCGCGGCCCGGACCCCCTTGGCGACCTCGACCGCGTTCGAGCCGCGCTGCTTCCTCACGCCGAGGCCCTGCGCGGGCTCGCCGTTCACGCGCGCGAGCCGGCGCACGTCCTCGAAGCCGTCCTCGATGAGCGCGACGTCCTCCAGGTACACCGTGGGCCGCGCCGACGACGGCGGGCCCGCCAGCGCGGCGGCCGCGGCGCCTGGCTGCGCGGCGCCGGGGCTGCCCTCCGCGATGACGATCTTCTTGAAGGTCGCGAGGTCGAGCGCCTCCCCCATGACCCGCACGTTCACCTCGCGCCCCTCTGTCTCGAGGCGGCCGGCGGGGAGCTCGATGTGCTGGCGGCGCAGCGCCTCGGTGACGTCGGCGATGGTGAGCCCCTTGGAGGCGAGGCGGTCGGCGTCGATCCAGATGCGGACGTTGCGCTCGAGGTAGCCGCCCAGGGTCAGCTCGCCGACGCCGGGCACCGTCTGGAGCTTCTCCTTCAGCCGGTAGCGCGCGATGTCGGCGACGAGCTGGGGGGAGAACGGGCCGGAGAGCCCGACCCACATGATCGGCTGGTCCTCCGGGTTCGTCTTGGAGACGACCGGCGGGTCGAGGTCGAGCGGCAGGTTCCGCTGCGCCTGGGAGATCTTCGTCTGCACGTCCTGGAGCGCGACGTCGACGTCGCGCGACAGGTCGAGCTCGATGGTGACCGAGGCGCTGCCCTGGCGCGACGTCGACGTGATCGACCGGATCCCCTCGACCTGGACGGCCGCCTCCTCGAGCGGCTCGACCACGTCGTGCTCCATGATCTCGGGGGCGGCGCCCTCCAGCGTGGCGGAGATGGTGATCGTCGGGAAGTCGACGTCGGGGAACTGGCTGATGCCGATGCGCGAGACGGCCACGAGGCCGAAGACGATGGTCGCCGCCATCAGCATCCAGGCGAAGACCGGCTTCCTGAGGCACGCTTCGGTGAGGCTCATGGCGCGCTCCGCGTCGAGCTGGCGGGAGAGGTCGCGGGCGTCGCGCCGGCCGATGAAGGCGGCGATGCGCCGGCGGGGGCTGCCGGCGCCGCTGCGCCGGTCGATGGCGGCGATGCGCCGGCGGGGGCTGCCGGCGCCGCCGCGCCGGCCGATGGCGGCGATGCGCCGGCGGGGGCTGCCGGCGCCGCCGCGCCGGTCGATGGCGGCGATGCGCCGGCGGGGGCTGCCGGCGCCGCCGCGCCGGCCGGCGGCGTCGCGCCGGCGCCCTCCCTGCCGTGCCCGGCGGTCTGGCCTTCGGGCAGGCTGCCGGGCGGCCCGACGCGGACCTGCGCCCCCTCGCGCAGCGCCTCCGCACCGCGCACCACGAGGCGCTCCCCCGCGGAGAGCCCTGACTTGACCTCGACGCGCCCGTCCGGCGTGCGCAGCCCCAGCGAGAGCACGCGCTCGCGCGCCGTGGTGCCGTCGACCACGTAGGCGAGAAACCCGCGCTCGCTCGGACGCACCGCGGTCAGCGGGATCACCGGCGCGTCGCCGCTCGCGCCCACGGGCACGGTCACCTCGGCGAACGTGCCGGGGCGGAGCAGCTCCTTGCCCTCGCCCTGCACCTCCCCGGTCACGGCGACCATGCGCGTCGCGGGGTCGGCCGCGTCGGCGACGTGGGTCAGCTTCGCTGTGTAGGTCCGCGCGTCGCCCTTCACCTGGAAGCGCGCTTCCATCTCGGGCCTGACGCGCGGGGCGTCGGGGGCGGGGATCTGGAAGCGGAGCAGGAGCGGGTCGCGGCGGAGGAGCGTCGCGAGCACGGTGCCGACCGCCACGTGCTGGCCGGTCTGCACGGTGCGCGTCTGGATCTTCCCCTGGATGGGCGCGCGCACGTAGGCGTCCCGCAGGTTCAGGAGCGCCTGGTCCACCGCGATCTTCGCCTCGGCGACCTGGGCGGAGGTGATCGCCGATCTCGACCGCCAGGACGCGACGTCTTCCTTGCTGAACACGCCCTCGGCGCCCTCGGCCTCGCGCCGCTCGAGCCCCGCGGCGGCCTCGGCCTGCGTGGCCGTCATGCGGTCGAGCGTCGCGCGGGCCGCGCGGACGGCGAGGTTGTACCGGGCGGGGTCGATCTCGACGAGCACCTGCCCCGCCTTGACCTCGTCGCCTTCCATGAACCGGACCGCCTCGACGACGCCGGCGACGCGCGCGGTGAGCTGCACCTGCTCGAACGCCTCGACCGTGCCGACGGCGGGCACGGCGTACTCGACCCGCTCCGCGGCGACGGGCACGACCTCGACAGGGAAGCTCGTCCCCTGCTTTCCGGGCCTGCGCCCCTGCTCGGGGGAGGCCTCCTCGCCCTTCTTGCAGGCCGGAGATCCGAGGAAGACGAGCCCCGCCACGAGGGCGAGCGCGGCGACGCGAATCGGTTGGGGCGCCATCGGGCTCGAGGCTTAGCGCAACTGAAGGCCCCGCGCGCGTGCTTCGGCGGGGGTGGCGGCAGCGCCACGCCGGCAGCAGGCCGCGCTTCGGAGGGGCGCCGCGCTTCAGCGGGCGCCGCCCTTCAGCGGGCGCCGCGGTTCAACCGAGAAGGGGGCTCTCCACGGCGCCGTTGGTGGGGGCGGCCTTGGGGTCTTGG
Source organism: Sorangium sp. So ce1128 (assembly GCA_051717205.1). Taxonomy (GTDB): domain Bacteria; phylum Myxococcota_A; class Polyangia; order Polyangiales; family Polyangiaceae; genus Sorangium. The sequence goes on from CP181432.1 coordinate 10,384,896, forward strand.
GACTTTGCCGACTCGCGCGCGGCCCTGGCGCGGCGGGCGGCGGTGCGGCGGCGGCGCTCGTAGTTGCTCGTCACCTCGCGCAGCACCTCCGGGTTCCGCTGGAACACCCGCGCTGCGGCCTTGCGTACCAGCGCGATCTTCTCCTGCAGCAACTTGAGCAGCCCGTTGCGGATCCGGGTCGCCTCCTTGACCTCGGAGTCAGCGGGGGGCGGCGCCGCCGGCGCGGCGGCGAGCGCGCGGGCGAGCTCCTTCGCCTCGGCGATGAGCGCGACGTCGAAGTCCTCGTCCACCTCGATGAGCCGTGCCTTCAACGACTCTGCGAGGGTGGCATAGTCGCTGAGCGCCTGGTGCAAGGAGCTGGAGCGCTGGCCGATGTCGGCGTGGAACTCCTGAATGGCCGCGAGCTGCGCGTCGGCCGGCTCCTCGACGCCGTCGTCGAGGAGGAACTCGAGGGCGGATTCCAGCTCATCGAGGACGAAGCGCGCGCGCTCGCCGTGATCGATGACGACGGGATCGACGAGCAGGAGCAGCTTCGTTTGCGCCTCCTGGACGGCATAGACGAGGGAGACGATCTCCTCTCCCGTGCTCTCGGGCAAGCGCGCCTTGACGCGCTTGAGCCCTGGCAACGTGCCGGTGGGCTCCCAGTGTTTGTTGAAGAATCCAGCCACCTGCCCTGCCTCTTTGAGGGCGATATCGTATGGCACCTTGAGCGGGTTCTCCGTCTGCGCAGCGGCCTTGGCCTGGTCGTGCCAGCGGTCGTGGTGATTTGTATTCTGCTTCTTGGGCATAAGCGCGAGACTTACCTGGAGGGAGAGGTTCTGGGAAGGTGTCCGCGGCGTCGTGAAAGTGCTGCTGAGCCTGCCACAGGCCGCGAGCGAGCGTTGATGGTCGCACAGTCGGTTGCCGTACTATCCGGGCGGAACAGTTCTTTGAGAACAGCCGCTGGTGGTCCTTGAGCGGAGCGGCGTCTTCGGCGGACCCATCAGGACACGAGGGGATGCGGCGCCGACGCAGGACAGCCGGACTCCCCTGCGCGAGCGCTCCGGACCGGCCTGAGCGCGCGAGCGCAGCCATCAAGCTACGTTGGCGCCCCGCCGGCAGCGCTCGGCCGTACGGCACGGCGGGGCACGTCGTCGCGCAGGGGGGTCAACGCGTGGCTGCTTTGCAGCTCTGGATCGAGGCATTGCGCCGGAGCTCTCCGTGCGGCGCGTCGAGCTCCGCGAGCAGGTTTCCGGCCTCTTTTCCCTGATCGGCGGCAGCCTGCACCGGACGGTCCACGGCGAGGAGCGGGCGGAGATCCGCGGCTCGCTCTCGGCCACGGTGGGCGGCGATCGCCAGGAGGAGGTCGGCGGGCGCTACGCGGTCGAGGTGGGCGGCGCGGTCCACGTGGCGGCCGGCGGGCCCATCGTGCTGGAGGCGCCGGACATCACGCTGAAGGGGCCCGGCGGTTTCGTCCGGATCACCGCCGGCGGCGTGGTGATCGACGGCGGCGCGGTGCTGATCCAGAAGGGCGGCGGGCGAAGGGCGGCGGGCCCGGGGCGGGCGCCGGGAGCGATCCGGCGCCGCCGGAGCGGCCCGGGATCGCGGGCGCGGCGGATGCACCCATGGCGAAGCGGCACCTGCCGGTGCTCGCCTTCGGGCCGGCGCTGCCGATGACCCCGGGCGTGGACACCGAGCAGGCGGTCATCTGCGACGCGATCTGCTTCTGCAAGGACGTGCGCGCCGGGATGAGCGGGCGAGGGGGCACGAGGCCGTCCGACTGCGTGACGAAGCGGCTGAGGGCCTATGATAAGGCGCTGGGAGGGCAGAGCACCATCAAGGCGGAGGTGCCGTACGACATGAGCCAGAGCCCGCCGGCGCCGATCATGAGCAAGAAGGACAACCGGCGGCCGACCCAGAGCAAGCCGGGCGGGTCGAAGGTGCCGGACGTGGTGATCTTGAAGGATCCGACGAGGCCGCCGACGCAGGACAACCTCAAGAAGGTGGTCGAGATAAAATTTCCGCCGGATGAGCTCAAACGAGGCCAGGCAAGAGATTACCGAAGGATTGCAGGAAGTGCGCCGTTCGAGGTGTGGACACCGGAGACGTGCGGCTGTGGTGAAAGCGAGCAAGAAAAGGCACCGATTCCTGACTCCGTGGAGACAAAGGACATTGTCGAGGCAGCCGCGCTGGCAGTCATAGTGCTCGTCTTGATTCTCGATGACGCCGTAGGCGGTCAAGCGGACGATGTTCTGATCCCGCCGGCCTTGGCTCGACTTGCCCAAAAGCTCGCGCCTCTCCTCGTACCGCTGCTCGGCCCGCCGACGAAACCGATCCCGTGACACCACGAGACAAGCCAATGAAAATGCTGATCGACGAGAACGAAGACGACATCACCAAGATCTTGTGCATTCGATCTGCTGATGGTCGACCAGCCCTGAGAATCGGATGGCTCGCGACGCTGTTCTTCGAGGAACCATGGACTCGTGCAGTGCGCCAGGCCGTCGCTGACGCGGCGGAAGCTTACCTCCAGCGGTTTGGCGAGCATCTGCGGTGGACAGAGCAGCCGGAAACAGGCCGGCTCTATCCGATCGAAGCTCGCAGGGTACCATCACCCGGCGAGTGGCTGCCGCAGCACAAGGACGGCGTCGACTGGGAGTTTGGGCTTCATGGTGGAGAACACAAGTCCGACGCGAGCGATTTTCAGGTAAGCGGACTGGGCTCCGACGAGGCAAGCAAAATCATGGGGTTCTTTCAGGTCCATCTGCCCCTGCCATGGTTCACCGAGCACCCTGGAACGTTTCCAGAATTTGTACTCGGATTGTGTCAGCGCATCAAGCCGCTCAGCGGGTATGGCGGGATCGGCGTTCTAGAGCCATTGAGCGTCATCGCACGAGCTCGATTTCAGCCAGTCGTCAGAACACTCGCCGAGCGGTTTCCAGGGCTTGAAATCGAAGATTGTTCAGGGCACACGCTCTGGCTCAAGGACGGAATCAAGGGGGTCAACTGGCTCACCATCCTCGGTGACCGCTGGATCCAGGCGGCTGGAGGAGCAGACTATCTGAGGGTACGCCTGGACGAGAACTTCACCTTCTACTCCTACGACGGAGGGCTGATGATCCAAGCAGGCCCAAAGCCGCAACTCGGCGACGTGCAGGGGAACCGCTGGCCGCAGCACTATGTCACACTCGCCAAAGTTTTAAAGAAAATCCAGATCACGAATCATTACCCGTTCCACTTGGGCGGCCCCGGGCGAATGGACAAGGAAGCGAGCATGGCCTGGCTCTTTCGTTTCGATGGGAAGTGAAGCCGAGCGCGGAAGGGATCCGATGGACATAGTACTCGATGGGAGCGAACCAGACATGTCGAAGCTCGTCTGCCTCCGAGACAGCAACGGCCGGCCAGCCTTGAGGATCGGCCTACTCGCCACCGTCTTCTTCGAGCAGCCATGGACCCGCGCCACACGCGAGGCTGTTGCCGAGGCAGCCGAAGACTACCTCCGAGAGTTCCGCGATCACCTGCGATGGGCCAAGCAGCCGAGGACAGCACGACTCTATCCGATCGATTCGGGCCGCGTGAAGTCGCCGGGAGAATGGCTGCCAGAACATAAGGAAGGAGAGAGCTGGTTCTGGGGGTTTCATGGCGGAGAGCGCGCCACGGACACCAGCGAGTTTCAGGTGAGCGCCTACGGATCCAGCAACATCAGGAAAGACCGGCTCGGGTTCTTTCAGATGTACCTACCGCTATCCTGGCCCGCCGAGCGCCGGATCGCCTTCCCGGAACTCGTGCTCAGAACATGCAAGCGCATCAACCCCCTGAGCGGCTACGGCGGCGCCGGTGTCCTGGAGGCGCTCGATCTCGGGACCAGTGATCGCTTTCAACCAGCCGTTCGTGAGCTCGGGGAACGTTTCCCCGGCTTGGAGGTCGAATGCCGCACAGCACATTGCAACCATCTGCAGGACGGCATCAAGGGCGTCAACTGGCTAACCATCCTCGGCGACCGTTGGGTCAAGGCCGCGGGCGGCCTCGACGATCTGCGTCGGCGCCTCGATAACAACTTCACCTTCCACCGCTACGACGGCGGCCTTGTGATCCAGGCGGGTCCCAAGCCAGAGCTCGGCGACGCCCAGGCGAACCGCTGGCCCGAGCATTACGTCACGCTCGCGAAAATTCTCAAAAAGATCCAGATCAAGAACCACTACCCCATGCACCTCGGCGGCCCGGGCCGGCGCATGGACAAGAACGCCACCATGGCGTGGCTCTTCCGCTTCGACGGCAAGTGAGGCATAGGATGCGGAGGGAGGAGGAAGTCCATCATGGGCACCGAATACACCGAGTACTTTGCCGTCCACGCGCCGTCGCTCCACGCGCTCCGGCGCACGCTGGAGGCTCACCGCATCCGCTCCATCGTCTTCATGGAAGAGGTCGAGGGCTCGTCCTTTTTCTACGGTGAGAACCAGGCCATCAAGCCCACCTGGCAGGAGTACGAGGCGCGCCCGCTCGCCCGCCGCTGGGCCGCCGTGCTGACGGACGACGCCGCCCTAGACCGCCTCGCCCCGATCTTCCCGCGGGTGCTCCGCCTCGAGGTCGACACCGACCCGGAGCTCTGGAGCATCGATCTCGCGCTGCACGGCAAGCAGAGCCGCTTCCTCTTCACGGACCCCCGCTTCCCCTACTTCAGGTTCCAGGGCGACGAGGAGCTCATCCGCGCGTCCACCTCGCCGACCGCCGAGCAGCTCGCCTCTCTCGAGGAGATGTTCAGCGTCCCTCGCGACAAGATCGCGCCGCACTTGCGCATGGGCGGCGCCGAGGGCTTCGCCGCCGCGACGGGCATCCCCTACCACTACCCGCTCGCGCAGGCGCAGATCGACTGGACGGATTGCATGCCCAAGGGCCGGAACGCCATCTTCCTCGACGACTTCATCGATTGACGCCCCGGACGAGGAGCGTCACGTTGAGACGCTGATCGCCGGAGATGGGCGGCGGCGCCGGAGCGGTCGCTCTCGGCGTATACGTTCCGCTTGCTGCGCCGCTCACGAACGAGGATCTGCTTCGGACGATCCTCGCTGGGAGCGCCCTTACAACCTGCTCTCCGGCTTTCCCACGCTCGGGGGCGGAGCCGCGCGCTTCGCGCCCCCGCCCCGCGACGCCGGGAGGGCGCTCCCGGCGGAGGTCGCCACGGGGCTGGAGCTCGCCGCAGCTGGCGGCGCCGCCGGCGGCCAGCGCGTGCACCGGTACTCCCCGAAGACGATGTGCTCGCGCCTGCACCGGATCGAGATGTCCTCGCCCCGCACGGCGATACGAAAGCTCCGGCCGAGGGAGCTGCGCTGGAAGCTGATCAAGAGCTCATCACACGGAGCCTGCACGCCCTCGCACGCCTGAGCCCGCGCCATCGCGTCCACCTCCGGCTCCTCCGCCGCGAAGTTGTGGATGAGCATCAGCGACACCCCGAGGCCCGCCATCCAGAGAAGAAAGGAGAACAGCCGCTCCAGTACTCGTCCCATGGAGACAACGTTAGGCCTCCTCCCTCGCCGAGGAAATCGATTTCACCCCGCGCCCTGTCGAAATGCGCCGCGCTGGGCGACCGCGCCGCGGAGCGCTCGCGTTCGTTTCACGAATTTTCCTTAATGATTTTTATCGCTGCTCGTAAGAGCCACGCTGCGGTGTTTCACGTCGCACCCACCGAGCCACTGAGGTCGATTTCTTGACGGAGCCGATGCGCTGCTCGTAACGGCGTGACGCGCTCCCGGTGCACGCCGAGCAGCTCATGTCGATTTGTTGACGGATCTGACGGACTGCTCGTAAAGGCGTAACGTCCCCCCCGATGCACGCCGAGCAGCTCAGGTCGATTTGCTGGCAGATCTGGCGGGCTGCTCGTAAGCGTGTGGCCGGCCCGCGGCACACATCGAGCACAGCAGCACCAGAGCCGGGTTCCGCCGGGCGCGCACGAGTGCGCCGCAGCACACGGAGGCACGGTAAATGCCGCGTGAAGCTGCGCCGCAGCGCACGGAGGCACGGTAAGTGCCGCGTGAAGCGCTGTCCTCCCCAGCGTTTCGAGCATCGCGACATCCACCTCGACGTGCGTCGCGCCCTCGGTCGGGGGGTGGGGGGCGCGAACGTCTGGCGATCCAGTCGCTTCGCCACGATCATGTATCCAGTGCGGGTAACCTCGGCCGCGACGTAGACGCGCACCGACGGCGGCCACCGCCAGCGCACGATCGAGCGTGGTCAGGTCGAAGCCCGGCCGAGCGCGACCCCCGCCCTTTGGACATCGACGTCCCCGAGCTCGCCGGCGTCCACCTCGACCCCGCGGCCGCTCCCCCGCCTGGCGCCCCCCAAGCGAGCGGCTCCTCCCTGCGGGGTACAGCCGGCCTGCCACGTCAGCGACGGCGCCGGAAGCCGAGGACGAGCGCGGCGCGCATGCCGACGAGCACGAGCAGGGCCACGCCGACCCACGCCCAATCCCGGGGATCCGAGCTATAAGGAGACGGCCACCGCGCCGCCCGCCTGCGCAACACCCGTCGGCGAACTCGGGAGCGCGCCGGCGTCGCGCTACATGGCGCCGTAGCAGGACAGAGCGGCGTCGAGATGAACGCTGGCGAGCTCCGTGAGCGCGCCTGCGTGGTCGCAGATCATCGAGGGCGAGGCCACAGCGCGGGGCTGCGGCGTTGATGCGAACACCGCCGAGCTCGCGCTCCAAAGCCTCGACGCCCGGTCACGCTCCCGAGCTGCCGGCATCGAGGCCCTGGAGCACGCGCGGCACGTCCTGGCTGATGTCCACCAGGGCGAGCGCGGCATCGATGCCCTGGGGCACGAGCTCAGCGAGCGGGCCAGCTTCGAGGTCCTGGAGCGCGAGATCGGAGGCCATCGGTGTGCGCGCTGCTACACATTCGTGAGGCTGGAGTAGACTCCGCGCATGGCTCACTCTGATCGACCCCATGGTCAAGACCTAGAGGATCAGCTCGACTGGGCGGCCAATGCCGAGGTTTGCGCGGTTAGCTACATCCGCACCCTTGCCGCCGCGCTCGAGCGCGGCGACGCTGAACTCGGGGTCGATCCCTCGGCGTGGGAGAACACGATGGCCGCCGTCCAGTGGGCGATGATGGAGCACGTGCACGGGCACGCGAGATGGCCCCCGACCATCACCCTGGAGGATGTCGAGCGGATGCGCCGGCTTCATGTGCTGGGATCCGTGGCGCTCTCGGGCGGTGCGCGCTCGCCCGCGCTGCACCCGCTCGCTCTTCGGTGCATGGAGTCGCTCCTCGATCCGGGACTCCCCACGGACGAAGCCGACCGAGCCGACCTGGAACACATGGAGGATCGGCTCGACTGGGCGTCTACTGCCGAGGTCTACGCAGTCGGCTACATCCGCATCCTCGCTGACGCGCTCGGGCGCGGCGATGCCGAACTCGGGGTCGATCCCTCGGCGTGGGAGAACACGATGGCCGCCGTCCAGTGGGCGATGATGGAGCACGTACACGGCCGCATGCAGGGGCCTACGCCTATCGCCTTAGAGGACGTCAATTGGATGCACCGGCTTCATGCGCTGGGCTCCGCAGCGCTCTCGGGTGGCGAGCGGTCGCCCGAGCTGTACCCGCTCGCTCTTCAGTGCATGGAGTCCCTAGTCGGCCCGGACTGGAAGCGCATTTCGCACAAATTCGCATCCCACGTGCGCTCCCTCAATCATGAAGTCCACCCTGATACAGGCATAGATGAAGGTTTCCAATGAACCTACAGACGTGCCCGTTTGAATAATAATACCAGCAGCAGTTGGCTCCGACGGCCGATCTGCACTGTCCTAGCAGTCCAGTGCCGACATTGCGCATATATGGATGGCGGCGTCCTGCCGCGCAAGAGATGCCTTCTTCGGCGCACCGCTCCATGCACTCTGCGCCGCGCTCGCTTTTATTGCATCGGATGATCTTGAGCGCGCTTCTTGCTTCTGCTGTTTCCGAGTCGCCCTCCGGTTCGTTATCATCAGGTGTTACATAGTCAGGCTCTGGTGCGCTGGTTTGTGCGGCGTCCGCCGTCTCGGACGTTGGCTCTTCCGTCTGTGTGACGCATGAGGCAACACACAGTGCGACTCCAGACAGAGAGAGTACGGCGAGAATCGTTTGGATGGTTCGCATGGGCATTGGGACGCAAACCGCGGACCTCGGCCGTTGAGCGTGAATGTTCCAGATGACAGGGGCATCTAGAGCGCCGGCTCGACCAGCCGTGCAGCGTCGATGCCGAAAACCGGCGCCTAAGCACGAGCTCCTCCTCCGATTCCCCGCTCTCGTGCCACGCCCGCATTCGCTCGGACCACTTCGCTTCTATAGTCTTCGACTTCGTCATACGCGCCATCATCAGCTGAACAGGACGGCCGGGGAGCGACGGCGCTTCATATAACGCTCACGATGCATGCGGGAGTCCTCCCGCGGTCCGGTGACCGTGGAAGACGTCGACCAGGTGCGCCGGCTCCCCGCCGGGCTCTCGGGAGCCATCCCGCTGAGCTGCGCCTGTTCGCTCTTTCATCGATGAGCGCGCTGTCCGGGTCGGACTGGACGCCTCCCGGTGCGCGCCGATCGTCCTGCGGCCCGAGCTCCGCGACGCTCCTCCACGTCCGTCACGGGAGAGCTCGGCGGGCCCAACCTGTACGCGTGCCAGGCAGGACGGGCTATGGCTTCAGCGTGATCCGTACCTTGTGGAACTGGCGAGCGAAGATCGAGCCCCTCCGGATGCCAGGATCGATGGTCCCGAGGCGGCCGCGATCGAACCGGAGGAACGCCTGGCACCCCTCGGCGGGAAGACCCGTGGGGTACGAGTCCCTGGGAACGACGAACGAGCCGGTGTCGTCCGTGAACCCGTCCGAGCGGTACCAGTCCACGTCATCCAGGCAAGGCCCCGGGTCGTCGAAGCTGACGGGTCCGAGAGACCAGCTCATCCGGTCGTCCTTGCCCAGCGGCTCCCACGAGAGCACCAGATCCTCGCCGGAGCTGAGGCTGAACTCGCTGTCCTGCCCGGGAGACGTGAGCTCCGAGAGCTCGGGCATCACGACCTCCCAGCCGTCGAAGTCGTTGAACCTGGCATGGATCGCGCGACCGGGCTCCGCCTGCGAGAGGTAGCCGCGGCAAAAGGTGGCGATGAGGTCGTCCTCCGGATAGCTGTCATGCCACAGCGGGCAACGGAGCGTCGTCTCCTCCAGGCCGTTGTTCACGACGAACGTATCGGCGAGGTACTCCCCGTCGTCGTGCTTCCGGATACCGAACGCATTGACGTTGTCCGTCTTCCAGACATGCGCCTCCACATCGCCCCGGTACGCGACGCCGTCGCGGACAAAGGGCGTGTCGTATCCGTGGACATCGATGCGGACGGCATCGTTCTCCGCGAGGGGCCGATACTCGTCCGGCCCCGAGCACGCCGCGCCCGAGAGCCCCAAGGCGGCGATCGCGGCCAGCCTCACGATGTTGCACATGAGATCCTCCTCGATCCGATATTCTGAAAGGGACGGCGGCGCTGCCGCTCCCGCTCAGGGGATGCTTCCCTCGGGGCAAGGAGGACAGTCACCACCGCAGTCTTTGCCTACTTCCCTGCCGTTCTGGCGGTCGTCGTCGCAACTCGGCGGCTGGCACCTGCCCCTGAAGCACACCTTCGTCAGGCACTCCGAGGCTTCCCTGCACTTGTCTCCAGCCGCGCAAGGACGGCAGTTGGATCCGCAGTCAACGTCGGCCTCGTTCGCATTCTGGATTCCGTCGCTGCACGTCGCACGGCTGCACCGTTCGTCGAAGCCGCACACTCCGGTGAAGCAGTCCTCTCCCGCGTTGCACGGAAAAGTCGGAATACACGGATCACAGAGACCACCGCAGTCTACATAGGACTCGCCGATGTCGGCGTCGATCTCGCCATTGTCACAGAGAAGGGGTACGCACTTGCTGTTCTGGGAGCAATACGTGGACGGTTCCCCGCAGTCGGCGTCCGACAGACATTCGACCAGCCGTCGCTGGCCATTGCACAGCCCCGAACCATCAGGAGCGGGGCCTCGCCGGGTCGCCAAGCTGCGCGGTTGCGTGCCATCGCAGACGTCATCTGTGCAAGGGTTGTCGTCTTCCGGCACGTCGTCCGGCGCGGGCACGACGACCTTGTACCCGTCCCTGTCGCACGCCATCGTCATGCAGTCGCCGGGATACTGGCCGCTGTATTCCCACACCTCCAGGTGGCACTTGCCCTCGATGCACCCCAGCGTGCCACACTCGGGGTCCGGCGGGTTGCCGCAGTCGTAGTCGGTCACGCACTCGGGGCGCTCCGGCGGAGGCGCCGGGGCGTCCTCCGAGCACGCGATCCAGAACGCGGCCACAGAGAGCGTCGTGCTGGCGGCAAGAATGTGCCTGCTCGTGATCATGATGACTCTCTTCATATCTCTTTGCCTGAGATGAACAGCGGGCAGGCGATGGGACAACTCGCGCCGCAGTCGACGCCTGCCTCGTCACCGTTCTTCACTCCATCATCGCACGCCGGGTCAAGGCACGTGCCGTCCTCGCACACACCGCTCTTGCAGGACGCGTGGGAGTGGCACCGCAGCCCGGCATCGCAGGCGGGACACGACGGCGCGCCGCAGTCGACGTCGGTCTCGGCGCCGTTCTGGATGCGATCGTCGCAGTCTGCATCATCGCACAGCATGTCCGGGCCGCATACGCCCTCGATGCAGTCGCTGTCGGCCACGCACGGTTGTCCTGCCCTGCACGGTTCGCAAGGTCCACCGCAGTCCCTCGCCGTCTCGCCCGAGGCATCATCAAAGACGCCGTTATCGCACCACTCGAGGACGCACCTGCCCGACACCGAGCAGGCGTAGGAGGGGGTCCCGCAGTCCTCGTCGCTGAGGCATCCAACCCGATGCCCTTCGCCGTCGCAGTACCCGGAGCCCTCTTCAGCGTCTCCCGCCTCTTTCGGATGGTGCACGCTGGTCCCCTGCGCGCACACGTCGACCGTACACTCGTTTTCATCATTGAAGATGTCGCTGTCGTCAGGTTCGGCAACCAACCGCCCTGATTCGTCGCACCGGAGGGTCGTACAGTCGCCGCGCCGCTGGTTCGGAAGCTGCTCCGGCAAGGCCAACCTGCAGACGCCGGCGAAGCACAAAGCCTCGCCACACCGCGGGTCCACGGGCTTCGGGCAGTCCCGAGACGTCTCGCACAGCGTAGCGGTGCATTCGCTGGCGGGACGGCACTGCCGCTTGCATGGATCCCCGTGCTCCTCTTCCGCGCCGGGCTCGCAGCAGCTCTCTTCTTCGGGGTTCGGGCACAGGCAGCGCCCGTCGATGCACTGCGTTCCGGTCCGCTCGGCGTCGCAGTCCGCTGTCGAGTCGCACGGAGGCTCCTGCTCCACATCGACGTAGGCGTCGCCGCTGCAGGCCGCCCAGAGGACGCCTGCCAGGAACACCACGCAGGAGGCGCACAGGTGCCGCTTCCACATGCGCGCCACGATACCAGACGTCCTTGCGCACGGGACACGGAGATCTGGAGCAGATGTCGAAAGATGAGCGCAGATCGCATTACGTCGAGCGCACTTAAATTCTCCGTCAAAGTGGACTGTCTGCGAATGGACTCGGCGCCGCGCTCCCGAGTGCGCCCGCGCGAGGTCGGGCGGCTACCATGAGAAGGACAGCGTCGCGCCGGGAGCGGTCCCGACGGGCCCCAAGCGTACCTTCGCCTCCGGCGCGAGCAGGAACCCCGCGGCCGCGGCGCCGCCGGCCGCCACGCCAGCCCCGATGAAGGCGCCCACGGACAGGGCGGTGAAGGTCCTCGCGCGCCCGTCGGCCTCCGCATACGCGTCACAGGCGGGGAGCCCCGGATGACAACGAAAGACCTCCCAGCGCGCCCGGACGAAGGCGGCGTCCCGCTCCTCGGCCGCGTCGTTGGCCTCCAGGACCGAGACGCCCCCGACAACGCCGAGGGCGGCCGACGTGGCGGCGAGCGCGCCCACGGTCCACCACCGGAGCGCGGGGCCGCGCGTGGCGCGAGGCGGCGCCGCGCCGGGGAGAGCCGCCGCCTTGCTCGCCCGGGGAGCCGCGGGCGCCTCGGCCGCGGCGCGCCGGAGCACCAGCCAGACGGTCCGCTCCCCGCCCGCGTCGACCGCGGCCGGCACCTCGACCTGTGCCCCGGCGCGCTGCGCGCCCACGCGGTGCTGCCCGGGCGCGACGTACACGGGGCGCGGGAGCGGCGAGACGCCGACCTGCCGCCCGTCCACGAGCACGGCGGCGCCGGGCTCGCTCACGCGCACGTCGAGCGCGCCGACGTGCCGCCGCGCCTCCGCGAAATTGGCCCGCGCCAGCTCGTAGCCCTCCTTGAAGCCCGGCGGCACCCAGATCTTCGGCGCGTCGGGGGTGCCGACCATGTCGAAGTAGATCGCGAGGAACTCCGCCGCCAGCTGGAAGTCGCGCAGCCTGAAGGACAGCATCCCCACGCGGAACGCGTCGGAGGCGCTCCTCGTGAGCCGCCACAAGGTCAGGTGGATGTCGCGCGCGTCCGCGATTCGCCCCTGGTCCACGAGCCGCTTCGCCTGGTCGAGCATCTCCTGCTCCGGCCCGGTCGAGGGAGGGCGCCGCGGGGGCGGCTCTGCCGCCGCCGGCGCCGGGGACGAGAGCAGCAGCAGGACTGCAATGACGGGGCTGTGCAACGAGCGTCTCATGGTCTTGTCTCCCGGGGCGTCTTCCGCGCAAGAGGGCGCCCTGTGCAGCTTGCGAGGTGCTCGCAACCGCAGTGTTCATCGGGCTCCTGAGTCGAGCGCTCGCGCAGCGCGATCTCTCGCCCTCGACAGGCCCCTCTTAGCAGAGATCGCCGCACGGTTGCGCCCGGAGCGCTCACAGGAACAGCAGATGTGGCGCGAACGACATCCATTACGTTGAGCGCGTTCAAATTATCTGTCTCGCGAACCGAGCCTCAGGGGCAGCCCCTCCTGGCAGAAGCGGCGAGCGGTCCCTCTCGACCTCGGCCGATGCGCGCGCGCGATGCCCTGGGATTGAAGATGGAGCATCCGGACAGGCGCCGTGACGCCCACGCCGGCGGCACGACCGCATCGGGACCGGGCGCGTCGGTGCCCTGTCCGGGTGACCGCCGCCCCTGTCCGGGTGGACGCGCGATGTGTCCGGGTGACCGCCGCCCCTGTCCGGGCGATGCGCCATGTGTCCGGGTGAACGCCGCCCCTGTCCGGGCGACGCGCGACGTGTCCGGGTGAACGCCGCCCCTGTCCGGGCGGCGCGACAGTGTCCGGGTGCCGTGTCATCGGACGAGTGCCGGAGCACCGCAAGATCAGCCTGGGGATGCGTCCGCTGGACAGCGGCCCGGTGGCCTGCAGGGCGAGCGAGGCGCGCTCAGACCAGGCCGGCGTCCCCGAGGGCAAACTCCAGCTGCAGGAGGCCGGTGCGGATGGCGCCGGCGTACCGCTCGAGCTGCACGGCCTCCACGAAGGTGTGCGGGCGAGCGCTCGGCCGACGTGCCGCTCCTGCTCGGGCACTTCGGTGGGGCGGTCCGACGCCCGCCGGCCGCGCCTCCGCGCTCGCCCTCGGGCCGCGCCGCTTCTACCATGGGGACATGCGCCCCACCGTCCTCCTCTGGGACATCGACGGCACCCTGCTCTCCACCGGCGGCGCAGGCCGGCGCGCCATGGAGCGCGCGTTCGCCCGGTATGCCGGCCGGCGCGACGCGTGCGAGGCGTTCTCGTTCGCCGGCATGACCGACCGAGCCATCATCCGGGCCGGGCTCGAGGCGCTCGGACGCGAGGTCGCCGAGGAAGCGATCGACGCGCTCCTCGCGATCTACGTCGAGATCCTCGCGGAGGAGATGTCGCTCGCCGGCGACACCCGCGTCCACCACGGCGTCCTCGAGGCGCTCGACGCCGCCGCCGGGCGGGCGAACTGCGCCATCGGCCTCGGCACGGGGAACGTCCGCGCGGGCGCGCAGGCGAAGCTCTCGCGGGTCGGCATCTACGAAAGGTTCGCGTTCGGCGGCTTCGGCTGCGACCACGAGCGCCGCGACGAGCTCCTGCGCATCGGCGCGGCGCGCGGGGCGGCGATGCTCGACGCGCCCCTCGAGGCGTGCCGCGTCGTGGTCATCGGCGACACGCCGAAGGACATCGCGGCCGCCCGGGCGATCGGCGCCGAGTCGATCGCTGTGGCCACCGGCACCTACGCCCTCGCGGAGCTCGACGCCTGCGCCCCGACCCACAGCTTCAGCGATCTCCGGGCCAAGGGCGTGCTCGAGGCGCTGCTCGGGTAGCGCCGCGTCAGCTCGTCCCTGACTGCGCGGGAGGCCTCACAGCGCTGCGCGGCCGAGGAGCCCTGCGGGTCTCGCGACACGGGGGTCCCGCCGGACTCACCTATCCTCGCTCCTGCGGTTCATTCTGGACCGATCGTTCCAGAATGATCGGTCCAGAACGGGCCGCAGGTGCGAGGGCACCTGGGCTCGAGCACGGTGCCTGCCCGCGTCGCGAGACCAGCAGGGGCTCCTCGGGCTGCGCGGTGCTGTGAGACCGCCATCGCCCCTCTGCTCAGTGCGAGCACATCTCGATCAGCATCGTCTCCAGCACCGCCTGCGCCGGGCGGCGGCTGCTCTTCAGCGCGAGATCGGTCTCGGCCAGGAGCCGCATCCAGCCGGCGAGCGCGCCCTTCGGGAGCTGGCGGATCGACTGCGCCACGTCGTTCGCCTTGAAGGGGGCCACGCCCGCGCGCTGGGCGGCCTCGGCCTGGCTCGCGCCCGTGGCGAGCGCCGACTCGAACTTCACCATCTGGCGGACCGACCACGAGACCGCCCCGAGCAGGCGCAGCCCGCCGTCGCGCGGATCGTACGCGTCGGCGAGCGCCGCGAGCGCGCGGTCGAGGCGCCGCCTCCCGAGCGCGTCGATGAGCTCCCAGACCGTGCTCTGCCGGACGCGGATGACCACCTGCGCGATCGCGTCCTCGGTGATCGGCTGCTTCGGACCGACGTACAGCGAGAGCCGCTCGATCGCGTCGACCACGTAGCCGAGCTCGGGCCCGGCGAGCTCGGCGAGCTGCTCGGCCACGTCGCTCGCGATCGGGTTGCCCTTCTCGCGGGCGATCGACGCGATGAAGCCGGGCAAGGCGCGGCGGTTCAGGGGCTCGCACGAGACGATGAAGTCGCCCTTCTTGGCGGAGGTGACGAGCCGGCGCTGGCCGTGGAGCTTCGCCGCGACGAGGACCAGGACCGCGCTCGGAGCGGGCGCCTTGGCGTACTCCGCGAGCGCGTCGAGCGGGCTCGCCTGCTTCACGCCCCGCTTGCCGCTCGCGCCGCCGCGCTCGTCGTCCCCGTCGCCGTCGTCGCTGTCGTCCTTCTTCTCCCAGCGCTCGACGCTGCGCACGAGCACGAAGCGGCGCGGGCCCATCATCGGGAGCATGCGGGCGGCGCCGAGGATCGACTCGATGGGCGCGTCGCCCGCGGTGAACTTGTCCTCGTTGAAGCCGGCGACGCCCCCCTTGGCCGCCGCTTCCCGGATCGCGCTCACCACGCGATCCACCAGCCAGCGCTCCTCGCCGAGCACGAGGTAGACGGGGCGAAGCGCGCCGGTGGCCGCTTCCTTCAAGGCTTGGTCGGGCGTCACCGCTCCGGCATCGGGCGTTCAGGCAGGTGCGTCAAGGGCGACGCGCTCGCGCGCGGCCCGATGAGCCCGACCCCTCCGTCACGGCAGCGAGAACGGCACATCCACGCGCACGTTCGCGCCCGGCGGCGGAATGGCGACCGGCGGGAGCGCGGCGACGAGGCAGGCGGTGACCTCGGGGCGCGCTGTCTCCTGGTCCTCGATGAGGCCGCGCGCGATCTGCCGCCCCCCTGCGTCGAACGTGATGTTGAAGATGTACTTCACCGCGCGCGGCTCCGGCTTCGCCGCGATCGCCGGCTTGTAGCAGCGGTCCATCAAGGCCGGCCGGTGCGCTTCGAGCGCCAGCGCGGCCTGCCTCGCGACCTCGTCGCGCGGCACGGCCTTCGCGCTCTGCGGCGCGGGCGCGCCCGCGCGCTCGGCCGGCGCGGAGGAGGCTCCCGGCCCGGCTGCGAGCGAGGGCGCCGCGCCAGCGGGGCGCGCGTCCGGGGCGACCGCGGCCGGGCCGTGGCGGAGGCCGAGGTAGACGGCGGCGGCGATCATGGCGCTGCCGAGGAGGATGGCGGTGGGGGTCGAGATCTGCGTGCCCATGGCCTGGCGTTCCCACGGAGCCCGGGAGCGGGGCGCGCCCGCGCCGTTCCGCGGCCGTCGCTGCTTAGCCGGAACGACAGCCGGCGGCGAGGCGGCCGCGACGCGCCCGGCCGCGCCGCCCCGCCGGCCGCGAGGCAGCTCGCGACGCGCCCGGCCGCGCCGCCCCGCCGGCCGCGAGACGGCTGCGCCGCCCCCGACCGCGCCGCCTCCGCAGGCCCCTTCCTGCACTCCGACCCGTTTGACAGGCTCACGCCCGGCCGCTCTGATGCCGCGCCGTGTGGTCCGTCCTCCTTGTGTTCGCCGCGACGTACGTCCTCATCGCAGCGCGGCGCCTCTCGCTCTTGCCCATCGGGCGCCCGGCCGGCGCGCTCGCCGGGGCGTGCGCGATGGTCCTCCTGAGCGCGCTCGAACCCGGTGCCGGCCTGACGCCGCACGAGGCGTTCGCGGCGATCGAGCCGAACACCATCGGCCTCCTGCTCGGCATGATGCTGCTCTCGGCGTCGCTCGACCTCGCCGGGGTGTTCGAGCGCGCCGCCGCGTGGGTCGCGCGGCAGGACCTGTCGCCGGTCGGCCTGCTCTACCTCGTCACGCTGGGCGCCGGGCTCGCCTCCGCGGTGCTGCTGAACGACTCGGTCTGCGTGATGCTGGCGCCGCTCGTCGACAGGACCGCCCGGCGCGCGGGGCTCGAGCGCGCGCCGTACCTCCTCGCGCTCGCGATGGGCGCCAACGCCGGCAGCGCGCTCACGCTCGCCGGCAACCCGCAGAACATGCTCGTCGGCCACCTCTCCGGCATCTCGTACCGCGCGTACCTGCTGGAGGCGGGCCCCGCCGCGCTGATCGGGCTCGCCGTGACCGCCGTGACGCTGCACCTCCTGCTCCGCCGCCGGATCGCGGCGCGCACGCCCCCGCTCGATCCGGCGCCCGAGCCCGCGCCGCCGCCGGGCGCGCGGCCGAGCGCCCTCGTGCCGCTCGCGTGCATCGCGGTCGTCTCGGTGCTGTTCGTCCTCGGCGCGAACCTGGCGTGGACGGCGATCGGCGGCGCGACCGCGGCCATCCTGCTGCACCGCCGCGACGCGAGCGGCCTGTTCGACAGGGTCTCGTGGACCGTGCTCGTCTTCTTCGGCGCCCTCTTCATCGTCGTGGCGGGCCTGCAGAAGACCGGCATGCCCGAGCAGGCGCTGCGCGCCGCGAGCCCCTTCCTGCCCTCGGGACCGGCGCTGGGCATCGTCGGCCTGAGCATCGCGATGCTCGTCGGCTGTCAGATCGTCTCGAATGTCCCCTTCATCCTGCTCGCGGAGTCGTACATCCGCAGCCAGCCCGATCCGCACCTCGCCTGGATCGCGACGGCCCTCGTCTCCACCCTGGCAGGCAACCTCACGCTGCTCGGCTCGGTGGCGAACATCATCGTCGTGGAGACCGTGGGCGCCGAGCGCGAGATCGGCTTTCGCTCCTACGCCAGGGTGGGTGTCCCGGTGACGCTCGCCTCGAGCGCCGCGGCGCTCCTCTGGCTCCTCCTCGTGCGCTGAGCCGGGCGGTCACCGCGCCCGGAAGGCGCCGTGTCGCTCAGAGCTCGACCTGCCCGCACTCTCGCTCGCGCCCGCGGTGATGCCGCGCCGCGGCGCGCGCGAGCTGCCGCCGCCCCCGCGGCCTGCGCCGCGCCTCGATCCAGGCGTGAATCATGGTGATCCCCACGGCAGCACAGAAAGCGGGGCCGATGGCGAGCATCACGAGATGTCTCAGGGCCGGGTGAATTGCACGTGTATCCATGTGTCCCAGCATACCTCCCACAACGTTGTGCGGTAGCGCATCGCGTCGAAGCCGATTCGATTCTGATCAAACAAAACCAGCTCCGGGTTCGCTGCGCGGAGGACGACGGAAAAATCTTGTATTGCTGGATCATGGTCGTTACGCATGCTGCGACCGACCGCGGCCTCTGCGCGCGCGGCAGCGCCGCGGCGACGGGAGCCCCTCGGAGGCGCGCCTGCGCGGCCGATCTCCCTGGCAGCGACGAGGGAGCCGCGGTCCCCTATCTCCTGGAGAGGCCTCCTCATGGCGCACGATCTGTCCAAACGAGTTGCCCTTGTCACCGGCGCTTCCCGCGGCCTCGGCGCGGCCATCGCCCACAAGCTCGCGGGCTCTGGCGCGCGGGTCGCCGTCAACTACTTCGGCGGCCGCGAGGGGGCGACGCGCGTGGTCGAGGACATTCGCCGGGGTGGGGGCGAGGCCGAGGCGTTCCAGGCCGACGTGCGCGACGAGCGGGACGTCGCCCGCCTCGTGGACGAGGTGCGGGCGCGCCTCGGCCCCATCGAGGTGCTCGTGGTGAACGCCACGGGCCCGCAGCCGTTCGTGAAGCTCGAGGAGCTGACCTGGCAGCACTGCCTCGACCAGCTCGAGTTCTTCGTGAAGAGCCCGGTCCTCCTCGCGAAGGCGGTGGTCCCCGGGATGAAGGAGCGCGGCGCGGGCCGGATCATCAACATCGGGTCCGAGGTGTTCGAGCAGGGCGTCCCCGAGTTCTCGAGCTACGTGTCGGCCAAGGGCGCGCAGCTCGGTCTCACGCGCTCGTGGGCGCAGGAGCTCGGCCCGTGGGGGATCACGGTCAACCTCGTCGCGCCCGGCTGGGTCCCGGTCGAGCGCCACCTGAGCGAGGGCGCGACCGAGGCGGCCATGCAGGGCTACGCGGCGGGCAACCCGCTCCGGCGCATGGGCAAGCCGGACGAGATCGGCGACGCCGTCGCGTTCCTCGCGTCCGACGCCGCCAGGTTCATCACGGGTCAGAAGCTGTCCGTGAACGGCGGCAGGACCCTGGCCTGACGCGCCTCGAGCGCCGCGCGTCCGCCGCGCGCGCCCCTGGAAGAATAAACCGCCAGGACGCCAGGAGAGAAGAGAGGGATATTTAACCGCCAGGACGCCAAGAACGCCAAGAGAGAAGAGAGATGTTTTGATTCCTCATCTCTTCCCCTTCCTTGGCGCTCTTGGCTCCTTGGCGGTTCACCTTCTCTTCTCCTCGTCTGCGCACTGCTACAGAAGGCCCTGGTGGTGCAGGGAGAGGAGGTCCATCGATGTCGCCACGGCGATGTGGATCGCGCACCCGCCCCAGATGGAGTCGCTCTTCAGGCTCACGGTGCCGAGGATGAACCCGGCGAGCACCGAGCCGAGGGTCTCCGGCAACGGCTTGCCGAAGTGGATCATCGTGTACGGCACCATCATGGCGAAGATCGAGGCGTAGCCGAGCGCGCGGCGGATCCCGTGGATGAAGAAGCCGCGGTAGAAGAACTCGAGCGCGACGAACTGCGCGGCGTAGAGCGCCTCCCACCCCCAGAGCCACGGCCAGAGCTCCTCGCCCCGCGCGACCCTGTAATAAGGGTACTTCGCCTGGAAGGCCGGCGAGAGCGACGCGACGTAAAGGACGGGCGCCATGACGGCGAAAAAGAAGGCATAGACGGACATGTGGCGAGCTGTCCCGCGGACGCGCAGGCCGAGGCTCCGGATCGGCGCGCGCAGCACGAAGCGCGCGACGAGGAGGGTCGGGAGCAGATAGCCGGTGAGGCGGCCGACCGCCCAGACGATCCGCTGGTGAAAGCGGCGGTCCGGAGAGGTGTTGAGCGCGTCGTGGAGCCGCGCCGCAGCGTCGTCGAGGCCCACGGCGCGGAGGCCCTGGACCATCCAGCGCGTGTCGTTCTCGTTGCCGGCGAAGCGGACGAAGATGAGCACGCCGATCACCGTGAGAAACACGCACACGATCCGGCGGGTGACCTCGCCCGCCGGCGCGGTGGTCCGGGACAGCGCGGCCTCGGCGTCGAGCCGGTCGCGCAGGTCGATGACGTACTCCTGCCAGATCCCGCGGATAAAGCCGATCACGCGCCGTGCTTATCACCACAGCCGCTCGCGGCACAACGCGGAAGGCCGGCGCTCGATCCCGCGGCGCGCCCCGGCGAGCATCGCCGCGCTGGCGATCATCAGCCGTCGGACTCGCCGTCCGGCTCGTCCTCGTCGAGGGACCTCCCGGCATCGAACACGTCCGCTTCGAGCACCTCGGCTCCGAGCGCGTCGAGGATGTCCTGCGCCTCGGTCATCATCGTCGCCACGATCTCGGCTGCTGGCTCGACGCTGGCGATGGCCAGGACGCTCTCGGAGCCGGCGGGCATGTCCATCTCCTCGAGGTCGCCCACCGTATCCGGCGTGGGGACGATGGCGCTGAACTTGGGCATGACGTACGGAACGTCCAGCACCCCGGGAAACAGCACGGTCGTGCCGATCGTCGCGGGCGGCGGCGGCGGGCTCGGGATCGTCGTCTCGTTCCCGGCCCACCGCCTGACGACCCGGTTGCGCAGGACGCGCTGGCGCTGATTCGGCCACTCCGGGCCGAAGAAGGTCTGTACCGCCGTGGAGTTATCGCCCGCCTGGACGACGCGAGCCTTGTAGTCCGGGTGGGCGTAGGCCTCGGTGGAGGCGACGAGGCGCGTGCCGACGACCACGCCGTCGGCGCCGTACCACAGCGCCTTCACGACGCTCGCGCCGTCCGCGATCCCCCCTGCGGCGAGGAGCAGCGCGGGGTTCACCTGCCTGCGGATGTCACGAACGAGTGGATTCGTCTTCTGCGTGGCCCGGCAGTGTCCGCCGGCCTGCTCTCCCTGCGCGATGATCCCGTCCGCGCCGGCCGCGACCGCGGCGCGCGCGGCCGCCACCGAGCCCACCTGAGCCCAGACCTTCGCCCCCGCCGCATGGAGCGCGTTCACCCAGGCGACGTCCGGCGTGTTCCAGTGGAAGATCACGAGCTCTACCGCCTCGGCGATGCAGACGTCGATATGTTCCTGCGTGATGAAGGGGCCTGACGGCCCCGTCCCGACGATGAAATCGACGCCGAACAGGTTCGGCGTGAGCGCCTTGATCGCCTGGATCCGCGCCTCTACCACGGGCGGCGGCTCGATCCCCGCCCCCAGCACGCCGATGCCCCCCGCGTTCGAGACGGCCGAGACGAGCGGAGGGAGGCTGACGAACGCCATGCCGGCGCTGACGAGCGGGTACTGAACACCGTAATCCACGGTGAGCCTTGTCGTGAGCGAGAGCGTTGAGACGGCGCTCGACCCCTCCGCCAGCGCCTCGTCCCCCTCACCCGGCTCGCGCCCCGCGTCGCCCGGCGCGCAGCCCGGGGCGATGGCCAGACCGAGCCCACCCAGCCCCAGGACGTCCAGAAACGTACGTCGATCGAGCTGCTGCACCGCATCCTTCGTGTTCTTCGTCTTGCCCATGCTGTACTCCCACTCCCGACCACATCAGCCGGTTACCGCCCGATGAGAAATTTCGTCGTGGACTGCGCGCCGAGGAGCCGGACACCCCTTTATCCGGTATGTGTTTTGCATTGAATTTTACACTTCTACGCGCTCTCGGAGAAAGCCAGGCCATGAAAACAATCCAGCAACACATTGTGAGCCATCAGGCGCGCTTCAGCGACCACCCGTTCTTTGCCCGTCTCGAGGCGGACCCGCCCCTCGATCACCTCGCCCCGTTCCCGCTCTGCTTGACGTTCTTTGTGATGACGTTCCAGGAGATCCTGCGCATCTGCGACGAGCGGGTGACGGACCCGGAGTTCAAGCGCATGGTCCACTGCCACCGCCTGGAGGACGCCGGGCACGACCGCTGGTTCCTCGGCGATCTGGCGGCGCTCGGCATCGAGCTCCCCACGGCGGCGCAGCTGTTCGGTCCACCTCATCTCGCCGCGCGTCACGCGAGCTTCGCGCTTGTCGCGGAGGCGTTCAACGCGCGCCACGACGCAAGCCAGCTCACGCTGCTCCTGACGCTCGAGTCGGCGGGACACGTCTTCTTCGAGCGCTTCGCGCGCTACCTGGAGCGCATCGGCGAGCGGCGCCGCCTGCGCTACTTCTCTCAGACGCACCTCGACGTCGAGAAGGCACACGACGTCTTCGAGGACTGCACGGACGCTCGTATCGAGTCCATGGTCCTCACCCCGGAGGTGCAGGCAGAGGCGCTGCAGCTCGTCGACCGGTGCTACCGCGAGCTTCAGGGGATGTTCGACCGGTTCGAGGCGCTGATCGAGGAGAGCGCGGCGCGCTCCACGCCTGCTCCCTCAAGGCGCGGGTCGGCGAGAGGCGCCGTGACTCACGCCGTGAGAGCGCCTGCCCTCCAGCCGTTCGCGCGGCGCGCCGCTCGCGACGATGGGCGTCGCCCGCGGTGACCGCGGCGCTGTCGCACCGTCACCTGTCTTGAGGACCGCTTCATCCCTCTCCGGTCCTCCAGGACGGGAGAGGGATGAAGGATGAGCTGTCTTCTCCTGGCGTCCTTGGCGAGTTGGCGGTTCAACCCCTTCTCGTCCGAGGACCGCTCCAGAGCGGGTGACGCCCGCCGCGCCGGATCCGCGGACCGCTGACGCCGGCAGGCGCGCGGTCCGCGGCTCGCTTTATTGCCTTTATTGCGCGGAGGTGGGATTGACGATGATCTCGACGCGCCGGTTGTTGGCTCGGCCCTCGGCGCTGGAGTTGTCCGCGACCGGGCGGTCTGGCCCGTGGCCGACGGTCGCGATCTTGTCCGCGGGGAGCCCCGCGCTGATGAGGTGGGTCTTCACGGCGTCGGCGCGATCGAGCGAGAGCTTGCGGTTCGCCTGGGCAGAGCCGGTCGAGTCGGTATGCCCCTCGATCCGCATGGGCGGCGACCCCTGATCCTTCAGCGTTGTCGCGACCTGGTTGAGCTTCTCCTTGGCGATCGGCAGGAGCTCGGACTTGCCCGACGCGAAGAGCACCGCGCCGGAGAGCGTGATGACCACGCCGCGCTTCTCCTCCTTCACCGCGGCGATCTCCTTGAGGCTGGCGAGCGCCGCGTTCGCGACGCGCTCGGCCTCCCGCCGCGCCGCCTCGGCCTCCTGGCGGGCCTTCTCGGCCTCCGTGCGCGCGCTCTCGGCCTGGAGCCGCCCGCTCTCGGCCTGGGCGCGCGCCTGTCGCTCCCGCTCGATCTGCTGCTGGCCACTCTGCAGCGCGTCCTTCGCGGTGGCGAGCTGCTGCTGCGAGAGCTCCTTGAAGTTCTGCTCGGCCGCCACCTTGTCGCGCTGCGCCTGCTGCAGCGCCGCGGTCGCCTCGGCCTCGCGCGCCTTGCGCTCGGCGATGTACGCGAGGTCGCGCGTCTGCTGGGCCTCGGGGTCCTCGTTGAAAGCCCCCTCGGCGCGGGAGAGCGCCTGCTTGGCCGTGTCGAGCTGGGCGGGCGCGAGGCTCGCCGCCGGGCCCTGGGCCGCGCGCGTGTAGCTCGAGCGGGCGTCGACGAGCTCCCGCGGCGGGATCGCCGCGCTGCACCCGGACGCCGCGTAGAGCGCGGCGCACAGCGCGAGAGACCGGCTCGGCAAGGACAGGTTCTTCACTCCAGAAGCCATCACCTTCACCTCTCGCTTCACTTGACCCCCGCCTGCTTCAACTGCTCGACCTGCTTCAGCGCCTCCTGCGCCTCGGCCTGCGTGGAGCGCGCCTTCGCGATCGCCAGCGCGAGCTCGGCGTCCGCCTCGGCGCGCTGGAGGAGGCGCGTGGCGGACTCGTTGTCCTCGGCCTCCATCAGCTTCTTGGCCTGCTCGAGCTGCTCGCGAGCGAGCTTCAGGTGGAGGGTGGCCTGCGGGTCGGTCTCGGCGCCCACCTCGTCGGCCGCGCGGATGGCAGCCTGGGACGCGGCGAGCTGGTCGTTCGGCGGAGGCACGGTGCCGCCGCATCCGATAGCGACGAGACCGAGCAATGCAGCGAGCACCGCGGCCGGGCTCGCGAGACGGCGTATGGCTGGCTTGTTGTTCGGGCTTCGGTTCACCTGGCCCTTGTACAACACCTGAGGTCGTCGATAAATCAGGAAACCCCTGCCTTTAGGGCGACTATCTCCGTAGCGCGCGGGCTTACGCGCTCGCGGCAGCGCGCCGTTGCGGTGCGCCGCGCCCGAGCTACGCCGGGCGCCGGGCGCCGGGCGCCGGGCGCCGCGCGCCGGTGATGCTGTCCTCTGGACATGAAGGCGGGGAGGCGGGAAGAAAATGCCAATGATCTTCCTACCTTCCCGTCTTCATGTGGAACCTCTCTGGGCAGATGACAGCACAACCGGCCGCCGGCGCGGCGGGTGCGCAGCGCTGGATCTCCGGCTAATCGACCCGCATCGAGCTCGCGCGGACGATACGGATCCGCGCGTCGCGCGCGTCGGGCTGGTTGACCGCGCGCGCGAAATCGGGCG
Organism: Sorangium sp. So ce1128; assembly: GCA_051717205.1. GTDB lineage: Bacteria > Myxococcota_A > Polyangia > Polyangiales > Polyangiaceae > Sorangium. The sequence continues at coordinate 10,409,253 of CP181432.1, forward strand.
CCGCAGGGGAGGCCACCTCGACGACGGACGCGGTGCTGCCGATCCGGATCGCGCCGATCTGCCGGCTCGACACGCCGCCGCGGCGGCACACGAGGGCGAGCAGGCGCCGGGGGTCGGCGCCGTGGCGCTCCCCCCAGTTGACCTGGAAGGGCACGAACGGGAGGCGCGGGGCGTGCTCCGCGGCGCCGTTACGACCGGGGTCGCCGCGATGACCGGGCTCGCCGCGATGAGCGGGCTCGCCCCGATGAGCGGGCTCGCCCCGATGAGCCGCACCGCCGCGGTGGGCGGCGTCGCCCCGATGAGCCGCACCGCCGCGGTGGGCGGCGTCGCCGCGGTAAGCCGCACCGCCGCGGTGGGCGTCGCCGCGGTGAACGACGTCGCCGCGATACCCCCCGCCGCGGCGAGCGGCGTCGCCGCGGTGAAGAACAGCGTCGCCGCGGCGAGCGGCGTCGCCGCGGTGAAGAACAGCGTCGCCGCGGTGAGCGGCCGAGCGATCGCGCGACGCCTCGGGCCGGGGCGGCGCGACGGCGGTGACGGGCTGCGGCGCGCAGGGGCCGGTGTGCTTCGCCCGCGCGAGGAGGGCCGCGACGAGCTCGGTCGCGTCCATGTCCGCGAGCAGGCGCGCGGCGAGCGCCTTGAGCCGCGGATCGACAGCCGGACCCGACGCCTCGCGCGCGCGGCCCGCGCCCGCGTTCCCCCCGGCACCGCCGTCCCCGGCCGCGCCGTCTCCGACCGCGACCGCGCCGACCGCGCCGTCTGCGACCGCGCCGTCTCCGACAGCACCATCTGCGACCGCGCCGTCCGCGCCAGCGCCGACAGCGCCGGCGCTGGTCACCCTGTCCCTGCCGGCGGCGCCCGCGTCGTGCCGACGGGCGGCAGCGAGCTCGGCCGCCAGCCGCTCGTCGGAGGCGCGCAGCACGTCGTCGGGCGACGGGGCCGGCCGGAACGTGGCCTCGACGCGCGCGCGCCGGAGCAGCCGCAGCGCGTGCTCGCGCGCGAAAGGCGCGACGAGCAGCACGCTCGTCCCCTTGCGGCCGGCCCGCCCGGTGCGGCCGCTCCGGTGCGTGAAGATCTCGGGATCGCCCGGGGGATCTGCGTGGATGACGCGCCCCACCTCGGGCACGTCGATGCCGCGCGCGGCGACGTCGGTCGCGACAAGGGTGGTGATCGCGCCGGAGCGAAACGCGTCCAGCGTGCGCGTGCGCTCGCGCTGCTCGAGATCGCCGCTCAGGGCGCCCGCGGGCAGGCCGAGGGCGCTGAGCTTGTCCGCGAGCTCGGCCGCGCCCTCGCGCGTGCGCACGAAGACGAGCGTGCGCTCGCCGGGCGCGAGGAGCAGGAGGTTCACGATCGCCGCGTCGCGCTCCGCCGGCAGCACGAGGTGGGCGACGTGCGCTATGTCGACGTTGGCCGCGCCGGGGCGCGTCCCCTCGACGCTCACGGCGTCCCGCTGGAAGCGGTCGGCGAGCGCGCGGACCTCGCGTGAGAAGGTGGCCGACACGAGGTGGGTCTGGCGGTCCTCGGGCATCTTGCCGACGATGGCCTCGAGCTCCTCGCGGAAGCCGAGATCGAGCATCTGATCCGCCTCGTCGAGCACGAGGGCGAGGACGCCGCGCGGATCGATCGTCCCGCGCTCCAGATGGTCGAGCAGGCGGCCGGGCGTCCCGGCGATGACCAGCGGATCGCGGCGCAGCGAGCGCGCCTCGGCGCCGAAGCTGGTGCCGCCGGTGACGCACGCGACGCGCGCGCCGAGGGGCGAGAGGAGCCAGCTGAGCTCGCCGGCGATCTGCGCGGCGAGCTCGCGCGTCGGGGCGATGATCACCGCGGCCGGGGCCGCCGTGGTGCGGGGCGCGCCGTCGGGCGCGACCGCGGCGGCGCGCTCGGCGAGGGCGCGCTCGAGGCGGGGGGCGAGGGCGAGGCCGATGGCCACGGTCTTTCCCGAGCCGGTCTGCGACGAGACGCGGAGATCCCGGCCGGCGAGATCGGGAGCGAGGACGGCCTGTTGAACGGGCGTGAGGGAGGTGAAGCCGCGGCGGGCGAGCGCGCCCGCGAGCGGCGCGGGCAAGGCGTCGAGCATTGAGTCTGGATTCATGAAAGCCGCGCAACCTAGCAGAAGCTGGACGGCTGTCGCGACCAATCGCACACCGAGGGCGGAGACGCCCCGGCGCTCGGTTTGCGGTGCCGGCGCCCGGCGCTCGGTTTGCGGTGCCGGCGCCCGGCGCTCGGTTTGCGGTGCCGGCGCCCGGCGCTCGGTTTGCGGTGCCGGCGCCCGGCGCTCGGTTTGCGGTGCCGGCGCCCGGCGCTCGGTTTGCGGTGCCGGCGCCCGGCGCTCGGTTTGCGGGCTCAGCCTCCGGCGTTCGCCGCGGCTGGCCCTGCCGCGGGGCAGCGCCGGCGGGGCGGGCCGTGCGGTCACGCGACCGCACGGCGCTCCACGTCATCCGCGTCGATGGCGGGTCACTGGCCGGACTGGTTGGCCTTCTCGTCGAGCCAGGACGCGACCCACGCCAGCGGGCTGTTCCAGTTGATCGTGATCTCGTTGACCGACCACGCCCCGATGTCGTCGATGTAGCACTTCTGCGGCGCGCAGGCGGCGTCGATCTGCTCCATGGCCACCGGATCCTGACGGGCGGTGTTCGGCCCGCCGGAGACCGCCCCCGGCGGGGCGGAAGGGAACGAGTCGTCGAGCTGGGCAGCCCAGAAGCGATGATGCGGGTTCTTGAGCGGGTTCTCGCCGTAGCCGGAGACATACGACTTGTCCATCGCGTTGCACCCGAGGATGTAATCCGCGCCCGACGCCACGCCGTCGAGGTACTTCTGCTCCCCGCTGAAGTCGTGGGCCAGCGCCAGGACGATCATGTTGTTGAGCACGAAGGAGTTCGAGCCCCAGGGATACCCGTTCTCGTCCGCCTTGAAGGGGACCCGGTACCCTTCCTCGCCGATGACCCCGAGGTACTTGTCGGCGATGGCGACCAGCTTGGACCGGGCCGCCTCGCGCTCCGCCGCCGAGTGCTGGGCCTCGACCACGGCGAGCGAGATGGCGCCCAGCCCGTCGACCTGTCCCCACGTCATGGCGCTGAACGTGCCGCTCTCGCCGAGGAGCTCCGCGGTGTACGGCGACCCTGCGACCTCGGCCTGATACGCGGCCTCGCCCGTGGTGATGAAGAGCTCGGCCGCTGCCCAGTAGAACTCGTCGCTCAGCTCGCCGTCACCGTAGGCGCCGCCGCCCTCGACAGCGCCCTCGTCCGGGATGACGTCCGGGTTCGCCTTCGCCGCGGTCCACGCCCGCGTCGCGGCCTCGAGGCACTCCGCGGAGAACGCGGCGTCGATGTCGCGCCAGATGCGCGCGGCCTGCGCCGCTGTGGCGGCCAGGTTGAGCGTCGCCGCCGTGCTGACCGGGCGCAGATAACGCGGCTGCGGATCCTCGGCCGGAGGGAGCGGCAGGCCCGTCCACTCCAGGTCATGGACCTTGTGGTGCACCATGCCCGCGTTGTCCTCGCCTTCCGGCACCTGCATCTTGAGCATGAACTCGACCTCCCACCGGGCCTCGTCGAGGAGGTCGGGGGCCCCGTTCATGTTCTCGGGGATCTTCAGCTTGCCGTCGCCGAAGTCGCCCACCGTGGACCCGAGCGCGACGAGGCGCTCGTACTGGTTCAGCAGCGTCCACGCGGAGATACCGCCGTTGACCACGTACTTGCCGTGATCGCCGGCGTCGTACCAGCCGCCGGTGACATCGAGCGTGTACGTGCACCCGATGTCCTCGCCGCAAGGCGCCTGATCGGGCAGGTGCCCCGCCGCGCGCGCGTGATCCGCACCGACGTACTCTGCCAGGATCTCGATGCCCGAGCGGTTATGGTAGAAGTAGGCGAGCGCGTCGTACTTCATCTGAGAGTAGATGTTCGGGCCCACGTCGAACGGGTGGCTGGTCACGTCCCCGACGCGCAGCTTGTAGCCCTCGCCGGCCGTGGCGAAGTCGCTGAAGTCGATGGTGTGCACGTGCTCGCCGGAGGTCGCGTCGTCGCCCACGACATGGGTCGCCCCGCTGGCGACCACCGTGCCGGCGGCGTCGACGAGCTCCCACGCGTGCGGCTTGTCCGCCGCGGCGACGACCGTCGCCACCTTCGCGGCGATCGGCAGATATCCAACCTGGTTGACGCGGATCAGCTCACTGCCAGACGGCGGCACCGTCTCGACCGGCTCCTCACCGCCCGCCCCGCCCGCGCCGCCAGACGCGCCTGCGCCGCCCGCGCCGCCAGACGCGCCTGCGCCGTCCGCGCCGCCGGACGCGCCCGCGCCGCCCTCGCCGCTGGACGCGCCCGACCCGCCCGTTCCAGCGGAGTCGTCGTCACCGCAGCCAACCGCGGTGAGGCCTCCCACGAGCGCCAGAAGAAGCGAGCCGCCCAACGACAGCCATGAACGCTTCCAAGCAGCCGACCTTGAAGCACAAAGCATGGTGAACATCTCCAGGATAAAGTTGAAAGTTCAGCAGAAGAAACAATACGCACGGAACCTTACGATCGCGCCACCATCGATGGTTCCGGTGTAATTGTCAAGCAGAGATGTGCATCCCGGACGCGGTACGATCAAGTGACTTCGTCAAAGGATGAGGTCACGCATCGCGGCATGATCGAGGTCACGCATCGCGCCGTCGACGGTGCACTGCGACCGCTCACCAACAGCGGAATTTTACAGATGATATCGTATAGACGGCCACCATCTCTGCGCGCCGCGCAGCCGTCCTCCCCCCTGTTTTTTGCCTGTTTCCGCGTAACCCCGAGCTCGCTGGCCAGCCGAGGCGGGCGGCCGCGTCCGCGGGGATCTGCGGCGAAGCGAGCGCGCGTCGCCGTCAGTAGTGCCAGGGAAAGCGCGTGAAGTCCGGACGACGCTTCTCCAGGAAAGCGTCTCGACCCTCTCTCGCCTCCTCCGTGCCATAGGCGAGCCGCGTCGCCTCGCCGGCGAAGAGCTGCTGTCCGACCAGCCCCTCGTCAGGCAGGTTGAAACCGTACTTCAGCATCCGCATCGCTGTCGGGCTCTTCGAGTTGATGATCGCCCCCCACCGCAGCGCCTCCTCCTCGAGCTCAGCGTGGGGAACGACGGCGTTGACCATCCCCATGGCCGCCGCCTGCTCTGCCGTGTAGTCGAGCCCCAGAAAGAAGATCTCCCGCGCCTTCTTCTGCCCGACCTGCCGCGCGAGCAGCGCCGAGCCATAGCCGCTGTCGAAGCTCGCCACGTCCGGGTCCGTCTGCTTGAACATCGCGTGCTCGCGGCTCGCGAGGGTCATGTCGCAGACGACGTGGAGGCTGTGGCCGCCGCCGGCCGCCCAGCCGGGCACCACGGCGATGACCACCTTGGGCATGAACCGGATGAGCCGCTGCACCTCGAGGATGTGGAGCCGGCCGAGCCGCGCCGGATCGGCCTGCCCGGCGCTCTCGCCCTCGTACTTGTAACCGTCCTTGCCGCGGATGCGCTGATCTCCCCCGGAGCAGAACGCCCAGCCGCCGTCCTTCGGAGAAGGCCCGTTGCCGGTGATCAGCACACAACCCACGTCGGCGGTCGTGCGCGCGTGCTCCAGCGCCGTGTACAGCTCATCGACGGTGCGGGGGCGAAACGCGTTGCGCACCTCAGGCCGGTTGAACGCGATGCGTACGGTGCCCTGGTCCACGGCGCGGTGGTAGGTGAGATCCTCGAACGAGAACCCTTCGACCTCACGCCAGCGCTCCGGGTTGAAAATCGCAGAGACGGTCATGATCCACTCCTTGTGAGCGCGGACCCTACCCGCCTCATCGTGGGCTGGCAACCTCGTCGGCCCGGCAAGGGGCACACGCATACCCCGGCTCCGGCAGCTCCTGCCGGTCGCCCGCCAAGGAGCCTCCAGACGCCGCTGCGGAGACGCCTGATCGCCTTGACATGAAAGCCGATCTCGTGGACAAGCAAGCTTCGACGCAACGGGGGGCTCGACCTCGCATTGGCGGCGTGCACCCGCGCGCTCCGGCCAGACAGCGCGGGAGATGCTCACCTTGCGTCCGGGCAGGGGGATCGCTGAAGGCGGGCGGCCGCGACCACCCAGGTCGAGATCGTCATCCTCGACGTGACCGGGCTCAAGGAGATCGACACGCGCGTCGCCTCCGCGCTCGTGGACACGGCGAAGGCGCTGCAGCTGCTCGGCGCAAGGACCATCCTGACCGGCATCCGACCGGCGGTGGCGCAGACGCTGGTCGGCCTCGGGCTCGACCTGGCGGGCATCCTCACCAAGAGCACCCTCCAGAGCGCCATCGCCTTCGCGCTGCAAAGCGGCCAGGGCCCGGCCCGGGCCGTTGCCCTGTGACGCCCGGCGAGAACGACGTGTAGCGACCGCGCCGGCCTGTGACGACGGCCACGCCGGCCTGTGACGACGGCCGACGCCGACCTGTGACGACCGCCGATGCCGTGCGCGGCCGATGCACGCGCCCGGGCGGCTGGTGTATAGGGTGGCGTGGAACGTGCTCGTGTCCCTGGAGGTCGCATGGCGCTCGGCAAAGGTCCGGTCGCAGGAGCCTGCTGCGCAGCCATCGTGTTGCTCGCCGCCGCGCCGGCCTGCTCGACCAAGGTGCGGAGGTTCGGTGACGAAGGCGCCGGGGGCGGCGGGGCCGCCTCGGCGTCGAGCGCCGGCGAGGGCGGCTCGGCGTCGAGCTCGAGCGCCGGCGGCGGCGGGCTCCCCTGCGATCCCGGCAGCCAGGATGACTGTTACAGCGGGCCGCCCGGCACGCAGAACCGGGGTGCCTGTCACAGCGGCGTGCGGACGTGCGACGAGGAGGGGAACGGCTACGGCCCGTGCGCCGGAGAGGTGGTGCCGGCGCCCGACCGCTGCGACACCGCCGAGGACGAGGACTGCGACGGCGAGGTCAACGAGGGGTGCGCGTATGCCCGGTGCCGGGACATCCCTCCGGGTCTGCCGAGCGATGTTTACCTGCTCGATCTGGACGGGGCCGGCCCCGAGCCGGAGTTCCCCGTGTACTGCGATCTGGAGACGGACCGCGGCGGGTGGGCGCTCCTCTACAACAGCGTCGGCTCGGAGGAAGGGGCGACTCTGCAGTTCTGGAACATCCCTTACGCCGAGCGGCTCGGGACCAGGGGAGAGCCGGCGCTCGGGCAGAACTTCTACCGGGGCTCCCTCTACTTCGTCGGCCGGGAATACCGCGACGACATCGAGGATCTCGAGGGGACCGTGAAGGAGGTCATGCGGGCGACCGCCGAAGGCATCGACTCCACGAGCATGAAGCTCCTCCGCCCCGCGCACGTCACCGGCGACGCCGACATCTATTTTTCGCATTTCCTCTCGGGCTGGTCGTCACACGACCGCGACGGCGACACGGACCCGGACGGCAACTGCGCGAGCGAGTACCAGAACGTCGCGCAGCACTACGCGCGATGCTGGGAATACAACCTCGGCGCGGACGGGGACGAGCCGCTCGCCGACGGCGGCTGGGGTCCCCACCTCGGGACGCACATCGCGGAGCGGCTCTCGCTCGCGAGCGACAAGACGCGCTATACGCGCGTGAGGCGAATCTCTCGCTGGACGCGGTGGTGAGCCGGGCGGCGGGCGCACCTCCGCGGATTTGGTGACATTCTCCGGGCGCTCAGGGTATGCTCGCCCGGCCATGCGCTTCTATGCACTGATATTGCTCATGCTCTTCGCAGGCCTCTGCCTGGCGAGCTGCTGGAACAGCGGCGCCTGCGTCGAGGGAGACGCGTGCGAGTGCTTCAACGGAGACGAGTGTTACCTCGGCTGCGACGGTGACAACTGCGACCAGCGCTGCTTCCAGATGGATCGCTGCGGCGCCGTCTGCGAGCACGGGTGCTCGTTCGAGTGCTTCGACGTCGACGAGTGCTCGGCCTCCTGCGGGGACGACTGCGATCTCGACTGCCATAACACCGCGGCGTGCGGGGCAATCTGCGACCGCGACTGCCGGTACGAGTGCCACGACACGAGCCGGTGCGGCGTCGTGGTCGGGTCGAGCAGCGTCGTGACCTGCCGGAACGTGGGGACCTGCGAGGTGGAGTGCCGGGGCTCGTGCCAGGTGTTCTGCGAGAACGTGGGCGGCGAGTGCCGCGTCACCTGCCTCGACGACGGCGCGGCCGTCATGTGCCCGGACGGCTCGCGCGCGTGCGGTGGATGCTGAGGAGACCGAGACCATGCAGATAGCGATGACATCGCAGCTTCGCGCGCCGCGCCTGCTGGCCGCCGCGCTCTCGTTCGTGGCGCTGACGATCGGGTGGGCCGAGGTCGGAGAGGCGCAGATGACGATCAAGCGCCCCGGCGATCGGCCCGACTACAAGGTCGAGCTGGAGCCGCACCTCCTCATCGCGCCGTTCGAGCCGCTCGGCCCCGGCGTCGGGACGGGCATCGGCGCCGGGTTCCGCGCCACGATCGACATCGCCCCCAACGGCTTCATCAAGAAGCTCAACGACTCGGTCGGCATCGGCTTCGGCCTCGACGCCATCCATTACGGTGGCAACGGATACTACCGCGGCGACTGCACGCACTTCGAGAACGGGCCTGCGGGCACGCGCGTCTGCACCGAGGTCGACACGTACGGGGACGCGTCGAACTACCTGTTCGGCTCGGTCGTGATGCAGTGGAACTTCTGGCTTCACCGGCGGTGGTCCGTCTTCGGCGAGCCGGGGCTCTCGCTCTACCTTGGCGACGTGGACCGACGGGTGCTGCCCGGGGTCTCGCCGGTCGTGTTCGTCGGAGGGCGCTTTCACTTCACCGAGAACGTCACGCTGACGATGCGACTCGGATATCCCGCATTCTCGCTGGGCGTATCGTTCCTCCTGTGAGGTGTGCCTCCCCGCAGCGCGCACTCCCGCGCACCTCCGCCGGAGGCGCCGCGCGGGTTCCCCGGGGCGCCGGCTGACCTGATATCCTGCGCCGCATGCCGGAGACGCCGGGATCCGAGGAGCCGCTGGGCTCGGCCTACATCGAGGACCTCACGGTGCCGAGGGTCGGAGCGCAGGCCGCGCCCGCGCTGGAGGAGCTCTCGAGCTCGGCGCTCGCCGAGGACGTCGAGGCGGCCGCGGCCGCGGCCGCGAGCGGGCACGGCGACGCGCTGGTCGGGAGCTTGATCTCGGGGCGCTACCGCGTCCACGAGCTCATCGGCGAGGGCGGAATGGGCGCCGTGTACCGCGGCGAGCAGGTGCACCTCCGCAAGCAGGTCGCGATCAAGCTGCTCAGGCCGCTCGCGCGGCGGATGCCGGAGCTCGTGACGCGGTTCGAGCGCGAGGCGGTCGCGGGGGCGCACATCCGGCACCCCAACGTCGTCGCGGCCATCGACTTCGGTCAGCTGGACGACGCGTCGTTCTTTCTGATCCTCGAGTACGTCGAGGGCACGCCGCTCAAGGAGGTGATCGGCAAGGGGCGGCTCTTGCCGGCGCGGGCGCTCCGCGTCGCGCGCCAGATCGCGTCGGCGCTCGCGGCCACGCACGAGAAGGGCATCGTCCACCGCGACGTGAAGCCCCAGAACATCCTGCTCGACGCGCACGACCAGGTCAGGCTCATCGATTTCGGGCTCGCGAAGGTGAATGTAGATCTCCTGTCGAGCCAGATCCGCAAGACGTCGAGCCCGAGCCCCGCCCTCACCAGCGCCGGAGAGGTCTTCGGCACGCTCGCGTACCTCGCGCCGGAAGCGCTGCGCGGGATGGACGCGGTGGACGCGCGCGCGGATCTCTATGCGCTCGGGCTCGTTCTCTACGAGATGCTCACCGGAAAGCACCCCTTCGACGCGAAGAACGTGGTGGAGCGGCTCAAGCAACAGAACGCGTCGGGCCCGCCTCCCCTCCGCATGCGCGCTCCGGATCTGGAGGTGCCCCACGAGGTCGAGCAGGTCGTGAAGCGGCTCATGGAGCACGACGCGTCGTTCCGCTACCAGACGGCGAACGATGCCATCGCGGCGCTCGACGAAGCGCTCGCCGCCATCGCGCGCGCGGCGGCGGCGGCCGAGGCGGCGGCGGCCGAGGCGGCGGCGCCGGCAGCAGCCGCCGGGAGCGCCGCAGCTGCCGGGAGCGCCGCGGCTGCCGGGAGCGCCGCGGCTGCGGGGACCGCCGCGGCCGCCGGGAGCGCCGCGGCTACCGGGAGCGCCGCGGCCGCCGGGAGCGCCGCGGCTGCCGGACAGGCCGGGCAGGGCGCGCCCATGGGTCAGTCGCCGCCCCGCTGGTCGGGGCCGCGGGCGACCCTGCTCGCGCACGCGCACCGCCGGCCGACGCCCTCGGCTCGCTGGGCGCCCCTCGCGGCGGCGCTGGCGGCCGTGGCGACGCTCGCCATCGGCGGCGCTATATGGCTCGTCCTCCGGCGCCCCGAGGCACCCGCGGCCGCCGCCGTGGAGACGCCGCCCGCGCCGGCAGCGCCTCCTCCGGCGCCGACGGCGAGCGCGCCGCCCGAGGACGACCCCAGCGGCGCCGCGGCGCTGCGCGGGCAGCTGAGCCGCGCCGTTGCGACAAGGAACTGGGTGCTCGGGGCGCGAACGATGCTGGCCCTCGCGGAGGCCGACCCGGAGATGGTCCTGAGCCGGGGCCTGCGCGAGGAGGTCCTCTCCACCGTGGCGGGCATCGCCTTCGAGGAGGACAACCCGGCGGCGGACCAGGTCTTCGACCTGCTCACGAACAAGCTCGGCAGCGGCGGGCTGGACGTGCTGCTCGACGTCGTGCGCGCGCGCGGGGGCACGAAGGCGGCCCGGCGCGCCAGCGAGATCCTCGCGCAGCCCGCGGTGATGGCGCGCGCGACCCCCGGGCTCCGCGTCACCTTCGCGTTCCGCCGGGCCTCGTGCGGCGGCAAGCGGGCGCTCTTCAGCCGCGCCGCGGCCGAGGGCGACGAGCGCACGCTCTTCGAGCTCCAGGTGCTGCACGGCGCGCGGTGCAGGCGCACCGATCCGTGCTGCTTCCGGGACGACAAGGCGATCGCGGAGGCGATCCAGCAGCTGAAGGCGCGCCTCGGGACGTAGCGAGCCCGCGCGGCGCTCATCCCTCGGGCTCCAGCCGGGCCCCCCCGCGCGCCGGCGCCGGTCAGAGCAGGCCGCAACTGCCGTAGAGCGCGAGAAGATCGGTGTCGCGTAATTCGGTCCGGATCGTCTCGGAGTAAGAAGGTCCGAGCAGCGGCCCGAGGATCGGCCCGAGCAGCGGGAGCGTGTGGCACGTCGAGCTGCCGGCGGTGTCCCGCGTGCAGACCAGGTCGCAGAGCCCGAGGAAGGCGATCCCGCACGTCGGCAAGTGGCCGCAGAGGCGCTCGAGGGCGAGCAGGCTGGTGTCGAGCGGGCAGCTCGACGTGAGCGCCGAGAGCTCCGCCGAGAGATCTGCGTCGATGCAGGCGTACCCGGCGATGATTCCGGGAAGGAAAGCATTGCCGTACATGGTGGCGTCCCCTACGACGAACTCCACGAAGGGCTCCTCGTCCAGGTTGCACTCGAGGGCAGCGTGCTTGCCCTCCAGGAGGATCTCCACATGTTCGCCGGAGCCGTTCAGGTGCTGGAAGATACACGCCGATACCCAGCGCTGCTCCGACGTGTTGAGAGCACGCCCGGTCCACTCCGGCGCGAATCCAAAGGCACCGTAATACTTATCGCCGTTCCGAGCGCGGACGACCTGATCGGAGGACAGCGCGCAGCGCACCGTGTAATCGAGCACACTCTTTCCGCCGGCCGTCGTGAGCAGCGGCGTCGCGACCAGGACGCCGTCGGAGCGCGCGAGCGCAGCGCCGCCGAGCGCCTGGAACGCGGCGCGGTTCGCGGGCGCCCAGAAGTCTCCGGGATTCAGGCCGTTCGCGCCGATGGGCACCACAGTGCGCCGTATCGGCATCTCCGCCGTCTCGACCGACGCGGCGTCCGGGGGGGGAGCGACGCACCCCGCCGTGAACACACCAACGCCAAGGAGACCAACAGCGACGGATCGAATCGATAACATTCAGCTCTCCTCCAAGGAAGCGTTGGAGGTCGGCGCAACCCGACACTCTCGACCTTCCTTGAAGTAGCAGTCTTTCATCATCCAGAAAGTCGCGCAATACTGAAAAACCGTACATAGGCTTTGTACGGGGCTACGGACTCGCCCGAACACGGTACGGAACATACCCTGTCGAATCACGTCGACAGGGTCCGATGAACGTCCGTGGTCCGCGACGCTTCGTCCAGCTGGCGCTCGAGCTCGGCAAAGCGGGATGACCACATGGGGCTGTCCCCGCGCCGCTCGCGCGCACACGCGAGCGCTTCGCCGGCCTCGACGGTGTGTCCGCGGCGCAGGGCCGTGCGAGCGCGCCAGTAAAGGAACAGCAGCGTGATCTCGACGAAGGGCTGATCTTTCGCGAGCTGGATTGCCTCGCTCCACGAGAGAGAAGAGGAGCTGGCCGGCCGGACCCCGACCTCGGAGAGCACGAGCCTGAGCAAGGTGTAGTCGGGAATGTCTTCAGGCCCGAGGACGCAGGATCGCTCGATCCAGAAGACGAGCTGATCCGCCTGATCGTACTCGTCGAGCGCGAGGTGAATCTGCCCGATCAGGATCGCCGTCTGAGGCATCGGGCGCTCCGAGGACTGCTCCTCCAGCCACCGGGCGCGCCGCGCGAGCGCGAGCGCCTCGCGCTGCCTGTCGCTCCAGTGAAGCAGCACGGCGACGTTGTACGACGCCATCTTCTCCAGCCACGGATTGCCGATCTCGCGCGCGAGATCGACGGCGCGGCGCAGGTCGTCGACGGCGCCCGGCAAAGACCACCTCCAGGCCCACATCGCGATGCGATTGATGTACGCCGCGCAAAGGTGAAATCCATCGCCGGCCGCCGTGAGGAGGGCAATCAGATCCCTGAAGACGGACTCAGCCTCCTCGCGGCGACCTGCAGACGCGAGCTGGAACGACAGCATGAGCAGGGCAAGGACGCTCGCGTCGTAGTCCCCCGACGCCGCGGCGCGATCGGAGCACGCAGCGAGCGCCGCGATCGACTCGTCGAGCCGCCCCCGCCGCCACAAGGTCCGGCCCTCGGCGACCCGGAGGCGCAGCGAGAGCTCGGGCGAGCCCTGCGCTTCGACGAGCGGCCGCGCCTCCCCTACCCGCCGCGCCGACTCCTCGAACTCGAAGGACCAGTCGAGCGCGGTAGCGTCCTCGAGCAGGAGGCTCGCCTCGAGGCGCGCGTCGCCGAGGGCTCTGGCGAGCGCGAGCGCCTCGCCGAAATCACTGCGCGCCTCCTGGATGCGGCACATGCGGTACCGGCTCCTGCCACGGCCGGCGAGCGCGCGCACGCGCCGGGCCGCGTCGCCCTGGTCGGCGACGTGGAGCGCGGCGTCGTAGCGCTGGTCCGCCTCGACAGTGTCGTGCCGCGCGGACGCGAGGTCGCCGAGCGCGAGGTAGGCGTCGGCGGCCTCGGCGCGCTCGCCGCACGCGGCGGCGTGGCGCGCGAGCGCCCGGAGCCCCCCGGTCGAGCCGGCCGCCACCCGCGCCCGCCAGTACGCGAGGGCGCTCCGGTGGATCTCGGCGCGGTGCGCCGGGTCGAGCATCTCGTAGACGGCCTCCTGGAGAACCGCGTTCTGGAACGCGTGCCACTCGTCGACCCGGCGGTCGGCGCTGTCGCGCAGCAAGATCCGCCGCTCGACAAGCGCGGAGAGCCCGAAGCCGGCGTCGACCATGGGCCCGGCGCCGCCCGCGCGGTCGAGGCCGTCGAGCACCGCCTCGAGCTCGGCGCGATCGAACGACATGCCGAGCGCCGAGCAGACCCGGGCGCACGCCGCGAGCTCCGGCGGCAGGTCGTCGAGCTGCCGCGCCGCGAGCCACTGCCACGCCGGCACCGGCGGCAGCGCCTCGACCTCGGCCGTCGCGACGTAGAAGCCGCCGCCGGCGCGCCGGCGCACGACGCCCGCGAGCTTGAGCGAGCGGACGATCTGCCGCAGGCAGTTCGGGTTGCCCCCCGCCCAGTCGGCCAGCCGGCGGAGGGTCTCGGCCGGCGGGTACTCCGCCGGCAAGAGCAGGCGCGACGCGAGGTCCATCGCCGCCGCCTCCGCGAGCGGCGCGAGCGTCACGCGGGTGTGGCGCTGGTTGCGCTGGCCCCAGCTCGGGCGGGCCTGATCGAAGCGAGGGCCGCCGGTCACGACGACCCAGAGGAGGATGCCCTCGCCGTCGAGCGTGGCGTACTCCAGGGCGTCGAGCAGCACGTCGTCCGCCTGGTCGGCGTCGTCGAGGATCACGGCGAGGGGGCCGCGGCGCGCGCGGCCGCGGAGCGCCTCGGCGAGCGCCAGCATGAGGCCGTGGCGGGCCACCCCGGACGGCCACCCTCCCCTGGAGCTCGCCCAGCCGAGCGCCGCCGCGACCGCCTCCCAGGTGGCGCTCGCGAGCGGCTCGCCGAGGCGCTCCACGCAGAAGGCCCGCGGGTCGTCGGGGGCGTCCTCGGGCACGTCGAGCGCGACGCGCAGGAGCGCGCGCACCGCCTGCGCGGCGCCGCCGTGGATGGGGTGGAGCGCGCGCACCGCCACAACGCGCACGTCGGGGAGCGGCACCCCGGCGATGCAGGCGGCCTCGGCCGTGAGGCGCGTCTTGCCCAGGCCGGCGTCGCCGATGAGCGTGAAAAGGCCGGGGCACGTGCCGTCGAAGGCGTCGGTGGCGCTGCCCGCGAGCGCCGAGAGCACGTCGTCGCGGCCGAGCAGCGGCGGCTCCCCGAGGCTCTCCGGATCGTCGGGCGGCGTGGGGGCGAGCTCGTCGTCGGGGAGCGCGCGCTCGAACTCCTCGGTCATGGCGAGGCCGCACCAGGGCTCGGCCGGCAGCCACGTCTCGGGGCGCTCGACCGGGGTGCCGTAGACCGCGTGCAGCCCGCCGGCGACCCGGCGCAGGCGCACGCTGGCGAGGTGCAGCGCCACGCGCACGCCGCCGCTCTGCGCGAGGTCGCGCGCCGCGGAGAGCGCGGCGCGGGCCGGGTCGTCGACGTCCCTCGCGGAGAACACGGCGACGCAGCGCTGCCCGCGCTGCCGCGCGATGAACCCCCGGCGGCTGCCGACCGCCGCGATCACCGGGCCCGCCCCGGTCTCCGCGAAGAGCAGCGCGACCGGCTGCCGCCCCTCGGCGGCGGCCGTCGCGAGGCCGTCCCCTTGCGTCGACGAGCGCGGCGCGGACCGCGGCGCGGAGGGGGGCGGGATGGTGTCGGCGCGGGGGCGCGCGCGCAGCGCGTGCAGGGTGCGCCGGAGCGCGGCGGCGCTGTCGGGGCGGCGCCCCGGATCCTTGGCGAGGCAGGCGAGCGTGAGCTCCTCGAGCTCCTCGGGGACCTCGGCGAGATCGCTCGGGCGCGGCGGGCGCAGCGCCAGGTGACCGTGCCCGACGGCGTTCTCGTCCCCGATGAACGGCGGACGGAGCGTGAGCAGCTCGAACAGGATCACGCCGAACGCGTAGATGTCCGCGCGCGCGTCGATCCGCGCGGCGTCGCCGCGGAGCTGCTCCGGGGCCATGTACTCCGGCGTCCCCACGACGTCGCCGGCGCGCGTCGCGGAGGCGGAGGCCGGCGCGGCGGGCTGGCCGTCGGCAGCGGCGAGCTTCGCCAGGCCGAAATCGAGCAGCACCGCGCAGCCGCTCGAGCCCAGCAGGAAGAGGTTCTCCGGCTTCAGATCGCGGTGGACGACGCCGCGCGCGTGCGCCGCCTCGAGCACGGCGAGGATCGCGTCCGCGCGCTCGGCGGCGCGCTCCGGATCGAGCGGGGCGCGCAGCGCAGCGAGCTCTTCGGCCAGGGTATGGCCGAAGAGCCGCTCCATCGCGAGGTACGGCCGGCCGTCGGGGAGCTCGTCGCAGGCATACAGCTGGGCGACGTGCGGCACCCCCACGCGCTCGAGGAGCGCGGCCTCCCGCCGGAACCGCTCGCGGAGGCTCCGCGTCGCCTGCCGCGCCACCTTGATGGCGGCCGGCGCGCCGTCGTGGTCCCGCTGGGCGACCCAGACGTCCGAGAACCCACCGCGGCCGAGCGGGCCGAGCAGCGTGAAGCCCTCGACGGCGGGCGCCGCGGGTTCCACGGCCTCGCGCTCCACCGGCGGCGGCACGAAACCGTCTCTGACGCACGGCGCGCCCTCGGTGAGCCGGCCGTGACATACGGCACAACGATGCATGGTTCGCTATGTCTAGAGGCGCCCGATGGTGGCGTTGGACATCGGCTTACGCCTACAGTATCGCGCGAACTCGACGGCTGCCATGTATGAAGAACCATCCTCGAGACGATGAATCGCCCGCTGTCGCGCCACCGACGGAAGCGCCCGTCGCGGACGAGCCGCCGCTCGGCATGGCGCCGACATGGGACCAGCGCACGCTCGATACACGCGATCGGGAGGCCGACGGTCCGGGCGTGCCGATCGCCGCGTCGATGCGGGCCGGCGAGTACCTCCTCGACGGCGTCATCGCCGAGGGCGGGTTCGGCGTCGTCTACCGCGCGGTGCACGCGACGAGCGGGGCGCCCGCGGCGGTCAAGATCATGCACGCCGAGCTGATCTCGCGCACCGACGTGGTGCTCCGCTTCCAGCGCGAGGTGGACGCGATCGGGCGGATCCGGCACCCGAACGTGGTCGAGATCCTCGACGTCGGGCGGCTCGAGGACGGGCGGCCCTACTACGCCATGGAGCTGCTTCAGGGCAGGAGCCTCGAGCAGCACCTGTTCTCGCGCGGCCGGCTCCCGGCGGACGAGGCGCTCGCGATCCTCGAGCCGCTCTGCAACGCGCTGGCGGCGGTCCACTCGGTCGGGATCATCCACCGGGACGTGAAGCCCTCGAACGTGATCCTGTGCGAGCAGGACGGGGGGTTCAGGGTCGTGCTGCTCGATTTCGGCATCGCCAAGTTGCTCGACGCGACGGAGCTCTCGCTCACGTCGTCGCGGCACGTCGTGGGGACCCCGGCGTTCATGTCGCCCGAGCAGCTCCTCAACCGGCCGGTCGACATGCGGACCGACGTCTACGCGCTCGGCGCGCTGCTCTACACGATGATCGCGGGGGCCATGCCGTTCTCGGCGAGCGCGTACCCCGTGCTGCGCCACCTGCACCTGCACCAGGCGCCGCCCCGCCCGAGCCTGCACGCGCCGGTCGACCCGGCCTTCGACGACATCGTCGTGCGGGCCATGAGCAAGGACCCGGCGGGCCGCCACCCGGACGTCTCCGTGTTCCTCGAGGAAGTCCGGGCCGCCACGGCGCGGGTCATCCGCGCCGACGCGACGGAAGGCGGCCGCGTCCGGCGGCTCGCGATCGGGCTGCTCGTCGAGGTCCTCGCCGAGTCCCGCGCGCTCGAGGCCCCCACCGACTCGTTCCTGACCGATTTCGAGGCCGTGCTCCCGCGGGCGATGACCGATCTCGCGGCCGCGGGGTTCTCGCCGCTCGCGGTCACGAGCACGAGCGTGCTGCTCTCCGCGGACTGGCCGCGCGACGAGCGCGGCGGCGAGGAGGCGCGCCGCCGCGCGATCGGGGCCGCGATCTCGCTGTACGATCGGCTCGAGGGGCCCGGCGAGCGCGACCGGAGGGTCGGCATCCGCTTCTGCCTGCACGCCGGCGAGGTGGTGGTCACCGAGGACGGCTCGGTGGTGGGCGGGAACATCATCGAGCTCTCGTCGTGCCTCCCGGAGACGGCGGCTCCGGGCGTCTATGCGTCGCCGGCCTTCCTCGACGGCCTCGGCTTCGCCTCGCACAGGGCCTCGGGGGCCGCGGGCGCCGCGATCCCGATGCGCCGCGTTGTCGCGCGGCCGCCGCCGGTCGGCGGCGAGGCGCCGGGCGAGGCGCCGGCGTAGAGGGCTGGGGCCGAGGTGCGCTCCGGCGTGGGCGCGCGATGGGCTGGCCGGGGTGGAGAGCTCACGCGCGGGCGCGGCGCGCGTCCCGCGGCACGCGCGCCGCGGGCGCGGGGCGTCAGCGGGCGGGCTTGACGAACTTGAGGGTCATGCGGTCGCTCTCGCCGATGGCGGCGTAGCGCGCGCGGTCCTTGTCGCCGAGCCGGAAGTTCGGCGGCAGGGTCCAGACCCCCTCCGGATAGTCCTTCGTGTCCTTCGGATTGGCGTTCACCTCGGACTTGCCGCCGAGCTTGAAGCCGGCTGACTCGACCTTCTGGATCACCCACGCTTCCGGGAGGTATCCCTGCTTCGCGCTCTCATCGGGGTTCGCGTCGGGCTTGGCGCGGTGCTGCACGATGCCGAAGACGCCGCCCGGCTTGAGCGCCTTGAACGCCTCCGCGACGTAGGTGTCGAATTTGCCGTTCCGGTGCCAGTTGTGTGCCTCGCGAATGGCGAGCACGAGATCGACCTTGCCTTCGAGCCCGAGCTTCGGGTCATCGCGGTCGATCACGGCGACGTCGACCTTGCCGAACAGATCGGGCGACTTCTCGATCATGCGCTTCACCCGCTTCCCGTAGAAGGTGTTGCGCGACTCCGCGGGGCCGTTCGGGTCGAAGGACGTGATGATGAGCTTACCCTTCTTCGCGAGCACCGGCGCGAGGAGCTCGGTGTACCAGCCCTCGCCCGCCCCGAGCTCGAGCACGGTGCTCGTCGGCTTGAGACCGAAGAACTCCAGGGTCTCGACCGGGTGCCGGGCCGCGTCCCGCTCGGCGTTGCCCGGGGCGCGGTGCTTCCCCTTGAGCGCCGCGCGCAGCGCCGCGCCCGCGTTCGGGTGATTGGCCGCGACGAGCGCCTTCACCTCGGCCTTGAGCGCGTCGTCGAAGCGCGCGGCCTCCTGGTCGGCCTTGGCCTCCATGGCCTTCGTTTCCTCGGCGAGCTTGGCGAGCTCCGCCTTCTTCTTCTCCTCCTGTGGGTCCGCCTTGGGCGGGGTCGCCGCCTCCGGCTGCGCGGCCGCCGGCGCGGCGGGCGGAGGCTGCGTGGGGGCGGCCGGCGCCGGCGGCGGACCGCTCTCGACGGGCGGAGGGCTCCCGGCGCAGGCGGCGAGCGCGCCGGCGAGGACGAACAGGACGGTCCTTGATGTGATGTGCATGCGCGGCGGCGTAGACTGGAGGGACGACGGCCGCAAGCGCCCACCGCGCTCGCGGCGGCGTGAGGACGGGTGTCCGGCGCCCCGGTGCGGGGCGTTCGCAGCGCGGGGTCGCCATCCAGAGTTTCCCGGCGCGCAGGGACGTTGGCCGTCACCGGCGCTGCACCGTACTCGCAGCATGCGTCGAACAGCGCGCAGTCCGGCGCGCCGAGCCCCGGACTGGCCGCGATCGCGGCGCCGCCGCACGGGTCAGTCGCCGGGAGACAGGACAGATGCGGAGCAAGCGCGCCGCCGCCGCGGGCGCCGTCCCGCCCGGGAAAGCACGGGGAGGCCACGGGGAAGCCACGGGGAGGCCACGGGAAAGCGACGGGAAATCCCCGAAATACCTCGGGAAACACCGAAATGTTCCGCGTTGACCCGACGGCGGGGCCAGGGTAGCGTACGCGGTCCCAAGGAAAGCCCGCACATTCACGCAGGTGGCCGATGCCGCTCAAGGTCCATAATACGCTCACGAGGAAGAAGGAGCCATTCGTCTCCGCCCAGCCGAAGATCGTGCGCATCTACACATGCGGACTCACGGTCTACGCTCCGATGCACATCGGTCATGCGCGTACCTATTGTTTCTGGGACGTCTTCCGCCGGTACCTCGAGTACCGCGGATATCATGTGCTGAGCATCATCAACTACACGGATATCGACGACCGCATCATGCAGCGCGCGAACGAGCGCGAGGGCGCCGTCGACGTCGCCGAGCGGAACATCGGGGCGTTCCGGCGCGACTGCCGCAAGCTCCACATCAAGGACTACGCCGTCTACACGCGCGCGACCGACTTCGTCGACGAGCAGGTCGACATGATAAAGCGCCTGATCGACAAGGGCCACGCGTACACGGTGAACGGCGAGGTCTTCTACGAGGTCAGCACCTGCGCGTCGTACGGTGAGCTCTCGGGGCGCAAGGTCGACGAGCAGGAGGTCGGGGCGAGCGGCCGCGTCGAGGAGGACTTCGCGCGCAAGCGGCACCCGGCGGACTTCAGCCTCTGGAAGCCCACGGACGCGAGCCAGCCGTCGTGGCGCACCGGCGAGGACGCCTGGCCGACGGGGCGCCCCGGCTGGCACATCGAGTGCTCGGCGATGAGCACCGCGCTGCTCGGCGACCACTTCGACGTCCACGGGGGCGGGATCGACAACATGTTCCCGCACCACGAGAACGAGATCGCGCAGAGCGAGCCGCTCTGCGGGCGGCCCTGGGTGCGCTACTGGCTGCACCCCGAGCACCTCGATCTCAAGGAGGTGAAGATGTCGAAGAGCCTCGGCAACGTCATCTCCATCGAGGAGCTCCTGTCCAGGCACGGGCACGACGAGGCGCGCTGGTTCTATGTGACGCAGCACTACCGGTGCAAGCTCCCCTTCAGCTGGGAGCTGGTCCAGCAGGCCGCCCAGGGCTACGCGCGCATCAAGAAGCTCGTGACCGTCCTCGCCGAGAAGCTGCGCGGCGCGAAGGACGAGCCCCTCGCCCCGGGCGCGTACGCGTCGCAGCGGCCGGAGGAGGAGCGGGTCCCGAGGATGCGCCACCAGTACGTTCACGGCCAGTTCCACGAGCACACCGAGCGCTTCATCACGCGCTTCATCGAGGCCATGGACGACGACCTGAACACGCCGAACGCCGTGGCCGCGTTCTTCGATTACGTGAGCGCGCTCTACTCGGCCGGGATCGAGCAGTGCGACGACCGCTCCTCGCTGCTCGCGGTCTACCGCGCCATCGCGCGGCACCTCGCGGTGTTCGGGGTGGAGGTCGTCGAGCCGGCGCTCTATCCGGCGCTCGTGGCCGACTACGCGTTCGCCCCGGCCGAGGGCGCGGCAGGGCGCGGGGGCGACGCCGCCGTCGATCGGCTGATCGCGATGCGCCAGGCCGCGCGCAAGGCGAAGGACTTCGCCAAGGCCGACGCCATCCGCAACCTGCTCGCCGAGGCTGGGGTGGTGCTCGAGGACACGCCGCAAGGCCCGCGCTGGAGCGCCTGAGCGGAGCTCTCCCGCACAGGGGACGGACCCCGACCGGCGCGCGGCTCCATGTCCTCGCCCGCGCGCCGCGCGGGCGCATGGAAGCCCGCCGAGCACCGAAGGTGTCGAGTCGGGCCCACCTCCAGAGCTGGTGAGCTTCTCCAGCTGACACCTCTATCAGAGTCCGGGAGAGCACCGCTCCAGAACCGCGCGCCAGAATCTTGCCGCCGCCGCCGCACCTGAAGTGTGGCCGCGGCTCGGTGCGCCAACCCGACGCGGGGCGCTTTCCTCACGCCGCGTCAGGCGACCGTGGCGCGGCGTTCGGGACGCAGGGCGAGCATCAGGCGGCGTCCGGGAGCAGCGCCGAGGAGCTCTGTCGCCTGCGCCGCGCCGCGTGGCGCTCACAGTCCTGGAGTGCCGGAAGCGTGCTTGTCCGAAGCCAGGCGCGCATCGATGTCGTAATAAGGTGTGCCAGGTGTGCCAGTGTCGGGCTCCCACGACATGGCCAGGTGCCACCGGCACCGACGCGGCAGGGGGAAATCGCTACTTAGGATACGGGCATACGAGTTGCCAAGCAGGTGATTCGTACAAGCGCCCAAGCCCGAACAGCCCGGTCGGGTCAGACCGACGCCTGCTCGCGTCACCGGCTGCAGATCGCGCTGCAGCCGGACGGCGCTCGTGCAGTTAACTCTTACCCAACGAGAACGCAGATGCGGAACGTCTCCTTCGGCTTCGCCCACTCTCTTGCAATCAAAACCAGCTCGGCTGCGGTCCTCGCCCTCTTCGCCCTGGGCGCCGCCGCATGCGGAAGCTATGGCGTCGAGGAAGGCTCATTCGATGATACGGAGCTGGCGCTCGGCGAGGCCGACGTCGGCTCGGCGATCGCCGTCAGCGTGACCGTCGGCGTCGGCGGCAGCGACCCCGGCACCGGCGGCGCCGGCGGCGGCGGCACCGGGACCGGCGTCGGCGGCGGCGTCGGCGGCGGCCCGGTCGAGCCAACCCCGGTAGGCCCGCCGGCGGTCGGCTTCTGGCAGCTCGACGATTGCGACGGCGCAACGACAGAGCTGCTCGACTCGTCCGGCAATGGCGTGACGGCCACCCGCTCGACCGGAGCGGCCTGCGCGCAGGGCGTCAGCGGCCTCGGTATCTCCTTCGATCACAGGAACGACACCGTCACGGTCGACGACGATCCCCACTTCACGTTCGGGAAGAACCTCGCGGTCGCCGCGTGGGTCAACCCCACCTCGGTGTCGGGGTCGACGGTGCGGACCATCGCGCAGGAGCGAGACGGCGGGGACTCGAGCTTCTCCCTCGTCGTCCGGAACGACGAGGCGCGGTTCAGCGTGACCCTGGACAGCGGGCGCACGATCACGTCGCGCGCCGCGATCGCGGCCAACGTCTGGACGCACGTCGCGGGCATCTACGACGGCAGGTTCGTGCGGCTCTTCCTCAACGGCGAGCAGGTCGGCCAGATCAGCGCGGCGGGCACGATCCGCGACATCAACGCGCCCATCCACATCGGCAACAACCCGCAGCGGCAGCGCTTCACCGGCCTGATCGACGAGGTCTGGCTCTCGAGCAGCCCGACGACCGGCTCCGAGATAGCCCAGCTCTCCTGCATCAACCATCCCGAGACGGTCACCGTCACGCCGGCGAGCAGCGGCCCCGTCGCCCCGAACACGCCTGTGACGTACCAGGTCGCCGTCACCAACAACGATGCCGGCGCGTGCACCCCCGCCGAGTACTTCCTCAATATCTTCGGCCCGGCGGGGATCAACGTCCTCGTGGATCCCCCGTCCATCCCCGGCGTCCAGCCCGGGAGCACGGCGACGTTCCCGGTCACCGTGACCGGCTCCCCGGACGCGGAGCCCGGACTCCACGAGATCCCATTCTCGGTGTTCAACTTCAACTCGCCCGAATTCCTGGTGGCGTCAGGGAACCTCAATTACGAGATGCTCGAGCCGACGGGCTGCTTCGTCCGGACGAGCCGCGAGATCTTCGTGAAGCACCTCAGCGTGGTCGAGGATCCCGTGCGCACGACGTTCGATGGGCCGGCCGGCGACCCGCGGACCGGCGCGTGGACGTTCGCGCGCCTGATGGAGGACATGGCGCCCACGCCGGCCGACGCGCCGGCGATGGTCGAGCAGCTCTTCAGCACCTGGCTGACGGATCAGCAGGTGAACGGCTTCACGGTGCCGGCGCGCCCGGCCATCCAGCAGGTTGTGCTCGACGAGTGGCCGAGGAACGCTGACGGGTCGCTCGACCTCCAGCGGGCGCCCCTGCTGCTGCTCGGCATCGTCAACCGGATCGACGTGCGCAACCTGGCCGAGGGCCACGCCGGCGAAGGCCGGTTCGTGTTCGGCGTCGTCAGCCAGGGCTTCCCGCAGCAGTTCACCGTGATCCTCGAGTACAAGCTCCCCGCGTCGACCGAGGCCGACGTGCTCGAGTGGGCGAACGCGTGGCACGCCCTCGGCAGCCTGCCGTTCCCGTCCGAGGAGTACAACGCCGCGCTCCAGGAGATCACTGCGCGGTTCGCGGGCCGGAACGCCGCGCCCGGCAGGCCGAACGGGAGCTCGCTGGGGCAGCTCCGCACGAACGAGATCGCGCTTTCGGGCCCGTGGGAGCTGCGCGAGTTCGTCCTCTCGCCGGACACGGGCTTCCTGCGCCCGGAGACGGTGAAGCTGACGCCGGACCTCGGCTTCGACGGGACGCCCACGCTCGCGGACTTCGTGAACCAGAACGAGGCCGCGATCATCTCGGAGCAGTTCACGGTGCCCGACACGTTCCAGGGCGCGCCGTTCCTCGGCGGCTCGTCGTTCAACAACCTGACGGCGTGGACCGCTCCGGGCATCCTCAACAACGAGGCGCGGCACAAGTTCTCGCTCAACACCTGCAACGGGTGCCACGGCGGGGCGGAGACCGGGACGCCGTTCCTGCACGTGAACCCGAGGACGCTCGGGAGCGAGGCGTCGCTGTCCCGCTTCATGACCGGGATCAACATCCCTGATCCGGTGACCGGCGAGGTGCGGACCCTGAACGACCTGGAGCGCCGCAACCAGGACCTGGCCGCGCTCGTCTGCGAGCCTGTGCCGACCTTCGCGGCGGGCGCGCCCGCGGCGAGGGCCGCTGCGCCGTCCGGGAGCCGCTCGGCGTTCATCCGCCGCGGCATCGGTCGCGTCCACTGATCCGCCCGAGCCCCGGCGCGGGCGGCGGCGGCGCGGCCGAGTCGCCGCCGCCCGCCGCCCGCGCGGGGCAATACCCGCCCTGCCCTCTCGGGCCGCGAGCGCCCGACTCCCGCCCTGCCCTCTCAGGCCGCGAGCGCCCGACACCCGCCCTGCCGCGCGCGCCGCGATGCAGCGGAGTGTAAAATTCCACCACGCGAGACAGCACGTTACAGCCATTGTCGGAGGGTTGCGCTGCGCGCGGACCGTGAGATAATTCGCGCGCAGGCTTCCTTCCTTCATTGCGCAATCAACCGACGATGTTCATCCACGGGGCTTCCTTGCTTGCCCGAATGGAGACGACGAGATGCGTTATCTTGAAAAAAAGCACAAAAAGAGCGACGTTGCTCTGGGGCGCCGCGTCTTCTTGAAGGCGCTCGGGGCCGGTATCGCGGCGCCGCTGGCCTTCCGGATGAGCAATCTGGCGATGGCGGAGCCGAGCTCCGCGCCGGTCCGGCTGTTCATCTACTTCGTCCCCCATGGCATGCCCATGGAGTATGCCGAGCCCTACGGCTCGGGCGCGGACTTCCTGAAGGGCTCGACGGTCCTCTCGGCGCTCGCGCCCTTCGGGAAATACGTCAACGTATGCCGCGGGCTCGGCATCAATGGCTTCGGTAACCACGAGGCGGTCTCCGGCGTGCTCACCGGCGTCAAGGACGGCGCCGGGGTCGACTCGATCGACCACACGATCGCGCAGGCGCTGGGCGTCGAGGCCTACAACCTCGGAGTCAACCCGTACCCGAGGAACCAGGACGGGACCGGGTTCGACAAGAACTCTTACCTGATCCGGCACGGCGGCGTCTGGGTGCGCCCGACGGAGGACCCCGCGGCGGCGGCGGAGAGCATGCTCGGGGCCGTCGGCGGCGGACAGCAGGGCGGCGGGAGCGCGCCGGCGACCGACGAGACGGCGTTCCGCAACGAGGCGCTGGGGCTCACCGAGCGGCAGCTCGAGCGAATGCAGCGCGAGCTCGCGGGCCTGACGAGGGAGCAGAACAAGCTCGGGGTCCACCTCGAGTCGGTGCGCTCGCTCAAGACGGCGGGCGAGAGGCCGGTCGTGAACGGCTGCACGAGCAGGCCGTCGCTGCCAGCGCTCGACGCGCTGGCGGGCAAGAACGTGTTCGAGCACGCGAACCTGCGGAGCGTCATCGACGCCCACCTCGAGGTCGCCGCGAGCGCCATGGTGTGCGGCACGGCGCGCGTCGTCACGATGCAGAACCTGTGGGTCAACTGCGATCTCCCCATGAACTTCACCGGAGGCCCCGGGAGCGCGAACGCCTACCACGGGGCGACATCCCACTCCCGGGAAGCGGCCGGTCGCATGGAGTTCGCGACGATCCAGAGCTGGTTCTTCGCCCGGCTCGCGGAGAAGCTGCTCACCCTCCTCGATCAGCCCGATCCGCTCGATCCCGGCAACACGGTCCTCCACAACTCGCTCATCTACGTGTGCAGCGAGATCGGCGACGGCGCGGATCACAACTCCGACGTCCACGACGTCTATCTCGGGAACCAGATCGTCCACTCGTACCTCCCGGCGATCCTGATCGGCAACGCCGGCGGCCGCATCGCGAGCCGCGGCGTCGTCGACGTCGACACGAACCACCTCAACATGCTGGCCACGCTCGGCGATGCCATGGGCGTTCCCGTCAACCAGATCGGCGCGCAGAGCGCGCAGTCGATCCAGGAGCTGAAGTCATGATGCGCTGGCAAACGTGGGTGCTCGCCGGGCTTGCTTCATCGCTCCTTTCATCGCTCGTCGCGTGCGGCGGGGGCAGCATCGGGGGCGAGGACGACCCCGAGAAGGGCCCGGTCATCGACGGCGAGTCGTGCGAGCAGGCGCAGGTAGGCGCCCCGGTGCTGCGGCGGCTCTCCGCCGTGGAGCTGGAGAACAGCCTCCGCGACATCTTCCCCGAGCTCGGCGCGGCGGCATGGTCGGGCGTCCGGCTGGGCACCGACCCGACGTCGGAGCTCGGCTTCACCAACGACGCCGAGGCCCTGCAGGTCGGTGCCCAGACGGCGAAGGAGCTCCTGAGCACGGCGGAGGAGGTCGCGGACATCGTGACCGCCGAGGCCGCGCTGGCCACCTCGCTCCCGTGCGCGGCGACGCAGCCCGGACCGGAGTGCGCCGGCGAGTTCGTCACCCGGTACGGGCTGCGGCTGTTCCGCCGCCCGGTGAGCGAGGAGGAGAAAGGCGAGTTCCTGGCGCTCCACGCGTCGGTGAGCGGGAAGTCCGACTTCCGCGTCGGGCTCAAGTGGACGCTGGTCTCCATGATCCAGTCGCCCCTTGCTTTCTATCGCTCGGAGATCGGCACCCCGAGCGCCGGCCGCTACGAGCTGTCGCAGCACGAGCTCGCGACGGCGCTGGCCTACAACTACACGGGCACGACGCCCACCCCCGAGCTGCTCGACAAGGCGGCGCGCGGGGAGCTCGGCTCGCCGGAGGCGCTCGTCGAGGAGGCGCGCGCGCTCCTCAACACGCCGCGCGGGCACGAGGCGATGAGCCGCTTTCTGCAGCAGTGGCTCAGCTACGGGAAGGTCAACGGGATCGCGAAGGAGAAGATCCCCGACTTCAGCACGTATGGCGCCCTCATGCAGGAAGAGACACGCCTCTTCCTCGAGGAGGTCATCTATACCCGCGGCGCCGGCGTCACCGAGCTCTTGACCGCGCCGTACACCTTCCTCAACGCTCAGCTCTCGACCTTCTACGGCTACGGGAACGTCACCAGTCAGGGCTTCCAGCTCGTGGAGCGGCCCGCGGACTTTAGCGTCGGGCTGCTCGCCCAGGGCTCCCTCCTCGCCGGGAACTCGCGCATGGACGGCTCGTCGCCGACGCACCGTGGCCTGCTCGTCTTCGAGCGGCTCCTCTGCGGCGATATCCCCCCGCCGCCGGCGAACATCCCGGCGATCACCAAGCCCGATCCCGGGAAGACGACCACGCGCGCGCGCTACGAGCAGATCCACATCTCGGCCGAGGGGTGCAATACGTGCCACGCGAAGTTCGACCCGACGGGCTTCGCGCTCGAGCACTTCGACGAGATGGGACGCTACCGCGCCGACGAGGGCGGCCTCGCCATCGACGACTCGGGCTACATCGCCGTCGCGGGCGAGAAGCGGCCTGTCGCCGGCCCGAAGGACCTGGCCGAGACGCTCGCCAGGGCGCCGGAGGTGACCGAGTGCGTGAGCAAGCTCGGGTCGAGCTATACCTACGGCGGGGCGCTCGGGGCCGAGTGCGCCATCGATGAGGTCCAGCAGGGCCTGGTCAGCGGGCAGATCGGCCTGCTCGAGTTCTTCGCGCGCCTCGCGGGCACCGAGCACATGCGCGCCCGCGTCCGCCGGGAGTAGCGCCCCGCGGGTCCCCGCGCGCGCGAGGATGCGCGGGGACCCCGGCCCGGACGGCCGAGGCGCCGCCGCGTCAGCCGTCGAGGCCCGCGCAGCGGAGCTGCGCTCCGGCCGGGAGCTCCAGGCCGAAGCGGTTCTTCAAGACGTCGAGGAGCTCGTCGTCGCCGAGCTCGAAGCGCTCGAACTGGCCGCCCCGGAGCACACCCAGCTGGCGGTTGCGCAGCGTCAGACGAGCTTCCGGCGAGGAGAGCGACGCGAGCACGTTGCTCACGAACAGCGAGCTGGGGTGGGTGGACGTGTAATGGTTCGCCACTTCGTAGTCGACCGGGAAGTGCTCCTCGAGAGTGAACGCGTACAGATCCTGCCACGGCTCGCGCGCCCTGGACTCGAGCACCCACAAGGAGCCCTCACGGCGCAGGCCGACAACGTCGTGCGCCTGCGGCTGGCTCTCCCCCTCGACGAGCCGGATGGGCTGCATGAGGCCCGGACCGCCGAAGCCGACGTCCGCGACGAAGGGCCCTTCAGGCAGCTCGACCAGGGACAGCATATGAGTCCGCGGGCCAATGTCGCTCCGCTGGAACCGCACCCGCGCGATGAGCGTCGTGACCTTGAATCCGATCCGGCGCAGCGCCGCGACGAACAGGGTGTTCTGCTCGAAGCAATAGCCGCCGCGGCGCGCCACGACGAGCTTCGCCTGCAAGCTGGCCAGGTCGATGCGGATCGGGCGGCCCAGCAGGATATCGAGGTTCTCGAAAGGGATGGAGTAGGCGTGCGCCGTGTGGAGCGCGTCGAGCACCTCTCGCGTGGGCGCGAGCGCCCCGCGGTAGCCGATGCGGGCGAGGTAGGCGTCGAGATCGAACGGTTCGCTGTCCTGTGTGGGGGGCTGCATTGGTTCGGTTCAGCAAGGATACGCCCGTCCGGACGAGGCGCGCCAGACGGAAGCACCGCGGGCGCAGGCTCCGATATCCCGGCCCTGGCTTGACCACCACTGCACCGGCCAGCACACTGCGGACGGTGCGGCACAACCACCGAACCAGCGCAGAGCGCGCCCGGTTGCTCTCTGCGCAAAGCCGGTCTCCGGAGCGCCGGGACGCGCGCTCCGCCGGGCTCAAGCGGACCGGGCAGCACGCCCGGCGCGGCGGGCTCGCCGCCGGTCGCCGGGCCGCCGCGCGCTGAGCGACATGCCCGCGTCCGAACGCTACACGCTGACGGAGATCCTCCGCGAGGGGACCACGTTCATCGTCCATCGCGGTGTCCGGAGCGAGGACGGCTGTCCTGTCGTGCTCAAGGTGCCCCGGGCCGAGCCGGCCGATCACCGCGACGTCGCGCGCTTGCGCCACGAGCTCGAGATCGGGCGGAGGCTCGGCGGCCGGTCCGCGATCAGGCCGCGTGAGCTCACCGCGTACAGGGACCGGCCCGCGCTCGTCCTCGAAGACTTCAGCGGGCGCCCGCTCGATCGGCTGCTGGGGGCGCCGATGGAGCTCCGGCAGTGTCTGACGATGGCTGTCCGCATCTCGGCCGCGCTCGCGGACATCCACGCGAACGGGGTTGTCCACAGGGACATCAAGCCGCAAAACATCCTCGTCGATACAGGGTCGGGCGAGGTGAAGATCGCGAATTTCGAGCTCGCCTCCGTCGTCCCGGAACCGGAAGAGGAGCGCGACGGGCGGAGCCCGGGCCTCATCGAGGGAACCCTCGGCTACATCTCGCCCGAGCAGACAGGGCGCGTCGACCAGGCGGTCGATCAGCGCACCGACCTCTACTCGCTGGGCGTCACGCTCTACGAGATGCTCACGGGGCTCCTTCCCTTCTCGGCCGACGATGCCCTGGAGTGGGTGCACTGCCACGCCGCCGTGTTCCCGCGGCCGCCCTCGGAGCTCGTCCCGGGGCTCCCGCCGCCCGTCTCCGAGCTCGTCATGAAGCTCCTGGCCAAGGCCGCCGAGGACCGGTACCAGAGCGCGCGCGGCCTCACGCTCGACCTCGAGCGATGCCTCGAGCGGCTGACGACGGGCGGGCACATCGACCCGTTTCCGCTCGGAGAGCACGACATCGCCGGCCGCTTCCAGATCCCGAAGAAGCTCTATGGTCGCGAGCGCGAGGCCGGCGCCCTCGTCGCCGCCTTCGAGCGCGTGGCGCAGCGCGGAGACCCCGAGCTCCTCTTCATCTCCGGCTACGCCGGGGTCGGCAAGACCTCGCTCGTGCAGGAGCTCCACCGGACGGCCGTCCGCGATCGGGGCCTTTTCGCGGCGGGCAAGTTCGACCAGCAGCGCCGGCACGCCCCCCACGCGACGCTCGTCCAGGCGCTCCGCCAGCTCGTGCTCGGCGTCCTCGGCGGGAGCGAGCCCGTCGTCGCGGCGTGGCGGAGGCGGCTCTCCGCGGCCCTCGGCAAGAATGCGCAGCTCATCATCGACGTCCTCCCCGAGGCGGAGCTCATCCTCGGCGAGCAGCCGCCCGTCCCCGAGCTGCCGCTTGGCGAGGCGCAGCGGCGGTTCGCGATGGTGTTCCGCCAGCTCCTCGGCGTCTTCTGCAGCGAGGAGCACCCCCTCTGCCTCTTCCTCGACGACCTCCAGTGGGCAGACCCGGAGGGCCTCGCGCTGCTCGAGCAGATCGTCACCCACCCCGAGACGCGGCACCTGCTCACCGTCGGCGCGTACCGCGACAACGAGGTGGGCCCGTCGCACCCGCTCTCGCGCATGCTCGAGCGCGCGCGGGCCGCCGGCGCGCCGCTCCACGAGATCGAGCTCCCCCCGCTCTCGGCCGGGGACATGCAGCGGCTCGTCGCCGATGCGGTCCGGACGAGCCGCGAGGACACCGCCCCGCTCGCGCGCCTCGTCCACGACAAGACCGCCGGCAACCCGCTCTTCGCCACGCAGTTCTTGACCATGCTCCACAAGGAGGGCCTGCTCGAGGTGGATCTGCGCGCCGGCGCGGCCAGGTGGGACATCGACGCGATCCGCGGCAAGGCGTTCGCCGACAACGTGGTCGATCTCGTGATCGCGAAGATCAAGCGCCTCTCCCGGGCCGCCCAGAGGGCGCTCACGCTCGCCGCCTGCGTGGGGAACACCGTCGACACGAGGACCCTCGCCGTCGTCCGCGATCGGCCAGAGGACGCGATCCACGAGGATCACTGGGAGCTCGTGCGCGAGGGGCTGCTCCTCAGGTCCGGCGACACGTACCGGTTCCTCCACGACCGCGTCCAGCAGGCGGCCTACGCGCTCATCCCGGAGGAGGAGCGGGCGGCGGTGCACCTCCGCATCGGCCGGCTGCTCGCCGCCCACGCGGCGCCCGACGCCGCCGACGCGCGCGTCTTCGAGATCGCCGGCCACCTCAACGTGGGCGCCGCGCTGGTGACGGATCCGCGGGAGAAGGACCGGATCGCCAGGCTCAACCTGCGGGCGGGCCGGCGGGCGAGGGCCTCCTCGGCCTACGCGGCCGCGGCCGGCTACCTCGCGGCGGGCCTGGCGCAGCTCGGGGACGACGCCTGGGAGAAGGAGTACGCGCTCGCGCTCGAGCTCCACTGCGAGAGCGCGCGCTGCGCCTCCCTTAACGGCGACTTCGCCCTCGCCGAGCGGCTCGTCGGCGCGCTGCTCGAGCGCGCGCGGACCCGGCTCGATCTCGCGGAGGTGCACCGCATCGAGATCGAGCTCCACACGACCCGGGCCGATTTCGAGCGCGCGGCGCGGAGCGCCCTCGACTGCGCGCGCCGCTTCGACCTCGACATCCCGCTCCACCCCGCGCGCGACGCGGTGGAGCGCGCGGCGCGCGCGGTCTGGGGCGAGGTGCGCGAGCGGCGCATCGAGGCGCTCGTCGGCCTGCCGCGCATGGTCGATCCGGACACGCTGGCCGTGATGGCCGTCCTGTCGGCGGCGCTGCCGTCGGCCTATTACACGGATCCAGACCTCTACGGCATCGTGGCGTGCCACATGGTCCGGCTCAGCCTCCGCGCGGGGAACGCGGACACCTCGCCGCCCGGGTATGTCGCCTTCGGCGGGACGCTCGGCCGCGTCCTCGGGCTGTACCGGGAGAGCTACCGGTTCGGGGAGCTCGCGTCGGCGCTGCTCGAGGCCGGCGGCCCGACCGGGAGCCGGCCGCAGATCCTCCACATGATCAGCACCTTCATCGACCCGTGGATCCGCCCCCTGCGGGACGTCGTCGGCCTGTTCCACCGGGCCTTCGACGAGGCGGTGGAGACCGGCACGCTGATCTACGCGTCCTACTGCTGCTTTCACATCGTGGCGCTGCGCCTCGCGTCCGGCGATCCCCTGGCGGACGTGGCCGCCGAGGCCGAGCGGCGGATGGACTTCACGCGCCGGGCCCGGTACGAGGCCATTCACGACGCCGTCGCCGTGCTGCACCGGTTCGTGCAGCGCCTGCGCGGGCGCGATCCGCGCTGGGAGCGCGAGGACGCCGAGGACGCCGAGGGCCACGACGGCGCCGAGGGCCCGCCGCGCGGGGCGACGCCGCCGTTCACGCGCTTCTACGAGCGCCTCTACCGGGCGGAGGCGGCGCTCCTGTTCGGCCGCCACGGCGAGGCCGTGGCCGCGGCGCGCGCAGCGGGCGAGCTGCTCGGCGCGGTGACAGGCCAGATCCAGGTCGCCGATCACGCCTACGTCGCCGCGCTCGCGCTCTCGTGCCACGCCCGCGATCATCATCGCGGCTCACGCGACCTCCCCGAGGAGCAGGGGAGAGAGCTCCTCGCCGCCCTGCGGGCGCACGAGGCGGATCTCCGCCGCTGGGCGGAGGTCGAGCCCGCGAACCAGGAGGATCGGCACGCGCTCGTGTCGGCCGAGATCGCGCGCCTCGAGGGCGACGAGCTCGCGGCCATGCGGCTCTACGAGCAGGCGATCAAGGCCGCGCGCGCGAACGGCTTCGTCCAGAGCGAGGCGCTGAGCCTGGAGCTCGCCGCCGCGTTCTACCGCGACCGCGGCTTCGACCTGATCGCCGACACCTACCTCCGCGCGGCCCGCTCCTGCTACGCCCGCTGGGGCGCCGACGGAAAGGTGAAGCAGCTCGACCGGCGCTTTCCGCACCTCGAGGCGCGCCCGCTCGCCGCGACGAGCACGGTCACCATGCCGGCCGAGGAGCTCGACCGGCTCGCCGTGGTGAAGGCGTCGCAGAGCATCTCCGGCGAGATCCTGAAGCCCCGGCTCGAGGAGGCGCTGCTCCGGGTCGTGCTCGCGCACGCGGGCGCGCAGAAGGGCTACCTCCTGGAGGTCGCCGGCGGCGCCGTGTCGATCCAGGCGCGGGCGAGGATCGAGGGGGGAAAGCCGTTCGCGGAGGCGCTCGTGGGCGAGGCGCGCGCGCCCGCGTCCGCCGCCGCGCTGCCGCTGTCGATCGTCCACTACGTCCACCGGACGGGCGATCCGGTCATCCTCGACGACGCAGCGACGACGCGGTTCTCGGCGGACGCGTACGTCGCGCTGGCCAGGCCGCGCTCGGTCCTGTGCATGCCGATCGCGCGGCGCCCCGGGTACGACGCGATGCTCTACCTGGAGAACGCGCTGGTGCGCGGCGCGTTCTCCGAGGACACGATCGCGGTGCTCGAGCTGCTCTCGTCGCAGGCCGCCATCTCGCTCGAGAACGCGTCGCTCTACGCGGCGCTCCAGAAGAGCCAGGAGCAGCTCCAGGCCATCGTCGACAACTCGCCGGCGCTCATCTACATGAAGGATCTCGAGGGCCGCCTGCTCCTGGTCAACCGGCGGTTCGAGCAGCTGTTCCGGCTGCCGAGGGCGGAGGCCGTGGGCAAGCGGGATCGCGACATCTTCCCGCCGGAGGCCGCCGACGTGTACGTCGCGCACGATCGCGCGGTGATCGCGATGGACAGGCCGCTCGACGTGGAGGAGGTGGTCCCCCACGATGACGGGCCGCACACCTACCTGTCGCTGAAGTTCACGCTGCGCGACGCCGCGGGCGCCGTCTACGCGGTCTGCGGCATCGCCACGGACATCACCGAGCGCAAGCGCGCCGCGGTGGCCGAGCGCTTCATGGCGACGGCGAGCAGGAGGCTCGTGGCCGATCCCGGGTACGAGGCGACGCTGGAGGCGATCGCCAAGGTCGCGGTGCCCGAGCTGGCGGAGGGCGCCACGCTGTACGTGCTCGACGAGTCGGGCGCGCTCGCGGTGGCCGCGGTGGCGGCGGACTCCCCGGAGAAGGCCGGGCGCCTGCGGGCGCTGGCCTCGCCGGAGGGCGCGCCCGGCGAGCCCCAGCGCGTCCTCGGCGCGGAGCGGGCCGAGCTCTGCCGCGTGGACGACGGCCGGCTGAAGCGCTGGGCCGCGGGCGCGGCGCGCCCGGAGGCGCTCCTCGAGCTCGCGCCCGCAGCGTACCTGAACGCGCCGCTCGTGACGCGGGGCCGCTGCCTCGGCGTGCTCTCGCTGGTGCGGACCGCCGCGACGCCGCCCTACGCCCCGGCCGACGCAGCGCTCGTGGAGGAGCTCGCGCGGCGGGCCGCGATGGCGCTCGACAACGCGCGGCTCTACCGCGAGGCGCAGCGGGCCATCCAGCTGCGCGAGGAGTTCCTCGCCGTCGCCTCGCACGAGCTCCGCACGCCGCTCACGCCGCTCAAGCTGAAGCTCGGTCAGCTGCGGAAGAAGGTCGCGGACCCGTCGCTGCAGCGCATTGTCGCGGGGAGCCTGGGGCAGGTCGAGCGGCTGGCGACGCTCATCGACAGCCTGCTCGAGGTCGCCCAGGTCGCCCGCAGCGGGCTCGAGCTCGAGCTCGACGAGGTCGACCTCGCCGCGCTGACCCGCGGCGTCGCGGACGAGCTCGGCGAGCCCCTGTCGCGGGCGGGGTGCCGGCTCGAGCTCGACGCGGGGCGCCCGGTGCGCGGCCGCGTCGACCGGCTCCGCGTCGCGCAGGTCCTGAGGAGCCTGCTCCACAACGCGGTCAAGTTCGGCAAGGGCCGGCCGATCGAGGTGAGCGTGGCCGATCGCGGCGACACGGTGCGGATCGTCGTGCGCGATCACGGGGTCGGCATCGCGCCGGAGGACCTGGAGCGCATCTTCAGGCGGTTCGAGCGGGCGGTCTCGTCGCGGTCGTACGGCGGGCTCGGGCTGGGGCTCTACATCGCACACGAGATCGTCAGGGCGCACGGGGGGACGATCCAGGTGTCGAGCTCGCCGGGGGAGGGCGCGCGCTTCACCGTGGATCTGCCCCGCGGCGACGCCTCGTGAGCTGTGAGCTGCCGGGGAATGCGCTCGGCGACGAGGCGTCGAGTCAGAGGGGCAGAGATGGACTGCCAGGGACACTGAGAGAGAGACAGAGATTGACCGCCAAGAGCGCCGAGGACGCCAAGAGAGAAAGAGAGAACGAGGCTCGATAAGAATCTCTTACTCTTTGTTTCTTGGCGCTCTTGGCGTCCTTGGCGGTCAATCTCTCCTCTCTCCCATCAAGACAGCGCCTGCGGGTCGGCGAAGAGCCTCTGGAAGCTGTCCTTGTCGATCGCCTTCTCGAGGGCCGCCTGCACGGAGATGGTCTCTTTCTTGACGAGCCGCTCCAGCGCCATGTCCATCGTCTGCATGCCGGCGGAGCGGCCGGCCTGCATCAGGTTCGTGATCTGGAACGTCTTGCCCTCGCGGATCATCGCGGAGAGCGCGCTCGACCCGACGAGGATCTCGTGCGCGGCGACGCGGCCGGTGCCGTCCTTCGTGCGGAGGAGCTGCTGGGCGATGATCGCGGCGAGGCTCTCGGCGAGCATGCCGCGGACCTGGAGCTGCTCGTCGGCAGGGAACGCGTTGATGATGCGGTCGATCGTCGCGGCGGCGCTGTTCGTGTGGACCGTGCCGAACACGAGGACGCCGAAGCTCGCGAGCTGCAAGGCGAGCTTCATGGTCTCGTTGGTCCGGAGCTCGCCGATCAGGATCACGTCCGCGTCCTCCCGCCCGGCGCTGCGGATCGCGCTCGCGAAGCTCCCCGCGTCAGGGCCTACCTCGCGGTGCGTGATCTGCGCCTTGATGGGGCTGTGCACGAACTCGACCGGATCCTCGATCGTGAGGACATGGCAGGCGCGCGAGCGGTTGATATGGTCGATCATCGCCGCGAGCGTCGTGGACTTGCCGGAGCCGGTCGGGCCCGTGACCAGGATGAGCCCGCTCGACCGCTCGGACAGCCGGCGGATGATCTCGGGGCAGCCGAGATCGTCGAGGGAGAGGATCTTGCTCGGGATGGTGCGGAAGACCGCCGCCAGGCCGGTGGTCTTGTAGAAATAATTGGCGCGGAAGCGCGCCTTGTCGCCGTAGGAGTAGGCAAAATCCAGGTCGAGCTCCTCGACGATGCGCCGCGTCTCGTCAGGGGTCGTGATCTCGAAGAGGAGCGCCTCCATCTCGGCCGCTTCGAGGGGCGTGTCGCGCAGCGGCACGAGCTCGCCGCGGGCGCGGACGAGCGGCGGATAGCCGATGCCGAGGTGCAGGTCGCTGCCCTTCCTGGACAGGAGCTCGTCGAAGAGGCGATCGATCCGGGCCACGCTAGCCTCCCTTCTTCCCGAAGAGCGCGCCCGCGCGCTCGAAGAGGCCCTTGCCCGCCTCGGGGGCGGCGGGCTTCGACGCGTCCGGCGGCGGGGAGGGCGGCCTCCTGTCCGGCGTCAGCGCGGGCTGCCGCTTGCCGGCGAGGACGGCCTCGAGCTCGTCTGGGGCCTCCGCGACCGCGAGCGCCGCCTCCAGCGTGGCCTTGCCGGCGCGGACGAGCTCGGCCAGCGAGTCGTCGAGGCGGATGATCCCGAGGCCCTTTCCCCGCTGCTGGAGGCTCGGGATCTGGAACGTCTTGGAGTCGCGGATGAGGTTCCAGAGCGCGACCGAGCCGGGCAGGACCTCGGCCGCGGCGACCATGCGCCTGCCGCCTTCGCTCGGCAGGAGCCGCTGGCTGACGATGAGCCGGAGGCCGCCCGCGAGCGTGACGCGGACCTGCTGCTGATCGCCGGGCGGGAAGAGGTCTATCAGCCGATCGATGGTCTTCGCCGCGCTCGGGGTGTTCATCGTGCCGAGGACGAGGTGGCCAGTCTCGCTCGCCGACAGCGCCATCCGGACCGTCGCCGTGTCCCGGAGCTCGCCGACGACGATGACGTCAGGGTCCTCGCGCAGCGACGCCTTCAGGGCGTTCTCGAAGGAGCGGGTATGCGTGCCGACCTCGCGCTGGCTGATCATCGCCTTGCCGCGCGCGTGGACGAACTCGACGGGATCCTCGACCGTGATGATGTGATGGCTTGTCTCGCGGTTGAGGATGTCGATGACCGCGGTCAGCGTCGTGGTCTTGCCGTGGCCCGTCGGCCCGGTGATCACGATGAGGCCCTGGTGATGGCGGGTGGCGAGCCCGATGGCGTCGGGCAGGCCGAGCGACGCGAGGGTCGGGATGCTGCGCGCGATCAGGCGGAAGCAGCCCTTGTAGCCCTGGCGGTGGCGCGCGATGTTCACCCGGAAGCGGCCGAGCGCGCCGAGCTCCATCGCGAAGTCGCACGAGCCCTCGGCCGCGAGGACCGGCGCGAGGCGCGCGGGCACGCGCGGGAGCAGGAGCGACTCCACCGACGCCGGGTCGAGCGGCTCGCCGTGCGGCACGAGCTCGCCCGCGACCCGCAGGAGCGGCGGGCGGCCGGCGACGAGGTGGAGATCGCTTGCGCCCTGATCGCGCGCCATGGCGAGCAGCCCGTCGAGGGCGCCCGCCGGGATGTCGGTGGACGAGGGTCGCGCGCGGCCGCCCGCCGGGGCCGCCCGGGCGGCGGCGCGGGGCTCCTGGGGCGGCGGCGCGGGCGCGCGGGCGGCCGGCGCGGCGCGCTCGGCGGCGGGCGCCTCGTCGAGCCGCGGGTCGAAGCGCGGGGTCGAGGTGCGGTTCGCACGGGGCTCGGCGGGCGGCGGCGGGCCGCCGCGGAGGTCGAGCGCGAGCTCGGCGGAGAGCGTGCGCTTCGCGTCGGCGTCGCGCGGCGCCGTGTGCTGCGCCTCCTCGGGCGCGAGGTGCTCGCGCATGGAGAACTGCTGCGAGGGGCGGGCGGGCGGCGCGGCGGACGCGGTTCCGGGCGCGGTTCCGGGCGCGGCAGACGCCGGCTGCATCCGCGTCATGCGGGCGTGCACGAGATCGCCCTGGCGCGCGGCGACGACCGAGATGGCGCCGATGCCCTCGACGCGGATGTGCCACTGCGACGGCTTCGCGCCGAGGGTCTCGATGAAGCGGCCGCCTCCGAGCGCGCTGAGGAGCATGAGGATGTCCTCGGTGGTGAGGGCGCCGGGATCGACCGCCTGGAAGGCGCCCGAGACCTTGACGCTGGGCATGCGCCCCGTGGCCACGGCGAACTCCGTCACCTCGGGGCGATTCAGTTGCGAGAGCCAGGATCGAAGGGCGTTCATCGTCGTCGCTCGTCTCCGCAAGCCGACTCTATCAACGATGAGGCGCGGCGTTTCAAAATGTCGTGCGGTCCCGGCGAGATCCCGGAGGGCGGCCTCACCCGCGCCGCGCTGCCCGCGCGAGCCGCCGGCGCTCTACGAGCCGCCGGCGCTCTACGAGCCGCCGGCGCTCTACGAGCCGCCGGCGCTCCGACCCCCGCCCCCGCCCCCGCCCTCGCGACGCCGCGCGGCGACGCGCCGGCGCCACCGCGGCGCGGTGCGACGCAGCGAACTACCGCGGCGCTCCCGGCAGAGGGGCGATGTCGGGGTCACTGGATCGCGAGCTTGAGCCGCGCGCCCTTCACGAAGTGGCCCGGCGCCTTGCCCTTCTCGCCGGGCGGCGCCTGTTGCTCCGAGTCGATGGTGAGCTGCATGTTGCCGGTCGACTCGATCTTCTTCATCGTCACCTTGGCGATCTCGACCCACCTCGCGGGACTCGCGCTCTTGGGGTCCTCGATCCTGCGGAAGAGCACCGCCTTGGTGCCCGCGGCGACCGGCGTCGCCGTCGTGGCGACCAGCGGCAGCAGCGTCGCCACCTTTCCCGCGCGGGAGACGAGCATACCGTAGACTTCCACGGAGTAGTCGTCCCACTCCCCCGCACCGGGAGCAGCAGCGGGCTCTGCCGTGGGCGCCCTCTCCGCGACCCCGGCCGCCGCCGGAGCGCTCCTGAGCGCGGCCGGCTGCGGCGCCTCCGGGTTCTCCGCCGACGCGGCGCTCGGCATGGCGGAGAGGAGCGCGGCCGCGCCTGCGGCGACGAGCGATCGCGAGCACCTGGAGAGCCAATTACCAACCGTCTTCATGCACTCCGCTCCTTCGTCCCGATGTGATTCCACGGCCCGCGTTCACCCAGCAGCGTCGCAGACGCTCCTCTTACAAAACTTTTCATCATGCTCCAGACTGGCAGTCTTCGCAACTCATTTCGCAGCGCAACGACGTTTGCCGCTTGCGCAGGCGCAGTGTGCGTCGTGCGCGTAGTGCGCGTCGTCCGCTCGTCCGCTCGTCCGCTCGTCCGCTCGTCCGCTCGTCCGCTCGTCCGCTCGACAGCTCAGCCGTCACCGCGATCACCACCCCCGCCGGAGCCGGCTCCTGGTGCCCGCCCCCTGCCGCGCTCGCTGCCGCCAGTCGCGCCGCCTTCACCGGTGCTGTGGGCGCCGCCCCCGGCCCCGCGGTGACGCGATGTCGCGAGATGCCGGCGCTGGCAGAGCGGCGCGCGCAGGAACGCGGCGCGGCTCGCCTGAGCTCACCTGGTGTTCTGGCTCGCCTGTGGTTCTGGCTTGCCCGTTGTTCCGGCTGCCTGGTCACCCGGCTCGACCGCTCGCCCTGGCTCTCCGGCTCGCCTGGCTGGACTTCTGACGGGTCTGTCAGCGCGCTTCGCGCGGGGCGCGCTCTCGAAGAGCGTCAGGCCCGCGCGAGCGACCGGCGAGCTCGGTCCAAGCTCGCCGCATCTCATTCTTACCCGTCCGACGAATCCAGCTGCGCAAAGCAGCGCGACCTCTCCCTCCTCAACATCGCCTCGGGATCATCCCCGATGCCTTCCAACATCGCCGATGCGAGATTCGATGTCGGAGTAAAAGTCGCGTTCCAATCAAGATATCATGACTCCGTCAAAACAGAACAGAAATTTTCGAGCGCAGACGATTCTGGTGCGCCCCCGTGCGCTCATGTACGCTCGCGCTCGGTAAGACGCACGCCGCCGGGGCACGCCGCCGGGGCACATGGCCACCTGGCGCCGGGCCGCGCCGGCGTGGAGCGTCGTGGAGGAGAGAGGCCTTGGGCCGTCTGTCGTCCTCCGCGTCCTCCGCGTCCTCCGCGTCCTCCGCGCCTGCGCGCCTGCGCGCCTCGTCCCCTGGGCCTCCTCTCGCCTCCTCCCCGGGGCCGAGGCGCCCTGAGCGAGGCGACCGGGTAGGTCGTGCGGCGGACCGCCCCGCGGCTGTAGGATGGCCGCGGAGGAAGAGAGCCCATGCCCACGGTCGCCGATCACTACGACAAGCTCCTCGCCGAGCACTACTCACGCATGTTCGGGGATCACGACGCCAAGGTCGCCGAGCAGCGGGCGCTGCTCGAGCGCCTCGGCCTGCGCCCGGACGGCCCGTCCGAGGCCATCGACCTCGGGTGTGGCTCCGGCTTTCAGTCGCTCGCGCTGGCGCAGCTCGGCTTCCGGGTGACGGCGGTGGACACCTCCGACAAGCTCCTCGCCGAGCTCGCCGCGCGCCGCGGACAGCTCCCCATCGAGACCGTGCAAGGCGATCTCCTCGAGGCGCTGGAGCGGTCAGGGCCTGTCTGCGAGCTCGCCGTGTGCATGGGGGACACGCTCCCTCATCTGGGCAGCAAGGCGGACGTGGAGCGGATGTTCGCCGGCTGCGCTCGCCGGCTCGCCCCCGGCGGCCGGCTCGTGCTCACGTTTCGCGACCTCACCCGCGAGCTCGAAGGCGTCGATCGCTTCATCCCCGTACACGACTCGGCGGATGTGATCATGACCTGTTTTCTCGAGTACGAACCTGAGACCGTCAAGGTCCACGATCTCGTCCACACGCGCGGCCGAGAGGACGGCCGGTGGAGGCTGTCGGCGAGCTTCTATCGCAAGCTGCGGCTCTCCCCCGATTGGGTCTCGGGCAGGCTCGAAGCGGCCGGGTTCCGCGTGCTGCATCGCGAGATCGCGCGCGGCCTGGTCACCCTCGTGGCGCGCTCCGGGGCCGACGTGGGCCGGGATACGAACAGTGATTGAAATACCTCGGCAGGAGGTTGATGACGCGAGCGAGGCAGCGCTACTTTGGTATGGGAGGATGAGACCCATGTCCGAACGAGCAAAGCAGACAGGCATGAAGGACGCCGGGCAAGCTGCGGTCGTCAACCGGCCGTCGCGGGATGAGGTCCAGGACCTGCGGCGCGAGCGGGACGAGGCGCGCCTGCTCCTGGTCACGCTCGTCGCGGCGCTCAAGCGCGCGACGTTCCGGCACGGGACGTACATCGACGGTCTCGGCGCCGCGATGGTCGCCGTGGACCGTTGGTCCAAGCCGCAAGGCCGGTAGAGCCCCGCCAGCGAGGCTCTGCGCGCAGCGCGGCGGGGCCGGTACGTCACAGACGGGGCGTCCACCCCTCGAAGGCCCCACGGCGCTCCTCGCCGGGACGTGAGGGTCGGCGCCGCGGCCGAGGCGCTGCCGTCATTCCATCTCTCATCGCTCTTCCAGCGCTCTCGACTCTCCCGCGCACCCCACGGGCCAGGTCGATGATGCGATCCCTGTAAAGCTCACGATCCACGCGGGGCAGCAACGCTGGAGGCGAACGAACGCGAGCAATTCTATTCGACGGCAATATCACAACACCACAAAGTCGCTCACCCGGAGGTCAATCCGGATCTCGCGGCCAGTCCTCGGCTGACGGCCGCGATCCGACACCGTGGTGACGCTCCGGACGCGATCGGCGTCCAGGACGAGGCGCACCGGTGTGGCGTGCCGAGGGGAGGAAACCCTTGATCAGGAAGAGACTGCTCGGAGCTCCCAGCTGGGCTGCGGTGATGCTCGGAGTCGCGGGTTGCGGAGGCCTGGGCGACGAGCCACCCGATAAAGAAGATCCTGGATCTTCCGAGAT
Source organism: Sorangium sp. So ce1128 (assembly GCA_051717205.1). GTDB lineage: Bacteria > Myxococcota_A > Polyangia > Polyangiales > Polyangiaceae > Sorangium. Next base: position 10,450,674 of record CP181432.1, read on the forward strand.
GGCGCTGAACGAACATGCCTCGAGCGGCAGGACCGTGTTCGCCGACGTCGTCGCGCTCGATCAGGTCTACGTCTACAACCGGTTCGGGTCCTTCAACCCCGCGGGCATGATCTACGCGCTCGCTCGGGACGTCGTGCCCATCCGCCCGCGCGAGCCGCTCGGCCCGGGCAACGCGAGGCTGCGCGACGGAAAGCGCCCAAGGCCGCTCGTGCTGCGCGTCAACGCAGGGGACACGCTACGCATCAGGTTCACCAACCTGCTCAGGCCGGCGGACAGGCGTCCGGACGACTCCCCGAGGACGAGGAGCGCGTCCGTGCATGTCACCGGGCTCCAGATCAAGAACATCGAGGCGCTCGGCGGCCGTGTCGGGCGGAGGTACCGCTCGCAGGTCACGGCCGAGGAGATCGAGGCCGCCTCGCTGTCCGATCCGAACCCCGACGGGACACCCAGGATCGACTACGACGCGCGGGACGAGCACGGCGAGCCCATCCTCAGGATGATCAACGACCGCGACGAGATCGTGCACGGCGACCTCAACGCGATCATCGCCGGCTACGAGCAGAGCCAGCTCGAGGGTCGACCCCCGCTGGTCACAGGGCGCTTTCGCGAGCTCACGGTGCTGTTCCACGACGAGCTGAAGGCCGTCCAGGCGTTCCGCGAGCTCGAGGAGAACGAGGCGTTCCAGGGCGTGCGCGACGGCTTCGGCATCAACTACGGCGCCTCCGGGTTCGGATCCATCCTGCTCGCCAACCGGGCGAGGCTCGGTCCCAGCAAGGAATGCGTCGAGTGCAAGTTCGAGGAGTTCTTCCTGAGCTCGTGGACGTGGCGGCCCAGGCGTTCCACTCGGGTCAGTTCCCGGGAGCGAGACCCTTCATGACCCATGGATTCCCCACGAGCGCCTATCCTGCGTTCACGCCCGAGGGCGAGCCGTCGCAGTTCGCCGTCAACGGCCAGCCGCCGGCGCCGGGCGCGCCCTACACGAACCCCTGTCCTCCGAGGACACCGGAGCGCAGGTACCGCAGCGCCTTTGTCCAGATCAACGGCGTGGTCAACCGGCGCGGCTGGCACGACCCGCAGCTGCGCCTCATGGTCCTCGAGCAAGATATCCACGAGACCCTGTCGGGCGCGAAACCTCCGGAGCCGCTCTTCATCCGCGCCAATTCGGGCGAGTGCGTCATCTCCGAGACGACGAACCTCATGCCCGACGCGCTGGAAGAGGACGATTTCCAGGTCTTCACCCCCACCGACAACGTCGGCCAGCACATCCACCTCGTGAAGTTCGACGTCATCTCCTCCGACGGCGGCGCCAACGGCTTCAACTAAGAGGACGGGACGTTCTCGCCGGAGGACGTCGTGCAGCGCATCGAGGCCGCCAACGCCGTCGGCGGCGCCCTGGCCGCCGATGGCACCGTCATGGAGCGCGGCGTCCGCGTCGAGCTGACCCCCGAGCGACACCCTCGCATCCGCAGCGACTTGCTCGGCCTGCAGACCACGACGCAGCGCTGGTGAGCCGATCCGATCGTGAACCAAGAGAACGTGGACCGCACGCTCAACACCGTGCTGGCCCACGACCACCTCGGCGCCTCCTCTCACCAGCAGCACGGGCTCTACATGGCCCTCATCATCGAGCCGAACGGCTCGGTCTGGCGCGACCCGGAGACCGGGGTCGTGTTCGGCACGCGCCCCGACGGCGGGCCCACGAGCTTCCGCGCCGACATCCTCCCGCCGAGCGGCTCCGTGCACCCGCCGTTCCGCGAGTTCTGCCTCGCGAACTCCGACTTCGCGCTCCTCTACGATGAGTGCGGGCGGCCGGTGAACCCGCCGACCGCGCAGGAGGCCCCGCTCCCGCTGGCGGTCACGCACCCCGACGTCCGCGCGCCCGAGGTGGTCTCCGCGCGCGATCCCGGCAGCCAGATCATGAACTATCGCCAGGAGCCCATCCCGCTCCGCATCGCCGAGCGCGACTGCAGGACAGGACGAGTGACGCAGAAGCCCGGCGAAGAGGGCGAGATGCACAACGTGTTCAGCTCCCATGTCCACGGCGATCCGTTCACGCCCCTGCTCCGCGCCAACGAGGGAGATCACATCCGGGTGCGCCTCATCCAGGGCTCGCACGAGGAGCAGCACGTCTTCTCGATCAACGGCCAGCGGTGGCTCACCGAGGTCGACGATCCGGACAGCGGCTACTCGAACGGCCAGTACATCGGGGTGTCCGAGCACTTCGAGTTCGAGCTCGCGCCCCCGGTCGCCGCGCTCGGCGAGGTGGGCGCCGGCGACTACATGTATCAGCTCGCGCCCACCGACGACCTCTGGGACGGCGTCTGGGGCCTCCTCAGGATACGGCCGCGCAGCGAGCCAGGCCTGCTGCCGCTGTCCCCGTCCCCGGGCTGGATTCCGCGCGAGGAGCGGCCCTTCCACACCTGCCCGGCGAGCGCGCCCGTGAGGAGGTATACGACGTCAGGACCGACGACGGCGCCAACGTCGGGCTCAACGAGCCGCAGACCGTCGCGCCCGGCGAGTCACGACAGTACACCTGGTACGCCGGCGAGTTCTCCCAGAAGGACGGCAGGTGGGGCCCTGTCGAGCCACGCGCCGTCGAGTACGGCGCCATCAACCTCAGGGACATGGCCGACGTCGTGAACCACGGCATGCATGGCGCCGTCGGCGCGCTCATCGTCGAGCCCAAGGGTGCCACCTGGCGCGCCGATCCGGGCACAGACGCGCAGGCGGACGTCACGTTCACGGACGTGTATGGATACCAGCGCTCGTTCCGTGATTTCGTGGCCGTCTACCAGGACGAGGTCGGTCTGCACTCGGGCAAGCGGAGGTTCCAGTGCCTCGACCCGGAGCTCAACTGCGGCACCGCGATCCGGAATCAAGACGGCGAGGACGACGCGGAGGACACGGGCCACGACGCGTTCAACTACCGCACCGAGCCGTTCTGGGCGCGGCTCGGAATACCGCCCGAGCTCGCGAGCGAGCTCCTCAACAAGCGGGACCTGAGCGACATCTTCAGCTCCGACGTCTTCGGCGACCCGGCAACGCCGATCTTCACGGCCGGCGCTAACCAGAAGGTGCGCGTGCGCCTCGTGCAGCCGTCCGGGCACCATCGCCAGCACGCCTTCGGGCTCTGGAACACGGAGTGGCCGCACAACCCCTTTGCGCAAGGGGAGCGCTCCCGCCGCATCGGCGAGAACAGGGAAGTATTGAACTTCGCCGTCGAGCAACCGTTCGGCCCCATGATCCACCGCAACATCGTCCCGTTCTTCCCGGCGGGCGGGAAGTTCGCTGTCCCCGGCGACCGGCTCTACCTCGAACAGACGACCTTCATGCTCTCGAACGGCGAGTGGGGCATCTTCCGGGTGGTGCCGTGACGACCCTCGCCACCACGTCGCGCCGGCTCTCGCTGGTCGCAGGCCTGCTCGGCGCCGCCGCGGCGCCGGCCTGCGGCCGGCGGGAGCCGCCTCCCCCGCCCCCTGAAGCCGCCTCCGCGCCCGCGGAGGCCCGCGGCGAGGGCGAACGAAGCCCGGCGGTGAGCCGGGTCGAGCGAGACGGCCTGTCGATCGCCTTCGAGCTCCGGCCGCTCCGCGGCGCCGGAGGGAGCCCGGTGGCGCGCTCCGACGCGACGGCCGTCTTCACGATCACCGACGCTGCCACCGGCGCGCCCGTGCGCGACCTCGGGCCGCTCGGGTGGATGTCGAAGCGCGCGGGCGCGCCGCCGGACGAGGCCGGGTGTCAGGAGAAGATCAAGAGCTTCATGGCCGGGCTCATCGCCGTCCGCCCGGAGGTGGACATGAACGCTTACCTCGTCTGGACGCAGAACCAGGACAACACGCTGTCGGTCATCAACCCGCAGGTCGCGTTCAACCGGAGCAAGCTGCGCAGCATCGTCACCCTCGCGGCCGGCTCCACGTCGCTCGCGCTCCACCCGGACGGGAACACCCTCTACGTGACGCTCCAGAACGGGCGCGGCCTCGCCGTCGTCGACACGACGCGCAGCCTGGTGGCCGCCAACGTGCCAGTCGGCGCCGAGCCGATGCGTGTCGCGGTGGCGCCGGACGGCCGGACCGTGTGGGTCGGCAACGATGGCGACGGGACGGTCAGCGTCGTGGACGGGCACTCGGCGAGCGTGCTGAAGACGCTGCGTACCGGCCCCGGCCACCACGAGGTCGCGTTCTCGGGCGGCGGGCGCACCGCCTGGATCACGAGCCGCGACGCCCGCACCGTCACCGCCGTCGACACCGGCACGCTCGAGCCCGTCGCCGAGATCGAGGTCGGCGAAGGGGCCGCCGCCGTCGCGGCGAGCGACGCCGCGGGCGCCGTCTACGTCGCGAACGAGGCCCGGGGCGAGGTCGTGATCCTCGACGCCGAGCGCCGCGCCGTCTCGGGCCGCGCCCCGGTGAAGGCCGGCGTCAGCGCGGTCCAGTTCGAGCCGGGCGGCCGCTTCGCCTTCGCGCTGAACCCCGCGAAGGGCGAGGTGTCGATCCTCGACGCCTCGGTGGGCGCGGTCGCGCACACGCTCGCCGGGTTCGCGAGCCCCGACGCGATCACCTTCACGAAGACGTACGCCTATGTCAGGAACCTCGGCGAGAACAGGGTCTCGCTCATCGAGCTGCCCTCCCTGGAGCGGCCCGGCAAGCCGGGAGTCGTCCAGGTCCAGGTCGGCCAGCAGGCGCCCCGGACCGCGAAGGGCGCCGGGAGCGCCGCGCCCTTCGCCGTCGTCCCCGAGGGCAACGGCGCCATCGTCGCGAGCCCGGCCGACAAGGTCCTTTACTACTACGTCGAAGGCATGATGGCGCCGCTGGGCACCCTCTCGAACTACGGACGAGAGCCCCGCGCGGCGCTCATCGAGGATCGCTCGCTGAAGGAGGTGCAGCCCGGCGTGTACGCCACGACCGTCCAGCTCGGCGACGAGGGCGTCCATGATGTCGAGCTCCTGATCCGCGGCCGCCGCGTCGCCGCCTGCCTCGAGGCGACGGTCGCGCCCTCGGCCGTCCCGGCGGAGGACCGCTCACCCGGGCTCACCGTCGAGCCGCTCTTCGACGCCGGCATCGATCTCGAGGTCTCGAAGCCATCGACGCTGCGCTTCCGCGCGACGCCCAGGGCCTCGGCGCCTCCCCTCGAAGCAAAGGAGATGAAGGTGATGATCTTCCGATTCCCGATCGGCTTCCGAGACACCGTGCTGCCGCGCGCCGAGCCGGACGGCGCCTTCTCGGTGACGTTCACGCCCCCAGAGCCCGGCCAGTACCGCCTCTTGCTGGAGGCCGAGTCGCGCAATGCCCCGCTCGGCGCGCTGCCGTTCGTCGATCTCCACGTCAGCCCGCCCGGCGCTGCGCCGGACGCGGGAGGCGGGCGATGAGGCGCGGCGCACCGCTCCTCGCGGCGGCGCTCGCGCTCGCGCTGCCCGCCGCGAGCCCGGCCGGGGAGCCGGCGCTCGACCGTACCCGCGCGCGGGCCTCCGGCTCGTCCGCCGACGCCGACGCCGCCGCGGCGGCGTACTTCACCGATACGGAGCTCGTCGATCAGGACGGCCGCCCGCGCCGCTTCTACACCGACCTCCTGCGCGGCCGGAAGGTCCTTATCCACTTCGCCTTCACCTCGTGCAAGGGCGCGTGCCCGACGATGACGGCGAACCTCGCGCGCGTGCAGGCCCTCCTCGGCAAGCGCGCTGGCAAGGAGATCGCGATCCTCACCATCACGGTGGACCCGGTGAACGACACGCCGAAGGTGCTCAAGCAGTTCGCCGCGAAGTTCAACGCGGGCGACGGCTGGCGCTTCCTGACCGGGACCCCGCAGAACGTGGAGAAGGTCCTCGGGCGCCTCGGCGGGCTCACGAAGAAGCCCGAGGAGCACACCTCGACGCTGCTCATCGGCGACACGACGACGGGCATGTGGCTGAAGACGACCGCCACCGAGCGCCCCGAGACGATCGTGCACCTCGTGGATCACCTCAACGACGCGCCGTGAGGTGGAGATGGGCCGATCCGTGACGAACACGCGGGGGGCGCGCGCCCACGGCGCGCTCGCGGCCGGGCTGGGCTCGGCGCTCGTCCTCGCCGCCGCGCTGAAGGGCGCCGCGTCCCTCGGCGCCGCGCGCGCGCCCGCGCCCGTCGAGCCGGCGGCGTGCGCCGGGACCGCGCCGTGCGCCGTGCCGACATTGTGCGCCGAGCTCAGCCCCGCGGCGCTGCGAGGCAGGCGCATCTTCCACCACGGGGCCCTCGCCTCGGGGGAGCCGGTCGAGGGGCGCCTCGGCGAGGCCGGCGCCGCGCTGCGCGGCAAGGCGGCGGCCTGCGCCAGCTGTCACGGCCGGAGCGGCGACGGCACGGCGGAGGGCGGCGTCGCCGCGCCGCCGCTCACCTCCGAGCAGCTCTCCTCGGCCGATCGCCCGGACGGCCCCTACACCGCGGAGACGCTGGCGACGGCCATCCGCGAGGGCAGGTCGCCGGCGGCGCGGGAGCTCCACCTCGTCATGCCGCGCTACCGGCTCGACGACGCGCAGCTCGCCGACCTTGTCGCCTACCTGCGCTGCGTCGGCCGCGACGCCGATCCGGGCGTCTCGCCGGAGGCGCTCCGGCTCGGCGCCGCGCTCCCGCTCACCGGTCGCTTCGCCGCGGCGGGCGCCGCCGCGCGCGACGTGCTCGCCGCGTCGTTCGCCGAGGTGAACGCGCAGGGCGGCGTGTTCCGCCGGCGGCTCGAGCTCGTGGTGGCTGACAGCGGCGAGTCCCTCGACGGGGCGCGCGCTACCTCGCGCCTCCTGGATCAGTTGGTCTTCGCGCTCGTCGGCACCGTCTGGAGCGGCGACGGCGGCGGCGACGGCCAGCGTCCTCATCGAGGCGCTCAAGCGCGCGGGCGCCCACCTCACCCGCCCCGGCCTCATCGCGGCGCTCGAGGGGCTGAGGGGCTTCGATCCCGGCCCTGGCCCGGCGATCACCTTCGGGAGGAACCGCCGCGTCGGCGCGTACGGCGCGAGCCTCACGCGCGTTGATCCGCGCTCGGCCGACGTCGCGCACGTCGCGCACGTCGCGCCGGTGTCCGCGTGGGTCGAGGTCGTACCCTGACGCCGGCCCCGCCTGTCGGCTAGGCGCGAAGGCTGGAACGGAGTAGGTTCCGGGCATGGCCGGATACCGCAGTCGTACATCCACCCAGGGGCGCAACATGGCAGGGGCGCGCGCGCTGTGGCGCGCCACCGGCATGAAGGACGCGGACTTCGAGAAGCCGATCATCGCCATTGCCAACAGCTTCACGCAGTTCGTCCCGGGGCACGTCCACCTCCACGACGTGGGGCAGCGGGCGAAGAAGGTCATCGACGCCGCGGGCGGGTGGGGCGTCGAGTTCAACACCATCGCGATCGACGACGGGATCGCGATGGGCCACGCCGGCATGCTGTACTCGCTGCCGAGCCGGGAGCTCATCGCCGACAGCGTCGAGTACATGGTGAACGCGCACTGCGCCGACGCGCTCCTGTGCATCTCGAACTGCGACAAGATCACGCCGGGCATGCTGCTCGCGGCGATGCGGCTCAACATCCCGACCGTCTTCGTCTCCGGCGGTCCGATGGAGGCGGGCAAGATCGTCGGGACGCACGACCGCGACGGCAAGCCGCTCATCCGGAAGCTCGACCTCATCGATCCGATGATCGCCGCGAGCGACAGCAAGGTGACGGACGCGGATCTCGCCGCGCTGGAGCGGTCCGCGTGCCCGACCTGCGGCTCGTGCTCGGGCATGTTCACGGCCAACAGCATGAACTGCCTCAACGAGGCGCTCGGGCTGGCGCTGCCCGGCAACGGGACGCTGCTCGCGACGCACGCGGCGCGCTGGGAGCTCTTCGAGGCGGCGGCGAAGCTTGTCGTCGCGCTCGCGCAGAAGCACTACGTCGAGGGGGACGCGTCGGTGCTGCCGCGGAGCGTGGCGACGTTCGATGCGTTCGAGAACGCGATGGCGCTCGACATAGCGATGGGCGGCTCGACGAACACGGTGCTCCACCTCCTGGCGATCGCCCGCGAGGCGCAGGTCGACTTCAAGATGTCGGACATCGACCGCATGTCGCGCAAGGTGCCCAACATCTGCAAGGTCGCGCCTTCATCGCACCACCACGTCGAGGACGTGCACCGCGCGGGCGGCGTGCTGACGATCCTCGGGGAGCTCGACCGCGCGGGGCTCATCCACCGCGAGGTGGGCACGGTCCACGCGCGCACGCTGGGCGATGCCATCGACGAGAACGACATCCGCCGCCCCATGGCGACGGCCGCCGCGAAGAAGCGCTCGCTCGCCGCGCCGGGCGGCGTGCCGACCACGGTCGCTTTCTCGCAGGACAAGTACTTCGCGGACACCGACGACGACGCCGAGAAGGGCTGTATCCGCGACGTCGATCACGCGTACAGCCGCGAGGGCGGCCTCGCCGTGCTCTACGGCAACATAGCGGCGGACGGCTGCATCGTGAAGACAGCGGGCGTCGACCCCGAGATCTGGAAGTTCGAGGGGCCTGCGCGCGTGTTCCACTCGCAGGAGGCGGCGTGCGACGCGATCTGGAACGACCAGATCCGCGCGGGCGACGTGGTCGTCATCGTCTACGAGGGGCCGAAGGGCGGCCCTGGCATGCAGGAGATGCTCTATCCGACGTCGTTCCTGAAGGGGAAGGGCCTCGGCAAGGCGTGCGCGCTCATCACCGACGGCCGGTTCAGCGGCGGGACCTCGGGCCTGAGCATCGGCCACGTCTCGCCCGAAGCGGCCGAGGGCGGGACCATCGGGCTCATCGAGGAGGGCGACCGCGTCCGGATCGACATCCCCGCCCGGACCATCGAGGTCGTTCTCAGCGACGCGGAGCTCGAGCACCGCCGCCGCGCGGCCGAGGCGCGGGGCGCCGACGCTTTCAGGCCGAACCGCGACCGGAAGGTCTCCCCTGCCCTGCGCGCCTATGCGCTCATGGCCACGAGCGCCGCCAACGGCGCTGTCCGCGACGTCAATCAGATCGAGCCGAGCCGGCGCGCCGTGGACGGCGCCACGCAGCGCTCGTAGCGCACGCGCGGACGTCGGCTGACGCGGACGTGCGTGCGAACGTGCGAACGTGCGAACGTGCGAACGTGCGAACGTGCGAACGTCAGCTGATATCGAGTCACCGTCCCCTCTGAACGACACCCCGGGAGCTCGCGAGCCGGAGACGAGCGCGACGTCGCTGCCACGGCGGCCGTCCTGGCCGCCGTCAGGCCTGCGCTCGTCGCAGCGCCCCGGGTCGGTTCGCCACCGGACGCGACGACGCGACCCGCCCGGTGACGTATGATGACGTACATGAGACAATTGGCGCTTCTCGTGTCCCTTTCGCTCATGTCAGGTTGCAGCCCGAGGGTCCGCGACTTCTCCGGTGACCAGGGCGCCGGGAGCGGCGGAGGCGGGTCCGGCGGCGGCGGCAGCAGCCAGACCAGCGGCAGCCAGACCAGCGGCAGCCAGACCAGCGGCAGCGGCGGCGGTACCTGCGTCGACCCGGCAACGCAATGCCCGCCGGCGCAGAGCGCCTGCATGGAGGCGGTGTGCGTCGACGGCGCGTGCGCGGAGCGGCCGCGGCCGGCGCGGACGCCCTGCGGAGAGGACGGCGGCGCCGAGTGCGACGGAGCCGGGGCCTGCGTGGCGTGCGACGGCAGGACGGATTGCGGCATGTGCGGGGAGCCCGGTTGCCCGAACACGTGCGGCTCCGTGCCGGTGATGGACATGCCGCCGAGCTGCGCGGACGGCGGAGCGGGCGCCGGCGACACCTGCGGTCTCGGCGGCGAGAGCTGCTGTGGCAACACGATGGTCCCCTGCGGCACGTACCTGAGGAGCTATGACGGCGTGTCGAGCACGGACGACTCGTTCCCTGCGGCCGTCAGCGATTTCCGGCTGGATCGGTACGAGATCACCGTAGGTCGATTCCGCGCCTTCGTGAACGCCGGGCAAGGCGTGCAGGCGAACCCGCCCGCGATCGGGGTCGGCCGGCACCCGCACGTCGACGGCAGCGGGTGGATCGCGGGGTGGAACCAGCAGCTCGAGCCGAGCACCGCGGCGCTGAAAGCGGCGCTGAAGTGCAATGGCGACAACCTCTGGACGTGGACCGACGAGCCCGGGGCGAACGAGGAGCTGCCGATCAACTGCGTCACCTGGTTCGAGGCGTTCGCTTTCTGCGCGTGGGACGGCGGCCGCCTGCCCTCCGAGGCGGAGTGGAACTACGCGGCTGCCGGGGGCGACGAGCACCGGCCGTACCCGTGGGGAGCGGACATCGACGTCGCTCGCGCCGCGTACAACTGCACCGGCGATGGGAGCGCCGCGGGCAGCTGCGCGTTGAGCGACATCCTGCCGGTCGGCTCGAAGCCGAGCGGAGACGGGCGGTGGGGTCACGCGGACCTGGCCGGAAACCTGTGGGAGTGGGTGATGGACTGGTGGAGCGACGAGCTCTTCACGCCGTGCATCGACTGCGTGGAGCGCGCAGACGGCGAGCGCGACGCGCCGCGGGTGACCCGCGGCGGGAGCTACCGCGCGCCGGCGGCGGACGTGCTCGTGGCCAACCGCGACTTCAGCCATCCCATCGACCGCGTGAACAACATCGGGGCGCGGTGCGCGAGGGACCTGTAGGTCCGCGGAGCGGCGCGCCCCGGCCGCCGGGCGTGCGGCCGCGAGCGCGCCGCGGTCACGCGCTTCGGTCGCTGGCCGCGTCCTCGGGCCAGGCGTTCTCGGCGACGAGCTCCGACAGAGGGCGGCGCGCCGCCCAGCCGCACGCCTCGAGCATCGGCCGCTCGTAGAACTCCGCCACGTGACCGACGCACAGGATGGCGAGCGGCCTGCTGCCCGGCGGCATGCCGAGCAGCGCGGCGAGGCCGTCCGGGTCGAAGAGCGACACCCACCCCACGCCGAGCCCCTCCGCGCGCGCGGCGAGCCACAGGTTCTGGATGGCCGCGGCTACCGAGGCGACGTCCATCTCGGGCAGCGTGCGGCGACCGAACACGTGCGCCTCGCGGCCCGCCATCAGGCCGACGACGAGCAGCTCGCCGCATTCCCGGATGCCCTCGACCTTGAGGCGCATGAACTCGTCCTCGCGCTCGCCGAGCGCGCGCGCCGTGGCGAGGCGCTCCGCCTCGACGAGCGCGTGGATCTCGCGCCGGAGCTCCGGCGCCGTGATCCGCACGAACCGCCACGGCTGCATCATGCCCACGCTCGGCGCCGCGTGAGCGGCCGCGAGCAGCCTGGCGAGCGCGTCGGCGTCCACCGGATCGGACAGGAAGTGGCGCATGTCGCGCCGCTCGTGGATGGCGCGGTACACGGCGGCGATCTCCGGATCGTTGAAGCGGTAGCTCGACATGGTCCCTCGCTCGCGCCGCGACGACCCCGGCGCAGCGGACGGGGACTGCGTAGCACCGCCGGCCCCGCCGCGGCAGCGCGCGCAAGGCGCCGCCCGACCGCGGCCGCGCGGCGCCGTCCGGGGCGCGGGCGCGCAGCCCGGAACATGCGCGAGGCAGCTCGGGACAGCGCGGGATCGCGCGGAACGGACAGGCGCTCGGCTCCGGTCTCCGCGCGCGGCGCGCGCTCTCGACGCAGGGGTGCAGCGTGCTAGAGCGCGCGATCGTGGAGCCATCGGCACAGCAGGCCTCGGAGCAGCGGATCACCGTCGTGGGCGCAGGGGTGATCGGGTTGACCACGGCGGTCGTGCTCCAGCGCGACGGCCACCGGGTGCAGGTGATCGCGGCGGAGCGCGGCGACCGCACGACGTCCGCTGTCGCCGCCGCGCTGTGGTTTCCTTTCCGGGCCAGCCCGCCCGAGCGCGTCAACGCGTGGGCGCGGAGGAGCCTCGACGAGCTCACGCGCATCGCGAGGGAGAACCCGGAGGCGGGCGTCGATCTCCTGACCTGCCGCGAGGCGGCGGACGAGACGCAGCTGCCCTGGTGGGCCTCGAGCGTTCCGGACCTCTCGCTCGATCCTGGACCGCACCCGCTCGGCGCGCCGCACAGCTTCCGGTTCACGGCGCCGCGCATCGAGCCCGCGTTGCACCTGCCCTGGCTGGAGTCGCAGCTCGAACATCCGGTGCGCATCGAGCGCGTGCAATCGCTCGCCGCGGTCGAGGGCGACTGCGTCGTGAACTGCACCGGGCTCGGGGCGCGCGCGCTCACCGGCGACGCCGAGCTCCTCGCCCTCTATGGCCAGGTCGCGATCACCGAGCCGGGCGATATACACCTAGATGTCGCACTGGGTGATGAAAGGGACGAATCGGCGCTCTCGTATGTGATCCCGCGGCGCCACGAGATCGTGATTGGCGGCTGCGCCATTCCGTCCCCTGACGACCGCTCGTTGACGCCTGATCCCGAGCTCACTGACGCAATGCTCCAGCGGGTGCGCGCGGCCGGGCTCAGACCCGGCCGCTTGCTCGCTGCGCGCGCTGGACTGCGCCCGTATCGCAACACCGTGCGGCTCGCGCGTGAAGGCCGCGTGATCCACAATTACGGCCATGGTGGCGCGGGATACACGCTGGCGTGGGGCTGCGCCGACGAGGTGAGGTCCATGCTGCGGCACGGCGACGCGTCGAAACAGTGCCGCGGTTAGGCGATCACCCGCAGCACTGTTTTGACGCGTCCGCGAGCGCGGCGCCACACCTTCGGACCGGCGCTCTGCGGCAGCGATGCCGCCGCGCGGTCCGTTTGAGCGTGCGAACGTGCGTGCGCGGAGCGAGCCACGAACCGCGGGAGCTGCGAGAGCCACGAGAGCCACGAGAACCAGCCAAACTGAAGATGCCGCTTCTGGAATCCAGCTAACCGGAAGCGCAACGCACCGCACCGAAAGCTCGTTGTACTCCTGTTGCGATGCTGCTAGATTGGATTCGTGCTCGTCTGCGAGCAACTCCCGCCTTCTCTCGCAGTGGAACCGCCCACAGCGCTCCCCTGATCATTCGAGGGAATGGCCGTGGAGGGCCTCGCTCTGGAGATCGCTGGCCGCTGACGACCTCTCGGTGCGATCCCTGGAGCGCGGTCCCGAGGTGGTCGAACGTTCGCTTGCGCAGGGTCCGGCGTGCAGCGTCCGCTGTCACAAAAGTGAAGAACCGAAGCTTCCCCCGGGAGTCTTGAACGCCATGAACAACGACGAGAATCGACTCAGTCGTCCATCGGGGCGGCCGGCGGCCTGGAGTGTCACGATGAACAACGACGAGGCTCGCTCCAGCCGTCCTTCGGGGCGGCCGTCGGGGCGACCTTCGGGGCGGCCGTCTGGACGGCCGTCGGGGAGACCGTCCGGGCGGCCGGCGGTCTGGAGCGTCCTGCCGCTGGCCAGCGGGTTGCTGCAGACCCGGCCGATCGAGTGGCCGACGCTGGTGCTCTTCGCGGGGTCGTACGCGCTCTGGGCGGCGGCCGTCGCCGCGGGGGTCACGGGCTGGGTGTCGCCCGTGCCGGCCGTGCTCGCCACGGCGGTGGCGGCGTATGCCGTCTTCACGCCGATGCACGAGGCCGCGCACCGGTCGCTGGCGCGCTCCGCGCTGCTGAACGGCGTGGTCGGGCGGCTGTCCGGGCTGCTGCTCATGGCGCCGTTCCTGGCGGTGCGCCACTTCCACATCGAGCATCACAAGCACACGAACGAGGCGGATCGCGACCCCGACCACTGGAGCGGTCGCGGCCCGTGGTACCTCCTCCCGCTCCGGTGGGCGACACAGGATCTTCACTATTACTATCTATTTTTGCGCTCATACCGCGCGCAGAAGCGCAGCGAGCGGCTCGAGACGGTCGCGACGCTCGCGGCCATGCTCACGCTCGTGGCGCTGGCCTTCGGGCTCGGGTTTGGCAAGCTCGTGGTCCTCTACTGGATCGTTCCGGCGCGGCTGGCGATCTTCTTCCTCGCGTTCGCCTTCGACTACCTGCCTCACTACCCGCACGGCATCACGGCCGCGCAGAACCGGTATCGCGCGACGCGCGCGGTGGACAGCGCGCTCTTCAACGTGCTGCTCTTCGGGCAGACCTACCACCTGATCCACCACCTCTACCCGGCCGTGCCGTTCTTCCGGTACCGGACCGTGTGGAAGCACCAGCGCGAGGAGCTCCTCCGGCTCCGGTCGGATAGCTTCGCCCCGCCGCGCGCGCCCTTGCCCATGCTCGCTGCGGGCAGCCTCGCCCCGCCGCGGACGCCCACGATCCACGCCGCGCAGCCGGCGGCAGAGCTCGACGCCCTCTGAGCCCGACCAGCGCGGCGCGGCGCTCCTCGCCGAGGACGCGCTCGCCGCGCCGCGAGGCGCCCGCGCTGTCGCGAGCGACGCCTCGCGCAGCGTGCCCCCGCGACGACTGACGCCGTTCCCAGCCAACTCTGGCCCTCGCGTCTCAGCGCGGCTCTCGAACGCGTCTGCGCGGCGCGCCGGGTGAACCCAGGAGAAAGAAACGCCAGGACGCCAGGACGCCAGGACGCCAGGAGAGACGAGAGTTTTGTTCTCCTGGCGTCCTTGGCGTCCTGGCGGTTCAACGCCTCTTCATCCGAACACCGCTTGGCGGCTCAAGGGCTTCTCGCCCGAGCATCGTTTTACAGACGCGCGAGTTACAGGCGCGCGCGCCGGCGGGCGCGGAGCGCTCTCGGTGGCAGCAAGATCTCCCGGAAGAGCAGCGCCTGCGTCACGGCGCGGCGGTCCAGCGCGACGCTGGGCGCGCCCGCGGCCGGCGCGAACGCGTCGGGGCGACGCTCGCCCGTGCCGAGCGCCGGGATCGCCGCGCGCGCCAGGGTCAGGATCATGAGCGCCTGCCCGGGCGCCTGGCGCGACGCCAGCACCGCGCCCGCGAGGAGCGCGCGCGCGTCGCGGATCGCGGGGACGCGGCCGGCGAGCAGCGCGTCGCGCGCGCGCGACGCCTCCTGGTGCTCGTGCGGGCCGTGGTCGAGGCCGCTGATGTCCTGCAGGCCGAACCCCGACAGGGCGAGCAGCGGGCCGGCATAGAGGCGCTCCACGATCGACGCGGCCATGTCGGCGAAGGGCGGCAGCGGGACCGGGACCCACGCGCCCTTCACCGGCCAGATCAGATGATCGAGGCTCACCCCGGCGTGGCGGCGCGCCCACGCCTCCCTCAGCGCGCGCGCGGGCTCGCTGAGCCCGGCCCGCTCGAGGACCATGCACCCGATGAGCACGCGCAGGTGCGGCGGCGGGTGCACGTCGTAGCGCGCCCCCCTCGCGTCCCTGTGGACCGCGAGCGACGCGTACGGCACGCCGTCCTGGAAGAACAGCTCGCTCATCGTGATCACGTAGGCGGGCCCGAACATCATCGTGCCGAAGACGTCGCAGAAGATCTCCTCGAACCACGCGCCGAACACCGGCTTGAGCTCCGAGGCCGCCGCGCTGTCGTCGTCCAGATCGAGCACGCGCGGCCGCGCGCCCGCGTCCGGCAGGCCGAGCTCGCGGCGCAGCGCAGGCTCGAGGCCGTCGATCGAGGCGAGGAAGTCGTGGCCGATCTCGTGCGCGAGCGCCGGCCAGCGCAGCGGGGTGGCGAAGAAGTCGGAGGGAAGGAAGATGGGCGCGATCGACGTCGGGATGAAGCCCGTCCAGATGGCGAGATCGAAGCTCGTGAGCTGCGTCGCCGGGAACCCGCTCCGCAGCGGCAGCCCCTCCGCCCGCGCGAACGCGATCACCGGGGCGTAGCAGGCGTCCGCGAGGGCGTCGGCGTCCCCGAGCTCGGGCAGGAGCGACGGGTCGCGGCGCTGCCGCGCGAGCACCGCGATCTCGCCCAGCACGAGTTCGATGTCGTCCGCCGCGGCCTCCGCCTCGCGCGCCCCGCGCCCCGCGTCGACGGCCGCGCGCGCCCGCGCGATCTCCTGCGGCACGAACCGGGTGAGCGCGTCCACGAAGCGCCGGTTCGCCCGCTCGTGGCGCACCGCCTCGCCGAGCGCGGCGGCGCTCCGATCGAGCTCGTCGAGCCGCAGGAGCGCCGCCCGCTGCCGGGCCGCGTCCGGCGCGCGCGGGGCGCCGAAGGGCACCGCCGCTCGCTGCGCGACAGTCCGCGGCGCCCCGGCACGCGGCGCGCCCCGCGGCGGCGCGCTCGCAGGCGGCGCCGCGCGCGCGTCGCTCCTGCTCGCGAGCTTGATCGCGACCTGGACGATCAGCCACGCCGCCGCGAGGGCGACGCCGAGGTGGCTCCCGAGGTCATCCATGGCGCTCGTCCGGCGTCCTCGGGGTGCGGCTCGCCGGCCGCGCGGCGCGCGGCCGCCATCGGCGCCAGCGCCCGCGGCGGGCCGAGCACCTCGGCCAGCACGAAGCGCTGCACGAGCGCCTCGCGGCGGCCGAGCCACGCCCAGCGCGGGCCCGCGGCGTCGCGCGGCGGCACCTCACGACTCCCCGACGGGGTCGGGCTTGCCCCCCGTGGTGCCGGCGATGCCCTGGCGCATCTCGGTGTCGGCGATGACGTTGCGCATGTTGTAGTAGTCCATCACGCCGAGCTTGCCCGTGCGGAGCGCCTCGGCGACCGCGAGCGGGATCATCGACTCGGCCTCGACGAGCTTCGCGCGCATCTCCTGCGTCTTCGCCTTCATCTCCTGCTCCTGCGCGACGGCGAGCGCGCGGCGCGACTCCGCCTTGGCCTGCGCCACCTGCTTGTCGGCCTCGGCCTGCTCCGTCTGGAGCTTCGCGCCGATGTTGGAGCCGACGTCGACGTCGGCGATGTCGATCGACAGGATCTCGAACGCCGTCCCCGCGTCGAGGCCCTTCTTGAGGACGTTCTTCGAGATGGTGTCGGGGTTCTCGAGGACGTGCTTGTAGTCGTCGGCCGAGCCGATGGTCGAGACAACGCCCTCGCCGACGCGGGCGAGCACCGTCTGCTCGCCCGCGCCGCCGACGAGGCGATCGATGTTGGCGCGCACCGTCACGCGCGCGATCGCGAGGAGCTGGATGCCGTCCTTGGCCACCGCCGAGACCTTCGGGGTCTCGATCACGCGCGGGTTCACCGACATCGCCACCGCCTCGAGCACATTACGGCCGGCGAGATCGATGGCGGCCGCGCGCGAGAAGTCGAGCTCCATCCCCGCCTTGCCCGCCGAGATGAGCGCGTTGACGACCGCCTCCACCCGGCCGCGGGCGAGGTAGTGCGCCTCGAGCATGTCGACCGACACCTCCTCGAGGCCCGCCTTCACGGCGCTGATCCGCGCGTTGACGATCTGGTCGGGCGGCACCCGGCGCAGGCGCATCGCGATGAGCGTGAGCATCGAGACCCCGGCGCCCGACGCCTGCGCGGCGATCCATAGCCGGAGCGGCACCATGTACAGCGTCGCGATGATGGCGACGAGCACGAGCCCGCCGATCACGATGACCGAGATGATCTCCATATCCCCTCTCCACCCGTCCCTGTCCGTGAAGGGCCGCCTCTCGCGCGCTCCCTAGGGCCTGCGCGGCTCGACGACGACCCGGTTCCCCTCCACGCTCGAGACGCGCACGGGCGTGCCGGCCTCCACGTAGAGGCCGTCGGTCACTACATCGACCGCGCGATCGTCGATCTCCACCGTGCCGGCGGGGCGGAGCGGCGTGAGCGCCCTGCCCTCCTTGCCGGCCAGCGCGGCGAGCCGCGCGTCGGGGCCGCGCCCGCTCCGCTGGGTCTCGAGCAGCACCATCTTCCGGCCCGCCCGGGTCCTCGGGAAGGCCCAGAACAGGAGCCCCGCCGCGCAGACGCCCGCGCCCAGGGCGAGCAGGCTGTGCGTGGCCCCGAGGGTCGCCCACGCGACCGCGACAGCGCCGACCACGGCCGCGCCGCCGAGCAGCCCGACGAGGCCGACGCCGGGGATGACGAACACCTCGACCGCGAGGAGCATGAGGCCCACCACGAGCAGCAGGACGACGAGCAGCGCCGGGGTCACGCGCCGCGCTCCTCGTCGCCCACGCCGTCCGCGCTGCGCGGGATCGCCCTCACGACGAGCCGGCCGCCCTCCGCGCGGAGCACACGGACGCGGGCGCCCGCCTCGACGTAACCGAACGCCGAGAGCGCCTCCACGCGTCGACCGTCGAGCTCGACCTTGCCCGACGGGCGCAGATCGGTGGCGGCCATGCCGACCCGGCCCTCGGACGGCGCGAGCGCCGCGGAGCGCTCGAGAGGTCCCCCGGCGGCGACGGCGCGGATCGCCGTGTCGAGGACGAGCCGCCGCCCGAGCCGCGTCCTCGGCGCGACGCGGGCGGCGCCGACGGCGAGGACCGCCGTCGCCGCGAGGGAGGCGCTCGCCGTGGCCAGGGCGCGCGGCAGCCAGCCGGCGTGCCAGGCGATGTCGAGCGGCACGCGCTCGAGGTCGAGGAGCGAGAGGACGAGGGCGCTCGCCACGCACGCCGCGCCCGCGACGCCGGGCACGATGTGCCCCGGGGCGAGGATCTCCACCGCGATGAGGAGCGCGCCGGCGGCGAAGAGCGCGATCTCTTCCCAGCCTGCGAGCTTCACGACGTGGTGCCCGAAGAAGAACAGCGCGAGGCACGAGAGCCCGACGGCGAGCGAGACGCCGTGGCCTGGCGCGTAGAGCTCGAGGAGGATGCCGAGCATCCCGAGGGTCATGAGGATCCCGGAGAGCGTCGGATCGGAGAGGAAGCGCGCGAGCTCCTCGGCGGAGCTGAGGCGGGGGCGCGCGATCTCGGCGGGCGCGGGGCGGCCCAGGGCGCCGAAGAGCTCCGCCTCGGTGCCGGCCTGCACCTCGGCGACGCCCCACGCGAGCGCCTGCGCGCCGTCGAGCGTGAGCAGCTTGCCCTTCTCGTCGAGCCCGGGGACCTCCGCGTCGGCGTCGACCATCGCCTCGGCTATATCGCCGCGCCGCCCCTTCGCCTCCGCGGTCGCGCGCATCTCCTTGCGCATGTACGAGACGACCTTCTCGGCGACGGGCTTCATCTCGCCGCCCTCGCCGACCTGCACGGGCGTCGCCGCTCCGAGCGTAGCGCCGGGGGCGACCGCGATGACGTCGCAGGCAAACGAGATGAGCGCGCCCGCCGAGATCGCGCGCGGGTTGACCCAGCACACCGTGCGGGCGCGGGCCCGGAGCAGCGCGTCCCGGATCGCGAGCGCCGCGTCGACCCGCCCGCCGAGCGTGCTGATGTCGAGGACCAAGAGGTCGCCCTCGCCCTGAGCGGCGATGACGCGCTCCAGGAAGGGCGAGAGGCCGAGATCGATCGCGCCGGCGATCGCGACCATGGTGACCTTCCCCGCGGCGGGGATCGGCGGGAGCGGCCGCGGGCCCGGCGGCGCGGGGTCGCTGGCCGCGGCGCCTGCGCCGCTCGTGTCCGCCGCGGGCGCCGCCTCGCCGCGCCCGGGGCGGCACACGACGATCGTCGCCAGCAGCGCGAGGAGCGGCATCGCGAGCCGCGCCCGCCGAGCGGACTGTTCCAGCAGGCGCCACCAACCAGTCAAGCCCCACTCCCTGACGCGACGGCGGCCCGCGCCGCGCGCCGCGCTCCCGAGGTTCACGCCGAAAACGCCGCGACGATCCGAGCGTAGCGCACGCCGGCGCTCCACGATACCCCCATCGGGGCCTCGCGCCCGGCCGCGCAGCGCCTGTCCCTGCTCAGCCGCTGCGCTCCATGAACCTCGCCACCACGTCCGCGAACTCCGCTGGTCGCTCCACGAGCCAGTCGTGGCTTCCTTGCTGCGAGACAGCGAGGGTCGAGCCCGGGATCAGGCGTTGCAGGGCGAGGGCCGAGCCGAGCGGCACCGTGTGATCGCGCGCGCCCCACGCCAGCAGCGTCCGCACGCGCACGCGCGCGGCGTGGCCGCTCAGCTCCGCCGTCGCTGCGAGCCGCAGGAAGCTCGACATGCTGCGCGTGTGGAAGAGCAGGTTGTGGACGAGCGCGGGCGCCGCGCGCGCGGTGAACCGCGGCTCGAACGACATGTCGGCCGCGCGCCTGAGGAGCAGCGCCAGGAGCGAGCCCGGCGGGTTGACGCCGACGGCATCGGCGAGCACGAGCCCCGCCAGCCGCGCGGGGTACAGGGCGCCGGCGACCAGCGCCGCCGCGCCAGACATCGAGTGACCGATCAGCGTGACCCCCTCGAGCTGCAAAGCCTGCAGCGCCTCGTCGACGCAGCGCGCGTACTGCTCCAGCGTCCACGGCGCGCGAAGGCGCGAGCCGCGGCCCGAGCCGGGCAGCTCTGCGACGAGCACCCGGGCCCGCCGCGCCATCGCCTCGACCGTGGGCCGGTAGGTCATGCCGCTGAGCAGCATGCTGGGCAGAAGCACCACCGGCGCACCGCTGCCCGTCTCGGTCACATAAACGACCTCACCTCCGGCCCGGATCTCCCGCCCACGGCCTTCCTCCCGCGCCGCTCGTCTCATCGCAGAGCTCGCGGAGATGGGCAGGCTCTTCTCTCTTCGACCCGGCCGCGGGACAGACAACCCCGCGGCGAAAGGCGCTCGTTCGGCGCAGGTTTCCACCACTCCATGTCGTCGAAGGCGCTTCTGCATGAGCGCCAAGTCGATGCCGGGCCTGTGCCAGCGGCGCGGCGCCGTGGCGGGGCCGCGGGGCACACGGCGCCGCGCCGCACGAATCTCTGGAAGTCTGTTGAGCCCGTCCTGCGCCGCGCTAAGCTCCTCGAACAGCAGCGATCTCCAGGCTCATGGGGAGCCAGCAGGCGTGTCGTCAAGGACCGAGAGCCCGGCGCCGCCTGCTCGGATAACCAGCTCTTCTGGAATGAACAGAGGCGAAATGTCGAGGTTCCGCTCCACGTCCGGAGATCGGAAGACAGCTGAGCTCAAGGTCTCGGCGCTCTCGATCTCCGCTGCGCTGTCCGTCCTCTCCCAGGGTGCATGGGGGACGGACGCGCCGCCGGCGGCCGAGGTTCAGTGGGCTTACGCGCTCATCGCCGCGCTCGGGTATCTGCCCACCGCGATCGAGGTCGCCGCCGCCACGCTGCGGCGGACGGGGATGTCGGCCGAAGCGTATGTGCGGAAAAATGCGATATACCTGGATCCGGAGGGTTCCGAGGACGAGATCGTGGGCGTTGTCTTCGGCGACGCGCTGGAGTCGCTCGGGGAGGATGCGCGCGCCGTGGTCCACGCGCTCGCCGCGCTGCCAGCCGGCGGCGTTCCCCTGGAGGTGGTCGCCGCCGCGGCGGGCAGGCCTGCGCCCTCGGCTGCGCGGCCGCTGCAGTTGCTCGTGCACGGGCGGCTGGTGTCGTTCGAGCAGGGCTCGCAGACCTACCGCCTGGCGCCGCTCATGCGCGCGGTGGCCCTCAAGGACGTCGCTGGCGACGCGGAGCGCCGGGACGCGCTGCAGCGCGGCGCCGTGGACGCGATGCAAGCGCTCCTCTTCTGGACGGCCGCGGTCGAGGGGCGGCCGGAGGCGGCGATGCGCCGGCGCGTCACCGGCGATCTCATCGCCGCGCTCGACACGGCCCCGTTCCGGGAGAGCGGGCGCGGCGTCGAGGTGCTGGCGCGGGTGCTCGTCGACGCCTGCACGGTGCTCGACCTCGGGCTCCCGGTCGAGGTCCAGCAGCGCCTGCTCGACGAGGCGGCGCGGCTCGCCGGAGAGGCGCTGCCCGAGCTGCGCGCGCGCGCGCTCGCGGCGCTCGAGGGCGCGCGGCGCGCGGAGCTCGCGAGCAAGCGGCGGGGCACCTTCGGGACGCTCCGGGCCACGCCGGCCGCCCGCGACCGCGGCCGCCCGGGTCACCGCGACGTCCTCCGCAAGGCCGTGCGCGCGAGCGCGCAGCGCGCGGCGGCGCGGATCTCCTCGCTGCCCGAGGACGACCGCATCCGCGGCGCGAAGGAGTTGCTCGCGCGCGGCGGGCTGCGGGCCCGCGAGGGCGCGCTCGAGGCCGCCGCTGCGGACTACGGCGAGGCGCTCGCCGCGTTCGAGGCGGCCGGCGAGGGGCGGGGCCAGGCGACCGCGCTCCTGCTCCGCGGCGATCTGCGCCGGCGGCAGGGGGATCTCGCGGCCGCCTCGCGCGATCACGAGCGGGCGCTGCCGCTCTTCAGGGCGGCGGCCGACCGGACCGGAGAGGCGATGGGGCTGCTCGCGCGCGGCAACCTCCGGCTCGACCAGGGCGACGCGCAAGGCGCGGCGGGCGATTACGGCTGCGCGCTCATGCTGCTCAGGACCTGCCGCGATCGGCTGGGCGAGGCCAACGTGCTGAAGGCGCGCGGCGACCTGTGCTTCAGGGAGGGCGACCTCGCGGGTGCGGCGCGCGACTACGACCGGGCGCTCTACATCCTCGAGGGCGTGGAGGAGCGCGTCCTCAGCCAGCTCCGCTCGCCCCCGAGCAGCGCCGACGAGCGCCGCGGGGCGAGCGCCCGCACCCCGCGCGACGTCCTCCCGCAGCCCGAGCTCCTCCGGGCGCTCGGGTACGAGCATACGCACGCGCGCACGTGGCAGGCCCGCGGCGACCTGCGCCTGCGAGAGGGGCAGACGGCGCTTGCGGCGCGCGACTACGGCAATGCGATCCTCCTGTACCGGGAGAGCGGGGATCGCCGCCGGGAGGCCGCCGCGCTCAAGGCCCGCGGCGATCTGCGCCGCCAGCGGGGCGCGCTCCCGGGCGCGCAGCGCGACTACGAGGATGCGCTGCACCTCTTCCAGGCGCTCGGCGACGGCGCCGGCCAGGCTGCCGTGCTCCACGCGCGCGCCGACCTGCGCTGCGAGCAGGGCGACACCGCTGGCGCGGCGCTCGACTACACCAGGGCACACGCCCTCTCCGACGCAGCGCACGCTGCGCGCGACCCCGCTGGCCAGGCGGGCGCAAGGGGCGTCCCCGCGGGCACCTCCCATCGCGAAGACCCGCCTCGCCCCGTCACGGCGGCTGTCCCGCGGTGACGGCGAGGCTCGGCGCGGGCCCTCCGAGCTGCCCGAGCCGCGATATCGACGCCTCCCTCCTCCACCAGACGGCCGAACGTCGGATTCAGCGCTCATCGATGGATGACGCATGAGGCGCCACACGAGTGCTGGAGCGATTCCTGCTTTGTGACTTCGTTGTTCGTCCGTCCTGCGCTAGGGTTCACTCGTCCGGATAGCTCGCCCGGCACCGAGGTGGCCCCTGTGCGACGACACCGTTCATTCGTCGGCATCAACTTCGCTTTGCTCTTGGTCCTGCCCAGGGCCGTGCTCGCCTCGCCGACGGTAACCGGCTCCACGCCGGAGCTCGGAGCGTGGGACGCGCGCCAGGGCGCCCCGCTCCGCGACGATGGTGTCGCCCCGGACGCGGCGGCCGGGGACGGCGTCTTCACGGCGACCGTCTCGTTCGCAGCGCAGGGCGAGGTCGAGTACAAGGTCTCACGGAACGGCGTGGATCTCGGCGATGGCGGTGCGGGTGCGGCCACCGGGGGCAACCTGCGCTTCACGCTCGCCGGCGGGACAGCGCCCTACGATGTCACCTTTTATTACGACACACGCGACCTGACCGCACAGGGGTTCTTGCCAGCGACCGAATCAGCCTCGGACTCGCGCAGCGCCTCGCTCGCCGCGGACGGCGCACCGCAGGTGTGGGTCGCCGTCGGAGACTGGCAGCGCTCCGTGGGCGATACGGACTGGAACTCGTCTTCGACCCTCACGGTCGCGCGCGACGACGGCCTCCTCGGCGATCGAGTCGCGGGCGATCATGTCCACACGTACCGTTTCGTGGCCCGCACGGCGCTCTCCGGCGCGCTCTTCAAGTTCGCGGCGCAGGGCCCCTCTGGCACGCGGCTCGGCGCGAACGGCTGGAGCTACGCCCCGCAGGACTCCTCGAGCGCCGCGTTCAGCGCCGCGGCGGGGCAGGTCGTCACGCTCGAGCTCGACGCGCTCCACGGCCGGCTGCGCGCCCAGGTGTCGAGCCCCGCGAAGCTCCTCCTCACGGAGCTCCGCGTCCACCCCGCGGCGGCGGAGTTCGTGGAGATCTATAACCCGGGCAGCGCCCCGGTGGACCTGTCCGACTATTACCTCGCCGATTACCGCTCCTATTACGAGCTCGTGACGACGAGCGCGACGCTCCCGAACACGAACGACTTCCTGGTGCGCTTCCCGGCCGGCGCCGAGATCGGGCCCGGCGAGATCCAGACCGTGTCGCTCGGAGGGGCCGAGTGCTACCGTATGGGGTGCGGCGAGACGAGGGCGTTCGAGGGCTGGGGCTCGCACCCTACCTACGAGATCTACAGCGCAGGCACGTTCGGCGCGGGGGAGAGCAGGTCGGCCGCCGCGGTGCCTGACATGCGGCTGCCGCTCCCTGGATCGGTGGGAGAGACGCGCGGGCTGACGAACGATCATGAGTGTCTCGTCCTCTTTTACTGGGACGCCGTGAGCGATCTCGTGAAGGACGTCGATTACGTCTTCTATGGCACGACGGGTCTGAACGCCCCTGTCGACAAGACCGGTAAATCGCTCGACGGACCGGACCCTGGGACCGCGGGGAGCTCCTACCTGGACGACACGGATGATGACGTCGCGCTGCACGCGCCGCTGTCCGCCGCCGGCGGGAGCTGCCGGCAGGACTTCACCGAGGGCGCCCAGGCGGCGAGCGGGGGAAACGGGGTGACCGGCGCGGTCGAGACCAGCGAGCCGTTGTCGTCGACCTGGGTCGCGTGTGACGTCCAGACGCCCGGCGCCATCGATTTCGACGGCGATGGCGTGCTCCTGGGCGACAACTGCCCCTGGACGCCGAACCCTGATCAGGCGGACTCGAACGCGAACGGCGTCGGAGACGCCTGCGATCGCGACGACGACGGCGACGGTGTCCCGAGCGACGCGGACAACTGCCCGCGGACGGCCAATCCGGATCAGGGAGATGCGGACGGCGACGGCGCGGGAGACGACTGCGACGCGGACGACGACAACGACTTTATAAGCGACATGGATGACGACTGCCCGACCGAGGCAGGCACGGTAGCGAACCGGGGTTGTCCAGGCGGAGAAGGCGGCGGCGGTGCGGCGGCGTCGAGCGTGGCGAGCTCATCGAGCGAGGCCTCGTCGTCGTCGGGCAGCGGTGGCGGGTTCACCGGCGACGATTACGGCTGCGACTGTCGCGCCGCGGGCGTCCCTCCGGTGCGCGGCGCCCTGGCCCCATGGCTCGCTCTCCTCGGCGGCGCGCTGCTGTTCGCGCGCCGCCGACGGCCCGCGTGAGCCGCGGCCATCTCACTTTGCGTGGCGAACTCAGGCGAGGAGCCGTGACCTTGACAGGTACGGTATAGAGGGAGCGCGCCGCGCAGCTGGGGATCAGCTGCCGAGCCACTGCCGTGCGAGCTCGAGAGTTCGTGCGTTGTCCGGGACGTCATAGAGGAAGCGCTCGCGCCAGGCCGGGTCGCTGAGCTTCTCGGCGCGCGCGAGCAGCGCCGTCCTGGCCGACTCGATGGCGACGATCGCCTCGGTATGCCTGCCGCTCGCGGCGAGCGCCTCGGCATACGTCACGCGGATGAGCGACTCGCCTTCTTCCAGGGTGCCGAACTCCGCCAGCTGCGAGCTCGCCTCGGCGGCAGCGCGCATCGCCTCGTCGATCCGACCAAACCCGAGCAGCGCACGGGCGAGGACAGCAGAGGCCTGTACCGCGAACGTCGGAGCGCTCGGCGCGAGCGCCACCGCGGCGCGCGCTTCGCGCTCGCTGACATCGAGATCACCGCTGGCGAGGGCGACTTTTGCGAGGTAGCAACGACCAATCAGCTCGGTGCGCACCACCCCCGCTTGAGCGCTCGACGCCACAGCGGACTCGGCGAGCGTCCGCGCCTCTGCCAGATGACCGCGACACGTGAGGACCTGCGCAAGGTTCGTCTGCACTGCAAACTTCAAGTCATGCAGATGAATCCCGTCAGCCTCCGCCAGCGCTGCGCGCATCATCGACTCCGCCCGGTCAAAGTCGCCGAGCTCCGCATAAGCAACCCCGAGATTCGCGCGCAGGTTGCAAGCGTTCCGACGATCGCCGGCTTGCTCGAACGCAAGCACCACCGCCTCCAGGCCGCTCGCGCCGGCGCCCAGATCACCAGCACACATCGCGAGGTAGGACCGCGCCTCGTGGAGGTGCGCACCCACCTCGATGTCTTGTGTCTCTGCTAGAGCAGTGGCGCGCTCGACGGTCTCGATCAGAGCAGTCCCTTCGGCATAACGCCCCCCCAGGACCAGTACGGCCGCGCCGTCGGCAAGACAGATGAGCTTGACGCGCTGAGCGTTGTCCACGGCCGGGGTATCCGCCGCCGCAGTCGTCCATCTCTTGACCTCGTCAAGCCATCCCAGCTTGGACGAGGCGATGACCACCTGGCCGATGGCCGAGAACCACGCCGTCGTGCCGCGCTCGATCCGCTGGATGGCCTCGGTGCCTCGCTCCATGGCGAGGGCGAGCTCGCCGCGCCACGTATGGGCTTCAACCTGGACTCGGCGGAGCCTGCCTGCAGTGTCCCCGGCGGCGCCGCAGCCGATTCCGCGATCGGCCCGGTCCAGCGCCACGGCAAGATCGCTGCCACGAAGCGCCTCCTCGGCCGCGCGCAGGTATGCATCTGCGGCCCGCGTCGGCGCACCGCCGATCTCGAAGTGCTCGGCCAGCGCGATCGCGTCAGCCCCGCCCGCCAAGATCGGCCCCACGGGCGCTCCCTCGAAACGACCTAACTGCGTGTCACCAGAGCGTTTCTTCGCCTGACCAGATCCCGGTAACTCGCGACGAGTTACCGGATCATCAGAATTACCATTTCGGGCCTCCTCACGGGCTCTCGTTCAGGCTCCGTCCCGAACCCGAAACAGCACAACAACGGAGGTTCGATATGGCAGGAGCAGCTAACCTTGCGCCGTCGGCGGCTCCAGACGCGCGGTCGTCTGGCCAGGCTGGCGGGCGACGCTGCTGCATGGGCGGCATCGAGCGCAGCCCCAGGCGTTCGGCCGTCAACGCGCGGTGACCGCGACCTGGCCCACGGCGCGCTCCCCGACGAGCCGCCCGCGCGCGGAACGGTCAAGCACCGGCGCCGTCGTGCAGTTCCAGGAGCGCGGTCGTCAGCAAGCCACCGGCGCATGCCACAGCTCGCGGACATCGCCACACCAGCGCGGCCGCCTCGGGGCGCTCGGCGTGCGCCGCGGATCCGAGCGGCGCACCGCGGCGCGGAACGCGGGCGCCACGTTGAGGGCCTGCACACCTCCATCGCGCACGGTACCTTGGGGCCGCTGGCCGCCGTCGCAGGCTTGCCGATCTCCCTCGCGTCCGCTCGGCTGCAAACGCGAACGGCGGACGCAATTTCTTGCGACAACGGAATCCAGCGCGACCCCTCGCAGGGACGTGTAGATCGCACACGTTGCCGGTCCGTCGCGCTCGGCTCGCGCGTCGCATCTCCTGAGCCCTCCGGTAGACGGCCAACCGGCCGCTGGCACATCGACCCCGGGCGGCGAGCTGTGGTTCCACCCTGAACGCACGCACTCCCCGGGTCGTGGCTGTCTGTCCCGCTCACCGCATGCACTTTTTTGATACCTGCCGGCAATTTCACAGCCGAAGACGCAATGCGACTGCCTCGCCGCGCGAGACAGCGACGCCTGGAACGCTCCCCGCCGGCCTCTGGATGATGTAGATGGCAACGCCGCGCCGGATAGGATCCCATCGAGTCTGGCGAGGCAATTCAAGGAAGCGTGCATCAGCCCCCAACGAGGTGAACCGTGCGCCATGCTGCTCTCCTTACACGCGCATCACGCGCCGCGACCTTCGCCGCGGTCCTCTTGCTCCCTTCCGTTGGCGCCGCTGAGCCATCCGAGCGGGACCGAAAAGTTCAAGAGTTGATGCAAGAGGCGGAGAAGGCCGCGAAGCGGCTTGAGATCGCTCGCGCTCGCGACTACTGGGCGCAGATCTACGCGCTCGATCCCACGCCGATGGCCATCTGCCAGCTCGGGCAATTCGATCTGCGCCTCGACCGCCTCGAGCAGGCCGAGGAGGAGCTCACCAAGTGCGTCGAGCAGATGCCCGCACCGACCAACGACCTCGAGCGCCGCCGCTACGAGGTGAGACACGCCGACCTCGCGGCGGTCCGGGGGCGCATGGCGGAGCTCCAGGTGAGCGCCCCGCCGGGCACGGCGCGGATCCTCGTGGACGGTCGCGAGGTGAGCGCGGGCGGTCGTGTCTTCGTCGCGCCTGGACAGCACGAGGTCACCGCGACCGGAAAGCAGGGGCAGGTGGCCCGTGCGCTCGTGAAGGTGGCGGCGGGGGACTCGCGGCACGTCTCCCTCACCTTCGAGGTTCCGAAGGCCTCCTCTGCGAGATCCGGTGTGCCGGCTCGGGTCGCTCCAGCGTCGGCGCTCTCCCGGCGGAACCCCTGGATCATCGGCACCGGCGCGGCGGGCTCGGTCGCCCTGCTCGGTGCAGGCGTCGGCCTTCGCCTGGCCAGCGACGCCGCGGAGCGCGAAACGGCCGCCAAGGTGTCTCGCTTGCATGATGGCTCGATGCTCCCGAGCAGTGCGCGGTTCAGCGAGGTCTACGACGAAGCGAACGCAGCCAACACACGAGCCAACGTGTTCCATGGCTTGGGCACGGCTGCCCTCATCACAGGCGCAGCGCTCGGCGTCGCGACCGTCGTCTATGTGGTCTTTCCCCGGGGCAAGGCCGAGATCCGGACGCGAGCCGGAGGCGCGGAGGTCAAGCTCCTATGGTAGCCATCGGCCATGTCTGGGAAGGCCACGAGATCCTGAACGAGGAGCGCGGCATGGTCCGTCACTTCCTCGCGCGGCAGATAGGCGACAAGAGGGATCTGGTCTGGTTGCACGTCCGCGACGGCGCGCCCCTCGATGAGGCCGTGTTCGCTGAAGACATGGAGCGCCTTCAGCGCCTCTCAGACGAGGTCCCGGAGATCGTCCGCGTGCTCTACGGCGGGGTGAGCGGCTCCGTAGCATGGGCAGCGACCCCGGTGCTCAACGACGCGGTCCCGCTGGTCGAGGCGACGCGCGAGAACGACCTCGGACCGGCGGATCTTAAGGTGCTGATCGACATCGGCCGCTGTCTCGTGCGTGCGCATGCGCTCTCCATCATCCATGGCGCGCTCAGTCCCGATCGGGTCTTCATCGTGGGCGATGGCGGCTACGCGATAACGCATTTCGGGTTCGCGCGTCTCTTTCAGCTCGGTGCGGAGGAGGCTCGTCAAGATCCCTACGGGTATGCACCGCCGGAGCTCATCTCGGGTGGTCGGCTGGGACCTCGCGCGGACGTCTACGGCTTCGGCACCCTCATGTACGAGCTCCTGTGCAAACGCGCGCTCTCGCCGTGGGCCCCTCACCGGAGTTTCCCCGCCGGAACTCCTCCCGTGCTTCAGGTGATGATAAAAACCGCCCTTGAGGAGGACCCCAAGCGACGGCAGCCAAGCATCGAGAAGATGCTCTCTGTTCTGACTCCCTTTGCCCGCGAGTGGGAGGAGCTTGGCGGACCGCCGGAGCTTCCCCACGCGCACATCTTCGCGGAACCATCCGGCTCTCGGCGCGCGCCGGACGACGAAGCGCCGATCTTTTCCGAGGACGAGGCGGAGCAGTCGGTCTCGGGTGAACAGGGGAGACGAGCCAGCGAGTTCCCCACGCCGCGCGCCTCTGATGCGCCCGATACGGTCAAGAGCGTGATGCCCGCGCGGGATGACATCGCCCATGCGCCTCCGGTCGCCACGCCGCGGCCTTCCGGGGCGCCCGAAACGCTCAAGAGCGCGCTCCCGCCGCGGAACGCGAGGGACACCGTCTCCCACGCGCCTCCGGTCGTGTCGCGGTTGCGTTCGG
Source organism: Sorangium sp. So ce1128 (assembly GCA_051717205.1). GTDB lineage: Bacteria > Myxococcota_A > Polyangia > Polyangiales > Polyangiaceae > Sorangium. The sequence continues at coordinate 10,480,261 of CP181432.1, forward strand.
CCGAGCTACCGGACCTCGATCCGATGCTGCCCGTACTGCCGGCCCCCTCGACTCCTCCGCGTTCCCCGGTGCTGCCCGTCCCACCGGTGCTCTCGATCCCTCCGCGCTCGAGCGGCAGCACACGGCGCAGCTCCCCGGTGCGCCTCCTCGGCGCCGTGTTCACCCTCGCCTTCGTGCTCGGGAGCGCGGGAGCGCTCCTCCTCTGGTGGTGGCAGTCCCCCCGCAGAGCGGCGCCGCGCCTGGCGCGGCTCGTCCAGGTAGCAGCGCTCCAAGCCAGCACAGAACCTCCCCCGCGACCGTCCGATGCGCGCCAAGCACCGCCGCCTGTCGAGCCTCGCGCCGTCAAGGGCCGCCATGCCGTTTCCACGCGGCAAGCCGTGAAGACGCCGTCGAACGACGGCGACGTCTGCTACGAGCTGGTTGCTTGCGGGCCGCACAAGTACTGAAACAGGGCGAAGGGATCACAATGCGAACGGTACCTTGGTTTGCTCTCAGCTTGCCGTTGCTGTTCGGCGGTGGAGATGAGCTCGACATCTACGGCCCGCGAACAGATGACAACCCTGTATTGCTTTGGGTCGCGCGAACCCCGGATCTTCCCCCATGCCCCGACGGCCGCCTGGACTACTGGGATGGTTGGGCCGATGTAGAGGCACCTGGCAAAGGCGTATGCGGGGAGTGCGAGTGCGGCCCTGCGGTCTGCATGCCGCCATCGGCGATAACAGCGCACCAGACACCCGGCTGCGGCGACGAAGGATCTCCGCTCATGCTAGATACTGTGACGAAGGATCCTGCAAGGTGCACCAACATCATGCCACGTTTGCCAGACGATGCGCTCGCATCTGTCACCTTCAATCCGCCGGCCATCGCACCGAGCTGCGCCCCGTTGAAGCAGTTCGATCCGCCGCCTATTTCCGGCAGATTTGCGAGAGCCTGCCCATGGACCGGATATGACGCAGAGTACAACTGGTTGGTCTGTATCGCGCCCGAGCAGGACGGGGAATGTCGACCGGGCTTCTCGGCTCGCTTCGAGTTCGCAGAGAGGATCAGCGACGACCGCCTGTGCACAGCTTGCGATTGCGAGGCCCCGGTAGGCGGAAGCTGCAAGGCCGATGTCCTGCTCTTCCGCGACGCAGGCTGCACGGACCTGATGATCTCTATCAATGGAATCCCACAAGAAGACACCCTGTGCGCCGATACGCCCGCCGACTCACCGCTGGCAGCGGCACGCGTGATCCTCGCGGAGGATGCACCAGGCACGTGCTCGCCAACATCAAGCCTCTCCACCATCATGGGAAAGATCACGCGCGGAGCAACACGCAAATTTTGTTGCTCTCAGTTGAGGCTCGTTGAGGGCAGGTAATTCGAACAAGGGTAGGTGCACGCAATGAGACCGGTTCCGCTGTTCACAGTAGTAATGTCGTTCCTCATGGGTTGCCCTTCGGATGCGCCGGAGCTGCCAGAGCCGGATCCCAGCACCAAGTTCTATCTCTACGGAGGTACTATCGATAGCGCTCCAAGCTGCACCGGCAAGATGTTGTGGGAAGGATGGACAGCGGACAAAGAATGGTACGAATGCGAACGTTGCGAGTGTCGAGAATCTGTCTGCACGATGCCGTCCAAGGTCATCGCACATCCTTGGCTCTGCTCCGACGATGCCGGTGCAGTCATGCTGGAGGCTGATCCTTCAGGCTGTGGACCCCTGGACTCACCCGTTTTGAGAGAATCCTTCGAATCCCTCACATTTGAGCCGCCGACGCAGCCTCCCTGCGAGCCCGTAGTGTCAAGACCTAATCCGTCGCGAGCGTACATGAACTTTGTCAGGGCTTGCGCGCCCGGTCCCTCTGACACCCACCCCGAATCGTTCAACGTATGCTTCCCTCCGCAACCGAATGGAGACTGCTGGAGCGGCTACACAAGACGATACGAAATGTTGCTAGTTAACGATACACGCAAATGCTCCGAGTGCACGTGTGGCCCGCCCAGCGGCGGCAAGTGCGTCGCAGAGACGGTACTGTTCCGCAACGAAAACTGCGGCGATCCGCTGATTACCACCATCCTTTCCGCAGTCGATGCGCCGGCCTGCACGTCGGCCATCGGCGACGGCGACATCGTTTCGATGGGCATTTTTGCGCTCCAGAGCGAACCCGCCACGTGCGTTCCTTCAGAGCCCGTGATCGTGAGCGGCAGACTGGAGGAGGGGGAAACGCACGTTGCCTGTTGCGACCGCTAGAAGCGCTCACGCGATGGCCCGGAACCTGGCTCGCCGCGTAGGCATGGTCGCGATCTCTATCAGCGTTTCAGACGTCCAATACTTCCGAACAGCGAGGGGTCGACGATGCGATCACTGCCGTACATGCTGATCAGCCTGGCAACGTTTCTCGCGTGCGGAGAACCGGGCCCTGAGCCCGATCCATATCAACTCCCCGATCCGGACCGACTGTCCTGGCTCTGGGTTGGCCCGTACTCGAACCGTCCTCCGTGTCCCCAGTATCGCCTCATGTATTGGCAAGGGTGGACCGAAGGGGTTGTCGAATGCAATGGGTGCACGTGTGGCCCGGCCGCGTGTGCGCTGCCGTCCCGGGTGACAGCGCATGCGTCAATATGTCCTGACGACGACGACGACGGCGTGGAGGTCGCGTTCGACGCTGGCACGCGATGGGACGGATCGTGCGTCGCTCTGCCGCCGCCTGCGTCGAGCTCCGCCGTCGCCTCCGTGGCGTTCGAGCCGCCCACCCTTTCGCCGTGCGAAGCCCTGCCGCCGCCTAACGCCCGAAAGATGGTCCTGGCTTGCCCGTACATCTCTGACAAGGCGCCCGCCACGCTCTTCACCTTATGCGCCGATCCTGATCCCGACGGCACGTGTCCTTCTGGGTTCTCCGATCGGAGGATCTACACAGAGAAGCCGAATGACGAGCCCGATTGTCCGCCGTGTGAGTGCGATGCTCCGACCGGTGGCAACTGCGTCGCCGACGTTCACCTGTACGCCGGAGCGACATGCGATAACCCGATCGCGGCCGAGGCGCTTGGACTCGGCTTAGGTGAACGCCTGTGCGCTAACACCTCTGCGCCCTCGCCGCTCGCGGCGGTACGCGCGGAGTTCACGCAGGCCGAGGCAGGAACTTGCTCGCCGCGCTCGGTTCCGCCAGAATTTCTTGAACCTGCAAAACTCGGAGAGCCGCGCGTATTCTGCTGCACGCAATAGCGTGCCTATCGTAGCCGCCTTCAGCGTCAACCGGTCCGTCAGCTCGTACGGCCGCTCCTCAACGCTTCGGGGTCCGAGTCCACGAGCCAACTTGCCAGGAAGCTGGACGCCCAAGCGACCATGGAGGCCGGCGGCTCGCCTTCACCGTTCCACCGAGCGACCAGCGCTTCGATCTCGCGGATGGCAGCTTCGAGTTCGCGCTTGGAAGCGATGCCGCGTGGAGTCGTCGGCGGATCCATGAGCACCCGAATTTTTGCAAGCACTCTCAATACTTCCTCTTTGCGCAGGACCCCATCCGTCGTCACCACCCAGTAGGAAGAACCGCTCTGCAACTCAGGCATCAGGGACCAGGCGATTTGATAGAGCGCCGCGAGCATGGTAAGCACCGCAACGAGCGAATCTGTAAGCTTGCTCGCTTCGATGTCTGCGCCGGGCGCCGACACTTCAGACGGCGATGGCTTCACCCATGTATGCTGGTTCGAAAACAGGCAATCGTAGAGTCTTACCTTCCCGGGAAGCCGCAGGCCCGCTGTCACGTCCGGTACGAGCACGGTCCCGATCTCTGGCGGCATGCGCTCGCAACCGAAGGTTGCTTCAATATCACGTGAGATCCACTCCGCACATGCTTGCTCGTCGGGCAGCAAATCAAAGGAGACATATCTCTCCCTGACGGTAGCGAACCTGAGACTATCGTCCGGGTGCGACACGAAACCTGGATCCAACGGGCTTCGATGAACAAGAATATACATGCCTCGAAAGTTGACGGAGAACAAGTCCCTCGTTCGTTTGACGATCTCGATCGTGCGCGAGCTGTGGACGATGTAGTAAGGAGCCAGGAAGCTTACTTGGAACCACAGGGTTCGGTCCGTAGAATCGGGCAGATCGATCGTAAAGGAATAGCAGCCGTCCCAGCCGCCGGTGGGGAGATGTAGCGAGTGGTTCATGAGCATCCCAGGGAAGCGGTCTCCGATGCGACGCAGCATGGAGTGCCAGCGCTCGTCCTTTGATGCCTGGATCCGCGCGGCCACGAGCCGGGCGTGTTCTTCCGTCTTCTCGCAGAGCTGGGCGTCAATATTGCCATTATCGGCGACTCCAACACTACGACGATAGTATCGATCGACAATTTCGAGCAGCTCATCGATGCTGTGTTTCATAGAATTACTTGACCCTGGCACCAAGTTCTTCGTAATACTTCGGAAACCGTTCTCTCATGCAACCTTTGTGCCTGTCACAGAATATACGCGGCGGGAGATCCCGACCGCCATCCTCGTATAGATAATCGGCGCACCGATTCGCGACATCGGTACTATAGATCGCTGCGGTCTCTGCTGAGATCATTCCCCAAGCCTTTGCTCGTAGGGGCATCCCGACGATGACCACACACGCGGCGTCGCCTTCTAGATTGTGGCCAAAAAACAGTTTTGCGGTTGCCTCCTGCCACCCACCTGCCACGCTGGTCCCATCGTAGGCGAGGGTCGTAACAAAGTTGAAGACCCGCGGGTCAATCGGCTTAGTACCTGTGCACCCCATGCTCGGGGCGCCGCTCTGCTGGCAGGGATCCGGCGGGTTCGTCGGGCTAGCCTGGATTTTCACCGAGATAGTTCGCCTAACGGCGCAGCATGAGGCCGTCCCTCCGGCGCGGTAACCGGCAGACGCGGTTTCACGCGGAACGGCGTGAGCCAGGCAAGCGGCGGCATCAAGGGCGCCATGAGGGAAAAGGGTGCGCTATGGGCGAATTTCTCGTCCGTCAGCTTCTCCCCCTCGGGGGACGTAGTTGATGCGTTGACAGCGCAGAACAGCCTTGAAATCCAGCAAAAATCGGCTTCATTCCCTCTCGGCGCTGCTCTCCTTACCTTGACGAGATCCCTTATGTGTGGGTCACGTTTTTCGCGATGAGCGCACCCACTCCACTAACTGACCCCGCCCGCTTCTTCCTGGCGCCCACCCAGGCGCGGCACCGTCAGTATGAGGCGCTGCGCGCCTACTTTGTGGAGCATCGCTCGAGTGCCGAGGTCGCGCAGACCTTCGGCTACACGCCCGGCTCGTTCCGCGTGCTCTGCCATCAATTCCGCCACGATCCTGACCGTGCCTTCTTCACCTCGCCGATGCGCGGCCCGCACGAGCAGCCGAAGAAGTCCCGTGCCCGGCGCCTGATCATCGCGATGCGCAAGCGCAACCTGTCGATCTACGACATCGCCGAGGAGCTCCGGAGCCAGCACATCGAGCTCAGCCCCACGGCCGTCACCGAGGTGTTGCGCGAGGAAGGCTTCTCCAGGCTGCCGCGTCGCAAGGAGGACGAGCGCCCCGCCAGGACGCGCCCCGACCGCGCCAGCCGTGCCGATGTCCGCAACTTTCAGCTCGTCCCTGCGACGTTCGAGAGCCATGTCGGCGGCTTGTTCGTGCTCCTGCCGCTGCTCGTCAAGCTTGGCTTTGAGCGGCTCGCCGACGAAGCTGCCCTGCCTGGATCGAAGGCGATCCCGGCGACCCACGCGCTGCTCGCGGCCCTCGCGTTGAAGCTGACTTCCATCGAGCGCAAGAGCCACGTGATGGACCTGGTCTTCGACCAAGGCCTGTCACTCTTCGCGGGGCTCAACGTCATTCCGAAGACGACCTTCCTCGCGCAGTACTCCGATCGGCTGGGACGCTCGAGCTCCGTCCGACTGCTGCGCGGCTGGCTCGATCACCTGCGCGCTCATCTCGCGCTCGCGGGCGCGTCGTTCAACCTCGACTTTCACGCCGTTCCCTTCTTCGGGCAGGACGAGTTCGTCGAGCGCCACTACCTTTCCAAGCGCAGCCGCCGCGACAAGGCCGTGCTCACCTTCATCGCCCAGGACGCCGACACCGACGTGCTCTGCTACGCCAACGCCGACCTGCGCAAGGGAGAGGAGAGCGATGAGGTCCTGCGCTTCGTCGACTTCTGGAAGAAGACGCACGGCAAGGTGCCCCCGCACCTCGTGTTCGACTCGAAGCTCACCACCCACAAGAACCTGAGCCGCCTGGATGCCCAGGGGATCACCTTCGTCACGCTGCGCCGCCGCACGGATGTCCTTAAGCGCCACGTGCTGAACGCACCGGCCGCAGCCTGGCGCCGAGTGGAGCTCGATGTACCGCACCGCAAGTTTCGCAACCCGAAGGTCCTCGACGAAACGATCCGGCTGGGCAAGGACTATCCAGCGCCGATCCGGCAGATCTGCGCGCGCGATCTCGGTCACGACGAGCCCACGGTCCTGCTGACCAACGACACCCGCTCGACGCCGCGCACGATCCTCGAACGCTACGCTCGGCGCATGCTGATCGAGAACAACCTCGAGGACCAGGTCCACTTCTTCCACGTCGATGCGCTGTCGTCCGCGGTGGCCATGAAGGTCGACTTCGACGTGACCTTGACCGTCATCGCCACCGGCCTCTACCGGCTGCTCGGCAAGCACCTGCACGGCTTCGAGCACGCCAAGGCGCGGCAGATCTTCCGCCGCTTCCTCGACACGACGGCGAGGGTCGAGGTCAGCCCGCAGCGCGTTCACGTGCGCCTTCCTCGTCGGGCTCACAACCCCATGCTACTCGAGTCCGGCTTGCTCGCGACGCCCGTCGCTGTCCCCTGGTGGGGAGGAGCTTCGCTCGAGGTCGCGTTCCCCTGACCGGTGTCAGTGGCCTTTATGTTAACCGATCTTCTGCTGTGAAAATCCAGGCTAGCTGCAATGCCGGTCAGTTAAGCGCTTCGCGAACCGGTGTCGCCCAGTAATTTCGCGCACTTGCGCGGGCGCTGGTCGCCAGCGGCCGCCTTAACTGACCGGCATTGGGGCTAGCTGTAGGCCTGTCCGAGCTGTCGCTCGGGGTTTCCTCCTCGTCTTCGTCCTCCGTCTTGTTGCACTGGATCTTGCGCTCGCCGCCTTCCGGCGGCTCCGCCCCGAAGTCGCCCGACGCGACGGAGGTGTAGACGGGAACGGGCGGCCCGACTGGTCCACCTGCGCCTTCACCCTTAACCCACTCCTCACGGGGATAGCAGTCTCCTACCGTCCAGTTGCAGGCCGCCAGCATGTAGATGGCGACAGCCAGAATCGGAAGCAGAATTCCTTTTGCGTTCATTTTACACTCCATCGAAGCACGGGGCCGACAACAACAAGCACCGATACGTAACCTGGGAGAACAAGGCTGCTCCCGCCGATCCAATCGACATTGGCGCTCACGGCCACGCCGATCGGTCCTACGATGTACGCATTGGTTTGCGCATGTGCCCCTGCCGCCATCCCGGCAACGTGCCCACACAATGTGCTTCCACAAGCCGGCATGAAGTAGATCGCGACGGATGGGCCAGCGCTGAAATCGCCGTTCTTCCAACCATATCCGAGCGCGACGATGGTGCTATTGTAGACACCGGCCCCACCTATCTGGATTGGAGGCACGACGCTGAGCAGATCGTGAACATTCAATAGGATGTTGCCGTTGATGCGCCACGATATTCCCGCGTGCGGACTCACTGCCAGGTGCGTCACGGTGCCAGCCTGGATCCCCCGAAGCCAATTCCGGCACTCAGCTCGGATGCGTCTGCCTGCGTGGGAGCGACACTGAGCAGGAGAGCGAACACTGCCGACGATGAGATCTGCCGGTCTGTCGTCCTCATCGTCTCCCTCCCGGTCGTCCGAAACACGCGAGCAACGTGGCGACGCGGCCCATTCTTCTGATCACGGGATCGGCGTCAAACGGAATCTAGACGAGAACACTACACGGGCCAGGGCCCGTACCGTCCGGAGCGTGCGCCAGCACGCAGCGACCTGCGCGGCTGCGGCGCGTGTCGGCCTGCTGGCGCCAGCTGCCTGTCCACGCCGCCGCGAGAGCGCGCTACCGGCCACACGCCCCGGGCTGCACGATGTGTCAGAGACCGGCCTCATGGACCACGAACCGATCGGCAGAACGGATCACGACTGGAGCGGTCAAGAATCCCCGCTCGGACCCCGTACCTGCCCTTCCACCGCGCGGCGCGCAGCTCAGGTCAAGGGCTCGAATCCGTTAGGATTTCCGCGGAGCGGACCCTTGACGTGAGCGAGCACCGCGCCCCCCTCCTCGCCGGGTCCGAGCGGGGCTCGCCCGCGATCCGCTTGGCCGGACCGGGCGCGATCCGATGGGGCGGTCCGTGACACCATCCCGCGGCCCCCGCCACTGCTCGAGGGCTTCGCCGCGGTGGTGTTGCGCAGGTGCGCAGGCGGCTACGCGGTGGTAGTGTTCGCCAACCAGTTGGTTGACGAACACTCCGAGCGCCCATCCGCCGGCGGTCCGGGTGGCCGCGGTGTTCGTCCACCGAACGGTTGGTCTCGGCGAGGCACGCCTCCACCCGCGGGCGTCGCCCCGAGATCGGGCGAACGGCGGCCGCCGAGGAGAGGGCGCCTCAGAGAGCGAGCTCGGGAGGGCAGGGCGGCCGCCGAGGACGCGCTCGGGCGCAGGGCGGCCCCGTAGAAGCGCCAGAGAGCTCGGGGATGGCTGAGGCGCCGAGGACGCGCTCGGGCGCAGGACGGCCCCGTAGAAGCGCCAGAGACGAGCTCTGGACGGCGGCGGCCTCCTGGAGCACCCCGCCCCCGGTACGAACATGCGGCCGCGCCGCGGCACCGCTCTCACCGCTCACCGGCGTCGCTTCCCAACCGCGAAAGCGCCCCCGAGGAGACCAGAACGGCCAGACCGCGCGCAACTGCATGATATCGCTCATGCTGTGGCACTCGCTTCTCCGGAGGATCAGCGCCCGACGCAGTGGGATACGAACCGTATAATTCCGAATACTTGCGCGCTGTCTGGCTGGTTTGCACGCCTTCGAGGTCGCTGGGCCAAGTCGTCGCGGCGCTGCTGTCTACACATCGATCTCGAAGGGCATATCGTGCGCGGCGCGTGAACGTGATAGCGTCCGCGCCCGATGAGCACCAACCAGAAAACGCTTGAAAACAAGGTCGCAATCGTCACCGGAGGCGCCTCCGGCATCGGCCGCGCGCTCGGTGAAGAGCTCGCCCATCGAGGGTGCGAGGTCGTGCTGGCGGATCGCCAGCACAGCGTCGCCGCGGAGGTCGCCAAAGGCATCACCGACCGCGGAGGTCGCGCGACCGCCGCCGAGCTCGACGTGCGCAGCCTGCCGGCCTTCAAGGCCATCGCAAAAGACACGCTGCAGCGCTCAGGCCGCATCGACTACCTGTTCAACAACGCCGGCATCGTCGTCGGGGGCGAGATGGCCAGTTACGTGCAAGAGGACTGGGACGACGTCATCGACGTCAACCTGCGCGGCGTCGTTTACGGCATCCAGGCAGTCTACCCGATCATGGTGAAGCAGGGTTCAGGACACATTTTGAATACAGCCTCCGTCGCAGGCCTCATCGCGGGCTTCAACGGGGGCGCCTACACCGCCACCAAGCACGCCGTCGTCGCCGTCACCAAGGCCCTCCGCGTGGAGGCAGAGCGCTACGGCGTCCGCGCCTCCGTCCTGTGCCCCGGCACCATCCGCACACCCATCCTCACCGGCGGTGTGTACGGCCGTATCAACGTGGAGAACGTCTCCAAAGAGGCCATCATGCGCATGTCGGAGCGCCTGCGCCCAATCCCCCCTGAAGAGCTCGCGCGCCGCACGCTCGACGCCGTCGCCCGTAACGAGGCCATCATCGTCCTGCCCAAATGGTGGAAGGCATTCTGGTACCTCGATCGCCTGTCTCCGGCGCTCAGCCTCAAGCTAGCCAGCTACGGGCACAAGCGCATGCGCGAGGAGATGCTGGCCGCCGGCGCCAAGCCCAAGAGCATTGACGCCGACGCGTGAGCGGGATCCGTGAGCACATTGAATAGAGCCGAACTGGGCGACGCTTCGGTGCCGTTCGAGTTCGATGTCGACGCCATGATCTGGTCCGAGGATGCCCCCGCTTTGGAGAACGCTCTTCACCGTGAGTTCCACTACCGGCGGGTCAACCTGATCAATGAGAGGAAGGAGTTCTTCCACGTCGAGATCGATGAGGTCGCGGAGGTTGTGCGCAAACTGCACGGCGAGATCGAGATCACCAAACTGGCCGAGGCCAAGGAGTACCGGCAGAGCGTCGCGAAGCGGCAGGAACGACAGGTGGCCAAGTCCGCCGGACTTCCGCTGACGCCGCCCCCGTCGCAGGTCGAGCCGATGCCGGCGTTCGCCTCAGCGTAGATCAGGCTTCGGTCTTCACCACCCCGCCCCGAATTCAGGATCCAACCCAAATGAAGGCTGGTTGTGAACGTAGCGCTTGATCAGGGTCTAGAGCTCAAATGTAACCCAGCTCCAGGCCCCGCAGCACGGCGCGGGTTCGGTCGCGCACGCCGAGCTTGGCGAAGATGCTCGACGCGTGGTTTTTGACCGTCCCCTCCGCGGTCCCGAGGGCCTCGGCGATCTCGCGGTTGCTCGATCCGGTCGCCATCAGGCGCAGGATCGGGTGTCCGGTTGGAGCTCAACGTTTCCTTCGCTGCTGGTGGCCCTGGAGCAAGGTGCCTGGACGGTTTCTCCGAAACGACGCAGCCGCCGAACAACGCGTTGCACGCCGACGAGGCGCGAGCTGACGCTCGCGACCTCGCGGGTGAACGCTGACCGTTCGGCGGACGGGCACATCTTTCTAGCTGTTCAGTGGTTCGGGTGTTCGTCAACCAAGTGATTGGCGAACAGCCCTCGCCCGTAAATCCGCAGCGCCACGGCTATTCCACTTGACTATAGCGCCCGCACCGTGCTTCCCGGCATGCGCTTCGACCTCTACGACCGCAGCGCCAGAGAGGGGCCGCGCCGAACTCGCGCGCCTCGTCGCTGGCGCCCCTCCTGTACTCGGCCAGATGGGCAACGGCGCCACGCTCGCCCTTTGCCAGCGTCGCACCTGCGCTCGGCCAGGTGGAGAGCCACTGCACCGAGCTGGCCGACGTTCACCTCGACATCTGCGACGGCCCTGAGCGTGCCCAAGTAGACGACGGCGGCCCCGAGTTCGTGCCCGGGGCCTCAACGCCGGCTAGGCGTGGAGCAACACTCCGACCGACGCCCGCGCCGCGGCGAGGGACCACGCCGATTGGCTCCGGCGCCATGTGCTCGACGGCGGCCGCGCCGAGTTCCTCCTTGTCGAGCTACTGGATAGTGAACGACCGCAGCCCCGAGCGCGTGCCCTGGGCGCAGCGATCCGAAGCCGCGCCCTTGACGACCCGCGACCGCCACCAGCACCGGCACGGGCGCGCGCCCATCGCCCCTTACAGCTTCCCCGGCCTCCCCGCGCTGACCACTGCTGCAGCTGCGGGGCACAGCATCCAACATGCTGGAACCACTCGGGATTGTTTGTGCGTCTTCGAATTGTTTCCCCTTTGCAGAACGTCTCGCCGAAGACGCTCGCCGCGCGGAGGACACGCCGCTCCTCGACCCCCAGCGCCTCCAGCCGCGTCTGCACCATGGCCAGCGCCGTCTCGGGCATGCCCGCGCTCCTGCCCTCGGCCACCGCGCGGATCTGTTCCTCCAGCACGAAGGCGTTGCCCTCGGCGCGCGCGAGGAGCGCTTCCACCTGCTCGGCCCCCACGGCGTCGCCGAGCACCTCCCGCACGAGCCGCTCGCTCGCGCGTCGAGGCAGCGGCGCGAGGCGGATCCGGAGCCCGTGACGCTCGCTCCACAGCGCCGGGAAGAGCTCGTCGACCTCTGGACGGGCAAGCGCCAGCACGAAGAAGGGGTGATTCCTGGCGTGCTTGAGCGCGGCGTCGACCAGGCTCACCGTGGGCAGGTCGCCCCAGTGCAGGTCCTCGAGCACAAGAGGACCGGCTGCCGCTGACACTCGGCCCGGACGAAGTCCTCGAACGCCTCGCGGATGCGGTCGCCCATCAGCATCGGGCTCTGCCGCGCCGCGCGCAGCTGCACATCGCCGTCGTCAGGGAACGTGGCCCCCACGAGCTCGCCGAGGAACGCCGCGACGTGCGGGACCTTGGCCCCGAGCTCGCCAAGCCGCTCGACCCGAGCGAGCACCTTGCGCCGCCGCGCCTCGATCGGCTCGCCGTCGAGGATGCCCATGGCGCGGCGGAGCGCCTGGGCGAGGAGGCCGAAGGCGGAGCCGGCGGCCATCGGGTCGGCCCTGCCGGTCCAGACCTCGGCGGCGTCCCCCCTCTGCCTGAGGGCGTGGAGGAACTCCCAGCCTAGACGAGACTTGCCCAGGCCCGGGGCGCCCACGACGACCACGGCGCTCGCGGAAGGCTCGTCCACGCAGTGGCGCCACTCGGTCGAGAGCTGCGAGAGCTCGCGCTCGCGCCCCACGCAGGGCGTCGGCTTGCCGAGGAGCCTGGGGACGGTGACCGGCTCCTCCTTCGGGCCCCGCAGCCACGACCCTTCGGGCCCCTGCGCCGTGTCGAACCGGCAGGCGAGCAGGCCCGCCGTCGCGCTGTCGAGCCGAATGCCCGACCCTGGCGCCCAGCCGCGCTGCGGGAAGAGCTGCACGACGCGATCGATCAGCGCGCCGATCGGCAGCCTCCCTGCGACCTCTGCCAGCCCCGTGGCGATGGACATCGGCACGCCCCCGAGCTCCGCCCGCAGGGCGAGCGCGCAATGGGCCGCGCGCGCGGCGAGATCCGTCGGTGACTCGGCGCCGGACAGCGCGATGAGCAGCCACCGCGACTGCATGAGCTCGAGGCGCCCGCCGTGGCGCTCCGCGATGCGGCGCAGCGCCTCCGCGTCCGGGCGCAGCTCCCCTGTCTCCGAGGCGCCCGCGGTGTCCGGGAGCGTGGCCGCCTGGTCGCGGCCGTCCGCGGCCAGGATGACGCACATGACCCGCCGCTCCGCCTGCTCGGGGGCCCCATGTACCCGGGCGTGCCGACGATCGCGCCGGGCGCCGTCAGGCTCCGCTCGATCCGGAGGTCGCGCGCGATGCCGAAGTCGAGCAGCGTGGCGCGCTCGACGGCGCCGCCCACGAGCATCAGGTTGCTCGGCTTCATGTCGCGGTGAAAGGTGTCAGGCCCCCTCGTAAGAGGATGCAAGGATCGGAGTGTTCCAGTACATGACGATTCTGACGCGAGCCTTCGTTATAAGGACAAGGCCTATCCGTCGGTCATGGGCAACGCGGACCGGTGATTGATCGCAGCGGCTAGCTCCCTCGCTGCCGCTCGAGCCGCTCTCTCATCACGTTCGGAATCCTCCCGGCTGCCTCGATCGCCCTCTCGAGCACCGCCTTCGCCTCCGCGTGGCGGCCACGCCGCGAGCACGCTCGCGCCCGCGCCTCGATGACCTCGATCTGCTCCTGCCCCACGAAGAAGCGGGCCGACCGCTCCTCGAGCTCGTCCCACGCCTCGTCGGTCGCGTCCCGCGTCGCCAGGTCGATCATCGACCACTGCACCTCTTCCGCGGGGGCCAGCTCCATGCCCTCGCGCCCCTCCGCGGCCGACTTCGCCTGCTGAGCCCGGATTCCCTCGATGATCTGCCGCGCCTCGCTCTCTTCACCCTTGTACAGGAGCAGCCGCGCCAGAAGGAGCTGCGCCACCGGGCGCGCCTCCTCCCCCTGCTGCTGGCGCTCCAGCGCGACCGCCCGCTCCACGTGCGGCATCGCCATCTCCAGGTTGCCCATCAGGTAGAGGTACTCGCCCAGGTTGAACTCCCCCACGAGCTCCATCGTCCCGAGGCCCAGCTCGCGCGAGATGGCCAGGACGCGGCACAGATCCAGGATCATCCCCTCGCTGTCCCCGAGGCACGCGCGCAGGAGCGCGCGGTTGCTGATCGCGGGGCCGAGGTGCAGGAGGTCGCCGCGCGACTCGCACATCCGGATCGTCCGATCCAGCGCCGCCCCTGCCTCGTCCAGCCTGCCCAGCCCCGGGTAGATGAAGGTCAGGATCAGCAGCGACACCACCAGCGTCTCGTAGCCCTCGTCGCCCAGCGCCTCGGCCTGCGCCGCCGCGAGCTCGAGCTGCGGCGCCGCCTCCTTCTCGCGGCTCTCGCGGGCGAGCGAGCGCGCGAGACCCAGCGAGAGGCGCGCCGAGAGCGCGAGCGGCAGCTCTCCGGGCGCGAGCGCCCTCGCCTGCTCCACCCGCTCCTTCGACCGGCCGTAGTCGTCCATCCAGTCGAGCGCCGTGGCCTCGTCGAGCAGGATGTCGACCTGCTCGATCGCGTCGCCCTCCTCCACCGCCATCGCGCGCGCGCGGGCCAGGTCGCCGAGCGCGTCGTGGTAGCGCCCCAGCCGGTAGCGCATCAGCCCCCGGCCCCGGTACGCCGCCCGCCGCCGCGCGCCGCGCTCCTCGACGGGCTGCGCGAGCGCGCGGCTATAGTAGAGCTCCGCCTCGACGTAGGCGTGCCGCGCCCCCGCCCGCTCGGCCAGCTCCAGGTAGGCCTCCTCCGCGATGGTCGCGAGCCCCGCCTCGGCCGCGTGGAACGCGATCTTGAACCGCCGCTGCTCCTGGCCCTCGTGGGCCGCCTCGCGGTGGTGCTCGTACGCGGCCAGGTGGATCCGCCGCCGCTCCGCCTCGGCGCACCCGTGCGCGATCGCCTCCCGCACGAGCGCGTGACGGAAGGCGAACCTGCCCTTCCGGCCAGCCACCAGCACCCCCGCCTCGACCAGCCGCTCGGTCCCGACGCGCGCGTCGAGCGGGAAGGCCGCGCCCTCGCCGCGCTGGTCGAGGTGGTGCAGCACACCCGCGACCTCGTCGAGCGACACCTCCGCGCCGAGCAGCGAGACGAGCCGCGCGTGCGCCCCGAGCCCCGGCCCGAGCGCCGCGATCTCGGCCTGCGCCAGCGGATCGATGAGCGGCAGCACGGGCAAGCGATCGAGCTCATCGGTCGCCAGGTACCACGCGTTGCCCCGCGGGTGCCGCCGCAGGATCCCCTCGCGCTTGAGCCCGTGCACGAGCTCCACGAGCAGGAACGGCACCCGCTGCGAGCGCTCGAGCAGGCGATCGATCGCCGGCTCCGGCACGTCCCGCGCGGGCCGGAGCAGCCGCCGGCACAGCGCCCGCGCGCTCTCCGGATCGAGCGGACCGAGCCGCACGGTCTCGCGCCGCGCCGCCCGCTCGCCCCAGGACGGGTGCGCCTCCGCGAACGCCGGGCGCCCCATCGCGCAGATCCACAGCGGCGCGGCGCCGTCCGCGAGCGCCGCGTACTCGAGCGCCGCGAGCGTCACGTCGTGAGCGAACTGCGCGTCGTCGAGGATGATGATGACCGGCGCGACGGCCGTGCGCCGGCGCAGGCACTCCCCCGTCGCGCGCACGCGCGCCGAGCGCAGCGCGCCGGGCGCTGCCTTGAGCGCCTCGATCTCGGGGAACACCTCGCCGCCCGTCCGCTCGTCCACCCAGCCGAGCGCCATCGCCAGCCCCGAGCCGAGCTCCTCGCCGAGCGCGGGCCCGAGCCGCTCGGCAAGCACCGCGCGAACCCCGCTCTGCGGGGGCGCATCGGGCACGTCGAGCGCCTCGCGCACGAGCTCCTGGAGCGTCGCGTCCGGGGCGCCGCTCGTCGGCTCCTGCCCGCGCAGATCGATGAGCTGCGCGTGCGGCAGGCGCGCCCGGAGCTGCTCGCCGAGCTCGGCGAAGAGGCGGGTCTTGCCGTAGCCGGGCTCCCCGATCACGGACACGACCGTGGGCAGCCGCAGGCGGAGCGCCTCCTCCGCGCTGTGCAGCAGAGGCTCGAGGACGTCGGAGCGACCGACGAACGTGCCGGGGTCCGTCGCGTCGCGCGCCGAGCCGACGGAGCCGAGCGTCGGCTCGTGCGAGGGCTCCCCCCCCGCCGCGGCGGACGCCTCGGGGAGCGCGGCCGCGGCCGCGGGCGTGAGGAACGGCCCCGGCGGGCCGGACGCCGCCGGCCACCGCTCGGCGCGCGAGAAGAGCGGGCTCAGGAAGCGCGTCGCCCCGCCCGGCCGGACCTGGACCGAGACGGGCGCGAGATCGATGAGGACCCGCGCGCACAGCCCCCCGCGCAGGAGCTCGTCGGCCGCGCGCTGCGCATGGCGCACGGGGTTCGCCGCGCCCTCGTGGCCGAAGACCGCCGCGTACCGCGAGCCGGAGGCGTGCGCGAGCTCGCCGCCGAGCGCCCGGATCCGGCGCTGCACGGCCACCCGGTCGTCCGCGCCCTCGAAGAACAGGAGCCCCACCGCGCGGCGCGGGGCGCCGCTCCCGGCCCGCGGCGCGTCGCGCTCGCTCGACGCGAGATCGTCCCCGAGCGCGCGCTCCAGCGCGGAGCGGAGCTCGGTCGCGCTGCCGAACCGCTCGCCCCGGTCCTTCGCCAGGCACCGGTGCACCACCTCCTCGATCGCCCGCGGCACGGCGATGCGCGCCGCGAGGCGCGGGGGCCTGCGGCTCCTGTGGTCCTCCAGCACCGCCGCGCGCGGCCCCCAGAACGGCGGCCGGCCCGCGAAGAGCTCGTACAGGATCACCCCCATCGCGTAGATGTCGGCGCGCGCGTCGAGCTCCGCGCGCCCGGCGGACTGCTCCGGGGCCATGTACTCCGCCGTCCCGAGCGCCAGGTCGTCGTCCTGCACGCCGCCGCGCCGCCCCACGACCCGGGCGATGCCGAGGTCGATGAGCGTCGCCTTCCCCGCGCCGTCGACGAAGATGTTCTCGGGCTTGAGGTCGCAGTGCACGTAGCCGCGCGCGTGGACGCCCTCGAGGGACGCGAGCGTCGCGAGGCCGAGCCGGGCGGCCTCCTCCGCGCGCGGCGCGGGGCGACGGGCGAGGCGGGCGGCGAGCGTCGGCGCGGCGACGCGCTCGAGCACGGCGTACGGCGAGCCGTCGTCGAGCGTGCCCCACGCGTGCACGGCC
Organism: Sorangium sp. So ce1128; assembly: GCA_051717205.1. Taxonomy (GTDB): domain Bacteria; phylum Myxococcota_A; class Polyangia; order Polyangiales; family Polyangiaceae; genus Sorangium. Next base: position 10,497,182 of record CP181432.1, read on the forward strand.
GGCACGTGGGGCGTGCCCACGGCCAGCAGCGCCTCGACCTCGCGCCGGAGGCGCGCGCCTGCCCCGAGGCGCTCGGCGCGCGCGAGCTTGATGGCCACCGTCGCGCCGCCGCCCTCGGGCTCGGCCTCGAACACGGTGCCGAACCCCCCCTGCCCCAGGATCCTGAGGGTCCGGTGGCCGGGGAAGTGGGGCAGCGCGACCGGTACGACCTCGGTGATGTCGCGGACCGTCACGTCGAACGGCAGCGGCAGATCCTGCGCCGGGCACTCGGGGCAGGCGCCCTGGTTCCGCCGCCCGCAGGACGGGCAGCGCCGGCCTTCGAGGAGCGCGCCGTCCTGCCCCTCACCTCGCGGCGCGTCTGGGCGCATGCCCGTTCCTACGGCGGCAGGAACGACGTGACCACCATGTCCGTGCGCGCTGTGGACGAGATCGCGGGGTTGTCGAGGCATTGCAAGTAGAACCCACCGTCGACGTTCACGACGCTGCAGACGGTATCGCACGAGCCCGCGATCGCGATAGGGCCACACGCCTGGGTGGTGGTGGCCCCGGACCCGGGGTCGACGTTCAGGTGGCCAGCCGCGCAGTCACGCTTGAGCGCCCGCGCGCGGGCGACGCCGGCGGGCGAGTAGCAGGAGCGCATGTAGGGCGTCGAGCTGAACAGGTTCCCCCAGAACGCGCCCTCCCTCACGGTGTAGCTGGAGCGCTCCGCCGAGGCCGAGGCCATGAACGGCTGATTGGAGCGCAGCGAGATCAGCACCGAGACGCCGTACCAGTTCGTCCTCGCGGCGAGGCACGCCGACATATGGCGCTGGTAGAAGGGATCGTTGAGCGGGCCGTACACCCACCAGTCCGCGATCGCGAGGTCGCCGCGGTAGGTCTCCGGGTGGACGGCGCCGCTCGAGTCGGTCCACGAGAACGAGAACGACTGGTCCGGCCTCAGCGCGCAGCTGACGACGTACCGCAAGAGCTCCCTTGACAGGTTGCCGTTCGTTCCCGGATCCTGGAGGGCCCCGCGCGCGCGCGAGCTGATCGAGGCCCAGGTGAGCGCGGTCGGGCTGAGCGCATTGGGGGTGAGCGCGGTCGAGCTGAGGGCATTTCGCCAGAGCGCATTGGGGAGGACGCTGTTGCTGCTGATGACAGCACCCTCGCCCTCCCCGATTGGTTCCTCGAACTCGTCGTCGATCTCAGCCCCGATGCAGGCGGTAGTAACCAGAGGTAATGCGAGGAGCGCAACAGTCCGCGTACAGCAAAGGAACATCTTGGTTCCCCCTTTCAGCGACGGGTCCGGCGTTTCAGTGTCGAGTGGCGGCCAAGTTTAAGTTACCATTTAGAAACGCTCCTGAGTATACCGGTTCATCGAATATCTTGCTCGAGTGGATAGGGGCGCGCGGCGGCCCCGTGACGCGCCGCGCGGTGAGGCGAGATGACGAAAGAGGACGAGACGAAGCCATTTTCGGAGTTCGAGAGGGCCAGCGCGCGCGGCGAGCTGCCGCCGGGCACCGTGGCCGGCGACTACATCCTCGAGGGATTCATCGCCCGCGGGGGCTGCGGCGTCGTCTATGCGGCGAGGCACGCCCGTTCAGGGAGGCCGGCCGCGGTCAAGGTGCTGAGCGAGGCGGTAGCCCACTCTCGCCGTGTGGTCGAGCGGTTCGCGCGCGAGGTAGAGGCGCTCCAGCTCATCTCTCATCCCAACATCGTAGAAATTTATGAAGTAGGTGAGCTGAATGACAATCAGCCCTTCTACGCGATGGAGCGCCTCGAGGGGCAGACGCTCGACGCGCTGATCAAGGCCGAGACGCGGCTCGCGCCCCGGGAGGCGCTCGATCTGTTCGAGCCCATCTGCGCGGCGCTCGGGGCCGCGCACGCCGCCGGGATCATCCACCGCGACGTCAAGGCCAGCAACATCTTCATCTGCTCCGGGAAGCCGCGCACCGTGAAGCTGCTCGACTTCGGTATCGCTAAATTGATGGGACCGGAGGAGGGCTCGACCTGGCTGACCACCGCCGGAAGAATGCCCGGGACACCTTCGATCATGGCGCCGGAGCAGATCCTGGGCGGCCCGATCGATGCGCGGGTGGATGTCTATGCGCTCGGAGTGCTGCTCCATCGCATGCTCGTGGGGAGATTACCGTTCCATACACACGATATGGACGAGATGGTACGCAAGCACCTCGAGGAGCCGCCGATGCCCCCGAGCCTGCGGGTCCCGCTCCCTCTCGAGCTCGACGCGGTGGTGCTGCGTTGCATGGAGAAGCGGCGCGAGCGGCGGTTCAGCTCGGTGGAGGAGCTGGTGCGGGCGCTCAGGGAGGCGATCGGCGAGCCCGCGTCGGGAGCGCACAGCAGTCCCGACCCGACGCTGCCGGCGGTGGCGGTGTACCTGGAGGTCAGGACGCGCGGCGGCTCCGACGATCTCGACGAGGCGCTCGCGGCCGATATAGGGCAGGTGCTCGATATGGCCGAGTCGCAGCTCGCGCACGCGGGGTTCATCCTGGCCTCGACGACGGGCAACGAGGTGCTCGGCGTGCGCCTCCTTCCAGCGGGCACGGTCGATGAGCGCAACGAGCGGCGCGCGGCGCTCAATTTCGCAGGGGCGCTGCACGAGGCGCTGGCCCGCCGCGACGGGGCGGACGCGCGGGTGCACGTCAACGTGTGCGTGCACGCGGACGAGGTGCAGGCGCGCCCGGGGCCGCAGACCGAGATCACGGGCGGCCCGCTGATGTGCGCGGGGCTGTGGGCGCCGGCAGGCGAGGCGCAGGGCGTCTTCGCGACGCCGAGCGCGACCGCGGGCCTCGCCGAGCAGTAGACGCCGCCGTCGCGGGGGCTGCCCGCGAGGAGCGCGCCGGCGCGGAGAGCGGCGAGGGCCCGCGAGCCCGGTCGCGTCAGCGGAGCGCGTGGGAGCGGGTCATCCGGTTCGCGAACGTCGACAGGGTGAAGGTGCCGACGCCGACGATCACCTCGAGCGCCTGCTCGGCGGTGAAGCCCGCCCTGATGAACGCGTCGAGGTCCGCGTCCGACACCTGGCCCCGCTCCCGCAGCGTCGCCTCGGTGAACGCCGCGAGCGCCTGGAGGCGCGCGTCGGGCACCGGCGTGCGCTCGAACAGCGCCGCGGCCACCGCCGGCGGAGCCCCCGCGCGGAGCAGCAGCCCGCGGTGCATCGTCCGGCAGAGATCGCAGCCGTTCTCGCTCGCGACCACCATCACCACGACCTCGCGCTCGATCGGCGAGAGCGTCGCCTCCTCGAAGAGGGCCAGGAGATCGTCGAAGGCGCGGACCAGGAGCGGCGAGGTAGCGAGTCGGGCCACAGGCAGCGGCAGGAAGCCGAACTTCCGCGCGGTCCGCTCCAGCGCAGGGCGGACCGCCGCGGGCGCGGAGTCGGTCGTGTGGGCGGGAAAATGAGGGGAAGCGGCGGGCTGGCTCATGCGGGTGTCTCCTTGAGGTATCTACTTGTCAATACAATCAATTGGGTGTCAGGGAGCAGGGCAGAGGCGGGCGCCGCGCTCAGCCCTCGGGCTCGAGGTTCGCGAGGATGCGCTGCAGCGTGCGCCGGGTCGTGAGGAGATCTTCCTCCGGGATGCCGGCGCGCAGCGCGTCGACCATGGCCATGGCCTCGCTCGACAGGGCCTTGCGCAGCTGGCGCCCGCGCGCCGTGAGGTAGACGAGCCGGGCGCGCCGGTCCGTCGGGTCCTCTCGGCGCGCGATCAGCCCGTCGCGCTCCATGAGCGCCAGGATCCGGCTCATCGTGGGCACGTCCCGGAAGGTGCGCTCGGCGAGGTGCGTCTGCGTGACGCCCTCCTGCTCCCACAGCCGGACGAGCACCATCCATTGCTCGGGCGTGATCTCGACGCCGTGCGCGCGGAAGCGCCGGTACATCGCGGCGCGGGACGCGAGGTACACGCGCGCCACCCAGTAGCCGAGCGCGTTGTCGAGGACGATCCCCCCGTCGGCCGTGAACTGGTCGCGCATGGTGGACCGAACGTAACACAGGGCGATTACTTGTCAATGCAATCTCTTGGCTCACGCGCGGCGCGGGGCGCTCGCGGGCGCGTCGGCTGGCGCGGCCGCGCGCGCGGTCGCCACGAGGCCGCCGGCGGCCACGAGGGCGCAGGCCGCGAGCAGCCGGGGGCTCGCCTCGGCGTGTCCGGCGAGGCAGAGGAGCAGCGTCGAGACGACCGGCGCGCCGTAGGACAGCACGCCGAGCTGCGGCAGGTCGCCGTGCTTCGTCGCGTGGTCCCAGGCGAAGAACGCGATGCCCACGGGGCCGAGCCCGAGCGCGAGCAGGCCGAGCGCCTGACCGGCCGTGGGCAGCACGGTGCGCTCGAGCGCGAGGTGCCCGGCGAGGCCCAGGGCGGCCGTCGCGGCGCAGGAGCCCGCGACGGCGTCGGCGGGGACGTCGGCGAAGCGGCGCTGGACCACCGAGTACGTCGACCAGACGAGCGCGCAGCCGAGCGCGGCGAGGTAGCCGGGCGCGTGCGCGGCGCGCAGGCTGAGGTCGCCCCCGGCGGCGAGGACGGTCCATACGCCCGCGAGCCCGAGCAGCGCGCCGGCCACGTGCCGGCGGCGCAGGCGACCGCCGGGGAGCGCCGCCGAGAGCAGGACGATGAGCAGCGGCCAGAGGTACGAGATGACGCTCACCTGCACGGGCGGCGCGGCGGAGAGCGCGTAGAAGTAGAGGGCGTGGTACCCGAACAGGCCGCCCACGCCGAGGAGCCAGCCGCTCAGCGGCTGGCGCAGCGCGCCGAGGCCGCCGCTGCCTTGCCGGGCGACCCGGGAAAGGCCGAAGAGCGCGGCGATCGCGAACGTCGACGCGAGCACCTGGAGCGGCGGCAGGCTGCTCACCGAGGTCGAGAGCAGCGCGAGGCTGCCCCAGAGGCCGATGGCCGCGACGCCCGCCAGGGTGGCAGCTCGCCGCGAGGGTCGCGTCGCAGACGTCGTGTCCGACATGGCGCCGAGCATGCTGCGCCGGCCCGCCGCTGTCTTGGCCGGAGCTCCGCCGCCGTGTGCCGGGGCTCCGGCCTCCGCGCGCCCTGTCGGCGCTGCGCCTCCGCGCGCCCTGTCGGCGCTGCGCCTCCTCGCGGCCCTGTCGGCGCTGCGCCTCCTCGCGGCCCTGCCGGCGCTGCGCGCCTCCTTGCGGCCCTGCCGGCGCTATGCGCCTTCGTCCCGCGGCGGCGCGCCCCCGCGCCGCGGCTCGACCGGCCGTCCAGACCGGGCCGCGCGCCGCAGGGCGGCCGGGGTCACGCCGTGGCGGCGCCGCAGGCTGCGGGTCAGGCAGCTCTGGTCGGCGTAACCGCAGCGGAGCGCGATCTCGGCGATCCCGAGATCGGTGCGGGACAGCAGCTCGGTCGCGCGCGCCAGGCGCAGCGCCGCGATGCGCTCCTGCACCGTCGCGTCGAGGACGGTGCGGAACAGGTGGTGGAGATGGCCGGGGCTGAGGTCGGCGTGCGCCGCCACGTCCGCGACCGTGAGCGGCTCGTGCGCGTGCTCGTCGATGAAGCGGAGCGCGCGGCGCAGCTTCTCGGGCGCGCGGCGTGGTCCGCGCTCGCCGCGCTCCGCCAGCGTGAGCACGAGCAGCCCCGCCCACTGCCGGCGCAGCGCGACGGAGCCGCCTCCGTCGAGCTCATCCGCCGCGGCGCGCACCAGGAGCGCGGCGGCCGCGTCGAGGGCGATCGGCTCGCCGGCGGCCCGCTCGAACCACGGCGCGGCGCCGAGCTGCTCCGCCGCGGCGAGCGGCACGTCGATGACCAGGAAGCGATTCCGGTCCAGCGCCGCGAAGGCGTGGCGCGCTTCGCTCGGGACGAGCACGCCCGAGAGCCCCGCCGCCCTGAGCTCCCGCCCGTCCATCGAGAGCGAGAGCGCGCCTTCCACGGGCAAGACCAGCTGGTGGTGCGCGTGCCGGTGCGCGACCACCTCGGCCGAGTAACGCTGGATGCTGAGCTCGACCTCAGCCATGGCGCGCCATGTTCCCACGCGCGGCCCCAGCGCGCCATCGCGAGCTCGCCATCGCCGCTGCGCATTGCAGCGCTCCCGCGCGGCGCCCCGGCAGCGCATTGCAGCGCTCCCGCACGGCGCCCCGGCAGCGCATTGCAGCGCTCCCGCGCGGCGCCCCGGCAGCGCATTGCAGCACGCCCGCCGGGGCGGCCCCGGCGCTCACCGCGGCGCGCGCCCCGGAGCGAGGCTCACCTGCAGGGCGGGCCGTAGAGGGCGGCGGCGCCGCGGGCGTCCTCTGCCGTCAGCTCGAGGTCCCCCCAGTTCGTGCCGTTGCACCACGGGTAGTGCATCACCGAGGCCGCGTCGTAGGGCGTCAGCGCGCGCCAGGCGTCGTCCTCGAAGCACGCGCCCGCCTCGGGCCGCGTGTGCTCGTGCCGGAAGCCGAGCGCGTGGCCGAGCTCGTGCCGCAGGAGGCCCGTGAGCGTCCAGAGGTCCATCGTGCCGAAGGCGGCCGCGTCGATGAGGAGGTTGCGATTGCGGCGCTTGCTGTCCGGGAAGAACGCGCGCGCGTACGGCTGATCCTTGACCGGGCTCACGTCGAAGACGACCTTCTTGTTGCGCGCGTCGCACGCGTCGTCCTGGTCCGCGAGGTAAACGAAATCGATGTGCGCCGCCCCCTCCCACGCCGCGGCGGCGCTCTCCATCGCGGAGACCACGGTGCCGTGGTGGTCGCCGAACGCCGGGCTCACGCAGTAGCTGAGGTTCAGCTTCTTCCGGTCGCTCCATTTCACGTCCTTGCCGTGGTCCTGGTGGACGATGAGCGCGCCGCGCCGGACGTGGCGCTCGTAGAACCGCTGGAGCGCATCGAGGCCGTCGACGGGAATGTCGCCATCCACGATGTAGATACCCGTCTCTGGCTCCCGATAGGTGCGCGCGACGAACTCCTCGAAGGTCACCTCCGTGTCGCCGGTGTCCTCGGAGATGTCGTCGCCGGCAGGCGCGCCGACGGCGCAGCCGATCGACGCGAGCGACATGACCCCGAGAGAGAGAGAGCCCATGAGGACGAGACAACGAGACTTCGAGAACAGGTGATTCAACATACAAGTACCTCATTCGTGCCTTCCCTTCCGGGAGGCGAGGGTGTTCCGTGATGCAGTGATCTCCGCCGGGCCGCGCTGCGCTGTCTGCGCGGCGGGCCCGGCCGACTCCATGGCTGTCCCTGACGCGCCTGGCGCCTTTCGCAGGACTTCCGGTGTCTGTTAATTCGTATTTGGCAAGCGACGTGCCGCTGAGAACACATCGCGATTCGATCGTGTAATGGCCTCTGGCGCAGCGATGGAGTCCGCACGGAGGAAGCGGAACATTGCGGGTCTGTGCAAGAAGTTGCGCGGAGAGAGAGCGCGCGCAGGGATGGCGCCGCGCTGCGCAGCCGAGGACCTCAGGGCTGCTGCGCGGCCGGCCTCTGGCCCCTGGCCGGCCAGCGCCGGATCGAGGAAAGGGAAAGGGGACGCGAGGGACAGTCGCGTGCTCGCGGCAGGCGGAGCTCGCGCGCTGATCGTCGATAAGGCAGCTGCGCGCGACCCGGCGAGTCGAGCCGCGTCGCCGGCGCGCCCACCACGGGCGGCCTGCCGCCTCTGTATCTCGCTCCCGGTGTCTTCCCGCACCCCTCCCCGCCTCGCTCGATGGAGGGCGCGAGCAGCGTCGCGCGTCGCAATCGTGCGCTCGGCGCGGCCGGGACCGCGCGCGGCGCGACAGGTCCGGCGCGACGGTGTGCAATCGAGGGCTTGACGGCCCGGCGCGAACGGAAAATTGTGGCGCTCATGCCGGGGAAAGGGAAGTGGCCGCGCGCGCTCGCGCGGGGGCGGCACGGGCGCGACGCACGAGGCGGTCGCTGATGTCGTTCGCGCTCGCGGAGGGCGCCGTGTTCGCCGGACGATACCGCCTCGGCCGCGTCATCGGCGTCGGGGGCATGGGCGCCGTGTACGAGGCCGTACACCTCGAGACCAACCGGCGGCGCGCCCTCAAGATCATGCACCCGACGCTCTTCGAGAGCCCGAATCTGCGCGAGCGCTTCCAGCAGGAAGCGAAAATTGCAGCGGACATCGAGAGCGAGTTCATCGTCGAGGTCTTCGACGCGGGCATCGACGAGCAGACGCGCATGCCGTTCCTCGTCATGGAGCTGCTGCGCGGCGAGGACCTCGACCACCGCATCGAGCGCCTCGGCAGGCTGTCGGCCCTCGAGGTAGTGACGTACCTCCACCAGGCGGCGCTGGCGCTCGACCGGACCCACAAGGCCTCGATCGTCCACCGCGATCTCAAGCCCGAGAACATCTTCCTCACGCAGCGCGAGGACGGGCAGCCCCGCGTGAAGATCCTGGACTTCGGCATCGCCAAGCTCGTGGCCGAGACCTCGAGCGCGGGGCGCGCGACCCACGGCGTGGGCACGCCGATCTACATGGCGCCCGAGCAGTTCGACGGGGCCGCGCTCAGCAGCGCGACGGACGTTTATGCGCTCGGTATGGTGGCGTACACGCTGCTCGTCGGGGCCTCGTACTGGGTCAAGGAGGAGAAGACAGGCAACCTCCTCGCGATCCTCGCCGCCGCCTCGCGCGGGAAGCCCGAGCCGGCGAGCGCGCGCGCGGCCGCGAGCGGCGCGGCGCTCCCGCCGGCGTTCGACGCGTGGTTCGACCAGGCCACGGCGATGCGGCCCGAAGATCGGTTCCAGGTCGCCACGCACGCGGTGCGCGCGCTCGCGGAGGCGCTGGAGGTCGCGCCCCCGCCGAGCGCCGCCAGGCCGCCGGACTGGATGGCCGAGCTCGCGACGCTGCCCACGGTCGTGTCGGTGCCCGCCGGCACGCCGCTCCAGGCGGCGCCGGACCCGCGGGATGAGACCGACAAGACGCCGGTGCCCCCGGGCGCCGCGCGCGCGTCGACGCCCGCCAGCGCGCCGTCGCGGGTCGGGCGCGCCGCCGGCATCGCGATCGCGCTCGGCGTCGGCGCGCTCCTCGGCGCCGTCGTCTACGCCACGCAGATCGATCGCACGCCGGCGCCCGGCCCCGCGCCGGCGGGAACGGACGCGGCAGGGACGCCGGCGGGCGCGAGCGTCGCGCCGGCCGCGGAGCCGAGCGGCGCGATCCCCGCCGTGACCCCGGGCATCGCGCCGCTCGGCTCGGCCGCCGCCACGGCCGGCGTCGAGCCGGTCGGCGCCCCCTCCGCCGCGACCGCGCCGGGCGCCGCGACCGCACGCTCGCCGGGCGCCGCCTCCACCACGCCCGCGCCGGGCGCCGCCGCCACGCGTTCGCCGGGCGCCCACGCCGCGCCCTCGCCGGGCGCCGCCGCGCTCCCGCCAGGCGCGGCTTCCGGCGCGCAAGGCGCGCAGCCGCCCGCGGGCAGTTCGACCGCGAACGTGAAGAAGAGATGGACGCGCGATTGAGATGGGCTCGCCGCGCGCCGGTCCGACCAGACCGATACAACGTCACGACCGCCCGCACGAGCGCCCGATGAACACCGCGCGATTCGCCCTTTCCGCCGCATGCCTCTCGAGCGCGCTCGCCGCCGCGAGCGCCGCCTCGGCGGCCGCCCCGGATCCCGCCCAGGCCGCGTTCGATCAGGGCGTCGCGCACATGGAGGCAGGGCGCTTCGACGAGGGCTGTCCCGCCATCGAGGAGAGCCAGAAGCTCGATCCGCGGCCCGGCACCCTGTTCACCCTCGCCGAGTGCGAGGCGCTGAGGGGACGGCTCGCGACCGCGCTCGCCCGGTTCGACGAGTACCTCGCGCTCTACCCCACCCTCACGCCGAAGCAGCAGCGCAACCAGGGCGACCGCGAGAAGATCGCGCGCGAGCAGCGGGAGACGCTCGCGCGCGACGCGCCCGCGATCTCGCTGAGCCTGCCGCCGGACGCTCCGCGGGCCGCGGTGGTCAGGCTGGACGGTCAGGTCCTCGCGCCCACGGCGATCGGGACCCTGATACCGGTCGACCCGGGCACGCACAGCATTGCGCTACAGGTGCCTGGAGGTCCCGTCTCCGAGCGGATCGAGCGCCTCAGCAAGGGAGAGAAGAAGCACGTGGCGCTCACGATCGCCGTCCGGCCGCCACCATCGCCGCCGCCGCCAGCGTCGCGGCCACCGCCGCCGCCGCCCGGCCGCGCGCACGGGGCGCCGGCGCCCGACACCGGCGCCAGCGCCGGCGGGCGCCGCGTCGCTGTCTACCTCGCGGGTGGGCTGGGCCTCGTGGGGCTCGCGGTCGGCGGCGTCACCGGCGCTCTCGCGATGGAGAGGAAGGGCGTCGTCGACACGAACTGCGCCGGCACGGCCTGCAATCACGAGGGCAAGACGGCGGCCGACACCATGAAGGCGCTCGGGCTCGCCAGCACGATCGCCTTCGGCGTCGGCATCGCGGGGGTCGGCGGCGCCGCGGTGCTGCTCTTGACCGAGCCGAGGGCTGTCAACGCGGGCGCGTCCAGCGGGACGTGGGTCGCCGCGGGCGTGGTGCCGGTCGGCTCAGGCGGCGCCGCGCTCGATGTGCGAGGGGCATGGTGACCTGATGGAAATGGAAAGAGTGCGCGTGCGCTGGATGATCGCCGCAGGCCTTGCGTTCTCGTCGGCCTGCACGGCCCTCCTCGGCGGGGACAAGGACTATTACGAAGTCGGCGGCGGCGGGGGCACCGACGGCGGCGGGGGCACCGGCGGCGCGGGCGACGGGGGCGCGGGTGGCGGCGGGGGCACCGGCGGCGGGCCGCCCGAGACATGCACCTCGGCGGACGAGTGCCCTCCAGGCGACGCCTGCCAGGTCCCCGCGTGCGACGACGGCATCTGCGGGTTCGAGCCCGCCGACGCGGGGACGCCTTGCGGCGGAACCGGGTCCTGCGAGGGCGGCGAGTGCGCGTGCCCGTCCGGCGAGGCGTACTGCTCGGGAGCCTGCGTCGACACGGCGACCGATCCGCTGCGCTGCGGCGCCTGCGGCCATGACTGCCAGGGCGGCGAGTGCGCGGCGTCGGCGTGCCAGCCGCTCGTGCTCGCAGAGGGACTCCAGCACCCGGCCGGGATCGCGCTCGACGCGGAGCGCGTGTACTGGACCAACCAGGGCGTCGAAGGCTCGGTGATGGCCGTGCCCAAGCGCGGAGGCGAGCCGGCGGCGCTGGCCACGGGCCAGCACAGCCCGTGGGGGATCGCGGTGAACGGAGGGTATGTCTACTGGTCGAGCTTCGTGCTCGGCTACCTGAGCCGCTCGCCGATCGACCGGCCCGACCCGGTGGAGCTCACGCAGCAGTCGAAGCCGGTCGCGATCGCGGTGGATGCGACGAACCTCTACTGGGCTGACTCCGAGAGGTACACCATCAACAAGATGGCGCTCTCGAGCGCCGGCGAGCCGGGAGGCGCCGCGCCGGAGCTCCTCGCCACCGAGCAGCACACGCCGTTCGACATCGCGATCGACGCGACGCACGTTTACTGGACGCTCGACGCCGCGACGGACCGGGACAGCATGGTGATGAGGGTGCCGATCGCCGGAGGCGCAGCGGAGCCGCTCGCCACGGACCAGCGCGATCCGCAGGGCATCGCGGTCGACGCGACGCACGTCTACTGGGTGAACCAGGGCGGCGAGGTCCACAAGACCCTGCGCGAGGGCGGCGGAAGGGACATCACGCTCGTCAAGGAAGGGCTGCACGCGCGCAGCATCGCCGTCGACGCGACGCACGTCTACTGGACGGCCCCGAACGACGGCGCGGTGAGGCGCACCCCGCTCGACGGAGGCATCGCGGAGACATTCGCCGAAGGGCAGGAGATGCCCTGGGAGATCGCGGTCGACGAGACGAGCGTTTACTGGACGAACAACACGAGTCCAGGCAGCGTGATGAAGCGCGCCAAATAGGCCCGATACCGGCGGTCGCCGTCGGCCCCGCGATCGCGGTCGCCCTGCTCGCCGGGCGCGGCCGCGCTGGTCGCGCCGACGGCATCGCCAGCCCGCCGGCGCCCCGCGCGGCGCGCCCCCGCAACCGAGCGCGTTTCGCTGGACGCTCGGCCGCGGCTCGCCAATGGTTGAAGCATGAAGCTCACCAGCATCGCCGCCGATACCGTGCAGATCGCGAGTCGGGGAGAGTACACCGCGCCCTCTGGCGCAGGTGTTCGCATCCGCGACCGCGTGCTCGCCGCGGTGAAGGGCACCATGCTTTACCGGCCCGGGTCGCTCGACACATGGGAGCCGAAGGAGCGCCTCGACCGGCCGGCGGTGATCGAGGTCACGGAGGAGACCACGGGGACCGCGGGGCGGCGGCTCGTCGAGCAGGAAGGCGAGGCCCGCGTCGCGGCCCTCAACTTCGCGTCGGGCAAGAACCCAGGGGGCGGGTTTCTGCGCGGGGCCAAGGCTCAGGAAGAGGACCTCGCCCGCTGCTCCGCGCTGTATGCGTGCCTCGTCGAGCAGCGCGCTTACTACGATCAGAACCGCGCCTCGGGGAGCTTCCTGTACACCGACCACCTCATCTACTCGCCGGACGTGCCGTTCTTCCGCGACGAGCAGCACGCGCTGCTGGAGCGGCCGTTCGCGCTGTCGATCATCACCGTGCCGGCGCCGAACGCCGGTGAGGCGCTCCAGCGCGACGACTCGGTGGATCGGGACATCCGCGTTGCCCTGGAGCGCCGCGCGGCCATGGTGCTCGCGGCGGCGGGCGCGCACGGGCACCGGTGCCTGGTCCTCGGCGCCTGGGGATGCGGCGTCTTCCGCAACGACCCGCGCGAGGTCGCCGACGTCTTCGCCCGGTGGCTCGAGCACCCGCGCTTCCAGGGGGCGTTCTCGCGCGTGGTGTTCGCGGTGTACGACCGGGGCCCCGATCAGCCGAACTACCGGGCGTTCCAGGAGCGGTTCGCGAGGACGTAGGCGCGCCGGTCTCGGACCCCGCGACACGCGACAGAGGCACATCCGCCCGCAGCGCTGTGGGGTGACGTGTGGAGTCGCAGGATGTGGCGCACCGTCGTGGGCATCGCCGATCCGCGCTCGGCGCAGCACGACGGACCGCGCGCGGACCACACCCTGTGAGAGACGCGCGCTCTGTCTACGTCGAGGGCCTACGTCGAGGGCCTACGTCGAGGGCCTACGTCGAGGGCCTACGTCGAGGGCCTACGTCGAGGGCACCTTTTCCGTGTACCTCCATTGGAAAAATCGAAAGCGGAAAACCTGCACCGGCTCCTTTCGAATTGTCGGATCGTGATTGAAGAGCGATACTCACGCTTCCGCATTGAGTACGATTGACAGCAAGCTCGCCGTGCTCTTCGCGACGGCCGTCTTCTCCGCGTCGCTCCCGCTCGTGAGCGGGTGCGCGTCGACCGCCCCCGCGCCGCCGGTCGCGAGGCCCGCGGCCCCGGCGCCGCTCCTCCAGCGCTTCGCCAGCGAGCCCGCGCCGGCGCCGCGCTTCCTCGACCCGGAGCGCGGGCGGAAGCTCCGCGCGGCGACGGCCGAGGTCCAGGGGCTGGCGCAGCGCACCGCGGAGCGGGAGCGGCTGCCCGCCCTCGCGCTCGGCGTCGTCATCGACGAAGATCTCGCGATCCAGAAGGTGACCGGCGTGCGGGACGTCGCGCTGGGCGGCGAGGTCGACGAGCACACGCGCTTCCGCCTCGGCTCCATCACGAAGACGCTGACCGCCGCGGCGATACTTCGGCTCCGCGACGAAGGGCGGCTGTCGATCGACGCCCCGGCGGCGCGCTACCTGCCCGCGCTCGCCGGCGTCGTCTACCCGACGCGCGACTCGCGGCCGATGACGGTGCGCGACCTGCTCACGCACAGCTCCGGCCTGCCCCGGCTCGGCGTGTTCTCCCCGGCGTCGACGGCGCGCGACGTCACCGAGCGCGAGATCCTGGCCACGCTCGACGGCTTCGGGCTCGAGAGCGCGCCGGGCACCGAGACGTCCTACTCGAACCTGGGCTACTCGCTCCTAGGGCTGCTCGTCGGGCGCGCCGCGGGCGTCCCCTACCGGCGCTACGTGAACGACGCGCTGCTCGCGCCGCTCGGCATGCGCGACGCCGCGTGGGACCCCGCGCAGGTGCCGCCCGACGCGCTCGCGTCGCCGCACGTGCGCGCTGGCAGCGCGGTGACGCCGATCCAGCCGTGGCGGCTCGGGGCCTCGGAGTCCACCGCGGGGCTCTACGCGAGCCTCTCCGACATGGGCCGCTTCATCGGGTTTCAGCTCGCCGCCTGGCCCGCGCGCGACGCGCCCGAGACAGGCGCCCTGCGGCGCAGCACCGTGCGCGAGTCGCAGATGATGGCGCGCAACGGCTCGGCTTTCCCCGCCGCCGGCGGCGACGACGGCCCCGGGCTCGGCTGGCACGTGCGCGAGGACTGCGGCCTCGGCCACGTGGTCTTCCACAACGGCCTGATCGACGGGTTCTCCGCCTCGGTGATGCTCCTCCCGGAGCGCGGCGTCGGCGTCGTCGCGCTCGCCAACGTGGCCGGCGCCGATCTCGAGTCGCTCAACGAGAAGGTGCTCGGCAAGCTCGAGGCGACCGGCGCAATGCTCGCGCGCGTGGTCCCGCCCTCGCCGTCCGTGCGCCGCGCGGCCCAGGCCGTGGCCTCGGTCATCGGTCGCACACGGACCGACCTGCTCGATCGCCGGCTCCGCCCCGGCTGGTTCCCCGAGGATCACCTCACGGCGCTGCGGCAGGAGCTGCGCGACGTGGGCGCGCGGGTGGGCGCGTGCTCGCTCGACGGCTCGGCCATGGTGGAGAGCGCGACGTCGGCGCGCTTCGGCCTCCGCTGCCAGCGCGGCGCGCTCTCGGTGGCCGTGCGCGTGGACACCTCGCCGGACCCGCTGATCACGTCGCTCAGCGTGGAGGAGCAGACAGGGGCGACCGCCTGGGAGGGCGCGCGCCCGAACGCCAGACCGGCGCGCTGCCGCTGAGCTCGCCGACCCCGGCCATCGCGCCACACCTGTGGCAGAGCGCCACACAAACCGACTGCTGAGCTCGCACGAGCGCGGTGAGGAAGCAGCCGGTTTGCTGGCGTTGTCGCATGGCTGGCTCGCCTCGTGCATTGCGCCGCCACCGCTCACCAACGGACTTCCGTTCTTCCAGCGAGCTTCCAGAGAGATGGGAGCTCGCTCCAACGCTGGTCGCCCGTCTCGGGCGGCAGCGAGGAGATTGTTCAATGCGATATCTCGTTCACTCTGTTGCGCTTTCGACCTTGATCGCTCTCGGCGGACTTGGCTGCTCGAGCAACTCGCAGCCTGCGCAGAGCCCGTCGGGGGCCAGCGGCTCGCAGGGCACCACGGGAACGCAAGCGCCTTGGGGCTCGGACGCGAGCGGCAGTGGGACCAACGCGGGCTCGGCCGCCGGGACGAGCACCGGCAGCAGCACCGGTCAGCCCTCGACGGGCGGTCTCGGCTCCGGTACGAGCGATGTCGGCTCCGGACAGGGAACCTCCGGGACGGGCCTCGGTACCGGTGCAACAGGCAGCGGCACCGGGAGCAGCGGTGTGACGGGTACGGGCACCGGGACCGGCGCGACCGGCTCGGGCACCGGGACCACGGGTACGGGCACCGGCGCCACGGGCACCGGCACCGGCGCCACGGGCACCGGCACCGGCGCGACCGGCTCGGGCAGCAGCGCGACCGGCTCGGGCACGGGCACCGGCGCGACCGGCTCGGGCGCGGGGACCCCCGGCGGCTTCCGGGGGGATACGACCAGCGGCCAGCAGTCGCCGGCCACGGGCACGCAGCAGGGCAGCCAGCAGAACAAGAAGGGCGGCACGACGGGCTCGGGCACCGGCACCGGCAGCCAGAGCCCGGGCCAGGGCAGCGGCACCACCGGCACCCAGGGCTCCGGGACCACCCGCTGAGCTCCCACGGAGCTCTGTCCTTCCTCGCCTGACAGCTCGCGCGCCCGCCCGTGAAGGATCATCGCCGCCATGGCGAGCGGCGCGACGGGGGCGCGACGAGCGACAGGCAGGGCCGGGCGGCTCGATATCGGGCGCCCCGGCGGAACAAGCGCCGCGTCGCCCGAGCTCGTGCCTGGCTTCATGAGAGAAGGAGCCACGGAGGCAAAGAGGACACAGAGGAAGAGCAAAGAACCTCTGTGTCCTCTTTGCCTCCGTGGTTTGCCCTTCTTCCCCATCACCGAAGCAGGGACGAGCATCCGGGACGCGGTACCAGCGGTCACGGCGGAGCGCTCGCGAGGACGCGGCCGCACGGCGCCCGAAGCCGCCGGCTGCCCGCGAGCGCCCTGCCAGCTCCCCACTCCATGGAATGCGCGGCAGCGCCGGAGGATCGGCGTCTCCGCGCCTCCCGCGCCAGCTCCCCCGAGGTCGCTCCGGTGATCGCGAGGGCCGCAGCGCCGCTGCGCCTCTCCCGCGCCGGTATTCGGCTCGACCGGTCGCGATCATCGGCTAGTCTAGTCGCGCCCATCGCTCCGGGCGTCGTACCGTCCCCCCTCACCTCGCGGAGGTCCGCTTGAAGCACAACGACGTGGTGGTTTTGATCCTCGGCGGAGGCGTCGGAAGCCGCCTCTACCCGCTCACCAAGCTGCGCTCGAAGCCAGCCGTCCCGACCGGGGGCAAGTACCGCCTGGTCGACATCCCGATCAGCAACTGCCTCAACTCGGGCTTCAACCGCATCCACATCCTCACGCAGTACAACTCGGTCTCTCTCCACAACCACATCACGCAGACGTACAGGTTCGACGTCTTCTCCGCGGGCGCCGTGCAGATCCTCGCCGCCGAGCAGACGCCGAACCACAGCGATTGGTATCAGGGCACCGCCGACGCGGTCCGCAAGCAGCTGGGAGAGGTCAAGTCGCCGAACCCGCGCGACGTCATGATCCTCTCGGGCGACCATCTCTACCGCATGGACTACGAGCCCTTCCTCGCGCACCACCGCGAGACCCGGGCCGACGTCACGCTCGCCGTGCGCCCCGTCCCGACCGCCGAGGTGTCGCGCCTCGGCATCGTGGACACCGACGATTCCGGGCGCGTGGTGAAGTTCGTCGAGAAGCCGAAGGACATGAAGCTGCTCGCCAACGTGCGGCAGATGCCCGACCCGAAGACCCCGTGGCTCGCCTCCATGGGCGTCTACATCTTCCGCGCGAAGGCGCTCTACGAGATGCTCGAGCGCGACAACTCGTCCGACTTCGGCACGCACATCCTGCCTCAGTCGCTCGATACCCACCGGATGGTGACCTACACGTTCGACGGGTACTGGGAGGATATCGGCACGATCCGGAGCTACTACGAGGCGAGCCTCGCGCTCACCGATACCAACCCTCCTTTCTCGTTCTACGACCCGCAGCGGCCGATCTACACCCGCCCGCAGTTCTTCCCCCCGGCCCACGTCACGGCCGGCTCGGTCCTCGATCAGGTGCTCCTCGCGGAGGGGAGCCGGATCATCGAGTCGAAGATCTGCAGGTCGGTCGTGGGGCAGCTCTCGTCGATCGGGCCGCACGTCACCATGTCCAACACGGTCATGATGGGCGCGGACTACGAGTCGTTGTTCCACGGCCAGGCCCCCGAGAGCACGAGGGGGCTGCCCCCGATCGGGATCGGCCGAGGGTGCAAGATCGAAGGCGCGATCATCGACAAGAACGCTCGCATCGGCGAAGGAGTGGTGATCCGCAACCTCCCCGACCGGGAGGACACCGACGCGGAGTACTACGCGGCGCGCGAGGGCGTCGTGGTCGTCCCGAAGAACGCCGTCGTCCCCCCGGGCACGGTCATCTGAGCGCGAGCCCCCGTCGCCGGCGCTGCCCGTGAGGCTCCCGCCCGGGGCGCCGCGGCGCCCCGGGCATGGCGCCGCGCGTCGTCCCCTCGTCGGCCGGCGCTGGCCCCTCGTCGGCCGGCGCTGGCCCCTCGTCGGCTGGGCCCTGGTCTGGTAAAGAGCCCCCCCATGCGAATCTGCATCCTCGGCGCTACGGGCCTCGTCGGTCGCGAGACCATCACCCTCATCGCGCGGGCGTGGCCCGGCGCAACGCTCGCCCTGTACGCGAGCCGGGACCAGGAGCTCACCCTCGACGGCAAGTCGTACGAGGTGCTCGGCGCGTCGCGTCTCGAGGCGCAGGACGCCCCTCGCGGGGACCTCGCGTTCGTGGCCCTGGATGACGAGCACAGCAAGCGCTACGTCCCGCGGCTCCTCGACCTCGGCTACCGCGTGATCGACAAGAGCAACACGTACCGCACCGACCCGAAGGTGCCGCTCGTCGCCGCCGGCGTGAACTCGAGCATCGTCGACGAGTCGGTCCGCCTCGTGGCCAACCCGAACTGCACGACCATCCCGCTGACCCTCGCGCTCTCGCCCCTGCGCCGGGAGTTCGGGCTGAGCGCGGTCACGGTGAGCACCTACCAGGCGGTCAGCGGCGCCGGCATCGCCGCCCTCGACGCGTTCCTCGCGGACGCGCGCGACGGATACCAGGCCCTCGATCGGCTCGGCCTCCCGTTCAAGCTGGCGGGCTACGCCGGCAATACCGTCCCGCACAACGGCGGCACCGACGAGAGCGGGTTCTCCTCGGAGGAGCGGAAGCTCACCTTCGAGAGCCGCAAGATCCTGGGCATGCCCGAGCTCGGCATCTCCGCGCAGTGCTGCCGCGTCGCCGTCGCCGTCGGCCACTACGAGAATGCGTGGGTCACGTTCGAGCGCCCGGTCGACCTCGAGCGGGTGGCGAGCCTCCTGAGCGATCCGGCGCAGTCGCCCTTCGTGAAGTATCTCCCCGGCGCCGCGGGCGAGGGCCTGAGCGCGCTCCACTGCGTCCAGGACCGCGACCTCGCGCTCGTGGGGCGGATCCGCCCCGACGCCCGCGACCGCGACAGGAAGACCGTCTGCCTCACGGTCGTCGGGGACAACCTCCGGCTCGGCGCGGCCACCAACGCGGTCCGCATCGCGACGCGCTGGTTCGCGAGCGCCGACAAGGACCTGCAGGCCCCGTGACCCGCACGCCCCTCCGGACGGGCGCCGCCGCGGCGCGGAGCTCTCCGGATCTCACGGGCTGAGCGCCCGCCGCACCGCACACCCCGCCCGCCCCCCACGGTTTCATCGAGCCTCGCCGCCGTTCTCGTCCGCGTGACGTGGTCGGGCGACGGATGGCCTCGACGGAGACGATCACGCCGTCAGGCATGGGCTCCGCACCGCCTGTCGCTCCAGCCCGGCCTCCTCGGGGCCGCGCGGAGCGGCGTCGTCGAGGAGCAGGGGTGACGGCCGTCCGCTGGAGACGATCCAGAGCTGATGCGATGTCCGCGTCACCGCCACATGGAGGCGCCTGCGCGCCTCGTCGGTCCCCGGATAGGCGCCCGCCGAGGCGTCCGGCACGATGACGTAATCGAACTCGAGCCCCTTGGCGTTGTCGACGTCGGTGACATCGATGCCGGGCTCGAACGAGAACTGCCCGTCGAGGACCAGCCGCGCGCTGCACGTCTCCGCGGCGAGCGCGTGCAGCTGCCTGGCGCCGTCGGCGCTGTGGGCGATGAGCGCGATGGAGGCGAGGGGCTCCCGCTCCGCGAGGTCCCGGACCGCGCCGAGGAGGAACAGGTTCGCCTGCTCCTCCTCGGGGAAGCGGAATCGCCCGACCGGCGCGCCGTCCCGCGCCGCGCGCGCGGGCGCTTCCGGAGCGAGCGCGCCAAGGAGGCGCCGCGCGAGCGCCACGACCGGCTCCGGGCAGCGGTACGAGATCGCGAGTCGGCACGTCTCCACCTCGCTCTCCCCTACCCCGAGCGTCGAGAGCGCCGCCGGCCACCCGGCGAAGCTCGAGGACGTCTGCTGCGCCTCGTCGCCCGCGAGCGTCACGCTGCGCGTCTCGCCGAGCAGCTTGCCCAGCACGAAGAGCTCGAACAGGGAGAAGTCCTCCGCCTCGTCGAGCACGAGGTGGGCAATCGGCGCGGCGTCGATGCCGGCGCCGAGGGCCCGCAGGAACAGCAGTATCGCGAGGTCCTCGACGTCGATCGTGCCGGCGAGCTCGTCCGGCGTGCCCTCCCAGATCGGCCGGCCGTCGATCGCCTTCTTCATCTCGGGGACGACGATCGTCTTGAGCTCCTTCTCGAGAGGCTCGGCCAGCTGGAGCATCGTGTGCCGCACCGTCTCCTCCACGGCAGGCCGGGTCAGGGCCCCGCCCGAGTCGGCGACGATGGCCTCGAGGAACGGCCGGTCCGTGAACAGCACGGCGAGCTTGCGGCGCAGCCGCTTGAGCGTCGCGCCCGCGGGCTTCAGGCTCTCGAAGCGCCCGAGGAGCGCGCGGTAGAGCGCCGGGTGACGCTTCAGACTGGAGACGAGCGCCGGAGGCTCGACGCAGCGCTTTGGCAGCTGGTCGCCGAACACCTGGCGCGCGAGCTCCAGCGCCCAGTCGTCGAGCGTCCTCACCTGCGCGGCCGACGCGCCGAGCGGCTCGAGCAGCCGGGCCGAGAGCCGGGCGAGCCCCGGCTCAGGCACGATGAGCTTCATGCGGGAGAGCGGGTATTGCCGGGGCTCGGCCGCGGCGATGCGCGACAGGCGGTGGAGCGCCACGGTCGTCTTGCCGCTGCCCGCGCTGCCGAGCACGAGGAGCGGCCGCTCCGCGGGCGCCGAAACCGCGGCGAACTGGTCCGCGTCGAGCAGCGCGGTGATCTCCGCCGCGGGCGCGCGGCCCCGGGCGCCCGCCCCGACCCCGAGGCTCCCGGGGCGGGCCGCCGCGCCCGCGCCGCCGGCCGAGAGCGACCACGCCGCGGGCCCTTCGCTGCGCCAGCTGCCGTCCGCGGCGCGCGTGAGCACGAGCCCGTCGCACAGGATCCTGGTGAGCACCCCGCGCTCGACGACGACCACGCGGCGCGCCTCGACGACGCCCTCGACCTCGCGGTTCGGAAGGACCTCTTCATAAGGATCGCCCTGCCGGTATCGATAAAAGATCTTCGCGATCGGGGCGACGCGCCAGTCGACGATCCGCACGCCGGCCGGCACGTCGACGAAGCTCGCGTGGCCGAGCAGGTAATCCTTCCTTCCACCCCCCTCCTCGAGCAGGCGCAGGTGGGCGACATACGGAGACGCGGGGTCGGGCAACACCTGCTCGTGAGGCCGCTCGATCAGGCGCTGGCGGACGCTCATCTCGAGCAGGAGCGCGGGCAGATCGTCGACGGACGCCGACGAGGCCTCGTCGCGGAGCGCGCGCAGCCCGGCGACCGATCGCAGCTCGGAGCTCCTCGGGGCGCGCGCGCTCTTCTCGCGCGCCGCCGCCAGCGAGGCGAGCGCGCGCGAGAGCAGGTCCTCTTCCTCGCGGACAATCCGCAACACCTCGGGTGCGAGCAGATCGCTCATCACGGCCATAGGAACCCTCCTTGGTGGAGGCGTAGGGTGAGAGTCTGGCCGTCAAAGATCAACCCCTTGAAATCTATGTTTTTTCTGGTAGATTATAATGGCGGAATTCGGCGCTGCCCCTCGCGCCGCTGAGCTCTACCCCGCGGCGTTCCGAGGCGGTTGTTCACGAAGAGCGCGGGGCGGATGGCGCGCGCGGAGGTCGATGCACGCGTTCGGCCCGCACGCGCTCCGCGCGCTCGAAGGCTCACCCCACGGGTCGATCAGAAGAGATCCTCCCCGAGAAGCTCCTTCCACCAGGTGTGGTCGCTCGATTGCGTGACTGGCGGGCTCGTGGGCCGGACGGGTGGGTCAGCAAAGGGCTCCTCGTAGACCAGTCGTTGCGTGTGGAAGAAGCCAGTCATCATGTTCACTTCCGTGCCCTGGCGTGGGACGGCGTTGAGGAAGCGCACGCGGATCGTCGCGGGACGGCCTCGGGGTGTGCTCATCCTCACCGTCACCATCCCCAGGTGGACCACGTAGATGCGGGCCCAATGATCGTAGTTCTCCAGGATCAGGCATGGCACTCCCGCCTCGAGGAGAACGCCTCGTTGTGCGGCGTCGTGGCCCCGGATGTTCATCAGCAGGGCAACATCGTGCCCGCGGGCAGGTCTGACGTGAGCTTCAGCTTCGAGCGGCATGCTTGCCCTTTACACCGACGATCACGAGAAACCTGACGAGGACGATCACGCGCAGCGGCGGGCCGACGTTCGCGTGAGATGTGTCCGGGACGCGGGAGCAGGTGGGGGCCGAACGGGACGCCGGCGTACGCCGGCAGGCGGAACGAGCGGCGGCCCCCGCCCCCGCGCCTACCCGGACCCATGGAGGGCCGATGGGCCGTGAGCGCTCCGCGCGGCGCAGCCGTCATCACGCCGCGAGCGCTTCACGGTCAACGCCCCGTCGAGATCGAGTACCCTGCGCGGTACGATGACGACCGCCCAGCCCCTCATGATCCTCGTCGCCGGGCCGTACCGCTCCGGCACCAACGATGACCCCGTCCTGATCGCGGCCAACGTCCGCGCCATGAACGACATGGCCGTGCGCCTGTTCCGCGCTGGCCACCTCCCTGTCCTCGGTGAGTGGTTTGCGTTGCCGCTCATCGAGCACGCCGGGTCGCGGCAGATCGGGGACGAGATCTTCAACGAGATCTTCCATCCCGTCGCTCGCCGGCTCGTGGCTCGCTGCGACGCTTGCCTGCGGATCGGCGGCCCGTCGAAGGGAGCCGACGAGATGGTCGAGCTCTCCCGCTCGATGGGGAAGCAGGTCTTCTTCAGCCTGGACGAGGTCCCGAGCTGCGGTTAACGCCGCGGCGCTGCGGTCCGCGCTGCAGCGCCGTCACGGCGCTGCCCCGGGCCAGCCGGCCCCATCGGGGAGCGCCTGCACATCGGGGAAGAGCATGTAGAGACTCCGCCCCTCGCGGGTCCCCTCGTGCGGCGGCGCGGCCGCGGCCGCGGCGACGCTCGCGCGCACGGCGCGCCCGAGCGCGGCCGCGCCGTCGAGCGCCTGGCTGAGCGCGGCGAGCGCCTGCGCGAGCTCGGGCAGCGGGGCCTCGCCCGACGTGCCCCGCGCGACGAGCTCGTCGACCTCGCGGTCGTGCACCCCGAGGTCCGACGGCAGCGGGTGGCGCGGGGGCGCGGGCTGCGTCGCGCCCACGCCGAGCATGAACCGGCGCTTCGCCTCGGCGCCCGCCTCGCCGAGGCCGGTGACGAGCTCGAAGAGCGCCGACGCGACGCCGAAGCCGGGCTCGGAGGCCGCGAACGACGAGGCGCTCATCCCCAGGGCGTCGAGGTACTCGAGCCCCGTGTAGCTCAGCATGGCCGAGCGCTCCGTCTCGGGCAGGGGCGGCGCGACGCGCACCTCGCCGCTCTCGAAGACGAGGACGCGCGCGTGCGTGAAGTCGGCGTGAGGCACGGCGAGCCGCACGCGCGCGAGCTGCGCGGCGACCTCTACCGCGGCGCCGATCTCGAAGCGGGAGCCCGGGAGGTAGCGCGCGATGCCCCCCAGCGTCATGCCCGCCGCGTCGGGCCAGGGGCAGACCGCGACGTGCCGCGGGGCGGCCTCCGCGTCGCCCGGCGCGTAGACGCGCTCCAGGCCGAACGAGCTGGGCGCGAGGAGCGGCGGCGGCTGACCCGCGACCCGCCGCAGGTCGTCGAAGAGGCGCGCGCGCTGCTCGCCGTGGTCCTCGGGCACGAGCACCCGCGCGCCGAGGAGCAACGCGACGGTGCCGCCGACGCGCGCGAGCCAGGCCTCGGGCACGCCGAGGTGCTCGTACAGGTAGGCCTCGACGATGAGCTGCCACTCGCGGGGTGACTCGGGCGGGCGGGACGCGGCGATGCGGTACATGGCGGGTGCGGAGCCTCGAAGGAAGCGTGCTCGGCCCCGGATCCAGGCGCGAGGCGAGCGAGCTCGTGAGACAGCGTATCCAAGCCGCGGCCCGCGCGGAACACGGCGATGCGTCGCGCCCGCAGTTCCCTTCGTTCTCCGTCAATTTCCGTCAATTTCGGTCGATTTCCGCCGGCTCCACCGACGCCGCCGACTGGCGTTTGAGCCGCCAGGGCCGCCGTCATTATCGATCTCCGGCGTGCCCGACATGTTGCGCGGGAACCTGCCCGATGAGGGCGAGGTGTGGCCGGCCCGAAAGCCGCGTGGCATCGCCGCTGCATCGCAGCCCGGCACGGACATCGAGCCAGCCGCCGCTCCGGCGGGCGATCGGCTCACGTGAGGGCAACGATGCGGAAGAACGAAGTCGCCGCGATGGCCTTGCTCGGCACGGCGGTCGCGGCCGCGCTGGGCTTTGGCGTGCTCGCCGGCCGCGTGACCGAGCGCAGGACGTGGAAGCTGGACAAGCGCGCGCGGCGCAAGCTGAAGAAGCGGGCGAGACGCGCGTTGAAGAAGGCGGCGGAGGGCTCGGGCCCGCTCGGCAAGTGGTACGTCCACGTCCCGCTGTCGCTGCTCGCGGCCGGCGCGCTGCGGCGGCAGGGCAGGAACGGCGGCGCCCTGGCGATCGCGGGCGCCTCGCTCGGGGCCGCGGCGCTGAGCCGCATCCTCGACCGCGCGGTGAAGCGTCGCGCCCCTCCCCCGGGCCGACACGAGCCCTGGGAGCAGAGCTTCCCGAGCGGCCACGCGCTCGAGACGACCGCCGTGGCGATCGCGGGCGGCTACGTGCTGGTGCGCGAGGACCTCGCCGGCCCCTGGGTGGTGGTGCCGCTCGCGCTCGCTTCGGCCACGTCCGGCGTGGGTCGGCTGGTGCTCGACCGGCACTGGTCGACCGACGCGATCGGCGGATACCTCGCCGGCATCGCCCTCGGCGCGGCGTGCGCGGGCGCCTACGAGCTCAGCAACTCCGGCTGAGGCGCGCGGGTCATGCGGGTGGCCAGCGCGCGGTGAGGCGAGCAGGGATGCGCGCCGCCGTGGCGCGCGCGCGGCCAGCACGTCACGCCCTGGGGCGGAATGCCCGTGGCAATTTGGGAGGGGTCCGAGCGCCCTTCCATGACAAGGAGCGACTCGATGGTTGAACTGGCGGACAAGGTTTCCCGGCGCGGCCTCTTGCGGACGGCCGGCGGGGTCGCCGTCGCGGGCGCGATGGCCAAGCTGGGCGCCGCGTGCGCCAGGGCCGAGAGCAACGCGGGCGCGTCGCCGGATTCGCCCGCGCCCGTCAAGCTGCCGCGCCTCATGGCGCCGACCGAGCGCGAATCCGAGGAGATGCCCGCCCCGCTCGCCCCGGACAAGCGCGTCGGGTACGCCATCGTGGGCCTCGGGCGGCTCTCGCTGGAGGAGATCCTCCCGGCGTTCGGCCAGTGCAAATATGCTCGGCCCACGGCGCTCGTGAGCGGAGACGCGCAGAAGGCCGCGCAGGTGGCCGGGCAGTACGGGATCGACCCGAAGAGCGTCTACAGCTACCAGACGTTCGACCGCCTGAAGGACAACAAGGCTGTCGATGTCGTCTACATGTACGCCTCATGGAGGCCATCTACACCTCGGCGCGCGAGGGGCGCCCGGTGAAGCTGGAGCCGATCGCGGGGCTCGACGCCTTCCGGGGGCCGGCGCCGGAAGGGAGGTAGTTCCACCCCCAGGAGTCCGGCCAGGAATCCGGAGAGAGAATTTAACGCAAAGGCGCAAAGGCGCAAAGGCGCAATAGAAAAATCAACTTCGTGCATTTTTGCGTCTTTGCGCTCTTGGCGTCTTTGCGTTGAACTCTCTCTCCGCTCGCGAGGCAGATGTCTGGCAGGAGTTCTGACCCGCGGAACTCGCGCGGTCCGGGATCTGTGCGGTGGGACAGGATTCCAGGGCGAGGCGGTCGCTCTCGTGATCGGCGGGGAGCGCGTCGAGATCGTCTTGTGTCGGAGAGCAGGGGCTGCGGCTCGCCGACAGCGGCCTGTCGAGGTGTGGTAGCTTCGAGACCCGTCGAGTTGAAGGATCGCGATCGGCCGCGATGCGCGCCGGCGGTGGAGGTATCATGAAGCTATACGAGTTCGCACCTACCCGTTCAATCCGCGCTCGCTGGGTGCTCCAGGAGCTTGGCGTGGAGTTCGAATCCATCACCGTCAACCTCAGGGCCGGCGGACACCGCAGCCCGGAGTTCCTCGAGATCAACCCTGCCGGCAAGGTGCCCGCGCTCGTCGACGGCGACCTCGTGCTCACCGAATCTGTCGCGATCGTCCTCTACCTGGCCGAGAAGTACCCCGAGAAGGGTCTGCTCCCCGCGGATCTCCAGCAGCGAGCCCAGGTCTACCGGTGGCTCCTTTTCGCGGCGACCGAGCTGGAGCAACCGCTGTGGCGCATCGCTCGTCACACGGCGCTGTATCCGGAGGACCAGCGCCTGCCCGCCGAGGTTGTCCTCGCCGGCAAGGACTTCAAGGCGATGGCCGAGGTGCTGGAGAAGCACATGCAACAGCGGCAGTTCGTCGTCGGCGATGGCTTGACGGTCGCCGATATCGTGGTGGCCTACACGCTCGACTGGGCCAAGGAGGCCCGGCTGCTCGACGGCTTCCCGCACCTCCTGGCCTACATGGAGCGGATGTACACCCGCCCGCACGCGGGCCTGCGCATCGCCCAGGCGTTCGCCAGCCTCAAGGCCTGAGGGCAGCGCGCTGCGTCGCCGCCACGGTGACGGCGGCCGGTGCGCGCCGACCGTCGAGGCGATGACGCCGACGGTCGCCGCCGGCACCTGCTGCTCATCGACCCTCCATCGACCAGCCGATCCCCGGCCCTCCGCCGCTGTGGGCCGATGTGCGCGATCCCCCCGGGAGCGAGCCCGGGCCCCGGGTCGCGCCGCCGCGCCGCTGCGCCACCGGCGGGTTCTTCCTTGACAATGGCGGGGCCGCGACGTATTTAACCCACAGGTTAATTAACCAATCGGTTAAATCCACATGCCGACCGATCAGCTGAGCACCACGTTTGCCGCCCTGGCGGATCCGACCCGCCGGGCGATCCTGGCGCGCCTCGCCACGGGGGAATGCTCGGTCACCGAGCTCGCCGAGCCCTTCGACATGAGCATGCCCGCCGTGTCGAAGCACCTGCGGGTGCTCGAGCGCGCGGGGCTGATCGAGCGGAGGCGAGACGCGCAGTGGCGGCGGTGCCGGCTCGAAGCGGGACCGTTGAAGGAAGTGGCCGACTGGGCCGAGCACTACCGGCACCTCTGGGAAGGCCGGCTCGACCGGCTGGACAAGTACCTGCAAGAACTGACAGCGAACGAACCGACAGCAAAGGAGTGAGGAACATGGTTGTAGGCAGCGCGGCGAACAGGGATAGCTTCAAGGTCACGACGCCCTCGGAGAAGGAGATCTGCATGACGCGCTTGTTCAACGCGCCGAGGCAGCTCGTGTTCGACGTGATGACGAAGCCCGAGCACGTGAAGCGGTGGTGGGGCTGCCTCAACGAGGGCTACTCGGTGCCCGTCTGCGAGATCGACCTCCGCCCGGGCGGCAAATGGCGCTTCGTGAACCGCCACCCGCAGGGCGAGGCCGCCTTCCACGGCGAATACAAGGAGATCACGCCGCCGAGCCGGCTCGTGTTCACCGAGATCTTCGAGGACTATCCGGACACCGTCTCCGTGGTGACGACGGTACTCACCGAGGAGGGCGGCAAGACGCGAATGACGGCCACGGTGCGCTATCCGTCCCTGGAGGTGCGCGACATCGTCATGGGGACCGGAATGGCCGAAGGCGCGGGCCTCAGCTACGACCGCCTCGAGGAGCTTGTCGCGCAGCTGCAGCGATGACCTGCTGGACGTGGCGAGCGTCAACCTCCGCTCACGCGAGCCGCTTCGCCCAGGCGAGCGCGAAGTCGCGGAACACCGCCACGTTGCGCGCCACGTGCCGCGCGCTCGGGTAGACGAGGTACGCCGTCCCGGCGCGCTGCGACCACTCGGGCAGCACGTGGACGAGGCGCCCGATCGCAAGGTCGGGCGCGGCGAGGACGCGCGGGAGCGGCCCGATGCCTCCTCCCGCGCGGAGCACCGAGCGGATGAGCTGGAAGTTGTCCGTCGCGATGCGCCCGGTCGCCATGGCGTCGCGCACCGAGCGCGCGTCGTCGACAGGCCACTGGCCGCGACGGGCGTCGGGGAGGAACACGACGCGCTCGTGGTCGGCCAGCTCCTCCAGCGCGCGAGGCAAGCCGCGGCGCGCGAGGTACGAGGGGGCGGCGAAGAGCTGAACGTCGGAGTCGAACAGCTTGCGCACGACAAGCGACGAGTCCGGGAGCTCGCGCATCGCCCTGATCGCCAGGTCGAAGCCCTCGCGCAGCAGATCCACCCGGCGAGAGGAGAGGTCCACCTCGACGGTCAGCAGCGGATACCGCGCCGCGAACTCGACCAGCATCTCCCCCAGGAACGACTCCCCGCCGTCCGGCGGCGCGCTGAGCCGGATCAGGCCCTGAGGCTGGCCCTGGTACGCGTCGAGCGCCTGCGCCGCGTCCCGGAGCCCCGCGATGTGCGGCGCCACGTCGCCGAAGAACCGGCGGCCCGCGTCGGTCAGCGCGACGGCGCGCGGGGACCGCTGGAGCAGCCGCACCTTGAGGCCCTCCTCCAGGCGCGTCACCGCGCGGCTCACCGTCGACTTCGGAACCCCGAGCTGCGCGGCAGCGGCCGTGAACGAGCCGAGCTCCGCCACCCTGGCGAACGCAGCGATCTCGTCGAGCTGGGGCGCCCGGGGGCATTGCGCTCGGGCTGCCGCGCGGGGGCGAGGCATGCGGGACCTCAACGGGGCTGGGGGTGGCGGTGGTCGGGTCGATCGCGTCAAGCTGCGCCGGTGAGGTTGCCAGGACGCAACGCTGAGTTGAGCTGTTGCACAATAGCACCGGGGCGCACCAGCGCCCATAGAAAGGGGGCGGGCGCGGCGGCCAGCAGGGCCGCGCGAGCCCGCCTCACCCAGCGAGGCTCGTCATGATCAACGTCAAACGTTTTGCTCCCGCCGCCGCCCGCACGCTTCAAGGGCTCGTGTTCTTCGTCTTCGGGCTCGACGGCTTCTTGCATCTCATGCCGCACCCGCCGGCGCCGGAGGCCGCCGCCAGCTTCGCGGGCGCGCTGGCCGCGAGCGGGTACATGCTCCCGCTGCTCAAGGGGACCGAGGTCGTCGCCGGCGCGCTCCTGCTCTCGAACCGCTACGTCCCGCTCGCGCTGGCGCTCCTCGCGCCCATCGTCGTGAACATCGTCGCCTTCCACACCTTCCTCGCGCCGGGGAACCCTGTCGCCTGGCTCGTGCTCGCCCTCGAGATCTACCTCGCCTTCGCCTACCGCGCGGCGTTCCGCCCGATGCTCCGCGCCCGCGTCGAGGCGGGCGCCGCGGAGGGCGCCGGCGCCGCGCAGGGCAAGCTCAGGCAGGCCGAGAGCGCCGCCTGAGCCGCCGTCGCGGCGCGGCGGCGCGTACCAGGGCGCCGCGCGCGCCACCCCGGAGCGCGCGCTCGCCGAGCACGCGGAGTAGACGATACGATACGACGCGACGCGCCCGTGGCCGCGTTCCCCACAGCCCATCTCGCTTTGCGCGATCAGCGGCGATCGTGGGCTCGCCTGCTACCCACGACTCACCTCTTGCGTCATGCGATGTCGCTTGCGTCGAATTCGCGCGGAGCGCTACCGTGATCGGCTCCGAGGCGAAACAGGCATGATCGAAGCGACCACCGTATCCATCGTACACGATGACGCCCGGGAGGCAGGCAGGCTGGCCGCCCTGGAGCTCCTCGATCGGCTGCGGCGCTCTCCCGATCTGGTCATCCTCTTCGTCCCGGCCAGCCTCGACGGCAAGCAGGTGCTGGAGGGGCTGTGGAGCCGCCTCCCGGCGGGCACCCAGCTCGCCGGGTGCTCGGCCGCCGGCGAGATCAACAGCGAAGAGCTGCTGAGCGGCTCGATCACGGCGATGGGGCTCTGCTCGCAAGACGTGGAGTTCAGGACCTTCAAGGTCGAGGGCGTCGGCCCGGCAAGACGTCCAGGCGCTCTTCCGCCGGCTCGGGCCGGAGGTGCCCAAGATAGGCTTCTTCTGCTACGGCGAGATCTGCCCCGTCGACGGGCTGTCGCTGTACCACGAGGTGACTTTCACCGTGGCGCTGCTGCGAGCCTGATCATGCCCTGTGAACACTGCCCGCTCGAGCGCGCCGAGGGCGCGCCGCCGGTACCGCTCGCCACCTTCCTGGACAGGCTCACGACGTGCGACGGCTGCCCGCGGCTCGCCGCGGAGGAGGCGACGCCGCTCGTGCGCCTGCTCGCCGACAGGCACAGGGAGGCGGCGCGCGCCATCCGCGGGCTCGAGAACGAGATCCGCAAGCTGAAGCGGGAGCTCAAGGAGGCGGCGTCCGCCGCCGACGAGTACGAGGGGCGGCTCGCGACGCTGGAGCAGTTCCAGAAGCGGAGCTCGCAGGAGGTCGAGGAGGAGCTGCGCGCGCAGCTCGACCTCGTGCGCCAGCAGGGCGCGGAGATGCAGGCCATGTCCACGCCGATCATCCGGGTCTGGGAGGGGGTGCTGGTGCTCCCGATCATCGGCTCGGTCGACAGCGCGCGCGCGGCCAGCATGATGGAGCGCATCAAGCTACTTCCCGGACGCTTTGCAGCGCAAGCGTTCCATGATGAGCATGAATGCTCGATCGACTCCCCCCTTCGCGCTCGCGTCCGGGGAGGCATCCGAGGCGAGCTCCGCCGGAGCACCGCGACACAACGACGGTAATCTGGCCCTCGCTCGAGCGGCGTCGTCAAAGGCGAAAGGCGCGCAGGTTCACCCACCTCGCCCCCCTCCCCCTGCACGGTCGGGTTGTCTCCAGCAGCGCACATCACGCACCCCCCGCAGCGAGACTCATCGAGCGGCGAAGTATCTTCGTGGTATCATCCCGGACACAACCGCCGCCGGCCACGCCGTGCTCCGGGGCTCGACCGCGTCGAACAGCGCCGGAGCACAGCCACGTCAGTCAAGGGGAGTGATGTTGACGATCTCCGGATATGAAGCGATCGCCAAGATCTACGAGAGCGGCAACTCGCTCGTCTACCGAGGCCGGAGCGCCGGCGACGGGCGCCCCGTCATCCTCAAGCTGCTGCGCTCAGACTATCCCAGCCAGGCGGAGCTCACGCGCTACAGGCACGAATACGCGGTGCTCCGCGGCCTGGATGCGCCGGGCGTCGTCCGGGCGCTCGACCTGTGCAGACACGAGAGAGGGCTCCTCCTCGTCCTCGAGGACTTCGGCGGCCACTCGCTGGCGCACCACCTCGCGCAAAGCGGCCGGTTCGGCGCCGCCGACTTCCTCCCGCTTGCGATCGGCATCACGCGCGCCCTCCACGATGTCCATGAGGGCAGAATTATACACAAGGACATCAATCCGTCCAACATCGTTTTCAACCGTGAGACGGAAACGATCAAGATCATCGACTTCGGCATCTCGACACGGCTCTCGCGAGAAGAGCTGTCGATCAAGAGCCCCGCGGTGATCGAGGGGACCCTCGCCTACATTTCCCCCGAGCAGACCGGTCGGATGAACCGGTCGCTCGACCATCGCACCGACCTCTACTCGCTCGGGGCCACCTTCTACGAGCTCCTCACGGGCGTGCCGCCGTTCGGCGCGAAGGACGCCATGGAGCTCGTGCACTGCCATATCGCGCGCGATCCCGCCCCGCCGCGCGCGCAATGCCCGAGCGTGCCGGAGGCCCTGTCGGACCTCGTGATGAGGCTCATGGCGAAGACGGCCGAGGACCGTTACCAGAGCACAACCGGCCTCCTCCACGATCTCGTGGCGTGCCAGGCGCGCCTCGGGGCCGCGAGCGAGGTCTCCTCGTTCCCCCTGGGCCTCGCCGACGCCTCCGGCGAGCTTCGCATCCCGCAGCAGCTCTATGGGCGCCAGCGCGAGGTGCAGGCGCTGCTCGAGGCGTTCGACCGCGTCGCGCGGGGCGGCACCGAGCTGATGCTCATCGCCGGGTACTCGGGGGTCGGCAAGTCCGCGCTGGCGCACGAGCTGTACAAGCCCATCACCGAGGTGCGCGGGTACTTCGTCGCCGGCAAGTACGACCAGCTCCAGCGGAGCACGCCGTACAGCGCGATCACCAGCGCCTTCCGCGACCTCGTGCGGCAGATCGTCGCCGAGCCCGAGTCGCAGTTCGCGCTGTGGCGCTCGAAGATCAAGGCGGCGCTCGGGGTGAACGGGCAGGTCCTCGTCGACGTGATCCCGGAGATCGAGCTCGTCGTGGGCGCGCAGCCGCCCGTCCAGGCGCTCGGGCCCGCCGAGTCACAGAACCGCTTCGTGCGCGTCCTGCGGAACTTCGTCCGCGTGTTCTGCGACGCCGAGCGCCCGCTGGCCGTCTTCCTCGACGACCTGCAGTGGGCCGACGCGGCGTCGCTCCGGGTCATCGAGCTCCTGATGACGGACGCCGAGCTGCGCGGCCTGCTCGTGATCGGCGCCTACCGAGACAACGAGGTCGGGGCCGCTCACCCGCTGTCGGCCGCGATCGCCGCGCTGCGGCGGGAAGGGGCGGTCGGTCGGGTGCGCGAGATCTCTCCGGGGCCGCTCAGCACCGAGATGGTCTGTCGGATGCTCGCGGACGCGCTGCGCGCCGAGGCCGCGGCGGTCACGCCGCTCGCCGCGCTTGTCGCGCGCAAGACCGGCGGCAACCCGTTCTTCGTCAACGAGTTCCTCCGCACGCTGCACCAGACCGGGTGCCTGCGGTACGACGCCGGCAGCGCGGCGTGGACGTGGGATGTCGAGTACATCGAGTCCAGGAACATCACCGATAACGTCGTCGACCTGATGATCGGCAAGCTCCGAGGCCTCCCCGGCGACACGCAGCGGGCGCTCATGTCGGCGTCGTGCCTCGGCAACCGCTTCGACCTGGGCAGGCTCGCGGTCATCCGCGAGGAGACGCGCGGCGAGACCTACCGGCACCTCCTGCCCGCGCTGCACGAGGGCCTCATCGTCCCGCTGTCCCCGATGGAGCCCGCGGCGCCCGACGATCTCGCCGCGCCGCTCGTCTTCCCGGACTACAGGTTCCTGCACGATCGCGTCCAGCAGGCGGCGTACGCCATGATCGAGGAGGACGAGCGCAGCGGCCTCCACGCCGACATAGGCCGGCTCCTCCTGCGGAGCCTGGGCGGCCGCGACCCCGAGGAGAAGGTCTTCGACATCGTCTACCACCTGAACCGCGGCGCCGACCTGCTGAGCGACGCCGCCGAGCGCAGGCGCCTCGCGGAGCTGAACCTGCTCGCGGGCCGGCGCGCGCTGCTCTCCGCCGCCTTCGACGCCGCGCGCGGCTACTTCGCCAGCGGCCTCTCGCTCCTGCCCGCGGGCGCGTGGCAGGGCGATCACGCGCTGACGAGCGCGCTCCACGTCGGCGCCGCCGAGGCGGCGTGCATGAACGCCGACTGGCGCGCCATGAAGGAGCTCGTGGACGCGGCCCTGTGCGAGATCCACGACGTCATCAGCAGGAGCAAGCTCTACGAGCTGCTGATCCTCTATCACCACACCCAGGCGGAGTTCCGGAAGGCCGTGGACATCGCCGTGGAGGCGCTCGCGCAGCTCGGAGAGACGTTCCCCGCGAGCCCCGGCACGCAGGACTTCCTCGACGCCTACACGAGGACGACGAGGCAGGTCGCCGAGCTCGGCCTCGAGCGCCTCGGCCGGCTCCCCCCGATGACGGACGCCTCGAAGCAGGCGGCGCTCGTGATCCTGCGGCGCGCGATCCACGCGTCGTACTTCGCCGCGCCGGAGATGCTCGGGCTCTTCATCTGCCGCGCGCTGGACCTGACGATGGATCACGGCGAGTCGCCGCTCTCGTCCTACGCGCTCGCGGCGTTCAGCGTCCTCGTCAACGCCGGCGTGGGCGACATCAAGTCGGGAACCCAGTTCGGCGAGCTGGCGATCGAGGTGCACCGGCGCCGGGACGAGCCGCTCTACAAGGCGAGCGTCTACAACTTCTATTACGGGCTCTCGCGGCATTTCTACCGTCCGGCGCGCGAGAGCCAGGCGCCGCTCATCGAGGGGTACCTGAGCTACGCCGAGAACGGCGACGCCGAGAGCGCCGCGTATTGCCTGATCAACGGCTTCGTCTGCGGCGCCGTCTCCGGGCAGAACCTCCTGGAGCTCGAGTCGATGTTCGAGAGGCACATCGAGGAGGTCTTCCGGTTCAAGCAAGAGCAGGTCATCAACCAGCTCAGCGTGTGGCGGCAGGTCATCCGGAACCTCAGCGGCAGGTCCGAGCACGCGGCGAAGATCGAGGGTGAGTTCTTCGACGCCGAGCGCGTGCTCCCCGGCCTGTACGCGACAAGGAACTTCAACACCGTCAACTACATCCATACGGCGCAGGCCATGCTCTACTTCGTCTTCGGCGAATACGAGCTCGCCTACAAGCACGCTGCCGAGACGGAGCCGACCCTCGGCGCCAGCACGGGCAAGGTGTTCACGCCGATGCACACCTTCTATTACTCGCTTGCCATGACCGCGCTCTACCCGGCGGCCTCGCCGGAAGAGAAGGAGCGCTACCGCGCGAAGCTGTCGGAGAACCAGGCGAAGCTCAGGGCGCTGTCCGAGACGTGCGCCAGCAACTTCCTGCATAGATACCTGCTCGTGGAGGCCGAGCTCGCGCGGCTCGACGGCCGGCCGGCCGAGGCCCTCGATCTGTACGACCGCGCCATCGCGTCCGCGTCGGAGCACGACTACGTGCACGAGGCCGCGGTGGCCTGCGAGCTGGCGGGGCGGTTCTGGCTCGCGCAGGGGAAGGAGAAGCTCGCGCGCGTGTACCTCTCGGACGCGTGCTATCACTACAACCTCTGGGGCGCCGTCCGCAAGACGCAGGACCTAGAGGAGCGGTATCCGCAGCTCGCGGCGCGCGAGGCGCTCTCGCAGCGATCGCCGGAGGTCCCGCCCTCGCGGACGTTCGTCACGACGACCTCGCTCGGCGCATCCCGCCTGGACCTGAGGACGGTCTTGAAGGCGGCGCAGGCGATCTCCGGGGAGATCGTGCTCGACCGGCTCCTCACCAAGCTGATGTCGGTCGCCATGGAAAACGCCGGCGCCCGGCGCGGCTGCCTCGTGCTCCGCGACAGCGACGGCCTGCGGGTCGAGGTCGAGGTCGACTGGACGGACGGCTGCGACGAAGCGAGGTTCCCGGGGCTGCCCCTGGACGAGGCCGCGGCGCGCGCTCGCCCGCTCGTGTCGGCCGGGATCGTGCAGTACGTCGCGCGGACGGGCCAGAGCGTCGTCCTCGCCGACGCCTCGACGGACCGGCAGTTCCAGCGCGACGACTACGTCGCGCAGCGCCGCCCGAGGTCCGTGCTGTGCACGCCCATCGTCCACCACAACGACCTTCACGGGGCCATCTACCTCGAGAACAACACGGCCACCGGGACCTTCACCCGGGAGCGGCTCGAGCTGCTCACGGTGCTTTCCTCGCAGATGGCTATATCCATCGAGAACGCGAGGCTCTACACGGGCGTGGAGCAGAAGGTCCGCGAGCGCACGGCGGAGCTCGAGGAGGCGCACGCGACGATCGTCCGGCTGGAGCGGGAGGCGGTCGAGAACCAGATGGCGGGCGGCTTCGCGCACGAGATGCGCAACGCCCTCTCCGGGGCCGCGATGGTGCTCGGAACCGTGATCCGGGGCGGCGAGACGCTGTGCGCGAAGAACGCAGCCCGGCTGGGCGAGCTCTTCGACCTGCTCAAGGACGACATCCCCGAGGGCAAGCTCGAGGCGGTCCTCGCCCGGCTGGGCGAGCTCGAGGGGGCCGAGGAGACGCTGGACAGCGTGCTCTGCATGGTGGGCGACTGCACGGCGCGCGCGCTGAGCGTCACGAACAGTATCCTGGAGTACTCGAAGCTCGGCGTCGCGCTCGCCGGCAACGAGGCTGTGAGCCTCCGCCGCGTCGTCGAGTCGGTCGCGGCGCGGCACCGCGACGAGTTCGCGCGCCAGGGCGTGTCGGTCGAGCTCGATCTCCGGGGCGGCTCGGCGGTCGTCGGGTACGAGTCGCACTTCGACTCCATCGTGAACAACATCGTCCTGAACGCGCGCGACGCGCTGCTCCTGGTCGACGACGGCCGCGGCAGGCGGGTGCGGATCGCGACGGTCGACGAGGGGGAGTTCCAGGTCCTCACCGTCAGCGACAACGCGGACGGGATCTCCCCCGACAACCTCTCGAAGGTCTTCCAGCCGTTCTTCTCGACGAAGCCGACGACCGGCGTTGGCCTGGGGCTCAGCTTCGTCTCCCGCATCGTCGCGATGTACGGCGGGACGATCGCCGTCGAGAGCGACGCGGAGCGCGGCACGACGTTCATCGTCCGGCTCCCCCGCGCGATGTCGCGCGGACAGCCGCAGCCGGCCGGCACCCCCCACAGCCGCATCGAGCGGAACCTCGCGGAGAATTGAGAGGAGGCGCCAAGATGACATCGGCGAAATTCACCAGGCGCTTTCGCGGGACCTCGGACCAGGCGCCGGAGGAGACTCCGAAGGCGCGGCCGATCGTGGTCGTGATCGACGACGATCCGCGCATGCGGTCTGCGCTCGCGTTCACGCTGCGGCACGACTACGACGTGCGCCTGTACGCGAGCGCTCAGGAGGGCATCGCCGGCGTGACGGAGATGACCAGCCTGGTCATCCTGGACATCCGCATGCCGGGGATCGACGGGCTCACGGCCTACCTGAAGATCAAGGCGCTGTACCCGAAGGTGCCGATCATCTTCTACACCGCGTTCCAGGACATCCTCGAGAAGCAAGACCTGCTCTCGACCCACAAGGCGTTCGGCTATTTCGACAAGAACGGCGACGTGTCGGGGCTCATGGCGGCGGTCGAGAAGGCCGTCCAGCACCACA
Source organism: Sorangium sp. So ce1128 (assembly GCA_051717205.1). GTDB lineage: Bacteria > Myxococcota_A > Polyangia > Polyangiales > Polyangiaceae > Sorangium. Next base: position 10,533,648 of record CP181432.1, read on the forward strand.
GCGTCGTCTCCAGCATGGCGAGCGCGCAGAAGCTCGTGCGCGCGATCAGGACCCCGGACGACCATTGATGATCGGCGCGACGCCTCCCGGCGGCCCACCACCGCGCCACCACCACGACCGAGCGCTGCGCCTCAGCGCTTGCGCAGGTACTTGCGGATATCGACGGAGACGGCCGCCACGATGATGATGCCCTTGATGATCTGCTGCCAGTAAGCTGACACCCCGAGGACGACGAGGCCGTTGTTGAGGACCTCGAAGATGAGCACCCCGGTGAGGACGCCGCCGACGGTCCCGATGCCGCCCGAGGTCGAGACGCCGCCGATGACGCAGGCCGCGATGGCGTCGAGCTCGTACATGAGGCCGTAGTTGTTGGTGGCGCCGCCGGTGCGCGCGGCGAGCAGCGCGCCGGCGAGGCCATAGAGGGCGCCGGCCATGAGGTAGACGAGCAGGAGGGTCTTCGGCACGTCGACGCCCGAGACGACCGCCGCGTCGCGGTTCGACCCGATCGCGTAGATGTTCTTGCCGAGGCGGGTCTGGTTGAGGAGCACCCAGACGATGAGCGTGATCACCGCCGCGATGATGACGAGGTAAGGCAGCGCCCAGTCACCGCCGAAGCGGATCGCGCCCGTGCCGATGCTGGTGAAGTCGTCCCGCAGCCCGCCGATCGGCTGCGCGCCGAGCGGCGGCCGGTCGACGTACAGCGACGCGGCGCCGTAGACCATGATCATCGTGCCCAGGGTGGCGATGAACGGCGGCACGTTGAGGAACGCCACGACGACCCCGTTGATGAGCCCGACCGCGGCGCCCACGCTGACCGCCGCGACGATGCACAGGAGCACCGGCTGGCTGGCCAGGTGCGGGTACATCCGGCTCGCGTAGTCCGGCCGCTGGAGGAGCGAGGCCGCGATGACCGCGGCGAGCCCCACGGTGCGGCCCGCCGAGAGGTCGGTGCCGCGCGAGATCAGGATCCCCCCCTCGCCGAGCGCGATGATGACGCGGACCGACGAGATCATGAGGATATTGATGAGGTTGGCCACGCTCAGGAAGCTGGGCCGCATGATGCCGATCACGATGACCAGCGCGAGGAGGACCAGGGAGATCGCCTGTCTGCTGGCGAACTCCTTGAAGGCCGTCAGGCGGCTCGGGGCGGCGTCGCCAGCGCTCTTGCTTGCCATGGGTTGAATTCCTCTACGCGAGAGTTGCTCACATGAACTGCGTGGACAGCGCCATGATCTCTTCCTGGGTGGCGCTCTTTCCCGGGAGGACGCCCGTGACCCGCCCCTCGCACATGACCATGATGCGGTCGGACATGCCGAGGACCTCGGGGAGCTCCGAGGAGATCATGATGATGCTCCGCCCCCGCTTCGCGAGGTCCGCGATGATCGAGTAGATCTCGTACTTGGCGCCCACGTCGACCCCGCGGGTCGGCTCGTCGAGGATCAGGATGTCGGGGCTCGTGAGGAGCCACCGCGCGACGATGACCTTCTGCTGGTTGCCGCCCGACAGGTTCTGGATGAAGGCGCGCGTGCTCGGCGTCTTGATCCGCAGCGCCTCGACGAGCCGCTCCACGTCCTTCTCGGCGCGGCGGCGATCGAGCAGGCCAGTCGCCCGCCTGTACTTGCGCCAGCTCGCCGAGAGCGTGTTGTCGGACACGTCGAGCATCGGGAAGATGCCCGTCGCGCGCCGCTCCTCGGTGAGGAGCGCCATCCCGCGCGCTATCGCCCGGATGGGGCTCTTGATCTGCGTGTCCTTGCCGCCGAGGGAGATACGGCCTCTCGCGATCGGGCGCAGCCCGAAGAGGGCCTCCATCAGCTCGGTGCGCTGGGCGCCCACGAGCCCGCTCACCCCGAGGATCTCCCCCTTTCGCAGGTCGAAGCTCACGTCCTTGAACGACCTCGGCTCCGCCGACGTCAGCCCCTCGACGCGCATCACCACCTCGCCGGGCTCGTTCTCGCGCGGCGGGAAGCGCTGGGTCATGTCGCGGCCGACCATGCGCTGGATGATGAGGGCCGTCGTCAGCTCGGAGGACGGGTAGGTGCCCACGCCCCGCCCGTCCCGCATGATGGTGACCTCATCGGCGATCCTCAGGATCTCCTCCATCTTGTGAGAGATGTAGATGATGGCCACGCCCTCGCGCCGGAGCCTGTCGATGATACCGAAGAGGTGCTCCACCTCGTGCTCGGTGAGCGACGAGGTCGGCTCATCCATGATGATGATCTTCGCGCGCTGGGAGACCGCCTTGGCGATCTCCATCGACTGGAGCTTCGAAACCGAGAGGTTCACGAACCAGGTCGTGGGGTCGATGTCCAGGCGGAGCTCCTCGAAGAGCGCCCGCGTGTCCGCGAGCATCTTCTTGTGGTCGACCAGCTTGAACGGCCCGAAGCCGCGGACGGGGCAGCGCCCGAGCCAGACGTTCTCCATCACGCTCCGGTACGGGACCGGCTGGAGCTCCTGGTGGATCATCGCGATACCGCTGTCGAGCGCGTCGCGCGACGACTGGAACGCGACCTGCTTGCCGGCCAGCGTGATCGTGCCCGCGTCCGGCCTGTACATGCCGAACAGGCACTTCATGAGCGTGGACTTGCCCGCTCCGTTCTCCCCCATGAGGGCGTGGACGGTGCCGGGGCGCACCCTGAGGCTCACCGAGTCCAGGGCCTTCACGCCTGGAAACTGCTTGGAGATGCCGGTCATCTCGAGGACGTAGCCGGCCTCCCCGGGGGAGCTCCGGTCACGGTCATCCAGCGGAGCAGAACTCAACGATGGTACGACGGGGGCGCCACTTCCGGCCATGATGGCCTCCTGTGCTCTCGGAGGAAAGGGCGGCGGCCGCGCCTCGACAGCGCCTGCCGCGGGGGGCGCGCGCGGCGTCCTCCCCGCGGAAAGGCTCGCCTCGCGCGGCGGGCGCGCTCAGAGCTCACTTGTACTGCTGGTAGTTTTCCTTGGTGACCTTCTGGTACGGGACCCAGACGGACCGGCCGTCGAGCGGCGCGACGGTGCTCTTGACCTCGGCGCCCGTGGCGAGCGCATGGGCGATCTCGTAAGTCGCCTTGCCCTGGTTCTTCGCGTCGTTGAGGACGGTGCCGAGCAGCGTGCCCTGGGATATCGCGTCGAGGGCGGGCGGGGTGGCGTCGACGCCGACCACCGGGATGAACTTGTTGCCGGTGAAGTACCCCGCGGCCTTGAGCGCCTCGATGGCGCCGAGCGCCATGTCGTCGTTGTTGGCGAGGACGGCCTCGATCTTGTCGCCGTGGGCGGCGAGGAAGGCGGCCGTCTTCTCCTGTCCCTTGACGCGCTCCCACATCGCCGTGTCCTCGGCGAGCTTCTCCACCTGGAGCCCGGCGCCGGTGATGGCCTTGATGGAGTACTCGGTGCGGAGGAGCGCGTCCTGGTGCCCGGGCTCGCCGGTCAGCATGACGTACTGGATCTTGCCGTCCTTGTTCCGGTCGGCCTCGGGGTGGGCCTTCCAGTAGTCGACCAGGATCTCACCCTGCATCGTGCCGGACTGCTCGGCCTTGGCGCCGACATAGTAGATCTTGTCCCACTTGCCCATGTCTTCCTTCGTGGGCTCGCGGTTGAAGAAGACGACGGGCACGTTCCTGGCTTTGGCCTTGTCGATGATCACCGAGACAGCGGTCCGGTCGACCGGGTTGATGGCCAGCGCCTTGTAGCCCTGCACGAGGAACTGATCGACCTGATCGTTCTGGGTGGGCTGCTGATTCTGGCTGTCGACGACGTTCAGATCCGCCTTGCCCTTGGCGCTCTCCTCGATGGTCCTTCGCACGTACGACATGAAGGTGTCGTCGAACTTGTAGATGGCGACACCCACCTTGGGCGCAGCGGACGCAGGGGTGGTGGTGCCAGTGCCGGCGGCGCTGCCGGTGGTCCCGCCCTCCTGACAGCCGGACATCATGAAGGCGACGGACGCCGCGGCGAAACAAAGCGCTCTCATGGGGATGTCTCCTTCTCGTCGAGGGTCGTGCTCGGGTTCAGCGAGCTGTAGGAGGGAGTAAGCGCGCCAGTTTGCCAAGCCTTTCGCGGGCGAGCGGACGCGGCGCGCCGCGCGGCGCGGCGACTGCCAATCCGGGTGGGTCTCGCGCTCCACATCTCCTGAGCTCGCCTGCCGCCGCGGCGCCCGCGCTGCTGCCCGCCTTGCGCGGCCGCCGCGGCGTCGCAAGAACATGGGGCGATGTCGCGCGAGGCGCTACTCCCGGCGCGGAAGAGACCCCGTGATGAAGAGCGGCTCGCGCTGCTCCGCAGCTTCGTGCGGGCGGGCGCCGAGAACCGGCCCGGCGTCTACCGGATGTTCGGTGAGGACGGCTCCGTCCTCTACGTGGGCAAGTCGAAGCGCGTGCGCACGCGGCTGCTCGGCTATTTCCGCTGCGATCCCGAGGAGAAGGGCGCTCGCATCCTCCGGGAGACGAGCCACGTCGCGTGGGAGTACTGCCCGAGCGAGTTCTCGGCGCTGCTCGCCGAGCTCAGGCTGATCCGGCGGCTGTGGCCGCGCTTCAACGTGGCGATGAAGCGCGACCTCAAGCGCTACGCCTTCATCAAGGTCACGCGCGCTCCGGCGCCGAAGCTCCATGTCGTCCGCGGCCCCGCGCGCGACCCCGGCGCGCTCTACTACGGCCCGTTCACGGGCGCGGGCCGCGTCCGCGAGGCCGTGCGCGCGCTCTCCAACGCGCTCGGGCTGCGCGACTGCGCCGAGGACGTGCCGATGCACTTCAACGATCAGCAGACGCTCTTCTCGCTTGCGCCCCGCACGCCCGGCTGCATCCGCTACGAGATCAAGCGCTGCCTCGGCCCCTGCGTCGCGGGCTGCTCGTCGCGGGAGTACGGCGACCGGGTCGAGCTCGCCCGCGCCTTCCTCGAGGGCCGGAGCGACGGCCCCATCAGCCGCTTCCGCGACGAGATGGACGCCTGCCGCGCGCGCGACGAGTTCGAGCGCGCCGCCGCGCTGCGCGACCGGATCCAGCGCCTCACGGCGCTGCGCGGCGAGCTCCAGCGGCTCCGGTTCGCGCTCGAGTCGCTCTCGTTCCTCTACACCGTCCCCGGCCACGAGGGCGACGACAGGGTGTACCTCGTCCGGCGCGGCAGCGTCCGCGCCGAGGTCCCGGCGCCGCGCTCGGACGAGGAGCACCGCGCGCTCGACCGGCTCGCGGCCGACGTGTTCGGCCCCGTGGAGCCCGCCGCCGCCCCGGTGCCGCTCGGCGAGATCGACGAGGTGCTGCTGCTGTCGGCGTGGTTCCAGCGCTACCCCGACGAGCTCGCGCGGACGCAGCCGGCCCCGGGCCTCAAGGGATAGCCGCCGGCGTCCGCGCGCCCGCGCGCCCGGCGTACGCAAGAATGCCCGCGCCTGCAGCGTCGGGCGCGGCGGGCGCGGCGCCGGTCCGCTCGTTCGGCGCGCTCCGCGCGATCATGCACGAGGGGCAGACCGGGCCCGCCGTGCGCATCGGCGCCGTCGTCCCGGGCCCGCACGCGTTCGGGATCGGCGCGCTCAGCGAGCTGCGCGGCGAGGTGACCGTCGTCGACGACGCGATCTGGACGTCGTATCCGCGCGACGACGGGACTGAGCTCCCGCGCCGCTGTCTCCACGCTCCCCCGCGGCCACCCCTGGCACGGAGGTTGTTACCGCCGCATCTCCGTGGACACCGCACGTCTCGACTCGCCATCTCCCGCCACCCGGGCGAACGCCACGGCCAATGGCCCAGCAGAGCCCCTCTCCTTGCGGAGGCTCGGGCGCCTGCGGCCCGGACGAGGCACGCCGCGCGCGCGTCGCGCCCGAGCCCGGCTGGCCGTCAGGGGGCGCCGTGCGCGCCCGTGATCTCGGGGTCGCACCCGGGATCTTCGCCCCGGGCCCGCTGAACGCGATCACCGACGTGGACGGCGTGCGGGTCGGGCACGCCACGGTGATCGAAGGCGACGCGATCCGCACCGGCGTCACCGCCGTCCTCCCTCACGGGGCGAACCTCTACCTCGACCGGGTCCCGGCCGCGATCCACGTGGGCAACGGGTTCGGCAAGCTCGTCGGCTCGACGCAGGTCCGTGAGCTGGGCGAGCTGGAGACGCCGATCCTCCTCACGAGCACGCTGTCCGTGTTCCGGGCAGCCGACGCGCTCGTGGCGTGGATGCTGGCGCAGCCGGGCATGGAGGAGGTGCGCTCGCTCAACCCGGTCGTCGGCGAGACCAACGACGGCGTGCTCAACGCGATCCGGCTCCGGCCGATCACCGCCGAACACGTGCGCGCGGCCCTTTCGTCGGCGCGCGGGGGCCCCGTGCCGGAGGGGTGCGTCGGCGCGGGCACGGGCACGGTCGCTTTCGGATGGAAGGGCGGCATCGGCACCGCGTCGCGCTTGCTGCCCGCGTCGCTCGGCGGGGCCTGCGTCGGCGTCCTGGTCCAGTCGAACTTCGGCGGCGTGCTGCAGGTGATGGGGGCGCCGGTCGGCAAGGAGCTCGGCCGGTACGCCTTCCGGTCGGAGGTGGAGGCGGACCGGGGAGACGGCTCGATCATGATCGTGGTCGCGACGGACGCGCCCCTGTCCGACCGCAACCTCGGGCGCCTCGCCGCCCGCGCGATGCTGGGCCTGGCGCGCACGGGCTCCTCCGCCGCGAGCGGCTCCGGCGACTACGCCGTCGCCTTCTCGACGAGCGGATCGGTCCGGCGCCCCTCCGGCGCGAAGCGGCTCGCGACAACGGGACTCGCCAACGAGGAGACCTCTGCGCTGTTCGAGGCCGTGATCGAGGCAACGGAAGAGGCCATTTACAACTCGCTCTTCACGGCCGAGACCATCGCGGGGAACGGCCGTAAAGTGGAGTCCATTCCGCTGGATCGCGTCCGTGAGGTGCTGTCCAGGTACGGCGTCCCGCAGCGGTACGGTCGCTCCCGGCGGGGTTGACGGCGCCGCAGGCGAGCCGGCTCAAGAGCGCGCCGCCATTTGCCTGTGGCGAAGCGCGGCGCTTTTGGCAACATCCTGATCGACACGCCCCCTCGGAGGCCGCGCCGGGTTTCGATGAGCTTCCTATGCCCGCTCATTCACGCTACCTCGTGCTGGAGGTCCTGCACACCGGGGCAGACACGATCCTCTACCGGGCCCGGCGCGAGGAGGACGGACGGCCGGTCGTGCTCAAGGTCCTGCGGCGCGACCACGCGAGCCCACGCGCCCTCGGGCGGCTGCACCACGAGCACGAGGTCGCCAGGGCGCTCGACACGTCGGCCGTCGTCAAGCCCGGCGCGATCGAGGCGTTCGGCGACCAGGTGGCGCTGGTGCTCGAGGACTTCGGCGGCCGCTCGCTCGACCACTTTATCGACGGCCCGATGCCGCTCGAGCGCTTCTTCCCCCTCGCCCTGCGCCTCGCCGCCGCGCTCGCCGAGCTGCATCGGCACCACGTCATCCACAAGGACATCAAGCCCCAGAACCTGCTCTACAACCCCGCCACCGGCGAGGTGAAGATCACCGACCTGGGGATCGCATCCCGGATACCTCGCGAGCTCCAGCACCTCGAGCACGCCGGGCTCATCGAGGGGACCCTGGCCTACATGGCCCCGGAGCAGACGGGCCGGATGAACCGCTGGATCGACGAGCGGACCGATCTCTACTCCCTCGGCGTCGTCTTCTACGAGATGCTGACGGACGCCCTGCCGTTCCGGGCCAGCGATCCCGTCGAGTGGGTCTATTGCCATATCGCGCAGATGCCGGTCCCGCCGCACGCGCTCGTCCCTTCGATTCCCCCGCTCCTGTCCGCGGTCGTGCTCAAGCTGCTCTCCAAGGCCGCCGAGGAGCGTTACCAGAGCGCGGCGGGCCTGCGGCACGATCTGGACGAGTGCTTCGCCCGGTGGCGGGCGAGCGGCGCCATTCCGCCCTTCGCGCTCGGTGGGCGCGATCTCTCGGACCGGTTCCAGGTCCCACAGCGGCTGTACGGGCGCGAGCGCGAGGGGGAGACGCTGCTCGCCGTGTTCGAGCGGGTGGTGGCGCAGGGCCGGCCAGAGCTCGTGCTCGTGTCGGGCTACTCGGGCATCGGCAAGTCGTCGCTCGTCGCCGAGCTGCACCGGCCGGTGGTGAGGGAGCGAGGCTTCTTCCTCTCCGGCAAGTTCGATCAATCCGCGAGGGACGTCCCCTACCGCGCTTTCCATCAGGCGTTCCGCGCGCTTTTTCAGGAGATCCTCAGCGCGAGCGAGGAGCAGGTCGAGCGCTGGAGACAGCGTTTCCGGGAGGCCCTCGGTGAAAGCGGCGGGCTGCTCGCTGACGTGCTCCCCGAGCTCGGGCTGCTCCTCGGCCCTCAGCCGCCCGTGCCCGAGCTGCCGCCTGCCGAGGCCCAGAGCCGGCTCCACGCAACGCTCCAGCGCTTCGTTTCGGCATGCGCCCAGAAGAACCACCCCGTGGCGCTCTTCCTCGACGATCTGCAGTGGGCCGACGCGGGAAGCCTCCAGCTGCTCGAGCAGCTCGCCACCTACACCGGGTCCGAGCACCTCCTCTTGATCGGCGCCTACCGCGACAACGAGGTCGGCCCCGCGCACCCGCTGCGGCTCACGCTGGCCGAGGCGCGGAAGCGCGGCGCCGCTGTCTCCGAGCTCGTCCTCGAGCCGCTCTCGGCCACCCATGTCGGGGCGCTCGTCGCCGAGACGGTCCACGCGCCCGAAGGGCAGGCCGAGCCGCTCTCGCGGCTGGTCTACGAGAAGACCGGCGGCAACCCGTTCTTCGTGCTCCAGTTCCTGATCGCGCTGCACCAGGAGGGGCTCATCACCTTCGACGTGGAGGAGGGCAGGTGGCGGTGGGACATCGCCGCGATCCGCGACAAGGGGTTCACCGACAACGTCGTCGAGCTGATGGCGGGCAAGCTGAAGCGGCTCTCCGGCCCGACGCGGGACGCGCTCACGCTCGCCGCGTGCCTCGGCAGCAGCCTGGAGCTCGACACGCTCGCGGTGGTCGCGAGCCGTCCGGCGGCGGAGCTCCGCGACGCGCTCGAGGAGGCCGTGCGGGAGGGGCTGCTCCTCCGCCGGGACGGCGCCTATCGATTCCTCCATGACCGGGTGCAGCAAGCCGCTTACTCGCTCATCCCGGCGGGACAGCTCGCCGAGATGCACCTCCGGATCGGGCGGCTGCTCCTCTCGGCACAACGCGCGGAGGAGCGCGACGACGCGCTCTTCGACGTCGTCGGCCACCTCAACCGCGGCGCCGCGCTTCTGCGTTCCCAGGCGGAGCGGGAGGAGGTCGCCGCGCTGAACCTCCGCGCCGGCAGGAAGGCCAAGGCCGCCGCGGCCTTCGAGTCCGCCGCCGCGCTCTTCGCCGCGGGCCTCTCGCTGCTCGCGCCGGCCTCTTGGGAGACGCGTCACGAGCTGACCTACGACCTGGCCTTCGAGCGCGCGCACATCGCGTACATCACCGGCAGCTTCGAGGAAGCCGAGCGGCGCCTGCGAGAGCTCCAGGATCGCGCGAGGACCCGGCGCGAGACGGCCGCCGTCGTCGAGCTCGTCGTCGCGCTGAATGTCACCCGCGGGCAATACGCCCGCGCGGTGGAGATCGGGCTCTTGCGCCTCCGCGCGTGCGACGTTGATCTGCCGCTCCACCCCACCGACGCACAGATTGAGGAGGAGACCGAGAGCGTCTGGCAGGCCCTGGGCGATCGGGCCATCGAGGACCTGATCCTCCTGCCCCCCATGACGGACCCGGAGATCAAGACCACGATGGGCGGGCTGCAGAGCGTGTCCCTCCCTGCGTTCTTCGTGGACCCGAACCTGTACAATCTCGTCGTCCTGCGCATGGTCAAGCTCAGCCTGCGCCACGGCAACGCCGAGCACTCCGCTCTCGCGTACGCCGCCTTCGCGATGGTGATCAGCTCGAGGTTCGGGCGATATCAGGAGGCTTACCTGTTCGGCAGGCTTGGCCAGGACCTGGCGGACGGGAGCGGCCTTCTCACCACGAAATCGGTGGTGGTCATCCTCTTACACTATGTCGTCTTCTGGACACGCCACTACCGAGAGACGTATCCGTACACGCGCGACGGCTTCAGCGCCGCGGTCGAGTCCGGTAATCTGAACAACGCGTGCCTCAATTGCATCTGGGCCGCGCTGTTCCCGCTGCTCTCTGGCGAGCCGCTGGAGGACGTGCTTCACGAGGTCAAAGAGCGCCTCGATTTCGTGCGCAGGGTCGCTTACGCGTTCCCGCACAACGCCCTCCTCGGCGGCCACGCCATGATCCAGACGCTGCGCGGGAGGCCGGTCCGCTTCTCGATGCCGGACGGGTCCGAGCTGGATCCGCCGGCCTTCGAGGCGCGGCTGGAGGCGGGTGGGGCTCTGGAGGCCGCTCGCGACTTCTATTACAGCTTGAAGGCGCAGGCGCTCTTCGTGCTCGGCTCTCCCCGAGAGGCGCTCGCGGCGGCGGCCCGCGCGATCGCCGAGCACGCCCCCAGGTTCAGTCCGCACGCGCTCATTGCCGAGAGCTTCTATTATCGCGCGCTCGCGCTCGCGGCCCTCTTCGACGAGGCGCACGAGGCGCAGCCATCCCCGCTGCGGGCGCTCCCCGAGGAGCTCCTCGAGTGCGAGCGGCAGCTCGGCGAGTGGGCCAGGAGCGGCCCCGACAACTTCCTTCACAAGCACGCCCTGGTCCGTGCCGAGATCGCCCGGCTCCTGGGGCACGAGCCGGAGGCCATCCGGCTCTACGAGCAGGCGATCGCGTCGGCGCGGGAGGGCGGCTTCGTCCAGCACGAGGCCATCGCCTGCGAGCTCGCCGCGGGGTTCTACCGCGCGCGCGGCCTCGCGACACCCGCCGACAGCTACCTGCGAAAGGCCCGCGCCCGCTACTTCACGTGGGGCGCCCACGCCAAGGTGGAGCAGCTCGATCAGCGCTACCCCCACCTCGTCGAGCGCAAGCCGATCGCCCCCACCGTCACGTTCGCCGTGCGGGCCGAGCAGTTCGACGTCCTGTCGGTGGTCAAGGCCGCCCAGAGCATCTCCGGCGAGCTCAAGCTCTCGCGCCTGCTCGAGACGCTGCTGCGCATCGTGATCGAGCACGCGGGCGCCGAGGAGGGGAGCATCGTTTTGGTCCGGGATGAGCGCCTGTGGCTCGCGGCGATCGCGACGCCGGGGGGCGCGGTACGGCTGCTCGACGCGGACGAGGCGCCTTCGGCCGCGTTGCCGCAGTCCGTCCTCAACTACGTTCGCCGGAGCCATGAGCGCGTGCTGCTCGACGACGCCGCCGCCCGTCACCCCTTCATGGAGGACGAGTATTTCAGCTGCAAGCGCCCGAGATCGGTGCTGTGCCTCCCGATCGTGCGCCAGGCCCGGCTGATCGGCCTGCTCTACCTGGAGAACAACCTCGTCACCGGCGCCTTCACCCCCGGGCGGCTCAGCGTCATCGAGCTGCTCGCCTCGCAATCGGCCATCTCGCTGGAGAACGCGATGCTCTACGCCGAGCTGGAGCAGGAGAACGCCGAGCGACGGCGGGCGGAGGGGGACCTCCAGGCCAACCAGGCGACCCTCCAGGCCATCGTCGACAACTCGGCGGCGGCCATCTACCTGAAGGATCGCGAGGGCCGGCATCTGCTCGCCAACCGGCAGCTGGGCAGCATCCTGGGCATGCCGTTCGAGGAGATCCTCGGAAAGACGAACGCCGAGCTCTTGCCTGCTGCGGTCGCCGAGGCCATCGACGACCACGACCGGAAGGTGCTCGAGACGGGCGTGCCGATGGAGTGGGAGGAGGAGCTGCTGCTGGAGGACGGGCCGCACACCTTCCTGTCCGTCAAGTTCCCTCTCGGCGGGGGTCCTACGCCCCGGGTGCTCTGCGGCATCTCTACGGACATCACCGGGCGCAAGCGGGCCGAGCGGGCCGAGCGCTTCCTGGCCGAGGCGAGCCACAAGCTGATGGCCCTCGGCTACAGCGCCACCCTCGAGAGCATGGCGCAGCTCCCGGTGCCCGAGCTGGCCGACCAGTGCGTCATCGACGTGCACCTCGCTCCCGGCGCCCCGGGACACACGGTCTCCGCAGGGGTGTCGGCCGAGCTCGCCGGCGCCGTGATGGACGCGCTGCGACCGCTGGCGGCCGCGTCGCCGGTCCGGCCCGAGGTGGGCGACCTCCGCGCCGAGCCCCTCCTGCAGCAGCTCGGCATCCACGCATTCCTCCGGGTTCCGCTCCTCGCGCGCGACCGGTGCTTCGGGGTCATGACCCTGCTGGCGACCGCGCCCCAGCGCCGTTACGGGCCCGCCGACCTGTTGCTGGCCAACGAGCTGGCGAGCCGTGCGGCGCTCGCGCTCGACAATGCCCGTCTGTTCACCGAGGCCCAGCAGGCGATCGAGCGCCGGGACGAGTTCCTCCTCGTCGCCTCCCACGAGCTCAAGACCCCGCTCACCTCGCTGACGATCCAGGCCCACCTCCTCGAGCGGCTGCTGCGCCGCTACCAGCGCGCGGAGCTCGCCCCGGAGCGGATCGACGCCACGCTCCAGGTCCTCAATCGCCAGATCGCGCGGCTCGGACACCTGGTCAACGAGCTGCTCGACGTCACCCGCATGAACGCCGGGCGGCTGACGCTCGCGCGCGCCCCGGTCGATCTGGCGGCCCTGGTGCGCGAGGTCGTCGAGCGGATGGGCCAGCAGCTCGCGGGCGCACGCTGCAGCCTTCAGCTCGAGCTGGACGAGCCCGTGGTCGGGCGCTGGGATCCGTCTCGCATGGAGCAGGTCCTCATCAACCTGCTGTCGAACGCGATGAAGTACGGCGCCGGCGACCTCATCCAGCTCGTCGTGCGCGGGCAGTCCGATCGAGCCCTCCTCGTGGTCCGCGATCACGGCATCGGCATCGCGGAGGAGGATCAAGCCAGGATCTTCGAGCGCTTCGAGCGCGCCGTGTCGGTCCGCAACTTCGGCGGTCTCGGCCTCGGGCTCTACATCGTCCGCTGGATCGTGACCTCGCACGGCGGCACCATCCGCGTGGAAAGCAAGCCGGGCGCCGGCGCCACGTTCATCGTCGAGCTCCCTTTGCACGCGGCGGAGACGGAGACGGACGGCCAGCCTGCCCTGCACCCATGAGCATAGACCTCCACCGGGGGCCTCGGCGGGAGGTCAGCCTCCTTCGATGCCGATCGCTAGGTTACACGCCCTGAGCTCCCGCCAGCTCTCCACGGCCAGACATCTGGGAACGGTACAGATACCCCATCGCACGATTGCGAGTGGCCTGGGCCCAACAATGTAGTGGCCCGAACATGGATGTCTATTTTGACCTCGTGATCGGTCGCCGCGGAGCTCCGCGCCGTGGGAGGCCGATCACGTCCAGGTCCTCGCGCTCGCATTCGATGGCAAACAGGTCCGGTTCCGCCGTGCCGCTGCGGACAGAGCGATCCCGCGGTGGGCAGACACGGTGGACGTGGACGGAGCTGTCCAACGAGGAGACCTCCGCGCTGTCCCAGGCCGTGATCGAGGCGACGGAAGAGGCCATTTACAACTCGCTCTTTGCCGCCGAGACCACCGCGGGCAACGGCCGGGTCGTTGAAGCCGTTCCGCTGGATCGCGTCCGTGAGGTGCTGTCCATGCACGGCGTCCCGTAGCAGGCCGCCCGCTCCCGGCGGGCTCACGGGCTCGCTCTTCGGCAGAGCGCGCTCGGCGCGCACATCCTCATGACCCGGGCAGCGGCGCAGGCGAGCCGGCGCGAGGGCGCGCGCCCATTTGATCCTGGCGAAGCGCAGCGCGTTTGGCAACATCACCGATTGATGCAGAGCCCACCGGAAGCCGCTGCGACGGCCTCCGGAGATCCTGGTATTATGCCTGTTCGTCCACATGACGATTACGTCGACCTGAAGATCCTGCACGAGGGGGCCGATACGGTCCTCTACCGAGCTCGGCATCGACACGACGGTCGACCGGTGGTGCTCAAGGTCCTGCGACGCGACCACACGAGCCCACGCGCCCTCGGGCGGCTGCAGCACGAGCACGAGATCGGCAGGGCGCTCGACGCGCCGGTCATCGTCAAGGTCCACGCGATCGCGGCGTTCCGCGACCAGGTGGCGCTGGTCCTGGAGGACTTCGGCGGCCGCTCGCTCGATGAGCTCCTCGCCGGGCCGATGCCGCTCGAACGCTTCTTCCCCCTCGCCCTCGGCCTGGCCGGCGCGCTCGCCGAGCTGCATCGGCACCACGTCGTCCACAGGGACATCAAGCCCCAGAATCTGCTCTACAACCCCGAGACAGGAGAGGTGAAGATCACCGATCTCGGGATCGCCTGCCTCTCGCCGCGCGAGCCCCAGAGCCTCGCTCACGACGCGCTCATCGAGGGGACGCTGGCGTACATGGCGCCGGAGCAGACAGGCCGGATGAACCGCTGGATCGACGAGCGGACCGACCTCTACGCCCTCGGCGTCACCTTCCACGAGATGCTGACGGGCACCCTGCCCTTCCAGGCCAGCGATCCCGTGGAATGGGTGTATTGCCACATCGCCCAGAAGCCGCCTCCGCCCCACGAGGTCGTCCCCTCGATTCCCCCGCTCCTGTCCGCGATCGTGCTCAAGCTGCTGGCCAAGCCCGCCGAGGAGCGATACCAGAGCGCCCTCGGCCTGCGATACGACCTGGACCAGTGCTTCTCCAGGTGGCGGGAGAGCGGCTTCATCGAGCCTTTTGCCCTCGGCCTGCGCGACATCTCCGACCGCTTCCAGGTCCCGCAGCGGCTCTACGGGCGCGAGCGCGAGCTCGAGGCGCTGCTCGCCGTCTTCGACCGCGCGGTGGCGCAGGGCCGGCCGGAGCTCGTGCTCGTGTCGGGCTACTCGGGCGTCGGCAAGTCGTCGCTCGTGGCCGAGCTGCACCGGCCCGTGGCGCGCGCGCGGGGTTTCTTCCTCTCCGGCAAGTTCGATCAGCTCAAGCGAGACGTCCCCTATCTCGCTTTCCTTCAGGCCTTCCGGGGGCTCCTGCAGGAGCTCCTGTGCGTGGGTGAGGACGAGATCGAGCGCTGGCGGCAGCGGCTCCGGGAGGCGCTCGGCCCGAGCGGACGGCTGCTCACCGACGTGCTCCCCGAGCTCGAGCTGCTCGTCGGCCCGCAGCCGCCCGTGCCCGAGCTCCCCGCGCCCGAGGCCCGGCGACGGTTCCACGCCACGCTCCAGCGCTTCGTCGCGGGGTGCGCCAGGAAGGAGCACCCCATGGTGCTCTTCCTCGATGATCTGCAGTGGGCCGACGCCGGCAGCCTCCAGCTGCTCGAGCAGCTCGCCACCGCCGAGGCCGCGCACCTCCTGCTGATCGGCGCCTATCGGGACAACGAGGTCGGCCCCGCGCACCCGCTGCGGCTCACGCTGGCCGAGGCGCGCAAGCGCGGCGCCATCGCCTCTGACATCATCCTCGCGCCGCTCTCCGCCGCCCACGTCGGAGCGCTCGCCGCCGAGGCGGTCCACGCCTCCGCCGAGCAGGTCGAGCCGCTCTCGCGGCTGGTCTACGAGAAGACCGGCGGCAACCCGTTCTTCGTGCGCCAGTTCCTTCTCGCGCTGCACGAAGAGGGGCTCCTCGCCTTCGATAAGGACGAGGGAGCATGGCGGTGGGATATCGCCGCGATCCGCGACAAGGGCTTCACCGACAACATCGTCGAGCTCATGGCGGGCAAGCTGCAGCGGCTCTCGGCCCCGACGCGGGACGCGCTCAAGCGCGCCGCGTGCCTCGGCAGCAGCACGGATCTCGACACGCTCGCGATCGTCGCGAGCCGGCCGGCGGCGGAGCTCCGCGAGGCGCTCGCGGAGGCCGTGCAGGAAGGGCTGCTCGTCTGCCACGACGTCGCCTACCGGTTCGTCCACGACCGGGTGCAGCAAGCCGCCTACTCGCTCATCCCGGCGGCGCAGCTCCCCGAGGTGCACCTCTGCATCGGCCGGCTGCTCCTCAAGGGGCGGAGCGCGGAGGAGCGCGAAGACGCGCTCTTCGACATCGTGGGCCACCTCAACCGCGGCGCCGCGCTTATCCGCTCCCCGGCGGAGCGGGGCGAGCTCGCCGCGCTGAACCTCCGCGCCGGCAGGAGGGCCAAGGCCGCCTCGGCCTACGAGTCCGCCGCCGCCCTCTTCGCCGCCGGCATGGCCCTGCTCGCCGAGGAGCGCTGGGAGAAGCAGCACGAGCTGACCTACGACCTGACCTTCGAGCGCGCGCACGCCGCATACGTCATCGGCCATTTCGAGGAGACCGAGCGGCTGCTCGGAGAGCTCATGGATCGCGCGAGGACCAGGATCGAGAGGGCCGCTGTGGTCGAGCTCGCGATCGCGCTGAACGTCACCCGTGGGAAGGGCGCCCGCGCCGTGGAGATCGGGCTCTCGTTCCTGCGCGACCACGACATCGATCTGTCGATCCATCGCTCTCGCGCACGTGTCGAGGAAGAGATCGAGGGCGTCTGGCGGGCCCTGGGCGACCGGGCGATCGAGGATCTGATCCACCTGCCGCCCATGACGCGCCCGGAGATCAAGGCCACGATGGGCGTGCTGCAGGGGGTGTCCGTCCCTGCGTTCTTCATGGACGCGGATCTGCACTATCTCGTCGTCCTCCGCATGGTCCAGCTCAGCCTGCGCCACGGCAACGCCGAGAGCTCCGCCTACGCATACGCCGCCTTCGCGAGCGTCACCGGCCCGAGGTACGGGAGATACAAGGAGGCTTACCTCTTCGGCAAGCTCGGCTACGACCTGGCGGACAGGAGCTGCGATCTCACCTCAAAGCCCCTGGTATGTTCCCTGTTCGGGCACCAGATCCTCATGTGGAAGCGCCACTACAGGGAGACCTCTTTCTATAGCCGCGTCGGGTTCAACGCCTCGATCGAGTCCGGCGATCTGAACAACGCATGCTTGATTTGCATCTGGGCCGCGCTGTTCCCGCTGCTCTGCGGCGAGCCCTTGGAGGACGTCCTTCACGAGATCGAAGGTCGCCTCAGCTTCGTGCGCAAGGCCGGTTATGAGCTCGTTCACGACATCCTCCTCTGCGCCCATCACCTGGTCCAGACCCTGCGCGGCAGGCCGGCCCGTTTCTCGATGCTGGACGGGTCCGAGCTCGACGGGGCGGGCTTCGAGGCGCGGATTCCCCCGGGGCACCTGCGCGGCATTCGCAGCTTTTACTATAGCCTGAAGGCCCAGGCGCGGTTCGTGCTCGGCTTGCCCGAGGAGGCGTGTGCGGCGACGGCGCGTATCATCGTCGATGACGACTGGAAGACCGCCGCCCACGTGCTTGTCGTCGAGAGCTTCTATTATCGCGCGCTCGCGCTCGCCGCCGCCTGCGACGGGGCGTCGACGTCGCCGCGAGACGAGCTCCCCGAAGGGCTCCTCGACTGCGAGCGGCAGCTCGGCGTGTGGGCGGACGGCTGCCCCGAGAACTTCCTCCACAAGCATGCTCTGGTGCGCGCCGAGATCGCCCGTCTCCGCGGGCAGGAGTCGGAGGCCCTCCGGCTGTACGAGCAGGCCATCGCGTCGGCGCGCGAGAACGGCTTCGTCCAGCACGAGGCGATCGCCTGCGAGCTCGCCGCGGGGTTCTGCCGCGCGCGCGGCCTGTCCACGCCCGCCGACGCTTACCTGCGAAACGCCCGCGCCGGCTATTTCCGCTGGGGCGCCCACGCCAAGGTCGAGCAGCTCGACCAGCGTTATCCCTTCCTCGTCGAGCGCAAGCCGATCGCGCCCACCCTCACCTTCGCGGTCCGGGCCGAGCAGTTCGACGTCCTGTCGGTGGTCAAGGCGTCGCAGAGCATCTCCGGCGAGCTCAAGCTCCCGCGCCTGCTCGAGATGCTGCTGCGCATCGTGGTCGAGCACGCGGGCGCCGAGGAGGGGTACGTGCTCCTGGTCCGGGGGGATCGCCTGTCGACCGCGGCGGCGATCACCGCGTCCGAGGGCGCGGCGCGGCTGCTCGACGCGGACGAGGCGCCTTCGGCGGCGCTGCCGCAGTCCGTCCTCAACTACGTTCGCCGGAGCCACGAGCGCGTGCTGCTCGACGACGCCGCCGCCAGGCACCCGTTCGTGGAGGACGAGTATTTCAGGCGCAAGCGCCCGAGATCGGTGCTGTGCCTCCCGATCGTGCGCCAGGCCCGGCTGCTCGGCCTGCTCTACCTGGAAAACAACCTCGTCGCCGGGGCCTTCACCCCCGGGCGGCTCAGCGTGCTCGAGCTGCTCGCCTCACAGTCGGCCATCTCCGTGGAGAATGCCATGCTCTATTCCGAGCTCGAGCAGGAGAACGCCGAGCGGCGGCGGGCGGAGCGGGAGCTCCGGGCCAATCAGAACACCCTCCAGGCCGTCGTGGACAACTCGGCGGCGGCCATCTACCTGAAGGATCGCGAGGGCCGGCATCTGCTCGCCAACCGGCAGGTGGGCAACATCCTGGGCGTGCCGGCAGCGCAGATCCTCGGCAAGACGGACGCCGAGCTCTTGCCTGCTGCGGTCGCCGAGGCCATCGACGACCACGACCGGAAGGTGCTCGAGACGGGCGCGCCGATGGAGTGGGAGGAGGAGCTGCCGATGGAGGACGGGCTGCACACCTTCCTGTCGGTCAAGTTCCCTCTCGGCGAGGGGCCCACGCGCGCGCTCTGCGGCATCTCCACCGACATCACCGAGCGCAAGCGGACCGAGCGGGCCGAGCGCTTCCTGGCCGAGGCGAGCCGCAGGCTCATGGCCCTCGGCTACAGCGCGACCTTCGAGAGCGTGGCGCAGCTCGCGGTGCCCGAGCTCGCCGACCAGTGCGTCGTCGACGTGCCCTTCGACGACGGCGCGCCGAGCGACGCGGCCGTCGCGGGGGCGCCCGCCGAGCGGGCGGGTGCGGTGAGGAGCGCGTTGCGCTCCCTCGCGGCAGCGTCGCCGGTAGGGCCCGAGGTGGGCGACGGCCGCGCCACGCCCGCCTTGCAGCGGCTCGGCATCCACGCATTCCTCCGGGTTCCGCTCCTCGCGCGCGACCGATGCCTCGGGGTCATGACCCTGCTCGCGACCACGCCCCGACGCCGTTATGGCCCCGCCGAGCTGCGGCTGGCCGAGGAGCTCGGTCGCCGCGCCGCGCTCGCGCTCGACAACGCCCGTCTGTTCACCGAGGCCCAGGAAGCGATCGAGCGGCGGGACGAGTTCCTCCTCGTCGCGTCGCATGAGCTCAAGACCCCGCTGACCTCCCTGAAGATGCAGGCACACCTCATCGAGCGGCAGCTGCAGCGCTACCAGCGGGCGGAGCTCGCCCCGGAGCGGATCAACGCGGCGCTCCAGGTGCTCAACCGCCAGATCGCGCGGCTCGGGCAGCTGGTCAACGAGCTGCTCGACGTGACGCGGCTGAACGCCGGCCGGATGACGCTCGCGCGCGCGCCGGTCGATCTGACGGCCCTGGCGCGCGAGGTCGTGGAGCGGATGAGCCAGCAGCTCGCGCTCGCCCACTGCCGCGTCCAGCTCGAGCTGGACGCGCCCCTGGTCGGACACTGGGATCCGTCTCGCGTGGAGCAGGTCCTCATCAACCTCGTGTCGAACGCGATGAAGTACGGCGCCGGCGGCCCGATTGACGTCATCGTTCGCCGTCAGGCCGATCGAGCGCTGCTCGTGGTCCGTGATCACGGGATCGGCATCGCCGAGGCCGATCAGGCCAGGATCTTCGAGCGGTTCGAGCGCGCCGTGTCGGTCCGGAACTTCGGCGGCCTCGGCCTCGGGCTCTACATCGTGCGCTGGATCGTCACCTCCCATGGCGGCACCATCCGCGTGGAAAGCAAGCCGGGCGCCGGCGCCACGTTCATCGTCGAGCTCCCTTTGCACGCGGCGGAGGCGGACGGCGAGGACGCCGTCCTCCCGCCGGCGTAGGCGCTCACGGCGGCCCTGGCGGGCGCTCCTCGCCGCCTGCCGCGCCTCAGGCCGGGGGCGCGGAGAGCGCCTCGGCCAGCGCGTCGCCGAGGTGGGCGGCGTCGTTCCAGACGGCGACGCGATAGCCGCCGGTCCGGTCGTGCTCGACCAGGGAGACGCCCGTGTTCGCCGGCACCTGGAGCGCCTTCAGCCCGCCGGTGCCCATCTGGAGGAGGCGCCCGACAACGGTCTTGATGGCGGCGCCGTGGGACACGAGCCCCACCGCCTCCCCGGCGTGCCGCTCCGCGATCCGGTCGAGCGCGCGCACCATGCGGTCGCCGAGCTCCGCGTACGTCTCGCCGCCGCCGCGCCGGACGTCCTCGCCGCGCCGCCATGCGGCCCACTCCTCGGGGAAGCGCGCCTGCACATCGGCGCGGCCGAGCCCCTGCCAGGCGCCGAGGCTCACCTCGCGCAGCCCGGCGTCCGCGATCGCGCGCAGGCCCAGCGCCGAGGCCAGCCGCTCCGCCGTCTCCTGCGCGCGCTGGAGGTCGGAGCAGTAGACCGCCGCGAGCCGGATCCGCGCGCCCGCGAACCGCGCCGCGAGCCGCGCGGCCTGGTCGCGCCCTCGTTCGTTGAGGCCGCTCCCGGCCTGTCCCTGGAAGACCTGCGCGCGGTTGTCGTCGGTCTCCCCGTGCCGGATGAGCATCAGCTTCGTTGTGGCGTGCACGTCGGCCGCACTGTAGCAGGGAGCGCGGCGCGATGAGACCGCGCTCCGCGCGCCATGGCCCCTCGCACCCGAGCGCTCGAAGAGCCGCGGGCCGAGGGCCCAGCAATGACCCGCCGCGCAGGCGCGCGCGGCGGCGCTGACAGGCGCTTTACTCCTCTGATAGGGTGGTCTCAGGAGACTGCCATGCCTCGCTTGAACCAGATCATCGCCATCGAGAAGGGCGTCAAGGCCCGCTCCCACCAGCGCCTCACCGAGGCGCACCACGCGCTGCAGAAGCCGGCGCTGCTCTCCGGGATCTCGCGCACCTACCGGTCCAAGGACGAGGAGGGAGAGCAGCTCCCGCCCGAGGCGACGAGGGTGCAGGTGAAAGCAGAGGACATCATCCGGAGCACGGTCGACATCCTGGGCGAGCTCTTCGACGTGACCGCCACCAAGGACCACACCAATTGCAAGGCGCGCGCCGACGTGGTGGTCGACGGCAAGGTGCTGCTCACGGGGGCGCCTGTGACCTACCTGCTGTTCCTGGAGAAGCAGCTGGTCGACCTGCAGACGTTCATCAAGAAGCTGCCCGTGCTCGACGCGTCGGAGAGCTGGACGTTCGATCCCTCCGCCGACTCCTGGGCGACCGAGCCGGTGCAGACGGCGCGGACCAAGAAGATCCCGCGCAACCACGTCAAGGCCGAGGCGACGGACAAGCACCCGGCGCAGGTGGAGGTCTATCACGAGGACGTTGTCGTCGGTTACTGGAAGACGGTGAAGTTCTCGGGCGCGCTGCCAGCGCGGCGCATCAACGAGCTGCTCGATCGGGTGGAGAAGCTGCAGAGAGCGGTCAAGTTCGCCCGCGAGGAGGCGAACAACCAGACGGCCGAAGAGCAGAAGGTCGGCGCCGCCGTCCTCGGATTCATCTTTGGCTCCTGACGCGCTCCTGACGCGCTCCTGACGCGCCCCCGCTCCCCTGCCCTGGCGGCGCTTGCGCCGCGACGCCTTGGGCGATATCGTGGCGGCGGAGTGCAAGTTGAAGCTCAAGCTCAGCTTGATGGGCACGGCGTCCCAGTGCAGGTTCGAGTCCTGCCCCCGCCATTTCATCGTCTCCTTTGCGGCGGGGTAGCCCAATACGGTAGAGGCAGCGCTGGCCCGATCAACGGTCTCAAGCTCTCACTCCAAGCTCGAGCATTCGCCGCCGATCACCCAATCGAACGGGAGGAGGCTTGAATCGTCGGATGCTGGTTCAATTCCAGCCTGGCCAGCCCGCGGCGCGGTGAGGTGTCACCTCTCCTCGCGCGGCGCCGGGGCGCTCCCGCCCCTGGCGCGCAGACGTATTGGCCGGTAGTTCAATGGCAGAACACGGCGGTGTAAGGACTGACCTCTGACCTTAAACGTGTGGGTGTGCGCAGATGGCGGCAAACCGAGGCCCGGGACTAGGCTAGACTCCCGGGCCTCACCTATTTCAGGGCCTCCTCGTCGCAGGTGCTGGCGACGCTCCCGGCGTCGCGCTCCCCCTTCGCGGCGCGGAGCACGGCCGCTGTCCCACAGCGTCGCCGGTCACGGCTGTGACCGTGGTCGGGCGCCGTGCCCTGAAGGGCGGCGCGACACCACGCGTCGCTTTGTGCCACGCGTGGCTCGGCGCCGATCCTTTGTGCCACAGCGCCCATCGTCCTCTTTGTAAAATGTCCTCGCATACCCGCGCCGCGGGCGGGTATGCGGCGTGCTTTCGGCCCTCGATCGCAACGAGGTCATCGGGACGGCTCTGGACCATGGACGCCCCACGCGGCTGGAGCCTGCCTATTCGGAAAGGGTCGTTCGCATGAAACGGTATCTTGCGCCTTTGCTCGTTCTGTTGCTCGCGCCGTCGTGCGCCGAGGATGGCGGCGTGAAGCCCGTCGACTCCCCGGCCGGCTCCGGGGGGAGCGGCGGGGCTCCCCCGGACGACCAGACCACGCAGTCGGGCGGGGGTGGCCAGGGCGCGGGCGCCGGCGGCGCCGGCGGCGCCGGGGGTGGCGGCTACAGCCCGGAGGACGACAACACCTTCAGGCCGGAGGAGCGGCCGTTCTCCGACGAGCTGCTCGAGAACCTCGAGACGAAGCCCGGGTTCACCATCAGCGTGTTCACGAAGGACGTCGGCAATGCGCGCATGATGGCGCTCTCCCCCGCCGGGGGCGTGTACGTCACGCGGCCGGTGCCCGGCGACGTGCTGCTCCTGCGCGACACCGACGACGACGGGGTGGCGGACGAGGGGGAGCCGGCGTTCGCCGGGGACCAGAGCTTCGAGACCCTGCACGGCATCGCGATCAGCGAAAATGGCGAGACGGCCTACCTGGCGACGGCCACGACCCTCTACGCCGCCCGCATCAACGGTGATGGCAAGTTCGGCGACCCGCTTCCCCTCCTCACCGATCTGCCCGACGGGGGCCAGCACGGCAAGCGCACGATGCGCATCACCCCCGACGGCGCGTCGCTCCTGTTCTCGGTGGGCAGCAGCTGCAACGCATGCGCGGAGACGAACCCCGAGCACGCCACGCTCTTGCTGATCGACCCCTCGCTCGAAGGGCAGACGCAGCCGAGCCGCACCGTGTTCGCCAAGGGCCTTCGCAACACGATCGGCTTCGACTGGTACCCTGGCACCGACGAGCTCTGGGGCATGGATCACGGCAGCGATCAGCGCGGCAACGTGGTGCCGCCCGAGGAGCTCAACCGGCTCGTCGAGGGCAAGGACTACGGCTGGCCTTACGTCTACTCGGCCGGCCCTGGCGAGCGCGGCATCGATCCGATCATGGACGACCCGCCCGGCACGACGAAGGAAGCTTACGCCGAGACCACCGAGCCCGCGGAGCTCATCTATGACGCGCACAGCGCGCCCATCGATTTCCGCTTCTACACGGGCGATCTGTTCCCTGCCGAGTACAAGAACGACGCGTTCGTCGCCATGCGCGGCTCGTGGAACCGCTACCCGGCGGTGGGTTACAAGGTGGTGCGCGTCCTGTTCGACAAGGAGACCCGCCAGCCAAAGGGCTTCGAGGATTTCGTCACCGGGTGGCTCATCGAGGACGGCCGCGCCGTCTTCGGCCGCCCCGCCGGCCTCCTCCAGCTGCCGGACGGCTCGCTCCTGGTGAGCGACGACACGAGCGGGGTCATCTACCGCGTCGCGTACACCGACAAGTGATGTGACGTCATGTGCCTCGCGTGTTCAGCGCGGGCGCGAGCTCCGCCGGGCGGCCCCTTGCGACGGGAGGATCCACGAGCGGCGGCGCCCGAGCCGCGGAGAGAAGAAGCGATCGACGCCTCGCCGCTCACGCAGATCCAGCACGCGAGCGCCTGCGGATCGGCCTCCTCGCCCGCCCGCAGGTGCGCGTCGATGAACGCGGGCTGTCAAGCAGCGGCTCAGGGCGCCGCGCAGGCGGCCAGGAGCGCCTCCTGGGCGCGCGCGATGGCGGGGGCCGAGCGCGCGGTCGCAGCGCCACGCGCTGTCGCGGCGCCGCGCGCCGGCGGGCCGGGCCGGATGGCTGCGCAGGCGCGGAACGCCCGGGCAGCTCCGGCAGGCGAACGCCGGGCGAGCTTCGCGCGGGCCGGCTAAGCTACGGCACCTCGCTCACGAAGGAGTTCGATCGATGACGCCGCGCTCTCTCTCGCTGACGCTCGCAGGGCTGCTCGCCTGCGCG
The DNA here is from genome assembly GCA_051717205.1 of Sorangium sp. So ce1128. Classification (GTDB taxonomy): domain Bacteria; phylum Myxococcota_A; class Polyangia; order Polyangiales; family Polyangiaceae; genus Sorangium. The sequence continues at coordinate 10,557,738 of CP181432.1, forward strand.
GGCCTCGTCTCTGCGTCCTGCTCGCCGTCGGATCCCCCGGGGGGCGCGGGCGGACACGGAGGCGCGGGCGGACACGGAGGCGCCGGCGGCACGGGAACGGGCGGAGGAGACGCCGGGGGCGCGGGCAACGCCGGCGGAGCGGGCGGCGCCGGGGGCGCTGGAGGAACGGGCGGCGCCGGGGGCGCGGGCGGCGGTCCGGGGCCCGGAGAGGGCCAGTCCGAGCTCCTGCGCGGGCTCGACGAGGGCAGCGCGCCGCTCCGGGCGGTGGGGCGGCTGAGCGGCGGGCTCGGCTCCGGTGCCTGCACTGCCTTTCTCATCGACCCTGCGGGGCGGCCCGAGGCGCCGGCGCACGTGCTGACGAACGCCCACTGCACGCACGAGTGGGCCGCGCTCACGTCGGCCAACGCGGTGCACGTGGACACCGCCGCGACCCCGGAGCTGCAGATGATCTTCAACTACTTCAGCGACACAGCGGACGCGCAGGTGGCGGTCCCGGCGAAGACCATCCGCTATGCGACGATGAAGGGAACCGACCTCGCGGTGGTCGAGCTCGACGCCACGATCGGCGCCCTCCGGGAGCGCGGCGTCGTCGCGCTCGGCCTGGCCCCCTCGGCGCCGGCCCCCGGAGCGCGCGTGTCGGTCGTGGGCGCGCCGCAGCTCGAGGTGGAGTTCCTGCGGCGCGCCCGCTGCAGCGAGGAGGGCACCTTCGATATCGTCGAGCACGGCTGGCACTGGTTCGGCGCGCACCGGAACCGCTGCGCCGACATCGCGAACGGCAGCTCGGGATCGCCGGTGCTCGACGATGCGCAGCGCGTCTACGCGGTCGTCAACACCACCACGCTGGGCAGCCCGCCCGACGGCGACTGCTTCCTCGGCAGGCCGTGCGAGGTCGACGCGCCCCCCGGCAAGTCGGCCGCGGGCGCGAGCTACGCTGTCGACGTGACCTCCGTGAGCGCCTGCTTCGCGGCCGACGGGCGCTTCGCGCTCGACCGGGAGGGCTGCCCGCTCGACGCCGGCCGGGCGCTCGACGTGCTGACCTATCCCTCGCCCCGCGAGCGGCCGAGCGATCCGGCGACCGGCGCGACGAACACCTGGGAGGTGACGCTCGGCGAGCGCGACGCGCTCGGCTTCTTCCGCTACAAGCTGGGGCGCGCCGGCGAGGTCGACTGCCGCCGGCCGGAGGGCTACTCGGCCCCGATCAAGCTCGACGCGCAGTCCCTGTCTGGCCTGTCGCTGCCCGAGGCCGAGGGGGTCCACCAGCTGTGCGTGCTCGCCGGCCCGACGCAGACGCCCGACGCCGCGTGGCAGCCGCTCTCGTTCCCCACGGTCGTGCTCACCACGATCGACACGACCCCGCCCACCCGCCGGCCCGAGCTCTCGCGCGGGGGCGACGCGACCGAGGGCATGCACGTCGAGCCGATCTTCTCGCTGCCGGAGCTCGCGGACTTCGAGTACCGCTTCGGCCCGCCGGAGACGACCGACTGCGATGATCCTGCAGCCGAGTGGCTCCGGTACCGGCGGTTCCCCATCTTCCTGGATCCCCGCGACCTGCCGGCGCGGTTCTGCGTGCGCCCGACGGACTGGGTGGGCAACGTGGGGCAGCCGTTCGACTACCTGTTGCCGGAGTGAGCCGCGCCCCGCGCTGAGCCGCGCCCCGCGCCGCCGCCTTTCGCCGCCGGCGGCGAAAAGATCCGGGCCGCGCGCGCGACCGCGCGCCACGCCGCTCCCGGCAATTCCTTCCGCGCTCGAGGTGGGGTACTACCTGTGCCCTGCGGGGCTCTCGAAAGGACGGTTCGCGGTGGAGGCGACGAGGATCTTGTTGTTGCCGGGCCTGGGCGGCTCCGGGCCGGAGCACTGGCAGACGCTCTGGGAGCGTGAATACCGCTACACGCGCGTGCTCCAGGACGACTGGGATCGCCCCGCGCTCGACGCCTGGGTCGCGCGCCTCGACGAGGCGGTCCGCGGCGCGCCCGGCCCCGTCGCGCTCGTGGCGCACAGCCTCGCGTGCGCGCTCGTGGCGCACTGGGCGCGCGCCGCGGCGACCGGCCGCGTGATCGGCGCCCTGCTCGTCGCCCCGGCCGACGTGGACTCGGAGCAGCGCACGCCGCCCGAGGTGCGCTCGTTCTCGCCGATGCCGCTCGACCCGCTGCCGTTCGCGACGATCGTCGCGGCGAGCCGGACCGATCCGTACGTCGAGGTGGCGCGCGCGCGGCACTTCGCCCGGGCCTGGGGCGCCGCTTTCGTCGACGCCGGGGACGCCGGGCACATCAACGCGGAGTCCGGGCTCGGCCTCTGGCCTGAAGGCCATCAGCTCGTCTCCGGCCTGCTCGGCACGGACCGGTGAGCCGGTCGCCGCGCCCCGATTGCAGGGGGCGCGCCGGTCAGGCCCTCAGGAGCTCGAACCCCTCGGCGACGAGGCCCTTGAAGACGGTCGGCCCTGTCCGGCGGAACCCGAGCTTCTCCAGCACCCTGACGGACGCCGCGTTCTCGAGCATCGCGTGCGCGACGAGGCGCGGGAGCCCGAGATCCTCGAAGGCATAGCGGACGCACGCCGCGGCCGCCTCGGTCGCGTACCCCTGGCCCCAGTGCCTCCGGAAGAAGCGGTATCCGAGGTCCGCGAGCTCGAGCTCATCATGCCATCTCAGCCCGCACCAACCGAGCTTCTCCCCCGTCCTGCGGTGGAGCGCGACGAATCGACCCATTCGCCACGCCTCGAACTGGCGCGAAAGGCGCCCGATCACCGCGCGCGCCTCGTCCTCGCTGGCGAACGCGGCGTCCCCGGTGTAACGGATCACCTCCGGATCCGAGTTCAGCTCGATCATGAACTGGACATCGGAGGGCCCATGGGGGCGTAGATTCAGGCGTTCCGTCGAGAGGACGACGGCGTCTTCGTCGATTTCGTTCATGCCAGGGACAGGCATACACCCCATCCTGACGGGTCCGCCACGGCCATGCACACATGGCCTCCCTTGCAGCCAGCGGCCGCTTCGGACGCGGATCGATCGGCGACCGCCCTCATGTCGAGCGGCGCGGCCGCGGGCGCCGCCGGCGGCTCGCGCTGGCGCCCGCCCTGGCCGGGCTGTGCCGAGAGGTCCTCCGGAGCGCCCGGTGCGACGCCGGTGGCGTCGATCGAGCGCTCGTGCTCCACGCCGGGGTGCCCGGGGAGCAGGCGGCGCGGCGGCTCGCGCGGAACTTCGCGGCGGCGATCTCCGCGTCGCGCTGGCCGCGCGGCGACGTCGTCGTTGACGCTCGCGGACGGCCTTCTGTATCACCGTGCCATGAAGCCCGCCCTGGCCGCGCTCGGCGCCCTCTCGCTCGGCCTCTCGTCGCTGCCCGCGAGCGCGGTGATCACGCAGCCGAACGGCGAGATCATGCCGCGCGACTCGATGAACGGCGAGATCCAGCTCTACACCCTGTTCACGAGCCGCGAGGAGGCGATCGACTACCGCGCTGACGGCAACACCGAGCCTGCCACGTTCTCCCCGCTCTGCGGCTTCACGGCGGAGCTCGTGCTCTCGCAGACCGAGGCGCGCCTCGGGGTCGGCTGGTACAACGTCGACCCTGCCGCCACGGCGCCCCCGGCGTCCGCCGACATCCACGAGATCGTCCCTGCCGGCTCTCCCGTCGGCACGGTGATCACCTCGGCGGACATCCGGAGCGACCCCGCCTACGAGGGCGGGCAGATCGGCTTTGCGCTCATCGGCGCGCAGACGCATTACACCGAGCAGCGCTGGAATCAGGAGTGTACGGGGTGTACCCCTGCTGGCCCGTGGGTGACCGCCGTCATCTACACCTCTGTCTCCACGCCGAACGCGTTCTACGTCGCCTTCGAGGACGGCAACGTCGGCCCGAACCCCGGCGATTTCAACAACGACGGCGACTACAACGATTACGTCTACTTCTTCAGCGGCCTCACGTGCACCGGGGGCGGCGAGCCGTGCGAGACAGGGCTGCCTGGCGTGTGCGCCCCGGGGCTGACGCAGTGCTCGGCGGGCGGGCTCACGTGTCAGGGGCTCGTGCCCTCGTCGCAGGAGGCCTGCGACGGGCTCGACAACGACTGCAACGGCGTCGCGGACGAGGGCGAGCTCTGTCCGCCGAGCTTCGTCTGCGACCGCGGCGTCTGCGTGCAGGCGTGCGGCGCCGGCGAGTACACGTGTCCGCCGGAGAAGGCCTGTAACACAGCGGGCTTCTGTGTCGATCCAGCCTGCATCGAGGTCGTGTGCGACGCGGGTCAGGTCTGCGTGGGCGGTACGTGCAGCGCGCCTTGCGACGGGGTGCGCTGCCCTTTCCCGGCGGTGTGCCGGGTCGGGGTCTGCGTCGACCCATGCAAGGACGTGACCTGCGATGACGGCACGGTCTGCGATAGTGGCGTGTGCAAGCCCAGCTGTCCGTGCACTCCGTGCGCGGGCGGGCGCGCGTGCGAGGAGGCGAGCGGCGTTTGCAGGGAGCGGGCCTGCGTCGGCGTCGAGTGCCCGGCCGGCCAGCGCTGCGACGCGGGGTCGTGCGTGGACGCGTGCGCTGGCGCGGTGTGCCCGGCCGGGCAGGTCTGCGATCAGGGCGCGTGCGTGGAGGACCCGAGCGCGAGCGGCGCGAGCGGCACGAACGCCTCGACCGGAGCGGGCCTCGATGCCGTCTCGAGCGGCGGCGCCACGGGTCCGGCGGGCAGCGGCGGCGCGGGCGGCGGCGGCATGGGCGGTGGCTCCGGCGGGGCCGGCGCCGGGGGCGGCGACGGCGGCGGGGGTTGCGGCTGCCTCGTGGCCGGCGCGCGGGGCCGTGCTGGCGCGCCGCTCGCTGCGCTCGCGCTGGTGCTGGCCGGCGCGGTTCGCCGGCGGCGGCGCGGCGGCCCGCGGTCGCCGCGCCGCGGCTGATCCGGGCGGGGCCTGGGGAGAGCGCCCGCGGCCAGGCCAGGAGCGCCAGGCTCTCTCTGCTCCTCCATGCTCCTGTCGCGGCGGCGGTCCGAGCCCGCTGTCCTGGAGAGATGCTCGGACGATGATGCATTGAACCGCCGAGACATCAGGGAAGCCAGGAAGAGGCTTTTCTGGGTTCTCCTGGCGGCATCCGCGCCCTCTCGGTCCTCCTGATCCGGGTCGCTGTTCCAGGCGAGGCCGAGCGCTGTGCTGGACGCGGCGGCGGCCTCTCACGGCGCTCTCACGGTGTTCGTTCGCCGCCCCGGTATCGATTGTTCGCCCCTGGCTCCTTCTGCGCGTTCGCGGGCTCGAGCGGCGGGTGTTTCCAGGCGTTCGCCGCGATTGGTCCTCGATGACGAGCGGCGCGCCAGCGCCTTGCGGCTACGGCGCTCCCCGGATGGGCGGCGGCCAATCGACTCTCGTCGTGGCTGTCAAGCCCTCAACATGGGGGCTTGGTGAACCGCCCCCACCACCCTAAGATCGCTCCAGACACAGCGCATCGGTGACAGGAGCCTTCGAGCGCTGGCTGCACCTGGCTGCGCCCGCGTCGTGGCGCGGCTTCTCGGGTGTCGCATCGACGCATCGCCCTGACTTTTCGTGCCGCTATTTGGTGGGACTCTCGTCGAGCAAGGCGGGGCTGGGCGCGGGGGGGAGATCCGTCCCGAGGTCGCCCTTCGCCCGATAAACTCGCCTCCTGGGCTCCACCTCATCTGAACACGGCTGCCTGCGGGATCGAGCGCATTGAAGCTCGGAATCGGAAGAAAGGTGGAGTCACATGCGGAAGTATCGAGCGAGTGCGGTTTCTGCTGGAATTCTCGCCGGGTTTGCGGGCGTGATCGCCAGTGCGGGCACCGGCTGGGCCGGCGGTCCAGCGCAGATGAAGGCAGACGCCGATCTGATCTACACCTGCACGCAGAGGCAGACTGGCCAGGTCCGGATCGTGAGCGGCCCGGAGCAGTGTCAGGTCTCGGAGGATCTGGTGTCCTGGAGCCGCACGGGCAAAGGGCCCATGGGGCCGCAGGGGTTCAAGGGCGCTCAGGGCGAGCGCGGCCCGCAGGGGCTGCAAGGGCCTGCGGGGCCCAAGGGCGAGCGCGGCGAGCGTGGAGAGCGCGGCCCGCAAGGGCCCGCGGGCCACGACGGGATTCAGGGTCTGAAGGGCATCGATGGCATGCGCGGCCTCCAGGGGCCCGCAGGCCTCAAGGGCGAGATCGGTCCTCAGGGCTTCAAGGGCGTTGACGGCGCGCGCGGCCCGCAAGGGCCTGCGGGGCCCAAGGGCGAGCGTGGAGAACGCGGCCCGCAAGGGCCCGCGGGCCACGACGGGACCCAGGGTCTGAAGGGTGTTGATGGCATGCGCGGTGCTCAGGGGCCCGCAGGCCTCAAGGGTGAGATCGGTCCTCAGGGCCTCAAGGGCGTTGACGGCGCGCGCGGCCCGCAAGGGCCCATGGGCGAACGTGGCCCGCAAGGGCTGCAGGGGCCCGCTGGACCCAAGGGCGAGCGCGGCCCGCAGGGGCCGTCTGGTCCCCAGGGACCGAAGGGCGAGCGCGGCGAGCGCGGCCTGCCAGGAGCCGCGGGCCACGACGGGGCTCAGGGTCTGAAGGGCATCGACGGCATGCGCGGTCCTCAGGGGCTCGTGGGTCCCAAGGGCGAGATCGGTCCTCAGGGCCTCAAGGGCACCGACGGCGCGCATGGTCCTCAGGGCCCCAAGGGCGAGATCGGTCCTCAGGGCCTCAAGGGCGCTGACGGCGCGCGTGGTCCTCAGGGCCCCAAGGGCGAGATCGGTCCTCAGGGCCTCAAGGGCGCTGACGGCGCGCGTGGTCCTCAAGGCCCCAAGGGCGAGATCGGTCCTCAGGGCCTCAAGGGCACCGACGGCGCGCGTGGTCCTCAAGGGCCCATGGGCGAGCGCGGCCCACAGGGGCCGGCTGGTCCCCAGGGACCGAAGGGCGAGCGCGGCCTGCCAGGAGCCGCGGGCCACGACGGGGCTCAGGGCCTCAAGGGCACCGACGGCATGCGCGGTCCTCAGGGGCTCGTGGGTCCCAAGGGCGAGATCGGTCCTCAGGGCCTCAAGGGCGTTGACGGCGCGCGTGGTCCTCAGGGCCCCAAGGGCGAGGTCGGTCCTCAGGGCCTCAAGGGCACCGACGGCATGCGCGGTCCTCAGGGGCTCGTGGGTCCCAAGGGCGAGATCGGTCCTCAGGGCCTCAAGGGCGTTGACGGCGCGCGCGGTCCTCAGGGGCTCGTAGGTCCCAAGGGCGAGATCGGTCCTCAGGGCCTCAAGGGCGTTGACGGCGCGCGCGGTCCTCAGGGCCCCAAGGGCGAGGTCGGTCCTCAGGGCCTCAAGGGCGCCGACGGCGCGCGTGGTCCTCAGGGGCTCGTGGGTCCCAAGGGCGAGGTCGGTCCTCAGGGCCTCAAGGGCGCCGACGGCGCGCGTGGTCCTCAGGGCCCCAAGGGCGAGATCGGTCCTCAGGGCCTCAAGGGCGCCGACGGCGCGCGTGGTCCTCAGGGCCCCAAGGGCGAGATCGGTCCTCAGGGGCCGACTGGTCACAAGGGCGAGAGCGGTCCTCAAGGCCTCAAGGGCGCCGACGGCGCGCGCGGTCCTCAGGGGCCCGCGGGTCCCAAGGGCGAGATGGGTCCTCAGGGCCCCATGGGTCCCAGGGGCGAGCGCGGCCTCCAGGGTCCGGCTGGTCCCAAGGGCGAGGTCGGCCCCCAGGGCCTCAAGGGCGCCGACGGCGCGCGCGGTCCTCAGGGCCTCAAGGGCGAGATCGGCCCCCAGGGCCTCAAGGGCGTTGACGGCGCCAAGGGCGCCGACGGCGCGCGCGGTCCTCAGGGCCTCAAGGGCGAGATCGGCCCCCAGGGCCTCAAGGGCGTTGACGGCGCCAAGGGTGCTGACGGCGTGCGCGGTCCTCAGGGCCTCAAGGGCGAGATCGGCCCCCAGGGTCTCAAGGGCGTTGACGGCGCCAAGGGCGCCGACGGCGCGCGCGGTCCTCAGGGCCTCAAGGGCGCCGACGGCGCGCGCGGTCCCCAGGGGCCGGCTGGTCCCAAGGGCGAGGTCGGCCCCCAGGGGGCGGCTGGACCCAAGGGCGAGCGCGGTACCCAGGGGCCGGTCGGGCCGCGCGGCGCTCAGGGTGAGCGCGGTCCCCAGGGCGCGGTCGGGTCACCCGGCCTCGCCAAGATCCGCGTGGTCTCCGTGACGCGCCAGGCAGAGCCCAACAGCTCGGTCATCAGCGTCAAGGCGATCTGCAACGCCGGTGAGATCGTGCTCAGCGGTGGATTCTCGGTCGCCGGCGGAGCGCAGGCAACCAGCAGGGTGGTCGAGAACTCCCCGTTCGAGGCCGCCGAGGAAGGCCGCGCGGGCTGGACGTCGACCGCCGCGTTCGAGAGCGGCTATGGCAAGAAGGCAACGAGCATCACGCTGACCACCTACGCGATCTGCGCCGAGATCCCCGAGCGCTGAGTTCGTGAGACCGCAGCGCCATGCTCACGTGACCTCGTGAGCCCCTCCTCCGACCAGCTGTCCCTGTGCCTCCACCACGGCCCCGAGGCACGGGACAGCTGACTCCACGCCTCACCGTTGCTCCCCACGCACCGCACCCGGCAGAACCAGGAGCGCCTCGTCGCCGCGCCCGCCGCCCATCGCGGCAGGAGCACGCAGCCCCGGGAGCACGCTCGGGTCGAGCGATGCCACCTCTTCGCAGAGACCGCGCACGGCGCCACGCACCAGCCCCCGGCAGAGGCCGCGGCCCCGGCAAAGGGGTAGAGCGCTCGCTTCACCCAGGCTCACCGCGCGCGGCGTCCCCCAGGAACGCTCCCTCAGCTCACCACCGTACGCTGTACGTCAAGGGCAGCAGCAAGCGCCCTGCATTTCCGCCCACAGAAAAATGTGCTACACGGGGCATTGTTACATACATGCAACCACCTTCGACCCTATAAGCACACCGTCGCAGCGACATCTTCCGAGCGGCGTGGCGCAGCTTGCACACTTTTCGCAAGGAGCCCCGTCGGTGACCTCGTGAACATCGGGTTCTTCCACGTTACCGAAAAGATTGCGCCGCTTCCGCTGTTTTTACCGGAACGTCGCGCCGCTCGGGCTGTTGCTCCGCACGAGCCGCTGCAGGCCGTTCCGCATCGATGGGCGCGCTTTGTCACACTGTCGCCAAGTGCCACAGCTGTAACTTCACGTGGTCAACTGACCGGCCCATGAAGGCACCCCCTCACGTCAACCCAGAGGTACGAGGCATGTTGGATAGAACCCCAGAGAAATGTCCTTGCCTCAGAGACTCTGTGGTAAATTCCCCCTGGGGACGAGAACACGAAGGAGGGGTTTCTCTCAGGTCAGACCACATGCGTCCGAGCGTGCCCTAGAGGGGAACCATGAGTATAGATTACGCCATGAAGACCAGCGACCACGCACCCATGACCCGAGCGCGTCAAAGCCGTCTGGTGATCGCTCACGTGCTGAACTCCTTCCATGTGGGAGGCGCCGAGCAGGTCGTGGTGGACCTCGCCGGGCTTCAGCGCGAGGCGGGTCATGAGGTGATAGTCGTGGGCATCGCCATGAACCCCGACGGCCCGCGCGCGGACCAGCTCCGCGAGCGCGGGGTGGCGGTGCACATGGTGCCGAAGCGCCCCGGCTTCGACTTCAAGCTCCCCGGGAAGCTGGCGGCGTTCTTCGCCAAGCATGGCGTCTCCATCGTGCACTCGCACAACCAGCTGCCGCTCATCTATGCGACGGCCGCGGGCCGGCTCCACCGCGTGCCCGTGTGCCACACGCTGCACGGCGCGATGTTCGATCAAGGCCGCAGGGCGTGGCTGCGGCACCTGGCCGCCAAGCTCGCCGACGCGCACGTCGCCGTGTCGCAGTCGACGGCGGACTTCATGCTGAAGCACAAGGAGGTGCCGAGCTCGAAGCTGCACGTCGTCCTGAACGGGATCGACCTCTCCCGGTTCCGGCCGGACTCCGCGGCTCGGGGCCGCATCCGGGCCGAGCTCGGGATCCCCAGGGACGCGTGGGTCGCCGGGGCGGTCGGGCGCCTGTCGCAGGTCAAGAACCACGCCCTCCTGCTCCGCGCGGCGGCGGGCGTGCTGTCGGACAACGGTCGCCTCCTCCTCGTGGGAGACGGGCCGGAGGCCGCGCCGCTGCGCGCCCTCGCCGAGGAGCTCGGCATCAGCGATCGCGTCGTGTTCGCCGGCGAGCGCCACGACGTGCCGGCGTTCCTCGCGGCGAGCGACGTCTTCGTCCTGTCGTCGAACTCCGAAGGCTTGCCGCTATCCATGGTCGAGGCCATGGCCACGGGGCTGCCCGTCGTCTCGACCGCCGTCGGAGGCATCCCGGCGCTGGTGGCCGACGGAGAGACCGGCTTCCTCGTGCCCTCTGGCGACGTCGACGCCCTCGCCGCGAAGCTCGCCGCCCTCAAGGCAGATCCCGAGCTCGCGAGGGCGATGGGCAAGCGGGGGCGGCAGCTCGCGCTGGGCCGCTATTCGGCCGAACGCATGATGGCGAGCTACATGGACATCTACGAGGCGCTCCTCGCCCGGCGTGAGTCGGATCGGCGCGCTGTCCTGCGCCCGAGCGAGCTGCTCGCCGGCCTGAACGCCTAGCCCACGCGACGGAGCCCGGCGCGGCCCACGCTCGCGGGGCGGCCGGTCAGCTCGAGTGTCGCCGCGAGAGCGCGGAGGGCGCAGAGAACGCAGCCCGCTCTCTGCGCCCTCCGCGCTCTTGCGGTCCATGCATCCGCAGCGCGCGGCGTCCACGGCTCGGTCCGCCGTGGCACCCGCGAGAGCCGGCGCCGTTCTGCCGCGCAGCGAGCCCTCACGAGGCCCTGGCCACTCCGCCGTGGTCGCTCCGGGCGCTGCCGCTCCTCGTCACCCCGCGCGGCGAGTTCCAGGGCGCAACGTGCCCTCGTGAGGGCGCGAGTCCTCATCGAGGGGCTGAGCCCTCACCAGGGCACATGAGGGCCCGGCGCATGCCGTCGCCAACTGGCGCTCGTATCAGGGGGCGCGGGGGATCGTCGAGATCGCGCGCGGGACCGTGGAGAGCGACGCCGACGACGACAGGCCAGGCGTCCGGGACGGCCGCGTCTGGGGACGACCAGCCGGCGCCCGCCCATCCAGCGCGCCGAGGTCGCGCAGGCTCCTGGACGGCGCGAGCGTGCTCTGCGGCGGCGGCGGCGGCGCCACCGTGCTCCCCGGCGGCGCCAGCGTGCTCCGCGGCGGCGGCGGCGCCACGGTGCTCCGCGGCGGCGGCGCCACGGTGCTCCGCGGCGGCGGCGCCAGCGTGCTCCGCGGCGGCGGCGCCACGGTGCTCCGCGGCGGCGGCGCCAGCGTGCTCCGCGGCGGCGGCGCCAGCGTGCTCCGCGGCGGCGGCGCCACGGTGCTCCGCGGCGGCGGCGCCACGGTGCTCCGCGGCGGCGGCGCCAGCGTGCTCCGCGGCGGCGGCGCCACGGCCACCAGGGCCAGCGCCTCGCGCACCGCGGCCTGCATCGATTGCGCGTCCGGCCAGCGATCCGCCTGCGCGAACTCGAGCGCGCGGTCCACCACCCGCACCACGGCCGGATGCATCGACGGCTCGATCCGCGCGAGCGACGGGATCGGGCAGGTCATCCTCAGAAAGAAGAGCTCGTTGACCGTCGGCGCGTCCTGCACATAGCGGTTCGTGAGCAGCGAGAACATCGTCGCGCCCAGCGCCCAGATGTCCGTCCGCGCGTCGACGAGGTCCCAGCGCGCGCGGGCCTGCTCGGGCGGCATGTACGCCGGCGTCCCCATCGCGCGGAGCCCCGCCAGCGACGTCTGCCCCGAGGGGAGCCGCAGGCGCGCGATGCCGAAATCGAGGAGCTTCACCCCGCCCCCGCGCGTGAGGAAGATGTTGTCAGGCTTGAGATCCCGGTGGACGACCCCCTTCTCGTGCGCCGCCGCGAGCACGTCGAGGATCTGGTCGCTCAGGGTGAGGACCTCGGCGGGCGGCAGCGGGCCCCCCTGCGCCTTCCAGCGCTGGAAGAGGGTCTCCCCCTCGAGGAGATCCATCACCAGGAAAGGCGACCCGTCCTCGGTCACATCATCCGCGAGCACCGAGGCGATCCCGGCGTGATTGACGGTGTTCGCGATGGCCTTCTCGCGGAGGAACCGGGCCCGATCGACCTTGTCCCTCGCCCGCTCGGGGTGCAGCAGCTTGATCGCGACCCGCGCGCCAGCGCGGTGCGTCGCCGCATACACGGCCGCCATCCCCCCGAGACCGATCAGCGCGTCCAGCCGCCACGCGCCGTTGAGCACCGTACCCACGCGAGCCTGCGCTCTCTGGACGTGCTTGACATTCTCGAAGTCCATTGCTGACTCTTTCTGTGCCCTCGGGCAACCGACCCTTCCAGCGCTCGCGACGCAAGAGAAGGCTCTCGTCTTTACGTTCCCGGTGTCCCCGTATCGGCGCTACGACCGGCTCGGCGCTCCACGATGGCAAGCTGAGGGTGCAGCTCGTCGGAACCGCGACCTGCCCGGTCGTCCTGCGTCACCGACGCAGGAGATGCCTGGAGCGGGCGGTATCCAACAGCACGTCATTTCATGGAAAAGTTCAGCAAGAGCTGCGCCACCCCGGCCTGCTTCGAGCTGCTTCGAGGATCGCGGCGAGGTCAGACAACGGCATGGGGCGAATCGCCCCATGCGGCAAGATGCCACGACCCATCGCGCGCCAGGGCGCCAGTCGCGGGCTCAGGCGGTTGCAATCTGAACGTCAGCGAACGTGAGAACGTCAGCGAAACGTCAACGCAGCGTCAACTCCGCCTGGGATGAGCCTGGCGCTCTCGTGATCTCCGGTTCGATGAAGGCCGCTCCCCGCCGCACGGTGTGGGTAAGCGCGCTCGGCGCGTGTCCTCTGCGTCAGGCCTGCTCGCGGGGCCGCGCGCTCACTGGAGGCCCCTCATGCTCGGGTCGCCCAGCCTGAACGCCGACAGCGCCTGGCGAATGAAGACCGGCACCGAGATGTAGCTCTCGAGCGCGACGCAGGCGCGGTTCGAGGAGCACGTGCACCGGTAGAAATCGCTGTGATCGTCGTCGTCTTCGTCCGGGTCCGCCTCGCAGCCGGGCACGCCCTCCCGCTCCACCTCGCCGTCCGGCGCGATCGCCGCGATCGTCGGGTCCCACCGCACGATCGGCTGCCCGTTCTCCGGGCTCAGCTTCACCTTGTGCCAGTCCGGGGCGCCGTTGCTGTCGAGGTCGGGCCCCGGCTCCGTGACATAGGCCCTGGCCAGGAGCTCATTTCCGTACTCCAGGACCCGCGCGCCGACGCCCTTCTGCACGACCTTGCCGAAGATGGTCTCGGTCCCGTACGCCTTGGCCACGAACACCTTCCCGGACGGGTGGTGGAGCTCGATCCGGTCCGGGAACCCCGGATCGGTATCTGCCCCGGTCTCCCATATCTGCATCATGTCCAGCCATCTCTGCTTCTGGTTCTCGGGCAGGTAGAGGAGCGTCCAGGCGATCAGGAACTTCTGCTGCTCCCAGCCGATCTGCGGGTCGAGGATGGCGACCTTGGCCGGCGCCCGCGGGCTCCACGGCGCGCTGTCGGTCGCGCCGTAGGCGCTGCAAACGATGCTCCCTGCGCCCGGGAAGCAGCTCTCCGGCCCGCTCTTGCTCCACCACGAGGTCCAGCCCATGGCCCTGGCCGGGTACCCGCTCGGGTCCTTGACCGGCTGGCCGCTCGGGTCCGCCTCGATGCGAACGCCCTTGATGTCGTCGTCGCCCGTGAGGTTGTTGGCGAGCCAGCGGCGGTACCCTTCCGGGAAGACGTCGGCGAGCGAGACAGCGCGGTAGCGCGCGTCGAGGAAGTCGTGGCGCGAGTCGCTGATGAAGTTGTCGACCGACTCGGTCATCAGCATCGCGACCCACGCCTTGTCGTAATAGGAGCCCGCGTTCATTGTGTAGGACGAGTCGTACTCGCCCTTGTCCTCCGCGAGCGCGTTCTCGAGCGGCTTGCCGCCCAGGGCGACGTCGCCGAAATACCCCGTCGCGCCGTTCGGGACGACGACCAGCGTGTCGCCGGCGTCGCCGAAGACATCGGTCGACGAACGGAGCACCGTGTCCCCTTTGGGCAGGAAGTGCGTGCCCGGCTGCGGGCGCGCCATCTGGAGCGCGAAGTGATCGAACGCGATCCCGGCCGCGAGGACGTTCTCCTTGTAGAGGCTGCTCGCGGCCTGGACCCAGAGGGTGTCGAAATCGTAGCCGCGGTTGAGCGCGAACTCGCGGTAGATGTTCGCGATCAGGCCGAGGCCCTTCGCGCCGTCGCGCATCTTGGCGTTGTAGCGGTTCAACGTCCGCTCCGACGCCGTGCGCACGCTGAAGGACTGCCGGCCGCGCCGGTAGTTGTCGAAGATGTGGTTCACCTCCTGCTGCGTGATGAAGAAATTGAAGAGCTCGTAAGGGTCCGCGCCGCTGTCGTGCCGGTACACGCTCAGGTTGCCGAGGTCCGCCCACCGGTCCGTCGCGAAGCCGTACGGCACGCGGGTGCGCCCGGCGGGGTCCACCGATGGCCCCTTCGCGTCCTCCGGCGTCCTCAGCGCGCGCCACGCCACGTAATCGACCTTCTGCTGCCGGCACCGCGTGTACTTGCCGTCGACTGGCACGATCTGGCCGTCGAGGACGGGGTGCCAGACGCCGTCCCGCGCCTCGTTCCAGTCCGAGGGCCGGTACGCGCCCGGATCGACCTCGACGCAGCTGTCCCGCCGGATCAGCTCGTATCGGTTCTGCAGGTCGGAGTAGTGGATGTCCTCGCCGTCGTACTCGGGCTGCAGGCCGAGGACGCCGCCGAAGTCGTCGATCTTCCCGAGCATGCCCTTGCCGCGCGGGGTGGTCGCCCTGTAGCTCGGGTCCGCGTGCACGGCGACGGCGTCGCCGTAGAACATGCGGACCGCGGCGAAGTCGTAGGCGCCGAGCCCGATGAGGTCCTGCGTGGGCTCGCCGGCGTAGTCCATCGTCGACGACTGCATGAACATCCAGAGCAGGTTCTTCCGCTCGTTCTCGGTCATCGGGTCGAAATAGCGTGGCCCGACGCAGGCCTCCCCGTCGCCCGAGAGCGTCTCGCACAGCGCCCTCACCTGCCCGTTGTTCGTGCGCAGCTGCCAGTACTGCGGCCTGTATCCCCAGGCGTCCGACGAGCTCACGAAGTTGTGGCGCAGGCCGACGGAGTGGCCCATCTCGTGGAGGATCACCGCGTAGTGCGCCCGCTGCGCCAGGTAGCGCCGCATGGCCTCGGCGCGCCGCGCCTTCTGGGCGTCGTCTCCCTCCCCGAACCGGCCGTGCTGGCCCGCGAACTTCTCCTCGAGGATGTCCGCCAGGTTGGCCGTCGCGAGCGGCGCCGGCGCCTCCTGCATCACGCACGCGCCGCGCTCGGCCAGCGCGACCTCCTTCCGGTTCCTGAGCTCGCGCTGCACGCTGGGGTTCGCGCCGCGGAGCGGCGAGGCGAAGCGCATCACCTCGTCCGTCAGCGGCAGCCCCTCTGTGCCGGTGAGCTCCTGCATCCTCTTCGTCGTGAGCTCGGCCTCGAGCTCGGTGCCCATCGCCGAACGCCGGCGCGCCTCGTAGACCGCGCGCATGCTGTCCGGCGCCGTCGCGTCGGCGGCGATGGCGCGCACCTCCTTCGAGAGCCGCCGGAGGCTCTCGCGCAGGCGCGGATCGCGCGCGAGCTGGCCTTCGCCCCCGGCGGCGATCCCGTCGACCCCGGCCGACCGGGCGATCCGCCGGGTAAGCTCCTCCCGCGTGAGCCGCGGCAGCGCGCCGCCCTTCGAAGCGCCCTCGCTCGCCTGGGCCCAGTCCCGCACGTGGTCGCCGTCGGTCACGTCCTCGGTCCTGAGCTCTCCCTTGATGTAACGGGCCGTGTCGACGACGCCCTGGCTCCAGATGTCGCTGACGTGCGTCCAGACATTGATGCTCGCCGCCACCTTCTCGCCCGTCAGCGGGTCTTCCGAGTCGCTGTAGATCCCCCAGGCCGAGGGCGACTGAGGCGCCTCGAAGTTGTTGATCTGGTGATAGCGCAGGTCGCCGATCCGCGCGCTCAGCGCCGCGCCGCACGCCCTCATCAGCGCCTCGTCGCGCCCCGCCTCCTTGCGGCGCTCGTCGCTGCACATCCTGGCCGTCACGCCCTCGGGCAGGCGCGGGCCGCCGCACGCCGCCGGGTCGGTCGCCTCGACCGGGCTGTGGCAGAGCACGATCATCTCGGGCATCCTGGCGAGCGCCACGACGCCGGGCGCGTACCCCCGCCGCCTCCCGATCTCGTCGGCGAGGGCGTCGCAGTCCTGCCCCTCGTGCGCCCTGCCGCGCCGGCACGCGTCGACCTCTCTCGCGAGCGCGATGGCGTCGGCGTTGTCGTCCATCTGCCCGTCGTAGACCGGGAACGCCGCGCTGCAGCGCGCGGCGTCGCCCGACGTCCGCGCGCACTCGGCGTACCTGGCGGTGACGACGGCGCTGCGCAGGGCGACGTCCCACTCGTGGGCTGCCCAGTCGGTCGCGTCGAAATAGTCGGGGTTGCTGTTCGAGGTCACGTACCACGGCTGCGGCACGGCCTTTCGCTGCTGGTAGGGCAAGGTGCATCGCTGCTTGAAGGTGTCGCACCGGGAGCCCGGGCCCACCTTCTCCGCCCCTCCCTCTCCGTCGAGCATCGCCTCGGTGACGGCCTCGCACTCGTCCTCGGTCCCGTTCCCGTCCTCGTCGCGGTGCGGATCTGCGCCGAACGGGGTGGTCTCGGGCGTGAAGCACCGGATCTCGCCCGTCATGCGCTCCGGATCGGCGTAGTAGTGGCTGCGCTCCCAGAGGTTGTAGCGGCTGATCATGCGGTGCCACTTGGCGTCGCTCATGCCGTAGTTGCGGGCGTACCCGAGGCGCTCGCGCACGAAGGCGCCGTACGCCTGGAACCGGTATCCGTCCCACTCGGCCGGCTCGTAGTCCCGATCGACGACGCGGCGGAACGACTGCCGGAGCGTGATCTCGACCGGGTTGCAGGACCCGATCGGCGCGGTGCCGCCCGTGAAATCCGCGTCGAGCATGCAGGCCGGGAAGCGGTCGACGCCCCATCCGAGGTGGCTCAGATCGATGAGCTGGGGCACCGCGAAGGCCTTGTTGGTGACGTCGAAATATCCCTCCTCGGGGTCGAAGTGAGGCGCGTCGGGGTGGCCCGGGTCGCTGATGGTGTACGAGAGCGGCTCGTACTGCACGCCGCCGTGGACGCCGAGGAGCGACAGGGTGTCGAAGTCGTAGGAGTCGACGTTCAGGTTCTTCGACCAGTCGACCCGCATGTACTCTCGCGCGTACCAGGGGCGGTCGGTCGTGTTTTCGACGACGACGTTGCCCTCCTCCCCCGTCGCGCGGTTGTAATCGCGCTGGACGTCGAAATGCGACAGGATCTTGTACGCGACGGCCACGACGCCCTCGTCCGTGGCGGCGCCGGCCCCTTTCCCGTCGGAGTCGCTCACGCGCTCGTAGGTGATGCGTCCGATCAGGAGATCTTCCTGGATGACCCACTTGATGCGCGCGACCTCCGCCTGCGCGTACGACGACGAGAAGAGCCCGTCCTGTGACGCGCCGTAGCCCACGTCGACCACCGTGGTCCGCGCCCAGAACTCCGGATCGTCCTCCTTGCTTTGCAGATCGGCGCCGACGAAGAACGACTTCGCGAGCGCGTTCGCCTGAACCTGGCTGAGCGGCGCCCGCTCCTCGGCGCAGCCCGCGATGACGCCCACCGCCGCCGCGAGCCATGCCTGTCTCACAATCCAGCTCATCGCAGAGTCCTCCCCTGGCACGCTCGACCTCGAGCGCGCATGCCCCCATGAGAACCTCGGTCCCCGTGCGACCTGAAGACCGCCCACGCGCGCGGGTGACATGTCTGATCGCCCTCACTGTGACAGCGGCACATCGCGTGCCACGCACGGATATCCCCTCAAATCCAGTGCATTTGCGCTCTCCTCGCGGCCTGGCCTCATCATCGCTCGACTGAGCCGCCCCATGAAGCGTCAGGAGACTGACGCCTCGCCGTCTGCCCCGGTCGTGGCGAACTCCAGATCGCCCCCAGCGTCACGCGACTCCCGTGCTTCCAAGGATGCCACACAGGAGCGCTTGATCATCCGCCCCACGGCAAGCTTGCGGAGACATCGCTCATGGGGCGGAGCGGGGACGGATCGATATCGATCCACGGTAAGCCCCCGGAGGGGGTGCTTGTGGGGCGGAGCGGGAACGGATCGATATCGATCACGGTAGGCCCCCGGAGAGGGTGCTCGTGGGGCGGAGCGGGAACGGATCGATATCGATCCACGGTAGGCCCCCGGAGAGGGTGCTCGTGGGGCGGAGCGGGAACGGATCGATATCGATTCACGGTAGGCCCCCGGAGAGGGTGCTCGTGGGGCGGAGCGGGGGACGGGCCGATGTTTGAGCCCGATTGACGTTCGTTCTCCGGCGTGCGCAGCGCGCCGGAGAACGAACGTCCCAGGCGAGTTCGGCGGGGCCCCCGCTCCGCCCCACGAGCACCCTCTCCGGGGGCCGGGCAGCTCGGCACGTCTTCCTTTCGCTCCGCTCGCCGACCCTCCCCCGACCGTCCTGTCCTTTGCCCTCGCCCCGCTCCGAGATCAGCCGGGCTTCTCCCCCTGGACTGCGGTATCGACACCCTCACCCGGTCCGGAGGAACGCAGTGCCCGAAGGAGACGTCCTGCTCTCGAACGCGGAAGGCACCATCCGGGCGCACGGCCCTGCCGTGCTCGTCTGCGACTGCCCGGGCGACGGGCTCGACCTCGCCGTGCGCCGCGTCGCGGCGTTCGCGCTCACGGCCTCGCTCATCGTCGTGGGCATCGTCGCGGCGCGCGCGGCGCCCTTCCCCATCGTCTTCATCGCGGCCACATGGACCGCAGGAGCGACCGCCGCGCTTGTGTTCGTCCGGCGGCGGCGCCGCCTCCACGGGCTGTTCCGCCTCGACTTCGAGCGCGCCGAGATCGTCCAGGAAGGCCGCGGCTTTCGGCGGATTTTTCCAGTACAAGCGATCGCCCGCGTCTCGACCCCGCCGGCCTTGGACGCAGAGGTCGACGAGCCGGGCCTCGCGCCGCGCTGGCTGCTCCTTCACCTGTCGACCGGGGAGCAGCTGCGCCTGGGCAAGGCGCCCGCCTACGCGCTCGGGCCGGCGCTCGCCTTCCTCAGGCGAGCCGGCGTCGAGGCGTGACGGGCGCTCCCCGCGCCGGCCTGAGCCGCCCGGTCAGGGCGTCGGCAGGCTGCGGTAGGGCGGGCCGAACTCCCTGACGACCGTCCGGGTGTTCGACAGGAACGGCGTCTTGATCGTCTCGTCCCGGTAGATCGGCCTGACGACGCACGTGTCGCTGCCGCACTCCCCCGGGTCGGGGAAGACCACGTCGGCCACGAGCCAGAACCTCTCGCCCGAGTCCTCCGGGACGAACGTGACCGGCTGCTCGGGGTCGTAGAAGCCGGTCGGCCCGAGGTCGGCCCCGAGCTCTCCGTTGCAGAAGATCTTGATCCGCGGGTGCACGTCGAACGACACGTCACCGCCGAAGTAATGGACGGCGATCCGCATCCACCCGGCCTTGGGCGGGAAGTCGACGTTGATGTTCTCCGGCGCGCAGAAGGTCGGGTCGTCGGGATCGGTCACCTCGTGAGCGCAGGAGATGTTGTCGAGGTCGAGCCGCGGGTTGTGGCAGCCCATGTCGAGATCGCGCCACTCCTCCCCCACCCCGCGGGGCGCGTAGAAGCAGGTGTTGTTGCTCTCCTCCGGATCCAGGTACCAGTTCACCGGATCGGGCGGCACCGCCGTGTCGCTGAACCACGTGATGTCCTCGCTGCCCGCGAGCTTATCGATCGTGCAGTTCCCGTAGCCGCAGGCGACGTTCGAGCCGCCGATCTTCCACGGCTGCGTGTTGTTCGGCTTGTGGAGGTAGAGATCCAGGTCGACGCTGGACGGATCGTGCTCCCACTCGAGCTCGACGCGGAGGCCGCGGGCCCCGACGAACAGCGGGTAAACGCAGGTCCCGGTCTCGCCTCCCTCGACGGTCTTCGTGTACGTGACCGTGTACTCGCCCGACTGCAGCGGCTTGAAGTCATCCGACGGGTCCGTCCCGCCCACCGCGGGGCACGGGTCCACGCCCGGAGGGCAGGTCACCGTCCACGTCTCGGAGCCCGCGACCGCGTTCTCGCCGAACGAGCCGGTGCCCTCCTTGAGGTCGACGTTGGCGAACGGCGCCGCCTGGATCGGGTGGCAGCCCGCGGCGTCGTTCAGCTGGCAGCTCTGGTCCGCGTGCACGCCGCCGACGCACGGCCCCCATGTGCCCGTCTCGTCGCAGAGCTGGGTCCCGGGGAAGCACCCGGGGCTGTCCCGGAACGACGGGTCGCCGCGAAAGCAGGAGTGCGCCTGGCCAGCGA
The DNA here is from genome assembly GCA_051717205.1 of Sorangium sp. So ce1128. Classification (GTDB taxonomy): domain Bacteria; phylum Myxococcota_A; class Polyangia; order Polyangiales; family Polyangiaceae; genus Sorangium. The sequence goes on from CP181432.1 coordinate 10,578,026, forward strand.
TGCACGCGCAGGTCTCGTCGATCATGCCGTTGCAGTTGTCGTCCAGCCCGTCGTGGTCGACGCCGAGCTCATCCACACCGCAGAGCTCCGTCGGGCCGCACGCGCTCCCGCACGGGTTGACCGCCACGTCGGGCTGCTCCTCTTCCGGCCCTGCATCGATGACGAGGTTGCCGCCGAAGCCGTCGGAGCCGCCTGTCGTGCCCGCGCTCGTCGCCTCGGCGCCGCCCGCGCCGGCGGTGCCGCCCGCGCCGCCGGTGCCCGAGCTGCTACTCGTTGACCCATCATCGAAACCAAAGCGCTGGCCTTCTGCGCTGCAGCCGGCCGCGACGCCGGCGCCCGACGCCGCGGCCGCGATCACGACGGGGAGCACGGAGAGGACACGAAGACGAAACATGATACCTCCACTTGAGGGGAACTCGGCGCAGGGTCGCAGCGGGGTTGCCTCCGCTCAGCGCCACGGCGATGAGCCCCGTAGCTTAGCAAAGCGGAGACGCCGCGGCCTCACGATGCGCGCCGCCGCGCGCCAGGGAATGCAGAACACCAGGCCTCGAGCCTCATCGGGTAAGAAACAAAACCAATTTGCAGGTTCAACAGGGTGCCACGCAGAACGCCCTAGCACGACCGCCGGCGAGCGCCGGCCATAACGAACGGCCGCGGTCCCGCGGTGCGCCCTCTCCCAAGGCGCAGAGTCAGGCGAATCACTATCAGGAAAATCACTACAGAGTTATTGCCTCGCCGGCCGGTCCCGCGCCGCGGGTCACGGCGCGCGGCGGGGCCGAGGCGGCGCCCGGTTCCGGCGACCGCGATCGCCGAGCGACGGAACCGGGCGCCGCCAGCCGGCGCGGGGCGCTGGAGGGCGCGCTGCGCGCCCGCCGGTCAGGGGAGCGGCGGGTAGGCGGGACCGAAGTTCGCCTCGACGTAGTCCTTCGTCGTGAGCATCGGCGTCTTCGTCTCTGCATTCCGGTAGATCGGCTGGACGACGCAGGTCTCCTGGCCGCACTCGTCGGGCTCGGGGAAGAGCACGTCGGCCACGAGCCAGAACCGGTCGCTCACGTCCGTGGGGGCGAACGCGACAGGCCGCTCCGGGCTGTAGAACCCCGTGGGCCCGAGATCGGCCCCGAGCGCGCTGTCGCAGAAGATCTTGATCCGCGGGTGGATGTCGTCGGGCACGCCGCCGTGACCGTAGTAGTGTACGCCGATCCGGATCCACTGGGCCTTCGGCGGGAAGTCGACGTTGATGTTCTCGGGCGCGCAGAACTCGTCGTTGTCGGGGTTGGTCACGGATGCGTCGCAATGCATGTTGTCGAGGTCGAGGCGCGGGTTGTGGCATCCCCTGCCGTTGTCCTGCCAGGCCTTCCCGACGCCCCGCGGGGCGAAGAAGCAGTTGTTGTTGGTGACCACCGGGTCGAGGAACCAGTTCACCGGGTCCGGCGGCGTCGCGCTGTCGCTGAACCAGCGGACCCCCGAGGCGGTCTCGAACTGCTTGATGGTGCAGTTGGCCCAGCCGCAGTCCGCCGCCGTGCCCGTCGTATTCCAGGGCTGCGTGTTGTTCGGCTTGTGGACGTGCAGGTCGAGATCGACCATGCCGAAGTCGTGCTCCCACTCGAGCTCGACGCGGAGCCCGCCGGCGCCGACGAACAGCGGGTACTTGCAGGTCCCGGTCTCGCCGTTCGCGAGGCGCTTCGTGTACGTCACGGTGTACTCGCCCGACTGCAGCGGCTTGAAGTTGTCCGCTGGGTCGCTCCCGCTCACGGCGGGGCACGGGTCGATGCCCTCGGGGCAGGCCACCGTCCACCGCTCGGAGCCCGGGACCGCATCCGCGCTGAAGATGCCGGTGCCCTCCTTGAGGTCGACGTCGGCGAAGGGCGGCGACTGGAGCGGGTGGCAGGCGACGGAGCTGTTCACGTAGCAGCTCTCGTCCGCGTGCACGCCGCCGACGCACGGGCCCCACGTGCCCGTCTCGTCGCAGAGCTGGGAGCCGGGGAAGCACCCCGGGCTGTTCCGGAACGACGGGTCCCCGCGGAAGCAGGAGTGCGCCTGGCCAGGGACACAGGGGCACTCCTCGTCGATCTTGCCGTCGCAGTCGTCATCGAGGCCGAGCTGGGCCCCGGTGCACAGCTCCTTGTCGCCGCACGCGCTCCCGCAAGGGTTCACCGTCACGTCTTCCGGCTCCTCCTGCCCGCCGTCGATGTTGATGAGTCCGCCCAGCCCGTCGAGCCCGCTCGCCGTGCCGCCCTCGCCGGCGACGCCTGCCCCGCCCTGGGCGCCGTCGCCCCCCTCGCCGCCCCCCGTGTCGTCACCTCCGCTGAGGGTGAACGTGCCTTGCTTGCCCGTCGCGCTGCAGCTGGCCGCGAGGCCAGCGCTGGACACCGCAGCGCCCGCGAAGATGAGGAGCGAGGAGGAGAAACGAAGTCGACCCATGAGACCTCCATTCGAGGGACCCTCGATGCGGGGACACAGCGGGTTCACCCCCCGCCGACACTCCCGGTGTTCCAGGAACTCATGCGAGTGTAGCAAAATCACCAAGCGACAGCCGTACTGCAGCGCTGTAGGAGAGCGTGAATCGCGCGCGCCGGTCGATCGATGCCCTCGATCCGGAGCGCGGCCGGCCGGCGCGCGCGGCGGCGAGCTGGGCGCGCCAGCCGGCCAGCGCGCCAGGCGGCAAGCTGGGCGCGCGTCAGCCGTCGACGCGCGGCGCCGAGGAGCGAGGAGCGGTGCGGCAGGACGCCGCGTCACCGCGGGCAGCGGAACTATGTCGCGTTGCGCCGCGGCGCGCAGGGCGGCGCCGAGTCGGCGCCACCGCGGCCCGGGAGAGGCAGATCAGCCGATGATCGGCAGCTGCCTTCCGCCCCTGGCCTTCGCCGGCTGCGGCTGCTCCGGCTGCAGCTGCGCTGCGGGCGGAGGCGCCGTCTCCTCGATGTGCACGCCGGACCGGAAGCGCTGCTCGCCGCCCGCGATCTTGCGGTGCGCCAGCGAGTGCTGCATGAAGTTCAGCGGGAAGAAGCCGGCCAGCTGAATCCAGCTCGACTGCCGTGTCAGGGTGAACCGGCGCCATATCGAGGTGGGCGAGTAGAATTTCGTCCACGCGGACACCCAGCCCTCCCGGAGCCGCTCCCGCGACATCCGCTTGGGCACGAAATAAGGTGAGCCGGCGTCGTGGTCGCGGCGCAGCCACCAGCGCTCGTCCGTGAGGCGCCCCTCCGCCTTCAGGCGGCGGTAGAGCTGCGTCGCCGGATACGGGGTCAGGATGGCATACAACGCCATCGTCAGCTTCATGTCGATGCCGAACTCCACCGTGCGCTCGAACACCTCGGGATCGTCCGTGTCGAACCCGAAGACGAAGCTCCCCCAGACCGAGATGCCGTGATCATGGAGCATCGCCATCGTGTCCTTGTACTGGGAGGGCCGGTTCTGGCGCTTGCCGGTGAACTTGACCGTCTCCTCGTCGATGCTCTCGAAGCCGATGAAGAGCGCCTTGCACCCGCTCTCGGCCATGAGCTTCACGTTCTCGAGGCGCTTGACCGCGGCGAGCGAGCACTGGCCTATCCAGTGCTTCTTGAGCGGGGCCATCCGGGTGAACAGCTCCTTCGAGTAGGCCCGGTGGATCATCACGTTGTCGTCCGCGAACATGATGAGCTTGCCGAGCGACCTGAGCTCGGCCAGCACCTCGTCGGTCGGGCGGAAGCGCATCGTGGTGCCGTTCGCCGTCGACACGCTGCAGAACTCGCACGGATAGGGGCAGCCGCGCATCGTCTGCACGACCTGGAACGGGATGTACTTCTTCGAGGTGAACAGGTCGCGCCGCGGCGCGGGCCTGCCCGCGAGGCTCGGCAGCTCGGGGCGGTAGAGCGGCTTGAGCTCGCCGCGCTTCATGTCCGCGAGCAGCGCCGGCCACGCGTCCTCGGCCTCGCCGACCACGACAGCGTCCGCGTGCTGCAGCGCCTCGTCCGGGCACGCCGTGGGGTGGATGCCCCCGAGCACCACCTTGACGCCGCGCCTGCGGTACGCGGCGGCGATATCGTAGCTCCGGCGGGCGGTCTTGCTGTCGACGCTGATCCCGACGAGGTCGACGTCCTTGACGTCGCGCTGGAGATCGAAGGGCTGCACGACGTCATCGGTGTAGATGACCTCGTCCTCCGCGGGCGTGAGCGCCGCGAGCGTGCCGAGCCCCACCCGGGGCAGGTAGGCGGAATCTTCGCTTGCCGTGGCGATGAGCTCGATTTGCATGGCAGATCGGGCTTATCACGAGGCCGCGCCGGGCCCTACTGCGGAGGCGCGGCGCACGAGGATCTCCGGCCGCGGCTGGCCCGGCGGTGTCGGCACCTCGGGGCTCCCCGGCGGTGCTTTCTCGGGGGCGGGCGGGACCTCGTGTGGCACCTCACGCACCGGCTGCGGCGGCTCGGGGTGGTAGGGGATCTCTCGCCCCGGCTCGGTCGGAGGGATGATCTCCGGCCCGGGCTGACCCGGTGGATGAGGCACCTCCGGCGCCGGCCTGCCTGGGATCTCTGGCCCGGGCTGGCCCGGCTCCGGAGGCGCCCCGGGCACCGGCTGGAACGGGACCTCGGGGGTGATCGCGAAGGTCGCGGCCTGGGCGCCGGGCCCACCGGCGCCGTGGCTCTCGTCGCGCGTCATCATCCACGAAGCGTAGGGCCGCTGCGCGCCGCCCGCATCAGGGCCTCCCTGCTTTGCGCTAGGCGCGCCGCCACCTCCGGCGCACCCTCTCTCGCGCGCTCCAGACAACGCGGAGCCCCAAGGAGACCCACGACGAATGAGCTTGCTCTCTCACGCCGCAGTCTTTCTCGGCGCGGCCGTTGTCACCGTGCCGCTGTTCAAGCGGATCGGCCTCGGCGCGGTGCTCGGTTACCTCGTCGCCGGCGCGCTCATCGGCCCGTGGGGTCTGCGGTTCATCACCGACGTCGAGAACATCCTCCATTTCTCGGAGCTCGGCGTGGTGCTCCTCCTCTTCCTCATCGGCCTCGAGCTCCAGCCGTCCCGGCTCTGGGTGCTGCGCCGCGCCGTGTTCGGGCTCGGCGGCGCGCAGGTCGCCGTCACGGGCGCGCTCATCGCGCTCACCGGCGTCGCGCTCGGCCTTCGCGCCGACACGGCGGCGATCGCCGGCGTCGGGCTCTCGCTCTCGTCCACCGCGTTCGTCCTGCAGATCCTGGCCGAGAAGGGCCAGATGCAGTCGCAGCACGGCCGCTCCGCGTTCGCCATCCTGCTGTTCCAGGACCTCGCCGTCATCCCGCTGCTCGCGGTGCTCCCCCTGCTCGGCGCGGGGGGCGGGGCCCCGGCCGAGGGGAGCGCCCTCGCCTCGTCGCTCAAGGCGATGGCCGTGCTGCTCGCCGTGGTCGTCGGCGGCCGTTACCTCGTGCGCCCCGTGTTCAGGGCGATCGCCGCTGTCCACGCCCACGAGATCTTCACCGCGGCGGCCCTGCTCGTCGTGCTCGGCACGGCGCTGCTCATGGTGCAGGTGGGCCTGTCCATGTCGCTCGGCGCCTTCATGGCCGGCGTGCTGCTCGCCGACTCGGAGTACCGCCACGAGCTCGAGGCGGACATCGAGCCCTTCAAGGGGCTGCTCATGGGGCTCTTCTTCATCGCCGTCGGCATGTCGGCGAACATCGGCCTGCTCATGGAGCGGCCGCTGCTCGTCCTCGGGCTCGTCCTCGGCATGATGGCGCTCAAGGCCGCCGTCCTGTTCGCCCTGGGCAGGGCGAGCGGGCACGCCGCGGGCTCGGCGCGCGATCTCGCGGTCGCGCTCCCGCAGGGGGGCGAGTTCGCCTTCGTCCTCTTCGGGCTGGCCGCGGGACAGGGCATCATGGACAGGCTTCTCTCTGACCTCCTGGTCGTCGTCGTCACCCTGTCCATGGCGCTCACGCCGCTCGTCCTCGCGCTCGGCGACCTGCTCATCAAGCGATGGCAGCGGACCGGCCCAGCGCGGGAGTTCGACGCGATCGAGGACGGCGACCCCAGGGTCATCATCGCTGGATACGGCCGCTTCGGCCAGATCGTCTCTCGCGTCCTCCGCACGAGGAAGATCCCCTTCACCGCGCTCGACGCGAGCGCGACGCAGGTCGACTTCGTCCGCAAGTACGGCAACAAGATCTACTACGGGGACGCCTCCCGGCTCGACCTGCTCCGCGCGGCGCGCGCCGACAAGGCGAAGATCTTCGTGCTGGCGATCGACGACGTCGCATCCTCGGTGAAGACGGCGGAGGTGGTGAAGCGGCACTTCCCGGAGCTCAGGATTTACGCGCGCGCCCGGAACCGCCAGCACGCGTACCAGCTGATGGACATCGGGGTGGAGGTGCTGGAGCGGGAGACGTTCCTTTCGTCGCTCGAGGTGGCGGCGCGCGTGCTCGAGGGCCTCGGGATGCGCGAGCCGGAGGCCCGCACCACCGTCGCGCGGTTCAGGGCCCACGACGAGCGGGTGCTCCAGCGCGGGCACGCGGTCCACCACGACGAGGCCAAGCTCATCCAGGCCGCGAGGCAGGCCGCGCAGGAGCTGGAGGGACTGTTCGAGACCGACGAGGTCGCGCCGTCCGGCAGGGACGACAAGCCCGCGGCGGTGTGACGCGGGGGGCCGGGCTGCTCGCGGCCCCCCTCTTCCGCCCGGGGACGCGGCGGTGCTTGATCAGCAAGCGCCCCAGAGAACCTCAGAGCCCGAACGTGAAGTGCTCTTCCCGCTTCGGTGCAAAAACATCACGCGGACGACGATTCATGGCAGCCGCCTACCAAGGACCAGCATCTCGCGGTCGAAGAATAAGTTAGTACTATTTACTAAGCTGATCTATCCTCTCGTTCGTCGTGCTCTCGCGCTCTTCGTCTCGCCCGGTCGCACACAGTCGCGCGCGGCTGCGAGCTCGGTTGCGCGCTCGATCACAGGCTCCCTCGCGCCCCGCGCGAGCCTCCGCGTCGACGCGCTGGAGCTCGCCTTTCCTCGGTCAACGATCGGCGCGCGTGCCGCTAGCCGAGCTGCTCCACGAGGCCGCGGTAGACGTTCTTGTGCGCCGCGATGGTGGCCTCGATGTCCCGGCCGTAACCGCCGCCGAGCGTCACCACGAGCGGCACGCCGAGACGCGCAGTGAGCTCGAACACCCGCGCGTCGCGCCGCTTCAGTCCCTCGTGCGTCAGCGCGAGCCGGCCCAGCCGGTCGCCGGCGAGCGCGTCCACGCCGGCCTGATAGAGGATGAGCTCGGGCCGGTGCGCGACGACCGCCTCCAGGGCGCCGTCGAGCGCCCGCAGGTACTCCGCGTCCTCGCAGCCGTCCGGGAGCTCGACGTCGAGCGAGCTCACCTCCTTCTGGAAGGGATAGTTCTTCGCGCCGTGCAGCGAGAGCGTGAACACGCCGGGGTCGCCGCGCAGCAGCGCCGCGGTGCCGTTGCCCTGGTGCACGTCGAGGTCCACGACGGCGAGCCGCCGCACGCCGTGGTCCCGCCGGGCGACGAGCGCGGCCGTGGCCAGGTCGTTGAACACGCAGAACCCCTCGCCGCGGTCGCGGAAGGCGTGATGCGTGCCGCCGGCGAGGTGCCCGGCCGCGCCGTGCTCCATGGCCCAGGCGAGCGCCGCGAGCGTGCCGCCCGTCGACCGGCGCGAGCGCGCGACGAGCGCCTCGCTCCACGGGAGGCCGAGGCGGCGGACCTCCGCGGCCGGGAGCGTCCCGTCGCGCACAGCCCCGAGGTAGGCCGCGTCGTGCGCCAGCGACAGGTCGTCCCAGGAAGCGCGCGGCGCCTCGTGCACGAGCTCGGGGAGCTCACGAAAGAGCTCGGCGCGCACGCGCTCGTACTTGGCCATCGGGAACCGGTGCCCGGGCGGGAGCTCGACGAAGTCGCCCTCGGAGGAGAAGAGCCGCACGCGCGCAGCATGGCACCGGTTCACAAAGCGCGCCGCGCGCAGCATGGCACCGGTTCACAAAGCGCGCCGCGCGCAGCATGGCGCCGGTTCACAAAGCGCGCCGCACGCAGCATGGCGCCGGTTCACAAAGCGCGCCGCACGCAGCATGGCGCCGGTTCACACAGCGCGCCGCGCGCGCTGGAGCCCCGCGCCGAGCCCGCCGCGCGGGCCGCTCACTCCGACTCTTGCTTCGCGCCGATGCCGTGGCGGCGGAGGTAAGCCCGCACGTGCGCCCGCTCCATGCCCGCGCGCCGCGCCATCTCGCTCACGTTGCCCTTCGCGTCCTCGGACAGGGCGGCGAAATAGTCGCGCTCGAACCGCGCGAGGACGTCGCGCTTCGCCTCCTGGAACTGGCGGCCCTTCAGCGACGCGAACGACCCGTTGAACGCGCCGCCGCCGCCGCCCGGGTGGATCGACGGCGACGAGTTGCCGTGCACCGGCGTCTCGGTGAGCGCGCCGAGGTGCGCCGCGATGTCGATCTCCTCGCCCTCCGCCGCGAGCGCGAACGCGACGGCGACCGCGTTCCTGAGCTCGCGGACGTTGCCCGGCCAGTCGTGCCGCATCAGCCGCTCGAGCGTGCTGTTCGAGACGCGCTCGTAGGCGCTCTCGTCCCCTAGATCCTTCAGCATCCGGCGGACGAGCACCGGGATGTCCTCGACGCGCTGCCGGAGCGCCGGCAGCTCGATCTTGATCTGCGCGACGCGGAAGTAGAGGTCGCTCCGGAAATTGCCGCTGTTGACGGCCCGCACGAGGTCGCGGCGCGTCGCCGCGAGCACGCGCACGTCGACCTCGCGGTAGCTCGAGCCGCCGACGCTCTTGATGCGGCGCTCGGCGAGGGCGCGGAGGAGCTTCGGCTGCACCTCCAGCGGCAGCTCGCCGAGCTCGTCGAGGAAGATCGTCCCGCCGTCCGCCTCGATGAACGGCGAGAGGCGCTTGTCGACCGCGCCGGTGAACGCGCCGCGCTCGTGCCCGAACAGCGTCGCCTCGGCCAGGGTCGGGGGGATCGAGCCGCAGTCCACGACCACGAACGGCTTCTTCGAGCGGGCGCTCGCGATGTGCAGCGCCTGCGCGACGAGCTCCTTGCCCGTCCCTGTCTCGCCCGTGATGAGCACCGTGAGGTCGGTCGGCGCCATCTTGGACAGGCGCTCGAAGATGGCGCGCATCCCGGCGCTGCTCGCCACGAGCGGGCCGAACGACGGGATCGCCGAGACCGTGATGCGCTCGGGGCGCAGCGGCTCGAACTGGATCTCCGTCTCGCCGAGCCTGAGCTTCGTGTTCGTGAGCAGGTAGATGTCGCCGACGCGCACGCCCCCGACGAAGGTGCCGTTCCTGCTGTCGAGGTCGCGCACGCGCACGCCCTGCTCGGTGGCGACGAACTCGGCGTGCACGGCGCTCACCTTGGCGTCGTCGAGGACCAGCTGGCAGGCCGCGTTGCGGCCCACGATGACGGGATCGGTGCCGATCTCGAGCCACCCGCCGGCGCGCGGGGCCGACGACTTCATCGGGCGGATGCGACCGCCGCGCACCTCCACCCTGTTCTTCGTGCCTACCGTGGCGTCGAGCAAATCAGTTCCTCTCTGTCTTGCGGCGCGAAGGCGGGCCCTCCGGCCGGGGGATCTCTGCGCCGCCGGTCCTGCTCGGAGGGGGCGGCGGTACGGCGCCGCTCCGGCTCGGCGGCGCCGCGGGCACCGCGCCGCTCCGGCTCAGCGGCGCCGCGGGCACCGCGCCGCTCCGGCTCAGCGGCGGCGGCGGCGGCGGTACGGCGCCGGTCCGGCTCGGCGGCGGCGGCGGCGGTACGGCGCCGGTCCGGCTCGGCGGCGCCGGGGGCACGGCGCCGCCGGTCCTGCTGGGGGGCGCCGGGGGCACGGCGCCGCTCCGGCTCGAGGGCGCGGAGCCTCCCGTCCTGCTGGGGGGCGCCGGGGGCACGGCGCCGCTCCGGCTCGAGGGCGCGGAGCCTCCCGTCCTGCTGGACGGGGCGGGGGGCGGCGCGCTCTGGCCGGTGTCGGCGAAGCCGCCGTTCTCGGTCATCGTCGGCGGGCCGTCCACGACCGTGGGGTTGTCCTCGAGGAGCTCGTCGGGCAGCTCGGACGGCAGCCTGCTCCGCAGCGAGCGGCGCACCGCGCGCGCGATGTTCGCCGGCTGGATGGCGCGCCAGCTCGTGAGCGCCTCCGCCGCGGTGCTGAAGCGCCGCTCGCGCCGGCGATCGAGCGCCCGCTCGAGGAAGCGCTCGATGCCCACCGGCCACTTCTCGCCGGTCGCCTCGGCGAGCGACGGCGCCGGGCGGTCGAGCTTCATCGCGACGAGCACCGCGGCCGTCGCGCCCTCGAACGGCAGCCGCCCGGACAGGGACCGGAAGGCGACGGCGCCCACCGCGTAGATGTCGGCCCGCTCGTCGGCCCGCGCGGCGCCCCGCACCTGCTCCGGCGCCATGTACGCGAACGAGCCGAGCGTCGCGTCGAAGGCGGTGAGCGTCGGCTCCTCCTTCTCGCGCCGCGTGAGCTTGGAGATGCCGAAGTCGAGGATCTTCGCGCGCTCGCGCCGGTCCGGCAGGCCGAGGTGCTCCAGGTAGATGTTGCCCGGCTTGAGGTCGCGGTGGATGACGCCCGCGGCGTGCGCCGCCACGAGCCCTTGGAGCACGTCGTCGATGATCGGGCCTACCTCGCTGAACGGCAGGTACTGCTCGCGCTTCAGCCGGTCCGCCAGCGACTCGCCGTTGAGCTGCTCGAACACGAGCAGGTGCGCGCCGTCGTCCGTCGCGTTGACCTCGAGCAGCTGGCAGACGTAGGGGCTCTTGATGGCCGAGGCGATCTTCGCCTCCCGGTCGAAGCGCCGCACCAGGTCGGGCTTCGTCGCGGCGCGCGCCAGCAGGACCTTGATGGCCACCTGCTGCATGTCCGATTCCCGCGTCGCGGCCCAGACTTCGCCCATACCGCCGCGCCCGAGCAGGCGGGTGACACGGTAGCCAGCAACAATGTCGCCCGGGTGGATCGCCACGTAACCTGGATCGGGACCGTACCACCGCCATCCCCGGTCGGGTGAGAAAAAAGCGAGAGCGCGGGCAAATGCCGAGATTCCGTGGCGCGCGCCGCGGGCGACGCTCGCCGCCTCGCGGCGCGGGGGAGCCGCCGTTCGCGGCGCGGGGGAGCCGCCGTTCGCGGCGCGGGGGAACCGCCGTTCGCGGCGCGGGGGAACCGCCGTTCGCGGCGCGATCGCGCGGCGCTCCTCTGCGAGAACCGACGCGCGGCGCTCGTCCGCGCGGGCCGGGCGGGGCAGGCGCGCACCCCGCCCGGGCTCGTCGCGGCGCGGGGCGCGGCCCGCGGGGCGCACCCCGGCGGGCGTGACCGTGACCCGCGCCGCGGCGCGGAATCCCGGGAGGAACTCGGGGGACGCGGCACTAGCCCGAGGCGAGATGATTCTGTAGGCTCGCCGCGCCATGCCGCGTACAGCCGAGGACGTCGAAACCTACCTCCTGCAGCTCGATCGCCGGTTCGACAACGACGCCGGTACCTACCTCGTCTCGGGGGGCCCCGACGCGCCGCCGATCGCGATCCGCATCGATCCGCCGATCGTCGCGGTGCGCGTCTCGATCGGCCCCGTGCCCCAGGACGACGCCCACCAGACGAAGCTCTTCCGGCGCCTGCTGGAGTACAACGCGACGGATCTCATGCACGCCTCGTACGGGATCGAAGCGGGCACCGTGGTCCTGTCGGCAGCGCTGGAGCTCGAGAACCTCGACATGAACGAGCTCGAGGCGATCCTGAGCGACATAGATCTCGCGCTCGCCCGCCACGTCCCCGTGCTGCACGATCTCGCGCTGAGCTGAGTAGACCCGCCGCGCCCTCGACCCTGCGCTACCCGAGAGTTGGAGCTGATCTATGGGAATTTTCGCGCGCCTTGCGACCCTCATCAAGTCGAACCTGAACGACCTCATCAGCCGCTCGGAGGACCCCGAGAAGATGCTGAACCAGGTCGTCATCGACATGTCGAACCAGCTGATCGAGGCGAAGAAGCAGGTCGCTGTCTCGATCGCCGACGAGAAGCGGCTCGCCAAGCAGGCCGAGCAGGAGGCCGCGAACGCCGCGGAGTGGGAGCGCAGGGCCATGCTCGCGATCAAGGCGGGGGACGACGCGCTGGCCAAGGAGGCGCTGAACCGCAAGAAGGAGCACGACCAGCTCGCCGCCACCTACAAGGACCAGTGGCAGAAGCAGAAGCAGGCGGTCGACCAGCTGAAGACCGCGCTGCGCCTCCTGAACAACAAGATCGAGGAGGCGAAGCGCAAGAAGAACGTGCTCATCGCCCGGAAGAAGCGGGCCGAGGCGCAGAAGGCGATCCAGGAGACCATGAGCGGTCTCAACAACGCCTCCGCCTTCGAGACGTTCGACCGGATGTCGAACAAGATCGACCAGATCGAGGCCGAGGCCGAGGCCGCGGGGGAGATCGCCGAGCAGTACTCGGGCGACACGCTGGCGCACCGGTTCGGGCAGCTCGAGGCGACGGCGGGCGCGGACGACGAGCTGCTCGCGCTCAAGCGGAAGATGGGCGTGCTCCCGCCCGAGCCGCCGCCCGCCGCGACGCCGCCGCAGGTGCGCGTGGCCGGGACGGGGGGCGCGCCGACCGGCATGCCCCAGGCCGAGCAGGACGAGCTCGCGGCGGCGATCGCGGAGCTCGAGGCCGAAGAACAACGTGAACAAGCCAGGATGAAGCGCTAGAGCACGACCGCCCATGAGCCAAGCCGCCACGGCGCTCCGCCGGACCGAGTCGAACACCGCTCCGCCCTCCGTCCCCATCCCCGTGCACGCCGAAGAGGTCGGCGCGTTCCTCGAGCGCGTCGGCGTGAGCTCGTCCGGCGGGCTCTCCGAGGACGAGGCAGAGAAGCGCCTCGCAAAGCACGGCAAGAACCGCCTGCCCGAGACGAAGAAGAAGAGCGCGCTCGTCCGGATCCTGGAGCAGTTCGCGAACCCGCTCGTGCTCACGCTCCTCGCCGCGGCGACGATCGCCGTGGTCGTGGGCTTCACCGCCGACAAGACGGAGAGCTTCCTCCACAGGTTCGGCGACGCGATCGCGATCCTGCTCATCGTCATCCTGAACGCGTTCCTCGGCTACTACCAGGAGCGGCGCGCGGAGGCGGCCCTCGAGGCCCTCCAGAAGCTCAGCGCGCCGAACGCGCGCGTGCGCCGCGGCGGCAAGACGGTGGTCATCGCGGCCGAGGACGTCGCGCCCGGCGACATCATCGAGCTCGAGGCGGGCGACTCGATCCCGGCCGACGCGCGGCTCGTGCAGGCGATCAGCTTCGCGACCGAGGAGGCGGCGCTGACGGGCGAGAGCGCGGCCGCGGTCAAGGACGCCCTCGCCCCGGTCGCGCGCGACGCGCCGCTCGGGGACCGGGTCACGATGGTCTTCACGGGCACGAGCGTCGTGCGCGGCAAGGGGCGCGCGGTGGTGACCGCGACCGGCGTGAACACCGAGCTCGGCCGCATCGGCGAGATGATCCGCTCGGTCGGCGACCAGAAGACGCCGCTCGAGGAGCGGCTCGACCGCTTCGGCTCGGTGATCCTGCGGGTGTGCCTGGCGCTCTCGGCGGTGCTGCTCGGCTGGGGGTTCATCCGGGGCGGCCGGCCGTGGCACGAGCTGCTGCTCGAGGGCGTGAGCCTCGCCGTGGCCGCCATCCCCGAGGGGCTGCCCGCGATCACGACGATCACGCTCGCGCTGGGGATGCAGCGCATGGCGAAGCGCGGGGCGATCGTGCGCAAGCTGCCCGCGGTCGAGACGCTCGGCGCCGCGACGATCATCGCGTCGGACAAGACGGGCACGCTCACCCAGAACGAGATGACCGTCCGGAATGTCTACGCGGGCGGCCGCCATTACACGGTGACCGGCGAGGGGTACAACCCGGGCGGCGCGCTGCGCGACGAGTCGGGCGCGGAGGTCGTCGAGCTCTCGGCGCCCCTCACGTACCTGCTCGCGACGGCCGCGCTCTGCAACAACGCCTCCCTCAATGAGGACAAGGCGACCGGCCGGTGGAACATCGTCGGCGACCCGACCGAGGCGGCGCTGCTCACGCTCGCCGCGAAGGGCGACCTCTCGCGCGAGTCGGTGGCGCCGTCGCACGCGTTCGTGCACGAGCTGCCCTTCGACAGCGATCGGAAGCGGATGACGGTGATCACGCGGGACGATCGCGGCCGCGAGATCGCGCACGTGAAGGGGAGCGTCGACGTGCTCCTGCCGCTCTGCGTGAAGTTCGCCGACGACAAGGGCGTGCGCGCGCTGACCGAGGACGACCGGCGCGCGATCCTCGCCGAGGCCGATCGCATGAGCGCGTCCGCGCTGCGCGTGCTCGCGATCTGCCGCCGCGTCCGGGTAAGCCGCGACGAGGCCGACGTCGAGCGCGAGCTCACGTTCCTCGGCCTGGTCGGGATGATGGACCCGCCGCGGCAAGGGGTGAAGGAGGCGGTGGCCGAGTGTCGCCGCGCCGGCATCCGCGCCGTCATGATCACCGGCGATCACCGGCTCACCGCGACGGCGATCGCGAAGGAGATCGGGCTCTGGGACGAGGGCGACGAGGCGCTCAGCGGCGCGGAGCTCGCGGCGATGGGCGACGAGGAGCTCGCGCGGCGGATCATGCACCTGCGCGTCTTCGCCAGGACGACGGCGGAGCAGAAGCTCCGGCTCGTGCGGGCGTTCAAGGCGCACGGCCACATCGTGGCGATGACGGGCGACGGGGTGAACGACGCGCCGGCGCTGCGCGAGGCGCACATCGGCGTGGCGATGGGGCGCGGCGGCACCGACGTGGCGCGGCAGGCGGCGGACCTCGTGCTGGCGGACGACAACTTCGCGACCATCGTCGAGGCGGTGCGCGAGGGGCGCGCCATCTACCGCAACATCCAGAAGTTCATCTTCTTCCTCCTGTCGTCGAACATGGGCCTGCTCGTGGCGGTGTTCGTCGTCTCGTTCTTCGGCAAGTGGCCGCCGCTGACGCCGCTCATGATCCTCTGGATCAACCTCGTGACGAACGGCCTGCCGGCGCTCGCGCTCGGCATCGATCCGCCGGATCCGCAGCTCATGGCCGAGGCGCCGCGCCCGCGCGACGAGGGGCTGCTCGTGAAGCGCGATTACCTCGGGATCCTCTACGTCGGCGCGATCATGGGGCTCGCGGCCGTGGCGCTCTACGCGACGTCGGAGCAGACCGAGGACGCGCTGCTCCGCACGCGCGCCGTGGCCTTCTCGCTGCTCGCGCTGTCGCCGCTCTTCCACGCCTGGAGCTGCCGGAGCCCCGTGACCTCGATCTTCGCGTCGAAGCCGCTCGTCAGCCTGCCGCTCTTGCTGGCGGTCGCGGCGAGCGCCGCGATCCACCTGATCGCGCTGCTCGTGCCCGCGCTGCGCCCGGTCTTCCGCACCTACGCGATGTCCACGAACGAGTGGATGCTCCTGCTCGTCCTCTCGGCGCTCATCGTGCCTGCCGTCGAGATCGCGAAGTTTGTGTACCGCCGGATCCGCCCCGCCGACGCCGGCCCTGCCCGCCTCGCCGCATCCACCGAGCCCCGCTGACCCGCCTGTGTGGGCCGGCGTCGCCGGCCCCCTCCTCCGCCGCGCCGAGGTAGCCGCCCAGGCCGCGCTCGGGGGCTGGCTCGGGCGGCGGTCGCCGCGCTCGGGACCTGGCTCGGGCGGCATTCGCCGCGCTCGGGACCTGGCTCGGGCGGCAGTCGCCGCGCTCGGGACCTGGCTCGGGCGGCGGTTGCCGCCCGAGGCGCGCGCTCACGCGGGGGCGATCCGGAAACAAAGTGCTCGTGGTAAGAACAAGCAGGCGCGGAGAGGCGTCCAAACCCGAGCTTATGAGACGTCGAACACCCAACCTCCGTGCGCCGGGGGCTCCTGCCCTCGCTTCTCGCCTCGCCGCCCTCGCGCCGGCCGCGCTGGTCGCGCTGGTCGCCGTAAGCGCCGCCGCGCCCTCCCCCGCCCTCGCCGCCGGCGCGCCGCTCGCGGCGCCGCTGGTCGAGTCGAAGTGGCTCAAGCTCGACGGGGTCCCGAAGGAGTGGCCGGTGGCGCTCCTCTCCCTCGGCATCCGGGTGAAAGGCAAGCCGAGCAAGGCCGATCTCTCCGCTCAGGCGGCCATCGCCTATGACGACGCGCGGGTCTACGTGGCGGCCGACGTGACCGATGACGCGCTGCGCGGCGGCGCCGACCACGTGAAGCTCGTCCTCGGCTTCCCGGGCGGGAAGGTCCAGGAGGTCGCGCTGTACCCGGGCGAGCCGGGCAAGACAGCGGGCAGCGTCAAGCTCCCGGGCGGCAAGGCGGCGGCCGGGGCGAAGGTGGTCGAGGCGCCCCGGAGCGGCGGGTACACGCTGGAGGCGAGCATCCCCTGGTCGGCGTTCCCCGAGGCGGCGACGACCCGGGTCGGGCTGCGGGCGGGGTTCTTCGTCCACGATGTCGACGGCGCCGGGGGGGTCGACGCTGTCGTCGGCAGCGCCGCCTCGGAGGCGTACGGCTCGCTCTCGCCGCTCGCTACCGAGCCGGAGCTCGCGCTCGCCGACGGCCTCCTGCGGAGCAAGGGCATCCGCGGCGCCGCGAACTACGACCTCGTCGCCGACGTCGCCGGGGACGCGATGCGCGAGCGGGTGATCGTCCACGAGCGCTACCTGATCGTCCTCGGCCCCGGGTTCCGGAAGGGCGCGCAGTACTACTTCGAGGACCTCGGGGTCGACGCCAGCGAAGGGATGCTGCCGTCGCTCACGGCGCGCGACCTGACGGGCGACGGCCAGGCCGAGCTCATCCTGAGGAAGCGGTCCGGCAGCGGCTCCAAGTACCGCGAGGTGCTGCACGTCCTGCAGTTCGGCGCCGGCGACACGCCGAAGCCGATCTTCCAGCACGAGATCGCGATCGCGACGGAGAAGGGCTCCGTCGTCAACGAGGTCGACTTCGTTCCCGACGGCGCGAAGATGGCGATCCGCGTGGAGCCGGGCAAGGCCACCCGGTACGACGCGAGCAACTACGCGGAGGCGGTGGAGACGACGTACGACCCGCTGCTGCTGCCGTGGGGGTCGATCAAGTCGCAGCTCTACAAGCTGACCGGGGGGGTGTTCACGAAGGCCAGCGAGCAGAAGCAGGCGGCGGCCGCGGGGGCGCGCCCGGCGGCGGCGAAGGCCGAGGAGGCGCGGGGCGCGGCGAAGCCGCCTGCGCTCTCGCCGGCCGAGATGCTCGACAAGGTGTACGCGCTCTACCGGCGCGACCGGGGCGCCTCGTCGAGCAAGCCGCGGTTCGATCTGGGCGCCGACGTGGCGAGCGGCCGCGAGCCCGAGCGGGTGCTCCTGCACGACCGCGATCTCGTCGTGTTCGGCAAGGGTTTCCGGGGCGGCACGGGGTACGCGTTCATGACGCTCGCGCAGTTCGCCTCGCCGGCCGACATCCGCTCGGTGAGCGCGCGCGATCTCACGGGCGACGGGAAGGCGGACATCATCGTCCATGGCACGGTACGCGCGGCGGCGCCCAAGGAGGCGGGTGCCGGGACCGTGGACCGCGACGTGGTGCTCATCTTCCGGGTCGAGGGCGAGAGCATCCAGCGCATCTTCGCGGCCGAGGTAGCGCGCAGCATCGGCGACAAGAAGGTCTCCGGCGAGCTCAAGTTCGTGCGCGTGGGCGACAAGGTGGGAATCGAGCTCGCCCCCGGGCGAGCCGTGGAGTGGACGGAGCAGACGTATCCCTTCAACCAGGACAAGGGGCCTGTCGGCGGCTTCGAGCCGCTGCTCTTGCCGTGGGGGGGAGCGCAGCCGGTGCGCTACGTCTGGAACGGGTCGATCTTCGCGAAGTAGGCTCCTGGGGATTGAGCTCCGGCGCGGGCGCGACCTCGACACAGCGCACTGCTCTGAAGAATGCGAGACGAAAGGGTACCGCTCGTCGTAATACGATGGGAAAGGGCTTGAGGGGAGCTCTCGCGCGCTCATGTTTTCTTGTCCTGCGCCGTAGCTACCCAGTACAGGGCGCCATGGGCTCGACCCGGACCGCCTGGCACGTGCTGCTCACCGCGCTGCTGCGCCAGCGCCGCCCACGCAACTTCCAGGTACAGAGCGAGGTGCCCCTCTCGGTCGAGCCGCTGCGCGCCGACTACCTCCTGCTCCGCAACGAGGCGCCGGGTGAGCGGGACGAGCCGGCCGGCACCCTGCGAAGGCTCTGGGCGCTGCTGCCCAAGGAGACGGTCGTCGAGTTCAAGAGCGTCGGGCGCACCTACCGTGGCCGCAACCTCGACCGGCTCTGGGGTTACCTGTCGCTGCACTATGCCGACGCCGCCGGCCGGCTCGGGCCGCGATCCGACCTCGCCGGCGTCGTGCTGCTGCCCTCGCGCAACAGGCCGCTCGACGTCGACGCTGCGGCGCTGGGCTTGACCTGGCGCGACCTCACCGGCGGTTACTGGCAGCTCCGAGGGGGAGCGTTCGCACTGTACGTGGTCGAGATCGACGCGGTGGCCGATGCCGAGGACGACGATCTGCTACACTTGTTCGGTCACCGCGGGGCGCGGACTGCCGAGGCTCGCCGGTGGCTGGCCGAGCAGGTGGGAGCGAAGGAGAGCGCGATGGCGATGCACGAGCTGGAGGGCTTCGACGAGGTGATGGCGAAGCTGCTGGCGACTCTGCCGGTGGAGACAGTGCTGGCGGCGTTGCCGACCGAGCAGGTGCTGGCGGCGTTGCCGACCGAGCAGGTGCTGGCGGCGTTGCCGACCGAGCAGGTGCTCGCCGCCTATACACCAGAGCAGCGGGTCGCCGGGCTCACCCCCGAGGAGCGGCTCCTCCTGGCTCCCGACGAGGTGCTGCGGCTGCTCCCCGAGGACTACGTGCGCTCGCTCCCGCTGGACGTGCAGGCGAAGATCCGCGCCCGGATCGGCCGCCCGCTCTAGCGAGGAGCGGGACTGCGCGCGCGGCCGAGGCCTACCGCGCGCGGCTCGGCCCCCCCGTCCGAAGGCGCGTGACAGTGGGCGCGGCCCTCCACGGTTGCCGAACTTGAGGAGCCGCAGAAAATTGGACAGCCCGAGGCCGTCTGCCCTCCGCGGAAAGCAGGTGCCGGAGTGCTCGCGTGCGTCAAGGGTTCCCTCGCGAGCTCGGCGCTACGCGCCCTTGACCCACGCTCCGCCCTCCGGCGTGTGCGGAGCGACCGTCAACGATCTGCTCCAGCTCCAGCCCGTCAGGCGCCAGGCGCTCTGCTCGCTCGTGATCGCTCTCGGCCACGGCTCCAACGCCGTCGACTCCTGGTTCGTGGTCCACGGGCAAGGGCTGACCCGACTTCGGCCGTGATCCGTCCGGCCGTGTTCGGAGGAGACGACGAGGACGGCGGACTCTCCACGTCCTCCACCCCCAGAATCGACACTAGATGTCCCTGCCGCATGGCACCGTCACACTCGACTGACGTGGCCCCCCGCTTGCGTCGCCCGTACCATGCGAATGGTTCCCACGGTTGCCGCCATCGTCTCGCTCCATGGAGTCGCTCTATGCGTTACATCTTGTATCGTGCACCCATCAGAAACTCTCTCTGAGACGGAGACCGACACACCAACCAGCGAGCCAGAAGCTGACAATCTGACACTTTACGACGAAACGGAGGACGTTTCCACGACCGAGCCGGAGGCGATCGGCAGCTTCAAGATCATCCGCTGCAAGAGATATGAGCACGGCGCTGACTGCATGATGAAGTGCGCCGACGCAGGAGTATCATGCCAGGGCGGGCGAAAACATCCATACAAGGACGACGTCAAAACTGGACTTCTGATGCAATGCAGAGGCCTCGGCCTGGCCACCAGCTGCTGGTATTACTACGAGAACGGAGACATCTGCGTTTTCGTCGTCGGACTTCCCGTTAGGTGCGGCTACGAGGGTGGAACTCCTGATTGAGAGCGCGCGCGTAGAACGCGGCTTTCCGCGCCGCGCGCTGCCAGTCCGGTCCGAACAGAGACTCCATGGATCGAAGAGCGAGCGGGCCGAGCTCGGGCGACCGCTCACCGCCCGAGAGCGCAGCGGAACCCAGTTCGCGGAGTCGCCGCATCCGCTCGATGTCTTCCGCGGTGATGGCCGTAGGCCCGTGCAGGCGACCGCGCATCTGCTCCACCATCGCCCCCTCGGCGGCGGTCAGGGTGTTTTCCCACGCCACGGGATCCACCTGGAGCTCGGCGTCGCCGTGCTCGATGGCGTCGGCGAGGATGCAGATGTAGCCGGCGGCGTAGAACGTGGCCATGGACGCCCAGTAGAGCAGCTCCTCTTCTTCTTCCGGGATGAGTTGGTCCGGGTCAGACATGCCCGGAGTCTAGTTCAGTCTCACGATGGGGAAGGGCGCGGCGTACATGGGGCCGCTTGGGGCCGACGCGGGTGCGCCCTCCCCTCCCGCCCCCTCCGTCGCGCGGCGCCGGTACGCCCGCAGCGGAGCTCGACAGGTTGACGACTTCCGCGCAGCGGCGCACCCGCAAGAAGCCCTGAAGCGGCCGGGCGGAGGCCGCCGCGTGCAGCCTGGGGTGATTGAAGAAGACCGCGTCCGCGTGGCCGTTGCCGTTCACGGCCGCGTCATCCGGCGGGCTCGGGCAGGCAGCAGACGGTGGTCGGGCGCGGCTCGCCGCCGGCCGGCTCGCAGAACCCCACGTGGTTGACCTCCAATTCGGCGCGGATGCTGCCGAGCGCCGCCCCCTCCTCCTCGGGACGCAGGCAGCGATCGACCTCGCCGGCCGTCACCGTCGTCGTCCCGAGGAGCGCGCCCTCGCTGCACGCGCGATCCGAGTAGGCGCTCACCCGCGCGACGCACTCCCTCGGCTCGATGCTGGGCAGGCAGACGCACGGCTCGCAGCTCCGCTCGAGGTTCCGGTCATAGAAGGTGAGCTTGTCCGAGAACCTGGGCCGCTCCCCGGGACCGGCGGGCGGATAGCATTCGCTAATCCCGTCGTACCGCGCGATCATGCAGTACCGCCACCCGGGGGGCACGTTGGTCTCTTGCTGGTTGACCATGCACACCTCGCCGATCTCCGGACACCAAGTATTCATCACAAGGCCACTGCACGCGACAGCGATCTTCGCAGGGCTCTTCGGCGGAGAGGGCTCGCCCACGGTGGACGGCGTGCACCAGCCATCCGGCCCCGGCGCGATCCAGATCGCGCTGAACTCCTCTGCCGGCACGGTCCCCGGAGACGTGCATTCGCCGGTCCAAACCCGCGGCGGATTGAACGGCCGGAGCGTCGCCGCCGGGGTGTTCTCGCACGACGCGTGGGAGTGCGCCGCAACGATCTCCGGCATGGAGCAGGACGGAACGCTACAACTGCACGTGGGACAGGGCTCGTCGCCCGGTAGCAGCGACCGGAACCGGAAGGACCGCCTCGGGGCGATCTCCTCCGTGCCGTGACTCTGGAGGTCGAAGCCGGTGAGGTCCTCGCACGCCGGCTCGGGGTCGTCAGGGTCTCCGATCCACAGGAGCATCGGGTTGTAAAAGCTGTCCATCGGCTGTATCACGCACTTCCCGGCGCAGACGCCGTTGCTCGTGCCGTCCTCGTTGGTGATGAGGCAGGGATTCCACGCCTCGCCGCACGGCGGCTCCGCGCTGCCGCAGCCGCCCGCGACCAGCGCGCCGCCCAGGCCCCCCAGCGACAGCGTGATCGACGCGCGCAGGAGCCACCACCTTCCGTTCCAAGTCATCGCGATCTCACCGCCTTCCCCACGCGCGCCCGAGGAGCCCGTGCACGCAGTACCTCCGGTTGGCTCCTGCCGCGGCCGGCGCGCCCGCCGCCCGTCGGTGTTCTCGACCAGGCCCTCACGGCGCCTCCAGCGCCTTCGGCAGACAGCAGACCGTCTTGGCCACGCCGACCACCCTGTCGTTACGGGGTTTACCGCCCGTCGGCGTGCACGTCCCGGGCTCGTTCGAGAGCCACGTTGCGCTCACGCTGCTCAACGTCGAGCCCGACACAGGATCGACACAGATCCCTTCTCTCTCGTTCACATCGATGCCGACGAGCATGTCGCTGCAGGCGCCGTCCTCCCAGGCGACCACGAGCGCCTCGCACCGGCTCGTCGCCGGCGCCTTGCAGGTGCACGGCGAGCACGCGGGCGCGGTGACCAGATCCTTGTAAAACACCCCCAGCTTGTCCGAGAAGATCTTCCGAGGGTCCGCCCCTCCCTCGGGCTGCTGGCAGCCGAGATCCCCCTCCCCGACGATGCAGTGGCGCCAGTCGTCGGGCAGATGGGCCGGCTGCTGCTCGAGCATGCAGAGCTCCCCCTTTCCCGGACACAGCTCGTCCTCCACCACACCGCTGCACCCGACGGCGACCTCGCCCGCGCCCGCCGAGAGGGGCTGCGGGGGCTCCTCGGCCACGATCGGCGTGCACGACTCCCAGATCGCCGGACCGATCGAGAGCGAGCCGAGCTGCTCCGCCGCCACCGTGCCGGGCGACACACACGAGCCGTCCCAGCCTGCCGGCGGGAGGAACGACGTCTGCGTCCCCGCGCTGCTGTCGCCGCACGCCTCGATCGACATCGCCGTCACGGTTTGCGGGAGCGCGCACGCCGGCGCCGTGCACGCGCAGGTGGGGCAGCCGTGCGCCGGCTCCGGCATGGCCCGCGCGAAGAGCGTCCGCGTGGCGCCGCCGAACGGGATCCGCTCGCCGGTCCCGGGGACGACCCGCACGAGCTCGGCGCACGACGCCGGCGCGAGCGCCTCGGGCCCCGTCCAGACGAGCATCGGCGCGCCGAAGGAGTCCGGCGGCGCGTGGACGCACTGCCCCCAGCAGTGCCCGTTGCTCGTGCCGTCGTCGTTCCGGATCTCGCACGCGACGGCCTCAGCGCAGTCGTACGCCCCGGCGCCGCCGCACCCGCTGGCCGCCGCCACCCCTCCGGAGCCCAGGAGGAGGCAAAGACCTGTCAGCCCTCTCTTCCGCACGCTCCGCATCGGCACTGCTCCTTCCGGCTCCGGCGCAGCCTCACCAGCTGCCGGAGAAGATCACGCCCCCGCCATGATGCGCCGCGAGCGGCGCCGCGCGCACGGCGCGCTTTCCCGGCTCCGGCGCCCACAGCAGCGACGAGAGCGCGACCGCGCCGACGACGCCGGCGCCGATGAAGCTCCCCCATGCGGCGGCCTTCAGCGTGTCGCGCGCGTCGTTCATCTCGAGCAGCACACCGCACGGCTCGGCGTACGCCTTGGACAAGCACGCCGCCGCCCCGTTGCGCTGGTGGATCCGAGCGGCCTGCGCCTCCGCCTCGCCGCCGCGCACCGCCGCTGCGACGGAGAAGCCCGTGCCCAGCGCGATCCCGGCCGCCGCGAGCGCGATCCCGCCGATGCGGAACACCGTCCCCGCCGACGGGCCGCTGGGCGCCGCCGGCGCGGCAGCGGCCGGCACAGGCGCGACCGGCGCCGCGGCCGGCGGGGGCTTGGCCTCCAGGTGAAGGCCGATCATCGACGCCCGGCCCCGCTGCGCCTCGAACGGATAGGTGTCCTCGACATACCCATCGAGCCTGCCGCGCGCCTCGTGCCGCCCCGGATCGAGGTAGACGAAGTACGTGGCCTGCCCGCGGCCGATCCGCCGGCCGTCGATGAACACCTCGGCCTCGGGCCGGCTCACCGCGACGGTCGCGGACGAGACCTCGCGCTCCGCCCGCGCGAGCCCCTCGGAGAAGCGCCGCCGCGGCGCCGCCGCGAGCGTCTCCGGATACAGCAGCGCTTCCCGCAGGTGCTCCGCCGCGTCCCGGAACCGCCCCAGCGCGAGCTCGCACAGGCCGAGCTCCCCAGCGAACTCCGGCCGAGGCTCCGCCTCCCACGCGGCGCGGTACGACACCTCGGCTTCCTCCCACCGCCTCGCGCGCCGCGCACGCTCGCCCCGCGCGAACGCCTCCTCGGCCCCGGAGCGCGACTCGGCCGCTCCGGACGATGCGGCAGAGGGCCCCTCGCAGGCGGCGATCGCCGCGCGACTCCACACGGCAGATGCAGCCGCCACCGCGAGGAGCAACCGGCCTGTGGACCCCATCTCCTCGGTACACTACGCGGCGGGTCTCGTTGCGGTCAAGCCGCCGTGGCACAGAGAAAATGGCCAGATCGACTCATCCATCGGCAATTTGAGAAGCGTTTCCGTAATGCACCGCCTCCTGCCTGCGCCGCGGGCGGAGCGCACCCGCGTGAACGCAGCGAGCGTGGCTCGACGCAGCCCACCGTGACGTTTTTTTCGAAATGTCGAACGAGCTCGCCAGGTAACCGTGCGAGCCAGGCGCAACTCAGCCCCGCATGACGTTCTTCGAATGGTGAACGAGCTCGCCGGGTAACTGGGCTTGTATGGGGAAACCTTCTCGCAAACCGGACGCCGCCCCGGAGGAATCACCGCTCTCGCTGGACGCGATCATGGCCGAGCACCAGGCGGCCATCCGCCGCTACGTGGAGCGGCGGGGCTTCCGGGGCGCGGATCGGGACGACATGGTCCAGGAGATCTTCCACGGCGCCGCCCGGTCGCTGTCCCGGTTCGATCCCTGCCTCGGCACCATGCGCGCCTGGCTCCTGCGCATCGCGTTCAACCTGATCTCCAAGGAGCGCCAGCGCGCCCATCGGCGGCACGAGGAGCTCTGGCCGGAGGAGGCGCTGGACGGGCTCTCCAGCGACGCGCCGGACTCCGAGACACGGCTCATCGAGGCGCAACGGAGCGACATCCTTGCGGAGCTGCTCCTGGAGGTCCCTCCGACGCGCCGTGAGATCCTGGTGGCGCACGACCTCGAGGAGGAGGCGGTCCAGGACATCGCCGAGGAGCGCGCGATCCCGCGCAGCACCGCGTGGAACCACCTCCGGCTCGCGCGGCTGAGCCTCGACGCCGCCGCGCGGCGCTGGCGGGCGCGGAACCGCGGCCGCGGCGCGCTGCTCGTGCCGCTGGCCGTCGTGCTCGACGCGGGCGAAGCGCGCGCCTCGCCGGGGCCGCTCCACGGAGGCCCGCTGCGGCGGCTGCTCGGCTGGGCCGGCCGCGCCCTCGCGCGCGCGCCGTCCTGCGGCGATGCAAGCCGGGCGACGAGCTCGCAGCGCACATCGCTTTTAGCGACACGCGCTGTCGGAAGATCGATGGCCCACACCGCGGCCGGCGTGGTGGCGGGCGCGGTCGTGCTGTTCGCCACGGGTGGCAGAGACGATGTTGTGACACCGCCAGCTAACGCGATCGCGCTGAGCTCGCCGCAGCTCCCGGCGGCCGCTCAGCGCGGCCCGGCCCTCCCCTGGGCTCCCGCGTCACCGCCGGACCAGCCGGCCGCCGGCGCCGCGGGCGGCGGGCCCAAAGCGACAGGTCGCAGCCCGTTGCGCCCGCGGCAAGCGCCCGATCCGCTCCAGGCCGGCGACGCCCTGTCCAGGGTCGAGGCCCGGCTGTGGCGAGAGGCGATCGTGACGCTCACCTCCGGCCGAGGCGACGCCGCGCGACGGCTGCTCGAGCAACACCGGTGCGCGTTCCCTCGGGGCGTTTATGCAGGCGACCGCGACGAGCTCCTGCAACGTCTACCGGCCTCGGCGGGCCCTGAGTGACGCGGTGGTGGTAGGACTCGAAGGCGAAGGCGGGAGGAAAAGCGCAATCATATTCCCGCTTTCACGCCTTCATGTGAGCTCTCTCCGGGCAATGTGACGCGACCCAGGCATGCCGCGCGCGGTGCGCGGTGCGCGGCCATCCGGGCAATCCGATCCAAGAGACACCTGCTGCCGGCCTTCGCTCGCGCCCACCCGACCCCTGCCAGCGCCGGATCCCTGCCACGGCCTTGCGAAGAGCCGCCGCGCTCGGGAAGCATCGACCCGTTTTGCTCAACCCAAGGAGGCGCCTGTGGCAGACCCCTACATCGATCCTTTCGAGACGAAGATTTACGGAAAGTTCGCGCGCGAGCAGATGGCCGCGGTCCTGATGGGCAAGCTCCCTGCCCTCGACGGCATGGTCGAGTTCGCGATTGGCAAGCAGCTCGCCGCCGATCAGGCGATGTCCGACATCCTCGATCGCCAGCCCAAGCCCGCGCCGGAGCTCGACAGCGCCGAGGTGCTCGACGAAGCGCGGGACGTCATCGTGCGGTTCGGCTCGTACCTCGACTCGCTGAAAGGGAGGCCGGTCGATCCCAGGCTGTTCTTCCGCGGCGAGATGCCGAGCGTCCTCGCGCGCCGGCGGATCACGAAGCTCACCGCCGCGGTCGGGCACATCGCCGACGAGCTCGAGCGGCAGCGCGAGAAGGTCCGGGGCGCGGAGGTGTGGCTGGCCGAGCTCAGGGAGACGCACGAGAAGCTCGGGATCGTCGAGCGGCAGCAGCGCGCCTCGCGCGTCGAGCGGCTCGAGCTCGGCCCCGAGGTGTCGACCGCGCGCGAGGCCTGGCTCGCCGTCTACAACGCCAACAAGAGCCTCGCGCGCGGGCTGCTCGCCCACCTCGGCAAGCCGGAGCTCCTGCCGCTCATCTTCGACGACCTGGCCGAGGTCCACCGCGCGAGCGGCGTGAGCGACGCGCTGCCGCCCGGCCAGTCGGCCGCGCCGACGGCGCCGGCCGCGCCGACGGCGCCGGCCACGCCGATGGCGCCGGCCGCGCCGGCCGGCCAGCCGGAGCCCGCGCCGGACGCGTGAGCCTGCGGCGCCGCTGCAAGGCTTGATGCAAGCGTTGCAGCGGGCGACCCGGAGGCTGAGTTGGCCGTTTCAAGGCTTGAGACGGCCGACTCGGGGGGCCAGCGGGGCGGATCAAGGCTTGAGACGGCCGGCTGGGCGGCCGGGGGAGCCGTTGCAACGCTTGAAATCGACGGCTGGGCGACAGAGTTGGCCGTTTCAAGCCTTGAAGCCGGTGGCGGGACGCCGGGGAGCACGATCTCAAGGGCAGCGAAGGACTCACCCGCCTCATTCGCAAGGTGCCGCCTTGGTTGCCGGGCTGAGAGCGCGCAAAGCACCCCGCTCGCATTCTGCTGGACGACCCGGCCAGGGTGACCGTTGACCTACACGCTGAAGGCGCCGGGCAGGCGCCATCGCGGCTCAACTCTCAGAATTAACGTGGCCCTTTGCAACGCGAACGTGGCCCTTTCCAACGCGCCGGATCTTCGCACCGGACCCCACTCGGTTGTCGGAAGCGTTCGACTTTTCGGAGCTCTTCTGCCGCTGCGCCTTGTGCCGTTGCTCGATAAGCTGGACGATGTCAGAAGCGATCTCCAACACCTCGGGAGGGGCATGGACGGGCTGTCTAGCGATCTGGCGGAGCGCGACAATGAGCGGCTCGAACGAGAGCCTGGCCGGGGATGCCTCAAGGAGAGTTAGCACTCTGTCCACCTGCCCAGCAGCCGCGGCCTCGATGAGGCGATCGCGCAGTTGGTCTCGCGCTTCCCGGGCGCCGTCCTCCGACGAGAGGACCTGTTCGATCGCTTGCAAGGCCTCGTCCCAGAGTCCAGCGCCTTCGCCCAGCAACCAAGCGCCAGTAAGTCTATTGTTCGCATTATTCGAACCGCTCGCGCTCACAAGCAGCCGTCCGGCCCAGGGGTAGGCTGGCGCCAGATCCCGTTCATGCTCATCTTGCCACGCCTCAATATCGCCTGCGGTGAGCCACGCGATCGCTAGCACAAACGGATTGACAATACGGTAGCGCCTCGCCTCGGCAAATGCACGAGCAACGCCGTCCCAATCGTCCTGCACGGACCGCGCCGCAGCGACGGCAACCCACGCCCAGTGCTTACCCGCGGTTACGATATGTTCATACTCGCGACGGATTCGCTCCTGGTCCCGCGCGTCCAGTCGACTTAGAGCCGTCACAAGCGACTCAGCGAGCTGCGGATCGTTCGGCCGGACGGAGAGCCACCTCCTTGCACAACGCTCGGCATCGTGCGGCATCTCGGCCATCAGATAGGCCATCACCACGGCCGCAGGAAGCGGATTTTTTATATCTTTCGCCTTGAATTCAGCGAGACGCTCGAGCGATGGTCCCAACTCGGTGTAACGCTCCGAATCCAAGAGCCTCTCTACCTCGTCGTAGAGTTTCTCCCGTTCTCTTGCCCGACGCAGCTCACGCTTCAAAAGTTCTTTTTCTGCGAACATGACACCTTCGAGCGCGGCCTTAAGCGAGTTGCTTATATCGGACCAGTTCAAGACGCCCGCCCGACATACCAACAATTCGACAAATTTGCGCCGCAGCTTTAAACTACGGACGCGCTGCACGATCCCCTCCATGACATCAAAGTGGTCTTTCCGCTCCGCCGGACCGAGCCCCTTCGCCTCCTCCGCGATCTGCCGCATCAATCCCACGAGGCCGTCCCCCTCGTAGAGGTGGACCATGAAATCCACCACCGCCCGTACGCGGGCCGCGCCCGCCCCGCGGCGCCGGAGCAGGTGATAGATGTTGTACAGCCGCTCGCTCAGCCGGTACCTGAGCCTTCGCCCCTGCCCTTCCTCGACCACGGCCCCGCGGCCCACCAGCCGGTGCAGCAGCGCGCTCGCCTGGTTGACCTCCATCCGCGCCGCCCCCGCCACCTCCCGCGCCGTGGACGGGGCCCAGAGGTCCGCCAGCATCACGTAGACCTTGCGTTCCGTCGCAGGCAGGCTCTCCAGGTGGCTCTTGAAGTAATCTGTATTGTCGTCGACGAGCTGCGTCAGGTTCTCCATCAGATGGCGCAGCGACGTCTTCGCCGCGAAGGACGCCAGGATCCCGAGCAGCCGCGGGTTGCCCCCCGTCAGGATCTGCATCGGCCGCACGCGTCGCTCGCTCGCCTCCACACCGCCCACCGCCTCCCAGAGCGCCCGGCACTCCGTCAGGTCGAGCGGCTCCAGTGCGTACGTCGCGAACATCTCGTAGAGCGCCTGCTCCTCGTCGAGGATCGCGCCGAACCGGGACGTCGCCGTGGCTAACAGCAAGATGCGCGGCTCGTTCTGCAGGGTGTGCCGCAGCGACCAGGCGTCCTTCTTCGACATCTGCTCGTCGAGCAGCATGTGCAAGTTCTCGATGATGAGCAGGATGCGTTTCCCCTGATCCTCGGCGAACTCGACCAGCTGTGCGAGCGCCCTCGCGCACAGCCTGTCGTCGTCTCGCTCGGCCCGGAGCTCGTCGTGGAGCGCCTGCCAGCGGGCGTCCCCCGTCTGGTCGGCGAGGTGCATGATCGCCTCGAGCCAGAGCTCACCGATCGTCGAGACCGTGTAGCTCTCCTCGCCGAACACCAGCGGATACCAGCGCGCGCCGAGCTCCGGATCCCGCGCCACCGTGTCGGCCAGCATCCGCACCAGGGTCGTCTTACCCATGCCGCGCGACCCGAGCACGAGCACGTGCTGGTTCGAAGGCCCCGTGCTGTCGCGAATGTACTGGAGCACGATGTCGAGATCGCGCTTCCGCACCACGAAAGACGACCGCAGCTGCTCCGGCGTCAGGAACGCCGGGTTGTGCTTCATCAGCGGCGCGTTCATGGCTCGCCCCGCGCCGCGGCCGGCGTGTACTCGGACGCGAACCTCCCCTTCCACCAGTCGCGCAGCAGGAGCGACCCAAAGATGAGCGCGCCGGCATCGTTGTCTACGAGGTAGCCGTCGTGCTTCAGCACGTCCACGACCCGCCGCAGCACGTCCTGGGGCTTCTCCGCCGGCGCCCCCGGCTCCGCGATCACCGCGCTGTCCCTCGCGAGCGTCATCGACGCCCCCGGCGTCAGGACCCCGACCACCGCCGCCTCGGTGAGCAGATCCAGGGTGAGCGGCAGATCCCTCTGTCCGAGCACCAGCTTGAGCCGCTCCTCCATATGGCTGAGCTCCGCGTGCCCGCGCGTGCTGAGCATGCTGTGCTTGTAGACGCGCTCGACGTCCTCGAGGGATACCTCTTGCTGAGCACGGCGCTTCGTATCGTTGTAGACGTGGTTGAAGAACATCTGGACGTGGTGGGGAATGCAGGAGCCGAGCTTCTCCACCATGCGCCGCGCCGCGCCTTCGAGCAGAACCACGCTGTAGTTGTTCGCCAGCGCCTCCAGGCACCCCACGGCCGTCTCCTCGTCCCACGGGCGCAGCTCGAACGGGGTGAACGTGTTGATCGTAGCGCTCAGACCGGCCTGACGCAGCACCGGCTCCAGGCCAATGGAGCCAGCAACGACCAGCCGGATCTTCGATCGATGCTTGATGGTCTGCGCGCGCAGGAACGACAGGAACTCGTCGGTCAGCTTCCTCCGCTCCGGCGTGATGCTGTACTCGTCCCCCTTGAGGAGCCGGTTTACGAGGATCGGCAGCTCGTCCATGAAGATCACGACCGGCCTGTCCTCGTCACCGCCGGCGAGCGCGTCGAAGAGGCGCTCGCCCTTGGCCTGCCAGTTCTGCTTCAGGTGCTCGCGAAACGTGAGCTTGAACTCCTCGGTGCCGAGCGACTCGAGCCGCTCGGCCTTGTCCCGCACGAGCTCCTTCGCCCTGTCCCAGAGCGTCTGGTGAGGTCGCGTGGCCACGCCGAGCTCGACGATTGCGTCCTCGCCGCTCTGGGACCTCTGCAGATCGAGGAACAAGCATCTGTAGTTCCCCTGCTCGAGCTCCTCGCAGAGCTTCCGCATCACGCTGGTCTTACCCACCCGCCGCGGTGCAGCGATGAGGACGTTCGCCCCCTCGCCCAGGAGCTCCTTGAGATCCCAGATCTCCTTCTCCCGGTTCCAGAAACGCTCGCCGCTCACCCAGTTGCCCACCTCGCGGACGAGCTTGGCCTTGACCTGCATAGGGTCACCCTACCCCGCCCCCCATGGCTCGCAACAGTTCCGTTGGCAAGCGGCGCGCGCGCAGCCCGGCGCGCCCGCGCCGCCTCAGATCACCCGGTCCTCGAGCGGCTCCCCCCGCTCGAACCGCCGCAGGTTCGCCACGAAATGCTCCACCTGCGCCACCGGCTCCTCGCGCCGGCCGCCGGCGGCGTGCGGGGTGATCGTGCAGCCCGGCGCGCGCCACAGCGGGTGCTCCGGCGGCAGCGGCTCGGGGTCCGTCACGTCGAGGTACGCCCCGGCCAGGCGGCGCTCCTCGAGCGCCTCGAGCAGCGCCGCCTGGTCCGCGGTGGCGCCCCGGCCGACGTTGAAGAACCACGCGTCCGGGCGCATCCGCGCGAGCAGCGCGCGCGAGACAAGGCCGCGCGTGCTCTCGGCCGCGGGCAGGCTCGAGACGACGTGGTCCGCCCAGGCAAAGGCATCGCCGAGCGCCTCGGGCGCGACGACGCGGCCAGGCTCGTCGCCGCGAGGGCGGGCGCGCAGGATGCACAGCTCCACCTCGAACGGGGCGAGCAGCGCGGCGAGCCGGCGGCCTATGGCGCCGAAGCCGAGGAGCAGCACCCGCCGGCCGCGCAGCAGCGCGCTCCTCGACCGCACAGACGCGTCAGGCCAGCCGCGCGGGCCGAGCTGGTTCTCGATGCACTCGGGCAGCCGCCGCGAGGCCGCGAGGAGGAACGCAAGCGCGTGCTCCGCGCACGGGTCGGCGTAGACGCCGCTGCTCGTCGTGAGCAAGGCGCCGCGCGCGGCGAGCGCGGCGCGCACGGCCTCCGCGTCGTAGCGGGTGTAGCCCGCGGTGCTGAGGTGCACCCAGCGGAGGCGCGGGGCCGCGCACACGTCGTCGGGGTGCGGCTGGCCGAAGACAACGTCGGCGCCCAGCACCACCGGATCCCGCCCGACGACGGCGAGGTTCTCCGCGGAGCGCGCGGCCGGCATCGCGAGCTCGTGCGGCGCGACGCCCCCGGCGAGCAGCCGCTCGACCTCCGCGGGGAACGTCATCGTGCAGGCGACGACCATCCGACGCATCGACGCCCCGCTCATCCGTGCACCGCGCGCCCGAACTCCCGCATCCACACCTCCTCGTCCGCGGTGAGCGGCCCCTTCGCGAGCGCGTCGAGGTTCTCCTCGATCTCGGCGCGGGTCTTCGGCCCCGTCAGCGCGAGATCCACGTGCGGGCTGGAGAGCTGGAATCGATAGCAGTCTCCCGCCGTCATCGCCGGGCGCTCCCAGCCCTTCGGCTTCTTCAGCAGGCGCCGCCACGCCGTCGCCGTGTAGGCGAGGACGCTCGGCCGCGCGTCGCGCACGTGCGGGAAGATGTCCCGCTCCGCCCCGGGGTGCGCGGCGTTGTAGCGGATCATGAGCAGGTCGAGCGGCGAGGTGCCCGCGAGCTCGCCGGCCCGCGGGCGGTCATGGATGCTCACGCCGAGCGCGCGCACCTTGCCGCTCTCGCGCAGGTGCAAGAGCTCGCGCTCCGTCGCGCTCGTCCACGCGGAGCCGACGCCGAGCCAGCCGAGCAGGTAGACATCGAGGTGATCGGTCCCGAGCTCCCGCAGGAGCTTCTCCGCCCCCCTGCGCACGCCCCAGCCGAACCAGCCGACCTGCGCGACGCCGACCACCGCCACGCTGTCGCGGCGCTGCTGCAGCGCCTCGCGCAGCGGATTGCGGAGGCCGCCGGCGCGCAGGGTCCAGAAGAAGAGATTGACGCCGCGATCCATCGCCGCGCGCACGCCGTCCTCGTCGATGCCGTAGTTCGCCGCGAGGCCGAGCCGGAAGATGCGCTTGCCGCGGAGCGCCGTCGGCGCGCGGTGGAGCCAGTCGTCCATGCGGCGGATGCTACACCACCTCAGTCGATGTCGTCGTACTCGCGGTAGAGGAGCCCCGGGAGGCGCGGCGTGCGGACGTCGAAGCCGAAGCTGCGATCGACCGCCTCGAAGAGCTCGATCCGGTGCGCGAGCGCCTCGGGCTCCCCGACGCAGGCGGGGTCGTGGCGCGCTCGCCAGCGGCCCTCGGAGCGGATGAGCGGGAAGCCGCGCGTGGCGAGGGCGACAGCGAACGTGCCCGGGGCGAGACTCGCCACGTCGGAGCGCTCGGCGCGACAGGCCTCCATCCGGGGCGACTCCACCCATCCGAGCCGGTCGCCCTCGCGCGAGGCGCGGATGAGGTGCTCCTCGCGGCCGTCGACGACGACGCCGAACGTGGCCTCGCCGCCGTCGATCTCGATGCCGTACGCGGGCAGCCCGCGGCGCCACATGAAGGCGAGCGCGTGCGCCCAGCCGGCGACCCACATGCGCAGCCCGAGATAGAACCTCACCGCCGGCTGCCACGCCCAGGGGGTCTTCACGCCGAGCCCCGGCGCGCCGTGCGCCCGCGCGACCTCGTCCGCGCGGCGCAGCGCCGCGCTCGCGACGCCGCGACCGCGGTGGGCGGGCAGCACGTAGAGACTCGACACCTCCAGGAGCGTCCCGCCGAGGCCGCCCGTGGAAAGCGCGATCGTCCCGACCCGACAGCCATCCTGCGTGAGCCAGTACGGGACCACGTAGCGCGCGCCCGCGTGAGGGGTCCCGAGCTGCGCGCCGTCGCGCGTCGCCCTGGGCTCCCACACGTCGCGCAGCTCGGCGCCGCGCGACGCCGGATCGATGCGCTCGAAGAAGCGGTTCTCGACGAGCGACGCGAGCTCGCAATCCATCCACAGGCGCGTCTCCGCGTCATCCATGGCCAGCCGCTCGATCGCGCCCCCCGCGACGAGCACGGCATGAACCGCGAGCATGCGCCGCTCTGCGTCGTCTTCCCCCACCGCTCGTGGGAGCGACGGTATCATGGACGAGCACGCTGAGCGACGCGCGACGCCGCCCATGGCGAGCGCCGGCGCGGCGGGGATCACCGCGCCAGCGCCGCAGAGATCGCCGGGCCGGCACCGCGCGGATCGCCCGCGCCCACAGCGCAGGATCGCCCGCGCCCACAGCGCAGGATCGCCCGCGCCCACAGCGCCGCCCCCGGGCGACCGGCGCGCCACACATTCGCCGCCCACGGCCGCCTCGACCTGTGCGAGACTCCTGCCGACCGATGATGGGCCAGGACACCTCTCCCCGGTGCGCCGGCTGCAGCTCTCCGCTCCCGGAGAACGCCCGCTTCTGCCCCTCGTGCGGCCAGCTCGTCACCGATCCCGGGCCGGGCTACGCCGCGACGGCGTTCCCCGCGACGCAGCCCGGCGCCGTCGGGCTGCCGCCACCCTCTCTCCCGCTGCCGCCGGTGCGGCTCCTGCCCGGGACGGAGATCAGCGTCTATCGCATCGAGACGACGCTCGGCGAGGGCGGCATGGGCGTCGTCTACCGGGCCCACGATCGGGCGCGCGAGCGCGTCGTGGCGGTCAAATGCCTGCACTCGAACCTGTGCGGCAACGCGGAGATCCGGCGGCGGTTCGCGCGCGAGGCGCGGGTGCTCCGCTCCTGGAGCCACGATAACGTCGTCGCCGTCTACGACTTCGTCGAGCGCGATCACCTGCTCGCGATCGTCATGGAGTACGTCGAGGGGTCCACGCTGGTGCGTCACCTCGAGCGGTGGCGCGGGCGCATCCCGTTCCAGGAGATCCGCGCGTTGTTCGGCGGGGTCCTCGACGCCATGGACGAGGGGCACCGGATGGGCATCATCCACCGCGACCTGAAGCCCGACAACATCCTCGTCACGACCGGCAAGGACGGCCTGACGCCCAAGATCGTCGACTTCGGCATCGCCAAGATCCTCGAGGGGACGACGTACACGCTGAGCGGCGCGTTCCTCGGGACGTGCTGTTACATGTCGCCCGAGCAGGTGAAGAGCCCTCACGCGGCGGACCCGCGCTCGGACATCTACTCTCTCGGCGTGACGCTCTACAAGCTGGCGACCGGGCAGGTGCCGTTCGACAGCCCCAACCACTTCGCCGTGATGATGGCGCACGTCGCCGATCCCCCGGCGCCGCCCTCGTCGCTCCGCCCCGACATCCCGCCGGCCCTCGACCGGCTCATCCTCGACGCGCTCGCGAAGGATCCGGCCGGGAGGCCGGCGTCGTGCGCGGAGTTCAAGGCGCGGCTCGACGAGGCGCTCGCGGAGTTCTCGCCCTCCCCGGCGCGGCCCTCGTCCGACGGGCGCGAGCTCGCGCCGACGGTCCGCGAGAAGACAGGCGAGCAGATGATCCTCGTGCCCGGCGGGCCCTTCCTCAGCGGGCAGCAGCGCCGGAGGGTCCATGTCGACGCCTTCTACATGGACCGGACGCCGGTCACGAACCGGCAGTTCAAGGCGTTCGTCGACGTGACCGGATATCGCCCCGACGACGCCGACGCGAGCCGGTTCCTCTCCCATTTCAGGCGGGGCGAGATCCCCGCGGGCCTCGAGGACCACCCGGTTGTGTACGTGTCGTGGGACGACGCGCGGGCGTACGCGAACTGGGCCGGCAAGCGCCTGCCGACCGAGGCCGAGTGGGAGAAGGCAGCGCGCGGCACCGACGGCCGGAAATACCCCTGGGGACGCGCCGAGCCGGGGCCTTCCCGCGCGAACTACGACAACCGCGAGGGCGGGACGGTGCCCGTCGGCTCGCTGCCCGGGGGCGCCTCGCCCTACGGCATCCTGGACCTCGCCGGGAACGTCTGGGAGTGGTGCGAGGACTACGATGATCCGCTGTTCTATGCAGACGGCCCCTCCCACAACCCCCGCAACACGCGACCTCCGGACCGGCCGCTGCTCGTGATGCGCGGCGGCTCGTGGATGTACGGCGCGCAGTCGCTCCGCACCTGGGCGCGCACGAGCTTCGAGGCGCACTACCGCTTCGCCGGCGGCGGCTTCCGCTGCGTGCGCACGGCGTCGTCCAGCTGATCGGCGCGGCGGCTCACGAGCGCCTGGTCAACCGGCGGCGGCGCGGTTAGAACCGCCGGGCAGATGAAGAAGGCGACGGCGAGCGGCGGCGTCCGCGTGCGGCTGACCGGCATCCGGCGCGTCTTCCCGGTGCTGGACGACGCGGGCCGCGCGCTCGGGGGCGGCGCGTCCGGCGTCGTCGCGCTCGACGGCATCGATCTCGACATAGCGCCGGGCGCGTTCGTCGCGCTGCTCGGGCCGTCCGGGTGCGGTAAATCCACCTTGCTGCGCCTTGTCGCCGGGCTCGACCGCGCCGACGCCGGCGCCGCTGTCGTCGAGGCCGAGGAGGGGGCGGGCGACGCTCGGCGCGCGCGCGCGCCCATCGCCTACGTCTTCCAGGACGCGCACCTCCTGCCCTGGCGGAGCGTCCTCGAGAACGCCGCGCTGCCGCTCGAGCTCGCCGGGGCGCCGCTCGAGGAGCGCCACGCCGCGGCGCGGGCCGCGCTCCTCCAGGTCGGCCTCGCCGACGCGGGCGCGCGGTACCCGGCCGAGCTCTCCGGCGGCATGCGCATGCGCGTGTCGCTCGCCCGCGCGATGGTCACGCGCCCGCGGCTGCTCCTGCTCGACGAGCCGTTCGCCGCGCTCGACGAGCTCACCCGGAGCCGGCTCGACGATCAGCTGCGCGCGCTGTGGGCCGAGCTCGGCATGACCGTGCTCTTCGTGACCCACTCGATCACCGAGGCCGCCTACCTCGCCGAGCGCGCCGTCGTGCTGTCCCCGCGGCCGGCGCGCGTCGTCGCCGACCGCGCGCTGGAGCTGCCGGAGGAGCGGACCGCCGCGCTGCGCACCGAGCCGGCGTTCGCGCGCGAGGTGCGCGCGCTGCAGGAGGCGCTCGAGCGGGGCGGGGCGTGAGGCGGCGGCCGGGAGGCGAGAGGACGGTTCAGCGCGCCCAGGCGTTCCTCCCTGTAAACCCTTGCCCTGCGCGCTCCGATCACCGCGCGTCGCGGTACTCCTGGCCCGCGCTACACTCCCGCCTGTCGACCATGGCCAACGCGATCCGCATTCACACCCAGGTCACCTCCGATACCCTCCACATCCCGGAGCTCTCCGCCCTCGTGGGCAAGAACGTCGAGGTGATCATCCTCGAGGAGGAGTCGGCCCCGCGCAGGCCCACTCCGCCGGCACGCAAGCTCGGGGCGCTCCGAGGCCTGTTCGAGATCCCTGACGACTTCGACGCCCCCTTGCCCGAGGACGTGCTGCGCGCTTTCGAGGGAGACGGGGAGACGTGAAGCTGCTCCTCGCCACCCACGTGTGGCTCCCGCTGAGCCCGGCCCCCCCTGACGGCGCTCGTCCCGCGCGGCCCGCGCGGCCTCTTCTCCCGCGCCCCTGACCTCCGCCGCGAGCGACGTCCATCGTGGGCAGAGCTCCCACTCGGCGCACGACGCCGCGCGCGAACGCGCTTCCATGCGGACTGCGCGCCCGTACAATCGCCTCATGCCCACGTGCCCCCGGCGATTGCTTCCCCTCGCGCTACCTTGGTTTTTGCTCGCTGCAGCGGCCTGCAGCAACCCGGAGATCGTGACGCACCCGGGCGAGGCCGGCGGGGGCGGGGCGGGCGGCAGCACGAGCGAGAGCACCGGCGTGTTCGTCGGAACGACGGTCGGCTCGGGCGGGGCAGGCGGCGTCGAGATCGGCTGTGAGGGCGTGGAGTGCCGGCCGGACCAGCACTGTGAGGTGGAGGACGAACAGGCCACCTGCGTCAACAACACCTGCGACGACCTCACCTGCGGCCCCACCGAGGAGTGCCAGACGACCGCCGAAGGAGGCGCCATCTGCGTCGATATAGGCTGCCGCAGCGACCTCCAGTGTCCCCTCGATCGACATTGCAACGGCACCCTCTGCGTCGCCGACGCCTGCACCGCCGGCGAGCGGACGTGCGACGGCGACAGCCTGAGGCTGTGCGTCTCGAACGGCAGCACCACGCGCGAGCTCTTCACGTGCGGCGGAGAGGCCTACTACGAGAGCACGTGCACCGACGACGGCATGGGCAACGCCAACTGCCCCTGCGAGGACGACTGGGACTGCCCCACCTACGCCGCCTGCGAGGTAGGCTCCTGCTCCGGCACCGGCGCCGCGCCCACGTGCCTCTTGCCCCCGGAGCCGTTCGAGAGCGTCCTGCCGCAGATCGAGATCCAGTGGGGAGGGCAGAACCGCGCCAACTCGAACGCCGCCGAGAGCCCGTTCCCGAGATCGGCGCAGACCGTCATGACGCCGCTCGTCGCCAACCTCGACGACGACAACGGCGACGGGCTCATCAACGAGCTCGATTTCCCCGAGATCATCTTCACGACGTTCTGCGGCTCGGCGTATAGCCACAGCGGCGTCCTCCGCGCCATCCACGGCGGCGGACCCAACAAGGGGCGCAACTACTTCGCGGTGCTCGGCGCGCAGGTGTGGCACGAAGGCGATGCGCTCGAAAGGTCCTACCTCTGCGACGACGCGACGCTGATGGCGAGCGCCGCGCTGGCCGTCGGCGATCTCGACGGCGACGGCGCCCCGGAGATCGTCGCGATCACCGAGTCGGCAGGGCTCCAGATCTTCAGCAACACGGGCGAGAGCAGGCTCATCGCGAACAATCTCTGGTCGGGTTACATCGAGCCGGCGCCGTCGATCGCCAACATCGACGGAGAAGGGCTCCCGGAGATCGTGGTCGGGGCGAACGTGTTCACGCTCGGCATCGACAGCGTTACCGGCGCGCCCGTGATCGTCGACCAGTTCAAGGGCAGCCTGATGCAGGGGCTCCAGGGCGACTCGACGAACCCGGCCAACCGGCTCGGACCCATCACGTGCATCGCGAACCTCAAGGACGACCACCGGCTGGAGATCGTCGCGGGGAGCACCGTCTACGCGCTGCCCCGCCCGCCGGCCGGCGTGAAGAGCAGGGCCGAGTGCGCGCCCCCCTACGACGACGAGGAGGCGACGGCGTTCTGCAACGGGGAGCTCCGCGTGGTCTGGGACGGGCAGACCGTCAACGGCGTGGACGCCACCGGCGCGAAGTTGATCCCGGACCTCCGCCGCGACGGGTTCTGCGCCGTGGCCGACGTCCTCGGGGCCGACCAG
Source organism: Sorangium sp. So ce1128 (assembly GCA_051717205.1). Taxonomy (GTDB): domain Bacteria; phylum Myxococcota_A; class Polyangia; order Polyangiales; family Polyangiaceae; genus Sorangium. Next base: position 10,616,519 of record CP181432.1, read on the forward strand.
ACCGCCGCGCCCGGCCCGGACAACCCGCTCGACAAGGTCCCGGAGGTGATCCTGTTCAACAACGGGTACTTCTTCGTGCTCAACGGGCAGGACGGCACGATCGCGCGGCGCCAGGTGATGGGCACGGGGGCGACGCGCGACGGCGGGGCGCCGAACGTGGACGACTTCGACGGCGACGGCTTCCCCGAGGTCGGCACGGCGTTCGGCCTCCGCTACATGATGCTCGACCTCCAGGCGCCTACCGCGGAGTGCCCCGCGTGGACCACCCCGCTCAACGACGCCGGCACGGGGGTGGACAACCCCGCGCGGACGCCGAACGGGCGGGCGTGCAGCACCGACGAGGACTGCGGCGCCCCGGGCGCGGCGACGTGCAACCAGCAGACGGGCGCCTGCGTCTGCTACCACAACGGCTGGCAGCGCGAGACCGAGGACAACTCCAGCCGCGCCACCGGGTCGAGCGTGTTCGACTTCAACGGCGACGGCGCCGCCGAGGTCATCTACAACGACGAGTGCTACTTCCGCATCTACGACGGCGTGACGGGCGGCGTCCTGTTCAAGGAGCACTCGCCGAGCCGCACCCGGTCCGAGTACCCGATCGTCGCCGACGTCGACAACGATGGCAACGCGGAGATCGTGTTCGCCACCTCGAACGAGTCGACCTACTGCTCGGCGGGCGTCGATTACAACAACGGCCTCGAGGTCTGGGGCGCGCAGAACGATCTCTGGGTCTCCGCCCGCCGCATCTGGAACCAGCACAGCTACCACGTGACGAACGTGCTCGAGAGCGGCGGCATCCCCGCGCGGGAGCCCGAGAGCTGGAAGACGTACGGCGGCCGCGTCTACAACACCTACCGCTCGAACCCGCGGTCGTACGGCATCGCGCCGGACCTCACGCTGAGCGGCGTCCAGGTCTCGTCGCCCGACGCGGCCTGCGGCGAGCTCACCGACAACATCAACATCACGGTGCGCGTCGACAACCTCGGCGACCTCCGCGTGGGCCCCGGCGTCGTCATCAGCTTCTACGGCGAGTGGGACGCCCCGGCCGTCGCGGAGCCGCTCTACGACGCGGCCCTCGACCCGCTCCAGGCGGTCCTCCAGACCAGCATCGAGCCGCACAGCTCGCTGCTCCTGACGGTCAGCTACAGCGCCGGGAACAACCCGCAGGGGACGCTGCCCGCCCGCATTCGCGCGGTCGTCGACGAGGGCGGCAGCGAGCGCGAGTGCGACGAGGAAAACAACCAGCTCGTCTCGCCCCTCAACGCCGGCAGCGCGCTCCCGGACCTCCAGATCGAGGTCGGCCGCGTGACCGACGCGAAGTGCGCGGCGCAGCAGGTCGACGTCCCGACCACCATCACCAACGCGGGCTCCGCGCCGGCGAGCGACGTGCGCGTCCGCTACTACGCCGGCGACCCCGGCCAGGGCGGGACGGCGCTCCACGACGAGGTCATCCCGGGGCCGATCGCGCCGGGAGAGAGCGTGGACCTCGTCGCCACCATCGGCGAGTTCCCGTGGAACCTGTCGATCCTGATCTACGGCGTGGTCGACCCCGACGGCGCGATCGACGAGTGCAACGACGGGAACAACAAGGACGCCGCCTCGGACAAGGTCCAGTGCCAGCACGTCGACTGACGCGCCGGCCGGCGCGCGGCTGAGGCGCGCGGCTGAGGCACGCGGCTGAGGCACCCGTAGCGCGAACGCCGGCTCCCGCGCGGGGCCGCGGTGCTATGTCTGTGCGCCGCGCCGCCGCGACGCTCCTCCCGCCGCGCGACGAGAGCCCCCCACAGCGCCATGCTCGGAACATCGAACCTCGCGAAATCCTTCGGTGATCGGACGCTCTTCGAGGGCGTCTCGCTCAAGCTGAACTCGGGCTCCCGCTACGGCCTCGTGGGCGCCAACGGCTCGGGGAAGACCACGTTCCTCAAGATCGTGGCGGGCGACGAGCCCGCGAGCGACGGGAACGTCAGCATGCCGAAGGACGCCCGCGTGGGCGTGCTCCGGCAGGACCGGTTCCTCAGCGACGACGAGATCATCCTGGATCTCGCGATGATGGGCGATCGCGTCGTGTGGGACGCGCTCGTCGAGTCGCGCCGCCTGGCCGAGGGCGGCGGCGGCGACCCGAGCCGGGTCGCCGACCTCGAGGACCGCATCCGCGCCCACGACGGCTACACGCTGGAGGCGCGCGCGAGCGCCGTCCTCGAGGGGCTCGGCATCCCCGTGGAGGCCCACAGGAGGCCGCTCTCCACGCTGTCGGGCGGCTTCAAGCTGCGCGTGCTCCTCGCGCAGGTCCTCCTCGGCGGCTCGGACGTGCTCCTGCTCGACGAGCCCACGAACCACCTCGACATTCTCTCGATCCGCTGGCTCGAGAAGTTCCTCGCCGGCTACAAGGGCTGCGCCGTCGTCATCTCCCACGACCAGCGCTTCCTCGACAACATCGCCACGCACATCCTCGACGTCGACTACGAGACCATCACGCTCTACACGGGCAACTACGCCGCCTTCGTCGTCGAGAAGCAGGCGATCCGCGAGCGCAAGCAGGCCGAGATCGCGCGCGCGGAGAAGATCATCGCCGACAAGCGCGCGTTCGTGGAGCGGTTCGGCGCCAAGGCGACCAAGGCGCGCCAGGCGCAGAGCCGGCTCAAGCAGATCGAGAAGATCGAGGTCGAGGAGCTCGCCGACACCTCGCGGCGCACGCCTGTGTTCCGGTTCGCTATCCAGCGGCCGAGCGGGCGCGACGTGCTCGAGGCGCGGGGGATCTCCAAGGCGTACGGCGCGAAGCAGGTGCTGCGCGACGTGTCCCTGTCGGTGCGGCGGGGCGAGCGGCTCGCGGTGATCGGGCCGAACGGGCTCGGCAAGTCGACCCTGCTCAAGATCCTCGTGGGCCGGCTAGAGGCCGACGCCGGCGGCGCGTCGTGGGGCCACGAGGTCCGCGTCGGCTACTTCGCCCAGGACCACCGCGAGCTGCTCGTCGACGGGTCGATGACGCCGCTCTCCTTCCTGTGGGCGGCGTGCCCCGACGAGTCGCCGAGCTACGTCCGCGGCCAGCTCGGCAAGGCGCTTTTCTCTGGCGACGATGTCGAGAAGAGCGTCGGCTCGCTGTCCGGCGGCGAGGCCGCGCGGCTCATCTTCTGCAAGATCATCGTCGAGCGGCCCAACGTGCTCGTGCTCGACGAGCCGACCAACCACCTCGACCTCGAGGCGATCCACGCGCTCGTCGAGGGGCTCAAGGCCTTCGAGGGGACGGTGCTCTTCGTCTCGCACGATCGCTTCTTCGTGTCCGAGCTGGCGACGCGCATCCTCGAGGTGACGCCGATCGGGCCGCGCGATTTCCCCGGCACCTACGAGGAGTACCTGGCCGGCTGCGGCGACGATCACCTCGACGCGGACACCGTGGTGCTCAAGGCGAAGCGAGAGCACCAGAAGTCCGCCCCGGCGGCCGAGGCGGGCGGCTCCTGGGAGGAGCAGAAGCGGCGGCGCAACCGCCAGAAGGAGCTGCCCGCGCGGCGCGACAAGGTGCTCGCGGCCATCGAGGCGGCCGAGGCGCGGAAGAAGGCGATCCACGACCTCTACTGCAGCGACGGGTTCTTCGAGCGCACCGGCAAGGCGGAGATCGCCGCGCTGAACGCCGAGGAGGAGGCGCTCGGGCCGCGCATCGACGCGCTCATGGCCGAGTGGGAGCAGCTCGAACAGGAGATCGCGGAGCTCGGGGCGCCTTCCTAGGCCGCCGGATGCCCTGGGAGGTGTTGCCGGGTTGCCCGGCCCTCGGCGAGGGTGTTCGTCGCGCGGGGTGGGGCCCCGCCGAACTCGCCTGAGCCATCTCTCCTCCGGCTTCACCGGAGGAGAGATGGCTATTGGGCTCGGACATCGGCCCGTCCCCACCCCGCGCGACGAACACCCTCGCCGAGGGCCTACGGTCGTCGCAGAACGGGGGACCCGCGCGGGCGACGAGGTCGCTCGTGCCGTCAGGCGGGGATATGCGCGATGTCCTCGCGGTCCCAGTGGCGATGCTGCGCGATCGCCCGGAGGAGCTCCTGGCTGAACGGCGCGAGGCCCGCGGGGTCGCGCAGCGTGACCACGCCCTTGTCGGACAGGAGCGGCCCTGCGCTCGACGCGCCCGCCAGCGCCACGCCCTGGATGAGCGACGACGAGAGGAGCGCGACGCCCTCGCCCGTCGCCCCGATCGCCTTGCAGTGCTTGAAGGCCTCGTTGACGAAATGGAGCGCCTCGCCCATCGCCGAGAGCGCCTCGACGCTGGCGCGCCCGCCGGGCACGAGCAAAGGATCGTCGGTGAAGTCGATCCCGGGCACGATGTTGGCCGTGTGGAACGCGACCTGCTCGGTCTCGGCGACGAAGTTGTCCGGGTTGCGGTTCAGCGTCAGCTTGCCGATGCGGCGGACCGGCACGAGCTCCTCGGGCACGATCTTCGTCGCGTCGAGCAGATCGAAGTCGAAGGCGAACTCGTCCTCTTCCTCGATGATCTGCACGCCGAGCTCGTACTCGGGGTGATCCCCCCGCTCGATGGCGTCCCAGAGATCGCGGCGATGGTAGTCCGGATCCCTGCCGGCGAGCTCCTGCGCCTCGTCCCAGACGTGGGAGTGCACGCCGAGGAGCGGCGTCCAGTGCAGCTTGACGAAGCGCGATTTACCCTGCGCGTTGACGAAGCGGAAGGCGGGCCCCTGGCCCCTGCCTTGAGCGAGTCGTCGGTGCTGTCGATCCGGATGCCCTGGTCGGTCGAGAGGACCGTGCCGGTCAGGTCCTCGCGGTGAGGTTCCAGGCTATCGACCTCGCTGTGCGCGCTGATCTCCGGGCTCGCGCCCTTCTTGCCTTGTTCGGCCATTCGTCCTCCTCGTCCTCGCCTGGCGGATGCCGCTGCGCAGGTGGCGATTGGATGCAGGAGGGGGTCGCGCGTCGCAGGAGGGAGCAGATCGCTTTGCGGATCTCGAGGCAGCCCGGCCTCCGGGGAGGGTGCTCGTCGCGCGGGGCGGGGACGGGCAGAACTCGCCTGGGATGTCCTGTGCCCGTCGTGCTGCGCACGCCGGACACAGGACGTCAATTGGGCTCAAACATCAGCCCGTCCCCACCCCGCGCGACGAGCACCCTCCCCGGAAGCCTACCGTGGGCGCTGGACCAGGGACCCTCGCGCGGAAGTGGCGGCGGGACGGCGCAGCCTGAGGGGAGCGCGGCTCAGGGCGCCAGTTTGTGGGCGGGCGCCGGGCCTGCGGCGACGGACGGTGCCTGGGCGCGGGTCATGGCCCGGATCGCGTGGTTGAGCGCGGCGCGGAGGTTGCGTTGTGTGTTGAGTTGAGACAGGTCGAGCCCGAGCGCGACCATGGTCTGGGCGACGTTCGGCTTGATGCCGGCGACGATGCCGTCGGCGCCGAGCAGCCGGATCGCGGTGACGAGCTCGATGATGTGGCTCGCGACCTTGGTGTCGACGACCTCGACGCCAGTGAGATCGAGGATGGCATAGCGCGCTTGTTTCTCGACAATCTTCGAGAGCAGGCTGTCCATGACGTCGGCGGTGCGGACGCTGTCGACCGTCCCCACCATGGGGAGCGTGAGGACGCCGTCCCAGACCTCGATGATCGGCGTGGAGAGGTCGCGGATGACCTGCTGCTGCGCCTCGATCTGCTGGAGCTGCGTGCGCAGCTCCTTCTCGGCGCGCTTCGACTCGGTGATATCGAATGCCAAGCAGAGCGCGCCCGCCCCGGGCTCACGGCGATCATCGCGGAGCGGAATGACCCAGATGTCCCAGTAGATACCGTAGAATTCCTTGCGAACGCGGTGAGGCGTTCCGTCGAACCACGAGTGAAGGTCGATGCCTGCCTCGCGCGACGCGTCTGCGAAGATGTCGAACCCGTTCGCCCCGACGAGCTGCCCGGGCTTCGTTCCAACCCCCGCGAGCCCCTTGCCCTCGTGATAGAAGCACACGGCATTGCGATCGAGCCCCCAGAGCACGGCCTTGTCCAGGTGCTCGGCGATGCCATCGATCATGCGCGCCTTGGACCGGAGCGCCTTGAGCTCCTCCTCCGTCAACTCGGGCGCGGCCCGAAGCGTCCCGAAGACCGCGCCGCGGTCCGACGACCGCCTCGCGCTGCACGAGAACGGCCGGTGCGCCCCGCTGCCGTCGCGCAGGCGGACGCGGAAGGAGACGGGATCATCCGAGGCAAGGAGCTTCGACCAGGCCTCGGCGAGCGCCGCGCGATCGTCCGGGTGCGCGAGCTCCGTGAGCTTTTCGCCCCGCTCGACCGCGGGGCCGAGCGCCTCCCGCAGCGCGTTGCTCGCGTGGAGCAACGCCCCTTCGGCCGACACGATGAAGAGCAGGTCGGGACAGCCGGCGAAGAACTCCACGAGCAACGCGTTCGAGTCAGGGTTCATCAGGCGCGCATCTCCTCGAGTAGAGAACAGAGAACAGAGAACAGAGAACAGAGAACAGAGAACAGAGAACAGAGAACAGAGAACAGAGAACAGAGAACAGAGAACAGAGAACAGAGAACAGAGAACAGAGAACAGAGAACAGAGAAAGAAAAGTGTACCGTGCGCGGAGCGCGTCCGGGAAGGCCTCGCGCGCCGCCGGGGCGCGATCGCGTCGAGAGAGCCGTGCGGCACCGCAGGCGATGGCCGAGCGGCATGCGCCAGGAAGGCGAGGCGGCGTACCGCCAGGGTGGCCTGTGTAGTTCAGAGCACGTCCGGCGCGTCTGGGACCGAGGCAGATGCGCCGAAGCGGAGGGCGGTTGCCGTCGTGATCATCGTGGCCGGACTTGCATGGATGAGCTCGGCGTGCGGGGTGGTGGGGAGTGAGGCGCAGGGGTACGTGACGGGCGCTTCATGGACGGGCCCGTGCCGTGAGGGCGTGGAGCGGACCGGCCCAGGTGGGTTGGACGGTTGCTTCTCGTGAGCGGAGAGAAGCGGCAGCGAGAAGGAAGTCCAAACGCTTCGGAGACGTCAAGCCCCAACTGCGGGATCTGCCCCGGGTTGACGGAACATTCCTTACATCCGTGCACCGAAGGGGCCGCCTTCACTCCACAGCCTGCGGGGATCTGGGCAGACTCATGAACGACGAAGAGCTTTCCGAGCGTGCCGAGCGAGGCGCTCTTCGCAGAGGCGGAACGGCTCGCGCGTGAGCCGAACGTCGTGTGGCAGCCGCTACAAGGGTCGGTCGGATAGGGTCACCGCGGGCTGTCCATGCAACTGATGCGGGGCAGACTTCGCGTCCTCGCTGCGAAGCGCGTCCGTCTTGGAGAGCATGGAGTCGGGAGGGTTTGCCCGCACCACGAATGCAGAGATGGTAAGCACAGCCATGATGGCCCCGAAGACACCGAGCCCCATGAAGGCCGCGATGCCAACGTGGAGCGCCACGGTGGCCGCTACCCAGAGCCGCCTGGTGCGCCGCGGCCAGATCATGAGGGGGTAGCCGCTTTCAATGAGCAGCACCATCCAGCCTGCGCCCACCGCGAGCCATGGATAGTAGGCCAGCCAGGTGAAGTCGTACTGGCGATACTCTGGCATGTTGAGCGTTCGCCAGATGGCCTCGCCGTTCCACCATTGCTCGCCAAGCGCCTTTCCCAGCCCGCTCATGAGGTAGACGATGCAGAGGTGTATCTGTACCACGCGCAGGGCGAGTCGCGCCATGCTCCTGGGCCCGATGGGCGTACGGCCGAGCCATCGATCGAGCGACAGCGCCGCTCCCGCCGGCATCCACATGAGGTAGAACAGGAAGATGTTGGCGAACCGGTCTACACCGTAGTTTGCGCTATCCGCCGTCATCATCAGCAACAGGTGGGAGAACCAGGCACCTGCCGCGGCCACCCTCGTGTGCCATCCCGCGAGCAGCGCGACGAGGGCGAACACATAAAAGGCGCCCACAGCGACGATGATGGGCACCTCTCCAATTCCGAGCGGGGCGAGACCGTCGATCAGCCAGCTGAGCCGGACAAATCCCGGCGTTCCAAGCGCGTCGAGGAGCGGTGTCTGCAGGATCCCCGATCGCCCATAAAGATCGAACAGAGCAGGAGCGACCATCCGCGCCTGGATGAGAAGAACGGAGGCGAGCCCGATCCGGAGCACGGCGAGCGGCGCTGCAGACGCAGGAGCGAAGGCGAAGCGCTCGACGGCCGCCCACACCCGCGAAAGCCCACGCCCGCTCACAGCCCGGGGAGCAGCCAACGACCGCGCGTTCACGGCACCCTCCCGTTGCTCTGCTGCGCGCGCATAAGCTTCGCGTGGTGTACGAATTTCGCTCGATAATTCAGCTTCCATCCTGTGGTTTTCCCCTCGCTGTATTCCGCCATCGAGGGAAGCTCGAACGTATCGAGTTGAACGACGACGCTGTCGGCGTCTGGATGCCTGGCGAGCACCTTGCCGGCCCAGGAAGCCACGAGCGCGCGCCTCACCATCTCATCCTCCTCCAACCAGAACGTACCGATGATGCTCCTGACCCGGATATCTGCTTCACGGCTCACCCCCGTCTCCAGGACATCGGTGGCGATCTTCCCGTTTGCGCCGTTCACCTGAAAGCTCGCTGAAAGCGTCGATCCGACCCCCGGAGCGAAGAATGAGTACCCGCTGTCAGCTCCGGAGAGCAGGCCGTAATACTTCACCGCCCGCCGCGCCCAGCCCTCGTCTCCAATGTGGACGTGCAGAGCGCCCAGGCAGACCACCACGAGGTGCGCCGCCGCTGCGGCGAGCAGGATGATGGCGCGTCTTCGGCCCATGGCTGTTCCGTTCATGCAGCTCACCCCAGGGTGCCCGCAACGCCGGCACCTTGCCCAACCGGACGACCCTTCTTGCCGGCACGGCGCCGCTGGGGCCGAGCGTCCACTCGACCTGCCAGCGGCGCCATGGACCGTCAGGGCATCAGCGCTGACCAGCCGTCAGGCTCACGACCGGAGTCGGGAGTCCTGCCCGCGAAGAAACGTCGGCGCTGAAACCCCAATAGCCGTGGTGGCCGTGATGCCCGTGGTGGCCGTGATGCCCGTGGTGGCCGTGATGCCCGTGGTGGCCGTGATGCCCGTGGTGGCCGTGGTGGCCGTGATGCCCGTGGTGGCCGTGATGCCCGTGGTGGCCGTGATGCCCGTGGTGGCCGTGATGCCCGTGGTGGCCGTGATGCCCGTGGTGGCCGTGGTGGCCGTGATGCTGGCTGGACCAGTTGGCGCTCGCGTCCGCCGAGCTGGATGCACTCGTCTCCTCAACGAGTGCAAGGTCCTGGATCGGCGTCGTGCTGGCCGCACGAGCGAGCGGAGCGACAGTAATCGCCGCGGTGGTCACCAGAGCGCCGAACAATCTCAACTGTTTCATTTTCAGTTCCTACCCCTCTACCCGAGTATGCTGACTGGTGCATGCCGGGTGATGCAGGGTGACCATGCACGCTGCGCGCCGGGGTGTGTTTCAAGCTTGAGTCGGCAGCAAATCCAGCTGCGCGAGGGTGAAAAGGAACAAGATACAGCGAAACGGCTGGGCTCGAGCGATGGGTCCGGCATCGCGCTGTCGACAGGCCATTGCGCGAGTACGCGAGGACTTGCTCGAATGAGCAACGTGGACTGATGCTGCTGAGCCCACCGGACTGGTAGGTCTCGACGCCGCCGCCACGACTCGACGCGCCGCCGTGGGCGGACATCGCGGGCGCGCGACCGACTGCCGAGGCCCCCCGGTAGCACGGTCGATGCATGGCGGACGCGCGCACTGTGCGTCTCTGCCGTGACCCGAGCTGGAACGGCCGTGCGCGATTCCAATTCGGTCTGCTCGAATGGCTCTGGCGAGCCGCGGCATACGGCAAACTGCCGTCGATGTCGCTTGGAGCTCGGACACGACCACAATCCTCGAGCACCGCGCCGCGCCGTCAACGAGCGGAGCAATTGCCGCGTGACGCTGGCGGTCGGGCTCGGGTAGGATGGTGGCATGATGGCCACGATTCGCGCCACCGTACCTTCCCGTGCCACGATTGGCGCGCTATTCATCCCATTTTTTCTCTGTCACTGCACCGGGCCAAGCTCGGATGGAGCTGATGCCAGCAGCGCTGGTCAGGGGGGAGCCGCCTCGGGGGGAGGCGGCGGCAGCGCGACGGCCGGGAGCTCGAGCGGGGGAGGCGTATCCGTCGCAACGAGCTCGTCCTCTTCCACTTCGGAGAGTACGGGCGCCTCCGGGACGGGCGGAATGGGCGGCATGCCGGCGTTCGAGCCCAGCTTCATCCTGGGCGCTGATATCTCCAGCGTCCAGGAGGCGGTCGATAACGGCGCTACATACACGGACACGGACGGAAACGAAAAAGGGATGCTCGAGCTGCTGAAGAATCACGGATTCAACTATATCCGGCTCCGGACGTTCGTGGACCCGAGCGCTTCCTACGGATACGCTTTCGGGACCGGCGGCTCTTGCGTGAAAGAAGAGACCTATTGCGACAAGGACCACACGATCGAGTTCGGCAAGCAGATCAAGGACGCGGGCATGGGGTTCCTGCTCGACTTCCATTATAGCGACACCTGGGCCGATCCTGGCAAACAGATCATCCCCGAGGCTTGGCGGAACGCCCGATCGATCGCCGAAATGACGGGCCTCTTGAAGGCCTACACGAAGGACGTCGTCGCCGCGCTCGTCAGCGCGGGCGCGCGCCCGGACATGGTGCAGATCGGCAACGAGATCACGCCGGGCATGCTTATCCATGTGCCGTCCGCGGACACAGACTGCTGGGGCAGCAATTCGGTCGTTAATCCAGAAGGCCTTACCGGGCGAGCGACGAACCAGACCTGGGACAACCTGGCCGCCCTGCTCAAGGCAGGCATCGCCGGGGTCAAGGAGGTCGATGACACCATCAAGATCATGCTGCACGTCGAGAACACCGAGGACGTCAACGGCGTCGCGTGGTGGGTCAACAGCGCAAAGACGCGAGGCGTCGCGTTCGATGTCCTCGGGCTCTCCTGCTATACGGCATTTCAGGGCCAGCCTGAAGTATGGCAGAATACTTTCAATACCCTGGCCGAGACATTCCCGGATCTGTCATTCGCGATCGCGGAATACAACCCCGAACGCACGAAGGCCAATCAGATCATGCACGACCTGCCGGACGGCAGAGGGCTCGGGACGTTCTTCTGGGAGCCGACGCAGAGCGGTTCATGGGGCTCGTCCCTCTTCACGTCGCAGCAGGGCGGCACGTACAAGGCCAACAGCGACGATTTCGCGGAGTTCGACGCGCTCAAGGCGAGCTTCGGCCTGTAATATGGTGTCGGCGCCGAGCTCGAACGGCCCGCGCGTGAGCCGAACGTCGTGTGGCGGCCCGAGGGCGAGCCTCGGGTGAGCGTCCACCCGGCGCAGAGGCCGCCGATGGGATCCTCGCTCGTCGTGAGGATCGCCGCTCTCAGGATCAGCCCATATGCAGCCAGCCGGCTTGGGTGTACAGCGCGCGGCGCTGATCCGGTAGACTGCGCCCATGGCCCCACCCGGAAGGCGCCCCGTGGACGATCTGCTGACGCCGACGCTGCAGGAAGGCGGTGGGGGCTCATCCGCCGCCGGGGAGCGGCCCTTCCGGCTCCAGTCCCAGCTCTGGATGGGGGTCCTCGGCGGCGTCCTGCCCATGTTCATCATCGGGATGGTCAACGCCGGGCGACTGCGGCTGCCCGCCGATCAGCGGCGGCGGATGCTCTACCTCGGCCTCGCGGCGCTGGCGGTCGTCCTCGTCATCTGGGTCTGGGCGATCGCCTCCACCGCCGACCAGGGCTCCTTCGGTTCACCCACCTTCCGCCGCGGGATCCGGCTCGCCAACCAGCTCCTGGGCGGGCTCTTGTTCCTCGCCTACCGCCGCATGCAGCAGCTCGCCGACCGGCGCTTCCAGTTCGCCGGCGGGGAGCACGCCTCGCTCTGGTTCCCCGGCATCGCCGCCATCGTCGCCGGCATCGTGCTGCAGTTTGCCGTGCTCACAGCGCTCTTCTCCCTGATCCGGTCATGAGCGGCGCCGAGCAGGGAACCGCGCTGGCGCGTCACTACCTCCACGTGGACCAACCGCGGCGCGCGCTGGACGTCCTCGAGCGGCTCACCGACGCCGACCTCGAGGATGCCGAGCTCTGGGAGCTGCGTGCCGCCGCGCTCCACGCCCTCGAGCGGCCCGCCGAGGCCGCGCGCGCCGCGCGCGAGGGCCTCGCGCGCGCGCCGGAGTCCCCCTACCTGCTTTACCTGCTCTCCGCCTGCGAGGCGCAGCTCGGCGACGCCGCGGCGGCAGAGCGGGCCATCCTGAGCTGCCTGCGCGTCGCGCCGGAGAGCGCCCCTGCGCTTTGCCACTATGCCCTGCTCGTCGCCAGGGCGGGCCAGGTGGCGAAGGCGGCGCGGCTCGTCGAGGAGGCCGCCCGCCTCGATCCGGAGGGGGGCGGCGTCGCGCGCGCCAGGATGATCGTCGCCTACCTGCAGGGTACGGACGACGAGCTCGACCGGCACGGCAAGGCGCGCCTCGCCGCCGATCCCGACGACGCGCTCACCCATCACCTCCTCGGCCAGGCCATGCTCGAGAGCGGCCGGATCGACGAGGCGAGCCGCCACCTCCGGACCGCGGCGCGGCTGGACCCCGGCGACAACGACCTCGCCGCCGCGGCGCGCGAGGCCCGCTTCGCCTCGCACTGGCTGCTCAAGCCCCTCTGGCCCCTGCGGCGCTTCGGGCCGCTCCCGGTCTGGATCGCGGCCGTGGTGGTGGCCTACGGGCTGCAGGCGACGGGTCACGGCGTCGCCGCGGGCCTGTTCGGCCTCGCCTACCTCGCCTACTGTCTGTACAGCTGGATCGTGCCGCCGCTCCTGCGGCGCTGGATGGGGTTATCTGGATGAGCTCCGACAGGATCGCCGCGCTGGAGAGGGCGCTCGAGGTCTCGCCCGACGACCACCCGCTCCGGCTCCTGCTCGCCGAGATGCTCCAGGGCGCCGGCCGCGCGGCGGACGCCAGCCGCCAGTACGAGGTGCTGCTCGAGGCGGGCGAGCTGCCGCGCGAGTCGCTGCTCGCCGCCGCGCGGGTGGCCCTCGACGCGGACAGCCTGCAGACAGCGGCGCGCTGCATGGACGCCGCGCGCAAGGCCGGGATCGTGGAGGGGCTCGCCGAGGCGCAGGCGCGGCTCGATCAGAAGCTCGGGCAGAGGGGCGTCCTGCGCCTCGTACGCTCGAGCGGCCGCACCACCACGGCCGCGCGCGCCGAGGACGAGGGGCAGGGTCGGCACCTGCTCGCCGAGGAGGCGCGGGCCACCTTCGCGGAGATCGGCGGCCTGGACGAGGTGAAGAAGGCGGTGCACCGCGCCATCCTCCTCCCGCTGCAACGCCCCGACCTCTATGCCAGATACGGGCGCAAGGCGGGCGGCGGCATCCTGCTTTATGGCCCGCCCGGCTGCGGCAAGACGCTGCTCGCGCGCGCGACCGCGGGGGAGAGCGATCTTCCCTTCTTCAATGTGCGCATCGAGGACATCCTCGACCCTTACGTGGGCATGAGCGAGCGCAACCTCCACGACGCCTTCGTGGAGGCGCGCGCCCACGCGCCCTGCGTGCTCTTCCTCGACGAGCTCGACGCGCTCGCCTTCGCCCGCCGCAAGCACCACGGGAGCGCGGCCCGCGCCCTGGTCGACCAGCTCCTGCAGGAGCTCGACGCCATCGGCTCCGAGAACAAGGGCCTGCTCGTGCTCGGCGCCACCAACGCGCCCTGGGACGTCGACGACGCGCTCAAGCGGCCGGGCCGCTTCGATCGCATGGTGTTCGTGCCGCCCCCGGACGAGGAGGCGCGCAGGAGCATCCTGGAGATCGCCGTGGCCGGCCGCCCCGCGGACCGGCTGGATCTGAAGAAGCTCGCGCGGGCGACGCCGCTCTGGAGCGGCGCCGACCTGCGCGCGATGGTGGAGCAGGCGTTCGACCGGGTGATCGAGGAGGCGCTCGACACAGGCGAGGAGCCGCCGCTCCGGATGAAGCACGTCGAGGCGGTGCTCGCCGAGCAGCGCCCCTCCACGCTGGAGTGGCTGGCGCGGGCCAGGAACTACGTGGAGTTCGCCAACCAGAGCGAGCAGTACAAGGACGTGGCGCTGTTCCTGAAGTCCCGCGACGCAAAGGCCTGGAAGGACTGAACGCTCGACAACTTGTTCACGCATCGAAGGGGTCGCGTTCACTCCACAGCTCGCGGGCGCCGGCCGAGGCGTGCATCGCCTGCGTGACCGCGCTGTGGTCGCCGCCGGATGCCCTGCTGACGCAACACGTCAGATCGAGCTATCGGTCGTATCCCTGCGAGGTGTCGTCAGCGCCGCCCTAGAGCGACAAACGGGTTGAAACCACGAGAAAAAGCAGGAATTTCACAGGGAGGCGGGGAGGCGGGGAGCGAGAGACGGCAAGAGGGAGAAATTCATTTTTTTCTTCCTCCCCGCCTCCCCGCCTCCCTGTGAAAATTCTCCGGGTTTCAACGTGATCGGTATTCTAGCGGTTCACGATGAGCGCTCCGGTCTGCAGATAGCGCTTGTAGACGACACGCAGCTCCGCGTCGTTGAGCCCCCGCTCGTCGTCGCCGATGATGTAGACCCCGCGCGCCGGGTCGCGGTAGACGTTCGCCTGGAACTCCTCCCAGCTCAACTCGTCGTCTTCGTTCGGCGCGGATTCGTCAGCTTCGGAGGAAGAGGAGGGATCCACGCCGCCGCAACCGGTGAGCACGAGCGCCACCACGGGCGCACAGAGAAGGACAGACAGGGAGCGCCCGATGCGGCTCCTGGACAGACGCCCCGAAGACGATCCTCGATTCATTGGAACACCTTTCGCGGTCAGGTCACACGTTGTTCGCAACCATGAGAATCTCGCCGACGGCGATTCGACATCGAGCGCCGCCAGCATCTCGTATGATTACACAGGAGTCGAGGAACATGGAAGTCCCATGAGGGAGCTTCGGTGCACCTTCGTCGCCGCGTCGCCGCGTCGCCGCGTCGCCGCCGGCGGGGGATTGCGGTCACAGCGGCGACTGCGCCCTGCGGCGCCAAGGAGGATGAAGAGAAGCTCGCGCCGCACCTGCCACGGGTCGTGCAGATCGAACGATCCCGGCGCGCCTGGACTACTACCTCGGCCCCATCACGGCGCGCGGCGGAGCGCGCCGCGCTGCCAGACGTACCGGCCGCGGGCGTCGCAGATACGCCGGTAGGTGGGGCTCGAGCGCACGCCGAGCTCGGCCAGCAGCTCCGCTGCCTGTGGATGCGCCATGGGATCACCGAGGCCGACCCCTTGAGGAGATCTTGCTCTAGGCTCCTCCCGATGCCTAGCGACGCTCCTGTCGATCTCTACTCGCTCGCCTTCACCTGCAGCGTCGACCCGCTGCTCTTGCTCGATGAGAGCGGTCGGATCCTCGCGCTGAACCCCGCCGCCGAGCGCCTCTCCTCCACCCCCGGGGCGACGGCGCGCGGAGAGCCCGTCGATGAGGCCCTGCGTTCCGATCCGCCCCTCGGCGCGCTGCTCGAGCAGGTGCTCCGCGATCGCGCCCCGCGCGCCCTGCCGCCCGACTTCACCCTCCACCTCGCGAACGAGCGCGTCGTCCTCGCCGAGGGGAGCCTCAGCCCGCTCGTCGACCCCGCGGGCGCTTGCGCCGCGGTGCTCCTCGCGCTGCGCGACGTGACCGAGCAACGCCGGGCCGAGCAGGCGGCGCGCGATCAA
Source organism: Sorangium sp. So ce1128 (assembly GCA_051717205.1). Classification (GTDB taxonomy): domain Bacteria; phylum Myxococcota_A; class Polyangia; order Polyangiales; family Polyangiaceae; genus Sorangium. Next base: position 10,632,146 of record CP181432.1, read on the forward strand.
GGAGCGCGCCTGCACGCGGCCGCCGAGGCGCTCGATGTCGGCTTCGTCATCTACGACGCCGACGAGCGGCTCTGCTTCTTCAACACGGCGTACAGATCGCTCTACCCCGAATGTGCCGCCGCCATTCAGATAGGCAACACGTTCGAGGACGTCGTCCGCGAGGGCTGCCGGAACGGGATCCACCTCCACAGCGGCCTCAGCGAAGACGAGTGGGTCGCCGCTCGCCTCGCGGACCATCGCCGCCCCGGGGAGGTCTACGTGCGGCGGTTCGGGGACCGCTGGCTCACCCTCAAGAGCTGCCGACTCGCCGACGGCAGCTTCGTCGGCCTGCGGATCGATACCACCGAGCTCAAGCAGGCAGAGCTCGCCCTCGAGCGCGAGCGGCAGTTCATCCGCCTCGTGCTCGACACCATCCCGATCTTCGTCACGGTCAAGGATCGGGACGGCAAGATGAAGCTCGTCAGCAAGGGCTACGCCGAGTGGTACGACACCACGCCGGAGGGGGTGGTGGGCAAGACCATCGCCGATCTGCCGCCCTCCCGCGCCGAGCTCTCCGTCATCGGCGAGATGGACCGGGAGGTGATCGCGCGCATGCAGCGGGTCTCGAGGGTTCTACTCGTCACGCACCCGAACGGCACGGTGCGGTGGATGTCCATCATCAAGGTGCCCCTCGTCGAGCAGGACGGCACGACGCACATCCTCGCCATCGCCACGGACATCACGGCGCAGCGGGAGCACGAGGAGCACATGGCCGCCACCATCGCCGAGCTCGAACGGCAGAAGCAGGCCATCGCCGATCAGCTCGCGGTCATCCAGCGCCAGCAGGCGCTCATCCGCGCCCTGTCCACGCCCATCCTCCAGGTCGCCGCGGGCGTGCTCGCCGTGCCCCTCATCGGCGCGCTCGACGACGCGCGCGCGGCCGACGTCACCAGCAAGCTCCTCGACGAGGTCGTGCGCACAGGCGCTCGCTTCGCCATCATCGACGTCACCGGCATCGAGAGCGTCGACGCCGCGACGGCCGACCACCTCGTCCGCATCGTCCGCGCGATCCGCCTGCTCGGCGCGAGCGGCGTCCTCACCGGCATCGGGCCCGCGGTCGCCCAGTCCATGTGCGGCCTCGAGGTCGACCTCTCCGGCGTCACCACGCACGGTAACCTCCGCGCCGGGATCGAGGTCTGCCTCCGCGCGCTGCCCGAGCGGCGCTGAGCGCTGCCAGCGCTTCCCCTCCTCCACGAGGGCGGAGAAAAGGAGAGTGGCCCTCATCGCGCCCCCGCCGCGACGCGCGCGAACGCGTCGGGAAAGAGGCCCACCTCGGCCTCGCTGCGCGTCTCCAGCGTCTCGGGATCGAGCCGGAGCACCTTGCCTGGCGTCACGGTCTGGTCGCCCTCGCAGACGATGAAGAGCCCGTGCTCCTCGTCGAGCTCCGCGACGTGCGGCCGGAGGCATTCCTCGCTGATGTTCCGGACGACGACGTCGCTGTCGTCCGGGGTCACGCCGATCCGCACGATCGTGTCGGGTACCTGCGTCGGCACGTAGATGGCGCTCCCGTCAGGGGTCCACGCGCCGAAATAGGGCGCGCCGATGGTGAAGATCGTCATGGACTCGTCGAACGTCCCCGACGCGACATCGAAGAAGCGCACCTCCCTGCTCTCCGTGTTGCTCACGGCGATGGTCTTCTGATCGGGCGACATCATGACGGCGTAGGGCCCGTAGGACGACGAGTGGGCGTCGGGCGACAGGGGCGGCCCGACGGGGACGAGCTTCACCTCGGTGTCCGGGTCCGTCAGGTCGACGATCGCGAGGGCGTCCTCGCCATAACAGGCGACGTAGGCCCGGGCGCCGTCCGGCCGCGAGAGGGCGATCCCGTTCGCGGCCTTGCAGACCGGGATGATCGTCGGCTCGGCCGAGCCATGGGGCAAGACAGCGTCGGGATCCACGACCGCGAGCGATGAGCGCGCCGCCTCGAGGTCCCCCGCGTTGTCGAGCACGCGCTTGAGATCGAAATGAGAGACGACCACGCGCCCGCCGTCCTCCGAGGTCACGATGTCGCCTGGGTTGGCCTCGACGCGCACCTGCCCGAGGATGCGCAGGTCGTCGAGCGCGAGCTTCTGGACATAGCCGGCCACCGCGCTCCCGCCGTGCACCGCATGGGGGCCGCTCGAGCCGGCGGTGGCAGGGTACGACAGCGCGATGTAGAGCGCGCCGCCCGCGGCGTCCACGGCCATGCGGTGAGGCCCGTCGATCGTCACGGGATCGCGGCCCACGGGGCGGACGCCGAACCGCTCCCCTGTCTCGAGCGCGATGAGGGAGATCGTATCGGAGAGGCTATCGGTCACCACGCCCATTCCGCCTTCCGGAATCACGATCTCCGGACGCCGGTCCGGATAGGCGTCGCCGTCGTAAGCACCGTAGCGGTAGTCGATGATGGGATCGGGGTCGCTGCAACTCGCCAGCGTCGCCGCCGCGAGCGCGCAACCCAGGAATCGCGCAAGGACCATGGATGACCTCGAGACGAAGGCCGCCAGCCCGGACACGCCGCATCCTAGCAGCCGCCCGCGCTGGACGCGGCTCGACCATGAACACCGATCCTACCGCCTCGATGAACATTTCTTGTTCAGGCGCTTTTGCGTTGTCCTGACGGAAGCGATGAAGAAGACACGAGCAGCGCGCGCCGCTTCGGCGCTTGACACATCAACCTACCAAAGGTAACTTACCAAAGGTAACAGGCTATGCCTCCGTGATCAGCAAGCAGGAGTTTCAAGATGCACGCGCTCCTCGTTATGATCGATCGCGTGTTCGCCAATGGCTGGGCTTTCGACTTCAGCCCGGATGCCGGGCTGGTGAAGAAGCTTCGCGATCTCCGGGTTCATCTCGTCGCCATCGCGGGCAGCGACGCGCGAACCTATGAGCGGCACGGCTATTTCGGCGCCATGAAGACGCAGATCGACCATGGGATCTTCGATTACTGCGGCGCATGCGTCGTGACGTCCGAGCTCCTGCACGAATCGGAAACGCAGGATCCAATGTCTCATCTGGCCGCCGCGCGCGCCATCGGCCGCAATCTCTTCGATGCATCCAAGCGATGCGAGGCGACCGACGCACCATGAAAGCGGCTCCGGTTGCCCCCAGGCCGGGGCACTCTCCGGAGTGGCCCGACGCGGACCCAACCGACCGCCTTCCGGCTCGGTCTGCCGCCCTCACGCGTTGACAGGAGCGGGGCTCACCCGCACAGGAGACGGGCCCAGATCGGCGTTTTCGGCGCGCAGGCGTACTTCAGTACGCCGAGCACCGAAAACGTCGAGGTGGGCCCGTATCCGAAGCGGGTGAGCCCCGCTCCAGGTGGGCCCGTATTTGAAGCGGGTGAGGCCCGCTCCCTCAGTGGCCTCGGCCTTTGCGGCTTGCCATGTCGATGCCGACGGCGAGGATGAGGATGACGCCCTTGATGATCGGCTGCCAGAAGCTCTCGGTGTTCATCAGGCTCATGCCGTTGTCGAGCGAGGCCATCACGAGCGCGCCGAGCAGCGCGCCCCAGATCGTGCCCTGCCCGCCGAGCAGCGACGTGCCCCCGATGACGGCGGCCGCGATGGCGTCGAGCTCCATCATGCGGCCGGCGTCCGAGGTCGCCGAGCCGACCCGGGCGGTGAGCACGACGCCCGCGATGCCCGACATCACGCCCATCAGCGTGAACACGGCGATGAGGTGACGATCGATGTTGATGCCGGAGTAGAAGGCCGCCTCGCGGTTGCCGCCGATCGCGTAGAGGTGCCGACCGAACGCTGTGTGCTTCGCCAGCACCGTGAACGCGGTCGCGAGCACGAGGACGAGGAGCACAGGGAACGGGACACCCTGGTACGAGTTCATCAGGGCGGCGAACGCGATGGTGAACGCGGCGAGCCCGATCCACGGGAAGCGCGCCGGGCCTGTCGCGCGCGCCGCCTTGTACAGCAGCACGACGCAGAGCAGGCCGGCGCCCGCCCAGCCGAGCGCGTGCGGCACGTACGCCTGGCCGACGAACAGGTAGGGGCGCGCCGGCGAGATGGACACGCCGCCTGTCGAGCCGAGGATCGCGCCCTGGAAGATGAGCATCCCGCCGAGCGTGACGATGAAGGGTGGAATCCGCAGCCGCGCCACGAGGGTGCCCTGCACGAAGCCGAGCAGCGCCCCGAGCGCGAGCGGCAGGACGAAGGCGGCCGGCAGCGGCCAGCCGAGGTTCACGTAGGTCATCGCCGACGCGGCGCCGAGCAGGCCGGCGAGCGCGCCGACCGAGAGGTCGATCTGCCCCGCGACGATGACCGTCACCATGCCGATGGCCAGGATCGAGGTCACCGACATCTGCCGCGCGAGGAGCGTCAGGTTGCGCGGCGTCACGAACGTCCCGTCGGTCGTGATCGAAAAGGCGACCCAGATCGCGATGAGCGAGCCCACCATCGACAGGGCGCGCCAGGGGATACGCACGCGAAGCTTCGCCTCGCTCATTCCGTCACCTTCCTCGTTGCTGCGGCCATCACGCGCTCGGCCGTGGCGTCCTGACGATCGAGGCAGGCTGTCATCCTGCCCTGGGAGAGGACCAGCACGCGGTGGCTCATGCCGAGCAGCTCCGGCAGATCGGAGGAGACGAGCACCACGGCGAGCCCGTCCGAAGCGAGCTTGTGGATGAGCTGGTAGATCTCCGCCTTCGCCCCGACGTCGATGCCCCGGGTCGGCTCGTCGAGCAGGAGCACGCGCGGCCCCGTCATCAGCCACTTGCCGATGACGATCTTCTGCTGATTGCCGCCCGAGAGCTGGTTGGCGAGCGCGAGCGGCCCCGGCGCCTTGGTCCGGAGCGCCTTCATCTGCTCGACCGCGGTGACCTCGCGCTGGGCGTGATCGAGGAAGAGCCCCTTCACGAACCGCCGCAAGGTCGCGAGCGTGATGTTGTCGAGGAGCGTCGACTCGAGCACGAGCCCGAAGCGCTTGCGATCCTCGCTGACGAGCGCGATGCCCGCGGCGATCGCCTCGGAGGGCGACCTGAACGGCGGCGACGCGGGCCCGCCGCGGACCGAGACCGTGCCCGTGACGCGGCTCGTGGCCGCGCCGAAGAGCGTCGAGACGAGCGCCGTACGCCCGGCGCCCATGAGGCCGCCGATGCCCAGCACCTCGCCGGCGCGCACCTCGAAGCTCACGTCGCGCAGGACGAACCGGCCGGGGTGCCCGGCGTCCTCGACCGACCAGCGCTCGACCCAGAGCGCGACCGGGCCCTCCGGCGCCGGCGGGCACGGATAGAGGTTCGTCACCTCGCGGCCGACCATGAGCGAGATGACCTTGTCGGGCGAGAGCGCGGCCCTCGGCTGCGTCGTGATCGACTTGCCGTCCCGGAGCACCGTGATGCGGTCGGCGATCTCGAAGACCTCCTCGAGGCGGTGGCTGATGTAGATGCAGGAGACGCCGCGGGAGCGCAGGTCGTCGAGCAGGCGGAGCAGCGTCCTCACGCCGGAGTCGGTGAGCGCCGCGGTCGGCTCGTCGAGGACGAGGATCTTCGCGTCCTTGAGCAGCGCCTTCGCGATCTCGACCATCTGCTGCTGGCCGATGCCAAGGTCCTTGATCGGGCGCTCGGGGTCGACATCGAGCCCCACGCGCGCGAGCGCCTCCCGCGCCACGGTCCGCACCGCGTCCCAGTCGATGAGCCCCCCGCGGACGGGCTCGCGCCCGAGCACCAGGTTCTCGGCGATGGTGAGCTCGGGGACGAGCGCGAGCTCCTGCGCGATGAGGGCGATCCGGTGCTCCTCGGCGCTGCGCATGCCGCTGAACTCCACGGTGCGGCCGGAGAGCCGGATCTCGCCGCCGTAGGTCCCCGCCGGGTAATACCCGCAGAGGGTCTTGATGAGCGTGCTCTTGCCCGCGCCGTTCTCGCCGCAGAGGGCGTGAATCTCGCCCTCCCGGAGGTCGAACGACACGCCGTCGAGGGCTTTCACGCCCGGGAACTGCTTCGTTATCGATGCGAGCTCGAGGAGGGACATTGTCCTGGGAGCAGGTGCGACGCGCGGCCACGTTTGCCCGGAGCGCGCCCGCGATGCAAGCACTTATTTCGACGGGGCGCAGAGAAGCCGCGCGGCCCGGGTCGTCGCTCGGGCTACCCGGAGTCGCGGCAGGCGCAGAGTGGATGAGAGCCCTCGGTGCGAGGGCCCCCTGGGGTCAGCGCGCGGGCGCTCAGTTGTAGAAGCCGAGATCGTCGATGTAGACGTCGAACTCGGGCGCGACGCCGACCTGGAACTGGATCGAGTAGAGCTTCGTCGCGTCGATCTGCTCCGTGCCCGCCGGAGTTCCCCAGCCGCCCTGCTTCAGGTCCGCGAAGGGAATGGTGAACTGCTGCCATTCCTCGGTGAGGGGGAGCGACATTTGCCACTTGTCGCACTCGTCCGTGCAGACGCCAGCATCCGGATCCGTGCCCGGATCCGAGATCATGACGGTCGCGCTCTTGATCGAGCCCGCGCCGATCTTGGCCCAGAACGTGATGCCCATGTACGCCGAGGCGTCATAGGCGGCCTTGACCCCCTCGGGGCTGTTCAGATCGAAGCCGAACCCGGCGCCCCACTTCTCGAAGCCCGACCCCCACGAGCGCGCCGCGGTGGTGCTCTGCCCGCGCGCCGGATCGAGCGCCGTCATCGTGAAGGGCGTCTCCCCGGTCCCCTCCGGATCGGGCGGAGGGTTCTGCGTGGCGCCCTCCGTCCCGTCATTGAAGGTGTACCAGTACCCGACCCTGCCCCCCTCGGCGAGGATGGCGTTGTCGTTGTCCTCCATGTCATCGATCATCTCGCTGATCTGGGGGCCACTGCCGCCCACGCCCGTCGTCGCGGAGGTGGTCGCGCCCGACGTCGACGCTGTCGTCGTCGACGTCGTGGGGTCCGTCGTCCCCGTGGTCGTCGTCGTCGGGCTCACGGTGCCCGACGTGGCGCTGCCCGAGCCGCCCGCGCCCCCGCTCCCCTCGCCCCCGTCGTCGCCGCACGCAACGAACGCCGCCACCGACAGACCACAGAGGGCCAAGTTAAAGCCATGCAGGAAAATTCTATTCTTCATACGCTCGTATCTCCGCATCTACCTTAGGCTAATCAGGAGTCACCTTATGCCGGACATCATGTGATCTGAAGAACGTCCTGGCGTGCCGAGTATCGCCCGGAAGTTCGGCTCCCGCAACCTTCTTCTTTCCACGCTGCAATCCATCTTCCTCTCGAGCGCCGCAGAGCGCGCGCTCGAGAGGAAGTCCTGGTTGGGGCCGCTCGCAATGGCGATGGAGGAAGCGGAGCAGCGTTGAGCCGTGAGCGGCTGGATCATCGTGAGTGGCCGACTGCTTGCAACACGCCTTCGCGGGCTCTCGGGACGAGCCTCGAAGGGGGAAAGATGGGAAGAGCGAAGGCTGTCCTGCGCGCGCGCGCCGCGGCGCAGCGGGGGGAGCAGGCCGCGGTCCGGGCGCCGGGCGAGGGCGCCGGCGCGCCGCCGGCGAAGCAGGAGAGGGCTTCGCTGGGAGAGCAGCTGGGCGCGATGAGGCAGGGCGGGCAGTGCGCGCCGCTGCCGGGCAAGAGGGGAATCGCGCGGCGCCTCTGGAGCCGCGTCGAGACGGCGGTATACCACGCCTACGAGCGGCTCACCGGGCTGTCCGAGGAGCGGACGGCGCTCGGGGTCGAGATCGCGGCGCCGGTGCTGCGGGCGCTCGGCGTCCCGGCGCCGCGGATCGCGAGCAGCGTGACGGTGAGCAGGCCGCGCGCGGCGGTGCTGCGCGCGCTGCACGACGCCGAGGGAGTCCGGCGCTTCCTGCAGAGCGTCGGGCGCGCGGAGATGGGCGCGAGCGATGGGACCGCGACGATATGGGCCATGGGCATGGGCGGCCGGGAGCACGGGAGGACAGGAGTCGTGTCGCTCTCGAGCGCGCCGGGCGAGCGGGGCACGGAGGTCAAGGCGGTCCTGCCCGGCGCGCGGCCGAGAGGGCCTGTCGCGCGCGCGGTCGGCAAGTTGCTCGCGGAGCTGCCCAGGCGGCGGCTGCGGGGCGACCTGCGGCGGCTGAGGCAATGGGTCGAGATCGGCGAGATACCGACGACGGTGGGACAGCCGTCCGGCCGGACGGGCCGTGAAAGGAAGTGACCATGCGAGCCATCTGCTGGAACGGGGTGAATGACATCGTCGTGGAGTCGGTGCCCGAGCCGAGGATCCTCAGCCCCCATGACGCCATCGTCCGCGTCTCGCTGTCGTCGGTCTGCGGCTCGGACCTGCACCTGCTCCACGGGTACATCCCGACGATGAAGGAGGGTGACATCCTCGGGCACGAGTTCCTCGGCGAGGTCGTGGAGACCGGCGCGGAGGTGAGGCGGGTCCAGCGGGGCGATCGGGTGGTGGTGTCGTCGATCATCGGGTGCGGGCGGTGCGCGTATTGCCAGAGCGAGCTGTGGTCGCTCTGTGACAACTCGAACCCGCACCACGCGGTGGCGGACCGGATCCTCGGCGACACGACGGGCGCGATCTTCGGCTACTCGCACGCGTTCGGGGGGTTCGCGGGGAGCCACGCCGAGTACGTGCGCGTGCCGTTCGCGGATCACGGCGCGTTCAAGGTGCCCGACGGGGTGCGGGACGAGAGCGCCCTGTTCGCCTCCGACGCGCTCACGACGGGCTTCATGGGGGCCGAGCTCTGCGATATCCGCCCGGGCCAGGTCGTGGCGGTCTGGGGGTGCGGTGGCGTCGGTCAGATGGCGATCAAGAGCGCCTATCTGCTCGGCGCCGAGCGCGTCATCGCCATCGACAGGGTCCCGGATCGGCTCGCGATGGCAAAGGCGTACGGCGGGGCCGACGTCCTGAACTACGAGGAGGTCGACGTCCAGGAGGCGCTCCGCGAGATGACGGGCGGGCGCGGGCCCGACGCGTGCATCGACGCGGTGGGCATGGAGGCCGACGGCTCGGGCCTGCAGTACGCGTACGACCGGGTGAAGCAGGCGCTCCGGCTGCAGAACGACCGCCCGCTCGTGGTGCGCGACGCCATCCTGGCGTGCCGCAAGGGTGGCACCGTGTCGATCGTGGGCGTCTATTCCGGGTTCGCCGACAAGATCCCGCTCGGCGCGCTCATGAACAAGGCCCTGATCCTCAGGACCGGCCAGCAGCACGGGCCGCGGTACATCCCGAGGATGCTCGATCTCATGCAGCGCGGCGACATCGATCCGTCGTACCTCGTGACGCACCGGCTGTGCCTGGACGACGGGCCGCGCGGATACAGGCTGTTCGAGGAGCGCGCGGAGGGGTGCATGCGCGCTGTGTTCGCGCCCTGATGCCGCGGAGATCTCCGGGGGCACGGCCCCCGGAGGGGGTGCTCGTCGCGCGGGGCAGGGACGGGCAGAACTCGCGTGGGACGTCCTGTGTCCGTCGTGCTGCGCACGACGGACACAGGACGTCGATTGCGCTCAGACATCTGCCCGTCCCCACCCCGCGCGACGAGCACCCCCTCCGGGGGCCTACGGTGGGTAGGGGGACGAACTGCGGCGCCTCCTCCGGGGGCCTACGGTGGATGGGGGACGAACTGCGGCGGGACTAGCGATCCCGATGGGAGGCCGTCTGTTGCTTCGCCAGCGATGCCTGGATCGCCTGCGCACGCTCCAGGTGGCTCACCACCTCGCCGCGGATGCGCTGGAGCTCCTCCTTCAGGGCCTGATCCTTCACCTTCGGGATGAATTGCTCGTCCAGCATTTGCAGCGCGTAGCGGTGCGTCATCACCTGGGCGGCAATGAACGCCTGATCGAACTTCCGGGCCGGCTGCTTGCGCAGGTAGGCGGCGACGAGGGACGAGTGCCCGATGAGCATCGAGCTCACCCGCGTCGGCTGCACCTTGATCCGGAGGCGCTGGAGGAGCGCGCTCAGGCGACGCTCCGACTGGGTGTGGGATTCCAGCATCTCACGCGCGAAGTCCTTGACCTCGCGCGACCGCGCCTGCCGGCGGGCGATCGTCGCCTGCGTGATCTCGAATTGATTGGACGCCGAGATCACCCCCGCGATGGCGCCGTCCTGCACATGGGCCTGCGCGCGCTTCGGGCGCGCCTGCTGCGACACCTGCTGCTGCTGCAGATTCACCTGTTGCTGCAGATTCACCTGCTGCTGCGGCCTCGCCTGCTGCGGAGAGAGCTGCGCGTGCCCGCCCCGCCCGGACGCGTGCGCAGCGCTGCCAAGGACGCTCACGGCGAGCGCGGCGATCACCGCGACGCGATGCTTGAAATGATGGCGCATCATGGTTGCTTCCCTTCCCTGCTTTCCACGGCGCGCTTCACGGAGAATCCATGGACGCCCGCGGGTCACTACGTCTGGACTGTTAAGCAATCAGCGGACCCGTTCTCGACGGAATCAGCGGGACCCCACTGCTCATCTCGCCGCGCGGCGGCGCGCAACAAGGGCAATCGCCGCGCACCCGGGCCGATCACCGGCGCCACGTCTCGCGCCCTCGCGTCAAGGGCTGACGCCTCGCCAGGACCCGCGCACTCGAGCCCTCCTCCCCGATGAGGCGCCCTCTCCGGCGGAGTCCCGTCTCCCTCGGCCCTCGCGCCCCTCCGGGAAATCCCGGCGCCGCAGGCGAGAGGGCTTGCGGGGGGCGGGCCCCGGTGGTCAAGTGCGGCGTGGCGCGGAGCGGTCCTGGCCGCCCCGCGCTGGCGATGAGCTCGCTCGGAGGCCCTCGCGCGCCCGCACATGCCTGACCGCGGCTTCATCCTCACGCCCACCTACCGGGTCGTCGCCGGATGCCCGGAAATCCATCTCTACGCGGTGATGGAGGACGGCGCGCCGGCGCTCGTCATCGAGGACAGGTTCAGGCCCTACTTCTTCGTGCGCGCCCGCGACGAGGACATCGCGCGGCGGGTCGCAGGAAACCGCGTCTCCCCCGCGGCGCTCGAGACGCTCGACGGAGAGCCGGTGCTGCGCATCGAGGCCGCCCTCCCCCGGGACGCCGCGGCGCTGCGCGACAGGCTCGGCGAGGCGGGCGCCGACTGCCTCGAGGCGGACGTGCGCTTCGCCTACCGCTTCCTCATCGACCGCGGCATCCGCGGGGCGTTCGCGGTCTCCGGGCCGTTCGAGCTGCGCCCCGGCGTCGGGCGCGTGTACCGCAACCCCGAGCTCGCCCCCGCGACCTTCGTCCCGGAGCTGCGCGTGCTGTCGCTCGACATCGAGACGAGCCTCGACGGCGAGCAGCTCTTCGCGATCGGCGTCGCAGGCGCCGGCGGCGAGCGCTGCCTCCTCGTCCGGGACGAGCCCGTGCCCGGCGGGCTCCCCGCGTACGTCGAGCGCTTTCCCGACGAGCGGTCGTGCCTCGAGCGGTTCCTCGCGCACGTCGCCGAGGCGGATCCAGACGTCCTCACCGGCTGGAACATCCCGGACTTCGATCTGCCCGCGCTCCAGCGCTATTGCCGCCGCGCCGGGCTCTCGTGCGCGCTCGGGAGGGGCGCGGACGAGATCTCGATCCTGCGCGACCCGGGCTTCACGCGCGAGGGGCGCGCCATCCTCCAGGGGCGCGTGGTGCTCGACGGGCTCGCGCTCCTCCGCAGCGCCTTCATGCGCCTCGACGATTACCGGCTCGAGACAGCCGCGCGCACCATCCTCGGGCGCGGCAAGCTGTTCGGACCCGACGACAGGGGCGCGCAGATCGAGGCGTCGTACCGCGACGACCCGGCGCGGCTCGCCGAGTACAACCTCGAGGACGCCCGCCTCGTCCGCGATCTGCTGGAGAAGACGGGGCTGGTCGAGCTCTCGGTGCGGAGGAGCCTGCTCACCGGCATGCAGCTCGACCGGGTAGGCGCGCAGATCGCCGCGATCGACTCGCTCTACCTGCCCGCGCTCCGCGCCCGCGGCAAGGTCGCGCCCTCGGTGTCGGGCGAGGCGCCGGACGGAGAGGTCGAGATCGCCGGCGGCCTCGTGCTCGAGCCGGTCCCGGGGCTGTACCGCAACATCCTAGTGTACGATTACAAGAGCCTCTATCCGAGCCTGATCCGCACCTTCAACATCGACCCGCTGACGTTCGTGGCCGGGGACGGGGCGCCGCCCGAGTCGCTCATCGTGACGCCGGCGGGCGCGGCCTTCCGGCGGGGCGAGCCGGGCATCCTCCCCGAGCTCGTCGCGCGCCTCTGGGACGAGCGGGCCGACGCGCGACGGGCGGGCGACGAGCGCGGCGCGACGGCGATCAAGATCCTCATGAACTCGCTCTTCGGCGTGCTCGGCTCGCCCGCGTCGCGCCTGTTCTCCCCGGCCGTGGCGAACGCGATCACGAGCGCCGGCCAGCACGTCATCCGGCTCGCGGCCGAGGCGGTGCGGCGGGCCGGGCACCGGGTGCTCTACGGCGACACCGACTCGCTCTTCGTCGAGAGCGGCGAGCCCGACGCCGCCCGCGCGCTCGCCCGCGCCGAGGAGCTCCGCGCCATCGTGTCGGAGTCCGTCGCCGCCGAGATCGAGCGGACCTTCGGCTGCGAGAGCCGGCTGGAGCTCGAGTTCGAGAAGGTCTATGCCCGCTTCCTCCTGCCCGAGCTGCGCGGCGCCGCGCAGGGCAGCAAGAAGCGCTACGCAGGCCTCGTCGCCGGGGACGACGGCGGCCGGCTCGAGATCGTCGGGCTCGAGGCGGTCCGGCGGGACGCGAGCGCGGTGGCGCGGCGCTTCCAGCGGGAGCTGCTCGATCTGGTCTTCCACGATCGCCCGGTCGAGGGCTTCGTGCGGACCTTCGTGGCGGATCTGCGCGCGGGCCGCTTCGACGCCGAGCTCGTCTACAAGAAGGCGCTGCGCAAGCCGCTCGGCGCCTACACGAAGACGACGCCGCCGCACGTCAAGGCGGCCCGCAAGCTGGGCGGGGACGCGGGGCGGATCGTGGCCTATGTGATCACGCGCGCGGGCCCCGAGCCGGCCGGCCAGACGACCGCGCCGCCGGACTACGACCATTACGTGTCGCAGCAGCTCAAGCCGATCGCGGACTCGGTGCTCCGGTGGCTGGGCGGGCCCGACTTCGACGCGATGAGCGGCGCGAAGCGGCAGCTGTCGCTGTTCTGAGCTGCTACCGCGCCTTCGCGGTGCGCAGGAACGGAATCTTACAGGGGCGCGGAACCGGCATCTCCCCGGCTCGGGGAGCAGGATCTCGACGCGCGCCGCTTGCCCGAAACGGGGCCCTCGCGGTCCCAACGGGGGTCCTTCAACCAGGGAGTCCCATCATGAACAGGTTTCCGCTCGTCTCCGCCGTCGTCGCCTCGTCCTTCCTTCTCCTCGCGTGCGACGCGCAGGTCGATCCCGAGTACCGCGGCGAGCCGCTCGCCACGATCCAGGGCGCCATCGTCGACGAGGGCGGCGTGGACACCAGCGACCTGTACACGGCCATCCTCAACTACAACTTCCTGATCGACGACTTTTCGCACATCGACATAGCGCCCGTGATCGGGAGCTTTCCCGCGGAGTTCACGATCGATCTCAGCGTGCCGCCCCCCGCCGAGGTCCTGAACGACTTCACGCTGGGCGGCACGCGGCCGTCGGAGAGCCGGTTCAGCACGGGGTACATCGCCGTCCTTCACGAGGGCATGGACCCGAACGTCGGCCCCGCCATCGCCGGCCTCGCCGAGGAGTACGTGCTCGTCTACGTCGAGACAGACGTCCAGGCGGGGACCGAATCGGAGCGGTTCCTGGGCGGCGCGCTCACGGCCGGATATCACCTGATGAAGTGGGTCCCCATGACCGAGGCCGAGCTGCAGGCCCTGGAGGACTGCAAGCTGACGGCGCCAGACCCGGGGAGCTGCGGAGCCGCGGACGGCGGAGACGCAGACGACCGTCTCGTGCCGAACCCGGAGGAGTTCGATTCCAAGGTGACCATCACGATCGCGCCGCCCGATCAGCTCGACGGCGGGAACATCTTCTGAGCGGCCCGCGCCTGAGGCCGTGTCGCGAGCGTCGCTTCGATGGTAGCGTCGGCCCCCGTGCAGAGCGCGCTGGACGTCGAGCTGCTCTACCGGGCCCACGGGCACCACGTGCTCCGCAGGGCCCGCAGGCTGCTCGGCTCGGAGGAGGAGTCGCGCGACGTGCTGCAGGAGGTGTTCCTGTCGCTCGTCCAGTCCCCCGAGCAGTTCGAGCAGCGGAGCTCGCCCGCGACGTGGCTTTACAGCGCCACGACGCACCGCTGCCTCAACCGCATCCGCGACCGCAAGAACCGCGCGCGCCTGCTCGGGTCGGGCGTGCCGTCGAGCGACGTCGACGCCCCGCGCGCGGAGCAGACCGTGCAGGCCGCGCGGCTCCTCGCCGAGCTCCCCGACGAGCTGGCTCAGGCGGCCATCTACTACTACATCGACGAGAGCACTCATGAGGAGATCGCGACGATCATGGGCTGTTCGCGGCGGCATGTCGGCGACCTCCTCGCCCGCGTGAAGCAGTGGGCGGAAGCCCTGGAAAGGAGGCCAGCATGATCCCCTTCGAGAGATCTCGCCCCGAGGGCTGTCCGTCGGATCTGCGCTTCGACCGCCTGCTCGCCGGCGAGCTCGCCCCGGCCGAGGAGCAGGCCGCCCGCGCGCACCTCGACGGCTGCGAGCGGTGCGCGGCGCGCTTCGTCGCGCTCGAGGCGGAGCGCGCCGCGTTCCTCGCCGCCCCTCCCCCGCTGCGCCTCCCGCCGCGCGCCGTGGCGCCCGCCGTCCCTGCGGCGCCGCGCGCCGTGGCGCCCGCCGTCCGGCGGCTCCGCGCGCGGGCCCTCTTCCCCGCCGTCGCGGCGACGCTCGGCGCCGCGGCCGTCCTGGCGCTCGTCCTCCGCACCCGGCCGCCCGCGGGCTCGACCGGCGACGCGGGGCCGACCGGCGACGACCGCGGCGCGCGCGTTGCGCAGGCGGAGCAGGGCACGCGCACCAAGGGCGGCGACGGCCGGATCGGGTTCTATGTCGCGCGGGGAGAGGGCGTCGTGCCGGGCGGGCCGGGCGAGGTGGTCCATCCAGGCGACCGGCTCCAGTTCACGTACTCCGCCGCGGAGGCCGGGTATTTCGCCCTGCTCAGCGTCGACGGCGCCCGCAAAGCGAGCATCTACTTCCCGGCGGGGCCCGCCGCGGCGCCGATCCAGCCCGGCGAGGAGGTCCCGCTGCCGAGCAGCGTCGTGCTCGACGAGACGCTCGGCGCGGAGATCCTCTATGGCCTTTTCTGCGGCGCTCCTGTCGACCTCGAGCCTTTCCGCGCTGCCCTCGAGTCCGCGCCCGAGCGCCCTCCCGCGCCCGCGGGCTGCCGCGTCGATCGCGTCCTGATCGACAAGCGGGCGGCCCCGTGATCCGCTTCCTCCCGTCGAGGGTCGCCGCCTTTGCCGTCACCTTCGCCCTCGCCGTCGCGGCGCTGCTCGTCGCCTCTCCCGCGCTCGCCCGGGTCGAGCGCTATGCGGTCATCGCCGGCAACAACGCGGGGCTGAGGGGCGAGGTCGAGCTGCGGTATGCCGAGGCCGACGCCCTCAAGGTGCACGACGTCCTCGTGGGGATCGGCGGCTTCCCGCCGTCGAACGTGACGCTCCTGCGCGGCGGCAGCGCCGAGGCGATGCGCCGCGCGCTGATCTCGATGAACAGCCGCATCCGCCAGGACATCACCGGCGGCGGGGTCGAGGCGGTGCTGGTCATCTACTACTCGGGCCACGGGGACGCCCGCGCCCTCCACCTGGGCAACACGCTCATGGAGCTGCCCGAGATAGAGCAGCTCGCGCGAGGCTCGGCGGCGCACTTCCGGCTCCTCATCGTCGACGCCTGCCGCTCGGGCGCCCTGACGCGCGTCAAGGGCGGGACGGCCGCGCCGCCCTTGACGATCAGGACGGAGGCGCGCCTCGCGGGCGAGGGGGTCGTGTTCTTGACGGCGAGCTCGGCCAACGAGGATGCGCAGGAGTCCGACGCGCTGGGAGGCTCGTTCTTCACCCACTATCTCACCTCGGGGCTCATGGGCGCGGCCGACGACGACAGGAACGATGTTGTCACGCTGGACGAGGCCTATCGGCACGTCTCCGAGGCCACCATCCGCGCCACGAGCCAGACGCTGGCCGGGACGCAGCACCCGACGTTCCGGTACGAGCTGCGGGGCCAGGGCAAGCTCGCCCTGACGGTGCTGCCCGCGCGCGCCGCGCACCGCGGCACGGTCGAGCTGCCCGCGGGCAGGACGTACCTGCTCCTGGAGGGCGGCAGCCAGGGGCCGATCGTCGCCGAGGTAGCGGCGACGGACGCCTCGCGCCGGCTCAGCGTGAAGCCGGGGCGCTACTTCGTGCGGGGCCGCGGCAAGGACTTCCTCCTCGAGGGCGAGATCACGGTCGAGGCGGGGAGGACGCTCGCGGTGGCGGACGGGATGCTCTCCAGGGCGGAGTACGCGCGCCTCGTGCGCAAGGGCCAGGAGGGCGCGGAAGCGGCGCACGGCGCGCAGGCGGGCTACCGGCTGCGCACGGCGTTCCATGCGGGCGAGTCGCCCTGCCAGGGCGCCTTTGCGGGCTACACGCTGGAGCTCCGCCAGCTGAGCGTCATGCCGCGCCTGGGCGCCTGCCGCGGCGGCTTCCAGAACGACACGCTGCGGGCGAGCGTCGACCAGCTCGACCTCGAGGTCCGGGTCGCGCACGCGTGGGACTTCCCCCGGGTGACGCTGGACCTGGGCGTGAGCGCGGGCGCAGGGGTCCTGCAGCAGGCGTTCGAGACGCGGGGCGTGGCCGCGCCGCGGACGAGCTTCGTCGGCTTCCTCGGCACGGGGCTCGGCCTGATGGTCGACCTGCCCTCGGGGTTCTATCTGCTCGGTCAGGTCGACGCCCAGACCTACTTCTTCCAGCAGGCGAAGCGCGGGACCGCGGAGAGCGCCCCGATCAGCGCCGAGTTCGCGGTGCGGCCGCTCGCCGGGCTCGGCAAGCGCTTCTGAGCGCGGCGCGGCTGCGCCGCCACGCGCGCTGTGCGAGGGAGTTGCGCAGGCCGTGCCGCTCCAGGATGCGTTCCAAGCGCTCGCCTGTGATGAGGGCCAGGCGCGACGGCGCTAGACCTTCGCTTCTCTGCCCGAGAGCTTCGCCTTGGCCAGAAACTGCGAGATCGCCCCGAGGAACTCCTTCAACGACACGGTGCCGTCCCTGTCGATGTCGCACATATGCAGAAACTCGTCGATCTCGCGGTCGCGGAAGCCCTTCTCGCGCAATTTCGCCATGATCTCGGGCACGTCCAGCACGCCATCTCGGTTCGCGTCA
Source organism: Sorangium sp. So ce1128 (assembly GCA_051717205.1). Lineage (GTDB taxonomy): Bacteria > Myxococcota_A > Polyangia > Polyangiales > Polyangiaceae > Sorangium. The sequence continues at coordinate 10,649,319 of CP181432.1, forward strand.
ATCTCCTCGAAGATCTGGAACATCGAATCCCGCATCATCGATTTATGTATGGCGTCGCGGAGCTCGTGCTCCAGCACATCCAGGGTGGACCCCTCCGGGGACTCCAGGAACCAGGGCGCCATCGTCGTGGACCGGAGCACCGTCACGGTCGACCCCGGCGACCCCGAGACCCCGAGGCGCCGCTTGTAGTCCTCGATGAAGATGCTGCCGTACTGCTCCTCGCTGAAGTCCGTCGTGCTCACGATCATCCGATAGCGATAGATGTCGTCCCCGGGGTCGATGCTCAAGATATCGTAGATGGCCCCGTTCAATCGGTTCATCATGTCGAGGTTCGTGTTGAGCGAGCCGTCCGGGTGCTTGAAGTTCACGGCGTACGTGAGGATGTTCTGATCGGGCCCGAGCTCGGGCAGCAGCGCCATCGCCTCGGGGTCGGCCAGGAGCTCCTCGATGCTCCGTCGATCGATGCGCTCGCGGATGAACTCGCGCTCAGCCTCCGCGTCGCCGCCGCCGACCTCCGCCGGCAGCCGCGGGAGCGGGACGATCACGAAACGATCTTCGGGGTGGGCCATGCAGAGGAGCCGCGCGTAGAACCTCTTGCAGTTGAACAGGGCTTTCCGGTGGATCTGCCCGTACCCGCTCCGGGTGGGTCGGATGACCTTGTGGCTCAGGTAGACCGCCGCTACCGCGGCCCCCGGCTTCGACCCTTCCAGCCCGTAGATCCCCACCGTCGGCTCCGCGTCCCCGTGGACGATGTAGGGGGCCTTGAACGTCACCATGTCGCGCATCGCCGAGTTCCGATAACAGAGCGCTCCTGCCGGGTACGGGATATAGCCCGACTTGTGCGGGTCTACCGTGATCGAGTCCGCCCGACCGAGCGCCGAGAACTGCGACGTCACGTACCTGCTCATTCCGACCTCGGCCGCCGACCCCGACGGCGCGTCCTTCGCGCGCGACCCCTCATCCGGGCGGAGGATTGCGGCGAAATAGCCGCCCCACGCGGCGTCCGCGTGGACGGTGAACGAGAGCCCCTCCTTCTGGAGCTTGTGGCGCAGATCGAGGATCCCCTTGAGCGGATCGACCGCGCTCTCCTCCGTGCTCCCGACGACGCTCACCACGGTGTAGACCGGCCGCCGCTCCTCGAGGCAACGCCGCAGCATCGTCTCCAGCGCGCGGAGGGTCATTCGCGCGTCGCAGTCCACGGGCACGTCGAGCACGTTCGCCGAGCCGATGCCCAGCACCGCCGCCGCCTTGGGGAACGAGTAATGCTTCGTGGCCGGGACGAGAAACACGGGCGAGAGCGGCAGATCCGCCCCACACCTCCTGCAGAGCTCCTGCATTCCCAGGTGCTGGAGGGAGTGGCCCGCCATCGCCGCCGTGATCGTGTTGTCCGGGATGCCGTGCTCCGCCGTGAGGCGGGCGGGCAGCGCCAGGATGTCGTCCACCTTGAGGTTCAGGAGCGACCATGCGTCGAGCGCGCGGAGCGGCTCACGCCTGCCGTCGCACGTGGTCACGGCGATGTCGCGCGCCGCGGAGAGGGTCGGCTCGGACTGCAGCGCATCACGGAGCGACAGGGGGTAGAACTTCAGGTTCCTGGAAGACCAGATCGCCTCGATGTTCGCGACCGTACCGCCGCAGGTGATGTGCCCCCAGGGGCGTATGGCCCTCTCGTCGGCGGCGCCTTCCTCTGGCACCGTATAGCCGAGCATCCGGCAGAGATCGTCGCCCACGAGCATCTCCAGGATCGTGGTCGCCGTGGACGCCTCGAACGCGACGTTGTTGGGGTTGTACAGCATCGCCGCGAAGTAGCCGAGCACGCTGGGGAGCGACGTGTCCCAGTTCATGTGCCCCTGGTATCGGGCGCTGAAGAAGGGCACCGATTTCTTGAGGAACGACATGAGCGATCGGAGGTTGTCCTTCAGCGAGTCCATCGCATGGAGATAGGACGGGTGCCTCTTGGACTGCTCGGTGATATGCGTGGGGTCCTGGGGGTGGAAGTTCCGCCGCCAGAACGCGTGATCCCGGATGGCCTCCACGATGAGCCTCTCGAGCTCGTCCGCGTTCTCGGCCTTCGAGCCCAGAAACCACGCCTCTGGCGACGTGGTACCGACACCCTTGAGGAACGGCCTGTCGCCGAACTGGAAGTAACGCTTCACGCCTGAGCCGTCGCCTCGCGCACCCCTACCGCTCATGACTCCCTCCCGTGCCGGCACCGTCTTCGGATGAAGGTCCCGACAAAGATGGCCAAGGCTACAGGAGCACCTCCGACGAGAGCAAGTGACGCGACCGCTTGCCGAGGTGCACACGAGCAGCCTCTTCGTCGCATCTCCTGCGAGAGTGGCCGGCGATACCGATCTCGACACCGGACGAGCGCCGACGGCATCGGCTGGATAACGACCTGGGCCGATGTGAGCGATGGCCGGATGTTGATGCCGTCCGCGATGCCCTGCCGGAGCAGAGCGCTCCGCTGCGGGTATCCATCAGGTGCTCGCTCAAGCTGGCGCGATCAGCTCCGCTGCGCGGCGCCACGTCTGCGCAACGCGGCGCCGCCGCCTCGGCTGCGCGGCGCCGCGCGGCCCCGCCGGGCTCACTTCGCCGACAGGGCGTCGGCGACCATCGCGCGCGCCTCGTCGAGCACGCGATCGAGGTGCGCCTGGTCCTTGAAGCTCTCCGCGTAGATCTTGTAGACGTCCTCGGTGCCCGAGGGCCGCGCGGCGAACCAGCCGTTCTCCGCGACGACCTTGAGCCCGCCGATCTCGCCGCCGTTGCCGGGCGCGCGCGTGAGCTTCGCGGTGATCGGCTCGCCCGCGAGGGACGTGGCGCGCACCGCCTCGGGGGAGAGCTTCTTGAGCACGCTCTTCTCTTGCGGCGTCGCCGGCGCGTCGATGCGCGTGTAGAGCGGCGCGCCGAAGCGCGCGGTCAGGTCGCGGTAGTGCTCGGCGGGGTCGCGGCCCGTGCGGGCGAGGATCTCGGCGGCGAGCAGGTCGAGGATGATGCCGTCCTTGTCCGTCGACCACACCTGCCCGTTGCGCCGCAGGAACGAGGCCCCCGCGCTCTCCTCGCCGCCGAAGCCGAGCGAGCCGTCGAGCAGCCCGTCCACGAACCACTTGAAGCCGACAGGCACCTCGCGGAGGGGCCGGCCGAGGTCCTTCGCCACCCGGTCGATCATGCTGCTCGAGACGAGCGTCTTGCCCACCGCGGCGTCAGGCCGCCAGTGCGGGCGGTTCTGGTACAGATAGAAGATTGCGACAGCGAGGTAGTGGTTCGGGTTCATCAGCCCGGCGCTGCGCGTGACGATGCCGTGGCGGTCCGAGTCGGCGTCGTTGCCGAACGCGAGGTCGTAGTCGTCCTTGAGCGCGATGAGGTTCGCCATCGCATACGGCGACGAGCAGTCCATGCGGATCTTGCCGTCGTGATCGAGGGGCATGAAGCTGAAGGTGGGGTCGACGGCCTTGTTCACGACCGTCAGATCCAGGCCAAACTTCTCGGCGATCGGCCCCCAGTACGCGATGTTCGAGCCGCCGAGCGGGTCGACGCCGATGCGCAGCTTGGCGCCGCGCACGGCCTCCAGATCCACGACGTTGCCTAGATCGGCGACGTACGAGCCGATGTAATCGTACGGGTGCGTCGTCGGCGCGTGCAGCGCGGCCTCGTACGGGATGCGCTTCACGCCCGCGTTGCCGCCGCGGAGCAGCTCGTTGGCGCGGTCCTCGATCCAGCCGGTGACGGCGGTGTCCGCGGGGCCGCCGTTCGGCGGGTTGTACTTGATGCCGCCGTCGTCGGGCGGGTTGTGCGAGGGCGTGATCACGACGCCGTCCGCGAGCCGCTGGGTGCGCCCGCGGTTCTGGGTGAGGATCGCGTGCGAGATGACCGGCGTCGGCGTGACGCCGTTGTGCTCGGCAAAGATCACGTCGACGCCGTTGGCGGCGAAGACCTCGATGACGGTGCGCTGCGCCGGCTCGGAGAGCGCGTGCGTGTCCATGCCGAGGTAGAGGGAGCCCGTCGTGCCCTGCTTCGCGCGGTACTCGCAGATGGCCTGGGCGACCGCGAGGACGTGCGCCTCGTTGAAGCTGCGCCGCGCCGCCGACCCGCGGTGGCCGGAGGTGCCGAAGGCGACGCGCTGCTGCGGGTCGCCCGGGTCGGGGCTCTCGCTGTAGTACTGCGCGCGCAGCTTGTCCGGATCGATCAGCACGTCGGGCGGGGCTTTACGGCCTGCGAGGGGGTGGAGCGGCATGGGCCTCCGCATAGCCGAGTGCGCGAGACGAGCCAATCCTTCCACGAGGCGCCGCGGGACGCCGCGCAGGGTCGCGGCTGGCTTGCCGCCCGGGGGACGCTCGGGGATGCTCGCGCCCATGACCGCGCCGCTCCGGCTGCTGCTCCTCCCGGGTCTCGACGGCACCGGCGCGCTCTTCGCGCCGTTCCTCGAGGCGCTGTCGGCCGACATAGCGCCCGAGGTGGTCTCCTACCCCGCGGACAGGGCGCTCGATTATGACGCGCTGGAGGCGCTCGTCGCGGAGCGCCTGCCTGCGGACGGTCCCTACGCGCTGCTCGGCGAGTCGTTCTCGGGGCCGCTCGCGCTGCGCCTGGCCTGCCGGCGCCCCGGCGGGCTCGTCGGCGTGGTCCTCGTGGCCACCTTCGTCACGAACCCGGTGTGGCTCGTCCCGTCGCTGGCGCGGCACCTCGTCGGCCCATGGCTTTTCCGCCGGCGCGCGCCGGAGCTCGTCTCGCGCCGCTACCTGGTCGGCGCGCGCGCGTCCGCCGAGTGGCTCGAGCGCGTGGCCGCGAACGTGGAGACCGTCGACCCCGCGGTGATGGCGGCGCGCGTGCGCGAGGTGCTGGCCGTGGACGCGCGCGCGCTGCTCCAGCGCTGCGCGGTGCCCCTGCTCTACCTGGGCGCCGCGGGCGACGCGCTGGTGCCGCCGCGCGTGCTCCGCGAGCTCTGCCGCCTGCGGCCCGACCTCGAGTGCGTCACGGTGGACGCGCCGCACCTCGTGCTGCAGCTCGCGCCGGAGGCGTCGGCGCGGGCGATCGAGGTGTTCCTGAGGCGCGCGGCCGGGACGTTGGGGGCCTGAGCACCGCGTCGCTCGAGCTGGTCCCTGGTTGCGGGGAGATCTTACCGAGCCGATTGCCCTTCGAGGCTCTCCTGCGGCAACGGCGACTGCGAAGATGGCGGGGTGCCGTGCGAGTGCATCGCAGACGCGGATTGCCCTTCGGATCTCTTCTGCATCTCGACACGTGGCGCGCGCGAGCTCAGCGCGCGTCGGTGAGATCGAGGCCGCCCGGGAGGACGACGAAGAAGACGCTCTCCTCCTCGGCGTATCCATCGTGGCTCTCGCCCGGCGCGGTCCAGAGGTAGTCACCTGGCGAGAGCACCCGCTCGCCGATCCGAAGCTTCCCCGAGACGAGGTACGTCTCTTCGCCGCCGGGGTGATTGTGGTGCCGCGCTCGCGCGCCCTTCTCCATGCGAACCAGCACGGTAAGCCCGTTGCCGCCGCCGTGGCGGCGCAGGAAGCTGAACTGGGTGCCGGGCGCGACGGTCTCGAAGGACTGATCTTGCTGGGGGCGGAAGGTCGTCGTGTTCATGAAGCTACTATGATCGTCGCCTCGGCATGTGAGAAACTCATGTTTCGCATGGCTTCATGAAGGCATTTCATGTCCCCGATGCTCGAGATCCGCCACCTCCGTCTCGTCCGCGCGATCGCCGAAGAGGGCGGGCCCACGCGCGCCGCGGCGCGTCTTCACCTGACGCAGTCGGCCGTGAGCCATCAGCTCGCCGAGCTCGAAGGCCGCCTCGGCGTCGCTCTCTTCACGCGCGTCCGGCGCCAGCTCAAGCTCACCCCGGCCGGCGAGCGGCTGCTCGACGCTGCGCGCACGATGCTCGCCGATCTGGCGCGTATCGAGCGTGATCTGCAGTACGCCGGCTCGCGCAAGCGCGAGGTCTTCCGCATCGCCGTCGAGTGCTTCACCGCGTACTACTGGCTCCCGCCGGTCCTCTCGGCGCTCGCGAAGGAGCATCCGCACGTCGACGTGCGCATCGTGCTCGAGGCGCGGCGCGAGCCGGTCGCCGCGCTCCTCCGCGGCGAGATCGAGCTCGCCGTCGTGAGCTCGCCGGTGCGCGATCGCGCGCTCGTCGTCGAGCCGCTCTTCGACGACGAATGGACGGTCATCGTCCCGCCGTCGCATCCGCTCGCCGCGCGTCCGTACGTCACCGCGAGCGAGCTCGGTCACGAGAAGCTCCTCACCCACGACGCGCCGCGGAGCGACGTCGAGCGCCTTCGCGAGCTCATCGCCAGCGAGCGCGCGCCGATGCCGCTCGCCGCGCGCGTGCCGCTCACGGGCGCGCTCATCGATCTGGTCAAGGCCGGCCTCGGCGTCGGGCTCGTCTCCCGCTGGGCCGTTGCGCCGAGCATCGCGCGCGGCGAGGTCGTCGCGCGCCGCTTCACCCGCGACGGCCTCCCGGAACGGTGGGCGGCCGTCTATCGGCGCGACGCGGCTGCGCGCTTTCCGCTCGCGCGCTTCGTCGAGCTCCTTCGCGCGCCGTCGTCCCTCATCGCCCCTTCACGCGCGCGCCAGCGACGGTCCCGTTGACGATGGCCTGTCGAGGGACCGGTCGGGCAGCGGGGTGAGGCGCCAGCCTCACTTCTGCCCCACGAACAGCAGCCGAGCTCCGAGCGCGACGAAGATGAGCCCCGCCGCGCGGTCGAGGAAGCGCGTCCAGCCCGTCCGCCGCTCGAGCAGGGCGCGCATGGAGCCCGCGAGGATGCCCACGAGGACGTTGACGGTGGTCCCCGTCGTGCAGAACGCCGCCCCCAGGAAGACAAACTGGAGCGCGATGGAGCCGTGCGCGGAGCTGACGAACTGGGGAACGAACGCGAGGAAGAACAGCGCGACCTTGGGGTTCAGGACGCTCGTGAGCACGGCTCGCCAGAAGATGCGATCCGGGGCCGGAGCAGCGTCGACCGGAGGCGCGGCAGGAGCCGGGGAAGCGGTGCTTTCAGCCCGCGCGAGCAGCGCCTGAACGCCTATATAGATGAGATACACGGCCCCGGCGTACTTCACGACAGAGAACGCGAGCGTCGACGACAGCAGGAGAGCCGACAGCCCCGCGGCGGCTGCCGCCGTGTGGACGAGCCCCCCGAGCCCGATCCCGAGCGCAGCGAGCACGCCGCTGCGCCGGCCGCCTCTGGTCCCTGCGGCGATGACAAACATCATGTCCGGGCCCGGCGTGACGTTCAGGGCCAGACCCGTGAGAACGAACAGGCTAAAGAGCTCGGGATCCACGAACATGAAGGCGACTCCTTCGATTGCCCAGCTTCAGGCAGAATCGTACCGCGACGCGGCTCCATCATGGATGATGGTATCGACCGATCAGGAGATATCCATCACGAGCAGGGATCGAGAGCGGGCCCAGCTCCGGTATCGGGCGGGCGCGGGAACATGCGGGCGCGCGGCGCGTGCCCGACCGCGGCGTGCTCAGGCTCTGCGGTTCACAGCGGCCGCTGCGCCGCGATCGACTCGAGCCACGCCGCGCACGCGCCGTCGTCGGCCGGCGGCTGCGCGCCCTTCAGGAGATACCACGCCTCCCGGAGCTGCGCGCGGGCGCCGGGCTCCACGCGCTGGAGCGGCCCGAGCGACTCCACCTCGAGCATGTCCGCGTTCGTGAACGTCTCGAAGTTGACCCCCATGTCCGGGTAGGTGGCGCCCTCGATGACCGGGAACCGCTTCAGGAACACGTTCCCGTGGTTCGCGTACGCCGCGTAGCCCTGGCTCACGAGCATTCCCACCTTCTGCGGGCCCTTGCCGGCCACCTGCCGCAGGCGGATCACCCGCTTCCCCCAGGTCCACCGTGGGTCGCTCATGTCGGTGTACGGCCACAGCACGAGCGGCCGCGCGGGCAGGAGGCGCTCGGGGTGCGGGAAGAACGGCGCGTGCGGGAACAGGCACTCACCGCCGCCCGCCATCACGGTGAGCGCCCACGGCGTGAACTCGACCGCGTAGGCGCCGTGGTTCTCGATCGCGTGATCGATGACGAACCTGCCCGCCGCGGCGTCCGCCGTGATGCGGATCTCCTTCTGCATCCCGTACCTGTCCGGCGCGGACCGGAACACGTGCGCGCCGTTCTCCTCCCGGTGCTCCACCGGATCGTTGTCGGGCTGGAGCGTCCTCTGCTCGTCCTCCGGGCCGACCCAGAGCCGGTGGCCGCCATAGAACCTGTACTTGGTCCCGCCGGTCGCGCCGAGGTCCTCGGGGATCTCGGAGAGCTCGTTCGGACCGCCGATGACGCCGTACCGGATGATCCGCGGGCCGATGTCGAGCGTGACAACGAGCTCCGTATCGCCGCAGACGAGACGCGCAGCGCGCTTCCAACCGCCGTAAGGGATGATCTCCATGACCGAGGCTCGTACCGCAGAACTGGAGCGCGGTTCAACCCCGACCGCCTGGCGCGCTCCCGGGATGGGCCTTGCGAGATCCGCCCGCGGCGCGCGCGGCGCGCGGCTGTCGCGCGCTCACGTCGCTCACGTCCGGCGCCCGACGAAGCGCTCCGGAGGGGCGAAGTCGGCTGGACGCCCGCCCAGGGCGATGGAGATGGAGCGCTGCCAGTAGCGGTCGCCGAGATCGAGCGCGAAGTCCTGCAGGGACGGCATCGCGTGCGCGCGGCTCGAGGCGACGGCGACGGCGCGGAGCAGCGGGACGGCGAGGAGCGCGCTCTGTCGCGGCACGCCGAGCTGCTCGGCGAGCTCCTCGCCCAGCACGGCGCGCGAGATGGTGCAGAAGATCGACCTGAGCCGCTCGGCGCGCCGGCGCTGGCTCTCGTTCCACCCGCTGCCGATGCCGCTGGAGATCAGCGCTTCCACGAGCAGGCGCGAGTCGTTGTCCGGGGCGCCCTGCGTCGCGAAGATCATCTCGGCCAGGCGCCTCGCCTCCGCGTACGACCCGGGGATGAGCTCCTGCTCGACGCCGATGACGTAGGCGACGTAGCGCCAGAGGTGCACGAGGTCCTCTTTCTGGGCGAGCGGCATGTGGTAGCCAAGCTTGTCGAAGCCGTCGAGCACCGCGACGGAGAAGAGCAGCGCGGTCGCGACCATGTCGTGCTGGTTGACGGGCTCGCCCCAGAGCGCCGTCTGCCACCGGCCGCTCGCGCGGACGAGGCGCCGCACCTGGGCGTGCATGACGCGCACCTTGACGGTGATCGCGAAGCCCTCGCCGGAGCGGCGCATGCCGTTCACCTGGCTCACGGCGTGCACGAACCGGCTCGTCTCGCCGATGCGGCGCGGGGCCTGCTCGCGGAGCCTCCCCGAGAAGACGAGCGGTTTGTTCCCGCCGGGCGAGGCGTACCCGAGGATGAGCGACTGCATCGCGAGCAGGATGCCGCCGAGCATCCCCGTGCGCAGGAACGTCGTCCCGCCGCGGTTGACCGCCTCCCAGTCGACCCACAACGGCACGTGATCGACCGCCGCGAAGAGCGCGCGCAGCTCGGCGGGGGCCTGGGCCAGCGCGCCGTCGTCCACGCCGCGCGCGAGGGCGGCCTCGAGGAGGCGGAAGCCCTGGCCCGAAGGCATCGACGCGAACGCCTCCACGACAGCGTCCGCGACGGGATCGACGCGGAGCAGGAAGGGCGCGAGGCGGTCGAGCTGGTCGCCGAAGCGACGGCGGGCATCCGCGGTGTCCTGGAAGCGAGCAGGGAGCATCGCGTTCTTCATGCGGTGGTGCCGAATCACTTGGCATATCGCCGGAATTCCGCAAAGACGAGGCCGCACGGCCGGGGAGCTGGGAGCTGGCGAGCTGGCGAGCTGGCGAGCTGGCGAGCTGGCGAGCTGGGAGCTGGGAGCTGGCGAGCTGGCGAGCTGACGCGGCCATCTCTGGCCTCCGCGCGTCGCCAGGGCTCAGGTCTCTGCCTTGTCCGACGCCTCGGCCAGCGCCGCGCTCCGGCGGATCACCTCGGCGAGGTTGTACGTCTTGCGTTGCGCCAGGCAGAAGCTGAGCCCCTCGCGAAGGCTGCGCATCGGGCTCAGCTCGTCGAGCGAGACGCCGATCGTGACGAGCGTCCCCGCGACGTGACCGCCCAGCCCGGTGAGCACGCAGCGCGCGCCGAGGAGCTGCACCGCCTGGGCCAGCTTGACGAGGTGCTGCGCGGTCATCGTGTCGACGACCGTCACGCCGGTGAGGTCGAGGATCACCCACTCGACGTCGCTATCGTCCGCCACGCGCGCGAGCAGCCTCTCGGTCACCTCGACGGCCCGCACCGAGTCGAACAGCCCGACCAGCGGCAGCGTGAGGATGCCGTGCCAGATGTCGATGATCGGCACCGAGAGCTCCCGGATCGCGCGCTCCTGGCGCTGGATCGTCTCCAGCTGGCTCTCGAGCTCGCGCTTGGAGGCGGCGAGCGCGCCGAGCGCCTGCGTGTTCTGCTGCGTGGTCGCGGAGAGCTCGGAGAGAAAGATGCGCAGCGCCTCCTCGACCATCCCGAAGGCGTCTTCCTCGACATTCTCGAGGTGCTTCAGGGCGAGCTCGATTTCTCCCGTGGACGCGAGCGCGACCGCGTTGATGACGCGCTGCATCCGGCGCTCCTCGAAAGAGACCACGTTCTCGGATTCTTGCATGGGCTCCTCTGCGCTCAGCGGGGTTGTTCGGCAGAGCTCGGTGCTCTGTCGCCGAGTCCAGGCGCGGTATCGGGGTCGCCGGCGGCCTGCACGCCGGCGACGTGCTCGTGCGCATCCGATCTCGTACGCCGGGGCGAGCGACTACACTTCTCCTCGATATCCCACCCAGCAGCCAGCCGTGTGAACCTGCGTTCGATCAAGGTCAAACAGATATCCTATCCTCGGCGCGGCTGGAAGGAACCTGCTCGCGTGGCCGGCCGAGCCGCTGCCCGCCTGTGCTGACCCTGGCGCCAGCCTGGCGAGTCCTCCCCGTCCTCCCTGTCTGTGAGCGCTCACGCTCAGTCCACGGTGCGAGCGCAGCGGAACCCGGTCGAGACGTCGCCTGCCTCGCGGTCGTACGCGAGCCGGAACGTCGACCTGGCCGTGCTCGCCGAGAAATCCCACGACCCGCCCCGGAGCACGCCCTTGCTGCCGGTCGCCGGCACCACCGGGTCGGTCTGGGCGCCTTTCGCGTACACGCCTGGGTCCCAGCCGTCGGCCACCCACTCCCAGACGTTGCCCGCCATGTCGAGCGCGCCGGACGGGCTCGCCCCGGCCTTTGCCGAGCCGACGTCCTGCGTGCCCTTTCCGCGCCCGCCGCAGCCCTGCCCGGGGGGCCGCGACACGACGGCGTGCGCGCACCCCGGCGGCTCGTTGCCCCACGGGTACTCGCGGCCGTCGGTGCCGCGCGCGGCGTACTCCCACTCGGCCTCGGTCGGGAGCCGCTTGCCGACGGAGGCGCAGTACGCCGCGGCCTGCGCCTGATCGACGCACGAGATCGGGTGCTGCGACTTCGCGGGGTCCGCCGCGGTGCAGAGCGCGCCGCGCTGCTCGACGTCCGCGTCGGTGGCGCGGGGGCCGTGCAGGCTGCTCGGCGTGCACTGGCCCGCGACGACGCAGCGCTGGTACGCGGCGACGGTCACCTCGGTGCGATCGAGGTCGAACGCGCGGGTCAGCGTCACCTCGTGCGGCGGCCGCTCGGATTTGCCGCCCTTGGCGCTGCCCATCGTGAATCGGCCCGCGGGTATCCGGACCATGTCGGCCGGGGGCGCCGGCTTCACCGGCGGCACGGAGAGGCCGCCGTGCGCGCGCGCCGGCAGCGCGGACTCCGGGGCCCGCAGCTGGACGAGCGCGACGGCGCCGGCGCCGGCAGCGGCGGCGAGCGCGGCCGCCGACCCGAGCGCGAGCAGCAGGCGCCGCCGCGGCGCGGCCGGGGAGGGCGCGGCCGGGGAGGGCGCGGCCGGGGGCGAGCCCGGGTGCGGTGCGGCCAGGGACGCCGCGCTCGCGGCAAGGCCGCGCAGGGTGGTGAGGGGCGGCGCGCCTGGGCCTGCGTCCGACGCGAGGGACGCCGCTGCGCCTGGCGCGGCGGCCGCGGCTGCGCCTGGAGCGATGGCCGCTGCTGCGCCTGGCGAGAAGCCCGCTGCTGCGCCTGACGCGACGGCTGCCCCTGCGCCTGGCGCTGCGGCTGCCCCTGCGCCTGGTGCCACGGCTGCCCCTGCGCCCGGGACCGGCCCCCCGGCGGCTGGCGCATCGCCGGCAGGCAGCGCCGACGGCGCGCGCGCCGTCCCCGCCATGCCCAGCGCCGCGACATCGGCCGCCGCGACCGCGCTCGCGCCCGCGGCGGACAGCACGCGCGGGTCGTGCTGCGCGAGGACGTCCCGTGTCGGCATGGCGGCTCCCGCCGCGGGCAGCGCCGGCGACGAAGGCGGCCGCGGCGCGGGCGCGGCGGCGTGGAACGGCGAGCCTGACGCCGCCATCGCCGCCTCGAGCGCCCCCCAGAGCTCGCCCGCCGTGCGGTAGCGCTCGCGCGGCTCGACCGCGAGCGCGCGGCGCACCACCGCCTCGACGGCGTCGGGCGCGCTCACGCCAGCGCCGCGCAGGCTCGGGCGGAACGCCGGATCGGTCGCGGCGATGTAGAGCTGCGTGACGTCGCTCCCGAGGAGGGCGCGGTTGCCCGAGGCGACCTCGATGAGCACGAGGGCGAGCGCGAAGACGTCGGTCCACGGCCCGGTCGCGCCGAAGCGGTGGTGGAACTGCTCCGGCGCGCCGTAATGGACCGTGAAGGCGCGGAGCGTGCTCCCCGTCTCGGCCATCGCCTGCGTCATGCTCGAGAGCTCGCTGAGCACCTTGGCGATGCCGAAGTCGAGGACCTTCATCGTGCGCCGGCCGCCGATCTCCGCGAGGAACAGGTTGGCAGGCTTGATGTCGCGGTGGGCGACGCCCTGCGCGTGCGCGGCCTCGAGCGCATGCGCCGCGGGCGCGAGCAGGGCGACCGCCTCGGCGAGCGGCCGCGCCGCCTCACCGCGGGCGCGCCGCTCGGCTATGTCGCGGTCGAGCGGCGCGCCGTCGAGCCACTCGAGCACGAGATAGGGCGTCCACTCGCCCGACGGCGAGACGGCGGCGCCGGCGTCGAGGGCCTGGACGATCCCGGCGCTCGCCCGCGAGAGGCGGTGGAGGAGCCTGCCCTCGTTGAGGAGCATCCGCTGGAACGACTCGCGCTCGGCCGGGGCCAGGGATCCGAGCATCTTCAGGCACTTGACCGCGACCGGCTCGTCGAGGCCGAGGTGATGGCCGCGGTAGACGACGCCGAACCCGCCCTCGCCGATGACGGCGTCGAGCCGGTATTTGCCGCCGATCGTCGCGCCCGCCCAGCCGAAGGGATCCGAAGGTGCCATGCTCGCGGCGCGAGTCTACACCGTCGGCCGCCGCCCGGAGATCGCGCCGAGGTCAGCGCGCGATCCGGCCCGCGCGCCGCCACTCACCCGCTGTCGTGCTCACGCCCTGCCGCCGCCGCGACATTGGCCGCCATCCATCGTGAGCGCGTCGCTATCGAAAGCCCGGCTGTCTCGATTCTGGGACCCGCGCATCTCCGCGCGCGCGGAAGCATGGATAAAGAATAGATGAGGTCTTTGATGCCCTCACCCCGCCCGCTCCTCGAACTCCCCCGCGCTCAGCGCCTTCTCGAAGAACGCGCACAGCTCCTCGTGCCGCGCGCGCGCGTCGGCGCGACCTATCTCGATGAGCGCTCCGGCGAACTCCCCATCGAACAGCAGATACGAAAGGAAGTCCGCCTCTCGCTGCTCGTCCCCGTCGGCGAGGCGCCGCATCACCCGGCCGAGCACGCCCGTGGTTCGTGCGCGGAACGTCGGGGAGCGCACGAACTCCGCCGCCAGGCTGCCGATGTCCTTGGAGGCGCGGATGAGCAGCGACCGGAGCGGCCGGAGCGAGCGCCCGGGCGGGAGCCCGAGCTCGCCGTTGAGCTCGTCGATGAAGCCCTCGCCATAGCGGCGCCGCCCCGCCTCGAGGATCCCGTTGATGCTCTCGAGGCGCGCCAGGTCGTTGTCGATCCGGTCGAGCATCAGCGCGTTCAGCGTCTTTCCGAGCAGGAAGAGGGGCCCCGGGAAGCCCGGCGCCTCGCGCTCGGCCGTCGACGACGCGGGCTCGATGTACCGCGGGTTGACGACGATCACCGCGTCGGCCCCGAGGCGCCGCGCCGGCGACAGCGGGACGTTCTGGCGCAACCCGCCGTCGCAGTAGAGCTCGCCGTCGATGCTCACCGGGCGGAACAGGATCGGGACCGCGGACGACGCGAGCGCGTGCTGGGCGCGAAGCGCGGTGGCCCGCGGGGAGATCGTCGGGTCGTGGCTCCAGGGCGGCAAGCCCGGCTCGCGCCGGTGGACGAACACGACGGTGCGCCCGGACTTGACCAGGGTCGTCGACACCGTGACCGCCGACAGGAGCCCTCTCTCGAGGTGCCCGTCGATCCGCTCGAAGGGCACGGCTTCCGCGATCTGCCGCTCGAGGCCCGAGGTGTCGAGCAGCGCGGCGTGGCCGCCGCTCGAGGGCGGGCCCGCGCCCCCGCCGCGGAGCAGATCGTGCCCGACCGCGAGCACGCCGCGCACGTCGAGCCGCACGAGGTCGTCGATGCGCAGGCGCGTCCACACGCCGGCGAGCCGGCGGGCGCGGCTCCGCGCCTCGTCCGCGAACGCGGCGAGGCCGCAGACGTTGATGGCGCCGACCGAGGTGCCGCACAGGATGTCGAGCGGCACCTCGCGGCCGAGGTCGCGAGAGACCTCCTCGAGGATGTGCTGCACGACGCCCACCTCGTAGGCGCCTCGGGCAGCCCCGCCGGCGAGCACGAGCGCGATCTTGGGGGCGCGGCCGTTCCGGGTCGAAGCGGGCGAACGGTTGGCCATGCTCGCAGAGTACCATGGTCGCGATCGCGAGAGCGGCCCTGAAGCACGCCAGCGATCTCGCCGCGTCGCGCGGCCGCGCCGCGCCATGCTACATCCACCGTGCTCGCAGGCACGGAGGCGCCCGATGACGGCAATCTACCTGGTCCTCGCCTACCTCCTCGGAGCGATCCCGACAGGCTACCTCTTTGCGCGCCTCGCCAGAGGGGTCGATATCCGGACCGTGGGCTCGGGGAACATCGGCGCCACCAACGTCCTGCGCGCCTTCGGCTGGAAGCCCGGCCTGGCCGTCCTGGCGGCCGACATGGCGAAGGGCGCGCTCGTCGCCGGACCCCTCGCGTCGTGGCTCGCGGCCGCGCCAGGCGGCTGGGTCGCGGCGGCCGGCGGCCTCACCGCGGTGCTGGGCCACGATTACACGGTGTTCCTCGGGATGCGGGGCGGCAAGGGCGTCGCCACGTCCTGCGGTGTGCTGCTCGTGCTGGCGCCGCGGTCCACGCTCGCCACGCTGGCCGTCTTCGCGGTCGTCTTGCGGGCGACCCGCATGGTCTCCGCGGGCTCCCTCGCCGGCGCGCTCGCCTTGCCGCTCTTCCTCTGGGCCCTCGGCGAGCGGCAGGCTCCGGTCCTCTGCCTCTCGCTCCTCCTCTGCGCGTTCATCTGGCTGAAGCACATCCCGAACATCCGGCGGATGCTCGCGGGCACCGAGCGCACGATCTCGTTCGGTAGGCGCCCCGATGACGGGGCGAGCGCCGGCACGCCGAGCGACCGCGGGCGGCGCTGACGCGCGGGCCGGGCGGGCCGCGCGCGGCGCTCGCTCACTTGGAGATCGCCTTCACGTAGAGCACCGCGCCCTCCTTGTCGATGAACTCGAAGAGCAGCGTGTCGCCCTCGAACTGCAGGTAGGCAAAGCCCTCGATCCGGTCCGTGTAGAAGAGCTGCCGCGCGTCGACCGAGGCGAGGCCGGACGGCCGGGTCTTCGAGCCGGCGCCGCTGATGGCGAAGTACGTGTTCGGGCAGAGCGCGTCGCGCCCCTTGTCGATGAGCTCGAGGTCGTGATCGTGGCCGCTCATGTACATGTCGGCCCCGCAGTAGATCGCCCGCTGCATGGCGAACATCCCGCTCATCCCGAGCTGCTCATTGTCGGAGAAGTGAGCTCCCGACGTGTAGCGGGGGTGATGGCCGAAGACGATCTTCCAGCGGGCGTCCGAGGCGGCGACCCGCGTGCGCATGTCGACCGATTGATCGTCGGAGGTGAAGTCGACCGTATCGATCCCGAAGAGATGAATATCGCGGATGCGAACGTCGTAATACGAAGAGGGCATGTGCCACTTGTCGGTCATCCGCTTGCCCGGCCCGTCGCCCACGGGCAGCAGCGAGTAATCGATCTGCGCCTGCCGCACGCCGTTGCTGCTGGGGCCGTGGTCGTGGTTGCCGAGCACCGCGTAGAACGGGAGGCCGTTCAGGCCCGGTCTGTCATAGGGCTGCTCGAACTTCGGCCCCCACTGCGCATCGCTGGTGTCGACGACGCCGTGATCATAGAAGTTGTCGCCGTTCATGATCACGGCGTGACAGCCCCCGACCTGGACGCACTTCTCGCTCATCCGGTCGGCGACCTGGTTCTGCGCCAGGTTGCCCTCCCCGGTGTCGCCGACAGCGATGATCCTGACCACGCGGAGATCCGCGCTGACGGCGCCGACCACGCTGCCCTCGCCCGCCCCCGCTCCGACGCCGCTCACCCCGCCCCAGGCGACGCCCTCGCCGCTGGTGCCCTGGCCCTCGCCGTGGCCCGCTCCGCTCAGATCACCGCCTGATCCGGCCGGCGCTCCGTCGCCGGCCCCCCCCGTGCTTCCGCCCCCCGTCGCGCCTCCGGCCCCCGTCGTGAACTCCGCCCCGCCGCAGCCCGCTCCGCTGCTCACGGCCGACAACACGAAAAGCAGGGCAGCAAGGGGATCCCGGGCCATGGCGAGAGGACGTACCGCACGGAGAGGCTTCATCGGGTGCGCATTCTATCCACGGCTGGTCTCCGGTGCTCCTCCACAACGGTTGTGCGGCCCGCCGCACGGTCAGGCGCGAGCATCAGAGCGCTCACCTTCAGGACGGATACGAGCGAAGGCACGCGATTCATGATCAGAGGCAACCGGGGTGAGCAGCGGCACCGCGGCAACATGGCCCTGCCTGCGCCGTGCCCCGCTCCGGGTGACCGATACGCCACGGCGCACGGTCCCACGGTCCCACGGTCCCACGGCGGCCGCAGCGATCCGATCCTCGGCGCCCGCCTGGCGGCGCCCCATGCCCGCCCTGCCGGTCCACCCCGCCCCGCTCGAACCGCGCCCCACCGCCGGCTCCGTTTTGTCTTGACACCGTCTGCACGCTCACGTATCGAAATTGAACATCATTTTCAATATCAACAACGGAGCCAACGTGAGCCGAGAAATGCCCCCCGCCCCGAGCCCGTCCTGCTGCGCAGCGCTCGCTGCCTCCCCCTGGTCCGACGCGCACAAGGAAGAGGCCTCGTGAGCTCGCGCACGCCTCTCTCCGTGGATCGCCCGCTCCGGTCCGACCCCGCGCGCTCCGTGGCGCCCGCGCACGGCGAGGGCTGGCCTCCGCCGCCGCACGATCCTCGCGAGCGCGAGCTCGCGCTCGTCGTCGCGGGCTGGGAGGTGCGCCTCTTCGGCGGGCGAAAGTTCGAGTACTTCGTCACGCGCGGCTTCTGGCACCTGCAGCTCTGGCATCCCGAAGCGCGCGTCTCGGTGCTGACACCATCGCGGCTCACGCGCGGGCTCTACGAGGCGTATCCGATCGCGAACTGGAAGGCGCAGGCGCCGGACTACGACAAGCTCGTGGCGCTGCTCGGCGGGCTGTTCGCGGCGAAGCTCCCGGAGGCGTCCGCTGTGCTGCGCGTCGAGCGTGCGCTCGTCGTCGAGGTCGTCCGCGGCAGGGGCGGGGTGCTGTCGTGATGCGCCCGCCGCCGGGGATGCGCGCCATCGCGGCCTCGCCGCCCGCGACGCAAGGAGCGCGCGTGAGCTCTGTGACCGTCCCCTGGGACGCCGTGCTCTCGCTCGTCGGGCGCGCCGAGGCGCGCGTGCGCTTTCCGGAGCTCGGGTTCGCTGATCCGTGGGCAGAGGCGATGCTGGCCACGCTCGACGTGGATCCGGCGGGCTTCGACGACCGCGCGCTGCGCGACTCGACGGTGCGCGCCATGGTCGTCGACGGGCTCGTCCGGCACTATTTCGAGCGGAACCCGGACGGCCTCGCCATCGCGCTCAACGCCGGGCTCTGCACGCGGTTCTCGCGCGTCGACAACGGGAGGCTCCGCTGGGTGGACCTCGACCCGCCGCACGTGGCCGAGTTCAAGTGCGCGCACCGCCTCTGGCAGACGTCGGACCGCCACGCCATCGCGAGGTGCTGCTCCATCGCATGCACCGGCTGGATGGATTCCCTCCGCGACGCGGGCGACGTGCCCACGCTCCTCATCGCCGAGGGCGCCCTGGAGCGTCAGCCCCCCGAGCTCGTCGACGCCTTCTTCACGCGCATCTCCGCGCGCCTCGCGAAGGGCACCGAGCTCATCGTCGACCACGAGGCGCACCCGCCGCTGCGGACCCCGCCGCGGCTGCGCGCGTGCCTCGAGGTCCCGGCGGCGGACGGCGCCGTGGCCCGCTATCCGCGGCTTCGACCGATCGGCGAGGGCGAGGTCACGCCGGCGCTGGAGCAGGCGCTGCGGAGGGTGAGCAGGGCGTCTCGCCTGCTCCGGGGGGCGCGCGCGTCGTCCGTCCTCCACCTCCGCTTCGAATGAGCTTCTTGGCGAGCGCGCGCGCGGCACTCGGGGCCGACGTGAAGGTGGCGGAGCTCCGCATACAGACAGGAGATGTCCAGGTCCAGCAGGTCGCCCTCGGCGCTCCGCGCCAGGCCAGCCCGACGCAGGCGCTCAGTACACGTCAGTACACGTCAGTACACGCGGAATTGCCCGCTCATCGTCAGCAGCGAGAGGAGGTGCAGCAGCCCCGGGTAGTAGCGCGGCATCCCCGTCGTCGGCTCCAGCATCCACGCCGCCTCGATGTACGCGGCGCGATCTTCGGTCTCCGCGACCAGGCCCGTGACGCCGTTCATGAGGATGAGCGCCACCTCCCGGTTGTACGGCACAGGCGGCACGGGCGGCGCGCCGTCGAGCGCGTACGTCCCACCGTACTTGTCGATGCCCTGCTCCGAGAAGAACGCCAGCAGCCGGTCCGCCTCCTCCACCTGCCACGCATCGACGCCGAACCAGACGTGGTCGAGCGCCATGTTCAGCGGCGTGCGGTAGGCCTCCGACGCGAAGTCGTCCGAGCCGGGCACCGGCGTGCCGTCGAAGCGGGCGCGCACCGGCATGAGCCCGGTGCGCGGGTGCGCGACCTGCTGCCAGTACGCGCGCGCGCTCGCCGCAGCCTCGGACCAGAACGGGTCCCCCGTCGCCTGCGCCCAGAGCTCGTAATAGGCGGGCATCTCGATGGAGGGACGGGTGGTGTCCGCCGCCGCGACGTGCGGGACGTCGAAGACGAGCTTCGTCGCCGCGTCGAAGGTGTTCGTCACGCCGGAGACGACGCCCCCGTTCTCCTCCTCCTTGTGCCGCATCACCTCGAGCAGGGCGAGCGCGTCCGCCCCGTAATCGATGCTCCCGGTGCGGCTCCCCCAGCGCCCGTGGGCGAACAGCAGCGCCATCGCGGCCTGCTGCTGGCCGAAGGGGTCGATGCACGGCACCGTGCCCGACGGGGTGTCGCACCACGACTGGAGGTAGCCCCGGCTGGGCGCTGACTTGTGCTGGAGCACGTCCTTGGCGTACAGCCAGAGCCGATCGAACTCATCACGTTTGTCGAGCTGGACCGTGATGATCATCGCGAAGCCCATGCCCTCGGTGCGCACGTTGCTGTGCAGGACGTCCCAGACGAAGGCCTGCTCGGTTCCGACCGGGTAGTAGATCGCCTCCATGTAGGGATCGCCGTAGAAGAGCTGATTGAAGCTCTCCTCGAGCTTGGTCGCGATCTCCTCGTCCGTCTTGCCGAGCACGTCGCGGAGCGCGTTGGGATACGTCTCCGGGCCGCTCAGCGGGTTGAGATCGTCGCTGTTCGGCCGGTCGTCGCCGAGCCAGTCCACCGTCGTTCCGCACGCCGGCAGCGCGCAGAGCACCCCACTCGCACACGCGATGCGGGACATTCCGAGGAGCGAGCGGAGGAGAGCGGGGCAGCGCATGACCCGAAGCTTAATCGTTTACATAGCGGCGAACCCGGGATGCGAGCACGCTGTTTGGGTGCCGGCGAAGAAATGCCTCGGCGCGCTGCGCTGCGGCGTCGGTTCGGCCGCTCTTCGCGAGCGCGTCAATCCGCAGGACCTCGGCCTCGAGCCTCAGCCGGCCGCGCGGATGCTCCCGTGTGTACGCGTCCAGGAGCGAGAGCGCGCCCTGAGCGTTCCCGCTCGAGAGCGACGCGCGCGCCGCGTCGAGGGTATCGAGCTCCGCCTGGAGGGCGGCCTTCTCCGCGGACGACTTCGCGGCCGCGCCGACGCTGTGGCTGCGCGCCGGCGCCGGGGCGGCGACCTCCTCCGCGCCAGCCTCGACCGGCGCTGTGCCAGCCCCGACGGACGCCGGCGGCGGGGACGGCATGGCCCTCGCGATCGGACCCGGGAAGGAGCCAGCGAAGCGGCCGAGCGCGGAGGTCGGCGGCTGGTGGTACCCGCGCCAGGCGAGGTAGCCGGCCGGGATGCCAGCGAGCGCGCCGACGGTCGAGAGCGCGACGAGGATCTTGGTCCAGCCGAGCTTCGCCACGAGCGACGAGGACGCAGCGGCCGTCCCCGCCGCGGAGAGCGCCGCGGGCGCCGCGGCGCTCGACAGCGCAGCCGCGCCGGCAAGGCCGAGGGCGGCCAGCGTCTTGGCGCGCGTCTCCTGGGAGGGGGAATACGACGCGCCGGCGCTCAGCAGCGCGCGCTCGAGCGGGCTGTCGCTCTCTTCTAGCAGGCGACGTGGTTCGGTCATCGTCTCACCTCGCTCGTCGTGACGAGCTCGAGCGCGCGGACGCGCTCACGAAAATCTGCCCTGGCTCTCCGCAGCCGCGAGGCCACGGTGCCCTGTGGGATCCCGATCACGCCGGCGATCTCCACCATGCTCAGCTCCTCGAACTCGTACAGCACGAACACCGTCCGCAGATCCGGCTCCATCTGATCGAGCACCCGGTCGAGCATCTGCCGCGCGCGCTTCTGGCTCGTGAGCTGCTCGGGTGTCGCAGCGTCCACGACCTCCGGCGGCTCGGCCGCCGGGACCTCTCGCCGGCGCGCCGCACTTCGGCGCGCGTGGGCGGCCACGTGCAGTGCCGTCTGGAGCAGAAAACTCTTCTCAGCGCCCGGTCGGACGTCATCGAGCCGCTGGGCGGCGGCGATGAAGGTGCGCTGCACCGCATCGTCGATCTCGGCGGCCGGGGTCCCCGCGTTGCGGAGCACCCGGCCGATGAAGTCCAGATGAGCGTCGACCATCCGCCGCAGGCGCGCATCTCGCTCGCTCCCGCGCGCGGCCGATGGCGCCCTCTTGGCCGGGTCCGTGTCAGGCAAAGCAACCGCCGTCATCACCCGGACGCTCATGCTTCCACTCACCGCGAGGGGAAGCATGATACCGGGAAACAGGAGACCTCAGAAGAGAAAAACCCTTGAAAACCGGAGCGGAGCGGGTGCCGCGGGTCGAGAGAGCTAGCGCGCTTGCGACCCTGTTTCGGGGTGCCGTCCATGCGCTATGATTCCCGGTCATCGTCGAAGTGATCACAAAAGCCCGGCCTAGAAGCTGTGCATGATCCCGACGCTCGCCATCGGCGAGACCACAGGCGTCTCGCCGACCGTCTCCGCCGGAGATGCGATCGTGAAGCTTCGTCGCACGAGCGGCGCGCTGGCGCCCGCCTCGATCTCGAGGGCCGTGCTCCCGCCGAGCGACACGGCGGCGCGCACGGCGGCCCCGACGCTCCACCACGAGCGCACCGCGGACTCCGGGCTCGCGATCCCCTCTCCCGTCGCCGCGAGCCAGCCGCCGGTCGCCGTCACGCACGGAGCTGCGCTGAAGGTGCCGGCGATCTCCCAGCGCAGCGGGCACGCAGCGAGCGTGGCGGCTGTCCACTGGACAGATGCTCGGTCCGCGCCCTGCAACAGGTCGTTCCGCGCGTGGATCAGCGCCAGGCCGAAGGAAGGGCTCAGCGCGCTGCCGGTGCGCTGGGTCATGCGCGCGACGAGCGCGCCGCCGAGGCTCACGTGGGGCGTGACGACCTGGGTCAAGAGGACCTCGGCGCCGAGCTCGAGGCGGAACGGCGCGACCGGAGCCGGGGCGACCGCGGGCGGCGGCGGCTTCGGCGGGGGTGCGACGGGCGGCGACGCGACCGGAGCCGAGATCGCCGCGGTCTCCTCGACCACCTCGTCGACCGCGAGCGCCGCGGTGAGCGAGAGGGCCTGGACCACGATATCGCACGAGCTGCCATCGACGGTCCGGGTGTCCGTCTCGCCGCGCTCGTGGATCACGCGCAGCTCGCCGTGGACCTTGGGCCCGGCGCGCGTCAACCGGACGCGGACTTCCCACCCGTCCTCTCCCTGTTCCGCCAGACGCACGCGGTCCGTGCGGGCGCGGATGCCGTCGTAGAGCGCATCCGCCGTGGAACAATCGGGCGGGGCGTCGAAATCGATGCGAATGGGGATCGGAGCCGGCGCCGCGGCGGCTGAAGACCAACCGAGGACGACGAGCTCGATGAACGAGATGCCGCCACCGGAAGCCACGGGCCCGAAGGTGCCACGAACCGTCCGCGCGCCGCCATACGCACCTGCACCATCCCGTCCGGGCGGTGTAAAAATGCGCGCGGCGATGCGGCGACGTCGTTGTGCGCGGGGGTGCGCTGTGAGCTACCTCAGCGTGCGCGCCTGAGGCGACGTCACGCCCGGGGCTCTTCCAGCCGGGCGAGCACCTCGCGCAGGGAGCCGAGCCGCTCGTCCGCGCCGGTGAAGTCCGACGGCGCGGTGAGCGGCGACGGGACGACCCAGCACGTCAGGCCCGCCGCCTTGGCCGAGCGGAGCCCGCGCTCGGAGTCCTCGATGACGAGGACCTCCGGCGCGGCGAGCCCCAGCCGCTCGCGAGCGACCAGGTACGGCTCGGGATCCGGCTTGGCGCGCGCGTACTGCTCGCGCGTGAGCGCGAACTCGAACCACTGCAGGAGGCCCGTCGCCGCGTGCGCTCGGTGAAACGGCTCGGGCTTGCTGCTCGTGACGATGGCCATGCGGAAGCGTGCGGCGAGCGCCGAGACGACCTCGCGCGCGCCCGGCAGCAGGGTGTCTCCGCGCGCGATCAGCTCGAGGTACCGGCGATCTCGCTGGTCGGCCAGCGACCGCATCGCCGCTTCATCGACCCCGCGAGCGCTGGCGAGGTGCCAGGCGCCGCGCGACTCGACGAGGAACAGCTGGCGATAGTCCTCGACGGTCAGCTCGACGCCGACCGACGCCATCGTCTCGCGCGTCGCCTGGAAGTAGAGCCCCTCGGTGTCGACGAGGACTCCATCGTTGTCCCAGAGGATCGCCTTGAACACGCCGGGCGTTCCTAGCGCCGCCCCTCCATGCCGGCAAGCGCGCGCGGCGGAGCGGACGCTACGCCGCGAGCTGTCGCCGCTCCTCGAGGAGGCGATCGCGGGCGAAGGCGAACGCGGGCAGGATGAAGGCGCCCGTCAGCGCGACGACGAGCGACGGGAGGAGCGCGAAGGCCACGCCCGGGATCGCGCTCGCGAGCGTCGCGTAGCCCAGCGCGCGGAGGGCGCCCGGGGGCGGATCGTCGGCGAGGTCGCGCGTCGACGTCTGATGGAGCTTCTGCGCGTAGCGGAAGGCCAGGTACGCGACCAGAGCGTGCACGTGGCCCACGATGGCCGCGCTGAGGCGGATCCAGTTGTCGAAGCCGTCGAGCAGCTCGCTCCACGTGAAGGACCACCCGAAGAGGCGGTAGAACACGAGGTGCAGCAGGAGGGGCGCGAGCACCACGAAGCCGGCGAGCGGGAGCGCGACGCTGCGGCGCTCTTCCGCGTCAATCATGCTGCGCACGCGCGCGTCGGGCGCAGCGGCCTCGAGCCTCGCGCGGTCTGCGTGCACATCGCCGCTCCGCTCGACCTCGAGGGAGAGCGCGCGCCGGAGCCTCGCGTCCGCGAGGTACATGCCGGCGAGGTATGCGCACGCGGCGACCGCGCACGGGGCGAGGAGCGCGGCCGTGACGGCGCCGGAGCGAAGGTCGCCGAGGCCGGGCAAGTACGGCGCGCCCGCGGTCACGAGGACGGGGATCGTGCCGCCGAGGGCGACCTGTCCGGCCAGGGACCGGGCGACGCGACGACGATACAGGCGAGGGAGGTGCTCCGGGATGGCCTCGACCTGCCTGCGGTGGCGCGCGAGCAGCGACTCGATGTGTAAACGGGCAACGTCCTCGTCGTTTCGGTACGTGGCTCTCATGACAGGTTCCCTCAGGGGTCGGTGAACGCCGGCAGATCGCGGCTGTTCCCGGGGCCCATCGGTCGACCTGTCGAGCAAGCCCGGTGCCGTGACAGAAACCCTTGTTTCCGAGGCGTTCCGGGGAACGTGGCCCCGCCCGCGCCCAGCCGGTGGACGGCCGCTGCCCACGCCGTGGACACCCGCCGGCGGTCGCGCGCTGCGCACCGGCAGATGCCAGCAGGCGGCCGAACGCGGAACGCCACGGTCTCCCGCTGCCTGTGGTCCGTCGCTGGGCGAGCTCGAGCGAGACGCTGTCCACCGCGAAGTACAAAGTTCGTGACTTCGCTCCGAAGGATGGTGCTAGCCTCGCGCAAGGTGGATTTTACCAACGCATCCACCGAGGCGGTGCTCCCATGGGTGACAAATCTCCGAAGGCCAAAGATCGACAGAAGAAGCAGGACACGGCGGAGAAGAACCAGAAGAAAGCAGCCGCGATCGCCAAGGCGTCGCCTGCTCCGGCCGCGCCCGCCAAGAAGGGCAAGTAACCGCTCCGAGAGGCGCCGCGCACGGCGCCTCTCTTCCCCGACAGAGCTCCACGCTCCGCCCGCCGTCGCGGGCGTTCCAGGCAGATGACGAGCTCCGTTGCGCGAGCCGGTGACGAGAGCTGGCGTCGCGGACGACCGTGTCGTGCGGCCCGAGCGACTCGTGTCCACCGCGCGCATCGTGCCTGTTGTCGCCCTCGCCGTCGCGACACGGCCGCGGGATCTCCTGGACCGCACGGCACGTGACGGGCCGAGGAGCGCGCTCGACGGCGCGCGGGCCCGGCGTGCCGGCGAGCCCGAGGCGCACGCTTCCGCCTCGGCCGGGATTCTCGCGCCGCGCCCTCTTCCTGGCGCGGCGGCCTCGCGCTAGAGAGGCAAAAGCCGTGCGACCCACCCTGCTCCAAGCCGTCGCGCCGCCGCTCGCCGCGCTCGTGCTCTTGCTCGCGCTCTGGGAGGTGCTCGCCCGCGCCCTTGGCATCCCCGCGTACCTGCTGCCGCCCCCCTCGGACGTCGCGCGCGCGGGCGCGGCCGACGCCGCCACCCTGCTCGCTGGCGCCGTCACCACGGCCAAGGCCGCGCTCGCCGGCTTCTGCCTCAGCGCCGCGGTCGGCGTGCTCGCCGCGATCGCGCTCGCCTCGTCGCGCCCGCTCGAGAGGGCGCTCTACCCCTACACCGTCTTCCTGCAGACCGTTCCGATTGTCGCCATCGCCCCGTTGCTCGTGCTCTGGTGCGGCCCCGGCCTGCGCGCGGTCGCGGTCTCTGCGTTCATCGTCTCCGTGTTCCCGGTCATCGCGAACACGCTCACCGGGCTGCGCTCCGTCGAGCCCGCGCTGCGCGACCTCTTCCGGCTCTACGGCGCCCGCCGCTTCGCCACGCTCCGCAAGCTCGAGCTGCCGTCGGCGCTCCCCCACATCGTGACCGGGCTCCGGATCGCGGCGGGCCTCGCCGTCATCGGCGCGATCGTCGGGGAGTTCGTCGCCGGCTTCTCGGAAGACGCCGCCGGCCTCGGCATCCTCGTCCTCTCCGCCTACCGCCAGCTGCGCACGGATCTGCTCTTCGCCGCCGTGCTGCTCGCCTCCGGGCTCGGCCTCGCGCTCTTCGGCGCCGTCGACCTCGCCGGCAAGCGGCTCTTGCGGCGCTGGCATCCTTCGGAGATCAATCGCTGATGCACTCCTCCGATAGCCGCCGGCTGTTCCTCCAGGCTCTCGCCTCGCTCGTCGCCGTCCCCGTCCTCGCCCCGGCCTGCTCGCGCTCGCAGGCGCCCGAGGGCGACGGGCGCTCATCGGCCGCCTCCCCGGCCGGAAGCGCGCCCGCCGCCTCTGCCCAGGGCGCGCCCGTCGCGCCTGCCCAGGGCACGCCCGCCGCGCCCGCCGCGAAGGTGAAGCTCGCCCTCAACTGGGTCCCGGAGCCCGAGTTCGGCGGGTTCTACGAGGCGCGCGAGTCGGGCGCGTTCGCGAAGGAGGGGCTCGACGTCGAGATCCTCGGCGGCGGCGCTGGCGTGCCGGTCGTCCAGATGGTGGCCGGCGGGCAGGTCGATTTCGGCATCTCCGGCGCCGACGAGGTGCTCACGGCCCGCGCCCGCGGGGCGGACGTGCTCCCCCTCCTCGCCGTGTTCCAGACCTCGCCGCAGGCGATCATGACCCACGAGAGCCGGGGCGCGAAGGGCATCGCCGACGTCCTCAAGTCGGGCACGCTCGCCATCGAGCCGGGGCTGCCCTACGCCGCGTACCTCAAGAAGAAGTACGGGTTCGGCAAGGTGAAGGTCGTGCCGTACGACGGCGGCGTCGCCCGCTTCGTCGCCGACAAGGACTTCTCGCAGCAGTGCTTCATCACCGCCGAGCCGATCGCGGCCAGGCGCAAGGGGAGCGATCCCGCCGCGTTCCTCGTGGCCGGCGAGGGGTTCAACCCATACGTGGTGGTCGTGATCACGCGCGCGGCGCTCTGGAAGGAGAACCCGGAGCGCGTCCGCGCGTTCGCCCGCGCCACGCGGGAGGGCTGGCGCACCTACCTCCATGATCCGACCCGGGCCAACGCGGTCATGGCCAAGCTCAACACCTCGATGGACGCGGAGACCTTCGTCGCCGCGGCGGAGGCGCAGCGGCCGCTCATCGAGACCCCCGAGGCGAAGGAGAAGGGCCTCGGCGTGATGAACCGCGAGCGCTGGGAGACGCTCGCGAAGCAGCTCACGGACCTCGGCGTGCTCCAGAAGGTGCCGACGATCGACGACCTGCTCGTCGCGGCGCTCTGATCGACGCGCCCTGCGGACCGCTCGGCGCGCGCAGGCGACGGATCCCGGCGCGCGAATTCGTCTAGAATGCGGCCCGCGCCGTCGCGCGACCACGGCGCCGCCGCGCCACAACGCAAGGGAAAAGCGCCCTCCATGGCTTTCACGCATCGACCTCGGGCCAGCCGGCTCCCGCTCGCCTCGCTGCCCTTCGCGGCGGCGTACGTGCTCGTTGCCGTCGCCGGCGCCCTCGCCTCCGGCGCGTGCGGCGACGAGTTCAAGGCCCGCCCACCGGACATGTCGACGAGCTCGAGCACCGGCGGCGGGAGCGGCGGGAGCGGCGGCGACGGCGGCGGGTGCCCGGGCGGCGAGATCGCGTGCGGCGAGGCGTGCGTCGATCCGAGGACGGACATCGAGCACTGCGGCGCGTGCGACGTCGCCTGCTCGGCCTTCGGCGGCACGCCACGCTGCCTCGACGGCGTCTGCCAGCGGCCGGCGTGCGAGGCGGACCGCGACGACTGCGACGGGGCTCCAGAGAACGGCTGCGAGACGGATCTGCTCACGAGCACCGCGCACTGCGGCGGCTGCGACACGCCGTGCAGCGGCCAGTGCGTGCAGGGCAGCTGCGTCGTGCCCAGGCACATCGCGGCCGGCACGGATTACACGTGCGCGGTGCTCAGCGACGGCACGGTCTGGTGCTGGGGCAGGAACACCTGGGGCAACCTCGGCGACCGCACGCTCCAGCAAGATCGGCCGATCCCCCGGCAGGTCGTCGGCCTCGACGGCGCCGCCGACACGGTCGCGGCGAGCATCTCGTCGGCGCGCACGCACACCTGCGCGGTGCTGACGGACGGCGCCGTGGCGTGCTGGGGCGCGGGCAACAGCGGGCAGCTCGGCGACGGCGAGGCGACGAACTCCTCCATTGCCGTGCGCGCGAAGGACCTCGCGGGCGCGACCCAGGTCGCCGTCGGCGGGACCCACACCTGCGCGGTGACGAGCTCGCACGACCTCTGGTGCTGGGGCGAGGGCAGCTTCGGCCAGCTCGGGTACGGCGACGAGAACGACCTGTTCGTGCCCACCGTGGTCCTGGACGACGTGGAATCGGTGAGCGCCGGCCTCTCGCACACCTGCGCGGGCATGATCGAGCGGATGGGCGAGCGCACGATGAGCTGCTGGGGCCACAACCGGTACGGCCAGCTCGGATCCGGTAGCTTCCAGCCGTCGAGCGTCCCGATGGCCATCCCGGGGCTCACGAGCGTCGCGCTCACCGCCGCGGGCGCCTTGCACACGTGCGCCGCGCCCGAGCGCGGCGTCGCCGCCTGCTGGGGCCTCGGAGAGCAGTACCGCCTCGGGACAGGCACCGTGAACACCGAGGCGGCGCCCCGGGAGATCCCGGAGCTCGTGGACGTGCTCCGGCTCTCGCTCGGCGCGAGGCACTCCGGCGCGGTGCTGGCGAGCGGCGAGGTGCTCCTGTGGGGCGATAACGCGAAGGGTCAGCTCGGCAACGGCACGCAGGATCCAGGGATCACCCCGGAGGCGCTCGCGCTGACCGACGTCGTCGAGCTGGCCCTCGGCAGTGACCACAGCTGCGCGCTGAAGCGCACCGGCGAGATGCTCTGCTGGGGCGACAACAGGAACGGCGAGCTGGGCGACGGGACCCTCGATCCGCGGCTCGTGCCGACGCCCGTCGCCTGGCCGGCGCGGCCCTAGAGCGACAAACGGGTTGAAACCGCCAGAAGAGAGCAGAATTTCACTGCTCTCTCGATCAACGCGATCGGTGTTCTAGGCGCGGGCTCCGGGCTGCCGGCCCTTCCCGGCGCGCCGCCGGCCGTGACAGGCTGGGCGCAGGCGGGCGCAGGGCGCAGGTCGAGTCGCCCCAGCCGCACCTCGCGAACGCCATGTCACAACCGGGACCGCTCTCTCGTCCTGTCGCCGAGCCCCGGGCTGCGGGGCGGGAGGCACTCATGGACGAGAGGAAGCAGAGCGGGCCGAAGGTCTCCGGGCGTGCCCGGGTCGTGGTGATCGGGGGCGGGTACGCGGGCGTGGGGGCGGCGCTGCGGATCGCCCGCAAGGCGGCGCGCCGGCGCGTGCCGGTCTCGGTCGCGCTGGTGAACCCCTCGCCGCTCTTCGTCGAGCGGATCCGGCTGCACGAGCTCGCCACCGGCAAGGGGCCGCGCCGGATCGAGCTGGCGCGGCTGCTCGGGGCGCGGGGGATCGAGCTCGTGGTCGGCCACGCCCGCAGGATCGACGCAGCGGCGCGGGCGGTCGAGGTGGAGCTCGCCGGCGACGGGGCCGGGCCGGCGGGATCCTCCGCGGCGAGCTCCTCGGCGACGGAGGGCGCGGGCGCGCAGGCGCGGCGGCTCGACTACGACGCGCTCGTGTACGCGCCCGGCAGCGCGGCCGCGCCGGAGATCGTCCCTGGCGGCCGCGAGCACGCGGCCTCGGTGGCGGACGCCGCGAGCGCGCGCGCGCTGCACGAACGGCTGCGCGCGGCGCGGCCCGGCAGCGGCGTGGTCGTCATCGGCGGCGGGCTCACGGCGATCGAGGCCGCGACGGAGATCGCCGAGGCGTTCCCCGCGCTGCGCGTCGCGCTCGCGACCCGCGGGCGCGTCGGCGAGGGCCTCTCCGAGCGCGGGCGCGCGTACGTCGGCCAGGCGCTCCGCGAGCTCGGCGTCGCGACCCGCGAGGGCGTGCGCGCGGCCCGGATCGACGCGAGCGGCCTCATCGTCGAGCCGGAGGCAGGCGGCGCGGCCGCGACCGGGGCGGCCGAGCGCATGGCCGCCGACATCGTCGTCCTCGCCGCGGGCTTCCGGCCGGCGGCGCTCGCCGGCAGCTCCGGGCTCGCCACCGTCGCCGGCGGACGGCTCGTCGTCGACCGGTGGCTGCGCGCGCCCGAGCACCCGGAGATCTGGGGCGCCGGCGACGCCGCGGCCGCCCTCGACGGCGACGGCGCACCGCTGCGCATGGGCTGCGCCACCGCGATGCCGCAGGCCGCGTACGCGGCGGACAGCATCGTGGCCGCGCTCGCCGGCGACGAGCCGCCGCCGCCGTTCCGCTTCGCGTTCGTCATCCAGTGCATCAGCCTCGGCCGGCGGCGCGGGCTCATCCAGCGCGTCGACCCCCGGGACAGGTCGCTCGAGCGCGTGCTCACCGGCCGCATGGGCGCGTGGGCGAAGGAGCTCGTCTGCCGCTTCACGGTCGCGGCGATCCGCTTCCAGGGACTGCTCCACGACGTCCACGGCCGGCCCGAGCAGGCGCCGCGGACGCAGGGAGCCCTCGACGTCGCGGGCGGCGGGCGGCTTCCGTCCGGTGCCGCGACATGAGCGCCGCGGCGGGGGTGAGCGCCGAGTGCTTCACGGCGCACCGGCGCTCGCTCTTCGGCCTCGCCTACCGGATGCTCGGCAGCGCGGCCGAGGCCGAGGACGTGGTCCAGGAGGCGTACCTGCGCGCGCGGTCCGCCGAGGAGGCGCCCGAGTCTCCGCCGGCGTACCTCGCCACGATCGTGACGCGCCTCTGCCTCGACGTGCTGAAGTCGGCGCGCGCGCGGCGCGAGGCGTACGTGGGGCCGTGGCTGCCCGAGCCCGTGGCGACGGGCGATCTGCTCGACGGCGAGGGGGCCGCGGCGGGCTACCCGGGCGAGCGCGGCAGCGCGGAGAGCCCGGCGGCGCGCATGGACAGGGTCGAGTCGATCTCGATGGCGTTCCTCGTGGTGCTCGAGAGCCTGTCGCCGCTCGAGCGAGCCGCGCTGATCCTGCGCGACGTGTTCGACTGGGAGTTCGGCGCGATCGCCGCGGCGCTCGGCCGCTCGTCAGCGGCCTGTCGGCAGCTCGTGCACCGGGCGCGCGAGCACGTGGCCGCGCGCCAGCCGCGGTTCCGCGCGACGGAGGCCGAGCGACGGCGTCTATTCGGGGCGTTCCTCGACGCGGCGGCGCGCGGCGACGCCGGCGCGCTCGCCGCGATGCTCGCCGAGGGCGCGAGCGCGACCCCCGACTCCGGCGGCAAGGCCAGCTCGGCGCGCCGGGTGCTGAGCGGCCGCGATCGCATCACGCGCTACTTCATCGGCCTCTTGCGGAAGGGCGCCGGCCCGATCACCCGGATCGCGTCGGTCAACGGCGGGCCTGCCCTCCTCGTCTACGAGGGGACGCGGCTCGTGACGGCAATCGCCCTGGACGTCGCGCCCGCCGGAATCGACGCGATCTGGATCATGCGCAATCCCGACAAGCTGGCCAGGCTCGGGGCGGCGCTCCCGCTGCTCCCGCTCCACGGGCTGCCCGACGCGCGCGCCTGATCTCGCCGGCTCGCGCGCCGGTACGCCGCGCCGAGCGCGCGACGACAGGGCACTGCTCGGCGCGGCACGCCGGTGCGCCGCGCCGAGCGCGCGACGACAGGGCACTGCTCGGCGCGCGCATCAATGACAATCGATAACAGGACAACACCCGCCTGCGACCACGCGACCGTCAACAGGCGAGCAATAGTTACGCCAACAGAGCACAAACATGTACGTCAACAAGCGCGCCAGCGCGCGAATCGACAAGGACATAGCCGCGCAACCCATCAAGATTGCCCACAAATCAGGACCAATGTTCAGGAGCAAAGCCAGGAGCGAAGACGGCGCGCGCATCCGCCTCGCCGGGGTTCCATGAACCAGGGAAATTTAGCTCGACAGCCAATTGGCGAATCGGCATATACTGCTGTCATCATCAGCGCCTCTTCGGCCTGATGAGCCATACAGATCCACCTTGGCTTCCCGACACCGTTCATTCCGACAACCCCGGTCCGTTGATCACGGACACAGGAGGGATCCATGCCGCGTTCTGTGCTGTCAAAACTATCGCGCTCCAGCGGAAAGTGGCCTGTCCATGGCGCCCTGGTGCTTCTTGCCGCCGTCTCGATGCTGATCGCGGCTCCGGCTCGGGCAGATAGGGGCTGGCACGGCGAGATCAAGACCTTCGCCAGGACCCCCGCGGATCCCGGGTTCCCCGAGGGGATCGCTGTCCATGGCAATCGGGTCTACGTGTCTGGCCCGGCGACGTTCAACACTGCGGGCCGGGGCCCGTCGAAGATCTTCGTGTACGACAGGGACAGCAAGGCCCTGAAGAGCACGATCAGCGTGGCGGGCGAGGCGCTGGACGCCGAGCACGCGCTGAGCTGCATCGCGATCGACGGCGAGGGCCGGGTTTACGCGCTCAGCACGCAGCTCGGACTGCTGCGCTTCACAACGACTGGACATGGATATGTCCAGGAGGGCTACGGCTCTCCGCTGCCGGACCTGCCGGCGTGCGCGGCGGCCGCGCCCGGAGAGGCGTGCTCGCCGACGCCCGTCGACTTGCCGCCGATCCCGAACGACATCGTCTTCGACGACGGCGGCCATGCCTACGTGACCGATTCGCTCCAGGCGACGATCTTCCGCTATCCGCCCGGGGGCGGCGCGCCGGAGATCTGGTTTCAGAGCGCGGCGCTCGCCGGGGGTGGCCCCCAACCGTTCGGCGTGAACGGGATCCGGCTCGATCCGTTGCGCGAGTACGTCTACGTCTCGGTGACCTTCTCCCTCTCGGATCCGACCCTGGGCTCCATCTACCGCATCCCCCTCGTCCACGAGCCCGAGGAGGCCGATCTGGAGCTGGTTCACGAGTACACCGCCGGTGAGGCGCCCGACGGGTTCGCGTTCGGCAGGTCGGGGAAGCTCTATGTCACGCTCGCCGGGGCCAACGCGATCTCGGTGCTCGACGAGGACGGGGACGAGGAGTCGCGCATCGAGAGCTCCCACTGCGACGACATACCCCTCGACTCGCCCGCCAACGTCGCGTTCGACGACTCGGCGAAGACGCTGCTCATCGTGAACCACGCGCTCCTCAGCGGGAACCCGGAGCACTTCGCGGTGCTGAAGGTCTGGGTCGGCGACAAGGCTGATCCGCTGGAGAAGCCGTGGCTCCCTTGAGCCGAGGCGAGCAGTCCAGAGCAGCCTAGGCGCGCCCCCGGCGGCCCGGATGGGCGATGGCACACCTCACGCGAGCCCTCCGCGCCGGCGCACGATCCAGTGCGCGCCGAGCGCCACGGCCGCCGCGAGCGTCCAGGCCCACGGGGGCAGGAGCGGCGCGACGTGGCGCTCGGCCGCCACCTGCGTCGCCGCCGGGAGCGGCAACGAGCCGGCGCCCGGCGGCAGCACCGACGCGCCGCCCGTCGCGCGGGCGATCTCCTCGAGGCGGGCGACGTCGGGGCGCGGGTCAGCCCACTCGTCGCCCCCGCGCTCGCACGCGAAATCGCGCCGCGTCGTCGCCCGCTTCTGATCGCCGCCGCCGCCGTCGCCGTCGCCGGTGCCGACAGCGGCGACGCCGGTCGCGGCGTCCGCCGGGACGATCTCCACCGTGGCCGCATAGCCGCCGGGCTCGAAGCGGCCGGCCGCGAGCTCGACGGGCTCGCCGCCGTCGCCGACCCGGGCCTTCAGCGTGCGCACGACCGCGCCGCTGCCGAGGCGCGCGATCGTCACCCTGGCCTCGCCCCCCTGCCCCGCGAGCGGGCGCAGCACGAGCGTCGTCTCCTCGCCCGCGAGGCAGCCGCCGCGCGGCTCGATCGCGGCCGGCTCGAAGCGCGGGTCGCGCATGAGCCAGCCGAGCAAGGCGTCCCAGAACGCGCCGTGCGCGCGGCCCGCGGAGCTCGAGGCGAACGCGCTGAAGAGCAGGCGGTGGCTGCCGTCGAGCGTCAGCGCGATCGTCCGGCCGCTCTCGTGCTCGCCCAGCGAGAGCACCGGCATCGGCGCGCCCGAGGCCGTCGTGCGCGTCGGGTGCGTCATCAGCACCGTCGCCCCGGGGAGCGGATCGCCGACCACGTTGGTGCCCGGCATCTCCGGCATCTCGTCGCCGATGAGCGCGAGCAACGGCGCGAGCACCGGCGCCGCGCGGCCCGCGGCGGTGATGCGCGGCACGAAGGCGCCGAGGTCCACGACAGGCGCGCGGCCGATGTCGAGATCCACCGGCAGCACGCGGGCGAGCCGCGTGCGCGCGTAGTTGCCCTGCACGAAGGCGTTCGGGCCGCCCACCATGATGAGCCCGCCGCCCTTGTCGACGTACTGGGCCAGCGCCGGGAGGTGCTTGGTCAGGCCGTACGGCGCGGCGTCGAAGTCCTGCAGGACGACCGCGTCGAAGCTCGACAGGTGCACGCTGAAGAGCTCGTCCACCGGGAAGGGGATCAGCGCGAGCTCGTCGGACGCCGCGTTCACCTCGTCGCCCGGCGTGCGCAGGATGAAGAACGCCACGACGTCCACCGAGGCGTCGGCCTTGAGCCACATCCGGAGCGCGCGCACGTCGTACGTCGGCCGGCCCGCCACGTGGAGCACCCGGATGCGGTCGCGCGCGACGTCGAGCGTGATGTACCGGACGTCGTTCTCGGGGAGCTCGTCGCCTTGCGGCGACTGGATCGCCACCTCCAGGATGCGCGTGCCGGCGCGATCGAGCGTCACGCCGAGCTCGACCGTGCCGACGCCGCCCTCGTCGACGTGCGCCGTGCCCGTCGCGAGCGTCGTCGGCGCGCCCTGCTCGCGCAGCTCGCGGGCCACGACCGGGACCGCATCGCACGCGAGGCCGCCGCTGCACCCGATGTCGATGCGGAGCGAGAGCGGCTGGTGGGCGACCGCGGCGCCGGAGGTCCGGACCGCGCGCACGCCGGCGTCACGCACGGCCTCGGTCGCGACCGCGACCGTGTGCACCGGGACGTCGAGCCCCTCGAGCGCGGCGCGCGTCGCCGCGGCCGTGTCCTCCGGGCCCGGGCGGTCGAGGCGGCCATCCGAGACGACGACGAACGCCGACGGGCGCTCGTCGGCGGCGCGGGCCAGCGCTTCGAGCGCGGCGCTGAGGTCCGAGCGGCGGTGCGGTCGGGCGGACACGACGGACGCGGCGGGCGCGGCTGCGCCGGCGGACGCCTGCGCCCCTGCGTCGCCGCGCTCCGCGGGCGTCGCGGCGGAGCTGGCCGGCGCAGCCGTGGCGGCGGCGCTCCCGCCCGGCGCGGGCGTCGCGCCGGCGCCCTCGCCCGCCGCCCGACCGTCCGCCGGGACCGGCGCGCCCTCGCCGAACACGTAGCGCGAGAGCCGGACGTCGGCGCGCTTGCCGAGCTCGGCGAGCGCTCGGTCGGCGGCTTCGCGGCGGGTCCCGGCGAGGCCCGGCAGATCCATCGACCGGGAGCCGTCGACCAGCACCACGACCTTCGGTCCCACGAGGCTCCCGCGCGACGTGACCGCGACCGGGCGCAGGATGGCGGCGAGCAGGCCGAGCACGGCGAGCGCGCCGGTGAGCATCGTGCCGAGCGCCGCGCCGCGGCCACCGCCCGGCCCCGCGGCGGCTCTTCCGCGCGCGCGGAAGAGCTCGAGCACGAGCAACCCGAAGCTCAGGGCAGCGACGGCGCAGGCGACGGCGACGACAGGCGAGGAGAGGTCGCCCGAAGGCGCGAGGCTCCGGGTCACGGCCGCTCCAGGAACGCAGGAGCGGAAGGGAGCGACGGCGAAGAGGAATGCCCGCTGGCCGCGCCGGCGCGGGAGAGCGGCCGGGCGAGCAGCGGGTCGAGGACACGCGGCACGGGCGGAGCCTAGTACATCGGGGCGGGGTGTCCCAGCCTGGCGCTCAGCACATCAGCGCCTTGTATCGCCGCGCAGCGCCCCCTCTGCGACCTGCCAGGCAACCTTGGACAAGCTGGTCGGCAACCTTGAAATGCCGAGCACGCTACGCGTACGCTCTGTTACCTGG
The DNA here is from genome assembly GCA_051717205.1 of Sorangium sp. So ce1128. GTDB lineage: Bacteria > Myxococcota_A > Polyangia > Polyangiales > Polyangiaceae > Sorangium. Next base: position 10,685,094 of record CP181432.1, read on the forward strand.
CCAATGGTGCGCGAAGAGCTGGGGGAGACGGAAACAGGGCGACTCAGGGCAGAGAACGCGGCGCTGCGCGCTCGCATCGAGGTGCTGGAGAAGGCGCTGGCGGAGCGGTCCGATGGCCGCACGCCGGAGCCGGACGGCGCTGTGCTGAGGAGCGCGCCCGATGGCGCGGCGCTGCGGGGCGCGCTCGATGGCGCGGCGCTGCGGGGCGCGCTCGATGGCGCGGCGCTGCGGGGCGCGCTCGATGGCGCGGCGTCGCAAGACGGCCGCGACGGCGCGGCGCTGTGGACGTCGGATGGCGCGGCATCGCAAGGCGCTCTGGATGGCGCGGCGCTCCGCTCGGGCGCTCACGCTGCGCCCGAGTGGCTGCCCACGGCGGTGCCGGCGCTGATCCACTGGCGCCCGGACGGCACGGTGACGCGCTGGAGCGAGGGCGCCGAGCGCATCTTCGGATGGCGGGCGGACGAGGCCGCCGGCCGCAGGCTCGCCGACCTCGTGGCTGCAGAGCCCGTGTCTCACAGGGCGGTACGGGCGTTCGATTTTCCCTGGACGGAGAGCCGGTTCGCCAACGCGACGAGCGAGGCCACGACCAAGGAGGGGCGCGCGCTCCTCTGCCGGTGGACCTACGCCGTGCTGCGCGACGACCGAGGCGACGTGCGCGAGATCGCGTCGATCGTCGATGACACAAGCGACCCGCGGCGGAGAGAGCGGACGGTGCACGGGCGTTATCAGCTGCTCCTGCAGCTTGTCGACAACGCGCGCAGCAGCATCTTCATCAAGGACATCGCGGGACGCTACGTCTTCGCCAACCGCGCTCATGCGCAGGCAATGCAGCGGCACGTCATCGAGCTCATCGGCAGCGATGAAGCCGAGTTAAGCCCCCTGGCCCCCGATGTCGCCAAGATGCTCGTGGCCAGAGAGCGAGAGGTGATCGCGAGCGGACAGGTCATGCAATTCGAAGAGGTCCTGCCGTTCGGCGACTCTCAACTTTATTTCTTCACGGTCAAATTCCCGATCCACGACGAGCACGGCGAGCCCATTGGCCTGGGAGGGATCGTGACCGAGATCACATCCCTGAGGCGCGCCGAAGCGGATCGGTCCGCGCTCCAGGAGAAGATCATCGCCTCGCAGCAGGCCGCGCTCCGGGAGCTGTCCACGCCGCTCATCCCGCTCGCCAACCAGGTGGTGGCCATGCCGCTGGTCGGGACGATCGACAGCGCGCGCGCGGAGCTGATCATGGAGACGTTGCTGGCCGGCATCAGCAGCCAGAGCGCCCACACCGCGATCCTGGACATCACCGGCGTGCGCGCCGTCGACACGCTCGTCGCCGACGCGCTGACGCGGACCGCGCGCGCCGCCCAGCTGCTCGGCACGCGCGTGGTGCTCACGGGCGTCCGCCCGGAGGTGGCGCAGACGCTGGTCACGCTCGGCGTGGACCTCTCTGGCATCACGACGCTGAGCACCTTGCAGAGCGGCATCGCCCACGCGCTCCGCCACGCCGGGCGGTAGCTCGCGCGTCAGAGACCCCACCAGGGGTTCCTGACGCGAGGCGAGCGCCGCGCCGCCCGGGTTCTTGCCGCAGACGGGCCCGGAGCGAGCCCGCACGGCACCGTGCCTCATGTCAGAGAAGCCTGGTAACTCGCGCTCGGACAAGGCGAGGCCCCGCCACGCTCACCCTCGTGTTGATCCCGCAGGCCCGACCTGCTGCGCGCCCTCGCGCCGCCGGCCGAGCCGACCTTCGTCAATTCACGACTGGTACGAACTCCGTGCACGCCTCCTCGATCTGCGTGAGGGCGTTCGTGAGGCCGTCCTCGAGGTGCCCTTCGCACAGATCCCAGAAGAAGCCACGGTTGTCGGCGGCGAACGTGTCCACGAGCCGCTGCATGTCCTCGGCTTCATCCGCGCTCCCATAAGCACCCTCGCAATCGGTCCTCCCGGCGATACCGAGGAATACGACGTTCTTCGCGTCGCCCTTCGTGGCGACGAGCCGGTCGTGGATCGCTTGCATCTGCTGGCGCGGGACGGGCTGCTCGTCCTCGTCGGTGATCGCCACCACCACGAGCAGCGCGTCGTCGCGGAGGAACCCCGCGTTTTCGCCGGTCGAGAACGGCGGCTCCAGCGAGGCGGCGACGGAGGACGCGGGCTGCTCGTCGTCGCTGTCACCGCTGCACTGGACGTCGCCCGAGTAGATATCCGCGGCGCACTGGAACTCGCCCGTGAGGTCGGTGCTCGTGCTCTCCATCCACGGCTTTCCGCTCTGGAACGAGCACTCGCCGGCGGCGCCGCGCGTGTGGAAATTCGCAGGGCTGGGACAGGCGTCCAGCACGGCCGCGCGGAAATCCTTGATGCCGCTGATATCGAGCAGCGCCTGCGCGAACGCCGGAAACACGATATCGCGCATCGACTCCTTTTCCTCTTCCATGCTCGAGGAGTTGTCGAGCGCGAAAACTACATCGACGTGCTCGCAACCCGACTTGTTCGAGCCGCTGCCTCCCGTCCCACCGTTCGTTCCGCTGGAACCGTTGCCGAAGGGGTCACCCCCGCTGCCGAAGGGGTCACCCCCCTGCCCCTGGCCGGCCCCCGCGCCGCCCGCGCCCGGGCCGCCCGGAGAGCCGCTGCTCCCGTTCGTGCCCGAGTCCCCGCCGCACCCCACGAGACCCACCATCCCTGCGCAGAGCGCCGCGCAGCATGCCCTGAGATTCATCCCGCACTCCTTCTTCTTCGGGGCGCCGTGCCCTACCCATTCATAGCAAGTCCCGTGCGACACCGATCGCCGGGGCGTGAATCGTATCACGCGCGCAGCGCTGGCTCCAGGGGATCGGCCGAGGGCGGGGCTGACGAGCGTCGCCGTCCCCACTGGGCCTTTGCGCGCACGAAGAACGGGCCCTGGTCACCTGTGCTGATGAGCTCGAAGCCCCATGAGCGCGAGCGTCGCGCGATATCGCCAACGCCGCGCCGCGATCAATGAGGCCAGCGCCACCGCGGAACATTCCTCGCCCGCGTGCGCGCTGCCGTCCGCCTCCCCGGCACATGACTGCCCCTCGCCGACGCCGCGCGCCCGGAGCGATTCAACGGTCCGCGTCCTCCCCGGACAAGCATCGTTTCAGACAAAGCACCTGAGCGCCGCTCAGCCCTCTTTCGTGAGGTACCGGAGGAGCGCGGACTCGTCACTCGTGACCAGCCGCTCGATGCCGTCCTGCCTCGCATAGCGCTGGATCTGCAGCGCGCCGACGACGCTCTGCACGAGCACGCCGACCCTGCGGAAGCCGCGAAGCCAGCGCGGCCGGATGCGGTTCATGGCGGCCTCGAACGAGGGATCGTTCCGGCCTGGAGCAGCGCGCACGTCGACGAGGAGGGCATACCGCGAGCGGCCGAGCCCATCCAGGACATGGCAGAGCGCTCCCTTCACGGCCTCGAGCTCCTCGACCGAGGTGAACGGCCTGCTGCTGCGCACGTTCCAGACGATGCTCGTCGCCGCGTCGACCAGAACAGCGTAGTGATCGTCCTGCCAGATCAGCTTCGGCGCAGGGGTGAGGTGATCCGACATGCCGGCTCAGGGCTGCCCGGGGAGCGCGGGCGCGGAGCGGGGGTGTGCGTCGTCGATGGCGCGGCGGCGCATCAGGAACGGCGCGTGGACCTGGTCGTCCTTGTAGTTCGAGCAGAGCACGTACATGGCGATGTTCACGGCGAGGCGGAACGCGCGCTCGCGCTGCGCCTCGCCCCCGGGCGTGACCTCGACGCTCGGGCCACCGCCGTCGGCGCGGGCCAGGGCGCCGGAGAGGTCGTGATCGGAGAAGATCACCTGCGGCATGCCGCCGCGCACGATCGCCGAGAGCTTCTGCGGCCCCTCGACGCGGCCAACGGCGCGCGGGAGCAGGTAGAACGAGCGGAAGACGACGTTCTCCGTGCCGATCGGGATGGGCGAGCCCTCCGGCAGGACGCGCGCGAGCTCGCGCCGCGCGGCGCGGCCGAACGCGCCGCTCCCCGGGGCGAAGTCGTCGACGAGGAGGACGCCGCCGAGCGCGAGGAAGCGGCGCAGGCCGAAGACCTCGCGCTCGGTCAGCGCCGGGATGTCACCCTCGCCGCCCCAGAGCGCGAACGGCTCGGCGAGGAGCGCCGGGTCATCGGCGCGCACCGTGGTCGGGTTGCGGCGCGCGGGCGCGCTCGTCCGGCGCTCCAGCTCGAACGACCAGCGCGCCGGCGCGGTGGCGCGTACGCCCTCCCAGCGCGCGTTGCCCGTGAGCAGCGGCCGCGGGTTCCACGCGCCCTCCTCGCCGAAGGCGCGCACGGGGCGCGGGATCGCCGAGAGGAGCAGCGCCGAGACAAGCACCAGCGCCGCGGCGCCGAGGCGGCGCGGCCGGAGGGAGCCCGCCGGCCCTATCCATCGCCTCAATCGAAGTCCTCGACCCGCCATACGCCCGCCTCGCGCCGGAGCTTCACCTCGTGCCCACCAGGGATCTGAACCGTCGCGGAGTCCCCGGCAATCTTGACCTCGAGGCCCTCGGGCTGGGCGAGCCCCTCGACGAGCGAGCGGAGGTCGCTCTCGATGGCGCTGCGCGTCGCCGGCGTGAGGACCCGCAGCAGGCCGGCGTAGCTGCGGCGCGCGAGGACGCGGCGGAGCTGCTCGAGCGCCTGCTCGGGGGTGCGGCCGCCCGCGGGCAGCGCGTCGGCGGCCGAGATCCGGAAGGCGCGCTCGCGCTCGTCGAGCTCCAGCGTCGCGATCTCGCCGTCCGGGTAGCGGACGCGAGCGCGGGTCTTGACCACGACCCCGGGCGCCGTGACGCTCCTGGCCTGCTCGGCGAGCTCGGCGCGCGCTTCGGCCACGCGCCGCCGCACCTCCTCGCGCGACATCGCCGTGCGGCTCCGGTCGCTCAGCATGCCGTAGATGGCGTCGGCGTCGCCTCGCGCGGCCGCGTCGGCGTAGGCCTGCACCGCCTCCTTCGGATCGGGGAGCGAGGAGGACGCGCAGGCGAGGCCAGAGAGCGGCAGGAGGAGCGCGAGCAGCGAGGTGGGGGCGCGCGGCACGGCCCGAGCCTAGTACATCGTCGGCGGCGCGTCCCGGCGCCGTGAAGGAGCGCGGCGGCCGCCGTGGGGCCCCTGGCCGTGGTAAGGCGGCTCCGCCATGGGGCGGCCCTTCCCGCGCCGCGCACCGACGTGCCTCCGCCACGACCTGACCGAAGCCATCGCCGAATGACCGACGTTGTTGGAAAGCTCTGGGGGTTCTGCCACACGCTCCGCCACGACGGCATCGACTACGGGGACTACATCGAGCAGATCACGTACCTGCTCTTCCTGAAGATGGCCGCCGAGAGGGGCATCGATCTCTCGCGCGTCGAGCGCAGGGCGCCCCACGGCGAGCCCGAGGCGATGGACTGCTCCTGGCCTGCGCTGCGCGCGCGGAGCGGGCAAGCGCTGCTCGACCGCTACGCCGAGGTCCTCCGGGCCCTCGACGAGGCGCCCGGCGTCCTCGGGGAGATCTACGCGGGCTCGCAGCCGCGCTTCAAGAGCCCCGCGAGCCTCAGGAGGCTCGTCGACCTCATCGACGAGGTCGAGTGGACGCGCCTCGGCGTGGACATCAAGGCCGCGGCGTACGAGGGCCTCCTGGAGAAGGCCGCCGCCGAGGGCAAGAAGGGCGCGGGGCAGTACTTCACCCCGCGCGCGCTGATCCAGTCGATCGTGCGGTGCATGCGGCCGGATCCGCGGGGCAAGCCGGGCTTCGCCCTCTGCGATCCGGCGTGCGGCACCGGGGGGTTCCTCGTCGCCGCCTGGGAGTGGCTCGAGGCCGAGGCGCGCGGGGCGCTCGATCGGGAGACGGCGGAGCGGGTCAAGGCGGAGGCGTTCTTCGGCCACGAGCTCGTCGCGCGGCCCCGCCGGCTCGCCCTCATGAACCTGTACCTCCACGGGATCGAGCCGAGGATCACCCTCGGCGACTCGATCGACGCCCCGCCGCCCCGCGAGCGGTTCGACGTGGTCCTGACGAACCCGCCGTTCGGCACGAAGGGGGCGCACGAGACGCCGGGCCGCGAGGACTTCGCGATCGCGACCGCGAACAAGCAGCTCAACTTCATCCAGCACGTGCTGACGATCCTCAGGCCGGGCGGCCGGGCGGCGATGGTCCTGCCGGACAGCTGCCTTTTCGCCGACCAGGCGGGCGAGGTGTTCGAGATCCTCGCCGAGGGCTGCGACCTGCACACGGTGCTCCGCCTGCCGCGCGGCACGTTCACGCCGTACAGCCCGGGCGTGAAGGCCAACGTCGTCTTCTTCACGAAGGGCCGCCCGACGGAGAAGGTCTGGATCTACGACGCGCGCACGAGCGTCCCCTCGATCACCAAGAAGAGCCGGCCGCTCTCGCCGGCGCACTTCGCCGACTTCGAGCGGTGCTACGGCGACGATCCGGACGGGCGGGCGCGGCGCGAGGCGGGAGGCTCCCGTGAGGGCCGATTCCGGAGCTTCGAGCGCCGCGAGGTCGAGGAGCGGGAGTTCAAGCTCGACGGGTTCAAATGGCTCAGGGAGGAGTCGCCCGACGACGCCGGCGAGCTGCCCGAGCCCGAGGAGCTGGCGACCGACGCGATCCAGGAGCTGGAGGAGGCGGTCGCCGCGCTGGGCCGCGTGCTCGCGCTGCTCGAGGGCGGGGCGAAGGCGGCGGAGGGGTGAGCGGGTACCTGCCCGAGGGATGGGCCGAGACAACGCTCGCGTCGATCTGCGCGCACCGGAGCGGGAGCTCGAAGCTCATCAAGGGGAAGCTCCACGCCGAGGGGCGGCCCGGGCTCTACCAGGGGTTCAGCGCGTCCGGCCCCGACGTGTGGTGCGACAGCTGGGAGCACGAGGGCGAGGCGCTCGTCGTCTCGGCGGTAGGGACGCGGTGCGGGAAGGCGTTCAGGGCTCGCGGGCGGTGGTCGGCGATCGCGAACACCCACGTCGTCTGGCCGGACCTCGGGGCCATCGATCTCGACTACCTGTTCCTCCACCTCAACAACGAGGCTTTCTGGGTGAAGGGCGGCTCTGCGCAGCCGTTCGTGAAGGTCCGCGAGACGTTCGAGCGCCCCTTCGCGCTGCCTCCCCTCCCCGAGCAGCGCCGCATCGTCGCGAAGGTCGAGGCCCTGCTCGCCGAGGTGAACGCGGCGAAGGCCCGGCTGGCCAGGGCGTCGCTCATCCTCCGGCGGCTCCGCCAGGCCGTGCTGGCGGCGGCGTGCTCGGGGCGGCTGACCGAGGACTTCCGCGCGTCGGGCGCCGCTCCGTCGGCCGCCGGGCTGGCGGAGGCCCTGCTGCGCGCGTCGCCCGCGTCGCCCGCGTCGCCCGGGCCGAGCGGCGACGGCGACGCCGCGCGCCTGCCGGCGTCGTGGGCCCTGTGCCCGTTCGGCGCGCTGGTGGACAACCACGATGGCCGCCGCGTCCCCGTGAGGTCGACGGCTCGCGAGGGGCGCCGGGGGCCTTACCCTTATTATGGCGCGTCGGGGGTCATCGACTCGATCGATGGCTACCTGTTCGATGGAGACTACCTGCTCATCGCCGAGGACGGGGCGAACCTCCTGTCCAGGAGCACCGCGGTGGCCTTCCCCGCGAGCGGGAGGTTCTGGGTGAACAACCACGCTCATGTCGTCCAGCCGAAGGCCGGCATGGTGCTCGGGTACCTCGAGATGCTCCTGAACTCGCTGGATCTTCAGCACCACGTGACCGGCTCCGCGCAGCCGAAGCTCACGCAGGCGGCGCTCAACGGCATCCCTGCTCCGGTGCCGCCGACAGAGGAGCAGGCGGAGATCGTCCGCCGCGCGCAGGCGCTGTTCGCGCTCGCCAGCGCGGTCGAGGAGCGCGTGGCCGCCGCCGCCGCCCGCGCCGACAGGCTCCCGCAGACGATCCTCGCCAGGGCGTTCTCGGGCGAGCTGGTCCCCACCGAGGCGGAGCTGGCCCGGGCAGCGGGCCGGGACTACGAGCCGGCGGAGGTGCTCCTGCGCCGGCTCCGGGGTGAGCGGCCGCGGTCCGGGGCGCGACCCGGCGCCGGCCGCGCTCCGTGAGGCCGGCGTCAGCCGCGCGCCCGCTGCGCTCCGAGCGTCATCATCGCGTCCCAGAACATCTTCTCATAGGCCTGGAAGAGCCTCGTCGTGCGGCGGATCGCCCGGGGCTCCACGCCGCGGTCCAGCCCGTCTTGCACGATCGCGACCGCGGTGTCCTCGAACGACGGCAGCGCCGCGAACGCGTCCAGGAAGGCGGTGTGCTCCGGGCCGAAGCCGTACCGCTCGCGGAGCGCCTTGCCCATCCTGCCGCAGTTGAACCCCCAGGCAGGGAAGTTGATCAGCAGGGCGCACGCTATCTCGGCCGCGGAGGCGTTGGCCGCCGCCCATGCCATCTGGGTGGCGTAGGCGAACCCTTCCGGGGTGACCTCGTAGCGATCCAGCTCGTCCCTGGTCATGCCGAGCTTCTGGCCCATGGCGGCGATCCCGCCGGGCGCCGCGAGCTCGCCCTGGAGGACGCCGCTCCAGAAATCGCGCCAGGGCGTGTCCGCGAAGCGCTGGAGCATCATCGCCATCGAGCGCAGGTCGCTGAGCGCCACGTGGTGCTGGTGGCCCGGAAAGGCCTTCAGCCCCTCGAGCGTGACCTCGCCCCGCTCGAGGGCGTCCGGATAGGGGTGAGCCCTCAGCTGATCGTCGATGCTACGGAGCTCCTCGCGAATGTCCTTCACCAGCGCGGCCGCGGCCTTCATGGATACCTCCTCCCGCTCGGGGGGGCATCCTATCACCGCGCAGCTCAGCCTCTCCCGCCTGACAGGATCGCCAGCGCCGCGTGGAAGACGTCCGTGCTACCCGGCTCGATGACATTGAATTTTCACAGCTGGATTGTGTTGCTCCGACCGCGGTCAGCTCCGCTCCGGATCGCGCTCCTTCGTGCAGTAGCGCTCGACCCACTCGATGAGGCGGTGGTTGTAGAACACCCGGTGGCTCGGCTTGCCGTGCTCCGCGAGGTGGTGATCGCCGCCGGGGAAGCGGATGAACTCCACCGGCGCCTTGCCCGAGCGCACGAGCGCCGCAAAGAGCTCTTCCGACTGACCGATGGGGCAGCGGTGGTCCTCCTCGCCGCACAGGATCAGGGTGGGTGTCGTGGCCTCGCCGGCCCAGGACACCGGGGAGAGCTTGCGGTAGAGCTCCCGCTTCTCGAACGGCTCTCCTCGCATGTCGTGCGGGTCGACGTAATAGCCAGTGTTCAACCGCGCTGCGCGAAGAAGCGGGCGTTGATCTCCCGGTAGCGCTGCCACTCGGCCGGCAGCTCCTCTTCATCGAAGATGGCGTCCACAGGGCACTCGTTCTCGCAGGCCCCGCAGCAGATGCACGACTCCGGATCGATGTAGAGCTGGAGGCGCGCGAGGCGCGTCTTCCGCTCTCCCTCCGGGATGCGCGCGATCTCGCCGGCCGGGAGCGGCCCGTGGATGCACTCCACGGGGCAGACGGGGACGCAGGCGGTGTCGCAGGTGGCGATGCAGGGCTCGGCGATGACGTAGGCCATGGGGGTTCCTCTCCGCGGAGCGGTGGTCCGCGCGCTCGCCCCTTCCGCACGGCGCGTGCCCGCGGCCGGTACGGCTTTTCCCGGGCTTGCGCGGACCTTGTGCGGTCCGGGCAACGCTCCTACGGTGCCGCGCAACGCCATTTCGGTGGCTTCGCTCCGCGCACGATGACTGCCTCCGCCGATCGCGCCCTCCTCCTGCTCGCCGACCTCGGCGAGGCCTCGGCGCGCGCGCACACGGAGGCGACGCTCATCCCTGCGGTCAGCGCCGTGCTCGCGCGCCATTTCCCGCTCCGGTGGCTCGATCTCCGCCGCGGCGCGGGCGCGCCGGGCGCGCCAGAGGTCCGGCGCGACGCAGGCGGCGAGGCGATCGCCGTCTTCGCGCTCCGCGACGCGGAAGGCGCCGTCGGCTGCGCCACGATGGCGATCGGCGATGGCGCCGCGCTCGATCTCTCGCCCGCCCTGCTCGAGGCGATCGGCCGCCTGCTCGCCGTGGCGCTCCGGCAAGTGCAGGTCCTCGGGCGCGTCGCGGCGATCGCGCGCCGCGCCCAGGGCGAGAAGCGGACGCTCCGGGAGGAGCTCGATCGCGTCGCGCTGCCGAGGGAGGTTGTCGCGGCGAGCCCGGCGATGCGGGCGATCTTCCAGCAGATGGTGCCGCTCGTCGCCCGGCAGGACACGACCGTGCTGGTGCGCGGCGAGACGGGCACCGGCAAGGAGGTGATCGCGCGCCGCATCCACGCGCTCTCGCGCCGCGCGGAGCGGCCGTTCCTCGCGGTGAACTGCGGTGCGCTGCCCGAGGGGCTCGTCGAGAGCGCGCTGTTCGGCCACGAGCGCGGCGCGTTCACGGGCGCGGCGGCGCGGCACCTCGGGCTGTTCGAGCGCGCGAGCGGTGGCACGCTGCTGCTCGACGAGGTCGGCGAGCTGCCCAGGGCGGCGCAGGCGAAGCTCCTGCGCGTGCTCCAGGAGGGCGAGGTCGAGCGCGTCGGCGGCCAGGGCACGGTGCGCGTCTCGGTGCGGGTGATTGCCGCGACGCACCGGCCGCTCGAGGCCATGGTGGCGAGCGGAGCGTTCCGCGAGGACCTGTATTACCGGCTGCAGGTGTTTCCGATCGTCGTCCCCCCGCTGCGGGAGCGGCCGGAGGACCTGGAGGCCCTCACGCGCGTCATCGTGGACAAGGTCGCGGCGAGCTTCGGTCGGACGCCGCCGCGGGTGAGCGCGGAGTCGATGGCGCGCCTGCGGGCGCACGACTGGCCGGGCAACGTGCGGGAGCTGGAGAACGTGATCGAGCGGTCGATGGTGATGTCGACCGGGGACGAGCTCGCCCTGTCAGCGCCGCTCACCGCGGCGCCACGCGCCAAGGGGCGCGTCATGACGTATCGAGAGGCGACGCAGCGGTGCATCGAGGAGGCGCTCCGGGCCTCGGGCGGGAAGATCTACGGAGAGGGCGGGGCCGCGGCGGCGCTCGGGCTGAAGCCGACGACGCTGCAAAGCAAGATGCGGAAGCTCGGCATCCGGAGAGAAGGTGGCGAGGAGGGCTGACTCCGAGCGAGTCGCTGCCAGACCTCGGCTGGCCCGCGATCGTCGCTGGGCGTCAGCGCCGCGGCCGCGTCAGCGCTCGGCGACGGCGAGCCGCTCGACCGCGCGGATGCCGCGCTGCGGGGGCCAGTAGCGCGCGGCCCAGTCCACCGCCGACTCGTCGGAGAGCACGCGGAAGCCGGCGCGCGCGAGGAGCGCGTGCATGGCGTCCCGGGTGAGCGGCGCCCGGATGGGCTCGCCCAGCGAGCGAAACGCGCCCTTGATCAGGCGCCGCGACCAGGCGGGGAGCTCGTCGTCGGGCAGCATCCCGTAGGTCAGCGCGATGCGGCTCCCGGGCGCCGAGAGGGCCGCCGTGAGGCGCAGGGTGCCCTCGATGGCCTCGCGCGTCAGGTAGGGGGTCACGCCCTCCCAGATCCAGAACGCCGGCTCGGCGGGGCGGAAGCCGGCCGCCTGGAGCGCCTCGTCGAGCCGATCTCGCTCGAAGTCCACCGCGACGCGCGCGAGCCCGGCCGCCTTGAGCTCCGCCGCGGAGGCGGCGCTTCCCGAGCCGTGCGCGCGGGCGAGCGAGGCGAGCCGCTCGACCTTGTAGCGCTGAGTGCTCGGGTGATCGACCTCGAAGACCTGGACGCCGGCGAGCTCGGGGAGGCGCATCGCGCGGCTGTCCAGGCCGGCGCCGAGGACGACGAGCTGGGACGTGCCCCGCGCGACGGCCTCGCGGAGGGCGTCGTCGATCGCGCGGGTGCGGAGCGCGACGTGGTAGCTCACGCCGAGCAGGGCGAGGCCGAGCCCGCGGTGGACGGCGCGGGCCGCGGCGGGAGAGCCCGCCGACAGCGCGAGCGCGCGCGCCGGGAGCGCGAGCGGCCACGGGACGAGGCGCGCCGCGAGCGGGTCCGGCGCCAGGCGGTAGGGCTCGGGCATCTCGGTGTAGAGCGCCCGCACGGCGGCGACGATCGAGGCGGTGAGGCTTGGGCGGCGAGATCGCATGACGAGGCCTTGGTTCGCTGTGTGCCACCAGGGAGCTCCCGCGGCAGCGCCCAGCGTACATGCCGCGCCGCCCTGGCGCCCGCCGCTCTGGACCGAGGCCCCTCATGGGCTGCACCGGATCTTGCCTGTCACGCAGCCGCGGGCCTGCAGGGCAGGCAAAGGCGTGCTGAAATTGACGATTGCCCTTCACGTGGACGTGCGGGGCTACATGCATCCTTCAGGAGTTTCGAGCATGAGAGCGAATCTGGCTTGCGGCGCGATGATCATCTTGCTTGCGCACGGGGTGCTGGGATGCGGTGACGACGCGGAGCCCGGTGGAACCGAGGCGTCGAGCTCCTCGACCAGCGGCGGCGACGGCAATGACGGCGGCGGTGGCAACGGCGGCAGCGGCAATGACGGCGGTGGTGGCCACGGCGGCAGCGGCAATGACGGCGGTGGTGGCCACGGCGGCAACGGCAATGACGGCGGCAACGGCGGCAACGGCAATGGCGGCGGCAGCGGCGGTGCGGGCGGCGGCGACCAGATCGCCTGGACCCCCTGCCCGCTCTTCACGGACGGCACCGGCGAGGACGCCGAGTGCGCGGAGATCCAGGTCCCCCTCCACTGGGACCAGCCGGACGGCAAGACGATCCCCTTCTTCGTCAAGCGGAAGCTCGCCGCGACGCAGCCGAGCCGCGCCCAGCTCTGGCTCCTGAACGGCGGGCCGGGCTACTCGGGCGCCGATTTCGAGCCGCTCGTGCAGGCCCTCGCCGGCATCGATCCGGCGCTCGACATGTACATGCCGGACCACCGCGGCACGGGCCGCTCGAGCCGCCTCGGCTGCCCTGCCGGGGAGACGCCGGAGAGCGAGTTCGGCAGCTACCTCTCCGACGCCGAGGTGGCCGCCTGTCTGCCCGAGATCAAGGCCGAGCTGGGCGACGACCTCGAGGGATACAACGTCACGAACGCCGCCCGCGACGTCGGCGAGATCATCGAGCGGACGCGCGTCCCGGGCAGCGACGTCCTCGTCTTCGGCGGCTCCTACGGGACGGTCTGGGGCCACCGCTACCTCCAGCTCTACCCCGACCAGCCGTCGGCGGTGATGCTCACCGGGGTGGCCGTCAACGCGCACCTCTCGGACATGGATGTCTGGCTCAACGACCTCGGCCAGCGGTACATGGCCGTCTGCGGCGCCGATCCGGCGTGCTCGGGCAACCTCGGCGCCGATCCGTGGGCGACGATGACGCAGACCCTTGACGCCTTCGATGAAGGGGCCTGCCCGGAGGTGGCCGCGCTCGGCTACGACCGGTCGATCTTCCAGACGGTGTTCGCGCAGTTTCTTTATCAGTGGGCGCCGCGGCCGCTCATCCCGGCGCTGATCTACCGGCTGAACCGGTGCTCTCCCGCCGACGTCGGCGCGTTCGCCCACCTCGCGGGGCTCCTGCTCGCGCCCCTCCCCGAGCCGCTCTCGCCGACCCTGCGGTTCTACTCCCCGGTGCTCCGCAACAACATCATGCTGTCCGAGCTCTGGGCCGACCCGCCGCCGCCGGCCTCCGACGTCGAGGCCTTCCTCGCGCAGGCCAACGTGGCGCTCGGGCTGACCGACGATCTCGCCGCGCTTCACGAGAGCTGGCCGCGGTACACCCCAGACGCCCACGCCGGGCAGTGGGCCACGACGAGCGCCCCGCTGCTGCTCATGCACGGCGAGCTCGACTTCATCCCGAGCGCAGTCCCGGAGGCGCTCCAGGGCCACTTCACGGGCCCGAACCAGACCCTCGTGATGCTGCCGCGGGCCCCCCACGTCCTCGAGAGCCCGACCGACCTCATGGGCGGCTCGTGCGACATGGATCTCATGCTCCAGTTCCTCGCCGATCCCGCGGCGCCGCTCGACACCTCGTGCACGGAGGAGATCCTGCCCCTCGACTTCAGCGTCGCTCCGGACCTGAGCGCCGCTTACCTCGGCACGCAGGACGCCTGGGAGGGCGATCCGGGCGCGGAGCGGCGCGCGACCCCCGCGTCGCTCGCGCCCTCGCCCGAGCAAGCGCGCACGGTCGCGCGCATCCGCGAAGCCCTGCGCGACCCGGGCGGGCGCCGCGCCCTGCCGCGCGCGTTCCTCCCGTGAGCAGCGCGCTTCACCGGAGACCGCGAGGCGGACCGCCGCGCGTCCGGTGGAGCGCCCGTGAGCGCGCGGCCGAGCGCGATCACGCAGTGAGCCGAGGTCGTCGCCACTCCCACGCTCGCGCTCCGTGAGCGAGGTCCAGCCGCCCCGGCGAGCGGCGCGCTGGACTCGAGAGGACAGAGCATCGCGACGGCGGGATGCGCGCCAGTCGCGATGACCCCCCGCGGGAGCGAGCGAGCGAGACGAGACATCGCTCCGCGCACAGCAAATTGGTAATTTTGCAGCAAGTCTGGACACGGAAGAACGGCTCCCGGGGCGCGGCGAGTTCTGCTAAAAGTTGTTGGCCGCATCGAGCGCTGGTCGCGCCTCGGCGCGAGCAGCAAGTCCTTAGAATTAACGGCGAACGTGCCGCGCTGCGCAGCGCGCAGCTTCGGTGAACGGGCCGATACCCATCGAGCGTCAACATGACTTTTCATCGCGAGACCGCACGCTTCACCTTGGTTGGGATCTCCTGTCTGGCCCTCGCCGCTGCGGCGGCGGGCTGCACGGGCAGCTCGGACGGCTCGGACACGGGGGGCGCCGGCGGCAGCGGCGCGGGGACCGGTGGCGCCTCGAGCGTGAGCTCGGGCACAGGCAACCCCAGCACCACCACCAGCACCGGCAACCCCAGCGCCACCACCAGCGGCACGGGCAATCCCAGCACCACCAGCACCAGCACCGGGGACCCCAGCACCACCAGCACCACCAGCACCGGCGATCCCAGCACGACCACCGCGAGCACCGGCACGGGGACGCCGACCGGCGCGTGCCCGCCGAGCGCGACGTTCTGCTCCGATTTCGAGGGCGCAGGGCTCCCCGAGGGCGCGACGTACCGTCCCTCGTACCAGGCGGCAGACGCGTTGAACAACATGGAGATCGACGCGTCGATCTTCCACGGCGGCGCGCACTCGCTGCACGTCAAGCCCGGCGGCAGCGGCTATGACTGGAGGATGCTCTCCGTCCCGGCGCCCGGGCCGAAGTTCTGGGCCCGGCTCTACGTGCGCAGCAGCGTGGATATCGGCCAGGCCGAGCACAACGCCTACTTCCAGGCCATGACGGGCAACGGCGATCCGAACGAGGGCCACAACGTGGAGGTCGCCGAGCAGTATTGCCAGATCGTCTTGAACCTGCACGACGTGGTCGTCCTCTCCGAAGGTGGCGAGACCCGGTGCGGCAGCGGCGGCACGCTCCTCCCGAAGGACCAGTGGCACTGCATGGAGGCCTACTTCGACGGCACCCAGGGCGACGTCCAGGTCTATGCCAACGGCACCAAGATCATCGACAAGGCCGGCTGGGACAAGCTCGATTTCAAGACGTTCAGCTTCGGTTACCTCGGCTTCCACGGCCCCGCGCGGTCGATGTGGTACGACGACGTGGCGGTCGCGCCGGAGCGGATCGGCTGCGCCCCCTGACGTCTGTTGAAGTCTCTTGACGTCTTTTGACGTCTGTTGACGTCTGTTGACGTCTCCGCGCGCCAGCGCACCGACCGGCCCTGACCTCCGCTGTCCTCCCCTTCTCTCTCTTCTGACCCACGCTTCTCAGCGCCCCGAGCGGGGCTCACCCGCACAGGAGACGGGCCCAGATCGGCGTTTTCGGCGCACAGGCGTGCTCCAGCACGCCGAGCACCGAAAACGTCGAGGTGGGCCCGTATCCGAAGCGGGTGAGCCCCGCTCGAGGTGGGCCCGTATCCGAAGCGGGTGAGCCCCGCTCGATCAGAAGCGGACGCGGAGGCTGATCGATCCCGGTCCGAGCACCGGTGTCAGCGCCGCGCGCGCGCCCGCCGTCGAGCTGCGCGAGGGCAGCATCAGCAGGCCGGCGACGCCGACGCCGGCGCCGACCGCGAGGACCGCGAAGCCGGCGTTCGAGACGTTGGCCAGCGTCTTGGCGGTGCTGAGCTCGCCGCTCCGGCTCGGAGGGCAGCGGTCGTCCGTGCACACCTCGGCGAGCGCGGCGGACTTCGAGAGCGTGACGGCGCCCGCGACCGCGCCGACCATCAGGCCGACCGCGCCCACGCTGAACCCCATCGCCATCAGCATCGTCCCGGTGCTCTCCGCCGGCGGCTTCGGCTCCCGCGGCCGGGGCGCCGCCGCCGCGCGCGGCGCGAGCGCACCCGGCGGCGCCCCCGCGGGCGCGCTGCGGGGCTCCGGCGCGGCCGGCGGCGCGTCCTCCAGCGCCGGGATGGCGACGACGATCGAGGCCTGCTCGGGCGGCACCTCGACAGCCGTCGACCACGCCTTCTTCCCCGGCGCCGCGGCGGCGACGCGGTGTCGGCCCGGATCGATGGGGAACGGCGCGTTCAGCGCGGCGCCGTTCAGCGGCTCGCCGTCCAGGGTGAGGCGCAAGCTCGCGGGCGGCGCAGCCATCCTGAGCTCGATCCGCGCGAGCCGCTCCTCCAGCGCCGCGCGCTGCGCGCGCGCGAACGCCTCGCGCTCGGGCGGGCCCTCGCGCCGCGCGACCTCCTCCACCGACCTCAGCTCGGCCCAGGCCGTCGCGAGCTTGCCCACCTTCTCGTGGCACACGGCGAGGTTGAGCAGGGTCCCGGGCTTCGGCTCGAGGCGCTGGCTCTCCTCGAACTTGGCGCACGCCTCGGGGTACTGCCCTCTCTTGAAGAGGTCGCGCCCCTGCCGGAAGAGCGCCTCTGCCATCGGCTTGACCGCGCGCTCCGCGGACGCCGCGCCGGAGAGCGTGACGGCCCCGAGCAGCAAGCCGGAGCCGAGGAATGAAAGCCCTCTCTTCATCTCACCGGGTCACTCACGTTGATCGAGGAGCGTGTCCAGGCGGCCCTGGCTCAGCGCCGTGTCGCGCGCAGCGCTGGCGCCTCGCCGCGGCGCCGGCAGCGGCGACAGGGTCACGTCCATCTCGCGATCTCGGTCCGGACTGAGCTTCACCCTCGCGTCCTTGAACCCTGGCTTCCGCAGGACCAGCTCGACAGGCTCGCTCCCGCGCGGCAGCGCGAGAGGCGCGCTGGAGCTCCCGACCTTCCTGTCGCCGATCCAGACGCTGGCGTCCGCGGGCCGGGTCGACAGCCGCACCGCGACCGTCTCTGCCGGCGGGGCGGGCAGCGGCGCCGGGGGCGCGGCGCTCAAGGGCGCCGGGGGCGCGGCGCTCAAGGGCGCCGGGGGCGCGGCGCTCAAGGGCGCCGGGGGCGCGGCCGGCGCGACGGGGGCGGAGGCGAGCGCCATGGCGCTCGGCGCGTCCAGCGTCGGGAGCCCCGACGGCCGCCCGACCGCCCACGCCGACGTCGCCGCGAGGAGCCCCGCGGCGGCCCCGATCACGAGCTTCCGGCGCCTCGCCACCGCGACCCGGGCGACTGGAGCGGCGGACGGCGCCTCGGTCGCCGTCACCTCGCGCGTCGACGACCGGCCGTCTGCATGCGACGCGCGCGCCGGATCCGCTGCGCGCACCGGGTCCGCGCCGAGGGCGGTAAGCCCCAACGGCAGGGTGGACGTATCTCCAGCGCTCGCCGGCGGCTCGGGCGCGCTCTCCGTGGCCGGCAGGGTGGAGCTCGGCGGCGAGCCCGAGAGCTCCGACGCGGGGAACGTACCCGCATCCGAGCTGTCCGCTGCCGAGCGCTCGACGGTCGCCGCGGGCCCGGTCGCGACGGTGAAGCCCATCGTCTGGGCGGTCGCGTCCTCCGTGCCCGAGGTCACCTTTCCCGGGGTCCATGTCGCGCTCTCGCGCCCCTCGCCGTCCATCGCCGAGGACACCGTCTCCGAGTCCGGGGGCCATGTCGCGCTCTCGCGCCCCTCGCCGTCCATCGCCGAGGACACCGTCTCCGAGTCCGAGATCCATGTCGCGCTCTCGCGGCCCTCGCCGTCCATCGCCGAGGGCACCGTCTCCTCCAAGGTCCACGTCGCGCCCGTCGCGCTCACGGGCGCCGCGCCGGGCTCCTCCGGCGCGCTGGCCCGCCCGAGCCCGATCTTCCGCGCGACCTCCAGCAGGTCAGCCACCGCCTTGCTCGCGCTCGGAGGCCTGTCGCTCGCGCGCTTCTGGAGCATCGCGAGCACCGGCAGGTCGAGCTCGCGCGGCAGGTCGGCGCAGACGCTCGACATCCGCGGCGGCGGGTCGGACGCGTGCCTGCACATCACCTCCACCGCGGACTCCCCGGCGAACAGGGACCTTCCCGTCAGCATCTTGTGGATCATCACGCCCAGCGCATAGATGTCCGCGGCCGGCCCTGTCCTGTGGCCGCGCGCCTGCTCCGGCGCCATGTACTGCGGCGTGCCCAGCACGGCCCCCGTGCTCGTCTCCTCCGGACTCTCGCCGTCCGCGAGCTTCGCGATCCCGAAGTCGAGCAGCTTCGGGAACCAGGTCCCGTCGCGCTCCGCCGCGAGGAACACGTTGTCGGGCTTCAGATCCCGGTGCGTGATGCCGGCCTCGTGGGCGGCGTCGAGCGCGGCGGCGATGCCGCGCACGATGGGGACGATGGTCGGAAACGGCAGCCGCCGCCTGCGCCGGCACAGCTCGCCCAGCGTCATGCCGTCGAGCAGCTCCATGACGAAGTAGTGCCGCTGCAGCCCCGGCAGCACGCCGAACGAGAAGATATCGATGATGTTGCGCTGGCGGATCCTGTTCACCGCGCGGGCCTCGGCGACGAACCTGGCGACTGCCTGAGGCTGCGCGGCGAACCGCCGGTTCAGGACCTTGATCGCGACCTTCTTGCCGATCAGCGGGTGCTCGCCGGCGTACACCTCTCCAAAGGTGCCTGCGCCGAGCTTCCGCGAGATGCGGTACTCGCCGACCATCGTGCCCGCCGCGAGGAACGGCTCGGCGGGGAGGCACAGCTCGACAGGCAGGAGCGGACTGCCGTCCGCCACACACGATGTCGCGCTCTCATCGTACACCGCACCGCACTTGGGGCACGTCGCCATACTGAGCCATGGAAGCTAGGGGTCGCGTGGTCCTGGCTGCCCCACGCGGGGCAAGGGGTGAAGCGAGCCCCAGCGTATCGGGGTCGCGTGGTCCTGGCTACCCCGATCCCGGGCGCCTCCCCTCGCGCCGCCTCGCCGCTCCGGAGCGCCGCGACGCCCGCGCCGCTCAATCGCATCCGACCGTCGTGCACGAGCAGGAGGTCCCGCACTCCTTGTGGATGGAGTCGTTGGGGATGCTGCAAGCCACAGCGCAAAATTCGCCCCACATTCAACCGCGACGTTGCCCGAGCACCCCGTACCGTTGCATCTCAGCAAGCAATTGCCGTCTTCACTGCAACGCAAGACAAGGTCCCGGCAACCGCCGCTATTGCAGATGACCTCGCACGGATACGCCCCCATGCAGATCACGACAGCGCCGTTGCACTCATCGTTGCACTCGAGCACGACGGGGGACTTCGTCGTGTCGAGCAGCACGGGCTCGGCGCACCTGCCCTCGACGTCGCATTCATGACGCACGTGTCCCCGTCGCAGTCGCACGTGGTGCTGCCGGTGCTGCTCGTGATGACGGTGTTGTTGATGCTGCAGTGCCCGGGATCCTCGGGGACCGATCCGCACCTCGTGCACGTCGCGGAGGGTGATTGACAGACGGCGGAGTCGACGCAGCCCTCGCCGGAGGGCAAGCAGCTCGTGGCGCACGCCGTCCCGCCTGGGTCGCAGTCGTAGTACCCGCAGTCCCTCGGCTGGGCGGTGCACGTGTAGTCGTCCATGCAGACGCCCGGAGGGGTGTACTCGCCGTCCACGCACGTCCCGCCGCACCGGGTGCCCATCGGCCCGCACTCGGCGAGGACGCCGCCTGCCGCCTTGTCGACGTTCATCCCGTCGATGCCCGACACGAGCTGACAGCTCGGCGCCGCGAGGCTCGAGGCCAGCGTCACCGCGGCGCCAGCAGCAAGTCTTCTCAGGTCAAGCTCGTGCATCTTGGGTGTAGAGTTCAGTCCAGCGCAGCGGACAAGCTCGGAAATGGACGCCGGAGCCGCCGAGCTCGCGCCGGGTGGAATTTTCTTTCCGGTCCACCACGCCCCCGCGTCGGTCTGTGCACCCTCTACCGGCATGGAGGCTACCGACCTGAGATGCCGCGCGCGGAGGGCGCATTCACCGGCCGCGACATACCCCCGCAGGCTGGCGGCGCGCCGGCGCCCGCGCCGCGGTGCGCTCGCGCGCGGCGCGGGCGCCGGCCCGACGAGCCCGCTCCGGCGCCGGCCTCCAAGCACGATCGCGGGGCACGCGCGGCGGCGGCGACGCGCGCGCTTGCCGTGTCGCGACGCCGGCGCCATACCGGCGCCATGGCCGAGGTGGCCAGCGCGCCGCGGGCGTGGGCGCCGCGCCCGCCGGCGCGAACCGTACTGTCAGCCGTGAGCGTGATCATGACCGTGAGCCATGACCGTGAGCCGCAGAGGAACGAGGAGCCGTACTGACGGCCTGACCGTGATGACGGCGCGAAGGTAGATACGATGCCGGACCTTGTTTTCCGGGATTTCCCCGACAATACACCCATCCCAGACGACTGCTATAGCTGCGACGGTGCGCCGGACTGGGCGGCGTTGCTGGAGTGGATATGCCCCGATCTCTCGCGCGATGAGGCGGAGCGGCTCGCCGCGATCGGCGAAGCGAGCGACATCCGACCGGACGTGGTCAGCCTGAAGCGGCTCATCGAGGAGCACGCAAGGCCGTAGGCGCGCCACGAGGCGCCGCCTGACGCGAAGATCGACGCAACCGACGCAACCGACGCAACCGACGCAACCGACGCAACCGACGCAACCGACGCAACCGACGCAACCGACGCAACCGACGCAACCGACGCAACCGACGCAACCGACGCAACCGACAAGGACCAACGAGGCTGGCCGCGGAGCGAACCCGTGACGACTTGGTGTCAGGTGTCTGACGTGCTATTGTTGATGGCGCCACCGCGCCTTGCGCCGCCTCGGTTCCACCGGTTGCACCGCGCGACGGCGGCAGTACCATCCGGGCGCGAGAGCGATGCCCTGGCAGGGCGCCTCGCGTGCCGCTAAGGAGGGGGGCGATGGCGAAGATCATCGACCCTCGGCGCCACACGTGGTGCGACACCCCGGTGGACAGCATCGGCCTGCTGGTCGACGCCGACGAGTATTACCCCGAGTTCTACCGGGTCGCCTCCAGGGCGCGGCGGTACCTCCTCCTCGCCGGCTGGCAGTTCGACAGCGACGTCGCCCTGCTCCGAGGCGGGCGGGAGGAGCAGGTATCGAGCCCGATCACGCTGCTCAAGTTCCTGAACCACCTCTGCGAGATCAACCCCGATCTCCAGGTTTACATCCTCGCCTGG
Source organism: Sorangium sp. So ce1128 (assembly GCA_051717205.1). Taxonomy (GTDB): domain Bacteria; phylum Myxococcota_A; class Polyangia; order Polyangiales; family Polyangiaceae; genus Sorangium. Next base: position 10,706,473 of record CP181432.1, read on the forward strand.
GACTTCCACCTCGTGTTCGCGCTCGAGCGCGAGTGGCTCCAGCAGCTCGTCTTCGAGTGGACGAATCACCGCCTGCACTTCCTCTTCGACTCCACCCACGTCGAGCGCGCCTCCCATCACCAGAAGTTCGTTGTCGCGGACGGCGAGCTCTCGTTCCTTGGCGGCCTCGACCTGTGCGACCACCGCTGGGACGACCGCAGCCACGCCAACAAGAACCCGTTCCGCGTCAGCCGCGGTGAGCCGCACAAGCCGTTTCACGACGTGCAGGCCTACCTGCGCAGCCGCGAGGTCGCCCGGGCGCTGACCGACATCTTCACGGATCGCTGGCGGCGCGCCGGCGGCGTGGCCATGACCCTGCCGGACCTCGAGGGGACCGAGCCGACGTTCGCCGACTACCGGCCCGAGGGCGGCATCCCCCTCGAGACCGGGCACGTCACGCTGAGCCGCACCGACCCGCACGGCTCGCCCACCGGCGTCGAGCACTGCACCGAGATCCGCGACATCTACCTCGACGCCATCGACGCCGCCGAGCGCTTCATCTACATCGAGACGCAGTACTTCAGCTCTCAGGTCATCGCCGACGGGATCGAGCGGCGGATGCGCGCCGAGGGCCGACCGCTGCTCGACGTGGTGCTCGTCCTGAACATGGAGGCCGAGACCATGAAGGAGCAGATCGCGGTCGGCCTCTCCCAGGCGAAGGTGCTCGGCAAGCTGCGCGCGGCTGCGGCCGAGACCGGCCACCGCCTCGGCGTCTACTACACCCTTCCGGCGTGCAGCGAGGACGAGACGGCCGAGCGCGCCACGTACATCCACTCGAAGGTGATGATCGTCGACGACCGCTTCCTCACGGTGGGCTCTGCCAACCTGACGAACCGCAGCCTCTCGATCGACACGGAGATCAACGCCTCGGTCGAGGCCGACGACCCCGACGACGCCCTGGGCCGCTCGATCCGCCGGGCGCGCGCGTCGCTCATGGGCGAGCACCTCGGGGATCTCGAGTTCGATCGGGTGGACGACCTCGTCGCGTACCTCGACGGGCTCGCGAGCCCGCCGACCGGCCCGCGCACGCCCGGCAGCTCGTGCCGGCTGAGGCTCCACCCCTCGCCCACGGCGGACGAGCGCGTGCTGCTCGAGGTCATCGACCCGCAACAGCTGCCGTTCGACCCCGCCGCCGTGGAGGACATCGACAAGCGCCACGGCTCGCTGTTCGTGGGCGGGCTCGGCGTGCTCTGGCGCCACCTCGTCAGCAGCCTGACCGCCGAGAAGTAGCCGCGCGGGCGGCGCTCCGCCCTGCGGGCGCGGCCCTGTCTGACCTTGCCCGCCGCAGGGCGAAGCGCCGCCCGCGCCGTTGCCGGCCGTCGGTGGTACATGGTATGCTGGTGTATCAAGAACGACCGAGAACGGTTTCTCGAGGTCGGCTCTCGGGTTGAAGCGTTGAAGCGTTGAAGTGACGAGGAGTATGCAAGAGGCAGAGATCACGATCGGGGGCATTTCGGTCCGCGAGCTCGCGGAGCAGTACGGAACGCCGCTCTATGCCTACGATGCCGAGCGCATCCGGGAGAACTTCCGTCGACTCACGCGGGCGCTCCGCAGCTGTTATCCGGAGGTGTCCGTCTTCTACGCCATCAAGGCGTGCAACAACCTGGAGATAGCGAAGCTCCTTGTCGAGCAGGGCTCGGGGGTGGACGCCGCCAGCCCGAACGAGATCCGCCTGGCGCAGGCGCTCGGGCTCTCGGGCGAGCAGATCATCTATACAGGCAACAGCCTCTCGGACGAGGATCTGGCCGCGGGGCTGCGGGCCGGGGTCATCTTCAACGTGGATGATCACGGGATCTTGCGGCGCCTCTTCGCGCTCGGGCGGCCGCGCTGCATGTCCTTCCGGATCAACCCGAGCGGCGAGGACATCGCGACGCCCGATCTGAAGCCGTTCGCGGGCCCGTCCGCGAAGTTCGGGATCCACCCGCGCTACGTGGAGGAGGCTTACCGCACCGCGCTCGAGAACGGGGTCGAGCGGCTCGGGGTGCACATGATGCCTCACTCGCAGGCGAACAAGCCGGAGAGCTTCGCGCACGTCACCGGCAAGCTGCTCGACCTGATCGGCCCGGTCGCCCGGAAGCTCGGCTTCGACCTCGCGTTCCTCGACATCGGCGGCGGGCTCGGCATCCCCTACCGGAGGGAGCAGTCGGCGCTCGACGTGGAGGCCGTGGCCCGCGAGATCGCGGCGGTGGTCCAGAAGAAGTGCGCCGAGCACGGCCTGAAGATGCCCCGCCTGGTCATGGAGCCGGGGCGCTATTTCGTGGGCGACGCGGGCTACGTGCTCGGGCGGGTGATCTCGATCAAGCAGGGATACAGGACGATCATCGGCACGGACATCTCGATGAACACGATGGCGCGCCCGGTGATGTACGGCGCGTACCACGAGGTGCGGATCAACGGCCGCCGCGGTCGGACCGCGCCGATGGCGATGACCGGCCAGGTCTGCGAGAACACCGATATGTGGATCAGCGAGCGCGAGTTCCCCGCGGACGTCGCCGAGGGGGATGTGGTCGTTTTGATGGACGCCGGCGCGTATGGCCACGTGATGAGCTACGACTACAACGGCCGTCTGCGGCCGGCCGAGGTGCTCGTCGACGGCGGCCAGAGCCGGCTCATCCGGCGGCGCGACACGTTCGAGGACATGGTCTCGCGGATGTGCCTCTCCGACGACATCAAGGAGCGCCTGCGCGCGGCCGCCGCGGAGCCGGCGAGCCCGGCCGGCCGCGGCTGAGCGGCCATGCCGTTCACGTTCGTCTGCATCGACCACGTGCAGCTCGCGATGCCGCCCGGGCAGGAGGCGCTCGCGGTGTCGTTCTACCGGGACGTGCTCGGGATGGAGCACCTTCCCAAGCCCGAGCCGCTCGCGTCGCGCGGCGGCGCGTGGTTCCGCGCGGGCGCCATGGCGGTGCACCTCGGCGTGGAGCGCGAGTTCCGGCCGGCGCGCAAGGCCCACCCTGGCCTCGTCGTGAAGGGCATCGACGACATCGCGGCCGCGCTCAGGGCCGCTGGCCACGACGTGCGCTGGAGTGACGAGCTGCCCGAGGTGAGGCGGTTTCACACGGACGATCCGTTCGGGAATCGCCTCGAGATCATCGATGGCGGCTGAGGCGCCGCGGGCGGGGTGCTCGCCGAAACCGCCATCGCATGACCGGCGAGCCGCGCTCGCCCGACACGCTGCCATGCGTCACTCGCCAGGGACGCGCACCGCCCGCACCACCTTCCCGTCGAACGCCACCGCCAGCGCGAGAATCGGCGCCGCCCCCGCCGCCCGCAGCTCCGCCGTGTAGTCGTTCCGCCGGATCTGCTCGATCCCCTCCTCGAGCGCCTGCTCCAGCGTCTTGCCCCCTCGCGCCACCTTCAGCTCCAGCACCACGCCCGGCTTCCCTGGCTGCGAAGGCCGGATGATCACGTCCGGCCGACCGCGCCCCGACTCGCGGTTCGATCGCACCTGGTAGTCCGGCTCCAGCGCCGCGAGGAGCCCCAGCACGAAGCCCTGGAGCACCTGCTCGGGATCGGGTCGGCCCGTGTCGTGGTACGACAGCACGTCGGTCGCGAACGCCTGGAGCTGTGCCTCGAAGCGCTCCGCATCGCCCGCGAGCAGGGCGCCGAGCAGCCGGTCGAGCCCGCCGCTCTGCCGCTCGAGGCGCGCGCCGAGCCACCGGCGGAAGGTCGTCGTGTACACGCCGCGCACCTCGCGGTTCGGGATCGAGAGCAGGTGGGACGGCTGCTCCATCGACCCGCGCGAGCGCTTCTCGGCCCTGAGGTAGCCCGTGAAGACGAGGAGGCTCCACAGCACCTCGTCGCTCCGGTCGAGCTCCCCGAGCGGCACGCTCTCGTCGAGCACCCGCTCGATGCTCCCCCCGTCCAGCAGCGCCGCGAAGGCCGGCTCGAGCGCGAGCGCGCGCCGCTCGAGCTGCTCGCGCACCAGATCGTTGGAGCTCGTGTTCACCCAGTAGGGCTGGGGCTCCCCGTCCTCCCGGGAGAGGAAGTTCAGGACGCTCCAGGGGTTGTAGACGACGGTGTTGCCGAACAGATACCCGTTGTACCAGGCTCGCAGGGACAGGAGCCGTTCGGGCCGGCCGGCTCGCGCGAGCAGCGCCTCGACCTCCGGCTCGGTGAAGCCGAAGCAGGTGTCGAACTCCGGCGCGAGCAGCGAGTAGACAGCCACGTTGTTGAGCCCTGAAAAGATGCTCTCCCGGGCCACGCGCAGGATGCCCGTGAGCACCGCCTTGAACAGGTGCGGGTTGCCCTTGAGCCCCTCGGTGAGGAACGCACGGAAGAACCCGATCACCTGCGCGGCGTAGCCGTGGAGATACCCGGCGTGGAGGGGCTCGTCGTACTCGTCGAGCAGGATGACCACGCGCTCGCCGTGGCGGCGCCGGAGGTAGCTCGACAGGTCGAGCAGCGCCGTCTCGTAGGCGATCCTGCTGGCCGTGCCGTCGAGCACGGCGCGATACCGCCGGGCCTCCCGTTCGCTCAGCGTGCCGCTGTCGAGCAGCTCGCGGTGCTCGTCGAAGAGGCGCGCGATCCTGTCCTGTACGGCCTCCCAGAACGCATCGAGGCTCTCGGCCTTCGTGCCCTTGAAGGTCAGGTGGATGACGGGGTAGCGCTGGAAGTGCCCGCGGTAGCGCTCGCCGGCCTGCCAGATGCGAAGATCACGAAACAGCGGGGAGAGATCCTCCGCGTGCCGCTCGAAGAAGCAGCGCAGCATGGAGAGGTTGAGCGTCTTGCCGAAGCGCCGCGGGCGCGGGAGCAGGACGACCTCGGTGCCGGGCCGGTCCAGGAGCTCCTGGATCAGGTGCGACTTGTCGATGTACTCGAGCCCCAGCTCGCGCAGCCGGCGGAAGTCGTCGATGCCGATGGGGACCTGGATGCTCATTGGCGCCTTCGGGCGGGGCAGCGTGCCCTCACGGACGCTACTCCGCCGCCCGTCAGCGGCAAGGGCTCCGAGCAGCCTGCACAGGAAGCCTGGCGTTTCGCTTCTCAGCCGGACCCGTCGACAGAGAGGCGGAGCCAAGGGTCACCGCGTCCAGGTCAGCAGCAGCGTGAAGATGGTGAGATCGGCGGCGACGTGCGCCACGTACGGCGCGAGGAGGCCGCCCGCGCGGCGCCGGAGCAGGCCGAGCATCACCGCGTAGATCGCCGCCAGGGCGACGCCGACCGCCCCGCTCGGGAAGCCGTTCAGGTGGAGGAGCCCGAAGGCAGCCGCCTGGACGAGCACCGCCGTCCAGCCGGAGGTCGTGACGGCGTCCAGCGATTCGAGGAACACCAGGCGGAAGACCGCCTCCTCGAGGAACGCGTTGAACAGCGCGAACCCGAGGCCGCCGAGGAGCAACAGCGGCAGCGAGACAGGCGGCATCAGGGCCCGGATCTGCGACAGATCGGGCCGCATCAGCCGGACCCAGAGCACGAGCGCGAGCCCGGAGACGAGGACGATCGCCGCGACCCACCCGAGGACCAGAGGCCCGAACGCCCCGCGCCGCGGCCGCGGCGCCGACGACCGGAGCGCCGGCACGGCGCGCGCGAGCAGCGCATACACGACGAGCGGCGCGACCAGCGGGATCGGCCAGGGCGGGACGAGCCCCGCCGCCGCGGGCGCGAGCGTGAGCACCGCGAGGAGCGGCGCGTGCAGCGCAGCGCGGCCCGACGCCCGCGCTGCGAGGAGCAGGGACGCGAGCGCGACGCCGAAGCAGGCCAGGCCGAGGACGCGGTCCGCCGCGGCAAACGGGTACGCGCCGTAGGCGAGCGTCGCGGCAGCGACCGCGACGAGCCCCGGCCAGCCAAGGCGAGGCGCGGCCGCTCGCCCGGCGGCTTCACCGACCGGCACAGCGCCGAGCGGCGCCGCGCCGGGCTGCTCGTTCTGCCCGATCTGGCCGAGCCGCTCCAAAAGCTGAGCTTTCACTCGGTTATAATCGAGCTTTTGCTCAGGTTGTCAAGTACGCTCGGCGCGTGGCCACGAAGCGCAAGAAGTCGCCGCCGAACGCGCCCCGCCGGGTCCCGCTGCAGGCGAGGAGCCAGCGGCGCAGGGAGCGGATCCTCGACGCGACGGCGGCGCTGCTCGCGTCGCGCGGGATCGACGCGGTCACCACGAACGCCATCGCGGCGCGGGCGCGGACGTCCATCGGCTCGGTCTACGAGTTCTTCCCGAACAAGGAGGCCGTGCTCCACGCGCTGACGGGGCGTTACCTGGAGCGGCTGTGGGCGCGGACCGAGGCCGTGCTGGCCGAGGCGCCGCCGGGCCCGTGGCGCGAGCTGACCGAGCGCTGGATCGACGCGCTCGCGACGTTCTACCGGACGGAGCCGGGCTACCGGGAGCTGTGGTTCGGCGCGCTGCTCTCCGGCGCGCTGCTCTCGACGGGCGCCGCGTGGGGGGACGAGTTCTCGGCGCGCGTCGAGGCGATCCTTTCGCCGCTGACGCCGGCGCTCGCGCCTGCCAAGCGGCGCGTCGTCGCGCGGAGCACGCTGTACATCGCCTCGACGCTGCTCGCCCTCGCCGCACAGCAGGACGAGCAACAGGGCGCTCTTTACGTCGAGGAGGCGAAAAAGGCGGTGTGTCGCTACCTCGCGCCCAGCATCGAGCCGACGGGCCGGCCGGGGGAGAGCGCCTGACGCGGTGGGGCGCGCTCACGATGCGTCGCTCGCGGCAGGGCGCCCCTCGCCCGGAGGACGCGGCTTCAGGCCGCCGAGGCCTGCGACTTCGTCTTGTCCGCGTGGCGGTTCGCCGGCCGGGCCAGCCCGAGGTTCTCCCTCAGCGTGCGGCCTTCGTACTCGGTCCGGAACAGGCCCCGTCGCCGCAGCTCCGGGATCACCAGCTCCACGAAGTCGGTAAGGCCGCCCGGGAGCCACGGCGGCATCACGTTGAACCCGTCGGCGCCCCCCTGCGTGAACCAGGCCTCCAGCTGGTCCGCGATCTGCTCCACCGAGCCCACGATCGTCCAGTGCCCGCGCGCCCCCGCCACCCAGAGGTAAAGCTCCCTGATCGTGAAGTTGCGCTTGCGGGCGATGTCGAACATCAGCGCTTGCCGGCTCTTGTTGTTGTTGGTCTCCGGCAGATCCGGCAGCGGCCCGTCCACCGGATACCCCGACAGGTCGACCCCGCCCGAGAGCCCCGAGAGCAGCGACAGCCCGACCTCCGGCAGGATGAGGTCCTGCAGCTGCTGGTACTTCGCCCTCGCCTCCGACTCCGTCCTGGCGACCACGGGGAACACCCCCGGCATGATCTTCAGCTGGTCCGGGTGGCGCCCGTACCTGGCCATCCGGCCCTTGACGTCGGCGTAGAAGGCCTGCGCGTCCTCAAGGGTCTGCTGCGCCGTGAAGATCACCTCCGCGGTCTCCGCCGCGAGCTCCCTGCCCGCCTCGGACGACCCCGCCTGCACGATCACCGGGTGACCCTGGGGCGGACGCGGGATGTTGAGCGGCCCGCGGACGGAGAAGAACTTCCCCTTGTGATCGAGCGTGTGCAGCTTGTCCGGGTCGTAGTAGGCCCCGGACGCCTTGTCGCGGAGGAAGGCGTCGTCTTCCCAGCTGTCCCAGAGGCCGGTGACGACATCGACGAACTCGCGCGCCCGCGCGTAGCGCTGCGCATGGTCGGGGTGCGCCTCGAGCCCGAAGTTCCCCGCGGCCTCGCCCCCGCCGGTGGTGACCACGTTCCACCCTGCCCGCCCCTGGCTGATGTGGTCCAGCGAGGCGAACTTGCGGGCCAGAAGGTACGGCTCCTCGTACGTGGTGGACGCCGTGGCGATGAAGCCGATGCGCTCGGTGACGGTCGCGAGCGCGGAGAAGAGCGTGACCGGCTCGAAGCTCGCGCCGTAAGCGGTGCGGCCCTTCGCCCCCGGCCGGTTCTGCAGCGCGAGCCCGTCCGCGAGGAACACGGCGTCGAACTTCGCCCGCTCCGCCGTCTGGGTGATGCGCTTGTAATGTTCCAGGTTGATGCCGCCGTCCGCCTGCGCGTCCGGGTGCCGCCAGGCCGCCACGTGGTGCCCGGCGCCAGGCAGAAAGGCGCCCAGACGGATCTTCCGCTGATTGTCGCTCATGGGTGTCCTCGGTCTCGTTCCTCGCGTTCGCGCGCGGACGCGCGGGCGTGCTGCCGCTCGCCGCCGCGCGCACCGCAAGCGGCGTGCCCGGAGGCGGAGCCACGGGCGCGGCGGCGGAGGGCGAAACACGTCCCCTCCCCCGCGGCGGCGTGCTGCGAGGGCAGCAGCGGACGGGCCGGCGCTGCGGAAGCATTGCTGGCAGGGAAACACCCGCCCGGAGGGGCAGCCCGGCCCACCGCGAGCCCGGCCCGGGCTACTCCCAGCGGAAGAGCTTCAGGGCGAGGGCGAAGGTGACCACGCCCCAGCAGGCCAGCACCGCGAGATCGGGCGCGAGCGCGGCGAGCGGCGTGCCCTCGAGCATCACGCCGCGGAGCGCGTCGTTCAGCGCGGTGAGGGGCAGGGCCTGGATGAACGGCTGGAGCGCGCCGGGGAAGCGCTCGGTCGAGAAGAAGACGCCGGAGAAGATCCACATCGGGAACGTCGCCAGGTTGGTCAGGCCCGAGACGCCCTCGAGGGTCCGCGGCCGCGCCGCGATCAGCAGGCCGATGCCGACGAACGACAGCGCGCCGATCACGACGACCAGCGCCAGCGCGGCGAGCGAGCCGGCGATCGGCACGCCGAGCGCGAGGACCGCGAAGAGGAGCAGGGCCATTACCTCGAGCGCCAGGAACACGAGCCGCGCCCCGAGGTGCGCCGCGAGGAGGTGCCAGCGCCGCATCGGCGCCGCGACGAACAGCTTCAGGAGCTTGCCGATGCGCTGCTGCACGATCGAGAAGCCGATCGCCCAGATCCCGGTGGCCATCACGTTCATGCCGAGCAGCCCGGGCACGAGGAAGTCGATGTAGCGCGAGCCCTTCTCGGTCACCTCCAGCGCGGCCGGGCGGAAGGCGTCGGCGCGCCCCGCCGCGCGCTGGAGCGCCTCGTCCACCTCGAGCCGGGCGATGCGGCTCTCCGGCCGCGTCGGATCGAACCAGTAGGTGGGCGGATCGGTGGCGAGCACGACGAGCGCTACCTTGCCGGCCCGGAGCTCCTGCCGCGCCTGCTCCCGCGGGACCACCCTGGGGGTGACCTGCCCCGACGCATCGAGCGCCGCCCGCCGCAGCTCGGCCCCGGCGCCCTCCTCGACGCTCACCAGCACCGGCTCGGCGGGCTGGTTCCTGAACGCGACCGCCAGCGCCGACGAGAGCAGGATCGGGAACACGAACATCCAGAAGAGCGCCTCGGGCTCGCGCAGGAACTCCACCACGCGCGCCCGGATGAGGAGCGCGAGCGGCGCCGCGCGAAGGGAGCGGAGCCACCGCGCCATCACGCCGCCTCCTCGCCCGCGAGCTTCCGCCCGGCGAGCGCCATGAACACGTCCTCCAGGCTCGCGTGGTGCGTCGTGAGCCGCCTCACCTCGACGCCGCGCGCCGCGCAGAGCGCGAGCAGCGGCGGGAGCGCGCGCGCCACGTCGCGCACCGTCAACCGGAGCGTCCCGTGCCCGACGCGCACGGCCTCCACCTCGGGCAGCGCCTCGAGCTCCTCCTCGGCGATCTCGCTGCTCACGTCGATCTCCACGACGTGCTCGGCGCCCAGCGAGGCCACGAGCGCCGCCGGCGTGCCGAGCGAGAGCACCCGCCCGCGGTCGACGATCGCCACGCGGTCGCAGAGGCGCGCGGCCTCTTCCATGTAGTGCGTGGTCAGGAGGACGGTGCGGCCGCGCGCCTTCAGGTCCTCGACGACGCCCCAGATCTCGCGGCGCGACGCCGGATCGAGGCCGGTGCTCGGCTCGTCGAGGAAGAGCACCTCCGGGTCGCCCACGAGCGCGCAGGCGAGCGACAGCCGCTGCTTCTGCCCGCCCGACAGCCCGCGGACGTACGCGCCCGCCTTCTCCTGCAAGGAAACGCGGCGCAGCGCGTCCGCCGGGTCGAGCCCGCGCGGGTAGAAGCTGCGGAAGAGCGCGATCACCTCGCCGACCCGGAGCTTGTCCGGGAAGCGCGTCTCCTGGAGCTGGATGCCCAGCCGCGCGCGCAGCGCGATCCCGTCCCCGACCCAGCGCTCGCCCAGCACCTCGACCTCGCCGGCGTCGGGGCGGGTCAGCCCCTCGAGGATCTCCACCGTGGTCGTCTTGCCCGCGCCGTTCGGGCCGAGCAGGCCGAAGCACTCGCCGCGCCGCACCTCGAGATCGAGCCCGTTCACGGCCACGACGTCGCCGTAGCGCTTCACCAGGCCGCGGCAGACCAGGACGGGAGAGGCGGACACGGCACGCCTCTAACGCAATGCACGCCGAAAAGGAACCGCGCCCCTCGATCGCGGCGCGCCGCCGGCACGCGCGGCGCGGCAGGAGGCGCGACGGCGCGGCGGCGCGGAGGCGGCCTCCGGGGCGCCCACGACGAACGGAGAGCACCTCCACGCGCCCACAGGCACGCCGGAAAATTCGACAGGCGACGCGACGCCTTGCCTCTCAGGAGAATCGAATCTCGCCAGACACCTGCGGCAAGCGCGTCGAGCGTGGCCCTGCAAGGAACCCGGTCCGAGATCGTGGCTGGCCGTTCTGCAATCTCAGAGCGACGGAGTTGGGGGGCGCGTGGTGAGCGATGAAGAGGGAGTGGTGCCGGTGCACTGCGGCGAGGTCATCGCGGACCGCTATCGGGTCGAGCGGCTGCTCGGGATCGGCGGGATGGGGGCTGTCGTCGCGGCGCGGCACCTGTCGCTGGGCGAGCTCGTGGCGATCAAGTTCATGCGGGCGGAGTACTGCGGCAATGCGGCGCTCCTGAGGCGGTTCCAGCGCGAGGCGCGCGGGATGTTCCGGCTGAAGACCGAGCACGTGCCGCGGGTCTACGACCTGGGCGCGCTCGCGCCGAGGCCGGGGATCGGGCTGCCTGTGCCGTTCATCGTGATGGAGCACCTCTCGGGCAACGACCTCCGCTCGATCGTGGAGCGCCGCGGGCCGCTCCCGATCGACGAGGCGGCCGAGTACGTCCGTCAGGCCTGCGTCGCCCTGATCGAGGCGCACGCGCTCGGGATGGTGCACCGGGACCTCAAGCCCGCGAACCTGTTCCTGACGTACCGGACCGACGGCACGCCGCTCGTCAAGGTGCTCGACTTCGGCGTCGCGAAGTTCACGTGCGCGAAGCCCGAGGACGACGGGCTCGAGATGACGACGGCGCGGTCGGTCATGGGCTCGCGCCGCTACATGGCGCCCGAGCAGATGCTCACGCCCAAGGACGTCGATCTGCGCGCGGACCTGTGGGCGCTCGGGGTCGTGCTCTACCAGCTCGTGAGCGGCGCGCTGCCGTTCGGCGCGGAGACGCTGGAGCAGCTCGTGCTGGTCGTGTCGGAGCAGGCGCCCCGGCCGCTCCGGAGCGCGCGCGCCGATCTGCCCGAGGGGTTCGAGGAGATCGTGATGCGCTGCCTCGAGAAGAACCGGGCCGGCCGCCCGGGCTCGGCCCGCGAGCTCGCCGCCGCGCTCGCGCCGTTCGCGCTGAGCGGGCCGCCCGACGCGACGCTGCCCACGGCGGTCCACCGGAGCCAGCCGACGTTCACGTGGCTGGACGAGAGCCCGCCCACGACGGCCGTCCGGCCGCCCGAGACGCGGAGGCCCGAGGTCCGCCACCCCAGGCGGGCGTGGCTCGCGGCCGCGGCCGGCGCCTTCTCCGCGAGCGCCGCGCTGGCCGCGGCGGTCCTGCCGTCCGGGTGGCCGCGCGCGGCGGGGTCCACCTGGGCCGACGGCGCCGTGGCGCAGCACCTCGCGGGGGTGCCGCAGGGGCTCGCCCAGGAGCCGCAGGCGACCGCCATGGCCTCCGGGCCGCAGGCGCCCGGCGAGCCGGCTGACGGCGCGCTGCACGGCGCGGGCAGCGCGGGCGGCGCGTCCCCGGCGGACCCCAGGGAGGCGCCCCTGGCCGCGTGCGGCGCGGCCGGCCTCGTCCTGCCGGCGAGGGACGCGGCGCCCGCGCGGGCGAGCTCCGCGCGGGCGCCGCGCGCGCCGGCTCGCGCGGCGCTGGCGTCCGGGACCTCGGCGGGCCCGGCAGCGCCGCAGGGGCGGCCGGGGCGGTCGGATCGACAGGAGCCCCCCGCGACCGCCGGCGACGCGCCCTCGACGGCCTCCGCGGCGCGCAATCGGCCTCCGCAGCGGCCTGCGCCGCAGGACGCGCCCTCGACGGCCCCCGCCGCCCCCGCGGCTGCCGGGGCGGCGGCGGCGCCCACAGGCCCGGCGTTGCGGCCGGACAGCGCCCCGGCCGCCGGGGAAGCGCCCGGCCGCGGCGCCGAGGCCGCGCCCGCAGGCGCTTCGGACAGCCCCTGGTGATCGCCATGCGCCGAGGAGATCGAACGAAGATCGGCTGCTCGCTCCCGCGGGGCCTCGCCTGCGCCGTCGCGGCGCTGTCGCTGTCGCTCGCCCCGGCGAGCGGCACCGCCACCGAGCCGGGCGCGGGCCAGCCCGGCGCCAAGCAGCCCGGCGCAGGCCAGCCAGGCGCGGGTCAACCCGGCGCAGGCCAGACCGGCGCAGGCCAGACCGGCGCAGGCCACAAGGAGCAGGTGCTCGCGCTGTACCGGGTCGCGCGACAGCTGCTCGAGGGCGGGCGCATCGCCGAGGCGTGCGCCGTGCTCGAGCAAGGCAGGACGCTCGATCCGACGGCGATCAACCTCCTCCTGCGGCTCGGCGAGTGCCTCGCGCGCGCGGGCAGGACCGCGGGTGCCTGGAACGTCTTCAACGAGGCCGCGGCCATCGCGAAGAGCTCCGGCGACCCCCGCGCGGCGCGCGCGGCCGCGCTCGCGGCGGCGCTCGAGCCGCGGCTCTCGCGGATGACGATCGCGGTGCCCGCGGCTGGCGCGGCCGCGGCGCCGGGGCTGGAGATCCGGCGCGACGGCGTGCCGGTCGCACCCGCGCAGTGGGGCCAGGCGCTCCCGGTCGATCCGGGGACGCACACGATCGAGGCGCGGGCGCCCGGCAGGAAGCGCTGGTCGCTCGTGCGCGCCGTGCCGCCGGACGGCGCGCGCGTGGTCGTCGACGTGCCCGTCCTGGAGCAGGAACAACAAGGACCGCCCGCCCGCGCGCGCGCCGCGGCGCCGCCGGGCCCCCGGCGGCAGGCGCCCGCGGTCCTGACGATCGCCGGCCAGGGCGACGGCGACGGCGGCTGGCCCGCGCAGCGGGTGATCGCGCTCGCGAGCGGCGGCGCGGGCCTCGTGGGGCTCGGCCTCGGCGCCGTGTTCGGCGCGGAGGCGCTCGCCCGCCGGGACGCCTCGAACCGGGGCCACTGCGACGCGCGGAGCCGATGCGACGCCGCCGGGGTCGCGCTGCGGGAGGACGCGCAGGCCGCCGGCACCGCCTCGACGATCGCTTTCTCGGCCGGCACGGCCGCGCTGCTCGCGGCCGGCCTGCTGTTCTGGACCGCGCCTTCCAGCGCCGCCGGCGCGCCCGCGCGCCGCGCCGCGACGACCGCCGCGGCCGCGGCCGGCCCCGGCGCCTTTTCGCTCGTCGTGGGCGGGAGCTACTGACATGGGCGCGCGCGGCTCGATCGGGATCGGCACGCGGCTCTCGCTCGTGGCGCTCGGCTGCGCCGGGTGCAACGCGCTGCTCGGGCTGGAGGACGGCATCCTCGTGGAGGAGCGCTGCGACCCGCTCTCCGCCGTCGCCTGCTACAGCGGGCCGCCGGCGACCGAGGGCGTCGGCGCCTGCATGATCGGCCTCAAGCGGTGCAACGCCGCCGGCGACAGCTACGGCCCCTGCGAGGGCGAGGTGACGCCCGCGCCGGAGCGCTGCGGCAACGCGGCCGACGACGACTGCGACGGCGCGGTCGACGAGGCGGACGAGGGCAGCGCCGGGCGCGGCGGCCCCGCGGCCGGCGGCGAGATCTGCGCCTGCGAGCCCGGGACGATCGAGCCGTGCCCTTACGGCGGGCCGCCAGGGACCGCGGACGTCGGCGCGTGCAGCGCCGGCCAGCGGACGTGCGGGGCCGACGGCCGGTGGGGCGAGTGTGCCGGCGAGGTCACGCCGCGCGCCGAGGACTGCGCGACGCCGGAGGACGACGACTGCAGCGGCGGAGGCGACTGCGGCGCGGTGCTCCCCGGCGGGCCACCCGGCGGGCTCCTCGGCGGCGCCGGCCAGGAGCGGGCGCGGGCGCTCGCGGCCGGCGGCGGCGGCTTCGCGATCCTGGGCGGCGAGTTCGAGGGCTCCCTCGACCTCGGCGCCGGGCAGGTCGCGACAGGCGCCGAGCAGGACATCTTCGTGGCGCGGATCGAGGCGGACGGCGCCGTGGCGTGGACGACGCGGCGGCTCATCGACGAGGGGCAAGGCTCGCTGCAGGCGCTCGCGGTGGACCCCGAGGGCGAGGTCGCGGTCACGGGCGAGCTCGAGGGGGTGATGGGCGCGGCCGGGCTCACCGCGGCCGCGCCGCGCGGGTTCGTGGTCAAGCTGGACGCGACGGGCAGGGTGCGCTGGGGGACGATGCTCCCCCCGGGCAGGCCGCAGGCCATCGCTGTCTCGGCGGCGGGCGAGGTCGTCGTCGCGTCGGCGGTGGAGGAGCCCGGCGGGAGCGACGTGGCGGTGTCCAGGCTCAATGCGGCGGGCGTGCTGCTCTGGACCCGGGAGTTCGGGGGCGCGGGGGCGCAGGAGCCGACGGGCGTGGCGGTGGACGGGCGCGGCGACGTGGTCCTGACGGGGAGCTTCGAGGCCGAGGTGCAGTTCGGCGAGGAGGCGCCCCGGCTCTCGTCGGCGGGGATGAGCGACGTGTTCCTGGCCAAGCTCGACGAGCGCGGCGATCACATCGCGTCGCTGGCCTTCGGCGACGGCCGCCAGCAGCGCGGGGGCGACATCGACATCGGGCCGGGCGGCGAGATCGCGCTGAGCGGGACGTTCGAGGGGCTGCTCGATCTGGGGAGCAGCACCCTTTTCTCGGACGGGGTCTCGGCGTTCGTGGCCGAGCTCGGGGTCGCGCGAGAGCACCGCTTCAGCCGGTCCTACCGGGCGGAGCGGCCGCCGCGCCTCGCGATCGAGGCGGACGGCGGGCTCGTCCTGGCCGGCGACGCCAGCGGACCGACCGACCTCGGCGGCGGGCCGCTCGACGGCGCCGGCAGCGACATCGTCGTGGCGCGGCTCGACGCCGAGGGGCGCCACGTGTGGAGCAAGCGGCTCGGCCCCGGCCCGGGGGAGAGCGGCGGGAGCCGGTCCGCGGCGGGCGTGGCGGCGTTCGTGGACCGCGGCCACGTCCTGCTCGCGGGGACCGTGGACGGGAGCGTGGACCTCGACGGCGCCGGCGCCCATTCGACCGCGGAAGACGTCCTGCTGGTCCGGCTGGCGCCGTAGGGAGTCGGACGGCGTCTGGCAGGGCCGCGCCGGCGGAGCCGGCAGAGCCAGAGAAACCCTGACAAAAACAGGAACAGGCGACCTGCTGGAGGTCACCTGTCCCGTCCGGCCGGCGCTGGTCGCCCCAGGATCCCTGGTGCGCGGCGCTAGCTCAGCGATCGCGATCTGTCACTGGCAGGAGAGCAGGCAGCCGAGATAGGGCTTGCAGTTCTCATCCTCGTCGCAGGCGGACGTGGCGGCCTCGTAGCACGCATCGCTCGGATCGACCTCGTTCAGGCACTGCACGCAGTCGGCGTTCTGCACCTCCAGGGTCACGGTGCCGTCGTCGAGGCACGCGTCGGTCGTGGCATCGGTGGTATCGCACACCTCGGCGCACGGCGAGTCCGCGACACACCCGCACTCCCAGAACCCGTGGCTATTGAGGGCTTCGTACTCTTCCGGGAACGCCGTATCACAGCAATCGTCGCACTCTTCCGCGGCCGCTTCGGCGCACTCACCGCCGCCGCCTTCGCCCGTGCCGCCGGCCTCACCGCCCTCGCCACCGGTGCCGCTCGTGGTGGTCGTGGTCGTATCCGAGCCGCCAGAGCCGCCGTCGCCGCCCGCGCCCCCGGAGCCGGTGCCGTCGCCGACCTTACATGCCGCCATCGCGCACACGCTGACCAGAATCGCCGCAAAACCAAGAGCTTTCATGACTCTATCCTCCGACCAACAAAGGTTGCGCTGCTCGTGATGAAGGACACGTCGAGCGACGCCGCCCGGCAGCCCTTCCTCTGCACTTCAGCGCCGCGGTGGGCGCCGGGTTCTGTTCCTACACCAGAAATTTTCGTGATGGTATCTGCTGCGTGCTCACCGCTGCGCCCACGCGCCGCTCGAACACGTGAAGAGCGCACGTTCACGCAAGCTGTGCGTGAGGTGGGTACGCGTGTGCCAATTCAGCCGTCAACGGCTTTTTGCAGCAGAAACAGACACTAGCCTGGATTTTCACAGCAGAAGATCGGTTAACATAAAGGCCACTGACACCGGTCAGGGGAACGCGACCTCGAGCGAAGCTCCTCCCCACCAGGGGACAGCGACGGGCGTCGCGAGCAAGCCGGACTCGAGCAGCATGGGGTTGTGAGCCCGACGAGGAAGGCGCACGTGAACGCGCTGCGGGCTGACCTCGACCCTCGCCGTCGTGTCGAGGAAGCGGCGGAAGATCTGCCGCGCCTTGGCGTGCTCGAAGCCGTGCAGGTGCTTGCCGAGCAGCCGGTAGAGGCCGGTGGCGATGACGGTCAAGGTCACGTCGAAGTCGACCTTCATGGCCACCGCGGACGACAGCGCATCGACGTGGAAGAAGTGGACCTGGTCCTCGAGGTTGTTCTCGATCAGCATGCGCCGAGCGTAGCGCTCGAGGATCGTGCGCGGCGTCGAGCGGGTGTCGTTGGTCAGCAGGACCGTGGGCTCGTCGTGACCGAGATCGCGCGCGCAGATCTGCCGGATCGGCGCTGGATAGTCCTTGCCCAGCCGGATCGTTTCGTCGAGGACCTTCGGGTTGCGAAACTTGCGGTGCGGTACATCGAGCTCCACTCGGCGCCAGGCTGCGGCCGGTGCGTTCAGCACGTGGCGCTTAAGGACATCCGTGCGGCGGCGCAGCGTGACGAAGGTGATCCCCTGGGCATCCAGGCGGCTCAGGTTCTTGTAGGTGGTGAGCTTCGAGTCGAACACGAGGTGCGGGGGCACCTTGCCGTGCGTCTTCTTCCAGAAGTCGACGAAGCGCAGGACCTCATCGCTCTCCTCTCCCTTGCGCAGGTCGGCGTTGGCGTAGCAGAGCACGTCGGTGTCGGCGTCCTGGGCGATGAAGGTGAGCACGGCCTTGTCGCGGCGGCTGCGCTTGGAAAGGTAGTGGCGCTCGACGAACTCGTCCTGCCCGAAGAAGGGAACGGCGTGAAAGTCGAGGTTGAACGACGCGCCCGCGAGCGCGAGATGAGCGCGCAGGTGATCGAGCCAGCCGCGCAGCAGTCGGACGGAGTTCGAGCGTCCCAGCCGATCGGAGTACTGCGCGAGGAAGGTCGTCTTCGGAATGACGTTGAGCCCCGCGAAGAGTGACAGGCCTTGGTCGAAGACCAGGTCCATCACGTGGCTCTTACGCTCGATGGACGTCAGCTTCAACGCGAGGGCCGCGAGCAGCGCGTGGGTCGCCGGGATCGCCTTCGAGCCAGGCAGGGCAGCTTCGTCGGCGAGCCGCTCAAAGCCAAGCTTGACGAGCAGCGGCAGGAGCACGAACAAGCCGCCGACATGGCTCTCGAACGTCGCAGGGACGAGCTGAAAATTGCGGACATCGGCACGGCTGGCGCGGTCGGGGCGCGTCCTGGCGGGGCGCTCGTCCTCCTTGCGACGCGGCAGCCTGGAGAAGCCTTCCTCGCGCAACACCTCGGTGACGGCCGTGGGGCTGAGCTCGATGTGCTGGCTCCGGAGCTCCTCGGCGATGTCGTAGATCGACAGGTTGCGCTTGCGCATCGCGATGATCAGGCGCCGGGCACGGGACTTCTTCGGCTGCTCGTGCGGGCCGCGCATCGGCGAGGTGAAGAAGGCACGGTCAGGATCGTGGCGGAACTGATGGCAGAGCACGCGGAACGAGCCGGGCGTGTAGCCGAAGGTCTGCGCGACCTCGGCACTCGAGCGATGCTCCACAAAGTAGGCGCGCAGCGCCTCGTACTGGCGGTGCCGCGCCTGGGTAGGCGCCAGGAAGAAGCGGGCGGGGTCAGTTAGTGGAGTGGGTGCGCTCATCGCGAAAAACGTGACCCACACATAAGGGATCTCGTCAAGGTGAGGAGAGCAGCATCGAGAGGGAATGAAGCCGATTTTTGCTGGATTTCAAGGCTGATCTGCGCTGTCAACGCATCAACTACGTCCATCGAGGGGGAGAAGCTGACGGACGAGAAATTCGCCCATAGCGCACCCTTTTCCCTCATGGCGCCCTTGATGCCACCGCTTGCCTGGCTCACGCCGTTCCGCGTGAAACCGCGTCTGCCGGTTACCGCGCCGGAGGGACGGACTCATGCTGCGCCGTTAGGCGAACTATCTCGGTGAAAATCCAGGCTAGCACGGCAGCGATGCGGGAGCTCCAGCACCACCGCGCGGATAACCTGCTCTCCAGGGGATGTGGCGAGAATGGATGTGGCGAGCTCAGGCGCGACTACCAGCCGAATTCAACCGTGGAGTCGAGCGGCAGAGCTCGCGGAGGCGACTACCAGCCGAAGTCAACCGTGGAGTCGAGCGGCAGAGCTCGCTGATAGGATATCGGCCGAACGCTGATGGGATATCGGCCGGACGGGGGCGAGCCTCCGCCGGCCTGGCTAGGAGCCGCCGGCCGCGCGCCGCATGGCGCAGTCGAGGTCGCCCTTGCAGGGGTCGCTCGCCGCGCGCGCGCCGCCCGGGCTGGGCGGCGCGGCGGCGGCCGGGGCGCGGCTCTCGGCGGCGCGCTTCGCCGTCGCCCTGTCCCCGCCTGACGTGGCGGCGGGCCGCGCCTTCGCGCCGCGGGCGGCGCGCTCGCGCGCCTTGTCGCCCTGCTTCACCGGAGCCGCCGCGGTCGCGGCCTTCAGCTCCACCTTCGGCAGGCGCGTCAGCGCGGCGCCCGCCGCGTACCGCACGCCGGGCTGCGCCGCGGCGAGGAGCGTCTCGCGCGGGGCGCCGAGCCACACAGCGCTGGCGACGACGGCAGCCCCGACAAGGCCCATGGCTCCATAACGCACGACCGCTGCCCGCCGCGCGGCCGGGGGGCGCAGGTCGATCGGGACCTCGGACGGCACCGGCGTGAGATCAGGGGGCCTGAACGCCGGCAGCTCGGGCGCGCCGAAAGGGAAGAGATCCAGATAGCTGCTGCGCTGCTGTTCGTCGCCGGCGGCCAGCCCGTGGATATCCACCATCCCGGAGCTCCTCGCGCCTTGATCGGCCCGCGCGCTGGCCGCCTTCTCGGCGGCGGCGTCCTCCACCGCGAGCAGCGCGCTCAGGGAGATCACCACCGAGTTCTCGTCGCGCGGCCCGGCCGCAACGCTCGTCGGCGCCGCGCCGCCGACCGAAGCTCGCCGCTCTTCCTCACCGGGCAAGTGATTCGTGCTTCTCATACGCTCCACCCCGCCTGCCCTCCGTGTCGACCGAGCACAGGGCGCAGACAGCGTCCACGAGTGTACTCGGCATCTACCGCCCTTGATACAGTTTTTTCTCCGCACTGGAGAGAACACCTCGTCACGACTGCTCACGACTGCTCACGACAGCTCACGACAGCGCCGGGGGGCTCAGCGCTCGTGCGCGCGGCGGCCAGAGCTCCCCACACCGTGTCGCGGCGAGCGACACAGGTGCTCCGCCGGGCCTGTCCAGCCGCGTTTCCAGCCGCGCGTCCTGCCCTGGGCGCGCGCGGTCGCGCGCCCAGGGCAGGGCTCCGTCCGTGCGCGCCGCGCCGGCGCCGGAGCGAGAAGCTCGCTTTGTGATCGAGGATCCAAACGACCTGCGGAAAGCGCGCAGCTCCTGCCCGGCCGGCCGACATTTCATCTCGGCGAAACCTCGAGGAAACATGGCGCTGGGCATAAGACATTTCACCACGACGTGGTGTCGCTGGCCCCTCTCCGAGGGCCGATCCTGCTGCGCAGGACGGTCCTCCGGTGTCCAGCCGGGAGCCTCACAGCGCAGTCGCTGACTCCCGAGCTTCCCAACGGCTCTTGTGCAGTCGGTTCGCCGCGCCGCGTCGATGCAGGGCATTGAACGGGTTCCCGGCACTCAAGGAGGATGCGTTGAATATGTTCACGTCTGGGTTGGGCGTTGAGGAGCGGCCGGCGGCGGTCTCCTCGAGGCGGGCGCTCTGCATGGCGGCGGCGGCCCTCGCCGGCGCAGCCCTGCTCTCCGCGTGCGGCAAGGGAGGCGAGGAGACGGCGGCGCCGGGCGCGGCGCCCGGGGCGCCCGCGGCGGCCGCCGCGGACGGCGCCACCATCAAGGTCGGCGTGCTCCACTCGCTGAGCGGCACCATGTCGATCAGCGAGGTGGCGGTCAAGGACGCGACGCTCCTCGCCATCGAGGAGATCAACAAGGCGGGCGGCGTGCTCGGCAAGCAGCTCACGCCGGTGATCGAGGACGGCGCCAGCGACTGGCCGACGTTCAACGAGAAGGCCAGGAAGCTCATCCAGCAGGACGGCGTGGCGGTCGTGTTCGGCGGGTGGACCAGCGCCAGCCGCAAGGCGATGCTGCCCTCGTTCGAGGAGCTGAACGGCCTCCTGTTCTACCCGGTCCAGTACGAGGGCCTGGAGCAGTCGCCCAACATCTTCTACACCGGCGCCGAGCCGAGCCAGCAGATCGTCCCCGCGGTCGACTACCTGCTCGAGAAGGGCAAGAAGCGCATCTACCTGCTCGGCTCCGACTACGTCTTTCCGCGCACGGCCAACAAGATCATCAAGGCCCAGCTCGCGGCCAAGGGCGGCGAGCTCGCCGGCGAGGAGTACCTGCCGCTCGGCGGGACCGAGGTCAGCACGATCATCAGCAAGATCGCCGCGGCCAAGCCGGACGCGATCTTCAACACGCTGAACGGCGACAGCAACGTCGCGTTCTTCAAGCAGTTCAAGGACGCCGGCTACACCGCCGACAAGGTGCCGGTACTCTCCGTGAGCGTCGCCGAGGAGGAGGTGCGCGGCATCGGCGCCGACAACATCGCCGGACACCTCGTCTCGTGGAACTACTACCAGACCACCGACACCCCCGAGAACAAGAGGTTCGTCGACGCGTACAAGGCGAAATACGGCGCCGCGCGCGTGACCGACGACCCCATCGAAGCGGGCTATTTCGGGGTCTTCCTGTGGAAGCTGGCGGTCGAGAAGGCGAAGTCGACGGACGTCGCGAAGGTGAAGGAGGCCGTGCAGTCCGGAGGCATCGAGTACGCCGCGCCCGAGGGCCTGGTCCGGCTCGACGGCAAGAACCAGCACACCTGGAAGACGGTGCGCATCGGCATGGTCCGGAAGGACGGCCTCATCGACGAGGTCTGGAGCTCGGGCAAGCCGATCCAGCCGGATCCGTACCTCACGGCGTACACCTGGGCGAAGGAGCTGGCCGCGAAGTAGCGGCGCGACGGCCGAGGAGGCCGGTCGCCGGGCCGTCAGGGCGGGAGCACCGCCGGGAGGTCGCTCTCTCCTCCTCTCGCCCTGACGGTCCTCCCGAGAAGCCCGAAGACCAGACCACGGAGGCACGGAGAGCACGGGTCGTCGTCATGGTTCGCGCTGTCCTCTCCGGCCCCAACCCCTCTTGCGCGGCGTTTCAGCCTGTTCGGTGCTCCAGATGAACGAAGTTCTACTCCACGCCTTCAACGGTCTGAGCCTGGGATCGATCCTCCTGCTCATCTCGATGGGCCTCGCGTTCTCGTTCGGGCTGATGAACGTGATCAACATGGCCCACGGCGAGTTCATCATGGCGGGGGCCTACACCACGTACATCGTCGGGCACCACCTCGCGCCGCTCGTCGGCGGGACGGAGGCCGGGGTGTGGTTCCTGCTCGCGCTGCCGGCCTCGTTCCTCGTGGCCGGCCTGCTCGGGCTCTTGCTCGAGCTCTCGATCGTGCGCTTCCTCTATGGCAGGCCGCTCGACACGCTGCTCGCCACGTGGGGGGTCGGCCTCGTGCTGCAGCAGGCGGCGCGGAGCCTGTTCGGCGCGTCGAACGTGCAGGTGTCGAGCCCGTCGTGGCTGAGCGGCGGCGTCGCGCTCTCGGGCGGGGTGCAGCTGCCCTACAAGCGCGTCTTCCTCATCGCCCTCGTGATCGCGTGCATCGGCGCCGTCTACACGTACCTGCACCGCTCCCCGAGCGGCAGGCGGCTGCGGGCCGTGATGCAAAACCGGCAGATGGCCGCGTGCCTCGGCGTGCGCACGCGCCGTGTCGACGCCGCGACGTTCGCGCTCGGCGCGGGGCTCGCGGGGGTCGCCGGGTGCGCGCTGACGCAGCTCGGCTCGATCGGGCCGTCGCTCGGGACGAACTACATCGTCGACGCCTTCATGGTGGTCATCCTCGGCGGCCTCGGGCGGCTGCCCGGCACGGCGGTGGCGGCGCTCGTGATCGGCGTGGCGAACACGCTGCTCGAGCTGTCGACGACGGCGTCGCTCGGCAAGGCGCTCGTCTTCGCGCTGGTGATCGCCTTCCTGCAGTGGCGGCCGACTGGCCTGCTCGCCCTGCGCACTCGATAAAGAGGACACGGACATGGCCCCTCGAGACTCTGCCCTTCGCAACTTCGTCTGGACCTGGGGAGCGCCGCTCGCCGTGGCGCTGCCGCTGCTCGCCGCGCCGCTCGTGCTCTCTGACTTCCGCCTGAACCTGCTCGGCAAGTTCCTCACGTACGCCATCGTCGCGCTCGGGCTCGACCTCATCTGGGGCTACGGCGGCATGCTGAGCCTCGGGCAGGGGCT
Organism: Sorangium sp. So ce1128; assembly: GCA_051717205.1. Classification (GTDB taxonomy): domain Bacteria; phylum Myxococcota_A; class Polyangia; order Polyangiales; family Polyangiaceae; genus Sorangium. The sequence continues at coordinate 10,729,234 of CP181432.1, forward strand.
CTTCTTCGGCCTCGGCGGCTACGCGATGGCGATGTACCTCAAGCTGGAGACGTCCGGCCGGCGCCTGCCCGACTTCATGAGCTGGAGCGGCCTCGAGGCGCTGCCCCTCTTCTGGGAGCCGTTCCGCTCGCCGGCCGTGGCGCTCTGCGCCGTGGTGATCGTGCCGATGGCGATCGCGGGCGCGGTGGGCTATCTCGTGTTCCGCAGCCGCGTCCAGGGGGTGTATTTCTCGCTGATCACGCAGGCGCTCACGCTGATCGCGTCGATCCTGTTCATCGGCCAGCAGGCGATCACCGGCGGCACGAACGGGATCACGAACCTGAAGACGATCTTCGGCTTCGCGCGGGGTGGAGCCGGGACGCAGACGGTGCTCTACTTCGTGACGCTCTTCTGCCTGGGGGCGCTCTACCTCCTCTGCCGGCGGCTCACGCAGTCGCGCTTCGGGCGCCTGCTCGTGGCGATGCGCGACGACGAGAACCGGGTGCGCTTCCTCGGCTACAACCCGGTCACGCTGAAGACGCTGGTGTTCGCGCTGTCGGCGGGCATGGCGGGCATCGCGGGGGCGCTGTTCGTCTGCCAGGTCGGGCTGATCTCGCCCTCCTCGATGGGGGTGATGCCGTCGGTCGAGATGGTGACGTGGGTCGCGGTCGGCGGGCGCGGCACGCTCATCGGCGCGGTGGTCGGGGCGATCCTGGTGAGCCTCGGCAAGAGCGCCCTGAGCGAGTCGTATCCGGAGGTGTGGCAGCTCGGCTTCGGCGCGCTCTTCGCGGCGTCGGTCATGCTGCTCCCGACGGGCGTCGCCGGCTTCCTGCGGGGCCACCTTGCGAAGGTGGCGCGCCGGGACGCGCGGGGCGACGCGGGTGCGGCGGGCGCGCGGGGCGACGCCGCGGTGACCGGGCCGGCGAGCGCGGGCGAGGTCGACGCGGCGCGCGCGGAGGCGCCGGCGACGTCCGGGCGCTGAGCGGGGGAGGAGCGGAGATGAGCGGGGACGAACTCGTGAATCAGCAGAGGAGCGACGTGATGAGCCGCGGCAACATCGTCGAGGTCCAGCAGGTGACGGTGAGCTTCGACGGCTTCAAGGTGCTGGACGGGCTCGACTTCTCCATCGGGCGCGGGGAGCTCAGGTTCCTGATCGGGCCGAACGGCGCTGGGAAGACGACGCTGCTCGACATCCTCACCGGCAGGACGCGGCCGTCGAGCGGACGGGTGGTGTTCTACGGAGGTGGGGAGTCCGGGCAGGAGGCCGTGGAGGCGCAGCGGCTGCCGGAGCACGCGCTGGTCCGGCTCGGGGTCGGGCGGAAGTTCCAGACGCCGGCGGTGTTCGGCAGCCTCACGGTGCTCGAGAACCTCGAGGCGGCGATGGGGTTCAGGGAGAGCGCGCCGGGGCTGCTCCGCGGGCTGTCCGCGCAGCAGGAGAAAGAGATCTCGGAGACGCTCGACCGGATCGGGCTCCGGCGGCGCGCGGACGTGCGGGCCGCGGTGCTCGCGCACGGGGAGCGGCAGTGGCTGGAGATCGGGATGCTGCTCGTGCAGCAGCCGAAGCTGCTCCTGCTCGACGAGCCGGTGGCGGGGATGACGCGGCGCGAGCGGGACCGCACGGGGGAGCTCGTGCAGGAGATCGCGAGGCACCGGTCGGTGCTGGTGGTGGAGCACGACATGGAGTTCGTGCGGCGCTACGCCAGCACGGTGACGGTGCTGCACGCCGGCAGGAGGCTGTGCGAGGGGCCGGTCGAGGAGGTCCAGGGCAACGCAAAGGTGATCGAGGTGTACCTCGGGCGGGCGCACGACGCCGGGCGCGCGCGCGGCGGCGCTGTGGCTGCGGCGGAGGAGCGGTAGAGAGCATGCTGGTTGTCGAGGATCTCGCGGTCTATTACGAGGAGAGCTGCATCCTGTCGCAGGTCAGCCTGGACGTCGCGCCCGGCCGGGTGTCATGCCTCCTGGGGCGCAACGGGGTAGGCAAGACGACGCTGCTCAAGGCGATCATGGGCGTGCTGAAGCCGCGGCGGGGGAAGGTGGCGCTCGATGGGGCGGACATCACGTCGAGGTCGCCGAGCGACAGGGCGCGCGCGGGGATCGGCTATGTGCCGCAGGGGCGGGGGATCTTTCCGTACCTGACGGTGCGAGAAAACCTGCTCATGGGCTTCGAGGCGAAGAGCGACCCGACGCCGAGCCCGGCGGCGCTGGAAGAGATGATGGAGATGTTCCCCATCCTCAAGAAGTTTCAGGCACGGGCGGCAGGGACGCTGAGCGGCGGGCAGCAGCAGCAGCTCTCGCTGGCGCGCGTGCTGCTGAGGAAGCCGAAGCTCCTCTTGCTCGATGAGCCGACGGAGGGGATCCAGCCGTCGATCATGCAGGAGATCGGGGAGGTGATCAAAGGGCTCGGGAAGAAGGGGGATATGGCGATCCTGCTCGTGGAGCAGTTCCTGGATTTCGCGCTCTCGACGGCGAGCGAGTACTTCATCATGGATAACGGGGGGATCGTGCGGAGAGGGAGCGTGGCGGAGTTCGACGACGAGATCGCGAGGGAGTTTCTGGCGGTGTGAGGAGGCCCCGCGGGGGCCCGGCCATGGGGGAGGGAGTTCTTGGCGCGGAGCGGGGGCCCCGCCGAACTCGCCCGAGACGCGCTGTCCCCGACGCGCTGCGCGCGCCGGAGACAGCGCGTTGATTGGGCTCAGACATCGGCCCGTCCCCCGCTCCGCGCCAAGAACTCCCTCCCCCATGGCCTACGGCTTGTTGGAGGGGACGCTCGTTTGTTGGAGGCGCCCGTGGAGCGACGCGAGGGACCGGGCGAATGGCTACGCCAGCGCTTCCTCGGCGCTCACCGCAGTCACGGCCCGATCATGGCATCGCTCCAGCGTCGCCAGCTCGGAGCAGCCATCGATCTGAGACTCCAGCGCGGGGCTCAGCGTCAGCCCGCGACGCGCCAGCACCCGGCGCAGCGCAGCACGCGCTTCGGTCAGCCGGCCTTGCTGCTGCCCCTGCTCGATGAGCTGCTCCTTCACCTCCGAGCTGTCCGCGAGCAAGGTTTGCAGGATCTCCTGCCGCCGTGCCTCGATCTCCGGATCGTCGGCGCGGCCGAACCGTCGCTTCAGGTCCTCACGCGTCCACGCTGACATCGGCATGTACTGTACCATGGAGAGCACCCATTCCACTTTCCGCCGCGGTGCCACCCACCGGGCGAATTCGTCCAGCGCCCGTCCCGAGCGCGCCACCAGGAACGGCACCAGCTCGTGAAACAATCGCTCGCCAGGGCAGATAAAGAGTGATGATCGCTGCGGCCTTCGCGCAATTACGTGAGGCCGCGTTTGCAGATCACCGGATCGCTCGCCACACGTCACGCTCCGGGGCGGCATCGACGCCTTGCCCTCGCTCCGCAGCTCGTTCAGCCCGCGTGGAGGCGCACCAGGCGCGTCGTGCCGGGCGAACCCATGAGCGCGCGTCGCGGAGACGGCAGCGGCTCGCCCTGCCCGGCGCAAGCACCGGCGCGCGGCGCTGTGGACACCGGCCGAGCGGCGGCTGTAGGAATAGATATGCTCAGCAGGCGCGCGGGATGGTGGTGGGCGGCGCTGGCCTTCATGGCCAGCGGTTGTACGGCGCTCCTCGGGCTGGACAAGGACTATCACCCGCTGGATGGCGCGGGCGGCGGCACGGGCTCCGGCGGCGGCGGCACGGGCTCCGGCGGCGGCGACGCGGGCCCGGGCGGCGGCAGCGCCGGCCATGGCAGCGGCACCGGCAGCGGGCAGTGCACGCCTGGCGATGCGCAGTGCTCCGACAACCAGGTGCAGCGGTGCGACGACGAGGGGCAATGGGACGCACCGGCGCCGTGCACAGCGGACGCGCCCGTGTGCAGCGACGGGGCGTGCGCGACGCCGCCGAGCTGCGACGGACTGCCATCCACGTGCGGGCCCGCGGGCAATGAGAGCTGCTGCTCGACCGCGATGGTGCCCGGTGGGAGCTTCAACCGCGGCAACGATCCAGCGTTTCCCGCGACGGTCAGCGGCTTCTTGCTCGAGCGCTTCGAGGTGACCGTGGGGAGGTTCCGGAGGTTCGTGGAAGCGTATCCCGGGAGCCAGCCAGCCGCGGACGCGGGAGCGCACCCGAACATCCAGGGGAGCGGGTGGAACCCGGCCTGGAACGGCGAGCTTCCTCCGGACGCGGCGGCGCTGCGAGCCGCTGTGTCATGCCAGCCGGACAACCCGGACATGCCGACGTGGACCGACGAGGCCGGCGCCCAGGAGCACCTGCCGATGAACTGCGTGAGCTGGTACGTGGCCTTCGCGTTCTGCGCGTGGGACGGGGGCCGCTTGCCGACGGAAGCCGAGTGGAACTACGCGGCGGCCGGAGGGGACGAGCAGCGGCAGTATCCGTGGTCGAACCCGCCGGAATCGACGGACATCGACGCGAGCTATGCCTCCTACGACTGCAGGGAAAGCGCAGCCCCGGGCTGCACGTTCCAGAGCGACTTCGGAGACATCGTGCCTGTCGGATCCCGGTCGCCGAAAGGCGACGGGCGGTGGACGCAGGCGGATCTCGGCGGGAGCATGCGGGAGTGGACGCTGGATGGATACGGGGCTTACCCGGCCGAATGCGTCGATTGCGCGAACTTGACGGACACCGCCGAGCGGGCGGTCCGCGGCGGGAGCAGCTTCGGCACCCCGCGCTACCTGCTGTCGTCCGAGCGTGTCAACGTCTCGCCCGCGGCCCCCTACTACAGCCTCGGCGTCCGGTGCGCCACGACGCCGTAGGAGGCCGCGCTGGGCCGGAGATCAGCTGAAGAAGTCGAACGCCGTCCCAGCGCCCTTGCTGCGCGCAGCGGTGTAGAGGACGCGGGCGAGCGCGACGTCCTGGATCGCGAGCCCGGTCGAGTCGAACACGGTGATGACCGCGTCCCCGCGCCCGGTCAGCTTGCCCGCGACGACCTCGCCGAGCGTCCCCTGGATATGCTCGCGGTGCAGGGCGCCCTCGTGCAACGGCACGTTGACCTCGCCGCTCTCGGTCGCCTGCGCCCAGTCGTCAATGATCACGCGCGCGTCCAGGAGGATCTGCGGATCGAGCTCCTGTTTGCCGGGCGCGTCGGCGCCCATCGCGTTGATGTGCGCCCCCGGGCGGACCCACGCGCGCTGCACGACGGGCGCGCGCGCGGTCGTCGAGGCGCAGATGATGTCGCAGCCCGAGGCCTCTTCCACGGAGACGGCGCGCCCGCCCGCCTCGGCCGCGAACTGCTCGCTCGCCTCGCGCGACACATCGGCGGTGAGCACCTCCAGCCGATTGCCGTAGACGGCGCGGTGGGCGTCGAGCAGGAAGCGCGCCTGCACGCCGCAGCCGACGAAGCCGAGGGTCCGGGGGTTCGGCCGCGCGAGATGCTTCGACGCGATCGCCGCCGCCGCCCCTGTCCGGACGGCCGTGAGGCGGGTCGCGTCCATCACGGCGAGGGGCGACGCGGTGGCCGGGTCGCTGAGGATGTAGAGCCCCCTGACGCACGGCAGGCCGAAGCGCGCGGGGTTCTTCGGGTGCGAGTTGACCCACTTCACCCCTGCCGCTCCGTCGACGTAGGCCGGCATCGCACGGAGATCACCGTCGTGGGCCGGGAGCCCCAGATACACCTTCGGCGGCATCGCGGCCTCGCCGCGGCCGTGCGCCGCGAACGCCGCCTCCACGGCGGCGATGGCCGCGTCCATGGCGAGGAGGGAGGCCACATCGGACTGGGAGAGGAGCAATGTTTTCTCGGGCTTCATCGAGCGCGAACCGTACGACAGGCCGCCCCCGGACGCACGCGTTCCGATGTCGCACGGCTGTGTTCGCGCGCTCGGCGGGGCGTCTCTGCACGAGTGGCCGCGCCGCTGCTCGGCTCTCAGCGCGGCGCGCCGGGGCGCACGGAGGACATGAAAGAGGGGTTGGCAGGCGATGCTGTTGCGCTGAAGATGGCAGAGCGCTGCGTCGTGGGGTGGGGTCCACCTCGCGTCTCGAGAATCCCTCTTGGTGGAGCGGGTGGATGAACATACGACTCGTTGCAGGTCTCTTCGTGCTCGCGCTCTCGACGACCGCCGGGTGCGGCGACGATGAAGGCGAAGGTGGCAATGGCGGCTCCGGCGGCGCCGGTGGCATCGGCGTGACGGGCAGCGGCACCGGTGGATCCGGCGTGACGAGCACGGGCAGCAACGGCGGCGCCGAGCCCACGGGGACTGGCGGCGCCGAGCCCACGGGGACTGGTGGCGCCGAGCCCACGGGCTCCGGCGGCGCTGAGCCCACAGGGACTGGCGGCGCCGAGCCCACAGGGACTGGCGGCGCCGAGCCCACGGGGACTGGCGGCGCCGAGCCCACGGGGACTGGCGGCGCCGAGCCCACGGGGACTGGCGGCGCCGGCGGCGCCTCCTCCCACGTCTATGGCGCTGCCTGCACCAGCGACGCGACCTGCCCCGAGGACTACTGCATCACGGAGACGGACTGGGGATGGCCGTCCGGCTCCTGTGCAGGCCTCTGCGACCCCGCCGTGGGCGCCTGCTCCGAGGACGGCGTCTGCGTCGATTTCGGCGAGGGCCTGGGCCTGTGCGTCGCCGCGTGCAGCCGGTCGGACGAGTGCCGCGACGGCTACGCGTGCAGCGATGTCGGCGGCGAGATCACGGCGTGCGTCCCGGCGTGCACCGAGGACGCGCAGTGCCCGGAGCTGGGCATGTGCGATACGCTCGATGGCCGCTGCGTGCTCGGCGAGACGCAGTGCACCGACGGCGAGGACAACGAGGGCGACGACCTGGTCGATTGCGCGGACAACGACTGCGACGCGACCTGCGGTCCGCTCGTCGACGCGGCCTGCGCGGGTGCGGCACCCGTGGCGACGACGACCGTCGAGGGCGACACATCGCGGGGCACGCGCGTGTTCGAAGGCAGCTGTACGGGCGGCGGGCCGGAGGAGGTCCACCTGTTCACGCCGCCCGCCGGCCAGTCGGGCACGCTCGTCGTCGTGCTCCAGTCGGAGAGCGATCACGGCCTCTACGCGCGCACGGCGTGCGCGGACGGCCTCAGCGAGCTCGCTTGCCAGAATGAGAACGCCGCCACGGGGAGCGGGCCCGAGGAGGAGGAGCTCACGCTCGTCGTGCACAGGGGCCAGACGGTTCCGATCTTCGTCGACGCGTTCGAGCAGGAAGACGCAGGGCCCTACACGCTGGACTGCTTGTTCTCTCCGGCCATCTGCGGCGATGGGACCATCGACACGCCCGAGGAGTGCGACGACGACAACGCGACCAGCGGCGACGGCTGCTCCGCCGAGTGCACCCTGGAGCTCGACGCGGCTTGCAGCGAGGCGCTCGTGGCCGTCCTCGGCGACAACGAGGGTGACACGACGACCGGCACGTCGCTGTTCGAGGGCAGCTGCTTCGATTACGTGAGCCCGGAGAGGATCCACACGTTCACGCCGCCCAGCGACGGCAGGCTGTGGCTGGCGCTCTCCTCCGACACCGACCTGGGAATGTACGTGCGGACGAGCTGCGCGGACGCGGGCTCCCAGCTCGAGTGCGTGGACAATTACGGCGCCGGCCACGAGGAGGCGCTCCACGTCGATGTCGACGGCGGAGTGCCCCTGTTCATCTTCGTCGACACGTACTTTTCGACAGACCCTGGGCCTTACATGCTCAACCTCGCCTTCACGCCCGCCCGCTGAGCGCCGGCCCGCCGTCCGGCGCGCCCGGGCGCCCTCCCGTCGGGGCGGATGAGCTACGCTGCGCGCGTGCTCTCCACCCCTCCTCCAGCGCAGCCGTCTCCCCGCAAGCTCCTGCTCGCCGCGGCGCTCTTCGTGTGCGCCTGTCAACCGGTGCCCGCGCCGCCAAACCACGCCGCGCAGCAGCCGCCACCGCCCTCCGGCGCGGCCGGCGCTGCGACGGCGCCGTCGCCTTACGACGGCGCCACGCGGGCACCGCCCCCCCGAGACGGCGCCGCCCTGCCGGCGCAGGCGGCCGCAGGCGACGGTGCGGAGGGCGCAGCGCTCGACAGCAGGTCCCCCGTGAAGCTCGCGCCGCCGCCGTTCGCGCAGACGCTCGTCCGGCCCGCGCCGGCCGGAACCTCCGCCGCGCCGCGCCTCGTGAAGGTCGCCGAGCAGAAGAACGCAATCACGGACGAGGCGGCATGGTTCGCCAGAAACGGCCTCTCGCTGCCGGTCCTGCAGGTACCGAGCGCCCCCGAGAGCGGCGCCCGCCCCCTCCCCTCCTTCGTCCCCACCCGCTACGGAGATCAACAGCTCGTCAAGGCCATCGATCACGGAGACCACCTGGCGCTGTTCTACGGCCCGAGCTTCGCCGACGCGCGCTTCGTCGCGATCCTCGACGCCGCGCACAGGGTCGTCGCCGTCTTCGATTTCGAGAGCTTCCTCGTACCGCCCGCGTTCGCGCCCAAGGAGGCCGAGTTCGTGCGGGGCCACGTCGGCTGGGCCGTGGCCAAGGACGGCGTGCTCTACGTCTCGTCGGGCCACAGGACGTACGCGGCCTCATCGAAGGGCAAGAACGCCTACCTCTCGGCCCTCGATCTCGCCACCGGGCAGCTCCTCTGGCAGAGCGCGCCGCTCGTCTGCAACGCGGAGAACTTCGTGCTGCGCGGAGATCATCTCCTCTGTGGATATGGCTTCACCGCGGAGCCGGATTTCCTCTATGTCCTCGAGCGCGCCACCGGCAAGGTCGTCTCGAAGCTCCCGATGAAGAGCGGGCCTGAGTTTCTCGTCGAGAAGGAAGGCAAGCTCTTCGTCCGCACCTACGATACGGATTACGTCTTCGAGATCCGCTGAGGCGGCGCCCGGGCGCGCCCCGGCGGCCCGAGGGCGCCGCGCGCCGGTCTTGCGCGCCAGGGGGCGCCCGGCGCATCGCGTCGATCGTGTCCAGCGCTCCGGAGGCAGCTCGGGGGCAGCCCGCGATCGGGGCGCCATGCCCCATCGGCCGCTCATGCTCGTGCCGAGCGGCTTCTGCGGCCGAAGGAGCGTGACGCCCGGCGAGGCGGGACAGCGAGCTCGAAAACGAACATCCGCGACAGCCAGAGAGCGAGCTCATCGGCGCGTTGCGAAGGAGAGGAACCGGGCCGAGCAGAGGACGCGTGAGGCGGAGCTCCGCTGCCGCCGGTCCGCCGTCGTGCTCGCCGTGCCCTCGCGCGACAGCGGCCCGCCCTGCGCACCTGATCCCGATCGGCACGGCGAGCGGCCAGCTCGCAGCCGCCCGGCGCGACGCGCAAGCCCACCGCGGTCGCCGGCTTCGCCCCAGCGGCAGCGCCCGCCAGGAGCAGTCTGCGCCATTTCCCGGGCCAGAAGCTCGTGGACCCCGGCGAATGACGCGAGACGCCCCGCGTGTCGCAAATTGCCCCACGAGGGAACGCCCCAATCCTCCCCATCATGTGGTCGCTCCGACCTGGAGAACCACGAGGGACGGAAGCTCCTGGTCCTGCACCGGGGCCCGCGGTCCCCGCCCAGGCACGGCGCCGCTCGGCCGCAGAGGCGGGCGCTCGTGTCTGCCGTGCTGCTGAGCGGCCGTGGCAGCGAACTTGCTACTGTTTTCTTTGAGCACACACGACGGTTTCATGGTCGCGACGATCAACCACTCGGAACCTGCGCGGCAGGCGAACCAGAAGCCCCCCGATGAGCTACAGCGTGATTTGAACCCGAACCACATGGCCGGGCAGAACATCGAGGGCGACCCCTCTACCCTGGATCCGAGCGTGGAGCTTGCGTCGGACATCGACGATCCGACGCGCCAGCTTCAGGGCTCCACCTCGGACGAGCCCCGGGAGAGCCCGGGTCTGCCTGAGGGGGCCCGGCCGCTGCAAGATGCCGTCTACGTCGACCTGGCAGGCTCGGAGCGGCGCGCGCTGAGCGGCGCGCGCTCCGGGCCACCGCGCAGAGGGTCGCGAGGTCGGGACAGTACCTGGTGCACCAACCCGGGTGCACCACACATGGACTGGAATCGGCTGGTACGAGTCAACGACCCCCAGCGACTTCCGTGATGCGTCCCAGCGACGCGGGATGAAAGGAGCCAGAATGCAACTGGAGCTCACGTTCCGACATATCGATAAAAGCCCCTCGCTCGAGGAGCTGATCCGGGAGCAAGCGAACAAGATTCAGCGCTTCAACGACCACATCAACAGCTGCGCTGTCGTGGTCGAGCGCGACCACGCGAGCCAGGGCACGGGGGGAGAGTACCGCGTGCGCGTCGACCTCCACGTGGCCGGCAAGCAGGAGATCGTGAGCGAGGAGCGGGCCGCCAAGAACCTGCTGCCGACGGCGGTGCGCGACGTGTTCCAGCGCGCGGGTCGCCAGCTGAAGAAGCTCGCGAGCGAGCAGCGGAGCGAGGTGAAGGCGCACCCGGCGCAAGACACGGCCGGGGTGATCACCAAGCTGTTCAGCGATTACGGGTTCATCACGACGATCGATGGCCGGGAGATCTATTTCCACGAGCGGAGCATCCTGTCGGGTCCGTTCTCCGAGCTGAAGATCGGCATGGGGGTCGCCTACACCGAGGAGGACGGCGACAAGGGTCCTCAGGCGAGCACGGTCCGGATCGTCGACGCGCGCGGTGGCAACCGCGGTCGCGAGGAGATACCCACGCTCAGCTAGTTCCGCGTGTCAGAAATCCCGTCAGGGATTGCTGACACGCGGAACTAGGGCGGCCGCGAAGCGGACGCCGGGGTGCGGAGCGGGGCGGAGCCCCGAGGAAATAAAGCTAGAGCCGCCCGCGCGAAGCCGCCGCGAAGCGGCGCAGAAGTCCGGCCATCCATGGCCGGACTTCTGGCGGGCGGAACTAGATCGTCGTACCGCGGGGCAACGGCGGGAGAGGCGACGGCGGCGGTGTCCAGTCGATCGGGGGCTGGGCCGGCGGCGTCGCGCTCTCCTGTTCCTCTTCGCGCGGAGGGGCCGAGTCCCCGTCCGCCGGAGGATCGGGCTGCGGCGGCGCCTTGGGCTGCCTCGCGGCGCACTCCTCCAGCTTCCTCTCCAGATCGTCGATCCGCCCGGAGGCCTCGTCGAGCCTGCGGTCGAGCGCACTCGCGCGCGCGGACTCGCGCCTCAGCTCGGAGAGCGCGGCCCTGAGCTCATGCTCGCGCGAGCGGAGGGCGGCCCTCACCCGCTCGCCGTCGTGCTCGGCGCGCTCGAGCCGCGCCGACAGGCGCTCGCGGTCGATCTCGAGGCCGGCGATCTCGCGCTCCATGGCGCTCTTCGACTGCTCGTAGCGCACGTCGGCCTCGGCCTTCGCGGCGGCGGCGGCCTGGGCCGCGCGCCGGGCGCGCTGCTCCGCGCTCTCGGCCAGGCGCTTCGCCTCGGTCATCGCGTCCCTGTCGGAGTTGGCGCTCCGCGCGTCGTCGCTCGCCTTCATCGCGAGGGCGAGCGCCTCCTCGGTGGCGCTCTGCGCCTCGCTCATCTTCGCGAGCGCCTCCTGCGCCGACGCGTTCGCGGCCGCCTCGAGCCGGCTGTGCTCCCGCGCGGCGCGCTCCGCGGCCTCGGCCGTCCGCCGCGCGCGCGTCGCGTGCACCCAGAACACGGTGGTCGTCGCGACCATGCCCATCAGGACGACCACGCCGAGGGCGAGCAGCGCGCGCGTGAGGCGCTCGCGGCGCGCCTCCGCCACGACGGCCGCGTCGAGGAAGCTCCGCTCCAGGGCGGAGAGATCGTCGATGTCCCGGGCCCACGCGGACAGCTCGTGCAGCGCCTTGCCGCGCGGCAGGAGCCTCGGCGCCTTGCCGCCCACGGCCCACCGCGAGAGCGCCTCGTCGAACTCCTTCTTCGCCCGGCCGAGCCGGTGCAGCGCGACCGCCACCTCGGCCATGCGCGGCCGCGCCTCGGGGTCGAACGACAGCACCGCGTGCACGAGGGCGACGAGATCGGGCGGCGTCGCCGCGCTCATCGGGGGCGGCCACGCCCCGCTCGGCGCGTCGGGCGTCTGGCCCTCGAGCAGCTCGTAGAGGATGACGCCGAGGGAGTAGACGTCCGCCTTGACGTCGACGCTCCCGGAGTGGCGCTCCTGCTCCGGGGCCATGTAGCTCCTCGTCCCGAGGCCCCACACGCCCTCCTGCGTGAACGGCATCGTGGGCTGCCCCGCGCCCTCGCTGTGCGGCGCGGGCGCGCCGGGCTCGATCGACACGCGCGCCGCCGCGAAGGACGCCGCCGCGAGCGGGATCTCCACGGGCGCGGGGTTGATCGCGGGCCTCCCTACGCTCACGAGGGGGAGGCTCCGGAGCGCCTCCTCCTCGCGCGCGTCGCCGTCCGCCGTGGCGTCCGCAGCGCCGGTCGCGGCCCCCAGGGTCGGTGCCGGCTGCGCCGAGATCTCGGTGCGGATCACGGGCGCGGACGCGCGCGTGACAGGGCCGCTCCCGTCCAGCTCGAGCACCTCGGGGAGCCCGCCCCAGAGGACCTTTGCGATGCCGAAATCGAGGATCTTGACGCGGCTGCCCCCGGGCGCGAGCTCGTCCTCGACCACCATGATGTTCTCCGGCTTGAGATCGCGGTGGACGACCTTCGAGGCGTGGGCCGCCGCCATGGCCGAGGCGATCTGGTAGCCGAGCCGCACGACCTGCCGCGGCCGATCCGCGGCGGGCACCGCCTGCACCCAGTCGCGGAGGCCGCGCCCGTCGAGGTACTCCATCACGATGTACGGAGAGCCGTCCTCGAGCTCGCCGGAGTCGAAGACCCGGACGATGCCCGGGTGATTGATGATGTTGACGGCGATCGCCTCCTGCCGGAAGCGGGCCACCACGTCCGGCCGGCGGGCGTAATCGCCGAGGAGCACCTTGATCGCCGCCCGCGCCCGCGTCTTCGGGTGCCGCGCCCGGAACACCCGCCCCATCCCGCCGCGCCCGAGCTCGCCCTCGATGAGCCACCCGCGCAGGACCGCGGGGAACGGCGCGGGCTCGTCCTCGACGCGGTCGATGGCCGGACGCATCTCCATGCCCGGCCATCCTGCACCCGCCCGTCGGCCGGCGGAAGCCCCGACCCGCGCCAGCCCGCCCGCCCGAGTCCCTGCGCGCGAGGGCGGTCGCACATCGACCACCCTCGCCCTCGCGCGCGGGGGCTCAGCTCATCCACCCGCGCGCGGGGGCTCAGCTCATCCCGAGCTCGCGCAGTAGCCCGCCCACGCCTCCGGAATCCGCCGCTCGCTCAGGCCCATGACGGGCGCCGGGGGCAACCACTTCGGCTTCACCGGGGCGCGGAGCAGCTTCATGCCGGCCTGCTCCGGCGTCCGTCCCCGCTTCGTCGAGTTGCACGCATAGCAGGAAGCGACGATGTTGTCCCAGACGGTCTTGCCGCCCTGCACGCGCGGGATCACGTGATCGTAGTTGAGCTCGCGGGCCTCCTTCTTCACGCCGCAGTACTGGCAACGGAAGCCGTCGCGCAGGAGGACGTTGGTCCTCGAGAACCTCACGCCGCGCTTCATCTGCAGCGTCGGCCGCTTCAGCCGCACCACCGCCGGCGCCTTGATCGAGAGCGAAGGCGACCGGATCTCGTCGTCGTACTCCTCGATCACCTCCACCTTGCCCAGGAAGCTCATCGTGACAGCGGTCTGCCACGGGATGACCTTATGGGGCACCATCCATGGCGTCAAAAGCAGCGTCAGCGCGGTCATGGCTCACCTCTACCGTCTCTTCCTCTTCATGATGTCACTCCAGGTCACGTGCAATCGGCACGCACGATGGGTGCCCGGGGAGGGATTCGAACCCCCAGTCGGCTGGTTCTAAGCCAGCAGCGTTTGCCGTTTCGCCACCCGGGCAGGGTATCACCGGTGGGACTCGAACCCACATACCCCGAAGGGCGCAGGATCTCAGCCTGCCACGTATGCCGTTCCGTCACGGTGACGTCCGCGCGCCGCGGTCTGGGTGGGGGGATTCGAACCCCCAGTCCCCGGCTCCCCGAGCCGGTGCTCTACCAGGTTGAGCCACACCCAGAGGGTCTTCGTCGCGCGTCGCGGCGGAGGCGTCGCCTCACCGCGGTCTGGGTGGGGGGATTCGAACCCCCAGTCCCCGGCTCCCGAAGCCGGTGCTCTACCAGGTTGAGCCACACCCAGGATTCTGTCGTCGATCTGTCGATGCCAGTTGGCAGGCTCGCTCGCTCGGGCGCGGGCTCCCGAAGTAGCACGCAGGCGAGTGGAGCGGCCCGGCGTCCCCAGCGGGATTCGAACCCGCGTCTCCGGAGCGAAAATCCGGCCGCCTGAGCCTCTAGCGAGATGGGGACACGATCACGTGTTCAGGAGCGCCGGGCCGCGGGCGAGCCCCGCGCCCCGGGTCGCGGGCGCGGACCTCTCCCGAGGTACTGCGCGTCGCTGGAGCGGTGAAGGAGAATCGAACTCCCGTCGCGAGCCTGGCAAGCCCGCGCTCTACCGTTGAGCTACCACCGCGCGTTCAATCGAGAGAAAAGGAGGCGGGCCGCCGGGAGCCGCGCGGCCGCACGACGTGCGGTTCGCCGGCCGACGGCCCGCCTCGGCAGCGAGACGAACGAACGGACAAGGGGTTGCCGTGGGGAGTCCAGGTAAGGTGGTAACCCACGAGCTTCGGCCCGTTCGGTGGAGCGACGAGGGCTCGAACCTCGATCCCTGCCGTGCGAGGGCAGTGTTCTCCCGGTTGAACCATCGCCCCGAAACAAGGACTCTCGCATCAGATCTTCATCGTCACCTCCCTATCTCCTTCTGTCCATTGGACGACCATCGCTCGATTTCGTTGGATCCATTCTCTGATTTTTCCTCGGCGACGGGCGTGAAGCGCCGGACCTCCCCGCAGGAGCGCTGGAGACTCCACGGTCGTCATCACGCCACACCCGAGGCGCCCCCGAGGAGGATCGAACTCCCCTCACCTGATCGACAATCAGGCTGCCTCACCAGATGCATACGAGGGCAACGCAGCGCCGCCGGCGGGATTCGAACCCGCGACATCCCAATTAACGGTAACCGTCCTCCTGCGGCCCGGATCGGGCAAGGGATCGGAGGACGGTAGTTCAGGTGCTCTACCTGGCTGAGCTACAGCGGCAAAACAGGGCGCCCCGCGCGGCGCCCCCGGCGACGTACGGGCTGGCGGAGCCCGTACGTCGCGCTGTCACGAAGCACCCCGGGTGAAGTCCGCCATCACCTGGGGGGCCGCCCCGTCGAACCCCACGACGTCGAGCATGCCGGAGTCCGTCGGGTCGGCGATCGAGAAGCCGGTCGACGTCATGCCGACGACGATCAGCCTCGCCGGCCGGCCCATCGCCTGGCGGTAGTCCCTGAGCGCCTGAAACGGGTGCACGTCCCCCGCCCAGGTCTCGTTGTCCGTGTAGATGACGAACGTGTCGACCTCTACCCGGTTCCGCTTCGCCCAGATCATCGGCAGAGCGCAGTCGGTGCCGCCGAAGGGTAGGCCGTTCACCGCGCGCAGCACGTCGTCGAGCCGCTGCTTCGGCGAGATGGACAGCGGCGTGATGCCGGGCGCTCCCCCGCCCCACTTGCCGCCGTAGCCGCCCGAGGCCGACGTGAAGCCGACCACGGCGACATCGCGCTCGATCCTCGCCGTCGCCATGGCCATGGCCGCGCTTGCCACGCGCGGCGTCAGGCCGGGCACGCCGGCGATCTGGCCGCTCGTCATGGATCCGGAGACGTCGAGCGCCAGGAGGTGCTTCTTCCTGGTCGGCTCGACGGCCTCGAACGCGAGATAGAACGCCTCGTTCAGCGCGTCGACGATCTCGCGGACCGGGGTCCACGAGAGCGCGCCCTCGCGCCGGCGAGCGCGCTCGCCGTGGCCCTGCTCGTAGACCTTGAGGGCCGAGAGCACGGCGATCGGGTGGACCCTGGCCGCGCGAAGGCGCGCGGCGTCGGTGAGCTGTCGCACCGCCTTGCGGGACGCGTCGCTCATCGGTGAGAGCAGGCCGACCGCGGTCATCTTGCCCAGATTGCGGATGAGCGCCGTCTGGGGCATGTGCTCGAGCAGCGCCTCCCAGACCGCGGGGTCGTTCTTCCACTCGGTCTGGAGCATCTCGTGCGTGAAGCGGTGCTGCCGGATCAGCGCGGTGACCTGCTTCCGGTTCGTCGCCGCGCGAAGCGACTCGAACGCGCGCACCGCGTCCGGCAGCTCCTCCGGCCGCAGCGCCTTGCCGCGCGCCGACTCCTTGCCGAGAGCCTCGACGCCGCCGGCGATCCAGCGGTACAGGGCCTCGTGCTGCGGGCTCGGCGCGACCGGATGCGCGAGCCGCAGGAGATCGCGGTGGCTGAAGCCGTCGCGCTGCCGGTACTTGATCGCCTGATACGCGAGCTTGTCGACGGGCTTGCCGTTGTACCAGGCAGCGACCGCGGACCGGAGCCCGCGCCCCCACCTGCGGAACCCCTGCACGTCGCGGGCGAAGTGGAAGAGATCCGTCCCCGTGCGGCAGACCTCGGGCAAGGCCCCGAGGGCGGCCTTCCGGGTCTCGAGCTTCGCGTCGCCGGCGGCCATCGCGAGGGCGAAGATCGCAGGCGCGTTCTTCGGCGCTCGCCCCGAGCCGCTGATGTCGACGATGCGCTGCACGGCGCGGGACCCGTCCGCGGCGAGACAGTCCCCGACCGCGCGGGCGTTCTCCACGGTGAGCTTCCGCTCGGTCGCGTAGTACGTCCCCCCCTCGGCGCCGAGGATGAGCCAGCGGTCGAGCCTGGCCCACTCGTCGAGGGCGAAGACGAAGCCGCCGGCGCTGTTCCTCGCCTGGTCGGCGCGGGCCTTCTGGCGCTGCGGGGTGAGCAGCGCGGCGAAGTGCTTCAGATAATTGGTCATGACACCACCTCCGGCCCGGTGACCCGGGCAAAAAGAGGACGGATAATCAGCTCGCGCTCGGGTTGATCCCCGAAGATAACCGAGCGCATACGACCCGTCCTGGGTGGGCGTACGGGGATCGAACCCGTCTTCGCAGGGTCACAACCTGCCCTCTTCACCAGAAGAGTAACACCCACGCAAGCTATCGTCGGGACGGCCGGAATCGAACCGGCGGATCTCCTCACCCCAGATGAGGCGCCTTTCCACTAGGCTACATCCCGCAGCGCCTGCTCGTGGCAAGCGCCATCAGCCCCCTCGGCCGGAGGCGAGCCGGTGCCTCGCGTGAACGAGGCGGGCTCCGCCCTCCGAGCGCCAGGGGCGCGGCTCCGGCGGGAGGAATCGAACCTCCAACCACCCGCTTAACAAGCGGACGCTCTACCCTTGAGCTACACCGGAACATGGAGGCGCAGGGCGCCTCCATCCACATTGCACATGGCAGGTTGTCACAGATCGAGTGTTCCCTCTGCGGGCGCTGCGGCGCCGGCAGGGGATCGGCACAGGCGTACCCTCCCCGCGCGCCCGCTCCTGGTGGAGGGGCGGCGTTTCAGGCAGACCGGTGCGCCAGGTGGACCCGAGAGGAATCGAACCTCCAGCCGTCCGCTTAAGAGGCGGCTGCTCTATCCAGTTGAGCTACGGGTCCCCGCGGAGGCGTACCTCCGCATCGCCTGCCGCATCGGCAGGCCGTGATGATCTGAGAAGCTCGAACCTCCGGATCGAAGGAGCGGACAACCATGGCCGTCCGGCCCCACGCGCACGAATCCCGATCGCGTCCCGACGAGCGCGCACCCTGGCCCCAGAAACAGCGAGGGCCGCCCGATTCCCCGGGCGGCCCTCGCACGTCACCATGGGCGCGTGAGGGGGAGCCTAGGGCTGCTGCTCCAGCGCGAGATCGCCTGTTCTCCGCGAATGCGGAGCGACATCAGCGTGTGCGCGGGAGCGCTCCGCGGCGTTCGGCAGGAGCAATGCATGCCGGCCATTCCGCGCGGAGCATTGCCCGGCGCCGAGAATGCACGCCGCGATCACTCGTTTTAGAATCGAATGCTTCCAGCGCATGCGCTACCGCGCCTCCTTTCACCGGGCGCAACTCTCCCGCGCCGCAACGCGCGACTGCGTCGCCCGCGCGGCAAGCCAGACAACCCCCTCTCCTCGAACAGGCCCTCACCCCAACCACAGCGTGGCCTGTGGCCCATGCCTGCCTGCAGCTCACAAGGAGCCTACAGCCCACCAGCGGGCCGACAGCCCGCAACGGACAACCAGCTACAACCCCCCAGAACGCCGAAGGCCGCCTGGGTTTCCCGAGGCGGCCTTCGCGAACGTCGTCGATCGACGCGTGCTTAGCTGCCTCTAGGCGCTATTCTCCGGGTTACCGAGCTTCCGCGCCGGGCGGAGGCCGCAGGGGTGTCCGGGGTTGTGCGCCAAGGAATCGCCACCCAGCAGATGCTCCCATGCCACGACCGCTTCAGGCGTCCCCGCCTTGGGCTGGATGGCGATGAGCTGCATGTTGTCGAGGCGGCTGAACATAACGAATCCTTGTGCCGAATCAGTACTCCCCTTGGACGACCTGCGCAACAGAAAAGTTCCTCGACTCGATTCTTTTTTCTCCGCGTTCATCGCCGACTCAATGACCGGGACTCATCGGGTCCCAGCGCGGGGCCAGCGCAATCGAGGAATCCCGCGGCTTTCCGGCGACTTGACGCGATACGCCGCGGGCGGCGGCAGGCCCGTGACCAGGCATCATGGGACATCGGCGCACGTCGCGTCGTCACAGCGCGCGACAGGGTACTACAGCGCGCCGACGCGCTCCGCGGTCGCCTCGGCGGAGCGCACGGCGGCGTCGATGCCCGAGCCGTGGAACGCCGAGCCGGCGAGCAGCACCCCGCTGCCGGCGAGCGCCTGCTCGACCTCCCGGACGCGCGCCGCGTGGGCGGGGGTGGAGACCGGCAGCGCGCTCGACCAGCGCGAGACCCACGCGCGCTCGGCGGCGCCGCGCACGGAGAGCACGCGCGCGAGCGAGGCCTCGGCGCGCGCGGTCCAGGCGGCATCGTCCAGCTGCTCGAGGTGCCCCGGCTCGGGGCGGAAGAAGAGGCGCAGCGCGACATGGCCGGCGGGGGCGCGCTCGGCGAACTTCGAGGTCGTGAACGTGCACGCGCGGAAGCCGTGCGCCTGGTGCCCCGCGGCGACGACGAAGCCGGTTCCGTCGAGCGGGTGCTCGATCGCGGCGCGCGGGTACGCCAGCGAGACGGTCACGCTGGAGAGCGCCTCGGCGCCGCGGAGCGGCCGCGCCGGCTCGCCGAGCAGCGCGGCCGCGCTGGCGGCGCCCGTCGCGATCACCACCGCGTCGGCCTCGATCTCGCCCCCGCCAGCGAGCGAGAGCCGGAGCCCGCCGGCCTCGCGCGCGAGCGAGGTGACCGCGGCGGACACGCGCACGTCGGCGCGCCCGCCGGCCGCGAGCGCGGCCGCGAGCGTGTCGGTCAGCTGCGCCATCCCGAGACGGAAGGTCCGGATCCCCCGGCCGAGCTCGTCGCGCGGCACCTGGAAGCCGAGGAACGCGGCCGCCTCGCCCGGCGCGAGCTCCCGCAGCGCGGCGCCGTCGAAGCCGAACGACCGCTGCGTCTCCTGGCCGACGAGATCCCCGGCGATGCCGAGCGCGCCCGCGAGCGCGGGGACCGCCTCGCTCCGCGCGATGAACCCCTCGGCGCCGTGCTCCACCACGAAGCCAGAGGCCCGCTCGGTCCAGAGCTGCCCGCCGAGCCGCGGCGCCGCCTCGACGAGCGTCACCCGGTCGCCCGCCGCCGCTCGACGGAACGCGACGATGCACCCGGCCAGACCGCCCCCGACGATGGCAATGCGTCTCATCGCGCTTCTATACCACGAGCCCCGATCACCTGAGGAATCGGCCCGCGTCCGGGTCGGACGCAGGCGTCTCCGGATACCGCGCCCCGCGTACCGAGCGCGCCGCGCCGCGCGCCCGACAGCCAAGGTGAGCAGGTCGTGGCCTGTCCGGCGCCGCCGGCGCGCGCGGCGAGGCCGCCCGAACTGGCATCCTGTGTCGCCCGGACCTAGGCTTTCTCGATGGCGAGGATATCGAAGTACTTCGACGTCAAGAGAGACGCGCTCGGCCGCGAGTACATGGAGGTCCACGTCGACGGGATCGCGCTCCTCAGGCTCGTCATGACCAACAAGGGGACGGCTTTCACGCTCGCGGAGCGCGTGAGGCTCGGGCTCGACGGCCTGCTCCCGCCGCAGGTCAACACCCTGGAGCAGCAGCTCGCCCGCGTCTACGGCGGTTTTTGCCGCGAGCCGACGCCGATCGCCAGATATCAGTATCTCCGGGCGCTCCAGGAGCGCAACGAGGTCCTCTTCTACGCGCTGCTCACCCGTCACCTAGGAGAGATGCTGCCCATCGTCTACACGCCGACCGTCGGTGAGGCGGTGCAGCAGTTCAACTTCCTCTATCAGAGCGCGCGCGGCGTCTCGCTCTCTCCCGACAACATCGGTCGTGCCCGGCGCGTGCTCGCGAGCTTCCCCTGGGAGGACGTGCGCATGATCGTCGCGACCGACGCCTCCGCGATCCTCGGGATCGGCGACCAGGGCTACGGCGGGCTCGCCATCCCGATCGGCAAGCTCGCGCTCTACACCGCGGGTGGCGGCGTGAGCCCGTTCCACACGATGCCTGTGGTGCTCGACGTGGGGACCGACCGGGCCGAGCTCCTCGACGACCCGTTCTACCTCGGCGTCCGCCAGCGCCGCCTGCGCGACGAGCCCTATTTCGACTTCCTTGACAGGTTCGTGGACGCGGTGAAGAGCAGCTGTCCCCGCGCCGTCGTCCAGTGGGAGGACCTCTCCAAGGAGTCTGCCTTCTCCGTGCTGGAGCGGTACCGGAAGGTGATCCCGTCCTTCAACGACGACATCCAGGGGACAGGCGCCGTCGCGCTGGCCGGCGTGGTGGCCGCCTGCAGGCTGCGCGGCGAGTCGATCAAGGACCAGGCCGTGGTGATCCACGGCGCCGGCGCGGGCGGGATCGGCGTCGCGTGGGTGATCTGCCAGGGGATGATCCGGGACGGGCTCAGCGAGGGGGAGGCGCTCGCCCGCATCTTCGTCCTCGACTCGAAGGGCCTGCTCGCGAAGGACCGCCCGATGGAGGAGTACAAGCGCAGGTTCGCGCAGGCTCCGGAGCGGATCGCCTCGTGGAAGAGATCCGGCGCGGCGCCGTCGCTGCTCGAAACCGTCGAGGGCGCGCGCGCGACGGTGCTCCTCGGCCTGTCCGGGCAGCCGGGCGCGTTCGACGAGCCGGTGATCAGGGCCATGGCCACGAACACGGCGCGGCCGGTCATCTTCCCCCTCTCCAACCCGACGAGCGCCAGCGAGGCGCTCCCCGGGGACATCCTCGCCTGGACGGGCGGCCGCGCGCTCGTCGCGACGGGCAGCCCGTTCGCGCCCGTGGAGTTCGACGGGAAGACCGTCCCCGTCGGGCAGGGCAACAACGCCTTCATCTTTCCGGGGCTCGGGTTCGGCGCCATCCTGTCCGACGCGCGCGAGATCACGGACGGCATGGTGCTCGCCGCGGCGTACGCGCTCGTCGACTACACGGCGGAGAAGCACCTCGACACGGGGCTCATCTACCCGCCCGTCGAGGAGCTCCAGGAAGTCTCCACGCGGGTCGCGATCGCGGTCATCCGGGCGGCGTTCGCGGACGGCGTCGCCACGAGCGCGAAGCTCGACCCGGCGAGCGCCGAGGAGCACGTGAAGGCGCGGTTCTGGCAGCCAAGGTACCTGCCGTTCGTCCGCGGCTAGCCCGGAGGGGGCGACCCCGCCGCGCCCCCTCCGCGCGGCGGCGCGCGAGCGCCGCCGGCCGAAGCCCCGGTGAGCGCCGCCTCAGCCGAGCTGAGACAGGAACTTCCTGAGCTGCTGCGCCTCCACCATCGTCATCACCGGGACGAGCCAGGCCTCGAGCGAAGTGGTGTCGCGAAACGCCTTCCGGCTCGAGTTGTGCGCGTCGCGGATGAGCCGCTCGACCTGGAGCCCCAGGATCGCGTTCGCCACCGGCAGCAGGTAGGCCGTCCGGTGCACCGTCGCGTTCTGCACGCGCATCATCTCCAGGAACTTCTCGGCGCTCTCTGGCGCGAGCACGTCGACCTGGAGCAGCTCGATGCAGACAACAGCCCCGTGCCGGTTCTGGGTCACGATGCCCTGAATCCTGGCGATGCACGCGTCGACCTCGCCAGCCGGGAGCGGTGATGCGAGCCTCACCTCGATGAGGCGACCGGCTTTGTTGTCAACGGAGTACATGAGCGAAATTAACCCTACCGTAGACGTTTGAGCCAGAGCGCGTCAATCAACGGCGGATCTGTGCGGTGCGGTCCAGTGCGTCCACACAGATCAGCGATGTTTTGCAGGCTCGACGTTTTGCAGGCTCGACGTTTTGCAGGCTCGACGTTTTGCAGGCTCGACGTTTTGCAGGCTCGACGTTTTGCAGGCTCGACGTTTTGCAGGCTCAACGTTTTGCAGGCTCAACGTTTTGCAGGCCTGACGTTCGCAACATCCGCAACGTTCGCGAAGTTTGCAGGCAAGCGCGTGAGGAAGCACACGGACGCCGGTGGCATCGCTCACGCGTCGGACGAGAAGATCACCTTCCCGGCGCGCGCCTCTTCCTCGGAGGCCGCCTCCCGCTCGGCCTCGAGGGCCTTGGCCTCGGTCTCCAGATCGGGAAAGCGGTACCGGATCCCCTCGCCTGCCTCGAGGTCGACGTCGCCCCCGAGCGCGACCACCTCGCGGGTGATCTCCTCCGAGCGCGGCGCCTCCCCGGCCGCGTCCTGCCAGGCCCGCTGGAGCACCGCCTCCGTGATCGGCTCGCGACCCTGCCTCGCCTCGATGCGGGTGAGGATCGCGCGCAGCACGGCCCGCCGGGCGTTCCGCCGGGCGAGCCGCCGCCGCTTCAGCGGGCGCAGGAGCGCGCGGCCGAGCGGCAGCGCGAAGAGCGCGAGCGAGAAGACGAGCGGCACCACGCCGAGCGCGACCGCCGTGCCCGTGGGGGGCAGCTCCGCCATCGGCACCCCGCGCGCCAGGAGCCCTAGGTTGTCCAGCGTGAGGTGCGCGCCGAGCGCGTAGAGGCTCATCAGCAGGTTGAACCCGTTGAGCGCCACGATGAGCGCGTTCGCCCCCGCGCCGTTCCCGGTCAGCGGCGGCAGCTCCTCGGGCTTCGCCCAGACCGGCGCCGGCGCCCGCGGCGGCGCCTCCGCCGTCGTCCGCCGGATCGCCTCGAACCGGTACACGATGCCCCCCTCCTCCGACACGTCGACCGTGCCGTCGTAGTCGAGCATCAGCCGCGCCATCAGCGGATCCGCCTCGTCGCGCGGCAGCCCCGTCACGCGCATCACGTCGGCGAGCCCGATCCGGCCCCGCTGCGCGCGGATCTCGGCCAGGATGAGCTTCTCGTCCTCCAGCGGATCGCGCGGCGCCGGCGTCGGTCCGAAGAAGAAGCGGTTCACCTTCTCGTAGAACGGCGTCTCGTCCCTCGGGCGCCCGTACGCTTGCCCGAACGCCCCGCGGCGGTCGTACGACGCGGACGACGACCACGGCGGATTGGCCGTCCACACGAACGGCGAGAAGGGATGGAAGGTCCAGAAGATGGCGTCGAAGACCATGCGGAACAGGAAATAGCCCGCGAACGATCCGGAGAAGCCGTCGTGATCGCGCGAGTCGCTGCTCGAACGGGCGAACATCTGGGCGATCAGGATCCCGACGAAGATCACGACGTACGCGATCAGCACGATCGCGATCCACGCGCGCACGACGAAGCGGGCCACGCCGGCGGCGCCGCGGAGGACCGCCCCGAGCGCGCGCTCGAGCCGCGTGCGGGTCTCCCACGGCCTGGTGAAGCCGTGCGGGAAGCGGAAGAGCAGCTCGCCCTCGGAGGTCGCCTTGAGGTGCCCGCGGTACTCGCTGACGAGCAGGTGCAGCCCGCTCTCGGCGTCGCGCAGCGGCAGGCCGCTCTTCGCCGAGGCGTCGGCGAGCGTCAGGTCGCCGGTGTGCCCGCGCAGGGCGGACTCCAGGATGCCGGCGGCGCGGCGGGCCTCCATCAGCTTTGGAGATTTCAGCGTCAACGGTCGCTCGCCCCTGTTCACGGCGGCGCTGCCGGCCTCGCTCGCGGCACGGCCGCGCTCGCTGGCACGGCGTCGCCGCGCTCGTCCGCGGAGGCGCAGCTGCCCCCGTGCTGAGCTTCATGGTGGCGCGCAGGGCTCCGCGCAAAGTCCGCGGCCACTTTTTTCGCGCGCCGGCGGCCCGCAGTCGCGCGGCTCCCGGCGCGTCCGCCGCTCGCTTTCGCGGCGGCTCCCGGCGCGTCCGCCGCTCGCTTTCGCGGCGGCTCCCGGCGCGTCCGCCGCTCGCTTTCGCGGCGGCTCCCGGCGCGTCAGCCGCTCGTTGCCGCAGCGGCTGGAGGCGGGTGCGATCGCGGCGTGGCGTCGACCATCCGCACGTCGAGGCCGAGGGCGTCGCGCAGCATCCCGGCCTTCGCGACGACCGTCCACTCCTCGAGCGCCCGGTCCTCCCCGCCTTGCACCTCGAGCACCAGCGTGTCCGCCTCGATGCGGCCGCTCACCTCCGCGACCTTGGCCCGGTGCTCGCGATCGAGCGCGTCCGCGATGCGGAGGATCGACGCCATCGCCTTGACCTTCGCGCGCGCGTCGCGCGAGAGCGCGCGGAAGTTGTCGTGCTCCATGCTCGGCGGCGACTTCCTGTGGTAGCGCGCGATGTTCGCGACGATCGCGCGCTCCTCCTGGGTGAGGCCCATGAGGTCGCTGTTGATGATGATGTAGTAGCTGTGCTTGTGGTGCCCCTCGTAGCGGACGAAGTCGCCGACGTCGTGGAGCAGGGCCGCCGCGCGCAGGAGGATCCGGTCGCGCTGGCCGAGGCGGTGGCGCGGCGCGAGGTCGTCGAAGAGCCGCTCGGCGAAGCGGGCCACGAGCGCGCCGTGCTGCTCGTCGAAGTGGTAGCGGCGGCCGAGCCGGGTGCAGGCGTCGCTCACGGCGGCGGCCTCGCCGCGGAAGTCGGGCCCGAGGAAGTGGGCGTGAGCGAGGTCGACGAGCACGCCCTCCTTGAGCCCGACGCCGGGCGCGACGATGAGCGGCTGCGCGAAGGCCCGGGCGATGCGGCTCAGGATGGTCGCGGCCGGCACGATCGTGTCCGCGCGGTCCGGGCGCAGACCGTAGATCTGCGCGCGCTCCTCCGGCGTCTTCGGGGCCATCTCGTCGAGCAGGCGCGACATCGCCGCCACGTCGATCGCCCGCCCCTCCGCGGCCCCGCTCGGCACCGGGCACAGGTCCGCGAGCGTCTCGATGTTGCCGCCCGTGCCGACGAGCAGATCGACCCCCGAGCCCGGGCCGAGCAGCTCCACGATCTCGCGCGTGGCCTCGACCATGACGCGGTCCACGTACTCCTCGACGAGCCGCCGGTGCCCCGCGTTGACGGGGCGGCGATCCTCGAGGAAGGTCTCGACCATCCGCACCGTCCCTACGGGGAGCGAGCGCGAGAAGAGCGCGCCGCGGCCCCGGAGCAGCGTGAGCTCGGTGGAGCCGCCGCCGATGTCGACGAGCAGCGCGGTCCGCTCGCCGAGCGCGACCCGCTCGCGGACGGCGAGCTGGACAAGGCGCGCCTCCTCGACGCCCTCGATGACCTCGATGTGGACCCCGGCCTCGCGCGCCGCCCGCTCGACGAAGAGGTCGCCGTTCTGGGCCTCGCGCGCCGCGCTCGTCGCCACGGCGCGGTAGCGGTCGACCTTGGCCGCATCCATCGCCGTGCGGAAGCGCCGGAGCGCCTCGCAGGCGGCGCCGATGACCCCGGGCTCGAGCCGGCCCTTCGTGAACACGTCATGCCCGAGACGAACCGATGCGCGGTCCGCGTGGACGTCGCGGAAGGGATGGAAGCGCGGCGCGTCGGGCGCGCCGCTCGAGGACCCGGCGAGCGCCGGGTCCCAGCCCGCGCCGAACGCCCCGAGCGCCGGAGGATCGACGTCGACGATGCGAAGCCGTATCGCGTTGGATCCGATGTCGATCGCAGCGAGCCGCGCCATGTCGGCAGAAGTAGCGAAGCTCCGGGCAGTTGGCTACTCTCATGCCGCTCATGTGGAGGAAGCTTCATCGCGGGTCGGGGCCCCGCCTCCGTGGTCCCCTTCATCGTCGACCTTCAGCAGGCGCGCGCCGGCCGCTCGGCGGCGCGCGCGAGGCGGCGCGCTTCGCGCTCGGGGTCGCGGCCGCGGCGCTCGCGCTCGCCGGCTGCAGCGGCGGTGAGGCGCGCGCGCCCAACCCGACGCGCGCCCTTGACGAGCGCAGGGCGATCGAGGTGATCCGCCGGGCGATGGTGCAGGAGGGCGCGCAGCCGGTGCCCGGGCGCGAGGTCGATCTGGTCAGCGGGCGCAAGGTGCGCATCGATGTCGGCGTGCAGAACCGCGCGTACGGCGTCGTCTACGTGACCGAGGAGGACGCCCAGGCGCTCGGCGCCGCGATCCCGCCCGCGAACGGCCAGGACGAGAAGCTCCGCATCGTCCGCGGCGGCCCGGACGGGGCCATCCGCATCGTGCTCCTCTACCAGAACAACTACCGCTACGACGACCTCATCGGCGAGTCGCACGAGCGCACGACGATCAGCGCCGAGCGCCAGCTGACGCGCGACGTGCAGGACTTCATCACCTACGCGCGGACGCAGAAGTTCCAGTGAGCGCGCGCGACGCAGGGGAGGAGCGCGAGGGCGCGCGCCGCCCGGCGCGCCGCCGGGCGGCCCGGAGCGAGGCCGAGGGCCGCGCGCGCCGCGCGCTCGGCGGCGGGGGTGTGCTCCTCGTGAGCGGGCTCGCGCTGGTCGGCGTCGGGCCATCGGACGCGGGCATGGCGCTCACGCTGCTCGCGCTGGCCGTCCTCATCTACGGCATCCACAGCTTCGGCCGGCTGGGGCCGGAGCGGGACGAGCGGGCGCGGGCGCCGTCGCGTTGAGGCTTGCGGAGCGCGGCGGCTTCGAGCAGCATCCGCCGCCATGCATCGCCCTACGCGCCAGCACCAGCACCTCACCCTCAAAGTCACCCAGAAGCAGGAGCGGAGCACCCAGAGCTCCCGCAAGCCCGGCCGCAAGACCAAGCGCTGGAGCAAGTTCCTCACGCAGTACGCGCCGCTCATCGCCGGCGCCGAGGCGGCCGCCCCCGCCGAGAGCTGAGCGAACGCCCCCCGGCCGATGGCGCCCCCGGCGCCCGGCCCTCTTCTTGGTTGTACGCGGTTGTACGCGGCCGTTTCCGCCTTCCCTCAAATTTTACGATGACATAGCAAGCCGGCGCGCGCCGTCTCCGCTCGAGACGACGGCCGCGCCGTCCCCGCGCTGAGCCGCGTCCGCTCGCGACGGCGACCGCGCCGCCTCCGCGCTGAGCCGCCTCCGCGCCGCCCGGCGCGAAGCGGTCGCCGAGCCGCCCTCTCCGTCGCTCGTGCGTTTTCGTGATGGCGTCGTGCCGATCGCGCCACGTAGCCAAGAGAACACGCCCTCTCGGCGTCAGACATGCGATCGCCAGGCGGCCTGTCATCCACTCCGCGCGAGACAGGCGCGCCGGCGCAGCGCGCGTCGCACGCGACGCGCGAAGGGGCCCACTCCATCTCTCGCGCAAGGAAGGATCCATGGCCGCTCGTCGTCCGTCCCGCGCTGCTCGCGCAGCCGCGCCGCTCATGTGCTCCCTCGTCGTGAGCGGGACATCGCTCATCTCAGGGTGCCTGAGCCGCCCCATCGCACGTCAGGATACGCGCACGACAGGGACCGTCGTCGAGCGGATCCCGAAGCGCGTCGACAAGATAGACCTCCTCCTCACGATCGACAACTCGACGTCGATGAAGGACAAGCAGGACATCCTCGCGCTGGCCGTGCCCGACCTCGTCGAGCGCCTGGTCAACCCACGGTGCATCGACCCGCTGAATCCGCTCGACTCGGAGAAGGCGGATGACGGCCGCTGCCCGAGCGGCAAGGAGCGCGAGTTCGCCCCTGTCACCGACATCCACATCGGCATCATCAGCACGAGCCTCGGCGACCACGGCGCGGGGTCGGCATGCTCGCCAGACGACAGGCACTTCTCCAACAACGACCGGGGGCACCTCATCGCCCGAAGCGACGAGGACGACAGCAACCACGAGGACAACAACCCGCCGACCTACCAGAACAAGGGGTTCCTCGCCTGGGATCCGGAGCAGAAGCTCAGCCCCGCCGGCGAGTCGATCCTCGACGACGGCCAGGGCCGCGGGCTCGTGCCGACCTTGACGAACATGGTGAAAGGGGTGGGTGACGCCGGGTGCGGCTTCGAGTCGCAGCTGGAGAGCTGGTACCGGTTCCTCGTGGACCCTGCGCCCTATGAGACCATCGAGGTGGTGGGCGACGAGGCGGTCCGCAAAGGCCTGGACACGAGGCTCCTGGAGCAGCGCCAGGCGTTCCTGAGGCCAGACTCGCTCCTCGCGATCGTCATGCTGTCGGACGAGAACGACTGTTCCATCCGCGAGGGCGGGACGGCCTACGAGGTAGCGCAGGCGGGACGGCTCCCTCGGCCGCGCAAGGAGTGCTCGGAGAAGGGCCCGGACGATCCGTGCTGCAAGTCCTGCTCGGTGGACCGGGGCGAGTGCCCGGTCGACGAGACGTGCGGCGTGCCTGGTGGCCCCTTCGAGGTGCTCTCGGAGGTCGAGGACCCGCCCAACCTGCGCTGCTTCGACCAGAAGCGGCGGTTCGGGGCCGACCTGCTCTATCCGATCGACCGCTACACGAAGGCGCTCACGGAGCCGCAGATCCCGGATCACGAGGGCAACCTCGTCGACAACCCGATCTTCTCGGATCTCGACCCGAGCGACAGGAACACGACCGTCCGGCCGCCGGAGCTCGTTTTCTTCGCGGGGCTCGTGGGCGTCCCCTGGCAGGACATCGCGCGCCAGAACGACGCGGGCCAGCCCGACCTCCGGGAAGGCAAGGACAAGGACGGCAACCCGGTCGGCGGCTTCAAGAGCGCCGAGGAGCTGGGCGCCCAGATCGCCGGCTTCTCGAGCACGTGGGACATCATCCTCGGGGATCCCAGGACGCGCCGCCCTCCCGCGGATCCCCACATGGTCGAGTCGCCGGACCCGCGGGAGGGCGAGAACCCGATCACCGGGACGCGCATCGCTGGCCCGGACTCGCCGGATGACGCCAACCTCATCAACGGCCACGAGTGGAACCCCAAGCCGACTTTCGGAGACCTCCAGTTCGCCTGTGTGTTCCCGCTGCGGACGAGCGTGACGAACGGGGGGGACTGCGACAAGAGCACCGACAAGGAGGATCGGAACAGCCCCCTGTGCGTGGACAACCCCGATGGCACCGACAGCAACGTCCAGGTCAAGGCGAAGGCCTTCCCGGGCCTGCGGCAGCTCGAGCTGATCCGGGACCTCGGGGAGCAGGGCATCGTCGGCTCGGTGTGCCCGGCGCAGCTCGAGAACTCGGGGCCGGGCGACACCGACTTCGGCTACCGGCCGGCGGTCGGCGCGATCGTCGATCGCCTGAAGACGCGGCTCGGCGGGCAGTGCCTGCCCCGCGCCCTCCAGCCCAGCAAGACCGGAGAGGTCAGCTGCGTCGTCGTCGAGGCGCGCAGCGTGCCCGAGGGCCAGTGCAGCTGCGACGGGCGCGCGGCGCGGCGGAATGTGCCCCCGGAGCACCTCGGCGCGCAGCGGGTGGTGCTCGATGATCCGGTCGCCGAGGCGAGCGGCTGGAACTGCGTCTGCGAGGTCGAGCAGCTCAGCAAGCCCGAGGAGCTCGAGGCCTGCCAGAACACGCTGCCGCCGGCGCCGGTCGAGGTAGGAGGCGAGAAGGTGCACGGCTGGTGCTATGTCGATCCGCGGCTCGGCTTCGGCCGGGATGAGGTCGTCGCCCAGTGCCCCTCGACGGAGCGCCGGCAGATCCGGTTCACCGGCGAGGGGGAAGCCCTGGACGGCGCGACGCAGTTCGTCATCTGCTCCGGCGACACCGCCAAGCAGCAATAGCGCGGCGAGGGCGCCCCTCCGCGGGGCGCGCTGGCCGGGGCGCGGCTCCGCTCGGGTCGAGCGGGGCCGCGCTCCCGCGCATCACGCCACGTCGCGACCGGCACGGTTGCTGCAATCCCTGCGAGCGCGCGACGAGACGCGACACCCCGAGGATCCGTGTGCTCTTCGCGCACGGGACGGCGGAGGAAACGCGCGCTCCTCGCGCACAGAACGGGGGAGGCGCCAAGCGATGCTCGCACCTGACGAAGAGAACGCCCCTGTCGATGCGCCGATGTCCTTCACGTTCGCGACCGAGGCCGAGGCGGACGCCACGTGCCTGCTGATCACGTGGTTCGCCGTCGTCGAGTCGGCGGCGCTCGGCATCTTGCCCGTGCTCCCGGCGCTCGATCTGGCGCGGGCGCGCGGCGATCTGGGGTATCTCGAGGCGTTCTTCGCGCACGGCCTCCGGCACCTCAAGGACGAGCAGGCGCACGCGAACCTCTGGTGCAAGGCGCTCCTCGATTTCACGCGCGCCTACCCCGAGGTCGTCGCGCGCGCGCGGCTGCCGGGGTGGCTCATGAAGAGCATGCTCCGGCGCGTCTCCGTCCCGCACGACGTGCTCGAGTTCGCCGTCGACTGCCTCGCGTTCGAGGTGGTGATGAGCGCGTTCTACGAGATCGCCGCGCCGCGCCTCTCGTATCCTCCGCTCGGGCCGGTGTTCCGGCGCCTCGCCGTCGACGAGGAGGCGCACACGGCCCATGACCGCGCGTACCTGGACGGGTTCTTCGCCCGGTCGAGGCTGCCATCGTACGTCCGCGCGACCGCGCGCTACTGGTGGCACACGGCCGGCGTGCTCGCGACGGTCGTACCGCTGCTCCGGGCGCTGGATCGCCACAGGCCCCTTCCCCGCGGCGCCTTCCGCCGGGCGCTCGCGGCGCACCTCCACGGCGCGGGGATGCCGGGCTGCCGCCGCGTCGCGCCCGCCCTGCTCGGCCAGCGAGCTGCCTAGTCCATGGGGGGAATCATCGAGGATGGATGGATCCTTGGCGCGTCGCCGCTCGACGGCGCGCCGCTGCCTCCGGTGCGGGTGACGGAGTCGGGCGCGATCGCCGAGATGGTCCAGGGCGCCCGGCGGGCGCAGGCGGCCTGGGCGCAGCGGCCGGTCACGGAGCGGGCGCGCCTCCTCGCCGAGGCCGGGCGGCGCCTGCTGGGCAGGGCCGATGAGATCGCGGCGGTGCTGCACCGCGAGCTGGGCAAGCCGATGGCGGACGCGTACGGGGTCGATCTCGGCTCGACCCCCGAGGTGTTCCGCTATCACACGACCCGTGGCCAGGCCTTCCTCGAGGCCGAGGAGGTCGCCTTCAACCCGATCATGTTTCCGCGCAAGCGGGCGCGCGTCGAGCGCCTGCCGCATGGGGTGGTCGGCCTCATCACGCCCTGGAACTACCCGGTGTCGGTCGCGGTGCACAACCTCGTCCCGGCGCTCCTCGCGGGCAACGCCGTGGTGCTGAAGCCGTCCGAGCACGCCGCCCGGACCGGGGCGGCGCTGTTCCGCGCGCTGGAGGAGGCGCTGCCCGGGGCGCTGCTCAGCCTCGTGCAGGGCGGCGCCGACGCCGGCGCGGCGCTCGTCGGCGAGGTCGATCACGTGGTCTTCGTGGGCGGCGTCGCGGGGGGGCGGGCGGTGGCGCGCGCGGCCGCGGAGCGCCTCATCCCGGCGCAGATCGAGCTCGGCGGGAAGGACGCGGCCATCGTGCTGCGCGACGCGGATCTGGAGCGGGCCGCGCACGGGATCGCGTGGGCGGGCTTCGTCAACGCGGGCCAGAGTTGCGCGGGGGTGGAGCGCGTGTACGTCGAGGCGGAGGTGATCGAGGCGTTCGTCGGGCGCCTCGTCGCCGTCGCGGAGCGGCTCCGCGCCGGCGACGACGAGGGCGCGCCGGGCACCGTGGAGATCGGCCCGATCGCCACGCCAGCGCAGATGGCGCGCGTCGAGGCGCACGTGCGCGAGGCGGTCGCGGCCGGCGCGCGCGTGCGCTGCGGCGGGACGCGCCGCGGCAACTACTACCTTCCGACCGTGCTCACGGGCGTGGACCCGTCGCTCGACCTCCTGCGCGAGGAGACCTTCGGGCCCGTGATCCCTGTCGTGGCCGTCCCGGACGCGGGCGCGGCGGTGCGCGCGGCGAACGAGAGCGCCTATGGCCTCACGGGGAGCGTGTGGACGCGGGACATCGCGCGCGGCGAGGCGCTCGCCCGGGAGCTCCGGGTCGGGGTCGCCACGGTCAACAACCACATGTTCACGGGCGCGGCACCGCAGGCCGTGTGGACGGGGCGCGGGCGCTCGGGCTCCGGCGTGCAGAACGGCCCCGAGGCCCTGCGGGCGATGACCAGGCCGCGGCTCGTCGCGGTCGACGAGAGCACCGCGGCGCGCGAGCTCTGGTGGTTCCCGTACGACCGCGCGTTCGTGGAGCTGGCGCGCGGGATGGTGCGCTCGCTCGGCGCGGGCCCGGGGCTCGACCGGCTCTCGTCGGCGGGCCAGATGGTGCGCGGCGCGGCCAGGCGGTGGCTCGCGGCGCGCGCGGGGTCGCGCCCCGGGCAGGCGCGGGGGCGGGAATGAGGCGGCGGCCGCGCGATGGACGGCGCTACGCCTCGAACCCGCGCGCCGGCCGGCCGGGCGGGCGACGCAGCCAGTTGTCTAGCGGCACGCGCCGTCCACCACGTGGATCGCATAGGCATGGCGGGAACGCCCGGACCGGTTGGCGCCGCTCCAGTGGGGCAAGAGGCCGTGGAGGAGGACCATCGTGCCCTTGGGCGCCTCGATGGGCACGTATGGAGCGCGCGGCGCGACCGCCGGGAGGGGGGTGTCGTCCAGCGCGAGCATCCTCGTGCCGTCGCCGTCGCGCACGAAGCGCCTGCGCGACGGGCCCCGGTGGCCGCCCGGCAACGCCCACATGCAGATCCGGAGGCCTGGGCGGCGAACATGCGCCGGCTCTACCATACGGCGCGCCGGACGGGATTTCTTACCTACTCTCTATGCTGCTGCCCCCAGGTCCCTGGCGCACCGTCCGTCTCCTGGAGAATCGCCTGCCACGCCCCCAAGCATCGCTCTTGCTCCGCCACGAAATCGTGCGGATCGAAGTGCGCCCATCTCCCTGTCTGCGCCGCCAGCTCCCTGCACAGCCGCCTCCGATCCTCGATCGGGAGCGACAACCTCGACAGCTCGTGAAGCAACACCAGCGGCGAGTACTGCTGCCCGCGCCGTAGTCGCTGTTTCGGGTCGAAGCGCGCCCGGTGCTCCGACCAGTACGCCCGCCAGCGCGCAGGATCCGTCGACGGCACATCCAGCGTCTCTTTCGACCCGACCGGCGGGCGGTCGCGCGGATCACTCACCAGCTCTCCAAGCGGACGACGCCCCCGAAATGGCTCCGGACTCGGATCGATCACCGCGACGTCTTGGAGCACCTCCGGGTCGACGTCCACCTCCATCACGAAGTTCGCGCCGAGCAGCCGATCGAGCGCGGCACCGGCGGCGAGCGCCACCTCGACCGCCGTCGACTCCAGCAGATCCAGCAAGCTCGGGATCGCCTCCACGAGCCCGGCCCACCCTGCCGCCTCGACTGCGGCAGGCGTCGGACAGCGCTGCATGTGCCCGAGCAGCCACCAGGCGTCCTCCTCGCCGGCGACCAGCGCCAGCCGCACCAGCGCCCGGTCCGCCAGCGCCCCTTGCGCCGCCCTGCGCGCGGCCTCGGCCGTGCGCGGGTGCGCCATGATCGTCATGGCATCGAGCGCCGCCGCCTGGACGTCGAGGCTCTCGTGCGCAAGCGCCCGCTCCAGAGCCCGTTCGCAGCGCGGATGTCTCGCCGCAGCGAGCGCAGGCAGCCCGAGCGCCAAGATGCGTGAATTCTCCTCTTCGCTCAGCTCTTCGAGCTCCGCGGGCGTGAGCCAGCCGCGGTATGCCATCACCTCCACGGCGATCTCCCGGCACCCGCGCTCGGCGGATGTAGACAAGGCCCGCAGGCAATTCGGCACAAACGGGTTGTGCGCGAGCTTCATCGCCGATACGAACGCCTCGGCGACGACCGGATCGCCTGGACCGAACCGAAACAGCACCCGTTCAGCGCAGGCGAGCGTGTCACGCCCCTCGATGCACCCGCCGATCATCGCAGTGGCAAAGACGCGCATGGGGTCCGCGGCCGGCGCGTCCAGCGCCAGCGGCTCTACCCCCGCGATCGCCGTCGGACCGAGCGCAGCCAGCGCGTCGATGGCAGCGACCATGCGCAGCTCCAGCGGTTGACATGAACGCCAGTCGTCACCCGGGAGCGGCACCCGCTGGACTCCGAGCATCCCGATTTCGTCGATGCACACCCGTGACCAGCGACGAACGAAGTCTTCCTCCGAGATCGCTGCCGGCGGCGCAAATGCAAACCCGGGAGGTGCCTCTTCCCCGGCCGAGACCGTGGTCACCGCCCTCAGCGCTGGTACCACAGGACGAAGAAGCGCATTCGTCCGCTCTTTCGCCACGCGGCGCATCGCCTCAGCCACGGCAGCCAGCTCATCGAACGTCCTCGGCTCCGCCAGGGCGAGCCCCCGCTGTTCAGGCTCAGGCTCAGCTATCTTCGGCGCACGGAATGATGGCACGAGTGAAGCCCGCTCGACAAAGTGCAGCGGCGGACGATCGACGCCCGCGCGCAGCAGGGGAGACCTCGGCCCGGCGAGCGCCATACGGGGGAACCGCTCCTCGGCAGCGACGAGCTCTGCGCACGCGTCTCGAAGCGAAGCGAGCTCTCGCGATAGACCCGCGCGGGCCAAGAGAACAGCGGCCGCCCACGCGTGCCCGTGCGCGCGGCCCACGGCCGTGACGCGGTCGGCGCGGCCGTCGAACGCGTCGTACAGCGCGCCAAGGCCGCTCTCGATCTTGCGCGCCGCGGGCGCGAGATATGCGCTCGGCTCACGCTGTCCTTCGATGACGCGCGCGACCGCATGAAGCAGCGCGTGCGCGCGCTCCAGGTGCTGAACCCAGGGCGCACCAGCGTCGAAGACGGCGAGATCGTCGGACATGCCAGGCCGCCTTACCCGATGCCCGCCCTGCGTGCATCCCCGGCGGAATCGCCGCGTCCGGCGCCGATCGACATGAATCAGAGCCCTCCCTTGTTCAAGAACCCCGGGCTGCCGGTGATCCCCACCATTCCCAGCTCCACGAACACGATCGGCGCTCCCATCACGATGAACGACGGTCCGCCTGTGTTGAGGCTGACCACCTCTTTCAATGTCCCCGGCTCGTTGCCATGGCACGCCTTGAAGCTCGCCCCCACCGTCAGGATCTTCGCGCCGCCCATCTTCGTTCGTACAGGCGCGTTCTTGATCCCCTCGGCCGAGCTCGCGAACACCGGATACGGCACCGGGACCGGGCTCGGCGCGGCCGGCGTCGTGCACACGCTGGCCGCCAGCGGGACCATCTGGTGCCCCGACCTGGCCGTGATGCAATCCATCATGCAAGCCGTGATGCTCATGCCCACTCCTCCCTCTCCAACCTTGTCGCTGAGCTCGCGAGCACTACCGCGGCCCGCTCCCCACCGTCGTTCCCCGCCGTCGCGATGGCCACCCGCGACGGCGCATACCCGTGCTCCCACGCTGTCGCCGCCATCGCGATCAATAACGGCATCGCCGCGGCCCCGAGATAGCCGATGCGCTGCGCTGGAGACTCGATGACATAAGGGCGACCGAGCACGTGCTGCACCCTGACGAACGCCGCCTGCCACTCGCGGAGCCGCCGCATCTCGGCCGTGAGATCGGTCAACATCCACCCCGCCGTCTGCCCAGCCCGCGCAAGCGGTTCGGCGGCTTGCCGCGTCGCGCCGGTCAGTCCGAACGCCTCGTACGCCGGCACGTCGTCCCGGGGCCCCGCCCGCTCCCGCCCGGTGCCCACGCCGAGCACACGCGCGAGCGCCCGGAGCCCATGGCGACCCGCGTCCGCGTCGCGCATCAGCACGAAGAACGCCGCAGCTTCCCCCGGGATGCGCGCGTCCAGGTTGTCGGGAGAAAAGAGCCGGCCGCTCTCCTCGATGGCTGCAATCGTACGCGGGTCGTAATCGCTGTGCACGCCGCCCAGGATCACCGCGTTGGCCTGCCCCGACGAGAGCGCATCGAGCGCCTCGATCATGAGCGGTCCCAGGGACGCCTCGCCTCCGGCAACGATGTTCACGGTCGCGGCCGGCATCGAGCGCTTCACGGCTGCCGCGAGGAGCTGCGTTGCCGCCGGCGCCGCCGAGTACCCCTCATCCAGCGCGAGATGGACTATCTTCCTCCCTTCGCGAATCGGCGAGGCCGCCTCCTCGAAGGCAGGCGCCGCGAGCAGGACGAGCCGCTCCGGCCCCACGATGCGCGGGTCGATCGACGGCACGAACCCCATCGTGATCGCCTCGCCCGCCGAGCTCGCGAGCGGCGCCTCGGCGACCGCCGGGAAGCCCGCGCGCAGCAGGAAGCCCGTCTGCCGGGCGTTCAGCCCGATCGGCGTCCGTGCCCCGACCTTGACGACCCCGACCGCGCTCACGCGCCCTCCCTCTCGGTCACGACGATCTCGACATCCTTCATGCGCCGCGACGGCTGGAACGCCGCCCGCCACACGAGCTCTACAACGATGCCTGCAGGAGCGAGCGCGTCGACCAGGACCGTATCGACATCGGGTAACAGGACCTCGGGCGCCCGCCCCCTCGCCCTCATCGCGACCTCGATGACGATGCTGGGGAGCCGGAAGCGCGTCGTTCCCCCTCCCGGCGTGAGGTTGAGCAGGGCCACGTCTTCTCCCCCGCGCAGCGGCGGAGTCGCGATGAGCCCTGGTGAGGCGCACAGATTGGCGCGGTCGTCGTGATCCAAGGGCAGGAGCGGCGCGCGCGTCTTGCGCCAGACAGCGTCATAGGTCCCCAGATAACGCCGCCGTGGCTCCCAGTGCCGACCGATCGCGCCGAGACCCGCAGGCGCCGGGCGCGTGCTCACCGAGCCGATGAGGCACGCCGGATCCTCGATGAACGGAGCAGGCTTGTGCGTCAGCGTCGCCGGATCGCGCGCGATCCCCATCCCCACCGGATTCCGTGGCTCCTCCATGGGACGCGACGGATCGCTCCGATCCAGCCCGCCCCACGCGTAGTCGTACCGCACCTCGATCCCGGTCGTGGGGCGCGGCTCCGACAGCCCGGCGCCCTTCGCCTCCCAGACACGCAGCCCGAAGATCCGGACGGTCTTCTCCAGGCCCCCGAGCCGCACGCCGGCATCGAAGAAGGGAGCGGCCCTCCCGCCGGGCGCGTGCGCCGCCGCCACAACGATGACGTCTGTACCCGGCTTGGCGATGCACAGGTCCGCTGGATATTTGATGCTGCTCTTCTCCGGATCGCTCCACGGCACGTCGGCGCTGCGGATCCGGCGCTGCTCCGCCCTGTCCGAAAGATCGAGCTCGCTCTGCCCCGCGACT
The DNA here is from genome assembly GCA_051717205.1 of Sorangium sp. So ce1128. Classification (GTDB taxonomy): domain Bacteria; phylum Myxococcota_A; class Polyangia; order Polyangiales; family Polyangiaceae; genus Sorangium. The sequence continues at coordinate 10,766,440 of CP181432.1, forward strand.
TGCACGAACGTCGCCTTCACCACGACGACGAGGCGCTCGCCGTCCTTGCCGACGAGCAGGAACGGCGCAGCGACGAAATCGGTTCGGTTGTCCACGCGCGGCGCATCCATGCCTGTCTCACATCAAGGAGACGCTGCGTTTCAACCGGATATTCGGCGCGGCGATCGTGACGAGCCCGGCCTTGATGGTCACCCCTCCGCCGTCGACGACCACCTCGCTCGGGCCGCACCTGAACACGATGGCGCCCGCGGCGTCCACCTTGTGAAAAGCCCCGATGAACATGCCCTTGCCGCCCGCCATGACGGTGTGTGAGCCGCCGATCTTGTCGACCACGGCGCCGCCCACCACCGTCGTCCGGCTTCCGCCGACCGCCTCCATCTCGGCCGCGCCGCTCACGATGGCCAGGCCAGCCGCCTTCTCCGTCTTGTCGGCGAGGCACGTCTCGGCCCGCGTACCGGCCACGAGCTCGATCCGCGCAGCCCCGACGTCCTGCTTCCGCACGCCCCCGACCGTCGTGTGAATGCCGGCCGCAGCGATCGTCGCCTTCATGCCCCCGATTCTCTCATCGTGCGTCGAGGCGCACACATTCACAGAGTGCCCCGGCCCGGAGGCGCTGTCCGATGCCGAATTGCTCACCGCCGCGCCGTCCGTCCCCGCCGCGTTCGCAGCCGAGGAGCCAGCGCTGCCGCCGCCGGCAAGGCCCGACGCATCGCGGGGAGGAGCCCTGCGATCACCCATCGCCCCCCCGAGCAGCGCGTCGAGCCAGCCAGCGTCACCGCCCGGGGTCGCAGGCCACCCCGCGGCTGCCCCGAGAGATGCGCCGAACGCAGCCGGCGATGGCAGGCCCGCCACCGCGTCGAGCGCCTTCGCCGTGGCGCCCAGATCCCCGGCGCTCAAGGCGTCCATGGTGGCTCCCACATCCCCGAGCTGGCGCTCCAGGCCGCGGATCGGCGCCATCACCTGCTCGACCTTCGCCACGACGACGCGGTCGAGCGCCTCCAGCGCGCGGCTCACCTCGGCCTTCGCCCCCGCCGTCGGCGCGCTCCCGAGGAGGGACGGGAGGGCGGTGGCCGGATCGCCGTTCACCTCTTTCTGAGCGCCGCTCACCGTCGTCGCGCTCGCACCGTCAGCGGTGAGCCCACAGACGGCATTGACCTGCACTGTCCGGTTGCCGCCGACGCTCACGGTCTGTGCACCGTCGACCGTGCTCGAGGAGCCGTTCGTCACCTGGATCTTCTGGTCCGCGCCCACCGTGAGCCGCGCGTCGACCTCGACGCGCTTCGACTCATCGACGCCGGTGAAGCGCGTCTTGTTGTTCGCCGTCGCCCACGTCGTGTTCCTCTGGGACCGGATGGAGATCTCCTCGTTCCCGGCCTTGTCCTCCAGAAGGATCTCGTTCGCGCCCGAGCCGCCGGGCGACGAGCTCGTCCGCATCGCGCTGCGCGACTTGCCCTCGGGCAGCGCATAGGGTGGCATGAATCGGCCATTGAAGACACGACCCGTCACGATGGGCCTGTCGGGGTTCCCCTCCGAGAACTCGACAATCACCTCCCATCCCACCCGCGGCAGGAAGATCGCCCCGCTCGCTTGCGGCTGCGCGACGCGGATCCAGCACGAGGCCGTGTCATCGCGCTCGCCGTGGCGATCCCAGTGGAACTTGACCTTGCACCGGCCGTGCGCATCCGTATGGATGTCCTCGGCCGGCGCGCCAGGCGGCGCGACGACCACCGCTGTCTGCAAGCCCTCGATTCTCGGCGCCGGCGTCCGCTGCGGGCTACGGTAGCGGACGCTCCGCGGAACCGTCGTGGCGCGGACGAGGTAGATCCCGTCGCGCAGCTCGTGGACTGCCGCGGTGATGAAGTAGTCGCCGTCCTGAAGATCGGGGGCGTCGACGAGCGTCAGCCACCGGCCGGCCGTGAGCCGCGTGCAGCCCGACTCGAGCTCGAGGAGCACGCGCTCGGCCTGCAGGGCTTCCAGTCGGACCCGGGCGAGCCGCTCTCCCTCGCGCCGTTCCGTATACAGCCCCGGATAGTCGTACACCTCGAGGTCCGCGTCCGCGTCCGCGGTCGCCGTCGCCGTCAGGTCGATCTTCGGCGCTTCGAAATTGTAATCGCGCAGGACCACCTTGCCCGTCGCGGTGCGGCACCGCCGCGTGACGACGCCGATCGCGTCCTCGACGCCGGCGAGCCCGGCGCCGAAGCGATAGGGGACCTCCTTGTTTCCATCGATCGGGTCGCTCCCGGTGCTGTCGTCCTCGAAGACGACGGTCTCCCCGTCGTCGCCGGCCTCGGCGTGGAAGTAAATGCCCTCCTCCTCGAGCAGCCGGGAGATGAACGCCAGCGAGCTCTCGTTGTACTGCACGCAGTGCGCGCGCTTCGGATAGCTGCTCACCAGACGCCACGACTGGCGCCGTTCGTCGATACCAGCGTTCCGCAGCACCTCGGAGACGATCTCCTTCACGTCCTGATCCTGGAAGATGCGGCAGTCGATCTCACGCTCGAGCAGCGCCATCCACGAGGCGACGTGGATCCGGTAGAAGGCCCCCTCTAGGTCGCCATCCGCCGGCGTGGCGGCGATCTCGACGTCCATCACCACGCCGCGGACCTCGTGCTCTGGGCCTTCCCGGCCGAAGGCGAGGTAGGCAGAACCGCCGAGCAGCTCGTCCGGATCGACATAGGTCCCGGAGCGCAGCTCGACCTCGGCCCTGGTGACGACCCCGAGCCGGCGCTCGACGCGGAACCCGATGACGTCCCGCGACTCGAGGGCCTGGGCTCGGAAGAACGTGCTCAGCGTCCGCGGTGCCATGGCTCAGTTCTCCTTGATGATGCCGAGCTCATCGCAGTCGCCGTCGAACGTGATCCTCACGCCTGCGATCGACACCGACGCCGGGGTCAGGGTGATCGTCGACGCTCCCATGGCGACGCTGAGAAGGGTCTGGGCCTCGAACACGACGTTCGTCGCCTTGACGATCTGCGCGCCCCCGGCGATCTCGAGGAAATCCGTCTCGCTCACGTCCTGGCGATCCCCGGCGACGCGGCTGAGGATCGCGCCGATGGCCCTCTGGCTCAAGCTCGCCCCGACCTCGACCGAGCGACCGGCGCCGGCGAGGATCACCTTGGCCGCACCCGCGGTCTCGGTCCGGCTCCCCCTCACCGTCACGGTCCGGTCCGAGGCGGTCATCTCTATCAGCGCCGCACCGACGGTGTCCTCCATCGTGGCCATGGTCCCCTCGTCGACCGCGCCAGCCGCGAGATCGATCTGCATCCCGCCGATGGTCAGCGTCGAGCTTCCGGTGACGGTGCGCTTGTGATCCCCGCCTGCCTTGAGATCGCGGTCGCCGCCGACGGTGAGCGAATGGCTGCCGACGTCATCCACCATGAACGTCGAGACGCGCACGTTCTGGTCGCCGCCGATCGCGAGATCTTGGTCCGCTCCGACGGCGACGGACATGCTGTCGGTCACCGCCAGCGAATGATTGGCCCCGATGGCTCGCGACTCGTTGTTCCCGACGCTCTCGGTCGCGTTGTTTCCCGCGCGGACCGAGCCGTCCCGGGACGCGTTCATGAACATCTCCTCGGCGCCCGCCCGGTCGTCCATGCGGATCTCGTTGACGGACCCGCCGCCCGGGGTCGTGGCGGTTTGCAGGGCCGTCCGGGTCTTGTGAGCCGGTAGCGGATACGGGGGCGGAGAGGCCGCGTTGTACAGCCGCCCTCCGACGAGCGGATGATCGGGGTCGCCGTCGATGAAACCGAGACACACCTCCCAGCCCACGCGCGGAGTCAGCATACCGCCGCCGAGCGGGAGCTGGCTCGTCCGGATCCACAGGCTCGATGAGTCATCGGCCTTGCGCCGCCGATCCCAGGGGAATAGAACCTTCACGCGTCCGTGCTGATCGGGGTGGATCTCCGTGCCCGGCGGTCCGGTCGTGACGGCCGACTGCGCGCCCATGACCGTCGCCGCGCGTGGGGCTCGCGGGGGCCGATACGTGGTCTTCGACGTCGGGATCGCGCGGAAGGCGACGCGTGCCCCGCGGCCTTTCTCGTCCCCGCGCGGCGGAGCCGTCGGGCGCGCCTCCAGCGCGAGGTCGACCTCGACGAGCAGGTACTCCTGATTGAGCGGCTCATATGGATGGTCCGTCAGCGAAAACCTGCGCCCGGGACGCACCCGGAGGGTGTTCGTCGTGCCGCTCACGATCGCGCGCCGGGCGCGGAGCGACTCCAGGAGCACCTTGGCGCGGCGGTCGCCCAGCCCAGGTTCGGTGAACCGCCCGGGGTACAGGTACACTTCCAGCGCTCTCTCCGGATCGTCGTCTCCTTCGGCCCTGGCATCGAGCTTGACCCTGGGTCGCTCGAAATCGTGGTCGCGCAGGTGCACGCGCCCGGGCGCGGTCGTCCTGTCGTACGACAGTGTGGTGATCGCATCGTACGTCGTTTCGAGCCCGTCCAGCGGGCGGAACGCCAGCTCTTTCTCGCCCTCGATGTCCTCGGGTTCGATGTCGAGGAAGACGACCGTGTCGGTCCCCGCGCTCGAATCGACGAAGAAGGCGATTCCCTCCTCCGCGAGGAGCCGCCGGACGAAATCGTGATCCGTCTCGCGGTACTGCGCCGTGGTCCGCCGCATAGCGTAGCTGTCCACGAGCTGCCAGCGCTGCGCGGAGGCGGGGATGCCCGCGCCCGCGAGGACCTCCTTCACGATGTCGGGCGCCGGCATCTGCTGGAAGATGCGGCAGTCAGCGCGCTGGGTGAGGCGGAAGAGCCGGGGGCGCGCGACGAGCCGCGTCACAGGCTCGTCCGTGCCCCGCGTGGTCGCGCGCTCGGCCTCGACGACATGGCCGGCCAGCTTTCGCGCCTCCTGGCCGTCGCGGCGCGACAGTGTGAGCAGGAGCGGCTTTCCGACGAGGGATGCCGGGTCTGGTCCGCCCGCGTGGTCGGTGATCTCGCACCGGAGCCAGCCGATGTCATCCAGCGCTTCGTGCGCTTCGAGCCATAGGACGAAGAACGGAGCGCCGTCTATCGTGAGCTCGTGTCCGATCTCGATGCGGTCTGCCACGCCGTCCCTCGTTCACCCGATCTTGAGGTCCCCGGCCTGACGGACGATGAGCGCCGCTTGGATGGCGATCTTCGCGCCCTTGAGCGCCATCGGGCCTCCGTCGAGCTTGATCGCGCTCCCGCCGCCGATGAACTTCCCCACGCCGCCCGCGAGCACGATCTGCGGTGCCTCGACGATGTAGTCTCCGCCCACGTTGCGCAGGTGCAGCCCGCCGATGAGCTGCTTCACCTCGCCCGCCTGCGTCGAGAGCGCGCCCACGCTGTGGATCTCTCCCGCGGACGACGTCTGATCCTTGCTCGTCGCGACGCTCTCGACGCTCGTGCCGGCGACGATCTGCGCGATGAGACCGCCCGCCATCTCGTCGTAGGTCGAGAGCATGTTGTCATCGATCGAGGCGAGCGAAATGCTGGTCTGAACCGAGCCGACGTCGCGCGTGAAGGCGCCGGTGATCTGCTGGCGGACGCCGCGCGAGGTGGTGATCTGGTCCCCGCCCACGGCATAGTCGCGCGCTCCGCCGACCTTCTCGACGAGATCGGCCTTCGCGTGTACCTGATCGTCGCCGCCCACGGAGATCGTCTGCGCACCGGCCACCTTGCTCCGGAGCGCGTTGCCGACGTCGACCGACTGACCGGCGCCCACGGAGACGGACTCGTTCGCGCCGATGGAGACCGCGTAGTTGCTCCCGACGCTGTGCGCCTCGTCGCCCCCCACGGTCTCGTCCTTGTCGTGGCCGGTGGCGATGTAGAGGTTCCTCGCGGCGGAGATCGCGAGCCCCTGGTTGCCGGCCGTGTCGCTCATCGTGATCTCGTTGTGCCCGGCGCCGCCCGGGGTGGACATGCTCTTCAGCGCGCTCCTGGCCGCGGCGCCGGGCAGGGCGTAGGGCGGCGTGTCCTCCGCGTTGAACGCGCGCCCGAGCACGAGGGGGCGATCCGGGTCACCGTCGAGAAAGCCGACCGAGACCTCCCAGCCGACGCGAGGCAGGATCATCGAGCCGCCGAGGTTGAGCTGCGCGCTGCGCAGCCAGGCGCTCGACGTATCGTCCTGCGTGCCCGAGCGATCCCAGAGGAAGCGCACCTTGATGCGACCGTACCTGTCGACGTGGACGGCCTGAGGCTCGCTCGACGGCCCGGTGACGATGGCTGTCTGGAACCCGCGAGCTCTCGGCTTCTTCGTGCGGCGGGGCGGGGCGAACGGCGCGCCCTGCGGGATGGCGGCGAACTCGTTCTCGCACGCTTCTGCGCCCGACCGGCCCCGCGATCGGAGCTCGATGACCACGAACTCTCCCCCGAGGAACGGCTCGGTCGCCCCCTCGATCTTCAGCGGTGTACCGCACAGGAGCCCCGCCGCACCGGTCTTGCCGCGACAGACGTCCACGTCGCCGCGGAGGGAGCTCAGCCGCCGCGCGGCCTTCCGCGCGCCTTCGGCGCCCGTGGTGAACCTACCGGGGTACTCGAAGTGGCGAATCGCCCGGTTGCCGGGCGCCGCTGCCGAGGCTGCGGGAAAGACGTCGGGCTTCTCGAAATCGTGGTCGCGGAGCGCGAGCTCCGTGGGCCGCAGGGTCTTTCTCCGGCGCAGATCGAGCACCGGCCGGGCGTGCGACCGAGCGCCCTGCCGAGCGGAGAGCAGCACCTCGGGCGTCCCCTCCTGGGGCGCGAAGGCGGCCTGGTCATCGGCGAGGACGAGCCTGTGCCCGTCCGGGCCGTGGAGGAAGAAGTAGAATATCCCCTCTTCCTCGAGGAGCCGATGGACGAAGTCGAGCTCCGTTTCGCGGTACTGGCACAGGAGCTCGCGAGGCGCGTAGCTCTGCCGGAGCCGCCATTCCACGCCGCGGTCGACGCCGGCATCGGCCAGGATGGTCTTGACGACATCCACCGGGCTCCTGTCCTGGAAGATGCGCGAGCCCTCGCGGTGCTCGAGGGCGGCGAGGGCGGGCCGGAGCCGGAGGTGGAAGAAGTACTCGCCGCCCCGGTACGCGAGGAAGCCGACGCGGTCTGGCAAGCCGTCGTAATACCGGGCGCCTCCGTGGCCGTCGTCGACCTCGAGAAGCACGCGGCGCTGCAGGCACGCGTCGACGCGAAAGGACGGGTCGCTGGTCGAGATCTCGACGCGGACGGCGTACGGCAGGGAGATCGCCTCGTCTGCTTCGTACGAATGAACCCGGATGTCGGCGGGCAGACCGCAACCTGCGAGGACGATGTGGCCGAGCGTGCCCTCCATCAAGCCGCCCCTCCACGTTCCGGGCGCCTCGGGTGATTCCGCGCTCGCCGTGGCCGGCGACATGCCCCCCGCGCGGCCAGCTGGTTCCCCTTGAGGCGCAGGACGCAACCGCGCGGGAGCGGGCTCAATTCAGCCTCAGGACCCGCCCAACCAGGCGGAACAGCCCGCGGGAGGCGGCGCTGATGCGGCTGCCGATCACCTCGACCTCCCCGTCCTGACGGATCCGGACCGCGCCGTGCCCCGAGCGCAGGAGCACTTCCTCGTCTCCCTCGATGTGGACCGTGGCCGCCCGCAGCCGGAGCTCCCGAGGTTTGCGCGTCGCGAGCGCCGCGACGACGAGCGGCGGTTCGCCCTCGCAGCACTCGACCAGCACCGAATCGCCGTTGGCCTGAGCGTCCGCGATCACCTCGGGGTCCACCTCCGGCGCGAGCTCTGCCTCGACCGGCGCGGTCGCCCCGCGGAGCATGATCGTGGCGCTGCGGCCAGCCAGGTCGAGCACACGCGCGGTGCGCGCACCGGTCGCGAGCGCGCCGGTCGCCGCCGCGCGCCGCGCCTGCTCCGGCGCGATCGACGCCGGCAGGAGGTCGTCAATCGAGAGGCGCGAGCCCGCCTCCGCCTCCGGAGCGGCGTCCGCCTCCTCCAGCGCGACGACCGCGCCATCCGGAGCATCAGCACTCTTCGCGTGAGCCTTCATCGTGCCGGGAGAGCGTAGGCGATGTGCATGTGCCGATCCACCGGGGAAAGCGGTGAGCTTCGGCGAAGGAGCGATCAGGGAGCGGCGGCGCCGCCGCCCTAGGCGCCGTAGGCTTCCTCGTACAGCACGATGGCGCGATCGAGCGCTTCCCTCGCCCCTCGCTTCTCCCGGGGGAACGCCTCCACGTGAGCGCACCGCGGCCAGCCCAGCGCGCGCGCGATGTCCGAGAGCGCCGCCGCTGGCTCGTGCGGGTCGGCATGGCGGTCCACCTGAAAGAGCACCGGCACCTGCTCCGGCTGTCGTCCCGCCGCGATCAGGTCGGCGCGCAACGTCATCGCCCGGTGCGCGCCGAGGGCGAGCCGGCGCGCCCGGCCGTCCACGGGCAGCACGACGACCCGCGCGTGCCGCAGGACCGCGAGCTCGCCGCGCACCTCGTCGCTCTCGGCCGCGAGGCCTTCGATGGGCTCGTGCCAGGCGACCCCGCGCGTCACGACAAGCGACAGGCGCAGCGGAACGGCGATGGCGCCGCGCGGCCAGAGCAGCTCGGCGCTCGATGGAGTCGGTCCGGCCTCGATCGACGCCGAGCGGGCGAGACCGGCGAGGTGACGGAGGAGCCGATAGGGGCTCCCGGCAGGGCCTGTGTAGTAGACGACATGAAGGGGCTGCGGCTCGGAGGCGGCGCTCACCAGTCCAGATCCTCCTGCTCGACGAGCACGCTCGCGTTCTCGAACAGCGCGGCGACGAGCTGCCGCCGATCGTCGAAGACGAGGCCCTGGGCATAGTCCACGATGCGCCCGCCGGGCTCCTCGTTGACGCAGTGGACGCCCCAGAGCACCGGCTCGCCCGTGGCGTCGTCCCACGTGCGAAGCGGCTCGGGCGCGCCGTCAGGTCCGCAGGCCACGATGACGAGCGGCGCGCCGCCGCCCTCGGCGGCCGCGCGGGCGGCGAGCTGCCGGCTGAGGAGGTTACTTGGCTTCATGTTCGGCCCTCATCTCTTCGTACAGCGCGATGGCGCGGTCCAGCGCCTCCTTCGCGCCGCGCTTCTCCTTGGGGAAGGCTTCGACGTGATCGCACCGCGCCCAGGTGAGCCCCGGGACGATGTCGGAGGTCGGGGTCGTGGGGACGCCTTCCTGGCACGGATGGTCGATCTGGAACACGACCGGGATGGCGTCGGGATCCCGCCCTGCGGCGATGAGGTCGTCACGGAGCATCTTGGCGAAGTGCCGGCCGCGCCACACGCGATGCGTCTGATCATCGACCAAGAGGATGATGGTCTGAGCGCGCTTCAACGCGGCGAACTCCCGGGCGAAGGTGTTGCTCTCATGGATCGTAGCAGCCTCCGTGGCCACCAGATTCTCGATAGCATGAGCCCACGAGCTGCCGCGCGCCTCGACGAAGAACAGGTGGAGGGAGTACACGACGTCGCCGTGAGTCCAGATCACGCGGCCCTCCCTCGGCACGGGCTCCTCGACCACGATGCCGTCGCTGCCATGCGAGAAGACGTGTCGAAGAAGCCCTTCGGCGTTGCCCATGGTGGACTTGTAATAGACCACCTCCAAGCGCACGTGCGGCGTGCGGGAAGTTACCATTCTCCGTAGTCCGTTTGGTAACTTACCCGGGGATTCTCGAACATCGCCGTCGTGTACTGCTGGCGATTGTCGAAGATCATTCCTTGATCGTAGTCGACGATCCTTCCGTCGGAATTCTGGTTCACCCAGTGATCCTCCCACAGCTTGGGTTTGCCCGTACTGTCGTCCCACGACTGGAGCGGCTCGTTGCGGTGGTCGTCCAGCGCTGGACCCGTGATCTGGGTCTGATGGCCGGCGCCGAGGCTCTTCGCCTCCTTGGCGACGTTGGCACACTGGCTCGCGTTCTTCCGCTCCTTGATCGACGCCTGTCGCGCCTTGAGCTCCGGATCGGCGTCGAACCTCGCCCGAGCCGCGTCGCGCATCGCCTTCTTCTCGGCGGCGCTGATCGGCTGGGGCTCGATCCAGCTGACGAACTTGCCATAAACATCGGCCTCCGCCGTCGGATCCACGCCCCTCGCATAAAGGTTCACCCCCCCTTCCAGCCCGATCGGATCCGGGCTGATGAACCTCCCCACCTCCGGGTCGTAGTACCGGTGCCGGTTGTAGACGAGCCCCGTCTCCTCGTCCGCGTACTGCCCGAGGAAGCGGAGCGGCGTCGTGACGCCCTCCTTCCCGCTTCCCTCGATCCGCTTGCCCCACGCCGACAGCCGCAGCTCCCCGGCGACGTCGCCGCGCTCGTCCAGCAGCCGCTCCGGCGTCCCCAGGGGATCGTTGACGTAATGGTACCAGCGCGACGCCACGTCGCCGCCCGCCCGGCGAGTCTCGCAGTGAGCGAGCGGAACCGCGCTCCCGCCGTCGAAGACGTACGTGCGCTCCTCGACGACCGCCTCTCCCTCGCGCGTACGGACCTCGTGCACCGGCACGTGCCGATCCCAGTAGAAGCGCGTGCGCGAGACCAGCCGCGCGCCCGCGCCGTCCAGCGTCGAGACGCGCTTCTCGATCCGCCGCGCGAACGCGTCGTACGAGAACTCCACCCGGCGCCCCTCCGGCGTCTCGACCCGGCGCAGCAGCCCGCGCCCGTCCCACGCGTACCGGGTGACCCGCGCACCTCCCTCGCGCTTCTCCACGAGCCGGCCCAGCCCGTCGTAGCGGTACGCCACATCGCCGCGCCGGATCAGCCGGTCGCCGGGCCCGTGCTCGCGCGCAGGCGCTCCAGGGCCCGCATCGACCAGGTTCCCCGTCGGATCGAAGGCGAAGACCTCGGACAGGCCCGCGTCCGCGAGGACCTCCAGCAGCCGACCGGCCGGATCGCGGCGGTAGGCAGCACGACCGCGGGTGAGATCCTCGACGGCCTCGATGCGCCCCGTGGGATCATAGCTGTAACGCGCGTCCACGACCGTTCCCGCCGGGCGCGGGCCCACCCAGCCAGGCTCGCCGCCGCCGACCGCCGGGCCCGTCGCGGCGCGGCGCACGACGCGGCGCGAGAGGCGCCCGACCGCGTCGAAGGCGCTGTGCACCTCGCCGCCCCCAGGCAGCACGCGCGCGATCTCCCGGCCGAGCGGGTCGAAGTGCCGCCGCACCACCTGCCGGCCGTCCAGCGTCACCCGGGCGGCGCGGCCGTCCGGCGCGGGCTCCCACGACAGCGTGTGGCCGAGCGACGTCCTTCGCCCGATCGCGCGCCCCTCGGCGTCGTGACCCACCTCGACGGTGAACGCGGGGCCGCCCGGAGCCTGCTGCGTCTCGCGCACGATGCGCCCCATCGCGTCGCGCTCGAAAGAGACCGTCCCATCCGGACCCGCCACCGAGGCGAGGAAGCCGCGCACGTCGTACGCATACGCCTCGCGCTTTCCCTCGACCTCGCGGGCCACGAGCTGCCCGGCGAGATCGTAGACGAAGTCGACAGGCGCCCCGATCCCCGGCTCGACCCGCGTCTGCTGCCCGGCCGGATCGTAGCGGTAGCGCAGCACGCGCCCGTCGAAGGTGCGCTCCTTCACCCGGCGCAGGGCGGCGTCGTACTCGAACACGTGCTTCTCCCCGCGCGCGTTCTCGACCTCCAGCACCTCCCCGTCTCGCCCGTAGCGCATCCGCGCGGTCCGGCCGGTCGCGTCCGTGACCTCGTGAAGCCAGTGATAGCCGCACCAGGCGATGCGCGACGTGCGCCCCGCGCGGTCGGCGACGGAGACGAGCCGGCCCTCGCCGTCGTGGGTGTAGCGCGCCGTCGCGCCCGCAGGATCCGTGGTCGCCACGAGGTTCCCGCGCGGCGAGTAGTGGAAGCGGCTCACCGCGCCCGTCGGATCGGTCATCGACAGCGTCCGGCCGAAGAAATCGTAGGTCCACTGCCACCTGCCGCCGCGCCGATCGAGGAGCGAGACCACATTGCCGTGCGCGTCGTACCCGATGCGCACGACGCGGCCGCTCGCGTCCTCGGCCTCGATGAGCTGGCCCCGCGGGTCGTACGCGAAGCGCCGCACGGCGCCGGCCGGATCCGTCGTCCGCACCGGCAGGCCGGAGGCGTCCCGCTCGATCGTCGTCGCGAGCCCCGCGGGATCGATCACGCGCACGATGTCGCCCCGCGCGTCGCGCTCGTACCGCACGACGCGGCCGAGGGGATCGGCCTGCGTCAGCAATCGGCCCCGCGCGTCGCGGTCGTAGCGCGTGACGGCCTGGAGCTCATCCGTCTCCGAGAGCAGGTGCCCGGCGTCGTCGTAGGTCGCCGACACCGCGTGCCCGCCGTCCACCTCGAGGTCGAGCAGGCCGTGGCGGTTGCCGAAGAAGCGCTTCACCTGCCGGGAGCTGGCGACCTCGCGGTAGCCGTCCGGCAGGTAGGCGAAGCGGCAATGATAGATGCCTCTGGCGCGCGTCGTGCCGTCCGCGAGCAGCGGCGACAGCCCGTCCGCGAGGCCGGGATCCGGCCGGCCGTCGCGGTCGCCCCAGGTCTCGACGCAGCGCCGCTCGCCGTCGTAGCGGTAGTGGAACGTGAGCCCGGCGCGATCGGTGTGCTCGGTGAGGAGGTTGCGCTCGTCGTAGGCATAACGCGAGGTGAAGCCCTCGGCGTCGACCGCGGCGACGAGGCGGCCGAGGTCGTCGTGCTCGTAGCGCGCGAAGGGGATCCAGCGCCCCTGGGACGTCGCGTTGTAGACGCTGATCGAGACGATCCGACCCTCCGGGCTCGACGCGAAGCGGGCGCGCCGGCCGGCGCTGTCCAGCACCTCCGCGATCCTCGAGCCCTCGTGGACGATCGCGATCCGGTTCCCGGAGCGGTCCTCGATCGCCGTGAGCAGCCACTCCCGCTCACCGTCGAGCGGCAGCGCAAAGACATGGAGCAGGCCGTCGCCCTTGTCGAGGCGGTAGCCGCCGCGCTCGCGCCGCAGCAGCCAGCCCCAGGGCCCGATCGCCTCGCTGCCCTCGGACAGCACGGGGAAGTCGACCGAGATGCCCTCGTCGGTCCAGACGCGGATCGCGCGCCGGGTGATGGTGACACGCCAGCCGAGGCTGTGCGCCCAGCCGTAGCCGAGGCCGACGTCGCGCTCGGCCATGGCCGAGGAGTAACGGCGGACAAAGGAGAACGGGAGCGGGCCGGGCAGCGAGAGATCGATCCGCGGCACGGTGTAGACCCGTCCGGTGACGACATCGACCGGCTCACCTTCGGACCTCTGCCTCCCCTGCCCGGAGGGAGCGTTCTTCTGATCGCCGGCCCCGCTCTTGCCGCTCCCGCTCCCCCCACCGCCGCTGCCGTCGCCGCCGCCGCTTCCGCCGCCGCCGCCGTCACCGGATCCACCGCCGCCTCCCAGCACGGCGACCCCCGGACACATCCCCGGGGGAGCAGAGGCATCGGGCGCCGGCGCGGTCGACATGGCTCAGTGTGCTCTCCGGGCGGGTGCTGAGGTCGCGAGATCGCAGCGAAGAACGACGCGAACATACCGTCCCGGCGCGGAGTAGAGCAACGCCGCTCGCCAGGACGACCACCGCCCAAGGCGCCGAGGGCGCTCACCGACATGCGCACGCCGGAGCGGATCGCCGAGCCCAAGCGCACGGCCAGCGGGCGGGCCAGGCATCGAGGGCCGCTCGCGGTGGCGCGCCGCGGAGCGGCGCTTCAGGCTAGGATGCGCGCGATGGGCACGGCGCTGACGCTGGATCGCTACGCGGAGATGCGCGCGCAGATGGAGGCTGGCAGGCTCCGCGACGAGGTGCTCGCGCGCGCCGGGCTCACGGTGGACGAGTGGACGGCCGCGCAGCGCGAGTGGCTCGAGCGGATGGGGACGGAGCTCGAGCACGGCAGCTTCGAGCTGACCAACCGCTACACACAGGCCTTCCTCGAGCACCAGCGGGCGATCCTCGCAGCCTCACCGCCGGTCAGCGCACCGCCGGTGAGCCCGCCGCCCGGCCCAGCGCGGGCCATGCTGACGCCGACCGCACCAGCGCCGCGGCGCTCGGCGCCGCCTGGGTCCACCGGCACGGCCCCGCTCCCTGACCTGCCTGCGCTCGTCGCCGCCCTGCCCTTCGTGCCGGGCGCGATGCCGGCCGCACCGCCGCCGGCCGCGCCAGCGCCGCGGCGCCGGGCGCCGCCCGGGCTCACCGGCACGTCTCCGGCCCAGGACGTGCCCGCGCCCGCCGGCTCCATGCCCTTCATCACGGCGCCGGAAAAGCGGCCCGCGCCAACGATCGCGCCGTCAGCGAGCACCGCGGCCTGCACAGCGCCCGCCCTTTCGCTGGAGCACTACGCTGCGCTGTGCGCGGAGCTCTCGCTGCATCCGCGGAGCGCCGCGTCGATCTACCCGCGCTACGGCCTCCGCGATGCGGCCGCGTGGCAGGCCACCGACACCGCGTGGCAGGTCCGGATGCTCAGCGACTCCGCCCTCGAGGCGCGCTGGCAGCAGCTCATCGCGCATTACCGAGCCCACTACAGGACGCGCTGAGCCAACCTGCTCACCGGGCCTACGCGCACGAACCACGGAGCTCTCCCGCTCTGCTGCCGGCCTGATGCGTCACGGCGTCCTCTCAGGGGCAGGCGCGGGGGCGGGAATGAGGCGGCGGCCGCGCGATGGACGGCGCTACGCCTCGAACCCGCGCGCCGGCCGGCCGGGCGGGCGACGCAGCCAGTTGTCCTCGGGGTAGCGGCACGCGCCGTCCACCACGTGGATCGCATAGGCGTGGCGGGAGCGCCCGGACCGGTTGGCGCCGCTCCAGTGGGGCAAGAGGCCGTGGAGGAGGACCATCGTGCCCTTGGGTGCCTCGATGGGCACGTAGGGAGCGCGCGGCGCGACCGCCGGGAGGGGGGTGTCGTCCAGCGCGAGCATCCTCGTGCCGTCGCCGTCGCGCACGAAGCGCCTGCGCAACGGGCCCCGGTGGCCGCCCGGCAACGCCCACATGCAGCCGTTGTCCACGGTCGCGTCCTCCAGCGCGAACCAGAGCCCGATCACGCTGAGCGGTTCCGTGTAGAGGAACGTCGCGTCCTGGTGGCAGGCGACGTCGCCGCCGATGAACGGGTTCTTGAAGATGTACATCGATTGAAGGAGGAGCGGGCGCGAGGGTCCAAGATCGGAGACCACGGACGCGAGGGCCGGGGCCCGCGAGAAGCGGGCGAAGGCCGGATCGAGATCATGGAGCGCGTGTCCGATCTTGTTGATCGACAAGGCCTTCGCCTGCCGCAACGAGCCGTTGGGCAGGAACGCCTCCTCCTCGAAGAAGAACCGGATCTGGTCGCCGGAGCCGAGGAAGTACGCGTCGGTGGAGCGCGCCTGGTCCCTGGTCGAGAAGATGGAGATCTCCGCCGGGTCGAAGCCGTCCACGAGCTCGGCGGCGCGCGCCCTCAGGGCGTCGCAGTGCGCCGGGAGCACGAAGCCCTCGATGGCCAGGAAGCCGTCGCGGTCGAAGCGGGCGCGCTCGGCGGCGGTGAGACCAGGAGGTCTGGCGGCGAACATGCCCCAACCCTACCAGACGGGGGCCGGCAGGAAGGTGGACAGGCGCCGGCGGGACGGCGTTGCAGCCGGCGACCGGGTCGCACCAGGAATGGCGAGAGAGGCTGGCGTGGAGGCTAGCACTACTGCGGGAAGTCGCCCCGGATCAGCAGAAAAACCGCCAAGGCACCAAGGCCGCCAAGAGGAGAGGGGAAGGGCCGTCCTCGCATTTCCCCCTCCTATTTCCCTGGTTTTTTTGGCGCCCTTGGCGTCATGGCGGTTCGCCTCCCAGCCCAACTTCCCGCAGTAGAACTAGTTGGCCGCCGTGTGGGCGATCGCGAAGATGAGGTTCCGCTCGAGCCGGATCCCCTGGGGCGTGCGCCACGCCTCGAGCTCCCTCGCCAGCCGCTCGCGCACCTCGCGCTTCTCCTCGGCGCTCAGGTGCGCGAGGTGAAGCCATCGGACCATGCAACCAGGCCGTGCGCTGCGCGCAGGCCGTGCAACCAGCGCGCAGCGCATGCAGGATCGGACCGTGAGTCACAGCTCGCTTCCTCTCTCGTCGACGGCCGTCATGGTCCCCCTCGATCTCCCGACCGCCGGCCCTGCCGCCTGCGGACGCCGGTGAGCGACGCCCCCGCCACGCCGGCGATGCCCGCAGCGCCAGCCGCGCCATCGCCGGCCGCCTCGGAGCGCAGCGATCCGGCGCTTCGAGCGCTGCTCCTCTCCCTGGGAGCGGCGGTGTTCATCGTGAACCTCGACTCCCGCGCCGTGGCGCCGCTCCTGCCAGCGATCGCCAGCGAGCTCGGCCTGTCGATCGGCCGCGTGGGGCTCCTGGTCTCGTCGTACCTGCTGCCGTACGGGCTGTTCCAGCTCGCGTACGGCCCGCTCGCCGATCGCTACGGCAAGCTGCGGGTCTCCGCCCATGCCGTGCTCATCTTCAGCGCGGGCACGGCGCTTTGCGGCGTGGGCAGCTCGTTCACCGCCATGGTGGCCTTCCGCGTCCTCACCGGAGCCACCGGCGCGGCGCTGTTCCCGCTGGCGCTGGCCTGGCTCCGCACGCCGCACTTCCCGCCCCCGGAGGTCGCTCCCGTCGCGATCGACGGCCTCGGCGAGCTCCTCGCGCTCGTCTGAGGCGGTCCGGATGAGGCGCGCCGGCGGGCGACCGATGACCGATGACGGCGCCAGCGTTGCGATCGAGGAGCAAGACAGGCATCCTCCCGCGCCTCGAAGCGTGGAATCCATGAGCGCCAGGGAGGGCGGCGGAGGCCGCGCTTGCAAGGGGGTCGCGCCGTGACCCCGGCAGCCGGCCTGCCGCCGTTCGTCGACCGCCCCATCGCCGAGGCCGACCTCGCGGCCCTCGCGGCCGCCGTGGAGGGCGCCGCGTTCCAGCAGGCCGACTTCTCGCACGCGCGCCACGTGCTCCTCGCCCTGCACTACGTGCGCGCCCACGGGCCGGAGGCGGCGCTCGCGCGCATGCGCTCGTCGCTGCAGGCCTTCAATGCGCGCCACCCCCCGAGGTTCGGCTACCACGAGACGATCACGGCCGCCTGGCTCGGGCTCGTCGCGGGCCACGCCGCCGAGCATGCCGGCGCCGGCGTGCACGAGATCGCCGACGGCCTCCTGCGCCGCTACAGCAGCAGCCAGGCGCTCTACGCGCACTACTCGCGCGCGCGGCTGCTCTCGGACGAGGCCCGCGCCGCGTTCGTCGCGCCCGACCTCGCGCCGCTCCCGGCGCCCGGCGACGGCGTGCGCATCCGCCTCTGAGCTCCGAGGCGCGCCGGCCCTCCGCCGCCGGGCGCGCCGCGCTACGACGCCTTGGCGCCCGCGTAGGCCTCCGGCTTCCCCGGCCCCTCGAGGTACTCGTCGTAGGTCCCGTTGAAGAGCTGCGGCCCCTTCGCCGACAGCTCGAGCACGCGGGTGCCGAGCTTGCCCACGAAGTGCCGGTCGTGGCTCGTGACGATGACCGTCCCCTTGTACTCGATGAGCGCCTGGAGGAGCGCGTCGATGCTCTCCACGTCGAGGTGGTTCGTCGGCTCGTCGAGCACCACCACGTTGTTCTTCACCAGGATGAGCTTCGCGAGGAACAGGCGCGCCGCCTCGCCGCCGGAGAGGTTCTCCGTCTTCTTGAGCCCGGCCTCGCCGCTGAAGAGCAGCTTGCCGAGCACCGAGCGGACGTGCTCCTTCGGCGCGCTCGGATCGAAGCGGTACAGCCAGTCGTAGGCCGTGAACCCCGGCTCGATCGCCTCGTGGTGGTCCTGGGCGAAGTAGCCCACGTTGGTGTCGTGGCCCCACGTGACCTTCCCGGCGTCGGGCGTGAGCTCGCCGACGAGGAGCTTGAGGAGCGTCGACTTGCCGATGCCGCTCGGCCCGATCACGGCGAGCTTGTCGCCGCGGTTCAGGTTGAAATCGAGCTTCTGGATGACGCGCAGGTCGCCGAAGCTCTTGGCGAGGCCCTCGACGCGCAGCACGTCGCGGCCGGAGGGCTTCTCGATCTCGAACTTGATGTACGGGCGGACGACGCTCGAGCGCCGCACCTGGATGCCCGCCTCGAGCTTCTCGATCTCCTTCACGCGCGACTGGGCCTGGCTCGACCGGCTCGCGCTCGCGCCGAAGCGCGCCACGAAGTCCTTGAGCTCGGCGATCTTCTTCTTCTTCTGCGCGGCGTCGGCGTCCGACTGGCGCTTGCCCGTCGTCTTCTGCTCGATGAAGTCGTCGTAGTCGCCGGTGTAGAGCGTGACCGTCTGGTAATCGACGTCGGCGACGTGCGTCGCGATCGCGTTCATGAAGTGCCGGTCGTGGCTCACGACGAGCAGCGTGCCGCGGAAGGTGTCGGTGAGGTACGACTCGAGCCAGCGGATCGAGTCGAGGTCGAGGTGGTTCGTCGGCTCGTCGAGGAGCAGGACGTCGGCGCCCGCGAAGAGCGTCTGCGCGATGAGGACGCGGAGCTTGTACCCGCCCGCGAGCGTGCTCACCGTGCTCGTGTGCCGGGCGGTCGCGATCCCGAGCCCCTCGAGGATCTCGGCCGCGCGCGACTCGGCGGTGTAGCCGTCCTCCTCGCCGATCGTCCCCTCGAGCTCGGCCAGCCGCATGCCGACCGCGTCGGTCATCTCCCCCTCGTACAGCCGGTCGCGCTCGTGCATCGCCTCCCAGAGGGCCCGGTTCCCCATCAGGACCGTGTCGATGATGCGGCAGGACTCGTAGGCGAAATGGTCCTGCTTGAGCACCCCGACCCGGAGCTGCCTCGGGATCTCGACCGAGCCCTGATCCGACTCCTCCTCGCCGGAGATGACCTTGAGGAGCGTCGACTTCCCCGCTCCGTTCGCGCCGACGAGCACGTAGCGCTTGCCGGGGTCGAAGCGCATCGAGACGTTCTCGAAGAGAATTTTTGGACCGTACCGCTTGGTGAGCTTTTCGAGCGTGATCATCTCAGCGGCGCGGGGCGTAGCACGTGTGCGCCTGCGTTTCCGGTGAATTCCGGCGGAAGCGCGCCCGCGCCAGCCGGTCACGACGAACGTGGCGCGCGCTGGCCAGGACAAGCGCCGCGCGGGCGGCTCCCCCGCCCTCGGCTGCGGGTGACCCCGCCCCCTGGCCGGCGAGGTGCCGTCGGCCGTGGTCGCGGCGCCGGGGGTCAGCCCCGTCCCAGGCTGGGGTCGCCCGCATCGAGCGCCAGCGCCAGGGCGTGCCGGAAGGCCGGCACGAGCTCATCGTCGTGCGAGGCCGTGCCCGTCGTGCTGGGCTGCGCCAGGTAGTCCAGGATGTCGAGGCTGGGATAGCTAGGATGGGATCTGCGAGCCGGGGACACATCGATCGCCCCCCGGCTGCACGAGCGATGATCAGCTCCGACCACCCCTCATGCCTCAGTCAATCAGCCCTCCCTCGCACGGCGCCTCGCCAGCGCCGCTCGGGCCCATTCGCGGCCGCGGCCCTGGCCGCCTTCGCCCTGTCGGCCTTCGCGTGTGACTCCGCGATCATGCCTTCTGACAGCGGGCGAGACGCGATGGATGAGCTCACCCTCTCTGCCTGGAGCGACCTCTCCGCCGGGACGGCCGCGTCCGCCGCGTCGACCTCGCCCCCTGCCGCGGCGGCGCCCGGAGCAGCCCCGGTGAGCGGCTTCGCTGATCTGCACTTCCACATGATGTCCGAGGAGGCCTTCGGCGGCGGATGGCTGCCGTTCCCGCGGGGCTTGACACGGGCGAGAGTTCTATGGTTTCCTATCCGCCGAAGGTCGGTCCTACCCGGGATGGCACCACCACGTGTCGGTTGTCCTCTGCTGCGCAGCCTTTCTCGTCGCCGAGCAAGCCCCCGCATTTTCCCCCCAGCGAACGCAGCCGACCGGCCCTCGTCCGCACACTCGCGCGCCCGGCTCGGCACTTCGCGCACTCGATGACGACGCTTCGCCTCGCCTTCGCCAGGGCTGCTCGCCTGGCTGCCACGATGCCCGCTGTGTCATCGCGAGCGCTCGACAGACGATCGGCATGAGCACGCCGCAACCATCAGGCCGCATTTACCGCAGTAGTGCTAACCAAGGGATGTAAGAAAGGAAGAAAGTTGTAAAAATACACTCCCTAAACCCGTACTCATGGAATGCGGACGCGACGCACTGATTCGCGGCGTTCTCGTCAATGCCGTACCGAATCTGATCGCCCCAGGGAGGCGCTTCCTTGGCGGCCTTGTCGAGCGTGACGCTTCCAGATCGCGTGCGACCGTTATTTTCTTCTGGGGGGAGCGCCTTTTCTCCCATGCAAAAGGCTGTTTATCCCTCCTAATCTTGAATCAGCCGATCACGCGTCCTTCTGAGATCCACTCCGATGGGCAGTTCGCTCCCGCGCCGCCGCGTGGAGCGCAGATTCGTGAAGTCGGCTCGACCCCCACGCCAAGGAGTCTCTATGAAATCAATCAGTCTCTTTCTCAATGTGAGCGCTCTCAGTGTGCTCATCGTCGCATGTTCGAGCGATGACGGCGGACCTGACATGGCCTCTGGCTCGACCTCGGGCGGAGCGTCGGCCAGCACTGGGGGCGCTTCGAGCGGAATGTCTTCGTCTTCGGGGGGTACCCAGACCACAGGCGGAGCTGCCTCGGGCGGAGGTGGTTCGGGCGGAGCTGGTTCGGGGGGTATGCCGAACGGAACCGGGGGAGGCACGACGGCTAGCTCGGGCAGCGGCGGTGATGACACGGGTGGCTGGCCCGAAGGAGCCATTCCCATGGGGAACGCGCCTGTGCCGAGCGCGGGGTGCGGCAAGGCAACCACGTTGACGACCAAGGAGTATACGATCTCAAGTTCGGGCCAAAATCGCGTGTACTACGTCGATATGCCCCGCAACTACGACATGAACAAGCCCTACCGGCTGTTCTACACCTCACATTGGATCGGCAGCCGCTGGCAAGACGTCGAGGGGCAAGACTTCTACTTTCTCAAACCGCAGTTGGAGGCCGACGGAGAGCAAGCCATTTTCGTGGCCCCCTCCTCGGACGGTGCAACGTGGCAAGAGAAGGACCACGCGCTGTTCAACGACATCATGGCGCTCATGAATGAAAGTGTCTGCTACGACACGACCCGCGTGTTCGCGACCGGCTTCAGTTTCGGAGGGATGATCACCTATTCGCTGTCGACGAACCATCAAGCGGAAATCCGTGCGGCCGTGGGCATCGCCCCGGCCAACTACAACATCTGGTTGCCTGAAAAGACACATAAGCCCATTGCTTGGATGCACACGACGGGCATGAACGACGGGACTTGCCCCTGGGTGAACAACGAAGCTCAAAAGAGAGGGGCCAAGTTCATTGCCCTCGAAAAAGCCGAAGACAACGGCTGCACGATTCCGACCGACATCCCGACTTCAAACGGCGCGTACAGCTGCTACGATTTCCAGGATTGCGATCCGGAGCATCCGACGCGGGTGTGCACCTTCGGCGGCGGGCACACGAACATCGACGGCAATCCGAATTGGATTCCCATCGAGTCGTGGAAGTTCTTCAAGCAGTTCTGACCGACGTCCTCGCCGCGGACGGGACCCTCGCCCGCGCGTAGCGCCGCGCTCGGGGCGTCTCGCCTGCAGGGGAATAGGGGCCGCCTCCAAACGCCCGAGTTGGGAACTGATTCAGCCCTTCGACTTTACGGGTCGGAACGGGTGCAGGAAGGCCTTGTCTACACCACGCTGGGCGAGCCCGCCGGGGACACCGACGAGCTGCGTCACGGGCGCGTGGATCTCGAGATCGGCGCGACGGAGCCCGCCCTCCCGGAGATCCGCGGGGAGCCCATCGGCCAGGATCGCCTCGTCGTCGCCGTTCGCCGGGGTCACCCGCTCGCGCGCGGCCGGCTCACCGCCAGGCGCTATGCCCAGGCGCTCCACGTCATCGTCTCACGGCGCGGTCGCCTGCGCGATCGGATCGACGACGCCCTGGAGACCCTGGGGCTGCGGCGGCGCGTCGTCGCGGCGGCCCCCACGACCGCGGCCGCCGCCCATTTCGCGTGCGAGAGCGAGCTCGTGGTCGCCCTGCCGGCGCGGGTCTGCGGTCCGATGCTGCGATCGCTCCATCTCAGCGCCCTGCCGCTGCCGCTCGATGTGCCGGAGCTCCAAATCGTCCAGCTGTGGCACCAGCGCTTCGAGAGCGACAAGGCGCACGCGTGGCTGCGCGGGCACACGCGCGCGATCCTTCAGGCCATCTGTCGTGGAGAGGCGTAGACCAGGAGCAGGGCGCCGTCAGGGCGGCGCCCTGGATGCCGCGCCGCCATCACCCGACGCCACGGCAGGCCCACGGCAGGCCCGCCGAGGAACGGCAGGCCCGCCGGCGCGGCCGGCGCCTCGAAACCGCCGGAGTTACGTCCGTTCCTCGCCGGGTTACGCCCCTCGGGTGGCGCCTGCGCGGCTCGAGGCGGGCGGCCCGGGAGACGGCACGGGCCGGGCGCGCTCCCGATGCGGCACCTCGAGCCAGGAGAGCGCACGATGAAGGTCGTCGAGCTGGGAAACACGGGCCAGAAGGTGAGCCAGCTGAGCCTGGGTTGCATGCTGATGGGCACGCTGACGAGCGAGGAGGAGTCGCGGCAGATGCTCGATCGCTACCTCGATCAGGGCGGCAATTTCCTGGACACCGCCAATTGTTACGGCTGGTTCTTCCGGCGGGGCAGCCACGGCGGCGAGAGCGAGGCCGTGCTGGGGCGCTGGCTTGCGCAGACCGGCAAGCGCGGGCAGGTGTTCCTCGCGACCAAGGGCGCGGCGATGGTGCGGACCCCCGACGCGCACTGGCGCGAAGGCGGCGAGGTCGACTGGCCGAGCGCGCGCCGCGACTTCGAGGGCGCCGGCCGCGAGACGCTCGAGCGCGCCCTGGAGGCGAGTCTGCGCCGGCTGCAGACGGACCACGTGGATCTGTACTACGTGCACGTCGACGATCGGACGACCCCGCTCGACGAGACGCTCGAGGCTCTCGCCCGGCTGGTGAAGGCGGGCAAGACGCGGTTCATCGGCTGGTCGAACGTGCGCACCTGGCGCCTCGAGCGCATCCGCCAGCGCTGCGCGGCCGAGGGCTGGCCCGCGCCGGTCGCGCTGCAGCAGCAGCACAGCTACCTCCGCCGGCGTCAGGGCCTCGAGCACGCGTCGATCGTGGACGACGAGCAGCTCGACTACCTGCGCGAGCACCCGGACCTGACGCTGGTCGCGTACTCGCCCATCCTGAAGGGGATTTACGACAGCGCCGAAAAGCGGCAGGGCCACTGGGCCATGCAGCCCTACCTCGGCAGCGACAGCGACGCGCGCCTCTCGGCCGTCGCCGCGATCGCGCGGCGGCTCGACGTGCTGCCGCACCAGCTGGTGCTCGCGTGGCTGATGCACCAGCGCGCGCCCCGCGTCGTCCCCCTCGTGGGGCCGCGGACGCGCGAGCAGCTCGAGCAGAACCTGCGCGCCGTGCGCCTGGAGCTCTCGCCCGAGCTCTGCGCGGAGCTCGACCGCGCGAGCGGCTGAGCGGCGCGGCGGAGGCGCTCAGGGCCGGGGAGCGTAGACGCAGTGGACGCCGGTGCGCAGCGCCGCCTCGAGCTCGTCGGCGATGGCGGGGCTCGCGGCGCGGATGCGGCGCAGCGCGAGCGTCAGGCGGCGGCGGACGTTGACGCGCGCGCGCTCGACCGCGGAGGCGCCGCGCCGCTCTCGACCGCCGAGGCCGAGGCCGCGCGCGAGCTCCCGGGTCACGGCCTCGAGCTCCGCGGCGAGCCGCTCGCGGCGGCCGAGATCGCTGAAGCGCTCGGCTTCCTCCAGCTCGGCGCGCAGCTCGCGCACCCTCGCCTGGTACTCGGCGCGGGCGCGCGCGTCGTGGATCTCGCCCGCGTCGCCGGCGTCGACGCCCGCCGGGCTGCCCGAGAGATCGAGCACGTGGAACTCTCGACCGGGCTCTTCCACGAGCTGCGCCAGCATGCGCATGCCGCGGCCGTCCTGCACCCGGCACAGGGCGCCCGCGGCGCTGACGGTCCAGTACTCGCCCTCCCGGACGAGCCGCAGCGGGGCGGCGCGCTCGGGGCGAGGGCGGGCCGGCGCCGTCGGGGGCTCGCCCACGGCGAGCCGAGCGGGCGGCGCGTCCTCGAGCTCGGCCAGCGCCCGGCGGCAGCGTTCCTCGAGGGCACCCAGGCCGACCTCGCTCGCGAGGGCCGCGGCCCGCTCGAGCCGCTCCCGGGCGATGGCCGCGAGCGCGCCGCGCTCGCCGGCCGCCGCCGCGCGCCGGCGCGCGAGCGCGACGCGGGCGTGATCGTGGTGGATGCGCGCCAGGAGGGGCCGCGCCTGCAGCCGCTCGGCGGCCGCGAGGGCCGCGCGGGCGTGCCGCTCGGCGTCCTCCCAGCGCGACAGGACGGCGCTCAGGTTGAGGAGGGCGTGATCGACCAGCCCGTGCAGGGAGAACGCGGTCGTGGTCAGCACGAAGGCCGTGCCGGCGGACGGGGCGAGCTCGTCATGGAGCGCCTGCGCCCAGGGCGCGTCCCCAAGCGCGCACGCGATCTCGACGGCGAGCTCCGGCATGTGGATGTACCCGGCGACGCTCGGGTCGTCCGGCTCGGCGCCGCCGCGCAGCGGCTCGGGGCGCCGCAGGAAGCCCGCGTAGCCGCGCGCGCACAGCGCGTCGAGCGCAGCGCGGGCGGGCCCTTCCTGACCGCGCCAGCTCGCGAGCAGCGCCGTGAACAGGAGGACCGCGGCGCTGTCGGGCGCCCGGCTCGACAGCTCGCCCAGGAAGCGCTCGAGGCGCTCGGGATCGCCGCGCCCGAGCGCCCGCGCGAGCGGCCGGGCGGGGACGAGCGCCGCTCCTTCCGCATTGCCCTGATCGCGAAGGCGGCGCGCCTCGCTTTCCGAATGCAGGGCTCGCTCGCGGTCGCCCTGCCACTCGGCGCGCATCGACCGGAACATGGCGGGCACCCAGGCGTAGCGCGGCTGGCCGAGCTCGCTGGCGAGCGCCTCGCAGCGGCCGAGCGCGCGCTCGAAGCCGCCCGCGTCGAGCAGCTCGGCGCGATCGAAGGCGAGGCGCTGCGCCGCGAGCAGCGCGCGCGGGCGGTCGCCCAGCCGGACCGCGAGCTCGAGCGCCTCGGCGTTCAAGCCGGCGCGCTCCGCGGGGGGAGCGAAGTCCATCAAGGCGCCGAGCGCGGCGTGGATGACCGTCAGCGAGAGCCCCGGCTCGTCGAAGCGCCGCGCCATGGCGATGGCGCTCCGGGCGAGGGCCATCGGCCTCTCTGGATCGAGCTCGGGCTGGCGCGCGCTGGCGAGCCGCGCGCTGACCCGAGCGGCGAGCGGGCTGTCGCCCGGCGGCAAGAGCGAGAGCGCCTCGCCGAGCAGGCGCGCGACCTCGCGATCGGCGTTGCCGACGCGGCTCTCCGCGCCGAGCGCGAGCGCGGCGCGCGCGAGGAGCGCGCCGTCTCCCCGGGCCCGCGCGAGCTCCACGGCCGTCTCGCACACGGCCTCGGCGCTCGCTCGCTGCTCGGCGCGCGCCAGCGCTTCGACGTGCGCGACGAGCAGCTCCCCTCGCCGCGCCGGATCGACGGGCGCGACGAGCGCCTCGGCCGCGAGCGCTCGCTCGTAGAGCGCTGCGGCGTCCGCGAACGCGAGGCGCGCCATCGCGGCGCGCGCGGCGCGCTCGGCGGCGCGCGCGGCCTGCGGCGCCGACGCGACGCCCGCCGCGAGCCAGTGGCGCGCGATCTCGTTCAGGGGCGCGGCCGGGTCGCCCTCGTGGCAGACCTCCAGGGCCTCGGCGGCGCGCCGGTGCAGGAGCGCTCGCCGCGCCGGGGGCAGCTCCTGTGCCAGCGCCTCGGCCACGAGGGCGTGCGAGAAGCGGTGACGGCCCGGGCTCACCGGCGAGAGCACGCCGTGGGAGCACGCCTCGTGCGCCGCGGCCTCGAGCGCCGCGGCGGGCTGCTGGAGCAGGGCTGCCACGAGGGGCAGCCCGAACTCGCGCCCGACGAGCGCCGCGGCGCGCAGCGCCTCTCGGTGGCTCGCCTCGAGGGGGGCGAGGCGCTCGCCGATGAGCGCGCGCAGCGTGACCGGCAGCTCCGCAGCGGAGCGCCGCGCGGCCGGCGCGGGCAGCCGCAGGAGCTCGTTCACGAAGAGCGGGTTGCCGTCGCTGGCCGCGTGGATGCGGCGCGCCGCGTCCGGGTCGTCCTGGCCCGTGGTGTGCTCGATCCAGCGCCTCACGTCGCCTTCGAACAGGCGCTCGAGCCCGACGTGATTGCAGAGCCGCGCGAGCCGCGAGAGGCGCCGCGCGAGCTCCGGATGGCGGCCGTCGGCGTCGCGCCGGCTGCCGAAGAGCGCGACGCGCTCGGCGGAGAGCCGCCGCGCGACGAACTCCATGAGCTCGAGCGACGAGGGGTCGACGGCGTGCAGATCGTCGAAGAAGAGCGCGATCGGCTCCTCGCGCGCGTGCGCCGAGAGGTGGCAAACGACCGCGTCGTAGAGCTGAAACACGTCCGCGCCGCGGCCGGGCCCCCCCGGGGCGAACTCGAGCAGCAGCGCGCGCAGGCGGTCGGCGAACGCCGCGGGCGCCCGCGGTCGCCCGAGCAGCGCGCGCAGGATCTCGAGCCAGGGCCAGAAGCTCGGCGCCTGGCCGAGCTCCCACCCCCGCCCCCAGGCGACCGCGAAGCCTCGCGCGCTCGCCCTCTCGGCGAGCTCCTCGAGCAGGCGCGTCTTGCCGATGCCGGGCTCGCCCGCCACGAGGGCGCTCGATCCGCGACCGGCCAGCGACGAGCCGAGCAGGTCGTCGAGCAAGCTGAGCTCTTGGTCGCGACCCACCCAGGCTGCCGGACGCCGGACCACGCGCCCACCTTACCACCGGGCGGGCACGCGCCGGCCCGGCATGAGGCGCGATCCGCCCCGGGGAACGCCGCGTTCCTCGCGAGGTCACGCGCTGAGGAGGAAAGCCCGCGCAAAGCCATTCCGACCTGTCAAGAATTTCCCGCCAACGACTGGCAGTTGACATGACGTACAAAAAGCACGATCCACTGATCCGCCTACAAAAACCAACAGATCCAACGAGTTCACTCGGCTGTGTAATATTGTCTACATGACGCTGGCGGTGGGCTTCCAGGTCGCCGCCGCCTATCTGGGCGGCGCCGCCCTGCCGGGCGCCGCGGGCGTGCTGGCCAAAACGTACGGGCTCGAGGTGCTCGGGCCGTTCCTGCTCGTCGTGTCGCTCGGCCTCCTGGCCCTCCACGAGCTTGCGCTGCGGATGGTCAAATCACCTGACCCTGCCACGCCCACGGGGGAGCGGGCAGAAGCGCCGTGACGCCGCGCGCCGCTGGAGCGTTATTTCGACTCGGCGGTCTCGAGGCCCTTCAGGTACTCCGCGTACCAGACCCTGAACTCGACAGCCTGCTTGAAGTCGGCGGAGCGGACCGAGAGCGCCGCTTCGACATCGGCTTTGCTCGTCTCGCGGAGCGCGATGATCTCCGGCCTGTGCGGGATGCGGAACTGGGTGTGGTCGTGAAACATCTTCGTGACGATGGTGCCCAGCGGCTCCCCTTCGGCCGACTTGATCGTGCTCCAGCTCCAGCGCTGGTTGTCGCTCTCGTCCGCGTTGCCCCATTCCCTCGAGCTGTTGAAATCACCGGGTAGCCGGGGCGAGGCGCGCAGGCCGCTCTCTTTGAGCTGCTTGTGAACAGGCCGGTACAGCAGGTTGTAATACGTCCCGTAGGCCGGGTCGCCCACCTTGCTGAACGCGTCCAGCAGCTTGTCGCGCTGGGTCTCCAGGATGACCTGCCAGGTTTGCTCAATATGATTCTCGATGTACCGACCTAGCGCGAAGATGTCCCGCTTCTCGTTACTCGAAAGACCCGAAAGAGCTACGTTCAATGACACCATGCAAGCCCTCCTTTAACGCTCATTGAAAAAAGAAATTCACCGACGCGGCGGGCGCCATAGCCCACCGCTCATTGCCCACCCTCCTCCTCTCGGTTCAGTCGGTCGTGTCTGTCGCCTGCGGCGCGTCCTTTTCGAGGCTCTCCCTGACCTGGCGCAGCGCCTCCACGGCAGCCCGTAGGCTCTTCAAACCTTGTTCCCCGCCGATCCGGTCCGCCCACTCCGCGTGGCGCTCCTCCACGTAGGCCAGCGCCTTGCGGCCCTTGGGGGTCATGCTGACGAGCTTGGCGCGGCGGTGGTGGGGGTTATCGACGTACTCGACGAAGCCATCCCTCTCCAATGCGTCGGCCGTCTGCTGCACGCTCTGGCGGGTCAGCCCCATGGTGCGAGCGATGTGAGCCACGGAGACGGCCCCATGATCCACGACGCCGAGGATCTGCCAGCGGGCGCTGCTCAGCCCGACGGGCCGCGTCAAGCGATCGCCCGCTTCCAAGAGGAGGCCGTTCACGCGGAACACCTCCAAGAGCAGGTCGGTGAGCGCCTTTCCTTTCGAGCTCAGCTCGCTCACAGTGACAGCAATCTACCAAGATGACAGGGCGCTGTCAAGTGCCTCGTCGCAGCGCCGGCCCTGACAAGCGCGCTCGGCGACCCTCTCCGGTCCGCGCACTGCTGAACATTGGCGCGAATTCGGGCTGCCAGGTGACCTGTGACGACTACGCTGTCGCGAGGGCCCCGCGAGGGGAGGGCGGGGCGGACGCGTCCATACAAAATGTCCGGTGGACCTCCGGGTGCTCCGCGATGAGGCGAAGCGCTCGCTGGAGGAGCGAGATTCCCGGCTCGGTCTTGTGCCAGCTCGACGCGCCGCTCGGGTGCGGCAGGCAAATGACGTCCGCGACGATGCCGTGGTACTCGGCGCGGCGGACCTCGCCGATGACGCTCGCGAGCGGCCCCTTGTGACCGAGCACTTGCAAGGCCGCGAGCTCCCCGACCGGCAGGATCAACGAAGGCTCCAGGATGGCGACCTCGCGCTCCAGGTGCGTGCGGCAGCGGAGGATCTCGCCCGGATCAGGCTTCCGATCGCCTCCGCCCTTGGCCTTTCCCGGAAAGCAGCGCGCCACCGCGGCCATGTAGGCGCGGTGGCGGAACTCCTCCTCGGTCACGCCCAGCGCCTGCTCGAACCATCGGACGGCGCGGCTCAGGGTGCTGGCGAGCGAGGCGACCGCGGCCGCCCGTGGCGACGGATCGGTCACGGCGAGCTCCCCAGGCCCGGGGCTTGACAGTATCGGCATAGGGGCGCCGGGTTCCCCCGGCGGCCCCTGCCACACCACCGGACAGGCGGGTCCGCATCCGGCGGTTCGAAGAGTTGAGGTCACGCGGCAAGTCGGGGAAGACCCAGCTTGTCGAAGAACGAGGGCGGCAGCGCGATGTTGATGAGGCGCATCCCCGAGTTATGCCACCAGCGGGAAGCATTCCCCGCGACGCAGCGTGCGTCACGGGGCGAGAGCCCCCGTGCTCGCAGTTCTCGGAAGATGTTCACGCCTCGCATCCACTGCTTGAGTTGCAGTGCACGGAGGCGGTGGCGGATCCATGCGTCCAGCTCCCGAAAGACCGTCGGGAACTCGACGAGCCGGAAGGTGCTTCGGTAGATCTTCCACCGTCATCCCGTCGATGCCGGGGCTGCCCTTGTTCTGCTTCACTCGCTTCAACGCGGTCTGAAGGTTGCGGCGTTCGAGCGCCGCCTCCATCAGCCCGCTCGCTCCTGGGCGCTCCGTTCCGAGGGTCGCCGACCCCGCTTCCGCGGTCCGTCCGGCTCGCGGGGCTTCACCCCGGGCCGCAGGCGGCACCTCCAGGTTCTTGGACTTCTGCGGCTTCGCGTTGTCGAGATCCACGGGCGCTTCGCCCTCCTCTCCGTTCGGCCCTTCGCCGTTGGCTGCCCGGCTACTACGGCCTCTGCTGACTTCTCGCTCCGCCGGGGGGGACTCCAGTCCGGCGTCGCCCTTTCAGGCGTGAGGCGAGATCTCCCCAGGTAAGAGCATCGACCTTCACCGCACGACCGCCGGATATACGTCGCCGAGCTTTGGTCACGAGAGCTTTGCGGAATCCAGCCCGCTCGCCCTGCTCGGCTCCGCCTCGGATCCGGTTTCTGTACGTCGGCCCGCGGGTTCGCTCCCCACTTCCTCCAGACGGTTCCTCACGGTTCCGCCCTTGTGGTTCGCTTCTGTCGCTGTGACCTGCTTCAGGAAGGACTTTCACCTCCGAGTCGATGCCCATGCTGGGCGCACTGGACCAAGCCGCTTCGCGGCAGCTCCTGTGCCTGCTGAGGTCGACCGCGATCGCGACGACGACCGCGATGAAGACGCCGCCCACGCGCCCCCCGTAGGCGTCCACGAGACCCTGGGAGCCATGGATCTGGCGGCGGCGCTCGGGGCCGCGAGCGAGCGCGATGCTGACGCAGTGCAGGAGCTCGGTGTGAGGCTCAAGAAGATGCTGCGGGCCCTGCTCCGTTAAGCATTCCGGACACCGAGCCGCGGTTTCCTGCCGCGGCTCGGGTCCTTGTCTTCGCTGCGGTTGTCACGGCAGGGATTGCTGCCGCAGCGCGACTTTTGCCGGTGTTCACTGCGAAAAATAGCGCCCGGCGCAGCGCAGGACTGGCCGCCCGCCGCCTCATTCCCTGCCCACCCTGCCGCTCGCGACGCCCCTGCCCGGGCGCCGCATCGACCAGGAGGGCAGCGATGGGACAGCTCCGCGATCGAATGGCCGAAGACCTGAAGCTGCGGCGATACAAGCCGGCGACATGCGACAATTACCTCCGCTGCGCACGGGCCCTCGTAGCCTACCACCGCAAGCCGCCGCAGCAGATGGGTCTCGACGAGGTGCGCGCGTTGTTGCTCTACCTCGCCGAGCAGCGGAAGGTCGCCGAGGCGACGCAGCACCAGTACGTGGCGGCGATCAAGTTCCTCTACGCCACCACGCTCGGGCGTCCAGAGATCGCCGTCGCGATCCCCTGGCCGAAGGTACCCCAGAAGCTGCCGCCGGTCCTCAGCGGCACCGAGGTCGAGGCGCTGCTCAACGCGATCGGCTCGGTCAAGCAGCGCACGATCGTACTGACGGCGTACGGCGCCGGTCTGCGGATCGATGAGGTCTGCTCGCTGCGGGTCGAGGACATCGGCAGCAAGCGCCACCTCATCCACGTCCGCAATGGCAAGCACGGGCGTGATCGGTACGTGATGCTCAGCGCCCCCGTGCTGACCGCGCTGCGCATCTACTGGCGGGCGGACAGACCCGCTGGACCGGAGCTGTTCCCGGGTCGCCAGCAGGGCTCGGTCATCTCGCACGAGGCGGTGCGCAGCGCGCTGCGCGAGGCGGCGAGGCGCTGCAAGCTGCACAAGCGCGTCACCCCGCACGTGCTGCGGCACAGCTTCGCTACCCACCTGCTCGAGCTCGGCACCGATATCCGCGTCATCCAGGCCCTGCTCGGCCATCGCTCCATCCGCACCACCGTCCGCTACGTCCGCGTCAGCCAGGCTCACGTGGGTCGCACCCGCAGCCCGGTCGAGGTGCTCGGCACCCAGGAGGCCAAGAAGAAGCTCGGCTGAGGTCGCGTGCACCCGCATCGCCCGGCGCCGCGGCCCGCGGCGACGGGTAGGCCTCGGCTCGAGGTCGCGGATATCGTCCGCGCCCACGGCGAGGCTTACCTGCGCGCCCACGCCGTCTCCGCCGCCCAGCGCAAGGTCCTGCGCGACATCGCTGCGTGCAGGACCGCGGTGCTGGGCGGCCATGTCGACGTGTGCAAAAGCTGCGGCCACGAGCAGCCCTCGTACAACTCCTGCCGCAACCGCCACTGTCCCAAGTGCCAGAGCCTCAGCCAGGCCAGGTGGATCGCCGAGCGGCAGCAGCGCATCCTGCCGACGCACTACTTCCACGTCGTCTTCACGCTCCCGGCCGAGCTGCGCCCGCTTTCGCTCGTCAACCAGCAGACGGTCTTCGATCTGCTCTTCCAGTGCGGCTCGCAGACCCTGCTCACGCTCGGCCGCGATCCCAAGCGGCTCGGCGCCGACATCGGTGTCACCGCCGTGCTGCACACCTGGAGCCGCGATCTCAGCTTCCATCCGCACCTGCACTGCATCGTCACCGGCGGCGGGCTCTCGCTCGACGGCTCGCGCTGGATCGAGGGGCAGCGCGGCTACCTCTTCCCTGTGCAGGTCCTCGGCAAGCTCTTCCGCGGCAAGCTGCTCGCCGCGCTTCGGCAGGCCTATGACGCCGGAGAGCTCGACCTCACCGGCGGGGCCGCCGCGCTGGCCAACCCCGCTGCCTTCGCTGCGCTGCTCGACGCGCTCTACCGCAAGCCCTGGGTGGTCTACGCCAAGCCGCCCTTCGCTGGGCCCGAGCAGGTCTTTGCCTACCTCGGTCGCTATACCCACCGTGTCGGGCTGTCCAATCACCGGCTGCGGTCGATGGATGAGCGCGGCGTGTGCTTCCGGACCCGCGGAGACAAGACCGTGACGCTCTCCGCAGAGGAGTTTCTGCGTCGCTTCCTGCTGCACGTGCTGCCTCATCGCTTCGTGAAGATCCGACACTTCGGCTTGATGGCTGCGTGTCACGCCACCACCACCCTCGAGGTGGCACGCACGAGTCGTGCTCACATCGCTGTGGCCGAGGAGCTCCTGGATCGTGCGGATGTGGTAGCCGGCTTCCAGCAGGTGCGTGGCGAAGGAGTGACGCAGGGTGTGGCAGTTCGCGCGCGTCGATAGACCGGCGGCGGGGGCGGCCTCTCGCACCGCGCCGCGCGCTGGAGCACCGTCTCGTGCAGAGGATGCCGCCGGAGCTGACCTGTCTCCCTGTCGCGATAGGGGTGCGTCGCGGGGAAAACCCATTGCCAGGGCCATTCCCGGCCGGCGTTCGGATACTTGCGGTCCAGGGCGTCGGGGAGGGCCACCCAGCCGGCGCCGGCCGCGACATCGGCGGCGTGCCGGGCGCGCACGGCGGTGAGGTGATCGCGGAGCCGGGGGACCAGGCGGAGCGGAAGCCCGGCGGCCTCCTGTGCAGCCCGGCGGCCCTCCTGACAAGCCCCGTCGGCCCTCCTGCGCAAGCCCCGGCTCTCTCCTGCGCACCCCGCTGGTGTCCTGCGCTACACTCGCCCCCGTCCTGCGCGGCCCCCGCGCCCCTCCTGCGCGCCCCCGTTGGTGTCCTTCGTCACCATCGTCCGGCTCCTGCGCAGCCCCGGTGGCTCTCCTGCGCAGCCTCGGCGTCGTCTCGCGCGCCTATTGCGTATGCTGCGCAACCATTTCTCGCTCCTGCGCCCTCTTCGCCAGCGCCATAGCCCACTGCCTGCGGCGCCGCGCACGCCGTTCCCCTCGGTGCCGCGGCACACCGCCTCTTCCAACGATCGGCCCCAGCGCCTCCCTCGCGAGTTGACCGACTCGTGCTCTCCTCTGGCCAATGCCTTGTTCGCCGATCCCCTCGCCGATCCTCCGGCCCCTCATTCCGAGGGGCGCTGGCCCCGGCAAGGAGGCGTATCTTCACCATGGCGAAGGCATCCACCACCACGTCGCCCAGGACCAACAAGGCCGCAAGGAAGCGCGCTTCGCGCGAGACACAGGGCGCGACTCGCTCCTCGACGAGCACAGCAGCGTACACGCTGAGCGCCGCCCGCGAGGCCGAGCTCCTCCGAGAGGCCGAGCCGCTCGGCGACAACACGGTGGTTTTTCAGGCAAGCTCGCTCGACGCGTCATCTGGGCGAGCCGCATCCAGCTCGCCGCCGAGCGCGACGCGGCCGATCTCGTCCGCACTCCGTTCCCCGAGGACGAGCCCGCGCTCACACGCGAGGAGATCCATGCGCTCCGCGACAAGATCGAGCTCCTGCGCGTCACGCAAGCGCGCTGGCAAGCCGCGCAGCAGCGCCAGGAGCGGGCCGTCGCGACGTTCAAGGGGCCGGCCGCCGAGGCCGCCCTGCACCGGCAAACGCTCCTCCGCTTCTTCGATCTCCGCTTCAAGAAAAGCCCCGAGGGTCAGAAGCGGCTCATGGCGATCCGCGCGGGCAGCGGCGACGCGGATCTGGTCCAGGACGTCTCCGACCTCCTCTTGCTCTGCTCCGAGCACGCGGAGGCCCTTCAAAAGGCGCCTCGCGGCGAGGCCGACGCGGCGGCCCGCCTCCGCGAGCTCTCGCCGCAGCTCGCGCGCATGCTCGCCGACAAGACGCTCTCTCCCGAGGCGCAGCGCTCGCGCAAGCTCCGCGACGCCGCGTACACGCTCATCGTGCACGCCGAGCGAAGGCTGCGCGCCGCCGCGGAGTACTGGTACGCCGGCAC
This sequence comes from Sorangium sp. So ce1128, assembly GCA_051717205.1. Lineage (GTDB taxonomy): Bacteria > Myxococcota_A > Polyangia > Polyangiales > Polyangiaceae > Sorangium. Next base: position 10,800,442 of record CP181432.1, read on the forward strand.
CGACAGGATGAAGGCCTGTGCGCCCTTCCCCGTCTCCCGCGGCGCCGCGTCCACCGGAGATTGAGGAGGAAGGCGAGGCCTTCGCGGAGGACGGCGCGCCGGAAGGCGACGCGTCGGAGGAGGGCGCCGCGGACGGCGGCGCGCCGGATGGGGGCGCAACGGAAAACGGCGAGCCGGGCGAGGGCGAGCCGTAATCGAGCTCCGCTCGGGCGCTCTCTCACGGCGATGGCCACGGCGGGCGGGACTGCCCTGCGTGGCCGTCGCCCCTGCCCTGCATCCCGATCCAGCGAAAGCCGCCCCTGGCCTTCACTGGCCCCCTCCCGCTCGCGGGAGGGGCGCGTCACTCCGGCGAGCCGGCCGGCGGGCCGGGCACGCGCGCCGGCACCTCCTCGAACACCTCGGCGTCAGGCAAGGAGAGGACCTCTTTGCCGGCCTCCGCCAGCCTCTCTCTCGGCACATCGCGGAAGCGCGCGCGGAAGGCCGCCGACGGGCGCAGGGTCACGGATTGCCCGGTCGACCTGCGGCGGTACGTGGTCTCGATGCCGGCCTCGCTCGCCTCGACCAGGCTGAGGTTGAGCTTCCCGAGGCTGGCCCCCGTGGCCGCGGCGGCGCCGTCCGCGATGCAGGAGAACTGCACGCTCCGCGGGCTGTGGTGCACCACATCGAGGTCGAAGCTCCGCGCCGGCAGCCCGAGCTTCGCGAGGGCATACCGCCCCATGCGGTAGCCGGCGACCGCCCACGGCCCCGCCCCGCCGTGGATCGCGGCGACCGCGCGCAGCTCCTCGTCCTGAGCCTCCGCGGACGGCCGGCCCGGCGCGCGCCCGTGGTCGTGCCCCGCGGGCCCGTGCGCGTGCTGCGCGGCCCCCTGCGCATGCCCCGAGGGCCCCGCGGGGTGATGGGCGCCCTCGCCGGGGCTCGCCCCGCCGCACCGGGCCGAGGAAACGGCGGCGAGAAGGATCAACGCCGCGTGGCTCACCGTCTTGCGCATGCTCGCTCGATCCTCCGGGAAGCAGGCGGAGTGTCCCCGTTCGCGCGCGACGTCAAGGGCATCGGAGCCACGCCCCGCACCGCGCCCCGCGCCGTTGCCCGCGCCGCGCCCCGCGCCGTCCCCCGCCCTGCGCCGTTCCCCGCACCGCGCCGTCCCCCGCACCGCGCCGTTCCCCGCGCCCCGCGCCCCGCCCTGCGCCGTCCCCCCGCACCGCGCCCCGCGCCGCGCCCACGCCATTCCCGCTCCGCCGGATTCCGACGCGGGCGCGCGCGTGCCTTGCACGTGCCGTGGACGGTTTCGCGCCCCGCCGCGCCAGACCGGGGTAACATGCGCCCGTCATGCCTTGCGCGCCCGCCAGCCATCCCTGCCCCTCGAGCCGCGCTGGCCTCGCCGGCTGCGCGGGCCTCGCTGGCGAGGCGATGCCCCACGTGGCCAGTCCAGGGAATGGTTCGCGCCGATGACCCGAGTCGACCCTGAGGGCTTCCGGCCGGAGGCGCTGGTAGGCCAGGTCCTGCGCGGTAAATGGCGCCTGGAGCGCCTGCTCGGCTTCGGCGGGATGGCCGTTGTCTACGCCGGCACGCACCGCAACGGGATGCGCGGCGCGGTGAAGATGCTCCGCCGCGAGCTGTCCGGGGACGAGGACGCGCGCTCGCGCTTCCTGCGCGAGGGCTACGTCGCCAACCGGGTGGATCACCCGGGCATCGTCCGCGTGCTCGACGACGACGTCACCGACGACGGCTCGGTGTTCCTGGTGATGGAGCTGCTCGAGGGGGAGACGGTCGAGGCGCGCCGCGCGCGCCAGCCGACCGGCGCGCTCGGCGTCGGCGAGGTGCTCGGCATCGTGGACGACCTGCTCGACGTGCTCGCCGTGGCGCACGAGCGCGGGATCGTGCACCGCGACCTCAAGCCCGACAACCTGTTCCTCACGCGCCAGGGCCAGCTCAAGGTGCTCGACTTCGGCATCGCGCGCCTGCGCGAGCTCTCCGGCCCGACGAACGCGTCCACGCGCGCCGGCAGCTTGATGGGCACGCCGCAGTTCATGCCGCCGGAGCAGGCGAGAGGGCAGTGGGACAGGGTCGACGCGCGCACCGACCTCTGGGCCGTCGGGAGCACGATGTTCCAGCTCCTCTCCGGGCGCTACGTGCACGAGGCCGAGACGCTCCCGCTGCTCCTGCTCGCGGCCATGACCCAGCCCGCGCCCCCCGTGGCGAGCGTCCTGCCCTCCCTGCCGCCGCCGGTCGCCGGCGTCATCGACGTGGCCCTCGCGTTCGAGCCCGACAGGCGCTGGCCGAACGCCCGCGCGATGCAGCGCGCGCTCCGCCAGGCGCGGGGCGGCGCCGGGCTCGACCAGGCGCGAGGCGGCGCCGGGCTCGACGCGCCCCCGGGCTCGTCCTCGGAGGCCGGGCGCGCGTTCACGTTCTCCGATCCCGGGCGCGCGTCCGCGCCCTCGGAGCCCGGGCGTCAGGCCGCGCAGTCGGAGTCCGGGCGCGTCTCGGTGCAGGTGCGGGGCCCGGGGAGCGGGCCGCGCGGCACGGAGTTCGCCACGGCGGGCACCGCCATCAGCAGCCCGCCCGGGCCCGGCAGCGGCGCGTCCGGCGGCGGCGTGGCCAGCGCCGGCACGGTCTCGCCGGTCGTGGAGCGCTCGGGCAGCGCGGAGCGCGCCGCGCCGCGCTCGGCGGTGACGGGCGCGCTCCTCGCCGCGGCCGGCGCGCTGGCCGTCGGCGCCCTGGTCGCGCTCGCGTGGTGGCAGCGCGCGGGCGACGCCGCGGACTCCGAGGACGCGTCGCACGCCTCCCCGGTCGAGGCCGAGCCGCACCCCCCTTCGAGCGCCGCCCCGGCGCCGGAGCCGCCGGGCCAGCCGGCCTCGCCCGGGGCCGGAGCGCCGTCCGGCGATGCGGTCCCGGCGATCGCGCCGTCCGCGCCCGCGAGCGCGCCGCCGGCGAGCGCTTCCGCGCCCGCGGCGCCCGCGAGCGCGTCCGCGCCCACCTCGAGGCCGGCCGTGGGGACCAGGGCGCGACCGCCCGCGAGCGCGCCGGCGGCGAAGGCGCCGCCCGCGCCGCCGCCGGCGACCCCGCCGCCGCCCGCGGAGGACCCGTTCAACAGGAGACGTTGAGGTCGCACGGATGCGTAGATCGAGCTCGCGTAGACGATTCCCGGCCGAGGTGCTGGCCCTGGGGGGAGCCGTGCTCCTCGCCTGCCCCGACGCCTCCGCGCAGGCGCGCGATCCCGCGGCCGCGGAGGCGCTCTTCGACGCCGGCAGGGCGGCGCTCCAGGCGAAGGACTACGAGACCGCGTGCCCGAAGTTCCGGGAGAGCTACGAGCTCGATCCGGCGCCCGGGGCGCTGCTCAACCTCGCCGACTGCGAGGAGAAGCGCGGCAGGGTCGCGACAGCGTGGTCGATCTTCCGGCAGCTCGCGCGCGATCTGCCGGCGAGCGACGATCGGCGTCCCATCGCGCAGGCGCGCGCGACGGCGCTGGAGGGCCGCGTCCCGAGGCTCACCATCCGGCTCGCGCCCGGCGCGCCGCCCGACACGGCCGTGCAGCGCGCGGGGATCCCGGTCGGCGCGGGCTCGCTGGGCTCGCCGCTGCCCGTGGACCCGGGCGAGGTCCAGGTGACGGCGTCGGCCCCGGGCCGGAAGCAGAAGACGTTCACGCTGCAGCTCGCCGAGGGCGCGCAGGCCGAGCTGCTCGTCGCGCCGGAGGCGCCTGCGGCCGGCGGGAGCGCGGGGCCTGCGCTCCCGCCGAAGGAGCGCCCGCGCGAGGCGGGGAGCTCCGCCTTTCGGACGGCCGGCTGGATCAGCGCCGGCGTCGGCGCGGTCGGGATCGGCGTCGGCGCCGTGTTCGGGGTGCGCGCGCTCGGGAAGATGGGCGACGCGGATGCCTACTGCGACGAGGCCAACGTCTGCGCGGCGGAGGGGATCCGGCTGCAGAAGCAGGGCGCGACGGCGGGGACGATCTCGACGGTCGCGTTCCTCGTCGGGGCGGCGGCGCTGGGCGCCGGCGCGGTGCTCGTCTTCACGGCGCCCTCGTCGGCGCCGGCGTCCTCGGCCCCGCGGGCGACGCTTGGCGTGGTACCGGGCGGCGCCGTGGCCACGCTGGTCTTCTGAGGGCTCCGCGGCGCTCTTCGCGCTCGGCACGGGCGCTCGAGGCCGAGATCGATCCGGGGAGCGACACGAGCTCACCACGCCGCGGCACAGAGCTCACGACACGCGACCACGGCACCTCACAGATTGACCAGCGCGCCGCGCCGCGCGCTCCGGCGGGCCGTTGACGCCGGGGAGAGCGGCGGTTTTCATCGACGGATGCGTCCAGACCTCTTCGATCCCCGGAGCGACGACCTGAGTGCCCACCGCAGATCCGGTGGGGGGCGGTCTTTCGGCGGCGGCCACGGGATCGCCGCGCGGCGGGGAGCCGAAGTGATGAAGCGCTATCTCGGGGGCGTCCGGGCCCTCTGCGGCGCCGCGCTGCTCGCCGCCGCCTCCGCGGGTGGCTGCACAACGATCATCGGGCTCGAGATCGGCGAGCTCGATGAATCGACCGGCGGCGGGGGCGCGACCGTGTCGAGCGCGTCCGCGAGCGGCGAGGGCGGCGCGGGCACCGGCGGCACGGGCGGCGGCGGCACGGGAGGCAGCGGCACGGGGGGCGGCGGGGGCGAGGAGGCCCTCTGCAGCTACGTGCGCAAAGGGGCCGCCCACGCCCCTTCGGGCGAGTGGGGCACGCTGGCGGGCCGGGAGGTCATCGACATCGAGGCGCAGGCGGGCGCGGTGACGGCCATCGTCAACAAGGAGAAGAATTTCTCTGTCGCGCGGTGGAGCGCCTCCGGGACCCTCGACAGCGAGTATTCGATGGAGACCAGCGAGCTGGCGGGCAAATTCCAGGGCGAGCACGTGGCCGTCGCGTCAGAGATGACCTACGTCACCGGCACGGGCGTGCCAGGCGTCGATGTGCCCGTGCTGGCCGACGAATGCGCGATCAGCGCGAGGGCCGACACCACCCCCACGCCGACCTTCCTGATGGCGCTCGATGAGAAGGGCGCGTGCGCGTGGGCGTGGAGCGTCGATACCGAGTCCCCCAGCACCCCGCTCGGCCTGGCGGCGACCCCCGAGCAGATCGTCTTCGCAGCGGCGCTGTCCGGGTCGGCGGTCGCGAGCACCACCGACTGCGCGTTCGGCTCCGAGAACGCGAAGACCTCCGCGGAGCTCATCGCGTTCAACACGGCCGGGAGGTGTCAGTGGAGCCGCTCGCTCGGGACGCTGGACGCCGTGCACATCGCGTCGGTCGTGGTCGATACAGAGGCGATGGAGGTGCTGGTGGTCGGCGATTACGAGGCGCCGAACGGACCCATCCTGATGCAGGGGAGGCCGCTTCCCGCCTCCCAGGAGAGCGATCTCTTCATCGCGCGCGTCCGCCTGGCCGACGGTGTACTGAGCGACGTCGTCACGATCAACGCTCCGGGGGGCCAGGCGGTGGCGCGGCGCGGAGGGGCGTTGCTCCCGGGCGGCGACGTCGTGATCGCCGGGACCTACCTGGGGCCGTCGTTCGATTTCGAGGATGAATGTCCGTCGATGCCGTCTGCAGGGATGCCGGCTACAGAGGACGCGCGGGGGACGGGGAACACCTTCATCCTGCGCGTCAGCAGGGGCGGCCTGGTCTGGAGCCGCGGCTTCGGCGACGAGGTGGACGATCAGCTGGTCATCAGCGTGGCGGTGGACGAGGAGGGCTCGATCTACGCGACAGGGACGCTCGAGGGCGCGATCGACCTGGGGGACGGCGTGAAGCTCGCCGCCCCGGCGGATGAGATCGCGAGCTTTCTGCTCGTGCTCAGCGAGCGCGGCAATGTCCTCTCGGCCTCCGAGCTCGTCGGCGAGGGGATGGTCTGGGCGTGGGCGGTCGCGCCGGGGCCGACCCTCCGCGATCCGCTCTATGTCGCAGGTGAGCTGACGCAGACCTTCTACCTCGTGCCCAGCGATCACTCCAGCGACGACGCGGGAGAAGGGTTCATCGCTCGCGTCGCCGGCACGCAGTGACGGAGGCGCTCGGTCCTCGCCGGGATCCGGCGTGCCTGGCCAGGAGCCCGCGACATTTCCACACGGCGCCGCAGGAGCTGCGACCCGATCGCCGCGGCGCGGCGCAAGCCGCCGGTTGAACGTCGGTGAGAACGATGGCATTCCATCCAACGATGCGATCGTTTCATCCCGTTTTCTGCATGGCTCTTCCCGCGGTGGCGGCCGCTCTGAGCGCCGGCGCCGGGTGCGGATTTCCCGACGTGACGTTCACCGGAGAGGCGAGCGCCGCGAGCGCTGGCGGGGGCGCCGCGAGCTCCACCGCGTCGTCGGCGAGCACCGCCGCGTCGTCGGACGCGGCGAGCTCCGGCGGCGGCGCGGCGGGCTCCAGCGCCGGCGGCGGCGACGACGGCGGCGGCGCGGCGGGCTCCAGCGCCGGCGGCGGCGGCGGCGGCGGCGCGGCGGGCTCCAGCGCCGGCGGCGGCGGTGGCGCGGCGAGCTCCAGCGCCAGCGCCGGCGGGGACGGCGGCGCGGCGAGCTCCAGCGCCAGCTCGTCGTCCTCCGGCTCCGGCGGCGGCGGCCCCGTCGACTGCGACGCCGACGACGACGGCTATCGGTCGAAGGCGTGCGAGGGCGGCAACGATTGCAACGACGACAACCCCATGGTCCACCCCGGCCAGCCGAGCATGTTCTATGGTACGCCGATCGCGCCGGGGGGCGGCTTCGATTACGACTGCAGCGGCGAGGAGGAGAGGGAATTCCAGGCGGTCAACTGCTCCAATATTCTCCCTCTCTGTGGCGCCGCGTCCAATGTGTTCCAGGCCGACGTCCCGTGCGGGAGCCGAACCTCGTTCGGCAGCTGCAACACCACCTGCCAGTTCAGGGTTCTCTATCCTGATTACCTCAGGAAGTGTCACTGAGCCTGCGCCCTCGATGGCGGCCTCTTTGGTGCCACGCAACGGAGAGTCGACGTGATGAAACGCGAGCTCGGTAAGGTTCGATCCGCCGTGTCCTGCGCTGGCCTCTTCGCCGCCGTCACGGGGGGCTGCAACGCGCTCATCGGGCTCGAGATCGGCGAGCTGGATCCATCGCAAGCCGGCGCGGGCGCGGCGCCGGCGTCGGGCGCGACCTCCTCCTCTGGCGGCGTGGGCGCGGGGGGCTCGGGCGCCGGCGGCGCAGGTGCGGCCTCGGCGTCGGGCGCCGGCGGCGCGGGCGCGGGGGGCTCGGGCGCCGAAGGCGGCGGGGGCAGCGGCGGCGGAGGCAGCGGCGGCGGCGGTCCGAGGTGCAGCCAGGCCGGCGGGGCCATCGTCGCGCCGTCCGGCGACTGGGGCGAGACCGTCGGCGTCGACGTGGGCGACCTCGCGTCGCTGGACGGCGCGGTGGCGGCTGTCTTCACCGACACCCTCTACGACGGGCGCTATCGCTTCTCCGTCGCGAAGTGGAGCGACGGCGGGACGCGCAACAGTGGATACGGGCTGTCGGCGAACAACGTCTGGGGCTCGCATCTGGCTGTCGGAAAGGGCTTCACCTACGTGGCCGGCGAGGCGCAGGGGGCCGTCGATCTTCCCGGCGGGGTCCTGGCATGCCGCGTCGGCCCGCCCTTGCTGGGCACCGGCAACACGATCGGCTTCGTGGCCGCGCTCGACGCGAACGGCCGCTGCGCGTGGGCGTGGGGCCTCGACTCCGACCACGGCATCACCGCGCGCGATCTCGCGGCGACCTCCGAGGCGGTCATCTTGGCCGTCGATTTCGACTCCACCGGAAAGAGCACGAGCTTCGGCCCGTGCAAGCTCGACGACCTGCCGACGAACTCGACGCTGGTCGCCGCGGTCTACCCGGACGACGGCGCGTGCAAGTGGAAGCACAGCCTCGGGCAGCGAGAGTCCGTGACGGTCAAGGCGCTCGCCGCCGAGGCGAGCGCAGAATCGAGGCTGGTGGCCGTGGTGGGCGACTACGACGCGCGCAGCGGGGCGGTCGCGTTCGGCGGGGCCACCTCCTTCACCTCGCAGGGGCGCGACGTCTTCGTCGCGCGCTACGTCTCGACCGACGGCGCGATGCAGGAGGTCACCGCGCTGAGCGCCGCGGGAGATCAGTACGTGCCGACGCACGGGGCTGCGCTGCTCCCCGGCGGCGACGTCGTGCTCGCGGGCATGTACCGGGAGACGCTCGGCTTCGCGGACGGGTGCCCGGAGCTGCCCGGCGCTGGCGACACGGAGAACTTCTTCATCGCGCGCGTCTCGGAGTCCGGCGTGGTGTGGAGCCGCGGGTTCGGCGACGCGACCGCCGATCAGACCGCGACCGGCGTGGCGGTGGACGAGGCCGGCACGATCTACGTCGCGGGGCACTTCGAGGGCGAGATCGCGCTGGGGAGCGCCGGCACGCTCACGACCGATCGCAGGGCGGGCTTCCTGATGAGGTTGGACTCGCGAGGCAACCTCGTGTCGGCGGCCAAGTTCGAGGGCAACGGCGCCGTCGCCCTGAGGGTCGTCGCGGCCGGCAGGGCTCCTGACGCGCCCCTCTACGTCGCAGGCGAGGTGACGGGGACGCTCGACCTCGGGCTCGACAAGCCGCTCGGCAGCGACGGCGGCGACGGCGATACAGGGTCGCACGGCTTCATCGTGAGGCTCTCGGACGTGCGCTGAACCACGCTCGCGCCCCGGAGCCGCCGAGCGCATGAGCTCGCTCGCCCGGGTCGAGCGCTCTGGGCGTCGCCGCCAGCGGCGGCGCAGACTGCCACCTGGCCACCGAGCTCGACAGCGCCAGCGGGCGCACGGTGGTGACACGTTGATCCACCTCCGTCACCCTCCGTCGATCCAGGACGAGCCTCGAGATCCGGGAGGAGGCTTCGATTCCGGCTGGAGCGGCAAGAGGGCGTGAGGCGATCCCCGGAGTCGACGAGAAGGGTGGATTTGTCTGTCGGGGCTCAACCACCATGTTTCCGGCAGATGTCGTCTGCAGCAAAGGAGTCGTGCTCGGGGAGCGCGCCACGCTCTCGGGATCGAGCTCAGGCACCCTGCGTGTCGAGGAGGACCAGTCATTGAGCGTGCGCTGGCCCCATGGCGGGCGCGACCACACCGTGCAATAGAGACTTCGCCGCCATGCATCGCTCTCTCACGAAGGTCCGAGCCGTGTGCTGCGCTGGGCTGTTCGCCGCCGCCGCCGGAGGTTGCAACGACCTCATCGGCCTCGAGGTCGGTCGGGCAGATCCGATAGAGGCCGATGCCGGCGCGTCCTCGTCCTCGGGCGGCTCGTCCGCGAGCGGCTCGTCCTCGGGCGGCTCGTCCTCGGTCAGCTCGGGCGCGGGAGGGGGCAGCGGCGGCGGGGGCGGAGACGGGAATCCGGTCTGCGACGAGGCAGAGGCGGCAGCGCTCGTCGAGCCGTCGGGCCTCTGGGGCGACACGCTCGGCGCGGGCGTGGGCGATATGGCGGCGCTGGACGGTGGGGTGATGGCGCTCGTCAACGAGACAGCCTCGCTCACCGCGACATCCTCGTTCACCGTCGCGAGATGGAGCGCGAGCGGGGAGCGCCAGAGCGATCTCCCGGCCTCGGCGTCCGGCGTCCGGGGCACGCACCTGGCTGTCACCCCGGGTGTCACGTTCGTGGCGGGCGAGTCGACCGCCAGCGTGGGACTCTCCGGGGAGCAGTGCCAGATCGGCCCGCAGGGTGGAGTCGGCCACCGGCTCAGCTTCGTGGCAGCGCTGAACGCAGCGGGCCAATGCACGTGGGCGTGGAGCGTCGACTTCGATGGCGGCACCACCCCGCGCGGCCTCGCGGCGACCTCCGACGCGGTCGTCCTCGCCGTCGAGTCGGCGGGCAAGGGCCGGAGCTACGGCCCGTGCGTCATCCGGCGCACGGTCGCGGAGAAGGCCTCGCTGATCGCCGCGCTCGATCCGGAGAGCGGCGCGTGCAAGTGGGACATCAACCTCGGGGACCCGGCGGCCGTGTCCGTCAGCGCGCTCGCCGCCAGCGCGACGGCGGGGTCCCTGGCCGTGGTGGGCAGCTACAACGCCGCGAACGGAGCCGTCGTGGTCGGCGAGGACCCGTCCCGCACCACGGAGGGCCGCGGGATCTTCGTCGCGCGCTACGCGCTGGACGACGGCGCTCCGCAGCAGGTCACGACGCTGCGCATCGAGGGAGACCAGCGCGTCGAGCCGCGCGCGGTCGCGCGGCTCCCGGACGGCGATCTCGTGATCGTCGGCAACTATGCCGGGCCCCTCGATCTGGGCGATGCCTGCCCGCGGGTGCCCGACGCGGGCAACACGGACAACGTCTTCGTCGCGCGCGTCTCGGAGTACGGGGCGGTGTGGAGCCGCGGTTTCGGCGACGCGTCCACGGCCCAGCGGGCCTCCGGCGTGACGGTGGACGGGGCGGGCGCGATCCACGTCACCGGGCTGTTCTCGGGCGAGCTCGACATGGGGAGCGCCATGAAGCTCGCGGCCCCGGCGGGGAAGCAGGCAGGGTTCTTGATGAAGCTCGATGCAACCGGCAACCTCGTCTCGGCGTCCAAGCTCGAAGGGGACACCGCCGACCTGCGGGTCGTCGCGGCGGTCGGGTCCGCCGGCGGCCCCCTGTACGTCGCGGGAAACGTGACGGGGGCCCTCGATCTCCATCTCGACGACGTGCTCGGCGGCGACGAGGACGCAGGGCCGCGCGGGTTCGTCTCGCGGCTCGCGGACGCGCCCTGATCGCGGTCGCGCCCGCCGCCGGGCCTCGAGCCAAGAGCACGGGCGCCGCTCGCGTCAGCGCAGCGCCTCGGCGGCGGTCGCCGCCGTGAGGGCCTGGTCGAGCCAGCGCTCCAGCGTGCCGAGGTCGGCGCAGGCGGCGAGCCGCGCGTCCGCCCCCGCGTCCAGCGCCACACCGCGCCTCGACAGCACGCGAAGGATCGCCGTGCGGAGCCCGCCCTCGCGGCCTTCCTTGCGCCCTTCCTCCTGGCCCTCCTTGCGCGCCAGGGACAGCGCCCCGCGCTCGTCCTGGAGCGCGATGCCCGCGCGGACGTAGGCTTCCCACTCCTCGTCGGCGAAGCGCGCCACGCGCGCCACCTCGAGCGCGTCCGTGAACGGCTCCTCGGCGAGCGCCTCGGGCACCACGCGGAGGTTGCCCGCCTCGCGAAAGAAGAACGCCCACTTCTCGATCGTCGTCCGCGGCGGCCGGCTCGCGTCGTACTTCGGCAGCTCCAGGAACACGAACTGGAGCTGCCCGAGGCCCCGCGCGCCGCCGTGCTGCTCCTGCATCCGCCAGCGGCTGAGCATCGGCACGCGCGGCTCCTCGGGCAACACGGGCCGCATGCACCCGGATCTACCTCGACCGCGCCTCGCTGTCGCCCCGGAGCCCTGGATGTCGGTGCGGTGCGGTGGCCGCCTTCACGAGCCCGGGCGGCGCCGCTTGCGCCGGCGGCGCGCGCCGTCGCACCCTCGCGCGCGATGCTCACCAGAAGCTCGCCCGGCCGGCGGCGCCGCGCCCCGGCCGGCGCGGTCGCCGCGCCGCTCATCGCGGCGCTCGCCTGCGCCTCGCTTGCGTGCGCGCCGGCGCCGGCGCGCGCCCCCTCGCACGACGCCGCGCCGCTGCGGAGCCTGCGCATCCCGGACGGCGACCTCGATCGCGGGCCGCGGACCGTGTCCGCGGCCGAGGCGCTCCGCGATCTCGACGACGCGCGCCACGCCTTCGAGCAAGCGTACGCGGGGCTCGACGGGCGCTCGCCGTCGCCCTCGCCGCAGGCGATCGCCCGCGCCAAGGGCGCGCTCCGCGGCCGCGCGGCGTGGCGGCCCGACGAGCTCGCGCGGCTCCTCCGCGACCTGTTCGGGGCGCCCGACGGCCACCTCGCGTTCAGCTACGGCGGTCGCGCCCCGCTCCGGTCGACCGCCGCCCCGCAGCCGCCGCCCGCGCCTCGCCGCGTCGCGCACGCGTCCCCCCGCGCGCTCCCGCTCGCCTTCTCGCGCGCGGCCGCCGCGGGGGTCGCGCCGCTGCCGGGCCTCCCGCGGCGGGCTGCGCCGCCGCGCCACATCGGCCATGGCCCGCCCGTCGAGCTCACGCCGGGCCGCGACGGCGTCCCGGTGCTCGCCATCCGCACCTTCGACAGCGCCGCCGCCGCGGCGCTCGCGGCGCTGCCCGCGCTCGCGGCCGAGCTCCGGCGCGCGCCCGCCTTCGTCGTCGACCTGCGCGGCAACACCGGCGGCGACTACCGCTTCGCCGAGCGCTTCGCGCTCGCGCTGACCGACGCGCCCCTCTGCGCGCTCGACGAGCGCGAGGTCATCTCCGTCGCGGCGGCGGAGGGGCGCGCGAACAGCGTCCGGCGGCGGCTCGCCCGCGGCCACGTCCCGGAGGCGGCGCGGCCGCGCTTCGTCGAGCACCTCGCCGCGCTGGAGCGCCTCGCCGGGGCGCTGCGGGCGCGCCCGGGCCCCGCGGCGCCGCGCGCTGACCTCACGACCCGCGGCGCCGTCGTCCGCGGGCGGGCGGCGGGGCCGCTCGAGGGGCGCGCCGTCTTCCTGGTCGACCGCGGCTGTGCGTCGGCGTGCGAGATGCTGCTCGCGCTGGTCCGCCAGATCCCCGGCGCGCTCGTGGCCGGGCAGAACACCCGCGGCGGCATGAGCGTCGGCGAGGTCGCGCTCTTCCGGCTCCCGCGCTCGGGCGTCACGCTCTCGTTCGGCACCCGCGCGTTCCGCGACCCGCTCGGCGACTTCGCCGAGCTGCGCGGGTTCGAGCCCGACGTGCGGCTCGACGGCGCCGACCCTGCGGGCGACGCGGTCGCGCTCGCGCGGCGTGGCTGGCCCCCGAGCGCGCCTCGCCGCGGCGCGCGGGCATCGTGCGCGCGGCGTTGAGTTCGTGAACAGTCCGCGTATCCTGGCCTCGCTGCACCGAAGCACCCGCAGTTCCTTGGAGTCGCCGTGAGCGCGACGGGAGCCAGCATGCCGCTCAGGCAATTGGAAGGGAGTACCGTGCCGCCTCGCCGCGCCGCCGCATCGCGCGCCCGCCGCGCGCCGGCCGTCGCGTCGATCGCCGTGCTGCTCGGGATGGCCGCGCCCGCGGCCGCGCAGGCGCCGGCCGCCCGACCGAAGGCTGCATCCGGCAACCAGGCTGCGCCTCCTGCTGCGCCAGGCGCGTCCCAGACGCCTGCCAGCGCGTCCCAGACGCCTCCGGGCGCGTCCCAGACGTCTCCTGGCGCTTCCGTGACGCCTCCGGACGCTTCCGCGACGCCTCCCGGCGCGTCCCAGCCGCCTCCTGGCGCGTCCCCGGCACCTCCGGGCGCGCCCCTGGCGCCTCCGGGCGGCGCGCAGATGCCCTTTCCTCACGGCTATTACCTGTTGCCGCCGCCGCTCCCGCCGTGGGCCAACCCGCGGACCATCGAGTACGTGGAGGGGGATCCGATCCCGCGCGGCTACGCGCTCAAGACCAGGGCGGACCGCACGCTCGTCGGGGCGGGGCTCGTGACGTTCGGCGTCCCGTACGCGCTCTCGTTCACGGTGGCGAGCATCGCGACCCTCGGGGACGAGGACTTCGACCAGTTCGGGCCGCTGTTCATCCCGTTCGTCGGCCCGATGATCGCGGCGACGACGCTGGAAGGCGCCGAGGGCGCGGCCATGTTCTGGCTCACGATGGACGCCGTGGCCCAGGTCAGCGGGCTCCTCCTGTACGTCGCCGGCTTCGCCCACGAGGAGGTCTACCTCCAGCGCCAGTTCAATGTCGGCGCGCGCGGCGCCGAGGGCACCGCGCTGCGCGGGCCCACCCTCTCGATCGGCGCGTCGTCCGCCGAGCTCCGATGGCGATTCTGAGCCGGCGCTCCCGCGCCGGGAGCGCTCACCCCGAAGGGAGACGCACGTGACCGCGATCCGCACTTTCCACTCGATGGCCGCGCTGCTCGGCGCGCTCGCGCTCGCGGCGCCGGCCGCCGCGGAGAGCGCCCCTTCGCCCGCGCAGGGCGCGCCGCCGCCGGGCTACGCGCCGCCACCAGGTTACGCGCCGCCACCGGGTTACGCGCCGCCACCGGGTTACGCCGCGCCGCCGGGCTACCCGCCGCCGGGCTACCCGCCGCCGCCGGGCTACGCGCCGTATGCGCCGGCCGTCATCTACGGAATGCCGCGGACGCTGCCGTTCAAGCAAGATGGCGAGCGGCCGGACGGCTACCGCCTCGAGACGCAGATGAGCCGCCGGCTGGTTGTCGCGGGGTCCATCGTCCTCGGCAGCGCGTGGGCGCTCTCGGCGCTGACGGCCGGGAGCATCCTCAGCGAGGGAGAGAGCGGGAGCGGCAGCTACTCGCCGCTGTTCGTTCCCGTGGGCGGCCCGTTCATCACGCTCGCCACGGGCGAGGACGTCGACTTCTCCGACGACGACGGCCAGGTGACCGGCACCCTCGTGCTCCTCGACGGGCTCACGCAGGTCACGGGGTTCGCGCTGCTCGTCGCGGGCCTCGTCGCCAACCAGAAGGTCTGGGTGCGCGACGATATCCCGCGCGACGTGTCGCTCCACGAGCCCGAGATCCTCGTGGGCCCGACGGGCGGGACCCTCCGCGTCCGGTTCTGAGCAGAAGCGGCCCGCGAGCGCAGGGCCCCACCCCGCGGCCATCACCGCATGCTCACCGCGTGGCCATCACCCCACGGCCATGCGGTGACGGCCATGCGGCCTCGCTTCGTCGCCTCACTTCCTCGTCGATCGATACGTCGCGTCGAACGGCGAGCCCCCCTGCGGCACCTCCCGGACGACGCCGCGATCCGGGTTCGCCGCGAGGTGGCGCAGGATCCAGAAGACCGTCTCGACGTCGTCCGTGCCCGCCGCGCGCGCGATCTCGTCGAGCGGCAGCGCGCGCCCCGCGGCCGCGCCGAGGGCGGCGAGCACGCGGGCCTGGAGGTCCAGCACCTGCTGCGCGGCCTTCTTGCCTGCCTCGACCCCGGGCTGGTGGTACGCGTTGATGCCGACGAGCGACGCGTACAGGCCGACCGCGCGCTCGTAGAGCGCGATCAGCATGCCGACGGCGCGCGCGTCGACCGTGTCGATCGTGATCGAGATCGACTCGCGCCCGCTCTCGGTCAGCGCCTTGCGCGTCCCCTGGAGGAAGCCGGAGAGGTAGTCGCCCGTCGTCACGCCGGGGTCGACCTCGATCGCGCCGCGCGACGGCGCGCGATCGCGGAGCACCTCGATGAACGTGACGAAGAAGTTGTCGAGCCCGTCGCGGAGCTGCTGCACGTACGCGTGCTGGTCGGTCGAGCCCTTGTTGCCGTAGACGGCGATCCCCTGGAAGACCTCC
This sequence comes from Sorangium sp. So ce1128, assembly GCA_051717205.1. Classification (GTDB taxonomy): domain Bacteria; phylum Myxococcota_A; class Polyangia; order Polyangiales; family Polyangiaceae; genus Sorangium. The sequence continues at coordinate 10,815,668 of CP181432.1, forward strand.
TTGCCCTGGAGATCGAGCCGCTTGCCGAGCGACTCCATCACGAGCTGCTGGAGGTAGCGGGAGAAGAGCTCGAGCCGGTCCTTGTACGGGAGCAGCACCATGTCCTTCCGGCCCACGCCGCCCGTCGCCGAGTACCAGGCGAGCGCGAGCAGCGCCGCCGGGTTCCGGAGCACCTCCTTCGAGCGCGTGAGCTCGTCCGTCTCGCGCGCCCCCTGCAGCATCTCCGCGATCGACAGCCCCTGGAGCGCCGCCGGCAGCAGGCCGACCGCCGAGAGCTCGCTCGTCCGCCCGCCGACCCAGTCCCACATCGGGAAGCGGGCCAGAAAGCCGTGCTTCACCGCGAACCTGTCGAGCTCGCTCCCCTCCCCCGTCACCGCGACAGCGTGCGCGCCGAGCGAGAGCCCGAGCCGCCGGTACGCCGCCTCGAGCTCGAGCATCCCGTTGCGCGTCTCCTTCGTCCCGCCCGACTTCGAGATGATCACCGCGAGCGTCGCGCCGAGGTCGTCGCCGATCGCGTCCAGCGTGCGATCGATCCCGTCGGGATCCGTATTGTCGAAGAAATACGGCTGCATCCGATCGGCCGGCGTCCCGAGCGCCGAGGCGACGAACTGGGGCCCGAGCGCCGAGCCGCCGATCCCGACCACGAGCACCTTGCGGAAGCGGGCGGCCCGCTCCGGCCGCACCCGCGCCGCGTGGACGTCCGCGGCGAAGCTCAGGATGCGCGCGGTCGTTGCCTCGATGGCGGCGCGGAGCGCGGCCTCGGGCGCGAGCTCCGGCGCGCGCAGCCAGTAATGGCCGACCCGGCGGTCCTCGTCGGGGTTCGCGATGCTCCCGCCCTCGAGCGCCGCCATCTCGGCGAGCGCGGCCTGCATCCGCGGCTCCATCGCGGCGAAGAAGCCGTCCTCGAAGCGGATCCGGCTCACGTCCAGCCAGAGACCGAGGTTCGCGTCGTGGAAGAGGTGGTCCCGGAAACGGTCGAAGGGGATGCCGGCGGGCGCCGGTCCTCGCCCCCGGGTTGCGCGGTCTTGATCCATGGCCCCCTTCTACCGCTTCTCCCTACCGTTTCTCCAGGCGCTCGAACCCCTTGTCCGCGCGATGTTCTGCCCCATGCGCCGGAGTCATCGGAAAACGACTCTAGCGTGCCGCCCCGACACGCGTTATTTGCACGCCGACCACGATGCAGCTTGATTTCGGAATCAATGCAGGGCTCGTCGAGGAGCTCTATGCCCAGTACCTCGAGAACCCGGAGTCGGTAGACCCCGGCTGGCGCTCGTTCTTCGAGGGCAAGAACGGCGGCGCCGCGCCGCTCAGCGCGCCGCTCAGGCTGCCCGCGCCGGCCCCGCTGCCGTCCGTGCAAGGCCAGGTGCTGCGGCCGTCGGCCGCGCCCGGGAACGGCAACGGGAAGAAGACGAACGGCGAGGCAGCGAAGACGCTGGAGGCCGCGTTCGCCCAGACGCTGAGCGAGCACCCGACCTCGACCGAGACGTCGCGCGATCTCAAGGTGCTCGCGGAGGCGGCGCTCAAGGCGCGCGTCTACGCCCTCGTGAACGCGTACCGCGTGCGGGGCCACCTCTTCGCGCACGTCGATCCGCTCGGCCTGCCGCCCGCCACGCCGCCCGAGCTCGACCTCACGAACTTCGGGCTCCGCGTCGAGGACCTCGACCTGGCCTTCCCCACGACCGACCTCGCCGGCGTGCCGCCCGTCCTCACGCTGCGCGAGATCATCCGCCGGCTCGAGGAGACGTACTGCCGCTCGATCGGCGTCGAGTTCACGTTCATCGAGGAGCCCGAGGCGCGCCAGTGGCTCCAGCAGCAGATGGAGTCGACGCGCAACCGCCTGACGCTCGACCGCCAGAAGCAGCTCCGGATCCTGACGAAGCTCTCCGACGCCGAGATCTTCGAGCAGTTCATCCACAAGTCCTACGAGGCCGGGACGAAGCGCTTCTCGCTCGAGGGCGCCGAGAGCCTCATCCCGCTGCTCGACCTCATCATCGAGCGCGCGGGCTCGCACGAGGTCGACGAGATCGTGGTCGGCATGGCGCACCGCGGCCGGCTCAACGTCCTCGCGAACATCATGGACAAGAGCCTGCGCGAGATCTTCGCGGCCTTCGAGGACAAGGACGCGGAGCGCCACCTCGGCAGCGGCGACGTCAAGTACCACCTCGGCTACTCGACCGACAGGACGCTCGAGAACGGGCGCAACGTCCACCTCACGCTCACGTTCAACCCGAGCCACCTCGAGTTCGTGAACCCCGTCGTGCAGGGGCGCGTCCGCGCGAAGCAGGACCGGCGGCTCGCGGACGGCACCGAGGACGCGCGCCGCCGCGTGATGCCGCTGCTCATCCACGGCGACGCGGCGTTCATCGGGCAGGGCGTCGTCGCCGAGACGCTCAACATGATGAACCTGCCCGGCTACACGACCAGCGGCACGGTGCACGTCATCGTGAACAACCAGGTCGGGTTCACGACCGATCCGATGGAGGGGCGCTCGACCCGCTACGCCTCCGACATCACGCGGATGCTCAAGGTCCCCGTGTTCCACGTGAACGGCGAGGACCCGGAGGCGGTCGCGCACGTCGCGCAGCTCGCGATCGACTACCGCACGCGCTTCGGCTCGGACGTGGTCATCGACATGTACTGCTACCGGCGGTACGGCCACAACGAGGGCGACGAGCCGCGCTACACGCAGCCGCGGATGTACGCCGCGATCGACAAGAAGCCCACGGTCCGGCAGGTGTACGTCCGGCGCCTCATGGAGCTCGGGCAGGTCACCGAGGAGAAGGCCGAGGAGATCGTGGTGCGGCGCCGCGAGGCGCTCGCCGCCGCGCTCGACGAGGTGAAGCAGAAGGGCTTCGCGCCGGTGCTCTACTCGATGGGCGGCGTCTGGTCGCACTACCGCGGCGGCGCCGATCAAGCGACGCCGGAGGTGCCGACCAGCGTGCCGGCCGAGAAGCTCATCGCGCTGTCCGAGCGGCTCCTCGAGCTGCCCGAGGGCTTCAAGGCGCACCCGAAGGTGCTGCCGACGCTCAAGCAGCGGCACGAGCGGCTCGTCGCCGGCGAGGCGTTCGACTGGGGCACGGGCGAGATGCTCGCCTACGCGTCGCTGCTCTCCGAGAAGACGCCGGTGCGGCTCTCCGGGCAGGACGTGCAACGCGGCACCTTCAGCCACCGGCACGCGGTGCTGCGCGACGTGGACACGGGCGTGCGCTACGCGCCGCTGTCGCGCGTGGCCGAGGGGCCGGCGCGCTTCGAGGCGTACAACAGCCCGCTCAGCGAGGCGGGGGTGCTCGGCTTCGACTTCGGCTACAGCCTCGACTACCCCGACGGGCTCGTCATCTGGGAGGCGCAGTTCGGCGACTTCCTGAACGGCGCGCAGGTCATCGTCGACCAGTTCATCACGTCGAGCGAGGACAAGTGGCACCGGCTGAGCGGCATCGTGCTCTTCCTGCCGCACGGCTACGAGGGCCAGGGGCCCGAGCACTCGAGCGCGCGCATCGAGCGCTGTCTGCAGAACAGCGCCGAGGACAACATTCAGGTGTGCAACCTGACGACGCCCGCGCAGCTGTTCCACGTGCTCAGGCGGCAGGTGCACCGGCCCTGGCGCAAGCCGCTCATCATCGCGACGCCGAAGAGCCTGCTGCGCGTCCCGGCGACGTCGAAGGGCCCGCACCGGCCCGTGTCGACCATCCAGGACCTCGCCGAGGGCAAGTTCCACCGCGTGCTGCCCGACACGAGCGGGGTCGATCCTTCCGACGTGAAGCGGATCCTGCTCTGCTCGGGCAAGGTGTACTACGACCTCGCGCTCGCGCGGGAGACGCGCGGGCTCAAGGACGTGGCGATCCTGCGGCTCGAGCAGCTGTTCCCGCTGAACGAGGAGATCGTGGAGGCGCTCGCGCCCTACAAGGACGGCACGCCGCTCGTGTGGGTGCAGGAGGAGCCGCGCAACTACGGGTCCTGGTACTACATCCTCGCGGTGCTCCGGCAGCGCATCGGCGACAGGCTCCCGCTCTCGTGCGTGAGCCGCGCGCCGAGCTCGAGCCCGGCGACCGGATCGCGGGCGAGCCACCTGCTCGAGCAGAAGATGCTGATGGATGAGGCGTTCGTCGGGGGCAAGCTTTGAGCGAAGCGGCGAGCCTGCAGGACAGGTATGCGCCGCACAATCGCTGCTTCGGGTGCGGGCCGGCGAACGACCGGGGGCTCCGGCTGAAGAGCCGCGTCGAGGGTGACGCGGTGGTCTGCGACTTCACGCCGGAGCCGCACCACGAGGCGTTCCCCGGGATGCTCAACGGCGGCATCATCGGGGCGCTGCTCGACTGCCACTCGAACTGGACCGCGGCCTACCACCTCATGCAGGCGCGGGGGGCCGACGCCCCGCCGTGCACGGTGACGGCGGACTTCCACGTGAAGCTGAAGAAGCCGACGCCGCTCGGCCCGGTGCACCTGCGGGCGCAGGTCGCGGAGACCGAGGGGGACCGCGTCGTGGTCGAGGCGACCCTGGAGGCCGGGGGTCGGATCACGGCGACGTGCCGCGGGACGTTCGTGGCCGTCAAGGAAGGGCACCCGGCCTTCCACCGCTGGTAGCGCCGGCTGGCGTGGCGGATAGGCGCGGCCGGCAGGCGCCAGCGTCGCGCGGCGGGCAGGCGCGGCGCCGGCGGCCCGTCCGCGACCGGGAAGGCGTTGCTCGCAGACTCCGTGGCACACGCGATGCTCGCGCCCCGGCCAGCGGCGTTCCCGGCGTGGATCGCGCATCGGATCCCGCCGTCCTCGTGACGCCGCGAAGCGAGGAGAATCCGCAATGAAAGCAAACACCGGGGTCGCGATCGCCGCGGGGGCGATCGCCGTGCTCTGCGGGAGCGTCGCCTCCGCGCAGGACTACGAGGGCGAGGTCCCGCCGAGCTACCTGCGCTCTCCGCTGAGGGCGCCGGGCAACGCGCTCGAGATCGGGGTCAGCGTCGGGTATGCGCAGGGGTTCGGCAACATCGGGAGCGAGCGGCGCCTTCGCGACCTGTCGGGCCCGGGCGCGGGCGTGGGCGTGGCGCTCGGCTACCGCGCGGTGCCAGGGGTCGGCCTCGGGCTGACGTCGAGCTACGAGCAGTACATGGCGCAGGGCCCGGAGCGGCGCGGGGCCGACGTGCGCGGCATGACGGTGGGCGCGGAGGCGAGCTTCCACCTCGCGCCGTTCGATCGCGTCGATCCGGTGATCTCGCTGGGCAGCGGCTACCGGGCCCTGTGGACCGCGGCGCCGGGGCGAGCGAGCGACACGGTCACCCACGGGATCGAGCTCGCGCGCCTCCAGGCGGTGCTCGATGTCCGCATGTCCGACAGCGTCGCGCTCGGGCCGTCGCTCGGCGGCGGGCTCAACGTGTTCCTCTGGGAGAACACCGGGGGGTCGATCCGCGCCCGCGAGGTGCCAGGGAGGCGCGTGAACACCTTCGTGTTCGCGGGGCTCCAGGGTCGCTTCGATGTCGGCGGGCAGCGCGTGCGCGAGGTCTACCAGGTCGCGCGGCGCTGAGCGCGGGGGCACCGGCCGGGGCGCATTCCGGGCTGCAGGCCCCCGGAGAGGGTGCTCGCCGCGCGGCGCGGGGAGGGCCGAACTCGCCTGGGACGTCCTGTCTCCGGCGCGCTACGCACGCCGGAGACAGGACGTTGTTTGGGCTCAGACACCGACCCTCCCCGCGCCGCGCGGCGAGCACCCTCTCCGGGGGCCTGACGTCATCGAGGAAGGGGCACCGTCCGGAAGACGCAAGCGCCGGCGGGTGGTTCCGCGCGGCGGGGGCGGGCGGGCGCGGCGAGCACCGACCGAGGTGCCATAAGGTCTCAGGGAGCTCGAGGTCTCAGGCGCGCCTTGTGTGGCGCGCGACGAAACGTCCCAGCGGGCGTGGCCCGAAGGGAGACATGCCGGGCGGTGTTCTCTGCGCAAGCTCCTCGGTCCCCGTCTTGGCGGATGGCCGAGCGCCCGCCCGCCCCCGCCGCGCGGAACCACCCGCCGGCGCGCTCGGCTCGGGATCCCCTCGGCCCCCTGCCCCTCGCCCTCGAGGCGGTCGGCTCCCCCGGCCTCCCGATTCCGGTCCCGCGACGCACGGCCTCGGCTACCCTACGCCGCCTGCGGCGCGGATCGCTGCAGGCGCCTTGCCGATCGATGCAGCTGTTCATCGCGCTCGCCCTCTTCGAAGGCTGTCCCTTCGACTTCCTGAACAGCCCGACCGCGCTCCGCGGGGCGCTGGAGGCGGCCGTCGCCGCCGGGCCGTTCACCCTGCTCGAGATGGTGGTGGTCCCCTTCTCGCCGCAGGGCATCACCGCGTGCGCCGTCGTGGGCGAGTCGCACGTGGCGCTGCACTCCTGGCCCGAGTCGGGGCGGCTCTTCGTGGACGTCGCGTCGTGCAGCACGCTGGAGAGCGTGCGCCGCGCCGTGGCCGCCATCGGCGGCGCGCTGCCCGAAGGGCGGCTCGCGACCCTCGACGAGCGCGTCGTCGACCCCGGCGGCGCGCGGGCGCCCTGACGCGGCGGCGCCCTCCGAGGAGGGCGGCGCGTCAGGGGAGGGCCCGTGTCACTGGTTGCCGATCACGCGGCGGAGCGGCTTGTTGAACGCGAACATCGCCGCGCCGGCGCCGACGCCGAGGATGGTGAGCATCAGGAAGAACATGTCCTTCGACCAGCGCTCGTAGAAGATGCCGATGTAGCCGCTCAGCGTGTTGCCGAGGAAGCTCGAGATGAACCACATCCCCATCATCATCGACACGATCCGCACCGGCGACACCTTGGTCACGAGCGACAGGCCGATGGGCGACAGGTAGAGCTCGCCGATCGTGAGCAGCAGCGTGCAGAAGACCGGCCAGAACAGGCTGCCCTTGCCGTCGCCGACCGCCTGCGCGCCGAGGATCATCACGATGAACGAGAGCCCGAGGATGGTGCAGCCGATCGCCATCTTCGAGACGCTCGTCGGCTCCGTGCCCCGCTTCGCCTGCCAGCGCCAGAAGATGTCGAGGATCGGGGCGAAGAGGATGATGAAGAGCGGGTTCGCCGACTGGAACCACGTCGAGGGGATCTGGAACCCGAGGACGTTCGGCCACACCGTCTTCTCGTCGGCCCAGGACTGCATCGTGTTGCCCTGCTGCTCGTAGACCGCCCAGAAGACGACGTTGAGGGCGCAGAGCGCCACGAGCGCGCCGACGCGCTTCCACTCGTCGCTGGAGAGCGGCTGCTTCTGCTCGCCGACCCCCTCCGCCGCCTTGGTCAGGTTGTCCTTCGCGAGGTACTTCTGCCCCATGATGTAGACGACAAGCCCAAGGCACATCCCGACGCCCGCGGCGGCGAAGCCGTAGTGCCAGCCGTAGACGGCGGCCAGCGTGCCGCAGACGAAGTTGCAGATGAAGGCGCCGAGGTTGATGCCCATGTAGAAGATGGTGAAGGCGCCGTCGCGGCGCGGATCACCCTTCGGGTACAGGCTGCCGACCTGGGTCGAGATGTTGGGCTTGAAGGCGCCATTGCCGAGGATGAGCAGGAGCAGCGCGAGAAAGAACGAGTTCTCGAACGCCATGACGAAGTGTCCGATGGCCATCAGGACGCCGCCGACCACCACCGTCTTGCGCTGGCCCCACACCCTGTCGGCGAGGATGCCGCCGAAGAACGGCGTGAGGTAAACGAGCCCCGTGTACAGGCCGTAAAGCACGGACGCCTGCTCGCCGGGCGCGGCCGGAAGGAGGCCCCGGATGAACTCCCAGGCGAACACCGTGTCCGGGTTGCCCTGGACGAGCTCGCACGGCGGCGAGTGCTGGCGGCACCCCTGGTACGCCTCCCGCGCGGCGACGAACAGGTAGTTCGCCATGTACAGCTTGAGAAGGCCGCGCATGCCGTAATAGGAAAAGCGCTCCCACATCTCCGCGAAGAAGAGGATCACGAGCCCCGGCGGGTGCTTGAAGCGCCTCTCGAAAGCGGTGACAGGGAGGGCCGGCTCGGTTGCTTGCTCGCTCAATGCTATGTCTCCACGAGCTGGGACCACGCTGCGTGGTCGTCGGGCGATGCAGGAGATCGTGGGGCACGCTGCCCCTCGTCGGCGCAATGCTAGACGATCCGCGACGCCCACGTCACGCGCTGTTTGCGCACAGCGTAGACCCGGGCGAACAGGGTGTCCGCGTGGGCGGCCACGCGGACCACCGGCGTCCGCAGCGGCTGGCGTCCAGGCAGAAGGCTGACCGCGCAGCGACGGCTCACGCCGGGGGGGCCCGCGCGGTGCGGGCCTGGCGACGCGGGCGCGACCGCCGCCCGCGCCCGGGCGGCGCCAGCCGCGCGCCGTCCGTGGTTGTGACGAGCGCGCGGGTCGCGCCGAGCGCGCGGCGGGATGGCGAGCTCTGCCCTGGTCGCGCGAGGTCATCCCCGGCAGGGGAGATCCAGAGTCGAGGCTTCCGGTGAGACGCCGCCCGTGTCAGATGGTCTGTCATGCAATATCCAAAGACCCGCTCCGTCCCGAGGGACAGAGCACGTTCGATGTGCCTCGTCTGGATTCCGCTCCTCTCCGCCTGCGCCGGAGTCGAGCCCTCGCCGCCCGCGGCGTGCGCTCCCGGCGAGGAGCTCTATCACGGACGATGCGTCCATCCCGCCGCCCGCTACGAGCCGGAGGAGCGCGTCGACCGGGACAACGTCGTCGCCTTCGGCGCGCCGCTCACCCGGCTCGCGCTGCCGGAGCCGCCGCGCAGCGGATTCAGGATCATCGCGCCGCCGCGGACCCTGGCGCCCGGGGAGGAGGTGACCTTCTGCCTCTCCTGGCCCTTCCCTGCCCTCGTGAACAGGACCGTCCACGCGGCGCGCGTCTACGCGACAGTCGGGCTGCATCACAGCAACGTGATCGCCAAGCCGGTCAATCCGGCGTTCGGGCCGAACCCCTATCCTGATTGCCACCCGGGCGCCGACGACCCGTATGGCGCGCTGCCGGCGGTCATCCCGGACGTCCTTTTCGCGAGCTCCACCCAGGTGGTCGGCGACGAGACGCTCGTCTTCCCGCCGGGGATGGGCTTCACCCTCGATACGTCCCGCGAGATCGCGACGAGCGTCCACCTGCTCAACGCGTCGGCCGAGCCCGAGGTCGTCGAGCTCGCTTATGATTTCTTCACCATGCCGCTCGCGGAGCGCGCCGAGGAGCTCGTGCCGTTCGTCATGAACGTCAATGACTTCCTCGTCCCGCCGCGCGCCACGCGGACCGTCGGCGCGACGTGCTCGACGTTCGGCGGGAACATCGTCTCGTTCATGCCGCACACGCACCGCTACGCCGAGGCCTTCGACGTGGACGTCGTCCGCGCGGGCGGCGGCGAGGCGCGCGTCTACGAGGGCGGCGCGTTCGACCTGGAGAGCGATATAGAGGTCTTCCGGCCGGCGATCGCGCTCGAGGAGGGCGACTCCGTCCGGTACGCGTGCCGGTTCAAGAACACGTCCGGGCACGAGCTCACGTTCGGCCTCGGGGACAACGAGATGTGCACGCTGTTCGGGTACATGTACCCGCCGGAGAAGCAGTTCGCGGCGTTCTCGGTGCGCGACGGCGAGCCGTGCATGTCGTTCGGCATCGGCGCGTTCCGGTGAGGGGCTGTCGTCGCCGGCGGCCCGCTGCTCCTCGCCGGAGGGACCGTCGGGCCGCCGTCCCTGGGATAGAGAGGGGGCGCGAAGGCGCGCAAACAGCGCAGCCGATTGGACCCGGAACGCAGTGGCGGTGGACTAGGGAACGAGCAGGGCGACTTGTTCGCCAGGCCCGTGAACTCCTTCGATCAGAATCCCCTCGATGTCTGCGGTCTTGGAGGGGCCGGTGCACCAGACCGTGTAGGGATCCGAGTCGAGCTCTGCGAGCGCGTCCGATAAATGCCGGACGATGCGGCGCTCGCTCACGACCGCGACGTGGATCCACGGCGCGAGTGTTGCCAAGCGGCTCGGACAACTCGCGTCCGTGAGCACGATAGATCCGGTCTCCGCGATAGCAAGAAAAGCACTGGTGATGCCGAACGCGTACTCGTCGACCTTTGCGCGTTCGAATCGACGGTGGAGCACGAACCCTTCGAGGCTCGCTGCGAGGCTCGGCTCGAGCTCGGGCGCGAAATAGCCGACCAGCGCGCCGCGCGAGCGAAGCCATGCCGCGAGCGCGCCCGGATCGTCGAACGCGAGTCCGCGCGCTGCCTGCAAGCGGTTCCGAAACGCCGACCTAGAGTCCTGATTGGCGTCGATCCCGGTACAGACGAGTTCGCTCGCCGAATAATCAGGGAGCGGCTCGCGACCCTTTGCGCTCGCGAGCGCGGCGCGCACGCGGTTCAAGACTTCTCTCCGCTCGTCCCTCATCCGGAGCTCCTTCGCCTGAGCCAAGCGCGGAACTCGCCTCCGCGAAAAGCCGGTAAAGTGTGCTCGCGTTGCCAGACTTCGAGCGGCTCGGGCAAGAGCCATTTCGGCAGGCGTTCGAGCCAACGTCCGGCGCGAAGGGCCGCGGCCCAGGCGAGCGGTTCGGTCGCGAGCTCGGCGAATGCCGCGAACGACCGCGACGTTTCCGGCCTCTCGCGTTGCAGGCGCCGTCTCAGGCGCAAGAGAAGTTCTTCGATGGGAATGTCGACCGGACATACCTCGTGACACGCGCCGCACAGGCTGGACGCCCGCGGCAGATCGGCGTGGTCACCGAAGTTCGGGCCAGAGAGCAACGGGCTGAACACCGCACCGACCGGGCCGGGGTACACGCTACGGTAGGCGTGGCCGCTCGCTTGACGGTATACAGGACACACGTTGAGGCACGCGCCGCATCGAATGCAACGCAAGATCTCGCGACAATCGCCGGACAAGACATCGGTCCGGCCGTTGTCGAGGAAGATCACGTGCATTTCTTCGGGACCATCGCTTTGACCAGGGCCGCGCGGGCCAGCGATGAACTCGGTGTACACGGTGAGCTCCTGGCCCGTCGCCGAGCGCGCCAAGAGATTCAGAAACACGGCGAGATCACGATCGCGCGGGACCAGCTTTTCGATCCCGACGACTGCGATATGGCAGCGAGTCCCTGCCAAACAGAACCGCGAGTTGCCCTCGTTCGTGACCAGCACCAGGCGGCCGCTCTCGGCGGAAACGAAGTTCGCTCCGGTGATGCCGACGTCCGCGCTCAAGTATTGCTTTCGCAGGTACTCACGCGCGCGTCGCGTGATCACCTCCGGAGTGTCATCGTAGGGGCCAAGCCCGCTGCTCTCGAACGTGTTCGCGACTTCGCGCCGGTTCTTGTGGATGATGGGCTTGACAATGTGGCTCGGATGATCGCGGCTGATCTGCACCACGAACTCCCCGAGATCGGTCTCGATGCACTGGATACCGTGCTTCTCGAGAAATGGCGTGAGCTCGATCTCCTCCGTGACCATGGTCTTGCTCTTGACCACGCGACGGGCAGCGCGCCGCTCGAGTACGGAAAGCACGGTCCGACGAGCGGACGCGGCGTCGACGGCGAAGTGCACGTGGACGCCGTTTCGGGTGAGCCGCGCGCTCGCTTGCTCGAGGTAGCTGTCCAAGTGATCGAGCGTATGCTGTTTGATGCGCGCGGCGAGCGCGCGCAGCTCGTTTGGCTGGCGGTAGCTCCTGAACAGCGTGAGCGTGCGCTGCTCGTACCCTGCCTTGCTTCCTTGTCTGACCGAGGCTCGGCGCTCGTCGTTTTGCAGCGATGCGAATCGATCGATGCGCTCGGTCATGGCCTCTCCGGTGCTCCGAGTGAATCGCGCAAGACCTGGGCGACGTGACGAGCCCGAAGAGGCTGACCGGCCTTATCCGCGAGCCCGGTGAGGTGCATCAGGCATCCCATGTCGGCCGACACCAGCAAAGCGGCGTCCGCCTGGGACGCATGAGCAAGCTTCAGCCGCCCCATTTCTCGCGAAATGAAAGGGAAACTGACGGAGAACGCGCCGCCGAAACCGCAGCACTGCTCGGACTCCCCGATCTCGACGACCGTGCAGCCGGCGATGGAGCGCAAGAGCTTGAGCGCGGAGTCCGCGTAGCGCGTGCCGCGCGAATGGCACGAGCGATGGAAGACGATGCGTTCGGTGAGCTTGCCGGGCCAGGCGTCCACGCCCAGCTCGTTCACGATGTAGTCAGCGAGCTCGAACGAGCGCCGAGCCAGCGTGCGCGCGTGCTCGGCGTCGCTTTCGCCCTCGAACAACAAGAGGGAGCCGTGCGACAGCATGCGGGCGCAGGATCCCGACGGCACCACGATGGGTTCAGGCGCGCCGAACACGTTCAGCGCGTGGCGTGCGACCTTGCGCGCCGCATCCCAGTCTCCCGCGTTGAACGCGGGCTGACCACAACAGGTCTGCGCCTCCGGGAAGTCCACGCTCACACCGAGGTGCTCGAGGACTTCGACCGTCGAGCGCGCTACGTCGTCGAAGAACGTGTCGCACAAGCAGCTCGCCATCAGCTGCACTCGTCGAGCGGAACGCGACGGAGTCGAGAGCTCGAGCATCGGTCGAATCAGTGTTCGTTCACGACCGGGTTGGTGAGCGTGCCAATGCCCTCGATTTCGACGCTCACGACGTCGCCGTCCTTGAGCCAGAGCGGCGGCTTTCTCGCCATTCCGATGCCGTGGGGGGTTCCGGTCAGAATCACCGTGCCCGGAACCAGCGTGGTGCTTCCGCTCAAGAACTCGATGAGCCGGGGCACGTCGAAGATCATATCCGAGGTCGTCCAGTCCTGAACTCGCTCGCCGTTGAGGATGGTCGCGATCCTGAGCGCGTTCGGATTCGGGATCTCGTCCGCGGTCACCAGACGCGGTCCGAGCGGGGCGAAACTGTCGAAGGTCTTGCCGCGACACCACTGGCCGCTGCCGTACTTGATCTGCCAGTCGCGAGCCGAGACGTCATTCGCGCACGTATAGCCGAGCACGTAGTCGAGCGCGTGCTCACGCTTCACGTTCTTGCACGCTTTGCCGATCACGACCGCGAGCTCACATTCGTAATCGACCTCGTAACTCGCGAGTGCTCGAGGAATGAAGATCGGCTGATCCGGATGCTGAAGCGCGTTCGGCCCCTTCATGAACAGGATTGGATATTCCGGAACTTTGGCGTTCGTCTCTTCCGCGTGATGCCGATAATTGAGTCCGATGCAGAGAAACTGCGCAGCGACGACCGGGGCGAGCAGCTTGGCCACGTCCGCCGGTTCCTCAGTGACGGTGTAGGCTCCGAAAATGTCGCCGTCGATGCGCCTCTTCTCGCCGTTCATCCGTTCGACCGCGTAGTGAGCGCGACCGGTACGATCCAGATAGCGAACGATCTTCATGCTTGCCTCAGCTGCCTGGTTGCGTCTGCCACGCCGCGCCGTCCGGGTAAATGTGGGCGACGAGCGATGCGGGTTTCATCGTGATGCTGGCCCCCGCCGCCTCCGGCACCTCGTAAGATCCGCCCCGAATTCGGCACGGGTCGATGAAGTGCTCGTGCAGGTGATCGACGAATTCGATCACACGATTTTCGAGCGAACCCGATACCGCGACGAAATCGAAGATCGAAGCGTGTTGCACGTACTCGCAAAGCCCCACGCCGCCGGCGTGAGGACAGACCGGCACCTTGAAGCGGTTGGCGAGCAGGAGCACCGCGATCACCTCATTTACACCCGCGAGCCGGCAGAAATCGAGCTGACAGTAATCGATCGCTTCCGCCGCGAGGAGCTGCTTGAAGAGCACGCGGTTCGCGCACTGCTCGCCCGTGGCCACACCGATCCCGAGCGGTCGGAGAGCGCGCGCTATGGCTTGATGCCCCAGGATGTCATCGGGGCTCGTCGGCTCTTCGATCCACAGCGGGCTCGTCGGAGCGAGTTTTCGCATCCAATCGATCGCCTCGTCGACCTCCCAACGCTGATTTGCGTCGACCATGAGCGCTGCTGAGGGGCCGATGATCTCGCGGACCCGCGTCGCACGGCGCAGATCATCCGCCACGTCCAGCCCGACCTTGAGCTTGAAGCGTGTGAAGCCTTCGGAAAGCCCTTGTTGGCACAGGCGGCGGACCTTCTCGTCCGGATAGCCGAGCCAGCCGGCGGACGTCGTGTACGCCGGGTAGCCAGTGCTCTGAATCTGCCGAATCCGGCCTTCGCGCGCGGGGACCTGGGCGTCGAGCGCTCGACGCGCGGCCTCCGGCGTCAGCGCGTCGGTCATGTAGCGCCAATCGACCAGATCGACGATTTGCTGAGGACTGAGCTCACTGAGCAGCATCCACAGCGGCTTTCGCTCGAGCTTCGCGCGCAGGTCCCAGAGCGCGTTGACGACCGCGGCCGTCGCCAGGTGCATCACGCCCTTTTCCGGGCCGAGCCAGCGCAGCTGGCTGTCGTGGGTGAGCTGGCGATAGACGTCGCCGATTTCGTCCCGCAGTCGATCCAGCCGAAGGCCGACGATGAACGGAGCGAGAGCGCGGGCCGCCGCGACCACGATCTCCGTGCCGCGCCCGATCGTGAACGTCAGACCGTGGCCCTCGACGCCGTCGTCACGATCGGTCTTGAGGACGACGTACGCGGCGGAGTAGTCGGGATCCGGGTTCATGGCGTCGGAGCCGTCGAGCTCGCGCGAGGTCGGGAATCTCACGTCGAAAGCCGTGAGCGACGTGATCGTGCCTTGAATTCGCTGGGTGCTCATTCCGCTACTCTCTCGGTATCCATTGGCTATTTCCCGGCGCTCCATCCGCCGTCCAGCATCAAGCAGCTGCCGGTCACCATGGCCGACACGTCGGCGGCCAAATACAGCGCGGCCGCGGCGACTTCGCCCGGCGCTAGCATGCGGCCGGTGAGCTGCGTCGATGCCATTTCGCGGTAGGCGGCGGCGGGATCCTTGGACTCGGCCAGGCGCTTCTGCACAAAGGCGGTTTCGACCCGACCAGGACAGATGCAGTTGAACCGAACGCCCGTATGCGAGTGGTCGAGCGCCATGGATTTGGTGAGTCCGACGACCGCAAACTTGCTGGTCGTGTACGCGAGCCGCTCTCGGACCGCAACGACTCCAGCGATCGACGCCATGTTGATGACGCTGCCCCGACCCCGCGCGAGCATGGCGGGGGCGAACGCCTTTGCGCAAAGAAAGACGCCGCGCACGTTAACGGCGTAAAGCCGATCGAGATCGGCGGCTTCGGTTCCGAGCAGGTCTCCCACATGGCCGATCCCCGCGTTCGCCACCAGCACGTCGAGCTGACCCACGCGGCCGGCGAGCGCCTGGACCACCTCGGCATCGGCGACATCCGCCACAGCCACCTGGGCTCGGCCGCCCTCGGACTCGATCCGCGCTCGAGTATCGCTCGCGCTGGCCTCGTCGCGATCCACGACCCAGACAGTCGCGCCGGCGCGGGAGAACAACGCGGCGATTTCTCGCCCGATCCCGGTGCCAGCTCCCGTGACCAGAGCCACTTTGTCGTCCAGTCGGAAGAGCGAGTCGGAATTGCTCGTCATTTCGGGGCCCCGACCCTAGCACGGACGGGACGGAATTTCACCTCGGAATCGGCGCACTCTTGGTCCATGGGACCACTCTTGGTCCATGGAATTGGCAGCGCGCGAGCGCGGCCCGGGTTAGGGGTCGGGATGGGGAGTGCGAGCAGTCCCGGCGGGGGAAGAAAAAGCAAAACGACTCGAGGCTGTCAAGGGCGAATCGCCACGTTCACCTCAGGTGACAGAAGATCCCTTACGCGATCCGCTCCCTCCGGAAAAGTGACGCTATGTCAACAACTTATCCATGCATCGAAGGGACCGCGTTCACTCCACCGCCTGCGGGACGGCTCAGGAGCACGTGCCTTACGGCCGCCTCGTCGCGGAGTTCACCAGAGATGGCAAATTCCTGGTCTTCAGCACGGCCGACGATCCGGCCGGCGTGTATGCCTGGACTTCGCCGAGGACACATTGGCCGCGCTTAAGCTCGGCTCGCCGGAGGGCCACCTGTTCGTGCTCGGGCCCGAGGCGGGGGTCGTGCTCGTGCCGGGGGCGCCGTTCACCCGACACCACCTTCACCCGACACCACCTCGGCGGCGTCGGCGAGGGCGAGGTGCTGCTCGATGAGGGCAGCACCCCGCTGCGCAGCGCGAGCGGGGCATCCTGAAGGCGTACCCGGGTCACCCAGGGCGGGCGCATCAAAACGAACGTGAAAACAATGAATTAGATTCGCTCGTGGCCGTCTGCTGCCGCCTATCTTCTCGCGCTCAAGGCCAACCAGACCAAGCTCTACGAGCAAGTCGCTCACATCTTCTCGGAGGCCGGAACCGGCTTCTTTTCTCTCGTGAAGCACACTGTCCACGAAACCGTTGAAGAGGGGCACGGTCGGCGCGAACTGAGGCGCGTCTGGACCACGACGGACCTGAGCCGAGTCGAGGAGACGTCCAAGTGGCCTGGCCTGCGGAGCATCACGATGATCGAACGAGAACGTCAGGTCGGTCCCGACGGCGAGATCGCGTCCGAGCGGCATTACTTCATCAGCTCCCGCGCGCGGACCAGTGCAAAAACGATGGCATCTCTGATCCGTGACCACTGGTCGATCGAGAACCAGTGCCATCGCCGCGCCGGCACGGCGGGTCGAGCGCGGCTCTCCGCCGACTGCGACCTGCTCGGTTGTCCGACATCGTCGGCGACGTCGTGCGGGAGCTTGCCACCGCGGCGGCGAGGCGCAAGGTCGCCCGCGGAGGAGGCACCATGGGACACGCGCAGAAGCGGACGACTCGGATTGACCTGAGAGAGGCAGGCGACGAGGCGCGTCGGGCCGAGGAGCAGCGCGCCGGGCGGGCCGCGGAGCGGGTCGTGCCGGCCGTGCCCTTGCGTGATGTCGTGGACGAGGCCGGTCAGCAATCCTTTCCTGCGAGCGACCCGCCCGCGTGGACGCCTGCGAGAGCCGGCCTGCCGCGCAACGAACGAGCGACGGATCTCAGCGCCGCGTCGAAAGGTATACGGCCCCCATCCACCCGGCGCGGCAGGACGCGCTCGCGGGCCTCGCCGGCGTCGTGACCACGACGAAGGCAGTCCTCATCGTCGCTTCAGCGCTGGGCAGCGTCGGCGCAGGAGGCAGCAGGGAGCTGCCCGAGGATCGTCGATGACGACGGCGGCCGGCCACTTCGCCACGGCGGCGCCGACCTGCGCTCCCGCGGCCGGCGATGCCTCGCCGGCTCGCGCCAGCGGGCGGTCTGTTCAAATTCACGCAGTTTCTGACTCGGGTTTCGCTCTTTTTGTTGCTTGTCTGGGGCAACGTCTCGGGTCGCGGCGAGTCGTAGGCGTTCACCGCACCCGGGCAAGACGCGCCGTCCAGAAGACTCTACCGTGAACCGCTCGTCGCACGCTGGACTCTACGGAGCGTGGACCGTCGCTGCGCAGTCGCCCCCACATCATGCCCCGTGGTCGCTAGCCTCTTGGTGCATCCGCTCGCGAGTCGAACGCCGGGCCGACCGCGCAGCGTCAGCAGATCGGCTCGTGGGCGTGGTTTTCTTGGAAACCTCGGGGCCTGAACCGGAACGTGCACTGTTCCCAAGATTCGTATGCGCCCCTTGAATAGAAAGTAGGCTGTTCCGCAGGATCTGTGGGCGCACTGATGAGCTCGCTGTCCGACGAGCGATACCTGGCGAGATCGGGTGGCGGGTACGAGAGGGTCAGGGGCGGGCGCCACCGTGCCGACGGCCGATGACGACGCATCGCTCGGTCCGAGCATGTCTCCTCCCGGGCGCGTTTGTAAAGAACGTTTAAAAAAGAGCTCCGGGCCGTAGAACTGATGGAGCTCGCCCGCGTCGAGATCGACGACGCCATCGAGGTGATGGCCCCGATGACGCTGTATCCCGCCGCGAGCCATCAGCTCGATCTCGCGCGCACCGAGATCGCCCAGGGCCTCGCGGCGAGCTCGGCGGTCGAGCGCCGCGACCGCATCGTGAACGCCATCGCGCGCGTGACGACCGCCCGGGCCGAGTTCGGTCAGAACATCACGTTCGTGCTCGGCGAGGGTAACCTGATGTACTGAGCGCGGCCGATCTCGAGCACGCGTATCTCCGCCGGGATACAGCCCGGCTCCACCGCCGGTACCCAGGATGGCTCGTTCCCCCCGCGACCATCATGCTCGCTCGCGCCCAAGCCCACCTCCCCGCCCCCCGAGCGATCGCTACCGCCCACCGCTCCTCCGCGCTACGTTGGCCGCCGTGGACGCCCCGCGATCGTCCGGCACCCGCCGCGCGCTGCTCATCGGCCTCACCCTCGCCGCGGTCGCCGCGGCGGCCTTCCTCTTCATAGGCCGCGACGAGCGCCCCGCCCCGAAGGCGCGGCCGTCGAGCGCGGAGCCCAGCGCCGACGCGAGGCCGCAGCGACACGATGAGTTATCCGCCATCCCTCCCGCTCCGCCGCCGGCCGCTGCCGCCGAGAGCGCCGCAGCACGGGAGTCCGAAGCCGCGCCCGCAGCGCCGGACGATGACCTCGAGGCCCGCGTCGTCGACCGCATGCGCGCCGCATTGACGAGCGACCCTGAGGAGGTGCTCCGGCTCGACGACGCCGCGGCGCGCGACTTCGTCGACAGCCCCCGCGCCGCCGAGCGCGGCTTGCTCCGCGTGCGCGCGCTCGTGCGCCTGGACCGGATCGGCCAGGCCCGCAGCCTCGCCGAAGACCTCGTCGAGCGCTATCCGGACGACCCCTCGGCGAAGAGCGCCGCCGCCTATATGGGCATTCACCCCAGGCCACGCGGCCCCTCCCGGTAAGGCGAAATACCGTCGCTGTCTCGGCCCTGGAGCAGAGACGATGATCTTCCCCGGACCGCTGTGACCAGGATCGTGTAGCAAGAGCAGAACATTGCGCAGGGGGTCACTGAACTGATTGATAGATCACGCTGGCTCGCTCGGGCCTTCCTGGCGATAATCGGTCCATGCGCAACTGGCTTCTTCTTGTTGGGGTTCTCCAGCTCACCGCCGCTGGATTGGGTTGTGGCGACGGAACGGATGACGCCGGCGCGGGCGGCGCGGGCGGCGACACGGGGGCCAGCGGCCCTACCGGCAGCAGCGGCTCCCGGGCGACCGGCGGGCCCACGGGCACGGGCGGCGGGCCCGCGAGCACGGGCGCCGGCGGGCCCGCGAGCACGGGCGCCGGCGGGCCCGCGAGCACGGGCAGCGGCGACCCCGTGGGCACCAGCGCCAGCAGCGGCGGAGAGGGCAGCACCTGCACCGAGGAGGACGCCTGTCCGTTCGAGGCCGGGGTCGAGATCGCGTGCCGCCTCCGCTTCATGTACGGCGTGAACTACGCCTGGCGCGACTTCGGCGCCGACTTCGGCGGTCAGCCCCATTGGAGCCAGGCCGGCGTCTCGGGCAAGAGAAACCAGGTGCTCGCCGACCTGCAGGACATGCGCGCCAACGGCGTCGACGTGGTCCGCTGGTGGATCTATCCCCGCTTCTACGGGGACCAGATCAACTTCGACGGGCAGGGGAACCCCACCGGGCTCGGGGGCACCTCGACGCAGGACATCCTCGCGGCGCTCGAGCTCGCGGACCAGGCGCAGGTCAACGTGATGTTCACGCTGTTCTCCTTCGACGGCTTCTACAAGGCGACGTACAACCCGCCGAGCGGCCTGACCGCCGTGAGCATGGGGCCCATCGTCGCGGACCCGGCCCGGCGTGCCCGGCTGATCGAGAACGTGGTCCGGCCCGTCGCGCAGGCGGTCGCGTCGAGCCCGCACCGGAGCCGCATGCTGGCCTGGGACGTCATCAACGAGCCCGAGTGGGCGATGACCGGGGCGAGCCTCTACGGCGGCGATCCGCCGTTCGAGGGCGACTCCAGCAAGTTCGATCTCGTCACGCACCAGCAGATGGAGGCGCTCGCCAAGGAGTCGGCCGCCGTGCTGAGGGACGAGACCGGCGCGCCCGTCAGCGTCGGCAGCGCCGCCATCAAGTGGGGTCAGGCGTGGACGCACGCCGACGTCGATTTCTACCAGGTCCACATGTACGGGTGGGTCAACGAGTGGTACCCGTACAATACGCCTCTCTCCGAGTACGGCCTGACGGACAAGCCCGTCGTCATGGGCGAGTTCCCCATCAACATGGCCGGGATGGGCGTGACCTACGACAAGTTCGTGAGCGACCTCTACAGCATCAGGTATGCGGGCGCGCTCTCCTGGTCGGTCACGGATCGGAACTTCCCCTGGTCGTCCAACAAGACCGCCGTGAAGGCGTTCGCCGATCAGCACCCCTGCGAGACGCGGTACTGAGCGCCGGGTGAGCGCCGCCGTCCGCGGCGCCCCATGCCCTTTCATCGATCCGAGCTCGGCTGTGATGCCAGCGCGCAAGCTCGTCCTGGACGGGAGTGGCCGCGCTTGCGTGACAGCTTGCCCCATCGTGTGGCGCCTTGGCCCATGACGGCGCGCTCGACTGGTCGCTTCGATCGCCTCGCTCGGACTGCCGGGGCGCCTCTTCCACCCTGGTTCCTTGTGGTCTCCTCTGGGCACGTCGGTTGCTGGGCAAGTGGGCCCACCGCTCACGGAGGTGTCCCGCCTGTGTGAGCCGTCGAGAATTGTTCACCAGCACCCGGAGGGAGCGCGACATGGCAAGAGATCGCTACGAGAACCGAGACTTCCGCGACGAGGGGACGCGAGACGACTGGCGTCACCGGGAAGAGCAGGGGCGCTTTCCAGGGAACAACGATGAGCGCGGCTTCCGCGGTCACGACGAGGAGCGCGACGCGTTCGAACGAGGGTCGTACAGCCGCGGCAACTACGCGAACCAGAGCGGCGGCAGCCGGCAGGGCGAGCTCGGCCAGGAGTCGCAGTACGGCCAGCCGCAGTACGGCCAGCAGGGGCGCGAAGGCAGGGGCCAGTGGCAGGCGGGCGGCCAGCACGGACAGGACTACCGCGGCGGCTTCGGCGGGCGCGGGCAGGAGCAAGGCGGCTTCGGCGGGCGCGGCTACCGTGAGCACGAGGAGAACCGCGCCTATGGGCAGGACAGCCCCTCCTGGGAGCAGAGCGGCGGGCGCGGCAATCAATTCGGCGGGCGGGGAGCGGACGACGAGCGCAGCGGGTTCGGCTCGGCGCAGCGAGGGCGCGAGGAGAACCGCGGTTACTACGGCCGTGACGTGAACCGCGGGTTCACCGGGCCGGACGAGGGCCAGGGCCGCGGCTACTACGGGCGCGACTACTATGGCCGCGAGGAAGAGGGCCAGCACCGCGGCCAGGGGCGTCACGATTATCAGGGCCCCGAGAACCAGAACCGCGGCTACGGGCGAGAGGACGAGTACCAGGGCCGCAGCCACGAGGGCCAGTACCGCGGCTATCAGGGGCGCGAGGACTACCAGGGCCAGAGCCGCGGCTATCAGGGCCGCGAGGACTACCAGGGCCGCGAGGGCCAGTACCGCGGCTATCAGGGGCGCGAGGACTACCAGGGCCAGAGCCGCGGCTATCAGGGCCGCGAGGACTACCAGGGCCGCGAGGGCCAGTACCGCGGCTATCAGGGCCGCGAGGACTACCAGGGCCGCGAGGGCCAGTACCGCGGCTACGGGCGGCAGGATGAGCACCAGGGTCGCAGCTTCGAAGGCCAGTACCGCGGCAGCTACGGCCGCGGCGAGAGCCAGGGCCGCGGCTACCAGCAGGGCCGCGAGGACTACCAGGGCCGCGAGGGCCAGGGCCGCGGCTACGGGCGGCAGGACGAGCACCAGGGCCGCGGCTACCAGCAGGGGCGCGAGGACTACCAGGGCCGCAGCTTCGGGCGGCAGGACGAGCACCAGGACCGCGAGGGCCAGAATCGCGGCTACGGCCGCGGCGAGAGCCAGTTCCACGGCTATCGTGGCGGCGACGAGCACCAGAACCCCGGCCATTACGGCCGGGGCGACGAGCGCGGCGACCAGCGCGGTCGGGACGAGCACCGCGGCTATCAGGGCCGGAGCGATGAGCGCGAAGGTCACGGTCAGGGCCATGAGCGCACCGGGCGAGGCGACCTGTACAACCAGCCGGAGCGGCGGCCGGGGTTCGGCCGCTTCATGGGCGATGAGCTGCCGCAGGGGTACTCGACAAGGATCCACGAGCGCGACGAAGTGCGGGCCTCGCAGGACCGCGATCGCTCCCAGGCAGACGACAACGGTCGCTCCGAGCAACAGCGCCAGAACCGGACCTGGAACTGAACCGCTCAGCGCCGATCGAGCCGCCGCGCGGGAAACGGCCCCCCTCCTGAGCCCGCGCGTGGCTGCGGCTGCGCGGGGCGGCGGGCGCTGCCCCGCCGCCGCGCGCGGCCTTTCATGACACACCGTTCACACGCCGTCCGGCTGCCCCGCCGACCACCTCGGCCTCGCCGAGCGTTCCGGCTGCAGAGACGACCACAGCACCGGCGACGCCCCGCGCAGCGGCGGGCCCGCCGCGCACCGCCGCGCGCGCCGCGAGGCCCGTGGAGAGAGGGTGGTGCGCCGCGTGAGACGCGGTGAATCTCCGGGTCAAAGAGCGATGTTTCCCCTGAGGAATCCCCTCATTTTGCCGCCCTTTTCAGCGGGAAATTGAACAGGGAGGCGGGGAGACAGGGAGTATTTTGTAGATTTCCCTCCCCGTCTCCCCGCCTCCCTGTGAATCTTCCGAAGAATTTGAGGGGATGCCTCGGATGTTTCCCGGAAGATGCTTTGGCCTTGTGCCCGGATCCGGACACCGACGCCCGCGTCGCAGCGTCTTCGACGGTTCGCAGGCGAAGATTGGTGTTGTCTGCGCCACGGACCTGCAGCATCCTCGCGCGCCATGAAAACAGAAGCTTATTCCAACCTCCCGAGGCTCGCTTCAGCGCTCTGCATCGCCTGGTCGGCGCTGATGACCGGCTGCGGTGACGACGACTCGAGCGCGACGACGAACACCGGCGGAGGCTCATCGACCTCGACCAGCGCCTCGGGCTCTGGCGGCGCTGGTGAAGGCGGCGCCGGCGTCGGCGGCGCCGGTGAGGGCGGCGCGGGCGCGACGACGACGACATCGACGGCGAGCGGCACCGGCGGGGGCAACCCGTCGGGCGACACCATCCGCTTCATCGGGCGCTTCGACACGACGAAGCCCGAGGGCCCCCGCTTCTCCTGGCCTGGTAGCGCGATCGTCACGCGCTTCTCGGGGACATCGATCAGCGCCCGCTTCAGCGACGAATCGACCCCGGAGCAGTCCAACTTCTTCCAGGTGGTGATCGACGGGGAGTCCAAGGGCGTCCTCAAGGTCAACAACCAGGAGGAGCTCTACACCGTGGCCGAGGGGCTGGCCGACGGCGAGCACGACCTCCTGCTCCACCGCCGGACCGAGGCGCTTGTCGGTGTGACGCAGTTCCTCGAGTTCGTGCCGCAGCAAGGCGAGGAGCTCCTGCCCGTCCCGGCGGCGCCCGAGCGGCGTATCGAGGTGATCGGCGACTCGATCTCGGCCGGTTACGGCATCGATGGCGCGGACGAGACCTGCCCCTTCACGAGCGACACGGAGAACAACTACCTCGCCTACAGCGCGCTGACAGGCAGGCTGATCGAGGCGGACACCACGATCGTCGCCTGGTCCGGCAGGGGCGTGTACCGGAACTACGACGACGAGGTGGCCGACACAATGCCGGAGATCTACGGCCGGACGATCGCCGACGAGCCGGAGCCCGCATGGGACTTCTCGTCCTGGGTGCCGCAGGTCGTGGTGATCAACCTGGGCACGAACGACTTCAGCATCAACGTCCCGGGCGACGCCGAGTTCCGTGAGCCGTTCACGAACGCCTATGCCGGCCTCGTCGAGACGGTCAGGGAGAACTATCCGGAGGCGTTCATCTTCTGCACCATCGGG
This sequence comes from Sorangium sp. So ce1128, assembly GCA_051717205.1. Lineage (GTDB taxonomy): Bacteria > Myxococcota_A > Polyangia > Polyangiales > Polyangiaceae > Sorangium. Next base: position 10,839,381 of record CP181432.1, read on the forward strand.
CCCATGCTCAGCGACTCGTACCCGGAGGGCGCCGAGGCGCTCACCAGGGCGCGGAGCTACATCGGCAAGGTGGTGGAGGATCGCGCCGCCAGCGGTGACGATCGGGTCCGCTTGCTCGAGTTCCCCCCGCAGAACGGGGAGGAGAACGGGCTCGGCTGCGACTACCACCCGAGCAAGAAGACGAACGAGCAGATGGCCGCGCAGCTCTCGGAGGCGATCAAGGAAGAGCTCGGCTGGTAGCAGCGCGGCGACGGGGCGCAGCGACATCGCTGCTGCGCTGCGCCCGCCCCCTCGCGCCCGCGCCCGCGCCGCGGGCCATTCCGGTTTTCCTTTGAAACCTTCCGTCGAAGCCCTCTGTCGAAGGGTTCCGTCGAAGAGCCGCCCGGCGACATAGGAGCTCAACTCCGGGGCGCGACGGGACGAAGCGCCGCGGCATCGCCCTGCGCGCGGCGCCGCCTCGTGGCGCGGCGCCGGGGCATCGTGTCACCGGCGCGTCTCTCCCGCTGTGGCACGGCGCTACACCCGACGCACGTCCGGTACAGCGCAAGCGCCACGGCGAACGAACACCGATCAGATCCTCTCGCCAGGGCGCGTGACAGGCACGCGATCCAGCCTTGGTACACGCGGTGCATCTCTCGGTGTCAGGACACCGGACGGGCGGCGCCGCTGAAAGCGCGTGGGAGCGCGCCGCCGAGCGAGGAGATCATCCATGCAGACCAAGCAAGACGGCTCCCAGCGGGCCACAAGCAGGAGCCACGGACAGGATTTCGTGGAGGCAGCGCGCAGGAGCGCGGCTCGCACGGACGACCGCGATGCGTTCATCCCCGACCCGGGCGACGGCCCGCCGGAGGTGGTGGACGAGTTCGCCGAGCAGATCGCCGAGCAGTATCTTGCCTCGGCGACGTCGGGCAAGGGCGACACCACGGAGGACTATGAAGACATGGTGGATCCCGAGGAGATCGGGGGCCCCTTTGTCATCACGACGGCCGAGCAGGAGATGGGGTACAGCAGGGACTCGATGAACCCCGACGACGCCGAGGTCGAGCCGTTTCCTCTGGTGAACCGCTCGCCCCTGAGCTGATTGCCCCGCGCGCGAGCCCCGCTCGCGCGCGGACCACGGAAGCCTCACGCGCGAGCCCCGCTCGCGCGCGGACCACGGAATATCGCCAGACAGCGCACCGCCCACGCGGCCGGCCAAGGTGAGCCTCTCTCCGGCGGCGCTGTACAGATCGTCTTGGCATCCGCCCTCGGCGCGCGTACGACCAGCGCGGCTTTACAGAGGAGGATACGATCATGGCCCAGATCAAGTTCAAGGGAAACCCCGTCCACACCGCCGGCGAGCTGCCGCCCGTCGGCTCGACTGCCCCCGATTTCACGCTCGTGAAGAGCAATCTCTCGGAAGGCAAGCTCTCGTCGTACGCCGGCAAGAAGATCCTCAACATCTTCCCGAGCGTGGATACCGGGGTCTGCGCGACGTCCGTGCGCAAGTTCCACGAGCGCGCCGAGAAGCTCCCGGGCGTGACGGTGCTCAACATCTCGGCGGACCTGCCGTTCGCGCACGCCCGCTTCTGCGCGGCCGAGGGCATCAACAACGCGGAGAGCCTCTCGACGTTCCGGGGCGACTTCGCCGACAAGTACGGGGTCAAGCTGGTGGACGGGCCGCTCGCGGGCCTGCTCGCGCGCTCGGTCCTCGTGCTCGACGAGCAGAACAAGGTGCTCCACGCCGAGCTCGTCCCGGAGATCGCGCAGGAGCCCGACTACGACGCGGCCCTCGCCAGGGTGCAGTGAGCCGGCGCCCGCGCCTCACGCGCGCCGAGGTGCGGTGAGCCGGCGCCCGCGCCTCACGCGCGCCGAGGTGCGGTGAGCCGGCGCCCGCGCCTCACGCGCGCCGAGGTGCGGTGAGCCGGCGCCCGCGCCTCACGCGCGCCGAGGTGCGGTGAGCCGGCGCCCGCGCCTCACGCGCACGCGCGCTTCGTGAACCGGATGCGCAGCCCCTCCGGCTGCATCGCGAACGCCATCCGCTCCCGCACCGGCGCTGTGTGATCCGCGAGGTGCACCGTGAAGCTCCGGAGCACCATGCCCACCGTCACGGCGCACTCGAGGAGCGCCATCGAGCGGCCCGGGCAGATGCGCGGCCCGCTGCCGAAGGCGAGCGCCATCCGCGGCTCGTGGGGCAGCATCGAGGGCGCGCCGCCGAGCCAGCGCTCGGGGCGGAACGCCTCCGGATCGCCGAAATACTCGGGTTTCCGCCCGGTGGCGCGGGTGAGCACCACGACGCCGGCGCCGGCGGGCACCGCCACGTCGCCGACCACGGTGTCGTGGTTCGCCTCGAGGTAGAGCAGCGGCGCCGCGGAGCGCAGGCGCAGCGTCTCCTGGGTGACGGCGCCCGTGTACTCCAGGAGCTTGCTCTGCTCGAGCGTCGGGATCAGACCGCCGCCGAGGACGCGGTCGGCCTCCTCGCGCGCGCGCGCCTGCACGTCGGGGCGCGAGCCCAGGTAATAGAGGATCCACGCCAGGGTGTTCGCCGTGGTGTCCTCGCCCGCGAGCAGCATCGTGAGGACGTTCGCGTAGACCTCGGCGTCCGAGAGGTGCGCCTTCGGGTTCTCGCCGTCGCGCGCCACGATCATGAGCTCCAGCAGCGTTCGCGGGCGCGCGGGCCGGTCCGCGCCGCCCTCGAGCTCGCGCCGGGCGGCGGCCACGAGATCGAGGATGAGCCGCTTCACCGCGAGCAGCGCGCGATCGTAGGCGCGGTCGGCGGGCAGGCCGAGGTACCGCCAGTAGGGCAGCGGCGCGAGGATCCGGCGGTTCAGGCCGAGAAAGACGCGCTGGAGGTGCTCCTGGAGCGCGTCCGGCCCGCCGCCGAGCGTGTTGAGGTCGCGGCCGAAGGCGATGGTGGAGGTGACGTCGACCGAGTAGCGCATGAGATCGCCGAGGACGTCGCGCGCGGCGCGCTCGTCGGCCGCGCGGGACCACAGATCGCGCAGCCTGCCCGTGATCTCGCAGATGCTCGGGAAGAACCCCTCGACGTGCCGCGCGTGGAGCGTCGGATTGATGAGCTGCCGCTGCTTCCTCCACGCCTCGCCGTCCGCCGAGAAAAGCCCGACCAGGTCCGCCTCGCGCGACACGTTCTCGATGGCCCGCGTCCGCCGGAACACCGCGGGGCGGCGCTGGAGCACGTCCCGCACGAGCTCGCCGTCGGCCACGACGAGGATCGGCTGGCGGCCCATCCGCACGACGAACACGTCCCCGAAGGTGCGCCACCACCGCTCGAACTCCAGGTGCCAGCGGTCGGCGTGGAGCTCGTGCAGATTGCCGAGCACGGGCAGCCCTCTGGGCCCCGGGAGGTCCGCGAGGGTCCGCCGCGGACGCGCAGCCCCGGCGCTGCGGCGGGTGGCGTCATCAGGAGCTGGGCAGGTGGGCTTCATTCTCTCTTCATACAGAGCCGGCGTGCCCCGACGCAAACCCCCATGCACCAGGGGACTCGTCAGGTTCGCTGAACAACCGCCCATTCGCGCGCTGCGCCATCGTCCGACGCGGCCGCCGCGCGGGCGCGCCCGGCTGCGCGGCGGGGCGGCGCGCGCTTGCTGGCGGCCAGCGACCGCGCGCCCACGCAACCGCGCGGCGCGACGGCGCTGGCGTGGCGGCCTCGGCGCAGGTAGAGACCGGCGGGCATGACAGGGCCGCTGGAGAGGGAGCTGGCGCGCTTGTCCGGCGAGGAGATGGCCGCGGCGCTCGGCTTGGGCGGGGCGCCGGCGTGGGTGCGGCGGGCCGGGCGCGCGGCCTTCGCCGTCCCCTCGCTGCCGCTCGGGCGCGTGCTCGCGCGCTTCGACAGGCGCACCGGCGAGGCAGGGATCCACGTGGCAGCGCGGGAGGCGCTCGCCGGGTTCGGCGCGCGCTGGACGGCCGATGCGGCCCCGCCGCCGCGCGGGGCGCTGCTCGTCGTGTCCAACCACCCGGGCGCCTACGACGCGCTCGCGCTGATGGCGGCCCTCGGCCGGGGCGACCTCATGATCGTGGCGGCCGAGCGGCGGTTCCTGCGCGCGCTCCCCCAGGTCAGCCAGCGGCTGCTCTTCGTGCCGATCGACGAGGGCGGCGGCGGGCGCGCGCTCGCCGCGCGGACCGCCGGCGTGCGCCGCGCCCTGCGGCACCTGCGCGGCGGCGGCGCGCTGCTCCACTTCCCCGCGGGGCGCATCGAGGCGGATCCGGCGTTCGCGGGCGCGGGCGAGGCGCTGCTCGGGGCGTGGCACCCGAGCGCCGGGGCGCTGCTGCGCGCGGCGGCGGCGGCGGGGGGGCGCGTCGCGGTGGCGGTCGTCTCGGGGGTGCACTCGGCGCGGGCGAAGCGGCTCCGGATCACGCGGTGGGCCGAGCGCCGCGGGATCACCACGCTGGCGCCGCTCCTGCAGATCGCGTTGCCGGGCTTCTACGACGTCGAGGTGCAGGTGCGGCTCGGTGAGGCGCGGGACGCGGCGGCGGTGGCGGGCGGGGGCGACGACGACGCGGGGCTCACGCGGCGGCTCCGGGACGAGGCGGCGGCGATCCTCGGCAGGTAGGCGGCGGCGACGGGAAGCAGGGGGTTCCGAGCGGGACGACCTCCGGTGACGGATGAGGGAGCTCATCGCGCCGCGCGGCCCCGGAGGGCGGATGCGCGGAAAGGCCGATGGGAGCATGGGTCTAGCTCACATCGGGCTGGAGAAACCCCATGGGTGCGGAAACGTGGATCATTCCCGTGAGACAGATTGGATTGCCACGATCTGATCTGATTCTCACTCCGGTCCCGAGGGTTCATGGAATCGTGACGGCCAGAGAGCCGGGCTTCTCTCCCTCTCAGGCCTGCAGCATTCCCACGAACGCGTTTGTTTTATCGCGTCAAAAGCGCCTGATTTGTCGATTTGATGATTGACTTGTGGATCGGCCAGGCAGGATCCTCATGACTGAGGACACCCATGCTCAGAACACCGCTCGCTGCCGCGTTGTTGCTCGCGTCGCTCGGGTGCGGCAGCGACTTCGAGCCGCCGCTGGTCGCCGGGAGAGCCGTGCTCACCCTGGGAGCGAAGCAGTTCTTCCTCGACACGGGCAATAACGGGGAGACCGCGGTCGCGTTCGACGAGGACCACCAGCGCAGCTGGTACACGGATTGTGGGATAAAGGACGACGAGTTCGAGGTGATGATCTTCAACGACCCCATCCGGGAGAAGAAGGGCTTCTGGGGGATCATCCTCCGCGCGTCTCCCGGCGTGACCCAGGAGGCCTGGAATGTGTCCGTCCACCTCGGGGACGACGGGCTCAACGGGGTCTGCCAGCTGAACCACAAGACGACCCGCGAGAAGGACCCGTACGAAGGGGAGCTCTCCGTGGAGGCGTGCCTCCTGAAGGACCGGACGGTCGACGCGGACGGCCTGCAGGAGGCCCGGTTCGACGCGTTCGTCCGCGCCAAGCGGTGCGTGCTGCGCGCCCCCGCGGCCGCGGAGGAGTGACGGCTCAGCGCCGCGGCCTCGCCGCCCGCGCGAGCGCCTCGCGCACCGCGGCCGCGGCGCCGTCCCACGTGGGCAGCGCCGCGGAGCGGACCACGGCGGCGCGGCTCATGCTCGCGCGCAGCGCCCCGTCCTCGAGGAAGCGGGAGAGCGACCGCACGAGGCCCTCGCCGTCGTCCCAGAGCAGCGCCTCGGCGCCGTCCTGGACCACCTCCGCGATCGCGCCGGCGCGGGCGGCGAGCACCGGCACGCCGGCGCGGACCGCCTCGGTGAGCACCATGCCGTAGCCCTCGAGGAGCGAGGGCAGGACCAGCGCGTCCGTCCCCGCGAGCTCGGCCGCGAGCGCGTCGTCGCCGAGCACGCCGGGGATCACGACGCGCGCCCGCAGGAAGGCAGAGCCGGCGATCGCGCCGCGCACCCGCCCGGCATAGGCCGGGTCGCGCGCCGCGTCGCCGACGAGCACGAGCGTGGCGCGCGGGCTGCCGATCCGCTCGAACGCGGCGAGGAGCTCGAGCAGGCCCTTGCGCGGGATGAAGCTCCCCACGAAGGTGATCCGCAGCGCGCCGCCGGGCCGGTCGGAGCCGCCGGCGCGGGGGCGCAAGGGGAGCCGGTCCGCGCCCGGCGGCGCCACGTCGACCCGCTCGACCCCGTGCTCGCGCCGGAGCCGCGCCGCGGTCGTCGCGCTCGTCGCGATGTGCGCGTCGCAGAGCCGGAGCACCGCGGTCTCCTGGAGCGCGAGCGCCGCGCGCCGCGGGCCGGGCGGCAGCTCCCACGCGCTCAGGTGGTGCACGAGGAGCACGCGCGCGATCCGGCGCGGCAGCGCCGCGAACGCGGGCCCGAGCTCCGGGAAACAGAGCTCGTCGCCGACGACGGCGTCGGGGTCGACCTGGGCGAGGCGCCGCGCGAGCGCGAGCCCGGCCAGCGCGCGCGACCGCGGCGCCGGATCGAGGGACACGACCTCCACGGCGTCGCCCCGCGCGCGCAGCCGCTCGACGACGAGCCGATCGTAGATGTAACCGCCCGTGATCTGGTCGAGGGCGCCGTAGACGATCCAGGCGATGCGCATGCGTCGGTTCCGCTGCGACCTCTGAATGTACCACAGGCTCAGTGTGGTGCCCGGAAAGGAAGCCGTCGCCACCGCGGGGCAAGGCCCTCGCTTCCCAGGAAAATCGCGCGCCGGCGGGGTCAAAAGCCCGAGGCCAAGGCGTCCCCCGTACGCTCGCCGCCGGGTCGAGGGGCAACCCACGCCGCAGCTTGACGGCCGGGGCTAGGTGCTGACAGATGCCCGGAGGTACCCCGCAGCAAGGAGCCGGTCGTGGTCTGGAGAGTCGAGAGAAACGAGGTCCGCGGCGCCCTCGTCGAGCAGATCGCTGGAAATGTCCGCAAAGGACACAAGATGGCGGTCTTTGGCCCGGACGGCCGCGGGAAGACAGAGTTCCTCCTCGACGTGACGCGGAGCCTCGGCGAGGACGCCCTGTTGATCCGAGTGCCCTCCGGGCTCGATCAAGCCGAGTCCGTCGTGATCCAGGCGGCGGTGGGCCTCGGTGGCGATGCCCCGCGAGAAATTGACGCGGCGTTGCGTAGCAGCCTCGACATCGAGCCCTCCCTCGATGTGCTGGCTCGGCACCTGGACGGCCGCCTTCTTGTGGTCGACGACATCGACTGCCTTGCGCCCCAGCCCGGGGACTTCGACCTGCACGGTATCGTCAAGGAGCGGGCGTCCGCTGTAGAAGCCTGGTTGGGCGAGCACGCCTACCTCTGTTCGAGCGCGGTGTACCCCGGGCGCATCGATTTCGACGCGTGGGATTTAGAGCCGCTGCCCGCCCCGCCTCTCCACCTTGTGAACGGGGTCCCGCGCGATGTGACGCCTCTCTGGGATCGTGTGGGCCGGGACCCCACGCTCTTCCGTCTGGCGCTGACCCTGACGCAGGTCGAGGGGCGTTCGCCGGAGAAGAGCGCTGGCCGCGCCGAGCCGCTCTTCGAGGCTGTCTGGGCGGCAATGCCAGCCGCGCACCGGAAGGTCCTGGCGCTGCTCGCGGTCCATGGCCGACCGCTGCCGGACGAGATCCTCCGCGCCGTCCCATCCGCGCCGTCAGAGCCAACGATCGCCGACATCCGGTCGCTCGCGATGCTCGGCAGCGACGCGCGATCCTTGTGGCTCGACGGGCCCTTGCTACTCCTCTGCCGCGCGATGCTCTCTGACGACCAGAAGATCAGCGCGCACCTCTCGCTCGCCGCCGCCTTCGCGGGGGAGTCGCGCGGCGACGAGCCCAACGCGTGGTCGAAGGCGGACGCCCTCCTCGAAGCGCACCGACACTACGCTGCGGGTCGAGAGCCTGAGCGCGCGATCCGCTTCGCGCGCTACGGCGTTGCGCTCCTGCTCGACCTCGGTCGGGAGGAGTCCCTTCGCTGCGCATACAGCGCCGCTGCCACGATCTACGCCGAGATCCTGAAGCTCCCCTCGCCACCGGTCGGCGAGCGGGCGCGGGCCTATGCCGAGCACTACCTGCACTACAACCGCTACAAGGCCAAGCCGCCCCTCATCGAGCCCCTCTCCGAGACAGAGGCCGGGTATCGACGCTCGGTCGAAGGGTGGCCAGAGAACGCGCTCTTCTGGTCCCGGCTCGCGCTGACGCAATTCCTCGAAGGCGATCGCGGCCGAGCGCTGAATACACTGAAGGAAGCGCGGGAGAGGGTGCCTGAGCACGTTGCCCGCTCGCACACGGGCAAGGAGTGGTACCTTCGGTGCCGGACCGTGCAGCACTTGCTGCGCTTCGAGCCGCCACAGGTCGTCGATGCACTCCTCGTCTGGAACAACCACACGGCAACCGACCTCCGCGAGCAGGAGGTCGAGCGGGAGATGTCCGCCGCCCTCTCGCCGGGGTTCCGCACCGCAAGGCTCGAGGCGCCGGGCGTCGCCACGGTGTACCTTCACCGTGAGATCACCGTCGAGATCGTCCGTCGCGGCCAAGCCTTTGCGTGCACGCTCGTCGAGCTACACGTCTCAGCACGCGCGGCCGACCGCCTCGCCGCGTTCACCGCGGCCATAGCCAAGCTCCGCGAGGAGACCGATCGCTACCGCCGCGCGCTCACGCATACGCTGGAGCCCGCAGCGCGCGTTCAAAAGCGGCACTTACTGGGACACGTGGACATCGTGGCGTCGCGTCTCCTGGGGGAGGTCTCGGAGAGCACATGGGTCCTCGGGAAGGTCATCCCTGGCGAAGGGAATTCGATGCGCTTTCGTGAGGTGGGCTCGGGTGCCGGGATCTTCGTTCTCGACCCGTCCGTGACGCCGCCACTCCTGCCCGACGACCACCCCCGGCTCGCGCGTGTCCGCACGGGCAAGGCCGGAGAGCCTGTCGGGCCCGTGCTGGAGTTCGGGGAGCCGCTCGGCCGGGACCCGGATCGGATCTGGGCCGAGTGGAAGCGGCGCCTGGGAGAACCCGAGGCCCAACATGGCTAGTCCGCTCGGTGTCTACTTTCTCGATGTCGGGCAGGGCGACTGCTCGTTCATCGTGCCGCCGGACGGCGCGAGCGCGGTCCTCTTCGACTGCAACGACGCCTATGTGGCCTCGCGCTTCGTCAGCGATCACGGGATCACCCACCTCACCGCAGCCGTGGTTTCCCACCTCGACGTCGACCACATCCGCGGCATGCTCCGTTTCCTGCGTAGCTTTCTGGACGGTGGCGGCCACATCGATGCGTTGTACGTAGGGCTGGACGGAGCCCCCGACGAGCGCCTGAAGGTGACGTGTTCTGCCCTTCTGGAGCAGGCGCTGGAATGGGAAGCTGCGGGCACGCTGACGCTCTGTTCTCCCACCCGGGAGCTGAATCCCAAGACCGTGTGTGAAGGAAGCGGGTGGAGCGTGGACGTCGTGCTCCCGTACTACAGGACGCAGCTCGAAGGGATCGTCGAAGGAGACCAGCCCAACCGATGCTCGGCCGTGCTCCGCGTGACGTACGGGGGTATCGGCGTGCTGATCGGGGGCGACGCGCCGCTGTCATCCTGGTCGCGGCTGGACGACGGATTGGTGAAAGCCAGGGTCATCCGCACACCCCACCATGGTGGGGAAATCCGCGACAACGGCGGAGACTTCGGCGACCTCTACGATCGCGTGGGCGCCGAGGTGTCGGTATTCTCGGTTGGAACGAACAACGGGGATGGACATCCGGACGAGGATCATGTGGCCGGGGCGCATCGCGCTGGGGGTTGCCGCATCCTCTGCACCCAGCTCACTCCGAGGTGCCACGAACGACCGGAGGAGCGCCTAGGTCAAGGTCTGGCGCGCACCGGAGAGGTCGCCTACGCCTACCGCCACCGCGTTCCGCGCCCCGGACGAGCGCTCGAGGTACCCTGTGCTGGCGCGATGACCGTGATCCTCGATGGGTCGGGAGGCTACTCCGTCGTCCCCTCCCGTGACGACTGGCACGATGCCTTCGTCGCCACGCTGGATACCCCCATGTGCCAGTGGGCCCAGGTCGGCTAGCCGCGCGCGACATCGGCGGTTTTACACAACGAGCGGTACCCCTGATTGAGGTGCCCCCGCCCGGAGCCGCGCGCGCCGCCGCGCGCCCCGCCGGGGCGTCACGCGCCGGGCGGCGATCTCCGGCGCGCGCGCAGGGCCGACAGCTCCCCCGCCGCGACCAGGCCGGCCCCCAGCGCGAAGCACACCAGCGAGGTCGCCAGCGCGGGCAGCGGGATGTCGCGATCACCGCCGTTGTACGCCTCGACCGTGGACGTGAGGACCCAGTACTGGAACGCGCAGAGCATCGCGACGACGAGCAGCCTCGCGCTCATGGCGCCCTTCGCGCCCGGGCGAAGATCATGTTTCGGTCCAGGGATCGGCATCGCTCCCCTCCCCTCACCCCTCGCGCCGCGGCGAGAGCCCCACCGCGAACACCTTGCCGTCCTCGATCTCCAGCGCGATGCGCCCGAGCGGCCGCATGTCGCGCGGCGGACCGGACGTGCCCTCGCCCGAGGCAGCGTCGAAGCGGCCGTTGTGGCAGTAGCACCGGAGGTGCTCCTCCCCGCCCTCGCCGCCCCGCTCGTAGGAGACCGGGCAGCCGAGGTGGGTGCACTTCTGCTCGAACGCGACCAGCTCGCCGTCCTCCCGGCGGATCAGCAGCGCCGGCGTCGTCTCGTCCGGGTAGCGGAAGGCCACGGCGCTGCCGGGCGCGAGGTCGTCGACGCGCGCGATCTCCGCGCGGGCGCGCGGCTCCGCGGGCGGGCGGCGCGAGCGCAGGTACACGAGGGCGTTGCCGGTCGCGAGCCCGCCGCTCAGCAGCACGAGGAAGCGCGCGAAATCGCGGCGGGTCACGTGGTCGTCGCCCTCCGACTCGTAAGGGAAGTCCTCTCGCCACTTCGGCAGATCTTGCGGTGCTCGGGGTTCTCTATATCGCGGTCGCCGGGGAGCTGATCGCACTTGTGCCCGTGCTCGCGCCCGCCCTGCCCGTTCCCCTGCCCCGTGATGGTCCCGTAGCCGCAGCCCTTGCGGCCGATCCTGCCGGTGGCGAGCACGAGGTTGATCAGGCTGAGGACGTTCTCGACGCCCTTCGTGTGCTGCTCCACGCCGCGCGCGTGCAGGAGGAAGCTCGTCTTCGCCTGCCCCCACGCCGCGGCTACCTCGCGGATGAGCATCGCCGGGACGCCGCAGATCTCCGCGGCCCACTCCGGCGTGCAGCGCTCCACCGAGGCGCGGAGCTCGGCCCAGCCGGTGCAGCGCTACTCGACGAACTCCCGGTCGACCCAGCCGTTCTCGACGAGCTCGTGGAGCAGCGCCTGGTTGAGCGCGCTGTCGGTCCCCGGGCGCAGCGGGACATGGTAGTCCGCCGTGCGGCCGATGGGCGTCTCGCGCGGGTCGACGACGATGAGCTTCGCCCCGCGGTCGCGCGCCCTCCAGATGTAGTGCGTCAGCGTCGGGAAGCACTCGCTCACGTTGGTGCCCGCGAGCAGCACGACCTCCGCCTCGGGGATGTCTCCCCAGCCGTTCGCCGCGCGGTCGATCCCGAACGCCTTCTTGTTCCCCGCGCCCGCGGAGACCATGCAGAACCGGCCGTTATAGTCGATGTTGGCGGTGCCGAGAGCGAGGCGCGCGAACTCCGCACTGCATCCCGCAGAAGCAGCAGTGTGTCTCGACCAGCCTGTCGGGCTCGGGCTTCGGCCCCCACCCGGTCACGGGCGAGTCGGAGACGTGCGGTCCGTACTCGCGGATGTACTCGGCGATGGGCAGTCTCAGGTGCGTCATCTGCTGTCTCCTCCCGTCCGGTCGCTCACGAGAAGCGCCCGCCTCGGGCCCTGTTGTGCGCGCGGCCGATGAGCATCCGCCGCCCGCGCGGCGAGACCTCGCTCCACGCGGCGCCGGTCCCCGACCGCGGCGCGTAATCGAACCCCACCTCCCCGAGGATCTCCTTGAGGTCGTCGGTCTGGAGCTTCGCCGCGAACGGCTCGCCCGTGACCGGGCAGGTCGCCTTCTCGCCCCGGTCGCCGGCCTCCTTGTAGAACGTGACGCCCACCGACGCGGGGCGCTGGAACACGTGGAACAGCTTGCCGAAAGGCAAGTAGAGGAGCGTCACGATCACCGTCAGCGCGTGGAGCTGGGCGAGCGCGCCGTAGAAATACCCGTGCAGCCACGTGTAGCTCACCCAGAGCAGGAGTCCGCTCACGCTCACGGCGAAGAGCAGGAGCAGGGGCAGGAGGTCGCGCTCGAAGCGCTGGACCGCCACCGCGCCGCTCTCCCGCGTGCGGCGGAACATGGCGAGCATCACCCCGGGGACGACCATGAACCCGCTGACGATGAGCGCGTGAAAGACCGCCCACCCCACGACTCCATGGACCGGGATCTCCGACACCGGGTGGCCGAAGACGACGACGCGGTAGGTCGCGCCCGCGCCGGACGCGCCGGACTCGAAGTGAAGCCAGCCGAACACCAGCGGGAACGTCACGGCCGCTGCCAGCATGCAGCCCCACGCGATGAGCATGTGCGCGATCCACCGCGTCAGGCCGCGCCGCAGGATGAAGTCCTGCGCGACGATCTTCGACCAGAGCGCCTTGACGATGAGGGTCGGCCGGCGGAGCCGCGGCCAGCGGCGCGGTGAGAAGAGCACCTGGAAGCCGCGGACCCATACTTCCGGGTCGGCGGCTTGCTGAGCCAGACGGAGTACCGGTACACGACCCCGAAGGTCATGAAGAGGCAAGCGAAGGTGTAGCCCACGAGCGCGGAGTCGAAGTCTGCGAGATCGCGGCTGCCCACGACGATGAGCGCCGCGAGCGCGGCGGTGGCGACGACCCCGTTGCGGACCGCGCCCCAGTGGACGAGCGGGACGCGCCGCGGCGCGCTCCCCTCGGCGCGGGGGCGGGCGGGCGCCACGCGGCACGGGCGCGCGTCGGCGAGCTCCGCGCTCAGCGCTGCGCCTCCACGGCCGCCGCCGCGCCTCGCTCCTGCCCCGCGGCGACGGGCGGCGGCGCGCCATCCGCCGCGCGCGCCTGCCGCGGCGCCCAGAGCGGGTAATCGATGCCCGCCAGGCGGTTGATGACGATGGCCTGCAGCGTGAGCAGGGCGACGCCCCCGAGGAGCACCAGCAGCATCGGCGGCCGGTCCACGATGCCCAGCGACACGATGAGCGTCGTGGCGCCCGCGGGCGGGTGGGGCGCGCGGGCGAGCACCATGAGGCCGGCCGTGAGCCCCAGCGAGAGCGCCGCGGCCAGGGCGCGCGGGAGGGTCACGCCGCCGGAGATCGCCGGGCCAGCGTCCGTCAGCCCCGTGACGAGCAGGCTGACGTAGGCGACCGCGATGGCGATGCTGTGCCCGATGAGGGTGTTGCGCGGCGCGGCCGAGGCGGCCCTCGGCGTGTAGAAGAACAGGAACGCGGTCGGCCCGAGCGACGGAAACACGAGCGGCGCCTTCGTCACCGCGGCGAGGGCCGCCATCAGGCCGATGCTGACGAACCCGTTCACGCAGCTGAAGGCCGCGAGCACCGGCACCTCCGCGTAGCGCTGCAGGAGCCGCGGCAGCCGCAGGCGCGAGAAGATCCCGCGCGCGACGTCCGACATCTCGCCGCCGATCGGGTGCTGCGGTGAGATCGGACCGTAGCCGCGCCCGGCGCCCCACGGCTCCGCCGGCGGCGGCGCGGATCGACTGTCGCTGTCGGCCCTCATGCGCTGCAGGCCCCGCGCTCGCTCCGCAGCTGCGACAGCGGACGTCGCCCCTGCCCGGGGCGCTTCCTGTCACGTGGCAGGGCCTCTCGCCCGTTCGTGCCGGCGGCGCTGCCGTCGCGCGCGGCAGCTCCCGATTCGTTCCTCATGACACCGCTCCTCCTTTCAAGACAGCCGCTCGACTCCGGACAGCCGCTCGGCGCGCCGGGTGCGCCGCCGAGCCCGGTCATCTACCGGGTCGGTGCGAGCGCCGGTCCGGCGCCCCGGGTCAGCGCCGCAGGGCCGCCCCGAGCAGGGGCGAAGAGAGCTCAGCCGCGTTCCGACGTGAAGCTACAGATGCATTGTGGATACATCAACCGTTCCAGCCCTGTGCGGCAACCTTCATGTGCAGCGTCCGTGGGGCCCAGGAGACGGAACAAGCCGGACGCCGGTTCCGGGTGTCGTGACGGCGCGCCTCGCCGGCCGGAGGTGCGTCACAGGTCGCGCTCGAAGCCCGCGTACGCCGTCGGCGACTCGCGCACGAGCACCCGTAGCGTCGCGCCGGCGACCGGCGCCTCGTCCGCCGGGAGCTTCGCGATATCCGCGGCGAGGAGCCCGGCCACGTGCTCGGCAACGCGCTCGGTCGTGGAGGTGCGCCCGGGGAAGCCCGGGTGCTCGTCGAGGTTCTGGTAGTCGATCGTGTCGAGCGCCCGGCGCAGCGACGCGTGCAGCGCGCCGATGTCCATGACCACGTGGTGCGGCCCGAGCGCCTTCGCGCGGATCTCGACCTCGACGGCGTACGTCGCGCCGTGCATCCGGGTCGCCGGGCCGAAGAACGGATCGGAGAAGCTGTGCGCGATCATCACGTGATCGCTGACGCCGAGGAGGAACATGGCAGGCCTCTGGAACGGTGCTGATGACGAGCAGGGAGATGAACCGCCAAGGACGCCAGGAGACATGAAATTGAAATTTTCTTCTCTTGGCGTCCTTGGCGTCCTTGGCGCTCTTGGCGTTCTTGGCGTTTTCTTGTTCGAGATCGCCGTACCCGGCGCGGCCGCTCACCGCGTTAGGTCGCCTCCCGCGTAGTCGATCGCGATCCGTACTGGAAGACCGTCTGCAGCCGCGCGCCGGGTTCGGCTGCGAGCTCGGCGTAGGCCGACGGCGCGGCGTCGAACGGGATCGGCGGGTCCAGCAGCGCGTCGAGCGCTGTGTCCTCCAGGAGCGCGCGGACGAGCGCGAACCGCCGCGCGTGATCCCAGCGGGGCGCGCGCTCGGGCGGGATCGTCGAGACCTGGCTCGCGCGGAGGCGCAGCCGGCGGCGGTGGAACTCCGCGCCGAGCGCGACCGGGCTGGTGCGCGCCCCGTAGAACGACGCGACCGTCACCGTCGCCTCGCGCGCCGCGTGCGCGATCGCGCGGTCGAGCTCGTTCGGGTCGCCCGTCGCGGCGATCACGACGTCCGCGTCGCCGCGCGGCCTGTCGTCCTCCGGCCGGACCGCCGCGGCGGCGCCGAGCGCGAGGCCGGCCCGGCGCCGCCGCTCGCTCGGCTCGACCAGCCGGACCTCCGCGCCTGCGCGCCGCGCGAGCGCCACGACGAGCAGCCCGACGATCCCGCCGCCGAGCACCACCACCGCGTCCCCGAGCCCGATCCCCGCGTCCCACACGCACGTGATCGCCGTCTCGAGGTTCGCGGCCAGCACCGCGCGCTCGCCCGGGATCGCGCGGGGCAGGGCGCGCGCCGCCCCCGGCCCGAGCAGGTGCAGATCGCCGTGCGGCGCGAGCGCGAAGATGCGGTCGCCGAGCGCGAGCGCCGCGCCCTCGCCGCGGGCGACGACCTCGCCCACCCACGCATAGCCGTAGCGGCGCGGGTAGGTAGGCGCGCCCGGCGCGTCGAGCGACGGATCGAAGGGCGTCGGCCCCTCGCCGCGGAACAGCAGGAGCTCCGTCCCCTGGCTCACGCCCGAGGCGACCGCGCGCGCCACGATCTCGCCGGCCTCGGGCGCGCGCGGCGGGGCGCCCGGCCGCACCTCGACGGCGCCGGGGCGGACGAACCAGAGCTCCCGCGCGGGCGGCGCGGCGGTGTCAGTCGGGATAGCCAATGTCTCCTCGCAGCAGCAGGTTGCCCCCGAGCAGCTCGACGGCCGGCTCGCGCAGGTCGATCGCCGACGTGAGGGGCGCCTCGCCCAGCGCGCCGACCGCGGGGATCGCCGTGTCGCCGAGGAGGCGCGGCGCGATCTCGACCTCGGCGCGGTCGGCGAGCCGCGCGCGCAGGAACGACGTGAGCACCATGCCGCCGCCCTCGACGAGCAGCCGCCGCACGCCGCGCGCGTGGAGCTCGGCGAGCGCGTGCGGCAGCGAGACGCGGCCGTGGTCGTCCGCGGGCACGACGACGACCTCCGCGCCGCGCTCCTCGAGCCGCGCCCGCGCCGCGTCCGGCGCGCGCCCTGCGGCGCCGATGACGAGCACGCGTCCGCCTGGCGGCTTGCTCGACGACGGGTGGCCCGGCGACATCAGCAGGCGCGCCCCCTCGGGCACGCCGAGGGCGCTCGCCAGCACGACGCGCAAGGGCTGGGGGCCTGCGCACGCGCGGACGGTGAGGAGCGGGTCGTCGATCACGACGGTGCGGAGGCCGACGAGCACCGCGTCGTGGTCCGCGCGCGCCCGGTGGGCGTGCTCGATGCCTGCGGGCGTGCTGAGCCTGACGCGCTCGCCCGGGGTCGCGATGCGTCCGTCGAGCGTCTGGGCGAAGTGGAGCGTGACCAGCGGTCGCGGCGCGCTCATGGCGCGCTCGCGGGCGCCTGCGCGACGCGGGCGAGCGCGCGCGCCGCGCGGGCGAAGGGGGACTGCGTCGTCGTCCCGAGCCGGCAACGGAGCCTCCGGGCCACGGCGCCACTGTAGATCAGAACGACCGTGCCGGGGAGGAGAGCGCGCGAGCGGCTCGACGCGAGCGGCTCAGGGAGAGCGGCTCGACGCGAACGGCTCGACGCGAGCGGCGCGACGCGAACGGCTGGACGCGAACGGCTGGACGCGAGCGGCGCGACGCGAACGGCTGGACGCGAACGGCTGGACGCGAGCGGCTGGACGCGAACGGCTGGACGCGAGCGGCTCGACGCGAGCGGCTCGACGCGAGCGGCTCCGGGAGAGCGGATGCCCACCCCCGGCCCGTGCTCGGCGCTCCGCGCCTGCGCGCGGTCCGCCCCTCCCCCATCGCGCGCTCCGCGCGCTCAGGGAGGGGTGCGCCTTCTGAGAATCGGGTGCGAAGTCCAGAGAAGGGAGCGCGTCCGCGACCCGTGTCAGGACATCAGGCCGAGCACGAAGAGCGCGTCGGACCAGAGCGGCCAGAGCGTGCGGTACGGGTGGGTCGCCAGCACCGCGCCGCCGCTCGGGAGGCGGCGCACGTGGAAGGGGGCGTGTTGTTCGAGGAAGCGGGTGTGCCCGGGCGACGTGACCTTGGCCCGGAAGGCGGGCGGGCCTTCGCCCTCTGCGGCCTCTCCGAGCTGACGGAGCAGCTCCATGATCTCGCGCGCCTGAGGCTCGGCCGCGCGCCACGCGTCGTCGGGCACCGCCGCGGCCTCGAGCGCTTCGAGCAGCGTGGCCGGCGCTGTCGCGAGCGCCTTGAGCACGGTCTCGCGCGAGAGGGACCGGGTGAGCTCGCTCTTGCCTTTCATCGGCACACGCGCGCCCCGCGGCGCGGCTTCTACACGCGCGCCGAGCGCCTCAAGCGACGTGCCCGCGATGCGCGAGACGCTCTCCTTGTGGTGGAGGCTCACCCACGAGAGGGCGAGGTCGCGCGCGAGCTCCGCGGCGTTCGCGTTGTAGGTCGCGCACATCTCGACCGGGGCGATCCAGTCCTCCTCGCCCGTGCAGGCGCCGGTCGGCACGCGCCCGCTCGCGTCCGGCGCGCAGACGCGGAGCAGGAGGTCCTCGATGTCGCCCTGAACCAGGTGGCAAGCGACGGCGGCCTCGGCCTCCACGCAACGCGGGCCGCCGCCCACGGCGATCTCGTAAGGGTAAAAATCCCGCTTGCGTTCGCCCGCATCCAACCTGAGAGGGCCGTACGGATGGCGACGTTCGCTTTCCTCAGGATAGCAATCGAGGCCGAAAAGCATGTCGCGCTCGGAATCGTTCAGCCTCATGCCGGACCCGACGTGAGCGCTCTTCAGGCCTCCGAAGTGGGCGCGCACCATGATGAGCACTTCGTCGATGGAGCGCGTTTCGCACGATATGGTCGCGCTCATCATGAGGCTGATGAGAGCCCCCGGGACGACCAGCGCGGACAGCGCCGCCGCGAGCGCGTCAATCCGTTCTGGCTCGTCACACCAGGCGAAGAATTGAGGTCCTGAATAGCTCATAGTCGGATCACCATGGGGAATTTGTTAAAACCGTCGAGGGCAACCGCCTTGCCCTCATCCGAATCAAACAGGTAGCCGTCCTTGACGGTGAACTTCGTCGGGTTGAACTCCGCCCCTTGCTCCATGATGAGCTCGACCCGGGCCACGTCTCCATCCAGCCCCTTCGCCTTCAACGCCTTCAGCGCGTTCGAGAGCTGATCGCGTACCTTCCTGACCGGGATCGTTCCGCCCTTCGCCTCGCTCACGATCAGCTGGTGCCCCCGGGATATCGACACGAAATCGGGCGCCGCCCCCTCGCTACCGCCAGGGCTTGATTCCCTCGGAATCTTGAGCACGTCGCGCACGCCGTCGTCGCCGACCCCGACGAGCGCCCTTCCATCGTCCACCAGGAACTTGGCCGCCTTCTTCTCGAAGATGTCCACCTCGAACTTGGTGATCGCCCCGCCGAGGTTCTTGTACGACCTGACGCGGTTCGTTTTCACGATCTGGGCGAACGCCTCCTCGATCTCCGCGATATCCGGTACCTCCACCCACGGCACCTCGCTGTCACCGAGCGGGTACGTCCACGGGTCGTCCGGGTCCCACCCCTCGTCGCGCGCGTCCTGCGTCGCCAGGTCCGCCACCTCGTCCGCCTGTGCACCGAACTCGTCCATCAGCCGCGCGAGCTCGTCCTCCAGGTCGCTCACGCTCTGCTTCAGGTCGTCGACGAGCTGCTCCATCGCCGCCCGCGTCTTCGCGTCGACCACGTCCTCGTACCGGTCGAGGATCGCGTCGAGGTCGGTCCGCGAGATCTCGCCCAGCGGCCGGCTGACCAGGTCCGCCAGCTCGGTGTCGAGCTGGCGGAGCAGATCCATCTTCTCCGCCAGAAAAAACGGTCGATAACGAGCGGCCGCCGGAAACAGTAGCGGTTTTCATAGTTTCCGCCTGTTTCACAGCCGAGGGCGGCTCCGGTGTGGCCTAACGGGGCGCCCTCCGCCGCTGCGTCGCCCGCGGTGAAGGGCTCGCGGCATCACCGGTCCCACCGTACGGCCACGCTGCGCGCGCTGGTTGACATAGAAAACGAATAGGCGTTTGCGGTACTGCGCCGGGACGTCGCCGCCGCTGCTGCTCAGGCGCAGTCCCGCAAACGCCTATTCGTTGGCGGGAAATTCTTGACAGGTCGGAATGGCGTTGCGCGGGCTATCGTCTTCCCTCGCAGCTGTGCCGCCCTTGCCCGCCTCGATGCACTGCTCCATCGACGCCGACCGCTGCGAACTCGTCCTTGCGGACATCGACCCGGCCGCTTCGAGCCCGCCCAGTCCCACCTCGATGCGGCGGCGCCTCGCGCGTTCGGTACCGCGCTCAGGGATCGCAGCTCACACCGGGGCGCACGCACCGGCCGAACCGATCGCAGACGGGCACGCCGTCGCACACCTCGACCCTCGGATCGCAGGCGTAACAGAGCTCTCCGCACGCCTTGCCGTCGCATTCGGGCGAGGGCGCGCATATCGCCTCGGTCCAGAGCACGCAGTGCTGGTTGAGGTCGCAGACGAACGGCTCGGCCGGCGGGGTGCAGGCAGGGCCTTCGGGATCGCAGGAGTTGCAAGGCTCCCCGCACGCCTTGCCCTCGCACGGGAGCGGGCGCTCGCACCTCACATCGACCCGGGGGATGCATCGCTGGCTGATGTCGCAGGCGAACAGCTCGGGCGGCTGGACGCACAGGGGGTCGGTGGGATCGCAGGGCAGGCACGGGGTTCCACAGGCCGCTGCGGCGCAGCCGGCCGGTGCCAGGCACGTGACGTTGCCGGGCACGCACCGGCCCGCTGCATCGCAGCGCGACGGCGGCTCGACGGCGATACAGCCCTCGTCGTCAGGTGGGCAGCTGCTGCACGCCGCGCCGCAAGGCGATGACCCGCAGTCGGCCGGGGCCGCGGTGACGTCGCCCGAGGCGGTCGATCCGCGAAAGCTCTCGCCGAGGGCGATCGTCTTGCCGCAGGCAGCGAGCGAGACCGCGAGCGCGGCGGCGCCGCCGCACACAACGAGCGCGACGGCGGCCCTCACGGCACGCCGCCGGGCGGGGGAGGCGCCTCCGCGGGAGCGCCCTGCGCGGCGGGAGCGCCCTGCGCTGCGCTCATGGCCTTGCGGACGCGGCCCACGAGCGGGCTGTCCGGGTGCTTCGCCAGGAACTGGCGCGCGAGGCGCAGCGCCTCTGCGCGGTCGCCCCGGAGGGCGGTCGCCTCGATGCGGAGCACCTCCGCCTCCGGCCCGAGCAGGCCGGCGGAGAACTGACCGTCGTGCTTCTCCAGGGCGGCGAGCGCGCGCTGCGCATCCCCGGCGGCGACCGCATCGCGGGCGCGATCGAGCACGGCGACCTCCTCGGCGAGCGTCGGCTGCGCGGGCGGCGCTCCAGGGGATGCGGTCGCTGGATTGCCGTCGCGAGGCGGCCGCGACGCGACGCCGTCCGCGCTGCGGGCGACGAGGGGAGCGCTCGCCGGCGCCGCGCGTCGCGCGGGCGACGCCGTGGTCGCGCCGGCGCTCCGGGCGGTGGCCTCCGCCGCTTCGCGAGGGCGCGGCGCTTCGACCGGCGGACCGGGCGGAGTGGAGGGCTGGTCGGGCTGCGCGGAAGGCTGGTCGGGCTGCGCCGAGGCCTGTCCGCGCCCGGAGCACGGCGCGACCTCGCACGCCGTGGACACCGCGGGGGCGCGGTCCACGAGCGCGCGGGCAGCCTTCCCCCTCGCGGAGGTGAGCGCCGCCGGCGGCGCGGGGCGCGGCGCGGCGAACTCGACACCTCCGACCACGAGGGCGCCCCCGAGCACCCCGACCCCGATCCACTTCACCAGCAGCCCGGCGCCACCCGCCGAGCCGGCCGTCGCGCCCGAGGCGGCCGCCGAGCCGGCCGTCGTGCCCGCGGCGGCCGCCGAGCTGGCCGTCGTGCCCGCGGCGGCCGCCGAGCTGGCCGTCGTGCCCGCGGCGGCCGCGGCGCCTGCGAGGCCCAGGGCCGAGAGCGCCTTCCGGCGCGCCTCGGGGGGCGGGGCGTCGGCTCGCGCGGCGCGCATCATCGCGCGAGTCAGCTCGCACGCCGAAGGATCCTCCAACCATCTCCGCGGCTCGCTCATCGCTTGCCTCCGCCCAGTGCTCCGCGCGCCCTCATGCGAACGAGGATGTGCTGAAACTCCTCGCGCGCCCGGCGAAGCCGGGATGCCACGGTGCCGCACGGTAGCTCCAGCACCTCGGCGATCTCGCTCGTCGGCATCTCCTCCAGCTCGAACAGCACGAAGATCGCGCGCAGGTCCATCGGCAGGGCGTCCAGCACCTCGTCCAGGAGGGCGCGGGCGCTCCGCTGCGCCGCGAGCTCCTCCGGATCGAGCCCCGGATCGCGCTGCTCGCCGATGTCGTCGTCGAGCGCTACCTCGCGGCGGCGCGTCCTCGACTTGCGCGCGTCCGCGGCGACGCGGACGGCCGTCCCGTAGAGGAACGCCTTCTCCTTGCCCGGCTCGATCGCGGCGAGCTTCTGCGCCGCGACCCAGAACACCTGTTGCGCACAGTCGTCGAGATCCTTCGGCGGGATCCCCAGCCGCCGGAGCGCCCGCCAGATGAAGTCGAAATGATCGTCCACAAGCCGGCGCAGCTGCGCGTCCACCGGCGCAGGAGCAGCGGCCCGAGCTCCCACGCCCGTACCTGCGCCCGCACCGGAGCCCGCCGCAGCGCCGCGCTCGCGCGGGCGAAGGGCGCTGTGCAAGGACATCCCGATGGATTCGAGGCCGATCGGACGCATCTGCCGTATCATGGCCAGAACCGCCTCCCGCGATCACGGAAACGAGACGCCCGCGCCCGCGCCGAAGAAGCCGCCGACCGCCGGGACATCGTGCACCGGGATCGCCGGAGCAAAAATGAACGTATCGCGTACCAGCGGGAACGTGACCCCGCCCTGGAGCTCCACGCGGAACCTGCCGTCGACCTCGAGGTGGGCCCGGCCGAGGAGCCTCAGGGCGACCCAGGGCCGGTCGTGCGCCTCGGAGGAGATCTTTCCCTCGCCCTCGGCGTGCAGCGCCCCGGCCTCGAGCGCGGCGCAGGGCGTGACGCCGGCACCCGCCTGGAGCGCCAGATGGAGCGGACATAGATCGAGGTTCCCCTCGGCGAGCCGGAACCGCGCGATCCCTGCATCGGTCTCGAGCGCGCCGCCCTCTGCCCACGACAGCGAGAGGCGCAGCGACGGAGAGAAGAGCTCACCTGTGGGGTGCCAGGCGTCGAAGAACACCGATATCCCGGGCAGGAGCTCGGGGGACGCCGCGCCCAGCGCGGACCCGTGGAGGCCGAGCGTGAACCGCCATGCGTGCGCCGGCGTCGCGACGCTGTCCGCGCCGGCAGGCGAGGGGAGCAGGACCGGGAGCGGCATCGGGAGCATGTCCCAGGTGCTCGCGGGCGCCACGTAGGGCGCGGGCCGCCGCGGATCGAGCGCCCCTCCAGCGGGGTCGTCGTGGGCGATGGTGAGCCGCGCGCCGATCACGGTAGGGGGTGCGCCCGGCAGCTCCGCGATGGGCGTCGGGGCTACGGGCTCCGGCGCCCGATAGGCCTGCTCGGGATCGATCGCGAGCGCGGTCACGAGGGCCATCGCGGAGACGACCTCGTCGCAGGTCCGGCCCGACACCGCGCGAGACGACGAGGAGCCATCGCGCTCCTCGATGGTGAGCCGGCCGCGGCTCAGCGCGCCGTCGCGGACGACGGCGATGGTGAAGGTCCGCGCGCGCTCGCCGCGCGCGGCGGTCCGCACCTTGGGCGTGCGCGCCCGCACCTGCTCGACGAAGCTCATCTCGGAAGGGCACCCCGCGTGCGCCTCGAGCCGGACGCGGATGGGCTCGACCCCGTCCTCGGCTCGCCCGGCCGAGGGAGCGGCGAGCGCCGCCCAGAGCGCCGCCGCCGCGGCACCGCGGCGCCTCGTTGCCATCCAGATCAGGCGAGCGTTGACGCCTACGCCGTGCTGCCTGGAGGGGTGGTGAGCCATGCAGGCCGTGTAGTCTGGCGGCGTCCGAGTCGGCGGCCAATGCGAAAGGAGGGGTCGCCGTGCTGCTGTTCACCGGCGCCGTCGAGGAGCGCTGGCGCCGGAGCGACGCACCCACCTCGTGCTCGATCGAGCAACGCTCTCACGGGCTCGCGGCGAGCGCGGGCGCGGGCGCGCGGGAGATCAGCGCGGGAGGCACTCGACCTGCGCCCCCATTTTCGTTGCATGTCACGATCAGGGTGACGCCGGGCGGGCAGCGATGGATGGGGCTGCACTCGGTCCGGCATCCCTCTCGTCGTAGACGTCGGCAGGCAGCAACTCGGTGGGGGGACTCGCCGGTCGGCTCAGAGAGGCGTGCCGGACGAGGGATCCGTGGTGTCGCGCCCTTCGCTCGGATCGATCGGAGGCGCGCCCGGCGGGCAGCCGACGGGCATCGCGCCCGGCGGGCAGCCGACGGGCATCGCGCCCGGCGGGCAGCCGACGGGCACCGGGCCCGGCGGGCAGCCGATGGGCACCGGGCCCGGCGGGCAGCCCTCGGGGGCCGCGACGGTGCCGCCAGGGCCGCCGTAGCCCTCGCCGACATGCACCTCGCCAGGGCCCGGCGGGCAGCCGATGGGCATCGGGCTCGGCGGGCAGCCCTCGGGGGCCGCGACGGTGCCGCCAGGGCCGCCGTAGCCCTCGCCGACATGCACCTCGCCAGGGCCCGGCGGGCAGCCGACGGGCACCGGGCCCGGCGGGCAGCCCTCGGGGGCCGCGACGGTGCCGCCAGGGCCGCCGTAGCCCTCGCCGACATGCACCTCGCCAGGGCTCGGCGGGCAGCCGACGGGCACCGGGCCCGGCGGGCAGCCGATGGGCACCGGGCCCGGCGGGCAGCCCTCGGGGGCCGCGACGGTGCCGCCAGGGCCGCCGTAGCCCTCGCCGACATGCACCACGCCAGGGCCCGGCGGGCAGCCGATGGGCACCGGGCCCGGCGGGCAGCCCTCGGGGGCCGCGACGGTGCCGCCAGGGCCGCCGTAGCCCTCGCCGACATGCACCACGCCAGGGCCCGGCGGGCAGCCGATGGGCACCGGGCCCGGCGGGCAGCCCTCGGGGGCCGCGACGGTGCCGCCAGGGCCGCCGTAGCCCTCGCCGACATGCACCACGCCAGGGCCCGGCGGGCAGCCCTCGGGGGCCGCGACAGTGCCGCCAGGGCCCCCGTCACCCTCGCCGACGGGCTCCGGGCGAGGGCCCGGCGGGTATACCGAATCCTGCACGCACGCCGCGTTACAAACGGACGGCCCGCCCTCGCGGCGCGTCGGCTCGCAGCGCGTCTCGACGTGGAATCCGACGCTGCATGCAAGGCCCGGCTCAGGATCGCTCTCATCGCCTCCGTCGCTGGAGATCACCGAGTCCACCGATTCGCTCTCTTCTTCGCCGGCATCCGAGCTTGAGCCTGAGCCGTCGTCCAGATGCACGCACGCTGGGCCCAGCGTGAGCGCGAGCAGGAAGAGGGGCGAAGCGAGGATGCGATCGCGGGCAAACCGAGTCAAGATCATGGAAACACCTGTCCTTTGCGCGCCTCCGGCGCGCTCGTGGGGACCGTCGCGAGGACCAGGGCTCGCCTTCCCGGGGCGGCATGCAGCGGCCGCCGAGACCGCGCGCGTATGCCGCGGCCCCTGTGAAGAGGCTCATCCCTGCGCAGGTCGTCCCGATTCCCGACGACCTTCGACCATCACAATGGAGCGGGCCCCTCGCATCGATCACGAAATCGACCAGCGTGGTGTAGACAAGTTTACACAGCCGAGTGAACTCGTTGGATCTATTGATTTTTGTAGGCGAATCAGTGGATCCGTACTTTTTTGTACGTTGGACCAAGCCGCTTCGCGGCAGCTCCTGTGCCTGCTGAGGTCGACCGCGACCCCGACGGCGACCGCGACCGCGATGAAGACGCCGCCCACGCGCCCCGCGTAGGCCTCCACGAGACCCTGGGAGCCATGGACCTGGCGGCGGCGCTCAAAGCCACGAGCGAGCGCGATGCGGACGAGGTGCAGGAGCTCGGCGTGAGGCTCAAGAAGATGCTGCGGGCCCTGCTCCGTTAAGCATTCCGGACACCGAGCCGCGGTTTCCTGCCGCGGCTCGGGTCCTTGTCTTCGCTGCGGTTGTCACGGCAGTGATTGCTGCCGCAGCGCGGCTTTTGCCGGTGTTCACTGCGAAAAAAAGCGCCCGGCGCAGCGCAGGACTGGCCGCCCGCCGCCTCATTCCCTGCCCACCCTGCCGCTCGCGACGCCCCTGCCCGGGCGCCGCGTCAACCAGGAGGGCAGCGATGGGACAGCTCCGCGATCGAATGGCCGAAGACCTGAAGCTGCGGCGATACAAGCCGGCGACATGCGACAATTACCTCCGCTGCGCACGGGCCCTCGTAGCCTACCACCGCAAGCCGCCGCAGCAGATGGGTCTCGACGAGGTGCGCGCGTTGTTGCTCTACCTCGCCGAGCAGCGGAAGGTCGCCGAGGCGACGCAGCACCAGTACGTGGCGGCGATCAAGTTCCTCTACGCCACCACGCTCGGACGTCCGGAGGTCGCCGTCGCGATCCCCTGGCCGAAGGTACCCCAGAAGCTGCCGCCGGTCCTCAGCGGCACCGAGGTCGAGGCGCTGCTCAACGCGATCGGCTCGGTCAAGCAGCGCACGATCGTACTGACGGCGTACGGCGCCGGTCTGCGGATCGATGAGGTCTGCTCGCTGCGGGTCGAGGACATCGACAGCAAGCGCAACCTCATCCACGTCCGCAATGGCAAGCACGGGCGTGATCGGTACGTGATGCTCAGCGCCCCCGTGCTGACCGCGCTGCGCATCTACTGGCGGGCGGACAGACCCGCTGGACCGGAGCTGTTCGCGGGTCGCAAGCAGGGCTCGGTCATCTCGCACGAGGCGGTGCGCAGCGCGCTGCGCGAGGCGGCGAGGCGCTGCAAGCTGCACAAGCGCGTCACCCCGCACGTGCTGCGGCACAGCTTCGCTACCCACCTGCTCGAGCTCGGCACCGACATCCGCGTCATCCAGGTCCTGCTCGGCCACCGCTCCATCCGCACCACCGTCCGCTACGCCCGCATCAGCCAGGCTCACGTCGGTCGCACCCGCAGCCCGGTCGAGGTGCTCGGCACCCAGGAGGCCAAGAAGAAGCTCGGCTGAGGTCGCGTGCACCCGCATCGCCCGGCGCCGCGGCCCGCGGCGACGGGTAGGCCTCGGCTCGAGGTCGCGGATATCGTCCGCGCCCACGGCGAGGCTTACCTGCGCGCCCACGCCGTCTCCGCCGCCCAGCGCAAGGTCCTGCGCGACATCGCTGCGTGCAGGACCGCGGTGCTGGGCGGCCATGTCGACGTGTGCAAAAGCTGCGGCCACGAGCAGCCCTCGTACAACTCCTGCCGCAACCGCCACTGTCCCAAGTGCCAGAGCCTCAGCCAGGCCAGGTGGATCGCCGAGCGGCAGCAGCGCATCCTGCCGACGCACTACTTCCACGTCGTCTTCACGCTCCCGGCCGAGCTGTGCCCGCTTTCGCTCGTCAACCAGCAGACGGTGTTCGATCTGCTCTTCCAGTGCGGCTCGCAGACCCTGCTCACGCTCGGCCGCGATCCCAAGCGGCTCGGCGCCGACATCGGTGTCACCGCCGTGCTGCACACCTGGAGCCGCGACCTCGGCTTCCATCCGCACCTGCACTCATCGCTTCGTGAAGATCCGACACTTCGGCTTGATGGCTGCGTGTCACGCCACCACCACGCTCGAGGTGGCACGCACGAGGCTCCTGGCGGCGCGAGACGCAGGGCAGCGCGCTGTCGGGGGAGATGAGCACCGGGAAGGCAGCTCTCACGAGCACGAGCCCTCTGCGCGCCACGTCGTCAAGGTCGACTGGTGCACGCTGCTCGCCGCGCTCACGGGGATCGACCTGTCCATCTGTCCTCGCTGCGGTCAGGCTGCGATGGCTCGCCGCCCGCTGCCGTCGTGCGTCGTCGCCTCTTCCGCTGCTCCTCCGGACACGTCATGAGCATCGCTGGCCTGGGCAGGAGCAACAACACCACCTCCGTTACGCGGCGGTCAGGCATCGATCCGCCTTCTGCGCCGTCCACGTCGGCGGCGTGCCCGCTCCTGGGCCTCTGTCGGCGCCGCGCTCTGTCTCGGCACGTCTGCGCCCAGCGTCGTGGCGGCGGGATGCACCCCGCGTGCGAGCCCCGCCGAGCCCGCCCTCTCCTGCCTTCTCGGGCAGGATCTCCATAGGCCTCGCGACCGCCCCGCCCGGCCGCGAACCGGCCCGGTCCAACCCGACGTTTGCGGGACTGCGCCGGGACCTCGCCGCCGCTGCTGCTCAGGCGCAGTCCCGCAAACGCCTATTCGGTGGGCCCGGGTTGGGTCTATGCCTCCCGAGGGGGTGCGATCCGTCGTCACGCTCTCCCCAAATCCCGGAGAATCCGACGGATCGAGACGGTTCGCCCCCGCGGAACAGTCCCGCCAGGAAATCCACCCGCCCAATGAGCTATTTCAGTAATTTATCACACAGATTAGCGCTTCCGATACGCGTCTGAGACCTTCCCGCGTGCTCCGGAAGCTTCCCGCGCGCTCCGGAAGCTTCTCGCGCGGGGGCGAGATGCGAAATTGCCGGGGAAATTCGTTCCCCGGCGCACCCCGGACGGCGCCAGGGGCGCGCCGGACCCTGCTAAGTACGCGAAATCTCGTGCTCCGAAGCACGCGGGAAGCTTCCGGAGCGCGCCGGAAGCCTTCGTGCCGGCGTCGGAGGCCTTCGTGCCGGCGTCGGAGGCCTTCGTGCCGGCTCCGGAAGCCTTCGTGCCGGCGTCGGAGGCCTTCGTGCCGGCTCCGGAAGCGCGCGCCGCGCGCGTTCGTCCCGGCGATCGAAGCGTTCCCTCCAGCGACCTGAGCCACCCCTCCGGCCGCTGTAACCTTCGCGCCGCTCCGGCCCGGCGCTCGCTTGCCGCGCCGCTCCGGGCGCTCTAATCGCGCCGCGATGCCCCTCGACTGGCCTGACCTCTCGGCGCGCTGCGAGCGCGCGGGCATCCCGCTGCGCGGCGGGTTCCACCCTCGCGACGACGACGGCGTCCCGCCAACCGGGAGCCTCGCGGCGGGGACGCTCGCGCTGCTCGGCAACGCGGGGCCGTCGATGTGGCGCGCGTTCTCGCGCGCCCGCGAGGACGCCCCCGATCTCGCGCTCGACGACTGGACCTCCGCGGTGGTCTCCGCGCTCGCGGCGGAGCTCGGCGCTGCCGCGCTGTTCCCGTTCACCGGCCCGCCCTACTGGCCTTTCCAGCGCTGGGCGCAGCGGGCCGAGGCGGTCTACCCCTCGCCCCTCGGCATCCTCATCCACCCGAGGTTCGGCCTCTGGCACGGCTACCGCGCCGCGCTCGTCTTCGCGGAGCGGCTCCCGCTCCCGCCGCGCGAAGAAGCGCCGAGCCCCTGCGCGTCGTGCGCCGACAGGCCCTGTCTCCGCGCCTGCCCCGTCTCCGCGTTCTCCCCCGGCAGCTACGATGTCGCCGCCTGCGTCCGCCACCTCGACGCGGGCCCGGACGCGGCCTGCATGACGGGAGGGTGCCTGTCGCGCCGCGCTTGCCCGGTCGGACAGGAGCACATCTATCCCGAGGAACAGCGGCGCTTCCACATGCGCGCGTTCCGGCGCGCCGCGCCGCGAGCATCGTAGTCACGTCCCCCGCAGCGTCCCGGACCGGCGCAACGAGAGCGCCGGTCCGATCCCGGCGAGGATCCCTCGCGAGAGATACGCCTCCGGGCGTCGATGACGTCGCCAGGCGAAGAGCGCGCGGCGCGCCCTGCGCGGCTCACTGCTTCCTGATGCGATACCCCGCGCGCGGAAAGTGCACCGCGCGGCGCGCCCTGCGCGGCTCACTGCTTCCTGATGCGATACCCCGCGCGCGGAAAGTGCAGCGCGATCTCCCCCACGGCCGGGTCGCGGCGCCGGACCGTGATCTCGGAGGCCGAGATCCGCGCGACGACGCCGCGGCTCTCCTCGGGCCCGTAATCGTCGGCCGTGATCGTCACGGTGTCTCCCGGCCGGAGCTCCTCCCCTGCGGCGACCTCCCCGCCGGCGACGTCCGCCGGCTCGGACGCGCGGGCGATCGCGAGCGCCTCGGCGGCGGACATCGGTCGAACGTCGCCCGGGCCGAAGCCCTCGACGCGCGCGAACCACGCCGCGAGCGCCGGCCGCGCCTCGACCTCGGCGGATAGCCTGGCGCTCCGCTTCAGGAACCAGATCGGGTGAAAGCACGCCGCGTCCGCGATCGAGAACGCGTCCCCCAGCAGGAAGGGCCGGCCGCGGAGCTGGCCCTCCAGCCGATCGAGCGAGAGCCGGGCCTGGCCCAGGGCGTGCGGCGCCGCCCGGCGGATCACGTCCTCGCTCATCGCCGGCGACATCGCCGCGCGATCGATCAGGATACCGGGCGGCAGGACCGGGAGCAGCTCGACGACCACCGGCGGCACGACCTGCGACATGAACCGGTGGTCCGCCCAGTCCTCGATCAGCGCGGCCACGCCGGCCTGGTCCGCCGGCAGGCAGGCAGGCTCCGGCTGCAGCTGCTCCAGCCGCCGCGCGATGCACGCGGTGTCGCAGTAGACGTCGGCGCCGATCTGAAGGACCGGGATCCGCCGGTAACCGCCGGTGAGCGGCGTCAGATCCGGCTTCGGCGCCATGATCGGCTGCTCGACCGATCGCCAGGCGATCTTCTTGTACGCGAAGATCCGGCGGATCTTCTCCGCGAAGAGCGACAGTGGATAGTGGTGAAGGATGATCTCGACCATGAACGACCTCGCGTTGTGGCGACCTCTCGGGTCGGCGGGGCCATCCTAGGGAGCGCGCCGCGCGCCGTTCTTGGAGGATCTTGCGATCGCCCGCGATCGCCCCCGATCGCCCGCAGACGCCTCGCGGCGCCGGACCGGGCCGCCCGCGCGGCGACGCGGCCCCGGCAGCCTGCTCGAGCGCCGCGGCCTGCTCGAGCGCCGCGGCCCGGTCGTTCCAGCAGCGAGCATGGCGGCGCATTCCCCCGCGCCGCGCCGCCCGCGAGCCGCTAGCCTACGCCCCCGGGGGGCAGCGCCGCGCGCCGCGGCGGCACTCGGAGCGCCCTCCTCACCGATCGGATCGATCCCGCTCACCGCGCGGGAGAAGGAGGCACCACCCATGCTCGCCGGCCGCATGATGGATTATCCGCTGACGCTGACGCACTTCCTCGAGCGGGCGAGGGCGTACCACGGTCGCTGCGAGATCGTGACGCAGCACCCGGACAGGACCTCCTCCGTCTCGACCTACGCCGATCTCCACCGCCGCGCCGCGAAGCTCGCGCACGCGCTCACGCGGCTCGGCGTCCGCGCGGGCGACCGCGTCGCGACGCTCGCCTGGAACCACGCCCGGCACCTCGAGCTCTACCTCGGCGTCCCCGCGATGGGCGCTGTCGTCCACACCCTCAACCTGCGCCTCCACCCGAGCGAGCTCGGGTACATCGCCTCGCACGCCGAGGACAAGGTCCTCGTCGTCGACCGGTCGCTCTTCCCGCTCTACCGCAAGTTCGCGCCGCAGGTCCGCTGTATCCAGCGCGTCATCGTCATGGGCGACGACGGGCCCGTGGAGGACGACGGCCTCGACTACGAGGCGCTGCTCGCGCCCGAGCCGGATCACTTCGACTTCCCGAGGCTGGATGAGCGCGCCGCCGCGATGCTCTGTTACACGTCCGGCACGACGGGCAACCCGAAGGGCGTCCTCTACAGCCACCGCTCGATCGTCCTCCACACGCTCGTCTCGTGCATGCACGACGGGCTCGGCTTCCGCGAGCGCGACGTGGTCCTGCCGGTGGTGCCCATGTTCCACGCGATGGCCTGGGGCATGCCGTACTCGGCGGTCGCGGCCGGCTCCAGGATCGTCTTCCCCGGCCCGCACCTCGACCCCGCGTCGCTGCTCGACCTCATGGCCAGGGAGCGCGTCACGTTCGCCGCCGGCGTCCCCACCATCTGGCTCGGCATCCTCGCGCTCCTCGACGAGCACCCGGGGCGCTGGGACCTCTCGGCGATGCGCTCGATGTTGATCGGCGGCGCGGCGGCGCCCCCGTCGCTCCTCGACGGCTTCCGCTCGCGCCACGGGCTCACGGTCACGCACGCGTGGGGCATGACCGAGACCAACCCGCTCGGCACCATCGCGCACGTCCGGGCGAGCCTCGGCCCGGACGCCGACTCGCTCGACACGCGCGCGTCGCAGGGTTACCCGGTCCCGTTCATCGACCAGCGCCACGTCGGCCCGGACGACCAGCCGCTGCCCTGGGACGGCCAGAGCATGGGCGAGCTCGAGGTGCGGGGCCCCTGGGTCGCCTCGTCGTACTTCGGCGACGAGGGCGAGGATCGCTTCACGAAGGACGGTTGGTTCAAGACCGGCGACGTGGTGACGATCGACGGCGAGGGGTACATGCGCATCACGGATCGCTCGAAGGACGTGATCAAGTCGGGCGGCGAGTGGATCAGCTCGGTGGCGCTCGAGAACGCGCTGATGAGCCACCCCGCGGTCCTCGAGGCCGCTGTGTTCGCGGCGCGCCACCCGGTCTGGAGCGAACGCCCGCTCGCGGCCGTCGTGCTGCGGCAGGGGCAGACAGCGTCGAAGGAAGAGCTCCGCGCCCACCTCGAGCCCCGGTTCGCGAAGTTCTGGCTCCCTGACGAGTACCTGTTCGTCGAGCGGATCCCGCGCACCTCGACCGGCAAGTTCCTGAAGTCGAAGCTGCGCGAGGAGTTCGCCGATCTCCTCACGGCGAAGCCCTCCGGCTGACGCGCCCGCGCGCCCCGGGGAGAAATCGCCGGACGATCCAGGCGGCGCGTGTACTAGGCTGCCTCCATGGCCGAAGGGGACCTTGAGGACTTCGCCGCCGCGCTCAACGCCGCCGGCATCGACGGCTGGATCAACGCCATGGGCCTGCGGCTGATCCGCGCCACGCGCGACGAGGTGGAGGCCGAGCTCGACATAGGGCCGCAGCACCGGCAGGCCTACGGCGTCGTGCACGGCGGCGTCCACGCCGGCATCGTCGAGACGCTGGCGTCGATCGGCGCGGCGCTCCACGCCTTGCCGGAGGGCCGCTCGGTCGTGGGGCTCGAGAACCACACGAGCTTCCTGCGCGCGGTCCGGTCGGGGCGGCTCCGCGCCACCGCGCGGCCGCTCGACCGCGGCCGGCGCACGCAGGTGTGGGAGGCCTCGGTGCGCGACGAGGAGGGCCGGCTCTGCGCCACCGGGCGCGTGCGCCTCCTCGTGCTGGAGCCGGACGCGGTGCTCGCGGGGCAGCGCGCCGGCGCGCCGGGCTGAAGCCGATCGCTGACGCTGAACGCTGACCGCCGCCTTCGCGAGGTGCCTCGTTGCGCGACGTCGCCGCCCTCCGGATGATCGACCGCATCCCCCGCCTCGGCTGGGTCGCCGGGCCCTCGCCTGTCGCGGCGCTGCCGCGGCTCGCCGCCGCGCTGGGCCTTGATTTCCTGGGGATCAAGCGCGACGACCTGTGCGAGCCCCGCCACGGCGGGATGAAGATGCGGAAGCTCGACTACCTGCTCGCTGCGCCGCCGCTGTCGACGGCGGCGGCGTGGTCCGCGGCGGGCGGCATCGGCTCGGGCAACGTGGCGGCGCTCGTCGTCGCGGCGGAGCGGCTCGGCCGGCGGGTTCACGCGCACCTGTTCTGGACCGACCTGTCGAGGAGCGTGGTCGACAACCTCGCGTTCATCGCCTCGGGGCCGGCCTCGGTCCGCTTCTATCGCTCGCGGCTCGCGCTCGCGCTCGCGCGCCCGTCGCTCTTCCTGCCGCTCCGCGCGCGGGATGGCGACGGCGCCGCGATCGTCCCGCTCGGCGGCACGTCGGCGCTCGGCATGGTGGGCGCCGCGCGCGCGGCGCTCGAGCTGTGCGCGCAGGTCCGGGCCGGCGAGCTCCCCGAGCCCGCGCGCGTCTATGTAGCGCTCGGCTCCGGCGGCACCGCCGCCGGGCTCGCCGTCGGCCTCGCGCTCGGCGGCCTGCGCTCGCGGGTCGTCGCCGTCGCCGTGGTCGAGCGCCTCCTCGCCTCGCGCCTCCGCCTGCGCGCCCTCACGGCCGAGCTCCGCGCGTTCCTCGCGCGCGCGGGCGTCGCGCCCGTGCCGCCCGCCGCGCCGCTCGACCTCGTCCACGGCCACCTGGGCCGCGGCTACGGCTCGCCCACGCCCGAGTCGCTCGCCGCCTGCGAGGCGCTCGCGGCCGAGGGCATCTCGCTGGAGCCGGTCTATACAGGCAAGGCCATGGCGGCGCTCATGAAGGACGCGCGGGCTCGCCGGCTCGGCCCGGTGCTTTTCTGGCATACAGCGCGGCGCGAGCCGTTGCCCAGGCCGGAGGGCTTCTGCGAGCGCCTCCCGCCCGAGCTGTCGCGGCGCCTGGGCGCCCACTGCGGCGGCGGCTCTCGATAACGAACCTACATATCGGCGTATCGACAGCGTCCTGCGCCGTCGCATGGAGATGAATTTGTACGTCGCCTCGACATTGCGACGGGATAGGATCGCTTTCTCACTTGCGCCCTCGGCCGCTGTTTGGTTTGGCTGCCCTGGCGCCTGTCACGTGCACCACGCGCAACGCGCTTAAAAAGGAGACTTCGCATGCTTCGGCTGCAATCGAACTGGTATGTTCTGCTCGCAACGCTGCTGGGTTTAACCGGGGTCGCCTGTGGCGGTGGCGACAGCGCGGCGAGCGGCTCGGGGGACACGGGCGCCGGCGCCGGGAACGGGTCGGGCGCGGGCGGTGACGACTTCGGGAGCGGCGTGGCGGCGGGGCCGGGCGCTGGCAGCGGCAATGGCAGCGGCAGCGGCAGCGGATGCGACGCGAAGCTCACGGGCATCGTGCGCGACTTCCGCGCCTACAGCGGCGGCGACGGGCACCCTGACTTCGAGACGTTCCAGGGCAGGGGCCTGAAGGGCATCGTCGAGCGCGAGCTGGGCCAGGATCAGAAGCCCGTCTATGCGCACCAGGGGGGGACCGAGCACACGACCGGGCCGGATGAGTTCAATCAGTGGTACCGCGACGTCCAGGGGGTGAACATGCCGATCGAGTTCACGATCACCCCCACGGTCGATGCGGACGGCATCGCCACCTACGACAACCGGGCCTTCTTCCCCATCGACGAGGAGGGCTTCGGCAACGAGGGCAGGGAGCACAACTATCACTTCACGTTCGAGCTCCACATGAAGTTCGTATACAAGGGCGGCGAGGTCTTCTCGTTCACCGGCGACGACGATCTCTGGGTGTTCATCAACAACAGGCTCGCCATCGACCTCGGCGGCCTCCACGGCCCGCAGACGGACGAGCTCGATCTCGACGAGAAGGCCTCCGAGCTCGGCATCGCCCCCGGCCAGGAGTACGCGCTCGACTTCTTCCACGCCGAGCGCCACACGACCGAGTCGAACTTCGTCGTCCAGTCGTCGCTCGCGTTCACGAACTGCGAGCCGATCTTCGTCGACTGATCGGAAGAGTAAAAGCCGCCAAGAGCGCCAAGAACGCCAAGAGAGAGGAGAGATGGTCTCTTCTCTCAAGCGCTCGTTCACGTTTCTCGATCCCGCGCCCAGGCTCGTCCCGTCTTCCGTGCCCGCGGTAGGCCCCCGGGGAGGGTGGTCGTCGCGCGGGGCGGGGACGGGCTGATGTTTGAGCGCAATTGACGTCCTGTGTCCGGCGTGCGCAGCACGTCGGGCGCAGGACGTCCCACGCGAGTTCTGCCCGTCCCTGCCCCGCGCGACGACCACCCTCCCCGGGGGCCGGTCAGCCTGGCAAGCCCTCCCGCGCCGCCAGCCCAGAATCAGGCCGACGCGCAGCTCAAAGCCAGAACGCCCCGCTGACGAACGTCGAATCCGCGAGCCGATACGGCCCCCCCATGAGCTCCCTGGGCCGCGCCGCTCGCACGAGCTCTCGCGGGAGCTCGTAGGTCTGGTCCATCAACCGGATCTCGACCGGCCCGGACGCCTCGACCTCCAGCGACCACTCGATGCCTCCCGCGGGCAATCCCATGTAGGTGAACCCCCAGCGGACATCCCGCCTGGCCTGCGCCCCCCGGACCGACTCCTCCACGCGCCGGCCGTCCACCTCCGCGCGCAGCACCTCGGTCGGTGACGCGACCTCCGCGAGCAGCCAGGGCGCTCCCCGCGGCGACGCCACGCGGAGCCGGAGCGCCCGCACGCCCCCGCTCGTTACATCGCTGAGCACCGTGAGCGCGGGCGGCGGGAGCGCGGCGACCGGCGCCGCGCTCTGGCGGGTCAGGCGCACGAACGGCACCGCGAACGAGGGCGCCTGCGCGCGATCGTCCGGGAAGTACGCGGCGGTCCACGGATCGAGGTCCCGGTCGGCCGAGAGCCAGTGCGCCTCGCCGGCGGCCGCGTCGAGCGCATAGGCGAGGCTCGCCGGCCGGGGTCGCGCCTCGGTGAAGCCGCCAGTCGCGCAGGCGACGGCGAGCGCCGCGACCGCCGGCACCCCGAAGGCGAGCGCGAGCGACCGCGAGCGGCCGCCGCCGAGGAGCTCGGCGTGCGGCAGGAACAGCCCGAAGACGAGCGCCACGGCGAGGGCCGGCGCCGCCGCCGACGGCAGCCCCAGCGCGACGAAGAGCAGGTATGGGCCGGGCACGGCGACCGCGACCGCCGGCGCCGCGGCGGCCACGAGGAGCGCGGCGTCGGTCCACGTGGGCGGCGCGTCGCCGCGCCGGATCGTCACGGCCGCAAGGCCCAGCAGCGCGGACGCGAGCGGCCAGGCGAAATAGAAGCTCGCGCCGGGCATGGAGAGGCTCGCCGCCACGAGGAGCAGCAGCCAGACGAGCAGCGCGCCGAGGGCGACCTCGCAGCCCCCGAGGCGCCTCCGGAGGAGCCGGTAGCCCGCCGCGGCGCCCGCGAGCGCGGCGAGCGCGAGCGCGAGCCGGTACGCGGACGCGTTGTACGGCTCGAACGGCATCGCCCGCAGCACCGGGTGCGCGCGCCGCAGCGCCCACGCAAGCCCGCCCGCCGCGGCGGAGACGCCGAGCAGCAGCGCCAGAAAGCCGAGCGATCCCGCGGCGATCCGGCCCAGCGAGGCGACCCGCCGCCGCCGCGCCGCCGCCGCCACCCCCGCGAAAAGGCAGGCGACCAGGGCGGCGATCGGGGGCACCCAGCTGGTCGGATGCGAGACGAGGTGGGCGCCCCAGGTGTTGAAGTACACCGCGTTCTCGACGCCCAGGCGCCCGAGGTCGAGCGCGCCGAAGCGCCGCGCGAGCGACAGCGCGTAGTCCCCGGCGTGCTGCACGCTCCGGAGATCGAGGTTGGTCACTGTGTCGGACGGCGCGTGGTAGTGCGCGGCGCCGTCGCTGAAGGCGAAGTTCAGCCCGGGGATCCCGGCCCTCTTGAACACGCTGAGGTCGGTGCTGTGGCCCATGCGCCGCGCGACCTCGGGGAAGAGCGACGACGCCACCGGGTAGGGCGCGGCGCGGGCGAGCTCGCGGACGGGCCAGGCGTCCCCGGGCCCTGTGTCGAACATAGCGACAACGCCGCCGGCCCCGCGGGCGTCGAAGTTGAGCGCGATGCCCACCTCGCCGCGCAGCGGGTGCTCGTCCATGAACGCCTTGCCCCCGAGGATGCCGCCCTCCTCCGCGTCCGTGAACAGGAGCAGCACGTCGTTGCGCAGCGGGGCGCCGCTCCGCAGCGCGCGAAGCGTCTCCAGCAGCGCCGCGACCCCGCTGCCGTCGTCGGCGGCCCCGGGGCTGCCGGGCACGGAGTCGTAGTGCGCGACGAGCGCGACCGCCCGGGTGCTGTCCGCGCCCGGCAGCCGCGCCACGATGTTCTCGACGTGCGCGGCGTCGTACGGCAGGCCCCACTGCCTGCTGAGCACCGAGGTGCTCTGGACCTCGGGCTGCACGCCGAGCTTCGAGAGCTCCGCGAGCAGGTAGTCGCGCGCCCGCCGGTGCGCCGCGGAGCCGGTCGGGCGCGGCTCCGCGGCGATGCGCGCGAGGTGCTCCCTGGCCCGCTCGGCCGAGAACACCTCGGGCGGGGCGCTGGCCGGGACGACGCCGGGAGGGCTCAGCTGGGCGACGCGCAGCGCGACAAGCGCGAGGAGCGCGACGGCCACGAGGAGACGAGGCGACCACCTCATGCTCGGGTGATATCACCGATCGTCAGCGCGGCGCACCGAGCGCGCGGCCCGCTCGCTCACGCCGCGCGCGCGGCCGCCCCGCCCGACGTGCGCGCGTCCACCCGGTCGAGGTACGCGCTCAGCGCCGCGCGGCGGCGGACGGCCCCCTGCTGCCACGGCGTCAGGTCGATGCAGAGGCTGCGCAGGTGGGCGAAGAGCGAGAGGTCCGCGACCGAGAGCGCGTCGCCGACCCAGAACCCGTCGCGCGGCGCGCGCACCTCGAGCTCGTCGAGCAGCGCCTCGAGCCGCGACCAGCAGCGCTCGGCGCCCGCGTCCCAGACCTCGCGCGTCACGAGCCTGCGGGTCGGTCATGAGCTGCTCTCCATCTCGGCGTCTCAGCCGAGCGGCCCCTGGGGCTCTGCCGCGGGCCGCCCGCTGCCGTGCGACCTGCCGCCGCCCCCGCGCCGGTCGATGTCCTGGCCGTCCTCGGGCCTGCGCGCCAGGCGCGTGGCCGCGCGCCGGTAGAGCTCCATGAGCGGCGCGCGGTGCGCGGTGAGGAGCACCGCCACCCCCGCCAGCCACAGGAGCGCGAGCGGCACGAGCGCCGAGGACGTCGTGTAGACGAGCACGGGGCGGAACGCGCGGTCCCGCGTGACGAGCTCGCGGCTCACGTGCAGGTTCCGCGCGTAGCTCGGGAGCCCCAGCGCGACAGGCGTCACCCCCTCCAGCACGGCGCCGCCGGGCGCGAGGGAGCCGCCTCCCTTGGCCTGGTCGTCGTCCTTGGCCCTGCGCGCGGACGAGGGCGCCGACGCGTTCTCCTCGTACGCGGTGTTCCATCGCTCCCCCTGGTAGCGCCCCGCCGAGACAGCGAAGAGCCCGATAAGCAGCGCCAGGCCGCCCAGGCCGAGCAGCACCACCATCGCGACAGCGCGGCTCGTGCCCCGGAAGAGCCGCCCCACGAGCCACGCCGCCGCCGCCGTGACGATCCCGACGAGGAGCGCCACGAACGTCGCGGGCGCCACGAACCACAGCCCCGCCATGACCAGCCCGCCCAGCACCCGCAGCGCGCGCAGGCGACCACGGCTCGTCGCCGCGCCGGGGCGGACGGCGATCCACGCCGCCACGAAGCCGATCACCACGGCGACGGCGTCGCCCGCGTCCGCGAACCACACCGGCCGGTCGCCGCCGAGCAGCGCGAGCGGCAGCACGCGCTCGGGCAGCCCGACCGTGAGCCCGAGCTGGCTCGCGGTGAGCGGGTAGCTCGGCATCGGCAGCTCCATGGATCCGCCGAGCGGCCGCACCGACGCCTGCGCCAGCGACTGCACCTGGATCGTGTGGCTCCCCGTCTGCAGGGGGACGAGGACCTCCTCCGCCGCCGCGCCCTGGTGCATGATCCGCTGCGCCTTGCCGTCGGTGGCGAGGTAGATCGGCCGCCCGCCGGGCGCGTAGGGCAGGTAGTCGATGCCGTTGTTCTCGTAGCTCAGCGCGTCGTCGGCCACGAGGTCTCCGCGCTCGGTCAGGACCAGGGTGCGGCGGTGCTCGCGCACCACCGCGGCGAGCACCTCGACGCCAGCGAGCGGCTCGACGTTGACCTCGACGCTCTGCCCCCGCTGCACGAGCAAGAGCCGCGACGTCGCCTGGGTCCGCGGGATCGGCGACTCGGCCGCGTCGACCTGGCGCGCGCCCTTGACGGTGAGCCGGTGCTCCGCGTCGGACTCGAAAAGCCACCACTCGTAGGCAGAGCGCGGATCGGGCGAGAAGGCGCCGACCTTCGGGAGCGTGCCCGAGATCTTCATCTCCGCGCTGCGGCCCGAGGTGGGCAGCACGAGCTCGCTGCCCTCGATCCGGAAGCCGCTCGCGCCCGAGACGTCGAGCACCTTCTCCCCGAACGCGAGCGGCAGGCGCACGACGCCGAGATCGCTGCCCGACCGCATGACGAGCCGGTACTCGAAGCCGATCTCGCGCCCCACCCGCACCGCGCGCGAGAGCTGGAAGACAGTGGGACCCGCGCTCTGCGCCGCCGCGCCCCCGTCGGGGCTGAAGTGGAGCGTCGCCCCCGAGAGCCCCGAGAGCCGCGCGCCCTCCGCGACCGAGCCGCCGGTCACGTCGGCCTCGAACGAGTTGAGCGGACCGGCCACGAGGAGCGTGAGGTCGCCCTCGAGCGACAGCGTGCCCCGGAGCACGAAGCGGCGCGCTGCGGTCCAGAGGTAGTAATGGCCCTCCTCGAAGCTGATCGGCGCGGCCTCGCGGCGCGACGCGGGCCTCCCATCGTCGAGCACGGCCTCGATGCGGACGTGCTCCGGCGGCCCGAAGAGCGGCACGGCCACGGGGCCGTCCGCGAGCACGCCGCCCGAGAGCTCGAACTGGAGCGGCCCCTCGCCCACCGCGCCGGTGATGCGCAGCCGATCAAGCGCGTAACAGCGCTCAGCGCACTCCCCCGCGGCGCCGCGCTCCTCGACCCAGCGCGAGAGCATCTCCAGCTGACCGGCCCACGAGTCCGGCGGCAGCGCGGCCCCGCGGGCCGGCGCCGCGGCGCCCGGTTTCGCCGCCGGCGCCGCGGGCGCTGCGCCCGCGGCAGGCGCTCCCGTCGGCTCGGCCGCCGGCTGCCCCAGCGCCAGCCACGGGACCGCGAGCAACAACAGCACCATGAGAAGCCCGAAGAGCCTTGAAGGCGCCGCCTTGTTCGAGCGCGCTAGCGACATAGGGAAACTCCCTTCTTTGACCTGCCGAGCGAACGCGATGGCCGCCGCAGCGTCCTCATCAAACAACCGAGTGAAAAACGACTGCAACAAAATCGACATCGGGCCTTGACAGTTAACGCATCGCGTCGCAGTGTCGTGGCGACGCATTGATGCCTCCGACGAAGCCGCAAAGCCGGCCTCGTCCCCTGGCATGGTCGCGTACGAGGCCTCCGCGCTCCAGTGCACATCGCGTCTCGCGAGCCTGCGGGAGCGGGCGACGCGCGGGGCGAGGGGGCCATCGCTCGTTTCGTCGTCCGATTCATCATCTCTGTACGCCCGCGTGCATCGCGGGGGGACATAACGAAGGTGGGAGGCAGATCATGAGTGAGACCCAGAGCATCACCGAACCGAAGGCCGCGAACAGCGTGAACGGGAGCGCCGCCCCGGCGGAGCAGGTGGACGCGAGCGCCTCGACGCCGGCAGCCAAGCCGCCGCTTGTCGAGACGCTGCGCGCGCTGGGCACCTCCTGGG
Source organism: Sorangium sp. So ce1128 (assembly GCA_051717205.1). Lineage (GTDB taxonomy): Bacteria > Myxococcota_A > Polyangia > Polyangiales > Polyangiaceae > Sorangium. The sequence continues at coordinate 10,879,620 of CP181432.1, forward strand.
CAGAGGTGGCCATCGGGTATGGGCGGATCGCGCTCGAGAACACCGCGCGCGCCCTCGAGCGGACCGCCGGGAAGCTCGGCGAGCTTCAAGGGAAGCTCAAGAAGGGCGAAGTCGCCGCGGCCGAGGGCGCCCGCTGAACCCGCGTCCCAGCGCGCCGCCAAGAAGCGCTCATCAGGGCGCTTCTGGCGGCGCGGGGACGGGCGCGCCGACGATGCCGAGGGCAACAGCGTAGATGGATCCGGCCGCGCCGCCGACGTAAAGGGTCTTCGCATTGAAGCCGGGGCCCGATCCGAACTGCGCATTGGCGACCGAGGTGGGGAACGTGGCCAGGAGCTCCGGCTCTCCCAGGGCCGCGCCGCCAGCGTCGAGCTGCACGCGATAGAGCTCCCGGTCCTTGCTATCGACCGTGTAGAGGTGACCGCACGTATCGAGGACGAGCCCGTCGAGCGCGGCCGACGGCACCGTGGTCACGAGCGCCGGCCGCGCGCCGGCCGCGGCGAGATCGATCCTGCGGATCTCGCCGGCGGCGGAGTTCGTGTAGAAGACTACCTTCCGTGCCGGGTCGAAGACGACGCCGCTCGGCTGGTTTACCTCGGGCTCGCCGGTCGCGATCACCTCGACCGTGGCGTCCGGGGCGAGTCGAATCACCCGGTTGCCGGCGAGCTCCGTCGCCCAGACATTGCCGTCCGCGTCCGCGGAGAGGCCGTTGGGCGCGGCGAGATTTTCCACGTAGTCGTCGACGATGCCGGTGGGCGAGATCTGGACGACGGTCCCCTGATCCGGCCGCGCGGCCACGAGGGTCCCGTCGGGCCGGTACCTCAGCCCGTGCACGGTGCCCGGCAGAGACGCGAAGTTCGACGTCTGTCCCGTGGCGTCATAGCGAATGAGGTTCGGCCCCTGCTTGGCGACGAGGTGGCCCTGGCCGTCGAACGCGAAGTCCGCGCTGCCGCTGAGCACGTCCGTGACCAGGGTCGGCGCGAGGGGCCCGGGCGCCAGCTGCGCGCACTCGCCCGTCGGGCCCGCGCCGGCTCCCCCGCTGCCCACGGCGACGGCGGCGCCGCCCTCGCCGCCGCTCGAGCTGGAGCTCGTCACCGCGCTCGCGCCGCCGCCGCCGTCGCCGCCGCCCGACGACGCCGCGCCGACCGTCGCGCCGCCGCCGATGTCGCCGCCGCACGACGAGGTCGCGCCCGGGAGGAGCAGCGCCCATCCGAGCAGCCGGAACCCTCTCTTCATCTACTCGCCTCCTGGCCGCGCACACTACACGGCGCCCCCCGCATTGCCTACGGTGGACGGCGCGCGCCAGGAGCAAGCGGAGCAGAGCGGCGCTTTAGTGGCGTGCGCGCGAGACGATGACGACGCCGGCGCCGATGATGGCGGCCGCCGCCCACGTCGCCGCGGAGGCGCGCTCGTCGCCGAGCGCGATGCCGAGCGCGATGGCGACGATCGGGTTCACGTAGGCATAGCTCGTCGCGATCGCCGGGCGCGTGTTCCTGAGCAGGAACGTGTAAGCGCTGAGGCCCACGATCGAGCCGAACACCACGAGATAGGCGAGCGCGAGCAGCGACCGCGAGGAAGGCGCCGCGGCCAGCTGCTCGCCCGAGAGCGCGCTGATCCCGAGCATCACCGCGCCGCCGGACAGCATCTCCGCCGCGACCGCCATCGGGCCCTCGGGCAGGGGCGTCGTGCGGCTGTACAGCGAGCCGAGCGCCCACGCGACGGGGGCCAGCACGATGAGGAGCGCGCCGGCGTGCTCCGCGTGGAGGTCGCCGCCGAGGTGGAGCAGCGCCGCGCCCGCGAACCCGACCAGGAGCCCGACCCACTCGCCCCGGGAGACCTCCGGCGCGCCGCGTGGGCCGGGCGCGCCGCCCCGCGCGGCCCGCACGGTGGTGAACAGCGCCAGCCAGAGCGGCATCGTGGACACGACGACCGCGGCGACACCGGAGCTCACCCACTGCTGCGAGACAACGACGAGCCCGTTGCCGCCGACGAGCAGCAGCACCCCCACCTTCGCCGCCGCCCCCCACTGCCGCAGCGTCGGCCGGGGGACTCCGCGCAGCCGGAGCGCCCCGTACAGCAGCGCGCCCGCGGTCACGAAGCGCACCCCCGCCAGCAGGAACGGCGGCAGCGTCTCGAGCGCCACCGAGACCGCCAGGTACGTCGAGCCCCAGACGACGTAGAGCGCCGCCAGCGAGAGCAGCACGAGCCAGCTCCCCCGCGCCCTCGCGAGCGCCGCCCGCAACGCCTTCCCGGCCCCGCCCGCGTCCACCGCGATCCGCGCCGGCTCGAGCGCCTCCACCACGAGCAGCCCTCGCCCCTCGCCGCCGTAGCTGGCCCCCGCCTCCAGCACCACGTCGTCCGGCGCTCCCTCGCGCGTGATCCAGACCGAGCCGGAGGTACAGCTCAGGAGGAGCGGGCCTCCCCGGAGCCGGTGCGTCCACAGGCCCCCCTTTCCCAGCTCGATCCGCGCGGCATCTCGGAAGCGCGACTGCGCCTCCGGAACAAGTGAGGTCAATTTCATGTGCGGGAGCTTGCGCCCTGGCGGGCGACCGGCACAGAGGCAGTCTCGTCTGCATTGAGGCCAGTACAGTTGCAGGAATAGCCGACTGTGCTGGTCCTCACGCCCGGCTGCTGTACCGGTGCCGCAGGGGTCGCCCGGCTGTACACTCTCCCCTCGTGTACGCGCAGGCGCCCCTCGATCCTCAGGACGATGCCCACCTCTACGACCGCGTGGCCGCGCACATCGCCGACCTGATCGCGCGCGGCACGCTGCGGCCGGGCGACCGGATCCCGTCGGTGCGGCGGCTCAGCCGGCAGCAGGGCGTCAGCGTCGCGACGGTGCTGCAGGCGTACCTGCAGCTCGAGAACCGCGGGCTCGTCGAGGCGCGCCCGCAGTCGGGGCACTACGTCCGCGCCCGCCGGGTCTCGGTGCTGCCCGAGCCGCGGGCCGCGCGCGCCTGCACCACCGCCACGCGCGTCAGCGTGAAGGCCCTGGTCACGAAGATGTACCGGGCCACGCGCGATCCGCACATCGTCCCTTTCGGCGCCGCGTGCCAGAGCCCCGAGCTCCTGCCCACCGAGAAGCTGAACCGCATCCTCAGCGCGATCGCGCGAAGCGCGGGCGGCGCGGGCATCTCGTACGACCCGCCGCCCGGCCTGCCGGCGCTGCGGCGGCAGATCTCCAGGCGCTCGGTCGAGTGGGGCGTCGCGCTCGCCGCCGACGACATCGTGACCACGGTCGGCGCCATGGAGGCGCTCCACCTGTGCCTGCGCGCTGTCGCGCGCCGCGGCGACACCGTCGCGCTGGAGTCGCCGGCGTACTACGGGCTCCTCCAGCTCATCGAGAGCCTCGGCATCAAGGCGCTCGAGGTCCCATCGAACCCCCGCACGGGCATGGACCTCGACGTCCTCGAGGAGATGCTGGGCCGCCACCGCATCAAGGCGTGCCTCGCGATCCCGAACTTCAATAACCCCCTCGGCAGCGCCATGCCCGACGAGGCGAAGGAGCGGCTGGTCGCGATGCTCGCGCGCCGCGAGGTGCCGCTCATCGAGGACGACATCTACGGCGACCTGCACTTCGGCGACGTCCGCCCCCGCCCGGCCAAGGCGTTCGATCGCAAGGGGCTCGTGATGCTCTGCTCGTCGTTCTCGAAGACGATGGCCCCGGGCTACCGGGTCGGCTGGACGGCGCCCGGCCGCTTCCGCGACGAGGTCGAGCAGCTCAAGTTCGGGCAGAGCGTGGCGTGCGCGACCCTGCCGCAGATGGCGATCGCCGAGTTCCTCGAGAACGGCGGGTACGACCACCACCTGCGGACGCTCCGGCGCCGCCTCGCCGCCCAGGTCGCGCGCATGAGCGAGGCGATCGCCGAGCACTTCCCCCCCGGCACCCGGGTCTCGCGCCCCGCGGGCGGGTTCGTGCTCTGGGTCGAGCTGCCGCCCGGCGCGAGCGCGCTGGAGGTGAACGAGCGCGCGCTCGAGCACGGCATCAGCGTCGCGCCGGGGCCCATCTTCTCGGCCAAGCACCGGTTCTCGAACTACATCCGGGTGAACTGCGGCTACCCGTTCACCGACCTCATCGAGCACGCGGTCCGGACGCTCGGGCGGATCTGCGCGGAGGCGACGAGGCGTGAGGCGGCGACGGGCGGCGACCGGCGCGCCCTGGATGCCGTAGCCGCGCTGAAGTAAAACCTCGTCTCTCTGGAGAGCGCCCCGACGAGCGAGCGCCCCGACGAGCCCACGACCTTGCGTCCCCGACACCCCGCGTACCTCCCCTCGCCCGCTCCCTCGCTGCCCTCCGCGCCCCGCCTGTCGCCCGCCCGAGCGGGCTGGGCGCTCGCGGCCCTGCTCGCCGCCGCGCCCGCCTGCCGCGCCGGGGCGACCGCCTCGTCGGGCACGCCGGCGCCGGAGGTGCTGCGCGCGTTGCCGGACCGCATCGACGGCAGCTCCCTGCTCGGCCGGGACGCCGGGCGCGCCGCCCAGGCCGGCGCGGGCCCCCTCCGGGTGGTCGGCGCGGACATGCTGTCCGAGGGCGATCGCCTCGGCGCCTTCGTCGAGGTGCCCGCGGGCGAGTGCATTCTCGCGATGGCGCGCGTGTCGCCGACGATCGGCGATGTCGACCTGTTCGCCTTCGAGGACGACGGCAGCGCCTTCTCCACGGACGAGGCCGCCGATGCGCGCGCCTCCATCCTCGTCTGCCCGCCGCACCCGCGGCGGCTCTACGTCATGGCGCGCGTCATGTCGGGCGCCGGGGCGGTGAGCGTCGGCGTGCAGGGCGTCCCGGAGAAGGCGGCGGACGCCGTCGCCCGCGCCGTCGGCGCGCGCGGCAGGGCCGGCGACGAGAGCGGCCGGCTCGAGTCGTGGCCCGGCCTGGAGGCGAAGGTCAGGGCGCACCGCGGCGCGATCGGCGCGCGCTGGGAGGACGTCCGGCGCGTCGCGCTCCCCGTGGGCTCGCGGACGGCGAGCCGGATCGGCGTCCCCCTCGACGGCGGCCGCTGCGTCGACGTGCTCGTCTCGCCGAGCGACGAGGTCGCCTCGCTCGAGGTGGTCGCGGAGGACGAGACAGGCAGGATCGTCGCGCGCGCCCGGGAGCGGGGCCAGGATCGCACCCTGCTCCTCTGCTCGACGGCCTCGATCGAGCTCTCGATCGCGATCCGCTCGCGCGGCACGCAGGGCCTCGTGGCCGTGGTCGTCGGCCGCTCGCAGCCGGGGGCCGAGGCGGAGATCTCCGGGGCCACGCCGATCGAGCGCGTGACCGAGGGCCGCGATCTCGCCGAGGTGAGGGCGGCGCACGGCCGGGCGCTCGCGAGCCGCGGCTACGGCGCGCCGCGCGTGTCGACCGGGGCCGCGCGGCTCGGCAGCCGGACGACGCTGCCGATCGAGCTGCCGGCCGGCTGCGCCCGGATCGACGTGCTCGCCGGCAAGCCGCTCGCCGACGTGCTCGCGGAGCTCTGGAGCGACGCCCACGCCCTGCTCGGCCGCGCCCGGGGCGGCGCCCAGGCGACGCTCTTCACCTGCGGCGGCGGCGGCCCCGCCCGGGTCGACGTCGAGTCGATGGCGCAGCCTGGCCCCTTCGCCGTCGAGGTGCGCAGGGAGCCCGAGGCCCCGCCGGCGCTCGTGGCCCACCCGATCGCCGCCGCGCGGCTGCTCGGGCGCATGAGCGCGACAGGCGCGACGGGCGCCGCGGCGGCCGCCGGGGCGCAGGCCGTGGCGCTCGACGCTGCGCGCCTCAAGATCCTCCCGCTCCAGATCCCGGCCAACACGTGCGCCGAGGTCATCGCGGCGCTCGACGCCGAGGGCGCCGGCGTCGACCTGCGGCTGGTCGACACCTCGACGGGGGAGAGCTCGCTCGCGCGCGCGCGCCACGTCGTGTCCGACAGCCGCTGCGCCGGCCCGGCGCCCGTCCCCGCCTCCATCGAGCTCAGGCTCGCCGCGGGCAAGGGGGAGGCGCTCGTGCTGACCCGGACGTCCGCCAGGGCGCCCTGAGGAGCGCCCGGCCCGCCGAGGGGGACCACGGCGACTGCGCGCGCCCGGCGCCTTGACACGGGAACCCCCGGAACACTCAGATGTCCGCGAGGAGCCCTTCGATGTCCTCGGGTCGCTTCGCCATCGCCACGCACGCCCTCGCGCTGCTCGCGCAGACCGGCGAGAGCTGCGCGAGCGACGCGCTCTCGGCGAGCATCAACACGAACCCGGCGTTCCTGCGGCGCATCCTCGCCCGGCTGTCGCAGGCCGGGCTCATCGAGGCGCGGGAGGGCCGCTCCGGCGGCTATCGCCTGGCCAGGCCGGCGAAGGCGATCCGGCTGAGCGAGGTGTACGCCGCCGTGGAGCCGGAGGGCGCCATCGCCCCGAGCCCGTGCGAGCCGAACGCGAAGTGCCCGATCGGCGCGGGGATCCAGCGGGCGTTCGACGAGGTCGCCGAGGCGGCCAACGAGGGGCTGCTGCGCGGCCTCGCGCACAAGACCGTCGCGGACATCGCGCTCCGGGCGCAGCACCTCGGCCGCCCGGCGCCCTCCAGGGCCGACTGATCGCGCCGGGCCCGGCCCGGGCGGAGGCGCCCCCTCCCCTGGCGGAAACTGAAACCGTGCCTATAACAGTTGATGCGAGCGTGGCTGTCGAGGAGCAGGCCGGCACCGGGCCGGCGCATCGCGACCAGCGCCGCTCATCCCCGAGATGCACTGAAAGGACAGCGCCATGGGCAGCAAGAACGTCATTGAGGTCAACGATCTGAGTTTCGCTCGAGAGGTTCTGGAGACGGACACACCGGTGCTCGTCGACTTCTCCGCGTCCTGGTGCGCCCCCTGCAAGCGGCTCGCGCCGATCGTCGAGGAGATCGCGGCGGAGACGGCGGGCCAGGTCAAGGTGGTCAAGCTCGACGTCGACGAGTCGCCCGCGGCCGCGAAGCAGTTCGAGATCCGCGGGCTGCCGACGGTGGTCGCGTTCCAGAACGGCGCGCCGCTCGGGCGGCACGTCGGCCTGACGAACAAGAAGACGCTGCTCGCGCTCGTCGGACGTTGAGCGCGTCGAGCGCGCCGCGCCCCGGCCGGGGCCTCGCGGAGATCTCCCGCGACGCGGCGCGCTCCGCGCTGACTCCACCGCTCGTCGATGGCGGCGCGCGGCGCGCGGCGATCTCCAGACACGCATGATCCATGTGCTGAGGCACACCGAGCGCGCGCCGCCAGCGCGCCGCAAAACCCTCATGCTCGCGGCGCGACGCGCGTCGCTGAGCACCCGACATCGACCTTCATTTCACGCGGATCGCACGCCTTCACCCCGACTGGGCGAGATCGGACGCGGGGCCGCACGGCTCGCCCGCTGTCATGCACGGACGCAGCACCCCGTTGACATCACCACCCGATACGAGATCCTTCCCTCAAGGAAGCCCAGCGATCCGCAGCGCAGCTCGTGGCCGTCAGTAGAGAGGCCCGGGGTCGCACGCGGAGCCCTGCCGGTGTGGGGTTTTGCTGGCACGGCGCGACTGAGCCTGGCTTCCCGAAGGCCATGGCTCTGTTCGACGACGACTTCGAGACGCTCGAGCAGCTCCCCGAGATGCGAAAATCTCGCGGAAAGGGCGGAGATTCGCTCGGCCAGAGCCCCACGCCGGTCAACCCCGGCCGCGCCCGGGCGGAGCTGTCCGACATCGCCAGCGACGGGCCTCGCTACGAGGTGCGCTCGCTGCTCGGCGTCGGGGGGATGGGGGAGGTCCACTTCTGCAGGGACCGCCGCATCGGCCGCGACGTGGCCATGAAGGTCATCCGCGCGGAGCACCAGGGCGACACGACCCTCCGCCACCGGTTCATCCGCGAGGCCCGGGTGCAGGGCCAGCTCGAGCACCCCTCGATCGTGCCCGTCTACGACCTCGGCGTGGACGCCAAGGGCTCGGCGTACTTCACGATGAAGCGCCTCCGGGGCCTCACGCTGTCGAGGATCCTGAACGAGCTGCGCGAGGGCGACGCGGCCGCGCTCCAGAGCTTCTCGCGCCGCAAGCTGCTCACCGCGTTCTCGTCCATCTGCATCGCCGTGGACTTCGCGCACTCGCGCGGCGTGCTCCACCGCGACCTCAAGCCGGCCAACATCATGCTCGGCGACTTCGGCGAGGTGTACCTGCTCGACTGGGGCGTCGCCAAGCTCATCGACACGCCGCTCCAGACGATCGACATGGGGGAGGATCCGATGAGCACGAGGACCATCCCGGGCGACGTGCTCGGGACCCTCGGCTACATGTCGCCGGAGCAGGCGCAGGGGTGCGTCGACACGCTCGACGCGCGCAGCGACGTCTACTCGCTCGGGGCGATCCTCTTCGAGCTCCTCACGCTGAAGCCGCTGCACCCGAAGAAGGACCGCACCGAGATGCTCGACTCGCTCATCCACGGCGCCGACGCCCGGGCGTCGGTGCGCGCGCCCGAGCGAGGGGTGCCCCCGGAGCTCGACGCCATCTGCGTGAAGGCGACGCGGCGCGAGCCGGCCGAGCGCTACCCGACGGCGCGCGCGCTCTACGAGGCGGTCGAGCGCTTCCTCGACGGCGACAAGGACGTCGAGCTGCGCCGCGGCCTCGCCGCGCGGCACGCGGGCATGGCCGAGGAGAAGATCGCGAAGGCGCTCGACGGCGGGAAGGAGGCCGAGAGCGCCCGCAAGACGCTGCTCAGCGAGGTCGGCCAGGCGCTCGCCCTCGACCCGTCGAACGAGCGCGCCCTGGAGACGCTCCGGCGCATCCTGACCGAGCCGCCGCGCGAGATGCCGCAGGAGGTGCTCGCCGAGCTGGACGCGGCCGCGGCGGCGCGGCACCGGCTGCAGCTGCACGCGGGCATCCGCGCCGAGCTGCTCGCGACCGCGATCGCGACGCTCGTGGCCGCGGTGTGGCTGGGCATCCGCGAGTGGCAGGTCTTCGCCTGCATCCTGGTCTTCACCGCCCTGGCGGCGCTGATGAAGCGCGTCGCCGCGCGCGTCGTCCACCGCCCGGCGGCGGAGTGGTACGCCTACGCCGGGTTCGTCTTCAACGTGCTGAGCTTCCTGTGCATCGGGCGCGGCTTCGGGCCGCTGCTCTTCATGCCGATGCTCCTCGTGATCTTCACGTACGGAAACTCGTTCACGTACCGGACGGCGTACCGCGTCGCCGTCGTCGTGACCGGCTGCGCCGCGGTGCTGGCCGCCGCGTGGATCGAGTACTCGGGCCTCCTGCCCCCCTCGTACGAGTTCACGGACGGGGCGATGATCATCCTGCCCCAGGCCGTCGAGCACTCGAGGATCCCGACGATGACGGCGCTGACGCTGACGACCCTGTTCATGCTGGTCGTGCCGGCGTTCATGATGGGCCAGCACCAGCACGCGCTGCGGGACGCGGAGCGGCGCGCGTGCCTGCAGGCCTGGCAGCTCCGCCAGCTCCTGCCGGAGCGGGCCCAGTCGGGCGCCGTGGCCGGCCCCAGGTCGGAGCCGGTCCCCGAGCGCCGCCCGAGAGGGCGGCGCGAGGCGGGGTGACAGCGCGCGCCGGGCGAGATTCGAGCAAACAAAGAAGAATCAACCACAGAGGCACAGAGGAGAGAAAAGAGAGAGAATTTTCTGCTCCGTTCTTCTCTCTCCTCTGTGCCTCTGCGCCTCTGTGGTTCACATCTCTCGCTCCTCCGCGCTGACGTCAGTCCATCGGCCAGACCGCGAGCACCCAGACCGGCGAGCTGCCCCGCGCGCCCACGCGGAGGGCGGCGCTCTCCTCGAGCTCGGAGCAGAAGGCCACGCCGGCGCCCTCGCTGCTGTCCCCGGCGTCGTCGCGCCCGGCGTGGTCGCCCAGCTCGACGGAGAGCCGCAGCGCCCGCAGCTCGCCCCGGACCAGCGCCGCGGCGGCGAAGTAGCAGCGGCCCGGCTCGACCTGGACGGGGACCAGCGTGTCGCCCTGCGCGCCGACGGCCTCGGCGATCGGCTGCGCGCGCGGCGCGGGGGCGTGGCGGCGGTGCAGCGCGGCGGCCAGGTTGCCCCGGGCGCGCGCGCCGAAGTGCCCCGGCACGAACGGGGGCATCGGCCACTGCGCGTCGGACAGCACGACCTTCACCGGGCCCGCGGCCCCGAGAAACGGCAGCTCGACGACGCCCGGCTCACCGAGGCAGAAGTCGAGCCGCGCGTCGGGCGCGTCGGACCTGTCGCGGTCGAGCAGCCTCCCCGTGCCCGCCTCGCGCGCCTCGGCGTCGAGATCTGTCGCGCGGCGCACCGTGGCGCTCGGCACCTCGGCCATCAGGTCGAGCCGGTGACACCCCTCGGCGAGCTTGACCGAGAACTGCCCGGTCCCGACCACCGAGGAGCTCATGTCGGTCGGCACGACGCGGAGCGCCCCTTCCGCCCGCGCGCGGCGCGCGGCCCGCGCGACCCGGGCATCGAGCGGACCGGGCTCGGCCGGCCGCCCCGGGTCGCCGCGCGGCGCCACGGGCCCGAACGCGCGCTCCGGCAGGATCGACTCGATGCGCTCGGGCGGCCCGCTCGACGCCGCGACGACCACGTCGAAGGCGCCGCGCGGCGAGAGCACCTCGACCGCGACGCGGCCGAGCTCCTCGCGCGCGGGCCCGCACCGCGTGATCACCGCGGCCCCGGCGACGCTGTGGACGCGGCGCTCCTCGTCGGGGTCCCGGCCGCGCAGCCGCTGAACGAGGCCCTCGAGGGCGGAGACGTCGCCCGCGAGGGGCGAGGTCTCCAGCGTGAACTCCACGATGCGGGGCGCGAGGAACGCGGCCGTGAGGCACTCGGCCGCCTTCGCGCCGGCCGCGCCGGGTGTACCGGCCGTGCCGGTCGCGCCGGATGTGCCGGCCGCGCCGGCCGCGCCGGCGGGCGGCGGGTTGATCGCGACCAGCCTGGTGCGGCCGTGCTCGATGAAGAGGGGGGGCAGGCGCGCGACGCGCGCGCCGGAGAGCGACCACATCCGCGCGACGCGCGCGGCGTCGTCGCTGAGGTCCGCGCGCGCCGGCGCCCCCGCGGAGAGCCCGGCGAGCGCGGCCAGCAGCGTGAGGACCGCGGCGCGCGCCGTACGCGTGAGGCGCGCCATGCCTGAAGCCGCGCGGCGGCCCCGCTCGACGATCCCGCGCGCCGCTGCCGTCAGGCCGGAAGGGCTACGACGAGCTGCGCATCGCCTCGATGAGGATGCGCGCGACCTCCGGGCGGGAGAACTCCGGCGGCGGCAGCTCGCCCCGCTGGAGCAGCTCGCGCACCTTCGTCCCGGACAGGTTGACCTGCGTCGACGCATCGCCAGGCGCCGTCTTCGCCGTGGCCATCGCTCCGACAACGGTCGAGTAGAACGCGTTCTCGAAGTTGAGCGTGGTGATGCCGAGCTCGCCGGGGCTGAAGACATTGAAGATCTCCTGCGCGTCGTACGTGCCGTAGTAGCTGCCGACGCCGGCGTGGTCGCGCCCCACGATGAAGTGCGAGCAGCCGTAGTTCTTGCGCGCGAGCGCGTGGAAGATCGCCTCGCGCGGGCCCGCGTAGCGCATCGCCGCCGGGTAGATCGAGAGGAGCACGCGGTCCTTCACATAGTACTTCGCGATGAGCTCCTCGTAACAGCGCATCCGGACGTCCGCCGGGATGTCGTCCGACTTGGTCGCGCCGACGAGCGGGTGGATCATCAGCCCGTCGCAGATCTCCAGCGCCGTCTTGGTGATGTACTCGTGCGCCCGGTGGATCGGGTTGCGCGTCTGGAACCCGACGATGCGGCGCCACCCCTTCTCCGCGAAGTACGCCCGCGTCACCGCCGGGTCCCGGTGGTACGCCGGGAACGGCGACTCGACCGGCCGCTCCAGCACGCGGATCTCGCCGCCGACGTACACGGGGCCCGTGCTCATCAGGTATGCGACGCCCGGGTGCTTCGTCTCGGTCGTCCGGAAGACCTCCTGCGCCTCGAGCTCCTTGTTCGGCCGCCACTTGTCGCTCACCTCGATGACCGCGACGATGCGGCCGTCGCGCGTGCGGAGCGCCGCCTCGGCGCCCACGCGGAGCCCCTCGGCCGCCTGCTCCGAGACGGCGAGCGTGATCGGCATCGACCACGGCAGGCCGTTCTCGAGCCGCATCTCCCGCACGACGCGCAGGTAGTCCTTCGAGTTCATGAAGCCGCGCAGCGGCGAGAACGCGCCGACCGCGATCATCTCGACGTCGCTCTCCGTGCGCTCGTCGAGCTCGATGACCGGCAGCCCCTTCGCCCGCTCCGCGAGCGACGCCTTCTCCGCGCCCTCGACCCACCGGTTCACGAGCTCGCCGCCGTGCGGCGCGATGAGCCCGCGGCCGCCCGCGGCAGCCCCCGTGGCGGCGGCGCCGGAGACCGCGACAGCGGCGCCGCGGCGCGGGATGTACCCGAGCTCCTCGAGCTTCGCGAGGATCTTCGCGAGGCTCTCCTCCTTGGTCTCCTTGTCGGTGTGGACGACCACCTCGGGGTTCTCGGGCGCCTCGTACGGGTCGTCGATGCCCGTGAAGTTCTTGATCTCGCCCGCGAGCGCCTTCTTGTAGAGCCCCTTCGCGTCGCGCTCGGTGAGCACCGGGATCGTGCAGGAGCAGTACACCTCGACGAAGCGGGGCGTCTGGGCCCGCTGCTCGTCGCGGATCGCCTTGTAAGGGCTGATGGCTGCGGTCATCGCGCATGCGCCCGACCGGGCGATGAGCTTCGCCACGTATCCGATCCGCCGGATGTTCGTATCGCGGTCCTCCTTGGAGAACCCGAGGCCCTTCGAGAGGTTCGTGCGCACCTCGTCGCCGTCGAGCACCTCCACGTGGACGGAGCGGGCGCGGAGCTCGGCCGAGAGCATCGCCGCGAGCGTGCTCTTGCCCGCGCCGCTCAAACCGGTGAACCAGACAACAAAACCTGACATTTAGACAACTCCTTCGATGATCAAGTGACGACTACAGATTCGGCCTCTCTGGGCCTCGGGTGCAGAACCCCTGCAAGCGGATGCGGGCAGCGCGAGGGCGAAAGACGCGGGCCCCGGCGCGATGAGATCACTCGACGACGGAGAACGTCGACGCGACGAACGCGGCGCCGTCCCACACGAAGAGGCGGTGCTCGGCGATGCGGGGCGCCCCCTCGGGACGCCCCTCGCCGGAGCCGCCGCGCACGCTCGAGACGAGGAACGCGAGCGGGAACGCCGGCCCGGGCCCCATCACGATCTGGCCCCCTTCCTCGGCCGGCGGCTCGCCGCCGCTCATCATGGCGGCGTCGGTCGGGCTGAAGTAGGCGCCCGCGTCGAGGTGGGAGTGGTAAAGCACCTTCACGGGGCGCCCCTCCGAGGCGCCCTTCTCGACGGCATCGGAGAAGCGCTTGCCGTTGAAGTCGAAGAAGGTCCGCGCCGTCCGGAAATACCGCTCCGGATCGACCGCGTGGAGCTTGTTCGCGATGTTCTCCATCCGGACGTGCTCGTCGCAGAGCAGCGGCTCGCCCGCGGGACCCTTCAGGTAGCCGCAGGCCTCCTCGTCGCGCGCGTAGCCGGCGAGCGCCTCGGCCTCGACCGCCGCGAGCACGCTCGCCTTGAGGACGACCCCGCCGGCGGTCCACGGGTGAGACGACATCACCATATGTAACGTTTCTCCCATTTCATGGGCGCAAAATAGCGGTCGCCCCGGTCCGGGACAATCGCCACGACGCACCCGCCCTGCTGTTCGCTGTGAAGGCGCTTCGCCACCTCGAAGGCCGCGAAGACGGCCGCGCCGCCCGAGTGCCCCACGTGCAGCGCCTCCTCGCGCGCGAGGCGATCGGACATGTCCCAGCCCTGCTCCGTCGAGATCCGCATCGTCTCGTGGTACGCGGCCGCGTCGTGGATGGCGGGGACCAGGGAGCTCGGCAGGTGCTTGAGCCCCTCCAGCCCGTGGAGCGCGTCCTCGGGCTCCACCGCGATGCAGCGGATCGGCCGGTGGTGCTCCCGGAGCCTGCGGCTCGTCCCGACGATGGTGCCGCTCGTGCCGACCCCGGCCACGAAGTGCGTGATCCTGTCGCCGACAGCGTCGAGGATCTCCCGCGCCGTGCCGTGGTAGTGGGCGAGCGGGTTGTCCTCGTTCGAGTACTGGTCCGGGTAGAAGTACTTCTCCGGGTCCTTCTCGACCAGCTCGCGCACGAGGCGGATCGCGCCGTCGGAGCCCTCCATCGGGTCGCTGAAGATGAGCTCCGTGCCGAACGCGCGCGCGATGTCCTTGCGCGCCTTGGACACGTTCGACGGCATGACGAGCGCGACCTTGAAGCCCATCGCCGCGCCGAAGAGGGAGTAGGCGACGCCTGTGTTGCCGCTCGTCGAGTCGATGAGCGTCTTCTGGGTGGTCAGGCGGCCGTCCGCGGCCGCGCGGCTCATCATCCGCAGCGCGGCGCGGTCCTTCACCGAGCCGCCGGGGTTCGTGAACTCGAGCTTGGCGTACACCTCGACCGACGGCGTCTCGCGGCCGATGCGCGAGAGGCGCACGAGCGGCGTGTCGCCCACGGCGTCGATGACCGACGCCATCCGGCGGGAGCGGACGAGCGCGTGCCTCACGGGCCGCCCTCCCCCGCGCGCCCCTGCCGCGCGCTGCCCAGGCCGAGCGCGGCGCGCATCTCGGCGAGCGCCGCGCGGGCGCCGGCGAGCACCGCCCGCGCGGGCGGCGAGGTCACGAGGTCCGCGGGCGCGAGCGCGGCGAGATCGATCGCGCCCTCCGCGAGCGCGCCGAACCCGGCGCCGCGCGCGTAGCGCTCCGCCACCTCGTGCGCGAGCGGCGGGGCGTCGCCGTCGCCTCCGAGCACGCGCGCCGTCGCCGCCCCGAGCCTCGCCTGCCCCTCTGGACCGATCTCCGCGAGCAGCACCTGGCGGAGATAGCGCGGGTCGTCCACCTCAGCCCCCGGCGATCGCGGGCACGATCGCGACCTGATCGCCGCCCTTCACCGGCGTCTTCAGCCCGTCGAGGAAGCGGATGTCCTCGTCGCCGACGAAGATGTTCACGAAGCGCCGAACCCCCTTGTCGTCGAGGAGTCGGTCGCGGATGCCCGGGTAGCTCTTCTCGAGGTTCTCGATGAGCTCGCCGACGGTGCCGCCGGCGGCTTTGACCTCGTCCTGTCCGCCGGTGAGGGTGCGGAGCGGGGTCGGGATGCGGACGGTCGCGGTGTCAGCCATGGTCTTGCTCTCCAGTGTTGAGATGGATCGGGGAGCCGCTCTCGCGGCTCCTTTCGACTTGGGTCGGGGAGCCGCTCTCGCGGTCCCCTTCAACGCGGGTCGGGGATCCGCTTGCGCGGTCCCCTTCAACGTGGGTCGGGGAGCCGCTCTCGCGGTCCCCTTCAACATGGGTCGGGGATCCGCTTGCGCGGTCCCCTTCAACATGGGTCGGGGATCCGCTTGCGCGGTCCCCTTCAACATGGGTCGGGGATCCGCTTGCGCGGTCCCCTTCAACATGGGTCGGGGATCCGCTTGCGCGGTCCCCTTCAACATGGGTCGGGGATCCGCTTGCGCGGTCCCCTTGCGCAGCACACGAGTTCACGTAACGGGATGCGTCGATGGTCGAGATCGCGGCGCGATCGCCGCAGAGGGCGCAGGCGGACCTCGCGGCGACGGGCACGCTCCGCAGCGTGTCCGTGAGCCCGTCGTAGGTCGCGATCCGGCCGAAGATCGAGGTGTCGCCCTTCAAGATCGCGAGCGCCCGGTCCGCCGCGATCGCGCCCGCCACGCCGCACACAGGGCCCGCCACCCCGGCCGTCGCGCAATCCGGCGCCTCCCCGGTCGGCAGGTCCTCGAACAGGCAGCGGTAGCAGGGCCCCCCGCCCGCCGCGACCGCCATCACCGTCGCGCGCCAGCGAACCGCCGCCGCGTGCACCACCGGCGTCCTGGTGAGTCGGCACACGTCGGCGATCAGGAACCGCGACGCGAAGTTGTCGGTCGCGTCCACGACGACCGAGACGCCCGGCATCAGGGCCGCCGCCGCGCTCGGCGTGAAGCGGCCGAACCGACGGTCGACGCGGAGCCTGGGGAAGCGGCGGCGCAGCGCCTCGGCGAAGGCTTCGAGCTTCGGGCGGCCGACGTCGTCGTCGTCGAACAGGATCTGCCGGTGCAGGTTGGTGAGCTCGACCTCGTCGTCGTCGGCGACCCGTAGCTCGCGCACGCCCCCCGCGGCCAGCGCGAGCGCGGCGGGCCCGCCGATCCCCCCCGCGCCGACGAGGAGCACGCACCCGCGGACCGTCTCGCCGTCGCCGCCGCTCATCGGAAGTACTCGTCCAGGCTGAAGTACCGCTCGCCCGTGTCGCAGAGGACGGTCACGACGTTCGCTTCCGGGCCGAGCTCGCGGGCGACGTCGAGCGCCACCCGCACCGCGGCGCCCGCGCTGATGCCGACCAGCAGCCCCTCTTGCCGCGCGAGCGCCACCTTCGTCTCGTACGCGGCGCGATCGCTGACCGTGCGCACCTCGTCCACCACGCGCGGATCGTAGTTCTCGGGGACGAACCCGGCCGCGAGCCCCTGGATCTTCGTCGGCCCGCGCTCGCCGCGCGAGATCGTCGCGCACGACTCGGGCTCCACCGCGATGACGCGCGTCGCGGCGCGCAGCCGCTTGAGCACGCGCCCGACCCCGCTCACCGAGCCGCCCGTCCCCACGCCGGCGACGAACGCGTCGATCGCCAGCGACTGCCGCGGGCCGGGCCGCCCGGGCGCGTCCAGGCCGGCCATCGCGTGCAGGATCTCCCGCGCCGTCGTCTCCGCGTGGACCCGCGGGTTGTCGGGGTTGTCGAACTGGCTGAGGATGATCGCGCCCGGGATCTCGGCCGCGAGCTCGCGGGCCTTGTCGATCGCGCCCTCCATCTGCAGCTCGGGCTCGGTCAGCACCACCTCCGCGCCGTAGGCCTCGAGGAGCTGGCGCCGCTCGAGGCTCATGCTCGCCGGCATCGTCAGGATGCACCGGTACCCCTTGGCCGCGCACACGATCGCGAGCCCGATCCCGGTGTTCCCCGACGTCGGCTCGATCACCACGCCGCCCCCGCCCGCGCCGAGCAGCCCGCGCTCCTCGGCGCCCTCGACCATCGCGAGGCAGATCCGGTCCTTCAGCGAGCCGCCCGGGTTGTGCTGCTCGGCCTTGCCGAACACGCGTCCCCGGGGCGTCGCCGCGTCGATGCGGCGGATCTCGAAGAGCGGCGTGTCGCCCACGAGGTCGAGCACGCTGTCGACGACGCGCGGGTGCGACGGCAGCGGCGGCAGCTGGGCCGCGTCCTCCGCGGTTGCGGGGACGCCGGTGGACGGGGCGGCTCGGTCGGGGCTTCTCATGGCTGTCGGCTCAGATCACGTAGGTCGATCGCTCCGGCCGCCCCTTGCGGCGCACGCCGAGCTCGACGCCGCGCTCGCAGACGTCGGCGATGGACACCGCGTCGAAACAGCGTTCGATCGCGGTCGCGAGATCGTGGAACACGGCCGTGGGCGGGTCGAGCGGCGAGCTCTCCGGGCTGCCTTCATCGTCCGGCGCGATCACCGCGACCGGCCCCTCCAGGGCGCGGACGACGTCCCCCAGGCTGATCTCGCTCGCGGGCCGCGCGAGGTGGTAGCCGCCGCGCGGCCCCCGCTTCGAGCTGATGAGCCCGGCCTTCTTCAGATCCTGGAAGATCTGCTCGAGGAAGCGCGCCGGGATGAGCTCTCGCTCCGAGATCTCCCGGATCTGGGTCGGCCGCCCGTCGTTATGGAAGGCGATATCGAACAATGCGCGCACACCGTAGCGACCCTTGTTCGAGAGCTTCACCGGCAGCCATATGCATTGGTGCATCGGAGAAGTCAAGAACCGCACATAGAGCGACTTGCGCTTCTTTTCGTGCGACAAGGCACCCGGATAGCGCACAGAAACCGGCCATCGCGCTGAAATTGACAGCAGAGGTTCACCGATCGCTGCGTCGTCGCGACGCATCTTCGGCTTCCTGTTGAACCGGGTGGGACGGGTTCAGTAGCTTCGATTGTATTGAGGCTGCGAGTCGCCGCGCGCGCCCGCATGGGGGCGCGCGGAGCGCGGATCGACGGGTCCGCGTCGTATCGTTCGGGCTGCGGCGCACCAACCCAGGAGTCGGCCGGTGGCTTTCTATCAAGACCCCCCCACGCTCGAGAACCAGTACGACGACGATCGCGTGCTGCGGTCCTACCTCTCGCGCGCGCTGCCGCGCGAGGTGGCCGCGTCGATCACGCCTTCGCTGCGGGAGATGGGCGAGCTCGCCGGCGGCCACCTCTACCGCTTGCAGATCGCGGACCGCCCCAACGAGCCGAAGCTCACGTCGTGGGACGCCTGGGGCCAGCGGGTCGACCAGGTCGAGGTGACGCAGCTCTGGAAGGAGGCGGCCCGGATCGCCTGCGAGCACGGGGTGGTCGCCGCGGCGTACGAGCGGGCGCACGGCGCCTTCTCGCGCGTCCACCAGTTCGCGCTCGCGTACCTCTTCGACGCGTCGAGCGACGTGTACACCTGCCCGCTCGCGATGACCGACGGCGCCGCGCGGACGCTCCTCGCGAGCGACAACCGCGCGCTCATCGACCGCGCGGTGCCCCGGCTGACGAGCCGCGACCCCGCCGCCGCCTGGACGTCGGGGCAGTGGATGACGGAGCGGGCCGGCGGCTCGGACGTGGGGCGGACGGAGACCGTGGCGCGGCCCGGGCCGGACGGGGCCTACCGGCTCTACGGGACGAAGTGGTTCGCCTCGTCGGCCACGTCCGACATGGCGCTCGCGCTCGCGCGCCCCGAGGGCAACCCGGAGGGCAGCCGCGGGCTCGCGCTGTTCTACCTCGAGCTCGCGGGCGAGGGCGGGCGCCGCGAGGGCATCCTGCTCAACCGGCTGAAGGACAAGCTCGGCACCCGCAAGGTCCCGACCGCCGAGATCGCGCTCGAGGGCGCCCTGGCGACGCCTGTCGCGGGCCTGTCGAACGGCGTCCGGTCGATCGCGCCGATGCTCAACGTCACCCGCACCTGGAACGCCGTCAGCGCGATCGCGGGGATGCGCAGGGGGCTCGCGCTGGCGCGCTCCTACGCCCAGCGCCGGATCCAGTTCGGCACGCCGCTCGCGGAGAAGCCGCTGCACATGGACACGCTCGCCGAGCTCCAGGCCGAGTTCGAGGGCGCCTTCCACCTGACCTTCCGCGCGATCGAGCTGCTCGGGCGCGAGGAGACGGGGTCGCTCACCGAGTCGGAGGCGAAGCTCCTGCGGCTGATCATCCCGATCACGAAGCTCACGACCGCAAAGCAGGCGGTGTCGGTGCTGAGCGAGGTGCTCGAGGCGTTCGGCGGGGCCGGCTACGTGGAGGACACGGGGCTGCCGCGGCTGCTCCGGGACGCGCAGGTCCTCACGATCTGGGAGGGCACGACCAACGTGCTCTCCCTCGACGCGCTGCGGGTGATCCTGAAGGACAGCTCGCTCGACATCCTCGCGGCCGAGGTGGCGCGCCTCCTCACCGGCGTGGTCGAGCCGAAGCTCGCCGAGGCGGAGACCGCTGCGTCGCGCGCGGTGTCCCACGCGCGCGCGTGGATCAAGGAGATGTCCGCCACCGACCGCGACGGCCTCGAGGCGGGCGCCCGCCGGGTGGCGATCACGCTGGGCCGGGCGCTGCAGCTCGCGCTCCTCGTGCGGCACGCGGCGTGGGCCATCGACCGCGAGCGCAGCCGGACCGCGCTGGCCGCGGCGGTCCAGTTCGCGCGCAACGGTGTGGACCTCATCCGCGACCACGACCCCGACACGATCCAGGCCCTCGCCGAGACGCGACAGAAGCCGACCCCCTGAACAGACCACGCCCCCGGGCACTGAACAGCGCTCGGTGATACCCGGCGCGGCCCCCGCGAGCCCGGGCATCGCGCCAGCGCCGGCGCCCCGAGCCATCCCGCCTGGCGGGCATCGATGATTTTTCCGCGCGCTCCTCGCGTTCTAAGCACGCAGAATAAATGAGTCGTTTCAGATAGTTGCGGACGGAGAACCGCCGCGGTGCGGGACGAGCTTTGTCCTACCGGGGCGCGAAGGCACTAGACGGAACTGACTGAACGGGCATACAGTAATACGTAGCTGCGGCGCTGAACGCGTGCCCCAGGGGCGACGTGCGGGCGGTCCTGTCCATGAGGCGGGCTCCGCCGGCGCGGCGACCCCCGTGGGGTGAGATCCGCCTGCGGGCGCCGGGACGGCGCCATCCAGGGACTTCGTCCGCCTTCTGGACGGATCGGGCTCGCGTGGCCCCGGGCACGCGTGCGGCGCGCGGCGCGGGAGAGCGCACGGGACGAGCTTCGAAGGGGCGAGATGAAGACGCAATACACGCTGCTGTCCGGCGAGACGGTCGAGTTCGCGACGCCGACCGGCGAGCTCGGGACGTTCCTGTGCCGGGTGCTGACGGCGGCCAGGGATCCGTCCGTGTCCGAGGCCGAGCTGACCGATCTCGTCCTCGGCCCGGAGAACCCGCTGCTGGACAAGACCGCTGTCGCGGGTCGGAGCGTCGCGACTGCCGACGTGTACCGCGACCCGGCGTTCCACGTGATGCTCGACTGCGTGGCGCGCAAGCGGCTGCCGCCCGACTCCGCGCCGGCCACGCCGCGGGCGCGCTACACGGTGACGGTGCCGGAGGCCGCGCAGCAGCTCGGCATCTCGGAGAGCGCCGTGCGCCAGGCGATCTACGCGGGGCGGCTGCGCGCGAGCAAGGAGGGGGGCACCTACTACCTCGATCCGCACTCGGTCGCGAGCTACCGCGTCAGCAAGCGCGGGCCGCGGCGGCAAGATCAGGAGGCCAAGGGGCCGCCCGGGGGCGCGCTCGACGCGCGCATCGGCTCGGGCCCGGACGCGAGCTTCCGGGTGAAGCACAGCCGCGACGACTTCGAGCTGACGGAGAAGCGCGGGCCGGAGTGGACTGGCATGATCCCGTCCGGGTGGCGGCGGATCGCCGTCCTCGGCACGTCGAAGGACCTCTCGCGCTACTGGGAGATCGAGCCCGCCGAGGGGGAGAGCGTCCTCCACTTCGAGGGCTTCTACCTGCGCGGCGGCTTTCGCATCGTCGAGACAGTGAGCACGACGCAGCGGGCCGTGTCGGCGTTCAAGGCGTTCCAGCCGCGATGAGCGCGCAGCGCGACGGCGGCGAGCTTGACGGTGGAGGGCTTGACGGTGGAGGGCTTGACGGTGGAGGGCTTGACGGTGGAGGGCGCGCGGCGCAGCGGCCGCTGCGTCAGAAGCGGGCCTGGACGCTCGTCCCGAGGCCGAAGAAGTCCGGGTTCACGAAGGTGCGCAGCGCCACCGTGCCCTCGGACGGGTCGCGCTCCATGAAGGTGCCGTTGTTGTCGCGCACGTACTGGGCCCACGCGACAGCGGAGAGGATCTTGCTGATATCCCACTTGAGGCTCGCGCGGGCCTGGACGATGGGGACAGCGGACGTGTTGTAAGGGAGGATCGACAGGTTGCCCTGCTCGCGCACGACCACGGTGCGGGCGATCGGCGCGCTGAAGGCATCGAAGGAGGTCGTCCGGAACGAGGCGGGGAACTGGAGCCCGGCGCCGAGGCCGGGGGTGAGCCGCGCCGACGCGATGTAGTAGTCGGCGGCCAGGGCGAAGAACAGCTCGTCGGCCGTCGAGGCGCCGCGGACGTCAGGGATCGACTGGAACGGGATGAAGCTCGGCTGGTTGCGCAGCACGAACGGCAGATCGCGGTAGATGCCGGTGAGGCTCGCGCGCGCGTACCCTGACTTGATGACCGCCTGGAGGGCCCCGGCGCGGGCCGACTGGCGGGTGGTCACGCCCGCGGACTCGAAGTCCTTGAGGTTCTGAAAGAGGTTCGACGCCTCGAGGCTCACCGCCCACGTCGTGTTGCCCGGCGTGTACGTCTCGGGCTTGAAGATGATCTGCGGCCGGTTCGGGTCGTTGCGGTAGAGCAGGAAGTCCACCGACTGCGGGATCGGCTCACCCTTCTTGTGGGCGACGATGCGGGCGGAGGCGCCGTACGTGTAGACCGGCTTGCCCGCGACGTCGGGCCAGTCGAACCTGCCCTGCTGGAAGTAGCCGGCGCCGAGGTCCGCGTGCACGTAGGGGTGGAGCTCGGCGCCGCCGCCGACGAGAACACCGTAGTTCGTCTGCGCGATGCTGACCCGCTCGACCTCGCTCGTCCCGGAGCGGAGCACCCGTTGCGTCTGGGTCAGGCTGGCGACCTTGAGCCCGGCATACACGCTGAATCGCTCGGTGTCGTACTGGACCTTCGCGCCGGGCGCAGTGCCGATGATGCGCGGGAAGATCGACTGGTTGATCGACGCGTTCGTGCCGCCCCACGAGATGTCGTAGAGGTAGCCGAGGCGGAAGCGATCGGTGTCGAGGGGCCAGAGCGTGACGCCCACCCCGGTCTTCCCGTCGGCCCTGCCGTCCGTGTGATAGAAGGCGCGGATGAACGAGCCGGCGTCGTAGAGCGCCTGATTGACGTTGTTGTTGTTCCTGGACAGCGCCGCTATGTCGATGCGGAGGACGAGCGAAGCCTCGGTGTCCAGCCCACGGATGAACCCCGGCATCCGCCTGTAGAGCGCGAGGTGCGTCAGGTTCTCGCGCCCGCTGAAGCGGGAGTTCAGGTTGTCGAAGAAGAGCCGGTATTGCTTCCGGTCGCCGATGCTCGGGTCCGGCGAGATCGGCGTCGTCTGGCCCGTGTCATGGAGCAGGTCGTCGTCGCCGAGGGTCCAGGTGAGGCGTGTGTCCATGGCGTCCCCCACCCGGACGGGATCCTCCGCCGCGTGCGCCGCTTCCGGCAGCGGGCCCGGCAGCTGCGCCATGGTGGACGCCGGGGGCAGCGTCGCCGGCGGCGGGGGCGGCGGCGGCGCGGCGCGCTCCGGGCCCGGCGCGACGGGCTCCGGGGCCGCCGCGGCAGGCGGCTGGACCGGCGCGGCGGGTTCCGGGGCCGGCGCGGCCTGGGCGGGCGCGGGCGCGGCCTGGGCGGGCGCGGCCTGGGCGGGCGCGGCCTGGGCGGGCGCGGGCGCCGGCGGGGCCGGGGCCGGCTGGGCGGGGCCGGGCTGGGGCTGCGCGAGCGCCGCCGGCGCGAGGGTGAGCAGGAGGGCCGCGGAGACAGCGGGGGCGAGGAGCGCGCTTCGGTGCATGGCGGGCGGTGGACTTCCTTGGGGCCTGGGTGATGCGGCGGGGCAGCGCGGCCGCGGCGAGAGGAGGAGAGGGCTAGTTGGTCTCCGCGTCGTTGTCGTCGAGGCTGCGCATCCGCACGCAGGCCTCCTTCGAGCTCTTCACGGCGGGCGCGCAGCCGGGCGCGTCGCAGACGAGATCGTCCGGGCAGCGAGCCTCGATCGTCCAGTTGAGCGAGCCGCCCGAGAAGTTCCGGAGCGTGCCAGTCACCGCGTCGAGCACCCGGCCCCGGTGCGAGGTCGGATCGAAGTCGCTCACCGTCCCCGTCTGGATCTGGATCATGCTCGACCCGTCCGTGACCTTGTAGTTGCCGCGCGCGGAGTAGCCCGTCCACTCGCTGCATTCGGGGTCGCGCGAGCACGCGTTCGCGCAGCTCCCCTCGGCCGGGCTCTCGAAGTCGATCTGCCCGTCGCCGCTCAGGTCGCAGTTCGACTGGTCCGCGGCGAAGACGTTGTCCCGCGCGGGCTTCGGGCCGAAGTTCTTGCTGATGTGGACCCCCTCGACGCGCACGAGCCCGCTCTCGATCCGCTCCATGGCCGTGGCATCCGCGATCGTCCGCCCGTCGAGCACGCGGGGCTCCGGGACCGGGCACGCCGTGCCCTCCTGGAAGGGCGCGATCTCATACGAAGGAAACGAGAGCTCGGTGAAGCCGAAGAACTCGTTCACGGTGCCCGCGAGGTACTCGAGCCGATCGCAGACTCGCATGTTGGCAGGCGTGTTGAAGTTGAACGCGAAGAGGTGATTATAGCCGCCGTCCTGGCCCGCAAGATCGGTGACGTAGAAGCCGTCGCTCGCGACGCGCGTGACGACGACCTGCTGGGGGGCCGCGGTGTTGATCTGGATCCCCTCGAACGCGTAAGGCGTCGCCGAGCCGCCGCCCTGGACGTCGGCGACGCGCGGCAGGGCGTAGGCGACGGGCTCCGAGGCGCCGGCGCTGAAGGTGCCCCCCTCCTCGGTGTCGTCGTCGGCGAAGGCGCACCCGGGATCGGCGGGGAAGTCGATGAGCACGTCGCCGGGCGCGTCGTCGTTGGCGCCGTTCGAGCACACGGGCCGGTCGCCGCGGGACGCGGGCAGATAGCCGATGTCCTCGGCCCAGAGCCGGGTGGGGCCGTAGACCGCCGTCACGTGGACCGCGCCCACCGCGACCCCGCCGCGCAGGCGGATGTTGCGCCCGACGGCGACGCCCTCCTCGGCGGCCTCGACGTCGATCACGGCCCCGGGCTCGACGCTGAGCCGGACCATGCCGTCGAAGGGCGCCCTGCGGCCGGCGGGGTCGCGCGCCTCGATCCGGAAGTCCCAGGTGTCCACCGTGTCGCCGCGGTTCGCCGGCAGGGGCTCGTCGGCGGAGGGCGGCGTCTCCCCGTTCACCCTCTCGATCTTGACCCAGAAGCTGGAGACGCCGCGGCGGGGCTCGCCCTCGCTCCCGCACCCGGCGAGCGCCGTGGCCACGAGCGCCGCGAGCCCCGCCCAGAGCCGCGCCCGCGCCGTCACTGGCCCACCATCCGCAGGCGGCCGTCGGAGAAGTTGCCGAGCCGTCGGTCGACGCACGCCAGGTACTTGCACTGCTCGCCGGCCGCGCTGCACGGCGAGAGCGCGCTCTCGCACTGCCGTCGCACCTCGGCCGTCGGCGCCGCCGCGCAGACGTCGCGCTGGTAGGAGGCCACGTCGTCGCGGCAACGCGCGAGCACGCACGCCCCCGCCGAGCACGGGGCGTCGCCGGTCCGGCACACAGGCCCCTCGACGACCGACTCGGGGCACGCGCAGACGTAGTCCTCGCCGAGGGCCTCCTCGCAGTCGCTGTCCACGCGGCACGTCGGGAGCTTGCCGTCCTCGCCCGCGCCGCACGGGCTGCCCGCGCGGATGTAGTCGATGAGCGCGTCGCGCTGCTGCACCTGGGTGTCGAACTGGGTCGTGTTGCGCTGGAGCACCCGGAAGCCGCTGCCGCCCTGCGCGAGGTAGTTCGACGTCGCGAGCTCGTAGGTAGCGATCGGATCGATCGGCTGCCAGCACCGGTTCGCCTCGACGTCGCAGCTGCCCACCGCGCCGCCCGGGCAGTCGGCATCGCCGTTCGGGCACGCGATCTTCGGCTCGTGGGCGCCGATGTAGACGTGGGTCGCGACGCCGGGCGCGGCGCCCGGGGAAGGGCGCGCGGTGCAGTTGATGACGACCCGCGCGCCCGCGATCTGCGCCTGCGACACGCACCCGCGGCCGCTCGAGCGGCGCGCCACGAAGTCGAAGAGGTCCTGCACCTCCAGCCCGGAGAGCTGCATCTTCGAGATCGAGTTGTCGAAGGGGAAGATGTTGAACATCTGCTCGACCGTCACCGGGCCGGGCACGAGGTCGGCGCGGATGCCCGTCGTGTTCGTGAGCGCGAAGTCGGTCTGGATGCCGAGGCGCAGCCACATCGCCGCGGCGATCAGGTTGCCGAGCGGCGAGTCGCCGCCGCTGGTCGAGACGCGGCGCGAGCCGTCGAGCGCGTAGCCGACGAGGAGATCGAGGTTAGCGAGCGCGTCGAGCCCCTGCGCGTACGGCTCGAGCACCGAGGCGACGATCGGATCGGCGGGCACGCTCTCGGTCACCGGGAAGAGCTCGTACCGGTCCGAGACCACCTCGAAGCCGTTCAGCGGGTCGTAGCCCGCGCCGAGCTCCGAGGGGTCCTTCGACAGCACGAGGTCGAGGCGGCCGACGAACTTCGCGAACGCGCCGGAGTGCGCGAGGACCACGTCGCGCGGGCTGCAGTAGCGCCGGCGCTTCTCGCCTTGCTCGGGGGAGCGCTCGTCGTTCAGGAGGATGTAGTGGCTCTGCTTCTCCTCGTCGAAGTACCGCGAGCAGTCGCGGACGCGCTTCGGCGGCTGGAGCACGATGTGGTTGTGCCCGCCGAGCACGACGTCGATGCCCGTGGTCGTCTCGATCATCTGCTCGTCGACGTCGAGCCCGAGGTGCGTGACGAAGACGATGACGTCCACCGTGGGGCGGAGCAGGTCGACGTAGAACTGGGCGACCTCGGTGGTGTTCAGCGGGGTGATGCCGAGCCGGTTCGGCGCCTCGAAGATCGACGTCAGGCTGGAGAGGTTGCCCATGCCGATGACGCCGACCCGGAGGCCCTCCAGGTCGAAGACCGTGAACGGCTGAAGGATCGCGCCGAGCGGCGAGGCGCCGGGCTGCGCGGGGTCCTCGAGCTGGTAGTTCGCCGCCAGGATGGGGAAGCCGGCGTGCTGCTGGAGCTGGATGCCGAGGTTGAGCGCGCCGCGGTCGAACTCGTGGTTGGCGACGATCATGGCGTCGACGCCCATCGCGCCGAGGGTGCGGATCTCCGCCTCGCCCGAGTAGAAGTTGAAGATCGGCGCGCCCTGGAAGCAGTCGCCGCCGTCGAGGTGCAGCACCCGCGACGACCGCGCGCGCTCGCGGCCGATGATATGGGACATGCGCGCGGCGCCGCCGACGTTCGCGATCGTGGTCGCCTCGCCAAGGCCGAGCCCCGCGTCGACCTGGCCGAGCTGCAGGCTGTACGGGAAGAGCCGCGAGTGGATGTCGGACGTGTGGAGCAGCGTCAGGTGCACCTGCCCCACGAGCCGCGTGGGCGGCTGCTCCTGCTCGCAGCCCGCCGCGCCCAGGCCGAGCGCCACCGCGCCGGCCAGGAGCGCGCGCGAGACGCGGGACGCGGTCGACGTCTCGCGCGTTGCGCGCGCCGAGCCCGTAGCGCGCGTCGCGACGCGCGCCGGAGAGAGGGGAGCCTCGGAGGGCAGTGTCGTGGCCTCCGGCGCCGCGCCCATGGCTTTATGGGACTTCATGAAGCGACGTCACGCTAGGAAGCCCTCAACGCGAGCTCAAGCGAAAAGGAGGTGAAGACGACGAGGCGGTCGACCTGCAATGCAGGTCACTTCGTCTCGCGCTCTCCCGTGAGCAGGTCGTAGAGATCGGGCGCGAACGCCGCGGCGACGCAGCACTCGACCTCCTCCGCCGTGGCGAAGGCGAGCGCCTCCGCCGCGACCGCCTCGGCCTCGGCGAGCGACACGCGCCGGAGCGTCTCCTTGATTTCCGGGATCGCCGCGGCCTCCATCGAGAAGTCGCGGATGCCTAGGCCGAGCAGGAGCAGGGCGGCGAGCGGGTCGCTCGCCATGGCGCCGCAGATCGAGACCGGCCGGCTGAAGTCCTGCCCCGCCTGGATCACCTTCGTGATCAGCCGGAGGATCGACGGATCGAAAGGCGAGGCGAGGTAAGCGAGCGAGCGGCTGGTCCGGTCGACCGCGAGCGCGTACTGGATGAGATCGTTCGTCCCGAGGCTCAGGAACGCGGCCTCGCGCGCGAAGTGGTCGACCATGATCGCGGCGGCGGGCACCTCGATCATCACGCCGAGCGGGATCTCGTCGGCGCACGGCTGGCCGCGCGCGCGCACCTGCTCCTGCGCGCGGTGCAGCAGCGCACGCACCTGCCGGAGCTCGCCGAGGCCCGCGACCATGGGGATCATGATCCGCACGTCGCCGTAGGCGGAGGCGCGCACCATGGCCCGGAGATGCTCGAGGAAGACGTCGGGGCGCGAGAGCGCGAGCCGGACCGCGCGGAGGCCGAGCATCGGGTTCATCTCCGGCGGCACCTGGAAGGTGGAGACGAACTTGTCGCCGCCGATGTCGAACGTGCGCAGCGTGACCGGCTTCGGGCGGAGCGCCTCGACGACCGCGCGGAAGATCTCGAACTGCTGGTCCTCGGAGGGCGGCGACTTGCGGTCGATGTAGAGGAACTCGGTGCGGTAGAGGCCGATGCCGTCGGCGCCCTGATCGCGGGCGAGGATCGCCTCGGCCGGGAGCTCGACGTTGGCCCGGAGCGAGACCTTGACGCCGTCCTTCGACTGGGCAACGCGGTGGCGCGACTCCGAGAGCTCCTTGGCGAGCGCGACGTGGCGCTCGGCGCGGGCGCGCGCCTCGGCGAGCTCGGCGGGCCCGGGGCGCACGATCACCGTGCCGCGCAGGCCGTCGATCACGACGACGTCGCCCGTGATCACGCGCTGCAGCACGTCGCTGACGCCCACCACGGCCGGGATCTCCAGCGCGCGGGCCATGATCGAGGTGTGGCTCGTGCGGGTGCCGACCTCGGTGACGAAGCCGACGACCGGCTCGTCGACCATCGCCGTTGTGTCGGCCGGCGACAGGTCGTGCGCGATGACGATGGTCGGCCCGGAGAAGCGCGGGATCGCCGCGCCGAACGTCGCGGGCATGGCGATCGAGTTCTGCAGCTCGATCAGGCTGCGGCTGGAGAGCGGCGACGTGTCGCGCGAGGACGGCGGCTCCTGGGGCGGGAGGCTGAAGGCGCGCAGCAGGCGCTCGCCGACGAACATGACGTCGTGGCTGCGCTCGCGCAGGTACGGGTCGTCGAGCGCGGCGAAGCGGCCCGCGATCGCCTCGCACGCGGTCACCACCGCCCACTCGGCGCAGCGCCGCTCGTCGGTGACCTGGCGCTTCACGGCGTCGGCGAGCGTCTCGTCGCCGAGCATCAGCAGGTACGCCTCGAGGATCGACGCCTCGGCGCGGTGGTTGCCGAGGCGCTTCGACATGTCGCGGAGCTCGTCCTGCGCGCGCTCGACCGCGGCCTCGAAGCGCGCGACCTCCGCGTCGATCTCGCTGGAGCTCACCCGGCGGCGCGGGTGGTCCGTCCGGTGCCCGCCGATCACGACGGCGGTGCCGATGGCGACCCCGGGCGATCCGGCGATGCCGCGCAGCGTCTCGGTCCGGGCGCCGGGCACCATCGAGTCGCTCCGGCCGGGCGCCATCGAGTCGCTCCGGGCGCCGGGCGCCGTCGAGTCGCCCCGGGCGCCGGGCGCCACCGGGTCGCTCCGGACCCCCGACGCCGCCGAGTCGTCGCGAGCGGCGTCCGCCGGGACGGGATGTTCGCCCGGGGTCCCCGCGGAGAGCGCGCTCGGGCCGCGCGTCACTCGGGCTCTCCGAAGCGCGAGGCGATGAGCTCGCCGATGGCGGAGACCGCCTCGGCGGCCTGATCGCCGGTCGCGCGGACCTCGATCTGCGTGCCCATCGAGCCGCAGAGCAGGAGCACGCCCATCACGCTCTTCGCGTTGGCCGACTGCCCATCAGGCCCGGTCAGGGAGATCTCGCAGTCGTACCGCCCGGCGAGCTGCACGAGCTTCGTCGCGGCGCGCGCGTGCAGCCCGCGCACATTGATGATGGTAAACCGCCTTGTTGCCGCCCCGGTCGTCACCGCTCGCCCCCCGTCACGCTCTTGCCCGATGCCGGGCGAGACTCCGGCGCGGTCACCCCAGGCGGCGTCAGCCGGAGGTCCACGCTCGGGGTCCCGGCCAACCCCTCGCCCGCCGAGGGTACTATACTACCGCTCGCTCGAGCGACGTCTCGATGCACGACCGTGATCGGGAGCCCGGTCTTCCGCCGCAGGCTGTCGCTGAGGACGTTGGTGAGCACGACGGAGCGGTGCCGGCCCCCGGTGCACCCGATGCCGACGGTGAGGTAGCTCTTTCCCTCGCTGGCGTAGCGCGGCATGCAGAACGACAGGAGCTGCTCCGTCCTGCTGATGAACTCGAGGGCGTCCGGGTTCTTCAGGATGTACTCCCGCACCGGCTCGTCGTTGCCCGTCAGCTCGCGGAGGCCGTGGACGAAATACGGGTTGTCGAGGAAGCGGACGTCGAGGAGCAGATCGGCGTCGAGCGGGATGCCGTACTTGTAACCGAACGAGATGAACCGGGTGGACATGATGGGCAGATCCACCTTCGCCGGGCGCAGCCGCTCGAGGACGACGCGGCGCAGGTCGTGCGTCGACAGCCGCGTCGTGTCGAGCTCGATGGTCGCCCTGGCGCGCAGCGACGCGAGCCGCTCGCGCTCGAGGAGGACGCCGTCGAGCATCGCGATGGCGCCGCTGCCGCCGGTGGTCAGCGGGTGCGGGCGCCGCGTCTCGCTGAAGCGCCGGAGCAGCGTCTCGTCCGAGGCGTCGAGGAAGAGGATCACCACGTCGCGGCCGACCCGGATCGAGTCGAGCGCCGCCGTGGCGCCCGCGAGGAACGAGCCGACCCGGACGTCGATGCCGAGCCCGATGCGGGTGATCCCGCCCGCCTCGCACGCCTCGACCGCCGACCGGACGAGCGAGGTGGGGAGGTTGTCGACGCAGAAGAAGCCAAGGTCCTCCAGGGCGTGGAGCGCCGTGGACTTGCCCGCGCCGGAGAGCCCCGTGACGACGACGACGCGCCCCGGCGCGCCCTCGGGCGGCGGCTGCTGACCGCTCCCCCCGCTCATCCTCGCCTCCTCGGCAGCGGCAGGCTCACGGAGGACTCCGTGGCGACGAACCCGGAGCTCGAGCGGTCCGGGGGCGGCCTTTCCCGGTCCACGGGCTGCCGGAAGGCGCTGCTCGGCGGGCTCGGCACGTCTTGGCCGTGGCCTGGCCGCGGCGGCCGGGGCAGGCCGGGCGGCGCCGCGCTGCGCGGGCCCCCCTCCTCCGCGAACCGCACCGGCGGCGGCACCGACGACTCCTCCGGCGAGCGCTCGCCGAGCAGCTCGCCCTCGACGTTGCCGAAGAACTCGCGCGCCGCGTGGAACCCGGCGTTCTTCAGGAGCTCGTTGCGGGCGGCGACCTCCAGGATCGACGCCATGTCGCGGCCCGGACGCACCGGGATGACGAGCTCCCGGATCTTCACGCCGAGGATCGTGTGGTACCGCTCGTCCAGCCCGAGCCGGTCGTACTCGGTGTCCTTGGACCACTCGACCAGCTTCACCACGACGTCGATCCGCTTGCGCTCGCGGATCGAGGTGACGCCGAAGAGATCCTTCACGTTGAGGATACCGAGGCCGCGCACCTCGAGGTGGTAGCGGAGGAGCTCCGCCGGCGAGCCGAAGACCATCCCGGGCGGGCGGTAGTCGCACTCGACGGCGTCGTCGGCCACGAGCCGGTGGCCGCGCATCACGAGGTCGAGCGCGCACTCGCTCTTGCCGATCGCGCTCGACCCCATGAGCAAGAGGCCCACGCCGAAGACGTCGACGAGCACGCCGTGCAGGCGGATGCGCGGCGCCAGGCGGTCGTCGAGCAGCGCGTGCAGCGCGGTGATGGTGACGCTCGACCGCACCGCCGAGATGAGGAGCGGCGTCCCCGACTCCTCGGCGCACTGCGCGAGCTCTGGCACGGGGAAGAAGCCGATCCCGGAGCTGTTCGTCTCGAACGGCTGGTCGCCCTGCGTGAGGATGACGCAGCAAAGGCCGAGCTCGAAGAAGCCGCGCAGCGACAGGAGCCGGTCCTCGCGCGCGAGCTTGTGGAGGAACGAGAGCTCGGTCTGCCCGAGGATCTGCACCCGGGTCGGGACGATGCCATGGAAGTGGCCGACGAGCGCGAGCCCCGATTTCTGGATGCGGGTGTTCATGATGGGCCGGTCGAGGCCTGCGGCGCCCGCGATCAGCGAGAGCTCGATGCCGAGCCCCTCGTCGGCCATCAGGCTCCGCACCGTCAGGGCGGGGCGGTCCGCGCGCCCTCCGCCGGCCGGGGGAGCCCCGTGGCCGCCCGCGTCCCCTTCCTGTCTGCTCCCTCGTGCGCCGCTCACGATACCGACCTCCCTTCCTCCGCGGCGATGAGCTCGAACGCCGCCCGCCCGGTCGATGCGCCGAGCAACCGCCTCCTGAACGTCTCGTCCCGCAGGAGCCGGGAGATGCGCGCCAGGGTCTTGAGGTGCTCGCCGGTGGCCCGCTTCGGGCCGATCACGGCGACGAGGATGGACACCGGCGCCCCGTCGATCGCGTCGAAGTCGATCGGCTTCGGGCAGAGCAGGACCGCGCCGATCAGCCGCTCGACGCCCTCCATGGCGCCGTGGGGGATGGCGACGCCGCTGCCCACGCCGGTGGACTGGAGGCGCTCGCGCTCGGCGAGCACCCGCTCGATGTCCTCGCTCTTGACCCCCTGCTGTCCCGTCGCGAGCAGGGCTGCGAGCCGGCGGAGCGCGTCGGCCTTGGAGCGGACGACCCCCTCCTGCTCGCTGGCGACGGATACCTGGGGCGCGGTCAAGATGTCGCAGACTTGCATGCTGATTTCGGCGCTCTGACGAGGTGAGGGGGCTCTGGGATGGCGCACGTGGCACGGCGGGCGCTGCGCTCGGCCAGGGCCAAGCGCGCCGACGTCGCCATCGTACCCTGTGGCCCTCGGGTACGCGACTCAAGGACGCGGTCGCGAGGAGCGATCCAGAGTGAGGTCATCATCCGCGCCGCCGTCGCCGCGGGTCGACCGCCGCGCGGCGCCCGGAGGCAGGGCTCCCCAGGCAGGTTGCGCGCGGGATCGCCGAGCGCGGGCCCGCCGCGGCGAGCGCGGCCGCCCGTGCCGGCAGCGAGCGCGGCCGCCTCGGCAGCGAACGCGGCGGTTCGTCGGGCGCGCAGGGCGGCTCATGTGAGGCACCCGGCGCGCCCGGCGGCTCACGCGGCGAGCGGGGCCGCCTCAGCAGCGCAGCTCACACAGCGCGCGACCGCTCACGATCTGGAGCGCGCCGCAGCCTCCCGCTCCACCTCGGCGGCGTACTCGCCGGCGCTCGTGCCACCGCGCTTTCGGGCGATGGTGTGTCCCTTGCCATCGCGGATCTGCCGTTCGAGCTTGTCGAGGACCATGTCGATCGAAGCGTACATGTCCTCACCCCGCTCGGTCGCCTGGAAGGCCAGGCTGCCGGAGGAAATACGGACATCGGCGACGTGGACCAGGCCCTCGACGGAGAGGGTCACCTGCGCCGTCATCGCCTGCCTTAGAAATTTCTGGAGCTTGGCGACCTTCTCATGAGCGTGCTTCTTGACGGCGTCGGTACCCACCATGTGCCGGAACGTGATCGTGATGTTCATCGGGCCAGCCTTCCTTCCCCCTGATGCGTAGATGAAACAATCGACTACGGCTACAGAGCTCCCCTCCATCTCCATAGTAACACCGCGGTAGAGCTCCGGTCTTGCCTCAACGAAGCTGCCCTTTCGTTTTGTTTGTTTCGCGCTGTTTGCGCCCGCTGCTCCGCGAGCCGTCGCTGGGCGCCTTGCCGCGCTGCGCCGCAGCTCGCCGCGCCGCGCCCGGCGGGGCCTGCACGCCCCCTCTCAACAAGCCTTGACCCGCCCCGCTTGTTCCAGGGCCCGGCGCACCGCGTGCGGGGCATGGCCACAGGCCAGCGCGATCTCGCCGATGGTGGGCCTGCGCCCAAGCTCGTCGGCGAGCCGCCTGGCGCTCGCGAGGACGGCGCGGAGCACCTCGACGTCGCCCGCGTCGAGCGGCTCGGCGACCCTGAGGCCCTCCGACTCGAGCCGATCGATGATGTGCTCCACCTCCTCGTACGAGACCGGGCGGCCGTCGATGACCTCGGCGATGTCGTTGAGGTCCACCCGGCCGCTCGCCCGATGGCGTGTGAGGAGTTCCTGGATCATGTCGTCAATGACAGGCCGCACGGAGCTAGGGTGGCACCTGTGCGCTGGTCGCGCACGCCCTGACGCCCGCAGGACTGAGCTCCTCGAACGCCCCGGCCCCTGCCCGCGAGCGCCCGGGCCGCGCGCTGCCCAGGCCGGGCGCGGCGCCATGACCAGCCAGCTCGCCGGGCCCGGCCCGCCTTGGCCGACGTCAGGGACCGCCGCGCGGCGTCCGCCCTCACCTTATCTCGTCGTCATCGCCCTCATCGTCATCCCATCGGCTCATCAACGTTTCCGTCAGGATACGCGGAGGTATGATGGATACAGCGGCGACATCGAGCGGATATGTACCAGGAGTTCTTCATGCGCTGGGCCCCTCCTAGATCGCGATCGCGTCATGCGATCCGCGACCACATCGAGGCAAACCTCGATCCCGTCAGGGATCATCAGGAGATCGTATTTCTGTCGACGTGCTATGATTTCCCCTGGGACACGCACCGGGCCCTGGAGGTCGCACTGCTCCGTGTCTTCGGCATCGCCAGGAGCTCACGGCTCCTGGTGCGGACAGGGGAGCTCCTGCAGCGCACCCAGAAGCGTTACGACGACACGGTGCTCATCCTCTCCGAGATGCTGGAGAACGGATACGACAGCGAGCGCGGCCGGGCGGCGCTACGGCGCATGAACCAGCAGCACCGGCGCTACACGATCCCGAACGACGAGTACGTCTACACGCTGTCGACGTTCATCTTCGAGCCCATCCGCTGGAATGAGCGCTTCGCCTGGCGCAACCTGACCGAGAAGGAGAAGCTCGCGCAGTACCACTACTGGAAGCACGTCGGGACGCTCATGAACATCAAGGATATCCCGCCGAGCTACGAGGCGTTCGAGCGCTTCAACGTGGACTACGAGGCGGAGCACCTGCGGTTCTCCGAGGACAACCGGAAGCTCGCCGTCGCGACGCGGGACCTCATGCTGAGCTGGGTGCTTCCGAGGGCCCTGTGGCCCCTCGGGGCGAAGGTCATCCATGCGATCATCGACGACCGCCTGCTCGACGCCGTCGGGCTGCCGCGGCCCTCGCCCGCGCTGCGCCGCGCGGTGGAGGCGGCGCTCCGCGCGCGCGGCCCGGTGCTGCGGGCGATGCCCCGCCGGCGCTCGCCGCGCCTGCTCACCCGGATGAAGAGCCGCACGTATCCGGACGGCTACCGCGTCGAGGACCTCGGCGCGCGATGATCGGCAGCGGGCGGTGACCAGCGCGCCGGCGCCACGGCGGCCCGGCGCTACCCGGCGACATCGCCTGTCCCTTCAGGGCAGCTGGCGCCGCAGGAACTTCAGCGCCTCGCGCGCGGCCGGGTTCACCGGCTCGTAGACGTCCGGGGTCTTCCGGAGCGGCGCCCCGATCGGCTCGCCGGGGCGGGCGCCGAGGATGCGCTCGACGTCCTCCAGGAGCGATTGCATCGAGTCGAAGCGGTTCCCGGGCAGCTTGCGCAGCGCGGTGGCGACCAGCGCATCGAGCCGCCGATCGATGCCGGGGCGGATCGCGCTTAGCCGGGGAGCCGGGGTGCAGGCGTGCTGGGCCACGACCACCACGTCGTCCGACGACGAGAAGGGCAGCTGGCCCGCGAGCATGCGGTACATCGTGATGCCGAGCGCGTAGACGTCGGTCCGGCCGTCGACGGGATCGGCCAGGGCCTGCTCCGGGGCCATGTACGGGACGGTGCCCAGCACGAGGCCGGCCGCTGTCGCGGGGCCCGATCGCAGCTTCGCGAAGCCGAAATCCATCATCTTGAGCACGCGCGGGCCGCTCGCGGAGCGGACGAGGAACATGTTGTCCGGCTTCACGTCGCGGTGGATGATCCCGGCCGCGTGCGCGGAGGCGAGCGCCGACGCCGCCTGGCGGATCAGCGGCAGCGCGACGGCCTCGCTCACGGCCACCTCGCGGCGGAGCAGGGAGCCGAGCGACTCGCCGGTGAGGAGCTCGAGCACGATGAAGGGAGACCCGTCCTTGCGCTCGCCCGCGTCGAGGACCCGGATGATGTTCGGGTGCCCGAGCTCGGCCGCCACCTCGAGCTCGCGGAGGAACCGCTCCCGCTGGGTCCGGTCGGCGGCGAAGTTGCGGTTCAGGATCTTGATCGCTACCTGCTCCTTCGTGCGGCTGTCCGCGGCGAGGTACACGCGCGACATCCCGCCGGCGCCGATGAAGCCCTGGATCACGTAGCGATCCTCGAGGACGGCGCCGAACTGCCGCGTCGGCTGCGCGGGCGGCGCGGCCGACAGGGACTGAACCAGGCGGGCGCCGTCGTCCGGACAGAAGACGTAGGAACGGTCGGCGTAGCCGCGGTGGCATCGCGGGCAGATCATGGAGGCGCATCATGATGGGGGCGCCGGCGGGGATCCTCAAGGGACTTGCGCCTCGGACGGCAATCGCGCGTGAAACAACGCGGACCACGACACGAAACAAACCGGACGAGCGCGGAGCGACATGGCCGTGCGCGGACCAGCGCGGAAGCGCGTGAAACAATCGAAACATGTGGAGCGCGCAGAACACAGAACGCGCAGCGCGCGTTCCGTCGAGGGCGCGATCTACCGTCCCGGGAGGTAGATCGCGGCGCGGACCTCGGCTATGCGTGCCACTTTCCTGGTCGACGCGATTGACCCCGAGCCCGAGAGACACAGCCCGTGACATCACAGAAGCAGACCGCGACCCTCATCCCTGGTGACGGCATCGGCCCCGAGATCGTGGAGGCGACGCTGCGCGCCTTCGACGCGCTCGGCTCGCCTTTCGAGTGGGAGACGTGCGTGGCCGGCATGGCCGGCGTCAAGGACTTCGGCGATCCGCTCCCGCGGGCCACGCTCGACAGCATCCACCGCACGCAGCTCGCGCTCAAGGGGCCGCTCGAGACGCCGATCGGCGGCGGATACCGCTCCTCGAACGTGCGGCTGCGGCAGGAGTTCCAGCTCTTCGCGAACGTGCGCCCCGCGCGCACGCTGATCCCCGGCGGCCGCTACGAGAACATCGACATCGTGCTCGTGCGGGAGAACCTCGAGGGCCTCTACGTGGGCTTCGAGCATTACATCCCGATCGGGAGCGACGAGCACGCGGTGGCGATCGGCTCCGGCGTGAACACCCGGGTCGGCTCGCGCCGCATCTCCGAGTACGCCTACAACTATGCCGAGAAGCACGGCCGCAAGAAGGTCACCATCGTCCACAAGGCCAACATCATGAAGGCGCTCACCGGCATCTTCCTCGAGACGTCGCGCGAGGTGGGCCGGGCCTTCGAGGGCCGCGTGGCGACCGACGAGCGCATCGTGGACGCGTGCGCGATGCAGCTCGTGCTGAACCCGTGGCAGTTCGACGTCATCGTCACGACGAACCTCTTCGGCGACATCCTCTCGGACGAGATCGCAGGCCTGATCGGCGGCCTCGGCATGGCGCCGGGGGCCAACATCGGCCAGAACGCCGCCATCTTCGAGGCGGTGCACGGCTCGGCGCCGGACATCGCCGGCAAGGGCGTGGCGAACCCGATCGCGCTCATGCTCGCGGCCGCGATGATGCTCGACCACGTGGGCAAGCGGGAGCTCGCCGACCGGCTGCGCGCCGGCATCGACGGGGCGCTGAACGCGGACGGGGTGCGCACCCGCGACCTCGGCGGCAAGGCGGACACGAAGACGCTCACGGACGCCATCGTGGCGCGCATCAAGAACGGCTGAGCGGTCGCGGCGGGCGCGGCGGCGCCCGCGACCGGCGTCACGGCGAACGGGCGCAGCGGTTCACGGGGTCAGCCGCGGGTCAGCCGTCGCCCGCGGGCGCTTCCGGGAGCGGGAGCGTGAAGTGGAACGCCGTCGTCTCGTTCGGCTGGCTCTGCGCCCAGATCCGGCCGCCGTGCGCCTCGACGATGCCCTTGCAGATATAGAGCCCGAGGCCCGTGCCCGGCGGGGCGTTGCTGGACTGGCCCGACGAGAGCCGCTGGAAGCGCTGGAACAGCCGCTGCAGATCGCCCGGGAGGATGCCCGGCCCGCGGTTCTCGACGGAGATCTCCACCTCGGCGCCGCGACGCGAGAGCGCGACCCGGGTCGGCGCGCCGGGATCGCCGTACTTGGCGGCGTTGAGGAGGAGGTTTCCGATCACCTGGTCCATGCGGGCCGCGTCCACGAGAACCAGCGGCACTTCGTCGTCGGTGGTGAGCTCGACGGCGCGCTCCGGCCGCTCGGCGGCTGCGAGCTCGACGGCGGCGCGGAGGTGGGCGACGAGGTCCGTCGGCCGCCGCTCGATGGAGAGGCGCCGCGCCTCGATCTTCGAGGCGTCGAGCAGGTCCTCGATCATCCGCTCGAGGCGGCGGGCGCCGGTCAGGACCTTCTGGCTCCACCCCGCGGCGTCGGCGGCCTGGGACCGGCGCAGCAGCATGCCGGCGTACGCGGAGATCGCGGTGAGCGGCTGCTTGAGGTCGTGCGCGACCATCGAGATCCATTCCTGATGGAGCCGCGCGCGCTCCGTGAAATGGGTGACGTCCTCGTAGCTGGCGATGGCCCCGAGGATCGTGCCCTGATCGTCCCGGATGGGGCCGGCGCTCACCACGACGGGGACGTAGCTCCCGTCCGGCTTCCGGAACCACAGCTCCTCGCAGGTCGTCGCCTCGCCGCGCGCCGCTCGGACGAGGGGCATCTGGTGGTGCAGGAGCGGCCGTCCCCCCGGCGCGCAGAGGAGCGCGCGCCGGGGGGACGCGGGCACCTTGAGGGGGTGCGGCCCGCCGCAGATCTGCTCGCAGCGGCGGCTGGCGACGAGCGAGCCGCCGCTGCGCTCATCGAAGACGGCGATGGCGACAGGGAAGTCCTCGAGGATGCTGTGCAGCCACTGCCGCTCGGCGGTGAGGCGGCCGTCCGCCTCGCGCAGCTCGGCGCGGGCGTCCTCGAGCAGCGCCACGGCGCGCCGCTGCGAAGGCGGGCCCGCGTCCGGGGCGTCGTCGAGCGCGCCGCGGGGGTGGCGCTCGGCGCGCTGTTCGGCCTCGCGCTCGGGCCCGTCGAGCGCCAGGCCGAACAGCGCGCCGAGCGCCTGGACGCGCGGGAGGAGCTCCGGTAGCGGCGTGGTGCGGCCGCCGAAGGCACAGGTGAGGACGCCGAGCAGCCGATCTGCGCCGAGCAGGGGGGCGGACACCACCCAGCAGGGCCTCAGGGAGGCCTCGATGGCGCGGACATCGGGGAGGCGCTCGCGGTCTGCCTCGTCCGCTGCGGTGTGCTCGATGCGGCGGCTCTCCGCGGCGCGCCGGATCAGCGACGGGGTGCTCGGGAGATCGTCGAAGACCCCGGCGAGCGCGAGGGGCACGCCGGAGGAAGCGAGCAGGCGGATGGGGAGCGCGCGACCGGCCGGCGCGCTGTGGAGGAGCGAGAGGTCGGCGCCGAGCAACCGGGCGGCCTGCTCGACGATGGCGCGGTGGAGCTCCTCCGGAGCGAGCTTCCCCGAGAGCGCGGCGGACGCCTGGATCACTACGTCCGCGAGCAGGGTGGCGGCCGATGCGGGTTCTCCGGTCGCGCCCGGGAGCCGGTCATGCTCCGAGTTTCTCGTCACGCTTCCCTCGCACCCTAGCACCTGCGCGGTGAGGCGCCGCTCGAGCGGATGGCGCGTTCGTCTCGTTCGATCCCGTCCGGAGGCGATGGTGCAGCGCGGGTCACGCGGGGGGGCGCTCGCCGGGCTGTCAGCGGGAGGGGTCGAAGCGGCGCTTCGCCCAGCTCACGAGCGGGCTGTTGTCGCGGGTGCGTGTGGCGCCGGGCGCGCCGCGGCGTTTCCGCCAGTCGCCTTCGCGGACGCGCCGGCACCCTGCTGCCTGCTCCATCGACAGGAGGTAGGCCTCGGCTTCGCGCCCGTCGGCGAGGCGGATGGTTGTGCGCCGGTGCAAGATCGGGTGTCCCCGGTGCACGTCGAGCGCGGCGAGCGCGGCGGGCGTGAGGGCGTAGAGCTCGCCGGTCACGGCGACGAGCCCGCCCTGGACGAGGGCGCCGCTCGTGCCCAGGTCGACGAGCGCGTACTGGGCGGTCGTGGTCGCCTCTCCGAGGGGGCGGGCGCCTGCGAGCCATTCGTGCTGGTCCTCGCCTTTCATGAGGTTGTCGTAGACGAAGAGCGCGATCTCGCTGGTGGTCATCTGGCGTGGCCCTCGGACGGGCTCGGCGGCCCGGCTCCGACCCTCGCAAAGGCAGGGAGCGAGCGCAAGCTCGGCCGGGAGGACGCCGACGGGGGCGCGGGGACTGCAGCGCGATGGGAACGTTGCACCTGCCTGCCTGGCGAGCTGCGACCCCGGCCTGAAGCTCGGACGAGGGTCGTGCCGCGAT
This sequence comes from Sorangium sp. So ce1128, assembly GCA_051717205.1. Classification (GTDB taxonomy): domain Bacteria; phylum Myxococcota_A; class Polyangia; order Polyangiales; family Polyangiaceae; genus Sorangium. The sequence goes on from CP181432.1 coordinate 10,919,333, forward strand.
GAGGGGAGATGGTTCGTCGGCTCGCTGGCTGTCGGTCAGCGCCTGGACGAGCGCGCGCCTCGCGAGCGCCGATCTCCGCTGCGCCCGATCTCGCCACGGTATCTCGCCATGGGACGAGCCGCACACGCGCTTCATCGCGTGAGGTGGCGCGCCGACATCACCGCGTTCACGCGAACCGTCAACAGATGCGTTCACGGACGCATCAACGCTGGCATTGACGAGGACGCCGGATAGATCTCTGCGCTTGACGTGCACGAGAGCTCCGTGCGCTCCTCTGCGCGAGGGAGGCTGCGATGATGCCTGTTCCACAACGCGTTGTGCGGGCGTTGTTCCCGCTCGCGATGTTCATGGTGTGCGTGCTGGCGCAGGCGGCGTGTAGTACGTGCACGCCCGAGCTCCCGTCGATTCGTCCTCACGGCACCATTGCCTGCCGGACGCGAGATGCGGGCGACCCACCGGTGGCCCGCGGCGCGCCGGGGGTGAAGACCGTCGCTGCCGGCGCGATCCCGGGGACCTTCGCTGTCACGAGCACGGGAGAGGCGGTCTACGAGTTGCCGCTCGTCTCGGTCCCTGGGCGCGCGGGCGTGGCGCCGCGGCTCGCGCTTCACTACGACAGCGCCGCGGGCGAAGGCGTCCTCGGGGCGGGGTTCTCCGTCGCCGGGCTGTCCGCGATCACGCGGTGTCCAAAGAATCTCGCGCAGGACGGGGAGATCCGGGGCGTGGCGTACGACGGGGACGACGGGCTGTGCCTCGACGGCAAGCGGCTTGTCGCGGTGGGGCGAGCGCCGGGGACCATCGAGTACAGGACGTTCCCCGACACGATGGTCAAGGTGGTCGGGCATTACGCTCCGGAGCGGGGTGCGCCCGCGGAGGCGCTCTCCTTCGAGGCGATGATGCCGTCCGGGCTCGTCATCGAGTACGGGCGCGGCGACAGCGGCAAGCCGCTCGCGCCCGGCGGCGCCCCGCGCGCGTGGCTCGCGACCAAGACGCGCGACGGCCGCGGCAACGCCATGACCTACGAGTACTGCTTCGCCGGGGCCGAGGAGGGCTTCACGGCGGAGTACGCGCTCGACGAGATCCGCTACACCAGCTTCGAGGGAGAGCCGTCGCTCGATCCCTCGCGGGCGGTTCGGTTCGTGTACGCGACGAAGGAGCCGGCCGAGGTCCGGGCGCACTACGCCGGCGGCATGGCGCTCCAGAGCGCGCTGCGCCTCGCCGAGATCCAGATGCTCGGCCGGGACGACACGCTGGTCCGGCGCTACGGGTTCACGTACGAGGTCAGCAAGACGACGCGGCGGACGCTCTTGACGGAGGTCGAGGAGTGCGCGGGCGACGGGGTCTGCAAGCCGCCCACGCGATTTCAGTACAGCCGCGGCGAGACCGGGTTCCGGAGGATCGCGACGAGCGTCCCTAAGCCGACTTCCAGGAAGGCCAGCCCGATGCTCTTCGACATCGACGGCGACGGGCTCGACGACCTCGTGCTCCCGGACGCGCACGCGGCGCTCAGCACGCCTCAGAATCCCGTGACAAGCTGGCTCGTCGCGCGCAATCAAGGGTCGAGCGGGTCGGAGGCTCACCTGGCGCCTGCGACCCTGGCGCTGTTCGAGGATTGGCCGGTGGTCGCCGATGCCCACGGGCCCGCCGATCCGACGATCCTTCAGCCGGAGCTCGGGACGGCCTTGGATTACGACCAGGATGGCCTGATGGACGTCTTGCTCCATGACGTTCACGGCGCCACCGACACCTGGCTTGTGCTGCTGGCCCGTCCGGACCGGACCTTCGAGGTCCACGACACGGGCATCCGCCGGCCGTTCCCGCTCCGCGTCCCGCCGCCTGGGCTGCGCATGCCCGAGGGCGCGATGCACCTCGCCGACGTGGACGGCGACGGCGTGCCCGACTTGGTCCAGTGCGACGATCACAGCCGCGAGCTAACCCTGAACCCGCTCGAGGCGACGTGGTTCGTTCACCGCTGGAAGCCGGAGCGCGACGGGACGCCGGCGGGGTTCGACCGCGAAGGCGAGTCGCTCGATCCGCTCAACGGGTTTCCCTGTGAGATGGAGATCCAGACGCTCGACCTCAACGCGGACAGCAAGGTCGATCTCGTCGTGGCGACGGTGCTCACGTTCAGCGACGGCACGATGGTCCCCGCGTCGACCTACGCCGCGCTCACCCGCCGGCGCGACGGGAGCTGGGAGGTGTTCGACATCGAGCTCCCCCAGCCCCCTCCCGGCGGCCGCACCGTGTTCCTCGACGTCAACGGCGACGGGCTGCCAGACGCCGTGCAAGCTGGCTTCAGCCACCGCGGGCTGCGCACGTACCTCAACACGGGGCCGACCTTCGATGCCCCGTCGGTCGACAGCCTCGGCCCGGTCGGTCTCGGCGATCAGGACACGTTCTTCCGGCTCGCCACGCCGCTGGACTACAACGGCGACGGCCTGCAGGATTTGTTGATGCCGGTGCCGCCGGGCACGCTGCCGGGCTCATCGCCCGCGCTACCCTCCTGGGCCGTCCTGGAGGCGACGGGCGCGCGCGACGGGCCGACCTTCGCGCTGGTCGACCCGGAGATCCCGTTCGAGGCGGCGGTCGGGGACGTCGTCACGCTCGCCGAGCCGCACGGGCCGCGAATCGGGGATCTCAACGGCGACGGGACACAGGACGTGGTTTTGCCGATCGACGGCGTGTTCACGATCTTCCAGAACCGCGCGGCCGATCGGGATCTCCTCGTCGCGGTCTCCGACGGGATGAACGCGCACGAGCCAGCCGAGGCGGGCTTCGTGCCGAACGTGAGCGTCTCGTATGGCCACCTCACCGACGCCGCGATCACGAACGATACCGCCGTGGGAGCGCCGGAGCGGGAGAGCATGCTCTACCTCTCGCGTGACGACGCGGCGAACGACTGTGCCTACCCGCGCCGCTGCGCGGTGGGGCCCCGGCGGGTCGTCAGCGCCTACGCCCTCAACAACGGCGCGGACCGGCCGCGGCGCTTCGAGGTGCGCTACCGCGACGGGCGCTACCATCGGCTCGGGCGCGGGTTTCTCGGGTTCGGGGAGCGCGTGGTCGTCGAGGTCGACACCGGCGCAGCGACGGCCGAGCGCTACGACAACGTTACGTTCGACGAGGAGCTCGAGATCTTTCCGTTCGCCGGGCAGGTGGCGCAAGAGTGGCGCTGGGCTCCAGGGCTGCCGGGTCAGCCGCGGCCGGAGCAGATCGAGCTCTCGTTCCTCGACGTAAAGCGGGAGATGGTGCCGACGAGCGAGGGCGCGAGCTATTTCACGCTCCCGACCGAGCGCCGGACTCGGCGAGCGCAGGGGGTCTATCCGCCGGAGGGCGGCGATGCGCCCACGATGAGGCGCTACGTCGAGCAGGTGGAGCGCGGCGGGCGCGGCGCGACGCTGCTGCGGGACACGGTGGCGAAGGTCACGGACTTCGATGCGTTCGGCAACGTGCGCGCCGAGGAGGTCTCGACCCGCGGCGTCGACCTGACGCTCGAGGTCACGCGCACCTTCAAGAACGACACCGAGCGCTGGGTGCTCGGCCAGCTGGAGACGGAGGAGGAGTGCAGCGCGGCCGCGGGGCGCTCTCAGTGCCGCCTGCTCGCGCGCACGACGACGGTCTACGGCGAGATCGAGACTGAGTCGATCGACAGCGACGACGGCATCCCGGACACGAAGCTCGATGTCGTGGTTGCGCGGGACGACTTCGGCAACGTCACGGGGGTGACGGCGGACGACGCGTTCGGCCATCACCGGGCGTGGAGCACGACGTACGACGCCGAGGGGCTCTTCCCTGAGACGCACGTCAACGCGGCCGGCCACACCACGCGCGTGGAGTTCGACGATGGGCTCGGCGTGCCCATCGAGCAGCTCGATCCGAACGGGCTCGTGACGGAGTGGAGGCACGACGGCTTCGGCCGGCTCGGGCTTGAGCTCCGGCCCGACGGGACGCAGACGGCGATCGCGCTGTCGCGCACCAGGGACGGCGGCCCGGACCGGGACGCCTGGCGCGTGGTGCAGCGGACCACGACGACCGGCGGCGCCGACGATACGGTCGAATACGACAGCCTCGGCCGACCGATCCGGTGGTTCTGGTACGGGCCCTCCGTGGAAGGCGCCACGGGCGAGCCGCGGCGCCTGACGCAAGAGATCGCGTACGACGCGCGCGGCGAGCACATCGCACGGCGCTCGGTGCCGGTGAGCGAGGGCACGCCGGAAGACGAGATCCTACACGACGTCTACGAGCACGACGCGGTGGGCCGCGAGGTGCGGCACACGACGCCGTGGGGCGCGGTCGTGGAGATCGATCACGACGGCCTGCGCGCCGAGGTCACCGATGCGCTGGGTCACGTGACCGTGCTCGAGAACGATCCGCTGGGGCGACCGGTGACGGTCACCGACGCGGCGATGGGGGTCACGCGCTACAAGCATGGCCCGTTCGGCGCGCTGTACACGGTCACCGATCCGGGCGGTGCGATCACGCGGACGATGCGCGACGCGTTGGGGCGCGTGCGGCAGCTCGACCATCCCGATCGGGGCACGACGGTCTTCACCAACGACGGCTTCGGGGAGCTTGTCTCGTCGACCGACGCGCGCGGGCGGGTGATGAAGGTCGCCTACGACGGCCTCGGGCGCGCCACCTCGCGCGTGGACGAGGACGGCGCCGAGCGGCTGACGACCACGTGGACATGGGACACGGCGGCGCACGGGATCGGCAAGCTCCACGTGCTGGAAAGCCCCGGCGCGGAGAAGACGTACGGCTACACCGAGCGCGGCAAGCTCGAGACGGTGACGCTTCGCATCGACGGCGAGCGCGCGGCGCTGACGAGCAGGTTGGACTACGACGAGCTCGGCCGCGTGGAGACGATCACCTACCCCACGCCCGCCGGCGCGGCGCCGTTCGTCGTGGCCCACGACCACGACGCGCACGGCCACGTGCTCGCCGTGCGCGACAGCGCGACCCGATCGGCGTACTGGCGCTTGACGGCCGTGGATAACGCGGGCCGCTTCCGCGAGGAGACGTTCGGCAACGGCGCCATCACGGAGCGGGGCTACTACGCGGACAGGCAGCGGCTGAAGAGCGTCATCACCCGGAGCGGCGCGGCGGCGGTGCAGGAGCTGGACTACGGCTACGACGCGCGGCTCAGCCTCACGCGCCGCACCGACGCGCTGCAGCCGCAGCACCGGAGCGAGCGCTTCCGCTACGATCCGCTCGAGCGGCTGACGTGCGCGTACTTCAGCGACGTCGAGAGCGCGACGGCGCCGTGCGCGCTCCGCTACGACCACGACCCGAACGGCAATCTCACCTTCACGTCGGACGCCGGCGCGCTCGCGTACGAGGACCCGCTGCACCCGCACGCCGTCACCGGCGCAGGCGCCGACAGCTTCGGCTACGACGCGGTCGGCAACCAGATCGCGCGACCGGGCGGCGTGACGGTGAGCTACACGCTGTTCGACCTGCCGGCGACGATCACGCGGGGCGCGAGCACCGTCTCGTTCGCCTACGACGGCGACCAGCAGCGGATCCGCAAGACCACCCCGGACGAGGAGACGCTCTACTTCGGCGATCTCTACGAGCGGGTCACCGACGTGGCGACGGGCGCGGTGGAGCATCGCTATAACGTCCACTCGCCGGAGCGGGTGGTGGCGATCGTGACCCGCGGAGGCGCCGAGCCGGGGACGCGCTACGTGCACGTCGACCACCTCGGCTCGGTCGACGCGCTCACCGGCGAGGACGGCGAGGTGGTCGAGCGCAGGAGCTACGATCCCTTCGGCCAGCGCAGGGACCCGGTGTGGGGGCAGCCCGCGCCGGCGTCGTTCTCCAGCGGGACGACGCGGGGGTTCACCGGGCACGAGCGCGACGAGGAGCTCGGGCTCGTGAACATGCGGGGCAGGATGTACGACCCCAGGATCGGGCGGTTCTTGACGACCGATCCGCTCGTGCAAGCGCCGCTCTCGGGTCAGAGCTGGAACCCCTACAGCTACGTGCGCAACGACCCGCTCAATCACGTGGATCCGAGCGGGTTTCAGGCAGAGCCCGAAGGGTCGCAAGCTCCAGGGTTGCTCGAGGATGACGGAGTCACTCCATCCCCGAACCACCTTCAGGTCACTGTCCGAGGGCCTCCGCCCCCGTGGCGCACGCGCGAGGCCGAAGCCGCGGAGGTCGGAGCGACGACGGCGCCTGTCGACGTGGGAACGACCGGAACCGCGTCGGGGTATGTGCCGCAGCCGGTGACCGTCTCGCCGGAGCACGCCGGCGCAGGCGGCCCGGGCACCGTCGTGGGTCAGGCCTTGCTGGGCGCCGCCGAGGGCACGCGCGACGTAGGGGTGGGCATCGCGCGGACGATGGTGCTCAACGCGCTGACGTTCGGGATCTACAGCGGCTACGAGCTCGGCGGCGCGATCGTCGAGGGGTACGAGGAGGGCGGGATCCTCGGCGCGCTCAACGCCGTGAACCCGCTCTACCACATCGGGCAGGGCGCCGCGGATACGGCCCTCGCGATCAACGGAGGCGACTACCGGGAAGCCGGCGCGGCGGGAACCAAGACGATGATCCTCGCGGCGGCCACCGTCTTCGGGATGGGGAAAGGGCTGGGCGCGCTCGCGGAGGAGTCAGCGGCGGCGGTGGGTGCCGTAAGGGGAGCACCAACGGCATATTCGACAGCCTTTGAGGCGAGGCTGTCGCCGACGTCATACCCGGGCGTCTCCCGAGCGAGGCACTTCCAAGAAGCAAACGAGCAGTTACTGCGCATCATGGAGACCAGCCCTGAGTTTGCCGCACGGGCGCGTAGCCTCGAGATCAACTTGGAGCGCACCGCAACCGGAGTCGCGCCTAGGATGCCGCCAGCTGGGTGGACGTGGCATCACGAGTTGGAACCGGGGGTGATGCGTCTTGTTCCTCGTTCCCAGCACACGGCAGGAAGCCCACACTGGAACGTGCTTCACCCAAACGGTCGTGGCGGCTGGTTTATCTGGGGAGAAAAATGAAACCAATGAAGCTAGTTGACATAGTGGCCCAAATAACCATCATGGATAACGAGTTAACCATTTACGCATCAAAACCATGGACATGCGATTCACCCGCCGTCTTGACACGAGAGCCGGCAGACGGCGACTGCCCAACGGAAGCCAAATCGTGCGACGCTGAGTACATGATCGAAGTGTTCATTGCGAAGGAGTTTCTCGAGGATTGGCTTGCGCACGAGAATCGAACGGTATCAACACGAGAGCAATGCGAGCGGCTCATTCACTATGCCATCTACGACGCATAAAGATGCAGTGGGCCGCTTAAGCTGCTTCGGCAAGGTGTGACGGCCGAGGCAGCTGCCATGCTCTCCCGCGCCAAGTACGGCCGCACGAGGCACGATGCCCGGTGGCATGAGCGTACGCTACACGCCGTTCGACCTGCCGGAGACGATCACGCAGGGTGCGAGCACCGTCTCGTTCGCCTACGACGGAGACCAGCAGCGCATCCGCAAGATGGCGCCGGACGAGAAGCAGACAATATTGGCGCAGGGGCGTGTATCGGGAACCAGTGCCGTGGTCTACCCGATGGCACACGGATCAGAATCATCGTGGAGTAGGCCATGGCAGCCTTCATTCTAGAGGTCGTGTATTCGCAGATTTTAGCATTCCAGTCATGCTTGAAGGACCCATTCAACAACTGGACCGACAGGCATGCGGCACAGGGATTTTCATGGAGGCCGGGCAGCGTGTCCTTCCGTACTCTCGATACCGAGGGGCCCATCTCCGTCATCGTAAAAAAGGACACGGCGCTCAACGTCTCACCGCCGGCGATTAGAGCAATCCAGGTGCCATTTCATGTTCCAAGCGGCGTTGGCGTGGAGGTGGGCACCATCATTGAAACGGTCGAAATTGACCTGGACCCGGGAGACTACACGCTGCTTTTTGAGCACGGTCGGGACAATGATTCGGGGATGTGGGGCATGCTTCGTTTCGTACCGGGAACCACGGCCCCCAGGATTCTTCGTAGTGATGGGGAGCTTTCTCCAGGGGAGGAACTTCTGATGGACGCGCAACCAGCGGCGTCGTAACTCCCACTCGGCCGGGAAGACGAGGCACGCGCCCGGATGTACAACTAGTGCGTTTATCGCGGGCTCAGCATGGCAACCGCTACTTCATCCAGGGGGCGAAGGAGGGATGGTGTTATGGGGTTCACGACACTAAAGAATGTTCTAGTCGATTGGGACAAGTACGATCCGGATGGGATGGTCTACTTACCAGCCGGCACGGATCCCTCGCTCGATGCGATGGTCATCGTGCTCCCATTCGATCCGGCAAAAGACCGGCGCCTAGAGGACCTGGAGGGTTTTATCGGTCTCGAGCAGCTTCGAGATGCCGTCGAGGGACTCGAAGCCCATCGGGGCCGTGCAACAACGCCAGGAGAACGACTAAGGGCCGCGATTCATTATGCACGATACGATGCATTCATTGATCCATCCGCGGCGCTCGACGGCTAATGAGGGTAACTTGATCCCTTCCGACAAGGTGTCAGGGACGAGTGCGCAATCAGCGCGAGCTCGACGAGAACCTGTGGCCCGGACCAGGACGCCTGGCGCGTGATGCAGCGGACCACGACGACCGTGCAGGAGCTGGACTACGGCTACGACGCGCGGCTCAGCCTCACGCGGCGCACCGACGCGCTGCAGCCGCAGCACCGGAGCGAGCGCTTCCGCTACGACCCGCTCGAGCGGCTGACGTGCGCGTACTTCAGCGACGTCGAGAGCGCGACGGCGCCGTGCGCGCTCCGCTACGACCACGACCCGAACGGGAACCTCACCTTCACGTCGGACGCCGGCACGCTCTCGTACGACGACCCGCTGCACCCGCACGCCGTCACCGGCGCGGGCGCGGACAGCTTCGGCTACGACGCCGTCGGCAACCAGACCGCGCGACCCGGCGGCGTGCGGGTGAGCTACACGCCGTTCGACCTGCCGGCGACGATCACGCAGGGCGCGAGTGCCGTCTCGTTCGCCTACGACGGCGACCAGCAGCGGATCCGCAAGACCACCCCGGACGAGGAAACGCTCTACTTCGGCGATCTCTACGAGCGGGTCACCGACATGGCGACGGGGGCGGTGGAGCATCGCTACAACGTCCACTCGCCGGAGCGGGTGGTGGCCATCGTGACCCGCGGCGGCGCCGAGCCAGGCACGCGCTACGTGCACGTCGACCATCTCGGCTCGGTCGATGCGCTCACCGGCGAGGACGGCGAGGTGCTCGAGCGCAGGAGCTACGACCCGTTCGGCCAGCGCAGGGACCCGGTGTGGGGGCAGCCCGCGCCGGCGTCGTTCTCCAGCGGGACGACGCGCGGGTTCACCGGGCACGAGGGCGACGAGGAGCTCGGCCTCGTGAACATGCGGGGCAGGATGTACGACCCCAGGATCGGGCGGTTCTTGACGACCGATCCGATCGTGCAAGCGCCGCTCTCGGCTCAGAGCTGGAATCCGTACAGCTACGTGCGCAACGACCCGCTCAACCGCGTGGACCCGAGCGGGTTTCAGGCAGAGCCCGAAGGTCCTGAAGGGTCGCAAGCTCCAGGATTGCTCGAGGATGACGGAGTCACTCCATCCCCGAACCACCTTCAGGTCACTGTCCGAGGGCCTCCGCCCCCGTGGCGCACGCGCGAGGCCGAAGCCGCGGAGGTCGGAGCGACGACGGCGCCTGTCGACGTGGGAACGACCGGAACCGCGTCGGGGTATGTGCCGCAGCCGGTGACCGTCTCGCCGGAGCACGCCGGCGCAGGCGGCCCGGGCACCGTCGTGGGTCAGGCCTTGCTGGGCGCCGCCGAGGGCACGCGCGACGTAGGGGTGGGCATCGCGCGGACGATGGTGCTCAACGCGCTGACGTTCGGGATCTACAGCGGCTACGAGCTCGGCGGCGCGATCGTCGAGGGGTACGAGGAGGGCGGGATCCTCGGCGCGCTCAACGCCGTGAACCCGCTCTACCACATCGGGCAAGGCGCCGCGGACACGGCGCTCGCGATCGACGGAGGCGACTACCGGACAGCCGGCGCGGCGGGGACAAAGTCGGTGATCCTCGCGGCGGCCACCGTCTTCGGCGCGGGAAGAGGGTTGGGGGCGGCGGCGGAGGGGTCGGCGGTGGCGGCCAGAGCAACACCAAGATCGTACTCGGTCGCGTTTGAGACGACGATCCCCAAGGTTGGTGCAGGCTCTCGTGGTGCGCACTTCAAGGCAGCGAACGAGGCTCTTCTTGCGGAGATGAGGGCGAGCCCGGAGCTAGCGTCCGCCATTGATGGGCTCGCGATTAAGATACCAACCAGCAGTGCTGGCACAGCGCTTCAACGGTCACCACCAGAATGGATATGGCACCACGTCCCTGACCGTCCCGGCATGATGCAGTTGGTGCCCACTCAACAGCATCAGGGTGGACCATGGCAGCCGCTCGTTCACCCTGGTGGAGTGGGTGGGTTCAAATTATGGGGCGCAGAATTCTAAAAGGATACGAACATGACGCTCGACGAAGCCGTGGGACAACTGGATACGCTGAACGAGAACGCCATTCTCTGTGTTCGACGACCGTGGACGCCTCTATCCGAATGCGTTTCTGCGTTGCCTGACGAGAATCTCGGCATCCCAAGCCACATCAAGGACGCCGGATTCGCCTACTTCTTGGAGGTGCATGTAGCACACGAGGTCCTTCGTGTCTTCGGGAACAAGCCAGCAACACACGAAGAGAAGGTTCGCCTTCTGATTTACTACGCCGACAACGACGCATATCCAGGATGGGTGTACCAAGGTTGACAGTGGCGAGCCGCGCACGTGTTGGCCGGTCCTCCTGTCCTGGAGGCTCTGCCCTAGAGCAAGCACAATGACTGGGTCGGGCGGCGCGGTCACGCGCACCACGCGCGACGCCTCCGGCCGCGTGCGGCAGCTCGACCATCCCGATCGGGGCACGACGGTCTTCACCAACGACGGCTTCGGGGAGCTTGTCTCGTCGACCGACGCGTTCGGGCGGGTGATGAAGATCGCCTACGACGGCCTCGGGCGCGCCACCTCGCGCGTGGACGAGGACGGCGCCGAGCGGCTGACGACCGCGTGGACCTGGGACACCGCGGCGCACGGGATCGGCAAGCTCCACGTGCTGGACAGCCCCGGCGGGGAGAAGACGTACGGCTACACCGAGCGCGGCAAGCTCGAGACGGTGACGCTCCGCATCGACGGCGAGCGCGCGGCGCTGGAGAGCAGGCTCGACTATGACGAGCTCGGCCGCGTCGAGACGATCACCTACCCCACGCCCGCCGGCGCGGCGCCGTTCGTCGTGGCCCACGACCACGACGCGCACGGCCACGTGCTCGCCGTGCGCGACAGCGCAACGCGCTTTGCCTACTGGCGGCTGACCGATGTGGACAGCGCCGGCCGCTTCCGCGAGGAGGCGTTCGGCAACGGCGCCATCACGGAGCGGGACTACTACGCGGACAGGCAGCGGCTGAAGAGCGTCGTCACCCGGAGCGGCGCGGCGGCGGTACAGGACCTGGACTACGGCTATGACGCGCGGCTCGGCCTCACGCGGCGCACCGACGCGCTGCAGCCGCAGCACCGGAACGAGCGCTTCCGCTACGATCCGCTCGAGCGGCTGACGTGCGCGTACTTCAGCAGCGTCGAGAGCGCAACGGCGCCGTGCGCGCTTCGCTGGACCTCAGTTGCGCTCTGGCAGGATTTATCCAGTTCAGCAGCACACCCAGCACTGGCCAGCGCCGTGGAGGGACCGCCGCCGGCTTGCAGTCCGCGGTGGGGGGACCGCCGCCGGCGTGCAGCCCACGGTGGGGGGACCGCCGCCGGCGTGCAGCCCACGGTGGGGGGACCGCCGCCGGCGTGCAGTCCGCGGTGGGGGGACCGCCGCCGGCGTGCAGTCCGCGGTGGGGGGACCGCCGCCGGCTTGCAGCCCACGGTGGGGGGACCGCCGCCGGCGTGCAGCCCACGGTGGGGGGACCGCCGCTGTCTTGCTGCCTTGCGCGGAAGACGTGCTGTGCGCTGGTCCAGACGCAGGGACGGCGATACCCCGGCCGGATGGCCAAATCCGCATTTCTCGCCCGCCGGCTCACGCCGAGCGGGTGCATCATTGCAGGAACCAAGCTCACGGCTCACCGGGAGGCGTTGAAGTCGAAGAAGATCAAGCTGTCTGCCAAGGTCGACGCGGCGGTTCATGCCGTCGTCGCGGCCACCGAGGCCCTCGAGGCGCTCGGGAGCACCGACGCCACGATGGTCGAGATCGACCGCGGCGCCGACCGGTGCATCGGCGCGTTCAACAGCCAGCTCGACGGCATCGAGCGCGCGTTCGATCACGACGGCATCCTGCCGCTGACCGAGGACGAGGCGGCGCGCCGCGGCGACGCCCTGCTGGTGCGCTCCGAGGTGCTCTCGTCGGGCATCGACTTCGTCCGGCTCGTCCATTCCCAGCAATGGGTGCGCATGAGCGCGATGATCAAGGCGCTCGAGCGCAAGGACGTGAAGGCGGCGGTCGAGCGCCTCGGGCTCGCGGCCGAGGCAGGCCGCCTGCGGCGCTGGACCGAGCTCTACGGCCAGAAGCTCGGCGTCACCGAGGCGAAGAGCGCCGATCCGGCGATCAAGGCGGTTGAGGCGTGGCACGAGGCCTATGGCACGCTCATGGTCCAGGTCCACGCCGAGTACGACGACGACAGGGACGAGACGCACGCGCACCTCCGCGACCGGCTGCTCTCGCCCTACGAGGAGGCGGCGGACGAAGCGCGGCGCGCCGAGCAGCGGGCCCGCACCGCCATCGCCAGGAAGAAGGCCCAGCCCGCCGAGCCCGAGCCGATCTGAGCGTTCCGCGCGGCGCCCGGGCGCCCGGAGCGCCGCGCGCAGTCTGGCCGGGCGGACGCTGCCGCCTGTCCCGCGACGGACGTCGCGCGGTCAGCGGCACGCCGGACACGCACCGCCGCAGTCGATATCCTTCTCGTCTCCGTTCCTGATGCCGTCCGTGCAGGAGGGCGCCTCGCAGGCGCCTGCCCAGCAGACGCCGCTCTCGCAGTCAGCGCCGGTGTGGCACCCCTCTCCCCCCGGACAGCGGGGGCACGACGGAGCGCCGCAGTCGACGCCGCTCTCCGAGTCGTTCTTCACGCCGTCATCGCACGTCGGGGCCTTGCAGACGCCCATCTCGCAGACGCCCGTGTTGCAGTCCGCTCCGGAAGCGCAGCGCTCGCCGACATCGCAGCGACCGCAGGGTCCGCCGCAGTCGCCGGCCGTCTCGCCGAGGGTTCGATCCGTGATCGAGTTCCCGCAGTGTGGCGGGACGCACAGCATCCCGATGCAGGCGAGCCCTGGTGGGCAGTGCACGGTGGGATCCTCGCTCAGGCACTCGACGCATTGCCCCTCGTAGCAGCGGCCCGCCCCGGTGACCGGGCAGAGCAGCCCGGCGAGCGGCGCGTTGATCCGCGTGCCCTGGTTGCACAGGTCCTGGGTGCACTGGTTGCCGTCGTCGTAGACGTCGTAGGGGTCCGGCATGAACTCCACACGACCGTCCGCCATGCACACGTCGCGCATGCAGTCGCCGCGGACCCCGACCTCGATCGGCCCAGGCGTGCTCTCGAGCGTGCACTTGCCGCCGGCGCATCGCCCGACCCCGCAGCGTGGATCGGGCGGGCCGGCGCACTCCGCGTCCGACGTGCACTCGGGCGGCGGGCACGTGGTGGGTCGATCTCTGCAGAGCTCGCACGGCAGGCATCGCTGATAGCAGTCCTTCCTGGTGTCGCCGAGCTCGCAACAGATGTGATGCGCGGCATCCGCGCACACGCACTGGTTGTCGCGGCAGGTCCCGCCCTCCAGGTACTGGGTGGGCGACTGGCAGTCTTGCGGGTCCTCGCACTGGCCACCGATGTAGTTCTCATCGCCGCATCCGGGGTAGGACGAGACGATCACCAGCAGGAGCGAGGATGGCAGGAGCAGGCGGCGAGGGCTGATCGACATGCGGTGAGCCTCCGGAGGACGGGCGCGCTCGCTGCGACGAACCAGGACGTTGCTGCTCGTCGCTCGGCATGCGCGGCCAGGATCTGCCGCTCGGCATGCGCGGCCAGGATTAGGAAAGCTCGACCCGTGCACAAGCCCTGAAAAGCGCACGGAAGGCTGATAATTAGAGAGAATTATCCATCATTCGCGGGAATGCGAACCTCTTCGAGAGGAGCGATGCGCGGTCCGGCGGGTTCGAGGCCCTCGACCCCTCTGCAACGGCTTCCCCGCGGTCCGCTCCCACCGATCGCTCCGCCACCGGATCTCCCCCACCCCACCGTAGCGCCGGCGGGAGGGTCCGCGCGGCGGGGGCGGGTGGGCGCGTCGAGCACCGACCGAGGAGCCATGAGGTTCCTGGGGTCTCCACGTCTCAGGCGCGCCTTATGTGGCGCGCAACACAACGTCCCAGGTGGCATGGCCCGAAGGGAGACATGCCGGGTGGTGTTTTATGCGCAAGCGCCTCGGTTCCTGTCTTGGCGGATGGCCGAGCGCCCGCCCGCCCCCGCCGCGCGGACCCTCCTGCCGGCGCGGGCCTCGCGGACCCTCCTGCCGGCGCGGGCCTCGCGGACCCTCCCGCCGGCGCGGGCCTCGCGGACCCTCCCGCCGGCGCGGGCTTACCAGCTCACCACGAACTGGAGCGACTCCGTCCCTCGCACATCCACCGAGATGGTCGGCTTGGCCCCGTACCCCATGACGAGCGCCTCGAAGTTCCCGAGCGGGTACTCCACCACACCGCGGAAGCTCCCGATGTCGATCTTCACCTCCGACGGCCCGAGCTGCCTCGCCCGCGCCGTCGGGCCCTTCACGAGGGCGCCGAGGCTGCCCGTGTAGCGCATCAGCGCGGCGCCCGGGTCGGTCGCGAGGTGCATGGTGATCCGTCCGAGCGCGCTCTCCCGGAAGGCCGCGACCTGCTGCCGCGCCAGGCGACGGTACGCCTCGCGCGAGCTCCGGTTCGGGTGGGAGAGCCGCGCCGCCGCGTCATAGAGGCGCAGGAAATCGCGCATCGGGTAGTCCGAGAACGGCAGGTAGAGCCCGCCCCGGGGAGGGCTCGAGAGCGTCGGCACCACCTGCGCGAAGCGCTCCCCGAGCGTCGCCGCCAGCGCGTTGAAGAACATCCCCTTCATCGCGTAGAACTCGGGGACACTCGCCACCACGGCGTCGATCTCGATGTTGCCGAGGAGCGGATCGGACGGCCGCACCTCGAAGGAGGCGCCGTTCGGCCCGACGAGCGGACCCTCACCGAACGGGGCGCTCGCCGGCATGACGCTTCGAGGAACGGTGCGCATGACACCGCTCCTGGGAATCGGCGTCTCGTTCGCTTGCCGGCGCTGGTCGCTGCGGACCTCTTTCATATGGAGCTCGCCGTGAAAGAACTCAACCCAAGGGCCACTTGCGGCAACCACCGCAGCGGAGGGCACATTCCCCGATACTGCAATGGCCATGCCGCCTGCCCCCTGAACGAGTACGGCGCGAACACGGGGGTTCACGGAGGATTTCCCTTGCATGGCTGCAAGGCCGCTTCAGCGCTGCAACCGGCGGCGATGGCCAGGACGGGACGCGCCTCCGCTCCGGTCGGGCGCGCGCGTGTGCCCAGTTACATGTTCGCGAGGGTGCCTGACCGAAGGCACACCGCGTCAGCGCACCCGGAGACCGAGCTCGCGGAGCTCTGCCTCGCGCAGCGGGAGCTCCGCGGCCATGAAGAACTCATCGAGCTGCGGCGGCTTCACGCGCGTGCCGGCGAGCATCGCGTGCGCCTGCCCGCGGTGGTGGATCTGGTGGACGAAGAGGTGCAGCAGCACGCTCCCCGCGCGCTCGACCTGCACGTAGTTTTCACGCTGGATCTGCACCTCGCGATCTGAGTCGCCCGAGAGCTGCTCGCAGAAGGCGATGAGGCGGCGGTCGGTCTCGCGTTGAGCCTGGCGCAGCGCGGCGAAGTCGGTGAACGGCTCGATGTTCTCGAAGATCGAGAGGCCGCGGCCGCCGCGCTCGAACGCGTCGAGGTAGTACCAGTCGACGTGGAGGATGTGCGTGAGCGTCTCGTGGATGGAGGCGAAGAAGCTGGTCCGCTCGGCCGTGAGCTCGTCGAAGGTGAGCTCGGCGCACGCGCGGTGGAGCCGGTGGTTCGACCAGGCGTTGTTCTCGGCCATGAAGCGGAACGTGGTGAGCGTGTTCATGCGCGCGATTATCGCGCGCGGTACGCCCCTGGTCAGGGTGGTCGATCGACGGCGGCGCGGCGGACCGCGTCGCCCGCGGCCGGCACGGAGCGCGCCGGGAGCTTCAGGCTCCTGACAGCACGCTGTCAGGAGGGCGGCCGTAGGGTGCCAGTGCGTGCGGGCCGGAGGCCCGCGAGGAGGACCTCATGAAAGCAGGATTCGGCGGTGTGATCGTCTATGTGCCCGATGCGGTGGCAGCGGCGGCGTTCTACGAGCGCGCGTTCGGCTTCGAGCGAAAGTTCGTCTCTGAAGGCAAAGAATACTGCCAGATGCAGGGGGAAGTGCCGCTCGGGTTCGTGCAGGAGGACTACGCCCAGAAGAGTCTCCCCGAGTTTGTGAGGAACCAGTCGGGCGCGCGGCCCGCTGGGTTCGAGATCCTCGTCGTCAACAAGGACGTCGACGCGGCGTTCAAGCGCGCGGTCGAGGCCGGGGCGACGCCCGTCGCGCAGCCCCACGACATGCCGTGGGGCCAGCGCGTCTCCTACGTGCGCGATCTGAACGGCGTGCTCGTGGAGATCTGCGCGCCGTGGACTGTCTGATGAGATCGGCCGCTGCGCTGTCGGGCGATCCGGATCGCACGGACGCGCGGTGAGGTCGCCGCCGCGCGGCCGCGCTCCCGGAGACGCAGCGCGCCGTCCGGCGGCGGGTGCGCCCTGCCCCCTGACGGCGCTCTCCTGACAAGCGCGTGCGGCAAGTCCTTGCCGCCCCTGGCGCGGCCTGCTTAACCTCCGCGCGTGAACGCGAACGGCCGGGCACGGGTGCATCTGCTCGTGGCAGCAGCGATCGCCCTGCTCGCGGCCGGCCCCTCGGGGCTCGGCGGCGGGCCTGTGGCCGAGGCCAAGGAGACCGCCCGGGCCAAGAAGACGAAGCACTACGAGTGCCGCGTGCAGAGCCCTCAGAAGTTCCTGAAGCGGCGCACCTTCATCGAGAAGGGCATGCTCAACCCGAAGAAGCACGCCCGGGCGGTCCGTTACCTCACCGAGCATTACGGCCACGTCGAGACCGACGAGACCCGGCGCCTCAACCCCGAGAGCGCCTTCTCCCAGGCCACGACCGTGCAGTTCATGGGCCTGCCGCTCTCCATTCACGAGAAGATCGCCCCCGCGCTCCACTGCGTCGAGAAGCGGATCCGCGCGACGTGCACCCGCAAGTCGCGCTACACGCCGCGCGCGGTCGGCGGGTTCCGCACGGCGAACAGCTACCGCGGCGCGGAGATCTCGAACCACCTCTTCGGCATCGCCCTCGACATCGATCCCGACCGCAACCCGTGCTGCGGCTGCGTCGATCCGTGGCCCACAAGCCCGCTGTGCCACGAGAAGAAGCGCACCGCCTACGAGCGCACCGCGCTCACCCGCTGCTGGATCAAGGCGTTCGAGCGCTACGGCTTCGACTGGCTCGGCCACGACGATCTCGAGGACACGATGCACTTCGAGTTCCTCGGGAATCCCGACCGGATCAAGAAGAAGTAGCGCGCGCCCGTGCCGCGAGCCGGCGGTCACGCGCCGCCGCGAGCGCCCCCGCGCCGGAAGCGCCGGCGGTCGTCACGCGCCTGCCGCGGGCGCCCACGCGCCGGGAGAGCCGGCGGTCACGCGCCGCCGCGGGCGGTCACGCGCCGGGAGAGCCGGTGCGCGCGCCGCTCCGCCGCGGCCTCGGCGAGGCGGCGATCCTCGTCCGTCTCGAGCCGGAGCGGCCGCACCGCGGTCGGCCTCAGCGACGCGTCCACCGCCACGAACGTCACGAAGGCTGTGACCATGGGCCAGACGTCGCCCGTTGCCGCGTCCTCCCCCTCGACCGACACGAGGATCTCGAGCGACGTGCGGAAGGTGGCCGTCACCCGCGCGGCCAGGCGGACGACCTGACCGACCTTGATCCCGCGGTCGAACGAGAGGTCGTCGATGCCCGCGGTGATCACGGTGCTGCCGGTGTGCCGCTGCGCGCAGATGGCGGCGCACAGGTCGATCCAGGCGAGCACCTGGCCGCCGAAGATCGAGCCGAGCGCGTTTGCGTGCGTCGGCAGGACGTACTCGGTCATCGTGGTGACCGAATCGGAGGCGCGCTTCTCGTGCTGGGCCGTCACCCGGCAGGTGTATCACCGCTCCCCCAGGTTCGTCCCCAGCACCGCGCCCACGGTAGGCCCCCGGGGAGGGTGCTCGTCGCGCGGGGTGGGGACGGGCTGATGTTTGAGCGCAATTGACGTCCTGTGTCCGGCGTGCGCAGCACGTCGGGCACAGGACGTCCCACGCGAGTTCTGCCCGTCCCCACCCCGCGCGACGAGCACCCTCTCCGGGGGCCGGGCGGCTCGGCGGGACCTCCCGCGCGACCAAGAGCGCTCTCGGACGGCGCGCGACGAGCTAGCTGGAGGTCGAGGCCCTGCCCGGGCTCGGGAACGACGGCTCCTCCGGGGAGGGTGAGCGGCCGGGGCCTGGCGCGACCGACGACTTCGCGAGGCCCGGCGGCCCCGTCGGGAGCGTGGGCTCGTCCTCGAAGCGCGCCGCCGTGACCTTGAGCCGCGTGAAGATCGCCTCGGCCCTGTCGTTCATCGTCACCGCCTCGCGCCGCGCCGCCATGTTCGCCACGAAGCTGCGATCGGTCGTCAGGAACCGCGCGTAGGCCTGGAACGTGCGCGCGAGCTCGAGCTCGTTTCCCGTCTCCTCGAAGATGCTCACCGAGCGCGCGAAATAGGCGCGCGCGCTCTTCGTGTTCGCGCTGCCCCAGCCGCCCGCGGCGGTGATCTCGCCGAGCGTCCGGAGCGCGATGCCGAGGTGCACCTTGCTCCGGACCGAGGCGAACAGATCCACCGCCCGGCTGATCGAGTCGCGCGCCTTTTCCAGATCGCCCCGGAGCATGTAGGCCTTCCCGAGGGCGCGCCGCGCCTCGGCCAGCCCGAGCCGGTCGCCGAGCTCGTCGCAGAGCTCCTCGGCCTGCTGCAGCACGCGCACCGCCTGGTCCGGATCGCCGCTCCGGTAGAGGGTCCCGCCTATGTTCGTCAGGATCAGCGCGGTCCGGTTGCGATCGCCGACCTGCCGCGCCACCTCCAGCGCCTCCTCGAAGAGGGCGAGCGCGCGGCGGTGGTCCCGCTGGTCCTGGGCGATCATGCCGAGGTTGTTCAGGCTCATCACGACGCCGAGCAGATCCGAGATCTCGCGCCGGATCGCGAGCGACCGCTCGAACGTCGCCAGGGCTTGCTTGAACTCGCCCGAGTCCTGCAGGGCGAGCCCGAGGTTGTTCAGCGAGAGCGCGATCGAGCGGCGATCCCCCATCCGCTCGCGGCGGGCGAGCGCGTCGCGCAGCCACTTCAGCGCCTCCTGGTACTCGCCCCGGAGCCAGTGCAGCTTGCCTATGTCGTCGATGGTCGAGGCGATCCCCCGCTCGTCCCGCGCGCCCTCGAAGAGCCGGAGCGCGGTCGTGAGGTGCTTGCCGGCCTCGTCGAGCGAGCCGCTGTCGCGGTAGAGCCGCCCGATGCGGTTGTGCGCGGCGCCGCCCTTGCGCCGGTTGTCGAGCCGGTAGGCGAGCGTCAGCATCTCGCGGAAGGCGGCGAGCGCGTCGTCGACCCGGCCGGCGAGCTGCAGGACGTCGCCGTAGTCGTGGAGCGCGTCGATGCGCCGCGCGACGTGCGCGTCGCCGAGCAGCGAGAGCCCGCGCGCGTAGTACTCCGCGGCCTTCGCGTTCGAGTAGCGCCCGCGCGCCACGTCCCCGGCGTCGAGCAGCGAGAGCCCCGCCCGCACCGCGTCGCCGATGCGCTCGCGGTGCATCGCGAGCTGCGCCAGGAACTCCTCGCTGGCGCGCACCGCCACCTGCTGCTCCAGCCACTCGGCGATCGCGTGGTGGTAGCGCCGCTGGGCCGCGGCGCTCATCCGCTTCTGGAGCGTCTCGCGCTCCTTGTCCTGCGCGAACACGTACTCGTCCGAGCCCGCGAAGCTCGACTCGCTCTGCTTGCGCAGGTAGCCGCGGTCGCACAGCGAGCGGAGCGAGGCGTTGATCCGGTCGAGGTCCTTGTCGCTCTGCTCCTCGCCCCACAGCTCGGGGGCCTGGCAGCCGGCGCGGCCGAGCACGAGCAGCGCGCCGCTCCAGAACACCGGGCCGATCGTCGCGGCCTGCTCGAGCAGCTGCCGGCTGTCCTGATCGAGCGCGGCGAGGCGGACGTTCACGGCGTCCTCGACCGTCATCGGGAGGCTCGCCGTCGATAGCTTCCCGAGGTGCACGCGCCAGCGCGGCCCGCCCGCGGAGTCGGGCGAGAGCTCCTCGATGACGCCCTGGTCGTGGCAGATGCGGACCATCTGCTCGAGCAGCGCCGGGTTGCCGTTCGCGAAGGAGCAGGCCGCCTCGACGAGCTCGGGCGGCGCGCCCGGCCGGGGCTGCGACTCCGCGCCCGCGGCGTCGACGACGACGATGTCCTCGCCCCCGCGCGGCAGGCAGGGCGCGAGCAGCGCCCGCGCCAGCGCCGCCGAGTCGGCCTCGCCGAGCGGCGCGAGCTCGATCAGCGCGTGGCGCCGCTCGCCGACCTTGCCCCAGTCGTCCTGGCGGGTGAGCAGCTCCGGGCGGGCCGCGCAGAGGATCAGGACCGGGCCCGCGAGGTATTCGATGAGATAGCGCAGGAGCGCGAGGGAGTCGTCGTGGGCCGCGTGGAGGTCCTCGAAGACGAGGCACACGGGGCCGTGGGCGGCGTCCGCCTCGAGGAACGCCTTCAGGACGGCGCGGCGGATGAGGTCAGCCTGCGCCGGGTCGTCCTGCACAGCGCGGGTGAGCGGGCTGTCGCCGAACGCCAGCCCGATGAACTGGCCGAGGAAGTAGATGACGTCCCCGACCTTGCGGTCGCCCATCACGTGGGCGACCTGCGCGCGGACCTCGGCGCGGGCCGCGTCCTTCTCCATGCCTTCCGAGAGGCCGAAGCGGGCGCGCAGGAGCCGCGTGAAGAGGCCGTACGCCGACGCGATGTCGCCGGCGTTGCCCGAGTAGACGCGCAGCGGGGCGGAGCCCTGGCGCCGCTGCTCGAGGAAGTCGCGCGCGAGCCTGCTCTTGCCGATACCCGGGGGGCCGATGAGCGTCACGGTCCGGGTGGAGCGCTCCCTCTCGACCGCGTCGAGGGCGCGGGCCAGCGCCGACAGCTCGCCCTCGCGCCCGATCAGCGGCGCGCGGGCGGGCGGCGCCGCGCCAATTGCACTGTCCTCTCGGCTCATCTACCTGGCCTCCACGTCCCCCGGGTGCCGCAGCTCGGGACACGATGTCCGGAGCCTATACCAGGTTCGGCTTCCGTGGCGTGTGCGGTAAACTGCAGAGCGTGGACGACGAGGTCACGGGGACGCCGCGCAGCGCGGGCAGTACGGCGCGAGACGCCGCGGAGATCCGCGGGCGCATCACCGCCTGCTTCAGCTTGATGGAGCTGCGCCGCTTCGCGGAAGAGCTCGGCGCGCCGGATATCCCCTGGGATCGGGGGATCCAGGGCGCGGCGCACGAGCTCGTCCGGCGCTTCGAGCAGCGGCGCGAGCTCTGGTCGCTCGTCGAGAGCCTCCGCGCGGTGAGGCCGCTCGTGGAGTGGCCCGATCTGCGGACAGTGCCGCCGGTGTCGTCGCTCGGGCACGCGCACACGGACATCCCGCGACCTGCGCCGCTGCCGAAGCTCTCGCCGGTGCCGGTCCCCTCACCTCCGGCGCATGTCCCGACACTGGCGCCTCCGCCGATCCCGCCGACGACGCGGACGCCGGGCGTCCCCGCGCCGGAGCCTGCCGCGAGGGCGCGGGCGCCTTTCGCCGGCGGGCCGGCGCGGCGCCAGGCCGGCGCACCCGGCGCCGCCGAGCGGACGCCCGCGCGGGCAGCGCGCCGCGTCGACTCGCGCCTCCTGCTGGCCGCCCTGGCGCTCGTGGTGGCGAGCCTGTTCGTCGCCTTCCTGATCGGCAGAGCGTCGAGCGCTCCGGGTGACGAGGCGGCGCGCACTGGCGCGGCGCCCGCGCGCGGCGCGCCCGCGAGCGGCGCGCCTGCGAGCGCCCCGCCGCCAGCGCTCCGGCCGGACGGCGTCGCGGCGCGCGCGGCCTCCGCGATCGAGCGCCGCATCGAGAGCGTCGCGCGGGCGTGCGAGATCCAGCCGGGCGCGGCGGAGGACGTGATGCGCCGCGCGTTCGAGCGCTGCGGGCCGGCGCCCCCGCACCCGGCGACGCCGGCCGCGGCGGGGCGGGGCGCTCCGCCGGCCGCGGATCTGCCGAGTTCGCCGCCGCCCGCCCCGGGGGCGGAGCCTCGCGCGCCCGCCGCGGCCGGCAACGCCGGGTGCGTGGGCGCGTGCGAGCGGCGCCACCAGGCGTGCCGGGCGACGCGGTGCGGGAGAGAGCCCACGCAGAGCAGCCAGTACCAGAAGTACCAGAGCTGCCTGTCGACGTGCCTGGAGCAGGCGTCCAAGTGCCGCCTCGGCTGCCTCTGAGCCCGCGCCGCGCGGGTGCTCCGAGCGCAGGTCGCCGCGGGCGCCGCGAGCGTCAGGGCTCGACGCGAGCCGCTGCGCGCCGCGGGCCGAGCCTCAGAGGGGCGGCCGGCTGCGCCGCATCACGTTGACCGTCGCCGTGGGCTGGTGCTCGGGGCAGCCGGTGCGGCCGGACCGGCTGGGATCAAAATCGATGCGGAGGCAGGTCTTGCAGACGCAGAGGTACGCGTCGTGGAACTCGCGGTAGCTCAGGACGTCGGCGGCGAACAGGCTGAGAACGATGTCGCTGAGCAGGTCCTCCTCGCGCGGGCATGGCTCCCAGAGCGCGGGGTCTCCGGCGCGGCGCACGCGCCCGCCGTCGATGGCGGCGCCGAGGAAGCGATCGTCCGAGGCGGGGGGCATGAAGGCACGGAGATAGGCGAGCACCCGGAACCGAGCCGCGCCGACGAGCTCCCGGAGCTCGGCCTGGTCGAGGTCCGCGTCGAGCGCCGGGCCGAGCATCACCTGCTTGGAGAAGCCCTCGGTCACGTAGGCCGGGCGACGCATCCTCCCGGTCGCCACGAGGTGCTTCTCGAACCATGCCGCGAGCGCCGCCGCGGTCTGGGGGGGCGCGTCGATGAACGTGAGCGCTGCGAGCAACGCGCGTCGATCATGGCCGCTGGCGACGAGCGAGGGAGTGGATGGGAGCGTCGGAATCGAGGTGTGGGAGTCCGCTTGCCGCATGAACACCCCCCTTATCTGCCCCAGTCTGCACGAGGACTTCTCTCCGGGTCCAGATGGCATGGCGCCCCGAACAAAGAATGCGGAACTACCTTCAATGCAATGCGTTATCCGCTTTTTACTGCCGCGGGACGCCGATGGATTTTGCTGCCGCGGGAGGCCGGCGGACGCGGAAGGCTAGCGGCCTCAGTCCGTGATCTTGAGCGCGCCGCTGTCGTCGAGCGCGCCGCTCGCGTCGGCGCCGTCGGAGTCGGCCTCGACCTCCTCCTGCGACGCGGAAGGCGCTGAAGGCCGAAGAAACGACAGATCGAGGCCGCCCATGGGCTGCTGCGCTGCCGCGCGCGCGGCGGCGAGGGGGAGCGCATCGCGTTCGCCCGCGCGCGGCGCGGCGCGGCGCCCTTCCTTCTCGGGGCGCTGCTCCTCACGGCGCGGGCTCTCGGGCCGCGGGTTCTCGGGTCGGGCTCGCGTCGCGGGATCGCGGCGGCTCGCCTCGGCCGCGCGGGGCCGCTCCGGCGCGGGCGCCGCGGTCGTCTTCCGGGGGCGCGCGTCCCGCGAGCGGGCGGTCGGGGTCCGGAGCGCCCTGGCCATCTTCGCCATCCGCGCGCGCGTGCGGAACGAGGGCGCGTTCTTCGCGAGCTCGATGCAGCTGCCGCGCATGGCGCCGGGGCAGGAGATGCGCACGTGCATGTGGTCATCGTGCGGCTCGGAGCCCGTCGGCTGCATCATGGCGAGCTGCGCGCGGACGAGCAGCGCGCGCGAGACGCCGATGCGCTTCGCGTGGGCGAGCAGCGCGGACCGCAGCGGATCGGAGATGAAGATGTGGCTCACGCGGGCGCGCGGGTCGGTGAGCAGGTGCTGCACGAGCAGCCAGTTGCGCGGCAGGTCGAAGCGCGCCCCGGGCATGTTGGTCGAGGCGAGCCGGGCGTTGAACCGCAGGAAGAACGGCGCGTGCACCTGCTTGCCGCGCGCGTCGAGCGCGTAGAAGCCGAGGTCGACGTCGCGGCCGCTCTCGTGGGAGTTGTGGCGGTGGACCTCGCCGCCGTGCTGGCGCGACAGGTCGCCGACGTCGAGCATTGCGCCCGGGAAGCGCCGGGCGACGCCGCGCGCCGCGCGCTCGATCATGCCGACGAGCGCCGGCAGCCCCCAGCGGACGTCGGCGTGGGCGTAGGCGGGCACGACGCGGAGGTCCTTGCGCGAGGTGTCGAGCCGCACGCCGCCCTCGAGGCGCCCCTCGTTCGGATGGCCGACCGACGAGGCGGGCGTCCGGGGCGCGGCCTTGGTCCTGGCGGGCTCGGTCGATCTCGGGCCCGCATCGCCGGCGCGGGGGCGGTGGCCCTTGATCGGGTCCTTCTCGCGCCGCGCGCGCGGCGCGCGCCGCCCCGACGCGCGCGCGCTCGCCGCGGCGGGGCGCGTCTGCGCGCGCTGCGTCGAAGATGCCGTGGCGGGGTGCGCCGGTGCTGCCGTCGCGGCGTCGGCTGACCGGAAGCCGGGCAAGGAGAGCGCCAGCATCGTGAACAGCAGGGAGAGCGGTCGAGGCACACCGGTCCGTTACGGGGTTTCGGCGGGCAGGGCCAAGAAGCCGGCGCGCCTCGCTTGCCGCCTTCGCGGTGCACCTCGCGGCCGCCGCGCCACGGCCGGCGCCGCCCGGCCCCTGTGCCGCGCTGCGGCGCCGGCATCGCGGCATACAGCGGCGGCAGCGGAGGCTTTTGCCTCGCGGCCAGTTGGGCTACCTCTCTTGCGGCCATGGACAAGGTCTACAAGAGCGCGCTGGATGCGGTGAGAGACATCCCGAGCGGCGCCACGATCCTCGCGGGCGGCTTCGGCCTCTGCGGCATCCCGGAGAACTGCATCGCTGCGCTCCGCGAGCTCGGCACGAAGGATCTCGTGGTCGTGTCCAACAACTGCGGAGTCGACGCCTTCGGGCTCGGGGTCCTGCTCCAGAACCGCCAGATCCGGAAGATGATCTCGTCGTACGTCGGCGAGAACAAGGAGTTCGAGCGGCAGTACCTGAGCGGCGAGCTCGAGGTCGAGCTCACGCCACAGGGCACGCTGGCCGAGCGCATCCGCGCCGGCGGCGCCGGGATCCCTGCTTTCTACACCCCGACCGGGGCGGGCACGGCCATCAGCGAGGGCGGGCTGCCGGTGCTCTACAACCCCGACGGCACGGTGAAGCGGTACTCCGAGAAGAAGGAGGTGCGGCAGTTCGACGGCCGCGACTATGTGCTCGAGCCGGCCATCCGCGGCGACTACGCGATCGTGAAGGCCTGGCGGGGCGACCGGTTCGGCAACCTCGTCTACCGCCACACCGCCATGAATTTCAACCCGATGATGGCGATGGCCGCGAAGGTGACGATCGCCGAGGTCGAGGAGCTCGTGGACGTCGGCTCGCTCGACCCGGACCACATCCACACGCCCGGGATCTTCGTGCACCGGATCTTCCAGGGCGAGCGCTACGAGAAGCGGATCGAGCGGCGCACGGTGCGCAAGGCGGCTTCGGCCTAGCCGCGCGCGGCGCCAGGACAGGGGACACGATGGGACTCACGCGGGAACAGATCGCGCAGCGCGCCGCGCTGGAGCTCAGGGACGGCTACTACGTCAACCTCGGCATCGGGATGCCGACGCTCGTCGCCAACTACATCCCCGCCGGGATCGAGGTGGTGCTCCAGAGCGAGAACGGGCTGCTCGGCATCGGCCCCTATCCCGTCGAGGGCTCGGAGGACCCGGACCTCATCAACGCCGGCAAGGAGACCGTGACGATGCTCCGCGGCTCGGCGATCTTCTCGAGCGCCGAGTCGTTCGCGCAGATCCGGGGCGGCCACATCGACCTCGCGATCCTCGGGGCCATGGAGGTCTCCGAGAAGGGCGATCTTGCCAACTGGATGATCCCCGGCAAGATGGTGAAGGGGATGGGCGGGGCGATGGATCTGGTGGTGAGCGCGAAGCGCGTGGTCGTGATCATGGATCACGCGGCCAAGAACGGCGCGCCGAAGATCCTGAACGAGTGCGCGCTGCCCCTCACCGGGCGGGGCGTCGTCCACCGGATCATCACCGACCTCGCCGTGCTCGACGTGACGCCCGAGGGGCTCGTGCTGCGCGAGCTCGCGCCCAGCGTGAGCGCCCGAGAGGTGCAGGAGAAGACACAACCAACCCTGCGGGTCCCCTCCGATGTTAAGGAGATGGACCTCGGGAGCGCCTGAAGGTTCGCCGATGACCTGGCCCGAAAAGACCCTGCCGACGACCGACGCGAGCGAGAAGCGCTCGCTGGGAGCGGGCGTGTTCCGTCGCTGCGACGGCTGCGCGCACACGCACGACGCCGCCGAGCTCGCGCGCACCTTCGAGGTGTGCTCGCAGTGCGGCCACCACCACAAGCTCGACGCCGACGGGTGGCGGAGGCTCCTGCTCGACGACGGCGAGCTCGCCCAGTGGGACGATCACCTCGTCCCCAACGATCCGCTCCGGTTCAGCGACGGCAAGAGCTACCGCGACCGCGTCGCCGCGCTCCACAAGAAGAGCCGGTCGAAGGAGGCGATCGAGATCGGCCGGGCCAGGCTGGACGGCCGCGACATCGCCTACGGCGCGTTCGTCTTCGCCTTCATGGGCGGGAGCATGGGCTCCGTCGTCGGCGAGAAGATCGCCCGCCT
Source organism: Sorangium sp. So ce1128 (assembly GCA_051717205.1). Taxonomy (GTDB): domain Bacteria; phylum Myxococcota_A; class Polyangia; order Polyangiales; family Polyangiaceae; genus Sorangium. The sequence goes on from CP181432.1 coordinate 10,946,312, forward strand.
GTTCGAGCGCGCGACCCGGGAGGAGCTCCCGGTGGTGCTCCTCCAGTCGTCGGGCGGCGCGCGGATGCAGGAGGGCATCCTCTCGCTGATGCAGATGGCGAAGAGCGTGTCCGCGCTCGAGCGGTACCGGAAGACGCGGCTGCCGTTCCTGTCCGTGCTGCTCCACCCGACCACGGGCGGCGTCGCGGCGAGCTTCGCCTTTCTCGGCGACGTGAACATCGCCGAGCCCAAGGCGCTCATCGGCTTCGCCGGCCCCCGGGTCATCGAGAACACGATCCGGCAGACGCTGCCGGCGGGCTTCCAGCGGGCCGAGTTCCTGCTCGACCACGGCATGGTCGACGCGATCGTGCCGCGCCCCGAGATGAAGGCTTATCTCGGGACGCTGCTCCAGCACCTCGCGGGCGGTCGCCGGGCGCGGCGATGACCTCGGCGGCGCCGCGGCTCCCGGCGCTGCTCGACGCGCTGGGGCAGCGCGCGCCGCGGGGCATGGTGCTCGGGCTCGACCGGGTGCGCGAGGCGCTCGCGGCGCTCGGCGATCCCCACGCCAGCCTCCCCGCCGTGCACGTCGCCGGCACCAACGGCAAGGGGAGCGTGTGCGCGATGGTCGAGTCGATCGCGCGCGCGGCCGGGCTCCGCACCGGCCTCTACACGTCGCCGCACCTGTCGCGCTTCGCCGAGCGCATCCGCGTCGGGGGAGAGCCGATCGACGACGCGGCGTTCGAGCGGGCGCTCTCGGCCGCGCTCGATCGGGTCCCCTCGCCGCTCACGTTCTTCGAGGCGCTGACCGTGGCGGCGTTCGTGGCTTTCCGCAACGCGGGGGTCGATCTCGCGATCCTGGAGGTGGGGCTCGGCGGGCGGCTCGACGCGACCAACGTGATCGCGGCGCCGCTCTGCACGGCGATCACCTCGATCGCGTTCGATCACCAGGCCCTGCTCGGCCCGACGCTGGCCGACATCGCCAGGGAGAAGGCCGGCATCCTGAAGCCCGGCGCGCCCGCGGTGCTCGGCCCGCTCGATCCCGAGGCGGACGCCGCGATCGAGGCGACCGCGCAGGCGGTGGGCGCGGGGCCGCGCCTCCGCGTGACGCGGGAGGAGCACGGCGGGCGCGCTGGCGAGATCGCGGTGGGGCGCGCGGGGTCTGGAGCGCGCGCGACGCGCGTCGCCGGGCCGGGGCGCCGCGCGCTCGAGGTGGAGCTTGGCCTGCGCGGGGCGCACCAGGCGGAGAACGCGGGCGTGGCGTGCGGCGTCGCGTGGCAGCTCGCCGAGCGCTGGCCCGAGATCGAGGGGGCGCTGCCGGCGGGGCTCGGCGCCGCGCGCTGGCCCGGCCGGCTGGAGCGGATCGAGGCGGGCGCTGCCCATGTACTCCTCGACTGTGCGCACAACCCGCACGGCGCGCAGGCGCTCGCGGCATGGCTCGACGAGGAGGGCCCGGGCGCGGCGCGCACCTCGCTCGTGTTCGGGGCGATGGCCGACAAGGGGTGGGGCGAAATGCTACAGACGCTCGCCCCGCGCGCGCAGCGGCGGTTCTACGTGACGCCGAAGGGCCGCGCGGCCGCCCCGCTCGAGGCGCTGCGCGCGATCGCGCCGGGCGAGCCGATCGGCGATCCGGGCGCGGCGGTGGCGCGGGCGCTCGAGATCGCCGCGCCGGGCGAGCTCGTCGTCGTGGCCGGCTCGATCTACCTGGTCGGCGAGGTGCGGTCGGCGCTGCTCGGCATCGCGCCGGATCCGATCGTGACGCTCTGAGCGGGCGCGGCGGGGCTCCGCGGGGAGTGTCGAGGAGGGGCGCATGAACAGGCGCGTCGCTGCCCTGCCAGCGCGCCGGGCTGGCACGCGCGATGCCGGTCCCGGCGCCATGGCATTCATCAAGAAGCGGCGTTCCCCGGTGCTCTTCCCAGCGGCAGCCCTCGGGGCGGCCGCGCTCGCGCGGACGGTGTTCCGCGCCCTGCGGCGGCTCGACCTGCGCGGCCGGGTCGTCGTCATCACGGGCGGCTCTCGCGGCCTCGGGCTGCTCCTGGCCGAGGAGTTCGGCCGGCACGGCGCCCGGGTGGCGATCGCCGGCCGCGACGTCGGGGCGCTCGACCGGGCGGAGCAGCGGCTGCGGGCGCTCGGCGTCGAGGTGCACGCGGTGGCCTGCGACCTCGGCGATCGGGCGGCGGCCGAGGCGTTCATCGACGGCACGGTGCGCGCGTTCGGCCGGATCGACGTGCTCGTCAACAACGCCGGCGTGATCCAGGTCGCGCCGATGAAGGACCTCCGCGTGGAGGAGCTCGACCAGGCGATGCGCTCGAACTACTGGAGCGCGGTCCACGCGACGCTGAGCGCGCTGCCGCACCTCGAAAAGCACGGGCGGGCGGCGCGCATCGTGAATGTTGTATCCATCGGCGGGCGCGTCGCCTTGCCGCACCTGCTCGGGTACAACGCGTCGAAGTTCGCGATGATGGGCTTCTCGGAGACCCTCCAGGCAGAGCTCTCTCGCGGGAGCGCGAAGGGCCCGCTGGTCACGACGGTGATCCCCGGGCCCATGCGCACGGGGTCGATCTACAACGCCGAGTTCGGCGGCAGCCAGCAGCTCGAGTTCGGCTGGTTCGGCCTCGCCTCGTCGCTCCCTGTCGCGACGATCGACGCGCGGCGCGCGGCGCGCCAGGTGGTGGCGGCGGCGCGCGAGGGGCGCGCCGAGGTGAAGCTCGGGCTGTCGGCGCACCTCCTGAGCTGGGCGCACGGGATCGCGCCGCAGGCGACGGTGCGGCTGATGGGCCTGGTCAATGCGCTCCTGCCGGCGCCCAGCGGCGCCGAGGGGACGACCCGGGGGCGGGATCTGCGCACGCCGACGCAGAGGTCGGTGTTGCTGCGCCTGAGCAACGAGGCGGCGCGGCGCAACAACGAGGCGCCGCCGGAAGCGGCGCGATAGCGACCGCGCCATCAACGCGGCGCGACGGTGACCGCGACGCCTGAGCGGCGCGATGGCGACCGCGACGCCTGAGCGGCGCGATGGCGACCGCGACGACTGAGCGGCGCGATCCCGTAGGCTGTCTTGGCAAAGGTTGCTAAGGGTGGTCTCCTCAGCCCCAACCACAGAGAGGGACCGTGCCGAAGCACACCAAGAAGGATCAGAAGGAGAGCGCTCCGTCGGCGACGGGCGAACCGCAGAAGCAGTCCGCAGGCCGCAAGCTCTTCGGCACCGACGGGGTGCGCGGCGTCGCGAACCAGCCGCCGATGACGCCGGAGATGGCGCTGCGGCTCGGGCGCGCGATCGCGTTCGTCGCGAGCCACGGGAAATCGCGGCAGGTGCGGGTGGTGATCGGGAAGGACACGCGGCTGTCCGGCTACATGCTCGAGACAGCGATCGCTTCCGGCGTGTGCGCCATGGGCGGGCGCGTGATGCTGAGCGGGCCGATCCCGACGCCGGCGGTCGCGCAGCTCACGCAGAGCATGCGCGCCGACGCCGGGGTCGTGATCAGCGCGAGCCATAACCCGTATCAGGACAACGGCATCAAGATCTTCGGGCCCGACGGCTACAAGCTCCCCGACGCGGAGGAAGAGGAGATCGAGCGGCTCATGGAGAGCCACGAGCTCGACGAGGCCCGGGTGGTGGGGGCGGCGATCGGCAGCGCGGTGAAGCTCGACGACGCGCGCGGGCGATACGTCGTGTTCTGCAAGAGCACGTTCCCCACGGCGCTGTCGCTCGACGGCGTGAAGATCGTGGTCGACGCGGCGCACGGGGCTGCCTACCGCGTGGCGCCCGCGGTGTTCACCGAGCTCGGCGCGAACGTGACCGCGCTCGGCGTGAAGCCGAACGGCCGCAACATCAACCGCGAGACGGGCGCGATGCACCCGGAGCACATGAAGGCCGAGGTGCTGAAGCGCGGCGCGGCGATCGGCATCGCGCTCGACGGCGACGCGGACCGGGTGATCATGGTCGACGAGCGCGGCGAGGTCGTGGACGGCGACGCGATCATGGCGCTCTGCGCGCTCAGGATGCTGCGCACCGGCAAGCTGCCGCGGAACACGATCGTGACGACGGTGATGTCGAACCTCGGCCTCGAGCGCGCGCTCAAGGCCCAGAACGCGCACGTGGTGCGGACGGCGGTCGGGGACCGCTACGTCGTGGAGGCGATGCGGAACGGCGGCTACTCGTTCGGCGGCGAGCAGTCGGGGCACCTCATCTTCCTGGACCACGCGACGACGGGCGACGGCATCGTGGCGGCGCTGCAGGTGCTCGCGATCATGGTGGAGGAGGACAAGCCGCTGAGCGAGCTCGCCTCGAAGGCGATGCAGCGGGTGCCTCAGGTGCTGGAGAACGCGACGTTCGCGACGCGCCTGCCGCTCGACAGCATGCAGCGGACGCGGCTCATCGTGGACCGCATCGAGAAGACGCTCGGGGACAAGGGGCGCATCCTCGTGCGCTGGAGCGGCACGGAGCCGAAGCTGCGCGTCATGGTCGAGGGCGAGGACGCGTCGACCATCAGCGCGTACGCGCTCGAGATCATCGAGGCGGCCAAGCAGGACGTCGCGGGGTCCACGGCCTAGCGCAGACTGCCCGGCCCGAGGGGAGGGAGCTCGCCGCGCGGCGCGGGGGCCCCGCCGAACTCGCCTTGGCCATCACACCTCCGGCTGCGCCGGAGGCGTGATAGCCAAGGCTCAGACATCGGCCCATCCCCCGCGCCGCGCGGCGAGCTCCCTCCCCTCGGGCCTACGGTTTCAGGAAGATCTGCGATGCAGGAGCAGGGCGTCGGCTAGAGCGCGCGACGCATGAAGAGGTCCTCCAGCGTCTCGCGGCGCGGGGTCACCTCGACGACCTGCGCGCCCGCCTCGAGCGCCTTCTCGAGCACCTCGCGCACGCGCGCCTCGCCCTCCACGTCCACCACCACGACGTCACCCCGGCGCGAGGTCGCGAAGCCCGTCGCGCCGAGCTGCGCGAGCAGGCCGTCGGACGCGCCCGCCAGCGTGACGTCGGTGCGCAGCACGTCGCCCCGCAGGAGCTGCCGGATCGCGCCGCTCACGACCACCTGGCCCTCGCGCAGGATCGCCACGCGATCGCACATCGCCTCGACGTCGCTCAGGATGTGCGTCGAGAAGAAGATCGTCCGGCCCTGGTCGCGCTCCGCGAAGATGAGATCGCGCACCTCCTTGCGGCCCACCGGATCGAGGCCGCTCATCGGCTCGTCCAGGATCAGCATCTCCGGATCGGCGACCAGCGCGGCGGCGAGCCCCGTGCGCTGCAGCATCCCCTTCGAGAGCCGGCGCACCTGCCGGTCGGCCGCGTACGCGATCTTCACCTGATCGAGCACCTCCATCGTCCGCCGGCGCAGCGCCGCGCCGCGCATCCCGGACAGGCGGCCGCAGAGCTCCACGAACTCGCGCGGGGTGAGGTAGGGGTAGACGTACGGGTTCTCCGGCAAGAAGCCGATCTTCCGGCGCGCCTCGGGCGAGGGGACGCGCGCGCCGAACAGGTACGCCTCGCCGCCGGTCGGGAAGATGAGGCCCGTCAGCATCTTGATCGTCGTCGTCTTGCCAGCGCCGTTCGGGCCGAGAAAGCCGAAGATCTCGCCGCGGCGCACGCCGAAGCTCACGCCCTTGACCGCCTCGACCGCCTTGCGGCGCAAGAAGCCCACCCGGAACGTCTTCAGGAGGCCGCGGACGTCGATCAGCAGCTCGCCGTCCGGCGCCTCGCCGCCAGCATGGGGCGGCGCGGCGCGCCCTCCGCGCTCCTCGACGCGCGGCTCCGCTCCGCTGCTCATGCGCCCTCCTCGCCCTCGGGGTGCTCGCCGGACGTCCCGTCGCCCGGCCGCGCCCGGCTGCGCGCGTTGGCCGCGCTGTACTCGTGCAGCTTGTACTGGATCTTGCGCGGGCTGATGCCGAGGATCGTCGCCGCCTTCGAGGTCGAGCCCTTGCACGCCTCGAGCGTGCGCAGGATCGCGTAGCGCTCCAGGTCGTAGATGGTGCTCCCGGGGATGCGCGGCATCGCGTCGGCCGCCTCGGCCGGCTCGGATGACATCTGCGCCGGCAGGTGCCGGAGCTCGATGCGCGGGCCGTCGCAGAGCACCGCCGCGCGCTCGATCGCGTTCTCGAGCTCGCGCACGTTGCCGGGGAACGAGTAGCTCGTCAGCGCGGACAGCGCCTCGTCCGTGAACCCCTCGATGCGCTTGCCGTTCTCCTGCGCGTAACGCCCGAGAAAGAACGTCGCGAGCTCGGGGATGTCGCTCCGGCGCTCGCGGAGCGGCGGGATCTCCAGGGTGACGACGTTGAGGCGGTAATAGAGGTCCTCGCGGAACAGGCCGTCGGCGATGCGCTGGCGCAGGTCGCGGTTCGACGCGGCGAGGATGCGCACGTCTACCTTGAGGGTCTCGTTGCCGCCGACCCGCTCGAAGGTCCGCTCCTGCAGGAAGCGTAGGAGCTTCACCTGGGTGGCGAGCGGGATCTCGCTCACCTCGTCCAGGAACAGCGTGCCGCCGTTCGCCTGCTCGAAGCGGCCCTCGCGGCGTCCGACCGCGCCGGTGAAGGCGCCGCGCTCGTGGCCGAACAGCTCGCTCTCCAGGAGCGACTCGCTCAGGGCGGCGCAGTTCAGCCGGACGAGCGGCGCCTTCGCGCGCGGGCTGGCGCGGTGGATCATCTCGGCGATGAGCTCCTTGCCCGTGCCCGTCTCGCCCACGATCAGCACGCTCGCGCGGCTCGGCGCCACCTGCTCGACCAGCCGGACGAGCTTCACCATGCTCGGGTGGCTCGCGATCACGTGGCCGAACGCGTTGCGCTCGCGCAGCCGCTCGCGCAGCCGCGAGTTCTCCTGGAGCAGCTTCGCCCGCTCCACCGCGCGCTCGACCACGACCGCGAGCACCGAGAAATCGAGCGGCTTGGTCAGGTAGTTGTACGCGCCCTTCTTCACCGCCTCGACGGCGCTCGAGATGGTGCCGAACGCCGTCATCACGACGAACGTCGCGTCCGGGAGGGCGAGCTGCGCCTTCTCCATCATCCGGATACCGTCGAGCCCCGGCATCTTCAGGTCGGTCAGCACCACGTCGGGCGCGAACTCCTCGAGCTTGCCGAGCGCCTTGAAGCCGTCCGCCGCGGTCTCGGTGGTGTACCCTTCCTCGCGCAGGATCTCGGAGAGCGCCGCGCGCGCGTTGGCCTCGTCGTCGACGATCAGGATGCGCCCCCGGGATGCCATGGTGGCTTTCCTAGCATGCGCGCCCGCGGAAATGGGCGGCGGCGCGGCCCCGGCCGAGGAGCGCCGGGGCGGCACTGGCCCAGCGGTCGAGCACGATTGTGACCGGGTCGCGTCCGCGGCAGCGCGCCGCGCGGGGCCGCCCGGCGACGTGGTGCGCAGGAGGCTCGAGGGCGGCCCGAACGACCGCGCATCAGAGGGCGGCGAGGCCGCACTTATCGAGCCGTGCGGCGCGGCATGTCGCGAATCTGCCGTCGTCGAAAACCGCTGTTTCGTGTGCCACCCGGAGTGGTACAACGGGCCGCGCGCGAGGTCCTACCGTCCCGATTGGCGGGCGTTTCCTTCATCGATCTCGCGGATGAGGCTCGATGCATACGCTTCTGAAGGTGTTCGCCGACAGGCCCCGGCGCGCTGCGCTCACGGCGCTGCCGCTCGTCGGCTGTCTCACGCTCGCGGGCGCCGCCGAGGCGCAGCAGCCGCAGCCGCCCTTCGGACCGCAGCCGCCTCCGGGCCAGCCGGCGCAGCCGCAGCCGCCCTTCGGGCCCGAGCCTCCTCCCGCCCAGCCGGGTCCCTTCGGGCCGCAGCCGGGCTTTTCTCCGGGCGGCGCGCCGCCGCCTCAGTTCGGGCCGCAGCCGGGCTTTTCTCCCGGCGGCGCGCCCCCGCCTCAGTTCGGGCCGCAGCCGGGCTTTCCTCCGGGCGGCGCGCCCCCGCCTCAGCCCGGGCAGGCGCCCGCGCCAGGCCAGCCGCCGCCGGACGCGAGCTTCTCGTTCGGCGCGCAGGCGTCCGCCGGCGAGCAGGGCGTCCAGGCCAGCGCGACGGCGCCCCGCTCCGCCGCGTGGGACGAGCAGGAGCGCGCGCTCTCGCTCACCGAGCAGCCGAACCTCTGGGGCTCGACCGGCCTCCTCAGGACGTCGTACGCGGGCTCGGGCGCGCCGGGCACCTTCCGCGTGTCGTTCCTGCTCGACTGGTTCTCCACGAGCGGCTTCCTCTGCGATCCGGCGGAGTCGACGCCCGCCGGCCAGCCGATCACCTGCGGCCCCGACGCGCGGGAGGACTCGGCGAGCCACGTGGGGGCGTTCTTCGCGCTGAACGCGACCCCCCTGCCCTTCCTCGAGGGCTATGCGGCGATCCGCACGTTCGCGAACGCGAACGATCAAGGGCGTCCCGGGCTGCTGCAGGTGCTCGGCGACACGACGCTCGGCGTGAAGGCGTTCACGCCCCCGAAGATCGGCAAGCCGCTCACCTTCGGCGGCGAGGCGCAGCTGCTCCTGCTCAACGGGACGGGCGACGTCGGCCTGGCCGGCGGCGGCACGAGCGCGGTCTTCCGCGGGCTCGCGTCGCTCGATCTGCGCAAGCCGGAGGGCAAAGGGTTCCCGCTGCGGGTCAACCTGAACCTCGGCTACAAGCTCGACAACTCCGGCGTCCTCGTCGAGGAGGTCGAGCAAGAGCGGGCCAAGGCGTTCACGGATGGCCGCGATCGGCAGCCGATCACGCGCATCGAGCGGTTCGGGCTCGGCATCAACCGGGTCGACTTCTTCCAGACCCACCTCGGCGTGGAGATGCCGCTGCCGAAGGTGCAGCCGTACCTCGAGTACGCGCTCGACATCCCGGTGAACCGGCAGGGCTACGAGTGCCACACGAGCCGCGTGTCGCGCGGCGACGTCTGCCTCGGGCTCGACGACTTCGCGTCGCCCGACCCGCAGAACCAGGGCGGCCCGGGGTACGCGGCGGCGCCGTCGCGGCTGTCGCTCGGCGTGCGGGTGACGCCGTTCGAGAAGGCGTTCCGCGGGCTCTCCGGGCACGCGGCGTTCGACCTCGGGCTCTCGGCGACCTCCGTGTTCATCGAGGAGGTCGCGCCGCAGGCGCCGTGGACGCTCTATCTCGGGATCGGGTACGCGTACGACACGAAGCAGAAGGAGCCGCCGCCCGCCCCGGCGCCGCAGATCATCAAGGAGCCGCCGCAGCTCGTGCCGGCGCCGCAGAGCTTCGCGCGCGGCTTCGTGCACGAGCAGAACAGGCCCGACGCGGCGGTGGCGGACGCCATCGTCACGGTCGAGGGCGTCCCCCAGCCGCCGTACGCGACGGGGCCCGACGGTCGCTTCCTCACGCGGCACCTCGAGCCGGGGACGTACACGTTCAACATCCGGGCAAACGGGTACAAGCCGGGCACGTGCCAGGCGACGATCCCTGCCGCCGGGGCAGCGCCTGGGCAGTTCGGCGGCTCCGGCCCGCAACCCGGTCAGCCCGATCCCTTCGGTCCGCAGCCGGGCGCCTTCGGCCCGCAGCCCGGCGGGTTTGGTCCGCAGCCGGGACAGCCGGGCGCCTTCGGCCCGCAGCCCGGCGGGTTCGGCCCGCAGGCGGGACAGCCCGGCGCCTTCGGCCCGCAGCCTGGCGCCTTCGGCCCGCAGCCGGGACAGCCGGGCGCCTTCGGCCCGCAGCCGGGGCAGCCGGGCGCCTTCGGCCCGCAGCCCGGCGGGTTCGGCCCGCAGCCCGGGCAGCCCGGTGCCTTCGGCCCGCAGCCGGGGTTCCCTGGCGCTCCGCCGAGCCCGGCGCAGCCGCAGGGCCCGACGTTCGTTGACGTCGATTGCTCGCTCGAGGCGCTGCCCAAGACGGGGAACATCGTCGGGACGGTGAAGGACGCGGAAAGCGGGGATGCTGTCGCTGGCGCGACGATCCGGCTGACCGACGCGACGGGCCGCGAGCAGACCGCGACGGCCGACGCGAGCGGCGCCTTCCGCTTCCCCGACCTGCCGGCCGGCGCGGTGACGCTCAAGGTCGAGGCGCAGGGCTACATGAACCACGTCAACCAGGCCGACGTCCGGACGAGCGAGGACACGCGCGCGCAGCTCACCGTGAACAAACGGCCGAAGGTCTCGCTCGTGAAGGTGCAGGGCAACGAGATCAAGATCTCGCGGCAGATCCACTTCGAGACCGACTCGGCGAAGATCCTGGGCGACTCGAACGCGCTGATGGAGGAGATCGCGGACGTGCTCCAGCGGAATCCCAACATCCGCAAGGTCGAGATCCAGGGGCACACCGACAACACGGGCGGGCGAGAGCACAACCAGACGCTCAGCGAGGCCCGGGCGAACTCGGTGCGCGCCTGGCTGACCAGGGCCGGCGTGGACGGCTCGCGGCTGGTCGCGAAGGGCTACGGGCAGGACCGTCCGGTCGCGCCGAACGTCACGCCCGCGAACAAGGCCAAGAACAGGCGCGTGCAGTTCATCATCCTCGAGAAGTGATCCGGGCCGGCCGCCGGGCGGCCCCCGTCGTGTCCGCGCCCCCGGCGTCGCTTGTCGGCGCCGGGGGGTTGCGATAGGGGCATGCGCATGATGAAGCCGGTCGTCGCGGGCACATTCGCCGTGGTGATGGGGTGCGCGGCGCCCACGCCAGCGCCGGATGCGCGGCCAGCCGAGAGCGCCCAGCCCCCGTCGGCCGGCGCCTCACCGAAGGTGGCAGCAGCGACAGCGACCGCAGGCGCGGCCGAGGTGGCGTCGGCGCCACCGCCGGCGGACGCGGGTACGCCGGAGCTGACGCAGGACGGAGGCGCGCGCACGGCCACCGAGACGGCGGCGGACGGGACGCTCCGGCCAGGATCGGCGCTCCTCTACGCAGGCGATGCCGGCGACGGGGCGTCCGCCTTGTCGATGGAGAAGGTCATGCCGGCGCTCGAAAGCAAGGACCTCACCGAGCGGGCCAGCGCGCTGTTCGACGCCATCGTGAAGAACGAGCCGACGCTGGCCGAGCCCTTCTGGTTTCCCAAGGAGCCGTTCATCCCGCTCAAGGACGTGAAGGACCCCGGCAAGTACTGGGACAACCTCCATGCTGCCTACCTCAACGACGTCAAGGCGATGCATCGGAAGCGCAAGAGCTGGGAAGGCGCGCGGTTCGTCGGCTTCCAGGTCGGCTCCAGGCCGAAGTGGGTGCCTCCGGGGGACGAGGCCAACAAGATCGGCTATTACCGCTCCTTGCACGGCAAGCTGAAGTACGAGATCGAGGGGAAGCCGGCGAGCCTCGACGTGCACACGATCATCTCCTGGCAGGGTCGCTGGTACATCACGCACCTCGGCGACTTCAAGAAGCGCTAGGCCTCCGCTCCGCGCGCCGCGGCGGCACGCCGCGCGCGGGCAAGGAACCCAGGTAACGCGATGGAACAGGCGCAATGCGTCGCGGGCGGGCTGAGGGCGCGGTACGACGCCGTCCGGGCGTTCACGGAGTCGCTCTGCGCGCCGCTCTGCCCCGAGGACCACGTCGTCCAGTCGATGCCGGACGCGAGCCCGGTGAAGTGGCACCTCGCGCACACGACATGGTTCTTCGAGACGTTCGTGCTCGGTGAGCGCGCCGGGTACGCGCCCTTTCACCCGCAGTTCGGGTACCTCTTCAACTCGTATTACGTGAGCGTGGGCGAGCGGCACAGCCGCCCCCGTCGAGGCGTCCTGTCGCGCCCGACGGTGGACGAGACCTACCGCTACCGGCGCCACGTGGACGAGAGGATGCGGGAGCTCCTCGACGAGCTCGCCGCGGGCCGACACGTCGACGACCTCGCGTTCGCGATCGAGGTGGGGCTGCACCACGAGCAGCAGCACCAGGAGCTGATCCTGACCGATCTGAAGCACGCGATGGCGCAGAACCCGCTGCGCCCCGCGATCTTCGGCGGCGTGCAGCCGGGCCGGCGCGGCGGCGGCGCCGGGGAGCTCCGCTACGTCGATCACGCCGAGGGCGTGCGCTGGGTCGGCCATGGCGGCGGCGCGTTCGCGTTCGACAACGAGGCGCCGCGGCACCGCGTGTTCGTGGGCGCATTCGCGCTCGCGGAGCGGCCGGTGACCTGCGGCGAGTACCTCGCGTTCATGCAAGACGGCGGCTACTCGCGGCCGGAGCTCTGGCTGTCGAGCGGCTGGGACGCTGTCGTGGCGAACCAGTGGGAGGCGCCGCTTTACTGGGAGCGCCGCGACGGCGGGGTCCTGCTGTTCACGCTGCACGGGCTCCGTGAGCTCGATGTCGATGAGCCCGTCTGCCACGTGAGCCATTACGAGGCCGACGCCTACGCCCGGTGGGCAGGAGCGCGCCTCCCGACCGAGGCCGAGTGGGAGACGGCGGCCCAGGGCGCGCTCGCCGGCGCGGAGGAGGTCCCCCGCGGCGCCGCGCCGGGCGAGGCGGCGCTCGAGGGGAACTTCGCCGAGCGCGGACGCTACCACCCGGAGCCGGCGGGCGCGCCCTCGCGGCCGGGAGCTCCGCGACAGCTGTTCGGCGACGTGTGGGAGTGGACGTCGAGCGCGTACGCGCCGTATCCCGGGTTCCGCCCGTGGTCCGGGGCGCTCGGCGAGTACAACGGCAAGTTCATGAGCAGCCAGCTCGTGCTCCGCGGCGGCTCCTCTGCGACCCCCGCGAGCCACATCCGCGCGACCTACCGGAACTTCTTCCCGCCGGACGCGCGCTGGCAGATGAGCGGCATCCGGCTGGCCCGCGACCTCTGACGCGGGCTTCTCCTGGACGCTGCGCCGGCGCGCCACCATGGTCCCGGCGTGACGCCGCTCGTCTCCGTCTTGCTCCCGTACCGGCAGGCGGAGGCGACGCTCGAGGAGGCGCTGGAGAGCGTGCTCGCCGAGCGCGACGTCGATCTCGAGGTGATCGCCGTGGACGACGGCTCGACCGACGCCGGCCCGTCCACGATCGCGCGGATCGCGCAGCGCGACCGCCGCGTCCTTCCGGTCGCGACGGGCGGCGTGGGGATCGCCCGGGCGCTCTCCCGAGCGGCCGAGGCGGCGCGGGGCGAGCTCCTCGCGCGCATGGACAGCGACGACATCTCGGTCGGCGGCCGCCTCGCGCGGCAGGCCGAGGCGCTGCGGCGGGATCCGCGGCTCGGCGTCGTCGGCGCGCGCGTCGAGGCGTTCGCGGCCGGGCCGGTCGGCGAGGGCATGCTGCGCTACGTGGACTGGCTGAACTCGATCATCACGCCCGAGGATCACGCGCGGGAGATGTTCGTTGAGTCCCCGCTGTGCCATCCGTCGGTGATGCTGCGGCGGAGCGCGCTGGAGCAGGTCGGCGGCTTCCGGGAGGCCCCGTGGGCCGAGGACTACGACCTGTGGCTGCGCCTCGACGCCGCGGGCGTGCGGATGGCGAAGCTCCCGGAGCTCGGCCTGCGCTGGCGGCACCGCGAGGGACGCGCCACGTTCGCGGATCCGCGGTACGCGATCGAGCGCTTCCTCGAGGCGAAGGCGCATTACCTCGCGCGCAAGCTGGGCCCGGCGCGCCCCGTGGCGGTGTGGGGCGCGGGCAAGACCGGCCGGCGGCTGGCGAGGGCGCTCGCCCGGAACGGCGTTCCGCCGGAGCGGTTCGTGGACATCGATCCGCGCAAGATCGGCCGGACCGCGCAGGGCGCGCCGATCGTCGACCCGTCGCGGCTCGAGCGAGGCGCGCAGACGCTCGTGGTCGCCGTTGGGGCGCGGGGAGCGCGCGCGCTCATCCGCGATCACCTCGCGGCGCGCGGCTTCGTCGAGGGCTCCGACTATGTGTGCGCCTCCTGAGCGCGCGCTCCGAGCGGCTATTTGCAAGCGCGCGCGCTGATGGGAGGATTCGATCCCAAGCGATGCGCGTCCCGGTGCTCACGAGCAAGCTCGACTTCCCTCCGCCTGAGCGCGCGACCCCAGAGGGGATCGTCGCCGTGGGCGGCGAGGCCTCGCCGGAGCGGCTCCTGGCCGGCTACCGCCGGGGCATCTTCCCGTGGCCGCACGACGGGCTGCCGCTGCTCTGGTTCTCCCCGGATCCGCGCTTCGTCCTGCCGCCGCGCGAGGCGCACATCCCGCACTCGCTGCGCAAGCGGGTGCGGCGCGGCGAGCTCGAGGTGCGGACCGACACGGCGTTCGCGGACGTCATGCGAGCCTGCGGGGAGGCGCCGCGGCCAGGGCAGCGCGGCACGTGGATCACCGAGGAGCTCATCGCCGGGTACACCGCGCTGCACGCCGCCGGGGTCGCGCACAGCATCGAGAGCTGGTCGAACGGCACGCTCGTCGGCGGCCTCTACGGCGTGTCGCTGGGGCGCATGTTCTTCGGCGAGTCGATGTTCGCACGCGCGCCAGACGCCTCGAAGGTCGCGTTCGCGACGCTGCTCGGGAACCTGGTCGCCTGGGACTTCGCGCTGGTGGACTGCCAGGTGTACACGGACCATCTGGAGCGCTTCGGCGCCGTGGAGTGGCCCCGACGCGAGTTCCTCGGCGCCCTGAAGACGGCGCTCGACGCCCCGACGAAGATGGGCCCGTGGCGCTTCGACCTCGAGCCCGCGCAGGCGATCGAGCGGCTCATCCCGCGGTGATCGCGCCCGGGCACGGCCAGCGCTGGTCGGCCTCCGGCGCTAGGAGCGCTCGCCGCCCGAGTCGTCCTTGATCTCCCGGAGCAGCTCCTCGATCCGCCGCTGGGCGTCGGGCCCCTCGTCGTAGAAGAAGCGCAGCGTCGGCACGACGCGCAGCCCCATCGTGCGGGCGACGTCCCGGCGCAGCCGGCCCGACGCGGCCTCCAGCCCCTTGAGCATGGCGCGGCGCGACGCCGCGTCCTCCGCCCCGAACTCGTGGCGCACGTGGATCTTCGCGCTCTGCAGGTCGTCCGTGATCTCCACGCGCGACACGAGCACGCCCGCGATGCGCGGATCGCGCATCCCGCGGAGCAGGTTGGACAGGTCCTCGCGGAGCCGTTCGGCGACCCGCGTCGCCCGCTTCACCGTGCCACTCATTCGTCGTCCTCTGCGTCCTCGAGCATGTCCGAGGCCGCTCCGAGATCTCCATCGTCACGATCGAGCGCTTGCTCGATGCCGCCCTGGACCCCTGCCCCTCCCTCACCGAACGGCACGATCTCGGTCGCGCGATCGGTGAGGACGGCGTGCGGCAGCGATCCGGCCATCGCGGCCACGTCCGCGAGGACCCTGTCGCACATGGCCGCCGAGTTCGAGACGACCGCG
This sequence comes from Sorangium sp. So ce1128, assembly GCA_051717205.1. Classification (GTDB taxonomy): domain Bacteria; phylum Myxococcota_A; class Polyangia; order Polyangiales; family Polyangiaceae; genus Sorangium. The sequence goes on from CP181432.1 coordinate 10,961,419, forward strand.
ACGCCGAGCGTCGCCCGCCGCGGATCGTCGAGCACGCCGACCTCGGCGATCGACACGCGCATCCGGGCCTGCGCCCGCTCCTTCAAGGAGCGCACCACGCTGCGTTTGTCCTTGAGGGAGCGGGCCCCGACGATGTCGAGGCGGAGACGGAGGACGCCGACGAACATCCGGGGAGGCTCAGAGCTTCGTCTTGATCTCTTCGATCTCGAAGCTCTCGATGATGTCGCGTTCCTTGATGTCCGAGTAGCCATCGAGCGAGATGCCGCACTCGAAGCCCTCGACCACCTCTTTCACGTCGTCCTTGAAGCGGCGCAGCCCGGAGAGGCGCCCCGTCCAGATCACGACGTTGTCCCGGATGAGGCGCGCCTCGGCGGTGCGCTTGACCGAGCCGCTGATGGCCATGCAGCCGGCGACCGTGCCCGCCTTCGTGATCTTGAAGACCTGGCGGACCTCGGCGCGGCCGAGGACCTTCTCCACCTTCGTCGCGGGGAGGAGCCCCTCCATCGCGCTTCGGATGTCATCCACAGCGTTGTAGATGATGTTGTAGAGCCGGATCTCGACGCCCTCGTTCTCGGCCAGAGCGCCCGCCTTGCCGGCCGGTCGGACGTTGAAGCCGACGATGATCGCCTTCGACGCGACCGCCAGGTTGACGTCGCCCTCGGTGATGCCGCCGACCGCGCCGTTCACGATCGTGACCTTCACCTTCTCGGTCGAGAGCTTCGCCAGCGCGTGGGTGATCGCCTCGACAGAGCCCTGCACGTCGCCCTTGATGATCAGCTTGAGCTCGAGCTGATCGGCCTCCTGCAGGTTCTTCGTGATCGACTCGAGCGAGACGCGCGAGTCCTGCGGGATCAGCGTCTTCGACGCCTTCTTCCGGCGGGTCTCGGCGATCTCCTCCGCGGTCTTCCCGTCCTTCACGGCGTGGACGGGATCGCCCGCGCTCGGCACCTCGTTGAGGCCGAGGACCTCGACGGGCGTCGCGGGGCCGGCCTCGGCGACGGAGCGTCCGAGCTCGTCGGTCATCGCCCGGACCTTGCCCCACGCGGCGCCGGCCAGGAGGATGTCGCCCGTGCGGAGCGTGCCGTCCTGGACCATGACGCGCGCGACAGGGCCGCGGCCACGATCGAGCAGGGCCTCGATGACGGTGCCGCTGGCGCGCTTCTTCGGGTTGGCGCGGAGGTCCTGGACCTCGGCGAGGAGCAGGACCGACTCGAGGAGCTGGTCGATGCCCGTCCCCAGCTTCGCCGACACGCTGGAGAACATCGTCTCGCCGCCCCACTCCTCGGGCTGGAGCCCGAGCGCGGCGAGGTCGCGCTTGATCTTGTCCTCGTCGGCGCCCGGCTTATCGATCTTGTTCACCGCGACGATGATCGGCACCTTCGCGGCCTGGGCGTGCGAGATCGCCTCCTTGGTCTGAGGCATCACGCCGTCGTCGGCCGCGACCACCAGGATCACGATGTCGGTCAGCGAGGCGCCGCGGGCGCGCATCGCCGTGAACGCCTCGTGGCCCGGCGTGTCGAGGAAGGCGATCGTGCCGCGCGGCGTCTCGACGCGGTAAGCGCCGATGTGCTGGGTGATCCCGCCCGCCTCGCCCTCGGCGACGGACGCCTTCCTGATCCGGTCGAGCAGCGACGTCTTGCCGTGGTCGACGTGGCCCATGACGGTGACGATGGGCGGACGGATCTCGACCTCCTCGTCGGTGTCGGTCCCGGCCTGCATCGCCGCGGTGAGCGTGTCCTGCTCGCTGACGGCCACGTCCTCGACGCTCCAGCCGAACTCGCTCGCGAGGATCTTCGCTGTGTCGGCGTCGAGCGTGCTGTTGATGTTCACGCCCGTCATGCCCATCGACAGGAGCCGCATGAGCACGTCGGTCGCCTTCAGGCTCATCTTCGCGGCGAGCTGCTGGAGGGTGACCTGCTCCTCGATCTTGATGACCTTCTTGTGCGAGGCCATCTCCTGCGTGGAGACCTGGACCGGCTTGCGCGGGAGAGAGCCGCCTCCCGGGCGCGGCCGCCCGAAGGTCCCCGGCCGCGTGTTCCGGCCGCCAGTCATGGGCCGGCCGCCCGGACCGAAGCTGGGACCGCCGGGGCGCGCCTGCTGCGCGTTGGCACGCGGATCGTAGGTCGTGCGCCGCGCCGGCGGCGGGCCGGTGCGGGGAGCAGGCATCGTGACGCCGGGACGACCCTGCCAGACCTCGATGCCGGTCTTCGGCGGCGAGGACGGGCGGCGCGGCGCCTGACCCGCGGCGCCGGCCGCGTCGTCCGGCCTCGGCGCGGGAGCCGACGCGGGCGGCGGCGTCGGACGGGGCGTCGGGCGGGACGCGGTCGTCGCCGACGCGCCGGGCGCACCAGGCCGCTGCGGCGGCGCGCCGGGCGCCTGCCGGGACGAGCCCTGCGCCGGAGCATGCGCGGGCGCAGCCGACTGCGGACGGGCCGGAGCGGCGGGCGCAGCCGACTGCGGACGGGCCGGAGCGGCGGGCGCGGGCGCAGCAGCAGGCGCCGGTGTCGCGCGCGCAGGCGCAGGTGCAGCAGTCTGCGGCGGCGCGGGAGGCTGCGCCGCGACGGGCGCGGGCGCGGCGGGCGCAGCAGTAGGCGCGGGTGTCGCAGGCGCAGCAGCCTGCGCCGGGGCGGGCACAGGAGCCACAGGCGCTGGCGCGGCGGGCGCTGGCGCGGCGGCGGTCACAGGCGGCGCCGCCGCGACGGGAGCCGCGGGCTTCGGCTCGGGCGAAGCCGCCCTCGCCTCTGCGGACGCAGGCTCCGCGGCCGGTGCGGGCGCCGCGGGAGCGGCGGCCGCGACGGGCGGCGCAGCCGCGGCGGGCGGCGCAGCCGGCACCTCCGCGGCGGGCGGATCAGCCGGCGCTGCTGCGGCGGGAGCAGGCGCTGCGGGAGCGGGCGCGCTCGGGGCGGGGGCCGGCGCGGGCGCGGGCTCGCGCGGGCCCGCGGCGATCCCCGGCTCGGAGACCGGCGCCGGGGGCGCTGTGACGGGAGCGGTGGGCGGCGGCGGAGCGGGGCGACGGACCTGCGCTTCTTCCTGAGCAGCGCGCTCGGGCGGCGGAGAGGCTGGAGCGGGCGCAGCCGCGGGCCGGGAAGGCGCCGGCTCCGGAGCGGCGCGCACGGGCGCCTCGGCCGGCTCGGGCTCTGCCCCGGGCCGCGCGCGGCGCTTGACGACCGTCGGGCGGATCCGCTCCTCCACCACCTCAGGCGACTTCTGCCGCTCGAGGTGCCGCTTAACCCGCTCGACGACGTCGGATTCGACGGCGCTCATGTGATTGCGCACGTCGCCTATGCCCATGGATTGGAAGAGCGCGACCAGCGTCTTCTGGTCCATGTTCAGCTGCTTGGCGACCTCGTAGACCCGGACTTTGCTCATGCACCTCGCTCCACGTTAACCAATCCGCCTCACCCATCCGCGCGGGCGACGATTTGCGGCCACTCTGTCCACCGTCGAGGCGCGTCCGGTAGATCCGGACACCGCCCCCCTGCCCCCGACCGCGCCGCCTTCCCCGGTCCCCGGCGCAGTAGCAAGAAGCCGACCGGCCCCGCTCTCTGACGCCAGCCGCTCGTCGCCGCTGGCAGGCACGCCCTCCGGGCTGCCAGGTTGTATCCTGACATCCTCGGACGCCCGACGTGGGCCAGACCTGGGGTGCTCGGATTCCACCCCCGCCCTCCCTGTCCGACGGCGAGGCTCCGGGCCAGCATGGCCAGGCGCCTCCTTCCGCGGCTCGGGGCTCCCGCCCTCGTCGCCCTGGTTCGGTCGGGCGGCTGCGTTGCGCGCCGGTCGTCCCCGCCGACCGGCGCTGCGGCGCCTACCCTCCGCTGAATCTTCGCCCCGCTCGATGCGGGCGCAGGTGTCCACGACGTGAACTGCGTTCGCGACGGCGGCCGCCATCGACGCCGAGGCGATGGCCATGACGGCCACGCCGCGCTCGCGCGGGCCGCCCGCGAGGGCGCCCAGCGCCTGCTTGCTGCCCCACGCGACGGCGCGCCCCTCCGCGATCGCCCGCCGGACCTCGGGCAGGTCCGCGCCTGCCGCCGCGTCGCTCGCGACCAGCACGAGCTCGGCCTCGCCGCGCGCGCACGCCCCCGCGACCGCATCGGCGCCGATCGCCGCGCGCTGCGAGCGGACGGCGGAGCGGACGAGCCCCTGGAGCCGGCGCTCCGTCGCCTCCCGGATGGCACGCGCCAGCGAGACATTCGTGAGCGGCTCCACGCCCGGCGCGGCCTGATCTCCGGCGCCCTCTGCGTGCTCGGTTGCGCCCGCCACGATCGCGTGAACACGCCCCTTCGCGGCGCGGGCGAGGCCCCGGGCGACAGCGGCCGCCAGGCAGTCCTGCTGCGGGTGCACGTGCGCGCCCCGCCCGAACCCGCCGTCGCCCGGATCGACCGCGATGACGCCGCCGGGACCGAGGATGAGCCGGACGAGCGGACGCGCGCCGCGGGCGTCATCGACGCCGACGCGCTCCCCGCAGCCGACGCACGTGCGCACGCGCCCCTTCTCGAAGGGCTCGCGCTCACCTGCGTCGCTCTGTCTGCTCACCGCTGATTCCATCCTCGGTCCTCTCGACCCCACAGCCTACGCGTGCCTGGCCTCGGCGGCGCGGCGGACATCCGCCCGCGCCGCATCGAGCACTTTCTGCTCGCTCTCCACGAAGTCCCGCGCGCCCTGCTTGATCGCGCGCGCCTTCTTGATGCCGAGGCCGGTTCGGATCGCCAGCCGATCCTCGTCCTCGCGCAGCAGGTCCTCCACGCTGCGGTACCCGGCCTCCTCCAGCAGCACCACCGTCCGGTCGCCCACGCCGCGGATGAACATCAGCCGCTCGCGGTCCGTGAGCGGCTCGGTGCGCGAGCTCGCGGAGCGGATGCGCTCCTGCCGGAGCCGCTCCATCGTCGTGTCCGCCTGCGCCTTGATCCGCTCGGCAGCCTCGGCGCCGCCGAGGCCCGGGATGGCAGCGAGCTCCTCGACGGACGCCTCGCTCACCTCTTCCAGCGCGCGGAAGCCGAGCCGGTACATGGACTTCGCGATCTGCTCCGTCACCACGTCGATCTGCTGCAGGGCGGAGATCGCCTCCTCTTCCATCTGCTTGAACTTGGTCTCGCTGATGATGTCGAGCTTCCAGTTCGTCAGCTGCGCGGCGAGCCGCACGTTCTGGCCCTTGCGCCCGATCGCGAGCGACAGCTTCTCGTCGGGGACCACGAGCTCCATGCGCCCGTCCGCCTCGTCGACGATCACCTTGTGCACCTCGGCCGGCTGGATCGCGGCGATGACGTAGCGCGCCGGGTCCCGGTCGAACGGCACGATGTCGATCTTCTCGCCGCGGAGCTCCTGGACCACCGCCTGCACGCGCGAGCCCTTCATGCCGACGCACGCGCCGACCGGATCGACGTCCGCGTCGCGGCTGGTCACGGCGATCTTCGAGCGGGCGCCCGGCTCGCGGGCGACCGACACGATCCGCACGATGCCCTCGTAGATCTCGGGGACCTCGGCCTCGAAGAGCTTCTCGACGAGGCGGGGATCGGAGCGGGAGAGGATGACCTGCGGGCCGCGCGCCTCGCGATCGATGTCCTTCACGTACGCGACGATGCGGTCCCCGGGCCGGTATGTCTCGCGCGGCGTCTGCTCGCGGAACGTGAGCACGCCCTCGGTGCGGCCGATGTCGACGATGATGTTGTTGCCCTTCTCAAACCGCCGCACGATACCGCGAATGAGCTCACCCTTGCGGTCCTTGTACTCGTTGAAGATGAGATCGCGCTCGGCGTCGCGCACGCGCTGGAGCAGGACCTGCTTCGCCGTCTGCGCGGCGATGCGCCCGAAGGTCGTGCGGCCGTGCTTGAGCTTCAGGATGTCGCCGTACTCCTTGTCCTGATCGCGCGCCTTCTCGGCGTCCTCGGGGCGCCAGAAGACCTGGAAGCCGAGCTCCTCGCCCAGGGTCGCGTCCAGCTTGAGCTTGTCCACGTCAGTGATGGAGATCTCGCGCTCCGGCTCCGTCACGGCCTCGACCACCGTCATGTACTGGAAGAGGTCGATCTGACCGGTGTCCTCGTTGAAGCGCGCCTCGAGCTCGCGGGTGGGGCCGAAGACGCTCTGCGCGGCCTTCAAGATCGCGGCCTCGATCGTCTCGACAAGGATCTTCTTGTCGATCCCCTTCTCCTTCGCGACCTGATCGAGGATGCTGCCGAGGCTCGTCTCCGAGGTCGGCATCGCTGCCATCGTTGCCATGACGTCCCTGTCTCCTGATCTTTCTTCTCTCTACTTGCGCTTCTCGGAGCCGCGCTCGCTCCGCTTCGAGGTCGACCGCGGAGCCGACTCCTTAGCGGCCTCCTTGCCCGGCCGCTGCCCCTTCTTGGGCTTGGGCTGCGACGTGAGCTCGAAGACGAGGCGCGCCTCCACGACATCCGAAAACGGGACCTCGAACCGCTTGCCGTCGACCAGGACCGCGACCTGCCCCTCCGGGGCCTCCAGGAGCTCGCCCCGGAGCAGCCGCTGGCCGTCCGGCGCGGGGCGCGACAGCTTCACCTTCGCCTTCCGGCCGAGAAACCTGGCGAACTCGGCCGTCGTGCGCAGCCGCCGGTCGAGGCCTGGAGAGCTGACCTCGAGGTTGTAATGATTGGGTATGAGATCCTCGACGTCGAGGACCGATGAGACGTCGCGCGACACATCCGCGCAGTCCTCCAGCGTGACGCCGCCGCCCGCGTCCGCCGTCCCCTCGCGCTCGATCGTGAGCCGCAGCGTCCAGCCCGCCCGCTCCGTGGTCCACTCCAGATCGACGAGCGTGACCCCATGCGAGGCGAGCACGGGCGCCACCGCGTCGCGGACGCGCCCAAGATCGAACACGGGTCTGGTCGGAGTCTCCATCGGTTGCGACATGTGTGAGAGACGTCACCCCTGGCGGATCCGGCACCTCTCAGCGCCACAGGCCCCGAGCGACGGTGCCCGGCGCCCCTGCGCCAAAAAAAAAGAGCCGATTCCCGAACTGGGAATCCGGCTCAGCGGATCCGCCTAGTTGTCGGCGGACAACCTAGTCGAATGCGGGCCTTCATGCAAGGGGGGATACGGGCAAACCGCCCCTGCATGGCCGGGGATCTCCCCGCCGGTTCGTCCCCGCGTTCACCCGCGCCGCGCCCTCGCTGTGATCGCCTGGGCCGTGCCGCGGCGCGCTGGATGCTGCGCTGCCTTGCGCCAGTTACGCCAGATTGGGCAGCGCGACGATATCCACGTGCAGGACCTCCTCGAACGCCGCGATTTCCTTCATGCAAGCTTCGCTCGGCCGGCCGGTGACCCGCATCTTCGTGCAGGTGGCGGTCGCCCCCTCGAAGACGGTGTTTGAGATCTCCTCGATGTTGATCCCGTGCCGTTTCATGACGCTCAGGGTGTTGGCCAGGACGCCGACCTTGTCCAGCATCCGGACGACGACCGCGTAGCGAGCGGGCGAGCTCGCGCAGATGTTGACCACGTTGGGGAGCTCCTCCTCCGTCATGAAGGAGCGGATGATCCGGGCCGTCTCGAGCGCGACGGCGCGCTGGGCCTGCTCCGTCTGCGCGCCGACGTGCGGCGTCCCGTAGACGAGCCCCCGCTCGAGGAGGTGCGACTCGAAGGGCGCCGAGCTCCTGTCGGGCTCATTGGCGAAGACGTCGAGGCCGACCCGCAGCCCCTTGCGCGGGATGAGCTCCTCGAGCGCGGCGTAGTCCATCACCTCGGGGCGCGCGGCGTTCACGAGGATGGCGCCGTCGGGGAGCGCCTCGAGGACGCTCCGGCTGACGATGCCACGCGTCTGCGGGGTCGCCGTCAGGTGGATGGTGAAGATGTCCGAGCGGGCAGCCAGGTCCTCCAGCGTCCGGGCGTAGCTGACGTCGAGCTTGGCGGCGCGGCCCGGCGTCAGCGAGCGCGACCACGCGTGCGGCTCGAGGCCGAACGCGCGCGCGCGCAGCAGCACCTCGCGGCCGATCGCACCGAGCCCCGCGATCCCGATCCGGCGACCGAACAGGCCCCGGGCCACCGAGTACTTCGCCTTTTCCCAGCGGCCGGCCCGGAGCTCCGACGTCGCGTCGACAAGGCGGCGGTCAAGCGCGAGGATCAACCCCATCGCGAGCTCTGCCACCGCGGTCGCGTTCTTGCCGGGACAGTTCGCCACGTAGATGCCCCGCGCGCTGGCCGCGGCGACGTCGATCGTGCCCACGCCGACCCCGGCCCGCACGATGAGGTTGAGCTGCCGTCCAGCCTCGATCGCCTTCGCCGTGACCTCCGTGGAACGAACGACAAGAATGCCGATTCCGTCCAGGGCCGCCGGGAGCGTTTCCTTGGTGAGCTCCGGCCGGGACTCGATCTGGATCCCGAGTACCTTGAGCTCTTCCAGAGCCGAGAGATCCATTTTATCGGCGACTAGCAGGCGCATGCGGAAGGGAACGGTAACAGAAAAGCTCACGCTGACGATGGGCGTTCTGCTCCTCTCCTGCACCAGCGATCATCAGGTTTCTCCCTGGGGCGCCGCGCGCAGGCCGCCCCTCGCCGCGTACATCGCGCCCCCGGACCTCGACGCGCAGCTGCGCGCCATCGACGTCGAGGCCGACGAGCTCGGGCTCGAGCTCGAGGTCGAGCTCCGCGGCGCGCTGCCGCGTGGCCAGGGCGAGGTGGTGCTGCGCGGCTACGCTGGCACCGACGCGCTCGGGCGCCGCACGTCGGCGGTCCGCGTGGCGACGCCGCGGGGCGTGGTCATGGCGGCGGGGCCGCTCGACAGCGGGCGCGTGGACAGGAGCCAGGCCACCCAGCTCGTGCCGTCGCTCCTGCCGGGCGAGGAGCCGAACGCCACGGAGCAGCTCGGGGTGTTCCGCTCCGGGACCGATCTCAACCGTGACGGCGCCCCGGATGTCGTGCTCAGGAACGAGGCTGGCGAGCTGGAAATATGGGCTGTGCAGCCGTTCGGCGCGGCCCGGTACGCGGTCGAGCTCGCGACGCCGCCACGGTTCGCGCTCGACGTGGACCAGGATGGAACGCTGGAGCTCGCCGGGCGGACGCGGAGGAGGGAGGGAGATCCCATCGCGCCCGATCTCCTCGACGTCGCGGGCTTCGAGGGCGATCGCTACACGCACCGGGGCCGCGCTGCCCGGGCGTTCCACGCTGCGCGCGGGGTGGAACGCCCGGGCGCCGGCGGCGCCGGTCAGGGCAAGCGACAGGAGCCGCCGCAGGACGACGCCGCGCGCCTGCGGCGCGCGCTCGAGCAGGCGTGGCACGCGCTGCTCGCGGGCAGGCCGGCAAAGGAGACGCTCGCGGCGCTCGACCGGGAGCCGGTGCCGGCCGCCCTCCAGCCGGCGTTCTCGGCCCACCGCGCGCTCGTGGCGAGCGTGGCCGCGGTCGCCCCGGCCGGCGCGCCGGCGAGGGAGGAGCCGCGCGACCCGGGGGACGCGCCTACTCGTCCGCGGGGAGCATCGGAAACGCCTGACCGAAGGTGACGACGATGTCGCCCGGGAGGGAGTCGGGCTCCCGGTAGCCGCGCGTGAGCGGGAAGCCCCAGTCGGCGCGCATGACGACGCGGTTGAGCTGCGGGAAGAGGGCCCGGATGCCGAAGCCTGCCGACTGCTTGAGGCGCAGCTCGCCGTAGCCGTCGAAGGCGTCGCCGGCGTCGAGGAAGGCCGCGCCCGCGATCTGGCACGACCAGATCTCCAGCGGGCGCGTCCGGAGCTCCAGGTTCGCCGACAGGACGTCCTCGCCGATGAACGCCGCCGTCGGGTACCCGCGGAGGCGCGTCTCGCCGCCGAGCTGCGAGCGCCGGTTCAGGTAGTTCCTGTAGCGGTCGAGCAATCGCACGTCGAACACGAGCCGACCGACCCCGAAGCTCGGCGTGTGCACGCGCGCGCGCGCCTCGATCGACGCGTCAAAGATCTGGGACCGATCGAGCTCGGTGATGGTCTCGACCACCGCGCGCGCGAGGCCGTCGCCGAGCGCGACGGTGTACGCCGCCGCGGCGGAGATGCCGAGGAAGCTCCGGGTGGAGTTGAGCGCGGTCGTGACCGGGTAGATCGCGATCGAGAGCTCGTGCCCTAGCCGGTAGTCCTCCTGCAGCGCGAGCGTGTTGAAGTCGAGCACGCGCGAGAAGCGGGTCGAGTACGTGGAGTACTTGAACGTCGGCGCGACACGGGTGTCGCTCACCGGCATCTCGCTCTCCTCGAACTCGGCGATCGCGGCGGGGGCGACGCCCGTGGGCTCGTCCAGGCGGTAGACCTTGCGGCTCGCCTCGATCCCCACCGAGATGTCGTGCTTCACGCCCGAGGACCTCGCGGCGCCTTCGCGCGCGCCGCGGCCGCCGAAGCTGCGCGTGACGGTGTAGGCGCCCACCAGGAGATCGCTCCGGTAGCGGTACGGGATGCCGTCGTTCCCCGGCGTCGCCGCCGCGTCGAAGGTGGCGAGCTTCGTTCCGATGAAGCGGCGGGTCACCTCGTCGCGCCAGGTGATCTCGGCCCCCCAGGCCCACTTCGCCTCCGTCGCGTAGAGCGGCTGCCCGTACACCAACGTCCCGCTGGTACCCTCGAGCGCGCCGGTCTTCCGCTCGACGATCGCGTTCAGCTCGGTCCGCAGCCGCACGTGGCTGCCCCCGATGCGCGGCATCGCGTAGGCGACGCCGAGCGAGAGCGCGCCGGGATCGAGCGCGAGCTGCGCCGCGACGGCGTGGTGGATGCCGAACAGGTTCTGCTCGCTGGGCTGCAGGAACAGGTATTCGAGCCGCCCGCCGGCGAAGCGGTAGTTCGTGTTGAGGCGCAGGCTCCAGACGTCCTTGGTGGCGACGACGACCCGCACCCGATCCGGAGCGCTGCCCCGCACGGCGAACACGAGGACGAGCGACAGCTGGCTGAGATCGCGCAGGATGCGCGCCGACTCGTCGGCGAGCGCCTGCTCGTAGGGGTGCCCCACCGCGAGCAGCACCTCGCGCCGGATGACGTACCGCCTCGACAGCACGTGGAACCAGTTCAGGAAGGCCGGCGCCGGGTCGCGGTCCTCGATCACCTCGAACGGGACGACGTCGATCCCCTCGACCATCTTGCCCTCGGGGGCAGGATCGAGGGTCGCGCGGAGGCGCGCGAGGGCGCGCTCGATCGTGGCGCTCTCGTAGCTAGAGTAGCCCTCGCGCGCAGCAGGCGCGGAGGTCACCGCGGGCGTCGTGGGGACGCGCTGCTGCGCTTGCGCCGCGCTCGCGAGGAGCGCTCCAGAGAGCGCGAGCGCGCAGCGCACCAGCCCGATCGATGCGCGACGCAAGCTCCGCTCGCCTCAGAAGGACTCGCTGGCAGGGTACGTCGCCATGACGTTGACCTTGTACTTCACGTACTGGTGCGGGATCGTCCCCCAGTCGGGCGTCGGCATCGCCCGCTTCACGCAGCGGAGCAGCTCCTTCGTCTTCGCGCGGCTCACCGTCGTCGACTTGCCCACGTAGAGGTTGGTCCGCTTGCGCCGGAAGTCCATCTCGAGGACGAAGCTCACCGTGACGCTCGTCTTGCCCGTCGGCGCGCACTGGACGTTGTCGCGGATCGCGCGCGAGAGGGCGTCCTCGAAGAAGGTGACGTGATCGCAGCGATCGGGCGGCGTGCTGCCCGGACCGGGGTTCTCGCAGCGGATCGTGGTGAACGGCGAGAGCGTGACGCCCTCCGGCAGCGCGGCGCCCGCGTCCGAGGGCGCACCCGCGTCCCAGGCGTAGGCGCCGGCGTCGGCCATCGCGGCGTCCGCGGACGGGATCGACTCAGGCCGCGGGCGGCGCCAGAGGTAGAGCGGCACCGCGACAAGGATGAGCCCGGCGACGAGCGCGATGATGATCTGGAGCCGCACGGGGCGCTCGCTGCCGCCGCGACCGAGGTAGCGGTAAGGCGAGGGCTGAGACGGCGGGCTGGACGGGAACGGAGGCCGGCTGTTCATCGGACGCGTTCGGGTTCAATCGATGAGCGTCCGCGCCGGGCGCCCGGGCTCGCCCTTCACCAGCGTCGCGCCAAGCTCGAGCGTCTCGGGGAGCATCCCCTGAACCTGCGCGACCACCTGCTCGACCACGTGGCGGGCCTCGTCGATGCTCGGGCCCACGATCGAGACAACGAACTTGAGCGGCCCCGTCCGGCCGGCGACCGCGGGCGTGAGGCTGAGCAGGAGCATCTCGGTCAGGTCGATCACCCGCTGCGCCGCCTTCCGCAGGGCGAGCATCTCGAGGATGGTCGGGCGCTCGCTCACCTGGCGGTTCGGCCCGCGCAGCTCGTAGCGCGCTACCTGCATCGGCACCTCGGCCCAGTCGGCGAACAGGCCGTCCTCGTCGATCGCCTTCATCAGGTGCTCGCGCACGAGCAGACCGGTGAGGCCGTCGCGCTTCGCGAGGTACTGCTTCGCGCGCCGGTGCTGCGGCGAGTCCGGGCCGAAGGTCACGAGCTTCATGCGGCACTCGCCGACCTGCACCTCACCGCCGTGCAGCAGCGAGACCTGCGACTTGCGCTCGTAGTTGAAGTCCGCGTACGTGCCGTTCGTGCTGCCCTGATCCTCGATGAGCCACGAGCCCGTCTGCCACTTCAGGATCGCGTGCGCCCCCGAGACGGTCGCCTCGGGCACGCACAGGCTCTGATCGCTGCGCCGGCCGAGCGCGAGCTTCGTGTCGTGCAGCGGGAGCAGCGAGCCGACGATCTCCGGCGCGTTCGTCGCGTACGTCACGAGCAGCGACTGCGCCCCGGGGGTGAAGTTCAGCTTGAGCGCGCCGCCGGGCGGCGGGCCGGGGTCGAGGCGCTCGCGCGGCAGCTGGATCGGGCTCGTCGTGAGCTGCGACGGGTTGAAGAAGCGCATGTGCCGCGCCTGCGGCCGCATGCCCGGATCCTCGTTGAGGCCGCGGAAGATCTGCCGCACCTCGTCGATCGACAGGCCCGCCGGGACGTCGAACATGATCTGCTGCTTCATCGTCTTGAGCCGCGGCTTGTAGCCGGGCTCGGGGACGCGACAGGTCCACATCTCCCAGAGCGTCAAGGCCATCGCGTACACGTCGTCCTCGGGGCTCGCGCCGCCGTTGCGGAGCCGCTCGGGAGACATGTAGTTCGGCGTCCCGCCGTCGGGCGGCGCGCCCGGGCGCCGCGCCGAGGCGCGCGCGCGCTCCTGCGCGAAGCCGAAGTCGAGGATCACCGCGCGCCCCTCGGAGACCATCACGTTGCCGGGCTTCAGGTCGCCGTGGACAAGGCCCTGCGCGTGGATGGCCGCGAGGCCGTTACAGACCTCGCTCGCGATCTTGCGGAACTCGTCCGCGGTGTAGCCGCCCTGGGCCTTGCGCTTGCGGATGTGCGTGTGGAGCGTCTGCCCGGGGATCTGCTCCATCACGAGGATGGGGCCCCACGGGCTCGGCGCGAGGTCGTGCACGCGGCACACGTTCGGGTGGCCGACCGAGCGCGCGAGGAGGAGCTCCTGGCGGAGCGCCTCGTCGTCGCCCGGCATGCGCGACTCTTCGCGGACCACCTTGAGCGCCACGGTCTGCTGCGTGGAGCGATCGAAGGCCAGGAAGACCTCGCCCATGCCGCCTTTACCGAGGCTCTGACGGATGTCGTAACGATCGTTGATGACCGTTCCGGCAGTGATGGGAGGGGGGGGTGTCTTGGTCACGGCCCGCGGTGGATCAAAAGGAGCGCGAACCGGAGCGTGCCCGACACCGGCTGCGGCGCACAGCGTCGTCCATCTGAACGTAGAGCGCAACGGTCGTTCTGGGGGACGGGCAGGACACGGCGAAAGAACCCCGCCGCGCCGCTGGTTTGGGCCGAGATCGCTCCTCCGGACGTCCTGGCTGCCGGGATCTCTTGACGATGGCCGCCGATTTGTTTACGCGAGTCCGCCAGCCCGGCGGGTTCGCCGGCGCGCGCGCCGGCGCTGGCGCCGCGAGGTGCGCCGGGCCAGCGAGCCGGTGAAGCCGTGAAACCCGGCGTGGCCCCTCCGCGGGCCCGGAGCCCGGGACGGGCGCGTTCACCGGACCGCAGCGCCGCGGCCCCTCGGAGGCAACGATGCGCTGGGACGGCTGGATCCATGAGAGACGAGCGAGCGTCGCCGCGGCGGCGCTCTGCGCGGCGGCGACGCTCGCGGCGGGCTGCGGCGACGACGGAGGCGCCGGGGCGGCGTCGAGCGGCGGCGGCGGAGCGGACGGCGACGGGTGCCTGGACGCGCGATCGCACGAGGCGCTCTTCTCGCTGGTCGACCCCGCGTGGTGCGCCGCCGCCGTCTACACGACGGACGAGGAGATCGGCTTCGCCTCGGTGACGTGGGGGCGCCACGGCGGACCGATGTTCGCGCGGAGCGACGCCGACGGCGCGGTGGAGATCGTGCGGCTGACGCCGCCCGAAGGGACGAGCGGGGAGCTCACCGCGGCGCGGACGAAGGTCGACGCCGGCATCCCCGCCGGCGCCTTCCTCGGCGGACAGGCCCTGGATCTGCCCTTCTTCGACTGGACGGCGCTCTCGTGGACCAACGCGTTCCCGGACACGCTCGGGGAGCTGCTGCTGATCGAGGACGGCGCGGTGGCGGAGCGCTACGAGGTGAACGGCTTCTTCTCGGCCGCCGCCGTCGAGGGGCGCCTGCTCTACACCGGGCTCTCACCGCTCGGCGATCCCGCCGCGGGCTCGAGCGGCCTCTATGCAGCCGACCGCTGCGGCTCCGCGGGGCAGGACGCCCGGCTCGTGCCGGAGGGCGACGCGAGCTGCGCGGCGCCCGCCGCCGTCGCGACGTGGGGCGACAACTCCGGCGCGATCGCCGCGGATCAGCGCGGCGATGTGTTCGCCGTGCTCGCGTCCGCGGACGGGCAGCAGGAGGCGCGCGGCTTCGCGGCCGGCGCGATCGCGCGCGGCGCCGGCCCGGCGGACGGCGACGTGCTCTTCACGCTGCCCGGCGGCGGCATGAGCCTCGCGGCCCTCGCGCCCGAGCAGGGCGCGCCCGGCCTCGTCGTCTTTCAGCCCACCGACCCGGCGACCTACGAGGCCCTCGCGCCGATCGCCATCGCCTTCAGCGACGAAGGCGGTCGCGTGCACGCCGGCGGCTCCCCGGCGCCGCTCGTCGCGCTCGCGAAGGCAGGTACGTCGCTGTCGCTCCTCACCGACGAGGCGAACCGCCTCTGGATCGGCGGCGCCCTGCCGGACGGTGGGTTCCTTTTCGCGGTCGCCGTCCGCCGCTGAGCCCTGCGCGCGCCGCTCCGGCGCCGCTCACCGCCCCGCTCGCGCCGCGATGAGCGGCGCCGCTCGCGCCGCTCACCGCCCCGCGCGCTCCGGCGCCGCTCATCGCGGCGCGCTGCCCCCCGGCGCGCTCCGTCCCGCGACCACGCGAGCACGCAGCGCGATGCAGCTCACCCGAGCTGCCCGCCCCCGCGCGTCACCCACGTTGGTCACCCGACAACCACGTGCGTCCCGGGCCGCCGGCGCCCGGCGCCACGCAGCCGCCGCGCCGCGCTCACCGGCCGTCCAGACGGCAGCGTACCGCGCTCCGCGCATTTCCTGCGTGTATCGTGGCACTGCAGATTGACACCTCAGAGTCGCCTCAGTCACACTGCTTTCGAGGCGGCTGCTGTGTGTCCAATCTTCACCTCCTCACGCTGCCCGAGGAGAGGCACGACATGCCTGATGGCCGACAGGGAGACGTGACCGGCAGCTCGAGGACCTCGAAGGCTGCCGCGCCGGACCCGCTGCTAGGGCGTGTCATCAACGGCCGCTTCAAGGTCGTCAGCGTCATCGCGCGCGGGGGCATGGGGAAGGTGTACCGGGCCGAGCAGGCGCCGCTCGGCCGCATCTGCGCGCTCAAGGTGCTGAGCCCCAAGTACGACGGCGACCACGATCCCGAGTTCCACAGGCGCTTCTTCCTCGAAGCGTCGACCGCGGCGAAGCTCACGCACCCGAACACGGTCACCGTCTTCGACTACGGCCACAGCGACGACGATATCTACTACATCGCGATGGAGTACATCGAGGGGAAGACCCTCCACCGCGTGCTCCGCGAGGAAGGGCCGTTCCCCGAGGCCCGCGCCGCGCACATCGCCCGCCAGATCTGCCGGTCGCTCCGCGAGGCGCACGGGCTCGGCGTCGTGCACCGCGATCTCAAGCCGGGCAACGTGCTGCTCGTCGACCACGAGGACGAGCACGACCACGTGAAGGTGCTCGATTTCGGGCTCGTCAAGGACACCGAGAGCGGCGAGAACCTCACGCAACAGGGCCTGTTCATGGGCTCGCCGAAGTACATGGCGCCGGAGCAGATCACCAACGGCGACGTGTCCGCGCGCACCGACATCTACGCGCTCGGCGTGATGATGTACGAGATGCTGTCGGGCCAGGTGCCCTTCGACAAGGGCGCGGGCGTCGGGACGCTCATGTCGCACGTCCACGATCCGGTCCCGCCCATGCAGACGCGCAACCCGGACCTTTCCATCTCGCAGACGATGGAGGGGATCGTGTATCGCTGCCTCGAGAAGGACCCGGCGCAGCGCTTCTCCTCGATGAACGAGCTCGTCGCCGCGCTCAAGTTCACCGCCGGCGGCATCTCCATGCGCGACACGGGCGAGACGCTGCCCACGCGGTCCGGCGCGACGAGCCACCGCCCGTCGGTGCCCTCCTATCCGTCCATGCCCTCGTACTCGACGACGGGCGACCTCCCGGGCCTCTCCACGCCGAACTCGGCGCCTCCGACGAGCTCACCCCCGACGTACACAGGCCCGCTCGCCACGGAGACCGCGCTCAAGGCGCCGGCGGCGCCCACCTTCGTGGCGCCCTCGATCACGGACTCCATGGGCCCCCGCCCGGCGCCCGCCGTGGAGGGGCTCTCCGCGACCCAGCCCGGCGCGAGCCCGGGTCGGAAGGTCGTCCCGTGGGCGATCGCCGCGGTGCTCGCGGCCGGGGTCGGCGTCGCCGCCGTCATGACGTCGCGCGCGCCGGCCGGGCAGACGAGCGAGCCCGGCTCGGGGAGCACGCCGCCCGCAGAGACGGCCCCACCCGCGCCCCTCACGCCCGCCGCGCGCGCGCTGCAGGTCGAGAGCGCGCCGCCCGGGGCGGCCGTCAGGGAAGGCGCCAAGGAGCTCTGCGCCGAGACGCCGTGCGAGATCATCTGGCGAGGGACGGCGGCCGCGCTCGCGTCGGAGCACGAGCTCGTCTTCGAGAAGCAGGGCTACAAGCCCGCGACCGTGCGCGTCTCCGGCGCGGAAGAGAGGGTCCGGGCGAAGCTCGACCCGGCCGCGACCCCGGCGCCGTGGACCCCGGGCAAGCCCAGGGCGAACGTCCAGAAGAGCGAGCCGTACAAGAGCAACCCGTACTGACGAGCGCGCGGACGCGCGCCGGCCACTCTGTTAGAGTCCGCGGCGCTCTCGCGTTTGCAGCCTCGTGACATCGCCGCAGTTGCCTCGCTCGCGCGGGGGGCGTACCGGGCGCTCCCCCGCCGATGACGTGTTCGATGTGATGTGGGGAGCAGCTCCGTGGATGCTCCCGAGCTCCTGCCGGGATCGCCGTCGCGCCCCGGCCTTTGTCGCCGGGGAACGACCGCCATCCCGGCCCCGCTGAGGACAGGGCGAACCCATGTCGTCTTCCGATTCCTGCTCGCAAGGCCGCCGCGACGCCGGCCCGGCGCTCCCCCCGACGAACGACGCCCGCGCCGCGCGCGCGGTGGCACCGCGCAGCAGGACAGCGCGGGCGGCGCTCGAGCGGAGGCTCACCGCCTGCGCCATCCTCCTCGGCTCGGTCACCGCCGCGAGCGGCGCGCTCGCCGACGCCCGCACCGAGGCGCGCATCCACTTCCGGGCGGGCATGGAGCTCATCGCGCAGAAGCAGTTCGACGAGGGCATCCGGCAGCTCCAGAAGGCCAACGAGATCCTCCCGCACCCGAACGTCGTCTTCAACATCGCGCGCGCGCACGCCGAGGCCGGCAACATCGAGCAGGCGCTCGCCGCCTACCGCGAGTACATCGCGAGCGACCCTCCGGACCGGGAGCAGGTGACGCGTATCGTGGCGCAGCTCGAGCAACGCCTCGCCGCGCAACGCGCCGCCGCGAGCGCCGAGCCGCAGCAGCCGCAGCAACCGCCGGCGCCCGCGCCGCAGCAGCCAGGGCCGCAGCAGCCCGCCCCGGGCGACGCGCCCGCCCAGCCCACCGCGGGGCAGCCCGCCGCGCCGGGCGCGCAGGTGGCCCACGGCGCACAGGCCGCGGCCGCGAGGCCGGCGCCGGGGGCGACGACCGCCGACGCCGCGGGGATCGTCGGCGCCGCCCGCACCGAGGACGTCTACCAGGAGACCGTCATCACCGCGTCGCGCGGCGCCCAGAGCCCGCTCGACTCGCCGAACTCGACCACCATCGTGACCCGGCAGGACATCCGGCTCTCGGGGACGACCCGCATCCCGGAGCTGCTCCGGCGGGTCGCGGGCATGGACGTCATGCAGATCACGGGCGGCGACGAGAACGTCTCGATGCGCGGCTTCAACAGCCGCCTCGCGAACAAGCTCCTCGTCCTCGTGAACGGGCGCACGGTCAAGAACGACGTGCTCGGCTCGACCTTCTGGGAGGCGCTCTCGATCGACGTCGACCAGATCGAGCGCATCGAGGTGGTGCGCGGCCCGGGCTCCGCGCTGTACGGCGCCGACGCCTTCGCCGGCATCGTCAACATCATCACGATCGAGCCCGGCGCCGGGAAGAGCGGCTTCCGCGCCGGCTACGGCGATCACCAGCAGGGCTACGGCTCGGTGTGGGCCTCCGCGCGCGAGGGCGACTTCGCCTACCGCCTCTCCGCGGGCTACACCCGCTACCCGCGGTGGACGCGCGAGGTAGCGGACGACCGCATCGATCTCGAGACGAGCGGCCAGAGCCAGGACATCGGCGCGCAGAACGTCCGGATCGACCTCCGGGCCTCGCAGCGGCTCGGGCCGCGCCGCGCGCTCGACGTGGGCGCCGGCTACTCCCGCAGCGAGCTCGACATCTACGGCATCGGCCCGTTCAACGACTACAACCTGGAGGTCACGAACGCCGACGTCGCGGTCGCCTACCGCAGCGAGAACGTCAACGCGCGGACGTACTACTCGAACCTCGACGGCTACTCGCTGCTCAACGCCGCGTACCTCGGGCACACGCTCTACGCTGGGCGGCCGCAGCAGCACATCGTGAACGCCGAGCTCGAGTTCGTGAAGACGCTCCGGGCGCCCGCGCCCGTCGTGCACGACTTCCACATCGGCCTCGGTTACCGGCTCAAGGCGACCGAGTGGAGCTACCTCGACGACGACATGCCGATCGAGCACCACGGCTCGGTGTTCCTCCAGGACTCGATGAAGCTCGGGGAGCGCGTCACGATCGTCGCCTCGGGGAGGCTCGACTACGTGCCTTACCTGGAGCGGCTGATCCCGTCGCCGCGCGGCTCCGTCATCGTCAAGCCGACCGACCGCCAGGCGATCCGCCTCTCCGGCTCGACCGCGTTCCGCTCGCCCACGTCGCTCGAGGCGTACGTCGATCTGCCGATCCAGCTCGCGCTGCCCGGCCTCGAGCTGCTCTCGACCACGAGGCCGCCGGTGAGGTCCGACTTCATCATCGATCCCGAGCAGATCATCACCGCCGAGGCGAGCTACCTGAACCAGCAGAGCGACTACTTCGAGTTCGAGGTCACCGCGTACTATAACCGCGTGAGCGACCTCATCGCGCTCGCCGAGCCGGAGCGCACGACCCTCTCGCAGCGCGCGCAGGGCGTCGGGGGGCTGAACCCGGAGACGGGGCGCTACACCTCCGGCCTCGGCGGCTTCGAGAACCAGTGCGACATCTACCATGTCGTCGGCGGCGAGCTCGGCGGCCGCGTCTACCCGGTCGAGGGGCTGGATCTCTTCGCCAACTACGCGCTCAACCTGTCGGAGCAGCAGCGCCCGGGCGGGTGCGACGCCCTCGAGGACCGGCGCACCAGCCGGCACAAGGTGAACGCCGGCGTCCAGGTCCGCTCGCCGGTCGGCGTCGACGGCGAGGTCACGGTCCACTACCAGTCCTCGCAGGAGTGGGCCGAGCAGGTCCCGGCGGGGACGGTCATCGCGACGAGCATCTACCCGCTGCCCGCGTACACGCTGCTCAACGCGCGCCTCGGCTACCGCTTCCTGAACAACCGCGCCGAGATCTCCGCGACCGTCTTCAACGCGCTCGACGGGCTCGGCGATCAGCCGCTGCAGATGCACCCGTTCGGCAACCGCATCGGCCGGCGCTTCATGGGCTTCTTCCGGTACTCACTCTAGGCACCCCCATGCTCGGACCCAGCCTCCGCACCGGCCTCCTCCTGCTCGGCGCACTCCTCGCGGCCCTCCCCGGCTGCGAGGAGGCGGACGTGTTCATCCCGCTGCCGGAACAGAGCGGCCCCGCCGGGGTGCTCGACGGTACGGTGACGTACTCCGGACCCCGGCCCTGCACGAAGGGCGGCCACGTCGTCGGGGCCGCGATCGTCCTCGGCTTCGACACGCGCCTCCTGCCGCCGCCGGAGGGGCTCGGCGCCTCGGCCGCGAGCATCGACGTGATCACCGGCGACGAGCTGTTCGGCGGCCTGGGCGCGGCGCTCGATCCGGCGCCAGACGGCGCGCTCCGCTGCCCCGCGCCGGACGAGCCGCCCGTGACCGTGAGCGCCACCTGGAGGATGTCGCCGCTGCCCGCCGGCACGTACCAGATCCGTGGCTTTTACGACCACGATGGAGATTTCGATCCCACCTTCAGCATCGCCAACCTGCCGAGCCAGGGCGACGTGGCCGGCGGCGCGATCGAGAACGCGACCGAGGTGCTCGGCGGCGCGGCCCCGCTGTACCGCGAGGTAACGCTGGCCGCCCCCATCCCGGAGACGGGCGCGCGCGTCAGCGGCATCGCGGTCACCCTCGGCCTCCCGCTCCCGCTGGAGCGGCCCATCTTCCACGTCGCCGAGGTGCTCGCGCCGCCGTCGGGCGTCACGCAGAGCGCCGGCGAGGTGGTCATGGCCTCCGACTTCCAGCTCGACGTGTTCAGCCCGGCCGCCCCCGCAGAGACCGAGGCGTCGCTCCTGCGCCTGCGGCTCGCGGCAGGGGTGCCCGGGAAAGAGGCCGCGAGGGCGGCGGCGCCCCCGCTCTCGCTGCCGGTAGGCGGCGAGGCCGCGCCGACCCTCACGTACGCGCGGCAGGACGTGAACGGCGACGGAGAGCTCGACGGTGAGGATCACATCCCCGACTCGCCCCTCATCCCGGCGCTCTTCCCGCTCTCGGTGTTCTCGAAGCTCGAGGGCGACAGCAAGCTGGTCAGCCAGGCTGCGCCCGCGGTCATCCTCCAGGGGCTCACGATCTACGAGGACCTCCTGACCACGGCCGGGCAGACAGGCTCGGACGACCTGAACGACCCGAAGGAGAGCGCCCTCGTCGGCGTCCGGCCCGCGGCGCTGTGCATGCACCCGACCGACCCGGCGCGTGGAGGCGTCCTGGTCATCAGCCACGCGGAGGACCGGGAGGGCAACCCCATCATCGCCGAGGAGGGCGCGGCCGACGTCGAGGAGGCGCTCTCCCGGCAGTTCGGGCGCGCGATCAAGATCGTCTACGGCTGCCTGCCCGAGGGGCGCTACGCGCTCAACCTCATCTACGGCACCGGCCAGGCCTGGACCGTGCCCAACGAGGCCGGCGTTTGCGCGCCTTCCGAGCCCGCGCCGTCCGCCGAGATCTGCGGCGCGCGGCCGCGCCTCGCCTCGCAGGACGCCGTGCTCCGCATCGGCCCCCCGGACGATCCGGCGTACTGCGCCGAGCACCCCACCCCCGCGCTCTGCGCGCCCTGAGCGCGCCCCCGCGCTCGTCCGATCGCAGCGGCAAAGATCACCGCAAGCGGGGCGCGAACCGGGCGCGAACCGGGCGCGAGCAGCGCCGATTTCCTGCTGAAAGCGCCGGTTGCCTCGCGCGCATGGACCGATGGTAGGGTCCCGGCATGCGCTGCGCTCGCTTTCCCTCGCTTGCTTTCCTGGGGGCGCTCGGGGGCGCCGCGGTGGGCGCGCTCGTTCCCTCCGATGCGTCCGGCGACTGGCCGCCGCCCGCCTCGGCCGACGCGTCGGACATGGCCGATCCGGACTACTGGCCGACCGACCCCGATTACGGCACCTCGGACACGCAGAGCGGGCAGTGGAGCCACTACTCCTTCCTCCCGACCCCGAGCGGGCGCTTCCGCCCGCGTCCCGAGGAGTCCGCCGCCGGCATGTCCGTCGATCTCGCCTGGCGGTCCACCCAGGGGGATCCGCGCGTCAGGATCGCGATCACAGACTCCGGGATCCTCTGGGGAGACGGGGATCTCCTCGAGAAGGTGTGGCTCAACCAGGGCGAGCTCGCGGCCCACAAGCCGCAGCACGCGGACGGCGCGCCGTGCGCCGGCGACGGCGAGCTCGCCGGCTTCGACTGCAACGGCGACGGGATCCTCTCCGCGTCGGACTACAAGGACACGCCGGCGCTCACGCCGGAAGGGTCGGCAGGGCAGCCGAGGGGCGACAGGAACGGGAACGGCCGGCTCGACGCCGGCGATCTTCTCCTCCACTTCTCGGACGGGCTCGACGACGATCGCAACGGCTACGCGGACGATATAGCGGGCTGGGACTTCTTCAAGAACGACAACGATCCGTTCGACGACACCCGGAACGGCCACGGCACCGAGGGCGCGAAGACCGCGGCGGCGCAGACGAACAACCAGCTGGGCGGCGCCGGCATCTGCCCGCGCTGCAGGGTGCTCCCGCTGCGCGTCGGCGACAGCCACGTCGCCGACGCGCAGGACCTCGCGAAGGCGCTCCTCTACGCGGCCGACAGCCGAGCCGACGTCGTGCAGTGCCCGGTGACCGCGGTCGACAGCACCCGGTTCCTCCAGGAAGCGCTCGACCACGCGCACCGCAAGGGGACGCTCGTCGTCGCGTCGGTGGGCAACACGGGCTCGCACCACCACAGCGCGCCCGCGACGAGCAACCACGCGCTGCCCGTGAGCGCCGTCCGCTTCGACGGCCAGAGCGTCACGACGTCGACCACGTTCCTCGACGCCTCTCCGTGCTCGAGCTTCGGCGGCAACAACCTGCTCGCCGTGTCGAGCCCCGGCTGCGCCAGCGACGCGACCGCCGGGATCGCCGGCGTCGCGGGGCTGCTCTACGCCACCGCCCTCGAGCGCGGCGTCACGCTGACCCCGGGAGAGGCGCAGGGCCTGCTCATCGCGACAGCCGACGACATCGACGTGCCGGAGTCGCAGGAGCCGGGCTCGGCGTACCGCTTTTCGCAGCCGGGGTTCGATCAGCGGTTCGGCTACGGCCGCGTCAACGCGAACCGCGCCGTCGAGGCGCTCCGCGACGGGCGCGTGCCGCCCTCGGTCGACCTCACCGCGCCGCGGTGGTTCGAGGTCCTCTACAAGGATCAGGTCCAGGGGCCGGTGCCCATCGAGGGCACCATCTCGGCGGCGCGGGCGAGGTCCTACGACTACGCCGTCGAGTGGGCCGCGGGCGTGCAGCCGCTCGAAACCGACTTCAGGGCGATCCGCAGGGAGATGAACATCGCGCCGACGGTGGTCACCGGCAGCGACGGCCCGCTGGCCTCGCTCGACGTGCGCACCATCGACACGTCCCACACGCGCGACCCCGACAGCCCCCACGGAGAGAACGACCGCGCGATCACGGTGCGCGTCCGCGCGTTCGCCCACTACGGCGGGACCATCGGCGAGGTGCAGGGCGAGGCGCGGCGCACGTACTACGTCGACAGCGACCCGACGCTCGTCGAGGGGTTCCCCCACCCTGTCGGCGACAGCGGCGGGGGCAGCCCGAAGCTTTCGGACATCGACGGCGACGGCCTCCGCGAGATCGTCTACCCGACGGCCGACGGCGCGCTGCACGTGCTGAAGGTGACGCCGAAGGGGCCGAAGCAGCTGCTCGAGTTCCCGTTCCGGACGCGCTACACCGACGGCCTTGTCGAGCCCGCGCCGGCCGAGGGCGTGCCCTTCTACCGGGACGCGCAGGCGTACAGCGAGGTGGACTGGGAGCTCGGCCGCGAGCCGATCCTGAGCGCGCCCGCGATCGCGGACCTCGACGGCGACGGCGCGCAGGAGATCGCGATCTCCACCTGGCCGGGCACGATCTACGTCGTCGGCGCGGACGGCCGGGTCAAGGACGGGTGGCCGGTGCGCCTGCCCGAGGTCCCCTCCTGCCCGCTCGATGAAGGGGCGCCGGCGGGCGCGCCGTGCATGTCCGCGGGCGCGCGGATCGCGCGCGGGGCCGTCGCCTCGCCGGTCCTCGCGGACCTCGACGGCGACGACCGGCTCGACGTGATCCAGGCGGCGTTCGACGGCAGGGTCTACGCGTTCGACGCCGGCGGCGGCGCGCTGCGCGGCTGGCCGGTGGAGGTGCACTACACAGGTCCGCTCGCCGAGGAGCCGGCGCCGAGCCGCCTGCTCGCGACCCCGGCGGTCGCCGACTTCAACGGCGACGCGCTCCCCGACCTGCTCGTCGGCTCGACCGAGCGGCTCGGCACGGACGGCCACGTCGGCGCGGTCTACGTGCTCGACGCGCGCGGCACGGCCGCGCCCTCCGGCCCCGTGCTCGCGGGCTGGCCCGTCACGGTGCCGTCGCTCTCGCTCGCCCCGCTCGTCGCGGAGGGGATCACGGCCTCGGGCGTCGTCGGGCGGTTCGACGGCACGCTGGCGGGCGTCGTCCAGGGCAACGGCGCGCCGCCGCTCGTCCTTCCGGCCTCGCCCGGCGCGCAGGAGGAGCTCCTGGCGACGCCCGGGGGCGCGCTGCCGCCGGCGCGGGCGGGCGCGCAGGCCGGCCTCGATCCGACGTTCGGCCCCCTCTCGCCCGCCGCGGGCGCCCGGACGATGATCCCGCTGCTCTCGCAGCCCGCGCTCGGCGACATCGATCAGGACGGCACCCCCGACGTCATCGCCGCGGGCGCCACCGAGGCGACCGCGATCGCCCTCACGGGCGCGCGCGGCGCGGGGCACTCCGGGCCTCACCTGCTCGCCGTCTGGAGCGGCAGGTCGGGCGCTATGCTGCAGCGCGCCCCGTTCGTCCTCGAGGATCACACGCTGTGGAACAGCCAGGCGGTCGTCGACCTGAACGGCGACCACTACCCAGAGGTGCTGACGGGATCGAGCGGCTACTTCCTCCATGCCTTCGACGGGTGCGGCCGGGAGCCGCGCGGGTTCCCGAAGTTCACCGGCCAGTCGATCTCCACGACGCCCGCCGTGGGCGACGTCGATGGCGACGGCACGCTCGAGGTCGTGGTGGGCACCCGCGACGGCTGGCTCTTCGCCTGGCACACCGAGGCGCCGGCGGACGCGCTCGTCGCCTGGGAGAGCTTCCACCACGACAACCGGAACACTGGCAACCTCGAGACGCCGCTCGCTCAAGGGGGCGCGCGGCGCGCGGCGCGCCCGCTCACCGTGGACATGTGCGAGGCGCGGCAGCAGGACCCGCTCATCCTCCGGCTGAGCGGCGGCTGCGACTGCGCGACCCCGGGGGGCGAGCCGCGGCGCGGGCCGGGCGATCGCGGCGAGGGCGCGGCGCTGGGGGCGATGCTGGTCGGCGCGGCGGCGCTCTGGCGCAGGCGGCGGGGCGCGACCGCCGCCGGGGCTGACCGCGGGGCCCGGCCGTCGACGCCGGTGTAGCTGGGCTACTGCGGCGGCACCGGACGCGGTGGGCTGGGATAGCTCGGCTGCTGCTGGGACACCGGACACGGTCTACCAGGGGCAGCTGAACTGCCACCGGGACACCAGAAACGGTCTACCAGGGGCGCTCAGCTGCCACCGGGACACCGGACACGGTCTACCAGGGGCGCTCAGCTGCCACCGGGACACCGGGAACGGTCTACCGGGGACAGCTGAGCTGCCACCGGGACACCGGAAACGGTCTACCAGGGGCAGCTGAGCTGCCACCGGGCTCATCCCCTTCCACCAGGTCCTCGCGGTCATCCGCCAGATCGCGGGCGCGCTCGCGAGCATGCACGCCGAGGGGTATGTGCACGCGGACGTGAAGCCGGGGAACATCCTGCTCGACACGCGGATCGAGCGGGCGGTGCTCATCGATTTCGGGCTCGGGCTCCGCCTGGGCAGCCAGAGGCCGCACCTCGTCGGCGGGACGCGCGGGGGCGTGCGTGCTGCAGGTGGGCTGGAGCTGATCGCGCCGCCGCCGCCGTGACGCGACCACACCGCGCAGCGCCGCCCCATCGCCCCGGAACCTCGCCGCCGAGCCGCTGTCTCTCAGGGCGCGAGGGACGGCCGGCCACCGCGGCCGGAGGGCCTCGCCGCGAGGGCGCGGGTCGACGCGTCCTCCACCGGATCCAACGACGCCAGCGCGCCGCTCTCGCGGCGCACAGGGAGATCTATGCGCAACGCGAACACGACGCGCGCCGGGCGTGGCGTCGCCGCGACGACCGACGCGAACCCCACGGCCGCGGGGCAGCCCGACGCGGCGAGCACCTGCGAGACGCCCGAGGCCGCGGTGCGCTCCGTGGAGATCCTCATCTCCTGGGGCGCGACCGTCCTCTTCGTCCAGCACCTGACGCCGCCGCGCGCGCTCGACGCCGGCGAGCGGCGCGACGACGGTCGCCCGTGCGACGTGTTCCTCCCCGAGCGCGTGCTCGGCGCGCGCCGCGCGCCGCTCCTCGAGGTCGACCGCGCGGGGCGCGTCCGCTTCGTCCTGCTCGGCGCCGCGACCGGGACGCTCACCCTGGGCGGCGCACCCCTGTCCGCCGCCGCGGCGCGGGAGCGGCACGCCGGCGCGACGCGCGCGGACGTCCCCGGCGCGGTGCTCGTGCCCCTCCCCGCGCACGCCCGGATCGACGTCGAGCTCGCGGGCGTGCGGATCCAGGTCGGCGCGGACGTCGCCGCGGGCGAGCGCGTGCGCCGCTCGCTCGTGAGCCGCAAGAGCCTCGTCCTGCACGCCGCCTCGGCGGCCCTGCACCTCGGGCTCCTCGGCGCGCTCGCGCGCTGCGCGCCGCCCCTCATCGACACGTCGTCCGGGATGAGCGCGGAGCGGATCGCGCTCGTGCAGCAGTACCTCGCCTCCGCGGACGAGCGCGAGCTGCGCGCGTCGCTCGAGCACGAGCTCACCGCGGAGCGCGCCGCGGACGCGAAGGAGGGCGGCAGCGGGACGAGGGCGAAGGGCGAGGAGGGCTCGATGGGCAACCCGCCCGGGCGCGCGGAGGCGATGGGCAACCGGTGGGGGGTGACGGGCCCGATCGACAGCCCCGATCCGCACGTGACGCGGCCGGAGGCGCTGCGCGACTCGGCCGAGTTCGGGATGATCGGCTTGCTCAACGCCGGGGCCGGCGGCGACCCGGGCGCGCCCACGGCGGCGTGGGGCCACGATAGCGCGCCCGCAGGTGCGGGCGGCGCGGGCCTCCCCCTCAACGGCATCGGGGACGCCCGCGGCGGCGGCGGGGGGCTCGGCCTCGGCTCCGTCGGGACGATCGGCCACGGCGCGGGCGCCGGATCGGGCCAGGGCTTCGGCAGCGGGCACGGGCGCGCCGGCGGCTCCGCGCCGTCGATCGCCGCGCCGGGCGACTACGCCCCGCAGGCCGAGGCCCCCCTCGATCCGAACGGCCGCTTCGCCACCACCTACCGGCCCGGGGGCGGCCACCTCGCCGCGTTCGAGGCCGCCCTCGCGCGCGGCGTCGTGCCCGCGGAGGAGCGCGAGCTCGTCAGCGACGTCGGCGCCCGCTACGCCCCGGCGATCCCGATCGAGCCCGGCAAGGCGCTCGGCCTGCGGGCCGACCTGGAGCGCGCCGCGCTCGCCCCGGGCGGCGGCGACTTCCACCTGCGCCTCGCGCTCCGCTCCTCCGCCGTTTCGTCGCCCGCGCGGCCGCACCTCTCGGTGCACCTTGTCCTCGACACGAGCGGCTCGATGTCCGGCGCGCCGATCGACAGCGCCCGCCGCGCGGCGCAGGCGCTCGTGGACCGGCTCGCGCCGACCGACGACTTCTCGCTCACCACCTTCTCGAGCGAGGCCGAGGTGGTGATCGAGGACGGCCCGGTGGGCGCCCGTCGCGAGGCGATCCGCCGCGTCATCGCCGGGATCCGCGACGGCGGCGGCACGAACATAGGCGCGGGGCTCTCGCTGGGTTACGCGCAGGCGAGCCGGCCGGACATCCCCGAGGACGCGGTGCGCGTGGTGCTGCTCCTCTCCGACGGCCGCGCCACGAGCGGGCTCACCCACGGCGGGCGGCTCGCGCGGCTCGCGCTCGACGCGTTCCAGCGCGGCGTCCAGACGAGCGCGCTCGGGCTGGGCGACGACTTCGACGGTGAGCTCATGAGCGCGATCGCGAGCGACGGGGCCGGCGGCTATTACTACCTGCGCGACCCCGAGCAGATCGCGCCGGCGCTCTCCACCGAGCTCGACAGGCGCCTCGACCCTGTCGCTACAGCGGTCGAGGTGCGCGTGCGCCTGAAGGGCGGCGTCGACGTGCTCCGCGTCTACGGCTCGCGCCGGCTGAACGACGTCGAGGCCTCCCGGGTGCGCGCCCAGGAGATCGCGGCGGACATCGCCGCCCTCTCGCGGGACCGGATCGCGGCCGATCGCCACGAGGACGCCGGGGGCGGCATGCGCTTCTTCATGCCAGTGTTCGCGCGGGATGACCGGCACGCCCTGCTGCTGAAGCTGAGGGCCGGCGCGGGCGTGGGGAAGCGGACCGCCGCTACCGTCGAGGTCAGGTACAAGGACCGCATCTCCAGGAAGAACGTGATCGAGGAGATCCCGATCGAGGTGCGCTATGCGGACAGCGACGCGGCGAGCGCGGCGTCCGTCGACGCCTCTGTGTCACGGACTCTTCAGGGCTTCGCCGCGGGCGAGTCGCTCGCGGAGGCTGCGGCCCGCGTCGGGCGAGGCGATCGCGGCGGCGCGGCCGCGCTCCTCGCCGAGCGCGAGGGCATCCTTCATGAGGCCGCGGCCCGGCTGAACGAGCCGCTGTTTCTGGAAGACGCTGCGCGCATAGCGCGCCTCCGCGCGCACATGGGCGCAGAGCAAGGCCTCGGCGATCCGCTCGTGCTCGCGATGCTGCTGGAGACGGCGGGGCGATCCCACCTGCATTGATGCGCGATCGCGGCGCGCGCACGGGCGGAGGCGCCGGTCAGGTGGTAGGCTGAGCGCGGCCATGACAGAGAGAGTCTCATCGACCGGTCGCGCTGCGCTGCGAGAGTCGCTTCTCCAGTTCTCCGCCTTCGCCGACGCGCTCGAATCCCGTGCCATGCGCGAGGCCATCGAGGCCTGCATCACCGTCCTGGACGCCCCCGGACCGCTCGACAGACGCCTCCTCGCCCCGTGGCTCAAGGTCGTCCACGAGCGCGCGGCAGAGGTCTTTCGGCGGGGGATCCGCGAGACCTCGGGGACGCTGCGCGCGCAGATGATGCATGGCCTGAAGCAGGCCGAAGAGGACGCGTTCTGGATGCAGCAGGCCATCGACGCGCTGAGTCGAGACAACGCGAACTGACATGCTCGGTTGAACAGCGTCGCTCCTGACGCTGGTACAAGGAGTCTGTATTCCTCGAGGCGCGCTGGAAGAAGCGCAGGTGCGCCGGGAGACGATCGCTGTGTCCCCGTCATGGATGAGCGCGCCAGAGAGGCGGCGCTGATCGGGTGTCTCCGGATTGACCTGGTGAGCTCGCCAGAGCTCTCCTTGCGCTGATTGCGCTGATTGCGCTGATTGCGCTGATTGCGCTGATTGCGCTGATTGCGCTGATTGCGCTGAGCCCGCGGGTGGCGGCCGGCTGTGGCCGGTCGCGCTCGAAGATCGGGCCGCCGTACGCCGGCGTAGCACGGTGCGCTCGGTCCGTGCTACGAGACGGGGCATGCTCGCCTCGGCGTTTCCGCTGTTGCTCCTCGGGTTCTCCCTCGGCATGCGCCACGCGACCGACGCGGATCACGTGATCGCGGTGGCGACGGTCGTTAGCCGGGTGCGGAGCCTCGGCGTGGCGCTGCTGATCGGCGCGATGTGGGGCCTGGGCCACACGCTCACGCTGATGCTCATCGGCGGCGCCATCCTGCTGTTCGGTCTCGTGGTGCCGCCGCATGTAGGCCTGGCCATGGAGCTCGCGGTCGCGCTGATGCTCATCGGCCTCGGGGGGTATCACCTGACGCGGATCTACCGGGCGGTGCGGCGGGGCGGGCCGCCGGCGCACGCGGCCGAGCAACGCGACGGCCACCGGCATGACCTCGGCTGGGCGGACCGCGTGTTCGCCGGGTCGCGCGTCTACGTGAGCCTCCGGCCGCTGCTCATCGGCGTGGTCCATGGGCTCGCGGGCTCGGCCGCGGTGGCGCTCCTCGTGCTCACCACGGTGCGCGACCCGCGGTGGGGCGTCGGCTACATCGCGCTGTTCGGCGTGGGCACCGTCGCCGGGATGATGCTGATCACGGGGGCGCTCGCGGTGCCGTTCGCGTTCACGCGCGCGCGCTTCAGCGGGATGCACAACGCGCTCGCCGCGGTCGCGGGCGTCCTCAGCGTGGGCTTCGGCCTGTTCCTGGCCTATGACATCAGCATCGGGTCCGGCCTGTTCACGGCGAACCCGCAGTGGACGCCCGGCTGAAGGCGCCCGGGCCGACCCGGAGCTCCGCGTCCTCGTCAGCTCGATGACGAACAAGCCATCTGCGCTCGCCACGCCCACGGCGGAACCGTGGCGGGATGTTGGCTTTCCTTGCCGCGCCGACGGCGTTGAGCTCACTCCAGCTCTCCTTCCTCTCGCCATGTCAATTGCGGGTTCCCGCACGCTTGGCGGGAGTGTTTCTCGCTCTCTCCAGCGTGATGACGCGGGACGCAGGTGCGCCCCTTTCGCTGTACGATGCCGGGTTCTACACGGTAGTGCGCTGTCACCCGCGACGGCGCTCTCCGCGCACCGCAGCGCTCGGTACATCGGCGCTGTCGAGCGGCTGGCGGCGCCGCTCAGCGGCTCGCGGTCGACCTGCGCGACGGTGCCGCGCAGGTCCGCCGACACGGCGAGGTCGTCGCCGGAGGCGTCGAGCGCGGCCCCCTCGCCCGCGAAGGCGTCGAGGATCTCGCGGATCAGCTCGCGCTGCCGCAGGGCGGCCTTCAGCGCGATCTCGGCGAGCGCCGCGCTCTTCTCCGGGAGCGGCTGCTCCTGCATCCGGGAGCGGCTGCTCCTGCAGGAGGGACAGGGCGCCGAGGAGGCTGTTCAGCGGGCCGGAGAGGTCATGGACGATGCAGTGGACCAGCACCTCCTTGCGCTCGACCTCGCGCGACAGCGCGTCGTGCACGAGGCGCAGCTCGCGCGCCCGCTGGAGCACGCGGCGGCGCTCGTGAACGAGCGCGTCGTTCCGGGTGATCACGAGCAGCCGCGACGGGCCCACGCGGAGCGCCGTCGCCTCGAGGTGCAGCGCCTCGTCGTCCTCGGTCTTCTGCGTCCAGCAGTCGGACCGCGCGCTCGGCGCTCCCTCGGTGGACCAGGCTCCGCACCCGGCGCCGGCCGCCCGTCCTTCGCAGGACGGGGAAAGAGGCGCGACCCGCACGCCCCCGCCGATCGCGCGCAGCCGGTCGGGCGGGACGCCGCGCGCGCGGAGCTCGGCCGCGACGTGCTCCGCGCGGGCCAGGCTGAGCGCTCGGTTCGACGCCTCCGCGCCGACCGGATCCGCATAGCCGATCACGCGGATCTCGGCGGCCATGCCGGCCTCGCGCGCGAGCGCGAGCAGCCGCTCTACCGCGGCCGCGGCCTCGGCGGCGCGCGCGGCCTGCTCGGCGGCGAGCCGGGCGGCGCCGCGGGAGAAGAGAGCTCCATCCCCTCGAGGGCGCTCGCCGCGGCGCGCGCCCGATCCACCGACTCCTGCGCGCGGAGGCGCTCGCCGTCGAACGACGCCACGCCCGGGAGCACCGCCGCCGACCACCGCGCGCGCTCGATCCAGCGCTCGGGCGCGACCCCGCTCGCCACGAGGACGCCGCCGCGGAGCGCCAGAGAGACCCCCGGCGGCGGCCGCAGCGCCTGCCCCACCCTCCGCTCGACGATCTGCGGGTGCAGGGAGTAGAACGGCTCGAAACGCAGCGTGGTCTCCGGGCGCACGGGGCCGCCGCGCTCGATCACCGCCCTCGGGTCCGCGGCGAGCGGATCTCGCAGGCCGGTGAACGCATACTGGCCCGCGCGCCGCTCCGTCGCGGTCACGAGCAGGCCTGGCTCGCGCCGCAGCGCATCGACGCAGTCGGCGAAGCGGCGCTGATCCCGCCAGCACCACCTCCGCGAAAGGACGCCCTGTGCGCCGCGCCTCGATGCGCCAGCGCACGCTCTCCAGGGATAGGCCGAGGGCGGAGCGCCTCGTTGAGACGCTGGAGCATCGTCCGGAGGGCGCAGGTCACCGACCTGCGGATCGCCGGCCGCGCTCGCCGCCGCGGGAGCGATGGCGCGCAGGCGCTCGCGGCCGCGCGGCAGCCTGAGCGGTCGGGGCCGGAGCTGAGCAGGGGCGGCCCCCGCGGCGCCGTCAGGGCTCGACGGAGAACGTGACCGGCTCGCCCTTGAACGGCCCCCCGCCCTGCGCGATGCGGTTGTTCTCGAACACCGCGTTCACCACGTCGACCGTGATCGGCGCGCCGGCCGCGCGGAGCTTGTCCCAGGCCGCCGCGTCCGGCGTGTAGCTCAGCTTCGTCGTGAACACGCGGAGCAGCCCCTCGCGCTCGGCCGTCGAGAAGACCAGGAAGTAGGCGCGCCCGTTGACGGGCGTGCCGTGAGCCCGCGCCGCGCGCACCGGCCCGAGGAGCGCGCCGAGCTCCGCCAGGACCGACGCGCCTGCCGGGCCGGACTCCCGCAGCTCCGGCGCGGCGCCCGCCGCGCGCCACGGCGCGGCCCGCGGCGCCGCCCCCTGCGCCGCGCCCGCGATGTGGAAGGTCAGCTCCGGCGCGGCGTCGCCGGGAAGCGCGGCGCCCTCCTCGGGCGCGTCGAACACCGTCCCCTGGGAGGCGTCGTCCTTCGGCTCCGCCGCGAGCAGCGCGACCAGCGCCTCGTCGGTCGCGCCCCCCTCGTAGATGACATCGTCGAGGTTCGGCCCGGACGACGTCCCGCTCGACGTGTCGTCGTGGCTGTGGCCGCACGCGCCGGCGTACATAGCGGCCGACGCGAGCGCCGCCAGGGCGGGGATGAGGAGCGCTCGGCGCATGGAGTGCCCGCGGCTCACGGCGCCTCCGCCCACGGATCCGCGAAGCGCGGGTCCTTCAAGAGCGCGTCGTCCGTCAGGGTCTTCAGGAAGGTGATCACGTCTGCTTTCTCCTCTGCTGTGAGATCGAACCCGCTGATGAGCTCGCTCTTGAACCTGTTCTCGCTCCCCACACCGGCGTTGGGCCCGGACTCGATGGTGCGCCCTCCCGCCGCGTAATGATCGAGCACCTCCTCGAGCGTCTCGATGCTGCCGTCATGCATGTACGGCGCCGTGAGCGCGATGTTGCGCAGCGTGGGCGCGCGGAACCGGCCCATGTCCGCCTCCTTGCCCGAGATCTCGTACACCCCGGCGTTGCCCTCCGGATAAGCCCCGCTCCCGCCGATGTTGTAGAGGCCCGTGTTGTGGAACATCACCTCCGTGAAGGTGGTCCCGTCGTGCTGCACGGAGTCCGACAGGTTGAAGCCGCCGTGGCAGTGGAAGCACTCCAGCTTCTCGGAGAAGAAGAGATCCATGCCGCGCAGCGCCGCCTCCGACATCCCCGACGGGTCGCCCTCGTAGCGGTACCTGTCATAAGGCGAGCGGTACGAGAGCAGCGACCGCTCGAACGCCGCGATCGCCTTGGTGATGTTGTCGAGGCGGATGGGCTCGCCGTCGCCCGGGAAGGCCTCCGGGAAGAGATCGCGGTACAGCGGCTCGTCCTGGAGCCGCTCGATCAGCTCGCCTTCCCTGCCCGCCAGGCCGAGCTCGACCGGCGTCTCGCCGAACATCGGGAGGAGCGCCTGCTCCTCGAGCGTGTCGAGGAGCGGATTCCCCCAGGTCAACGTCGTGAGGTACGCGACGTTGACCAGGCTCATCGAGCCGCGCGAGTGCATCTGGCCGGTCGACCCCTTGGCGCTCGCGAGGCCGTCGGTGAACGCGAGCTCCTGGAGATGGCACGAGCCGCAGGAGTACGTGCCGTTGCCCGACAGGCGCCTGTCGTAGAAGAGCCGCCTCCCGAGCTCGACCTTGACCGTCGACATCGGGTTGCCCTGCGGCACCTTCGGCACCGGGAACCCCGGCGGCAGCCCCCAGTCGAAGACGCCCGCGTCCCCTCCGCCTGCACCGCCCCCGCCGGCGCCCTGACCGCCGGCGCCCTCCCCTGTCGACACGCCCGGGTCCGGCTGGACCGCGCCGCTGCAGCCAGAGGAGAGGGCCGCGAGCGCGGCGAGGATAGAGGAGGTCGCACAGCAACGTAGAGAGATCACCAGACCAGACATCGGCATGGCTCCTACTCTACCCTGAAGAACGCCTGATGCTCGGGGCGAGCCGAGCCATCGGTGATGTCGATACCGAGCCGAGTGAACAGCGGCGCACAGTCGAGATCCGTCGGGTCCGACATGCATCCGGGCGGGCCGCCGGCGTTCCCTCCCACGTCGTTGTCCAGCACGAGCGCCGCATAATCGACAAGCACCTTCGTCGTGAGCGGATCGATGCCCTGGAACACGACCTCGGCGACGTTGGGGCGGTCGCACGCGGTCACCTGGCCGTCCGTGCCGCTGACGCAGCCGACGCTGCCGATGTGCACGAGGAACGGGTTCTCGTCCACCTCGGAGACGCTGTCGACGCGCAGGAACTTGTAACCGGCATTCCAGCTCCAGAACAGCCCCGACAGGTTGAGCGGCGAATCCGCCGACGACGCGTCGCCGTGATTGAGCTCGAACGGGACGCCCAGCTTGAACGAGAGACCATCGTACTCCCCGGCCGGAACCGACCCGCGCACAGTCGAGTTCGTCTCCTGCGTACCATTGGCGCAGCTGCCCGATCTGTCCTCGAAATCGAGCAGCGCGACGTCCTGGAGCTGCCATAGCCCGTCCTGTTCGAGCGCCACCGGCACCTCCTCACCATCAGCCCGGTGCAGGCGTACATCGTGGATGTACAGGCGGAAGTCGTTGAGCGTCACCTCCGTCGCCGAGGTGCCGACAGCGTAGGACTCCTCGCAGGAGAACACTTCATCACCGACGCGGCCTTCGAACTTCAGCTCCACAGGAATCGTACCGTCGCCGCCGCCTGCCCCGCCGACCCCTGCAGCCTCGCCTCCCGCCCCGCCGCTCCCGCCGACGTTGCCCGCGCCGCCGCTCCCACCGGCGCCGCCGGCGCCCGTCGAGGTCGATGTGGCATCGACAGGATTCACACCGTTCTCGCCGCCGCACGCCATGACCGAGAGCGCCGCCCCGACGAGCGGGAACAGGAGCCGTGTTGCACGAATACCGGATTTCATGAGAGCCCTCCTGGGGAACGACGCGCGCC
Source organism: Sorangium sp. So ce1128 (assembly GCA_051717205.1). GTDB lineage: Bacteria > Myxococcota_A > Polyangia > Polyangiales > Polyangiaceae > Sorangium. The sequence goes on from CP181432.1 coordinate 10,996,757, forward strand.
ACGATAGGCCGCGTCGCAACCAAGCTGAATGCGACATGTTGTCGCGATCGCTATCGCGACCGGCGCCAGAGCGCGAGTCGGGTCGACGTCACAAAAGAGCCCTCGGCCGCCGCGGACGCCGCGCGGCCGCCGGCGAGGTCGTCGAGCAGGACGCCGCGGGGGCGAACGCGCTCCGCGGGCGAACGCGCCATCAGATCGTAGCACGAATTCAGAACATCGTGCTACGATCCCGCCCGGCTGGATGATCCTCTCCTTGCGCGCGGCGCTCGCGCCGCTCCTCATCACCATGGCCGCCGCGCCGGCGCGCGCCGGCGACGGCGATGCGCCGCCGCCCGCCGCCGCGGCTCCCGGGACGCCGGCGGCGGCGCCGGAGGGCGGCGGTGACCCCGCCGCGGCCGCCGGCGGCGCGCCCCTCACGGTGGTCGTGCAGGGCGCGCCGGCGCCGCGCAGCGCCTCGGAGACGGTGCGGGAGCGGGCGGAGGTGAGGGCCGCGCCGCACCGGACAGCGAGCGACGTGCTGCAGCTCGTGCCGGGCGTGTTCGTCTCCCAGCACAGCGGCGAGGGCAAGGCGCACCAGATCTTCTTCCGCGGCTTCGACGCGGTCCACGGGCAGGACCTCGAGCTCTGGGTCGCGGGCGCGCCGGTGAACGAGGTCTCCAACGTCCACGGGCAGGGCTACGCCGACCTCCACTTCGTGATGCCCGAGGTGATCCGCGAGCTGCGCGCCCAGCCCGGGTCGTACGACCCGCGCCAGGGAGACTTCGCCGTCGCCGGCACCGTGCGCTTCGAGCTCGGCTACGACGAGCCGGGGATCACCGTCGCCGCCGGCGCCGGGTCGGCCGGCGCGCGCCGGCTCTTCCTCGCCTACCACCCAGAGCAGGCCGACGAGGCCACGTTCGCGGCGTTCGAGGCGTACGCGACCGACGGCTTCGGCCCCGCCCGCGCCGCCAGCCGGGCCTCGCTCGTCGCGCAGGGCGTCTACCCGCTGGCCGCGGGGGTCAGCGCGCGCGTGATGGCGTCGGCGTTCGCCTCGCGCTTCGCCTCCGCCGGCGTCCTGCGCCTCGACGACCTCGAGGCGGGCAAGGTCGACCGGCTCGGCTCGTACGACCCGGACCAGGGCGGCGACTCGTCGCGCGCGCAGCTCGTCGTCGACCTGCGCGCCTCCGGCACCGCCCCCGGCGAGGGCCTGTCGCTCGCGCCTTTCGTCGTGCTGCGCGCGCTCCGGCTGCGCTCGAACTTCACCGGCTACCTGGAGGATCCGACCTCCGGCGACGCCACGCAGCAGCTCAACGAGGCGGTCACGGTGGGCGCGACGGCGTCGTACCGGCTCAGGTTCCCGCTGCTCTCGGAGCACGACACCTTCGAGGCGGGCGTCGTCGCGCGCAGCGACTGGATCGAGCAGTCGCAGCGGCGCCTCGCGGCCGTCGACGGCCGGGCGACAGCCACGCTCGTCGACGGGCGCGTGCGCGCGACAGACATCGCCGGCTACCTCGACGCGTCGATCCGGCCGGCGCGGCGGATCGAGGTGCGCGGCGGCCTGCGCGCCGACGGGCTCGCGTACCAGGTCCTCGACGGCGCGGGCGAGGGCGCGGCGGCGCGCGGCGCGCAGGGCGTCCACGTGGGCGGCAAGGGCACGGTCGACGCGGCGCTGCTCCCCGGGCTGCACGCGCTCGCCAGCGTGGGCCAGGGGTTCCGCTCGCCCCAGGCGCGCAGCCTCGGCGACGGCGAGCGGGCGCCGTTCACGCGCGCGCTCTCCGCCGAGGCAGGGCTGCGCTATGCGGACGAGCGCGTGAGGGCGTCGGCGGCGCTGTTCCACACGCGCCTCAGCGACGACCTCGTCTTCGACGAGGCGACCGGCCGCAACGAGCCAGTGCCCGCCACGGCCCGCACCGGGGTGGCCCTCGACGCTGTCGCGCACCCCGCGCCGTGGCTCGTGTCGAGCGTCGGCCTGACGTACACCCGGGCCGCCTTCACCGCCTCCGGGGGGCGCTACGCGGCGGGCGACCTCCTGCCGTTCGTGCCGCAGGTCGTCGCGCGCGCCGACCTCGCGGTGACGCCGCGCCTAGGCGCGCTCTTCGGCCGGCGCCTCGAGGCCCGCGCCGGCGCCGGCTTGACGCTGCTCCACCACCGCCCCCTGCCCTACGGGGAGATCGGCCGCGACGCGCTCCTCACGGACGTGACGGCGCACCTTCGCTACCACCGCGTCGAGCTCGGGCTCGACGTCTACAACCTCCTCGACGCCGCCTGGTTCGACGGCGAGTTCGTCTACCCGTCGAGCTTCACCCGGGGCGCCGCGCCCGATCTCCTGCCCGCGCGGCACGTGACGGTCGGCGCCCCGCGCAGCGTCTTCGCCTCGCTCACGCTCTACATCGGCTGAGGTCCATCGATGACATTCACCACAGCACAGGGCAGATCACGGCGGCGCGCCGCGCCCGGCGCGGATGGGCTCCTCGCGGCGGCGCTCGCCGCGGGCGCGCTCGCCGCCGGGTGCGGCGCCGGGGACGGCGACGCGACGGCCGGCAAGCGCCTCACGCTCGCGACGCAGATCGCCCCGGACGCGGCGTCGGTCGAGCCGTTCACGAACGCGCTCGGGTGGACCGTCACGCTGTCGAAGGCGCACCTGTCGGTCGGGGCGCTCCACTACTTCGAGGGCGCCCCGGTCACGGCGCGGCGCGCGGCGCCAGGCCGCGCCCCCTCGCTGCTCGAGCAGCTCGCCCGGTGGGCCGTGCCCGAGGCGCACGCCCACCCCGGCCACTACCAGACCGGCGAGGCGAGGGGCGTGATGGCGGAGCCCACCTCGGTCGACCTGCTGCGGGGGACGACGGCGCTCGCGGAAGCGGACGCGGTGAGCGGCGTCGTGCGGTCCGCGCGGTTCACGTTCGGCGCGCCGCCCGCGGGCCCGCTCGCCGCGGAGCTCGACGGGCACGTGGTCGCCGTCGAGGGCCGCGCCGAGAAGGGCGACCTCGCGCGGGTGTTCCGCGCGCGCGCCCTGGCCGCGGACGTCGCCAGCGACGCGACGGGCGAGCCGGCGGTGGAAGGGTGCGTCTTCGAGGAGGCCTTCCTCGACGGGCCCGGCGTCGTCACGCTCGTGGTGAAGCCCGCGGTCTGGCTCGATCAGGTCGACTTCGAGGAGGTGGCCGAGGGCGAGGAAGGCGCGCCGATCGATCTCGGGCCGGAGAGCCAGGCCCGGCGCGGCTTCACGCGCGGGCTGAAGAAGGGGACCGCCTACGCGCTCTCGTTCGCGCCCGGCTCCCCGGAGGAACAGGAGGAGAAGGGGCGATGAGGCACATCGGAAGAGCAGGCGCGGCGGCGCGGGCGCTCGCCGCGGCGGCGCTCGCGGCGGGAGCGCTCGCCGGCTGCGGCGACGAAGGGGCGTCGGGGACCGGGAGCGTGGCGTTCTCGACGTGGGGCGAGGACTACATCGAGCAGGAGATCCCGGCCGCCGATCTCGCGGACGGCTGGAGCGTCCAGTACCAGAAGTTCCTGTTCGTCCTCCGGAACGTGACCGTCGCCGACCGCGAGGGCAACGTCGGGGCGCGCATGCAGGGCTCGATCCTTTTCGATCACACGAAGGCAGGCCCCAAGCCGGTCGTGACGTTCGACGGCCTCGAGGCGAGGCCCTGGGAGCGCGTCTCGTACGAGATCGGCCCCGCGGACGCGGACACCGCGCTCGACGGGGCGACAGAGGAGGACAGGGCGCTGATGCTCGAGGCGGGCGCGTCCGTGCACATCGAGGCGACCGCGCGCAAAGGTGGCGGCGGCGGGGTCGAGAAGCGCCTCGACTGGACCTTCTCGCTCGCGACGCGCTACGCCGACTGCAAGGGCGAGAGGGCCGGCAAGGAGACCGACGGCGTCCTCGTCACGAACGGCGGCACGGATACCGTGGAGCTCACGATCCACGGCGACCACTTCTTCTACGACGACCTCCAGGCCGCGACAGCGGCGCGCCGCTTCGCGCCCATCGCGGCCGCGGACGCCGACGACGACGGGGCCGTCACCCTGGAGGAGCTCGCCGCGGTGCGCCTCGTCGCGATCGACGAGGGCACCTACGGGACGGGCAGCGCCGGGAACGTCGACGACCTCGGCGCGTTCGTCGCGGCGCTCTCGCGCACGATCGGGCACTTCCGCGGCGAGGGCGAGTGCGTCTCCGTCGACCCGTGACCGGCGCCGCCGCCCGCTCGCCCGGCGCGCTCACTCGATCGCGACCGTCGTCGGGACCTCCTGGAGCTCGGTCCCGTCGAACGCCGGCACCCGCGTGCTGCTGAGCATCATCTGCACGCAGAGCCCGGACGGGGTCGTCGCGACCTGCGGCTCGATCCCGACGCGCTGCACGGCGCCCGCGGGGTTGAAGTACACCCGCGCCGCCACCGCCTTCGGCCCCGCCTTGCCCTTGCAGTGGATCCGCGCGGTCGCCCCCTGGCGCTGCAGCGCCGCGTGCGCCGCGGCGTGATCGAACGGCCGCGCCGCGGCCGACTTCGCCGCGGCCGGCTGCGACGTCGTCGCGGGCGCGTCGGCGTCGCGCGAGGGGCGCGGCGCCTTGGGCAGGAGCAGCGGCATCGGGTTGTGCGGGGGGCCGGGCGCCTTGTCCTGCGCGCTCGCCTGCGCCGTCGCGCGCGCGTCGTCGCCGCCCGCGCCGGCGAGCGTGGGGCGCGCCGGCACGGGCAGGCGCTGCGCCAGGCGGACCTCGCGCGGCGCGCGGCCGGCGTGGTACACGAGCGCCGCCGCCGTGGCGCCGCCGAGCAGGACGAACGCGAGGAGCAGCGGCCCCCACCGGGACGGTTTGCGGGGGCCCTCCGCCGGCGCGCTGCTCGCCAGGAGCGGCGCGCTGGCCGGCGGGACGGACGCGCCCGGCCGCGCGCCAGGAGAAGGAGAAGAAGACCGCGCGGCGACCGGCTCGGCCGCGAGCGACGCGCGCGGGCGCGCGCCGCCCGCCGCCGGGGGCGGGCGCTGCGTGTCGAGGGACACCTCGGTCGGTCCGGTCAGCGAGAGCGGCGACCCCGCGCCGGTGGTCGCGGCCGCGGCCCCGGGCGGCGTCACCGAGATGGGGGCGCGCGCGGCGCGCGGGTCGACGAAGAGCGCAGGCCCGAGCGCGTCGAAGGCCTCCTGCGCCGTCGCGAAGCGGTGCGACGGCTCGCGCGCGACGCAGCGCGCGAACCAGGCGTCGAACGGGTGTACGATACAGCCGGCGCGCCCGAGCGCCGTCGCGCGCACCGACGCCGGGTCGAGCGGCTCGATGAGGATCTCGCGGAGCAGCACGGGCATCGCGGTGCCCATCGGGTCGTTCGCGGCGCGCCAGTACATCCGCCCCGTGAGCATCGCGAACGCGATGAGCCCGAGCGCCCACACGTCGGTCGCCGGCGTGATGTGCCCGCGCGCCTCCGTCTGCTCGGGCGCCATCCAGAGGGGCGTGCCGAGCGACGCTGTCGCCATCGTGTTCGCCTCCGCGGCGACCCTGGCGATGCCGAAGTCGAGGACCTTGACCGACCACGGCGCCGTCGCGCTGCTCTTCTTCGCGAGGAAGATGTTCTGCGGCTTCATGTCCCGGTGGACCACGCCCGCCCGGTGGGCGGCGCCGAGCGCGTGGCAGAGCTGCCGGAAGATCTCGTACATGTCCTGCGGCGAGAACAGCCCGCAGCGCCTCATCCGCAGCGAGAGGTCCTCCCCGTCGAGCAGCTCCATCGCGAGCCACGGCACGCCGCTCGCCGCGTCGACGCCGGCGCCGATCACCTGCACTACATGATCGCTCTCGACGAGCGCGCCGACGCGCGCCTCCTGCTCGAAGCGCTCGCGCAGCCGGGTGTCGGCGCAGAGCTGGGGGTGCATCAGCTTGAGGGCCCGCAGCTTGCCGGTGCTCGCCTGCTCGGCGACGTACACGGCGCCCATGCCCCCGGCGCTGAGAGGCCGCACGATCCGGAACTCCCCGAAGAGCATCCCGGCCGCCGGCTGGAACGGCGCGATCATGGCGGCCGATGCTATCACGCTCGCCGCCGCGGGGTGCTCGCCCTCTTCAACGCCAGCGCCGCGCGCAGCGCCATCGCCGCGCTCCGCTACGGATTACGGGTGCGCGGCGGGAGCGACGCGAGGAGGCGCTCGATCCCGATCCGTCCCACGACGAGCGCGCCCGTCGCCGCGGCGCGGAGCGCGTCCGGCGCCGGCTGCGTCCTGCCGGCGAAGTGGCGCATGCCGAAGCGCAGGAACGACGGCTCGTCGAGGAGGTACCGCTCCACGCGCTCGCGCGGCGCGCCGTAGAAGGCGCGCATCACCCGGCGCCGGAAGCGGATGTCGAGCCCCAGCAGCGACCGCTCGACCCGCCGGCCCCAGTCGTGGAAGCGCAGGTCGCCTGCCTCGAGCTCCTCGGCGAGGTACTCGCCCGCGAGCGCGCCGTACGCGATCGCCTGGGCGATCCCCTCCCCGAGCATCGGATCGATGCCCGCGGCCTCGCCGACGAGCAGCGCCGCGGGCCGGGCGATCGCGGCCGTCCGGTCGAGGCCGCGCTCGGCGAAGCGCTTCCGTCGGTAACGGTCCGGGTCGAGCCCGAGCGCCGCGAGCCTGCTGCGGAGGACGCGCTCGGCGTCGGGCGCCGGGCCCGCGCCGCGCCCGGCGCCGAGCGCGCCCTCGTGCAGCACGTATGCGCCGCGGCAGACGAGCTCCCGCCCGTCCACGACCGTGGGAAAGTCCCAGAGGTAGCCGGGGAACGAGCGATCCCGCATCTCGAAGTGCAGCAGGTCGCGCGCGCGATCGCCCGCGACGGGCTCGGTGTCGACCTCGACGGCCTGCGCGCGCAGCCTCCCGAACGGCAGCCCCAGCGCGCGGCGAACGACGCTGCCGACGCCGTCGGCGCCCACGACGACGCGGCCGGCGAACGTCCCGGCCGAGCTCTCGACGAGGGCGCCGCGCGGGCTCGCCGAGGCGGAGGTGACCCGCGCCCCCTCGACGATCCGGACGCCCCGCGCCCGCGCGGCGAGCGCGAGCGCGCGGTCGAACTCGACGCGCCGGACGACCCGGCCGATGCTCCCCTCGCGGAGCGCGATCTCGCCGCTCTGGAAGGCCGCGCTGACGCCGTTCACCGGGACCGAGGGCACGTCCACCCTCACCCCGATCGCGGCGAGCGCTCTGTCCGCCCGCTCGCCGAGACCGCCCGCGCAGAATTTGTCCCTGGGGTAGCGCTCCTTCTCGAGCACCACGATCCTGTCGGCGAGGGCCGGGCGATGGTGGGCGAGGAAGATCGCCGTGCTCATGCCCGCCGGCCCGCCGCCGACGATCACGACTTCGTTCGCCGACATGCGGCGCCGCTCTAGCACGGCGCCCCCTCAGCGGCCGCGCGGGATGCTCGGCGCCGCTCGCAGCGCGTCCGGCGCCGCTCGCCGGCGGCTCAGCGCCGCTCGTACGAGGCGACGATCGTGCGGTACGGGAAGAGGTACGCGCCCTTGCCCGCCATGTCCGGGTGGCTCCCGACCAGATCGCGGACCTCGTTCAGGACCGAGTACCGCTCGTGGAGGGGGAGCACCGAGATGTAGCTGATCGACGCGACCCGCTCGAGGAGCCCGTCGAGGTCGAGCTCCTGCACGTGGGTGAACTCGTGCTCGCCGAGCGGCGCGAAGAGGCGGCTGTCGGCGAACGGCCGGCGCCACGCGCCGATCCGGTGGACCGGGGCATCCCGGCCGTAGCGGTCGAGGATGTGGGAGATGCGGGCGACCCAGTCGACGCGCTCGTCCCGCAGGTTGAAGAGCAGGCCGAGGCGCCGCCTCGGCCGGAGCACGCGGTGGATCTCGGCGAGCGCGAGATCGCCGTGAAACCAGTGGAACGACTGCGCGGCGACCGCGGCGTCGACCGACGCATCGGGCAGGGGGATGGCCTCGGCGACCCCGTCGAGCAGGATGGCGGACGGGACCATCTGGCCCAGCTTGCGGCGCATCCCCTCCACCGGCTCGAGCGCGAGGAGCCGGGCGCCCGTCGGCGTCAGGAGGCGCGTGAGCTTGCCGGTCCCCGCGCCGAGATCGAGCACGGTGCTCGCGGCGTCGATGCGCAGCGAGTCGAGCAGGAGCTCGATCGCGGCGCGCGGATAGTCGGGGCGCCCTTTCTCGTAGGCATCCGCTGCAGTCGCGTACCCCTGCGCAGCGAGGCGATGGAGAGTCATAGGCTGCATCCGCTCCGCGTGAGGGGACCCCATGCAGCGCCGGAGGGACCACCCGCCGCGACTGCCCCCCTCAGAGGGAGAGGCTACGCAACCGAGACGCCCGTTGGAAGCGGGTTGTCGCGCAAAATGCGCATCACGTTCCCTCGCAGCATCTTGCCGATCAAACGCTCGCTCAAGCCCGCTTGAAGCAGCGCATCCGTCAGGAGCGGAAGGTGCGCCGCGTCGCGCAGCTGGCGTGTGGGGATGATGAAGCCGTCCCAATCGGATCCGAGCGCGGGGGTGTCCTCGCCGGCAACGTTGATGATGTGGAGCAGGTGCTTGACCACGGGCGCGAGCCCATTGCCGCCGAGGTAGAGCGGGCAGAAGATGATCCCGGCGCACCCGCCGCGATCGGCGAGGGCGCGGAGCTGGTCGTCATCGACGTTGCGCCAGTGCGCGAACGCGCCGGCGACGCCTGTGTGGCTGACCATCGGCGGCCGGCGCGCGAGGGCGCAGGCCTCGAGGAAGCCTGCCCGGTTGATGTGCGCGAGGTCGACGATGACGCCGAGGTCCTCGGCGCGGCGCACTACCTCGCGGCCGAAGGGGGTGAGGCCCTCCCCGTCCTTGCGGCCGCTGCCGTAGGCGGGGAAGCACGCCTCGTTGGCGCTGAAGTGGCAGAGCCCGAGGTAGCGCACGCCGCGGCGGGCGAAGCGATCGAGCGTCTCGAGCTCGCCCTCGAGCGCGTGCGCCCCCTCGATCCCGAGCAGCGCCGCGACGGCGCCGCGGGCCCTCGCGGCCTCGATTTCCTCGGCGGTGAGCGCCTTGACGAGGCGCCCGGGCTGCGCGCGGACGGCCTGCTCCAGGAGATCGATCTGCTCGTGGACGACGCCTGCGAGGCCGCGCCGCTGTCCGATCGGCAGCGAGACAAGACCGAAGAACTGCGCGCCGACGCCGCCCTCGACGAGCCGCGGGACATCGACGTGCCCGCCGAGGGCCGCGAGCGGCAGCGGGGGCTCGTGGCGCTCGTGCAGATCGTAGCCGACCCAGCGCGACCACATGAGGCTGTCGGCGTGGAGATCGATGGCGGGGAACTGCGCGTGCAGGGCGCGAGCTTCGAGGGTTCCGTGCATGAAGGGAAGGTTAGTCGAGCCGGGGGCGGTCGGCCGGCGCGCCGCCCCGCTTGCGCGGTGGACGCTCAGGGGCTCGACAGCTTGAGGCCGAGGATGGCCACGACGAGCAGCGCGAGGAAGCCGAGGCGCGCGGGCGTGGCCGGCTCGCCGAAAAGGAAGATGCCCGCGATCGCCGCCCCGGACGCGCCGATGCCGACCCAGACGGCGTAGGCCGTGCCGATCGGCAGGGTGCGCGAGGCGGACTCGAGGAGAACGATGCTCGCGACGATCGCGGAGATCGTGAGCACGGTGGGCAGCGGGCGCGTGAAGCCCTCTGTGTACTTGAGTCCGACAGCCCAGCTGACTTCGAGCAGACCTGCCAGCAGCAGCGACAGCCAGGACAAGACGAATCTCCTCGTAATGTGGCTACGTCGTCTTATCCTGACCGGGTACGGCGCGTCTCGTCCGGGACGCTCTCGTGGAGCGCCACCGGGAACCTAGCAGGCAAGACGGGCTGTGCAAAGGGCCGCCGGCGCCGCGACGCGGCGTGGCGCCGCGCATCCCGATGGCGCGGGCGGTGTTGCCAATCTGCCCGGCCCTCGGAGCCCCTGTTCGCCGCGCGGCGCGGGGAGGGCCGATGTCTGAGGGCTCGTCCAACCGGCCTTTACCGCGCGGCGCAGCCCGCTGTCAGCGCCTCGCCCCTCGAACCGACGCGCGGCAAAGGCCTTCTTGTTTTACCTACGCGCTGCCGATTGGAGGGCCTGGAGCGGTGCTCAGCGCTGCGCCCCGCCGCGCTCGCGCCGTGTCGCCGCCCGCGCGGCGAGCACCGACGAGGCCAGATGCTCGACGAAGACCCGCGCCTTGGCGGGGGCATGCCGGCTCGGATATAGCGCCCAGAGCGCCGCCGGCGGCGGCGAGAAGCCCTGGAGCACCGGCGTGAGCCGCGCGGCCGCGAGATCCTCCTCCACGAGCGACCGGGGGAGCACCGCGATGCCAAGCCCGGCCGCCGCGGCATCGCGAAGCGCGCGCACGTCGTTGCAGCGAAACGACCCCGTCACCGGCACCACGATCCGCTCCCCGCGGAGGGAGAAGCACCACTCGTCGCGCGCCGTCGGTTGGGACAGGCACGCGTGCCGGCGGAGATCCTCGGGCTCCCGAGGTGTGCCCCGCGCGGCCAGATACACGGGCGAGGCGCAGGCAACGGTGGGCTCGGCGATGAGCTTGCGACTGCAAAGGGAGGAATCGTCGAGGCGCCGGGAAAAACGAATCGCGACGTCGAACCCCTCCGCAACGAGATCGGCGACGCGATCGGTCAGCGTGAGATCGACCGACACGTCCGGGTAGCGCGCGGCAAACGCCGGCAGCGCGGGAATCAGATCCGACCCCCCGAACCCCACCGGCGCCGTGACCCGCAGAACGCCCTGGGGCACGCGGCCGACGCGGCCGAGCATCGCCGACGCGCCGTCGGCGGCTGCCAGCAGCCCAGCGCATGCGCGGTAGACCGCCTCCAGCTCCAGACGCTGCACGACTTCCCGCGCTGGAAGGCGGAGGGCGTGCTGCTCCCCTACAAGCCGCGCGGCTGGGAGGCGATCTACGACGCGTTCAAGGACCCGGACGGCGCCTATACCGGCATCTTCGCCGACGCCTTCAGCAACGTCGTCAACACCGGGCTGATCCCCGAGAAAGATTGGCCGAGAGAGGCAAGCGACTATCTGCGGCCGGACCTCAAGGGCAGGATCGTCGTCACGTATCCGAACGACGATGACGCTGTGCTGTTCTGGTTCAAGCAGGTCGTCGACGAGTACGGCTGGGACTATGTCGCCAGGTTCAAGGAGCAAGAACCGATCTATGTTCGCGGGACCCAGGCGCCGGCCGATCAGGTCGAGGCCGGCACGGCGGCGGCCACCTTCTCGACCGACGGCGCGCTGATCCCGAGCCCCGAGGCCCATTCACGCTTCGTCCTGCCCAACAAGGACCCGTTCGTCTCCTGGGCGCAGCAGGCGGCGATCTTCAAAGGGGCAAAGAACCTCGCGGCCGCGGAGCTCTACCTGAACTGGCTCCTCGACAAGGAGACGCAGAGCAAGGTCTGGTACATGTGGTCGGTCAGGACGGACGTCTCGACGCCGGCCGGCTACAAGCCGATCTGGGAGTACGAGAACTCGGACCCGACCGCCTTCGGCCGCTTCATGGAGGACCGCGAAGCCGTCGAGCGTTTCCGTACCCAGATCGGTCTGTATCTGGGCGAGGTGGAGGGGGAGCCGTCTCCCGGCTACCCCGGCCTCCATCCGGAGAAGGCCCTGCCTCATTGAGACGCATCCGTCGCGTCTCGCGCGGCAGGTGCTCGGGAAGCGGGCGCGCGCCCACGCCGTCCTCGCGGTGCAACAAGCGGGCGCCGGTCCAGCGTTCCAGCTCGGCGAGGTAGCGCGTGACCATCGCGCGCGACAGGTCCAGGGCGTCCGCGGCGGCGGTCAGGCTGCCGCGCTCGACGACGGCGACGAACACGGACATGGCGGTAAGGCGATCCACTTGATCGATCCACGCAACAGACAAGCCCTTTATAAGGCATCTTTCTGCGGCGGATCCTGTGCATATTTCCCGGGCGTCCCCATCCAACCGGAGCCAACCCATGACATTCGCCCTCATCGGCGCGATCGACAACATCGGTCGCGATATCGCGCATCAGGCCCTGCAGCGCGGCCACCGGGTCACCTCCCTGGTCCGCTCCACCGCCAAGGCGCCTCCCACGTCACGCATGTCCCTGTCCCTGCTGTCCGCCGGGCGCGCCTTGGCGCTGGGGCTGGGCGTGAGCCTGGCCGCCTGCGGCGGCAGTTCCCACGACGCCGACGCCCCTGCCGCCGACGTCGAGCCGGCAACCGCGCCGCTCTCGGCGCAGGTCTACAACCCCGGCGCGGACGGCATCTTCGCGGTCAGCTCGGTACTGGTCAGCGGCGCCACGGACGCGGTCCTGGTGGACGCGCAGTTCTCCGCCGCCGACGCGCGCAAGCTGGTCGAGCTGGTGAAGGCATCAGGCAAGCGCCTGACCACGATCTACATCAGCTGCGGCGATCCGGACTACTACTTCGGCCTGGACACGCTCGCGCAGGCCTTCCCTGACGCGAAGATCGTCGCCAGCGCGCCGGTGATCGAGCACATCCGCCAGACCAAGGACGCGAAGCTCAAGGTCTGGGGCCCGCAGCTCGGCGACAACGCGCCCAAGCGGCTCATCGTCCCCGCGCCGCTGGACGGCGACAGGCTGCAGCTGGAAGGACAGACGCTGCGGATCGTGGGGCTCGACGGCCCCACGCCGGACCGCAGCGTCGTCTGGGTGCCGTCGATCAAGACCGTGCTGGGCGGCATCCCGGTGGTGGCCGGCGAGCATGTCTGGATGGCCGACACGCAGACGCCCGAGTCTCACGCGCACTGGCTGGAGACGCTGCGCAGGATCGAGGCGCTGCAGCCCGCGCGCGTGATTCCCGGTCACTTCGCCCCCGGCGCGCCGCAGGATCTGGCCGCGGTGCGCTTCACCGCCGACTACATCCGTGCCTTCGACGAGGAGACCGCCAAGGCCACGGACGCGGCGGCGCTGATCGCGGCGATGAAGCGGCGCTACCCGGGCCTGGCCGGCGAGCAGTCGCTGGAACTCAGCGCCAAGGTCGCCAAGGGCGAGATGCAATGGCCGTGATCCGCCCGCCGGCAGGACACGGCGCCGTCGCCCGACGGCGGGCATGGGCGGGCGTCCGGTCCACCGCGAGCGCGGCCAGGCGTCGCACGATGCGCTGCTCGAACCGGCGCCCCTGCACCGCGGTCTCCTCCGGATCGCCCCGCTGGCCGTGGATTCAACGCGGCCCCTTCGATGCCTGGATAAGTTGTTGGCGCAGCCATCACGGCGCACGATCGCGGACCACCGCAAGCCGGTCCTTGTCTAGGTAAGGATGTCCGCGGACTCCATGAGATAAGTGCCCAAGTCGAGACTAGTCGCTCTCCTCGCCCTGGAGCGTCGCCAGGCTGCTTTCTGCATCGCTGATCAGCGCGGCGGCGAGCTCGTTGATGTACTCCTCGATCGCGGTGTATCCGGACGACATCACCTTGGTGTGATCGTTCGCGTTGGACGGGCTGAGGCCGCGCGCGCGCTCCCACGCGTCCGCCATGCCGTCGCGGTCGGCGTCGGCGGGCGCCGTCCCGGGGGTGAGCCCTTCCATCAGGTTCCTCACGTAGCGAGCGCCCCACGCGCCGTCGCGGCGCTCGATGTTCTGAAGAACACCCCTCGTCACGACGTCGTGCGGCAGCGCGCCCGCCTGCGCGAGGACGAGCCGCTGGGCGTCCGCCGCGCTGTGCGTCGTCACGGGGATGTACCCCGGGACGTCGCGCGAGAAGTTGAACTGCGACGACGCGCGGTACGACTCGGGCTTGTTGAGCCGGCTGAAGCTCGGGTGGAGGTACGGCTGCTGCCAGGGGTTGTTCACCACCCCCGTGAACCTACCCGGGTCATCGATGTAGTTGTCGGCGAGGAAGTACTTGAGCCCCGCGCCGGCGCTGCCGTCGAAATAGAAGGGGATGAGCTGATCGCTCGGCCCCTTGATGTAGGCGTTGCCCACGATGTTGAACTGGCCGCTCGCCCGGTTGTGGTGCACGAACCCGTGCCTGACGTTGTAGGCCACGTTGTTGCGGATATCGGCGGGGCCGTTCGCGACCGCGGGGCACCTCGCCTTGTGGTGCGCGAACAGGTTGTGGTGAAGCGTGATCCGGTGTCCATCAGGGCCGTTGATGAGACCGTAATTATGCGCTCCCTCTGGATGGCCGGTGGTCGACGACGACTCGATGGTCGACCACTGCACGGTCACGTCGTCCGCCTCGTAGAGGTCGAGGGTCTCGTCGACGCCCCACGCGATCGAGACGTGATCGAGGATCAGCTTCGAGTTCAGCGAGAACTGCGCGCCGTCGAACTGCTCTCCGGCCGAGCCGTCGAACACGGGGCGGACTCGCAAGAATCTTACAATGACGTTGCTGACCGCGGCCGAGTACCTGGAGAGCAGGCGGCCGTGCACGGTGATGCCCGCGCCTGGCGCCGTCTGGCCTGCGATCGTCACGTTTCCATTCCGGACGACGACATCTCCCTCGATGACGCCGCTCACGTCAAAGACGATGATGCGCGGCCCGGTCGCGTCGAGGGCCGCCTGGAGGCTCCCCGTCCCGCTCGTCCGCAGGTTCGTCACCTTGATGACGCGCCCGCCGCGCCCGCCCGTGGCGACGGCGCCAAAGCCCTCTGCGCCGGGAAACGCCGGGAGCGCGCTCGCCGGAGTCGACAGCGCGGTGAGCGCCGAGACCGCCGCGATCGCGCAGCCGAAGCGGCGAAGAGCCTGTGCGCCAATGAAAGAACAAGTAGGCAGATATGTCATGACGTCTCGCTCCCCTTTCGTACGTCTAAAACCCGAAAGCCGTAATGCGATGACCCTACAGGACTCGCCTCATCGACGGCAATCACCAATTGCCAATCTGTGCGACAGGGCACATCAAAAGCGAGAAATCGATTTCAACTCGCCAGATGACGCGAGCCTGGTTTATCCTGCGCGGGCAGCGCACGAGCGGGCTCATGGAGCGCGGAGACGCTCCCACTCGCGACGACATCCGGCCCGGAACGCGGGGAAATGCAGAGGCATGCAGGAGGTTGCCAGTCTCCGACTGCGCAGATTTCACCAGAACACGTGGACATCACGACACCAGCTCGCGGCCGGTGCGCAGTGGCCACGTTGCTACCGAACAGTGGCGAGAAGAGGGAGCATGAACCGCCAAGACACCAAGGACGCCAAGAAGAGAGATGGGATTTCTTGGCATCCTTGACAGCTGTCTTGTTCAGACCCGCCGAGCCGACAAGATGAGGTGGACAGCCAGGACGCGAGATTGCATTCTCCTGGCGTCCCGCTTGCTTATTCAGGCTCGATGAGCTGACAAGATGAGATGAGCCAGCAAGACGCGAGATTGCACTCTCCTGGCGTCCTTGGCGTCCTTGGCGTCCTTGGCGGTTTTCTTGTTCAGGCTCGATGAGCCGACAAAAGGAAGCCAGGACGCGAGATCGGGTTCTCCTGGCGCCCTCGGCCCCCTGGCGGTCTTTCTGTTCCGGCTCGCTGTACCGGGCGCGGCTGGCCGCGCCGCGCTACCGCGCGGGCTTGTGGCGCCCCTTGACCGCCATGAGGTAGTCGACCACGGCCTGGTGCATGCCGACCTCCAGCGCGTGCGCCACGAGGTGATGGCCGATCGACACCTCCTGGATCTGCGGCGCCTCGCGCACGAGCGGCCCGAGGTTGTCCACGGTGAGGTCGTGCCCCGCGTTGATCCCGACGCCCGCGTCCGCCGCCGCCGCCGCTGTCGCGACGATCTTGTCGAGCTCCGCGCGGTGATCGCCTCGGTCGAACGCCTGCGCGTAGGGCCCTGTGTAGATCTCGATGCGATCGGCCCCCATGTCCGCGACCGCTGGCACCACCGACGGATCCGCCTCGACGAAGAGGCTCGTCCGGATGCCCTCCTCCTTGAGCCGCTTCACCACCGGCTGGAGGAGGAAGCGCCACTTGGCGACGTCCCAGCCGCGGTGCGAGGTGAGCTCCCCCGGCGTGACCGGGACCAGCGTGCACTGCGTCGGCCTGAGCTCGAGCGTGAGATCCAGGAACTCCTCGCGGAGGTCACCCTCGAAGTTCGTCTCCACCGTGGTGATGTGGCGAGTCACCGCCCGCGCGTCGTCCGGTGTGATGTGCCGCCGATCGGCCCTCGGATGGATCGTGATGCCGTGCGCCCCGTACGACACGATCTTCTGCGCGAAGGAGAGGACGTTGGGGGCGTCGTGTCCCCTCGAGTTCCGAAGGAGCGCGATCTTGTTCACGTTGACGCTGAGCTTCATCGGGGCATCCTCTCGCGGGCTTGGTCGCGGCGCTCGCGACGCCGCTATACACGATCGACGCCGCGAGGCGAACCCGCCACGAGCCGGCCAGAGCGGCGCTACCGGCCGGCGAGGCGACGCCGCGCGGCGCCGCCCCGGAGGCCGCGCGGGGCGACGCCCGGCGCGGACCGCGCCCCTACACCCGCGGCGCGGCGCGCGGGCCCCGCACCCCGCGCGCCGCGGGCACGCTCGGCAGGAGCGACACGATGAGGATGCCGACGGCGACCAGCGCGTTGTTCCACACCGTCCCGACCGACAGCGCCGGTATCGCCCAGGCGCTCACGAAGAGCCAGATCGCCAGGATCGTGTTGAGGTACCGCGCCCTGGGCGCCCAGATCGCGAGCAGCGCGAAGACGACGCACAGCGCGCCCACCACCCAGGTGTTCGTGAACTGCCCCTGGCTGTGCCGCCAGAGGAAGGCGGAGATGAACAACCAGATCCCGAGCGCGACGTTGATGCCGCGCGCCGCCGTCATCTGCTGCTGCTGCATGGCTTCCCCTCCTCCTCGCATGGCCGTGCCGGCGCCCTGCGCCGCCCGACGCTCTCGCTCCGTCGCCCCGATCCGCCCGCTCGCCGCGCGCCGCGTCGCTCCCCCGAGAGGCCCCCCAGGGGCCGAGTCCGCTCATCCCCTCTCCCGCTCGCCGGTGCGCCTGCGCCCGGCCCACACATCAACGAGCCCACCCGGTCACCGTGCGAATCCAGTGCCACGGCCGCGGCTCGCCGCGCGGGAGCCGGCGGGCGCGTTCGTGAGGGCCGCGGCGCGATCGATCGGCTACAAGCCCCGTCGCCATGGACTTCTTCGCGACCGCCGCCAAAGGCACCGAGCCCGCCCTCCGCGACGAGCTCCGCGAGCACCGCTTCCGCGGCGTCCGCGCCGATCGCGGCGGGGTCCACTTCACCGGCGCGGCGGACGAGGGCTTCCGCGCCTGCATCGAGCTCCGCACCGCCGTGCGCGTGCTCGCCGAGCTCGCCTCCTTCGACGCGGCCGACGGGGACGCGCTCTACGACGGCGTCTCCAGCGTCGACTGGGCCCCTTACCTGAGCCCGGTCCACACGCTCGCCGTCCGCGCCTCCTGCCGCTCGAGCGCGCTGACGCACACCCAGTTCATCGCCCAGCGCACCAAGGACGCCATCGTCGACCAGATCCGGCGCCGCGTCGGCGCCCGCCCGTCCGTCGACCTCGAGGACCCGGACCTCGCCCTCTTCGTCCACCTCGTCCGCGATCACGCGACGCTCTACGCCGACCTCGGCGGCGCCGCGCTCCACCGCCGCGGCTACCGCACGCACATCGGCGGGGCGCCGCTCAAGGAGACCCTCGCCGCCGCCCTGCTCCGCCTCTCCGGCTGGGACCGCGCCCGTCCGCTCGTGGACCCGATGTGCGGCGCCGGCACGATCGCCCTCGAGGCCGCGCTCTGGGCGCGCGACATCGCCCCCGGCCTGCGCGCGCAGCGTTTCGGCTTCGAACGGTGGGCCTGCCACGATCAGGCCGCCGCCCAGCGCACGACCGCGCTCCGCGACGCCGCCCGCGCGCGGATCCGGCCCGAGGGCCCGCCGATCCTCGCCGCCGACATCGACCCCAGCGCCGCCGAGATCACCCGCGGCAACGCCCGGATGGCCGGCGTGCAGATCGAGGTCCGCTGCGAGCCCATCACCGCGCTCGCGAAGACCGCGCCGCCGGGCCACGTGATGACCAACCCGCCCTACGGCGAGCGCCTCCCCGGGACTGCGGCGCTCTACCGCGACATGGCGGCCGCGTTCTCGCGGCTCTCGGGCCACCGCGTCGCCATCCTCTCCGGCACCGAGGAGATCGAGCGCGCGATGCGCCGCCGGCCGGAGCGCTCGCTCACCGTCTTCAACGGCCCGATCGAGTGCCGGCTGCTCACGTACGACATCCCTTGAGGCGCGCGCCCCGCTCGCCGCGCCTCTGATGCGCGCGACCCGCGCGCCGCGCCTCTGATACGCGCAGCCCGCGCGCCGCGCCTCTGATACGCGCAGCCCGCGCGCCGCGCGTCAGAGCTGGCGCATCAGGAGGAACATCGCCAGCGCCGTGATGAGCATCCCGGCGACGAAGCCGATGATGAGCCCGCGCTTGCCGGCGAGCCAGCTCGGCTCCCGCACCGGCGACGGCGCGGGCGGCGCCTGGGGCACCACGAACGTGCCGGGCACCGTCGCGCGGCGCTCGAGGAGAGCGCGCTGCTCCGCCAGGGTCGAGGCGAGCTCCAGCGGCAGCGGCTCCGGCGTGACCGCAGGCGCGGCGCCGGCCCCGACGGCGCTCCCCCGCGCCATCGACGCCGCGCTCCTGGCGGGCTGGGCGCTCGCCGCGCCCGGCCCGTGCAGGCTCGACGCCTGGAGCTCGCCGGGCGTCACCGTGGGCAGCTGGCTGTCGGCCGGCAGGTGCGACGAGACAAGCCGGAGCGTGTTGGCGACGCGCTTCGACCTCCGGTCCCACGCCGCGCCGGCGTCGAACTGCGGGCTCTGCGGCGTCACCGGCGGGACGGCCGGCGCGGAGTCGACGCGCACCAGGCCAACCTCGGCCCGCTTCTCCGGCGTGCCCAGCCCGAAGTCCTCGGCGGAGCGGAGCGTCGCCTTCACCTCGCGGCCCGGCGGCGTGATGTCGAGCTCGTCGCCTTCGTCGTACGACGCCGTGTGGACGCGGACCTTCGCCGGACCGCGAAGCTCGTCCTCGCGGACCATGGTCAACGTGCTCTCGTCCTCGCCCCCGTCGTCGGACGAGCTCGGCGTGGCGAGCCCGTTCCCCGAGAGCAGCGCCTCGCTGGCGCTGTGGGACCAGGAAGGGAGCTGGAGCGAGATCTCGGGCACCGACTCGCCTGTCCACCGCGGCGGCTCGTCGCGCGGCTCATCGCCCATCGATGGATAGAGCCCGGGGGGCTCGAGCGTCGGCGGGAACTCCGACGTCGGGGCGTGGAGCAGCGCCGGCGGCGGGTGCCCGGCCTCGGCGCCGGACGTCCCCGAGACGAGCGTCCGGGCCGACTCGATCGAGACCTCCGCCCTCGCCTCGGACGACGGCGAGAGCGGCACGGACGTCGAGCTCGGCAGCGAGGACAGCGGCACCCGTCCCGTCGGCACATCGCGCCTGAACAGCGAGCTCGGCTGCCTGGCCGAGATCGGCCCGAGGCCGACCGCCGTGTCGGGCAGGGTGGCGAGCAAGGTGTGCAGCGAGTACCCGAGCTCGCGCGCCGTCTGGTGCCTGTCCTCCGGCTGCTTGGCGAGCGCCTTCAGGATCAGCGCCTCGAGCCGCGAGTCGATCCCCGGCGCGCAGCTGCTCGGCGCCGGCACCGGGGCGTGGATGTGGAGCGTCGCCGTATGGAGCGGCGTCTCGCCCTCGAACGGCAGCCGCCCGGTGATGAGCTGGAACAGCAGCACCCCGCAGGTGTACAGGTCGGCCCGCTGATCGACGGGCAGTAGCCCGCACTGCTCCGGGGACATGTAGGCCGGGGTACCGATGAACGTGCCCGCGCGCGTGACGACGGACATCGGATCGGCGTGGGGGTCGGGCTCGTCGCCGGAGGCTGTGTCGAGGATCTTGGCAATGCCGAAATCGAGCACCTTCACGCGCTCGCCGTCAGGGTGCGTGGGGTCGGCGATCACCATGATGTTCTCGGGCTTGAGGTCGCGGTGCACGACGCCCATCTCGTGGGCGACCGCGAGCGCCTCGCACACCTCCGAGAGGATGCGGACCGCCCTCGCCTGACCGAGCGCGCCGTGGCGCTCGAGGAGCGCGTAGAGGTCGTCGCCCGCGAGCAGCTCCATGACGATGTAGCTGAGGGCGCCCTCGACCCCGTACTCGAAGATCTTCACGGAGTTCGGGTGCTTCACCCGCGCGGCCGCCTTCGCCTCGCGCTGGAAGCGCCGGACGAACGCGCGATCCGCGGTGAACTCGGGGTTCATGATCTTGATCGCCACCCGACGGGGCTCGGCGTCGCGCTCGGCGACAAAGACGCTCGCCATGCCGCCCTCGCCGAGGAAGCGGGTGATCGTGAACCGCCCGGCCACCTTGCGGCCGAGGAGAGCTTCATGCCTCATGCGCCTGGCACCCGCCGCCGCTCGCGCCGCCCGTTTCCCGGCGGGCGCCCGTACCGCTCGCTCGCTCCCAGGCCGCCGCGCCGCTCGCGCAGAAGAGCACCGCCTCCAGGGCTGTCCGCGCGCATACGCGACCCGCGCGACCGATGCGAGGGGGAGTGCACGCGGCGACCATACCAAAGAACGTGACAGGGGACGACTTGTCGACCCCGGCGGCGGCGCGCGTCGGGCACAGCGGCGCCGCGGCGCAGCCGCCCGCGTCGGGCTCCGCAGTGCCCGGCGCAGCGGGGCAGCGGCTGCGCCGGGCACTGCGGCGCAGCGGGGCAGCCGCCGTCGAGCGCGCTATCGGCCGTCCAGACCACCGTCACCCCGCACACGGCGCCGGTCGCGGACTCGACAGGCAGCAGTTAACTCTTTAACGCCACCCCCGGTGCAAATGTGCGACAGGTGCTTAACTTATCGAAAGGGAACGGCTTTGAACGTTGGCAGCGTTCTTGCCTGGGGGGAAATGCCTCGCGACGCGCCGCGTGCGTCGTGAAGGGCCAGCTTGTGCATCGATCTCGACAGGCAGCTTCGGAGGATCGTTGATGAATCTAATTTTTAAGCGTGCGGTGCTCCTCGGCACCCTCGCGCTGACCGTCGTGGGGGCGGGCTGCGCCGAGGAGCGGCAGGAAATGAACAGGGTGCAGAGCGACGCGCTCGCCAAGTCGTTCTTCGTCGGGGGCGACTTGAGGGACATCGTCGACGACCCCGAGTTCTACATGCGGGGCACGGTCGTCGATGTGGGCTACGGCGCTGCCCAAGATGGCCTCTTCACGTCGACGTACGCCCAGCCCGTCTCCCGGATCAAGTGGGAGGTCACCGAGCACCAGCTCAATGCTCGGCTCGCTTACGAGCGCATCGAGGGCACCGACGGCAAGGGCAACGCCTATAACGGCCTCACCAAGAAGACGACGAACGACGGCCAGATCGTCGCGAGCTACGCGATCGAGTCGCACTTCGACATCATCTACGACTACAACCCGGCGACGGGCGAGAAGTCGAACGTCGTGGTCGAGAACACGACGGACAAGCCCTGGTACGAGCGCCAGTACATGCGCGTCGACTGGTCGCGCAACCTCGCCACCGACGCCTACAACTTCGACACCCTCTCGCAGCTCGGCCTCTACGGAGGCGTCGAGTACGAGCCGCTCGCCTACTACGTCAACGATCCCGCCGCGGCCGACGCCCCGCAGTTCGACGCCAAGAACGGCTACTTCGACGTGACGACGAAGGCGTTCGCCACGCCTGCCATGATCGACCTCTCCAGCCTCGGCTGGGGCATCGACAAGTACCCGGCCTGCATGCTCCCGGGCGACTTCGCCGGCGGCACTGACCCGTACGGCAACTGCAACCCGGTCGAGATCACGATCCGGCAGTCGTTCAAGAAGGTGGTCGACAACGACTACGAGCCGGTCGACTTCGACGGCGTCCGGTTCCAGGCGTTCGGCATCTTCAACTTCGACTACCGCTACGGTTACGAGCGCAACTACGGCATCGTCGACAACCAGTGGCGGCGCTTCGCGGCCCGCTACAACCTCTGGAAGCGCAGCCACTTCTACGCGAACCCGGAGACGATGGAGGGCGCGATCGCCTGCGCCACCCCGGAGACGACCCAGGCCGGCGGCGCCCTGAACGCGGATCCGAACCGCGACGAGAACAACGACGGCACCGCGGACGAGTGCGCCGCGGCCGGCCCCGGCTCGCAGTGCGACGTCTACAAGCAGAAGTGCACGCTCCCCTACGCGCAGCGCGAGGCCGTCACCATCCCCTGGTACATCGGCGGCAACTCGTCGGAGGACCTCTTCGAGGCGACCAACTGGGCCACCGAGGAGTGGGATCTCGCGATGAAGACCGCGATCCAGACGTCGCGCCTCGTCGAGTGCCGGAAGGCGGGCGGCCAGGACTGCGACGCGCGGTTCCCGATGTGGAAGGGCCAGCAGGAGGACATCGACGAGGCCGTCGCGATCTCCCGCGACCTGAACGCGTGCCGCCGCGCGAACGGCTGGGACGCGCCGGCGTGCGACGACGCGGCCAGGGCCGCCGTGGCCGAGCTCTCGAGGCGGCGCGGCGACGACCAGTCGACGCTCGCCATCGGCAGCGTCGTGGCGCAGCCGTCCGTGATCGTGCTCTGCCACAACCCCGTCATCGCGGGCGATCACCCGTCCTGCGGTGAGGAGGGGCTCTCCCCGCGGCTCGGCGACCTCCGCTACAACAGCGTCCTCGTCATCGACAAGCCGCAGACGCCCTCGGCGTGGGGCATCATGGTCGACGCCGACGACCCGGTCACGGGCGAGAAGGTGGCCGCCAGCATCAACATCTGGAGCCACGTCACCGACTCCGCGGCGCAGCAGCTGCTCGACCTCGTCCGCTACATCAACGGCGAGCTCCCGACCTCGGAGATCACCGAGGGCAAGTACATCCGCGACTGGGCGCAGGCGAGCCGCATCTCGGGCGGCGGCCAGGGGCCCACGATGACGAAGCAGGAGGTCACCTCGCGGCTCGCGAGCGCCACGAAGCTCGACTCCGAGCAGTACAAGAGCCTCGTCGCGCAGGGCGCTTCCCCGCAGATCAAGGCGATCCTCAAGCCGATGAAGGCCGAGGTGGCCGACATCGCGGTGCGGGGCGACCTCCCCTCCCCGCAGCAGGCGGTCGTGGGCGCGCGCATGAAGGCCGCCCGCGGCAGCATCGCCGAGGCGGAGCTCATGAACCCGGCGATGCTCCAGCGCTCGGGCGTCCCCGCCGGCATGCCGGTCGAGGGCGCGATCGCCGACGCCGCCTCGCCGTTCGCGATGAACAACCCGAAGGTGCAGTCGCAGCTGCGCCGCATGCACGACAACGCGCTCGCCGAGCGCGGCGCCTGCATCCTGCACGAGGCCCCCGAGGCCTCGTCGATGACGGGCCTCGCCGAGGCGCTCCGCGAGAAGTTCCCCGTGGGCGAGAACGAGACGGACGCGGAGAAGCGCGGGCGCTACGAGCGGATGTTCAAGTACATCCAGCGCCGGTACCAGTACGCGGTCATCGCGCACGAGATGGGTCACTCCGTCGGCCTCCGGCACAACTTCGTGAGCACCTACGCCTCGCTCTTCTTCCGGCCCCAGTACTGGCAGCTCAGGACGCGGAACGGGAAGATCAAGGCGGCGTGCACCGGTGAGGCGGGCGAGGACGCGTCGGAGTGCGTCGGCCCCCGCTACTTCGACGCGATGACGGACGAAGAGCAGAAGAACATGATCTGGATGTTCCAGCACTCCACGGTCATGGACTACCCGGGCGACGTCTCGCAGGACCTGGTCGGCCTCGGCGTCTACGACTTCGCCGCCGCGCGCTTCTTCTACGGCGACACGGTGAGCGTCTACGACAACGGCGACAAGAACTACCAGGCCGGCGGCAAGATCGGCGGCGCGCTCCTCGCGGCGACCGACAACTTCGGCGGGCTGGCCGGCATCAAGTACGGCACGTTCTCTAGGGGTGACGACAGCGTCACGGACTTCCACTACTCGCAGCTGCAGTCGCAGTATAGCGTGATCCGGGACTGCTACGACGTGCCGGCGAAGCCGCCCGCGAGCTGGAACGAGGCGCTCGACGGCAAGTGGCACCAGGTCATGGACGGCGGCGTCGTCACGGTCGACGGCGAGACGAAGCGCTGCCGCCAGCAGCCGGTCGACTACGTGGCCTGGCGCAACCTGCGCAAGCCGACGGACGGCGAGACCGCGCTCGGGAGCTTCCGCGGCGGTCCGGCGGTCGACGAGCAGAAGCGCGTCCGCGTGCCCTACGCGTTCGCGAGCGACAACTGGGCCGACACCGGCAACGTCTCGGTCTTCCGCCACGACAACGGCGCCGACCCCTACGAGCAGCTGATGTTCCTGATCACCTCCCAGGAGAACAGGCACATCTTCGACAACTTCCGGCGCGGCCGCACGACGTTCAGCGTCCGTGGCGCGGCGGATCGGTCCTACAGCCGCTACAACGAGAAGCTGCTCGGCATCGCCGGCGGTATCGGGTTCTTCGGGACGATCTACCAGGATCTCGCGACGAACCAGGGCCTGTCGTTCGACACGCTGTGGCCGTACCTCATCGAAGGCGGCCTGCAGGAGAACGTCGTGGCCGCGACGGTGGCCTTCGACCACTTCGCCAGGCAGCTCTCCCGCCCGGAGGAGGGGCCGCACTACCTGCGCAACCTGGAGGCCAACGTCTCGAGCGGCCCGTGGTCCGAGTGGAGCGTCCTGCGCTCGGACAAGGACGGGGACGACTACGGCGCCGGCACCGACTTCAGCGGCTTTGGCGGCACGAAGAACAGCCCCGTGCTGGTGCAGATCCCGAACGGCTCGACGGGCTACCTGAAGGACATCGGCTTCGGCGGTCACCCGCTCGAGAACGCGACCTCGGAGGACAACGGCGACTTCGACACCGACTTCACGATCAACGCGGGCAGCTACTACGACAAGATCAGCACGGCGATCCTGCTCTCCGAGTCGGAGGACCGGTTCGTGAGCAGCTCACGCCGCGACTTCTACGACGCGCGCTTCCGCGCGGTCGGCATGGCCGACGTGCTGCCCGAGGGGTACCGTCGCCTGCTCGCGAACGCCCTCACCGGCGACCGCGCGCTCCTCGCGCCTCGCCTCGAGGCTGACGAGAACGGCTTCCCGGTGCTCGACGCGAACAGCACGGATCCCGACCCGCTGGCGAAGGAGTTCCCGGCGCGCCCGATGGGCTGGGTCAGCTGGTGGCCGAACGAGGGGCCGAAGGTCTGCTTCCCGAGCGACGGGAAGAACCTTTGCTCGAACTACCTCGGCGGCGACTTCAACCCGGAGTCCGTGAGCCGGACCATCGCGGTCGACCCCCAGGTCGGCTGGGAGGTGCAGAAGTTCCTGATCGCCTGGACGCTCGCGTACATCCCCGCGAACGGCAAGACGAACTGGATGGACATGATGCGCATCTACCGCCTCGGCACCGACTCCGAGCCCGGGATCGAGCAGCGCATCGAGTGGCAGGACCCGACGTCCGGGCAGGTCTACTACGCCCGCACGTACGGCATGGAGTGCCTCTTCGGGGCCGGCGCGGACCGGGCGTCCTGCGAGGGCACCGGCGGCAAGTGGGTGCAGAAGGGCATCGCGGCCCGCGTGCTCGAGTACGCCAACTCCCTCACGGCGAAGGGCTACCAGCTCGACGCGCAGTACGAGGGCGCCGTCGCCGGCGATCCCGCGTACGCCGCCGGGTACGGCCCCGGCTTCAACAAGTACGGCCGCGCGATGCTGACGTACCACCCGGATGGCGTCGCGATCATCGTCCCGGATCTCGCGGTCCAGGACCTGAACGCGAACGGCGCGCTGGAGGCTGTGAAGGCCTGCGATCAGAACGTCAACCCGAACTGCACGCAGCTCACCGTCTACAAGAACCACCACGCGTACGAGCTGAAGAGCTACAAGTCGGTTCCCGACTACATGCTCCAGATGATGTCCTGGTTCGGCCTCGCCGCTCCTGACCAGCTGGGCGTGTACCCCGACTGATCCGCTCCTCGCTGCGCCGGGGGCCCCGCGCCGGGGCCCCCGCCCTCCTCTCCTCCTCGTCCTTCCCCCTCCAGCTCCAGTGACCTGAGCGCGCGCGGGTGCCCCTCGCGCGGGCGCGCCCCGCGCGCAGCCCTCAGCCCGTCAGGCCGGGCCGACCAGGGGTCGCTCGCGCCCGGGCCGCGCCGCCGGCCTTCCCGGTCGCACGGGCGCCGCGGCGGCATTACGCTTCCCCGCGGCGCGGCGCGCGCCACGGCATGGACCCCTCTCCCGCCCTCCCCGCCATCGTTCCAGCGCAGCGCTCGGACGCGCGGGCCTTCATGGTCTACCTCATGGAGCACGTGGCCGAGTCCGGCCGGCGCGGCGCGCCCCATTTCGCCGTCGCTACGTCGCTGGCGCCCGATGAGGTCGAGCACGCCGCGCGCGATCGCTGGAGCAGGTCGCTCGACGAGCCGCTGTGGGGCCGGGCCTGGCTGCTCCGGGCGAGCGAGCCGCGGGCGCGCGTCATCGGGCACATCGAGCTGCGCGGCGGCCGCGTCCGGTCCGAGAACCACCGCGCCGTCCTCGCGATGGGCATCCTCGGCCCGTACACCGGGCAGGGGCACGGCCGGCGCCTGCTCGAGACAGCGATCGCCTGGGCCCGCGACAGGGCGCGCCTCTCGTACCTCGACCTCGGCGTCTTCTCCAACAACGAGCGCGCGCTGCGGCTCTACGCGCGCATGGGCTTCGTCCCGATCGGCACCCGCGAGGACGCGTTCCGGGTCGACGGCGTCACCCTGGACGACATCCAGATGACGCTCGCGCTCCAGCCTCCCGAGCCGCGCGCAGCGGAGCCAGGGGAGCGCTGAGCCGCGGCGCCGGAGCCCCCGGGGCTGGCCCGCGGGGCCGGGCGGGGCTCCGCGAGGCGCGTTGGGCGCGTTGGAGGGTACCCACCGCCCCGCAGATGGGTCATGAGGACACCGCCGTCCGGGCGCCCGTCTTCCGCTCCGGCCATCGCCGGCGGCTCGCCCGCGGTCCTGACCGCCGTCCATCGCCCCCGAGAGCCACCATGCGCCGCTCGCCGCTCCTGCCGATCTTCCTGACCGTCTTCGTCGACGTCCTCGGGCTCACGCTCGTCCTGCCGCTGCTCCCTTTCTATGCCGAGCACTTCGGCGCCAGCGAGCTCGTGGTCGGCGTGCTCGCGGCGAGCTACGCGGTCTGCCAGCTCGTCTCCGGGCCGATCCTCGGGCGGATCTCCGACCGCGCCGGGCGCAAGCCGACGCTGCTCGCCAGCCAGACCGGCACGTTCATCGGGTTCCTGGTCCTCGGCTCGGCGAGCTCGCTCTGGATGCTGTTCCTGGGGCGGATCATCGACGGCCTCACGGCCGGGAACCTGACGATCGCGCAGGCGTACATCAGCGACGTGACCCGGCCGGAGGAGCGCACCAGGGCGTTCGGCCTGATCGGCATCGCCTTCGGCTCGGGGTTCCTGCTCGGCCCCGCGATCACCGGGGAGCTCGCGAGCCGGTTCGGCTACGGCGCCCCGGCCTACGGCGCGGCGGCGCTGTCGCTGACGTCGATCCTCCTGACGGCCACGCTGCTGCCCGCGAAGCCGATCGCGCCGGCGGCCTCGCCCGAGGCGGCGGCGGCAGCAGGGGCTCCCCGGCCGGCGGCGATCGGCCGCGGGGACGCCTTCCGGCGGTACTTCGACCGGCCGCTCCCGCGGCGCCGGCTGCTCGAGTTCTTCGCCTTCTCCCTCTCGTTCTCGACGCTCATCGGCGGCCTCGCGCTCTTCCTCGAGCGGCGCTTCTCGTTCGGCGTCAAGGAGACAGGCTACCTCTACGCCTTCTCCGGCCTCATCGGCGGGAGCATCCAGGGCGGCCTGATCGGCAGGCTGGCGAGGCGGTACGGCGAGGAGCGGCTCGCGCTGGTCGGGTTCGCGACGATGGTGATCGGCTACGGCCTGCTCGGCGCGGCGTACACGCTGCCCACGCTGCTGGTGCTCGTGGCGATCGCGGCGTTCGGCGCGGCGGTGGTGCGGCCGAGCGTCACCACGCTGCTCACGAAGAGCGTGGGCCGCGACGAGCAGGGCGCGGCGCTCGGCGTGAGCCAGTCGCTGGCGAGCATCTCGCAGATCATCGGCCCCATCGGCGCCGGCTGGCTGATCGAGCACCGGGCGCTCACGGCGTACGGCCTGATGGCGGCGAGCTTCGCCGCCCTCGGCGTCGTCCTCGGCCTGCAGAAGATCCCCGTCGGCGAGCCGGTCGAGCTCTGAGCGGCGCGCTCAGGCGCGCGCGCCCTTCACGAAGGGCAGGACGGCCTCGACGAGCTGCGGCGCGGCGTCGTCGAGCTTCCGGGGGTTGTACCAGGCGAAAGGCTCGACGAGGCGCGACGGGCGCAGGCCGAGGTCGCCGCGCGAGCACTCGACGAGGAGCGACAGCGCCCCGTGGCGGTCGTGGAGCCAGTCGATCTCCAGGCCCGCCTTGCGGATGCCCCAGGCGAAGCGGACGTAGGACATGGCGCGGTACCGCTTCGGGGCCGCGGCGCGCGCGATGCGCTGGGCGAAGGCGCGGTGCTCGGCGGCGTCGGCGACCGGCCAGAGGCTGTGCGCCGGCGGGTACAGCACGGCGCCGCCGGCGCTGTGCAGCGACAGGGCGCGGTCGATCCGGCGCGGGGACAGCGCGTGCGCGATCGCCTCGACTTCCGGCTCGCTCCCGGGGCGGCTCCCGGGCGAGGAGACGAGCCCGATGAGGCGCTGCACGAGGCCGCGCTCGTACCACCCGGCGTCGAAGTTCCGGTTGAGATCGACGCCGCGGGCGTTGCCGCGCACGTACCGGCGGCGCCCGGCGCGGAGGTTCATCTCGACGCGGAGGAGCCCGTCGGGGTTCACGATCGGGACCGCGAAGATCGACCGGCCGCCGAGGTCCTCGGTCGCGAGCCGCTCGAGCAGCGCGAGGTGGGTCTCGACGCCGATCCACTCGAGCGGGTGGATCCCGGACAGGATCACGGTCGTCCGCGCGCGCTCGCGCGGCCCGGCGCGCACCACGGACGCGCCGCGCCGGTCGAGCGGGCTGTCGCGCTCGGCTGGCCGCGCCGTGGCGGCATCGTCCGGCGCTGCCTTGTCCGCGCCGTCCAGCGCGCCATCGTCGCGGGGCGCCCCGGCGAGCGGGGCGCCGTTCATCGAGCTGCCCCCACCGTGGGCGGGCAGCGCGGCGCGGCCCGCGCCCTCCCGGTAGCCGCCCGCGTGGGCCGGGCCGGCGGCGCCGAGCTGAACCGCGAGCAGCGGCTCGCCGCGGACCGAGCGCCCGATCAGGGAGAGCTGCGCGCCGCGATCGGCGAGCCGCTCAAGCGCCTCCAGCAGCTCCCCGTACCCTCGGTACGGGCCGAGCCCGCGGCGGCCGAGCAGGTGCGAGAGGGGCGCGCGGCGATGGACGAACAGGGCAGCCCTCAGGGCGGCCCGGCCTTCCTCTTCCGACCCCTGATCGGACTTCGGCATGCAGGGCTAACCTTTACCCTAGATGACATGAATCACGGAGCGCCGGTCGCGTGTTCGCACGATCTGGCGCGGGCCGGCTGGCGCGGTTCCAGACCGGGCCAGCTCGAATTACCGTGGCGGCGGGCGCATCTATGGAATTTGATGGCAATGGGTGGGCGGAAGGACGGATCGAGCTGCTGCCGCCGAGCGAGGGCTGGTCGCTGCTGTCGCCGGAGCCCGAGGCGCGGATCGACGAGCACCGATGGGCGCACCAGGCGCGCGTCTTCTTCCGGGCGGAGCTCACGCTCGCGCAGAAGAAGGCGTATCCGTCGGGGGCCACGCCGATGGTCGACGCCGTGGAGGTCGACATCGCGCGCGCCGGCGGCGCGCCGACGCGGGTGCTCGTGCTGACGGCGCCGCTGGATCGCGCGCCCCTGGTGCGGGCGGCGGCTGCGGCGGGCGTGCGGGCGATCGGCGGGCGCGGGTTCGACGCGCTGCTCGGGCGGGCGCGGCGGGCCTGGCAGGTGCGCGAGCCGCAGATCGCGGGCGACGACGCGCGCGCGCCGCTGGTCGTGACCGCGGTCCTCGCGGCGGTGCTGCTCGCGCCCGTGGTGCCGCCGGGAGAGGAGACGATCTTCGGGGTGAAAGGGGCGCGGGAGCGGCTCGATCGGCTCGGCTGGTGATGGGGTGGCGGGGGACGGGCTCGTCCGCGGAGCGCCCGCACCCTTCCTGCGATACGATGGTGGCGAACCCCATGGACCTCGCACCTCGGCTCATCCGCCCGGCCACGCTCGCCGATCTGGAGGCGCTGCCGCCGACCTGGCGCGGCGAGATCCTCGACGACACTCTCTACGCCTTCCCTCGCCCGCGAGCGCCGCACGCGAGCGTCGAGGGGCTGATCACGACCGACCTGACGAACCCGTTCCAGCGAGGCCGCGGCGGCCCGGGCGGCTGGTGGATCCTCCCCGAGCCGAGCATCCAGCTGCCCCGCGCGCCGGAGATATCCCCCGACCTCGCGGGCTTTCGTCGAGAGCGTCTCCCGGCGCTCCCCAGCAAGGGCCCCATCACCCTCGTGCCGGACTGGGTCTGCGAGATCCTGTCGCCCAGCACCGCGAGCTACGACCAGATCGTGAAGCGGCGCTTCTACAACAAGATCGGCGTCCCGCACATCTGGTACGTCGACCCACGCGACCGGACGCTCCTCGTCGCCCAGCACGTCGAGGGCAGGTGGATGGAGCTCGGCCTTCACGGCGCGGACGAGAAGGTGCGCGCCGCGCCGTTCGACGCGATCGAGATCGATCTCGCCGCGTGGTGGGAGGGGATCGTGCCGGAGAAGCTCCCGGACCCCTGACGGGAGGGCGTCGCGGCCCTCGGGCCCCCGCGCCGCCGGGGTCGGCCGGCGCGGGGGCCCGAGGGCCGCGGCGCCTTCACAGGGCGGGGCTCCGGGGCGGCGGCGGCGGGGCGGGCGGGCGACGCCGGGCGACCACGCCGGGGATCAAGCGGCCCGCGCTGGCGTGGCACCAGTCGCGCCGGTGCTCCTTGGATGTCCGGGTCTGCCCGAGGAGCGACGCCGCGGACGGCGAGCCGTCTGCCCTCGCGTGCCGCTAAGGTGCCTGCTTCCCGCGCGCCTGTACTAGCTTGCGCGCCCGTGCGCTCCCGCTTCCCGCTCGTGGCCGCCCTGTTCTTCGTCTCTGGCGCCACCGGCCTCCTCTACGAGGTCGCCTTCTCCAAGCTGCTCGCCTACGTCTTCGGCGCCACCGCTTACGCCGTGAGCACGGTCCTCGCCGCCTTCATGGGCGGCCTCGCCCTCGGCGCGCACCTCGGCGGCCGCCACGCCGCGGCCGCGCGCCGCCCGCTCGTCGTCTACGGCGCGCTCGAGGCGATCGTCGGCGCCATCTGCGCCGTCTCGCCGTTCCTGTTCGAGGCGCTGACGTCGGCCTACGTCGCCGTGGCCCGCGCCGCGCCCGACTCGCTGGCGCTGCTCACCGCGGCGCGCGCCGCGCTGACCGCCCTCGTGGTCGTCGTCCCCACCGTCGCGATGGGCGCCACGCTCCCCGTCCTCTCGCGCATCCTCCGCGCCGGCGCCGCGCCGGACGGCGATGCGCCCGCCTCCGAGCACGACCCCGCGCGCCGCCTCGCGACGCTCTACGCCATCAACACGGCGGGCGGCGCAGCGGGCGCGCTCTCCGGCGCCTACGTGGTCCTCCCGCACCTCGGGATCCGCGGCACGCTGTGGTCCGCGGCGATCGCCAACCTCGCCCTCGGCGCCGTCGCGATCTTCGCCGGGCTCCGCGGCCCCGTGCCCGGCCCCTCCGCCTCGCCCGACGCCCCGGACGCGCGCGCGGCCGCCGGCCCGCCCGGCTCGCCCGAGCCTCGCTCCGCCGCCGGCTCGCCCGATGCAGTGCCCGATGCAGCAGAGGCTCGCTCCCCCGACGCGCGCTCCCCGGGCGGCCCTCTCCCCGCCGACATCTGCCGCGCCGAACCGCCGTTCCTGCTCCCCCTCGCGTTCGCCTCGGGCTTCCTTGTCTTCGCCGCCGAGGTGGTCGAGACGCACCTGCTCGCGCTGCTCATCGGCAACAGCGCCTACGCCTTCGGGCTGATGCTCGCCGTCTTCCTCGTCTGCCTGGCGGCCGGCGCCGCGCGCTCGCCTGCCCTCGCGCGCCGCCACGGCGAGGGCGCGCTCTGGCGCGGGCTCGTCGCTGCGGCCCTCTCGCTCGCGGCCACCATCCCGCTCTGGGACCAGCTCCCGCGGATCTTCGCCTTCGCGGGCAAGCACGTCCACGGGTGGACCGGCCGCGAGGCGTGCCGCGCGCTCGCCGCGCTCGCGATCCTCGCGCTGCCCACGCTCTGCATGGGCACCACGTTCCCCCTGCTCCTCGCGCGCGCCGCCGCGCACGCCGACGTCGCCGCGCGCGTCGGCAGGCTGACCTCCGCGAACACCCTCGGCACGATCGCTGGCTCCATCATCACCGGCTACCTGATCCTGCCCGCGCTCGGCTCGGAGCGCGCCCTCCTCGCGATCGCGCTCGCCTTCGCCCTCACCGCCGTCCTCGCCGCCGCGCGCGCCCGCGCCGAGCTCCCCCGCGCCCTCGCGCTGGCCGCCGCCGCCGCCGCCCTCGCCGCGCTCTCGCCCCGCTGGGACATGGCCCGCCTCACGAGCGGCGCCAACGTCTACTTCGCCATGGGGCCGCGCCCCGAGCGCATCGACCTCGTGCGCGAGGACGTGCACGGCGGCGTCACCACCGTCGCGCGTCGCGCCGGCGTCACGACCATGTACACGAACGGCAAGTTCCAGGGCGACGACGGCCCCGAGATGACGGCGCAGCGGCGGTTCGCGCACTTCCCCTCGCTCTTCGTCCGCGACCCGCGCGCCGCGCTCGTCATCGGCCTCGGCACCGGCACGACGACAGGCACCATCGCGGCCTATCCGTTCGAGCGCATCGACGTCGCCGAGATCTCGCCCGCCATCGTCGAGGCCTCCCGCCGCTTCTTCGCGGGCCCGAGCTTCCACGCGCTCGACGACCCTCGCGTGCGCCTCTCGCTCAACGACGGCAGGAACGAGCTGCTCGTCGCCCAGGACCGCTACGACCTCATCGCGATCGAGCTCACGAGCGTCTGGTTCGCCGGCGCCGCGAGCCTCTACAGCCGCGAGTTCTACGAGCTCGCCCGGTCGCGCCTCGCCGAGGGCGGCGTCCTGCAGCAGTGGGTGCAGCTCCACCACATCAGGCGGCGCGAGCTCGCCGTCGTGGTGCGGACGATGCGCAGCGCCTTCCCGCACGTGGCGCTGTTCGTGGGCGGCGCGCAGGGCATCCTGGTCGCGAGCGCCGCGCCGCTCATCGCCTCCGGGGCGCGCCTCGCCGAGCTCGATGCCCGCCCGGCGCTCCAGGCGACGCTCGCCGGCGCGCGGCTCGCGGACCTCCTCGGCGATCTCATGGCCTCCGGCGAGGACCTCGACCGGTTCATCGCCGACGCGGCCGAGGACGGCGGGCCGATCCTGTCCACGGACGACAACCTCTACCTCGAGTACGCCACGCCGAAGGGCAACGTGCTCCCGTACGGCGCGTCGCTCGACGCGACGCTCGCGCTGCTCGAGCGGTACCGAACGCCGGCGCCTCGCGCGCGGCACCTCGTGCCCTGAGGGACGCCAGCTGCCGCCTGCCGGCGACGCGCCGCCCTTCGCGGGCGCCAGCTGCCGCCTGCCGGCGACGCGCCGCCCTTCGCGGGCGCCAGCTGCCGCCTGCCGGCGACGCGCCGCCCTTCGCGGGCGCTAGCTGCCGCCTGCCGGCGACGCGCCGCCCTTCGCGGGCGCGCTTCCCGTGGCCGGCGCGCTCGGCGCGGGGGGCTCGCCCTCGGGCGCACCCGCCTCGCCCCGCGGCCTGACCGGCACCGGCCTGATCTCGTCGCCGGTCGCCACGAAGCCCTTTCGGACCGGCGGCGCCTTCGGCTGCGCCGCCTGCTCCGCGCGCAGCTTGCGCTCCTCGAGGCTCAGCACCTCCAGCGCGAGGCCGCCCATGTACGGGTCCTGCCCGAGGAAGGGGCGCCCGTTCACCTCGGCCACGTGGAACTCGACCCGGCGGTTCTCGCTGCGCCCTGCCGCGATCTCGTTTGGCCCGAGCGGGCGCGACTCGCCGAAGCCGACCGCGATCAGCCGGAGGTTCTCGACCCCGTGGTCGACCAGCCAGTCGGCGACCGCGAGGGCGCGCCGCGCGCTGAGCTGCTGGTTGAGCTCCTCGCTCGCCTGCGCGTCCGTGTGCCCCTCGATCCGCAGCCGCGTCACCTCGGGGTGCTCCTTGAGGAACTGGAGCAGCGTCTCCAGCGTCTTCTCGCTGCCCGGCCGGATGACCGCCTTGTTCGTGTCGAAGACGATCTTGCCCTCGATGTAGACCTGGGTCTCCCCGCCCTTCTCTGACCAGGACTTCTCCGGGTACCAGCGCGGGAGCGGGCGCTGCTCGTCGGCGCGCGGCAGGTCCCGCGGCGGCAGCCGGTTGTCTCCGCACCCCTGGCCGGCGTGCGCGGCGGCCGCGAGCGCCGCCGCGACCGCGAACGGCAAGGCGGTGCGCCCTGCCTGCTTCCTCTTCGAGTCCATCTGGTCCTTTAGCGTGTCAGAACCGACGCTCGAACCGCAAGTAACCTGGCGGAACCTGGCGGAACAGCGCGGAACAGCGCGGAACAGCGCGGCGGGCAGCCCGCGCGCGCCGGGCTGGCCGGCGCGCCGGGCCGCTTCTGGTGGGGCTGGCCGGCGCGCCGGGCCGCATGTGGTAAAGGAACGACCGCCATGTCCGCGCCGTCGCTCACGCCCGAGGGCTCGCCCATCGACAACAAGCTCGCCCGGCTCCGCGACCGCCTCCGCGAGCTCGGCTCCGTCCTCGTCTGCTACTCCGGCGGGGTCGACAGCGCCTTCGTCCTCGCCGTCGCCCACAAGGAGCTCGGCCCGAACGCCGTCGGGATGACCGCTGTCTCGCCGAGCCTCGCGCCGGCCGAGAAGGAAGAGGCCGCGTCGATCGCCCGCCTGATCGGCGCCGACCACCGGCTGGTCGAGTCGTCCGAGATCGACGACCCGCGCTACGTGGCGAACAACCCCGACCGCTGCTTCCACTGCAAGAGCGAGCTCTACCGTATCGCCGCGCGGAAGCGCGCCGAGTGGGGGCTCGCGGCGATCCTGAACGGCACCAACACGGACGACCTCGGCGACTACCGCCCCGGCCTCGAGGCTGCGCGCGAGGCCGGCGTCCTGAGCCCCCTCGTCGAGCTCGGCTTCAGCAAGGCCGACGTGCGCGCCGGCGCGGCGCGCGTCGGCCTGCCCATCTGGGACAAGCCGGCCGCCGCCTGCCTCTCCAGCCGCATCCCCTACGGGACCAGCGTCACGCGCGAGCGGCTCGCTCAGATCGGCGGCTTCGAGGCCGCGCTGCGCGGCCTGGGCTTCCGCCAGGTCCGCGTCCGCTACCATGACGAGCTCGCGCGCATCGAGCTCGACGCGGGCGAGCTCGTGCGCGCCGCCGAGCCGGCGATCCGCGCCGAGATCGTGGCCGCCGGCAAGCGGCACGGCTTCCGGTACGTGACGCTTGACCTCAGCGGGTACAGGACCGGCAGCCACAACGAGGTCCTCGTCGGCCGCGCCCTCAAGATCGTGAGCTGACCGGCGGCGCGCCCCGCCGAGAGCATCGCCGACCATGGGACGCTTCGATCACCTCGCGACGCAGCCGCGCCGCGGCCCGGCCGACATCCTCCGCTGGAAGGTCGTCGACGCTATCGCGGGCCGAAACCGCAAGGATCCCGGGGGGTTCTCGACGCCAGCGCGGCCCTACGACCGCGCGCTCGTCGCGGGCGCCGCGCCGTCGCTCACCTGGATCGGCCACGCCTCGTTCCTTGTCACGCTCGGCGGGGCGCGGCTGCTCATCGACCCCATCTACCGCGACGGGCCCGGGCCGCTGCGCCGCCTCGCGCCGCCGGGCATCCCGCTCGGCGAGCTGCCGCCGATCGACGCGGTGCTGATCACCCATAACCACCGCGACCACCTCGACACGTGGACGCTGTCCCAGCTGGGCGGCGCGCCGCTCTACATCGCGCCCGTCGGTCACGAGGCGCTCCTCCGCAAGGCGGGCGCGCAGCGGGTGGTCGAGCTCGAGTGGTGGGGCGGGACCTCGGTCGGAGGGGTCGAGATCACGCTGGTCCCCGCGCGCCACTGGTCGATGCGCTTCCCCTGGGACCGGAACGAGGCGCTCTGGGGCGGGTACCTGATGCGCGCCGCCGAGGGGACGGCGTACCACTCGGGCGACACCGCGCTCTTCGACGGCTTCGCGGAGATCGGCCGGCACGCCGGCGCGATCGACTGGGCCATGCTGCCGATCGGCGCCTACGACCCGCGCTGGTTCATGCAGCCCCAGCACATGTGCCCGGAGGAGGCGATCGAGGCGAGCCTCCTGCTCGGCGCGCGTCACCTCGTGGCGATGCACTGGGGCACCTACCGCCTCACGGACGAGCCCCCTGGCGAGCCGCCGGCGCGGGCGCGCGCCGGCTGGCAGGAGCGCGGGCTCCCCGACGACGCGCTCTGGATCCTCGACGTGGGAGAGACCCGGGCGCTCACCCGCTGACCCCGCCGGCCGCGGAGGGCCCGGCCCCCCCCGCGGCTTCACATCAGCGTCACGCGCGCCGCCTTCGCGCGCTCGTCGCGCTCCTTCAGGTGCTCGACGATGATCACCGCCGTCTCCTCGATGGCGCGCCCGGTGACGTCGACCACCGGCCACTCCGGGTGCGCGTCGAAGAGCTTGCGCGCGTAGTCCAGCTCCTGCCGCACGTGCTCGCGCATCGCGTAGTTCGTCTCCGCGGGCATCCCGAGCTGGCGCAGGCGTGCCTGCCGGATCGCGCAGAGCTGATCGAGCCCGATGGTGAGGCCGACGATCCGGTCCTGTGGGGCCTCGATCAGCTCGGGCGGGGGCGGGACGCCGAGCACCAGCGGGTAGTTCGCGACCTTGAGGCCGCGCTGCGCGAGCAGCGTCGACAGCGGCGTCTTCGACGTGCGGGAGACGCCGACGAGGATGATGTCCGCCTTCTTGAAGTTCCGCGGCTCCTTGCCGTCGTCGCTCTTGACCGCGAACTCGACCGCCTCGATGCGGCGGAAGTACTCCTCGCTCAGGGGGAGCATCGCGCTCGGCAGGTTGATCGGCTCCCGGTCGAGGAAGGTGCCGAGCCGGACGATCAGCGAGCCGATCAGGTCGATCGCCTCGATGTTCAGCTCGGCCGTGGAGACGTGGACGAACTCGCGCAGCTCGGGGCTCACCGCGGTGAACACGACGAGCGCGCCCTCCCGGGCCGCGCGCTCGAGCACCGGCCGCGCGACCTCCGGCGTGCGCACCCGGGTGTGCAGGCGGATCTGCACCCCCGCGTCCGGGTACTGGAGCAGCGCGGCGCGCACGGCCTTCTCCGCTGTCTCTCCCGTCGAGTCGCTCAGGACGTCGATGAACTTCGGCTTGTCCATGTCCGATGCCTCCGTCGCCACCTCGGCTCAGGCGCTCGAGGCAGGGCTCGTGCCTCGGCGCTCAGCGGGGCATGGAGGATCGCTCGCGGCCGCGCGGCAGGTCAACCAAACAGCCCCTTCAGCTTGTCCATGAAGGTGGCCTGCTGAGGCTGCACGTTCTCCCCGAGCTCCTTCGCCAGCTGCGAGATGAGCTCCTTCTGCGTCGCGGTGAGCTGCGTCGGCACCTCGACGCTCACCTCGACGAGCTGGTCGCCGCGCCCGCCGACGACGCGGCGCGGTATGCCCTTGCCCTTGATGCGGAGCACCGAGCCGGGCTGCGTGCCCGGGGGGATCCGCAGCCGGCCCTTGCCGTCGAGCGTCGGGAGCTCGAGCTCGCCGCCGAGCGCCGCGCGCGCGAACGAGATGGGCACGGCGCACACGACGTCGTCGCCCACGCGGCGGAAGAACTCGTGCGGCGCGACGCGGATGGTGAGCTCGAGGTCGCCCGGCCCGCGGTCGGCGCGCACGGCGTTGCCGCCGCGCTCGACGAGCCGGGTCGCGCCGTTCTCCACGCCGGCGGGGATGGTCACCTCGATCGTCTTCTGCTTCGCGGCGAGGCCGGCGCCGCGGCACGTCCTGCACGGGTCGGTCACGATCCGGCCTGTGCCGCGGCACCGCCCGCAGGGGCGCTCGATGGCGATCGGGAACATCCCCTGCTGCATCCTGACGCGGCCGCGGCCAGCGCACGCCGCGCAGCGCTCGGTCGACGCCCCGGGCGCGGAGCCCGAGCCGGCGCAGTCGCCGCACGGCTCGACGCGATCGTAGGTGATCTGCTTCGTGCAGCCGAACGCCGCCTCCTCGAAGGTGATCCGCACCTCCTTCTGCAGCGTCCCGCGGTCGCCCACCCGGATGCCGAGCGCGCCGAGGAGGTCGCCGAAGATGGCGTCGAGGTTCAGGTCCTGCATGTCGAAGGGCACGCCCTGGAAGCCCGAGCCGGCGGAGGCGCCGACGGCGGCGGGGCCGAACCGATCGAACGCCGCGCGCTTCTGCGGATCGCTCAGGATCTGGTAGGCCGCGTTCAGCTCCTTGAAGCGGACGTGCGCCCCCTGGTCGCCCGGGTTCTTGTCGGGGTGGTGCTGCGCGGCGAGCCGCCGGAAAGCGCCCTTGATTTCATCCTGCGTCGAGGAGCGCTCGACGCCCAGTACCTCGTACGGATCCCGCACGAGGTGCGAAATAGCATCGATCGCGCTCCCGGGACAGCGGCTACCGGGGCGCTCATTCCGCTGGTTTCGCCTCGGGTCCGGCGAGCTCGCGCTTCATCACCTTGCCCGTCGGGTTGCGCGGGAGCGCGTCGACGAAGACGATATCGCGCGGGATCTTCGGGCCTGCGAGCTGCGCGCGGCAGTGCGCCTTGATGTCGTCCTCGCTCGCGGACGCCCCGGGGCGCAGGGCGATGAACGCGCGCACGCGCTCCCCCCAGGCGCGATCCGGGACGCCCACCACGGCGGCCTCGGCGATCGCCGGGTGGTCGTGGAGGACCGACTCCACCTCGGCGGGGTACACGTTCACGCCCCCCGAGATGATCAGGTCTCGCTTGCGACCTTCGATGTGGTAGCAGCCGCGCGCGTCGCGGCGCGCGAGGTCGCCGACCGAGAAGAAGCCGTCCAGCGTCGACTCGCGCGTGGCGTCGGGATCTCTGTGGTAGCCGGAGACGAGCAGGGGGCTCCTCACGTAGAGCTCGCCCACCTCGTTGTCCCGGCAGGGCCGCCCGTCCTCGCCCACGAGCATGAGCTCGCTGCCGGCGACGGGGCGCCCGATGGTGCCCGGCGACGCGCGCAGATCCTCGGGGCTCGCGACCGTCACGATGCCCGTCTCGGTCGCGCCGTAGAAGTTGAAGAGCCTGTCGCCGAACACCCTCATCGCCTCCGCCGCGAGCGCCGGCGGCAGCGGCGCGCCGCCCGCGAAGATCGCGGTGAGCGACGACGTGTCGTACGCGCGGATGCGCGCCTCGCCGAGCTCGAGCACGCGGTGGAGCATCGTCGGGACGACCGCCGTGGTGGTGACGCGGTACCGCTGGATCGCCTCGAGGAAGAGCTCGGGCTGGAACTCCGGGAGGACCACGATCGTCGCGCCGAGGACCAGCGACAGGCTCACGAAGCCGAACGCCGTGAGGTGGTAGAGCGGGCACACGGCGAGGTGCACGTCGCCGACGCGCATCGGGGTCGCGCCGATCGCCCCGAGCGCCGACAGGACGACCCCGCGGCCGAAGCCGCGCACCGCGCCCTTCGGCTTGCCGGTGGTGCCGGACGTGTACATCACAACGGCGGCCTGCTCGCTCCGATCCGGGGCGTCGCCGCGCTCTGCGAGGAGCTCGTCGAAGTGCGAGAAGCCCGCGGCGCGCTCGCCGACCGCGATCATGCCCTCGCGCGGGATCCCCTCGAGGAGCGGCGCGGCCTCGCGGATCATGTCGGCGATGTCGGCGTCGAACACGAGCAGGCGCGCCCCCGAGTGGCCGGCGAGGTAGCAGAGCTCCGCGGGGGTCGAGCGCCACGACGCCGTCACCACGGACGCGCCCACGCGGGCGAGCGCGATCTGGCTCATCACGAACTCGGGGCGGTTCTTGAGCACGAGCAGCGCGGTCGCGCCCGGGCCGACGCCGCGCCGGTCGAGGGCGTAACCCAGCCGGTCGATGATCTCGTTCAGCGCGAAGAAGGAGTAGACCCGATCCTCGGCCGGGCCCTCCGCGCCTCCCCGGGCCACGCCGCGCGCGAGGCTCCGCGGGTCGACCACCGCGATCCGGTGCGGGCTGTTCTCGGCGTAGTACCGGAAGAGGAGCGACGGGTTCGCCCTGCCCTTCGCGAGCTCGCGCGCGAGCACCTTGAGCCCCGGCCAACGCAGCGCGGCGAGGAGCCCCGTCTGCGTTACCGCCCGCCGCACGACGCGCGCCTCGTCCTTGAGCGCGCCGACCCTGCGCCGCCCCCTCGCGAGCGCGGCCCTAGCATCACCGACGTCCATGGCTGGCGACTTTACTCTGGCCCGCGCGCGCCGTGGTAGGGTGGCCTGGTGACGGAGAATGACCGCCGCTCAGCCCAGCGCGCCGCGATCGAGCTGAGCGTGGAGTACAAGCGACTCAACACGTTCTTCGCTGATTACACGCGCAACATCTCGAAGGGCGGGACCTTCATCCGCACGGATCGCCCGCTCGCCATCGGGACCGAGTTCGTGTTCGCCCTCTCGATCCGCAACCTGGCCGAGCCGCTCCGCCTGCGCGGCCGGGTGAAGTGGATCGTGATGCCCGCCGAGGCGACAGAGGCGGCTCCGGCGGGGATGGGCATCGAGTTCCAGTACACGAGCGACGCGGAGCGGGCCGCGACCGAGTCGGTGGTCGAGCAGCTGATGATGAGCGAGCTCGGCGAGACGCTCGCCTCCAAGCTGCTCGGCCGCAGGCTCAGCGACGGCTCGCGGTAGCGCTGGAGCGAGAGCGCCGGGGGGTGCGCTCACGCGTCCCCCGTGTACACTGCCCCGCAATGTCGCTGCCGACTTTGCCCCCCCGGCGCCGTCTCGCTCGGGGCCTTGCCGCGCTCGCCCTCGCGCTGTCTCCCCTCGCCTGCGGGGCCTCTGGCTCGCCGGGGGCCAAGGGGCCGCCTGGCGCCGAGGGCCGCGCCGCGGTGGTCGAGGTCCGCGACGCCGATTTCTCCGCCAGCCTTTACACCATCGTGCGCAACGGCAAGCCGAGCCCGCAGCGCACGGGCCTGCTCATCGGCGTGATCCGCAGGCAGCTCGCGCACGCCGCGGGGCGCTTCAACGCGGGGCACCAGGACCGGGGCATCGACAGCGTGCTCGGCGCGCTCTACCTCGTCCGCCCCGGCGAGGGCCGCGCCGAGATGATCGACCCCGTGGGCGAGCGCGCCCTCGCCGGCGCGATCGAGCGGCTGAGCCCGCGCGGCGACGAGGGGCGGGTGCGAGCCCTCTTGGAGCTCCGCGCCGCCGCGCTGCCGAGCGGCAGCCGCGCCCGCGCCGAGGTCGACGAGCACCTCGCCGCGCTCGATCGCTGGATGAAGGACACGCGCACCGGCGGGCCGCTCGAGCAGCTCGGCATGGAGCAGCGCGCGTCCGTCGCGCGCGCCCTCGTCGACGGCCGCCCGGAGACGGTCCAGCGCGCCGCCGCCGCGACCGCGGCGTGGATCGACCGGGCGATCGAGTTCAACATCGAGTACCGGCAGGGCGGGAAGCGGCCGGAGCGCGACGAGGCGGTCGAGGCGGCGCGCGCGCTGGAGTCCGGCGGCGCGAGCATGGCCGCGCTGTTCCTCCGCTTCGGAGACGCGAAGGGCGCGATCGAGCAGATCGACCGCACGAGCGCGCGCCGGGTGATCCCGCCCGGCCTCTACGAGCGGATCAAGGCCGCCGCTTCCGACGACGACGCTGTCTCGTGGCAGGCGCTCGCCGCGGCCTTCGCGCACCACGAGACGCAGGAACGCGACGCCGAGACCGGGATCGCGCAGGAGCTGCTCGACGGGGCGGTCTGGGGCACGGCCCTCGAGGCGTACCGCCGCGATCCGCTGAACTACGACAGCGCCTCGCTCCTCTCGCAGGTGATGATCCGCCTCGGCATGTCCGAGGCGACGCCGCTCGTGATCGGCAGCGCGCTCGGCGATCGGCCGAGCCCCGGCGCGCTCGGGGCGGCGCTCGGGCTCGTGCTGAGTGCGCTCTCGGAGGAGGCGTCGAACGACGACTTCGACGCCGCGCGGCGCACCTACAACGCCGCGGGGCCGCTGCTCGTGCTCGCCGACCAGGCGGCGCGTGGCGGCGCCGCCCTCGACCCGTCGGGCGCGCGCGTCCGGTCCCTCATGGCGTCGCTCGAGCTGCGCGCCGGCAACCTCGCCGCCGCGCTGCCGCTGCTCCGCGCAGCGACCGCGGCGGAGCCGACGATCAACGGGCTCACGGTGCTCGCGATGGCCGAGCGTCAGGCGGGCGAGCCCCAGGCCGCGCTGGAGGACGTCCGGCGGGCGCTGGGCGCGCCGGACGCGCGCACCTCGCCACTCGAGATCATCCAGGCGCACCTGCTCGCCTTCGAGCTCCACCGCGAGGCGGGCACGCAGGACCGGGCCAAGGAGTCGCTCGACGCGGCGCTCGCCGCCGCGCTCGACGCCCGGCAGCGCGCGCGCGATCCGGGCGCCAAGGCTCGGACGGAGCGGCTGCTCGGCCGCATCCTCGACGGCTACGGCGACGAGAAGGGCGCGGCGCGGGCCTACGAGCGGGCGTTCGCCCTGGTGGCCGCCGAGCCGCCGCAGCTCGGCGCCACGATGCTCGACGCCGTGGGGCGCGCGCTCGTGCAGCGCGACCTCCCCGCCGCGCGCCGGGCGCTGAAGCGCGGCCTCGAGGCGAACGTGGACGAGGACGATCTCGCCTACGGCGGGCTGTGGGTCCTGCTGCTGGAGCGGAGCCTCCGCGTCGCGACCGACGGCACCGCCGGCCGCGCGCTCGAAGGCTCGACGGGCCGCACCTCGTGGACCGGGAGGCTCGCGGCGTGGGCGAACGGCAGGATCAGCGACGCGGATCTCGGCAAGCTCGCCCAGAGCGCGGCGCAGCGCGTGGAGGCGCAATTCTACACCGCCATGGCAAGGAAGGCGGCCGGCGACGCGGGCGCGGACGAGCGGCTCCGGGCGGTGTCGAAGAGCCCGGTCATCGACCTGCTCGAGGTGCACCTCGCGCGCGAGATGCTGGCCCCCGAGCTGCGCCTCGACGTGCCCCGCAACGCGAGCCTCCCCTGAAGGTGCGATGTCGCCTCCTGCGCTGGGCAGGTGGCGAGATGGTCGGATGACCAGCGCCGGCGGGCGGCGCCGCGAAACCTGTCGCGGAGAGAAAAACTTCCCACGCCCGCGCGTTCTTGTTCAATCATCGTTTGATGCCCGATGACCGGAACGATCCGCTCGAGAAGCTCGCCGCCGCTCACCGGAGCCTGGAAGAGAACCTGAACGATCTCGCGCGCGCCGCGCGCGCGCTCGGCGATGCTCGGGGGCGGGCCGCCGCGCTCGAGGGGCTCTCCAGCGTCTTCGCCTACTTCGAGCGGTCGCTGAGCCGGCACCACGAGGACGAGGAGCGCTCGCTCTTCCCGCGGCTCGCGGTGCTGGAGGCCATCGCGCCGACGCTCGATCGCCTCCGGCACGAGCACAAGGCGCATCAGCGCGCGATCAACGAGCTGCGCGCGGCGATCGCGCGCGACGGCGGGCCCGAGGCGATCGAGCCGATCCCCCAGCTCATCGACGAGCTGCGCGCGGCGCACCAGCGCCACGTGGCCTGCGAGGAGCAGGAGGTATTCCCGGCCGCGCGGCGGTTCCTGCAGTCCTCGGCCATGCAGGGGATCATGCACGAGATGGAGACGCGCCGCGGGCGCGGCGGGCAGGGCAACCCCGCCAAGGGGATCAGCGGCCGCCCCTACCGCCCCGGCGGGATGCGCAGGGGCCCGTAGCGGCCCTGCGCGCTCGACGAGCGCGGGCCTCACCGCGTCGGAGCAGCGCTAGAGCTGCTCCTCGCGCGCGCGTTCCAGGGCCGCTCGCAGGTAGTTCTGCGCCCGCAGCGTGTGCGCCCCGTCCGGGTGCTGGTCCAGGTGGCTGCGGAACGCCTCCGCCGACTGCACGAACTTCCCCAGCCGATAGAGCGCGACGCCGCGGGCGAGGTGCCTCGGGTACGACGGGTCGAGCGCGGCGAGCTCGTCGATCTTCTTCAGGCGATACTGCTCCTCGGCGCGCCGGCGCTCCGCCGCGCGGA
Organism: Sorangium sp. So ce1128; assembly: GCA_051717205.1. Classification (GTDB taxonomy): domain Bacteria; phylum Myxococcota_A; class Polyangia; order Polyangiales; family Polyangiaceae; genus Sorangium. The sequence goes on from CP181432.1 coordinate 11,040,670, forward strand.
GCGCCGGCGCGGACGAGCGCGGCCCCGGCTCGCTGGCGTGCGCGAGGCGCGCCGCCGCCTCGTCGGCGGGAGGAGCCGCGAGGTCCCGCGCGCCCCTCGCGGCGCTGACGGGGTGCGAGAGCAGGAACCTGAAGAGCGCGCGCTCCTCGTCGAGCGCCAGGCCGAAGGGCTCTCGCTGGATGCCGACGATGGCGTCCCAGCGCTTCTTGAAGAGCACCCCGAGCACGGCGCCATCCATGGCGACGCGGCGCGCCTCGCCGCCGCCGCGCGACCTCGCGTCCCCTCGCTTCAGCCAGTCGCTCCGGCGGAGCAGCCCGAGGAAGTCGCCGCCGAGCTCACGGAGCTCGTCGGACTCCTCGCCGGTCGACTCGAAGCGGCGCACCTCGCGGATGAACGAGCTCAGCTGGTAGGCCCGCAGCCGGAGCACCGCCTCGTCCCCCTGGGCGAGCGCGGGGCCCACGGCGTCGAGCACGCGCTTGCGCGCGGCGAGGAGCTCGGCCTCGGTGTGGTCCGCGTCGGCGTCCACGAGCCCGAACGCGCGGATGGCGGAGCCGAGCTCGCGCACCTCGGCGTCGAGCCCGAGCTGCTCCGCCTCGCGGGCGCGGGCGATGTCTGCCTCCCGGGCGCGCTCGAGGGCTTGCGCGTCGGCGAGCGGCAGCGGCAGCTCGGCGGGCTCGACCGGCCGCGGCACCGCGAGGATCGCCGCAGAGCCCGCGATGAGGACGGCCACGAGCCCCGGCTGCCAGCCCTCGAGGTGCCGCTTCCAGCCGGGGCGCGCGCCCGCGCCGCCGCGCCCAGCCGCGCCGGCATCGGCGCGGCTCGACGAAGCGCCGGCATCGGCGCGGCTCGACGGAGCGCCGATATCGGCGCGGCTCGACGGAGCGCCGATATCGGCGCGGCTCGACGGAGCGCCGACATCGGCGCGGCTCGACGGAGCCGAGCGCGGCTCCCGGCGCTTGACAGCGACGCTCTCGGCTCGCGACATTGATCGTTCCTCTGCGCTTCAGGATACCCCACGCGCGCTACTTTCAGCGCCGCGCAGCTGGCCAAGGAGGAACGTGCGAGATCACCGCAGGCACCCGCGCAAGCCCATCGAGCTCTCGATCGCATTCCGGATCGGCGATGGCCCGCGCATCGATGCGATATGCCGCGACATAAGCCTCGGCGGGATGTTCATCGAGACCACCTCGCCGGCTCCCTTCGGGGCGAGCGTCGAGGTGCTGCTGTCCCTCTCGGGCCTGAAGCAGGCCGCCGCGATCCCATCCATCGTGCGGTGGACCACCGCCGAAGGGATGGGGGTGCAGTTCGGGTCCATGGGCGCGCGGGAGACCTACGCGCTCACCGAGCTCCTCGGCTCGCTCTGATCTCCGCGCGACAGCTGCGCCGTGCGGGCCCCGCGACGGCCGCGCCGCGCGGGCCGCGCTCAATCCTCGATCGTCAGCGGGATGTCGAGCTGCCGCGGGCCTTCCGCGAAGCGCCCTCGGTAGAGACCCTCCGCGCACGCCTGCAGCGCCGGCCGTAGCGGCGGGTTGAAGCGCATCCCGGCGACGCTGCCGTCGGGGCGCACGGAGATGCGCAGCGTCGAGACGATCGATTTGCGAACCGAGGACGAGCTGCCCGCGGTCTCGCGCGCGAAACAGCTCGACAGCATGGACTGCACGGAGGCGGGCGTGAGCGCGGGCGGAGCGGACGCCACCTGCGGCTCGGGGACCGGCGCCGCAGCGACCGGCGCCGAAGCGGCCAGCGCGAGCTCGGCGGGCGCCGGCTCGGCGGACGCCGGCGGGAGCGGCTCGACGACCGCGGAGGCGGTGGCCGCTGCCGGCTCATCCGCGCTGGCACCGGCCGTCGAGACCGCAGCAGCCCCGCTCGGCGGATGCGCGCTGGCGGTCGTCGGCCGAGGGGGAGTCGGCGGGCGTGACGGCTCCGGCGGCGCGACCGAGGGGGCGCTGTCCGGCGGCGCGGGGCGCTGCAGCAGGCGGGCGTCGCGGCCGCCATCGAGCGAGAAGGTGCCGCGCGAGGGGCCGACGAGCAGGCGCGCGGTGGTCGCGCCGCGGTACGCCGACGGACCGACCGCGACGGTGCCGTGCTCCACGTCGACCTCCACACGCCCGTCCATGCGGGTCACGGTGAAGAGCGTGCCGTGCACCGCGACGCGGGTGCCGTCCACCTCGACGGCGAACGCCTCGACGAGCCCCTCCTCGGGCGCGCGCGTGACGACGTCGGCGCGCACCGAGCCCCGCTCGAGCGCGATCACATGGCCGACCCCCGCCGTCCCGACGGCGCGCACCACGGCGCGGCTGTTCGGCAGCAGCGTCCAGCGCACCGAGCCGACATCGGTGAAGGAGACGCTGTACGCCGCGGTCTCGATGGAGTCTCCCGGCCGGAGGGCGCGCAAGTCCAGATCGCCGGCCATGCCGGCGCCCCCGGCTGCCTTCGGGATCTCCGCGACGTCGCGCGCGCGCGGCGGCGTCGACGTCGCCGTGACGGGCGGGGCGGAGCGACCAGCCGCGAGGATCGCGAACGCGATGGCGGCCGCGGCCGCCGCGAACCCGAGCGCGCGCCCGAGCGGCGAGCGCTGCGGCGGCGCGACGCGACGGACGGGAGCGGGCTTCTCGAGGCGCGCGAACAGCTCGCGCTCGATGGCGTCCCAGCGTGGCTCCGGAGGCTCCTCGGCGCGGAGCAGCTGCTCCATGTGCTCGCGTGCCCGCTCGTACTGCTTTGCGCCGCTCACATGTCCTCCGTATCGACTGCCGCTCGGTCCGCCGCTGGGTACCCCCCGGCCGCGTTCCCCACAGATACCCGCGCGCGCGCCGTCTCCGCCGCCGCGCCGTCCGCCTTCTCCGCGCCCCCTTCGGCCAGCTCGGCGGCGAGCTGGGCGAGCGCGGGCTCACCGCGCATCATCTCCTCGATCTCGCGCCGCGCATAGAACAGCCGCGTCCGGACGGTCAGCACCGGCGCACCGACGATCTCGGCGATCTCGGTCGGCGCGATGCCCTCGAGCTCGTGCAGGACGTAGACGACCCGCTTCTTCTCCGGGAGGCGCTCCAGCACCCTCCGGAAGGCGTCGATCCTGCGAGCGCGAGCGGCGTCCTCGTCCGGGAGCATGCCGCGGTCGACCTCGAGATCGGCGCTCGGTTCGCCAGCGAACACAGGGCGGCTGCGCGCCGCGCGCCGCGCCATCAGCACGGCATTGACCGTCACCCGGTGGAGCCACGTCGTGAACTTCGATTGCCCCCGGAAGTCGCCCAGGCTCCGGTGCACCTGGATGAACACCTCCTGGATCACGTCCTCGGCGTCGGCGGTCGGTCCGAGCATCCTGAAGACGAGCCGCGCGACGTCACGGCGGTAACGGCGGAAGATCTCGGCAAAGGCCGTCGGATCGCCGCTCTGGAACCGGCGGATCCACTCGCCCACGTCGTCGGGCTCGGTCACGGGCGGAAGCCTACTCGCCCGCTCGGCGCTCATGGAGCACGATGGCAAGGCGACCAGCGCCGGACGGCGCAAGAGGTCGTCGCCCGCGAGCACGGCGTCGAGCGCCGCCCGGGCGGCCGCGGCGGCTCGCTCGGGCAGGTCGTCCACGCGGCCGTTCGGCGCACCCCAGCCAGGGGGGAGGAACGACCGCGAGAGGTGCGCCCAGAACGCCCCCGTCTCGATCGCCATGGTATGCACAGAGGCTTCTGATGCGCCGGGCAGCCGGATCATTCACGGCGGCACAGCGCGATCGAGCGCCGCCCCGGTGCCAGGTCGCGCCCGGAAGCGCACAAAAGTTGTTCCTTGAGGCACATTGGCGCGACCTTCCGGCGCATGATCTTCATCGCCGTGTCGCTGACCGTGGCCCTGGTCGCTGCCGATCTGTTCGAGCTGGGCTCCCGCCGCCGCGATCGCGCGTAGCGACCGGCCTCAGCCCCTGACGAGAGACAAAAAGAGATCCCGGCGAGAACCCGCCCCGGCCTCAGGCCGAAGCGCGTTCACGCCGGGCTCAGGGCGCGAGGGTTGTTGTCCGGATCGTCCGGTCGGCTCAGCCCGCGGCCTCGGCGCCCTCGGCCGCTGCGCCGCCCTTCTTCGGCAGGTCGAAGAGCGCCGACAGCTCGACCTTCTCCTGCTTCTTCTGCTCCAGGATGCGGTTGACCGCGCGCAGGAGGCGCGTCTTCGCGGGGCCGCTGATCGGCTTGCCCTGAAGCGCGGCATTGAGCGTGCGGTCGGTCACCGGTCGGCCGCTGCGCGGCTTCTTGGCGCCGGCGGCGTCCTTCTTCTTCGCGGCGTCCTCGCTGCCACGCGCCAGCCGCTTGGTCAGGCGGATTGCCCGGTCCTCCGGCTGCAGCCGCTCGATCTTGACCGACGTCGCGAGAATGCGGCGGGGGTCGATCTTCTTTTCCTTCAAGAAATCTTCGATCTTGGTGCCCATCATCGTCACTTGCCCCGAAAGGGCGGCGACCCTATCACGGGCTTTGCCGCTGTGCATCTGCGACGTTTACCCTTCGCGTCGCCCTGCGGTAGCCTGTCGCGGTGACCATCCTGCCCGAACTCGACGAGGCCGTCCGCGTAATTCGGCAACAAATTCCGACACCTCCGAGCGTCGGCGTGGTGCTCGGGTCGGGGCTCGGGGGGTGGGGCGACGAGCTCTCCGACCTCGTGAAGGTGCCCTACGCGGCGATCCCCGGCATGCCACGGCCCGCCGTCGAGGGGCACGCCGGCTTCCTGTGCGCCGGCCGCGTGGGCGACGTGCCGGTCGCCTGCCTGCAGGGGCGCGCGCACCTCTACGAGGGGCACCCGCTGGCGAAGGTCGTGTTCGGCGTGCGCGTGCTCGCGCGGCTCGGCTGCCGCGCCGTGCTCCTGACCAACGCGGCCGGCGGCATCCACCACGGCTTCGCCGCCGGCGACCTCATGCTGCTCATCGACCACCTCAACCTGATGGGGGTGAACCCGCTCGTCGGGCCGAACGACGAGGCGCTCGGCACGCGCTTCCCCGACATGACTTACGCGCACGACCCCAGGTTGCTCGAGCTCGCGAGGGCGGCGGCGCGCGACACGGGCGTCTCCCTGCGCGAGGGGGTCTACGCCGGGCTGCTCGGGCCGACGTACGAGACGCCCGCGGAGATCCGGATGCTGCGCACGCTCGGCGCCGACGCCGTCGGGATGAGCACGGTGCCGGAGATCATCGCGCTCAGGCACATGGGCGTGCCGGCCGCGGCCATCTCGTGCATCACGAACCTCGCCGCGGGGCTGACCCGGCGCGAGCTCAACCACCGGGAGGTCGAGGAGACCGCCAGGCAGGCGCGCGACCGGTTCACGGCGCTGCTCTCGGCTTGGGTCCGCCGCGTGGGCGAAGGCGCCGCGCAAGGGAGCGCTGCGTCGTGAGCCGCCCCCCGCAGGATGCCGGCGAGGCCCCCGCCGCTGCCGAACCCGCGCAAGCGATCGACTGGGAAGCGCTCGATCGGGCGGCAATCGCCGTCCGGGAGCGGGCGCACGCGCCGTACTCGGGCTACTGGGTTGGCGCGGCGATCCTCGTGCGCTCCGGCCGCGTGTTCGCCGGCTGCAACGTCGAGAACGCCTCGTACGGGCTCGCCATCTGCGCGGAGCGCTCGGCCATCGTGCAGATGGTGGCGGCCGGCGAGCGCGATCCGATCGCGATCACCGTCGCCACCAGCGGGCCCGTCCTCGGCAGCCCGTGCGGCATGTGCCGACAGACGCTCGCCGAGTTCGCCGTGGATCTCCCGATCCGGCTCATCGCCGCCGGGGGCGGCGTGCCGCCGCGGCTCACCTCCCTGTCAGCGCTCCTCCCGGAGGCGTTCGGGGCGGCAGCGCTCTCGCGCTGATCGCCCCCCGCGCCCTCCCGGGGGCGCCGCCGGCTCACTCGACCGAGAGCGCCTCGGCCTGCTCGATCTGAGACAGCGCGGCCGCGAGCGCCTCCCGCGCGCGCTCCAGGGAGACGCGGTCGTCGCCCCACTTCGAGCGCGCCTTCTGCAGGCGGGCGCGCTCCACGGCGAGTTGCTCGGCGAGCTGCTCGCCGTGCGTCCGCAGGCTGTCGCGCTCCTCTGTCCGGTGCGAGAGCTGGGCTCCGAGCTCGCTCTCCCGCTGCTCGGCCTCGGTGAGCCGGCCCTGCATCTCCTCGATCGCGCGCGCGCGATCGGCGAGCTCGCCCAGCAGGCGATCGCGCTCCTCGCTGCGCGCGGAGAGCTCTCCCGCGCGCTGCTCCAGCTGATGCTCGAGCTCCTCCGTGCGGGCCTGGAGGTGCGCGACATGGTTGCGCGCCTGCCCGAGCTCGGTCGAGAGCCCGCGGGCGATCTCGTCCAGCTCGTGCCGCTGCGCCGCCCAGGCGGCCTCCCGCTCGGCGATATCGGCCTGGTGCGCCCCGCGGGCGTCGGCGAGCGCCTGCGCGTGCGCCGCCTCGACCTGTGCCTGCCGATCGGCGGCGCGCGCCTCGAGCTCGGCCACGCGGTCCGCGTGGGCCTGCTCTGCGGCGCGGACGGCCTGCTCGCGCTCCTCGATGAGCTCGCGCTCTCGCGCCGCGAGCCGCGCCGCGAAGTCCTCGCGCGCGGCCTCGAGCGCCCGCGCGTGCTCCTCGGCCTGGCGCTCGACGGCGCGCGCGTGCTCCTCGGCCTGGCGCTCGACGGCGCGCGCGTGCTCCTCGGCCTGGCGCTCGACGGCGCGCGCGTGCTCGGTCCGGAGGCCGAGCAGCGCGGCCGCGCGCTCGCTCTCGCGCCGCTCGATCTCGCCCGCGTGCTCGCGCCGGAGCTCCTCGACGGCGGTCGCGTGCCCGCCGCGCAGCGCCTCGATCGCCGCGGCGTGCTCGCCCCGCAGCGCCTCGATCGCCGCGGCGTGCTCGGCCTGCTGCCGCTCGATCGCGGCGACCTGCTCGGCGCGCACCCCTTGCAGCGCGGCCGCGTGCTCCGCGTGGAGCCGCTCGACGGCGGCGGCGTGCTCGGCGCGCGCCCCGTCCAGCGCGGCCGCGTGCTCCCGATCGCGCCGCTCCGCCTCGGCGGCGTGCTCGCGCCGGAGCGCCTCGACCGCGGCCTCCTGCTCGCGCTGCGCCGCCTCGGCCGCCGCCGCGTGCTCCGCCCTCAGCCGGTCCAGCGCCGCGGCGTGCTCGGCCCGCAGTGCATCCATGGCCGCGGCGTGCTCGGCCTTCAGCCCATCCACGGCCACGGCGTGCTCGGCCCGCAACCCGTCCACGGCCGCGGCGTGCTCGGCCTTCAGCCCATCCACGGCCGCGGCGTGCTCGGCCCGCAGCCCGTCCGCCGTCGCGGCCGACTCGGCCCTCGCCCGCTCGAGCGCCGCAGCGTGCTCGCCGGCGAGCCTGTCGACGGCCGCGCGGTGCTCGGCGGCCTGCTGCTCGGCCCGGGCGGCGTGCTCGGCGTTCAGCCGATCGAGCTCCGCCCGGTGCCCCGCGAGCGCCTGCTCGAAGCGCTCCCGCTCGGCCTGCGCGCGCTCCTCGATCTCGCGCTGCGCCGACGCCTCCGCGGCCTCGATTGCCTGGGATCTCTCGTCCGCCGCGGAGCGGAGCGCCTCCGTGTGCGCCGCCTCCGCGTCCATCAGCGCCTGCCGCGCCGCCGAGAGCTCCGCGTCGCGCGCGGCGACCTGCCCCTGCAGCTTGTCGGTGCGCGCCTTGAAGTCGTCGGCGCGCTTCGCGGCCAGCTCCTTGTCGGCGCGGAGCGACGCGAGCTGCGCGTCAAGATCCTCGCTCGAGCGCTCGAGCTCCAGGATCCTGTCGACCTGATCGGCCTTCTCTCGCTCGAGCGCCAGCGTCTGATCCCGGAGCTCCAGGAGCTCCTTGTCCTTGCGCGACATCTGGTCGCGGAGCGCGAGGATCTCCTTGTCCTTCTTGTTCAGCGCCTCGCGCAGATCGAGGAACTCGCGGCTCGACACGCCGCCGGGCCGGGAGCCGCTGCCGCCGGCCGCGAGCTTCGCCTTGACCTCGTCGAGCTCGCGCCGGAGGCGGGCCGCCTCCTGGGTGCCGTCGTTCGCCGTGGAGAGCTCGCCCTCGAGGCGGAGCGAGGTCGCGCGCGCGGCGGACACCTCCTTGGTGAGGCGGACGATCTCGCCCTTGGACCGATCCAGCTCGGCGCGCAGGCGCTCGATCTCGCCCGCTTCCGCGTCGGAGCGAGGCGGCGCCGGCGGCGCAGGGGTCATCCGCCCGCGCTCGGAGATCGGCGCGCGGTAGGCGGCGGCCCCGCGCTCGGAGACCGGCGCGCGGTAGGCGGCGGCCCCGCGCTCGGAGACCGGCGCGCGGTAGGCGGCGACCGGCGACGAGCTCACGGGCGGAGGCGCCGAGGCGGGCACGGACGTCCTGGTGGACGCCGGCGCCCGCGTCGACGGCGCGACCGAGGGCCTGGGAATGGTCCGATCGTCGATCTGATCCTCCTCCTCGTCGCGGATCAGTCGGGTGAAGGCGCCGCCGATGAACTCCTCGATGTCCTCGTCCGGCTTGCCGGGCCCCGACCTCGGCCCCGTCCCCTGCGGCGGCCTCGGTGGGCCCGGCACCCGGACGGCGCGCTGCTCCGGCGCGGCGGCGGGCGGCGCGGGCGGCACGGCAGAAGCCGGCGCGGGCGGCGCGGCAGAGCGCGGCGCAGGCGGCGCGGCGGAGGGCGACGCGGCGGGCGGCGGCGCAGGCGGCGGTGCAGCGCTCGCGCGCGCGCCGTTCGCGATCACGGTCGCCGTGATGATCGTGGGGTCCCCCGAGTCCTCGTCGATGTCGGCCTCGAGCACCTCGGCCTCATCGATCATGATCGGATCGGCCTCCGCGTCCTCTCCGTCGAGCGGGACGTAGGTGCGGATGTGCTCGAGGAGCTCGCCGAACGCGATCGGCTTGTGGATGTAGTCCTCCGCGCGGGTCCTGAGCTTCCGGTGCTGCTCGAACGTCTCCTCGCTCGACTCGCTCGACATGATGACGAGCGGGACATCCTTGAGCTGGGCGTCCTTCTTGAGCTTGTTGCAGACCGAGAAGCCGTTCATGCGCGGCAGCTCGATCGACAGCAGGATGAGATCGGGGCGATCGGCCGCGGCGACCTGCAGGCCGACGTTGCCGTCATCGACCACCTGGACGGTGCAGCCGAGGCGGCCCAGTTCCGTGCGGAGCTCCCCGGCGAACGCCGGATCGCTCTCAAATACGAGGACTTTCGTCATGTTCCGGGGGGTGTGCGCGGGTTCGGAGGGGAACCCAAGATATCGGCCCCCTTCGACGAGTGTCAAACACGAGGCTGGACATGCCGTTCAGGCCGTCCGGCCGACAACGTGAGGAGCGATGAGCCGACCGGTCCAGGGTGCGATACCGGACGATCCAGGGTTCTTTTGCCGGGACGAGGGCAGACAGCGGTAGACTCGCGCGCTCGCGGCTCACTTGTCGACGAAGTGGCCGGGCGGCTCATCGCCGAAGCACAGGCGCTCGCGGCTCACCTGTCGACGAAGTGGCCGGGCGGCTCGTCGCCGAAGCACAGGCCCATCTCGCGGGCCGTGATGACCGTGTCCGAGTCGAGCGGCACCGTCTTCGTCTTGCCGGCGACGTCGGCGAGGGGGACGAGCTCGATCTGGTTCGCGCGCAGCGCGACCATCCCGCTCCCGCAGTCCTCGACGAGGCAGCGCGCCGCGGCGGCGCCGAAGCGGAGCGCGAGCAAGCGGTCCGCCGTCGTGGGTCCGCCACCCCGCTGCAGGTGGCCGAGCACCATGGAGCGCGCCTCCTTGCCGGTGCGGGCCGCGAGCTCCTTGGCCACGCGCTCGGCCACGCCCCCGAGGACGGCGGTGCGGCGGAACGCGTCGCCCGCGTCCTTGATGGTCAGCTCCCCGCCCTGCGAGTACGCCCCCTCCGCCGCCACCACGATGGAGAAGCGGCGCCCGCGCGACTCCCGGAGGCGGATCTTCTCGGCGATCGCCTCGTACCGGAACGGGATCTCGGGCATCAGGATGGCGTCGGCGCCCCCGGCGATCCCGGCGTTGAGCGCGATCCAGCCCGCGTGGCGCCCCATCACCTCCACGACCATGATCCGCTCGTGCGCCTCGGTCGTGGAGTGGAGCCGATCGAGCGCCTCGGTCGCGATGGAGACGGCCGTGTCGAAGCCGAACGTGATGTCCGTGCAGCAGACGTCGTTGTCGATCGTCTTCGGCACGCCGATCACGAGGGGCAGCCCGCGCTCGAGGAGCTGGTGCGCGATCCGCATCGAGCCGTCGCCGCCCACCGCGATGAGCGCGTCGAACCCCTGCGCGCGGAACCTCCGCACGAGGTCGTCAGATCGATCCCGCGGCACGAGCCCGTGCTCGCCTGGCGTCGGGTAGTGGAACGGATCGCCGCGGTTCGCGGTGCCCAGGATGGTGCCCCCGAGGTGCGCGATGCCCCGGACGCGCTCGCGGTCGAGCCGGATGAGGCCGTCCGGAGCGTCGTCGAGCAACCCGCGGTAGCCCTGCCGGATGCCCCAGACCTCCCAGCCGCGCTCGAGCGCGGCAAGCGTGGCCGCGCGAATGACAGCGTTGAGCCCGGGCGCGTCGCCTCCGCCGGTGCTGATAGCGATCTTGCGTGTCGCCATGAGGCGCGCAGCATTGCGAGCCCTCCTCGGCGACGCAATAGACATCTCCGCGTCGCGGCCTCGCGCGCGCGCCGAACGCTGCGCCACGACGACTGCGACCCTGCGCGGCGCGCGCTGGACGAGCGCAGGGCGAGCGAGCCCGCGCCGCGAAGCGACCTTCGCACCTCGCCTGGCCGCGCGACGCAGGCGTGTCGCTCGCGGCCGGGGCCGCCGCAGGAGGCGCCGCGATCCGGCGGATCGGCGGCATGACGGTCGCGAGCGCCGCCGACAGGGTATAGGCATGCGCATGCGGTCACCCCGGATGGGCGCCCTCGTATGAACCGCGCCACCCTGATCCGAGGCATCCAGCTCATCGTCACGCTGACGCTCGCGTCGTTCGCGTACGTGCTCTACAGCGAGATCCACGACAAGCAGGAGAGCCTCGCCGCAGGGCTCGCGCACGTGCGGCCGGGCTGGCTGCTCGTCGGCGCCGTGCTGGCGCTGCAGGAGGGCGTGTTCGGGGGCCTCAGGATCTGGGTCCTCGGGCGCGTGCTCTGGCCCGGGCTCCGCGTGCGCACGGCGGTGACGTCGGAGTTCGTGCTGATGTTCTGCGCCGGGGTGACCCCCGGGCAGGCCGGCGCGGCGCCCTCGCAGGCCGCCGTGCTCGTGCATGGCGGCATGCGCCTCGTCGATGTGGCCACGGCTGAGCTGCTCACCGCCTCGTGCACGGTCTCGTTCTTCCTGCTGTCTGCCGTGGCCATCTTCACGCTCCGGCACAACGGGATGCTGGTCGTGCAGGGGGGCCAGCAGATCGAGTGGCTGCTCCTGTTCACCGTCGCCATGTTCGGCTCGGGGCTCGTGGCGCTCATCGCCGCGGCGGCGTACCCGCCGCTCCTCAAGGCGGTCGTCCGCGCGCTGTCGTTGCCGCTCGGGAAGCTGCTACGCGCCGTCCTGCTGGGCGCCCGACGCGTGCCCCGGCTGCGGGCTCGCGCCGAGGCCGCGCTCGCCGCGCCCGGCAGCACGACCGCGCGCCTGCTGCGGAGCGTCGACGAGTTCCACCAGGGCTTCCGCATCTACATGCGCCGCGGCAAGCGCGCCTACGCCGCCGCCCTGCTGCTCACGTTCGGCTTCTTCTGCTCGCGGTTCGCCGTCGCCTACTTCATCCTGCTCGGGCTCGGCATCCCTACCTCGCCCTCGACCTTCGTCTCGGTGGGCCCGCCGATCTTCCAGGTGATCTTGACCCAGACGCTGCTCAACTTCGCGCTCTACATGAGCCCGACGCCCGGCGCGAGCGGCGTCGCCGAGCTCGGGTCAAACGCGCTGATGTCGCCCTGGGTGAAGGGCGCTTTCGTGGTGCCGTACGTCGTCCTCTGGCGGGTGCTCACGCTGTTCCTCTGCATGTTCGTGGGGGGCATCTACGTCTTCCGCTACCTCGGCATCGACGTGCTCGAGGAGCGCGTGAAGCAGACGGAGGCGGAGAAGCGCGCGCTCGAGGAGGCAGCGCGCACCGCCGAGGAGGCAGCGCGCGCCGCCCAGGCGCAGGAGGAGACCGCCGGCCGGCAACGAGGCGTGGGGTGATGCGGGGTGGGGCGGCGCGGGACGGCTCGCGCCGGCCGCGCCGCCAGGCTCGGGGCGGGATCAGCGCGCGGGGATGGGCACGGCCGCGAACTGGACGACCTTCCCGCGCCGCACCTTGAGGAGCGCGATCGACCCGTCCTTGACCTTCGCGATCGCCGCGCGGAGGCCGGCGACATCCTTGACGGGGGTGCCGTTGACCTCGAGGATCACGTCGCCCACCTGGATCTCCTGCGTGTCGCTGCCCGACGCGAACCCGTCGACCCGCACCCCGCCGCCGGCGGCGTCGGAGACCTGGATGCCGAGCTTCTCGGCGCTCTGCTGCCGCTCGGGGCGGGCGCCCTGGGTCGGCCGCGGGCGGCTTCCGGCGTCGCCCTCCTCGTCCTGGAGCGCGTCCAGCTTGGCCACGAGCTCCTGCCGTTTCTCGGCGCGCACCACGGTCACCTTGATCTCGGAGCCGGGGGCGTTGCGCGCCACGTTGCGCCGCAGCTCCTCGGCGTGGTGGATGGGGACGCCGTTGACGTCCATGATGACGTCGCCCGGCTTGATGCCGGCGCGCGCGGCGGCGCCGCCCGGCTCGACCTCGGCGACGAGCGCGCCCCTCGGCGCGTCCAGCTTGAGCGCCGCGGCGAGATCGCGCGTGACGGGCTGGAACAGGAGGCCGAGCTTGCCGCGCTCGACGAACCCCTTCTCGCGGAGCTGCGGGAGCACGTCCTTCAGCGCGTCGATCGGGATCGCGAAGCCGATGCCGTTGGCGCCTGCCCGGATGGCGGTGTTGATGCCCACGACCTCGCCCCGCCAGTTGAACAGCGGCCCGCCGCTGTTGCCCGGGTTGATGGAGGCGTCGGTCTGGATGAAGTCGTCGTAGGGCCCCGCGCCGATCGCGCGCGCTTTCGCGCTCACGATGCCGAGCGTGACCGTGTGGCCGAGGCCGAACGGGTTGCCGACCGCGAGCACGTGCTCGCCGACCCGCAGCTGCTCGCTCGACCCGAGCGGCGCCACCGGCAAGCCGTTCGCGCCCTTCAGGTGCAAGAGCGCGAGGTCGAGCTTGGGATCGCGGCCGACGACCTCGGCCTCGAACTCCCGCTCGTCGGCGAGCCGGACGCGGACGCCGGACGCGTCGTGGACGACGTGCTCGTTCGTCACCACGTAGCCGTTCGGGTCGATGATGAACCCGGTGCCGAGCGCCGTCTGCGTGGGCCGTGGGCCGCGCGGGGCGCCGCGGCCGCCGCCCTGGGGGCCGAAGAAGAAGTCGAAGGGATCGAGCCCCTCGCGACCCACGGATTCATGGGTCGTCGTGATGTTGACGACCATGGGCCTCACCCGGTCGGACAGCGCGGCGACGTCGAAGGTGGCCGGCACCGGCGAGGGCGGGAGCGTCACGGTCGACACGGGCGGCGCCGCGTCCGCCGGCGCGACCGCCGCGGCCTGGGTGGAAGGAGGCGTGGCGTGAGCCTGTTGACCGCACCCGCCCAGCGAGAGCGCCGCCAGCGAGAGCAGCGCGAGGACCGAAGCGCGGGAGCGATGGGAAACCGCTTGAATCATGGAATCTCCGTCGGGCAGTCGAAGGGTCCCGTCCTGCGATCGGCGAACAGGGGACGCACTGCGTTCATTCCGCCGCAGAAATAACGCCCCACGCCCCGCTGACAAGGGCGGGCGCCGGGGCATCGGCGCGCGGCGCGCGCTCTGAGCGTCGCGCGCCGGCCGCCGTCCGGTCCGCCGTCCATGGCGGCGCCGCGCGGTCCGCCGCGCCGGCGGCGGGGCATGTCGAGATTTGAGCCGCGAGCTCGGCAGGGCTGCTAGGGTGCGCGCTCCTGGAGGCGGGCGATGCAAAGCGACGAGGGCCGACTGCGAGAGCGCAAGATCGGGTTTCTTGGCGGCGGTAACATGGCAGAGGCGCTCATCCGAGGCCTGCTCCAGGGGGGCGCCGTGGGCGCGGGGCAGGTCCGGGCGAGCGATCTGAAGAGCGAGCGCCTCAAGTTCCTGCGCGAGCGCTACGGCATCGAGACCACCGAGGACAACGACGCGCTCTGTCGGTGGGCTGACGTCCTGGTCATCGCCGTCAAGCCGCAGATCGTCGATCGCGTCCTCGCCCCCATCTCGGCGGGGCTCGGCGGCACCGACGTGGTGATCTCGGTCGCTGCCGGCGTGCCGATCGACGCCATCGAGGCCCGCCTGCCGGAAGGCGCGCGCGTCATCCGCAGCATGCCGAACACCGCCGCGATCGCGCTCGCCGGCGCCACGGCGATCTCCGCCGGCAGCCACGCGACGAGCGACGATGTCGAGATCGCGCGGGCCCTGTTCCAGGCGGTCGGCCGCGTTGTCGTGCTCGACGAGTCGCTGCTCGACGCGGTGACCGGCCTGTCGGGCAGCGGCCCCGCCTACGTCATGCTGATCATCGAGGCGCTCGCCGACGGCGGCGTGAAGGTCGGCCTCGGCCGGGACGCGGCGTTGCTGCTCGCCGCGCAGACGGTGTACGGCGCCGCCAAGCTCCAGCTCGAGACCGGCGAGCACCCCGGGCGGCTGAAGGACATGGTGACGAGCCCCGGCGGCACCGCCATCGCCGGCCTCCACACGCTGGAGGCAGGCGGACTCCGGCGCACGTTGATCGACGCGGTCGAGACGGCGTCCAACCGATCCGCCGAGCTGGGCGCCCAGATGGCGAAGAAGCTCCGCCGCACCTGACGCGAAGGAAGCCGCAGGAGGCCGGCGGCGCACCGAGCGCCGCGCCGCCGGAGCAGCGCGGCAGTCGGCCGTCGGCCGTCGGCCGTCGGCCGTCGGCCGTCGGCGTCGCCGCCACGTGGCATGAATCGACAGGAGCGTGGCACGCTATCGCCTCGGAGATTTGAAGCGGAAAGCCTGAGTCCCCCTCCGCTCCCGTGGAGATCTTCCGGAGCGCCGGCTGAGGCATCCCCTCAAATTCTTCGGAAAATTCACAGGGAGGCGGGGAGGCGGGGAGGGAAATCTTCAAAATACTCCCTGTCTCCCCGCCTCCCTGTTCAATTTCCCCGCTGAAAAGGGCTGCAAAATGAGGGGATTCCTCAGGAGCGCCGGAGCTATCCCGCTCCGGCTCGGCAAGGGCCTGGCGCGGCGGACGGAATGCGCTTGGGCCCGCACTCCCCATCGTGCATGCGCCGCTCGCGTCGAGGCGGAGTCAACAGGAGCAAGGGTGTTCCTGGGGAGCAGGGCAGATGTAATGCGCGCTGGCGCCCTGTCCCACCGCCGACAAGGAGAGATGTGACGACATGGCCAATGCGGAGCGCACACGGATCACCGAGAGCACTTCGTACAGATCTACGGAGCCATCGAGCACACAAGCCGAGACGTCGAAGCACGGCTGAAGTCACGTGGACCGACAGCATCCATGAGCTCGTTGGCTCGAGCCAACGTCGAGATCTTGCTCTCTGGATCATCCTCACTTCCGCTCAAGCGCGTCGCGTGCAGCGTTGAACGCGCACAGCGGATCCCGGGCGCGTGGATCCGACGCGGCGGCGGCTGCGGCGGGCGAACTCAGGAGATCGATTTTCCTCGTCTGGTGGGTTCACGCCGAACACCCCTGTCGCGCTCGTGGAGGGAACGCTTCGTCATTCCATGCGTATCCGGGTTTGTCGAATGTTGCTCGGGACAACCCAACCTGGTTCGTCGACACGAAGCTTGACCTCGAGAGCAGAACGCATGACACTCCATCGCATGCAGACATCACGATTTCTCTTTGCAGGCATATTGACGATTGTTGGCGCCCTCGTCGCGCTCCCTGGCTGTGGTGACGACGACGGCAGTGGTGAGAGCGGTACCACCGGGACCACCACGGCCTCCGGCACCGGCGGCGCTGGCGGCGGCACCGGCGGTAGCGGCGGCACCGGCGGTAGCGGCGGCACCGGCGGTAGCGGCGGCACCGGCGGTAGCGGCGGCACCGGCGAGGGAGGCAGCGGAGAAGGGGGCGGCGACGGTGGCGGCGGCAGCGCGCCGGACGTCAGCTGTACCACCTACTGCGCGGCGATCATGACGAACTGTACCGGGGATGCTGCGCAGTACAAGAACGAGGCTTCGTGTGAAGCCTTCTGCGCCGATCTCCCCGAGGGGGCCGCAGGGGACACATCGGGCAACTCGCTCGCCTGCCGCGCCTACCACGCCACCGCGGCCGCGACGGACGCAGCCACGCACTGTATCCATGCAGGTCCGGCGGGCGCCGGGGTCTGCGGCACGCCGGCCGAGTCGTTCTGCTCGGTCGCGCCCGCGGCGTGCCCCGATGTCTTCGCAGACACGGATGCTTGCGACACAGCGGTCGCCGACTTCGATGCAGAAGAGCCCTACATGGGTCCGGACAGCATGGGCGACACGCTCGCCTGCCGCCTGTATCACCTGACAGAGGCCACGGTCGACCCGACGACGCACTGCCCGCACATCGGGGCGGAATCCGCGGTCTGCGCCGCCCTGTGATCGCGCCCCGGGAGGCGCGGCTCCCGTGCCGTGCCTCCCTGCTGTATCCCGCTGTGAAAAGAGCCTGTGCCCCGGCCCTCTCCGCGCGTCTCGCGCTCGACGCGTCGACGGGCGAATTGCCACAGCTGTCACAGATCGCCACGCGGGATACCAGTCCAGCGCGGTAAAGCCATCTTGAACAACGACGTCGTCGGACGGAATGGCCGGTGCCACCGCGGGCGGCGCCTCCGGTGTCCACGTCCCACGGGGACGGCAACCGTGCCTCGTACGGCGAGCGCGTGGCTTCTCGCCCGGCCGGCGCGCTCGAGAAGCCGAGGCCACGCGCCCGTCCCGGGAACCGCACACGGGTCGCGTCGCGGGCCGCGGCGCAGCACGCTGCGCCGCGCCGGCAGCACGCTGCGCCGCGCCGGCAGCACGCTGCGCCGCGCGGAGGTGTTGGCGATCGGCCGTCTCTTGACTATGTTCGCCGCGTCGCAGCGGGACAGGCGATCGCCGGCGGCCGGGGAAACCCGGGCGCGGGAGGAAAGTCCGAGCTCCGCAGGGCAGGGTGCCGGGTAACGCCCGGTGAGAGCGATCTCGAGGAAAGTGCCACAGAGAACAGACCGCCGCGCCGCGCGCTTCGCGAGGGCGAGGAGCCTCCTGCCCGGACGGGCAGCGCTCCGAGCCTCCGCTGGCTCGCCGCGCGGCAAGGGTGAAACGGCGGGGTAAGAGCCCACCGCGCCCTTGGCAACAAGGGCGGCACGGCAAACCCCACCTGGAGCAAGGCCGCGTAGGGAGGCGTCCGCGGCGGCGACAGCCGTCACGGCAAGGGCTGCCCGCCCCAGGCCTCCGGGTTGGCTGCTTGAGGCGCGCGGCGACGCGCGTCCTAGAGGAATGATCGCCAGCGCGAGGGGGGCGACCCCCCCGCGCAACAGAACTCGGCTTACGTCCCCTGTGACCACGAGGCCCCGCCCCCAGCGGGGCCTCGTGCTTTTGTGATCGCCCGCCGCTCACGTGTGGCAACGCGCCACGCCGTGGGCGCGGCGCCACGCGGCGGGCGCGGCGCTACGCCGCCAGCGGCTGGAGGCGGTCGCGCAGCTTCTTCTTGGCGCGCGCCTCGAGCTGCCGCGCCCGCTCGCGCGACACGCCCAGGCGACGCCCGATCTCGGCGAGCGAAAGCTCCTCCTCGGGATCCGCCATCATCCGGGTCTCGACGATGTACCGCTCGCGCGGATCGAGGTTCTCCACCGCCTGCGTGAGCCGCTCGCGGAGCAGCGCCCCCTCCTCCGCGCGGGAGAAGCGCTCCTCCTGGTCCTGCTCGTCGGCCGGCAAGGTGTCGACCAGCGACCGGGCGCCGTCCTCGAACACCTTGGTGTCGAGCGAGACGTCCCGGGCTTCCAGCCGGTGGGCCATCTCCAGCACCTTCTCCGCAGGCGCGCCGAACTTCTCGGCCAGCAGCCGGTCGCCCTCCTCCCCCTCGCCCACGAGGCCCGCGATGCGCGCCCGCTCCCGCCGCAGCCGGAAGAACATCTTCGAGCGGAGCGGGCCCGAGCCCACGCCCACCAGGCTCCAGGAGTGGATGACGTGGTTCAGGATGTACGCCCGGATCCAGTAGGCCGCGTAGGTCACGAAGCGATTTCCGCGATCGGGGTCGTACTTGCGGATCGCATGGACGATCCCGAAGTTCCCCTCGGCGATGAGGTCGGACAGAGGGATTCCGTAACGCCGGTAGCTGATCGCGATCGAGACAACATGCCTCAGGTTCGCGAGCGCGAGCGCGGCCGCGGCCTGCTCGTCGCCGTGGTCCCGCCACCGTCGAGCGAGCTCGACCTCGTCCTCGCGCGACAGCTCCGGGATCTGCCGAACATGCGTGATGTAGCGCGAAACTGCGCTGGCCTGATCTCGGGACGTTTGCACAGGGTTTCCTTCGAGGTCCGAAGACCCCGGTTCGGTTGATGAGGCCGGCTTGCGCCGGACCTCGGCTCCTGCTGTCGAGGCCGGCTTGCGCCGGACCTCGATCGCGTTGATCGCTTCGCCGGCACTTGCCGCCGAAGTGGTTGGTTCGAGATTCCGAAGGGAGCAGCCCACCAAGACTGCGATGCAGTTGGCATGCCGCCCCGGGCGGGCAGGTTGTGCACCATGGCGCGAACCCGTGGCGCACGACGGCTCAGGCGCGCCTGCGTGAGCAGCGAGGCAAAGAGGATGCGCTAGAGAGCTGGGAAGCGCTGGACGCTCCGGGCGGACGCGCTCAGGCTGCCCGTGTGCATCTCACGTCAGCCGCTCCGGCGACGGGCGGAGCGAGCCAGGACGAAGCGAGGTTCGGGGGTGGGGTAAGGAGCGAGCGCCGGATCAGACCGAGAACGAGGAGCCGCAACCGCAGGTGCTCTTCACCGACGGGTTGCTGAACTTGAACCCCGAGCCGTGGAGGCCTTCCACGTAATCGATCTCGGTGCCGTCGAGGTACTGGAAGCTCAGCGGATCGATGAAGAGCTTGATTCCCCGATCCTCGAACTCCTCGTCGAACTCCGTGGGCTTGTCCTCGAAGTAGAGATCGTAGGAGAAGCCCGCGCATCCGCCGCCCACGACGCGCAGGCGCAACCCCTGCCCCAGCAGCTCCTCCGCGGTCGCGATCTCCATCACCTTCTCGGCTGCCTTCTGCGTGATCGTGATCATCCTGGAATCTCCTCTTCGTGCTTTGTCCGGCGAGGGACGGCGGGGGTGCTTCCCGGGGGCGCTCGCCCCGCTGGCGGAAGGGCAACCCAGCATGTGCCCGGCCGGCCGCGCCCTGGGGTGGGGTGCTCAGGGCTAGCCAAAGATACGCACCTCCAGGGAAGTCCGCCAGTGCCTCAGCCGCAGCGGGATACGGCCGGGCCCGGATCGCCCGTCCGGTGCGGCGAACGTCGCCCGTCCGGCAGCGCGAGCCGACCGTTGGGCCGGCACCGCCAGCGCAGCTGGGCCGCGCCCGCTCGCCTCCAACGACAGCGGCCGCCCTCCGGCCTCGAGCTGACGCTTGACGCCCGCGGGCGGGGCCGCCAGGCTGCCATCCGATCATCCGGATTGGGAGATACCAGTTGCCCGATCTCAGCACCACGACCGAGCTGCTCCGACTCCTGGGCGACCCCACCCGGGTGCGCCTGCTCGCGCTGCTCGGCCGCGAGGAGCTCACCGTCGCGGAGATCACCGACGTCACGCAGCTCGCGCAGTCCGGGCCGCGCCGCCCGACCCCGAGAACGGCTGCTCCGCGGCCGGAGCACCCACGGTAAAGAAGCCCAGGAGAAGAGCAGAGCCATGAACGGAAGCGAACGCCCTGCGCGTCTCGAAGAGATCCTCGACACCCGGATCCTGTGCCTCGACGGGGCGATGGGCACGATGATCCAGCGCTACCGCCTGGGCGAGGCCGACTACCGCGGCGAGCGCTTCCGCGACCACGCGATCGACCTCAAGGGCAACAGCGATCTCCTCGTGCTGACGCGGCCGGACGTCATCGCGGAGATCCACGGCGCCTACCTCGAGGCCGGCGCCGACATCATCGAGACGAACACCTTCACGGGCACCTCGATCGCCCAGGCCGACTACCAACTGGAGTCGCTCGCGTACGAGATCAACCTGACCGCGGCCCAGATCGCGCGGAAGGCGGCCGACGCGTGGACGGCGCGCACGCCCGACAAACCGCGCTTCGTCGCGGGCTCGATGGGGCCGACGCCGAAGACGCTGTCGATCTCGCCGAGCGTGAGCGACCCGTCGTTCCGCGCGGTCACCTTCGACGAGCTGCGGCGGTCGTTCGCCGAGCAGGTGCGCGGGCTCGTCGACGGGGGGGCCGACGTGCTCCTCGCGGAGACGTTCCTCGACACGCTGAACATGAAGGCGTGCCTCGTCGCGATGGAGGAGGTCTTCGCGGAGAAGGGGCGGCGCCTCCCGATCATGCTCAGCGTGACGATCACCGACCGGAGCGGCAGGACGCTCGCCGGCCAGACGATCGACGCGTTCTGGACGAGCGTCGAGCACGCGAGCCCGCTCAGCGTCGGCCTCAACTGCGCCCTCGGCGCGGCCGACATGCGGCCCTACCTCGTGGACCTCGCGAAGCTCGCGCGGGCGCGGGTGAGCTGCTACCCGAACGCGGGCCTGCCGAACGCGTTCGGCGAGTACGACGAGCTCCCGGAGACGACGTCGCGGCTGCTCGCGGAGTTCGCGAACAGCGGGCTCGTGAACATCGTCGGCGGCTGCTGCGGGACGACGCCGGACCACATCCGCGCGATCGCCCAGGCGATGGCGAAGCTCAGGCCGCGGCCGGTGCCCGCGGAGGGCGACGGCTTCGGGCGCTTCAGCGGCCTGGAGACGCTCGTCATCCGGCCCGACACGAACTTCCTGATGATCGGCGAGCGGACCAACGTGACGGGCTCCGCCCGGTTCATGGAGCTCATCAAGAAGGGCGACTTCACGACCGCGCTGGAGGTGGCGCTCGACCAGGTGCGCGGCGGGGCGAACATCCTCGACGTCAACATGGACGAGGGCATGCTCGACTCCGAGCAGGCGATGACGACGTTCCTGAACCTCATCGCCACCGAGCCCGAGATCGCGCGCATCCCGATCATGATCGACAGCTCGAAGTGGTCGGTCATCGAGGCGGGGCTCAAGTGCATCCAGGGCAAGGGGATCGTCAACTCGATCAGCCTCAAGGAGGGGCCGGAGGACTTCCTCAAGAAGGCGCGCACCGTCCGGCGCTACGGGGCGGGCGTCGTGGTGATGGCGTTCGACGAGGTCGGCCAGGCCGAGACCGTGGAGCGGAAGGTCGCGATCTGCCAGCGCGCGTACAAGCTCCTCACCGAGGAGGTCGGCTTCGATCCGCAGGACATCATCTTCGACCCGAACATCCTCGCGATCGCGACCGGCATCGAGGAGCACAACGAGTTCGCCAAGAACTTCATCGAGGCGACGCGGATCATCAAGGCGACCTGCCCGGGGGCGCGCATCAGCGGCGGCGTGTCGAACCTGTCGTTCTCGTTCCGCGGGAACAACGTGGTCCGCGAGGCGATGCACTCGGCCTTCCTGTACCACGCGATCCGGGCCGGCATGGACATGGGCATCGTGAACGCGGGGCAGCTCGCGGTCTACGAGGACATCCCGAAGGACCTGCTCGAGCGGGTGGAGGACGTCATCTTCAACCGGCGCCCGGACGCGACCGAGCGGCTCGTCGAGTTCGCCGAGCAGGTGAAGGGCAAGGGGAAGAAGAAGGAGCTCGACCTCGCCTGGCGCGAGGGCCCGGTCGAGGAGCGGCTGTCGCACGCGCTCGTGAAGGGGCTCGTCGACTTCATCGAGGCGGACGTGGAGGAGGCGCGGAAGAAGTACGAGAAGCCGCTCTCCATCATCGAGGGGCCCTTGATGGACGGGATGAAGATCGTCGGCGAGCTGTTCGGCGCCGGGAAGATGTTCCTCCCGCAGGTGGTGAAGAGCGCCCGCGTGATGAAGCGCTCCGTCGCGTACCTCATGCCGTTCATGGAGGCCGAGAAGGCCGCGGGCGCCTCGTCGTCGCAGGGAAAGATCGTGATGGCGACCGTGAAGGGCGACGTCCACGACATCGGCAAGAACATCGTGGGCGTGGTGCTCGGGTGCAACAACTACGAGGTCGTCGACCTCGGCGTGATGGTGCACCAGGACAGGATCCTGGAGGCCGCGCTGAACGAGAAGGCCGACATGATCGGGCTGAGCGGCCTGATCACGCCCTCGCTCGACGAGATGGTCAGCGTGGCGCGCGAGATGGAGCGGCGGGGCATCCGGCTGCCGCTGCTCATCGGCGGGGCGACGACGAGCCGGCAGCACACGGCCGTGAAGATCGCGCCCGAGTTCAGCGGGAGCGTGGTGCACGTGCTCGACGCGTCGCGGGCTGTGGGCGTTGTGTCGAGCCTGCTCGATCAGGCGAACCGGCAGGCCTTCGACGCGCAGAACCGGCAGGAGCAGGCCAAGCTGCGCGAGCTCTTCGCGAGGAAGCGGGCGAAGCCGCTCGTGACGCTCGCCGCGGCGGACGAGGGGCGGATCAAGATCGCGTGGCGGCCCGAGGACATCGCGAGGCCGTCGTTCACGGGGCGGCGCGTGGTGGATGACGTGTCGCTCTCCGAGATCGCGAAGTACATCGACTGGACGTTCTTCTTCACCGCCTGGGAGCTCAGGGGGCCGTTCCCGCAGATCCTGGAGCACCCTCAGTACGGCGAGGCGGCGCGCGAGCTGTTCGATCACGCGCAGAAGGTGCTGCAGCGGATCATCGACGGCGCGCTGCTGAAGGCGCGGGGCGTCTACGGGTTCTGGCCGGCGAGCGGGGAGCAGCGGGACATCGTGCTCTACGAGGACGAGGCGCGCGCGCGCGAGCTCGTCCGGTTCAACATGCTGCGCCAGCAGCAGGTGAAGGCCGCGAGCGGGGGCGCCGCCGACGAGGACGGGGAGAAGGTCGTGGGCGGAGAGCGGCCGTACCTGTCGCTCGCTGACTTCGTGGCGCCGCGGGAGAGCGGGCTCGCCGATCACGTCGGCGCGTTCGCCGTGACGGCGGGGCTCGGGCTCGATGAGGTCGTGCGCGCGTACGAGAAGGACAAGGACGACTACAGCGCGATCATCGCGAAGGCGCTCGCGGACCGGCTCGCGGAGGCGTTCGCGGAGCTGCTGCACGCGCGGGCGCGGAAGGACTGGGGGTACGGCGCGGGAGAGGCGCTGACCAACGAGGAGCTGATCCAGGAGAAGTACCGCGGGATCCGGCCGGCGTTCGGGTACCCGGCGTGCCCGGACCACACAGAGAAGAGCAAGCTGTTCGCGTTGCTCGACGCGCCCGCGGTCGGCATCGAGCTGACCGAGACCTACGCGATGATGCCGGCGGCGAGCGTCAGCGGCATCTACCTGGCGCACCCCGAGGCGCGGTATTTCATGGTGGGGCGCCTCGGCAGGGATCAGGTCGCGGACTACGCGAAGCGCAAGGGGATGACGATCGAGGAGGCCGAGCGGTGGCTGTCGCCGAGCCTGGGGTACGATCCCGGGGCCGCGGGCAGCGCATGAGGCAGCTGCGCGATCTTTGTCGCCTGGCATGGTCCGAGCCGAGAGCACCTCATCCGCCTGGTCCGGACAGACGAGACTGGGCGCTGCTCGGTGTGCTCGTTGAGCATTCGAGTCATCGTCGCCGACGACCAGGAGATCGTCCGCACCGGACTCACGATGATCCTCAACGCCCGACCCGACATCGAGGTCGTGGGCGTTGCCGCCAACGGACACGAGGCCGTGCGGCTGGCGCTCGACCTTCGCCCCGACGTGTGCCTGTTCGACATTCGCATGCCCGGTATCGACGGCATCGAGGCCACGCGACGGCTCGCCGGCCCGAACGTCGACCGGCCCGTCGCGGTCGTCGTGATCACAACCTTCGACCATGACGACTACGTGTATGCCGCCCTCAAGGCCGGCGCCCGCGGCTTCCTGCTGAAGGATGCCGGTCCTGACCTGCTCGCCCAGGCCATCCGCGCCGCCGCGAGCGGCGACGCCTTGATCGCTCCGAGCATCACCGCGCGGCTCCTCACTGCGTTCGCCGACTCCCGGCGCGACCTGCCGCGAGCGCAGCCGAGGGAGGCTCTCACCGACCGCGAGGAGGAGGTCCTCCTCACCGTGGCCCGCGGGCGAACCAACGCCGAGATCGCCGACGAGCTCCGCATCAGCCTCAGCACCGTCAAGAGCCACATCGCCAGCCTGATGGCCAAGCTCGGCGCACGCAACCGCGTCGAGATCGCCATCTGGGCATACGAGACCCGTCGCATCCGGAGCTGATCGGCCGAAAGTACTACCTCACGATCGGACTCTCGGCCGGCTCAGATCTGGCCGCTCTGCCGATGT
Source organism: Sorangium sp. So ce1128 (assembly GCA_051717205.1). Classification (GTDB taxonomy): domain Bacteria; phylum Myxococcota_A; class Polyangia; order Polyangiales; family Polyangiaceae; genus Sorangium. The sequence continues at coordinate 11,065,014 of CP181432.1, forward strand.
TCCGCGACCGGAGCCATCGTTACGCTCGAGCGCATGATGGATGAGAGCGCTGCGGCGTCCTGTACTTCGCCCTCCCTGTTGCCGCCGAGCGGCCGGCGCCTGGAGAACCGGAAACAAGAACGGTCGAGCACGACGACCCCCTCGGCGAAGGGCGCGTGGCGAGTCCCCGCGCTGCTGATCGCGCTCAGCGCGGTCCCGGTGGCCGCCGGCATCGTTCGCGTGGTCGGGCTGGCCGGTGGCGCGGAGATCACACCGGAAAACGCGCGGTTCTTCGCGGCCCCCCTGCCTGCGGTGCTGCACATCGTCAGCGTCAGCGTGTGGTGCGTCCTGGGTGCGTTCCAGTTCTCTTCCGGCCTGCGCCGCCGGAGCCCCGGCTGGCACCGCGCTGCTGGACGGGTGCTGGTCCCTCTCGGGCTTGCCGCCGCGCTCTCGGGTCTGTGGCTGACCCGGACCTACCCCCCTGCCGACCACGACGGCCCGCTCCTTCATGCCATCCGGCTGGTGGTGGGCTCGGCGATGGTCTTGTTCATCTGCCTCGGTTTCGTGGCCATCCGCCGCCGGGACATCGCCGGGCACCGCGCCTGGATGGTGCGTGGCTACGCGCTCGGCCTCGGCGCCGGCACGCAGGTGCTGACCCACGTGCCCTGGCTCCTGTTCGGAGGCATCCAGGGCGAGCTCAGCAGGGCGCTCGCCATGGCGGCCGGCTGGGCGATCAACCTCGCCGTGGCCGAATGGATCCTCCGCAGGCGACCCGCCCTTCCGGCGCGGTCGCCCGCGCTCGGATCCGGAGGGCCTCTACTGTAAGCTATCTTGCACCGAGCCGACGCCGGCAGGCGATAGAGGCAGCGCGCTTGCCCAGGATCGGCGCCGGGGCGCGATTTCGGCTACCGGCTTGCGCCCGGCCGGCGATGTTTGCGACCCGGCGCGCGCGATCACGGCGGCGGCCGCGGCGCGATGCGGCGCGGCAGGGGCCGTGTTAGACGGCCTTCCATGACCGAGGCCGAATGGTTTGATACGAACCGCGCTGCCTGGAACGAGCGCACCCGCGTGCACCTGGCCTCCCGATTCTATGATCTGGCCTCGTTCCGGGCCGGCGCGAGCTCTCTCAAGGCGATCGAGCTCGAGCAGGTCGGCGACGTGCGCGGCAAGACGCTCCTCCACCTGCAATGCCACTTTGGACAGGACACGCTCTCCTGGGCGCGGCAGGGGGCGCGCGTCACCGGGCTGGACCTCTCCGACGAGGCCATCAAGGCCGCGCGCGCGCTCGCCCAGGAGCTGTCGCTCGACGCGCGGTTCGTCGAGGCGAACACCTACGACGCGCCCGCGGCCCTCGGCGGCGAGACGTTCGACATCGTCTTCACCTCGTACGGCGTGCTCGGGTGGCTCCCGGACATGGGGCGCTGGGCGCGCGCGGCGGCCGCCTGCCTGAAGCCCGGGGGCGTCCTGCACCTCGTCGAGTTCCATCCCGTCGTGTGGACCTTCGACGACGCGTTCGAGCACATCGCCTATGCGTATGATGGGCACGGGGAGCCGATCATGACCGAGCAGACGGGCACGTACGCCGATCGCAGCGCGCCCGTGAAGCTCCAGGAGGTCGGCTTCAACCATGGGATCGGGACGGTGGTGACAGCGCTGCTCGACGCGGGGCTCACGCTGGAGCGGCTCCGCGAGCTCGACTGGTCGCCCTACGATATCTTCCCGGACATGGAGGAAGGACCACCTGGGCAGTTCCGCATGAAGAAGTTCGGGCGCCGCCTCCCGCTCGTCTATGCGCTCGCGGCGCGACGGCGTGCCTGAGCGGCGGCGGCTCAGGCGGCGAGCGCGTTCAGCGGGCTCTTCCGGCCGAGGCCGCCGTGGAGGTCCTGGACGCGGCCGAGCCACTCGAGCAGCGGGTCGTCGCCCTTGAGGAGCGGGGCGGTGGCGATCGACGCGATCCAGAGCAGGAAGCCCGCGACCGTGTAGTCCGCGTAGCCGGGGTGTGCCCCCGAGAGGAAGGGCCCGCCGCCCTTGAGCGTCAGTCGAACCGAGTCGAGGCCCGCGCGCGCCGCCTCGATCCGCTCCGCACGCCCATTGGCCAGCTCCTCCAGCGTGCAGCCGAACAGCTTCTCCCGGCTCTGCCGGAAGTAGGCGCGATCCCTCTCGAGCGCGTGATCATGGATGTCCTTCACGTAACTCATGAGGAGCGGCCTGCCGGCGCTCACGAACAGGCTGAGCTCGACGAAGCGACAGAGCTCGCGCTCGGCCGGCGACCCGAAGAGGCGCGGCCGGTCCGGATAGGCCTCGTCGAGGTAGTCCGCGATCGCCCACGAGTCGCCGACCGTCTTGCCGCCATCCTCGATGATCGGCACGGTCTTGTGCGCGCCGCCCCCGATCGACGGGATGTCCGTGAGCGCGACCGGCACGGCGTCGAACGGAAGACCCTTGTGGGCCAGCGCGTACTTGATACGCCAGCAGAACGGGCTCGGCCGGCGATCGTCGCGCACCTGGAGATCGTAGAGTCGGATGGGTGTCATGGCGGCCATCTTCCAGGCAACCAGCTCGCCGTCGCAAGCCTCGCGCACACTCAGGGCGCCGCCGCGCTCCCCGCCGCGGCGCTGGCCGCCTTCGTGTACGAGCTGCCAGCCGGCGCCGTGATATACGGATTCCTGGCGACCTCCTCCGCGGCCGCCGCGGACCAGCGCGCCATCGCGGGGAGCAACGTGATGACGTCCGCATACGCGCGCGCGACCTCATCGATCTCGACGTCGTACGAGAGGAGGCGCGTCACCACGGGCGCGAACATCGCATCCGCGATCGAGAAGGCGCCGAACAGGAACGGTCCGCCCTGACCGAACCGGGCGCGGCAGTCGCGGAAGATCCCGAGGACGCGGGCGATGTCGCGGGCAGCGCCGTCCGACACCTGGCGCCGCGGGTGCCGCCGCGCGATGTCCATCGGCAGCTCCTGGCGCAGGTCGGCGAAGCCCGAGTGCATCTCGCTGCTGACCGCGCGCGCGACGGCGCGGGCCTCCCGCGCCTCGGGCCACAGCCGCGCTCCGGGGAAGGCCTCGGCCACGTACTCGCAGATCGCGAGCGACTCCCACACGACGACATCGCCGTGGCGCAGGACGGGCACCTTGCGCGTCGGCGAGTGCTGGGCCACCCGGTCGACCCAGTCAGGGAGCTCGTAAGGGATCACGTGCTCCTCGAAAGGGACGCCGCCGTGGGACATCGCGAGCCACGGGCGGAGCGACCAGGACGAGAGGTTCTTGCTGCCGATGTACAGGTGAAGCGGGGCGGCGGTGGTCATCGTTTCGTCTCCTTGTTTCGTCGGATCTTGCGGGGCGCCGCGGCGGCGCTCGCGCCCTCGCCAGGGCCCTTCGGAGGCTGCGGGGGGCGGGCGTCGCCGCAGAGGACGGCGCTCTCCTCGTCGAGCATGCGCGCGATCGCGTCGAGCACCGCGCGGACGCGGGGGGTGTGCTGGAGGTCGCCGTGCACGGTCAGCCAGATGGCGCGGCGGGGCTCGTCCGGCAGGGCGATGCGCGCGAGGTCCGGCTCGGGGTCGCCGATGAAGCACGGCAGGAGCGCGACGCCGAGGCCGGCGCGCGCCGCGCCGAGCATGCACGCCGTGCTGTTGCTCCGGAAGACGCAGGGGCCGCCTGCGGCCATGCGCTCGAACCAGACGTGCTCCGGCGGCATGGCGCTGGGCGCCTCGATGCCGATGCGCGCGTGCGCCGGGAGGTCGGCCGCGGTGGGCGCGCCGCGGCGCTCGATGTAGCTGCGCGCGCCGTAGACCGCCCAGCCGACGACGCCTGCCTTCCGGACCACGAGGCCGCCCTCGGTGGAGCGGAAGAACCGGACCGCGATGTCCGCTTCCCTCCGGGAGAGGTCGAGCGCACGGAACGCGGTCACGAGCTCGACGGAGATCCCCGGGTGCGCCGCGTGGAGCGCGCCGAGCCGGGGCGCGAGGAATCGGCTGCCGAACGCCTCGGCGACCGTCACGCGCACGGAGCCCGTGAGGCGCTTGTCGCGCCCGAGGCTCCCGCGCTCGATGGCGAGGATCGCCTCCTCGACGCGCGCCACGTCGGGGATCAGGCTCAGCCCCTCGCTTGTGAGCGCGTATCCCGAGGGCGACCGCACGAACAGCCGGACCCCGAGCGACGCCTCGAGCGCCTCGACCCGGCGGCCCACCGTGGTGTGGTCCACGCCGAGCGCGCGGCCGGCGCCGGCGAGAGAGCCCGCCCGGGAGAGGGCGAGGAGATACCGCAGGTCATCCCAGCTCATCACGATGCGATTCTCCCGGCCACGCCGCGCGAGCATGCGCTGCCCGCAGCGTACCGGGGAGCCGGTAAATGCGCGCGCCGGCTGTGCAAAGATGCACAGCCCACCTGCGCACAGGTGCGCTACCCGCCTCCCCTACCCCTCGCCGCCGTACGCCCCGCGGCGCATGGGGAGCGTACAGGCTCGGAGAGCGACGGAGCACAGGGCGGCGCTCACCCGCAGAGAAGGATGCGCTCGTCGAGGGGCAGACGCGCGCTGCGCTCCGGCTGGGTGAAGCTGCCGGACGCTCGCAGCGCATCGCAGAGGCGCGCGTCGGCCAGCGAGACGAGCGCAGCCGGCGCCGCGGGCAGCGGGCCCTCGCACGGGAGGGGCTGCACCATCGCGTGGACCGTCGGACCGCGCTGGAGGAGGCTCTCGTAGAGCGCATGGCCGAACACAAGCGCCGCCGCCTCGCCCCGCTGCACGGCGTCGCGCACCTCGTCGGCGCAGCGCCGCAGGTCGGAGGCGTCGCCCAGCAGGGGCGCGCAGCGCGCGTGCGCGTCGTGAAGCAGCAGGAGCCCGCCCTCGTCGAGGAGCGCGAGCCCGTCCAGCTCGCGCGTGCGCGCCGGAGGGAGCGACGCCGCGCCAGGATCGAGGCGCGCGGCGATCGCCCGGTGCTGGCGGGCGTGGAGCTCCGCCTTCGCCCGCGGGAAGGCGGCCCATACAAGCATGTTGAGGAAGTCATGCCAGTTGCTCGGCCGCGTGGGCACGCAGCCCTCGACGTGGATGCGCGCGTCGTACAGCGCCGCGGGATCCAGGGGCTCGCGCCGCCTGCGCCGCCGCGGCCTCGGCGCCTGCTCCGCGAAGCGCACCGGGAAGCCCTCGCCGAGCGCTCGGTTGTAGTCCTCGACCGGCGGCCAGCCGGCGCTCCCGGCGAATACCTCGGCCCGGGGGCGGATCGGCCAGTAAAGCCGGCTCTTCTCGTGAAAGAGCGGGTCCCAGGGAACGGGGCCGCTCCCCGGCGCGCCGCTCTGGCGCGGCGCAGCTGGGCCAGAGGCGCTCACGCGGGCAGGGTAGGAGCTGGGCAGCGAGAGCTCAAGCAGCGCGCGCAGGCGGCGCCCGGACGCGGGGCCAGCGGGCCCAGCGGACGGGGTGGGCCGCGCGCGCCGGAGCTCCACGCATCAGCGGACGGGTTCAGACGGGAGCGCGCGCCGCAGCGACGCCGACGCTCCGCAAGGCGCCGCGCCGACGTCCCGGGACTCCGTATTTCACGCGATCGCTGCCCGGAGGACTCCAGCTCTCCTGATTACGGAGGATTGCCGCCATCCGGAAGGCGGAGAGCCACGGCGCTCCCGCTCCGGATCGGCCTCCACGCCCGCCGCCCGCGTGTCATCCTGAAGGAGCGACATGGCCCGACCCGAGGACCGCCTGCCCGAGAACGCCCCTGGCGATTACTTCGTCGACAGGACGTGTATCGACTGCGATGTCTGCCGCCAGATCGCCCCCTCCGTGTTCGCGCGCGCGGTCACCCTCGACCAGAGCATCGTCGCTCGCCAGCCGGCCACGCCGGACGAGCACCTCCGCGCGGCCATGGCGCTTGTCTCGTGCCCCACCGCCTCCATCGGCACCGCCGCCCGCCAGGGCATGGCCGCCGCCGCCACCGCCTTCCCCGAGCCGATCGACCAGGGTATTCATTACTGCGGCTATACCTCGTCGTCCTCCTACGGCGCGGCGAGCTACCTCATCCAGCGGCCCGAGGGCAACGTGCTGGTCGACTCGCCCCGCGCCGCGCGGCCGCTCCTCAAGCGCATCCGCGAGCTCGGCGGCGTCCGGACCCTGGTGCTCACCCACCGTGACGACGTGGCCGATCACCAGATCTTCCGTGATACGTTCGGCTGCGACCGCGTCATCCACGAGGCCGACGTCGATGGCGGAACATCGCTCGTCGAGGTGAAGGTCCGGGGGCTCGACCCCATCGCCCTCGCCCCGGATCTCACGTTGATCCCCGTCCCCGGCCACACGCGGGGCAGCGTCGCGCTTCTCGTGCGCGACCGATACCTCTTCAGCGGCGATCATCTCTGGTTCTCCGGCGAGCTCGGCCGCCTCCACGCGGGGCGCGACGTCTGCTGGTATTCCTGGGCAGAGCAGATCCGCTCGATGGAGCGCCTCCTCCACCACCGCTTCACGTGGGTGCTCCCCGGGCACGGCCGCCGCTACAGCGCCGCCTCCGAAGGCGCCATGCGCGCCGAGCTCGCCGAGCTCATCGACCGGATGAAAGCTGCCTGAAAGCCGCATGAAACACGCCGAGCGCCGCCTCGGCGGTCCGCGCGGCCCCGTGGTATCCTCGCGTCCCTGATGACGCCGGACCTCATCGTTCGCGGGTTGCGGGTGGTCACCGGGGGCGCCGTGCGGCCGGCCTCGGTGCATATCCAGGGCGGCACGATCCTCGCCGTCGCCGGCCATGACGAGGTGCCGGAGGGCTGCCCCGTCGTGGACGCGCAAGGCGCGGTGGTGATGCCCGGGCTGGTCGACGCGCACGTGCACATCAACGAGCCCGGACGGACCGAGTGGGAGGGGTTCGAGACAGCGACGCGCGCCGCGGCCGCAGGCGGCGTGACGTCGCTCGTCGACATGCCCCTCAACAGCATCCCGCCGACGACCACTGTCGCGCACCTCGAGGAGAAGGCGCGGGCCGCGCGGGGCCGGTGCCTCGTCGACGTGGGCTTCTGGGGCGGCGCCGTCCCGGGCAACGCGGGGGAGCTCGTCCCGCTCCTCGAGGCCGGCGCGCTCGGCTTCAAGTGCTTCATGGTCGACTCCGGCGTCGCGGAGTTCGGCCACGTCGCCGAGGCGGACCTGCGGGCCGCGCTCGAGGTGCTCGCAGGCACGGGGGCGCCGCTGCTCGTGCACGCCGAGCTCCCCGGCCCCATCAACGCGGCGCGCGCGGCGCTCGCCGGCCTCGATCCGCGGACGTACGCCGCCTACCTTCGCTCGCGGCCGCGCGAGGCGGAGGACCAGGCGATCGCGCTGCTCGCGTCGCTCTGCCAGGCGACGGGCGCGACGGCGCACGTGGTCCACCTCTCGTCGGCGACGGCGCTCGGCATCCTGAAGCAGGCGCGCGACAGCGGCGCCGCGCTGTCCGCCGAGACCACGCCGCACTACCTGCACTTCGCCGCCGAGGAGATCCCGGACGGCGCGACGCCCTTCAAGTGCGCCCCGCCGATCCGGGAGCGGGAGAACCGCGAGGAGCTCTGGGCCGCGCTGCAGGGCGGGCTCATCGATCTCGTCGTCTCCGACCACTCCCCGTGCACCCCCGAGCTCAAGCGGCTCGAAGCCGGCGACTTCGACGCGGCCTGGGGCGGGATCTCGAGCCTCCAGCTCGGCCTGTCGATCGTGTGGACCGACGCCCGCCGCCGGGGCGTCCCGCTCGAGCGGCTCGCGACCTGGCTGTGCCGGGGGCCGGCGAGGCTCGCCGGGCTGCACCGCAAGGGGGAGATCGCGCGAGGGTTCGACGCAGATCTCGTGATCTGGGATCCCGAGGCGAGCTTCCGGGTCGAGCCGCCGCTCATCCAGCACCGGCACAAGGTGACGCCGTATGCCGGGGAGGAGCTCCACGGCGTCGTCCAGGCCACCTACCTGCGCGGCGAGAAGGTCTATGATCGCGGGGGCTTCGCGGAGGAGGCGAGAGGGCGATGGCTGAAGCGAGAGGGGTGACGGGGCCGGCGTTCGCGGAGGCGCTCGATCTGGCCTCCGAGCGCCTGGGCGGCGCGGTGCTCGCGGCGAACGACGAGTTCTTCGCGCCGAAGGAGAGCCTCCTCAAGGCGTCGAAGCCGGTGTTCCTGGAGCACGAGTACACCGATCGCGGGAAGTGGATGGATGGCTGGGAGACGCGCCGGCGCCGGACTCCCGGGTTCGACTGGTGCCTCGTCCGGCTCGGGCTGCCGGGCATCCTCCGCGGGGTCATCGTCGACACGGCGTTCTTCCGGGGCAATTACCCGGAGCACTGTTCCATCGAGGCGTGCGCGGCGCGGCCCGACGCGCGCGTGGAGGAGCTGCTCGACCCGCGGACCCACTGGGTCGAGGTCCTGCCGCGCTCGCCGCTCGCGGGCGACTCGCAGAACGCGTTCGCGTTGAGCTGCTCGTCGCGGTTCACGCACCTTCGCCTGAACATCTATCCTGACGGCGGGGTGGCGCGGCTGCGGGTGCACGGCGACGCCGTCCCCGACTGGCGCCGGCTCGACCGCGCTGGCGCGGAGCTCGATCTCGCGGCCGCGGAGAACGGAGCGAGCGTGCTCTCGTGCAGCGACATGTTCTTCGGGGTGCGCCACAACCTCATCATGCCGGGCCGGGCGGCGAACATGGGAGACGGCTGGGAGACGCGGCGCCGGCGGGGGCCCGGGTACGACTGGGCGCTCGTGGCGCTCGCGGCGCAGGGGGAGATCAGCCGGATCGAGGTCGACACGAACCATTTCAAGGGCAATTACCCCGACAGCTGCATGATCGAGGGGATCGACGCGGCGGGGCGCCCGGCGGCGGAGCTCGGCGGCGCGGGCGACTGGCGGGAGATCGTGCCGCGGACGAAGCTCCAGGCGCACACGCGTCACCTCTTCGACGAGGAGCTCCGCGCGGCGGGGCCGTTCACGCACGTCCGCCTGAACATCTATCCGGACGGCGGCGTGAGCCGGCTGCGCATCCTCGGCAAGGCGACCCGGAGCGGGGCGGCGGAGCAGCGGCTCCGCTGGCTCAACGCGCTCACGGAGCCGGAGGCGGCGGCGGAGCTCCGCGTGGCGTGCGGGTCGTCGGCGTGGGCGGCGCAGGTGGCGGCGGCGCGGCCGTTCCGGGGCGAGGAGCACCTGCTCGCGGCGGCGGCGCAGGCGTTCGCGCGGCTCGCCCCGGAGGACTGGCTCGAGGCGTTCCGCGCGCACCCGCGCATCGGGGAGACGAAGGCGCAGGTGGAGACCGCGGAGACGGCGCGGCGCTTCTCGAGCCAGGAACAGGCGGGGATGAGCGCCGCGGCGCAGGAGACGCGGGAGGCGCTCGCGCGGCTCAACCGCGCTTACGACGAGAAGTTCGGGTTCATCTACATCATCTGCGCGACGGGCAAGAGCGCGGACGAGATGCTGACGGCGCTGCGCGAGCGGATCGAGCATACGCCGGAGGAGGAGCTGCCCATCGCCGCGGAGGAGCAGCGGAAGATTGCAGAGATCCGGCTGAAGAAGCTGCTCTGGGGCGGCTAGCTGAGAGGGCGTGCCGAGCTGCCCGGCGCCCGGAGAGGGGGCTCGTCGGGCGGCGCGGGCAAGGGCGTGCCGAGCTGCCCGGCGCTCGGAGAGGGGGCTCGTCGGGCGGCGCGGGGGCCCCGCCGAACTCGCCTGGGACGTTCTCTCTCCGGCGCGCTGCGCACGCCGGAGAGAGAACGTCATTTGGGCTCAAACATCGGCCCGTCCCCCGCGCCGCCCGACGAGCCCCCTCTCCGGGCGCCTACCGTCCATCGCATGAGGCACGTCCGAGAGGCGTCCATGAGTACTTTCTGCGGGCGCCTACCGTCCGTCGCATAAAGCACGCCCGAGAGCGATTGATGAGATATCGAGAGCGTTGATTCAATATCGGACTGTCCCTGTGCCCGGCGAAGACTTTTTGAGGTCGCATGGTGATGTCCCCGCCGGGGCTCACCGCGAGAGCTGGCCTCGCAAGGCGCCGTCGGGGAAATCGGCGGTGCGGACGGCGACGTAATAGCTCGCCGGATCGACGAGCAGCGCCCTCAGGTCGTCGCGGTCTGCAGTCACGCAGCCGCTGGAGCTGCCGCCCGTCGGAGGCATCAGCGTGATGACGCCGCGGCCCGCGCGGCCGGCGGAGCCCTCGTGAATGCGCGCCGCGGTCGCGGGCGCAATGCCGGCCACCGCGAGCTCGAAGCAGAGCTCGCCGCGGACAAGGTCGAGCGCGATGCTGGCCGTCCCGGTCCCGTCCTGATCCCCGGGGCCGGGCACCTCGTCCTGCCCGCTCAGCGCCGCCGTGAGCGGGCGGACCGGGCGCTCCGGCAACGCCGCGCGCACGAGCGACGTCGCGAGGAGGACGGCGCCCAGAGCGGACATCGTGAAACGCTGCATGTCTCCCTCCTGCACATCCCAGGGATGCGCAACGCGAAGGCGCCGCAGGAGCAAAGACGACGCCGGCCCGCCGCGCCGCAGGGACGCGCTGCGCCGCAGGCCACGGCGCGCGGGGAGCGCGCCCGGCGAGACGCGCGGCGACGGACACGGGCGCTCATCGCCGCCGTCCGCGTCGGGCTGAATCGAAGACGCGACGGGACACCGCCCACGCAATGCATCAAGCAGAGTCGCCGCTTCTGCCGCGATTGAACCCGGATCCATGGCGGCGTAAGGTACCCGCCCACTCATGATCTCGACCCGAAAGCCGTCCCGCGCCGCGACGCCCCGGCGCGGTGAGGGCAAGCCGCCCCGCCAGCGGCTCGACCTCGACGCTCGCCGCGCGCAGCTGCTCGCGCTGGGGCTCGAGCTCTTCAGCCAGCGAGCCTACGACGAGGTCGCCATCGACGAGGTAGCGCAGGCCGCAGGGATCTCGAAAGGGCTGCTGTACCATTATTTTTCGACCAAGCGCGATTTCTACATCGCGGTCCTGCGCGAAGCGGCGCGCGAGCTCGTCGAGCGGTCGCTGGACGTCGACGATCTGCCGGTGGACGAACGCCTGCGCACGGGGCTGGACGCCTACCTCGCCTATGTCGAGCGACAGGGGATCTCCTATGCGGCCGTCTTCCGGGGCGGCATCGGCTCCGACGCAGAGGTGCTGGCCATCATCGAGGAGACGCGCAGCCGCTTCCTCGACAAGCTGCTCGCGGACGCGCCGGTGGCCGAGCGGCCTCCGGCGCTGCGGGTGGCGCTCCGCGGGTGGATCGGGTTCGTGGAGGCGACGAGCCTCGACTGGATCGAGCGCCACGAGCTCGACCGCACCTCGCTGCGCGACCTGCTCGCCGATCTGCTGCCAGAGGTGGTGAGGCTGGCCATCGTCCACGCGGGCGGGCAAGGCGGACAGGGCGCGGGGGCGGCCGAAACAGCGGCGGAGACCCCCGCGTGAGCGCGTCCGGTCCGTCGTGGCCGGCTCAGGGTTGACGACGAGTCGGCCTTCTGCCAGGAGACGGGCGCGCGCGAGGCGCGCAGAGAGCACGGCGGAGGCACCCGATGAGCACAGACCACACGAGGACCGAAGGCGACTGGACCATGCCCAAGCTCATCGCGCTCGCAGCCGCGACGCTCGTCGTGGCCTTCTCGGTCATCTACCTGATCTCGCCCTGAGCGGCCCCCCACGACGCTGGCCGCCACGAAGCGCGGCCGACGCTACAGCGGCCTCGCGCAGCGGACGCCGAGCGCGTCGGTGAGATCGGCCGGGTCCCACCCGTTCCGGAAGGAAGTGGAGATGTCCTCCGCTTCGGGCTGCCACCAGCTACCGCCGCGGATCACCCGCGCAGAGCCCCCCTCGAGGTTCGCGCAATCAGGGCATGGATCGGGGTACGGCCCCTCGAAGTCCAGGGTCCACTCCCACAGGTTGCCCGCGAGGTCGGCGTGCCCCCACAGGCCATCGCCTCTCGGCGACCTCGAGCCGACAGCCGCGCTGCCCGCCGCGTCGTACACAGCGTACGTCGAGTTCGGAAACGCGTTGCCCCACGGGTATTCCCGCTGCTCGCTCCCGCCGGCCGACGCGTAGTTCCACTCCGCTTCTGTCGGGAGCCGCCCGCCGTCCCAGGCGCAGAAGGCGAAAGCGACGAACCAGCTCACGCAGCTGATCGGCCTGGCCTCGTTCTCGCCCACGTCGTCAGTCCACGAGTGCAAACCCACCTTGCACTTCAAGTCTTCCCTCAGCTCGGCCTGGCTCGCCGGCAAATGGGAGTCCCACCCCTCGTCCCAGCCGCTTCGTGGGATCTCAGGGCGAGCTCCCGCGCCGGCGACAGGTCGGCTCCCGGGGTACGCCTCGACGAACCTGCGGAATCGTCCGACTGTGACCTCGTATCGATCCAGGCGAAGGTCGCTCACCTCCGCGGGATGCGCGGCGTCGTTGCTCCGGTCGTAGCTGCCGCCCGGAACGCGCGGGCTCGCGCAGCAGGGCTGGTTCCGCTCCGGACCGCAGGCCTCGCCTGCTCCGGGCCCGCCCCCGCGGCAGCTCGGCGGCACAACGCACAAGCCGGCGGCGCCCGCGCCGCACCACCCGGCACATTCGACATGCCGCCACTGCCCGTCTCTGCCGCACACCTCCACGAGCTCGCCGGCGCACCGCGCCTCCTCGGGAGAACACTCCACCGAGATCCCCCCGCCGCCAACAGCCTCGCCGCCGCCAGCTCCGTCGCCGCCAGCCCCGTTGTCGCCAGCCCCGCCGTCACCCCCTCCCGCAGCGGCCGGCCCACCCCCTGCAGCACCGCCCGCGGTGCCAGCCCCCGAGGCGGCGCCTCCGTCGACGAAGCGCCGCTCCTTCGACTCGCACCCCGACCAGAGCGCGGCCATCCCGACCACCAGCGAGCCAGCAGCGCGCCAGCAACCCCGGTATTCACCCGACCGAGTTCGTAGAGAGCCCACCATCACCCCTCCCAATGGCCCAGCGCCGGGCACCGGCCATCGTATCATGTGCGCAACCCCCCTGCGTCCCGGCAGGGCCGCCGCCGCCGCGATGCAATCGACGATCGATCGAGCAGCGCACGAGGGGCAGCCGGCTCACGCGACCGACCGCGCCGCAGGATCCGGCGGGACAAGGACGACCTGCTCACGCGACCGACCGCGCCGCAGGATCCGGCGGGACAAGGACGACCTGCTCACGCGACCGACCGCGCCGCAGGATGGCGCGCTCGCGCGAACGCGCGCTCAGCTGCCGCGGTACGTGGTGTAGCCGAACGGGCTGAGCAGCAACGGGACGTGATGGTGCTGCGCCGGGTCCCGGACCTCGAAGAGGATCGAGACGGTGGGATAGAAGCTCTCGGACCCGAGCGCCGCGAAATAGACGCCTGTGTGGAAGGTGAGCCGGTACGTGCCCTGCACGGGGCGCTCGCCCTGAGGGAGCAGGCCTCTCTGCCGGCCGTCGTCGTCGGTCGTCCCGCGGCCGACCTCCCGGTAGCCGCCGCCGTCGCCGACCTCCAGCACCACCAGCACGCCGCTCGCCGGGCGGCCCCGCGACGTGTCCAGCACGTGCGTCGTGATCGCGCTCATCGTTCCTCCCCGGTGCCCAGGCATCCCCGCGATGCTTTCCGCTTCTGACGTGTCATATCACGCGCTCCGGCGCGTCACGATGGCATGAAACGAGCGCTCCCGGAGCTCGTCCGGCGTGAGGCCGGTCCGGTCCGCCGCCTCGGTCTCCGTCATCGCGCCCGCGCTGATCGCGCGCAGGAAGAAGTTCAGGAGCCCCTGCCCCGTCGCCGCGTCATCGAACACCGTCCCGGCGACGGTCGCGCGGGCGGCCCGATCGATGAAGCTCCGCAGCCGCCCGGCGGTCGCCTCGACGCCCTCCAGGAAGAAGGCGTAGACAGCGGCGTAGCGCACCGGGAGCTCCGCCGGGTGGAGATCCCAGCCCTGGTAGTAGCCGCTCTCGAGCGCGCGGCGGACATGCCCGTACTTCAGCCGCCACGCGCTCACCACCGCGCGCCGGTTGTCGTCCGCCTGCTGCGGTGTGAGCGGCGCCCCGCCGGGCCGCGCGCGGTGCGGCGCGACGGGCAGGATGTTGCTCGCGCCGTCGGAGAGCCAGAGCCCCGAGCCGGCCAGCGCGACCTGCATCACGTGCCGCGCGAAATCGCACGCGGGGTGCGCGAGGTGCTGGTGAGCGGCCGTGATGTCGCAGCTCGCCGTGTAGTCGTAAGCACCGAAGTGCGCCCCCGCGCACCGCCCGCGGGCCGCGTCGACCATCCCGGGCAGCGCGATCTCGCCGCGTGGGCCGAAGATCGAGGCCGTCGTCTCGACCATGAGCTCGATCCGGATCGCGCCGCCCGGCAGGCCGAGCGCGGCCTCGAGCGCGTCGAGCGCGTCGGCCAGCGCGGAGACCTGCTCGGGCACCTCCACCTTGGGCAACGTCACCGCGAAGGCGGGCGGGAGCGCGCCGCCCGACGCGGCGACGAGCGTGGAGAGGAAGATGTCGAGCGTGCGCAGGCTCCTCCCGGCGCACGCCTCGCCCAGCGACTTGACGCGGATCCCGAGGAACGGGGGCAGGCCGCCCGCGGTCATGCCGAGGGCGACCTCGCGCGCTGCTGCGGCGGCGTGCGCGTCCTCCTCGTGGCCGGGGCGCACGCCGTAGCCGTCCTCGAAATCGATGCGCAGGTCCTCGACGGGCTCGCGGCGGAGCTTGTCGAGCACGCGCGCGTGCACCGCGCGCGCGAGCCGCGCCGGCCCGGCGGCGGGGCCCGCCGGGAGGGCGCCGGCGTCGAGCGCGGCCGCGAGGGCGAGCGCCTCGGCGGGGCCCTCCGGGAGCTCGTCCGCCCCCGGCAGGCCGAGCGCCCGCGCGAAGGCGGCGAAGTCGGGCGCGTGCTCCTCGAGGGCGCCGAGCGCCACCGCCCCGAGCTTTCGCGCCGTGTCGGCCTTGAACAGGTGGGCGCCGCCGTAGACGGTATGGATCGGCTGGCGCGTGTGGCACGTCGTCGACGCGCCGCGGCCGCCGGTGCGGTCGAAAACAGAATGCCCGCTGCGGAGGCGCGAGAGCGCGCCGCGCAGCGCTTCAGGGGAGAGGCTTGTCTGGAACATGGTGTGCTTTCAGCAGGTCGGGCGCACACGAGAGGCCGCCTGACTCGGCACGTCAAGTAGCGCTCGCGCCCGTCGCGGGGAGGCGCCATGCTGCGGCGTGGGCCGCCCGGGCGATCCCGAGGAGCGCTCGGGCGGGCGGCGCGACGGCAGCCCCGGCGCCGCCGTTGCGTGCGCAGCGCTCGGGGTGTATCGGTCGTTGGAGGACTTCAATCGATGATGAGACGTCGAGACTTTCTTCGCGCCACCCTGGTGACCGCTGGCTCGGTGGTCGTGCCGACAGCCTGCTCCGATGAAGAGGGGATAACCGGCGCGTGCGACGTGAACGAGGACGACGCGTTCTTCCCCCAGTCGGTGGCCTCCGGGGACCCGAGGCACGACAGCGTCGTGCTGTGGACCCGGCTGGTCGACGGCGACCGGAAGACGGATCTCAACCTGGCGCTCGTCGTCGCGCTCGACGAGGCGTTCACCCAGCTGGTGGAGCTCAAGCTGACCTCCAGCACCGTGGCCGTCACCGGGTCGGGCGGGACGCGGGCCCCCGTGACGGCCCGGGCGGAGTTCGATCACTGCGTCAAGGTCAAGGTGAGCGGCCTGAGCCCCGGGACCACGTACTATTACCGGTTCTACTACACGACTGGAAATGGCTGCTTCAGCTCGCGCGTCGGGCGGACGCGGACGGCGCCGGCGCCCGACGCGGACGTGCCTGTGCGCTTCGCCTTCGTGTCGTGTCAGGACTACGTCGGTCGCTTCTACAACGCCTATGCGGCCCTGGCGAGACAGCCGATCGACTTCGTCGTCCACCTCGGGGACTACATCTACGAGACGACCGGTGACCCGAGCTCCCAGGCCCCGTCGCAGGGGCGCACGATCGCCTTCTCCGACGTGAACGGCGCCATCGCTCTGACGGCGGAGGACATCGAGTTTCACGCCGCGAGGTCGCTGAGCAATTACCGGGAGCTCTACAGGACCTACCGGGGCGACCGGGCGCTCCAGCGGGTGCACGAGCGCTTTCCGATGATCGCCGCCTGGAGCGATCACGAGTTCTCCGACGACTGCCACGGCGCGACGGCGACCTATCTCGACGGCCGAGATGCAGAGAGGGACGAGGACCGGCGCAAGGCGGCGAACCAGGCCTGGTTCGAGTACATGCCGGTCGATTACCGCACGGGAGAAGACTTCCAGTACAGCAGAGCGGCCAAGTACCCGGAAGACATCACCATCTACCGGGACTTCACCTTCGGGAAGCACGTCCACCTCGTGATGACGGATCTCCGCTCTTACCGGGCGGATCACCTGATCCCGGAGGACGCGTTCCCGGGGAAGGTCATCGTGATGCAGGCGCCGCTCGTGGATATGTACGGAGACCCGCCCCCGTTTGCGAGCCCCTACGTCAGCGACATCGATATCATCAAGGACGGCATCTACAAGCAGATGTTCGAGGAGATCGCGCCCACGTTCGGCTTCGACCCGGACCTCGGGTACCCGCAGGGCGAGGGGCCCCGCATCATCAGCGCCACCTTCATCAACGCGGTCGTGGCGAAGCTGAACGAGCAGCGGGAAGAGCAATTGCCTCTCATCGACAAGGACGAGATGGCCTTCTTCGAGCGCGGGGTCTCCTACTTCGACCTCGGGAAGACCGACTATTTCAGCAAGTTCGGGTCTCGTTACTTCGTGCTCAAGGACGCCTTCGACGCGGTGTCGGAGTTCGCCGGGGACGCCCCCGTCATGGGGGACGCGCAGAGCGCGTGGTTCAAGGAAACGATCGAGAAGTCCAAGAGCACCTGGAAGGTGTGGGGGAACGAGTGCTGCCTTTCGCAGCTCACCATCGACATCACAATCCCCTCCTCCGAAGATCCCCCTGAAGATCCGCCGCCTGAAAATCCGCCGCCCCCCCCGCGCTTTTACATGAGCTGCGACGGCTGGGACGGCTTCCGCAAGGAGCGGAACGACATCCTCGGGACGCTCGCCGCGCAAAACAACGTGGTGGCGATCACGGGCGATCTGCACGCCTTCCTTGCAGGGACGCCGGCGGGGGACACCTCCTCCTCGATGAACATCGTGGAGTTCGTCGTCGCGGCGATCTCGTCGGCCACGTACCGCTCGTTGCTGCGGAAGCAGGTGGCGGCCCATCCGGTTCTGAAGGACGTCGCCAGCTCGGCGAACATCGCCGACAACATCGAGCAGCTCCTCGTCGAGAGCACGACGGCCGACGGCACGACGGAGCTCAACCCGCGCCTCGCCTTCTGCAAGGCCGCGAGCAACGGGTTCTGCGTCGCCGAGGCGAACGCCGACGAGTTCGTGGTCACCATGCACATGCTGCCCGACAGCGCGCTCGCCGCGCCCCTGTACGAGGAAGCCGACGCGGCCGCGCTCGACGAGCAGATCACGACCGCGCGGTTCAAGACGGTCGCGGGCACGCGCGATCTGTACTGGGACGACGACGGCAGCTGGAGGAAGTGGAACCCGGAGACGCCCGGCTGGGACAGCTGATCGGTTGATCACAGGCGCCGGCCGCGCGCGGCCGGCGGCAGGGCGGCGCCGGGGCGGAGCGCAGCGCTCAGCGCGCCAGCATCACCACGGTGCCGTCGCGGCACGCGACCGCCATCCGCTCCTCGCCGGCCGGGACGACGGCGACCGGGGTGGAGCAGATCCGCTCGGCGGCGATCGAGACGTTGCCGTCCGCCTCGACGACGCCGGCGCGGCCGCCCGAGCGCGCGAAGCCGACGCGGCCGGCGCGGTCGATCACGACCGGCGGGCTCGGCTTCGCGTCCACCGGGCCGAGGAGGCCGGACAGCCCCGCGTCGGCCGGCGGGGTGGCCGGAGGTCGGTCGATGGCGACCCGGAGCGCCTCGTCGCCCGCGGCGTTGATCCCGAGGAGCAGCCCGGCCGCCGAGAGGACCACGGCCACGCCCCCGGCGCTCACGGCGGGCGGCCCGTCGAGCGCACCGAAGGCGCTGCCGGCGCGGACGCCGGTGGTCCCGGTCGGCAGATCCAGCGCGACAAGGCGGCGGCCGTCGACGACCGCGAGCAGCGTGCGGGCGTCGGCCAGCGCGGCGCCGCGGCGAGGGAGGCCGCCGAGCTCGCCGAGCCGCCGGGGCGCGCTCGGCGGGCGCCATGTAAGCACCGCGCCCGACTCGGTGGTCACGAGCGTGCCGTCCGGACCCGCCAGCAAGGCGCCTGTCGCGCGATCGGGGAGCTCGGCGCGGGCGCGCACGCTGCCGTCAGCGGCGAGCTCGACGAGCGAGCGCCCCACGGCCGCCACGAGCCCGCCGTCGTCGAGCGCGAGCGGCGTCACGTCGGCGTCGCGCCCCCGGAGGCCGAGGGGGACAGCGAAGCGTACGCCCCCCGCGGGCGTGAGGCCGAGGGCGACGCCGGACGAGGTGATCATCGCGACGGTGCCGTCGCTCGTGATCACGGCGGGCGCGAGCGGCGCGCTGTCGCCGATGCGCACGCGCCAGCGCTCCCGGCCGTCCGCGCCCAGCTTGACGACCTCGGGGATCGTCAGCGTGAGGACGAGGTCGCCCTCGGCGTCGGCGAGCGGCGCCGCGTCGATGCCGCCGCGGAGCTGCCGCCGCCAGGCCTCCCGCGCGGGGAACGGCAGCCGCGCCGCGGAGCGGCCGGTGCGGCGCGCGTCGAGGCGCTCGCTCGGGGCGAAGCCGCGGGGCGCGCCGACCACGATGGTGTGCGGCCGGCTCGTGTCCACGGCGTCGGCGAAGGCGAGCGGCGCCGCGGCCGGGAGCAGGGCCGCGGCCGCGGCGAGGCCCGCCCGGCAGAAGCGGCGCGGCCGGCGCTCTGTCGCGCGCGCGGCGCTCACCGGGCACCCTTCAGGGTGAACTCGACCGACACCTCGGGGACCGCGGCGCCGTCCGGCGCCGTGAAGGGGGGCGCCACGGTGCCGTAGGCGGTGAGGGTGTCGCCGCGCTGGGCCGGGTTCTCCGCGCCGTGAACGAGCCGGACCTTGCACGCCCCCGGAGCGCCCAGCGCGGCGCCGGGGCTCGCGCTCGCGGCGGTCGCGCCGCCCTCCTTGCAGCCGGACGCGGGCGACACCGAGAGCAGGATCAGCGTCGAGTAGCCTTGCCGGCGCGTCTCGAGGACCTCGCCGGTCAGCGCGATCGGCTTGCCGATGTGGTCCTTGCCCCCGGCTGCGAGCTCGGCGTACCCGATGGGGCTCCGGCCGGCGAACTCCCTGGCGGCCGTCTCGATGCGGTCGACCCGGCGCACCGCGATCTTCGCGATGCGCGGCGCCATGCCCTGCATCTTCGCGCGCACCTCGAACTGGGTCGCGCCCACGGACGAGACGTTCATCACGTGCGCGAACGAGCCGTCGGGGCGAACCGCGATCGGGTGCCCGCCGGCGAGGAGCTGCGCGCCGCGGGCCGTGCGCCCGGCCAGCACGAAGCTCTCCTTGTCGATGACCACGCTCGGGCCGGGCGCCTCGATGGAGAGCGGGACGATGCCGACCGCCACGCTCACAACGCCCTGCTCGCGCGGGCCGTCGGGCGGCGTGACGGTGTACCGCACCTGCCGGCTCAGCGTCTTCGCCTCGTCCGAGAGCCCCGTGATCGACTCGGTGACGTCGATCGACTCGATCGCCCGGCCGCTCGCGAGCGCGACCTCCTTGCCGTCGAGGGCCACCTGCGTGCCCTTGCTCGCCTCGACGACGACCTGGATCGAGGGGCGCTCCCCTTGCAGCGTGCCGAGGTCGGGGCGGATCCGGTAGGCGACGTGGATCGAGACGCCGACCGTCTCGTCGCGCCCGCTCCCGGGGCGATCGATCGCGACCTTCATCCGGTTCTCGCCGACGGAGAGCGGGCTCGCGAGCGGGATCTGCGCCACGCGGCCGGCGATGGTCGCCCGGCCCTCGCCGATGGAGACCGCCGTGCCGTCGGGGCAGCTGTCGCACCGGAGCTCGATGACCTCGCGGCCGCCGGCGTCGGCGCGGGCGCGCGCGGTGACCGGGGGCGCGCTCGGCCAGAGCAGCGCGAACAGCACCGCGCCCAGCGCGAGCACGCCGCCCGCGGCGACCACCGCGACGGCCCGGCGCGAGGTGCGGGCGCGCTTCCTGGGCGGCGGCGGCCCGAGGCGGTGCTTCAGGCGCTGCGGGTGCATGAGCGCCGGGTTCGGCAGCGCCGGGGCGCGGAAGCGCGCGGGCGCGATCGTCGCGCCGAGCTCTGCGGCCGGCTGGTAGCGCGCGTCGAGCTCGGGCTCGGGCTCGGGGTCGAGCCCGGCCGGGGCGCCGGGCGCGAGCGGCGCGATGCCGGGACGGGCGACGCCGACCAGCGTGCGGGACGCGGCGGGCGGGAGCGCCGGGCCGCGCGCGGCGCCGAGGGCCGGCGCGATCGGCATGGTGTGATCGAGCGGCGGCATGCCTGGCAATGCGTGGTGCGGCGCCGGGTGGTGCGGCGCGGCGGGGTACGGCGCGGCAGGCGCCTCGAGGCGCGCTCCCGGAGCGGCTGCGGCCGGGGTCCCGACGACGAGCGTGCCCCCGCCGAGGCGCGGGTCCGGCTGCGCAGGCGCCGCGCCGAACACCGCGGCGGGCATGCCGACGATGGTACGTGAGCCAGCGCCCGGCGCGCCGGCCATGGGCGGCAGCGCGGCCCTGCCGCGGCCCGCGCCGGCCGGCTCGGCCGGGACGGGCGGTGACTGCCGGAGCAGATCGGGGAGCGCGACGCCGACCATGGTGCGGGCCACGGGCTTCAGGCCGTGGGGACCCGCGGCTCCCAGCGCGGCGCCGCAGTGCGGGCACGCCATCGAGCCCTCGGGGATCGGTTTCCCGCAATGCGGGCAATGCATGGCGCCATGGTAGCGAGGAACCGCGGCGCGGTCAGGCTCCGGGCGATCCGGTCCGCCGCGGCGCCGGCCCCGCTGCCGGAAACGCCAGCAAGGGCGCGGGCGGGCGCTCTCCACGCCGCCGGCAGCGGCGGGCGGCGCGCCGCGCAACAGTTGGCCCGGACGCGGCGGGTACGCTAACGCGGACGTATGCTCGCGAAGCGCATCATCCCGTGCCTCGACGTCAAGGACGGCCGCGTCGTGAAGGGCGTCCGCTTTGTGGGGCTGCGGGACGCCGGCGATCCCGTGGAGGCCGCCCGCCGTTACGACGCCGAGGGCGCGGACGAGATCACGTTCCTCGACATCACCGCGTCGCACGAGAAGCGCGGCATCATCCTGGACGTCGTGGCGCGCACGGCGGACGTGCTGTTCACGCCGCTCACGGTCGGCGGCGGGGTCAAGTCCGAGCAGGACATCGAGGCGCTCCTCCACGCCGGGGCGGACAAGGTGGCGATCAACACGGCCGCGGTGAACGATCCCGACCTCGTGCGGCGCGCCGCGGACCGGTGGGGCACCCAGGCGATCGTGGTGGCGATCGACGCGCGCCGAATCGCGGATCCCTCGCGCGTGGCCTGGACGGTGGTGACCCACGGCGGCCGGCGGGACACGGGGCGCGACGCGGTCGCGTGGGCGGAGGAGATCGCGCGCGCGGGCGCGGGGGAGCTGCTCATCACGAGCATGGACCGCGACGGCACGCGGGACGGGTACGACCTCCTGCTGACCGCCGCCATCGCGCGGGCCGTGCCGGTCCCGGTGATCGCGTCGGGCGGCGTCGGGACGCTGGATCACCTGCGGGCGGGGCTCGTCGAGGGCGGCGCGGACGCCGCGCTCGCGGCGTCGATCTTCCACGACGGCGAGTACACGATCGGCGAGGCGAAGGCGTACCTCGAGGCGGCGGGCGTGCCGGTCAGGCCGGCGCGCGGGGACAGGTCGAGCGCGGCGGCGCGGGGGCGCTCGTGAGCGCGTGCGTCACGCTGGACGAGGTCCTCGCGGCGGCGCACGCGCGGTGCGCCTCGCTGGTGCCGGAGACGTCGGGGTATCTGGCGCTGGCGGTCGGCGACGCGACGTCGCGGCTGCCGCTCCGGCTCGACGATCGCGCGGTGCTGCTCACGACCGAGGGCACGGTCACGGTGCGCTCGCGCGGCGAGCCGGTGGCGCCCGCCGAGGCGGCGCGGCTCCTGCGCGACCTGCTCGCGCGGCTGCTCGCCGCGTCCGCCGGCAGCATGCCGAACCTCGCGGCGACGGCGCGCCCGCGCCCCGCGGCGGAGCAGGACCCGGATGCGGTCGCGCGGGAGCTCGAGGCCGCGCTGATCCCGGTGAACCGCAACGCCGCGCGGCGCGCGCTGGCGCGGCTCGCCCGCGAGACGCTGCGCGCCAAGGAGGCCGGCCGGCTGAAGCGCGCGCGCGCGGAGGTCCAGGCGGCGCCGCCGGCGCCGGCGACGAACGAGCAGCCGGCGGCGAACGAGCAGCCAGCTGAGCCGGTGCGACCGGCGTACGCCGCGGCTGCGCCGCGCGCCGAGGTCGGCGGTGCGCAGCGCGGGGAGATCCCGGTCGCGCCGCTCGCGCCAGCGGTCGTGGAGCTCACCCTCAGCCCTGGGCCGGTTGCGCCAGCGATCGTGGAGCTGACGCTCAGCCCCGGGCTGGTCGCGTGCGAGACCGCGGGGCTGCCGCTCCCGGCCCCCGCGCTCGGGGGCGATCCTGACGAGATCGCTGCCAGAGCCGCGGTGGTCGAGCCGCCTTCCGAGGTCGCGCCGGCGCCTGCACACGCGACGCATCCCGGCGAGAAGTCCGAGGTTTTCCCGGAGCCGACGCCCACCGTGGTGCAGGCGGTGGTCCAGATCGAGACGGCAGCGGCGCTGGTCGAGATCCCGGTCGTCCCGGAGCTCATCGAACCTGCGCGCGCGGTCGCGCCCGTGGCGCCGATCGCGCCCAGCGCGCCGGCCGCCGTGGCCGCCGAGACGCGCGCGATGCCCGCGTTGTCGCCTGCCGGCTGCGACGGTGCAGCGTGCCGGGAAGCGCTCACGAGCCCCGAGGGAATCGAGGCGCTCCTCATCGAGCTCTCCCCGGACCCCACGGAAGTTGTGTCGCTCTCGCAGGAGCCGACGCCCTCCGAGTCGATCCTCGTCGAGCTCTCCCCGGACCCCACGGAAGTTGTGTCGCTCTCGCAGGAGCCGACGCCCTCCGAGTCGATCCTCGTCGAGCTCTCCCCGGACCCCGCCGGCGTCGTACCGCTCTCGCAGGAGCCGACACCGACCGTGGCCACCGCCGTCTGGGAAGAGATGGTGGCGGCCGAGAGCGCCGCGGTCACCAGCGTGACGGAAGCACCTGCCGACGTCATCGACGCAGCCATGGAGGTGCCCGCCGACGTCATCGACGCAGCCATGGAGGTGCCCGCCGACGCTATCGACGCAGCCGCCGACGCGCCCGCCGACGTCATCGACGCAGCCGCCGACGCGCCCGCCGACGTCATCGACGCAGCCGCCGACGCGCCCGCCGACGCAGCCGCCGACGCGCCCGCAGGCATCACCGACAGCGCGCCGGACGCCGTCGAGACCGCGCGCGCGCCCGCCATCCACTTCCTGCTCGAGGCGGAAGCCGCGCTCCAGGTCACCCCGGCCTACAGCGGCTGGCCCCTCGTCCATCGCCATCGCGAGGCCGCCGCCGTGTCCGTCGGTCCTCGAGCGAGCGTCGCCTCGCTCGAGGAAACGCCGGCCGCGCGGCACACACTGCCCTGGCCCATCCCGGCGCAGCGTGGCGACGACGCGCTGGCTGCGGCAGCCCCCGCGCCCCTGGCAGCTGTGCCGGCGCCGGCCGAGGCCTCGCCGTCGCCGCAGGCCGAGGTCACGACGGCCGCCCACGCCGGCGCGCCGCCTGCCGACGTCGAGCCGGCGGAAGAGCCGTGCCCGGCGGGCCTGAGCCCCATCGACGCGATCGTGTGGAGCGCCTCGCGGCGATCCCGGAGCGCGCGCCCCCCAGCGGACGGCGCAGGCACGTCCCGCGTCGACGAGCTCGTTGCGCGCTTCGTGGCGCAGTCGGAGCACAGCGCGCAGCGGCGCGCGGCGCGCAGCATGAAGGCGCTCGCGGGCCTCGACCTCACCCTCACGCCGCCCCCTGTCGTGGCCCTCTCCGCGACCGCCGGGCGCGCACTCCCGGACGCGCGCTCGCCCCTCGCCGAGGCGAGGCGCCCCGTTCCGTCCGAGGGCCCCGCGCCCGACGCCGGGCAGACCGCGCTGGACGAAAGCAGCAGGCCGCCTGTGCCCCTGGTGACCCCGCGCCGCAAGGGGCTCTCCTTGTGGCTCGCGCTCGTCGCGCTCGCCCTGCTCTGCGCCGTGCTCGTCGGAGCGCTGCGGCCCGAGCTCTTCGCCTCGCTCGCGGAGCCGCTCGCACGCGGCGCGCTCCGCGCCGTGCCGCGCGCGGAGGCGAGGACGCCGCCCCCTCACGATTGACGTTGCCCAGGGGGAGCGACGACACTCGTCGCCATGCAAGAGCAGAGCATGGCGATCGTGAAGTCGCTCGTGAGCGTGGCGTGGGCGGACGGCGAGTTCCACGACGCCGAGCGCGAGATGGTGGAGGGGCTGATCGCGGCGTTCGAGGCGAACGAGGAGCAGGCCGGGGAGATCCGCGCCTACGCCGCCGAGCGGAGGACCCTGGACGACGTGCCCCTCGGCGAGCTCGGCGGCGAGGATCGCCGCGCGCTGCTCCAGCACGCGGTGCTGCTCACCTTCGTCGACGGCGAGCAGCACGACGCGGAGAAGCAGTACATCGCTGCGCTGTGCAAGAAGCTCGAGATACCCGAGCTCGAGTCCGAGCAGATCATCAAGTCAGCGGAGGCCCGCGCCCGGCGCCTTCTCACCTTGCTCTGACGCGGCGGCAGCGGCGCCCGCGCGCCGCGGGCTTCGTCGCTGCCCGTGCTCCTACGGCGATCTCGGTCCGCTGGCCGGCTGGCCGAGCTCGTGGACGCCGCCGCAACCCCGGAGAGCTCTCGCTTCCACGCGATGTTGCAGCGCCGTCGCCTGCGCGTCTCTCCTTCAGCGCATCTTCCCGCCGCTCGGGCCGCCCCGGAGCGTTCGTCGTCGAGGAGTGCTCATGAACCACGACATCGGCATGATCTGCCCTGCTTGCAGCTGCATCACCATCTTTCAGACCGGGACCAACACCCCGCGGCAGTGCGCTCGCTGCCATGACATCGATCCTTCGCCCGCGCTGCCGCCGCGCGAGCGGCCGACGCGCCCGGGCGGGCGCAGCCGTCGTCTTGAGGTCGCTCAGCTCGACTGGATGGAGTGATCAGACCGGCGCGCCGAGCTGCCGCAGGAGCTCTCGCACCACCCCGCGCGCGCAGTGCTCCCGGTAGGCCCGCGTCGAGCGCACATCGTCGATGGGCGAAATGTCCTGCGCCACCGCCGCGTCCACCTCCGCCGGGGTGAGCTCGGCGAGGGGGCGCGAGAGGCAGAGCGCGCGCACGCTCGGCAGGAGCGCCGTCGTGGGCGCGACCGACGCCATCCCGAGCCCGAGCCGCGCGAGCCGACCGGACCGCACCTCGGCCACGCCCGCGAGCGCGACCTTCGAGATCGCCTGCGCCCGCCGCGCGCCGATCTTCCGCCAGTACCAGGGCGATCCGGGCTCCGGCAGCGCGATCTCCACGGCCACGATCACCTCGTCCGGCGCGCGCGACGTGCGCTTGTACCCCGTCTGCAGGGAGCTCATCGGGATGCGCCGCTCCCCGCGGACGCTCTGCACCACGACGGTCGCGTCGTAGGCGGCGAGCGCCGCGACGCCGTCCGCGGCCGGCGACGCCGTGGCGAGGTTGCCGCCGAGCGTGCCGCGCGCCTGGATCTGCACCGCGCCCACGTCGCGGCTCATCCGGGCGAGGAGCGGCGCCCGCTCCAGGATCACGTCGCTCCGGCGCATCTCCAGGTACGTCGTCGCAGCGCCCACCCGCAGCGTGCCGCCGGACAGCGAGACGCCGCGCAGATCCGCGAGCCGCGACACGTCGACGACGAGCGGCGGCCCCGCCGGACCGGCGCCCGCCGGGAGCTCGAGCGGAGGCCTGAGCTCCTGCTCGACGACCCAGTCGGTGCCGCCCGCCAGGAGCGCGACCGGCGCGCCGAGCGCGGCCTGCTCGGCCACGAGCTCGCACAGCGGGCCGAGGCCGGAGACGCGCCGCATCTCGAACAGGCGGAGATCGGTGATGCTCACGGCGCCGCCCCTCCCCCGCCGCGGCGCAGCGCCGCCGCGGCGCGGACGCTCTCGACGATGCGCTGGTAGCCCGTGCAGCGGCACAGGTTGCCCGCGAGCGCCTCGCGCACGTCGAGCTCCGACGGCGCCGGGTTCCGCGCGAGCAGCGCCTCGGCGGCGAGGAGCATGCCGGGCGTGCAGATCCCGCACTGCGCGCCGCCCTCCTCGATGAAGCAGCGCTGGAGGGGCGACAGATGACCGGCGCCGGCGAGCCCCTCGACCGTGGTCACGTGCCGCCCCTCGCACTGCCCGATCGCGACGAGGCAGGCGTTCACGGGGTCGCCGTCGATCAGCACCGTGCACGCGCCGCACTCGCCCTCCGCGCACCCCTCCTTCGTGCCCGTGAGCCCGAGCGGCCCCCGGAGCGCGTCGAGCAGCCGGGAGAGCGGCGGCAGGTCGACCTCGCGCGGCGAGCCGTTGACGACGAGCGATACCTTCATGCGCGATCCCCTCCCCCCGCCGCCTGCTGCGGCGCTGCGGCGCCGCGCGCCGCCTCGAACAGGCGCTCCGGCGTGAGCGGCAGCGAGCGCGCGGCGATCCCCGTCGCGTGCTCCACGGCCGCGGCGATGGCGGGCGCGCCGCCGTCCATCGGCATCTCGCCGATGCCCTTGGCCCCGCCGCCAGGACCGAACGGGAAGGGCTCCTCGACCAGGACGACGTGGAACGGCGGCGCGTCGAGCGACGTCGGGATGATGTAGTTGGTCATCCGCGGGTTCCTGATCTTGCCGCCCTGCCAGACGATCTCCTCGGAGAGCGCCCAGCCGATCGCCTGCAGGCTGCCGCCCTCGATCTGCCCCTTGCACATCACCGGGTGGATCGCCTTGCCCACGTCGGTGGCCGACCAGAAGTCGACGACCGTCACCTCGAAGGTGTCGAGGTCGACCTCGACCTCGGCCACGTCGCACGCCCAGCCGAAGCAAGGGTACGCGTCCCCCTTGTACGCCTCGTCGTCCCAGCGCACGTAGGCCGGCGGCTCGTACTGCTTCAGCGACGTCACCTGCCCCTCGCGGGCGAGCAGCCTGTCCGCCGCCTCCTCGAAGGTCAGCGCCGGCGCCGCGCCGTCCGGCACCGCCTGCGCGCCGCGCTGCAGCCGTGCCGCCTCTTGCTCCTCGCGCACGCGGCCCGCAAGCTCGCGCGCCGCGGCCTCGAGGATCGAGCCGACCACCATCACCGTGCGCGACGCCACGGTGGGCCCCGAGTCGGGCACGGTCGTCGTGCACGGCACCGCGAACTCGACCCGATCGATCGGCAGCCCCGCCGCGTCCGCGGCGATCTGCCGGAACACCGTCTCCGTCCCCTGGCCGATGTCGGTGGACGCCGTGCGGATGCGGAGCCGCCCGCCGGGCGCGAGATCCAGCGCGACCTTGCCCTTGTAGTAGCGCTCGCCCGACCCGGTGAAGCCCGCGCCGTGCATGAACACGGACAGCCCGACCCCGCGCGCCACGCGCCCTCGCACGACCGGCCCCGCCGCGCGCTTCTGCCGGTAGCCGCTCGCCGCGATCGCCTTCGCGATGCACTCCTCGCCCGCGACGCTCGCGCGGAGCACTTGCCCCGTCGCGGTCGCGTCGCCGGGGCGCAGCACGTTCTTCGCCTTCAGGTCGAGCGGATCGCAGCCGAGCTCTCGCGCCACGCGGTCGAGGTGCCGCTCGATCGCCCAGATCGTCTGCGGCGCGCCGAAGCCGCGGAAGGCGCCGTTCGGCGGCGTGCTCGTCGCCACCGCGGTCGCCTCGATCCAGACGTCGTCCCAGCGGTAGGCGCCCGACGCGTGGAGGGCTCCGCGCGACAGGACCACCTGCGTCAGCGTCGCGTACGCGCCGCCGTCCATGAGGATCCGGGTCTTCAGGGCGCGGAGCGTCCCGTCCCGGTCGCAGCCGCTCGTGATCTCGGAGAACGCCGGGTGGCGCTTCGTCGTCGCCTCGATGTCCTCCGTCCGGTCGTAGATCATCCGCACCGGGCGGCCGCTCTTCTTGGCGAGGAGCGCCGCGTGGAGCGCGATGATCGACGGGTACTCCTCCTTGCCCCCGAAGCCGCCCCCGGTCACCGACTGGGTGATGTGGATCTGGTCGGGCGGGAGCCCGAACGCCTTCAGGAACGCCTTCTGCACGTAGAACGGGCACTGGATCGAGCCCGTCGCGTGCGCGCCCGCCTCGTCCCACCAGGCGATGACCCCCTGCGGCTCGATGTAGAGCTGCTCCTGGTGGTGCGTGGCGTACGTCCCGGTGACGACCACGTCGCAGCGCGCGAGCGCCGCGTCGATGGCGGCCTCCGCGCGCTCCCGCTCGGCGTCGGCGCGCCCCTTCGTGATGAGGTACCGCTTGAGGACGTTGTCGGTCCCCCAGATGATCTCCTTGCCGTCCAGCGCGTCGCGCGCGTCGAGCAAAGGCGGCAGCGGATCGATGTCGAGCGTGACGGCCTGGACCGCCCGCGCGAGCTTCAGCCGATCCGCGCAGCCGAGCAGGGCGATCGGCTCGTAGGCGTGGTTCACCTTGCCGGTGCCGAGGATCGGCTGATCGTCCAGGATCAGCGCGACCACGTTGACCGGGACGTCCTCGGCGAGCACCACCGTGACGTCGCTCCAGTCGAACGCGGGATCGAACCGCACGCCCCGGAGGATCCCGCGCGGCACCGGGCTCCGCACGGTGCGCCCGAAGATCTCTCCCGGCATCGCCGGGATGTCGTCGACGTAGCGCGACGCCCCCGTGACCTTGGGGGGGCCGTCGGTGCGGGGCACGCTGGTCCCCACGGCGCTCGCTGAAGCTGGAGGGCTCGTCGCCATTCGTGTGCTCCTCCTTGTTGACGATAGCCCTGTCCCCCGGGCCACGTCGACCCGGGCGCGCCGCGCCATGCGATGTGTGGAGTCGGCGATCCCCGCCAGCCTTCAGGCCAGAAAGCGGGGCGGTCCGCCGAGCACGCGGATCACGTCGACCGGAACGTTCAGGTCGTGCAGCACCCCCGGATCGTCCACCTCCTCGTCCACGCACCTGTCGCCGAGCGCCCTCAGGTGGTCCCGTAGCGGCGGTGGATCCGCCTCGAGGTAGCGCTGCAGCGCCTCCGCGCGCAGCACGACCGGGTGGCCGCCACGGCCGAGGTGACGCGGCCGCACCGCGAGCGGCGGCGCCGCGGAGGAGGCGCTCGCGTCGAGGCGGGCGAGCAGCCGCGCCACCGTCGCGGCGCTCGCGGGCGGCACGTCGACCGGCGTCACGACGACGGCGTCGGCGTCGCCGATGCGCGGCGCGGCGACGGCCAGCGAGCCGGCCGGACCGAGGTCGTCGGGCGCGGTCCACGAGACCAGATCGACGCCCGGCCGCACGTGGGCGAGCAGCGCATGGAAGACGGAGCTGCGCACCACCACGAGCACCCGCGCGCTCTCGGCCGCAAGGCGCGCCTCCGCGTGCGCGATCGCCAGCGGCCGCTCCGGCCCCCCCTTCATCGCCGCGGGCCAGGCCAGCAGGGCCTTCGGCCCCCCGAGCCGCTTGCCCGCGCCCGCGGCGAGCACGATCGTGATCACCTTCATTCAGCCTGCTCCTCCCCCGCCGGCGCGGAGGCGGCCGGCATCCACCGCGCGCGCCGCCGCCCCGCGCGCCAGGCGACCAGCTCCGCGGCGAGGGCGACGCTGATCTCGGCGGGCGTGCGCGCCCCGATGTCGAGGCCGACCGGCATCCTGACCCGGGCGACGTCGCGTTCCGCCACCCCTTTCGCCTCGAGCCGCGCGCGCGTGCGCGCGGCCTTCGCCCGGCTCCCGACCCCGCCCACGTAGCCGAAGCCCCGCGCGAGCGCCCACTCGATCGCCGCCTGGTCGAGCCCGTGATCGTGCGTCATGACGAGCACAGCCGCCTCGCCGAGGTCCCTCGGCATGCCCGCCGTCACCTCGGGATCGTCGTGGTCTGCAAGCACGACCCGCACCTGCTCGCCGAGCGCCGGCCCGGGCTCCTCCTGCGCGCCGTCGTGCGCGGGCAACGCGCCAGCGAGCGGCGCGGGCAGCTGCACGCGGGCGGGGTCGGCGGCAGCGGCGCGCGCGTCGCACAGGGTGACCCGGAAGCCCAGAGAGGCGAGCAGGGGTGCGGCGAACGCGCCCACGTGCCCGGCGCCGATCACGAGGACGTGCGCGGCGGGCAGCATGGGCTCGATGAGGATCTCGACGGCGCCGCCGCAGCACATGCCCAGGCTCGGGCCCAGACGGAACGTCTCGAGCTTCGGCGCGCTGACGAGCTCGTCGAGCGCGCGCCCCATGATCCCGAGCGCCGCCCGCTCGACGGCGCCGCCGCCGATCGTGCCGATCGCGGTGAGATCGTCGAACAGGCAGAGCTTCTGCCCGGGCGTCGACGGCGCCGAGCCGTGCCGCGCCACCACCGAGGCGAGCACCACGCGCCGCCCCGCTTCGAGCGCGCCGAGCGCCGCGCGCAGCACGTCGTGCGGCGAGGCCGTCCGCGGGATGACCTGGCTCAGATCCGGCATGGTGGAACTCTAGCGACCCGGGCACCGAAAACGAGAGCGCCAAGA
The DNA here is from genome assembly GCA_051717205.1 of Sorangium sp. So ce1128. Lineage (GTDB taxonomy): Bacteria > Myxococcota_A > Polyangia > Polyangiales > Polyangiaceae > Sorangium. The sequence continues at coordinate 11,095,526 of CP181432.1, forward strand.
GGCCCGGCGCTGAAAGAGCTTGCCGGAACGCCGCGCTTGTCGCGAAAGTCGAGCGCGCGCGGCGACCGGCGCAGGTGTCCTGGCTCCCGGCCGGCTGCGCCCGCCGGGATCCCCATGAAAACGCGGAGATCCCAGACCCGATGAGCCCCCCCGCCACGCCCGATCCCGACCTCCAGCGCGCGCTCTCCGACCCGGGCTTCACGCCGGGCCGCCGTCACTTCGCCGCCCTGATGGCCCTGCTCGAGGCGGCCGGCGAGCCCGCCGAGCTGGCCGAGCGGGCGCTGCGCCGCGCGGGGGCGGCCGCGCTGCCCGCCGCCCTCGAGCGCTCGGCGGACGCGGCGCCGTCGCTGCGCGCGCCGCTCACCCGGCTCGTCGGCAAGCTGATGGCCGCCGCGCCGCTCGACCCCGCGGTCGCCGAGCGGGCGCGCGGCCACCTGATCGCCTGCCTCCGCGACGACGATCGCCGCACGCGCCGCATGGCGGCGGTGGCGCTCGGCAAGCTGCCCGCGGCCGATCCGGGGCGGCCGCTGGTCGAGCAGGCGCTCGCCGAGGCCGCGCGCGGCGAGGGCTCGCCCGACGTCCGCCGCGCGCTGATCGACGCGCTCGGCAAGGTCGGCGGCGGCGCCGCGCTCGACGTGCTCGCCGAGCTCGGCGGCGACGAGGAAGTCGCCGGCGTGCGCGCGCGCGCCGAGCTCCTGGCGAGGCGGACCCTGTCGCGCGGCGAGCCGTCCGAGATCGCCGGCGATCGCGCGCCGGAGCGCCCCGTCCGCGTGGCGGTGCGGTGCCGGCGCGGGCTCGAGGCGATCCTCGCCGAGGAGCTCGCGGCGCTGGACAAGGGCTCTCCCGGCGGGGCGCTCGTCCCCGAGCTCCGGAGCGATCCCTGCGGCGGCACGCGCGTCGAGGTGATGCTGAGCGGCCGCCTCGACGTCCTGTTCGGGGCGCGCACGATGCTGTCGTTCGCGCTCCCGCTGCCGCTGCGGAAGCTCGACGGGGGCGCCGATCTCGCCGCGGCCGTCGCCGAGCGGCTGGCCTCGCGGGAGTCGCGCGAGATCCTGCGCCGCTTCACCGTCGGCGCGATCCGCTACCGCATCGACTGGGCCGGCGGCGGCAAGCGCCGGGCAGCGGTGTTCCGCGTGGCGGCGGCGGTGGAGGCCGAGGCCCCGGAGCTCGTGAACGATCCCACCCAGAGCACGTGGGACGTTGTCGTCCACGAGGGCGCTGGCCGCGTCCGCGTCGAGCTCGCGCCGCGCCTGCCCGATCCGCGGTTCGCGTACCGCCGGGGCGACGTGCCCGCGGCGTCGCACCCGACGATCGCGGCGGCGCTCGCGCGCATCGCGGGGGTGCGCGCCGACGACGTCGTCTGGGATCCGTTCGTCGGCTCGGGCCTGGAGCTCTGCGAGCGCGCCTTGCTCGGGCCGTACCGGCGGCTCGTGGGCTCGGATCGCGACCCCCGTGCCTTGCAGATCGCGCGGGAGAACCTCGACGCCGCGGGCGCGCGCGGCGCGGAGCTCCTCCAGCGCGACGCGTGCGGCGCGCCGCCTCCGGGCGACGCTCCCACGCTGATCCTGACCAACCCGCCCCTGGGGAGGCGCGTCGAGCGCACGGGAGATCTCGACGCCATGCTCGATCGCTTCGTCGAGGGCGCCGCGCGCGCGCTCGCACCGGGCGGCAGGCTGGTGTGGATCTCGCCGTTCCCCGAGCGGACCGAGGCGGTCGCGCAGCGCTCAGGCCTCCGGCCCGAGGCGCTCCAGCGCGTGGACATGGGCGGCTTCGACGCCCAGATCCAGAGCTTCCACAAGGCGGCGACCCGGCCGCAGGCGCGGGGCGACCGCGGCGACCGTCGGCGCGGGGACGGCATCGCTCGCCCCGACGCCGGGCGCGGCGGGCGCGGCCCCCAGCAGGCCGAGCTGCGCGGCGAACAGCATCGCCCCCACCGCCAGGAGGATCGCCACCACCACCGCGATGATGATCCCGAGCCGCCCCGAGCGGTCGGGCGGCGCGTCGTCGGTGGCAAAGCTGCTGCTGTCGGGCATCCCGAGGGGCGACGCCGGCGCGGCTGAGCTCTGCGCTGGCGCCCGCTGCGCTGGAGCGGCGCTCGGCGGCGCGGCGACGGCGCTCGGCGGCGCGGCGACGGCGCTCTTCGGCGGCGGCGAGGCCTGCTGCGACGGGCCGGGCGCCCCCACGGCAGCGGAGCTCGGGCCGAGCACCCCGCTGCTCCCGTCGGCGCTGCCGGGCGCGGTCACCGCCGGCGCCCCGGCCGCTCGGTCGAGCGGCGCTGCGGCGGCGAGCGCCGCTGCGGGGGCAAGCGGCGCTGCGGGGGAGCGACCTCTCGACGTCCCCTCGTCGAGCGCCTGCGGCGCGCTGTAAGGCGCCACAGCCGTGACGTGGTGCGGCACGGGGGGTGTGACTGGCGCCTCCCGTGCCCGCGTCGGGACGTCGTCCTCGTCGTCCTCGTCATCGACGACCGTGGGCGCATCCAGCGTGGGCTCGTCGTGGATGTCGTCGTCGATGTCGCCGAGGAACGGCATGGCGTCGCTCTGCAGAAGCCGTCCCGCAGGCGCGTCGCGCCCTGGGCCCGGGCGATCGCGACCGACGAACGGCGGCGCTGGCACCCCGACGGCGGGCTGCTCGCGATGGCCACCGGCCGGCGACGCCGCGCCCGATCCGGGCCGCGCGGCGCCGCCCACGCGGTGCGCGACGGACGCCGTTCCTCCGAAGCGCGGCGGCGCCGGGACCGCCGCCGCCCCGGTACCGCCTTGGAGGTCCAGGGGCGAACCTTCCCGCATGACGGTCATGGCGTCCTCGTCGCCGTCGTCGCCGAACGACTGGGTCAGCGGGACCGCCCCCATCCCCGGAACGCGCCCGCGCGGGACCGGCGCGTGGGCGCGCGCCGCGGGGGCGGCCGGGGCTGCCTTGGGGCTCGGGGCGGCGCCCGGCCTCGGGGCTGACGCGCCGGGGTATGCCGCCGGAGGCAGCGGGCGCTCGGGCGGGACGACGGGCGGCGGCGGCTGCCCCACCACGGCTGCCGCCGCGCGCTGCGCGATGATCTGGTCGAGCTGGGCGGAGCTCAGCGGCGCCACGCGCATCAGCGTGCGCACATCGTCGTCGTCCTCGTCGCTTGTCGAGTCCTCGTCGTCGAGCGGGAGCAGCGTGCGCGCCGCGGGGTCGGGGTGCCACTCCTCGAGGGCGCGCCGGAAGGCGGCGGCGTTCGTCGTGCGGGCGGAGCGATCGCGCTGGAACGCGTCGTCGAGGACCCGCTGGAGATCGTCGTCGCCGACGTCGAACACGGCGAGCGGCGCCGGCGAGGAGCTCGCGATCCGCTGCCGCGTCTCTGCGTCGCTCCCGCCGCCGAAGGCGCTCGTGCCGGTCAGCACCTCGTAGAGCGTCGCCGCGATGGCCCACACGTCGTCCCCGGGCGAGAGCGTCCCGCCGGCGACGCGCTCGGGCGACTGGTAGGCGATGCGGCTCGGCGTCTGGCGCAGATCGGCCAGGATGGCCTTCGACGTGCGATCGACCGCGGCCGTGAGCACGCACTCGGGCGATATGGCGCCGTGCGCGACGCCGAGCGCGTGCAGCGCCTCGATCCTCTTCGCGAGACGGATGGCCCAGCCGACGGCGTCGAGCTCGTTCAGCGGGCCATCGCGCAAGATCCGAGTTGCAAGCGTTTCCACTTACGAAGCCAGCGTAGTACCGGTCCGCCGAAGTTTGTACCTCGATCCGCGTGCAGTTCGCACCCCGGACAACCAAATCCGGGGGACGCGCCTCGCCGCGAACGCCCCGGGGCGGCGCCCCTGACCGACGGCGCAGCCCCGCCGATCCGCGGCGAGGGGGGACGCGCTCGTCACGACCGCTCGCCCCCGGCGCCCTCGGTCGGGACGATGCGGACGCGGCGTACCCTCCGGCCAGCGACGTCCATCGCCACGAGCGTGTAGCCCTCGCACTCCACGCGCTCCCCCGCCTCGGGTGGGTGCTCGAGCCGGCCGAGCATGTAGCCGCCGACCGTCTCGACGGTCTTCACCTCGGGCAGCAGCACGATATGGGCGTCGCGCTCCAGGTCCGCGAGCAGCACGCGGCCGTCGACGTCGACGATGCCGCCGCCGCGGCGGTGGATCGGCGGCACCTCCTCGTCGTTTTCGTCGCGGATCTCGCCGACGATCTCCTCGATGAGGTCCTCCATCGTGACGAGCCCGATGAACTCGCCCGAGGCCGAGGTGATGATCGCCACCGGCACCTGGCGCGCCTGCATCTCGAGGCGGAGGCGCTCGACCGAGGTGTTCTCGCGCGCGATGATGGGCTTGCGGAGCAGCTCGGCCACGCGCGTCGCGCGGCGGCGGTGGCTCAGAACGTCGAACAGGTCGCGCAGGTGCAGGTAGCCGAGCACGTTCTTGCCCTGCTCGTCGAGCACCGGGTACCGGGAGTACCCGGCGTCGGCCACGATCCGCACCGCCTCGTCGATCGTCATGTTCGCGCGCAGGGTCGCCGCGTCGGAGCGGAGCGACATCACGTGCCGCGCCGTGCGCCGGCGCAGGTCGAAGATGCGCACGAGCATGCTGCGCAGCGCCGGATCGAGCCCCGCGGGGCTCTTGGTGAGGAGCAGCCGGAGCTCCTCCGAGGTGTGCGCGATCTCCGCCTCGCCCACCGGCTGGAGCCCGAAGAGCCGGACGAACCCGTTCGCCATCGAGTTGAGCGCCCAGATCACCGGCCACATCACGACGAAGAACCCGTGCAGCGGCCGCGCCGCCCAGAGCGTGACCTTCTCCGTCCGCTGGATCGCGAGCGACTTCGGCGCGAGCTCGCCGACCACGGTGTGGAGCGACGTGATCAGGATGAACGCGATGCCCACGGCGATGGCGTGCGCGCCGACCCCCGACCAGGCGTCGAGCGGCGCAAGCATCGGCTCGATCAAGTGAGCGATGGCCGGCTCGCCGATCCAGCCGAGCCCGAGGGACGCGAGCGTGATGCCCAGCTGGTTGGCGGAGAGGTACTCGTCGAGCCGCTGCGACATCTGGAGCGCGAGCCGCGCGCGCGCGTCCCCCTCGCGCACGAGCTGCTCCAGCCGCGTCGGCCGCATCTTGACGATGGCGAACTCGGAAGCGACGAAGAACGCGTTCAGCAGCACCAGCAGCACGGTGCCTAGGAGATAAACAAACGTCATGCCGGTCGACGTCCTCTGCCCGGTGCGCCAGCCTCCTCGCGCCTCTTCGCCGACGAGGCGCGCTCAGATCCTCGCACGCTCGAGGATCTTGCTTCGCAGCTCCGGGTCGTCGTTGCTGAGTCCCTCCACGAGCGCGTCGGCCGGGGATTGCCCCTTGGCGATGAGCGCGCTGAGCCGCTCGAGGTGGACGCGCTCGTCCTTGCCGTTCTTGTTCAGGCGCGCGCGCCGCTCGAGGCCGCCCGAGGCGATCGAGACGAGCTGCTCGGCGATCGCCGCGAGCGGCTTGCCGCGGAACGTGGCGCGGAGCGCGCGCTCGGCGATCATCGGGCGCACGGCCTCGAGCTCGTCGAACCTGAAGCTCTCGGACAGGGTGTCGGCCTCGTCGAGCGCGCGCGCGTCGTACAGGATCCCCGTCCACAGCGCCGGGAGCGCACAGACAAGGTTGGCGGGCAGCGAGTCGGCGCCGCGGACCTCGATGGTCCGCTTCAGCCGGACCTCCGGGAAGAGGGTGTTGAGGTGCATCTCCCAGTCGGCGCGGGTGGCCCGGTGCCCCTCGAAGCCGTGCTCCAGGAAGTCACGGAACGTCTGCCCCGTGTTCTCGATCACCGCGCCTTCGCGCTTGATCAGGAACATCGGTGCCTCGGCCGCCCACGCGACGTAGTCCGAGAAGCGGCGGCCGCGCTCGAGCACGTTGCGGAGCAGCCCCTGCCGCGACGGGTCGACGTCGAGCCAGACCCTGGCGCGGTAGCTCCGCCCGCCGAACAGCGCCCCCTCGTAGAACGGGGAGTTCGCGAAGATGGCCGTCACGAGCGGCGAGAGGCGGAGCGACACGCGGAGCATGCGCATCGCCGCCTCCTCGCTGGCGTAGTCGAAGTTCGCCTGCACGGTCGCGGTGCGGCGCATCATGTCGAGGCCGTACGCGCCGCGCGTCGGCAGGTAGCGCCGCATGATCGCGTAGCGGGCCTTGGGCACCCAGGAGAGCTCGGCCTGCGACGCGAAGGGGTGGAACCCGATGCCGAGCCAGGTGAAGTTCAGCTCGCTGGAGATGTCGCGCAGCTCCGCGAGGTGCCCAGACATCTCCATGCAGATCTGGTGGATGTTCTCGAGGGGCGCCCCGGACAGCTCGAGCTGCCCGCCCGGCTCCAGGGTCACCGAGGCGCCGGCCCGGACGAGCGCGATCAGCGGACCGCCCGGGGTCTCGTGCTCGGGCGTCCAGCCGTGCCGTTCGACGAGCGCCTGGAGCACGGACAGCACGCTCCGCTCGCCCTCGTATGGGATGGCGGCGCCCGTCCTGGCGTCGACCCCGAACTTCTCCGCCTCGGCGCCGATCCGGTGAAGCGACTCGGGCTTGATGGCTTCGTGGAAGGGAAACAGCAGATCGTCGAACGTCTTCAACGGTTGAGACTTCGACTCGCTCGCGTGGCTTGCATCGGCCATCATCACGTTTCCGGTTTGTTTCGTTCTCGCCTAGAGCGCGCGCCTAAGCAGAGGCGCGCGCTGCGTCGTTCGGAGCATCTTCGCGAGCGCACCGAGGTGCGCCAGCGTTGTCCCCGTCCCTCCCCCAAGCATTCGCGCGCCCGCCTCGATGAGCCGCACCGCGGATGCGGCCCAGGCGTCGCACACCTCGGCGGGCGCGAGACGATCGGACGCGTCCGCTGGCGCGGGTTCGGCGCTGAGCAGCACGCCGACCTGCGCCTCGTGCGCGATGCCCTCGAGGCGTCGGAGGACGTTGAGCCCCAGGTCGACCGACGCGACCTCGAAGAGCAGCGCGTCCGCGCCGCTGTCGAGCGCCTCCCGGGCGACCTCTTCGAAGCCCTCGCCATCGACGGTGCGCCCGGCGCCGTCGAGCTCCACGAGCGCCCACGTCGCCAGCTGCGTCGTGCTGGCGCTGACCACCGCCGCGCGGCGCGCGAGCCGCGCGACCGCCGGGGCGACGCACGCGGCCTGGGCTGGGTCGAAGCCGCATGCGACGAGGATCTCGCAGCCGGCCGCCGCGAGCCTGGCCGCATGGACCGCGTAATCTTCCGCAATCCGGTCGGCCATGGGCGCGGCCGCAGTGTGGCCCAGGATACCGGCCACCGCCACGCGTCGCGTGGCCGCGCCCGCCGCCTCGGTCGCGAGCTCGACCGCGGTCCCGGTCAGCGCGGCGGCGCGGAACGCCATGCCGATGGGCGCCAGGGCGCGCGTCGTCGTCGCGGACGTGAGCGCCCGGACCACGTCGATCCCCAGCGCGATCTCCTGCTCGTGCAGCTCTGCGATCGCCCTGGGCGACTCGCGGAGCAGCCGGCCGAGCGCGGTGTTGGAGGAGACAGCGGCGCCCCGGCAGCGGAGGGAAGCGAGCGGATCACCGCTGATGATGAGCGGACGACCTACCGGAGGCCGAGAGGTGGAGGCCTCGAGCGCGTTCACGTCCTTCGCTGCTTTCCAGGGCTCCTCTACCACCGGTCTATAAGGGGAAACTAGCCCAAGACGGCCCTTCCGCGTCGCGAAATGGTGCAGACCGGCGGGCTGGAGCACAGCGATCCACGCAGCGCAGTCGGGGGCCACCTGACGGGCGCTCGCCCGCGCTGGGCGCGAACCAGGGACGGAACGGGGGATCAGCGGTCATGAGGCCTCGGTGGCGTACACTGGGCCGTCACACGGCAGGGAGGCTCCGGCCCGCTTGTCATACGGCGGGGAGCCTCCGGCCCCCTACCCCTCGGCCCCGGCGCGCGACGAACTTCCGGTCGAAGAGCCGCACCCGCCGGACGAACAGGTCGAGCAGGAAGACGGCCATGGCGGCGTAGATGAACCGCTGCCAGAGCTCCTCGTGGAAGGTCACCTTCTCCCCTGCCGGGTCGAAGATGGCTGCCACGCCGCTCGGGTCGACCGCGCCGCCGGTCGACGTCGCGGCCTTCTCGAGGGTCGCGATCTCGGGCTCGAAGCTTGCGTACTCGCGGGGGTACGGGTTCGAGACGTGGCCGTAGCTGACCGCGACCGGCCGCAGCGACCCGTCCTCGCCCTCGCGCAGGTGCTCCGCCCGCAGCAGGAACGAGCCGTACCGGTCCAGCGAGAGCGCCGTCTCGTACCGCCCTGGCGCGGTCTGACGCATGTCGACGACCCGCGTCGTCCCGCCCGGCTCCGGTCCGATGATGCTGAGCCGGGAGGTCAGGTTGTTCTCGAACCGGTCGTCGGCCCCGAACGCGTCGACGGACGCGCGCAGCTCTCCGTCCACGATCTCGGCCTTCATGTCGAGCTCGCGCCGATGCTTCTGGCGCATGTGCTCGTGGATGAGCTGCCCCCAGAACTTCTCGAAGCCCGGCCACCTCAGCCACTCCACGGCCCAGCGCGCCTTGACGTCGCTCGTCCAGGCCAGCGTCCACCCGAGGCCGACCCGCCACCGCGCCAGGATCGGCTCCTCGGTGTCGCTCGTGAGCAGCTCCTGCGCCGGCGACGGCTTCAGCTTGGTCGAAACGTAGCCGTGCAGGTTCGGCGCGGTGCGGACGTCGATGCCGCGGAGGAACGCCGCGTCGCCGACCTGGGTGACCGGGAACCACTCCTCGACGGCGGCGGCGCGCGCGACCATCTCGGTCTCCTTGGTGAAGATCCGCGGCAGGTTGTTCGGGTCGGGCACCGCGTGGAAGCGCCCCCCGCCGACGTCGGCGATCATCTTGAGCAGCTGCTCGTCGAGATCGTTCCCCAGCCCCACGGTGGTCACGGTGATCGACTCGGCGATCATGGCGGAGACGAGGTCCCGGATGCCGCCCGTCGACGCCTTGCCGTCCGTGAGCAAGATGACGTGCTTCTTGCGCGCCTGCGTCACCGTCATGTCCTGGTAGGCGGCGTCGAGGGCGGCGAAGATCTCGGTCCCGCCGCCCGGCTGGATGCGCGCGATCTCGCCGGCGATGCGCGAGCGGTTGCGCGCGGGCTGCATCTTCACGTAGCGGGTCGGCGCCGAGTCGAAGGCGATGACCTCGATCAGGTCGTCCGAGCCGAGGACCCCCGCGGTCGCCTTCGCCGCGGCCTTGGCCATCTCGAGGGGCAGCCCGGTCATCGACCCCGAGCGATCCATGACGAGCGCCATCGCGACGCTCGGCATGTCCTTCTTTCGTTCGTTGTCCATCCGCACCGGCAGGATCCGCTCGATCGTGGTGCGATACCAGCCGCCGAGGCCGTACCCCGACTCGCCGCCGGCGAAGAGGAACCCCCCGCCGAGGTCGCGCACGTAGCTCTCGATGATCTCCTGCCCCTGCAGACTGAGCGCCTCCTTCGGGGTGTCGGACACGATCAGGAAGTCGTAGCGCTCCATCTCCTTGAGGGAGCCGGGGAAGCCGGCCGGCGGCCTGACGTCCACGTCGAGCTGCTGCGCGGTGAGCGCGCTCGAGAGCGGGCCAGCGTGCTGCGGCGTGCCCTCGATGTAGAGCACCGACGGGCGCCCGGGCACGTCGATGGTGGTCGCGTACCGGTTGTTCTCCTTGAACTTGTCGTCCGCGATCTGGTCGAGCTCGAGCGCGTAGGTCACCTGCCCCGCGATGCGCACGACGCTCTTGAACACGACGTCGTTCGGCCCCGCCTTGAGCTCGAGGTCCCTGACGCCCTCGAGGCCGTTCAGCGCCTCGCCCTGAAACAGCCGCGCGCGGGCCCTTGTCGCGCGGCTGGCGTAGATGTCCGCGTGGATCTCGAAGGTCTCGCCGACCTTCACCCGGTCCGGCATCCTGAGCTCTCGCACCGCGACTTCGGGCGGCGCGGGCCGCCGGTACGGGATCGTGAACAGCCGCACCCCGAAGTCGCGCGCCCGGTTGGCCTCGGCGAGCACGTCACCGTCCGTCTGGACGCCGTCCGACATCAGCACGGCGCGCTTGAGGTAGCCTGGCGGGTACAGCCCGTAGGCGAGCTGCAGCGCCGCCTGGAGGTTCGAGCCCGCGCCGAGGTCCCCGCGCTGCCCCTTCTCGTCGAGGTGGCGGCCGATCGCCGGCGCGCGCCGCTCCGCGTCGCGACCTGCCGCCTCGCCCGCCGCGCGCTCGACGAGCCGCGGCCGCCGCGCGAACGTGATCACCTTGATCACGCCGTCCTCCGGCTTCTCGGCGAAGGCCTTGTCGAGCGTCGCGCGCGCGTCGTCGAGCGCCTCGTCCGTGACGGACTCCGAGACGTCGATGAGGTAGATGGTGGCGACCTTCTCCGTGGTCGCGGTCCGCGCGAGCCGCGACAGCCCGAGCGCGATCAGCGCGACGAAGGCGATCCGCAGCAGCACTGAGAGCACGCGCTGCGGGAGGGGAAGGTCGGCGAGCGACCCCGCGAGGACGCCGACGAACCAGGGCGCGAGCAGGAGCGCGCCGAGCATCTTCGGGTTGAGGAGCTCGTATTTCACCCCCTCGCGCACCCACGTCAGCGTCGGATCCGGGTGCAGCAGGACGTACTTCCGGTACGCCCAGAACAGGATCCCGCCGAGGGCGGCGCAGGTGATGGCCCACGCGAGGACGCGGAACTTGCGGCCACTGAACGCGCTCACACCGTCACCCTCCTGTGGTACGTGAACCACTCGATCGCGGTCACGAGGAGCACCGCCGCGAGCAGGTAGATCCAGAGCTCACGGCGGACGCCGATCTTGAACTCGCTCACCGCGCCCGCGCCGCGGCCGTCGACCTTGAGCTCGGTGGCGGGGGCGATCGTGCTCTCCTGCGGCGCGGAGAGGTTCGCGGCGAACATGCTCTCCTCCTGGGCGCCGGCGGCGCCGACGCGCAGCGTGTAGAAGCCCGCGTGCTGCCCCAGGAACACGGCGCGCCCGTCCTGGATGGGCACCGTCCGCGTCGTCCCGTCGGGCTGCTCCAGGCTGCCCGTCTCCGCCGACGAGGACGCCGGGATGTGCCAGACGGCGCCCGTGCGGAACGAGGAGATGTAGCTCGTGTCCTCCTCGACGAAGTTGTTGATCGCGTTGAGCAGGAACAGAGGCCAGGCGATCCGGAGGGGGAAGTCGCTCTCGCGGACGTCGAAGCCGAGCGCGACGAACTTCACGCCGCCGCGCCGCCCCTCGATGAGCAGCGGGCCCTTGTAGCTCCGGCCGACGACCCTGTCTTCCTTGTCGCCCTTGAGCACGTGGGCGCGCGCGATGTTCACGTCGCTGAGCGCCGTGTACCGCAGCAGCGGGTGCTTCGCGTCGAGCTCATCGAAGCCCAGGCGGTAGTTCGGGTCGTCGTCCAGGACCTCCTTGCCCACCTCGAACGGGAGGTTGGTCCCGGTCGGGTCGAGGTAGAGCAGGCTCCCGCTCCCCGGCGCGACGCTCGGCGCCACGCCGTCGAAGATGGTCACGTCGAACGAGGAGGCCGCCGGGTAACGCTGCGGGTCGACGAACGTCACGTCGAGGTACTCGTCGAGGAGCAGCGCTGCCTCGAGGAACATGTTCCCCGCGGAGACGACCTGGACGCGCGCGCGGCGCCGCTCGGGCAGGAGCGCGTAGGCACGGTTGTCGGCGGGCAGGTCGTCGGAGCTGCCGTCGGCCAGCGCGAGCTTCGCCTCGAGCGTCTTCGAGGCGCCGGAAAGGTTCGGGTAGAAGCGGGGCAGCTTCTCCTTCGGCTTGAGCCGGATGCGCGTCAGGTCGGTGAGCTGGCCGTCGCCGAGCAGCGACAGCTCGAGATCGAGCGGCTCGTCGCTCGTGTTCGTGACCTCGAGCATCACCTCGTAGCGGCTCTTGTCGAGCGGGTAGCGCCGCACCGAGAACTCGGTGATGGCGGCGTTCCGTGACCCCTTGCCGATGGGCAGGAACGAGAGCTTGATGTCGCCGAGGCGCACGGGCCCGCCGGCGTCGGCGGGCTCGCCCAGCGCGCCGTCGCTCACGACGATGACCTCCGGCGACGGCAGCCCGCTGAGGGTGTCGCCCGCGAAGCGGAGCGCGCGCGCGAAGTCGGCGGTCGCGTCCGTCGGCTTCACCGCCGCGACCGCCGCCTCGAGATCGGAGATCTCTCCGGTGAGCGTGGACAGGGGCGTGACGGCCGCGTCCATCTGGGCGAGCAGCATGCGGTCGCTGCCGGAGAGGCCGCGGACCATCTTCCTGACCTCCTCCTTCGCGAGCTCGATCCGCGAGGGCGCGACATCGATGGCCTGCATGCTCGCGCTCGCGTCGACGAGGACCACGATGTTGCGCCCCTCGACGAGGTTCGCCTGCGGGCGCGGATCCCCGAGCGCGAGCAGCAGCAGCGCGAGCAGCGCGAGCTGCAGGAGCAGCGAGAGGAGCCGCTTCAGCTGCGAGAACAGGCTCGTCGCTTCCTTGTCCCGGAGGACGCGCTCCCAGATCTTCGAGAAGGGGACCGCGACGGGCCGCCGCCGCAGCTTCAGGATGTAGAAGACGACGACCACGGCCCCGGCGACGGCGCCGATCTGGAGCAGGGTCTGTAGCGGGACGCCGGTGAAGTGCAGCATGGCTACCGGAGGAAGCCGCCTCTGCGGAACACGCGCAGGATCAGCTCGTCGAAGGGGACGGACACGTCGGCGCGGAAGTAGCTCACCTGCCGCGACGTGCAGAAGCGGCGGATCTCGTCGAGGTACTGCTCGTACGCCGCGGCGTATCGCTCGAGCACCTTCGCGGTCACCGTGACCTCGCGCTCGTCCCCGGTCTCGCAGTCGTAGACGCGCACGTCGCCGCGCAGCGCGGGCCGGGCCTCGCGCGGGTCGGCGATGTGGAGCACGAACGGCTCGAACCGGTTGTACCGGAGCACGTTGATGCCGCGCTCGAAGCCGACCGGATCGTAGAGATCGCTGAGGATGACGGCGAGCCCGCGCCGCTTGTGCTGCGCCACGAAGGTCTTCATCGCCTCCCCGAGGTCGGTCGCGCCGTCAGCGCGCGACTGCCCGAGGAAGCGGAAGATCCTGAAGATGCGCGCCTTGCCGCGGGTCGACTGCATGCGCCCGCTGATCTCGTCGGTCGCGGTGACGATCGCGATGCGGTCGAGGTTGGCGAGACCCACGTACGCCAGGGCCGCGCAGAGGCGCTTCGCGTGCCGCAGCTTCGCGCCGTCGCCGAACGCCATCGACGCCGACGTGTCGAGGATGAAGTAGATCGAGAGGTCTTCCTCCTCCTCGTAGAGCCGGATGAGGAGCCGGTCGAAGCGCTGGTACGCGGCCCAGTCGAGGTACCGGAAGTCGTCGCCGGGGGCGTAGTCGCGGTGGTCGGCGAACTCGACGCCGGAGCCGGTCTTCTTCGTCCGCCGCTCCGCGCGCATCGCCCCGGAGAAGACGCGGCGGCTCACCATCGCGAGGTAGTCGAGCTTGCGCTGGAACTCGTCGTCGAAGAGATCCTCGTCGGAGGCGCTCGCGGAGAGCGGGGAGAGCGGCGAGAACGCGGCGAGCCGTCGAAGCGGCGCAGCGGCCCTCTTGAAGGCGTCGAAGAGCCCCATGCTACCTTCGACGTTCCCTCATTTGCTCTCCGGCAAGTGCTTGAGGATCGCCTGCAGCACCTCGTCGGTCTTCACGCCCTCGGCCTCCCCTTCGAAGTTGAGGAGCACGCGGTGGCGCAGCGCGGGGAGCGCGCACGCGCGCACGTCATCGACGGACGCCGCGAACCGCCCCTCGAAGAGAGCGCGGATCTTCGCGGCGAGCAGGAGCGCCTGCGCCCCTCGGGGCGAAGCGCCGAACTTCACGAACCGCTTCACCTCATCGAGGCTCTCGCCCTCGGTCGGGTGCGTGGCCTGGAGGAGCCGCACCGCGTAGTCCTGGACGTGCTTCGCCACAGGCACCTCGCGCACGAGCCGCTGCATGGCGACGATGCGCTCCTTGTTCAGGACCGGCCGCACCTCGATCGCTTCCGTGCCGGTCGTCCGCTCGAGGATCGAGTTCAGCTCCTCGCGGCTGGGGAACGGCACGTGCAGCTTGAAGAAGAACCGATCGAGCTGCGCCTCCGGGAGCGGGTAGGTCCCCTCGCTCTCGAGCGGGTTCTGGGTCGCCAGGACGAAGAACGGCTCCTCCAGCGTGTAGCTCTGCCGCGAGACCGTCACCCGGTGCTCCTGCATGGCCTCGAGGAGCGCGCTCTGCGTCTTCGGCGTCGCGCGGTTGATCTCGTCGGCGAGGACGATGTTCGCGAAGATCGGCCCCTTGCGGAACGAGAACGATCGCTGCCCGCCCGCGTTCTCGTCGATCACCGTCGTGCCGATGATGTCCGCGGGCATCATGTCGGGCGTGAACTGGATGCGCGAGAACTGGAGGTCGAGCGCCTCGGCCATGGTGCGGACGAGCATCGTCTTGCCGAGCCCCGGCACGCCCTCGAGGAGCGCGTGCGAGCCCGCGAGCATGCACGTGAGCACGCCGTCGACCACGTCGCGGTTGCCGACGATGACCTTCCCCACCTCCTCGCGCAGCTCTCCGATGCTCGCGCGGAACTCATCCACCTCAGCCCGCGCTGCTTCCTTCGTCTTCTCGGCCATAACGTCCTGCTTCGAGCCCGCTGTCGCGGAGCGTCCGTGGAGGCGCGGTCGCGTTCGAGCCGCCGGCTCGACTCACTCGCGCGGCCTGATGAGCTGGAAATACCGGTTCACGTAGAACCGGTATCCATCAGGGATCTGGTCCTTGTTGATCTGCTGCTCTGCGACGGTGTGATAGTCCGTGAAGACCTTCTTGTAGCCGGTCCCCTTGAAGCCCCGCTCGGCGGCGCTGAGGATGACCTCGCTGTTCGAGGGCCCCTCCTGCGTGTCGAGCCCCTGCGCCTGGACGTCCTGCGTCCCCATCTTCGGGTCCGTGCGCTTGCCCGCGACCTCGCCGCCGCGGCCGGAGCCGGCGCCGTCGCCGCCGGGCTGGTTGCCGCCGTTGCTGTTGCCCTGGCCGCTCCCCTGCCCGTCCTGCCCCTGCCCCTGCCCGCCCGGCATCATGATCTTCTTGCCGCCCGGCCCGATCACCAGCTCCTGGCCCTGGCCCTGGCCGCCCTTGCCCTGGCCTTGCTGGCCGTTCTGGCCTTCCTGCTCGCCGTCGCCCTGCCCGTCCTGGCCCTGCTGTCCCTCTTGCCCCTGCCCCTGCTGCTCGTCGCCGCTGCCCTGACTGCCGCGGGCGCGCTTGCCGAAGCGGAGCATCCTCGCCATCCGCTGCTTGCCCCCCTGCCCCTGCTGGCGCACGAGCTCCCGGAGCTCTTCGAGCCGCTGGCGGAGCTCTTCCTTCTCCTGCTCGGACATCTCCTCCTGCTGCATCCGGTTGATGTCCTCGGCGGCCTGCTCGAGATCGTCCGCCGACATCCCGAGATCTCGCATCAGATCCTCGGCGGCCTTGGCGAGCTCCCGGTCGAGCCGATCCAGCTGGCGCCCGGTCCGCTCCTTCTGCTCGGCCTCTCGATCGAGCCGCTCCAGCTCGCGCTCCTTCTTCTTGAGCAGCCGCTCCTCTTCGGATTTCTGCTGATCGCTCGTGGAGGCCTTCTGCTTCTGCTTGAGGAGCTGCTCGCGCACCTCGGCCCGCTTCTCGTTGAGCGCGGCGAGGGCCTCCTTGCGGCGCGAGGCCGCCTCGGCGAGGGCCTTGCGCAGCCGCTCGATCTCGGCCTTGTCGAACTTCTGCTTCTTGTCGCGGAGCTTCTCGGCGAGCTCCTTCAGGTCCTTCTTCGCCTTCTCGAGGTCCTTCTTCTCGAGAGACTCCCCGACGCCCTTCGCCAGGTCGCTCTTCTTGAGGTCGATCCCGGTCTCCTTCAGCGCCTCTTCGAGCGCCTTCAGGTCGGCCTCGGCCCCTTTGAGGAGCTCGCGCTCGAGCGCCTCCATGCGGCGGAACGCCTCGGTCCGGTCGAGGCGCTTGTTGGCGATGTCCTCGATGAGCTGGTTGAACCGCTCGACAGCGGACTTCATTTCCGGGCTCTGGTCCTGCCGATCGAGCGCCTTCGCCGCGTCCTTGAAGAGCTCGATGTCGTCGGGCGACATGGTGAGCGCGTCGATGGTCTGCGCGACGGGCGCCGGCCTCCGCGGGGTGCGCACCTCGAGCAGCGCCACCGCGAGCACACCAAGGCCCACCGCGGCCGAGGCCAGGAGCTCGCGCGGGACGGCGAGCGGCGCGGCGCCGGCGGGGCGCAGCCCGGCGACGTGCTCGCAGGCGTCGTCGATGGCCGCCTCCATCAGCGGGGTCCGCTGCGCCGCGGGCAGCGCCTCGAAGGCGACGGCGTTGGTCAGCCTGTCCTGGAGGCCGTGGTGCCGGTCGAGCGCCATCGTGCCGGCGCGGGGAGGCAGGCGGCGGAGCATCGCCACGACGAGCGTGGCCAGCACGAGCAGCCCGGCGCCGAGGAGGAGCTGCCGCGCGCGCTCCTCGCCGAGGTGCGCGGGCAGCGCCTTGTGGATCGCGAGCGTCCCGGCAGCGATCGCCAGCGCGAGGGTCAGCGCGCTCGGCAGAGCGCGCAGCGCGCGCCCGAACCGAAGCCTCAGCTCGACAGCGAGCGCGGCGCTGCGGATGCGGTCCAGGTGCTTCGTGCGAGAGTCGCTCACGGTGCTCAGCGCTCCGGACGCCCCCCGCGGGGGCCTTCGAAGTGGAAACGTCGCAGCATTGTACCCGCTGACGGGTCGCGCGCCCGAAAGTTCCTGGGAGGCGAGCGCGCGGCGTGCGAGGGCATGACGCGCGGCGATCCCCGGCAATTCCCCGCGCAGGGCGGCTTCTGACGTCAGCGGACCGAGGACATGGATGCGCGGCGCCGCTGACGCGTGAGGCCCTCGCCGCGCGCTCTGACCGGCGGCGTCCCTACACCTCGACCTTACCGGCCGAGCACGTGCGTGGTGTGGAAACGACGTGACCGGTCACCGCGCACAGCGCGGGTCCCGGGTTGGATCACTTCGCTGTCTTTTTCTTGGGTGCCGCCTTCGTGGCGGCTGCCTTTTTCGCCGCGGCGGGCTTTGCAGCCGACCTCTGCGGAGCGGCCGGCTTCGCGGCCGACTGCGGCGTCGCCGCCTTCTTCGACGCTGCCTGCTTCGCAGCGGTCTTCTTCGGCGCCGCCGGCTTCGGCGCGGCCACCTTCGGCGCCACCGGCTTCTTCGCGGCCGCCTTCGGCGCCGCCGGCTTCTTCGCGGCCGCCTTCGGCGCCGCCGGCTTCTTCGCGGCCGCCTTCGGCGCCGCCGGCTTCTTCGCGGCCGCCTTCGGCGCCGCCGGCTTCTTCGCGGCCGCCTTCGGCGCCGCCGGCTTCTTCGCGGCCGCCTTCGGCGCCGCCGGCTTCTTCGCGGCCGCCTTCGGCGCCGCCGGCTTCTTCGCGGCCGCCTTCGGCGCCGCCGGCTTCTTCGCGGCCGCCTTGTGCGCCACGGCACCGTTCGCCGCCGACTTCTTCGCCCCCGACGCGCGCGCCCCGGAGGACTGCTGCGTGCGCGGCGAAGGCTGCGAGGCGGCTTCACGCTCCTCGCCCTCGGCGCTCGCCTGGCCCTTGCCGCCGTTCGCTCCGGGCAGCTGCTTCGCATAACGCGCGAGCGTCTCGCGCACCCGCGCATCGAGGTCCGCGAAATCGAACGGCTTGTTCAGCCAGGCGTCCGCCGCGAAGAGCGGCGAGGTCATCTCGTTCAGGTTCTCACCGATCCCGGTGAGCATGATGACGCCGGTGTTCGCGAAGGGCCGCCCGTCGGACGTGTCGCCCTTCAGCCGCTTGCAGATCTCCCAGCCGCTCATGCCGGGCATCATCACGTCGAGGATCACCAGGTCCGGCTTGTGCTCGCGCGCGAGGTCCCAGGCGGCATCGCCCTCGGAGGCCTCGATCACCGAGAAACCCAGGTTCCTCAGGTGACGCGCAACAAGGCTCAACATCGCCGGTTCGTCTTCAGCCACCAGCACACGGGGCGGCATCATGCTCGCGGAAGGCATCGTGGATGCGGATGAGAGTACGTGCGCGCGAACTGGTCAAGAGAGAACGATTTAGCGCCGCGCGTCGCGGCCGCGACGCGCGCCCGGCACCATCCCCCGTGAGGCCCGCGGGGACGCCGAGCGCCCACCTGGCGCGATCAAGCCGCGCGCGCGAGGGCGATCTTTTCCGTTTGCCCCGCCGCGTAGAAGCGTCGCAGCGCGGCCAGCAGCTCCGCGTGTCGCCCGCGGCGAGCAAACTCGACCTCGAGCCGGCTCGCAAACCTCGCCGCCAGCTCGTTCGCGATCCGGTAGCGATCGCCGGTCTCCGTGCCCGGGGGATCCATGAAGGTGACCCGCTCGAAGAGGTGAGCGCGGATCTGCGCAGCGCGCTCGGGCTCGAAGCGCCGTCGCCCCGGCGGAGCGCCCTCGTCGCAGTGCCGGAGCGGCGGGCCCGGGAGCTCGACCTCCTCGGCCAGACCGCCGTGGACGAGCACCACGTACTTGTCGACCTCGGCCTGGAGCTCGAGCTCGAGCTGGGTCGCCGGCAGCTCCCGGCGCGCTCGCTCGGCCACATAGAGGAAGTGGCTCACGCCCTCGACGATCTGGCAGATCTCGTCGAACGTCCCCTCTCGCCCCCGCGTGATCGCGCGGCGGGGCAGGTGCAGCGCCACCTCGATGTCTCCGTCCGCGTGCCGGATCAGCAGCGCTTCGCGCGCGCTGCCGTCCGTCGGCCGGATGAAGTCGTCGACGGCGGGCGCGTCGTCGAGCGCGTAGGTCCGCGCGAGCTGCTGCTGGATCCGGGTGGGAAAGGTCGCGCCTGGCATCAGTTGAGCCCGCCAGTCCCGCGGCTCGGCACGAGCCCTCGTGCCCCGAGCTCATCGGCGAGGCGGCTGGAGCCGGTGCGGAGCCAGCGCTCGTACAGCCGGAGCACCGACCGCTCGTCGCGCGCGCCGGACGCGAGCGTACCGTCGGCCACATCGTTCAGGACGCTCGCGAAGCGCTCGAACTTCTCCGCCATCTCCGAAAGAACATCGGGGCCCTGGCCGACGCGCGCGTTGAGGCGCAGCATAGCGGCGGCATGGTGGTAGGCGGTCGACCCGACCCCGACCACGTAACCGCGATCGATCCCCTTGAGCTCGATGTGGCCGCCGAAGAAGCCGACCACGTAGAGCACGCCGTCTCCGAGGTTGCGCAGCCGCCGGAAGCGCTCGGCGCCGGACGCCTCCAGGGCATCGCGCAGCAGAAAGGTCAGGGGCTGGTTGAAGGCAGACTCGGCGTGCTCGTCCGGGTGAGCGAAGGCACAAAGCAGACCGACCAGGTAACTCGACGCCGCCTCGGTCGCGGCGACGTTCCGAACTCGGAGCGCCTCGTCCACAACCTCCTGGAAGTAGCGGGTCATGCTCGGGGACACAGAGATCGCTTGGCTCACAGGGGCACCTCACTTGCGCGGGTGCCCTGGATACCGACGTAACCCGGGCCACCGCGCGCTCAGGTCAACCAGACACTTCCTGTCGGCCTCCCTCGGGCAGGAGACCGTGAGGGCGTCGCTTCGCTGTGCTGCCGCAGTTTCGCCCTCATAAGGTCACTCTAGCCGACGCACCTCGACGAGCCCAGCTTCACGCCGCGCACTTCCCTTGCGATCTTCGGGACTTACAGCCACCCCAGCGCCTGGCTGCTAACGCGCAAAGTACCGATCTGGGCCGCGCTTGACACCCTCCGGGGGGTGGCTATCTTCCGCGCCGCCCGCTAGCACTCGTCAAAAGCGAGTGCTAGCAAAGTGCCCAGGCTGCAATCGTACGGGACCTCTCAGCCTCTTGTTCAGGCCGCTGGGGTCCCGCCGGCTCGTGGGACGCGGCGCTCGTCCCCGGAGGATTCGTCAAGATGAAGATTCGACCGCTCCAGGACCGCGTGATCGTTCAGCGCGTGAAGGAAGAAGAGAAGACCAAGGGGGGTCTCTACATCCCGGACACGGCGAAGGAGAAGCCGATCGAAGGCACGGTCATCGCCGTCGGCAACGGCAAGGTCGGCGAGGACGGTACCGTGCGCAAGCTCGACGTCAAGGAGGGCGATCGCGTCCTCTTCGGCAAGTACTCGGGCACCGAGGTGAAGATCGACGGCGAGGAGCACCTCATCCTCCGTGAGGACGACATCCTCGGCGTGATCGAGAAGTGACGCGGGCGACAGCAGGAACTTAGGAGAGACACCATGGCAGCCAAAGAAATCATCTACAACGAGTCCGCCCGCAGCATGATCCTCGCGGGCGTCAACGCCCTCGCCGACGCGGTCAAGGTCACGCTCGGCCCGAAGGGGCGCAACGTCGTCATCGAGAAGAGCTTCGGCTCGCCGACGGTCACCAAGGACGGCGTGACCGTCGCCAAGGAGATCGAGCTCGAGAACCGCTTCGAGAACATGGGCGCCCAGATGGTCCGCGAGGTCGCCTCGAAGACGAGCGACATCGCCGGCGACGGGACGACCACGGCGACCGTGCTCGCGCAGGCGATCTACCGCGAGGGCTCCAAGCTCGTCGCGGCGGGCCACAACCCGATGGAGATCAAGCGCGGCATCGACAAGGCGGTCGAGGCGATCGTCGAGCACCTCCGCGGCTCCGCCAAGCAGACGAAGGACGCGAAGGAGATCGCGCAGGTCGGCACGATCAGCGCGAACGGCGACGAGACGATCGGCAAGCTCCTCGCCGACGCGATGGAGAAGGTCGGCAAGGAGGGCGTGATCACGGTCGAGGAGGCGAAGAGCGCCGACACGACGCTCGACGTGGTCGAGGGCATGCAGTTCGACCGCGGCTACCTCTCGCCGTACTTCGTCACGGATCCCGAGGCGATGAAGGCGAACCTCGAGGACTGCTACATCCTCATCTCGGAGAAGAAGATCTCCAACATGAAGGACCTGCTCCCCGTGCTCGAGGCGATCGCCAAGAGCCAGAAGCAGCTCCTCATCATCGCCGAGGACGTCGAGGGCGAGGCGCTCGCGACCCTCGTCGTGAACAAGCTCCGCGGCACGCTGCACTGCGCGGCCGTGAAGGCGCCGGGCTTCGGTGACCGCCGCAAGGAGATGCTGAAGGACATCGCGACCCTGACGGACGGCCAGGTGATCGCGGAGGAGCTCGGCCTCAAGCTCGAGAACGTCACGATCAGCGATCTCGGCCGCGCCAAGACGGTCATCATCGACAAGGACAACACCACGATCGTCGGCGGCCAGGGCAAGAAGGACAAGATCAAGGCCCGGCAGCAGGAGATCCGCGCGCAGATCGAGAACACGACGAGCGACTACGATCGCGAGAAGCTCCAGGAGCGGCTCGCGAAGCTCGTGGGCGGCGTCGCGGTGGTCAAGGTCGGCGCCGCGACCGAGACCGAGATGAAGGAGAAGAAGGCTCGCGTCGAGGACGCGCTCCACGCGACCCGCGCGGCCGTCGAGGAGGGCATCGTCCCGGGCGGCGGCGTGGCGCTCATCCGCGCGCAGAGCTCGCTCGAGAAGCTCCAGGTCAACGACGAGCAGCGGTTCGGCGTGAACATCATCCGCCGCGCCATCGAGGAGCCCCTCCGCCAGATCTCGGCCAACGCCGGGGAAGAGGGCTCGATCGTCGTGCAGAAGGTGCGCGAGGGCAAGGAGTCGTTCGGCTACAACGCGGCGTCGGGCGACTACGGCAACCTGCTCGAGATGGGCGTCATCGACCCGGTCAAGGTCGTCCGGTCGGCGCTCCAGAACGCGGCCAGCGTCGCCAGCCTGATGCTCACCACCGAGGCGCTCATCGCCGAGCGTCCGAAGGAGGAGAAGGCGGCGGCTGGTGGCGCCCACGCGGGCCACGGCCACGACTTCTGATCGCGGCGCGCGGCGCTGACCGCTAACCGCTAGACCAGCCGGGCAAGGGCCGGCTTCCTCCCGGGGAAGTCGGCCCTTCGCCATTTCGGCTTCCGGCAGGCCGCGACGCGTGATCTGATCCGCCGCAGGTTCGCGATGAGCACCCTGACTACCGAGCGCCTAGAGCTCACCCCGGTCTCGCTGCCCTTGCTCGAGGCGGTCATCCGCGGCGATCGCCTGGAGGCCGAGGCCCTATCCGGCGCGCGCTTCCCCGACGCCTGGCCTGGACGCGCGCTCGTCGAGCGCGCCTTCAGCTCGCCGCTCGACCGGCTGCGCGAGGATCCGGAAGCCTTCCTGTGGGGCACGCGGCTGATGGTGACGCGCGGGCAAGAGGCGCGCGTCGTCGTCGGCAGCGTGGTGCTGAATGGCCGGCCCGACGCGACCGGCACCGTGGAGATCGGCTACGGCGTCGAGGGCAAGTCCCAGGGACAGGGCTACGCGACCGAAGGGTCGCGCGCGGTCCTGCACTGGACGCTGCAGCAGGCGAGCGTGCAGCGCGTGATCGCCACCACGCCGGCCTGGCACCGCGCCTCGCTCCGGGTGATCGAGAAGCTCGGGATGCGCCCTGCCGGGACGCTCGATCACGATCTCCTCGGCGAGCTCCTCGTCTTCGAGCGCTTCCGCGAGTAGCGACCCCGCGCCCCCGAGCGGGCGGCGCGGATCACCCTCCGGCGCGGGTCACCCTCCGGCGCGGATCACCCTCCGGCGCGGATCACGCCGCCGCGCGGGTCGCGCCGCCGCGCCCACTCGCACATGGTCATGCCCGCGGCGATCGCCACCGGGTACGAGTGGTTGATCCCGTACATGGGGATCGCGATCACGTCCTCGCACGCGTCGAGCAGCGCCTGCGGCAGCCCGTCGTCCTCGCTGCCGAAGAGGAAGACGAGCCCGTGGGGCAGCTGCGCCTCCCAGAGGGTCCGCCGCGCGTGGTCGCGCTCGACGCCGATGAGCGGGCGGCCGCGCGCCGCATCGAGGAAGGTCGCCTCGTCGGGGCACTCGACGATGGTCTCGTACTTCTGCATGCCCATCGAGGCGCGCTCGTAATAGGGCTCGGTCCCGATCAGGAAGATCTCCCGCACCAGGAACGAGTGCGCGACGCGGATGATGGCGCCGATGTTGAACGGGTTCTTCGCGCGGCAGACGGCGATCGAGAAGTCGTTCCGCAGCGGCGCGAGCTCTTCGCGGATCTCCCGGGTGGTGAGCCCGAACGGCGGGATCTTCACGGCGCGCTGGCTCCCTTACTCGACGGCGCCGTAGCGCTCGAACAGCGGGTAGACGGGCCCTTCATGGACCCGGATCCGCTCGGTCGCGCCCGTGGCGTGCTTGACCACGAGCACGAGCCCGCCGCGCGGCACGGCGTCGAGCGTGCCCCGGATCTCGGGCACGGACATGCGCCGCACGGGCCGCCCCGCGATCTCGAGCACCTCGTCGCCCTTGCGGAGCCCGGCCCGCTCGGCGGGCCCGCCCTCCTCGGTCCGCGAGATGAACGCGGAGCCCGAGTACAGCTGGTACCAGAGGCCGAGGCCGACCCTGGCGTGGGCCGGCTGGAACGCCAGCGTGAGCGAGCCGCCCGCGTCCAGATCGACCTGGATCTCGCCGGCGGCGCGCTGCGAATCGGTGGGGCGGCCGATGTCGCGCAGCCCGATGGGCTTGTCGACGAGCGGGTCCGACTCCCAGACCTCCACCCGGAGCCGGTCCTCCGGCGAGATGTGGAAATTTCCGCTGGGACCACCGGGCCATGTCGGCTCCAGGGTGTCCGACTGCACAGCGGTCCGGAAGAGCTCCACGTCGTTGACCAGGACGCGGACATAGGGGTCCGGGAGGCCGCCGTCGTCGGGATCCCAGGCCCGACCGTCCCGCGTGCGCTCCGGGATCCACGCCGAGACGACCCGGAGCCACCGGACGTCCTCGGGCGGCGGCGGGTGGAGCTCCTGCCCTGGAGGGGGCGCGTGGAGCCTGGACTCGAGCTCCGGAAAGAGGGACGAGCAGCCGCCGGCGGCGAGCAGCAAGCCCCCTGCGGCGAGCAGCATGAGGGACGCAGGCGGGCGGAGCGCGCGACACATTCGGCGGACCAAGATGGCGCCATTTTTGGCCGTAGCCGGCGTCAGCCGCAACTAAACCGTGCTATTTCGGGCTCCCATGCAGGACTCGCCCGTCATCGCTACCAGCGACCTCAGCGCGCATGTCGGCGGCACTGTCGCGCTCCGCGGATGGCTCTACAACAAGCGCTCGAGCGGCAAGCTCCACTTCCTCGAGCTGCGCGACGGCTTCGGCACCGTCCAGTGCGTGATGGCGAAGAGCGACGTCGGCGACGAGGTCTTCGCGGCCGCCGACAAGGTCACGCAGGAGAGCGTGATCGAGGTCACGGGCGAGGTGAAGGCGCACCCGAAGCGCGCCGGGGTCTTCGAGGTCGTCGCCTCCGGCTTCCGCCTGCTCGGCCCGACCTCCGGCGAGTATCCCATCTCGCCGAAGGAGCACGGGACCGACTTCCTCATGGATCACCGCCACCTCTGGCTGCGCTCGAGGCGGCAGCACGCGATCTTGCGCGTGCGTCACACCATCATCCAGGCCATCCGCGATTTCTTCGACGGGCGGGGGTTCACGCTCGTCGACGCGCCCATCTTCACGCCGAACGCGTGCGAGGGGACGAGCACGCTGTTCCAGACCGACTACCACGGGGACCAGGCGTACCTCACCCAGTCCGGGCAGCTCTACATGGAGGCGGCGGCGGCCGCGTTCGGCAAGGCGTACTGCTTCGGGCCGACGTTCCGCGCGGAGAAGTCGAAGACCCGCCGCCACCTGGCCGAGTTCTGGATGGTCGAGCCCGAGGTCGCATTCATGGATCTCGATGGCGACATGGACCTCGCCGAGGACTTCCTCTGCTTCATCGTCGAGCGCGTGCTCGAGCGGCGCCGCCCCGAGCTCGCCGTGCTCGAGCGCGACGTCAGCAAGCTCGAGTCGGTCAAGAAGCCGTTCCCGCGCATCCGTTACGACGAGGCCGTCGCCATCCTGAACGAGTCGCGCGCGGAGAAACGCAAGACGGCGGGAGAGGCTGGAGTTCCGGACTTCCCGTGGGGCGAGGACCTCGGCGGGGAGGACGAGACGATCATCTCCAGCCGGTATGATCGCCCTGTCATGATCCACCGCTATCCGGCCGAGGTGAAAGCCTTCTACATGAAGCGCGATCCGACGGACGCCCGGCTCGCCCTCTGCGTCGACGTCCTGGCGCCGGAGGGCTACGGGGAGGTGATCGGCGGCGGGCAGCGCGAGGACGATCTCGTCACGCTCGAGCGGGCAATCGAGACGCACAAGCTGCCCCCCGAGGCGTTCAGCTGGTACCTGGATCTGCGCCGGTATGGCACTTTCCCGCATGCGGGCTTCGGGCTGGGCGTCGAGCGGAGCGTCGCCTGGATCTGCGGCTTGCCCCACGTGCGCGAGACAATCCCGTTCCCGCGCATGCTGAACCGGCTCTCTCCGTAGTGCCGCGCGTCAGAGCCTCGCCAGGAGCTCTGGTCGCCGCCTGCGGGCTCGGGCCACGGCGCGATGCGCCACAGCGTCGACGCGATGGGCCGACGCGTGGAGCAGGCGAGGTTAGCCGCTTCCCGAGCGCAGGAGAGCGCAGGAGACCGACGTGCGTGGAGTGTGAGTGAGAGATAACGCGACCGGCACAACGAGCGGCGGGCGGTGTGGTCAAGGCGTGCCCGCAGCCGGCGGCGGCGCTGGGGATCCGTTTTTGCTCCGCTTGCAGGTCGACTCTGTCGTATCAAGAAAGCATAGGGCGCAACCCGCGACCCACGCTCACGCGGCCGACCGACGGAGCCACCCCTGCTTGCAGATGAGGGAGCGCTCTACCGGCGAGCCGGACACTGCCCCCGCCCCCCGACCCAACTCGCGAGGACAAAGCTATGGCTCGTCTCGTCGGCTTCATCGGTAACCGTCCGGATCTCGGCGCGCGTGCGATCGAGCTTGAAGATCGTGCCCTCACGGTTCGCCGAAGGGAGGGCGTGATCCCTGGCTGGGGAGTCGGCTTCTACCAGGGAGGAGAGATTCTCCTCAAGCGCCGGCCGATCGACGATCGCCCCGAGATCAGCCTGGCCGACATGACCAAGGACGTGCGCGCCGACATCCTCGTGGCGCATGTCCGGGCTGCGACGGTCGGCAGCTTGCGCACCGAGAACACGCACCCCTTCCGTTATCGGCAGTGGCTGTTCGCCCATACGGGCACGGTCGAAGGGTTCGCCCGGCTGCGGAGCCAGCTCAGCGATTCGCTGCCGCAGTTCCTCGCGCGGGACGTCCGCGGCGAGACGGACAGCGAGATCCTCTTCCACCTGTTCCTGTCCTTCCTCCACGACAGCAACCAGCTCGATCGGCCGACCGTGGACGCGGCGAGCGCGCGCGCGGCCCTCCGGTCCTCGATCGCGCTCGTCGACCGGCTCTGCGCGGAGGAAGGGGCGGGGCCGAGCGCGATGAACATCGTTGTCACGAACCCGGAGTACCTGCTCGTGGCCCACGGCGGCACGCCGATGGCGTACCGCATCTACCAGGGCAGCGACGACATGGAGCGGCTGCTGAGCGACGGCGGCCTGGGTCGAATGCGCATGCCCGACTATGCCGCGAGCCGGTTGACGCTCGTCGCGTCGGACTTCGACGACGACCAGGCCCCCGCGGGATGGACCCACGTCGGTGAGCGTGCGATCGTGACGTTCACCCGCGCCGATGAGCCAGCGATCGAGCCGATCTGAACGCCGCCGCTGCCCGCAGGGGACGCGGGCGCATCCATCGCCGGCCCGCGTCCCGGGCACCTCGCAAGCGCCGCCTCCGCCTCCCTCGCTGATCCTCGCCGCGCTCCTCGGCTCGTCCCTCCTGGGGTGCGGGCTCGGGGGCTCGGCGTCGTTTCCCGCCGCCTCCGAGCTGCCTGACGAGCGCCGACGCCCCGACGGCGTGGCGATCGATCCGGCGAGCACCCCTCCGCAGCCAGTGAATCAAGCCGACGCCCGGGACAGCGTCGTCACGCTGCGGACGCCCCTCGGCGTCGGCCTGGCGCTGGACGTCGTGGCCGAGTTCTTCAAGCGGGTGATCGCCGAGGACAGCGAGGCCCTGAGCGAGCTGCTGACGCGCGATGCCCTCGCGATCCAGATCGGATCTGGCGGGCAAGGGCAGCCGCCGAGCGCGGGGACGTGGTGGGAGCAGCGCTTCCGGCGGCTCGAGTACGGCAAGCTCGCTGGAGAGCCGGTCTACCGGGAGTCGGAGGTCCAGATCTTCCGGGCCGAGGACGTGCTCGCATCGCCGCACCACCCTGCGATCCAGCCGGAGACGCTCGATGACCAGGACATCGTGATCCGGGTGCCGATCATGACCGCTCGGATCGCGGCCGACCGGCTGCTCGGCGACGAGATCGTGGTCTGGCTGCGGCGAGACGGCCCGCGATTCCGGATCTATCGGCTGCTCGAGGACTTCCAGCTACAGTAGGCTTTGCGCCTGTGCCGCATCTCCGACAAGATCAGGGCTCCATGAGCCGCCTCAAGATCGCTTTCGTTGGCTCCGGGGGGGCGGCGCGAGGCCTGGCGCACCTCGGCGTGCTGAAGGCCTGCGAGGAGCTGGGGATCCATCCAGAGATCTATGTGGGCGCGGGAGCAGGCGCGCTGGTCAGCGCGACGTACGGGCAGGACATCCCGCTCGATGTGCTGCTCGACGCCTATCGCCTGCCGTGGAGGCGACGTCATCGCGGACCGCGCCTCCACGTGTCGAGCTTCTTCGGGGCGCCCGCGCTGCGCGATCTGTTCGACCCGGGATACCTCTGCTCGGGCGTGTTCTCGATCGATCGGCTCGAGCGTTACGTGCGCCGGACGCTGCCGATCAACGACTTCCGGCAGCTGCCGCACGCCGTCTACGTGACAGCGGTCGACGTCGACAGCGCGAAGCGCGTCGTCTTCGGCCCGGGCTACGACGAGGCCACGCCGATCAGCCAGGCCGTGGCCGCCAGCTGCTGCGTGCCCGGCCTGTTCCGGCCCTACCGCATCAATGGCCGCTATCACCTGAGCGGCGAGGTGATCCGGACGCTCTCCGCCGACGTGGCCGTGAACGCCGGCGCGAACATCGTGATCATCTCCAACATCTACCGTCCCGAGGAGCGCGACGAGGCGCAGCGCTCGATCGCGAGGAGCGGCGCGCTCGGCGTCGTCCGGCAGTCGCTCAGCATCCTCCTGGCCGAGAAGGAGCGCCGCGGCGTCGAGCTCCTCTCCAAGCTCTACCCGAACGTCACCTTCCTGGACGTGGCGCCCGCGATCGGCCGATACAGCTACATGAACCGGTTCGCCGCGAAGCCGCTCGTCCTGCGCGGTTACCGGACGGCGCTCCGCGTGCTCGCCGCCGCGAAGGAAAAGGGCGTCTTCGATGCCCCTTCCTCGAAGAGCGCGCTGAACTAGTTTCGCTTGTCAGAGATCCCGCCAGGGATTCCTGACGCGCGAAACCAGAGCGGCCGCGAAGTGGACGCCGGGGTTCGGGGCGGAGCTGCTGCGCGGCCCGAGCCGCGTCGAGCTCGCCCGATGCACTGCAGCACGCCTCGCCCGCCTTCCCTGTGCTCGATCCGCTCGCGACGCGCGCGAGACAGCGCCCAGGGAAGCGCGCCGCTACACCGCGCTGGACGGCCGTCCGCGTGGCGGCCGCGCGCTACATCCCCGCGACGATGCGGTACTCGTCCTGGTGCTCCACCAGCTCGAGGCGATTGTCCTCCACCTTGCGGCGCCACTCTTCGCCCTTGCGGCCCGGGATGCGGTAGCTGGCGCTGTAGGTGTAGTCGACGTAGATGACGTCATCGTCCTTGAGGACGCGCCGGTAGCGGATCTCGTAGCGGATCGCGCGCGCGTCCTGGAACTTGCCGGTGAGGTACTGGCGCAGGCCGGCGTAATCGAGGTCGTCCGCCGCGTCGATGTTGCCGCCGTCCTCGTAGTACTTGGGCGAAGCGAGCTGGAGCAGCGCGCCGACGTTCTTGCTCTCCACCGCGTTTCGATACTTCTCGCAGAACGAGATGATCTTGCGGTTGTCTTCGTTGTCCTCGACGTCGGTGTTCGGGATGTAGTGGGTCGCGCAGCCGGCGAGGACGGTCGAAGCAACGACGAGGAGTGAAGCGACAGCTTTTGTTTTGCGGCAGAGCATACGCGGGCAGGACAACGCTCAGGGGAAGAAGCTGATTCCAGCTGGGGACCTTGCCAGATCGGGGTGCGGATCGGCAAGCGAAGCGATCAAGACGGCCGCGGACTGCGCGGACGGGCGGCCCGGCTACCCGCGCGCCTCGAGCCAGCGAAGCAGGGCGAGATGACCGACCGGACCGTCATGGTCGACCGGGAGATCGAGATCGATCTCGCGCAGGGGCCCCGCGTCGCCGGGGTCCGCCTGGAGGAGGAGAGCTACGGCGCCGCAGCTGAGCGCGCGGGGCTGCGCGCCGGTGAGGCCCAGGAGCTCGCGCGCGACCGGCCCCGCGTCGTCGGCCGCGAGCACGACCATCCGATCCGCGTCGGACGACGCGACGAGCTCGGCCGCGGCGCGGAGCGCCTCCAGCGCGCCGCCGAGCCCGGCGCCGACCGCGAAGCTCGGCCCGGTGAGCTGGTAGGCGATGGCGCACTCGCCTGCAATCGCGTTCGGGGACGTGGCGGGAAAGAGCCGCGGATCGACGAAGCGGGCCCCGCGCGCGCGGCGGCGGGCATCGTAGACCTCGTTGGTGTCGATCGTCGCGAGCGCATGGCCCGCGACGACGCCGGCCCCCCGCAAGGCGTCGGCGCCCACCACGGCGGCAAGGGCCGCCACCGCGGACAGCCCGAGGCGGCAGAGCGCGTCGAGGCGCGCGAGGCGGTCGCGCGCGATGCCGGTCGCCTCCGCGAGGCGACCGAGATCGAAGCCGGTGACGCGCGCATGCGCGCGGACATACACGGGTCGGGGGCGCCGCGGGCTGCGCCCGCTCGCCGAGGACGTGAGCAGGAGGGCGGCGTTGGCGCCGCCGAACGCCGCCGAGAGCTTGAGGGCCGCCGAGAGCGGGCGTACCTCGGCGCGATCGAGCAGGTGGACCGCAGCGTCGGGATCGAGCTCGCCTTCGGACGCCGCCGGCGGCGCGATCGAGGCGGTGAGGGCGGCGGCGGCCGCGAGCGTCTCGAGCGCGCCCGCGGCCCCCAGCGTGTGCCCGATCTGGGCCTTGAACGGGTGGACCACCGGGGGAGACGGGGAGCCCGGCAGCCCGTCCGGGCCCTCGGGAGGGCGGGGCGCCGCGAGCAGCGCGGCGATCGCGCGCGACTCCATCGCGTCGTTGTACGGCGTCGCGGTGGCGTGGGCGCTGACGAGGCCGATGCGCGACGCAGGCCACCCAGCGTCAGCCAGCGCCGCAGCGCCGGCGCGCGCGAGCCCCGAGCCCGTGCGATCCGGGGCGGTGATGTGCACCGCGTCCGTCGACGCGCCGAAGCCGGCGACGCGAACGATCACCGGGGCACCCCGGCGGCGCTCCTCGCGGACGAGGGCGACGACGGCGGCGCCTTCGCCGAGCGCCATGCCGTCGCGGCCGAGGCGAAAGGGGCGCGACCTGGACGCCGTCGTCGCGCGGAGCGCCTCGAAGCCGGCAGCGACGAAGACGCTGAGCGCGTCGTAGCCGCCTGCGAGCACGAGATCGCAGGCGTCGCGATCGAGCCAGCGGAGGCCGAAGCCGATCGCCAGGGTGCTCGCGGCGCACGCGGCGAGCAGGTGCGTGCGCAAGGGGGTGCGCTCCAGCCCGAATGCGGCGAGCGCGTCGTTGAACGGCGCGAAGTAGGTCGCGCCCGAGGCCAGCGCGGCGAGCGAGCTGACCTCGGCCCCCTCGGCCCGGGCGGCGAAGAACCGCTCCGCGGTGAGCATGCCGCCGCTGGAGGTGCCGAGGGCGATGCCGATGCGCTCACCGCGCCAGCCCGGGCGCACGACCTCCAGCGCCGCGAGCGTCTGAGAGAGCGCCGCCTTCAGGAGATCGGTAGCGCGATCGCTCCCCGGGGCGACGCTGAGCTCCGCGGGGGCGCGCGCAGCGAAGGGCCGCAGGAGACCGGCGCGCGCGAGCTCCGCGTCGTGCGCGATGGCGACGGGCGCGGGCTCGCCAGCGTCGGGGACGCGGTAGGCGAGGGGGCCGAGGCCGAGCGCGGAGACGGCGCCCGAGGCGATCACGCACGCGTCGCTCATGAGCCGTCCCCCGGCCGGATCGCGTCGGGATCGACGAAGGCGCGCGGGTCCGGAGCGCGATCGCGCTCCTCGGCCTCGCAGATCACCGTCACCAGCAGCCCGGTCGAGGCCTGCGCGTAGCGGACGTTGCCGCAGCCGGTGCCCTCGGCGATCACGACCTCCTCGTCGAGCTGGCGCCGGCGCGCGCCCCCCGCGGTCGACCACGTCGTGCGGCGCGCGCCGATCAAGCCGCGGTCGTTGATCCGCAGGTCGATCACGGCGTCGCCGTCGCGCAGGACGAAGGAATCGGTGCTCGCAGCGCGCTCGTACCAGAGCAGCGTCCCCGCTGCCGGGTGCAGCATCCACCAGCGGAGGAAATCTACCGGCAAGCCGCGCAGCGCCGCGCGCGGCGTCGACGCATCGCCGCGCTTCAGAAGATCGAGCGCGGGGACGGCGAAGCGGAAGCGATCGCCTCGCGCCCACAGATCGAGCGCGGTGGTGCCGCCCGGGCCGAGGAGGATCATCCGGAGCGCGCCCTCCGGATCGAGGGCCGCGCTCCCCGCCGTGCGCGCGCGCGCGTCGATCGCGGTCGCCGGCGGGGCGATCGCGATCGCGCCGCGCGCCTCGAGCACCTGGCCCGTGCGCGGCTCCCGCAACGCCAGGCGGACGCGGAGCGTGCGCGGGCCGGCCCCCTCGACGACACGGCGGAGATCGGCGAGGCGCTGGCGCCCCTCGCGCCACGCGGATGCGTCGAGCCGCGCGGCGGACGCGACCGGCGAAGGGCGAGGCAGGATCTGCGCGAGCTCGGCGTCGAGCGCGCCGCCTCGCCGCGCATGTCTGGCGGCGCAGGCGGGGGTGCCCGCGAGCGAGAACAGGAGGCACGCGGCGCTCACGAGGCGGCGCGTACGAAGGCCGGACGCAAGCAGCGATGAGATCACGCGTCGCCGGGAGCGACCAGCAGGATGGCGTATCCGCGGTCGGGTGCGCCGCCCAGGATGAGCACGCTCGCGAGAGCGCCGCTCGCGAGCGCCGCGACCGCCGCGGCCGCAGCGAACCCGCCGGCACCCTCGTGATCGCCTGCACGCGAGGCCAGCGTGGAGCGCGGCACCTCGGCCCATGGCGAGCCGCGCAAGCAGGCGACGATTCGATCTTCCTGCCGCCCGACGAACACAGCGGCCGGCGCCGGGACGCAGGGCTGCGCGCGCTGCGCGACATCGGCTGGAGAGCCGAGGGGCGTCGGGGCTGGTGCTCCCGCGAGCATCCCCGCGCCGTCGCCGCGCCAGGAGTTCCACCAGGCCACCGCCGCCACGGGGCGCCCCCCGCGCTCGCGCACCCGCGAGGCGCTCTCGAAGAGCAGCACGGCCGCGCCCTCGCTGCGCACGCCGCAGTTGACGACCTCCGAGCAGATCGGGCCGAGGCAGCGCTCGATCATGGGGCTCGCCTCCTCGACGCTGCCGGCGGCGAGCGCCTCCCCCTCGCCAGCCGTGATGAGCTCGATGGCCGTGACCATGGCCGCCTCCGCCGTCGCCCCGAGATCGGCCATGGCGAACACCGGCCCGCGGAGGCCCAGGTAGATGGAGGCGTGCCCGACCGGCGACGAGGGAACGAGGTTCGGGAAATCGGCGGGGCTCGCGTACTTCGCCCCCTTGTCGTAGATGCGTCGCATGTACGCGGTCGACGCGTCGACGCTGCCGAACGAGGCGCCGACGATGGCGCCGGGCAGCGTGCGGCTCGGCGCGACGTCGGCAGCCGGATTGCCCGCGCTCGCGCCGACGTCGACCGGAGCCGCGCCTCCAAGCCCGGCGTCCGAGATCGCCGTGAGGATCGCAGCGGTCGTCAGCCGACCAGCGCGGTCGAGCCGCCTCGCGCGCGCGAGATCGAGGTGCGCGCCCGTGTTGAAGGCGATGGGCCCCTCCGGTGGTGGCGGGCCCGGCTCGAGGTAGGCGGCGCCGCCGCGGGACGACAGGACGCCGAGCGGGCCGATCGTCGCGGCCGCGGTCACGACGACCGGGCGCCGCTGGGGCGCGCTGCCGGCGCCGAGCGGCGGCGGAAACCGATCGGGCTGCGCGAACACGAGCACGCTGTCCGTGCCGCCGAAGCCGAAGGAGTTCGACATCGCCGACCGGATCGGCGCCTCGCGCGCTTCCTTGAGGTGCAGGAGCTGGCACTCCGGATCGACCTCCTCGAGGCCGCCGGTCGGCGGCATCACGCCGCGCGCGATGGCGAGGGCGGTGATCGCGGCCTCGACCGCGCCCGCCGCGCCGAGCGTATGCCCGATCTGCCCCTTGGACGACGAGACGGCGATGCGGCTCACCTCGGCGCCGAGGCAGGCGCGCAGGGCGGCGCTCTCCATGACGTCGTTCAGCGGCGTCGCGGTGCCGTGCGCATTGACGTAGTCGAGGTCCGAGGGCGCGAGGGCGGCGCACCGGAGCGCGTCGCGCATGACGCGCGCGGCGGTGCGCCCCTCGCGCTCGGGGTTCGTGATGTGGTGCGCCTCGGCCCCCGTCGCCCAGC
This sequence comes from Sorangium sp. So ce1128, assembly GCA_051717205.1. Taxonomy (GTDB): domain Bacteria; phylum Myxococcota_A; class Polyangia; order Polyangiales; family Polyangiaceae; genus Sorangium. The sequence goes on from CP181432.1 coordinate 11,128,971, forward strand.
CGCGGAGCTCGACGATCGGCGCTGCCCCGCGCGCGCGGGCGGCGTCCTCCGACTCGAGGACCAGGAACGCCGCGGCCTCGCCGAGGTTCAGCCCGGCGCGCCGCCGATCGAACGGGCGACACGGCTCGGGATCGACCGCCGCGAGCGCGCCGAAGCCGGTGTACGTCAGCCGGCACAGGCCGTCGGCGCCCCCGGCGAGGACGCGGGTGGACAGGCCGGCACGGAGCCAGGCAGCGCCCAGCAGCACCGCGTTCGCGCCGCTCGAGCAGGCGCTGCAGACGCTCCTCACCCGTCGGAACGGGCCAACCGCGGAGCGCACGTGGTCCGCCGTCGACGAGAGCGGGTGCGAGAGCATTCGCTTCAGCGGCGCGATCGCGCTGGGATCGTGGGATAGCCAGGCGAGCAGCTCCTCGGTCTCGAACATCCCGGCCGTCGTCCCGCCGACCACCAGGTCGACCGGCATCGCCCTCGGGTCGATGCCCGCGTGCGCGAGCGCCTCGCGAGCCGAGAGCACGGCCATCGCGTCGGTTCGAGACCACCCCTCCGCCTCTCCCGGGGGAGCCACCTCCTCGGGCGAGAGGTCGCGGACCTCCGCGGCGATGCGCGCGCGCGTGCCCGAGATCTCGAACAGCGAGAGCGGCGCGAAGGCCCGATCTCCTGCGATGAGCCGGTCCATCGTCGCCCTCGCCCCGCGCGCCAGAGGCGAGACGATCCCGATGCCCGTCACCCAGATTCGCACGCTCGAACGGCTCTCTGCGGCGCGGTCACGCCGCCGCGGTCGACTTGATGATGTGGGCCACGAGCGCGTCCACCGACGCGAAGATCGGCCTCGCTTCGTCGCCCTCCGGGATCCGGACGCCGAAGCGCTCCTCCACGCTCATGGCGAGCTGGAGCGCGTCCAGCGAATCAAGGCCGAGCCCCTCGCCGAACAGCGGCGCGGCGTCGTCGATGTCGGCCGGCGTCTTCCCCTCGAGGTTCAGCTCCTCGACCATCAGTTCTTTTAACTTCTGCCGCACGTCCTGCGCGTTCATGAGCACGTCCCTGCGGGGTAGCACAATTCCGCGCCTTTCTACCAGGGGGCAGCGCTTTTTCTGTCGGTTTGGTAAAGAGCGCGCATGGCTCTCGTCGACTACGCCACCTCTGCCGGCGTCGCGCTGCTCACCCTCAATGATCCGCCCGTCAACGGCTACACGCACGAGATGATGAAGGACCTCGATGCGGCCATCCTCGAGGCCCGCTTCGACAACGATGTACATGTCATCGTCATCACCGGGCATGGCGAAAAGTTCTTCTGCGCCGGGGCGAACATCAACATGCTCCGCGAGTCGGACCCGACGTTCAAATACTACTTCTGTCTGCACGCGAACGAGACGTTGAGCCGCCTCGAGCACACGCCAAAGCTCTGCATCGCGGCGCTGAACGGCCACACTGTAGGCGGCGGCCTCGAGATCGCAATGGCCTGCGATCTACGCATCGCCCGCAAGGGCGCCGGCAAGATCGGCCTCCCGGAGGTGATGCTCGGTGTGCTGCCGGGCACGGGCGGCACCCAGCGCCTCGCCAGGCTCATCGGTAAGTCGCGTGCGATCCAGCTGATGTGCGAGGGGCAGACGTTCGATTTCGAGACGGCGCTCGCGTATGGCCTGGTGAACGACGTCTGGGAGACGGCCTCCCATGACGAGTTCATGGACCGGGTCCTCACGTACAGCCACACCTTCACGCTCCCGGACCGCGCGGCGCTGGCGGTCGGACGCATCAAGCGCGCCGTGCAGACAGGCTTCGAGGTGGGACTGGAACAGGGGCTCGCCCTGGAACGGGAGCTCCAGGCCGAGCTGTTCGCGTCCGACGACGCGCGCGAGGGGCTCGCCGCGTACATGGAGAAGCGGAAGCCGATATTCCAGGGTAAGTGAGCGCGCTGCACGGATACCCGCACTGGACCGAAGGCGCATAATGGTAATCTCAATTACCATTTGGCGACTTTCTGTGGTGGCTTGACGATTCTCAAATCAGTGGAGGATGCTGCACGTAAGTTCAGGCATGCAAGAGCCTCTTGAGCACGTGCCGCTTCCGGAGCGGCCCAGCTTCGAGACCGTGTACACGGTTGGCCTGTCATTCCTCCGGCAAGCGCTCCGCTGGCTCGGGGTGGTGGAGCGCGACATCGACGACGTCCTGCAAGACGTCATGATCGCTGCCTACCACGCGCTCGACGGCTTCGATCCGGGGCGCAGCACCGACGAGGCGCGCGCCGGTTATCACCCGTCCGGACGTGAGCCGGGCTCGAACCGCAGCGCTCCGCACGGCGCCAGTCCGCCCGGCGAGCCTCTCAGGCGCTGGCTCTTCGGCATCGCCTGGCGACAGGTCGGCCACTATCGCGAGCGCGCCCACCGCCGCCGAGAGGTAGCGGTCGGCGCCGGGACGAGCTGGCCGTTCGATCCCGCCGATCCGGGCTTGAGCTCGGAACAGCTGCTTGCGCGACAGCAGAGCGGCCAGCTCGTCGGCCGGCTGCTCGGAGCGCTCGACCTCGACCGGCGGATCGTCTTGATCATGCACGACCTGCTCGAGATGACGGCCGCCGACATCGCGCGCGACCTCGACGTGAAGGAGAACACGGTGCGCAACCGCCTCCGGCTCGCCCGCGAGGACTTCCGCGTGGCGGTGAAGCGCATGAACGCCGAGGACCGGCGCGCGCTCCGCGATCCCCTGAGGCTCCCGGTCGCAGAGCGCTCCCGAGCGGCTGACGACGAGTCGCTCTTGAGCGCGGCCCGGCTCATCCCCGAGGTGTCGGACGCCGTCCGGCAGCGGCTGTGGCTCGCGGTGACGCGCGCAATCGCCAGCGCGCACACGGCCGGCTCCAGCGCGCAGGTCCTCGCGGCGGCGCCGTCCCCCTGAGCAGCGTTCGCCGGAGCGCCGCCTGGCGCCCCGCCGCAGGCCTCGCGGTCGGCCGCGCTCAGTGCTCCAGCATCCGGCCGTAGTGCTCGGCGAGCGCCGTCCCCCCGAGGCGGGAGAAGAACGAGGAGTAGCAGATCCAGATGGCCAGCCCGTTCATGTCGTCGAACATCGGCGGCAGATATGGCGGCGGGCGGACGATCCCGTCGGTCACGTGCGCATGGAGGATGGGGACGTCCTCGTGCGCGACCTTCCCCACGAACAGGAAGGGAATGAGCATCGCGCGATCGTGCTGAATGGCGGCGCGCATGAACGCGTAGTTGAGGACGATCCCCTTGCAGTAGCAGGCGTCCTTGGTGAACGGCGCCCCGCCCGCGAGCACGCCGCCGCGGAAGACGCGCCGGGCGTTCTGGAAGCACTCTTCTTCTTCGTACCCCTCGGTGCGGTACCACTCGAACACGTCGAGGAACGACGCCCCGTCCTCCGCCTTGTCCACCGCGAGGATGCGGTCGTTCAGCTTCTTCGCGCGGCGCGGCGTGCTCCTGAAGGTGAGGATCTCGACCAGGACCGCGAGCCCCTCCTGAACCGCCGTGGTGCGCGGAGGCCCCTTCGACAGCCAGCGCGCCACCGGCTGAGCCTGCCCGTTCAGGCTGGTCGCGACGTGGACCCACCCCTCGTGCGCCTCGAGGATGTCGACATCGCTCTTGGAGAACATCGCGCCGCTCCGGATCTTCACGTAGTCGCTCCCGGCCGCGGCGTCCGCGAGGAGCGAGTCGTCCACCTGCACGCGGATCGACGCGCCGCCGAAGAACCTGTCGAAGCGAGCGTTCAGCTCGAGCGCCGCCATCTCCGCCGTGATCTCGCGCTGCTGCGCCGGGCCGAGCCGCTCGCCGCCGATCGCCGTCAGGAGGTCGTAGAGCACGAAGCCCATGTCCCGCACGCTCGTCTTGCCGTCCGGCAGCTTGTCCTTCGGGGAGCCGTAGAGCTCGCGGGACAGGGTGTAGAACGCCTTCGTCCCCCGCCCCGTCAGCATGCTCACGACCTTCCGGTACTCGTCCGCGGTCGTGCGGAGGATCTGCCCGAGCCGGTCGCGCTTGCCGAGCTCCCGCTCAGCGTCCCGGAGGATCTCCTCGATCTCGCGCAGCTTGGCCGAAGGATCGAACCCCAGATCGTCCGCGTAGGTCACCTTGGGCAGCTCGCGCTGCTTCGACCGGAGAAACTGCTCCTCGACCTCCGCTTCCCACCGGAGCGCCTGGAGGATGCGGATCGGACGCTGCGCATCGAGCACGCGCTGGGCCAGGTTCGCGAGGATCTCCTTGTAGGAACGCCACGGCCCCCCGGCCGGCGGGAGCGGCGCGTGCGGGATCGGCCCGTCGCGCAGGCTCAGCGACTCGAGCGGGGCCGACGGCGCCTCCCTGCTGTCTCCGCCCTGGTCAGGGCCGTCCTGTCCCTCCGTCGCGGGGGCGGCCAGGCCTTCCTCGGCCGCTCCGGTGTCACCGCTGCGCGGCTCGTCCGCTGGCTCGCTCGCCTCGGGCGCGCGCTGGGGCTCCCCGTTCGCCTCGCGCGCTCCCCTCCTCTCCCGGGCCTCAGAGCTCTGCGCCATTGCGATCGATTGCTAACACCGGCTCACCTGTCGGAGCAAACCTCCACGGCGCAGGACCGCCGCCGCCACGAGGACGGGGGTCGCCCGGTCCTTGTCGACATCGCGGCCTCAGGGTACGAGCCCTGCCTCTATGAGCGATCCCGAGCACAGGAATGACGCCGAGATGACCGCCGACGACGGGTCGAGCTCCCTGTCGGATGCCGCGCTCCTCGAGCGCACCGCGGACGGCGCGAAGCGGCTCCGCTCGGCGATCGCTGAAGCGGTGGTCGGGCAGGACAATGTCGTCGAGGCGATGCTGATCACGCTCGCCGCGCGCGGCCACGCGCTGCTCGTCGGCGTCCCCGGGCTCGCCAAGACGCTGCTCGTGTCGTCGCTCGCCAGGGCGCTCGACCTCAGCTTCGGGCGCGTCCAGTTCACGCCGGATCTGCTGCCCGCCGACATCACGGGGACCGACGTGCTGCACGAGCAGCACGGCTCTCGGAGCCTACGCTTTCAGCCCGGGCCCATCTTCCACAACCTCGTCCTCGCGGACGAGGTGAACCGGACGCCGCCGAAGACGCAGGCCGCGCTGCTCGAGGCAATGCAGGAGCGCAAGGTGACCGTCGGGACCGCCACGCACGCCCTCCCCGACCCGTTCCAGGTCTTCGCGACGCGGAACCCGATCGAGCAGGAGGGGACGTACCCGCTGCCCGAGGCGCAGCTCGACCGGTTCTTGCTCGAGATCCACGTCACGTACCCGAGCGAGGCCGAGGAGCGCGAGGTGGCGCGGCGGACAACCTCGGGTAAGCCGCCGGCGATCGCGGCGGTGCTCAAGGCGGAAGAGGTGCGCGCGATCGGGCGCCTCATCCCGAGGATCCCGGTGACCGACGAGGCCGTGGACCTCGCCGTGCGCCTCACCAGGGCGACGCGGCCCGGGGCGGAGCGCGCCGCGCAGGAGGTCCGAGACTACGTGCGCTATGGCGCTGGGCCGCGCGGGAGCCAGGCGCTCGTCATCGCGGCCAAGGCGCGCGCAGCGCTGCGCGGCGAGGCCGCTGCAGACGTGGACGACGTGAGGGCGCTGCTCATCCCGGCGCTGCGGCACCGGATCGTGCTCTCGTACCGCGCTGAAGCGGACGGCGTTCGCGATGTTGACGTGCTGAGCGCCGTGGAGCGATCGGTGCGCTGAACCGCACCCAGGCGCGGAGGCGCGCTACCGGGATCGGGGCGCCTGCTGCTGCGCTTCCTTCACCGGGTTGACGGCCTTCATGGCCTTCAGGTCCAGGGCGAAGCGCAGGACCCCCGGCCCACGACCGTCCCAGCTCACCGCGACGACGCCGCTCTTCTTCAGGCCTGTCCAGCCGACATCGCCGAGCAGCGAGGTCACCAGCGTCGACAGCGAGGGCTCGTGCCCCACGAGCGCCAGCGGCTGAGCCCCCTGGTGCTGCGCGAGCAGGCGAAGGATCTCGGCGGTGTCGCGCGAGGGAGAGAGCTCGGCGACCACCGAGACCTCGTCCGTCAGCTCCGCGGCCTCGGCGATGATCTCCGCGGTCTGCACCGAGCGCACGAGAGGGCTCGTCCAGATCGCCGCAGGACAACGGTCCTTCTGCTTCGCGAGCCACTTCGCGACGCGCCGGGTGACCTTGCGGCCCTTGCCCGTCAGCCAGCGACCAGCGTCGCCGAGGTCAGGCGCGTCATCCACGGCCTGGCCGTGGCGGATGATGAGGATCTCCATGGCGTGACCTTAGCCCGGACGACCGCCAGCAGGGGAGAGCCGCCGCGCATCGGTGTGACGAGAGCGCCCGATCTCTGGAGGTCAGAACTCGCACTGGCTCGTGGCGTCGTTGCAGTGCGAGCCCGGCGCCACGAAGGGACAGACGCTCCCGAAGAAGCTGTTGCACGGCAAACCGCACGTGTACGACGTGTGCGTGTAGCAGATCTGACCGTCGCTGCAGTCCGCGTCCGAGGCGCACCGGCAGTTGAAATCGTCAGGGATCCCGTTGCCGTTTTCATCGAGGCCGTCGCAGCACTCCGTCACATAAAAGTCGCTTGCGCTGCAGTCCTCGTCGGCGCAGTCGAGCGTGCCGTCGCAGTCGTTGTCGAGCCCGTCAGTGCACGCGGCGGTCCCGAACTCGGGGCCGGGCGCGGCGCCGCGCACGCAGCTCCGGCAACGGCCGACGTTGGCGCACTCGGGATCGGCGCAGTCGACGTAGTGGTCGCCGTCGTTGTCGAGATCATCGTCGCATACCTCGATCGGGTTCGGGACGATCTCGGCGTTGAGCACGAAGGGGCCCTCGTTCGACCCGCTCCCGGGATCGATCGTGTAGCCGTCGAGGAAGACGAAGTACGTGCCCGGGTACAGGATGCTGAAGTCGAGCAGGGAGGACCACGATCCCCCGCCGCTGTCGTCGTCGCAGCCGATCTCCCGGCCGGAGTTGCAGATGCCGGTGCGAACGTAGAGCACGGTGTCGAAGTTCGACCCACGCGAGTCGAGGTGCACACGCGACGGCTCGGTGAGCACGAAGAAGAAGACGGCCTCGCCGGCCTCGCCGCCGCACGCGCCCTGGGTCTCGCTCACGTGGCCGGTGGTGTCGCCCGTGTAGGTGCCGCTTCCGGGGATGAGCTTCGGCGACAGGCAGTTGGCCTGCGCGAGCACGCACGACGGATTGCTCGCGCAGTCCGGGTCCCCGCAGTCGACCAGGGAGTCGTTGTCGTCGTCGAGGCCGTTGTTGCACTGCTCCGGCGTCGGCTCGCAGTTCGGCGCGAAGACGCACGCGACGTCCGCGCAGTCGATGCGCTCGTCGCAGTTGTTGTCGACGCCGTCGTCGCACACCTCTGGCACGCACTGCCTGCAAGCCGGCGCGGTGATGCACTGGGAATCCGCGCAGTCGACGCGCCCGTCGCAGTCGTTGTCGGCGCCGTCCTCGCAGCGCTCCGGCGAGCCCGGCGGCTCGCACGCGCAAGGGAAGACGCCGCGGCAGTCCGGATCGCCGCAGTCGACCAGGAGATCGCAGTCGTCGTCCGCGCCGTTGTCGCAGGCCTCCCTCTGGAGGCTGCAGACGCACAGCGGGTCGGCGGCGCAGTTGCCGTCGTCGCAGTCGAAGAGGCCGTCGCAGTCGTCATCGAAGCCGTTGCCGCACTTCCCGGTCTCGGAGGCGGAGCATCCGCAGGCGGTGGTCCCCGAGCACTCCGCGTCGAAGCAGTCGACGATGGTGTCGCAGTCGTCGTCGACGCCGTTCTGACAGCTCTCGCCGGCGGGGCTCGGGGTACAGCCGCAGGTCTCCGCCCCGGCGCACGCGGGATCGAAGCAGTCGGCGACGCCGTTGCAGTCGTTGTCCGCAGCGTCCGTGCAGAGCTCGGGCATGCCCGGGAAGACGGCCGGATTGAGATCGTTGCAGTCGACCCCGCCGCACGTCGTCGGGCGGAGGCCGTCCCCGTCGTCGTCGCGGGGGCGGTGCTCGCAGCGCCCGCCCACGCAGCCGTCGCTGGTGCACTCGTCCCCGTCGTCGCAGTCCGTGGGGCCGCCGCACTCCTCGGAGCCGCCAAAGCCGCCGGTGCCGCCGAAACCACCTCCACCGCCGATCGACGAGGTCGACACATCACCGCCAGCCGCGCCGCCGGAGCCGCCTCCCCCGGCGCTGGCGCTGGAGAGCTCGAGGAGGCTCGTCCGGCCACAGGCTCCCGCCGATGCGCCGAGAGCCGCGCACGCCGCGATCGCGAACAAGAACCGTCGCATCCCTGGGGACCGCGGACGCGCCGCCCCGACCCATGCTGAAGAGCCCGGTTTCATCGCTCACCCTCTCGCACCGGCCGCACGGCCGCGCGTAAGCTCACTTTACACGCCCGGGTTTCCAGGGAAGCAAGTTTTGAGCCCTTGAGCTGCGCCGCCTCGTTCGAGCCGGCCAAGCGCTGTTGCGCGCGGCGCTGCTGACCCGGGACCGTGGAGCGTCAGGAACACCTGGCGGGTGGGCCGGCGCGCTGCGGGTCGGGCCGCGTCGCGCCGCGGATACGGCCGCGTCGCGACGCGGATCGGTTGCGGATCGACGCATCCGCGTGTAACGAGGCTCGGTGGGCGCGCAGCTCCAGACCGAGTACGAGCGGCCGCCTCCTGGTCTTCAGCGCGGCCGCTACCCTGCGCCACAATGGGTCATCCTGGCGGTGGGCGCCGCCGTGGTGCTCGGCGCGGCCTTCGTCCTGATCTGGCGGGCGCGGCGCGCCCGCCGCGCACGGGAGCGAGGTGGGCCACGGTCCTCGGCGCGACGGTGACGAGGCGCAGGCCGGGCGGATGACGAGATGATCGACAACGGGTGCGATCGCCGGTTGACACCGAGCGGACCGGACCGGTAGGCACCATAGAGGGACGCGCTCCCGGTCGGCTGATGTAGAGTGCCGCCCGAGCGCGCGAGGAGCCCGCAACAACCGGGGCCCAGAACGCGGCCCCCGTGAGGCCTTTTGGGTCCTGAAGAACGCCGCGCAACTGCGGCCCGTGGATACATGGCACCGATCGAACGTGGCGTTGAGCTTGTGCAGCGCGTGATCGCGCAACTGAGGAAGCGCCCTTCCAGCCATGCCGCCGTGGGAGCGAGCCAGGCGGCCCTCGATGCGCTCGAGTCGAAGCTGATGGTCGAGCTGCCGCCCACCTTGCGGGCGTTCCTCGAGTTCGACTTCGCCTTCGACAGCCTGGGTCCGCGGTTCAAGGGGCGGCATCGCTTCGGCCAGGACCCCTCGGTGCCTCGACCGAAGCTCACGTCGGTCCGCAAGCTGGCCGAGGCGAAGACCGACCTCGGCTGGACCGAGTCGCGGCTCCGGGGCAAGGTCGTCCGGCTGCCCAACCTTCCCGGGCAGCCGTGGAACGCGCTCTACCTCGGCGAGGCGCGGCGGGACGGCGAGCTCGTCATCCTCGGCCTCGAAAATGAGGACACCAACGTCCGGGTTTTCCCGCGCTACACGGCGTTCGACCTGTACCTCGTCGAGCAGTGCGGCCTCGCCAGGCTGTCCGAGGCGCAGCGGCTCGAGGATCTCGAGTCGCACGTCGCGCTCAACCCCGAGCTCGGGACCGCCGAAGAGGACGACGAGGGCGATACGGAGTATTGATCGGGCCGCAGCCGCGCCCGTGCGCTGGCGCCGCTCGGCTGCGGACGAGGGCCGTGACGAACGCGATGGCTGCCGGTGCGGAAGCGCTCCACTTCCAGGTGGGCGACGGCGACCCCCAGGACCGGCTCGACAAGCTCGTCGTTCACCTGCTCGAGCGCGCCGGACGCGCGACCTCGCGCGCGGCCGTGCAGCGGTGGATCGCCGCCGGTAGGGTCCTCGTCGACGGGGAGCCCGCGCGCGCGTCGGCGGCGGTGCGTCCGGGCGCCCTGGTCGAGATCCGGCCGGAAGAGCCGCCGCCCTCCGCCACGGCCGCCGATCCCGACGTCGCCATCCCGGTGGTGTACGAGGACGAGCACCTGCTCGTGATCGACAAACCTGCCGGGCTCGTCGTGCATCCGGCGCGCGGGCACGAATCGGGAACGCTGGTCAACGGGCTGCTCGCCCTGCCCGGCTTCGCCCTGGCCCCGGCCGATCCGCGCGATCCCATGGGCCATGTGCGCCCCGGGATCGTGCACCGGCTGGATCGCGGCACGAGCGGCCTGCTCGTCGTGGCCAAGGACGAGCCCACCCGCGAGGCGCTGAAGGAGCGGTTCGCGAGGCACGCGATCGAACGCGAGTATGCCGCGATCGTGGCCGGCGCGGCGCGAGACGCCACCTACGACACGCTCCACGGCCGCCACCCGACCGACAGGCTCCGCTTCACGTCGTGGATCCGCGGCGGAGCCGGCACCCCGGGGGCGAGCGGCGCGGCGCCGCGCCGCGCGGTGACGCATGTCCGCGTGCTCGAGAGGCTCGGCGACGCGGCGACGGTCGTCGCGTGCTCGCTCGAGACAGGCCGCACCCATCAGATCCGGGTGCACCTCGCCGAGCGCGGCAGGACGCCGGTCCTCGGCGACCCGCTCTACGGCAAGCCGCCGAAGAAGCCGGCGCTGCGAGCGATCGCGGAGGAGCTCGGGCGGCAGGCCCTCCACGCGCGCGTGCTCGGGTTCATCCACCCGGCCACGCAGCGGCCGGTACGCTGGGAGAGCGCGCTGCCAGCGGACATGCGCAAGGCGCTCGACCAGCTGCGGGGGCTCGCTACCAGATCTTCGATTTGATGTGGCCCTTGGACTTGATGAGGATGTCCACGAGGGCGCGATCGTAGAAATTCTTCTGGTAGAGGTCCGGCGAGACGCGGCTCTTGTACAGGGCGCGCCCCTCCTCGATCTCCTCGGACAGGACCGTGAAGAGGTCATCCTGCTGGATGCCCTGCACGATCTTCTCCTCGTTGTAGAGCGAGAGATCGCTTGCGATGGCGCGCGCGAGGCGGCGCGCCGCCTCTTCCGTTTCAATCAAGGGCATCCGTCTCTCCTCCAGGTTCGTCGCCAGCCGGGGGCACGCGCTCCCGAGCCGAGGGGCGCCTAGGATGCAGCAGCGCAGGCGGCGCTGTCAAAGTAGCTCGTCTCCCGACCCGCCGAGGGGCGCAGAGGCCGCAGCGCCCATCGCGGGCGGCGCGCCGGCGCGAGGCGGCTCCGACCCCTGCCGCGCCGCGGCGAGGGCGGCGAGCCCGGTGAGGAGCGGGGACGCGACCAGCGCGTAGCGCCCCGCGCCGAAGAACACGGCGTGCGTCGCCGCGGTCGCGGCGAGGACGGCGAGCGCGGCGCCCGCGAGCAGAGGCGCCTGGAGGAGCGCGCGGCCCTGGAGCAGCGCGAGGCCGAGGAGCGCGATGTAGCCCACCCACGCATGGACGTGCAGCGCGGCCGCGACGCCCAGCGCGAACAGCGCGATCCGGCCGAGCGCGAGCGCGCGCTCGCGAGCGCGGCCCTGGGGGACGCCGGGCGCTCGCGCAGGTAGGCGAGCTGCCCACACGAGGGCGAGGAGGAGGACGACGCGCTCGAAGACGGTCTCGATGGCGCCGAGCGCGACCTTGTCGGCCTCGCTGAAGGCGGCCGGGTTCGAGGCGTGCAGGTACCACCCGGCCGCGCCGCAGTAGTCGAACGTGGCCGCGAGCTTCCGGGGCACGAGGCCGAGCCATGCGCCGGGGTGCTCCGCGATGTAGCGGCGCGCCTCGCGGCCGAAGCAGGCGTCCTTTCCGGCCTCGTCGAAGACCTCGCGGCACGCGTCGGGCACCTGGATGGGCGACCACGCCCCGGTGGAGGCCGGGTCCGCGCCGATGAGGAGGTTCCAGCCGCCGTTCACGCTGACCAGCGCGCACTGGTTCATCCGCACGCAGTTGCGCGCGGTCCAGGGCGCGCACACGAGGAGCGCCCCGGCCACGGTGAGCAGGACGGGGGCCGCGCGCCGCGCTGCCCGCGCCGCGGAGCCGCCACGAGGCCGGGGGCTGCCGCCGGGCGCAGGCCCCGACAGGGCAAGGCCGGCGAACACGGGCGCGAGCAGGAGCGCCTGCGGGCGGACGAGGGTGGCGGCGCCGACGAGCAGCCCGATGAGGGCGAACGGGGCGAGCGCGGGGCGGCGGTCGCGCGCCCATGCGGACGCCCACGCCGCGCAGGCGATGAGCGCGCCGGTGACGCCCTCGGTCATGAGGGCCGGGGTGTACGCGAAGAGCCCGGGGTGGAGGGCGACGAGCGCGCCCGCGAGCGCCGGGACCGCGCGCGATCGCGGCGCGGCGCGGGACGCGAGGCGATGGACGGCGAGCGCGGCGAGCGCGCCGAGCACGGCGTTCAGCAGCATCGCGACCGCGGGGTGCGCGCCGAGCAGCGCGTACAGCGCGCCGACCGCGCCGGGATAGCCGACCGGATAGTGCGCGGCGTACGTGACGACGCCGTCCGGCCACAGCCACGTGTAGCCGAGCCCCGCCGCGATCCGCTCGGCGATGCGGTGGTAGTAGGTGCCGTCGGCCGTGGGCGGGAAGCGCCCGGCCGCCCAGACGACGACGGCGAGCCGCACGGCGAGGGCGAGGACGAAGATCGCGCCCCCGTCGCGCCGACGCGCGGCGGCCGTTGCGTCGGAGCTCATGACGAGCGCGCGGGCGACAGCGGAAAACGCGCGAGCAGGCCGGTGGCCCGCAGCGCCGCGATGACCTCGCACGCGGGCAGACCGACGACGTTGGAATACGAGCCGTCGATGCGCGCGACGGCGAACGCGCCGATGCCCTGGATGGCGTAAGCGCCGGCCTTGTCGAGCCCCTCGCCTGTCGCCGCGTACGACGCGACCTCGTCCTCGCCGAGCTCGCGGAAGCGCACCCGCGTCGTGACCGTCTCGGCGTGCAGCGCGTCGGCGCGGCCCGTGGCGGCGTCCGGAGCGAGAGGGAGCTGCCCGCCGCCGGCGATCGCGAACCGGGTCCAGACCTGGTGCTCGCGGCCCGAGAGGGCGCGGAGCATGGCGCGCGCGTCGGCCTCGTCCCGCGGCTTGCCGAGGATGGAATCGCCGAGGATGACCGAGGTGTCTGCGACGAGGATCGCGCCGGCCCCGGCCGCCTGCTGCAGGCGCCGCGCGGCCGCGAGCTTCGCCAGGGTGACCCGCTCCAGGTAGGCGGCAGCGCCCTCGTCGGCGCGCCCCGCCTCGTCGACCTCGGCTGCCGCGACGCGGAGAGGCAGGCCGAGCGTGGTCAGGATCTCTCGCCGGCGCGGCGAGCCGGAGCCGAGCAGCAGCGGATGCGAGTCGTCGATCATGGTCGTGCGGACGCCGGCGGCGCCGGCCCCGGCCGGGCGTGGTCCTAGCACGGCGCGCGAGCGAACGCGGAACGCAGCGCGCGCAGGAGCGCCGGGCGCCCCCTGGATCGCGTCGAGACGATTGCTGTTTTGACTCTCCCCCCGGCAGTAGTAGAGGGTCGGGCGCGATGCGCGCCAACTGGAGGGTGCCGGCACGATCAAGCCTCCCGCTGCTGGTGGCCGCTGGCTTCTTCACGGCTATCTCCCTCCCGGTGCCGGCGCGCGGGGACGAGTGCGCGCCGACGAACGGGCTGTCGGGCTGCATCGACGCCGACAACCTCTGGCCGCACGCGGGCGCCGGCCCCTTCTTCGCCGTGGGGAGCACGGCGACGGCTCCGGGCGCGAGGGCCTCGTTCGGCCTCGTGGCGAGCTACCTGTCGCGCCCGGTCGGCCTGCGTGTCGCCTCGCCCGACCCCGACGGGACGATCGTCCACGTGCTCGACAACATGCTTGACGCGACCTTTCTGTGGTCGCTCGGGCTCACGGATCGTCTCGAGGTAACGATCGCCGCTCCCGTCACCCTGTACCAGGACGGCTCGGGCTTCTCCGATGTCCTCGGCACCGACGCGAAGCTGCAGCGCAGCGTCGTGCGCGACACGCGCGTCGGCGCCGCGTTCGCGATCTTGCCGCCGCCCCAGCAGGGCTCGCCCGACGGCTTCTCGCTCGCCGCGCGCCTCGATCTGGGCCTGCCCACCGGCGACGAGACAGTGTTCGCCAGCGCCGGGACGGTCACGTTCGCGCCGAGCGCCGCCGCGGCGTATCAGCTCGGCAAGCTCAGGCTCGCGACCGAGATCGGAGCGCGGCTCCGTGGCTCGAGCACGCTGGTGAGCACGGAGGTCGGCTCGCAGCTCCTCGGCGCGCTCGGCGCCGCCGTCGACGTGCTCCCGGACCGCTGGCTCACGGCCTCCGCGGAAGCGTTCGCCCTCTACACGCTCGCCGAGCAGCCCGCCGGAGGCACGGCGCTGGTCCCGGCGGAGTGGCTCCTCTCGGCCACGAGCGCCCCGCTGCTCGCCGGCGACATCTCGCTGTCCGCGGGCGGCGGGAGCTCCATCCCGCTCGCCTCCGAGGGCGCCCTCACCGCGCCGCGCTTCCGGTTCAACCTGGGGGTCCGCTACGCGCCGACGGGACGCGACGCGGACGCGGACGGCGTCCTGGATCGCGACGATCGGTGCCCGCTCGTCGCGGAGGATCGCGACGGTTTTCAGGACGGCGACGGCTGCCCCGATCCCGACAACGACGGCGATCGGATCCCCGACGAGCGCGACAGGTGCCGGGACGAGCGCGAGACGATCGACGGCTTTCAGGACGGCGACGGCTGCCCCGACGCCGACGACGACAACGACGGCGTCCCGGACGACTCCGACACCTGCCGGAACGCCGCGGAGGACCGCGACGGCTTCCAGGACAGCGACGGCTGCCCCGATCCCGACAACGACGGCGACGGCATCCCGGACGAGCGCGATACGTGCCCGAAGGGCGCCGAGGACGCCGACGGCTTCAAGGACGACGACGGCTGCCCCGATCCTGACAACGACATCGACCAGGTCCTGGACGGCAGCGATCAGTGCCCGGGCGAGCCGGAGGATCGCGACGGCTTCCAGGACGACGACGGCTGCCCCGAGCGCGACAACGACGAGGACGGCGTGGCTGACGCGGCCGACGCGTGTCCCGCGACCGCCGAGACGATCGACGGGACGAACGACGCCGACGGCTGCCCCGAGCCGACCGGAAGGTCCTTGCCCCAGTGGTCCGGCGATCGGGTCATCCTCGACGGCCTGGTCCGCTTCCCGGCGGGGAGCGCGCGCGTGCCGCCGGCCCTGGCGGCTCAGATCGGCATGATCGCCCAGCTCATGCGCGCGCGCATGCCCCTCGACGTCATCATCGTGGAGGCCTACCCCGATCGCCAGGGCGATCAGTCAACGCGCGGGATCGAGCTCGCCGGCGCGCGCGCGAGCGCCGTCAAGGAGCTCCTCGCGAGCGCAGGTATCCCGGCGGACCAGATCACGGCCGCCGCTGGCGACACATCGGCTAAGCGCGCGCCAGGCGCGCCCCAGATCGAGGTAACGGCGACCCGCGTCCGGCGCTCGGAAAAAGCCCCCCGCGCTCCGGGCGCAGCCTCCTCGACGACCGGAGAGAAGAAACTGCGATGAACGTTCTCGAGGCACGCCGTGCCCGTCATTTGATCATCCGCCTCGATCGAGGCGAGGAGCTCCCTGCTGCGTTGGTGCGCGCCCTCGACGAGGCAGAGGCGCGCGCCGGCTGGATCGAGGGGGCAGGCTCGCTCGAGCAGGCGGAGATCGCGCTGTTCGATCAAGCCTCCCGCACCTACGCGAAGACGCGCGTCCTCGACGGCCCCTGCGACGTGGTGGCGCTCTCGGGCAGCATCGCGCTCCAGCAGGGCGAGACCTCGCTTCGCCTGTCGGCCATGCTCGCCCGCGAGTCCGGCGTCGGACTCCAGCTCGCCGCCGGCGAGCTCGTATGGGCGCGGGTCTACGGACTCGAGCTCCGCGTCACCGCATTCGACGATCTGCCCCTCGTGCGGGTCTTCGACGATCGGACGGGCCTCACGCAGCTCACCCCCCAGTCGACCACCATCCCTGCGATCGCGAGCGAGCCTTCTCGCGCTGCGCCGCCGGCGCAGGCCGCGGAGCCGACCCGAGCGGCGCCTCCGGCGCAGGCCGCGGAGCCGACCCGCGCCATGGTACCCCCGGTGCCAGCCGCGGAGCCGACCCGCGCTGCGCAAGCGGCCGCTACAGTGGAGCCCTCCGCGGTGCCGCTGCCGCAGCGCCCGGTCCGTCGTCGCCAGGAGGAGGAGAGCTATCCGGAGGTGGGCGACAGCGTGACGCACTTCCACTTCGGCGAGTGCACCGTGATCAGCTCTGATGGCGAGCGGATCCGCCTGCGCCAGGAGCGCGACGGCCGCGTGCGCGAGGTCTCGCTGACGATGCTCCGCATCGAGCCCCCCACCGTGGATCCGGCGACCGGCAAGAAGCAGTTCCGCCTCGCGCGGAAGAACTGAGCGCGCCGGGCGCGCCACCTCGGTCGAGAGGTGGCGGCCGGCGCGTGGCCGCTCAGAAGACGCGCTGGGCGATGTGGATCGAGTCCCCCGCCTGAAGAGGCACATCGGGGATCTTGTTGTCGATGATGTCCTCGACCGAGACCGTGGCGAACACGGTCTTGCCCTGGGACTTCCTGCGGATCGTGACGCGATCCTTGTTCGCGATGCTGTTGAACCCGCCCGCCATCGAGATGGCGCGGAGCAGCGTCATGCCCGGCTGAAGCGGCAGGGACCCAGGCTTCTGCACCTCGCCGAGCACCTCGACCCGCTTCGAGTTGTACTCCCGGATGCTCACGCTCACGCTGGGGTCGGTGAGGACCTGCCCCTCCATGAGCTTCGCCCGCACGAGCTCCGCCACCTCCTGAGGCTCCAGGCCCGCGACCTTGAGCCGCTTCACGTACGGGAGGTCGACCGTGCCGTCCGGCGCGACGGTGAACGTCGAGGGCAGCTTGTCTTCCCCGACGATGCGGAGCTCGAAGACGTCTCCGATGCCGATGGTCGTGGCCTCCACCGGAGGGGGGAGGTTCACTGGCTCGGGCTGACGCGATGAGCAGGCCGCGATCGCCAGCGCAAGCAAGGCGGCAGTCCACTGACGCGAACGCCGCATCACATGAACCAGCGCACGCCCAGGTAGGCTTCGAACTGCTGCCACCCGAGATAGTTCGGCACCGTCGTACCGCGAGTCGTCAGAGCGGTACTGCTGATGTTGTTGCCGTACCGCAGGGTCGAGTTGATCCCCAGGGAATCCCCGATCCGGTACTCGCCGAACAGCGAGGCATCGATGCGGATATCGGTCCACGGCTCCACACCCGCGATGAGACTCTGGTTGTTCTCCGGGATCTCGGGATATACGTGGGCTGCCACGCCTCCGTCGGCGATCAGCAGAAAACGCCCGCCGAAGAAGTAGGTCAGCTTGAGGTAGCCGCGATTGCGCTCGTAATAGCTCGCGAGGAAGCTGTCGTGGAAATCGCGCGTGAAGCCGGCCGACAGGGAGGACAGCGCCAGCGTCGCCGCGGCTGGATCGGTGCCCGGATTCGGCGTCAGGAACCACTTCAGCTCGAGCTGGCCGATGACGCTGTCGAAGTCGTTCACGACGGCCGTCTCGCTGGTTGGCGTGTAGAAGCTCGCACCCCAGCCGGCCATCGCGAGGAGACCGAACGACGACGTCACGAGACCGTTGATCCCGAGCTGCGCGCGGAGGGGATGAGAGGAGTGCTGGGAGGTCGGGTTCGGGTAATTCACGAACCCCAGCGACGCGTCATAGATGAGCGCGGTCCGCGGCAGGAAGCGCCAGCGGCCCCGCGTCCGGATCATGTGGTGCAAGTTCGTCAGGCCGTCGTACTCGTCGACCTCGAAGAACGTGCCCAGGAAGCGATAGCCGAGCCGCCAGTCGAGCAGCCCCCCGCCCGGCGTCCACACGAGCTCCGCCCCCGCCTCGGCGTGGATGCGCCGGAAGCTCTGGTTGGATATCCCCAGATCGGAAGAAGCGATGGTCCGGCCCAGCGACCCGTCGAGGATCGCGGACCACGGACGCCGGGGTAGGATCGTCAGGTTGGCGTCGAGCAGACCGCCGATGTTCCGCTGCTCGCTCAGCCGCTCCTTCCCGGTTTCCGTCCCGGATACCGGGAAGAACTCCTCGTAGGTAGCGGCGATGCCGCCGCGAAACTCGACGTCCGGCGGTGGCGCGTCGGGCGTCACCTCCTGGCGCTGCTGGCTGAGCGTCGAGAGTGAAAAGGACGGCGTGATCCGGAGCCGCAACGAGCCCACTGGCCCGATATCATCTCCGCCAGCCCTGTCTTCTTCGTCTCTGCGGAAGAAGTTGGAGTCGTAGCCGAACTCAGCCGCGACCCCCGGGTGCAGCTCGAGATCGCCAGCGCGTATCCCGATGCCCTCGGTGTAGCGGCGGTCCTTGAGCCAGGGCTGATCCTGCGCCAGGGCCAACGCCGGGGACAGAGTGAGAGCGATTACGGCAGCGGTTATGGTTTCACGAAGTTTCATCGCCTATTGGGCAGTGGCAATCCGAGAGAGGCGGGCGCCTACCGAAAACAGCTACTGCACGCAGGCGGCTCGATGATGATCTGGCTGACCGGGTACTCGGAAGGGTCGTCCTTGGGGAGATTCGGATCGATCGTGGCGGTGACGGCGCTATCGCCGATGAAGCCCGCTTCCTGGCCGATGCACTGGTTGGCCTCGGCCGTCAGTTGCTCGGTCCGCTGCCGGAGCACCGTCAGAATCGTGAACTCGTGGTTGGAGAGGTCGGCGTCGCGCCGGTTCACAGCGAGCTCCAGCCCCTGCCGCCGTTCGCGGGCGGACCGGATGGCGACGTCGATCTGATTCAGCTTGTCGTTCAGGCAGAGCGTCTTCACGACGTCACGCTGCGACCGGGCCGTCTCTAGCTGCCGGCGGACCGAGGTGCGGGCCCCGTCCATCCGGGCGAGGAAGGTCTCGCTCTGTGCGAGCTGCTCCGCCGGGGAGAGGGTCACCTGCCGCGCCAGGCCCGCGGATGCGTCCGGCGGAGGCGCCGTCTGCGCCTGCGCAGCAGCGATGCCGTGGCCGACCACGACCGCGATCAGCGCTACTGCTGCAAAGCCGGGGATCTGTTCGCGCTTCATCGAAGCCTCCGAAAGTCAGGCCCGCGCAGTATAGGTGCGGGCAGACGTAATTGTCAAAACGCAATGAGCGTGCCTGGCAGCGAGCAACTCGAACCCATCAGGCGGATCCGTACGATGTTCTTCCCATTGGATGCGCGACGTCGGCACGCCATTCACCTTCGGGCGAGGAGATGGGATTGCGTTTTGTCCACGGATTCAGGTGCGATCAGGGCTATTGGCTCACGAAAGTGACAGGAATCACAACGGTCGCGCCGCCGCCTTCGGGCGGCGCGAACTGCGCGCTCTGGACACGGGCAACGACGCAGGAGACAACCGTCCCGGAGAGGCCGGAGCCGCCGGACGGGGTGGCCGAGATCACCTCGCCGTTGGGGCCGATCTTCGCCGTGATCCTCACCGAGCCCTTCATGCTCGGATCTTCCTGGAGCCCCTTATTATAGCAACGACGGAAGCCGGCGGTCATCCCGGCCACGATGGAGGGCGCGTTCGAGACGCTCCCGCCGGAGACGGCGGCGCCGCTAACCTGGGCGTTGCCCACCGGCCCCTTGACCGTCTGCGCCGAGCCGGCGGTCGCAGGACCGCTGGCGCCCGTGTTGCCGATGCTCGCGAGGCCACCGCCGCCGGCCGCACCAGGTCGCACCGTGCCCCCACCGGCGCCGCCCATGTTCAAGCCTGCCACCCCGCCCTTTCCGACCCCGGACCCGGAGGCGGCCGCATTCTCGAGGAGGCCGGTCGGCACGTCGCCCGAGCTCAGGACGCTGGCGGTCGCGTTCCCGCTCGAGTTGAGCGCGCCCAGCATCTGCATGTCGAGCTGCGCGAGCTCGTTGGTGAGGGCGGAGGCGCGGGCGTCGCTCATCCCGCCGGAGCCCTTGGCCGGGCCGGCGGCCGCGCCCTTGTTGCCGCCGCCTGCCGCCTTCGGCGCCTCGGCGGTGGGCGCCGCGCTCGCCGCCGGCGCGTCGGGGTTTTCCTTGGGCTGCTCGATCACAGGCGGCGGAGGCAGCTGCTTCACGGACTCGAGCAGTGCCGCGACGTCGACCTCGTCATCGACGACCGGATCCATCCAGTCGGAGTAGATCGACCCGACGGCGCCGAAGTGGAACAGGAACGAGAACGCCGCGATGATCGTGGTCGTCCAGTCGATGTCGTTCGCGATGCCCGTCTTCACCGAGACGGGCAGCTGCGGCTTGGGCTGCACCGGCGGCGGCGCGACGAACTGGAAGAGGAACGTCGTCTCCCCGACGACGATCTTGCCGCGCGCCTCCTCGCTGAGCTGGACCTGATAGGCGTTTCCGTTGCTCGCCGGCGCGCGCTTGGCGGACGACTTGAGCGCGGAGAGCTCCGAGACGCCGGCCTTGAAGGCGACCCGGCCGGTCATCCCGTCCAGGAAATTGAGGAAGTACTCGCCCCCCACGAGCTCGAACAGCCGAAAGCTCGGCGGGATGCTCTTGCTCGGGATGACGAACATGCTCTTTTCGCTGGGGCCGATGGTGACGTGGGTGCGCTGCTTGATGACGCGCTCCTCGATCACCTTCCCCCCCTGGACCAGGCCGATCCTGAGGACCTTCGGGCCGGTCACCGGTGCGACCGCCCGCATGACCGCGGTCATCTGCCCGGGTTGCCCGGGGCGCGACGGGGTGGGTTGCGGGTGCTGCTGGGTCATTCCAAGGGACTCCGGGAGAGAGGGGACGAAGCAGGGGTCGACGCCGCGCGCGCTCGACGGGCAGCGCCGCGCTCCGGGGCCCGGCAGGCCCCGGGCCTCGGCCCGCGGAAGCAGCGCTGCGCAGCGGAGGGCACCACAGCTCGCGAGGGTACACGCACACGCGGGGGCGGTCCAGGAGAGCGCGCCGCGCTCAGGGGCGCGCGCGGCGCGAACGGCGAGGCGCTGCGGAGGGCGCCCCTGCAGATCCATCGAGCGGTCCAATGACGACGTCGACGAGCGCGTCGATCGCCTCGCGCTTCCGCGAGGCGGCGGCGCGACCGGCGCGCCCCGCCGCCGCGGACGCGATCGCGCCGGCGGCCCCCGCGCCGAGGACGAGCACGATCACCGAGGGCCCGGCCTGCGCGAGGAAGGAGAGCGTGGCCAGGAGCAGCGCGGAGAGCGCCGACAGGCGCGCCGCGGCGCGCGGCCACCCCGCGCCGACGTCGAGCCGCTGCTCGATCTCGACGAGGAGATCGTTCGCCGCCGCGATCTTCGCGCGCGGATCGGCGGCGGACGCGACCTCGTGGGCGAGCCGGCCCTCCCAGCTCTCCGGCGGGGACCGCCTCGCCAGCTCGGCCAGCCGCGCCTCGACGGGGAGCGCGCGGAGCGAACGCGCGAGCGCCATCAAGTCTCCGCCGGTCGCGCGCGCGACCTGCGCCGGGTGCTTCCACGAGACCGCAGCGCAGGCGCCGCTCGCCGCGATCGACAGCGCGGTGAAGAGCAGGGCGAGCACAGCGCCGCCTAGCGCTCGCCGCGCGATGTGCCGCCGTCGCTCATGCCGGCCGGACGGCGTCCGGCCAGCGCGCGCGAATGCTCGGCGGGCGAGGGGCACGGGGCAGAGCTCCGAGGAAGCAGGGCGAGCGCGGCGCGCATGCCAGGGAGAAACGAGCGAAGCGGCGGCCAGACATCCGGCAGGATCTCTGGCGCGCGGCGCTAGAACGGCTCCTTGAAGATCGCCTGCTCGATGCGGTCCAGGAAGGGCTGACGCAGCTCGGCGAGCGTGAGCTTCGGCTGGATCCGGCTCACGTCGACGGCCGCGATGGGCTTCTGGATGCGGCCGGTGATCGTCACCTCCGCGAGCGTGATGACCCCGCGCTGCTTGCCCTTCTCCTGCGCGCCCGCGCGCTCGCCGTGGAAGAGGATCGCGAGCAGGACCGAACCCAGCGCAAGTGCCTTGTACATGCTCATGGTCTCCCTCACGTGTCGGTCGCGGCGTCGGCGACGCCTCCATCCGCCGGAGCAGCAGGAGGAGGAGCCGCGGGCTGAGCAGCGGCTGCAGCCGCGTTGAGCTCGCCCTCCTTGAGCTTGGCGCGGTTCAGGAGTTCCTCTGAGTCGTCGCGCTGGCCCTTGTTGCGCAGCTCCTGGAACTTCGTCAGCGACTTGATCGCCTCCGCCACCTGCTGCTTCGGCGTCATGCCGGGGACGCTCGGGGCGAACAGGTAGAGCAGGGCGAGGTCGTAGTGGACCTGCGGCAGGTTCGGGTTGCGGGCGAGGACCCAGTCGAACTCGCGCTTCGCGTCGGCGTAGCGCTCGAGCAGGCGGTAGGCGTCACCGAGGTTGAGGTGGGCGGCGATGTGCTCGGAGTCGAACCGGACGGCGCCCTCCAGGAGCGGCAGCGCCTCCTGAGCGTTGCCCGCCTCGAGCAGGTAGGTCGCGAGCTGCACCCGCGCCTCGACGAGGTCGGGGCGGCGCGTCACCGCCTTGCGGAACTCCTCGAGCGCCAGGGCGCGCTGCCCCTGCTCCCGGTAGATCAGGCCGCGGAGCAGCAACGCCTCGGCGTTGTCCCTGTCGCGCGGCGGGTTCTCGCTGACCGGCTCGAACCCGTCGAGGATCGCCTGGAGCGCGTACAGCGCGAGATCGAGGCGCCGGTTCCGGTAGTGATCGCGGGCGATGATGACCATCGCCGGCCGGTAGTCCGGGTTGATCTTCAGCGCCTCCTGCGCGAGCCGCTGGGCCGACCCGGTGTCCCTCTGGAGCGACTTGATCTCCGCGAGCGTCGCCGCGACGGCCGCCGATTTCGGCATCTGGCCGCGCTTCTCGTTCAGGAGCCGCTCGGCCTCGCCGAGCTGATCCTTCCTGGCGAGCAGCATCGCGTACGCGATGATCGCGGGCTCGTAGTCGGGCACGAGCGTGAACGCCTGGCGGTAGCTCGCGCCCGCGGCCCCATCGCGCAGCCGTTCCTGCACCACGCCGAGCGAGTAGAAGGCCTGGTGCGCGCGCGGGTCGGCCTGCGTCGCCTGCGCGAACAGCGCCCGCGCGTTGGCGAGGTCGCCGTTCGCGAACGCCTGCAGGCCGCTCTGGTAGATCGCCGTCGCCCGGGCGTTCATGGCCGGGTGCGTCGGCTGCGCGGGCTGGTCGTACGGCCGCGCCGAGCTCGGCGCGTCGTTCATGCCGTACGGCGTCTGAGCGGGCGGCGGTGTCGCACCGGCGGGACCCGCCGGGCGGGTGGGCACCTTGGGCGGCGGCGTCGCCTCGTCGCCGCAGGACGCGAGGACGAACGGCGACACGGCCGCGAGCAGGCTGGCGAGGAGGGCGGCAGGGAGGCGGCGCTTCATGGGACGACCGGCAGGGGCAGGGGGAGGCCGTCGGGCGCGAGCGGCGGGGTCATGCCGGGCCGCGTCCGGAGGAAGAGGCCATCCTTGTACTCGAACGGGCGCTTCGTCTCGGGATCGATGATCCCCTGGCTCCACTCGCGGAGCTTGGCGTCGCCGAGGATGTCCGTGAAGAACGCGAGCCGCTGGATCGCATAATCCACCGCCGGGCTCCGGACCTTCCACGCCTTCGCCCAGACGACGGACTCGACGTAGAACTTCACCATCGCCATGTCGGCGTCGGCGAGGAGCCGCTCGCGCGCGGCGCGCCATTGCTCGCGCCGGTTCTGGCGGAGCGCGTCGGCCGTCTCCTGGAGGTCCTCGCGATCGCTCGTCTCCGCGAGCTTGAGCAGCTTCTCTTCCTTGTCCGTGTAGAGCCGCAGGCCCGGCGGGCGGGCGTTGTAGAGGCCGGTGCGGCAGGAATCGTAGAGCGAGCCCTGCCGCGCGCGCGCAGCGGCCGACCACGGACGCGACTCGTACGCGGTGATGACCTCCTGGAACTCCTTCCAGTACCTGTCGTTGGCCTTCTTGACGTCGGCCTCGAAGGCCCGCTTCACCTGGTCGATGACGCCTTCGTAACGGTGGTGCCCGGTGTCGTAGTCGAACTCGGCCTTGATGCGGTCATCGATGGCCTTGTAGGCGCACTCCGCCGCCATGTCGGCCTGCATCGACCCGAGGGCCTTCGGCTTGTCGCCGGTCGCCGCGTTCCGGAAGGACGTGAACGCCGTCATGGTGTTCTTGCACCAATCGCGCGCCCGCGGGTCGCCGCCGGCGGTGCGCATCTTGGAGGCGTGGTACGCCGCCTGGACGACGTACCCGCTCGCGGCCGGGTTGTTCTTGTTGGCCGCGTAATAGGCCTCCATCGACTGCGTCGCCTTGGTGCGCGCGGCGCGGTTCGGGCCCTCGTCGGAGCCCTGCTCGTCCCAGGCCTTCAGGTCCGCCGACGCGACGAGGAAGTCGATGTCGGCCTTCTGCTCGGGGGGCGGGTTCAGGCTCATGAAGGTGGCGCGCGAGGCGGTCATCTTGTCGCGCTCCCCGATGTTCGCGTAGAGCAGCACCGAGTTCCGGGCCGCGTCCCGGCGCGCCGCCTGCTCGAACCGCGGGTTGCGCGCGATGGTGTCGTAGGTCTCGGCCGCGCTGCGGTAATTGAAGAAGAGGACGTACGCGGCGGAGAGCGCGTCGTAGGCCTGCTTCAGGTACTTCACCCGCTCGGCGTAGCGCTTCGGATCGGGGTTCTTCGGGGGGTTCGCGTCCGGGTCGCCCTTCTCGAGCTTCGCCAGGTTCGCCTCGTTTCCGTACTCCTTGATGAACAGGGAGTACATCTCGATGGCCTGGTCGTAGTCGCCGACCTGCTTGTAGCAGTAGGCGCCGTTCATGGCGGCTTCCGGCGCCTCGTCGCGGGCCGGCGCCTTCTCGAGCGCGACCCGGTAGAGCGCCGCGGCCTCGCGCCAGGCGGCGATGCGCGCCGGGCCGTCCGGCATCTTCTCGGCCTTCTCGAAGGCCCGGGCAGCGTCGAGGTAATAGCCGCGGGAGATCGTCGGCCGGGCGATGTCGCCCTCCTTCAGCTTCTGCTCCTCGCTGACCGCGCAGCTCCGCGTGAGCGCCGCCTCGGCGAGCTTGCGGCTCTGCTCGACGTTGTTCTCGAGGTTCGACATCGTCGTGAGCCGCTCCCACGCCTTGTAGCCGAACTCGGTCTTGCCGCACTGCGTGTTGTAGATGGGCTCGAGCCGCCGGCGCGCCTCGGCGAACTGACCGTAGAGGAAGTAGTAGTCGGCCGCCTGGAACGCGTAGAGGTCGATGTTCTTCGGGGCGTCGA
Organism: Sorangium sp. So ce1128; assembly: GCA_051717205.1. GTDB lineage: Bacteria > Myxococcota_A > Polyangia > Polyangiales > Polyangiaceae > Sorangium. The sequence goes on from CP181432.1 coordinate 11,153,950, forward strand.
GCGCGGGGGGGACGCGCTGGATGTACTCGTCGCGCGCCGTGACGGACGCCTGCACCTGCGGGGGCAGCGGCTCGGCGACCACGCGCTGCTCGTCGCCCTCGCCCACGATCTTGAGCTTCTCGCGCGGCTCGAGGCCCTCGGCGCCGTTCGTCCGCTGGAAGAGCTTGTGTCGATCGAGGAGCGCCTGGTGGGCGGTGTCGACGACCATGTACGCCGCGGGCTGCAGGTACTTGTCGTCCTCGTTGGAGTCCCGCACGCCGACCGCAGAGCTCCTCGCCAGCTCGATCTCCTGAGCCGTGGGCGAGCGATCCATGGCCACCGTGATCACGACGACCATGTGGTGCGCGTCGGCGAGCCAGTACCGGCTCTCGTACGCGTCGGGGGCGTTCTCGTCCTGGGCCAGGTAGCCGGCCCAGCCCTGCGCGGCGAGGCGGTACTCGCTGAGCGCGCGCTCGAAGATCGGGTCGCGCGTCTCCTTCTCGTTCACGGTCAGCGCCTGCTGCACGAGGGCGCTGCCGGCGTTCGTGTGGTCGGCGGCGGCCCGGCGGAGCCCGCCGCGCACCAGCCGCTCGGCGGTCTGGATCGCCTCCGGATCGTCCTTGTTGGCCTCGACCCACGGGGTCATCCCCACGTACTGGGCGAGCTTCGTGCGCGCCTCGAGCGCCTTCGCCGAGTTGAGCGCCCGCTCGGCCGTCCCCTCGCGCGACTGCGACGTGAGCGTGTCGTAGATGTCCGCGATCTGGTTCTGGACGACGGGGGCGTCGCGGTGCATCGGCCACTTCTGGAGGATGATCTCGCTCACCTCGATCGTGTTCCGATACTGGTTGAGCTCCTTGAACTCCATCGCGAGCGCCTTGTAGATCTCGACCGTCCACTTCTGATCCTGCGGGATCAGCTTCGGATCCTGGACGCGCTCGATGGCGATCCGCATCTTCTGCTCGGCCATGCGCGGGTCGGTCTCGACGTCGAGGACGTCGTTGCGCGGGATGTAGGGCTCGTCCGGTCCGGGGCCGACGAAGTCGAGGTACGTCAGCGAGCCGGCGATGTAGGTGTACGCCTCCGCCCGGAAATCCGCGCCAGGATCGCCCGTCAGCTTCTCCTGTTCGTCGGTGTAGCGGAGCAGCTCGATGAACTGGCGTACCGAGGTCTCGTAGCGCTGCTGCTTGAAGTACGTCCAGGCGAGCTTGTACATCGCGACGCCGTGGACAGGGGGCTTCTTGTACTTGATGGACTGCCGGTATGCCGACTCGGCCCTGTTGTAGTTGAACGGGCCGCCAGCGCGGTCGATCTCGTTGAAGTGGTAGTCGCCGATCTGCCACCAGACCTCGGCGATGTAGCGGGGTTCGGCGCCGAGCGCCGTCTTCTGGGGGATCGGCTGGCAGTCGTCCGGGTAGGGATCGACGTAGGCCGTCTCGTCCTCGACGGCGGGCGCCTGTCCCCTCGCGGCCCTTCGCGCGGGCTGGACCGCCCGGCCGCCCGGCGTGGAGCCGATGGGCGTCGGGTGACGCGCCTCCCAGCCGGTCCAGTAGTCGGCGTCGTGATCCTGAGGGAGCTTGCCGACGGTGTCGCGCGTCGGGTCCTTCGGATCGGGCGCTACGGGGTACGGATACTTGTTGTGGCACACGAACGAGCGCCACACCTGCTGCGCCTCGGGGAAGCGCACCGAGTCGTTCAGGGCGTGGCCGAGGTAGTAGTAGATCCCGGCGAGCTCGCGGTACTGCGGGAACTCGCTGATGACGCGCTTGTAGAGCGCGATGGCCGGAAGCAGCGCGACGCTCAGATCCTCGCTCACGTCGGAGTCGGTGCGGGCGCGCTCCTCGTAGAGCGCGGCCAGGCGGAACATCGCGTCGGGGGTGTTCTCGGGGTGGGCGTTCGGGCCGCTGTAGCGCTGAACGAACACCTCGAGCCGGCGGATCGCCTCTTCCCGGGCGTCGCGGAGCCCCTTCCGCTCCGTCTCGATCTCGCGGTCGAGCGACGAGAGGATGCGGCGGCGCCGGTCCTCGTAGTGGTGCTGCACGATGCGCGTGATGGCGCTGCGGTAGTCGCGGGCCGCCTTCTCGTAGGCGGCCGCCTCCTTTTCGAGCGCAGCGAGCGCGGCGAGCTGCGCGGGCGTCGGAGGTGGAGGCGGCGGCGCCTGCTTGCGCCCGGCAGCCATCGGGGGCGCGAAGGGTTGAACCGGCGGAACCGCGGCCGGCGGCGTGGCGGCGGCGGCTGACGGCGCGGCGGCGGCTGACGGTGCGGCGCCTGGCGTGGCGCCTGCAGCCGCGGGCGCCACGCCTGGCGCCGCCGCGGTCGGCGTCGTCGCAGGGACGGCGGAGGGCGCCGGCGCTGGCGACGGCTGGCCGCCCGGCTGGGAGAGCGCGAGCGGCGCGACCGCCAGCACCAGCGCAAGGCTGGCGAACCCGAGCGCGCCGCGCGGGCGACGGCGCCCCGCCCGCGCGACGCCGAGCGGCGCGCGCGCGGCCTCCGGCCCGAGGATCTGCGCCCCTGCCCCCGCGCGCGGCGCGTCAGAGATCTGCGGCGCGCTCGCGCCGCCATGCTCCTTGCTCACTTCTCATCCTCCGGATCGCCGCTGTCATCGAGGACCTCGTTGAGCTCCTCCTTGAGGACCCGATCCTCCCGGGCGCGCTCGACCTGCAGGCTGCGGACACGCGTCATCTGCTCCTCGCGGACCTCCCACGCCTCCTCGGTGATGCCGACGTCGGCGCGCAGGATGATGTTCTTCAGCCGATCGCGGACGAGGCCGAAGTTCCTCATCGCGACCTCGCCGACGACGAGGCGCGCCTCCCTGTCGAGCGCCTCGAGCTGCACCGAGTAGTGCACGACGCTCGCCGTCTCCCGGCCGACGATCTGCCGGAGGCCCGAGGACTTCTGGGCGACCTCGCGCTCTATCTCGCCGAGCGCCGCCTCGACCTTCGCGTCCGCCGCGTCGCCGGCGCGAAGCACCGGCGTGATCCGCTGCGCGTACGCCGCGAGGTCCTGGCCGCCGGCGCCCGCCGCGGCCAGCTCGACCTCGCGCGTCAGCGCGTCGCGGTGGGCCTTCCGGGTCTGCGCGTCCTCGATGAAGCGCTGATCGCCGAAGCCGACCTGGACCCGGCCCGCGCTGATCTGCCTGCGCAGCACGTCCGTCTGCTGTCGGTAGAGCGCGAGGTCGCGCTCGTTCTGCGCGAGCTCATGCTCGAACCGCGCGACGCTCGCGGGGTCCCGCACGACCCCGGCGTGGGGGCCTTCACGGAGCACCCGCCGGAGCCCGTTGATCGTCGCCTGCAGCGTGTCCATCTGCAGCGTCAGCTGCTGCAGGCGCTGCGACTGGGTGTTCCACTGCCTGAGCGCCTGCGTCTCGCGCTCCTGGAAATGGGCGTCGGAGACGGGCACGCGCGCGAGGCGCTTCTCCAGCGCGCGCCGCCTCGCGCGCACGCTGCCGATCTCGCCCGAGAGCGAGCCGTCCTCCACGTCGTCCATACCCTGGCCGAGCGCGAGGCGCGCCAGCGCGACCCGGTTGAGCAGCGCGAGCGCCTTCTCCTCACCGGCCCTGAGCTCCGGGAACGCGCGCACCCGGTTGGGCGAGCTGAGCACCGCGTTCAGCTTCTCGATGAGCTCGTTCGACTGCTTGATCAGGTCGCGGCAGTGGTTGATGTCGTCGATCACCGCGAATGCGGCCGGGCCGTCCTCGGCCTCGCGCGCCCACTGCACCGCCAACGGCGGGAGCGCGGAGGTCGTGTCGAGCGCCTCGAGCTGCTCCTGGCTCAGCTTGTCGTAGTAGACCGCCGGATCGCTCGTCGAGCCGAGGAAGGCGTCCACGCTCACGCGCATCGGGTCGTAGGTGGCGCGGACCCCCTCGTACACCTTCAGCGCCTTCTCGAAGCGGCCGGCGCGGAGCATCAGGTCGCCGCGGAGCAGCGAGCCGTCCGCGATGTTCTGGCTGTCGGGCTCGGCGATGGCGAGGATCTCGAGCGATCGCTGGGCGCGGTCCACGTCGCCCAGGCGCACATACACCCAGGCGAGCTCGTAGAGCATGGTCCCGAACTCGGGCGAGACGCGATCGATATGGCCGTACGCCTGCACGGCCTGGGCCCACTGGTCGGCCTCGTAGAAGAGCCGCCCGATCGCGAGCCACGCGAGATCGATGACGCGCCGGTGCTCCGGGGTGTCGGCCGGCAGCTGCGTCACCCGCTGGAACTGATCGATCGCGGCGACGTAGCGGGTCTTGGGCACCACCGGGGGCGCGTCGCCCTCCTTGAGCGGCTCCGGCGGGGGCGTCGCTTCCTTCACCGCTATCAGGCCGAGCAGGTACCTCGCCTGGTGGAAGTACTCGCTCTGCGGGTCGACCCCGCCGAGCGCAGCCTTCGCGCCGCCGAAGTCCTTCTTCACGTAGAGGCCCTTGCCGCGCGCGTACGAGAGGGCGCTCCCCGCCGTGCCGGAGGGGACGCTGTTCATCGATGCGAAGATGGCGTCGAGGGCGTCGTAGTCCTTGATCCGGAGGCAGATGTCCACGAGCCGGCCGAGCGCCTTCGCCTGGTAGGCGGCGAAGCGCGCCTCGGCGCCGCTCGCGACGATCCGCTGGAAGACCCGGCGCGCCGAGAAGTACTGCTTCGAGCGGAAGTACGTCTCGCCGAGCATCGACAGCGCATCCGGGAAGGCCGTCGGGTGGTCAGGGTACTTCTCGACCACCTGGTTCAGCACGTTCGCCGCGCGCTCGTAGTCCCTGGAGCCCATGAGGAGGGCGGCGTCCGCGATGCGCTGCGCCGGGGTGCGCTCCTCGCCGCGAGACTTCTGGATCGCCGCCTGGATGGCGCCGAGCCCGGAGGAGACGCTGCTGATCTGCTGAGACGCGCTCGTGTATGCGCGCTCGGAGTCCAGGGCCCACGCATCGGAAGGAGCCGCGGCCGTGGCCGCGCCGATCGTGAGCAGGCCAAGCAAGGCAGGGATAACCCGCGATCCGGAGTCCCAGGTCATGGCGACTTGTCCTAACGAGCTCGATCTACTTGCCACCCGCGGCAGCGGCCGGCTGCCCGGGCGCGTCCGCGAGGCCGCTTACAATCTTCTCGACAAAACGGATGGCCGGGCGCTCTTCAAGCGGCGTCGTGACCCCGCCCTTCTCGAACGCGACCGCCTGAAGGTTGATCGTCTTCCCCTCGACCGCCGTGAACGAGTGGCTGGAGCGCACCTCGAAGCGGTAGCCGCGGAGGTAGGAAAATACGCCGTAACCGTTGCCCTGCAGGTTCACGAGCACCTGAAGGGTGTGATCTCCCGGAGGAACCGAGCCGTTGAAGATCGGGATCTCGGACTGCTCCGCGAGGGCACCGGACTGATCGGTCTTGTTGTACTGGACGGCGCCGTCGAGGACGATCAGCACGCGGGTCACGCGGAACGCGGTCGACAGCTCGTTGTTGAACTTGATCGAGGCGCGCGAGCCGGCGCCGCCCCCGGAGAGGATCGTGTCGCTGAGGAGCGAGAGCCGCGTATGGCTGCGGCGGATCTGCTCCTTGAGCTCATCGATGCGCTGCTCCAGGTCGCGCAGCCGCACCGAGTACGTCGGGCCGTCCATCGCCGGCGCAGCGGCGGTGGGCGCGCCCGCGGCCGTCGCGCTCGCGGCGCCCGGCGACGCAGCCGTCCCCGCCGCCGGCGCGCCCGCTGCCCCCGTCGCGCCCGGCGATGCAGCCGTACCCGCTGTCGACCCACCCGCCGTGGCAGCAGGCGCCGGGGCGGCCGGCGCCCCCTTCGCAGGCGCTGCCGAGGCGGCCGGCGCCGCAGAGACGGCGGGAGCAGCGGCCTTGCCCGTCGCACCGCTCGGGCTCTGCGCAAGGACGGGCATGGCCATCAAGAAGGAGGCCCCCACCCCCACAGCCAGCATCCTGATAAGTCGCATCGAAAGGTAACCTCGTGGTTTTACCCTCGTCAGCAGAGGGGGGCGACCTCACGCCCGGTGCCGGCGAGTCTAGTGGCGGCAGGCTTCCGAGCGCAACGACCTGGACAGCTTCCTCTTTTCCGGTGGAGCATCCCGTCGCCTGCGATGTAACGGCGACGCCACACCGTGCAGCAGGAATCGTGCTGGAGCCTTCCTTGGCGCGCGCCGACGGCGCCGCCGGCCGGCGGGCGAGGCGCTGCCCCGAGGACGCCGCACGCCGGGGCGCTCATCCGGCGCGCGCCTCGGCGCGACCCGCTCTGGCTGCGGGCGAAGGGGGCTCGCTCGCTCGGGGGCGGATCCGCTAAGGTGCGCTTGTGTCAGGGGAAGGAGAGCGCCTCAGATCTTCGAGCCGCGCTGCGCGTCCGATCCGACGCCGCGGTCGTCGCCACGAACACCCCGCCGCCCGGGCCGCCGAAGGAGCGCCGCACAGGCTCGGCCGCTCCGGGAGCTAGGATGGTCCCGATTTCTCGAGAGGAGGTCACGGACGAAGCCCTGATGATGCGCTTCCAGGGCGGCGACCGCGCCGCGTTTGCCGGGCTCGTCCGGCGGCACAAGACGGCCATCTACAACTTCATCCTGCGGCAGGTCCGCGGGCCTGCCGTCGCCGAGGATCTGGTGCAGGATGTGTTCGTGAAGATCGTGCAGAGCGCCTCCGATTTCAAGCACGAGGCGAGGTTCACCACCTGGGCGTACGCGATCGCGCGCAACGTCTGCATCGATCACCTGCGCAAGATGTCGCTCCGGCGCCACCCGTCGCTCGATCAGGGCTCGGGCGACGGCGGCGACGGGCCCACGCTCGGCGAGCGCACCGCGGATCCGGCGCCTCAGGCCGCGGTGGACCGGGTCGCGATCGGGACCGAGATGGGGCAGCTCATCGTCCGGGCCGTGGAGGGTCTCCCGCACGAGCAGCGGGAGGTCTTCCTTCTCCGGGAGATCGGGCACGTGCCCTTCAAGGACATCGCCCAGATCGTGGGGGTGCCCGAAAACACGGTGAAGAGCCGCATGCGCTACGCCCTCGAGCGGCTCCAGGAGGCCCTGTCGGAGTACGAGGACTACGCGAGGGCGCTGCGCTAGCGCTCCGGAAGAGCTGCCTATGGACTGCGAGAAGTTCGATCAGCACGTGATGGACGCGCTCTACGACGAGCTCGACGAGCTGACGTATGCGGCCATGAAGCGGCACATGGACAGCTGCGCCCGGTGCGCCTCGGCGTTCGCCGGGCTGCGCGCGGCGCGCGACGTCGGCGCCTTGCCGCTCGAGGAGCCGAGCGAGGAGCTCGAGGCGCGGATCCTCGAGGCGGTCGAGGTCGCGCAGAAGAAGACGCCGTTCCGGCGCAAGGCGCTCCGCGCGCTGGCCTGGGCTGGCAGCCACGCGATGCGGCCGCAGCTGGCGATGGCGGCGCTCTTCGTGCTCGTCATCGGATCGAGCCTGCTGCTGCTGCGGCCGAAGACGGGCGTGGCGCCGGTGCGCGTCACCGAGTGGGGCCAGCCCGCGTCGGATCGGCACGAGCCGCCCAGCGTCGCCGCGCCAGCCGCCGCGACCGTCGCCGCCGACGAGGTCGACAGCCGCCGCGCGGCCGAGGCCAAGGCGGCCGAGCCGCCGAGGGCGATGGATGCGGCGAAGGAGAAGAGCGCGCGCGGGGCTGCGGAGCCCGAGGACAGCGCGAGCGCCGCGCTCCGGGAGGCGCAGGCGCTGCAGCGCAAGTCGGGCTGCGCGGCCGCCGTCGGCAAGCTCGACGAGGTCGGCGCGCAGCACCCGGGCACGCCGGCCGCGCACGCCGCGATGTGGGAGGCGGCCCGGTGCTATCAGGCCTCCGGGGACACCGAGAAGGCGCGCGAGCTGCTCCTCTCGCTCCGGTCCGCCAAGGGCTACGGTGATCGCGTCGAGCACATGCTCGAGAGCCTCGAGGCGACCGCCGCGGGCGCGCGGGCCCAGAACGCGGCGCCGGCGGCGGCGGCGTCCCGCGCCGCGCCCGCGCGCGCCGCGCCGATGGCGAAGCCCGCCGCGCCGTCGGTCAACAGCGACGCGTACGAATCCGGGAAGCCCCCGGAGGCGGCGCCTCCCAGCACGATGTCGCGCTGAGGCGGGCGGCCGGCATGCGCCGGCGCCGCGCCGCAGCCGCCACCGGCGGCATGCGCCGGCGCCGCGGCCGAGTTGCAGCGCGGAGGGGCCGCCGCGGCGCGCGGCGCTTGCCTCAGTTCGAGTTCACCGGGGCGTCGCGGATGTAGGCGATCGTCCGGATCGTGTCGACGATGCGCTCACGATCGTCCGGCGTGAGATCGACGAAGCGGATCCCCATGCCCGGGTTCGGGTTGTCGTGGAGAGGGCGCACCTCGTTGATCCACTGCACCGTCCCCTCGAGCACGTACGAGCCGCCGGCCCCCGGCGGCGAGAAGCGGAGCGTCAGCCGCGTGCCGATCGAGAGGGGCTGCGTCGTGCGGACGAAGATGCCCATCTCGGAGATGTTCGTGATCGATGCGTAAAGAAAGGTGTCGTCGGTCTCGCAGTCCACGAGCCACGTGACGTCGAGGCGCTCGGACGAGCGCCGGTTGAGCGAATCCGGTGCGAGGCTCTCGCGCTCGACCTCGTCGCCGGCGTGGCTCGCATCCACGTAGGCGCTCGCCTGCGCGCAGGAGGCCGGTGAACCGCCAGGCGCGGAGGGTGGATGGTTGGAATCACCACGGCCCCCGGTCATGTTCCTGCGACTAGCCGCTTTCCGCACGCGCGTCGAGGGCGCTCGACGCGATGGATCGCGCTCGCTGGGTCGTACGGCAGCGGCGGACCCGCGCGACGCGGCATGCGTCGGGAATCCCACAGCGGCGGGTCACCGCACGCGGATGACTCCGCCGCGGACGCGGTTCTCGTGTTCAGGCCCGCGCGTCACCTGGAAGCGCGTCTCGCCGGCAAAGAAGCCGAAGTAGAGCGCGTAGTCGCCGGGGGTGAAGTTGGGCTCGAGCTGGAGCTCATGATCGTCGACGATGATGTCGCCCGGTTGCCACAGGCTCAGCGGGTAGCGCCCATCGAGCACGGGATGATCGCCGTTGTAGCGGCGCTGGAACCCATCGATGTGAACGAACATCTTCCAGTTGCCGGTGATGGGCCGGTGGACGCGGAAGTAGGTCCGCAGGTGGTAGCTCTTCTGAGGAACCACGCTGGAAACCGTCCGGCCCTCGTCGTCGGTCAGCTCCCAGCCGAGCACCTCCAGCTGATCGTCGAACATCGCGTCGAGCGGGTTGGCGGGCGCGGCGGGCTCGTCTAGCACCACGCGGCTGAGCCAGCTCTCGTTCGGCCTGCCGCCGAGCTCGTTCGACGCGAGGAGGATCTGGCTCGACCGGCCGTCGAGCACGGGCAGGTTGCGCCGGTGATGCTTGCGGAAGAGGCTGTTCAACCTGGGCAGCTCGTCGGATTTCACGACGAGCCAGCGGCGCGCGCCGGCGGCGGGGGCTCCGGCCGCGGAGCCCCCGGGGGCGGAGGCGGTGAGCCACGCGAACGCCTGCGGCACATCGTCGAACGAGGTGATCTCGCCACCCTGGTAATAGGCCGCGGCGCGGCTCCGGACGCCGAGCGTCGCGAGCGGCTCGCCGGGCCTGCGCAGCGACGCATAGGACTCGAAGACCTCCTTCGGCGAGAGCTGGGCCGCGAGCGCCGGGTAGTACCAGAAGCTCAGCAGGAAGCCGGCGATGAGCCCGGCGAGCGGCGTGCCGAGGGCGCGGGGGATGGCGGTGCGCGCGACGGCGAAGCGGAACGCGTCGCGCACCGCGACCAGCAGCACGGGGCCCACCGCGAGCAGCAGGGGCAGCGCCCACCAGGCGTTCATCCCGTACGCGGCGAGGTTGTTCGGCATCCTCGCGACGGTCCCCCACCCGATGCGCTTGCCCACGAAGAGCATCGCGCCGATGCCGACGAGCGCCGCCTCGAGGACGATCATCAGGAACAGCAGGTTGCCGTTCCAGATGCGGGTGAGCTCCGCAGCGCCGGCCTGGACCTCGTCGGCGAGGCGCTGCGCCCACGCCCTGAAGCTGCGGTCGAGCACGCGGGGTTGCTCCTCGAACCAGGTGAGCGCCACGAGAGCGGCGAATGCGAGCAGGACCAGGCGCATCGCCGAGGCCGCCTCGTCCTCGAAGCTCTTCGGGAAGACGGGCTTGTCGACCGAGAAGACGCTGAGGGCCTTGTCGGGCGAGAGGACGAAGTCGCGGTAGAGGACGAAGGCGAGCACGGAGCAGCCGACGGCGAGCGCGCGGGAAGAGGGAGCGCCGCGCTCGAGATCGCGGATGGCGAGCGCGGCGAGCGCGGCGAGGAGCGCGGGGCCGCTGAACGGGAGCGCGCCGGCGTGCGGCGCGAGCAGCGCGAAGGCGCCGTAGGCGAGCGCCGACGTGACGACGAGCGCGATCCGGACGCCCGCCTCGGGGTCGAGGCCGGACGCGGCGGGCGGGGCGGGCGCGGCCCCACGATCCGCGGCTGGCGCGCGGAAGAGGCGGCCGATGGCGAACGGCAGGAAAGCGCTCCACGGGAAGAGGGCGTGTCCGAGCTGGCGCAGCGTGAGATCGAACGTCGACTCGACCGGCGGCTTCCTGAGGAGCGCAACGCCGAGGGCGCGCGGGAGCGGCGCGTCGGCGCTCGAGCTCGCGAGCACGAGGACGCCCTTCGCGGCCGCCGCGACGCCGAGCAGGAGCGCAGCGCCGCCCACGAGGTCGCCCAGCGTGGGCCGCAGGCCCTCCGACCGGGCCCAAGCGCCGGAGGTGCGGAGCACGAGCCAGGTCAGGCCGGCGCCGAGCGCGGGGACGGCGACCCCGATCAGCAGGCCGCGGCTGAGGTACCCCGCGGCGAGGCCGACGAGCCCTACCGCGAGCCACGCGGCCGGCGCGAGCACGGCGCCGCGCCGCGCGTCTCGGCCGCCCTCGAGCAGCGCGCCGGTCAGCCCGCAGAACGCCATCGTGAGCGCGGCCATGGTGACGATATCGCCGAGCATGGTGCGGGCCTGCATCACGTAGAGCGGCATCGTCACGAGCACCGCGACGCCGTACAGGCCGGCCTTGCGGTCGACCAGGCGCGCGAGGAGCTCGTAGAGGACGAGCGCGCCGGCGAGCCCCCACAGCGCGAGGGGGAGCCGCCCGGCCCAGTCATGCAGGCCGAACAGGCGGAAGCCGAGCGCCATCGAGGTGAACCCGAGCTCGCCCATGCCGAGGTCGGTCAGGGTCGGCAGCTGCCCGGCGGCGTCGGCGAGATCCAGGCCGCGCGCGCCGAAGACATGGATGGCGATGCGGCGGGCGAGGTCTGCGTTGTCGAGCTCATACGGGTCCCAGATGCCGCTCTTGCCGAGGAGGGGCAGCAGCGCGAGGGCCGCGAGCGCAAGCGCGGCGAGCCGCGCCGGGCCGCCTCCCCGGCTGCCGGCGACCGCGCTGGCCGGGCCTGCGGCCCGTGCGCCGCTGGAGACAGCCGAGCGCTCGCCGCCAACCTCGGCCGAGCGCTCGTCATGGGGTGGCGCCTCGGCGTGCGGCAGAGACACGCTCTCGTGCGGCTCGGGGACGGCGGGCGGGGCTCCGCTGTGTGGGTCCCCTCGGTGGGCGCTCGACATGCGAGGCATCCCCTTACCGCCTTCGCGCGTGCTTGACCACGGATCGCAGGGAATGGTTTGTGGCCCCCCGGGGCGTCTGCTATCGCGCGCGGCGTGGTGAAAGGCCGTCCCAAGAGTGCGCCCCAGGGCGCGAGAGCGCGCCCGCAGGCGCCGAAGCCCTCCTCGGCCGCCGCTGGCTCCCGCCCTGCAGCGAAGGGCAGCCGCCGGGGCGCGCGCTCCGGCCAGGAGCCCCCGGCGGGCGACGCGGCGATCCATCCGGCGCGCGCGCCCCGACGCGACAGCGAGGCGCACGCTGGCGACGGCTCGCGACGCGCGAGCAAACGAGGCGGCGCCGAGCGCGCCGTCGGGCGGGGTGACGCGGAGCGGGGCGGCGCCGAGCGGAGCGGCGCCGAGCGGAGCGGCGCCGAGCGGAGCGGCGCCGAGCGGAGCGGCGCCGAGCGGAGCGGCGCCGAGCGCGCTGCCAAGCGCGGCGGTGTCGGGCGGGGCGACGCGGAGCGCGCTGCCAAGCGCGGCGGCGTCGGGCGGGGCGACGCGGAGCGGGCGGCCAACAAGCGGAGCTCCTCAGCGCGCTCCCCCGGCGCGGCCCGCAGCCAGACCGGACGTGGCTCCCGCCCTGGCGGGGGCGCGACGGCGCGATCGCTCCCGGGACGAACGGCGGGCGCGCGAGGCGGCGTTCAGCAGCAGCGGAAGAAGGACGCCCCGAGGCGAACGGAAGAGGAGGAGACCGACGCTCCCTTGCCGAGGCGATCCGGGCGCGTGGCCCTGGTAGGGCGGCCGAACGTGGGCAAATCGACGCTGCTCAACGCGGCGCTCGGTCATCCGCTCGCGATCGTCTCGCCGATGCCGCAGACGACGCGCGACGCGATCCTCGGGGTCGTGCACCACGGCCCGGCGGAGATCGCGCTGCTCGACACGCCGGGGCTGCACCGGCCGCGCACCGAGCTCGGGCGCGTGATGAACCAGGCGGCGCGCGAAGCGGCGCGGAGCGCCGACGTGATCGTGTTCGTGACCGAAGCGCCGGATCCGGCGCGCCTCCCGCGGCGCGTGAAGGAGGGTGAGGACGGCCCGCCGCTCGCGCCACACCCGGGTGACCTGACGCTGCTCGCCGACCTCGGGAGCGAGGCGCCGGTGGTGTTCGTGCTCAACAAGGTCGACCGGATGCGGGACAAGGCGCTGCTCTTGCCGCTCCTCGACGCGTTCGCCAAGCTCCGGGAGTTCGCGGCGATCGTGCCCATCTCGGCGCTGCGCGAGGACGGCGTTCAGCGCGTGCTCGACGAGGTGGCAAAGCTCTGCCCCGAGAGGGACTGGGGCTTCGCGCCCGATGAGCTCACCGACAGGCCGACGCGCTTCTTCGCCGCCGAGTACGTCCGCGAGCAGATCCTCCGCGCCACGAAGGCCGAGGTGCCGCATGCGAGCGCCGTGCAGATCGAGCGCTATGTCGAGCCGACGGGCGGCGGCGCGCTGCACATCGACGCGACCATCCATGTGGAGCGGCCGGGGCAGAAGAAGATCCTGATCGGCGCCGGCGCGGAGCAGCTGAAGCGGATCGGCACGGAGGCCCGGCTCCGGATCGAGGAGCTTGTCGGACGGCAGGTGAACCTCAAGCTCTGGGTACGGGTGACGCCCGAGTGGCGCGAGTCGCCCCAGCGGCTGGAAGAGCTCGGTTACAACAAGGGAGAGACCTCGTGAGCGCGGCAAGACCAGCTCTTTCCAGATCAACCCGGCGCGGTCAGGGCGCCACCGAAGGCGGCCGGGCGGCGAAGAAGGGCGACGCCACCGAGAAGAGAGGCGGTGCCGGCCCCAGAAAAGGCGCTGTCGCCTCGAGCAAGAGCGCTGTCGCCCCCAAGAAGAGCGCCGCCGTGGCCGGCAAGGGGGCTGCCGCGGCTGGCAAGCGTTCTGCCGCGGCTGGCAAGGGGCCTGCCGCAGCTGGCAAGCGTCCTGCCGCAGCTGGCAAGCGTCCTGCCGCGGCTGGCAAGCGTCCTGCCGCGGCTGGCAAGCGTCCTGCCGCGGCTGGCAAGGGCCCTGCAGGGCCCAGCAAGGGACCTGCCGGCTCAAAGAAGGGCAGCGAGTCAGGCCTGAGCAAGAGGCGAGGCCCCTCGGAGCAGCGCCTCCTCGACCAGGCGGAGGACAGGGACGAGCTCCCGGCGGAGCTCGCGGAAGAGGCGCGCGCCGCGGTCGAGGACGCCGCGGCCGACGCGCCTCCGCCGATCCCCTCGGCCGGGATCGTGGCGCTGGTCGGGCGGCCCAACACCGGCAAGAGCACGCTGTTCAACCGGCTGGTCGGCAGGCGCGCCGCGATCGTGCACGACGAGCCCGGGGTGACCCGCGATCGCCACTACGGCGACGTCACCTCGCGGGGACGGCGGTTCACGCTCGTCGACACGGGCGGGTTCGACCCCGAGAGCGACGACCCCATGCGGCAGGGGATCAAGCGGCAGATCGACCTCGCCATCGCCGAGGCCGACGTCATCGTGTGCGTCCTCGACGCCGTGACGCCGGTCACGCCCTCCGAGCACGCCGAGCTCGGCCTCCTGCGCCGCGCCGGCAAGCCCGTGATCTACGTCGCGAACAAGGCGGACTCGCCGCGCGCGGAGGCAGAGGCGGCGGAGCTGTACCGCCTCGGGATGGATCGGCTCATCCCGGTCAGCGCCCTCCACGGCCGCGGCATCTCGGATCTGGAGATGGCCATCGAGGCCGCGCTGCCCGCCGAGCCCGCGGCCACGGAGGAGTCGGCCGAGGGTGCGCTCCGCATCGCGATCGTCGGGCGGCCGAACGCAGGCAAATCGTCGCTCGTGAACCGCATCTCGGGCGAGGAGCGCATGCTGGTCGACGCGCAGCCGGGCACGACGCGCGACCCCATCGATACCCTGGTCGAGCGCGACGGGAAGCGGTTCTTGCTCATCGACACGGCCGGCATCCGGCGCAAGGCGAAGGTGACGAAGGAGGACAGCGCCGTCGAGGCGGTCAGCGTGATGCACGCGATCCGCGCGATGGAGCGGGCAGAGGTCGTGCTCCTGCTCTGCGACGCGGCCGAGGGCGTGGCCGAGCAAGACGCGAAGATCCTCGGGCTGGCTGTCGATCGAGGGTGCGGCATCGTGATCGGCCTCAACAAGATCGATCTCCTCGACCGGAAGACGCTCGCGAAGGCGGAGGAGGACGCCCGCGGCAAGCTCGCTTTCGTGCCGTGGGCGCCGATCGCGCAGGTGAGCGCGCGCAGCGGGCGCGGGGTGGCGAAGCTCCTCGAGACCGTCGGCCAGGTGGCCGACGCCTACCGGAAGCGCGTGCCCACCGGAGAGCTGAACCGCTTCTTCGAGCAGATCCTCCTCACCCACCCGCCGCCCACGCACGGCGGCCGCGCGCCCCGCCTGTTCTTCATCACGCAGGCCGAGACGTCGCCGCCCCTGTTCGTCGTCGTCGCGAGCGATCCCGAGAAGCTCCACTTCAGCTACCGGCGCTATGTCGCGAACCAGCTCCGACAGGCGTTCGGTCTCGAGGGCGTGCCGGTCCGGGTGAAGTACAAGGAGCGGAGGCGGCGGGGGTAGGCCCGGGTGCCCGCGCCGGGGCGCCGCGGCGAGCCCGCGCGCTCCGCCATCAAACTTCCGGCGAGGCGTGACGCGACGTCAACAGGCGAAGCCGAACATCGCGCCCATGAAGCGTCGTGATCTGCTGCGTACCTCGGCCGCCACCGCGGCCTTTGCCCTCGGTTCGCGGTTCTGGCGACACGCCTTTGCCGCACCCGCCCAGCCTGGCACGAGCCCCTATGGGCCCATCGCCGCCACGCCCGACGCGAATGGGCTTCGATTGCCGGCGGGCTTCACCTCGCGCGTCATCGCGGCGACGGGGCTGCCGGTCCCCGGGACCTCACACATCTGGCATGTGGCCCCGGACGGCGGAGCCTGCTTTCCGCTCGCCGACGGGGGCTGGGCCTACACCTCGAACAGCGAAGTGCCCTTGATCGGCGGCGCAGCCATGGTGCAGTTCGACGCCGCGGGGCGCTTGACGGGCGCGCACACGATCCTGAGCGGCACGACATCGAATTGCGCGGGCGGCCCGACGCCCTGGGGAACCTGGCTGTCGTGTGAGGAATGGGACGGCGGCAACGTGTTCGAGTGCTACCTCGACGGCCGACAGGCGGCGCGGCGTTCCGACCTCGGGACGTTCGCACACGAGGCCGTCGCCGTGGATCCCTCCGGGCGCCGCCTGTACCTGACCGAGGATCGCTCGAACGGCAGGTTCTACCGCTTTAGCCCGGATCGCTATCCGTCCCTGGCCGGCGGGCGCCTCGAGGCGGCCCGCGTCTCCTGGAGCGCCGACGGCCTGAGCGGCACGGTGAGCTGGGTTCGTGTCGAGAGCTGGATCTCGGCGGCCTTGAACCCCTTCACGTCCGGGCGGACCACGGCGTTCAACGGAGGCGAGGGCTGCTGGTACGACGACGGAGTCGTGTACTTCACGACCAAGGGGGACAACCGGGTCTGGGCCTACACGCCGGCGAGCTCCAGCCTGGAGTGCATCTACTCCGCGGCTCTCTACCCGGCGTCCCCGCTGCGCGGCGTCGACAACCTCGTCGTCTCGCGCTCCGGCGACATCTTCGTGGCCGAGGACGGAGACAACATGCAGATGTGCCTCATCACGCCGGCTCGCGTCGTCGCCCCGTTCCTGCAGATCGAGGGGCACGCCGGCTCCGAGATCACCGGCCCGGCGTTCAGCCCTGCCGGCGACCGGCTCTACTTCAGCTCGCAGCGCGGGGTGGACGGGATCGGGATCGGGATGACCTTCGAGGTGAGCGGCCCGTTCCGGAGCTGACTCCGGCTCCGGCGCGCTGTCTCCCGCCCACGGCGGCGACTTTCTTCCCCCGGCACGGAGGACGGCCCGCGCGACCGCGGTGCCCTCCGCGAGCAGCCAGCTCCGCGCCCGTCAGCGACGCACCTCCACCGCGCGGCGAGCGCATCGCTGTCCTTCAAACCGCCGCCCCGGGCAGCGGCGCGAGCACGTCCGCGATCCTCGCCAGGCCGGCCACGTCGTAGATGTCGTAGGGGAAGGCCGGGACGTCCACGCGGACGCTGCCGCCGCTCTGCTCGTCCTCGAGCGCCGCCTCGAGGGCGATCAGGTTGAGCTGATCGAGCTTCCCCATGCGGCTCTCATCCTGAGCGGCCTGGAGCAGGCGCGGCGCGGCGCCGGGATCGATCGCCAGGCTGCTCCCGTCGAGCGCCGCGGCGATCTCCGCGGCGCCCGGGAGCACGCCGTACACCGGGTGGACGCGGTTCACGACGAAGGCGTCGCGGCGCATCTCCTGCTCGCGCAGGCGATCGGCGAAGTACAGCACCTCGCGCACGCAGAGCGGATCGGGCGTCGTGACGAGCACGTACGCCACGTCGGGGCCGCGCAGCGCCGAGGCCACCGCGTCCGCCCGCTGCTTCCAGCCGCCGAAGACGGCGTTCATCTCGCTGATGAACGCCGCGATCTGCTCGAGGAAGCCGCTGCCGGTCAGCTTGCCGATGCCCCGCAGCACCGCCGCGGTCGAGCGCGCCAGCAGGTTGAGCGACAGCCTGCCGGAGCTCTGGAAGGCCTGCACGAACCAGCGCGTCGCCGCGCTGTCGATGGCGCCGACGAGCCGCTCCGGCGCGTCGAGGAAGTCCAGCGCGTTCGCCGTGGGCGGCGTATCGAGCAGGACGAGGTCGTAGGTCGGGTCGCTCCTCACGGCGTAGAGCTTCTCCATCGCCATGTACTCCTGCGTGCCCGCGAGCGACGTGGAGATGTACTTGTAGAGGACGTTGCCCAGGATCCGGTCGCGCTGCTCGGGCGACGGGGCGAGCGACGCGACGAGGCCGTCGAAGGTCGACTTCGTGTCGAGCATCATGACGGTCATCGAGCCAGGCACGTCGACCCCGGCCCTGGCGAACCGGGCGGGCTCGATCGTCTGGGCCTCCGTCCTCATCTCCTCGAGCCCGAGGCTCTGGGAGAGGCGGCGCGCCGGGTCGATCGTCAGACAGAGGACGCGCTTGCCGCGGCGGGCCGCAGCCAGGCCGAGCGCCGCGGTCGTGGTCGTCTTGCCGACGCCGCCGCAGCCGACGCAGAGGATCACCCTGCGCGAGGCGAGCAGCGGGGCCAGGCCAGCGTCGTCGGTCCGGCGGACGGCGGGGGTGACGGGGGAGGTGTTTCGAGGGGGTACGAGCGGGCCGGGCATGACGCGCGACCTGAGGTCGCGGCCCCTTGTAGCACGAACCGGGGACGCGAGCGCCCGGGCTGCAGCGCGGCCGCCGCTCGGGCGGGCTGCAGCGCGGCCGCGCTCGGGCGGGCTGCAGCGAGCGCTCAGGCCCCGGCGCGGCGGCCGCTCAGGCCGCGGCGCGGAGGATGCGCAAGCAGCCGGCGGCGGCCCGGGCGATGGAGGCGCCGCGCTCCGCCGTGCCGCCTCGGCCGCAGAGCAGCACCTCGCCGCCCGCCACGGAGAGGCTCTGGACCTCGACCTCCGCGGTGAGCGCGGCGATGCGCGAGCCGACGGCCGCGCTCTGGACGGCGTCCCGGTTGGCGAGCAGCGGAGCGTAGGCGGCGAGCTCCTCGCAAGCAGGCCAGGCGCCCGCCCCCGCGACGAGGCAGCCGCTGTCGTCCACCAGGACCACGACGTCGAGGTTCGCCTCGGTGCGGGTCGTCGAGAGCTGGTAGTGCAGCGCGGTGATCGGATCGTCGCTGCGGCGGCGCCGCCGCTCGGAGTTGGGGCCCCCCTCATCCATGGTGGCTGCGAGCGCGCCCTCGGCCGAGCGCGCCCCTGCGTCGATCGGGCGCCCCGGGCGGCCTCCCGGCCCGTCGCCGCGCTGGCCGCCCGCGCAGTCATCCGACCCGCGCTGAGGCACAAGCTGCTGGTTCGATAACGACAACGACACGAACACCTCCTCGACGCGAAGCATGGTCGTAGCGCACGGGGGCGGCCAACTTTGCTAAGTTCGGTCGACGATGCGCGGCTTCATCGATCTCCACTGCCACTGGGTCGCGGGCATCGACGACGGCGCGCGCAACGTCGAGGAGAGCTTCGCCCTGCTCACCGCGCTCCGCTGCGCCGGGTTCGACACCGTCGTGGCCACGCCGCACATGCGCCCCGGGATGTTCGACAACACCCGGCAGAGCCTCCGCGCCGCCTACGACGCCACCTGCGCCGCGCTGGCCGGAGCGCGCGACCTGCCCGCGCTCGACCTCTCGTCGGAGCATTTCTTCGACGACATCGTCTTCCAGCGCCTCCTCGACGGCAGCGCCCTCCCCTACCCCGGCGGCCGCGCGGTCCTCGTCGAGTTCCCGACCCGGAGCTTCCCCGTCCGCGTCGCGGCTCGGCTCTTCGATCTCAGCCGCCGCAAGCTCCGCCCCGTCATCGCCCACCCGGAGCGCTACGAGCCCGTCTTCGACGACTGCTCCTCGCTGGATCCGCTCCTCGACGCGGGCGCCGTGCTCCTCCTCGACGTCGCGGCGCTCACCGGCAAGTACGGGCGCACCCCCCGCCGGGCCGCGGAGCAGCTGCTCGAGGAGGGCTATTACTACGCCGCGTGCAGCGACGCCCACTCCGCCAGGGACGTCGCCGACGTGCGCGACGGCATCGAGGCCCTCTTCGCCAGGGTGGGCGAAGAGGAAGCGACGTTCCTGCTGAGCGACGGCCCGCGCGCGATCCTCGAAGGCCGCGTCGACGCCTGAGGCCGCGAGGGGGCCGCGAGGGCCCCGCGAGGGCCCCGCTCCCTTGACGGGAACGCGCGCCCGGCTATAAGTGAACGAACCGTTCATTATTGATTCGCCATGGCGCAGGTCCTCAAAGACGACGTGCAGGAGAGCATCGCCGCGGCCGCGCTGACGGTCTTCGCGCGGAAGGGGTACGAGAGCGCGACAATGGCCGAGATCGCCCGGACGGCCGGCGTCTCCACGGGCAACATCTACCGGTACTACGCGAACAAGGACGCGCTCTTCTATACGGTCGTGGACGACGGCTTCGTCCGCGCGTTCACGCTCCTGCTCCGCCGCCGGGTGAAGGCGCTCGACGGCGTGGACGACGTCCGGACGCTCCCGCCGACGGCCGCTTATCACCTCGCGTCCGAGGAGCTCCTCCGCTTCTGCATCGAGAACAGGCTGCGCGTCGTGATCCTCCTTGGACGCGCCGGGGGCTCCAGGTACGAGCGCTTCTCCGAGGAGACCGTGCAGCGCCTCGTCGCGCTGGCGCTCGAGCACTTCCGCGCCATGAGCCCGCGCCTCCAGGCGATGGAGGCGACCGAGACGGCGCGGTTCAACCTCGACCAGATCTACCGGAGCCTCGTCGGAACCATGGTCAGCACCCTGGCGCGCTTCGAGGACGAAGCCTCCATCCGCGAGGCGGTCGACGGCTACTCGAAGTACCACCTCGCCGGACTCAAGAGCTTCTTCGCGTGAGCTTCTCTTCGTCTTCGTCTCTGGTCTTCGTCATGTCCCCAAAGTGAACGCGTTGTTCATCCATCGCGAGCTCTGCCCTTCGCCGCGGCGAGGGGCGCACGGAGGCCCACCATGCCGGAAAGCAGTCTTGATCTGCCCGTCGAAGCGCGCGCTGTCCTCGAGGAAGAGGAGGCGCTCCTCGAGCGCGTGCGCGCCGCGCTGGACAGGGCGCGGGAGCGCGGCGCGCGCGACCGCGCCGCGTGAGCTCAGGTCGATCGCGGCGCTCCGGGAGCTCCGCGACGAGGCCGCCGCGGCGTCGGCCGACGATCTGCCGGCGGTGCTCCTCGAGATGAGCGTGCGGCAGCGCCTCATCGAGCAGGAGCCCCGGGAGGCGCTGCCCGACCCGCTCTGCCCCTACCTCGCCCACCTCCGGGTCGACGAGGGCAAGGGGGCGAAGGACTACCTGCTCGGCCACGCGACCTTCCTGGATCCATCGGCCGACGTGCGGATCCTCGACTGGCGCGTCGCGCCCGTGGCCCAGATCTTCTACCGGTACCGCGAGGGCGACGAGTACGAGGAGACCTTCCCGGGGCGCGTGGCCGAGGGCGTGGTCAAGGCGCGCCGCATCGTCGTCGTCGAGCGCGGCGTCCTCACCCGGATCGTGGGCGACGGCCTCGTCCTGACGCAGCGGGGCGACGGGCGGTGGACCCTGGCCGAGCGCGCGTCGCTCGCCATGCAGCCGGGGGGCGCGGGGACCGCCGCGCGCCCCGGGAGCCTCGGCGTCGGCGCCGGCGCCCTGGATCAGGCGAGGGCCGCGGAGGTCACCGCCCTGCTCGACCCCGAGCAGTACGCCGCTGTGTGCGCGCCCGCGCAGCAGCCGCTCCTCGTGCTCGGCAGCGCCGGGAGCGGCAAGACGACCGTGGCGCTGCACCGCCTCGCCCGGATCGCGGCGCTCGATCCGGCGCGGTACCCGCTCCCGGCCATGAGCGTCGTCGTCCCGGAAGAGGGGCTCGCGCGGCTGTCGCGCCGCCTGCTCTCGCCGCTCGGCGCGGGCGAGGCCCAGGTAAAGACGCTCGACGCCTGGTCCGCCGCGACCGCGCGCGAGGTCTTCGGCCGGCCGATCGCCCTGTGCGCCGACCCGCCCGCGCTCGTCTCGAGCCTCAAGCGCCACCCGGCGCTGTACCGCGCGTTGTCGGCCGACCGCTTCGCGAAGCTCGCGCCGGCGAGCACGACGCTCCCGCGGCTGCGCCGCCGCCTCGCCGACGTCTTCACGGATCGAGGGTTCCTCGAGGGCGTCGTCGCCGCCTCGGGCGGGGACCTCCCGCGGAGCGCCATCGAGGAGACCGTCCGCCACACCGTGCTGCAGCTCGCCGAGCCGCTCGAGAAGCAGCTCGCCTCGATCATCGTCCCCGAGATGAAGCGAGCGCTCGACGGCCGCGCCATCGCGGAGGGCACGCCCGACGAGCTCGCCGGGACGCTCGACGTCGACGACCTGCCGATCCTGCTGTTCCTGCGCGCGTCTCGCCGCGGCCTCGACGGGGCCGGGTGGTCGCACCTCGTGCTCGACGAGGCCGAGGACTTCTCGCTGTTCGAGCTGTTCGTGCTGGGCAAGCTCCTCGGCCAGGCGCGCAGCGTGACGCTCGCCGGCGACGAGGCGCAGCAGACGTCGTCGAGCTTCGCCGGGTGGGACGCGGCGCTCGCCGCGCTCGGGGTGGCCGACGCGGCGACCTGCCGCCTCGCTGTGTCGTACCGGTGCCCGCGGCCGGTGACCGAGCTCGCGCGGCGGCTCCTCGGCAAGCTCGCGCCCGAGGCGCCCGCGCGCGCGGCGCGGGACGGCGCGCCGATCGGGCTCTTCCGCTTCCCGAGCGAGGCGCAGGCGCACCTGTTCCTCGCCGGCGCGCTCCGCGACCTGGCCGGCCGGGAGCCCCGCGCCTCGGTCGCCGTCATCGCGCGGGACCAGGACGCGGCGCGGCAGTTCCACGGGCTGATCGCGGACCTGCCGGAGGCGAGGCTCGTGCTCGACGGGGCGTTCTCGTTCGAGCCGGGCGTCGACGTCACCGACGTGGACAGCGCAAAGGGGCTCGAGTTCGACTACGTCGTCGTGCCCGACGCGACGGCGGCGGCGTACCCGATGACCGACGAGGCCCGCCGGCGGCTCCACGTCGCGGTGACGCGGACGTCGCACCAGCTCTGGCTCATCGCCGGCGCCGCGTGGTCTCCGCTCCTGGGAGACGCCGGGGCGAGCTGATGCTCGTCGCGCCGCTCTTCGCCTTCTGCGCGGCCAGGACGGAGAACGCGGCCGGCGGGAGAGGGCTGTCCCCCACCGCCGTGGTCCCGGCGAGCGCGCACCCGAGCACGGCAGCCCCGAGCGCCCACACCGCCTGCGCCCAGCGCCGCGGGGGCGGGGGGAGCTCCGCGTCCGCGGTCGAGTCGCCCCCGGGGTCGAGCGACTCGAGCGCCGCGCGCAGCTGCTGCGTGCGCAGGTGGGACGCGTCCCCGAGGATCTGCCCGATCCAGCTGGCGACCAGCACGTCGTTGCCCGGGTGCGCGGCGCCCGGGACCGCCTCCTCGAGCGCGCGCATGAGCTGCGCGGCCGTGGCCGTGCGCGCGGTGGGCGACTTGGCGAGCGCCTCGGAGACGAGCCGATCGAGCGCGGGCGGGATCAGCTCGGGCGGAGGGGCCGCGCTCAGCCGCTCCGCGAAGCCGCGCCGCGACGGGGCCGCGCGCGCCGACAGCGGCGCGGCGGGCCTCTCGCTGGCGATGTGGGTCATCGTGCTCTCGCTGTCGTCGGCCTGGAACGGGTGAGCGCCCGAGAGGAGCTCGTAGAGCAGCACCCCCACCCCGAAGAGATCGGCCCGGCGATCGCACGGCTGCCCGCGGATGTGCTCCGGCGCCATGTACGGCGCGCTGCTCCTGAACAGGAGCGCGCCCCCCTCGCCGCGGGTCGACGCCGCGCCGGCGCGCGTGGAGTCGACGCGCGGCGCCTGGGGCCAGCGCTCCGATAGCCGCTCTTCCTCGAACCTGGCGATGCCGAAATCGACCAGCCGGACGAGCCCCTCGGACGTGATGAGGACGTTGTCCGGCGAGACATTGTAGTGGAGGAGCTCGCGCGGATTGCCGAGCTCGTCCCGCAGCTCGTGCGCGGCATCGAGCGCCGCGCAGATCTGGTAAGCGAGCCTGGCCGCGGCGAGCACCGGCGCCGGGCGCCCGCGCGCGGCGCGCAGCACCGACGAGAGGGGCTCGCCGCCCACCCACTCCATGACATAAAAGAGCGTGCCGTCCCGCTCGCCGAGATCGACGACCGGGACCACGTTCGGGTGCCTGATGCGCGCCGCCAGGGCGGCTTCATCCAGGAACATCCGTACGGCGTCCGGATCGGGCGAGAGCTCGGGGCGAAGCACCTTGATGGCAAAGAGCTTCTGAAACCCATGCTCACGCCTGAGCCGCGCCGCCCAGACCTCACCCACGTCGCCTGCGGAAACCCGCAGGACGAGCTCGTACCGTCCCAGGGAAAACCCCGGGCAAAGGCGCCCCCCACCCCCCACATGGAAGGTCTGGCCCACAGCTGAAGAACTCGCCAGTGTTCCCGCTGCGGGACGATCGCGATTGTTGCCAGGATTGTGGGGCTCAATCCCGGCCGGGAAACCGCGTCTCCGCCCGCGACATCACCGCCCTGTGCACGCCCGACGTCATGGTCCAGAATGCACGCTCGACGAGCGCCCCCGAGCCTGCCGGGCGAGGCCCCCCGCGCGGACGTTGTCGGTCCTATCCGGGATGCGGGGGTCTTGCTTCCTGAACAACCGGACAGTAAAGGTCTGGCGGAAACTGTTGCCCCGCCCGTCGGGGGTCGACCTCCGCGATCCCCTTCGGCCTCCCCTCCCTTCGGCCCCCCTCCCCGAGGTACGCATGAGTGACGAGAAGAACACCAAGCAGAAGTCTGCCGCCCTGGAGCTCGCGATCGCCAGCGTCGAGAAGGAGTACGGCAAGGGGGCGATCATGCGCCTCAAGGACGGGCAGTCGCTGCACGACGAGGTCGCGGCCGTGCCGACCGGCTCGCTCGGCCTGGACATCGCCCTCGGCATCGGCGGCTACCCGCGCGGCCGCATCGTCGAGGTCTACGGGCCGGAGTCGAGCGGCAAGACGACCCTCACCCTCCACGCCATCGCGGCCGTCCAGCGGGCGGGCGGGACGGCGGCGTTCATCGACGCCGAGCACGCCCTCGACGTGAACTACGCGAAGAAGCTCGGCGTGAAGACCGAGGAGCTGCTCATCTCCCAGCCCGACTACGGCGAGCAGGCGCTCGAGATCGCCGACATGCTGGTCCGCTCGAACGCCGTCGACATCATCGTCGTCGACTCCGTCGCCGCGCTCGTCCCCAAGGCCGAGATCGAGGGCGACATGGGCGACAGCCACGTCGGCCTCCAGGCCCGGCTGATGAGCCAGGCGCTCCGCAAGCTGACCGGGACGACCTCACGCTCGCAGTGCCTGCTGATGTTCATCAACCAGATCCGGATGAAGATCGGCGTCATGTTCGGCAGCCCCGAGACGACGAGCGGCGGTAACGCCCTCAAGTTCTACGCCTCGGTCCGGCTCGACATCCGCCGCATCGGCGCCATCAAGGAGGCCGCCGCGGGCGGGAAGGAGCCGGCGGTCGTGGGCAACCGGACCCGCGTCAAGGTCGTGAAGAACAAGATGGCTCCCCCCTTCCGCGAGGTGGAGTTCGACATCCTCTACGGCCAGGGCATCAGCCACAGCGGCGACGTCATCGATCTGGCGACCGAGGCGAGCATCGTCGAGAAGAGCGGCTCCTGGTTCTCGTTCCAGGGGGAGCGCATCGGCCAGGGCCGCGAGAACGCCCGCACCTACCTCGAGCAGCACCCGGCGGTGCTCGAGAAGATCGAGTCGATGGTCCTCGCGAAGCACGGCGTCTCCCGCGCGGGCGGCGGCGCCGCGGCGAACGGCGCGGCGAACGGCGCGGCGAACGCCGGCCCGAAGGGCGGTGGAGCTGCCGCGGTCGAGCCCCCCGCGCACGCGAAGGGGCGCGGCGAGGCGGCCCCCTCCGGTCAGGACGCCCGGCGCGCCCCGGGCAAGACGAACTGACGCCGCCCCGCGCATCGCCATGCACCTCTACGTGATGCGGCACGGCCCGGCGGAGGACCGGGCATCGAGCGGTCGGGACGCCGACCGCAGGCTCACCCCCGAAGGCCGCGACCGCGTGCAGCGGATCTCGAACGAGCTCCACCGCGTCCGGGGCGGCGCCCCGCTCTTGCGGGTGCTCGCGAGCCCCCTCGCGCGCGCCCGCGAGACCGCCGAGATCGCGGCGCCCATCTGCGGCGCGCCGGAGGTCGAGCTCCGGGACGAGCTCGCGCTGGACGCCGGCCTGCCGCTCGCGCTTGTCGCCGCGCTCGGCCGGGGCGGCGCCGACGCGCTCCTGGTCGGGCACCAGCCGAACGTGGAGCACCTCGTCCGCACGCTGGTCGACACGCCCGGCCGGGGCGCGCCGGGCCTGGTCCTCTCCAGCTTCTGCACCGCCCTGATCGTCGCCCTCGAGCCCGAACCCGCTCCGCACCCGCAAGGGCGGTGGCGCGTGCGGCAGATCCTCGACCCCCGCGCGCTCGCCTAACGAGCCGGACGTGCCGTGCGCGCCGTCAGCGCCGTACCAGGAGCAGCAGAGGACACGCGTCCGAGGCGGAAGATGGCTCGACCGGCGCGGCCCCCGCGGCGGCTCGCGACGTAGCAGGTAAACCTATGAATTCACGGCGGAAATTTGGATGGTCAGCGCGCGACGGCCGAGACGTCCGCCGTACCCCTCCAGCGGGACCGATCCCCCGCTTGCGTAATCACAAAGTCGAATAATTTCGAACACTTCGGTCGCTCGCTTGACAAGGATCCCACCCGAGAATACGCCCAAATAAGGAGGATTGAGATGGCGGGACAGATGGCCTTCCCCTTCGCTCAACCCCCTCCAGGCCGTCTGTCGCGCAGCGGTGGGAAGGGCGCAGCGCCCTCTTCCCTGTGGCCGCGCGTCTCCCGGGCCGTCGTCCGGGTGCCCGATCCCCGGCACCACCCCATCGACATCGAGCTGCCCTCGGGCCAGCCGCAGATCTACGTGCACGAGGGGGCGCGCCAGGCGCTCATCCGGCGCCTGGAGCTGGCCCAGAAGCGGCCGGTCCTCCTCTCGGTCACCGACAACTTCCGGCAGATGATCTCCTCCTCCCTGCGGGAGGGCATCCTGCAGGCGCGCGTCCATCACATGTTCCTGGATGCGCCAGCGGTCGTTCAGGATGCGCTCGTCCGGTACGTCGTGAACCAGGACCGGGCCGCGTCGCTCCTCGTCGGCCAGTACATCGACGAGAACGGCCATCGCATCCGGGCGAGCCGGCCGGTGAGCACGCCGCTCCTCACGCAGGGGCGGACGCACGATCTGCTGAGCCTGTTCCAGAAGCTCAACCTCGCGTACTTCGGCGGCGGGGTCGACGCGCTGATCACCTGGGGCAAGCGGACCAAGGCGCGGAAGCCGCGGCGCACCATCAAGCTCGGGAGCTACTCCGCGGTCGAGCGGCTGATCCGCATCCACCCGGTGCTCGACCGGCCCTGGGTCCCCCGCTACTTCATCTCCTACGTCATCTACCACGAGATGCTTCACCACGTGATGCCCGCGAGCCACGGCAACGGGCGACGGATGCTCCATCCGCCCCAGTTCCTCGCCCGCGAGCGGCTCTTCCGCGACTACGAGCGCGCCCTCACCTGGGAGAAGGACCACGTGGGCAGGCTTCTCCGCACCTGACGCGCCGCCCCCGGCGGCCCCGCGCGATGGACCACGTGAGCAGGCTCCTCCGCACCTGACGCGCGCCTCCGACGGCCCCGCGCGATGGACCACGTGAGCAGGCTCCTCCGCACCTGACGCGCGCCTCCGACGGCCCCGCGCGATCGGGCGGCGCCGAGCGACGAACCATTGCGCGGAGTACCGGCCGGCTCTAAACCGGCGGACCCCCGTGGGGCCGGGTGAACCGGCGCCGCGCGGGCGACCCCACCCCGTAACCTCTCGAAAGTGTGGAAGGCCAGCGTGCAGGAGATTCTCACCCAGGAAGCGAGCCCGAAGCGGGCCATGGAGGCGCTCGAGTGGGCCGCTCAGCGAGCAGAGAAGGCTGACGCCGCACAGCCCGAGGCGGCCACCGAGCCGCGCCCCTCGCCCCGGGTGTTCTCCGGGCGCCCCGCCGACTTCAAGGCCGCGGCGACGATCTACCTGCCGGATGTCCGCAAGCTGCTCGACCGGATCATGATGAGCAACGACGCGGAGGCCGGGCTCGACGCGCTGCTCGAGTCGGGCGCGCTCGCCGCGATGCTCCCCGAGGTCGAGGCGATGGTCGGGTTTGGCGACGGGGAATGGCGCCACAAGGACGTGTGGAAGCACACGAAGCAGGTGGTGCGTCAGGCGGTTCCCAGGCTCGAGGTCCGCTGGGCGGCGCTGCTGCACGACATCGGCAAGACCAGGACGCGGTCGATCTCGTCGACGGGCGAGGTCCACTTCTTCGGGCACGCCGAGGTCGGCGCGCGCATGTTCGACAAGATCGACCGGCGGCTGCCGCTGTTCGCGAAGGAGGAGGCGCTGAAGGGCAGCATCCGCTTCCTGATCCTGCACCACCTCCGGGCGAGCCAGTACGACGCGTCATGGACCGACAGCGCGGTGCGCCGCTTCGCCAAGGAGATGGGCGACTGCCTGAACGACGTGCTCGACCTGTCGAGGGCGGACATCACCACGAAGCGGCCCGAGAAGAAGCGGAAGGGGCTCAAGCAGATCAGCGACCTGGCCGAGCGGGTGCTGCAGGTCCAGGCCCAGGATGCGGTCGTGCCCCCGCTGCCGAGCGGCATCGGGGACGCCATCATGCAGGCGTTCGGGCTGCCGCCGTCGCGGCGGGTCGGCGAGATCAAGCGCGCGCTCGAGCAGGCGGTCGAGTCCGGCGAGGTGGCGTCGCACCAGGAGTCGGACGTCTACATCGCGTTTCTGCGCGAGCACGCGGGGCGATTCGGGCTCTGAGAGCAGACGGTCGCGGCGAGCCGGTCGCCACGCCGCGCGGAACGAGTTGCTGAGCTGCCCGGCCCGGGGAGCCCCTGTTCGTCGCGCCGCGCGGGACGAGTTGCTGAGCTGCCCGGCCCGGGGAGCCCCTGTTCGTCGCGCCGCGCGGGACGAGTTGCTGAGCTGCCCGGCCCGGGGAGCCCCTGTTCGTCGCGCCGCGCGGGGGCCCCGCCGAACTCGCCCGAGCCATCGACATCGGCCCTCCCCGCGCGACGCGACGAACAGGGGCTCCCCGGGCCTACCGCCTTTGAGAAGATCAGGCTCGCCTCGGGCCTGCTCCGAAACCGCTCGCCGAGCGGCGGTCGCCGCTCAGAGGGGGGCGGCGCAGGTGGCGCAGCGCGGGGGAACGCCGTCCTTGTGGTAGATCTCGCCGCAGCGGCCGCAGAGACGGGCGTCGGCCTCGAAGGCGATCAGCTTGTCCGTCGCCTTGCAGCGAAGGCCGGCGACCTGGGGGGGCTCCAGCGCGCGCACCTCGCCGGCTGCGTCGTCAGGCAGGGGCAGCGCGCCCTCCTGGATGTCGGTCGCGTGCGCGGGGACCCGCGCCCTCGCCTCGGCCAGGACACGGGAGGCCGCCGCGAGGTGCGTCCGTAGCGGGATGGCGATCGCGGTGCCGCTGCCCTGGACCGTCAGCGCAGCGTCGGTGAGCAACAGGCGCGTGACGTCGTGCCAGCCGATGCGCTCGATCTCGCCAGGCCCGTTCTCGATGCCCACGCCGGCATCGCCGACGCGGATGGGCTTCATCGACCACTGGCCGAACAGGCCCGCCGCCGCGCCGAGGAGCACCGCGATGACCAGGAGGTACGGCGCGTACGGGTGCGACCCCGCCTCCTCGCCACGGAACCACATGCCGTAAACCCCCGCCCCGGCAAGGAGCGCCGCGACGGACATGCCCAGCAGCGTGAGGCCGAGCGCGAGCGACGCCTTCGGCTCGAAACGCCGCTCGCTCCGCGGATCGGTCCGCTGCCGCAGGAAGACCTCGCCGCCCTGCCCCGTGGACCCCGAGCCCTTGCGCTTGCGCTTCACCGCTCTGTCGGCTGCCATCGGCGGCTTCCTATCGGAGGAGACGCCAGGACGCAAAGGGGCTCGGCGCAAACCGCCGGCGCACGACGCGAACGGACAGCGCTCGGCACCGACGGACAGCGCTCCGCGCAAGCAGCCAGCCTGGACCCGCGGGTCGCGCGCGCCGCAGGGACGGAGCGGTATGCTGGAAAGCGATGGTCTCGATGGTCAGCGCGACGACCCACGTCCTGCCCGCGGTCGGCATCGGGCTCGCAGCCCTCGTGCTCCTGGGGCCAGGCGCCCAGCGCATGGCCACCGGCGTGAGGGTGTGGGGAGCGCCCGCCGCCGGAAGCGGGGCGCTGGCGCTCCGCATCGAAGGGGTGCGCCGGCTCCACGGGGCCGACGACCCAGCGGCGCTCCAGGACCTCGAGGTGAGCGCGGCGTCCGCGGGGACGCCGCTCGAGCGATGGACCGGCTCGACCGGCGAGGACGGGATCGCCGAGGCGGTGCTGCGCGCACCGGGGGGGCTGCAGGAACCGGTGGTGGTGCGGATCGCCCGGGGCGGCGGCGCGCTCCTGGAGCAGCGGGTGCCGCTCGTACCGCCGCTCCCCGCGACGGAGACGAGCGCGCTGCCGGGCGCGGCGCACAGGAGCGCGCTGCCGGGCGCGGCGCACGGGGAACTCCGCCTCCGGGTCACGACCGCGCGGGGCGCGATGGCCGCGCCGTTCCCCGAGCGGGTGCGCGTCGCGGTCGAGACCGAAGATGGGGCGCCCGCCGCGGGGGCGCGCGTCGAGGCGAGCGCCGACGGCGCGGACCTCGAGGGGCACGGCAGCGGCCCGGTCCAGGTCGCAGCCGACGCGCGCGGCGCCGCAGAGCTCACGCTCAAGCCGCTGTCGCACGCCGTCGAGCTGTCGCTGCGCGCGACCCGGCCGGACGGCGCGCCGCCGGGGACGCGCGGGTCGCCGGGCGAGGGCGCCTGGGAGGGGAGGATGCCCGTGATCCCGGGCGCGATCTGGCTCGACCCGGGCGGGCTCGCGGGCGAGCGGCCGGCGCTCCGGCTGGTCTCCCCGGCGCCGAGGCCGCGCGCGTACGTCTCCATCGGCGGCGCGCACGGCCGCCTCCTGGGGGCGGTCGTGCCGCTCGAGCCCGACGGGGCGGGCTTCTTTGTGGGGGCGCTGGCGCTCCCGGACGGACCGGCGCTCCGCGCAGGCGCGGTGGAATGGGCGGTGATCGCGAGCGACCCCTACGAGCAGGGCGCGGGCACCGTGGCCTGGCCGCTCTCGCCGGCAGCCGGACCGGCACCGCCGCGGCGCGTGGCGCTGCTCGCGGACGGGCTGCCGGCGGCCGAGGCGCGCGAGCGGGCCCGCGCCTCGGGGGCGCGGCGCGCGGGGCTCGCGGTGCTCGGCGCGACAGCGGTCGCGCAGATGCTGCTGCTCGCGCTGCGGTCCCGGGCCGCGCGGCGTCGCCTGGAGGCGCACCTCGCCGCCGCCTCCAGGGGCGAGGACGGAACCGCCGGGGCGCCGCTGTCCAGGGAAGATCGCGTCCGGCTGCTCGCCGCGGCGCGGGCGGAGCCGCTGCTGTCAGTGCTCGCGCTGGCGGCGCTCGTCGGGCTGTCGTTCGCGGCGGTCGCGGCGCTCGCGACGTTCCGATGACGCGGGGCGCGCGAGCGGCGCCGGATGGATTTCATCCGCGGCGCGCCTCGAGCCGCTAGACTGGACAGACCTCACGGGACGGGGCGGGAGACGACGAGCAGGGCATGTCCGAGCAGCAGCGGTACCGGGTCATCAAGCGCCTCGCCTCCGGAGGCATGGCGGAGGTCTTCGTCGCCGAGAGCGCGGGGATCGAGGGGTTCAAGAAGCAGGTCGCGATCAAGCGCGTCTTGCCGCAGCTCAGCAAGAAGGAGCAGTTCATCGCGATGTTCCTCGATGAGGCGCGCCTCTCGGCGCACCTCTCGCACTCGAACGTCGTGTCGGTGTTCGACATCGGCGTCGGCGACGGCACCTACTTCATCGTCATGGAGTACGTGGACGGCGCCGACCTCCGGGCCCTCCTCGAGCACCAGAAGAAGGTCGGCCGCCCGATGAGCGTCGAGGTCGCCGCCTTCATGGCCGCGAAGATGTGCCAGGGCCTCGCCTACGCGCACGAGCTCGCGACAGCGGACGGCAAGCCGCTCCAGATCGTGCACCGCGACATCACCCCGGCGAACGTGCTCATCACCCGCTACGGCGAGGTGAAGATCGTGGACTTCGGGCTCGCCAAGGCGTCGAGCCAGCTCGCCGAGAGCGACGCGGGCATCATCAAGGGGAAGTTCGGCTACCTGGCGCCGGAGACGGTGCTCGAGCAGGGCGTCGACCAGCGCGTCGACATCTTCGCGCTCGGGATCATCCTCTGGGAGATGCTGGCCGGGCGCCGGCTCTTCCTCGGCGACTCGGACTACATCACGGTGCGGCTGGTGCGCGACGCGGTGATCCCCTCGCTCCAGCAGCTCAACAGCGAGGTGCCGCGCGAGCTGGAGCAGATCATCCGCCGCGCGCTCGCCCGCGACCCGGGCGCTCGCTACCGCACCGCGCGCGACCTCGGGCGCGACCTCACCCGCTTCCTCTACCGCTACGGCCGGCCGGTGAGCGAGGACGATGTCGCCGCGCTCGTGGAGCGCGCCAAGGGCGGGCCGGCGCGGGCGGTCGATGGGACGCAGAAGATCGCCGAGCTCATCGACATGATGCTCCTCGAGTTCAAGTCGCTCACCAAGGAGCCGACCGCGGGCGGCAGCGGGCTCAGCCTGCTGCCCAGCCTCGACGGGGCCGAGAGCCTCATGCACGAGCCGGACGAGGGGGGCTCCCCCCCGCGGAGCGATGGGCCGCTCGGCGGGCTCGCCGACGAGCTGGAAGGGCCGGAGTCGATGCACCAGGACGAGTCGTCCTCCTCGGTCGCGGCCTGGTTCCGGGGGCTCATCCCGCGCTGAGCCCATGCGGACAGCGACACGAAGGCCGCGCTGCGGTACCGTCCCGCGACCGGTGACCGGCCGGGAGGAGCCATCCTCCGGCCCACAGACGAGGTAAAGAGAAGATGAGCATCGAGATTGGAAAGCCGTTCCCGCGCTTCGCCCTGCCGAACCAGGACGGCAAGACCGTGAAGCTCGAGGATTTCGCGGGCAAATGGCTCGTCGTCTACTTCTATCCGAAGGACGACACGCCGGGTTGCACCATCCAGGGCAAGTCGTTCACGGCCTCCAAGGAGGACTTCGACAAGGCCAACGTCGCCGTCGTCGGCGTCAGCGAGGACGACGTCGCGTCGCACAAGAGCTTCTGCGACAAGTTCTCGTTCACCATCGATCTGCTCGCCGACACGAAGCACGAGCTCCTCAAGGCCGCTGGCGTCGGGCAGAGCGAGTGGAAAGGCAACCTGTACTGGGACCGGACGACGTTCGTCGTCGATCCGTCGGGCGTGCTGCGGAAGACCTACCAGAAGGTGAAGCCCGAGGGGCACGAGCAGGCGCTCCTCCAGGACATCGCCGAGCTCAAGGCCCAGGCCTGAGCTGAAGGCCGCCAGACAAGAATGACTGGATAGCCCGGGGGGACGGCTACCCTGTACAAAGCGTGCTCCCGCTGGATTTGCTGGAGTTACCCCCTATCCTGTCGACTTTGTGGTTGCACGCCCTCCCTTCGCGCCGGGTCGCGCCGTATCGCTCACGGCGTTCGCGGCGCTCGCCCTGACAGCGCTCGCGACCGCCGCCGCCATGGGCGCCTGCGAAGGCTCGGGGGGCGGCGGGGCCGGCGGCTCGGGCACGGGCGGCGCCGGCGGCTGCCCGATGGGTCCGCGAGAGGCGATGTTCACCATCACCGTGCGCGCTCCGGGCGGCCCCGTCCCGCGGGACACCGCCGTTCACGTGGCGTGGAGCGCGGCGGAAGAGCCGACCTTCGTCCTCGATGACCCGACCACCTGGAAGACGCTCGACGAGGCCAACCTGGTGTGCGCCGTCGATCGCGCAAAGCCTCCTCCCGACTCGCTGGAGGCGCTCGTCTGCGAGCTGTGGACTGTGGGGGTGACGCGGGTCGAGATCTCGGGGACAGGCTACGAGAATTTCGAGCAGACGCTCACGCCGGTCATGAGCGAGGAGTGCGAGGACTTCCTCCCTCAGAAGGTCGATATCGAGCTGGTTCCCGCGACCGACGGCGGAGTCGAGGAGTAGGCAGCCGGAGAGCGCGGGCGCGCGGGCGCGCTCGAGAGGGGCGAGACCGGCAGGCCATCGCCCTGGCCTGGTGTGCGCTGTTCAGCGGTGATATGGCCATTCCTCACCACACGAGGAAAGCGAACCACCATGATCATCCTTCACGGCTCCGCCGGCTCTCCCTTCTTCTCGCGCGTCCGCATGCAGGCCCTCGCCAAGGGCCTGAACATCGAGCTCCGCCGCGTGGCACCGGGATCACCCGAGCTCCGGCGCATGAACCCCCTCGGTAAGGTGCCAGTGCTGGAGCACGACGGCTTCATCCTGCCGGAGAGCCTCGTGATCTGCGAGTACCTCGAGGACGCCTTCCCCACGCCGTCGCTGCTCGGCGACACGCCGAAGGCCCGCGCCCGGGTGCGCCTTGTCGTTCGCACCGTGGATCTCTACTGCGGCGGCGTCATGCCGCTGCTGCGGGCGGCCACCGACCCGAACTACAAGGTCGACGCCGCGGCGGAGCGCGCCGGCCTCGACAAGGGCCTCGACGCGCTCGAGATCTTCCTGGCCGGGGACGGATTCGCCGTCTCGGAGGCGCTCTCGCTGGCCGACTGTACGCTGGTTCCGTGGCTGTTCTACGCCACGATGCTGACCCGGCAGGGCGACGACGCGCTGACCCGCCGGCCCAAGCTCGCGCGCTACGTGGAGTTCATCGGGGCTCAGGAGCTGACCCGCACGATCTGGGGCGAGATGGATGAGGCCTACCGCGCCTTCATGACCAGGTGGAAAGCAGGGCAGGTCGCGGCGAACAACGGGTGAGGTGGCGCGGCCTGCGCCGGGAGCGAAAGCAGCAACCATCCGATCCGGGCAGATCTGGCCGCAGCGCCTGACCGCCACCGCGCGGGCCTACCTGTCGACGGCCGGGGGCCGCGCCGTTATCCTCTGCATCCGCTTTCCTCTGCTCACCCTGCCGCACCACGGAGCGCCACCACGCCATGCCGACCCACGAGACCAGCGGCTCCCTCGATGAGCTCTTCCGCTCGCTCGACGCGAGCCCTCGCTCCGCCGGCGTCTTCTATCCCAGGCAGGTGAAGACGCCCCCGCCCGCCGGCGCGACCGATTACGACATTCCCGTCGCCCCCGGGGTGACGCTCGGCGCGCGCTGGCACCTGGCCGATCCGCGGAACCCGACCGTGCTCGCCTTCCACGGCAACGGCGAGACCGTACCCGATTACGACGATATAGCCGAGGGGTGGCTCGGGCTCGGGCTCAACCTCTTCATCGTCGATTACCGCGGCTACGGCTGGAGCGGCGGTCAGCCGACGCTGCGCTCGCTCCACGAGGACCCCGCCCAGGTCGCCGCCTTCTTCGAGCGGGCGCTCGCCGAGAAGAGCCGAGAGGCGGGCCTCGACCGGCCGCCGAAGCCGCTGCTCTTCGGCCGCTCGCTCGGCAGCTCGCCCGCGTCGCGCATCGCCAGCGAGCGCGGCGGCGCGTACCGCGCGCTGCTCCTCGAGAGCGGGTTCAGCGACGTGCGATACGTCCTCGCCCTCTTTCAGGTCGATCTCGGCGACCTGCGCGACGAGGCGCACCGCCGCTTCTCGAACACGGAGCTCCTGAAGCACGTCGAGATTCCGGTCCTCTCCCTGCACGGCGCGAGCGACAGGCTGCTCCCGCCGGCTCACGCCCGCGAGAACCACGCGGCCGTCCCGCACGAGAACAAGGAGCTGCGCTTGATCGAAGGCGCCGGCCACAACGATATCCTCCTGTTCGCGCCGGCTTACTTCGGCGCGATACGCGACTTCCTGAAGAGGCACTGACCTGCGCCCTTACGGCGCCTGGATCTCGATCGGCACGATCTCCGCCGTCACCGCGGCGCCCCGCACGGTCAATCGGGCGACCGACAGGGGCAGCTTGAAGCGGCGAGGCCCCGCGCTCCCCGGATTGAGGAAGAGCACGCCGCCCTGCTCCCGGATCCCCGGCCGGTGCGAGTGCCCGGCCACCACCGCCGACAGCCGCGCCGCGGCGGGGTCGAGGTCGAGCTCCTTGACGTCGTGCAGCACGAACAACGTCGCGCCCCCGACCCGCACCGTCGCCCGCTCCGGCAGGCCTTCGGCCCAGCGCCCGCGATCGTTGTTGCCGCGCACGGCCGTCACCGGCGCGATCGCCGCGAGCGCGGCGAGCACCTCGGGGCCACCCACGTCGCCCGCATGGAGGATCAGCTCCGAGCCCGCCAGCGCGGCGAGCGCCTCCGGGCGCACCAGGCCGTGCGTGTCCGAGATGACCCCGACAAGGTGCGCCCGCCGCGCGCGTCGCTCCGCCATCAAGGCTCCATCGGCGCGCGACATCACACCTCGACCAGGAGGAACGACCTCCCGGTGAGCTTCCTGAGCAGCGGCATCGCCACGTTGTAGACCGGAGTCCCCTTCGGCGTCCGCCCCTCGAGCGCCCCGTGGTGCGCGTGGCCGTGAAAGACCACGTCGGCGCCGTACAGGTCGATCGGCGCGGCCAGCCGGCTCGTCCCGAGGAAGGGCCTTATCTCCACGTTCTCGCCCACGGTCGTGTCGAGCACCGGCGTGTAGTGCATGATCACGATCCGCTTGTCGCTGTCGAGCTGCGACAGCGCCGCCTCGAGCTTCAGCGCCTCGGTCACTGCCTCCTGGACGAAGGCCTTGAGCGACCCCTCGCCGAACGCCTGCAGCGTCGCGCTCCCGAACCCGCCCATGAAGCCCTTCACGCCGGCGACCCCTATATCGTCGCGCAGGATCAGGTGATCCCCGTCGAGCACCTCGACGCCCACGTCGCCGAGGAGCTTCGAGATCTCCGCGCCCGCGCCGCGATCGAGGTCGTGGTTGCCGAGCACGGCCGCGCACGGCATCGATAGACCGGAGAGCGCGTCCGCCAGCACCTTCGCCTCGTCGGGGTGGCCGCGATCGGTGAGATCGCCGCAGAGCACGAGCACCTCGGCCTCGGCGTTCACCGCCCGCACGAACTCGCGCATCCTGCCGCCGTGCTCCGGCCGGCAGTGCAGGTCCGAGGCCGCCGCGACGCGACGCTTGCCGTGATCCCCGCCCCCCGCGGCGCCGGCGCTCATGACCCCGGCTTGCGGAGCCGCGCCGCCTCGACCTCCGCCCCCAGACAATCCGCGCCGCCCGGCTCCCCCCTGCCGGGGCGCCGCCGCGCCGCCATTCGCCGGCGCTTCCGGCACAGCGACCCCCGCGCCGCCTCGGGCTCGGGCGCAGCGGGCGACGCCACGAGGCCGAGCTTCTCGTAATCGTGCGTGTACTGCCGCCGGCTGATCAGGTTCCCCCGGCAGACCCGGAGCGGCGCGTCGCCGGCCCGCGACTGCTCCAGCGTGCGCCGGCAGAGCTCCTCGACGAGCCACGCGGGCACCCGGCTCCGCGCGCCGGGATAGACGAAGCGGTACAGCGTGAGGTGCGCGAACAGCACCTCCCAGTGCGGGCCGAAGCGGTCGAGGAGCCGCTCCCAGTCCATCTCGTCGCCGCACGCGTAGATGAGGTGATTCACGTCCGCCCCGTCGTACCGCTCCCGCTCGTCCACGAACGCCTTCGTGAAGATGATCTCCTCGACCGGCGCGATCAAACAGGAGTGCCCCAGGATCGTGGCCGGGCGCGCGTGCTCGAACCAGCCGCCGTCGACCACCGCCAGGCCGTTGCTCGACGAGAAGATGAGATCGATGAAGCGCTCGCCCGCGTGGGCCTTCCCGATCCACCGCGGATCGAGCAGATCCGTCTCGAAGCCGGCCCGCTCGAGCGCCCTGAACGCCGCCGGCACCTCCCGCTCCTCCAGCATCACGTCGAGGTCCTTCGTGTCCCGGAAGATGCCGGTGTACGCAAAGAAGGCATACGCCCCCGCCACCATGAAGGGCACGCCGGCGCAGAGGAGCGACTCCAGCGCCCTTACCCTCACCTCCAGCTCGCCCGCGCGGGAGAGCAGGCCGGCGACATCATCGACGACCGGAGGCAAGAGCGCCGCGCGCTCGGCGGCGCGCGTCGCCCGGGCCGAAGCCGCGCGCTCCGCGTCGCTCGCGGCAGGGGGTCCGCTGCGCACCATCCCCCTCTGCGTAATGAACAGGACGTGCGATGACGACCCCCCTCCGCCCTCACGCGCCGGCGACCTGCGCGCCAAAGACGGAAGATAGGCGGGCTCGTCGTCGCTGGCCATTGCAAGAGGAGCCGGGTCTGGACCAAGCTCGCCTGCCGGGATCGCTCGGCGCGCTCTGAGAAGGCAGGCGACGGGGCGCGGCCCCCGGCGCCCGAAGAGGAGGCATTTCCGTGAACACCGCCATCGCGACGATCAATCCGGCGACGGGAGCGACGCTCGAGACCTTCGAGCCCCTCTCGTCGGCGGCGCTGGAGCGGAAGGTGGCGCGCGCGCACGCCGCGTTCCGCAGCTTCCGGAAGACCCAGGTCACCGAGCGGGCCGAGAAGCTCCGCCGGGCCGCCGACATCCTGGAGGGCGAGAAGGAGCAGCTCGGGCGGCTGATGACGCTCGAGATGGGCAAGACCATCGGCTCCGCCATCGCCGAGGCCCAGAAGAGCGCGACCGCCTGCCGCTACTACGCCGACAACGCCGAGCGCCTGCTCGCCCCGGAGGAGGTCGCGACCGACGCCGACAGGAGCTACGTGGCGTTCCAGCCGCTCGGCCCGGTGCTCGCCATCATGCCGTGGAACTTCCCGTTCTGGCAGGTCTTCCGCTTCGCCGCGCCGGCGCTCGCCGCCGGCAACGTCGGCCTGCTCAAGCACGCCTCGAACGTCCCGCGCTGCGCGCTCGCGATCGAGGACATCCTCCGCCGGGCCGGCTTCCCGGAGGGCGTCTTCCAGGCGCTGCTCGTCGGGACCGACGTCGTGCCGCGCCTGCTCGCCGACCCGCGCATCGCGGCCGCGACGCTCACGGGCAGCGAGAACGCGGGGCGCAGCGTCGGCGCCCACGCGGGCAAGCACCTCAAGAAGGTGGTGCTGGAGCTCGGCGGCAGCGATCCGTTCATCGTCCTGCCGAGCGCCGACCTCAACGCGGCCGTCGGGACCGCGATCAAGGCGCGCATCATCAACAACGGCCAGTCCTGCATCGCGGCGAAGCGCTTCATCGTGCACGAGTCGATCGCGCCGGAGTTCGAGCAGCGCTTCGTCGCCGCCATGCGCCGGCTCCGGATCGGCGATCCCATGGACCCGTCGGTCGACGTCGGGCCGCTCGCCACGGCGCAGATCGCCGCGGAGCTCGAGGAGCAGGTGCGCGCGTCGGTGGCCGCGGGCGCGCTCCTCCTGACCGGGGGCAAGCGGCTGAAGGGACCGGGCAACTACTTCCCGCCGACCGTGCTCAGCGACGTGCGGAGCCCCTCCCCCGCGGCCGACGACGAGCTCTTCGGTCCGGTCGCCGCGGTCTTCCGCGTCACCGACATCGACGAGGCCATCCACATGGCGAACTCCACCCGCTTCGGCCTCGGGGCGAGCGTCTGGACGCGCGACGCGAAGGAGCGCGAGCGCCTCATCGACGAGATCGAGGCCGGCCAGGTGTTCGTCAACGGGATGGTCGTCTCCGATCCGCGGCTGCCGTTCGGCGGGGTCAAGATGTCCGGCTACGGCCGCGAGCTCTCGTCGTACGGCCTGCGCGAGTTCGTGAACATCAAGACGGTCTGGATCGCCAAGGACGAACGGCCGAGGGGCCTGCCCGCGACGGAGTGACCCGTCCGCCATCGCCGGGGCCCTTCTCAGGCGTGGCGCGCGACGAGCGCGGTCGAGGGACGCGGCGAGCGCGGGCGAGGATCCCTGTCGCTCTCCGGCTCACCGGAGCGCAGCTCGAGCGCGGGCAGCGGGACACAGCACGCACATCGTCGACCTGATCGGAGTGAAAGCGCCCGAACCGGAACGTCGCATTGCGATGCGCAGCCGGTTGCGTCTTCGTGGACGTCGACCTACCGTCATCGGCTGTGTCGGACGATCCGGCCGTGGCCGCTCTGCTGAGCGAGTATCCTCCCGCAGCGCAGCAGCTGACGTTGCGCGTTCGCAAGCTGCTCCTCCGCATGATCCCCGACGTGCACGAGCACGTCTATCCGGGCTGGCGGATCATCAGCTTCCGGATGGGCGACGGGCAAAAACACCAGATCTGCTGGCTCGCCCCGCAGCGCTTCGGCGTGAACCTCGGCTTCGAGCAGGGCGCCGAGCTGCCCGACCCGAACGGCCTGCTCACCGGCAGCGCCAAGCAGGCCAGGAACGTCCATATCCGCTCGGCCAGGGACGTCGACGTCTCGAAGATCGCCGCGCTCGTCGCGGCCGCCATCGAGCTCCACCGCGACCGCTGAGGGCTCCACCGCGACCGCGGAGGCTCGCGCGGCGAGCCGCGGCGCGCGGGCGCCGGAGAGCGCCGCCAGGACTCAACCGCGCCGGTACACGACCCGCCCGCCCGTCTTGCCGAGCGCGTACGAGAACCCGAGCTCCAGCGTGGAGCGGGTGACAATGCCACCGAGCTCGAGCCCTTGCTCGACCATCAGCCGCGCCGCCTGGGGCGCGATGCCGACGAGCACCACCTCGGACCCGAGCAG
Organism: Sorangium sp. So ce1128; assembly: GCA_051717205.1. Lineage (GTDB taxonomy): Bacteria > Myxococcota_A > Polyangia > Polyangiales > Polyangiaceae > Sorangium. Next base: position 11,193,598 of record CP181432.1, read on the forward strand.
CCCGGCGGCGCGCGCCGCCTGCGCGAGGTGGCTCGCCGCGCTCGCGTCGACGACCGCCATGCCGGTGACGTCGACGATCACGACGCGCGCCTGATGCTCGGAGATCTCGTTCAACATCGCCTCGATGAAGCGGCCGGAGCGCTGCGCGTCCAGCGTGCCGACGATCGGCATGACGAGGACGCCGGGCGCGATGGGCACCACCGGGCTCGAGAGCTCGGCGATCGTGTCGAGGAGCGCCTCCTGGCGGCGGCTCAGCGACTCGAGCTCCCTCGTCCGCTCCTTGATCCGCGAGAGCAGCCGCGCGTTCTCGATGACCACGGCGGCCACGGAGGCGACGCGCTCGAGCAGCGAGAGGTCGCCGGTGGTGCAGGCGTCCTCGCGCTCGCTGTGCAGGACGAGCGCCCCGAGGACCCCGGCTCGGGACCGCAGCGGCACGCACGCCAGCGTGCGCGTTCCAAGCTCACGGGCGTCGGCGACCTCGTGGAACGCCTCGCGCTCGCTCGAGGCGGGCTTGACGACGAGGGGGCAGGCCGAGCGCATGACCCAGCCGATCAAGGAGTCGCGCCCCGCGTGGATCTGCCTCTCATGGACCGGGTGCACGTGCTCGGCCATGCCGATGACCAGGATCTTGTGCCCGCGATCGCGCGACGGCGCGTCCAGACTGCGGCCCGCGCTCTTCCTTGCCGAGCTCATGGCGAGGTAATCCGAGAGGGCGGTCGAGCGCTGCGTGCGCTCGAGGGTGACCACGTCGACGCCGGTGTCGACGCAGCGCGACGCGGGCATCTCCGAGAGGACCGCCTCGACTCCTCGCGTGATCGTCTCGTAAAGCACCTTCACGGCCTGGTACCCCATGTCGTGCTCGCGCTGGACGATGGCGGCGTGGATCACGCCATCCCGGAGCATGGCGTACGTGGAGGCGACGAGATCGAAGGCGATGACCTTGAGGTCCCCGCCCCTGCCGAGCCGCTTCGCCGCCAGCCCGAAGCTCGGGCCGTTCTCGCTGCACACCCCGAAGGCGCCGGCGATCTCGGGGTTCGCCTCCAGGGTGGCGGCGGCGAGCCGGATGGCGCGCTCCACGTCGTACAGATCCTCCGTGGGCGGGTCGACGCGGAGCGCCGTGCCGGCGACGTGAGCGTGGAAGCCCTCGAGGCGCAGGCGGCTGTTGAGCGTCGCCATGGCGGAGGTCTGGGCGGCGACCCGGCCGCCCTGTGGCAGCAGGCACGCCATCATCTCGCCCGCGATGCTGCCCGCCGCCGCGTTGTCGGTCCCTATGTAGAGCATCGCCCGGCTGCCCTTCGCGGGCGGCGAGTCGATCGCGATCACCGGGATCCCCGCCTCCGCCGCGCGCTGGATGGCCGGCTCGAGCGCTTCCGCGTCGGTGGGCGCGATGGCGATCCCCTTCACCCCCTCCCGGATCGCCTCGTCGATGAGCGACGCCTGCGCCGCGGGGCCGCTGGTCCTGCCGACCTTGAACTCCACATGGACGCCGAGATCGCGCCCGGCCGTCAGCACGCCGTCGCGCATGTTGTTCCAGTACCCGGTCATGGGCCGGCGCGGCGCCTCGTAGACGCGGAGCGTGGGGTCCGCGTCCGCCGCGCGCGCCTCGTGGCCCGGGTCCTCCCGGATGGCGAGCTCGATCGTGGTCCACTCCGGGCCGAGCTGCACGCTGCGGATGCCGTCGCCGAGCGTCCTGATGAGAGCGACCGGATCCACGGCCTCGGCGACGGCGCCGAGCACGTCCTCCAGCAACCGCAGCTCCCGCGCGGTCTGCGCCTTCTCATCGAACAGGCCGTGACGCTCGAGCACGAAGCCCGCGCGCTCGGCGAGGTGGTCGAGGCGGGCGCGGCGCTCGTCCGAGAGCGGCGCGGCGTCGGCCGGCTGCTCCAGCGCGAGGTAGGCGCTCGGCGCGCCATAGAGGTGCACTGGCGCGATGTACATGGAGGCGCCGTCGGGCAACCAGCCGGGCGCCTCGCCGACGGCGGGCAGGTGCGCTCGGTACCACGCGGCCGCGGGGACGACGCACGGGCCGCGCGCCGCCTCGGGCGCCGCGGCCGGCCCGATCGGGTCCAAGGCGCTGAGCGCCCCAGCGTCGTGGAGCGCGCGCGCCTCGGCCGGGAGGATGCCGTCGAACCCGACTGCGGCGCCGTAGACGAGGCGCTGCCCCGCGCACGTGAGCAGGCTGCCGCGCCTCGCGCCAGGCAGGAGGGCGACGGCACTCTCGACGAGATGATGAAGTGTTGCGACGACATCCAGTCCGGAATCCATGCAGCTCCGCTCAGCCGGCCGTTTCGAGGACGCGTAGCGCCGGTAGCTAGCAGGCGTGACTGCGCTTCCGCTGTCAAGCGGATGCACCAAACTACCGTCGTGACGGTAGCCGTTGCGCTGGACGTGCCGAGCGAGGCGCGCCGGTGGCTTCAGGTGCGATAGACCACCCGGCCGCCCGTCTTGCGGAGCGCGTACGAGAACCCGAGATCGAGTGTGGAGCGGGTAACGATGTCGCCCAGGTCGAGCCCTTGGTCGACCATCAGCCGCTGCGCCCGCCGTCCGGCGCGCACCAGCAGGCTGCCGCGCTGCGCGCCGGGGAGGCTGGCCATGGCGCGCTGCACCAGGCGATGGAGCGTCGAGAAAATCTCGAGTCCGATATTCATGCAGATCCGTTCAGCCGGTCACCGGTTGCTCGTCGTGCACGGTGCAAGAAAGCACCGACGCTAGCAGGCGTGAGCGGCCTCGTGCTTGTCAAGCGAAGACGATGAGACCACCGTACGGGGACGAGGAGCTCGCACCCGCATGAAGCTCGCCTCTCTCCGCGGCCCCGGCCGCGACGGCACGCTCATCGTCGTCCGCCGGGACGGCCTCGCCTACGCGCCCGCCGGGGCGGCGTTCCCCACGCTCCAGGCCGCGCTCGACGACTGGGATCGCGCCGAGCCGTCGCTGCGCCGCATCGCCGAGGAGATCGAGCGCGGCGGCGCGGCGGTGGCGCCGCTCGTCGCGGAGGAGCTCGCCGCGCCGTTGCCCCGCGCGTACGAGTGGATCGACGGCTCCGCGTACATCCACCACATCGTGCTCGTGCGCAAGGCGCGCGGCGCGGAGCCGCCCGAGACGCTCGCGACCGATCCGCTGGTGTACCAGGGCGGCTCCGGCGTCCTCCTCGGCCCGACCGACGACATCGTCCTGGCCGATGAGGCCTGGGGCCTCGATTTCGAGGCCGAGGTCTGCGTCGTCCTCGGCGACACGCCGCAGGGCACGCGCCGCGACGAGGCCCACCGGTACATCCGCCTCTTCCTGCTGGCCAACGACGTCACGCTGCGCAACCTCGTGCCCGCCGAGCTCGCGAAGGGGTTCGGGTTCTTCAGCTCGAAGCCTGCCACGGCGTTCTCGCCGTTCGCGATCACGCCGGACGAGCTCGGCGACGCGTTCCGCGATGGGCGCGTCCACCTGCGGCTCCGCTCGACCTACAATGGGGAGCTCATCGGCGACGCGGAGGCGGGCCCGGAGATGCACTTCTCGTTCTTCGATCTGATCGCGCACATCGCGAGGACCCGCAGCTTCACGGCCGGGACCCTCCTCGGCAGCGGCACCGTCTCCAACCAGGATCCGGCGCGCGGCGTGTCGTGCCTCGCCGAGAAGCGCATGCTCGAGATCCTCTCGCACGGGGCGGCCACGACGCCTTTCATGAAGCCAGGAGACACGATCATGATCGAGATGCTGAATCGCTCGGGCGAGAGCCTCTTCGGGCGCATCGCGCAGCGGGTGGTGGCCGGATGAGCGCCGCGACCCAGGGGATCACGCTCTACGGCTACTGGCGCAGCTCGTGCAGCTGGCGCGTGCGCATCGCCCTCGCGCACAAGGGCATCGAGCACGCGTACCGCCCGGTGAACCTCGTGCGGAACGGCGGCGAGCAGCTCCGCGACGATTACCGGGCCAAGAACCCGATGGCGCAGGTGCCCACGCTCGAGCTCGAGCAGGGCGGCGCCGTCCGGCGCGTGTCCCAGTCGGTGGCGATCATCGAGCTGCTCGAGGAGCTGTTCCCGGCGCCGCCGCTCCTGCCCGCGGATCCGTACCTGCGCGCCAAGGCGCGGCAGCTCGCCGAGATGATCAACTCGGGCACGCAGCCGATGCAGAACACGGCCACGCTCAAGTACGTGCAGAGCGAGCTCGGCGGCGACGAGAAGGCCTTCGCCCGGCGCTTCATCGCGTCGGGCCTGGCCGCCTTCCAGGCGGCGGCGAGCGAGCTCTCCGGGCGGTTCTGCGTCGGGGACCAGGTCACGGTGGCGGACCTGTTCCTCGTGCCCCAGCTTTACAATGCGCGACGCTACGGGGCCGACCTCGCGCCGCTCTCGGCGCTCACGCGGATCGAGGCGGCGTGCATGGCGCTGCCCGCCTTCCAGGCCGCCCACGCCGACCGCCAGGCCGACGCGGTCCCGGCTGGCGCGTAGCTCGCGCTTGCGTGGAACCGAGTCGAGCCAACCCCCGCGACGGAGGAGACCCGATGGCCAAGGTGGAGTCGATCGGCATCAAGAGGGTGGAGGCGCTGCACTACTACGTGCGCGACCTGGAGCGGAGCCGCAGGTTCTACACGGAGAAGCTCGACTTCCAGGAGACCGGCGCGAGCTCGCCGGAGCTCACCGCGGCGGCGGCGCAGCGGTCGGTCGTCTTCCAGGCCGGCGAGTGCGCCATCGTCTGCTCGCAGCCGCTCGGCGAGGGCGGGCGGGCGTGGCGCTACCTGCGCAAGCACCCCGACGGGGTGGGCACGATCGTCTTCGAGGTGGAGGACGTGGGCCGCGCCTTCCGGCTGCTCGAGGGCCGCGGGGGCACGCCGATCGATGAGATCCACCGGGTGACGGACGGGGGCGGGACGTTCGCCTCGTTCTCGATCACGACGCCGTTCGGCGACACCACCTTCCGCTTCGTGGAGCGGCGCGGCTACCCCGCGCTGTTCCCCGGCTGCGTGGCCCACGACGCGCCGCGCGGCGGCCAGAACCGGTTCGGGATCGCCCGGTTCGATCACATCACCTCGAACTTCCAGACGATGGCGCCCGCCCTGCTCTGGATGGAGCACGTGCTCGGGCTGGAGCCGTTCTGGAAGATCGAGTTCCACACGAACGACGTCGCGAAGGACGCCGGCCACGGCTCGGGGCTGCGCTCCGCGGTGATGTGGGACCCGGGCTCGGGCGTGAAGTTCGCGAACAACGAGCCTTACCGGCCGCACTTCAAGAGCTCGCAGATCAACGTCTTCAACGAGGAGCACCGCGGCGACGGGGTGCAGCATGTGGCGCTCGCCGTGGACGACATCCTCACGGCCGTGCGCGGCATGCGCGAGCGCGGCGTGGAGTTCATGCCGACCCCAGGTGCCTACTACGACATGCTGCCGGAGCGCGTGCGCCAGCTCGGCATCGGCGACATCGACGAGGACGTGGCGACGCTGCGGGAGCTCGAGGTGCTCGTCGACGGCGACGGCGCGAGGTCGTATCTCCTCCAGATCTTCCTCAAGGAGTCGGCCGGCACGCACCGGGACCCGGACGCGGGGCCGTTCTTCTTCGAGCTCATTCAGCGCAAGGGGGACCGCGGCTTCGGCGCCGGCAACTTCCGGGCGCTGTTCGAGAGCATCGAGCGGCAGCAGAAGGCGGAGGGGCACGGCTGATGCTCGATCGCGTCGTCGTCGGGGCCGTCCCGCGCAAGCACCACATCGCCCTGCGGGGCGAGGCGGGGGAGCTCCGTTACGAGGAGTGCCTGACGCGGCAGGGCTTCGACGGCCCGTACACGATCGCCTACCACGAGCGCCGGCCGCACGAGCACCGGGTGGCGCGCGCCGCGCACGGCTTCGCGCTGCCGGTCGCCGCGCCGCCCCGCCCGCTCGCGAAGCGGCACTACCGGTCGCAGGACCTGCCGCAGCGCGGCGGGCCCGCCATCGACTGCCGCGTACCGCTGCTCTTCAACGACGACGTGGTGATCGGCGTCGCCCAGCCGGACGCCGCCGATCCGGTGTACTTCGCGAACGCGGACGCCGACGAGCTGTTCTTCATCTTCCGCGGGGGCGGCGTCCTGCGCACGATGCTCGGCGACCTCCGCTACGAGCAGGACGACTACGTCGTCGTCCCGAAGGGGCTCTTCTACCGCTTCCTCCCGGACGCCGCGCCCCAGCGGTGGCTCTCGATCGAGGCCGCGGACCTCCACCTCCCGCGCCAGTGGCGCAACGAGGTCGGCCAGCTGCGGATGGACGCGCCGTACTCCCACCGCGACTTCCGGCGGCCCACGTTCGTCGGCCCCCTCGACGAGGGCCTCCGCGCGCTCGTCGTGAAGCGCGGCGGCGCCTTCCACGGCTTCGCCTGCGAGCGCTCGCCGCTCGACGTCGTCGGCTGGGACGGGGCGGTGTACCCGTTCGTGTTCCCGATCCTGAGCTTCCAGCCGCGCGTCGGCCCCGTCCACCTGCCGCCGGACTGGCACGGGACGTTCGCGGCGCGCGGCGCCCTCATCTGCAGCTTCGTGCCGCGCCCCGTCGACTTCCACCCCGAGGCGATCCCCTGCCCCTACCCCCACTCGTCCGTCGACTGCGACGAGTTCCTCTTCTACTGCCGCGGGAACTTCACCTCGCGCCGCGGCGTCGGCCCCGGCAGCGTCTCGCACCACCCGGCCGGCGTCCCGCACGGGCCGCACCCGGGCGCGTACGAGGCGAGCCTCGGGGCCCGCGAGACGAGCGAGCTCGCGATCATGCTCGACACGACCCGCCCGCTCACGGCCACGCCGGCCGCGCTCACGGTGGAGGACCCGGGCTACCAGGACGGCTTCATCGCGGGCGCCTGACCGACGGGGTCAGGCGATCACTTCATCTGGAAGCAGTCGAACGTGCACTCGTTGAAGCGGCTCGACTCCCCCTGGTTGATCCCGTTCAGCCCATCGCAGGACGTGTCGATGACGCAGCCCGCGTTGCACGCGATCGGCCCGGTGCACGCGTCGGGGTCGACCTCGAAGGCGGGCCCCTGCCCGCACGCGATGAAGACCTCGTTGGCGTGCTCGCAGACGGTGCGGAACACGAAGACGCCGCACTGGCCGAGGCTCCGCTCCTGGTCCTCGCAGCCGTCGACGGTGAACTTGTCGTCCTTGCACTCGAGCTCGTCCTCGACGCAGGTCAGGAGCTCGTCGAAGGCGCCCGCCGGGCAGCTCGCCTGCTCGGCGTCCTTCCGCGCGATCTCCGCCTTGTCCACGCAGTCGAGGTACCTCGCCTCGCTGCAGCCGGTGCAGTCGCACAGGACGTCGCAGGTGCGCTCCTCCGGCGACGGGCAGCCGGCGGACACGAGCGCGCCGCCGGCGACGGCCAGGGAGAGGAGCAGCTCCAGGATGCGCGGCGGGTGGGGCATGGCGACCTCGCTGATCGGCTCCGCTACTTCGGCATCTTGCCGAGCCGCTCGAGCAGCGCGCGCACGAGCAGCGGCCACGCGACCGTGGCGTCGGCGTACACCTCGGAGAAGCGGCCGCCCTCCTGCGGCGGGACGAACTTCCCCCAGCTCACGCCCTCGGAGTAGGTGCAGCCGGAGAGGCCGCCCCAGTGCACGGGCTCGGGGCAGATGCGGACGCCGTACTGGAAGCGCGGGTGCTCGACCTCGATGCCGAGGCGGTCGCCGACGATGTCGTAGAACGGCGCGACCTGCTGGGCCCAGTTGCGCGGCACGCCGCCGCCGATGGTGAAGATGCCGATGCGCTTCTTCGTGCGGACCAGGCGCGCGTAGCTCAGGAGGTCGAGGAACGGGTTGTACGACGGCGGCACGGCCTCGCGCCACACGTCGAAGTCCGGCTTGTCGCCGTGCTGCGCCTTCACCTTGCGCAGCATCCACGTCGCCACGTCGAGGCCCATCTCGCTGTCGGTGAAGGCCGGCACGTAGACGGGCACGTTGCGCAGGTACGCGCTCCGGAGCACGCCGGGCGAGTCGCCCATCTCGGCCAGCGCCTTGCCGAGCTGGCGGCAGATGATCTCGCTCGACCACGGCGAGCCGGTGTCCAGCTTGTCGAGCTCCTTCCGGACGAAGACCTCGATGGCGTTGAGGTTCTTCTCCATCTCGAGCGTGTCGTAGACGCGGTTGTACCCCTTGTCGAAGTACGTCTCGTCGGAGATGGTCGGGTTCGCCTTGTAGTGGGTCAGGCCAACCGCCTCGCTCAGCCCGTGCGCCATGAGCGCCCCGGTGCTGATGATGCAGTCGATCATGCCCGCCTCGATCATCCGGACGATGACGACGCCCATCTTGGCGACCGTCATCGCGCCGGAGAAGGTCGCCACGACGAGGCAGTCCTCGTCGCGCACCATCGTCTCGAGCACGTCGCACGCCTCGCCGAGCGCGCGGCCGCTGAACGCGGTCCGGCTCATCGCGCGGAGCAGGTCGTCGAAAGACCCGATCTTCAGCGGATCGAGCGCCTCGAGCGGGACGAGCTTGTCTTCAACCCCATCGCTGAGATGGCGGTGCGAGGAGCGCGGATGCTTCGGAGAGGACATGGCGCGCGAACATATAGCCGCGCGGGGGGTGGGGCGTCGAGCACGAAGCTCCGCGCGGCGGGGACGGGTTCACGGTCGGACGGGCAGGGAGCACGCGAGCCGGCGCGCTGGTTGACGTGCTGGTTGACGTGCTGGTTGACGTGCTGGTTGACGTACGATTTCTCCGGGCCTGCCAGCGCCTTCGCCGATCCCACGCTCGCCGCCTTCGGCCCGCTGGGCCGAGAGATCGGCGCGCACGAACGCGATCGGGGCCGCGTCGGGCTGGGCTTCGCCCCGCCGATCGCGATCGAGCAGCGCGGCGATCTTCGCCACGCAGCCGTCACGGCCTGACACACGAACGTCATAGACCGCCGCGCTCGCGGGCGCGCCGCGGCCATCGACGGTCGCGAAGGCGCTCGCGCGGCCCAGCAGGAAGCGCGCGCCGCGCGGGCGCGCAGCGCACGCGGGCAGGCGGGTGAGCTCGGTGCGGACATTCGGGGCGAGCTCCCAGCCGTCGAGCGGCAGCAGCGGCGGCGCCGTCGCGAGCGCCTCCGGCGGGATCCGCTGCACCGGCGTCTCCCGAGCTCCGCGCTTCACGCGCGTCCCCGGCGCGGGCGCTCCCGGCGCGGGCGGGATCGGCACGGTGCGCGCGAGGGCCAGGTCGCGGAAGCCGAGCAGCAGCGGGACGCCGTCGCTCGTCGGCTGCCCGAGCGCGCGCGCGCCGCCGCCCGCCAGCGCGGCGATCGCCCGCGGGGCCTCGCCGGAGGACCAGACGACGAGCGACGCGTCGCGGAGCCAGGCGATGGGCCCGTCCGGCGCCTCGCTGAAGGCGATCTCCGCCTCGGGCATCAGCTCCTGCGGCACCTCGGCGACCTCGGCGCCGCGGCCGGCGCTCGCCCGGACCAGGAGATCGCGTCCCGCAGCGCGCACGGCGAAGACGACCCGGTCGCCGGACGCCGCGAACCGCGCGAGGGTCGCGTCCCGGCCGACGCCCTCGGGCGCGGGGCCTGTCCACGAGCGGACCCGCCCCGCTAGCTCCGTGGGGTCGAGCCACCGCAGCGTCCACGTCACGCGCGGCGCCGCGCGTGCGTGGACGCTGCGCTGGGCGGCGCTCCTGGCCGCGGCGTCGGGCGCGCGCGCCTCGAGCGCGGCGACTGTCGAGAGCATGCCCCACCGCCGGTCGCTCGCCGACGAGACGTGCCGCTGGCCCTCCGGCGGAGGCCGCGCGTCGCTCGCCAGCAGCGCGAGCGCCTCCTGCGCGCTGGCCGGCGGCGGCACCCCTGGCGGCCCAGGCGGCGCCCCGGGCTGCGCCGTGCACGCGAGCGCGCGCTCCGGGAGCGCGGGCACCGGCGGCGGCCGGCCCGGCAGGAGCGGCGCGGCCCCGAGCGCCGGCCCGGCGACGGGCCCCGCGGCCGCGGGCAGCGCCGGCCCCCAGCCGACGCGGAGGTGGGCGTCGATCTTGAAGCCGACGTCGTTGACGGCCAGCACCCCGGGCTCGGCGAGCTGGTCGCTGAGCCCGGCGATCGCGTCCGCGACGCGGGCCGGGACCTCGACAGGCGCCCAGGAGCGGCCGGCATCGGCCGACGCGAGCACCTGCCCCTCCCCGACGGCGACGCCGTGGCCGGCGTGGATCAGGGCGTGCGCTGCGCCGGCCAGGCGAGCCCGCGACGCCTGCCCGCCGGGGGGCGCGACGACGGCGGTGAGCTCACCGGCCTCGTCGGCCACCACGAACGACAGCGCGCCGTCGGGCCCCTCCTCGATGGGGCTGACCACGTGGACGTCGCCGCCTGCCTCGCGGAGCCAGCCGAGCGGGACCAGGGGCTGCTCCCTGCCGCGGGCGTCGATCACCGCGACGTGGGCGCCGGACGCGGCGCCGTCGTCGCCGTCGGCGCGGCCACCGCCGCGCGGCGCGGGCTCGTCGCGGGGCGCGACATCGCTGTCCCACAGGCCGCGCACGATCGCCATGCGGCCGTCGGCGAGCGGACCGGCGCCGCGCCAGTGGACGTCGGCGCCCGGGCGGACGGTGATCCACCGCCCGCTCGGCTGGCGCACGCACGCGCTGCCCTCCTCGTCCGCGTCGCACGGCGCGAGCAGCATGGCGCCGCCGCTCGGCGACACGCGGAGCTCCGCCTCGCCGCTCCGCAGGACGACCGGCGGCTCCTCGCCGAGACGGCCGCCGTCGAGCGGGATCTGGAGCACGCCGAAGGGGTCGTGGACGTCGCGCGACGCCGGCGCCTCCTCGCCGAGCGCGCAGGCCACCCACGCCGAGCGCCCGGCGCGGCCGGCGCCGCAGGCGCTCACCCAGCTGCCGCGGCCGAAGGGGGCGAGCTCCAGGAGCGCGCCGGAGCCGAGGTCCACGCGGGCGAGGAGGCCGTGGCTCGCCGCGACCGCTGAGCCCGCCGCGCGGGCGCCGCTCGCGATCGCCGCCTCGAGCGGGTGGCGGCCGGTCGCGTCGATCCAGGTGAGCAGCGGCGCGCCCGCCCCGGCCGCGCGCTCGCCAGGCGCGCGCTCACCGGACGCGGGCGGCGCGGGCGGCCCCGGCGGCACGGGCGCGAGCCGCGCCTCGGCGACGCGGATGAGCGCCTCGCGCTGCCCGGCCGGCAGCGCCGCGCCCGCCGCGGAAGCGAGCAGGTCGTCGCCGCGCAGGCGCAGGCCGGAGAGGCGGAGCAGGGCGGCGGGGTCGGCCTGCTGGCCGTCGGCGCCCGGCGGCGGTGCGACGGGGCGCCACGACGCGCCGCCGTCGGCCGTGACCGCGAGCCCTGACACCTCGAAGAGCCCGGCCCCCTGCTGGAGGTCCCGGAACGCGATCGCGCGGAGCGGCAGGGCGGGCAAGCCCGGCAGCGCGCGCGGCTGGCCCGTCTCTACGTCGAGGAAGGCCGGGAGGTCGGAGGCGGCGTCCCAGACCGCGACGACCGCGGGCCCACCGCCGATACGCAGGAGCTCGGTCTCGGACCGGGCGAGGAGCGCGGGCGCGCCGAGCGGATCATCGAACCGGTACACGCCGTGGACCCCGCGACCGACGAGCCTCGCGCCGGCGACGGACGGCACGAGCGCGAGCTCGAGCAGCGGCTCGGGGCAAGGCGCCGTCTCCGGCCGCGCGGCGCCATCGCTCGCGACGAGGACGCGCTTTCCGCCGAGCAGCGCGATCGTGCCGCCGGGGACCCGGGGACCGATCGCTGTCGCGCCGCTCGCGTCGACCCAGCGGGCGCGCAGCGGCTCAGGCGACGGCGGCGGGGGCGCCCCGGCGGGTGCGCGGCCCTCCCCCGGCGCGGGTCGGGGCGGCGCGCCGCCGCAGCGGGCGAGCGCGAGCGCCGCCAGGAGCACCGCGGCGCGCTGCGGCCGGCGGGGAGGCGCCGCCGGCCGGCGCGACCGCGCTGCGAGGCGGGGAGCGCCCGCCGCTCTGGACTGCGTCATCGCGGCGGAGCCTACCGTGGATCCGGGCCCGCCGCGGCGCCGGGCGGCGCGCGAGCGCCGTCGCACGGTCGCGCCGGTCCGCGGCTTTCCCCTCTGTCCGTGGACAGCTCTCCTGAAGACCGGCAAGCAGGAAGGTTGTTGTTCTGTCCTTCCTGTCTTTCCTCCTGATGGCGAGATCCGACCACTGCCCGTGTAGTCCGGACCCATCGGCATGAGGATATCCATGGACACGGCGGGAGCCGGGCTGTGGCTCAGTGGAAGGCCGAGGCCGCCGGGACCGGCGAGGTCTCGCACTCCAGATCGGCGGCCCGGCGGCGGGCGAGGAGCGTCACGAGCCCCTTGGCCGCGAGCACGGCGTAGTTGGACACGCAGTTGTTGAAGATCGCGTGGACCCGCTCCGCCTCGCCGGAGAGCCGCTCGACGGTCTCCGCCCACGGGTCGAGCTCCGCGGGATCGTAAACGTACCTGAACTTCTCGCTGACGCTGACGGAGGCGTCCCAGGTCTCCGCGCGCCGGCCGTGAAAGCGTACGACGGCGAGGCGCGGATCCGCGACGAGCGCGGCGGGAGGCATGCTGTTCGCCTTGCCCTGCGGCTCGTCGACGATGACGTAGAAGGCGCCGAGGTCTCGCAGGAAGTCCGCGACGCGCTCGATCCGGTCGGGCTCGCCCCACGACCCGTGACGGAGCTCGACGGCGAGCGGCACCCCGTCCATGCGCTCGCGGCACTCCTCGATGATCCTCACGTTCCCGCGCGTCGCCGTGAACCACGGAGGGAACTGGAAGAGCACGTACCCGAGCTTGTGCGCCGCGCGCAGCGGCTCGACCGCCTGCCGGAAGCGCTCCCAGAGCACGTCTCTGGCCTCGGCCGGCAGGTCGCCCGGGTAGAGACGCCGCCGATCAAGGAGCGCCGCTGGCAGGGCGCGCTGGAGGTCCGTGGGGAGGCGGGCGGGCTCCACCGGATGCTGGGTGAGCGGCGCGAACGCCTTCATGTTGAACACGAAGTCGGGCGCCGTCCGCCTGACCCACTGCTCCACCATCGCCGGGCCGGGGAGCGCGTAATAACTCGAGTTCACCTCGACCACGGGGAACTGGGACGCATAGAACCTGAGGCGCTGCTCGGGGCTCGACGCGCCCTTCGGGTAGAACCGCTGGCTCTTCACCAGCGTGGGATCGGTCCACCCGGCGGTCCCGGCGAGGACGTTATCGAGGCGGGCGGGCACAGGCGCGCACGCCGCGAGCGCAGTGGCGCGCGCGAGCCGCTCCTCGTGCTGGTGTGGAGTCTCCTCTGAGAGCGACCGCGGCGGGTCGCGCAGGGCTGCTTCGTGCATCTCGAGAGCACCATAAGCCCGTTCTGTGGCAACGGAAGCGCTGTTCAGAGACGCTGTGCCCGATCATCATCGCATCTCGTGAAGATCCGCTCTCCCGTCCTGTGCAACCGCTCACGCTCGCTCGTCGCGCGCGGCACATTCCGTTGAACATTGGATATTTCTCACATGTTCCGGGAACGCTCCGGGCGTCGCAGGCGGTTCGCTGGCTCCCTTATGGTTCGCAAAGGGGTCGCTGGCCTCCTGTTGTGGTTCGCAGCGGAGCAGCGATGAAGCGCGCCCGGCAGACGGCCGCCCTGCGCTGGGGTACGGGGCCCCGCCGCGCCGGACCGCCACGTGCCGCGGCCGCTGCCGGCGGCGCGTCCCGCGGCTGCCGCTGGCGGTGCGCCGAAGGCAGCGTCCGGCTCAGGTCGCCGTGTCGGGCGCGGTCTTTCGCGGCGCGCCGCGCCTGCCCACGCCTGGCGTGTGCGCTTCGGCCCCCCCTCGGCCGGGACTTGGCCTATGCTGCCTTGCTGCCCGGACCGAAGGGCATTCCGTGCCCCACCTCGCCGCGCCTCGCGGCGAGGTGCTCGTCGAAACGGAAGCGCGCAGCACGTCGAAAGGGCACAGGTCGATGTCGATGCTGAAGAAGACGCTCCTGGAAAAGGTCGCGGCGGCGAAGAAGGAGATCGCCGATGCGGAGAGCAACCTCGAGCAGGCGCTCGGGGAGATACAGAGCGCGCCTCGCGCGGACAAGATGGCGGTCAGCGAGGTCGTCCAGGAGGCGTTCACCAAGCTGAGGGCCGCGAGGACGAACCTCATCGAGCTGGAGGGGATCGTCCTGGCCGACGAGGACTGAGCCGCGCGGCAGCGGAAAGGAAGCGCGGCAGCGCCGGCCTCGCTGCACGGCGCGCCCGGCGCTGGACGACGCAGCGCGCCCCGCGCGCTCCTGCGCTCCTCTCCGCATCAAGCGCTCCCGCACAGCCTCGCTCGCGCCCGCCGGCCAGCGCAGCGCGATGGCTGTGATTGGCTGTCCTCGGCTGATGCCCAATCCGACGCAGGCGCTCTTCCGTTACACCCGCTCGTCGGCGATCGAAGCCATCCTGGAGAGGCCAGATTGTGCATGCGCCGGTCCATCGACTGCGCTATACTGAATAAGGGCAGGGGCTTGGTGCATTCCTGCGCGACAGAGGTGGTAGATGTATTCAGCGAATCGTCGCAGGAATATCGAGCGGGAGGAGCGCATGCTCCAACGCGGGAAGCGGGAACAGGCGGCTGGCAAGCTCCTTCAGAAAGTCCCGGAGCTGACGAGCTTGAACCTGGAGATCCGCGAGACCCGGTCCAACGGGCTGGCGAACGACACGCAGTACATCCGTCGCGTCGTCGTCGAGCACGCGCATGCACTGTTCGAGATGCCGTGCTCGTATTCTTCCTGCGACAACGGCGGCTACGACGTGACGCGGGAAATCCTGAACGCCCTCACCTCGCGCGCGGCGCGGTTCGAGGGTGAATGCGTCTGCCGGGGGAGCTGTGGCAACGAGTTCTGCTCCAGGGTCCTCCGCTACGTCGCCACCGCCACGTACCGGTCGAACGCCGAGGCCGGGGCCTAGGACGAACGCTCATCGTCCGAGGCGTGCCTCGGGCGGTGAGGCGCGCTGGACGTACGCCGCGAGCGGCCCGGGCCGTCGGGAACGAACGAGCCCAACCAGCCCCCCCAACCAGCCCCCCAACCAGCCCAACGACAGCAAGCGGAATGTACCGCGACGCCTCGGGCGGGCTCGATCGGCAGCTCGGGCCGGACGGCGGCTCGCGGGAAAGAGCGTGAGCGTGACCACGGGACAGGCCCGGCACGGCGCGCTCGTTCCGCCTCGCTGCAGGCGCCCGCGACGCTGTTCAGGACCCAGCTGGGGTCACTGCACGACGTGGCTGGCGGATCAAGGCGTCTCGGGTTCGATGTGCCTGCGCCACTCGTTCCGTGCGCTGGCGTAGGCTGTACGGGCAGCGAGCTCGCGCTCCACGCCGGTGATGGCGGGCATCTTGCGGTGGAGCATCTCGCCGGGGAGGGTGATCTCTACCTGGGTTCGCGCCTCGCGCAGCGTGCCGGGCCATCCGCCGGCGGCGGGGCGGCCTTCTCGATGAAGGTCCTGACGCCACCGCCTGGCCCACGCCTGGCCCAGCGTGGTCGCGCTCTGCTCGATGAACCGCTGTCGCGCGTTCGTCTGCGCCGAGCTGTCCTGATCGGCTGCTGGCCCGGACGGGGCGCTCTCGGCGCCCTGGCTCGGCGCTGCGCGTTTCACTCGACGACCGGAGGCTGAGGCCCCGGGACGATCCCCGCGATGTCCGGATCCTCTCCCGGTGAACCGTTCTCTCCGGGGCCCTTTTCCCTGCGACGCGCGACGCGGTTCGCGTCCTTCTCGCGCTGCTTCTCCTGCCGTGCGCGTTCCTTTTGACGCTTCAATGCTCCCTGCTTCTGCATGCGGAACCAGGCCTTTCGGCGCCGTCGGGCGCGTTCTTCAGCGCCCTGTGGCGCGTTCTGACTGCGCAGGCGCGGCGGCGCACGAACGCCGCCGCGCCGCGCCCGTGATCAGTACCGGTCGCCACCGCCGCGACCGCCGCGGCCACCACCGCCGCCGCCGTAGCCACCGCGGCCACCGCCGCCGCCGCCGAAGCCACCACCGCCGCCGCCGCCGCCGAAGCCACCGCCGCCGCCGCCGCCGCCGAAGCCGCGCGCCGGGCGCTCCTGCGCCTCGTTGACCTTGAGCGCTCGGCCGTCGAGGACCGCGCCGTTCAGCTGCGCGATGGCGCTGTTCGCGGCCTGGGCAGAGCCCATGGTCACGAACGCGAAGCCGCGCGGCTGCCCGGTCTCGCGGTCGGTTGGCATCGCGATCTCACGGACCTCGCCGGCTGCGGCGAACGCGGACTCGAGGGTCTCGCGGGTGGTGCTGAACGAAAGATTTCCTACGTAGAGACGATTTCCCATGCCAACCTGCTCTTTATTTACGGCTTTCTGTTGCGCCATGAGGCGCTCTCGGCCTGCCATCCGACGAAGCCGTAGCGGATCGAACGGAGACGTGCCGCGCGGAACCCCCGCGCGGTCACACGGTGCGTCGTCCAGTCGTCCGAGCGAGCTGCAGTCTCCCTCTGAGGAGAGAGGGAAGAGGGAAAGCGTCGTGTCGAGGGCCAGGGACGTTCGTGAGGGAGAGCATCCTAGCCCGACGTGACGTTTTCCGCAAGCGGGCCGTTCCGTCTTCGTCCGTCTTCGTCTGCGGAGGCTGTTATCGAGCGCGTCGAGCACGTCGAGCACGTCGAGCACGTGAAGTCGCCGACGAGTTCGTGAGCGCCATCGCTTCGTTCCGGGCGATCTGAGCTGGATCTGGGGCTGAATCCGAGCCGAGCAGCGGAAAAAGGGGCTCAGCTGCGACCGCGCAGCGGGTGCGATGCGCGACAGCCTGCCGAGCCCGGGTGTGTCGCGCAGAGCCCAAGGCTGGCGGGCGCGGCGCGCGCCGTTCGCGTCGGCGTCATGAGGACGCGACCTCTCACATCCACATCGCGCGAGAACGTCGTCGCCGGACCCGACGGTCGCGGCGACGGCGCGGCGCGCGGGCAGCGCGACAGCTGGTTTGCGCGCGGCCATGTCGCGCTGGAGCCGGCGTGGACGATGTCCCGCGCCTCGGGCAAGATGAATGGGTATGGATATGGCGGCTCGTGATGAGGTGTTGAAGCGCTGGCGCGCGCGCGGCTTCCACGGCGGGCTGTGGACCGATCCGCCCGGCCGCGTGTGGAAGGACTATGTTCACGAGGACGACGAGCTGTTGATGGTCCTCGAAGGCGAGCTCGAGCTGGAGCTCGCCGGCGAGACGATCGTGCCCCGCGTCGGCGAGGAGATCGAGATCCGGGCTGGCGTGGTGCACACCGTGCGCAACCGCGGGGCGAAGATGGCCCGCTGGCTGTACGCCTACGGGCGACTCGGCTGATCGCCCGCGCTCGCGCCCACCGCGGCGACGTCGCTGTGCGGCCCGGGCTGGGCCGCGGCGGCGCCGACCTCGACGGGGGCGGTGCGGCTCGCGAGCCAGAGCCAGAGGACGACCGCGCCGAGCGCGATGCGATACCAGCCGAACGGCGCGAGGCCGTAGCGCTTGAGGTAGCGGAGGAACACGGCGATCACGAGCAGGGCGACCGCGAACGAGACGGCGAGGCCGACGGCGAGGGCCGCGGCGCCGCCGGGCGCGTCGAGGAGGGTGCGGCCGTTCTTGGCGAGGTCGAAGACGGTCGCGGCGCCGAGCGTCGGGATGGCGAGGAGGAACGAGAACTCGGCGGCGGCGGCGGTGCTGAGGCCCGAGAGCTGGCCGCCGACGATGGTGGTCATCGAGCGCGACGCCCCTGGCCAGAGCGCGAAGCACTGGGCGAAGCCGATCGCGAGGGCGCGCTGGAGCGTGACGTCCTCGACGCGCGGCGCGCCCTGGTCCGGCCGGCGCCGGCGCGCGGACTCGACGCCGATCATCAGAAAACCTCCGGCGATGAGGGCGACCGCGACGGGCCCTGGCCCGAAGAGGTATGCCTTGATGGCCTTGTGGAAGAGCAGGCCGACCAGCGCCGCGGGGAGGAAGGCAAACGCGAGGGCGAGCGCGAGGCGGAGGCTGTCCGGATCGCGCCGGACGATGCCGCGCGCGGTGACGGCGAGCCGCTCGCGGAAATAGACGACCACGGCGAGGACAGCGCCGAGCTGGATCACGATATCGAGCGTCTTCGCCGCCTCGCTCTCGTGACCGAGCCACGCGCCGAGCAGGATGAGATGACCCGTGGACGAGACGGGAAGGAACTCGGTCAGGCCCTCGAGGACCCCGAGCAGGACGGCATCGAACCAGAACATTGCGCGGAGTCTAGCCGCACACGGGCCGCGGGGGATCGGGCGCGCGCATGCGGGCGATCGCCGTGGCGCGCAGGTCACCAGAGCCGCCGCGCGATCCGGCCGGTGAGCGCCTTCCTGGCGAGGTGTAGCCTGCGGGCGGCCGTGGCCGGGCTCAGGCCGTGCGCCCTGGCGTGGGCGGTGATGGTCCGGGGCGCCACCGCCGCGATGAGGAGCTCGCGATGGGGCGCGGGGAGCTCGGCGAGCGCGCGGAGCGCGGCGCGGGCCAGGAGCCTGCCTTCCGGCTCGACGCTGCCCTCGTCGACCAGCGCGCGCGGCTCGTCGACCGGGACCTCGCGACGGACGTGGGCGCGCCCCAGGTGATGGCCCGCCTGCCGCCACGTGACGCCCTGCAGCCACGCCTGGAGCGCGCGGCGCGGGTCGGCCCGCGGATCGGGGCGGTACCTGCCGGATTGGATCGCTTTCCAGGCCTCGATGAGCACGACCTGGAGCAGATCCTCGCGATCGTGCGCGGGGACGCCGCAGGCGATGAGCCTGGCCGCGATGAGGCGCTGCTCCGCCACGAGGGCGTCGACGGGTGGCTTCTGGGACGGCGCGTCCATGCGCGCGAGTTCCCTGACGCGCCCGCAATTCGCTGCGAGATCGATCTGGCGCGCTCGGTTTCACGCACGCGATTCCCCGTGAAGCTCGCGCTCGCGTGGCGGCAGCGCGAGCGCGAACTCTGGCTGAAGAGCTCGGGGCGAGAGAGAGGGTTCAAACCGCCGAGGACGCCAAGATAAAGAAGGTGATATCCATGGTGCCCATGGTGCCTCGACGGTCCTCTCTTCCAGTCGATCCGGCCGCCCCTCTCTTCCAGGCGTTTCAGAGGAGATGAAGGGCGCCGGTCTTCACGGGAGGCTGTTCAATGCGTCCTGGATGACGGGCAGGTACGCGCTGCCAGGGAAGGCCTCGCGGAACCGGGCGGCTCGCGCTGCGGCCTCGGCGCGCCGGCCGGTCTGGACGAGGGCCTGGATCGCCAGGGTCTCGCGTTGCTGGGCTCTCGGGCTGCGCGGGTAGCTCCGCGCGTGGCGCTCGAGCGCATCGAGCGCCTCGGTCGCCTTCCCCGCGCCGAGCGCGGCGACGGCGCGCTGGAGCAGGGTCAAGTCCGTGTCCAGCGGCGGGACGGTCGCCTTCACGCTGGTCGCAGCAGGCGGTGCCAGCGCCGCAACGGCCGATGACAGCGCCGCCGGGACATCAATGAGCTCGACCGCCATGCCCGAATCGACGGGGACGGCCGCCAGCGTGTCGCCGCGAGCGAGGGCGATCTCAGGTGGGGCGGCGCGAGGCAGGGCGGCGTAGACCGTGCCCGCGCCAGCGCCGGCACCGGCCAGGAACAGCGCCGCGCCTGCCGCGACGAGCTTCGCCCGCGCGACCTCGATGCCCGCCCGCGCGAGGCCCGCCGGGGCGCGGCTGGCCGCCCATCCTGGGATCGCCTCCGCTGCGCCGTCGCGGAGGGGGAAGTCCGCCCGCGCAGCCTGGCTGGCCCGGGCGATCCACTGGCCGTCCCCGGGGGCGAGCAGCGCCTGGAGACGTGCCCACAGCAGCTCGCCGAGGTCTTCCGGCAGGGCGAGCCGAGCGTCCCCGAGATCGAGCAGCAGCGGCCCGTGGGCCAGGGCGAGCGGCGCCAGCGCGGAGCGCGCGCCGTGCACGCCGAGCGCGTCGCGGTCGCTCGCATTCAGGCGTCTGACGGCGGCCGCGAACTCCTTGCGGGCGCGCCGCAGCCGGTCCCACGCGGTGTTCTCCGAGACCTGGAGCGCCTCGGCGATGCTGCGCATGTCGAGGCCCTCGAGCTCGTACAGGATGAACACGACGCGCCGGTCGCCCTCGATGCGCTGGACGAGCTCCCGGACGATCCGCTGCGTCTCCGCCCGTGCGAACAGCGCTTCCGGGTCGCACCCCGGATCCGCGACGTCGATGCGCTCGGCCTCGGAGCGCGCGAGCAGCTCCCGCCGGTTCCGGGCGAGCCGCTGGTGCCGCAGGGCGAGGTGCGACGCGATGCTCGCCACCCACGCCTTCATGGGGAGTCGGGGGTCGTAGTCCTCGAACCGGCGGTGGACGACCAGGAACACCTCCTGGGCGACATCGCGGAGGTTCCGCGCCGGGACGCCCATCCGCCAGAGCACCCGAACGACGTAGGGAAGCAGGCTCTTGTAGACGTCCTCGAAGGAAGGCCGCGGCGGCTCTGCCGGGGGTTCAGGGACGGCGTCCTGGGCGGGGATCGGCGGCGGCCGGCGGGGTCGTGACTCCCTCATCAGTACTTATTCCGGCGAGATGGGTCGGGTTGTGGCGAAATCGTCCGCGGGGCAGAAAAAAATAACCAGGGGATCGGGCCTCGAACGATGGCGGCCCGTCGGACGCCTGAACTCGGTCACGACGGCGCCCCTGGGGGCGATGGCGGAAGGTCGGGCGCGACTCACGTGGACGTGCGGTGCTCTGACGCCCCCCGTCGCTTCCGGAGAGCTCCTCCATACGCCTGCGCTGCATTCCATGTATTGCTCTTGGACTCATCGTTCCGTTGCAAAATCGACCAGACGCATGGCCAGCCGGGGACCGAGCAGACCCTCCCGACGAGATCCCGCGCTGTAGGTGCCGCCCAGCGCCAGCAAGGGCGGGGGGTGAGCGCTGTCGAGCAGACCGGCCTGAGAAAATTGTTCGACTCGAGCAATGCCATGAATCCGGGAGTTTGCGACGCAGAGGTCTTGTCATGAAGCGGGCTTCATGGTTCCCTGGCAATCACGAGCGGTGTATGTGTGTTCGCGGCGGATGGTGGCACGAGCTGGATACCGGAGATGGACGATGAGAAGGCTGACTCGCCGCTTGAAGTACTCCATCCTCGCAGCATGGGGCGCCGCGTCCCTCGGCCTCGGGACCCTGGCAGGCGGGTGCTATACCCACGCCTATTTTGATGAGAGTGGAGACGTCTGCGAGGATCCGACCTTTCCAGGTGCGACGGAGCCGGGTGGCCCCTGTTATGACGCTGGCGACGACGCGTGCGGCGATGCCGGCCCTGACGCAGGCGACGCCTGCAGCGACGCAAGCGCGGGCACGGATCTCGACAGCGCCATGGCTCCCGGCTTCGACCCCACCCTGCCACAGACCTGCCCGGGGCAGTGCGTGCCCAGAGCTCCGCTCGGCTGGTCCGAGCCGGCGCTGCTCTGGATCGGCGCGCCTGGCCAGGCGCCCGACTGCCCCGCCTCCGCGCCCAGCGTCGGCTACGAGGGCCATGCGGACTTCACGGCGGCGCCGCACGAATGCCCGGCCTGTCTGTGCGACCCGCCGGACGCCTCGTGCGAGCTGCCGGCCTCGTGGCGCGCCCACGCAAGCTTTCCTTGCGGCGTCCCTGGCGCCGCCGAGACCTCGTTCGCAGCACCGGACGGATGGGACGGCGCGTGCACCTCGACGAACGCGGTCGCGGCCGGACAGCTGTGCGACGGCGCCCTCTGCGCGCAGTCGCTAGAGATCCCCGCACCGCGCGTGCTGCCCGGGAACTGCGCGCCGAGGGTCGTCGAGGCGCCTGGAGGGCCGGAAGAGCCCGGGACCGGCGGGAGCTTCGCGACCCTCGCCCGGGCATGCACCGGTACCGTGGTCGCCTCGTGCGGCGATCCGGGGACGACCTGCATGCCGGCGCCGCCGGCCGGCGACGACGCGCCGCCCGAGGGATTCCTGACGTGCATCCATCACGAAGGAGAGCAGGATTGCCCGGAGACCTACCCGGGTCGCCACATCTTCTACGCAGACGCCGACGATACGCGCAGTTGCGCCCCCTGCGGCTGCGCCGCGCCGAGCGGGGCGAGCTGCAGCATCCTGGCGTCCGCGTTCAGCGATGGCGCGTGCTCGCAGTTCGTCGTCGGCGTGGTGGTGAGCTCCGAGGTCCCCATCTGCACCGGCATCGTCCCCGGGACGGCGCTCGGGAGCAAATCAGCGAGCATTGTCAGCCTCGATCCGGGCACATGCGCGCCAACGGGCGGCGAGCCGATCGGCGGCGTCGCGCTGCGCGGCGCCGCGACGTTCTGCTGCCGCCCCGAGCCGGTACCCGAGCCGGCACCTGCCTGATGCAGGTGGACCCAGGCCTCTCCGCAGGGTCATCGCATCGCCAGCGGACAGGTCATGCTGCAGCGCTCCAGGACGGATTGACCGGGTGCGTGGAGCGCCACCGACGCTGCCCCATCGATCGAATCCGTGCAGGTTCCCGCGAACCGCTACAGGTTCGCTGCACTTCAGAAGAGCGCGACGGCGCGCAGGGTTCCGCCCTTGGAGGTGCCGGCCACGGACAGACTCGTACCGCCACGGAAATGAAGCGCGGATCGCGCGATGTTGGCCAGGAGCTCGCCCGTGAGCTGCACGGCAAGATGGTGCGAGAACGGGATCTCCACGCCACCGCGTAACCCGAGCCCCGCGTAGGGCAGCTCCGCTCCTCCATCGAAGTTGACCAGGCCCATGTACCGCACGCGGCCTGCCGTGACCAGGCCGCAGCCGAAGAACCAGGCTGAGTGCCCGCAGGGGACGACCGAGCCGCCGAGCCAGGATCCCCCGAATAGCCTGCCTCGATACGGCTCGGCGGCGACCGGCAGGTGCATGCTTCCCTCCAGCGAGAGCGAGAACCCCTCCCATCGGGCCCCCACGAACCCCGAGACCCCGACCCCCGGGGCCGGCGCGATGCCCTCGACGATCAGCGCCCCCACGCCGACCTGAAATCGCGGCCAGGCCAGCGAGAGGCCACGGCGTTCCACGGGCCGCGCCGGAGCAGTGGGCGGGCACGGCGGCGCCGGGGCCGGGGCCGGCGCGCGCGGCGGGGCCTCTGACGCCGGCGGGGAAGCTACCTCCGGCGGCGCCGGTCCAGACGGCCCCGGAGGCGACGGCGCGGAATGCGACGGCGCCGGCTCCCTCGCGGGTCGCACCGGGCGCAGCACGATGGCGAGGGCCGTACCGACGTCCTCCACGAGCGCCCCGCAGGCCGTGCTCGCGAGCTCCTGACCGCCGAGGCGCCGGCCGTCGCTGTCGTACAGCGCGATCTCCCCCAGGAAGCGGCGCCCCTTGCGCACGACGACCACGTCGACCCGCCGGCCGCCGCCGCCCACGAAGGGGTCGGTCCCGCCGAGCTGCCCGGCGACGACGTCCCGGAGCGCCTGCTCCTCGGGGCACCCCTCCGCGCCCGGGCCGCGCGTGTAGGACAGCCGCGCGCCGCCCGGCGGAGCCTGGCCGAGGGCCGGCGGCGCGGCCAGCACCAGGGACACGGCAAGACTGCACCCGAGGACGTTCAGACGTGGATGGCGCAAGGGACTCCGCTCGAGCGTGAGGCACCGGATGCAGGGCAAAAACCGAGGGGCCACGACCGGATGCGACCTGCTCCGAGTGGAATTACGGAGCACGACCGGTACCCGACAATGCATTTTTCCGCGTCGGGACGATCCGCTATGCCTGCCCTGCCAGGCGCTGGAACCCTCGAGGTCTGAAGAACGGGTCGATGACCCATTCCGGGAAGCCCACCGGCATTTCCAGCAGGTCGACGACCTCTGAAAAGAACCCGATCGGTCCGCGCCCGCACGACGGCGACCCGTTCCAGGAAGCCCGGAGGCATCTCCGGGCAGGCCGGCGACTCGTCCGCGAAACCCCGGAGCCTCGCCCGCGGGTCGACGACCTGTCCGGGAACCCTCCCGGCATCGCCACCAGGTCGGCGACCCGTCCGGGAACCCTCCCGGCATCGCCACCAGGTCGACGACCCGCCCGGGAACCCTCCCGGCATCGCCACCAGGTCGACGACCCGCCCGGCAAGCCCGGAACGCTCCCGGACAGGGCTCGCCGCGCGCTGCCCTCCCCTGCCCGCAATGGTGGAAGCCTCCGTCGAACAGGGAGGCAGGTGAACCGGAGCGAAAAACTTCAATGCTTCTCCTCCCCTCACCCCTCTTCGCGTATGCCTCCCGTGCTCCGCCGCGCGCGTCGCATCCATGCTCTCGAGCGCCGCTGTGCCGCCGAGAGCACATTGGCGACGACCGGAGCGCTGGACTCGGGACACCTGCGTTCATAGCGTGGCACGATGGACCAAACGTTCGATGCTTCCGTGTATGTTCGCGCCCCCATCATCAACATCGCCAACGGCGTGACCCTCGCCAACGCGCTGGTCGCAGCCTGTCCGGAGACGGCGCCGGAGAACGTCGCCAAGGCGTGCACGAAGCTGAAGGCCGCCGCGGAGGCAGGCCAGAAGGCGCTCACCGCGCGCCGCCGGGAGAACGGCGCCCTGTCCGAGGAAGACGTGCGGGTGCTCGACCGGGAGGCCGACGCGAGCTTCGGGGCGCTGCGCATGCGCCTCATCGCGTACTCGATGCTGCCCGCCGAGCGCTTTCCGAGGGCGCGGCGCGCGGGGGAGCTCGTCAAGGAGCTCTTCGGCGATGATGGCCTGTCGTTCCTCACCGCCGAGTACTCCGTGCAGAACACCGTCATGACCTCCATCGTCGAGCACATCCAGGAAGCGGGGCTCCAGCCGGAGATCGACGCGCTCGCCGGGCCCGAGTTCCTCGAGCAGATCGGCAATGTCCTGCCGCGCTACGACGTGATGGTGCGCGACAGGCTGCAGAAGGAGGCCGCCGCGACATCGAACCTCGCCACCGTCGTGCGCGCCATCCAGTCCGCCATCGTGAGCTACGCGACCAAGGTGGCCGGCATGGTCGACGAGGACGAGCCCGCGACGATCGAGACCGTCCGAAAGGCCCTCCGCCCGCTCGACGCGCACCGCGAGACAGGCGCGCGTCGGACGCAGGGCGGCGCAAAGGGTGAGACAAGCGGCGCAAAGGGCGATACCCAAGGTGAGGCGACGAGCGGCGCGCCGGCCGCCCCGGCCGCACCGACGGCGACCGGGGCTGGAGCCGGCGGCGGCGGAGAGCTGAGCGCGCCGATCTGAGATGCCGGCAGATCGAGGAAATCCGCCAGCGCCTACCCGCTTGCGCCCCGCGGCGGGCGACTGCAAAGCTGGGGCATGCGCTTCGCCGACCTGAAGAACGACTTCGTCTTCCGGCGGATCTTCGCCAACCACCCCGACATCCTGCGCGGCCTGCTCAACGACCTGCTCGAGCGCCAGGGCGACCGGGCCATCGAGGTCATCGAGTACCTGCCCAGCGAACAGGCACCGCACGTCACCGGCGCCAAGCTGTCCATCCTCGACGTCAAGTGCCGTGACCGCTCAGGCACCACGTTCGTCGTGGAGATGCAGCTCATCCACGTGCCCGGGTTCGTCAACCGCGTGGTGTACAACGCCTGCAAGGCCTACGTGACGCAGCTCCAGCGGGGCGAGCCTTACACGAAGCTCGCCGACGTGGTCGCGGTGTCCATCTGCGACTTCGCCCTGTGGCCGGACGCCGAGCAGGACACCCAGAACCTGCCGCGGGTGCCGATGCTCAGCCGCTGGAACATGACCGAGCGGAGCAGCGGGCAGAACGGCCTCTTGCAGGTGCAGTACGCGTTCCTGGAGCTGCCCAAGCTCCCGAGGCGGTGGCCCGAGACGGGAGCCGAGCTGTGGGCCTGGCTCTTCGTGCACACCCCCGAGCTCGTCGAGGTGCCGCCGGAGCTGCCGCCTGGGCCCCACCGGGACGCGGTGGAGCTCGCCAATGAGGCGACCTTCACACAGGCCGAGCAAGAGGCGTATCAGCGCGTGATGGACGAGATCCAGCAGGCGCGCGAGCTCGTGAAGCTCGCCGCCGACGCCGAGGCGCGCGCTGTCGACGCCGAGGCGCGCGGACGGCAAGAGGGGCTCATCGCAGGCCAGGCCCGGGCGATCCTGGCGGTCCTCGCGGCGCGCGGCGTCGCCGTGGACAGTGAGACCCGCGCGCGCATCGAGGCGTGCGTGGACGCGGCCACGCTCGATCGCTGGATCGCGCGCGCCGCGACGGCGGCCTCTGCCGAGGACGTCGTCGCGCCCGTGGCGTGAGCGCGGCGAGCGACGCCGGCCGCAGCCAAGCGCTCCAGCGGGCAGCCCGCGGACGATCGTGGCGAGCGGTCATCCAGCGCCAGACCGCCCACAAAACGCGCGCGCGGACGCCATGCCCGCCGTACACCCCGCGCGCCTGGCGCCCGCAAATGCGGGCTCTGGCCGAGTTACGCGACGAGCCCTCGACTCAGCTCGTCACCATGTTCGCGTGATCTCCCTTCGCCCGGGCGAGCACCGACGCCTTGATCCAGGACCGCACCATCGTGAGGTGGCGCGCCTCGGCGGCGCGCGCGTCCATGAACTGCGCCGTGATCCGCTGGTCGTTGAGGCCCTGGGACATCTCGATGAGCACGTCCCATGCGTCGTTGTCCGTGAGCTCGGCGATCAGCATCGCCTCCAGCGCGTCGGCCAGGTTGGTCCTCGGATCCGTGACGACCTTGATCAGGCCGCAAGAGGCGACCCCGTGGACGTCGGCCAGCGGCGTCTCGGCCGTGGGATCCGCGCCCAGCATCCGGACCACCGAACCGACAAGGAGGAAGTGCTCCGCCTCGTCCCGGTAGATCTGCTCGATGGCCTCGCGCGTCGGGCCGCCCTCGAACGAGCCGAGCGCGTCGAACTTCGAGAGCACCCCTTTCCATAGCCGGCTTCCCGCCCGCTCGAACGCGAGGCGCTCACCCAGCTTGTCGAGCAGGACGAGCGGAGCCTCGCCCTTCAGCGCCTGGAGCGCCGTCTTCACGGCGCCCTTGAGAGTGCCGGGCGGGGGCATCGTCCCGACCCGCTCCTCTCGCCGCGTGTAGTGGGCGAGGACGCTGGCGATGGCCGAATCGTCGCCCGCGCTGCTCGGCGGCATGATCGTCGCTCCCACGACGACCTCCTTCGAGTCCATCGGCGACATGTCCATTCCGGTGCGGTTCATCCCCGCGGTCGTCTCGGTCTTCATGCTGACCTCATCTTGTAAACCTTCGCGCCGTTGCCGTTCGCTTCCTTGCCCCGACCCGCCTGCGCGGCGAGCTCCGTGCCGGGGACCCACACGTACCCCGCCGCGACCGTCTCCGACGGCGATCCGGCCATGTTGAGCCGCTCGCGGTAAGCGAGCGTCTGCGGCGACTCGGGCACCTGGCGCGGATCCACGATGCTCTTGCCGACGGCGCGCAGGTGCACCTCGCTCTGCAGCACGCGGCGGACGAACTCGCGGTGGCTCCTGAACTCGATGGGATCGGGCAGCTCCTTCGGCAGGATCTCCGCGGCGTCGCGCTTCTCGATCGTCTCGAAGAGGCGGCGCACGTGCTGCAGCTGCCCGAGCTCGTAGTCGACGAACCGCTCCCAGATGGCCTTGATCCGGGCGTTCGACTCGGACTGCGCACAGCTGTAATAATTGTAGACCTCGGTCGCCTCGTGCAGGAGCCACTTCTCGAGCCAGCTCTCGTTGGGATCGATGATCGACTCGTACTGCGTGACGTGCTGCTCCTCGATGGAGGCGATCTCGGCGTAGAGCTGCCGCGCCATCGGGTCGGCGAAGGTCGGCCCCACGTTCATGTAGTAGTCGTGCGTCTGGTGCTCGGCCGCCATGATCGTGAGCGCGTTCAGCTTGGTGAGCGGCGCCGCCGTCCTCCGATCATAGGGGGCCCGCAGGTCGTCGTCGGGGTGACGGTGCTCCACGCTCGTCGGCCTTCCCGGACAGATGTCCGTGTAGCACTGCAGGATGTTGTTCGAGTCCTTGCCGTGCACCCGGTCCATCAGCGCCGAGTACCGGTACAGGTGGTCGAAGTCCTCGAGCATCCCGAACCGGTAGACCTGCGCCATGTACTCGTCGGGCTCGTTCATCGCGACCGACGCGGTGACCTCGATGGCCACCTGCTCGAAGCCGATGGTGGTCTCGAGCACGGACAGATCGCCCGGCAGGAGCCAGTTCACCATCGTCTGCTGGTGGTGCTCGACCCGGCGGATGAGGGCGAGCTCCCGCTGGAGCGCGCCGTTCATGCGAGCACAGGCATGAGAGAAGCGCACGGCCTCCGACTCGATGCCGTTCATCAAGATGATCCGGACGCGGGTGAACGCGTCATCGTTCAGCTTGCTCGACGGGATGCTGACCAGCTCCCGCCAGTCGAACTGCTGCTTGTCTAGCGGTGTGCCCCGCTCGTTCAACAAATCAAGTGCCACCTTGACCTCCAGTGTCGGGGGTATTCAGCAAAAGGCGCTCCACGGGAAGCGCCCGCCCTGTCCACGACAGCCGAGGGCCAGGATGAGGCGATTGGCCACAGCTGTCGCAAGATCGCCTGAGCGCTACTTACCTCCGTCGCTCATGACGCGCGCGTAGCACGTGTTGAGGAGATCCGAGATCGCTGCAACGCCGAGCAGGAACGAGGCTCCCCGCGTGACGCGCGGAGACGCGAAGTAGCCGATGGTCAGCGCCAGCGACGCCCACATGGCGGCGCACCGAGGACACGTGAGGAGCTCTCCGAGGGCGCGCGTCATGCCTTCGCCGCGCGGCTCTTCACGCGCGCCGCCCGAGGGGTCCTGCTCCACCTCGGTGAACGGCGCGCGCACGGCGCGGGTCACCTTGTCGCGCGTGATCAGCCGGCTCAGGCGGTTCGTGGCGAGCCCGAGGAGCGCCGCGTCACGCAGGGGGATGCGCGACGGCAAGGGTCGCCCCGCACGTTCCAGGAGCGCGAAGGCGCCAGCCGACAGGCCCAGGTAAGTACCCATCAGCTTGACGTAGTGAGCGAGAGGCTCCTCTTCATGGCCCTGCCCCACCAACCAATCGAAGCTCGGCATGGCGCCGGAGCACGCAACCGGCGTGCCCTGCGGGCTCAGCGGAGCCTCGATGGCGAACTGGCGGGCTCAACTTGGACTCGAGGCGAAGTAGCGGGCTCAACTGGGCCGGTGATCGCCCGGCAATGGATCGAGGCGCACGACGGGCTCTGCGGTATCCGTGTTGTGGCGGGCGAGGTGTGCTGTCGAAGAGCGAATGAAGGATCTACGTCCCGGCCGAGCGGCTCAGGCGCCGCCCGGGCCCTTCTCTTCCCATCACTGCGCCATGCGCACCTGCATCTCCTCCACGGAGACGTCCTCGATGAAGGCCGACAGGACCCACTGGTGGCCGAACGGGTCCTCGATCCTCCCCTCGCGCCGGCCATAGAACTGGTCGTCGATGGGATAGATGATCTTGGCCCCCGCCTCGATGGCGCGCGCGGCGACAGCGTCGGGGTCCTCGACGTTCAGCGTGAGGACGATCGGCGAGCCGCCGAGCGCCTTCGGGCCCCGCGCATTCCACTGAGGCGCCTCGTCCGCGATGCTGATGACCGAGTCGCCGATGACGAGCTCGGCGCAGACGATGTTGCCGCCCAGCTTCGGGTCGGCGAGGCGCATCTTCTCGGTCGCGCCGAACGCCTTCTTGTAGAACGCGATGGCGTCCGACGCGCCGGCGACGACGAGGCGCGGCACGACGGCGTGGTAGGGGGGCGGGGCGATGGGGTGTGGTCGCTTGGGCATGGGCGGAAGATGCCCGCGCGGCCGGAGGGGGTATTGTAAAAACGTGCCGGCCCGCTCAGCCGCCGAGCGGGACGTGGTTCCGCTCGCGGCGCTGCGCGACGTACTCGGTCGGGGTCAGGCACGCGAAAGCGCGGAAGTCGTGGATGAAGTGCGCCTGGTCGTAGTACCCGCACGCGGCCGCGACGCCCGCCCACGAGACGCGCTCGCCGCGCTCGATCGCCGAGATCACCTGCTGGAAGCGCCGCACGCGGCAGTAGCGCTTCGGGGTGAGGCCGACCTGCTCGGTGAAGCTGCGGATGAACCGCTTCGCGCTCATCCCGAGCTGTCCCGTCACGTCGGCCACGGTGCAGGCGCGGGACGGGTCGGCGAAGGCGGTGAGGGCGAAGTCGACCGCGGGGTCGCGCGCGGGCGGCGCGCACGGGCGGAGGAGCCGCGCGGCGAGGGCGGATTCGAGCGCGCGGAGCCTGGCCTCGGGGGTCTTCGCCTCGAGGATGCGCTCGCGGAGGAGGGCGGCCTCGCGGCCCCAGATCGCCTCGAGCGAGATGTGAGCGCCGCCGAGCGCCTCGACGTCCGAGCCGAAGAAAGGGAACGCGCCGCCCGGGGTGAACTCGGCGCCCATGCTCTCCCGCTGCTCGGCCGTGTCGATCGTGACGTGCTCGGCGCGGGCGCCACAGACGGCGATGCCGCGGAGGCGGTGGCAGCGCGGGGGCGAGGGGGCGCCGTCGACAGCGGCGACGCCGGTGGGGTCGTCGTACCAGCGCAGCTCGTCCTCGGCGATGTTGATGAGGAGGTTCACCGCGCCGCTGGGGAGCACGCGCTCGAGCAGGTGGGGGAGCTCGGGGGTGGCGTAGTACCAGAGCTGGCTGACGAAGCGGGCGAGAGGGGGTGGCGGGGTGTGGATGACGAAGCGCATGGGGCGGCCCGGGGAGACAGCATGCCACGGGCGGAGGACGAGCGGCGTGGGGCAGCTGCGGGCAGGGTGTTCCGGGCGAGTGGCGTGGTCCGGGAGCAGCGCGGTGCCCGGCGGCTGGACGGTGGGGAGGGCGATCTCTAGGATGCCGGCTCGTGACGGCGGCCATACGACAGGCGAAGACCAGGGCAGGGCGAGGCAAGGCCGCGCTGGCCAAGGGCCGGGCCGATGGGGAGCGCGCGGCGGAGTCGGCGGAGGTGCTGCTCGACAGGATCTTCGCCGAGGTGCCGGATAGGCCTCAGGCGGGCGACGGCCTGCCCGAGGTGGTCGGCAGGAACCGGCGCGCGCGGGCGAAGCGACGGTTGGTGGACGCGCTCGAGGCGCGAGGACCTTACCCGGTTCCGGAAGGGCTGCGCGGCGAGCTGCGCGCGCTCGTGGAGCGGTGGGGGCAAAAGGGCTTCGAGGATGCCTTTCCGGAGGCGGATGCGTTCGAGATCCGGTGCGCGGAAGAGCGCGCCGTGCTCGATGCGGCGGCGCGAGGAGACGAGGAGGCGCGCTTCGCGGCCGCGGAGCGCGCCTACCGGCGTGAGGTCGAGACGAGGTACGGGCAGATCGAGATCCGCGGGCTCCAGCTCAGCGCGCGCGTCCGGCAGGATCTCGAGGTTGCCTATGTGCCGCTGCACGTCGAGGAGCCGCCCGAGGGGCTGCGCTCATCGAAGCCTAAGAAGACGGCTGGTAAGAGGCCAACAAGCGGCGCGAGGACGGTCGAAGCCAAGGCGGCCAATGCCATGCTGCACGTGCTGGAGCGGCCGCGGGTGCTCGCGACCGAGGCGCTCGTGAACCACCCACGGCTCCTGATCGTCGGCGAGCCGGGCAGCGGCAAATCGACGCTCCTCGCGTACCTGGCCACGCGCGCCGCCCGGGGCGAGCTGGACATCTGCACCCAAGGACGCGATGAGGCGCCGATTCCCTTCCTCGTGCCGGTGCGAGCACTTCAAGAGGCTGCAGCAAGCGCGGAGGGGATTGCTCACGCCGCCGGCGCGGAGCCCTGGTTCGTGGAAGCAGCGCTCCAGCGCGGTCGAGCGCTGCTCCTCGTCGATGGTCTCGACGAGGCGCGAACCGAGATCGCAGGGAACGTGCTTCCGATCCTCACGGCGACGCTCGACGCGTACCCGGGGAGCTCGGTGCTCGTCACAACGAGGCCGGCCGCTGCTCCTGGGAAGGACGAGATCACGCCCAGGGCCTTTGCGAGCGCACGCCTCTTGCCGATGACGCGCGACGAGGTCGGCGTCTTTATCGACCGGTGGTGCCTGGCCGCGGAGCTGAGCCTCAACAAGCCGCGCGGGCAGGCCGAGATCGACGCGCGCGCGGCCGCCGACGACCTGAAAGAGCGAGTGCGAGCGAGCCGGGCAATCGAGAAGCTCGCACAGACGCCGCTCCTCTGCTCCGTCATCTGCGTGGTTCACCGCTTTCTCGGGCAGCGGATCCCGGAGCGCCGGGTCGCCCTCTACGAGGCGATCACCAACGTGCTGCTGTACGAATGGGACCGGGCCAAGTTCGCGGAGGGCGCCGCCATCGGCAAGCTCGACGCCCACGCGAAGCGGGCCCTGCTCGCCCGGCTCGCGCTCTCGATGCACAATGCACGCGTGGCGGAGCTGCCCGCGGAGGAGGTCGTCAAGCGGCTGGCGGCGCACCTCCCGGATCTCGGCCGCCCGGAAGAGGAGGCGTCGGCGCTCGTGGCCGAGATCCGCGACCGCAACGGCGTGCTCGTGGAGCGGGCGCCGGGGTCCTTCGCGTTCTCGCACCTCACGTTCCAGGAGTACCTCGCCGCGATGGAGCTGGTGAACGGGCACGTTTACGACGAGCTGCTGCGTAGGTACAAGGACAGGTGGTGGCACGAGGTCATCGTCCTTGCCGCCGGGTTCCCGGGGGCGCACGCGGATCGGATCATCCGCGGGCTGCTCGACAAAGACGGCGATACAGTAGCTGAAGGGACGATGCTCGCGGCGCAATGTGCGGAGACCGCCATCGAGGTAAAGCAGCCGTTGCGGAAGGAGATCGAGAAACGCGTGGCAGCCATGGTTCCGCCGGCGAGCCCCACGGAGTTCGAGACGCTTTACCATCTCGGGGAAGTAGCTGGACCGGTGCTCCTTCGCTGGCTCGACAAGGGGAAGACGGAGGATAAGGCTTCGATAATATTTGCTCTTGCGTATATCCGCTATGAGCCAGCAACAAGAGCAATCCTAAAGCTCTTGAAAGATCCAAACCAAACTAATCGCCCGTTCGCCGTCTTCACCAAAATGGCAGATGAACCCTATACTCTTGCCATGTGCGCCGCAGTTTTCGTAAAGTGCATAATAGAACAATCAGACACGGCGTTTTCCGTCTTTTTCGACGCGATCTCATCTGCTGATCCGAGCGCCATTCAACTTCTGCGAGGTTTCAGAAACATCGAGAAGGCCCCCCAGGAGCAAGCCAAGCTCGACGCGCTCATCGCGCGCGGCGAGGCCGCCCACGCGAGGACTTCTTCCGCTTCTGCCGCCCGCTCGCCCAGGCGCGCCGCACGTTCTGGTTGATCGCCTCCGAGAACGCCACCGACCGCGTGAGCAGCATGTCCTGAAGCTGAATGCCGGGACGTCCTATCAGCTTCCTCACGAAGTCGAGATGGCTCTGGATCGCCTTTGCCCGGTGGTACGTGAGCCAGTGGCGCGTCAGGCCGAAGTCCTCGACCGTGCACCTCGCCGGCTCGTCGCCTTCACGAGCCTTGATCTCGCCATTCTCCGCGAACACGAACCGACTGGCCGGGTCGCCCTCGTCAGGCCGCACGTACCCTCCGGCCGGCCATTTGTCGTGCTTCGCGCCGTTGCATCCCATGCACCCGAGAAAGTAGTTGTCCCACGCGTAAGCCTGCGCGGGAAAGCGCGACTTGGGTCGGAAGTGGTCGACCTGCCCCGGCGGCCTCTCCTCCCCCCTCGTGCCGGGGTGAGTCGAGCACACGGCAGACTGGCAGTAGGCGCAGAAGCCTTGAGACATCCCGGCGATCGCCTGCCGGACGCGCGCATCGATCCGCCAGACCGGCGGAAAATCCGGCTTCCCCTTGTCATCGGACGGCAGCACCTCCGGCGCATAGCTGGCGAACCCCTTCTTCCGCTTCGTCCCTTGCTCGGCGAGCTTCTCGAAGGCCTTCGCCTTCTTCCAGAACGCCGCCGCGTCCGGGAACGCCGCGTCCACCGTCTCTTGCCAGTCAGCGGGGGGCTTTACGCCTCTTCGCCGGAGCCGGATCACGCCGTCCCCCTCCCTTCCCGGAAAGCTGTGAATCCAGCACCCTGAGCAGCGCGATCTGCGTCCGCGCAATCTCGGACAGAAGCGGCCCCTTGCCCTCCCGCTCCTCCTCCCGCGCGAGCACGCCTTGCAGCTCGTCCAGCATCCTCAGCAGCATCTGCCGGTCGCGCGCCGTCGCCGTGCCGCTCTCGACCTTGCGCCGGAGCTCGGCAGCCTCCAACTCCAGCGCCTCGTACGTCGGCGAGAGGCGCGAGGGCACAGCGAAGACGGCGCCATCCACCATCACCGAGTCGACCTCCGCGCCGTCGAGCCGCTCCAGATCGCCCTTCGTCAACGGCCGCACCGTCGTGCCCTCCCCGGGCTTCTCGTCCAGCACGAGGACCTGGATCGCGCGCTCCCTGTCGTCGATGGCGGCCTGCACCACCGCGGGCGAGTGTGTCGTCAGCACGAAGCGCGTGCCCGGGAACAAGCTCGTGAGCTGGTCGATGATCCGCCGCTGCCAGCGGGGGTGGAGGTTGAGGTCGACCTCGTCGATGGCCACCGTGGCGTCGCCGGCGAGCGGGTCGTCGAGCGCGGAAAAGAGCTGCGCGTAGCGGATCGCGAGATCCAGGACGACGGAGAGCATGGCGCGGTACCCGTCGGACAGCTCCGAGATCGAGAGCGTGACGCCCGAGCGACGGAACGCCGCCACGCGGCGCCCTTCCTGCTCCACGATGTCCACACCCTCGATGCGCCGGTCCAGCCCCAAGAGCCACGCCCGCAGCCGCTCCCAGACCGCCCGCGCGGCAGGATCGTACTCGCCCCGCTCCTCCAGGAGCGCGATGTAGGCCGAGAGATCCCGGAAGAGGTACTCGTCGAAATCGATCAGCGTGCGCGTGGCCGGGCGGCGCAGCGCGTCCTCGAGGTGAGCGGGGAGCGCCCGGGCCAGCGCCTGCTCCCACTCCGGACCTAGGAGCGCGGGGCCGGTCGCCGCCTGGCGCGGCCTGGCCGGCGGACGCAGCGCGCGATACTGGCCGTAGGCGAAGACATGATGTCCGCGCGGGAGCCGCGCGCGCTCGGGGCGCCCTTCGCCATCGGCCCAGCGCGCGAGCGGCTCGGCGCCGGTCCCGTGGAGCGCGATCGAGCCGCCGGACGCTCCACGGCGGAGAGGAAAGCGGTCGAGCCCCTCGCCGTCGCCGGGCGCGAGCGAGGCGATCGCCTCGATGATGCTCGTCTTGCCGGAGCCGTTCTGCCCGATGACTACCGTGACCTGCGCCCCGAGCGGCACCTCGCCGCGCGCGAAGCAGCGCACGTTCTCGAGGACGAGCCGGGAAACACCGGTTGTGCCTGCCCCCGGCGGGGGCACGGGCGGCGACTTGCTCTGCTTGCGGCGCGTCGTCACACGCCGACTATAGCCAAAAGCATCGCGAGGAGCGCGCTCGCACATCGTCGACCCGGTTCGTCCATTGACAGCCTGGACGACCCGGTGACGGTGGAGGCGTTCGCCGAGGGCGTCGGCGTCGCGGACCGGCTTGTCGCGGAGGACGCGAAGCGGGAGCGCGCCGAACGCTACTTCGTCCAGAGTACGGAGAGGTCGAGCTCGATCGCTTCGAAGGGCGCGATGCGAGCCCGTGCGGTGTCGCGGTGACCCTGGCCGCGCTCCCATTCCCGTGCAGGGCCGAGCGAAAAGATCTCGAGCGTCCGGTCGATAGGATCGACCAGCCAGGCGTGTTGTACGCCCTCGCGTGCGTAAATGGGCATCTTCTCCTCCCGGTCCACCCTCTCCGTCGAGGAGCTCAGGACTTCGCAGATCCAGTCCGGGGCGAGCGTGAAGTAGGCCGTCTCGGGCAGCTCGGGCATGCGTTCGATACGCCAGCCGGCGAGGTCGGGCACGACCGCCTCGATCTCGCCAGGTGAAGCTGGGTCCGGGAAGTGGATCTCTGGTTCGACAAGGATTTGCCAACCGCCCGGTCCGCCGTCGCCCAGATCGAACGGGCTACCGAGCTTGGCGCCGAGCCGAGAGGCAACGCGCGCATGCCGCGGCGCCGGCCGGGGCATGACGTGCAGCACGCCCCGGATGAGCTCTGCCACCTTGTTCGGCGGGACCGCCTCGAGGTCGGCGTACGTGGCGCGGCGGGGCTTCGCAGCGGGCTGGCCCATGAGCGAAGCCTGCCCGGAGGCGCGCGGTGGAGCAAGACCCCACTCACCGGCTCGGCCTCGACAACCTGGACGCGCTCGCCCCGGCGCTCGCCCGCGATTGCTGTCCGCCGCGCGAGCGCCTCCCGCGCGGGCGCCCGCCGCCTCAGCGGACGCCGTCGATCCAGGCCGCGATGATCTCTCGGTCGCTCTCGGAGAACTCGATCCCTGGCGGCGGCATGTCGCGCTCGACGACCACGCGCTGGCGGATGGCCGTCCTGTGCGACACCCATGCTGCGTACGTCGACAGATCGATCGCCGCAGGCCCGCCCGGCAGGTGGCACAGGCTGCACGACGCCTCGACGATCGGCCGGATCTGCGCCTCCCAGCTCCCGGCGTCCTCGCCCTGCGACGCGTCCGCCGAGAAGCGCAGGAGCTCGCCGCCGGCGATGGCCCAGACATCGCCCGTGCTCGCCGCGATGAGCCGGGCATCGAGCGCGAGCCCGATCCCCTCCGTGCGGACCACCGCGTCGCGCTCCAGAAGACCGAGCTCCGACCCGATGCCCAGCCACACGTGGCTGCCGGACGCCGCGAGGCCGTGGATCGCCGGGCCGCCCTCCTCCGCCTCGTACATGAGCGCGAGCGCGCCGTCGTCGTTTTCCCGGTACACCGAGGTCGAGGTCGCGGCGACCAGCCTGCCCTCCCGGTCGAACGCCACGTGCGCGGCCCCGGGGAGGGCGAACGTCGTGATCTCCTCGGCGGCCAGATCGAAGGCCTGGACGGCGTCGGCGCCCGCCAGGGCGATGCGCCCGTCGTCGCTAGCGGTCAGGCTGGTGAACGGGCGCGTCGCGTAGTGCGTCACCAGCTCGCCGTCCGCGATCGCCACGCCCTCCTCGAGCCCGAACACCGCCTTCCCGCCGCTCGTCGCCACGGCCGTCACCACGTCGTGTTCGAGGCCGTAGCGCGCCGAGATGCTCTCGACCGGAACCCGCGGCCGGATCCGGAACACGCCGCCTTCGCCGTCGATCCCCACCGTCCAGCCGCCGCTCGTGCGATCGGCCGCGGGGACCACCCCGCAAGCGCGCCAGTCGACCTTCGTCGGGTCCGTGCTCGCGACCTCGCCGTGCTCGAGCACCACGGCGCCCTTGCTCCCGAGCACCACGACCGTCTCGCCGCCGTCGACCACGCTCGCAACCTCCCCCACGTCCGCGTCACCCCGGTTCCAGGCGACCGGATACACGGCGAGCACCTCGTCGGGCTGCGGTGGATCGGTGTCCGGCGGATCGGCGTCCGGCGGATCGGCGTCCGGCGGATCGGTGTCCGGCGGATCGGTGTCCGGCGGATCGGCGTCCGGCGGATCGGCGTCCGGCGGATCGGCGTCCGGCGGATCGGTGTCCTCTGGGCCGGTCTCCTGCGGATCCTGCTGCTCCGGCGTGGGCGAGCCCTCCCCGCCCCCGCCGCACGAGAGCGGGAGCAGCGCCCCCACGATCAGCCAGAAGCGGCGCGCCCTCATGTGGCCAGGAGCTCCGGCATGATCTCCCCGTCGCGCAGGTACTTGCCCGGCTCGATGCCGAAGGCGCCGAGGAAGGTCGCGAGCACGTCGGCGGGGCTGATCGGCCGCTCGCCGTCCGAGAACGACCGCGTCACGACGGGCAGGAGCTGCTCCTCGTCGCTCCGGCCCAGCGCGAAGTTGCCCCTGAACCTCGGCGAGAGGATGAGCGCCGAGTTGTTCGGGTAATGATCGCGCCCGCCCGCGGGGTTCATCATCGGCCCGCGGCAGAACTCGCTGATCACGAGGATGTGCGTGTGTTCCGAGAGCCGCTCGCCGTCGAGCGTCGGGTGCGGCGACGCGTCGAGCACCTGCACGAGCGTCGCGATCATGTCGAACGCCTCCTGCAGCATGAGCGCGTGGTTCTGGTAATTGCCGGTGTGCGTGTCGAAGCCCTGCAGCCCGAAGCTCGCGCACCGCACGACGTCGCGCTTCATCGCCTCGACCGCGAACGCCGCGCTCACCGCCTCGTCCCCATGGAACCTGCCGCTGTAGTCGAAGCTCGGCTGCGCGACCTTGAGCTCGCTCGCCGTGAACACGTCGCGGATGTCGTTCGAGAGGATCTTGCGCAGCGACTCGTAGTGCAGGGCCATGCCCTCGTAGACCTCGGGGTAATACGAGATGTCCGCCAGGTCCCTGGCCTCCTGGATGAGGAGCTGCGAGATCTGATCGCGGTCCTCGGCGCGGTCGTAGCGGGTCGTCCTCGCCAGCGACTTGCCGATGGCGCCGATCGAGTCGACGAGCACCGGCATGGCGCGGCGATCGAGGTTGCTCCCGACGAACCACGACGGGAAGCGCGCCGAGACCAGCGGGAAGAGCTCCGCGAGGCCGAGCTCGTTCGCGAGGATCGTGTCGATGCTCGGCGACACAGCGCGGCTGCCGACGAGATGCTGCCCCGTCGCCGAGAACACGGTGCCGTCGGGGTGGCTGACCGTGTTCATGGCAATGCCGTTGATGATGCACATCCGGTCGTAGAGGTCCGCGAGCTTGCCGATCGCCGGACCGAACACGAGGTTGCTGCCCGAGGGCCGGACGAGCTCGAAGGTGGACGTGCCCGGCTCGAGCGGCCTGTCGACCCAGCGGGTCAGCCCGTCGGTCCTCAGGCTCTCCGTGCTCGGCGGGTCCACGAGGCCCCGGCGCTCGTTGCGCGGATCGGACCAGAGGAGCACGTCCCAGCCGCCCGCGATGTCGATGAAGATGAAGTACTCGTGCTCCCCGTCGGGCGGCGCGGCGAGCGCGCGGAGCAACGGAGCCCCGGCGGCCGCGAGCGCCGCGGCGCCGCTCAGCGCCTTGAGGAACGTCCTGCGGTTCGAGCAGCATCTCATGGTCGGCTCCTCAGTAGACGATGAACTCTGGATGGCGGACGAGGCCGTAACAGACCGCCGCCCAGCCTGCCTGTTGCGGGGTGAAGCGCGACGCCGGCGCCCCGGGGGCGGCGTGCCGCCGCACGACATCGCGGAAGACCTCGCGGAAGCGGCCCGCGCGGTCGGTCGGGGCCAGGGCCGCCGGATACCCGAGGAACGTCCGGTGCAGGACGTCGAAGCGCGCGGCGAACTCCGCGTCGGTCGGATCCGCGGGCGTCATGTCGAAGGCGAACACGCGGCGCGCCGCGATCGGCGGCGGCGGCGGGCTGCTCCGGAGCTCGACCTCGGCCTTGCGCGCGCAGAGCGCGATGCCGAGACGCTCGAAGGTCGCCATCATCAGGGTGTTCGTGTTCGTCTGGCGGGCGACGTCGACCTTGTAGTCGGGGAAGCCGAGCGGGCTCATGTAATCGGCCCACCGGTCGAACACGATGCCCGCATCCGCGCCGCGCGCGAGCGCCTCGACCTGGAGGGGCGTGAGGTCGTCGCCGAAGAGCTTCACGTACGTCTGCAGGTACACCTCCTGCGGGACGAGCCGCGGCCCCTCCTTCGGCGTGTAATCCTGCTGATCGGCGTGGCCCGGGATCGCCTGCACCGGCACGCCCACGATCGGCGGCGGCGGCGGCGTGGTCGGCGGCGGCGTGGTCGGTGGCGTGGTCGGCGGCGGCGGTGTCGGCGGCGTGGTCGATGTCGTCGGCGAGGTCGGCGTCGTCGGCGTCGTGGTCGGCGCCGGCGGCTCCGTCGCGGCGGCCTCCGGCGTCTCCTTGCTGGAGCACCCTGCTGCGGGCGCTGCGATCACGGCGAGCGCCATGGCCGCGAGGGCCGCGAGATGTCGAGACGAGCGGGTCATCGCGAGCCTCCATTGCGCCAGACGGCCGACGAGAGGTTGTTGGCGTCCTCGTACGCCGCGGCGCGCACGAGCTCGCGCACGAGCGGCTTCATCCGGTAGCTGCCGCCCACGAACGCCTCCTCGGCCTGCTCGAGGAGCTCGGAGTCGTCGCCGGTGAGGGGCCGGCCGAGGAACGACGAGACGACCTTCTCCGCGACGCAGGGGGCGAACCGCTCGGAGGTCACGATCTGCCGCGCGAGCCCCGCCGGCCCCTCGTCCGCGTGCTCGTGCGAGCCGTAGGCGCCGCGCAGGCTGGCCGAGGTCGCGCTGGTGAACGCCGAATCGTAGAAATTATCGCACCCCTTCTGGGCCGTGCCGCCGGCGGGCGCGCCGCACTGGGTGCTCTCGAGGGGGAAGTTCGAGCCGGGCAGGAAGGTCCAGTCACTCTCGACGACGCGCGAGAAATAGGCCGCGAGCGGCTCGAGCGAGACGTGGCAGCCCGAGCACCCGGGCCGGATCATCAGGTTCGACTCGTTCGACGGCGGCAGGCGCGTCTCGGTCGAGACGAACTCGCTGCAGAGAAAGACGTTGTAGAGCACGTGCGCGCGGCCGCGGCGCGAGCCGTACTTCGTGAGGAAGATTGGCATGGTGAGCAGGCCCGAGGCGTAGGGGCCGCGGTCCTCGACCTTCACCCAGGCGGTCGTGTCGTGGGGCAAGAGGTCCCTCGGCGCCCGGCTCGGCTCGAAGAGCGAGACCGGGTTCACGTAGCCGAAGAGCTGACCGCTCACGTAATCGGCGCTCCCGAACTCGCCGCCGCAGCACGTCGAGGGAGCGATCCACTGGTAGAACTGCGAGAGCGGGCCGTTCACGTAGGTGTACTTGGCCGTGAGGACCTCCCGGAAGTCGCGGTCCTCGGCGACGATGCGCTCGAGGAACTGCACGGCCTCCTGACCCCACCAGAAGCGCGACCAGGCGCCGGTGAACTCCGGGTCCACGACGGTCGGCCGCTCGGCGCCGATCGGCGCGCTGAGCGGCACGGTGAACCCGCGCCGCTCGAGGTTCGGGCCCGCGGTCGGTACGCAGCGCTCGAGGCCGGGGCCGCAGCCGCACTCGTGCGCGAGCGTGACCGAGGTGCCGCTCAGGCAATCGATCGGTGCGTTCGGGTGCGCCCGCGCGTAGTCGGTATCGTACGGCAGCGCGATGAGCCGGTCGTAGGGCGGCGGCGTCCCGATCGGCTGGGGCCTGCGGCCGGTGATGAACACGGCGCCGGTCGTCGCGGTCTGCGCCTCCTCCTTGCAGACGCGCACGGCCTGGACCGGCGTGGTGCCGTCCGGCTCACGGAGCAGCTCGTCGGCCGGCGTGAAGTTCGGGTAGCGCGAGGCCCAGGTCGCCGGGTCATAGCGATCGTGCGGATCGGCCGCGCGGTAGTCGCGGTAGAGCCACCAGGGCTTCACGAGGACGGTGTTCCGATCGAGCGCCTCCTGCGACACGGGGATCGGCGTGCCGACGCCGGCCGCGTACTTGGGGAACTGCAGCCCGGTCTCGGCCTTGGTGAAGCAGAAATCGCCGTCGGTCTCCGGGCGCTCGCGCCGCTGGAGCAGACGAAAGTAGACGTACATCGGCCTGCCGTCGGGGCCGAGGATCTCGTGGCGGCGCAGCATCGACGCCTTCGGCACGAACTGGAACGACG
Organism: Sorangium sp. So ce1128; assembly: GCA_051717205.1. Classification (GTDB taxonomy): domain Bacteria; phylum Myxococcota_A; class Polyangia; order Polyangiales; family Polyangiaceae; genus Sorangium. Next base: position 11,234,829 of record CP181432.1, read on the forward strand.
GGCCGACGTCGAGGCGCATGAGGTCCATGTAGATGCGCCGGATGCGCTCGGCGTACGCCGGCTGGGCCAGGCGATCGTCGATCCACGCGTCGACGTCGAATGCGGGCGATTCGAACGCGGCGATCTCGTCGCGGGTCGGCATCCTGCCCTGGAGATCGATGGATAGCGCCCTGAAATACCGGTAGTCGCTCAAGCCCGGCGCCGCATCGGCGCGGGACCCGAGCAGCGCCAGCGGGAGCAAGAGGGCCGCGATTCTTCCAGCTCGTCGCATGGATGCCTCCTACGTGACCTGAACAAAGCGGAGAGACGGGATCTTGCATCGGATGCCGGCGCCAAGCGAGCCTGTCGCTCGGAAAACACACGCGCCGCATGCCTCCATCAGGCGCGGATGTAGAGGACACACGTGCCGCGCGCCTCCCACACGTGCCGCGCGCCTCCATCGGCCGCGGATGTATGGCGATGCGCCGCCGCTGTCTCCCCTCGTCGCTCGGGAGTTTCGTCCCGCAGGACCGCATCGGGCGAGTCCGCCTCGAGCATGGGACACCCGACGATGCGTCGGTACCCGGCCCGCGACCGTGGCGAACAGCGGTATTTCCCTCGCCGCTGTTCAGCGCCAGGGTCCGGAGGCCCTCATCTCTTTCAGGGTCCGGAGGTCGTTATCGCTGCGCATTTTTCGAATGCTTGTCCGGCGGGACAGGACAATATCGTCACGGCATGCCGCTCGTCCGTTTCCTCCCACGCGGCGACGAGGGGGATGAGGGGCATGAAGGCGAGCGGGCGAGGCATCATGTGCGAGGCTCCTCGGCCGGGCGGGTGAACGCGGCGAGCTCGTCGAGGAGCTGCACGTCGGGCGGGCCGGCGAGGTGGCCTTCGAGCGCGCCGAGCGCGGCGCGCAGCCACGGCGCGGCCATGTGATGTTCGAGCGCGCCGCGATCGGCGTAGCGCTCATAGACGACGAAGCGCGTGGGGCGCGCCGGGTCGCGGTGAACGACGTAGCTGAGCGCGCCGGGCTCCTGGCTGGTCGGTGCGACCAGGCCCGCGAGCAGCCGCGCCACGGCGGCGTCGGCGCCGGGGCGCGCTTCGAGGGTGGCGATGGCGACGGACATAAGGCTCCTTCTGCGCGGAAGCCGCGCGACGAGGAGCCTGGGTCAGCGCGGCGCGGACGGCTTGTAGAAATGGGACCGGATCGACGCGTGGCGCAGGAACGCCGTCGCGGGCTGGCCGGCGAGCGCGCGGAACTCGTGCGCGAAATGGGCCTGATCGCAGTAGCCGTGCGCGGCGGCGACGCGCGTGAGGTCGGCGCCGGGCGCGAGGACGAGCGCGCGCACCGTGTGCTGGAACCGCACGAGCCGCGCGAACTGCTTGGGCGACACGCCGACGGCGGCGCGGAACCGGCGCGCGAGGTGGCGCGGCACGACGCCGAGCTCGCGCGCGAGCGGCGCGACGCGGACGCGGCCGGAAGAGGCGTAGATCCGGGCGACCGCGCGATCGGCGTGCACGTCGGGGCGGGCGCAGCGGGCGCGCAGCGCGAGCAGGCTGCGCTCGACGAGCGCGACGCGATCGGCGAAGTCGCCGAGGTCGGCGAGGCGGTCGCGCAGATCGCGCGCTGGCGGCGCGGCGAGATCGTCGAGCGCCGCGTTGGCGTCGGCCGCATCGGTGACGCTGGCGTCCAGGAAGTGGCGCACGGCGCCGGCGCGGAACCGCACGCAGAGCACGTCGAGCCCGCCGTTGTGCGGAGCGAGCGCCAGGGTGGACGCGCGCAGGCACACGAGCTGGCTTTCGGGCAGCGCGCCGCCGTCGGCGCGGTGCAGGGGGGCGCCGAGGTGGATCATCAGCTCGGCGCCGGTGCCCGGCAGGAGGTCCGCGAGGGCCACGACCTCGCCGGGCGCGCTGCGCAGGCCCCAGAACCGGTCGACGTACGGACGCAGCGCCTCGCCCGGCGCGCGCTCTACCACATGCATGCTGGCAGTGTAGCGCGCGGGCGTCGGCGGGCCCGGGCGACCGACTTTCCGCGGCGCACCATGATTTGCCGTCGATCGCGGTCGACGTCTTTGACGCGAGTCGAAAGCGCTTCGAGGAGGCGGAGGCCGCTATACGGGGATAGGGCGCCACGGTTCGCAGCCCACATACGAAAATGCGAATATATGTCGTGTAGCACAGTTGATCGCGACGTTGGGCGGAGAGGAAGATGGAGAGGGAGAGATTCACAGGGAGGCGGGGAGGCGGGGAGGCGAGAGCCGGGATCAGTCGTTCGAACCAGCAGCCCTAGCGCCGGCTGTTTCGGGTTGCGTCGATGCGGGGCGGCTGGTGGTGCCGGAGTGGTCGTCTTCGATGCGAAACCTGGCGAGCCGGATAGCCTCCGCGCCGCGGCGTACCAGGCGGCGGATCCCGCGGCGGAGCACCGGCGTGTTGAAGTTGACGAGCAGTCCGATGTCCAGGTCCGTCAGCTTCAGGTACGTGAGCACCTGAGCTTCATGGACTGGCAGCAGGCGGGCACCCGCCCTACAAAACGAGCGACCTGGAGGCAGCCGGCCCCGAGCGAGATCGAACGATGGTCCCCATCTCTCGCCTTCCACCCTTGTCTGTACTCTCTCTCTCGCCTCCCCGCCTCCCTGTGTACTCTCTCTTTCTCTGTCTCCAGCCCAACAAGCCGCTGCTGCCGGCGGCGCTGCGCGCCGCGGCAGACCGGCAGGACGTTGGGCGGAGAGGAAGATGGAGAGGGAGAGATTCACAGGGAGGCGGGGAGGCGGGGAGGCGAGAGCCGGGATCAGTCGTTCGAACCAGCAGCCCTGGCGCCGGCTGTTTCGGGTTGCGTCGATGCGGGGCGGCTGGTGGTGCCGGACTGATCGTCTTCGATGCGAAACCGGGCGAGCCGGCCAGCCTCCGCGCCGCGGCGTACCAGGCGGCGGATCCCGCGGCGGAGCACCGGCGTGTTGAAGTTGACGAGCAGTCCGATGTCCAGGTCCGTCAGCTTCAGGTACGTGAGCACCTGAGCTTCATGGACTGGCAGCAGATGATCGACGGCCTTGAGTTCCAGCACGAGCTTCTCCTCGACGACAACATCGAGTCGATAACCGCAGTCGAGCATGACTCCCTTGTAGATCACCGGCAGCGGCCTTTGTCTCGCGAAGCTCAAATCGATGAGCGACAGTTCATGGCACAAGCATTGTTCGTAGGCGGACTCCAGAAGCCCGGGACCGAGGTGGCGATGCACCTCGATGCACGCTCCGAGGACTCGCTCGGACAGATGCCACAATCTCCCTATCGCCGACTCTGTGTTCATACCCCTATGTCGACGCGGGACCAGACCCAGTTGCGCAGAATTGACGTCCCCGGCACCCGCCCTACAAAACGAGCGACCTGGAGGCAGCCGGCCCCGAGCAAGCTCGAACGATGGTCCCCATCGCTCGCCTTCCACCCTTGTCTGTACTCTCTCTCTCGCCTCCCCGCCTCCCCGCCTCCCTGTGTACTCTCTCTTTCTCTGTCTCCAGCCCAACAAGCCGCTGCTGCCGACGGCGCTGCGCGCCGCGGCAGATCGGCAGGACGTTGGGCGGACGGCGCACCGCGGATGGGGGCAGCCAGCCGAGCCCGGCGCAGTTTCAGCTCTCCCGACTGCGGTCGTCATCCGGCCTGCGCGGCGTGGATCGAGCGCTCCCTACCCGGCGATCGCTCTTGACCCTACCCCGGATGGGTCTCTATCATGGCCTGATGGCAGGCAAATCGACGAAACGTGAAGAGAGGAAGCCAGCAACCAACGTCCTCGTCTACCGCGCCGACCCGGATCAGCCATCAGCAGCGGAACGGTACGCCACGCGACGCCGGCCCGTGACCGGAGATACGACTGGTCCGATGACTCCCCGTGCACCTGCAACACACATCATTGTCGAGCGGGAGTATGCTGAACGCACACAAAGGACATTGCGACGCGTGTCACGCCTACGCCGAAGAGCGCTACCGGCTTGCAAGCAATCTGGGGAAGGTGGACCTTTGCGCTGTGTGCAGGACTGAGGTTGAGGGCCGATGCCTTCCTCCCATCGATGCTATGTTCATAGCCTTTGCGTCTAACGGTACTACGCCGCGAGGCTTCCGGTAGGACGACGGGCACTGGCCATTAGAGGTCCTGCCCAACTCATGACGAGGGGATAAGATGGCGCACAACTGTCGAGACTCGCATCGTAACATCCACGGCTGGCTGTGTTGTGTCGCATGCGGCGCGGCTGTCGAAGATTCGGACTGGATCGCATGCATGTGCTGGCCTTGCTTCAAGATTCTTCAGGAAGCTGGAAGGATCGATTCAGCCACCTTGGAGGAGAGAAAGGCTCCCGCACCTTCGACTCGCGTACGGGCAGCTAAAGAACAGGATTCCTGAACTGCGTCTCATCGAGCGCGGGCGAACCTCGGATGGTCGCTACGACGTAAGGAGATGCCTGAAGATGCTCCTATACCGAGACTTCGTCAGAAGATCCAGAGCAACCGGCGGCGAGGGTCGCCGCCAGCGTCAGCAGTGCGAAAGACTCGGTCAAGGAACGCGCGCTCATGGCGCGGACCATATCACCTGGACACACGACGCACGGCGCCGCCGTGGGCAAAAAACAGCGCGCGACTTGAACAATTGCAGCAACAGCGATGGCGCACTGCTCGGCTCCAAAAGTGCGGCGTGCGTCGAATCACCACGCCGGCGTGACGCGGCAGCTGTTGTGGACTCGGGTGGAGAGCGTCTGCAAGGCATCGCTCCTCGGCCGCAATTCCGGACCTCCGAGCCGCCTCAATAGGGCGGCAGCATCCTCCGGAATCCGTGCTTCAGCGCCAGCATCAGGAAGATCAGGTTGCGCACCGGCACGACCGGCCAGAAATAGCCAAGCGGCCCCTCCCCTCGGGGAGCGCCCTCCCCCGCCCCCGCGCCCTCCTCCTCGCCGCGGAACTCCCGCGCGAGCCGCGCCCCGAGCCGCCGCATCCACCCGACCGATACCGGGAAGTCGGCGATCCCGCTCAACCACGCTCCCGGGATGGCGCGCGCCCCCAGCGTCGCGCCCGCGAGGCCGCCGACGATGGCGCCCGTGCTGTCGGCGTCGCCCCCGAGCAGGATGACGTCCTCCACCGCCCGCCGGAAATCGCGCACGTTCGCGAGCCAGCAGAACAGGACCGCAGGGACGGTGTCCACGATGAAGCCGCTCACGCCCTGATGGAGCCCGATCGCACCGGCGAACTCCTCCGCCGAGGCGCCCCGGGCGAGCAGCTCCGCCGCGCAGTCGAGCCGGCGGCGGAGCTCCCCGTCCGAGACGCGCTCGCGCAGCATCGCCAGCAGTTCGGCCGGATTCACCTGCTCCGGCCCGCGCACCGCGGCATACGCGGCCGCAAGGGCGATGAGCCGCGCGCCCTCCTCGGCGCGCGGGTCGGTATGGGTGAGGCGCGTGGAAGCGCGCACCATCGGCTCGATCCGCGCCGGCACAAGGGCGAGCGCCGCGCCCAGGATCGGCGCCCGCATCGCAGGGCCGTTGCCGGCCGAGAAGACGCCGCTCCGCTCCGGAGAGAAACCGAGCCATAGCTTGAGGATCGCCCGCAACGTGGCGTATCCGACGCCCGCCGGCATCGCGGCGAGCCAGCCGCGGAGCCGCCACCCGAGCGAGCGCGCGAACCGCGCGGCGTCCCGAGGAGCGGCCAGCAGCGCCTGCGCCGTCATGCACGCGTGCTCGGCGTCGTCGCTGATCATCCCGCGGCCAAGCACGAAGCGGTGCTCGAGCGGCGCAGGGCCGAAGAGGCGCACGGCGCGGCGGCGCGAGAGGCCCTCGCGCGGGAGGCCGAGGGCGTCGCCGACCGCCGCGCCGAGGAGGACGCCGGTGAGCCGGTCCTCGCGATCGATGGATGTCGTCTCGATGGGCATGCGGGCGCGCCTTTCACGCGCCGTGCCGCGGAGATGACCGCAGCCCGCCGCGGAGATCGCGCGGTTCACGCGCCCCGCCGCGCGTCCGCCCCGGGAGCAGCCCGCCAGGTTGGCAGGCGCGGTCCGCGCCGATAGACATCGTGTCGCGCCGCCGCGGCGCCACTCGCCGCCACTCGCCGCCGCGCGCCACTCCCTGGCTCGCCGGGCGCTCTGCCGTCTTCTAGAATACCGATCACGTTGAAACCCGGAGAATTTTCACAGGGAGGCGGGGAGGCGGGGAGGAAGAAAAAAATGAATTTCTCCCTCTTGCCGTCTCTCGCTCCCCGCCTCCCCGCCTCCCTGTGAAATTCCTGCTTTTTCTCGTGGTTTCAACCCGTTTGTCGCTCTAGGCCGGCGAGATCGGCAGCCCCTTCGCCGGGCCCGCAGGCGTCGCCTCGCCGCGCGCCGGCTCCGGCGAGGCCCGCCCGTCGAGCAGCGCGCCGACGGCGGTGAGCACCGCGAGGAGGACGGCCGCCCCCGCCCACAGCGGACCCGCGGCGAGGCCCGGCGCCGCGTGGATGAACGCGATCGCGCCGACGAGCGCCGCCAGGAAGAGCCCCGCCGCGAGCGCGCGCGTCGACGGCGGGCGCTCCACGTCGTGCAGGACGTAGCCGGGGTCGGTGCGCAGCGGGCCCTCCTCGGGCAGCGACGCCTCGGAGCGCCAGTCCGGCGGCCGGAGAAAGACGAGCAGCTTGCCCGATAGGCGCGGCTCCGCCGACGCCATGCGCGCGAGCTTGCGCCACGGGTCGAGGTTCGCGCGCAACGCGCTGAAGCTTCCGAGCGGCTGGACAACGCCGTAGCGCGGGGACGCGCCCTCCGCGCGGAACGTGCCGAACAGCCGATCCCAGACGATGAGCATGCCGCCGTGGTTCCGGTCGAGATACGCCGCGTCCACGCCGTGGTGCACCCGGTGGTGAGACGGCGTGTTCAGCACCCACTCCAGCGGACCGAGCCGGCCGACGAGCTGCGTGTGGATCCAGAACTGATACAGCGTGTTCAGCGTGTAGGTCGTGATGAGCACCGCCGGCGGGAAGCCGAGCAAGGCGAGCGGCCAGAAGAACGGCCAGAAGAACGCCCGCTGAACCCAGCTCTGACGCAGCGCGACCGAGAGGTTGTAGTCCTCGCTCTGGTGGTGGACCGCGTGCGCCGCCCACAGGAAGTTCACCCGGTGGCTCGCGCGGTGGGCCCAGTAATAGCAAAAGTCGACCGCGACGAAGCAGGCAAGCCAGGTCGACACAGCGCCCGCCGGCAGCCGGACCGGCGCGGCGCGCTCGAAGAGGAAGACATAGACGAGCACGCCGACGCTCACGAGGGTGACGAGCGTTTGCTGGCCCACCCCGCAGCACAGGTTGGCGAGCGCGTCGGAGAAGCGGTAGTCGCGGCGCCCGCGGCGGCGACAGAGCCAGAGCTCGACGCCGATGAGCGCGAAAAAGGCCGGCACAGCAAGCAGGATCAGGCTCGACGACATGCCCCCGTCCTCCGCGCGGCCGGCGCGCAGCGCCTCGGCCAGCACCCCCCAATCCTAGCTCGATCGCCGTCCGGACGCCCCTGGCACGCCCGGAAACACGCGGCGCCCGGCCGACCTCGGCCGGCGCGCAACGACCCACCGGCGCCGATGCAACGACCTGCCGCCGCCGACGCAATGGACCACCGGCGCCGACGCAATGGACCCCTGGCGCCACCGCGCAGCGACCACCGGCGCCGGGCCGGATCGCCCCGCCCAGCGACGCCGCGCCGCCCGCCTGTCGGCCCGCCTACGCCGCGCCCCGATGGCCGCACGCCCGCTCCGGAGCGGCTCCGCCGGCCGCTCGGTTCCCTGTTGACGCTGAACCGATTAAGTGGTCTGCCAGCAACCAAGCCAGCAAGCGCGACCACCCGAACGGAGATCTGTATCGGCGCGACACCCGGGGGACGCGCGGCCATGCCGGCAAGACGATCACCGAGCAGGTGACGCGGCCGCTCGGCACAGTGCCGTGAACCGGCCGTGGGCTCCGAGCGACAGCGCTCAGCCACCCTTGAGGAACGAACCTCGAACCAGGTAAGGAAACACCATGAACAGAACCTTGTTGCTCGCTCTGGGGTTGCTCTCCCTCGCCGCGTGCTCCTCTGATCCGGCCGACCCGTCGCCCTCCGGCGGCACCGGCGGGTCCGACAACACCGGCGGCGGCGGGGGCGGCACCGGCGGCGGCGACACCGGCGGCGGCGGGGGCGGCACCGGCGGCGGCGAGACCGGTGGCGGCGGGGACGGAACCGGCGGCGGCGCGGCCCTCGACTGCGCTCAGCAAGCCGAAAAGTGCTACGTCCGCACCGATGGGAGTAAGCTCACGCTCGACGGGAAACCGTACAAGTACATGGGCACGAACTTCTGGGCAGCTCCCTACGTCGACCTCGAGCGCTTGCGCACCGAGCTCGGCATCCTCGAGAGCCAGGGGATGCTGAACCTCCGGATCATGGCGCTCAGCGAGGGCGACATCCCCGAGGCGCAGCAGAACGACCCGGAGTTCGGGCCGCAGCGGATCTTCCCGGCGTCGTCGGATGAGCCGTGCGCCGACCCGGCGCTGGAGCAGTACGTGAGCAACCTGAAGACGGTGCTCGACGAGATTCACAGCCACGGCATGAAGGCCGTGATGACGCTGAACGACTGGTATCACTGGTCCGGCGGTATGCCGCAGTACATCAAGTGGGCGCACGAGCAGCCCGAGACCACGTGCGGCAAGGACTTCAGCGAGTACCAGGTCGGCCTGACCCACCCGGACACGGGCGCTGACCTGCTCGCGGCAGACCACCACGTGCCGTTCGCCGGGTCGGCGCGGTTCGAGGAGGGCACCGGCGAGGACTGCCAGGCCGTCCCGCTCGCCGGCGACTTCGCGATCCCCCACCCGAACACGATCACCGACGCGGACCTCATCGGCCCGGCGTGGGACGACCACCAGGACCTCTCGACCCTGTTCCTGTGCAACAAGAAAGCGCAGGAGTTCTTCTACAGCCGGGCCGAGGTCGTCATCGCGGCGCTCAAGGACCACCCGGGCATCATGGCGTGGCAGCTCGCGAACGAGCCGCGGTCGTTCCGGGGCTGGAGCGCGCTCTTCCAGCTGTGGGTCGAGCGGACCGCGAAGTTCATCAAGGACATCGACCCGAACCACCTGGTCTCCATCGGCTCGGAGGGCGAGCTGTACCAGTGGGGCGACTACGCGAACAGCGACTACCGCGCGTTCCACGACGTGCCCGGCATCGATTACCTGACCTTCCACGTCTGGCCGGAGAACTGGTCGTGGTACGACCCCTCGCTGCCGATCGACAGCGCCGAGGAGAAGTCGGTGAACGCGGCCATCGACCTGAGCGACGAGTTCATCGCCACCCAGATCGCGCACGCCAAGGCGCTGAACAAGCCGATCGTCGTCGAGGAGTTCGGCCTCGCGCGCGACGACAAGTCCGATCCGGTCAGCACGCCCGTCACGAAGAGGAACGCGTATTACGCCTCCGTCTTCGACGCCGTCAAGGACACCCCCGAGCTCGCCGGCGTGAACTTCTGGGCGTGGGGCGGGACCGGCAGGCCGGAGAACGACGGCAACCTCTACTGGCGTCTCGGCCAGGACTACATCGGCGATCCGCCCCACGAGCTTCAAGGATGGTACTCGGTGTACACGACCGACGTCGACACGCTGACGCTCATCATGCAGTACGCAGACCAGATCAACTCGATACAGTGATACCCCGTGGGGCCCATCACAGCCCCACATCCCTTCATCTGACGCGGAGGTCATCTTGATTCGTCGTTCTGCCTTCCTCATGGCGCTGTTCTCGCTCGCGTTCTCGGCCGGCTGCTCGAAACCGGAGGCCGGGAACGAGGTGAGCGCGGGCAAGACGGAAGAAAAAGCCGCGAAGACCGCGGACACCAAGGGTACGGAGAAGAAGAAGCTCACGATCGGCTTCTCCATGGACACCCTCAAGGAGGAGCGGTGGCAGCGCGACCGCGACCTGTTCAAGGCGAAGGCCGAGTCGCTCGGGGCCCAGGTGCTCGTGCAGTCCGCGAACAGCGATGACGCCCTTCAGAACTCGCAGGCCGAGAACCTGCTCACCCAGGGCGTCGACATCCTCGTTGTCGTGCCCCACAACGCCAAGACGACGGCCACCATCGTCGAGTCGGCGCACAAGCAGAACGTGCCGGTCATCGCCTACGACCGGCTGATCCTCGACTCGGACGTCGACCTCTACGTGTCCTTCGACAACGTCAAGGTGGGCGAGCTCCAGGCCGAGCACCTCGTGAAGCTGCACCCGAAGGGGAGCTACGTCCTCATCGGCGGCTCCCCGACCGACAACAACGCGAAGCTCTTCCGCGAGGGGCAGATGAACATCCTGAAGCCGCTCATCGACAAGGGCGACATCAAGGTCGTGGCGGACCAGTGGGCCAAGGACTGGCAGCCGGTCGAGGCGCTCAAGATCACCGAGAACGCCCTCACCAAGAACAACAACAACGTCACGGCGGTCGTGGCCTCGAACGACGGGCTCGCGGGCGCGGCGGTCCAGGCGCTCGGCGAGCAGAAGCTCGCCGGCAAGGTCGGCGTCTCGGGGCAGGACGCCGAGCTCGCCGGCTGCCAGCGGATCGCGGCCGGCACCCAGAGCATGACCGTCTACAAGCCGATCAAGTCGCTCGCCGAGAAGGCCGCCGAGCTCGCCATCAAGCTGGCGAAGAAGCAGGACCTCGGCGAGAAGACGCAGACGGTCAACAACGGGAAGAAGGACATCCCGAGCGTGCTCATCACGCCGATCGCCGTGGACAAGGAAAACCTCGCCGCCACGGTGATCGCCGACGGGTTCCACAAGAAAGAGGACGTCTACAAGGACGCCCCGAAGGAACAGTAGCCGGCGGCCAAGCAGGCCACGCGCCGCTGCACGGGCCCAGCGAGCGACCCCATCGCCGGGGATCGCTCGCTGGCCTGACGCTGCCCTCTCCCTCCAGATCAGGCCCAGCAAGACGCGCTCCGCCGGGCGCGGCGCACGCCTCGCGCGGGCGGCGCAAACCGTGCGCGCGCCGCGCTGCCCCGACGGACGGCGTGGCCGGAGCTGCCCTGGAGATGTCCGCAGGAGGAGTATAAGCTGCGGATATTATTGATTCTTTCTCCTCTATCCGACGTCCCGCCTCCGCGTTGAGCTCCGGTCCCCCTCCGGCGCTCGCTCCTGCGCACGGTCTGCTTCTTGCTTAGATGCCTGGGCTCCCGAGGGAACCCATGTGCGCTCAACCTGTGTCGCCCGGTCCAGATCCCGTCGGCTCGGTCCGCCAGCTCGTCGAGGCGGTCTTGCCCCACGCGCGGGTCGTGGAGATCGCCCCCATGGGAACGGACGCCGGCTCGGGCCACGACCTGACCGAGAAGGCCGCCGGTTACGGCGCCCCCCGCCGGATCACTGTGGCGCGGCCCGACGGCTCGACGCAGCGGCTGGTCCTGCACACGTCGACAGCCAACGAGTTCGGACACGACAGGAGGTCGGATCGGGCGGCGGAGATGCTGCTCGCCTTCGACACCTTCGGATCGATTCCATCGCACGTGGCCGTCGTGGACGTCGGCTCCTTGACCCGCGATGACCGCTTCCTGTCGCTGCGGGATGCGGGCGAGTTCTACCTGCTCACCACGTACGCGGAGGGGCAGGTCTACGCCGAGGATCTGCGCCGGATCGCGCGGGAGCGCCGCGCGACGCCCGGGGACCTGGCGCGCTGCGAGGCGCTGGCCAGGTACCTCGTCGCGCTCCACGGCGCGCCCGGCGCCCAGCCGGGCAGCTACCGCCGCACTGTGCGCGATCTCGTGGGCCACGGAGAGGGCATCTTCGGCATCGTCGACGGCTATCCGGACGGCGTGCCCGGCGCGCCGCCCGAGCGACTCCAGGCCATCGAGCGTCGCTGCGTGGAATGGCGGTGGAAGCTCCGCGGCCGGGACCAGCGGCTCGCGCGCACGCACGGCGACTTCCACCCTTTCAACATCGTCTTCGACGAGGCGTCGCAGCTCACCCTGCTCGACACGAGCCGCGGCTCCCAGGGCGATCCGGCCGATGACGTCACCTGCCTCGCCATCAACTACGTCTTCTTCGCGCTGGACGCGCCCGGCGCATGGCAGGGCGGCCTCCGCGCGCTGTGGCAGCGGTTCTGGCAGGTCTACCTCGACGGGAGCGGCGGCGCGGGCGTGCTCGACGTGGCGGCGCCGTTCCTCGCGTGGCGCGCGCTCGTGCTCGCCAACCCCGCCTGGTACCCCGCGGTCCCGCGGAGCGCGCGGGACGCCCTGCTCACCTTCGTGGAGCGCGCCCTCGACGCGCCGCGCTTCGATCCGGACGACGCGGAGCGGGTGTTCGCGTGAGCGGCGGCGTCGTCTGGATCACGGGGCTGCCCTCGTCGGGTAAATCGACCCTGGCCGCGCGGGTACACAGCGCGCTCCTCGGCGAGGGCCGGGCGAGCTGCCTGCTCGACGGCGACGAGGTCCGCGACGCGCTCGCCCCGCGGCCCGGCTACGACCCGCGCGGCCGCGACGATTTCTACGAGACGCTCGGGCGCCTTTCCGCGCTGCTCGCGCGCCAGGGGCTCATCGTGATCGTGGCCGCGACGGCGCACCGCCGCGCCTACAGGGAGCGCGCCCGCGCGCTCGCGCCGCGGCTCCTCGAGGTGTACATGGATGTCTCTCCCCGGGTCTGCCGGGAGCGCGACCCGAAGGGGCTCTACAGGTCGGCGGGCGCCGGCGAGATCGACGCGCTCCCCGGCGCGGGCCTCGACTATGAGGCGCCGCCCTCGCCGGAGCTCGTCGCGCGCGGCGGCGAGGATGACGCGGCGCTCGGGGCGATCCTGGAGCGCGCGAGATCGTGGTCCGCCGGCGCGGACAGCGTGGAAGGAAGCGCGTGATAGCCTCCGCCGCCGTGCCCTCGCGAGAGACGCTCTTCGACGAGATAAAGCGGTACGTCCGCTTCGGCGAGGAAGACGCGGGCCGGCTCGCCTCGTTTCGCGCGCACGCGGAGCCGCATTTCCCCCGCATCGCGGACGAGTTCTACGATCGTATCCGCGAGCACGAGGGCGCCCACGAGGTCTTCACCGGCGAGGAGCAGGTGGAGCGGCTCAAGCGATCGCTCGTCCGCTGGATGACGCGCATCTGCACGGGGCCGTACGACGGCGCGTACTTCGATGAGACAGCGAAGATCGGGCGGATCCACGTGCGGGTCGGGCTGCCGCAACGGTACATGTTCACGGCGATGACGCTCATCCGGCTCGCGTTCGACGAGATCGCCGCGAGCGCCCTCGGCGAGCACGTGGCCCCGATCCGCGCCGCGGTGGGCAAGGTGCTCGATCTCGAGCTCGCCATCATGCTGGAGACCTACCGGGACGATTTCCTCGCGCGCGCGCGGCACGCCGAGCGCCTGGACCGGGAGGAGGTCGGCCGCGCGCTCGCGCGCACGGAGCACCGGTACAAGAGCGCCGTCGAGCTCGCCCGCGTCCTCGTCGTGGGCCTCGACGCGCGGGCTGTCGTGCGGCTCTGGAACCGCGAGGCCGAGCGGATCACCGGGCTCGGGCGCGAGGAAATCCTCGGGATGCCGTTCGTCGAGGCGCTCCTCCCCGAGGAGCTCCGCGCGGATCACGGCGCGCTCGTGAAGGAGATCGCCGCGGGCCGGCGCGCGGGCGCCGAGCTCCTGGAGAGCAGCCTCCGCACGCGCGCCGGCAAGATCCGCGACGTGCGATGGCAGCTGGCCTATGCCCCTTCCGCGGCGGACGACGAGGTGGTCCTCTTCGCGATCGGGCAGGACACGACCGACGAGAGAGCGCTCGCCGCGCGCGTGCGCCAGAGCGAGAAGCTCGCCGCGGTGGGGACGCTCGCGGCCGGCCTCGCGCACGAGATCCGCAATCCGCTCAACGGCGCGCAGCTCCACGTGACCTTCCTCGAGCGGGGGCTCGCGCGCGCCGGCATGCAGGACCCGGACACCGTGGAGGCGATCCGGGTCGTCCGCGACGAGATCCGCCGCCTGTCGGGGCTGGTGAGCGAGTTCCTGGACTTCGCCCGGCCGAGCCCGCTGCTCGTGAAGCCGACGTCCGTGCTCGCGCTCTGCGAGCGGGCGGCGCGCCTCGCCCTGTCGTCGGAAAGCGCCGGCGCGCAGGTCGAGGTGAGGATCGATCTGCCGTCGACCGATATCGTGCTCGACCTCGATCCCGCCCGGATCGAGCAGGTGCTGCTGAACCTGCTTCGCAACGCGCTCGAGGCGGTGGAACCGGCCGGAGGCGGCACGGTCACCCTCCGCGCGCGGCGACAGCCGCGCCACGCCGTCCTCGAGGTGGAGGACGACGGCCCCGGTGTCGCGAGCCCGGAGGCGCCGATCTTCGATCCTTTCTTCTCGACGAAGCCGAACGGCACCGGGCTCGGGCTGGCGATCGCGCACCGCATCGTCACAGATCACGAGGGGACCATCGAGTTCCAGAGCCGACCGGGAAAGACGCTGTTCCGCGTGACGCTCCCGATCCGCCTCTCCGGCTGAGCTGCCGTGGCCTCCGCGGTCCTCGCGTCGGCGGTGGCACGCAACTTGGTAGTCCTCGCGACGTGGAACCGCGCCGCATCGAACAACCCCTGATCCTCCTCGTGGACGACGATGTCCGCACCGCCCGCCTTCTCGCGCACCTGCTCGAGGACGACGGCTTCCGGGTGGAGCTGGCCACCGACGGCGCCCTCGCGATCGCGCGGCTCGCCCGGACGCCAATCCCCGACATCCTGGTGACGGACTTCCGGATGCCCCACGCCGACGGCATCGCTGTCGCGCGCTTCGGGCGATCGCTCAGGCCCGATCTCCCGCTGTTCGTGGTCACCGGCTATCCCGAGCTCGTGGCGCGGCTCGGGCGAGGGTTCGCGCCCGAGGCGGTGGTGCACACCAAGCCGGTGGACTACACCGCGCTGAGCGCCGAGCTCCGCTCCAGCGTAGAGGCGGTGTCCTCCGGCGCCGCGCGCGCCCGGCCGGCCTCCCCGGCCCCGGCCTGAGCGGGCGAGCGCGTCGGGCCCGGCGAACGGCTTGCGCCGCCGCGCAACCGCTGCGACGCCCGAGCCGCGCCAGCCCCGGCCTATCCGCCGCGCAGCCCCTCCGCGCCCGCGCGCGTCGCAGCGCGGAGGGCACAACCAGCCTGGCGCACGTCGTGCAAAGGCTCTCGGCATGTCCCTCAGCCGCTTCGAACATGGCGCCGTGAGCGCCGAGCTCACCGAGTCCGCGACCGCCGTCGCGCGCAGGATGCGCGACTTCCGCGTGGGGTGCGTCGTCGTCACGCAGGGCGCGCGCGCCATTGGCATCCTCACCGATCGCGATCTCGTGATGCGGGTGATGGCCGACGCGCGCGAGCCCGAGAAGACGCTGGTGTCCGAGATCGTGACGTACGATCCGACGACCCTGCAGCAGACCGACAGCATCGAGACGGCGCTCCGCCTGATGCGCGAGCGCGGCGTCCGGCGGCTGCCCATCGTCCGCTACGACGGCAAGGTGACGGGCATCGTCACCGCCGACGATCTCACGGTCTTGCTCGCCGAGGAGATGGCCGATCTCGGCGCCGGCATCCACGGGAACGTCGACGCCACCGAGAGCCGCTGACGTCTCCTCGTCACCTCAGCGCGCCACGAGACCACGAGACGCGCCGCGCGCTCCGGGGCTCGGTCTTGCGTCGCCCTCCGGGCGGTGCTTGCCTGTCGCGCCGCCGCCGAGGGAGGCGCGCTGCAGTCGAAGGAGGTCCGCGCCGCCGCAGAGGCGCGGTATCCTCTGGCGGTCTTCGGAAGGGACGACATGAACGCCGAGAAGAGACAGGGCTCGAGGGTGCTCGTCGTGGACGACGAGGCGAGCGCGCGCTCGGGGCTGGAGAAGCTCTTGCGACAGGAGGGCTATGCCGTCGACGCGGCGGGCGACGGCGTCGAGGCGCTCGAGGTAGCGGCGGAGCGGCCGCCGGACGTCGTGGTCACCGACCTGAAGATGCCGAAGATGGATGGGGTGGCGCTGCTCGGGAAGCTCCGCGAGCAGGATCCGACGCTGCCGGTGATCGTCGTCACCGCGTTCGGCGACGTGAGCTCGGCGGTGCAGGCGATGCGCGCGGGGGCCGAGGACTACCTGACGAAGCCGGTCGACTTCGACGCGCTCCTTCTGTCCATCGAGCGCGCGCTGGAGCGGAGCGCGCTCCGGGTCGAGGCGGAGAACCTCCGCCGGCAGCTGCGCGAGCGCGAGGGCGAGGGCGTGGAGGGGCTCATCGGGGCGAGCCCGGCGATGCAGAAGGTCTATCGGATGGCCAGGCAGGTGGCGGGCGCGCGGGCGACGGTGCTCATCACCGGCGAGAGCGGCACGGGCAAGGGAGAGCTCGCGCGCGCCATCCACGCGAAGGGCCCGCGCGCCAGGGCGCCGTTCGTGACGCTGCACTGCGCGGCGCTCGCGGAGGCGCTCCTCGAGAGCGAGCTGTTCGGCCACGAGCGCGGCGCGTTCACCGGCGCCGACAGGCGGCGTATCGGGCGGTTCGAGCAGGCGAACGGCGGGACGCTCTTCCTCGACGAGGTCGGCGAGATCGCGCCGTCGACGCAGGTGAAGCTGCTGCGCGTGCTCCAGGAGCGGATGTTCGAGCGGGTCGGCGGGAACGACACCGTGTCGGTCGACGTGCGGCTCATCGCGGCCACGAACCGCGATCTCGCGGCGGCGGTGCAGGAGGGCCGCTTCCGGGAGGACCTCTACTACCGGCTCAACGTCGTCCACATCGACATGCCGCCGCTGCGCGTCCGCGACACCGACGTGCTGCTCCTGGCGAACCACTTCCTCCGCCGGTTCGCGGCGGAGAACCACCGCAAGATCGAGGGGTTCACCGACGAGGCGCGGGCGAAGCTCGTCGCGCACCGGTGGCCGGGGAACGTGCGCGAGCTCGAGAACGCGATCGAGCGGGCCGTCGTGCTCTGCGACGACGCGCGCATCGACGCGGAGCACCTCCCCATCGACGCGGCGCCGGTGGCCAAGGGAGCCCTGCGGATCCCGGGCGCCACGATGGCGGAGATCGAGCGCTATGCCATCCTCTCGACGCTCGAGGCGACGAACGGCTCGACGACGCGCGCGGCCGAGCTCCTCGACATCAGCATTCGCACCATCCAGTACCGCCTGCACGAATACGGCATGACGGCGAAGTCGAAGCGCGCGCCGACCGCGGAGTAGGCGCGGCGCCCGCACCGCGCGCCCGCACGTCGCCCACGTCACGTCGCCCACGTCACGTCGCCCACGTCACGTCGCCCACGTCACGTCGCCCACGTCACGTCGAACGCGCGGTCCCCGCCGGATCAGGTCGTCAGATCACGTCGTGCATCCAGCCGTGCCGGTCGGGGGCGAGGCCGTGCTGGATGTTGAGCAGCGCCTCGCGGAAGCGCGCCGCCACGGGCCCTGTCTCGTTGTTGTGGATGGCGAACGTCCCCTCCCGGGACTTCACCGCGCCGATGGGCGTGATCACCGCGGCCGTGCCGCACGCGAACGCCTCGGTCATGCGGCCGTCGCGCACCGCCGCGCCCCACTCGTCGAAGGTGACCTTGCGCTCCTCCGCGCCAAAGCCGAAGTCCCGCGCGAGCTGCATGATGCTGTCGCGGGTGATGCCGGGGAGGAGCGTGCCTGTCAGCTCGGGCGTCACGAGCACGGGGCGCCCCCCCTCCTCGTAGACGAAGAAGATGTTCATTCCCCCCATCTCCTCGACGTACCTGCGGTGGACCGCGTCGAGCCAGACCACCTGCGCGCAGCCCTCCGCCGCCGCGTTCATCTGCGCGAGCAGGCTCGCCGCGTAGTTGCCGGCGAACTTGGCCGCGCCCGTGCCGCCCGGCGCCGCCCTGACGAAATCCTCCGAGATCCAGACCGTCACCGGCTTCACGCCCTGCGGGAAATACGCGCCCGCGGGGGACGCGATCACGATGAAATCGTACTCGCGCGGGTTGTTTCATCCGGTTCATCCGCCGCCCCCGGCTTCATCCGGTGTTCCGGTTCATCTGCATCCGGTTCATCCGGTTCATCCGGCTTCATCCGGTTCCGGCCGCGCGCGGGCGGGTCGTGATTGCGTCCGCTTGCGTCCGCTCGCGTGCGGCTGCGCCCGAGTGCACGCCCGAGTGCCCGCCATCGCATCGCCCGACCTCGCTTCGCCGGCGGCTCGCCGCGCGAGCGCGGCGGGGCGTCACGCCCTCAGATAAGGGTTTCGGTCGCGCTCCTCACCGATCGTCGTGGAAGGGCCGTGTCCGGTCACGACCCGGGTCGACGGGTCGAGCGTGAGCAGCTTGCCCCGGATCGAGGAGAAGATCGCCTGCGCGTCGCCCCCCCACAGGTCGGTCCTGCCGATGCTGCGCCGGAACAGGGTGTCCCCCGTGAACGCCACCGCGCCGGTCGTCGCCTCGACAAGGAACGACACGCTGCCGGGCGTGTGCCCCGGCGTGTGGAGCACGTGCAGATCGAGCCCGCCCGCCTTCACGACGACGCCGTCGTTCAGGTCGCCGTCGATCTCGCACCGCTCGGGCAGCGCCACGCCGAGGAGCGCCGCCTGGACCGGGAGCATGTCATAAAGGAAACGGTCGGCCTCGTGAATGCGCGCGGCCGCGCCCGACCAGCGCTGGAGAGGCGCCGTGGCGCCGACGTGATCGATATGGGTGTGCGTGTGCACGATGGCCGCGACCTTCGCCCCGGCCCGCTCGAGGCGCGCGCGGATCACGTCGAAGTCGCCCCCGGGATCGATGACCACCGCGCCTTTGCTGGCCGGGTCGACGAGGATCGAGCAGTTGCACCCCAGCGGACCGACGGGAAACGTCTCGAGCAGCACGGGGCGAGCTTGTAGCACGCCCCGGCCGGGGACCGCATTGGGCGGCCGCGCCTATTTCGGGGCGCTCTCGACGGTGCCGTTCGAGCCGAGCCCGTTGGTCCAGTAGACGCGCTCGGCGTCGAGGGCGATGCCGTAGGGCGACGCCTCCCTCGCGACGAACGTCCCCTGGATGCCGTTCGGCCAGATCTTCATGATGTTCACCGACTCGGGGTCGGTCCAGTAAACGCCGGTCCGATCGGCGACGATCCCCCGCGGGTTCGGCGCGTCGGTCACGAGCGCCGTGACCTCTCCCTGCCCCCCGACCTTGGGCGCGCGCATCACGGTGCCCGTCCTGCTGGTCGTCCAGTACACGTACGTCCCGTCGAGCGCGATCTCGCGCACCTCGCCCTGCGCTGTCGCGATCGTGGTGAACGGCCCCTCGCCCGTCGAGTCCTTGGGCGCGGCCATGACGCGGCCGTCTCCGTCGTCGAGCGGGAGGACGGTCCAGTAAACATGGGTCGCGTCGACGATGACGGCGTGGGGCGAGCCCGCCTCGCCCCAGATCGTGACGAACGGGCCGTTGCCGTTCGAGTCCTTCCGCGCGCGGACCACGGCGCCGCCGCCCTCGCGGTTCGTCCAGTAGACAAACTCGTCGTCGAGCGCCAGGCCGAAGGGCGCGGTCTGCGCCGCGGCGACGGCGACCGGCGCCTCGTCGCTCCCGCGCCGCGCCCGCATCACCGTGCCGGTGTACGGATCGCGATCGCCCTGGCTGACCCAGAACACGTGCGTCGCGTCGGCCTTGATGCCCGCCGGCTCGACCTGATCCGAGGCGATGACGGTCGCCTCGTCGGTCTCGTGCGACCACTGCATGACGGTGCCTTCCTCCCCGTTGGTCCAGAACAGGTCGCCGCCGGCAACGGCGATGTACAGCGGGTCGTGGAGCCCCGTGGCGTGCGTCTTGGTCTGGACGCAGCTGCCCTCCTGGCAGCTGCCCCGGCAGGGCACGGGGCAGGTCCCGCAGTGGAGGGCGTCGCCCATCACGTTGACCTCGCAGCCGTTCTCGGCATTGCCGTCGCAATCGACGTAGGTGTCGCCGCAGACCGGCGGATCCACGATGACTGGTCCCTCGTCGCCCCCGGTGCCCCCTGCGCCGCCCTCGCCCGGCGCGCCGCCATTGCCCGGCGCGCCGCCATTGCCCGGCGCGCCGCCCTCCCCACCGCCTGACGACGCCGTGCTCCCCGGCCCGGCCCCGCCGGTGGCGAAGAGGCTCCCCGCATCGGGAGAGGAGCAAGCTGCCACGGCAAGTCCAGAGAAGAGCGCGAGGAGAACGGTGCGACGCATTGTGCTCTGCATGGAAACCTCCACCCATACAGGGTACACGAGCCCGTCGAGAAAACGCATCTGCGAACTTGGCATGTCGATCTCGCCGCGTACGTTCGCGTTTGTCCGCGCACGACAGGCGCGGATGTGGGGTGTTCGCGACAGATCGGCCCGGCGAATGGAAGCGCGTCCGCCGGCACCGGATCGCGGCGACGTCGCGGGATCTGCCGAGAGGTGGTCGCGCTCGGCCCCGCGACGGGCTCGCCCGTCCGGCGCTTCCCCGGCCCGGGGCGCGGGCGCGACTCCGCACCTCAGGGTACGACTCTGCATCTCGCCGGCGACACCTCTCCTCCGCGCTGCCGTGAGCAAAGGCCATGTCGGCGCCTCGCGCGCGGGCCGGACCTGCGGGTGACGTGATCGCCTGTCCGCTGTCGGCGATGGCAGGTCGCGCCGCGCCCGCGCTCGCTCGCGTCCAGCCTTGTTGTTCAACCCGCCCGGCGCGCTGCCTCGCTGTGGCACCGCAGCTCACCCGCGCTGGCTCACCTGCGCTCCGCGAGCTCCAGCCTCTGCGCCCGCGGACACTCGCTCGCGGGCGCTCGCTCGCGGCTGCGCACGCGTCGACCTCCGGGTCCAATCGCGGAGATGGCGCCGGGGGCAGAGGGGCGCTACCCTCGGGCGCCGGGTGTCTGAGCGCACGATGTCAGCCAGGGTGGAATGGCCGTTCCGCCGCCATGCGCGTCGCGGCGCGGTCCTGCGCGCTCTGCGCTGCTGCGGGGCGTGCGCGTTGCTGCCTGGAGGCCAGGCCGCATGAGCGGGCCCATGTTCATCGCGGGAGGCCAGGCGAGCTCCGCGGCGCGAGAGCGGGCCATGACGCTCGTCGGCCGCACGCTCGTCCACCGGTACCGCATCGAGGAGCTCGTGGCGATGGGCGGCATCGCCGCCGTCTTCCGGGCCAAGAAGCTCGCGACCGGCGAGGACGTGGCCGTCAAGGTGCTCCACCCCGACGCCGAGGAGCTGCCGGAGCTCATCGAGCGCTTCGAGCGCGAGGCGATCGCCGGCCGCCACATCTTCCACCCCAACGTCGCGGCGGTCTACGAGATCAACCAGCTCGACGACGGCGCGTGGTTCATGGTGATGGAGTTCATCCGCGGCATCACGCTGCGCAAGCTCATCGACCAGGGCCCCATCCCGCCGGTGCGCGCCACGAACATCGCGCGCCAGATCGCTACCGCCCTGAACGCAGCGCACGACTTCGGGATCGTGCACAGGGACGTGAAGCCGCTCAACATCATGGTCCTCGACGGCCCGGACGAGCGCGTCCAGCTCATCGATTTCGGCCTCGCCAAGGTCCCGGTAGAGCAGTTCTCCATCCCCAGCGACGATGGCTCGCGCCGCTCGCTGACGAACGCCGGGGTGCTGCTCGGCACGGTGGCGTACATGGCGCCCGAGGCCGCGCTCGGTATGCGCTCGGTCGACCGGCGCGCCGACCTCTACGCGCTCGGGGTCATCCTCTACGAGATGCTCGCGGGCAAGCACCCCTTCACCGCGGTCGAGCCCTCGGCGCTCTTCGCACAGCACCGGTCGGCCGTGCCGCCGCCCATCGCCGAGCGCTCCCCCGGCATCGTCGTCCCGCCCGCGCTCGAGGCGGTCGTGATGCGCCTGCTCGCCAAGGACCCGGACGACCGATTCCCCCACGCGCGCGCCGTTGTCGTGGCGCTCGACGCCGCCCTCCAGAAGATGAGCGGGACCGATAACCGCCTCAGCATCGCCGCCCCGGGCAGCCTGCGGGCCGCAGCCAGCTTCCTCGAGCGGCGGACGTCGCGCGCGGTGCTCGCCGGCGCGGGCCTCCTGTTCTTCGCGGTGGGGAGCGTGATCGCCTGGCTGCTCGTGTCGAGGTGAGCGCGGCGAGCGCCGCGAGCGCGGCGCCGCGCGGCGCGGCCTACTCGCAGGCGCCCACGGGGAGCCCCGCGATCGCGGAGTAGTCGACGCACTTCTTGCCGCCCGGGCACGCCTCGCCGCGCTCGCCGCGCGGATCGCAGAGGTCCTTGCACGTGCCGGGCGCGCCGTCGCAGACGCTGCCGGGCGCGCAGCCGAACGAGGCGTCGCACGGCTGCCCGTCCGAGCCCGCGCCCGCGTACCAGCACGACGTCGCGCCGTTGCCCCAGAACACGCAGGCAGCGCCGTTGTCGCAGTCCTGCGCGAACAGGTCGCAGCCGTCGCCCGGCGCGCACGAGCCCCCGGTGGGCGAGGCGGCGTCGAAGAGGCACGCGCTCCCCGGCGCGCACGCCGCGGGGCCGTCGCAGATCGCCGCGCAGCGCTGATCCGGGCCGCACGACAGCGCGGCGCCGCACTCCGGCGCGGCGAGGCACGTGTCGCCGGCGCCCGCGCCGGTCCTCTGTCGCTGCGTGAGGGGCGTCCTGCGGGGCAGCGCGAGCGCGTCGCGATCGAGGAGGACGCCCGACTTGTAGACGCGCGACACGCGCTCGAGCGCGCGGACGTCGGCGAGCGCGTCGCCGTCGACGACGAGCACGTCGGCGAGCGCCCCTGCCTCGAGGCGACCGAGGTCGGGCCGGCCGAGGACTTCCGCGGCGGTGCGCGTCGCGGCGGCGAGCGCCTCGAGCGGCGAGAGCCCGGCCTCGACGAGGAGCGCTACCTCGCGGCGCAGGGCGAGCCCGTGGAAGACGCCCGGGTTGCCGGCGTCGGAGCCGGCGGCGATCGTGACCCCGGCCCGGTAGCAGGTAAGGACGTTCGCGGCCGCGTGCTCGCGCCACCCCGCCACGAGCGCCTTGTACCGCGCTGTCCTGATCTCCGCGAGCAGCGATGGGTCGCGCAGGGCGGCGATCACGCCGGCCGGCACGTCGTCGGCGAGCGCGGGGTCGTCGAGCTCGGTGAGCGCGCCGTGGGCCGCGCGGTACAGGCCGTCCGTCACGGCGAGCGTGGGGACGACAACGACGCCTGCGGCGGCCATCCTCCGCGCGAGCTCGGGCGAGATCCGGTCCTGGTCCGGCACGTGCGCGAAGCGCGTCACGCCGGCGTCGAGCGCTACCTCGATGTCGACGGCCTCGGTCGCGTGAGCGATGACGCGGACGCCCGCGGCCCCGGCGGCCTGCGCGAGCGCCGCGACCGACGCGCGCGAAAGGCGCGGGAGCGGCCGCGATCCCCCCGACTCGAGCACGATCTTGATGAAGTCGGGCGCTTCCGGGAGGAGCGCCTTGAACGCCGCGTCGACGTCGGCGGGGGCGTCGATGAAAAGGCAGAAGTCGCCGGGCGGGCTGCCGTGATAGCAGGGGTGCCCTCCGGTCGGCGTGAGCAGCGGCCCGGCGGCGAAGAGCTGCGGCGCGAGGACCTCGCCGGCACGGGCGCGCGCGCGCTGCTCGAAGATGACGTGCTGGGACGAGCCGAGATCGAGGTACGAGGTCACGCCCGCCCGGAGCATCGCCTTCGTGTGGTCCTCGAGGCGGAGCTCGCCGTCGTAGTAATCGTACGGCCCGGCGACGCTCAGCGAGTGAACGTGGAGGTCGATCAGCCCGGGGAGCACCGTCTTCCCCGAGACGTCCACGACCTCGCCGCCCGCGACCTCG
The DNA here is from genome assembly GCA_051717205.1 of Sorangium sp. So ce1128. Classification (GTDB taxonomy): domain Bacteria; phylum Myxococcota_A; class Polyangia; order Polyangiales; family Polyangiaceae; genus Sorangium. The sequence goes on from CP181432.1 coordinate 11,258,431, forward strand.
ACCTCGACCGCGCGCTCGTGGAAGACGACCTGTCGCACCCTGTCGCCGTCGATCACCACCGTCGCCCTGGCCGCGCGCGAGCCGTCGAACACCGTACCTCCCATCAGCAAGGTGCAGCCCGCGCACCCCACCTCGACCGCATCGAGCGACGGAGAGCGCTCCGCGGCGCCGCAGCCAGCAAGCCATGTTGAAGCGACAAGGACACATGAAGATAGACCAGCGATCGCCAGTCCGAGACAAGTACGATGCATGACACTCCTTTGCCCAGGGACGCTGAGCGCTTTGAAGCGAGCGCGGGCCCGATACCGGAGAGCGCGGAGAAAGGCAATTCGACGAGGTCGCGATCACGGCGCGATGGATGCGTGCGCGCACGCGTGCCTCGTTATCCAGGATTGCTGGGTCCGAGCGGAGCGACGCGCTCGAGGCGCTTCGTCCGCGACGCCCCGGCGGCGATGAGGGCCATGAGAGAGAGGCGCCATTCGCGGGATGCGCGGGAGACGCGAGATCGCGAATGGCCCGCACGGCGGCGGGATATCCCGCGCTGCCCGCGGCGCCGGTCGCCCTGGATGACAGGGAATCAGCGCGACGTCCGTCGTCGTTCAATGGCCCTTCGGATTGACGAAGACCCTTTGCGTGCCTCACCTACTCGTGGGAGGCTGTGCGATGAGTGATTCGAACAACGGGAATGGGGCGCCGAAGGATCTGGACGTCGCGGTGAAGGAGATCCGCAACGCCATCGACGAGTTGGCGAGCAAGCTGGAGGCAATGGAATTAGTGCATCCGGCCAGCTACAGGTGCGGCGGCGGCTGCGGTGGCGGCTGCGGCTGCGGCGGCGGCTGCGGCGGCGGCTGCGGTGGCGGCTGCGGCGGCGGCTGCGGCGGCAGGTGCGGCGGCAGATGCGGTGGCAGATGCGGTGGCAGGTGCGGTGGCGGGTGCGGCGGCAGATGCGGTGGCGGTTGCCGCTGAAGCCAGCCCTGATGCGGTGAGGGCAGGCGGTAGACCGCCAGAGGAAGACGAGGAGCGCGAGGGCTCGATAAAGACATCTTCCCGTCTTCCCGGGCTCGCCACGATCAAGCGAGCTCGCGCCCCGGCCGCACGCGAGGGTCTTCTCTCGTTGGCTTGTCGGGGCGCGGCTCCTTGAGCGCCAGGATTGAACCTCTTTACCGAAGGCGCAGCGCGGCGCCGGTCGAGACGCCGCCGCGCTGCCCTTTCCTGGAGATCTCGCGTGGCCATTCAACTGCCCAGCTCATCGACAGCGGCGTCGTCGCTCGACGAGACCGCCCCGCGCGCACCGGCGGCGCACGAGAGGCTCGCGCGCGCGCGGGTCCTCGTGGTCGGGCTCGAGCCGTGGGGCGCCGTCGCGGCGATCGAGCTCGCTTCCGCGGGCGTCGGCGCGCTGCACGTCCTCGACGACAGGGAGGTCACGGCGGACGATCTCGGCCTATTTACCGAGGCGGATCTCGGGAAGGATCGCGCGCATTCGCTCTCCCTCGCGCTGTCGCGGATCGCGCCCGGCTGCGCGGTAACGCGCGGCGCGCTGCTCGCGGCCGCGGATCGCCCGCTCGTCCAGGACGACACCGCCTGGGACCTGATCCTCACGTGCGTCCCGGAGGATGATCTCCTCGTCCTCCAGAGCGTCGCCCGCTTCGCTCACGCGGCCTCCGTCCTCTCGCTCAGCGCGCACCTCGAGGGGCTCGACGCGGTGATCGGTCCGGCCGTCGTGCCGGGCGAGACAGCGTGCTGGAACTGCTGCCGCCTCCGGCGGCTCGCTACAAGCGATCAGCCCGAAGCGGATCACGCGCTCCAGGCATCGCTCCTCGCCGCGCGCCCGGGGCGCCGCGCGCGCACCTACCTCGCGCCGGTGCCAGGGTTCCTGGGCCACGCCGTCGCGCTCGCGGCCGTCGATCTGCTCGTGAACCGCGCCGCGTCGCGGCTCGCGGGCCGCTTCGTGGTCCAGAGCCTGATCGACCTGGAGGCGTCGTTCCACGTCGCCCTGCGGATGCCGTGGTGCGCGGTCTGCGGGGGCGCCGCCGGCGCGGGCCGCGCGCGCCGGCGCTCGAGCGTACGCCTCCGCGACGCGCGCGACCCGGCGGAGCTCCGGCGGATGCTCGCCGGCATCGTCGACGCGCGGGCGGGCATCGTCCGGCACCTCGGGCTGGCCGCGATGAGCCCGGCGCTCGCCCCCGAGACGCCGATCATCGCCACCGCGCTCCTCAGCAGCTACACCGACGGCTCGGCGCCCGCGCACCGCTGCGAGGAGCCGGAGGTCGGCACCGGAAAGGGCGTAACGGCCGTCGAGGCCCTGATCAGGGCGACAGGCGAGGCGGTAGAGCGCTACTCCGCCGGGATCTTCGACGCGCGGGCGCTGCTCCGCGCCCCTGTTGCCGAGATGAAGGGCGACTTCATCGCCCCGGAGCGGCTCTGTCTCTACGACGAGGCGCAGTACGCCCGGCCCGGGTTCCCCTTCGCGCGGCTCGATTCGACCACGCCCATCGCGTGGGTCCTCGGGCGGTGGCTGGACACCCGCGCGCCCGTGCACGTGCCGGCGCTCCCGGCCTACTATGGCAACTGCGCCGGGCCCGGCGCCCACTTCTGCCAGGTGACGTCGAACGGGCTCGCCGCCGGCCCGACGCTGGAGGGCGCGTCGATGGGGGCCGCGCTCGAGCTCATCGAGCGCGACGCCTTCATGATCTCGTGGCTCGCTCGCCGGCCGGGGCGGCGGATCTTGCCCGACGACTCGGTCGATCCCGAGGTGCACGAGGTCGCGCGGCAGCTCGCGGAGCGCGGGGCCCGGATCGAGCTGTACCTGCTCGAGGCGGGCATCGCGGTCCCCGTGGTCATGTGCGTGGGTTACGGCGACGGCAAGCGCTGGCCCGGCGCGGTGGTCTCGATCTCGGCCCACCTGAGCCCGCTCACCGCGATCAAGAAGGCCATCCTGGAGCAGGGCCAGATTGGCAGTTTCGTCTTCCGCCTCATGACGGGCGAAGATGTCGCCGTCCCCGAGCGGCCGGAGGACGTGCGCACGCTCGAGGATCACGCGGTCTATTACCTCCCCCCGAGCCGCGCCGCGGCCTTCGCCTTCCTCCGCCAGGGAGGCACCGTGACCGCCGCCGAGCTCGAGGAGCCGGGCGAGATCTCGCTTTCCGAGCTCGCCCGGCGCGTCCAGGCCGCGGGGATGCGCATCGCGATCGTCGACGTGACCTCGCCCGACCTCGCGGCGACCCCGTTCCGCGTCGCCCGGGCCCTCGGGCCCGATTTCCAGCAGATCCATTTCGGCCACGAGCTCGCGCGGCTCGGCAATCCGCGCCTCCGCTCGATGGCCCCCCACGGGATCAACCCCGACCCTCACCCGATGGCCTGAGCGAGGACACCATGGCAAGGAGCAAAGAGGCGGACGTCGCGCGGCTCTATCACCTCCAGTCCTCCCACGTGAGGTCGCGGCCGCTGGAGGCGCCGTTCGACGGGGATCTCCAGCCGCTCCGGTTCCGCACCTATGCCGGCTCGGCGCGCACGCCGCTGCCCGGACGCGATTTCGCGATCGACGCGCCGCTCGGCGCGGTGCTGGAGCGGCGGCGGTCGGTCCGCGATTTCGTCCTCAGGCCGATGGCGCTGGAGACGCTCGGGCGGCTCCTCCACGCGAGCTACGGCGTCCGCGGCATGCGAAAGATCGACGGCGACTGGAGCTGCGATCGCCCCGCGCCCTCCGCCGGGGGCCGGTATCCGCTCGAGATCTACGTGGCGACCCAGGCCGTGGAGGGGGTCCCGGACGGCCTGCACCATTACGACGCGCGCGCGCACGAGCTCGAGCTCCGCCGGGAAGGCCTGGCGCACGCCGAGCTCGCGGATCTGGCCGTGGCTCAGGACATGGTCCTGAACGCCAACGTCGTGGTCATCATCACCGCGATCCCGCTCCGCACGATGTGGAAGTACGGCCAGCGCGGCTATCGCTTCCTGTGGCTCGACGCCGGGCACCTCGGCCAGAACCTCTACCTCGTCGCGACCGCCATGGGCCTCGGCCCGGTGGCGATCGGCGGGTTCTACGACGACGAGCTCAAGGACTTCCTGGCGCTCCCGGCCGAGGAGGACGCCATGTACCTCGTCTGCATCGGTCAGCCCGGGCCGGCAGAGGGCCAGACCGGGCCCCAGCGTGCCTGAACAGGGAACGTCGGAGAGCACCATGCCCAGCATTCGACTCAGCCGCTCGGCCAGCATCACGACCACGGACGTGGGAGTCCTCCTCCGCTCCGATCTCGGCACCTTCCAGCTCACCGGCTCGGACGTGAGCGCGTTCCTCGAGCGGATGGTGCCGCTGCTCGACGGGTCGCGCGACAGGGAGGCGATCGTCGAGGCGCTCGCGGACTACTCGCGGCAGAGCGTGACAGCGCTGCTCGATCTGCTCGAGGCGCGCGGGCTCGTCGAGCCGGCGGCCGACGCGGCGCAGCCCGCCGAGCGGGAGCGCCTCCGCGGGCAGCTCGAGTTCCTGCGCAGGTGGTCCCCGGCCCCGGAGCAGGCGGCGCGGCGGCTCGCGGGCGCGCGCGTGCTCGTCGTGGGCCTCGAGCCGTGGGGCGCCTCGGCGGCCCTCGCGCTCGCCGAGGCGGGGGTCTCCGCGCTCCACCTGATCGACGACGGCGCGGTCGGCCCGCGCGACGTCGCGGTGCTCCGGGGGCGCGGCCAGGCGGCGCTCGGCGCGCCCCGCCGGGCTGCGGTGGCGGCGCTGCTCCGCGAGCGCGCGCCGCGCTGCCGGGTGGACGAGCGCGCCGCCGCCGCGCTCGACGCGGGCGACCTCCTCTCGCCGGACGGGCGCCCTCACCTCCTCGTGGCGGCGTCGCGCGGCGACGAAGCGGATCTCCTGGAGCGCGCCGCGCGCTTCGGCCACCGCGCGCGCGTCGCCTCGCTCTTCTCGCACCTCGCGGGGACGACCGCCGTCCTCGGGCCGCTCGTGTTCCCGGGGAAGACGGCGTGCCGGGTCTGCGCGGCGGCCGAGGCCCTCAATCCGCCGCCGGCGCCGCCGGCGCCGCCCGTCACCGCGGCGCCCGCGCCGCACGCCGGCGCGATGGGCCAGCTGCTCGGCCACCTCGTGGCGATGGAGGCCCTCAAGGTGCTCTCGGGGTACACGGCCCCGAGGCTCGGCGGCCGGCTCCTGATCCAGGAGCTCTCGACGCTGGAGACCTCGCACCACACGCTCGTGCGGCTGCCGTGGTGCAGGGTATGCGGCGAGGGGTGACGCCGGGACGGAGGTGCTCTAGCCTGCGGCCGTGAAGAGGGCTCGCCTCCAAGCCGCCTCGCGGAGCGCCGCCGCGCTCGCCGCGCTGCCGGGCCGCCTCGCGGCCCTCGGCCTCGAGGAAGCGCCGCGCGATCGGGCCGCCGACGCGGCGGCCGCCGGGGTCCGGACCTGACGCCATGATCGGTCGGACCCTCGATGACCGCTACGCGATCCACCGGCTGCTCGGCCAGGGCGGCATGGGCGCCGTCTACGAGGCGCGGCACACAGGCACCGGCCGCCGCGTCGCGGTGAAGGTCATCCTCGGCCAGGCCGCGGACGACGACCTCGTCCGCCGCTTCCAGCGCGAGGCGCGCGCGGTCGGCGCGGTCGAGTCGGAGCACATCGCGCAGGTGTTCGACACCGGGCGCGACCGCGAGACCGGCGCGCCGTACATCGCGATGGAGTTCCTCGAGGGCGAGGACGTGCAGGCCCTCATCGAGCGGCTCGGCCCGCTGCCGGTCGATCTCGCGCTCCGCATCGGCCTGCAGGCGTGCCTCGGGCTCGAGCGCGCGCACGAGGCCGGCATCGTCCACCGCGACATCAAGCCGGCGAACCTGTTCCTCGCGCGGAAGCAGGGCGGACAGCGCGTGATCAAGCTGCTCGACTTCGGCGTCGCCAAGGTGGCCGACAACAGCCTCGGCAACGGCGGGATGACGAAGAGCGGCGCGCTGCTCGGCTCGCCGCTCTACATGTCGCCCGAGCAGGCGCGCGGCAGCGGCGCCGTCGACGCGCGCTCGGACATCTGGTCGCTCGGGATCAGCCTGTACCACGCGCTCTCGGGGCAGCGGCCCAACCAGCACCTGACCGGCCTCGGAGAGCTCGTCCTGGCCATCTGCACGACGCCCGTGCGCTGGATCCAGGAGGTCGCGCCGTGGGTGCCGCCGGAGGTCGCCCACGTGGTGCACCGGGCGCTCGTCATCGATCCGGCCGGCCGCACCGCGAGCGCCGCCGAGCTCGCGGCCGCGCTGCGCGCGTTCCTGCCGAACGGCGAGGCGATCGTCGACGCGATGCTCGTGCCGCTCGGCGCCGCCGCGCGGGCGTCGTTCGCGCCGTTCGAGGGCGCCCACGGCGCGGCGCGCGGGCCGAGCGCGCCGTCGTTCGACCCCGCCTCGGGCCCGCCGCGCGGCCCGGGCGCGGCCTTCGACACAGGCTCGGGCCTGGCGCGCGGGTCGGGGCCGCCGCTCGACGCCGCGGGGCGCCCTTCGCGCGTGCCGACCGGGCCGCACGGCGCGCCGCACGCGCTGTCGGGCACCGCGCCCGCCACGAGCGTGGGGCTCTCGAGCCGCCCCGGCCGCCCGGCGTCGCGCCCGCCCGTCGCCCTGCTCGCCGGCGGCGTGCTGGCCGCCGCGGTAGCGGGCGGCGTCGGCGTCTACTTCGCTGTGCGCGGCGGGTCGCCGCCGGCCGCTTCCTCGGCCGAGCCGGCGCCGCCCCCGCGCGCCGAGGCAGAGCCGCCCGCGCCTTCCGCGGGCGCCGAGGTCAGGCCGGCCCCGCGCGCCGAGGTCGAGCCGCCGAGTGCAGACGCGCCGGCGCCCGCCACCGCCTCCGCGACGCCCGAGGCGCCACCCTCGCCTTCCGCGGGCACGCCCGCCTCGCCTTCTGCCGCTTCTGCCGCGCCGACGTCGGCGCGGGTCGTCGCGCGCCCGCCTCGGCCGCGGCCGTCCGCCGTCAGGCCGCCGCCCCCCAGGCCCCCGAGGAACGACGATGACGAGACATCGAGGAAATAGCCGCGCCGCGCTGTGTGTCGCCGCGCTCCTGACGCTCTCCGCCGGCGTCGCCCGCGCGGAGCCGTCGGCGGATCAGGCGGCCGCGGCCGAGGCGCTCTTCCGCGAGGGGCGCGAGCTCGTCGCCAAGGGGAAGCTCGCCGAGGCGTGCCCCAAGTTCGCGGCGAGCCAGCGGCTCGATCCGGGCTACGGCACCCAGTGGAACCTCGCGGACTGCCTCGAGCGGCTCGGCCGGACCGCGAGCGCCTGGGCCGCGTTCCGCGAGGCGGCGGACATGGCGAGCCGGGCTGGCCAGGCCGACCGCGAGGCGAAGGCGACGCGCCGCGCGGCCGATCTGGAGCCGAAGCTCGAGCGCCTCACCATCGCGGTGAGCGCGCCGGCCGACGGGCTCGTCGTGCGGCGCAACGGCGCGGTCCTCGACGCGGGCGCGTGGGGCGCGCCGCTCCCGGTCGACCCGGGCAAGCACCGCGTCGAGGCGACCGCGCCCGGCAAGAAGTCGTTCTCGGTGGAGGCGCAGACCGCCGGCCCCGGCAAGGTCGTCACCGTGGAGGTCCCGCCGCTCGAGGAAGACCCCGCCGCGGCGGCCGCGGCGGCTCCGCCGCAGCCTGGCGGGGCGGCCGAGCCGGGGCCCGCCGCGCCGCTCCGGCCGGCCGTGGGCGACGGGGACGGCGGCGCGGGCACCCGGCGCACCCTCTCCTTCGTGGCGGGCGGCGTCGGCGTCGCCGGCGTCGTGACGGGCTCGATCTTCGGGCTCATCGCCAGCTCGCGGTGGAACCGGGCCCAGGACGAGCACTGCCGGACCGAGACGCTCTGCGACGCGCAGGGCGTGGCGCTGGTCGACGACGCCCGGCGCGCCGCCGCGCTCTCCAACGTGGGCTTCGTCGTCGGCGGGATCGGGCTCGCGGCCGGCGTCGCGCTGTTCGTGACGTCGCTCGGCGGCGACGAGCCGGCGGCGGCGCGGATCGTGGTCAAGCCCGCGGTCGGGCTCGCCGGCGGCGGGCTGGAGCTCCAGGGCCGCTTCTGACGAGCGGCCGCGGGCGCGCGGCGGCTGGCAACGGCGACGGAGGGCGCGGTCGCGGCAGCCCCACGCTCAGACGGAGAAGGTCACCGGCAGCGCGCGGAGGCCGCGGACGATGAAGCTCTGGATCCATTCCAGATGGGGCTCGGCGACCGCGAGATCCGGCAGCCGCTGGACGATGGTGTTGAGCACGACCTGGGCCTGTACGCGCGCCATCTGGGCGCCCAGGCAGAAATGGACGCCGCCGCCGAACGCGACGTGCCGGTTGTCCTTGCGCAGGATGTCCAGCCGGTCCGGATCAGGAAAGCGGGCCGGGTCCCGGTTCGCCGCGTGGAGTCGACCACCTGCGGCGTGAACCCCTTGGCCACGAGGCTGCGCAGCCGCGTGTGCCTGGGGGGGTCGGCGAGCACGTCACCGCACGTCGCAGCGGTGCCCTGCGCGTGCGCCGCAGCGCACCCCGCGGGTCAGCGTGGCCCGGGCGCCCTGCCGCCGCTGCCCGGGCGCCTGAGCTCCCGCACGACGATCGCCCCGTAGTTGCGGCTCGGGCCGTCAGGGTAGAAGTCGCTGACGATATGGTCCCTGTCGGGCACCGTGAAGCCGTAACCCCTGTACATCTCGAGGAACGGATCGATGAGGCACCCGTTCAGCTGCAGGAACGCGTAGTCGCGCGCGTCCACCTCGCCGCGCCTCCGGCAATAGCCGTCGTAGCCGGGGATCTTGGCGCCGGCTACCACGTAGTCGAGGCCGAGCTCCTCGGCCAGCCGGACCGGCGTCTCGATCAGGAGCGCGTACGTCCGCGCCCCTCGCGCCTCCCGCCGGAGCGTGCCCGACACGAGGTAAAGGGCGTTCGCGCTGGCCATGTCGATGTCCGGGAGGTTGCCGTGATTCGTGACCTCGTCCCAGCTCTTCCAGCCCTTGCGCCCGCTCCGCTCGTACCTCGTCGGGCAGCTCGTGAGCGTGCCGATGATCTCGCCTTCCTGCTCGAAGACCCAGAAGCCCTGGGGGAATTTCTCGAGCCGTACGAGCATCGTCTCCCGGGTCGCGCGCTGGTGCTCGGGCCAGTCCTCCTCGACCCGCATGATCCCATCCATGTCTGCGATGCTGGCTTGACGCGCCTTCACCATGTCAGGTCTCCCCGGCGCGACGCCGGTCGCCCCGGCGTCGCGCCCTCCGGTGATCACAGCTTGCCGCTCCTCGTAGCTGACACGAGCGCGAGCCCGTCGCGGTCCGGGTCGGACGCTACGTGGCGCGCGATGGCGTCGGCCGCGGCCTGCGCCTCCTCGAGCACCGCGCGCTCATCCATCGTGAGCACCTGACCGTCGCGCATCACCGCCCGCCCCGCGACGATCACGGTCTTCACCTCGGTGCCGCGCGCGTTGTAAACCAGGTTCGGCACTATGTTCCGCACCGGGGCGTCGAGCACCGGAGAGAGGCTCGGCTCGCGGAGGTCGACGAGGATGAGGTCGGCCTGCTTGCCCACGTCGAGCGACCCGATCTGGTCCCCGAGGCCGATCGCCCGCGCGCTCTCGATGGTCGCCATGCGCAGCACCTCCCAGGGCGGCATCACCTTCGGATCGCGCCGCGCGATCTTGTTGAACAGCGCCGTGAGCCGCATCTCGTTGAACATCGAGCACGCGCTGTTGTCCGAGCCGAGGGCCACCATGCCGCCCGCCTGCTTGAAGGCGAGCGCCGGCGGCACGATGCCGTCGATGAGGCCGATGGCGCTGGAGCAGAGCATCATGCGGACGCCGCGGCGGACCATGAGCTGCACCTCCTCCTGCGTCGCCTCGGTGAGGTGGACGGCCATCAGCTGATCGTCCAGATAGCCGAGCTCGTCGAGGTACTCCGGGGTCCGCTTGCCGTAGCGCGCGAGCATCTGCGCGATCTCCCGGTCTCCCTGGGCCACGTGCATGTGGATCATGAGGCCTTCGCGATCGGCGGCGCGCTTGACCTTGAGCAGGTGCTCCCGGAGCACGATGTCCGGCGCGACCGGCCCGAGCAGCACGGAGATGCGCCCCTCCGCCGCGCCGTTCCACTCGCGCGCGAACGCGACGGCCTCGTCGATGTCCTTGCCCGCCTCCGGATCGAGCGGATAGAGCCCGTCGAGCTTCGCGTCCATGCCGAGCGCGCTGATCGACGCGGCGAGTCGGCCACGGACGCCGGCGGCCGCGTACGCCTGCGGCCAGCCGGGGAAGGGCGCGACGTGGTCGAGGAAGGTGGTTATCCCCGACTTGATCCCTTCAAGGAGGGTGAAGCGCGAGCGGGCCAGCGCGTCCGCGTCGTCGACGTACTTGTAGAAGATCCAGTATGCCTTCTCCAGCCAGTGGTCCACGTCCTGCGCCACGCCGCGGATCACGTTGACCGGCGAGTGCAGGTGCGCGTTGATGAACCCCGGGAGCATGGCGTGGCCGGTCGCGTCGATCCGCTCCCTGGCGCTGAACCGCGCCGAGAGCTCCGCTGTCGCGCCGACCGCCGCGATGCGCCCGCCCTGGATCGCGACCGCTCCATCGCCGATGTATCCCACGCCGTCGCCGCGCATGGTCAACGCGTGCGCGTGCACAATGAGCGTGTCGACATGTTCCATGTGAGAGCTCCTTTCCGGTTTTCCATGGCGCGTCGACGTCGACGCCAGTCCCCCTGAAGCACGCGAAGAAAGCAACGGAGAAAGCAAAGGAGCGCGGAGGTGCTCAGGCCTGTCCCAGCACCTTCCCGACCTTGCGCCACGACGGGCGCGAGCTGACGCGCTCCCACCAGGCAGCCACGCTGGTGCGGCTCGACACGAAGTCGCCGCCGCCAGAGGCGATCAGATAGCTGATGTACGGCATGTGCGTGATGTCCGCCAACGAGAACGTCGCGCCGGCGAGGTACGGCTGGCTCGAGAGCGCCCTCTCCATGACGTCGAACGCCTTGTCCACGTCCTGCCTGGCCTTCCGCAGCATCGGCTCGTCGGGCGGCGGCGGGAAGTACACCGCACCGGGGCTGTTCCAGACGATGTTGTAGACCGGCCCGCTCCGGATCACGTCATAGACAGGGCCGCTGAAATACGATTGCTCGGAGCTGATCCATTGCTCCATCAGCGCCCACTCCCGGAGGTCGCGCGGCGTGAGCGAGCGCCCGGGCAGGCGCTGATCGAGGTAGCGGATGATCGCCCTCGACTCGTAGAGGAGAAACCCGTCGTCCTCGAGCACGGGGATCTCCCCGAACGGGTGCCGCGCCAGGTGCTCCGGGAGGGTCTTGTCCTCGCCCATCAGCACGTTGACCTCGACGAGCTCCGCCTCGTGCTCCTTCTCGGCGAGGACGGTCAGGACCTTCTGGGTACACGTGCTCTCATGCATGCCATAGACCTTCATGGAAGCCTCCTTGCTCTCCTCGTCGTCCACGTCTTCAACCGAGGCCACGCCTGACGCGGCCGCGCGGCCTCACCGCGCCCGTGCGCGTTTCAACCCCGCGCCGCGCTCTCCGCAGGCGGCAGCGCCGCGCTCTCCGCAGGCGGCAGCGCCGCGCTCTCCGCAGGCGGCAGGTGATCGAGCAGGTACCGCGTGAGAAGCTGCACCGTCGGGTACTCGTATGCCAGCGTCGACGGCATCGGCTGGCCGGTGCGCGCGGACAGCTCGTGGCGCAGATCCACCGCCATGAGCGAGTCCATCCCGAGCTCGCGCAATGCGCAGTCCGTGGGGATGTCGCTCGCGTCGGGCAGCAGCAGGACCGCCGCCACGTCGGCCCGCACGGCGGCCTCGACCTCCGCCGCGCGCGCCTCGACGGGGAGCGCCAGCAGCCGCTCGATCCAGGCCGTCGTCCCCTGCGGCGCTGCCCCGGCGGAGCTCGCGCCGTCCACCGCCGCGCCGTTCACCGCCGCGCCGTTCACCGCCGCGCCGTTCACCGCCGCGCCGTTCACCGCCGCTGCGTCGCTCGCCGGCGCGGCGGCGCGACGCGGCGCCCGCGCCTCGGGAGAGGGGCTGAGCCAGTACCGCTGTCGCTGCCAGGGATAGGTCGGCAGCGAGGCGACGCGCCCTCCCGGATAGAGCCGCCGGAAATCCACCAGGGCGCCGCAGGCGTACAGCGCCCCCACCGCTTGCATCAGGCACCGGAGCTCGTCCTTCCCCCGGCGCAGCGTGGGAATGGCGTGCCCCTCGATCGCCGACGCGGCGATGCACCGCTCCAGGTTGCTGGCGAGCACGGGCTGCGGGGCCACCTCCAGGAAGGCGCGGTGCTGCTCGGCGATCGCGGCGTCGACGGCGCGGGCGAGCTGCACCGGCTCGCGCATGTTCCGCGCCCAGTACACCGCGTCGAGCTCCGCGCCGGACACCCGCGCGCCGGTCACGGTGCTGTACATCGGCAGCGCCGCGCGCCGCCGCGCGATCGGGCCGAGCGCCGCGATGAGCTCGCCCGCGAGCGGCGTCATCTGGGGAGAGTGGAACGCGTACGCGACGTTCAGGAAGCGGCACGGCACGCCCTGCTGCCCGAGGCGCTCCACGACCTCCGCGAGCGCGGGCGCCTCGCCCGACAGCACCACCGAGCCAGGATCGTTGATCGCGGCGATGCAGAGCCTCTCCTCGAGCCCCTCGAGCGCGCGGGCCGCCTCCGCGGCGCCCAGCGACACGGAGGCCATCTTGCCAGCGCCTGTCGCTCGCTGCATGACGCGCCCGCGGATCACCGCGAGGCGAGCCGCCTCCTCCACGCTGAGGACGCCGGCCACGTGCGCGGCGGCGATCTCCCCGACGCTGTGCCCGATGACCGCGTCGGGCGCGACGCCCCAGGAGGCCAGCAGCGCCGAGAGCGCCACCTGCACGCCGGCGATCGCCGGCTGGACCACCTCGGTCTCGTCGAGGCGAGCGCTCGCCTCCGGGGCGGCGAGCTCGCTCGCGATCGAGAACGGCGCGTGCTGCTTCACGGCGGCGTCGAACGCCTCGAGCGCCGCCCGGAAGACCGGCTCCTCCGCGAGGAGCCCGCGCCCCATGCCCACCCACTGCGAGCCCTGCCCCGAGAACACGAACGCGAGCCGGGTCCGCGACGCCGGGTTGGCCCGGCCCTTCACGATCCCGGGGCGCGACGCGCCGGAAGCGAGCGCGCCGAGCGCGTCGGCCAGCTCCTCCGTGGAGCGGGCCACGACCGCCGCGCGGTGCTCGTGGTGGCTCCGCCGGACGGCCGCCGTGGCGGCGACGTCGTGCAGGCTCGCGGCGCCATCGCGCGGCGCCTCGGCGAGCTGGCGATGGTAGGCCTGCGCCAGCGCGACGAGCGCGCCCGGGGTGCGGGCCGACAGGGGCACCACGACGGCGGAGCGCCGCTCGCCGGCGTCGGGGGCGGCGGCTGGGCGGGGCGCCTCTTCCAGCACGACATGGGCGTTGGTGCCGCTCAGCCCGAACGAGCTCACGCCGGCGATGCGCGCCTTGTTCCCCGCCGCCCAGGGCAGGTTCTCGGAAGGGATGACGAACGGGGTCCCGGTGAGATCGATCCGCGGGTTCAGCGTCTTGTAATGCTGGTTGGCCGGGATGACCCCGTGCTCCAGCGCGAGCACCGCCTTGATCAGCCCGGCGACCCCCGCCGCTGCCTCGAGGTGCCCGATGTTCGATTTGACCGCCCCGAGCGCGCAGACCGAGCCGTCTTCTCGGGGCTGCCCGAGCACGCCGGCGAGCGCCTCCACCTCGATCGGATCGCCCAGCGAGGTCCCTGTCCCGTGGGTCTCGACGTACCCGACCTCCGCGGGCGAGACGCGGGCGCTCTGCAGCGCCTGCCGGAGCATGGCCTGCTGTGCGAGGAAGTTCGGCGCGGTGAGCCCGGTGGAGCGACCGTCCTGGTTGACCGCCGATCCGCGGATCAGCGCGAGGACGCGATCGCCGTCCGACAGCGCGTCGGAGAGGCGCTTCAGCACCACGATCCCGCACCCCTCGCCGCGCACGAAGCCGTTCGCCCGCGCGTCGAACGTCTTGCAGCGCCCGTCGGGCGAGAGCGCCTGGAGCTGCGCGATGAGCCGCGTGGTGAGCCGTGAGAGGATGAGGTTGACCCCGCCCGCGAGCGCGAGCGTGCTCTCCCCGCTGCGCAGGCTCTGGCAGGCGAGGTGGACGGCGACGAGCGACGACGAGCACGCCGTGTCCACCGCGAGGCTCGGCCCCTCCAGCCCGAGCACATAGGAAAGCCGCCCGGGCGGGAAGCAGTGGCCGTTGCCCGTCGCGGCGTACGCGTCCTGCTCCTCCAGCGCCGCCGTGGCGCTGAGCAGCTGGTAATCGTTGGTGGTGATGCCGACGAAGACGCCGGTGCGCGACCCCGCCAGCCGGTCGGCGGCGACGCCGGCGTGCTCGAGCGCCTCCCAGGCGACCTCGAGGAGCAGCCGCTGCTGCGGGTCCATCTTCACCGCCTCGCGGGGCGAGATCCCGAAGAACTGCGCGTCGAACCGGTCGACCTCCTTCAGGAAAGCCCCCCAGGGCAGGACCTCGTCGCCGGGCGGGACGAGCGCGGCGTCGAGCGCGAAGCGCTCCGGCGGCGCCTCGGACACGGCGTCGACGCCCGCCTCGAGCAGGCGGAAGTAGCTCGCGGGATCGTCCGCGCCGCCCGGGAAGCGGCAGCCCATGCCGATGATCGCGATCGGCTCGGTCCGCTGCCGCTCCTGCGCGCGGAGCTTGGCCTCGAGCTCCTTGATGGCAGCCGCCGCCTTGAGCAGGCGGGACAGGTAATCGGCTTCGTTCACGACGGTCGTGCTCATGGCGTCTCGCTCCCCGGGATCTCATCCCGCCGGTCGTTCACTCGGTTCAGCGACTCATCGAGCAGCGCGAAGATCTCCTCCCTGCTGAGCTGCGCCGCGGGCGCGGCGCTGTCGCGCGCCGCGCGCTCGTCGGCCGACGGCGGCGGCGCCGACGGGACCGGCAGCGCCATCCGGTCGAGCAGGTGCTGCGCCAGCGACGCCACCGTCGGGTACGCGAACAGCAGCGCGACCGAGAGCCTCACCCCGAGGCTCGCCTCGAGGCGGTTGCGCAGCTCGAGGCCCATGAGCGAGTCGACGCCCAGGCTGCTGAACGTCGCCGCCCCGTCGATCATGGACGCGCGGAGGTGGATGACGCGCCCGAGCTCTTCCTTCAGGTGCTCTTCCAGGAGCCGCGATCGCTCCCCGGGCTCCGCCTCGATCAGCGCCTCGCGCAGGCGCGGCGCGCGGCTCGCCTCGGGCGCGCTGCGCCGCTCCTCGCGCCGCAGCGCCGACAGGAACGGAGCGCCCGCCGCGCTCGGATAGAACTCGAGCCACTGGCGCAGATCCAGCCTGAGCACCGCGATCTGGGGCGGCGCGCCCGCGAGCAGCCGCCCCAGCACCTCGAGCCCCTGCGCCGGCGTGATGGCGCCGATGCCGCGGTGCGAGAGGCGGTCCCCGAGCCCTCGCCGCGCGACGCCGCCCGCCTCGGAGAACATCCCCCAGTCGATGGACAGCGCCGGGAGGCCGAGCGCGCGGCGGTGGTGCGCGAGCGCGTCGAGGAACGCGTTCGCCGCGGCGTAGCTGCCCTGACCGGAGGGCCCGAGCAGCGAGGCGGCGGACGAATACATCACGAAGAAGTCGAGCGCGCGGGCGCGCGTCGCCTCGTGCAGGAGCCACGCGCCCTGCACCTTGGGCGCCATCACCCGCCGGAAGCGCTCGGCGTCGAGCGACAGCGCCGTGCTGTCCTCGAGCACCATCGCCGCGTGGACGACCCCGCGCAGCGGGGGCAGCTGCCCGTCGATCTCGGCGAGCACCCGGGCCACGTCGTCGGGCCGCGACACGTCGCCCTGGAGCGCCAGCACCCGGGCCCCCCTGTCCTGCATGGCGGCGATCGCCGCCCGGGCCGCCTCCGGCGCGCCGCTGCGGCCGACCAGCGCGAGGTGGCGGGCGCCCTGCGCGATCAGCCACTCCGCGAGGCAGAGCCCGAGACCCCCGAGCCCGCCGGCGATCAGGTACGTCCCGTCCGCGCGCACGACCGGCTGCGCGGGCGCCCCGCCGGCGTCGCGCTGCGCCGCGCGGCCGCACGCCGCGAAGGAGCTCCTCACCAGGCGCGCCACGTACCGGCCGTCCGCCCGCAGCGCGACCTGGTCCTCCCCATCGTTCGAGGAGATCGCCCCGAGGAGGGCGCGCGCCGCCTCCTCGGCTGCCCAGGCCGGGTCGAGGTCCACGCGCGCGCAGCGGAGCTCCGGGTGCTCCATCGCGAGGGTGCGCCCGAGCCCCCAGAGCGGCGCCTGCGCGACGGACAGCGGCGACGCTGTGGCACCCGCGGGCTGCGCACCCGCGGGCTGCGCGCCCCGCGTGACGAGCCACGCCGGCGGCGGGTCGCGCCACCTGCGCTGGAGGAGCGCCTGCGCCAGGTGGAGCGCGCTCAGGCTCCCCAGGCGCTGATCCGCCTCCAGCGTCGCCGCGGTCGTGGCGTCCGCCGCGGTCGCGTCCAGGCTCCACAGGTGCACCACCCCGCGGCAGGCGGCCTCGCCGCCGAGCGCGCCGTCGAGCAGCGCGCAGTAGCCCGCGGGGTCCGCCGGGTCGACCTCGAAGAGGGCCGGCTCGATCCGGCGGTACAGCGCGCCCGGGACGACCCTCGCGCACGCCTCCCCTCGCCGCTCCAGCAGCGACGCCAGCGCCGCGCCCGACCCGCCGCGGTCCATGAAGATCACCCAGACGCCCTGGGGCGCAGGGGCAGGGCTCACCGGCGGCTCCGGGAGATCGCCGGCCCGGCGCCACTCGAGCGCGTGCAGCCACTCCTCCGCCGGGTGACGCCCGAGCAGCGCGCCGGCCGAGAGCCGCTGCACGCGCAGGCCCCGGATCTCGGCGACGACCAGCCCGTCGTCCTGGAAGATCTGCAGATCTCCGGCGGGCGGCCCGAGCTCTCCCGCCTCGAGCGGCCGCAGGCGCGCGTGCACCCACGCGTGCCGGGCGGGGCTCCGGAAGACCCGCACGAGCTCGACCCCCACCGCGACCAGCGCGCCGTCGCCCGCGCGCGCCGCGTCCTCGGAGAGGAACAGCTGCGCCAGCACCTGGAAGCAGGCGTCCAGGAAGGCCGGGTGGAGCCGATGAGCGGCGGACTGCGTCGCCACCGTGTCGGGCGCGCGCACCCGGCCGAGCGCCTCGCGCGCGCCGAGCCACAGCTGCTCCACGCCGCGGAACGATTCGCCGAAGTCGATCGAGATCGCGCTCATCCGCCGGTAGTGCTCGGCGGCCGAGATGGACGTCGCGCACCGCGGCTGGATGTCGCGGATGTCGCGCGCCGCCTCGCCTGGCGGCGCGGCGGCGGCGCCGCGAGACGGCTGCGGCCGCACGCTCCCGGCGGCGTGCCGCGTCCACCCGCCGCCCTCGTCGTCGCGCGTGAAGACCTGGAACGACGCGCTGCCCGCGCCGTCCTCGGCGAGCGCGACGTGGACCGATCGCGCGCCCGCCTCCGGAAAGGCGAGCATGCGGTCGAACGTGACCTCCTCGATCGCGTGGGCCCCCGCGCCGTGGACCTCGGCCGCCGCGGCGAGCGCCATCTCGAGGTAGGCCGTCCCGGGCAGGACGATCTCGCCCTCGACCCGGTGGTCCGCCAGGTAGGAAAGCGCCCCCTCGGGGCCGATGTCCCGCTCCCAGAAGCGCGCGCCGGGCTGGGTGGCGACGGAGAACGAGGCGCCGAGGAGCGGATGAGCCGCCGCCTCGCCGCGCGCCTGCCGCGACCTCCGGGGCGCGCTCGACGGCCGCGCGCCCACGTCGATCCAGTGCCGCTCGCGCTCGAACGGGTAGGTAGGCAGCGGGACGCAGCGGCCTCGCGCGGGCAGGAAGAGACGCGCCCACGCCACCGGGCAGCCGCGCGCGTAGAGCGCCGCGAGCGACTCCAGGAGCACGCGCTGCGACCCCTGCTCCCGGCGCAGCGAAGGCACCGCCGCCCCCTCGTGGCCGCCGTGGCGCAGCCCCTCCTCGACCGCGGGGAGCAGGACGGGGTGCGGGCTCATCTCCACGAAGAGCGCGTGCCCGCCCTCGAGCAGCCGCTCCACCGCCTGGGAGAACAGCACGGGCTCCCTCAGGTTTCGCGCCCAGTAGCCGGCGTCGAGCGCCTCCTCGTCGCAAGAGCCGCCGGTCACCGTCGACAGCATCGCGACGCGGGGCCGCCCCGGCGCGAGCTCGCGGAGCGCCTCGAGGAGCTCCCCGCGGAGCGGATCCACTTGGGGGCTGTGCGAGGCGACGTCCACCTTGATCCGCCGGCAGAAGACGCCTCGGTCCGAGAGCGCCGCGAGCACCTCGTCCAGCGCCTCCGGCGCCCCCGCGAGCACCGTGGATCTCGGGCTGTTGCTCGCCGCGACCGACAGGCTGTCCCGGTGGCGGGCGATCGACGACTCGGCCTCGTCGAGCGGCAGCTCCACGACGGCCATCGCGCCGCGCCCGCTCACCTGCCGCAAGAGCCGGCTCCGGCGGCAGATGACCCGCGCCGCGTCGTCCAGGCTCAGCGCCCCGGCGACGTGCGCGGCCGCCACCTCGCCCATGCTGTGGCCGACCACCGCGTCGGGCTCCACGCCCCACGACCTCCACAGCGCCGCGAGCGCGACCCCCATGGCGAACAGCGCCGGCTGGACGACGTCGATCTGCCCGAGCCGCGAGCGGCCCTCGTCGGCGTGGAGCTCGTCGAGCAGCGACCACCCGGCCTCGCGCCGGATCGCCGCGTCGCACGCCGCGAGCGCCTCGCGGAACACCGCATCGCTCGCGAGCAGATCGCGCCCCATCCCGAGCCACTGGGACCCCTGGCCCGGGAACACGAACACGACCTTCGGCCGCTGCTCCGCGCTCGCCTGGCCCGGGGCGAGCCCCGCGGGCTCCGCGCTGGCCGCGAGGGCGTCGAGCCGCTCGCACAGCTCCTCCCGCGAGCGCGCCACCACCGCCGCGCGGTGCTCGTGGTGGCCGCGCCGGACCGCCGCTGTGTAGGCGATGTCCCGGAGCGACCACGCCGCCGCGCGCGAGGATCGGTCGGCGAGGAGGTCCCGGTACGACCGCGCCAGCGCCAGGAGCGCCGCCGGGCTGCGCGCGGAAAGCGGGACGATGACCGCTTCCGCATCGCTCGCGGTCGCGTCGCCCGCGGCCGCGTCGCCCGCGGCCTCGTCGGCCGGCGCGCGCGGCGCCTCCTCCAGCACGGCGTGCGCGTTGGTCCCGCTCATCCCGAACGAGCTCACCCCCGCCAGCCGGCGCCGCGCCCCCGGCCTCCACGGGACGGGCTCGGTCGGGATGACGAACGGCGTTTTATCCAGTGATATCCGCGGGTTGAGCGACTTGAAGTGCAGGTTGGCCGGGATCTGCTCGTGCTGCAGCGCGAGCACCACCTTGATGACGCTCGCGATCCCGGCCGCCGCCTCGAGGTGCCCGATGTTGGTCTTCACCGCCCCGAGGACGCAGGTGGAGCCGTCCTCGCGCGGCGCCCCGAGCACGTCGGAAAGCGCCTCCATCTCGACCGGATCGCCGAGCGGCGTCCCGGTCCCGTGCGCCTCGATGTACCCGAGGTCCGGGGCGGAGATGCCGGCGCTCTCGAGCGCCTGCCGCAAGAGCGCCTTCTGGGCGAGGACGCTCGGCGCGGTAAGCCCCGTGGAGCGGCCGTCCTGGTTCACGGCCGAGCCGCGGATCACCGCGAGCACGGGGTCACCGTCGGCGACAGCGTCCGAGAGCCGCTTCAGCACGACGACCCCGCAGCCCTCGCCCCGCACGAAGCCGTTCGCCTGGGCGTCGAACGTCTTGCACCGCCCGTCGACGGAGAGGGCCTGCGACGCGGCGAGCGCCTGCGTCACCCACGGCGAGAGCATGAGGTTCACGCCGCCCGCCACGGCGAGCGAGCTCTCGCCGCTGCGCAGGCTCTGGCAGGCGAGGTGGACCGCGACGAGCGACGACGAGCACGCCGTGTCCACGGCCATGCTCGGCCCCTGCAGCCCGAGGACGTAGGAAAGCCGCCCGGGCGGGAAGCAGTGCCCGTTGCCCGTGATCGCGTACATGTCCGGCGCGACGCCCTCCAGCGTGCAGAGCCGGTCGTAGTCGGTCACCACGACGCCCATGAACACAGCGCTCCGCGTGCCCACGAGCCGCTCGGGCGGCTGCCCCGCGCGCTCCAGCGCCTCCCAGGTCACCTCGAGCAGGAGGCGCTGCTGGGGGTCCATGCTCTTCGCCTCGCGCGGCGTGATCCCGAAGAAGCGCGCGTCGAAGAGGTCGATGTCCTTCAGGAACCCCCCCCAGCGCGCCGCGCGCTCCTCCGCCGCGCCGCCGTCCCCCAGCGGCTCGAGCGGCCACCGCGACGCCGGGACCTGGGCGATCGCGTCCCGCTTCTGCTCGAGCAGCTCCCAGAACGCCTCCGGGCTCGCCGCGCCGGGGAAGCGGCACGCCATCCCGACGATCGCGATCGGCTCGGTCTTCGCCCGCGTCTCCGCGTCGAGCTTCGCCTGCAGCTTCTTGATGGCGATGAGCGCCTGCTTGATCGCCGGCGTGGACTCGCTGCTCATTGGTCGAGCCCTCCGGTGATGGCGCTGATGCTCTCGAGCAGCAGCCGCTCGGCCCTGCGGCTCGACATGGCGGCCACCTCTTCGCGGATGCTCGACGACAGCGGCTGCGGGATGCTCACCGGATCGCGCTGCGACTCCGCTCTCGCCGGCTCGGGCGCGAGCCCGAGCTGACGCAGGATGTAGTCGGCGAGGGACGCCACGTCGCTGTAGGTGAACAGCAGCGCGGCCGAGAGCTGGAGGCCCGTGCTCGACTCCAGCCGGTTCCGGAGCTCGAGGGCGAGCAGCGAGTCGAGGCCGAGGCTCTTGAACGGCGCCAGCCGGTGGATGCGGGACGCGTCCTGGCGCAGGCTCTCGCCGAGCTGCTCCCGCACGTGCTGCTCCACGATCTCCGCGCGGCGCTCCGGCCGCGCGCCCTCCAGCGCTGCGCGGAGGCGCGACGGCGCGGGCGCCGCCTCGGCCCGGCGCTCCTCGCTCCGGAGCTCCGACAGGAGCGGTGAGCCCGCTGCGCTCGGGTAGAACTCGATCCACTGCCGCAGGTTCAGGTCGAGCGCCGCCACGTGGGGCGCGCCCGCGGCGAGCGCCCGCCCGAGCACCTCCACGCCCTGCGCGGGCGTGAAGCTGCCGATCCCCTGGTGCGACCGCCGCTCGTCCGGGCGCCCGGGCGCGGCGGCCGGCTCGGCCGCCGATAAGTCGCCCCAGCCGATGCTCAGCGCGGGGAGCCCGCGCGCTCGCCGGTGCTGGGCGAGCGCGTCCAGGAGCGCGCCCGCCGCCGCGCGGCTCGCCTGGCCCGGCGTGCCGAGCAGCGACGCGCCGGACGCGTGGAGGACGAAGACGTCCAGCCCTCGATCGAGCGTCATCGCGTGGAGGTTCCACGCCCCCTGCGCCCAGGGCGCCATCTCCCCGCGCAAGCGCGGCGCGTCGAGCTCCAGCACGGCCCCGTCGCCGGGCGCCTCCGCCGCGTGGACGACGCCCCGGAGCGGGAGCGCGCGTCGGTCGAGCTCCGCGAGCACCCTGGCCACTTCCTCGCGTCGCGACACGTCGGCGCGCACCGGCAGCACCTCCGCGCCCGTGCCCTCGAGCGCCTCCTTCGCGCTGGCCCAGGCCGGCGTGGGGGTGTCGTCCTCGCCGACCAGCACGAGGTGGCGGGCGCCCTGCGCGGCCATCCAGGCGGCCACGGACAGCGGGACGGCCCCGAGGCCCCCGGTGATCAGGTAGGTGCCCTCCGGGTCGAGGCGTGGGGCGTCGCGCTGACCGTCCAGCGCGGCGCGCGACAGGCGCGCCACGTGGCGGCCGCTCGCGCGGAGCGCCATGTCGGCCTCTCCCTCGTGCGACGAGAGCTCTCGCAGGAGCGCGCGCGCATCGTCGGCGGAGCGCTCGCCGCCGCCGTCCGGATCGAGATCGACGCGCGCGCAGCCGAGCTCCGGGTGCTCCATGGCCAGGGCTCGACCGAAGCCCCAGAGCGGCGCCTGGGCCACCGCCACGGCCCGAGGGGCCTCGCCCACCGCCTGCGCCCCGCGCGTCACCAGCCAGAGCTTCGGCGCGTCGCGCCACCCCATGCGCACCGCGGCCTGCGCGAGGTGCAGCGCGCCGAGCACGCCGGGCGCCTGGTCCGCGGCCAGCGTCTCCGCCGTCGTTTCCTCGGCCGCGGCCGCGTCGAGGCTCCACAGGTGCACGAGGCCGCGCGGGGACGGCTGGTCCGCGAAGGCGTCGCGGAGCGCCGCGCGGAGCGCGCCGGGCTCCGCGGGGTCGGCGCTGTACCGATCCGGCGCGAGGCGCGCGTACCCGTCGCCGGCCTCGACCAGCACGCACCGCTGGCCTCGCTCGCGCAGCAGAGACGCCAGCGCCTCGCCCGTCCCGCCGCGGTCCGTGAGCAGCACCCAGGCGCCCGGCGGCAGGGCGCGCGGCGCCTCCCGCTCGCCTTCCCTCGGCTCCTTCCGCCGCCACGCGACGCTGTAGAGCCACGCGTCCGCGCGCGCGCCGCCGTGGCGCTGCGCGGGCGCGCGCGGCGACAGCCGCCGGACGCGCAGCCCTTCGGCCTCGACCACGGTCTTTCCTTCGTCGTCGAGCACGCGCAGGTCCCAGGCGCTCTCCTCGGCGTCGCTGCCCGCTCCGGGGCGCAGCCGCGCGTGGGCCCAGAGCGCCTGCCCCGGCGCCCGGAGGACGCGCAGGCGATCCAGCGCGACGAGCACCATCGCGGCGCCGCCGGACGGCGCCGGACCGGGACCGAGGAGCCCCGCCACCGCCTGGAAGCACGCGTCGAGCAGGGCGGGGTGCACCTGGTAGGCGTGCGCCTGCTCGCCCAGCGCGTCCGGGCGCCGCACCCGCGCGAGGACCTCCCCGTGGCCGATCCAGAGCTGCTCCACGCCCCGGAAGCTCTCGCCGAACGACAGCCCCGCGGCGTCGAGGCGCTGGTAGTGCTCCTCTCCGCTCCTCTCGCGCGAGCACCGCGCCTGGATCGCCCGCGGCGGCTCTCCTCGGTCCGCCTCCACCGAGCGCCCCTCGCGCCGCAGCTTCCCCGTGGCGTGGCGCGCCCAGGCCCCGCCCTCGCCGCTCGACACGACGAAGTCCGCCCGATCGGGGCCTTCCTCGGTGAGGACGAGCTGGGCCCTCAGCCCGCCGCCCGGCGGCACGACGAGCATCCGCTCGAACGCCACGCCCTCGACCTCCAGCGCCGCGCGGCCGTACAGCTCGGCGGCCGCCGAGAGGGCCATCTCCAGGAAGGCGGCTCCTGGCAGCACGACGTCCTGCTGGACGCGGTGATCCGACAGGTAGGCCAGCCGCTCGGTGCCCAGCTCCTGCTCCCAGAAGTGGGTCCCCGGGTGCATCGACGAGGTGAGGCGGCGGCCGAGCAGCGGGTGCCCCGCCGCGGCGTCGTGCGCCCGCGCCCCCGCAGCCG
The DNA here is from genome assembly GCA_051717205.1 of Sorangium sp. So ce1128. Classification (GTDB taxonomy): domain Bacteria; phylum Myxococcota_A; class Polyangia; order Polyangiales; family Polyangiaceae; genus Sorangium. Next base: position 11,281,764 of record CP181432.1, read on the forward strand.
GCAGCGCTGCCCGGGGCGCGTCGTCGTCGACCCAGTACCGCTCGCGCTGCCACGGAGTGCTCGGCAGCCGGACGACGCGGCCGCCTCGATGGAACACCTGCTCGAAGTCCACCGGATGCCCGTGCGCGTACACGGACGAAAGGGACAGGAGGACCGCCCGCCGCTCGTCGTGCCCCCGGCGGAGGGACCCGAGCGCCACGCCCTCGTGCGCCCTTCCGCGCAGGCCCTCCTCGATCGCCGGCACGAGGATCGGGTGCGGGCTCATCTCCAGGAACAGCGTGTGCCCCTCGTCCGCGAGGCGCGCGACGGCCTGCGAGAACAGCACGGGATCCCGCAGGTTCCGGGCCCAGTACGCGGCCGAGAGCGCGGCGCCGTCGCAGATCTCGCCCGTCACCGTGGAGTACACAGTCACCTGCGCGGCGGCCGGAGCGACCTCGCTCAGGGCGCCGCGGAGCTCGTCGAGGAGGGGCTCCACCTGCTGGCTGTGCGAGGCCACGTCCACCTTGACCCAGCGCCAGAACACGCCCCGCCGATCGAGCCTGGCGACGATGTCCGCAAGCGCGTACCGGTCGCCCGACAGCACCGTGGATCGCGGGCTGTTGCTCGCCGCCACCGAGACGCGGGCCTCGTGGCCGCGGAGGGCGCGGGTCGCGTCCGCGAGCGGCAGCTCGACGAGCGCCATCGCGCCCTGCGCGCTCAGCCGCCGGAGAAGCCGGCTGCGGCGGCAGATGACGCGCGCGGCGTCCTCCAGGGACAGCGCCCCTGCGACGTGCGCCGCCGCTACCTCGCCCATGCTGTGGCCCACGACGGCGTCCGGCTCGACCCCCCACGAGCGCCACAGCGCCGCGAGGGCGACCTCCACCGCGACGAGCGCGGGCTGCACGACGTCGATCTCGTGGAGCCGCGAGCGGCCCTCGTCCGCCGCGAGCTCCTCCAGGAGCGACCAGCCGAGCTCGCTCCGGATCGCCCCGTCCCACGCCTCCAGCACGCCCCGGAAGACCGGCTCGGCGGCGGCGAGCGCGCGCCCCATGCCGACCCACTGTGAGCCTTGCCCCGGGAAGACGAAGGCGACCTTCGGCCGCGGCCCCGGGCTCCTCTGGCCGCGGGCGACGCCCTCGTGCGGCTCGCCCTGCAGCGACGCCTCGAGCAGCGCGCGCAGCTCCTCCCTCGATCGAGCCACCAGCGCGAGGCGGCAGTCGTGGTGGCCGCGCCGGGCGCCCGCGGTGTACGCGATGTCCTGGAGGCTCGGGATCGCGTCCGCCGTGCCCGTCGCGTCCGCCGCGTCGTCCCGGAGGAGGTCCCGGTGCGCCTCGACCAGCGCGGCGAGCGCCTCGGGCCGGTGCGCCGACAGGGCCACGAGCTGCGCCGGCTCCTCGCCGGCCGGGTACAGCGCCTGCCAGCGCACCGGGTGCCCGGCGGTGTAGAGCGCCCCGAGCGAGTCGAGCAGCACGGCGCGCTCGTCCTCGCCGCGGCGGAGCGAGGGGAGGACGAGCGCCTGCCGGCCGGCGTGCTCGGCGCACGCCTGCAGCGCGCGCTTCAGCAGAGGGGTCGGGCTTACCTCGACGAACGTCGTGTGCCCCTCCTCCAGGAGCCCCGACACGCCGTCGCCGAAGATCACCGCATCCGCGAGGTTCCGCGTCCAGTGCGCGGCGTCGAGCCGCTCGCCGTCGACGAGCGAGCCGGTCACGCTGGAGACGATCGGCACCGACGCCGGGCCCGGCCTCACGCCGCGCAGGCGCTCGAGCAGCTCCTCCCGGAGCGCGTCGACCTGCGGGGTGTGCGCCGCGACGTCCGTGTGCACCTGGCGGCAGAAGACGCCCTGCTGCGCCAGCGCGGCGAACAGCTCGGACAGCGCCGCCGGGTCCCCGGCCACGACCGTCGAGCTCGGGCTCTCGCGGACCGCGCGCCACAGGCGCCCCTCGTGACCGGCCAGCGCGCGGCCGGCGTCCTCCCAGGGCAGGGCCACGAGCCCCATGGCGCCGCGGCCGCGGATCTGCGCGATCACGCGCCCCTGCGTGCAGCTCACCAGCAGGGCGTCCTCCAGGCTCAGCGCGCCGGCGACGTGCGCGGCCGCGGCCTCGCCGATGCTGTGCCCCACCACGACGGCGGGCTCGACGCCCCAGGAGCGCCACAGCGCCGCGAGCGCGATCTCGACCGAAGCGATGGCGGGGCAGGACACATCGATGTCGTCGAGGCGCCCTGCGCCCCGCTGCTCCGTGAGGAGCGCGAGCAGCGACCAGCCCACGTGCTGCTGGATCAGCGCGTCGCAGCGCGCCATGACCGCCCTGAACACGGGCTCGCGGTGGAGGAGCGCCCGGCCCATGCCGGCCCACTGCGAGCCCTGGCCGGGGAACACGAAGACCGGCTTCCCGCCCGGCTCCTGGGCGGCCTCGCGCGCCGAGAGCCCTGGCCCTGCCTCCCCCGCGAGGTACCGCTCGAGCAGCCGCCGGAGCTCCTTGCGGGAGCGGACCGTCGCCGCCAGCCGGTGCGGCGCTCCGCCCGCCCGCGCCGCCGCCGCGCGGCACAGCACCGGGAGCGGCGCGGGCTCGCCCGGCCCCGCGATCTGGTCCAGGACCTCCCGGGCGAGCGACCGCAGGGCCTCTGGGCTCCCGGCGGAGAGCGGGAGCAGCTCCGCCGGCGGCGCCCAGGGCGCCTCGAGCACGGCATGGCAGTTCGTCCCCCCGAAGCCGAACGCGCTGATCCCCGCCGTTCCGGGCCTGTCCGGCGCGGGCCACGGGCCGAGCGCGCGCGGCACGTCGAGGCGCAGCTCGGCGAAGGGGATATACGGGTTCGGCGTCTCGAAATGGAGGCTCGGCGGCAGCTCCCGGTGCTTCAGGGAGAGCGCCACCTTGATGAGGCCAGCCACGCCCGACGCGGCCTCGAGGTGCCCTATGTTGGTCTTCACCGATCCGACGAGCAGCGGCCTCCCGGCCGGCCGCGCCGCGCCGAGCACCGCGCCGAGCGCCCTTGCCTCGATGGGATCGCCGAGCAGGGTCCCGGTGCCGTGCGCCTCGACGTAATCGACCGCGGCGGGATCCACGCCGGCACGCGCGTAGGCCGCCCGAAGCACGGCCTCCTGGGCGGCGGGGCTCGGCGCGGTCAGGCCATTGCTCGCTCCATCGTTATTGATCGCGCTGCCGCGGATCACGCAGTAGATGGGGTCGCCGTCCGCAATGGCGCGGGCGAGCGGCTTGAGGACGATCACGCCCCCTCCCTCGCCTCGGACGTACCCGCTCGCGCGCGCGTCGAACGTGAAGCACCGCCCCTGCGTCGACAGCGCGCCGAACTTGGACACCCCCACCGTGCTCTCCGGGATGATGTTCAGGTTCACGCCGCCGGCGATCGCGAGCGCCGATTCTCCCCGGCGTATGCTCTCGCACGCGAGGTGCATTGCCACGAGGGACGAGGAGCACGCCGTGTCCACGGCGAGGCTCGGCCCCTCCAGGCCGAGCACGTACGAGACGCGGTTGGCCACGATGCTATGGTGGAACCCCGTCACCGTGTGCTGGGCCAGCGCCCCGAGCCCGCCGCGATGGACCAACACGGCGTAATCGGTCCAGGCCACGCCGAAGAACACGCCAGTCCGGCTGCCCTTGAGCTCCCCGGCGACGAGCCCCGCGTCCTCCAGCGCCTCCCAGGCCAGCTCCAGCATGAGCCGCTGCTGGGGGTCCATGTGGATCGCCTCCCGCGGCGAGATCCCGAAGAACTGTGGCTCGAATTCGTCGATCCGGTCCAGGAAGCCGCCCCAGCGGGTATTCATTTTTCCTGGCTGCGAGGAATCGGGGTGGAACAGCGCGTCCGGATCCCACCGCGACCGCGGGGCCTCCTTGATCGCGTCGACCCCGCCGCGGAGGAGCCGCCAGTAATCGCCCGGGCCCGGGGCTCCGGGGAAGCGGCAGGCCACGCCGACGATCGCAATGGGCTCGTCCTCGTTATAAGGAAGGCCCGCGTTCATCGTCGGGCGCTCCGGCGCCGCCGGGCCGGCGAGGTGGCGCGCCAGGGCTTCCGGGGTCGGGTGCTCCCAGATCAAGGTGGGCGACAGCGGTCGGCCAAGCATCTGCGAGAGCTCGGCGACGAGCCCCGCGGCCCCCTGCGAGTCGACGCCATAACGACTGAACCGCTCATGGACATCCACGGTCCGCGGGTCGGCGCCTCTTGCGGCCGCGAGACGGCGGACGAGCCAGTCCCGGATGTGCTCCGCTGTGCGGGCCACACTGTGTGCGTACATGTGATTGCCTCGGCTGTCGGGCAGCAGGTGGATGGATGATCGGCGCAAGGATCCCGGACGACGAATCCAGGCGAAGGGAGACAGGGCCAGCTCCCGGAGGGCGCCGCGCCTCAGCGCCGCCCGATCGTCGCCGCCCTCACAGTCGTCGCCTCAATCACTATCCTGTCTCATCAACGAGGGTTACGCCACCTCGATATGAATCGATGCGCACGAGGACACATGCATTCAAGGAAGCGCGCTTGGCGCTCCTCGACACTCTTGTGAAAGGCACCGAACAAATTATGACCATGGGTGTCCTTTGCCTGACGGGTCACGGCTCGAGATCTCAGGGTCCGAGTCTCGGCGCGGCGATCGCGTCGCCTCGAGCTGTTCGAGATAGACCACCGCCGGCGATCGCACGATCTTGGCGGCGCGGCGCGCGGCGCTATGGCGGCGGGCGCGGAGGCGGTTGTCGGCCGAGGCGGTGGGGCATTCAGCCGGTCTGGCCCGCAGGTGCCTGGACCGACGCAGAGCGCGGTCCGGCGTCCATTCGGCCGGTCAGCCAGCAGGCGAGGAGGCCCCATTGCGGGGGCCGGCGTCTGTCACAGCGCTCGCTCGCAGGTGAGCGCTGTGACAGACGCCGCCTCGCGAGCAGGCGAGTCGGATCCATTGCGGGGCCGGCAGTAGCGCGGCGCTGGAGCTCGCCTCTATGTGACAGCCGTGTGACAGACGTCGGCCCGGCGCCGACCGCTTGTCATGTGGCGAGCGACGGCTCCCTGGGCTTCGATGCGATCTCGCCGCCGGCGTTGGGTGTGCCCCGGCTCGCGGCCGGCTTGCTCGCGCTCCTCGCGTCCTGGAGCGCGTAAGCGATGCCGTTCGCCAGCGTACCCAGGGTGATGATTCCGTCCAGCTTGGCTTCCAGATGTACGAGTGTCTGTGCCACGGCCGGGCTGATGCCCGTGAGCACCACGCGAGCGCCGAGCAGCCGCGCCGCTCGAGCGGCGCTGACGAGCGCATTGGCGACCTGGGTGTCCACGACGCGGACGCCGGTGATGTCGAGGATGGCGGTGTGGGCGCTCTGCTTGGCGATCCCGTCGAGCAGCGTCTCCAGGATCTCGTGGGCCCGCACGCTGTCGATGGTGCCCACGAGGGGCATCGCCATCACCCCCGGCGCGAGCGGCACGAGGGGCGTCGACAGCTCGCGGATCGCGGCCTGTTGCGCCCTGATCACCTGCTCCTTCATCGCGAGGCGCTCGAACTCGACGCGCTTCATGTCGGTGATGTCCCGGATGAAGGCGCCTACACCGAGCGGCGCGCCCTTCGTGTTGTAGATGGGGAATTTGACGCAATAGAAGTACCGCTGTCCGTCCGAGTACGCCAGCTCATGCTCGTACTCGAGCGGCTTGCCGGTGGAGAGGACCTCGTGCTCTTCCGCGATCATCTTGTCGGCGATCTCCTGCGGGAACAGGTCCCTCTCGCTGCGGCCGATGATCTCGTCAGGGGTCTTGTTCTGATACTGCGCCCCGAGCTTGCTGATCGCTACATAGCGATGGTCGAGGTCCTTGATGAAGAAGATGTTCGGCACATAGTTCACGAGCGCCAGCAGATAGTCATAGCTATGCTGCCCGGCGCTCTCGGCGACGACCGGCTCCGGGCCGGCGGGCGAGGCGGCCTGGCTCGGCGCCGATTCGAGGTCCGCCACGCGGGCGCGCAGGCGCGCGATCTCGGCCTTGAGCTCGTCCACGGACTCCCCCGCCGCGCTCGACCCCTCGGAAGGATCGGGAGCACCCGCTGCTGACTCCGCACGCTGCCCAAACGGCTCTTCTGTCATCGCCGAGCTCTCCCGTCCGTCCATACGTAGCGCGGAGGGCAGTGGATGAGCAAGGCCCCTCATTGCACTTCATCGCGCTTACCTCGACGCATCACCTGATACACACGCGCTCCGGGATCGCACGCGGGACTCGATCTGGAGCGCAGGCAGGTTGAGCAGCCCAGGGATCTCCGCAGCGCCGGCCTGGCCGGCAGACACAATCCGGCAACACACGACGAGCGTAAGGAAGATGGCGTCTAGCACGCTCGGCGTCTCGGTGCATCGCGATCCGAGAGCAAGCCCCATTACCTGTGCGCAACCGGTGAGCGGAATTTTATAGATCCATTGCGTCGGACGTCCGTGACGGGGCGCGCCTCGCTCTCCGTGCAAAGGGGGAGCACGAGAGGGTTCGCCCTGTCTCGGTCGCTCTCTCGCCGCGGGAGAACGCCACGTCGCGCGAGGACGACGGGGCGAGCGGCGAGCTCGCGGGCGCAGGGGTCCACGGGGGCGGGCAGGCGGGCGAGCGCCCCCGCGAACATCGGCTGAAGCTATCCGGTGCCCAGGTGTCCTGGATTGCGGTCGCTGCCGGCCCGGCGGGGGCCGGCGGCGACACGCAGCGAGGCGGGAGAGAGGCGGGGCGCGCTCCGGGGCGAGCGCGGCGCCTCACTCGTCGATCACGAACTCCACGCGTCGGTTCTTCGCCCGGCTCGCGTCGTCGTCGCCCTCCGCGAGCGGCCTGTCGGGACCAAAGCCCTCCGCCGTGAGCCGGCCGGGGCTGACGCCCTTCTGGATGAGGTAGTTCCGGACCGTGTCCGCGCGCTGCTGGCTCAGCTCGAGGTTCAGCTCGCGCGTGCCGGTCTCGTCGGTGTGCCCCTCGACCCTCACTCGCTCGATCTCGGGGTTCGCCTTCATGACGAGCGCCACCTGGTCCAGCGTCTTGTACGACTCCGGCTCGAGCTCGGCCGAGCCGGTACGGAAGCGGATAGTGTCCCGCATCACGAACTCGCCCTGCTCGTACGTGACCCGCGGATCGCCCTTGTCCGGGCAGCCGTCGTCGTCCTCGACGCCGTTGATCGTCTCCTTCTCGTCCGGGCACTCGTCGTCCGCGTTCGGCACGCCGTCTTGATCGTCGTCGGCGTCCTCCTCGGGGCAGCCGTCGCTGTCGTAGTCGGCGTCGCGGTCCTCGGGGACGTCAGGGCACTGGTCGCGCTCGTCGTCGACGCCGTCATGGTCGCCGTCGTGCGAGGTAGGCGTGTACTTCACGCCGGCGAACACGCGGAAGATCGGCACGCCGTAGCCGGCCAGCGCGCCGATGCCCGGGCCCGCGACGATCTCCCACTCCTCGCTCGGGTTGATCTTCACGTAGCCGAGCGCCTCGAGCGGCGTCTCCTCCACCGCCATGTCGTCCGCGGCGAGCCCGATGCCGCCGTTCGCCTCGGCGCCGATCTCCACCTTCCCATCGATGCCGCCGAAGCGGTAGCCGAGCGCCGCGGCGTACGTCAGCTCGCTCGCCGCCTCGACGTTCGAGTACGTCGTCTCCTCGCGGATCGCGACGCCCGCGTTGACGCCGAAGCGCAGCCCGGGCGCGAAGCGGTGATCGAGCACGATGCGCGGCCAGAACACGACGTTGCGCGCGCCGCCCGAGAAGTCGCCCGTGTGCGTGGGCACGCGCAGCTCGGCCACGAGGCCGAGGCCGATGGAGTCGCGGTCGTCGAGCAGGCGCAGCTTCGGCACGAGCCGGATGTCGCCGAGGCCCGCGAACGACGGCGAGCCCTCCCCGGACTGCGCGAGGAAGAACGGGATGTCGAGGCCGAGCGCGAACGGCTCGGCGATCGTGACCGAGGCCATGAGGTCGGCGCCCAGGCGGCCGCTCACGATCTGGGTTCGCAGGTCGCCGGCGCCCGTCGCGACGATGAGCGGGTTGCGCGCGTAGTTGAGGAGCAGCCCGAGCTCCCACGGATCCGCGGGCTCGCGGACGCCGGAGCCCTCGGTGACGACGAAGGCGTCGTGCGTGACGGCGGGCTTGAAGCGCTCGATGTCGATGTCCGTCTCCTGCGCCGACGCGCTCGTCGCGGCGGCGAGGACGGTGCAGGCGATGGCGGCGATGATCGGTGCGCGCATGGGTCTCCTCTTCATCGGTCAGCCCCGGTTCCGCGGCGCGGGCGCCGGCGCCAGGCGAGCGCGAGCCCGCCCATGGCGAGCAGCGAGAGGGCGCCCCCGCCGAAGGGCGCGGGCCCGGCGGTGCAGGCGCAGGCGCCGCCCTGGACCGCCTCGCCATCGTCGAGGTCCGGCTCGCCGGGCCCGCCCGCGCCGCTCGACGCCGCGCCCTCGACGCAGCGCCCGGTCGGCGCGCAGCGCTCGTCTGCGCCGCACTGGACGCCGCCCAGCGAGCACGGGCCGCACTGCCCGGCCACGCACACGAGGTCGCCGCAGTCATCGTTCGACGTGCAGGTCCCCGACGGCGTGGGGACGCACCGGTAGTCGGGCGAGCAGTCCTCGTCCGCGTCGCAGTCGGCGTCGTCGGTGCACGACACGGGCAGCACGCAGTCGCCCTCGACGCACACGCCCGCGCCGGCGCAGTCCGCGTCGCGGGTGCAGCCGGAGGGCGGCACGATCACGTCGGGCACGCGATCGTCGTCCGTGTCGTCGGCCACGCACGGGGCGGAGATGCCGATGTCGAGATCGCCCAGCCCGCTGTCCGCCGCGCCGCTCACCGACCGGAAGTACAGGTTCGCCTCGCACGCCGCGCTGACGCCCGCGATGGCGAGATCGATCGACCCCTGCGCGTACCCGCGCCTCGCGTCGCCGATCAGCAGCGGGTCGACGTCGGTCCCGGCCTCGGTCGCGACCTGCATCTCGTTGACCGTGACGGGCTCGTACATCCCCGACGCGGCCGCGAAGGACCAGACCCCCGAGCGCGTGCCGTCGCCCTTCACGCCGAGCACGACCTCGTAGCCGCCCATCGACTCGTCGGCCGTGAAGCGCGCGTCGATCTCCGGCGCCTGGGCCGTGCCGCCGGTCCCCCGGTTCTTGTCGGCGTCGATGAACACGAAGAGCGTGACCTCGCCGCCGATCGCGGTCGTCTCCGACACGTACCCACGCGCCCAGAGCCGCCCGGCGTCGGCGATCGCGTAGGCGGTGCGGAAGTCGATCGACCGCTCCGGCTGCGCGAAGGTCGCCTCGCCGTCGCCCGCGACGTCCTCGTGGCCGTACGGCCAGCGCGGCTCCCCGGTCTGGTCGATCGCGACGATCTCGTCGAGCACCGGCGTCGTCCGCCCGCCGGTCCACGTCTGAGCGGACGAGCTCTTCGGGACGAGCGCGACGGCGAGCGCCGCGCCCAGAGCCAGCGGCGCCGCGAACGAGCGCCCCCTCACCCACCCCTCTGTGTGATGTGCCATGGCGGCGAGCATCCTCGCACAGGTCGCCGCAACCCTTACAAATGAAAGGCGATTTGCGCCCATGGTGCGCAGGGGTACGCACCCGCGATGGCGCGCGTTTTCCGCGGGTAGACCGCGCGAGACGCTCGCCCACGCGCGCCGCGCCGGACGACCGTCGACGCTTCGGCGTACCGCGCTCACCGCACGCACCGCGCGCGCCGCACTCACCGCACTCACCGCACTCACCGCACGCGCCGCACGCGCCGCACGCGCCGCACGCGCCGCACGCGCCGCACGCGCCGCACCCACCGCGCTCACCGCACGCGCCGCACCCACCGCGCTCACCGCGCTCACCGCACGCGCCGCGCTCACCGCGCGACCGTGGTGCAGGCGACCGAGCGTTCCCGTTTTTCATGCCCGGCTTCTCGCCGCGGCCTCCGGCGCGCTCACCGCCGCTTGGCCACGGCCGCGGTTTCTGTAACTGTCCCGCGGTCAGTTACGCGTCGCCGCGCCGGTCCATGCTCGGGCGCTCCGAGCTCGCGCGACCCGGCCGCGCGAGGTGAAGCCCTCTTCGACCGAGGAGACCCGATGCACTGCACCGTCCAGAAACACCGCCCCGGAGCGTTCCGGGCCGCCTGCCTGCTGCTTGGATCGCTCGTCGCTGCGTGCTCGGGAGAAGGCCCCGCGCCGCTCGAGGGCAGCGCGTTCGACGTCGAGCGCTACGACCTCCGGGGCGAGTTCGACTGGGAGCGCAGCCGCCTCGTCGCGACGCTGGGCCTCACGCTGTCGTTCACCGGAGACGGCCCGCGGAGCGTCGTGCTCGACAGCGCCGTGGCCGAGGTGAAGGAGGTCCGGCAGCAGGGCGGCGGCGCGCTCCCGCACGCGATCGACCCGTCGCGCCGCGCGCTCGCGATCGACCTCTCGAGCGTGCCCGAGGCGACGCGCGGCGAGCCGATCGCGATCGAGATCGACTACGAGGCGCTCTCCGGCGACGCGCTCCGCGCGGTGCCGGCGCGCCTGGGCGACCCGGTCGCCGTGCGCGCCGTCTACACGGTGTCCGAGCCGCTCGGCGCGCCGCGGTGGATGCCCTGCCACGACGCGCCCGCGGACCGGGCCCTGTTCTCGGCGTCCATGCGCGTCGACGGCGGCGAGGCGATGATCGCGAACGGCGATCTCGTGGGCGACGACGACGTCGGGGCCTCGGGCCACCTCGTCCGTTACGAGACCGCCTACCCGCTGCCGACCTACCTCATGGCGTTCGCGATCGGCGATTTCGAGGTCGAGCGCGGGGCGAAGGGCGACCTCCCCATCGCGGTCTGGCGCCGCCGCGGGCTCCCCGGCGATCACGGCGAGATGGTCGACGAGCTCGCGCGCGCGATCGGCCGCTTCGAGGAGCTGCTCGTGCCGTACCCTTTCGAGAAGTACGCGCTCGTGCTCCTGCCGGACTTCTCGGCGGGGGGCATCGAGCACGCGGGCATCAGCTTCCAGCGCGAGGAGCGGAGCACGCAGCCCGCGCTCGCCTCCGATCTCCTGCTCACGACGCACGAGCTCGCGCACCAGTGGTTCGGCGACCTCGTGACGGTGGAGACCTGGGACGATCTCTGGATCAAGGAGGGCATGGCGACGCTGCTCGAGCAGGAGGGCGTGCGCGTCTACACGGACGAGAGCCGCGTGGGGACGCTGAACGGCGACGAGCTCGGCCTCCAGGGAGGCGACGCCGTCCGCGATCCGGCGCTCGCGCCGGGCGACAAGTACACGAGCGGCCCCTATGGCCGCGCGGCCTGGCTGCTCACCCAGATCCGCAGCCTCACCGGCGAGGAGGCGTTCTGGTCGGCGCTCCGCGGGGTCCTCGAGGCGCACCGCTTCGGCAGCATCGGCACGGACGAGTTCCTCGACGCCTTCGCGCCGGCGCTTGGCCCGGAGGCGACGGCCCGCGCGCGGCGCGCGGTCGCGGCGAGGGAGCTCCCGTCGCTCGCGGTCGAGGCCGCGCCCTCCGGCGGGGCCTTCGTGACGCTGCGCGACCCCGAGGGCGCGCTCGTCGCGCCCCTGGAGCTCGCGTGGCTCGCCGGGGACGGCCTCACCCGCGTGCAGACGCTCGCGTCGGGCGAGCGCGCCGAGGTCGCGCCCGCGCATCCTTCCGAGCTCCTCGTCGTCGACCCGCTGGATCGCCACCCCGAGTGGGCCTTCCTCGGCGCCGAGCGCGACATCGAGGCCTACGCGATGCGCGTCGCCCCGCTCCGCGTGCCGTCCGATCCCGACGGCGTCTCGCGCTTCCTCGACCTCGGGGGCGCGCACCAGCTCGCCGCGCTCCGGCACGGCCTGCCCGAGGGGCTCGCCCCTGATCAGCTCGATGCCTTCGTGGGCGACCTCGACGGCGAGGCGGCCAGGGCCGTGGCGCTCGCGGCGGCGTGCGACGCCGCGGGCGCGCCGGGCCTCGACGTCAAGGTCCGCGACGCGTGGTCGCGCGTGCTCACCGGCGCGCTCGCCGCCGCGCCGCACAGCTACGGGCTCGACTACGTCGACAGCTACGCCGCGTGCGGAGCTGTCCTGTCGCCCGAGGCGCTGTTCGCCGAGGACTGGGCCGCGCTCGAGACTGGGCTCGCGTCGGGCGGCGTCTCCGACGCGCGGCTCCTGTTCCTCTCCAAGTTCAGGTTGCCGCCCGAGCGCGCGCTCCTCGCGTGGGGGGAGGTCGCGCTGGCGTCGAGCTCCGTGCGCGCCCGCGTGCTCGCGATCCGGCACCTCACCGCGTATCTCGACGGGCTCGACCCCGCCGCTCTCCCTGCGTGGCGCGCCTTCTTCGCCGGCGTGCTTGGCGCGACCGACGTCTCCGACGTCCTCGGCGCGGCTCTCCGCGCCGTGGTGGCCTCGGCGGCGCCCACGGCGGCTGGCAACGCGGAGGCGCTGGCGTGCCTGACTCGCGTGCTCCGCTCGCGCGCGGCCCGCTCCGTCCATCCCGCTGCCGTCTGTGCGGCGTTCGCGCTGACGGCCGGTGACGGGCAGGCCTTCGCCCGTTTCGTCGCCGGCCTCGACGGCGCGGAGCTGACCGTTCCTGCCGCCGCCCTGCTGCGTTCTCCCGCCGACTGCCGCTGAAGCCCTCGCCGCGACAGGCCTCGCCCGGTCAACCTTGCTTCACGTGAGGCCACCTGCGCGACAACTGGGCGCTGCTATGCTCGCCTGCCCATGTCAGAGCTCATTCAACTTCTTCGCCAGAACGCCCCGGTGGCCCGCATCGCCGAGTACCTCGACGGGTTGACGCACGACGAACGCCTCCGCGCCCTGTCGACGACGAGCCGTGCGGATCAGCGCGCGCTGTACGCCGCCGCGAGCCGCGCCCCGGCGCTCACGCTCGACTTCTTCGTCCTGGACGGCACCCCGCGTCGGGTGGGGGTTCATCACAAGGGGAGGAACAGCCTTCCTCTTCCCTCGCCGTTTCGTTTCTTCGAGAAGCGCTTTGCGCTCCCTGAGGACGGCAGCGCTCGTCTCTTCGGTTACAACGAGGGGCTCACGCGTTCCTGGATTGGTCCGGGGTTCTTCGTCGCGGTCCCCACTGCGGGCAACCAGTCCTGGCAGGAGCGTGGCGCGATCGTGATCGACTACTTCCAGGTCCCTGACGGCCCGGTGCCTGCCGGCTGGCCTCCTGTCGTCCCGAACAGCAAGGGTCTTCAATCCGTCGTTTACGACGGAACGCGCGACTTCATGCGTCGTCTCTCGAAGGACGTGTCCATCGGCGCCGCGTTCAAGGGCGAGAAGCCCCTGGATCATTACTTCACGCTCTGCCGCGAGCCCCCCCGTGGCTAGCGACATAACCGTAGGCCCGCGGAGAGGGGGTCCTTCGCGCGGGGTGGGCACGGGCTGATGTTCGAGCCCAATTGACGTCCTGTGCCCGGCGTGCGCAGCACGTCGGGCACAGGACGTCCCAGGCGAGTTCGGCCCGTGCCCGCCCCGCGCGAAGGACCCCCTCTCCGCGGGCCGGGCGCCTCGGCACCTCGTCCCGCCCAAGCCCCCCCGCGTTCCCTCTAGTTCGGCGGCGTCCCCCCGGACAGCCGCGCGATCATCCCTTTCCGCAGGAGCCCCACCTTGTTCCGCATCGCGGTCACCTGCTGCCGCATCCCGTCCGCCTGCTCGGCGAGATCGACGATCCCCGCCGCCGTCGCCGCTTGAGCCAGCTCGCGCGCGTCGTCCGCGAGGCGCGCCATGCGCCCTTCCACCTCGTCCATGGCCGCCACCACCTCGCCGATCTGCTCCGGGCTCGTCGCCTCACGCTGGCGCGCCGCGGTCTCCTGCACCAGCTGGTTGATGCCCCGCCCCTCCTCGCCGAGCGCCGCGAAGCGCTGGAACAGCTCCCCGAGCTGCTCGGCCCGCCGCTTGATCTCCTCCCCGCGCGCGGCCAGCGCTGTGGCCGTCGCCTCGTGGCGATCCCGCGCCGCGGCGATCGCCGCGATCAGCGACCCGAGCGCCACGCTCACGCGCTGCTGCGCCTCCGCGGCCTCGGTCGTCGACTTCGCCGCGCGCTCGATGCCCTTGCGCGTGTCCAGCGACAGCCGTCGCGCCGACTCCGCGAGCTCCTCGAAGCGGAGGAGCTCCCGCTCGAGCGCGCGCGCCGCCTCGGCGAGCTCGCCCTCGCCCCTGCCCTGATCGTCCTTCCCGCCCACGCTGCGGCCGTTCTTTTCGCGCTTGCTCACCTTGTACACTCTCGACTGCCTCTCGCGTCCGTCCGCGTAAGGCACCCTGTATCCTGCACGATCCCCGCCCCGCGCGGCAGCCCCCTGCGCGCCGCCGACGCAATCCCCGCCGCCGCGCGCCGCGATCGCGAGCGGCGCGCCCGGCGTCCACGGATCCCTGCGTCGGCGCGCGCAGCGTGGTATCGGATGGCTCCCTACGCGCGCGTCCGATATTCTCAATTCTCACTCCCCCGTTTCCCTCGCGCTCTGTTGTCCATGAGAACGAAGAACAGCAGCCGCGCCAGGCGGCCATCCAGCAGGAAGAAGAAGCCGGCGAATGCCCAGGTCGCACCGAAGCTGGATGCTCGAGCGCTCGGCCCCGCCGGCGGGCCTGCGCCGCGCGAGCCTGCGCCGCGCGAGCCCCTCGCCCAGGTCAGCTCCTCCTCCGTCGTCGGGATCGGCTCCTCCGCCGGAGGCCTCGAGGCGCTCCGAGTCCTGATTGGCGGCCTGAAGAGCGCCGACAGAATGAGCCTGGTCATCGTCCAGCACCTCGCGCCCCAGCACCGGAGTCGGCTGGTCGAGATCATCAGCCACTCCACCTCCCTGAGCGTCAAAGAGGTCACCGAGGGCGAGGATCTCTGCGCGAACACGGTCTACGTGACCCCGCCCAACGCGGATGTGATCGCCGACGGCCGCGCCCTCCTCCTGCGGAAGCCCGGGACCAAGGTCGGCCCGAAGCCGTCGGTCGACCTGTTCTTCAAGTCGATCGCCGAGCACTACGGCGAGAACGCCATCGGCGTGGTCCTCTCGGGGACGGGGTCGGACGGCGCGCAGGGCGTCCTCGCCATCAAGGCCGCGGGCGGGGTCACCATTTGCCAGACCCCCGAGTCGGCCAAGTACGACGGGATGCCGCGCGCCGCCAAGCAGACGGGCGCCGTCGATCTCGAGCTCGGCCTGGAGGAGATGGCCAATCAGCTCAGCAAGTTCAACGAGCTCGCCGGCCGCCAGGACCAGCCGGACGCCTCGCTCCGGCAGCTCAGCCTGAGCCAGCAGGACCCGTACCACAGCATCCTCTCCTTCCTGGAGAAGGCGAGCCGGGTCAACTTCGCCCAGTACAAGCAGTCCACTGTGCGCCGGCGGATCGAGCGGCGGGTCATCGCCACGCGCTGCGAGTCGATCGAGGCCTACGCCGAGTACCTCCGCGTGCGCCCCGAGGAGAGCAGGCTCCTCTTCCAGGACATCCTGATCTCGGCCACTTCCTTCTTCCGCGACGAGCACTCGTTCAAGGCCCTCGCGGGCGCCATCGCGGAGCGGATCGACCAGAAGCGGACCGGCGACAGCTTCCGCGCCTGGGTCGTCGGCTGCGCAACGGGCGAGGAGGCGTACTCGATCGCCATCCTCGTCTTCGAGGCGCTCGCGAAGGCGAACAAGCAGCTCAACGTCCAGATCTTCGCGACGGACATCGACGAGCAGGCGATGTCCGTCGCGCGCAAGGGGCTCTACCAGCAGGCGTCGGTCGCCGAGATCCCGCCCAGGCTGCGGTCCAGCTACTTCGACGAGCAGGACCAGTGGTTCAGGATCAAGGACTACGTCCGCGACGCCATCGTCTTCGCGCGCCACGACGTCGCCCAGGACCCGCCCTTCCTCAAGCTGGATCTCGCCTCGTGCCGCAACGTCTTGATCTATTTCAACTCCCACCTGCAGGAGCACACGCTCAAGACGTTCCATTTCGCGATGAACAACCAGGCTGTCCTGTTCCTCGGCAAATCCGAGTCCGCGACCACCTTGAGCGATCTCTTCGAGCTCACGGACAAGAACGCGAAGATCTTCGTCCGGTCCGCGAAGAAGGGCGATCTCCCGCGCTCGTACTCGAGGCAGGAGTTCAACCGCGAGAGCGCGCTCATCACGAAGGATCGCCAGTCCACCACGGCCATGGATCTCTTCACCTCCATGGTGAACGGCTTCGCCCCGGACTCGGTCCTGGTCGACCAGGGCCACCGGGTGCGGCACGTCTTCGGGGGCGCCAACCGGTACCTGCATTTCCCGAAGGGCGAGCCCTCCGTCACGATCCAGAAGCTGCTGCCGTCCGACGTGGCGGTCGAGGTCAGCGCGCTGCTCCACCGGGCAGAGCGGTCCGGCCACGCCACGAAGGGGGACCAGCGGCACACG
Source organism: Sorangium sp. So ce1128 (assembly GCA_051717205.1). Lineage (GTDB taxonomy): Bacteria > Myxococcota_A > Polyangia > Polyangiales > Polyangiaceae > Sorangium. Next base: position 11,297,988 of record CP181432.1, read on the forward strand.
TTCGTCATCGACCGCGAGGAGCGGAGGATCCAGCTCACCGTCGTCCCGCTCCCCTCCGACGGCCGGGTCGAGTTCATCATCTGCTTCAGCCAGGCGCCGCACGACGCGCTCCGCCCCGTCAAGGCGACCGGCGCGAGCTCCCGCCTCGCGCCGGAGGGGCAGATCCGGCGGCTCGAGCAGGAGCTCGCGGCGGCGCGGGAGCACCTCCAGGCCGTCATCGAGGAGCACGACACAGCGAGCGAGGAGCTCCAGGCCCTCAACGAGGAGCTCCAGTCGTCCAACGAGGAGCTCCAGTCGACGAACGAGGAGCTCGAGACGACGAACGAGGAGCTCGAGACGACGAACGAGGAGCTCCAGTCGGCGAACGAGGAGCTGACGACGCTGAACCAGGAGATCAACGTCAAGTCCTCCGAGCTGATGACGCTCAACCAGCGGCTCGTCGCCATCCAGAACGCGATCGCCTATCCCCTCCTCGTCGTCGACAAGAACCTCCGTTTGACCGACTATAACCCCGCGTCGCGCTACCTCTTCCGCATCTCGGAGGTGGATCGCGGCCAGCACATCCGCGCCGCCCTCTCGCACCTCAGCGTCGAGCCCGTCATCGAGATGATCGGCGAGAGCCTGCGCGAGCGGCGGCCCATGCGGCTCCAGCTGGAGGTCCTCGACCGGCACTTCGAGGCGTGCGTCCAGCTCATCGACGGGTCGAAGGGCGAGGTGGACGGGCTCGTCCTGAGCTTCGTCGACAACACCGAGCTCGTGCACGCGCTCACCCAGAGCCGGGTCAGCAAGGAGCGGCTCTCGGCCATCGTCGACAACACGCCGGCGCTCGTGACCATGAAGGACTCGATCGGCGCCTACGTCTACGTCAACCAGCGCTTCTGCGACGTCCTCGGGCGCTCCGAGAAGGAGGTGCTGGGGCGGACGGACGAGCAGCTGTTCGGCCAGAAGGCCGGCAGCGCGCTGCGAGAGCGCGACTTCGAGGTGCTGAAGAGCCGGTCGCCCATGTGGCTGGAGGAGAGCCTGCACATGGGCGGGAAGCTCCGTTACTGGCTGTCGTCGAAGTTCCCCCTGCTCGACGACCGGCGCACCGCGCAGTCCGTGTGCACGATCGCACTCGACATCACCGAGCGGGTGCTGCAGGAGCAGCAACTCAAGGTCTTCAAGAAGGTCGTCTCCGCGTCCAACGCGGGCCTCGCGATCCTCGAGTCGCACGAGGGGCTCTACAAGGTGACCTTCGCCTCGAACGAGTTCGCCGACAAGATCGGCAAAGGCGCGCCCGAGCTCCACGAGCTGCCGCTCGACGAGCTGCTCGAGATCGTCCTGAGCGGCGCAGACTCGCCGCGCATCGCCGAGCTCTCGGAGGCGGCCCGCCAGCGGCCGCTCGCGTCGTTCACCATCAACCTCGCGGAGAAGGCGGGCGGCGAGCTCTGGGTCGAGCTCAGGACCGCCACCATCAGCTTCGGCGGCGAGGAGCCGAGTTACCTCATCCTCCTGCTCTTCGACGTCACGCAGCGTGTCCAGACCCAGCGGATCGTTCTCTCCCAGCAGGAAGAGCTCTCGCGGTTCAGCAAGCTCGCCTCGCTCGGCGAGGTAGCGGCCGGGATTTCCCACGAGATCAACACGCCCCTCAACGTGATCACCACGAAGACCGATCTCCTGAAGAGGCTCGCGGACCGAGGGCAGCTCGAGAAGGAGCGCCTCGCCCGGGTCGCGACCGACATCGACGGCATGGTCGAGAACATCACCAACGTGATCTCCGGCCTCAAGTCGATCACCAGGATGGAGTCGGAGAAGCTCCGCCCCCACAACGTCCAGGAGCTGATCCGGGAGGCCGTCCGCGTCAGCGGCTTCCGGCTCCAGCAGGCGAGCGTCCACCTGAGCTTCGATCTCCCGCGGGAAGAGCTCGTCATCGACTGCTACCCCGTCCAGATCGTGCAGATCCTCATCAACCTCATGAACAACGCGGTGGACGCCATCTCGTCGCTCCGGGAGCGATGGATCCGGATCGAGGCGCGATCCTTGGACGGCAAGGTCTACGTGCGCGTCATCGACAGCGGCAACGGGATCGACCCCGCGCTCGCCGAGAAGATCATGACGCCATTCTTCACGACAAAGAAGGAAGAGCACGGCACCGGGCTCGGGCTCAGCCTCTCGCGGAACATTGCGCAACACCACGGAGGCGATCTGCGCCTCGCCATCGAGGAAAAGAATACCTGCTTCGAGCTGGAGCTACCCCAGAAGCAAGTTTGAGGCCGCACGCGCGCGGACCGCGGGGCGAGGCGGGCGCGATGGGCCTCACGGGCGTGACCGGCGTGGGCGCGTGTGCCTCTGGGTTGGTCGATGAGCGTGGGGTGGTCGATGAGCGTGGGGTGGTCGATGAGCGGCGCGCAGGCCCGGGGTTCCTCAGCTGAATCCGCTTGATTCCGTTCGCTTTTTTTCGTAGACTACCTGAGTTCACCCAAGGACGATTCTTACACGAGCTTCCGTGCTGGATCTCGGACGCGGCCAGCTCTCCGGGCGGGACCAATCCCTGGGGACTGGGGCCCTCGACGCCCGTCGTGTGAGCTGCTAGTCCGTCATGAATGCCCGGCGTGCAGGTCAACACGCAGGTCCACGTGGTGGTGGGAGCATGCTCCTGAACATCATCATCGTCGAGGACAGCGAGGAGTTGTGTGAGGGGTGGCAGGACATCCTCTCGCTCGACGGGCACCGCGTGCACTGCTTCCTCAATGGCAGGACCGCGCTGGAGGACCGGACGCTCATCACCCAGGCCGACGTCCTGGTCACCGATTATTACCTGCCGGACATCAATGGATTGACGCTCGTCTCCATGGTCCGGAAGATCCGCGCCGACCTCCCGATCATCCTGCTCACCGGGACGCGTGACCCGGCCATCCGAGAGAGCCTCCGTCAGGTGGAAAACGCGCTGTTCCTGAGCAAACCGATCAGGATAGAGCAGCTGGAGCGGAGCATCCGGGAGCTCATCGCCTCCTCGACGAGGTCCCCGCCCGTCGAGCCCGACAAGGCCGACAAGCCCGACAACGTGACCCGGCCGCCCTCCTCGCCGTACTGAGCCGTGCGCTGCGGGGCGCTCTCGCAGGGCCTCGCGGGGCCTGCGATGCGCGACGGCCCCTGCCCCCGCGTATCCCACCTTCCGGAAGAGCCCCGCCGTTTCGCGTGCGGACACCGATCGGACCGGTGTACTGTATCGGATCGTCGGATCGTACGTCGGACGCACGTCGGAGGAACCGATGCGAAGCGCGTTGCTCGTCCTCGTCGGAGTTCATACCTTGCTTGGCTGCGGCGGGGCGCCGTCACGGCGAGAGCCGGCGGTCGCCGCCCGCGCCGCGCTTGTGACGGAAGCCGCCCCGGAACGCCAGCGCCTGGAGACCTCGACGGTGGAGGCGCGGGACGCCGCCCCGTGGGCCGACCTGGACCGCGTCGCGCTGCGCTCGCCCGAGGAGAAGGAGCGCGTCGCGCTGTGGTCGCCCGGGAGCCAGCGCGCCCGCGAAGGCGCGCCCGAGCCCGCGAAGGCGCACACCCCTGCCTCGAAGGCCGAGAGCAAGCCCGAGGCCAGGCCGTCGCCCAGGCCGTCGCCCAGTCCGTCGCCCAGTCCGTCGCCCAATCCGTCGAATGAGCGCGCGCCGGACAAGGACAAGGAGCGCGCCCCCTCCCCGAAGGCCGACAGGCCCGAGAAGGGGCGCCCCGGGCGCTCGATCGAGGCCGACTGCAAGGCGCTCGGGCCCGAGGTGCAGAAGGCCTCGCGGATGATCGAGGTGCTCCGGGAATCGGATCTGAGCACGCCGCCCGACGTGCTGGAGCGGATCGCGGATCGGCTGGACATCTGGGCCCGCCCGGCCGCGGTCCACGCCGCCGACCCGGAGCTCGCCCGGGAGGCCAGGGCCGTCCGGGAGAGCTTCGCCCGCACCGGCGCCGCGGTCCGCAAGCTCCGGGCGTCGCTCAACGCCAACGCGCGCAACCTGAAGAAGGCCGGCGCCGCGCGCGCCGCGCTGGAGCGGGAGCTCGACAAGGACGCGAAGGTCGTGAGGAGCATCGCCGGCCGTTGCAAGAGCAACCCCTATGAGCCGATCAAGGGCAAAGCCCACATCCCGCCTCACGTCGTGCGCCGCGTCGTCCAGGAGAACTTCGGCGCCATGCGCGCCTGCTACGAAAAGGGCCTTCGCCAGAATCCCAAGCTCGAAGGGCGCATACCCGTGCACCTCGCCGTCGACGGCCAGGGAAAGGTGACGTATGCAGGCGACGCCGACCGGCCGCCCGCGGACGCGCCCTTGCTGATCGCGCTCCCCTCGCCCGGCGCGGCGGCGCCTTCCTCGCCCGCGCCGCCGCTCCGCGACGAGAAGGTCATCGGCTGCGTGCTCGAGGTCTTCCGCGGCCTCCGATTCCCCTCCGCGGCGGATCGCAAGAGCGTCGCGACGGTGGTCTATCCCGTCGTCTTCGGTGTGGACGACAACCGCTCTTCGGCCACGTCCGCCAGGTGACGCACAGCGCAATCACCAGCGGCCTGACGCTGGCGTTCAGCCGTCCGGGCGAGGCCTGCGTCAAGCATGCTCGCGGCGCGACGTGCAAAGTTATTTCCTTCTCAGGAGCCCGAGGGTAAGAATTCCCCTGATGAAGCTCTCGCTCACCGAGCTCCAGGACATCCGCCGCACCCTGGCGGCGCGCATCGTCTTTGGCCTCTCCACGCCCGGCACCGAGATCGCCGCGCTCCCCGCCTACCTCGCGCCGCCGCCGGAGGGGATGACCGGGCGCGCCGTCGTGGTCGACGCCGGCGGCACGAACCTGCGGGCCGCCGTCGTGGAGCTCTTGCCGGGCGGCGTGTCGCGCATCGTCTCCGGGCCGGAGCCGGCGAAGTTCCCGGGCGGGCCGGAGGTCGCGGGCGACGCCTTCTTCGACGTGCAGGCGGAGCTTGTCGAGCGCCTCGGCGCCGTGCACGGCCTGCCGGTGGGCTACTGCTTCTCGTACCCGTCGGAGACGCTGCCGTCGCTCGACGCGCGGCTGCTCCGCTGGACCAAGGGCGTCCAGATCGCGGGGGTCGAGGGCACCAGCGTGGGCGAGCGGCTCGGCCGGGCGCTCGCCGCCCGGAAGCTCCGGCCCGGCCCGGTCCGGGTGCTGAACGACACGGTGGCGAGCCTGCTCGGGGGCGCCTTCGCGCACGGCGGGTCGCAGCCCGCGGCGTTCATCGGGCTCATCGTGGGGACGGGGACCAACATGGCCACCTTCCTCCCCGCCGGTCGCATCCCGAAGCTGAAGACGGGGCACTTCGTCGCGCCGATGGCGGTCAACCTCGAGAACGGCAACTTCAACCCTCCGCACCTCCGGCCCTTCGACGCGGAGCTCGACGCGAGCTCGGAGAACCCGGGGGCCCAGCGCTTCGAGAAGGCGGTGTCCGGGGCCTACCTGCCGCGGCTCTTCGGTCGGCTGTGCCCGGACCACGCCCCCCTCACGAGCGCCGCGGACCTCGTGCGGCTCCGCGAGGAGGGCACGGCGGACGCGCGGCGGGTGGCCGGCGATCTGCTGCAGCGCTCGGCGGACCTCGTGGCGGCGGGGCTCGCGGCGGTCGCCGACGTGCTCGAGAGCCCCCCGGGGCTCGGCGTCCTCGCCGAAGGCAGCCTCTTCTGGGGCGACCCGCGCTATGCGCCGCGAGTGAACGAGACGCTGCGCGCCCTCCTCGGCTCGCGCGTCGAGCCCCGGATCGCGCGGCTCGAGCACGTCAACCTGATCGGATCCGCCTGCGCCGCGCTGTTCGCCTGATCGGCGGCATGCGCCGCGGTCTCCCGCCGCACGCCGCCGGGCACGGGGGGCGCCCGGACGGACCGCGTCCGGGCTGAGCAGCAGGGGCGGTGCGCGGGAAAAAGCCAGCGATCTTCCAGGGTTCCCGCGATCCCTTCCGTGGCGGCCAGCGCGCCGGCCTGCCCACCTGCTCGCCGCGCCCCCGCTGTCGCGGGCAGCCCCGGACGGCCGGACGCACATTTCTGGCCGTATCCGCCGTTTACGACCACGATGACGCCGCGTGAACGATGTGGGAGGAGCTGGCCGGTGAGTTGTGAGACAGCAGCGCGCGTCGGCTCTGCCGCCCGGATCGGTCGAATGGGGCGCCGCCGGTTGCCAGGGACGGGATGTGATCGCCAGAATGGCTACTGTCATTAGAGAGATGCCGCCGTCGAGCCACAAGCCCCCGTTCCGAAGGCAGCCGCACCTGCTCGACGACAGCGGGAGCGTCGGCGTGTGGATCACGCAGCCGGCCGGGATGCTGGTGCAGCTCGTGCGGGAGACGGTGGCCACGGGCGAGATCGCGCGGTTCATCTCGGTGGACGCCTACCAGAAGCTCGTGAGCGTGATGCGCCCGGGCGAGCGGGCGTTCTTCATCTACGACATGGCGCTCATGGTGCGCTACGAGACCGAGGCGCGCGTGATCCTGACCCAGTGGGGCCTCAGCGTGCGCGACAGGATCGAGCACATCGTCGTCCGGCCGCCGCCGGAGATGAACAAGCTGGGGCGCATGGGCATCCAGACGATCGCGGCGGCGATGAGCCTGGCGGGCGTGCAGCTCGACATCGTGGACGACATCGAGCCTTTCCTGCGCGAACGGAACCTGCGGCCGCGATTCAGCCTCACCTGAGGCGGGGCTTCCACCCGGGGGGCGAAGAGGCCCGCGTGGAAGCCCGGCCCGAGGAGGGGGTGTTCGCCGCGCGGCGCGGGGCCCCGCCGAACTCGTTCTGCCCATCCCTGCCCCGCGCGACGGACACCCTCTCCGGGGGCCGGGCGGTCTGGCTGGCCCTGCTCAGGCCTTGTTATCTCAGGACGGGAGTACGGAGGAGCTGGCGAAGATCAGTGGCCGCCGCCGGTGCCCTTGATATCGAGCTGAGGACGGGCGGGGTGCGGCCAGTCGAGGTGGAAGAACTTGCCTCGCGGCTGATCCGTGCGCTCGTAGGTGTGGGCGCCGAAGTAATCGCGCTGCGCCTGCAGGAGGTTCGCGGGCAGATGGGCCGCGCGGTAGCCGTCGTAGTACGACAGGGCCGACATGAACGCCGGCGCCCAGACGCCGTTCTGCGCGGCGATCGAGACCACCTTGCGCCAGTTGGCCTGACCCTTCTTGATCTGATCGTTGAAGTACGGATCGAGCAGGAGGTTTGTCAGGCCAGGATTGCGCGTGTACGCCTCCGTGATCTTCTGGAGGAACCGGGCGCGGATGATGCAGCCGCCGCGCCAGATGCTCGCGATCGTGCCGAAATCGAGCTTCCAGCTGTACTCCGCCTGGGCCGCCGCCATGAGCTGGAAGCCCTGGGCGTAAGCGCAGATCTTCGAGCAATACAGGGCGTCGCGGATCGCGGTGATCGTCCCCTGCCGGTCCTCGACCGGGGCCGGGGTCGGACCCGAGAGGTGCTTCGAGGCCTCGACGCGCTCGTCCTTCAGCGCCGAGAGGCAGCGCGCGAACACGGCCTCGGCGATGGCGTTCGCAGGGATGCCCATGTCGAGCGCGTTGCTGCTCGTCCACTTGCCCGTGCCCTTCTGGCCCGCGGTGTCGAGGACGAAGTCGACGAACGGCTTGTCCTTCTGAACAGGATCCTTCTGCTGGAGGATGTCCGCGGTGATCTGGATGAGGTACGAGTCGAGATCGCCGCTGTTCCACTCGGAGAACACGCGCGACATCTCGTCCTTCGACATCCCGAGCAGCCCGTCGAGGAGCGTGTACGCCTCGCAGATGAGCTGCATGTCGATGTACTCGATCCCGTTGTGGACCATCTTCACGTAATGGCCCGCGCCGTTCGGCCCGATGTACGCCGTGCAGGGGACGCCGCCCTCCACCGGCTTGCCGGGGGTCGCGCCCTCGAGCGGCTTGCCGGTCCCGGGATCCACCTTGGCGGCGATCGCGCGCCAGATCGGCTCCAGGTGCTGCCACGACTCGGGGTCGCCGCCAGGCATCAGCGAGGGGCCGAAGCGCGCCCCGACCTCGCCGCCGGAGACGCCGGAGCCGAAGAACTTGCACTGCTTCGCGTACTCCTTCTCCCGCCGGATGGTGTCCGTCCAGAGCGAGTTGCCCAGATCGACGACGATATCGTCGGGCTCGATCCCCGCCTCGAGGAGCTGCTTGACGACCATGTCCACCGGCGGACCGGCCTTGACCAGGATCACCGCCTTGCGCGGCTTCTTCAGGGCGCGGACGAAGTCCTTCAGCGTCTCGCAGTAGACAAGGCCGCCGGGCGTGCTCGGGTTCCTCGCGACGAAGTCCTTCGCTACCTGCACCGTGCGGTTGTACACGGCCACCTTGAACCCGTGGTCGGCCATGTTGAGCGCGACGTTCTCGCCCATGACGGCCAGCCCGATCATGCCGATGTCGCAGCTGGATGTGGCATCATTCATCCTGGTTCTTCTCCTTCACACGTTGCTCATGCTCCGTCAGCGACCTGTCTTGTCTTGCGCGGATCGGTCGGCACAGCAAGGCATCTTCCGGCGCGCCTTCGATCTCGCTGGGTCGGCTGGCAGCCACGGCCGCGCATTCTGAGCAGGCCGGCGGCGCGGCGTCCAGTGCGGTCGCGACCCGGCGGGCGCGCCCCACGCCCGCGCGCCTCACGCTCGCGTGAGCGTGGGGCGCGCCAGCGCCTGTCAGGCCCGCGCCTGTCGGGCCCGCGCCGCCGTCGCCGGCGTGGAGACGCGCTCGCGCGCCGTGGTACGCTCCCGCCGGTGCGACCGGGCCCGGCGCTCGTAGGTCTCCTGCTCCTCGTCGCGGCCTCGGCCCCGGCCTGCGTCCCCGCGACGTACAACGTCCGCGCGGCGCGCGCGTTCGCGAACGAGGACGCCCGCCGCGCGATCATCGACGACCGCACGCTCGATCTGGAACGAGCGGTCTCCCTGGCCGACGAGGTCCTCGGCCGCACCCCGTACTCCCCGGGGGACGCGTGGGTCGCCGCGCTCCGCCTCGACGAGGACGAGGGCGAGCGGCTGCGCGAGCGCTTCGAGGAGGCGCCGCCGTACGACGGGGAGTACGAGGTCCCGCTCGCCAAGCTCTACCGGGTGAAGATCGACGAGGCGCTCGCCCGCTCCAGGGAGCCACGGCCGGCGCCGCCCGCGTTCGCGCGGCTCTTCGACGCGCTCGCCTCGCTCGCGGCGCCCGCGCCGGGCGGGGGCGCCGCCAGCGCCGCGAGCGCCCTGCCGACCGCGTGGGAGGCGCTCGCGGAGCACGCCAGGGCGCTCGCCACCGAGGAGCGGACCGTCGCGCGGCTCTCGGCCGGGAGGCCGCTCGGCGCCCCGGACACGCCCGAGATCGCCGCCGCGCGAGGGAGGGCCGCCGCGCGGCGGCTGGCGCTCGCCGGAGCGCAGCGGGACATCGCGGGCGCGGCCGTCGCGCTGCGCGCGGCGAGCGCGGGGCAGGAGCCCGCCGCGACGATCGCGCGCGACGCCCTCCAGGCCGTGTCGTTCCTCCTGCGGATGCACATCGAGGCGCTCGCCGTGGCGCCCTACGTCGTGAAGCAGGCCCGTCGCGTCGCGCGGGGCAAGCCCGGCTACGGGGCCACCGTGGCGCGCGCCGAGGCGGTCTCCCGCGTCCTCGAGGAGCAGCAGGAGGCGCTCGCCGCCTGCGCCGAGGCGCTCTCCGTGCCGGCGCGGACGCCGCTCGAGGACGCCGCGGGCTTCGAGATGCAGGAGGGCCTGCTCGAGCAAGGCAGGGCGATCAGCCTCGACGCCGTCCACCTCCGGCTGAACAGCGACGTGGAGCTGCTCTTCTTCCACCAGCTCGCCAGCCCGAACTCCTCCGGCGGCATCAACGATTACCGGGGCAGGACCCGGCGCCTCGCCTACGACGTCGACCCGGTGTTCATGGTCGGCGGCCGGGCCCTGCTCACGTACGACTTCGAGCACGTGCGCAACGCCGCGCGCCTCAACGCCGGGTTCAAGACGGACCGGCTGTTCTCGTCGGGGGGCGACATCCAGTACGACAGCTCGCTCGGCAAGCTGATCGGGCTGAACGGCTTCGCGAGCGACGTCTTCGACATCGGCGCCGACCTCGTCGGCATCAGCACGAGCCTCAAGATCGCGCGGTTCACCTCCGGGGACGTGACCGAGATCGCCGTCGATCCGGTGACCGGGCGGGACGCCGGCGCCGTGGCGAGCGCGCCCTTCCAGCTCCTGGTCCGCCAGGTGGACGTCGGCTTCGACGTGACGAAGCTCTTCCCGGAGGCCGCGGACGATCTCTATCTCGAGGAGCTGCTCGTCGGCTTCCGGTACATGGATTACAAGCTCCCGCGCATCTTCTATGCGCTCCGCGAGCGGGAGCCGGGCACGGGCGACGTCTACGTCTTCGAGCGGCAGAGCCCTGCCCAGAGCGTGACGTCGCGCTTCTACCAGGGGGGCTTCAGCCTGCGGATGGGCAACGGCGAGTGGCCGCGGCTCGCGCCGTTCGGCGATCTCGGCCTCTACGGCGGCGCCGGACCGGTGCGCTACGCCTTCCCTGTGGATCCCGCGGTCCCGGACGGCGAGCGCGAGGTCGACGAGGCGACGATGATCGCGCTCTCGGGCAACCTGTCCCTCGGGCTCCGGCTCCGCCTGACCTCGAACCTCAGCCGCCTCCGCCTGCTCACCGAGCTCTCCTACAACCTCGAGGCGGTCGGCCAGGGGATCGTCTCCAGCATCCACGCGACGAGGCGCGGAGACGAGACGACGTACACGATCGGCCGCAAGATCGATATCGGCGGGTTCGACCTGTTCCACGGCCCGCGCCTGCTCGCGGTGCTCGTGCTCTGAGCCGGATCTGCCGTCTCCCCGGGGAGGCGCCGCCCGGGCGGAGCGGCGCGCGGGCCGGCAGCGGCGCGACCGGTGTCTACTTGTAGAAGTGGACGTCGTCGATCCAGATGTCGAACGCCTTGTTGGCCGCGAAGTTGAAACTGATGGACTCGAGCTCGGTCACGAGAAGCGATGGAAACTCACCGAATCCGCTCTGTGCGAGGCAAGCCATCGGAACCTTGAAGTCCTTCCATTCGGTCGACAGCGTGACCGTCGTGTGGAACGGGTCATGGCAGGGTGGCTGCCCCTCGCCGCCGCATTTCCCGCCCTCCGGCAGGACCTGCCGATCGGTGAGGGTGACGACGAGCAGCCTGGAGGAGCCTTCCTCGACGCGGGCCGAGAAGGTGATGCCACGGTACTCGGAGGCGTCGTAGTACCCCGTGGTCTGCAGATGAACGCCGACCCCGGCTCCATACTCGGTGAACTCGTCGTTGGCGCTGGTGTGGATGGCCATCTCGCTGTCGCTGCCGGGGCGCGGAGGATCGAGCGCGACCACGAGCTCAGCGGAGTGTTGAATATCAGGCACCTGTACCCCCATCGGCGAGAGGTCGTTGTACGTGAACCACAACCCGCTCCGGGCTCGCATGCCGTCCCCTTCGGGGATCTCGATATCGCCGTCTTCCATGTCATCGATCAGCGACAGGTCCAGGCTCTCTCCGGGCATGACCTCGAGGATGTCGCACCGCTCCGCGGCGCCGCCCGCGCCCCCGGGGCCGCTACCTCCGGAACCGTCGGCCCCGGCACCGCCGCTGCCCCCGACGCCGGGCCCCCCCGAAGTGGCAATCAGGCCACCGCCTCCTTCGCCGTCGCTCCGGATGATGAACTCTTTATCGAAACCGAAGATCTGCGCACATCCAGCGCAACTCGCGACAATGGCGTACCCGCCGGCGCAGCGGATCAACGCCTGCGTTCTCTTCATGGCCATGGTGAAGACGTCCCCGAGCTGAGGAATCCCCTCATTTTGCAGCCCTTTTCAGCGGAGAAATTGAACAGGGAGGCGGGGAGGCAGGGAGTATTTTGAAGATTTCCCTCCCCGTCTCCCCGCCTCCCTGTGAATTTTCCGAAGAATTTGAGGGGATGCCTCAGGTCCCCGAGTGCTCCACCAGCAAAGGTATGAGGAAGATGGCGCAAAGGGAAGGGGACGCGATCGGAGCACATGCGCTCACCGTTCCTGACAGCGGCGCCGGTCGCCCGCCGATTCACGGATTGCCAAGCGCAACGACGCAGATCGAACGAGCCCCCCCTACACGACGTGAGCAGCGTAGGCGACCTCACGGCCGCAAGTTCAGGAGTGTAGCCATCCGACCTCCTGGTGTAAGCTCGTTCGACGCGGTGGAGGTATGTCGCTGAACTTCAACGAGGGGATGCTGTTCGCGAGCAGGTACCGCGTCGTGCGCAGCCTCGCGACCGGCGCGATGGGCGCGGTCTACGAGGTCGTGCACGTCGAGACGGAGCGCCGGCGGGCTCTCAAGGTGATGCACCCGCACCTCGCCGAGCACCCCGAGTTCCACGCCCGGTTCAAGCTCGAGGCCCGCATCGCCGCCCGCATCGCGACCGACCATATCGTCGAGGTATTCGACGCCGGGATCGACGCGGAGACCGGCATGCCGTTCCTCGTCATGGAGCTGCTCCGCGGCGAGGAGCTCAGCAAGCGCCTCCGCCGCGTCGGGCGCATGTCACCGGAGGAGGCCGTCACCTACCTGCGCCAGACGGCGGTCGCCCTCGACAAGACGCACGCCGCCGGGGTCGTCCACCGCGATCTCAAGCCGGCGAACCTCTTCCTGGCGGCGAGCGACGACGACGACGACGAGCTCCGCATCAAGGTGCTCGACTTCGGCATTGCCAAGCTCATGGCCGAGACCGCGCTCGGCTCGGCGACGACCGCGGCCCTCGGGACGCCGCTCTACATGGCGCCTGAGCAGTTCAGCGGCGAAGCGATCTCGAAGGCCGTGGATCTCTTCGCCCTCGGCATGATCGCGTACACGCTCCTCGTCGGCAAGGCCTACTGGATGAACGACCGGCGGGAGTTCAGAAATTCGCTCGCGTTCGCGGTGACCGCCATGCACGGCCCGCAGGAGCCCGCGTGCGCGCGCGCCGAGACCGAGGGGGTGAAGCTGCCCCCGGCCTTCGACCGCTGGTTCGCGAAGGCGACGGCGCGCGATCCAGAGGCGCGCTTCTCGAGCGCATCGGCCGCGGTGGAGGCGCTCGCCGAGATCTTCGACATCGCGCCCGTGCCGGTGAGGTTGTCGCGCCTGTACGCGGTGGACGCGCCGATCCCACGCGGAAACCTGGGGCCCGCGTCGTCGATGGCGGTGGCCGCCCAGTCCTCCAGCACGGGCTTGGAGACCAGGGTCGTCGCCGCGAAGCCGTGGAGCTGGTCCACGATCGCGGTCGCGGCCATCGCCCTGGTCGGCGGAGGCGCCATCGCGCTCGCCTCGCTGGGCGGGGACGCGCCCCCTGCCCCTGGCGACGCGGAGCACGCATGGACGGCGCGCGCGGCAGCCTCCTCGCCGACCTCCGCGCCCTCCGCCGCGCCGACCTCGGCCAGGCCGGTTCCCGCTCTCCCCGAGGCCTCCGGGCCGCCCGGAGCGCCCGCCCTCGTGGCGCCTCCGACGACACCCACTTCGCCGCGCCAGGACGCCGACCGGGCGCACGCCCCCGCAGGAGCATCCGCGAGCGCGAGGGTCTCGATGCCGCCGCCCAGCGCAGCGCCTTCGCCCAGGGCGAGGCACGGGCCCACGCCGGCCGCGGGGTCGTCCGCTTCCTCCTCGGCCAGGCCCCGGAAGTCGCTCTACTCGGCGGATTGACGCAGCGGCCTCTGCTCGGCGGCCGGATGCAGCGGCAGCGGAGCGGTCTTTTTCTTGCCTGGGGCGATACCGGGGATGGTATCTCCTGCTCCACCGATGCGCTTCGCCTGGTCCGGGCCCGTCTTGAGCGGATTGCTGAGCATCGCTCTCGCTGCGCCGGCCAACGCGCAACCTGACGCCGTGGCCGCGGCCGAGTCGCTCTTCAACCGCGGCCTCGCGGACATGCTGGCGGGCCGGTATCCGACAGGCTGCCCTGCCCTCACCGAGAGCCATCGGCTCGATCCTCGCCCGGGGCGGCTGTTCACGCTCGCCGAGTGCGAGGCGCAGTGGGGGCGCACCGCCACCGCGGTCGCGCGCTACAACGATTTTCTGGCGATGTACTCCCGCATGTCGCAAGCCAAGAAGTTCCAGCAGCGCGAGCGCTACAGGGTCGCGCTCGAGCAGCGCGACGCGCTCGCGCCGCTCGTGCCGCAACTCACGCTGTCGCTGCCGAGCGACGCGCCCGCCGGCACGGTCGTGCAGTGCGACGGCATCACCCTGGAGCGGCCTTCCCTCGGCATCGCGCTCCCCGTCAACCCGGGACAGCATGTCGTGACGACCAGGGCGCCGGGGGGGCCCGTGCACGAGGTGCGGTTCACGATCGACAAGTCCGAGTCGAAGACGATCGAGCTCGAGGTAAAGCTCCCCGCCGAGGATCCGCCGCCCGGTCACGCGAAGCGCGTGGATGACCCCCTGTCGGCGCCTCCGGCGTCCGGGCCCAGCAGCCGGCGCGTGGTGACCTATGTCGCGGGCGGGCTCGCAGCGAGCGGACTGATCTTCGGGTCGGTGACCGGGTGGATGGCGCTCAGCGAGAGCAGCTTCGCGGCCGAGCGGTGCACCGACGCCGGATCCGGCGTGGCGGAGTGTGACCACGCCGGGAAGGCCGCCGGCGACCGCGCGAAGCGCCTGGGGCTGATGAGCACGATCGGCTTCAGCGCCGGGGCGGCGCTGGCGGGCGCGGCGGTGCTGCTCTTCCTGACGGAGCCGTCCCCGTCCGGCCCGCAGGCGGCCGCAGCGGCCCGCTCGCACGCCAGCGCCGCGCCCCGCCCGCAGGCCGGCGCGGTGAGCTGGTCGCTGCTCGCGGGGCCGACCGGCGGCAGCGTCGCGGTGCGCAGCCGCTGGTGAGCCCGGCGGCACACGTCGCCGCGTCGCCGCCGGGAGCCTCCTGCAGCCACCGCCGCGACCGCGCCCCGCAAGCAGGCTCCGACGCGCGATGCAAGGGAAATCCATGACGGGACCTCCCCTGTCCCCGTCGGAAATGTGCGTTTCTGCCGTGATCCGCGGTCGAATGTAGTATCGATGAAAAACTACAGGTCCACACGCTCGGGCGGGATGAGGTGACGGATGAAAGGACAGCTCATGATCACGAAGACCACGATGGCGATGTTCGGGCTCGCGGCGTCTGGCCTGCTCGTGGGGTGCACGGAGACGCTCGACTCGAAGCAGCTCCGCACCGGAGGGATCTCGGCGACCCTGGAGGCGACCGCCGAGAGCGAGTCGTCGACGAGCCTGAAGGCGACCCTCAAGGCCGGCGGCGACGAGAGCAACACGTACGTCATCCTGAGCGCAGGAGACCGGATCTCGGCGACGGCGGACGGCGAGGAGGTCGAGATGTCGGCCGAGAGCCAGGGGGTCTATGTGGCCCAGTTCGATGTCGGCGCGGGAGACACCGAGTTCAAGGTGCTCCTGGACCGCGCGGACGACGACGACGCGCCCGGCAACGCCGGGACGCTCCCCGACCCGTTCGAGCTCGAGGCGCTGCCCAAGGAGCCCATCCCGCGCGGCGAGGAGATCACGATCGCGTGGTCGCCGAGCGGATCAGGGGACGACATGGTGATCCGCGTGGACGGCGACTGCATCTTCTCGAAGACGTTCGATGTGGGGGGCGACACGGGGACGTACACCATCGCCGCGGACGCGCTGGAGTCGACCAGCTCGCAGGAGCCCGAGAGCTGCGATGTGGATCTCGTGATCAGCCGCACGCGCAAGGGCACGACGGACAAGGCCCTGGATCCGGAGAGCTCGTTCGAGCTGAGCCAGGTCCGGGGAGGCCGCTTCACCTCGGCGCCCTGAGGCGCCCTCTCCCCGCCTGTTTGTAGAAGGCGACGTCGTCGACCCGGACATCGAACGCCTGCTCCGGACCGAAGCTGGACTCCATGGCCTTTTCACTCCCATGAGCCCTTGCCGCTTCAGCCGAACATAGCGGCGTAGTCGTCCTCGCGAAAGCCGACCAGCACCTTGCTCCCCTTCACCAGCACGGGCCGCTTGACGAGCTTCCCGTCCTCGGTGAGCCACCGCGCGACCTCCTCGTCGCTCGCGGCGTCGACGCGCGCCTTGCCGAGCGCGCGGTAGCTCTGCCCGCTCGTGTTCAGCCACCGGCGCACCGGGAGCCCGCTCGCCGGGACCCACCTGGCGAGCTCCTCCGCCGTCGGCGGCTCGTCGACGATGGGCCGCACGGCGACGTCGACGCCGCGCTCGCCGAGCCACTTCAGGGCTTTCTTGCAGGTGCTGCAGCCGGCATAGGAAAGGATCTGAACCTTGCTCATGCCGGCCTTCTGCCCTCTCGGCCCGGAGGGAGCAAGCCCCGGAATCCCGCCCGAGAGCCCCCCGGCCTCCGAAAGCGGAGAATGAGCCACGGAGACGCAAAGAATACAGCGGAGAGGCAAAGGCAACCTCTCACGTTTGCACCCATTACATTTCAGCGACTTCAATTCTCATATCATCCTCGGCGCACGTCGACCCCTCAGGTGTGTCCTGCATTCAGTAGGGGTATCCGGGAATGTTCATCTCCACCGCGTAGAGCGCGCGGCCCGCAGCGATGTAGAGGGTCTTCCGGTCAGCCCCGCCGAACGCGACGTTCGACGCCTTGCCGACGCCCTCGATCGTGCCGAGCGTCTCGCCGCTCGGCGCGATGACCTCGACGCCGTTTAGCCACCCGACGTAGAGGTTGCCCGCGCAATCGACGCCCATGCCGTCGGCGTCCACCAGGTCCGCGACGAGCTCCGGGGCCGGGCCGGCCGAGCCGTCGGCGTTCAGCGGATACCGCCAGACAGGGCCGCCGAACTCGTCGGCGTAGAGCGCGCTGCCGTCGGGCGAGAGCGCGATGCCGTTCGGGCTGTCCATCGTGTCCACCACGCTGACGTCGCCGGACGGCGATACGCGGTACACCGCCATCGGCAGCTCCGAGCGGCCGCTGAGCTGGAACTCCGGGTCGGTGAAATAGACGTTGCCGTCGCCCCGCACGACGACATCGTTCGGCGCGTTGAAGCGCTTCCCCATGTAGCGGTCGGCCACCAGGCGCCGGGCCTTCGTGCCGAGATCGAACACCGAGACGCTCCGCGTATCGTGGGTGCACGCGATGAGGTTGCCGTCGACGTGAATGCCGAGCCCGTTCGTCGAGCTTTCCTCGATGAACACCTCGAACGAGTCCGGCGGCACAAACCTGTGTATCGCCGCCTTCGGGCCGTTGAGCGGCGGCGCGTTCTCGTCGGCGAGGTGGATCTCCGAGAAGAACAGCGCGCCCTCCTCCGCGATCCAGACCGGCCCCTCGACATACTCGAACCCATCGCGCACCCGCTGCGGGCGGCCCGCCGGCAGCGGATCCGCCGCATACGGCCCGCCCGGACAGATCGACGCGCCCCCGCCGCCGCCGCCCGCGCCGCCGCCGCCGCTACCGCCGCTCCCGGCGGACCCGCTCCCCGCGGCGCCGCTGCCGCCGCTCCCCGCGGCGCCGCTGCCGCCGCTCCCCGCGGACCCGCCCGTTGCGCCGCTCGCGCCCGTACTCCCGCTTACAGCGGTCGCGCCTTCGGCGCCGGTAGAGGCGCCCGAACCGCCGACACCCTCCGAGGGAAATGCAGGATCCCCGCCGCTGTCACCACAGCCGAGAGCGGCCGCAGAGCAGCCGAGAGCGGCCGCAGAAAGGATTCGCCATAGCAAGGGAGAAAAACGAGCTTTCATACGCAAAGACCTCCGTCCCGAAGCGAGCAAAGCGTAGATTGACACGGATCGCCACCGCGCTGGCTCACCGCCCGAGGCGGACGAAATGCCGCGGCGCTTGACGGTCCGTCTGGTATACGTCCGCGGAAAGGAGCCGCCTCCGGCGGCAGCGCCCCTCGTGATCCGCCTCGATTCTATCAGCAAGCAGCACGGTAAGCAGATCCTCTTCCTCGAGGCGTCGGCCGCGGTGAACCGCGGCGAGAAGGTCGGCCTGGTGGGGCCGAACGGCTCGGGCAAGACCACTATCTTCCGCATGATCACCAAGGAGGAGGCGCCCGACGGCGGCCAGGTCGCGATCGACCGCGGCGTCACCATCGGCTACTTCAGCCAGGATGTCGGCGAGATGAAGGGCAGGAGCGCCGTGGCCGAGACCATGGACGGCGCCGGCCCCGTCTCCGTCGTCGCCGCCGAGCTCCGCGAGCTCGAGGCAGCGCTCGCCGACCCCGAGCGCATGGATGAAATGGAGAGCCTGATCGAGCGCTTCGGGCACGCGCAGGCCCGCTACGAGGAGCTCGGCGGCTACGCGCTCGACGCCAAGGCGCGCGAGATCCTCGCGGGCCTCGGCTTCAGCCAGGCCATGATGGACGGCGACGTGGGCGACCTCTCGGGCGGGTGGAAGATGCGCGTCGCCCTCGCGCGCATCCTCCTCATGAGGCCTGACGCGCTCCTGCTCGACGAGCCCACCAACCACCTCGACATCGAGTCGATCATCTGGCTCGAAGGGTACCTGAAGCAGTATCCGGGGGCCCTCGTCATGACCTCGCACGACCGCGAGTTCATGAACCGCATCGTCACCAAGATCATCGAGATCGACGGCGGCGAGCTCACCAGCTACTCGGGCAACTACGAGTTCTACGAGCAGCAGCGCGCGATCAACGAGCAGCAGGCCGAGGCGCAGTACGAGCGCCAGCAGGCGATGCTCGCGAAGGAGATGCGCTTCATCGAGCGCTTCAAGGCCCAGGCCGCCAAGGCGGCGCAGGTCCAGTCGCGCGTGAAGAAGCTCGAGAAGATCGACAAGGTCGAGCCGCCGAAGCGCAGGAGGACGATCCGCTTCGAGTTCAAGCCCGCCCCGCGCTCGGGCGACGACGTCGCGCGGCTCGAGCGGGTCAAGAAGTCCTACGGCGGCCGCCCCATCTACGACGGGCTCGATCTCCTGATCCGCCGCCGCGAGCGCTGGTGCGTCATGGGCGTGAACGGCGCCGGCAAGTCCACCCTTCTCAAGCTCATCGCGGGGGCCTCCGCGCCGGACGCCGGGGAAGTGAGCGTCGGCGCGAGCGTCAAGCTTGGATATTTCGCGCAGCACGCGATGGAGCTCCTCGACCCGACCCGCTCCGTCTGGGAGTCGATCGTCGCAGCCTTCCCCCAGGCCTCGATCGGCTCGCTCCGCACCCTCGCCGGCGCGTTCGGCTTCTCCGGCGACGACATCGACAAGCCCTGTCGCGTCCTCTCCGGCGGCGAGAAGGCCCGCCTCGTGCTCGCGATCATGCTCTACGACCCGCCGAACTTCCTCGTGCTCGACGAGCCGACCAACCACCTCGACATGGCGACCAAGGAGATGCTCGTCGGGGCGCTCGCCTCGTTCGAGGGCACCATGCTGTTCGTCTCGCACGATCGCCGCTTTCTCGCCGCGCTGTCCAACCGCGTGCTCGAGCTCCAGCCGGACGGGCCGCGCGTCTACGGGGGCGGATACCTGGAGTACGTCGCCCAGAGCGGACACGAGGCGCCGGGCCTCCGGAGCTGAAGCGCTTGTGTGGCGCGCGACACGCGGCAGCGCGAGCTCCGCCCGGGCTCGACTCACCTTCATCGGTTCGATCCAGCGCGCGGCGAGGTGAACACATGCTCAAGGTTTCGCGCTATCGTAGGGCCCCGGATGGATCAGCCCGGTAGACCGAAAGAAGAGCGGCTCTCCGACTTCATCCGGCGCCACCGCGACGCGATCCTGGAGGCATGGAAGCGGCAGGTCCAGACGCTGAGCCCGGCGCGGCAGCTGTCGGATCCGATGCTCACCGACCACATCCCGAGCGTCCTCGCCTACATCGCCGAGGTCGCGGGCGAGGCGGGCGCCGGGGCCGCGGTCGACCGGAAGCTCCGGGGCATGCCCGGGTACCACGCGCTGAACCGGCTGGCCCACGGGTACGACCTCGCCGATGTAGTGAGGGAGTACGCGGCCCTCCGCGCCGCGATCCTGGAGCTCTGGGAGCGCGACGGCGGCGGCGAGGGGGGGCACGAGCTGATCCGGCTGAACGGCGCGCTCGACGACGCGATCGCGGACGCGGTGACGCGCTACCAGGAGGCGCGCGTGCGCCTGCTCCAGGCGCTCGACCTCATCTCGGCGGCCGCCCTCGGCAGCAGCGACCTGGACGCGTTCCTGAAGGCGCTCATCCGCGCCACGCGGGAGGCGGCGGCGGCCGTGGACGTGGCGATGGTCCTGCTCGTGGAAGGGGATGCCCTCGAGGTGCACGCGACCGCGGGCCTCGACGACGGGCCGCTGCTCGGCCCCCCGCTCGAGGCGACGCGGGAGTTCGCCCGCGCGGTCCTCGCGCTGCGCGGGCCCACGTCGCTCGAGGCCGCGCTCCGGACCCTGCCCGCGACAGCGCGCGAGATCCGGTCGAGGGGGCTGCGCGCCGTCTACGGGGTGCCGCTGATCCACGACGGGCACCCCATCGGCGTCGCGATCCTCGCCTCCCGCAACGCCGAGGAGTTCTCCGAGGAGGACATGCTGATGCTCCGCACGATGACCAGCCGGGCGACAGGGATCATCGTGCAGGCGCAGCTCGTCGCGCGGGAGCGCGCCTCGCGGCACCAGGCCGACGACGCCCGCGCGCTGCTCGCGACCGTGGTCGAGCAGATGCCGGCGGGGCTCATGATCGGCGAGCGCGAGACGGGGCGCGTCCTCCTCACGAACCGGCAGGCCACGGAGATCTTCCGGCAGTCGTTCGAGGGCATCCAGAGCATCGAGGGCTACACCGGCCGCGGCTTCCACGTGCAGTCCGGCAAGGCGTACGAGACGTGGGAGTGGCCGCTCTCGCGCACCGTCACCACCGGCGAGGTAGTGAACAACGAGGAGATCGACGTGCTGCGCGGCGACGGCACGTGGGGGCGCATCCTCGTGCGCTCGGCGCCGGTGCGGGATCCGGACGGCCGCGTCTCGGCGGGCGTCGTGACCTTCTTCGACATCACCGAGCGGACGCGCGCCGAGCAGGCGCAGCGGTTCCTCGCGGCCGCCAGCGCCTCCCTGAGCGACAGCCTCGACTTCCAGGGCACGCTCGACCGGCTCGGCCGCCTCACGGTCCCCGAGCTCGCGGACTGGTGCGTGATCCAGACGCTCCCGGAGGTCGAGGCGGCGCGGCGGGTCACGGTGACGCACGCGAGCCCGGAGACGATCAAGAAGGCGCGGGCGCTCCTCCGCGACGTCGATCCCCTGCCCGGGCTGTCGGCGCTGGTGGAGGACGTCCTCTGCAGCGAGCGCCCGGAGCTCGTCCGGGACCTCTCCCACCCGCTGCTCGCCCCGCTCGCCGAGAGCGCCGCCTTCCGCCGGCTCGTCCGCGAGCTCGGGATAACGTCGGCCATGCTGGTCCCGATGGTCGCGCGGGGCCGCACGTTCGGCTGCATCGCGCTGGCGACCGCGGAGTCCGGCCGGATCTACGACGAGGCGGACCTCGCCGTCGCGCACGACCTGGCGCAGCGGGCCGCGCTGGCCGCGGACAACGCGCGGCTCTACGAGGCCGCGCAGCGCGCGATCGAGCTGCGGGACAACGTGCTCGCCACCGTGTCCCACGACCTCCGGAACCCCCTGAGCGCGATCATCACCGCGGCCGCCGTGATGACCAAGCGCGCGGCGGCGCGCGGGGGGGACCGGGGTGACACGAAGGCGCTCCAGGCGATCCAGCGCTCGGCGCACCGGATGGACCGGCTGATCCACGACCTGCTCGACTTCGCGAGCCTCCGCGCCGGCCGGCTCGAGCTGCGCCGGCAGCCGCAGGATCCGCGGGAGATCGGCCGGGAGGCCGTCGAGACGTTCGAGTCGCAGGCCCACGAGAAGGGGGTGCGCCTCGGCGCGACGTCGGACGACGACCTGCCGATCATCCTGTGCGACCGCGACCGCGTGCTCCAGGTGCTCTCGAACCTGCTGAGCAACGCGCTCAAGGTGACCGGCGCCCAGGGGTCGATCACGGTGCGGTGCGAGCGCCGGGAGGAGCAGGTGGTGTTCTCGGTGTCGGACACCGGGCCGGGGATCCCGGAGGACGAGCTGCCCTACCTCTTCGAGCGGTTCTGGCGCGGCCAGCGGAACGGCTACAAGGGCACCGGGCTCGGTCTGGCCATCGCGCGGGAGCTCGTCGCCGCGCACGGCGGGACCATCAGCGTGGACAGCCGCGTGGGCGTGGGGACCACCTTCAGGTTCACGATCCCCGTCGGGGAAGGCGAGGGCTGAGCCGAGCGCGCCGGCGGCGGGCGCGGCGCTGGCGAGGGCTGAGCCGAGCGCGCCGGCGGCGGGCGCGGCGCTGGCGAGGGCGCGCACAGCGAGCGCGGCGCTGGCGAAGGAGTGGACGATCGAGCGCGCCGGCCCCAGAGGTCCACCGGAAGGAGGAACCATGGGAGACGAGAAGACGCAGGACCAGCTGGGCGCTCCGCGACCAGAGCGCGAGGTCAGCGAGGCGAAGCAGCCGCACCCGCAGGCGGACGTCCCCGGCGTCCGCGGGCCGATCAAGTCGATCGGCGAACGGGAGGACGCTCCCCCTGGCGAGGTCGAGACCTGGGGCAGCGAAGGCGGCGCCGGCTCCTACGAGGGCGGGCCGATCGTCTCGGACACGAAGCTCCCCCCGGAGGAATCAGGTCGCAAACCTGCGTAACCGCAGCGGTTTCTTCGACAGAAACAGAGCGCGGCGGGCCTCGGCCTCACGGCTGCTACTGCTGCGTGGGCCGGGGCGCGCACCGCTGCATGTACGCGGGCTCGGGGCAACCCTCGTGGGTCAGGATCTCGCTGTCCTGGCACTTCACGAGCGCCGCCCGGATGTCGAGGCACTTCCCCGGCCCCGCCTCCACGCAGCGATGCTCGGTGGTGGTGCCGTTCGCGCAGCCGTCGAGCTGCCCCTCGGGGCACGCGAGGAGCGGCCCGGTCGAGCAGTCGTTCTCCTGCCTGGCGCCCGTCTCCTGCCTGGCGCCCGTCTCTTGCCTGGCGTCCGTCGTCGCCGCCGTCGTCCCCTGGCTCGCCTGCGGCTGGGTTGTACAGGCGGCGCTCGCGGCGAGCGCGAGGGCCGTGAAGAAGAAGAAGAACAGGCCCCGCCGGGGCGAGCTGCTGCGCGTGTTCATGCCGTCGTTCTCCGTGGGTGAGGTCCGGCCGGGAACCCGGAAGGCAGGTCGCCGCCCGGCGCGCCCGGCAGACTACTCCACGGAACGCCTTCTCCTTGACGCTTTCGCCTCCGCCCGGGAGGCCGCCGCGCGCGCCGCGGCCCCCGTCAGAACGCGCCGCCGCCGTGCGCGAGCAGCGCCCAGCTGTCCCCGCCCGTCTGGCTCGCGGCGCCGCGCACGCTCAGATCGTCGAAGAACGCAGGGCGGAAGCTGAGCCGGGCGCCCAGCTTGATGTTGCGCGTGACCAGCCGCTCCACCCCCGCGGTGAGCGGCACCGACAGCGCGAACGCGTCGCCGCCCTCGCCCGCCCAGCCCGTGTAGCCCACGCCCGCGACAACGAACGGCTGCACGATCGCCTCGTCGGCGTGCAGGACGTTGTAGCGCACCCCCGCGTCGAGCGAGGTCATCACCAGCGACCTCCCGAGCGTCTCGCGCTGGTTCACCGAGCCGATGTAGTTGCCCTCGACGGCCACGCGACGCGACATGGTCCCGGTCACGCGCACGTTCCAGGTAGGCCCGACGCCCGCGGCGCCGCCCACGTAGCCCAGCATGCCGAAGCCGCCCTCGACCGCGATCGAGGGCTCGGGGATGCGCCGGATGAGCGGCTGATCCGCCGGAGGGACGTTGCCGGCCGGCCGGCCCTGCTGGTCCGCTCGCGCCCCGCCCTGCGCCTCCGCCGTGCTGGCGAGCGCCACCATGGCAGCGACGGTCAGGACCGCCGCCGCGAGTCGTCGCGTGCTCATCGCTGTTCTCCCCCCCGGTTGATCGGTTCCGCGTTCGTCGACCGTCAGTGCACGTCTGGTGCACGCCTGGTGCACGCCCCAGGCCATCCGCGGCTGTGCAGCGCAGGTCCGGCGGCTCCTCCTCGGTCCGCGCGCCCGCGCCCGCACGGCCGCGGCGCTCGCCGAAACCGCGCCGCGCCCCGCGCGTACTCCACCGCAGGAACACAGCAGGAGCAGCGCCCCAGCGAGCGCTCGCCGGCCACGCGACGCCGCGGCCGGGGAGACGTTGAGCGAGAGGGTGGGAGACGCGGACGACCTCGATCGGCCTTCCCGTCCCCCTGTCATCCTGTTCAATTGAGAGCACCGCGCGGCCGCGAACGGCGCGCATCGACTCGAGTCGAGTCGAGAAGGCAAGGAGACAAGCGTGAAGACGATCCGGATAACGACCCTGCTCCTCGGCGCGCTCGCGGCCGCCAGCCTGGGCGCGGCGGCGTGCGAGGAAGAGAAGCCGCGCCTCGCCCCCGCCGCGACCGAGCTCAAGGCGCCGGAGGCGAAGGCGCCTGCCGCCGCGACCTTCGCGATCGACAGGGCGAGCAGCAAGGTCGAGCTCGCGATGGATGCGCCGCGGGAGAAGATCCGCGGGCGGATCCAGGGCGCCGCCGCGGGGACATTGCAGGTCGACCCCGCCGATATAACGAGGACGACAGGCCTCATCACGGTCGACCTCTCCACGCTCGAGCTCTTCCAGACCGCCGTGGGCGACGACGGCAAGCCCGGCGAAGAGAAGAAGAGCGACCTGCAGAACGAGCACGCGCGCACCTGGCTCGAGATCTCGAAGGACACGCCCGACGCCGTCCGCGAGAAGAACGAGAAGGCGCAGTTCGCGATCCGGTCGATCTCGACCTCCGGCGAGAAGGACCTCACGAAGATGTCCGGCGCGGAGCGGACGGTGACCGTCACCGCGTCGGGCGATTTCCTGCTGCACCAGCGGCAGTCGCCGCGGACCGTGGAGCTCATCGCCACGTTCAGGTACGAGGGCGACAGGCTCGCCGGCCTGACCGTGAAGACCGCGAAGCCTTTCGCGGTCGGCCTGGCCGAGCACGACGTCCGCCCGCGCGAGGCGTTCGGCAAGCTCGCCCAGAAGACGCTGGAGGTGCTGTCGCCCAAGGTGGCCAAGGAGGCGATGGTGTCGCTCGAGCTCTCCGCGACCGCCGGCCCCGGGGCCGCGGCCGCGGCGCCGGCCGAGGCCCCGGCGCCCGCGAACGGCGCGCGGTGAGCGCCGCGCCAGCCACCGAGCCGTTGCGGCGCCGCAGCGGGTCTGAGATGAAACGGGGCTCCGGACGCGGCCGCGAAACCGAGCCACGCCTCGCCCGTACCGGGCACAGGGACCGTCGAGACGAGAACCAGAGGAGCACACGATGCTGTCGAAGAAGAGCATTTACGAGACCCTCGCCGCGCTGAGCGCCGGTGCCATGATGATGAGCGGCTGCGGCGGGGCGCAGGCGCCGGTCAACGCGACCGAGGTGCCCGCGGAGCAGGAGGCGGTCGCGCCCGCCGCGCCGGCGGAGACCACCTCGGGCGACGCCGCTGCGGGCGCGAACGTCCCCGCGACGCCGGCCGCGCCCGAGGCCGCGGCGCCGGCGCCCGCGCCGCCGACCGACGTGCAGTCTGCCGCGACAGCGCCGATGGTCGCGCCCACGGCCACCCCCGCCCCCGCCGCGCCCGCGCCGCCCCCCGCGGCCAAGCCCACCGCGAAGAAGCCGGCAGGCAAGAAGGCCGGCCACGCGGGCTGCGGCCAGGGCACCTGCGGCTGATCGCGGCCGGCCCCGCCCACCCCATGCCCCCCACGACCGGCAGCGCGCTCACCGGCGTCGGCCTCGGGCTCCGCTGGGAGTTCCTCGACGAGGTGCTCGACCTGCTCGACACGCTCGACGACAACGCGGCGCTGCCCGTCCCCTTCTTCGAGCTCTCCCCCGAGAACTACATGCGCCGCGGCGGGTACTTCCCCGCCGCGCTCGAGCGCGTCCGGGAGCGCTGCGCGATCCTGACGCACGGGCTCACGCTGTCGGTCGGCGGGCTCGACCCGCTCGACGACGGCTACCTGCGCGAGCTCGGGCGGTTCATCGGGCGGCTCGATCCGCCGTTCCACAGCGACCACCTCTGCTTCTCGGGCGTCGACGGCAGGTTCCTCCACGACCTCCTGCCGCTGCCGCTCACCTCCGCGGCCGCCGCCCACGCCGCGGCCCGCATCCGGGAGGCGGAGGAGCGGCTCGAGCGCCCGATGGCGATCGAGAACATCACGTACTACCTGGCCCCGGGCCGCGCCTCGCTCGACGAGGCCGACTTCCTCGCCGAGGTGCTCGAGCGCGCCGGCTGCGGGCTCCTGCTCGACGTGAACAACCTCTACGTGAACGCCCGGAACCACGGCCTCGATCCTGTCGCGCTGCTCGAGAAGATCCCGCCCGGGCGCGTCGTGGAGATGCACGTGGCGGGGCACGAGTGGCGCGACGACGCGGGGCTCCTCATCGACACGCACGGCGCGCCGGTGATCGAGCCCGTGCTCGACCTGCTCGCCCGCGCCGTCGCGCGGACCGGGCCGGTGCCGGTCGTGCTCGAGCGCGACAACGACGTGCCGCCGCTCGAGGCGCTGCTCGCCGAGCGCGCCGAGGTCGACGCGGCGTACCGGCGCGGGCTCGCCACGCGGGAGGCGCGGGCGTGAGCGCGGCGCGGGAGGCGCGGGCGTGAGCGCGGCGCGGGAGGCGCGGGCGTGAGCGCGGCGCGGGGGGCGCGCGAGACGTGCGAGACGTGCGAGACGTTGAACGAGCCGCCGCCGGAGCTCGCGGCGCTGCAGCGGGCGCTCCAGCGCAGCGTGAGCGAGCCGGACGGCGCGGCGATCGCGGCGGATCCGCGCGCGTGGCTCGCCGGCGCCGGGATCGAGGGGGCGGACCTCGAGGCGATGGCCTCGCTGCCGCCGGGGCGGCTGCTCCTCTACCGGAGCCTCATCCGCCGCGGGCTGACGGGCGCGATCCGCGCCGGGATCCCGCGGACGGCGGCGCGGCTCGGCGCGCGGTTCGAGGCGGACGTGGCGCGCTTCCTCGAGGTGGAGCTGCCCCGGTCGCGCTACCTCCGCGACGTCGCCTTCGAGTTCGTGGGCTTCGCGGCGCCGCGCTGGGGCGAGGACCCGGAGGTCCCCGCGTACCTCGCGGATCTCGCGCGCCACGAGCTGGCCGCGTTCGCGGCATCGTGCGCCGAGGCGGACGAGGAGGAGGCCGGCGAGCCGGGTGAGCTGGGCGCGCCGGGGGCACGAGACACGCGGGACGCAGCGCACGCGCCGGGCCCAGCGCACGCGCCGGACGCGCCGGCCTCCGGCGAGGAGCTCTCGCTCGACAGGGGCGCGCGCTTCCAGCGGGCCGCGGCGCTCGTGCGCTACGAGCACGCGGTCCACAGGCTGGAAGGCGGCGAGTCGGCGCGCGATGTGCCGGCGCGCGAGCCGACGCGCCTGCTCGTGTACCGCGACGCCGGGCACGAGGTCCGCTTCCTGGAGCTCACGCCGCTCGCGGCCGAGATCCTCGGCCGCCTCCTCGCGGGCGCCGCGCTCCGGGACGCCGTGGTCGAGGGCTGCGCCGCGCTGGGCCGCCCTGTCGACGGCCCGGTGCTGGAGAGCACCGCGGCCCTCCTGAGCGACCTCGCGGAGCGCGGGGCGCTTCTCGGCGCCGCCGCGCCGTGACGCTTGCCCCGCGGCGCTGGCCGGGGGTAACGCATGCTCGGAGGACGTCGATCGGTCGATGCAGCGCACACTCTTCTCGCTCGTCGCTACGGCGCTCGTCGCTGCGGCGTGCCCCGCGCGCGCGTCCTCCGGGGAGCAGACGGCATCGCTGAGCTGGGTCCGGCTTGCTGGCGCCGAGGCGTGCGTCGGGGCGCGCGCGCTCGCGCAGGCGGTGGAGGCGCGCCTCGGGCGCGCGGCGCTCGTCTCGGCCGCCCGGGCCGACCTCACGGTCGAGGGACGCATCGAGCCGGGCGGCTCCGGCGGGTGGCGCGCGGTGATCGCGATCGCCGATGCGGAAGGCGCAGTGCTCGGGACGCGCGAGATCGCCACGGCGTCGCCGCGCTGCAGGGCGATCGACGACGAGCTCGCCCTGGCCATCGCGCTCATGATCGACCCCAGCGCGAGGCTCTCCCCGAGCGCGCCGCCTCCTCTGACCGCGCCCGCGCCGCCTCCTCTGACCGCGCCCGCGCCGCCGCCCGCGCCCGCGCCACCGCCGCAGGTCATCGTGCAGCGCATCCTGATCCCGGTCCCCCTGCCGGCCCCTCCGCCGCCGGCGCCGTGGCGCGTCGAGGTTGGCGCCGGTCCGCTCTTCGGGCTCGGCCTCCTGCCCTCGCCCGGCGTCGCCGCCGTGATCCGCGCGCGCCTCACGCCGCCCCGGTTCTTGTCGCTCGATGTCGGGGGGGCGGTCTGGGCCCCGAACGAGACGACCACCGGCGCCTTCACGACGCGCTTCTCCTGGGGCGAGGGGTTCGTTTCCGCGTGCCCCGTCTCGATCGGGAGCGCCACGCGGCTCTCCGCGTGTGCGGGCGCCCGCCTCGGCGCGCTCCGCGTCAACGGCATCGGGTTCGGCGTCGACCGCACCGACGAGCGCCTGACCGCGGGCGTCACGCTCGACGTTCGCCTCGCCCGGCGGCTGCTCGGCCCGTTCACCGCCGGCGGCGGCCTCGGGCTGATCGCGCCGCTCGTGCGTGACACCTTCTACTACATCGATGCCCAGGGCCGGGACCGCGAGGTCTTCCAGATGGCGCCGCTCGCCGGGACGGCGGATGTCCTGCTCGGCGTCGATTTCCCCTGATTCCCCTGATTCCCCTGATCGGCGCCCGGCACCGTTTTTCTTTGATAAAACGTCGCCCTCGCGACCATCAAGGGCTGGGGCCGGCTTTCCTTGCGCCCCGGCCTCTCGCGATGACCCTCGAGGAGATTTTCGAAGAGAACGCGGCGTACGTGTGGCGCGTGCTGCGAAGGCTCGGCGTCGGCGAGGCCGACGTCGAGGACGTCTGCCAGGAAGTCTTCCTCATGGTCCACCGGAAGCTCGACACCTTCGACGGCAGCTCGGCGCTGCGCACGTGGCTCTACGGCATCTGCCTGCGGCTCGCGTCGGAGTACCGGCGGCGGCCGCACCGGAGGCGCGAAGAGGTGGCCGCCACCGTTCCCGAGCAGGTCATGGCGGCGCCCCAGGACGAGACGCTCGATCGTCGCCGCGCGCTCGACCGGCTCGACGCGGCGCTCGATCAGCTCGACGACGACAAGCGCGCGGTGTTCGTCCTGCACGAGATCGAGCAGATGCCGATGGCGGAGATCGCGAAGGCGGCGGGGTGCCCGCTGCAGACGGCGTACTCGCGGCTGCGCGCGGCGCGGGCGCAGATCGAGGCGGCGATGCGCCGGCACGAGCTCGGCGCGCCGCGGGCCGGAGCCGCGCGGATGACCGAGGGGAGCAGCGTATGAGCGGCGATCCTCGCAAGATGCTCGGCTCGGGTGGCGGATCGGACGTGCTCCGCGTGGCCCTCGAAGCGGCCCGGCGCGACGCGCCGGACAGAGCGCGGCTCGCGCGGCTCGCGGCGCGGCTGCCTCTCCACCTTCCGGGCGGAGCGGGCGGCGGCAAGGACCCCGGCGGCCCGGCGACCGGCGGAGGCGCGGGCGCACCGGCGACCGGCGGAGGCGCGGGCGCACCGGCGACGCTCGCTCCGGCAGGGATCGCTGCGACGGGGGCTGGCGCGCCGCCAACGGTGCTCTCCGGCCTGGCGGTCGGCGCGGCGCTGGGCGTCGTCCTCGTCGGGGCGGTGTGGCTCATGCCGTCGCGCTCGCAGCCGCCGCCCCCCGCGCCACCCGGCGCCGCGGTGGTCGCGACCGCAACGCCGGCGAGGGCCGTGGCAGCGCCCGCCGCGGAAGCGCCGGAGATGCCCGCGGAAGCGCCCCCTGCGGCGGCACCGCCGCGCGCGCCTGCTCCGGAGCCGCCGCGCGCGCCTGCTCCGGAGCCGGCGGGCGCGCCGCTGCCCGCGCGCGCGTCCGCCGCGACGACCGGCGCGCCGGCGGCGGGCGGCTCGGCGCGGGCGGCGCTGCCCGACGCGGAGACGGAGCTCGGTCTACTGCAGCGCGCGCAGGAGGCGCTCGCGGCGCGCCCTGCGGAGGCGCTCGCGCTGGCCGACATCCACCTCGGGCGCTTCCCGGGAGGCGCGCTCGCCCAGGAGCGCGAGGTGATCGCGGTCGGCGCGCTGAAGGCGCTCGGCCGCGGCGGCGAGGCGCTCGCCCGGGCGAACCGCTTCATCGCGGAGCACCCGAGCTCCGCCTACCGCCGCAGGCTCGAGATCCTCGTTCCGGAGCTGAGAGGCGAGCAGCGCTGACAGGAGGCAGCGGGCCGCCATGGCCACAGCGAGGCCAGGGCGAAAGGCGGTGGATCCATGGAGTTCCTCGATCCACGACCTCGCCGCGCCGGACGCCGGTGGGGGCGACTGCTCCCCTGGTGGCGAAGGCAGCTTCATCCAGGGCACGATCGAGGGCGCGAGCATCGATGCCGCGGAGCTCGTGATCAGGTCCGGGGGACATACACCTTCGACATCGACGCGAGCGGCTTCCACACCGCGCTCCGCTGCCCCTGAGCGCCGCCGGCCGCCTTCGCGCGGCGCTGCGGCCATCCTCCTAGCTGCCGCTGCCTCGAGCGGATTCACCGCCGCTGCCTCGAGCAGACTCACCGCCGTCCCCGGACGAAGAATCATTCAGCAGATCATAAAAACATGCGAATGACGCCATTCATGGAGTGACGACGGGCTGCGCTGACAAGCCCGGGGAGATACGAATGCGACGTCTCGTGGACACATCCATTTCCTTGTTCTTCGGGCTCATGATGTTCCAGACCTTCGGCGCCGGATGCACCGCCCGGGTGCAGGTCGGCGATGACAGCGGCAGCGGCGGTCAAGAGGTCGGGCCCGATGGCGCCGCCGGAGGGGTCGAGTCGTCCGCCGGCCGCGGGCTCTACGATGCCTTCTGCGATACCCAGGCCGCTTGCAAGGAGGAATCCGGCCCCTCGTACGACACGGCCGCCTGCAAGGCCAGCGCCCAGTGCGACTCGATGCTGCTTCATCACCCCGGAGGGCCGCTGTTCGATTGCCTCGCGGACTCCTGCTCGCCGCACCTGTGCCTCACCACCGTCTACTTCGACTACTCGGACCATTCCACCGTGGAGCACACCGAAGCCGCCAAAGAGTTCGAGGAGCGCTGCGGGACGGGCTGCCCCGTCTTCGAGGACTTCTGCATGGCGGGGGCGCTCTTCACGGACGAGGCGCTCGAGACGATGACCAAGTGCTTCGATCTGGCGAGCTGTGAAGAGGTGAAGAGCTGCGCGCTCGAGACGTATGCCCCCTGCACGGCGTGGGTGTACCAGATCTGGCCGTGACGGGGCCCCATGGCCCGGCGCTGGATCCGGGGCGCCCCCTCGCGTCCTCTGGCCCATGGCGCGGGTGACCGCTTGAGCACCGTCAAGATCGGACGGATGCCGGAGTTCAAGAAGTCCACGTTGAAGAAGATCCTCACCGAGGAGCTTGGAGCAGCACTGGGGCAGCGGCCGGAGCTGAAGCTGGTGACGGTCGCGGATGGAGCGAACGACAACTGACGCCGCGGAGGTCGTGGTCCGGCTGAGCGGCGTCGTGGTCCGGCTGAGCGGCACCGATACGGACGATCTCGACGCCAACGGCGAATACACCGCAGCTCTGTGCCCCTGAGCCGCGCGCGGAAGGCGCGCCGGCCCGCGAGCGCGAGCGGAGCCTGAGCGGCCAGGCCCGAACCGCCATCGAGGCCTCGAACGCCCGGGCAGACGCCGGGCAGGCATGTCGCCGTCGCGAGGTGCTCGTGGATCCGGACGACCTGCGCGTGGCCGACGACGGACCGAGCGCGACCGCTCCCCTGGCCTCTCGCGCGCCGCGCTGCGCGCCACGGCGCGGAAGGTGTATACCGGCGGAGCTGTCATGGACGAGCCCGCCCTCAATGCAGCCATGGACCGGTACGCGTGCGGCGACGCGCGCGCGTTCCCGGAGCTGCACCGCGCGCTCTCGTCGCGCCTGCTCGCGTACCTCACCCGCATGTGCGGCTCCGCGACGCTCGCGGGCGACCTGACCCAGGAGACGTTCCTGCGGATGCACCGCGCCCGCGCCACCTTCGCCCGCGGCGGCGCCGTCGCGCCGTGGGCCTACGCCATCGCCCGCAACGTCTACGTCGACCACGCGCGCGCCCAGAAGCACCGCGGCACCGAGCGCCTCCCGAGCGATCCGGGCGCGGAGCCGCCGGACGCGCGCGGGGCCGACGGCGAGGCGGTCGCGCTCGCCTCCGAGACGGCGCGGGCGGTCGAGCGGGTGCTCGCGAGCCTCCCGGCGTCGCAGCGCGAGGCGTTCATCCTGCTCCGGTACGAGGGGCTGAGCGTGCAGGATGCCGCGGCGATCCTGGGGGCGACCGCGACCGCGGTGAAGCTGCGCGCGTTCCGCGCCTACGAGGCGCTGCGGGCCGAGCTCGAGGAGCGGAGGCCGCGGCCACATGACGAGAGATCCGGGGAAAAGACCGGGGGAAACGCCGCGGAGACGGCCGCGGGAAAGCGCGCGGCCGCGAAGCCGGAGCGGAGCGGCCGCCGCGGCAAGGAGCAGGGAGGCGTCCGAGGAGGTACCGATGACGGATGAGCGCGACTTGCTGAAACGGCTCGAGGACATCCCCGATCCCGCGGCCCACGTCGCGACCCGCCTCGCCGCCCGCCCGCTGGCCCCGGTCGAGGCGCCGACCGAGCCGTCGCTGACGCGCCCTGCGCGCGAGCGCCGCGGCCTGATCGCGGTCATGGCCGGGCTCGCCTGGGTCCTGCTCTTCAGCTGGAGCGAAGGCTTCCGCGACGATCTCGGGTCTCCCCGGGTCATCGTCCCGCTCGCCGTCGGGGCGGTGCTCTCCGGCCTCGGCCTGCTGCTCGCGCTGAGGCCACGCGCGCGGGGCCTGCCGGCCGGCGTGAGGGCGCTCCAGGCGCTCGTCGTCGGGGTGCCGGTCGGGTTCCTGGCCGCGGCCTTCGTGAGGTCGCGCGTGGCCGACCCGCCGGTGCCCCTGGAGCTGCACGTCCAGTGCATCGCGAGCGCCCTCTGCACGGCGCTCCCGCCGTTCGCGCTGGCGGCGCTCGCGCTGCGCCGCTCGTTCCTCTCGGCGCCGGCGTGGCGCGGCGCCTCGATCGGGGCCCTGTGCGGCCTGGGCGTGGCTGTCGGCCTCGAGACGCACTGCGCGCTCGACGATCTCCTTCATCTCACCTTCGCCCACGGCCTCCCGATCGCGGCCGGCGCACTCCTCGGCGCCGCCGCCGGGGCGCTGCGCGGGCGCGCCTGATCGCCGCGCTCTCGCCGCACCCCGGGGAGCGGCGCCCGCCGCGCTCGGGCGCAGCGCTGCGCTCGGGGAGCCCGCGCCCGCCGCGCTCGGGGAGCCCGCGCCCGCCGCGCTCGGCGCGACGAGCAGCGCGCCGTGGCGCTTGCCCCGCGGCGCTGGCCGGGGGTAACGCATGGAGCAGAGGAAGTCGATCGAACGATGCAGCGCACATTCTTCTGGTTGGCGGCTGGACTGTGGATCGGATGCGGCAGCTCCGGCGGCGGGACCGCGCAGGACGGCGCCTCATCGGGGATCACCAGCGGCGGCGGTGGCAGCATGAGCCAGGGCAACGGCACGGGCAGCAACGGCACAGGCAGCAGCAGCGCGGGCGGCGGCGGCGCGGGCGGCAGCGGCGCGGGCGCGAGCAGCGCGAGCAGCGGCGGAGCTGGGGGCGGCGCGCCGCAGCCTGCGGGCGCGCCCCTGGTCTATGTGGGCGGCCACGAAGGGATCTTCGTCTTCCGCCTGGACGAAGCCGACGGGGCGCTCTCCCCGGTGCAGGGCCCGCTCGACGCCGAGATGAACCCGACCTTCCTCGCCGTCGACCCCGCGCGCGGGCGCCTCTTCGCGGTGAACGAGCTCGGCGAGGTGGACGGGGAGCTATCGGGGGCGGTCAGCGCGTTCCAGATCCGCCCGGAGGACGGGACGCTCGCGTTCATCAACAGGGCGTCCTCGAAGGGCCAGGGCCCTGCCCACCTCGCCACGGATCGCTCGGGGCGCTTTGTCCTCGTCGCCAACTACGGCGGCGGCACGGCGGCGGTGCTCCCCGTCGGCCAGGACGGGGCGCTCGGGCAGGCGGTCGACGAGGCGGCCTTCGGACGCCGGTCGAGGTCGCACCACGCGGTGACCGACCCGGCGAACCGGTTCGCCTTCGTCACCAACCTCGGGCTCAACGCGATCGCCCAGTTCACCTTCGACGCGGCCACGGGCCAGGTGGAGCCGAGCGACCCGCCGACCCTCGCGCTCCCCGCGGGCACGACCCCCCGGCACCTCGACTTCCACCCGAGCGGCCGGTTCGCGTACGTGATCAACGAGAGCTCGGGCTCGATCACCACCCTGAGCTATGATCCGGAGCGCGGGACGCTCTCCGCCGTGGCCACCGTCTCGACGCTGCCGGACGGCGTGAGCGCCGAGGAGAACGCCTGCGCCGAGGTCCAGGTCGCCCCGTCGGGCAAGTTCGTCTACGGGTCGAACCGCGGCCACGACAGCATCGCCATCTTCTCGGTCGATCCGGAGCGCGGCACGCTCACCCCCGTGGGCCACGCGCCGACGCAGGGAAAGACGCCGCGCCACTTCCAGATCTCGCCGGCGGGCAAGCTGCTGCTCGTCGCGAACGAGGACTCGAGCAACATCGTCGCCTTCCGCGTGGACGAGGCGACGGGCGCCCTCGAGCCGACCGGCCGCGTTACCGAGGTCCCGGCGCCTACCTACGTCGGGATCGTGGCCGCGCCGGCGCGGTGAAGAGGCGCCCTCTCCCGGGGCCCTCTGCCCGGTCGCCGGGTCGCCAGTACGCCGTCATCCAGGTTCGTCGCTGGCTGCACGGGACGAGTTGCCGAGCCCGAAAGGCCCAGCTGATCACGCGGCGCGGGGGACCTGCCGGACTCACGTGCCCGTCGCTCCTGCGGCTCATCCTGGACTGATCATTCTGGAACGACCGGTCCAGAATGAGCCGCAGGAGCGAGGACAGCTCGGCTCGAGCATGGGCCACCCCGCGCCGCGCGACCGACAGCGGCTCCTCCGGGCGGGCAGCTCGGCAGACCTCCCGTGCCGTGAGCCCCGCGGGCAGAGGGGTCACTCGACCACCCGGACCGTGGCGTCGAGCAGGTTGACGCCGCTCGCGCTGTCCCACGTCGCGCCGCTCGAGAGCCGGATCGCGTGGCGCGGATCGTCGCGCAAGCGCTCGGACCCGTCCGGGAGCCACAGGCCCAGCCGATGACCTACGAGGGCTGACCGGTAGGCATGATCGTGACCTGCTGGAGGTTGACTCGCTTCGGCAGGCTCACGGTAAACGCGATGGCTTCAGCCACGTCATCGGGGCTGAGCCACTCCATCTGCGACTTCGACCCCTCGAGCCAATCGAGCGCTCCATGAAAGTCGACGTGGCTCTGCAGCTCCGTGCCGACGATACCTGGCTCGATGGACGACACGCGCACCCCCTTGGAGCCCAGCTCTGCGCGGAGGTGGATCGACAGGTGGGTCACGTACGCCTTCGTCCCGCTGTACACCGCGAAGGCCGGGAAGATGTTCCGGCCGGCGATCGACGAGATGTTGACGAGATCCGCCGGCCCCGGTCCGGAACCAGCCTGCACGAGCGCCGATGTGAACGCGCCGATGACGTTCATGAGGCCGGTGATATTCAGATCGATCTGCTGCTGCCACTGCTCGACACGCCTGGCCTCGATCGGGTTCGGCAGCATGATGCCGGCATTGTTAACGACGATGTCTACGCGCCCGAGTCTCCCGATGACTTCGGAGGCGACGCGCTCAACGGCGCTTCGATCGGTCACGTCGACCTGCCATACGGCGGACTGGCCACCGGCCTTCTGGATCGCGTCACTGAGCGCATCGAGCTTTTCCTTCCGGCGAGCGAGCAGCGCCACGCGCGCACCGCGGGCGGCGAGCGCCTTCGCTGTCGCTTCTCCGATGCCGCTCGAGGCTCCTGTGACGACGGCGACCCGTCCCGCGAGCGCGCCCTGTGCCTGCTGGACCATGTTTCACTCCTCTTGATGGGGCCGTGCCTACCTGCGCGGCCAGTTGACGCGACAATGGATAGCCGACACGGCCAAAAACGGAAGACACGAAACTATCGAAGGCATGCTCGATCCTATGAGGGAGGCGGCAAACCTCCTGGCGACATATCGACCAGGGGGGAGGATGACGCGCATGCCGAGAGCGACTCGATCGAGCAGCTCGCTGGCCACTGGAATCGCCGCGCTGGCGCGCCATGAGGGCTGCAACAGAACGCGTTAAACTGCCGGGATGTCGTGCTTCGGCGATGCGCCGAACTTGCGCGTGTAATCGCGGCTGAACTGTGCAGCACTCTCGTAGCCGACGTCGAATGCGGCCGCGGAAACCGAGATCGTGCCGGCGCGCAACAGGCGGCGGGCCTCGAGGAGCTGCAGGCTCTTTCGATACTGAAGCGGTGACGACGCCGTGATCGCCTTGAAGTGCTTGTGAAACGAAGAGGCGCTCATCCCGACGCTGCGCGCGAGCTTGGGGATCTCGACGGGCGATCGAAAGTCACGCCGCAGCTGTGCGATCGCGCGCGCGATCGCGCTGGCGTGGCTGTCATGGCGGATCAGGTCGCGCAACATGCCGCCAAACGGCGCCGTCGCGAGCCGGTAGTGGATCTCGCGCGAGACGAGCGGACCAAGCACCGCTGCATCCGTCGGCGCACCCGCGAGTGCGAGATAGCGATGGAGCGCGTCGACGAGCTTGGCATCGCAGGTGTGGACTGCGAGCGAGCGAGACTGCGCGGCGGAGGGAAGCGAGTCGGCCATTGCCTCGTACAGGTCGCGCAGCGTGTCCAGCTCGACATCGAAGAGCAGCGCGAGGTACGGGGTTTTCGTGACGCGCGCGATCACCGGAAGGTCGTGACTGATGAGCAGACACTCGCCAACGCCCATCGGAAACGAATCGGCTCCCAGTACCGTTTCTTTTCGCCCCTGGAGGATGAGGCCAATGACCGGCTCGTAGATCGCGGCTTCGAACGATGTCGGCTGGTGGTGCCGGAGGATGCCGAGGTTCTTCAGCGGTCGCACGTACTGGCTAGCGCGGCCATTCGGGCGAGGGAGCTGGCGAGCAGCGAGCTCGGCGAGATCCGCGAGGTTCATACGGCGAGCGTAGCACCATCGCGCTTTTCTGTCTCCGGCGAGAGGATCGAGCAAGAAGCAAAGAGCTACCGGCAAGCATCTCGCGACGTGCAGTCGTACATTGAGCTCATGACGAACAACATGCTGACCGTGCATCACCTCGGGCGTTCCCAGTCGGAGCGGATTGTATGGCTTTGCGAGGAGCTTGGGCTCGAATATGAGCTGAAACGATACGAGCGCCGAAAGGACAACAGGCTGGCGCCGCCGGAATACAAGGCGCTGCACCCGATGGGGACGGCGCCGGTCATCACCGACGGGCAACTGGTGCTCG
This sequence comes from Sorangium sp. So ce1128, assembly GCA_051717205.1. GTDB lineage: Bacteria > Myxococcota_A > Polyangia > Polyangiales > Polyangiaceae > Sorangium. Next base: position 11,335,259 of record CP181432.1, read on the forward strand.
GTGAATCCGGGGCGATCGCCGAGTATCTGATCGCGACCCATGGCAAGGGACGGCTCGCCGTGAAGCGCGGCCAGCCCGGATTTGCCGACTATCTCTATTGGTTCCACTTCGCGAACGGGACCTTGCAGCCGGTCGTCTTGCGGGTGAGGTATCTGGAGCGCGTCGATCCGTCCGAGAAGAATGCGGCGCTGCAGGCGGCGAAGGAGCAGTTCAACCTGGTCTTCTCCACGGTGGAGAAGCGTCTGGGTGAGGCGCCTTATCTCGCCGGTCCGGAGCTGACGGCGGCGGACATCATGACGGTGTTCTCGCTGACCACCATGCGGCTGTTCAAGCCGTACGATCTCTCGCCGTGGCCGAACATCCTGGCTTATCTGCAGCGGATCGGCGCGCGCCCCGCGTATCAGCGCGCGATGCAGAAGGCGGATCCGGACATGACGCCGTTGCTCGGGGCCACTCCATGACCGAGAGGGCCGTCAGCCGCGGACTTGATCTCGCTTCATCGCCCTGCCCGATGAGCCAGCCTGCGCCACCCCCGCTGCGCCACGAGGCGGAGGCATCGGGGCGCGCCCCCCTCCTGGCGCGACGACCACGACGATCGCCCCGATCTATCGGTTCATCTAAGAACTTATCCCCTGGGATAGACCGCGCACCGGCGGGAGGCTTCCCTCGCCCTCGCCCCCGCATGTTTCCCCCGGGGTTTCTGCGGCCGGCACCGGCCGAGACCGCCTTGGCATTCGCCCTGCAATACTGCCCAGCGTCCACGCCAGAGTAGCTCAGCGGTAGAGCGCGAAAACAACTCCGGACGGTGTTCTCCGGCGCGACGAGCGCCGGCAGTGAGCTCCGGGGTTACTTCCCTTCTCAGGACGAGGTCGCGGGTTCGAGTCCCGCCTCTGGCACCAGGGCGCAGCGCGGCAGTGAGCGTCACGGCTCCTTCGTCAAGAAACGGCAACCCCGTGACCACCATCCTCCGCGCTGCGCCCGTTTTCTCGACCCTCGCCGCGCGTGCGTCGAGCAAGGAGGTGTCATCATGGCGTTCTTTCAGCATCGCAAGCGTCAGGACAAGCGCGACGCCGGCTCGCACCTGAACTGGATGGGCGGCCGCTCCTTCGACATCGCCGATCCGCTGAAGCGCCTCCGCCTCGCGACCTCGTCGTGCTTCTTCGGCGAGCCGATGTACTACCACCGCGAGCCGGCGGACCCGCGCCCGGCGAAGGCCGTGAACGCGGCGAAGGCGAAGGCTACCGCGAAGGCGGCGAAGAAGGCGGCCGCCCGCGCGCGCCTCTCCGACGCCGAGGTGAGGCGCCTGCGCGAGACGCTCGGCGCCGTGGATCCGGCCGAGTGGCGCAAGCTCTCGCCGGCGGCGCTGATCGAGAAGGCCATCGACGAGGCGCTCGCGGCCGACCCGGAGGCGACGCTCGCCGAGGCGGCGCGGCTGCGCGAGGAGGAGCACCTGCGCACGACGCCCCAGGTCATCCTGGTGCGCGCGGCGAACACCGCCTCCGTGCGCGGGACGGGCCTCGTGCGCGCCCGAAGGACTACGAGGACTTCGCCTGGAACGGGCACTACATCGACGTGGCGAAGCTCGTCGCCGCGTACCGCGCGCGGGTGCACCGCGACGTGCGCGTGTTCCTGGTCCAGGTCGCCGGGTACCAGGACACCCTCGTGCCGGAGTTCTACGAGCGCACGTACATCCTCGGCGGCTGGGGCGAGGGGCTGCTGCGCTTCGCCGCGGCGATGGCGCAGCAGGAGTAGGCGCGCGATCCGGGCTCGCGCGGCGAGCGTTGGCGGACGCGAGCGTTGACGGACGCGAGCGGCTCGGGGACAGCGGCGCCGCGGCGCGGCCCGCGGCGACCACGGTCCAGCGCCACAGCCCCGGGCGACATCCCCCCGAGGCCGTGGGTGGTGCGGTACTTACCGCAGGCAGCGCCGCAGAGGATCAAACCACCAAGACGCCGAAACATTGATATTTCTTGGCGTCCTTGGAGCCTTGGCGGTTCCCAAAGTACCGCGCTTTCGGCCAAAGTACCGCGCTACCAGGCGGGAGCGGGCCGAGGCGGAGAGCCGCCTGCGGAATCGATGCAACTGTACAGCGCCGGGAGGTATGCCTGAGCCACCGTGCCGCGGCGGTGGCTCAGCCAGGAGGCGGTATGACCTGTCGTGACTTAGCACGTTCAACATGGTCGGCGCTCTGGCCACCTGGAAAGGGTCTTGTCGTGGTCCACGCTCGTCCCCCGAAAGAAGGGGAGCTGCTCTCATGATGTCTCTGCCGTCACACGCCGGGAACCAGGCGAACGCGCGATCTGAGCCGCCGCCTCTTGTTCGTGGCGAGATTCGTGGCATCGCTCTCGAAGATCAAGGTGGCGCCGAGCCCCACCTCGGGAGCGCTGCTGAAGAGGTCGCCGGCGTTGCTCGTCCCGTCCTGCGGCTTCCTTTCGGTGTATGCCACGATCGGCGCGGCACCCTCGAGCTCCGCGACCTCCTTGCCCCCCGAGGGGTGAGCGACGGTCGAGGTCACATCGATGTAGACGGTCGCCCCCTGGGACAGGGATGCGGGCAGCGGGAACGATCTCCCCGCCAGGCGCTGCTTGAGAGCGCGAGCCGCCCGACGCCAGGCGGGATCGTCCGAGCTGCCTTTGAGCTGGATGCCGAGGAGGCCGCCCCTGGCATCGAGTCGCACTTCGAACGTCGCCGAGCCGTCGACCGGCGTGTTCGTCTGGCGCACGACGTCGAGGACGTCGCTCGCGAGGGCGGCGGCAAACGGCGGCGGCGCCGCCTCGGGCGAGCGCGCCGGGGTCGATTCGTTCCTCGGCCCGAGCGCGCTCGGGGCGGCCGCAGCGGCCGACGGGCCGATCACGCCGGGGATGGACCACACCGGCGCGCCGCCGAGGCCGGGCGCCGCCGCAGGCCTCGGCGCGTCCGGCGGTACGCCGTACTCGTCGGGCGCGGCGGGGCTGCGGGCGTCGGCCTGCGCGGGAGGCGCGGCGGCGTCGTCCGGTGATGGCGTCGTCGGCTCAACCGGCCGCGAGCCTCCGCTCTCCGTCCGGCGACCCGGCCTCGACAGAGCGAGCGACGGCGCCCCTGGAGGGGCGGCCGGCGCTTTGGCGGCGGGCGCTTTGGCGGCGGCCACGCGCGGCGCCGGCTCGGCCACGCGCGGCGCCGGCTCGGCGAGGAGGAGGTCGACCGGCTGCTCGTCCCCAGGCAGGTGACCCGGCGCGTCTGTCCGCGCCGCGCGAAGGGGTCGAGCGACGTGTGCGAGAAGCGGAATCAGGATGTGCAGCGCGATCGCGAGCGAAGCGGGGCGATACCACCGGGCAGCGCCCTCTCGCAGCCTGGAAGCATCGCCGCCGCCGAGCCCGAAGCGCATGTCCCCGCTTACCCGGTCGACCGGGCAAGCGCAAGCGGGCGGCAGGACCGCAGCGCCGAGCGCGGGACACATCCAGCGCGGCACACCCAGCGTGGTGTGGACAGGTTGACGCGAAGGAGTGGGCCCGTGCGATCAGAGGTCCCAAGAGCCGTCTTGGACGCAGGATAGACGGGGCCGAAGGTCGAGCACCAGGGGAAGGTCGGGTCCGCGTTCATCGTCAGCGAGCCAGCACCGCCGCTCGACACGTTGACGATGCGGGCTGCCGGCGCCTCGCGCAGGAGCGGCAGCATCGCCTGTCGAGCTGGAGCGCGCGGGCGTCTCAGGTCGCCGAGAGGCGCCGCTGCATCTCTTCCGGGGAGACGTCCTCGATCCGGCTCGCGAGCGCCCAGCGGTGGCCGTACGGGTCGCGGAGCCAGGCCATCCGGTCTCCGAACGGCTGGTCCTGCGGCGGCCGCTCGACCGTCGCGCCTGCCGCCGCGGCCTGCGCCACGAGCGCGTCCACGTCCTCCACGTAGACGACCACGCTCGCGCTCGTGCCGCCCAGCGCCTCGGGGCTGACGGCGCCGAGCTCGGGATACTCGTCCGACAGGTAGAACCGGGCTCGACCGATCGACAGCTCGGCGTGGCCGAGCCGCCCGTCGGGCATCTCGATGCGCGAGGCCTCGCGCGCGCCGAACGCGCGTTTGTAGAAGTCGATGGCCTCCGCGGCCCTGCGCGCGCTCAGGTAGGGAAAGCACGTCTGACCTTCCGGGACGGGGGGAACCTGGCTCTTCGTCATCGTCGCGCTCCTTCTTGCTCGTACCGCGTCGTGGCCGCTCCCGGAGAACGGCGGGTCATGCCTTGCGGCCGTGCGGCGCTCCTCGCGCGTCCGGGCACGCATGGACCGGAGCACGAGCAGCGCTCGCCGCGAGAGACCGCCGAGGGCCAGGGGAAACGCGCCGTCCTCCGGCGTGCCCCCGCCGCCTCGGCGGCTCGGGTTGCCTTCTGTTCTAGAGCGTCGCACCGCCCGGAGATTGGACAAAATTTACCTGCCGCCCTGGCGGGCGCGCCTCCGCCGACGCGCGGCGCCCCGACCGCCCTCGCTGCGCAGACCGCGCCCGGCGGCGGGTGGCGGGCGGGACGGGTCGGGGCGGCGAGGACCGCCGGATCGCTCGAAAGGGTTCCAACCGACCGCGGGCCCACTAAGATGGCTCGACGCACGCGCGAGGCGCTCCGACCGGCGCCCCGCCGCGCTGCGCAGGGATCTCATGAGCCAGAACCCGGACCGCAGCGATCCGCTCGACATCGCCGGCACCCTCATCGCGGACAAGTACAGGATCGAACACGCCGTCGGCGAGGGCGGCTTCAGCGTCGTCTACAAGGCCGAGCACGTCATCTGGAAGCAGCCCGTCGCCCTCAAGTGCTTCACGCTCCTCGCGAACGCACCGGCCGAGCAGCGCGACCAGCTGCTCCAGGCGTTCATCCAGGAGGGCAAGCTCATGGCGGAGCTCTCCAGCCGCTCGGCCGCCATCGTCCAGGCGCGCGACATAGGCACGTTCAACGCGCCGGACGGGCAATGGCTGCCCTACATGGTCCTCGAGTGGCTCGAGGGCAAGCCGCTCGACATGGTCCTCTACGAGGAGACGAGCCGGGGCCTGCCGCCGCGCGACCTGTTCGCGACGGTCGCGCTGCTCGAGTCGGCGGCGGTGGCGCTCGAGCTCGTACACTCGCGGGGCATCGCGCACCGCGACATCAAGCCGGCGAACCTGTTCGTCATCGGCCCCCCGCGCGACACGTCCACGTTCGTGAAGGTGCTCGATTTCGGCATCGCCAAGGTCATGGCCGAGCACGCGGCGGCGGCGACGGCGCTCGCCCACACGGGCAAGGACATCACCGCGTTCACGCCGAGCTACGGCGCCCCCGAGCAGTTCAGCCGCACCCACGGCGCGACCGGCCCCTGGACCGACGTCTTCGCGATGGCGCTCATCATGATCGAGGCGATGCTGGGCGGAGCGCCGGCGCTGCAGGGCGACGACTACATCCAGCTCGCTGTCGCGAGCCGCGATCCGTCGCGCCGGCCGACCCCGCGGACCCTGGGGCTCACGGTCAGCGACGAGGTCGAGGCGGTCTTCGAGAAGGCGCTCGCCGTCGCTCCGGCGGACCGCTTCCCGACCATGGGCCGCTTCTGGGCGGCGCTGCACCGGGCGGTCTTCCCCGAGGCGCCAGGCTGGGCGGTCGCCACGGGCGGCGGCTCCCTCGCGCCCCCGTCCGGCGCGTCGTCGCCCCGCATCTCCGCCTCGCGGATGTCCTGGCCGCAGGCCGCGACGACAGCGCCGACGATGGCGGCGCCGCCCACCGCATCGCCGCCGGGTTTCGCCCCCTCGGCCGTGCCGGCCGCTCCCGGGACCGAGGTGCACACCACGGGCGGCACCGCGAACGACGCGGCGGCGCAGCGGCTCGCGGCGAAGGCAGCGCCGCGGCCTGCGGGCGCGCTGGCGCTCGGCGGCGTCGCCGTCGCGCTCGCGGCCGGCGGCGCCATCGCGTGGAGCCTGCTGCGCGACGCGCCGGCGCCGCCCGCATCCGAGGCGTCGCGGAGCGCGCCGATCGCCTCCGCGTCCGCCGCACCGGTGGCCAGCGCCGCGGCCGCGCCGGCCGCATCGGCCGCGGCGACCGCGGCGGCCGCGCGCCGGACCGAGTGTCCTTCCGGCATGGTGCTCGTACCGGGCGGCAAGTTCTTCATGGGCTCCGACGAGCCGGACTTCAAGCTGTGGCAGCCCGCGCACAAGGTGACGATCGACACCTTCTGCATCGACGTCCACGAGGTGACCGCGGGCGACTACAAGGCGTGCTCGGACAAGGGGGAGTGCAAGCGGCCCCCGGCAATCCCGGACTTCCCGAAGCAGGAAGGGATGACCGCCGCCGAGCACCAGAAGACGCTGACCGCCCTCGCCGAGCTCTGCACCTTCGGCAAGCCCGACCTCGAGCGCCACCCGATCAACTGCGTGCCGTGGAGCCTCGCGGACGCCTACTGCGAGGTCAACGGCAAGCGCCTGCCGACCGAGGCCGAGTGGGAGTACGCGGCGCGCGGCTCCGACGGGCGCAGGTTCCCCTGGGGCGACGAGCCGGGCGACAAGACCTTCATGAACGCGTGCGGTACCGAGTGCACGGCGTGGGAGGAGGCGCGCGGGCTCAGGCCGAGCACGCGCATGTACGACGCCGACGACGGCTTCTTCGGCACGGCGCCGGTCGGCTCGTTCCCGAAGGGCAAGACGAGGTTCGGCGCCCACGACGTCGTCGGCAACGTCTGGGAGTGGACCGCGGACTGGTTCGAGACCTACAAGGACGAGCAGCAGGTGAACCCGAAGGGCGCGCCGGCCGGCGATCGCAAGGCGATCCGGGGCGGCGGCTACAACGGCGGGGTCCTGCTCTGGCTCAACCCGGCGTTCCGCTACCACCAGGTCGCGACCGCGAGCGCGCCGGGCATCGGCTTCCGCTGCGTGACGAACCTGTAGCCGTGCCCGTCCCCGCCGCGCAGCTCGCGAACCCCTCGATCACCGGCCCGCTCGGCACGCTCGCTTTCTCGCAGGTGCGCCCGCTGAGCTCGTCGCTCGCGCTGCGCGCGATCCGCTGGCACCAGAGCCTCGAGCGGCTCGGGGTCGTCCTGCCCTTCGCGCTGGTGCACGACGCAGGCCTGCTCTTCTCGACGCCGCGCGAGCAGCTCGAGGTAGGCCCGCGCTGCGATCCGCGGGAGCTCGCGGGCCGGCTCCGCGACGCGGAGCGCATCCTGGAGGGGTACCGGACGGTGCTCCGGGAGCTCGCCGAGAGCGAGGCCGCGCGCGGGGCGGCGCAGCTCCGGATGAACGACGACCTTGTCACGGTCGTGCTGTCGCGGCTGTTCGGCGCTGTCGCGGCGCGCACGCACACGGCGCCGGCCTACCGGGCGATGCTCCCCGTGGACGCGGCGCTCTTCGAGGGGATCGAGCCGCAGCTGCGCGGCCTGTTCCTGTCGACGCGGCGCGACTTCGAGCAGCGGGCGCTGGAGGCGCTCGACGTCTCGCGGCTCTACGTGCTCACGATGTCGGACGCGCTCGACATCGAGACGCTGCGCCTGTTCGGGATGCTGGGCTCGGAGGCGTCGGCCGGGGCGCTCGCCCAGGTCGACCTGCTCGCGGCGCTCTCGTCGCCCGAGGCGAACGACATAGTGAATTTCTCGCTGGAGATCCTGCCGAGCGTGCTCGAGACGAAGACGCGGCCGGCGGCGGGCACGACGGCGGCGCACGGCTACTCGGGGCTCGGCACGCGCGGCTCGATCGACAGCATGGTGCTGACGGAGCTCGCCTGGGACGACATGGAGCTCGCGCGCCGGATCGCGGACAACGAGGTGCTCTATTTCTCCCGCGAGCAGAGCCGGGACGAGCAGAAGCGCATCCACTACCTGCTGATCGACGCGTCGGCGTCGATGCGCGGGGATCGCCAGACGTTCGCCCGGGGGATGGCGATCGCGACGGGCAAGCGGCTGCTGCTCGAGGGCGAGGACGTGGCGTTCCGCTTCTTCGACGCGCGGCTTTACGAGCTCTACCGCGCGAAGAACGGCCAGCTCCCGACGGCGCACCTCCTGTCGTTCAAGGGGGAGCGCGGCAGGAACCCGGCGCGGGTGTTCGCGGAGCTCGCGACGGACCTCGACCTGACGCGGCACCACGACCCGCGGACCCCGGTGGTGCACCTCTTCACGCACGCGGCGCTCTACATTCCCCGGGAGATGGTGCAGGCGGTGCGCAACCACGCGCACATCTCGGCGGTGTTCATGCTGCCGTCCGGGGGGCAGCTGGACCTCGACTACCTGGATCTGCTGGACGCACACTGGGTGGTCGACCACGCGACAGTGGCGAGCGGGGCGGCGCGGGCGAGCGCGGCCAAGGCCATCCTCGGGGAGAAGGAGCGGCAGGACCGGCCCGAGGAGGGAGGTCCCGCCGCACGGCGCCTGGGGGCCCCGCCGAACTCGCATGCTCCTTGAGCTTTACCCTGCGGGTAAGGCTCAAGGAGCATGCTCAGACATCGGCCCATCCCCCAGGCGCCGTGCGGCGGGACCTCCCTCCTCGGGCCTACGGGAACAGGGGGGCGGAATTGACGGCCGTGGGGGGTGGCGCGGGAGCCTGCGCCATGGAGAGACGTTACGAGATCTGGCCGTAGTACTCCGGCTCGTTCCCGGGCTTCCACTTGATGTTGCAGCCGATGCTCGCGCGCTGATCCGAGGGGACGGGCGCTGAAGCGAGCACCGCGTCGATGGCGGCGCGGAGATCGCGGCCAGTCACAGGCACGTTGTTGCCAGGGCGGCTGTCGTCGAGCTGGCCGCGGTAGACAAGCCGGCGATCCGGGCCGAAGAGGTAAAAGTCCGGCGTGCAGGCCGCACGGTACGCCTTGGCGACCTGCTGCGACTCGTCGAGGAGGTACGGGAACGTGTAGCCGAGCTCGCGCGCCTCCCTCGCCATCGCCTGGGCGTTGTCCGCCGGATACGCAGCGATGTCGTTCGAGTTGATCGCCACGATGGCCACATCCTCGGGGCGGTAATCGCGCCGCAGCTTCGCCAGCTCGTGGCGGACGTGCTTGACGAACGGACAATGGTTGCAGATGAACATCACGAGGAGCGCCCGCTCCTTCGTGAAATCCGACAGCGCCACGGGCTTTCCGTTGTAGTCCGGTAGCCGGAAGTCGGGCGCCGGGGTGCCCAGCTCGAGCATGGTGGACGGGGTGCGTGCCATGACAGGATTCTCCTCTCGCTGTAACGGCGCGCACCATACCACGCGGGGCGGCAGGAGCGCCCGCGCCGCGCGCCGGCGCCGCTCCCCGCCCCAGCGGTTGCTGGCTCGACGCACCCGCCGGGCTGCGCGCTCGCGCCCTCGGAGGGTCGAGGGCGGTCAGCCGCCCGGGAGCAGCTTCCTCGGTCAGGCACATGGGCGCTGACGGCACGGCCCTCGAGGACATCCACCACGCCAGCCGCCGTGGCCATGAACCCCCGGACAACCGGGCACGCCAGACACCCACGGACGCTGAACCACAGGAGTGATGTCGCTGACGGACAGCGCACGAGAGAGCGACGCTTCCGTGGCTCATCGATCCACGCGCACTACATTCATCGGATGCGGCTCAAATCGCTGGACATCTTCCGTGGAATGACGATCGTCGCGATGCTCCTCGTGAATTTTCAGGGCAGCTTCCCGGCCATCTATCCGCCGCTGGCCCACTCCTATTGGGACGGCTGCACACTCGCCGATACGATATTCCCCTGCTTCCTCTTCATCATCGGCGTGACGCTGCACATCTCCCTGTCGGCGCGCCGCGCGCGGGGCGCGACCGACGGCGAGCTCGCCCGCCAGATCGTCAGGCGGGGCGCGATCTTCATCCTGCTCGGGCTGTTTCTCTCGGCGTTCCCTTTCTTTCCCGCGGAGCGCCTCACCGAGCTGCGCATCCCGGGTGTCCTCCAGCGCATCGGCGCCGCGTACATGCTCGCCGCGCTCCTCAGCCTCAGGACCACGGCCCGGCAGCAGGCCGTGATCATCGCCGCGGCCCTGATCGGCTACTGGCTCGTCCTGCGGCGCTACTCACTCGACGACCCGCACCGGACGCTGCCGGCCCTCGTGGACCGGGTTTTGCTCGGAGGGCACATCGCCCGCAAGGGCTGGGACGCGATGGGCGTACTCCCCACCGTCCCCGCGGCGATGACCGTGATGCTGGGAGGCCTCGCCGGCCGCTGGCTCGGCGCGGCCGCCGGGCTCCGCGCGCGTGTCGCCGGGCTCCTCGCCGCCGGCGCCGCGGGGATCGCGCTGGGCCTGCTCTGGGGGCGCGTGTTCCCCTGGAACCGCAGCCTTTACTCGAGCTCGTTCGCGCTGTTCACCGCCGGCGTGGCCGCGGTCGTCCTCGCCGCCTGCATGTGGATCGTGGACGTGAAGCGGTGGCAGCGGTGGAGCGCTCCGTTCCTGATCTTCGGCGCGAACCCGATCGCCGCCTACGTGGGCTCGACCATGATGGCACACCTGCTCTACTTCGCGACCGGCACCGGAGACGACGGCGCGAGGACGAGCGCGCTAGAGCTCCTGCGCGCGCGCCTCTTCGCGTCGTGGCTCTCGCCGCTGAACGCCTCCCTCGCCTTCGCGCTCGCGGCGGTCGCCCTCTGGCTCGTGCTCCTCTACCTGCTCCACCGCCGGGGCATCTTCCTCAGGGTCTGAGGCGCCGCGGGGCGCGCGGGCCGCCACCGCGCGCCCCGCGCGCCGCGCTCACCTCGGGAAGTGGCGCTCGATCATCGAGAAGAACGCCGCGCCGCCCGGCTCGCCGCCGATGCTCCAGTACGTCACCCCGCCGAGCCTGCCCTGGCTGGCGGCGACGACCTTCTCCTCGAGCGACCCGAGGTCCTCGAAGAAGAGGTGCGCGCCGCTCGCGAGCACCCGGTTCGGCGCCCTCCCTGCCGCGAACCGCTCTCCCCCTTCCTCCGCGCACCGGCTCATGTGATCGGTGCTCGTCGCGTAGCTGTCGCCCGCGAGCTCCCGGCACTTGCTGAGCGGCTCGCACCCGACCACGGCGCCCCCGCCCTCCGGCGCCTCCGGGCCGAGCAGACCGTAGTTCGGCAGCCCGAGGATGAACTTCTCGCGGCGCGCGCCGCCGTCGATCCCCCCGATGTAGGCGACGGTCCGCTGGAGCCACCCGAGCGGCGCGACAGGGCCCGCGTGCGGCCCGCCGCCCCAGTGGTAGTCGTAGCTCATCACGTGCACGTGATCCGCCGAGGCGCTCAGCGCCTCGTAGTCGAAGACGCCCTTCGCGGACGCGACCGCCGGGACCGCGAGCGAGAGCGTCTTTCCGCGCGCGTGGAGGGCGCGCGCGAGCTCGTCGATGAACGCCGAGAACGCCGACCGCTCGGCCTCGACGGTCTCCCCCTGCCCGAGCACGGACGCGAGGTGCTCGTAGTCGACGTCGATCCCGTCGTAGCCGTTCTCCATCACGAGCGCCGCGAGGCCCGCCACGTGCTGCGCCCGGAGCGCGGGGTCGTGGATCATGGCGTGCACCGCGACGACGTCGGGCCTGTCGACCGCGGCGACGAGCGGGACGAGCCGGGTCCGCCCGCCGCCGCCCGTTCCCGCCGTCGTCGCGTCGAGGACGCGCCGGTCGTGGAAGCCCGCGAAGGGCGTTGCCCGGCCGCGCGGGTGGTTCTCGAACGTCGTCGGCGAGGCGACGCGCCACCACTTCGGGTGGACGGCGTCGAACGCCCCGGCGTGGGCCGCGAAGGTGTCGTATCCGAGCTCCGTCGACCCGGGATCTCCGAGGAACTCGTGCAGCCAGCCGCAGAAGCGGTGCTCGCCTGACGCCTCCTCGCGCGGCGTGGCGAGCGCGCCCGCCGCGCTCGCCACGCCGCTTTCCGCCTCGACGAGCAGGGGCGTGCGCTGGCCCGCATCGCCGCAGGAGACGGCGGCCGCGGCGGCGCAGGTGAGCGGCAGAACCCGGTGAAGCAGCTTCATCATGGGCCGCCGCTCTAGCAGCCTGCCGCTGCAGCGACAGCCGGGTTTTCGCCCTTCCGCGGGGCACCTCACGGCGAAGCCCGCGATGCGCCGTTTGACGGTTCCTCCATCGCCGCGCGCCGCTGCCGCGGTGTTGTACTACGCTCGCTCCGCGCATGACCCAAGGCGTCCGCCCCCTGCACGAGCTCCGCGACGAGGCCCGCTCCGCGCTGGCCAGGAGCGATCTCTCCCGCGCGCGGGACGCGCTCTTCAGCGCCCTCCAGCACACCATCGCCCGCGAGGAGGACTACGTCGCCATGACCGACGATCTCCGCGACGTGCTGGTCCGTCTGGGCGACCACCGGAGCGCCCTCACCGTCGCCTGGTACGCGGGCAGCGAGCACAGCCAGCGGCCCCTCATCACGCACGTCCCGCCCATCGATCGCGCCCGCACCATGCTCGCCTGGGCCGAGCGCGAGCAGGACCCCGAGCGGCAGAGGCGGCTCTACGCCCGCGCCGCCGACGAGTACGAGGCCGCCGGCCTCGTCGCGCAGGCCGCCATCGCCCGCGAGCGCGGCCAGGACTTCGCCCGCGCCCGCGCCCTCTGGTCGCGCCTCGCGCAGCTGCTCTCCTCGTCGGGCAGCGATCTCTACGCCGCCGGCCTGGCCCGCTTCAACCTCGCCCGCACCTCGCTCCGCACCGGCGACGCCGCGGCGGCGCGCGAGGCCGTCTTCGCCTCCGTCCACCTGCTCGAGGAGGCCGCCGACCGGTACGAGACCATCGGCCAGCGCGAGCGCGCCTTCGACTGCTACCAGGTCCTCATCGCCGTCGGGCGCGAGAGCCGCGCCTTCGAGCACGTCCTCGAGGGCTACGTGAACGTCATCCGCATCCTGCGCGAGGACCACCTGCGCTACTACGCGCTCCAGTCCTACGAGGAGGCGGTCGCCGCGGCCGAGAAGCAGGGCGAGATCTCCGCCGCCGCCACGCTCGCCCGCGAGATGGCCACGTACGCCCGCAAGGAGGGCCTCGCCGCCGTCGCCAACTTCGCCGTGCTCACGCAGGCCCGCCTCTGGCAGGAGGTGTCCGCCGTCTCGCAGAAGCGCGCCGCCCCGCCCGAGATCGCCGAGAACGCGCTGCTCGCCGCGGTGATCGCGCTCGGCGAGGCGGGGCAGTACAGCAAGGTGGGCAGCGTCTACCGCGCCCTCACGCAGCTGCCGCTCGAGGAGACCCGCAAGAAGCACTACGCCCGCGCCGGCGGCCGCTACGTCGACGCGCAGGACCTGCCGATCGACGCGTCGCCGCTGCCCGCGCACCTCCGCCACGAGCTCGGCTTCCCCGACGTCTGGCACATCGATCTGGTCGAGTGGGAGCAGGCCGGCAGCGCCAGCCAGGCGTGCGGAGACATCGTGCTCGACCCGGCGCAGTGGTCCGAGGTCACCCGCCGCCGCGCCATGCTCGCTCGGCTCACAGCGCTCGCCGTCGAGAGCGCGACGCACGAGGCTGCCCCCCTCTCCAGGTCGCCCGCGCAGCAGCTCATCAGCCTCGCGGAGCAGCTCGCGACGGTCGAGCTCTACACGATCCTCTCGCCGCTCGAGCACCTGTTCCGCCGCCCCGAGCCGAAGCTCCGGGTGGCCGTCGTCCGCGCGCTCTCTCGCTTCCTCTACAAGCGCACGTTCATCACGCTCCGCGACGCGCTCGTGGACCCCGACCCCACCGTGGTCCACGAGGCCGCGCGCGCGCTGGAGGAGCTGCGCTTCGCCCACGCCTTCGATCCGCTCGCCCGCATCTACCGCGAGTCGCAGGCGCCCGCCGTCCGCGCCAGCGCGGTGCGCGCGATCGCGAAGATAGACACCCTCGAGGCCGGCGAGATGCTCCTCGGCATCCTCCAGCACGAGGGCGCCGAGGAGCGCGCCGCGGCCGTCGAGGCGCTCAAGCGCGCGCGCGGCATGAAGTTCGTGGAGCTCGCCCGCGGCGCGCTCGCCGAGCTGCCAGGCTCCGCGCAGGCCGTGGTGCGCGAGATCCTCCAGAGTCGGGGCATCAGCCCATGAGCGCACGAGCGCGGTCGGCGCGGGTCCACCGGCCGCCCCGCGCAGCGCAAGACCGGGTGGGCGTCTGTCCGGACAGAGACCGCACGCTGCGCCCGATCCCCACCTGCGCTCACGCAGAGAAAACCGCCCCAGACGAGCAACCCCGCGATTGTGCGCTGCGGCAAAGGGGATTCCCTAACGACTTCGTCTCTCGAGGGCTCATCGAGGGATGCGCGGCGGCCTTCAGTCGGGATACCCTGCACGCGCCAATCCAACTCATCCCGAGAGATTCTCGGTGCATGATGTCGTAAGCATAGAAGCGGACGGAGCGCTTGGGGGAGCGCTGGGAAACCGCCGTCCGGGCTCCCGATGGTACGCTGCTCGACAACGGTCGACTTCTCAGCGCGCCACCGGCGGCTCTTGTGTGTGCGTGGGCAGCAGCTGGGCGCCGCATCGCGGCGCCCAGCTGCCCTGCCCATCCGCGGCCGGGCGGAACGAAGCGCCGGCGCTACCGCCCGGGCGCCGGGCGGCTTGAGCCGCGCGCTCAGCGCCTGAGCCGCGCGCTCAGCGGCTTGAGCCGCGCGCTCAGCGCCTGAGGCGCGCGCTCAGCGGCTTGAGCCGCGCGCTCAGCGCCTGATGCCGCCCGCTCAGCGCCTGTGCCGCCCGCTCAGCGGCTGAAGATCGACTCGAGCGCCGGCACGAGGCGGGCGTGGCGGAACTGGTAGCCCAGCTCCTCGGCGCGCTTCGGATAGACGCGCTGCCCGGTGGTGATGATCTCGGCCGCGTCGCCCATCCCGAGCTTCACGATCGCCTCGGGCACGCGAAGCCACGACGGCCGGCGGAGCACGGCGCCGATCGCCTGCGCGACCTCCTCGCCGGTCGCGGCGTGCGGCGCGGTCACGTTGAGGGGGCCGCGCACCGCCTCGTTGTCCAGGGCGAGCAGGGTCAGCCCCACGACGTCGTCGCGGTGGATCCACGAGGTCACCTGCTTACCGTCGCCGATCGGCCCGCCCACGAAGAACCTGAAGGGGGCGATCATCTTGTCGAGCGCGCCGCCGCCCTCGCCGATCACCACGCCGATCCGCAGCTGCACCGAGCGGACGCCGTGCTGCTCCTCGACGGCGCGGGCCGCCTCTTCCCAGCGGACCACGACCTCGGCGAGGAAGCCCTCCCCCGGCGCCGCGCCCTCGTCGAGCACCCGGTCGCCCGGCTGCGGGCCGTAGTAGCCGACCGCGGAGGCGCAGACGAACGCGCCCGGCTTGCGCCTGGCCTTGCCGATCGCCTCGCCCATGAGGCGGGTCGTGTCGATGCGGCTCCTCACGATCTCGCGCCGCGCGTCCTCGGACCACCGCTTCACGATCGACTCGCCCGCGAGGTGGATGACCCCGTCCACCCCGTCGAGCTCCTCGAACCACGGCCCCGCGCTGTCGGGGGTCCACGACACGACGCGCGCCCCGGGCAGCGCCGCCTGCGTCCGCCCCACGTCGCGCGTCAGCACCGTCACCCGATCACCCCGCGCGAGCAGGTCCTTCACGAGACCGCGCCCGATAAACCCGCTGCCGCCAGTGACAAGAACCGTCTTCACGGGATCTATCTATCACGGCTCGGACGGAGGCGGGGCGCTCGCTTCGGCGCCGGCGCCGTCCGGGCGCGCGCGCGCCCGGACGGCGGGCAGCTGTCCAGTCGTGACGCGGAGCGCGGGAGACGGTAAGACGCCGGACGTGATGGATGACCTAGAGACCTTCAAGAAGCTTCCCCTCGGCGGCCTCGATCGCCGCGCACTCGTCGGCGCGCTGGCCGAGCACGGCGCGCGCGTGGCGACCGAGCAGCTCGCGGCGCACCGCGCGCGCATCAGCCCGGCCGGCGCGCGCATCGCCCCGGACACGGCGGTGCTGATCCTGGGCGGCTCGAACGGCATGACCCGGGCGCTCGCGCTGCAGCTGCTCTTCGGGGAGCGTGCGGCCGTCTTCGCCGTGCACTTCGACAGCGAGAAGATGCAGATCGGCCCGCACCACGTGAAGGCGATCACGGACGCGGCGGAGGCCGAGGGGCTCACGGCGCGCTTCTGGAACAACGACGCCACGAAGCCGCAGGTGATCGACGAGGTCGTCGCCGCGCTGAAGGAGCGGTATCGGGCGGTGCACCTCGTGAACGGCATCGCGGCCGGCGCGATGAAGCGGTACGCGGAGCACGGGCCGACGAAGGTGAAGGACCTCGACGTCGCGTTCGACCCGGTGCTCCAGATCCCCGACTTCTCGCGCCCGGAGAACATCCGCAAGCTCGGGCTCGTCGAGGTGGACGTCGCGAACGACGTGGACATCGAGCGGACGAACAAGTTCATGGGCACGTCGTCGCTCCTGTGGGCCGAGCCGCTCGCCGCGGCGGGGCTCCTCGCCAGGGGCGAGAGCGTTGTGTCGTTCTGCGACTACGACTACCCGAGCGACGACCCTGTCTACGCGATGGGCCCGCTCGCCGGCGCGAAGCAGCTCCAGCGCAAGACGATGGCGGAGATCCAGGAGCGGTTCGGGGTGCGGACCGCGCGCATCTGCTATCCGGCCCTGGCGACGACGGCGCTCGGCGCGATCCCCGGGGGGCTCCTGATGTACGGGCTCAGCACGCAGATCCTGAAGGAGCGCGGGCAGTTCAAGGACGTCATCGACCTCGCGGGCGAGACGATGGAGATCTGGCGCCCGAGCTGGGACGGCAGCGACCTGCGGGTCGACGCGGCCTACCAGGCCTGTCTGCCGGAGTTCAACAAGCGCAAGGAGCAGCTCGGGCCGAAGGACGTCCCGGGCGCGTTCCGGCTGCTGTTCGAGAACGCCTAGAAAAAAGGCGCGCGGGGCCTCGGCTCCGCGCGCCTCTCTCCACGTTCGTGCGTGCCGGCCCGAGCCGCGCAGGTCGCGCAGCTGGCGGCCGATCACCCTACCCTTCGGCCCGCGCGATCTCGGGCTCCAGCCGGGCGACCTGGCACTTTTCGGACATCTGGAGGACGCCCATCCACGCGAACACGCGGATGACCTGATAGGCCGGGTCGATCTCGAACCACCGCACCGCGAAGTTCGGGCTCATCGAGTACTTGTGGTGGTTGTTCTGGAAGAGCTCGCCGAGCGTCACGACGTCGAGGACCAGCGTGTTGCGCGAGTCGTCGTCGCTGTTGAAGTTGCGGTAGCCGTAGCGGTGGCCGCACCAGTTCACGATCGCGCCGTGCAGCGGGCCCATGGTCCAGTGGAGCGGGAGGAACAGGAACTGCCACCAGTGCGAGGCGAAGGCCACGTAGAAGACCACGTAGCCCGTGCCCCAGGCGAGGCGGCTGATCCACGAGTTGCCGATGCGATCGAGCGTGGGCCACTCGGGGTAGCCGCCGAGGAAGCGCGGCTCGACCTCCGCCGTGCCCGCGTAGATGGCGTCGTAGCGCTTCGCGGTGTCCAACATCATCGGCGCGACCCCCGAGTAATACCGCGGCGAGTGCGGATCCTTCGGCGTGTCGCTGTAGGCGTGGTGCATGCGGTGCAAGATCGCGTAAACCCACGGAACGAGGTACGAAGAGCCCTGCGTCAGGTACGTGAGGAAGTGAAAAATCCGCTCCCAGCGCTTCGACATCGTGAACATCCGATGCGAGGCGTACCGGTGCAGGAAGAAGGTCTGGAAAAAGACCGAAAGCGTAGAGTGGGCGATGAGGACGATCGCGATCTCCATGCTCGGCTTCTAGCCCGGCGGTACGCGGCAGGGAGTCAGCTCACGGTCATGATTCCGTAACGGGGCCTGGATCCTTGTGTTTTCTGGTCGCTTCCGAGGTCTCCCGTGATCGCCCGAGTGCGTCCGTGGTAACGGCGGAGTCGTGAAGGCCGTGATCATCGGGGCGGGCCGGGGCAGCCGGCTGCGCCACCTGACCGAAGAGCTGCCGAAGACGCTGGTCCCCATCCTTGGCCGTCCGATGCTCGACAGCATCCTCGACGCGCTCGCGGCGGGCGGCTTCAGGCGGTCGGACGTCGTGTTCGTCTGCGGCTACAAGGCGGAGGTGATCCGCGCTGCGTACCCGGATCTCACGTACGTCGAGAACCGCGACTGGGAGCAGAACAACATCCTGCTCTCGCTCCTCTGCGCGCGCGAGCACCTCGAGGGCGGCTTCGTCTCGACGTACGCGGACATCGTCTACCGGCCCGAGATCGTGGCGGATCTGGTCCGCTCTCCGCACGACATCACGCTCGCCTGCGACACGGACTGGCGGCGCCGCTACGTGGGCCGCTCCCAGCACCCCGAGACCGACGCCGAGAAGCTCCGCGCCGACGCGGCGGGCCGCGTCGTGGAGATCTCGCGCCGCATCCCGTCGGAGTCCGCGACGGGCGAGTTCATCGGGGTGATGAAGCTCTCCGCTCGCGGCGCCGCGCAGTTCCTGTCCTCCTTCGACGCCGCGCGCGCCGCCTTCTCGGAGCGCCCGGAGTTCCGCGAGGGCCGGTCGTTCCGGCGCGCCTACCTCATCGATCTGCTGCAGCAGATGCTCGAGTCCGGCGCCGAGCTCCACAAGGTCGACACCCACGGCGGCTACATGGAGATCGACACCCTGGAAGACGCGTCGCTGTCCGACGCGTGGTGGCGCGGCGGGACCTGAAGCGGCCGCTGGCCCCAGGGCGACGAGGCCCAGGCGACAGGCCCTGTCTCGGCCCCGCAATCACCGATCATTCTGGAATGATCGTTCCAGAATGATCACTCCGGCCCGGCGCTGGGACACGCCGGGGCGAGCGCCGCTCTAGGCGAGCGCCGCTCTAGAGGACGTCGGCGAAGGCCGCGCCCTGCACGAGGAGGCCGGGGAGCCCGCCGGTGTGCAGGAACAGCACCCGCTTGCCCGAGAGCTCGCCCCGCTCGGCCATGTCCCAGAGCCCGGAGAACGCCTTGCCCGTGTACACCGGGTCGAGGACGAGCCCCGACAGCCGCGCGACCTTCAGGATCCGCGCTCGCTGCTCCGGCGTGGACTCCGCGTAGGCCGGCCCCCTGGCGGAATCGTCGATCACGAGCTGGGCGGGCGCGCCGAGGCGCGGATCGAGCGCGCGCGCGTCGTCCATGATCGCGCGCGTGATGCGCGCAAATGTCTCCCTGTCGTCGCACACCGCCATCGCGCGCACCTCGCCGGCCACGTCGTAGCGGGCCGCGCCGAGCGCCGCGCCCGCCGCCGTCCCGCCGGAGCCGCACGCATGCACGACGACGTCGAACGGCCTGCCCCCCGCGAGCCCGAGGTCGAGCTGCTTCCGGATCTCCTCCATCGCGCGCACGTAGCCGAGCGCGCCGAGGCCGTTCGATCCGCCCTCGGGGATCACGTACGGCCGGCCGCCCGCCGCGCGGATCTCGCCGGCCGCCTCGGCCATCACGACGTCGCGGGTCCTGTACACCTCGGGCGAGATCAGCCGGATCTCCGCGCCGGCCAGCCGATCGAGCAGCACGTTGCCTTCGAGCGGCGCCCCGGCCGTCAGATCGGCGGTGCGCAGGAACAGCACCGAGCGCAGGCCGAGCGAGGCGCAGAGCAGCGCGGTCGCGCGCGCGTGGTTCGACTGGAGGCCGCCGCAGGTGATCACGCAGTCGGCGCGCTCCTCCCGCGCGGCGGCGAGCAGGTACTCGAGCTTGCGGATCTTGTTGCCGGCCTCCGCGCCCGCCGTCATGTCGTCGCGCTTCACGTAGAGGTCGACGCCGAGCGCCTCGGCGAGCCGCTGCGGGCGCTGGATCGGGGTCGGAAGGTGGCTCAGCGCGAGTCGCTTGCGCATCGTTGCTCTCCCATCTCTCCTTGCCGGGGGAAGCCGACGGCGGCCGGCGCCGTCACCCGACCTCGACGAGCCGCGCGCCGCTCTCCACCGTGGCGCCCGGGGTCGCGTAGATCTTCTTCACCACGCCGCTGCGCGCCGCGCTGAGCTCGTTCTCCATCTTCATCGCCTCGACGACGACGAGCGGCGCGCCGGCCAGCACCTCGTCGCCCTCGCGCACGAGCACCTTCAGCACCCGGCCCGGCATCGGCGACGTCACGAGCCCCTCACCCATGGCCGGCCCGGCGCTCGCGGCGCTGCGCAGGTCGCGCGCGCGCTCGCTCTCGACCCGCGCCGTGAAGCGCCGGCCGTTCGCGGCGACGCCCACGTCGGGCGTCGCGCCCTCCAGCAGGAGATCCACGCCGCGCCCGTCGAGGCGGAGGTGCGTCGAGGCGCCATCCCCGAAGGCGTCGGCCGCGAGCGTACGCCCCTCGACCGAGACCTGCACCTGCCCGTCCGGCAGGTGCGTCACGTCGACGGGGATCTCTCGGCCGGATGGGAGGGTGACGTGGTATCGCATCGCGTCTCGTTGACCTCTGCCAGGTGCGTCCGCTGCTCTCCAGGGCGCCAGCGCCGCGCTCGCCGCGCCCCGCTCGCCGCGCAGCCGCCCCTCTAGCACCCTGCGCGGCCCTCGTCTGCTGGTTCGCGCGCGGGCGCGGCCATGGGCCTGACAGCCTGCCCCCGATGCGCTGATCGCGCCCCGCGCGGGGACGAGCGGGTGAGGGCCATGGAGCCCTCCGCCGCTCAATGGATCACGCCCAGCTTGAGGGTGAGCAGGTACTGATCGGGGAGCTCGGTGCCCGCGGCGTCGTCGAACGCGCCGCCGGGAAAGAACGCGCCGGCCTCGGTGCCGAGCTGGATGGTGACGAGCCTGCCCATCGCGATGCGCGCGTCGACGCCGAGGTCGAGCTCGACGCCGAGATCGTGGCGGCGCCGGTCGCCGCCGTCGTAGTTGGGCAGGCCGCCGCCGGCCCGGGGGATGCCGTACGGATCGACCAGGTCGGCCGTCGTCTCGGCGATGACCGCCCCCGCCTTCAGGTCGAGCCAGCGCGCCGGCCGCACGACGATCCGCGGGTTCACGTAGGCAGCGCCGAACACGCCGCCCTTCGAGGGCAGCGATCTGATGCCCGGCTCGGGCGTCGCGGCGAAGCGCTCCCGCTCGGCGATCGTGGCCGCGCGCGCCGTCTTCCAGGCGAGCACCTGGTCGAACAGGAGGAGGCCGACGTTGTGGCTCGGGTCGAACGTGAACCGCCGCGCCACGTCGTCCCTGGGGTCGTCGTCGCCCGAGGCGTAGCCCGCCTCGATCTCCGTGACGACGCGCCCCCAGCGCTCGGCCGGCCGCCGCCCGCGGCCCGCGACGTGCACCGCGCCGAGCGTGGCCGCGCCGCCGGCGGAGCGGATCGCCACGGGCGCGCGCCGCGCCGCCGCGCTGGAAGGCGGCGTGGGCCCGCTCGGGGTGAACGACGCCGAGCCCAGGATCACCGCGGCCTCGAGCTCGCCGTAGACGTGGGCGCCGCCGCCCGGCACCGGCGCGTTGAACTTGCCTGCCACGTCGATCACCCCCGCGGTGAACGCCTCGGTGAACTGGGCGAGGCTCGTCTTCGCGCGGCGCTCGCGCGCCTGCCGCCGCAGGGCGCCGTAGATCCCTACCTCGCCGCGCCGCGCTCGCCAGAGCGCCGACACGACCGCCTGGAGGGCGCGATCGCCCTCCCCTTCGTCCTGCCCCTCGACGTCGTTCCCGAGCAGATCGGCCGCGCTGTCCTCGAACACGAGGTCGCCCGCGACCGTCACGACCAGCGGCCCGCTCCGGCCCATCGGCGTCGCCGCGAAGAGGACCCGCTCCACCAGCGACCCGCGCTCGTAGTCGCCGAAGAGCGTCGCGCGCTCGCCGTCGTTGGCGACGAGCCCCATCCCCCAGTGCGCGCCCTGCTGGCCCACCCTGAAGACGCCGATCGCCGACGGCAGCTCCAGGTAGAGGTAGCGCGGGTGCACGTCGTACCACGCCAGGGCGGCGCGCGCGTCGCGCACCTGCTCGACGTGCCGCGTTGTGTCCCCGGCGAGGAGCCCCCGGACGACGTCGATCTGCGCGATGAGCGAGGCCTTGTCCTTGTAGTGGAGCCGCGGCGAGAGGCGCAGCCAGTGCGCGATGTACTGGTTCTGCCCGAGCGTCGTCGCGCCCGGATCCGACAGGGGCGGCGCACGGAGCCGGAGATCGCTCATGGCGCGGTAGCGGAGCTGGTACTCGCCCTGCAGCGAGAACGTCACCCGGTCGGGGTCCGGCGCGGCCGGCGGCGCGCGGCCCGTGTCGAGCACGAGCCGCTCCTCGAAGCGATCGACGTCCGGCGCGGCCGGCGGCGCTCCTGCCCCTGCGCTCGCGCCCGCGGCGGGCTGAGCGGCGCTCCTCGAGGCGAGCCCGACAGCAAACGCAAGCGTGGCGAGTGGGACGGAGGCGAGGCGCATCGGAAGCAAGCGAGCGCGCACCGGCGCCCGGCCGGGAAATGCGCCCGGCGAGGATAGGCGGATCGATCCCGGCGGGGCACCGGATTCGTCCGTCGCCCGCGGGCCGCCTGGCCGCGTCGCCGCCGGCGAGCGGGGCGCCGGTGGACGGAAAGAGCGCGAGAAAGCGCCTGTTCTTCCGGCCGTCCTGTCCGGCTTCGTCCCTCGGACAGAGCAGGATTCCGCGCTTTCCCGGGAGGGCGCTCCCGGGGACTGGCCCGGCTGCTGGCGGGCGGCCGGGCGGCGCCGATCGCGGCCGATCTCGGCCGCAGGGGCGGCTTTTCTCGGGGCACCCGCCGCTCTAGCGTGAGCCGCCGTGACCCCTTCCACGCCGCGCGCCGCCGCTCCCTCCCCGCTCTCTCCGTTGCTCCTGGGCCGTCCGCTGTCGCTCGCGGATCTCGAGGAAGTCGCGCGGCGCGGCCGTCCGGTGGCGATCTGCGCCGAGGCGCGCGAGCGCGCCGCGGCCTCGCGCCGCGCGATCGACGCGATCGCGGCGGCGGGCGACGCGGCGCCCGCTGTGTACGGGATCAACACCGGCTTCGGCGCGCTCGCGGAGACGCGCATCGCCGATCACGACATCCGGGCGCTCCAGCGGAACCTCGTGCGGAGCCACGCCTGCGGGGTCGGGCCCGATCTCGGCGAGGCCGAGGTGCGCGCCATGATCGTCCTGCGCGCGCAGGTGATCGCGCTGGGGCACTCCGGGGTGCGCACGGAGGTGCTCGACCTGCTCGCCGCCCTGCTCGAGCGCGGCGTGTGCCCGCGCATCCCCGCGCAGGGCTCGGTCGGCGCGTCGGGCGATCTCGCGCCGCTCGCGCACCTCGCGCTCGCGCTCATCGGCGAGGGGGAGGCGCGCTTCGAGGGGCAGCTCATGCCGAGCGCGGCGGCGCTCGCGAGGGCCGGCATCGCGCCGCTCGAGCTCGCCGCGAAGGAGGGGCTCGCGCTGATCAACGGGACCCAGTACATGACCGCGCTCGGCGCGCTCGCGCTGCGGGACGCGGCCGCGCTCTGCACGGTCGCGGACATCGCCGGCGCGGTGAGCCTGGAGGCGCTCATGGGCTCGAAGCGCCCGTTCGACGACCGGCTCATGCGCGTCCGCCCGCACCCGGGCCAGGCCGGCACGGCCGAGAACCTGCGCGCGCTGCTCGCGGGCAGCGAGATCATGCAGAGCCACGCGGACTGCCCCAGGGTGCAGGACGCCTACTCGCTCCGCTGCATGCCCCAGGTGCACGGGGCGACGCGCGACGCGCTCGCCTGGGCCGCGGAGGTGCTGACCCGCGAGGTCAACAGCGTCACCGACAACCCGACGGTGTTCCTCGCGGAGGGGGGCGCCGAGCTCATCTCGGGCGGCAACTTCCACGGGCAGCCGGTCGCGCTCGCCCTGGATCTCGCCGCGATGGCGGCGGCGGAGCTCGCGAACATCAGCGAGCGGCGGGTGGAGCAGCTCGTGAACCCGGCGCTCTCGACCGGCCTCACCCCGTTCCTGGCGCCGCGCAGCGGGCTGCACTCGGGGTTCATGATCGCGCAGGTCGCGAGCGCGTCGCTCGTCAGCGAGAACAAGGTGCTCTGCCACCCGGCGAGCGTCGACTCGATCCCGTCGAGCGCCGGCCGCGAGGACCATGTGAGCATGGGCAGCATCAGCGCCCGCAAGCTCGCGCAGGTGATCGAGAACGTCCGCAGCTCGCTGGCGATCGAGCTGATCACGGCGGCGCAGGGCGTGGACCAGCGGCGCCCGCTCCGACCCAGCGCCGGCGTCGCCGCGGCCCATGCGGCGATCCGTCGGGTGGTGCCGGAGCTCACCGAGGATCGTCCGCTCTACCGGGACATCGCGGCGGCGTCCGAGCTCATCCAGAGCGGGGCGCTCATCGCCGCGGTCGAGGGGGTGGTCGGGTCGCTCAACTGATTTTTTCTGTTTTCAAAATTACATCCGAGACGATTCTGTGGAAATCTGACGCAAGTTACCGGAATGCAAATGCTCCATCGAAGGGCGAGTTGCTGTACATTGGCGCAGTGCCCATTCCGGTCAGCACCCCGCCGTTTCCATTCGATGCCGTGCGAGATCTGCTCGGGGTGGTGCGGGCGATCTATGCGGCGGCGAAGGACGGGGGAGCGTCGCGGGAGGAGCTCGCTCGGATCGCGCGGGTGGGCAGGGAGCTGAGCCGGGCGCTGGACCTGGCGGGGTCGCCCCAGCAGGGGGCGTCGGGTCACGCGGCGGCGTGGAAGGTGACGGACAAGGCGATGCTCCAGGTGAGCGACCTGGTGGATCCGCTCACGCCGGCGGCGCCGCTGCTGCTGGCGGCGCGGAGCCGCGTCGCGGGGGGACGGCTGGCGGTGCGGAGCAAGCCGCAGGCGCGGTAGGGCGCTGGCGGCGGGGGGCGCTGGGGGCCCGGAGAGACGGCCTTTCAGAGCTGATCGGCCCCCTGAGGGGGTGTTCTCCGCGCGGTGCGGGGGCCCCGCCGAACTCGCCTTTGCTTTGCTCCTCCGGCAGAGCCGGAGGAGCAAAGCAAAGGCTCAAACATCGGCCCATCCCCCACACCGCGCGGAGAACACCCCCTCAGGGGGCCTAACGTCTTGCCAGGAGTAGGAGCTGCCAGCAGCACGGGGACTGCCAGGCGCGGAGCCCGTCAGGAGCGGGAGCTGCCAGGCGCGGAGCCCGTCAGGAGCGGGAGCTGCCAGGCGCGGAGCCCGTCAGGAGCGGGAGCTGCCAGGCGCGGAGCCCGTCAGGAGCGGGAGCTGCCAGGAACAGCAGCTCCGGTCGGCACCCTTTGATGGGCTACCGTAGAGGTGAAATTGTCAGCTGCGGCCGAAGAACCTGCGGCCGCGCGATCGCTCGGCGTCGCGGCGGATGCCCTGCATCACGACGCGGATGAGCTCGCGGGAGTAAGCGCGCCTGTCGTGGCGCTTGTGGTCGGGCAGCTTGACGCCCAGAGCGTGTGCAAGCCGTTCTACGTTCTCTACCTTGGCCTCACGCAGACAGTCGATATCCAGATCCATGTAGTGTGGCGCTCCCATTAGTCGAGTCCACTTCGTTTGTCGAGCCCTGAGGACACGAAGCAAGCCGCGCGCTGATCCCCTTCAGACCATGACAGGCCTCGTTCAGGCGCGACGGCCGCGCGACGTCTCGGGCAAGTCCGCGTCACAAGAGGCAGTGAGCGCCCTGGTCCCGTTCAAGGCGAGCAAGCACCTCAGGTGAGCTGCTGCCGCGAGAGTCCGAAGTCCCGAGCTCACCGCAGAGGCAGGCGATGCGCGCCACAACCTCGGACGGTGTGAGAGGGCCGTGGGCGCTGGCAGAGGGTGTATCCGGCGTGGTCCCAGGCGCGTGTCCCGGGCAGGAAGGAGGAGCGCGATGCCGCCGACCTACAAGAGGGCCGTGTGCCGGGCGGGTGGAGCGGTGATGCGCATCTCGACGCGCGCCAGGTCGAAGCCCGATACGCCCGGCGGATCCAGGCGGCCTCCGGGGTGAAGCCCAACGCACCCGGGAGCGCTCGGCGCGCCGCATCACGAGGTAGCCCCGCCCGGACTCGAACCGGGACGCCCGCGAGGGCCGCGGATTTTAAATCCACCGCGTCTGCCATTTCGCCACGGGGCCAAGTGATTGATTTTACTTTATCTTTTCGCCTCGCCGTTTCGTCCCCACCCTCCTCCGTGCCGTTTCCCGTGCCTTTTCCCCCGAGCTCGGGGACCGCCTCGGCGAGGGAAGCTAGCTCGCCAAGGCCAAGCTCTGCAAACGTCCTGGCGGCTCGGCGGTACCTCTGGATCATGACGGAGCTCCGATGCCCGGTCCGGTCGGCGACCCAGGTCTCGCTCCGGCCGTTCGCGAGGGCGACGGTGATGAAGGTCGAGCGCGTGTCATGCGCGCGCACCTGCTGACGCTCGTCGGAGTCCTCGAAGAGCTCCGGGCGGTCGATGCCGGCAAGCTGGAGGTGGGCGCGGAAGCGCTCGGCCGCGTGCTCGACGCTGAAGCGATCGCCGTCCTCGCTGACGAAGAGCGGCGCGGAGGGGGCCGGGTTGCCGCGCAGCGCGAGCCAGGCGCGCAACGCCTGCGGCACGCCGGGAGAGAGCGCCCAGGCGCGCGGGTCGTTCGTCTTGTTCTTCTCGAGGCGCAGCGCGCCGCGATCTAGGTCGACGTCCTGCACCTGAAGGCGTGCCGCTTCGCTGATGCGGGGGCCCTCGCGGTTCAGAAAGCCCCAGAGGACGCGCCAGCAGAGCGGGATCGCCGTGCAGGCCAGCAGGCGCGCGTCCTCATCGGGGTAGAGGCACGCCTTCGCCTTCGTGGGGCCGAGCTTCGGGAGGAAGCCGCGGGGGAGCGGGTTCGCCGCGACGAGACGGCAGGGAAAGACGGCCATCGCCATGAGCCGGTGCAGGAGCTGCGCGATGTGACGGCGCGAGGCGGGCGACATTGGAGGAAGCGCGCGCATGACGCGCTCCGCGTCGTCGAGCGTGAAGGCCGCGACGGGGATGCGGCCGGCGATCGGGTAGATGTGGCGATCGAAGCGGTAGACGTCTTGCTCCACGCTGCGCTTCGGCTTGACGTGGTCGGGGTACATGCGCGCGAGCTCGCCCGAGGTCCAGAGCTCACCGAACTGCTGGAGGGTGACCTGCTTCGGTACCGAGCTGCCGCCGGGGACGACCTTCGCTTGCGCGCCGCCTCTGCAGACGACCTCGACCGCCTCGATGACGTCGCGGAGGGCCCTGCCCTCGTGTACCGCAGCTCGCTCCAGCAGCGCGACGATCGCGTCGCGCGTGACGTTGCGCGAGGCGCGTAGCCGCGCGGCCAGGTCGGCGACGAGCTCCTTGCGCTGCTCGGCTTGCTGATCGGTCAGCTTCGGATCGAGCGGGAAGCTCTCGCGGTCGTTGTCGCCGACGAGGACGCGGACGTACAGTCTTCCCCAGGCGTTACGGAACAGCGTGCCGGTGGGCGAGCGGGGCATGGCGCCCCTTTTCTACCGCGATTTGCGGCCGCGCTCACGCCTGAGACGGCCCGCCGGCGTGGGGGCCAGCAGGAGGCCGACCTCTTGGAGCACCTCCGCTGTGCCCCCTCCGTGCTCGGCATCGCTCGCCGCACGCGCCGCGGGTGCAGTGAAGGCGTCGCGCTTCGTCTTGAGCCAAGCGATGAACGCTGCACGCTCCACGAGCCGCAACTTCCCCAGACGCACTACCGCAGGGGAAAGCCCGGCGTGTGGATCGTCTCGAGGAAGACATGCAGCGGGATCCCTGTCACCTGCTCGACGTTGCGCTGCGAGAGCGTCTCGGGGGGCGTGGCAACGACCGTGAGACTGTCAAGCGGGATCGCGAGCGTTGTCATGAGCGAGAACGCGTTGCCCTTCAGACCGTGACCTCCATCGGCGCGGCGCCGTCGAACGATCGCGCGGTTACCGTAAGCGGGCACGAACTCGACCACCAGCCCGCTGGTTTGCCAACATGACGTGACGCGTTCATTGCGTCGGCTGAAACGCGATCGAGGACTCGACCCGGCGAATCATGATGCCGGCGAGGGCACGTCAACGGCGGCGGCGGACGGACGAATCGCCTCCGGCGTCGCGCTGACGCGTCCGGAACCTGCTGACGCGTCGGGTTGACGCGTCAGCATCGCTGCGACGCGTTTCACCGGCGCGAATGAGCTGCCGACGCGCACACGTGGTGACGTGGCGGCGCGGCATAAGCGCCCGGCCAAGGGCATCGTGACCATCCCGAGCTGGAACCCCCTGAACCGGGGCCTTTGCTGCTTTCGTCCTTCGCTCACGCCCGCCCAGACGTACGAGCCGGACGAAACGGATCATCAAATCGAGGGGCGGCACTGGTTTTGTATCTGCCAGGAAGTCGCCCAGGAGCTCGGCGAGCCACCAGGAATCCACGATGCGAGCCCTGATCATCAGTGATTTGCACCTCGGTAACGGCGGGGACTACGACGTCTTCGCAGGGGAGCAGGAGCTCCCTGCGCTCCTCGACCGGTTCGCCTCGCCGCCGACCCGCGTCATGGTGAACGGCGACGGGATCGATTTCCTCATGAACGAGGACAAGCTCGCGCTCGACGTGCCCCGCGCCGTCGCGCAGGCCAGGTCCTGCGCCGAGAGCCGCGCGACCAGGGCCGTCTTCGCCGCGTTCGGCCGCGTCCTCGCGGCCGGGGGCGAGGTCGTGATCCGCCTCGGCAACCACGACGTCGAGCTCGCGCTCCCCGAGGTCCAGGAGGTCTTTCGCTCGGCGCTCGGCCAGCCGCCAGCGGTCGCCGCCCGCCTCTCGTTCCAGCTCGGGGAGGCCCCGGACATCCTCGACGTGGGCGGGGCCCGGATCCTCTTGACCCACGGCGAGCACAACGACCCCTGGAACATCGTCCATTATCAAGGGCTCTCGACCGCAGGCGCCGCCGAGCGGCCCTCGTTCGCCTATGTGCCTGGCTCGATCCTCGTCAAGCAGTACCTGAACCCGCTCACCCGCGAGTTCGGCCTCCGCTTCGTCAACGTGCTCAAGCCGGATTTTCAGGGCGGCGCGCTCACCGCGCTCGCGGTCGCGCCCTCCGCGATGAAGCTGCTCTTCCAGCGCTCCTCGGCCAGCCTCCTCTGGCAGCTCTTCCGCAAGATGACCGGGCCCGCCTCGTTCGCCGGGGACGAGGAGGACCTCGGCCTCGCCGACCGAGTTGCCGAGGCAGGCCTCACCCCGGAGGAGCAGGAGGTCGTCGAGGCCCTGCTCGGGGACGGGGCAGTCGCCTTCAGCAACGAGGAGGACGATGTGCTCGGCCGCGCGCGGCTCAAGCTCGGCCGTGCCGGGCTCAAGCTCTATGCGAAGCTCCAGCGGCAGCTCACGGGCAAGGCGGGCGAGACGTACTTCGCGCTCGAGCCCGACGAGGCGGAGTGGAAAGAGGCCAAGCGGCTCGCCGCCAAGTTCGGAGCGAGCGCGGTGATCCTCGGCCACACCCACGCGGCGCGATGGAAGCACGAAGAAGGACTCCTCTTCGCCAACACCGGCACCTGGATCTGGCTGATGCAGCTCCCGCCGTTCGACGCGGGCGACGACGTATGGGCGGAGTTCCTCGCCGAGGTGAAGCAGAACGCCCGCCTCGCCCCCGAGCGCCAGAAGCTCGCCCGGCTGATCAGCCGGTTCACCGCGGTCAGCATCGAAGAGGCGCCGGGCGGCGGCGCGGCCATCGCGCTCCTCGAATGGGATCGCGCCTTGGGGATTCGTACGCTGGGCGAGGCCCGTGTGCCGGCGACCTCCTGATCCATGACCGGACCGTTCGTGGCCTTGAAACCACCTGACCGGCTCCAGCGATGGATCCCGTGCAAAGGGCCCAGGACGCAGGGGTCGAGCGCGGCACCCGAGGCCCCCTGAAGAGGAGAACGCCATGAGCATACGAGAAGAGGCACTCGACACCACGGACCTCGACGAGCAGGAGCCCCTCCCGGTGTGGGAGGACATGGTCTTCTCGGAGCCGGAGCTACCCCACGACTACACCTCGACACCGCAGAGCTTCGACGACACGCCCCCGCCGCAGCTCGTGCGCACCATCAACCTGCTCTCCATCCCCGAGCACGACGTCCGCGGCCCCGAGGACGTCGACGGGATCGCGGCGCACATCCTCTCTCGGGCCCGGGAGGGGATCGCCGACCTCCTCGAGCACGAGGACTACGCCGGCTACGAGGGCGATCCGACCGAGGCCTGGGCGCGCTCGATCGCCGAGCACCAGACGGGGATCCCGTACACCATGCCCGTGTACTTCTATGGCCCTCAGAAGCAGGTCGCCGAGGGCATCGCGCGCCAGGGCCGCTACCCGCTCGTGGGCCAGTGCCAGCAATCGGTAACGACGGCGCTCTGCATGGGCGGATGGGACGGCAGCGTCCGCGGCGACATCGGCGCCGGCAAGGACTCTCAGCCCTACTGCGCGCAGCTCGGCAAGGGCTGGAAGGACGTGCCCCTCGACCTGAAGAAATGGCCCGATGAGCTATGGGACGACGTGAAGGTGGGCTCCTGCCTCTTCTGGTCCGCGGACTCCGCCGGCTGCGGCCATGTGGTTCTCGTCATCCGCAAGCACCCTGTCGACCGGAAATGGCAGCTCTGGGACACGGGCACGTCGTTCCACGATCCGAGCAGCCACCTGGCCGCAGCCAGGCAGGCGCGGATGCTGTGGGAGTCCCACTGGTGGGACTTCATCCCGAAGTCGCTCTCGAACGGCAGCTGGCCGTTCGGGGGCATCGGGCTGCTCCCCGGGCTGGGCCGCGTGAAAGAGGACCTCCGCCCCCGGGGGCGCGCGCGCCTGCTCCTCCAGCGGCGCAGCGACAGGACGCTGCTCTTCAGGTCGGCGTGGATCGACATGGAGGCCGAAGGGCTGCCCATCTCGTGGCTGCTCCGCGGCCTGCGCGGCGCGCCGTTCTCGGACCGGATCGAGGCCACCTTCTGTATCAACTCGCCGCCGGGCCTGACGAAGAGCTCGCCTGCGGGGGCACCGCTGCTCGACTGCGCGGTAGACGCGAAGGGCAACGCGCGGATGTTCTGGAACTGGCAGTGGAAGCAGGGCTACCACGAGCGGAAGAACGCCGCCGTCTGGCAGCCCGACGCGCCCTTCACCGCGTGCACCGGGGGCGCGCTGAAGTCCCAGGCGATCCCCGCGGCCAAGACCCCAGCCGGGGCGGAGCGGGACCTGTACGAGGAGGCGGACGCCGAGCTGCGCGCGGAGGCCGAACGGAAGAGCGCGTCGCAGCGAGCGCACAGCTGAAAGGCGACGGCAGCGCCATGCAGACAGCGAACGAGCTCCAGCTTCTCCTGACCCCCTACGACGACCGGGAGCCGGTCCTGAAGGATGGGCTCTCGATCGGCGCGGTGGCACGAGCGGACACGACGCACAGGAAGGACGTCACCCCCGAGCATTTCTGGGAAGAGACGGGCGACCCAGACGATCTCGAGGAGCAGCGCTGGGGCGTCATCGCGCCCGAGGGCGCCTCGGGAGACCGGCTCATCGCCTTGGTTCAACCCCTCATCGACGCCCGGCGAGAGGCGCAGGGTGGCCATGAGGTGATGATCTACCGCGTGCCCTCCGCGATGTCGCCGGAAGAGGTGGCCCACTGGCGCAAGCAGCGCTTCGACGTCAGCGTGGAGCTCGCGCGCGATCTGCCGCGCTACCAACTCATCCTCGGCGACCTCGACGAGGTGCCGCTCGCCCTCCAGCAACACCAGGCCACCGACGGCTTCGTCGGACGGCTGTGCTTCCGGGAAGAGCGCGCGTACGAGGCCTACGTCGACAAGGTGCTCCGCTGGGAGAAGGCGCGCGCCGAGGCCGCCGGCAGCGCCAAGTTCTTCACCGTGCGCGACGGCACCGCCGCGACGACGATCGGGTACCGGTCGCTGGTCCAGCCCGCGATCGCGCAGCTCGGGAAGTACAGGCTCGATGTGGCCGATCTCGGAGATCAGGGCGAGCCCTCGCCGGACGCATTCCTGGAGGCGGTGAAGCGCCCGGAGCCCACGGTGCTGTTCAGCATCAGCCACGGCGCGGGCGCACCTCGCGGCGGGTGGAAGACCGAAGGAGACCAGCGCGACCGACAAGGGGCGATGAGCTTCGGGCCCGACAAGCTGAGCGGTGGCGACCTCGGCGACGCCCCGTTCTTGCCGGGCGGGATCTGGTTCATGCTGGCGTGCTACGGCGCCGGGACACCAGACGTCAGCGCGTACTGGCACTGGCTCGAGCGGCTCAAGCAGAGCGGCCACTTCGGCGGGCAGACGGAAACGGTTCTCGCGGGGCTTCCGCGGGGCGGGCAAAGGCCGTTCATCGCCCGGCTGCCGCAAGCGGTGCTGGCCAACCCGAACGGGCCGCTCGCCGTGATCGGGCACGTCGATCTCGCCTGGACCTACAGCTTCCAGGAGAGGGACGCGGGCAGGGCGGTGTCGCGTCCCTCGAAGTTCGTGGAGGTCGTCCGCGCGACGCTGGAGACGAGCCGCGTGGGGAGCTCTTTCCGGGAGCTCTTAAAGGCGGCCATCCTCACGGACGTCGAGCTCACCAGCCTTTACGATAGCGCGGAGAGGCTGGGCGCCGCGCCGGATCCGGCGCGGCTCGGTCACCTGTGGATGCTGCGGCAGGATCTCTCGGGCTACATCTTGCTCGGCGACCCGGCGGTGCGGCTCCCGGCGATGCGCAGGCGCCTGAAGAGGGACGCGGCGAGCAAGGCCGAGCCCGGGGTGCACGAGGTCCGGTCCCCGGCGCCGCTCCCCACCGCGGCGCCCGCCCTTGCGGCGGCGGGGCAGACAGAGGATGCGCCGAAGCTGCCCCGCGATATGGATATCGACGACGTGGAGAGGGCCATCGGAAAGCTCCTCTCCGGCAGCCCCCTCAGGGCGGTGGTTAGCGAGCACGGCATTGAACCAAAGAAGCTGAGCGCTCTCAAGGAGATCTACGTAAAGGCCGGGCGTGCCGCGCTCGGCGTGAAGTGACATGACCGCTCTCCATGGCCACAGCCGACTGGACCTCTTGCTCGCCGATGCGGAGGAGCGCCGGCCCGTCCTCGATGAGGGGCTTCCAGGCGAGGCCGCCCAGCGCGGACCAAGGCCCAGGGAGAAAGACAGCTTCGAACGGAAGCGGACGGACACGGACCCGAACGACCTCACGGTCCAGCGGTGGGCCGTCGTCGCGCCCAGGGGCCGCGAAGGCAGCCAGCTCCTCGAGGCCATCGCGCCGCTGGTCCGGCTGCGCGAGGCGGAGCAGGGCGCGCCCGTGACCGTCTACCGCGTGCCGCCGGACATGGACGCCCGGGAAGCGGCCGCGTGGCGAGAGAGCGAGTGCTGGCGAGATGACGTGCCGGAGGACGAATGGCCTTATTACCTGCTCCTGCTCGGCGATCTCCACCATATCTCCCTTGAATTCCAGCACGCAATCGCGGGCAGCGCGCTGGTCGGCCGCGTGCACTTCGAGGGCGCTTCCGGCGAGGTGGATCTCGACGGCTACGCCGCGTATGCGCAGAAGGTCGCGCGCTTCGCGCGGGAAGGCACGCCCGAGCCGTCCCCGGACATGCTGTTCTTCGTGGCGCCGGACAGCTCGACGGCCACGCACGCCGGCACGACGAAGCTCGTCGAGCCGAGCCTGGCGGCGGTTCAGGAAGACCGGGACAAGGGGAGCTTGCCTGTGGCCTCGGTGCGGGCCGTCGACGCGGAGACCACCGACGAGTTGCTGGCCGCGGGCGCCTCCGGACGTCCCTCGGTGCTGCTGTCCGTGAGCCATGGTCTCGGGCCTCCGCGCCGCGGCTTCCGCTCGGAGGAGGAGCAACGGCGGCGCCAGGGAGCGCTCCTCCTCGGCCGAGGCGAGGTTCTCGACGCCGAGCGGATGCGAGGGCAGCGGTTCCTGCCGGGCGGCCTGTGGTTCTGCATGGCCTGCTTCGGCGCGGGGACGCCGAGAGGGAGCGCGTACCAGGCGTGGCTCTCGCAGCTCGCGAAGGAGGGCGCCTATGGCGGAAAGGCCGAGCTGGTGCTGGAGAGCTTGCCGGCGCCTGGGAGCCGCCCATTCGTGGCGGCGATGCCGCAGGCGGCGCTGGCGAGCCCGGAGGGGCCGCTTGGGGTCATCGGTCATATGGACCTCGCGTGGACGTACAGCTTCTCGAGCGCGAGCAATCCGGCAGAGGGGCGCAAGTCGCGGATCCTGGCTGCGCTGCGGGCAATGGCCCGCGGCGGCCGCGCGGGCGTCGCCCTCGGGACGCTGCTGCAGTCCTATGGCGAGGCGAACGACGCGCTGATGGCGAGCTATCAGCTGGAGGCGAGCGCGCGCGCGAAGGGGAGGCCTGACCCTACGGATCGCGTGGATCGAGCGCAGCTCTGGATGCTGCGGAACGATCTCCGGGGATACGTGCTGCTCGGCGATCCTGCGACGCGGCTGCCGCTGCGGCAGAGGGCTCTCCGGGGGATGGCGCAGGAGGGTCCGGGCGCGAGCGTTTCCTTGCCGGGCGCGGGGGAGCCGGCGCCGGCCGTATCTCATGAACGCGAGCAGTGGCAGTCGAGCGGCGCCGAGGTCGTCCCGTTCGACGTGAAGGTGGCGGCCGTGGACGCGCTCTTCGGCGGGGACGAGACGCCACGCGCGATCGCGGCGCGCGCCGGTGTCTCGCTGGCGACGCTTTGGGGATGGGTCGACGCGTACCGGGCCGGGGGACGGTCTCAGCTCGGCGGGTGACGGCGCTGCGCGATGGTGCACGAAGGGAGCCCGCCGGGTGCGCCCCAGCTGCAAATGGCGGAGAGCACATGGTCGAGGCTCGTCTATCCTTTCCGGGAGGCCTCCTTGGCCGGCGGAGGGTCGAGCAGCAGCACGCCGAGCTCCGTCCCTACTGCATCGCAGCAGGTCGGAAACAGCAACGCGCGGTGCGACTCGGCAGCGAGCCAGGGAAGGTGGCAGAGGTCGCAATTTGATATCTCTGAGCTACGCCTCGACGCCGTGCTCACTCCCTTCGAGTCACGTGCCGATCAGCAGGTGCTCGTCGTAACGCGTCCGCGCCGTCCGGGTAGGACTTTGGACCACACCAGCACTGAAGCCTATCTATCGGCCGACCCGCGGAGCGTCTAAAAGATGGCTGGTCCCGTTGTAGAGCATCAGCAAACTCACTGTCGCTTGACACGCGGCCTCGAGGAGCGCTGGCAGCATGGATCGAGCCATCGCCAGCGCTGCGTCGTAAGCTGAGCCCTCTCGCGGCACAGCACTCACCAAATCTCTAGAACGCATTCGACAATTAGGATTCCAGTCTGGCGCGTGGGTTCTGGGCAATCGCATCAATCTCCCATCCGAACCGGCCCATACTACCGCGTCGGCGCCGTCCGGCTGTGGCGAAATATCGCACCCTG
The DNA here is from genome assembly GCA_051717205.1 of Sorangium sp. So ce1128. Taxonomy (GTDB): domain Bacteria; phylum Myxococcota_A; class Polyangia; order Polyangiales; family Polyangiaceae; genus Sorangium. The sequence continues at coordinate 11,370,192 of CP181432.1, forward strand.
TTCGCCGACGATGAAGGAGTAGCCGGCGTGGCCCCAGATGCCACGGAATGTGTTCATCACCGTCGAGTTGAGCCGTAGCCAACCGTCGCCGCTGTAGTGCAAGAAACCGCCATACATACCGACGGCATAGACATCCTCTGGGCCGCTTCCCCAGACACCGAACAAATTCTTCGCTGTGCCCGAGGACATGCTCTGCCAGTTCTGACCGTCATAGTGCAGGATCGTGCCCTCATCACCGACAGCATGGACATCCTCTGGGCCGCTTCCCCAGACACCGAACAAATTCTTCGCTGTGCCCGAGGACATGCTCTGCCAGTTCTGACCGTCATAGTGCAGGATCGTGCCCTCATCACCGACGACATAGACATCCTCTGGGCCGCTTCCCCAGACACCGAACAAATTCTTCGCTGTGCCCGAGGACATGCTCTGCCAGTTCTGACCGTCATAGTGCAGGATCGTGCCCTCATCACCGGCAATATAGACATCCTCTGGGCCGCTTCCCCACACGCTCTGGTGCTCCGCTGCGCCCAACAACATGCGCGTCCAACTATGACCGTCATAGTGCAGGATCTTGCCCCCACTACCGACGACATAGACATCCTCTGGGCCGCTTCCCCACACGCTATTCAGAAATACATCGAAGTCGGAGTACACACTCCGCCAAGTCAAACCATTGTAGTGCAAGATCTCGGTAGATATGAGATCATCGCCAACGGCATAGACATCCTCCGGACCGCTTCCCCACACGCCTCGCAGATACCCATTTCCCGAGCTCATGCTTTCCCAGCTCTGACCTTCATAGTGAAGGATCGCGCCAAGATTTTCATCATGACCGACGGCATAGACATCCTCCGGACCGCTTCCCCACACCCCGAGCAGATACACTATCGGCACGTTCCAGGGCATACTCTGCCAGCTCTGACCGTCATAGTGAAAGATCGCAAGGAATTTGCCATCATGATCATTGCCGACGACATAGATATCCTCTGGACCACTTCCCCACACGATGTCCAGACGCTCGACTTGGTCGAAGCGCGTACTCTTCCAGCTCTGACCGTCATAGTGAAAGACCGTGGGGGAATTCCCATCATTGCCGACTGCGTAGACATCCTCTGGGCCGCTTCCCCAGACACCGGACAACCACCCGGCTGTATCCAAGAGCATGCTCTGCCAGCTCTGACCGTCATAGTGAAAGACCGTGGGGGAATTCCCATCATTGCCGACTGCGTAGACATCCTCTGGGCCGCTTCCCCAGACACCGGACAAACCCCCGGCTGTATCCAAGGGCATGCTCTGCCAGTTCTGACCGTCATAGTGCAGGATCGTGGGGGAATTGCCATCAATGCCGACTGCGTAGACATCCTCTGGGCCGCTTCCCCACACGCTGTAGAGATACTCCCCTGTACCCGAGCGCATGCTCGTCCAGCTCTGACCGTCATAGTGCTGGATCGTACCGTAGCCGACTGCGTAGACATCCTCTGGGCCGCTTCCCCACACGCTGTAGAGATACTCCCCTGTACCCGAGCGCATGCTCGTCCAGCTCTGACCGTCATAGTGCTGGATCGTACCGTAGCCGACTGCGTAGACATCCTCTGGGCCGCTTCCCCACATAGCCCGCAAATAATACCCGCCCCCATCTTCGAGAATCCGCCAGTTCCAATTACCACAGGAAGCCAGCAACAATCCGTCGCAGTAATTCATGCATTCGGGGTGACCAAAATCATAACTCATGGTCGCACAGGAGATCGCGACCGGTAGATTTATATCGCAGACCTCCTTCTCGGCTTTCTCCCGATCGCCGCAGTGGCGAACGCAATCCTCTCGGCAATATCCACCCAATATCGAGTTCCGCTGGCCAGCGCATTCTCCCAAAGTGGGCTGATGAAAATCGTCGCCGCAATCACAATTTTCGTCCATATGCGCGTCCATGATACCGTTACCGCAGCGCTCGTTGGACAAGCAGTCTGCGCGGCATCCGTCGCCAGAGTTCTTGTTCCCGTCATCGCATTCCTCGTTGTCATCATGGATCCCATTGCCGCAGTGGCCGACTGCTTCAGGGCTCAGGCACAAGTACGCGCCGCTCTCGGCTTGCATACAGGTATGACTGCTCAAGCAAAGGCCCTCGCCGCACGGCTTTGTTTCCGCGTTAAGGCATGCGTCTACGACGGCGAGGATCGTGGTCCCGCTAACCGCCGCGCCAACCCAGGGCGCCGCTCCGCGTCCCCGAAAGCGGCCAAAACTCCTCCCCTTCGGATCCATGGTGTGATTCATCGTAGTTGTCATCCCCTATCCTCACGTATTTGAAAGAGGAGAGCCTCAGAACGAGATCGTGGTCGACAGGGCCGCCGCGCTCTCCGATACCACGGGCACGAGCTCGACCTTTATGCCGCTTCGGTCTTCAGTGCGGTAGGAGTGCGGCGCGTTCATTGAAATCATGGCCGAACCGCTGACCAGCGCAGCTCCGCCCACGACGAGCAAGCCAATGGCGATCCGGCTCTCCATCACTCCCCGATCATACTTGTCGGCGCTCTGCGGCGTACACACCCAGTCACAGGCGCGCTCGGAGCGCTGCCGCGCCTCGCCGTGGAGCGTGGTGGCTTGCCACTCCAGCCCTGCGCCCAAGAGACCGAGCGCCACGCCGGCGCCTGCCACACTCCAGGGCAGCCACGCGTTCCACTGGCGCTCCGTCACGGTCTTGTCCAAACTCAGCACGATTGTTCCGGCGGCTTCTTTCCCGGCGAGCACAAGGACCGGCCTGGCGACCAGATAGTACCCCGTCTTTTTCGCTGTAACGATATGCTCGCCCGGAATGACGATCTGCCGCCGGGAGCCGGGGCCGACGAACCACGGCTTGCCATCGAGCATCACGGCGGCGCCCGGCTTGTCACACCGGATCCGGATCGCGGCAAGCTCGCGCAGCTCGAGCTCTCGCATCGCGTTCCGTGCCTCCTCCTCATACGCCGGGTCGAGCGATCCCGGCCCCCACTGCAGCGCATTTTGCAGGTTCTCGTAGGCCAGGAGCGGCATCCCGATGCGCATCAGCACCCGGGCAAGGTAGAGCCGGAGCTCCGGGTTTTCCCAGTAGCTAAGGGCTTCCTGATACTTGGCCCGAGCCTCTCCGAGCATCAGTGCCCGGTGCAGCTCGCGTGCCTGCTGGAAGAGCGCCTGGGCCCTCTCCATGCGATCCGCCGGGATGCCCTCGTACCAGCGAGGCCGCGGCGCCTCGGCGCGTGCAGGTGCAGCGCAGAAGGCCAAGAGCACAACGGGCAGCAACACTCCTACCGGGAACCCAGAGGGCCTCACCCCTCTTCTCTGGCTCAAGGACATGACAGCAAATCCTCCACGGCTACAACCCCTTCTTGATCTTTCCGGCCGCGCGCTCTATGAGCTTCTCCAGTGCCTCCTTGCTGCGGCGCTCCTCAGCTGCCGCCTCGTTGGCTCGCTGCTCTTCGATGCGCGCCCTGGCCTCGGCCTCGCGGGCCTGGACCTCGGCCTCACGGGCCTGGACCTCGGCCTCGCGGGCCAAGCGCTCGGATGCACGCGCCTGGTCACGCGCTAGCCGCGCCTCTTCAGCCGCCACGCGGGCCCGCTCGGCCTCTGCCTCTGCCCTGCTCCTCTCTCGGTCGACAATCTGCCGCTGCTCCTCAGCCGCTTGGCGCGCCGCCTCCGCCGACCGCTTCTGCTGCCAGGCCCACGCCCCGAGGACGGCGGTGCATGCCGCGATGACGAGTGAGACGAGCGCCACCGCCGTGATGCTGCGCCGCCGCGCGCGCTCCTTCGCGAGCCTTGCCTCCGCCTCCTCGCGCTGGCGCTGAAGCTCGCGCTGCTGCTCCTCCGCGCGGCGACGCTGCTCCTCTTCGCGCTCGCGCTGGTAGCCGCTCCGCCGACTGCGTTTTTGACATGGCCAGCTTCGGTTGCACGCTGTGAGGCGCCAGGAGGGAGCGATGCCCTCCTCGACGTACAGGAGCGAGCGATGCCACGAAGCAGGGATTTGGTGCAGCTGCGAGCAGCGCTGTCGACGCATCGAGAGCAGCAGAGGCGTGGGAAGTATCCGAGCGAGCTGCGAAGACGGGCGGAGGCGTACGCCAAAGAGCGCTGCCGTGCGGGGGCGACGCCGACGGAGATCGCCACGGAGCTCGGTGTCCGCAAGATCACCGCCGATCGATGGGTATCTGGAGGTGAGCGTGCGGACGAGGGCGTGTTGCCAGCAAGCCCCAAGGCGGTCGAGTGTTTTCCGCTCATGCCCGTCGTGGTGCGCCCGGAGCGCCGAGAGGCGCCCTCGATGCGGCTCAAGCTCGCGTTTGCCGACGGGACGCGGATGCAGGTATGTGGGATCGGCGCGCGCGACCTGGTGGAAGCGATCGACGCGCTGCGGAGGGGACGGTGACCCCCGCGACGATAGCCGTCTATCTGGCGGTCGGTCCGGTGGACTTGCGAGGTGCGTTCGACCGGCTCGCCGCGATCACCCGGCAGGTGCTCTGCCTGGACCCGGCCAGTGGCGCGTTGTTCTTGTTTCTCAATAAAAAGCGCAACCGGCTGAAGGCACTTTGGTGGGACCGCAACGGGTACACGATCCTATACAAACGTCTCTCGAAGGGGGCGTTTGCTCTGCCCTCGTTCACCGAGGCCGACGGCAAGTGCATCGAGCTGTCAGCACAGGACTTCGCGCAGCTGCTCGCCGGTCTACCCGTGGAAGCGCTGGCAAGCCGCCGCCGGATGGTCCACTGAGGCGCCAGTCCTGGCGCTCGTTCACTGCGCTCACGGCACCAGCGCGGCCCGATGGCGGTCGGCGCAGATGCGGAGATAAGGCAGAGCACGAGCTGCATCGTCCCGAAGACCTCGCGGGGGCGCGGTACCGATGGCGCAAGATGCCTGTCTTGCATTCCTGTGTTCGACGGGAAATTCTCATCCAAGGCAGCGAAAGTTTCTCGTCATAAGGCACTTGCCAAGAGCAGGCGAAGCGGGCATCCATAGCGCGCCTTGACCTCGACGACACGACATGGTGAGACCGAGCTGCCGCAGGCGTCGGAGACAGAGCGCCTTGACGGCGCGGCGCTCGTGCTTGGTTATCTCGAGGCCAGGTCACAAGGACAAGGTACCGCCGCGGACCCGGCGTCGCTGGTCGACGCGCTATTGCGGCGGGTGCAGGCGCTCGAGGCGAGGCTGACCGAGCTCTCGGCGGCGGAGCAGCAGGCACAAGAGCTCGCTCGGTCTGTCGAGTCGCTCAAGGCGCATAATCAACAGCTGCAGGAAACGATTCGGACCTTGGAGATCGGATTCCGGCGCCACGTCTCCGAGCAAGTCTCGCCTGACCAGCTGCGGCTTTCGCTGGCCGGGGAGCCAGGTGCCTGTCCGGCTCCGGCTTCGTCGCAGGCCGAGAGCGTCGATGCCGCGCCCGAAGCGGACCCGGGCGAGGCCAGCAGTCCGCCGCCGGGCTCCGCGAGCCCACCGGAGCACGCCGGGACGGCAGAATCCTCCTCCGGCTCTGATCCCGGAGGTGGCAAGCGAGTCAAGCGCCACGAGCACGGGCGCCGTCGCATCGGTGTCATCCCGAGGGTGATCATCGAGACGCTGCCGCCGGAGGTGCTGCTCAAAGGCATCGAGCGCTTCGAGCGTGTGGGCGTCGAAGACAGCTCGGTGCTCGGCTACCGGCGTGGCGGCCTCATCGAGATCGTCAGGCGTCGCCCCAAGTACGTGGCCAAGGCGGAGGCACCGGCGGCGAGCAGCGGAGCTGAAGAGAAGCCGGCTCCTTCGCCAGCCGCTGGGCCGGTCTTCAATCACGAGCGCGGCGAGCCGCTCGTCGTGCAGGAGTACGAGCTGCTGGGGATCCCTGCGGATACGGGCTTCAAGCAAAGCCCCTTCGTCGACGGCGTCCTTGTACGCTACACGCCCGAGTCGGACACCACGGAGGAGAGCGGCGGATCGGTGAGGATCGCCTCGCTGCCGGAGCGCCCGATCGACAGGTGCCTTGCCGATCCGAGCCTCTTGGCCCACCTGTTCGTCCACAAGCTCGACTACCACACGCCCTACTACCGACAAGAGGTGGAGTCGGACCGGCACGGTTTCCGCATCGGCCGCGGCAACATGACCCGCTGGCAGTACGATTGTGGCGGCATCGCGATGCGCATCGCCGATGCCATCTGGCGCGATGCGCTCTCGCGGTCGTGGTTCGCCATGGATGCGACTGGCACCGCCATCCGGGCCAAAGAGAAGCACCGCTATGGGCATGTCTTCGTCCTGGTGGCGCCGGGCGATGGGGTGCTGTTTCGCTACACCCCGACGTACGACGGACCCACCGTCGCGAAGCTCTTCGGCGGCTACCAGGGGACCCTCGTCGCCGATGCCTCGGCCAACCACAACGTGCTCTTCGGGCCGGGCAAGGCGCGTGAGGCCGGCTGCTGGAGTCACGCACGAAGGCGCTTCTTCAAGGCGTTCAAAGCCGGGGCGGGCAAGGAGGCGGCGTTCGCGCTCCAGACCATCCAGGCCCTCTTCCGCATCGAGGAGGAATCCGCCTTGTGCAGCCCGGACGAGCGCCTCGCGCTCCGGCAGCGCGAGTCCGCCCCGCTGATCGAGAGACTCTTCGCCTGGGTCGAGACGCAACGGCTGGTCGTCCCGGAGCATGCGCCTCTGCGCGAAGGGCTGGTCTATCTGCACAACCAGAGGGAGGCGCTCTGCGAGTTCCTCTCCAACGGGGAGATCCCCATCCACAACAATGCCAGCGAGAGAGCATTGCGCCGCGTCGTCAAGGGACGGCGCAACTGGCTCTTCCACGGCAGCGACGAGCATGCTGTCCGGGCTTGTGCCATCACGTCGCTCATCGCCACCTGCCAGGTGCACGGGCTCGACCCCGAGCTCTACTTGCAGGAGATCCTGACCGTCGCTCCGAGCTATCCGCTCAGTCACATCCTCGACTTGAGCCCCAAGCACTGGGTCGCGACTCGACAACGCCTCATCGCCGAGGGACGGCTCAAGTACCTGGACTTGGCTCGGATCACCGGCTCGCGGCTCGTCTTGCGCGATCGCTGATCGCGACCCGTCGCACGCCTCGGTCCGGCGCACAGCTTTGGTGGCGTCCTCCGCGGCCGAGCCAGGCGCGCGTCCGCTCCGCGCCGAGGCGCGTCGGCTCGGCGAGCCGGTGCTGCGCTCGCTTCTCTCCGCCGGGTTCGGGCTCGTCTTGGGGCGAATCCTTTTCGCTTCGCCTCCGCGCTGCTCGTCCGCGCCTCGGGTCGGCGGACGCCTGCCTATCTGCTCCACAGACGGCTGGTCAGCACGCCTGCGGCGCCGGACACCAGCGGCCTCGACCGCCCCTGCGCTCTCGTGCTGCCCGACCGCATGACGTGCGCGTCCCTTCGCGCTTGCCGGGGCGCCCTCGCTTCCTTGCCAGGCGACATGCGGCGCTGACAGCTCGAGCACCCTCGCCGTCGTGCTCGGGACGTCACCACCTGCCAGTCCGGGCCGTCGCTTCGCCATTGCCAGGCGACTCTACGCACTCGGCTGTCTTCCACAAGGACGCTTCGGAACGCGGTCCGCGGAGCAGCTACTCGCGCTGCTGCCGCGCCTCGGAGACCCTGCGTGCCAACCAGTCGTGGCCTATCTCGAAATAGCGGCTGCCCTGGTGCTCCTCCGCGTGGAGGATGGCGGCGCCCTCGAGCGCCTTGAGGATCGGCCCGAGCTCTTCGGCCGGCAAGAGCCGGAGAAGTTCCTTCTCGGTGCGCAGCGTGCGGGTGCCGTCCGCCGTGACGAGGTGATCTTCCAGCAGGCGCCGCGCCGCTGCGCTGAGTGCGCCGAGATCGTCGAGCGTCGCCTCCAGGTAGCGGCGCAGGATCGGCTCGGCCTCGGCGGCCTCCTGCTCCGCCGCGCCGCCGCTTTGCGCTCGCTGCTGGAACAGCGCCCGGCAAACGATCTGCGCGTAGGCGGCCTGCGCCTCGGCCTCGTCCGACTCGGCCTGGCCGGGCATGCGCACCTGGAGCATGAGCGCGCGCATCGGCTCGAGCTCCCATGTCTGCGGCGGCTGTCCGCCGGCCGCAGCCTTGCAAACCGCCTCGGAGAGCTCGGCCACGGTGAGCGGGCCGACCCGGAAGCCGTGGCTCAACAGCCGGCGGTGCTCGCGCAGCCGATCGCGGAAGCGACCCAGGTAATCCTCGCGGAGCAAGAGCACCACGCGCAGGCCGCGGAGCGGCGTGTCCACGAGGCGATTCAATGCGGCGAAGAACGCCTCCACCTCGGTCGTGCTCCGACTCGGGTAGAGGAGCTGCTCGATCTGGTCGAGGTACAGGAGCGTGATCCGAGGCGACTTGCGCGCGGCGCGCTGCGCGGCCGACAGCAGGGCCTCTTCGGCCGACAGCTCGGCCGGCCGCTCGCCGAACGAAAGAGCGGAGTAGACCGCGTCCGCGAGCCATTGCGTGGGCTCCTTGTCCTCGGGCCAGGCGTCGATCCGCACGACCCGGAGCCGCTGCGCATCGACGAGCGCAGGGATCACCGATGCCTGCATGAGCGATGACTTGCCCGCTCCAGACGGCCCGTAGACGGTCACGCAGCGGTTGGCGAGGACGCTCGCCTCGAGGCGGTACGAGAGATCTTCGCGACCGTGGAACCGACCGCGATCGGCGGCGCGGTAGGGCTGCGGACCGGGGAACGGATTTGGCGGGGCGACGACGCTCGCGCGCTCCGCAACGTCCACGTCGGAGAGCCGGTCGGCGAAGGGCGCGGTTCGGCTGCTGAGCGCTCCGTCCGCCGCCTCGCCTTCCGGCGGCGTGCTCTCGCTCATGGCCCCTCGTCGGGGGTGAACGCCTCGAGCTGCTCTACGAGCTCTGGGTCCTCGATGACCGAGGCGATGCGCCCGCCGCCCGGGAGCCCGCAGCCGGCCTCCCAGATCTCGGGCTCGCTGGAATCGGCGTCCGGCGTCAAGATCGCCAGGCTGTCGCTCGGCGCCTGTCGTTGATCGTAGAGCCAGCGCATTAGCATGCGATGGCGAAAGTCGAGCGCCGAGAGCCCGACGAACAGGCCTGGTTGAATGCGAGGCCGCGAAAGCAGCTCCTCCATCCATACCGGAGGATCGAGCCCAAGTGCCCCGAGGAAGCCGTGGATATGATCGTCCTCGGTGAGCACGGGGTGGGAGAAGATGGGGCGGGGCCCGGCCGAATATCCCCCGTAAAGACGCAGGATCACGATGTCGCTGTCCAGGTCGAACCGCCTCGGAAGGACGGGCTCGATCTTCCATGCGGCGGCCCCGGCGGCGCGCTTCACCACGAGCGGCTTGCCGCTCGCGCCCAGCTGCGACGGCTGGACGGCGAACACGTTCCGCTGCGGGTGCGCCTCGGCGATGGCGCGCTCCATGTGTGGCCGCCAGAGGAGCGTGATGTGGACGCCGGGAGCGACGAGGCGCGCGAGCGCCCGGGCGAGCGGCGGGATCGGCTCCTCAAGGGAGGCCATGAGCGCTTGCTGGAAGAGCATGTGCAAGCTCTCCTGCCCGAACCTGAGCGCGCACCGTTGCGTGAGCGCGCTCAGCGAGAGGCTCGCGGTCGCGGTATCGCCGCCCTGCTCCATGAATGAAAGGAGCTCCGCCTTCAGCGCGGCGCGGTCGTCGTCGAAATCGCCGAGCACCATCGTGAACGGCCTCTCGAGCAGGCTTTGCAGCGCGGGCGAGAGGCCCCTCGAGCTCCGCCGCGCTCGCCGCCGAGAGATGCGCCGGTCGCCGAAGTTGAAAATGACCGAACTCATGCCACGCAAGAAGAGGATGGGAGAGAACGCCTCGGCGCTCCGCGAGAGCAGCGTCCTGCGCGCCGCCGCCACGCTCGCACCGATGTCGCCGAGACCTTGCTCCGCGCCCGTGATGGACCGGTAGATCTCGGACGAGCAGAGGCGCGCCGCGTCGGCCTTCACTGGCCAGAGGTGGGCCACGACCGCGTCCGCGCCGGCGCTCGCCAGGATCTCGGCGGCACTGCCGAGCGCGCCGGCCTTCGCGCCCTCGCACGCTTCGAGGATCACGAGGCGTAGCTCCTCGCAGAAGCTCGCGGAGAGCTCGCGCCCCAGGGCCTCGGCAGTGATCCACGCCTCTTCTCCGTCCTCCTCGTCGGCCACGCGCAGGACGGGCTTTCCCGCAAGATCCACCCCGCCGTGACCGAGCCAGTGCAGTACGTGAGGGGTCTTGCCGCGCCGCAGTCTGTCGAAGAGGACTTGAGCGCTGATGTCCGGGCCGGCGATCGGGTCCAGCCACTCCACCTCACCGGCCTCGATGGATGACGAGAGGGCCTCTTTCAGCACCACGAGGCTCCGCTCGTCGCTCCCGGGCGCGATCGCCAGCACGCGGACGGCCCCCAGCACATCGCGCGGCTCCCAGGGGTCCGGCGATGTCACCCCGCGCGCCAGAAGGACCTTCGGGTCCGTCCCCAAGAAGCCCTCCATCGTTCCCGGACGGCAAAGAGCTTCCCAGGGGATCCCCAGGAGCGGGCGGTCGCGCAGGAACAATCGCACGAGTAGCGGGCTGTCTTTCGATGCCTCGCGGAGCCTCGCCAGCACGTCCCGGAGATCGTCCTTGAGTAGCTCGCCGTAGAGCGCCTGTGCCTCCTTCACGACGGCGGGATCGAGCGCCCGGCCGCTCCGGACCGCCCTCCCGACCTTGCTGGCGAAGCTTTGCAGCGCATCGATGCCCAGCTCGGGCGAGAGCGTGTGCGCCGGGGGGCGCTCTCCGCGGCTCCCGCGCGCGCCCACGCGCACGCCCTGTCCACCGGAGTCCACCTCGATCTCGATCCACATGGGCATACTCAAATGCAGAGGTCCTGCATGGTCGAGGCGCCTGCAACGACAACGAGAGGCAACGACGGCACACGCGCGTTCCGATCAATCAATAGTGATGTGTGCGGCCCTATATTGAACGGCGCACACCCCATCGTGCGGTTACCCGCGTCGAGCTGCGCGTCACAGATGAGCTCCTCGTCCTGGACTCGAGCAGATCCTATGCCAAGCACCAGGAGCCCAGGTCCCGTCTCGTGCCCCCCACAGGAACCGAACGAGCCTTCCAGGAACGTAGGACCGCACGAGCTGCACCCATTGAGGAGCTCCCCTGGTCTGAGATCGAGCGGCATGGGGTCGAAGCTCAGCGCGTCGGCGGCTCATCCGCGCCCAGCGAAGCGCGCCGCAGCGCCCCTGACGCGTCAGCTCGACGCGTCAGCAGGTCCCGGACGCGTCAGCGCGACGCCGGAGGTGAATCGTCGGCCGCCGCCGTGGTTGAAGTCCGCTCGCCGACGCAGCAAGCCGCTGCTGACCTGGCAGCGGGTCACGACTCACGGGGTCATGCCTCGGCATGTTGTATGCGTACACGCACCGGCGTTTCCTGTCAGCACGGCTGCAGGAGGTCGGAGGTGTTCATGCCTGCTCCATCGGACGGCTCGGGCAACGCGACGTCGTCGCCCTGTGAGCTCGTCCTCGAGCTCCTGCGCGCAACGGATACAAGCGACCCTTTTGCGTTCGAGCTTCGACAGCAATCCTACGTGCGCCGCCTCGATACCGGGGCAGGCCGGAGCGCGAGCTTCCCTTGGGGGTCGGAGGTGCTCGGGCACCTCGCCGCCATTCAGAAGCAGACCGCGAACCCTGCGGCGGCTGCATGGCTGGGCGAGGGGCTGCGCGCCTTTCTCGACAGGCTCGGCTGGACGCACGAGGAGGAGAAGATCCAGGGAGCGCTCAACGTCGGCCGCCCCGTTCACATCACCTTGCGGCTCGGCGCGGCCGAGCTCTACGCGCTGCCCTGGGAGTTCGTCCCGCTCGGCGCCACGGGGCGACCGCTCGGCAGCCTGCCCGGCATCGTTCTGCGCTACGAGTGGCCAGACACTCGGACGGCGAGACCCGAACCCGACCCACCGCCGGAAGGAGGACGGATCGTGTTCGCCTGGTCCGCGGCAGGTGGAGCAGTCCCGGCTCAGGAGCACCTCGCGGCGATCCGCCGCGCCTGCGACGCGGGTTACCACGGTGACTTCAATCCCGCTCGCGACGTGATACCCCACCTCTCCTTGCGACGCCTGCGCGAGGCGTTGAAGTCGAGACCCACAGCCGTGCTTCACCTGCTCTGCCACGGCGGGCCCCTCGACAACACCGGCTCCTCGTATGGACTCATCCTGGACAGCGATGACGGACCAGGCAAGGAATTCGTCGACGCGCGGACTCTCCAGCTTACACTCGCAGATCATATGCGCTCGCTGCGGCTCGTGGTCCTGTGCGCTTGTCACGGAGGCAATCCCGGTGCGCTGGACAGTCGGCTCGGCAGCGTGGCGCAGGCGCTGCACCGCGCCGGAATTCGCTCCGTCGTCGCCTCGCGCTATCCTCTCGCGGTCAACGCCTCTATCCTCCTTACAGAAGCGCTGTACCAAGGCATCCTCGTACACGTGCGTTCGCTCGCGGAGGCATTCCTCGGCGCTCGCGACCATCTTCGCGAGCATGCGGCTCCCGCGAGCTGGGCCTCGCTCCAGCTGTATGCTCGCGCCGCCGATGGGCCGGATGACCGACCCATCGTTCCCCGCCCCTACCGCGGGCTGCTGGCGTTCCAGGCAGAGCACGCGCGGTATTTCTTCGGTCGCGATCCGGAGGTGCAGGAAGCGGTAGGGGACATCTTGGCGCTGGTCAGGGCGAACGATCCTACAAGGCCGAGATTCCTCATCTGCACCGGCGCCTCTGGCGCTGGCAAGTCGTCGCTGGTCCTGGCAGGTGTTCTGCCGGCGTTGAGGCGCCACTCCTCGTGGGCCGCCGTCCTCATGCGCCCGCACGGTGACTGGAGAACATCTCTCCAGGCGCTCGCGTCGCGCGCCGGCCCGGCACCACCTCTGCTGCTCGTCGTGGATCAATTCGAAGAGATCTTCACGATGATCGCCGGCAGAGGAGAACGCGAAGCCTTCGTCCGAGCGCTCTGGAGCCTGGCAAGTCGCCCCGGCGCAGGCGTCAGCGTCATCGTGACCCTTCGCGTCGACTTCATCGCCCGCTGCGGGGAGATCAAGCTGGGAGAGCATGATCGGTTCCTGGAGGACGTCGCGTACGACGCGGCCCATCGGGTCTTCGTCCGGAGGATGCGGGTCAGGCACTTGCGCAACACCATCGAGGATCCCGCGCGTCAAGCGGGTATCGTGCTGGAGGCCGGGCTTGTCGAGCAGATGCTGAAGGACGTCGAGGATGAGCGGGGCGCTTTACCGCTGCTGCAGTATACTCTGGATCAGATGTGGCAGCGCCGTCGCGGACGGCTGCTCACCTGGGAGCAGTACAACGAACTGGGTGGCGTCGGAGGCGCGCTGGGAAAGAAGGCGGATGGAATCGTTCAGAACATGGATGGCGTTCGGCGACGAGCGGCCCGGCGGCTGCTCGTGCAGCTCGTCACGTTTGACAGTGAAGTGCACCTCTACCGGCGCCGACGAATTCCGATCGACAGGCTTCGACGAGGGCCCTCCGCTGAGGCCAGAGCCTTTATCGACGTCCTAGACGTCCTGGTGCGCGAGCGCCTCTTGGTGCTGAGCGAAGGAGGCGCGAGCAACGCTCCAAGGAACGGGCGCCCGGACCCAGCGAGACCTGTGACCAACGTGATGCTCAGCGAGGTACCTGTCGTGGAGATCGCCCACGAGCAGCTCGTCCGGAGCTGGGGCACGCTGCGCGGCTGGGTTCAGGAGGACCGGCACACGCTCGCGGAGCTTCAACAGCTCGAGCGTTGGGTGGAGGAGGCGAAGGGGTTCCCGGACTACGTGCTTGACGGCAATCGGCTTGGCTACGCGCGCGATCTGCTGAACAAGCATGCGGACGATGTCAGCGATGCGGCCCGGGAGCTCATTCTTCGAAGCGAGCGTGCGACAAGGCGGAGACGCTGGTGGCTCATCGGTGCAGCAGTGGTGGCGACCTCGGCATCCGTCGGCATGGGCGTGCTCGCGGCCAAGAAGGCCGCTGCCAAGCTGTTCTTTTTTGCAGCCGTGGCCGCGATCGTGCTCTTGATGGGATCGATCACGATCTGGTCCTTCGTCGAGCGGGACGCTGCTCGCGCCCGCCTTGAAGAGTGCCAAAGAACACGAAACAACGAGAAGAAATGCCAACCACCGCAGCCAAAGCCTGCACCGCCGGCGGCGTCATCGGCGCGGTCGTCCAGATCCAAACCCGCCCCAGCGCCGCCTGCAAAACCACCGTCGCAGCCGGGTGGAGACCTATGGGATCAATTGCGTGAATGGGTGGAACAGGCTGGCAAATAGGTGCATCGAGCGCGAACGACCTGAATCCGTCGACCTCCGCACGGCCGAAGACATCCGAACAGTTTACTTTCGATCGTTGATGCTCCAAGCCGACGAGTCCGCCCTACCCTGGTCGCCCTGGATCGGCCCCCTCGTCGCCCCCCAGCGCCCCTTCCAGCGCTTCCTCCACCGACAGCACCTCGATCCGCCGTCCCCAGTGCTCGCGCGGAACCCCCTGCACGAGCCCCTCCACCGCCTCCCTCCAGGAAGGCCTCGCTTCCGGAAACACCCGCCCGAGCAGCCCGAGCGCCTGGATCCCGATCCCTGGAATCCGGCACTGCACCGCGAGGTCCGCGAGCGCCCGCACCTCCGCCTCCTGCGCGCCTGCCCCGCTCACCAGCGCGACACACCGCGCCAGCAGCGCCCCCCACGGCCGCGCCATCTGCCGCCACAACCACGCCGCCCTGTCCGCGAGCGCCGCGGCGAGCTCCAGCGCTCCCGCCCGGTAGGCCACGGCCGCCTCGTTCAGCCGCACCAGCGCCTCCAGCTCCTGCACGCCAACCCGCTGCACCGCATCGACCAGCTCCAGGTCCGGCTCGTGCGCCTCCCCCATCCGGTAGCGCGCGGCGCGGAGCAGCCATTCTGCCCGCCCTTCCCAGTACGCGTGCCGGGCTCGCGCGGCGAGCTCTCGTCCTACGGCCGCGCGCTCGGCCGCCTCCTGGTGACGGAACGCCTCCAGCAGCGCCGAGGCGCAGTTCACGGTCGCCGCGATCCGCGCGGTCAGCCGCGGCTCCTCCTCCGCCACAACCGCGTGCAGCGCCGCCGCTTCCTCGAACCGCCCCTGGCTGTAGCGCAGCAGCGCCTGCCCCTCGATGAAGCAGAGCTGCGCCATGGGCTCGCCGGATCGCTCCGCCCACTCCCTCACCGCCGCGAGGACCTCCCCCAGCAGCGACGACGACGACTTCGCCGCAGCGACCACCACACGCACCCGCTGGCGCCGCCGCTCCAGCTCCGCGTCGGCGAACGGGGGAATCCCGTCCGCCAGCTCCAGGGCCTGCATCCCGTTCGCGCCAGGCGCCGCGAGCCCGGCGCGCACCAGGGCCTCCAGATACTGCACCTTCGGGGTGCGGCGCACCGCGCGCGACAGCTCGTAAAGCACCCGATCCAGCGCGTACGGCGTGCCCTCCGCGAACGCCATCTTCACCCACTCCGCGAGAAGCGCGTCCTCGTACCCCGCCTCCACGTCGTCTTGCTGCCGCACGACGCGCAGCCCCTCCGCGAGCGCCGTTACCGCGGCGCCCAGATCCCCCCCGCGCCCGCGCCGCTGCGCGACCTCGATCGCCTCCGCCCACGCCTCGTGCACGTCCTCGGCGGCGAGCCAGTGGAACAGGCGCCCCTCCTGGCCGGGACGCAGCGTCTGAGCGATCGCCCGATGCGCCGCTTGGCGGCGGCTCGACGGCCACGGGATGTCCACGTGCCCGCGCGGCATCATGCGTCCACCTGGCAGCTGCCGCACCGCGCCACTCGCCTCGAGCGCCTCACATTCCGCCTCGAGCTTCCACAGCGGCTGCTCCATCACCTGCGCGAGCTGCGGCAGCTCCAGGTGATGTCCACCGACCGCCAACCATCGCAGCAGCTCCTCCTGGTGTGACTCGCGCTCCCTCTCCACGGGGGATGACCGCGCGCGCATCGCGCCGAGCATGCCGGCGTTCAATCGCACCAGCCCGTCGCGCTCGATCCGCAGCAGCGTGCCGTCCCAGCGGGCCAGCCCGAGGCGCACCCACAACGTCACCTCGGCTTCGATCCACAAGGGCAGTCCTTCGGTCCGCTCCCAGAGCGCGCGCGCCGCGTCCTCGCGCAGGTGCAGCAGCCGGTCGGGCCCCGCGAACAGCGGACGCAGCGCCGGCTCGTCGAGCGGACGCAGCCACGCGACGTCCGCTACCTCCTCCCGCGCACCGGACGGTGCAGCCAGGACCGCCCGCACGATCGTGCCTTGCCCGGAACGTACCCGCTCCAGCACCGCAGCCGACCACGGATCGAGCCGCTCCGCGTCGTCCGCGATCACGACCACGCCCCGGGCGATCAAGGACCGCAGCTCCGCCTCGACCCAGGCCGTCATGTCAGCGAGCCCGAGCGCCGCGCTTTGCTGAGGCATTCCCACCATCGCTTGCACGCTGGCCAGCGGCGCGCGGGCAGCGCGCGTCCACGCCACCTCTCGCCCCTCTCGCGCGAGCGCCTCGGCGGCGTCGCCCAGGCAGCGCGAGCGCCCGGAGCCCGGCGGGCCCACCACATCAACGGAGCGCCCGGCCCGCGCGGCCGCGAGGACATCGTTCAGCGCGCGCCCATCCCCGAGTAGCGGCAACGTCGGTCCAGCCCGCGCTGCGGCCGGCTGCCCTCGGAGGGCCGACAGCACCTCGGTCGCCGATCTGAACCGTTGCTCCTTGTCCCGCGCGAGCAGCCGGTCGACGATCCCCGCCACAGCCGTTGGCAGGTCGGCGACCAGCTCATGCACGGGGATCGCGGGCTCGAGGAGCCGCGCCCGTAGCAGTCCCTGCAGATCGTCACTTTCGTGAGGGATCTGCCCCGTGAGCGCATTGTAAAGCATCACCCCGAGCGCGTAGAGATCGGTCCGTGGATCCACCGCCTTGCCCAGGATCTGCTCCGGTGCGAGATAGCGGGGCGTGCCGAGGATCTCTCCGGCTTCGGTCAACCGACCCGCCGAGTCGCGCCAGAGCGAGACGCCGAAGTCCAGCACCGTCGGGCGCCCCTCGGGGCTCACCAGGATGTTGTCGGGCTTGAGATCCCGGTGAACGATGCCCGCGGCGTGGACCCGCGCGAGCACCTCGAGCAGCGCCATCGTCGGGTCGGCGAGGGCTGCCCAGCTGCAGCGGCGTCGTGCGCCATCCCGGATCGCGGTTTTCCCCGGAAACGGCTCGCCCTCGACGCGCTCCATCACCAGGAACGGCCGCCCGCCCTCGATGCCATCGTCGAGGAGCTGCACCACGCCGGGTACGCGGAGCATCCGGAGGGTCGTGATCTCTCGCCGGATCCGCGAGAGGATATGGCCTGCTGCGTGGCGCATCCACTTGAACGCCACCTGTCCGCCGAGCACGAGGTCGTCGGCCGCCCACACCTCGCCGTGCGCGCCGGCGCCCAGACGCTCGACCAGGCGGTAGCGGCCCGCGATCACGCGGCCGAGCTGGCCGTCCTCGCCGGGAGGCGCTGCCTGCGACGACGTCGGCTCCTCGGCGCCAGCGCGCGTGCCGCCCGCTCCTGCCGCGAGCTCGCGCGCTGCGCCGACCGGGTGGGGGTTGTCATCGCGCTGGGTCGTCGGGAGGAGCGTGTCGTCCCTCGGCACCATGCGCCTAATCTAGCGCCCGGCCGGCCGCTTTCGCAAACCGGTCGGCCGCGGCAGGCGGGCAGGCAACCCAAGCTCAGCAGGCGGCGCTATCTCGCAGCCGGGACCGTGTCTCCGCGGTAGTTGACGCACCCGGTGATCACGAAGGTGCTACCAGGGCCCCACCCCTGGTTTGCCACATCGATGAACTCCTGGAGCGACTTCGCTTTCTGGGTCCCTGTCTTGATCGCGACCGCCGCGCTGTTGCCGGCTGGCTCGTACGCTGCGGGCAACATCCAGTACTCCGTGCTCGCCGGATCGAGCAGGCCATTGACCGCAAACGCAAGGCCCCGTGCTTCGAGCGGCATCGCCCCATTCAATCTCGCTCCTGCCGCTTCGAGCGGCTCGTTCGGGGCAAACACGACTCCGCCCGCTCGCAGCTGCAGCACCTCGAGCAGCCTCCCTCCCGTGGGATCGAGCTGGAAATCGCAAGATCCCACATCCGGATAGGTCGGCGCAGGCAGACGCGAAGCCGGCGGGATCTTCGCCCAGTTCTGCTGCTCGCGGGCGTCACCGTAGCGGTAGACGTCGGCCTGTGCCCACACGTAGAACGAGCCGGGCCTCCACAGAGCGGCCACGTTCGACTGCCAATCCGAGAGTGACCATTTGGCCATGTGCTCAGGCGGCGGCTCGATGTCGAGCGTGTTGTGCGGATGCTCGAACAGGATCCAGCGCTGCAGCTGGCCACGCTCGGTCTCCACGCTGAACGCATAGCCAATCACCTGCCTGTTCTTCGGGTTGACGACCTGAACAGCCCCAGACTGAAGCAGTCCGATGAAGCTCATGATATGTTCCTCCTCATGCTCGCTGCGCATAACGGGCGCCTGCTCGGCGAGCAGCGCAGGCGCACTCCACGCGGGTCCGTGATGTCAAGGCCAACTGTCCCGGCGCACCTGGCCGGACCGTGGCCTCGTCGTCCTAATCTAGCAGGGCGTGTGCCAACGGCGCCGGTCGAGTGCCGTTCGAGGAGGGCGGAACGCTGGCGGTGGTAGGCGTCTCCGATCGCCAGCTCGGGGCCCTCTGCATCTTGCGGCCGCTGCGCGCCACGCTCAAACTGCCGTGCCCATGGCGCAAGGAACCAGGGCACTTCTCGATAAGTCGACGCTCGTCGGTCGGCACACCACTGCCGGCGCGGGAGGCAGCTCCGCGAAGCGGATGCTGACGATCTTGTACCACCCATGCCTGGATCGCATCGGGGATCGAGCGTTGCTCCCTGAGCTCGACAGCGGCGGGGCAGTGCCGCTGTCGCGCGTGGAGCCTGCCTTCGCGCCGCCTGGGCGACCGGAGGGCGAGCCGCTCGCCGACGAGCACCTGAGCCGCAAACCCTTGCGCCTGCTTCCAGCCGTCGACGGCGGAGTACGCCTCGAGCTCGGCGACAGCAGCACTGCGGTCGTGGTCCACGGCAGGCGCCTGCAGTCCGCGACCCACTTCTCCGCTGCGCAGCTCCGGCGGGGTGTGGTCCTCGAGCTCGGTCATCGGGTGGTTCTCTTGCTCCACGCTTCGGTGTCCCGGCAGGAGCTCATCACCGGCACCTGCGTGTCAGGCGAGGAGCGCGAGCTTATAGGCGAGAGCGACGGCTTGTTGCAGCTCCTCTGGGAGGTCCGGAGTGTCGCCGACATCGAGCTGCCCGTCCTGATCCGCGGAGAGAACGGCAGCGGCAAGGAGCTCGTCGCGCGCGCCATCCACCAGGCGAGCCCACGGCGCGGGCGGCCGTTCGTGGCGATCAACCTCAGCGCCATCCCCCCGACGCTCGCGAGCGCGGAGCTGTTCGGTACCGAGAAGGCATCCTTCAGCGGCGCGGTGCACCGGAAGGGGTACTTCGAGCAGGCGCACAGCGGCACCCTGTTCCTTGACGAGATCGGAGACGCCCCGCTCGATCTCCAGATCGCCCTGCTGCGTGTCCTCGAGACCGGCGAAGTGCAGCGCACGGGTGCGCACGTCCGCAAGGTCGACGTGCGGGTGATCGCGGCCACGGACGCGGACCTCGAAGCGAAGGTGGCCACCGGGACGTTCCGCGCCCCTCTGCTCAACCGCCTCTCCGCGTACGAGCTCAGCGTCCCGCCGCTGCGCACGCGCCGCGACGATTTGGGCCGGCTCCTGGTCCGCTTCCTCCGCGAGGAGCTCGAGCGCGTCGGTGAGATGCACCGGCTTGCTCCCCCCGCGCCGGAGGACAAGCTGTGGCTCCCGGCCTCGCTCGTCGCCCGGCTCGCCGAGTACGACTGGCCGGGCAACATCCGCCAGCTCCGGAACGTCGTACGGCAGCTCGTCATCGGGAGCCGCGGCAGGGACCGCCTCGAGCTCACCCCCGCGGTGGAGCGCCTCCTGGCCGAGCCCTCGAGCGCGGGCGCCGAGCTGCCCGAGGACGACTCGCCGGCACGGCACTCCGCCCCTTCACGCGCGAGGCCGGAGCCGGCCACGCCCAGGCCTGCATCGGGCCAGCTCGAGTCCGCTCCGGCCTCCGCGGCCGACGCGGCGTCCCACTCGACCCGGCGCTCGCCGGCCGACGTCACCGAGGACCAGCTTGCCGAAGCGCTCCACGCGAGCCGGTGGAACCTCGCCGCAGCGGCGAAGCGTCTCGGCGTCACCCGCCCCTCGATGTACGTGATTATCCACCGCTATCCGCGGTTCCGCACGGCGCAGGATCTAACGCTCGAAGAGATCAGCCGCTGCCACCGGGAGTGCGACGGCGATCTCGGGCGCATGGTCGATCGACTCGAGGTATCGGAGGAGGCGCTGGCCCGTCGGGTACGCGATCTCGGCCTCGGTCAGGGTGCGGTGTTGGCCCACCGGGATGCGGACGTGGTCCGTGGAGGGTGAGGGAGACACGGCTGGGCTCGTTAGCTGAACTGTCGCAGCGCGGCACGGCCAGCTCTCACGAACGCATCCAGCCAGCGCCGGAGCTCGGACGGGTCCAGGCCTCGCTGGGCAGCAATGGCGCCCTCGTCACCGCCCCGGAGGGCGGCGAGTACGGCGTCCTCCATGCTCTGCACGTCGCGCGTCCCAGCCAGCGCGCGCCTCGCGGGCGAAGCGGGCTCGAACCCCATCACAGAGGGCATGTTCCTGGCGAGCGTCGGGCCGCGCTCGCCGGGAGGGAGCCACAGAACCCCTTCGGGACGCCGGGCGATGGGGAGCCGCGCCGCGGGATCCCCCAGCAGGACATAGGCACATAGATCCTGCCGCTGCATCCACACGCTCGCTCTCCTCGCCTCTCGCGCCTCTCGCGCCTCGTCGATCGCGCGAGCTGCCGCTGCAGGCTCCGCGTCCTCGTCGTAGCTCGTCGAGAGCTCCGTGTTGAGGCTGCAGAAGAAGTGGGTGATCTCGTTGAGCGCCACGCCGAGGCGATGACCGTCTACAATTGACCGCAAGACACCCTGGAATCGCTCCGCGCGGCGCCGGGTCGTCCTGCTGGCCGAAGGGTCGTCGTTGGACGCGGCCTCATCGAGGAAGCTCCACGTCCACGCGAGATCGACGTGTCCGATGACGCCGAGCGGCCCGCTGGGGTTGGCCAGAGCCGCCTGAGGCAGGGCCGCCACGAACGGCCGCGCATCTTGCCCCGGCAGAGAGGCCAGGACCCGCTCGGCGGGGCTGCTCCGGCCGAGCCGGTAGAGTTGAGCGAGCCAGTGATAGTACGCGCTCCGCGCAGGCGTCCCTGCCCCGAAGCAGGCGAAGAAGAACCAGAGCCCTCCCGGGAGGAAGGGATGCTTCTCGACGTCTTGCACGGTGAGGCGGTCTCCGGAGCCGCCGAGCACCGCTGCCCCTTGGTGTGCGCGCTGCTCCTCAGGAGTCCGCCAGCCTCTCCGCGGCGCGCCGGCGCCGTGGCTGACGGAGAACAGGAGCCCTGCCTGAGTACGCTGAGCCTCCCGCAACATTTCCTGCGCGTGGTCATGGAGCTCCTCATCCGAGAACATGCCATCGCCGCCGCCGATCTCGCGGATCTCCGTCGCCGGGAACCGCCCTTTGAGCGCGCAGTCCCGTGTGAACTGCAGCGTGGGCGCGACGAGATGACGGTAGCCTTCCGCGGTGGCGCGGGTTCCATCCCGTACCGTATAAAAGAGAGCGCGCGCTCCAGGGACAGGCTCCTGCACCTCCCATCGCAAGACTTTCTCGACGTACGCTTCGTACCCGCGGTCATCCGGGAAGGCCAGGCGCCCGACGAAGGCTTCGCTCCCGAGCATCTGCTGGAACTCCCACGACACCACGTCGGCATCGCCGAGGATGAGGAGGTAGCGCGCCAGATCATCCACCCGGCGATCCACCGCGTCCCAGTAATCTCGCTGGATCCAGCGATTGGCCTGGCCGCAGCTCATGCCTGGGTCGACGCGGTAGACGACCGCGGGGCCGCCCTGATCAGCTTCGCGCTTCCGTCTCAAGGGCTCGACGAGCTGGAGCAGGCGGTCCCCGGCTGGACCTCTCGGGACCACGAGACCCCAGCGCTGCTCTGGCAGCGCGTCCGCCGCCGCGCTGCGGTTGGCGAGATGGCTGGGGTCGGGCGGGTTGAAGTCCGGCCTGGGCGCGCCGTAGGCTGAGCTCTGGGGGAAACCGTCGGTGAGTATGGGCCGATGGTCGTCTGCGCAGGCGAGAAAGAGCTGAATGCTCACGAAATCCTCCAGTATCGTCCTTTGGCGAAGGCAGGGCGAATGTGGCCGACTGAGATCCGCAGTGCGGAGCGTTGGTCCAGGGGCAGATCTCGCGCCACGTCAGCGTTCGAGCGCCAGGCGCGTCTCCGCAGAGGAGCTCAGGACGATGCGCGCCCGACGGCTGACGCGTCGGTGACCACCTGACGCGTCAGCGGACACCTGACGCGTCGGCCGACGCGGCGCGTCGGTCCATGCACCGTGCAGGGCGTCAGTGAAACGACTGTCGCTTGACACGGTGGCTCGCGATGCCGGCGAAGACGCGTCAACCACGAGGACGGCCGGAACAACGCTCCCCTGGCGTCGCGCTGACGCGTCCGGGACCTGCTGACGTGCAGGACGACGCGTCAGGAACTGGGACCTTCTGCGTCAGAGCGACCTCTTCGGAAGACAGCGAGCACACGGCTCCGCCAGGAGCACACGCGGCGACGCCGCTGAACGAGCACGCCGGCTCTCGAGGGCAGTGGGCGCCGGCTGGTACGCCGTATGCCTTGCTCAGCGACACGCCTGAGCACTGGAGCAGCAGACCTGACTCACGGCACGCAGGAGGCTGTGATCGCTGCACGCGCGTCTATTGTAGGCACTCTCCGCAGCGTCAGCCATCGACGTCCACTTGCGGCGATGCTCTGACGTTTCATGAGCAACCGTCTATGCGATTACGTATACGTTTGAATGGGGGTCCGGTATGCCGGCACGGATCGTGACAAAGGACGACGAGTACGTATTGAATCATTGTGCCCGGTTCTGCGCCCGTGAGAACAAGGACGAGCGCCACAATTTCGGCCAGTATGAGTCTGGCGATCCTCGGGGCCGGTACTGCGAGGCGTTCCGCTTCCCAATCATCGATGGATACGGCGACACGGGAAGCGTCGATGTCGACTACGCGCTCAACGAGGTGACATTCCTCTACATCCACGAGCCCATGGACGCCGCTGCACAGGTTGCTGTCGTCGGGACCTTCAGCGAGCTCCATGCTCCGATCCCGCTCCGGCGCGTCGAAGGCACCCGTTACTCCACGGTCACGGTGCTCGTCCCCAAGGGTCAGGCCCACACCTACCTCTTCTTGGTGGATGGCGAGCCGACCGTCGATCCCATCAACCCGCAGCGCACGACGCTCGACAATGGGCGCACCTGGTCGCGATTCTTCACTCATTTCACGACCACGCTCCTCGTCCTCGACCGGCGCGAGCGCGAGCTGCTCGAGTGGCTCACTGACGCTATACTCCCCTTTCCGAAGAGCTTCTTGAGGAGCTACTACAACCGCCTTGAGCAATGGGCGAAGGAGCGGCACGTAACCTCCCCGCACGTAATCCGACTCGATGCATCCGTCGGAGTCGTCAACTTCATCGACAAGATCCTTGCACGCGAAGAGAGCCACCACGTCGTTGATTACCGGATCTGCCTCGATCTCATCGGCCAGGTCCTCCGCGGCCGATATCCCGGCGCCGACGTGCGTCAACTGCCAAAGGAGGCAGCGGACCGCATCTTCATGGAGCTGGCGACGAACAGCGTCGAGGGCTGGAACTATGAGCGTTATGGTAATCCATCACATTTCCTGACGCTGCTCCGCCGTCACACCGTCACGGGAGCGTTCTCGCACCCGAAGTACGGAGGCAACGCCGGCGCGGCGGGGTGGGCGTACCTCGAGGACCGGTACGTCGACCCGACGACCGGCAGATCGCTGTTTGACTGGCGCCGGGCGGTCGAGCGCCCGCTCGGCAACAGCCCCACATACCGCGGTCTCCTCGGCCGGAGCGAGGATTGGCGAGACGTCTTTCCCGAGGGGGACAAATGAGTGAGGAGAGCTTCGATGTCGTCATCATCGGCAGCGGCGCCGGAGGCGCCCCCATCGCGCACGAGCTCGCGCGGCACGGCAAGTCGGTGCTCGTCCTGGAGAAGGGCCCGCTTTTCCGGCCGCAATCCAGCTCCAGGAACGGCGCGCGGAGGCTCAGCGACTTCAAGAGGGATGAGCTGTTCGCCACGGGGGCCGAAAAGCGGATCCAGGTCCAGGGGGTCGCCAACCGAGGAGCTCCCTTCTACACGAGCCACGTGGAGCCCGACCTGAATGACGAGCCGCACATCTACCGCGATCGGGACGGGCTCGACAAGGTCACGATCGAGGGCTACACCGCCCAAGTCGTAGGCGGCGGCACGCAGCTCTACGGCGCGGTGTCGCTGCGCTTCACCGCGGATGACCTCCGCCTCCGGAGCTTCAACGAGGGGCGGACCGATCTCGCGGACGATCCCGAGGGAGAGGTGATCCGCGAGGCGCGGGACTGGCCAATCACTTACGACGAGCTCGAGCCGTATTACAGCAAAGCCGAGGATCTACTAGGTATCAACGGTACAAGCGAGAACCAGGCGAAGAAGTTCAGCAGGATCTCGTACCAGAAGCCCCGGCAGCCCAACCCGATCAGCACCGTCATCGAGAGGGGGATGGATAGAAGGGGGATGAAGCGGTACCGCACCCCTCTTGCCATCATCACCGAGGATCACGCGCCGAGCGGGCGGAAGGCGGACGACCCTCTCACCGGTTATGTCAATCGCTACGGCGACCCGCTCGGGCTGAAGTCAAACACATGGGTCGCCCTGCTCGCTCCGATAAGCGATCTACCCAACTTCACGATTCGGCCTAACTGCACGGTGACGCACATCGAGTGCGAAGGCGCCCGGGCCACTCGGATCCATTACCGCGACCCGAGCGGCGCGTCGTTGGTCGTGGCGGGATCGATCGTGGTGGTCGCCTGCTCGGCCATCGAATCGGTGCGCCTGCTCGCGATCTCCGCCGAGGAGGACCCCGAGTTCGCCCGCCGCATCCACCGGAGCGGCCTGCTCGGCAAATATTTCCTCACTCACTGCTTCGGCGGCGCCGAGACGAAGCTGGACGGGGTGCGGTACGACAAGTCGATCTCGCTCGACAGCGACTGGGCGACCGATCATTGCGCGCGCGCCGATTTCATCCGGGCCAACAAGCTCTGGGCGGGCGGCGCGATTTACAACAACACGTCCGACCAGGCGCTCCCCATCTCGCTCGCTCGCACCCACGGCTCCCAGGACCTCGATACCATCTGGAGATCCTTCGTCGACGAGTGGGAGCTCACTGGAGACAAACTGATCGGTTTCCTCGACGACAACTTCGGCAGGCGATTGTCAGTTAGCTTCATGGCGAACCAGGTTCCCGTCCGCTCGAACCGGATCGAGCTGCACCCCACGATCCGCGACAAGTGGGGCCGGAGGTGCGCGTACATCATCAAGGACTGGCATCCGCACGACCACGCGCTGATGAGGGTCTTGGCAAACGAGTGCGCGGAGATCCTCCGCTGGGGGGTCGATCCCGTGAGCGGCAACCACCAAGTGAACGAGAAGGGGGACGCCAGCATGGCGGCGAACGGCGTCGTGCGGATAGCGAACCACATCCTGGGTGGCGCCCGATTCGGTACGGACCCGAACGACTCGGTCC
Source organism: Sorangium sp. So ce1128 (assembly GCA_051717205.1). GTDB lineage: Bacteria > Myxococcota_A > Polyangia > Polyangiales > Polyangiaceae > Sorangium. Next base: position 11,395,872 of record CP181432.1, read on the forward strand.
TCGACCGGGATTGCCGTGCTTGGGAGTTCGATAACCTCTATGTGACCGACGGATCGTTCATGCCTACGTCGGGCAGCGCCAACCCCACCCTCACAATTCAGGCCAACGCGTTCCGGATCGCGGACGCGCTCTTGCGGAGGCTGTAAACGCGATGGACCCACGCTTCGACAACATCTTCACGCGCCCGGAGAACAGCATTTTCAAGGTAGTGTTCTTTCCGGATCGCATCTACCACGCACAGTACCTCAACGCGACGCGTAGCCCGCGATATCGGTACAATATCCACGAGGTGCGCTCCAAGCTCGACATCACCGTGCTCAAAGGCGATGTCTTCCTCGACGGGCGGCGGCTCACGAGCGTCGTTCGCATCGAGTACCGCGCGAGCCGCCTCGTCGAGCAGGTGCGTGCCCGGGGCCGGCTCGTAGGCGGCACGATAGCCGCGTGGACGCGCTTTCTCCTGAAGAGCGGCGAGAGCGCTGGCGAGGCGGTCGTGAAGCTCCATCCGTGCCGCTTCACGGACTCTTATCAGGTGGAGCTATGGGAAACGCTCGAGCCGCCGCCCGGTCAGCGCCACGACATCAGCGTGCTGGATCAGATGGGTCAGGGCGGACCGATCACGCGGGTCCGAACGCTCTCCCCCGCCCTCCGGGACATCAAGGCGCTGAAGCGCGTGCAGCTTGCCTTCCGCGAGGATGGGCCCGGCCTGCCGATATCGGCGCCGATCGACGACCCCGAGTGGGACAACAATTACCTGAGCTCTCATGAGGAACCTCGGGTCAACGAGCCGAGCTCTGGCCAGAACACGGTTTCTGACAAGAACTACGAGCTCGATTTCCAACGCGGCTGGTCCCTGCAGGCCGACAACGTCCAGCCGGTGCGATACCGAAACGCAATGATGGATGCCGGCAATCCGGACATACATCCGGACAACGTCATCGAGATGCGCTGGCTGCTCCAGCGCGAGCTCGGCGGCTCCGTGGTCTTCTTCCACGAGGTCACCATTCCTCCCGGCAAGGTCGAGGGGACGCACTACCACATCGGCTCGGAGGAGCTGTACTACATCGTGGCCGGCCAGGGGATCGCTTACCTCGGAGCTGGCGATGACCCGGCGACAGAGCCGCTGCCCACGGTCGAGCGCGACGTATTCGGGCTCGGCAAGGTCTCCTGCAAGGAGCTCCCGGTTCGCCCAGGTAGCGTGCTCTTCACGAAGAGCGGTGGGGTTCACGGGATCCGGAACTCGGGCCGTGAGCCTCTCAAGTTCGTCGCCTTTCTTTACCAGAGCACCTGAGGGGAAAGCTATGCAGATCGTTCACTCCGACACTGTTCTTCGCGTCGCTCCAGGGATGACGCCCGACTACGACCGCGACAACCCACTCGCGAAGCTCCTGGACAGGATCGAGGGTGTGAGGCTCGCAGCAGAGCGAGAGCACTACTGGGCGGATCACGCGCAGTATCTCATCCCGTTCGATCAGCTCGAGCTCCACGGACCGAGCGCTCCGCAATCGGACGTCCTGGACCCGACCCTCCAGGACAACAAGGACGATTTCCAGAAACAGAACCTGCGGAGCTTTTACACGTCGGATACACAGCTCGTGCGCGGCTGGGCGGAGGTCGACGGGTGGGCCGGGCCCTTCCTGCGGGTGTCTTACCGCGGGGGTCCTGATTCGAAGCTCTCCCGGTCCACGAGGCACGCCCTCGGCGATCACGTCAAGCTCTGGCTCCGCGTCGGCGACGCGGCGACGCGAGATCTCATCCGAGTGCCCTACAACGCCGAGACGGGTCGCTACGAGGTCGAGCTCTGGGGCTATCCAGGCTCGAACCTCCGTCCCCTGCTCGATGCGCGCGGCGCGGCCGCGCTGGACCGAGGTGAGCTTCAGCTGCGCCCCGACCTGATCCGCGGCACGACGAGCGAGTTCAACCGGCACACGCTTGATCACCGGTTCATCGTCGACGTCGCGCCAGACCACACGATGCACCCGGTGCTGCCTCTCACGATCGAGCTCGCCTGGGCCGACGCATCAGAGCAGACCTGGGACTCTCAGCGTGGCGCGAACTACAGGTATGCGTTCAACATGATCGTACGTGGCTGGGACCATTTCCTTCGCGTCGGACCGAGCCTGAATCCGCACGGAGGTGTAGGATCCCTCGAGTACCGCACCCTCGCCTCGAACTACGGCCGCCACGGGCAGCGGTCAGAGCTCGGCCGCTCGCTCCCTCCATGGAGCTTCAACGCGTTCGGGAACAAGGACAGTAACAGCTCGCGCGAGCCTTTCTTCGCTGTCGATTATATGGACCTTCATATCCTGCGAGGCGCCTCGGGGATCGGGCTCCACCGTCATCGCGACAACCAGGAGGTCTTTCTCATGATGGAGGGCCGGGGTCTGATGGTCGTCGGCGATTTCTGCAAGATGCCGGAGCGAGAGCGGTGCCTCGAAGTCCGGACGCTGCGAGCGGGGCACCTCGCGATGCTCAAGGGAGGTCAGCTCCACGCGCTCGCAAATCCGACCGACGAAGACAGCGCGCTTTTCATGTTTGGCGGCTATGACTGACATCGAGTAGTCCACCATGCCTATCCGATTCATCATGAACGATCCGCTGGTCGGGGGGAGGGTCGCCGCCGCGGAGAAGGCTCCTCGGCCTGATCGCCCGGAAGGGCGGGCGCGGTTCGGCTTCCTCCGCTCCTTCCCAGAGCAGATCTACGATCTGCACACACCTGAGTTTGTCTACTGGCAGTGCCGTGAGGCCGCGCTCTCCGCGGTGGAAGCATGGGAGTCGATCCACGGAGAGCCGCTGGCGGCGTGGTGCTTCGAAGCCGAGAACCCGCTGAAAGTGCTGCTAGCAGAGGGGCAGCGACCGGATGCGCTGTACGATCGGCAAAGCATCTCATTCTTCTCGTCGATGGTCGATGGGAAAGCCATCCACTCGGCAGCCAGTACCGACGTTGTATCCCACGAGGTGGGGCACGCCTTGCTCGACGCGCTCCGTCCCGATCTCTGGGACTGCCCCTTCATCGAAGTTGCTGCGTTTCACGAGGCGTTCGGCGACTGCATGACCCTGCTCACAGCGCTGTCCGATCCGGCGGTCCGGCGGACGTTGCTTGAGTCGTCACCAGACCTATCCGAGCGAAATTTCGTCGAGGCGATCGCGGAAGAGGTCGCGGATGCGATCCGCCGGTCGAGCACACCGGGTATCTTCGAAGCGTCTCCCCGGCGCGCGATGAACACGTTCGTGTGGCAGCACCCCGCCACCATCCCTCTGCGCGGACCTCCGGAGATCTTGAGCAGCGAGCCTCACAGCTTCAGTCGCATCATGACCGGCTGCTTCTACGACCTTCTGCGAAACATCTTCATCTCTCAGCCGGAGCGCGATGACGCGGGCGTCTGGACCGCAGCGCAGATCGCCGGGAGGTTGCTGATCACCGCCGCTCAGCGGGCGACGACCGAGGAGCGGTTCTTCCTGTCGCTCGCCCGGGCGATGCTGTCGGATTCTGCGAGCCAGAGCGCCCAACCTGCTGCGATTGTCGACGCGTTCCGTAAACACGGAGTCGACATTGTACCCACCTGCTCGTCCATGCCTGCGCCGACGAGCTTCGGCTGCGATACGCTGCCTGGCGCGGGGTCCATCGAGCGCGCGACTCCGCGCGGCCGGCCCTTTGGCCCGGCGAAACGCGGGCATAGTACAGAGGGGACGGCTTTCACCGAGGGGCCGCAGCGCTTCCGCGAGCTCTCCGTCGCATCTCTCGATCGACGTCTCCGCGACGTGGTCGTCAAGGTTCCGGTCGTGGAGCGGGTCATTCCGTTCAGCGACGGCGCCCTGCCCTTCGGCTCGCCCCCGCCGTCGAGCGCCACGATTTCCACTGAAGACGAGGCGCTCTCGTTTGTGAACGCCTTGCTGGAGGGGAATCGGATCGCGTTTGACGCGCCTGAAGTGAAGTTCAGGAATGCGAAGAGGGGCGGTCCACGGGCGCAGAGCCCGGAGAGCATCTTCGATGCGCCCATTGCGACCCATGCGATCCGGGGTCGCCAAGGCAAGAAGACGCTGGTCCGGCTTCGGTTCCTGTGCCGTTAGCGCTGCGGGCTGTGTGCCCCTGGCCAGGCGCCGACCGACAGCGTCAGCGCGCGCGGCTTCAACGCTGCGCTGACGCGTCGGCGCGGCGTCAACGCGGCTCCGGCGCTGCGCTGACGCGTCAGCACAGCTCGAACATCTCAGCGCCCCTCGTCCCGCACCACGGGACGGCACGGCACGGCCGTTGCCATTCACCGGCGCATTCGATCTCGCCGTCGCGACCAGCGATGGCCAGGAGGTGCTCTCATGCTTGCCGCAACGGACGGCGCGGACAACGCGTCGTCGTCTCCTCGTGAAATCGTCCTCAATCTCCTGCGCGCGACCGATACCGAGAGCCCCTTCGCGTTCGTGCTGAGGGAGCAGTCCTACGTGCGCCACCTCGACGGCGGCGCGGGCCGGAGCGCCTGCTTCCCCTGGAGCGAGCGGGTGCTCGAGCACCTCGCTGCCATCCAGCGGGAGCGGGCGGATCCCGCGGCGGCCGCGTGGCTCGGCGAGGAGATGCGCTCTTTCCTCGATCGGCTGGGCTGGGGTCTCGACGAGGAGAGCATCCGCGCCGCCCTCGACGCCGGGCGCTCGGTGCACCTCACCTTACGGCTCGGCGCGGCCGAGCTCTACGCGCTGCCCTGGGAGCTCGTCCCGCTCGGCGCCACGGGGCGGCCTCTCGGCAGCCTCCCCGGCTTCTTGCTCCGCTACGAGTGGCCCGACACACGGACGGCGCGGCCCGCCCCCGATCCACCGCCCGAGGGTGGCCGCATCCTGTTCGCCTGGTCCGCAGCGGGCGGCGTCATCCCCGCCGACGACCACCTCGCCACCATCCGCCGCGCCTGCCTCGAGGGCCGCCACCTCGGCTTCGACAGGACACGCGACGTCGTCCCCCACGCCTCGCTGGGCCGCCTCAAGCACGCGCTCGACGCCGGGCCCGTGGCCGTGCTTCACCTACTCTGCCATGGCGCCCAGCTCGACGCGGCGGGCACGGCGTATGGCCTGGTCATGGACGCCGACGACCGGTCCGGCCGGGAGATCGTCGACGCGCGCGCCCTCCAGGTCGCGCTTGCCGACCACCTCGGCTCGCTGCGCCTCGTCGTGCTCTGCGCTTGCCACAGCGGCGACTCCGGCGCGCTCGACAGCCGCCTCGGCAGCGTGGCGCAGGCGCTGCACCGGGCCGGCGTCCCGGCCGTGGTGGCATCCCGCTACCCGCTCGCCGTGGACGCCTCGGTGGCCCTGACCGAGGCGCTGTACAGGGGGCTGCTGGCGCAGGAGCGCTCGCTCCTGGAGGCGTTCCTCGGGGCGCGCGACCGGCTGCGCGAGCGCGCCCGCCGCGCCGGCTGGGCGTCGCTGCAGGTATACGCCCGCGCCGCGGACGGGCCGGATCTCCGGCCCATCGTGCGCCGGCCGTACCGGGGCCTGCTCGCGTTCCAGGAGGAGCATGCGCGCTACTTCTTCGGCCGGGAGGCCGAGGTCGAGGAGGCGCTTCACGACCTCTCGGCTCTCGTGGCGGCGAAGGACGCCGCGAAGCCGCGGTTCCTCCTCTGCACCGGCGCGTCCGGCACGGGCAAGTCGTCGCTGGTGCTGGCCGGCGTGGTCCCGGCGCTCCGGGCGCGCGACGCCCGGTGGACCGTTGCGACGCTGCGCCCGCACGAGGGCTGGCGGGCGTCGTTGCAGGCGGCGCTCGCGTCGCGCTCCGACCCAGGCGCCCCGCTCCTGCTCGTCGTGGACCAGCTCGAGGAGGTGTTCACGATGATCACCGCCGAGGCCGAGCGCGAGGCGTTCGTCCGGGAGCTCTGGTCGCTGGCCAGCCACCCCGCCTCCGGGGTGAGCGTGATCGCCACGTTGCGCGTCGATTTCCTCGCCCGCTGCGGCGACATCCAGCTGTGGAGCGGCGATCGCTTCCTGGAGGACATGGCGTACGACGAGGCGCACCGGGTCTTCGTCCGGCGGATGAGGCCCGAGCACCTGCGCAGGGTCATCGAGCAGCCCGCGGGGCGGGTGGGGCTCGCCCTGGAAGAGGGGCTGGTGGAGCAGATGCTCAAGGACGCCGGCGACGAGCCCGGGGCCCTGCCGCTCCTGGAGTACACGCTGGACCAGATGTGGCAGCAGCGCCGGGGGCGGCTGCTCACCTGGGAGCAGTACAACGACCTCGGGGGCGTCGGCGGCGCGCTGGAGAAGAAGGCGGACGCGATCCTGGCGGGCTTCGACGCCGTCCGGCGGCAGGCGGCCCGTCGGCTGCTCGTGCAGCTGGTCACGCTCGACGGCGACGCGCGGCTCGACCGGCGTCGCCGGGTCCCGCTCGACCAGCTGCGGCGCGGCTCGCCCGTCGAGGCGGCGGTCTTCGACGAGGTGATGCACACCCTCGCGTGCGAGCGCCTGCTCGTGCTGAGCGGGGGCGACGAGGGCCAGGGGGCGAAGCACCAGCGCGGTGCATCGGAGGCGCAAGCGGCCGGCGGGGCCGCGGGTGGGTCCCCGGTCGTCGAGGTCGCGCACGAGCAGCTCATCCGGAGCTGGGGCACGCTGCGCGGCTGGGTGCGCGAGGACCGGCAGATGCTTGCGGAGCTGCAGCAGGTCGACCGTTGGGTGGAGGAGTCGAAGGGGTACCCCGACTACGTGCTCGATGGCGATCGGCTCGGCCACGCGCGCGCGCTGCTGGCGAGGTACGCGGTGGACATCGGCGATGCCGCCCGGGAGCTCGTCCTGCGCAGCGAGCGGGCGGCGCAGCGGAAACGCCGGTGGGCTGTCGGCGCGGCGATCGCGGCGTCGGTGGCGGCCGTGGCGATGGGGGTGCTGGCGATCTGGGCCGTCGCCGAGCGGGACACGGCCCGGCTGGCGGAGGACAAGGCGGAGAGGCAGGCCCAGCTGGCGCAGACGGCTTCCGAGGATGCGACGGAGCAGGCCGGGCGGGCGAAGTCGGCGGAAGAGGCGGCGAAGAGGAGGCCGAGCGGGCGAAGGACGCCCAGGAGGAAGCGCTGGAGCAGGCGTCGTGGGCGCGGAGCGCCGAGGGGGAAGCGATGCTGCAGGCCAGGTTGGCGCGGAGTGCCGAGGAGGAAGCAAAGCTGCAGACGATCCAGGCGCAGCAGCAGGCCACGCGGGCGCGGAACGCCTCGATGGTCGCCGGCGCCCGCGAGCTCCTCGCGCGCAACGAGCCGGCATTCGCGGCGGCGCTGCTCCTGGCCGTGAACGAACCGGCCCAGGTGGACCGAGACGGATGGGTCCATGCCGCTCTTGACCTCTTCGCCGGTGGGATCCCGGAGGTCACGCTCCGAGGTCACGCGCACGCAGTGTCCTCCGCGTTCTTCAGCCCCGATGGCCAGCACATCGTCACCACATGTTCGGACAATAATGCATACGTGTGGCGCGTCGACGGATCCGGCACCCCAGTCGTCCTCCGAGGCCATCAGGACGCCGTGCGCTTTGCCGCGTTCAGCCCCGATAGCCAGCGCATCGTCACCGCGTCCGACGACTCCACCGCGCGTGTGTGGAACGCCGATGGCTCTGGAACTCCCATAGTGCTCTCGACACACGGCGCGGAACACGACCAGAACGTCGTTCACGCCGCGTCCAGCCCCGATGACAAGCGGGCTGTAGTGGTCTCGACACCCTACGCGCAAGTCGCTCGCGCCGCGTTCAACCCCGATGGGAAGCAGGTTGTCACCGGCTACGCTGACGGTACCGCCTGCATTTTCGACATCAATGGTTCTCTTACCCACTGCACGAAGAAGCACCAGATGCACCAAGGTGCCGTGGCCATCGCCGCCTTCAGCCCGGATGGAACGCGCGTCGTTACCGGCGCCCCGCCTGAGTTTTCCCAAATTTATGCACAGACGATACAATTCTTCAACTCTGACACGATCGCGCGACTGTGGAACGTAGACGATTTAAAGCAAATCTCCGAACTTCCCCACAACGGCGGCATCGTATCTGCCGCGTTCAGCCCTGATGGCAAACAAATCATCACAGCATCCGACAGCGGAACCGCCTACATATGGAATACCGACAACGGTGATTTTCGGAGCAAACTAAAAGACCACGAGGGCAGAATCGTCTCGGCCGCGTTCAGCCCTGACGGCAAACACGTCGTCGCAGCGTCCACAAACAACACAGCGTACCTGTGGCGCGTAGACGATCTTTCAAAGAAGCCCACAGCTTTCATAGGCCACGGTGAGCCCGTTGAATTCGCCGCATTCAGCCCCAACGGCGAACGCTTTGTCACCGCCTCCGCCGACGGCACTGCACGTGTATGGAACGCGGACGACGAAAGCATTTATTTCGTACTGCGCGGACACCAACTCGGCCTCTCGTATGCCTCTTTCAGCCCCGATGGACAGCGCGTCATGACGGCATCCCGCGACGAGACCGTTCGTATCTGGCACACAGGCAACACGACCATCCCCCTCGTCATCCGGCGCCCTAGCAACGAAAACATTGGCTTAGCCGACCCCCCCAAGCCCCCAGTTCTCAAGCCTCAACAATTCAGCTCCGACAGCAAGCACATCCTGGTCACCTATTACGGCACGGCTGCGCAGATCTGGAGGACCGACGGTATCAACGAACCGGCCCGCCTCGACAACACCTATCGTATCGTCTCTGCCGCGTTCAGCCCTGACGGCACGCGCATCGTCACGGCATCAACCATGAGACAACCAACTAGTGACCCCAACGACCCCGCATGGAAGGATTACAACGCCGTGGTCAACACCGCGCGCGTCTGGGGTGTAGACGGTTCCGGTCCGCTCGTCATCCTTCCCCATGACAACAAGCCCCATGACAACAAGCTCCATGACAACCAGGTGAACAGCGTCGCGTACAGCCCGGATGGCAAGCGCATCGTCACTGCCTCCAGGGACAAGACCGCACGCGTGTGGAGCGCGGATGGCACTCAGCTCTACGTGATCCCCCACGACGGCGAGGTCACCATGGCCGCCTTCAGCCCCGACGGCCAGCACATCCTCACCATCACCTCCGGCGCCGGAAACGATGCCGCCGCCTCTTCGGCGCGCGTGTGGCGCATGGATGGCACCGGCGGGCCCATCCTGGATCCCGATCAGCTCCGATCCCAAGGCACCCGCTGGGTCCTCGTCAACACCTGGCCCACCGACCGGCTTACCGGGGGGAGCAACCCCGACTCCCTCCCCCCTGACGCCAAGATCACCGCTGCGGAGTTCAGCCCTGACGGGCAGCGCATCCTGATCGTCTCAACGGACAGGAAGGACAGGAAGGTGCGCGTGTGGAGCCCTTATCGTTCCGGCTCTCCCCTCAGCCTCAAGCACGTTGCCGACGTCGCCGCGGCCGCCTTCAGTCCCGACGGCGAGCACGTCGTCACCGCATCCGAGCGGACCGTAATGCTGTGGCGCACAGATGGCTCCGGCTCCTCGGTCATCGGTAGCCACCCACAACCCGTGACATCCATCGCCTTCAGCCGCGATGGCAAGTACATCGTCGCCGGGTACGAGGATGGATCCGCGCGCGTCTGGCGTGCCGACGGCTCGGGCGCCGCCATCCTCCTTGCGGGCGCTAACGCCCCGGTTCGCTCTGCCTCGTTCAGCCCCGATGGGAAGCACATCGCCGTGAGCTATTCGGCATCGACCTGGATCTGGGAGATGTCGGTCGACATCCTCCAGCAGCGCCTCCGCAACTCGACCAAGGATTGCTTGCCTCCCGAGATGCGCCGGACCTACCTCGGCGAATCCCCCGCCGACGCCCAGGCGCGCTACGAGGACTGCGAGCGCTCCCACGGCCGAACTCCATGACCGCCCCAACCGGTCTCGATAGGGACAGCCCTTCGCCCCGTCGAGCTCGGGGCGCCCCCGCGAAGGTCCCAGCTAGGCCGGCGACGTCGGGAAGGGATGAGAGCGAGTGGCCGTGGCTGCGGGAGCGGCCTCGGGGCCATACGCGCGGGCGACGCCAACCCGTGCGTGCGTGCGATCTGCCGTGCGGCGACGATCGCGTCCACGAACGCTATCAGCGCGAACGCTGGCCGCTCGATGGCTGCGAAGCACGAGGCGGAGGCCGAGCGTCTCCGCGCCGAGCAGCGCACGGTTCCGGCAGAAGAGCCGAAACGCGGACGTAACGGCTGAAGGCGTCGTCGTGAAGCTCTCCTCGGCTGGGTCCCCCGACCGAGGGCCCGACGGACCCCTGCTCCGTACAACCCGCGGGACGCGTTCGATGAGCACCTCCTCGACTGGGTTCAGGGTAACCATTCTCCCGCACGAGGAAGTGAGCGCGTCATCGAACCAGCCGCGCAGCCACGCGGTCTGCCTGCAAGTCTGGTATGCTCGCAAGGTGCCATCCGCCCGCTACCCCCGCTCCGCCGCCGAGATCCTCCGCTCCGTCTCGACGCGCGAACGTGTCGTGATGCTCCGGTATGGCCTCGACCTGGACGACCCTGAGCACGCGGCGCTCTTCGTCTCGGGTGTCCGCGCCGCGGACGACGCGATCGCGGCGCAGGAGCGCTGGGAACGGGAGAACGCGTTACGTTGAGGTGGAATCCCGCACGAAGAGATCGTCGCCAAGGTAAGAGCGCGCCGGCCTCGATGACCTGGACCCTCCGCTGCCGCTCTCGAAGCTCGCACTCCCCGCGGTTCTTCGAGCCCTCGCGGACGCACCGCGCGCAGATCCCTCAGGATCCGAGCCGTCCGGCCGCGGTGCGTGCGCACGGGCAGGACGGGTCGGCACGATGCCTCGCCCCCGAACCCTGACATTCGCAGCCGCCTGCGGGCATCGAGCCCTGCTACGATGCCGGCGTGCCCAGGCACAGGAGCGCTGAGATCACTTCTGTGAACGTCGCTGCGCTTGCCAGCGCCGCCCGACGCGGCGAGGTCGACACCGATGTCGAGCTCGGCATCGCCGGCGCGTGCCTCGTGCTGGCTGGGACAATCACCCTGCAGCTCGAGACGACCCGCGTGGCCTCCGGCGGCCTCCGGCTCTGGGCGCGTTGTCCGGGATGTCCCGCGCGGGCGGCCGTGCTGTACCTCGCTGCGCCGGGCCTGCGCTGCCGCCGCTGCGCCGGGCTCGTCTATCCTGCGACACGGCAGCGCCCCGAGAAGCGTGTCCTCGAGCAGGCGCTAGCACGGCGGACGAAGGCGCGGGCCGCGCTCGGCGCTGGGCGGGACCCGCGGGAGCCGATCCCGCGACGACCGCCGGGCGTGCGCTTCTCGATATGGGTACGTCGCCTCGACGAGCTCCACGAAGCCCAGGCCGCGGTGCAAGCCGCGCTCGCCGCGCTCATCGACCGGCTCGGTGCCCGCTCCGGAGCGCTCGCTCAGGAGGCCGGCTCCCCTTCCCCGGCGCCGCCGGCCGCGGCCACGCCTGAGACGCCTTCGAGAGAGGGCCAGCAAGCTCGCGGAATCACACCCTGAGGGACCTCCGGCGCCCTCGAGCGTGGCGGTGCTCCACCTCGGGGCGGCCCCGCGCGGAGCGCCCAGCACTGGGAGCTGGGAGACCGGCGCCGTCGTGGCTGGCCTCCGGTCTGCCACGCGCGCCCACGCGACGCCGCTGGCAGCGCCAAGCGGACCCGCGCTACCTCGACGGCGGCAGCCTGCCACGCCTCGCACCTTCGGAAGAGGCGCTCGCTCGGCCGGCTCGCGGCTGCCGGACCGGCTCAAGGCCGGCAGCCGCCAGCACCGCCGCAACCCCGGTCCGCTCGTCCTCCGCTGGAGCTCGACGCGGTGCCCGGTGACTGGCCAGCGCCTGGAGGTAGGCGATGAACGCCTCGCGCCGGACCAGGCGCAGCTTGCCGAGCTTCGTGACCTGCAGCGGGAAGCCCGGCGAGCGGATCGTGTCGAGGAAGACGCGTGCCGGGATCCCGGTGACCGACTCGACGTTCTTCTGTGAGAGCATCTCCGGCTGCGGCGCCATGATGGTGAGCCCGTCCAGCCGGATCGCGAGCGTCGCGGTGGCCATGGCCGCGGGTTTGCTCACCATGGGGTTCTGCCATCTGCCGACGGGCGCCTCCAGGATCGTCCGCTCGATCGGACGCGTGCCGCTGTCAGCCTGACGAGGAGAAAGTTGTGTCGATACACGCGCGAGAGCCGCGGATGCCATGCCGCACCTCCATCCGTTCTGGCGTCGTGAGCAACCGTGATCGACGCCGCCGGAAGGTGCCCGAAAAGGTAGTTCTGCGCCGAAGGTAATTCGACTCGAACTACCCGGCGACGCGCCTGGGAAAATCACCCTGTCGCATCGCGGGGTTGGGTGTTCTGGAAGGCGCCGCTGAGGGGCCGAAAATGGGGGGAAGCGAAGGGGTCGATTTGGTAATTCTGCGGCCTCCGTCAGCGCCGCGCAGGGAGGCGACACGGAGGGGGCGCCACGGTAGGCGCGTCGCGCAGAACGCGAGCAGCGCCCGCGCTCCTCGAGCCGCGCCACGAGCAGCAGGATTTCGTCGTAACGCGTCCGGGGCGCTCGCGTAGGACGCCTGGCCACCTCAGTCCGGAAGGTCATCAGCCGGCCGACCCGCGGAGCGCAGCTCACGGTGAGCGCCGCTCTGGGCGCCGTCAGCGGCAGCCGGACCACGGCACCGCGACGGGCCGTGATCGCGGGCGACGTTGGCGCACCGGTGCCGTCGACCCGCTCTGCGTGCTCGCCCGTCAGCGCACCGTGACGGCGCGCAGGCGGCGGCGTGCAGCCCCAAGGCACGCGGCCGGCAGTGCGCTCTCATGGCGACGTGGACCGGCAGCCGGTGCCAGCAGATCGACAAGCACTCGAGCCGCGCAGGCAACTGCACGCTGGCGCACGCTCTGGACGGTACGACCCATGTCCGTCGTGCTGTTCTCCCATAGATTCCGGTTGACGCCCAATCCTACCATCAGAAGGATGGGTCGCATCGCTACGTTGTCCGGGTATTTACAAAAGTGCTCAAGTAACAGCACAGGCACCTTGGCATGGTGATGAACGATTCATGAAGCACACCATCGATCAACTACTGGACGTCGTCTACCGATACTATCCCCGTGGGATCGAGGGCCCCGACCCGCACAAGTTTTGGCAGGACGACTCACACCGCGAACAGACTGAAGAACACGCCCGGCTCGTGGCCGCGCGGATCCAAGCATCCAAGGACGAACGCTGGCATGCCATGCAGCGCCGCATTTCAGAGCGATTCCCTGACGTGCTACTCATGAACCAATCGCTCCACCTCCCCGCCGGCGGCTGTGATGCATGCTACTCGTTCACAGTCTCTCCACCAAACGCGCCCGACAGTCGAACACTTTGGTTTCACGTGAGCTTCCTGGCTCCGTACTATGCCGTTTACAGCCATCGCCTGTTCGACGTCATCAAGCGGCTCGACGGCTTCGTGGTTCCGTACGGAATCAATTTCTCCTTTTCGCGAGCCGCCCTGGGTCCGGATCTTGTGCTGAACCCGAACGACGAAAGAATGAACAGCGCAACCGTCACGCGGCAGGAAATCACATTTAATCTGGCACCCGACGAGCAATTTTATGCAACGTGGATTGCCAACGAGATCGAATCAACCTTCGATTGCGAGCTCATGCCGCAAGAGATCGGCACCACTCTCGTGCCGGACGTGGTGGTTGGCATGCGAGGCGCAACTCTCTACGATTGCCTTTTTACCATAGATCATCGGTGGCTGGATCGAGCGCCGCCCGAGGGACCGGCGGTTGTAACGCTTGACACGAGCAGCTTGACAGATCGATTCATTGCGGTGCTTACCGTGCTTCGGGCACATTACCACATTGGAATGGTGCTTGATTTACCCAGGATGATCCAGGAGATTCCAGAACCATATCGACATTCATATGGAGTTCATTGGTCAGCATCTACAGACGGCTTCCTACGCAAGGATAAGATGCAAGAGGAACTCGCGCGCATGCGCCCGCACGACGAGTCGACGAAGACCCTCCGCGCCATGGCTGCCAAGCGTGAGCTAGAAGCGCTGGTCGCCGCATGGGACGGTAAAGGTGAGCCGCCGGCCGCCATGATCGCCTGGGCCTCGAGCTTCCTGGCGAGTTGGCCCTTGGACTCGGAGTTCGAGGCTTCCTCATAGCCGTCGTGGAGATCCGCGCCGTCCTCCCGAGACGCTACTGCGACCATTCGGGAAAGCGAAGGGCTTTGTGGCTATCGCAGCTCTGCCCCATCGTCGTCGTGCCATCGTGGTTCCAGCTCATGCCGCCATTGCCCGGCCGTCCTATCTCTCTCCTCGCCGCGGCTTCATCATGGACGGCCAATGGTAGCTCGACAAGGGGCAGCCCTGGCGCCTGCCGCGTGTACGCCGAACAGGCACAGATGCTTCACGAACGCCTCGATATCGGCATGGCTGGGGCGGTTCAGCGTGGTTTCAGCGCTTGACTCGCGATGCGGCGCCGTGCCACTCCTGTGCGCCAGGGAGGCTGCGATGGTGCCGGTTCCGCGATGTGTGCTCCGGGCATTGATACCGCTCTGGATGTTTCTCGTTTGCGTACTCGCGCAGGGCGGGTGTCAGTGCATCCTCGACCCGCCCGCGGAGCCGCCTGGTGGCCTCGTCGCCTGCCGGACCCAGCGCGCGCATGGCCCCGCAACGTCCCGCCCCGCGCCAGAGGTCGAGACCGTCGCCGCCGGCACCATCCCGGGGACGTTCTCCGTCACGAGCACTGGGGAGGCCGTGTACACCATGGAGCTCGCTACCGTGCCCTCCCGCGCTGGCATGGGACCGCGGCTCCAGCTCGTCTATCGCGGCGACGGCGGCGACGGCGTGCTCGGCGCCGGCTTCTCCATCGCCGGGCTGTCCGCAATTACGCCGTGTCCGAAGAGCCTCGCGCACGACGGAGAGATCCGCGGTGTGCGTTATGATGGCGAGGACAACCTCTGTCTCGACAACCAGCGTCTGGTCCCCGTAGGACGGGCGCCGGGGATCATCGAGTACCGGACGTTCCCGGACACGTTCGTCAAGGTGGTCGGACACTACCCTCCGGAGGGCGGCGCGCCCGCCGAGGCGCTCTTCTTCGAGGCGCACCTGCCCACCGGCCGCGTCGTCGAGTACGGGCGCACCGAGGGCAGCAAGCCGCTCGCGCGGGGCGGCGTCCCGCGCGCGTGGCTCGCGAATAAGGTGCGCGATGGCCGCGGCAACACCATGACGACCACGTACTGCGTCGCAGAGGCCGAGGACGGCCATGCCGCCGAGTACGCGGTGGACGAGATCCGATACACCGGTTTCGAGGGCACGCCGTCGCTCGAGCCTTCCCGGTCGGTGCGCTTCGTGTATGGGACCAAGGATCCGGCCGCCATTCGTACCGGCTACTCGGGCGGCATGGCGCTCCAGCGCTCGCTTCGCCTCGAGGAGATCCAGATGCTCGGCCCGGGTGACGCGCTGGTCCGGAGCTACGGGTTTCGCTACGAGCTTGGCCCGACGACGAGCCGAACGCTGCTGGCCCAGGTCGAGGAGTGCGCGAGCGACGGGATCTGCAAGCCTCCCACACGTTTTCAGTACAGCCATGCAAAGCCCGGGTTCAAGCGGCTGGCGACCGACGTCGACAAGCCGGTCTCCGAGCGAGCGAGCCCGATGGTGTTCGACGTTGACGGCGACGGGCTCGACGATCTCGTGATCCCGGACAGCGACGCGGCGCTCAGCACGCCGTCGAATCCGATCACCGCGTGGTGGGCGGCGCGAAACCTCGGGCCGCGCGCCTCCCCGGCGTACCTCGCACCGACGGAGCTCGCCTTCCTCGAGGAGTGGCCGTTCGTCGCCGATCCGGCTGGGCCCTCCGATCCGGCCATTCTTCAGCCCGAGCTCGGGACCGTCCTGGACTACGACGACGATGGACGGATGGACGTCCTGCTCCACGATGTCTACGATGCCAAGACCACGTGGCATGTGCTCCTGTCCCGGCCCGACTGGACCTTTGCGCTTCATGACACGGGCATCCGCCGGCCGTTCCCGCTCGGGGCCAAGCCCGCGCCGCCGAGCCTGAGCAGCCCCGGCGCCTCGATGCACCTCGCCGACCTGAACGGCGATGGCGCGGCGGATCTGATCCAGTGCGAGGACCACGACCGCGACGGACAGGCGCCGATCCCGGTCTCCGCCGTGTGGGCCGTCCACCTCTGGAGGCCTGCGCGCGGCGCGACGCCCGCGGGATTCGACCCCGCGGGCGAATCGATCGAGCTGCTGGCCGGCTATCCCTGCGATACGGAGCTCCACACGATCGACGCTGACGCCGACAGCAAGATCGATCTCATCGTGCCATCCCTGCTGCGGTTCGGTGACGGAACGGTCCTCACCGGATCGAACTACGACGCGATCACGCGCCGGGGCGACGGCCGCTGGGAGGTGAGCGACACCAAGCTGCCTGTCGTGTGGTCCGGGGGCCGCGTCGTCTTTCTCGACGTGAACGGCGATGGCCTGCCCGATGCCGTCGAATCCGGCTCCGGCGACCACCAGCTCTATACCTACTTCAACACGGGGCCGACCTTCGTGGCCTCGCCGTTCCGGAGCGTCGACGCGATCAGCTTCGGCGATTTACTGGGTTTCCCTGATCAGGACGTGTTCTTCCAGTTCGCCGTGCCGCTCGACTTCAACGGCGACGGGCGGCAGGATCTCCTCATGCCCGTCCCACCCGGCATGCTGCTGGGCGGCTCCGATGTGCTCCCGTCGTGGGCCGTCCTGCTGGCGACCGGCGACCGCGCGGGGCCGCCGTTCAGGCTCGTCAACCCGGACGTGCCGTTCGAGGCCAGCCTCGGCGATGCCGTCACCTTGGCCGATCCCCGCGGGCCGCGCACCGGGGACGTCAACGGGGACGGCGCGCAGGACGTGATCCTTTCGCTCGGCGGCGTGTTCAACGTTCTGCAGAACCTCTCGGCCGATCAGGACCTCCTGATCGCGGTCTCCGACGGGATGAACGCGCACGAGCCGACCGATCCGGACTTCGTGCCCAGCGTGAGCATCTCGTACGGGCACCTGACCGATGCGTCGGTCACGAGCGGGGGCGCTGCGGAGGATCCGGCGCGAGCGAGCGCGCTCTACATCGCGCGTTCCGGCGCGGGGGACGACTGCGGCTATCCGCGCCGCTGTGTCGTTGGGCCTCGTCGGGTGGTCAGCGCGTACGCCTTCAACAACGGCGCGGACCGACCGCGGCGCTTCGAGGTCGGCTACCGCGACGGGCGCTACCACCGGCTGGGCCGCGGATTTCTCGGGTTCGGGGAGCGGATCGTCACCGATCTGGACACGGGCGCCGCGACGCTCGAGGCCTACGACCATGTCACCTTCGACGATGAGCTCCAGGTCTTTCCCTTCGCGGGGCACGTCCAGCGGACGTGGCACTGGGCTCCTGGGCTGCCGAACCAGCCCAGGCCGGACCAGATCGAGCTCTCGTTCGTGGACGTGACGCGGACGCTCGTACCGACGAACGACGGCGCGACGTACTTCCCGCTCCCGACCGAGCGCCGGGTGAGGCGAGCGCAAGGGGTCTATCCGCCCCCGAGCGGCACGACGCCCGCCATCGAGGCGTACGTGCGGGAGATCGAGCGCGGCGGCGACGGCACGACGCTGCTGCGTGACTCGGTATCGAAGGTGACGGACTTCGACACGTTCGGCAACGTGCGCGCCGAGGAGGTCTCGACGGGCGGCGTCAACCTGACGTTCGAGGTCACGCGGAGGTTCAAGAACGACACCGAGCGCTGGGTCCTCGGCCAGCTCGAGGCGCAGGAGGAATGCAGCGCGGCGGCGGGGATGTCGCAGTGCCGGACCCTCACGCGAACGACCACGATCTACGGCGAGGTGGAGACCGAGTCCACCGAGAGCGACGACGGCCTGCCGGACACCAAGCTGACGCTGATCTATGCGCGCGACGACTTCGGGAACATCACCGGCGTCACGGCGGAGGACGACTTCGGGCACCGGCGGGCGTCCAGCACGGCGTACGACGAGGAGGGCATCTTCCCCGAGAAGTACGTGAACGCGGCGAGGCACACCACGCTCGTGGAGTTCGACGACGCGCTCGGCGTGCTGCTCAAACGGGTCGATCCGAATCAGCTCGTGACGACGTGGGCGTACGACGGCTTCGGGCGACTCGGCGTCGAGAGGCGCCCAGACGGCACGACGACGACGGTCACGCTCTCCCGAACCAAGGACGGCGGCCCGGAGCAGGACGCGTGGTGGGTGAGGCAGCGGAGCACGACGACCGGCGGGGCCGACGACACGGTCGAATTCGATGGCCTCGGCCGCCCGATCCGGTGGTGGTGGTACGGGCCCGAACCGGAGGCGCCGCCGCGCTCGGGCGATGCGAAGCGCATCATGCAGCAGATCGCGTACGACCCGTTGGGCGAGTACGTCGCGCGGCGCTCGGTGCCGGTCAGCGAGGACACGCCCGAGAGCGAGATCCTGTACGACCGCTACGAGTACGACGCGGTAGGCCGTGAGGTGCGGCATGCGACGCCGTGGAACGCGGTCACCACGACGGAGCACGACGGCTTGCGCGTGCGTGTCACTGACCCGCTCGATCACGTGACCGAGGTCGAACAGGATCCGCTGGGGCGTATCGAGACCATCACCGACGCGGCCGATGGGATCACCCGCTACACCTACGGCCCGTTCGGGCTGCTGCACACGGTCACCGATCCGGGCCGCGCGGTGACGCGCATGACGCGCGACGCGCTCGGCCGCGTCCGCCAGCTCGACGATCCCGACAGGGGCACGACGATCTCCACGCACGACGGTTTCGGCGAGTTGATCACATCGACCGATGCGCTCGGGCGCGAGACCACGTGGGCGTACGACGCGCTCGGTCGACCCCGCTCGCGCGTGGACCAGGACGGCGCCGAGCGCCAGACGACCACGTGGACCTGGGACACCGCACCGCACGGCATCGGCAAGCTCCACACGCTCACGAGCCCGGACGCGGAGAAGACCTACGGGTACACCCGCTTCGGTCAGGTCGAGACGATGTCGCTCCGCATCGACGGGGAGCGCGCTCCGCTGGTGGCCAGGCTGGGCTACGACGATCTCGGTCGCGTCGAGACGATCACGTATCCGGTTCCGGCCGGCGCGGCGCCGTTCGTCGTGGCGCACGACCACGACGCGCATGGCCATCTGCTCGCCGTGCGCGACAGCGGAATGAGCCCTGCCTACTGGCGCTTGACGGATGTGGACGACGCGGGGCGGTTCCGGGAGGAGGTGTTCGGCAACGGCGCCGTCACGGAGCGGAGCTACTTCGCCGACAAGCAGCGTCTCAGGCACATCGCAACGCAGAGCGGCGCGAGCGAGGTGCAAGACCTGGATTACGGGTACGACGCTCTGTTGAATCTCACGCGCCGCACCGACGCGCTCCAGCCCGAGAACAAGACGGAGCGCTTCCGCCACGACGCGCTCCAGCGACTGACCTGCGCGTACTTCAGCGACGTCGAACGCGCCTCGGCCCCCTGCGCGCTCCGCTACGACCACGACCCGAACGGTAATCTCACCTTCAAGTCGGACGTCGGAACGCTCTCCTACGATGACCCGCTGCACCCGCACGCGGTAACCGGCGCGGGCACGGACAGCTTTGCCTACAACGCCGTGGGCAATCAGATCGCGCGGCCCGGCGGCACGACGGTGCGTTATACGCCGTTCGACCTGCCGGAGCGCATCACGCAGGGCGCGCGCACCATCACGTTCGGCTACGACGGCGACCAGCAGCGGATCCGCAAGACAACCCCGGAGCGGGAGACTCTCTACTTCGACGACCTGTACGAGCGGGTCACCGAGGCGGGCTCGGGCGCCGTGGAGCATCGATACTACGTCCACTCGCCGGAGCGGGTGGTGGCGATCGTGACCCGGGGCGGATCTGACGACGGCACGCACTACGTGCACGTCGATCACCTCGGATCCATCGATGCGCTCACCGACGAGGACGGCGACGTGATCGAACGGCGGAGCTACGATCCGTTCGGGCAGCGCAGGAACCCGGTATGGGGAGAGCGCGCGCCGCCGTCGTTCTCCAGCCAGACGACGCAGGGGTTCACCGGCCACGAGAGCGACGACGAGCTCGGGCTCGTGAACATGAAGGGCAGGATGTACGATCCCATGATCGGGCGGTTCTTGACAACCGATCCAATCGTGTCGCTCCCCGTCTTCGGGCAGAGCTGGAATCCGTACAGCTACGTGCTGAATAGCCCGCTCAACTTCGTGGATCCGAGCGGGTTCGAGCCGGTGTACCCGCTTCCGGTCGATCCGGAGTTCGTCAACGATCCGGAGGTTCAGCGCATCCTGAGTTGCAGCGGGCTCGAATGCCTCAAGACAGTGCCCAGTCAGGTGGAAGGTTCGCGTGAGGCTGCGGAGGTCGGTGCGGCGGCGGCGCCGGTCGACGTGAGCACGACCGGGAGCGCCTCGGGGCATGTGCCGCAGCCGGTGACCACGGCGCCGATCGACTGGTCGCAGAACCCCTATGTCCAGATCGAGGGAGGGTTCGTCGCCGGGTTGTTGCTCGGCGCGGTCCCTTTCGCCGGCGTGGGGCATGGGCTCCTGGATGCCGCGGGCGTGCTGGCCCATGGGACGCCGGAAGCCAGGATGGGCCTGGCCATCGGGCAGATCGTGGGTGGGCTCGCCGTCACGATCGGGGGCTTGACGGGGGAGGTCTTCGGGGGCATCACGAGCGCCACCGGCATCGGCGCGGCGATCGGTGTGCCTGCGATCGCGGTGTCGACCGGGCTCGTCGTCGGTGGGGTCGGGAACATCGCGGCAGGGATCCAGGGGCTGTCGCAGGCACTGATGTCGCAAGGGTCGGGGAACCAGGGCCCGCAGGCAACGGCTCCCGCCCAGGGGGCGGCGCCCGCCGGCGGGGGTATAGGCCCAACTCGCAATGCGCATCTAGCCGGCAAGACACACCCGAAGACTGGGGTTCCTTTTGACAAGAGCGGATATCCGGATTTTTCAGCATATCGACATCCGAATATCCCAGACGTTCGAATTGAACTTTCTGGATCTCGGTCGACTGACTTCGCGCGAGCGAATGTCGCGGCGGGGTTGAAGGAAACTCCCGCTGGGTACACCTGGCATCATCACCAGGACAAGGGCCTCATGCAACTCATCGAGACGGACGTACACAAATTCACCGGACATACCGGCGGCTTCAGGTAAGAAGGAGGCAGCCATGAAATTCTTTAATGAGAACACCAAACATTCGGGACCAGCTCTCACCGATGAGATGGCAAACCGTGCGCAAGCGAATCTTGGGGTCAGATTACCTGGCGCCTACCTCGAAGTACTTCGCGAGAGGAACGGTGGCATTCCGACACGAAGGTGCTTCCGAACGATCAGGCGCACGTCATGGGCGGAAGATCATATCGAGATATCCGCTCTTCTAGGACTCGGATTCGACCACGGAATAGATGGCGAACTTGGTAGCGCATACCTAGTGCAGGAGTGGGGATACCCCAACATTGGCATCGTCATTTGTGACACGCCATCTGGAGGCCACGACACGATAATGCTCGACTACAGTGAGTGCGGCCCGGAGGGCGAACCCCGGGTGGTATACATTGATGAGGACAGAAGTGTTCTAACGTTGGCCCCGAATTTCGCTGAGTTCGCTAGGGGATTGCTCGACTGCGAAAGTTTGCAGAGCTCGAAGGGCTGATGCGCGAGCGACATGGCTACGGGGAGCTGCGACCGCCGACCTCCGCACTCGGTCGCGCACTCGCCCGCGTGGATCGGGACGGGGCAAGAGCTTTACACCCGGTGGAAAGAAGGAGATCGATGCGGCAAATGCGGCGAACAATGGTGGCGCGAACAAGTGCATGAACTGCGGAACCGATGTAGTCCCCGCAAAGAGGAGCGAGGCAGGCGTGAGACCGCCAGGGAATGAGCGCCATCGGGATCATATCGTCCCACGAAGCAAAGGGGGAGATGGGGACCCATCCAATGGGCAGGTCCTCTGTCGTGACTGCAACCTCCGCAAGTCGGACAGGTAACCACCAATGGAACACGTAAAAATTCTCTTCAAGTATGATGGCAGCACCCCCGACCGTTGCGAAATCGAGAGCCTATGGGCGATTCCCCGCGAGGATGGCTATCAATTGGACAACATTCCATTCTACGCTCGTGAGGTTGCAAATGGCGATGTCGTAACGGTGCGACGGGGACCTGACGGGGACCTCTGGTACGAGGGCTTGGCAAAGCCATCAGGCCACAGCACCATACGTCTATGGTTTGCTCGTGAAGAGGACGTCCAGAAGACGCGCGAGGAGCTTCGTGCTCTTGGCTGCGCTTCGGAGCTGAGTGAGCTGCCGCGGCTGGTTGCGGTGGACGTGCCTCCCGACGTTCCTTTTTCACTAGTGAGGGCGAAGTTGGAGCAGGGGGAGCGAGATGGCCTGTTTGAGTTCGAAGAAGCGTGCCTCGGACAATCATCGTAATCAGCGAGATTGTTCGTATACTCGATGGCTTGACCGGAGAGCCTTGCGCTCAAACGTGTTGCCATGGATACGCAGCAAGCCATGGGTCGCACTGAACCTCTTGGCGATGGCAGCTCTCGGAACCTCATGCTCCACGACAGCGCCCTCGACAAGACACACCGTCCCCCATCACCGACCGACCGTCGAAGAGTGGCGAGCCGCACAAGCACTATGCGACGCGTATATCCCCGACGTCCGAGCCGGGAACAGGATCGCGTTAGGTAGAACGCGTGTTCCCTTCGCCATCTACATCAACTCGATACACAAGCGCCTCCACGACGTCTACGAGGAGGAGTTGACGGCTGCGCGCGAGGCATATCCCGCGCTCCGCGATGCGGTAGATCTTGCGGTACGGATCGAGATCGTCGTAAATCAGGTTGATGGACACCTCGCGAAGATGGGTGTCGTCAAGTCCAGTGGATCCGTCGCCTTCGACGTGGTCGCGCTCTCGGCATTGCGACGCGCAGCCCCCTTCGACGTGCCGCCACCTTCGCTCGCGTCACCGGGCGGCAAGGTCTATTTGCACTGGACTTTTCACACTGACCCGGTTCAAGCATGTAGCCCCGTCAATGCGATGCCTTATCTGCTCGCTGAGGCACCTTCATCTACGACCGGCACGAGTGCATGCAAACGTGGACCTTAAGGACGGCGATGACATTGAACGGCGGAGCTACCATCCGTTCGTGCGGCGCAGGGACCCGGTGTGGGGAGAGCGCGCGCCGCCGTCGTTCTCCAGCAAGACGCACTTCTTCGGCAACACACCTATCCACAGAGCCTGTGCGTCGATCCTATTCAGGGAAACGAAGCGTCTCGACGGCGATGCCGTCCTCCCCCGTGATCTCGTCGCCGGACCAATTCCAGCTGGTGCCGCCCTTGCCCGGCTGTCCGATGTCGAAGGAGACGCCCTCGAGCGTGAGCTGGTCCTCGTCAAGGTAGGCGACGCCGATCGAGTCGCCGCCGCGCCCGGGGCCGCCGTAGCCGCCGGGCCCTCCTTGGCCGCCCCGGCCGCCGAAACAGGCGGAGAATCCGTCACCCAGCGCGCCGCCGGGTGCGCCTCGACCGCCTCGGCCGCCTTCCTGGGGTGGCCCGCCGTTGCCTCCCGGGCCGCCAACGGCCGTCGTGATCATGCTGTCGCGCACGGTCACCCGGGCGTGAAGCGCGAGGACGCCGATGGTCGCCTGTCCGTTCGCTCCTCCGCGGCCCCCGCGACCTCCGCAACCGCCGGCCCCGCCTGAACCTCCTCCTGGGCCTCCCTTGGAGGCCACGCCGCACAGGGCGAGCCCGCCCCGGCGACCGCCGCCACCGCCGCCGCCCTGGCCCGGCGTGCCCCAGCTGCCCTCGCCCCCCGTGTCGCCCTCCCATCCTGTCTCGGTCAGGCGCCCCATGCCCTCGCCGGGCGCGCCCGGCGTGCCCGGAGCCCCCGGGCCGCCGTCGGATCCGACGTAGCAACTGGCGTTGTCCTGCTCCGCGGTGCCACCGACCCCCGAGGGCGATGGGTCCCGCACGGAGGCGGGCTCACCGTCGCCTCCATCCTCGGCGCTGTCGGGCCGTCCGTCCCCTCCCTTGCCGCCGATGCTCGTATGCCCGCTCTCGCACCGGTTCACGGCCGCAGGCCCGCCGGCCACGACGGCCGCCGAGCACGCGTCCCCACCGAACATGCCGTCCGGTCCGTCCGGTGGGCTGTAATGAGGCCACGGCTCGCCATCGCTGCCTGGCACTGCACCGCCTGCGCGGATCTCGCTCCGCAGGATCTCCACCGCCGTGTTGGACTGGACGAGCGCGCCGAGCGGACCGAACGCCCAGACGTTGAGATCGGCAAGCGTCGATACCCCATCCGCGGCCCCCTTGTCCTCGGGGCCCGCGGGCTCGACGATCACCAAGGGGTCGATGCTCTGTCTGTGATAGAAGGTGGACCGCGGGATTCGGGGGTCGCGATCCCATCGCCGGCAGTGGAAGCCCCCGAGGAGATCCACGCCGGAGGGCAGCGTGATCTGATTCACCCTGAATCCGTCGTTGCAGATGAACACGCGCCCTCGTCCGGTGCGCGCGAGCTCGACGGCGCGCTCGACGGTGAACACCGGCTTCGCCTTCGTGCCGGGGTTCTTGTCGTCGCCGCCCCCGTAGGCTCCGGCGACGAACACGCCGCATCCGTCGTCGAGGATATCGGCGGCGACGTGCTCGACGCAGACCGACTCCTGGGGCAGCTCGTCCTCGCACGAGGTGCCCTCGCAAGGCGCCACGCCTGGGTCGTTCACGTCGGGCACGGTTCCGCAGCCGGTCGCCAACGGCGACAACAGAAGGACCAAGGAGGCAGCAGCGGTGATCGTTTTCATGTGCGTGTCCTGACGTGTGCCAACGGCACAGGGCGGTTCATTGCGGCGGTTCCGGCGCTGGCTCGTCGAACCTGTACCAGAACAGCGCAGTCCCATCGTCCCCCTTACCGAACGTGTTTTCCGCCGATGCAGCGCCACCGAGCCCCCCCTTACCGGCTTGTCCGGGCAAGACCGTCGCATGCTCCAAGATGGCCACGGAGGCACCCACGGAGCCGATGCCGAGCGAGTAGCCCCCGAGACCGCCACCGGCGTCGCCCCCGCGACCGCCGTAGCCGCCGGTGCCACCCTTGCACGCGTTCCAGCTGTCGCCCACAGGGTGTTTTCCACCTAGGCCGCCGCTCGCGCTAACGCCCCCCCATTGGCCCGTTCCGCCGACCCCGCCATTGCCGCCCTTGCCCCCGAGGACCTGGCTCGCATCGACTGTGAGGGCGCTTCCCTGTAGTGCCACGATGGCGATGCTCGCGCCGCCGTAGCCGCCCCCCTTGCCCCCTTTGCCACCGCAGCCGCCGCTGCCGCCCGATCCGCCAGCCGCGCCGCCCTGAGGCCGACCCGTCGGACACGAGATCATGGGGCCGCGCGCTCTACCGCCGCCACCCCCGCCCCCGCCCTGGCCGACGCCGCCCTTCTTCCCGTCCTCCCCGCGCACGCCGATCCATCCTTCCAGGCCCAGGCGGCCATTGCCAACCGCTCCGGCAGCGCGCTCCGCAGGGGCGCCGTCTGCTCCGCGACCCCCATCGGTGCACGGCATGCTGGACGCGCCTCTGCCAGCCAGGCCGCGATTGTCCGGACTGCCGACCGGCTCCGGCAGCCCTGAAGTAGCATCGCTGCCCGTCTCGATCCCGCCATCGCCCCCGTTGCCTCCCGTCGACTCGATGCCGTCGTCGCACACGGTCACGACCGGAAGGGCGCCCATCGCCACGTCCGCGGTGCAGGCGTTCGCGCCGTCGTTCCCCAGCACGCCAGCGTTCGCGCGGAAGCTCGGCGCGTCCTCACCCGGTTCTCCATCCTTCGCATTGCCTGCGAGGATCTCGCTTTCCCGCACGATCACCTTGGCCCCAGGGCTCAAGATCATCGCGATCGACGACTTGCCATCGCTTGCCGAGGCGTCCGCCGCCACGACGCGCACACCGAAGATTACCGTCGTCGCGTCGTCCCCCGCGATGACCGCATCGTCCGCCCCGAGGACCCGCACCGGGACCCCCAGGGGTGGGGCGATGACAGACGACGCATTCGGCCCGCCGAACGACCACTCGTACCCCTCATACGACCAGTCACCGCCGTCATCACAGCGACGGCTGCCCCAGAGGTCGACCCCCGACGGGAGCGTGATTGCCTCCTCGAACGAGCCGCCACAAGCGTATACGCGCCGGGTCGGCGCCTCGCCGTTGCCTCGCCCGCTCGCGGCGAGGCCGACGGCGTGCTGCAAGGTCCTCACCGGCGCGTCCTTCGTGCCGGGGCTCCTGTCGGAGCCTGACGTGCTGACAAACACCCCGCATTGGTCGAGCGCCGGCGCCGTGCCAGGCTCGCCCGCGCAAGGTCCGGGCGGCGGTTCCGGATCGGGGGCGCACGCATACACCTCCCAGCAAGCATCGCCCCACGTGCACGCCGTCATGGTGCTTGCGCTCCATGCGCAGAGCGCGAGAGCCAAGACGGACGTCCCGGTGCTTCGACCTCCCTGCGAAGGCATCTCCACGGGTCCCGGTGTCCTCACCACAGCCCCTCGATGCTCACGCCGACCCCATGCCCGGTCGCCACGGGCGAGACGTGGATCCGTTCCCGAGCCGGCGTGAGTCCCAGGAAGGAGAAGTCTGTGAAGAAGGACACCGCGGTTGCCGCCCCGATAACGCCCCCCACGATGACCAGGGCCGTGCCTGCGAGTCCGGACAGATTGCGCTCGTCCCGCAGCCGGAGCAGCTCAGCACACACCGAGCGTTGCGGCGCTTGCCAGCACATGGACGAGTTCGTCGCCGGATCGCGGTTGAGCCCGTCACGCCGCTCGCTCAGGTCGCCGTCAAGCCTGCTGGCCCGGATCATGAGGAGGCTGCCCACCGACACGGTGGCCGTCGTGACGGCGATCCCCGCGATGCGCAGCGTCCCCGGCCATGAAGCCCACGGGCTGGTGGCCTGCGTCCGATCAGCCAGCGTGGAGCTCAGCGCTTTGGGTGCTTCCTTCGGTGCTGCCGCGGCCACCTCCTTGGTGCTACCTGAGGAGCGCGCCAACTGCATCAGCATCTCGTGCTCCTGTCCCGACATGGCTGTGAACACCTGGAAAGATTCCTCGCGTCCCGGCGCGCGGGCCCGCACCATGTGTTGCCCGGACTCGAAGAACAGCTTGTGCGTCCGCGCGGTCCTGCCTACGGGCTTGCCATCGACGAGCACCTCGGCGTCCGGCGGGTCGACCGCGAGCAGCAGCGTCGCTACGTGCGTCGTTGCCTTCCGCAGTCCTTCCTCGAAACGCAGTTGGAGGGCTCCAGGAAGCGCCTCGCGCTGCTCAAGGCTCCAGGCCAGGTGCTCGGCTGCCTCGCGGTACCTGCGCAACACAAGCGCGCAGAGCCCGAGCTCCCCGGTGATCTCCGCGCGCTCTCGCTCTGTGCTCGACGCTGGCTCTGCTGCCTCCAGGGCTGCCTTGTAGGCATCATATGCCTCGGTCCACCTTCTCGCTGCACGAGCCCTTTGCCCAGCGCGTACAAAGTCTTTCACTGTCGAACCGTCGCTTCGTCGCGGCGTCCCAGCGATGCTCTGAGCGCTGGCCGGGCTCACAAGGCCGGTGGCGGCACCCAGCATCAAACAGATCGACAGTGAATGTGGAGCGCACCGCATGTGGGCGACGGTACCGACGCCAGCCTCGCGGCGTCAACCCTCAGGGATTTTCGTCAAATGCTCCACGGACGAGAAAGAACAGAGCAATCCAGGAATGTGCTGGTCCGTTTCACCGCGACGGAACTGGAGAAGGGGCACATGACATCACCACATTGACGCACATTATCCTACCAAAGTTGGCCGGCCATTCATTTTCCTGAACCCTTCAGGGCGGCTCAGGTGTGCTACCCGCCGTGGCCAAGCGCGCGCTCACGTCCATCAGCTTCGA
Organism: Sorangium sp. So ce1128; assembly: GCA_051717205.1. GTDB lineage: Bacteria > Myxococcota_A > Polyangia > Polyangiales > Polyangiaceae > Sorangium. Next base: position 11,423,703 of record CP181432.1, read on the forward strand.
CCTCTTCCGGCGCCTGGTGATCCTTCGCGGTGTTCCGGCGCGAGACGCGGAGGACGTCGCGCAGGAGGCACTGCTGCGGGGCCTGGAAGCGGAGCAGCGGATCGAGCCGGGCGGGGATTCGGCGCCGTACTGCGTCACGATTGCGCTCAACCAGGCGCGCAATCATTTGCGCGACGCGGGCCGCCGCGGCGAGGTCCTGACCTCCTTCGACGAGCGCGAGCCTCATGAAGGGGGCCCCACGCCGGAAGACCTGCTCCGCCTGCGGCAGCGGGCAGAGCTCACGCGGCGCCTGATCGCTCAGGTCGACCCCAAGTACCGGGATATCCTCATAAGGCACGAGCTGGAGGAGACACCGCTGGTCGAGATCGCGGCCGAGCTCGGGCTCAACATCCAGACGGTGAAGACGCAGTACCGGCGGGCGCGCGAGGAGCTGGACGCGCAGATGCGCCGGTGGCAGGCGCAGCAGGATTCTCGCGGCTGGGGAAAGGACGCCTGCGTTGCGGTACCGCTCGCCTTCGGGTTCAGTGATCGCGCGTCGTGGGTGGCCTCCCTGCGCCGTCTGGGGGTGAGAATCCTCGTGCAGGGGGCGTTCGTCGTTCTGGCGGGCGCGCTCGTCTCCGGCGTGCCGCCCGTGCCCGGCCTGGCATCATGGCTGCGACCGGCGGCGGTCCGCGCGCTTGAGACCGCGCCCGCCGCAGAGGACGTCAGGGCGCCCGCGGTAGCAGATGGCGCCGCCATCGCCGCGCACGCGGTCTCGTGGCCGGCGGGAGACAGCAACGCGGGCGCCGGGGTCGTCGTGAACAGCACGCCCGCTTCCGCGGTGACGACGGCTTCTCGTCCCGCCTCGCCGGAGGTCGCCGTGCGCCCGTCTATCAGCGAGCGGGAGAGGAGCCTGGTGAACCAGGCCCGGAGGGCAATCGAGGCCCATACCACCCTCGGTTACCTCGAGGCGCGCCGGCTGCTCGAGGCCCACGCGCGGGAGTTTCCGCGCGGGCCGTTCGCCGCGGAGCGCGAAGCGCTACTCAGGCAGATTCGCTGAATCGTCGGCTGTTCACTGACGGTTAACAGGCGGTAGCTCCGATGCTGTCGTCGACAGCAGAAGGCCGAGATCCGTCTCGCGTCAGGCAAGAAGGCGCACGTCCAGGAGGAGGAACACATGGAGGAAGTGCTGGGTGCGATGTGGCTCATCTCGCCGATCGTTCTCGCGATGATGGCCTGTGTTGCGATCGGGTTCGCGGTGACCGCGCGCGAAGCGCTGGGCCGCGAGCGCGGGCTCCGCGAGGCACGCGAGCAGGCGCACGAGGACGAGGAGCTGGCCCTCACCGAAGCGAAGGAGAAGGCAGAGCGGGAGCTGGAGCATCACCGTCGCCTGCTCGACTGCCATGTGGACGCCCTGATCGCGGCGATGACAGAAGGTCGCGCGCGCCCAGTCCCATGGCCAGGCAGGGTCCTCGAGTCGTTCTGCGCGGCGATACCCTCGTGGCAGCACAAGCTGGCCGAGAGCACCGGGCTTGAACGACGGGACATTGAGCGGCTGCTGAACAGCGACCACCCGATGACGCCCGGCCTCGCACGGCAGCTGGAGGTCTTCACGGGTACGCCTGCCCGGTACTGGGAACCTCTGTGGCGTCTGCACGATGACTACCGGGCGGACGCGGAGGACACCGTGGTGATCCAGCTCGGCGAGCCCATCGCCAGGCGCGAGCGCTCGGCGTGTCCGGCGGCGTTCTCATCGTCAAGCCCGACGTCGACGAGTCCGGCCGCCGTTCTCCCTCGGGCTCCTGATGTTCCCCCGCCCGTGGTGCCTTGTTCTGATCTGGCTGCCAAGAGCCCACGGGCCAAACTCCCGCCGCCTCCTCAGCCGCGGCTTCGGTCACCGCTCCCCGCTCGCACGATGTCGGGCGCTGAGTTCGCGTGTCGCACTGCCGCACTGACGAGCTTTCCGGTACAGCGCGACGACGGCGGATCCAGCCTTGCACGAGGGGCCGACTGGGAGGACATCGAGCGCTCTGCGTTGAACACGACGCTGCCAGGCGTAGGAAACCGTGAACATGCCTAGCGTGAGTCTCGCTCGGGGCACCTGAACTCGGCGCCGCTATCAAGCCGGTTCTGGAAGGAGCGCCCCGCGACCAGGGGCCAGCGGCACGATCCGGAGGCGACGGTCCGGATTCAGATCGAACCCACACGGAACGACCGAACGCCGGCTACCGGGGCGCCCTCTGAAGACACGGGAGCGAGGGCGATCTATCTGCTCACGCGACCCAAGGATTAGAAAGAGTGATACCATGATCGCCGGATACGGGTCGACAACGCTGTTGCTCGCGCTCGCGGCGGCAATTCTGACGAGTGCCTGAATGTCCACGTCCGGCGATCCCGCTATGCTTGCCGCTCAGCTCGACGTGCTCCGGAGCACGGCGGGCGAGCGGGGGCTCGCCGTCGTAGCGGCGTGGATCACAGGCATGGGCGTGCCACGGAATGACCAAGCGGACGTTATGCAGCACGCGCTGGAGACGGCCGTCGCTGCCTGGCCCCGATTCGATCCTGACTTCAACCGGCCAGAACAAGAAAGCAGCGCAGCGACATCAGAGAGGCGCCGGAAGCTCTTCTCCCGCTGGCTACACCGCATTGTCGCGCGCAGCGTGTCCAGGTACTTTAGGCAGTATTTCCGCTCTGTTGAGATCCCGATGGACGAGCCGCTCGACCCTGAGACGCCTGACCCTCGGCGGCACGCCGAGGCGGAGCTGATAGCGGAACAGAGCAGGCTCCATCTGCTGGAGGCGCTCCTTCGCGCCGACCCCGAAGCGGCGGGGATCCTGGTGGCCCGGGACTTGGACGAAAGACCCATGAGAGAGATCGCGGAGTCAGCGGGGGTCCCGCTGTCGACGGCTTATAAGATGCGTGCTCGCGCTCGTGCCACGCTCTGCGCAGAGCTCGAGCGACTCAAGAATATCGATTACACGCTAGGCGAAAAGTAGTAGTATAGATGAGCGAGCTTTGGTGAATCGATCGGGCGGATCAGCAGGCGCCGGAGCATCGAATTCTAATGAAGTTAAATCCCGCTGGCAGCATCTGACTGGGATGCCGAGCATGCGTAGCGGATTCATGCACAAACTCCTGGCTCGTGCTGCAGTTCGGGACGCTCCGCGCCTGATGACCGCCACCCCGAGGCGGACGGACTTCTTCAGCCCCGTGGCAGATTTTCGAGGTTGTTCCTCGTCGTGTGGTCGGGGTTCGTGGTGAGATACGGACTGTGGGTGCAGCCCGATCTAGAGCATGACTTGAGCTTCTTGATCTTCGCTCTGGGCTCCTTGTCCACCTCCGTGTACCAATCGTGGCCGGCGTCGATGCTGTCGACCACCGCCTTGTTCGTGTAGAATATGCCGATATTCGTCACGACACCAACGATGTGTTCGTGGGATGTTCCATCCTTGTTCGTGACCGTCTGCTTGCGCACCTTCGTTACGTAATATGTTCCCACTTCGTCCTCTCCTTGAGAAAACAAAACATGATCTAATGAAGTTACGATGCAGCGAGGCATCCAGGCAGCGTCGTCACGAAGTCGGCGCCGCCGCCGTGGTTCTAAATTGAAGCATCCATTAGCCTCGCGTCTTCAGGCCCCTCTTCGGCGCGATCGCGGCCGCTTTCCCCCCCTCTGTACACAGCCGCAGGTAGTCGCAGCTCCTGCATTTCACCGCAGCCGGCTTGGCTTGCAAGCTCCCCTTACGGAGAGCGTCCGCCGCGCCGAGCAGACCAGTCTTCACCTCGTCGATAAAGGAATCGTCCACGGCACGAGGCTTCTGCTTGCGCTCGTCGAGGTTGTAGACCTCGACGAAGTCAGCGCTCCGACCGGTGAGCTCCTGGTACCCAAGCGCGTAAATGTGGAGCTGCTTCTCGGTGATCTCCTCAGGCTGGGCACGATCGCTGGACTTGAGGTCGACGATTGTCGTCTCGCCGGTGTCGACGCGGCGCACCAGATCGATCCGGCCGACGATGGAGACGCCGGCGCCTAGGTTGATCTCGATCGATTTTTCCGAAAACTCGATCTTGTCGAAGCGATCGCGGTTGTCCTCGAGATAGTCGTGAATCACACGCTCGGCCGAATTCTTGAGTTTCTCTCGCAGATCGGGATACGCGTAGGGCGTGCATAGGTGTGTATCCACTAGCCTGGGCACCTCGGCCGCAGTCGCAATATCGCCGCGGATCGCTCGGGCATGCACCTCGGCGAGGATGTCGTGCAGTGATTTGCCGTAGCCCAACGCCTCGTGGAGCGGCGCGTTGAACCCGTAGAGGATGCGCAGCTTGAACTGGTACGGGCACTCGAAGAAGTACTTGAGCTCCGAGAATGAGAGGGCCACGTTCGCGACGCCCTTCCGTGGCGCCGGAGGGAGGCGCTTGCGCCTCGCGTAATCGGGTCTACGGCGCTTCACCCACTTCGAAACCAGGACGTCCTCCCAGAACTCCGACGCCTTCTGGTACAGCCGATTGCCCGGTACGGGCGCCCAGGTCAGATGCAAGAACTTCTGGCTGCGCGTCACGGCGACGTAGAACAACCGGCGCTCGTCCTCGACCGTGCCCTCGAAGCGGGCCTGCCTCTCGATCCCGGCCGTCGGGAGCAGATGCCAAACGCTAGGTCCCCCCTGCTTCTTCGATGGGAAGCGGTTCCTGAGCAGCGCGGGGACGAACACCACCGGCCACTGCATGCCCTTCGCCTGGTGGACGGTCATGATCCGCACGGCGTCCGGGTTCGCATACGCGTTGTCTTGCCAGCCTTCAGGATACACGTCCTCCGCCTGGTACTGGAGGAAGCTGGCGAACGCATGGTGCTTCTCCACCGGCTCGGAGTGGTAATGGATTGCCTCGAAATCCGAGATCACCTGGCTGAACTTTCCGAGGTTGTAAAACACGATCTCTCCTCGTCCGTCCGGCACCCGCTCCTCGCGGATGCCGGCGTCCTCGAGAAAGCTGAGGAAGCGGCGCTGGATCGAGTAGAAGTCGAAACGCTTGCCGCCCTCTTTCCGCATCTCCTCGCGAACGCTGGCCGCGGCCCGGATGGCGGCGAGGAGGTCGGCTCGTGTCGCGCCGGTGCGAGCCCGCGACCATGCCGCCTCGAGCGATACGACGTCCACGTCCGACCGGCTCGCCATAAAGTAGAACAGCTGGCGAGCGGCCTCCGCCTCCGCCGTGTCGAACAGGTTGCCCATGCCGGCGATGACATAGGGGATTCCGGCTGCCTCGAGGGCCCGCGTGACAGGGGCGCCGTTCTTTCGCACGCTACGGAGCAGCACCGCCATGTCCGACCACGAGACCCCGCGCTCAACCTCGCCGTCGCGGATGGCGACGCCCCGGAGGGCGATGGCCGTCTCCGCGATGTAACGAGCCTCGTCCTCCGGTGTGTCAAACGGGAGCGCCGCGATGTCTCCAGCCTCGTACACCTGAGCATCGGTCGGCTTCATCGCCTTCTCGAGCCTCAGGCCGTTCTTCTCGATGAAGACGCGCGCCGTCTCAACGATCCCCCGCGAGGACCGGAAATTGTCCTCGAGCCGGACCATGTGGACGTCAGGGTAGCGCTCCTGGAACGTGAGGATGTTAGAGACATCACTCCCGCGCCACTGGTAGATTGTCTGATCGTCGTCGCCGACCACGCAGATCTTGGCGCCGAGATCGTGCAAGCAGGACACGATGGTCTCCTGCACGGGGTTCACGTCCTGATACTCGTCGATGATGACGTGACGGATGCGCTCGGAAAGCCGCTTGCGCATGCCATGGTCGTTCTGGAGAGCTTCCGCGGCCGCGGCGAGGATCTCCGAGTAGTCGAGGTGCGACCGCATCTCGAGCAAGCTCCGGTAATCGCCCAGCGCAGCGTAGACGGAGCAGCCCGCAAGGGCCCGCGGATCGATCTCGGACTCGCGGAGGATGGATAATGCGTCGCAGTAGCGGGCTGTGTCCACATAGCGCTTCAGCGTCTCACCCTTCAAATTGGTGGAGACGGTGAGACCGCTCTGCTTACTATGCCGATCGACGAACAACCTCTGTTGAACCTCGTTAAGGACGTCAAACTTGAGGTACTTGGGGACCTCGCTCTTGAGCAAGTCGAGGCAGAAGGCGTGGATCGTCCCCACGTACATCTCCGCGAGCCCGCGGATGTCGCCGAGTTCTTCGCGGCAGCGGGTCACGATGCGTTCCTTCAACTCGGCAGCGGCCTTCTCTGTGAAAGTGAACGCGACGATGTTCCGCGGCTTCAGGCCACCGTACGGACCGGGCCGGAGGAGGGTGGCGACGCGTCGCGCCACGACCTCCGTCTTCCCGGAGCCGGCGCACGCGATGAGCTGAAGGTTGCCCTCCGGGTGCTGGATGGCTTCGATCTGGCTGGGGGTGAACTTCATGTCCGTGACCCGCGCTCATTGCAGCCGCCGTGCCGCACGGATTTGTCGCGGGAGGACCGAGATTGCTCCGCGAATCCGGGACGCTGGCGAGGGGCGCCGTCTCACGTGAGCGACGCCTGGTCGCTGCATCGCGCGCCGATCACCGAGCCCGGCGCGGCCCGCTCAGCGTCGCGCTCGCGCGACGGGTGTCGCAAGGCGGAGCCGTCGCCCGCTAGCGACAGGTGTCGCGGACTAGCGTCCGCCGATCACCCGGGAAATCCTCGGGAACGAGTCGATCGGTGTCGCGCCCGCGCGACGAGCGCCGCAGCTGACCTGATGATTCTGGCGCTTTCTTGCGCCGACGCGCGCGGCACGGGGGTTGCGAAGACAGTGGGCGTGTGGATGGTCGCGGGACGCGCCCCCCGGCGAGGGCGCGCATGCGACGCGGTACACCCAGGGAGACGATCCGGCCCAGCCGCCGCCTCTGCTCCGGGAGGATTCCAGGCAAGACGTTCGGACATGATGACGAGCGCTCCGGGATTTCAAGCGGCTGTGACAGCTCCTCCGGCGGGAGCCGCGCAGCCCGCAGACGCGGACACTCCGCCTTGCGTGACCCATGGAGAGAGCGCTGAGCTCGCCGGAGCATGGAACGACCATGAGGCCCATCGTCCCACTGCCGCTTCCGCCGCCGGTCGAGTTCGTCTATAGCCAGGACGGGCCGGCGGGCTCTACCGGCTCGAGAGAAACCGGCATGAACAATTATGCATGGCTGTTTGAGATAGCGAAGGGACTGCTCTCCGAGAGCGACGCCAACACACCCGAGGTCATCCTGCGGCGCGTGCTGGAGGCGACCGGGGCGGAGCGCGGCTTCATCGTCGTACGAGAGGGCGAATCGTACGAGCACAGGTTCGACGTTCAGTTCGATCGGCACCGCATCTCCACCGAGGAGCGCCGCTTCAGCCGGAGCCTCGTCATACAGGCGATCAGGACAGGGGAGATCATCTACTCCGCGGACTTAAGTCATGATTCGCGGTTCGCGGAGCTCGAGAGCATCCGGCTGCTCGGGCGCACCTCGGTCCTCGTCGCGCCGCTCCGGCACGCTGAGCGTGTCGAAGGTGCCGTCTACTTGGAGCGGCGGAGCGACGCGGGGTTCCCGGACGACGCGCGCCAGTTCCTCCAAGAGTTCACTGAGATCGCCGGACTCTTCCTACGTCGCGCCATCGAGCGCGACACACTGCGGCGGCGCAACCAGAGCCTCGAGCACGACCTGTTCGCCCGTCACGACTTCAAGGGGATCATCACGCAGCATTCCGGCATGATCGCGCTGCTCCGCAAGGTCGCCCAAGTCGCCAGCTCGGACGCGACGGTGCTCATCCACGGGGAGACGGGCACAGGAAAGGAGCTCATCGCGAAGGCGCTCCACGTGAACAGCGAGCGTGACACGAAGCCGCTCGTCCCGCTGCACACGATGGCGCTCTCGGGCCAGTTGCTCGAATCCGAGCTGTTCGGTCATGTGCAGGGCGCGTTCACCGGCGCGATCCGCGAACGCCGCGGCAGGCTCGCGAGCGCTGATGGCGGCACGCTGTTTCTTGACGAGGTCGCCGACATCACGCCCGAGGTGCAGGTCAAGCTGCTCCGCTTCCTCGATTCCGGTGAGATTCAGCGTATCGGCTCGGATCGGATCGAGAAGATCGACGTGCGGGTCATCGCGGCGACGCACAAGGATTTGCCAGCGCTCGTCCGCGACGGGCACTTCCGGCAGGATCTCTACCATCGGCTCAAGCTGATTCAGCTCGAGATACCGCCGCTGCGGGCGCGTACCGGAGACATCCCTTTGCTCGTTGATCACTTTCTCGGCGAGTACTGGAAGCGCAAGGGCGAGCGGCCGCGCTGGACCCCCAGCGCGGAGCGTGCGCTCGCGAAGTACGCATACCCCGGCAACGTGCGCGAGCTGGCCCATACCGTAAAGTCGGCCTGCGTCATGGCCACGGGCTCGGAGCTCGACGTGGACCTGCTTCCGGAGGAGATGAGGCCTGCCGCGACCGAGGCGCCCAGGCCCGACTTTCGCGAGTTCACCCTGGCGGAGTACAAGGTCGCACGCGAGGCGGCGCAGCAGAGCGTAGACATCGCCTTCGTCAAGGGCCTCATGGAACGGCACGAGGGCAAGATCACAGCGGCCGCACGGGAGTCTGGCATGAACCGCACTCATCTCCACAAGCTTCTCACCAAGTACGGGATCAAGCACTCGTGATGGCCTCGTCATCCATCCAGTGCCCGGCGTGTGGAAGGCGGTGCTCGGAGTTTGACCCGGTGTGCCCGAGGTGCCGCGTCACGCTGCCGCAGGAGTCGGGCTCGCTCCCGCCGCTGGCACCACCCCCGGACGACAGGCACGACAGGGCCTGGCTGCCGAGCAACACGGGAGACATCCGGGGCCGTGTGCTCGTGGAACGTTACCGACTGCACACGCGTCTTGGTCATGGCGGTCACGGCGATGTCTGGTCCGCCGACGATCTGCTCGTCGGCAGGAGAGTCGCCGTCAAGCTGCTCGGCCAGAGTGTCTACCTCGACCAAACCCCTGCGCGACGTGAGATCCTGGTCCTCCGTCACCTGCGCCTTCATGGCGTCGTGCAGCTCATCGATGAGGGCGCCGATCAAGGGCAAGTCTTCCTGGTGATGGAGCAGGTTGAAGGTGCACCGTTCCCCGGCGCGCCGCTGCCGTGCGACTGGGCGTCCATCGCCGGCGCGACAGAGGCCCTGCTCGAGACCGTGGGGCGCATCCACGCGACCGGCGTGGTCCACCAGGATCTGAAGCCTGGCAACGTGCTCGTGAGCGCAGCTGGGCGGGTGACCGTGCTCGACTTCGGGCTGTCGGTCGCGCCCGTGTCCAGCGGCCTCTTGACCAGGACGGACGCGGTCGAAGGCACTCTGCCTTACCTCTCTCCGGAGCAGATTTTTAGAGAGCCGGTCACCGCGAGGACCGACATCCATGCAATCGGCCTCATGCTCTACGAGGCGCTCGCGGGACGGCTGCCCTACTCGGCCGCCAGCGTCTCCGAGCTCGCCCGCACGCGCCGACCCCGCCGGGCGCCCCCCTTGAAACAGGTAGCGCCGGCCGTTCCTGACGCGGTCGCAGACGTCGTCGACAGCATGATCGCTCACGCGCCCGCCGATCGCCCGGCGTCGACCAACGACGTCCTCGCAGCGCTCCGCGGACAGCGGCTCATCCCGCGTACCGGTTGGATGTTGCCCCGGCTCGGAGGCGACGCGCCGGTACGTGCGCTCGCCGACGCCGTACGCGAAGGTCGCTCGGTGGATCTCCACGGTCCGGCCGGCGCGGGGCTCACCCGGTGCCTCCGCGAGGCCGCTGAAGCGCTGGAGCGCGAGGGACGCCGGGTCCTCTGGGTCACCCCGGATCAGCGGCCCTTCGCATGCCTGGAGCCGCTCATCGGTGCGCCCGCCGTCCGCACCTCGCAGACGCTCGACGAGGCCGTGTCCTCGATACATGCAAGGCTGAAAGCGCTCCTCGCGACCGGCGCGGTCGTCCTGGTCGACGACGCGGCCCGGCTCGACGAATGGTCGTCTTCGGCTCTCGATCGCTGCCGGCACTCAGGCGCCGTCATCCGCGCGCTCGCGCACGCGGACCCCGCGCAGGCGCCTGCTGCTCCCGACAGCGTACGCCTACCCCTGCTGGACGAGGCTGCATTAACGCCGCTCTTTTCGGGCCCAGATCGCATCTTTCATCTTCCGACCGACGCCGCACACGCGCTCTGGGAGCGCACTGGCGGGCTTGCAAAGCGTGTGGCCAAGGAGGTGCACGCATGGCTGCACACCGGAATTGCCCGCCTGGATGGAGACCGGCTCGCGGTCGATCGCGACGCGCTCGGGCTGCTCGAGGTGGGTCTCGGCCCGGCCGCAGACCCGGGGGGAATGCCAGTGTGCCATCCTATGCGGAGCGCGACCAGCGCCTTCCCGCAGCACATCGACGAGACGCTCGCCTGGCTGACGCTCGCCTGGCCGCATGTAGATCTAGAGCGACTGGTGGTCGCGATCGGCCAACCGCGCTGGCAAATCGAGGCACACATCGCCGAGCTCAAGACGCGCGGCGCCGTCGGGGTGCTGGTGGACGGCCGGATCCAACCCCGCGCCGCAGCGCACTTCGAGCGCGTGTGGACCTGGGAGCAGCGCCGGGCCGCCCATCGCGCCATCGCGGGCGCCCTGGAGCGCGGCTCCGTTGGCCGGCTCTTCCATCTCCTCATGGCGGCCGACAGCTCACGCACGGCAGATCGGGTCGAGATCGCCCGCGAAGGACGGACGCTCGCCGAACGCTTCGCGCGCGAGGGGCGCCTCGGCCTGGCAGCAACCGTGCTCGGAGAAGCGTTGCTCGCGGTACGCAGGCATCTCGCGAGCGCCGGCGAGAGTGACCTTGCCGTCGAGCTGGAGCTGCTCACGTGCTGGGTCGAAGTCGCCCTCTCCGAGCGCACGCCGGGCGCCATGGACCGGGTGGTGTACGAGCTCTGTCGCGTGCGGCCGCCCGACCGCGAGGTGCTTCACCTCCAGGATCTCGTGCGGGCGTCGCTCGCGCGCGGCGCGGGTGGGGAGCGCGCGTTCAAGATGGCAGAGCTGGTCGAGCCGTTCGCCGATCTCCGCCTGGAGCGGCATCGTCAGGCTGTCCGGATCGTCGCGGCGCGGCGGTGCTCGATGGAACAGGAGGAGGCCGTCCTGGCCGAGGTGGCGCGCTGGGCAGCGCAATCGAACGACGTGGAAATCGAGGCCAGCCTCGCGGGCTGGTATGGCCGTCTACGGTACCGGCAGGAGCGCTTCGACGAAGCGGCCGCCTTCCATGCCATGGCCATCTCGTCGAAAACGTGGGTGACTGATCAGATCAACGCCAAGCTCAACGGCGCTGCGGCGCTGATGGAGGCGTTCCGTCTGGACGAGGCCGCCGCCTGGGCCGAGGACGCCCGCTCGCTCGCGCACCGGTGCCGCCATACGTACTTCGAGGCACGAGCTGCCTGGACCTTGCGCGCCATCGAGTATCGAACGGGGACGTCGCTCGACCCCGACGTGGACCTCTGCGACGTTCTCGCCGGCGTCGGCGTCCGAGAGGTCGAGGCAATCTCTTGTCTAACCGAGGCCGCGGCTGCGTGGCGCGCGGGCCAGCACGCGCTCGCGGTCAAGCTCGCGTCGCGCGCACATCGGCTCTGGGAAGGTACTGGATGGCGCGTCGGCGCTCTCCTCGCCAGGTGCCTGGCGCTCGCCTGCGGCGACACCCCGATCGTGGGCGAGATCGACGCTCTCGCCGCCGAGGCTCAGGCGTGCGCCATGCCGCGTATCGGGCTCCAGGCGCTGGGGCTGCTCGCGTACGCCGGTCGCTCCAGCCCAACCTGGAAGGCTGCCGCCGAGACGTTCGCCGAGGGCGTGCCGCCCGATCGCCGCCACGTCCGCATGGACGTGCTCGCGACCGATGAGGCCCTCGCCGCCTTGCATCTGCCGCTGACGGGCGGGGAGTAATCACTCTGTAGAGCTGCCCGTCGAGCATACGACATATCGCGCGTTCATCTGTCCATCACACTCACGGAGGAGTCATGGCATTCGACAGAGCATTCGGCACCCCATCGATGAGGATGTATCCATACACGTCACCGGTGCGACGGTCGCTCGACCCGCACGAGCAAATCGACATCGGCGAATACATCACCCACTATCTGGATCTGGCCGGTGGCAACCCGGTCGCCAACATCTATGTAGACTACGAATTCATCAACCCGTCGGGTGGCAAGCTCGCCCTCCACGAGGCCATGTGCGTCCACACCACGGAGCACTGGGTCTTCTTGAACGATGAGCCTTACAACGCATCGAAGTCGCTCCAGGTGAAGCGCGTCGGCCCTGACAGCGGAATTGTCCATACGTCCCTCAAGGGTTTCTTGAATGATATGGCAAAAAAGAACGTGGCCAGGTACGTCATCGCGAGAGCTGTGACACTCCCACCGCCCACCCCTGAAGCGCCGCCGCCCATCAGCCAGAGCGATGGTACGATCCTGGATAGAGGATCATACCGCGTCTTCCAGAACGGAAAGGAGGTCGGCGCGATCCTCGTCACAAAGCAGGCGGAACACTGGGGCGTGGCGCGTTCGTACGATATCCAGATCGGCTTCGAGCTGGAGCCAGTAAGGAACGGGTGGGACTACGCCCAGTGGGCAGCGCACGTGAACTCCTGCTTCGACCAGTGCATCTACTGGGTCGTGACCAGCCAGAACGGCAAGCTGCCGAGGACGTGATACGGATTGACAGGCAGGGATGCTTTGGCTAGCCTGGATTTTCACCGAGATAGTTCGCCTAACGGCGCAGCATGAGGCCGTCCCTCCGGCGCGGTAACCGGCAGACGCGGTTTCACGCGGAACGGCGTGAGCCAGGCAAGCGGCGGCATCAAGGGCGCCATGAGGGAAAAGGGTGCGCTATGGGCGAATTTCTCGTCCGTCAGCTTCTCCCCCTCGGGGGACGTAGTTGATGCGTTGACAGCGCAGAACAGCCTTGAAATCCAGCAAAAATCGGCTTCATTCCCTCTCGGCGCTGCTCTCCTTACCTTGACGAGATCCCTTATGTGTGGGTCACGTTTTTCGCGATGAGCGCACCCACTCCACTAACTGACCCCGCCCGCTTCTTCCTGGCGCCCACCCAGGCGCGGCACCGTCAGTATGAGGCGCTGCGCGCCTACTTTGTGGAGCATCGCTCGAGTGCCGAGGTCGCGCAGACCTTCGGCTACACGCCCGGCTCGTTCCGCGTGCTCTGCCATCAATTCCGCCACGATCCTGACCGTGCCTTCTTCACCTCGCCGATGCGCGGCCCGCACGAGCAGCCGAAGAAGTCCCGTGCCCGGCGCCTGATCATCGCGATGCGCAAGCGCAACCTGTCGATCTACGACATCGCCGAGGAGCTCCGGAGCCAGCACATCGAGCTCAGCCCCACGGCCGTCACCGAGGTGTTGCGCGAGGAAGGCTTCTCCAGGCTGCCGCGTCGCAAGGAGGACGAGCGCCCCGCCAGGACGCGCCCCGACCGCGCCAGCCGTGCCGATGTCCGCAACTTTCAGCTCGTCCCTGCGACGTTCGAGAGCCATGTCGGCGGCTTGTTCGTGCTCCTGCCGCTGCTCGTCAAGCTTGGCTTTGAGCGGCTCGCCGACGAAGCTGCCCTGCCTGGATCGAAGGCGATCCCGGCGACCCACGCGCTGCTCGCGGCCCTCGCGTTGAAGCTGACTTCCATCGAGCGCAAGAGCCACGTGATGGACCTGGTCTTCGACCAAGGCCTGTCACTCTTCGCGGGGCTCAACGTCATTCCGAAGACGACCTTCCTCGCGCAGTACTCCGATCGGCTGGGACGCTCGAGCTCCGTCCGACTGCTGCGCGGCTGGCTCGATCACCTGCGCGCTCATCTCGCGCTCGCGGGCGCGTCGTTCAACCTCGACTTTCACGCCGTTCCCTTCTTCGGGCAGGACGAGTTCGTCGAGCGCCACTACCTTTCCAAGCGCAGCCGCCGCGACAAGGCCGTGCTCACCTTCATCGCCCAGGACGCCGACACCGACGTGCTCTGCTACGCCAACGCCGACCTGCGCAAGGGAGAGGAGAGCGATGAGGTCCTGCGCTTCGTCGACTTCTGGAAGAAGACGCACGGCAAGGTGCCCCCGCACCTCGTGTTCGACTCGAAGCTCACCACCCACAAGAACCTGAGCCGCCTGGATGCCCAGGGGATCACCTTCGTCACGCTGCGCCGCCGCACGGATGTCCTTAAGCGCCACGTGCTGAACGCACCGGCCGCAGCCTGGCGCCGAGTGGAGCTCGATGTACCGCACCGCAAGTTTCGCAACCCGAAGGTCCTCGACGAAACGATCCGGCTGGGCAAGGACTATCCAGCGCCGATCCGGCAGATCTGCGCGCGCGATCTCGGTCACGACGAGCCCACGGTCCTGCTGACCAACGACACCCGCTCGACGCCGCGCACGATCCTCGAACGCTACGCTCGGCGCATGCTGATCGAGAACAACCTCGAGGACCAGGTCCACTTCTTCCACGTCGATGCGCTGTCGTCCGCGGTGGCCATGAAGGTCGACTTCGACGTGACCTTGACCGTCATCGCCACCGGCCTCTACCGGCTGCTCGGCAAGCACCTGCACGGCTTCGAGCACGCCAAGGCGCGGCAGATCTTCCGCCGCTTCCTCGACACGACGGCGAGGGTCGAGGTCAGCCCGCAGCGCGTTCACGTGCGCCTTCCTCGTCGGGCTCACAACCCCATGCTACTCGAGTCCGGCTTGCTCGCGACGCCCGTCGCTGTCCCCTGGTGGGGAGGAGCTTCGCTCGAGGTCGCGTTCCCCTGACCGGTGTCAGTGGCCTTTATGTTAACCGATCTTCTGCTGTGAAAATCCAGGCTAGAGGGCGATAGATGATCGGCAGACAGCAGAAAGCGGCCTGGGATGGTCCCTCCCTCGTCAACCTCGGCGACGTGCTCGCGGATCTGTACCCGACGCGGGAGGACTCATACCGCGTCGTGGGTGGGGCAGGACTCAACCGGGGACGGATCCGGTTCAGCGACGCGGCCGTCGTCAACTGGTTCAACATCCTTGACTACGCCAAGAACCAGGACCAGGTGCCCGACATTGTCGACTTCGCACTCCGCGAGCACCCGAGGCACGAGCTCCTCCGCCTCGCCAGGGAGCGGGGTAGCATCCCTGCCGTCAGAGGAGTCGACATCCGGAGCGACGTCCACTGGCGAGGTCCGGAGACCCCTGGGTTGCTCGAACAGCTCATGGGCTCCGAGAGCACGCTGGTCGACGTGAGCTTCCTCGAGATCGGCGCCCAGCAGGCCCGCGCCGTCGCGCGCGTCGTGCTCCCGACCGGGGGGACCGGGTCGGGCTTCTTGATCAAGGGCGGTCTCTTCATCACGAACCACCACGTGCTCCACGACGCGTCCGAGGCCAAGCTCGCCGCACTGGAGTTCAACTTCCAGAAGACAACTGCCGGGCTCGACGCCAGCGTCGACCGCTACCGCTTCGCGCCAGACACATTCTTCAGGACCTCGGAGGAGGACGACTGGACCGCGGTCGCTGTCGCCGGAAACCCCGAAGAGAGGTGGGGCTGCGTCGAGCTCGCCGAGATCGAGATCGACGCCGGCCACCGCGTTAACATCATCCAGCACCCCGGCGGCGGACCGAAGCAGGTCTCGTTCTATCACAACGCGGTCGTCTTCGTGGGGAACGACCGGGTTCAGTACCTCACCGACACGCTCCCCGGCTCGTCGGGCTCGCCGGTGTTCGACAAGCAGTGGCGCGTCGTGGCCGTTCACCACAGCGGCGGCTGGATGTCCGAGCCCGGAGCGGAAACTCGGCAGATCTATTACAGAAATGAAGGGATCCACATCAACACCGTGATCCGGGGGCTTCGGGCAGACGGCGTGGCGGTGGCCTGATATGCGCCGGACCGTCCACAGTGCACGCGGCAACGCTCAGTGATCAACGGACGGGCGTGGAGCAGCGGGTCGCGAAGTTTCTTCCAACGACGACGTGCCTTCGTGATATGAGGCCGTCCGTCGAGATCGGAGAGGAGACCATGACTGCGCACGATCGTCGCTTCAGAAAAGACGTCCATGTGTTCGCTCCGCGCCTGTGTGAGACGGCGAAGGAACAGCGATGAGTACCTCGTCCACTGGATCCCCGTCCCGGCTTGGAGCGCTGATCCTGGTCTGGCTGCTCACGCGGTCTGATGGAGGCACCCGAGCCGAGGTTGACAAGGCGCTGGCGCCGCTGCTCGAGCAGCGATGGAGCGACGCCGAGCGGCGCCGAGCGGTGGAGAGCGAGCTCGCCACCCTCGAGCGGCTGGCGCTCATCAAGCGCATCAAGAAGTCCTCGATCGTGCTCACCGACGGGGGTCGGCGGGAGGGCCTCGCCGTGCTGAGAGTGAAGTCGCTCCCCGAGAAGACCACCTGGGAGACGGTCAAGGCCAAGTACCTGTTTGCGTGTGCGCTCGGTCTCCCACCCCCAGCAGCGAAGAAGGGGAAGAGCGACAAGAGCAGCATCGAGCAGGTGAGCGCGGCGATCCTTGCTCGTTATGACCGGATCGGCATCGATGGAGATCCGACGCTGACCCGGATTGCGGACGCGCTGGTATGGCAGGCGCTCGGCGTCCAAACCCGAGCACCGCTCACCTTGAAGGCAGTTCGAGAGCTGATCTTGAGCCGAGCGCTGGGAGCGACAGGTCCGCAGAAGTTCGAGAAGACGATCGTGCAGCTCGCGGTCAAGAGGGTCAAGGCGCGTCGGGCGGAGATCAACGAGCTCCGGACGGCCACGCTGCGCCGTTGGATCGAAGGTACGGATGCCGCCTCGAAGGTGCTCACCACGGAGGCCGAGGTCCAGAACGCACCCGGTTCGAGCCCCTCGCCGTCCGACAACAAGGAAAATGGCTTCGCGGCGCGGGTTCTCGCGGCGGCCCGCGACTCGAAGACCGGGCGATTCGGCGACAATAAGGTGTTCATCTCGCATGTGTTCCGGAAGCTCGTCGACGGCGGCGTTGTCGCTGGGGATCTCGACGCGTTCAAAGATCGGCTTGTCAGCGCGCACTTCCATGGGTTCTTGTCGCTCAGCCGTGCAGACCTGGTCGAAGCAATGGATCCGGAAGACGTGGATGAGTCAGAGACGCAACGCGACGGATCTACGTTCCATTTCGTGAGACTCGAGATCTAGTATCACTAACATGTGCAATCACGCAGGAACGCAGAGAGGACGGTTGATACCATGACGGCTGGGGCGGCTCGGCTTAACGTGTTCCTGTCGAATGCGAAGAAGGAAGTGTTCCACTCGGTGGAGCACCGGCACCAGATCTGGCGAGAAAATCCGTTCGACGTCGACTCTGTGCACGTGAGGGCCCGCGAGCAGTTCCAGAGACTCCTCACCCAGGCCACGACGCCGCCAGGGCTTGAATCAGGGCGGGTCCTTCTGCTCCTCGGCGAGTCCGGTAGCGGCAAGACGCACCTTCTGCGCTCGTTCCGCAACAATGTACACATCAATGGCCTAGGGTTCGTCGGCTACATGCAGATGACGACAGCCTCGGCGAACTACAGTCGTTACCTCCTCAGCAACCTCATCGATTCGCTCGACCAGCCTTACTACGAGCCAAAGGGAACCGATTCAGGTCTCCTGAAGCTTTCCACCGCGGTCGCGCTCCGGTGCGGAGATCCCACTTCCATCAATGCGTTGCACGAGAAGGAGGGCCTCGACACGAATGCCGTGGTCGAGCTCGTGGAGCACGTTGCCGATCGCTTCATCGCGCAGCCGCGGTACGCCGATCTAGACCTCGACCTCGTGCGTGCGCTGCTCTACTTGCAGCGTAACGATCCTGCGTTGAAGAAGCGCGTGGTCAAGTATTTGCGCTGCGAGGAGCTCTCCCCCAGGGACCGCAGACTCCTCGGGGATCTGTCATCCAAGACTGCCGAGGAGGACGCCCAGAGCCTCGTCGAGCAGCTCGGCAAGCTGATGTGGGCGCTCGACTCGCGCTCGCTGGTCATCTGCGTCGATCAATTCGAAGAGGCATTCCAGCTCAACGAGGCAGAGGGTGTGTTCAGGCGGGTGATGGCCGCGCTCTGCGCCATCGCCGATCAGGTGCCCTCGTCCATCGTCGTCATCTCCTGCCTCGAGGACTACTACGCCAAGCTCCGCACCCGCCTCACCCGCTCGACGCTCGACCGCATAGAGAACGATCCTCCTTCTGTCCGGCTCGTGAGCGAGCGAAGCGCCGAGGAGGTCGAGAAGATCATCCAGCAACGGCTCGGCTATCTCTACGAGACGTCCGGCATCACGCCGTCCTCCGGGTTCACCTCCGCGGACGACGCGCTTTACCCCGTCCCACGCGCCGTCGTGCAGCGGCTCGCGCGGAAGCGGACACGCGACGTGCTCGACTGGTGCTGGCGCTTCCGGGAGAGCTGCATCGACGCGGGCCGGCTCGTGGAACCGCCGCCAATTCCGACCGGTCTCGGTACGCCCAGCCCCGACGAGCGCGCCGTCGAGGCGGCGAAGACGAAGCTTGAGCAGGAGTGGAACGACCACCTGGCCCAGCGGCAGGCGGAGCCGCCCGAGGAGGACGCCAAGCTCGCGGAGCTCTTCGCCTGGGCGATCCAGACCTGTGCCGACGAGCTCGAGAGCGGGCACCGCTTCGAGACGCATGTCAAGAACGGGAACATCGAGGTTCGCATCATGGTCCCGACCTCGGATGGGAAGCTCCGGCTCGGCGATGAGATCCTCGTCGCGCTGTGCAATAAGGCGCCTCAGGGCGGCGGGCTCGGCGCCCAGATAGAGGCGGTGGCGAAGCAGGCCGAGAAGCGTCCTCTCGTACTGATCCGCAGCGGGGAGTTCCCGAGCAACCCGAAGAGGGCCGTGGCGAAGACTCTCGCGA
Organism: Sorangium sp. So ce1128; assembly: GCA_051717205.1. Taxonomy (GTDB): domain Bacteria; phylum Myxococcota_A; class Polyangia; order Polyangiales; family Polyangiaceae; genus Sorangium. The sequence continues at coordinate 11,442,493 of CP181432.1, forward strand.
ACATCCTCGAGAAGGGCGCTCGCAAGGCGGTCGTCGAGGACAGCGACTGGCGCAAGATCGTGGCGTTCCGCGCGTTTCGCGAGGCGAACCAGCAGCGGCCGCACTTCATGGACTGGCTCCGGCAGGAGAATCATCTCTCCCGGCTCTTGCCACTCATTCACGTCCTCGATCTCGATCGCCTCCACCGCTTCGCCACGGAGGCGGCGCCTCCTGCTCGCTCCGCCACGGAGGCGCCCGGCGTCGCGCCACATCCGCCCGAGAAGCCTCGCGCGGCCGAGCCTGCGCCTCGTGTGCCAGAGCCCGACGCGCCCCGGGCCACGAAGAACGGCACCGCGCCTCGCGGCCCGCAGGAGCAGGCGCCCCCGCGCGACGCCGGGGCGATCGTCGTCGGCACGACGGGGGAGCTCCTCTCGCAGCCGCTCGCGCTCGACATGGACGTGCTGAGCGCTCACGCGGCCTTCCTCGGCAGCACGGGCAGCGGCAAGACGACGCTGGCGCTCAACGTGGTCGAGCAGCTCTTGCTCCGCGGCATCCCCGCCATCCTGATCGACCGCAAGGGGGATCTCTGCGCCTACGGGCGCGCGGCGCCCTGGGAGCAGCAGCACGAGGACCCCGCGCTGGACGAGCGCCGGCGAGCGCTGCGCGCCCGGCTCGACATCGCGCTCTTCACGCCCGGCCACCCGGAAGGCAGGCAGCTCGCCATCTCCCTCGTGCCCAAGGGGCTCTCCGAGCTCAAGGACTTCGACCGCGACCAGGCGGCCGGATTCGCCGCCCAGGCGCTCGGCGACATGCTCGGCTACAAGCACGCGCGGAAGGACAAGTCGCTCCGGGCGATCCTCGCCCAGGCCCTCCAGCTCCTGGCCGCGCACGGCAATCCGGACAAGCTCACGCTGGAGGCGCTCATCACGTTCATCGCCGACGCCGACCCGCTGCTCGTTAACGCGCTGGGGAGGCTCGACACCAAGCTCTTCAAGGATCTGGTGCAGGATCTCGAGACGCTCAAGCTCAGCGCGTCGGATCTCCTGTCCTCGACCAGCGAGAAGCTCGACGCCGAGCTGCTCTTCGGTCTCGGCGCGCACGCGCAGCCGGGGCGGACGCGCCTCAGCATCGTCAACACCAAGTTCCTGGGGGACAACGCGAAGATCCTCTTCTGGGTCTCGCAGCTACTCCTGTCGCTCACCCGCTGGGTGACCCGCGCGCCGTCGACGCGCCTCCAGGCGGTGGTGCTCTTCGACGAGGCCGACGTGTATCTCCCGGCGCAATCGCAGCCTGCGACGAAGGCACCCATGGAGAACCTGCTCCGCCGCGCGCGCTCCGGTGGGCTCGGGCTCCTGCTCGCGACGCAGAGCCCTGGGGACCTCGACTACAAGGGCCGGGACAACATCCGGAGCTGGTTCGTCGGTCGAGTCACCCAGCCCGTCGCGCTCGACAAGATGAAGCCGCTGTTCAGCGACGCTCGTGTGAACGTCGCGGATCGGATCGCCTCCCAGGGCGTGGGCGAGTTCTACCTGCTCCAGAGCGGGCAAGCGACAGGCTTCAAGGCCCACCAGGCGTTCCTTCGCACCGAGCAGGTGCCGGAGAACGAGATCTTGACGCTCGCGGCGCGGCGCAGAGGGCCCTTTTCGCGCTGAGACAACGGGCCGTACGCGTGGCGCCTCGTGGACGCGATTCTTCGACTCGATGAAGAGGTGATGGGGTGAGCGGCGCGATCATCGATTTCGAGGACGAGCTGTCCCGGCACGGACAGCTCCTGGCGCGTGAAGCCGTGCTCGCGGAGCTCCGCGCCTGGATCATCGGAGAGCAGGCCCTGCGCCGCGGGTGCGTGCTCCTGCTCGGGAGCCCGGGTATCGGCAAGAGCGCGATCCTCGCCCACATCCTCAAGAAGACGCTCCCCGGGCCGACGGCTCCGCACCACATCATCCGGCGCGGGAACGAAGGCTGGGACCGACCCGAAGCGGTGGTGCAGAACCTGTGCGCTCAGATCGAGGAGATCTTCCCGGGGGTGGACAGGATGGACGTGCCCCTGGAGCGGCGCCTCGGCGAGCTGCTCAAGAGGGTCTCGAAGGACGTGCTCGGCCCCGAGAACCGACGGCTGATCCTGGTGATCGACGGGCTCGACGAGGTCGCGACCGACACGCTGGGACAGGGCTACCTGCACCGCTTCTTTCCGAACGTGTTGCCGGCGGGGGTCGTGCTCCTTTGCGCGTCCCGGCCAAGCCATCACGGGTTGCACTGGACAGAGCGACTCGGCGGGTTGCACCGGCTGAACCTCGACGACCCCAAATGGTCTCCCTCGAACAAGGACGCATGCCGTGTCTTCTGGGAGCACCACGGCGCGCGGTTCGCTCCTCCCCTCGATCGCGCCTTCATCGACGCGGCCGTGCAGCGCGCGGGAGGGAACCTACTGCACGCGGTCATGCTCAGGGAATGGCTGGAGAACCAGCCGCCCGAGCGGCGCGTGGCCAGGAACATCCCCGAAGGGCTCGACAGCTTCCTCGAGCAAATATGGTCCGATCTTCACCAGCTCGACCCTGCGCGCTGCGCGCTCGTGATCGAGGGGCTCGGCGTCGCCTGCGTCGCTCGCGAGGCGCTCCCGGCGTACCTCTTCAGCGAGCTGCTCGGGTGGTCGGCGACTAGCGATGTGGAGGCGTTCTTGCGCGCGACCCGCCCCTTCCTGCTCAAGGAGCTCGCGCACTGGCACGACGAGGAGTCCGCATACCGGCTGTATCACCATTCCTTTCGCGAGTTCGTGGCCAGTCAGCTCGGAACGCCGAAGCTGCGCGAGCACCACCGGCAGATCGCCGCGAGGCTCGCCACCTGGCTACGCGACGAGAACAACAAGGCTGGGCACAGCTACGCGCTCCGCCACACCGTGGCGCACTGGCTCGAAGCGGGCGACATCCACCAGGCGCAGACGCTCTGCGCCGACGTCGACTACCTGAAGACGAAATGCCGTGCGCTCGGCGTCGCCGCGATCGAGCGGGATCTCGAGGCCACGATCCGCGGCTCGGAGGGCGACGTGTCCGTGGACCTGTCCGCCGTCCTCGCGGCCGTCAGGGCGGAGGCGAACCGGCTGACCGCCGACCCCGCGTCGCTGCCCCTGCTGCTCTACAACCGCCTGCGCTGCACGGGGTGGCCGGCCGAGCAGATCGAGCGCGTGCTCCGTTTCCGCGCCGGCGCGCCCCCGCTCCGGCTGCTGCACCCGGTGCGCCTCGGGGCGACGCTCCTGCGCACCTTGCCGGGCCACGACAAGGCGGTGGTCGCCTGCATCGCGACGCGGGACGGGAGCCATCTCCTCTCCGCGTCGGCCGATGGCACGCTGCGGCTCTGGTCCGTCGAGTCCGGCGACTGCGTCGCGGTGCTGGCTGGCCACACCGACCAGCTCACCGCTTGCGCCGCGACCCCCGACGGGCGTTCGGCGATCACCACGTCGGTCGACGCGAAGGTGAGGATATGGGATCTCGCCGCTCGCGTCTGCTCTTTCGAGCTGGACAACGAGGGCCGCTGGTCGACGGCCTGCGCGGTGTCCCCCGACGGACGACACATCGTGATCGGCTCCGACGACGGCAGCATCCGCGTCCTGGATAGCAGCTCGCACAAGCCCACCATGACGCTCCTGGGGCACACCGATTACGTGACCGCGTGCTTGGTGACACCGGACAACAAGCGTGTCGTCTCCGCGTCGCGCGACGAGTCGGTGCGCGTCTGGGATCTCGCGTCCGGCGAGTGCCTCTTCGTACTTCGTCGCGCCGAGCCACCTGATTCGCGCGACGTGGAGAAGCAGCGATGGATCACCTCCATCGCGTTCACGGCGGACGGAAGGCAGGTCGTCGCAGCGTCGGAGGACGGATCGCTCACCCGATGGGAGCTCTCCTCGGGAGAGCTCGTCCATAGCTTCGCCCTCGGCGAGGGGCGCATCGACGCATGCACTGTCACGCATGACGGCGTTCACCTCGTCTGCGGCCTCAAGAACGGCGACCTCGTGGTCTTGGACCTCGTGACATCGCGCCGCGTCCTCTGCGTGAAGGCGCACGCGGATGCTGTGTCGACCTGCGCCGCGACACCGGACGGCCGGCGCATCGTCTCCGCGTCGTCCGATCGATCTCTGAAGCTGTGGGAGCTCGGCGTGCCGACGATCAGGACCCTCGAGGAGGGGCACGCCGCGCCGGTCATCGCCTGCGGCTTCACGCCCGACGGCGCGGCCGCTGTCTCGGCATCGGCGGACCGGACCATCAAGGTATGGAACCGGGCGACCGGCGCGTGCAGCGCCACGCTCGAAGGCGACGGCGACATGGTCGCCGCGTGCTGCGCCGTCTCGGCGGATCGCCTCCACGTGGCCGCCGGCGCGAGCGATGGGCGGCTCGTGGTGTGGCGCGTCGCCACGGGAGAGCTCGTGTCCTTCCGCAAGGTTCACACGGATCGGGTGAGCGGCTGCGCGTTCACGCTCCGCGGTCAGATCCTCTCTGCATCGCACGACGGCACGCTGCGCCTGTGGGATCCATCACGCAGCGCGGACGGCGCCGTCATCGGGCGCCATGGTGATGCCGTCGAGGGTTTCGCGGCCACGCCCGACGGATCGTTTGCCCTCTCGGTATCACGGGGCAGCGGGGCGAAGCTCTGGAGCATCGCGAAGCGTCGATGCGAGCCGCTGCCGGTCGGCGCCGGATTCCTCTGCGGCGCGCTGACCCCGGATGGCCGGCGCGTCGTGCTCGGCCGGGAGAGCGGTATGCTTGAGATGCACGACCTCGGCAGTGGTCGCTGGAGCCACAGCCAGCAGCGGCACGAGAGGCGGATCCTGGGCTGCGCGTTGTCGCCGGACGGAAAGCGAGTCATCTCGGCTTCCGAGGACGAGACGCTCAAGACCTGGGACTTCGATACAGGCAAGCTCCTTGGCACCCTTTACGGCGTCCGCCTGTTCCGGTGCGTGACCATGACGAAGGACTGGATCTGCGCCGGAGACGAGGAGGGAAACCTCTGGATCCTGGCGTCCGGCGCCGCGGCACCGCAGGAAGGCGCGCGTCAGGAACCAGCGAAGCGGGCTCCGAAGACGACCCCTGTCCGCCGCAGCACGGCAGAGCCCGTGTCCTCCGCCGTGCAGAGCCGCAGCACCACTTTCCCCAAGGGCAAGCGAACCACGGCGACCCAGTTCATCGACACTAAACCCAGCTCGGCGCGCGCGCCCATAGCGAGGGCACGTCACGCCCACCTGCGGGACGTGCTTGCAGACCTCTACACGACGGTGGAGGAGATCCGGCGCTTCCTCTCGGAGGCCGACCTGGATGTGCGGCGAGTCGCGCTGACAGGAGCTGCCTGGGATATCTGGGAATCCATACTCACCGAGGCGCACCGCCTGGAGTGCCTCGACAGGGTGGTGCGGTGCGCACGGGAGAATTTCCCCAGCAATTCGAGGCTCGCTGCGGCTGCGCGAGAGCTGGGTTTCGACTGAGCGCATTGTCAGCGTTGGACATCGTCACGTTATTGAGCAACGCCTGGGAGGCGGAGCATCCATCACGGGACCGCTGCACCGTGCGCCGGCGCTGAGGAGCGGCGCGCCGCCGCCGGCCGGAGCGCGGCGGGCGAAGGCTGCCTGCCGCGTCGGCTCGCCCGCCCGGGCCCGCGCGCGCCGGCATGTCCTCCGGGCGTGCGCGGCGCTACCCTCCCCCCCATGAGCGCCCCCCCGGCCCCGCCCGGAAGTCCGCAGCGCCGTGACTGGCGGCACGGCATCTGATCGCGATGCCCCCGCGTTCAAGGCCGCGCCGACTCTCACCGTCCCCTCCGCTCCCGCTCGCGGGCAAGGTCGAGCACTTCGGCCGCATCCTCGCCCTGCGGTGACGTCGGCCCTCCGAGCAGCTTCCCGATTGCCTCGTGCGCCACGCGCGCGGTCTCGACATCGCCGGCCACAATAGCCGCCCGCAGCCCCTCCCCGAGCTGCACAAGCAGCATCGCCCTCACCGACGCCCCCCTCGCCCCCTCCCCCTCTCCGCCCCGCTCTCCCCCCGCCCCACTCCCCCCGATCGAATCGCCACACGCCCCCTCCGAATCGTCACACCCCCGCTCCAACCGCGTCGATCCGTCGCCACCCCCCTCCGCTTTCCCCGGCAATTTCCCCGCTTCGCCCCCATTCCCCCGCCCCAGAGCGCCTTTTAAATCCACCGCGTCTGCCATTTCGCCACGGGGCCAAGTGATTGATTTTGCTTTTGTTTTTGGTATCGCCGGCCGTCCCCACCCTGCTCTGTGCCGTTCCTGTGCCTTTTCCCCTGCCCCCGAGCTCGGGGATCGCCTCGGCGAGGGAAGCTAGCTCGCCAAGGCCCAGCTCTGCAAACGTCCTGGCGGCTCGGCGGTACCTCTGGATCATGATGGAGCTCCGGTGCCCGGTCCGGTCGGCGACCCAGGTCCGGTTCCGGCCGTTCGCCAGCGCGACCGTGATGAAGGTCGAGCGCGTGTCGTGCGCGCACCTGCTGACGCTCGGTGGAGTCCTCGAAGAGCTCCGGGCGGTCGATGCCGGCAAGCTGGAGGTGGGCGCGGAAGCGCTCGGCGGCGTGCTCGACGGTGAAGCGCTCGCCCTCCTCGTTGATGAAGAGCCGCGCGTAGGGAGCCGGGGTGCCGCGGAGCGCGAGCGATGCGCGCAGCGCCGGCGGCACGCCGGGGGACAGCGCCCACGCCCGCGGGTCGTTCGTCTTGTTCTTCTCGAGGCGCAACGCACCGCGCTCGAGGTCGATGTCCTGCACCTGCAGGCGTGCCGCCTCGCTGATGCGCGGGCCATCGCGGTTCAGAAAGCCCCAGAGGACGCGCCAGCACAGCGGGATCGCCGTGCAGGCCAGCAGGCGCGCGTCCTCGTCGGGGTAGAGGCACGCCTTCGCCTTCGTGGGGCCGAGCTTCGGGAGGAAGCCGCGGGGGAGCGGGTTCGTCGCGAGGAGACGGCAAGGGAAGACGGCCATCGCCATGAGCCGGTGCAGGAGCTGCGCGATGTGACGGCGCGAGGCGGGCGAGATCGAAGGAAGCGCGCGCATGACACGCTCGGCGTCGTCGAGCGTGAAGGCCGCGACGGGGATGCGGCCGGCGATCGGGTATACGTGGCGGTCGAGCCGGTAGACGTCTTGCTCCACGCTGCGCTTCGGCTTGACGTGGTCGGGGTACATGCGCGTGAGCTCGCCCGAGGTCCAGAGCTCGCCGAACTGCTGGAGTGTGACCTGCTTCGGTACCGAGCCGCCGCCGGGGACGACCTTCGCTTGTGCGCCGCCCCGGCAGACGACCTCGATCGCCTCGATGACGTCGCGGAGCGCCCTGCCCTCGCGTACCGCCGCACGCTCTAGCAAGGCGACGATCGCGTCACGCGGGACGTTGCGCGAGGCGCGCAGCCGCGCGGCGAGGTCGGCGACGAGCTCCTTGCGCTGCTCGGCTTGCTCCTGGGTCAGCTTCGGATCGAGCGGGAAGCTCTCGCGGTCGTTGTCGCCGATGCGGACGCGGAGCGCCTCCTCGGCCTGAGCCCATCCTGAACGCCACGTCGGCCGCGCCGGACGCTGTCGCCGTCCACCAGTCCGGGAAGTATCACGAGAAGCGTACCGCTATCAGAAGGTCGCGGATTCACTGGCCCACCTCGTCAGCCGAGTGCCGTCGCCTCACGGGGAGGTCGAGGCGCGCGCCACTGCCTCCACGCCCTCACCGCAGCCGGCAGTCTGCCGTCGAAGGCTGCCGTCCGCCGGCTCGTCGCGGTCACGCTGGCGGGGTTGCGCCCCACGCGCTGAGTCGTCCCGAGGCGCGAAAGAACGAGGCGCACTCCTCAGCGCTCCGCGTCGCGCCCAGGATGCCTCTTGGCGATTAGCGCGCACGGCCTTGTCGCGTCCGAGCATGTTCCGAGCGGCCACGGCGCCTTGCGCCGACGAATGGCCGTAATGCTCCACCCGGACGTGCTCCCCGTACAGTGGATGGTACGCCCGAGCGACATCGCCCGCGGCGAACACATCGCGAGCGCTCGTGCCCATCCCTTCGTCAACGAGGACTCCGTCGTCCACCCGGATTCCCGAGCCGGCGAGCCAGTCGGTCGCCGGCCGGACGCCGACCAACACGATGACCAGGTCACACGCGATGCGCGTCCGATCGCCGAGCTCTACCGCTTCGACGTGCTGCGCTCCGAGGAACGCCCGGACGACGGCGCCTGTACGCAAGTCGACGCCATACTCGCGATGAAGCGCGATGATCCGCTCGCCGACCTCCGCCCAAGGTGGGCGCGCCGGAGCTCGTGACCTGATGTTCATCGGGCCACGACCCCCGGGCGCTGCGGGCGTTCAGGCGGCGCGGGGGCGCGCGTCGTAGCCGGCCCCGCGCACGGCCTCGATGAGGGCGTCCATGGGCGCGCTCGCCGGATCGTGCTGCACCACGACGGTGCCCTCGCGCAGGCGCACGTCGACCTTGTCGATACCGGCGAGCTCGCGCAGCGCGCTGTCGATGTGGCGAATGCAGGACGGGCAGCTCATTCCGTCCACCTGGAGCGTGGTCTCTTTCATGACGTCTTCCTTTCGGCGACCGGCGGGCCGCTCATCCCCGAAGACGCAGCCATCGCGCCTCATTACACCGCGCAGGAGCCGCCGCGTTCGTCGGAGGAGCCGAGCGGGCCCACTGCCCCCGACATGCGGGTCGCGCGGCCATGCCCGCGGTGAGCTCCAGCGCTCTTGCCGTAATCCGCGGCGTGTCCCTGCGTCTGCGCCGGTCAACAAAGAGGTGATCATGTCGACCGCATCCGTCCCCATTCCCGCCCCCCAGGACACCGACGAGGCCGCCGTTTGCCGCATCGACCTGCCCATCGAGGGCATGACCTGCGCGAGCTGCGTCCGGCGCGTCGAGAAGGCGCTCCGCGGCGTGTCCGGTGTGCGCGAGGCGTCCGTGAACTTCGCGACCGGCCGGGCCAGCGTGCTCGCCGACGCGTCGCACACGAACCGGCGCGAGCTCGTCTCCGCCGTGGAGCAGGCCGGCTACCACGTCCCGGCGAGCGCCGGCGCCACGACCGTCAACCTCACCGTGGAGGGCATGACCTGCGCCGCGTGCGTCCGGCGCATCGAGCGCGCCTTGCTCGCGACAGGCGGCGTCAGCGACGCGAAGGTCAATCTTGTGACCCGTACGGCCACAGTCACCTTCGACCCGGCCGCCGCGTCCGCCAAGGCCCTCGTCGCCGCCATCGAGCGCGCCGGCTACAGCGTCCCGGAGAGCCGCGCGAGCAGCGCCGCGCCGGGCAACGCCGCCGCCGCCCCGGCCGACCGGGCAGCGGCCGCCGAGGAGAGCCTCGACGGCGAGCGGCGCGTCCTCTGGCGGGACTTCGTGATCTCGCTCGTCCTGTCCGTCCCGCTGCTCGTCCTCGGGATGTCGCACGGCCGCATCCCGGGCGCGGACGGCACCGTCGGCCGGTTCGTCCAGCTCGCGCTCGCGACCGCGGTGGTCGTCGGCCCCGGCCGCAGGTTCTTCCGGCTCGCCTGGGTCGCGCTCCGGCACCGCGCGGCCGACATGAACACCCTCGTGGGCCTCGGGACCGGTGCCGCGTGGGTCTACTCCGCCATCGCGGTCGTCGCGCCGCAGCTCTTCCCCCACGCCGAGCACGGGATGCGGCCCCACGTCTACTTCGAGGCGGTCGGGGCCATCATCAGCTTCGTCCTGCTCGGCAAGCTCCTCGAGACGCGCGCCCGCAAGCGGCTCACCGACGCCGTGCGTGGGCTCGTCGCGCTTCAGCCCAAGACGGCGCGGCGCCTACGCGGCGACCGGGAAGAGGAGATACCGGCCGCAAACCTCTCGCCGGGCGATCTCGTCCGGGTTCGGCCGGGAGAGCGGATGCCGAGCGACGGCGAGGTCGTCTCGGGCACCTCAGCGGTAGATGAATCGATGCTCACAGGCGAGAGCCTCCCCGTCGACAAGAGCGCAGGAGCGGCCGTGTTCGGCGGCACGCTGAACCAGAGCGGGCAGCTCACGGTGCGGATCACGAAGACCGGCGCCGAGACCGCGCTCGCCCACATCGTCGAGGCCGTCGAGCAGGCGCAGGGCTCGAAGGCACCGATCGCGCGGCTCGCCGACACCGTGAGCGGCATCTTCGTCCCGGTGGTCCTCGGCATCGCCACGCTCGCGTTCGTCGCCTGGGTCGCGGTGGATCCGAGCGCGGCGGGATTTGCTGCCGCGGTCGAGCGGTTCGTCGCGGTCCTGGTCATCGCCTGCCCCTGCGCGCTGGGCCTGGCGACGCCTGCCGCCGTGGCCGTGGGCACCGGCCGCGGTGCCGAGCTCGGCGTGCTCGTGAAAGGTGGCACCGCGCTCGAGGCCGCGAGCCGCGTCGATACCGTCCTCGTCGACAAGACGGGCACGTTGACGGCCGGGCGGCCGCAGCTCGCCGCGGTGAAGGCGCTGTCCGAGGTCTCGGAGGATGAGCTCCTGCGCCTGGTCGGTTCGGCCGAGCTCGGCAGCGAGCACCCCGTCGCGAAGGCGCTGGTCGAGGGCGCGCGTGCCCGCAACCTCCCGCTCGCCGCGCCCGAGGACTTCCGCGCCGACGCCGGCCGCGGCGTGGTGGCCCGCGTCGAGGGGCGGGAGGTGCGCATCGGTACGGCCCGGTACCTCGCCGAGCTCGGGATCGACACGGCGCCGCTCGAGGAGCTCGCCCAAGGCCTCGCCAGGTACGGGAACACCCCGTCGTTCGTCGCTGTCGAGGGCCGTCTCGCCGGCCTGGTCGCGGTCGCGGACCTGCCGACCCCTGAAGCCAAGGAGGCCGTCGCCACGCTGCACCGGCTCGGCGTGCGCGTCGCGATGGTGACAGGCGACCGCGAGGCGACCGCCCGCGCGGTGGCGCAGCAGCTCGGGATTGACGAGGTGTTCGCCGAGGTCCGCCCCGAGGACAAGGCGCGCATCGTGCGCGAGGAGCGCGAGCGCGGGCGCGTCGTCGCCATGGTCGGCGACGGCATCAACGACGCACCCGCCCTCGCCGGCGCCCACGTGGGGATCGCCGTCGCGAGCGGCACCGACATCGCGGTCGCCGCGGCCGACGTGGCGCTGCTTCGCGGCGGCATCGCCGCCTTGCCCACCGCGCTCGGGCTCTCGCGCGCGACGCTGCGGACCATCCGCCAGAACCTCTTCTGGGCGTTCATCTACAACGTGATCGGCATCCCGATCGCCGCCGGCGCGCTCTACCCGCTGACCGGCTGGCTCCTGTCGCCGGTGCTGGCGAGCGCGGCCATGAGCCTGTCGAGCGTCTCGGTGCTCCTCAGCTCCCTCCGGCTCCGCCGGTTCCGGCAGACGAGCTGAGCTGCCGCGCTTGAGCGTAATGCGGCGGAGGCCCGCGCGTCTTCCTCGCAGAACCTGAAAGGAGAATCTCATGAAGATCACGCACGCAATCCTCTCGATCGCGCTCGGCATCACCTCGGTCGCCTCGGTGCTCGGCTGCTCGCAGCCCGCGAGCGCCGAGCCACAGAAGGCCCCGCGCGTGGTCGAGATCATGGTCCACGGCGCGTTCGTGCCCGACAAGATCGCCGCGGTCGAGGGGGAGCGGCTCCAGCTCAAGCTCGTCCGTCACGACAGCGGCGACTGCACCAAGGAGATCGTCTTCCCGAGCCTCGGCATCCGCAAGGAGCTGCCGACCGGGCAGCCGGTCACCATCGACCTGCCCGACCTGAAGGCAGGGGAGCTGAAGTTCGAGTGCGGTATGGGGATGATCAAGGGCACCATCGCCGTCGCGCCGAAGAAGTGAGCGGCGAACGGAAGCGGCCCGTCGCCGGCAGCGAGAAGGCTCCGTCGCGCGCGGGCGCGGCCGTTACTCTTCCGGATACCACTCCGCTCGCCACGCCTTCATCTGGTCGATCTCCCGCTGCTGCGCCTCGATGATGCCGTCGGCGAGCGTCCTGATCTCGGCGTGCTCGGCCTCTTGCTGGGCCATCTCGGCGGCGTCGATCGCCATCTCGTGGTGCGGGATCATGGCGTCGATGAACGCCAGGTCGAACGGCTCCGCCGTCTTCAGCTCCTCGTTCGCCTGCACCATGTCCATCATCGAATCGTGCTCCATGCCGGGCAGCATGGGCATCTCGTCCACGGGCGGCGTCTCTGCGCTCCCGTACCACTGTTCCCGCCAGCTCTTGAGTTGGCTGATTTCATGGTTCTGCGCGGCGACGATCTCGTCGGCCATCGCCTTGAGCTCCTCGTGCTCGGCCCGCTCCTGGGCTGTCATGGCCATCATCACGGCGCCCTCGTGATGGGGCGTCATCATGTCGATGAACTGCCGATCGAACGACGCCGCGTCGGTTTCTCCTCCGCCCATCGCGGGAGCATCCGACGACGAGTCGCCGCAAGCGTACGCGAGCGCAGATACTCCGGCGAGGAGGAGGACGGCGAGGCGATGGCGTGGCATCATGCTGCGGCTCCAACGCTTCGGCACATCTCGGCACACTGGCGGCAGGCCTCGGCGCAGGCCTGACAGTGTGTCGCCTCGTGCCTCGCGCATTCCTCCGCGCATGCCAGACAGACGCGGGCGAGCTGAGCAGCCAGCTCAGGAACAAACCGACTACCTCGGCCCGCGAAGGCGGCGACGAGCCGACAGAGGTCGGCGCAGTCCCGATCCAGAAGAATGCACTCGGCCATCATGGCCACGTCCTTCTCGCGAAGGCATGAGGACGCACAGTGCTCGCAGGCCGTGGCGCACGCCAGTGCGGAATCAATCAATCGCGCGTGAGTGCTCTGGTGCATGGGGATCTCCTTTCGTAGTAGGGATACCAATGTCCGTGTCTATACAAAAACAGTACCACTCCCCCCACCTCGGAAGGAATGCCCCCGGCGGGCAAATCACTGTTCGCGGGGGGCGCTCTCAAGCAGCCAAGATGCCCCAGGTGTGGCAACGCTGCCCATCGCGGGCACGGCAAGAAGTAACCGGTAAGGTCACATTGGACATATTCAGGTGACCACGGATGCCACTGATCTATTGTTCAGAACTGGAATCCCCCAGGCGTTTTGTCGATGACGCAGGCCGAGCTCAGGCACATCTGCGGCGGCCGCGCTGAACTCCCTCGCGGCAGGGCGACGGCACGGTCGGGCTTGCATGCGCTATTCACATCCCGTGCTCGCCGTGGTGCATCGGCGGTTCCTTGGGTATCGGGCGCATCGGCGTCGGGCCCATCGGCATCTTGCCCGCCGAAGCGGACGGCATCGGCATTCCTGGCATCGATCCATGCCCGCCGGCCGCCGGCATCGGCGCAGCGCCGGGTGTACCTGGTGCGTGAGCCGCGGTCGCCGTCGGGGCCGCCGTGGCGTCGGGCGCAGCCGGACCGTGCGCAGCATGGTCCGCGGACGAGGGCGATGCCGCCGCCAGCTCAGCATCGGTCAACCCGGCGAGGAGCACGACGCCAAGCTCGCACGCGTCACGCAGGCGCTGCGCCGGTGCGCTCTCGTCAGCGCGGAGGACGCGGTCCTCGCGCTGGCGGCCCTGCGCGACCCGCGCACCGCGGCAGCTTGACGAGCGCCAGATCTCGATCTGGACGACGTCTCAGTGCGATGAGTGGCCAGCCCCTTCAGGGCTCACGGACGTCTTCTTGGCCAGCTCCTCGCAGAGAGCCAGGCACCGATGGTGCTCTTTCTCGCACGCTGCGACGTCGCCCTTGTGTCCGATCACGTGACAGGTCCCCGCCTCTCCCGGCCCGTGACCGACGTCGTGGCACGCCTTCGAAATCTCCTCGCACACCGCCGGGACCGCGCCGTGCATGCCCTTCCCGCCCCCGTGCGCGTCAGCCGTCGCCGCCTGCGCGCCAGCCGCTTCGTGCGCTTCTGCGGATGACGCTGGCTCGGTTGTCGAGGACCCGCAGCCGGTCACCAGGAGCATCGTTACCAGGATGTACCTCATCATCACCTCCAAGAGCGCTCGTGTTGCACGGGCCCAGCCGCTCCAGCGGCTCAACGCCCCTCTTCGTCCATCGTCTCTTCGTCGGCCCCGCCGCCCGAGCCCTCGACCGGGAGCGGCTCGTCGCGCATGTCGGGGAGCCCGCCTGCCATGAGCAGCTCGGTCTGAGCCCTGGTGATCCAGTACTCGCGGACGAGCTCGACGTAGTCCTCCGCGGCCTCGACCTGATCGCGCTTCGCGCTGAGCACCTGGAAGGGCGGGAGGTTCATCGCGTTGTACTGGCGAAGCGTCTCCTCCACGATGCGATCCCGGAGCGGGAGGAGCGTGCGCTTGTAAAAGAGGGCGCTTTCCCGGGCGGCGCGCAGCCGGAACGTGAGCGATCGAGCCGTCGCGCGGACCGTCGTGGCCACGGCGGCATGGCGGCTCTCCGCCGCAGCGCGGGCGGCGTCCGCGGCAGCCACCGCGCCCTGCCCCTGGTAGAAGAGCGGCACGCTGATCGCGACACGGGGACCGTACCCCCACTCACCGTCCTCGCGCTCGGCCCCGAAGCCTGCGCCGATGCGAGGGAGCAGCCCGTTCGTCCAGCCCAGGTTCGCTCGCCCGGCTGAGGCAGCGTAGCGCTTCCGGAGGGCCGAGAGCCGAAGGCTGGCCTCGAGGGCGCGCGGCTCGAGCTGCGGCGCCTCGAACGCGTCAGGATCCGCCAGCCTGCCCGACACCCGCCAGGCCGCCGCCTCCTTGCCGTGGAGTCCCAGCGCGATGTTCACGCGCTCTCTCGCGGCCCTCGCGTGCTCCTCGGCCCGCGTGAGCGCGATCCGCGACTCCTCGAAGAGCGCACGTTCGGTCAGCGCGTCCAGCTCGGGGACGTTGCCGGCCTCGAGGAGCTTGCCAGCAAGGTCCGCCGACTGCGATGTCGCGTAGAGGACAGTCTTTCGCAGCTCCAGCATCTGCTCGGCAGCCTGGTATTCGAAGAAGGCGACCTTCGCCCTGAACGCGATGCCGAGCACCTCCGAGGCGGCCTCCAGCGCTGCCGCGTCAAGATCGTCGCTGGCGGCGCTCGCGCGAAGCGGGATCAGCAGGAGGTCGAGCACATCGATGGTCGCGTCGAGCTCGAGATCGACCGAGTCCTCATTCGAGTGGAAGTTGGCGGCGAGCTCCGCCTCGGGGTTGGGAAGTCGAACGGCCGCGACGAGCCCGGCGCGGGCGACCCCGACCTCGGCCAGCGCGGCCTGGACCTCGGGGCTGTTAAGGAGTGCCAGCCGGGCTGCGGCGTCGGCGGTGAGCGGACGCGACAGGATCTCCTTGCGTGCCCTGGCGGCATCCGCGGATTCGTCACCGGCGACGCGCAGTCCGCTGCGGCGGTGGACGGTGTCGCGCGCCGCGGCGATCCCGGCGTTCGAGGCGACGCACCCGGAGCCGGCGAGGGCGAGCAAGAGCACTGCAGCGTGAAACCGCGGTGCGTCAAGCGTCACGGGTGGCCTCCGTGGCCACTCTTGCCGGCCGGCTCTGGCGTCTGGGTAGCCGGCTTGGGCGCGCTCGAGGGTGCAGCGGGGACCAAGTCCATCTTGCACTTCGGGCATACTCCGGGGGTCGGGCTCTGCACCTCGGGGTGATGGGGGCACGTGTACGTCGTCGCGGACCCTTGTTGTTGGGATGGGGCCGGCTGGCCGTGGCCCATCTGAGCGTGGTCGTGGCCCATCTGGCCGTGGTCGTGGCCGGTGTCGTTCGCGGCGCCGGCCGGCGCGGCGCGCTCGGGATCGAAATCATCCCGGGTCGCCCCGATGCCTGCATCGACCGGGGTGACCGAAGAAGGGTCCGCCGCGCTTCCCGCGGGACGCGGCAGATCTGCGGAAGCGCACGCCCCGAGCCCCAGGACCGTCACCACGAGCATCATTTTGCCGAACATGGGAAATCTCATACGTTGATACCGTCCCGTGCCAGATCCTCGGCGCTCGCCTTGTCTGCGACCGTCCCAGGGGGATTGTCGTACCAGCCCGGATCCTCGTCGTAGCTCTTCAGGTTCTCGCGCACCTTCACGATCGTGAACATCCCGCCCATGGTGATCGAGCCGAACGGGCCGGGGCCACCGGACATGGGAATGCTGTTCGAAGGCACAGGCATCTTCATGTCGGCCATCTCCCCCATGCCGTCCTGGCCCATGGTCATGTAGCCCGGGACCAGCTTGCGAACTTTCCTGTCGAGCGTGCCGGTCTGCACCCCGACCATGTTCGGGAAGTTGTGACCCATCTGGTTCATGACGTGGTGGGTCATGTGGCAGTGGAGCGACCAGTCGCCCGGTGCATCCGCGATGAACTCGACGTCGCGCGTGGACCCGACCGGCACGAGCACGGTCGTCTCGGGCCACTGGCCGGCCACGGGGACCGGCCCACCGTCGGTGGCCACGAGCTTGAAGAAGTGGCCGTGCAGGTGGATGGGGTGGTGGTCCGTGGCCGACAGGTTCCCGAACCGGAGGCGGACACGATCGCCCTTCTTGCAGACGAGCGGCGCCGTTCCGGGGAAGGCCTTCGCGTTGATGGTGAGCACGTTGAAGTCGCTCATCTCGTTCGGATCGGGCCGCTTTGCACCGGCCGGGATCGCCCACTCGCTGAGGAGCATGGCGAAGTCCCGCTGGACCCGGTAGTCGGCGCTCGGCCGCCGCGGATGCACGACGATCATGCCCATGAGCCCGAGCGCCATCTGCGTCATCTCGTCATGGTGCGAGTGGTACATGAACGTGCCGTGCTGCCGGAACGTCCACTCGTACTTGAACGTCTCCTTCGGCATGATGATGCGCTGGCTGAGACCGCCGACGCCGTCCATCCCGCTCGGCAGGAACACACCATGCCAGTGGATCGTGGTCGGCGCGATGAGCTTGTTCGTCACATAGATGCGCACGCGGTCACCCTCGACCGCTTCGATGGTCGGGCCGTGAACGCGACCGTTGTAGCCCCAGCACTTCGCGCGCAGGCCTGGAGCGAACTCGTGGTCCACCTCTTCCGCCGTGAGGTGGAAGACCTTCACGCCGTTCACGATCTTGAACGGCAGGGCGGCGCCGTTCGGCGTGATGACGGGCGTGTAGTCCTTGCCGGGCTGGCCCGGCGGCTGGGGTTCCACGTCGGGACGGCCGCCGCTGTAGCTGCCTTCCCATCCACGTGTGCCTCCGCCTGTTTGCGCAGCGGCCGCTCGCCCGGCGAGCGTCATGGCGCCCGCCGCGGTAGTCAGGGCGCCCCCTACCAATGCCTGTCGTCTCGTCAACGAACTCATGGCTCGCTCCCTCTGGGACGTGCGCCTCCAGCTAGCACCTGGCGCGTCCTTCGCCAAGCGATTTTCCTCGAACGTGATTAGTGACCGGGAAGGTCACTCGCACCGATGGAAGTCACGGGCAGCTCGCGAAGACCTGCTGTGTCCATCGCGTGCGCCCGGCTCCACGACCCAGAACCGGCCGGGTCACACTATAGGGTTGCGCCGCCCTCTGCACCACCCTCATCGGCCACCGCTTCCCCCGGATGGCGCCGCCGCTCCCCGCCGAGCCTGCCTCAAAAAAAAATCGACGCCCCGGCGGTCACGCTTCGCGTCCTCGCGCCTAGAAGGACCAGGAGGTGTCGACGATGTTGGACAGGCTTCGGAGGTCGTGGACGAGGGTTGCCGGTGGCCTCGTGCTCGTGGGGGCGCTCGGCGCGGGCGGAGTCGCTGCGTACGAGCACTACACCGGCGACTGCTGTTACCCGGGGTCGTCCTGCTGCACAGGCGGCGCTTGCTGCATGAGCAAGCGGCAACCGGCGCCGGCGCCGCAGTAAGCACGACGGCGAATGCGCGAGGCGTCCGAAGACGAGCTCAACCGTTGGATGGAGCGCCTCGCGCAGGGGGAGCGGAACGCGTTCGATCCCCTCTTCCGCGCGCTCTACCCCCGGGCGCTCCGCTTCGCGCGCGTGCGCGTCGGTCCGGATCGGGCAGCCGATGCGGCGCAGTCGGCGCTCGAGCGGGTGTTCACCCGGGCGAGCGAGTTCACCGCGGGCCGCCCCGTGCTCCCGTGGTTCTATGCCGCGCTTGCCAACGAGGTACGCGCCGTGGCGCGCGCGACCCAGGCGCGGGTGGAGGAAGCCCCGGCGCTCCTCTGGAGCGACGGGCCGCGCGATCCAGAGCGCCTTCTCGTGGAACGGGAGCTCCACCAGGCGCTCGACACGGCGATCGCCTCGCTCGATGCGCCGGCGGCCGAGGCGATAGGCGCGCTGCTCGGCCGGACCGCGCGCCCTGCGATCGATGCGCCAGCGTTTCGCAAGCGGGTCTCGCGCGCCTATGCGCGTCTTCGACTCCTGCTAGGAGGGTCCGATGGGGAGTGATTTCGACGCAGCGCGCCGCGCGGCAAGGCGCGCATACGAGCTCGGACGGCTGCGTAGCTCCGCCATTCGAGCGGCGGTGGTCGCCGCGGCATCTGCCGCGGCCGCTCTGGTCGCCGTCGGGCCGGACGCGATCGTGTGGGTGCCCGTCACCCTGCTGGTCTGGGTATTCATCGAGTGGCGTGGGACGTGGCTGCTGCGCGGCGCGCGGCGTGGGCTCCTGGCGGGGCTCGCGACGCTGGCTCTTCCGCTCTCCGTCTTGCGCCCGTGCTGCCGTGTGGGTGCGGACATGAGCTCGGGGACATGCTGCACGATGCCGGGGGCGTGCGTTGCGGTGGGCGCGATGCTTGGTCTGTCCCTGGCCTTGCTCGTGCCGCGGGTGCCGAGCGATCACCGTGCCACGACAGCCATTGGGATGGTGCTCGGCGTGGGCTCGGTCGCCGCGCTTCGATGCAGCGCGCTCTTGTTCGGCGAGGCGGTCGGGCTGATCGGCGGGCTCGTGGCAGGTGTCGTTGCGGCCAACCTGGCGCGTGCATGGATGGATCGGGGACAGATCGGGGCCCGCAGCTAGCGGTCAATGCCGAGGCCTCGAGCAGGGCGAGGCTCACGGGAGCGCGTCACGAGCGGCCCGAGTTCGCGCTCGAGGGGGCTCGCCCTTGCGCTGCCAGCCGTGACATGCCGTCTCGTGGCCGCGGTGCGCCGAGCAGCGCGGAGGCAAAGTCCAGGAACACCCGCATCTTGAGATGAGGTGCCGCGGGCTCTGACAGAGCGCAGGAGTGGACGCCCGTCGACCGCGAACTTATCCAGACTAGAGGGGTCGTGAGCCAGGGGCCATGCTGGGCGGTCACGTACGCACGAGGACCACGCCGCGGTTGCCGTCCACGCGGACCGGATCGCCGTCCTTGAGCCGACGGGTGCCGTCGCCGACGCCCATCACAGCGGGGATGCCGTACTCGCGTGCCACGATGGCGGCGTGCGAGCCCGCGCCGCCGCTGTCCACCACGACCGCGGCGGCGCGCTGGAACAACGGGGTCCAGGCGGGGGTCGTGAACGGGGCGACGAGCACGTCGCCCGGGCGCAGCGTGCCGAACTCTGCGCCATCGCGGATGACGCGCACGGGGCCCTCCGCGACACCAGGGCTGCCCGGCGTGCCGCGCACGAGCACGTCCGCCGGCGGGTCGGGCCGGTGAACGCGCCGCGGGTCCACGACGGGTGTGTCGGCCAGCGCGGCGCGCCGCGCGCGGCGTCGCTCCATGGTCGAGCGCAGCGCGGCCGCGAGCGCGGGCCTGGGCGGCCACGTGCCGTTCACGCCCTCCACCTCGTCGAGTCGCAGGTGGAAGATGTCCGCGGAGGTGTCGAGCACGCCGGCGCCGACGAGTCGCCGTCCCAGCTCGAGCAGGGTGCGGCGGAGGACGGGCATCGGCATGGTGCTGTAGAAGTGGGTGTCCTCACGGATCTCGGTGAAACAGCGCGCCTCGGCGAGGATCCGGAGGAAGGCGGCGCGCAGCAGCGCGGGCTTGAGCGGCCCCAGCGTGAGGATCTCATCGCGCGCGGCCTCCCAGGGCGGCTGCGACGGCGCGGGCCTCGGCGGCGTGGCCGCGAGGCCCTTCAGCAGGCCCAGGACGACCTCCGGTGCGTCCTTCCAGGTCGGCTCGAGCACGGCGAAGATGGAGGTCTCGCGGTGGCCGTAGCGGTAGAGAAAGCCGTGAAAATCACGAAGGAAGCCGCCGCCGGCGGCCGACGCCTGGAGCGCGTCGGCGAGGGCTTCGGCTTCGTGCCGGGCGAACAGATCGGCGAGGGCGGGGTCGCCGCGGACCTGCGCGGCCAGACTCTCGAGCGCGCGATTGGTCGCCAGCGTGTGCGTCTCGACGCCGGACTGGAGCACGTCGAGCTGGTCGTCCTGCTGGACGAGCCAGAGCACGGCCCGGAGCAACCCGACCGCCGCCATCGCGCGCGGGCCGTAGCGGCGGCGGGGCACGCCGAGCAGCGGCTCGGGGAGCGCGACGGCTTCGTGGATCATGGCGATGAGCGCTTCCCATGAGAGCTTCTGAAGATCGCGCCGATCGAGCTCGCGAACGCGAGCCTGGGCCTCCGGAATCGTCGGGAGGTCGCGCCAGCGGCGAGGATCGTGGCGCGCGCAGTACCACAGCAGGTACGCCGGCGCGAGCAAGACACGTGGGGTGATGCGATAGCTCGCGTCGTCGCGCAGTCGGAGGATGACGCCGTCGTCTTCGACGAACATCCGCGCGAAGGGCAGGCCCGCGAGCCCGAAGTGCGCCGAGGCGCGCAGAACAGCGCCGTAGAGGCCGGGGCCCCAGGTGGTGAGGTCCATGGGATAGGGCCGTGTTGCGAGCATGTCGGCGAACATGCTGGCGAACGCCTCCTGCTTCGTCGGTCGGTGCGGCCCATGCGCCGGCAAGGTGGTGATCGGACGGGCCTGCAAGAGCCAGGGGGTACCCGAGACCACGGCCCACTCGACGTCCTGCGGTCCGCGGAAGTGGCGCGCCACGGCGGCGCCGAGACGCGCGAGCGCCCGGAGCGTTGCGTCCGGGAGCGCGGGATCCGGCGCTTCGTCGGCGGACGCGGAGACCTGCTCGGTGCCGCCGTCCGCGCGCGGCCGCACAAGGACCTCGCGCCGTCCGCGGCGTCGCGCGACGATACGGAGACCGAGGTGGCTCCGGCGCAGGACGTAATGGTCGGGTGTAGCGAGACCGGAGACGACGGCCTCGCCGAGGCCGGGGCTCGCATCGATGACGATCTCGTCGCGCGCGCCTGTGACGGGATTGGCAGTGAAGAGGACGCCCGCGACCTCCGCGGGGATCATGCGCTGGACGACCACGGCGAGCTTGATGCCGCGCGGATCGATGCCCTGGCGTGCGCGGTAGGCGACGGCGCGATCGGTCCAGAGCGACGCCCAGCAGCGCTGCACGGCGGCGAGCAGCGCCGCCGGACCGAGGACGTTGAGAAATGTGTCCTGCTGGCCGGCGAAGGCCGCATGGGGGAGGTCCTCGGCGGTGGCGCTGGAGCGGACGGCGACGGGGCCGTGACCGAGCTGCTGATACGCAGCCACAACGGCGCTCGCGAGGTCGTCCGGGAGCGCGGCAGCCTCGATAGCCTTTCGGAGGGCCTCGCCGCCTGGATAGGCGCTGTCGGGAGTCCCGGTGATGGCCTCGGCCAGGCCGCTTTTCAGGATGAAGTCATCGTACGCCGCCGTGGTCACGACGAAGCCGTCCGGAACAGGAAAGCCAGCGCCGATCAACTCGCCCAGGTTGGCGCCTTTGCCGCCGGCGACGGCGACGTCGCCACGACCGAGCTCCCGGAGGTGGCGGATGAAGCGCGAGACCGAGGTCGCCGCGGCGGGAGCGTCGGCGCCGCGCTGCTGACGGCCGTTCATGCTACGGAGAAGCCGTTCGTACCAGGTCGTCATCCACTTCCTCGTTGCGCTCGAAGGCGCTGTCAATGCCGCACGGGTTTGCGCGCGCGGAACTTGAACGCACTGCGCGGCCTGACGGCGACGTCGATGTCGACGAACCCCGCCGTGGCCAGCCGGTGTGGCAGCGTCGTCGGGTCGACCACGACCATCGTGTCGAAGAGGTGGAGCAGCCGGAATCCGAGGGTCGCCACGCCGTCGGCGCCCGCGAACGTGCCGCCGGGCCGCAGGACCCGGAACGCCTCGGCGAAGAGCCGGTCCTGCGCTCCGGCCGATGGCACATGGTGCAGCATCGTGAAGCACGTGACGCCCGAGTAGCTCTCGCTCGGTAGCGGCATCGCGGCGCCGTCGCCTTGGACGACGCGGAGCTTCGCGCCGAAGCGCTCCGATAACCGGTCCGACAAGCGCGGATCGACCTCCAGGACCGTCAGCGCCGGCGCCCGATCGAGCAGGACGCGCGTCGTCGCGCCGTAGCCGGGGCCAATCTCGAGGACATTGTCGCCGAGCTCGACGCCGGCGAGTGCCCAGGGGAGGTACCGCTCCTCGACGCCGCGTGCCCAGCGCTCGGACGCGCAGAGCCAGGTGTGCACTCGATTCATCGCCATGACCAGACGGTAAGGCGCCGCAGCCGTGGCTACAACGAGCTATTATGCCAATCGATGTCGCGATCCGGACAACGTGTCACCGGGCAGGCCGCCAGCGCGATCGTCGTCGGCAGCTTCGAGCTGGCATCTGGCGAGCGGTACGACTGGCACGATCACCCGGCCCATCAGCTGGCGTGGGCGGCGCGCGGGGTCCTCGCCGTGAGCGCCGCCGGGCGGACGTGGGTGCTGCCGCCGACGCGGGCGCTCTGGATCCCGGCGGGGATCCCGCACGCGGTCGAGGCGTCGCGTCCCGCCACGATGCAGAGCCTGTACTTCGGCGTGAGCCGGTGCCCCATCGCCTGGCGGGCGCCGACGGCGGTCGGCGTGGGGAGCCTGCTGCGTGAGCTCATCGGCTACCTCGCGCGGCCGGACCTCGCAGCGCACGCCCGCGCCCGCGCGGAGGCGGTCGTCTGCGACCTGTTGGAGCCGCTCTCGGTGACCACGATCGAGGTACCCATGCCAGTCGACGTCCGTGCCAAGCGCGTGGCCGACGCGCTCACCGCCAATCCTGCGGACCGACGGACCCTCGCCGCGCTCGGGCGCGCCGTCGGTGCGAGCGCGCGCACGCTCGCGCGAGTCTTCCTCGCAGAGACCGGGATGTCCTTTGGGCAATGGCGTGCCCACCTTCGCGTGCGCGCCGCGCTCGCCTACCTCGCGGAGCGAGCACCCGTGGCGGTCGTCGCGTCCCGCGTGGGCTACGATACTTCGAGCGCCTTCGTCGCGGCGTTTCGTCGGCTCATCGGCGTATCCCCCGGAGCTTATTTCTCGGATCAGTGACGCAGGCCATCGCCTGGATGGGCCGAGCGGCATCGAGCTCAAGGGCGAGCGCCGCGAACGGGCCGTCACCCCCGCCGGAACGGGCCGTCACGTCCCTCGGGATCCGCGGTCACGTCGGTCCGGAAGATGCCGCAGTATGCAGCAGACAGGATCGTCTCTCAGCGCCCTGTAATGCCCGCCCACCGGCAACGTCAGCTCTTGGTGACGTACGCGCGCTACGTCGACACCGCGATCGCCCGATTCCACTACGCGCGGACCGGGACCGGCCCGCCGGTGCTGCTCCTTCCGGGTGCCGGTGGCTGGCGGCTCAACTTCCGCGCGATGATCGCCGTCCTCGCCAGACGCCACACGGTCTATGCGCTCGACCCGCCGGGACAGGGGCTCACAGAGGTCCGCGACACAGCCTTCCGGTACGATGCCGATGCTGTCGCCGAATCGATCGGCGCCTTCCTCGACGCCGTCGCGCTGCCACGGACGGCGATCGTCGGCCACTCGTGGGGAGGCGGCTTTGCGCTGCGGTTCGCGGAGCGCCACCCGGGTCGGGTCAGCCGGTTGGCCCTGATCGCTCCCGGCGGCCTGGACGTCGAGGACGCGTGGGAGTTCCGTCTCATGCGTTGTCCGCTCCTCGGCGAGCTCGCCGTTCGCCTGATGTTCAAGCGCTCGATGCGCCACATGCTGCGGAAGTCCTTCGTCCATCGGGAGCGGATCCCCGAGGACCTGGTGGACGAGGCGGCGCGCGCGGCGCGGTCGCCGCACCACCGTGCGGCCATGCTGCGGATCGAGCGGTCAGTGAAGTGGGCAGAGACTGAACGCGATCTGCCCCTTGTCCGGGCACCGGTCCTGCTCCTGTGGGGCGGCCAGGACCGCTACTTCCCGGTCCGCCTCGTCGACCGGTTCACCGCGCGACTGCCCGCCGTCGAAGCGCATATCGTGCCGGGCTGCGGGCATTCCTTGCACGACGACTGCCCCGAGGCCACGTACGCGCTGCTGTCCCCGTTCCTCGAAAGTGAGCACGGGTAACGGACCCGAGACGCGGTTCCGTGATCGCTAGATCCTTGAGGAACCACCTTCACTCAAAGGATGGGATCGATGCGGTAAACCCGGCTCGACAGCATGTCGACAAAGTAGATCTTGCCGTCGGGCCCGAAGGTGAGCCCGGCGAGCGAGCCCGGGGGCAGACCCGTGTCGAGCGTGCGCACCGGCTGCCCGGTCAGGTCGAACGCGTGGAACCGGCTGGTCGCGTGATCGGTGAGGTAGACGAGGCCTTCGTGGACCTCGATCCCGCTCGGCGCCTCGACCGTCCCCGGTGGGACGAGCTCGAGCAGCGTGGCTCCGTCCACGTACTTGCGTGCCTCGACAGGCTCCTGGCCAGAGAAACTCCTTCCGATCTCCCCGCTCGCCGTATCGAGCCTGAGCACACGCTTGTGGCCTGTATCGGCGATGTAGAGGCCTCGATCCTCGGCGTTGTAGAACAGATGGCTCGGCACATCGTCGACGCCCAGCACCTCGCCCCGCGCGTACCGGTAGATCTCGCCGTCGGAGTGGTCGTCGTTGCCGGGGCCATGATCATGCGAGAAGTTGTACTTGTC
Source organism: Sorangium sp. So ce1128 (assembly GCA_051717205.1). Classification (GTDB taxonomy): domain Bacteria; phylum Myxococcota_A; class Polyangia; order Polyangiales; family Polyangiaceae; genus Sorangium. The sequence continues at coordinate 11,467,110 of CP181432.1, forward strand.
GATCGACTTCCCATAGCCGTTGAAGACCCAGTAGACGTTGGCCTCGGCGTGAGCGATGCCCTTGCAGAAAGGGCTGGAGTGCAGCATGTCGAGGTGTGACCCGAGGCCGTCGGGCGTCCGCTCGGCGAAGACCTCGAGATCCGCCGAGAAGAGCGATGGCCCCGTGAAGTAGTCGCCCCCGTTGTCGTTGTCGCCGCACACCCCGAAGGTGTTTTCTGCGCCGAAAGCGAGCGCTGGCGGCCGGTGCATGAAGTGAGAGGCGGCCGGATCGTGGCGGCGGGTCGCGCTCATGTCGGGACCGCCTGGGTTCGTGATGATGATCACGCTGTCGTCCTTCCGGTTGACGACCCAGAGCTCGCCTGGCCGCTCCGGGTGGAACGCGAGGTCGGTCGGCTGTCGCAGTCGGTCCGGCTCGAAGACGGGCACGAGCGCCACCGAGGACGGGCTGCCGTCCTTCACGCCGAGCGGATGTCCCGGCGGCAGCCCTATGCACGCGCCGGTCGCCGCGTCGCACAGCGGCGTCTCCGGGGTCGCGCCGCACTCCGCCGACGTCGCGCAGACGGGTGCATCTGGCGACGGGGTCGCGTCGGACGACGGGTCGCTGGGCCCTGCCCCCGTGCAGGCCGACGTCAGTCCACAACCAGCGAGAGCGAGCAATCTCCAGGAACGCATGAAGACCTCCAGCCAAGATGACGGTGGTGTGCTCGGTGCGGTTACAGTCATTGTCCGTGCCGTCTGAATTCCTTGACGGAGGAATGTGCCACCCGCAAGCAGATTACTCGGACCGCGGAGGACGTCGGGCGAGCTGGCCAGCGCGGCACGTTGTGCATGATGCAGTTCAGATCACAAATTGGGGAGCGACCTCGCACGCGCCTGCGGTCTCCTCGTGCGGCGTACCGGGCGCCGCCATGACCAGATCACTCAGGAGTCTCTGAGTGACCGCTTCGGTCACATTTTTGCATCACGTCCCGACGCGCCCTCGTCCCTTGGATCGAAGCGCAGGACGACACGGACGTTCGCGCGGGGTACGCGCCTGTTCAGCCACACGCCGAAGTCCATATGCGGAAAGCTCCGACGTGACGAACTGGATCAATTGGACGAATATACCACTCAGCCGGCCGGCCTTATGTCAGACGAGCGCGCATGGCATGAGCTCACGAGACACCGAGAAACACCGTTAAACGGAGGGAGGAACACATGGCACACAAGGGGACTACTCAGAGCAAGGCTTTCGTGGACACGGCCCAGGAGGCCCAGAACTGCCAGTCGATCTGCGTCCAGTCGATCCAGTACTGCCTCGAGATGGGAGGCTCCCACGTGGAGCCTTCCCACATGCGGCTCCTACAGGATTGCGCCGAGATCTGCGAGACGACCGCGACGTTCCTGCTGCGCGGCTCGCCGCAACACAACCAGGTCACGGCCGCGTGCGCGACCATCTGCGAGCTCTGCGCCCAGAGCTGTGGCCGGTTCACGGGGGACGCGCAGATGAAGGCCTGCGCCGACGAGTGCCGCCGCTGCGCCGCCGCATGCCAGCAGGTGGCGCAGATGCGGCCGGGCGGGGCGGCCGGCGCGGGACACCACAGCGTGCCCTGAGGCGGCCAGGGCGCCGCGCGGGCGCGGAACGGAAGTCGCTGCGCAGCGCGATCAGGTCTGCGCGACCTCCTCCGCCACGGGCCGCGCTGGAGCCACAGCAGGCGGCGCCGCGGGCGCGGCCCGGCGGAGTTGAAGGTTCCGCCGCACCACGTACATCGCGGGGACGATCAGCCGCATCGGGCTACGGCGCGCAAGCTCCTACCCACGTGACGCCGACGTCCGTCACCGAGGCGATGGCGTCCGTGCCGTAGAGCAGCTCGCCGGCCGGCGCCTCCTCACCGAACGCCAGATCGAAGACGATCGCCTCCGGCGCGACACCGGTGATCTCATCCGAGAGGATCCCGCTCGATACCTCGCCGCCGGCGATGCTCGCCGCGCCCTCTGGCGTCCACGTCGCGGAGAACCCGTCCGCCAGCGATATCTCGACCTCACCGTCCCATCGGAGATCGAGGCCGTCGGTGCCGACCTCCTCGTAGCGCGTGGTGTGCTCCATCTTGCGCAGCGTCACGTCGCCCGGAGGCGGGTCGGCCGGCACCGTCGCGGGCAGCCCGTCGAGCCAGACCTTGGCGGAGAGCTTCCCGGCGGCCTCACACGCAAGCTGCGAGCAACGCGTGGGCTCGCCCGCGCCCTCCTCCGGCTCATCGCACGTCGGGTCGAACGTCTTCGGCTCCGTGCACGCCTCGGCGAGGGTCGCCGAGTAAATTACCCCCGTGGTCGTGAGCGGGACGGCCGTGCCGAAGCCACGGCTAGCGAATGCGCCGTGGCCGTGGCTGTTGCCCGTGATCCACGACGCGCTTGCGACCGACGCCGTGACGATCGCCTCAACGCGTGCCCGATCGCCCGCCGGGACCGGGCAGGAGCTCCCGCCGCCTGACCCCGCGCCCCCGCCCCCCGAGCCGCCCCCGCCTCCCGAACCGCCCCCGCCTCCCGAACCGCCCCGCCTCCCGAACCGCCCCGCCTCCCGAACCGCCCCCGCCCCCCGAGCCGCCCCCGCCGCCCGAACCGCTCGCGCTGCCGGGCCCTTCGTCGTCCTGAACAACGACACATCCGGCCGCCAGACACCCCACCACCAAAGCCACAAAGCCCAGATGAGTACGCATCATTGCCTCTCTCCTCGCCCTCGACGGAGCCCGCCACGTCGCGCGCCTGATCAGCCGGACCGCCCACGCGCCTCGGCAGCTCCGGGCTCGGAGGACCGAGTCCGGCTGGAGAGACCGCGATCCGACGTCGGGGCGCCCGATCAGCTTGGATGCTCCGCTGAGGAAATCAAGTTCCCCATCTGGAACTTTTTCGGAACTAGGTTTCCTTCAGGTCGGGATCGGCGGCGCTGACGGCCAGGCCGAGGGTGAACCGCTGGCCGGATTGACCGGCGAACGTGGCCGACTCCTCGAGGGCCGCGAGCTCCCGCCGCAGCTCGCCCTCGAGCTTCTTCAGGTAGGCGTCGAGCTCGTCGGGGCGGGCGGAGATGGTGATGGTCTTGATCATCACAGCCCGGCGCTCGTCGTGGATCAGCCGCTGCACGGTCGCGCGGTAGAGCCCGTCGAGGTGGTGGTTGAGCGCGTCGATGCGCTGGTTGAACCCGTCGGACGTCATCACGACGTAGCGGCGCCCGATGGACAGGTGCCCGTCCTCCCCGACCTCGATCCGCTCGTCCGAGAGGAGCTGCGCCACCGCGGCGTCGAGCGCCTCCGGATCGGCCGCCGGCAGCAACTTGGGCAGCTGCTTCTTCGTCGGCCGGTTCAGGGCGACCGCCTCCTCCACCTCGCGCACGATCCCGACATCCGTCTCCGCCGCGAAAAAGTTGCTGTTCAGCCGCTGCGCCAGGGACCGCATGTGCCGCGGCGTCTGGCCGAAGACGCGCGCGATCTCCATACCGCTCAGGCCCTGCTTCGCGAGCACCTCGTAGTAGCCGAGCCGCACCAGGTCTGCGATGGCGCGCACCGGGACGTTGAAGCGCGCCGCCATGCGCAGCGCCGGCTTCAGGAGCGAGTAGACGAGGCGCAGCTGCTTGTCTCGAAGCATGCGGAAATTTATTTCCTTCCGTCGGGGACCCGCTAGACTACCGCGTCGTGCCCGGGTTCGTCCCGGGCCTCTTGATTCAGAAAGCCGAGCGGTTCCGGGGGCATCCAGGCCACGGCCCCCGGGACGAGCCGGGGGCCGCCGCCCATCATCGAGGCGCTTCACGGAGTCATTGCCATGGCACGACATCTTCGGCTGCTGTACTGCGCTGTGACCGCTGTGTCTCTGGGGTGCGTCGCCTGCTCGGATGGCGCGGTGCCGCCGAGCGGCGGCACGGAGACGAACGTCCAGCCCGCCCCCTGCTCGACGGACGAGGATTGCGGCGACGCGGGCGCGTGCCTGCTCCTCGAGGGCTCAGCCGACGCTGGGTTCTGTGAAGTGCCGGAACGCTGACGCCGGCAGTTCGATCAGAGCTCGACCCGGCGCAGCCGGAGGGCGTTGCCGATGACCGACACCGAGCTCAGGCTCATGGCTGCGCTGGCGAGCATGGGGCTGAGGAGCAGCCCGAGGACGGGATAGAGGACGCCCGCCGCGATCGGCACGCCGAGCGCGTTGTAGACGAAGGCGAAGAAGAGGTTCTGCCGGATGTTGCGCATCGTCGCCCGGCTGAGCCGCCGGGCGCGCAAGAGTCCGCTGAGCTCGCCGCGCACGAGCGTGATCCCGGCGCTCTCGATGGCGACGTCGGTCCCGGTGCCCATGGCGACGCCGACGTGCGCCTGGGCGAGCGCGGGCGCGTCGTTGATGCCGTCGCCCGTCATCGCCACGATGCGGCCCTCGGCCTGGAGGCGCTTCACGACGGCTGCCTTCTGGTCGGGCAGCACCTCTGCCTCGACGTGCTCGATGCCGAGCTTCTTGGCGACCGCTTCCGCAGTCGTGCGGCTATCGCCGGTGAGCATGATCAGGTGGATGCCCTCCTGGCGGAGGAGCCGGACGGCCTCGGCGGTCGATGCGCGGACGGGGTCGGCCACGGCGACGAGGCCGGCGGCCTTGCCATCCACGGCCACGAGCATCGCCGTCTGGCCTTCTTGTCGACGTTCCTCGGCTCGACGCGAGAGATCATCCGGCGCGACGCCGAGCTCCTCGAAGAGCTTGAGGTTGCCGAGCGCGACCGAGCGCCCGTCCACCGTGCCGACCACGCCCTTGCCCGTGATCGACCGGAACCCTTCTGCCGGCAGGAGCTCGAGCTTCTGCTCGAGGGCCCCGGCGACGATCGCGCTCGCAAGCGGGTGCTCGCTGCCGCGCTCCAGGCTGGCCGCGAGCCGGAGGATCTCGTTCGGCGGGAGGTCGCCCAGCGTCGCCACGGAGGCGAGCTTCGGCTTGCCCTCGGTCAGCGTGCCGGTCTTGTCGACGACGAGGGTGTCGACCTTCTCGAACGTCTCGAGCGCCTCCGCGTTCTTGATCAGGATGCCGGCCGTCGCGCCGCGTCCCGTCCCGACCATGATCGAGATGGGCGTGGCGAGACCGAGCGCGCACGGGCACGCGATGATGAGCACCGCCACCGCGTTGACGAGCGCGTGCGAGAACCGCGGCTCCGGCCCGATGAGCAGCCAGACCACGAAGGTGAGCACCGCGATCGCGATCACGACGGGTACGAAGTACTCCGCGACGGCGTCCGCGAGGCGCTGGATGGGGGCGCGGCTGCGCTGCGCATCGCCCACCATCTGGACGATCCGGGCGAGCAGGGTGTCGCGCCCAACGCGATCGGCCCGCATCACGAAGCCGCCTGTGCCGTTGACCGTGCCGCCGACGACGCGGGCGCCGGGCGTCTTCTCGACCGGGATCGGCTCTCCCGTGACCATCGACTCGTCGACCGCGCTGCTCCCCTCGAGGACCTCGCCGTCGACCGGCACCTTCTCCCCCGGTCGCACGCGGAGCCGATCGCCGGGCTGCACGAGCTCGAGCGAGACGTCTTCTTCCCGACCGTCCGCGCCGAGGCGCCTGGCGGTCTTCGGGGCGAGGCCGAGGAGCGCCTTCAGCGCGCTGCTCGTCCGGCTGCGGGCGCGGAGCTCGAGGACTTGCCCGAGCAGCACGAGCGAGATGATGACGCTCGCCGCCTCGAAGTAGACCGGGATCGCGCCGCCGTGGCGAAGGGTGTGGGGGAAGATGCCTGGCGCCAGCGTCGCCACGACGCTGTACGCGTACGCGGCGCCCGTTCCGATGGCGATCAGGGTGAACATGTTGAGGTGCCGGCTCTTGATCGAGGCCCAGCCGCGCTCGAAGAACGGAGCGCCACACCAGAGCACCACGGGCGTGGCGAGGGCGAACTCGATCCAGACGAACCAGCGGCCAAGGAGGTGCTGCACCGGCTGGCCCGGGATCATCTCGGACATCCCCAGCACGAGGACGACGAGGCTCAGCGGGACGCTCACCCAGAAGCGCCGGGACATGTCCACGAGCTCGGGGTTCGGCGCGTCCTCGAGCGTCACCGTGCGCGGCTCGAGGGCCATCCCGCAGATCGGGCAGGATCCTGGCTCCGCACGGACGACCTCGGGGTGCATCGGGCAGACGTACTCGACGCGCGTCGCCGGCTGGACCGGCTCGATCGGCTCGAGAGCCATCCCGCACGTGGGGCACGTTCCCGGTCCGGTCTGTCGGACCTCGGGGTGCATCGGGCACGTGTAGATCCCCTGGCCGCTGCCAGCTTGCGGTGGCGCCGCGCCGCGGGCCGCCTTGCCGGCGTCGACCGGCTTCGCCGGAGGCTTCTCCCCCTCGGTCGTCGGCTGTGCAGGCGCGTACTTTTCGGGATCTGCCTGGAACTTGGCAAGGCAGCGCTGGCTACAGAAGAAGTACGTCTGGCCGCCGTGCTCGTGATGCCACTTCGCCGTCTCGGGCGAGACGGTCATCCCGCAGACCGGGTCCTTCGCCCGCTCCGGGCCGGCGGGATGAGGGTGGCCATGGGTGTGGTGATGGTCGTGGTTCATGGTTCGGCTCCCTGTCCGCCGACGATCGACGCTCGGACTTCTTACACCCACTCTCCCCGGCGAGCGAACGTACCAGCTCGGGGGGCGCCATCAACGGAAGCTCACACGCGGCGGCGGAGCTCCGTCCACCGTGGCGAGCGGCGCCGCGCGGGCGCCCTGCGGAGCGACGGTGGTGGGCGGCGGGTCGCCGTCGACTGCACGGTCGAGCTCGCGGGACGTTTCACCCGGCCGAGCCGCTGTGGCCAGGACTGCCACACCGGCAAGTGAAATCCAGGAGCGATCTGGAAATCGAGCGCAATCCGGTGTAACTGATCCGGTCACGAGAGCGGCACAGGCGCCGCGCTTCGGAGGAACGCATGGCTGAACGCACAGGAAAGACGCTGGCGCGGATGGCGCTGGGTGGAATGATGGCCGCGCTCGTCGGCTGCGGCGGAAGCGCTCCCGCGCCGGCCAGCCCAGCGGGCGACCCCGCGGAGCCAGAGGCCGAGAAGGCGCCTCAGGGAGTCACCGAGGAGCCTCCTCAGGCGGAGAAGAACGGCTGCCCGGGCAAGCCGGGGGAGAAACACGCCTGCGGGAGCCATTAGGCCAGCGGCGCAGCTGCGGCCGTGCAGATCGCGCTGCGCAAGGACCGCTCGCTCCAGGCGACCACGTTGCCACCGTCGGGGCCGATTCGCGGTCAACGGCCCCGACGTTCTCGGGAGATGCCGAGACGGCTTTTCTCTGATGCTGACGCTCGATCTCAGGGGCTGACGACGATCTCTCCCATCATCCCGCGCTCGGCGTGCTCGAGGATGTGGCAGTGGTACATCCAGTCGCCGGGCTCGTCGAAACGGGCCACGATCGTGGTCGTCGACAGCTGGGGCAGGATCAGCGTGTCCTTGTTGGCGAGCGCGTCGTCGGCCACGGCGACGCCGTCCCTGGCCAGGACCTGGAAGAAGAAGCCGTGCAGATGGAACGGGTGGTCCATCTCCGCGTCGTTCTTCAGATCGAAGACGTGCGTCGAGCCGTTCTCCACGTTGATCGGCGGCACGTCCGGGTAGGCGTTGCCATCGACGAGGAACTTGAGCTCTCCCTGGAAAAACCTCTCGTCGAAGGTGATCGTCGTGTCCGCCGCCCCCCCGGGCAGCCGCTCGATGGCAGGGCCCGAGTCCGGCAGCGTGCGACCGGAGAGCGCAGGTCCTGCGCCGATGCGCACCGTGGCGAGCGGGATCGGCGCCGCCTCCCCGGTGTCGTGCCCGCGCGCGTAGGCCTCGTTGGTCAGGACGATCTCCTCCCCCGGCTCCCCCTGGCCGATCAGGAGCACGTCGTAGCGCTCGCCCGGCGCGACCAGCAGCCGCTCGGCGTCGTAGGGCTTCGGGATCAGCCCGCCGTCGGTGCCGATGACCCGGAAGGTGTGACCGGGAAGCGCGAGGTTGAAAAAGCGGCCGTTCGCCACGTTGACGATCCGGAGCCGCGTGAGCGCGCCCGGCTCGAGCTCGAGCGTGGGCATCGTCCTGCCGTTGACGAGCAGCACGTTCCCCTCGCGGCCGAGCATGATCATGTCATCGTCGACCTCGTCGTCGAAGCCTCCGTCCTCCTTGAGGAGCACGTCGTTGAGCACCACGATCTTCTCGTCGTCGGCCTCCGGCTCGTTCGGACCGCGCACCCGGATCACGCCGAAGAGGCCCCTCCGGATCTGCTCCTCTTCCATCACGTGCGGGTGGAACCAGAAGAACCCCGCGTCCCGCAGCGTGAACTTGTAGGTGAACGTGTCTCCGGCCGCGATCGGCTGCTGCACGGCCGGCGCGCCGTCCATGTCGTTCGGCAGCCGGATGCCGTGCCAGTGGATTGTCGTCTCCTCCGGCAAGCTGTTCTTGAAGTGGACGATCAGCGTGTCGCCCACGTTCGCCTCGATCAGCGGCCCGGGGACCGTGCCGTTGTAGGCCAGGACCGCGGTGGCCTTGCCCTCGAGGAAGCTCTTCTGCGCCTCTCGTGCCTCGAGATCGACCTCCACGATCGTGGGATCGGGGTTCTTGTCCGCCGCGGGTGGCGGTTCGACCCACGGATCAGGGGGGACCGCATCCCCCTGTGTGCCAGAGCCCGTTTCGTCAGAGCCACCGCAGCCGGCTGCCAGCGTCAGCAGCGCAGCGCTTGCCACAACAAGGAGGGGAAACTTCATCGCGAGGCTACTCCTCCTCGGTGGGATTGCCAGACATCTCGTTCGAGTAGTCGGAATAGACTTCGCCGACCTTGCAGCGGAGCCGGTACGTGTACTCGAGGTCCTCGAAGGCCTCCGCGTCCATGCGGCTCGTCTTCGTGCCAGCGACCGTGAAGGCGACCTCGTACTCATTCATGGGATCCTTGCGCTCGCCCTCGATCTCATCGCAGGGCGCGGGCGTCGACCACTCGATGTGGAGCACGCCGTCCATGGGCATCACCATCTCGAGGACCGGCGGCTCCGGAGCCGCGGTCCCCGCCCCGCCGCCGCCGGTAGCGCCCGTGCTGCCGCCTGCGCCGCCCATCCCGCCCATCCCACCCATCCCACCCGCCCCCGTGGTCGTGGTGCTGGCAGCATCTTCCGTGCTCGAGTCGCCACAGGCGGCGAGAGCAGCAGCAGCGATACCGAGCGCGGCAATATAAGCGAATCCAGAGCGTGCCATGGTTGAGCCTCCTTGCTGTGGCCGTGGTTTCGACCAGCGCCGCTGGAGTGTATCCGATCTGGTCACAGGTACAAGACGCCGCAGCGGTACGCTGGCACCCTTCCTGTACGAGATATCGCTCGCGGACGTCTCTGCGATCGGCGCTCGTGCCCGCCGCGACAGGTTCATCCGCCGAGCACCGACACCGACGTCGTGGCCTCGGTCGCGCGCCCTGACGCGAGGCACAACGCAACGCAGCACGTCCGTCTGCGCCGCCCCCAACGGACCGGCGAAGCACGACGAGCATCGCGATCAGCTCGTGTCACAACGGGTGCGGGCAGCGGAACGGCCGGGGACCCGCTCACCGGCCGTAGGTCATGCCGGTGCCCGCTCACCGGCCACAGAACGCCCCCTCCCGACCCGCCATGGCTCCAACCGCGTCGACGGCTCCGTGCCGGCGCCGCTCACCCGGCCGTCGGCCGGCGGGCAGCGGAGTTGAGGATAGACCGTGCTTGGTCGACCTCGCGCAGCAACGCGCCGATGGCGGGGAAGTTCGCATCACGCTTGATGATCACGCCTTTGACATCGGCGCGCTGCACGAGCGCCCGCAGTACGTCCCAGCTCCCATCCTCGACGGCGTGGGAATGCGAGTCGAGAAGCACGCCCCCGTCGCGGTAGCCGCCCGCCACGTGCACTTGGACGATCCGGTCGAGCGGCATTCGATCGAGGAAATCAGCAAAATCAAAGCCGTGCTTCGTCGCGTTGGTATACAGGTTGGTCGCATCGAGCAGGACGCCGCACCCCGTGCGCGCGACCACGCGGCCCAAGAACTCCGCCTGGCTCAGCTCCCACCGCGGCACATCGAAATCGTAAGTGATGTTCTCTAGCACCAGCATCTTTCTCGTCTCTCCTGGCCAGGATGTCGGCTTTCATCCGACGACGGAACCCGAGCCCCGATCCGAGCCGTGGGATGGCCGTCATGGCATCTCCAGACGTCGTTCTGCTTCCTTCACCGTGGTGTCTCATCCAGCCGGTCCTCGGGATCCACGCGCACAGCATCGAGCGCGGTGATGGCGCCTGATGGGGGTCGCCCCGGCGGCGCCATGGCGCTCGGTCAGCCTGACGACCTTCGCCGAAGCCAGGCTGTAACGATCCATCACGGCGGCGTCGATATGGCCGAAGAGGAGCGGGTAATTGCTCTTGATCCGCTCCAGCCACTTGTCCTTCAGCGAGATCGCGAACCGATGCAGAACCCGCAGTGGCAGCCACAGTGTTCGACCGCATCGTCGCTCGAGGCTGTGGTGCTCGCCCTTGCCAAGATCTCCCTGATTTCGAAGACGCATCCCTTTGATAGCATAAATCCGACCTTTCTCGATGTGGAGAGATAAGACATGCCGAGATGTGGTAGCATGCCCATTGAGATTCTTGTTCCGATCAAGAAACGTCAAGCCCTGGTCGTGAGGAGCTCACAGGTGCCTAACGAGGACACGCAGCGGAGAGGCCGACCGAGCTGCGGCATGCCGTCGTGAGGTCTAAGCCGCGTTGCGCGCCTCGTTACTCGGCAATCGCTGAAAGGCTGCGCGGAGCTCCGCCTGCGCTGTCCTGGAGGCAGGAGCATCGACTGCGCGGCGCGCGACACGTAGGGCCACGTAGGGCTCGAACCCGACACCGGGCTGCGCCTGAGCGTCGGCCACATCGGAATCCCGATGCGGCGGCACCGGGCGGGTGGTTCAGCAAGTGCTTCAGGTCGGCCTGCGTACAGCAAACCAGCGCTCGAAGCGCTCCTGTGCTAGCGGCCGTGTAAGCGCGACGAGAGCGGCGGTCATGGTAAAAGAGTAGACGATTCGCCCCGCCAGGATGACGAGGAGATCTGCCCCGATCAACAGCATGAGCGCGGTGTCTTCGATGACAGAGTGAATCAGCCCGAGGAAGGCGAGCGAGTAGACGACATCATGCCGGCTCAGCGAGCCTGAGTGTGCCTCGCTCGCGATGAGGCTGCCGCCGTAGGAGATCCCAAGCAGCACGCCGACCATCGTGATTCCGGTGGCCCGGGTCGAGATACCGAGGAAGCGCAGCATCGGCCCGAGCACGAGCTCGAGCAGCCGCTCACGCCGCAGCGCCTTGATCAGGTTCAGCCCGAGCACCAGGACCAAGATGACGAGCGTCATCTTGGCAAGTGAGAAAGCCTGCCTGTACGCCCATTCCAGAATCCCGGCCGGTGGCTCGCCGATGGCTCCCGCGATGGCGTTGACCGTCGGTGCTTGCAGGAGGTCGAAGCCGTCGACGATCATGTGCACCATCCAGGCGAACAACAGGCTGTTCGCGATCCGGAACAGCACGGTGAACCACAGACGAACCCCTGCCTGCTGAGCGACACGGGCCTCGACCGGTAGGCCGTGGGCGATCAGCATGAGGGAGGCCAGCACCGTGGCCTGTGCCGCCGTCAGCGAGAGATCCCCCGCCATCGAGGCGTAGGCCGACAACCCCCCGTAAACGCCCGTGAGCAGGGCGGAAACGAAGACGAGCCCCGTGCTGTCGGGCAGGCCGAGCGCGCCCATCAGCGGACCAACGATCGTGGCGAGGTACGTCGCGGCGCCGACGACATCCAGCAACTTCACCGCCACGATGACCGGCACCATGATACGGAGCAGGTTGATGGCCACGCGGGCCCCCTGCTTCAGGGAGCTCCAGACGAACTCGATCACCCGCTTCTGCTTCGTACCCATACGGTGCTCAGCCGTACACCACGTCGAGGTATTTGAGACCGCTGTCAGGGAGCACGGCGACGATGTTTCCCTGGAGAGAGCCGTCTCGTATGAGCCGTTCAGCCACCGCCAGCACACCGCCGGAGGACCCGCCGAGCAGTATCCCCTCCTCTCGCGCGACTCGCCGGGCCATCGCGAAGGCCTCTTCGTCGCTGAAGCGGAGCTCGCGCGCGACCATCGGCGGATCATAGTTGCCGGGTCGGAAGCTGAGCCCAGCGCCGTTCGTGCGGAACGGACGGAAGCTGCCTCCGAAGATCGCCGAGCCTTCGGGCTCGACCGCGATCACCTTGATCTCTCGCTTGATCTTCTTGAAGTAGGATGCGACTCCCGTGATGTGTCCGCCCGTGCTGACGCTCGCGATGATGGCGTCCACGGCGCCGCCGAGTGCGAGGTCGATCTCGCGCCCAGTGGGATGATGGGCGTCACGCGCGGCCTGGTTGCCATACTGATCCAGGTTGATGCAGTTCTTGCGAGCCGATGCGATCTCCTGGGCCTTACGGATCCGGGCTTTCTGATAGCCGCCGCTCTCGTCCGGCTGGTCGATGACGATCACCTCGGCGCCGAACGCCTCGCATATCTTCCGGTTCGATGGCGGGGTCTTCACGTCGACGATGCAGATGAAGCGGTAGCCGCGCGCGGCGCAGAGCATGGCCAGCGCGTGGCCCATGTTACCCGACGTCGACTCGACGACCGAATCACCGGGCTTCAGTTTGCCCGCGCGCTCCGCGTCCTGAATGAGGCCGAGTGCTGTCCTGTCCTTGATGCTGAACCCCGGGTTCAGGTACTCCATCTTTCCGTAGACGCTTGCTTTCGTCGTGATGCTCGAGAGTCGACGAAGGCGAACGAGCGGCGTATTTCCGATGGTTTCGACGATACTGCCGCAGGTGCCGATCTGAACGCGATCGTTGCGATGATATTCGGCTCGACTCATACGTGAGCTCCTCTCGTGATGCCGAGTGAAAGTCCCGGTGCGACGGCAGGAGCCTGCTGGCAGCAACCCACGTCGCGCTGCGAGACGTCGCCAGGATCTCGTTCTCCTACGTCTCCACGTGTATCCACACATGACCTGGACATGATGCGAGAGGCAGGTGACCTCCTTTGTCACGCAGCGCGGGCCTTGCTCGCGAGATCGTCGTCGCGGCCGCAGCGCGCTGCTCGCTGCAGCATGTCAACGTGTCCTGGCGAAGAAAGGTACAGCTCGATCAGAAGCGGCTCATCGCCCAGCTCCCTGAGCTCGTTGGGGTAGCCTGGTGCCCGGTCGGGCACACCAGACCCGCCAGAGTCTCTCGCGAGTTGAAAGAGATAGCAGTGACCGAACTGGTTACAAGATAGATCATGTTCCGGATAAATGCACGAAATAATCTTGGACGCGTACGAGACAAAGCGCTGCGGGAGGCCCGCGGGGCAGGCGGCCATTGCCTCGGAATGCAGGGCGGATTCATGAGCTTGCTTTCTCCGGGGCCAGGATTGAACTCTTGCTGAACAATGCCGTCCGAGGTGTTCTCTCGATAGGCACGCACGGACGGGCCGCCCCTCGGCACCGGCGGGCCGGAGGCCGGCGCGTTCACGCGAGCGCGGCGCTACGCCTTCGCGAAGCCGCATGAGCGACGAGGTCGCGCGAGCCGAAGCCCAGAGAATCTCCAGGCGACGGTGCTGATGAGCGGATAGGATCCGTGCTGTAACTGGAATGGTTACACAGTGGAGCGGAGGCGCGGGCGTGTGCCCCGGACCGCTGTGGGCGACCGGGGCGCGGTCGCGTCGCAGCGAATCGCAACGATCATGCCATCCGCCCGTGACCTGGAGCTCTAGGCGCTCTGTCAGGCGGCGGTGGCCGGTAGCGCTCTCGCAACGCCGCGCCCGAGCACGACGACTTCGAGCGCGACGCCCGCGACCATGGCCCATGCTGCCGAGATGGCACCGGGTCGCCCCGCGCTCACGAGGACGAAGGCGATCCCCAGGCTGACGCCTACGCCGACGAGCGTGGCGGCGTTGATGAGCCAGTTCCTCCCCGCCCGGACGAGCAGGCCCTGCAGCGCGTTCTGCGCGGCGAGAAGTAGAGGAAAGATCGCCGCGATCCTCAGCACGGGCGCGACGGCAGCGATGAGCTCTCCATGCTCGCCCAGGAAGACCCCGAGCAGGGCTTGGCCCGGCCCGGAGAACCCGAGCAGGAGCAAGAAGGCGCTGCAGCCGCTCCCCACGAGCAGCACGAACTTGGCCAGGTCCGCCGGCCTCGCTTCGCCCGCGGAGGAGATCACGATCTGCTGCACCATCCGCGTCGCGTTCGCGATCGAGAGCACGAGCCCCCATGCGGCCGGCCACGCCGCGAGCGCGAGGGGACCGTCGGCCGCACGGGCGACCAGGCTGGTCAGCGCGGCGCGCCCGCCCCATACCACGAGCATCGTCGAGGCGAGCGGCACGTAGAAGCGCGTCACCCCGGCGACAGAGGTGGGGAGCTCGGCGCCCGCGTCGTCCGCTGCTGCACCTCGGGGGGCAGCACCTCTCGTGCGCCATGAGAATGCGGTCACGGCGAGCGCTTCGACGGTCACGGCGCCGATCAGCATGGTGCCCGCAAGGAACGCGCCCTCGACCTGGAGGGCAACACCCGCCGCGAGCGCGAGGACCATCCACGCGAGCCGGCCGAGGCTGGCCCATCCCACCTGGCGGCTCTTCCCGCGAGCGATGAGGACGCCTTGATGATACCGCCGCCAGGCGATCACCCCCGGCCACGGGATCATGAGCAGGAACGCGATCCGCCCGACGTCGGCGACGGAAGCTCCTGCGCCGAAAACGCGAACCAGCAGCCAGTCGTAGATGGGCCTCCAGCTGAGAAACAGAAAGACGGCGACGAGCAGCCCGCCGAGCAGCGCCGTGAAGCGCCCGAGCGCCCGCCGCGAGGACACATTCCGGCTCAGCGCGGTGGAGGCGTGCAGGATCATGATGACGGGACTTTCGAGCACAACCGCCACCGCCTTGACCGTCCCGACCGCGGCGAGCACCTCGCGCGTGTTCGCGAGGCGGCTCAGGGCCATCGTCTGGAGCGGGTCGCCGAGCGCCATCACCACGTCCGAGAGCGCGAGGGGCAAGAATCTCCGGAGCAGGACGAGCGCGGAGGGCGAGCTGGCAACCCGCTCCACCTCGGCGACGACGCTGGCGTCAGACCGCGCGGGCATACGGCGTGACCTTCACGGCCTCGAGGCTCAGGACGGCGCGCTCGAGCGCCTCGCCTTGGAGGACCGGGAACGCGTTCTTCTCCAGCCACCCGGCATCGTAGACGGTCTCCAGGTAGCGGTCGCCGCGGTCCGGGTTCACCATGAGGACCCTGCTGTTCGGTCCGAGGCTCGCGGCCAGGTGCAGGCCCCCTGCCACGATCGCGCCCGTGGACGCGCCGAGCAGCAGGCCTTCGGTCCGCGCCAGCGCGTGGCAGACCGAGTACGCCACGTGCTCGGGCACGATGTAACCGCAGTGGAGAAGGCCAGGCTCCAGGTTGGGCGGGACGAACGATAATCCGACCCCGGTCATCTTGTACGGTCTGGCCGGGCCTCCGAGGGCGACGGAGCCGAGCACATCCACACCCACGATCTTGAGCCCGGGATACCTCGGGAGGAGGTAGCGGGCGATCCCCATGATCTGCCCGGCGGTGCTGACCCCGACCACCACGGCGTCGAGCTTGCTCCCGAACGATGCCTCGATCTCGGGCGCCGTAGACCAGGCGTGCGCGTCGGGGTTCAGCGGATTGAGGTGCTGGCAGGGATACCACGACCCAGGGATCGCCGCCGCCAGCTCCTGCGCCCGGCGCATCCTGGCTCGTTGCATCGAGCCGCTCGCGTCCGCCTCGGTGGGCGGCACATCCACGAGCTCCGCGCCGTAGGCCTTGAGCATCCGCCGGATCGGCGGCGCGGTCTTGGCATCGACGACGACGATCACGCGGTAGCCCCTCGCGGCGCCGACCATCGCCAGCCCGATGCCGAAATTGCCCGAGCTCGACTCGATGATGGTCCCTCCAGGGCCGAGCTGGCCCTCCGCCTCGGCGCGGTTGACGAGATAAACGGCGTTCTTTTCCTTGATGGACCCGCCGGGGTTGCAGCTCTCGAGCTTGAGGAAGCAGCGGTTCTCTCCGCAGATCCTGCTCACCCGATGTAGCTGGACGGTGGGGACCGCTCCTACAGCGTGGGTGACGTCGTGGAAGACGCCCGCGTCCCTCGAGCCGGGCTGAGGTGTGCTTCCGCCCGGCGCAGCCGGCGCGCGGCGCCAGGACGGAGTCCCCTTGAGCACCTGCCCGCGCGAGTTCACCGAGCTCGGCGCGGCGTCTTCTGTGCCGTCGTGGTGAAGCTCCCACATCGAACGGCTTGAGCTGCCTTCTCTCAGCATGTGACCCTCTTTGTTCATCAAAGTATAAGCATGTGACCACTTCGGTCACGAGATGATCGACAACAAATCGACCGAGCATGGATCATGGATATGACCAGCGTGAAGAAGTTCAACGCCACGCATCAAGGAGCGCTGGGGCGTCTTCGATGAGCATCGTGATGGCCAGACTGTGTAATCTCGACGGTTCGGCACCGTCTACAGCAGCGGCCTCGCGTGTCGGGCTGGCCGTTCCAACCAGGTGCTGACCGGAAGGTCTCCTGCCCGTGTCACGTGCTTCTGTAGCAGTGCCTTGCCACGCTGCTCAGGTCGACGCTGGTGTAGGGCAAGACGAGCTCGGCATGGTCCGCATAATTGCAGCACGCATGTCCACTCTGCTGGCAAGGAGCAGAACACGTCGCAACGGTTGCTAAGAGGGAAGGGTGGATAGCTGACAAGGAACATCCCGAGCGGGAGATCGGTCCGCCGCTGGCGGTAATTGACGCCCCGGCCTGCTGGCGTCGGGACGCCTGACGGCAAGGCTTGTCATGTCGCCGGCCGCTGAGCTCGTCGGCGGCGATCATCCCTGGCCCGTGCGCGCCGGCATGTAGGGCTCCGCATGACCCACCCCTGTCGTGCCGCGGTCCGTGCGTGCTTTGGGCGCTCGTCCTGGCTGGGTGAGCCGGCGCCGCTGGGCGCTGCTGAGCTCAGTTCTTCGTACCGTCCGCCGCGCCCCGGCGCTCCTCCCGGAAGTCATCCGCGGAGAGCCCACAGCGCCGCAGCAGCCGGTAGAAGCTCTCCCGCTCCACGCCCGCGTGCGCGGCGGCCTGTGTGACGTCCCCCTGAAACCGGCGCATGACCGCCTCGAGGTAGCGCCGGTTGGTCTCCTCGCGGGAGGCGTCGACGGCTTCACGGTACGAGAGCTGCGCGAGATCGACGTCGCTCGCGCTCGTCAGCTTGAGCGGGCTCGCCCCCTGTACCTCGGGCGGCAGCGACTCCAGGCGGATCTCGCTCGACGTCTCGATCACCACCGCGCGCTCCACCGCGCTCTTGAGCTCGCGCGCGTTGCCCGGCCAGCGGTAGGCCTGGAGCGCGCTCATCGCTGCCGCGGAGAAGCGCGTCGCATTGGAGCGCGACTGCGGGGCACGCTCGGCAAGGAAGCGCTGCGCGAGGAGCGGGATGTCCTCCGCGCGCTCCCGCAGCGGGGGCAGTTCGATGACGCAGACGTTCAGGCGGAACCAGAGATCCTCGCGGAAGGCGCCCGTCTTCACCATGGCCCGGAGGTCCCGGTGCGTCGCGGCGACGAGCCGGACGTCGATCTTGCGTTCGCGCGCCTCGCCGATGCGCCGGACCGCGCGCTCCTCGAGCACGCGCGTCAATTTCGCTTGCACGGTCGGCCTGAGCTCACCGAGCTCATCAAGAAACAGCGTGCTCCCGTGCGCCTCCTCGAAGAGGCCGGCGCGGTCGGTGACCGCGCCGGTGAACGAGCCGCGCACGTAGCCGAAGAGCTCGCTTTCGATCAGCGAACGCGGGATGGCGGCGCAGTTGACCGCGATGGGGCGGAGCGACGCGCGCGACGAGTGCTCGTGGATGGCGCGTGCGACGAGCTCTTTCCCCGTGCCCGTCTCGCCGAGGATGAGCACGGTCGCGTCGGTCGGCGCGACGCGCTCGATCATCTGGTAGACGGCGCGCATCGCCGGCGAACGCCCCGTCATCCCGGCAAAGCCCTGGGCCTCCGGCGCCTGGTGCTCACCCTGGAGCACCATCGCCTGCGCCGTCGCCCGCTCCACCAGCGCGCGCAGCTCGTCCGGGTCGAACGGCTTCATCACGTAGTCGTAGGCCCCCTCGCGCATGGCCTGAACGGCAGTCGGGACCGACGCATACGCCGTCATCAAGATGAAGGGTACCCCCGGCCAGCGTGCGCGCACCGCCCGGAGGACCTCGAGACCGTCCCCGTCGTTCATGCGCAGATCGCAGAGGACCGTTGTGACCTGCTCGGTCTCCAGGATCTTGAGCGCCGCGCGGACGCCCCTGGCCGTGAGGACCCGGGCGCTCTTGCCGAGCACCTTGGAGAGCAGCGTCAGCATGTTCGCCTTGTCGTCGATGACGAGCACCGTTGGCTTCATGCGCGCTCCTGTGCCTCCTTCTCCTCTTCCACGAGCACACCGGGCAGATCGACCACGAACCGCGAGCCGCCCCCCGGCCTCGACTCCGCCCGGATGGTCCCACCGTGCGCAGTGACTAGACCATAGCAGACCGCGAGCCCGAGTCCGGTCCCGTTGCGCCGGGTCGTAAAGAACGGCTCGAAGAGCCGCTCGCGCGCGTCCTCGGGAATGCCGGCTCCCCGGTCCAGGACCTCGAACTGGTAGCCGTCCTCCTGCTGCCTTCCGCGCACGATGACCTCATCCTCTCCAGAGCTCGCCTCGCGCGCGTTGGTCACGAGATTCACGATGACCTGCCGGATCCGGAGCGGGTCCACGGTGATGAAGGCCGGCTCGGCGTCGACCAGCACGGGCGGCGCTTCGCCCGCGGCGCGCCGCGGTGCCGCCCCCTCGCAGTGCTCGACAGCGTTCTGGATCAGCTCCATGGCCTGCACGGGGCGCGGCGCCAGGACCGGCGAGCGCGCGTACATGAGCAGCTCCTCCGCGATCCGCTGGCAGGCCGCCGCCTCCTCGTCGAGGATCGAGAGCTCCTCGCGAAGCTCGGGCTTCTCCGCCTCCTTCACCATCGTCTTCACGTAGCCGCGGATCACCGCGATGGGGTTGTTGATCTCGTGCGCGACGCCCGCGGCCACGCGCCCGATCGCCGCCAGCCGCTCCGAGGCGACGAGGTCGGCCTCGGCGCGCGAGAGCCCGTCCAGCATCCGGTTGAACGCGTCGGCCACCGCCGCGAGCTCCACGGCGGCGACCGGCTCGACGCGGGCGCTGCGATCCCCCGCGGCGACGCGTCCCGCGACGCGCTCGAGCGAGGAGAGCGGCGTGGAGAAGGAGCGCCAGAGCTTGCGCCCGGCGATCAGGGCGAGCGCCGCGGCGAGCGCGCACACGGCCGTCGCGAGGATCAGCGCGAACCGGATGAACTGCTCGGCGCGATGCTCCGCGGCCATGGCGCGGTCGTCGAAGTGCTGCGCCAGGCTGTCGGCGCGCTCCGTCATCCGATCGACGAGCGCATTGGCGCGCTCGTGTGCGTGGTGGATCTCGTGCCAGTCCTGCCGGTCGATGGCGGGGAGGATGGCCGTGGAGAAGAGCTGGCTGAGCTCGCGGCTCGCCTTGCCGATGTCGT
Source organism: Sorangium sp. So ce1128 (assembly GCA_051717205.1). GTDB lineage: Bacteria > Myxococcota_A > Polyangia > Polyangiales > Polyangiaceae > Sorangium. The sequence continues at coordinate 11,486,649 of CP181432.1, forward strand.
CGAGCTGCGTGGCCGCCTCCGCGCCGAGGCTGGGCCTGAGCTCGGCGAGCTTGACGCCGAGCTCGTTCACCCAGGCGTCGTGGTGCTCGACGTGCGAGCGATCGCGCAGGATGATCGTGTGGGCCTCGTGGATGTACTGCTCGCGCGCGTTGACGCTGAGGAGCGCTGCCCGACGCGAGGCGACCTGAAGGTTGTGGGCCTCCAGGATCGCGCGGCGAGAGGCCAGGCCGGTGAGCACCGTGGCGACGCCGCTCACGACGACCAGGGCGACGAGAAGGCTGATGACCAGGAGCAGACGGCGGCGGAGGCGGTAGATGCGCTGCGAGGCGGGAGGCATGACCATGAGCGAGGACATCCTCGCAAATGGCGTACCCAGGCCGCAATCCGGGCAAAGGCCGCCGATCAGGCGCGACCGCAGGCTCCCCAAGTGCCCGAGAGGGCCGATTTGTGACCGATTCGGTCACAGGATCGTGACTGCCGGGGTTACTGGACACTGGCCTCGCCGCGCGAGAGCCCAGGAACTCAAGCGCCGAGGGCTTGGCACGGCCATTGCTCAACCACGTCCCCGGGGGGGCATGACCCACGTTCCAGGAAGGCACGATGCGACAAATCCTTGTTTCTCTCCTCGTAGCGCTCCCGCTGTCCGCCTGTTCGACGAAGGAAGGACCCAGTCACGATCACGCCGCAACGGCCGCTGTGCAAAGCCCCACGGCATCGGCAGCCTCTCCCCACGCGCATCACGATCAGCCAGCGAGCGCGCGTCCCCACGCCGATCACAATCCCCGCCACGGCGGCCTGGTCACTATGGAGGGCGATAACCACGTCGAGGTCGTCGTCGCAGCCGACGGCACCATCGACCTCTACGTCAGTGATGCGGTCCGCACGCCGATCGCGCCGAAGGACGTCACCGGCACCATCACGATCGAGGCCAAGGGGAACGAGAAGCAGACCCTCGCGCTCGCGCCGAACGAGGCGAAGGGCTCGCTGTCGGCCAAGGGCCCAGCGCTGGACAAGGCGGATTACACCTGGGACCTGAAGGTGCGCGGCGCGCCGATGAAGATGACGCTCACGGTGCCATCCGGAGGGACGGCGTCCCTCGTCGACGTGCCGGCCGGGCACCCGTCCGGCGACCATGCCCACGGCTCGCCCCACGGCGGCGTCGTCCAGACCATCGCGGGGGGCCACGTCGAGGTGAAGCTCGAGAAGAGCGGTGAGGCCACGCTGTGGATGCTCGACGGCAACGAGAAGCCGCGGTCCGCGAAGGGCGTGACCGCGAGCCTCCGCCCCGTCGTCGCGGGCGCGAAGGAGATCCAGCTCGCCTACGACGAGAAGGCCGATGTCCTCCGGGGCAAGACGGACCCGATCAAGCAGGACCACCTCGACGGCGTGCTCACCATCACGCCTGCCGGGGGGACCGCGACGTCACTCCGGTTCGCGTTTCACCTCGAGGGTCCTGCGGGGGCGGGGGCGGGTCACGAGGGTCACAAGGGGCACGACGGCCACACGGGACACGAGGGGCACTGAGATGAAGACCCGGCAGCCGCACCGGATCCGATGCGCGATGTTCGCGGCCCTCGCTGCGGCGCTGATGCTCCTGCCCGCGCTCGAGGCCCGCGGTGAAACGCTGACCTGGGACCAGGTAAAGGCGCGTGCGGCTGCGCGCTCCCCGGCGGCGGCGCAGGCGAAGCAGACGGTGCGCGCGGCGCGCGCGGAGGCGTCCGGTGCGGGGCGCTGGCCCCGCAGCAACCCCGTGCTCAAAGGAGGCGCCGAGCTCGGCGCCCCCTTCGGGCACCCGGAGGACGTCGGCTTCTCCGTCGAGCTCGAGCAAGAGCTCGATGTCTTCGGGGTCGCGGCCGCCGGGGCGCGTGCTGGTCGGCAGGGCGTCGCGGTCGCTGGAGAAGAACCATGATGCACAAGAAGCAGCTCGCCTGCGCGGTGGCCCTCGCGCTGTGCTCGTCCTCGCCGCGCGCCTTTGCACACGGCGGCGAGGATCACGCAGCACCCGCTGCTCCGCGCGCCGATAGCTCCTCGACGGAACACGTCGTCTCCGCGGAGACAGCGATGTTCTCGGTCGTCGTCAAATACCCTGCGAAGAAGGCGGAGGGACCGCTGCCCGCGCGCGTCTATGTCGCCCGGGCCGATTCCAGCGCACCGGTGGCCGACGCGCGTGTCCAACTCGAGTTGAAGGGGGGGCTAATCTTTGCCGCGGACGCTGCAAAGACGGACGCAGCCGGCGTCTACGAGGTCTCGCTCCCCGCAGCCCCGGGAGGGACGACGGCCAACGGGGTGGTCTCGGTGCAGGCTGGAGACGCCTTCGACCTCGTGCTCGTCGGAGACCTGCGCTTCGGCGCCGCCCCGCCCGCGGCGACGCCGCCTGGGGCGGCCCCGGGCCGGGAGTTGCCTCTGGGCGGCGTTGTGGCCGCTGCAGGAGCGCTCGCCGGGCTCACCGGCGCGATCGGCTATGCGCTCGGGAAGCGCTCGCGGCGGAAGCCGCCTGGCTCCACCCAGCACCCAGAGGACCGTCCCGTGCTCTCGGAGGTGTCCTCGTGAGCCGCGCCCGTCCTCTGGCCATCGTCCCGGCCCTCGCGCTCGCCTCGGCGCTCGCAGTGACGGTCCTCGGGCACCGAGCGAACGCCCACGGCGGCGAGGATCACGGCGCGCCCGCGAAGCCCTCCGCCAGCGCCGCGGCGGATCCAAATGCGGCCCGGGTGCCCATCGAGACGCAGTTTCTCCTGGGGCTCCGCACCGAGCGCGCGAAGCGCGGCGCGCTGGCCGCGAGCCTCGGGCAGATCGGCACGGTGGTCGCGCGTCCCGCTGGCGAGCTCGCCGTGGTCGCCCCGACGGCCGGCCGCCTCTTCCCGCCGGAGGGCGGGTTCCTCCGGCTCGGCGACGAGGTGAAGAAAGGCCAGCTCCTCGGCACCCTCAGGCCGAGCCTGGGCGGCGCCGAGAGCGCTCAGCTCGGGCTCTCGCGCAGCGACGCCGCGTCTCGATCCGCCCAGGCCGAGGCGCGGCTCGGCCAAGCCGAGCGGGAGCTCTCGCGGCGGCGCGAGCTCGAAGGGGTCGTCGCCGAGAAGGATATCCAGGCGGCCGAAGCGGAGGTGGAGATCGCCAGGGCCGAGGTCGCGCGCGCCCGCGCGGACGTCGGGGTGCTGGCCGGCGGGGCGGGCGCGCAGAAGCTCAGCGCGACGATCGACGGCACGGTGGTCTCCGGCCGGGTGAGCCCCGGCGCTCAGATTGCGGAGGGCACCGAGCTCTGGCGCATCGTCGATCTCGCGACGCTCTGGGTCGACGTGCGCATCCCCGAAGCGGACGCGGCGCGCCTCTCCGGCGATCGCGCCGAGGTGACGCTCGTCACGGACCCCGCGGTGCGCTTCGACGCCAGACGCCTCGCCGTCGCGTCGCTCGTCGACCCGGCGACCCGCACCGTCCAGGCGCTCTTCGAGCTCGACAACAAGGACAGGCGCGCGCGGGTGGGCGCGCTCGTCCACGTCAGCATGGTCGGGGGCGCGGCCGTCGAGAGCGTCGTGGTCCCGGTATCGGCGCTGCTCGATCGCGGCGGCGCGCCCACGGTCGTCGTGAAGACCGGCCCCGAGACGTTCGAGCTCCGCACGGTCACGGTCGGGCCGAAGTCCGGCGGCCACATCGGGATCACCGCGGGCGTCGCCGCGGGAGAGCGCGTGGTCGTCGATGCAGCCATGTCCGTTCTTCTCGCTGCGGGGGGCTAGCCGAGACCATGTTCGACTACCTGATCCAGTTCTCTCTGAGAAACCGCCTGTTCGTCATCGCCGCGGCCGCGCTGGTGCTTGTCTACGGGACGTATTCGCTCCTGAAGCTCCCGATCGACGTGTTCCCCGATCTGAACCGGCCGACGGTCACCATCATGACCGAGGCCCCCGGGCTGGCGCCCGAGGAGGTGGAGACGCTGGTCACGGTCCCGCTGGAGCGGGTGATGAACGGCGCCCCCGGCGTCGAGCGCGTGCGCTCCACCTCGGGGGTGGGCCTCAGCGTCGTGTATGTCGAGTTCGACTGGTCCACGGACATCTACCGCGACCGCCAGCTCGTCGCCGAGCGCCTCGGGACGGTGGCGGAGCAGCTCCCGGAGGGCATCACGCCGCAGATGGGGCCTGTCGCCTCCATCATGGGGGAGATCCTGCTGATCGGGGTGCAGGGCGAGGGGGTCTCGCCCATGACCCTCCGGACCCAGGCCGACTGGGTGATCCGGCCGAGGCTGCTCACGATCCCCGGGGTCGCCCAGGTCATCCCCATCGGCGGCGAGGTCCGCCAGATCCAGGTCACCGTCGATCCGGCCAAGCTCGCCGCAGCGGCGGTATCGCTCGACGAGGTCTCGCGTGCGCTGGCGGGCGCGAACGCCAACGCGACCGGCGGGTACGTCGACCGGCGGGGCCTCGAGTTCCTCGTCCGCACGATCGGCCGCGCCCGGACCGAGGCGGACATCGCCGCCACGGTCATCGCCGTGCGGGGCGGGACGCCCGTGACCCTGGCGCAGGTCGCGACGGTGCAGGAAGCCGCGCGCATCAAGCGAGGCGACGGATCGATCGACGGAAAACCTGCCGTGATCCTCTCCGTGCAGAAGCAGCCGGGTGCCGACACCGTCGCGCTCACCGCGAGCATCGACAAGGCCGTGGCCGAGTTGCAGAGGTCGATGCCTGCGGGCGTCACCGTGAACCCGCACCTCTTCCGGCAGGCGACCTTCATCCAGAGCGCGGTCCACAACGTGGTCGAGGCGCTGCGCGACGGCGCGATCCTGGTCACCATCGTCCTGTTCCTGTTCCTGCTCAACTTCCGGACGACCGCGATCACGCTGACCGCCATCCCGCTCTCGTTCATCGTCAGCGCGCTCGTGTTCCGGGCCTTCGGCCTGTCCGTCAACACCATGACGCTGGGGGGGCTCGCCGTGGCCATCGGCGAGCTCGTCGATGACGCCATCGTCGACGTGGAGAACGTGTTCCGGCGCCTGCGCGAGAACAGGGCTCTCGCGTCCCCGCGGCCGGCGATCGACGTCATCCGCGACGCGTCGAGCGAGGTCCGCAGCTCCATCGTCTTCGCGACGATCCTCGTCGTCCTGGTCTTCGTCCCCCTGTTCGCCATGAGCGGCATCGAGGGCCGGCTCTTCGCGCCGCTCGGGATCGCCTACATCGTGTCGATCCTCGCGTCGCTGGTTGTATCCCTGACGGTCACACCCGCGCTCTGCTCGTATCTCTTGCCGTCGATGAAGCGCATGAGCCACGAGGACGGCTGGCTGGTGCGCAAGCTCAAGGCTGCGGATCGCCGCGTGCTCGCGGTGTCGCTGCGGCACCCCGGGTCCGTCATGGCGGCCGCGGGCGCGCTGGTCCTCGCCGCCGCGGCGACCGTGCCGTTCCTCGGGGGCGAGTTCCTCCCGCCGTTCAACGAGGGGACGCTCACGGTCAACGTGATCGCCAGGCCGGGCACGTCGCTCGCCGAGTCGAGCCGCCTCGGCACCCTCGCCGAGCAGCTGGTTCATCAGGTCCCCGAGGTCGTCTCGACCGGGCGGCGGACGGGCAGGGCCGAGCTCGACGAGCACGCGGAGGGGGTCCACTACTCGGAGATCGACGTCGATCTCAAGGCGTCCGAGCGCGAGCGCGAGGTGATCCTCGGCGATATTCGAGACAAGCTCGACAAGATCCCGGGCGTGGCGATCAACGTGGGGCAGCCGATCTCGCATCGGCTCGACCATCTGCTCTCGGGCGTGCGCGCGCAGGTCGCCGTGAAGATCTTCGGCGAGGACCTCGGCGAGCTGCGGCGCCTCGGGAAGGCGGCGCGCGATGCCATACAGGGCGTGGAGGGGGTGAAGGACCTCCAGATCGAGCAGCAGGTGCTCATCCCGCAGATCGCCATCAAGGTGAACCGGGAGCGCGCAGCGCAGCTCGGCGTCAACGCGGGCCAGCTCTCCGAGCTGCTCGAGCTCGCCCTCGCGGGCGGCACCGTCACGCAGATCCTGGAGGGTCAGCGGACCATCGACGTGGTCCTCCGGTATCCGCCGGAGCTGCGGGAGGACACGGGCGCCCTGCGGCGCACGCTCGTCGATACGCCCAGCGGCGCGAAGGTGCCGCTCTCCGATCTCGCCGACGTGACGGAGAGCATGGGCCCGAACCAGATCAGCCGCGACGACACGCAGCGGCGCATCGTCGTCTCGGCCAACGTGGCGGGACGCGACCTGGAGCAGGTCGTGAGCAACATCCAGCGCGCCGTGGATGCGATCCCGAAGCCGACGGGCTACTACGTGACGTACGGCGGGCAGTTCGAGAGCCAGCGCTCCGCCTCGCGGCTCATCGGGCTGCTCTCGATCGCGAGCCTCGCCGGGATGCTCGTGGTCCTCTACTCGCAGTTCCGCTCCTGGACCGTGGCGCTCCAGATCCTCCTGAACATCCCGCTCGCGCTGGTCGGCTCGGTGCTCGCGGTGGTCCTCACCGGCGGGGTCCTGTCGGTCGCGACCCTCGTCGGGTTCATCACGCTGTGCGGCATCGCGTCGCGCAACGGCATCATGATGATCTCGCACTACATCCACCTGATGAAGGAGGAGGGCGAATCGTTCGGCGAGGCGATGATCGTCCGCGGCTCGCTGGAGCGCCTCGTCCCGGTGCTGATGACGGCGCTCACCGCCGCCCTCGCGCTCGTACCCATCGCGCTGTCCAAGGGTCAGCCGGGCAAGGAGATCTTGCAACCGGTCGCCGTCGTGATCCTCGGCGGGCTGCTCTCGTCGACGCTGCTCGACATCGTCGTCACGCCCGCGGTCTTCTTCAAGTTCGGCCGCGCCTCGGCCGAACGGCTGGCCCGTGCCGCAGACAGCGCGAGGGGCACCCCATCCAATGCCGCCGGCGTCCTGCTCCCAGGCGGTGGCGTCGCGACGCAGGGTCGGTAGCCCACCGGTTCGTGATAGATTCCCGCCGATGAGCGACCCCGAGCGAGCCCCGGAAGGCGTCGAGCATGCGAGCTCGGCCGCTGCGATCGCGACCCTTGTCGAGAGCCACCGCGAGTTCCTCCGCTTCCTGGAGCGCAAGGTCGGCAGCCGAGCCGTGGCCGAGGACATCCTGCAGGACGCCTTCGTGCGTGGCATCGATCGCATCGACAGCCTGCGCAACGACGAGTCCGCCACGGCCTGGTTCTACCGGACGCTCCGGAACGCCGTGGTGGACCACTTCCGGCGAAAGGGGGCGTCGGAGCGGGCCATGGCCGCGCTGGCCGCCGAGCTCGACGAGGTGGCCGCGCCCGAGGTCGAGCACCGCGCCGTGTGCCAGTGCGTTCGAGCGCTGGCCGGCACGCTGAAGCCCGAGTACGCAGCCGCACTCCAGCGCGTGGAGGTCGACGGGCTCTCGGTCCAGGCGTTCGCCGAGGAGGCCTCGATCACCGCGAACAACGCGGCCGTGCGGCTCTTCCGCGCCCGCGAGGCCCTTCGCAAGCAGGTCTCCGCGTCATGCGGGACCTGCGCCGACCACGGGTGCCTCGACTGCTCGTGCAGCGCGCCGCCGGCGAAGGGCGAGCCCGAGAAGAAGCGGGGCTGCGGGCACGGCGCGGGGCACTGACCCTCCACCGGCCGGCCCGCACCGGGCCGGCGCGCCGGTTCCGCCTCCTTCAGCTCCGCCCGCCCGGGCCAATCCGGCGACTGGACCCGGCTGTGTAATGCCGCCGGGCCCCGGGCGTCTGCCAGGTGCAGCCCGGAAACAGAGCGCTCACGGTCATCCGCTTGGAACCAGGCGCGAGTCGCCGACCTGCGTGTCGTGGCGATCGATCTCCCGGCCATGAGCACTGTAGGAATCGAGTTCAAGTGGCGCAGGAGCATGCTCCGGGCGAGGCCGTAACCACGCCACGCACGTGGCGGTGCCTCAGCGCTCTGAAGCCCTAATTCAAGATCTTTGCTGTCGCTCGCGACCCGATCTCGCGCAGAGAACGGCTTGACCAGGCACTCGATGGGCCCACGGCGCAGGCGACCACGGAGGAAAGACCATGTCGTGGTGGAACGCAGTAAGAATCACACCATCTCGTGTCCAAAGAACACTTGCTCTGATAGTGCTCCCGGCCGTCGCCGCTGGCTGTGCGCCGCGCAGCGTCCCAGCGAGCTTCCCGGCATCGTCCCCCGCCTCGCCGGCGGCCGCGGAAGCTCCTGCTCCGCGGGTCGCCATCGCCCTGGCCGAGGATCCGCCGCTGCCCGGCGAGTCGACCGGCGGGTGGGTTGGGCTCGCTCCGGCGCCGGCGACAGGTACCCCGCCGGCCCACGGCCATGGTCATCACCACCACGGCGCGGAACACAAGCCGGCCGGCGGCGCTGATCCCAAGCCCACCGGCGGCGATCACAGCCACCATCACGGCCACACGCCGCCCAGCACCTCGGAGCCGAGCCATGCGCATTGATCGCTGGCGCGCACTCCTCCTCGCGACGGGGCTGTCGCTCTCCGCAGCGGCCGGCTGCGCCGCCCCGTCGGCGGCCTCCGATCTGGGCCGCATCCGCGAGCTGTCTCGCCTGGACCTTCCGTCGAGCACCGCCTCGGAGGAGGTCGAGCCGACGACTGCCGGCGACGCGCGGCCGCTGCTCTCGCGGCCGCTCACCGCGGATGCCGCCGTGCGGGTCGCGCTGCTCAACAACCGAGAGCTCCGCGCCACGCTCCGCGAGGTCGGCGTGGCCCGGGGCAACCTGGTGCAAGCAGGTGTCTTGCCGAACCCCGAGATCGAGGTCGAGGTGACGCCACGCCAGGGGACGCTCGAGCACGCGCGCGTCGAGCTCGGGGTCGAGTTCGATCTGACCTCGGCCATCCTGGCGCCGCTCGGCGAGCGCGCGGCGAGGGCAGAGCACGAGGCGGCCCGTTACCGCGCTGCGGGCGCGGTGGTCGAGCTCGGCTATTCGGTGCGGGCAGCGTTCCACGCCGCGCAGGCGGCCCAGCAGCGCCTCGCCATCGCGAACAGGGCCCTCGACGCCTTCGCGGCTGCCCGCGACGCCTCCCGCGCGCTCTTCGAGGCGGGCAACGTGCCGGAGCTCGACGTCGCGACGCAGGAGGCGGGGTACGAGGCTGCCCGCCTCACCGTCGCCGCGATCGAGCTGGAGCTCCTCGAGCGGCGTGAGCAGCTCCAGCGGCTGCTCGGGCTCTCCGGAGCGGAGACCGCCTGGCGCATCGCCGACGAGATCGCGCGGGCGCCCGAGAAGCTCGCCACGCCGCCGCGGGCCGAGGCGCGTGCCCTCTCCGCGAGCCTCGAGCTCGCCGAGCTGCGCGGCCGGCTCGAGGCCGCCGCCGGCCGCGCCGGCTTTGCGCGCACGGCGGGGTGGCTGCCGGACCTGTCCGTCAGCGTGCGCGGCGAGCGGGAGGACGAGGCGTGGCAGGTCGGCGCGGGGCTCCGGGTCACCCTGCCGCTCTTCGACCGGAAGCAGGGCGCCACGATGGCGTACACGGCGGAGTTCGACGGCCTGATCGAGCGGTACCACGGGCGCGCGATCGACGTGCGTTCGGCGGTCCGTGCAGCGCACAACCGGCTGGCGTCGGCGCACGCGCGCGCCCTGCATCACCAGCGCGTCCTCGTCCCGGCCCGGACGCGCGTCGTGGAGCAAACGCTGCTCCAGTACAACGCGATGCAGGTCGGCGTCTTCGAGCTGCTCCAGGCCCGCCGGGAGCAGCTCGACGCGGAGCTCGCGCAGGTGGAGGCGTTACGCGATTACTGGACCTCACGCGCCGCCTTCGACGCCATCCTGGCCGGGCGTCGCGTGGAGGTGATGGGCACGATCGCTCCTGCTCCGATGTCCGGAGCCGCAGAGAGCGGAGGAGGACACTGAGATGGACCGACGTTCTTTTATCCATGTGGGTGGCCTCGCCGCCGGCGCTGCCCTTCTCACGCGAGGGCTGGCCCATGCACAGGAGCGCCCCGAGCAGGCCGCGGGACGGCCCGCCGGCGCCCGGATCGTGGGGGCGGGGAATCAGCCTGCGGTCGTGACGCCCAACGGCAGCACGCTTCCCTGGCGGGTCGTGGATGGGGTCAAGGTGGGGCACCTCATCGCCGAGCCGATCGAGCACGAGTTCGCGCCCGGGCTGAAGACCGAGGCCTGGGGTTACAACGGGAGCACGCCCGGGCCGACCATCGAGGCGGTCGAGGGGGATCGGCTGCGAATCTACGTCACCAACCGCTTGCCGGAGCCCACCTCGGTGCACTGGCACGGGCTCGTGCTCCCGAACGGCATGGATGGGGTGTCAGGACCACCCCTTTCAAGGTGACTTCTCGCGGTTCTCCTGAAAAGTACATACTTAAGAAATATCCGCCCCCTCCGCCCTGTACGGAAAGGTGACAAGGCCCGGTACGAGGCTCACGCTCAGGGCGAATTCGCTCTGGGAGGGAGCCGCGATGTTGAATGCTGTGCTCGCACGGTTTGAGGAGCAAAGCCCACTGACGGTCATGGCACGTTTGACGATGCAGCGCGTGCTCGACCCTGCCTGGCTCGACGAGCTGTTCGAAGCCGAGCGGCAGCGGCAATACACGCGCGAATTGCTCTTCTCGTCGGTCGTGGACATCATGGCCGAGGTCGCCTTGGGGTTGAAGCCGTCGGTGTATGCTGCCGCGCGTGCACGTCCGCAGCTGCCTGTCTCGCTGACGGCCTTGTACGACAAGATCAACCACACCGACCCCGAGGTGGTGCGCGCTTTGGTTCGGGGCAGCTCCGAGCGCCTGACGCCGGTGCTTGATTCGATACCTTGCGATCGTAGCCCCTGGGTGCCGGGCTATCAGGTCCGCATCGTCGACGGCAACCACTTGCCGGCCAGTGACAAGCGCTTGGCGGCTGTGCGTGACTTTCGTGGCGCAGCCCTGCCGGGACACGCGCTGGTGGTGTTCGACCCGGATCGCGATCTCGTCGTCGACTTGATACCGTGCGAGGATGCCCACGCGCAAGAGCGTGCCGTCGTCGCGCCGCTGCTGCAGCAGGCGCACGCAAGGCAGTTGTGGATCTTCGACCGCAACTTCTCCACCTCCACCGTGCTGGTAATCCTGCTCCGTCAAGACGCCGCGGTGCTTGTTCGGGAGCATGGCCGCACACCTAACCCGACGCCGGTGACGGCTCTGCGGCGCGTGGGCCGTTGCGAGACGGGCATCGTCTTCGAACAACGGGTGCAGTTGCTGGTCGACAAAGGTTCTGCGCCGCTCGAGCTTCGCCGGATCGAGCTGCATCTGGACAAGCCGACGGAGGACGGAGATACCGTACTGCGGCTGTTGACGAACCTTCCGGAGAAGACGCTCAGCGCGAGCCGGGTGGCCGACCTGTATCGGCACCGCTGGTCCATTGAAGGGATGTTCCAGCGACTCGAGGCGGCGCTGCACAGCGAAGTGCAGTCGTTGGGGTACCCGCGTGCAGCCCTGTTGGCCTTCGGCGTGGCCGTCGTCGCATACAATGTGCTGTCGGCGCTGCAGGCGGCCGTGCGAGCCTCGCACACATCCACGCCAGCCGCCCAAACCTTGTCGCTCTACTACGTGACCGACGAGATTCGGGGCAATTATCGTGGCATGATGATCGCGGTCCCGCCTTCGGGATGGGCAACATACGACCGCTTGTCGCCGTCGCAACTCTCGCGTGAGCTTCGCCGCCTGGCAGCCAAGGTGGACCCGGCCCGCTTCAGCACGCACCGTCGTGCCCCCAAGCCGAAGAAGAGGAAGGGCTATGCCGATGGACGTCTTGCTCGCCGTCATGTGGCCACAGCTCGTGTGCTCGCCGGGACCGAGGTCGTGTGATGACCTTGAAAGGGGTGGGTGTCAGGACTCAACCAGCGCCCGATCCCGCCCGGGGAGACGTACGTCTACGAGTTCGTGGTCCGGTATCCGGGGACGTACATGTACCATTCCCACTTCGACGAGATGACCCAGATCGCGCTGGGCGGCGTGGGGATGTTCATCGTGCATCCGAAGCGGCCCCGCGGCCCGCGCGTGGACAGGGACTTCGTGCTCATGACGCACGAGTGGCTGATCAGGCCGGGAGCGCGCCGGCCGGACCCGAACGCGATGAGCGACTTCAACGTGCTCACCTTCAACGGCAAGGCGTTCCCGGCGACGGCGCCGCTGCTGGTCGGCCGCGGAGAGCGCGTGCGCATCCGCCTCGGGAACCTGGGCCCGATGGACCACCACCCGATCCACCTGCACGGGCTCTCGTTCCAGGTCACGGCGACGGACGGCGGGTATGTCCCAGCGTCCGCGCAGTACCCGGAGACCACGGTCCTCGTGCCGGTCGGCAGCACGCGGGTCATCGAGTTCGTCCCCGAGGAGCCGGGTGACTGGGCCGTGCACTGCCACATGACCCACCACGTGATGATGCAGATGGGGCACGGGCTGCCGAACATGGTCGGCGCGAACACCCGGACGCTCGACCGGCGCATGAGCCGCGTCATGCCCGAGTACATGACCATGGGGACCACGGGGATGGGCAGCATGGGCGAGATGCCCATGCCGATGCCTCCGAACAGCCTGCCGATGAAGGGCGGCAACGGGCCCTTCTCGTACATCGACATGGGCGGGATGTTCACGGTGCTGAAGGTCCGGGATGAGCCGGACAAGGCCGACCCGAACGGCTGGCACACGCACCCGGCCGGCACGGTGGCGGGGCCGGCGGCTGCCGAGCGGATGCGTGCGGACGGCATCGAGCCGAGCGTGCGGAAGTAGCGCGACGGACGAGCACGATCCGCCAGATCGCCTCGGGATCGATCGTGGTCGGCGGGTGTCGAGAAGCACCCGGGATCGGCTGGCAGCCGCGGAGGCGAACGGCGGGCTGGACTAGCGATGCGAGCTTGCTCACCGCTCCGTTGGTCTCGGCAAGCCCAGCGGTTGACCGATCGCCTCGTGAACGACGTGGACCGCCACCTCATCCCCGGGCGCGACGGCGAGGCTCACGGTGCCAGCGAGCGAGGCGACCACGGCGGCCCGAAGCAGCCGTCCGATCGCCTCGTGCGCCACACGGGCACCTTCGACGTCGCCAGCCGCGATGGCCGAGCGGAGCCCCTCCCCAAGGTAGGCGAGGAGCTGGGTTCGCGGCCCTCGTGTCGCCGTCAGCGCGCCCTCGTCCGACCGATCTGCGGCCGGTCCGCGCGCGCCTATTGAATGGCCAGTAGCGGGCTCTGAATAGCCAGCTGCCGTAGGCAACGGAGCCGAACCGTCGTCAGCCCGCTCAAAGTCCCCGGCATTTTCTCTCGCTTCGCACGGTTCGCCCGGCCCAGAGCGCCTTTTAAATCCACCGCGTCTGCCATTTCGCCACGGGGCCAAGTGGTTGAATTTACTTTTGTTTTTGGGTATCGCCTGCCGTCCCCACCCTGCTCTGTGCCGTTTCCTGTGCCTTTTCCCCCGAGCTCGGGGAGCGCCTCGGCGAGGGAAGCTAGCTCGCCAAGGCCCAGCTCTGCAAACGTCCTGGCGGCCCGGCGATACCTCTGGATCATGACGGAGCTCCGATGCCCGGTCCGGTCGGCGACCCAGGTCTCGCTGCGGCCGTTCGCGAGGGCGACGGTGATGAAGCTCGAGCGCGTGTCGTGGGCGCGCACCTGCTGGCGCTCGTCGGAGTCCTCGAAGAGCTCCGGGCGGTCGATGCCGGCAAGCTGGAGGTGGGCGCGGAACCGCTCGGCCGCGTGCTCGACGCTGAAGCGATCGCCGTCCTCGTTGACGAACAGCGGCGCGGAGGGGGCCGGGTTGCCGCGGAGCGCGAGCCAGCCGCGCAACGCCTGCGGCACGCCGGGAGAGAGCGCCCAGGCGCGCGGGTCGTTCGTCTTGTTCTTCTCGAGGCGCAGCGCGCCGCGATCCAGGTCGACGTCCTGCACCTGCAGGCGTGCCGCCTCGCTGATGCGGGGGCCCTCGCGGTTCAGAAAGCCCCAGAGGACGCGTCAGCACAGCGGGATCGCCGTGCAGGCCAGCAGGCACGCGTACTCGTCGGGGTAGAGGCACGCCTTCGCCTTCGCGGGGCCGAGCTTCGGGACGAAGCCGCGGGGGAGCGGGTTCGTCGCGAGGAGACGGCAGGGGAAGACGGCCATCGCCATCATGCGGTGCAGGAGCTGCGCTATGTGACGGCGCGATGCGGGCGACATCGAAGGAAGCGCGCGCATGACACGCTCCGCGTCGTCGAGCGTAAAGGCCGAGACGGGGACACGACCGGCGATCGGGTAGACGTGGCGGTCGAGCCGGTAGACGTCCTGCTCCACGCTGCGCTTCGGCTTGACGTGGTCGGGGTACATGCGCGTGAGCTCGCCCGAGGTCCAGAGCTCGCCGAACTGCTGGAGGGCGACCTGCTTCGGTACCGAGCCGCCGCCGGGGACGACCTTCGCTTGTGCGCCGCCTCTGCAGACGACCTCGACCGCCTCGATGACGTCGCGGAGCGCCCTGCCCTCGCGTACCGCCGCACGCTCCAGCAGCGCGACGATCGCGTCGCGCGTGACATTGCGCGAGGCGCGCAGCCGCGCGGCCAGGTCGGCGACGAGCTCCTTGCGCTGCTCGGCCTGCGGCTCGGTCAGCTTGGGGTCGAGCGGGAAGCTCTCGCGGTCGTTGTCGCCGACGAGGACGCGGACGTAGAGCCGGTCAGCAGCGTTGCGGAAGAGTGATCCCGTGGGCCTGCGGGGCATGGCGGCTCTCTTCTACCGCGAATTGCGGCCGCGCTCACGCCTGCGGCGGGCGGCCGGCGCGTGAGCCAGCAGGAGGCCTACCATACGGAACACCGCGGCCGCCCCGTGGCCGTGCTCGGCGTCATTCATTGCGCGCTCTGCAACCGGAAGGAGGCGTCCTGCCTCGCCTTGAATCAGCCGAGGAACGCCGCACGCGCGACGAGCCACAGCTTCCAGACGCATCCCTGGGAACAGGAACCCGGGCTCGCGGACGGTTTGGCGGAGGTGGAACCATCCGGTGGCTGATGGGGTAGCGAGGGTGTAGAGGCGCTGGGCATCCGGGTTAGCCTTGGCGATGGCGGTGACTGAGGCGATGATTGTAGATGACCATTGCGATCTGCAGATTCTGGCCATGATCTCGCCGCCGGCTGAAGGGCTCGCGTCTGAGTCCGGATCGTCACTATTTCGAGCGCGGCGCGCGGCCTTTCTTCTCCAGCCGCTCGTCGTCGTCCCACGAGTCAGCGTCGCTGTCAGACACGTATGGCATCCTCCTCACCAAGCCTCCGCCTGACGGGCTAAGTCCACGCTCAGGTCGAGAGCTCTGCGAAGGTGTCCTCGTTCATTCGCATGCCCTGGATCCGGCCGTAATCAATTGGCTGCCCCCGCTCGATGAACGATGGCAGCCCCAGCTCCGGCCTGTCCTGCGGCGTGCGGGGGCCCCGGGTGTGAAGCTGCGCGCGCTGCGCATAATTTGTGGCCGGCCCCGCGCCGATGCTCCGCTCCGCTGACGCTGGCCTTACGCCAGCGGCAGCGGAGACATGCCGCCCAGTGCAGTGGTAATTGTGGCAATGGATCAGGAATGCTCGCCGTCCGGGAGACGGCGGGCATCGATGCAAGATTTTGTGAGAATTTTGGACGCCTATCCGGAATGCACTTTGGCGAACGCTCGCCGACGCCGCGCCCTCTGCGTCCACCCCGGCTCCATCTCTCGGGTCCGCACCGACTCGATGATGGAGGGGCCGGGAGCGATGGGTGGATATCCATCACGAACACGGATCGAGATCTGGGGGATGTCCATTACTGGGAGGGCGCGGTAACAACTGTTACTGAACGGGCTAGATGATGGTCCTACGCCCTTTTTCGCTCGCGTTGGTTGATGGCCATCCGGTGCCCGGAGCCCCGCCGGAGGCTCGGTTCGCCCATCGCCCGCACGGGACGGTCGCCGGAGCGCGGAGGGCGGGTCAAGAGCGGCGTAGCCGCCGCGCCCCCGGCGCGGGCACCCTTGACGCGCCTGAGCACTCCGGCAGCATCGGCCGCCGGATGGGCCGACCATCACGCCCGTGACCGGAGATCGCTCACCCTCGCGATGGCCAGCAAACAGCCTGCGCGATCGAGCAGCAACCATCGTGAACGTCAACAAGGGTACCGGCGAGCGACGCGATTACGGCAGCGCGCGGCAACTGGTCCGCGGGCGCGAGCTCGCCAAGTCCCAGGCTCGCCGACTGGGCCCGCGTTGGACCATGTCTTCCGAGGGGCTGCGATCCGTCGCCTCGCACACCGATATCCCGCAGAAACTGACGGATCGAACCGGTCGGACACCGCAAATTCCTCGGTACCCGTGATCGGAATCGGCCATTTTTGCAGCGCACGCCACTCCCGCACGCGCCGGCGGAGCCGTGCCTATCAGCTCCGGTTCGAACACACCCGTACGCCCGATCCACCAGTGACGGTTTCGGCTTACCAGAACGGATCGTAGATGAAAAAGCACTCCTCGGGGGACTTGACCGGCGGAGTATTACGTCCAGCGCCGACGCTGCCGCATCAGTGCTTCCCATCCGCGGCATGAGGGTTGCCACCCCAAGGTTCAGGAGCCGACGAGACACGTGCGCATCAGTCAGCTCATACCATAAATCCACACATCCATGTTCAGAGGAACATATGAACGCTCGCATGCCTCTACCTCCTGACGTGCTCGGTTCTACCACAACGATTCGCAATCCCTATCCGGTATATCGCAATCTCCAGCAGGCCTCGCCCATCCGCCATACGATCGCCGCTGCTGGAGCGATCAACGGTCCGAGTGCGCCGCGACACGCCTGGGCGCTGCTGCGCCACAGGGAGGTGATGGCTGCCATCCGCGACTCGGACGCGTTCTCCGCCATGACTCCACAGCTGCAAGGTTCTATGCCGCGGCTTGGGCTCGTCCGGGGCACCCGACCTCACCGCACACATCTATGGAGCCTGGTCAGCGGAGCATGCTTCGAGCATGTCGGCGCCCTCGCGGCAAAGATCCAGCAAATCGCCGTTGAAGTCCTCGATGCTGTTGGTCGAGGCCCTGTGGAGTTCATGACGGCCTGTGCGGTGCCCCTGTCCACGCGCCTGATGGTCGAAGCCCTGGGCTTCCCGGGTGAGGATGCCCACCTGTTCAAGCCGTGGTGCGCGGCCGCCATCAGCTACTCCAGCATGCCGTCCCAGGAGCGGCCCCACGCACTCCAAGAGTTCACGACGTACATGGACGCTGCGATCGCCGCGCGTCGAGCTGAACCAACCAATGATCTACTTTCCGCGCTTATCACCGCCGACATCGAAGGTCAGCTCCTACCGGATCACGAAATCCGTAGCGCGCTGATGGGGGTGATCATCTCCAGCAGTGAAGGCTCAGCCAACCTGCTCGGAAACATGATGGCCCTGCTCGCAGACCGCCCAGATCTGTGGCGACGAGCACGCGAGGACCGGTCGCTGGTGGAGCCCATCGTCGAGGAGGTCCTGCGCTACGAAAGCCCGGTGCAGTACATCCGTCGCATGACGACGAGACCAGTCGAGGTGAGCGGCGTGGAGATTCCGGCAGGCGAACTCGTCGAGCTCTACTGTGGCGCGGCGAACCGAGACCCGGAGGTGTTCGAAGACCCGGACCTCTTCTGGCCCGAGCGCCCCACGACCCGCGAGCACCTGAGCTTAGGTCGTGGCTCGCGCTATTGCGCAGGCGCCCCGATGGTCCGTCTGGTAGGCCGGATCACGCTCGATGCGCTCCTCGACCGCTTCTCCACGCTTGCTCGGGACGCGGACGCGCCGATGCGGCAGCAAGTTGCACGGGTGACCCTCGGCTACATATCGCTGCCGCTAGTGCTCTGACACGACTCTGTTGAACCAGTCGGATCCGAAAATCCGCTCGGTGTCGCGGACGGTGAAGGTCCAGTTGCTCTTGCGACGAGCCCGGTCCGCGGCTGCATTCCACTGCCGGACGCGGCGGCGTAGCTCGGCGAGGGTTGGGATGCGGTTGCGACCGAGGCACTCCCTGGACACGAGCCTGGCTTCGATCTCCGCGGCATTGAGCCAGCTCGCGTGCTTGGGCGTGTGATGAAACGCGAAGCGCGAGGCGAGCGCGCGGCCTCGCTCGGTCCCGAAGGCTTTGATTGGCGAGGCCGGGGTGTGAGTATTCAGGTTGTCGAGGACGAGGTGAATGCGGCGCGCCTGCGAGTAGGCACGGGCGATGCGTTCGGCTGCGAGGGCGAACGACGGACGCGTTCGGTCCTCGGTAGCGTGGGTGAGGTGGCGTCCGGTCTTCGGCTCCACGATGCAGAAGATGTTGACCGTTCCCCGACGCACACACTCGTAGTCGATGCGCCTCGGCTTTCCTCGGCGCATCGGCCTGTCTGGCCTCGCGTTGTCGTGCAGGACGACGGGGCGCTCATCGAACGCCACGACCGGTTCGCTCGGGTCGTGGGGCCGAGCGTACAGTTCCAGCACGTCCTTCATCCGCTCGACGAACGGCTCGTCGATCCTCGGAACGCACCACATTTTTTTCCCGCCAGGGCTTGATATCCTGGTCGGCGAGGGTCCTTCGTATGGTCTCTCGGCTGACCGAGCGGACGATCCTTCGCCGCTCGGCTTCGTCGGCGACCAGGGCGATGGTCCATCGCGCCCGCCCCTCGGGCGGCGGACCACAGACCAGCGCGATGAGCGCAGCGGTCTGCGCACTGTCGAGGAGTTTGGAGCGGCGCCGCCGGGGCTCCTCGCTCAGGGCGTGCTCGATACCGCCCTCCAGGAAGCGGTTGGCGACGCGTCGCACTTCGCGGCGGTACGTTCCCGTCGCCTCCGCCGCTTGCGTGATCGTCCAGCCCTTGTCGAGCAGACGGAGGGCCTGGATCCGACGTGCGACCAGCATGCCGAGCGGGCCCTCCCTCTCGCGTCGGCGCAGTGCCTGCTGGTCCTCCTGGCTGAGTTGGAGCCCCCTGAACCTGGCCCCCGGCTGCTTTCGTTCTTCGCTCACGCCCGCCCAGACGAACGAGCCCGGCGAAACGGATCGTCAAAACCGAGGCGCGGCACTAGCGCTGAACGGAGCAGCAGAGCAGGCGCGCGGCTTTTCGGCATGACCACCTACGGCATGAGGGCGGCGTGTCAGGCGGCAACTCGTGCATCGAGCGCGATGAAGTCTATATGCGCCGCATTGATTCCATCTCCGACGGCGATATGTGCACCCGCGAACCCTTCGTTCATGACAGAGTTCACGCTCCAGTCGATAGCTCGATCGGATGAGCTCACATCGCCGCTGATCGCCACTTCCAGGAGCATCATGTCTGTATGCTCGCCCGACAGCCGCCGCACCTCCGAGTAGAGGTCCATGCCGCCCTGCGTGCGGATCTCTCTGATCTGCGATCCCTCAACGCTCAATGTGAGAGGAAACTGCCCATCCTCACGCAGCTCATGCACGAGCCTTCGTGCCTCGACGTGGAGATGCGCCTTGGCCTCCGGCATAGCCTGATGACGTGCGATCGATGTACCCTGAGCGACGAACTGTCCGCTCACATTGTAACCTAATCGGCGAATGTGCCCTCCATTTGGGATCAAGCCCACCTCGATCCATTGTCCGATGGCCCCCCACTCTCTTGGCCGCAGCAGCGGATCTGCCATAGTCTGCATCAGAGTAATCTCATCGGCGAGCTCCACAATAAGATCGCACCCGTTCCCTTCGATACGCAGGAAGCCGTCGCACGACTCCATGAGCTCGATCACCTGTCGGTTTCTATTAGTCACGCGCACAAAGTCGATCTCTGCAATGCGCTCCAATGCATACGTGGCAGCCCTCAAGGAGGCATCAAACGGACGCAGCGGAACCATCAGAACCCGACTACCACCGAATCCAGCATAGTAAAACTGGGAAGCATTATCTCTCTCTGTGAAGATCAACACGGCGTTGGCACTGAGATCGTGCGGCAGAGCCGACGGGTCATCGTGAGCCGCCAGGCAGTGACAGCGGCATCCGATAGATGTCAGAAAATCCAGGATTTCGAACGAGTCGACGAAGTAGGTGGGTCGAGAACCGAAGACATCATAGAGACTTCGGTCCAGCCTCTCGCCCAGCGACACTTGGCTCCTAGGATTCATTGATGCACCCGGACAGCTGTGGATTGTGGATTCATGAAAACAGAGCCTCTCATGGCCGACGGACACCTATACAGCTTAGCGTCACAACACCAGGCCCCTGCTAGCTTCCATTTGGCGGTGTCTCCCCGAGCAGCACTTAAGTGGTTCCAGGGGCGCAGCAGTACGATACGGTAACTGCCACTGCCGCGCGCCACTGAAGCGATGGATGCAATGCTCGTACCATGCGGCGACCGTACCCCACTCCTCCGTGTCGCGCATGGCGTCGAGCTGCCTCCTCCTGTCTGACCTCCAGCGGCAGGTTCAGCACCATGATGACACCTTCTCGACCCAGCAAGTGATACGAACGGAAGAACTGGCTCCCCGAGGGATCCGCACAGGCCGCAAACACAGCGCATCAAAAGAGCGAGTTTTATCTCGCGTTCCCGTGCCGAAGGTATGCTCAGCTCGCGCGTACCAGCCTGGCATCATCCTTGTACTCTCGGCACGCGGACGGTGCATTCGTGCGTAGCATTCGGCTCCACGGTGAACCGGCCGTGCACAACAGGAGAGCATCATGGAACAGCATGAACGATCCACCGGCGGCAAGGGCCGCACCATCCGGTTTCAAAGTGCTGGCGCCGGGCACAACCGCCCGGATCCGCGTCTCCGTCACGAGAGATCCGACATAATATTCATCGACTACATCAGCCACGATCAGGTCCCTGACGGTGAAGGATGCATTGTACAGAACGTTTACGTGAGCTGCAGCTGCGCCACCTTGTAAGAAGTCAATAAGACAGCACAAAATCCTTCCACACAACCCCGGCGGGACAACAAGCGTGGAAAGCCGCGCAGGCAGCTCTATAGGTGTCATGATCGGATGCGTCGCCCTACGGGTAGGAACTTCATCCGGTAGGCCACCTCCCCGCTCCTCAGCACGCTGAGCCGCTCGGCGTGGGTGCCGGCGGTGAACGGTGAAGACGGCCACCACGTGGCCGCCGTCTTCACCGATCGGACACGGAACGCGAGGATCACCGACAACGCAGGAGGAAGCCGCCTCGCCGGGCCCTTTTTCAGGACCACCCGTGCGGCACCGCGTCGTCGGCCGAAGCCTCTCCGCGCCCAGCATCGTCGACCCCGGTGAGAGCAGCAAGGGGCCGTGCCCATGGCGATGGCCGGGTGGTTACGGCGATGCGTCCATCGGGTTCTTCCCGAAGGACGAGACAGCCGGCGCGCGGGCGCTGTATGTCGGAGGCGAGAAGGGGATCGCCGGCCGATTTGTCGGCCAGCGAGGATTGGGTGCTCCATCGCTCGACGGGGCGCGTCTGGCAGCAACACGCGTCCCAGACCCGGTTCGTCTGAAGCTCGACGTGCTCACGTACTGCGAAGAGCTCACGCTCGCCGGCAATAGCGACTGGCGGTTGCCGAGCGCGAACGAGCTGCTCTCGATTGTCGATGATCGGCGGTCTGGGCCAGCGATCGACCTGGAGGCCGTCCCGGAGACGCCGTCCGATGTCTTCTGGTCGTCGATGCCCAGCATCGCCAGCGCGGAGAAGACCGTCCTCGTCAACTTCACGAACGGTGCATCGCAGGACCACACGGTCGGCGATCGACGGCCCGTGCGGTGCGTCCGGTCCGACGCCTCGCCGGAACTGTAAGCGCGGCGGGGCGGGTGGCGCAGGCAGGGCGCCTCAGGGATCGAAGATGGTCACGAAGAAGCACCGATCAAGGTCGGCCCAGCGCCCCCGACGCCGCCACGCCCGCATGGGGATCCCAGGGGGGAACCCAAGGGCGCATGATGTCGTACGGCGGTCCGGGTCTCGGGTACGGGGTCCCGCAGAAATCATCGATGCTTGTGATTGTCCCGGAAGAAGGCCGGCCTACGAGCCCGGACGCGAAACCAGGTCGTTCGGGATAAGCGTTGTACTCGAGCGACGATGCGGCTTCGACCGTCTCAGGCGCCTCGACATCGAGAGGATATTGCTCCGCTCTCTCCAGGTCGATCGGGTCGGCTGCGTCCGCCGCGCAACCAAGGCTGAAAACGACACACGCATGCACCGTACACTTCGGCAATCGTATCACGACAGATCGCATGACAACCTCCCGCCAGCGACCATTGGCCGCCAGCATGGTTCGACATCGGCCGTCAGCCGGCCATACCCATCCACATGAGAAGCTCGGTCTCCGGGACTGTGCCCTTGTTCGACGGTCCCCGCTTGTGGCGCGACAAGGAGCCGCCGGAGAAGAAGGGCTGCGCGCCCAAGCCGCGGCGATGACGACCCGGGGCCCGGGCGCGAGCTCATCGACAAGCGGCGAGATCGCGTCCGGAACCCGCAGATCGTAAGACTCAATCGACCGGTCAAAACGCTGTGGAGAATCTTGGCACCTGGCCTATTTTACGGGTTGTTCCGTTTGCGGCTCCCTATACGCAGACACAGCGCGGCACCTTCTTGACACAGCCGACAATTGGCAGATCGACCGTGCAATCGCAAGTGCAGATGGCCTGGTTGGGGCAAGATATCTCGCAAGAGCTCGGGCGATAGATGCCGCAGTCTCTCGTAGAACAAGACATGCTTTCTGGGTCAAGCGGAGCCGTGGTCTCTTCCGTATAGGGTTGCTCTTCCGGCTCCTCCGCGACCGCGTTGCTCACGCCGATGAGGATGCTTCCTCCGAGGAGCGCCGTGTACATGGAAGCAGCGACCTTGATTGAGTATACACGAAATGCATTCATAAAATTCCTCCGCTCGCAGTCGTCGACAACAAGAATTGTCGATGCCCGAAGGCAAAGCAAGATGGATACCTGCGCGCGCCTCCAAGCTACGATCCGACAATTACTACCCCCAAGGTCTAGTTATGGCGATTTGCCATCGCACGGCGGCGCGCTGCTTTCCCCTCGGCGAGGGCGTTCCAGCCGTGTGAGTCACACTCGAGCGCAACGACCCCGCAAGCGAGCGCTCCGGGCCATCGGACGGCAGTCCCAATGGCCTCCAGATTCCGGGTAGTCCTCCTGCCCCGGTCGCCCTCGCCGATCGAATCAGAAAGGCCACGTCTACCGCACGCGATGTCGCCGCATGATCTCCGTCGTAAGGCGGCACTGCCCTCGACGCAGCGGTGAGAACGCGATTCCGACTGGTAGCCCAGGCTTCGGGCGACATCCGACACGTGCGCGCCCTCCCCGACGAGGATCAGCCCCCGGCGCTCGCGGGAATCCACGAGCCGGAGCAGTCCCAAGAGGACGCGCTCGTCAACCTCCCCGTGGGGCGACCGCACCCGATCGCGACCGGCGGCGCAGACCTGCGGGCCCGGAACGGCGACCTCGTGGCGGCGGTAGGCCTTCTCGTGGTACTTCCTCGCCTGGCGCACAGAGATGCCGACCAGCCAAAGCTGGACGATGCATCGCATTATCCGCCGAGCAAAGGGCATTATGCCCCTCGCAGCGCCGGTTACCTGGCCTCGTCGCGACGCCGGTATGTGCCCGCTCGGCCAATGAAGACACGCGGCTCATGCGGATATAGAGCGAATGGGCCCGAACCGGGCGCAAACCATCGGATGAGATCGCCAAGCCGCACGGGTCATCGATCTCGCTCTCGGCGAGCACCCCGGCGCTCCGCTCGACATCGGGCGGCTCTCGCCTCCCGGTATCGTCTGCCAGCATCCCCTCGCCGGTGAGACATCCATACACGATACGATAGCCTGGCTGCTTCATCGAGGCGACCCTGGTTCCAGCTGCTTGATGGTTGGGCGTAGCAGCAGCGTAGCATGCAGTCGGCATGCCAGACCAGGAACGATGCCTTCGTGAACTCTCGCCACCATGGGACGAACGCCGTCCTTTCGGTTGCACGGTCCGCGGTGCCAAACGCTACAATATACCAACGTGCCATCATCGGCAGGTAATGGATCCCTGTCCGATGGTTACCGCCGGGACTTCCTGCGTGTGCCATGTGACATGGAACGCGTTACATGTAACGCGGGAGCGTGAGGCAATGCGGAGTGGCGTCGGTCCTGCCCGGCGGTCATCGCCGGCGCTTCCGGCGCGTGTCATGTAACCCGGCACGTTACATGTCACGCGGAAAGATGCGGCAGCGGCGCGGGGTAGGTCGACGCCCGCGTGACCGTTCTGTAAGCCCCATCCTCGCGTGGAGCGCACAGTCACCATAGATTCTCGGCGCGATGCGAGAGCGAGAGCAACCTACGGCGAAGGATGGCGGGAGGCGGCAGCGAGCAGAGGAAGCCGTAGAGCGGGTCGGCTCCGAACTCTGCGCGGCCAGCACGAACAGACCATCGACGCTCTTTCCCAGGTCAGCCGGCTGGGCCGCGACCCTGAGACGCGCCGAGGGGAGGCGACCGGCATGGCGACGAAGGCCGTCCCTACCACAACCCCTACACATGCACGTGACATCTGACGCCGGACGGGACACCACCGTGGGAAAGGCCTGAGGTCACATGCGCTGCGACGCGAACGGATCAGTTTGCGAGGCGTTTCCGTCCAACCAGATCAGGCAGAAACAGCTTGTAAGGCCGCTCACAATGGTTCAAAAGAGAGCGGAGCGAAGCCGATGCTCCGTGTGCGGGATGACATGCCTATGGTGCGCGGGCTTTCGGAAGGGCTGATCGTCCTGGACCGCTTTCGTCTCGATACGGTGCTGGGCCACGGAGGCATGAGCGTTGTCTGGGGAGCCACCAACCTCGTCACGCAAAGGCCTATCGCACTGAAGTTCCTGCGACGTGCGGCGCCGCTCGGCTCACGCAGCCGACGGCGGCTCACGCGCGAGGCGCGAGCGAGTGTGGAGCATCCGTACATCGTGCGGGTGATCGACATTCTGGAGGTCGACGACGTGACCCCCGTGCTGATCATGGAGCTGCTCCAAGGCCGAACGCTGCGGGCCGAGCTGCGCGAGCAAGGCAAGCTGTCGCTCCGACGGACCGCGGACCTGCTGTGTCCGGTGATGGCCGCGATGGGCCACGCACATGCGTGCGGAATCGTGCACCGCGATTTAAAACCCGAAAACATCGTTGTCCTGGCAGGGAGCGCCGGATCACCGGAAATCAAGGTGATCGACTTCGGCGTCGCGAAGCTACTTCGGGATGATGCCGACGATGGGGAAACCAACCTCACCAAGGCGGGCACGCCCGTCGGCACCGTAGGATACGCCGCGCCGGAGCAGGGCTTCGGGAGCAGGGATGTCGACTGGAGTGCCGATGTCTGGTCGCTGGGCGTCCTGACGGTTGAATGCCTGACCGGAGCGCGGCCGGTGCCTGGCGACGCCTGGGAAAGTTACCTTGAGGCGAGCCTCCGGCGGTGTGCGCTGGCGTCGGAGGGCCTCGATCCGGCCACGCCGCTGGAAGTTCGCCGTCTGATCGACTGCATGCTGGCCTCGCAGCGCACGGAGCGGCCGGATATGCGCGAGGCATTCGAGCTGCTGCGTTGCTATTCCTCGACGCCGGACGCGGCCTTCGCGCTCCCTGCGGTCGCGTCGATCCCGTGGCGCACGTCGGGTCACGCTTCAGAGTGGACATCGGACCAAGACCTCGCGGGCTCGGGGTCGTCCACAGCGGGCACCTTCACCACGACGATGACGGATGAGACCGTTAGGCGTAACGCGCATGCGGCGCCGGGGACGAAGAGCCGGCCGGCTGCGGCACGGCCGCGTGCGCGTTGGTGGGGCCTCCTGGCAGGGGGCGCGCTGGTGCTGGCGCCGCTGACGGAAATTGCGCGATCGGGGCGTGCCGCTCCAGGGGCAGTTACGCCGGCGCGCTCGTTCGCCTCGGCGGTACCCAAGATCGAGTCACCGCAGCGCCGCTCCCCCGAGGAGCCCCAGGCCGCGGTGCACCAGCCCGTGCCTAGGCCGGCAGGCCCGCCAGCATCGCCGACCACCACGAGCCGCCGCGCTGCACTGCCACGAGTGCGGTCCCGAAGGCCGAGCTTGCCGGCGACCGAACCCAGCGCGCCTGTAGCCGTGAGTACTCTTGCCACGGCGAAGGCCACGAGCGACGTACCACCGCCTGCTGCAATCACCGAGGCCCCGCCCGCTTCTGTGCTGCCCGCCCCAGGCGAGACGCCTGCGAGTGCCGCCCCAGGCGAACCGCCTGCGAGTGCTGAGGGCATGAGCGGCGCACAGAAGGCGGGCAAGGAGACATCATCAAATCCATATGATCTGCTCGTCAAGAAGGTCCCATTCTGACGTCACGACGCACCCGTCTCCGAAGCGCCGTCGTCCCCTCCGCACGTCGACGCTTTTTCGCGCGGCGCTCGTCGCCCTTATGGTCGCGGCGCTCCCTTGTGCGGCGGCGCAGGGAAGTGAGCAGCGCAGACCGATCGAAATCGCCCGCGAAGAGTTCCGGCGTGGAACTGCGCTGGCGCAGGAGGGACGCTGGGCCGCAGCGCTCATGGCTTACGAGCGCTCCGCGAAGCTACACCCGCACCCGCTGGCGACGTACAACATGGCGCTGTGCGAGCGAGCTCTCCAGCGGAATACGCGGGCTCGGCAGCGCTTCCTACAGGCGCTCGTGGAGGCCGGTCCCAAGGTCAACATGCAGGACACCGAGGCCAAGGCGTGGGACCAGATTCGCGCGATCGAGCGCGAGCTCGGCCGCCTGCATCTGACGGTCGAACCTGCGGATGCAGTCATTCGGATCGATGGCCGTCCGCTGGAGCTCGACCCTCCCATCCTCGGCGGAACGAAGGCCGGCGGTGCAAGCGTCACAACCGTGGCGGGCACGATGCCGGAGGGTCTTGGTCGCCCAGCCCCTGCTGCGAGGTTCGACGTCCTGCTGGATCCAGGCGAGCATGTCATCGAGGTCTCCTTGCCCGGCTTCATTGGCCGCCATCGGCCTTTGTACGTGGCCAAGGGCGCGGAGGACGCCCTGTCGCTGACGCTCGCGCCCGCCCCGTGGTCCACTCGGGAACTGAACCTCTTCTATACCGGCGTAGGCCTCGCAGGCCTTGGAGTGGCAGGCATCATCACAGGAAGCATGTTCGGGCTGCGGGCAATACAGCTAAGCAACAAAGCGGACGATCATTGCAGGTATGGCTGCAATCGCGAGGGGCTCAGGCTCGGCAGTCAGAGCAGGGAAGCGGCAGAGATCGCCAGCGCGACATTCTTCCCCGGCCTGTTTCTTGCGTCAGCCGGCGCAACGTCGATGCTGGTGGCGAATCTTGCACCGAAACGATCTAGCGTAGCATCCTCCGGAATGCACCTGATGGCTGGCGTGGGGCCCAATGGCTCAATGTTTACTCTAGGAGGTGCCTGGTGAAATCGCGGCTGAGCGTCATAAGTGGATCGCTCCTCATCGCGCTGTGTGGCTGCGACATCGTCCTTGGGATTCCAAAAGAGCGCATCCCCCGCTGCAATGCCAGCGATATGCGCTGCAATGGAAACGTCCCGGAGCGATGCAGCGACGACAATGAATGGACGCCCGGCGCCGCCTGCTCGGAAGGCGCGCCAGTCTGTTTCAATGCAACTTTCGAAGCAAAGTGCGTGGCCATCAAGCAGGTAGCTGCTGGTGGCAATCATAATTGCGCGGTGCTGTCGGATGACACGGTGGCGTGCTGGGGTAGAAACGAACAGGGGCAACTTGGCGATGGGACGACTACCGATCATGGTTCCAGGCCTGTTCAAGTACTAGGTCTCACCGGCGTGCGGAGCGTGGCGGTCGGCGGCCCCGAGCATACGGCGCGTAGTTGTGCGGTGCTGAAAAGAGACGGCAAAGTAACGTGCTGGGGACGGTCCACTGAAAGTGCTGGTGGAGAGATACAGTTCGAGCCGACGCTGATCGCAGGCCTCGAAGGCGTTCAGGACCTCGCGCTGGGCTCCTACCACTCTTGCGCGCTGCTAGGCGATGGGTCGGTGAAGTGCTGGGGATCGAACGTGTTCGGCCAGGCTGGCGATCTCGGCAATGAGGATGGCGGCAGCGGAACGACACCATTCATATATCCTCCCGAGACAATTCCTGACCTTGGATCGGTTCAGTCCATCGCAGCCGGCGGACTACATACGTGCGCTATCATTAAGGAGGGCACGCTGAGGAAGTTGAAGTGCTGGGGCTCCAGCAGCCTAGGTCAATGCGCTCACCCAAGCGTCGATGAATGGGGCATACCCGTTCCATCATCTCACACTGTCTCGGGCCTAGAGGATGTGACGTGGGTCGCCACTGGCTACCATCATACGTGTGCTTTCGACAAAAACGCCGGGCTCATATGCTGGGGCTTACACAATTGTGCGCAAACAGGAACCAGCGGTGAATGTTGGACCCATAACCCTGACGCTTGCGAGCACTATGTGCTTAATCCAGAAGGAGTGACCAGCGTACATGAGAGCTGCTGGTCAAGCGATCTTGTTCAAGTGTCTTCCAATTTCAGCAACATTATAAATTTAGTTCTCGGAGGCTACCACGGCTGCATCATCACGCCAGACAGAATGGTTGCATGCTGGGGACGAGAAGATATGAATCAGATAGCCAAATCTTCGGCTTTGGGCCCGAACGACAATAAGTTACGAATCATCAAAGGAATTGACAGCGTTGTGGAATTGGTTGCGGGTAGCAACCACACGTGCGCCAGGCGAGAATCTGGCGACGTAATGTGCTGGGGGAGGAACATGTTCGGCCAGCTCGGCTTCGATGGCGATGGCGTTTCGCCATCGCAAGTAATCTGGAACAAATGAGTACATGAGGAAGAGACCACGTGGTTTGTCCGCCGGGATCACACCACTAGAAGCGCTAGATTTCACATCATACTTGTGTCTTCGGCTTGGTCCCGGGCGTCCGTTCATCAGGCGCGGTCGACCACGCGAGGCGAGCGTTCAGGACGATTGGGCTCGGTGTCGACAAAGTGGATAGGGGCGCTGCAATCGAGACGATTCGCTCGCTGGAGCCTGTGCTTCGACCACACACAAACAGGCGCCTATCTGAACAGCTCAATCGACACGACCGTAAACAGTCGCCAAAAGACTTTCCAATTATCGAAGCGAGGTCGACTATGCTGAGCCATTCACTCGCCACTGCGATCTGCTGTGCGTTCACCGGACTGTCTCTTGTTGGCTGCGAGCACGACTCACAACGTGATTCCGGCGACGATCCGGACGTAGTTCTCGCAATCAACGAGCTCTTCGCCGGAGACACCGATCGCTCCTTCAACTTGGTTAATGACGCATGGATGCAATATGGAGTCAATCTCGACGACATGGTCTCAACCGCCGATTCGAGGAATCTCTGCAAGCCCGTCGGGAACGACACGCAGTTCAGCGTCCACTCAGACGGAGACAATGGGATCGACAATTCGTTCGGCCATAACTTGCTCGGCCTCATCACCACACTCTATCCGTACCCGTCGCTTACCACCACCGACGCCATCCAAGGCGGAGATTTCACCATGATAATAACCTTCGATAGGCTGGGCAACAATGCGGCACAAGATCGCCTGACATCGCAACTCTATGCCGGCGCGAACCTCGGTTCACAGCCGAAGTGGGACGGGACTGACCTGTGGCCTGTGATGCCCGAGTTGCTCGAAAACCCAGCAGACATCGCCAGCTCGAAGATGACGTTTAGCGACAGCTCCCTCGTCGACAACACGTGGAAATCGGGCACCGGCAGTACTGTACACGTTAAACTAAGAATCGCCGGAAAATACCTCAACATCACGATCGAAAATGCAATCGTGATGGCCGAACTCGATGAAGATCGCAAGGGCGCACGTAACGGAACGATCGGGGGCGTCATCGAGACGGAGGCGCTCGTGGCCGAGGTCAAGGCCTTCGTAGAGAGCCTCGACGAGGGCTTCTGCAACAGCCCTGTGCTGAACGGCATCCTCGACCTGGTCCGCGCGGCGTCGGACATCATGAAGGACGGAAGCCAAGATTCAAGCCAGTTTTGCGATGGCATCTCTATCGGCCTAGGTTTCAACGCGAAGCAGGTGAAGCTCGGCGGAATCGCTGATGCGGCTGAAGCGAGAGAGGCCCGTTGTCCAGACGCACAGGAGTAGACCCAAGCGATGGCAGCGGTAGACACTCATAACAGGCCGAACGTCCGGAGCATCGCGCCCCACCAAGGGACCCCTGAAGATTCACGACCTATAGTCATCGGTTGATATATTGTACTGCCGGCACCATCGGTATACTGTAACTCTTGTGATGCCAAGGTAATCAGCCACGGAGCTCACGTTACCCCCGTGCTCCTCCAGAATCATCTTCAGCCGCTTCGCGTCAGGCTTGCTGCTGGCCTTCGTTGCTGCCCCGGGCTTTAACGGCTCTCTGGCGCGTACCGGCGTTGCAGGCGACCTCAGGCGGGCGCTCTTGGACAGGTGCGTTTCGAGCTCGGCGGAGAGCTGGATGGGACCGTCCGAGGGACCCTCGAGAACGGCCCGCTGGACCACCGCCTCGAGCTCCCGGATGTTCCGCGGCCACGTATAACGGAGCAGCGCCAGTATAAGGCGATGGTGAACAGGGCGGTCAATTCCGGTGTGAGTGCGAATGAAATGCCGCACGAGCAGGGGGATGTCTTCGATCCGCTCCCGTAGCGGCGGCAGCCGGAGGGTCCATGCCGATAACCGCGCATAGAGGTCCTCACGAAACCGGCCCATAGCGATCAGTTCCTCGAAGTTTACGTTTGATGCCGCGACTACCCGCGTATCGACCGCGTGCGAGCTATCTTTGCCCACAGGAGTGATCATTCCGTCATCAAGGAAGCGAAGCAGGCTAACCTGCACCTTCGCCGCGGCATCACCGATCTCATCTAGGAAGGCCGTCCCTCCCGCGGCCGATTGGAACAGGCCGGGGCGATTGGAGAGAGCGGTCGTGAATGCACCCTTGACATGTCCGAAGAGCTCGCTTTCCAGCAGATCACCTGGGATCGCACCACAGTTCAGCGCCTTGAAGGGGCCGCTTCGGCCGCTCTTGCTGTGGATCTCCCTCGCGACAAGCTCTTTGCCCGTGCCGGTCTCGCCGCGCAGGAGCACGGTCATGCGTGAGGCGGCCACGCGGTCGATCTCCCGGAGGACTCGCGCGAGCGCATGGCTTTGTCCGATGAGCAGATCGCTCCGTGGAACATCGAAGTCGAGCGGCGCACGATGGATGAGCAGCAGTATCGGACCGATGCCGACGAGATCTCCTTCGACGAGGCTCGCCGAGGTGCACTTGCGCCCGTTCACGAACGTTCCATTGTGGCTGCCCTCGTCCGTGAGCTGCACCTCGTCGGCGTGGGCTTTGAGCGTCGCGTGGCGGCGGGAGATACGCGAGCTCTTGAGGCAGCCTTCCTCGAAGAAGGCGCCGCCGCGGCCGATGCTGAGAGCGGTCCCTACCGGCAGCGGCTTCCGGGTTCCGATGAAGGCGGCCTCGTCGTGGTGGACGACGGCCAAGCTCCAGCTCAGTTCATCGACGCCCTCAACATTCTCTCGCTCGTCGGCCGCTGTACTCGCAGTCGTACCTGGCGCCGGGACGGCATCATGGGGTTGAAGTTGCCCCTGGACGCTGCTCCTGACATCACGCTTCGGGCTCCCAGGTCGCTCGGGCATGGGTCTCTCCGCTCGTCCCTCAGTCTGCGGCCAGAAGATCGTAGCACCTTCGTCCGAGTCCAGATGCTCGTGGAAAGGCGTCAGGAGGATCCTTCTTTGCCCTTCAGAAGCCTGCTGGCCCATCGCTGGGTCGGGGGCGCGTTATACATCGAGCTCGGCCACAGGTACTGCCCGGCGGTGGCGCGGCCTTTGAGGCGCGGCCGCACATCCCGGAACGTCTCCACATCGACCTCGGGCACGCCAGGTTGACGGCGGGGCCCAGCGTGAACAGGCGCGAGTAATGTGACGCATGCTGCGTCTCCTCTCCGGCTCGGTCGCCGCGGTGCGCTCCTGCGCCAAGCATCCTGCGACGCAATGAACAACGTTCGATGTGAATCCCTATACGTCAGGGAAGATGCTCATTTAGCGTCGCTTATCCAACAAGCTGGTCAGCTCAGGGCCACGCTCTTCAAGGAAGCCGGTTGAGGAGCTTGGAGCGTAGGACGTGCGCCAGCGGCGCGCCGGACATCACCGCCCCCTCCGCTCGCGCTCACGGGCGAGGTCGAGCACTTCGGCCGCAGCCTCGCCCTGCGGCGAGGTCGGCCCTCCGAGCAGCCGCCCAATCGCCTCGTGCGCGACGCGCGCCGTCTCGACATCGCCTGCCGCAACAGCCGCCGCCAGCCCCTCCCCGAGCTGCACAAGCAGCGTCGCCCTCACCGACGCCGCCCTCGCCCCCTCCCCCTCCCGCTCCGCAAAGCTATCTCTCCCCGCCCCACTCCCCCCGATCGAATCGCCACGCGCCCCCTCTGAATCGTCACACCCCCGGTCCAACCGCGTCGATCCGCCGCCACCCCCCTCCGCTTTCCCCGGCAATTTCCCCGCTTCGCCCCCGTTCCCCCGCCCCAGACCGCCTTTTAAATCCACCGCGTCTGCCATTTCGCCACAGGCACAAGTATTTGATTGTATTGCATTTTTTCTCGATCGCCTGCTCTATCTTCTCCCTCCCGCTGGTCATTCCCCGGAGCTCGGGAATCGCCTCGCCGAGGCCCAGCTCTGTAGACGTCCTGGCCGCACGGCGGTACTGGTCATTCATGGTGCTCGACCGATGGCCGGTCCGGCCCGCCATCCAGGTCTCGCTCCGGGCGTTCGCCGGGCTGACGGTGATGAACGTGCTCTGGGTGTCGTGCGCCCCCGCGACGCGCCCTGGAGGCAACCCTGCTCTCGGCGTACGATGCGCAGCGCGCATGCGCACCCTCCTCGTGGGGCTCTTGCTCCTCGCCCTGGCGACAGGGCTCGCCATCCTCCACCGCCGGCGGAAGCGTCGCTCACGCGCGCTTCCGCGCGGCGCTCGCCTGGACACAACGGTGGTCATGCACACGGCCGGCTCCGACGCCATGCGGCGCGGGCAGCGGCTCGTGCTCCCGGAGCACATCGTGCTCGCTGCCCTCTATGATCGCCGGGTGGCAGCGCTGGTCGAGACGGCCGGCGCGAGCGCCGCGTCCCTACGGCGCGAGCTGGATCAACACCTCCCGGCGCAAAGCGAGACGCCCGCGGACAGCGCCGAGATCGCGCTCTCGCAGGCGGCGACCGCGATCGTAGAGCGCGCCAAGGCGAGGACGGGGGGGTGGCAGTCCCCGTCGCCGATCGATCTGGTGGTCGCGGCACAGTCGGCGGGTGAGGGCTGCTTCGCCGCCGCGTTGCTCACGAGGGCGTGTCGCGACCTCGACCGGGCGAGCCGCGAGCCGCCCCGCTCCCCGGAGCCCGGCGTCCCCGCAGGAGAGAGGGTCGAGGTCGTGTTCTGGAACGACGACGTGACCAAGATGGAAGCCGTGCAGCGCTTGCTCGTCGACTGCTTCGGAAAAGACGAGGTGGAGGCGACGCACTTCATGCTGACCGTGCACTTCGCGGGCTCCGCCGCCGCGGGCACGTATCCGCCAGACGCCGCTGCTGCGCTCGTGGCGCGCGCGACGGAGGTCGCGCGCGAGCGCGGCATGCCGATCCGCATCACGCTCGGTCCGGCGGCAGAGGAGATGGGCTTCACGTGGGCGACCGAGCCCGCCGGGGCGGCGGAGGCGGACGGCGGCGAGCCGCGCGCGCCGTAGAGGATGGCTGGCGCCGCCGCCGGCTCATCGCATGGCCGGCTCAGCCGCCGACGGTGGCGCGGAAGAACTGGCCGCTTTTCTCTCCAGGGGGAACCACGTGATTCGTCTTCGTCCTGAGACAAATCAGCTGGCCGAGGGACGGCGCACGCTCGTATGCCTGCGTCAGGGCGTCAGGGCGTCAGGGCGAAGCAGTAGATCCCGCCGTAGCCGCCGCCGGAGCCGACGGCGTTCGAGCCCGGCTGCGGGCCTCCCGTGTCCATGATATTGACGCCCGGCGCGCACCCCGGTGCATCGTGGGACGATATCCAGTGGGCCCCGCTCCCCCCGCCCGGGCCGCCGCCGCCGCCCCTCGGCCACGAGTGTCCGAGGCGCGGTCCCCCGGAGGCCCTGTCGCCTGTCGCGCTCGTCCAGTCCTTGCACGTCGCCGTGGCGCCGTAGAGCCGCCCCTCGTTGTTGGAGCCCGTCAGGGTGTCGTGGTTGTCGACCTCGGGTTGGCCCGGATCGGGCTGGTGGTTGGGGACGCCTTCCTCGTTCGGCAGATCGTCGATGATCGCCTCGTCGGCCCCGCTGGGGCGCGTGTTGAGCAGCTCCTCCTTGTTGTTCGCGACCAGCCGGCCCAGCCGGTCGTACCAGGGCCCCTCGCCGATCCGGTCGATCGCGTCGACCTGATTGCCGTCCTCTCCCGCCACGGCGCTCAGGTACGCGCGCCACATCTTGCTTCCTGCGCCCGGGAGGCTCTTCTCGGCGATCGTCGCGCAGATCTTGTCCGCGCCGCGGAGACCGGCGCCCTGCCCCGTCTCCCCGAAGCGGAGGTCGCCCCCGAATCCATCCTGGGAGCCCGACAGCTCCCGCATGGCGGCGAGGCTGGTCACGAAGAAGCTGAATTTCTCGGTCGTCCCGCCGCCGGACGTGGACGAGGTGGCGTCGCCCCCGGAGGTGGACGAGGCGCCGCCGCCGGACGTGGACGAGGTGGCGTCTCCCCCGGAGGAGGTGGACGAGGCGCCGCCGCCGGAGGTGGACGAGGCGCCGCCGCCGGACGACGAGGTGGTGCCGCCGCCAGAGGTGGACGAGGTGCTGGTCGCTCCGTCGCTCGAGGCGTCCGCATCCGAGTCCGAGCCGGAGCAGCCGACCACGTGCGAGAACAGCGCGAGGGTGAGAGGCAGCAGCAAGGGGCGATAAGTGCGTGTCATGGTCTCCGTTTCCTTTTCCTTGTTAAGCTGGAGGAGCAGCCGCGCCGCGGAGCGGCGAGGCTCATTGGTACGTGAGAGCGCTCTGGCAGGTCTTGCCCTCGGGGCACTGCGAGCTGTCGTTGCACGAGGTGAGCCCCGCGATCACCACCGGCTGCTCGATGTGGGACGAGATGACCAGATCGACCCGGCCGGGGCGCGATCGTCGTGGAGCCCACGGCCCTGCGCCCCCCGAGCCCGACGTGTCGTTGCTGCCAGCCACGCCCACCGCGCTCGAGCAGGCGAGAGACAGGGGGCGACGACCCAGCCGAGGACGCTGGAGCCCCATCCGTCTCGCGAGTCGCGAATTTATCAATTCGGCAAACTCTTTGCAACATCCAAATGGCTATGTGGCGACGTCGCGGGATCGGGCGTCAATCTTTTTTTGCGGAAGCCCCCCGCACGGACACCAGCCACGGATGCCCCTCCATCCGTGTAGGTTTCGTGAGCGATCGTGACCGACGCTGCCGGAAGAGGCCCGAAATCGTATCTCGGAGCCAGACATATCTCGATGCGAGTCACACTCGTATGCGCTTGGAGAAAAAACGACGTCGCGTCGCGGGGCTGGGTGTTCGGGGAAGCGCCGCGATCGATGAGCGCCGTCACACACGTGGCGTTGGGGAACAGGGTGGGCCAGTCGCCGAAGGCTCGGGCCGCGTGCTCACCGGGCCGGACGCACCTCGCCTTTCAGGCGAACGACCGCGCGACGGCCGAGCGCTTCCGCACCGGCGCGCTCGCCGCGGGAGGCAAGGACCGCGGCCCTCCCGGCGAGCGCCCGTGCCGCCCTGGCCACCACGCCGCGTTCGTGCTCGATCCCGACGGAAACAACATGGAGGTCGTCCACCACGACCGGTCGAACAGGTCGGCGGACGCTATCAAGGTCACGTTCCGACCTGGTCGAGCGCGCCGCCATGGCGCTGCTCCACCACCCTTGCGCACCTTATGGCAGATCCGGAGACTCCCCAGCGAGGCGCCTCCATCGTTCCTGATTCCACTTTCGCCCTCCCGGTGGTACCATGGCTGACATGCCCCGGTCTCGGTATCCAGGAGCGTTGTCGCATCAGCGCGTCAATGAGCCTGGACACGGCGACGGCACGGAGGGTACCGCT
The DNA here is from genome assembly GCA_051717205.1 of Sorangium sp. So ce1128. GTDB lineage: Bacteria > Myxococcota_A > Polyangia > Polyangiales > Polyangiaceae > Sorangium. Next base: position 11,522,511 of record CP181432.1, read on the forward strand.
CGTGTTGCAAGCATCGGCTTCCGGTGGACAATCTGACGCCAATCTTCAGATGGTGGACAGCGCGCGTGCCGTTGCCGCGCGCTCCAGCAGCTCTGGCGATACCGTTCCCGCTTCTTCTGCAGCCGGGCGGGGCGAGGTAGCGCAGGACCCGCGGCGCAGCCAGCTCGTCGCCGGGCGGTACAAGCTCTCGCGGCTGCTCGGACGCGGCGCCATGGGCGAGGTGTGGCTCGCGCACGACAGGGCCCTGCGGGTCGACGTCGCGCTCAAGCTCCTCACGGTCCAGCGCGAGAGCCAGGCTGGCACCGCCCTGGAGCGCTTCCGGTTCGAGGCTCAGCTCGCGGCGCAGCTGGCGCAGAAGACGGACCACGTCGTCGCCGTCCGCGACGTCGGCAACGATCCTGCCGTGGGTCCGTACCTCGTCATGGGCTACGTTCGAGGTCGGTCCCTGAGGCAGCTCATGCAGGAGCGGGGGCCGATATCCCCGGCGGAGCTCGCCCCGCTCCTCGGCCAGATCGGAGAGGCCCTCTCGGTCGCGCACGGCCTCGGCATCGTGCACCGCGACGTCAAGCCGACGAACGTGCTGCTCGAGGAGGAGCGCAACGGTGAGGTGCGCGCCAAGGTCGCGGATTTCGGCATCGCCAAGTGGATCCGAAAGGAGCTGCCAGCCGACTTCCCCCGTCGAACCGCCGACGGCGTGGTGCTGGGCACGCCGGCGTACCTGAGCCCGGAGCACACGTGCGACGGGGACACCAACCCGCACTCGGACATGTGGGCGCTCGCGGTCGTCTCGTACGAGGCGCTCACGGGCCGGCTGCCCTTCCCGGGCCACACCATGAGCGACGTGCTCGCCTCGATCCTGGCCACAGCGCAATCGCCGCGGTCGGCGCTGTACGCGGAGGCGCCGCCAGCGCTCTCCGCCTGGTTCGCGCGCGCTTTCGCCCTGGATCCGACCGAGCGGTTCCCCTCGATCGACGCCATGGTCGCCGCCTACAAGGCCGCGGTCGGCCCGTCGCGTGCGCCGGCGCGCGCCGAGCTCGCGCGCCGGGGCAAGCTGGGCCTCGCGGCCTGCCTCGTCGTGGCGCTTGGCGTCGTGCTGTCGACCGGCGCGCTGCGGGCGCAGGCCCAGGTCCCGGCCGCGCTGCGGGCATCGAGCGTCGACGCGCGCGCCGCGTCCATCGGTGGCGCCGTGCAGGCGCGCGTCGCAGCCCAGGCGAGCCCACGCCCAGCAGCGAGCTCGGGTGACGCCGCGGCGGTGAGGGCCGCCGTCCCCGTGCCCGAGGAGGCCTCCGTCCTCGCGGCCGCGCCGCGCCCCCTCTCCGCGCAGGCCGCGCGCCCGGTCGAACCCCGCCCGGCGCCGCGGAGCGCGCGCCCCCTCCGCGGCAACCGCGCCACGGGCGCGCGAAGCGGGCCCATCGAACGCGAGCTGCTCAGGACGCGCCACTGAGCGGCTGTTGCCAACTACCTCCCTCGAGTACGTGTCCAGCGCCGCTTGCCCGAGGCGAGCAGCTGGCAGCCGTACCGAGCTCGTGCCACACCGGAGCGGCGCGCGCGAGCGACCGTTCCGCAGATCATCTCTCCCCTCCTCGATACCACCCTGCTGGAGAGTGACCTGCTTCGGTACCGAGCTGCCGCCAGAGGACGACCTTCGCTTGTGCGCCGCCTCTACAGACGACCTCGGCCGACTCGATGACGCCGCGAAGCGCCCTGCCCTCGCGTACCGCCGCACGCTCCAGCAGCGCGACGATCGCGCAGCTCGCGCGCCCGGGGCGACGCCGGCCGCGCCCTGCGCGCGCGACCGCCACGATGTGCGGTGGCTCGGGGGCGCAGTCCCCGACGCGAACGTCGCAGTGCTAGCCCGAGTTTACCGCGGCAAAGCCACAAAAGTTCACGCGAGCCCGTGTTTCGCCGCGCGAGAGCGACGCGTTGGCGTATGACCTACGCGTGCTCTAGCCCTACTTTCGCGAAGCCGACAGGGGTCGGCTGTGTAGACGCACGGCGCGCACTGAAAATCGTGCACGCCCTATGGATGCGGCGACCTGTCGTCGCTACATGAACGAAGATGCACATCTTCGAGCGTGAGGTGGACGGTCGCCGCTACCGGATCGCGGCGCAGTCGGTGTGGGACGCGGCAGCGGGTCGCTCGGTCGCGAGGCAGGTTGTCCTCGGGCCAGCGGACCCGCCGCCGACGGTCGACCTCGGGCGAACTCGGACGGTCGGAACGAGGGCGGTGGGGGACGTCGGCGCGCTCGTTTGGGTTGCCGAGCAGCTCGACCTCGTGAGGCTGATCAACGAGGCGTGCGGTGACTACGGCTCCAAGAACGGGCCGTCGGTGGGCGAGATGGCTGTCGCCGTCGCGCTTCAGCGCGCATGCGCGCCGGGCCCGAAGTGTGACCTGGGGGACTTCCTCGACGGCGCATTGCCGCGGGTCTCGTGCCTGCCCGGGTCAGCATTCACGGGCCAGGCGTTTCACCGCATCGCGCAGCAGGTCACCGATCAGGAGCTGGAGGCCGCGCAGGTGGCGATCGCTCGGGCGGCGATCGGTCGGTTCGCTCTGTCAGCCGACGTGCTGGCGTTCGACACGACCAACTTCGACACGCACATCGCGACAACGACCCCCGGCGAGCTGGCGCGTCGCGGACATGCCAAAAGCAAACGAAGTGACCTGCGGGTGGTGGGACTCGGCCTGCTCGTGAGTGAGACCGGGCACGTGCCGCTCTTGTACCGCGCCTTCGGCGGCAACAGCTCGGATCAAGCCGTGCTCGAGGAGTGCCTGCAAGGGCTGAGCGAGCTGCACAGCGCGCTCGACGCCGGGGAGCAACGAACCAGCCCCGGTCAGCGGACACTCGTACGCGACGGTGGCTTCTGGAGCCCTCAGCTGGAGCTTCATCTGGAAGTCACCGGCTACTACAGCCTCATCTCGTTGCCCCTGGGACACAGCGCGGCCGAATGGGCGCTGCAGCAAGCTGCGCAGAAAGGCGCGATGCGGCACCTGACCGGACAGTACGAGGACGTACGCGCTGCCCGCGTCCGGACCCAGGTCGGCGACCTTGACCGCACGCTCGTCATTATCGAGAGCGTCACGCTGCTCGAGGGGCAGAAGCGCGGTATCGAAGCGCGGCTGACCAAGGCCAAGGAGGAACTGGGCAGGCTTGAGGCGCTGGTGGAGGCCGGCCGCATTCGACGCGCGTCGCTCGAGCAGCGCGTACGCAAGGCGCTCGCGCGCGAGCACTTGGCCAGCTTCGTCGTGGTCGAGATTGGCGGCGAAGAGCAGGCCCCGACACTGAGCTGGCGGGTCGACGCCGCTCGTCGGCGAGAGCTCGAGGCAACGCGCCTGGGCAAGCGTGTGCTCTGCACCGACCACCACACCTGGAGCACCGAACGCATCGTCCATGCCTTTCGCGGCCAGTGGAACGTCGAAGAGCTCTTCCGTCGCTCGAAGAAGGGAGGCGTTGTGCCCTGGGGTCCCTCACATCAGTGGGCCGACGGCTCGCTGCGGCTTCACACCTTCGCGACGGTGCTGGGGCTGATGCTCGTCAGCCTGGCACGCATCGCCCTTGGCACCGACGCCTCCGCCCGCGCCATGATGGACAGCCTCGGCGACATCCGCGCCACGCTGGTCCGGACCGCAACGGGCGCCCAGGGACGGCGCCCCACGATCCCGCTCGCGCCCGAACTGAATGCAGAACAGCGCCGCGCTGCGCGCATCTTCGAGCTCGACCGCTGGCTTCCAGGTCTTTCTTCATCTAGACGACGACAAAGCGCAGCACCTGGAAAGCAAGCGCCTTCCTAAACGTCAGGAACGCGCGTTGCGAAAGTAGGGCTAGGCGGCGCGGAAGCGCGCGAGGTCGAGGTGCTGGAAGAGTGCGTGCTGCTCCGCATCGAGCTCGGAGAGCACCGTATGGGCGCGAGGGAGCGAGCTCTTTGCCGGGGGAAAGAGGACGGATACCTCGTGGATGCCGGAGAGCCGTTCGATCATGCGGACGATACTGAGCGAGATCCCTGCCTGCTCGAGCTTCCTGCGCAGGAGGCAGAGGATCATCAGGGCGAGCACACAAATGAGGCCATGCACGCGGAGCTTCTGGTCGGTCCAGTGATGAATGGGGCGGAACGTCAGGATGTGGGGGTCCTTCATGCGGCGGAACGCCGCTTCCACGTGGAACTGACTCCGGTAGGCGCGCACGATTTGTTCGTCTGTCCACGGATCGCGGTCGGTGAAGAGGAGCGTCTTTCCGAGCAGGGTCCGCTGCAGCTGGTCCCAATCCTTCTCGCGAAAGGACCATTGAAGCGTCGGAAGCCCCTGCGCATCGAGCTTGACGACGACCTTGAACAGGTCCTTCATGTGGCGCCCCGCAAGGATGGCTCGGACTCGCTTGCGGGTGCCTGCCAGAGTGGGGCGTCGACCTCGGGCACGCCCCTCGGCGTGACGTTCGAGCGATGCCTGCAGCATCTGCAACTTGCGCCGTCGTTTGTCGATCTCTCGGCGCAATGTCTTGCGCTGGGTTTGTAGCAGGGCACGGTTGACGGTGACCAGGACCGTACGCTCGGCGCCGAAGACCTTCTTGCGGGTGCGGTAGGCCCAGACCGCCGGCAGCTGGGACTTGTCCAGACGACGCATCTGGGACCGCTCGATGGTCAACAACTCCGGGTGCTGCGTGGGCACCAGGGAGCCGACAAAATGAAACGGTCCTTGGGCGACCACCCGCAGGTTGGCCGCCGAGTTGTTGCCCTTGTCGAAGATCAAGGTGATGTCGGCGGCGCCCTGCGACAGCAGGCGGCAGCGTCGGGCGAGCTCACCGGTGACGGCGCCGAAGGTTTTGGCGTCGTGCTGGTTGCCGGCGTAGGTGTGGTGGAACAACGGCACATCACCGTCGGCCGTGACGAGCAAGGCCAGACCGAGCAGGCGAAGATTGGCGCGGCCCTCCTTGCTGTGGCCTCGTTGGGGCAGCTTGGGACGGGTATTGAAGCTGTCGATGCAGGTGAAGAAGTTAGTGGCATCGAACAGCAGACAGCGCAGATCGAGGCCGAAGCGGGCGACGGCGGCGGCACTCAGGTCGTCCTCGATCCGGCCGATGGTCTCCTCGTCCAGGCGGTCCATGTTGTCCCAGAAGCGTTGACTGGTGAGCTGCGAGGTCCTCAGGCGTACAAGACGGGGCAGCACGGTCGTCTCGTACCATGCGCCGATGCGCGCCTTGCTACGCGGGGCGATGCACCGATTGAGGACGGCCACGAGCAGGTACTGGCCCACGGTCGATCGTCGCGCGCCCTGCTTGGGCACGTGGCGGTCGATCGTCGCAGCCAGCTCAAGCTGCTGGGCCAGAGCGAGGCAGGCCGCGGAGGCGCCGAACTCGCGAACGACGGCCTTCCGGGGTGCGGGGTCGGCGAGCCGGCGAACGAGTTGCTCGGCAGGGCCGAGGTACTGCTGCCGGACAATCGTCGGTTTGCCGTTTATCCGCTGGCATTCGCGCAGGTAGTAGTAGGGCCTGCCGCCGATGATCTTCTTGGTGAGGCTCGCCACGGGCTAGGTCATACGGCCCACACTCGACACGTCAATCCGAGGCCGGGCACATGACGGTCATGCTTGATTTTCTATAGATCCAGCGCATCTGCTCGCTCGCCTTGAGGATCGACTCCGTTAGGTCATACACTCGGCAGGTGCATGTCGCCGGCGTCCTCTTGCCGAAATCCCCAGCAAAACAAGCCGATCTGCGTCGCCATCACACCGCGGTGGAGCTTGATCATCTCTTTGCCGCGGTAAACTCGGGCTAGCCCTACTTTCGCGAAGCCGACAGGGGTCGGCTGTGTAGACGCACGGCGCGCACTGAAAATCGTGCACGCCCTATGGATGCGGCGACCTGTCGTCGCTACATGAACGAAGATGCACATCTTCGAGCGTGAGGTGGACGGTCGCCGCTACCGGATCGCGGCGCAGTCGGTGTGGGACGCGGCAGCGGGTCGCTCGGTCGCGAGGCAGGTTGTCCTCGGGCCAGCGGACCCGCCGCCGACGGTCGACCTCGGGCGAACTCGGACGGTCGGAACGAGGGCGGTGGGGGACGTCGGCGCGCTCGTTTGGGTTGCCGAGCAGCTCGACCTCGTGAGGCTGATCAACGAGGCGTGCGGTGACTACGGCTCCAAGAACGGGCCGTCAGTGGGCGAGATGGCTGTCGCCGTCGCGCTTCAGCGCGCATGCGCGCCGGGCCCGAAGTGTGACCTGGGGGACTTCCTCGACGGCGCATTGCCGCGGGTCTCGTGCCTGCCCGGGTCAGCATTCACGGGCCAGGCGTTTCACCGCATCGCGCAGCAGGTCACCGATCAGGAGCTGGAGGCCGCCCAGGTGGCGATCGCTCGGGCGGCGATCGGTCGGTTCGCTCTGTCAGCCGACGTGCTGGCGTTCGATACGACCAACTTCGACACGCACATCGCGACAACGACCCCCGGCGAGCTGGCGCGTCGCGGACATGCCAAAAGCAAACGAAGTGACCTGCGGGTGGTGGGACTCGGCCTGCTCGTGAGCGAGACCGGGCACGTGCCGCTCTTGTACCGGGCCTTCGGCGGCAACAGCTCGGATCAAGCCGTGCTCGAGGAGTGCCTGCAAGGGCTGAGCGAGCTGCACAGCGCGCTCGACGCCGGGGAGCAACGAACCAGCCCAGGTCATCGGACACTCGTACGCGACGGTGGCTTCTGGAGCCCTCAGCTGGAGCTTCATCTGGAAGTCACCGGCTACTACAGCCTCATCTCGTTGCCCCTGGGACACAGCGCGGCCGAATGGGCGCTGCAGCAAGCTGCGCAGAAAGGCGCGATGCGGCACCTGACCGGACAGTACGAGGACGTACGCGCTGCCCGCGTCCGGACCCAGGTCGGCGACCTTGACCGCACGCTCGTCATTATCGAGAGCGTCACGCTGCTCGAGGGGCAGAAGCGCGGTATCGAAGCGCGGCTGACCAAGGCCAAGGAGGAACTGGGCAGGCTTGAGGCGCTGGTGGAGGCCGGCCGCATTCGACGCGCGTCGCTCGAGCAGCGCGTACGCAAGGCGCTCGCGCGCGAGCACTTGGCCAGCTTCGTCGTGGTCGAGATTGGCGGCGAAGAGCAGGCCCCGACGCTGAGCTGGCGGGTCGACGCCGCTCGCCGGCGAGAGCTCGAGGCAACGCGCCTGGGCAAGCGTGTGCTCTGCACCGACCACCACACCTGGAGCACCGAACGCATCGTCCATGCCTTTCGCGGCCAGTGGAACGTCGAAGAGCTCTTCCGTCGCTCGAAGAAGGGAGGCGTTGTGCCCTGGGGTCCCTCACATCAGTGGGCCGACGGCTCGCTGCGGCTTCACACCTTCGCGACGGTGCTGGGGCTGATGCTCGTCAGCCTGGCACGCATCGCCCTTGGCACCGACGCCTCCGCCCGCGCCATGATGGACAGCCTCGGCGACATCCGCGCCACGCTGGTCCGGACCGCAACGGGCGCCCAGGGACGGCGCCCCACGATCCCGCTCGCGCCCGAACTGAATGCAGAACAGCGCCGCGCTGCGCGCATCTTCGAGCTCGACCGCTGGCTTCCGGGTCTTTCTTCATCTAGACGACGACAAAGCGTAGCACCTGGAAAGCAAGCGCCTTCCTAAACGTCAGGAACGCGCGTTGCGAAAGTAGGGCTAGATAGAGATCCGCAAGAACCGAAGCGACTCCTACGAACCCTGTTCCGTCAGCGACTCATTCCCATACGAGATTCGCCCAGCGGAGACACGCCAACCCCGGTGCTCTCCAAACGATTCAAGACGCGGTAGGTAACGCCGTGGACGCTGATAGAATTTCATCTTGCTGCCGTCAACGAATAGCATATATTTACATAGTTCTAGGTTACCACGCAAAGCGCAAATTTCATGCGCTTCCTGATGCTACATGGCAACATTTACCGGAGACGCTCGTAAGGCTAGAGCATCAGTCCACGTCGAACCGAAGTTAGACAGTAGCCGAGCTGCACATGTTGATCATGTGAACATCGGCACTCTCTCCATCTTACCGTCTGCATTGGACAGTCATCTGTTCGATACCTGGGTCGGAACGATCTCTGTGCATAGGTCGTCCTTGTGAAACGCTGCGAACCGGTACAAAGATGTCGAGCAACATGAAAGAAGGCGAGACCTTAGGCGGCCAGTACAAGCTCGTCCAGCGGCTGGGCAAGGGCGGGATGGGCGAGGTGTGGGAAGCGGTCGACGTGCTCGACGGGAGCAAGGTCGCGCTCAAGTTCATCGCTTGCAAGACCGACGAGCTCCGGAAGCGCTTGCTCAACGAGGCGCGCCTGTGCGGCGGCTTGAGGCACCCGAACATCGTCGAGATCCACGAGGTCGGCGAGACCGACGACAAGGATCCGTTCCTGGTGATGCAGCTTCTGACCGGCGAGACACTCGCGGACATGCTGGATCGCAAGAAGCGCATCGATCCGCCCGCGCTCGTCGCGCGGATCGGCCGTGACATCGCGAGCGCCCTCGACGCCGCGCACAGCGCCAAGATCATTCATCGCGATCTGAAGCCCGCGAACATCTTCCTGCACCGGGAGCCCGACGCCGATGAGCGCTCGTTCACGGTCAAAGTGCTGGATTTCGGGGTGAGCAAGAGCCTGAACGCCACGGGCGTCCAAGCGACGATGACCGGGCTGGCGGTCGGGTCACCTGCGTACATGAGCCCTGAGCAGCTGTCCATGAGCAAGCGGCTTGACCACCGTACGGATATCTGGTCGCTCGGGATCATTCTGTACGAGATGCTCACAGGCATGCGGCCGTTCCGGGGCGCGACGGTCAACGATGTGGTGCATCAAGTTCTGTTCGAGCCGATCCGGCCGGTGTCGCACCGGCTGCGGAGCGTGCCGCCCGCGCTCGACGAGCTCGTGGCGCGGTGTCTAGAGCGGGATCGCAACAAGCGTTTCCCGGACGTAACGAGCCTCGCGCAGTCGCTTGCGTCCATCGCCGAGGTGAGCGCTGTCTCGCGCGTGATCGTGGACATGTCGTTACCGCCTACGTCGAATCCCGAGCAAGCGTCGATGGGCTCGATGCCCGACGCAGGTCCGGCGAGCCCGCGACGTGCTCCGATGGACTTCGGCCTGGGCGGGAGCCCTCCTGCGATTCCCTGGCGACCCATGATGCCCTCGCCCCCCGCGCCCGTGGTCGCTGAGTGGCACGAGAGCACGCTGCCGCTACCGCAGGGCACACCGGCCTCTCCAGGCGCGGCCCAGGCCGCCACGGAGGCGGCGGGCGGGACGCGGCCAGCGCCGCGGCTGCCTCCGACAGGAACGCAACTCATGTCCCCCTCCGCTCCGATCGCATCGCCGTTGCCGGCATGGCGGCGCGAGGCGCAACCGGCAACCGAGACGAGGCACCCGGCCGTGGACACCCGGAGCGCCTCGTTGCTAGAGCTTTCGCCTCAGGACGGCGCGCTGGCGCACTCGCCGGACGAGGCGCTGGGCCATGGGGCGGCCATGGGACAAGTCCCCGGGGTCACCACGACGACGGCTCCGATCGCGCGGCCAGCGGCCGAGGGGGCTCCAGCGAGCGCGCCGGTGTCACCAAGGCGCGGTCGGGACCTGGGAGCGTGGCTCTATGTAGCTGTCGGGGCCGGAATCATCTCGACGATCGCAGCGCTCGTGATCGTCGTCATGCTCGGTGACGCTTCGGACGAGGCGAAGCCCGCGGAAGCGCCCACGCCGCCGGCATCTCCGGGGCAAGCGCCTCCGGTGACGGAGACACCAGCGGTGCCGCCGAGTGCTCCGTCGATCCCGGACGCTGCGCCGACGACGACCCAGGATACGGCCCCCACGCCCTCGACGGAACCGCCCCCGCCGACAACGTCCCAGCCGGCAACTTCAGGCGCTGCCACCATCCGTCCGCCTGCCGGCGCGGTGAAGCCATCCGTCAAAGAGCCGTTGCGCCAGCCCTGTAGAAAGTTCATCAAGACGCCCGGCTGCTACGAGCCGAAGGTAAAGCCATAGCATTGCCACGTTATGGGCTGATTTGCCACGGGTTCTGCCTCGCACGCGGCTTCGGACAGGGGCCGAACCTCTGGTGTTGGGAATGCAACCTGACCAGGGTCGGATACGAGATCTGAACGGGGTCCGACCGGCGCAGCACGGGCAGGCAGCGGGATGGGGGCGGGAGGATCGCTCGCCCCGGAAAGCACAGGTGCAAAGATGGGGACATGGAGGGTTAGCGAACGATGGTGGGCCGCGGGGCTGGTGCTGACGAGCATGGCGGGCAGCGCGCCGGCCCTGGCGCAGAGCGAGGTCGCGCCGGCCACGGCACCTGAGGCTTCCCCGGGTGCCGGGGCCCAGCGGGCGCAGGACGCGGCAGTCCGACAGCGGAAGGCTTCGCAGCTGTACGACCAGGGGATCAAGGCTGCCAACGCCGGGAAGTGGGAGAAGGCACGGCAGCTCATCCTGGAGTCCTTTCAGCTTGAGCCAACCGCTGAGAAGGCCGCGAACCTGGGGAGTGTCGAGCTACGCGCAGGTAAGCCGCGGGACGCGGCGGAGCACCTGGCGTTCTTCCTGCGGGAGGCGAAGGAGATCCGGCCAAAGGACCAGGCTGATGCCGAGAGGATGCTGGCCGAGGCCAAGGCGAAGATCGGGACGGTGACGGTTCAGGTGGAGGCAGGAGCCGAAGTGCTGGTGGACGGGCAGCCGGTGGGTACGGCGCCGCTCGAGAGGCCGGTGTTCGTGGAGCCGGGGAGCCGGCGCTTCGAGGCCAGGAAGCCGGGAACGGCGTCCGCAAGCCAGGAGCTGCAGGTACAGGCGGGGTCCGCGCCGGAGGTACAGCTCACGCTGGCGGCGAGCACGGGGCCGGCAATCCCGGCGGTGCAGGCGCCGGCGGCTTCCTCATCGGTGGTGGAACAGAAGCCGGTAAGCGTGATCGTGGCGAGGCCGACGGTCGGATCGGGGACCGTGGCGGACACGAGCCCCAGTACGGCAAGTCCGAGCTGGCGGACCTGGGCCATCGTGAGCGGGGCAGGTCTCGCCGTCGCCGGGGTCGGTGTCGGCGTGGGATTCTCGGCGGTCGCGGCCGCAAACAACGCTGATTTCGTCAAGGAGGGCGACCGACTCGTGAGGGAGACACCGATCGGGGAAAAGATCTGCCCGGAGCGGGAGAATGACGTTCGCTGCCGGAAGCTGACCGATTTCGCGAAAGTCAGGGACCGGAATCAAGCCATCGGCATCGCCGGGTTTGCGGTGGGTGGGCTCGCGGCTGCGGGGACACTGGCGCTCGTTCTTTGGAAGGCCGAGCGACCGGCGCAAATTGCGAAGGCCGAGCCGGATTTTATCGTTGTACCCTCCATACACGGGGTACTTGCGGCAGGCACTTTCTGAACAGATGCAGACGGAGGTCAACACCATGCCACAGCGCAAGATCCGGACATTTGCATGGGTCGGCTATGCCTCGATAGGCATTACCAGTTTGCTCGTGCTGCAATCAGTGGGCTGTCACAAGTCTGCCGAGGAAGCTTCCAAAGAAGACGGGCAATGCCCCTACGATAGGGAACGATGCACGTCGGCGAGCGCCACCACCGGGGCAGGCGGAGCACCGAGCGGGACTGGCGCAGGGGGAACGGAAAGCAGCGAGTGCTCATGCGCTGACGACGGCAATCCATGCACCGTATGCAATGGGTCAACATGCGAGATGGCCGGGGCAGGAACGGCCTGCGGAGACGAGGAAAACATATGCGACGGCAACGGCAACTGTGTTCCTTGCCTAGAGGATGGCGTAAGATGCGATGGCGACGTGTGTCAACACTGCGCAAACGCGGCCTGCACTGATGACAATGACTGCGAAGACCACTGCGAGGACAATGTTTGCAGGCCCACCGAGTGCCCCAAATGCACTCACTGGAGCATCGCGGATCAATCATGCATGCCCATCAACGAGGACGAGCCCGACAAGGACATGCCAGGAAACGGATCTTGCACAGACACAAAGGCATGCGATCCTCTTGGAGAATGCAAGAGCGTATACGGAGAAACATGCAACGATGACACCGATTGCGTCAGCGATATTTGCGAGGACAAAAATCGGGACATATCAGGAGTCCCGGACAAGAAATGCGTATCCAACGCAGCACATCCATGCACAACAGACGACGACTGCATGCACAGACTTAAGTGCGTTTCGAATAGTTGCAAGGCCTGCGTTCGTGGAGCCGACGACGAGATTGCAAACTGCCAGTAAGTCACGGCACCTTGAACACAGAACCCCCGCCCTTACTCCGCGTTCCTGACGCCTTGCGCGTCCCCCCGCTTCTGTCGTTCTTGGTTTGTCCCCTCGATGTCCCCCGCACACCGCCCCCAGCGAGCACCGACGGCGCAGGCGGCTCCGATGTAGCTGCCTTGCCCGCTACGGTCGGTTCCGAGCCAGGCGTCTCCGTGATCGCAGCCGCAGGCGCTCTCTCCTCTCCTCCATAGCTCGCCGAACTGGCCAACGCCGACGGGCTGCCAATCTGGTTCTCCACCCTCGACCCACTCATCCCAAGCGCTACCGCCGCAGCCGCTCCCCCGATCGCCAGCGCGACCCCAACCCCGATCAGCAGCCCAAGCTGCCTTCGTGACCTGTTGATGGCCGCCGTTGCGACCTCAATCTCAGCCTCCCGGGCGGCGGGCCTCTTCGCGCGCTCGCTCGTCCTTCCCGCCCCCGCCCCAACGGCGCCCCGGCCGCCGCCCTGCGCGGCCGCAGTCGCTCGCTCGCCCCGCTCCCCTCCCAGAACGCCCGCGGCATCCCCCGTCCCCGCCGCCGGCGGCTGGCCAGCCGCCGGCGGCTGGCCATCACCCGATGTGTGCCCAGCCCGCGCTGGCGCCCCCTCCACCGCGCACGGGGCACCTCTCTCCGGTACCGGCTGCCCGTCGAATGGCTGCCACCCCGCCATCACCGGCTGCCGCACACCCCGGACCTCTTGCGCCCCGAAGAGCTGCTCCGCGACCTCCTTGGGCTCGTACGGCACATCCCCGAGCCGCAGCACCCGGCCGTCCTCTGCTTCGGCCCTGGCCTCGTGCTCCGGCACGAACCGGACCGACACTCCGCCCAGCATGTCCGCCTCCCGACCATTCGAAATGGCGGTCCAGCGGATATCCGACTCGACCAAGACGCCGGCGATCCGTGCCGCGCACGCCGCGATCGTGTCAAATGGCTCGTCTGGCCCGTGCACGATCACCACACGCCTCGGCGGAACCGAACCCGCCGCCGTCCACCGGAGGCGGAGACGGCTCGGCTCGAGCGCTGGCAAATCCGCGAAATCCAAGATGTATCCGCGGAGGATCGGCAATAGCGCGTCCTCGTTCTGCCCGTACCGCAGGTACGTGTGGTACCAGCCGCTCCCCGACGCTTCCGAGTCGACGTCCGGCAGCAGCTTACGCTGAAAAGAGAGCGCGACCTCAAGGAAACCCGCCGCGTCGAGGTGCCGGTCGATCGCCGCTATCGCGTGGCAAAATGGCGGATCCTGCCGGCCAGCATGATCCTTGGCGCCGTGGATCCGCAGCCCGAAGAGCAGCGCCACGCCCCCGTGGCCGGGCTCGTGCTGTGTGTCGTCCCGCGACAGGTTGCCGATCGCGAACGCATACTCGTGCCGGGAGCGAGGCTCGATGTAGTTGATCAACTGCGTGAGGTGGCTGAAGTGCTGCTGCGTGAGCGGCCCCTGCGGCACATCGGGCCGGTAAATGAAGTCGATCTGGTGCCCGGGCACGTTCCCATGCAGAAAATGATACCAGACCTCTCCAGGGGCGGCCTCGTAGGTCGGCACGACATAGCCCGCCGCCGGCGCGTCGTGTGCCGTCATCGCTCACCTCGCTCCTCACCCCCGCGAGGCACGGGCGGCCTCGGGGGCGGGCCCGGAATTCTTATCGTGCTCTTCAGCCCGGCCACGCGCTCGGAGGTCGAGGCTGCTCTGGGCAACGGCGGCGGCGTCACGAGCTCAGCCACCGAGATCACCGGATCTTCCGTGATCGCTGCAGGCTCTGGTGCATGCGCCGCGGGGGGCAGCTCAGGCAACGGCCGCTCGTTCGGCGCGGGCACCCTCGGCTCCGAGATCTCAGATTTCATGCGCTGGAGCAGCTGGACGTCGTAGGCGCTCTTCGGGAGGATCCGCTCCACAAAATGCGAGAACAGGAGGTGGGTCGAGTGGCCGTAGCTCGCTGATCCCACGAGCACCCGCACGTTGACCTGGGTCGAGAACCTGTTCAGGTTATCGAGCAACGGCGCGTACAGCTTCTTCGCCTGCTCCTCGACCTGCGCCGGCGTTCCAGCGAGCAGATCGCTCTTGTTGATGAACAGCACGACCGTCTTGCAAGACGTCAACGTCTTCGGCGCAAAGAGGAACTTCAGCACCTGGGCCTGGAATTCCTGGAGTTGCTCCTGGATGCGGCTCTGCTCGGACTGCTTGGCCTCCTTGCCGCCGAGGTCCACCACAATCAGCACCCCGTGGATCTCGTCGACGATGAGCTGCTGTACCGCCTCGACGATGTGCTCGCCGCCCCAGTCATGGACCTCGAAGACGTGCTCGATCACCACGTCCTTCTGCGGCACGTGGCTCACCGTCCGCTCGTATCGCTCGAACTTCGTGCCCTCGAGCGTGCCCAGATCGATCAGCGGATTCGCCCATTTGAGCGTGAGCGAGGTCTTACCCGTCGCCTTCACCCCGAGCGTCAGTATCCTGTACGTCTTCCGGACGATCTTCGGGCGCCGCTCCAGCTCGGCGCTGAGGCTCTTGATGTGCCCGTCCATGTACTCGATGCAGCTCTCCGCCCTCGCGTGCTCTTCGTTCAGAGCGGTGAGCGTGCCGCCGAGCTTGCCGTTCTCGACGTGCAGCAACTCGATGTTCCGCTCGGCCTGCTCGAGCTCGCGCGCCAGCTTGGACGCGCGGACGCCGATGAGCACGAGAACGCCGACGACGCACGCTGCCACCAGGGCGATGAGGATGATAACGACAAGGGACATACACGCCTCATGTGAGTGAACGACCAGAGCAGAGTGTGGAGTCATCCCACCGGGGAGGTTTCCCCCGGCAAAGAAAGATGTGCAGACACAGTAAACCACACAAATAAGCCATCTCGGTCGAGCTGCCCGGCCGCGGCCGCAGCCGCTTCCCGATCTTCGGGGCAGAGGTCCCTATGGCTCGATACGCACCGGAGCGCTGCGCGCTTTGATGCGTGTTACGACCTTTTCCTGATGAAATTTCTCCTCGAACAGGAATACCTCGTCCGTCCCCTTGACCGTGAAGGTTTCGCCGGGGTTCTGCGGCCGGAGTCGTTCGTTCCCCTTCTCGCTCGTATCAAGAACGAGGGTGAACACCTCGTCGGGCTTCACCCGGAGCACCACGTGGCCCGCGCCGGAAGTGTCGGTGCGTGCGACCTCCCGTCCCAGATGCATGACCGGGAGGCTCGGCGCCCCATCGGCACGTATGGCCACCACCACGGTTCGCAGGCTCGGTCGGCAAGTCACCAGGTATTCAGGCGTTCTCGAAGGAGAGGCGAGGCGTCGCAGCAGCACCTGAAGCGGGGCGGTGGGGGACTGAAACCCTTCAGGACATTTTACGAACACCTCGAACGACTCCCCGTCCTTGCCGTCAAACGATAGCTTGTATACCCCGTCGCCGTCGGTCGTGCCCGACGATGCGCCAAGATGGAGAAAACGAACATTCTGCAGAGGACTACCGAGATCATCCACGGCGCGCACGATGACCTCTTGCGGCGGCGGAGGAGGAACCGTCTCGAACGCGTCACAGGCCGCGATTGGCGCCAGCAGCAGGAGATGGGTGAGGCGAGTACTCATGAGCGATGCTTCGTCCTGTTAGACCAACGAACTTCCAGCCAGGCTGCCACCATGCACCACTGGTAACCCCGTCTTTGCGGCCACTCCGGCGAACCAAGGGAAGGCGCGCGTGCCGGCCAGGCACAGCAGCACCCCGTGCACCAATGTGCCCCAGTCGGCAGGCGAAGCAGGCTCACGGTCGCTTGGCCGCCTTCGTCCGTACGATGCGCAGCGCGTCGGCGTACGCAGGGACGTCGGGCTGGTCCCTGGCCAGCTCTTCGTAGAGCCTGGCCGCACGCTCATGATCGCCTGCGGCCATGGCATCCACGGCCTGCCGTTGCAGCGTTTTCTTCCCGGGCGGAGGCTCGGTCCCCATGTCCCTGGCGGTCGACTGCGGCCGGCGCGGAGAGACCGTGGGGGCGGCCGAGGGCGCGCTCGGAGCGGGCGGCGGCGGTGAGCTCGCGACTGCGCTCGATCTACCGAGCTCCGACGCGGCGCCCGGCGCCGCCGCGCCCGGTCCAGATTTCACGACGGTCAGCGGAGCGCCCGCAGCGCCCGCCGAACCACCTGGATTGTCCCGAGCGTGGAGAGATCGTCTCGCGCTGGCAGCCCCTAATCCTAGCGCGGCGACGAGCGTCATCACAAGGACGACCAGAGCCTTCTGGACACCTGTCGCCCTACCCCACCGGTCCCTCGCCCTGCCAAGGCTCTGCAGCGCGGCTGCCGCGGCTCTCCCCTTATGCGAGGCGCTCCCCGCTGGTGGCCTGGCGCCTGTGGGGGGCGCCGCTGGCTGGCTCGCTGCTCCTGCCGGCCGCGCGGAGCCCGGCTGCAAGGGCGTCGTCTCCACGCTCTGCGCCTGCGAGCGGTGGGCGTTGTTCGTAGGTAGAGAGAGCTCGCCTCCCCTCCGGATCACCGCATCACCGCCCCGCTGAGCGTGCCACGGCTTACCCCGGCCTGTCATCGACATCAGCTCGTTCATCGAAATCTGACGGGTGGCCAGCGCATCACCTTGCGAGACCGCCCCGGGGTTCGGTACCGCAGGGCACTGCGCCGCCGCGGGCGGGAGCCGCGCCCCTGACAGCGACGTCGGGTCCGCGTCGCGGCTCGGGCCCTCCACGGTCCTGAGGGTCATTCGGGCATCGCCGAGGCGTATCTCGCACGGCGGTCGCACCGCGATCCATTGCTGCGGGACGGCATGCCCATCGACCAGAACAGGGCTGCTCGCGTGCTCACTCCGGAGGAACAGCTCCGTCCCGTCATAGCATATCCAACCGTGCACCAACGCGACGCCGGATGCTGAGACGCGAAACTCCGCGCCGGTGCCGATCGAGAACGGCTGGCGCGTCTGCCCAGGCATGAAGCTCAACGCCGCCGGCTCCGCGTGCCCGCAGACCTTGAGCCGGAGCTGTCCGTTGCTTCTCAGCATGATTCAGCGGCGGCGCCGCGCGCCGCCCTCCGCTGCTCGATCGCCTGGAGAATCGATGCCGGCAGCTCGACGCCGTGCTCCTTCAGCTGCTGCATGAAATGGGGCGCATGACCCGTAGCCACGAGATCGCTCTGAACCGCGCCATACGGATCGGTTCCGTGAAAATCGCGGACGAATAGATCTTGGAGCACGTAGGTACCGCTCACGGCGTCATACTTCACCAGCTCCGTGACATGCGTCACCTTGCGGCTCCCGTCCTGCAGGCGCGACACCTGCACGATCACATGGATGCCCGACGCGAGCTGTAGCCGCATCGCGACGAGCGGCATCTCGACGTCGCTCATCATGCACATGGTTTCCAGTCGCGTCAGCACGTCGCGGGGGTAGGTCGCATGGACGGTGGTCAGACACCCCCCATGACCGCTCGTCATCGCCTGCACGAGGTCGAGCGCCTCGCCGCCCCGGATCTCACCGACCACGATCCGGTCGGGCCTCAGGCGGAGGGTCGCCTTGAACAGATCGCGGATCGTCACCGCGCCTCGCCCCTTGAGATCCGGGGGCCGCGCCTCGAGCTGCACCACGTGCTCGCGCTGGAGCTGCAGCTCGCGGGCGTCCTCGATGACGACGACGCGCTCACCGGCCGGAATGAAGGACGAAAGAGCGTTCAGCATCGATGTCTTCCCGCTGCCGGTTCCCCCCGCAATAACGATGTTCAGCTTGGCCTGCACGAGCGCTCGGAGCGCCAGCGCGGCGTCATGCGTCATCGCCTGGAAGTCGATCAACCGCTGGACCGTCAGCGTCTCCTTGCAAAACCGGCGGATCGACACCATCGGGCCGTCAGGAGCGGCCGGCGGAAGGACCGCCTCGAGGCGCGACCCATCCGGCAGGTGCCCCTCGAGGATAGGCCGGTTCTCATCGATGTGCCTTCCAGCAAACTGCGCGGCGTTGCGCAGCGCAGCGTTGAGCGCTTCGCCGTTCGGGAACTTCGCCTCCGTGAGGTGCAGCAGCCCCCGCCGCTCAATGTAGATCTGCGACGGCCCGTTGATCATGATCTCGCTGACCGCAGGGTCCTCGATAAAAGACCGAATGGGCTCGAAGAACTGCAACAGCGTTTCGCTGAACACCTCGCGCGGGATCACGGCGACACCTCGGTCATCGAGCCGCGAGCTTCCTCCGCATGAGGTCCGTCGGGCTTGAGCTGAACATAGGCGCGGAAATGGCGAGCCGCGGCCGCCGGGTCTCTGTCCTTGTTCTGGAGCAAGAGCGCCAGGGCGTAGTGCGCCTCGGCATGAGCGGGCATCTTCTCAAGCAACGTCTCGAACTGCTCGCGCGCGGCCTTGGTCTCGCTGATGGCGGCATGTAGTGAGCCAACGATGAAGCGCAGGTGATGATCGTCCGGGCGCTTCTTCAGCACCGGCTCTGCGTAATCGATCGCGACGTGATAGCGCTTCTCGGCGACGCAGACCTTGAGCAGGATGGGTAGGACGACTCTAGGCTCCGCCCCCGCGTCGAGCGCCGCCGCCAGGTACTGCTCGGCGCGTGTGTAGTCGCCGACGGCGGCGAACGCTCGACCGCGCGCGACGAGCTTGTCGGCGGAATGCTCTGCCTTCATCGTAGCCACGCCCTCCGCCAGCTCTTCGCTCCGCGTGGTCGCGCACGCCACGCCGACGAGGAGCATCGCCAAGAGCGCGACCCGCTGGACCGCCCGCGGCATCACTTGCCTTTTACCTTTCCCAGCTTGAGGGTGAGTCGCCGATCTAGGTTCGAGAGCCAGACCACATAGGGACCAGATTGCCCCTCCAGCATGGCGAGCAAGGTTTTGGCCTCGCTCTGAGCGGTACGCAGGTCGCCCACGCGGAGCACGTGTTCGAGGCGAACCTGATGGGCGCGGTAATCGCTGTTGATCTTGGCCCGGAGCTGCGCCGCCGACAAGGACATCTGTGCAACCAGTTCCTGGTCACCTGCGACATGAAGGCAGGCGGCGGCCGTCTCGAGCAGCGGCACGGCCGCGATCCCATCCTGGACGACGAACGGGCTCCTCTCCCGCTTCGCTTCAGCGAGCACTGTCCTCTCGCGCGCGACGGCGCGCGCCTGATCGGGAGCGCGCTCCGGGCAGGTCGCGGCGCCCGCCGACCAGAGCGGTGGGACCTCCCTGGGTATGTCTTCGCCGCCCTCCCTCCGAGCTTCGCCCAGCAGCACGTAGAGGGCGAGCGGAGCGGCGATCATCGCGAGGACGTACCTGAGCGGGCTCTTCTTCTTCTTAACGGCGTCGTCGCTACCGGCGCCGTCGTTCATGCGGATCTTTATCTTGACCTGCCCGATCGCCACGATCGAATCAGGCGTAAGCTGAGTCTGCGTGAACGAGCACCCATTCACCGTCGGGACGGGGGTCGACGCGCACGCACGGAGCTCGATTTGCCCGTCCAGAGCTGCGACGACGACGTGCTCGTTCGCGACCTGATGCTCCTTGGGCAGGCATATTTCGCAGTGTGCCCCGCTCCCGATGCGGGCCAGGGTGGATTCGACGTCGAGCTCGTCGCGGCGGCCGTCTGGATAATCAATCAAGAACTTGAGACCGTTCACGGGAGCCTCGCGCATCGCTAGAGGTCTTGAGATGCTAGCGTCAGGACCATGGGGCCCAGGACCAGCAGCATGATGCACGCGAACAGCAGGAAGAGCGGACCGACCATCATCACGCTCGCCTTCGAGGCCTGCTCCTCGGCCCGCACTGTCCGCCGCGCTCTGGAGACGGCGGCCTGTGTCTGAATCACATCGGCGACAGGGTTGCCCTTGTCCTCGGCTTGGACGAGCGCAGACACGAGTTCGGTGACCGACTGCGTCGGCGCCCGCTTGCCGAGCTCTTCGAGCACCTGCATTCGTGTTCTACCCAACTGGAGCTCCTGCAGGAGGCGCGTTAGCTCCTCGACGATCGGGTCGTTCGGACGGCTCGACCTCTCGACGACTTGCCGCACCGCGCCCGGAAAGTCGAGGCCAGCGCTCATGCCGAGCGCGATGAGGTCGATCGCATGGGGCAGCCCCCGGTCGACGTCCTTGAGCCGCCGTTGCGCCTGTTCGCTGATCTGCAGGTACGGCAGGGCGCCGCCAAGGGCAAAGCAGGCGATCGCGAGCAGCGCCGGGTTACCCGTCGAGGCGCCGATGAGCATGCCGAGCACGCCCCCCCCTGCGGCGCTCATGATGCTCAAGCCCACGTACTCCTCGGGCGTGAGGCCAAGGTAGTCGCCCGCGAGTCGAATCTGCGTATCGAGCCGCTGCGCCACGTCGCGGCTCAGCATCCCGCTCACCCGAACGCCGAGCCAGCGGATGATCGGCTCGATCGACGCCCACGCCGCGCTCTTCTCGAGCGCACGGCGGCGCTTGAGCCCGCGCGTCCCGAGCCTCGACGCGACGCGCGTGGGCGCGGACGCAATCGCATAGCTCAGGAAAAGCAACGCGACTCCACAAGCTGCACAGAGCGCGGCGCGCGCGACGGTCAGGTTCATCATCACAGATCCACGTTCAGGATCTTCCTGGCCGCGACCAGGGAGGCGATCCAGAAGATGACTGCCACGACGACGACCAAGTACCCCACGACGCTCTGAGTCAGCGGCGCGAAATAGTCTGGTTTCACGGCGTCGAACATGATCATCAACAATAGCGGAAAGAGCGCGAGCACCCAGAGCTGCATTTTCCCCTCGGCGGTCTTTGTCCGCACGACTCCCTCGAGGCGCGCCATCTCTCGGAGCGTCGAGGACGTCGTGTCGAGTATTTTGGGGAGATTGCCACCTATTTTCCGTCCGATAAGGACGGCCGCGAGCGCAGAGTCTACTTGACGGCTGCCGATGCGCGCGGACATGAACAATAAGGCCTGGTCGAGCGTGCTTCCGACGCGCGTCTCCTTGACCGCGAGCGCAATCTCGTCCCGGAGTGGCGGGGCGACCAGCCTCTCGACGGAGGCGAACGCTTCAAGGAGGCTTGGCGTCGCCTTGAGGGCGTTGGCAAGCGCCACGAGGAAGCCATCGAGCTGCGCCTCGATGGCGCCCACGCGCCGTCGGCGTAGCCGCTCGATGTAGACGGCAGGCGCCGCCGCGATGAACAGAATCCACAGGTAGGCATGGGGGATGCCCACCAGCGCGCAGAGCAGGAGGACCGCGACGACGGCCGCAGCCTGCGCCGCCGCGATCTGGTACCCCGGCGTCCAGATGAACAGCAGCCGGAGCCTGCGCTCGAGATAGACGATGTATTGCCGCCCGAGTCTGCGCGGAGCGCCCTGGTCGTCAGCCACCGCGAGAAACGTCCCGATGAAGAGCCCGAGGAAGAGCAGACCCACGCCGAGCCATCGAATCGGAACGAGTCTCTCGATCTGCAAATGAAGCTGATTCATAGACTGAGTCCGCTCCGAGCAAGGACTATAAGGGCCTCCATCATGAGGCTTGATCACGAGCTCAGCTCAAAGGTACGGCTCCCCCTTGCGCACGAGGCCGCCAACGATAAACGCGTCCAGGAATGTGGGGAGATAGCCCGTCGCCCGGTGCTCGCCCAGGACCTTGCCTCTCGGTCCCGTGCCCGTTCTGACGAACTGGAAGGTCGGCCGGAGCGCCACCTGACCGTCATCCTCGATCCCCACGATCTCGGATATATCGCAGATCCTGCGGGTGCCATCGGCGAAGCGCGTCTGCTGCACGACGACGTGGATGCTCGAGGCGATCTGCTCGCGGATCGCGCGTGACGGCAGGTCGACTCCGCCGGTCAGGACCAGCGTCTCGAGGCGAGCGATCGCCTCCTTGGGCGAGTTCGCGTGCGTGGTCGTCATCGAGCCGTCATGACCCGTGTTCATCGCCTGGAGCATGTCCAGCGCCTCCGCCCCGCGGCACTCACCCACGACGATGCGATCGGGGCGCATGCGCAACGCGTTCTTGACGAGGTCGCGGATCGTGTACTCGCCGCGCCCCTCCATGTTTGCCGGCCGGGTCTCGAGTGAGACTACGTGCGGCTGCTGCAGCTGGAGTTCGGCCGCGTCCTCGATGGTGACGATGCGCTCATCGGGAGGGATCGACGCCGAGATCACGTTCAGCAGCGTCGTCTTCCCGCTCCCCGTCCCTCCCGAGATGACGATATTCTTCCTCGCGATGACGCAACGCGCAATGAAGCGCCCCATCTGTGGAGTGAGCGCGCCGAACGAGATCAGGTCTTCAAGCCCGAGCGGCGCCTTCGAGAATTTACGGATGGTGATGCACGACCCCCGGAGCGCCAGAGGCTTGATCACGGCGTTGACGCGGGATCCATCCTTCAGCCGCGCATCGACCAGGGGCGAGGACTCGTCGATGCGTCGTCCGAGGGGCGTGACGATCCGCTCAATCACCGCCCGCACCCGCTCGTCGTCCGTGAAGCGCGCATCGGAGCGCACAAGCCTGCCGCGCTGCTCGACGTAGATCGTGCTCGGGTCGATGACCATGATCTCGCTCACCGTCGGATCCGCGAGGAGGCGCTCGAGGGGCCCCAAGCCCAGCGCCTCGTCGACCAGCTCTCCGAGGAGCGTGTCGCGATCGACAGATGCGGGGATGCGCGCGTCGAGCTGCTTGAGGATACGCTGGAGCGCCGCGAGGACACGCGGGCGCATCGACGGCTCGTCGAGCTTGACGGCATCCATCTTCGCGAGATCGAGGTTCTCGAGCAGCTTCGCGTGGATCTCGCGGCGGAGCGCGACATCGGCTTCCACCGCAGCGGCGCGCGGGGCCGCGACCGAGCCTGGCGCGCACGGCTGCCCGTCCGCATCCCCGACCTTCGGCGCGCCCGCCTTGCCTCCGTCCGCGCTGGCGGCGAGCGGCAATGTCTCGAAGGCAAACGAGCTGGGCACGTGAACGGACGCCGGGGTCGCGGGCAGCTGCATCTCCGCCGCGCCGATGCCGTGCTGACGCAGCTCGGACGCGTCCGCCTGCGCGGACGCATCCATTCCCACGGGAGTGACGAACAACGTGAAGTTGCCGATGACGATCGGCGTCCCGTAGGGCACCTCAGCCGCTCGCTTCTGTAGAATCACATCCCCGGCTACCGTGCCATTGCTCGAGCGATCCTCGACGCGCAGCCCGCGGGCACCGATGTCGATCAAGGCATGCGTCCGTGACACGAGATCGCCCTCTAGGCACAGCCTGTTGTGAGGGCTCCTGCCGACCGACAGCGTCCCATCCACGCAGAGCCTCTCGACGCGGGGCGGGCTGTTGCTCGCGTGCGGCTGAATGTGTACGTCAACGTCCATCTCGCCAATCTCCGGTCGCCTGACGCTCCACCTGAGTGCCTACTTCCCCCGGCGGTGCCCTGGCTGAGCGGCTGGCGTCCTCTCCATCAAACGAACGTCAGCCATGTCGCCGGAGAACCGCTCGTACTCCGCGATCGCCTCGCCCAAGACCTCGCTCGCGCTGGCCGAAGCTGTGGCCACCACGCTCGGCACGATGATGATGGCCCCCTCCACCTCGTCCTCTGCGTCGTGCTGGCTTCCGAAGAGGACGCCGAGCAGAGGAATCTCGCTGAGGAAGGGCAGGCCGGTGTTGCTATGGCGCTCGCTGTGCGAACGGATGCCCGAGAGGACGAGCGCCTGGCCGAGCTTCAGGAACACCTGCGTCGAGAGACGCGAAGTCTGGAGCCCTGGGAGGCTCGACCCCATCGGCGCTGATAGCTCGGACAGGTCCGCGCCCACGCGAACCTCGATGCTTCGCGCCGTCGGGTCGTACCTGGGCAGCACCGTGACGTTGGTGCCAAAGGCGATCTTCTGCATACCGGTGACGAGCCCGGTCGACACGGAATAATTAAGCTCGCCGCCGTTGTGAAACGTAGCCTCGCTGCCGTTGGTCGTGATGACGGTGGCCTGCTTCAGGACCTTTGCCCAGCCGTTGCTGGCCGCGATGTCCAGACCCGGCAGCGGCTGCTTCACGAGCGCGGCCTGCGCGGTCGCCACGCGCGCCACGAAATCGTAGCCGATCTGGCTCGTGATCGCGGCGCCGCCAAGCTGTCCTGGCCACGACAGACCCACTGTATACGCTGAATTTTTGACGTACTGCACGAAGAAGAGGTCGACCCGAATATTGAGCTTCCGGTCGATCGCGCCCGTCCCCACGGTGACTAGCGACTCCACCTGACCCTTGTAGAGATCGGCGATTCGCTTGATGTGTTCCTGATCTCCCTCAGTCGCGACGCCCCCCTCGACGAAGAGCCGCGAACCGACGCGTCGCACGCGCAGCCCGGAATATCCATCGAGCAGCTGCTCGAGCTCCTTCTGGACGAGCTCCGGTGCGCGAGAGAACACATGAATGACCCAGTTCGACTGGCTGCCATCGTTGTTGATGAGCAATAGCGAGGTGCTGCCCGGCTTCAGTCCGGCGACGATGAAATTGCTCCCGTCGGGCGTAGGACGAAAGTCCGCGATGCCCTTCGTACCCTCAGAGTACTGTTTCACGTCGGCGGCCGGGATGGTCTTCGTTTCCCCGACGGCCAAGTTGAGCTCCTGCTCCTCCTCTTTGGAGCTTACCGCGCCCTTCTTGTCCGCCTTCTGGGCCTGAGCGGGCAGCGCGACGAGGGGCAAGACCAGGAGCCCCGCCATGATGGTGGCAAACCGCCTCATGATAGCTCTCCTTATTTGATCTCGATTGGCCCCGGCCGCCGGTTACCCTGCGCCTGCCCACGCGCCTTCGTGTCCCAGAGAGCCGATGAATTGATATCGCCTATTCCCTCTGTGACGCGGATGTCTTCCGAATTCCTGAGCGCGGCGGTGATCCTGCCCTTCTCCATGGCGAGCGCGAGGAGCTGGGCCTCCGTGACGCTCAGGCTCAGGCTCAACACCGAGCTGCCAGGCCTGCTCAGCTCCCTCGCTCTAGGCTCGCCGCCGGTGTCGCCGTCCGCGGCGAGGACGAGCACGTTCTGCAGCAAAACCACCGCGGCACGATTGTCGGAGCCGGCAGACCCCTTCTCGTCTGGCATCGTCGCGAGCACGTCGATCCGATCCCCAGGGCGGATGAACGCCAAGCTCTGTCCGTCCGCGCCAGTACGGATCGTGACGGCGCGCATCCCCGGTTGCACGAGAGAGCTCAAGCTCCTGCGCTCCTCCGTGGCGATCGCGAGGTCCGTCCACAGGATTCCCTGCTGCGTGTTGAGTGAGCGGCCGACCTTGAGGCCGATGACCTTCGACCGTTCGGTCTCATGAATAGCCCGGTCCTCCACGTACGCGCGGGGAACGCTGCGCGTGGCGATCAGGTCGTCCGTAAGCACTTTGCCGGACTCGATAGGCTTGAGTGCGATAAGGATTTTTACGGGTTCGCCGCCCGACGCCTCCTCCTCGAACCGTCGGAGATAGATCACGAGAATCGCCACGCCGAGCAGCGAGGCAAGGAGGGCGATCAAGAGCGCACGTCGGTTCATCTTGGGAATGAACGATTATAGCACGATTACCATATTGACCAGATTAATCGTCATCCGACGAGGCCGCCGCGCCGGACACACGCGATCATCTAGGGCGCATCTCTACAATCGAAAGCAACGATTTTTCGCCGCTCCACTCGGCCGTGACGAACAGATCCACCCCGTGGCGGGAGAAGGCGCGCGCGTAAGGAACCCCACTCGCGACACGGTGGTTCGCCTCCCATCCGAGTCGTAGCATCTCGCGATCGTAGTGTTCGACAATGACGGACGGCGGTGTCACCGATTCATAGAGGTGAACGCCATACGGCGCCTCCTCCACGGTTGCGGACAGAATCCGTCGAGTGCCGTAAGGACGGGCCGCGCTGACGGCGTCGGTGCCCGGCGCGTCGGCGTCGTCAGGGAACATGGCGCGCAGGGGCAACGGTCCATCGGTCCACACGGCCACGACGTGCGAGCCGGGCTGCGTGCGGCGCGCCATGATATAGCGGAGGTCTCCGAGCTTGCCGAGGTCCCCTGTTTCGGCGAACTCGCTGAGGCGCCTGAAGACGGAGACGTAATCTGTCGGTCCCCCTTGCGCGAAGCAGAGCACGACGCCTCGTCCGTCGCGCTCTTCGCGGAAGACCCCGACGCCTGGTGCTCTCAGCGCGGACTGGGACGCGCCGGGCGCCGATGCCTCGCCGAGGCGCGCGAGCTCCTCGGGGATGTCGTCCGCCCGCTCTGCACACGCCCTCTGGAACTGATCAAGGATCCCTTCGAAGGGCAGGTTCGTCGTCTTGCTGGCGATGTTGAGGAGCTCGCCGTTGAGCCGGAATTTGTAGTGCCGCCCCGTACGCTCCGACTCCGTGAGGCGGATGAGCTCCTCGCCGAGATGGATGGTGGACCTCTCGATCTGCCCGTACCCGAACCGCGCGGCGAGGATGGCCGTGGCGAGGCTGACCGTGCAGGAGTAAGCGGTCAGCCGGAGGATCTTGCGCGGGAGCGAGCGGCGCCGCCCTCCGCCGGTGCCAGACGGTTTCGCTGTTTGGCGAGCTAATGTTCCACTCATAGATCGTCCGGGCGAGGGGCGTGGTCGCTCGGTTGGATGGCGCCCTTCACCAGTTGGTGAGCGCATTCCAGCCAGCCTTCAGGAATCCGCTGAGATTGCCGTTGTACGGTGGCTCGTTGCACATCACCCGCGCGTGACCGGTCACGCCTTTGGTGACGCCGCCGAGCCCGCCGCTCGCGTTCACGCTCGACGCCATCCTGGCCTCCGCGAAGCCGTGGCGCTTCGATGCGAGGCCTGCCTGGTCTCCGCCGGCTTTCATGGCATCCGAGTACTTGGGGTCCGCGGGCACGGCGCAGATCTCGCTGGTCTGGGAGATTATCGCGTCATCCGCCGCGGTCATCCTGCTCGTCAGCGGATCGCCTGATTCGCCGCAGTTGGCCATCGCATACATCCATGCGCTTTGCTTCGCCAGGCGCATGACGCGCAGCTTCTCTTTATACAGGCTCCCGACGAAGAGGAGCGCCACGAATATCATGATGAAGAAGGGAACGACGACGACGGCCTCCACCATCGCAGCTCCCCGCCTACGCCGGTCGCGCGCGCGTGCTCTCATACCATTCATCAGTGGATGATTCCTTGGCTGGCTCTTCCGAACTTGTCGCCTATCCAGCCGTCGATCCGGTCTTCGAGCTTCTCGACGGGATCCCAGATCGTCTTCATGGCCTCCTCGGACGCGATCGTGCCGCTCACGAACTCCTTAGGCAAGGCCGCGAGATGGATCGGCGGCGGGTGCGTGCGGCGTAGGCGCGCTCGCCAGCGCATGTTCCACATGGCGCCCTCGGCGAGGGAGCCCCAATCGGTCGGCCCGCCCTCCTCCGGCTCATAATAGTACTCAGACTGGGCGAAGTGATATTGGCTCCAGACGCTCGACTCAGCCGGATTCACCTTGCCCCATGCGGCGATCGCCACGCCCTTCTGCGCATCCGAGCGCTCGCGCAGATCGCCCCAGACGAAGGCCCAGGAGGCAAAGTAATTGTCTCCGTTCTGGGCATCGCTGTAGACCATCTTCGTGACCTTGAGCCCAGCCTCCTTCGCCCCGAACAGGCGGTCGGGGTTGACCTGGTCGACGAGCTGCTCCTGGCACGCCGCGTCGTCGAACGTCTTGGGCTCTTCGCCGTCGGGGAGATTTTTGTTGGCTTCGTCGACCCGCTTCCTCGCCTCGTCACAGAGGGAGCTCGCCATGCCGTTCACGGCGCCATGGAGGTTCACGCCGCCATCACCGCAAAAATGTCCGGGTAATGTGGTCACGAGCGCGTGGACGATGTGCTCGACAAGCCCTCGGATGGGCGCGATGAACTCGTTGAGCGGGCTGATGCGCTCGAACGGAAGGAAGACCAGATCAACGACGTTCTTTCCGGCCTTGCCGCAGAGGAACGTGAAGTCGTCGTCCTCTACGGGGAGACCCCACCGGATCCCCGCGTTCGGGTTCTCGCCCCCATTTCCCGGCGCAGCGGATTTGTCGACGGGCCGAGCATCTCTGGCATTCATGCATTTGTTGTCAGAGACGCCGCTGTGATGGCTGCAGCACCCGTTCTTTCTCGGCTTGTCGCAGGCGCACGACGAGATCCAGCCATCCTTGCACACCACCTTGGACGGCTGCTTCGGCTCAACGTTCCCATCGAACGACGAGCCGATATCGCCGAGCCATTTCATCAGGTGACCTGGGATAAGCGACACGCTCGCCATGAGCCCACCTTGCACTGACTCATGGCTCGTCGCGACGAGGATCGATTTTTCCTCCGCAACATAGGGCATCCCCAGAGCCACTGCGCTCTCGGTGACATAGAGACCACGAAGCACGTAATCGACGACCGTCTCCACGGTGTCTGTGAGCTCGACCATCGGCACTTTAGCCTCGCTTGTCGCAGCGCAGACGGGGACCAAACCAGGGGCGAGGACGCTGAGGAGACACGACGCGACATTCGCTGCGACGAGGAGCATCTGGGCGATCTTGAGCGCGACGAGGACCGCGAGCACGGCGGCCATGACGAGGTTGATCATGGCGATGATGTTCATGCCCCGCGCCTGATATACAGCGGCCGCATAGGCAGCGGCATCCGCGCCGTCCTGCATCTGCTCGCGGTAGATGGCCGCGTCCCCGAGGCCGATGACGTACCAGAGCACGCCGACGAGGAAGGCGGCCATGAAGACGCCGGCGAGCAGCACGGCGCCACGCTCATCACGATGGATCTCGTCGAAGGAGACCATGGCAATCCTCACTCATCCGTCACGTACGTGAAGCCGGCACCTTGGTTCGGAAGCGACGCGGACCCCGAGAGCTTCTTCTTGCCGCTGAGCGGGTCGCAGATCAGGAGCTTGCCGATGGGAACGTCACATTGATAACTAAGCTGGATGTTGACCTGCACCAGGCTGTCGCGCTCGGGCGCGTCACCGAGGGGGAGCTCGAGCTCGAAGTCCGGGGAGCTCGCAACGGCGCGCAGCGGCGACGCAGCGGCTCGCCGGATATCCGCCAAGCGCTTTCCTGTAGCGGAGTTCACCGGCGTGTCATAATAGGCCGGGTCGTCGGGCAGGACCACGATGGCCGCACGCGTGGCCATGACGGCCGCATGCTGCACGACGATGTGCGCGGCCTGCACGTAGGCCAACTGGCATAGCGCCATAAACACGACGAAGAGCGGCAGAAACGCGATCAGAAACTCGACGTACACCGCGCCTTCTATATCGCGATAGAGGCGCGTCATGGATGCCTCCAGTGAAGGAGCGCCGTCACCAAGGTCCCGGCGAGAATCGCGGGACCGAAGCGGATGGACGTCATCATCTCTGGCGAGAGCGTCCGTCGCCGTGCCTTGGGCAAGAAGGGATTGATGACAAGCGCCGCGGTGTTCCCCAGCACCCGGAGCAACCGGCCCTCCCAGGCGAGCCGCGCGGGAGCGACGACGGCGGCGAGCACAAAGGCGTAAAGCTCGGCCTCGATGCCGACCCTTGTCCCCAGGATAGCGCCTAGCGCCGAAAGGAGCTTCACATCACCGCCACCTATCGCCCCCGCCCGGTAGAGGACGATGGGTACCGCCGCGCACACGAGGGCCCCGACGAGCGAGAAGCCCGCGGCCTGGACCGCCTCTGACGCGGTCGTCGCGCGTGAAGCCAGCAGGAAATGCAGGAGCGGAGCCGCCGCCAGCGGGCCGAGCGTCGCCCAGTTCGGGATTTGACCAGTTCGGAGGTCCGTCCATGCGGCCACGACGGCGACAGCGACGGCGGCCACGAGCATTGCATGCGGGATGGCGAGCATCTGCAATAACACCTATTCGCCGCAGCTGGCGCACGCGCGGCAAGATGAGGAGCGGCCCGTGCGTCGTCCGTTCTCGCGCTCCGATCGAGAACCGACGCGCGCGAGCGTCAAGGCAATGGACCTACATCTTACTCGTTCGCTTGCCCGTTAATGTCTCCGACGGAGTCAGCCTGCTCTTTGATCTTCTGTTCGACTTTGCCTCCAAACAGCTTGAATCCGGCGATCGCGATGAGGGCGATGACGCCGACCAGCATGATGTATTCGACCAAGTTGGCGCCCCGATTGTCCCTGAGGAGGCTCCGAAAACTTTTGGATTCTCGTACGATCATGTCACCCGTCCTTGTTGCGATGACGTCCGTCTGGTGGTTCGGCGAAGAGTCCAATCAAGGAAACGGCGAGGCGATGATGTCGCGGCTTCGCTCGAATCCCTTGAGGAGCACCGGCCCGACGCTCACGAGGGCGAAGGCGATCGTGAGCCCCACAGCTCCGACGAGGACGACGTATTCTGTCGAGGCGGCGCCGCGTATGTCGCAGAGCAGTTTCACTCTCCATCGAAGCGGCCAATTACCGAACATCGCGGAAGCTTACATTATAGCGGAGGCTCCGGCCAGGGCTCGTGGCTCCTCTGCCGGCCTATGTATGAGATCCGCGCGTGACGGACGGCCAGTGAAGGATGGCATATCGGACAGTTAGTGGTGGCTTCATCCATCGACTATGGATGTAGCGATCGTGCGAGATCGTCCTCGTCGATTTGGTACTCGAGGGGCGTACCGGCTTGCTGTCCGCCTCCGGCGCGGACCGTGGAGAGGTCTCGTCCCTCGCCGGCGTCGTAGACGCAGGCGGCTCCTGGCACATCGGATGGCGGCGACGCGTTGTGCATTCCCAAGCCAGGCGCTATTCCACGCAGCACCTCACGAAGCCGTCGACGCCCCCGGGAAGTTGGCGGCCCTCGCTGTCGTTGATCCTCTGGCACCGCGGGATTCTGACGAAGTCCCGCTGGACTGATCCCGCACTGTCGTCAGCGCGCGCGCCAGCGACGACGAGGTCGATCGCATCGGATCTCTCGCTGACGAACATCATGCCGTCGTCGTAACGGCGGACCACGTCGCGTGAGCAGCTCGCTCCGGTGCAGGTGGTTTGAGGGGGGTCCCGGGGGAAGACTGAAAACTTGGGGCCGGCTGTGGAGGGCCTGGGGGAGCGGCGCGCCTGCGGCCGCCGGCCAGCGGCTGGCCCCCTTGTGTGCGCGGCGATGAGGTAGATCTCGGGGATGGAGAAGGTGAAGGCCCGGGTCTAGCCCTACTTTCGCGAAGCCGACAGGGGTCGGCTGTGTAGACGCACGGCGCGCACTGAAAATCGTGCACGCCCTATGGATGCGGCGACCTGTCGTCGCTACATGAACGAAGATGCACATCTTCGAGCGTGAGGTGGACGGTCGCCGCTACCGGATCGCGGCGCAGTCGGTGTGGGACGCGGCAGCGGGTCGCTCGGTCGCGAGGCAGGTTGTCCTCGGGCCAGCGGACCCGCCGCCGACGGTCGACCTCGGGCGAACTCGGACGGTCGGAACGAGGGCGGTGGGGGACGTCGGCGCGCTCGTTTGGGTTGCCGAGCAGCTCGACCTCGTGAGGCTGATCAACGAGGCGTGCGGTGACTACGGCTCCAAGAACGGGCCGTCAGTGGGCGAGATGGCTGTCGCCGTCGCGCTTCAGCGCGCATGCGCGCCGGGCCCGAAGTGTGACCTGGGGGACTTCCTCGACGGCGCATTGCCGCGGGTCTCGTGCCTGCCCGGGTCAGCATTCACGGGCCAGACGTTTCACCGCATCGCGCAGCAGGTCACCGATCAGGAGCTGGAGGCCGCCCAGGTGGCGATCGCTCGGGCGGCGATCGGTCGGTTCGCTCTGTCAGCCGACGTGCTGGCGTTCGATACGACCAACTTCGACACGCACATCGCGACAACGACCGCCGGCGAGCTGGCGCGTCGCGGACATGCCAAAAGCAAACGAAGTGACCTGCGGGTGGTGGGACTCGGCCTGCTCGTGAGCGAGACCGGGCACGTGCCGCTCTTGTACCGGGCCTTCGGCGGCAACAGCTCGGATCAAGCCGTGCTCGAGGAGTGCCTGCAAGGGCTGAGCGAGCTGCACAGCGCGCTCGACGCCGGGGAGCAACGAACCAGCCCAGGTCATCGGACACTCGTACGCGACGGTGGCTTCTGGAGCCCTCAGCTGGAGCTTCATCTGGAAGTCACCGGCTACTACAGCCTCATCTCGTTGCCCCTGGGACACAGCGCGGCCGAATGGGCGCTGCAGCAAGCTGCGCAGAAAGGCGCGATGCGGCACCTGACCGGACAGTACGAGGACGTACGCGCTGCCCGCGTCCGGACCCAGGTCGGCGACCTTGACCGCACGCTCGTCATTATCGAGAGCGTCACGCCGCTCGAGGGGCAGAAGCGCGGTATCGAAGCGCGGCTGACCAAGGCCAAGGAGGAACTGGGCAGGCTTGAGGCGCTGGTGGAGGCCGGCCGCATTCGACGCGCGTCGCTCGAGCAGCGCGTACGCAAGGCGCTCGCGCGCGAGCACTTGGCCAGCTTCGTCGTGGTCGAGATTGGCGGCGAAGAGCAGGCCCCGACACTGAGCTGGCGGGTCGACGCCGCTCGCCGGCGAGAGCTCGAGGCAACGCGCCTGGGCAAGCGTGTGCTCTGCACCGACCACCACACCTGGAGCACCGAACGCATCGTCCATGCCTTTCGCGGCCAGTGGAACGTCGAAGAGCTCTTCCGTCGCTCGAAGAAGGGAGGCGTTGTGCCCTGGGGTCCCTCACATCAGTGGGCCGACGGCTCGCTGCGGCTTCACACCTTCGCGACGGTGCTGGGGCTGATGCTCGTCAGCCTGGCACGCATCGCCCTTGGCACCGACGCCTCCGCCCGCGCCATGATGGACAGCCTCGGCGACATCCGCGCCACGCTGGTCCGGACCGCAACGGGCGCCCAGGGACGGCGCCCCACGATCCCGCTCGCGCCCGAACTGAATGCAGAACAGCGCCGCGCTGCGCGCATCTTCGAGCTCGACCGCTGGCTTCCGGGTCTTTCTTCATCTAGACGACGACAAAGCGCAGCACCTGGAAAGCAAGCACCTTCCTAAACGTCAGGAACGCGCGTTGCGAAAGTAGGGCTAGTTCTACTGCGGGAAGTCGGGCTGGGAGGCGAACCGCCATGACGCCAAGGGCGCCAAAAACCAGGGAAATAGGAGGGGAAAATGCGGGGACGGCCCTTCCCCTCTCCTCTTGGCGGCCTTGGTGCCTTGGCGGTTTTTCTGCTGATCCGGGGCGACTTCCCGCAGTAGTGCTAGATCAGGAGGTCGCGGCCCTGCTCATCCGCCTCGACGCGGATCCTGCGGCCCGCCGGCTGTATGACGGCACCACGACAGCCAGCGATTACGCGGCCTTCCTCGAGCAGATCTATCATTACGTGCGCTGGACGCGCCCTCTGTGCGCCCACGCCGGCGCGCGGCTCGCAGCCAGGTGCATCGGAAACCCGGACGAGTCCTGTGCGGCGGACGGACGCGGCATCGTCGCGGCGCTCCTGCTCCGCAAGGCGGAGGAGGAGTCCGGGCACGAGCAATGGGCCCTTGACGATCTCGCCGCCCTCGGGCGCGACCCGGTCTGACCCGCGGCCCTGATGCGCACCGCCGTCCCTCCCGATGACCTCTGTCCCGGCTGCCCGACCGCGAGCTCCCCTCGCGATGTGCGCCCCGCGCGAGGCGACGATGCATTTTTTCAAATCACCCGCCCCGCCCGCCCGGAACTCCTCTGCAGAGACACCCCGCAGCGCGGCTCCTTCGCGCCGGGGGGAGGTATTGCCATGACCGCACCCAGGATTCCGCCGACCTCTTCCGCCGCGCAGCGCGCATCCACCCCCGTGCTACCCTCTGCGTCGATGCCGCCGTCTCTCCGCGTGATCCGCCGCTCCGAGGTCGTACCGGACCCCGAGCGCTGGGTGCTGACGGAGGAGACGGTGCCCGAGTCGAGCCCCCACGATCTCTTGAGCGAGCGGATCCGCGACCTGTTGCTCGGCTGGACTGCCCGCTCCCAGCGCGTCGTGAAGATCGGTCGCAACCTCGCTATCCGCTGGGACCGCCAGCATCCACGGTTTGGTGTCGATCCGGACGTCTACCTCGTCGAACCGCCTCCCCCGGAGGGGGACGCCGTGCGCAGCCTGAAGCTCTGGAAGAAGGGCCATGTCGCGCCGCGGCTTGCGGTGGAGATCGTGAGCGCGCAGCATCCGACGAAGGACTACGTCGTCGCGCCGCAGAAGTACGCGGCCTGCGGCGTCGAGGAGCTGTGGATCCTCGACCCGCTCCTGGAGGGGCCGCGCGCCCACGACGGCCCGTTCCGCATCCAGATCTGGCGTCGCCTCAGCGACGCCTCGTTCGCGCAGGTGCATGCCGGCGAAGGGCCTGCGCGGTCGGAGTTCCTGCAGGCGTGGCTCCACGCCATACAGACGCCGGCTGGTGGGTCCTTCGACGTCAGCACCAACGCGGCGGGCGGGGAGCGCTGGTTGACGCCGGAAGAGGCGGAGCGCGCCGCCAAGGAAGCTGCGCGCCGCGAGTCCGCGCGCGCCCAGCGCAGGGCCGAGGCCGCGCAGCGAGAGGCCGAGGCCGCGCAGCGAGAGGCCGAGGCTGAGCGCGCGGCCCGCGAGGCTGCCGAGCGGCGCGTCCGGGAGCTCGAGGCGCTGCTCGCCCGCGCTCGGTCGTGAGGCGAGCTGGGCCGCGGGGCGTGGAGACGGAGAGCTCGGCTCACGGGAGGGCATACTTGCTCCTGAGATAACTGTTGACCGCGCCGAGGTTGCCCTCTCCAGGCGTCAAACCGGCTCGGCAGGCTCTTCGGCATCTCCGCGCAGCCCGAACCGGTGGATCAGCGTGTCGGCGAGCTTCCTCCCGATCCCCGCCAGCTGTGCAGCCTGCGACACGTTGCCCCCGGTCTGCTTGAGCGCGAGTTCCATGTAGGCCTTCTCGTACTCCCTCGCGATACGACTCCGGCCGACGAGCAGCGGCTCGTCCAGCCGTACGTCGAGACCACCGGACTCAGAGAGCGACTGCGGATCCGATCCGGCGGGCTCCGGCGCGCCCAGCGCGAGAGCACGCGCCACCGCATTGCGCAGCTCCCGCACGTTCCCAGGCCAGGACTGCTCGGCGAAGAGGTTGACGACGTGCTCAGGTAGTCCTCACGCCTTGCGCCCGCACTCGTTTCTCGATCCGCGTCCGGACCTTGTCCGGAGTTCGCGCGGCGCGCCCCGCTGGCTCGTCGAGCGCGAGGTGCTGGCGCGCGTCGTCGGCGCGCTGGGTCCCACGCAGGCTGCCGTCGAGCGGGACGACGGTTCACGGGCCGACTCGACGGTCGGCTGGCTGCAAAGTCGGACGGCTCAGCTTGGGCTCGACAGGGGTGCTCTCGCGGTCGTTGTCGCCGTCGACGAACTCCTCCTCTCGAGCCTTCGTCCGTTGCCCAGCGCCGCCACGTACCTCGTCCAGGGACACGATGACGGCCTCCTCATCGCTCACGTGGACGACAAGGGCGTCGCGACGCGTCGGCCTCGCGGACTCCGCAGCTTATCCATGTAGCCAGTCCACGTCCAGCACAACAAGAGGGATCACCGTGGCCGCCTTACAGCAAAACTCACGACATGTGTGCGTGCGCGGCGAGCCGAGTACCAGAAATGATGTATCGCGAATGTCCAAGACGCGCACGTCAATCATTCCTTCGAGGCCCGTACAGTTCTCACCTTTGTCCCAATTGCACGTCAGGGACTTGATTTGCTTCGTTGATGGTGCAGCTGGTGGCGCCGCCCCTGGCGCGCCCGACGAATCGCCTCGATCTGCGACCAAGCGGAGGGATTCATGCGATCTGGGTCGGGAATTACGCCAGCGGTGCTCCTTCTCGGAAGGGTGCAAGGGGGGTAGCACTACTGCGGGAAGTCGCCCCGGATCAGCAGAAAAACCGCCAAGGCACCAAGGCCGCCAAGAGGAGAGGGGAAGGGCCGTCCCCGCATTTTCCCCTCCTATTTCCCTGGTTTTTGGCGCCCTTGGCGTCATGGCGGTTCGCCTCCCAGCCCGACTTCCCGCAGTAGAAGTAGAACAGAGCGGCAGCGTGCAAGAATCCGAGCGCCCCACCTGGCGAGCGCGTCAGGCTCTGTGCCGGTCGCTCTCCCGCATCGATCGAATCAGCGCGAGGCCAAGCTCGGCAACGAGCGGACCGCCCGCCCTGCGGGTCGCCCTTCCGGCTCAGGCTTCACTCGGGGCTCGGAAATCTCTCCGCCCCCGCGTCAGTCCCCCCCGCCCCCCACCTCGCGCCAGCGGATCTCCACCCGCTTCGCGCCGAGCTGCGTCGCGAGCGCCTTGATCTGCCGCTCGGCTTGCGCCCTCGCGCGCGCCATCACGTTCCCCTCGAGCGCGGCCTTCTCGATCGCCTCCGTCGCCTCCTTCCGCGCCCGCGACTCGAGCTGCTCGTTGCGCCGCGCGAGCAGGCTCGTCGACCGCGTGTAGACGTACGTCTCGTCCTCGTCGAGCCGCGTCGAGAACACCTCCGGCGCCGGCAAGGTGAGCCGGGCGACGCCGGTCTCCGGATCCATCGCGACGTCGTCCTCGCCGAGCCGCGCGAGGTCGACGCCGATGGTGACGTGGCCGACCGCGACGAGCAGGAGGGCGTCGGTGGCCTGCACCAGACCGAAGAGGCGGCTCTGCCGGTCGGCGAGATCCACGACCTTCTCGACGTGCACCTCCGTTGTCTCGAGCCGCGCCAGATCGCGGATCGCGATGACGAGCGCAGGCGACGGCCGGGCGACCACGGTGTCCGGAGGCGCGGGAGCGCGGAGGCGCGGCGCCACCACGAGCGCGCCGAACCCGACCGACGCGAGCAGCGCGACGACGAGCAGCGCGATCCGCGCGGCGCGGCCCGCCGGCGCGCGGGGGCGCGGCGCGTGAACGGCGACCGAAGCGTAAGGGTCCTGGAGCGGGCCTTCCATCAGGGCTACCTCCGAGGACCACGGGCGCGCTGCAAGCGCTCGCGGCAGCTCCGCTGGACAGAGACCAGCGAGCCGCGCGTCCTCGTGAAAGAGTTCTGAGAACAGGAAGGCCGGAAGGCGAGAAGAAATCAACCTGCCGCGACCGCCGGCGCCCGCGACCCGAAAATCTACCTCACGCCGCCGGCAACGTGCACCGCGGCGCGGCCGCCCTCGGGCCCGCGCTCGCCGACGAGAGCGCCCGCTCGAGCATCCAGTCCTCGACGTCCCCCTCGGCCGCCTGCTCCAGCGCCAGCCGCACGTCGCGGCTCGCGCAGCCCTCGGCCGCGATCCGCAGCCGCTCCGCTGTCTGTCCATCGCGCCACGCGGAGAGCGCGAGCGCTGCGCCGATGCGGAGCTCGGCCGGCGCGGCGCCGTCCTCGAGCACCGCGAGCGCCTGCTCCCGCGTGAGCTTCGCCGTGCGGTAGTCGGCGCCGGACTCGCTCACGAGCCGGCGCAGCGCCGCCCGCCAGGCCGTCGCAGGCAGGCCGCGGCGCTCGAGGAGCGCGCTCGCGCGCCCCGCCTCGGGAGCGCCGCGCCCGCTCCGCTCGCGGAGCAGCGCGAGCAGGTGCTCGCGGCGCCGCTCCGCGAGCACCATGCTGAGCCCCGTCTCCCGGGGATCGCGCAAGAGCTGCAGCGGCACGAGGGTGAGCTGGAGCTCCTTGCCGCCCGCGAGCACGAGCTCGACCCCGAGCGCCGTCTCCTCGACCCGCTCGATGCAGCTGAAGGGGATGAAGCGCTCGCCCGCGTCGTCCCGGAGCGAGAGCCCGTCGCTGCCAGCCACCAGCACGCGGCGCGCCGAGCCCTCTCTGAGCAGCGCCGCGAGCACCCACGCCGCGGCGCCCGTGACGGCGCCGAGCGAGAGCGCGACGTCCGCATCCAGCACCGACCAGCAGATCAGCGACACGAGCGCCGCGATCCCGACGAACAGACGCCGCCGGAGCGGCGGCGGGACGTCGTCATACAGCCGCGCGCTCCACGTGCCCCGCGCCCGGCCGGCGGCGATCGCGCCGACCAGCCGCTCCGCGTCGCCCGGGTCGTCGACGCGCACGCGGATGATGTCACCGTCGTCCGTCCTCAAGGCGACCTCGCCGCCGGAGCTCGAGAGCCGCGCGCTCGTGAGCGAGGGGAGCGAGAACGACCTCCGATCGCCAGGACGCTCGATCCACAGCGCGCTGCCCACCCGGACGACCGCCGCGCCGGACGAGCCCACCGCCGCCGCCAGCCAGGCGAACGGCGCGTAGAGCATGCACATCGCGCTGACCAGCGCGAGCAGCGACCCGAGCAGCGCGAACGGCATCAGGACGCTCGTCGCGAGCGGGCCGGCGAGCGGCTCCACGAGCAAGGCGACGGAGAAAAGGACGAGCAGCCAGGCGAGCGTCGAGGTCCACAGCCGGCTGATGAAACGGGCGTCCGCGTAGGGCTGGACGACAACCCCGCAGCGCTTGAACACGCCGTCACTTCCAGCGGTTCCTGCCACCCCATCACGGTGAGGGCACCCGCCCGCAAGTTCAAGCGCACAGCGCAATTTCAGCGCTGGAGGAACGTCCGCGCCGTCGCGGCGGCGGCCCCCCTCACGGCGGCGGCCGCCCTCAGTACGCGTCGGCCGGAGCGCGCGCGTCCGCGGGGAGCGTGAGCGGGAGCATCTCCACGGCCGCGTCCCCGCCGTCGAGCCACTGGTACCGCGCCAGGTTCGAGAGGACACGACCCACATAGGTGCGCGTCTCGTCGTAAGGGATCCGCGCCACCCACACGTCGGTGTCCCTGTCGATGCTGCCCTCGAGCCAGTGCGACACGGCCTTCGGGCCCGCGTTGTACGCCGCCGTCGCGACAGGCAGGCTGCCCGCGAACGTCCGGAGCAGCTTGCCGATGTAGAAGCCGCCGAGGCGCAGGTTGAGCGGCGCGCTCTTGAGCTGGCCGAGCTCGAAGCCGAGCGAGAGCTCGCTCGCCGCCTTCTTCGCCGTCGCGGGCATGAGCTGCATGAGCCCGACCGCGCTCGCGGGGCTCACCACGACGGGATCGAAAGCGCTCTCCTGGCGCATCAGCGCGTGAACGAGGCCCCTCGGCAGCCCGTGCTGCGCCTCGAGCGCGCGCACCTCGCCGGCGTACGGCTCCGGGTAGACGCACTCCCACGTCCAGCGCTCGGCCTGCGACGGCGCGCGCTGGAGCGCCGCGGCGGAGACCGCCTGCGTGCCCACCCGGTAGCGGCGCTTCGCGGACGAGAGCATGCCGTACATCCTGCAGAGCGCCTCGCTCTCCTGGCCCGCGTAGGCCGCCGTGACCTCGCGCTCGTTCTCGGCGAGGTGGGCCTCGGCGTCGCGATCGAGCCCCATCGAGGCGAGCAGCGCCGCGGCCGGCGGCAGCTTCACATCCACGGGCCGGGCGTCCCGGAGCGACGCCGGGACGAGCAGCGGCGGCATGGGCGCGCCCACCGCCGCGAGGCGCGACCGCGCGAGCAGCGCGCCCCACGAGAGCGGCTGCTCCCGCATCACCTGCGTCCAGAGCCGCACCGCGCCGTCGCGGTCGCCGCCGCGCAGCGCCGCGAGCCCCGCGAGCTCGCGCAGCCTCGCCGCTTCGGCCGCGCCCGCGTCGCGCGCGAGCTGCTCGAGCGGCTGCCGCGCCCGCGCGGCGCTGCCCGTCGAGAGCATCGCGAGCGCCCGCTCGCGGACCGCGTCGCCGCGCCGCTCGCTCTTCGGGTAGGCGTCGATGAACCGGCCGTACTGCGCGACCGCCTCCGCGTAGCGCCCGACCTGCACGAGCAGCCGCGCCGCGAGCAGGCTCGAGAGCTCTCCCCACCGGGTCTTCCGGAACCTGCGCGCGACAGCGAGGTGCCGCTCGATCGCCTCGCCCTCGCGCTGGAGCCGCGAGAGCGAGCGCGCGGCGAGGTGCAGCTGCTCCGCCTGGCGCGCCGACGGCGACGCCGCGACCTTGAGGAACGCCGCGGCCGCGCCCTCGTAGTCGCGCGCCTGGTACAGCGCCGCGGCCCGCCGGTGGTGGAGCTCCGACGCCGGCACGCCCGACATCTTGTCGAGCTCGGCGATCGCCTCCGCCGCGCTGCCCGCGGCGACCATGGCGTCGACCTTCTGGAGCCGGTCCTCCGGCGAGAGCTGCCCCGGCATCGCGGCGAGGAGCTCCGCGGCCTCGCGCCCGTCGGCCGACGAAGGCGCGCTCTTCACGAGCCACCGGAGATCCGCGAGCGCGAGCGCCGCCGCAGCGCCCGTTCCGCCCTTCTCGCCGGACCGCTCGGCCGCGTCGCGCACGCCGAGCAGGACGCGCGCCCGCGCCATCCGCGCCGCCGCCTCGTCGCGCGACCTGCGCGCGCGCTGCGCCGCCGTCACGGCCCGATCCGCGAGCGCGCGGGCCTGCTTGAGGTCGCCGCCCTTCATCGCGGCGATCGCCGCGCGCGAGAGGCCCGGCGCGCCGCCGACGCCCTCGAAGTACGCCGCCGCCGCGAGGAACGGCCCCACCTCGAACGCCGCCTCGGCGCGGTAGCGCGCCACCTCGCGGGCGAGCAGCGGCAGCTCCTGCTCCAGGCCGTGGAGCAGCTCCACGGTCTTGCCGTGCTCGCCGAGCTCGAACGCGACGCGCGCCCGCGCGTACTTCATCGCGGGCAGCGACCGCTGGTCCATGGGCAGCGCGTCGAGCCGCTCCGCCGCCTCGGCCCAGCGCTCGAACCGCACCGCTTCGACCCACGCGCCGTCCACCATGGACGGCGCGAGCGGCGCGAGCGGCGCGACGGCGGCGGCCACGCCGTTCAGGGCGAGCGGCACGGCCGGCGGCGCGGCGCGCGCGGTGCTCTGCGACGGCGGCGGCCCGGCCGCGTGGTGCTCTGCGCACGCGGCGAGCGAGAGGCCGAGGACACACGCGGCGGCCAGCCGGCGACGCGCTACCCGTGAAGACGGCTTCGGTAACGACGGAGCCCGTTTCATAGCCGACCCGGCGCGGTGGACGACCCGCCGGCAGCGCGCCGTGAGGAAAGAGCCCCGCGGGGCGACGGCCACCGCGCGCAGGCCGCTCGCACCGCAGCGCTCGCGCTGCCGACCACTCTAGCTAGCAAGCTTCGATGCCAGGTCGCAAACAAAGTGGCGGGACGGACGCGATCCACTGCTTTCCGATCTCGACGTCCTCCTCGAAAAGGAAGGCCGCTACCTCATCGAGCGAGCCGGCCCGGTTCGGCGGCGCCCCCAGACGGAGCGCCGCGGCCTTGCCGAACGCGGCGACCACCGGGTGCGGCGAGCTCGCGAGCCGCAGGAGCTCCGGCACGAGCTCCGCAGCCCCGAGCACGCCCGCGAGGATGGCCGCCAGCGGCCGCGGATCGGCGGGGCAGTCGTAGCTCCACGAGAGCGCCGAGCGCAGCACCGCGATCGTCTCGGGCGCCGCCGCGCGCGTGGCCGCGGTGCGGTAGCCGCCCCCCGGGAGCGCGAGCTGCGCGGAGCCGCGGCTTGTCGCGCAGACGCCGTCCGCCGCCTGCAACAGCGCCGCGGCGATCGGCTCGGTCACGCCGTCGCCGAGCACGGTCTGCCCCTCGATGTCGCCGGCGACGGGCCGCGCCGCCTCCTGCGCGTAGCCATCGAGGTTGGCGAGGAGCCGCTCCAGATCCACGGCGCCCGCTGCGCGGCCGGCGAGCACGTCGCGCTCGGTGTGCACCGTCACGAGGCTCGACACGACGGCGGGCGTCCCGCCGCGCATCGTGTGGGAGACGTCGACGCTCACGCGCTTCACCGCGGGCCACCGCAGCACCCGCGGCTCGGTGTCCGGGTCGACGAGGATCCCCCAGGGCACGACGGCCATCGTCACCTCGCGCGCGCCGCGCTGGACCGGGAGGCGCTGCTCGGCGCGGGCCAGCGCGAGCACGCCGAGCGCGCTCCCCATGGCCATGAGCCCCAGCGAGAGCGTCTGGCTGCCGGCGCTCCAGATGGCCGCGGAGATGCCCGCGAGCCCCGCGGAGCCCGCCGCGGCGAGCGCGCCGGTCGAGCCGGGCTCCGGGTGGAGGCACACGTAGCGGAAATCCGGCGGAGGCAGCTTGCGCAGCACGGTGACGACCCCGGAAGACGAATCTAGGCTGCCGCTCACCCGCGCGCTACCGGGCGCGCGGACGGCCGCGCGCACGAGGGAGGCGTTGCCACGGCGCGTCGAAGGCGCGCAGGTGGCGGCGCCGCGGTCGGCGCGGCAGCCGCCGGCAGCCATGGCCGCCCGCGATCGCCGGCAGCCATGGCCGCCCGCGATCGCCGGCAGCCATGGCCGCCCGCGATCGCCGGCAGCCGTTGCCACGACCGCAGCCGCAGGCAGCCGCGACCTTCGGCAGCCGCTGCCGCCGGTAGCCCGCCGGCCGACCTCCGCTCCCGCTGCCCCCCCGGCCCACGGCGACGCGCGGAGCCGACGTCCGCGCTGGGGGCGCTCCGCGGGCGCGCTGCGCGGTGATAGCTTCGCGAGCGGTGCTGCTCTCTCGCGTCCGCCTCGCTCATGTCGGCCCCTTCGATGATCTCTCGCTGTCCTTAGAGGACGCCGCCGGCGCGCCGCGCCGGCTCGTGGTCCTCTTCGGCGGAGACGGCGTGGGCAAGACCTCGATCCTGTCGGCGATCGCGTCGACGCGGCCCGGGTACGCGGTCGCACAGCTGAGGTCGCGCGGTGAGGACAGCGCGCCCCCGGTCGTGGTCACCGATTGGATGCTCGGGACGGACGATCCGGCGCGCGCGCACCCGCTGCGCATCGCGAGCCCGAACGCGCGCCTCGACGAGCCCGAGGACGCGGCGCTCCTGCGGCGGCGGGAGCAGTCGCTGTTCGAGCGGCGGGCGGCGGAGGGCGGCTTCGTCCTCGTCGCGCTCTCGGGCGCGCGCTGGTTCTCCCGCACCTCGATCGTGCTGACGACGCCCGAGCGCAGCATCCTCCGCTACGACGTGCGCGCGGCCGCGAGCTTCGACGACGCGACGCGGACGGATCTCGCCCGCGAGACGAAGCAGGTGCTCTCGTTCGTCCCGGTCGCGGCCGCGCTCGCGCGCGATAACGCGAAGGAAAGGCACGACGCGCAGCCAGGCGGGCACGACGCGCAAAACGGGCATGACGCGCAATCGAGCGCGCGACCGGACGGGCACGGCGGGCGAAGCGGGCACGACGCGCAAAACGGGCACGACGCGCAATCGAGCGCGCGACCGGACGCGCACGCGGATGCGCACTCGGACGTACGATCGCACGCGCACTCGGACGCACGACTGCACGCGCAATTCGCCCGCCTCGACGCGCTCGATCGCGCGCTGAAAGAGGTGCTCTCGGCGCTGCTCGAGGGCCACGGCGCGCGGTACGTTGGCGTCGATCCGCTCCGGCTCGAGCCGATCTTCGAGCGCGCGGACGGCCGTCGCGTCGACTTCGACGACCTCGGGCGCAGCGCGCGGCACACCATCGCGTTCGGCGCGCTGGCGCTCCGCGCGCTCGCGGCCGCGCACCCGAGCGGCGATCCGCGCCTCGCCGAGGGGGTGGTGCTGATCGACGACATCGAGGCGCAGCAGCCGGTGCACCGCCAGCGATCGCTCGCCGCGCGCCTGCGCGCGGCGCTGCCCAACGTGCAGTGGATCGTCACGACCTCGTCGCCGGCGATCGCGCTCGGCTGCGAGCTCTCCGACGTGATCGCGCTCCGCCGCGAGCCCTCGTCCGGGCGCGTCGAGCTTCACGAGGGCCCGGACGCCGTGCTGCACTGAGCGCGCGGCGCCACGCTCACCCGTTCCGGATCCCTGCGCCGCTGGGTCAGGCGAGCGGCGCAGCCCCAGGCTCACCCGCTCCGGGGGCGCGCCGCGCGCGTCAGGCGAGCGGCACGGCGAGGAGCACGACCTC
Source organism: Sorangium sp. So ce1128 (assembly GCA_051717205.1). Taxonomy (GTDB): domain Bacteria; phylum Myxococcota_A; class Polyangia; order Polyangiales; family Polyangiaceae; genus Sorangium. Next base: position 11,566,265 of record CP181432.1, read on the forward strand.
CTTGCCGCGCACCTCGATCTTGTAGCGCATCGGCTTGCCGTGCTTCTGCCCGAGCTGTTGCTCGCTCGCCTTGAGGCGGGCGACGAACGCTTCGCGCGTGATGTGATCCACCGGGTCGCCGAGCGACTTCTTCGCGGCGACGTACTCGGCGAAGATCCGCGCGTAGTAGGCGTCCTCCGGCTCCTCGAAGAGCGCCTTGGCGTCCGCCGGGATCTCGCCAGCGGGCAGCGCGGCCATGCGCTCGTCGACCTCGAGGGCGTCCCGGAACGAAGCCGACGTCGGGGCGCGCGACGGGCGGCCCTCGGCGTCGGTCTCGTCCTCCTGCACGCCGAGCAGCTGGTTCAGGAGCGAGTTCAGCCGGAACACGAGCCCGCCGAGCTCGGCGTGCTCGATCTCGAACCGCAGATCCGTGCGGCCGTTCATGATGGCGAGCAGGCCGTCCTCGATCTCGGAGACCGGATGCGAGATGTACGCGTCCAGGAAATAAGCGGCGATCACGACGAGCACGAGCCCGAGCGCGCAGACGCCGAGCAGCGGCCAGAGCAGCGAGCTCGCGAGCCCCGGCGTCCGGGGCTGCGCGATGCTGAGGAGCACCGCCCGCCGCCCGTCGCCGTAGCCGTCGAGCGCGTGCCCGACCGCGGTGTACTCGCCGGACAGCCCGCCTATATCGACCGTCCGCCCGTAGCTCAGCGCCTGCAAGGCGCTGTCCTTCGCCGGCGACGCCGTGAGGGCCGCGAGCAGCGGCGCGGGGGCGTCGCGCGACTTCGCCACCACGTCGAGCCCGTCGCCCGACTGCATCGCGACGACGAGGAGGCGCCCGCTCGTGCGCTCGCTCGCGTTGGTCAGACGCTCGTCGTTCAGCGCGGTGCCCACCGCGATGGCGCCGACGATCTGCCCGGCGTCGCTGCGGATTGGCGCGTAGGACGCGAGCAGCTGCTCGTTGCGCGCCCGGCTCACCCACACGTCCGAGCCGGTCACCCCCTGCTCGATGGCGAGCTTCAGCGACGGGTAGACGGCGCCGAGGTTGTCCCCGCGCATGAGCGCGGAGGCGTTCCGCCCGAGCACCACGCCTTTTGTGTCGACGAGCACCACGAGCGAGGGCGGGGTCCTGGCCAGCTCGGGCGAGGCGGCGACCGCCTCCCGGATGGCGTTCGCGGCGCTGGTGGCCGCCTCGGCGCGGGCCGGGGCGGTCCCGGCGTTGAACGGCTCGCGCAGCTTCGGGTCGCTCGCGTGGGAGGCGAGCCACCGCTCCAGCACGAGGCCGTCCACCTGGAGCTGCGCCATGGCGGCCGCGAGGGCGCGGGGCGCCTCGCCCGGGCTCGCGATCTCGCCGAGGGAGGCGCGCGCGAGGGCGTACGAGAGCCCTCCGACCATGAGGACAATCACGGCGAAGACTGCGATGATCTTTCCGCGCATCCTGCGTCTCCACTCCTTCTTGCCGGGGCTCAGGGCAAGCTACCATCCGCTGCGGCGCTGCTACAACTCTCCACCCAGCTCATGGTGCACTTGAATCAGCACTCCGAAGCCCCGCGCCTCTACGTCGTCGACGATGCGCTGTTCGAACAACACCGCGCGCGCGGCGCGCACCCCGAGCGCCCGGAGCGCCTCGAGGCCGCCCGTCGCGCGATCGAGCGCTGCGCCGCGTCCGGCCTTTCGCTGGAGCGCGTCGCGACGCGCGACGCCGCCGAGGAAGAGCTCGCCCGGGTCCACGCGCCGCAGTACCTGGAGTCGCTCGGCCGGATCAGCGGCCACTATGCGGCGCTTGACCCCGACACCTACGTCGTCCCGCGCTCGGTCGACGCGGCGAGGCGGGGCGCCGGCGCGGCGGTGGCGCTGGTCGAGGCGGTGCTCGCGGGCCCAGGTCAGCTCGGGGTCGCGCTGCTCCGCCCGCCCGGCCACCACGCCACGCGCGAAGCGGGCATGGGCTTCTGCCTCCTGAACAACGTCGCCGTGGCGGCGAGGGCCGCCTTGAACAGCGGGCTGTCGCGGGTGGCGGTGATCGACTTCGACGTGCACCACGGCAACGGCACGCAGGACATCTTCTGGGACGACCCGCGGGTGCTGTTCTGCTCGCTGCACCAGTGGCCGTTCTACCCCGGCACCGGCGCCGCCGAGGAGGTCGGCGGCGGTGAGGGCGCGGGCTACACGGTGAACGTGCCGCTGTCCGACGGGGCGACGGACGCTGTCTACGAGGCGGCGTTCGACGAGATCATCCTTCCGGTGCTCGACGAGTACGCGCCCGAGCTCATCCTGGTCTCGGCGGGGTTCGACGCGCACGAGCGCGACCCGATGGCGACGATGAAGCTATCGCGCTCGGCCTACGCGGCGATGGGCCGCCGGCTCGCGGCGATAGCGACCGCGAAGGCGAAGGGGCGGCTCGCCTTCCTCCTGGAGGGCGGCTACGACCTGGCCGCGCTCGAGAGCTCGCTCACGGCGGCGCTGCTCGCAGCTTCCGGCTGCGAGGCCGCGGAGGAGCCGGCCGGCGCGCCCGGGCAATCGGCGCCGCCGCCGCGCGCGCCGATCTCGACGCGCCACCGTGCGGACCTGGACCGGGCCCGCCGGGTCGCGCTGCGCCGCTGGGCGACGCTCTGAATGGGGCGGCGCTGCGCCGCAGGGCGACGCTCTGAGCGGGGCGGCGCTGCGCCGAAGGGCGACGCTCTGAGCGGCGTGCCCGGCGCGGGCGCCGGAGGTGTGAGGCGGGCGGGCAAGGGGGCGGGCGCGGGCGTGATGCAGCCGGGCAAGGGGGCGGGACCGCGAGCGCGGGGCGTGATGCAGCCGGGCAAGGCGACCGCGGCGGCGGGAGTGAACGAGGCGGCCGATGCGGCGGGGGCGGGCGCGTAGGCCGCCGGGGACGGCGGCCGCCGGCGCCTCCCCGGGTGGGGGGAGAAAACAGCGACGCGACGGTGCGTTTACCCGATTGCACTTTGCGCGGAGCTGAGTATTCTGCCAGGCCTTCGCAGCCCACGGGCCGCGAAGAACGGTGGGTATAGCTCAGTTGGTAGAGCACTGGATTGTGGCTCCAGTTGTCGCGGGTTCGAATCCCGTTACTCACCCCAGGTAGAACCGCCCGACGCGGCGGCGCGGCTGGTAGAGCAAGTCGGCGTGAAGCGCGGCACACCGGCGGCGCGCGCAGCCTGGTTTCTGCCGGGGCGCCGCTCATCCCCTGATCGGCGGGCTCGCCTCTGCTACTTCGCCCAGAGCACCGAGAGGTCGAGCTCGATTGCGTCGAAGGGCTCGACGCGGACGTGCGCGGCGTCGCGGTCGACGACCGCGGGCCCCCAACCACGCTCCTGGTTGAGCACGTACACCTCGAGCGTCCGCGCGATCGGGTCGACGAGCCACGCGTACCGCACGCCCTCGCGCGCGTAGACCGGCATCTTCTCGTCGCGGTCGAAGGACGCCGTCGACGGGCTCAGCACCTCGCAGATCCAGTCCGGGGCGACGGCGAAGTAGGCCGTCTCGGGCAGCTCGGGCATGCGCTCGCGACGCCAGCCGGCGAGGTCGGGCACGAGCGCGTCGATCTCGCCGGGCGCGTCCGGGTCGGGGAAGTGCAGCTCCGGCTCGTCCAGGATGACCCAGCCCCCCGGGCCGCCGCGTCCACGTTGGAAAGGGCCGATGAGCTCGGCTCCCAAGCCCGACGACGTCCAGGCGTGCTTCGGCGCCGGCCGGGGGAACACGTGCAGCGTGCCGCGGACGAGCTCCGCCACCTTGTGCGGCGGGACGGCTTCGAGGTCGGCGTACGTGGCGCGGCGCTGCTTCTCGGCGGGCTGACCCATGAAGGAAGCCTGCCCGGGGGCAGGTGGCGGGGCAAGACGGCGAGGGGCGCTGCCAAGAGCACGGGCTCGCGGCGCGCGGCTCCGGGGATCGCCCAGACCCTGACGATCAACCCGACGCGCCAGCTGCTCCAGAGCCGCGCTGTCGACGAGCGGAGCGAAGCGACCGCCCGCGATGGTCGCCCGGGCGAGCTCAGGACATCCTCTCCCGCTCCCGGCCGACTCGCCTGTGAGCGCGACGCCGGCCACCGGTCCGAGCGCTCACGCGAGGCGGGCTGCTCATCCACGAGCGCGCCCGCACGGCACACCACGATGAGCGCGCCCGCACGGCACGTCGCGAGTCGCTCGATTCAATAAGTGCTCTTCGCGCGCCCAGGAGACACCGATTCCTGGATAACCATCCATCGCAGTGAGCCATTGTCCCATCCCCCGGAGACAGCAAGTATTTTTTCTGTAACCAACTTGCCACAGTACCCGCGTAGCGTCCGCGCGCATGAAAACCACTCTCCCTGGGAGCCGCGCGCTGGCCGCGCGCCTCATGTCTGTCGCCCTCCTCGCGCTCGGCGCGCCTGGGCTCGCGTCGTGCGCCGTCGAGCCGAGCGACGCCGCGGATCATGCCGAGTTGCCGGCCCCCGGCGACGTCGATGTCGTCCGGCCGATCGAGCTGTCAGAGCGCGCCCGCGTGCCCGAGAAGGAGCCGGGGTTCGTCGCTGCAGAGCTCGGGGCCCACGAGATCATCATCACCCACGACGGCAGCCTGACGCCGTTCGCCGCGGGCGACGTGCTCGGCGGCACGGCGGGAGGCGGTTACCTCGTCCGGGTCGTGAGGGTCCGCGCGCTCGACGACGCCCGGGTCGCGCTCGAGACGACGCCCGCCTATCTGACGGAGTTCATCACCGAAGGGCACTTCCACGTCCACTACGACGCTCGCGAGTACGCGCGCGCCATCGACGAGCACCTGGCGCACGTCCGCGAGCTCGGCGAGGAAAACGGCGAGCAGATCGCGAGCCAGGCAGAGGCCCTGAAGGTCTCGTCCGGCGCCTCGATGAAGCTCCTCGATCTCTCGTCGGCCTCCCTCCCCGCCTCGTGCGGGATCACCGCGCACGGCGCGGCGGCGCTCGACGTGACGGCCGAGCTCTCCCCGGCGCTCGATCTCGAGGTCCACGTCGGCCCGAGAGGCAAGCTCAACCCGGTGCCGGAGCTGAAGCAGCTCCGCTTCGTCGCGTCCGGCAAGCTCGACGTGAGCGCCAGGCTCCACGGCGCCGGCACGGTCACGGGGAGCTGTACGGTCGACCTGCTCGAGCTCGCCGGCGGCGTTCCGAGCCTGCCGCTGCCGACGCTGACCTTCTGGGTGGGCCCCGTGCCCGTGGTCGTCACGACGGAGGTCGTGCCGAGGGCGAAGGCCGACCTGGCGCTGTCCTTCACGGCCGCCGAGGTGGCGGCCGAGGCGCAGACGACCGCCGAGCTCGAGGCCGGGGTCGAGTACACGAACGAGACGTGGAGCACGATCTGGGAGCCCTCGTGCGCGGCCTCGGGGACAGCCTCCATCGGGGCGCCCGGCGCGATCACGGCGTCCGGCAAGGTGAGCGCCGGCGCGGAGCTCCGGGCGCGCCTCTACGGCATCCTCGGTCCGAACGTCGGAGTCCAGGCGTACGCGCGCGTCACGGCGGAGACCGCGCCGCCCTACTGCTCGTACGACGCGCGGGTCGACGGCGGCGTGCGCGCCTACGCCGAGGCGGAAGCGGGCGTGTCGGTCGGCCCGCTCGACCTGACGTTCAAGAGCCTCGAGCTCGTCGATCTCGATCTCTTGCGCTTCGACGGACCGCACACCTCGGGCAAGCTCCGCGACGCGCCCGAGTGCGACGCGGAGCCCTGATCGCGGCGCCCGTCCGACCGGGAGGCGACCGGGAGGCGAGGCGCCTCGCCTCCCGCGCGCAGGCCCGCGCGCCCGAAAGCCTCAGCGGTCCGCGCACAGCACGTAATCGCAGGACGCCAGGGCCATGCACTCCTCCGTGCGTTCGACGAGCTCTTCTCCCTCGAGGCCGAGGCACGCTGTCTCACAGCTCGTCTGGCTGGGCGGCGGAGTCCCTTTCTCCTCCGCGCAGAGGATGCGGTGCTTGCAGAGCTCACTGCACGCGTGCAAGTTCTCTTCGTCCTTGCACCCGGAGGCCCCTGCGGCGACGAGGAGGCCGAGCGCGGCGGCGATGACGAGGGGGATCGATCGGAGTCCTGCGTTCTTCATGGGCAGCTCATCTCGGTTGTGGAATAGCGACCCTCCCCGGCGAGCGACCCGGTGCCGACCGGCAGCCCGGGGCAGCGCGCGAGGAGACGAGCGCGGGAGCCGTCACGACACCAGCGCTTTGCATCAGGCCTGCAAGCCTCACCATGAGGCCACGCCCTCGCGCCCAGCATAGACGAATCCACAGGCGCCGCCCAAGGCCCGGCGGCGCGGGCGCGCGCCCGGCAGCCCCGCGCGCCCGCGCCGTCTCCTCAGCTCCGCCCAGCGCGGCGCTCGGCCGCGCACTGCGCGGATCACTACGCACCCGGCGCCGCGCCGGCGAGCGAGCCGCCGGCTGGCTCGATCCGCCAGGCGTGGTACATTGCGTCATGGGCGTCCTGACGCGCCCGCCGAGATCGACGAATGTCCGCCAAGGAATCCGATACCCTGCTCGAGGCCCGTCCAGCCCCGCGGCCGGATCGCGAGAAGCCCGAGTCCACGCGGCTTCCGCTCGTGCTCGTGGTCGACGAGGACGAGAGCAGCTGGCAGGAGCTCGGCGCCCTCCTCTCGGAGCGATACCGCCTCGTCGTGTGCGCTTCGGCCCTGGACGCGGTCGCCGCCTTCACCGAGGACACCTGCGCGGTGATCATCGATGTGCGGATGTCGGGGCAGGACGGCTTCTGGGTCTGCGACCAGATCCGCAAGATGCAGCCGGAAGTCCCGGTGATCTTCTATTCGGCTTACCAGGACGAGAAGGACTCGTTCGAGGTCATCAATGCGCACCGGCCGTTCGCCTACGTCGACAAGCACGGCGCCGCGCAGAAGCTCCTCGACGCGCTCGAGAAGGCGACGCGGATCTTCCAAAGCACCCTCCGCAGCAGGCGGATCATCGAGCGGCTGCAGCGCCGCCGGCAGGAGGCCGTCTGACGTCGCAGGAGGGCGAGGCCCGATCGAGCGACCATCCGACATCGCCGGCGCAGGAGGGCGAGGCCCGATCGAGCGACCATCCGAGGCCGCCGTCGGAGGAGGGCAAGGCCCGCTCGGGCGGCGACCGGAGCGATCTGTGGCGAACGCTCGTGCAGCTGGTGCTCAGCCTGGGCGCCCTCTTCGGGCTCATCGCGCTCGCGGCGCACCTCGCGCGCGACCAGCTCGACGCGCTCGGCCGCGGGTTCGTGCAGCGCTTCGGCCTCGCCGGGATGTTCGTCGGCACCTACCTCGCCGACGCGTTCTCCTTCCCCATCCCGCCGCAGTTCTACATGCTGACGGCGATCGCCTCGGGCGGCTCGCAGGTCGGGCCCATGATCGCGATCTCCGCGGCCTCGCTCCTCGCCGGCTGCACCGGTTACCGCCTCGCCGGCTCCCTCGCGCGTTTCCGCATCTTCGCGGCGCGCCTCGAGCGGACGCGGCCCAAGATAGACCGGCTGTTCGAGCGCTACGGAATCTGGGCGATCGCGATCGGGAGCATCTCGCCCGTCCCCTTCTCGATGCTCTGCTACCTGTCGGGGCTCTACCGCATCCCGCCGCGCTACTTCTTCCCTCTGGTGCTGTTCCGGGTGCCCCGGCTGCTGCTCTTCTATGCGCTCATCCGGATGGGATGGAGCCAGTGACGCCGGCGGCGTGAGCCCTACCGGGGGCTGTCCGCCTCCTCGGGCGACTGGTTCACCCGGACGCGCTCCAGGATCTGGTCGACCATGCCGAGGTCGATCCCGGAGCGCTCGACGACGTTCCTGGAGAACAGCCGAGTCGCCTCCTTCGCGAGCTCCTCGTCCGGGAGGAACGGCCGCGCGGGCGACCGCGGCGCCGGCAGCCCGATCTCCTTCTCCAGCTCGGAGATCGCCCGGATCATCTCCTGGTAGCAGGCCGAGGCGATCTGCACCGAGAACGGGAACACCTGGGCATTGCCCCGGCCGGCGCGCACGGCGTGCAGCGTCGCGGCGGCCTGCTCGGCGAACTGGCGGCTCCCGAACGCGTTGGCCATCTGCGCGTACATCGCGAGCGACTCCTGGTCCGCCGCGAGGTCGTCCTCCTTCGTGCGCGGCGCGCCGGACGGCGGCACCGAGGACCACCGGACCACCATCCGCCCATAGTCGTCGAGCGCGCGCCGCTGGAGGGTCAGTCGCTCCAAGAGCGCCTCTCGCCGCTGTCTTTGGACCTCCGCTCTCTCCTCGTGCTCGGCCCGGCGATCCCCGCTGAGATCTGCCGATCTACGCGCCACGTAAGCGCCGATGAAGAGGGCGACGCCGTTGCTAACAGCGATGAAGAGCATCTCCAGAATCTTGGGATCCATGCTGGTTCTCAAGACTTCTAGCACGATCGCGCTGGACGCAGTGATATGCCGCATGAGACGAGGAAAACTTGGCCACCGCCCTCCTCCCGTGCAGGTGCGTCGCCATCCCACAGGCGGCCGCGGCGCGTGCGCCCGCTGGCGAGGCGAGCGCGCCGCGCGGCGCCCAGCCGTCGAGAAGCGACCCGCGGGCGCGCCTCGCCGCTGAAGGCGCGCGGACGGCCGTGATAGGATGTCGGCATGGCCGGTTCACCCGACGCCGGGGCGGGCCCGCACCTGGATGGGCTCGAAGGGACGCTGCGCGAGGCGCTGGAGAGGAGCCTCGCCGACCGGCTCGCGGGGCAGGCCGGCGCGGAGCTCAACCTGGACAACGCGTTCTGGGGCGCCCCCGCGCCGCGCGACCTCGGCGAGGCGCTCACCCGCCTCGGGCCGACGTGCGTCAACGTGGTTGTGCGCATCTTCGAGCGTCTCCGGGACATCGACCCTGCGCTCGGGCTGTGCAGGCAGATCAGGTATCTGCGCAACGTGTGGTACGGTGGGAGCGCGGGATTCAAGGTGGTCTACGCGGAGCCGGCCGCGATGCGCGAGCTCCTCGACGGCCAGCTCGCGGGGGCGGGCGGCCGCCGCATGGCGCGCGACACGATCCTCGGGGGGATCGAGCACCAGCGGGGCGCGCTGCTCGGCGCGCTCCCTGGGAGCGTGACCTTGCTCCTCCGGGGCGGCGAGCCGCTCGACGCGGACACCTGGCGCGAGGTGCACCGGCCCGGTCACGAGGCCGTGCACGTCTGCGTGGGCAAGCGCGAGCCGCGGCTGCCGGAGCTCGACGACATCCATCTCGACTGGAAGTCCCCGGTGGTGGGCGTGAACGAGGCGACTCGCCGCTGCCGGTATGGCCTCCTCATCAGCGTGGTCCACTGGACGCAGGCGAGGTTCGGGCTCGGCAAGCCGGTGTTTCCGCTCCAGAGCATCGATGACAAGGTCGCCGCCCTGTCCGGGCGCCGCGACGCGCCGGCGCGCTGGGACGCGTTCGTCGCGCGCTGGCGCGACGCGCGGTGGACGCTGGCGCTGCGGGGCAGCGACGGCGCCGAGGAGGCCCTGCGATGGCTCCGCGAGTGCGAGGAGCTGGCCCCGGCGCCGCGCGAGGACGGCTGAGGCGCCCGTCGCGCTCCCTTCGGCGCCCGCCCGGTTCACGCTATAGGCGGCCGCCATGCCCTACCCCGCTCCCGACGGCACCGAGCTGATCGAGCACCTCGGCACCGGCGCCACCTTCGACGTGGCGCTGGTGCGGCTCGGCGGGCAGCCGCTCGGCCCCGCGCTTGTGTGCAAGCGCCTCGCCCCCGGCGCCCTCCACGAGCACGCCGGGCGGGCCGCCATGGTCCGCGAGGCGAAGGCGCTCGCCCTGGCCCGGCACCCCGCCCTGCCCGCGCTCGCCCGCGTCGGCGCCGATCGCCACGGCCCCTTCCTCCTCGAGAGCCGGCGCGAGGGCGCCTCGCTCCGCGGCGTGCTCGACGGATGGCGCTGCCGCGGCCGGCCGCCGCCCGCCTCGCTCGTCGTCCACGTCGTCAGGACCGCGATCGAGACCCTCGCCGAGCTCCAGGAGCTCGAGGACGCCGGCGGCCCGATCCGCTTCGTCCACGGCGACCTCGGCCCCGATCACGTGCTGCTAGGTCCGCTGGGCGACGTAGGCCTCGTCGACCTCGGCGCCGCGCGCTTCCGCGGCATGGAGCCGGACCTCGAGACCGCCGACAGGGGCACCCTCCCGTTCGTCGCCCCCGAGGTCGCCCGCGGCGAGTCGCCGCCGACCCCGCGCGGCGACGTCTACGCGATGGCGGCCACCCTCGCCTTCTTCACCACCGGCGCGCCGCTCACGCGCGCGCGCGAGCAGGCCGCGGTGCTGGTCGAGATCAGCGAGGCGGGCCTCTGCCTCGACGCGCTCGCGGCCGCGGACGCGCTCTCGCCGGGGCAGCGCCGCGCGCTCGCTGCCGCGCTCGACCGCGACCCGGAGCGCCGCATCGGCAGCGCGCGCGCGCTGCTCGACGCGTTCGACGCAGCCTCCCCGCGGGCGAGCCCGGCCCGGACGCGGCGCGCCCCCCTGGCCTCCCGCCCGTCAAAACCGTGGACGTACGCGGCGCGCGAGATAAGTCTCGACCGCATGAAGCCCCACGTAGGTCACGACAGGCTCGCCCTCGACACGCTCGCCATCCACGCCGGCCAGCCGCCGGATCCGACGAGCGGCGCGGTCATGACCCCGATCGTGCTCGCGAGCACCTTCGCGCAGGAGCGGCCGGGCGATCACAAGGGGTTCGAGTACTCGCGCAGCGGCAACCCCACCCGCAAGGCGCTCGAGGCGTGCCTCGCCGCCCTCGAGGGAGGGCGCCACGGCTTCGCCTTCGGCAGCGGCTCGGCCGCGACCGCCACCCTGCTCCACACGCTCCGGCCCGGGGACCACGTGCTCTCGGGCGACGACGTCTACGGCGGCACCTTCCGGCTCTTCGACAAGGTCATGCGGCCGATGGGCATCGCCTCGACCCCTGTCGACATGAGCGACCTCGACGTCGTCCGCAAGGCCCTCACCCCGGCCACGCGGATGATCTGGATCGAGACCCCGACGAACCCGATGCTCAAGATCTTCGACATCGCCGGGCTCGCCGAGATCGCGCGCACGCACGGGGCGCTCCTCGTGGTCGACAACACCTTCGCCACGCCGGTGCTCCAGCGGCCGCTTGACCTCGGCGCCCACGTGGTGGCGCACTCGACCACGAAGTACCTGAACGGGCACTCGGACGTCGTCGGCGGGGCGCTCATCACGTCGGAGGACGCCCTCGCCGAGCGGATCGGGTTCCTGCAGAACGCGATCGGCGGCGTCCCGAGCCCGTTCGATTGCTACCTCGTGCTCCGCGGGATCAAGACGCTCGGCGTGCGCGTGCGCCAGCAGTGCGTGTCGGCCGCGCTCATCGCCGGGAGGCTCGCCGAGCACCCCGCCGTCCAGTCGGTGAACTACCCCGGCCTCCCCACGCACGCCGGCCACGCGCTCGCCGCGCGGCAGATGCTCGCGCCCGGGGCGATGATCTCGTTCGTCGTGCGCGGCGGCCTCCCCGTCGCCTCGCGGTTCCTCGAGCGGCTCTCGATCTTTGCCTGCGCCGAGAGCCTCGGCGGCGTCGAGTCGCTCGCCGAGCACCCGGCCATCATGACCCACGCCTCCGTGCCCGCGGCGGCGCGCGAGGCGCTCGGCATCGCCGACGGCCTCGTCCGGCTCTCGGTCGGCCTCGAGGCGAGCGAGGACCTCTGGAACGACATCGCGCAGGCGCTCGACTGAAGCGCGCGCTCAGGCGCTCGACTGAAGCGCGCGCGGCGTCTTTCAGCGTCGTTGCACGCGCGCGCCGGACGCGGCCGCCGTTTGCTCGCGGGGCCCCGAGTACGATAGAAGCGAGGTGCGGCCTCGGGGCCGCCATCTACCCACCGGAGCTTTCCATGCGACTCGCCCGCCTCGGCTTCGTGCCCGTGCTCGGCTTCCTCCCCCTGCTCGGCTTCGGCTGCAGCGACCCGGCGCCGCCTACCCCACGCGGCGCGTACTCCGTGAACTTCGCCGACCCGGGCGCCGACTGCAACGTGTCAGGGCACTCGGAGACCCTCGGCGAGGTGACCTCGGCCTCGAGGACCCGGGTGCTCGCCGACGGCGAGGAGGACGCCACGATCGATTGCACCGTGTCCGGCTCGGGCACCTTCACCGTCGCGGCGAGGATCAGGAACAACGCCACGGCCACGGAGATGCGGATCGACATCGGCAGCATCTCCCCCGCGGCGACGCAGGAGATGCCCGCCACGGGCAGCATCAGCTTCTCGTCGGTGGAGACGGCCGGCAAACCCTTCGTCTCCGACCCGGCGGACCCGTGCCAGTTCTGGTTCGAACCCGAGAGCGAGCAAGGGGTCGACGCGGGCAAGATCTGGGTCGTCTTCGAGTGCCCGGCCGTGCGGAACGACCGGTACATCTGCGAGCTCAGGAGAGGCGCCCTGGCCTTCGACAGCTGCGGAAGCTGAGCTGATCCGGCGGCTGGACGGGGCGCGCGTGGGAGCGTTGACGGCGCGCTGACCGCGCGCGGGGCACGTTGACGGCGCGCTGACCGCGCGCGGGGCACGTTGACGGCGCGCTGACCGCGCCTCGGCAGCGCGCCGCCAGCGTGCCCCGCGCGTCAGCTCTTCTCGGAGCGCGAGGCCGACGCCGCCGGGACCGTCGATCGCTCGCCGCTGTTGACCTGCTGCGAGTCGGCGGGCGGGCCGATCGTCGCGCTGTTCGGGAGATCGGCCTCGTCCTGCTCGTCGATCCGGATCACGAGCGCCGTGATGTTGTCCTCGCCGCCGTTCTCGTTGGCCTTGGCGATGAGGCGGCGGCACATCTCCGGCACCTCCTCGGTCGAGCTCACGATCTGGAGGATCTGGTCGTCCGAGAGCATCCCGCTCAGGCCGTCGGAGCAGAGCAGGTACACGTCGCCGGGCTGCGGCTCGTCGCTGAGCAGGTCCACGGCGACGCTGTCGTTCATCCCGAGCGCGCGGGTGATGACGTTGCGCGGGAGCTCGGCCCGCTGCTCCTCGGTGAGCTCGGGCATCGCCATGATGTAGTCGTTGAACAGCGAGTGATCGCGCGTCAGCTGGCTGATCGAGCCCTTGCGGACGCGGTACGCGCGGCTGTCGCCGACGTGGCCGACGTAGATGCGGTTCTTCTTCTTCGAGAAGAGCGCCCCCACGACCGTCGTGCCCATGCCGGCGCAGTCGCGAGAGCGGATGCTGCGCTCGAAGATCTGGCGGTTGGCCACGCGGATGCCCGCCTGGAGCCGGTTCTCCTCCTCCGACAGGCTGGTGTCGAAGTGGAATGGCCAGGTGGCGTCCTCCCGCGACGTCGACCGGAAGAAGTCCGCGATCGACTCGGTCGCCAGCCTGCTGGCTACGTCCCCCGCGCGATGACCCCCCATGCCGTCCGCGACGATGAACAGGTCATACTCCGACAGGACGGCGTAGCTGTCCTCGTTGTGGTCGCGTTGGAGACCAACGTCCGTCATTCCTGAAGCGATCGCTCGCATAACCTCGGGAATCCTTGAGACGGCTCCGGGTCGGAGGCTTCGAACACCAACCGTTTCATGCTACCGAAAACCTGTCAAGCAGGGCCTCTCGCACCGTATTGGGCGTCTTGAAACGCCCGCTCGCCGACCTTCCTGATCCTACCGACTCGGACCGGGGGGACCGCAAGCCTCTTTTTCATTCGACGCGTCATTGTCGGTTCAGGCGTCGGTTCAGGCGTCGGTTCAGGCGTCGGTTCAGGCGTCGGCTCGTCGTCGACCCGCGCACCAGCGCGTCAGGGCCACGGGTCGCGCGCCGGCAGGACTGCGAGGCTCCTCCGCGCGGGCCGTCCTCGACGCGCCGCGCGCGCGGCAGGCGCTTGCCCGGTCGACGCTCGGCTCCGGGGCCGCCCATCCCGGCGAGGCCCGCCCGGTGCCTCGGCCGTCATGCACGGCGGGGACGCGCCGTCGCCTCGCTCTCCGGTCTCCCATCTCCCTGTATCTCGCGTCTCCGGAGCCCGCGCCGCCGCGGCCCCGGCTCACACGTCCAGGATGTCCTTTTCCTTGCCCGCGATCACCGCGTCGACCTGTCGCGTCCCCTCGGCCACCACGTCGTCGACCTTCTTCTTGGCCCGATCAGCCTCATCGCCGCTCACCTCGCCGTCTTTTTCGAGGGCGTCGATCATCTCGTTGGCATCCCGGCGGTGCTTCCGGATGGCAACTTTACAGTCCTCTCCGTTCTTCTTGGTGAGCTTCACCATGTCTCGGCGCCGCTCCTCCGTCAGCGGCGGGATCGGCAGCCGGATGAGGTCCGCGTCCACCTGGGGGTTCAAGCCGAGATCGCTCTCCCGGAGGGCCTTCTCGATCGTCTTCACCTGGTTCTTCTCCCAGGGCTTGATCGTGATGAGCCGCGGCTCCGGCACGGACACCGTGGCCATCTGCACGATCGGCGTCGGCACGCCGTAGTAATCGACGCGGATGCCGTCGAGCATGGCCGCGTTCGCGCGCCCGGTGCGCACCTTCGCCAGGTCCCGCCGGAGAGCTTCGATGGCCTTGTCGATCCCTTCGCGCAGCTCCTTGATGACGTCCTCGAGCATGATCCGGCTTCCTCCGTGTGGGGCTCGCCCAGCCCGCCCTCTTCGGCGGCGGGGGCGGAGCTTACCGCGTATTTCTGGGCCGGCGGAGAAATCGATCCGCCCGGCGCGCGGGTCGACGTCGCGCGTCGCGGTCGGAAGCACGATCGCCTCCGGCCGAGCGCAGGCGCGGGCGCGGGCGCAGCGACCGGGCCCGCCCCGCCGTATCCCGCCCGACCGCGGCGGCGCGCCGGGGAGGCCCGCGCGAAAGGCGCGCCACCTCCGCTGTCACGGTCGCGCCGAGCTGTAGTAACTCTGGGAGGCAGGGCGACCCGATGCGCGATCTGGACTGGAACAGCTTCGACGTCCTCGTCGTCGACGACGAGCAGGACAACCTCGACGCGTTCCGGTTCGCCTTCAGGAAGTCGTTCAAGCTCCATTACGCGCTCGGCGGCGCCGAGGCCCTGTCGCTCCTCGATCGGCTCGATCCTGCGGTGATCGTGGCGGACCAGCGGATGCCGGGGATGAGCGGTATCGAGTTCCTCAAGCAGGCGAAGGAACGGCGGCCGGACGCCGCGGGCGTGCTGCTCACCGCCTACGCGGACATGACGGTGCTGATCGACGCCGTCAACTCGGGCGCGGTCGACCGGTACGTCCAGAAGCCGTGGAACTCGAAGGAGCTCGCCGTCATCCTCCGGCAGGCGATCTCCGGGTTCGCGACCCTCCGGGAGAACCGGCGGCTGCGCGAGCAGCTCGCCCACTACGCCGGCTACCTCGAGCGCGAGCAGCGGGACCCGATCGACTTCGGCGAGATCGCGGGCGATAGCGAGGCGATGCGCGAGGTCACCGCCCGCATCGGCGAGGTGGCCAAGGCGGCCACGCACGTGCTGATCGAGGGCGAGGAGGGGGCGGAGAAGGAGGTCGTCGCCCGGGCGATCCACGTGGGCTCCCCGCGCGAGGAGCAGCCGTTCGTCAAGGTGACGTGCGCCGCGTTCCGGGGCGACGCGCTCGAGCGCGAGCTGTTCGGCTGGCGGCGGGGCGCCTTCGACGGCGCGTTCACCGAGCGCGCAGGCCGGCTCGAGCTCGCCCACCGGGGGACGATCTACCTCGACGAGCCGGCGCCGCTCACGCCGTCGCTCCAGGCGAGGCTGCTCCGCGTGCTCACCGACGGCGAGGTCGAGCGGCTCGGGTCGACCGAGACCGCCCGCGTCGACGTGCGCGTCGTGCTGTCGCTGACGCCCGGCATCGAGGAGGCCTGGGCGCGCGCGGGCGTGCTCCCGGAGCTCGTCTCGAGGCTCTCGGTCTTCCCGCTGAAGCTGCCGCCGCTGCGCGAGCGGCGCGAGGACATCCGCGCTCTCGCCGAGCACTTCCTGCGCAAGTACGCGCGCCGCAACGCGCGCGCGGCCACCTCGCTCTCGGAGGAGGCGATCGCGAAGCTCACGGCGTACGCGTGGCCGGGGAACACGCGCGAGCTGGAGAACGTGGTCGAGCGCGCCGCCATCCTCTCGCGCGGCGACGTGATCCTGCCCGAGCACCTCGCGTTCACGGCGCGCCCGCAGCCCGCCGAGCCGCCCGCCCGCGCGCCGAGGGCCGCCCCCGCGGCGGGCCCGGAGGCGGACGGGGCCGGCAAGGCGCTCGCCGCGCCGGCGTCCTCGCGGCCGAGGCTCGACCTGAGCTCCCAGCTCGACGACATCGAGCGGCGGGAGCTCCTCGCCGCCCTCGAGCGCTGCGCGGGGAACAAGGCCGAGGTAGCGCGGCAGTTCGGGATGCAGCGCACGACCCTCTATTACAGGCTGAAGCGGCTCGGCATCGATACGTGACGCGCGCTTCGTGAGCCCGAGCGCGACGCCCGGCGCTGCGCGCGCCGCAGCTCGCCGCCCGCCTCGCCTGTCGACGCGGGCGGCGAGTTGCGGCACATTGCGGCGACATGCTGAAGGTCGGGGAGCGCGCGCCGGAGATCGACAAGGTGGCCATCGACGGCCAGCGCTTCGTGCTGTCCATCCAGGGCGGGCTCTGCACGATCGTGTACTTCTTCCCGAAGGCCTTCACGCGCGACTGCACCGTCGAGGCCCAGCTCTTCCGCGACAACCACACCGAGATCGCGCTCGCGGGGGCGAGCATCGTCGGCATCAGCACCGACGATCACCGGACGCAGTGCCGGTTCGCCGAGGCGCACAAGGTCCCTTACCCGATGATCGCCGACCGCGATCGCAGCGTCTGCCGCGCCTACGACGTCCTCTGGCCGCTCATCGGCATCGCCCGGCGGATCACCTACGTCATCGCGCCCACGATGGAGATCGCGGCGGTGTTCCACCACGAGTTCCAGGCCAAGAAGCACCGCGACGACGTGCTCTCGTTCATCGACGAGCGCTTCCGGGCGGCGCGCCCCCCCGCGGTCTGAGCCCGGAGCCCGCCGTGCACCGCGCCCCCGAGCCCCGCGCGCCCCGCGACGGCGCCGCGATCCTCGAAGGAGCGGCGCCGCTGCCGCGCGAGTTCTATGCGCGCCCCGCGCTCCTCGTGGCGCGGGCGTGCATCGGCAAGGTGCTCGTCCACAGGACGCCCGAGGGCACCGCCGCCGGACGCATCGTCGAGACCGAGGCCTACCGCGGCCCGGAAGATCTCGCGGCCCACAGCGCCGGAGGACGGCGGACAGTACGGACGGAGGTCATGTTCGGCCCGGCGGGCCATGCCTACATGTTCTTGCTCTATGGCATGCACTGGGCGTTCAACATCGTCGTGGCCTCGGAGGGGAAGCCGCACGCGGTGCTCGTGCGCGCCATCGAGCCCGTGCTCGGGCTCCCGCTCATGAGCCGCCGGCGGGGCGTCGCGCCCGAGCGGCTCGAGCTGACCAACGGGCCAGGGAAGCTCTGCCAGGCGCTGGGGCTCGACCGCGCCGCGTACGGGATGGATGTCTGCGGGCCCCAGCTCTCGCTGCTCCCCGGCAAGGCGGGCCCCATCGGGAGGTCGCCTCGCATCAACGTGGACTACGCAGGTGCGTGGGCGGAGAAGCCGTGGCGCTTCTACGAGCGCGGGAATCGCTATGTGTCCGTTCCGCCTCGCCATTGAGCGGGCGTGAGGCGCCGGCCCCTCGAAGCGCTCGCGCCCGGGCCCGGGATCGCGCAACAATGGGCCGTATGGGATTCTGGCCTTTCGGGGGGCGCGAACCTGCCAACGTCGAGACCGTATCGCAGATCGTGACGGCGGCCGCGCGCGGCGAGAAGATCAGGGGAAAGTTAACGCTGTATTTTAAGGAGCCGCAGACGCAAAGCGCCGCGGACAGGGCCGCGGAGCGGTGCGCGCAGGTCGCCGGAGACCTGCTGCGCGAGCTCGGAGGGCAGGAGCCGCTGCTCGGCAAGGAGGCCGAGCTCGCCGCGGCGATCGCGGCCCGCGCGCCGCGCAACGTCCCGGCGCTGCGCGCGATCGAGCTCGCGTCGCTGCACGTGGTGACCGAGCGCACCACGCAGGCGCGGCGCGCCGGGCTGGCCGCGGCGCCGCCGCTCGTCCAGGAGGCGCCGCGGAGCGTCGGCGCGCCGCAGCCCGCACCGAGCGTACCGCCGCCGAGCGGCACGGGCTGGGGCTCGGGAGCGCCGCCGGCGAGCAGCCGCGGCCTCGGGCCGATGCAGGGCGCGCCGCCGATCGTCGGCCGCAACTCGCCCTCGAGCGTGCCCCCGCCCAAGAGCGTGCGCTCGCCGCCGAGCTCCGGCGCGCAGCGCCTCCGCGGCGCAGGGGCGAGCGCCGCGCGCGGGTCGAGCCCGGGGCTCATCGGCTCGCCGCCCACGGTGATCGCGGCCGCGCTCGCGCCGCTCCTGCGCGACACGTCCGCGCGGCTTCTCATCGGGTGTCTGCGGGCGCACGATCTCATCATCGTGCGCCGGATCGCCATCGATCCCGGCGCGCCCGAGCAGCTGGCAGTGCTCCTGCCGGTCTCCGAGGTGCCGCCGGGCGAGTTCGAGACGAGCCGGGCCGCCGAGCTCTCGCGCTGGCACTCGGCGCTCGGCTCGCCCGTGCTCAGCCAGCTGCGCACGGAGTCGTGCGCGATCAGCGCGCAGAAGGCGCGGACGGCGCTGAGCACCGCGCAGATCGCTCCGGGCGTCGCAGGGGAGCTGGTGGACGCGCTCTGCCGCACCGCGTTCCCGGGCCTCGCGCTGTCGAGCGCGCACATCGACCGCTACGCCGAGCAGGACCTGAGCGAGCTGGCGGCCGAGAGCGTGGCGCGCATCCTCCGCCACCCGAACTCGAAGCAGCTGCGGCTCGCGCTCGGCCCGCTGCTCGACGCCGTGCACAGCGACATGGACGGGATCTCCCGCCTGGCGAAGGCCTCGCTCGGCAGCGCGCCATGACGCCCCTTCACGGCGCCGCTCGTCCGGGCACGTTCCCTTCTCCGCGCGCCGGCAGTAGAAGACGCAGGTGCGACGACATGGTGTCTCCGACGATCCTTCTCCGCTCCGCCGATCGCTCTCTCGCCGCCTCCCCCTGCTCTTCGCGCTGCTCTGCGCGTGCGGCTCGACCGAGCCCGCCGCCGTGGCGCCCGCGCAGCCCGGGGCGAAGGAGGCCGTCGTGAGCGCGGCCGACGCCAGGGCGGGCGCGGAGCAGGCGCTCGCGGCGCTGTCGGCGCGCGTGCTCGAGGAGTACCTGCGGGACGAGCCGGTGCGCGCCACCGAGGCGGGGGACCACCGGTACGACGCCGCGTGGCCGGACGTCACCGAGCAGGGCGAGGCGGCGCGGCGCCGCGCGATCGAGGGCGCGCTGTCCGAGCTCCTCTCGGTGCCCGCCGAGCAGCTCGGCGTCCAGAGCCGCGTCGACGCGGCAATGATCGAGAACCAGCTGCGCTCCACGCTGTTCGCGATCGACGAGCTCCGCGAGGCGGCGTGGAACCCGATGGTCTACACGGGCCTCGTCGGCGACGGGCTCGACCCGCTGATCACGCGGAGCTTCGCGCCGCTCGAGGAGCGCCTGCGGAGCCTCGGGGGGCGCCTCTCGGGCGTCCCCGCGCTGGTCCGGACCGCGAAGCAGCGCCTCACCGGGGCGCCGCCGCGGATCCACACCGAGACGGCGATCGCGCAGAACCAGGGGCTCATCGCGCTCTGCAAGGCCGACCTGCCGGAGCTTTTCGCGTCGGCCCCGGCGCAGCGGGCCGAGCTCGAGGCGGCCGCGCGGGCCGCGGCGGCGGCGCTCGAGGACTTCCAGGCGTTCCTCGAGAAGGACCTGCTCCCGAGGAGCGACGGCGACTTCCGGCTCGGCCGCGCGCGCTTCGAGAAGAAGCTCCGCTTCACGCTGGACGACGCGACCGTCGACATCGACGGCGTGGTCAGGAGCGCCCGCGCGCTGCTCGCGCAGACGCACGCGGAGATGCTCGAGACCTCGCGGGAGCTCTGGCCGACGCTCTTCGGGAAGCAACCGTTCCCGAGGGTCGAGACGCAGGACGAGAAGATGGCCGCGATCCGGAGGGTCCTCGACGCGCTCGCGGCCGAGCACCCGACGAACGCCACCATCGTGAAGGAGTCGGATCGGCTGCTCGCGGCGGCGACCGCCTTCGTCCGCGAGCGCGATCTCGTGCGCATCCCGGAGGAGCCCTGCCGGGTGATCGAGATGCCGGAGTACCGCCGCGGCGTCGCGGTCGCCTACTGCGACGCGTCCGGCCCGCTCGAGGCGAAGCAGGAGACGTTCTTCGCGATCGCGCCGACGCCGAAGGACTGGCCCGAGGCGCGCGTCGCCTCGTTCTACCGCGAGTACAACACGAGCATGCTCGCCGACCTCACGGTGCACGAGGCGATGCCGGGCCACTTCCTGCAGCTCATGCACAACAACAGGTTCCCCTCGAAGATCCGCGCGGTTTTCTCGAGCGGCCCGTTCGTCGAGGGGTGGGCGGTCTACACCGAGTGGCTGATGGCCCACCACGGCTTCGGCGGCCCGAAGGTGCGGATGCAGCGCCAGAAGATGGTGCTGCGCCTGTCGGTGAACGCCATCCTCGACCACGGGGTGCACGCGGGCGCGATGGACGAGAAGGAGGCGCTCGCGCTGATGACGAAGGAAGCGTTCCAGGAGGAAGGCGAGGCCGTGGGCAAGTGGCGGCGCGCCCGGCTCACGAGCGCGCAGCTCACCACGTACTACCACGGCTTCACCGAGATGATGCGCCTGCGCGCCGAGCACCAGGCGAAGCCGGGCTTCTCGGAGCGCGCCTACCACGACCGGCTCCTGAGCTACGGCTCGCCGTCAGTGCGCCACCTCGCCGCGCTGCTGGCGGAGTAGCGGCCGCGGGCGCGGCCGCCGGTCACACAGGGCTGATCGAGCCGCCGAGCTCCACGAAGCGCGTCTTGGGGAACGCCTTCGCGCAGCTCTCGAGCTGCCAGTCGCCCTTGAAGAGCACGACCGCGTTCCCGTGCACGTCGAGGGCGCCGTAGCCGTAGAGGTTCGACTCGAGCTCGGCGAGGGGCACCGGCTCGCCCTCGACCCAGCGGGCCATGCTGAACGAGAGCCGCTCGATCCTGGCCTCGACGCCGTACTCGGCCGAGAGCCGGTGCTTCACGACGTCGAACTGGAGCTCGCCCACGACGCCGAGGATCGCCTCGCCCTCCCGGCCCTCCGGCGGCCGGAAGAGCTGGACCGAGCCCTCCTGCGCGAGCTGCTCGAGCCCCTTCTTGAGCTGCTTGCGCTTCATGGGGTCGACCATGACGACGCGGGCGAACTGCTCCGGCGGGAACTGCGGCAGCGCGGCGTACTTCACGGGCGAGCCGCTGCAGAGGGTGTCGCCGATGAGGAACAGCCCCGGGTCGAAGACGCCGATGATGTCGCCCGCGAAGCCGTCCTCCACGAGCGTGCGCTCCTGGGCCATGAACTGCACCGGGTTGGTGAGCCGGATGTCGCGGTCGAGGCGCACGTGGTGCACCTTCATGCCGCGCTCGTACTTGCCCGAGCAGACGCGGAGGAACGCGATCCGGTCGCGGTGGGCCCGGTCCATGTTCGCCTGGATCTTGAAGACGAACGCGGTGAAGCGGTCGTCGTCCGGAGCGATCGGCCCCTTGTCGCTGCCGCGCGGCGCGGGCGGGGGCATGAGCTCGATGAAGGCGTCCAGGAACTGCGGGAGCCCGAAGTTGGTGATCGCGCTGCCGAAGAACATCGGCGTGACCTCGCCGCGGGCGAGCTTGTCGCGGTCGAGCGCGTCGCCGGCCGCGTCGATGAGCTCGATGTCCTCGCGCAGCTGGCGCGCGCCCTCCTCGTCGAGCGCCTCGGCGAGCTCGGGGGCGTCGAGCGAGACGACCTCCATCGGGGCGATCTCGGCGCCGTGCGCGACGAGCTCGAAGAGGAACACCTGCTTGCGCTCGCGGTGGTACACGCCGCGGAATTTTCCACCCGCCGAGATCGGCCAGGTGACCGGGTAGACGCCGATGCCGAGGACCTCCTCGACCTCACCGATGAGCTCGAACGGCTCGCGGCCGGGGCGGTCGAGCTTGTTCACGAAGGTGAAGATCGGCATCTGCCGGAGCTTGCACACCCGGAAGAGCTTCTTCGTCTGCGCCTCGACGCCCTTCGCGCAGTCGAGGATCATGATGGCGGCGTCGGTCGCCATCAGCGCGCGGTAGGTGTCCTCGCTGAAGTCGGCGTGGCCAGGCGTGTCGACCAGGCTCAGCAGCCGGCCCTTGTACGGGAACTGGAGGACGCTCGTGGAGATGGAGATGCCGCGCTCGCGCTCCATCTCCATCCAGTCGCTGACCGCGTGGGCCCGCGCCTTCTTCGCCTTCACGGCGCCGGCGAGCTGGATCGCGCCACCGTAGAGCAGGAGCTTCTCGGTGAGCGTGGTCTTGCCAGCGTCAGGATGGGAGATGATCGCGAACGTCTTTCGGCGCGCGATCTCGCGGGTGAGCATGGGGTCGGGCACAGCGGCGCGCCAGGATAGGATCCGCGAGGGCTGCGTCAACCCGCGGGGCGACGGGGCCGGGGCGGGAGGGGGGTGGCTCGCGGGCGGGCGGGCGGGGGTCCCCCCACGAACTCGGGCCTTTTGGAGGGCCAGTGCCGTGTGAACGGGGGACTCGGTCCGGGGGGTGGAAACTGCGGTGCGGGCCGGCCCTCGGGTTCGTGGGGCCCACCCCCGCCCGCCCGCCCGCGAGCCACCCCCCTCCCGCCCCGGCTCCAATGGGGGTGGCGGTGGCGGGGAGAATTATTTCGCGGCGCGAAGGGAAAGAGTGACGGTGACGCCCACGGGGTCGGCGCTGGGGGTGCCGATGGGACGGTTCTTGAGGAACTGTCGGATGCAGCGCTGAGCGTCGGGGGTCACTCCACGGGCTTCGAGGATCTCGACGCCCTCGGCACGGCCGCGGACCCGGACCAGGAACTGGACCTTCACGCTGCCCGAGACGCCCGAGAGGCCGCCGTTGTTGGCGACGCACTGCGCGAGGTCGGTGGAGACCTTCTCCAGCCGCTTGGCCACGTTCGGGACGTCGCCGTTCATGAACTCCGGCTCCCTGATCTCCACGAGGGGGGGCGGGGCCGAGACGATCGATGCGTCGGGAACGCCGCCGTCGATGGGGCCAGCGTCGGGGGCGCCGCCGTCAGGCGGGGCGCCGGCGTCGTCCGGAGGAGGCTCGGGCTGCGGCGACGGCGGGAGCCAGCCAGCATCCGCCTCGCCCGGCTCCAGGCACCGCACGAAGCCACGGTGCGGATCCTCCAGCGCGCCGTGCGGACACCGCGGACCACCGCCGGCGTCCGGCGTGGCCGCGGAGATCCAGCCGGGATCCGGGGAATCCTGCGACGCGGGGCGCGCGCCGCCCTCGGCGGCCGCTCCCACGCACGCGCCAACGGCGCCCGCCGATAGCGCCAGGGAGACCGCCCACTGACCCACTCGCCCACCTGCTGCTCGCCACCGCATCAGGCGCCTGTGATACTGCGGAACGGGCGCGCGTACAGGAGAAACCGCGGGCGATCAGCGGGAGAAAACCGCGGGGGCTCGGGCAGGCCAGCTAGCCACGGGCGCGCGCGCCAGGGGCGGCGGGGGCAGCGGCGACAGCGGGGCGGCGGGGCGCTACGCGCTCACCCCGCGCTGCCGGAGCGCGAACTTGACGCCCTCCTGGAGCGTGAGAAACGCCCTCACCCTCGAGAGCGAGATGCCGCGCTCGACCAGGCGCCGCGCGGCCTGCGGGCCGAGGCCGGTCAGCACCAGCTCCCCGCCGAGCAGGCGGACCGCGCCCGCCGTCCGCTCGAAATCGGCGGTCGCGCGCTCGTCGAGCTCGGGCACGCCCGTGACGTCGAGGATCGCGATGCGGGTCTTCCGCGCGGCGATCTGCTCGAGCAGCGCCGCGCGCATCCGCTCGCCACGGCGCGCGTCGAGCTCCCCGACCACCGGCATCACCACGACGTTCCGGGAGATCGGCACGACGGGCGTCGACAGCGCCCGGAGCGCCTCCACCTGCGCCTCCAGCGCGATCTCCCGCTCCCGCAGCAGCGCCTCCTCCGCCTCGCGCTGCTTCAGCTCGGTCACATCCATGAGCGAGACGATCGCCTCGAGGCGCCCGCCGCCCAGGGCCGTGATGCTCGCCTCGACGTGCCGGCGCCCCTCGACACCCTCCGCGCAGAACTCCGCCCGCTCGATGGTGGCCTTGTCTATCGAGCGCTTGATCAGCTCGAGCAGCCGCGGCACCTCGGCGGACGGCACGAGCTCGGCCAGCAACGAAGGGACCGCGCCCCCGCCGAGCTCCGCGCCGCCGCGGCGCGGCCGGTACTCGAAGCACCGCCCCTCGCGGTCGACCCGCAAGATCGACTGCGGCAGCGCGTCGATGAGCGCCCGGAGGTGCGCCTCGCGCTCGACGAGCTGCTGCTGCGTGCTCCGCAGCTCGCGCGTGCGCTCCTCGACCATCCGCTCGAGGTTCTCGTGGACGAGGGCGTTGTCCAGCG
Source organism: Sorangium sp. So ce1128 (assembly GCA_051717205.1). Lineage (GTDB taxonomy): Bacteria > Myxococcota_A > Polyangia > Polyangiales > Polyangiaceae > Sorangium. The sequence goes on from CP181432.1 coordinate 11,590,549, forward strand.
ACACGGCCGCCTGCGCGGCGAGCAGGTGGAGGAGCTCGAGGCGCTCGGGCCCGAAGAGCCCCTCGAGCAGGTTGTTCTCGAGGTGAATGACGCCCAGCACGCGCCCCTTGTGCAGGAGCGGCGCGCAGAGCAGCGACTTGACCCCGTGGGCGCTGACGTGAGGGTCGTCCCGCAGCGCCGGATCCAGGGAGGCGTTCGCCGAGATCACGCTCTGCCGCGTGCGCACGGCGAGCCGCACCGCGGAGGTGCAGACCTCGCCGCTGCGCTCCTCCAGCGGCAGGTACGGCAGCGCCCGGTGCTCCGGCGGGTGCGCCACCCCCTGCGCCACGAGCTCGAGGCGCTCGCCGCGCGCGAGCAGGAGCGTCCCCCGCTCCGCGCCGGCGTTCTCGACGAGCACCTGCACCATGCTGCCGAGGAGCCGGTCGAGCACGAGCTCCTGGGACAGCGCGCGCGCCGCCTGAAACAGCGTGTCCACGTCGAAGACGTCCGCGCGCGCGGTCCGGAGCGGGGCGGCGTCGCGCTCCTGCCTGAGCGCGGGGAACTCCCGGGCGAGCAGCAGCGCCTTGCGGCCCACGTCCCAGCGCCTGTAGGCGAGCAGCGCGTCGCCCAGGTAGTCGAGCGCGACGCGCGTCCTGCCGCGCGCCATCCAGAAGCGGCCGGCGAGCTCGCAGGCGATGGCCTCGATGTTGACGAACCCGTGCTGCCGCGCGAGCGCGATGGCGTCGTCGTAGAGCCGGGCCGCGTCATCCACCCTGCCGTCGAGGCGCGCCGCCTCCGCCTCCACGAGCGCGCGCTTGTGCGAGAAGTTCTCCGGGCAGCCATCGACCCAGCCGCGCAGCCGCTCGCGGCAGGCGTCGAGATCGGCGCGCAGCCGCTCCCGCTCCCCCTCCCCCGCCGCCGGGAGGACGGCCGCGAGGGCGAGCGCCCGGTAGAACCGCAGCGCCGCCGTCTGGTACTTGCCAGGGATGAAGCCGAGGTTCGCCTCGGCCTGGTCCGCGAAGCGCAGCGCCTCCGCCGGAGCGCCATGCAGGTAGGCGCATATCGTCTTGAGGATCTGGTAGTGGCAGAGCGCGTAGCCGGTCCCGTGCGCGGCGCAGTCGGCGAGGTACCGCTCCTCCGTCAGCGGCTCGCCGGACAGCGGCGCGTCGTCGCCGGTCAGGTCCCGCAGCGCGAGCAGCAGGCCGAGGAGGGTGTCTGTCGCGAGCGTGTGCCGGATCCGCCGCGTGACGCGCAGCGCGCCTGGCAGCTCCTCGATCAGGCCGCGCGCGCTCGCGCCGCGGAAGAACGGGTTGAGGAGCAGGTAGGCGAGGGAGTAGCCGCCGAACTGCAGATCCCCCGCGTCCATCGCGGCGCGGTAGCCCTCGCGGAGCAGGGCGTCCGCCTCCGCGAGCGGGCGCACCCACGACTGGATGTTGTTGCCGAGGACGTAGCAAGCGCGGCACAGATCCCCCTGCACCTGGAACCTGCGGCCCATCTCGACGGCCAGCCGGGCGAACTCGTAGCCCTGCCGGTAGCGGCCATGGAAGTGGCCGAGCCACGAGCCGTACATCGCGACGCCGTACGACGCCTCGGGCGCGAGGCCATGCTCGAGCGAGATCCGCACGATGCCGCAGCAGACGAGGTAGTTGAGCCTCTCCTGGTTCAGCATGTAGAGCGGCGGGATCAGCTCGTTCAGCACGCGGACGGCCAGCCGCTGTCGCTCGTCCGCGATCTCCGGCGCGTCGATCAGGGAGGCGGGGGTCCGCCCGGCGAGCAGCAGCTCGACGCTCGCGGCCTCGGCCTCGACCAGCGCCTCGATCTCGGCCGCGGCGGAGAGCGGCGGGAGCGCGACGCCGACCAAGGCGAGCGCCTCACGCCCGGCCTCCACCGCGTCGCCGAAGCGCGCGCGCATCGTGTACTGCACCACGCGCAGCCCCAGGAGGTCCGCTTGCTCGACGGCGGTCCGCGCGCGGCCGAGCGCCTCGGCGATCAGCGCGTCCGCGGCGTCCAGCGCCCCGAGCAGGTACTCCACCTCGGCCATCTGCCGGAGCAGCGCGAACGCGAGCTCCTCGTGCGCGGCGAACGCGTCCTCCGGCAGCAGGCGGCGGCCTGCCTCGAGGTAGCTCCGCGCGGCGGCGTAGACGGTCGACTGCTTCGCCCGGATCGCCGCCTCCAGGTTGATCCGCGCGATGGCGAGGCGCTCCTCCTCGTCGCTCACGAGATCGAGCCCCTGATCGAGCTGCTCGACGATCTCGAACAGGCGCACGGCGCGCTCCTCGGCCGTCGTGCCCGCGAGCAGCCGCCGGCCGATCTGGAGGTGGACCGCCTTGCGCTGCGCCTCCTCGATGAGCCCGTAAGCTGCCTGCTGGACGCGGTCGTGCAGGAAGCGGAAGCGGACGCAGGGCTCCGCGTCGACCGTCATCTCCGGGAGGTCGCTCGCGCTGCCGAGGACATACTCGCTGCGGATCGCCGGATCGAGGCGGCGCGCGGTCTCCGCCCTGTCGAGGCCGGCGATGACGGACAGCGTCTCCAGGTCGAACGTGCCGCCGATGCAGGCGGCGAGCCGCAGGATCGCGACGGTCTCGGCGTTCAGGCTGCGCACCCTCCCGCTCATCAGCTCGACCGCGTTCTCCGTGAACCCGCGCGCCTCGATCTTCGCGAGATCCCAGCGGAATCGGCGCTCTTCAGGGGAGAAGTGGACGAGCCCGTCGGCGTGGAGCGCGTGGAGGAACTGCCCGGCGAAGAACGGGTTCCCCTCGGTCTTGCGCATGACCAGCCGCGCGAGCGGCTCCACCTCTTCTGGCGCGAGGTTCAGCGTGTCGGCCACGACCTGCTGGAGCGACGCGAACGACAGCGGCGCGAGCTCCAGGGTGCTCACGGTCACGCCCCTCGCCTGCACCGAGCGGAGCGTGACAAGCAACGGGTCCCCGTCGCTCACCTCGTTGTCGCGGTGGGCCCCGACGAGGAGGAACGGCCCGAGGTCGTCGCCGTCGAGGATGCCCTCGAGGAGCCAGAGCGAGCCGGCGTCGGCCCACTGGAGATCGTCGAGGAAGAGCACGAGCGGGTGCTCGCGCGCGCAGAACGCCCGGAGGAGGCCCCGGAAAGCGAGCATGAGGCGGTGCTGGGTCTCCGCCGGGCTGAGCCCCGGCGGGGCGGGCTCGATGTGCTCGGCGCCGAGGATGATCCCGAGCTCGGGGAGCATCTCGACGAGCAGCCACGCGTTCCGCCCGAGGGCGCTCTCCAGCGCGCGCCGCGCGCCCTCGACCTTCTCCGCGCTCTCGGCCAGCACCTGCCGGAGCAGGCTCTTGAGCGCCTGGATGACCGCGGAGTAGGGGATCCCTCGCTTTAGCTGGTCGAACTTGCCAGAGACGAAATACCCGTGCTCTCGCGTGAGGGGTTTGTAGATCTCGTGGACGAGCGACGACTTGCCGATGCCGGAGTACCCCGTCACGGCGATCATCTCCCGGCTGCCCCGGAGCACGCGGTCGAAGGCCGCGAGGTAGCGCTCCGCCTCCTGCTCGCGCCCGTACAGCCGGTGCGGCGTGCGGAGCTGGCTGGAGACGTCGTGTCGGCCGAGCGGGAATCGCTCGATCCGGCCGGCGTCGCGCAGCGACCGCTGGCACGCGCGCAGGTCCTGCGACAGCCCGCTTGCGCTCTGGTACCGCGCCTCCGCGTCCTTCTCCAGGAGCTTCATGACCATGTCGGCCACGGCCCTGGGCACCGCGTCCTCGGGCAGCGGCGCGGGGGGCCGCGCGAGGTGGCAGTGCATCCATTCGAGCGGCCCCGCCGCGTCGAAAGGCAGGCGCCCGGCCAGCATCACGTAGAAGACCACCCCGAGCGAATAGAGGTCCGTGCGCCAGTCGAGCGCCCGGTTCATGCGGCCCGTCTGCTCGGGTGACATGTAGGGCAGCTTTGCCTCGATGACCGCGCTCTGCGCGCCCTGCGGCCAGGCGTGCTCCTTCGGCAGGCGCGTCGCGGCCACGAGGTGGGTCAGCCGGACCGCGCCGCTCTTCGGCTCGACGAGGAAGCTTTGCGGCTTGATGTCCTTGTGGATGACGCCCCCCCGGTGCACCTCGGAGAGCGAGTCCGCCATCGCCACGGCGAGCGCGAGGAACCGCTCGATCCGGAGCGGCGATCGCTCCAGGAGCGCGCTGAGCGGCACGAGCCCCGCGTCCTCGAAGACGAGGAACGCCCTGCTGTCGTCCCGCTCGATCGCCGCGGCGTGCAGCACCCTGTCCGGGTCGAGCGCTCTCGCGATCTCGAGCTCGTTCAGGAGCGCGCCCGCGGCCGAGCCCGCGGCGTGACGTGGGGAATCGGCGTGGGCCTTGAGGAGCACGCGCCGCCCGTCGCTCTCGCGCGTGGCATAGGCGGTGACCCAACCCTCGTTGGTCTGCATCACGCCTTCGATCCGGTACCCCCGAGGTGCCTGCAACGCTCTGCTCCTCTCGACGCTGCCCGATGGTGACCGGGATCACCGCATGGCGGACCCCGGGCACACGCCTCCTCGACAGCTCATCGGAGTCACAGCCCCCTGACCCCTGATCCCGTCGAGCGCGAGCCCCACCGAGGCGCGATTCAGTGACCATGCAATCCAATCCATCCACGAAAGGCAAGGCCGTCGCGCCGCGTCGCGCGCGGATCGCGAGCAGCCGTACATCGGCCTTCCCCCCACAGCGAGCCGTGTCGCCGTCGTCCCACCGCACCTCGGAGCCCCGCTGTCCACCTCTGCTCTCCTGGAGAGCCGCCGTGGAGGCGAGGGAGCGAGCGCGGGCGCGCGTGGGGACGGGCCGCTGTCCGAGCAGCTTCAGACGGTGAATCGCCCGATCAAGGGCGATTCACCGGCCCTGCGAGTTCGGCGGGGCCCCACGCGCGCCCGCGCTCGCTCCCTCGCCTCCACGGCGGCCCCTGCGCCCGGGACCACCGAGGGCTCCGCCGCCCTCCGGAAACTAGAGGGCGATATGCGCGAGCGACCCCGCCGAGGCGTCCCAGAGCGCCCTGGCCCGGGACAGCACCGCTGCGTGCGCCTCGGTCCCCGCCTCGGGCCCGGTCACCGACACCTCGCCGCCCGCCCCGAGCTCCACCCGCTCGACCCCTGCGTCCGGGAACTCGTCGCGGAGCTCTCTGGTCATCCGCTCCGCCACGCGCTGGAGGAGCCGCGAGAGCCGCTCGGGCGTGATGTCCCGGAACACGAGCACCTGGGGGAGCTTGAGCTCCGACACGACGCGCGCGCGGTCCGACAGGCCCTGCTCGCCGAGCCGCCGCTCCACGAGCGCCGCGAACACGCTCCCGTACGCCCGGTCTACCTGCTCCCGCCGGAAGCGCTCGTCGATCGCCGGCCCGAGCCGCGTCTCCAGCTGCGCGACGCCGTTCAGCCCGTTGGCGAAGCGCCCCTCGTTCTGCGCGAAGTACTCGCCGCGCGCGCGCAGGTCGCTCGCGAGCGACGCGAAGTGCTCGCCCATCGTGGAGAGGGCGCGCAGCACGAGATCGGTGAACCTGAGCTCCTCCCGGATCCAGCCCACGTCCGTCACGCGATCGGCCATGAACGGCCAGACGACGAGGTTGTAATAGTTGTTGAAGTCGAGAAGGTACTTGAGCCGGTAGAGCTCGAAGCTGCCGAACACCGGGTACATGCGCTCGTAGAGCCGGAGCGTGCTGTCGTACTTGAATCGATAGTACGCGTCGTAGGCCGCGACCTTCTCCTCGAACGCGGCCCGATCGCCGGCCACGTCCGAGAGGATCATCTGCGTGATGAACTCGTTCGCGGTCGCGATGAAGTCGGATCCTGGGCTGTAGAACGGATCGGTGAACGCGCCCGCCTCGCCGGTGACGGCGTAGCGGTCGGTCGAGAAGTACTGATCTGCGTGGTACGGCAGGTGGGCGTAGCTCTGGAAGTCCTCGAGCTCCGCCCTCTCGAGCAGCTCGCGCGCGGCGCGGTGGGCGCCGAGGAAGCGCTCGAAATCCGCGCGCGTGCGCGGCCCGGGGAGCGCCGCCCCCGACCCCTCGCCGATCCGGTCCTTGTCGAACACGACGCCCACGCTCATCAAATCGCCAGCGAGCGGGATGAACCAGATCCAGTACCCGTCGTACATGAAGTGGTTCGTCGACAGGTGGCGCGAGGTGTACCGCGCGCGCGACCGCCACGCCGGGTCAGCGACCGCGTCGAGCCCCGCGACGCCGCGGTAGCGCCCCCACGCGGCCGCCGTGTTGAGGCGCGTCTCCTTGTGCACCTTCACGCCGAGCTTGCGCCAGAGCACGTGCCGCCGCCCGGACGCGTCGCACACCCAGCGGCAGGCGACCTCGCGCCGCTCGCCGCCCTGCTCGTAGACGACCTTGTGCCGCCCGCGCCCGTCGATCGCTACGTCGACCACCTTGGCGCCGAGCTCTACCTCGGCGCCCGCGGCGCGGTTCATGGCGACGAGATCGCGCTCCAACCGCGCCCGCTCGAGCTGGAAGCTCGGGTGGAACGGCATGTGATCGGAGCCGATCTCGCTCATCCGGGGGAGCGGGAGGTCCTTGCCCGGCGAGTCGAAGAAGAAGCGGAGCCCGTTCTTGGGCAGCTGGTGCTGGTAAAGATACGTGCCGAGGTTCAGCCGGCGCACCATGTAGTTCGCCGCGACCTCGACCGTGCTCTCGCCGACCTTGTAGTCCTTCATCGCCTCGGCGGCCTCGAGCACGAGGACCCCGAGGTCGGGGCACGCGAGGCGGAGCTGCCGCGCGAGGAGGCCGCCGGCGATGCCGCTGCCGATGATGACGACATCGAACGTGCGCATGACGCCGCCCCTTATACCCCGCCCGCGGCCGGCGGCCCGGGCTCTCCGAGCAGCTCGGCGCGGAGCGCGCCCGGCATCGCCGCCGCCTCGTCCGGGCCGAGCAGCCCGTCGCCGTGGACGATCGACGCCGAGAGGCGCCCGCCGAAGCGGCTGAAGATGACCTGGAAGCCCGGCGGCGTGACGACCGCGGGCAGCGGGTACGCCGAGCGCACGGGCAGCCCCGCGAACCGCTCCACCGTCACCGCGCCGGGGTTCGAGACGATCAGCGAGGCGAGCTCGCCCTGGAACGGCTGGTCGCCGAGCCAGCGGTAGACCGGCCCGGGGAGCCAGCGCGCCAGGTCGAGCGCGGCGATCATCCCGAGCTCGAGCCGGTCGCGCACCATGGCGCGCTGCTGCTCGGCCAGGCGGGCCACCGCGCGGGCGTCATCGTGGAGCTCGTCGCGTCCGAGCGAAAGCAGGACCATCGTGAGGTGATTGCCGAAGAGCCGCCGCGCGCCCACCTTCGGGTCGAGCGAGAGCGGGAGCGGGATCACGTGGTGCGGCGGGGCGAAGCCGCGGCTCACGAGCGCCCTGTCGGCGAGCCGGGTCGCCGCGATCAGCATGAGGCTCGACTCGGCGAGGCGCGCCCGCTGCCGCACCCGGACGTCGAAGGCGCGGGTCTCCTCTGCCGAGAGCGTGAGCCGGAGGACGCGCGAGCCCGTGGGCCGCACGCCGATCCTGTCGCTCGCGCAGGCCTGCGCGAGCGACAGGATCGGCGCGCGGCCGAGCGCGAGGACGTGGGCCTTGTAGGCGCGCGCGAGGGCGAGCCGCTCGTCGCGGCCCAGGGGGGCGAGGAGGCGCTCGGGGGCGTCGTGCCGCTCCTGCCGCAGCGGCGGGTCGTCCGGCGCGTCGCCGCTGCCGGAGCCGAGCCAGGCGACGAGCCGGTCGGCGCCCTTGCCGTCCGTGAGCGCGTGGAAGTGGCGGAACACGACCGTGTCGCCCTCCCCCGCCCCGCGCACGACGTCGAGCGCCCACGGCTGCTCCCCGGAGGTCCGGTCCGCGAGCAGCGCCTCGATGCGCGCCGCGCGCTCGCGCTCGCCGGCGACCTCGTGGAGGCGCGGCTCGGGGGCGCGCCGGTGGTGGTCGACGACCCAGCGGGGCCGCCCCGCCCGGCCGAGCACGCTGTTGTCGAGCCGGAAGCGGAGCTCGGGCAGCACCCGGGTCGCGCGCTCGAGGCGCTCGGCGAGCCGGGCCATGTCGAGGCGGCCGTCGAGCTCGAGCACGTACAGGCAGTGATTCCCGGCCTGGCCGCGCGATCGCATGGTGCGATCGTTCATGAGGTGGAAGAAGTCGATCCCCCCGAGCAGAACGGGCGATGTCATGGTCTCCGCGGGGCGCCGCCGGTCAGGGGAGCCGCGGGCGACCCTAGCAGCCAGGGCGGCCGCACGACCAGCGCCCGCGAGCGCGCGGCTGGCCACGTCACGGTGCGTCGCCGCGCTGCCTCGCGTCGTCGCCTGTTCCAGCGCGCCCGCGCCCGGCGCGCAAGATAACGCAAGTATCCGCTCCGAGAATACTGAGTTCGATATATATTCCGACCGTGAATCTTTCGGCGATCGACGTGAACCTCGTGATCGCGCTCGACGCGCTGCTCCAGGAGCGCAGCGTGACCCTCGCGGCGCGCCGGGTGGGGCTCAGCCAGCCCGCGATGAGCCACGCGCTCACGCGGCTGCGCGAGCTCTTCTCCGACCCGCTGCTCATCCGGGTCGGCCGCCAGATGGCGCTCACCTCGCGCGCCGAGGCGATGACCCCGCAGGTCGCGGCGCTCATGCACGATCTAGCGAACCTCTTCGGCGGGACGGCGCCGGCCTTCGACCCCGCGACGAGCGACCGCACGTTCCGGATCGCCACGACGGAATACGTGGAGCTCCTCCTCCTGCCGCAGCTGAACGCGGCGCTGGCGCAGGGCGGGCCGAGGCTCGCGCTCCACCTGCTCCCCCTCGACGCCCGCGCCGTGGACGCCCTCCGGAACGGCGAGATCGACCTCGCGATCGGCGTCCTCCCGCAGAGCACCCTCCCCTCCGATCTCCGCCGCGCGACGCTCTTCGACGACCGCTTCGCCGGGCTCGCGCGCGCGAGCCACCCGACCGCGCGCGGTCGCGTCGACCTCCCTACCTACGCCGCCCTCCCGCACGTCGTCGTCCCCCGGCACGGCGCGCACGACGGGGTCGCGGACGACCTCGTCGCGTCGCGCGGCATCTCGCGCCGCGAGGTCATGGCCGTGCCGCACGTGTTCCTCGTGCCGCACGTCGTCACGGCGTCGGACCTCGTGGCGACCGTGGCCACGCGCCTCGGCCGGGCGTTCTCGAGCCTGCTGCCGCTCCGCACCTTCGACCTGCCGTTCGAGCTGCCGCCCCTCGAGATCGCCATGGCGTGGAACAGCCGGACCGAGGACGACCCCGCGCGGGCGTGGCTGCGCGGCGTCGTGACGGACGCGGTCCCGCACATGCGCGAGGCGGTCCGGCGGAAGCGCGTCTGACGGCGCCGGGGCCCGCGCGCCCGCGCGCCGGCGTGCCCCGCCGAGACGTGCGCGCCCCGCCGGGGCGTTACCGGCCGAGGGCCTCGGCGCGGTTCACGATCCGCGGCGTGAGGAAGATGACGAGCTCGCTGCGCGTGTCGCTCGCGCGGCGCCGCTGGAAGAGCAGGCCGAGGACGGGGATGTCCCCGAAGAACGGCACCTGATCGAGGTTCCGGCCGGTGTTGCGGGTGAAGATCCCGCCGATCACCGCCGTGTGCCCGTCCATGATCAGGAGGTCGGTCTCCGCCTCGCGCTTCAGGATGGTGGGGTCGCCGCGGGCCGAGGTCTGGTTGAAGTCGGGCTCGTCGCGGTTGATCTTCACGTGCATCGCGACGCTGCCGTCCGACGTGACGTGCGGCTTCACGAGCAGCTGGAGCTTCGCCTCCTGGAAGGTCGTCTGCACGCCCTGCGCGCTGATCTGTGAGAACGGGATCAGCGTGCCCTGGCTGATCCGCGCCTCCCGGTTGTCGAGCGTGAGGATGCGCGGGCTCGAGATGATCCGCAGCATGCCGCTCGCCTCGGCCGCGGAGAGCCGGACCCCGAGGTTCACTGTGTTGTTGATCGAGCCGAGCGTGAAGCCGAGCGCGCCGCCCTGCCCGGTGCCGACGATGGCCGGCAGGTTCACCGCGAAGTTCGGGTTCGCGACCTGGTTCGAGAACGGCGAGAGGCCGCCGGTCGGGGTGTTCGAGTCGGTGGCGCCGCCGGCGACGCCGATCGCCGACGGGAACACGAGCCCCGTCGGGTTGCCGGTCGCCGCGCTGAACGTCCCGTCGCCGCCCCACTGGATGCCTATGTCGCGCACGTAGCGGCTCGTCGCCTCGACCACGCGCGCCTCGATCAGGACCTGCGGCGTCTGCGTGTCGAGCGAGCGGACCAGCTCCTCGATCTGGTTCAGGTTGCCCGCGACGTCGCGCGCGATGAGCACGTTGGTCCGCTCGTCGACAGCGAGCGAGCCGCGCGGCGACAGCATGTCCTTCGAGCGATCCTGCAGGTCCCGCGCGTCGGCGTAGTTGATCGGGATGAGCCGCGTCTCGAGCGGCGCGAGCTGGAGCTCGCTCTTGCGCCGCGCGATCGCGAGCTCCCGCTCCTTGTTGAGGTCGGCGATCGGGGCGACGCGGATCATGTTGCCCTGCCGGACCACGCCGAGGCCCTTGGCCTGGAGCACCGTCTCGAGCGCCTGGTCCCACGGGACGTTGCGCATCCGGATGGTGACCGTCCCGCTCACGTTGTCGGCGGTCACTATGTTGACCCGCCCGACGTCGGAGATCAGCCGGAGGACGTTGTGGATGTCCGCGTCCTTCAGGTCGAGGTCGATGCGCCGCCCCGTGAACCGCCGCTGCTGCCCGGCGAGCGCGGGCATGAAGGCGCCGGCCTGGTCGGGCTCGACGAGCGACTCCTGGCTGCTCGTCGGCTGGTCGGGGCCGCGCCCCACGAAGCCGGGCTCTGCCCCCACCCCGTCCGCGCCCTCGAACGACGTCTCCACCTTCGGCGCGCCGCCGTCGGCGAGCTCCTCGCGCGCGACCGTGCGGGTCCGCCGCGCCGCGCCCCCGTCCGCGCCGATCCCCGAGAGCGTCGAGGGCAGCGCCCCGCGCGCGACGCTGAGCACGAGCGCGTTGCCCTCGCGCGCGACAGCGCCCGCGGCGCCCTCGGCCTGCTCCACCTCGACGACCACCTTGGAGCCGTCGCTGTTGCGCCGGAACGTCGAGATCGCCCGCACCGGGCCCCCGAAGGCGCCCACGTCGAGCGTGCGCTGGAGGGCGTCGGGGAGCCGGACGCCGCGGAGCTCGATGACGCGGCGGCCCCCCTTGCCGGTCGACTCGCTGTAGCTCGGGATCGACGAGAGCTCGATGATCACCCGATCGAGCGTCGCCTGGTGCTCGAAGCGCACGTCGGTGATCGCCGCCGGCTCGCGGGCCGGCGCCGCCGCCGCGGGGGCGCCCGGGGCCCGCGCCGCCATGGGCGCGGTCGCGTCGGCGGCGGCGAGCTCGATCACGAGCGCGCCCTGGTCGGCGCGGATGCGGTAGGCCGCCGGGCGCGCGAGCTGCACGAGCACCCGCGTCGTGCGCTGGGCCGCCTTGCCGAAGCCCTGGGTCATCACCCCGGCCACGATCGCGTTGCCGTTCGTGATCGCGCCGGGCGCGCCGCTCATCTCGGCGCCGTCGATATCGATGAGGAGCCGCTTGCCGCCGTCCGCGACCCGCGCCGAGAAGCGCGGCGCGCCGCTCGTCGCCACCACGACCTCGGCCCGGTCGTCCGCCGGCGCCGTGAGCCTGACGTCGCTGACCTTGATCGGGGCCGCGGCGTCTGCGTCACCCGCAGGAGCGCCGAGGATCAACATCATCCCGAGCGCCGCAGCACGGCGAAGCGCGCCCCGCTTCGGGCGATAGTCTCGATTGCTCTTCATTGCACTCCCGCTTCGCAGTGACGCGAGGTCTGCGTCACGCTGCCGGGAGGCTACTTCGGGTGCCCGGGGCGGGCCCAATTCGTGGCGGTCAGGGGGCGGGCTCGTTCTGCTCGCCGAGCGGCCGCAGCGCGATCACGCGAGTCGTCGGCGGGATCTCCGGGTGCGACGGATCCTCGCGGATGAAGACGACGTCGGAGTCGCGGATCCGGTCGACGCGCCAGTTCACGGCCACGTCGACGCCCGTGGGGCCGCCCGCGTGCACGATCTCGGCCTTGCCGACGAAGTCGCCCACCTTCGCCACCCACCCGAGCCCCGTCGGGTCGGTGAGCAGCGCGCGGGCGGGCGCGCGCGAGACGACGCCGACCAGCTTGAGCTCGTCGAGCGCGAAGCGATCCACGAGGACCTGCCGCTGGATCGTCACCCGCCCCCGGGCCTGCGTCGCGAAGAGCGACTCGAAGCTCCGGAACGGGTCGCGGCTCCGATCGCTCTCGGAGAAGTCGGCCTCCTGGAACTCGCGGAGCGGCAGCGGCGGCATCTCGGGCGCGCCGGCGTCGGGGGCCGCGGACGCCGAGGCGCCCGCCGCGGGGGTGCGCGGCGGCGAGGCGGTGGCCTGCGGCGCGGCCGTGCCGCCCAGCTGGGCGGAGGTGACCACCGGCTCGTCCTCGCACCCGGTGAGCGCGAGGGCCCACGCCGTGGTCGCCCCGAGGGCGAGCAGCAGCACGCGACCGCCGCTCACCGGACACCTCCGCCGCTCCGCCGCTTCACGCCGCTCGTCGGGGTCTCTCCGGCGCGCACGGCGCGGAACGCGGTCGCGAGGCACTCCACCTCGACCTCCACGTCGGTCCCCACGACCTTCGGCTCCTTGATCTGGACCTCCTCGAGGTTGATGATGCGGTCGAGCTGCCCCACGCCGTGGAAGAACTTCGCCACCTGGTGGAACTTGCCGGAGAGCGTCAGCTTCATCGGCACCTTGGAGAAGAACTCCTGCGGGACCTCCTCGGTCGGGCTCCATGACGTCAGGTTGACGCCGGAGACGGTCGCGACGCCCTGGATCGCCGAGAGGAAGGCCGGCGTCTCGGACTCGTCCGGGAGGATCTTCTTCTGCTCGCGGCTCAGCTGCTCGCGCCGGGTCTTCTCGTCGAGGTCCTTCTGGTAGGCGGCCTTCGACGCCTGCGCCTTGGTGAGCTCCGTCTGGAGCGCCTGCTGCTTCTGCACCGCGCCCTCGATCTGCGAGTCCACGTCGGCATAGAAGCCGACGAAGTACAGGATGCCGACGAGCGCCGCGAAGAGCGCGCCGACGCCGACCTTGGCGAGCGGCGGCAGCCGGTCGAGCGCCGAGCCGGCCGGCGCGGGGTTGGGCTTCGTGGCCATCAGTACCTCACCTTCAGCTGCAGCGCGAACGAGACGAGCTCGAGCCGCGACGCCTTCTCGTTCTCCTTCTTCCCCGAGAGCAGCTGCACGTCATAGAAGTACGACGACAGCTTCAGGCGCTGGGCGAGCTCGTAGACGTCGGTGCCGTCGCGCGCGAGCCCCTCGACGCGCACGGTCCGCTCGGACTCCACGTAGCTCGTGAGCCACAGCCGCCGGCTGTCCCAGGAGGGGTTGTAGACGGCGAGCGGGTTCTCCTTGCGGAGCTGCGCCAGCTTGTCCGGGTCCGCGGTCGGTCCCTTGCCGTTCGTCAGGAGCTGCGCGAGCTCGAGCAGCACCGCGGTCGGACCGCTGCGCGCCGCCTGGAGCTTCGCGATCGCGTCCTCGCGCGCGCGGAGGACCTCGAGCGACTTCTTGATCTCCTCGTGGTTCGAGACGAGCGTGCGGATGTCCTGGATCTGGCTCTGGAGGACCGAGTTCTTCCGCGACTGCTCCTCGAGCTCCTCGACCTTGGTCTGGTGGAAGAGGAAGAGCGCCACGATCTCGAGGATCACGACGCCGAGCGTGACGAGCAGCCAGCGCTGGCTCGCCTGCGGGGCGGCCCCGCGCACGCCGCGCCGTTGCGGGAGCAGGTTGACGCGTATCACGAGCGCTTCTCCCGGTCCTTGCGCATCGCGAGCCCGAGCGAGACGCAGAACTGCGCTGCCCGGAGCCGGAGCAGCTCCTGGTTGACTTCCTTCGCTTCCACGGTGATGCGCTCCATCGGCTGGATCAGCTCGACGGCGACCCGGGCGCGCCGCCCGATCGCGGCGGGCAGCGCGGGCAGGTTGGACGAGCCGCCGGTCAGGTAGATGCGGTGCATGTCGCCCTCACCGCTCGTGGCCAGGAAGAAGTCGAGCGAGCGCTGGATCTCGCCGGCGATCGAGTCGCACACCTGCTCGATGGTCTCGATGACCTGGGCGGGCACGCCGCCCGGGCCCGAGGTCACGCTGGCGCACTTGAACTCCTCGGCCTGCTCGAAGCTGATGCCGAGCTTCCGCTGGATCTGCTCGGTGATGTAGTTGCCGCCGTTGCCTATGTCGCGGGTGAACGCGCTCGCGCCGCGCGACACGATGTTGATCGACGCGAGGCTCGCGCCGACGTTGATGATGGCGAACGTCTGGTCCGGCGGGATGCCGCGGTTCACCTCGAACAGGTTCTGCACGGTGAACGCGTCGATATCGACCACCATGGGCTTGAGCTTCGCCGTCCTGGCGATCTGCGTGTAGTCGTTGATCTCGTCGCGCTTCGCGGCGACGAGCAGGAGGTCCATCTGCCCGGCCTCGGGGCGGCGGCGCAGCACCTCGTAGTCGACGTGCACGTCCTTGATGTCGAAGGGGATGTGCTGCTCGGCCTCCCACTGGATCTGCTCGTCCAGCTCGGCGGCGGTCATGAGCGGCACCGTGATCTTGCGGATGATGACCGCCTGACCGCTGATGCTGAGCGCGATCTCGCGCTGGCGGATCTTGGCGTCGGAGAAGGCGCGGCCGAGCGCCTCGACGATCGCCTGCGCGTTCATGACGTGGCCGTCGACGATCGCCTGCGGCGCGAGCGGCGCGTAGCCGAGCCGCACGAGGCCGTAGCCCTTACGGCCTTCTTTGATCTGAGCGATCTTGATCGCGCTCGATCCGATGTCGACCCCGATCAAGTTCTTGCCTTCCGACATCCCGTCCGTCCTGGTCCGCGCCGCCTTGGTGAAGAAAGGGGAGCCCGGGCCGCGTTGCCCTGGCCCTTGCGCGCCCGATCCCCGTTGATCGCTTCTGGTCGCTTCCGGCGAAGCTTCGCACCGCCGCGGATCGCGGGGCAAAAAACCGCTTTACGCTCGCCTCTCGCCCGCCTATCGAAGCCCGATACGCGGTGCGGCGCCCCCGGTATGGCCGGCCGGCGCGCGCCAGCCCAGGGTAGCACCGTCCGGGGCTCGGTCGTCGGGCACGGATGACGTCAGGTCAGAGTCGCCTCATGCATCCGGACTTCTCCCGTTTCTGCGGCACCCGCGGCCTCCACGCCGGCGCCGCGATGGAGCCCCGCCGCCGGTCATCGCGGCTGCGCTCTGCCCTCGCCGCCCTCGCGGCGGCCTTCGTCCTGATCGCCGCCTCCGGCGTGGCGGTCGCCGAGGACGGCCAGCACACCGTCTACGCCGGCCAGACGCTCGGCAAGATCGCGAAGCGGTACCGGATCACGGTCGACGCGCTCCGCGAGGCGAATGGGCTCAAGCCTGGCCAGCGGATCCACCCGGGGCTCGTCCTCGTGATCCCCGAGCGGGGCAAGCCGGGCGGCCGGTCCGCGCCGGGCGCGTCGAACCGGGCGGCCTCGCTGCGCGACGGGCCGGAGCGGAGCCGTGGCGCCAGCGCGAAGGAGCGGAGCGCCGAGACCCGCCCCCTGGGCAAGGGGTCGATGAAGCGGGACCCGAAGCCCGACCCGCGGTCGATGCCGCCGAGCAAGCGCTACGCGCAGCGGCCCAAGCGCCCCGGCTGGGTCCGCCTGGTGCGCGGCGCCGAGCGGCTCGACCTCCAGCTGCTCACGTCGAAGGGGCGCCTCGTCCCCAAGGCCCTCCCCAAGCTCAGCCGGCTGATGCGCGCGTCGCCCACCGCGTCGATTCCCATCGATCCGCGCCTCGCCACGCTGATAGGCATGGTGAGCGACCATTTCGGCGGCAGGACCATCCGCGTCGTGAGCGGGTATCGCCCCTACTCTCCGACCCAGTACACGCCGCACTCCAACCACAACTTCGGCCGCGCCGTCGACTTCATGGTCGAGGGCGTGCCCAACACCGTGGTCCGCGACTTCTGCCGAGGTTTCCGCAACGCGGGTGTCGGATACTATCCTAACTCAACGTTCGTTCACCTGGACGTCAGATCAGATAAGGTGTACTGGGTGGATTACTCGAGGCCTGGAGAGCCGCCGCGCTACGAGGGGGCGAGGGGCTCTGTCGCGGCCGACGAGGCGGCGCGAGATGTCCCCCTCTCGGCGGAAGACGAGGTGTATGGGTCAGGCCAGCCCCGCGCCACTCCGCCGCAACCAGTGAATACTACAGAGACAAACTCGGACGCGGGGCGCAGCGGCAATGAAGCGCAGAAGGGCGTGGGTTCAGGAGCACCCACCCCGGCGCCCGCCGCTTCACCGGCTGGAAGGTGAGCTGCCGAGGTCGCTGGACATAATCCACACACTGAACATCCGCACCAGACACAATTGCGCGGCTCTACCTTGCACGCTGCGAGAGTTGTGGCACCAATCCACCTCACGTGCAGCAATCGACCCGACTGCAGCGGGAGGGGCTCCCTTCCAGGTCACTCGCCCCGTGCTGTGACGGGGACGAGCTTGTCCAGCCGGTCATCATGGGCACAGCGTGCCCGGTCGTCACGTGTGAGCGCGCGCTGATCGAAGCGCAGGTCGCTCTCGGTATCGACGCTCTCGACGCTCTCGACGCCCACGACGCAGGGCCGGTCGCTGCAGTGCAGGAACCGGGCGCGGCGCTCGCGCACGATGCATGGGAGTCCGCGGAGCTCACGTCAAGCTGCGCACACGACTTCTGGGAATCCGCGGAGGGCGCGTCACCTTGCACGTACGAGGAGGCGTGGGAGCCCGCGGAGCCGGACCGCGGCGCGAGCGACCCGCCGTGTTGTACCGGCGCGGCCTGCGCGAGCGGGCCGCGCGACCGCGAAGCGCCGTGCGCGCCGCTCCGTCCGGAGGTGCTGAAGGGGTACTTCCCGCTCGTCCGCAAGCTGGTGCGCCAGGTGTCGCGGCACCTGCCGCCCAACGTGCAGCGCGACGACCTGCTCAGCGCGGGGATGCTCGGCCTCGTCGACTCGCTCCGCAAGAACGGCGGGAGCGACGGCGAGACGTTCGCCGGCTACGCGAAGCTCCGGATCCGCGGCGCGATCGTCGATGAGCTCCGCGCGCAGGACTGGCTCTCGCGGCGGGCGCGCGAGGCCGTCGAGGCCGGGGCCGCGGGCACGGTCGGCGGCTCGACCGTCTTCGTGAGCCTGAGCGAGGTAACGCCCACCGAGGAGTCGGTGCACATGTCCGGCGGAGACGACCCGATCGAGGCGATCTCCGCGCAGGCGACCCGGCGGGCCCTCGCCTTCGCCATCGCGCAGCTCCCCGAGCGGGAGCGGCGCGTGATCGGCATGTATTACTTCGAGGGGGCGAAGCTGAAGGACATCGGCGCGGAGCTCGGGGTCGGCGAGCCGCGCGTGTCGCAGCTGCACACGCGCGCGCTCGGGATGCTGCGCGGCATGCTGTCCCACGCCTGACCGCCGCGCCGGTCGGGCCCACCACGGGCCGCCGCGCCCGTCAGGCTCACGGTGGACAGCCGCGCCGGTCGGGCCCACCGCGGGCCGCCGCCGCGATCAGGGGGACGCGTCCGCCGTGAGCCGGCGCGCCCGGCCGGGCATCGCGAGCCCGACCGCGAAGAGCGCGGTCTCCTCGTATCCCTGCTGCAACGCGGGGTCGCCGGAGGCCCGGTGCACGAACGCGTTGCGGTGCGCGCCGCGATCGAGCGCGACAACGCGGGCGCAGCCGAGATCGAGCAGCGCCTCGGTCGTGGCCTCGTCGCTGTCGAACGTCGTCGTGGCCACGAGGAGCGTCCCGTCCTCGAGCGCGCAGGCGGCGCCACGCCGGCGCATGGTGCCGATCTCGCGCGCCTCCGGCCGCAGCCTGCCGTCGTCGGCGGTGAGCGGCAGCTCGGTCGCGTCCACGCCCGGCGCGAGCTCGACGCCGCCGGCCGGGCGGATCTCCACGCGGCCGCGGCGGACCAGCAGCAGGCCTCCCTCGCCCCGGAAGCGAAGGCCGACCGTGCCGCCCACGGCGAGCCCGCGCGGGCCGCGCCGCCGGCCGGTGCCGACGCCGATCGCCGCCAGGACCTGCTGCCGCTCGTCCTCCGCCACCTCGGCGGCGAGCTTCGGCGCGCCGCGCGGCGAGATCTCGCGCGACCCGGCGCGCAGGCGGAACAGGAACCGGTCGGGCGCGAAGGCGTGCACGCGGACCTGCGCGCCGAGGTGCACGGAGTCGGCGGCGTACACGGCCGGGCTCCACGCGGGGGGCGGCTGCGCGCCGCCGTCCACGGTCCAGCCCACGCGCTCGCCCGGGAGCGACAGATCGGGCGGCGGCGGGCCGTCCGTCGAGCGCGACGCGAAGTATAGGAAGGGGCCCGGGGAGGCGGACGCGACGTGCTCCGGCGGCGCGATCGACATCGCGGGCGCGAGGCGCTCCGCGGTCAAGCGGCCGTCCGGCTGGGCGCTCAGGAAGGCGACCCCGAGCGGGTCCGGCGCCCTGCCCAGCGAGACGCCGGCGAGGCACCCGGCGCGCGCGAGCGCCGCCCTGAGCGCAGCCGCGTCGAGGGCGCTGCCCCACGCATGGACCACGAAGCCGCGGTCGGTCACGCACAGCGCCGCGCGCTCGACGACGAGGTCGTCGCCCTCGCTGGGCGAGAGCGTCGCGTCGCCTGCGGCGCGCGCCGCGGTGGCACCCGCGAGGACGGGGAGCGGGGCCGCGGCGCCCCCGGCCTCGAAGAGGGACGGGCCCTGCCAGAGCGACCAGGGGAAGCGCCTGGGCCCCTCGCCGCGGAGATCGCCGGGGTTCGCGGCCGCCGGGCGCTGCCAGAGCGCCCACGGCACGCGCTCGACACCGCCGCCGGAAGGCCATGCGCCGAAGTAGGGCCGGCCCGAGGCGTCGACCCCGAGCGTCGCCGCGCCGTCGCGCGGGGGCACGAGCGGGCGGCCGCCGACGACCATGCCGAGCGCCTCGGTCTCGTCGTGGAGCGCGCCCGCGTCGCGCGAGCGGGCGCCGAGGCCGATGGCGCCGCGGAGCGCTGGCGCGTCCGGGAGCGTTCCCGTGCCGTGCGGGCCGACGGTCGGCCTGGGCGCCTCGAAGCCGGCCTGAAGGGTGAACCTGATGTGCCGCGTGTCGATCGCGAGCAGGTGGACGCGCATCTGCTGCCGCTGCGGGTCGGGGCGGATCGTCGTCGCCGCGAACGGGCTCGACGGGCGCTGCGGATCGCTCTCGATCCCGGGGAGGACGCGCGGGAGCGAAGGGGCCACGAGCACCCAGGCCCCCTCCCCCGGCAGCGGAGCATCGACCGCCGGCTGTACCGGCGGCGGCGGCCAGGGCGAAGGCCACCCCGGCGGCGCGGGCTCCGGAGACGCCGGCCTGTGGGTCAGGTACGCGGCGCCCGGCCCGGCGCGCAGCCCTGCCGCCGCGCGGTCCGCGGCGAGCGCGAGCCGCTCGACCGCGGCGGCCGCCCCCGGGCCGAGCAGGCGGCCGGCAGAAAGCCCGGCGACCTCCGCGAACGACGGCACGCGGCGCGGGACGCGGTGCGCGCGGGCGCCGAACGGATCGCTGCCGCCCGTGTCGAGCTCGCCGGTGCCGACGCTCAGCGCCGCCGGCACCGCCTCGGGGCCGAGCGCCATCACGAGGGCCTCATCGGCGAGGTCGAGCCGCGCCGACGCGGGCGGGCTATCGAACGAGATCTCGGTGCGCGACGCGCCGTCCGCGCTCCCTGTCTCGATCCAGCCGTCGACCGCCGCGCGGAGCCGCTCGCCGAGGGGCGCCCCCGGGCGGGCGTCGCCGCCGAGATCGAGCAGCGTGATCCCCTGCACGGCGCCGAAGGCGGAGGTGGTCACCGCGACGCGGCGGCCGCGGGCCACGAGGTTGCGGTCGTCGCCGAGGGGCGTCTCGGTCAGGTTGCGGACGCCGCTCAGGCTCACCGGCCGGCCGGAGCGGGTGAGCCGCACGCGCGCGCGGTACAGGTCGGCGGCGCCGCGCCCGTCCGGCGCGCGCCCCGCGTCCGGCGCGGGCACCGCGCCCGAAGCGCGCTCGGCGTCCGGCGCGCGCTCCGCGTCCCGCGGGCTCGCGACGCCCAGGAACAGCACCCGGCGGCCCAGCAGCGCGTCGGACAGGAACCCGCCGCGCTCCTCCCAGACGAAGTCGTCCGGGCTGACCGAGCCGCCGATCGCCTCCCCGAGCATCCCGGCGATCGCGTCCGCGGTCCGCGCGGGCGGGGACGGCGTCGAGAGCCGCGCGGCGGCCCCGACCAGGGCGACGCCGAGCGCGATCGGGAGCCGGCCGCGGAGGTGGTCGGCCCAGGTGGAGAGCGGTCGTCCGATCATCCCTGCGCGAGCGCGCTCCCTCCCCCGGCGGCGCCGGCCTGGGCTGCCGCCGCGGCGCGCGGGCGGATCCCGAGCAGCTGGCGCGCGCGGTCCGGCTCGACCACCTCGCGGCCGATGTTCCGCGCGAAGGCGGCGGCGCGCGCGACAAGCGGCGCGCTCCCCTCGGCGAGCACGCCCTTGTCCAGGTAGATGTTGTCCTCCAGCCCGACCCGGGCGTGCCCGCCGAGCTGCATCGCGAGCTCGGTCATCGGGCGCTGGTGGCGGCCGACGGCGGCCACCCCCCACGTGGCGCCTTGCGGGATCTGGGTGATCATGAACCGGAGCACGTCCTCTCGCGCCGCGATGCCGCCGGGCACCCCCAGCACGAACTGGAAGTGGAGCGGCTCCGCGAGGAGCCCATCGGCGAACAAGCTGAGCGCCTCATGGATATGGCCGACCTCATAGCACTCGAGCTCGGGGACGCTCCCTGCCGCGCGGATGCGCGCCGCCATGTCCCGGATGAGCGGCCGGGCGTTGTCGAAGATCCCGTCGCCGAAGTTGATCGTGCCGCAGTTCAACGTGGCCATCTCGGGGCTGCAGAGCAGCGGCTGGGCGCGCTCGTCGACCCCCATCCCGACGGCGCCGCCGGTCGACGTCTGGACGATGACGTCCGTCTTCTCCTGGATGGCCGCGATCGCCTCGGCGAACAGCGCGCGCGACTGGCTCGGCGAGCCGTCCGGGTTCCTGACGTGCAGGTGGACCACGGCGGCGCCCGCGTCGCGGCAGCGCGCCGCCTCGTCGGCGAGCTCGCGCGCCGTGAGGGGCAAGTGCGGCGTCTGCACGCGGGTCGTCTCGGCGCCGACGATCGCCGCCGTCAAGACGAGGGCGCTGTTCGGCGGCGTGACGATGATCCGGGGGGGCGGCGTGATGATCGGCCGCGGCTCCGGGAGCTTCGCGTGATCCGGGGGCGGCGCCGACAGCGCCGGCAGGACGAGGCGCGGCCGACGCTGAAGCTCCTTCGGGACGACACACGTCCCGAGCGCCCGGCAGACGATGACCGGCTCGGCCAGCGCGTCCGCCGCCGAGGGCGCCACCCCGGCTTCGCGGACGCTGGCGACGACCTTGCGCGCCTCGAAGGCCATCGCGCGCGACGTGGCCCCGACCTTGGTGACCACCCCGGTCGCCTCGATGAAGTCGCCTGCTCGGACCGGGGCGAGGAACTCGACCGCCTCGTACGCACGGAAGAGACCCTCGTCGCCGTCCAGACGGATGAGGAGCTCGGTGGCGACGTCGCCGAAGAGCGCGAGAATACGCGCGCCGTCACACAGCTCCCCCGCGTAATGTGCGTCGTGCGCGCCCATCCTGACGCGCAGCGTGACCGTGAGACCAACCCCAGTGCTCATGGGCGTGAAGACTCAACAGTCGACAGTCGGTAGTCAACAAGGGAAACTCCCCCCGCCGATGAACCTCGTAGAAGCCAGAAATCTCCCGCGCCACGTCGGAATCATCATGGATGGCAACGGCCGCTGGGCCGAGCTGCGCGGCGAGCCGCGCGAGGCCGGACACAAGGCTGGCAGCGCCGCCGTGCGGCGGATCGTGCGCGTCTGCCGGAGGCTCGGCGTCGACGCGCTGACGCTGTACGCCTTCAGCGAGCAGAACTGGGCGCGGCCCCGGAACGAGGTCGACGCGCTCATGGGGCTGTTGCGCGAGTTCCTCATGACGGAGCGCGGCGAGATCCTCGAGAATGACATCCGCCTGGTCGCGATCGGCGACATCAGCCGGCTCCCCGAGGTCGTGCGCGAGGTGCTCGACCCGCTGCGGAAGGCGTCCGCCGCGAACATGAGGATGACGCTCGCGCTCGCGCTTTCCTACGGGGCGCGCGAGGAGATCGCCGCCGCGGCGCGCGAGCTCGCGATGGAGGCGGTCGCCGGCCGGCTCGACCCGGAGGCGATCGACGGCGCGCTGCTCGCCGCGCGGCTGCCGAGCCTGAGCGTGGGCGAGCCGGATCTCATCATCCGCACCGGCGGCGAGCAGCGGCTCTCGAACTTCCTGCTCTACGGGGCCGCGTACGCCGAGCTGTCGTTCACCGAGCGGCTGTGGCCGGACTTCACCGAGGACGACCTCTTCGCGGCCATCGCGACCTACCAGCAGCGCGACAGCGCCGTCGAGCCCGCGTACAGGGCGGAGAGCAGCGGCGGCGGCGGCGGCGATTCTTTCGCCGCGCGCGGCGTGCTCGACGCGGATCGGCCGTGGCGCGCGCGCGAGCTCGCCTCTCACAACGGCACTCGGACGGGGGTCTGACGCTTGGCTGCTTCCAACCTCGCGATGCGGTTCATCACCGCGGTCGTGGCCGCGCCCCTGCTCCTCTCGCTGCTCTACCTCGGCCCGGCCTGGGGGTGGGCGGCGCTCGTCGCTGCCGCCTCCGCCATCGGCGCGCTCGAGTTCTTCGCGATGACCCACCCCGACGACCGCGCCTCGCGGTTCGCCGGCGTCGCGCTCACGCTCGCCGTGCTCGGCGTGCTCTGGCGCTTCGGGAGCTCGCCGGGCGCGCTCCTCGCGCTGATCTTCCTGCTGCCGTTCGTCGCGATGCTCGTCACGCTGACGCGGCTCGGGGAGATGCGCACCGCCGCCCTGCGCGTGCTGGCGATGACCTTCGGCCCGCTCTACGTGGGCGGCGGGCTCGGCGCGCTGGCGCTCCTCCGGCGCGACGCCGGCGCCGACGGCCCGTCCTTCGTGGTGCTGGCCCTGTTCTTCTCCTGGTTCTCCGACACGGGCGCCTACTTCGCCGGCCGCTTCCTCGGCCGGCGCAAGCTCTACGAGGCGGTGAGCCCCAAGAAGACCGTCGCGGGCGCCGTCGGCGGCCTGCTCTCTGCGGTGCTCGGCGCGCTGATCGCCCACTTCTGGTTCCTCCGGTCGCTGCCGCTCGTCGACGCGCTCGCGCTCGCGATCGTCGCGGGCGGTCTCGGCCAGGCGGGCGACCTCGGCGAGTCGTTGTTCAAGCGCTCCTTCGGGATCAAGGACTCTGGCGGGATCGTCCCCGGCCACGGCGGCATCCTCGACAGGGTCGACGCCCTGCTCGTCACCGGGACGATCACGTATCTGTATGTCCTGTGGTCGAGGACGTGATCGACGCCGCGCGCCTCGCGCTGCGCGCGCGGCGCGAGACAGCCGCTTGCAGCGACGCGAGAACCGCGCGCGGCGCGCCCGCGCCGGGGCCTCGCCCCCCGATGCGGACTTGCCGCCGTTAACGCGGCGCCGCATCGCACATTCCCAGACTGACGCGATGTCCCGCTCCTCCGGACACGCGATAACGCGTCGCGTGATAGCGCCCTGACATTGAACCGAGGGGCGCAGCGGACTAAAAAGTTACAGAGCCATGGAAGATCAATTCAGTGCCAAGCCCACGACTCCGCCGGTGAGCACCCCTCCGGCTCCGAGCCACAAGCACAAATACGAGTTCTTCAAAGTCGTCCAGGGTTACCTCGACGAGGCTGCCCGCCTGATCGAGCTGCCGGGCTACATCACGACGATCCTGAGCCAGCCCAAGAACGAGATCATCGTCAATTTCCCGGTGCGGATGGATGACGGCAGCATCCGGCTCTTCAAGGGCTACCGGATCCAGCACAACAACCTCCTCGGGCCGTTCAAGGGCGGTGTTCGTTACCACGAGACGGTGTCGCTCGACGATCTCAAGGCGCTGGCCGCGATGATGACGTGGAAGTGCGCGCTCATGAACCTGCCGCTCGGCGGCGGCAAGGGAGGCATCAAGTTCAACCCGAACGAGGTGTCGCGCGCCGAGCTCCAGCGGATCACGCGCCGGTTCTTCCATGCGCTCGGCGCGAACATAGGCCCGGAGACGGACATCCCGGCGCCCGACGTCGGGACCGACGCGAAGACGATGGCGTGGGCCATGGACACGTACATGAACACGGTGGGCCAGCTCTTCAAGCAGGCGGTGAAGGGCGTCGTGACCGGCAAGCCGGTGGCGTCCGGCGGCACGCACGGGCGCGAAAAGGCCACGGGGCAGGGCGTCGTCCACTGCATCACCGAGTGGGCGGAGGACAACGACGTGAACCTCGGCGGCTCGACGCTGCTCGTGCAGGGGTTCGGCAACGTCGGCTCGCACACGGCCGTGCTCCTGTCGAAGCTCGGCGCCTCGACCGTCGCGGTCGGCGACCACGCGGGGTACCTGTACAATCCGGAGGGGTTCAACCCGCACAAGCTGCAGGACTACGTGAAGAAGCACCGCTCGATCGCGGGCTATCCGGCGGGCAAGCCGATCAGCCGCGAGGAGTTCTTCCGGCTCAAGGCGGACATCTTCATCCCCGCGGCCCTGGAGAACCAGGTCGGCGTCGAGGAGGCGAGCTCGCTCCAGGTGCGGCTCGTCGCCGAGGGCGCCAACGGGCCGTGCACGCCGGAGGGGGAGAAGGTCCTCCTGGAGCGCGGGATCGACATCCTGCCGGACGTCCTCGCCAACTCGGGCGGCGTCACGGTGAGCTACTACGAGTGGGTGCAGAACAAGCGCTCCGAGACGTGGACGCTCGAGGAGGTCGACACGCGGCTCGAGAAGGCGATGAAGCGGGCCTACCGCGACGTGACCGAGATGGCGCGGCAGAAGAAAAGTACGCTGCGGCTCGCGGCGTACGCGGTGGCGCTGCAGCGGCTCGCGGCGGCGTACGGGGAGCGGGAGATCTTCCCGTGAGGCGGGGCCGGGCGGGCGCGGCGCGGGCCGCGCGCGGCTGAGCTGCGGAGCGGGGCGGGGCGGGGCGGAGGGTTCCGGGGCGGGGGGTGGGAGCGGGCTTTCCGGGACAGGGAACCGCCCTTCCGGGACACGGGGCGGCTCTTCCGGGACAGGGAACCGACCCTCCGGGACACGCAACCGCCCTTCCGGGACACGCAACCGCCCTTCCGGGACACGCAACCGCCCCTCCGGGACACGCAACCGCCCTTCCGGGACACGCAACCGCCCTTCCGGGACAGGGAACCGCCCCTCCGGGACACGCAACCGCCCTTCCGGGACAGGGAACCGCCCCTCCGGGACACGCAACCGCCCTTCCGGGACACGCAACCGCCCTTCCGGGACACGGGGCGGCTCTTCCGGGACACGCAACCGCCCCTCCGGGACACGCAACCGCCCCTCCGGGACACGCAACCGCCCTTCCGGGACACGTAGCCGCCCTTCCGGGACATGGGCGCCCGTGTTCCCCATGCCCTGCGGGCGACACGACTCGTGTTCCTCCGAGCAGCATCTCGGCAATGCTCGCCTCTTGCGAGCGGGAGGTGCGTGCATACGGTTCGTCACCGTACTTGGGGGTGAAACGCTCATCTCCCTTTTCCGGGCACCGGATCGTCGAAAGCGAGGCGGTGGCCCAGGAGGAACATGAAGAAGCCGAGCAAGGAGCTGGAGCAGTGGATCAGCGCCGCTGCCGAGGTGGCAGACAGCGCGTCGCCGGTCGTCAATCAGCCGCTGCACGTTCTCTTCGGAGAGGCGGTCGATGTCGCCAAATTCTTTGACAGGTACTGGAAACCGGGCGCGGATGAGCGCGGCAGCATCGTGCGACCCGGGCTCGAATCCGCGGTCGGTAAGGCCGGCAAGGGCAAGCAGAAGGCCGCCGGCGCGGTCGGCCGCATCCATGCGAAGACCGGCGACGAGATCCTGTCGCTCCAGCGCGCGACGCAGGAGGCCCACACGCGCTATCTCCTGACCATCAACCCGAAGGGCGAGGATCCCGCGGCGCGCGGCCGGTTCCTGCTGAACGAGCTCACCGCCGTCCTCGAGTGGTACTTCGACGATGGCGTCGAGGACGAGAAGGACGCGCAGCTCGCCCGCGTGGACGCCGCCCACGCCGACGATCCGCAGACCGCCGACGCGCTCGCGAGCGCGCTCGACGACTACGCCCACCTCGCGGAGCCCCACCGCGACGAGCTCCAGGGGCTCGGCGGATTCGAGTCCGGGCACATCGACGAGGCGCATGCGATCGCGGCCGCCCTCCGCGACAAGCCCGCGTCTATCGCGGCCCTGGCCGGCCCCGCGCGCTCGGCGATCGACCTCCGCAACCGGCTCGCCGGCATGCTGCTCGACCGGATGAACGCCGTCAGAGCCGCCGCGCGGTTCGTGTTCCGCAACCACCCGGAGATCGCCCGCGAGGCGACGAGCGCGTACGAGCGGCGCAAGCGCGCCGCGGCCCGCCGCGCCAAGGCGAAGGGCGCCGCTGCGCCTGTGCCGACGGCGCCGCTGCCCATCGGCTGAGCGGGCGGGAGCGGCCCGGCCCGGTTGATCCCGGGCCGGGCGTGGGCGCGCTCGTCAGGACCGCGTCGCCCAGCCCCTGGTGCCCCTGGTTCCGCGATTGAGGAAGGAGAGGAACCAGGGACGAACTTGGGCCTCGTCGCTCGTGCGGAGGAGCGGACGACGGAAAGCGCAACGATCTCAACAGCCTCACGGGACAGGGACGGCTGGGTCCTCATTCCATTGTGGACCAACGCGGGCCCAACCGACCGTCTTCAGAAGCTTCAGCGTCCACCACGGCGGGGGCGGCTGCGTCGCCCCGGGCCAGCGCCTGACGGGGCGGCGCCGGGTCGATGGTAAGGTCGAATCGCCACGCTCACCTCAGGTGACAGAAGGTTCCTTACACGATCCGCCTCCCTCCCGGAAAGGTTACGCTGTATCAACAACTTATCCATGCATCGAAGGGCCCGACTTCACTCCACAGCCTGCGGGGTGCTTTCGCCCCCATATCCCGCCTATACTGAACTCCTGTTGTCGTCGGCCCCGGAAGTGGACCCCGATGGGCTGACCAACCTCTTGCCAAGAGGAAGGCCGCGAACCAGTGAGTGAAGCATGGCGGTCGCGGTTGAAACGCCCCTGAAGGTCGAGATTGCCGAGCATTTCTGGATCACCCTGAAGGATGGCTGCCGTCTCGCGGCGCGTCTCTGGCTGCCGGAAGGGGCGGGCAGAAAGCCGGTGCCGGCGATCCTGGAATACATCCCCTATCGCAAGCGGGACGGAACCCGCGCCCGCGACGAGCCGATGCATGGCTATTTCGCCGGTCACGGCTATGCCGTGTTGCGGGTCGACATGCGCGGATCCGGCGAGAGCGACGGGCTGATGTGGGACGAGTACCTGAAGCAGGAACAGAACGATGCCCTCGAAGTGATCGCCTGGATGGCGGCACAGCCCTGGTGCGACGGCAATGTCGGTATGATGGGCAAGTCCTGGGGCGGGATCAACTGCCTGCAGGTGGCGGCGCTCAGACCGCCGGCCTTGAAGGCGGTGCTCTCGGTTTGCTCGACCGACGACCGCTATGTCGACGACATCCATTACATGGGCGGCTGCCTGCTCAACGACAATCTGTGGTGGGGCACTATCATGCTGGCCTATCAGGCCCGCCCCGCCGACCCGGAACTCTTCGGCGACGGTTGGCGCGACAACTGGCGCGAACGGGTGGAGCAGATGCCGTTCTGGCCGGCGCTTGCGATGGTCCATCAGCGGCGCGACGATTACTGGCGGCACGGGTCGATCTGTGAGGATTGGAACGCGATCCAGGTGCCGGTCTGTCTGGTCGGCGGCTGGGTCGATTCTTATACCAACACGGTGCCGCGGATGCTGGAGCACCTCAAGGTGCCGCGGAAGGGTGTCATAGGGCCCTGGGCGCATCTCTATCCGCAGGACGGAACGCCGGGCCCGGCGATCGGCTTCCTGCAGTATGCCATCGCCTGGTGGGATCGCTGGCTGAAAGAGATCGAGAACGGCGTCGACAAGGAGCCGATGCTGCGCGCCTGGCTGCAGGATTACACGGCGCCGGAAACGACACGCAGTCATCATCCGGGCCATTGGGTAGCCGAGCAGAACTGGCCGTCGCGGGATATTCAAACCTCTTATCTCTATCTCAACAAGGACGGCCTCGCGCCGCTGAGCGGTGCCGAGGACGTCGTGGCGCTGCGCTCGCCGCAGCATGTCGGCCTTCAGGGCGGAGAGTGGATGGGTGCCGGCTGCGTCGGGGAACTGCCGGGCGACCAGCGGATCGACGATTTCGGCTCGCTCACCTTCGAAACCGCACCGCTCAAGGAAGCGATGGAGGTTCTCGGCGCCGCGGAGCTGGAGCTAGATTTCACCAGCGATAAGCCGGTGGCGCAGCTCTGTGCCAGGCTGTGCGACGTGGCGCCCGATGGCAAGGCGCTGCGGGTCAGCTTCCAGGTGATCAATCTCACCCACCGCGACAGCCACGCGGAGCCGACCCCGCTCAAGCCCGGCAAGCGCTACAAGCTGAAACTGGTATTGAATGCCTGTGCGCATCGCTTTGCCGCCGGCCATCGCCTGCGGATATCGCTTTCCAGCGCCTATTGGCCGCTGATTTGGCCCGCACCGGAGCAGGCGACTCTCGGCATCGTCACCGGCGCCAGCCGTCTCATGCTGCCGCATCGAAGGCCGCAAGCGACCGACGGCAGCGAACCCTTCCTGAAGCCGGAAGCGGCACGAGCGACGCCGATCGCCCAGGTGAGCGAGGGCAGCGTCACGCGCTCGGTAACCTTCGACATCACCTCGGGCGCGGTCACGACCGTGACGGATACGGAAGGCGTCTTCGGAGAAGGGCGTCAGCGCTTCGACGAGATCGGTACCGAGGTGCTGCACACTGTCCGCCGCGAACTCCGGATCGCGCCGAACGATCCGCTTTGCGCGTCCTTTACCTGCCGGCAGGCTTATGTTCAGTCGCGCCCGGGCTGGGACATCCGCATCGAGGTGGCGACCAGGCTCGACGCCGACCGCGACCATTTCTATATCAGCGGCGAGCTCGACGCCTTCGAGAACAACACCCGCTTCGCCAGCCGTGAATGGCGGGAGAAGATCAAGCGGGATCTGATCTAAGGCTCAACCGGCGTGTCGCCGGGTAGCCCCCATTCCGCCCAGGAGCCGGCATAGACCGAGACGTCGCGATGGCCGATGAGGGCGAGGACGCTCGCCGTGAGGCCGGAGCCGCAGCTGGTCACGACCGGCTTCTTGAGGTCGATGCCGGCGGCGTCGAACTTCGCCTTCAGCATTTCGCCATCATGGAAGGTCTGGTCCGGCCGCAGCAACTGCATGTAGGGCAGGTTCTTCGAGCCCGGGCTGTGCCCGCCGCGACGGCCGGGCCATACTTCCGGCTCGGTCGCGTTGAAGCGGCCGCTCGACCGCGCATCCAGCACCTGGTCGCGCTGTGCTGGTGAGGTTCGCGAGCATCTGCGCCTTGTTGCGGACCTGGGTGTTGTCGAGCCGTGCGCTGAAATGGCGCTCGCTCCGGCAGCGAGTCGACGCGAGCGGCGGGCTCGACGTTCGGCCCAACGTTCGGCCCAAGCTTGCTCACCCCGCCGGTGCCACCGGCAGCCCGAGCAGCCGACCGATCGCCTCATAGACGACGCGGGCCGCCACCTCATCCCCGAGGGCGAGGGCACGGGTCAGGATGCCGGCGAGCTCGGCCACCACGGCGGCGCGAGGCGACGGGTCGGTCGCCGCGAACTCCCCTGGCTCAGGGCTCGTCGGATGGGCCCGGGTTGGGCCCGCGCCTTCCGACGCGGTGCGATCCGTCGTCATGCCCCCCAGAGACCCGGTCGAAAACAACTGGTTTGCGGGACTGCGCCGGGACCTCGCCGCCGCTGCTGCTCAGGCGCAGTCCCGCAAACGCCTATTCGTTGGCGGAAAATCCTTGGCAGGTCGGAATGGCTTTGCGCGGGCTGTCCTCACGGTCGCTCGGACGCTCGTCGCGCTCCCCGCGATCTTCTCGCCGCAAAACGGGCAATAGTCGAACGCGAGGAGCTTGCCCGAGTCGGTGCGGAATTCGACTCCTTAGATCGAAGCTGGGAGCCCTTGCGCGCGGCGCTCCTCGCTCGACCACCCGTAAACGAGCGTGTGCCCGGGCTCCTCTTGCTTCACCGGCAGACCGGTCTGACTCATCCGATTATTGCCGCCCGATCCCGGTGTACCAGAAGCCCAGAGATCGCACCTCCTCGGGATCCCAGATGTTGCGGCCGTCGAAGAGCGAGGGGGTGCGCATGAGGCGCTTGATGCGGGCGAAGTCCGGCTGCCGGAACTCGTGCCACTCGGTGACCAGCGCGAGCGCGTCGGCGCCCTCGACGGCGGCGTACATGCTGTCGCAGAACGTGATTCGGTCGCCGGCGATCGCCCGCACGTTCTCTATGGCCGCCGCGTCGTAGGCGCGCACCTCGGCACCAACCGCAAGCAGATCGTCGATCAGCACGAGCGCGGGCGACTCGCGGATGTCATCGGTCTGCGGCTTGAAGGCGAGGCCCCAGACTGCAACGGTCCGACCCTTGAGCGCGCCGTCGAAGTGGCGGCGGAGCTTCTCGCCGAGCAGCCGCTTCTGCCGGTGATTCACCGACTCTACCGCGCGCACCACCTCGAGCTCGTGCCCGACGCCCTGCGCAAGGTGGAGCAGCGCCGAGATGTCCTTGGGGAAGCAAGATCCGCCGAAGCCCGCTCCCGGGAACAGGAACTTGGGGCCGATGCGCGGATCGGCGCCCACGGCCTTGCGCACCCGCTCGACGTCAGCGCCGAGCTTCTCGCTGAGCACGGCCAGGTCGTTCATGAACGAGATGCGCGTCGCGAGCATGGCGTTGGCCGCGTACTTGGTCAGCTCGGCCGAGCGCGCGTCCATCTCGTGGATGCGATCGTTCGTGCGGACAAACGGCTCGTACAGGCGCCGC
Organism: Sorangium sp. So ce1128; assembly: GCA_051717205.1. Taxonomy (GTDB): domain Bacteria; phylum Myxococcota_A; class Polyangia; order Polyangiales; family Polyangiaceae; genus Sorangium. Next base: position 11,621,443 of record CP181432.1, read on the forward strand.
AGCACGGCGCGCGCACGCACGTTGTTCGAGCCGATGACGACTCGATCCGGCTTCATGAAGTCGTCGATCGCCGCTCCTTCCTTCAAGAACTCCGGATTCGACACGACGCCGAAGGGTTGATCGGTGAGCCGGCCGATGATCTTCTCGATGGCGTCGGCGGTCCCCACAGGCACGGTGCTCTTGGTGACCACCACCTTGAAGCCGTTCATGTTCTTGCCGATGATCTCGGCGACGGCAAAGACAGCGGAGAGATCGGCGGAGCCGTCGGCTCGAGGGGGCGTGCCCACGGCGATGATGAGGACCTCGGCGTCGCGGACCGCGGCGGCGATGTCGGTGGAGAAGGTCTGACGCCCGCTCCTCAAGTTCGAGGCAATGAGGGCATCGAGCCCGGGCTCGTAGATGGGGACCTCGCCGCGCTGAAGGCGCGCTATCTTGGCCCTGTCGACGTCGACGCAGACGACTTCGTTCCCGAAGTCGGCGAACCCCGCGCCGGCCACGAGGCCGACGTAACCCGTTCCGATCACAGCGAGCTTCATGAGATGCACCTTTCAGATTGGCAGCGTGTGAGCGCTACATCCGCACGTGATGGCGGTGGATAAGCAAGTGAACAGGGGCCGCGGTCACCGCCTTCGGCGCGCTGCCTGCTTCGCCGGGATGGTGCTCGCTGCCCGAGGAGAAGCTAATCGGGCACCACCGGAGTGGCCGGAGCGCTCGCCCTGCGCAGCGGGATCTCGCGGGTGAACAAGGCGAGGAGCAGCGCGCACAGCCCCACCGGCAGCGCCCAGTCGTAGACGCGCGTCACGGCCCTGGCGAACGAGAGGCGCACGGCCTGCTCGCCCGCGCGCCCGAGCGCGAGCGCCCGGACCTCCTCCCGCGCGATCGCGGCCTCGTCAGCGCCGGGCTCGCGCCGGAGGGCTTCGTACTCCGCGCGCACCTCGTCCGCGACGCGCTCGCCGGCCGGGCGCAGACCATCGCCGGGGCGCTCCTGCGCCGCCCCGGCGTTCCGGACGCGCTCCGGGTCGAACCAGCGGTCGAACCGCGCGCGCATGACCTGAGGCACCTCCTCGCGCACGGGCCCGAGCGTATCGGTGAGCGCATGCGCCAGCGTGCTCGTGAGGATCAGGCCGAAGACGGCGCTGCCCATGGCCTGCCCAAGCTGCTGGAAGAACTGCCGCCCCGCGGTGGCCGTGCCCACCTGACTGGGCTGCACGGCGTTCTGGATGGACAGGGTGAGCATCGGGAGCACGGGGCCCATGCCGCAGCCGAAGACGAAGACGCGTAGGCCGATGCCCCAGAGCGTGCTCTCCACCGTGAGCGTGCGGAGCAGGAACAGCCCCAGGCACAGCAGCGCGAGGCCGGTCACAATCACGATCTTGGTGCGGCCGGTCCGGCTCACGAGGCGCGCTGTCAGCAGGGAGGTCAGCACCACGGCCACGGTGAGGGGCATCAGCACTATCCCCGCCTCCCGCGCCGCAGCGCCGAGCGCATTGACCGCGAACATCGAGAGGAAGAGCAGGGCCGCGAAGAACGCGGCGCCGACGCACACCGAGGTCAGGCACACGAGCGCGAACACGCGGTTCCGGAACAGCGCAAATGGGATGATGGCGTGAGGATTGCGACGCTCGACGAGAATGAACAGGACGAGGCCCACGAGCGACAGCGCGAGCATTCCGAGCAGTTCGGGCGACCGCCACGCCTCGAGCGGTGCGCCCCCACGCAGGGTGAGCAGGAGAGGTACCGTCGCCACGATCAGCATCAGGGCGCCAAGCCAGTCCACCTTGCTGGCGAGGCCGCTATTCAGGCGCGGCATCTTGACGAGGATGAACGCGACGGCGATGGCGCCGAGAGGCAGGTTGATGAAGAAGACCCAGCGCCAGCCCACCTCGTCGGTGAGCACGCCGCCCAGGATCGGGCCGACGATGCTGGCAGCGGCGAATACCGTGCCGAAGATGCCCTGGTACCGCGCCCGCTCCGCGGGGACGAAGAGGTCCGCCGGGACCGCGAATGCAGTGGAGGTGATCGCCGCGGCGCCGAGCCCTTGGATCCCGCGGAAGATCACGAACGCCAGCATCGATCGCGCGGCGCCGCACAGCACCGAGCCGGCGAGGAAGACGGCGATGCCCGTGAGGATGACCCTCTTGCGACCGAGGCTGTCCGAGAGCTTGCCATAGATGGGCACCATGGTGGTGCTCGCGAGCAGGTAGGACGTTGAGGTCCACGCGAAGAGCTCCATGCCCTGGAGGTCGGCGACGATACGCGGCAGGGCCGCGACGACGATGGTCTGGTCGAGCGCGGCGAGGAACAGACCCATCATCACCCCGGCGAGGATGAGCGTCTTCGCGCGCTGTGAGAGCGTGCTCGCATAGTCGATGCGCTCGCCGGGCAGCGCCGCGGGGACGGTAGCTGACATGGTCATCGGGGATCTCCTCGAAAGAGCGTGCGTGATCGCCGCGCGCGCCGGCCCATCGGCAGCGACGCGCCATCTCTCGAACCAGCGAGAACGCCGATCAGGTTGACATTGCTGACATGGCTAGAGCGGCACAGAGTGTTGTTGGTTCTTCCTCGGTATCCGAAGCGAGTGAGCCCCGCTCTAGGCCGCGCTGCGTGAGGAGACCTCGGCCTCTGCGCCGGCCGTTCCCCGGTGGGCGAGCTGCTCGAGCGCGCGGGCACCGATCTGCTCCGCCTTGAGCTGTTTGATCTCGGCAGAGGTCTGCTGCGCGCGGGCGCGGAGGGTGTCGTCCGCGAGCAGCTTGCGCAGCTCGGCTCGGATCACCTCGGGCGTCGCCTTGTCGAGGGGCAGACGGCGCCCGAGCCCTGCGCGCTCGACCCGCTCCGCGTTCAGGGGTTGATCGCCCATGAGGGGGATGACCAGCATGGGCAGTCCGTGGATCAGGGCGCGCCCCACCGTGCCCCAGCCGCCGTGCGTGATCAGCGCCCGCGCTTGCGGGAACACGATGTCGTGGGGGACGTACTTCTCGATGCGGACATGGGCGCCGAGCCCGACAGGGATGTCCTTCGCGGACGCGGCCGTCGCGAGGACCGGAATATTCATCGGCGCGACGGCCTCGAGCACGCGTCGGAATAGGCCGTTGTCCTTGCCGTTCGTCGTCGTACTGACGATGAGAGTCCCAGGCGCGACGCGCGGCGCCTCCTCGCGCGGCTTGGAGGGCACATTGAAGGTCGTCGGCCCGACGAAGAGCTGATTGTCGCGGAGCGGGATGTCACCGGCGAGGCCGCGGTGGGCCATGACGATGTGGAGATGGCGCGACACCATCGCGCGCACGAGATCCGCCGTGCGGCCGACGTAGGGGGGAAGGTCGAGCTTGGTCCGCGGGGGGCCGAGGGACAGGAACTGATTGCCGATCACGTGCATCAGCTCGGGGACCGCGCGGAAGGGCCGCAGCGGCGGCAGCGTCTGGAACGAGAGCGGCACCTCGTCGCGCGTGAGGACGGTGCCGAGGTTACCGGCGCTCGCGTACGGGATGCCGACGCGCTCCGCCGCCCAGGCCGCGCCGAAATCGAAGAAGTCGTAGACGACGCAGTCGACCCGCTCGCGGCGGAGGATGGGCTCGATCTCGCGCGCGATCTGGACGCTCCTCGCTTGGACGATGCCCCGGAACTGCGCGAGGAAGAACGGAAACCTCGGCATCCACCGCGGCAGCTCGGCGACAGACGCGAGCTCCACGATATCTTGCAGATCGATCTGGTGCTCGTAAGGAACGAGCTCGGCGGAGGCGGCCTTCACCTCGGCCGTTGCGGTGGCCTTCGTCTTGAACAGCACCCGGTGGCCACGGGAGGTGAGCTGCTGCGCGAGATCGAGGACGCGCAGGAAGTGTCCCGGCAGCGTCGAGCTCGTCATCAAGAACGTCGCGGGTTTCCGTGATGCATCAGGAATCGAGAGCATGATGGTCCTCTATCTCCAAGGAAAGCCTTGGCAGGTTCATTCGAGTCAGCACTTCTGTGCTCTGCCCGCCCACGAGACGCAGACCCGGTCCCCGAAAGCGAGGTCGACCGCCCGGCCCTGTGCGCCCTGCCGCGGGCGCGACGAGGGTTCGACCGGGTCGTCTCCGTCCATGCATGAGATCCTCCGCCTCTCGAGAACGCCAGAGAAGCCGCAGGCGAACCCGGCGGAGCCATCGAGACGAACAGCCGCGATGACCTTTATAGCACACGATCCGAGGATCGCAACTCGAGTTGCAAATGTCGTTGGTACTGCAATTTTTGTCGGTACGAGGACGGCGGCCGGTGCTAACCTGGGTGGTGGACATGGTGGACGGCTCTTCAATGAACGCCAAACGTGCGCCGAAGCGCCCTTCGGAGAAGGGGGCGACCGCGCGAGGCGAGCCCGTGGTGCGTGGCATCTTCGCCGCCACGCTGGCGGAGCTCTCCCACGTCGGCTACCGGGCGCTCCGGGTCGAGGACGTGGCGGCGAAAGCCGGCGTTAACAAGACGACGATCTACCGACGCTGGCCCGCGAAGCAGGAGCTCGTGCGGGCTGCGCTCCAGTCGCTGGGAGAAGGAAAGGTTGTCGTACAGGACACGGGCGCTCTTCGCACCGACATGCTGGCGCTCGTACGGGGGTTCATCGATCTATTCACGTCGCTCGCGGGTCAAGGCCTCTTCCAGATGTTGCTCGTGGAGGCGCCTGACCCGGAGCTCATGTCTATCGTCAACTCACTGCGCGAGTCCCAAGAGTCGCCGAAGCTCGTCATCGAGAACGCCATCGCGCGTGGAGAGATCGCGCTGGGCGTGGATCCGGATCTCCTCCACGAGATCATCGCGGCATTCCTCATCAACAGGATCTTCGTGCTCCACGAGAGCATCGACGACGCCTGCGTGGAGCGCCTGACAGACATGCTCCTTCACGGGGTGCTGCACCTGGGCAAGCGGAAAAACGGGAAGTAACCCCGACCCCGCTCGCCATAGCTAGCAGCCGATACGACTCGCTCACGCTGCACCTCCGGCCTCGTTCGTGTCCTCGCCACAGCCAGCCCGGCGGCCGAGCGTCCGCGCGGGATTGAAGTCCACCGGGCGCGTCGGCTTGTCCACCGCGTGCCGGTAGCTTTTTTGATGAGAATTCTTGGCAGTTAATCGGAATGCAGGCGCCGCGCTCCGTTGCCGTCGTCCTCCCTCGTTGCGTACGCGGAGCGAGCGGCCTCCACGATGGCCATCTTCGCTGCGCAGAACTCCTCACCATCAAGCAGCATGCGCGATGCGAGGGGCTGGAGCATCAACGAGACCGGGCGGTAATACTCGGCCATGCGGTGCGGGTCCGCGGAGGCCACCTCACGGCGGCGGTAGGCATGACGCTATCGGCGCGAGCTTGCTCGCCGCTCCGGTGCCGGCGGCGGCAGGCCGAGGAGCTGTCCCATCGCTTCGTGAACGACCCGGGCGGCCTCCGCATCCCCGAGGGCGACGGCTCGGGTCAGGGTGCCTGCGAGCGAGGCGATCACGGCAGCTCGAGGCGACGGGTCGGCCAGCGCGAGGTCCCCGAGCCCGCGGGGAGCAGGTGCGCGTCGAGCGCTAGGCGTCCTCCGCGTCCAATATTACGAGCACGTCGCGTCCATCGCCATGCGAAAAGGAGAGGGAGAGTCCTGCGCTCCTGCACAGCTCTTGGATGAAGTCGAAGTCGCTCCGGTCGTGCTGGACCAGGCGCTCGCGCGGCTGGTGCTCGCGCTGGAGGCGCAAGACGAAGTCGTCGCCCTCCCTGAAACCAGCGGCCGCAAGCTTCTGGACGATGAGCTCGGGGACAGTGCGGTTGAGGAACGTCCCCCTCGCGGGCGCCCGGGTCATCTCCCAGACCCGCGGCACGAGGGCGAGATGGAGGCTGATGCCGCCGCGGTCCGCATGCGGGACCTGCGAGAGCTCCGCGACCATCCCATGCACGAAGGTCTCCTCGCCGTTCACCGCGAACACCAGCGTCGCCCGGCTCTTCCAGATCGCACGGTCGCGCAGGCTCGCCGGATCGTCCACCGCGAGCTCGACCTCGTAACGATACAAGCCATGGCCGTCGGCCGAGCGCCGCGTCCTGCACAGGGCGAAGGAAACCCCGGCCAACGCGTTCGACTCCAGGCGAACGCAACGCTGAGCCATCGCGAGCCCTCCGCGTCTCTCCCCCTCTGCAAGGGAACGCCGAACGCCGCGACCCTATCAAGCGGGTACTCCATGTCAAGGCAGCTCAGCGCGGCTGTCAGCAAAGATCTTTTGCGTTCCCGCCAATGTCTCCAAGTTGCCAGTCGCAGAGTCGATTTTTCATGTGCTGGAGGCTCCCGGCGAGCTCTTTTTTTTGTCGCGCCGATGATAATCACCTCTCGTCGATCATAATGCGGCGGGGCGTCGAGATCCGCTCTCCGGTCTCCCCGGGAACACTCGCCGTTGCCGCGATCCCGACCTGCGGCCGCTCGACGACGTGCGTCCGCCGGGCGAAGCGCGCTCCGACCGCAGGGGGGCGACCCATCAGCGCAACGGCGGAAGGATGCAAGGACCCAGGAGAGGGGAATCTCGGCGCCGCAGAGGTGGCGCCGTCGGTCCTGTACGCTCACGCGCGCGTAACGCGCCGACGCAGCGCACGCGCCGACGCAGCGCACGCGCCGACGGCGGCGTACCCGCCTGGTCACGCTCTTCTTGCCGGTCTTGCCGGGGGGGCGGTCAGCGCCCCGGCGCCGCGCCGCTCGCCCCCGGCGCCGCGCCGCTCGCCCCGGGAGCGCGCATGATCTCGGCCGGCCGGCCGGCGACCTGGAGCGCCGTGCCCTGGACGGCGTGCTTGTACTTGACGTAGCCGAGCGCGATCACCCGCTGCCCGCCCGGATCCATGACCTGGCTCGTCACGGCGCCGACGGCCGCGCCGTCGGGCAGCGCGATCTCCGCGCCGGCGGGCACGGCGCCGTCGCCCTCGACGGCGAGCTGCACCAGCCGCTTCTTGGCGTGACCGCGCATCTGGAGCATGAACACCGTCTCCTGCCCCAGGTAGCAGCCCTTGTTGAACGAGACGGCGCGCTCCTCCAGCGAGGCCTCCTGCGGGAAGTTCTGGTCGTCGAAGTCGACGCCGAACCGCGGGACGTTGCTCTCGACCCGGAGCACCTCCCACGCCGCCGCGGTCACGGGCAGCACCGGGCCCGCCTCGCCCGGGGCGAGGAGCGCCGCGACGACCGCGCCCTCGGCCGGCCGCGGCGCGACGAAGAGCGCCCCCCCGAGGCCAGTCCAGTCGACGATCGCGGCGTCCGCGCCGGCCGCACGCCCGGCCGCCACGAGATCGGCGGACCGCGGGCCGTGGGCGAAGACCCAGGCGTGCTCGTCGGAGGCGTCCTGGAGCTCGGCGTCCTCCATGATGAGGTAGCGCTCGAAGCTCTCGCGGAGCCGCTCGATGCGGTCGCGCAGCGCGCCGACGAAGATGCGATCGGCCGCGACGACGATCCACACCTCGGCGAAGATCTTCCCCGTCTTCACCACGTTGAGCCCGTACGCCCCGCCCGCGGGAGGCGCCGCCTTCACCCCGGGGGGCAGCGGCTTCTGCGGCGCGAGATCGCAGGTGACCAGGCCGTTCAACCAGCTCTGCCGGTCCGAGCCGGTGACGACCAGCGTCCCGAGCTCGGGCATGGTCTGCACGAGCGCCCCCTCGCGGAGCGCGCGCCGCTGCTCGTCCAGTTCGTGGGTCGGGTTCATCGGGGCCAGATCGTGGAGGCGGAAGCCCGGGCCGTCGAGGGGCGGCTCGAGATTTCGCCGGCCGCTGCGCTCGCGCTGGCCGCGCTCGCGCTAGGGGTCGACCTCGGCGACGAGGGCCGGGAACTGGGCCGACGTGTGGACGGCCGGCGGGACGATCGCCGCGTCGACGTGGCCCACGAGCCGGCGGAGCGCGTCGGCGTCGGCCGAGAGCACCTCGGCGACGACCGTGAGCGTCCTCGGGAGCGACGCGACGCTCGCGATCACCACCTCCGCCGAGGCGCCCCGGACCAGGACCGCGCGCGCGCCGACCTTCGCGGCGGCCTCGGCCCCCTCCTGGCTCTCGGCCAGCGCGAGCGGCAGCATACGCATCGTCCTCGCCCCCTTGGCGAGGCGGTCCCACTCGTCGAGCGGCAAGAGCGCGTCGATGCAGACCCCGTCCGCCCCGTGGTAGCGGGCCGCGAGCACGCCGTCGCGGTCGCTCACCCTCGACAGGCAGAGCGACGGCACGGTCTTCGTCGCGCGCGCGGCCCCCTGCATGGCGGGCCCCGCCTCGGCGAACGCGAGCGCGGAGATGTTGAGCTCATGCAACCGCGCCGCGTCCTCCGCTGGCGCTTCCGAGCCAACAAGCCCGACAAGAGCCATGCTCTTTCTACGGGTGGAGATCACCTGGAGAAGATCGCGTGTGGACGGGACGATCGATCCCGCATCGAAATCAGGCATGGCAGGGCCGGTAGACGAGCCGAACGCGCGGGTCAAGCAAGGGATCGCTCGAGCTTCTCGAGCTCGGTTCAGGAATCGATGGCTGGAACGCCCTGCACGCGCATCCACACGGCCGTCTGATCACCCTCGTAGCAGACGCTGCCCTCGTGGCGGAACTCGAACTCATAACGGATCATGTGCCGCGTCACACCGAGCCGGGAGCGGGTCGCCACGCACGTGGCCTCGATGGGCGCGCCTGGCTGGACAAGCTTGCGAAAGACCACCCGGTGAATGTTGGTGCCATAACCGATCCACCCCGCGCGGTGCCGCAGGCCGAGCAGGTGGTAGGCGTGCACGAAGCCGAGCATCCCGGTGGCGTGCACCATGATCGCGCCGGCGACGTGGCGCGGGTGCAGCACGGGGTGCGCGCGCTGCGCGTCGACGAGCGGCATCGGCCTGTCGGTGGGCATGCGGCAGCGCACCAGGCTCTTCCCGGCGTCCACCTCGAGGAGCTCGTCGAAGAAGAGCACCGAGGGGTCGTAAGGCAGGTCCGCGAGGAACTCGGCATCAAACGGGCCAAGCTTCACAGGGTGGGGCGCGCCGCTCGCCGCGCCGGGTGCAGGGGTCGTCATCGGTATGGCTCTGGATCCCGGACTCCCCCCCGGAGGCAGCTCCTAGCAGCGCTGGATCGGGCGGGCAACGGGTCGCCTCTACCCCGGAGAAAACGAGGCGGCTCGGCGGAATGCGCGCGGCGCCGTCCGGAATCGTTGGGGCTCCAGCGATTTGAAGGCGCGCTCGCGGGTCTGCGGCTAAGGTCCCGTGATGCACAGGACAGAATCACTCGAGCGGTTCATGGCCGATGTCAGGGCGGGCCTGAGGGCGTCGCCCAAGCACCTGTCGCCTGAGTACTTTTACGATGCGCTGGGCTCGCATCTGTTCGAGGCGATCTGTCAGCTCCCGTGGTATCCGCTGACGCGCGCGGAGCGGGCGCTGCTCGAGCGGCACGCCGAGGAGATGGTCGCGCCGTTCGGGGCCGGCGCCTCGATCGTCGAGCTCGGCTGTGGCAGCGGGGAGAAGCTCGCCCTCCTGGCGGCGCCGCTCTGCAGGCGGGTCCCGCGCCTGAGCGTGCACCTCGTGGACGTCTCGGAGACGGCGCTCGACCTCTCGCGCCGGACCCTGGGCCGCCTGCCGCGGGTGGAGGCGTCGGCGCACCGGGCGAGGTACGAGGAAGGCCTGTCCCGCGCGACGGCGCGGCGCCCGCCGGGGGCGGACGGCGGGGGTGCGGTCCTCGTGCTGTTCCTCGGCTCGAACATCGGCAACCTGGACCCGGAAGCCGCGGCGGCGTTCCTCGGGACGCTGCGCGCCTCGCTCCGCCCCGGGGACGGGCTCCTGCTCGGCGCCGACCTCGTGAAGCCCGCGGCGGACCTCGTGCTCGCGTACGACGATCCGCTCGGCGTCACCGCCGCCTTCAACAAGAACCTGCTCGCGCGCATCAACCGGGAGCTCGGCGGGACGTTCGACCTGCGCTCGTTCGACCACCGCGCCGCGTGGAACGCGCAGAGCGCGCGCGTCGAGATGCACCTCGTCAGCCGCCGGCGGCAGGCGGTCCGCGTGGGCGCGCTCGACCTCGAGGTCGCCTTCGAGAAGGGCGAATCCATCTGGACAGAGAGCTCGTACAAATACGAGCCAGACGGGGTGGTGGGGATGGGTGAGCGCGCGGGCTTCCGCTGTTTCAAGCAATGGATCGAGCCGAACGGGCGGTTCTCGACGACGCTGCTCCTCGCCGAGGAGCGCGCGGCGCGCCGGTGAGCCGGCGGGCTCAACGCGGCGCGTCTCGCGTCGGCTCACGGCGCGGCGCGCCCGGGCCTCAGGGGATGCCCGTACGCGCAGGCGTCCTATTTGACGCGTTGCCTGCCCTCGCGTAACCACTCGGCCATGTCACGCAGTCGTAGCCCTCGCTGGCCTGCGGCGCTCGCGCTCAGCGGGTCGCTGCTGGGGCTGGCGTTCAGCGCCTCGTCGACGTTCGACTACATCCGGCACCTCGACCGGCAGGTCCACGACCTGCACTGCAGCTTCATCCCCGGCCTCAGCGCGCAGGAGGGCGCCGACACGGCCTGCCGTGTCGCGATGTACAGCCCCTACTCCGCCCTGTTCCGTGAGAGCTTCTGGGGCGGTATCCCGATCTCGCTGTTCGCGCTGGGCGCGTTCGCGTTCTTCGCGGCGTTCGCGCTCTACGTGCTGCTCTCCGCCGAGCACGCGCCGCGGCGCGCGGCGCACTTCCTCTTCGTCGCCGGCCTGACGCCGCTCGCCGTGTCGATCATGATGGCGATCATCTCGGCGGTGCGCCTCGGGGTGTTCTGCAAGACGTGCGTCGGCATGTACGTCTCGTCGGCGCTGCTCGCGGCCGGCGGCATCTGGGCGTTCCTCGAGGACCGGCGGGAGGCGCGCGCCGCGGCCTGGTCCAGCGCGGCGCCGCGCGCCGCCAGCGCGGCCGGCGCGGCCGGGGTGGGGCCCACGGTGCCGATGGCGCCCCTCGGCGTCGAAGGGCCGGGCGGGCCGGGCGCCGCGCCCCCCGCGCCCGCGCGCCGCATGGGCTCGAAGCTGCTCCTGCCGGGGTGGCTTGTCGCGCTCGGCGCGTGCACGGTGACGCCGGCGCTGCTCTACGCGAGCGCGCTGCCGAGCTACGCGAGCTACCTGAACGGCTGCGGCAAGCTGGAGAAGCCGACCGAGCCGAACGGCGCGCTGCTCCACGTGAAGCCCTCGGGCGCGGTGCAGCCGGCGACGATCTTCGTCGACCCGCTCTGCCCGACGTGCAAGGCGTTCCACCAGCGGCTCGTGTCCGAGGGGGTGTTCGACAAGCTCGACACGACGCTGGTGCTCTTCCCGCTGGACAGCGACTGCAACTGGATGCTCGACCGGCCGGTGCACCCGGGCGCGTGCCTCCTCTCCAAGGCGATCCTCTGCAGCGACCACCGGGCGATGGATGTGCTCGAGTGGGCCTACGACAACCAGGAGGAGCTGCTCGCGGGCGCGAAGGCGGGGGCGGGCGTCACCAACGTGCAGGCGGCGATCCGGCAGCGCTGGCCGGGGCTCGACGCGTGCATGGACTCGAAGGAGACGGCGCTGCGGCTGAACCGGATGCTCCGCTACATCGTGGACAACAAGCTACCGGTCTCGACGCCGCAGATGTTCCTGGGGACGACGCGGCTCTGTGACGAGGATACCGACATCGGGCTGTCGTACTCGATAAGGCAGCTCGCGCCGGCCCTCCGGACGAGGTGAGGTGGTCATGAGAGGCGCAGGGATCATCGGGATCGTGGCCGGGTGCGCGATGCTGGTCGCGTCCGGCGTGACGGTGCACGGGCAGGTGCAGGCCGCTTCGCAGCGCCTGAAGACGGGGGTGGCCGAGGCGGTGAGGCCGGCCGTGGCCATCGCCAACGACGCCGAGGCGCCGTACTGCACGCCGGCGTTCAAGACGGTGCTGCAGCGGGTGCTCAACGCGTGCGGCCTGGTCGGGGCCGAGGCGCGGCGCGGGTGCCAGCCGGCCGACGTGAAGACGCTCGCGTCGATCAGCGACGACGATTTCAACGCGCTCTTCACGCCGCTGAAGGGGCGCGGCGGGGTGGTGATGTTCGACGACGGGTCGGAGAAGCTCGACGACGACTCGAAGAAGATGATCGAGGAGATGTGGCTCGATCGGCGCGGGGCGCGCTACTTCTTCATCGTGGCCCGGGCGTCGAAGACGGGGACGCCGGAGTTCAACCGGACCCTGTCGCACAAGCGCGCGAACAGCGTGCTCTTCGACATCTCCGACAAGTTCAAGGAGCAGGACCTGGACAAGAAGGTCGGGATGCTGTGGCTCGGGAACGAGTTCGCCCAGCTCGGCGCGGAATACTGCCAATGGAACGTCTCGCGCAAGAACAAGGCATGTACGGCAGAGGCCATCAACCGGAGCGCGTTCGTCTCCTGGGTGGACTGCCAGCTGTGAGGAGGAGCGGCGCGCTCCGCTGCACCCTCGCTGCCCTGGCCGTGGCCGCAGGGCTCGCGGGCGGGTGCGATGGGGAGAAGAAGGCGGATCTGCCGCCGCCGCCGACGCCAGGCCAGGGGCGGAGCAACGCGGTGACGGCGCCGGGCGCGGCGGGGACCGCGAGCGCGAGGGCGCCCGCGAGCGCGGCGGCGCCGGCCGCGCCGGCCGCGCCGGCCGCGCCGCGGCTCCTGTGCGCGGGGCAGTCGCCGCGGCCGGCGCCCTCGTCGGGAGGGCTCTCGGCGGTCGCCGCCAAGGGCGCGGAGCCGCTGCCGGCGAACATCGGGTTCGGCGTGGGGAAGTGGGTGTGGGTGAACTTCTGGGCGGCGTGGTGCAAGCCGTGCCTGGAGGAGATGCCGCGGCTGCTCGGGTGGCAGCAGAAGCTCCGGGCGGCCGGCGTGCTGATCGACCTGGCGTTCATCTCCATCGACGACGACGAGCGGCAGCTCTCGCGATTCCTGGAGGCGCAGCCGGGCACCGGAGTGCGCGCCTCGTACTGGCTGCCGGAAGGGCCCCAGCGGACCGGATGGCTGCGGGCGCTCGGCGTGAAGGAAGCAAACGAGCTGCCGGTCCACGCGATCGCGACGCCGGGCGGGCAGGTGACGTGCGTGATCCAGGGGGCCGTCGAGGACAGCGACTACCCGACGATCGCGGCGCTGCTCGGGGCGAAGAAGTAAGCGGCAGAGGCGTTTCGGGCTCGATCGCTGCGTGGGCGGGAGGTCTTGCCGAGACGACCGGCCCCCGGGGAGGGTGCTCGTCGCGCGGGGCAGGGACGGGCAGAACTCGCGTGGGACGTCCTGTGCCCGACGTGCTGCGCACGCCGGACACAGGACGTCAATTGCGCTCAAACATCAGCCCGTCCCCACCCCGCGCGACGAGCACCCTCCCCGGGGGCCTACCGTGGGCGCGGAACCAGAGACGAACCCGGGTGACACGGTACTAGCCCGGCTCCCTGGCGCGCCGGAGCCGATCGAGCTCTACCCTCGGCGAGCTCTCTTTCGAGCAATGCGACGCGGTCGGCCTCGGCCTGCGGAAGGGAGTCGACCCCCAAACACGAGAGGCGCGATCCCTCTTTACATCATGTGACCTCATGTCCGATGAGCATCCGAGTTACGGCAGTGACGTTATCTCATTTCAAGATCGTCCAGCCGCCAGGCGGCCTGCCTGCGCGTGGCCGCGCGCAGCGCCGCCGGGGCGCTCCGGAGAGCCGCGCACAGCGGCGCCGGCCTCGTGCGCGAGCAGCCATCGCTTTCTCTCGAGGCCGCCGGCATAGCCCGTGAGCTCTCCGCCAGCGCCGATGACCCGATGGCACGGGATGACCAGACAGACCGGGTTCCGGCCGTTCGCCAGGCCGACAGCGCGGGACGCGGACGGCTGTCCGAGCGACGCCGCGATCTCGCCATACGTGCGCGTCGCGCCAGGAGAGATGCGCTGCACCTCCGCCCAGACGCGGCGCTGGAAAGGAGTCCCGCCAGGCTCGACGGGGATGCCCGAGAGCGCGCCGTGATCGCCGCACAGGTACGCCCTCAGCCGGCTGGAGAAGCCAGAGGGGTCCGCGGCGCCGCGGAGCGCGACGGCGCCATACCGCGCCTCCAGCGAGCGGCGGAGGCGCGGCGCGCAGTCCGCGAACTCGAGCGCGTGAACCGCGCCGCCCCCGGCCACCAGCAGCAGGGCCCCGACCGGCGTCTCCACCTCATCCAACGAGAGCTCCACTCGACACCTCCCTCTCCGCGGGACGCGCTCCCTGCGCGTCCGCCATCCACAAGAGCATCGCCGCGTAGGCCCGCCACGGGCGCCACGCCTCCGCCATCGCCAGGAGGCCCGCGCCGGAGATCCCGCCGAGCGCGCGCCGCAGGCCGAGATCCGTGGCCGGAAAGGCGTCCGGCTCGCGCAGCGCCCGCATCGCGATGTAGTGCGCGGTCCACTCGCCGATGCCCGGCACGCCGGCGAGCGCGCGCACCGTCTCCTCCAGGCCGCGCGAGGCGTCGAGCGCCACCTCGCCGCGCGCCACGCGCGCCGCGAGCGAGGAGATGGCCGCCGCGCGCGCCCGCGGCAGGCCGAGGTCCGTCAGGTCGGCCGCGGCGAGCGCCTCGGGCGCCGGGAAGACGAAGCAGAGCCCCCCGCCGGCGTCCTCGGGTAGAGGGCCGCCGCGCAGCGAGAGCGGCTCGCCGTGCCGCGCGACAAGGCGGCCGGCGAGCTGCGTCGCGGCGCGCACGCTCACCTGCTGGCCAAGGATCGCGCGCACCGCGAGCTCGAAGCCGTCCCACGCGCCCGGCACGCGCACGCCCGGCATCGCCGCGACCCACGGGGCGAGCCGCGGGTCGGCCCCGAGGTGCGCCGCGATCGCGTCGGGGTCCGCGCCGAGGTCGAAGAGCCGCCGCAGGCGCTCGGCGCAGTGGATCAGCCCCTCGGTGCCGGGCAGACGCAGCCGCGCGAGGAGGTAAGGCTCGCCGGGCACCGGGCGCACCTCGACAACGCCGTGCCCGCCGGCCGCGCGCACCGTGCGGCAGTACGCGCCAGGGCCCGCGGACTCGACGCCGGGGATCGCGCGCGCCCCGAGGAAGCCCGCGAGGGCGCCCCAGTCGAGAGGCGGGCGGAACGGGAGGCGGAGCGCGATGTCCGGCGCGCCGGCGTCGGCTCGCGCCGCCCCGCCGCCCCGCTTCGCGGCGGCCTGGCGCAGCTCGCGCGGCGTCCGCGCGTAGGTGGCGCGGATCGCGTCGTTGAAGCGGCGGACGCTCGAGAACCCCGACGACAGCGCCACCTCCGTCATGGAGAGCGCGGTCTCGTCGAGGAGCTTCTTCGCGAAGAGCAGGCGCCGCGTCTGCGCCACCGCGAGCGGGGGGGCGCCGACGTGCCGCAGGAAGAGCCGCCTCAGGTGGCGCTCGCCCACGCCGAGCCGCGCGGCGAGCGCCGGGGCGTCCGCGTCGTCCAGCGCGCCCTCCGCGATGAGCCGGAGCGCCCGCGAGACGACCGCCGACGTGCCCAGCCACGCGGGCGTCCCGGGCGAGGCCTCGGGGCGGCAGCGCAAGCAAGGGCGGTAGCCAGCCTCCTGCGCGGCGGCCGCCGAGGGGAAGAAGACGCAGCGCTCCCGCCTCGGCGTGCGCGCCGGGCAGACCGGGCGACAATAGATGCCCGTGGAGCGCACGCCCGTGAAGAAGCGACCGTCGAAGCGATGGTCGCGGGTCTCGAGCGCGCGGTAGCAAGCGTCTTCGTCGAGGCGCATGCGGAGCGTCTAGCGCGGGGGACGCCGCGCCTCTGGCGCTTTTCGGACCTGAGAGGGAGGACGCCGCCGGCGGCGCTCGTGCGCGCACCGAGCGATGCCCTCACGATGCGATTAAATTATTGATATGATTCGATTATTTTCTTCTCTCCCCCCGCCTCCATCGTCGGATCCATCACCACCGCGCTGCCCGCCGAGCCTGGCCGCCCCGCCGCGCCGGGTGAGCCGCGGCGAGGGCTGGACGCCGGGCGCGCCGGCCCAGGTGGCCGCCGCGGGGTGGTACGCTCGGCGCGGCATGAAGAGCGTGTTCGACACCCTGGCCGCCATGGGACACGAGCAGGTGCTGTTCTGCGCGGACGAGCCCGCGGGCTACCGCGCGATCATCGCCGTCCACAGCACCGCGCTGGGCCCGGCGCTCGGCGGTACGCGGCTCCTCCGGTACGCGAGCGACGAGGACGCGCTCGTGGACGCGCTGCGCCTGTCGCGCGGCATGACCTACAAGAACGCGCTGGCGGGCATGGAGGTCGGTGGAGGCAAGGCGGTCGTCCTCCGCAGCGGCGCGGAGCCGCTCGACCGGGAGCGGCTCTTCCGCGCGCACGGGCGCTTCATCGAGCGCCTCGGCGGCAGGTTCATCACCGGCGAGGACGTGGGCACCACGCCCGCCGACATGGAGCTCATCCGGCGCGAGACGCGCCACGTCAAGGGCCTCGCCGGCGAGGGGGGCGACCCGTCGCCGTGGACCGCGAGGGGCGTGCTCCGCGCCATCCAGGCGGCGGCCCGCCACCGCTGGGGCAGCGACGACCTCGCGGGCCGGACCGTCGCGCTTCAGGGCTGCGGCAGCGTCGGCAGCCGGCTCGCCGCCGAGCTCCACCGGGCGGGCGCGCGGCTCATCGTCGCGGACGTCGACGCGCAGCGCGCCCGCCACGTAGCGGCCGAGCTCGGGGCTTCCGTCGCGGCGCCGGACGAGATCGCCTCGGTCCAGGCCGACATCTTCGCCCCGTGCGCGCTCGGCGGCGTCCTCGACGACCGCGCCGTGCAGGCGCTCCGCGCGGAGATCGTCGCCGGCGCGGCCAACAACCAGCTCCTCGAGCCGCGCCACGGCGACGCGCTCGCGGCGCGCGGCGTCCTCTACGTGCCCGACGTCGTCGCCAACGCGGGCGGCGTGCTGAGCGGCGGCGCGGATCTCTTCGGCTGGTCCCGCGCGGAGGTCGAGCGGCGCGTCCACGCGATCTACGACACGGTCCTCCTGGTCCTCGAGATGGCGAAGGTCGACGGCGCCCCGCCGCACCTCGCCGCCGAGCGGCTGGCCGAGCAGCGCGTGCGCGAGCGCGCCGCGGCGGGGTGACGCCCGGGCGCCCGCGGCCCCCTGGCCTCTGCCGACGCGCGCCGTCCTTCTGCCAGCGCCCGGCGCCCGCTGTCCCCGAGCGCCCGGGCGACCTCAGCGCGCCGTGCCGGCCACCGGCTCCGCGGCCGGCCCGTTCTTCATCGCCTTCACCGCCTCGACCAGCAGCGACACAGCGAGCCCGAGCAGCGCGAGCCCCACGAGGCCGTTCATCGTCGTCGCGTTCAGCGCGAGCCCCTCGGTCCGCACCGCGTCGAGCGCGGTCCGCACCTGGAGGACGAGGGCCCACACCGTGATCGCCATGACGAACACCATCGGGATCGCCGTGTACCAGATGCGCCGCTTCTCGCGGTGCAGCCAGACCGTGACCGCGAGCAGCGTCAGCGCCGCGAGCAGCTGGTTGCTCGTGCCGAACAGCGTCCAGAAGTCGAGGTACGCCGGGCGCACGCCGGGCGCGGGCGGGCGCGCGGTCATGATGAACAGCGTCGGCGGCGCCAGCGAGAGCGCGGTCGCCGCCGCGGACGCCACCCTGCCCTTCCAGTGGAACAGCTCCTCGAGGATGTAGCGGCTGAGGCGCGTCGAGACGTCCAGCGTGTCGAACACGAAGGTGGAGAACGCCATCGCGCCGAACGTCGCGGCGAAGAGGAAGTGCTCCTTGCCGATGATCACGGTGAGGAACTTGCCGATCCCGTCGCCGTAGATCTTGCCCGGCCCGGGCAGCTTCGTCCCCTGCGCCACGATGACGAGCGTCGCGAGCGCGATCAGCGCGACGAACGCCTCGGCCAGCATCGCGCCGTAGCCGACCGCGTGCGTGTGCGACTCCTTCGAGATCTGCTTGGACGTGGTCCCGGAGCAGACGAGCCCGTGGAAGCCGGAGCAGGCGCCGCAGGCGATGGTGACGAACAGGAACGGGAAGAGCGCGCCGGTCGCGCCGGGGGCGTTGAACGTGGTGAACGCGGGCTGCCGGAGCTCGAACTCCCCCGGGTACCGGAGGTTCCCGAAGAAGATCCCGATCACGCCGACCGCGAGCGCGATGTAGAGGACGAACCCGCCCAGGTAGCCGCGCGGCTGGAGGAGCAGCCAGACCGGCAGGAGCGAGGCCACGAAGCAGTAGACGAGGATGATGAGGCCGAACGCGCGCTGCGGGTTGTCGACGGGCAGCACGAACGCGGTCGAGATCTTCGTGCCCATCCAGACGACGCCGAGCGTCGCGGGGACGAAGATCAGGGTGGTGAGCCAGAGCGGCGGCTTGAGGTACCGGTCGATCACGCCCATGACGACGGAGAGCCCGAGGTACGCGGCGCTCGCCGCGGCGACGGCGCCGCCGGGGTTGAACTGGAACGTGCCTCCCTCGAACTCCTCGGTCTTGCCGACGAAGGTGCTCGCCGTGATGTCCGTGAAGGCGACGATCACGTAGGAGAGCGCGAGCCAGATGAAGACCATCATCGACAGCCAGGCGCGCCGGCCGATGTGCCGCTTCGCGATCTCTGCGACGCTCTCGGCCTCGTGGCGGACGCTCGCGATGAGCGCGGAGAAGTCGTGCACCGCGCCGATGAACACGACGCCGATCGCGATCCAGAGCACGCACGGGAGCCACCCGAACGCCTGGCCGGCGAGGATCGGCCCCGCGATCGGCCCGGCGGCGGCGATGGCGCTGAAGTGCTGCCCGAAGAGGTAGAACGGCTTCGTGGGCACGTAGTCGTCGCCGTCGTTCACCTTGACCGCAGGTGTCACCACGCTGTCGTCGAGCGCGTAGTTGCGCGCGACGAGCCTCCCGTAGAAGCGGTAGCCAAGGCACAGCACGACGACGACTGTCAGGGCGAGCAGCGGCAGCACGCGGCGCAGTATAAGGCCAACCGCGCGCGGTTGTGGTCCTGCAAACGGGCCCGATCAGCGACGGGCGGCGGCGGGCAGCGGGCGGGTGGCGACGGGCAGCGGGCGGGTGGCGACGGGCAGCGGGCGGGTGGCGACGGGCGGCGGGCGGGCGGCGACGGGCGGCGGGCGGGCGGCTCAGCCTTTCGCGATCGCGAGGATCTGCTTGCCGGCGCCGTGGCCCGAGTCGAGGCGCCGGTGCGCCTCGGCGACCTGCTCGAGCGGCAGCACCCCGGCGATGAGGGGCGACGCGAGCCCTCGCTCGAAGATCGGCGTCATCTCGCGGAGGCGCGCGCCCTCCCGGGTCAGGAAGACGCCATGGAGCGTCTGGTTCTTGAGGTAGAGCGGGGACAGATCCCCCCGCGGCGCGAGGATGCAGGCGAGGCGGCCGCCCGGGCGCGTCGCGCGCAGGCTCTTCGCGACGAGATCTCCGCCCACTGTGTCGAAGACAGCGTCGACGCCGGCGCCGCCCGTCTCGCTCAGGGCGACGTCGGCCGGGTCCTCGGACGTGTAGTCGATGGGGCGGTCGACGCCGAGCCCGCGCAGCAGCTCCTGGTTGGCCGCGCCGGCGGAGGCGAGCACGCGGGCGCCGGCGACGCGGGCGAACTGCACGGCGAACGAGCCCACGCCGCCCGCGCCGCCGTGGATGAGCACCGTCTCCCCCGGCTTCACCGCGAGCCGGCGCACGATCGCCTCCCACGCGGTGCCGCCCGCGAGCGGGACGGCGGCCGCCTCGACGTGCGACATGCCGCGCGGCTTTTTGGCGACTATCGACGCGGGGGCGACGTTGTACTCGGCGTAGCTGCCCGACTGGTTGCCGAAGATCTCCGGCGTGTAGAAGACCTCGTCGCCGGGGGCGAGGTCGCGGACGCCCGGGCCGACCGCCTCGACGACCCCGGAGACGTCGTAGCCGAGGACCGCCGGCGGCGCGATCTGCGCCCATGCGCCGGCGGCCCGGATCTTCGCGTCGACCGGGTTCGTGCCCGACGCGATGACGCGCACCAGGACCTCGCCTGGGCCGGGCGAAGGTCGCTCTACCTCACGCAGCTCGAACAGCTCGGGCCCGCCGAAGGCGGGGATGACCATGGCTCGCATTTCACCTCTCCTCGCCGGCCGCAGTGGCGCACGTCCTGGAGCGCGCCGGCCGGCCGCCATTCTAGTTCCGCCCGCCAGCGGTCTGGCCAGGGAAGGGCCGGCTTCTGCGCCGCCCCGCGGCGGCTTCGCGCGGGCAGCCCGTCACGGCGCCGCGAGCGCCCACACCTCCACGCGACGGTTCCGCTCGCGCCCCTCCGGCGTGCTGTCGCTCGCGATCGGCATCGCCGCGCCGAGCCCCTCGACGGCCTCCACGCGGAGGCCCTGGACCTTGAGCGCGGCGGCCACCTGCTCGGCGCGCACCCTCGACAGACGCAGATTCACGTCTGCGAGGCCCTGACCGTCGGAGAAGCCGAACAGGAGAACGCGGTCATGTCGCTGCGCGCGCAGCGCGTTGGCCAGGCGAAGGACGTCGTGTTGCCCGCGGCTGTCGAGCTGAGCATTGCCCGGCTGGAACCGGAACGTCACGGAGGTGCGCTTCGCGGTCCGGGCCGCGCTGGCGTAGCTGGCAGGGCAGGCGCGCGGCCCGGCGGCGCATGAGTCGTGCGGCCGCGAGATGTCGCTCGCGTGCAGGTCGACGAAGCCGGTGGAGGCGACGATCCGCTGCCCGTCGTCGGAGAGCGCGAACTCGACGAGCTTCGCTGCCAGCGGGTGGCGCGGCGGACGTGGGCTGTAGAGGAACAGGCGACGCGAGAGGGGGTAATCCTCGGTCTTGACCGTGAACGGCGTGGGGACGAGGGCCGCCGCCCCGCCGTCGGAGAGCGCGACCGCCGTGGCGCGGCCCACGTCGACCATGTCCACGAAGCCGACCCCGCCCTCGTCGGCAGCCACGGCGGCGGCCACCTCCTCGTTCGTGCGGAGGCGCCTGGCAGAAGCGACGAGCGGTCGGTCTCCGAGGGCGAGCATCTTGAACATGCTGAAGGTGCCCGAGGCCTCGTCCCTCGCGTACACGCGGACAGGCCCCTGCACCTTGCTCGTAGGAGGCCAGCTGGAGGTCTCTCCCGAGAAGAGCGCGGCCACATCGGCCATCGTCATTTCACGCAGCGCGTTCTCGGGGTGCACGACGATGGCGATGCCGTCGAGACCGATGACGTGCTCCTGCGCCGGCGAGGCCACCTCGCCGGCGCCCGCCGCCCGGAGCTCCTGTTGCTCCTGTGGCTGCACAGGGCGCGACGCCATGCCGAGATCGCACGCCCCCCTGGCGAGACCCGTGAACGCGGTCTCCGAGCCGGCGGTGTCGATCTCGATGCGCATCGTCTCCTTCGCGCCAGGAAGCACCCCGCTCACGACCCAGGCGTGCCCGTCCTCCCCTTTTGCCCGCGTCGTATGGACGGCGCCCTCGTGGCGAAGGAACCCCTCGGCGAGCGCCGGGACGAGCTCCGCCCCCAGCGTGTTCGAGCCGTGCAGGCGGAGAGGTTGCCCCACCGCGGGCGGGGGCGGCGGCGTCACTGTCGCCGTCGGGCCGACGATCTCTGGCGGCGTCGCGCGGAAGAACAGAAAGGATATCACCGCACCGAGGACCATTGACGCAACCAACCCGAGCCCCCACGCGAGCAGCCTCGCGCGGGCGATCGGCTCCTCCGGCCCGGACCGTCGTACGATCGCGCTGCCGGCGGCCCCCGAGGAGGGCGCGTGCATCGCGCTCACCGGCACGTCAGGTGCTGGTTGACCGAGAGACGCATTACGTTTGTCTCTACTGCTGCGCCGAACGGCCCGGGAGACATTTACGTTTCACTTTTATTGAGCATCGATGTCATACACTCGCCGCTGCGCCGGAATCCAGGCCGGGCCAGCGCAGGATCGATAACGCGCCAACGCATCCACCTCCTCTCTGGGGGCATGAGCCGAGCTGCGCTGCAGCGCGAACGTAACCCTGCGTCGGCGGCGCTGGCGGAAGCGCGACTGGAGGGTTCGCGAGCGTCGGCGGGACGAGCCACACTGCGGCGTCGAAGATCCTCCATGGCGTTTACGCGGTATGCCCCCCGTGGGAACCTGGCCAGAGATCACACAGGGACCGGTGGACTATGAACCAGGAACAGGACACCCCGTCGCACGATGGGCGAGCGGACCTTCAGGACAACGCTCTGCTCTTCACGCCGACTGACATGATCGGCCTCGAGGGCCCCCCGATGGCCGGAACGACAAGCGCGCTCGCGCACCTCGCGAACGAGACCGTGCGGCTCCCCCCCGACGCCGGCGCCGGCCTCGCTCCCTGGGATCGCGCGCCGCTCGAGCCCGGCGCGACCATCAAGCACTACGAGATCATCCGGAAGCTGGGCGAGGGCGGCATGGGGGCCGTGTTCCTCGCCCGCGATACGAGGCTCGGCCGCCTGGTCGCCATCAAGATCCTGCGCAAGCACGATGACGAGGGGGCCGCGCGCTTCCTGAACGAGGCGCGGAGCACGGCGTCCTGCGAGCACGAGAACATCGTGGTGATCTACGAGGTCGACGTGCTCCAGGGGTCCCCGTACATGGTGCTCGAATACCTCGAGGGGCGCACGCTGCGCAGCTGGATGGCCGAGCAGGAGCCTCACGGCGCGGATGAGCCGCCCACGAAGAAGGACACCGCGTCCAGGATCGTGTCGCCGAGCCTCGCCATCGAGCTCATGCTCCCGGTCGTCCGCGCGCTCTCCTGCGCTCACAAGCTCGGGATCGTCCACCGCGATCTCAAGCCGGAGAACATCTTCCTGACCGACGTCGGCAAGGTCAAGGTGCTCGATTTCGGGATCGCCAAGCAGATGATGGTCAAAGAGCTCTCGACGGCCCGGGGCTCGGGGGCGACGCTCATGCAGGGGTCCAACCTGACCCAGAAAGGCGCGCTCCTCGGCACGATCCCGTACATATCACCCGAGCAGTGGCTGGAGCAGGAGAGCGATCACCGCGTCGATATCTGGGCCGTCGGCATCATCTTCTACGAGCTGTGCACGGGCGCGCACCCGCTGGCGCCGCTCTCGATGGTCGAGCTCATCCGCGTCGCGGCGCTCGAGGAGCCCATGCCGAGCGTGATCGCGAAGCGCCCCGACATCGGCGCGCTCGGCGCCATCATCGACCGCTGCCTGAAGAAGCGCAAGGAGGAGCGCTTCGGCTCGGCCGAGGAGCTCCTGGCCGAGCTCGAGCCGCTCCTCGCCCGCCGGCACGCCACCTCGCTCGGCGAGGACGAGGATCCGTTCGCCGGCCTCTCCGCCTTCCAGGAATCGGACGCGGGGCGCTTCTTCGGCCGCGATCGGGACATCGCCATCATCACGGGGCGCCTGCGCAACCAGCCCCTCGTGGTCGTCGCCGGGCCCTCGGGCGCGGGCAAGTCGTCGCTCGTGCGCGCGGGCGTGATCCCGGCCTTGAAGCGCTCGGGAGAGAGCTGGGAGTCGTTCATCCTGCGCCCCGGGCGGAGGCCGCTCGCCGCGCTCGCCGACGTGCTCGCGCAGGTCTCCGCGGAGGCGCCGGGGGGCGCTCGGCCGAGCCTGCCGGGCGGGAGAGACCCGGATCAGCTCGCCGAGGACCTCCGCGCCCGGCCCGGGCTCCTCGGCGCCTGGCTGCGCGCGCGCTGTCGCGCAGGGGGAGGCCGGCACCGCATCCTGCTCTTCGTCGATCAGTTCGAGGAGCTCTATACACTGGGCTCTGACCCCGCCGAGCGGCGCGCGTTCATCGCGTGCCTGGAGGGCGCGGCCGACGACGCCTCGTCACCGCTGCGCGTGATGTTCTCCATCCGCTCGGACTTCGTCGATCGCGTGGCGGACGATCGCGCCTTCCTGGCCGAGGTGACGCGCGGGCTGGTCTTCCTCCCGCCGATGAGGCGCGAGCGGCTGCGCGAGGCGCTGACGCGGCCGATCCAGGCGGCCGGTTACCAGTTCGAGAGCGAGGCCATGATCGAGGGCATGCTCGGCGCGCTCGAGCGCACGCGCAGCCCGCTGCCGCTCCTCCAGTTCACCGCGGCGAAGCTGTGGGAGGCGCGGGACCGGAAGCGCCGGCTCCTGACGCAGGACAGCTACGACAAGCTCGGCGGGGTCGCGGGCGCGCTGTCGACGCACGCGGACGCCGTGCGCGCGGGGCTGTCGTCGCACGACCAGCGGCTCTGCCGGGAGGTGTTCCTGCGCCTGGTCACGCCGGAGCGCACCCGCGCCGTGGTGCCGCTCGACGAGCTCCGCGCGCTCGCGGAGGACGGCGGCGTGGTGGAGCAGGTGGTCCGCCACCTCGCCGACGCGCGGCTCCTGCTCATCGAGCAGTCCGGCGAGCGCGCGGGCACGACGGTGGAGCTTGTCCACGAATCGTTGATCGAGCGGTGGGAGAGGCTGACGCAGTGGCTGGGGGAGAGCGAGCAGGACGCGCAGTTCCTGACCCGGCTGCGCGCCGTGGCCCAGCGGTGGGAAGAGAGCGGCGAGGACGATCGCCTGCTCTGGCGCGATCAGAAGGCCCAGGACGCCCGGGCATGGCTCGAGCACCGGCGCGCCGAGCTCGGGCCGGGCTCGGACGTCGGGATCGGCAGGCGCGAGCTGCGGTATCTCCAGGCTGTCATCGATCTCACGATGCGCGCGCGGCGCGTGCGCAGGCAGCTCGCGACAGGCGCGTTCGTGGCGCTGGCGGCGGTCGCCCTGCTGGTGTCGATCCTCGCGGTGCGGGCGAGCCAGGAGAGAGAGACCGCGAAGAGGGAAGCGGATCGTGTGAAGGCCGAAGCGCGCCAGACCCGCAACGCCACGCGCGTGGCCAGGGCGCGCGAGCTGCGGGGCGATCCCACGACCGCGCTCGCGCTCCTGCGCGAGATCGAGGAGGCGCCCGAGGTGCCGAAGGGGTGGGCCGACCTCGCGCTCATGACGCTCCGCAGCGGGATCAGCAGCGTGGTGCGCCCCCATCCGGACACGGTGGTCGCGGCCGCGTGGAGCCCCGACGGCCGGCGCATCGTGACCGCGTGTTACGACAGGACCGCGCAGGTGTGGAACGCCGACGGGACGGGGGAGCCCGTCCTCCTCCGCGGCCACGAGGGCTCGGTCACGGCGGTGGCGTGGAGCCCTGACGGCCGGCGCATCGTCAGCGCGTCTTCGGACCGGACGGCGCGGATCTGGAGCGCCGATGGCGCGGAAGAGCTCGCGGTCCTGCGTGGTCACGAGAGCACGGTCAGCTCGGCGGCTTGGAGCCCCGACGGCAGGCACATCATCACCGCGTCCTACGACCGGACGGCGCGGGTCTGGAGCGCGGACGAGAACACGGCGCGCCTGGTGCTTCGCGGCCATGAGGGCGAGGTCGCCTCCGCGGCGTGGAGCCCTGACGGCAAGCGCGTCGTCACCGCGTCCTACGACCAGACGGCGCGGGTCTGGCGCGCCGACGGGGCGGCGGAGCCCCTCGTGCTCCGCGGCCACGACGGCTGGGTCAGCTCGGCGGCGTGGAGCCCCGACGGCCAGCGCGTCGTCACCGCTTCCAAGGACAGGACCGCGCGGGTGTGGCGCGCCGACGGGACGGCGCAGCCCCTCGTGCTTCGCGGCCACGACGGCGAGGTCGTCTCCGCGGCGTGGAGCCCCGACGGAGAGCGCATCGTCACGGCGTCCCACGACCGGACGGCTCGGGTGTGGCGCGCCGACGGCACGGCGCAGCTCCTCGTGCTTCGCGGCCATGAGAGCGAGGTCGTCTCCGCGGCGTGGAGCCCGGACGGGAGGCGCATCGTCACGACGTCATGGGACAAGAGGGCGCGGGTCTGGAGCACCGACGGCGCGGCGGAGCTCTCAGACCTCCGTGGTCACGAGGACTGGGTCCAGTCGGCGGCGTTCAGCCATCACGGCGAGCGCGTGGCGACGGCGTCATGGGACGAGACCGCGCGGGTCTGGAGGGCGGGCGGGAGGACCGAGCTCCTGGTCCTTCGCGGTCACGAGGGCCGGGTCACGGCGGCGGCGTGGAGCCCCGATGACAGACGCATCGCCACCGCCTCGTGGGACAAGACCGCCCGGGTATGGAGGGCTGACGGCGGCGAGGCAGCGCCGCTGGTCCTCGGCGGACACGAGGGCTGGGTCAGCGCGGTGGCGTGGAGCCCCGACGGGAGGCGCATCGCCACCGCCTCCAAGGACAGGACCGCCCGAGTATGGAGCGCCGACACGGCGACAGAGCTCCTCGTGCTCCGCGGACACGAGGATTGGGTCAGCGCGGTGGCGTGGAGCCCCGACGGGAGGCGCATCGTCACGGCGTCCAAGGACAGGACCGCCCGGGTGTGGAGCGCCGACACGGCGGCAGAGCTCCTCGTGCTCCGCGGCCACGAGGGCGCGGTCAGCTCCGCCGCGTGGAGCCCCGACGGCCAGCGCGTCGTCACCGCGTCCGAGGACAAAACCGCGCGGCTGTGGAGCGCCGACACGCCGACAGAGCTGGTGGTGCTCCGCGGCCACGAGGGCGCGGTCAGCTCCGCGGCGTGGAGCCCTGACGGGAGGCGCGTCGCCACCGCGTCCGAGGACAAGACCGCGCGGCTGTGGAGCGCAGACGCGGGGGCGGAGCTCCTGGTGCTCCGCGGCCATGAGGGCGCGGTCAGCTCGGCCGCGTGGAGCCCTGACGGGAGGCGCGTCGTCACCGCGTCCGAGGACCGGACCGCGCGGCTGTGGGCCGAGCTCATGCCGCTCCGCGACGCCGATGATCCGAGGCTGTGGACTGCGATCCCCTACTGCATGCCCGTCGAGCGCCGGATCGAGCTCTTGAACGTGTCCGAACCGACGGCCCGCGCCGATCTGAAGGCCTGTGAGCGCCGCGTCCACGAGGCTCGCGCCCACGCCGCCGGTCCCCGATGACCGGGGCGTGAGCTCTGGCCGACAGGCTGCGACGGCTCCATCGCGCCGCCTTCATGGGCGCCCCTCGATGCGCGCGTCTCGCCAGCCGCGCTTCACGAGACCCGGACCCGAGCAGCTGGCGCGATGACGAGATGAGGTGCACATCTCGGATGGCAGCTGTCAACGCGGTTGGCGGCACCTGCACGGGAAATCGCGCGAGATCACATGGAACGAGGACTGCATTCAGCGATCGTCATGAACCGTTGCCTTGTGACTTCGATGGTCTGTGCGTCCGCGATCCTCGGTCAGGCGGCCGACGCCACCGCGACGTCGTTCGAGATCAACGACGACAACGCGGTCGTCGCGCTCGATGCGCGCACGGGTGAGCGCCGCTGGACGTATTACCCGGAGAAACTTACCCAGGCCACATGCGAGCTATTTCCCGGTCATCTGGTCGTGAACGGCACCATCGAGACGGCGACTCCGATGCAGACGTTCACCCGGGATCTGGATCCCGCGACGGGCGTGCCTGTCGCGCGCGCGACGCCGAGCGGGGCGCCGCTCGCCCGATCGGCCACGTTCGGGTCGGAGGTGCGGCTCGCCAATGGCTGGACGCTCGATTTCGACGAGGGCAACGATCAGGAGCTCACGTTCCTGGATGATCAGGGCAGCGTCGCGTGGACGATCCAGACAAGCGGTTACCCGGAGCATGTGCGGGCCTGGCAGGACACCGTGCTCTGGGAGCTCTCGTTTCCCGAGGAGACCGTGCTCTACGCCCACGAGGCGGGCGCGAGCGCGCCGAGCTGGGCATTCGATCCGAAGGCGCTCGTGACCGTGACCGACTGGCCAAGCGATCGCCTGCATTTCGAGGTCCTCGGCGACGACCTCTACGTCGGCCTCCACGAGCACCTCTTCCAGCTCGACCCCGCGACCGGCGCCGTCGCGCGTCAATGGGACCTCTCGGCGCTCTCGAGCGTGCCTTTCGTCTCCGAGCATCTCGATGATTCTTGTTTCTTCCACGGCGGCCTGGAGATGGGCACGATCGCGGCCGACGCGGACACGCTCGTGATCGGCTTCGAGTCGCGCCTGCTGGCCCTCGATCGGCTGCGCGGCGATCTGCTCTGGCACGCGGACCCGGACGGCTTCATCGGCCAACCCTTCCCGCTCCTTCACGACGGGCTCTTGGTCGTGACGGCGGGCGAGCAGCTCGCCGGACCCCGCCCGGCGCCGCCGCCGGAGCCGCCGCCGCCGCAGCTCGATCCGGTCGGCTGCTCGGCCGGCGCGCAGCCAGGCGGCTCCGCGGACGGCCTCGTGGTGCTCCTCGGCGCGCTCTTCGCGGCGTCGCGGTGGCGGCGCGCCTGTTCCGCGCGGGGAAACGACAGCGCGGCGACGTCACGAAGATTGAACGGCTCGCATGCTCGAACATCGCGTGTCGATGTCGACTCTCTGGCGCATCGGCTGCAAGTCCGGAGAACTGAATCCTGAATCTCGACGTCCGCCGAGGGGGGTCGCGAGAGCCCGGGGGGGTCGCGAGAGCCGCCAAGGGGGTCGCGAGAGCCGCCAAGGGGGTCGCGAGACCTCCATCGACCCCGCCGCGCGATCTCGGGACCCCGGATCGGGGTCGCTGGAGCCGCTTTCCGGAACGCGCGACCCGGAAACGCGGTGGGCCGAGCGCCGGTCTCGCTCGCCAGGCCCGCCTTCCGGAAGACGCGACCCGAACGCGCGCTCGGCCGATCGCCGCCCTCGCTCAGGACGGCAGCATCATGGGCGCGCGCACCTTCGCCGCGACCTCCTCGCCGCGGAGCCGCGCGACGAGCGCGAGCGCGAACGGAAGCGCGGTGCCAGGCCCCTGGCTGGTCACGAGCTGCCCGTCCTCCACGACCGGGCTCGCGACGAGCTCGCCGTGGGCCGACACAACGTCGTTCACGGACGGGTGGCACGCCATCCTCCTGCCCTGGAAGAGCCCGTGCGCCGCGAGCGCGAGCGGCGCCGCGCAGATCGCCGCGACCGCGCGGCCCGCCTGCGCCTGCGCGTGGAGGCGCTCCCCGACGGCCGGCGAGGCGGCCAGCCGGTCGGCGCCGCCCTTGCCGCCCGGCAGGACGACGACGTCGAAGTCGCCCGCCGCCGCCGAGAGCTCCGCGTCGGGCACGAGGCGCACGCCGCGGCTGCAGCGCACCGGCCCCGGGCCGTCGAGCCCGGCGAGGACGACCTCGACCTCGGCGCGCCGCAGGACATCGACGATGATGGTCGTTTCCATCTCCTCAGCTCCCTCGGCCAGGATCACGAGCGCTCGCGGTGTCTTCATGACCGCCGGCATGGCGCCGCGCGCCGCCGGATGCAAGCGGAGCCAGGCCGGGCGCCGACCCCCTTTGCCTGGGGACAGCTCCGCGCTAGGAGCGGGGCATGACGGAGCCCTTCGACGACCCGTTCGGCCTCGCGGGACACACCATCGAGGGGAAGTACCGCGTCGCCGCGGTCATCGGCGACGGCGGGTTCGGCGTCGTCTACCGCGGGGTGCACGAGGGCTTCGGCGAGCTCATCGCGATCAAGTGCCTGAAGCTGCCGACCTCGCTCGACGCCGCAGAGCGCGACGCGCTGCTCGAGACGCTGCGCGGAGAGGGGCGGATCCTGCACCGGCTGTCGCGGGCCACCTCGGGCATCGTGCAGGCGCTCGACGTCGGCGCGTTCACCACCCGGGCCGGCGTGTGGGTGCCCTACCTCGTGCTGGAGTGGCTGGAGGGCCAGACGCTCGGGCAGTACCTCCGCGACAGGCGCGACCGCGGCGAGGCCGGCATGTCGATCCCCGAGGCGCTCCAGCTCCTCTCGCCGGCCGCACGCGCGCTCGCCGTCGCGCACGCGCACAAGGTGGCGCACCGGGACGTGAAGCCCGCCAACCTGTTCCTCACCGACGTCGGCGGGGTGCGGACGCTCAAGGTGCTCGATTTCGGCATCGCGAAGGTGCTCGCCGACCACCCCACCTTCACCGAGGCGCTCGCGGCGACCCGGCAGGGGCCGAGCGCGTTCACGCCGCGCTACGGGGCGCCCGAGCAGTTCAACAAGGCCCGCGGCGCGACCGGCCCCTGGACCGACGTGTTCGCGCTCGCGCTCATCTTCGTCGAGCTCGTGAGCGGCAAGCGCGCGCTCGAGGGGGACGACCCCACGCAGCTCTACATCGCCTCGGCCGACCCGGCGGTGCGCCCGACGCTGCGGGCGCGCGGCCTCCCGGACGCGCCGGAGGCGATCGAGCGCGTGCTCGACAAGGCGCTCTCCATCGAGCCGAAGCACCGCTTCACGAGCGCTGGCGAGTTCTGGGACGCGCTCTCGGCCGCGGCGCGCGGCGAGCGCGCCGGGTCGGGCGCGGGATCGGGCGCGTGGCCCGACGCACCCGGCGCGGAGCACGCCGGGGGCATGTCGACAGCGGAGTACGCGGCCGCACGCGGGCTCGGCGTCGGGACAGGAGAGGTCGGCTCGCCGGTCGGGCCGACGGTGCTCGCCGACTCGCTCGCGCCCGCCCCGGCGCGGCCCGCCGTTGTCAAGGTGAGCCCCGGCGGCGCGAGCGGCTTCGCGGACGCCCGCGCTGCCGGCGCCACGGGCGGCGCGGCGGGCGCGGCCAGCGCGTTCGCGACAGGTGGCTCCCGGACCGCGCAGGTCGACGACTCCATGATCGAGACGGTCGCGCCCGCCGGGTACCCCGCGGCGCGCCCGCCTTCCCCGCCGCCCGCGCGCCCCGCGGCCGCCCCGCACCCCGCGCCCCGGCGGGCGGGCCGCCGTACGCGGCGCCCCCGGCGGGCGGGCCGCCGCACGTGGCACCGCCGGTCGCCCCGCCGCAGGGCGGCCGCAGCCCTGCGCGCGCGGCGCTGCCCTGGCTCCTCCTCGCGGCGGTCCTGCTCGGCGGCGCCGGCGCGGCGGCGTACTTCCTGTTCCTGGCGAAGGCGCCCGACAGCAAGAAGCCGGCGCGAGCGCCCGCCGCGCGCGCCTCGGCCGCGGCGTCGCCGGCCGGGCGCGCCGCGAAGGCCCCCGCCGGCGCGCCGGCGGTCGCCACCGCCGCCCCCGCCGAGAGCGCCTCGGCCGCCGTGTCGGCCGCGGCGGCCGCTGCGCTCCCCGCGCCGCCGGCCGACATGGTCTACATCGCGCCGCTCACGGCCACGATCGGCGGCGCGGGCGAGGCGCGCCAGGTGACGCTCACCCGCGGGTTCTACATCGATCGCAGCGAGGTGACCGTCCGCGCCTACCGCGCCTGCATGCAGCAGCGCATGTGCTCGACGGCCGATCACGTCTCGCTGACGCCCGAGCTCCTGCCCGGCGCGCAGGCGCCGGCGGCGCCCCAGGATCAGCGAGAGGCCGAGATCTGGTCGCGGCGCTGCAACGAGCCCCGCGGCGCGACCGGGCACCCGATCAACTGCGTCGACTACTCCCAGGCCGAGAGCTACTGCCGCTTCCGGGGCCGCCGGCTGCCGACGGAGGCGGAGTGGGAGGTAGCGGCGCGCGGCGCGGCGGGCCGCGCCTACGTCTGGGGCGACGACGAGCCGACCTGCGAGCGCGCCTGCTACGACCGCAACGAGGGCTGCCTCGCGCGCGGCGCCGACGTGGCGACCTGCGCGTCCGGCGCCCACCCGAGCGATCGCACGCCGGAGGGCGTCTACGATCTCGCGGGCAACGTGTCCGAGTGGGTCTCGGACGGCCTCGTCTTCCCGCCGCCCGGCGGCGAGAACCCGCAGGGCGACCCGTCGTTCCCGCTCAAGGTGGTGCGCGGCGGGAGCTTCCTGGACGGCGCCGAGAAGCTCTCCGCGACATACCGCACCGCCGCGGCGCCGGTGACAGCGCACGCCTGGATCGGCTTCCGCTGCGCCATGGATGTCGCCGCGCCGGAGGGCGCCCCGGCCCCGGGAGGCGCCCCGGCGAGCGGCGATCAGGCCGCGCCGGCTCAGGAGGACGCGCCGGCGCCCTGATCGCGCTCTCTTGTCGCGAGATCGCGGGCCGCGCCCGCCAGCGACCTGATCGAGGGCCGCGCCCGCCGCAACTACCGCGCCACGTGCGCCACGTCGACAGGCGCCCCGTCGCGCAGCCCGAGCGTCTCCTCGCGCGCCGACAGGCACGCTTCGCTCCCCACCACGAACGCGCGGCAGTTGTCCGGCCTGATCTCGTAGATCGCGCAGCGCCTGTCCTCGCAGAGGTGCTGGCAGCGCCCGCTCGCCGCGAACCGCAGCGTGATCTTCCCGTCCCGCGCCCGCTGCACGTAGGCGCGCCCCGCGAGATCCCCGCGCCCTGCGCCCCGCCAGCGCGAGAGGTCCACGTCGTCGAGCACCACGTTCGCGTCGTGGCAGCAGGCCCCGCACTCGAGGCAGTCGAGCGCCACCTCGCGGATCGCCCCGGGGTGCACGCTGTCGCGCTCGCACCAGTCGAGGACCGAGCCCTCGTACTGCCGCTTCACCCGCGCCGTCGCGAGCCCCAGCGCCGGGCCCTCGCTCACCCGGCGGAAGCGCTGCTGCTCGATCGACAGGAGCGACCACAGCCCGAGCTCGGTGAGCTCGCCCTGCGCGTCGACGGAGAGGAGGAGATCGACCCGCTCATCCGGAAGCACGATGGCCGCGTGTCCGCCCGCCCTGACGTGCGCCGCGGCGCGGGCCAGGAAACGCGGGCGAAACCGACGCCAGACCGGGCGCGACACGACATAGGCGGACATGGGGGAGCATCTTCGCGCTGCCGCCGCGCGCTGCCAAGTCCCGCCCTCGCCCGGCGGCCGCTCTGCTATGTTGAAAGGGTGGTAGGAGACAAGAAGATCGTCATCGTGAAGACCGGTGAGCCCGTTCCCCCGGTCCTCGAGCGGCGCGGCCATTTCTCGGCCCTGATCGAGCAGACGATCGGGGCCGCCTGGCGCGGCGGATACGCCACCTTCGACGCCCGCGCGGACGAGTTCCCCGCGCCCGACGCCGACGAGGCCGCCGCCTTCGTCATCACGGGCTCGTCGGCCAACGTCCCCCACCGCGAGCCCTGGATGCTCCGCACCGAGGCGTGGCTGCGCGATGTAGTGCGCGCCGGCACCCCGACGTTCGGCATCTGCTTCGGCCACCAGATCCTCGCCCAGGCCCTCGGCGGCGAGGTCATCCGCAACCCGCGCGGCCGCGAGATCGGCCGGATCCGCGTCCAGCGCCGCGCCGACGACCCTATCTTCGACGGGCTCCCATCGAGCTTCGAGACGCACGCGACCCACATCGACACGGTCGGCACGCTGCCCGAGGGCGCGCGCAGCCTCGCGTTCACCGAGCTCGATGACCACCAGGTCATCCGCTTCACCAACACCTGCTACGGCGTGCAGTTCCACCCCGAGATGGACCACGACGTCATCGCCGGCTACATCGCGTGGCGGCGCGAGGTCCTCGCGGCCGAGGGCCTCGATGTCCCGGCGCTCCTCGACCGCATCTCCCCGGATCAGCTCGGCCCCCGGACGCTGCACAACTTCATCGAGCACATCGTCGCGCGCGGCGCCGGACGTACCCTGTCGACCTGACCGGGGTAATCACCCGCCTGACTGACGCGCCGGTCAGTCCCCTTTTGCCCTGGCGCGGCGGCCGCGCGCCGGGCCCTGCCGCTCCGGCTGCTCGCGCGCGGCGTCCCCCGTCGCGGGCGCGCGGTCGCGGCTCCGCTCGCCGCGCTCCCCTTCCTCTTCCGCGCGCTGCGCCGCGCGCCCGGCGTCCATCCGGAGGTAGCCGCGCTGCAGGAGGTCGTAGAGCGCCGTGACGATCCGCTCGCGCGGGCGGGCCTGCTCCTCGAGGGCGTTCTCGAACAGCACCTCCTTCAGCGCGCCGATCGTGAACGTCGCGTAGAGCTCCGTGTCCCCCGGCTCGATGATGCCGAGCCGCTGCCCGTCCGCGAGGCTCCGCTCCAGCAGCAGCTTCACCTCCTGGCGGAACGCGCGCAGCTCCTTGACGAACGCCGGATCGAGCCCCGCCGCGTGCGACAGGAGGATGCTCGTCAACGCCGGATCGTCGAGCAGGACAGCCACGATCGCGCGGATGTTGTGCTTGACCTGCGCCTCCACGTCCGCCGACGGATCCACGCGCAGGATGGCGCCGCCGAGCCGCGAGAAGAGCCCGCGCACGAGCTCGCCGAACACCGAGCGCTTGTCGGGGAAATAAAGGTAGAAAGTCCCCTTCGCGACCTTCGCGAGCGCGACGATGTCATCGACCTTCGCCTCGTGATAGCCCTTCTCGGAAAACACGGTGCGCGCCGCGCGCAGGAGCGCTTGGCGGCGCTCGGACTTGTCCATGGGCCGGTCGCTTTACCATCACCGGCCCGTCATCTGGGGCTCGATGTCTCTGCGGCGGCGTCCGGCGGGCGCGCCGCCCGAGAAGTTCCGGAAAGATCGGAGGCAGGTGTACGACACGCAGGGCACGGAGCGCCGAGCCCAGCGGCGGAACCTTGCGCCCTGGACGCAGATGCCGCGGAAAAGACAACGCACGGACACTGAGACGCACCGAATCAATTGATTTTCGTGTCATACCGTTGTAGCCATCACGACTGACCAGCCAGTCAGTCGGACCGCTGGTGGCCGGCTACGGCGGTGAGAGGAGCCCCGATGGGAAGGCAGATCCAGGATCCGGTCGTGGTCGGCATCGACGTCGGATCGACGACGGTGAAGGCGGTCGTGCTCGATCCGCAGACGCTCGAGATTCTCTGGAGCGACTACCAGCGGCACCAGACGAAGCAGCCGGAGAAGGTGCTCGAGCTCCTCGAGGTCATCGAGGCGACGTTCCCCGCGTCTCCCCGGGAGAGCTGGCGGGTGTTCATGACGGGCTCCGGCGCGGCGCCCCTCTGCGCCGGCCTCGGCGCCAAGTTCGTTCAGGAGGTCAACGCTGTCACGCTCGCGGTCGAGAACCTGCACCCCGACGTGGGCAGCGTCATCGAGCTCGGCGGGCAGGACGCGAAGATCATCATCTTCCAGCGGGACGAGAAGACGGGCGACAAGACAGCCGCCCCGTCGATGAACGACAAGTGCGCCTCCGGCACGGGCGCCACCATCGACAAGTGCATGATCAAGGTGGGCCTCCCGTCGTCCGACGTGGTGAAGATCCACTTCGACGACTCGAAGCTCCACCACGTCGCCGCGAAGTGCGGAGTCTTCGCCGAGACGGACATCGTGAACCTCGTGAAGAGCGGTATCCCCTCGACGGAGATCCTCTGCTCGCTCGCCGACGCGATCGTCCTCCAGAACCTTTCGGTGCTTACGCGCGGCTCGACGCTCAAGCACAAGGTCATCCTGCTCGGCGGCCCCAACACCTACCTCCCCTTCCTCCAGGAGTGCTGGCGCAAGCGCATCCCCGAGACCTGGGACGAGCGCGGCTATCCCTGGCCGAAGGACAGGCCGGTCGAGGAGACGATCTTCGTCCCGGAGAACGCGCAGTACTACGCGGCGTTCGGCGCCTGCGTGTACGGGCTCAAGGAGGCCCCGGAGGTCGGCCGCTACGCCGGCAAGGCGGGGCTCGTCGAGTACATGACGAACGGCAGGAAGGCGCGCCTCGGCGAGAGCGCGGGCCCGCCGCTCGTGAAGACCCGGGACGAGGTCGACGAGTTCCGCAAGCTCTACAGCATCCCGAAGTTCACGCCGATGAAGCTCGAGCCCGGCCAGGTGGTGCGCGGGGTCATCGGCCTCGACGGCGGCTCCACCTCGTCGAAGGCGGTCCTGATCGACGAGGAAGGGAGCATCGTCTGCAAGGCCTACCAGCTCTCGAAGGGCAACCCGATCCAGGACGCGAAGGAGCTGCTCGCCCAGCTCCGGCAGTACGTGGCCGACCAGGGCGCGACGCTCGACGTGCTCGGGTTCGGCGGCACCGGCTACGCGGCCGACGTGCTCCAGGAGTGCATGAGGGCCGACGTCAACATCGTCGAGACCGTCGCGCACATGATGAGCGCGGTGAAGTTCTTCGGCGACGTCGACGTCATCTGCGACATCGGCGGACAGGACATCAAGGTCCTGTTCATGAAGAACGGCGACATAGCGAACTTCCGCCTCTCCAACTCGTGCTCTGCGGGCAACGGCATGTTGCTCCAGGCGATGGCCGACCAGTTCGGCCTCAAGGTGACCGAGTACGCCGACACGGCGTTCGGCGCCGAGCTCGCGCCGAAGTTCAGCTATGGCTGCGCCGTCTTCCTCGACACCGACCGCGTGAACTTCCAGAAGGAGGGCTTCTCGAAGGAGGAGCTGCTCGCCGGCCTCGCGCAGGTGTTGCCGAAGAACGTGTGGCAGTACGTCGTGCAGATCCCGCGGCTCGCGGCGCTCGGCACGCGCTACGTGCTCCAGGGCGGCACGCAGTACAACCTCGCGGCGGTCAAGGCGCAGGTCGACTACATCAAGGAGCGCGTCCCCGGCGCGGAGGTGTTCGTCCACCCGCACACGGGCGAGGCCGGCGCGCTCGGCGCCGCGTTCGAGACGCTCCGGGTCGTGAAGCGCAGGGGCCGCTCGACCTTCATCGGCATCGACGCGGCGATCGCCCTCGAATACACGACGAAGAACGACGAGGAGACGGTCTGCCACTTCTGCCCGAACGAGTGCAAGCGGACGTTCATCGACGCGAAGCGGCCTGACGGGACGACGAGCCGCTACATCTCGGGGTTCTCGTGCGAGAAGGGCACGGTCGAGAGCGAGCAGGCGATGCTCGCGCTCGTCGCCGAGCGGAAGAAGATCGCGAAGCAGTTCCCGAACCTCGTCGACTACGAGTCGAAGCTCGCCTTCCGGCACTTCTACGACACGGCGCCGCTGCCCGCGGAGGGAGCGCCGGTGAAGGACGTCGTCGTCAAGAAGGGCTTCCTCGGCATCCGCCGGGTGGAGACGACGCGCCCGTTCCGGCGGAGCGGCCCCGAGACGCGCGAGCGCCTGCGCCGCGTCCGCATCGGCATCCCGCGCGTCCTCAACATCTACTCGACGGGCCCCTATTACCGCGCCTATTTCGAGGCGCTCGGCATCCCCAAGCAGAACGTCGTCTTCAGCGACGCGACGAGCGAGGAGATGTGGGTCGAGGGCGGCAAGTACGGCTCCATCGACCCGTGCTTCCCCTCGAAGGTGGCGCAGGCCCACATCCACAACCTCCTGTTCCACCACCACTCGGACGAGAAGAAGCTCCACTACATCTTCTTCCCCATCCTCACGCACGTGCCGAGCTTCGGCGAGGGCGTGATGGACAAGACGAGCTGCCCGATCGTCGCGGGCGTGCCGGACGTCATGAAGGCCGCGTTCACGAAGGAGGTCGACTTCTTCAAGACGCGCGGGATCGAGTACCTCGACCCGCCGCTCACGTTCTCCGAGATGACGCTGACGGCGCGCCGGATGTTCGAGACGTGGGGCCCGCGGCTCGGCATCACCGAGGACGAGAGCGACCACGCGCACCGCGAGGGGATGCGGGCGCTTTCGCAGTTCGAGCGCGACCTGCAGGACAAGGGGCGGGCCATCCTGGAGACGGTCGAGGCCGAGAACCGGGTCGCCATCCTGATGGTCGGGCGGCCGTACCACTCGGATCCGGGGCTCAACCACGGCATCCCGGAGGAGTTCCAGGTGCTCGGCTATCCGATCCTCTCGGTGCGGTCCGTCCCGCGCGACATGGAGTACCTGGCGCGGTACTTCAAGGACGAGATCGCGAACGGCCAGCACCCGCTCGACATCAACGACGTCTGGCCGGAGAACTACTCGGCGAACAGCGCGCAGAAGGTCTGGGCGGTCAAGTTCGCCGCCCGCCACCCGAACGTGGTGCTGCTCGACCTGTCGAGCTTCAAGTGCGGCCATGACGCGCCGACGTACGGCATCATCGACAGCATCGTGAGCGCGAGCGCCACGCCGTACGCCGCGCTGCACGACATCGACGCAAACAAGCCGGGCGGCTCGATCAAGATCCGCGTGAAGACGTACGCGCACAGCCTCAAGCTGCACGAGGAGGCGCTCGAGGACGCGGCGAAGAAGAAGGCGCAGCTCGTCCAGCGCATCGACGAGAAGCGGCTCGAGCTGCTCCAGCTGAAGCGGGAGCAGCAGGCGGCGCGCAAGATCACCGATCCCGCGCTCGAGCGGGAGATCGCCGCGCTCGCCGAGAGGGTGCGGAGCTACGTCGCGCCGGCGTCGCCGCCGGAGGCGCCGAAGACGGGGCTTGTGCAGCTGAAGAAGAAGCAGTCCGACGGGACCGTCGTCCCCTTGGAAGCGTGAATTACGGCCGAGGTCGAGGGGGGGACGGCGCGGCCGCCCCCTTCCAGCATCCAAGCGAAGGGAAGCCACGCCATGGAACAGACGATCACGCAGAAGACGCGCCTTCCTCTGGTGGGCGAGACGAGATCCAACAAGGCTGACATCGACATCGAGGCGGAGCTCAGGGCGTTCGAGGAGGCGGAGCGCGAGCGGCTCGGGATCAAGGCCGAGCGGCGGCAGTGGGTCGACGGCATGCTCAAGCCGAAGATGACCAAGAAGGAGCGCGACAACGTGACGCTCCTCATCAGCGGCCTCACCGCCGCGCAGGACTTCCTGTGCGAGGGCGCGCTGAAGGGCCTCGGCTACAACGTCCACTACTTCGGGATGAGCGACAACGCCGGGCTGCAGGCGGGCAAGGAGTTCGGCAACCGCGGGCAGTGCAACCCGACGTACTTCACCGTCGGCGGCCTCGTGAAGTACCTCATCGATCTGCGCGACAAGCAGGGGATCCCGACCGAGGACATCATCAAGAACTACGTGTTCCTGACCGCGGGCGCGTGCGGCCCCTGTCGGTTCGGCATGTACGTGACCGAGTACCGGAAGGCGCTCCGCGACGCGGGCTTCGACGGCTTCCGGGTGATGCTCTTCCAGCAGACCGGCGGCCTCTCGCAGGCGACGGGCGACGACGTCGGCCTCGAGATGAACCCTGCCTTCTTCATCGCGATCATCAAGGCCATCGTCTGCGGCGACACGCTGAACGCGCTCGGCTACCGCATCCGACCTTACGAGATCGAGCCCGGCGCGACGAACCGCGCGATGGAGAGCGCGAAGCGCATCCTCTATAAGGCCCTCTACGAGCAGACGAACGTCTTCCGGGCGCTCTACGAGGCGCGCAAGGAGTTCGAGGCCGTGCGGGTGGACAAGCTCCGTCCCAAGGCGAAGACGTCGATCATCGGCGAGTTCTGGGCGATGACGACCGAGGGCGACGGCAACTACGCCCTGCAGCGGTTCCTGGAGAGCGAGGGTGGCGAGAACGACATCCAGCTCACGACCGCGTGGCTCCTCTACAACATCTGGGAGTGCGCCCGCGACACCCGCGAGCGGCGCGACCTGCGCGGCGCCGACGAGGGCAACTACGGCCTCGCCGGCCTGGACGAGTTCGGCGTGGCGAAGCGGCTCGCGACGATGCGCCTCGCCGAGGGGGCGCTGCGCGTCGGCTTCCAGGCGTTCGCGCTGCCGCTCGGCCTGTTCGACTACCACCTTCCGGACATGGAGCTCGTGGCGGACGTGGCGAAGGACTACTACTCCAACGACCTCCGCGGCGGCGAGGGGCACATGGAGGTCGGCAAGCTCATCGTGAACGCCGTGAAGTCGAAGGCGCACGTCACGGTGAGCGTGAAGCCGTTCGGGTGCATGCCCTCCTCGGGCGTCTCCGACGGCGTCCAGTCGCTGATCACGTCGCGCTACCCCGGGACGATCTTCTGCGCGGTGGAGACGAGCGGCGACGGCGCGACGAACTTCTACTCCCGCATCCAGATGTACATGTTCAAGGCGCGCATCCTGGCCGAGCAGGAGCTCGCGCGCGCCTACGAGGAGGCGGGTGTCACGGAGGCCGAGGTGCGCGCGTTCCTCGAGAAGAACCCGAAGTACGCGAGCCCGCTCCACCACGCGCCGCACCGGGTCGCCGGGTCGGCCGCCAACCTGGTCTACGAGGTGGCGCCGCTCATCAAACAGACGGCCGCCGAGCGCGCCGTGGTGAAGGCCAAGGCGGCGGCGGGTGCGCTCCGCGACGCGGTGACGGCCGCGCCGGCCAGGGCGAAGGCGGCAAAGGAGTTCCTCACGGCTCCGGAGACGCTCAGCCGGGCGCGCGAGGACGTCGCGCTGGTCCGCGACCTCCTCGCCGGCAAGGCCGCGGAGCGGTTCAGCCCGCTCGTGAAGCGCCTGGCGGGCAAGGCATACTTCGAGAACAACCCCGAGGTGAGCCACACGGTTTACAGCGGGGAGCCGATCGCCGCGGAGTGAGGCACGCGCCGGGCGGGCTCGCCCGGCGGCCTCCTCGCTCGCTCACGTCGCTCCGGTATCGCGAGCGGAAAAGAATTAACCATCAAGAACGCCAAGAGAAGAAGAGAGCAAGAGAAGAAGAGAGATAGAGCGGAAGAAAACAAACCGCCAAGACGCCAAGGCCAAGAGGAGAATAGAGATCTAGACCTCTCTATCCTTTCCTCGCCAGGCGCTCTCGGCGCTCAATCTCTCTCTTCTCACATCTTCTTCTCTCCTGGCGTCCTTGGCGCCCTTGGCGGTTCAATCCCTCTTTCTTCTTACATACCGTTTCGAGCTCAGCCCGCCCCGTGCAGGAACCAGCCGAGGGCGTCGCGCGCTATCTCCGGGGGCACTGCGTGCGGGCCCTCGAACTCCTGGTAACGCAGGTCATGGCCCGCGCGCCGGATGAGCGACGCGAGGCGGCGGCTGCAGGGGTCGATCCGCAGCACCTGGTCCTGCGTGCCGTGCGAGATGAAGATGCGCGGGCGGCCGCGCTGCTCCGCGGGGGCCATGAAGCCCGGCGAGAAGGCGATCACATGGGTGAACAGATCGCCGTTGGTGAGCCCGAGCGACAGCGCATAGGACGCCCCGTCGGAGAAGCCGCCGATGGCGAGCCGCGCCGGGTCGACCGCGGCGCTGCGGAACAGCTGGCGGAGCGCGCGGTCCAGGAACGCGACGTCGGGGCCGTACGCGTCGTCGGCGATGATGTCCCAGGTCGCGTGGCGCGACTCCGGCGCGAGCAGCAGCAGGCCTGCCCCGTCCGCCAGCTCCTTCAGCAGCGCGATGCCGTGGTGCGCGTTGCCCCCGGCCCCGTGCAGCAGGACCACGAGCGGCGCGGGGCGGTCCGCTCGGTACCCTGCGGGGACGTAGAGCAGCCCGTCGCGCCGAGGGGACAGCCCGAGCGGCGTCAGCCCGGCCGAAAGCTCACCCTCGAGCTTTGCCTGCGGCCGCGCGCTCAGGCGCGAAGGGTCGTTCATGTGGACGCCGGCGCTCATTCCCTGATCCTCCTCCGGAGGCCCGGACGGGCCCGTGGTCGCCTGACCTCGCCCGCATGCCAGCAGCCCCGTCAGAGCCCCAGCACTCCCCATGCCGAGCAGGCGCCGCCGCGCCAGCCGCGGCTTCAGCCCCGCCGGAACGCGACCGCCCTCGGCGCGCCGCCTGCTGTTCATGGGAGCCATTGATGTGCTGATAGACCGCCTCGGGCAACTCGAGGTGCTTGTCGACCTGGTCCTCGCCGTGCAGACAGAGGCGTTGTGGCCGGGCGGTCGTGGCAAAACGCAGCATGGGGAGGGCGCCTGTCACAGCGGGCCCAGGCGGGGGCGAGGCGCCGGGCGGGACGGGCGAGCTCACGCCGGCGCGCGGGCGGCGCGGGCGGCTGGCAGTCGGCCCGGCTGCGGCATTTCCGCGGCGAATGGCGGGGATCCACGCGGGTCGGGACGCGCGCGCGAAGTTCTGCTAGACATCGCCCGCCATGACCGAACTGCGCTCGTTGTCCCCTGATGCTCTTGCCTCGCTCACCCGGGAGCTCGAGGCACGTTATGACGCCTTCGAAGCCCGCGGGCTCAAGCTCGACATGACGCGCGGCAAGCCGTCGTCCGAGCAGCTCGACCTCGCGAACGGCATGCTCCCCCTGCCCGACGCGAGCGATCTCACCGCGTCGGACGGCTCGGATACGCGCAACTACGGAGGCCTCGACGGGCTGCCGGAGATGAAGGCCATCTTCGCCGAGCTGCTCGAGGTGTCCGCGGCGCAGGTCATCGTCGGCGGGAACAGCAGCCTGACCATGATGCACGACGCGGTGGTCCGCGCGCTCCTCCACGGCGTGCCCGACGGGAACGGCGCCTGGTCGAAGCAGCCCAAGGTCAAGTTCCTCTGTCCGAGCCCCGGCTACGATCGTCACTTTGCGATCTGCGAGCACCACGGCATCGAGATGATCACTGTCGAGCTGAACGACGCCGGGCCGGACATGGCTCAGGTCGAGCGGCTCGTCGCCGAGGACTCGGCCATCAAGGGCATGTGGTGCATCCCGAAGTACAGCAACCCCACGGGCACCACGTATGCTCCCGAGGTCGTTCGCCGGCTCGCGAGCATGAAGACGGCGGCCGCGGATTTCCGCCTGTTCTGGGACAACGCCTACGCGGTCCACGATCTCTACGCCGAGGGCGATCGGCTCGCGGACATCGTGTCGGCGTGTCAGTCCGCGGGCAATCCTAACCGGCCGCTCGTCTTCGCCTCGACGTCGAAGATCTCGTTCGCCGGCAGCGGCGTCGCGGCGATGGCGTCGAGCCCCGCGAACGTGGCGGACGCGAAGAAGCACCTCGGCATCCAGACCATCGGCCCGGACAAGGTGAACCAGCTGCGGCACGTGCGATTCTTCAAGGATTACAAGGGCTTGCTGAGCCACATGCAGCGGCACGCCGAGCTCCTGCGGCCCAAGTTCGAGGCGGTGACGAGCATCTTCGAGCGCGAGCTCGGCGGCAAGGGCATCGCCACCTGGACCTCGCCGCGCGGCGGCTACTTCACCAGCCTCGACACCCTGGACGGCTGCGCCAAGGAGGTGGTGCGCCTGGCCAACAAGGCGGGCGTGAAGCTCACCGGCGCCGGCGCGACGTACCCCTACGGCCGCGATCCCCGCGACCGCAACATCCGCATCGCGCCGTCGCTGCCGCCGCTCGAGCAGATCCGCGTCGCGATGGAAGTCGTCGCGGTCTGTGTTCAGCTCGCGAGCGTGCGCAAGCTCGCGGGCTGAATCGCCATCATCGCCGCCAGCCTGCATTGCGAGCGAAGGACCGCCGTGCCAGGCTCGCCGCTCCCTCCTGGAGCGCCTCATCATGCAGCAACTCACCCCCGAAGGTC
Source organism: Sorangium sp. So ce1128 (assembly GCA_051717205.1). Lineage (GTDB taxonomy): Bacteria > Myxococcota_A > Polyangia > Polyangiales > Polyangiaceae > Sorangium. Next base: position 11,664,145 of record CP181432.1, read on the forward strand.
AGCGCAGAGTTTCCGAGCTGTCACAGCGCTATTTCGTCAGCACCGACGCGGTGATGACGCTGCTGCAAGCGCTCGTGAACGGTCATGGAACGATGGCGCAGTTCTACCACCCCGAGCTTGGCGGCGGAGGGCAGTGGATGCAGGGCGGCATGACCATGATCGGCGATATGTTCAATAACGGGCTCAAGGCCAAGGTGGACGGTCTGTGCTCCGAGCTGTCCAGTCTCCTGGCCAGCCAGCCCTTCGCGCCTGCGCCTGCCAGTTATTCGTCCCAGGGGCAGGGTGGACAGCAGCAGCAGCAGGGCGGCAGTGGCGGATTCGGCAGCTCGCCGGTCAGCCTGTTCGTGCCTTCGTCGGGGGGCGGCTCGGGCAGCTGGTGGCCCGGGGAGCTCGGGGTTCCGAGCTCCACCGGGTCGCAGAACGACATCCGGTATGCCTATTTCCCCGGCGCGCGGCGCCTGGCCGTCGACGTCAACGGGCGAGTCAGCGTCTATGACACGCTGGATCACCAGATCAGCGGCGTGTCGCAGCAGCAAGGGTCGGGGTCGTCGGTCACGTTCACCAGCCAGTACGGCGTGGTGAGCGTGCTGAACCTGCCGATCATCTCCGGTGACGCCGCCGTGCAGCAGGCGCCGGGCGCCGCGCCCGCTCCCGCTCCCGCGCAGGCCGGCGGCGCCCTGCCGCGCTCCTCTTCAGCTCAGGAGTCGGACATCTTCGCTGCCATCGAGCGGCTCGCCGACCTGAGGCAAAAGGGGATCATCAGCGAGCAGGAGTTTGCTGCGAAGAAGACGGATCTCCTGAGCAGGCTCTGAGCGCAAGGCCGCCGGCGCGGAACGCTCGCCTTCTCCACGGGAGACGGGCGACGGGAGAGGGAGTAAAAGGTCTCCTGGCGTCCTGGCGGTTTCTCTCTATATCACCGTTCGGTGACATTGCAGCTCGGCGGAACGTGCTTCCCCGCAGCCCTCAGGGGCCATGACACACAGCTTCGAGGTTGTGCCCGTCGGGATCGAGCACGAACGCCCCGTAATAGCCCGGGTGATACTGCGGCCGGAGCCCCGGCGGCCCGTTGTCGACGCCGCCAGCCGCCAGCGCGGCCTTGTAAAAAGCGTCGACGTCGGCGCGCGTCTTCGCGACGAACGCGACGTGCAGCCTGCCCTGCACGGCGCCGCCCGTGCCGATCCAGAACTGCGGGTTCCCTTCGGCCCCCAGACCAGCATGGCTGCCCGCGCCCCCGGTCATCTCGGGCGTGATCTCCATCACGAGCCCGTAACCAAGAGGGGCCAGGGCCGCCAGGTAGAAGGCCTTGCTCCGCGCGTAATCCGAAACCGGAAAGCCGATGTGGTCGAGCATCATGCGCGCCATCATCGCCCGTTCCGGCGCGCGCCGGTCGGAGAAATGGCGCAGAGTCCCCCAACCCTCCCGCCGCCGGCGCGGCGCGCGGCCTACCGCGCGGACCGCGCGTTCTCGCGCTCGATGCGGCGGAGGACCTCCTCGAGCGCTTCCTGGGTGATGAGACCCACGTGCCGGAACGCCTCCCTCCCCTCGGCGTCGAGGATGACGACGCTCGGCACATGGTGCAGCCCGGCAAAGGGCCCCTCTCCGGCGATCGTCGGGGCGTCCGCGAGCGCCACCGGATACGGGAGCTTGAGCGTGGCGGCGAACGCTTCGACCAGCGGACGGTTCTCGCTCGCCTCGAGGACGAGGAGCGCCGCGTTGATGCGCGGCGTGTGATCGCGGAAGAGCCCCGCGAGGAACCGCGCCTCCGCCTGCGACGCCACGTCGTAGGTAGCGACGAAGCCGATCACGCTGAGCCTGCCCGCCAGCGAGGCGGTGGAGAGCTCGCGGCCATCGAGCGTCTCGTACGAGAAGGTCCGCACCGGGCCGCGCGCCGGGCCCACCGCGGCGGCCGGCGGGCCCGCCACAGGCTCCCGGGCCGCGTCGCCGCTGCCAGCGCACCCGATCGCGAGCAGCAGCAGCGGCGAGCAGACCAGCGCGAGCGGCCTCATGGCAGCGGATCCCCCTCCAGCTGCGCGTCGAAGAGATCGGCGCAGAGCTGCAGCGAGGGCGGGAGCTCGGCGCCCTTGCGCTGCTGCGCGAGGATGGCGTGGCACAGCTCCTCGATCACCAGCTTGATCGGCGTGGCCTCGAGCTGCGCGCCGTCGAGCAGCATCCCGGGACCGGGCGCCTCCTCCGCGCGGACGATCGGGTCGTGCCGGGCCCACGCGATGCCGTCCTCGGGGAGGTAGCGGCACCAGAGCACCCGGACGAAGCGGAGGTAGAGCGGCGTCACCAGCGCCACCACCCGGTCGCCCCCCGTAGCGATGCCGCGCAGCGCGAAGCCGCCCGCAGGACCCGACGCGCGCTCCCCCGCCCCGATCGCCACCTCGATCCGCTCGCGGCGCGCGGCGTCGCTCTCGACGGACAGGAGCGGCGCGTAGATCGCGACCGGCGGGACCTGCAGCTTGGGCGCGTCCTCGGCGAGCACGTCGAGCCACGCCTCGCGCGCCTCGGGGCCGAGCTCCCCGTACACGTGGGCCGCGGCGATGGCGGCCTCGGCGTCGGTCGCGAGCGCGGCGAGCCACTCCCGCCACGCGGCGAGGATGCGCGGGTCGAGCAGCGCGCCCGAGGGCGCAGGCAGGCCCGGGGCCGCGCCCTCGTGGACAGCGGGGTCCAGCGCGGACTCCTGGGTGAGATCGACCGAGCTCGGGTCGCGGCGCTCCGTCATGCCTGCCTCAGCGTGGCGCGCCGCGGCGCCGCACCCCGACGTCCCGCTCCAGGTCGAGCAGGAGCTCGGCGAACTCGTCACCCCGGCCGAGCGGCGCCGCGAGGGTGAGCTCCCCGCCGCGATCCGCGAGCAGGAGCGCGATGCCATCGCTCGCCTCGACGATGCCCTTCACGAACACGACATCCGCTGGATGAACCACGACGTCTTGCACCAGCATCCCGACGCTCGCCTCCGCGATCGAGAGAGGGCCGCGAGCAGGCCCGAGCGCCCCCGCGAACGCCGCCGAGGGCTGCTCGCCGGCCGGAGGCGCGGAGGCGACCTGGCTGGAATTGCTGTCGCGCCGGCGCATTGGACGGCGGAGCTAAGCACCGCTCGCCGGAGGGATCCAGCGCGCACGCCGGGCGGGGATGACCGGGTCCCGCGCCGCGTCAAGAGGCCGCGTTCGTCCCTCGATCCGCGGCCCCCGAGCCGCTCTCGAGTATACCGAAGCGCTTCGCGAGATCGTCGGGCCGCTCACCTTCGAGGGCGCGGAGCTCGGAGGCGCGCTCGATGGGCACGACCACGAAGCGCCACGGGAGCGCCGCGAGATCGGTCCCCTCGATGCACCGGGCGACGTGCGCCGCGTTGAGGGCCGCGCTGATCGTCGCCTCGAGGACGCCCTCGTAGAAGGCGGACAGCTCGACCGACCCCGACTCGACCGGGGGCCGAACGAAGCAGGCGACGCGCGGCGGGTTCGCGCAGAAATCCGCGGCGAGCCTCCCCATCCCGAGCTCGGCGAGCGCCTGGTCGAGCGCGGTCGCGCCCGCCTCGACGACCGTGTGCTCCGCGACGCCCGCGATCTTGCGGCCGACGCCCCGGCCGAGCTCGCGCGCGGCGCCCTGGCCGACGCGCGCGAGCAGCGCGGCGACCTGGTCCCACGCGAGCGGGAACATGGCGCCGAGCGGACCGTTGAGCCGGCCGCGCTCGCGCTCGTGGCGGATCGTCGGCGGGCGCTCGTGCTCGCCCTGCTCGAGCGGCATGCGGTGCACGGTCATGAACACGCGGTTGACCGGCGCGCGCGCGAACTGGACATAGACGTCCTGCGCCCCGTGGAGGAAGTGGAAGCGGAACGCGAACCGGTCGGTCGCGCCCGGCGGCTGCTGCGCGAGCGCGCGGAACCGGCCGAGGAACGCCTCGACCCGGGTGCAGGGGGCGATCTCCTGGAAGAAGTTCCTGCCGACGACCCGCTCCGACGGGAGCCGGCTCATGCGCTGCTCGTAGCGGTTGTAGAGCAGCACGACGCCCTCCTCGTCCAGCATGATGAAGCCGTACGGGAGGTCGTCGACCTCCTGGGAGGTCATCTCGGCGAGGCGCTCCACGCTGACGGGGAGAGACTCCGCGAGGCTCTCCGGCGCCTCGTCCATCGTCGACATCTGGTTCATCGCTCGACTCCTTCAAACAAGACGCTCGCCCAGCCGACCTGCTCGACGAGGCGCGTGAGCCCACCAAGGACCTCTCGGATGCGACGGCGCTGGAAGCGCGAGGGGACCTTCTCCGCGGCGGCGTCGAAGAAGGCGATGATCCAGGCGGCCACCGCCTGCGGGACCTACGTGCTACAAAGATTGTACAAACTTGATGTGCTCCGGTGCCCTCCCGGCGGGGCCGCCGGCGCGCAGCGGCCTCCTGGGTGAGGCCGGGCGGGAGAGGGCGCGGCGGGCCTCGGCGGCCGGGCTCTGGAGGGGAGCGGAGCGCCTGCGCGATGCGCCGCGCGGGGCGAAAGCGCCGCGAGGGGCGCTACACTCCCGCCGATGTCAGCCTCACGAGCCTGCAGCGAGCGAATGGCGGAGCGCCGCGAGACGTGCCCGGCACCGCAGCCGAAGACCGCCGTCGACGATGACGAGACCGAGCGCGAGCACGACGAGCACGACGACAAGCTGGTCGACCTGCCGCCGCTCGGACACGACGAGGACGACGGGGGCGAGGAGAACTTCGAGGAGCTCCTGCAGACGCTCGACGAGGCGGAGGACGGGCTCGACGACGTGAACGCGAGCGACCTCGAGGTAGGTGTCGAGCTCGTCGAGGACAACGGCGGGGCCGGGGAGGACGAGGCCGCGGAGGAGGGCGTCGACGTGGGGGCGCTCCACGAAGGGATCGCGGACACCGAGGCGGGCTCGTGGCTGTCTGACGAGGCGCCCGGCCACAACGACGACGAGCACGACGACCTCGACGAGCACGGCGGGGCGCACGCCGACGACGGCGGCGCGGAAGGGACAGGGGAGGATCCGTCGGAGGACGTGGACGAGGACGAGCTGCCGGCGCTCGACGCCGATCAGGAAGGCGCCTACGAGGGCGAGGACCTGCTCGCGGAGCTGCCGGACCTCGCGGACGACCAGGCCCCGGTCTGGGACGCGCTGCCGTGGGTCGTCGTCGAGGGCGCCGGCGCCGCCGTGCCGTGCAGCACGCTCGCGGTCGCCGGCGGCTACGTTGTCGCCGGTGGCGCGGGCGCAGAGCCGGGGCCGACGGGCGAGCCCGCCGCGCGCCCGGGAGGTCGCGCGCGGCGCGCGGACCGGACGGCCGGCGATCGCGGGACCGTGCTCGTCGTCGACGCGGGGGCGCTGACCGCGCGGCGCGCCGGCGTCGACTCGTCGGCGTCCTCGATCGCGCTGTCGGACGCCGCGCTGCTCATCGCCACGCGCCGCGGCAACCTGCTGCTCAGCGACGACCGGGGGAAGACCGCGAGCCCGCTGGGCGCGTGGGGGTCGGGCGGCGCGCCGGTGACGCTCGCGACAACGCCGGGGCGGCTCTGGGTGCTGTGCGGCAAGACGCTCTGGTCGCCCGCGGCGGGCGCGGTGGTCGTCCCGCCGGAGACGGGCTCCGCGGTGACGCCGGGATCGTCGCGCCGCGACAGCGCGCCCGCGCCGTCGCGGGGCGCGCTGTCGCTGTCGCTCGGGCCCGCGCTGCGCGACAGCGTGCTCCGGATGAGCGCGAGCGAGGGGGTGATCGTGGCGCTCACGAGCACGCCGGCGGGCCCGCAGCTCGAGCGGCTCCGCGGCGACGACGAGGGCTCGCCGGTGGTGCCGCTGTCCGGCGCGGCGCGGCGCGCCGCCGAGGCCGACGACGTGCGGCTGGCGGCGGCGGCCGGGGGCCGATCGATCGCGCTCGCCGGCGCCGGGTTGCTCTGCGTGTCGCGCGACGGGGGCGAGACCTTCCGCGTGCTCGAGGGGCTCCCGCTGATCATCGCGCTCGCCTTCGCAGGCGACCACCGGGGGTCGCCGCTGCTCGCGCTCGTCGCCCGCGAGGGCGAGCGCCGGGCGCAGCTGGTCCACGTGCCGTCGAACGCTGCGCCGACGCTGGTCGCCGAGATCGAGGCGACGGCCCACGGCGCGATGGAGGAGGGCGACGCGTCGATCCCGCGGGCGGCGATCGCATGGGACGCGTCGCGCGAGGTCGCGTGGGTGGCTTGCTCGGCGGGGCTCATCGCGCTGACGCGGCAGCGCAAGCACTAGGCGCGCGCGCACCGAACGGAGGTCTCGCCGAGACGCCCGGCCCATGGAGAGGGTGCTCGCCGCGCGGGGTGGGGGCCCCGCCGAACTCGCCTGAGCCGTCATTCCTCCGGCTCTGCCGGAGGAATGACGGCTGTTGGGCTCAGACAGCGGCCCGTCCCCCACCCCGCGCGGCGAGCACCCTCTCCATGGGCCTACCGCAGACGCGAAAGGGGGGACGCGATAGACGCGAAAGGGGGGACGCGATCGGGCGACGCGGTACGGGGGCGTCGATCAGGAGCCGACGAACGACGCGTGAAGCAGGCGCTGCGCGGGTGCCGCCTCGGCGGCGTCGACGAGGGCGCCGAGGCGGAGGGGGCCCGCGACCGTGAAGCGCGGGGCGATGCCGGCCTGCTGCAGGACCTCCGCGAAGCGGGCGAGCGGCTCCGCCGTGGCGGTGAGGCCGTCGCCGACGACGCTGACCGACGCGAGACCCTCGACGAGCTCGAGCGACGGCAGCAGCGCGGCGAGCTGGCGCCTCGCCCCCTGCCAGTCGGGCACGTTGAGGAGCGGGATCGCGAACGCGCCGCCGCCGGGGCCGAACGAGAGATCCCGGAAGCTCATCCCGAGCTCGCTCGCCGCGCGGAGGAGCGCGTCGAGCCGGAGCCCGGCGGGGGCGCGCGCGAGGACGACATTGCCCTCGGCGACGATCGCGCGCGCGGCGATCGTCGAGCACGCAGCGCCGGGCGCGTACCGGCGCACCACGGTCTCCCTGGCGCCGGGGGCGGCGTCGAAGGTCGACCGCGCGTAAAGGGCCACGCCGGAGCGCCGCGCCCACTCGACCGCCTGCGCGCAGACCACCTTCGCGCCGCACTCGGCCATCTCCTGGAGGACCGCGCAGTCGAGCTCGGGCAGGTGGCGCGCGTCCGGGACGACCCGGGGATCGGCGGAGTACACGCCGTCTACGTCGCTGTAGATCTCGCAGCGCTCGGCGCTCAGCGCCGCCGCGAGCGCCACCGCCGTCGTGTCGGAGCCCCCGCGGCCGAGCGTCGTGATCTCGCGGCGGTAGCTCATGCCCTGGTAGCCGGCGACGATCACGATGCGGCCGCGAGCGAGCTCGTCCTCGATGCGGAACGGGCGGACCTCGATGATCCGCGCGTCGAAGTGGCGATCATTCGTGAGGATGCCGGACTGTGAGCCCGTGAACGAGATCGCCTCGAAGCCGCGGGACTGGATGGCGATCGAGAGGAGCGCCATCGAGACGCGCTCGCCCGTCGAGAGCAGCATGTCGAGCTCGCGCCGGGGCGGGTCGGCGCCAGCGCCCGCCGCCTGCCGGGCGAGGGCGAGCAGGCCGTCGGTTGTCTTGCCCATCGCGCTGACCACGACGACGACGTCGTTGCCGGCGCGCCTCGCGGCGACGACGCGGTCGGCGACCTTGCCGATCCGATCGACGTCGGCGACGGACGATCCGCCATACTTCTGCACGATGATCGGGCGGCCCGCCCTCGCGGGCGAGGCGCCCGGCTCGCACGGCGAGCCCCCAGGCTGGACGCGGTTCGGCGGCTCCTCGGCCATGCTGCACCTCCAAGAGCTGCGCGCGCTGCGCAGAAGATCCGGCTATCACGGGCGCCGAGCGCGGGCCAAGCGGGCGGCGGCGCCGGGCGGGCGGCGCTCAGGTGAGGCGCTCAGGTGAGGCGCTCAGGTGAGATCGGCGTGGAGCAGCATCTCGTAGAGCTCCGCCTCGCCCTCGCGCCCCTCGCTCCGCGCCCTCGCGGCGAGCCGCAAGAGCACATCGCGGCGCCGCGGCGCGATCTCCCGCCGGACGGCCTCGTCCCCTTCATCCATGCGCGCCGAGAGCAGGGCGAGCAGATCGAGATCGCGACCGAGCCGGGCGAGCACCTCGGCGAGCGCCGTCGCGACGCCCTCGTCGGTGGGATCGGCGCGGAGCCGATCGGCGAGCCGCTCGGCCAGGATCTCGTCCTCGAGGCCGCGGCCGTAGGCGAACGGCCCCTGCCCCTCGGCCAGCGTGACGCTGTTCGGGATGTGCGCCCCGAACTCGGTGGACGTGTCCGCGTTGTCGAGCGTGGGCATCTCCTCGATCAACCCAGGGTCGACCGGCGCACGGGCCGCCGGCGCGGCGACAGCGGAGGGCGCACCGGCAGGCGCGGTCCGTGCGGCGGCCGGCACGGCGACAGCGGAAGGCGCGCCGGCGGGCGCGGTCGGCGCGGTCGGCGCGGTCGGCGCGGCGGCGATCACCACCGGGCCGGGCGGGACCGAGCGCCGGCGCGGCGCGGGGACGTGCACCTCGATCCGCTGCTCGGTCGCGCGGGGCTTCGGGAGCGGGCTCGGCGCGGCAACCGCGGAAGGCGCGGCGGCAGGCGCAGCCACGGGCGCGATCTCGGCCGACAGGCGGCGGAAGGCGGCGAGGATGCCCGGATCGCGCGGCCGGAAGCGCAGGGCGAGGCCGAGGTGGCGCTGCGCGGCGAGGAGATCGCCGCGGGAGCGTTCCTCGATCTCGGCGGCCTCGGCGAGCATGGCCGCGAGCGCGGCAGGGCTGTCGCCGAGCGGCGCTCCCTTCGCGCGGGCGGACCCCGCGTCGTCGGCGGCGCGGCCCTGGAGCGCGAGCTCCACCGCGTCGCGCAGCCGCCCGAGCGCGACCGACGCGCCCCCGAGATCGCCGAGCGCGGCGCACCAGCGGCCCTCGAGCAAGCGCGCCTCGAGCGCCTCCGGCACGCCGGGCGGGATGGCCCGAACGCGCGCGACCGCCGCCGGGAGATCCCCGGCGAGCTCCGCGAGGCCGCGGCCGAGCTCCAGGTCGAGCGCGCAGGCGCTCGCCCCGCTGCGCGCGGCGAGCGCGCGCGCCCGGGCGAGGAGATCGAGCGCGCGCCTCCCCTCCCCGGCCGCCCGCAGCGAGCGCGCGAGGCCCGCGACGACGTCGGGGCTCTCCGGCGCGTAGCGGAGCGCCCGCTCGAAGAGCGCACGCGCGTCGGCCGCGTAGCCCCGCGCGAGGTAGGCCTCCGCGGCCCGGCGAAAGACGGCGTGGCGCGCGTCGGCGCCGCGCGCGGAGGCCTCGAGGTGCTCGGCGTCGGCGAGCGCGCCGCGCACGTCCGCGATGTCGAGCCGCGCCTCGAGCCGCGCCCAGCGCAGCGACTCGAGCCCAGGCGCGCGCGCGACGCCGAGGTTCAGCGCGTCGAGGCGCACGTCGGTCGCGTCCGCGAGCCGCGCCGCGCGCAGCCAGGCGAGCGCGGCGAGCGGGCCGTAGGGCTCGGCGTGCGCGGCGCGGGCGAGAGCCGAGAAGGCACCGTCGCGATCGCCGACCGCCTCGAGGAGCGCGCCGCCGAGGAGGCCGGCGTCCACGGCGGGCATGGCGTCGACGACGGTCGAGAGCGCCCCCTCGGCGCGGTCGCCGATGACGAGGTCGAGCCAGGCGAGGCGCGCGGAGATCTCGGGGTGCCGCGGGGCGCGCTCCAGCGCGGCGAGGTAGCCGTGGCGCGCCTCGTCGAGCCCGCCCGCGAGGGCGAGCTCGTCGGCGGCGCCCGCGAGCTCGGCCGTCTCGAGCGCCCGGAGCGCGCGGTCGCTCAGCGCGGGGGGCGCCCCGCCGAGCGAGCCCTCGGCGCGGAAGCGGCCCGCCTCGGCGGACACCGCCGCCCACTGCACCCCCGCCACCGCGGGCGCCCTCGCGCCCGCCGCCGGGAGGAGCAGTCGGACGATCCGCTCGACGGCGGCGTCCAGCACGACCGCGCCCTCGACGACGCGCCCGTGCGCTCCCGCGATCATCGAGAGCGCCCGCAGCGCGAGCGCGTGCGGCGGGGTCTCGAGGCCGACGCCGCGGGCGCGCTCCGGCATGAGCCTGAGCGCGCGCTCCCCGGGCGCGATGGCGACGTCGAACGCGAGCGCCGTCTCGCCGGACCGCAGCGCGACCAGGGCGCCGTCCTCGGCCGGCGCGACGATCAGCTGCGGCGTGCCCTCGCCGAGGAAGCCGCGGAGCCGCGGCGCGGCCCAGCCGGCGAGATCGGCCCCCTGCGCCTCGACGGCGAGCCGGACGAGCTGGCCGCGCCGGTGCCGGAAGCGCGCGACGCCGCCGGAGAGATCGACGGGGAACCGGATCCCGGCGAGCCGCACGACGAGCTCGGTCACGCGGAGCGGGCCGAGCGCGAACGGCTCCCCGAGCTCGATCGCGAGCGCCCCCTTGCTGACGGCGAGCCGGAGGACAGGACGGTCGTCGGGCGGACGCGGGGCGGCGCCGCCGCCGGGCGCGAGCGCGCGGAGCGACGGCGGAAGGCCCAGCGCGCGCGCCGACCGGCCGCGCCTCTGTCCAGCAGCCATACCCGCCAAGGGTATCAACCCTGCGGCAATCCAGGCGAGTTCGCGGCAATCAGACGTGGATCACGCGTGGATCAGACGTGAATCAGACGTGGATCAGACGTGAAAAGGCGCGTGAAGATGCGCGGAAGAATCGCGCGTGGGGAGCGCGGGAGCGAGCCGAGGAGGCGAGCTTCGCCCGTGGCGAGCTTCGCCGGTGCGCCGGTCAGACGTCGCCCTTGGCGAGCTTGTCCTTCATTTTCTGGATGAGCACCGGGAACCCATCCTTCTTGATGATCTTCGTGAACTGCGCGCGGTAGCTCCCCACCAGGCTGACGCCCTCGGTGACGATGTCCCGCACGAGCCACGTGCCCCCCTTCTCGGAGAGCTTGAAGGCGATCTCGACCGGCTCCTCGCGCGCGTTCTTCTTGGAGACGGCCCTGGTCTTGACCGTCATCACGCCGCCGCTCTCGGTCTCGCCGGTGTACTCGATGTTGAAGTCGAGCGTCTTCTTCAGGTTGCGCTCGTAGGCCTTGCGCACGAGCTGCTTGAGCAGATCGCTGAACTGCTTCTTCTCGGCGTCGGTCCGGGCGGCCCACTCGCTGCCGAGCGAGCTCTCCGCCAGCGCCGAGTAGTCGAGCATCTCGTCGAAGACCGCGCCGACCTTCTTCTGGCTCTCGCCCCCGCCCTTCTTCAGGAGGTCGAACAGGACCGTCTGCTTGGCCTTGACGACGTCGGTCGCCGGCCCGGCGTTCGCGAGGCCCACCTGGCCAATCGTGAGCGCGAGCAGCGAGAACGTCGCCGCGAAGAGGTGGTTCATCCTGCGTGTCACGTGTGGTTCTCCTTCTCTACCTGCGAGCCGCGAGCGTGCCGCCGGTCGCTTGTACTGCTCGCCCTGTCACTACGCACCCAGGCAAACGGCCTGCCAGGTCGGACGGGAGCCGCGGCGGCTTGATGACGTCCTGTCCCTGCTCTCCATGAACATCGCGAAAAGGGTCAGCAATCCGCTGGCGCGGGTCCGCCTCGAGGGGCAGACGACGGTCGTCGCGGGCTATTCATGCGCGGAGGCGGGCTCCGCCGCAACCTGCCGCGGCGCGCCGGTCGACTGGCGCGAGGGGCGTGAGGCGTGAACGGAGCGCCACGCGGCCGGTGTGGCGCACGCCGAACACGGCAGCGGGAGCCTCGCGTCAGCCCGCGGCGCGCGAGCGCGGGAGGTGCTCGGAGAGCGGCGCGGCGGCCGCGGCGCCCGCGAGGCGCTCCGCCTCTCCCGCCGCGAGCGGCGGGTCGGGGATCTTCACCCGGAACGCGGTGCCCTCGCCCTCGCGGCTGTCCACCTCGATGGCGAAGCCGTGGTCGTCGAGGATCCGCTTCACCACGGCGAGGCCGATGCCCATGCCGTGCGTGCGCGTCGTGAAGAACGCGTCGAAGAGGCGGTCGCGGGCGCCCGCGGGGATGCCGCGCCCCCTGTCGCGGGTCTCGAGGAGCCAGGCGCCCGCGTCGCGCCAGAGGCGCACAGTCACGGCCGCGCCCGGCGAGCTCGCCTGGATCGCGTTCCGCACGAGGTTCCAGACCACCTGGCGCATCTGCGCGGCGTCGGCGGTCACGGGCGCGGACGCCGGGCCCTCGAAGCGGACCTCGACGTCGCCGCCGCGACCCGAGCGCCCCGCGAGCACGACAACGTCGCGGGCCGTCGCCGCGAGGTCCACGGCCTCGAGCGCCGGCACCCGCGGGCGCGACAGGTCGAGCATGTCGCCCACGAGGTCGTTCAGGCGCGCCGTCTCGCGCTCGATGATCTCGCAGAGCTTCCGGTCCTCGTCGGAGAGCGTCCCGCCCGTGCGCAAGAGCTCGATGGAGCCCGCGATCGAGCCGAGCGGGTTGCGGATCTCGTGGGCCAGCCCCGCGGCGAGGCGGCCGAGCGCCGCGAGCCGCTCCGCCTGCTCCGCGCGCGCCGTGGCCTGCACGAGCCGGCCGCCTGTCGCGCGCAGCCGCTCCGCCAGGTAGCTCGCGAGCAGCGTGACCACCACGATCGCGAGCAGGTTGACGAACATCGGGTACCGGAGCTCGCCCCACTGCGTCACGTACGCGCCGGAGGGCTGGTCCGGCGGCACGCCGACGAGGTGCAGCCCGAGCGCGGCGCACAGGAGCAGGTACGCGGAAGTGCCCGACGCCGCCGCGACGATCGCGCCAGGGAGCCCGAGCAGGATCGCCCCCGTGAGGCAGGTGAGACCGTAGAGCGACGTGGCGCCGCTCGTGGCGCCGCCGGTGATGTACACGAGCGCGGTCCAGGTGATCTGGTCGGTCACGAGCTGCGCCCGGGCGATCGCGCGGAGGGCCCGGTTCATGCGCAGGAACACGGCGTAGATGCCCGAGACGCCGTACGCCGCGGCGACCGTCACGAGCGCCACGATGCTGGAGAAGCTCCCGGGGGCGAAGCCGCCGAGGTACACCGCCCCGGTCACGACGAGGAAGACCGTGAGCACCGCGAGGCGCAGCGCGATGAGCCAGGTGAGCCGGCTCGCGAGCGGCGCCTCGGCACCCCCGGGAGCGCCGGACGAGAGAGGCGTCGCGACCGGCGAGGCCGGGGGCGACCCCACGTCGGCGCGGTCCACATCAACGCGGTCCACATCAACGCGGTCCACATCAACGCGGTCCACATCAACGCGGTTCTGCGGCGCGCCGGCCTCGCCGCCCGGGCTCGCCGGGGGGGCCGCGGGCGAGATCACTCCGCCTTGACCTTGCCGGCGAGATCGAAGATCGGCAGGTACATCGAGATGAGCACGACGCCGACCATACCGCCGACGACGACCATGAGCAGCGGCTCGAGCAGCGACGTCAGCGCGGAGACGGCGACGTCGACCTCCTCCTCGTAGAAGTCGGCGATCTTGTTCAGCATCGTGTCGAGCGCGCCGGTCTGCTCGCCGACCGCGACCATCTGCACGACCATGCCGGGGAAGACCTGCATCTCGCCCAGCGGCTCGGCCATGTTCTTCCCCTCGGAGATCTTCTGGCGCGAGTACATGAGCCCCTCCTCCACGACGACGTTGCCGGCCGTCTTCGCGACGATGTCGAGCGCGTCGAGGATGGGGACGCCGGAGCCGAGCAGCGTGCCGAGCGTGCGCGAGAAGCGCGCGACGGCGATCTTCTGCATGACCGGGCCGATGATCGGCAGCTTGAGCAGGACGCGGTGCACCATCCGCTTGCCGGCCGGCGAGCGGTAGAAGTAGACCCCGCCGACGATGCCCGCCACCATCAGCACGACGATGAGCGGGAGGTAGGTCACGAACGCCTTCGACGCCGCGATGACGATCTTCGTGAGCTGCGGGAGCGCGTCCTTCGCCCCGAACTCCGCGAACATCGTCTCGAACGACGGGATGACGAACGACATCAGCACGACCATGACGACGATCATGATGATGATGACGGCGATCGGATACGCGAGCGCGCCACGCACCTGGCGCGCGAGCTTCACGCGCTTCTCGATGTAGATCGCGAGCCGGTTCAGGATGCTGTCGAGGATGCCGCCCACCTCGCCGGCCTGGACGAGGTTCACGAACAGGTCGTCGAAGATCTTCGGGTGGCGCCGGAGCGCGTCGCTGAACGTGGCGCCCTGCTCGACCGTGTTCTTGATGTCGCGCAGCGCCGCCTGGAAAACCTTGTTCGGCTCCTGGTTCGACAGGATCTCGAGGCACTGGACCAGCGGGAGGCCCGCGTCGATCATCGTCGCGAACTGGCGGATGAACTTGACGAGGTCCTTGGCCTCGACCCCCGAGCCGAAGCTCAGGTTGAAGCTGAACTGGGCGCCCTTCTTCTTGACCCGGGTCGGGTTGAGCTGCTGGGCGCGGAGCCGGTTCTGCACCGCCGCCTCGTTCTCGGCCTCCATGGTGCCCTTCCGGATCTCTCCGGTGCGGCCGCGCGCCTCCCAAACGAACTCCGCCATAGTGCTCCCGGTCTTCTCCCTGGTTCACGACGGGCCATGCCGACGCGCCGGGGCGGCCCCGCCTCGGGGAAGCCCAGGATAAAGTTGCGGGAGGGCCAGGGTCAAAGACGGTGGGTCGTTCTCCGATCCAGCGCGGGGGCGGTGGTGCGACGTGGGAGGCGGAACGCGGAACGAGCGCGATCCGAACAGCACGCGCCGGCGGGGGTCTCCGCGCGGCGGGGGCGGGGGGGCGCTCGGCCATCCGCCAAGACGGGGACCGAAGAGCTTGCGCCGAGAACACCGCCCGGCATGTCTCCCTTCGGGCCATGCCCCCTGGAACGTTTCGTCGCGCGCCACACAAGGCGCGCCTGAGACGTGACGCCCCCTGACACCGGATGGCACCTCGGTCGGTGCTCGCCGCGCCCCCCCGCCCCCGCCGCGCGGAGACCCCCGCCGGCGCTCACCTCGAACAGCCCGTAGCCTCCGCTGGATCCCGAGAGATCAGGCAACACGCCAACCAGCGCTCGATACCCTGGCGTGGGCATCTGGCACGGATCGTCACAATCCGCCCCCGGACATGGGGGTGCGTCACCCGGACACGGGAGTGTGTCACCCGGACATGGGAGTGTGTCACCCGGACATGGGAGTGTGTCACCCGGACATGGGAGTGTGTCACCCGGAAGGCGGAGCTCGGCTACCCGGACGTGCTGCGGCTTCACCCGGAGGGCACAACCTCCGGGGCGGGGCCGTGCGACGGCCCCCGCTGTCGGGGCGACGTGACACCCCATCCTGAGAGGTTGACCGCCGCCCCGAGCAACACACCGACCGCGGCGGAGCTAGCCGCGACCGCGCTCGGCGACGTAGCGCACCGCCCCGTGCACCTCGCGGAGGAGCGCGCCCTGCCGGCGCTCGACGCGCATGAGCTCCTGGTGGCCCTCCCACGGGCCGACCGGCGCGACCAGGACGCCCCCGTCGGCGAGCTGGTCCTCGAGCGCGGCGGGCGGCTCGGTCAGCGCGTACGTCACCGCGACCTTCCAGGGTCGCTCCGACGGCAGCGTCCTTCCGACCGCGAGCACGCGCTCGGCGAGCGAACGCCCATCGCCGCAGAGCAGCGTGACGCTCGCGCCCTCATGGGACGGCCCGGCGCCGCTGCACGCGAGCGCCTCGTCGTCGCCCCGGTGATCCGGCCGCGCGCCGAGCAGCCGCGCCGCGCGCGCGTGCAGGGCAGGGTCGATCTCGATCGAGGTGACGTGGCCGGTGGGGCCGAGGATGCGCCGCGCGAGCGCCGCGCCGTAGCCGGTGCCCGTGCCGAGCTCGAGGAGGCGATCGCCGGGCGCCAGGCCGAGCAGGCTGTACGTGAGCAGGTACGCGTGCGGCGCGCTCACGGTCGCGTGCCCGGCACGGTCGAGCGGCAACGGCGTGTCGTCCGCGGAAGCCGCGAGGTCCTCCGGCAAGACGAAGCGCTCGCGCGGGACGAGCAGGATCGCGTCGAGGTAGTGCGCTGGAAAGTCGAAGCGGCGCGCAAGCTCGGACACGAGCGGCGCGCGCGCGACGCGCCCGGCCTCGGCGAGATCGACGTCGTGCGCGATGACCGCGTCGAGCTGCTCGGGGACCGGCGCCCAGCGATCGGGCCGACGATCGTCGTACCTCACAGCAAGCGCGGCGAGCGACGCAACGGCGGCGCGTGGTTCGGTGCTCGTGGGGGAAGGCACGGCGAGATCCTGAAGCAGGACCGCCCGCGCCGCTCGATCTTTCGGGGGATTGTTCCGCGTTTCTCCGGGCGCCATCCGGCCGCCACCCGAGCCCGTTTGACAGGGGCGCACCGGCATTTTCATCTTCGGGCATGACCCTCGTCGATCTCACGCCGGTCGCGGAGCTCGTGATCGAAGAGCACCGCGCCGCGCCCTGCGCATGCGTCGCCGCAGCCGTGCGAACCCGAGATAACGTCCGGTACGGATTCGGGGCCGCGGGGCGCCTGTGGTTCGAGGACAGCCCGCCGGCGGGCGCACGCGGCGCCGCGCCGCCCGCGGCGACGGCCGAGGCGATCTTCGATCTCGCGTCGGTGACAAAGCCGTTCACCGCGCTCGCGCTCGCCCGTCTCGCCCGCGCCGGCGCGCTGAGGCTCGACGAGCCGCTCGAGCAGGTGCTGCCCGAGCTCGCGGGCACGCGCTCGGCGCGCGCGCCGATCGAGCTGCTCGCCGCGCACCGCGCCGGGCTCGAGGCGCACCGCGTGCTCCATCCGCCCGGCGACAGCGCGCCGATCGATCCGCTCGGCGCGCTGCTCGCCTGCGCGGACGGGCGCCGCGAGGCGTGCGCAGGCGATCCGCCGGACGGCGGGTTCCCGCCGGTCTACAGCGACCTCGGCTACGTGCTCCTCGGCGCGGCGATCGCGCGGCGCGGCGCGGCCGAGCTCGACGAGATCATGGCGAGCGAGGTGACAGGCCCCCTCGGGCTCGCGGTCGCGCCGGCCCGCAGGCACCGGCGCCGCGATCCGCGGTTCGACGAGCGCGTCGTCCCCACCGAGGACGTCGCGTTCCGCGGAGGCGTGATCCGCGGCGCGGTGCATGACGACAACGCCTGGACGATCGCGCGCGACGGGATGGCCGGGCACGCAGGCCTCTTCGGCGACGCGATGTCGGTGGCGCGGCTCGGGGTCGCGCTGCTCGAGGCGCTGGCAGGCGAGCGCCCGGGGTGGCTCTCGCGCGACGAGCTCTGGCCGCTCGTCGCGCCGCGGCCAGGCGGGTCGCTGCGCGCCGGGTTCGACGGAAGGAGCGGCGAGAGGCCGAGCTCCGGCGTCCGCTTCGGCCCGCGGACCTTCGGCCACCTCGGATTCACCGGGACGAGCCTCTGGATCGATCCCGATGCGGGGCTCGTGGGCGTGCTGCTCACGAACCGGGTTCACCCGACGCGCGCCTCCGAAGCGATCCGTCGCGCGCGTCCTGCCGCCTACGACGCGATCGCGGAGGCGATGGCGCAGGCGCGATGACCGATGGCGCGCCGCATCGAACCCGCGTTTTCGTGGGCCGGCGCCGACCGATGCTAGGCTGCCGCGGTGTCACACGGCGCCGCCCCCGAAGAGCTGGGCTCGTCCTCCGGGCTGCTTCGCTCGCCCGCCGAGCCCGCGCGCGCGCCCGGCGAGCTGCGCGCCGGCGCGATCCAGCGCCCGCCGGACGGGGCAGACGGCGCGCCCGGGCCGCTCGCGGGCGCCGGCGCGGGCGTCGCCCCGCCGCCCGCGGGGGCCGGCGCAGCGCGGCTTCCGCAGAGCGCCGCCGCGAGGCCGCGCTCGCTCCGCCAGAACGCCGCGCAGAGCGGCCGCTTCATCCGCGCCTACCTCACGACGTTCACCGTCATCGCGAGCTACCTCTGGTTCTTCTTCCTGCGCCGCCTCTTCGGCGAGACATGGGCGCAAAGCCGCGTCGACGAGGTCCACGCGAGGAACGCGCGCCGCATCGAGCGCACGATCGTCGAGCTCCAGGGGCTCTTCATCAAGGTCGGCCAGATGCTCAGCATCATGGCGAACTTCCTCCCCGCGACGCTGCGCGCAGGGCTCGAGGGGCTGCAGGACCAGGTGCCTCCGCGCCCCTACGAGGAGATCGAGGCGCGCATCGCCGACGAGCTCGGGCGCCCCATCGAGCAGGTCTTCGCCCGCTTCCACAGGGAGCCGCTCGCGAGCGCGTCGCTCGGCCAGGTGCACGAGGCGTGGCTCATGGACGGCACGCACGTGGCCGTGAAGGTGCAGCACCGCGACATCGACGAGATCGTCCGCCTCGACCTGCGCACCATCCGCCGCATCATGGCGATCGTCGCGAAGTTCGTCCCGGTGCAGGGGCTCGACGCCTACCACCACCAGATCCGCTCGATGATCCTGGAGGAGCTCGACTTCGTGCGCGAGGCCAGGAACATCACGCGCATCGCCGACAACTTCGCGAAGCAGCCGCAGGTCCGGTTCCCCCGGCCCATCGAGCCCTACTGCACGCGCCGGGTGATGACGACCACGTTCGTCGAGGGGCTCAAGGTGGGCGACGTCGCGGCGCTCGACGCGCACGGCGTCGACCGCAAGGCGCTCGCCCGGCAGATCGTGCAGGTCTTCTGCCAGCAGATCTTCGTCGACGGCATCTACCACGCGGATCCGCACCCGGGGAACATGCTGGTCGGGCCGGGCGGGGAGCTCATCCTGCTCGACTTCGGCGCGGTCGCCGAGCTCTCCCAGGAGATGCGCGAGGGCATCCCCGAGTTCCTGGAGGCCGTGATCCGCCGCGACACCGAGGGGATCATCAAGGCGCTGCGCAAGATGCGCTTCCTGTCGCGGCGCGACACCGTCGACATCAGCGAGCGGGTCGTCGAGTTCTTCCACCAGCGCTTCCAGGACGAGGTGAAGCTCGAGTCCTTCAACCTGAAGGACATCAAGCTCGATCCGCAGAAGGGCATCGAGAGCCTGATCGACCTCCGGCGCATGAACATCGGCCTGAAGGAGCTCTCCGGCGCGTTCCACGTGCCGCGCGACTTCGTGCTCCTCGAGCGCACCCTCCTCCTGCTCACCGGGGTGTGCACGCAGCTCGATCCGGACCTGAACCCCATGGATGTCGTGCGCCCCTACCTGCAGGACTTCGTCCTCGGCAGCCGCGACTGGGCCCAGATCGCGCTCGAGGCCGCGAAGGACATGGGGATCAAGGCGCTGACGATCCCGGACGACCTGCGCAAGTACCTCACGCGCGCCAACCGCGGCGAGGCCGAGGTGAAGATCCGCGGCCTCGCCCAGGCCGCGTCGCTCGTCTACACCGGGCTGCGCCAGGTCGTCTACGCGGCGCTCGCGATCGCCGCGGGCTTCGCGGGGCTAGAGCTCCACCTGGCTGGCCACGCGGCGCTCGCGCGCTATTGCCTCTACGGCGCCGCGGCGGCCGGGGCGCTGCTCGCGGGGAGCCTCTTGTTCACGAACCGAGGGTGACGACACGCCATGAGCTCGATCGATCTGTCGAAGTACGAGGCCGACGTCGCGGCCGCCGAGGCCGAGGTCGCGCGGATCAGGGAGGAGAACGCGAGGCTCGCCGAGGCGTACCGCGACGATCCGACGGAGGACACGCACGAGGTGCTCCGCCGCGGCGCGGCGTCGCTCGCCGCCGCGCGCGACCGCAGCGAGGCGGCGCGCGTGGCGCTGAAGCTCGCGCAGAAGACCGGCTCGCCCCACGGGCTGCTCGCGCAGGGCGGGGTCGTCGCGGGCTCGGTGGCCGTCGCGATCCCCCCCGGCACCCCGAGCGGCCAGCGGGCCCGGATCGTCGAGGAGGCGCTCTCGGCCGAGCTCACGGAAGCGGCGCGCGAGCTCGGGGTGGTGCTCGCCGCCCCGGCGGAGCGCTACACGCGGGAGCGCCCCGGGCGCGACGCGGAGGGGCGCACCATCCTGGATGTCTCCGGGCACGTCGAGGGCGACGTGCTGATGCCCGCCGTGACCCGGGGGGCCAAGAACGCGCGCAGGGGCTGAGCGCGCGGGTGGACGACAGGCGGCAGCGCCGCGCGCGAGGACGACGCGCGCTCCTCGACGATGCGCGACAGCGACGCGCGCGAGGTGCGTGGACAGCGCGCGGCGCTCAGGCCTTGAGCGCCGCGACGATCGCCGCGGCGCGCTCCTCGACGCGCGCGCGGAGCGGGGCGAAGCGGGCGTCGGACCGGGCGCGATCGAGCACCGCGCAGCGCTGCATCCAGAGGGCGTCGAAGAGCCCCGCCTCCACCGCGCCGGCGAGCGCGGGGAAGAGCGCGTCGTCCTCGCCGATGTAGGCGAGGATCTCGGCGTACATCTGGAGGAAGAGCGGGCGCAGACGGCTGCCCGGCTCGGAGCTGTCAGCCTTCGCGCGCAGGAACGCCCGCTGCTCGTCCGACAGCCGCGACGTCGCGAGCACGTCGCGGTAGATGCGCGCGTACTGGATCGGGATGGTCTCCGTCGCGAGCGGCAGGTCGTCGATGGGGAACGCCTTGTTGCGCCACAGCCCGAAGCGAGCGCGCATGATCGCCTTGTGGAAGCGGCTCGACGGGTCGTCGGCCGGCAGATCGAGCAGCGCGCCGGCCCCCGTCCAGTCGCCGAGCAGGGCGCGGCCGCGCGCGAGCTCCCAGCGCGGGAACAGCTCGCTCGGATCGAGCGCCAGCGCCGTGTCGAGCCGGAAGACCGCCTCGTCGACGAGCCCCGCCTCGAGCAGGATGCGGCCGAGTAGCTCGTGCGCCTTGGCCAGGCTCGGCGCGCACTGGAGCGCCCTGCGCAGCGCCGGGACCGCGGCGACCGGGTCGCACGCGCTGAACCGGACCGTCGCGAGGCCCACCCACGGCTCGCCAAGCGAGGGGGCCAGCGCGATCGCCCGCTCGGCGGCCTGCTGCGCCTTCGCGAGCTGCGCCCTGCCGTCGCCCCGCGCGGCCATCAGCCGCGCCGACGCGATGGCGTAGCCGGAGAGGATGTTCGGGTCGTTCGGGGAGAACGACAGCGCCTCCTCGAAGAGCGTCACGGCAGGCGCCGCGTCGCCGTACCAGAGGTGCCGCAGCTGGTGGCGCGCGCGCAGGTAGAGGTCGATCGCGCGCGGGTCGCTCGGCGCCTCGCGGTCGCGGCTGGCTACGTCGACGGTGAGCGCGTCGGCGATGGCCCCCGCCGCGTCGTCGCTCACCGTGAGCAGCGCCTCGGGCGAGCTGTCGAACCGCTTCGCCCAGAGCTGGAACCCGTCCTCGACGCTGATGACGCGCACGGTCACGCGCACGCCGCCGGGCGGGAGGCGCGACCCCGGCCGTGAGTAAGGCGCGTGCGGCTGCGAGCGCGGCCCGTCCTGGCCGTAGCCGCCGCCGCCGGTGCGGCGCATCGAGCCCTCGACGACGACCTGCACGCCGAGCTCGCGGCCGACGTCCCGGGGGTCGCGGCCGTCGAGCCGCACCCGGGACACGGCGGCGCGCGGCCGGACCTTGAGGCCCGCGGTCATCGACAGCGTGTCGGTGAGGTCCTCGGTGAAGCCGTCGGCGAGGTACTCGTCGTCCGCCGCGCCGACGTTGCGGAACGGGAGCACGGCGACCGTCTTCAGCGCGGGCGAGGAAGCGGACGACGGCGTGGGCACCGGCGTGGGCGCCGCCAGCGTGGGCGACATGAGCCGCTGCGGCGCGGTGATCGCCTCGGGCGACGCGGTGACCCGGGTCGGGCTCTGCTCGATCGGCTGCGGCGCCGTCGGCGCGGAGTCGGCGGCGGACGCGGCGATGGCCGAGAAGAGGGACTGCGCCGGCTGCGGGGCGATCGACACGCGCGAGCGCGCGAGCAGGAGCGCGCGGTGGGCCTCGGCCGCGCTCGCGTAGCGCTCCTCGCGCCGCATCGCCATGCACTTCAGGACAACGTCCGCGACCGCGAGCGGCACGTCCGGGCGGACGGTGCGCGGGTCGGGCGGCGGGGACTTCAGCCTGGCCATGGCGGCCGCGATCGCGCCGGCGCCCGGCCACGCGCGCCGGTGGGTCAGGCACTCGAAGAGGATCATGCCGAGCGCGTAGATGTCGGTGCGCGCGTCGATGTCGGGCTCGCCCGTCAGCTGCTCCGGTGACATGTACGCGGGCGAGCCGAGCACGAAGCCCGCCGACTCGCCGGCGCTCGACCCCGACGCGGTGCGGGCGATGCCGAAGTCGGTGATGACGACCCGCCCGCTCCGGTCGAGGAGCACGTTCTCGGGCTTGAGGTCGCGGTGCACGATGCCCGCCGCGTGCGCGGCGCTGAGCCCGTCGCAGAGCGCGCAGCCGATGCCGATGACCTGCTGCGCCGGCATCGGGCCGGTCCGCGCCAGGACGTTGTGCAGCGACTCGCCCTCGACGCACTCCATCGTGAGGAACTTCTCGCCGTCGTGGTCGCCGAAGTCGAACGTCCGCGCGACGTTCCTGTGCGTCACGCGGCGCGCGAGCTTCACCTCCTGCCGGAAGCGCTCGATCATCCCGACGGAGTCAGCGAGATCACGCCGGAGCATCTTGAGGGCGACCACCTCGTCGAGCTCCACGTCGCGGACGCGGTACACGCTGCCCATGCCGCCGGTGCCGAGCAGGCCGAGGATATCGTAGCGCCCCGCGATGCGCTGCGGCGCCGCGACGAAGCCGGATCCCTGGCTCTCGCTGCGAGGCTCCGCGCGGGGCGTCGGCTCGGAGGCCGTGAATCGCCTGTCGCTCACGCGCTCAGTCTACTCACGCCCAAGGGTAGAAGTCAGCGCGAGCGAGCCGCTGGACAGAAAACCTGGGATTTGCCGAGTCCGTCTCACCTCGACACACCTTCTTCCTGCTTCCGCTCCCGGCGTCGGTCCGTTATATGTACGTGCCCCGCCGGTAGACGAATGCAGCATCGCACCAAGCATGAGCCGTCGTCCTCGCTGCTGGAGGTCAGCCTCGACCCGGGCGAGGCGCTGCTCGCCGAGGCGGGCGCGATGGTCGCGCGCTCGCCGAGCCTGCGGACCGAGGTCCGGCTGAACGCGGGGCGCGGGGCCGGGTTCCTCGGGCGGCTCAAGGCGCTCGTCGTCGCGCTGCTCCGGAAGTTCGCGGGCGGCGAGACGTTCTTCGTGAACCACATCTCCGCGCCGGAGGGCGGGTGGGTGTGGCTCGCCCCGCCGCTCAGCGGCCGGGTCAAGCACGTCGCTCTCCAGGGAGAGACGATGCTCTTCAGCACGGGCTCGTACCTCGCGAGCGCGGGCGACGTCGACATCAAGGTGCGCTGGGGTGGGCTGCGCGCCGTCCTCGCGCGAGAGGGCATCTTCTTCATCGAGGCCTCCGGCGCCGGCGATCTCTGGATCACGAGCTACGGCGCGATCGAGGAGCTCCCGTGCGACGGGTCGCTCGTCGTGGACAGCGGGCATCTCGTCGGGTTCGACGCGTCTCTCGCGCTCAAGATCAGGAGCCCTGGGGGCGGGCTCATGGGCCTCGTGGTCTCCGGCGAAGGCGTCGTGTGCGAGTTCACCGGCCGCGGGCGCGTGCTGATCCAGTCGCGCAGCGCCGGCGCGCTCGTGGGCTGGCTCGCGCCGCTGCTCCCGCCCTGAGCGAGCGAGCGAGCGAAGAAGAAGAAGACAGACAGGCGTCCGATGCAGGTGAATCTCCTCTACCGTCCCTCGCAGGCCCTGGCGCAGTGCTGGCTCGCCCCGGGCGAGCGCGTGATCGCCGAGAGCGGCGCGCTCGTGGGCATGTCGACGAACGTGCGCGTGGAGACGCAGTCGGGCGGCATCATGTCGGGCCTGAAGCGGATGCTCGCCGGAGAGTCGTTCTACCGGAACGCGTTCGCGGCGGAGGGCGGGCCCGGAGAGGTGCTGTTCGCGACACCGCTCTCCGGGGACATGGCCGTGCTCGAGGTGGGTGACAGGCAATGGTGCGTCCAGAGCAGCGCCTATGTCGCCTCCAGCCCCGACGTCGAGGTGAAGACGCGCTCGGGCGGCCTGCGCGGCTTCTTCTCGGGCGCGGGGCTCTTCGCCCTGGAGACGGCTGGCCAGGGCCAGATGATCATCGGCGCCTTCGGCGCGCTCGAGGAGCTCCCGGTGAAAGGCCACGTCATCATCGACACGGGCCACCTCGCAGCGTGGGAGTCGACGCTCTCGTGCCGGATCGGCAAGAACACGTCGACGTGGCTCGGCACGTGGCTCTCGGGCGAGGGCCTCGTCTGCCACGTCGAGGGCAGCGGCAGCCTGTGGGTGCAGTCGCGCAACGCCGGGCGGTACGGCGCCGCGATCGGCGCGCGGCTCGCCCCGCGGCAACCTTGATGAGCGGGTGACGGCGTGCGCGACGAGATCCGAGACAACCCCGAGTTCGGCGTGCTCCACGTGACGTTCGAGCACGCCGGCGAGCAGATCGTCGCCGAGAGCGGCGCGATGGTCGCGCGCGACGCGGCCATCGACATGAAGACCAGCCTGCACGGCGGGCTCGCCAGCGCGCTCAAGCGCAGGCTGACGGCCGGAGAGAGCCTCTTCCAGAACACCTTCACGGCCACGGCGCCCATGCAGTCGATGCGGCTCGCCCCGGCCCCCGAGGGGTCGATCGAGCGCATCATCCTGCGCTCGGGGATGGAGGTCTTCCTCCAGTCGGGCGCGTATCTCGCGTCCACGCCCGGCATCACGCTCGACACGAAGTGGCAGGGGGCGAGGGGCTTCTTCGCCGGCGGCCTGTCGCTGCTGCGCGCGTATGGCGAGGGCCTGATCTGGTTCTCGAGCTACGGCGGTATCCACACGATCGACGTCGGCCGCGAGCACCAGGGATATATCTGCGACAACACACACCTGCTCGCGTTCACCGAGGGCCTGCGCTATCAGGTGCGCAAGCTGGCCGGCCTGAAGGGCCTGTTCCTGTCGGGCGAGGGGCTCGTCTGCGAGTTCCAGGGGCACGGCCGGCTCTGGCTGCAGACCCGCAACCCGGGGTCGCTCTCGGCGTTCCTGCACCCGTTCCGGCCCGTGGGCGGGGGCCATTGACGTGCGCCGAGAACCCCGCGGTCAGGGGCGGAATGCGCGGGTGCGTGCGTTCCGCCGCGGCTGCGCGCGGGCCCGGCTGCGCCTCGTCCAGCCGGCCGGCTGCTGCGGGCTGCGCGCCTCGCCCGGCGCGCGGGCTGCGCGCCTCGTCCAGCGCGCGGATCGCGCGGCGCACGGGCCAGGCGTACTGGCCCGACGTATCCAGCCGCCGACGCGAGCAGCCTGGCCCGCCCGGTGCTTGCCGCGCGCGCCCGCGCGCCGTCGGACGGTGACCGCGCGGTGACCGCGCGGTCACCGCGCGGTCCCGGCCGCCCGGCAGAGGCTGGTGCGCCGTCGTTGCCTTCCCGGAGGCGGACTCGCTAAAGTAGTCGGGCCTCGCTGAGGAGGCTCGCACGGCGAGCGGTGGGTGCCACGGACCCACAGGGGGCTCGCGGGGCGAGCCCGGCTTCGCCTGAATGCCCCGAACCCGCTATGTGGAAGCTGACGATCGAGGATGACGAGGGGAAACAGACGGGGCTTCCCCTCGCCCATGAGGAGTATGCGCTCGGGCGCGGAGAGTCGAACTCGATCCGGCTGACCGATCGCAACGTCTCGCGCCGTCACGCGACGCTGGCCAAGAACGGCCAGGGCTGGGTCATCCGGGATCTCGAGAGCTACAACGGCACGTACGTCAACGGCGCGCGCGTCACCGGCGAGCAGCACCTGCGCCACGGCGACCTCGTGCAGCTCGGCGACTACCGCATCGAGATCGTCGATGAGGCGCTCTCGTCCGCCGTGACGAACCCGACGCCGCCGCCCGGCAGCCGCAGCACGGCGCACCTGCCGCTCCACACCCGCCCCAACCGGCTCGTCATGGTCGTCGGCCCGACCCCGGGCGCGGAGTTCCCGCTCGACGGCGAGCGCTTCACGGTCGGGCGCTCCGAGGACGCGACGATCTCGATCAACCACAGCTCCGTGAGCCGCCTGCACGCGGAGCTCATCAGCCTCGGCAACGGCCGGTACGAGGTCGTCGACAAGCAGAGCGCGAACGGCGTGCGCATCAACGGCGTCGAGCTCAAGCGAGGCCTGCTCGAGGCAGGCGACGCGCTCGAGCTCGGTGACGTGCGCCTCCGCTTCGTCGCCGCTGGCAAGATCTTTCGCGCCGGACCGGACGGCACGCCGGGCGTGGCGCCGGCGCCGGGGTCCTACGCGAGCGTGGCCCCTGCCGTGCAGTCGTCCAGCGCGATGGGCGGGGCGAGCAAGGCGATGGGGATCCTCCTCGCCGTCGCCGTGGTCCTCGCGATCGCCGTGGTCGCGATCACCCGCGCCCGCTCGAACGGGCCGGTGCTCCAGCCGGAGCCGCGGCCCGCCGCGCCGGAGCTGGGGGGCAACGACGCGCAGATCCTCGACGCGGCGCAGGAGCGCTTCCAGGCGGGGGACATCGACGCCGCGCACCGGCGGCTGCAGGAGGTCGCCGAGACGGCGCCGATCCGCGAGACGCAGCGCTTCAAGGACGTCGAGAAGCAGATCGAGGAGCGCTGGGCGGAGGGGATGTTCCAGCGGGTCGAGCGGGCCGGGTCGAAGGCCGAGAAGCTCACGCTGCTCAACGAGATCGCCAAGACGACGAGCGTCCCGGCGGCGCTCCGCGAGAAGGTGGCCGAGCTGCGGCGGCAGGTCGACCCCGAGGCGCCGCCCGAGCCGGAGCACACGACGCAGAGCGGCACGCCGTCGTTCTGGCCCCCGCCGCCCGCGGCGACGCCCTCGGCGACGCCCTCGGCGTCGGCCTCGGCGCCGAAGGCCTCGGACTCGAGCACGACGCAGGCGAGCTCGCCGCTCGACTCGAGCACGTACCCGGCGCAGAGGAAGGCGCTCGAGCCGAAGGTCTGGGGCGGGCGCGCGTCGGCCAGCGAGATCAAGCTGCTGCGCGCGATCTGCATCCACCAGGGCGACGCGAGCTGCCGCGACAGGGCGAGCGTGGCCCTGGACAAGCTGGAGAAGCGCACCCCGTAGCGGAGCAGCCTCCAGCCGCCGCAGCGCTCCCCTCCCCTCTCCGCCCGCGTCGATGACCTCCTCCCGCAGCACCAGCGCACCCGAGGCGCCCGCTCACGAGGCGCCCGCTCACGAGGCGACCCCGACCGGCGGACGCGATCTTGCTCCGCAGGGCAGCGGCGCGGACCCGGCGCCGGCGAGCTCGCCGCCGCGGAACGGGCTCACGTCGTCCGCGGCCCGGGCGATGGCGACGCTCGCGCTGCTCGTGCTCGTGCCCTACGCGCATCCGAGCCTGTGGCGGCTGCGGCTGCTCTCGCCGCTGCCCGAGGGCAAGGGGCTCGTCGTGGTCCCGGCGCCGGCGCCCTCGGCGTCGGTCGGGGAGACGGCGCTCGTCATGGAGACCACCGAGCAGGCCGAGCTGCGCCAGCCCGAGGAGGTCGCGCTGCCGGCCGCGGCCGCCGAGCTCATGCCAGCCGCTGTCGCGTCCGAGGGCAAGCCGCCGCGCTCGATCGAGGACCCGAGCGGCAAGGCGATGACACCGTTCTTCCGCGCGCTCGCCGCGGTGGAGCGCAAGGCACCGGGGTCGATCGCGCGCGTCACCTACTTCGGCGACTCCATCGTGGCGAGCGACTTCGTGACGGCGACGCTGCGGCGCAAGCTGCAGAAGCGGTTCGGCGACGCGGGCCACGGGTTCATGCTGATGGCGAACGCCTGGCCGGGATATTTCCACAACGATGTGGTCCGCTTCGCCGGCCCCGGCTGGCAGGTGAGCCGCGTCGTGGGCCCTTTCGCCAAGGACGGGCTCTACGGGCTCGGCGGCGTGTCGTTCCGCTCGCAGGGCGCAGGGGTGTTCTCTCGCTTCGCCACCGCGGAGAGCGGGAGCTACGGGCGCGCTGTCTCGCGGTTCGCCGTCGACTACCTGAAGCACCCCGAGGGCGGGCGGATGGAGGTCAAGATCGACGGCGAGACCCGCGAGATGATCGACACGCGGGCCGACGCGGCCGCCTCGGCGATCGCGACCTACGAGGTCCCCGACGGGCCGCACGCGCTCGAGGTGCGCGCGCACGGCCCGGGGGTGCGCGCGTTCGGCGTCTGGATGGAGCGGGACACGCCGGGGGTGGTGCTCGACGCGATCGGCATCCAGGGCTGCCGCATCCGCTTCCTCGACAAGAGCGACGACGCGCACTTCGCGGAGCAGCTGCGCGCGCGGAGCCCGTCGCTCACGGTGTTCCACTACGGCATGAACGAGAGCGAGGACGGCGAGCTGTTCCCGCTCGACCAGTACGAGTCGACGATGAAGGCGGTGCTCGACCAGGTGCGGGCGGCGCTGCCCGAGTCGTCGTGCCTGCTCGTGGGCCCGATGGACCGCGCCGACAAGAAGGGCGAGGTCTACCGCAGCCGCCCGGTGATCCCGAAGCTCGCGGCGATCCAGCGCCGGGTGGCCGGGCAGGTCGGCTGCGGCTACTTCGACACGTTCGGCGCGATGGGCGGCTCCGGCTCGATGGGGATCTGGGTGCAGCGCGGGCTCGGCGGCGCGGATCTGGCGCACCCGTCGGGCGCGGGGGCCGAGGTCATCGGCCGCTGGCTGTACCTGGCCCTGATGGAGGCCTACGAGGGCTGGAAGGCGAGCGCGGCCCGGCCCTGACGCGAGCCCGGCCAGCGCCCTGGCGACGCGGTCCTGACGCGAGCGCGGCCCTGACGCGAGCGCGGCCCTGACACCAGCGCGGCCCTGACGCGAGCGCGGCCCTGACGCGAGCGCGGCCCGGCCGGCGCTAGGCGGCCTTCAGCTCCTCGGCCTTCTCCTCGTCCGCGGTGCGCCGCCGGTGCTCCCGGGCGATGCCGGCCACCACGCCGAGCCACACGAGCGCAAGCGCGATGTTGATCATCGCGAAGTGGCGGGTGGAGAGCGCGAGCACCTGGCCGGCGATCACCGCGCCGGCGGCGAGCACGTCGCCCGCGCGGACGACGAAGGTGTCGATCGCCGCCTTGGCGCTGTACTTGGCGTCGCGGCCGACCGGCAGGAAGAGCGCCTGCCGCGCCGTGTTCTGGATCGAGTAATCGGTGCTGTTCTCGGCGATCTTCGCGACGCGCACCACGGCGAGCGCCGGCAGGACGGCGAGGGACGAGTAGCCGAGCAGGGCGATGGTCGGGAGGATGAACAGGGCGAACCGCACGCCGAGGTACTTGAAGATGCGGGAGACCAGGAAGAGCTGCAACAGGACGCCGAAGGTGTTCACCCAGTAGAAAAAATCTCCCTTGAACGTCCCGATGATCGCGCCGAGCGCTGCTTTTTTCCCCTTCTCTGTGTGCGGGTGGACGAGCCCCTTCTCGGCGCCCTCGACGACCTTGCCGCCTGCCTCGACGTCGAACGCGCCGCCCTTGACGGCGGTGATCTTCCCCTCGAGCAGGCGCGACGCCTGCGGATCGACGAGGTAGACCGGCGCGCCCGCCGCGAGCGGCGCGTCCGGCGCCGCGCCAGGGGAGGCCGGCGCTGGCTCGCGGCCGCCCGGATCGCCGGGGGCGTTGCCGCCCGGATCGAGCGCGCTCGTGGCGGACTCGATCAGGGTGCGATCGAGGATGTACTCGCCGGTCGAGTTCACCCAGTTGAGGACGAGCGTCAGGCCGGCGATGAGGAGGAGGTAGCGGTCGCGCGCGATGATCTTGAAGCCGCCCGACGCGCCGCCGGGCGGGGCGTCGGCCGCGGCCTTCTCGCCGCCCGGGCTCGCGAGGTCGTTGCGGTGGACGAGGTACGTGAGCCACAAACAGGCGAGCAGCACGCCCGCCGCCACCAGCATCATGTTGTAGGGGCCGATTGGCACGTAGACGCGCTTCGCGATCTGCGCGCCGAACATGGCCCCGAGCGAGCTCCCGATACCGACGATGGCGAAGAGCCGCTTGCCCTGCTCGGGCGTGTAGATATCGTTGGCGAACGACCAGAACTGCGCGATGACGGTGAGGCTGAAGCAGCCCACCCACAGATAGAACGGCACCCCGAGCGGGACGCCGAGGCGCGCGAGGAAGAAGAAGAGGACCAGGTTCCCGGCGAAGAAGAGCGTCAGCGCGGTGGTGAGCTGCATGCGGCCGAAGCGCCTGGCCATGGCTCCATACGCCCGGACCACGCCCACGAGGAGCAGCGCCTGGCCCGCGGCCGCGTAGGCCTTCACCTCGGGGCCGTCGAGGTCGAGCTTCTGGCCGCCGATCTCGAGCCCGCCGCCCGCGAGAATCAGCGGCTCGCGCACGACCTTGAGCAGGTAATAGCCGGTGAGGAGGAGAAAGACGTTCAGCGTCAGGACGAGGACGCTGAAGACCTCGCGCGGCTTGACCTCGGCGAAGATCGACAGGAGCCGGTGAAGCACCCCTCGGGATTGTGTCTCGGTCTCGCCTGTGCTCGCCACGCCTCGCTCCATCCCGGGAAGACCGCCGATCAGGCGGCACCGGAACAGGACCGATGCCCGAGCGCGGGAGGCTATCGAGCCTGCTCCCGGCCGGCAACCTCCGTCACGGCGCCGGCGTGTGAAGCACCGTACACGACCGCGCGAGCGCGCCGCGCAGACAAACGTCGTGCGGGTCGGGAACTCCGCTATGCTCCCGCGCGCGGCGACGGGTTCGCGTGCGAGAGACGAGGCGGATTGGGTATCAGAAAGAAGGGTTGGACGCGCGCGCTCGGTACGGTGTGGCGGCGGCGCGCGGCCGCGCTCGCGAGCTGCGCCCTGCTGTCCCTGTGTGCCGAGGCGCTGGCCGCGCCGCAGGCCGGGACCGCTGCGCCGCAGGCCGGCTCCGCCACGGCAGAGGCCGGCTCCGCCACGGCACAGGCCGGCTCCGCCACGGCACAGGCCGGGTCCGCTGCGCCGCAGGCCGGGTCCGCTGCGCCGCAAGCTGGCGCCGTGACGCCGCAGGCGGGAGCCGATCCGCGCGCGCCCGCGGCGTCACCTGCCGCCGCGACGCCGCCGCAAGCCGAGGGGGCTCCGCCGGCGGCTCCTCGAGCGGCGACCGCAGCCGCGGCGCCCGCGCGGGCTCCCGCGGCGGCGCAGGCGCCGAGCGCGAGGCGCCCCTTGCCGGACTACGATGGTCGCCAGGACGAGGGGACGAGCGCCGGCGACGCGCTGCTCTGGGTGCCGCGCGTCGTGTTCTATCCCGCCTACCTCGTCAGCGAGTACCTGATCCGGCGGCCGCTCGGTTACCTCACCGTCGCCGCGGAGCAGGGCGAGTGGATCGAGGACCTCAAGGACATCTTCACGTTCGGGCCGAACAACAACATTGGCATCGTCCCGACGGCGCTCTTCGACTTCGGCTTTCGCGCGAGCGTCGGTGTCTACTTCTTCTATGATGACCTGTTCTTCCCCGGCAACGAGCTCCGCGTCCACGCGGCGACCGGCGGGATCGACTGGCTGAGGCTCACGGTCGCCGACCGGATCCCGCTCGACGGGCGCGCGTACGTGAAGCTCCGCGGCGAGGCAGACACCCGGCCTGACTGGCTGTTCGCGGGGATCGGGCCGAGGACCCTGGAGCGCGACTCGGCCCGCTACAGCGCCCAGAGCCTCCAGGGGAGCGTGACGCTCCACGCCGACTTCGACGCGGTCAGCTTCGTCGAGGCGTACACCGGCGCGAAGACCGCCGACTTCGACGATATATGCTGCGAGCCGACGGTCGGCTGGCGCGTCGCAAACGGCCGTTATCCGCTGCCCCCCTCGTTCGACACGGGGTTCACCGCCTACCGGATCGGAGCCCACGCAGCGCTCGACTCGCGGCGGCCGCGCCCCGCCCGCGGCCACGGCGTCCGGATGGAGCTGTTCGGCGAGCACGCCGCCGACCTGGAGCGACCGCTGCAGAGCCGGTGGGTCCGCTACGGCGGCTCGCTGGGCGGGTTCGTCGACCTCACCGGGCACGACCGCATCGTGAGCCTCGCCCTGTGGGCGGCCTTCGCCGACCCGCTCGGCGTCGCGGAGGTCCCCTTCACCGAGCTCGCCCCGCTCGGCGGCGACGCCCCGATGCGGGGCTTCCGCGAGGGGCGCCTGCGCGGTCGGAGCGCCGCCGCGGCCACGCTCGAGTACCGTTACCCGATCTGGGCGTTCGTCGACGGCACGGTGCAGGTCGCCGCGGGCAACGTGTTCGGCGAGCACCTCAGCGACTTCGAGCTCGACCTGCTCCGCATGTCGTTCGTGCTCGGCCTGCGCACGAGCAGCTCGCGCGACCACTCGTTCGACCTCCTCGTCGGCACGGCGACCGAGACCTTCGAGCAGGGCGCCCGCCCGGAGGAGCTGCGCTTCATGATCGGCACCAGCCGCGGCTTCTAGCGAGCGGCGGTCACCCGCTTCGGATACGGGCCCACCTCGACGTTTTCGGTGCTCGGCGTCCTTTCGTACGCCTGCGCGCCGAAAACGCCGATCTGGGCCCGTCTCCTGTGCGGGTGACCGCCGCTCGGTGGGGGCCGGGGGATCAGTAAGGCGGGGGGTCAGTCGGGCGGGTCGGCGTCTTCGGGGCGCTCGATGCCGACGAGCTTGTAGCCGCGGCGCGGGCCGAGGTCGTAGAGGTGCGCGCGCAGCGGGCCGGGCGCCTGCCCGTTCACTACATCGACGATGGCGTAGCGGGAGGGCGCATCGTCGGGCGCGCCGCCGTCTGCCGCGATGTGCGGGAGCGACAGGCACACGCGGCCGTCCGGCGACGGGCGCACCGCCGGCCGCGCGCGCAGGGCGAGCGCCTCGCCGGCGTACATCGCGGCCTCGTGGCGGAGGTCCTGCGGGCGCGCGACGCCGGTGCGCCGCGCGAGATCGACGCCGCACAGCTCCGCCGGCGCGGCCAGGGCGACGTCGGCGATCGGCGACAGCCGCGTGAGGTACCGCGCCATGATCGCGCGCTTCCGCTGGATCAGCTTGTCGATAAGGAACGTGGTGTGCCGCGGCGCGGTGAAGTCGCCCGTCCGCACCGCCGCCTCGATGAGCTCCGGCGTGAAGCGCGCGAGCGTCCGGGCGGCCCAGGCGCCGTCGAGCTCGGTCATCCGCGCGAAAGCCGGGTTGGGGTAGCCGCCGCGCCAGCCCTCCGGCCGGAAGTCGCGATCGCTGAAGAAGCCGAAGATATCACCCTGCGCGTCGCGCCTCGCCCGGTCCCACGGCCGCTCGGGGATGCCGAGGGTGATGAAGTCGAGCAGCACGTACTCGGTGTCGAAGTAATACGCGTGCCCGAGGCGCTTCGAGATCTCCTCCCACTCCCACTCGCTCCCGAAGCAGTCGCCGAGATCGATGTAGTAGTGGCGCACGTGGCCCGGCGAGGCGTCCTTGTCCTTTTCGTCCTGGGCGAGCCAGACATCCATCGAGTTCTGCTCGCGCGAGTCGAAGTGGTTGAGCCACGCGGCGAGCAGGCGCCCGCCGCGCAGGTCGCGCCGGTCCTCGTGCGGGATGACGTCGTTCGGGTCGTCCTCCCGGGTCCCGTCGTACCTGAAGGGGCCGATCGCGCGGCCCGGCAGCCAGCGCGAGGCGACCATGCGCACCCGGTCGCCGCGCTTCGAGGCCTTGGCGAGCACGCCGTCGAGCGCCGCCTGGTCGAAGGGCCTGGTGACACCGCTGTTGTCGGTCACGGTGAGCCCGGGCGAGAGCTTCAGGACGGACAGCTTCAGGTAGACAACGGAGTCGCAGGGCGCCCAGAAGCCGGCCGCGTGGTAGAGGCGCGCCGCGATCGCTGTCGCGCCGGTGGCCCGCTCGGGCTGGTCCTGAGGGTCGGCCTTGAGCATGAACTTGCCGACGCCCTCGACCTTGATCCGGAAGCCGGGGTTCGCGCCGTTCGGCTTGCCCATGTCGATGACCCAGGACCCGTCCGGCGCCTCGGGATCCAGCGTCTTGTCGCCGCACGGCCCGCGCACGAGCTCCTCGGCGGAGATCGGCTGCTTTCCGATCCGGTTCGTGAACCAGCTCGAGTCCGGCACCTCGTCGAGGCTGTTGACGTTGACCGCCTCCCCGCCTGGCTCCACGGCGAAGAACCGCGACACAGGCCGGAACGCGAGGTTGTCGGCGGCATCCCACGCGAACGAGGACTCGTACTCCTCGGGTGTACAGAGGCGGTGGTGCGGGTCGTCCTTCGGCGCCTCGGGATCGGGCCGGCAGGGCAGCGAGACGGGGTTCAGATCGGCGTCGCGCCAGACCGGATCGCGCAGGGGGAACCGGCGCACGTCGCTGCTGCAGGCCGCGCTGAGCAGGGCGAGCAGCGGGAGCGAGCCGGTGAGCAGCGCCTTGAGCATCGGCGGGCGATGGTACTGGACGGGGGCGCCGCTCGGGGCGGTTTTCGACGGCGGCGCTGCGGGTGGTTCGCCGTGGCCAGCGGGCGGTTCGCCGTGGCCAGCGGGCGGTTCGCCGTGGTCAGCGGGTGGTCAGAAGCCTTCTTGCCTGAGCCGCTCGATGATGGCGCGGTAGAAGTCGATATAGAGCCAGGGGTTCCCCTCCCCCGGACTCTGCCCGAAGAGCTGGCCGATCTCGTCGAAATGGTCGGCCGGCAGGCAGCCCCAGAAGTTCCCCCACCGCGCGTCGCGCGCGCGCACCAGGCCGTCGTTCGGGATCGACTCGCCGAAGCCGCCGTCGAGGATGGTCTCCGTGAGCGAGAGCAGCGGGTGTACCGGGTCGAGGCCGTCGTCGAACTGCGCGACGAAAGGCGCCGGGTCGAGCGCCAGGCAATCGCTGCCGCCGATCGCGCGGTCCGTCCGGCCGCCGAAGGAGGCATAGAACACCCCGGGCGCGTCGGTGTACTTCGCGTTGAACTCCGCGATGCCGGGCGTCGAGAACTGGTCGAGCGACGCGAAGACGCTCGTCTCGTTGCCGATCTGGTCGTAGAGCGGCGCCCCGATCGCGTTGAGGAGATCGTCGAGCACGTCCTGCAGGCGCTCGTAGGCGACGAGCTGGAGCGCTATATCGGCGACCTTCGAGCCCAGGTGGGGTGTCGCGACGGTGACGACGGAGGCGACGAGATCGGGCCGGTCGTGCGCGACGACGCGGGCGTCGAGGCCACCTTGCGAGTGGGCGATGATATTGACCTTCTCGTGCCCCGTGTCCGCGAGGATCTGCTCGATGCGCGCGAGCAGCTGGGCGCCGCGGTAGGTCGAGCTGTTGAACGGGTCGACAGAGGGGGTGTAGACCACCTCACCGCCCTCGGCGAGGGTCTGTTTGACGTTGTAGAAATAGCTGACGTATCCCGCGCCCGCGAAGTCCTCGAACCCGAAGAAGCCGTGGGCGAGGACGACGGGATACGGCGGGCCGAGCTTCGCTGACGGCCACCCGCCGCCGCTGCCGCCCGAGCCGTCCGCGGCGTCCGTCCAGCCGCCCGACGCGGAGCCGCCGCCAGCGCCGGTGATCACGTCCCCGGTACCCCACGGGTCGAACTGTTCCTCGGCGGCGCCGCAGCCGCCGAGGAGCGCACAGGAGGCGAGTATCGCACACCCTCCGAGACCGGCGGACACCCGTCTTCGCCTCGAGCGAGCGTCCGTGTGAGACTTGCACTTACGCGAACCGCCAACACACGAGATCGAGATTGCTGACGAAGAAAGATCCAGCATGACCACCTCCTGCCGGAATCAGCGCAGACTCCGCTGAAGGAAGGCTTGTGTCAAGTGCTGTCGGAAAACTGAACCCGCAAAATCGATTGGCGCATTGCGTTGCGGGCGTGGCGCGGGAGTCCTGCAATGCGCCATGTCCATTGGACGCCGTGCTGGCGCATTGCGTCGCGGGCCTGCGTTGTTTTTCCATGCGGAGGGGCGGGGTGGCTCCGGTAGGTTCGTGGGCCATGCGATCTGTCCAGAGCTCTTTTGCGCTTGTACTGATGATGGGTTCCCTGGTCGCTTGCGGCGGAGCGACGCCTCCTCCGGCGGAGCCGGATCCTGCGGGGGCCGAGACGGCGGCGGCGCCGGCCGAGAAGGCGGGCGGTGAGGAGGCGGAGGAGGGGGCCGGGAAGAAGAAGGACGACGCGGCGGCGGAGGCGTCGAAGCAGATCCCGACGACGTGCGAGCAGCAGGACAACATGTGTTTGCCGCCCGCGGGGTTCGTGAAGCGGCTCTGCAGCGGGTTCTATCCGGACGTGGCGCTCAGCCTGTTCGCCAAGGGGACGCCGTTCACGCGCGGGTACCTCACGCGCGATACGGAGGCGTGGAACGCGTCGGGCGGGTCGTCCTCGAACGACAAGCTGCTCTTCGACGAGGAGGTGCTGATCCTGTATCGCCGGGTGGCGGACACGGGGGGCATGGTCGTGAGCGGCGCCGGGGGCGGGTACGACGTGCTGCGGTGGGACGGGACGTGCGCGTCGCTGATGACGGAGGAGGTCCGGCTGCACGTGCCGCCGAAGCCGAAGTTCGCGCCGATCCCGTGGAAGAGCCTCGACCAGAAGACGCGCGACGCGTTCCAGGCCGACGAGAAGGTGGGGCCGCTCATCGCCGAGCGGAGGAAAGAGTGCAAGGGGGCGACGATGGGGGCGGTCAGCGCGAAGTGCGAGAAGGTCGACAAGCAGATGGGGGCGGCGCTGATCGAGTACGTGCGCAACGGAGGGTCGCTGCCGGCGCCGGGACCGCTGCCGTGAGGGGGGTCGGGGGGTGAGGCGGGGGTGAGGCGGGTGGAGGGGGGCCGGGCGCTGCCGGAGGCAGGCGGGAGCGCCGCCGGACGGGTGCGGGCGGCGGGCGTGACGCCGGACGGGTGCGGGCGGAGGGAGCAACGCCGGCGGCAGGGCCGACGGCGCGCGGCTACTCCTGCTTGTCCTTGGGCGCCACGTAGTCGGGCGGGGGCGCCGCGGCCTCGTTCCCGCCGGTGAAGAAATACTTGTCGAGCTCGGTCATCCAGATCCGCTGGCCAGCCTCGGAGATGAGATCGAGGCGGTACTCGTTGATCAGCATCTTCGAGTGCTCCAGCCACATCCGCCACGCCTCCTTCGAGACGTTGTCGTAGATCTTCTTGCCCAGCTCGCCCTTGAGCGGCGGCTTCTCCAGCCCCTCCGCCTCACGGCCAAGCTTCACGCACTGCACCATCCTCGCCATGACGTGCCCGTCTCCTTTTCCGTTTCGCGAGGTTCTTAGCCGAGCCAGGGGGAGCCGTCGAGAGCGGCGGGCTGCCGGGCGGGGTCAGCGGGAGGCGGTGGCGCGGGGGGAGCGGGGGAGCGGGCGGGGAGACGGGAAGACCCGGGGAGCTGGGCGAGAGCGGGGGCGCGCGGGGGATCGGGGGATGCCGGGAGCCGGGCGGGGGTGCTGGGGACGCCCGGAGCGAGCAGGAACGGTCCCCGGATCCTGAAGCGCAGGCGAACGAGCCGGAGAACGGGACCCGGGAGCGCGCTCAGCAGCGGAGCGATCTCGCGCTGAGGGGTTGACGGCAGCGCAGTTTCTAGCAATGTTTGGTCCGTCTGAACGAACCACGAGGGGGCGATCGGCTTCGACGTGGGGACTGAAGGTCTGTCTGCGTGCTGGCGGCTCCTGCTCCGCCTATCAAGCGGGACGTTACAAGTGCGAACGACAACGCATACGCTGTTGCGGCCTAATAACCGCTAAGCCATCCGAGGAGAAGGTCGTCCTAGTACTCTAAGGGTGTCAACCACAGGGCTGGGTCGCGTGAGGACGCCCTCGATAACGCGGCCGAGATTCAGTGAGGGATAGGTCGTAGCCGAATCTACGAACGCCGTCGCCAGCGTATGGCGACTACGCACGTGAACGAAGGTAGACTGGATGCCTTGCGGACCCGGGTTCGATTCCCGGCGCCTCCACCAAGAAGACACGGCGAGAGCCGTGTCTTCTGCTTTTTGTGTGCCCTGCGTGTGACCTGATAAATTTTGAGGGCATCCTTCCCCGTGGTGCCGCGATGAACCGCGACGAGCTGCTGGCCCGGATCTCCATCGACCCGAACGTCTGCTTCGGCCGGGCCTGCATCCGCGGGCACCGGATCTGGGTGTCGCTCGTCCTCGACTTCCTCGCCAGCGGCATGTCCGTCCAGGATGTGATGGCCGAGTACGGGATCGAAGAGGCCGACGTCCTCGCCTGCATCGCCTACGGCGCCGAGATGGCCCGGTTCGCCGACGTCGCGGTGCCGCAGGACGGGCATCGACCGAGCTAGCTGGGCAGGGAGACGGCCTCGCAGAGACGGAGCTCCACGGCGGGCACCAAGCCGGCGGGGCTGACCCCGGGTCCGAACCGGCTGCCGGCACAGCCGGGAGTTGAACGAACGAGCGCGGCTGCTGAGGGGCAGGCGGCGGTGGCGTCGCTGCCCTGGGGGGCCGCTCCTGCCCCTGCTTACGGCCCCTGCCGGAGGCAGGCTGCTCTTGACACGGGACGGTATCTCCGCTGCCCTTACAGACCGGGCTAGCTATAGGGGTAGCTGGAGCGACAGCGGAGACCGGATAGATATTGTCGGGATGAAACAGACCGGCTGCAGCGGTTATCCGTCCCTGTGTGATAGGACGACAATGACACCCGGCGGCGCTATACATCTTATATACTCGTTACCGATACCGTGGCCTCCGCTTCAATTTTCGACATTGAGTCGATTCAAGACCGAAGATTACGAGGTTGAGCTTTTTGCCGACACTGATGGTCGACTCGGCTTCGTGGTACACCACAAAGGTTCAATACCTCAAATTCATATATTCCAGCGAATTTTGATATCGCGCCCCGGACACTCGCAGCTCCTATTCGCGTGGAGCGCAGAAAGTGCTCAAGCAGAGAGCGCCCAAATGTACTTCGGAGGCATCGAACTAGCTCCGGATCCACTCGGAGACGCCCCTGTGGCCTTTATCGACATGGCCGACAGTCCGGACGTGGTACAAGCAAAACGCCTATACACGAACGTGCTCGCGAACGATAGTGCCGACGAATCCGAACGATTTCTTCTCGACACGCTTCAAGACATCGAGACAAAGCTCTCGCTAAATAGTCGATACCATCTAATTCGCGCAGCTGGCCTGCTCCGGCAACTCCTTTTGGATGGCGCTCCTCTAGTTCATCGCGTCAACCGCAAACACCGCCTGCGCCTGAGGTTTCGAATCATGGACCTAGAGGACGGACCACCCGTTGCCCCCGTTGCGTATTGGCGCAGCCTAGATCCAAGTAGTTTTCCAAACGGCAAAACAATCGAGACCGACCTGGAAGGTCTATTGCGCGCTCGAGTGCTAGACTACCAAGAAACTCACGTCACAGCACGAAACGTAATCAAAGCATGTGCCAATGCGAAAGGAGGCGTTCATTTTGGCGAGGCAGCCGACGATGCGGAGCAGACCGCCATTGACTTCGATGGAGTCATGATCGCAGTGGGCTCCGAACCAAGCCTTATCGCAATTGATGGGCTCTGTCGCGTAGTATTAGCTGGCCTTCAACCACTTGTGGCCACCTTCGCACGGATGACCTAAGCGGCGCCAGCTACAGATAGCTTACTACCTCGAACGGGCGATCGCCTTCCTGACGGGTCTCTCCGGCCCTCCGCCCACTCGGCGAGAATCTATCCTCAGGACCACCCCTTTCAAGGTCATCACACGACCTCGGTCCCGGCGAGCACACGAGCTGTGGCCACATGACGGCGAGCAAGACGTCCATCGGCATAGCCCTTCCTCTTCTTCGGCTTGGGGGCACGACGGTGCGTGCTGAAGCGGGCCGGGTCCACCTTGGCTGCCAGGCGGCGAAGCTCACGCGAGAGTTGCGACGGCGACAAGCGGTCGTATGTTGCCCATCCCGAAGGCGGGACCGCGATCATCATGCCACGATAATTGCCCCGAATCTCGTCGGTCACGTAGTAGAGCGACAAGGTTTGGGCGGCTGGCGTGGATGTGTGCGAGGCTCGCACGGCCGCCTGCAGCGCCGACAGCACATTGTATGCGACGACGGCCACGCCGAAGGCCAACAGGGCTGCACGCGGGTACCCCAACGACT
The DNA here is from genome assembly GCA_051717205.1 of Sorangium sp. So ce1128. Taxonomy (GTDB): domain Bacteria; phylum Myxococcota_A; class Polyangia; order Polyangiales; family Polyangiaceae; genus Sorangium. The sequence continues at coordinate 11,703,809 of CP181432.1, forward strand.
GCACTTCGCTGTGCAGCGCCGCCTCGAGTCGCTGGAACATCCCTTCAATGGACCAGCGGTGCCGATACAGGTCGGCCACCCGGCTCGCGCTGAGCGTCTTCTCCGGAAGGTTCGTCAACAGCCGCAGTACGGTATCTCCGTCCTCCGTCGGCTTGTCCAGATGCAGCTCGATCCGGCGAAGCTCGAGCGGCGCAGAACCTTTGTCGACCAGCAACTGCACCCGTTGTTCGAAGACGATGCCCGTCTCGCAACGGCCCACGCGCCGCAGAGCCGTCACCGGCGTCGGGTTAGGTGTGCGGCCATGCTCCCGAACAAGCACCGCGGCGTCTTGACGGAGCAGGATTACCAGCACGGTGGAGGTGGAGAAGTTGCGGTCGAAGATCCACAACTGCCTTGCGTGCGCCTGCTGCAGCAGCGGCGCGACGACGGCACGCTCTTGCGCGTGGGCATCCTCGCACGGTATCAAGTCGACGACGAGATCGCGATCCGGGTCGAACACCACCAGCGCGTGTCCCGGCAGGGCTGCGCCACGAAAGTCACGCACAGCCGCCAAGCGCTTGTCACTGGCCGGCAAGTGGTTGCCGTCGACGATGCGGACCTGATAGCCCGGCACCCAGGGGCTACGATCGCAAGGTATCGAATCAAGCACCGGCGTCAGGCGCTCGGAGCTGCCCCGAACCAAAGCGCGCACCACCTCGGGGTCGGTGTGGTTGATCTTGTCGTACAAGGCCGTCAGCGAGACAGGCAGCTGCGGACGTGCACGCGCGGCAGCATACACCGACGGCTTCAACCCCAAGGCGACCTCGGCCATGATGTCCACGACCGACGAGAAGAGCAATTCGCGCGTGTATTGCCGCTGCCGCTCGGCTTCGAACAGCTCGTCGAGCCAGGCAGGGTCGAGCACGCGCTGCATCGTCAAACGTGCCATGACCGTCAGTGGGCTTTGCTCCTCAAACCGTGCGAGCACAGCATTCAACATCGCGGCTCCCTCCCAGAGCGAATTCGCCCTGAGCGTGAGCCTCGTACCGGGCCTTGTCACCTTTCCGTACAGGGCGGAGGGGGCGGATATTTCTTAAGTATGTACTTTTCAGGAGAACCGCGAGAAGTCACCTTGAAAGGGGTGATCCTCAGGACCTCGCCGCCCTCGCCGACACCGGTCGCGAGCCCACCGAACCCCTCCGCCTTTCCGTCGCGCCCGGCTTCGTGCTGGAACTCGCATGCCTCGCGTGTCTCACGGCAGGCGGGAGCCGGGCAGCGTATGGCCGCAGGGGAACGACGTGGGAGCCGCTCGCCTGGAGCGAGGCATGGGCATCAGCCAGGAAGACCTCGAGGGACGGCTCGAAGTGTCGGTCTTCCCTCCTGTATACTTGAACCTGAGGGATGCCGAGGACACCTACTCGAAGGCCTGCGAGAAGGTCGACCTGGTGATCATCGACGCGCTCAAGGGCGCGACGCCCGGCGCCGACGAGAACGACTCCAAGATCCGCGACTGCATCGACACGCTCAGCCGGGTCTCTGAGCGGACCGGAACGGCGTTCCTGATCATCCACCACTCTGGCAAGCCGAAGGACAGCCACGGCGATGGTCGGATGGTTCCGCGAGGGTCGAGCGCCATCTTCGACGCCTGCGGCTCCGTGCTCGTCATGACGGGCGAGAAAGGCAAGCCGAAGAAGGTGAGTCACGAGAAGGGCGCGGCCGAAGCAGAGGGCGGCGTAACTGAAGACTTCTGTCTGGCCATCGAGGACGTCAGCGTGGGCAACAACCCTCGCGCTGGCGTCCGCATTGTTTACATGACGATGGAGCAGGCAGGTCTATCCGAGGAAGCAGGGGCCCGTTTCGACGCATTGAAGGAGAAGATCCTTGCGGTAGTGCGAAAGCATGGCACTCTGGAGAGCAAGAACGCCATCTGCGAGCGCGTTGATGGCGCCAGCAAGACCACAAAGCTCACCGCGATCCAAGAGCTACTCGACAGAGGACAACTGGTGATTATCAACAAGAGGTTCAGGGCGGCCTGAACACGGAGGAAAGAACATGAGTGAAGCAAGCGATAGACAGCCGGTCTGGGTGGATCAGAAAGCCGGCCAGGATCCGGATACATTCAGGAACGGCAAGGGAGCCTACGCACTCACGGAAAGTGAACAGGAGACCCTGCTGAGCTGGATCCGGGACAACTTCGTCCCAGCAAAAAGTGTACTGAGGCAGTCGAGCTACACCCTCAAGCACAGTTTCGAGAGCGCGAGCGGACCCCAAGTCGGATTCTACATCACGAACGGACATTTCAAGGGCGCCATGCTGGCCGCCGGCTTCGAATCCATCGACCCGAAGGCTCGAGACTGGTACTTCCGGGTTCGGCGTGTCTTCAACAAGCCGAAGGACGGCTCGTTCTTGGCATGGTTGGTCGGGAAGCAGAAGGTCGATGGCCCCGTACGAGACTTGGCCCAGGACGCGGCAAGGGACCGGAAGTTTCCAAACGGGGAGACGACGATCGAGGCGCTGCACACACATCCCAGACAGCGCAATGCCTGCGGCGAGGCGCACGAGGCGCTGGACGAAGCCTGGAAGGCGTACCAGCGCTACCTGGCACGGCGTCAGAAGTATACATCGCGCGGCAGTCAGCATCATGCTTCGCAGCCACGCACAAGTCCCTCCACGCAGTGAGCTTCCAGGCGAAGCGCCACCGGCCCCAGCGCCAATCAGCTATGACAGCGCTGCCAGCACAAGCCAACCGTATCACGGATCTTGGCCGCCTGAACCGCCAGCCCCTACGCCGTTTGAACCGCCAGCCCCCACATCATTGGGTGGTTGGCATTTGAGCAAGCCGTCCTCAACTCCACACATCCCGGACACACAGTCAGCATCGGATCCGCAAGCCTGCCCGTCACCGCACGGCCTGCTGCAGATCGTACCGCCGCAGTCGATATCGGTTTCTAGACCGTCCTTCTTCCCGTTAAAGCACAGGGGCGGAGGTGGTGGAACGCGACAATTGAAGTATTCAACGATCTCGGGCTCAGGTCCAAGCGCTACGTCATCCGGATCTTCATTCACCAATCGCGGCGGGTAGTAAACTCGGAACCTGACGAACCCTTCAAACGGTTCAGTTTCATAGGGATCTGTATTCGGCGGTGGCTGCCTAGGCGCTGCGGATTCTAGCTCTGCGTGTGGAAACGTTTCTTGGTACTCTGCACACCTTGTTGCCACATGTTCCTGATTGAGGCGGTGCACGATTCCGTCTGCACAGGTCAGCGTTAGCTCGCCTTCGCCTTTTGCGGACGCAACCATGACTGTGCCGCCGCTGACACCGACAGTCTCATCTTCAATCCCGGATCCGTCATCACATTGCGGAAAGGGCCCAACGTCCGCGCCGGCGCGCGGCTCGCCACATGGTTTTATCTCTACGGAGTAATTGAGCGGCCCTGAATAACTAAATGTTCCACAGTCCTGGACCTGAGCATCCAGCCGACGGAAGGCGACCTTTTGTAGCGGGAAACTGTCAAGAACGAGTGGCGGCTCGAAAACGACTTGCCCACCACGGTCTAAGAAGCACACGTCTAAGTGTTCACGATCCACAAAGCTGCCGTCTGGTTCGTTCGAGAATCCAGACCCACACCGGTCGTTCACATCATGATGGAAGACCGCGTAACAATTGGACGGATCCTTGAGAAACGCACAAACGTCTTCTACAGCATATCCGTCCCAGTCGGCACCAATGAGTTGCGCGCAGCTTACGGCGGCGGAAGCCGCAAGCCCGACCCAGGCCACACTCGCCCACGCGCCCCTCGACTTCTCGCCGACCATGATGACGCAGGGTCGATCGTCACCCTCCCGATGTCAAGGAACCGGCGGGGCCGAGCCGCTCCGGCGAAGCCTCGCTCCGCGCCGGTCCCGCGGCAGCTTCGCGTTGACAACAGATCCCGGCGGGTGTTCATTCCATCTCGTACCCCCGAGTGCCCTCTCGTACCCTGGAGTCTGGCGCCGCGGACCTAGGGCCGCAGGCCGGGGAGACCCCACCCCGAGACAGGCCCGTCCTGCCACGGGACGGCACCACTGTGGGCCTCTCCGGGGGTCGCAGCTATTGGTGGTGGCCCAACGGCCCTCTAATTCCAGGATGATGCCTTACCGGCCCGGGACGGCCATATGTGAGAAGAGTTACACGCCTGGAGCCAGGGCGAATAGCCCAGTCCAGGCACGGCGAGTCGGCAGGCCGAGTGGTCCCAGCCGGCGGCGGTCCGCCGTGGCGCCGGTCCAGGGCGCCGGGCCGACTCCGGGCTGTGTTGGGAGCCGGTCCCGGGCGGTCCTCCCCCCCAAAGGGGGGGGACCGCCGGGACCGGTCCCAGCGGAGGTGCTCTGGCCGGTCCCACGCGGCGGGACCGGTATCTGAGCCGTCGAGATGGCCGGTCCCAGCGGCGGGACCGCTACACGATGCCTCTCCCACGCGGCGGGACCGCTATCGGGACCGCTCCGGAGGCCGGTCCGACGCTGCGAGCGATGCGCTGCGAGCAGATGCCGGGACCGGTGCGGGACCGGTGCGGAAGTAAGTGGAATGCCTTGGCCGAGGACAACCGGTGGAACTGCCAACCAAAGCGGCAGCATGGGCTCGTGTTCATGGGCTGAACGCAGGTATTGACGCGATACCACAGGCTGTGTTTTGGTGACCATCGCAGGATATTGACGCCGGAGAGCGGCTGTGTTTCCCGCGCGATGTCTCCGAACAGTGCGGGAAATTGTCGGGCCCAAAGGTCTGATTCTTGCGACTCGGCGCTCCCCACGTCCCGAAAGGCTATTACACCTGTTATAGCGAGGTGTGCTTGACATAGGTGTGGCCGATTCCTCGCAGAACAGCGGCAGCTGCGTCGTCTGCAAGCACAAGAAGCTTGCGGCCGTGGATGCTGCGCTCGCGGCTGGCGAGGACGTTATCAAGATCGCGCAGCGGTTCGGCATCACCAAGGTGGCGCTGCGTCGACACGATGCCCATCGCACCAAGGAGGCACCGTCATGCTCGGATAGCCCTGCTGCAACGGGAGCTCCGTCTTCAGGCCAGGAGAAGGCCTCCAACGTAGTCTTCCTTCCCCGCCCGAAGACGCCCCCGAACACCTGCCCGATCTGTGTTCACGAGAAGCGGGCCGCCATCGAAGCCTCCGTCGCCGCAGGCGACACCTGGAAGACCATCGGGCGCCATCACCTCGTGGACGCCGCTGCCGTGCGCCTCCACGCCGAGGGCTGCCTCAAGGGGGCGCTGCGGCGCACGGGGGGCAGCGACGAGGACTTGAAGGCCGTAGCGAACGCGCGGGCCCGCTGCCTGTCGCTGGTCGAGAAGGTCGAGCTCCTGGTCCGGGAGGCCGTCGAGGACGAGGAGGCGAGCTGACGCGACCGGGCGTCCCTCATCGTCGCCGCGAAGGGCGCGCTCGAGCTCCTGGGCCGCTTCACCGGCGAGATCGGGCCGGCGTCCGAGCTCATCATCGTGGACAGCCCGAAGTGGAAGCGCATCGAGGCCGCCATCTCCAAGGCCCTGGCGCCCTTCCCTGATGCGGCGGCTGCCGTCGCCAAGGCGCTCGCCGACCTGGAGGCCGCGTGACCGCGCCGATCGCCGATCGCGTCGCGAAGCGCGGGCGCCGTCCTCGCGTGACCTTGGCCGGTGCGCTCTCCGCTGCCATCCTGGCCGCCTCGGCGGCCGAGGGGCGCATCCACTGGCCGTCCGCCCGGTATCGCGAGAACCCGGTCGCCTTCTTCCGGGAGGTGCTCGGCATCGAGCCCTGGAGCCGACAGATCGAGGTCATCGAGGCCGTGCGCGACCACAAGCGCGTCTCGGTCCGGTCCGGCCACAAGGTCTCGAAGTCGAACACCGACGCGGGCATCGCGCTCTGGTTCTACGCCTCCTTCGACGATGCGCGCGTCGTCATGTCCTCGGTCACCGACCGGCAGGTGAACCAGATCCTCTGGTACGAGCTCCGCCGGATGTACGCGCGGGCGAAGCATCCGCTCGACGGCGAGATCCACGAGCTCGCGCGCTCCGGGCTCAAGTCGAAAGACTTCCGCGAGATCACCGGCTTCACCGCCAAGGAAGCCGAGGCCGTCGCCGGGGTGAGCGGCAAGAACCTGCTCTACATCCTCGATGAGGCGAGCGGGATCCCCGAGGTCATCTTCGAAGCCATTGAGGGGAACCGGGCGGGTGGCGCTCGCGTGCTCCTGACCGGCAACCCGACGCGCTGCGAGGGCGAGTTCTTCCGCTCCCACACGGACAAGAAGGAGTTCTACAAGACCGTCCATATCTCCAGCGAGGAGACGCCGAATGTCATCGAGGGGCGGGAGGTCATCCCGGGGCTCGCGACGCGGGAGTGGATCGAGGAGAAGCGCCTGGAGTGGGGCGAGGACTCGGCCATCTACCAGGTGCGCGTCCGCGGCAACTTCGCCCGGCAGGACACCTGCACCGTCATCCCGCTCTACATGGTCGATGAGGCCGAGGAGCGCTGGTACGACGTGCCGGCCGAGGGGCGGCTGCACGTTGGTGTCGACGTCGCGCGCTTCGGTGACGACGACGCCGTGGCGATCCCGCGTCGGGGCTTCAGGGCGATCCAGGTCGCGGCCTGGAATGGTCTGGGCGAGGAGAAGCTCGCCTTCGAGGTGATGCAGGTCGTGCGGCGGCACCGGCATCCGCGCGAGCAGCGGGCGGCCGTCAAGGTGGACGCCTGCGGCGGCATCGGGATCCGCGTCGTCCACTACCTCCTCGCCTACTCCGAGGAGATCGAGGTCATTCCGGTCAACGTGTCGGAGAAGGCGCGGCTTCCGACCGAGTTCCCCCTGCTCCGGGATCAGCTCTGGTTTGCGCTGCGCGACTGGCTGAAGGCGGGCGGGGCGATCCCGGAGGATAGCAAGCTCGCGGCCGAGCTCACCGCCCCGAAGTTCGAGTTCGATGTACTCCAGCGGCGGAAGGTCGAGTCGAAAGACCACCTCCGCAGGCGCCTGAAGCGCTCGCCGGATCGGGCCGATGCCCTCGCGCTGTGCGTCTGGGAACCGGCGATTTTCCAGCCGGATCAGCCTGACGACGAGGCCGCCGGCGCCGACAGCGACGCGGAAGCCGCGCGGCTCGACCCGTACGGCGGCGCGCTCGACCCGTACGCGGGAGGTCTCGGCGTATGAGGGGCCGCATTCGTCGCGCCATGGCGGCTGCGGTCGCCGAGCTCGTCTCTCCGCCGGCCTCGTCGCCGATCGCCTCGGCGCGCCCTGCCGCACGCAGCATCGAGGCGCATCGTCGGCGGCGGCGGGGGAAGCGGATCGCGCCGCTCCCGATCAACGTCACGCGCTGGTACCAGCGGGACGTCGAGGACGCGCAGCATCAGGCCAGCCAGGGCGACTTGGCGCGCGCCGGGCAGCTCTACCGGGCGCTGCGCCGTGACGGCGTGGTCCAGGGCCTCCTCGGGACGCGCACGGGCGGCCTGGTCCGGCTCCCCAAGCGCTTCGCCGGGGACCCCGAGGCGGTCGCGTTCTTCGAGGGCGCCGAGGGGCGCGAGGGCACTTTCAACGCCATCTTCCCCGCCTCCGAGCTGGCAATGCTCGACGCCGACGGCGTTGTGCTCGGGGTCGGGGTCGGCGAGTTCGTCGAGGTCGAGGGATCGGCATACCCCGTCTTCTGCCGGCTCGATCCCGAGTACCTCATCTACCGGGCCCACGAGGACCGCTGGTATTACCGCTCGCTCGAAGGCCTCCTGCCCATCACGCCAGGCGATGGCCGCTGGGTCCTCTACACGCCCGGTGGTCGCCAGGAGCCCTGGAACAACGGGCTGCTCTGGGCGCTGGCGCGCGTACATCTCGAAAGAGCACGCGTTCTTCCTGAGGGAGAACTGGAACTCCAAGCTCGCGAACCCGGCCAGAGTCGCCGTCGCGCCGCAGGGTGCATCGCAGGAGCAGAAGGAGAGCTGGTTCCAGAAGGTCATGGCGTGGGGCGTCAATACTGTCTTCGGCCTGACGCCTGGATACGATGCCAAACTCCTGGAAAGCAACGGACGAGGCTACGAGAGCTTCCGGCAGACCATCGAGGACAGCAACCAGGAGTTCATGATCTCCATTGCCGGCCAGATCGTGACCGTGACCGGCGGTGCGGGGTTCGCCAATGCCAACATCCACGCGACGATTCGTGCGGACCTCATCCAGGGAGACGCCGAGGCGCTCGCGGCGACGCTGAATACCCAGGCGCTCTGTCGTCTCTGGACCAGAGACCCCATCGCCCATCGGGCATCCCTGGAGCTCCGGGCGGAGAAGTCGGATCGAAGCTCGATGGGTCACACCGGAAAACGCGTGAAGGCGCGGCGCGACGACGCCCGCTATGTGGAGGTCTGAGCATGGCCGAGTACAGCGGACAGGATCGGTTCCCAAGGTCATTCGAGACGCTGAACGACGGCACCGTGCGCGACGCCGCCAGCGTCAACGTCGGGCTCGAGGCGCTCGCCGATCGCACGATCTACCTCTTCAACCGCCGCGTCGAAGCGGTGCACCTGACATCATGGAGCACCGAGGAGATCAGCGTCGGCCTGGAGCCGACCACGACGTACGCCGACTGGCTGGACGCCGGCGCCCGCATCTTCCGCGTCGACGTGCCCAACGTGGAGGTGCTGTTCTTCGGCGTTCGCCGCATCTTCGCCGCGGGCGTCGAGCTGCCGGAGCGCCCCGCGCTGAACTTCGTGGGGGCGGTGGTCACCGACAACCCGGCCGAGAACCGGACCGACGTCTTCGTCCCCGGGACCTGGCTGGTCAGCCCCGTCGTGACGACTACCTACACGGCTCGGCCGGGCGAGTTCGTGCGGGTCAACGCACACGACCCGGTGAAGATCCGGCTTCCGCCCGCCGCAGGGAACGTCGGCGCCGAGATCGTCGTCAAGGAGGTCGCCGGGGAGGAGGAGGCGATCGAGGTGCTCGCGAGCACGGGCCAGCAGGTCGCGCGGGACGGGTACCCCCACATGACCATCCGCCTGGTGAGCGACGGCGCGACGTGGATCGTGATCTGACGGGCTCGGCAGCAAGGGACCAGGACGACGAGCCGCCCGAGCCCGACCAGGAGGAGGAGGAGCTACAAGAGGACGGCAAGCACGACCAAGCTCGCCTAAGCACGACTACCCAGCGGAGGAGAGAGGAGGCTGGACGGAAGATCAGCTCCGTGGATGGGCAATTACAAGCTGCAGCAGTGGAGCCTCATACCGTTCATGGCAGTATCGTCGCCACCGCCCTGGGACCCTTCGAACCGGATGGATATGCCGCAGACTGCCGTACCGACGGGACAATAACCCCATTCTTTCCACACGCCCCAACCACTGCCGTTGGTCGTGTGGATGGAGCTGCCGAGGCGGCATCCAAATTCAACATCGTTCGCCGCCGTGTCGTCGCCGCGACCCTGCTCATCTTCTATACGCATCCTCGCCGACGTAAGGAAGTTGGACGCACCTGAGCAGGAAGTAGCACTACCCCAGCTACCCCACCAACCATCATAAGACGAGATCCATTCTGAGGACGATCCCGTCGCGCTTTGGCAAAGAAGCTGAACCGAGTTCAATGCGGTATCATCGCCGCGACCTTGGCCACCTTCAACGCGGAGCTTGTAGCCAATGGCCCACATACCGGGAGCACAGTAAATATTTGGGTGCCATTCTCCCCAGTGCCCCTCGGAGGGAGTTACCGTATACAGGTAATCGGAACGCGAGTAAGTGAATGCCCCATCGGCCTCTCCTAGCTGCTCGTCCTCCACAATATCAACAGAGTGCTCATCATTCTCAGAGTAGGCATCATCTTCCACCTCGGCCGTCACCACACATCCGGCCAGGAGAACCATCGCCCACGCGATCGAGCCACGAGTCATAATCAATCTCATCTTATTCATATTACCTCCACGAAGGAGCAGTAGTGAACGCATATCCTTGCGACGACAATCCGCCAAGAGCAACATTATCACCAATCACCTTGTTGCTTGCCATGGGACACGGTATCAGTCTATGTGTCTAAAATTCGACACCTGGCCGCATCCGCGATGCGCGCGACGCTCATAGACTTGCAGGCTACGCCCCCAAGTCGAAATGCGACGCTCTCGCATCTAGAGGGCGTGCGCTCTGTGTCGTGCAGGCGCAAAGCGCGTGCATGCCCGCGGCACACCCGCCGCGCATGAACTTCCCTCGCTGTACCTATTGCGCGTGACCTTACGTCGGCTTCACGAAATCGACCGGCACCACGGTTTCCTTCTCTGGAACGTCTAGCGCGTACACCGCACAGGAACGATACGTCCACCTGTCCGCCCGTGGCGGAATCTTGTGGTTTCTCAGGATTTGTCGCTCCCAGGGCCAGGGCTGTCGATTTTCTGAAGATTCGGTTAGAGTACGCGCAATAGGTGGGCGAGGGTTGAGGCGGCATGGCTATGCTAATCGAGCTGACGCGCCTGCTTCCGTGGGCGAGGGGGTCCCGCGCTCCGGCAGCGGAAACGCTGAGCGTTGTAGCCGTGCACGACGAGTACGTCGGCGTCGTCTGGCGTTGGCTACAGCGGCTCGGCGTTCACGAGCCGGACCTAGAGGACCTGCTGCAGGAGGTGTTCGAGGTGGTTCACCACCAGCTCAGCAGCTTCGACACTAGCCGCCCGATCAGACCCTGGCTCTTCGGTATCTGCAAGAACGTCGTCCGCCGTCATCGCCGCCGAGCCTACGTGCGGCTGGAGACGACGGAGCTCGAGACGCAGGAGCTAAGCTCCGAGGGCGTGATCCCCGACCCCGAGGAGGCCGCCACCGCGCACCAAGCGAGCGAGGAGCTCAACGCACTGCTGGATGAGATCGACCCCGCGAAGAGAGTGGTCTTCGTGATGTTTGAGCTGGATGACCTCTCTTGTCAGCAGATCGCCGAGGAGCTCGGCATCCCGGAGGGCACGGTGCACTCGCGGTTGCATGCCGCCCGCAAAGCTTTCCAGAGTGCAGTGTCCCGGAGGAAAGCCCGCACTGCGCGAGGAGGCGGGGCATGAACGAGCCGGTGCGGTTGCGTGAGTCGCGAGAGGCAGCCTCGCCCGAGGTGCGCGAGTTGCTTCGGCGAGCTGCCGGCTCGCGGCCGATTCCAGCGGACGTGAGATCGCGGTCAGCCTCGCGGGTCGCGCGCTTGGCCGCGCTGCCGGCGAAACGACGTACACCCGCCTGGATGACCAACGCGCTTCTTGCTGGCGTCGGCAGCATTGCCGTACTAGCCGGGATGACGATCGCGACGACACAGTTCGCGCGGAAAGCGGAACGTCCGCTCGTTCCAAACGTCGTCGCCTCAGCAGCGACCATAGCGAATGTCGGCGAGGCGCCTAACGTCGCGCCTGTGATTCCTGGCTATCGCCCGGGGGTCGTGGAGGACACTCTACCAGCTGACGCGCCGGCAGCTGCGGCGTCGGCTCAGGCGCCTAAGGCGGCCCAGGAGCCTAAGCTTGGCGCCAAAGCCCTGGCCCCCTCGGCTAAGCCTTCATCGGTGAAAGCCCCGCCTTCGTCCTCGATCCAGTCTCCCTGGGAGAGATGGGGACCGAGCCCCGATACACGAAGCCAGGGCTCGCCTCGACCGGCAGCCTCGCCCCAGGAAGTGCCACCAGGGAAACCGGGCGGTGCCGTCAAACGTAGGTTCGAGGCGGGCATCTAATCACCGTCTCGCAGGCGAGCAGATTGGCCTCTCGCCACGCCGTGTGACCTCCGTGTGCCCCGACTCCAGGGCACGGGTCTCCACGAGAGGGCACTCGGGTATACGAGAGGAATCGTGCCCTCGATGGCCTCTGACACCGCTCTGACGCGTCCGACGCGGCGTCTGCCGTATCTCTCGCGCATCCGGCCCTCAGATTCGTCTCCGGGTTCGATTCCCGGCGCCTCCACCAAGAAGACACGGCGAGAGCCGTGTCTTCTGCTTTTTGTGTGCCCTGCGTGTGACCTGACAAATTTTGGGGGCATCCTTCCCCGTGGTGCCGCGATGAACCGCGACGAGCTGCTGGCCCGGATCTCCATCGACCCGAACGTGTGCTTCGGCCGGGCCTGCATCCGCGGGCACCGGATCTGGGTGTCGCTCGTCCTCGACATCCTCGCCAGCGGCATGTCCGTGCAGGATGTGATGGCCGAGTACGGGATCGAAGAAGCCGACGTCCTCGCCTGCATCGCCTGCATCGCCTACGGCGCCGAGATGGCCCGGTTTGCCGACGTCGCGGTGCCACCGGACGGGCATCGACCGAGCTAGCTGGGTCACTGGTCGGAGGCCTCGCAGAGTCGGAGCTCCACGGTGGGCACCCGACCTGCGGGGCGGAGCCCGGGTCCGAGTCTACGCGCTGGCATGCTGGCGCAGCCCAGAAACGAGCGAACGGACGGGGCTATGTAGGGTCCGGGAGGCGGGTGAGCCGCTGCCCCGCCGACCGGGCCCCCGTCGCCCTACCGGCGCCCCCCTGCCGAGTGGACACACTAATGCTGCTCGTTGGCTCTAAGATGAAGATCCGACCGCTAGGACACGTACTAGCACCAAACGCCGCGGCAGCGTCTAGCGCAATCAGAACCGATTTCCGGCATGTCTGGAAGCACAGGTCGTGCGTCGGGTAGCCGCTGCGAGCTGGCAGCGAACCCCATCGCGACGCGTCTGCCGCCGAGCCAGGGCAGCGATAGCTGAGCGGCGTTGAGCTGTCGGATCAGCGGGCGGAGCAGGGCGCGTCGCCGCACCGACTCGAGCACGACGAGCAGGTGCGACGAGGTCACGATCAGCTCGGCGTCGCGCAGCAGCACCCAGCGGCGGAGCGTGCGCGGGTGGGCAAAGTGAAATTTCTTCGGCAGGGCGAGGCCGAGTTCGCGCAACGCGTCCCAGGCGCACGCTGCCAACCAGGCGCAGAGCGCGAGCGGCCCTCGGCGGAAGCCGGGGCGATCGGGTCGGCCGCTCTTTGGATAGCCGCTCGGTACGGTGTCCAGCCACAGGTCGTGAACCCCGATGCGGTAGCCCTGCTCGTGGTGCTGACGGCTTCTGAACTCGTGCAATAGGTTGAGCGCGGGCGTTGTGTCATCATGAAGAACGAAGAGTGCATGCCAGCGATCTTTGCCCCGCATCGCGTGCTCACGCACGACGATGGTGCGCACCGGCAGAGCGATGCCTCGGATGGTGGTCGTGGTCTCTGTGATCTCGATGGCCTTGAGCTTGGCGCCCAGGTAGCGTCCAGGTTCCTCATGGCGCGTGAAGTCTTCTCGCGGCAGCCGCTTCCAGGCAGCGACGTAGGCAGGGCGCCGGGGCGTGCGGATCAAGAACACGGTCTTGCGGTAGCGATCGAAGTCGCGCAATGCGGCATGCTTCTTGGCAGCCCCCGCATCCAGCAGCAAGCGCACCTGGCGAGGACGAACCCGGGCACGCACCGCGCGGATCATCGAGCCGACCAGCTCGTCGAGCGCGGCGTTGCCACGGGTAACGACGAGATGGAGGAAGCGGCGGCTGGCCGGCCAGTGCAAGAAAAAGAGCTTCTCGATCCGCATCTTCTTGTTTCGAGTCGTATGAAACCCCTTGGCGATGCGGAACTTGCGCGTGAAGCGCGCGACCGCGTGCTCGTCCAGGCTCAATGTGACGACGCGACCACGCAGCGCTCCGAATCGCTCGGTAACGCGGGAAAACGCCTGCACCGCCCGGGTCGTCACCGCGCGGACCAAACCGCCAAGGCGAGAACGAGACAAGACCTGCCGTCCCCCGGTCAGGATAGCGAACCCCACGTCATCGAGGGTCTCGAAATGGAAGATACGCTCGATGCCGAGCGCTGCGCGAAAGAACAGCGACAGCACCAGCCGCCGTGCCTTGCCCGCGCTACCGAGCACCTTGTGCAGCGTACACTCGGCGACGCAGCTCAGCGCGAGCGCGCAGGGGAGCAGGAGAAAGGCTCCTCCGAAGTGAGTGCGTCCGACAGAAAAGGGGCCGCTCCGTCGCGCTCCTCGGCGTGCGTGCGATCAGGGCGGAGCACGCCCAGACCATACGCCTTGAAGAAGCGCCGCAAGGTCAAGGTGTCGACATGGATCTGAAACTCACGCTCGATGAAGTCGACGACGTCCGCCTGCCGAGAGCGCGGATGGTCCACCAGGTACTTGGCAATCGGACCGGCGTGCTCGGCGTGCAGCTTCGGCTGACGATGCCGTCGGAGCTCAGCCCAGACCGACTCGATCCAGTCCTGCGCCGAGAGCGCCTGGACCAGGCGCATGGCCCGGTCGGTGCGCCCAACCGCCGCTCCAACCTGCGCTGGGGTCAGGCCCATGCCCGCGTGCAGCAGGAAAAACGCTGCCGCTCGAAGCAGGATCGGCTGGCCATCAAGGGCCGCCACGAAGCGCACCGCGGCTTCGAGCAGCACGCGCTGCGCCTCCGTTGTCCGCTGCAGGACGTCGATGTGGTCTCGGCTCCAGCTGGCCCATACGTCCTCAGGTCGCTCGGCTTGCGGTGCGGTCATGCTCTTGCTGCGCATCGTCCCCTCCCGACGCGCAGCATCCCACCCTCGCGGCGGTGTGCAGGTCCGCGGTGCAGCCGGCCTCGGCGATGGTCGGCCCCTGACGCGGAAGTTGTCGGTGAACGCTCAGCGAGACGCCGAGGCGTTTGGTGCTAGGAAGACGAGCAGAGCAGCGGCTGAAGACATACCAACATAGGATTCTAGCGCTCGACGTAATAAGGCATCCGGAACTTATTCCAGCATTAGAGTCCGCAGTCGAGCGCGCAAACGTAGACTGGTGGGCATGGGAACTAAAGGTAAAGGCCGAAAAAGATCCCGAAAGACAAGAACAAATATATCGCTTGGGGATCCAGCGGTACCCAGACACAGTCGGCCTGCTGCTCAGCTTTGCAAAATTTCTTTTCAACACAGGAAGAAACACAATTGAAGCAGAAACTCTGCTCAGACGTGTACGGGATCTGGATCCCACAAATGCTCTAGCCCAAGCGTCCCTGGCCAACGCGATTATAGCAAACAAGGGAAGCATAGACGAAGCCGAAAGTCTTCACAAGCAAGCTCTCCAACTTGATCCAGAAGACGCGCGCATAATGCTGCATTACGCAAACTTCCTCTGCGAAGAAAGACACAACAACGACGAAGCCGAAAAGATGTTTAGGAGTGCACTCAACATCGATCCCGAAAACGCAATCATATTAATCAACTTCGCGGACTTCTCGTGGCTTCACCTGAACAACACAGAACAGGCCGAGGAATACTACAAATCTGCTCTAGAGGCCGACGACAACGAACCGAACATAAGCGCCAACTACGCTGGATTCCTACTCTCAAAAGGCCGCTACAAGGAATCGTTGCGACTGGCCGAGCGCACACTTACCATAAACAAATCAAAACCAGGCGGAACCACAGCCGAAGCTCTGTTTTATATAGCACTAATCAAAAGCGTTCTCGGTTACGACGACAAGCAACAGCTCACCCAGCTCAAGACGCTGCTTAATACAGGCTACCGGCGTGGTAAATGGTCATTTGATCCGATCATGGCGACGGCAGCTCGAGTACTCCCCGAAGAGGCAACCGATTTCTATACATCTATTGCTGCTGCGATCTTGGATGAAACTCGAGTCGATGTCCTGAACAACTTTGAGTGCTGGAATGCGCTTGGGCCAACTTCGCCGGCGCCTACCACCCCCCATTGATGCATTGATCTCCAAGCGCGATCGCGTGTCTGCGCCACAGAATCACATATTAGATTAGCCTTTCGGATGGTAGAATTTCAGCTTCTTCGTTCTGGCCGCGCAGGGGTCCAGACGTCGCGGTGATCGCTCGTACGGGCATGCTCCCGACTTGCAGTGAAAACGCCAACCCGAGCATTCCGATGAGGGCAAGCAGCCGTGTGACCTGCGTGTGCCCCGACGTCACGGCACGGGGCTCCCTCTGCGAGGCCGGCGTGGGCAAGGAGCTCCCGCGCCTCGCTAACGACCGCGGCCCAGCGGCCCGGCGAATCCAGCGGTCCAGCTCGGCGAGGTTGGTGCGGGGGAGTACGCGCTCCCCTGCCGCCGCAGGCTGGAGGCCTCAGCCCGTGCCCCCGGGCAAGGCGGCGCCGGCCGGCTCCATGCCCAAAGCTGGCCGTTACAGCCGAGCGAGCCGTCCGTCTTCGAGCAGCACCCAGGGGGCTGCAGGCGAGTACGCCTCGGTTCCGGCTATGGGCAGGCTTGGCGCATCCGTGAGCTGGTCGAGCCCCTTGTCTCGGAGCCGCACGCCACGCTCGGTGAGGCGGTAGACCTCCGAGAGCATGGGGTAGCCAGCATTAGGCGGCTTTGGACCGGGCGCGCGCTCTACGAATGCGCTCAAACTGTGGTCTGCCCAGTGATCCAGCCGGCGTGGGAGGAACAGGTCGCCTGTGCAGGAGAGCATCCGCCATAAATCCATTCCAGATCGCATGTCGCGACTAACCACCGCGAGAGGAGTCTGCCATTCCGCCGACAGGATGGTCATGAGCAGCTCGTCGAATCTGCTGAGACGCAGGGCTCCGTCCGCAGTCCTTCTTGGAAAAAAGGAAGAGAGGAGTGCCCATAAGGGAGCGAGCTCTGGAAACCCTTCGACACCACGTGCGCAACTCTGCGCGAGCCGCCTCGGGTCCGCTGCGATGTACTGGCTCCAGAGGCGGACGGCACGCCGGTAGCGTTCGCGCGGCCAGGGGCGCGCTTCACTGAGCCGCGCCGGGATGGTACCCAGCTCGGAGGCGGAGCACCACGTCGGCACGGCAGATTCTCGCGCATCCAGCCCGCGAAACGGCGGGTCCAGCTCGACGACAACGATGTCCTTACGCGGGATGCCACACTCGTGCAGCCTACCGCAGACTCTCCAGAGACCCACGCGCTCGCGCAGATTTGTGGACGAAACCCACACGACGACCACGGAGCCTATATTATTATCAGCACTGATGGGGTCAACGAAAGAGCCCCACCATGCCTGACGCGCAAGAACATGCTCCGACGTGCCCATGCGGGACGGCCCAACAAGAAGGCAGTCGGAGTCAACGACCACGTTGGTGGCGCCTAACGACGCAATGCGGTCCGCCACACGAGACTCAAACACTACATGTGTCGCACTAGCGATATCCACAGCGATAACACTCACTGGATTCATATGGTTCGTTACGAAGGCAGTAGTCAAGGCAGTCGCGGCAGAACGTATAGCCACTTGTCGTTATGCGCGTGCAAGGCCGCCCTTTGGCCTGGCAAGCTTCGAAGTATTCGCTGCACCTGGTGACCGGAACGCACCCCGCCATCGCCAGCGATGCGCTGCCCACTTCTTCGGCTCCGCCTTCATCTTCGTTGCCATCTCTGAGGTAGTCTCCCGCCCCTACGGATTCTGTCGGGTATCCCGCACCCACTCCGACAGACTCTGTTGTGTCACACACGTAAGTAGGCAATTCACATGCCGACGCGAGCACCATCGCGAGCCCGCCACATAGCACGAGCGCGCTCGCCTTCAGCTTCAAGCTGCACCCCATGTCTTCCTCCCCTTCCGGATGAGCGCACCGATCTCCCAGCAGAGAGGCGGCGTCAACAGGTGACCTGGACCACATTACGTCCAAGCGGTCCTTGCACACGAGGGCCGGAGCGCGACCGGCAACGTGGATCGTCAAGGCGTGCGTCAGCGAGTTCGGCACCGTCCCGTTCACCCGCTGGCGCGCTACGCCCGAAGCGGATCGCGCGACCGCTCTCCGCCCCGTTACGGGCATCGGCTGGGCTCGTTCGCCACCGTGTGACCTGCGTGTGCCCCGACTCCTGGGCACGGGGCTCCACGAGAGGGCACTCGGGTATACGAGAGGAACTGAGCCCTCGATGATCTCTGACACCGTTCCGACGCGTCCGAGGCGGCGTCTGCCGTATCTCTCGCGCATGCGGCCCACCGATTCGTCTCCGGGTTCGATTCCCGGCGCCTCCACCAAGAAGACACGGCGAGAGCCGTGTCTTCTGCTTTTTGTGTGCCCTGCGTGTGACCTGACAAATTTTGGGGGCATCCTTCCCCGTGGTGCCGCGATGAACCGCGACGAGCTGCTGGCCCGGATCTCCATCGACCCGAACGTCTGCTTCGGCCGGGCCTGCATCCGCGGGCACCGGATCTGGGTGTCGCTCGTCCTCGACTTCCTCGCCAGCGGCATGTCCGTCCAGGATGTGATGACCGAGTACGGGATCGAAGAAGCCGACGTCCTCGCCTGCATCGCCTACGGCGCCGAGATGGCCCGGTTCGCCGACGTCGCGGTGCCACCGGACGGGCATCGACCGAGCTAGCTGGACAGGGAGACGGCCTCGCAGAGTCGGAGTTCCACGGCGGGCACCAGGCCGGCGGGGACGATCCCGGGTCCGAACTGGCGACGCCAGACCCCGCGAGTCAGATGAGGCGAGCGGACATAGCTGCACGGGACGCAGGCGGCGGGGCGGGTGGGGTTCCTGACCTCGGGTCAGCTCCCCCGGGCTATACCGGCGACGCCCCCCCTGCCGGACGGGCTCCTCTTGACACGGGACGGCATCTCCGCTGGCCTCGCGCAGCAGGGTGGCTATGGGGGTAGCTGGAGCGGCAGCGAGGATTGGAGAGATGCCTCCGGACCACTGTGCGGCGGACACATCTTTTTATCATCAGGTCGCGACAATCAACCCGGTGCGAAGGACCTTTAGCTCTTGCCGAGCGCCAGCTGGAGCTGGTCCACAAGCGCAACAGCCGCCCTCTGTTCGACGGGCGAGGCATCGAGCACCCGCAGCGCATCCATGATCTGGCCTCTCGCAAAGATCTGGTATTGACCATTGAAGGGGTTCAGAACCGGCGTATCCATACCATGGATTACTCCACGAGCAAATGTTGAATCCGTCACCAGACAAAGCTTGCCTGGTAATCGAACCAAGGATGAACATGGGTGTTTCATCATGCGCTGATATTGAGCCGGAGTTGGCGCGCCGCCGTCCGTCACGACCAGCGTACGCGTACGGGCACGCCCCTGGAAATGGGTCACCCACGCGTCGAGGTACAAATTCCAATCCTCGTCGGACGGAGCCCTATTTCCCTGCAGAAGCACGAAGATCTCGCCCACCGTTCCAAACGCCATCGTCTTCATACCACAAAGAGTACCATAACGCGATAACGAGCGGAGCGAAATGTATTCCGTCCCCGGCAGGAGCGCGCGCCAGATCAATGCGAAGGCGGGGCCGGGTTCGCGTGTACACGCCGCAGCAGGAGCCGCAGTAGAGCGAGAACCGCAGGCCGGTCGGCCACTCTGCGGAACAGGGAGCGGATGGGCGAGGGGCCCGTCCTGAAGGCGGATCGGTTCCTTGGCCCGCCAGGGGGCGTAAGTATACAACGGACATGTCGAACCTCGCGTGATCGGGGTTCGACCACGCCGCCTCGGATGTTACCAGCACCCGCGGGCGGCACTTTGCTCGTCCGGCGAGCTTACTTGCTCAGCACGAGAAGGGCAATCGATACCCACACTCGGCGGCAGCCGAATCGCACCGTCCAGGTGCTTCCGCTTCTTTACGGCATGGGGAAACGCATCGCCGAAGTGTTGAATCTCTAAAGAAGCAATGTGCTCGTTGAAGCACCCGGGTGCGCTCGGCGGCGAGGTCGATGACACCGCCCGTGTCGGCACCCGGCGCGCCGAGCAGCCGCCCGATGGTCTCGTGGGCGATGCGCGCCGCCTCCACGTCGCCCGCGGCGAGCGCCGCCCCATCCTCCGCTACCCGCCGCCGCACCGGGTGCGCTTGGCGGCGAGGTCGATGAGCATTACCGTACCCGCCCGGCGCGGGTTACGGTCAAGACGCCTGGATCGCCGACCTCTCTCGGCCGCTGACCGCCGCGGCGCTGCAGCGTGGAGCGCGATATCAGGAGAGCCTGGACGGGGACGCCAGGCTCCGCGAGAGGACCTGCACCGGCTGCGTCGTGGCGGGAACGTTCGCGCCGGTGTAACGCGAGCGGCGCGGGCGTCCGTACTCGGCGTCGCCCTGCGTCGTCGGTTGCAGAGAGGGAGACCGACGCTCAGCCGCAGCCCTCCCCGCCGCCGCAGTCTTCCCCCTCGACGACCCACAACCCGGTCGCTTCGTCGCAGTCGGCGATCGCTGTACCGCATTCGGTGTAGTAGTTGCACGGTCCCATGTAGTCATAGCCCTCGCAGCTCGTCCCGCTCTCGGGCAGCGCATCGGGGCACGGAGTGCACTCCTCGACCCACACGCCGTCGATGCATCTGCTCCAGCAGCCCGAGCAGGCGCTGTCGCATATCTCGTCCTCGTTCGTGCAGGCCGCTCCCGGCGGAGCGCCGTCTCCCGAGCCGTCGCACGCCACGGGGCCGCCGCCGGTATCGCCCGACGCGCTCGACGACGTCTCGGGGGCGCCGCCGGTGCCGTTCGACGCGCTCGACGACGTGGTTCCTCCGGACGAGTTGCCCCCCGAGCCGGTTTCAGTGGGCTGCTCGACGGGATCGGAGCAGGCGAGCACCTGGAGCAGCGCAACGGGGATAAGCCATCGAATCGAGTTCTTCATGCCGTGCCCCTGAAGCACGTGACGTACCAGCGTCAATCGCGAGGTTCTCTGCGTGATGAGGATGTGCCTGTGCCGGAGTGAGTCTTTTTGTGCACCGTCCCAAGCCCGCCCGGGCTGCGGGCTGACGCCGGCCCACGTCCAGCATCGTCGACCCCGGCGAGAGCCGCAATGGGCCACGCCGATGGCGATGGCCGGGCGGTTACGTCGATGACGCCGCCCGCGTCGTGTCTTTTTCTTGCGTGTGCCCTGCGTGTGACCTGAAATTTCAGCACGGGTGAATCGCTGCGCCGTCAGATGTAGGCGGGACCACCGGGGGCGGGCGCGGCGGATGGCGCCGGGGTACGGGGCTCCACGGAGCTCCACAGCGGGCACCAGGCCGGCGGGGCCGACCCCGGGTCCGCGTCTGCGACGCCTCAGCCAGGCAATCGGACTCTACTTCTAGACGGCACACTGCGGCACATCCGCGGTAGAATCGGCCTGGAAACGCCTTTTTTTTCATTCGCTCAAGGATGGCACAACTGTTGATTGGTGGCGCGACCGGAGGCGATGATGATTCGACTTGCGACAGCGTTCTTGATGGCTCATGTGCTCGTTGGATGCGGCGGCGAAGCCAAGGATGGTGATGAATCGGCCGCCAGCGGTGATGAATCGGCCTCCGGCGGGGGGAGCGCGCCTGAATGCGGAATCCCGCAAGGACCGCCCAGGGGGTCGTGCAGCGCAGGTGAGGAATGCAGCTTCCACGACGGCGGATGCGACTACGATAGCTACTGCAAGGACGGCTCTTGGGCCACCGTCCGCACCTGCGGGGCCACGAAGGCGTGCCCGCCGGAAGGCTTGACGGCTGGCGGCTCGTGCTCGGACGAGGGGGCTGGATGCCTCTACTACGAGGGCGGCGCGTGCGTCAGCGATCTGACCTGCACCGGCGGTATCTGGACCGAATCCGACCCGGGCTGCTGAGGAGATCGCCTCCGCCGTCGGTGGGGTCAGGCTGCAGTCCGGGCAGCGGAATGGAACGCCGGCGTCAGCCGCCGGGCACGAAGACGAG
The DNA here is from genome assembly GCA_051717205.1 of Sorangium sp. So ce1128. Taxonomy (GTDB): domain Bacteria; phylum Myxococcota_A; class Polyangia; order Polyangiales; family Polyangiaceae; genus Sorangium. Next base: position 11,725,312 of record CP181432.1, read on the forward strand.
GCGCGACTCCTCGTGCGCCCGCACGGCCTCGTCGGTGAAGTACATCTCGGGGGCCTGGTTGCGCCGCCAGCGCTCGGCCTCGTCGGCGTGGTGCGGGCTCTCCGGAGCGAAGTGCTGGCCGCCCGGCAGGGCGTTCCACGCGCGCGGGCCGTCCGGCGTCACCTCGACGACGAGGCGCTGCACAGCGCCATGGCCGTAGTCGAACGACTCGGTGTCCCACATCCCGAAGTTGGCGGCGTCGACGCCGAAGTTGTCGCCCGGGCGCGGGAAGCCGCCGGGGAACTTCGGATCATCCTCGGTCGGCAGGGTGACCGGGCTAGCGCCGGCGAGCATCGGCACCTGCGACGCGAAGCGGACCGTGTGCAGGCGACCCCACTGCCAGCCAGCCATGTCGGCGCCGAGCCGGTCGCGGAGCGCGGACACGGCCTCCAGCATCGCCCGCACGATGCGCTCGTCGCGCGACTCCATGTCCGGGGTGGCGAGGTCGTCCCAGAGCACCGTATCGCCGAGCGCGGGGTCGAAGGTGGCGAGCTGCTGCGGCGCGAGGATGGCACTCTGCAGCACCCTGGCGATCGCGGCGCTGCTCGGCTGCGCGCCGAGCGCCGTGGCCTCATCGCCGAAGGCGAGCGGCACGAGCTGGAGCGTCGAGACGTTGAAGATCGTGGCCGCAATGGAGTCCTCCACCTCCCTCGCCGGGGGCGCGCCATCGCCGATGTCCACGCCGGTCGGGGTCTCGTGAGAAGTCCAGGCCGAGAGGCGCGCCGCCGCGGCGGCGAGCGCGTCGAGGTCCTCGGCCGAGGCCGCCGCGAGCAGCGCGGAGAGCTCCGCGTGCGTGCCCGGCGCGGCGCGCTCCTCGGCCGCGCGCGCGGCGGCCTCGACGAACGAGGGCGCGAGCAGCCGGCCGAGCGGCGACCGGCGGTCGCCCTGGAGGCGGCTCATGTCCTCGGGAGTCACCCCGCCCGCATCGGTGAGCTCCTCGAGGCGCTCGGTGATGCGCGCGATGCGGTAGCCAGGGTCGTAGCTGTAGCCGATGTAGTGGGGGTCGTTGAACGGATTGCCGTCCGCGGTGACGCCGACAAGATCGTTGTTGGCCGTGGCGATGAAGCCGCGCTTCGGGTTGATGTCGTGCGGCAGGTAGCGGTCTTCCAGGGTGCCGATCCACTCGGCGCTGCCGTCGCCGGGCAGCACCATCGCGGGCGAGAGGCCCGCGCCGGTCTCTGGATCCCAGGTCATCGCCGCCTCCGCACGGATGGGCACGCGCGACTGCGTGGACCAGAAGATATCGCCCGCGCGGTCGATCACGACGAAGCTCTGCGCCCCGACCTCGAAATGATCGAGCGCCGCCTGCGCCTCGGCGACATCCTTCGCGAGGTTCAGGCCGAGGAAGGCGCTGAGCTCCCCGGAGGGCTCGTCGCCGGTCCAGCGCACGCTGAGCGCGGTGGTCGAGGAGCGCGGCTCGACCTTCCCGTCGACGAGGGTGGGAATGATGAACCCGTGGTGAGGGACCCGCTCGAGCTCGATCACCACGTCGTCCTGGCCCGCCACCTTGATCGTCTCGGTGACGATCTCGATGGGCACCTGCTCGCCGTTGAAGAGCACCGTGTCGGCCGCGCCGCCCTGCCCCTCGGTGATTGTCTCCTCGTAAACGTCGGTCACGTCGTGGCCGGCCGTGGTGGCGCCCCAGGCGATGTGGTCGTTGTAGCCGAGGAGCACGCCGGGCAATCCGGCAAGGGCGAGGCCCTGCACGTTGAGAGCGCCGCCCGCGCGGGTGGTGTTCAGGTGCGCGTACCAGAAGAGCGGAGGGCTCGGCAGCGACAGGTGAGGATCGTTGGCGAGCAGCGGAGCGCCCGAGGCGGTCTTGGCGCCCAAGACCACCCAGTTGTTCGAGCCGCGGAACTCGTCGCCGAGCTTGCCGCGGAGGCGGCCGGCGAACTCGAAGAAGCCCTGCGCCGCGGTGAGCACGTCCAGCGCCGGTAGAGGCGGCCCGGGCGGCGGACCCCCCGGCCGCTTCTTCGGGGCCTGCGCAGGATCGAGCCGCTTCGGGAGCAGGGCGCGGGTGCCGGTGTCCTTCCCGACGTTCGGGAAGCCGTCGCGCGTGAACACGGCCTGCGCCGGCGCAAACGAATAGAAGTCGCGGAAGATGCCCGCGCGCGGGTCGCCGGCCGGGAAGGTGGCGGCCGCGACAGCGGCCATCCTGGTGAGCTGCACCTTCTGATCGGCGTCGTACGAGAGCGTGTGGGCGAGGAAGCGGCCGATCGCGAGCGAGTCCTGAGGGGTCCAGTCGGTGAAGACCTCGGGCTTGGAGAGGAGGAGAACAGTGAGCAGGTAGGCGCCGTCCGGTAGCGTCACCTCGCCGTCGCGCACCTCCTGGATATAGACGTTCACGCCCGCGGCGAAGGCGTCGAGCGCCACCTTGGCAAGATCGTCCGCGGGGAGCTCATCGTAGATGCGATCGGCGATGCGCTTGAAGCCGATCACGCGCGCGGCGATGTCCGCCTGCAACGCCTCGGGGGAGAGAGGGCCGATGAACTCGGCGAGGCGGCCGGTGACGTTGCGCCGGATCATCTCCATCTGCGGGAAGCGATCGCGGGCCATCAGGTAGCCCTGCACCATCACGGCATCCCGGAAGGTGGTCGCATAGATGTGCGGCGCGCCGCGGTCGTCCACCACCACCTCGACGTCGCCCTCGAGGCCGGCGAGCGCGACGCCGTCGCCCGGAGGCTCGGCGGTCGTGGTGGTATCGGGGTTCGCCGGATTCACCTCCTCGTCGGCGCACCCGGGGACACCGAGCAAGGTCAGGATAACGAGGCCAGGGAAAGCTGCGTAGGCTCTGCGGCGCATGACACCTCCAGGGAGACGACCGGAAGCTACCACGGCGCGCTGCGCGGATGCGCCCCGCGGCTGCAGAGCTTCACTGGCCACCTTCGAGGTGGCGGCCGCGCAGCCGAGGCGCGATGCTGCGCGGAGGCGACGGCGGCGAAGCGACCGTGCCCGAAGCGCGGCGGATGGGTTGAGGAATGAACATTCGCGCAAAGTTCGAGAAAGCGTAACAGCCTGGCCATCGTCATGGGCATGGCCCCTTGCGGCGCTCGCGGCGCGGAGGCGGTGGACGGGCCTCTGTCGCGCGCGGTGCGAGCGCAACGGCTCCTTCACCGGGAGGCACGAAGCGATTCCCGATGGCGTGACGTGCAGCGCGCCCACGACGAGCCGCATCAGGGCCAGTCGCCATGAAGGCGAACCCCGGCCCTGCGTGGCTCGGCGAGCGCCCGTGGCCGCCCGAAGGCGGCCGCGTCGGCAGCCTGCACGCCGTGGTGGACGATTCCGGCGCGGATCTTCAGTTCACGAACAGGGTCCAGTCATGGCTCTCTCCTCGTCATGGCCGTACCCGCTCCCCTCGGCCGGAGGAAATCGCAATGAGACACCAGCGTTCGTACCGCGTGCAGGGTGAAGGCTTCTTCTCGGCGGGATGGGCGCCCCTGCGCACCCGCGGGCCATGGTAGCAGTCGCGAGGCGGCGCGCAACCGGCGGGGGGACGCGGGCGATGAAACGGAACCCGAGGCCGACAGGTGCTGCTCGATAGCAGTCGTCGAAGAGCCACCCGAGCAGTGCGACCCCGGGCACGAGCGAGGCGGAGGTCGTCGAGGCGCTCGCCGAAGTGGATGATCGCAGCATGTGAACCAGGCTATTCTTCGGTCACCGCCATCCATGACATCGACGTTCGTGCGACCAGCCATCGAGGCCGATCTGCCGCGCCTCCCCGAGATCGAGCGCTCGGCCAGCGAGGCCTTCCGGAGGACGGACCTCAACGTCGAGGCCCTGGCGAGCGTGACGCCGGCGGAGGGCTGGCGAGATGCGCTGCGGTCCGGGACGCTCTGGGTGGTCGACGACGGCGCCGGCACGCCCGTCGCGTTCCTGGGCGCCGAGGCGATCGGCAACGAGCTTCACGTCCGCGAGCTCGACGTCGACCTCGACCACCAGGGCCAAGGGCTCGGTCGACGCCTGCTCGGTCACGTGATCGCGTGGGCGCGAACGGCTGGGTTCCAGGCGATGACCCTGACCACCTTCCGGGCCGTCCCCTGGAACGGGCCGTTCTACGCCGCGATGGGGTTTCAAGAGCTGGCGCCAGCCGAGACGCCCTCTCGGCTCGTGACGATCCTCGAGAACGAGGCGCGCAACGGCCTCGACCCGGCGCAGCGCTGCGCCATGCGGCTCGACCTGAGCGAACCATCACGGCGAGCGACACACGCCGACGCCACGTAGCCGGCGCCGCAGACGTCGCGCGGTCATGGCCCGCCGGTCGCGGAGCAGCGCCCTGATCGAGGCGTCATGCCGGGCGCCGGCCCGGCGCTGTGTCGGTCCCGCGACTGACACAGTGCCGCCGGGCGGCGCGGCCCTTGTGCCTTCACCGGCGACAGGCGCCTTCCTACGCTGCAGACCACACCTGACCGGAGACAACCGCGATGACCGAGCTGCTGCCCCTGGCGACCTATTGCTTCGTGATGTCCAGCACCCCGGGGCCGAACAACGTGATGCTCACCGCCTCCGGCGCGAACTTCGGCTACCGCGGATCGCTGCCGCACGTCCTCGGGATCAGCGTTGGCGGCGCGATCCAGACCTTCGTCACCTGCCTGGGCCTGGGCACCCTGTTCGTCACCTACCCGGTGCTGCACAGCGCCCTGCGCGTGGCTGGCGCGCTGTACCTGCTGGTGCTAGCGTGGAAGCTCACGGGCGGCGTCGTGATCAAGAGTTCCGACATGCCGCGGCCGCTGTCGTTCACGCAAGGGGCGCTGTTCCAGGCCGTCAACCCGAAGAGCTGGGTCAAGGCGATCACGCTGGCCGCGGTGTTCATGCCGGCCGGCATGGGCGTCGCGAGCGGCGCGCTGATCGTGGCCGTCGTCGGCCTCGCCATCGGCTTTCCGTGCATCTCGGCGTGGGCGCTGTCCGGCGTGGCGATCCGGCACTTCCTCACCGACCCGCGACGGCAGCGGCTGTTCAATGGCATCATGGCCGGCGCGCTGGCGGTGCTGGCGCTCATGTTCCTGCGCTGACCCATGTTCTCGCTCGACCGCGACTCCGCCGTCCCGCTGGCCGACCAGATCGAGGCGCGGCTGCGCGCGCTGATCGAGGGCGCTCAGCTGCCGCCCGGCGCGCGGCTGACATCCATCCGCCAGCTCGCGGGGCAGCTGGGCGTCAGCCCGAACACCGTGGTGACCGCCTACGATCGGCTGGTGGCGGCCGGGCTGATCGAGACGCGCGGCACGGCAGGGTTCTTCGTCTGCGAGGCGGCGTCCGCCATCCCCAACGAGGCCCTGCTCGAGGCCGGCGAGGAGCAGGAGCCGGTGTGGCTGGCGCAGCAGGCCAACGACCAGCGCGCCGGCGTGCTGCTGGCCAGCAGCGGCGCGCTGCCCGCGAGCTGGCTGAGCGACGCCATCCCCGCCGCCGCGCTGCCGCGCGCGCTCGCCCGCAACGAGGCAGGCATGGCGGCGCGCTGTCCGCCGCAGGGGCTCCCGGCGCTGCGCGAGCGCATCGCCATGCTCATGCGCTCGCAAGGCGTCGCCGCCGACGCGGGGCGCCTGCTCACCACGTGGGGCGGCACGCACGCCATCGACCTGATCTGCCGCAGCTTCCTCCAGCCGGGCGACGCGGTGCTGGTGGAGAACCCCGGCTATTTCCTGATGTTCGGCCGCCTGCGCGAGGCGGGCTATCGCATCGTGCCGGTGGCACGAAGGCCGGATGGCATCGATCTCGCCGCGCTCGAAGCGGCCTGCCGCGAACACCGGCCCAGGCTGCTGTTCATCCAGAGCGTGCTGCACAACCCGACCGGCTGGGGCTCGAGCGCCGCCAACCTGCACCGCGTGCTGATGCTCGCGCACCAGCACGGCGTCCTCATCGCCGAGGACGACGTGCAGGGTCACTTCCACCCTGGCCACCCCACGCGGCTCGCGCAGCTCTCGAGCCTGGACGGGGTCATCTACTACTCCAGCTTCTGCAAGGCGCTCAGCCCGGCGCTGCGCCTCGGCTACATCGCCGCCGAGCCCGCGCTGCTGAAGCCCCTCTTGCGCGAGAAGATCTACTCGGTGCTGACCACCGGCGCGCTCAACGAGCTCGTGCTGCTCGAGCTCTTGTCGACCGGCCGCTGGCGCAAGCACATAGACCGGCTGCAGCAGAAGCTCGGCGCGGCGCGCAACGCCGCGGCGCGCCGGCTGCGCGACGCAGGCGTGCTGCTCGATCACCCGGGCGAGGGCGGCCTGTTCCTCTGGGGCGCGGTGCCGCGCGGCGTGGACGTCGACGAGCTGGTGAAGGACGCCTACCTCAACAAGATCCTGCTGGTCCGCGGCGCCACCTTCATGGCCGACGGCGCGGCCGATCCGCACATCCGCTTCAACGTGACGTTCAGCCAGCACGTGCGGCTGGAGGAATACCTGACGCAGCGGTTTGCGGCCCTGGCGACAGTGCGCAGCGCGCTCGCAAGGGTGGGGGTGGCGTCGTAGCCGAGCGCGGCTTCGCCCCGGCGCCGCCGCGCGGGCAGCGAACGACAGCGGCGATCGTCACGCGTGCTGGTGCTCTGTCGCGGACTCGCCCAGGACAGCCTGGCAGTGTGCCCAGGCGCCTTCGCTGAGCAGCGGCCGCGTGCGGCTGAACAGCTCGAACAGCTCGGCGCCGTACTTCGCGCGAAACGTGGGATTGTGGCTGGCGATGTCGACCTCGTTGGCGGCGGTGATCTCCATGAGGCCGCGGAGCCGCTCCTCGCTGGGCGTCCTTACCTCGCTCGTGAAGCGATCACGCCACTGGCCGGACGGCTCCATGAGCCGCGGATAAGTGTACTCTCGGTCGCACGCGCCATAGAAGTAGACGAGCTCCTCCGCATGAGCGCCGATCAGCTCGGCCACGCGCGGGCGCTCCCCGAGCGAGAGCATCGTGTAGAACGGGTCGGGCGAGCCGTCCGGAGCGAAGAGCGCATGCAGGAGCCCGGCCTCGCGGATCTCGTCGCTAGCGCCCCACTTCCGCAGCATCGTCTCGACCCGGAGGAGGTGCGCGAGCAGCGTGCCCCCCGGGTGCTTGACCGTTCCTGCCCCGAGGGACACCAAGAGTGCGACGCTCTGTTCCATGATCATGCCTCCAGGAAAGTTCGATTCATCTCGATGAGAAGACCCGGACCGGTCACCACGCGACGGGCAGCCGGTACAGGCCAAAGGTGCGGCGGTCGTACTTGAACGGCAGCTCCTCGGCGTTGCCGATGATCCGGAGCGCCGGCATTCGCTCGAACAGCGTGCGGTAGCCGATCTCGAGCTCTGCGCGCGCCAGGTTCTGCCCGAGGCACCGGTGAATGCCATATCCGAACGCCAGGTGATGGCGCGCGCCCCGGTGGATGTCGAAATCGTCGGGGTTCGGGAACGCCCGCTCGTCGCGGTTCGCCGACGCGCCGAGCACGAAGAGGCCCTCGCCGGCGCGCACGCGCTGGCCGCCTATCTCGATGTCCTCGAGCGCCACCCGATCGAAGGCCACCCAGTCCACGATCGCGTGGTAGCGCAGCAGCTCCTCCACGGCGTCGGGCCACAGCTCGGGCCGGGCGCGCAGCTCGGCGAGCGGCCCGGGGTTCTGCAGGAGCGTGAACACCCCGAGCGAGAGCATGTTGGCGGTGGTCTCGTGCCCGGCCACGAGCAGGAGGAACACCATGCCGACCAGCGCCTCGTGCGACAGCTCGCCGGTCGAGCGCCGCTCCACGGCCAGGCGGCCAATCAGGTCGTCGCCCGGCCTGGACTCGGCCTCCTTCACCAGCTCATCCAGGTAGCTCCAGAGCTCCGTGCGCGCGCGGGTCGCCTCCTCCGTGCTGAAGAAGCCGGCGATCATCCTGTTCGTGCGCGACTGGAAGTACTCGCGATCTCGGTACGGCACGCCGAGCAGCTGGCAGATGACAAGGGTCGCGACCGGGAAGGCGAACGCCTCCACCAGGTCGGCCTCGCGGCCCTTCGCCATGTCGTCGATCCGCTGATTCACCACCTGCTGGATGAACGGGCCCAGCTCGCGGATGCGCCGCGCGCTGAACTCGCCCGCCAGCATGCGCCGGTAGACGTCGTGCTCGGGCGGATCCATGTCGATGAACTGCCCCGCCTGCTCCTCCGGCGTACCCGCCATGGCCGCGAAAGGGTGCCCCGGCGTCGTCGGATCGGTGCTGATGCGGCGATCGGTGAGCACGCTCTGCGCCTCGGCGTGCCGCGTCACGACCCAGATCGGCGGACCGTCGCGGAACGCCACGCGCACGAGCGGCGCCTGCCCGCGCAGGGACTCGTACTCTGGCGGCGGCGCGTACGGGCAGCGCCGCTGCATGGGGAAGGCCGGGAGGTCCTCTGCTTCGACGTTGGCCATGGTGTGGCTCCCTGGGAGTTCGAATGAAGCGCTCATCAGGCCGGCTCCATGCCCGCCTCGGGCAGGTCGCGCATGCGGACCAGCGGGGACAGGAGCAGCGGCACGAGCGAGAGCAGCAGGCCGCCGATACCCATCCACAGCGCCGCGCGCACCCCGAACCGCTCGCCGAGCGCGCCGCCGAGCAGCGAGCCGATCGGCATGGTGCCCCAGACCAGGAAGCGCATGGTCGCGTTCATCCGGCCGAGCAGGCGCTCCGGCGTGATCGCCTGACGAAAGCTGATCTGCGAGACGTTGTAGACCACGATGCCGATCGCCTCCACGAACGTGCCGGCCACGAAGAACGCCAGTCGGGCGCCCGGCTGGGTGAACGGGACGAGCAGCGCGAACGGCTGAAAGAGGAGCGGGCCCAGCCAGATGATGCGCGCCGAGCCGAGGCGCCGGGTCATCGGCCCGACCACGGCCCCGCCGACGAGGCCGCCGATCGCCCCCGCGGCCAGCAGCGTCCCATAGATCTCCGGCGGCAAGCCGAGCTCCCGGAGCAGGAACAGCGCCTGCACCGCCAGCGCGGCCGAGAAGGCCAGGTTGGCGAGCGCCGAGCGCAGAGCGATCATGCGCAGGATCGGGTGGCCGAGCACGAAGCGCACGCCCTCGCGGATCTCCCCCAGGAGGCCGCGGGCGCGGGCGCGCTGCGGCGCGGGCTCCGCGGCGTCGATGCGGCCGAGCAGCACCGCCGAGCACACGAAGCTCACCGCGTCGGCCACGATCGCGACGGGCGCCGAGAGCAGGTTGACGAGCCAGCCTCCGACGCTCGGCCCCGCTACCTGTGCGCCGGCGTTGACGATCTCCAGCTTGCCGTTCCCGTCCACGAGCCGATCCCGCTCGACCAGCGTGGGCACGTAGCTCTGGTAGGCCACATCGAAGAACACCCGGGCGACGCTGACGCCGAGGGCCACCACGTAGAGCTGAAGCAAGCTGAGCTTGCCGAGCCACCACGCGACGGGGATCGAGCCGAGCAGCACGGCGCGGATCAGGTCGGTCTGGATAAGGATCGAGCGCCGGCGCATCCGGTCCACCCACACGCCCGCGGGCAGCCCGATGAGCACGAACGCGGAGGTCTGCGCGGCGAACAGGAGGCCGACCTGGAACGGCCCGGCGTCGAGCGCCAGGATGGCCACGAGCGGGAGCGCCACGAGCGTTACCTGGGTGCCGATCTGGCTGATCGTGTCGGCGCCGAAGAGCAGCATGAAGTTGCGCTGGCGGAGCAGGCTCGGCGCAGCGGGCGCTCCCGACGGGGTCACGAGGGCCTCACGCGCTCTGCGGGCAGCTCGAGCGCCCGGGTCTGGTCACCCACGCGCGAGCGCAGCGTCACGGTGGGCGCCCTGGCCGCGTCGAGCGCAACTTGCACGGTCCGCTCCAGGGTCCACCCGGCGAAACGGAACTCGCCATGTCCGACGTGCACGAGCGAATACGCGGGCTCGCCGTCGAGGACCAGCACGAGCCTGTCGCCGCGGACGTCGATCGCGGCCCGCCGCGTGCGCGGCGCCGTGAGGAAGGCGCCGTCCGGCTCCTCGAAGGAGTGGAACGAGCTGGGCATCTGGAAGCTGCACCGGAAGGCGTCGCGCTCGGCGGGAGAGAGCCGCGCTACGGGCGCCGCGAAGAGCGTGTTCGCCGCGACGACGGGTGTCTGGAACTCCGCGGGGAAGAGCTTCAACAGCTCGCGCGTGGGATGGCAGTCGATCACCAGGTGAATCCGCGTCACCGGGTCGCTGTTGCGCACCACGTGCGGACGGGTGAAGTCGGCATACCAGAGCTCGCCCGGCTGCCAGCGGTGGGTCTCCTCCTGGATGGCGAGGATCGCTCCGGGCGTCGTGACGATCGGGACGTGCAGCCGGACGATTCCCCACGGCAGGCTGTGCTTCGTGTCGTTGTGCACCGGGCTCGCCGCCCCTGGGCCGAGCGACTGCAATCGCACGCAGCGCAGCGGCGCCGGGATGCTGGCCAGCACCTCGGCGAGGTACGGCGCCTGGCGCAGCCACGGCGTGTCGGCGAACTCCTCGAGCGAGGGACCGCCTGGATCCGTCCGGCCGGGGTCGCCGCCAATGCTGCGCAGCGGCAGCTTGCGCCAGTCGACGTCCGCGCCGCGATTCACGCCCTCGCCGGTGAGAATGGTGGGCTTGGACCACTCGCTGGCGCGCAGGGCGCTGACGTCGGCCAGCATCCGCTCGACGTCGAAGCCCCGCGCCAGGCGCGCGGTCGCGGGCAGCATGGCCAGGATGGGCGCCATCGGCCAGGGATCGAGCTCGCTCGGGCTGTCGTGTTGCGGCGACGTCGTCATGGGCGCAGCGCTGGTCATCATGAGGCCTGTAGGGTGAGGGGTAGACGCTCCGGATAGCGAACCGTGGCGCGGGTCTGCCGGTGCACGGGCCCCGCCAGCCGCGGCGGCGCGGGCAGCCGGAGGATGCAGCCGAGGAGCGCTTGCAGGACGATCCGCGCCAGCTGCGTCCCGGTACAGGCGTGCGGTCCCCGGCCGAAGGCCAGGTGTCGGTTAGGCCAGCGATCCAGCACGAGGTGGTCGGGCGTGGCGAACTGCTCGGGATCGCGGTTGGCCGCGCCGAACAGGAGCAGCACGACCTGGCCACGCTCGATCCGGGTCTCGTGGATCGTGGTCGTCTCGACGCAGACGCGGCTCGTGCCCTGGATCGGCCCGTCATAGCGCATGAGCTCGTCGACGCCTGTCTCGATCAACCGAAGATCGCGCAGCCTCTCGAGCGCGTCGGGGTGCTGGAACATCGCCACGACCATGTTGGCCGCCGCCGATACGGTCGTGCTGAAGCCGGCCAGGAACATCACCCGCGCCGTGCTCCACACCGCGCCCTCCGGCACGCCGGCGTTGTGCCGCTCGTCCAGGACCTGGGCGAGCAGCCCGGGGCGGAGCCCGTCGCCGACCCATGATCTCATGAGGTCGTTCATCTGTCCCCGGGCCGCCAGCGCTGGCCCGATCGCCTCCGGGACGAGCGCGGCGTCCATGGCGCGCTCGACGGCGTCCGACAGCGCCACGACCGACCCGATCGCGGGCGGCTTGACGCCGAGCAGCCGGGACATGGCGGTGAGCGCGATGGGGCGCGCGACGTCCGCCGTGAAGTCGAACGAGGGAGCGTCGGCGAGGCGCGCGAACGCCGCGGTCGCCTCCGCGGCGACGAGCTCACCGAGGCCGGAGATCGCCTGTTCGCGCAGCGCGCCTGCGAACAGGTCGCGGATCGGCGTGTGCTCGGGAGGGTCGAGCCCCTGCAGGCTGGGGTGCTCCGCGCCAGGAGGCATCTCTTGACCGGCGCGCCGCGCGTCGCTGGCGAACCTGGCCGGATCGCGCAGCACGTCGATACAGTCCTTGTAGCGAGTCAGGACCCAGGAGTCGAGCCGCTCGTGCCATAGCACCGGACATGCCTCGCGCAGGCGCGCGTAGATCGGGTAAGGATCTGCGATAGCTTCGGGAGACAGCGGATCATAGTCGATCGGGCTGCGGGACATCGGGGCCTCTCGCATCAATTCGATCTCGGGAAGAGCGACGGGGCCAGGCCGCATCTCGGCCTGGCCCCCTCAGCCGGCTTGTAGCTTACCAGCAATACTTCACGGGGGGCCTCCTTCAGAAGAGATGTTGTAGATGCGGACCCGGCTGAAGGTAAACGGCTATCGATGAGCCGTCAAGACAATCACCACATTGATCTATCAACGTCTCATTGGATCGAGCCGATGTGATCCACAAATCCAGTCATCGACAAAATCTCCACCAGATCCGTCGATTTTCCCTGACCATCAACAGGATATTTCCATCCGGTTAATTTAAGTTACACATTGTTAAGTTGCGTTCACATCTGCTCGGAGCAGAAGATTCCCTGGCTCGCTGAGACGGCGGACATCACGCCGGTCGCCGCGTCACCGCGTATTGGAAGAAACCTGTCGAGTCGGACGATGTTTATCATGATGTGCACACAGCCATCGTCGGCCTCGACCACATCGTGCGGCGCCACGTGTCCATGCTCCCGGGATGTCGGCTCATCGAGGCGCTCCGCTCCGGAGACGCGCATATCATGCAGAGTCCCTGCTGATGTAGTTCACCCTGCCCTCGACAGCGAGAACCCCTCGTAGTCCTGGGCCGCGACGGCCTCGCACTTCTTCCTGTAGGCTCCGACGCCGCCGGCATAGGGCATGAGGACGCGCGGCTTGCCAGCGATGTTTGCCCCGATGTACCAGGAGTTGGCCAGTGGATAGAGCGTGCCGTCGGCCACCTCCTTGACGTGTGCAACCCACCTGTCCTCCGCGTCCGCGCTGGCCTCGATGCGCTCGAAGCCGCGCTCTCGCAGGTACGATATGCAGTCCGTGATCCACTCCACGTGCTGCTCGATGGAGACGATCGCGTTGCTGAACACGGAGGGACTGCCAGGGCCGGTGACCGCGAACAGGTTCGGGAAGCCGGCGATGGCGATGCCGAGGTACGAGCGCGGGCCGTCGGCCCACTTCTGCTTCAGCGACGCGTTGCCCCTCCCCCGGATGTCGATGCTGGTCAAGGCGCCCGTCATCGCATCGAAGCCTGTCGCGAACACCAGGCTGTCCAGCTCGTACTCCGCGCTCCGCGTCCGGAGCCCCCTGGGCGTGATCTCCTCGATCGGTGACGCCCTCACATCGACCAGGGTGACGTTGTCCCGGTTGAAGGTCTCATAATACCTGGTGTCGACGCAGAGGCGCCTCGTGCCCAGCGGGTACCCCCTGGGTAACAGCGCCTCGGCGACGGCGGGGTCGCGCACCGTCGCACGGATCCGGGATCGGACGAACTCGGCGGCGGTCTCGTTGGCCTCTCGAGAGCGCATCACGTCCGAGAACGTGGCGAGAAAGGCGGTGCCGCCCCGCTCCCACCGGGCGCTATACTCGCGCTCCCGCTCCTCGGGCGAGACCTCCAGCGCGGACTTCGGGTTGACCTCCATGACGACCCCGGCGCGCGTCTCGCGGGCCTTGCGCCGGTGCTCGTCGTAGCTCGCCTTCATCGACGACTCGTAGGCCGGGTCGATGGGCGCGTTGCGCGCGGGCACGCTGAAGCACGGGGTCCGCTGGAAGACGAAGAGGCGGGTCGCCTGCTCGGCGATGACGGGGATGACCTGCACACCGGACGAGCCCGTACCGATGACGCCCACGCGCTTGCCGGTGAAATCGACGCCCTCGCGCGGCCAGTGGCTGGTGTGGTACGAGGCGCCCTGGAACGCCTCGATCCCCTTGAGATCGGGCCGCTTCGCGACGGACAGGCAGCCTGTCGCCATGATCAAGAACCTGGCGGATGCGCCGGCGCCGTCGCCCGTCCGGATCGCCCACCGACCCGTCCCCTCGTCGAAGACAGCCGCGGTCACGCGCGTGCCGAGCTGGATGTCCTGGCGGAGCTCGAACCTGTCCGCGACGTGCTCGAGGTAACGCAGGATCTCCGGCTGGGTGGCGTATCGCTCGGTCCACTTCCATTCCTGCTGGAGCTCGGGCGAGAACGAATAGGAGTAGTCCATGCTCTCTATATCGCAGCGCGCGCCCGGGTAGCGGTTCCAGAACCACGTGCCGCCCACCCCGCTGCCCGCCTCGTAGACCCGCACCGACAGGCCGAGCTGGCGCAGGCGGTAGAGCATGTAGAGGCCAGCGAACCCGGCCCCGACGACGACGGCATCGAAGCGGCTGGCGGGCTCCGCGCCCTCTTCAGAACGGCTCGACTGCAAGTCAGACATGATGGTCGCCTCCCTCTGGCTCTGGACATGAATGTGCGCATGGGCTCCTCGTGGCCCGCGCGATGGCTGCGAAGATGCGTGCGGCGCCGCGTCGCCCGCTCGCCGGCGCCGGCGCCGGGCTCAGGTGCGGTGGACGCTCCAGGCGAGCGCCATCAAGTTCAGGACCAGCACCAGGCCGAGGTACAGAAGGCCGCCCCATCCCAGCACCGACAGGAGGGGCCCGGACGTCAGCGACGCCACGCCGCTGGCGGCAAACACGCAGAGATCATTGACGCCCTGCGCTCGAAAACGCTCGGAGCCCGAGCGGCTGCGCGCCACGAGCGTCGTCGCGGTCACGAACACATAACACCAGCCGACCCCGACCAGCGCCAGCCCGACCAGGTGCCCCTCGAAGCCGGGCAGCCAGCTGATCAGAAACCCCACGAGCAGGAACAGCAGCCCCAGGCCCTGCAGCTGCGCGATCGACACCCGCCTCAGCAGGGCACCGACCGAGAGCGACGGCAGGTACATGCTCAAGAGGTGCACCTCTATCACCCAGCTCGCCTGCTCGACCGAGCTCTGCTCGATGCCGCACATCTGCAAGGGCGTCGGCACCATGATCAGGCTCATCACCAGGAAGGCACCGGCGCCCATCGCCACCATCGGCCAGTACATCGCGCGAGCGCGCGCGTCGGGCGCGGCGGAGGCCTCGGCGACGCGCGCTTCCTGCGGCCGGTACGCCACGAAAGCGAGCGCGGCCGCCGCCTGGAGCGCCGCCAGGATCAGCAGGGCGCAGGGCATGTAGCTGGACGTCCGCCCCTCCAGCAGGCCGAAGAGCGAGATGCCAGGGACGATGCCAGCAGCGCTGGCGAGCTGGATCATGGTCAGCAGGCGCGGCGCGCTGCTGCCCGGCTGCCCCTCGAGGATCGCGAAGCGATACTGCTGCACGAAGGCGCCCTGCAGGCCGACGCCGAGGACCGCTGTACAGAACAGCGCGAAGTCCGACCGGTCCACCGCCCGCGCCGCGAGCGCCAGGCACCCTGCGGAAAGCAGCGCCGCCGCGATGAAGCAGGGCCTGCGCCCGAAGCGGCGCATCAGCTGGCTGGCCGGCCAGGTGCCCAGGGCCGAGGAAAGCACCAGCAGGGCCACCGGGAGGGTCGCGAGCCGCATGTCCATCGCGAGCCGCTCGCCCACCAGGCTGCCGACGAACTGGATCGACACGACGCCGGCGATGCCCAGGACCTGACAGAGCAGCAGGACCAGGGTGTTGATGGACGTCGCGGGCGCGGCCCGCAGGGCCCGACCGATCACCGGACGCGCCCCGCGTCGCGCTGCGCGGCCTGGTCCTCCGCTTCGAGCGCCGCGATGGCCTCCAGGGAGAGGCCGAGGTGCTGGTGGAGGAACCGCACCATCGTCCAGTGGGGCAGCGCGCCCTCGTCGAACGGGCCGAACTCCTCGCGGTAGAGAGGCAGCCAGCAGAGCGCCTCCTCGAGCGCCTGCTCCCGGCTGGGCTGCGCCTCCTGGTAGTCCTCGTACGGCAGGCTGCGGTGATGGATGAAGAAGCGCCCCGGCAGGCGCTCCTCGCACAGCTCGCGGTACTCCCGGGTCTGCAAGATCAGGTAGTGCCAGACCTCGTCGATCGCCTGCTCCACGGGCAAGAACAGCCCAGCCAGCGGCTCCGGATAGCGCGAGATCAAGTAGAGGTACCGCAGGCACTCGATGACCTGACGCTCGACGTGGGCGGGCTCCTCGCCGGTGGTCCGCACGAAGTGACGCACCACGCCGGAGAAGAACGCTTCATCGAGCAACGCCTTCAGCGCCGCGGTCGTCACCCTGGGTCGATCGAGCTTCACGAGCCACCTCCTTCCGCGGCCTCGCCGCCCTGCACCAGCCACGCATACTTCCCGGACTTGCCGATCGCTATGTGCGCGCGATGCTCGAGGAAGCAATCGAGCCCGGCGCCCGCCAGGACCTTCTCCCGCAGCGCGCGCCCCGCGCTCGGCTCGACGGGCCTGTCGTCGAAGGTGGTGTACAGCAGTCGCGCCCGCCGCGGCCCCTCCGGGTGGAGCTGGTAGATGAACACGGAGGGCGTCGCCTCGGCGATCCAGTCGTCGAGGTGGGCCTGAGAGAGCAGCCCCCCGCGCTCGAGCCGCAGCAGCTCTCGCTCGCGCCCGCAGAACCGGCGGATCCGGAGCGGATCGGGGGAGCCATCGACCGTCTCGGCGCAGTCGCCCGAGCGATATCGGATGAGCGGCATGTAGGGGTTGCGCACGCTCGAGACGATGATGCTGTGGACCGTGCTGCCCTCCTCGACCGGGATCAGCTCCAGGTGCATCTTGTCGAGGTAGGGCCAGTACCGCCCGTGCCGATCGCTGTAATACAGATACCCGAGCTCGGTGCTGCCAAAGAGATCGATCACCGGGCACTCGAAGTGCTGCTGCAAGAAGCGCCGCACGTTCCTCGGCGTGTACTCGTAGGCGTGGATGATGCTGGCCGGCCGCGGAAAGCGCTGCCACGCTCCCCAGGCCAGCGCCTTTCGCACGAGGTGAGCGAGGTGGTAGCTGTCGCAGTCGAGGTGGTACCAGCCTCGCGGGTGCGCCTCCTGGACGGCGCTCATCTCATCGAGCATGCGCTCCACGTCGCCGCGCTCCCAGAGCGCCGGGTCGAGCTGCAGGTTGAGGTAGAGCGTGCGCGCGTCGAGCCGGCGCTCCTCGAGGCTCGGGAGCGCCGGCGCCTCGGCGCCGCGCCTCCTCGCGTTGACCCGCGCCACGTGCTCGGTCGCCAGCACCGTGGTGATCGAGACGCGCTGGCAGCCCTGCTGCCAGGTGACCGCGACGTCGGGATGCTCGCTCCACAGCCGGTAATAAGACTGCAGCAAGAAGAACGGCGGGCGGATGATCTGCATCCGCGCGTGATTGGTCCCTGTCGAGAGCACGAACTCCGCCTCGCCGGCCCTGAGCGCATCGGCGAGCCTCGGGGTCATCCAGTTGTCCGGGAAACCTCTGGCGATCTCCGGCTTCTCCAGGATCGGGAAGGAGCCCTCCTCGATCGACTGGCGGTAAATGGGGATGTCCCTGACCTGATCGATCATCTCGGAGAGCGTCTGTCTGTGGTCGTCCATGTGTCGAGTCCCTGAGGCATCCACTCAAATTCTTCGGAAAATTCACAGGGAGGCGGGGAGACGGGGAGAAAAATCTCCAAATACTCCCTGTCTCCGCGCCTCCCTGTTCAATTTCTCCGCTGAAAAGGGCTACAACTGAGGGGATTCCCCAGGTCGAGTCCAGGAAGGCGACGAGCGGCCGTCAAGAAGCGTTGAGCCCATCGGTCCGTGCGGCCGCGAGCGAGGCAGAAGACCACCTGTACGATGATCTCCCCGCCTCGCCCGCGAGCCCGGACGACCTGTCAGCTGATGCAGCCGGCCTTCACGGGACGGCGCACCCTGGAGATGCAGCCGGCCTTCCGGGAGATACAGCCGGCCTTCTTCGAGATGCAGCCGTCCTTCCTCGAGATGCAGCCAGCGGCGAGCGTCGGCTCGCTGGCCGAGTTGGCCGCGACCCAGTGGTTCCAGAGATGATCCTGGGCGAGCTGCTGAATCAATTGCTTCATGTGAACCTCCGATAACGTGATGGTGGCGTGAACGACGCACACCTCCACAGCCCGCGCGCTGCTGCGGTCGTGTGCCCCCGCGGCCTGGCGCACACGCATTGTGTGCCGCCCGACCGTCTTACCGACTATATGGTTCCATCAATGAGGGTCAAGGGCGCTCTCTCTCCTCGGTTGAAATGAAATACCGATGTCGATTAGGCAATTCGTGGATGCGCCGCGCCAATCATCCGTCGACCCGACAGGACAGCTCCAGAGGACAGCTCCAGGCGCAGCGCAACCACCTCGATGCGCGCGCCGGCGAGCCAGCGATTCAAACGACGCGACGCGATGCCGGCGCGAACGCCTGCGAGAACGCCGTGTTCACGGCGTGGCGAATTGCCCCGCGAAGAAGCGCGCTCGCGGTCGGCTTCACCTCGCCCGCGACTCGCGCAGAGCAAAGCGGCCCGCGTCGAGGTAGAGGCGGCCGAGCTATCTACGCGCCGCCCTGCGCGCCGTCTTACGCGCCATCTTACGTCTGATTGCCGCCAGGCCTCGTGCCCGGAGGCGGCCCGATCACCTTCCCGGGATTCAGGATACCGCCCGGGTCAAAGGCCGCCTTGATGCGTCGCTGCAGCGCGAGCGACGCCGCGCCGACCTGGCGGGCGAGGAAGGCACACTTGAGCGTGCCGACGCCGTGCTCGCCGGTGATCGTGCCGCCGAGCTCGAGCGCCTGCGCCATCACCGCCTCGAAGGCGGCGACCGCGCGCGCCTCGGCCGCGGCGTCGTTGCGGTCGAAGACGACCAGGGGGTGGAGGTTCCCGTCGCCCGCGTGCGCCACCGTCCCGACCATGGTCGCCGACTCCGCCACGATCGCGTCGATGCGCCGGAACATCTCCGGCAGCTGCGGCAGCGGCACCGCGACGTCGTCGACAAGCACCGTGCCGAGCCGCTCGAGCGCCGGCAAGGCGAGGCGGCGCGCCGCGAGCAGCATCTGCCCCTCGCTCTCGTCCTCGGTCGTGTGGACCATCGTCGCGCCGGCGCCCTCGCAGGCCTCCTGCATGCGGCCGAGCTCGGTGGAGCCGGGCGCGTCGCTCTGCGCGATCAGCATCGCGGCGGCCTCTGTGTCGAGCTCGAGCCGCGCGTGGGCGTCGACGGCGCGGATCGCCGTGCGATCCATGATCTCGAGCAGCGACGCGTCGACCGACCGGACGATCGCCGCGACCGCCCGCCCCGAGGCCTCCAGCGACCCGAACGTCGCCACCAGCGTGGCCGACGGCGGGGGCAGCCGCCGCAGGCGCAGCGTGATCTCGGTGACCATCGCCAGGGTGCCCTCGGAGCCGACAAGGAGCCGCGTCAGATCGTAGCCGGCGACGTCCTTGCGGCTGCGGCCGCCGGTGCGGATCACCGTCCCGTCGGCGAGGACCGCCTCCAGGCCGAGCACGTAGTCGGCCGTGACGCCGTACTTCACGCAGCAAAGGCCGCCGGCGTTCGTGGCGACGTTGCCGCCGATCGACGAGATGGCGTAGCTCGACGGGTCGGGCGGATACCACAGCCCCCGCTCGCGCGCGGCGGCCTTGAGATCGCCGTTGATCACCCCCGGCTGGACGACGGCGAGCATCGCTGCCTCGTCGATCGCGAGGATCCGGTTCATGCGCTCGAAGCTCACCACCACACATCCGTGGATGGCTGTCGCGCCGCCCGCCACCCCGGTCCCGGCGCCGCGCGGCACCAGCGCGACGCCGTGCTGCGTCGCCCACCGCGCCAGCGCCTGCACCTCCGCTGTCGACGACGGCCGCGCCACCGCGACCGGCCAGCCGCCGGTCGCCCAGATGGCCTGATCGTGGCGATACCCGTCCATCACGTCCCTGTCGGTGACAAGGCAGTCGCCCAGCAGGCGCGCCAGCTCGTCCAGCGCGCTCATGTGCCGTAGAACTCCGAGAGGTGGGCCCGCAGGAGCGTCGCGGCCGACTTCGCGTTGCCGCGCTCGATCGCGCGCAGGAGCGCCCGGTGCTCCTCGACCACCCGCGGGCGGATCGTCGCGAAAGAGCGCCCCCGCAGCGCCTCGTCGAGGTGGAGCCGGATGCTGTCCCTGACCGCGAGCATCACCAGGGCGAGCGCCTGGTTGCCCGAGGCCGCGACGAGCGCGACGTGGAACGCGACGTCGGCGTGGTGGAACTCGACCGGCGAGATCTGCGGCCTCTCCATCTCCTCGAGCGCCGCGCGCGCCTCGGCGAGGTGCGCCTCGACCGGCGCGGCGGCCGCGCGCGTCATCGCGGCGGTCTCGATCGCGACGCGCAGCTCGATGAGGTCCGGCAGCGACACGTTCCGGAGCTGGACCACGTGGGTCAGCGCCTCGCGGAAGCGGTCGACCGCCGCGTCGGGGCTGGCGGCCTGCATCGGCGAGGTCCGGCCGCGCGGCGCGAGCAGCCCCTGCGCCTGGAGGTGGCGGAGCGCCTCGCGGATCGTCGCGCGGCTGACCCCGAACTGCTGCGCCAGCTCGCGCTCCGGCGGCAGGCGCTCCCCCGACGAAAGCGAGCGGTTGAGGATCGCTTCACGGATCTGGTCGGCGACGTGCACGTAGATCGCCGACCTGGGCACGGGCTGGAAGCGGATCGGGTTGGTCATATTGCCTTCTGGCCTTCTGGTCAGACCAGCGCTACCGACGCGGGTCGCCCGCGTCAAGCTGGATGGAGGGGCGCCCGCAGGAGGCCGTCAGCAGGGCAGAGACGCGACCAGGCGCCCTTGCATCTCCGGCTCCCGAGCTTAACTCATCGCTTGATCCCGGCCCCGACCCGCGCCTGGGCGAAGGCGATGCGCCGGAGAGAAACCGGAAAGGGAGTTACGCCATGCGCGCTGTCGATCGTCATGAACTCGAGAACGCCGCCGTCGTCGCGTCCGATGCCGGCGAGGGGGCTTCGTCCGGGGGCGAGAAGGCCGCCGAGACGTCCTGGTCCGATGCGATGCGCCTCCTCGAGCAGGCCGCCGCCATCGCCGCCGCGCGCGGGTGCGATCCGCAGTCGTTCACGAACGCCGCCTTCGCCGCCTACGTGGCCAAGAACCCGGGCTTCCGTCAGTGGCTCGAGGCCGTGCAGCTCACCCAGCGGCTGGAGCACCTGCGGCGGGAGGGGCGCGTCGGGGTCGCGTGAGCGGGCCCGCGAGGCGGCCGCGGCCGCCTGCTCCGCGCGCCTGGCCGCGCGAGCGCCCGAGCGCGCCTGGCCGCGCGAGCGCCCGAGGAAGAGCGCCGAGGTCCCGCACGTCGGCGCTTGACGAGGACGACGCCGGTTGGTATCCCTCCGCCGCCTCGACGGGGACCACCTCGGTTGAGGACTCGGCGCACTCAGGATCTCCCCGCATGCGTTCGCGCAACGTGGCTTCCTGGCTCGTGTGATCGACGTTTGCGGGAGTAACTCAGTGGTAGAGTGCAACCTTGCCAAGGTTGACGTCGCGGGTTCAAATCCCGTCTCCCGCTCCACGACCTAGTTTCGCGCGTCAGAAATCCCGCCAGGAATTCCCGGCCGGAGAAGCGCGGTCGCTGGAAAGCCTAGCAATTCCGATGGCTTCCAGTGGTTTCGCCGTCGAGGGCGGCTCCGACGTGGCCCAACGCGGGCCCAACGAGCCGCCGTCCGGCGCCGCGTCGGCCGCTGTCGAGCAGCCCGCGGCATCATCGGTCGGGGTCGGCGCCTGACTCGACGGCGCGGCGCCGAAGGAGCCACCGTCGCTCGCCGCCCCGGCATCCGGTCCCACCAACACGAGAGCTCCTCCGACCGACCCGCCCATACCCCGGAGCTCGGGGATGGCCTCATCCAGGGGGGCGAAGTCGCCCAGGCCGAGCTCAGCGACCTTGCGCGCGGCGCGCTTGTAGTGGTGGATCTGACGGCTCGACTTGTGCCCGGTCCGATCGGAGATCCACGTCTCGGTGCGCCCGTTAGCTAGCTTGATGGTAATGAAGGTCGCGCGGGTGTCGTGCAAGCGGATGTTCAGCCTCGAGTCCGTGGTCTCGAACAGCTCAGGGCGATGGATGCCGGCGCGGCGCAGGTGGTTTCGAAAGTTCTGCGCCCCATTGCGCCCCGGCAGGGGCCCGCTCGGTCCCATGAAGGCACGCTCCTTCGGTGGGCACATAGCGAAATAGGCCCGAAGCGCGCGCACGACATCGGGTGAGAGTGCCCAGGCGCGTGGGTCGTCCGTCTTGTTCTCGTCGAGCACCACGGCGCCGCGCTCGAGATCGAGATCGGACGGCTCCAGCCTTCCAGCCTCGTCTGCTCGCATTCCCTCACGAATCAGGAAGCCGTAATAGATCCGATAGGACAGTGGAATATCCACCGCCGCCATGAGCCGCCTATCCTCGTCGGGATAGAGGGAACCTTTGGCCTTGTTGTCGTCCGCCTTGGGGATCCATCCACGCGGCAGCGGATTGTTAGCAATGATGCGCGCCGGATAGGTCGCGAGCGCGAGTATCCGGTGAAGGACCTTCGCGATGCCTTGACGCGAAGAAGCCTCAAGATGTCCCGGCAGCATGGAGATCGCGCGATCCGCATGGTCGAGCGTCAAACGAGGGAGAGGGACGGGGCCGAGCACATCCAGAACATGGTTCAGCTTATGCCGGTACTGCTCCGGACGTCGAAGCGGTTTCACATGCAGCGGGTATTGCTCGGCGAGCCTTCCAGAAACAACCAACTCGGCGAACTCAGCGAAGGTTGTTTCCCCGCTCGGGCGGAGACGCGCTTCGCCCCTGCACAGCTGGTCGATCGCGAGCCGGACATCACGGAGCGCGGTGCCCTCGCGCGCGGCAGCCTGCTCCAGCAGCGGCATGCCGAGCACGATCTGCCCGGCTGCAAGCAGGCGCCCGGCGAGGTCGGCCAGCACCTCCAGACGCGCGTTGGCTTCGTGCTCGGTCCGGCACGTCGGCAAGCTGAACGTGGGTCGACCGGACTTCCCGAGGCTGAGGCGTGCGGTCCACGTCTTCCCGCGCAGCCGGACGGACCCGGAACCGTTGGCGCGCTTTTCGCCTGCTGGCCTGCTGGCGGCACGGGCGGCGAGCATCGGGCGCTCCGTCGTGCTCGCCGAGCCGGGCGAGTCTGCGACGGGCGCAGTTGCCTCCGCTATCGGAGAGGGGCGCCCGCCAGAGCGGCTCGAGCGCGAACGCCGGTCGGTTGATGCCGGTGCAGGGAGCGATGAGGTGGGGAACGAAGCCGAGCGCTTGGCGCGCGCCCGCCGCTGGGGTACGTCGGTCATGGATCGGTCTCCGGTGCTACGGGGGTCGATCAAGGGCCCGTCCGGCGTTCCAGCGCCGAGCGGGCCCGCTCTACTTCGGCGGCAGCCTAGCACGGCTTGTCCGTGCGACAGGAGCGCTCGCCCGATCGGTGCGCGGACATGGGACGGGTTCGAGGCCGGCAGAAGCCAGCACGGCGGCAACACGCGTGCGCTCATCCGCCTCTGTGGTACGGCGCGAGGCCGGCTCACTGGCCAGCGCTCGCAGGTAGGCAACGAACGCCTCGCGCGGGACCAAGCGCAACTTGCCGAGTTTCGTGATCAGCAGGGGAAAGCCTGGCGCGCGGATCGTGTCGAGGAAGACGCGCGCCGGGATGCCGGTGACCGCCTCGACGTTCTTCTGCGAGAGCATCTCTGGCTGCGGCGCCGTGATCGTGAGCCCGTCCAGCGGGATCGCGAGCGTCGCAGTGGCGGTGGGGCTGATAGTGCCGGGACGCTGCGATCCGCCGACGAGCCGCTCCAGGATCATCCTCTCGGTCGCTCGCATGCCGCTGGCCGCCTGACGAAGAGCAAGCGGTGCCGAACCACGCGCGAGAGCCGCTTTGTCATTCCATACCTCCATCCGTGTTGGGTTCGCCAGCCACCGTGACCGATGCCGTCGGAAGGAGCCCGAAAAGGTAGTTCTGCGCCTAAGGTAGTTCGATTCGAACTACCCGGAGGTGCGCCCGGGGAAAAGACCATGTCGCATCGCGGGGTTGGGTGTTCTGGAAGGCGCCGCCGAGGGGCCGAAAATGGGGAGGAGCGAAGGGGTCGATTTGGTAGTTCTGCGGCTTCCATCGGTGGCGCGGATGAAGGCGACATGGACGGGTGCGCCACGGTAGGCGCGTCGCCCAGACGCGACCGGCGCCCGAGCGCGTCGGGCCGCGCCACGCTCGTGAGGATGCGCCCCGGGGGCTCGGCGGAGGCTCCTGCGCTTGCTCGTCGAGGAGGGACGCTGCCGTACGCCCCCACGCTCCGGCGGACGGGCGACGTCGTGCAGTTCGAGGCGCGCGATGCTTGGCGCACGGAGCGGCGGCGGCGCGAGTGGCGCGCTGGCGGGCGCGACGTTGCCCCGATCGGAGATGTCGGCCGGCTCAAGATGTGCGCCCCTCAGCGCCGCCAGCGGCAGCCGGACCACGGCACCGCGACCGGCCGTGATCGCGGGCGGCGCTGGCGCACGGGCGCCGTCGTCCAGCTCTGCATGCGCGCCCGTCAGCGCATCGTGACGGCTCGCCGGCGCCGTCGTGCAGCCCCAAGCTGCGCGGCGGCCAGTGCGTCCTCACGGCGACGTGGACCGGCAGCCGGCGCCAGGAGGTTGGCAAGCACTCGCGCCTCGCAGTCAGGTGCGCAATGGTGAACGCCCCGGACGGCACGACTCACGTCCATGGTGGTGTTCTCACCAAAATCCGATTGACGTCCATTTCTACGATCAGGAGGATGGCTCGTGGTCACGTTGCTCGTTCGTCGCCGAGATGGGGGAGGGATCGATGGGCTCGAGAGGCGGCCGGATACCATGCGTGGCAATGGTCGTCTTCCCGCTCGTTGCCGTTCCAGCGCAGGGAGAAGCGTCCGAGCTGAGCGCCGGTGTGAGCTTCGGATGGGTTCGGGCCGGCACAGCTCAACGCTTCGCGGTGGGGCCGCATGCAGGGATGTCATGGCGCATCGAGAGAGACCTCTTGTTCAAGGTTCACGACCAGTGCAGCGTCGTGCCTCCGATCCAGGCAGGTGGGGCCGGCGTCTACAATCACACCTCCGTCGCCATTGGATATGCCTGGGAGAGGCGATGTCAGCGCGGGGCCATCGGCTGCGGTCTATCTCATGCCGGCGTGCGGCAGCACCTTGTGTGGGCGCATCGCCGGGATGGCGGTGGGCGGACACGCGCGAATCAACGCGTACCTTGCCGGACCGCTCGGCGTGTCGGTGAGCGCTAACGTGGACTGGATCGGCGGGAGCAGTCTTGTGCTTCCTGGTCACGCGTCGGTGATTGTTGTCGCCGGTCCCGTGCTTCGATGGAGTGTCAAATGAACGTGAAGAGAAGTCTGCTGCTGATCGTGACCATCGCCATCTGGTCGCTGGCGGCATGCAACTGGACCGTGGGAGACTGCTATCCCCGCGAGGAGTGGGAGAAGGGTGAAGGGGCAGGTGCGCCGGTCCATGGGCCAGTCCCCGTCTTCAGCTCCAGCGCGTCGGGGGACTTCGGGGCGGAGCCGCCGGAAGGCGGCGAGCGCAAGATTCAGTGCAACAAGACGGAGGACGAAGGCGAAGAGGAGGAGAAGGAGGAAGCGCGTCCGACACCCAGCCCGGGAAAGCCGATAGACCCATGCCAGCAGAGCGGCTCTCCGCAAATGGGTTGCAACATCTCGGCATTCGAACCGTCGGACTTCAAGTTTGTTACGATCGTGGCCGCCGACGGGACGACAGCAAGTGGTTGGCAGGAGGCGAAGACGGGGCTAGTGTTCAGACGAAATGGCCGAGGCGTCGACGCGTGCATGGTTCACATCGGAATGCCATTGCGAACTAAGACCTGGGGGGATATCCCGGCGGAGAGAGCAGCGCTCATCAGTTCCGATCTGGTGAACCGGATAGCTGCAAAGTTTTACGAAGAAGGGCTTACCGATCTTCCGCCTGGTGTGTTCTGCGAGAGATTCAAGACAGAGATGCGCCAACGGTTCGAGAAGGCTGAAGATTACAAGGGCCTCGGTGCCAGGCTTATGAATTGATCCTCCCCCGCTTCCCTGGACACCCCGAGGTCGGATGGAGGCATGGATGGGACGGAGAAGGAGGCGGGCGTTCACGCCCGAACTCAAGGCGGAGGCGGTACGGCTATGAAGCACAGTGTCAGAGAGCTGCTGGACGTCGTCTACAGATATTACCCACGTGGAACTGATGTCATCGAGCAAGCCGACATTCAGCGCTACAAGGAAACCGAGGAGTACGTCCGCATGGTGGCCGCGCGGCGGCGCGCGGCTACGGACGAACGTTGGCCTGCCTTGCTGCGTCGAATTGAAGATCGATTCCCTGACAGCACTGTCATGAACGATTCGTTGCACCTGCCTACGGGGTCCTTGGACGCCTCCTACTCCTTTTCGTTCTCTCTACCAGACACAGCCAACGGCCGAACGCTGTGGTTTAAAATAAGCTTCATCGTTCCTTATTATATCGTCTATGGATATCGCTCGGTTCAGTTTGTGAAGCAGCCAGAGAAATTTAGGGTTGTCTTTGGCGGCATCAATTTCTTCATTCCCCGAAGTCCGCACGATCCGGGGCTCGTGTCAAATTTCGATGATGATAGGCTGAAGAGTGTTACGTTTGATGAGTCGTACATCGACTTCGAACTGTCGGCCGACGAGCTGCCGTACGTAGAGTGGATCGCCCGCGACATTGAAGCGGCATTCGGTTGTGAACGCATGCCGCCTGAGGTCGGCATCGTGCTCGTGCCGGACGTGGCGGTGAACCCACGGACTCTCGGGGAGGCGAGACTCTACGATTGCCTGTTCACGGCCGGTCAAGAATGGGTGCCCCCTTCGCCGTCTGAAGTGCGGACGCCTGGCGTAGAGGTCGATGCGAGCAACCTGACAGGCCGGTTCGTCGCGGTCCTCAGCGTGCTGGCGGCGCTCTACAACATCTTATGGAGTCTGATGCCGGACGCGCAGGGCGCTTTCTTCGGGGGCGTGACAACAGACGGGAGCCTGCGCAAAGAAGAAGTATTGAGAGTGCTTGCAGAGATTCGGGGGCTCATGGATCCGCCGAAGACTCCCCGCGGCATCGCTTTCAAGCGCGAGCTCGAAGCTGCCATCCGCGATCTCGAAGCGCTGGTCGCTGGGTGGGACGGTGAAGGCGAGCCGCCGGCCGCCATGGTCGCTTGGGCCTCCAGCTTCCTGGCGAGTTGGCTCGTGGACTCGGAGCGCGACGCTTCCTCGTAGCCGTCGTGGAGCTCCGCGCCGTCCTCCCGTGACGTGCCTCGGCCTATTCGGGAAAGCGAAGCGTCTCGTGGCTCTCGCCGCTCGGCCCCATCGTCGTCGTGCCATCGTGATTCCAGCTCATGCCGCCACTGCCCGGCGGTCCGATCTCGAAGATGACGCGCTCGAGCGTGAGCTGGTCCTCGTCGAGGTAGGCGATGCCGATCGAGTCGCCGCCGCGCCCCGGGCCGCCGTAGCCGCCGGGTCCTCCCTGGCCGCCCCTGCCACCCAGGCAGGACTGAAAGCCGTCCCCCAGGGCGCCACCTGGAGCGCCCCGACCGCCTCGGCCGCCGTCCTCGGGTGGCCCGCCATTGCCGCCGCGGCCGCCAGAGAGCGTCGTGATCTTGCTGTCGCGCAGGGTCACCCGGGCGTGAAGCGCGAGGACGCCGATGGTCGCACGTCCGTTCTCTCCACCGCGGCCCCCTCGACCTCCGCAACCGCCGGCGCCGCCCGAGCCTCCGCCTGCACCCCCTTTGGTGGCCACGCCGCACACGGCGAGCCCGCCCCGAGCACCGCCGCCGCCTCCTCCTCCCTGGCCGGGCGTGCCCCAGCTCCCCTCGGCCCCCGTGTCGCCCTTCCAGCCTGTCTCGGTGAGGCGCCCGATGCCCTCGCCGGGCGCGCCCTGCGTTCCCGGGAACCCCGGGGCCCCGTCGGATCCGCTCGCACAATCGCGGATGTCCTCCGCGTCACCACCGACGCCCGAGGGCGAAGGCTCCCGCTCCGAGGCGCGGGTTCCGGGTCGTCACCGCCGCGGTCTGGGCGCGCGACCTTTCTTCTCCAGCCGTTCCTTGTCGCGCCATGAGTCGGCGTCGATGTCGAGGACGTGGCAGTGCTGGGCGAAGCGGTCGACCAGCGCCCCGAGGCACGGCGCATCTCCAAATACCGTGCCCCACTGCTTGTAAGAGAGATTGGTCGTGATCACGACGGAGCGGCTCTCGTGCCTCTTGCTGACGATGCGAAACAAGAGGTCCGCCGCGCTCGCGTCGCAGGGCACATAGCCCAGCTCGTCCAAGATCAACAGATCGGGCCCGGTGTATCGGCGCAAGCGCCGCTCGATCGCGGGGAGCGTCTCGTGCCGTAGCAGATCCGCGAGGGCCGCCGCCAGCGTCGTGAAGCGCACGGTGTGGCCCTTGGCGAGCGCGGCGAAACCGAGGTGCTTGGCGAGCGTGCTCTTGCCGACGCCCGCCTGTCCGCGGAACAGGACGTTCTCGCCGCGTGCGATGAAGCCGAGCGTCTCGTGCATCTCCTCGAAGAGCTCGCGGTCGATCTCGCGGGGATGGGACCAGTCGAAGCGGTCGAGCGGCTTGACCGGACCGAGCGTCGCGTCCTTGGTGCGCGCCGCGAGGTTTCTCTGGTCGCGCTCGCGCTTGTCGAGCGTGGCGAGCTCCAGACAGAGCTCTGCGGGCGACATCTTGCTCCTCGTCGCGTGCGTGAGGAGCGCACGGATGGCTTCCGCGGAGGCGCGGAATCCCAGGGCGCGCAGCGCCTCGGCGGGGTCATTCTCCGTCGTCATCGTAGCCTCCGAGGTCGTGAGGGATGACGTCACGGTCGACGACGTGGGGCCCGAGCTCGATGGGCAGCACGGGACGTGGGCGCGCGCGGCTCTGTTCGCACAAGATGGCCAGCGCGCCGTAATCGTGGCTGCCCTTCTTCAGCAGCTCTTCGACCGCGGCCGCGAGCACGCGGGCGCCGTAGAGGTCGAGCAGCTTGGTCGTACGCGCCACCAGCGATCCGACGTTGCGCCCGTCGGCGAGCCAGAGGCGCCTGAGCTCTTCGACCTTTGGAACCTCGGTTCGGAGCCGGTCGCGCCGCTTGCCGTCGCGCGCCCCCGCCTTGGTGGCGAGCAGAGCGGCGCGGTGCTCGGGCGCTTCGATGACCTGGCCTTTCGCCCACGAGCGCGCGTGCTGCCCGACGACGCGGCCCTCGTCGAGCAGGCGCACCTCGACGTCGGTCGCGACCAGCCGCAGCGTGCGGTCCGCCGCCTCAGGAACGACCGAGTAGCGGTTGCTGTCGAAGGACGCGAAGGCCGTCTTGTCCGCGGGGACGCTCGTCACAAGCTCGGTCGGGATCGTGGCGCTCGGCAGCGGCAGGAGCCGCGCCTTCTCCTCGGCGAGTACCTCCCCGACGGTCCGGTCCTTCTGTGTCGGGTGCCGGCGCTGCATCGCGACCGTCTCGAGGAAGTGCAAGAGCGCCGCGTTGCCGCTCTCGAGCGAGGTGAACACGCGCGCCGGAAAGAAGCGTGTCTTCAGGTAGCGAATCGCCCGCTCGACGCCGCCCTTGTCGGTGGGCTTGCGCACCCGGCAGGCGCGCAGCGCGACGTGCAGCTGCGAGGCGAGCTCGATGAGCTCGGTTTGGAAGCGCAGCGCGCTGCCGTCTCGTGCCGCGACGATGCTCTTCGGGTTGTCGAAGAGCCACTCGTGGGTGACGCCGCCGAAGTACTCCGCCGCGCGCACGAGCGAGCGGACAAGGCTCGCGGTCGTTTGCTCGAGCACAAGCTCCGCCCAGATCGCGCGCGAGTAGCGCAGCACCTGCACGAAGCAGTAGAGCGGGCGCACTCCACCGTCGATACGGATCTTGCCGACGTGGGCCCAGTCGAGCTGCGACTGCTCCCCGGCGAGCGTCTCGAGGCGCACGTACACCTCCTGCCTCGGCGCCGGACGATTCAAGAGCACGAAGCGCCGGAGCGTCCGGATGCTGCCGGTGTAGCCGCGCTCGACGAGCATGTCGTACAGGCGTGTCGCGACCAGCGTTGGATAACGCTCGAGCGTTTCGAGCACAAAGCCTTGATAGGCGTCGAGCGCGCTCGGGCGCGGCCCCTTGCCCTTGGGCGAGGGGCCGTGGGGGCCGACGACACGGTCCACGACGTCGTGGTGCAGTCCGAGCTGCTGAGCGATCGTCCCCTTCTTCCAGTGCTCGCGGAAGAACAGACGGCGAATCTCCGCCTCGGTCTGTCGCTCGATCGTCATCGCGACCACTCCCACGACAGCTGCCTCAGATCACGGAAGTCCCCCGGAAGCCGCAAGCCGCGCGCCGCGCGACGAGGGGCGCGGGACATGCGTGCAGCCACGCCCACCTCGTAAAAGACGTTGCGCTGGCCGTAGCCGAGGCCGTCGAGCAGGCCGAGCTCGCACGACGAGGTCGACTGCTCGTCCACACACAGCACAACGCAGAGCCGCTCTCCCACGAACAGCGAGAGCCCTTCGAGCAACGTCGCCGCCGCGCGCGGGTGCACGCCCGGCGCCGGCGGCAGAATCACCTTGCCGATGTCCTTCGGTCCCTGCGTGATGAGGAGCCGCGTGCGCGTCGGCTCCGGCGATAGCCTCACCATCGTCGTATCCATCGATTGTGTCTCCAGCCGAGTGCGACGCGGCCGGTGTGTCTGCGGCGGGCGCGCTCTCGGGCGGAGCGACGGTGGCCGAACAGGCCAAGTTGTCGGCAGCCTGATCCGTCACGCCGCGAGGCGACGGCGAGATCTCGCTGCTGTGATCGGCGGCGGCGGCGGCCCGCTCGGCCTCGCGGCGCCTGGCCCGATACGCACGGTTGTGGTCGCGATGATCGGCGCGCCCCCACGCGCTCTTCTGGTGGCGCGCGTTGCTCCTGCGCCGTGATGCTCGGCGCCCGGCGTCGCGGTGCTCGGGGCAGCAGTAGACCTGCCCGCGCTCGCAGCACGCGCACACGACGAACACGCGCATGCGCCACGGGCAGCGGGCTTCCCGACCGATCTGCGCGCTGCCGCCGTCGTGCACCGTCTCTCCGACGGCGTGATGATTTGTTGCCCTTCGGGCTGGCCTGCGCGAAGCTCCGTCGCGTCGCGCACCGTCACGTCGCGCCGACCGAGGGCTCAGGCGGCAACCTGGGCCCTCATCTTTTGGTCACGCCGACGCCGGCGAGCTTACGGGCCGGCCATCTCCGCGAGCCAGTTCGCGTCCAATTTCCGCGGATCTGCGTGGCCGCTTACAAGGCGCGTCTGGACCACGACGGACCTGAGCCGAGTCGAGGAGGCGGCAGCCGACTCCAGAATCGTCGCGACGTGCTCGAACGAGGGGGCGAGCACGAGGTACACCGTTGACGTTGTGTCCAGCAAAACAGCTTTGGACGAATTTCGGGCTCGACGTTGCTGCGACGAGCGTGATAATTCATGCACATCGGTATGATGGGTGCGAATCTAACGGACTCGACGTGGTTCCAGCATTGCCCGGGTGTCTTCCTCGTCACGAGCTTGGAGGGCGTGATTGGTGGCTTCAATCCGGAGGCTGAGCGGGTCCTCGGGGCCGATCGTGTGCGAGGTGGCTCGCTCTTCGAATGCATTCACCCCGATCACCGGGCCGCGGTGGTCTCGGCGTGGGCGCAGATGGGCGAAGGCGAGGATTGGAGCGCCCTCTGCCAGATTCGTAACGCCGGGGGTGTCCCTCGCTCGTTCTCCCTGAATGCCCGGCGCTCCCCGGGTCGGCCCGAGGTGTACGTGACGATCGTTCCGTCGCCGCGCATCTCCGCGGGTCGGCTCGCCGTGCCCCCCGCCGAGGATCTCGTCGCGCTTCCTCCGACCGCGCCCGAGCGTGTGCTCCGCGCCATCCTCGATAACGTCGATATCTCGGCGTACATGATCGACCAGGAGGGTCTTTACGTCCTGCACGACGGCAAGGGGTGCAAGAGCGCCGGCATCGAGCCCGGGGAGTTCATCGGGAAGAATGTTTTCAAGCTTTACGAATCCTCGCCCGACGCCCTGCCGGGTATCCGTCGCGCGCTCGCGGGCGAGTGTGTCAACGTGACCAACGAGGCCCACGACATCCTCTGGGAGAGCTGGTTCCTCCCGATGCGCGACGAGCACGGAGAGATCGCGGCGATTCTGGGGCTCACGCTCGGGAAGAACGACGTGCGGCAAGCGCTGGTCGAGCTCCGGACGAAGATGGAGCTCATCGAGCGGCAGGAGGAGGTCATTCGGAACCTCGAGACGCCGGTGATCCAGGTATGGGAGAGGGTGCTCACGCTCCCCATGATGGGCATCGTCGACAGCCGCCGCGTCGCGCGCGTGATGGACGACCTGCTCGCGGCCGTGGTGCGTACGTCGGCACGGTTCGCGATCCTGGATTTGACGGGCGTCGATATGGTCGACACGGCGACGGCGAGGCACCTCTTCAGCCTGCTGCGCGCCATCCAGCTGCTCGGCGCCGATGGCATCGTGACGGGGATCCGGCCGACGGTGGCGCAGACGATGGTGACGCTCGGGCTCGATCTGTCGAGCCTGACGACGTCCGCGAACCTGCGCGAGGGGCTCCGGCTCTGCATTCGCCGGATGTCGGCCGAGGCGCGCGTCTAGCGCCCTTCAATACCCGACCATTTCTTCCTGCCAGGGCAGATTCTCCGCCTCGCGTGGCCCCTCCGCGAGCATGGCGCGCCCGCGGCGGAGCGCGAGGTGGCAATCACGCACCGTAGTGCAGCCGCGGATCCAGCCGATGATCTTCGAGCGGCGCGCCAAGGCCTTCACGAAGGCCCAGATCATGGCCATGAGGGGCCAGACGAAGAATCGGCCGGGGCTGACGCGGCTACGGAGGGCGGGCGGCACGTCACCCCTCCGTTGCCACCGGCAGCCCGAGCAGCCGACCGATCGCCTCGTGAACGACCCGGGCCCCCACCTCATCCCCGAGGGCGACGGCGCGGCTCAGGGTGCTGGCGAGCGAGGCGACCACGGCCGCCCGAGGCGACGGATCGGTCGCGGCGAGCTCGCCAGGCTCGGGGCTTGACCATTGGGCCCGGGTTGGGCCCATGCCTCCCGAGGGGGGGCGATCCGTCGTCACGCCCTCCCAAAATCCCGGGGCATCCGACGGATCGCAACGGTTCGCCCCCGCGGAATCGTCCCGCCAGAAAAATCGCTCGATGATGCGCGACCGTCGGAAGCAGTAGCGGTTTCCATAGCTTGCGCCTGTTTCGCTGCCGAGGGCGGCTCCGGTGTGGCCCAACGCGGCGCCCTCCGCCGCCGCGTCGTCGAAGGGGCCGCGTTCACTCCACCAGCCTGCGGCGGCAGTGTCAGCGGCCGGTCTACGCGGACTGGAGCTAGATCGTACCGCCGATGTCGGGGTTGACCATGGCGGTGCTCTATACCGACATGGAGAACCGAATCCTGAAGCGGAACTACCTCTACCAGGACGGTCCGTGGAACACGCCGCGGGGACGGCGCCGGGCGAGCCGTCGTTCGCCCATCCGACCCCCGCTTGCCCCGTCGCAGAGCCGGCGCGCCGTGCTCCGGGCGCAGCGCTGCCTCGACGACCGCGGCGTGCGCTCGCCATGACGGGCTCGGGCCGTGTGCCCAGCTACGCCGCGTCGAACCCGAACGCCATCGGTTCCCACGTTGGGTCGCGTGCGGGTGCTGCCGCTGTCGGGTGCGAGGGTAGGTTGAGATGATCGAGGATGCGGCGCACCGCCTTTAGGACCGTGATCGTCGGCGTGATCGACGGAGACAGGCCAGGATGTCACGCGGGAACCGTAGCGCCGGAGACGGCGGCGCGGAAGCTTCCTGCTGCCCGACCGCCCAGGATGGCTTGAGTGGCTGGGGCAAGCGGATGATCCATCGTCCGCATCTCACATCCCGCCTGCGGGGCCCGGCGGCTCGCAAGCCGACGTCGTGGCCGGCGCCGGCAGCAGGGGAGTCGTTACCTGGAAAGGGGGTGTTGAGTCAAGCTGGGGCGCACCGGAACGCGCGCTCCCTCGATGAGCGATGAGGCGGGCGCGGGCGCTCGCTCCGCGCAGCAGCGCGAGAGCGAGCGCCGCAGGCAACCTGGTTCACTCGCCCAGGAGATCCAGCCTCGAGCCTGGCACCATCCTGTAGTCACCGACCGTCAACCCCTGCAGATCGCTCGTGAACTCGAACGGACCGAGCACGTGAATTACCTCGCCGCTCGTGCCACCGGCGCCGCCGTCGCCGCTCGTACCGCCTGCGCCGCCCGTGCCACCGGCGCCGCCGTCGCCGCTCGTACCGCCTGCGCCGCTCGTGCCACCGGCGCCGCCGTCGCCGCTCGTACCGCCTGTGCCGCTCGTGCCGCCGTCGCCGCCTGTGCCGCCGTCGCCGCCTGTGCCGCCGTCGCCGCTCGTGCCGCCTGTGCCGCCGGCGCCGCCTGTGCCGCCGTCGCCGCCTGTGCCGCCGTCGCCGCTCATGCCGCCTGTGCCGCCGGCGCCGCCCGTGCCGCCGTCGCCGCCCGTGCCGCCGGGCCTCGTGACCGTGATGAAGTCGACGTAGACCACGGTCGGGTTGGCCCAGGGCCCCGAGATACCTGCGTCGACCCTCAGGCCGATGCGCCTCACCTGGGTCTTGTCGAACGTCATGGACTCATCCGCAGCGGCGGCGGCATCGACGTCGATGGTGAGCTCTGTCCACTCCTGCAGGCTGCTGAGGTCCGTCCACGCCCAGGGGATGCCTATCCAGGCCTGTGCACCTCCATTCTGTACGAACGTCTGCACGCCACCGCCGGTGCCGGCGTACACCTTCACACGGAACGTGACGGTGGCGCCGGTCAGGTCGATCAGCTCCGGCATGTCGAACTGGAACAGCGTCCCTGTGTCGGCCTCGGTGAGCGGCACGGCCAGCCGGGCGCAGCCCGAGCAGCTCTCGTCCGGACCGGGACCGATGTCCACTTCTTCGACGCCGCCCGCGCCGCCCGCGCCGCCCGCGCCGCCCGCGCCGCCTGCGCCGCCTGCGCCGCCCGCGCCGCCTGCGCCGCCTGCGCCGCCCTCGCCGCCTGCGCCGCCCTCGCCGCCTGCGCCGCCCTCGCCGCCTGCGCCGCCCGCGCCGCCCGATCCTCCCGTGCCGCTCGCGCTCCCGGTACCGCTCGTCGACGAGCTGCTCGAGCTGCTCGTCGTGGTGCCTCCACCGGCCCCGCCGTCGCCATCGGACCCGCCCCCGCCGTCGTCATCGCCGCAACCCATCGTGACGAACGAGCCAGCCAGCAAGCCGCACATTGCCAAAGCAAAAACTGATCTCATCGCATCCTCTCTACGCTCTAGTCTTTTGTCCCACGCGATGGCGCGCGGTTCGGGCCGGCGTTCGCCGTGCCTGCTCCCCTTTGTCCCAGCTCTCCGAAAGCCAGCCGCGCCGGCCGCGACCCTATCCGACCCCGGCATTCTCTACACTTGCCGGGAGCGCGCCCGCTGGATCATTGCTCCGGGCACCGGCACCGTCAGTTCGCAGCGACCCCGCTCCGCCCGGCTTTTCGCGCACGACGCCGCGCGACGATCGCGCCCAACGCGGTCAAGGCGGCGAGCACGCCCGCCGGGGAGCTGGGCCCCGATTTGACCCGGCACCCACACCCGCCCTCGTCCTCGCTAGCGCCGTCAGGTGGGGCGGCGCCAGCGCCGCCCGTGCCGCTGCCGGTCGTTGCTGCGCTGCTGACGCTCCCACCCCCACCCGAGCCGCCGCTGCCCGTCGCTCCCCCTTCACCCATGTTCGGACCGCCCCCGCTGCCTGTCGGCTCCGAGGCGTCGAGCGGAGTGAATTTCCACCAGTTGAAATTGAATAGGGGACCGTTCCCACCGGTGAACTTCAGATACAGATCATGTATCCCTGTCGCACCGTCGACCGCACAGGACTTGGTAACCCAGGTCTGGGGGCCGCCGGTACCCTGAACCATACAGGTCCCCACCAGCGTGCCGGTCGTGCTGTCGAGGCGCAGCTCGATGCTACCGCCACTGGTTGCCGAGGCCACTCTTGCATCGAAGGACGCCGCGCCGGAACCGAAATCGACGCCCTTCACTTTGATGTAGTCCCCGTTTTCAATCGACGTGACATTCACTCCGCCCTCGCTGCATGCCTCGGTCTCGACACCGGATTCCCAGGCAATGGTTTCAGCCTCCGTCATGACGTACGGATTGAGGGTGCCAGCGCCAGGCGGGCCCTCCTCGGTCATCGTGATCGTCGGGATGGTACCATCGGCGTTGTATGTGAATCGCTCAACGGCCACCGAACGGTGATAACCTCCTCCGCCCGGCAAAGCGCCGTTGTGATAGAAGAAGTACGAGTTGTCCTTGAAATCGATGATGCCCGGGTGATTGGTGAAGCTGCCGCCTTCTGTGGGCATGATGACCCCCCGGTAAGTCCATGGGCCGGTGGGGCTGCTGCTTGTGGAGTAGGCGATGTACTCGGGGATGCCGCCAGCCGGATACGCCAAGTAGTACATTTCATTGCGTTTGTAGAGCCATGGACCTTCTTCGTACAGGGTCGGTCGTTCGGTACTCCCGGTGCGCTGTCCAAAGCTTTCCGCCGTCATGGGCACGCGTACGACGTCTCCCTGGTAGGAGGTCATGTCCTCATTCAGCTTCACGTAGCACAGGTTGGGATTTCCCCAATAGAGATAGGCCTGGCCGTCGTCGTCGATGAACACCGTCGGATCGATGTCGCCGCAATTGGCAGTGATCAACGGCTGCCCCAGGGCGTCTTCGAACGGACCGACAGGACTGTCCGACACGGCAACGCCGATGACCATCCTGTTGAGCGTTCTGCTCGTCGTAGGAACGTAGAAATAGAACTTCCCGTTTCTGTGGGTGACCTGACCTGCCCAGGCATCTGCCTTTGCCCAGCTGAAATCCTTGTATTTCAGCGGCGATCCGCGATCCGTCCAGTTTACCATATCCGTGGACGAATATACTCTCCATTCGTTCATCCCGAAGAATGTCGAAGCGCTGTCTTCGTCATGTCCGGTATAGAGGTATAGAGTCCCGTCGTAGACCATTGGGGCAGGATCGGCGGTGTAAATGGTCTGTACGATGGGGTTGTCTGCCATGGATTCAGACGGAAACACGGTTGTGCTACAAAGCAACAATGCCGCGATGAGGAGCTTATGCTGGAGGGATGTTGTAATCGTGGCCATTCCTGGACCTCGCTGCTCTCTTGAAGAATCGTTAGGTGTGGCCAAATGTCGTAGATCGCTCAGGCGATGACTCTCCGGCGCTTCTCGTTGGGGCGCTTCGCTGCAATGACAGCCCAGCCCATCAAGAGCTCATCAGCGATCGCGTCCGAGACGATCGAGCGAATGGAATCAGTGCCGAGGCCGAGTTCGAGATCGATCGGATGACGAAGGTCTCGGTGCGCATGACGACCCATCCAGGGCCAAGCAAAAGGTAACCGTTCACGGGTCGGATCGCGTTCATGAGCAATTTCGGGCACTTACGAGCCCATCAATCATTGGCCTCATAAGCCCGCTCGGCCTTGCAAGTGTGCGGAATCATTGCGTTTGTTGATCCGATCCGTGAACGTTTACAGCAAGAGAATACCGCTCGGGCCCATTGTGAACGTTCACATGTTCGGTGTCAAGCAACGGGGGCGCCGCTTGTAGCCAACATGGCCCCGCGACCTGGCGGCCTCCGTGCCAGCATGCAGGAGCCCCTTCGCCGCTCCTTTTCTCACCGCTCCCTGTGGCGTCCGCAGTGCCGCCATAGCCTGCAGGGCTGGCCGGGGGAGCGCTGCGCCGGCCGCTGCGCCGGCCGCTGCGCGACGGCAAAGGCGCAAAGGCGCGAAACGACAGAGAGAAAATAAACGGGGACGATCAACTTTGGCGAGGTGAGAGTGAGGCAGGGTATCCCATCGCGTGGTCAACGGATTGCAGGAATACCCTTCCCTCTCTTCCTTGCCTTTTTGCGCCTGCTTCGACAGCTCACGGGCGGGGCTGGGCAACGCGGGGGCTCGGGCGGGCGCGTCTGCCGCTGCCCGAGCCGCCGCGTCGGCGGGGCGCGAGGTCAGAATTGCGTGAAGAAGTTCCAGATGGCCGAGCTCGCGAAGCTCGGCTGCTGGTGGTCACCGGGAAACTCGCAGCGGTGCACCGGGTATCCCTCCCGGCACCCTTGATAGGCGACGCACGAGCTGGGGCCGACGGGGCTCGTCGCGGTGCTGCAGCCGTTCTTGCGCACGAAGACGTCGAGCGCCTCCCTTCCGGCCGAGATGGGGACGACGCTGTCGGACAGGCCGTGCGACATCCAGACGGCGACGGGCTGGGTGTTGGACTGGTTGCAGCCGCTGTAGAGGGCGCCGGACATCGGCGCGATGGCCCGGAAGACGTCGGGCATATCACAGCCGAGCGCGTTCGACATCATCCCCCCGAAGCTCCACCCGGTCGAGAAGACGCGGCTCGTGTCGACGCACAGGTTGGCTTTGAGGGAGTCGACCATGGCGCGGGCGAAGGCGATGTCGCGCCCGCCCGTGTTGGCCCAGCCGTTGTCGATGCCGTTCGGCGAGACGAAGATGGCGCTGCCGTTCGCCAGCGCCTTGAGCCCATAGTACCCGTTGTTCACGACGTCGTTGGCCGATCCGCCGCGCCAGTGCCAGCCGAACACCAGCCGATACGCCTTGTTCGGGTCGTAGTTCGCCGGAATGTCGAGCACGTACTGGCGCGTGGTGCCGTTGACGTTGATGGTGCGGCTACCGCTGGCGAGGGAGGTGGGAATGCCGCAGCCGGCGCTGCGCGTGCCGCCGGTGCCGCCGCCGGAGCCGCCGGAGCCGCCGGAGCCGCCGGTGCCGCCGGTGCCACCGGTGCCGCCGGTGCCGCCGGCGCCGCCCCCGCCGCCGGTGCCGCCGGTTCCCGAGCCCACGGGCGTGAGTCGGAATTGCTGATTGGTGCCGCCGTTCGACGCCCATTGAATCACGGCGGTGCCGTCCGCGGTGCCGCGGCCGTAGACATCCATGGACTTGCCGCTGTGGCGCGCGGTGAGGCGCACGACGCCGCCGGCGACGTCCGTGAACGACCACTGCTGGTTTTCCCCGGTCCAGCAGGAGTATTGCTGGATGGCGGCGCCGTCGCTGGTGGAGGCGCCCGCGACGTCCATGCAACGGTTGCTGTTGACGTTGCGGATGCGATAGTAGCCGCCGCCTGCAGATTCCATGCGGAACTGTTGCTGCGTCGAGCCGTTGCAGCTGGCGATCTGCATGGCCGCTGCATCAGCGGTGCTGGCTCCAGCCACCTGCACGCATTTTCCACTCTGGACGCCGACGATCGTGTAGACCGCGCTCGTATCGATCGTGATGGCGCCCTCGAGCGAGCCTTCCTCGATCTCGGTGTCGTACGCCTCATCCGGGCCGATGACGCACGACACGGCGACGATGCCCGTCGCCGCCGCAAGCAAGCTCTGCTTAATTCCGAATCTCATCTTGTTCTCCTCGTCCTGTTAAGTAAGTAAAACTGGAATCTTCTCACTGCTCAACGCTGGCCTTGCATAGGTCGGGGTCGCTCGCCGCGCGCTCAAAGCTCCCGAGCGGGCCGCCGCGCTGGCCATTGCCGCTGCGGATGAATGTCGAGATGCGCACAGAGCGGATAAGTTCGTTCTGCGTGCACCAGGCAACACGATAAGGCTGGGCGGGATACGTCGGGTCGATTCCGGGGTTCCCGCCGCTGCCGGCTGCACCGGGGTCCCACCGCCGCTGGGATCGTTGCTGCAACCAGGGTCGACACTGGCCAGGACCGCGATCCCAGCCGCGAGCAACATGACCGATCGCTACTTCATGACTGTCTCCTGGATGCGCATGACGGCCCATCCAGAGCGAAGCAAAAGCATGACTACCGGACGTGAGTGTGAGCGTTCACAGGGTCGGTGTCAACTTCGATCGACCAGCCCGCCGCTCGACTAGCGAGTACGCGCTGCTGTGAGCATTCACAAATTCACCCAGCCAGCGCGCTCGCCCCTGCTTCCGCGCTCAGCGTGGGCCCGGGCCACTCGGCACGACCCCCCGCGCGACAAGGGACGAGCCGCAGCGCCACGGCTCTCCGCCGCCGGCGCTCCCCTGGCCCTGCCGGACCGCCCGCGCCCGCCGCTCGCGGTCCTCGCCACGCGCGCCGCCCGGCTCGCCAGGAGCTCCGGCGACGGCTTGCGCCCTTGGTGCGACACCTGCTCCGCGGTGTGCTCGTCGAACGACCCTGGTTCGCTGCCTAGAACACCGATCACGTTGAAACCTGGAGAATTTTCACAGGGAGGCGGGGAGGCGGGGAGGAAGAAAAAAAATGAATTTCTCCCTCTTGCCGTCTCTCGCTCCCCGCCTCCCCGCCTCCCTGTGAAATTCCTGCTTTTTCTCGTGGTTTCAACCCGTTTGTCGCTCTAGCTCGAAGATCGCTACCTC
Source organism: Sorangium sp. So ce1128 (assembly GCA_051717205.1). Lineage (GTDB taxonomy): Bacteria > Myxococcota_A > Polyangia > Polyangiales > Polyangiaceae > Sorangium. The sequence goes on from CP181432.1 coordinate 11,765,289, forward strand.
GCGCTGGCCGCGCTCGCCGAGCCGTAGCGGCATCACCGCCGCACCGATCACCTCGGGCGGACGCTCCGTGATCTTCGACACGACGCGGACGATACTGCGTGCTGCATGGCCAAGCAGGTTGATCGTGTCCTCAACCCGCCCGGCTCCCGCTTAAAGGGCGGCTATCGATGGCCACGCGCAGCGCTTTGGACACTGCTCGCCTCTCGCCCTCCGTCATGGCGCCGGACCGAACGAGCGCAACGGTCCGCTCCAGCAGCACTCGGTCCATCTCCGAGATGCTGCCCCTCCGGGATTGAGTCCTCCGGGAAGACGACCTCTCCATCCACGAGGTGAGCGTCGCAGGAGCTGTTCGGGACCACCAGCAGGCTGAACGCCGGTGGCACATGGTGCGCAGCGAACGTTCGACAGAACGCGACCGCGCGCTCGCACGCTGCATCGAGGCGATTCAGAAAGGTATTTTGGTCGACTGCCATCGCGATGGGCCTCGGCGTTCGATGACGCGAGGAGCTCTGCCCCGACGCCGATGTCGCCTGGCCGTGGAGTCTCCCTCGCCGCCGGTCGTCGGTTCAACGATGATCTCGACGGATGGCCAACCCGGGTTGTGCCGTCCAGGGGAACAACCCGGGTTGGATCGCCGGTCGTCGCAGCTCAGGCGGAGCGGCTGGACCTCGCGAGGCGCCGGCGCAGCCGTGTGGTGGCGAGCGCCCCGAGGGCGAGCAACCAGACCGGCTCGCCCTGGCTACCTGGCGTCATGCGGCAGCCGTCGCCCCCTTCTGCGCTCGGGAGATCGCCGCCGCTGCTGCTCTGCGCGCCGGGTGCGCCGGTGCCGGCGCTGCTGGTGCCATCGCCGCCGGCCGCGGTCGTGCTGGTCGTGGTGGATGTGGCGCCAACTTCACTGCTGGCACCTCCGCCGTCGCCGCCGGTGGCAGCGCCGCCTTCGCCACCGCCACCGGCGGCTGCGCCGGTGCCGACGCCGCTGGTCGCATCGCCGCCGGCGCCACTGGTTGCATTTGCGCTGGCACTGCCGGTTGCGCTACCGCCGCCACCGCTGGTCGCGCCGCCGCCGCCACCGCTGGTCGGGTCGCCGCCGCCACCGCTGGTCGGGTCGCCGCCGCCACCGCTGGTCGGGTCGCCGCCGCCACCGCTGGTCGGGTCGCCGCCGCCACCGCTGGTCGGGTCGCCGCCGCCACCGCTGGTCGGGTCGCCGCCGCCACCGCTGGTCGGGTCGCCGCCGCCACCAGCGCTGATGCCGCCGCCGTGGCCGCCTGTGGCCGTGCCGCCCGCCCCGCCATCGCCGCCCGTACCGCTGCTCGCACCGCCGCCCGCGCCGTTTCCACTTGTGCCGCCTCCACCCGGCACGCAGGCGCCCGCCTGGCACGCCCCGCGCGACGCGGGCTGCGCCGGGACATAGAGCCACGCATGGTCGATCTTCTGATAAGGCTCGGCCAGAGAGCCGGCGGTGCCGCCGGCGATCAGGACACGACCATCGTTGAGCAGCGCCGTCGCGTGGCCGTGGACCATCACGGCCAGCGCCGGCCCGAGCGCCCAGGTGTCGCTCGCCGGATCGTACAGCTCGACGGTGAGGGCCCCATCGTTCACGTCTTGCGAGCTGCCCGCGATCATGACCCTGCCGTCGGCGAGGAGCACCGCTCCATGAGCTCTCCGTGCCGTGGCCATCTCCCCCGCCGAGGTCCACGTGTCGGTCGAAGGATCGTAGATCTCGGCCGTCTTGCCGCTCTCGGCGCCCCAGCTTCCGGCCACGAGCACCCGGCCGTCTGGAAGCAGCGTCGCCGTGTGCCGCATGCGAGCCCAGCGCATCGAGGCGACGGGTGTCCACGCGTCGGTCGCCGGGTCGTACACCTCCGCGCTCGTCAGATGGTTCTCCGGTCTCTCGGAGGGATACCCGTCAGCGCCGCCCGCGACGAGGACCCGGCCATCCTGAAGCAGCGTCGCCGAGTGGCCCTGTCGCGCAACGTTCATGGGCGCTCTCGCGGTCCACGTGTCGGCGACTGGATCGTAGATCTCGACCAGGACGCCACCGGGACCACCGGACTGGTCGCCGCCGGCGACGAGCACCAGGCCGTCCTGGAGCAGCGTGGCGGTGTGACCGAAGCGCGGCGCGATCGTGGACGCGGCCGGCGTCCACACGCCCGTCGCGGGGTCGAAGCGCCTCGTCGGCGCGGGGCCATAATCGGGGTACACGAACGGGCTGTCGCCGATCACCAGGACCGTCCCGTCCGGAAGCAATGTGGGTGTCAGCAGGCTCCGCAAGCCGTCGATCGGTTCGGTCGGCGCCCACGCGCCCATGCTCGGATCGTAGCGGGTCCAGACACGCCGAGCTTCGTTCCGGCCGGGCACCGGGGCCCCGCCGAGGACGAGGACCGTCCCGTCCAGGAGGACCGTTGTCTTCAACCCGGAGAGGATGGAGGCGTCGATCCGCGCCGTCTCCTGCCACCGATCCTCGGTGCCCTGGAAAGCGCAGGGGGTGCCGTCCGGCAGCGCGGGGCCGGGCGCCGCGCACCCGGCCGCGGGATCGCACGCCGGCGCCTCGTGGCACGCGTCGGCGGGCAGGCACACCGCGGGGCTCGACCCAACGCAGGCGCCACCCACGCAGGCGCTCGCCGTCGAGCACACGTCGCCGTCGCCGCATGGCGTCCCGTCCGGCGCCGCCGCGCCGCCGACGCACGCGCCCGCCTCGCAGACCCCGCCCGCGATGCACGCGTCCGCGTCGTCACAGGCGACGCCCGTGACCGGCGTGCAGGCGCCGTCCTGCGACGCGCCTGACGCGGCCGCGCAGGCGTCGCAGGGGCCGTCGCAGCGCGCGTCGCAGCACACCGCGCCCGCGCAGAAGCCGCTGCCACAGTCGCTGTCCGTCGCGCAGCCCGCGCCGAGCGGCGAGCGCTCGTGGAAGAGCACGGCCGACGCCGTCGGGGTCGTGGCGCCGACGTACCCGCCGGCGATGAGCACGCTGCCGTCCCTGAGGACCGTCGAGGAGTGGAGCGCGCGCGCCAGGGTGACCGGCGATTCCAGGTCGAGGCTCGACCAGGCGAGGGTCGCCTCGTCGAAGAGCGCCTTCGTCCCGTAGAACGGAACTCTGTAGGTGCTCGTACCGTACGTGCCGCAGGTCTCCAGCCCTCCGGTCAGCAGCACCTTCCCGCTCGGGAGCAGCGATGTGCGCGTCCCCCGGATGCTCGAGCTCGGGGCCGTCCCGCACGACGAGGCCGGAGCATAGGGCCCGGACGTCGCCGCCCAGCGGTCCTCTCGGGGGAAGTAGACCTGCGAGAAGGCGTGGACCGCCGGGTCGGGACCGAAGAGGGTGCCTCCCGTGACGAGGACGCCGCCGCTCGCGAGCGTCATCGCGTCCGGGTACCTGTACGCCGACGTCGGCAGCGCCGACCCGTGCTCGTAGGTCCAGAGCCGGGTCTCCAGGTCATAGATGTTGCAGCGGCTCCCGACCGACATCACCCGCCCGTCATTGAGGAGCGTCGCGCTCACGGGGTTGATCGTCGAGTCAAGGCAGAAGGCCGTTTCCGTCCAGGAGCGCGACGCCGGGTCGTAGACGGCCGCGTTCATCTCGTCGAGGAACAGCAGGTTGGACCAGGCCATGCCGACCAGCACGGGCCTGCCGTCGACGAGCACCATCGAGGGCACGGGGTGGGGCTTGGCCAGGTTCGCCACCTTGGTCCAGGTGTCGTTCGTCGGGTCATACAGCTCCGCCGAGCCGAGCTCTGTCCCGCTCTGCTCGCTTCTGAGCCGGCCGCCCGCCACGAGGACCTGGCCGTTCGGGAGGAGGACGGCCGCGTGACCGCGTCGGCCCTGGTAGAGCGGCGCCGCAGACGACCACGTCCTTGTCGCGGGGTCGTAGAGCTCGACCGCCGTGAGGCTCACCGCCGTGCGCGCTGCGTACGGCGACCCGTCGTCCACCTCCGTGAATCCACCCGCGACGAGCACGCGGCCGTCCTGGAGCACCGTGGCCGAGTGCTCGGCCCGCGGGGTGATCATCGAGGGCACGGTCTCCCACGATGGCGTGCTGGCCGCCCACGCGGCGCCCCCGGGTAGCGCCACGAGCCCGCAGGCGAGGGCGGCTCCGAACCTCCATATCGATCGCATGGTCCTCTTTGCCTCCGCGGCTTCTGTTGCGTGGGGGCGCGTGAGCATTCACCGCGCACGGAACGTCACGTCCGTCGGCGGAGGGGGCGGCGCGCGGACAGGAGGTGTCCTGTTCGAGCCCCTCCTGACCGCGCGCCGCGGGCCCCTCGACGCGCCGCCGCGGCAGATGAGGCGGACGAGGCGGTCACGCTTGATGCTTTCACCCCGTTCCCCTGCTTCGTGGTGCACCGCGGCCTTTGCACCGACGTTCCGCCCTCGCTCGTCTGCGGTCCTCGCTCCTTCGCCTTCTGCCCCGCTCCACCCTGCTCCCGGGCCGGCGTCCTGCCCGCCTTCTCCGCGAAGGCCTCTCCCGTACCCAGATCGCCGGTACACCGAGTCCGCTCTCGCCTGGGCACCACGGCACTCCGGCGCTTCGCATGGGGCGCAAACGCTCCATGATACCGGACAACCGGGTACCTCGGCGGGGGAATAAGTGTGTCTGGCGGGCGGAACTAGACGCTGCAGAGCCAGCCCGGCACCGGCGAGGCCGCCGTGACGCCGCGCGCGCAGTGCCCCCGTCCCACAACGAGGCTCGGCTCCTCGAGCTTCCTCGTAGCGTGTCAGTCCGCGCCCGCGCCCAGCGCGAGGAGGGCGAAGCTCGCCAGCCAGTGCTCGCCCATGTAGTCGCCCGCCACGTGCGGCAGGCTGGCGTCGAGGTGCCGCTCCGCCGCGTCGAGGGCGCGGGCGCGCAGCGGATCTCCGCCGGGCAGCGCCGCCGCGAGCGAGCGCCAGCACCAGGCGCGGCTCAGGTTGAGCCCGTCGAGGTGGACGATCTTGCCGTCGCTCCTGTCGCTGACCGCCGTGGGCTGGAACAGCGTCGCGGGCTCGCCCCGCGCCGCGCGCGGCAAAAACCGCGCGAACCAGGCGAGGAACTCCGGCCCGGGCAGGGCCCGGCGCATGCACTCGGCCTCCATGAGGGCGGGCGAGAGGAAGTCGTCCTGCGAGGGCTCCCACGCCTGGCAGTCCGCGTCGCGGCCGTACCACGCCCGCGCCGCCTCGGCGCAGCGCCGCGACAGCCGCTCGTCGCCCTTCACGGCGGCGTACTCCAGCGCGAGCGCGAGGGCGAAGGCGGTGTTCGTGTGCGCGCCGGCGCGGACCGGGTACGTGGCCGCGGGCAGGAAGTCGAGGAAGCGCTGGGCGAACGCGTCGCCGAGCGGGGCCAGCGCCGCCGACCACCGGCGGCCTTCCTCGGTGCCGTGCCGCTCGAGCTCGGCCGCGAGCAGGAGCAGCCACGCCCACCCGTAGGGCCGCTCGAAGCCGCGGCTCGACGGGCGCCGGAGATAGGCCAGCTCGGCGGCGACCTTCTCGCCCGTGAGCTGCGCGTCCAGCAGCGCGCGGACGGGCGCGGCGCCCGGCGCGCCGGGGAAGAGGCGGTGTATCCGCGCGAGCAGCCAGTGGCCGTGCACGCACGAGTGCCAGTCGAAGCTGCCGTAAAAGAGGGGGTGCAGGTCGCGCGGGCCCTTCACGTCCTCGGGGCCGTTCATGACGTGATCGAGCTTGTGCGGGTACTCCCGCGTCACGTGCCCGAGGGCGAGGGCGGCGAGCTGCGAGGCGATCTCGGGGGTCAGGGCGTGCGTCATGGAGAGGAGCGCCTCAGCGCGGGAAGACGAGCAGGTACATGAGGAGCGTGTTCCCGACCAGCAGGAGCAGCGCGGTGGGGAGCTGGGCCTTGATCACGGCGTCGCGGTCGGGGAGCCCGAGCAGCGCCGCGGGCACGACGTTGAAGTTCGCGGCCATGGGGGTCATCAGCGTGCCGCAGAAGCCGGACAGCATGCCGATCGCGCTCATGATCGCCGGGTCGCCGCCGAACCGGCGCACGATCAGCGGCAGGCCCACGGCGGCGGTCATGACCGGGAACGCCGCGAACGCGTTGCCCATGACCACGGTGAACACCGCCATGCCCACGGTGTAGGCCGCCACCGCGGCGAGGCGGCTGCCGGGCGGGATCACGCCCCCGGCGAGCCCGCCGACCACGTCGCCGACGCCCGCGGCCGCGAAGACGACCCCGAGCGCGGCCAACAGCTGGGGCAGGATCGCCGCCCAGCCCACCGTGTCGAGCAGGCGCCGGCCTTCCTGCAGCGGCGCGAGCAGCGGCGGGCGCAGCCACGCCACGGAGACCGCGAGCGCCAGCACCACGCCGAGGACAAGCGAGATCAGCGTGGCCTGCCGGGGGTCGATCAGGGGAGACCCGAGGACCTGGACGCGGCGGAGGACCAGCGTGCCGAGGAGCGCTGTCGCCGGGATGATCAGCGCCGGGACGAAGAGGCGGTCCCCGCTCCGCGCGGCGCCGGCGAGCCGCTCCTCGGGCGTCGTGGTGGCGGGGCGCCCCTGGCCCAGGCCCCCGACGCCGCCGAGGAGCACGAGCGCGAGCACGAGCATCCCGTTCCCGAGGTCCCCGAGGCGCGAGCCGAAGAGGAAGCTCGCCGCCAGGAGCCCCCAGAAGAGGGCGTTCTTCCAGCGCTTCGCGTTCTCGCGATCGACAGCGCTCAGGAAGGCCGACGCCGCGAAGAACAGCCCTCCTGCGACATAGCCGACGTCGAGCGTGATCATTCGCGCGCCTCCCCCGCGCCCTCGCGGGCGAGCTCGCGCCGGAGCCGCCGATCGAGCAGGAGGAGCCGTGTCCCGTGGATCAGGAGCGCCAGGATCGCCGTGGGGATGGCCCAGACCGACACCTGGAGCGGCTCGACGATGATGCCGTTCTGCTCGAGAAACCCCTTGATGAGCAGGATCGACGCGATGGCGAGGAAGATGTCCTCCCCGAAGAACAGGGCCACGTTGTCGGCCGCCGCCGCAGAGGCGCGGATCAGCCAGCGCGTCCGGTCGGGCAGCGGCCCGTACCGGTTCTCCGCCGCGCCCTCGGCCATGGGCGCGATCAGCGGCCGGACCATCTGCGCGTGGCCGCCGAGCGAGGTAAGGCCCAGGGCCGCGCTGAGCTGCCGTATCGCGAAATACACGAGCAGCAGGCGCCCGGTCGTGGCGGCCTTCACCCGCGAGATCCGCGCGCGCGCCCGCTCCTGGAGGCCCGAGCGCTCCAGCAGGCCGATGACGGGCAGGACCAGCCAGACAAGGCTGACATAGCGGTTGTCGTTGAACGCCTTCCCCAGGGCGGAGATCCCCTGGATCGGGCTCATCCCCGCCGAGAGGCTCGTCGCGATGGCCGCCACGGCGATGACCAGGAGCGGATTCAGCCGGGCGACGAAGCCGGCGACCACGACAGCGACCCCGAGGAGCGTGAGCATGCTTCCTCCCTCGTGCTCGCGGGCAACCTCGCACGCCGGCGAGGGCACCGTCCACGGGCACGCGCTGGATCAAGCGCGCGCCGGCGCGCCGGACCGCGCGCCCGGCGCCTCCTCTTGACGCCGCCCGGTCTCTCGGATGGCCTCCCCGGCGAGCGACGGACACCCGGGTCGCCGGAGGAGCCGTCAGGGACCAGGACTCGAGCACGCATGCTGAACGGAGGATCGGCGCAGTGGAGCACCAGGTAGCTGAAGACATCGTCATCTCGTCGGACAAGGCGCTCCTCGACATCGAGCGGATCCACGCCTTCCTCGCGTCTGCCTACTGGAGCAGGGGCATCCCCCGGGAGGTGGTCGAGAGGGCCATCCGGGGCTCGCTGTGCTTCGGCGTCTACAAGGCGGGAGCGCAGATCGGGCTCGCCCGGGTGATCACCGACAACGCGACGTTCGCGTACCTGGCCGACGTGTTCATCGTCGAGGCAGAGCAACGCAAGGGGTACGGGAAGGCGCTGATGGCTCACGTCACCGAGGCCCTGGGTCACCTCCGGCTGCGGCGGACGCTGCTCGCCACCGCGGACGCGCACGGGCTGTACCGGCAGTTCGGCTTCACGCCGCTCGAGAAGCCGGACCAGTTCATGGAGATCAACGTCAAGAACATCTATCAGCAGGGAAAGGCGGGGACCTCGTAGCGGCGGCGCGCGCCTATCGCGGGGCCCCGTCCCCCGCGGGCGCGATCTCCACCGGCAGGGACTGCAGCTTGCGGAGCATCACCGCCTCGCGCTGCCAGTCCTCCTCCTGCCGGGCGGACCGGATCCTCGGCAGGTACGGGAGCAGCCGCTCGAACACCATGCCGCCCACCTGCCGCGCCAGGGCCGCGCCTGTGCAGTGGTGCCCGCCGCCGCCGAACGACACGTGCCGGATCGCGTTCGGGCGCTCGATCTGGAACGCGTGGGGGTCCGGGAACTCGCCCGGATCGCGGTTCGCCGCGCCGACGAAGCCGAGCAGGCTCTGGCCGGCGCGGATCTTCCTCCCGTGAATCTCCATGTCCTCGCGGGCGATCCGGTTGATGAACTGCAGCGGCGGCTCGTAGCGCAGGATCTCCTCGAGGGCGTTCCGGACGAGGGACGGATCGCCCGCGAGCTTGTCGCGCTCCGCCGGGTTCTTCAGCAGGACCAAGAGGCCGCTGCTCAGGAGCGAGGGCGTTGTCTCGAGCGACGCGATGATCAGGAGCGTCACCGTCGTCGCGAGCTCGTCCTCGCTGAGAAGGCGCTTCTTCTGGGCCCGGATGAGGTCGGAGACGATATGGCCCTCGCGGCTCGCGCTCGGGAAGCCGTCGAGGAACTCCCGGACATAGCGGGTCATCGCCTGCACGGTCTCCAGCGACCGGAGCTTCGCCTCCGGGGTGGAAGCGAGCCCCTCGGCGGTCATCGCCTCCTCGGTCCAGCGCAGGAGCAAGGGCCCGTCCTCCACCGGCATGCTCAGGAGCTCGGTGACGACCCGGATCGAGACGGGGTTGGCGAAGTCGGCCACGAAGTCGATCGCCGGCGCGGCCATGGCCTGGTCGAGCACCTCGTCCGTCGCCTTCACCAGCCGATCGCGCATGCGCTTGCTGGCCTCCAGCGTGAAGTACGGGTTGATCAGCTTGCGGATGCGCGCGTGATCCTGGCCGTCGATGTAGTTGAGCGCGTTCCGGAACATCCCCCGGTGCTTCGGCCGGGTGGTGAACTCCGGGCCGCGGAGCACCCGGACCACGTCCTCGTAGCGGGTCAGGACCCAGCGATCGAGCTCGCCGCTCCAGTGCACCGGGTCCCCGGCTCGCAGGACGTCGTACGTCCCGTAAGGAGAATCGAAGAACTCCGCGCTGTAGAAGCTGGCCCGGAGCTCCCCCGCCGCGGTCTCCGCCGTCCCACCGACGCTCATCGTCCCCGCCTCCATGCTAGCTCGACCGCCCGGGTTTCGCGTCGATCCGCTGCGCCAGGTCGGCGGCGAGCCGGCCGACGCTCGGCCCCTTCATGAGCTCCTTCAGCGCGTATTTCACGCCGAACTTCGTCTCGATCCACGACACGATCTCCACCACGAGGAGCGAGTCGAGGAACGTGATCAGCGGGACGTCGACGTCGAGCGCGTCGGCCGGGAGCCCGAGCACCGTCGACAGCCGCCGGCGCAGCTGCTCGCGCAGGAGCTCGACCCGCTCCTCGCCCGCCTGCCCGTCGATGTCCGGCGCCGAGCGGGCCGAGCGCTGCGCCGCGCTCCCTTCCGGGCCGCGCTGCTCCTCCGAGATGACCTCCTCGTAGCGCGGCTGGCCCTCCGCCCCCTCGTCGAGGACGGCCCTCGCGTAACGGCCCCAGTCGACGCGGAACGCGCCCACCTGCGCGTGCTTGCCGGCCACGAGGTCCATCAGGAGGTCCAGCGCCTCCGCGCTCTCGATGCCGCCCGCGCCGATCCCGGCGAGCCTGTCGCGCAGGCCTTGCTGCCGGGCGACATAGCCCGCATCCGAGATGACCCCCCAGTTGACGCAGGTGACGGGCAGCCCGCGGGCCTTCCGGTGGTGGGCCAGCCCGTCGAGGAACGCGTTGGCTACCGCGTAGTTCCCCTGCCCCGCGTTGCCCAGCACCGACGTCATGGACGAGAAGAGCACGAAGGCCTCGAGCGGGATGTCCGCCGTGAGCTCGTGCAGGTGCCACGCGCCCATCATCTTGGGCCGCACCACCCGGAGCATCGCTGCCTCGCCGAGCCCCGCGAGCGACACGTCCTCGAGCACCATGGCGCAGTGGACCACGCCCCTGAGCGGGGGCATGCTCGCCTGGATCTCGCGGATCGTCGCCTCGAGGCGCGGCCTGTCGCAGACGTCCACCGCCTCCGCCCGGATCTGCGCCGAGGTCTCCTGCTCGATCGCGCGGATCCGCTGCCGCGCGTGCTCGCCGACCGAGCGGCCGAGGAGCACCAGGTGACGGACCCCGCGCCGCGCGAGGTGCTCGGCCATCTGAAGGCCGAGGCCGCCGAGCCCGCCGGCGAGGAGCCACGTCCCGCCGGGGGAAGGCGCGCGGCGCTCGGGCCGCGGGACGACGCTCACCGGCGCTTCCTGCAGCGAGAGCACGAGCTTGCCCATGTGCGCGGCGTTCATCATGTGGCGGAACGCCTGCTGCGCCTGCGCCGGCGGGTAGACGCGGTGAGGCAGCGGGCGCAGCGCGCCCTGCTGGAACAGGCCGAGCAGGTGGAGGAAGTCCTCCCGCACCCGCTCGGGATGGTCGGCCAGCATCTGCCGCAGGTCGAAGCTGAAGTACGAGAGGTTCTTGAGGAACGGCCGCAGGTGGAGGTTCCCGTCGGCGAGGAAGTCCCGCTTGCCTATCTCGACGAACCGCCCGTACTGGGCGAGGCTCGCGATCCCGCGGCTGACGGCCTCTCCAGCGAGCGAGTTGACCACCACGTCGACGCCGCGCCCGCCCGTCATGGCGCGGACCTGATCGGCGAACTCGAGCGACCGGGAGGACATGACGTGGGTCACGCCGAGCGCGCGCAGGTAGGCCTGCTTCTCCTCGCTCCCGGCCGTCGCGAAGACCTCGGCGCCGAGCATCCGGGCCACCTGGACGCAGGCGAGCCCCGTCCCGCCTGTCGCGGCGTGGATCAGCACCCGGTCCCCGCGCTCGACCCGCGCGAGCTTGTGGAGCGAGTACCAGGCGGTCAGAAACGCGATCGGGAGCTGGCAGGCCTCCTCGAAGGAAAGGGACCTCGGCTTCGGGAACACGTACCGGGCGTCGGTGGTGAGGTGCGAGGCCATGGCCCCCTGCTCGCCCTGGACCACGATCACCTCGTCCCGCGGGCGGAGCCCCGAGACGCCAGCGCCGACCCGGGTGACGACGCCCGCGCACTCGCAGCCGAGCCCCTGCGACAGCGCGTTCAGCCGGGGGACCTGCCCGAGCGTCGTCATCACGTCGAAGAAGTTCAGGGCGGCGGCGCGGACCTCGACCTCCACCTCGCCGGGACCAGGCTCGGTGCGGGCCTTCTCCGCGTAGAGCAGGTGGTCCAGCGTCCCCTTCGAGCCCGACTGGAGCCTGAAGGCGCCGCCGGTCCGGACGATCTCCGCCGACAAGGCCCCGCCGAGCCGCTCCTCGGCCGGCAGGCGGCTCACCCTCCGGACGAGCCGATCCGCGCCGCGGAGCGCCACCTCGCGCTCGTCGTCGTCGCGCCAGAGCTCCTGCCACACCTGCCGCGCCTCGTCCTCGGCGCCGGCCGGCGACAGGTCGATCATCCGGCAGCGGACCTCGGGGAGCTCGAGGCCGCCCACCAGCGCGAGGCCCCACACAGGCGCCTGGGTGAGCGACACCCCCGGGGTGCGCGCCGGCTGCCCGCCGCGGGTGAGCACGAAGAGCTTCGCCCTGTCGCCCGAGCGCGCTCCCTCGCCGCCCTTCGCCAGGGCGGTCATCACGTGGGCGACGCTGAGGCTGCCCGCGAGGGTCGACCTCTCGAGCGTCGGCTCGTCCACCGGCGCCGCCGCCGCGTCCAGGTTCCAGAGGTGGACGACGCCCTCCCACGCGCCGCCGCCGACGATCTCCTGGATGCGGGCGGCGTCGTTCGGCGCGACGGCGAGGCCGTCGCCCGCGGCGGAGCCCGAGGGCCACACGAGGGTGCAGCGACCGCCGCGGCGCCGGACGAGCTCCGCGAGGCGCGCGCCGAGCCCGCCCTGGTCCGCGAAGACGAGCCAGTCTTTCACCGTTTCGGGCACCGTTTCGGGCACCGCGTCGGGCACCGCTTCGGGCACCGCGTCGGGGCCCGGGAGGTCGCCCGGCGCGCCGCGCTCCAGCGCCGGCGCCTGGGCCAGCAGGACGAGCTGGCCCGAGCCGTTCTCCTCGGCCACGTCGCTCAGGGAGAAGGCCTCCTCGAAGCCGCTCTTCCGGAGGAGCTCCAGCCAGCGGCTCGCCGGGAGGAGCGGGCCACTCCGGCGCGTGTCGTAGTCCTGGAACCGCCACCACCCCTCGGTCAGGCCGAAGGTGAGGTGCAGCCAGAGGTTGTCCGGCATCGCCTCGATGATCGCGGCCACGCCCCCGGGCGCGAGCAGCCTGCGCAGGTTGTCGAGGCTCGCGCTCAGGTCGGCGGTCGCGTGGATCGCGTCCGAGGCGACCACGAGGTCGTACTCGCCGGCCGCGTAGCCCTGGCTCTCGGGATCCTGCTCGAGGTCGAGCAGGTCGAACGTGATGAAGCGGTGGGCCGCGAGCTTCTCCTTCGCCGTGTGCAGGAAGGCCGCGGAGATGTCGGTGAAGTGGTAGCGCGTCCGGTCCGGCGGGAGCACCGGCACGAGGTACGCGGTGAGGCCGCCCGTGCCGGCGCCCACCTCGAGGACGCGCAGGGGGCGCTCGGGGTCGGCGCGCTCGACGAGGCGCTCCACGGCGCGCTGGACGAGGAGGTTGTAGACGCGCGAGACAGGCGCGGTCTGGTAGAGCGGCTCGGTGGCCTCGTGGCTCCCCCCCGGGAAGAGGAGCGCCAGGGGGTCCTGCTCGCCGCGGATCACGCGCGCCAGCGCCGGTCCGGTCCGCCGGAGCGCCATGAGCTCGGGGTGACAGGCCGTGTACGCCTGCGCGAGCTCGCTGAAGAGCTCTTCCTCGCCCTGCGCGCGCGGCGGCGCGACCACCTCGAAGCGGCTGCCGCGCTGCGAGAGGAAGCGGTGCTGCGCCAGGAACTCGAGCGAGCGCTGGACCCAGGCGCGGTAGGCCGGCGACACCCGCGAGAGCTTCGCTGGATCGATCTCGTCCCCCGCCGCAAGCGGGAGGCCGAGGTCGCGCAGGCACCGGGCGAGGTAGAGGACGCAGAGCTCGCGCACCCGCGGCGCATACTCGTCGTGGTAGGCCGCGCGCCCGAGCTCCGCGGAGAGCTCGGAGATCACCGGCCTGAGCTCGCGGTGGAGCCCCTCGAGCTTGCCCGCGAGGAGCGATGAAGCCGCCGCGCCCTGGTCGGGGGCGGGGCGGTCCCGCCACGGGAAGACGTAGAGGTGCTCCTCCAGCCGATCCCGCCGCGCCTCCAGGTCGTCGACGCGGCTGCCGTGGAAGTCGAGGAACTCGGCCACCACCTCGCCCGCGTCGTTCAGCATGTACGCGTCGAGCGAGAAGCCGGCCGCGTCGATGCGGTGCGCCTGGATGTAGGCCCAGAACGGGCGATCGACGTCACCATACACCCGGACGCGCCCCACCCGCGCCAGCAGGTAGGTGAACTGAAGCAGCTCGTCCGAGCCGTACTCCCGCGAGGGGAGCACCACGCCGCTCTGGAAGCAGGCGTCCATGAGCGCCGGATGGATCGTGTAGCCCTGGGTCCTGTCCCCGAGCGCGCGCGGCGGCTCGACCCTGGCGAGCCCCTCCGCGTGCCCCACGTGAAGCTGCTGGATGCCGCGGAAGGTCGGCCCGAACAGGTACCCTTTCCGGGCCACCCGCTCGTAGATCTCGGAGGCGCCGTAGGTGACCCCGCAGCGGGACCGGATCTGCTCGACGTCGAACGACCGGCGGCCCCCCGCGGGCTGCGCTTCCGCCTTCCAGAACCGCCCCTTGACGTGGCGGGTCCAGACGTCGTCGCGGGCCAGGCGGCTGTGGATCTCGAACGACGCGCTCTCCGGGTGGATGAAGACGCGCGTGATCGTGGGCTCGCCGTCGGTGATCAGGCACGGCCGCTCGAACTCCACGCTCCCGAGCGCGCAGCGCTCGCCGGTGAGCTCGGCCGCGGCCGACAACGCGATCTCCAGGTACCCGGCGGCAGGCACCATCACCCCCCCGAAGAGGTGATGATCCTTCACCCAGGTCAGGCGGTGATCGTCCCAGCGGGTCTCCCAGGTGGGGATCGCCTCGTCGACGCGCCGGATCATCGCGTGGGCCTGCCTGGCCCTGCGGATGCCCTGCCCCACCTTGCTCTCGCACCAGTAGCTCTGCCGCTCCCACGGGTGGCGGGGCAGCTCGACGTGGCCCACGGGCTCCGCGCTGGCGCTGTCCCAGCGGAGGTCCGCGCCCTCCACATAGAGGGTCGAGAGGCTGCCGAGCAGGTTGCTCCGGTCGTCCTCGCCGCGCCGCAGGGAGTGGAGGACGAGCCCCTCCCGCTCGCGCTCGCGCAGGACGTCCCGGATCGCCTGGAGGAGCACAGGGTGCGGGCTCACCTCGAGGAAGGTGTCGACCCCGTCGTCGAGCATGGCCGTGAGCGCGTCGTGGAACCGCACCGGCTGCCGGAAGTTGTCCCACCAGTAGACGGGCGAGATCGACGAGCCGGCCAGCTTGCGCCCGGCCACGGTGGAGTAGAACGAGAGCGCGCCTTCCGCGGTCCGCGTCTCCTGGACGCGCTCCATCAGCTCCGCCTGGAGCGGGTCCATGTGCGGGCTGTGGCAGGCGCAGTTCACGCGCAGGATGCGCGCGAAAGCCCCCCTGGCCTGGAGCTCCGCGAGCACGGTGGCGAGCACGGCGCGCTGGCCGGAGAAGGTGACCGCCTGCTGGCTGTTCACGGCCGAGAGCCACAGCGCGCCCGGGAACCTGCGGCACCACCCCTCGGCCTCCGCGGGCGAGAGGGTGGCGTAGAGCATGCCGCCTTCGGGGTCGGCCTTCTCCTGGATCCGCGAGCGATGGCAGATGATGAGGAGCGCCGTCCGGAGGTCGATCAAGCCGGCGACGCACGCGGCGCTGATGTCCCCCAGGCTGTGGCCGACGACCGCCTCGGGCTTCACGCCCCACGACCGCCAGAGCGCCACCAGGCCCATCTGGAGGGCGAAGAGGAGCGGCTGGAGCACCCTTGTCTCCTGCACCCGCGACGCCTGCTCGGTCGCCGAGAGCTCGCCGACGATGGACCAGTCGATGAAGTCGCGCGCGAGGCGGTCGCACTCCTCCACGACCTGCCGGAACACAGGCTCCTGCTCGAGGAGCTGCCGCCCCATGGCCCACCACTGCGGTCCCTGGCCGTTGAAGACGAAGGCGATCTTGCGCGGCGCCCCCGCCTTCTGCTGCCCCTGCGCCACGGAGGCGACCCGCTGGGTCCGGAGGTGCTCCCGGAGGCTCGCCGCCGCGCCGCGCAGATCCGAGGCGGTCACGGCGATCCGGAAGGCGTGGTGCGAGCGGCGCCGGGCGAGGGAGCGCGCCACGTCGCCGATCTCCGCGCTGTCGGCGCGCTGCTCGAAGGCGTCGGCGCAGGCCTCCGCGAGCTGGCGCAGCGCCGGCTCGCTCCTGGCGCTGAGGGGCAGGAGGTGCTGCCGCTCGGGGGCGCCGGGCGCGGGCGGCGCGGGGGCGACGGTGGACGCGCGCGGCGCGGGGGCGACGGTGGACGCGCGCGGCGCGGGGGCGCCGCCGGGCGGCTCCTCCAGCACGACGTTCGCGTTGGTGCCGCCGAAGCCGAACGAGTTCACGCTCGCGACGGCCTTCGCGTAGTGCTCCGGCCACGGCTCGACCTTCGCGGGGACGGCGAGCCGCCAGCGCTCGAAGTCGATCTGCGGGTTCGGCCGCGCGAAGTGCAGGTTCGGGGGGATCTGCCGGTGGTACACGGCGAGCGCGGCCTTGATCAGGCCGGCGATTCCGGCGCCTGCCTCGAGGTGGCCGATGTTCGTCTTGATCGAGCCGAGGAGCGCCTTCCGGTCCGCGCCGCGCTGGCCGCCGGCGTTGAGCACCTTGCCGATCGCGTTGGCCTCGATGGGGTCGCCGACGGGCGTGCCGGTCCCGTGGGCCTCCACGTAGCCTATCTCGGAGGGCGCGATGCCTGCCTGCCGGACGGCCGCCAGGAAATTGGCCTCCTGCGACGCCTCGCTGGGCACCGTGATCCCCGCGGTGCGCCCGTCCTGGTTGACCGAGGTCCCCCGGATCACGGCGTAGATCCGGTCCCTGTCGCGCAGCGCCTGGCGGAGCGGCTTCAGCACCGCGACGCCGGCGCCCTCGCCGCGCACATACCCGTTCGCGGAGGCGTCGAAGGCGCGCGACAGGCCATCTGGAGAGAGCATGGTGGCCTGGCTCAGCGAGATGGGGAAATGGGGAGAGAGCATCACGTTGACGCCGCCGGCGAGGGCGAGGTCGCACTCGCCCTGGCGGAGCGCCGCGCAAGCGAGGTGCACGGCCACGAGCGACGAGGAGCAAGCCGTGTCGAGCGCCATGCTGGGCCCGCGGAGATCCAGCGTGTACGAGAGCCGGTTCGCCACGATGCTCATGAAATTGCCGGTGGCCGAGTGGGCGCTCAGCCCCTCGAGCTCGGTGGGCAGCGACTGGATGTCGCTGTAATCGTGGCTGCAGACCCCCATGTACACGCCGGTGAGGCTGCCCGCGAGCGCCGTGGGCGCGGCGCCCGCGTCCTCGAGCGCCTCCCACGCTGTCTCGAGCAGGATCCGCTGCTGTGGATCCATCTGCTCGGCGATGCGCGGGGCGATGCCGAAGAACGCGGCGTCGAACGTGTCCACGCGATCGAGGCAGCCGGCGCGGCGGCAGCTCACGCGGCCCGGAGTCCGGGGGTCCGGCGAGTAATAGCGGTCGGGGTCCCAGCGATCGGCGGGGATGTCGCGGATGGCGTCGACGCCATCGCAAAGGAGCTTCCAGAGCGCCCGCGGATCGCCGGCGCCCCCGGGTAGCCGACAGCCGATACCGATGAGCGCTATGTCGTCGTGGGGGTCGATCCGGGGGGTCGGTTCAGTGGGCCGCTGCATGGACGCACTCCTGTCGGCACCCGGCGAGCCGCTCACGGATGGGGACGGCAAACGGTGCGCTACAGCACAATCTGTGACGCTGCCCCGTGCGTCAATTCAGAAGTGATCAAAATCGTGCCGTCCAGGACACATCTTACCGCCGCGAGGCGCGCCGGAAGAAGTACCTGGGCCTCGTCGCTCGTGCGGAGGAGCGGACGACGGAAAGGTCAACAGTTCCCAATAGATCTACGGGACAGGGGCGGCTGGATCCTCTTCGCAGTGTGGCCCAACGCGGGTCCAACCGGCCGTCTTCGGATGCTTCAACGTCCCTACCCCGAGAGGAGCGCGCGCGCCCTTGCCTCAGCCTGGGGGGTGAAGCATTTCAAGAACGCTCGCTCATCGGGCCGCTGGAACGCTACGAGGTCGTTGGAGACCGCCAGGGTCGCCCAGTCATCGGTTCCGATCGGGTCGACCACGAGCCCGAGGCGCTCGCAGAGCTCGATGATCGGGAGGTCTGACGCGTGCGTGGCCGCAATCCTCGCGTCGAAACGAAGGATACGCTCGACGTAGGCGGCGTAGCTCGACGCCGAGACGGACCACATGTCGTCCTCGAACGTGTAACGGTAGATGCGGCGGTCCTCACCGAGGTAGAGGAACGCGTCCGATGTCCCGATGTCCCAGTAGCCGACAAGCAGCCGCGATGACTCACCCGCCGAAAGCCAGGGGTCACCGGAGCGGAGGAGCGGCGATTCGAACGCCTGTGCGGAAGCGGCGCCCGCGAAGAACTCTGCGTGGCAGAGGATGGGACCACACATGGCGGTTCGATCGAACCGCCGGATGCCACGCCCGATGCCGAGCGCGTCCGAGACGGCATCGACGAGGCACGATGACGGTCCCTGCGCATGCAGCCATGCGAGGAAAGCGGGGCAGCTCTCGTCGTTGATGACCACGAATGCCGGGACCGTGGGCACGCCGTCAAACGACGACTGCCACGGAGCGTGCAAGCGCGCTGTCGCTCGTTTGTCGAGCCCCTGCGACATCCCCCCGCCAGGGAGGCGGTAGCGGACTACCGCGCTGCCGTTGCGCACCAGGAAGGCCCCCTCGACGCCCGGCTCCCGGTCATCGAACAACAGCCCATCGCCTTCCAGCGGCTCGCTCTCGGCAAGCACCGCCGAGCAGGCAGGGAACCAGATCGGCTTGCGAGGCTGCCGCTCACCGAAAGCCCGGAGCCAGGGGACGAACTGCTCGGCGCTTCGCGCATAAAGGCACCACGTGTCCCGGCTCTCGGTGACCAGCACCGAGCCCTCGTACCACCTGAAAGAGCCACACGACTCCGGGGCAGACGGCACGTCACCACCCCGCGCGCGTACGGCGTCGAGGATCTCGTCGCGGGCGACGGTGGGGGCGCCCGTGCAAGCGAGATAGCTGTCGTTCCACCCCGCGAAACGCGAGCGGAGCCGTTCGCGGTCCCTGGACGGGATACCGGGGAGCGCGGGGAAGTCGAGCGTGTGTCTCTCCTGTGATGACGTCACAACGTCCTCGAGCCGAGGCCGATACCACGTCGCGTCCGCGCGACAAGCGCCGATCCGCGAGCAGTTCGTGTCCACGGACACGCAGCGCCTCAGGTAGAGGCGGAGAGAGCGTCCCAGGCGAGCACCGCCTCGGGGCGGAGCTCGCGCATGCGCGTCACGGAGCGGCCAGCGAGCCTCCGCTCGAACACCAGCGCCGCGTCGCCGGCGTAGAAGGTGCCGGTGGAATCGCTGGCCTCTTCAACCTCGTCCAGGCCGAGCGCCTGGGCGAGCTCACGGCCGTGCGACGATCGCGAGACATGAATCGGCACTTCTTTCGGGTGTCCCCACAGCGCGATGCGGGTCACGAACGTGCGCACAGAGTCGCTCGTTCGCTCCCACTCGTCCCAGCCGAACCCGTAGGCCCACATTCTGCCGTCCTCCGTCACGCACGCGAGGGTGTCGGGGTTATCGATGTCTCGCGGGCTCATCAGGATCGCGGGGCCATCCGGCGTCTGCTGAAGCGGCCACTCCGCGACGCTCCCTTCGGCGAGGGCTCGATCGAGCATCTGGATCCCACCGAAGCGCTGGATCCGGTCGACGCTGCGCAAACCGCCGAACGCGCTCTCGGCGTCAGCGGCCGTCCTGGCGAGCGCCTCGCTACCGCCTTTCTCCAGCACCCACGAGGCGAGCCGCGCGGGGTCGCCCGGATCGTGCAGCCGACAAAGCCAGCGCGATGCCGCATCTCTCGCACGAGGCGACAGTGGAAGCGTCTTCGATGCCGGATCGACGGTTGCGCAGAGAAACCCGACCACGCTCTGCCGAAACCGATAGTTCGCCTGTTCGAGCGGGAGATCGAGGTGCACCGCGTCGTTGTCCAGAGCCGCACGCGCCATCGAATCAACATAGTTGTCGCGAAACTCGATCCAGCCAGATTCGGGCGCATTAGGCGCCTCTCCCGCCGCTCGCACCACCGGAAAGGCGCACTGCAACCGTAGAGCCGCGCACTCTTCGAGCCAGGGCAGCAGGCTGGCCGCCGTGGGGCCCAGCACCCGCAAGAACACGTCGTCGCGCAAGGCAAGCACCTCGTCGCAGACGTGCCACACGAAGCCGTGCAGGCGAGACGAACGACTCGCCTGGCCGATCCGGCGAGCAACGGCCTTGACGAGAGCGTTCGTCTTGTCGAGAGCGGTGACCCGTCCCGTCTCGGCGTAGAAGTTACCGAGATCGACAAGCACCCGGAGCTCGAACGTCGGAGAACGCCACCGTTCGAGCCTCTCCGCCACCTCGTTCAACTGGGAGACGGACGCCGCGAGCGGCTTCGTTCCGCACATGGATCGAAACTCGAGGCTAGACGTGCCCTTCGCTGTGGTTCCGAGGAGGGGATGACTGAATCGGGTCTTCAAGTTGGCCCCCAGTCGTTGTTCTGGCCGGTCCCTCCGAAGACGCCCGGCGTCATTCCGGCCACGCGATTGGTGCGGCGCTCAATCTCTGCATCCGAGTGATTATTGCGCCCTGCTGCCCGCTCGGCCTCGAGCTGCGCTCGGTACCGCATCGCGTTCGCCCGACGAGCGTCGTCCAGGGGCGCTGTGTTCCCCTGAGCGGCCTGTTGCCGGGCCCGATCCAGCGGTGCACCCGCGCCTGCGGGCCTGAAATTGAGGGGCGGTCCGCCTTTCGGGGGCGACGCGGGAATCGTCTCGGGCTGCTGGCCCGTGCCTGCCAGCGCGTGCAAGCGAGCCAGCGTCTGTGAGCAGTTCGGGCATGGCGCGCAAGCGGTTCCATTGACATCGGTGCTTCCGATCGGCCCCATGCGGCGCAAGGCGCGGCGGAGGTGCCGCCGGCCATCCGGTGTCCCGGGGTCGCATTCCACGCTGTTTCGTTTCTCGTAGTCCCTGAGATAGTTGCTGACCGAATGGGGCTCGGAGCACCAGGATGGGTCCCGGCCCTGGCCGCGCCCCGAGTCTTGAGGGAGCGCGGCGGCGACTGCCGGGTGGAGATCGTACAGCGGCCCTGTCCCGCCAGCGTTGCGCTCGCTGGCTGACTGCCCGGTGAACTCCCGCGTGCCGCCTCCTTGAGATCGCGGGAGGCGCCGCGTGTTGAACTTGGAGCCCATCAAACCGTCGAGATCGACCAACGCGAGCGGCCTCCCGCTCACGTACCCGTACGCCTCGAGCCCGCCCTCGAGCCCCAGCGGCTCCGGGCTCAGGTACGTCGCGCTCGCCGGATCGAAGTACCGCCACCGGTTGTAGTGGAGCCCCGTCTCCGGCTCGTACCAGTGCCCCGGGAACCGGCTCAGCGTCGCCGCGGCGTCGCCCGCGATCACTCGACCATACGCCTCCGTCTCGAAGAACTGGTCGACGGTCCCGTCGGCGTCCACGAGCGCCAGCGGCACAGGCGCCCCGGCCCGGTGTACGAAGTACTTCCACGCGCCCGGGCCCGCCTCGGTGTCGACCGCCTGAGCGATCGGCGCCGGTGAGTCCGGCGAGTACGCGTAGCGCCGGCGCTCCAGCAGGGTGAACGGCGCGCCAGCGCCGGCGGTGCCCGCCTGGCGCTCCACCGTCTCTTCCAGGAGATCCTCGCCATCCCAGCGGTAGCGGTGCCGCACCATCGCCGCGCCTCGCCGTGTGACGCGCTTCTCGAGGCGCCGGGCGAACCCGTCGTAAACGAACTCGAGCCGCGTGCCGTCGGGCAGCGACATGCCCGAGAGCAGGCCGAGCACGCTCCAGGCGTAGGTGGTCACCGCGGCGCCGTCCACCTTCTTCACGAGGCGGCCGCGCGCGTCATACGTGAGCGTCGCGCCGTTCGTCGTCACGAGGCGCCCGCCGACCAGGTGGGCCTGCGCGCGGCCGCCGATCCAGCGCACGTCGCCTCGCGGTGAGAGCACGTAGTCCTCGGTCCAGGCCCGCCCCTCATGCCGCTTCTGCGCGACGCGGCCGCGCGCGTCGTACGTGAAGGACTGCGCCCCGCGATCGCGATCGGCGAGCACCTGGAGCTCGTCGGCGGGCGACCATCGGTAGTCGAACCGCAAGGTCTCCGGGCCGCCCAGCTTGCCGACCCATACAGGTTCACCCGGGCGGTCGACGGTGGTCCCACGGCCGGAGACGGCCGAGCGGAGGACGTTGCCGTGCGCGTCCCTCGTGAGCGCGATGCCCCCGCCGCCCGCGAAGAGGCGCCCCGTCTCGGCGTCCATCGGGTCGTACGCGAACGTCGCGATCGGCTGGTCCGCGCCCCGGTCATCCGAGAAGAAGAGCGCGGAGCACCGCCCGGCCGGGTCGCGCGGGGTGGCGAGCGAGAAGGCGCCGGGCACGTTGATCCTCGTTCGGTTCATGCCGGCGTCATACAGCTGCTGGACGCTCGTGGCGGAGGAAGGATCGTTGACCAGCGCCGTGTCCTCACGGATGCATCGCCCTCGCGCGTCGTACGTGTACTGCGTGCGGACGGCCTCCGTCTCGAAGAGCAGGAGGCGACCGCGCTCGTCGTATTCCAACCTGTGGAACGTGTCGTCCGAGAAGGCGCGCCCGATCACCCGATCGAGATCGTCGTAGGTCATCTCGACGAACTCGCCATCGTCGAAGGTGATCCTCGACAGCCGCCCGGCCTGGTCGTTCCTGTACCGCAGCGAGCGGCCGTCGAAGGTGCGCTCGGCGAGGATCCGCCCCTCGAGATCGCGCTCGATGGTGTGCACGTCGCCCTCCTCGTTGACGATGCGCACCATGCCGAGCTCGCGATCGTAGGCGTACGAGACGCGCGTGCCGTCGCTCCGCTCGACCGCGATCACCTCGCTGAGGCCCGCGTAGATCAGCCGGAACCAGCGGCCGTCCGCGTCGCGCTCGCCGGCGAAGCGGCCGGCCTCGTCGTAAATCGTGGACGTGCGCGCGCCGAGCGGAGAGCAGTACTCCACGACGCGGCCCATCGCGTCGTGGAGCCAGCGATGTACCCCGCCCTTCTCGTCCCGCATCTCCACGAGCCGCCCGAGGAAGTCATAGCGCAGCGCTCGCGCGCCGCCGTGCGGCTCGACGATCTCGACGCGGTTGCAGAGCGCGTCGTACTTCATCGTCGTCCTGCCGCCATCGGCGGTCTCGGCGTGAACCAGACAGCCACGCTCATCATGGCGAAAGCTCGCGACGAGCCCCATCGCGTCAGACAGGTAGATCAGGTTCCCGTTCGGGTCGCGCGCGTGCTGCGTCTCCAGGCCGTCGGGGCCGCGCGTGGCCACGACATTGCCGCGGTCGTCATACAGGTACTCCGTCGCGTGACCCAGCGGGTCCACCACGCGGTACGCGCCGCCGGCCTCGCCCATCTTCCACGCGCGCCCGAGGCCGTCACGGTACCCCACGAGCTCGCCCGACTCGTCGAATGCGTTGTCGTGCACCTGCCCCGCCCAGACGATCCGGTCCGCCTTGCCGAACGCGTTGACCTCGATCCTCCGCAGCGCGCGCGAGGTGATGACGTTGTTCTCGCCCGCGCCATACTCGACCTTGGCGTGCAGGAACCCCTTCGCCCGCGTGCCGTCCGCGAGCACCTCCGGCACGCCCTCGGCCAGGAGCGCACGCTCGTTGGGGTCGTTGCACCACGTCTCCACGCAGCGACCGTGGTGGTCATAGCGGTAGTGCACGGCGAGGCCCGTGGGCCAGCGCTCCGTGACGAGCCGATGGTCTGAGTCGTACGTGAACGTGACCGCGTGCCCCAGGGCGTCGCGCGCGGCCACCAGATCTCCGCGCTCGTCGTATTCGTAGGTTCGGAACGACGTCCAGGCGCCCCTCACGGACGCGTTCTTCACCTCGAAGGCGGCGATGCGGCCGTCGCTGTGCCTCCGTACGCGAAGCAGGCGGCCCACGCTGTCATTGACGAACTGGAGCGGGCCGGTCCCGTTCTCGTAGAAGAGCCGGGCCTGGTTGCCGTTGTGGTCCACGAGCGCGCTGAGGCGGAACTCGTTGTCGATCGCAAAGACGTCCTCGAAAACCCGCGTGATCCCGTCGTCGGCCTTGAGGAGATAGCCGTCGCGGGTCCGCGTCAGCAGCCCGACAGGGAGCTTCACGGTCTCGCCCTCGTCGGGGCACCGGCCCTCGCACGCCAGCGCCGTCGCCGTGACGATGCGCACCCTGCGGCGGCGGAGCTCGATGACGCGCCAGCCGAGCGAGTGGTTCCACCCGTGGCCGAGCCCGTGGTCGAGGTCGCGCTGCGCGGAGCTGTAGGCGCGCTCGATCACGAGCGGGAACGCGCCCGGAAGGGCCATGTCGGTGACGGCGAGGGTGTAGACGCGACCCGTGACCGGGTCCATGGGGTGACCCGCCTGCGTTCCTCCCCCACCTCCGTGCGACGGGTTGGGGCAGCCACCGCCGCTACCCTGGCCGCAGCTCGAGGCGTTGGGGCCGCCGCCCTGGGCGCCGTTGCCACCGTTCTTGCCCCCCGCGCCCTGGTCTCCGCCGGCTCCGTTGCCGCCGCGCCCGCCGCTGCCTCCGCCGCCTGCACCGCCGCCCATGATGAAGACACCGGGGTTCATTCCCGGGATGGCCGGGATGTTCGGAACCGGAGCTGTGCGTGCCATGAAGCGATGGTCGCGGAACCGGCCAGGATGTCAACACCCGCTGCCGTGCCGGATGGCCCCGGGGCGGTGCGGCGCGCGATGCGCCCGCAGCAGCGCTGGCGAGCGAGGCGGAACCGGTCAGAAAATCAAATATGCTCCGGAAGTCAAGCGGTTCGCAGCGGCCGTTCCATCGTACAGCCGCGCTGTATGCGGCGGCTGAAGACACGATTTCTCACCGGCTGGTCACGTCTCCGGGAAAGTGACGTCGTAGCGAGGAGTCATGCGCTCCTCGCGGTGGACGCCTCCACGTCACGAGCTGCGCGTCGTCGCTTTTCTGCGCAGCCGCCTCGCTGGATGGCTTCACCTTGCACGCGGCGACACGCGCCGGTGCGCACCATGCCGCGGCGAGGGAGGCGCTCTTGCGCTACGTCCTGAGACCCACCCCTTTCAAGGTCATCACACGACCTCGGTCCCGGCGAGCACACGAGCTGTGGCCACATGACGGCGAGCAAGACGTCCATCGGCATAGCCCTTCCTCTTCTTCGGCTTGGGGGCACGACGGTGCGTGCTGAAGCGGGCCGGGTCCACCTTGGCTGCCAGGCGGCGAAGCTCACGCGAGAGTTGCGACGGCGACAAGCGGTCGTATGTTGCCCATCCCGAAGGCGGGACCGCGATCATCATGCCACGATAATTGCCCCGAATCTCGTCGGTCACGTAGTAGAGCGACAAGGTTTGGGCGGCTGGCGTGGATGTGTGCGAGGCTCGCACGGCCGCCTGCAGCGCCGACAGCACATTGTATGCGACGACGGCCACGCCGAAGGCCAACAGGGCTGCACGCGGGTACCCCAACGACTGCACTTCGCTGTGCAGCGCCGCCTCGAGTCGCTGGAACATCCCTTCAATGGACCAGCGGTGCCGATACAGGTCGGCCACCCGGCTCGCGCTGAGCGTCTTCTCCGGAAGGTTCGTCAACAGCCGCAGTACGGTATCTCCGTCCTCCGTCGGCTTGTCCAGATGCAGCTCGATCCGGCGAAGCTCGAGCGGCGCAGAACCTTTGTCGACCAGCAACTGCACCCGTTGTTCGAAGACGATGCCCGTCTCGCAACGGCCCACGCGCCGCAGAGCCGTCACCGGCGTCGGGTTAGGTGTGCGGCCATGCTCCCGAACAAGCACCGCGGCGTCTTGACGGAGCAGGATTACCAGCACGGTGGAGGTGGAGAAGTTGCGGTCGAAGATCCACAACTGCCTTGCGTGCGCCTGCTGCAGCAGCGGCGCGACGACGGCACGCTCTTGCGCGTGGGCATCCTCGCACGGTATCAAGTCGACGACGAGATCGCGATCCGGGTCGAACACCACCAGCGCGTGTCCCGGCAGGGCTGCGCCACGAAAGTCACGCACAGCCGCCAAGCGCTTGTCACTGGCCGGCAAGTGGTTGCCGTCGACGATGCGGACCTGATAGCCCGGCACCCAGGGGCTACGATCGCAAGGTATCGAATCAAGCACCGGCGTCAGGCGCTCGGAGCTGCCCCGAACCAAAGCGCGCACCACCTCGGGGTCGGTGTGGTTGATCTTGTCGTACAAGGCCGTCAGCGAGACAGGCAGCTGCGGACGTGCACGCGCGGCAGCATACACCGACGGCTTCAACCCCAAGGCGACCTCGGCCATGATGTCCACGACCGACGAGAAGAGCAATTCGCGCGTGTATTGCCGCTGCCGCTCGGCTTCGAACAGCTCGTCGAGCCAGGCAGGGTCGAGCACGCGCTGCATCGTCAAACGTGCCATGACCGTCAGTGGGCTTTGCTCCTCAAACCGTGCGAGCACAGCATTCAACATCGCGGCTCCCTCCCAGAGCGAATTCGCCCTGAGCGTGAGCCTCGTACCGGGCCTTGTCACCTTTCCGTACAGGGCGGAGGGGGCGGATATTTCTTAAGTATGTACTTTTCAGGAGAACCGCGAGAAGTCACCTTGAAAGGGGTGGTCCTGAGACCGTCCTGAGACCCCCGATCGCGCAGGAGCGCGTCGAGCTACCGGCCGTGGGCGGAGCTTCTGCGCCGCACGTTGGCGCTCGATGTCCTCGAGCGCCCGGCCTGCAAAGGCAGGATGAACCTCGTCGCCCTGCTCGGTGGCATCGGTCATGGGGCTGCCGAGCTCTGTGTAGCTCTGCTTCGAGCAGGCTGGAGGCGAATGCTTCGATTCCCTTGCTGGCGGCTCGCCTGGCGCGCCGTCCGCGGCGTTGCCCTGGCAGATGCCCGCACCATCGTCGCCGTTTGCCGCTCTCGTCATCGATGCATTCAATGTGCATTACGCCAGGAATTGCGGCCGCCGGCGCGCCGTCTCGATATGCTCTCCAGAGCAGCTTCTACGATTCGATTGAATATGGTCGGAGCGCCTCCGTATGGGCTGTTCGGACGACAGGCACTCTTCTGTACATTGTTGCACACACAGCGGATCTCCCGCTCCGGATCGATGGCCTGCCCGTGGCTCCGCCAGTCGCCCGGACGCTTGCCCCACGTCGCGGGGAACACGGGCCCGTCGAGCCGGTACCAGCCGCGCGCCCGTAGCTGCTCGCGCTGCTGGCGGAGCGCCCACACCGCGACCGGGTGCAGCTCCTGGGGCTTGTCGGCCTCGTCGTCTCCGTCGCGATGCTTCGGCGGCGTCAGGGGCCGCGTCCACGTGGGGTTCGCGAGGCGCCAGCCGTCGATCGCCTGATGCCGCACCCTGAGGAACACGCGCGCCCCGAGCACCGGGATCTCGCCGTCGAGGTTGTCGAAGTCGTCCCACCCGAGCCCCGCGAGCCCGCGCGATCCACGACAGCCCCTCCACGTTCTCCAGCGCGCTCTTCGTCACCATCATGAGCGGCACCGACAGGAGCGCCCCCGACGGCCCCCACAGCCATCCCCAGAACAGGATCCCGAGCAGGACGGCCAGCGGCGACAGCCCCAGCGTCCGCCCCAGCACGCGCGGCTCCATCACCTTCCCCACCAGCGTGTTGATGAGCACGTACCCCACCGCCACCACGGCCGCCGTCCCCGGCCCCTGGCTCGCCAGCGCCACGAGCACCGCCGGCACCGTCGCGGCCACCGAGCCGACGTTCGGGATGAAGTGCAGGACGAACAGGCTCGAGGCCAGGAGGAGCGCCAGGTCGACGTCCAGCGCGACCAGCAGGACGTAGGCCAGGACGGCCGCAATCAGGCTCGTCAGCGTCTTCACCACGAGGTACTTCTGCACCTTCCGCACGATGCGGTCGATGCGCGCGAACCCGCTCACCGGGTCCGACAGGAGCCCCCGGACCTTCGCGCTGGCGCCGCTGAGCTCGCACAGCGCGAAGAACACGACGAGGAGCACCACCGCCAGGTTCGACGCCGCGCTGGCGACCGTCACCGCGGCCCCGCCCAGCAGCGGGACCAGCGAGGCCGTGTGCAGCGTGCGCGACAGGAGCTCCGCGTTCACCGGGAACCCGCGCTGCATCAGCGCATGAGCGACCGTCTCCGTCATCGTCGACATCCGGACCAGGTACGCCGGCACCTTCTCTTCCAGCTCGACCCCCGCGATGGTGACCACCGCCCCCACGAAGACCAGGATCGCGAGGTCGACCACGAGCGCGGCCAGCGCCCCGATCGAGGGCGGCAACCCCCGCAAAATGGCGTTGTGTCGCGGCCGCTCCATGGCGTATAGATTTAGTCGAAGGACCACATGATCTTCCAGAGAGAGTATGGCCCAGGGCACAATTTTTGCCCGAGAATGGGTTAAGGTATAAGCCGTGAAACATCATATGATAACAATCGTCAGCAAGCAATTCTGGAAAACATCTATGACAAATTTACAGCAGAATCGATTCTCTCGTTGGTTCATACTGGCATTCGCGTCAGTCGCGCTAGCAGGCTGTGGCGGTGGTACCAATACCACAGGGAGCAGCTCATCGTCTTCTAGCAGCTCTTCATCCTCCAGCTCCAGCTCTAGCTCATCTTCGAGCAGCTCTAGTTCATCTTCGAGCAGCTCTAGTTCATCTTCGAGCAGCTCTAGTTCTTCTGGTGGCGATCTCGCATTGGTGGTCGCCATTGACTCCGGTAGTAATTCGAGCGCAATGATTGATGGCGTAGAGTACCAGGCGGACAAATACGCTAGCGGCGGTTCGTCCAATAGCACGCAAGACTCTGTCGTTGGTGGGCAGCTTTATCAAACAGAGCGGTATGGTTCATTCAGTTATGAAGTCCCGGTTACCGCCAATGGCAGCTACACCGTGAAATTGCATTTTGCGGAAATCGTTCAAAACAGCGCTGGCTCGCGCAGTTTTAGCGTTGCAGTTGAAGGTAACACCGTTATTAGCAATTTGGATCTTTATGCTGAAGTTGGCCATGACATGGGCTACACGGAGACCTTCGCGGATATTGCGGTAAATGACGGCAGCGTCACTATTGAGCTGATTGAGGGTATAGAGAATCCCACCATCGCAGGATTTGCTATTTATTCCAATGATGGAGAATTGGATGCAACGGTTACACCCACCCCCGATTTCTCCAAGTTCTCAGCCTACACTGAGAAATACACTGACAAAACTGTGATCACTTCAAATCACGCAACGGGCCATGTTGGTGATTTTTTCTTCACTCACTGGAAAGATGGCGGCTCGACATCTTTGACTGTGGACCCGAATGGCGAATTCAGCGTGACCTGGCAGGGCGGTGGCTATAACTATGTCGGTGGTCCAGGATGGCATTACGGAGATGAGAACAGGGTAATCGGCTACCGGCTCAATAACGACAGCGGCGCGAGCTATATCGCTTTGTACGGCTGGGGGTACGACAAGAATATGCCCACTTCAGACCCGGCACACCTGGTGGAGTATTACATTCTGCAACGATGGAGTTATGACCCCAGCCAGGGTGCTACCTCTGGCAAGACCTTCGTGAGCGATGGGGTTGAGTATTCCACTTACCGCTCAACGCGGCAGCAGCAGCCCTCTATCAATGGTCGCTCCACTTTCTACCAATACTGGAGCAAGCCTGCTCGGCAGCAGGCCCTCGGACAGGACCACAAAATCATATTCGCCGATCACGTGAAGGCATGGGCCGACACCGGCTGGATTGTTCCGAACATGAACAATCTGGATGCGAGTGACGATCCCACCTATCAGGTCATGGCCGTCGAGGTGTTCAACCCCGGTAGCAATGGAACTGCATCTGGTCGCGTGTGGGACGAGACGCCCTAATCGAAAGAAAATGTGGCCCTCCTAAACGTTTCGTGGGTGTACGGCGCGAACGCCCGTCGAATGCCTCGATGGCGCCGTGCTCGACGCCATCGAGGCTCTCCGCTTCGCTCCGACCCGCTTCGCGGGCGCCCTTTCGGGCGGCCTCGACGGCGCCTGCGCGCGGCGCCAAGGACGCTGCGCGGACGACGGGCACACGGGGGCCTCCGGCGGGGACTCGAGACGCCGGGGTGTTCGACCGAGAACCTTCGAACACGTGACGACTGAGCGTGGATTTTGCGCCGAGGGGGCACGAATGGGCCGAGTGCGCCGGCTGCCTCCCCCAGACTCGACCGAGCCGCCGATCGACAGGCCCTTGAAGCGGCCGGCGATCGCCTTGCCCACGATCACCTCGTCCGTGCCCGGCTCTGGTCGCCGAGGACCTTGAGCTGCTCGACGGCCGCGGGGCGCTGCATGTCGGCCGCGACGAGCAGCGGCTTGCGCCCCTGCTTCTCGAGGTAGCGCGAGAGCTTCGCGCACCGCGTGCGGGACGCCGACCCCATCCTGCCGGAGTGCCGCATCGAGCCGGCGAGTAAGCGGCGGCGCGCCGTCCGCCATGGCGCCGCCATGGGCGATGGCCCGCCGGGCTTTCGCGATGCCGCGGGAGATCGCGCCGTCGCCGCCTGGCCCGCGGCGTGCGGTCCCGGCGCCGTGTGGCCAGCGCGGATGGCTCCCCGGGCATCGTCTACGAGCGCCGTCGCCCCGAGAGGACGACGCTCTACGAGGTCGTGCGCGACAACGTCGAGACGCTCTACGGAGCCATCGACGACGGCGCCATCGCCATCCGGATACCCGAGCGTGCGAAGAAGGAGCTCGAAGCCTATCTCGATTGCGGGCTGCTCTGCCGCGGCTTCGCGCGACTCCGGTGCGAGAGTTGCGACGAGAGCCGTCTGGTCGCCTTCAGCTGTAAGGGACGTGGTTTCTGCCCGTCGTGCCTGGGCCGGCGCATGTGCGCCACGGCGGCGAACCTGATCGAGGACGTGCTGCCCGAGGGCCTGACGCGGCGGTCCCGCCGGGGTCGTAGAGCGAGGCACGTGCGCGAGGGTCCCCTGGGAACCTGGGAGGCCTCGCCGCCTCCGTCCTCCGGGACGGTACCGTCAAGCGAAGGAAGACGAAGCGCGACGGAAGGGGCGGCGAGGCGTCCGAGCACCTCGTAGTACCTGTGAAGCGGGGGAACCGTCCCGAGGGACCCCGTGGAGGGAAGGGGGTGCCGGGACACGGAACCGTTGGAGGGAACGATGCCGGAGACACCGGGCTCCATCAACATCTCACCGAGACTCGAACGGATAGCGACGCTGGCGAAGCGAGCGCCGGGGATGGCGTTCACGTCGCTCGCCCATCACCTCGACATCGACTGGCTCCGCGAGGCGTACCGGCGCACGCGCAAGGACGGGGCGACAGGTATCGACGGGCAGACCGCGGACGAGTATGCAGCGAACCTGGAGGACAACCTCCGGTCGCTGCTCGAACGCGCGAAGTCCGGCACGTACCGCGCGCCGCCCGTGCGGCGGGTCCACATCCTGAAGGGGACCGGCGGGGATACACGCCCCATCGGCATCATCCTGGGCCCCCGCCTGATCCATGCGAGGGAAATATTACCTGCCAGGTAATCGACCTGGACGCCATGTCGCGCAAATCTGCCCTTCACGAAGGGAGATCAAGATGCGCGGAATCGAGGATCAGGTCGTCGTCCTGAGGAATCCCCTCATTTGCAGCCATTTTCAGCAGAGAAATTGAACAGGGAGGCGGGGAGGCGGGGAGTATTTGAAGATTTTTCTCCCCGCCTCCCCGCCTCCCTGTGAATTTTCCGAAGAATTTGAGGGGATGCCTCAGGTCGTCGTCATCACAGGGGGCACAAGCGGGATCGGGCGTGCGTGCGCAGCGCGCTTCGCCGGGGGAGGCGCCCATGTCGTCGTCGCCGGGCGCCGGCGCGAGCTCGGCGAGACGATCGCCCGCGCCATCGGCGAGCGTGCCATGTTCGTGCCTGCAGACGTCACCAGGGAAGCCGACATCAAGGGGCTGCTCGACGCCGCGCTCGATCGCCACGGGCGCATCGATTGCGTCATCAGCAACGCGGGTACCGGCTCGGCCACGACTTCGATCCCGGAAACCGCGCCCGCCGACTTCGATCGCGATCTCGTGCTGCATGTCCGCGCGCCGTTCCTCGTGATGAAGCACGCCTCGCCGTCGATGATACGGCGCGGGAAGGGCTCGTTCATCAACATGTCCAGCATCAGCGGGCGCATGGCCGGGTTCAACACCTTCGGCTATGAAGTGGCGAAGGCTGCCCTGGTGCATCTCACGCGTTGCGCGGCGCTCGAGCTCGGAGAAAAAGGGGTTCGGGTCAACGCCATCTCTCCAGGGCCCACGCTGACGGGTATCTTCGGCAAGCACGTTGGAAATGACGCCGAGGCCGCGGAGGGAGAGCTGCGACGGGTGGAAGCCGCCTTTGAAGACCTGCTTCCGGCCGTGCAGCCTCTCCGGGGCATGATCCGCGCCGAGGACATCGCGAACGCCGCGCTGTTTCTCGCCAGCGACGAAGCTCGCTACATCAACGGGCACGATCTCGTGGTCGACGGTGGCATATGTGCCGGGCGACCGGCAACGACGATGAGAGCGTCCTGGGAAGCGCTCTCGCAAGCTCTGCAGATATCGTCTTGAGCCGGAGGGCGCGGGGGGGGAGAAGGCATCATAGGAACGTGGCGTCCGCAACGTCGACCCTGCTGGTTCCCGCACCTGCCGACCGTGGCCGCGCAACCGGACACGTCGGAGGAGCTCCGCCGTCGCCTGGCGAGGGTGGCACCGTGCTCGCGCGCCGAAAGGCGCTTCGCCCCGCTGCGCGGGCGCCTGCGGCGGCCTGGATCCGCGCTGCGCGCGGTGCCGACGGGGCTTATCACGAAGACGGCACAGAGCTCGTGTGGAACGAGCTCGGTCACCTGCAGACGCGCGAGGTCGGTCAGGTGCTCGAGCACACCGTCGGGCGGATGATGCGTTACCTCCGCCGGTACGGGCTCTTCGAGATCGAGCACGACATCGACGAGGACGACGAGCCTGAAGCAGCGCTCTGTGCCTCCGCCGTCTCCGGACGAGAGCCGCCCGCTGGACCGCAATGGCTCCGCGGGCTCTCGCCGCCTTCGCCGAGCGCGCTCGCCTACGACAAGCCGCTGTGCGCCTCGCTCGATGGCTTGACCTTGCACGGGGCGACGCACGCCGGTGCGCACCATGCCGCGGCGAGGGAGGCGCTCTTGCGCTACGTCCTGCGGCCCCCGATCGCCCAGGAGCGCGTCGAGCTGCAGCAGGACGGCCTGGTACGGCTGTCGCTCAAGCGCGCCTTCGCCGACGGGACCGTCGCGGCCTCTATGGATCCGCTCTCGCTCTTGTGTCGGCTCGCGGCCAGCGTCCCGCCGCCGCGCTTTCATACGGTCAAGTACGCAGGGGTGCTCGCGTCCGCAAGGCCATGGCGTAAGCGCATCGGCCCGCGCCCAGCGAAGCCAGAAGAGCTTGCGAAGACGGACCATGAGCCCGCTCCCAAACGCAAGCGCGGCGGCTATCGGCCGTGGGCCGAGCTTCTGCGCCGCACGTTGGCGATCGATGTGCTCCAGTGCCCAGCCTGCAAGGGCAGGATGGAGCTCGTCGCCATGGTGACCGAGCCAAGCAGCATCGTCCGCTTCCTCTCCGCGCTCGGCCAGCCGACCGACGTTCCAGGTCGCTCACCCAGCGCCGACGCGGCGGCCGCCGTACTGGAAGAGCACCGTCCTGCGCCAAAAGGCGCTCGGCGACGCCGCGTAGCCTACCGCAGCAATACCGCGGGCCCGAGGACCGCCCACCAGGGCGACGTGGGCCTGCGGCCGCCCATACGCCGCTTTTCACGCTCTGCGCTGCGCCCGAAGGCGCTCTGGAACCCGTGGACGAGACCGTGCGACGCTCGCGGCCCTGGCTCATCTGTTCGCCACGCCACACTTCGTCGTGGGGCGATCGGGCTTCTTTTACCTACGCGCCGTCGGCGGCGGCGCCGGGGCGTTCATCGGCTCGGTGCACCGCATCGCCGCCCAGCTCGACAGCCAGGCCCTCGTGGTGGCCGGCGCCATGTCCTCCGATCCGGCCAGGGCCGAGGCCAGCGCCGAGGCCTGGGACCTCGATCGCTCTTACGACGACTTCCGCAAGATGGCGGTGGAGGAGGCCAAGCACCCCCAAGGCATCGACTTCGTCATCATCGCCACGCCCAATCACATGCACTTCCCCGTGGCCAAGGCCTTCCTCGAGGCCGGCATCCACGTGGTGTGCGACAAGCCCCTCGCCTACAACCTGGAGGAGGCCCAGGAGCTCGCCACGCTCGTGGAGAAGAGCAAGCTCGTCTTCGGCCTCACCCACAACTACACCGGCTATCCCGCCGTGCGGCAGGCGCGCGAGATGGTCCAAAAGGGCGAGATCGGCGAGATCCGCAAGGTGCTGGTGGAGTACATCCAGGACTGGCTGATGGACCCCATCGAGCAGACCGGCCAGAAGCAGGCGGCCTGGCGCACGGACCCGGCCCGCTCCGGCGTCTCCAACTGCGTGGGCGACATCGGCACCCATGGCGAGAACCTGCTGGAATACATCACCGGGCTCAAGATCAAGTCCCTATGCGCCGATCTCACCTCCTTCGTCCCGGGCCGCACCCTCGACGACGACGCCAACATGCTGCTGCGCCTCCAGAACGGCGGCAAGGGAGTCCTCACCTGCTCCCAGGTGGCCTGCGGCGAGGAGAACAACCTGAACATCCGCATCTACGGTACCAAGGCGGGCCTGGAATGGCACCAGCAGAACCCGAACTACCTCGTCGTGAAGCCGAAGGGCAAGGGATGGGAGACCTGGGGACGCGGCCAGGGCTACATGGGCGAAGCCGCCAAGGAGTGCACCCGCACGCCCTCGGGCCATCCCGAGGGCTACCTGGAGGCCTTCGCGACGATCTACAAGAACGTCTGCGCGGACATCCGCCGGGCGAAGTCCGGGCAGGCGCCCCAGGGCGGCTATCCCACGGTCCAGGACGGCGTCCGGGGTATCCAGTTCGTCGTCAAGGCGGTGGAGAGCTCCAGGAAGGGCGCGATCTGGGTTGATCTATAAACGGGAAATACCCCGATGGGCTCCGCCCTAGCGGGGATTTTCTCGATCGCTCCCCTCGCTCCCGTCCGGGAGCTCGGCTGCCCGACCTTCACCGAGCGCCGCTCGGCGCCGCTTGCCCGCACGCGGTGGAGCCCCTTTTCACGGCCTCCCTCAGCCCACCGGCCGCTCCCCCGCCCCGAGATCGAGCTCCGCCAGCCTCCCCACGCGCGGGTCGTCCGTGCCGAGCTGCTCGAACGTCACCGGATCGCTCTTCTCGAGCGCTGCCAGGAGCTGGCCCAGCCCGCGCCGCGATCCGTAGTAGTTCGATATCTCGTGATCCTCGTCGGTGATGCAGGCGCGCACCGTGCTGCGAGAGATCTGCGGGAGCCGCAGCGCCTTGAGCGCCATCGACCAGAGGCCATCGATGAAGTTCTGATCTGCGGGGAACTCCAGGAGACCGGCCATCGTGAGGAGCATGGCGCAGCGCTGGCCCCTCGGCGTCGACAGCGCCTCTCCGCCCGAGAGGTAGCCGAGATCGAAGGCGCGGCGCATGGCGTCGGCCGCGCAGAGCAGGCGCTTCAGCTCCTGGGCCGCGTGGCTCAGGTGGCTATGGAACATGACCTCGACCGAGAGGCCGCCGAGCGCGTCCTTGGCCTCCTGATAGCGGGTGCCGGCCGGGAGCCGCCCGAGATCCTGCTGCGCGCTCGTCTTCGTCTTCGTCTTCGTCTCCGGCACCGGGATGCCCGTCGCCGCGGGCCGGTGAGCCACCACGGCGGCTCGCCACGACGAGCCCGACGCGAGCACGCCGGAAAGGCGCAGCAACGGATACCGGGGTGGAGGCACGAGAGCCGCGATGCGCGCCAGAAAATGCACGGGCGCCAGCACCAGGTGAGTCGCGCCGTTGCGACGGGGCTTGCGAAGACGGTACGCGACGCGGCCATCGGGCAGGAGCGAGATGCGCTCCAGGCTGAAGGGCGGGCGCGCGCCGTAGCGGCACAGCCGTTCAAGGCCGGCGCGATCCCCCGCGCGGATTTCGGGACAGCCGGGTGCGCGGGTGCGCCATCCTTCGCCGCGGAACAGCGGGGCGTGCACCTTGAGCGCCTGGGCGACACTTGCGCGTATGGCCCGGAAGCGGGCGTTGTCCCGGAGATCGGGGTGACTCAGCAGCCACAGATCGGCCACGTGGCGCAGGTCGGGTCGAGCCAGGCGGCGCAGCTCGGGTTCGCGCTCGCCGACGTAGGTGGGCAGCATCGCCATTCCCAGTCCTTCCCGGGCAGCCTGGACCAACACCTCCAGCGACGAGAACGCCCCCCAAGCAGGGACATCCGGGTAGCTCGATCGCGCGATCATCGCCTCGTAGTACGTCCGCTGCTCGAACGAGACCCAGCGCGGTTTCGCGCCGCCGATCTCGGGATCCAAGCGACTGGCGTGCCGGGTGGCGACGTAGCTGGCGACCACCACCGCCTCGGTCAGGGAGTAGCCGTCTCAGTAGGGTACAGCTATACGGTAGGATGCCTTCCGCTTGGTGCTACGTCGCGGTAATCCCAGGCGTTTCAGGCGTGGAAGACCTGCCTGATCGCATAAGGCCCGTTCTGTCAATGAGCTCGTACCGTCGGACTGCAGAGTCAGGAACGGCTCCGAGAATCTTGACTTTGCGGAACGCGTTTGCTTGTCCTATCCGCTAGTCCGCGAAGCAGTCGTGGCTCTCGACGCTTGTCGTGCGCAGCGAACCACTGACCGTCTTTCCGTTGCTGCGCCTCACGAGGCGGCCATCGAAGAAGAACTGGTTAGGAGTTGACGACGTGTCGAGGAAAAAGGTGGCCGTGGTTGATCCGCCTGAGGGGTTGCTTTGGACAGGCGCGGTGCCCTCGAGGACTCCGTTCATGTAGATGCGGATGACGGCATCAACGCTCCCGTCGGGCCCTTTGAAGCCACTCCACGTGTACGTCACGCTCGGCTGGCAACCGGTCCCACCGCTCCAGTCCTGACTTATGGACGCGGAAGGCGGAGGCGGCGGAGCGGACTGGGCAGGGACGCCGGCGGCCGCGAGAGATCCGGCAACCGCCAGAGCTGCGATCAGACGTAAGCGGAGATGAGACATGGCTGGTGACTCCTCAGATCGACTTCTCGATTTCGCACTTTGAGGCGGAGTAATCGCCCTTCCCTCCCTTGCAGACGTCTCTCGCCCCGCCGCCCTGAAGGCATGGCGATCAGCATCACGGTCGCGGCAAGCAAACCGACTGAAAAGGATCTGATGGGCCTCCCGGCCCCCCTCATCGACGCTAAGCTACTCCCGTCACAAGGGGTTTCAACCCTCAAATTGGCGAGGGTCCGCGCCTAGGGAGCGTTTTCAAAGCCTCTTTTTGTCCGGCTGAAAATGTGGTTCATCGTCGCGGATGGAACGCTTGGTTCGCCTGACCGACGCGCAGTGGCAGCGCGTCGAGCCCTTGCTCCCAACCGCCTCGAACAAGGGCGGCCGACCGCCCAAGCCTCACCGGCCGAAGGTCGAGGCGATGCTCTGGATCCTTCGCACCGGGGCGCCGTGGCGCGATCTGCCCAGCGCTTACGGGCCGTGGGAGTCGGTCTACACGCGCTTCTCGCGCTGGTCGAAGGCGGGCGTGCTGGCGCGCCTGTTCGAGGCGCTCGCGTGCGAGTGCGACAGCGAAGGCTTCCTGATCGACGCCTCGATCGTGCGCGCCCGTCAGGACGCCTCGGGCGCGGCCCGAAAAGGGGGGAGCAAAAAATCGGCCCCTCCCGCGGGGGGCCGACCACGAAGATCCACGCCGGCCCGAGCCCGTCATGGCGAGCGCACGCCGCGCTCGTCGAGGCAGCGCTGCGCCCGGAGCACGGCGCGCCGGCTCTGCGACGGGGCAAGCGGGGGTCGGATGGGCGAACGACGGCTCGCCCGGCGCCGTCCCCGCGGGGCTGCGCTCGGCGCTTCGCGCGAGGGCGCTTCCTGCTCCTCTCCGTCCGCGGTGGGGGCGGTCGCGGCGCCGAGCCGCACGAGGGCGAGCTCGGAGCCGTCGCCCACGTTGCGTGCAGGGGGCGCCCCAGAAGACCGCGGCGACGCGCGCCGGTGCGCACCATGCCGCGGCGAGGGAGGCGCTCTTGCGCTACGTCCTGCGGCCCCCGATCGCCCAGGAGCGCATCGAGCTGCAGCAGGACGGCCTGGTACGGCTGTCGCTCAAGCGCGCCTTCGCCGACGGGACCGTCGCGGCCTCTATGGATCCGCTCTCGCTCTTGTGTCGGCTCGCGGCCAGCGTCCCGCCGCCGCGCTTTCATACGGTCAAGTACGCAGGGGTGCTCGCGTCCGCAAGGCCATGGCGTAAGCGCATCGGCCCGCGCCCAGCGAAGCCAGAAGAGCTTGCGAAGACGGACCATGAGCCCGCTCCCAAACGCAAGCGCGGCGGCTATCGGCCGTGGGCCGAGCTTCTGCGCCGCACATGTGCGATCGACGTCCTCGAGTGCCCAACTTGCAAGGGGCGGATGAAGCTCGTCGCCATGGTGACCGAGCCAAGGAACATCGCCCGCTTCCTCTCCGCGCTCGGCGAGCCGACCGACGTCCCAGCACGCTCTCCCAACCGAGGGCCGCCGTACTGGAAGAGCACCGTTCTGCGCCGCAAGGCGCCCGGTGACGCCGCATAGCGTCTCGCGACGCGCCTCCCGGGCCAGGACCAACGCCCGGACGGACACGTGTGCCCACGGCACGCCGATGCGCCCCGTAGCGCGCTCGGCGCCGCCCGGACCACGCTCTTTCGGCCCAGGACCGAGCCATCACGACGCTCGCGGCCCCACCCTTTCGGTTTGCTGCGCTACACTTCCTCGCGCTGCGATCCGGCTTGATTTGCCTACGCGCCGAACCACACGTACTGCCGGTTGTTCGCTTGGTGCCATGCCTCTCTCACCTCTGGAATCGCCGCAACCCGCGCCCGATAGTGCGCATCGATGGCCGCCTTCCCTTCCGGTGTGACGCGACGGCGCGCTGGTCGCACGCGGCGGGGCCGGTGATACGAGCAGAGGCCTCGTCGGCGCGGCCCAACCGCGGCGCTGCGATCTCAGTATCGGACCTTGAACGTGATGCTCAGCGGGAAGCTCGAGCCGCCGACGTCGGCGCCCCACCCACCCGAGACCGTCAGGCCCGTGAAGGGAACGGCCGCGGTTTTGCCGGCGTCGATCGCGAGGACGGCAGTGTTGCCGAACCGATCCGTGTGCCGCAGATTGAGGTTGTAACCGCTGGTGTTCTCCACCCACGCGACCGCCGCCTCCGTGCCGTTGAGCGCCGGGTTGGGGACGTTGTTGTTCTCGTAGCGAAACGGCGTCTGCGGATTCGCTGGCGCCAGCGACACGTAGACGGTGTTGCTCGACGAGTACGGGTACTGCTCGCAGGTGTTGCTCGCGCCGCAGAAGAGCGTGCTGTGGTTGCATCCGCCGTTGCAGCACTGCTCGTTGTAGTCGCCGCAGGGCGGCGGAGGCGGCGGAGGCGGCGTAGTGTAGCACACGTCGGCCCAGAAGTCGTAGTACGACATCGCCTCGTCGCACTGCCTGCGGCAAGCGTGCTGGTTGTTCCCACCGCAGCTGGTGTCGTAGTCCGCGACGCGCACGTCGCGCCAGGCGGTCATGCCCGGCCTGAAGAGGATGAGCCCGTAGACGGTGCCCTGGCCGTAGTTGGCATAGTGGAAGGTCGGGAACGCGGCGCCGTAGCCGTTGCGGACCGCGTAGTCGTTCGCGCCGCGGAACATCTGCCCGTAGTCGTTCACGTTGGGATAGCCGAGCTCGCAGGCGGGGAGGTCACGGAACTCGACGGCTCCCGCCTGGAAGAACACGATGCCCTTGACGGGCACGCCGTTGTACGTGGCGTAGTGGAACGTCGGCATGCCCGCGGCGTAGCCGTGCGAGATGGCATAGCTGTGCGCCGCGCGCATCATCGAGGGGATGTCGTTGACGCTCGGATTGCCGAGCGCGGAGCTCGGGACGTCCTCCCAGCCGGCGTATGCCGCGTCCGTGATGAGGAAGGTGCCGCGGACGGGCCCCTGATCGTAGGTCGCCTGGTGGTAGTTCCAGAAGCCCATCGGGTAACCCTCCCGCAGCGCATAGTCGTGCGCCTGGCTGTGGGCCGTCGACGGGGTGCTGGCCCAGGGCGTGGGCGAAGCAGGGTTGGAGTAGGTCTGGCTGCACGCCGGGGGCGGCGGCGGGGGCGGCGGCGGACCATCATCGGGGGGCGGCGGCGGCTCGCAGGTCTCGCACTGGGCAAACTGCTGGGCCTCCGAGACCCGTCCGTCGTCGTCCACGGAGTCGGCCGGAGCGCAGGCGGTGAAGGCCAAGCTGCTAAGAACCGTGAGTGAAACAAAAGAAATGAAGTTCCTCGACATGACTTCTCCAGTTGCCCGCAACGATCCGGCGGGCAGTTCCGGCTTGGCAACCATCATGCCGTGTCGAAAAAAACACGTACTCTTCGGTTCAGTCCCTCAGCGCGCGTCGCAATCGGGCAGGCATCGCGCGACTTGAGCAAGAGTTGCACAAGCCGAGAAACTGAGGGGGCCGGGACCCAGCTCAACGCGAGCTCTTCATGTCGCGGTACAGCTTCGTGCGGCTCACGCCGGTTTGCTGCACTACATTTCCTCGCGCTGCGCTCCGGCTTGATTTGCCTACGCGCTGGGGCGCATCGCTTGCCGAGTGACCGGCACTGCGTGGGAGAACGGCGCGGTCGCGCTGTACCACACGGCGCGCTCTGATTCAGGAAGGAGGCGTGAAGCCGAGCCGATCGCGGGCGAGCGCGAGGGTGCGAGCGTTCTCGGGGACGCGCTCGAGGAAGCTCCGGCGCAAGCGGGGATCGCGGATGCGGGCGGCGCGCGCGAGCAGGGAGCGAGCGGCGACGTCCAGCGCCGCGCGCGCTTCCTCCGCCTCGCCGGCAGCGTCGAGGGCGAGGACCAGCACGAGGCGCAGCCGCGATTCCCCCTCGCCCATGCCGCCGCCCTCCGCGTCGAGCAGGCGCGCGCCCTCGCGGGCCGCAGCGACCGCCTCGGCCGCCCTCCCGGCGCGCAGCAGCACGTCGGCCTGGGCGCCGAGAGCCTCCATCCGCAGCGCTCGGAAGTCGCCGAGCAGGCCGAGCGCCGTGCTCAGCTCGGCGAGGGCACCTTCGAGATCGCCGGCCGCAGCGAGGGTCTCGGCGAGCGACTGACGCAGGGGCCCCTCGCTCCCAGGCCCGCACCGGCCTACCATCTCGGCCAGCGCGCGCTCGGCGAGCGCCCGGGCCTCGGCGAGATCGCCGCGCTGGCGAAGGACGCGCCCCAAGTACCGGCGCACGTAAGCCCCGACCAGATCCATCCCCATCCGCGCCGCGCGCGAGAGGGCGCCGCGGAGCAGCAGCTCGGCCTCGGCGTCCTCGCCGAGCTCGATCAGCGCGAGCGCCGCGTTCGCGCGGTTGTTGAGGGCGCTGCGCCAGTCGCCGATCGCCTCGTAGTGCCCAGCCGCACCGGAGAAGGCTTCGTAGGCCTCGGCCAGGTCGCCGTCGTACATGCGCCGCATGCCGCGCGCGTACTCGAGGTGCGCGGCGAGCTGGGGCGCGCCGCCGGCGAGCGGCACGATGTGCAGGCGCGCGTGATCGAGCGCGGGGTCGGCCACGTCCGGGCGGCCCGCCTTGAGCATCTGGGTGGCGCCGCGGAGGAGCGCGCGCGCCAGCGCCTCGGCCGCCTCGCGGTCCACGGGCGCGCGGCGCCCGAGCCGATCGAGCCAGGCGATCACGTCGCTGAAGCGGCCAGCGAGGCTGCGGACCTGGATCAGCACCCCGGCGGCGTGCAGCCAGAGCACCGTCCCCTCGGCGAGGAGCTCGACGGCCTCGAGCGCGCGCACCTCGGCGGCGGCGAGCTCGTCCCGCACCTCGTGGACCTCGGCCTGCACGCAGCGCAGCGCCCCGAGATCCTCGCCGGCAGCGCCGCACGCGACGCCCCGCTCGGCGCGCAGGAGGGCCGTGGCGTGGTCGCCCGCGCGGAAGGCCTGCTCGGCCGCGAGGCGATAACAGCGAGCCGCCTCGGCGAGGAGCTCGCCCCGCTCGTAGTGCTCCGCCAGGACGAGGGCGTCGCGCTCCCCGGCCGAGAGCAGCCAGGCGGCGGCCAGGCGGTGGCCGAGCGCGCGATCTGTGGGCGTGAGCGAGGCGTAGGCGGCCTCGCGGAAGAGCGCGTGGCCGAAGGCGAAGTGGGCCTCGCCCTGGCCGTGGCCCAGGCGAAGGACGACCTCGCGCTCGCAGAGCTCGTCGAGGCGGGCGGCGACGTCCTCGACGCGCGCGCCGAGCAGCGCGGCCACCGCCGGGATCCGGAACTCCAGGCCGAAGACGCTCGCGGCGCGCAGGGCGCGGCGGGCCTCGTCGCCGAAGGCCGGGAGCCGCGCCTGCACCATGGCGAGCACCGTCTCCGGCAGGGCGTCGCCCCGGCCGCTCAGCTCGGCCCGGACGAGCTCCTCCAGGTAGAGCACGTTGCCCGCCGCCCGCACCACGATGCGGGCGACGGCCTCGTCCGAGATCCCGCCGCCGGCCACCGCGCGCACCAGCCGCTCGCCGGCCCGCCGCGGCAGCTCCCCGAGGCGCACCTCCACGAGGGCCCGCTCGGACCACAGGCGCGGGAACCGCTCGGCGATCTCGGGCCGGGCGAGCGCGAGGACCACGAGCGGGCGATCGGAAAGGCCGCGGAGGATGGCGTCGACGAGCTTCACGCTCGGCAGGTCGCCCCAGTGCAGGTCCTCGAGGACGAGCAGCACCAGCGCCGCCTCGGTCTCGGCCGCGAGCAGATCCCGGAAGGCGCGCGTCACCTGGTCATTCATGAGCTGCGGATCGCCGCGCGCCGCGGCGAGCTCCACGCTCGGCGGGAAGGGCACGTCCGTCACCTCGCCGAGGAACTCCGCGACGCGGCGCGCGTCCCCGGGCGCGATCCTCCGGGACACGCGGGCGAGGAGCCGGCGCCGGCGCGCCTCGAGCGGCTCCTCGCGCGAGAGCTCCGCGGCGTTCCGGAGGGCGTCGGCGAGCATCGCCAAGGGCGCGCCGGCGCGCATGGGATCGCCGCGGCCGAGCCAGATCTCGTGCGGTTCGCCGCGGGCGTGGAGCCGCCGCGAGAGCTCGCGGCGGAGGCGCGACTTGCCCGCCCCAGGGGGCGCCGTCACGAGCACGGCGCGCACCGTCTCCTCGGAACGCGCCTCGGCGACGATGGCCTCGAGCATCGCGAGCTCCCGCTCGCGGCCGACGAAGGGGGTGGCCCGGCCGAGCACCGTGCGCGCGGTGTCGACCGGCGCGCGCTCGTCATGGAGCTCGATCGCGAGCGGACCGGGGCGGGCATCGAAATGGCCGGCGAGGAGCGCCGCCGTGGGATCGTCGAGGAGCACCGGGAGGAGCGCGCCGGCCTCCCCCGTCCGGGCGCGGGTGAGGAGGCGCGCGGCCCGATCGATGACCTCCCCGGTCGGGCCCCGGTCGCCGACCGCGCACTGGCCGGTGCACAGGGCGATGCGCGACAGAGGCAGCGCTGCCCGCAGCGAGAGGGCGAAGCGGGCGGCGCGGGCGGCTTGATCCGTGGCCGCGCTGCTCCGCGCGAGGGTGCTGACCAGCGCGCCGCCCGCGACCGGGTGGAGCCGCACCCCGTGCGCTTCGGCCAGGGCCGCGAGGGGCGCGGCCTCCCGGGGCTCGCTCGACATGGGGACCGTCGGCGCGCTCACGTCGGCGGTGGGCGCCATTCGCGGCTCGACGAGCAGCACGCAGACCACCCGCTGCTCCCCGTGGGTGAGGGCCGCGCCCGGCGCCGTCCGCGCCGGCGCGGCCTCGACGTCGGCGAGCGCGGCGAGCGCCTCGGCCACCTCCCGTCCGTCGCGCGGGCGCTCGGCGGCGTCCTTGGCGAGCATGCGCGCCACGAGATCATCGAGCGCCGGCGGGATCCCCGGGGCGATGGCCGCCACGCGGGGCGCCTGCTCGACCAGGATGCGGGCCAGGATCGAGAGGCCGAGATCGCCGGGGAACGGCGGGCGCCCGGTGAGGCACTCGAAGAGGACGCAGCCGAGCGCGAAGACGTCGACCCGCGGGCAGAGGGCGCGCTCGCCGCGCACCTGCTCGGGCGCCATGTACCCGAGCGTGCCCAGCGCGACGCCGGTGCGCGTCATCCGCTGCGGGTCCGTGGTGACGAGCGCGATGCCGAAGTCGATGACCTTCACCTCCTCGGGGCGACCGCTGACCAGGAAGAGGTTGCCCGGCTTGACGTCCCTGTGCACGACGCCGCGGGCGTGCGCGATGCCCAGCGCCCCGGCGGCGCGGCACGCGAGGCGCACGCTCCCCGCCACGCCGAGCGCCGGCCCGCGCCTGAGCCGGGAGGCGAGGTCCTCGCCGTCGAGCCACTCCATAACCAAATACGGCTCCCCGGCGGCCGTCTCGCCGTGGTCGACGTAGCGGACGATGCGCGGGTCGAGCAGCTCGGCCAAGAGCGCGGCCTCGCGCCGGAAGCGCGGCGCGTCGACCTGATCGGCGTTGAGCACCTTCACCGCCACCGGCTTGC
The DNA here is from genome assembly GCA_051717205.1 of Sorangium sp. So ce1128. Taxonomy (GTDB): domain Bacteria; phylum Myxococcota_A; class Polyangia; order Polyangiales; family Polyangiaceae; genus Sorangium. The sequence continues at coordinate 11,809,173 of CP181432.1, forward strand.
CCGTGTGCCGATCGAGGGCGCGGTAGACCCGTGCCATCCCGCCCTGTGCCGCGGCGTGTTCGATGAGGTACCGCTGCGCGAACAGGTCGCCGGCGATCATCCCGCGCGGAGTATCGTCCAACGTCCCCGGGTGTCCAGCGCCCCGCGTCCATGGCTCGAGCGCGCGCTCGCGCTACCTGGCGCTCAGCGCTTGCGCGGTCGCGGAATGCCGTAAGCGTCGATGCGGCTGATGAAGGTGCGGCGAGACATGCCGAGCGCCGCCGCGGCCTGGGTCTGGTTGCCAGCGCAGGCCGCCAGCACTTCGAGGATGCGCTGCCGCTCGAGGCCGTCGAGCTGGGCGCGCAGGCTCTCGCCGGGCGGAGGGGTCACCGTCTTCTTCTCGCTGGACGGCGAGGTCGCCGTCTTCGCTGCGGCGGCAGGAGCCGCCGCCTCGATCGACGCTGCGGCAGTGGCGCTCGGGGGGTCGAGCAGGAGGTGCTCGGGCGCGATCTCGCCGGTCTCGGAGAGCACCACCGCGCGGTCCATCACGTTGCGCAGCTCGCGGGCATTGCCGGGCCAGGGGTGGCGCTCGAGCGCCGCCGCGGCCGCGCGCGTGAGCGCGGGCGCGGGGCGGCCGAGCGCCGCCGCGGCCGCGCGCGTGAGCGCGGGCGCGGGGCGGCCGAGCGCCGCCGCGGCGCGGGCCGCGAAGAAAAGCGCGAGCGGCTCGATCTCGGCGCGCCGCTCGCGCAGGGGCGGGATGGTGAGGGTGATGCCGCCGAGGCGGAAGTAGAGGTCCTGGCGGAAGGCGCCCCGCTTCGCCTCGGCGTCGAGATCCCGGTTGGTGGCCGCGATGAAGCGCACGTCGAGGGAGCGCGCCGTGAGGGCGCCGACCCGGGTGACCTTCCGCTCCTCGAGCACGCGCAGGAGCTTCACCTGCAGCGCGGGCGTGAGCTCACCCACCTCATCGAGGAAGACCGTACCGCCGTCGGCCGTCTCGAGCAGGCCAGGCTTGACCTGCGCAGCGCCGGTGAAGGCGCCCTTCTCGTGGCCGAAGAGCTCGCTCTCCAGCAGCGACTCGGAGAGCGCCGCGCAGTTGAGGCGCAAGAAGGGGGCCGCGCGCCGCGGCGAGCTGCGGTGCACGACCTCGGCGAGCACTTCCTTGCCGACGCCGGTCTCCCCAGCAAGAGCATGCTGATCGGGCCCTGAGCGACGCGCGCGGCGAGCTCGTGCAGCTTGCGCATCGCCGGATCGTGGACGATGAACCCGCCCTCGCCGCGCTCCTCCGCGGACGCCTGCGCCTTCGGCGCCGCGGCTCGGATCACGAGCACGGCCACGCCCAGGCCGATGGTGTCCCCGACGCGCAGCGGGTGCGCTTCGCCCGGCTGGAGGCGGGTCTCCTCGACCTTCGCGGTGCGCGGCGCCTCGCCCGAGGGGGCGCGCAGCCGGACCCCGTTGGCGCTGCCGAGATCCTCGATGCGCAGCGGGGGATCGAGGAGGAGCCGGGCATGGCGGCGGGAGACCGAGGGGTCGTCGAGCGGGATGTCGCAGTCCGGCGAGCGGCCGATGGTGACGCTGCCCGACGCCGGCAGCGGGTGGACGGAGAGCTTCGAGGCGACCACGACCAGGAGCTCGATAGGGCCCGAGGGCGGTCGAGGCGGAGCGGAGTGCGGCACGGAGCCGACAGTACCGGCGGCGCCATGGGGATTCCAGTACGGCCTGGCGCCGGGGGAAGCCGCTCGCCGGGGCGTCTCCGGCGGGGTTTTCGGCGCCGGACAGCGCCGCACCCCCGCCGAGGCCGCCGATGCGGCTGAATCAAAATTCGCCGTCGGGCCAACCGCAGGCGTAGCAGCGCGCCAGGATGTCGCACCACGACCACGCGGGGTTGTCGGTCTGCATGCAGAACTGGTCTGCCCTCGCGCACGTCCCTGCGGGCGGGCAGGAGGTCAGGGTCGACTGGGGTGCGGTCAGCGCCGACTCGGAGCTCGCCACCTCCTCGCTGCGGACTTCCTCGCTGCCGACCTGCTGCTCCTCGGTATCCTCGGGGGCCAGCGCGCAGCCGGCGACGAACGAAGCAGAGAGAACCAGCGCGAACATCGAAAGCATCTTCTTCATCGGAATATCACCTTTCTCCAGGCTGACTCTCCCCAATGCAGCGCGCGTGCCTGCGCCGAGATCCCGGATATCGTGGCTTGGGATGCGGCGCCCGAGCGCCGGCGCGATGCGACTTGTCACGGATCGGATCGAGTTGCGCAGCCTCGGCACAACTCGAGCAGACCCGCGCTGTCCGAGGGGCCAGGGGCCCCGGGGGCCGAAGCCCCCGGTCACCTGCGAACGCGCGAGGTCGGTCAGGTCATAGAGCACGCCGTCGGGCGGATGCTCCGTTACCTCCGGCGGCACGGGCATCTCGAGATCGAGCACGACGTCGAGGAGGACGACGAGCCCGAGGCAGCGCTCTGTGCCTCCGCCGTCTCGGGACGAGAGCCGCCCGCCGGCCCGCAATGGCTCCGCGGGCTCTCGCCGTCTTCTCCGAGCGCGCTCGCGTACGACAAGCCGCTGTGCGCTGCGCTCGATGGCTTCACCTTGCACGCAGCGACGCGCGCCGGTGCGCACCATGCCGCGGCGAGGGAGGCGCTGCTGCGTTACGTGCTGCGACCCCCGATCGCAAAGGAGCGCGTTGAGCCGCAGCAGGACGGCCTGGTGCGGCTGTCGCTCAAGCGCGCCTTCGCTGACGGGACTGTCGCGGTGGACATGGATCCGCTCTCGCTCTTGTGCCGCCTCGCGGCCAGCGTCCCGCCGCCGCGCTTTCACACCGTCAAGTACGCGGGCGTGCTCGCCTCGGCAAGTCCATGGCGCAAGGGTGTAGGTCTCACACTGACTGGATTTTATTCAGTTTTTGGACACCCTGAGGCGCACCCGGTAACAGAAGTGGCGGACGCGTGAGAATTTGTCGCAGCTGGTCGGAATTGTTCTTGGTATGGCGAAGCGATCGGCGGCGGCGGGAGCACCGGAGAGAGCTACGAGGACAAAGGGAAAAGCGCTCGACGTGCTGAAATCCTTCATCCAAGAGCGCGAGGGCAAGCCGCCCGCCGGTGACTTCGGCACCTTCGAGCGCGACCTTCGCAGCAAGATGGCGGAGATCGAGCGAGACCTCGTCGCCGAGGAGCTGGAGCGTCTGGACGTCGACGCGCCCGTCGTTCTGATCGACGGCGTACCGCATCGCAGGGTGCTGCGCTGCGAGGAGACGTACCTGTCGGCGGCTGGACCGGTTCGGGTCGAGCGCACGCTGTACTCGACGAGGCGGGATGGCGAGCGAGCGGTCAGTGCACTGGAGCTTCGCGCCGGCATCGTGGAGAACTACTGGACGCCCCTGGCGGCCGAGCAGGCGGTTTTCATGGTCGCGCACAATGACGCCTCAGGAGAGCGAGGCGCTGTGCGCGAAGCTCGGCCACATGCAACCGTCGAAGAGCAGTCTCGACCGACTCCCGAAGCAACTCAGCGGTGAGTGGGAAGCACAACGCGAGTCGTTCGAGAAGACAGTGCGTGCCGGCGACATCGTGCCCGTTGAGGCCGTCACGGTCGCCGTCTCGCTCGACGGAGTGCTCGTACCGATGCGCGATGGTGGTCGCGAAGAGAAGCGGGCACGAACAGCGGCCGAAGGCAGGCCGGCGAGTGGACCGGCAGGGTATCAGGAAGTCGGGTGTGGAACCGTCTCGTTCTACGATGAAGCAGGTGGCCGCTTGAGCACCGTCAAGATCGGACGGATGCCGGAGTTCAAGAAGTCCACGTTGAAGAAGATCCTCACCGAGAAGCTTGGAGCAGCACTCGCACAGCGACCGGAGCTGAAGCTGGTGACGGTCGCGGACGGAGCGAACGACAACTGGGACTTCCTTCATGGCGCGCTGCCGCCGAGCGTAGAAGTTATCGACTTCTACCATGCCGCCGAGCACCTCAACGTCGCCTTGGGCGCCGCGTATGGCGAAGGGACCGTGAAGTGCCGTGCGCAGTTCGACAAGCTGCGCCTGGTGCTGCTCGAAGATCCCGATGGTGTCGAGAAAATCATTCGGTCGCTTGTCCATCTTACAAAGCAGCACCCAGGCAGCCGCCGCATTGGGACCGAGCTGGCTTACTTTCGCAAGCACCGCCGTCGCATGCGGTATGCAACCTGGCGGGCCGCGTTCCTTCCCATCGGCTCAGGTGTGGTCGAGGCGGCTTGCAAGACGCTGGCGGCGCAGCGCATGAAACGGAGCGGAATGCGCTGGAGGCATGAGGGTGGCCAGGCGATCCTGACCTTCCGCGGCCTGATCCAGAGCGAACGCTTCGACGGCGCCTGGGCGTTGCTCGCAGCCACATATAAAACTGAGGTGACGCTCTTCGAAAATGTTATCGCGCTGAGCGACTGTCGGCGGCAATCCCGATGTCAGTATGGGAGCTACACCCATGGCGCAAGCGCATCGGACCGCGCCCTGCGAAGCCACAAGAGCCTACGAAGGCGGACGAAGACGCCGCTTCGAAACGCAAGCGTGGCGGCTATCGGCCGTGGGCCGAGCTCTTGCGCCGCACATGTGCGATCGATGCGCTCCGCTGCCCGAGATGCGAACGGAGGATGCGCGTGCTTTCCACGATCACCGACTCAGCGGTGGTGCGCCGCATCCTCGATCATCTGAACTTGCCCTCGCAGCCCCGAACGGCAGCACCCGCGCGCGATCCAACGTGGGAACCGATGGCGTTCGGGTTCGACGCGGCGTAGGTGGGCACCCGGCCCGAGCCCGTCATGGCGAACGCACGTCGCGGTCGTCGAGCCAGAGCTGCACCCAATGCACGGCACGCGGGCCCTGCGACGGGGCGAGCGGGTGTTTGATGCGCGATAGACGGCTCGCCCGGCGCCGTTCCCGCGGGGCTTGACACGGGCGAGAGCTCTATGGTTTCCTATCCGCTCCATCGTCGAGCGCTACGTGGCCTCGCTCGGCGAGCGGAAGAGCGAGTTCGCGGGCGCCGAGGCGGCGAGCCACCACAAGAAGATCGCGGAGCTCGCGAGCGCCGAGTTCCCCGGGTACGAGCTCGCCTACATGATCGAATACGGGGTCTACGGGCTCGCGAACGCGGTCGCGAGCGAGTGAGCGCCTCCCGCGCGGTGCGGCGCGGCGCGGTCGATCAAGCGCGCCGCGCGCACCTCACCGGTAGATCGACCCCGAGGGGAAGTCGACGTCCACCAGCGTGTCCATGCCGTCGATCACCTCGACGGACGGGACGCGCACGACATCGCTCCTCGGGTCTCCGTCGAAGTCCTCGAGCCAGACATCGACGTCATGGTACCCCGCGCCGAGGCCGTCGAAGGTGACGCCGAATTCCTCGCAGTTCACGCGCGCCTTGTAGACGAAGCCCTCCTCGCTTTCGACGCGGACCGCGAGCAGATCCACGTCGTAGTCGGAGCACTGCCGCGCGTCGCTGATGCCGTTGATCGCCGTCGTTACGGTGAGCGAGCCGCTCCCGAGGTCATCGACGTGATCATGGTCGTCGTCGCCATCGACAACGATGCATCCCGCGAGCGAAGCGGCGGCGAGCGTGAGGCCAGCGAGACCGGAGAGCACCTTCGAGAGTTTCATGGGGATCGTCTTTCCTTATCCAGCGAGGTCTGGCGCTGTCGCGCCGATGCCCATGTATTCAGCAAGTGCTATACCATCAGCGCGCGCGCCGCCGGGCGCCGGCGGCGCGCCCCGGCGCCGCCGGATGGCACCGCTGTTGCTGCGATGAACCTCATGGAGATGACCATGCCTGTCCTCGACCCTTCGTCGCCCGGAAACTCCGCGCATCCGCTGCGGCGCGGCAAGCTCGCCGCGCTGGCCGCGCTGACCACGCTCGCGCTCGCGCTCCTCGGTGGGACCGGGTGCGTGGCCGAGGTCCACACCAGGACCGTCACGCCTGCGCCGGCGACCGTCACGTACCAGGAGTTCGCGGTGGTCGAGGAGCCCGTCGTTCACATCGCGGCGGCGCCGGTCCACGTCGAGACCTACCCCCGCGTGTACTACCGCGGGACCTACGTCTACTACGTGGATGGCCGCTGGTACTATCCGGCCCACCACGGCTGGGTCTATTACCGCGAGGAGCCGCGCGCCCTGGTGCACTACCGCGTCGAGTTCGAGCGACGCCGCCCGCGTCACCACCACGTCCACCATCACCACCCCCACCACGTGACGACGGTCAGGCCGTCGGCCTCGGTCAGGGCGTCCGCCTCGGTGAGGCCGTCGGCCTCGATCAGGACGGCGGCGCCGGCGAGGCCGTCGGTCTATCGCAGCGGATGACGATCAGGGGCGCGAGAGGCTCGTGCGGTACTGCTCCCGCCCGGCCTTCGCACTCGATCGAATCGAGCTCCTGCCCGATGGCCGTATAGCGTACTTGCTGAAGACACCTCGGCGGGGACGCACTCACCGCGTCATGAGTCCAATGGAGTTCATGGCCCGGCTCGCGGCTTTGATTCCTCCGCCGAAGATCCCGCTTGTGAGACACCATGGCGTGTACGCGCCTCGCTCGTCGTGGCGCTCTCTCGTGACACCCAAACCTCCGGCCCGTGCCGCGAAGCCTGAGCCGTGCGCGGGGCACGCGCCTCTGCCCGCCGCGCCCGCGCCCGCGTCGCCGTGCGCTCCGCCGGCGCTCTCAGCGAGGTCGCTCGCGCATGCCGAGCCCACGGTGCGAGTTGAGCCGACCCTGATCTCGGTCTTGCACTGGGGGCGGCTGCTCGAAGGGGAGTTGTTCGCTACGTCGCGCTACGTCGAGTGGGCCGTGCTCATGAAGCGCTCGTTCGGGTTCGATGCGCTCCGATGCCCGAGATGCGAACGGAGGATGCGCGTGCTTTCCACGATCACCGACTCAGCGGTGGTGCGCCGCATCCTCGATCCTCTGAACTTGCCCTCGCAGCCCCGAACGGCAGCACCCGCGCGCGATCCAACGTGGGAACCGATGGCGTTCGGGTTCGACGCGGCGTAGGTGGGCACCCGGCCCGAGCCCGTCATGGCGAACGCACGTCGCGGTCGTCGAACCAGAGCTGCACCCAATGCACGGCGCGCGGGCCCTGCGACGGGGCGAGCGGGTGTCTGATGCGGCGAACGCGAACGACGGCTCGCCCGGCGCCCTTCCCGCGGGGCTTGACACGGGCGAGAGTTCTATGGTTTCCTATCCGCGCGAATCGCCGTCCCCCACATAAACGTGGGCTACAACCGTATCGCAGCCAATAGACCCCATGTTGCCCCAAGCCATTTCTCCCTTCCGTGCCTCCTCAAGTCTCTCCCACCGCCAACGCTCGGTTCTAGGCGGAGCTATGGCGCTCGGCCTGGCGCTCAGCTTCGGCTGCAGCTCCCCCGCTCCTAACGAAGGCAGCGGAGGGTCGCCGCCGGGCGGCGGCAGCGCGGGGACCACGGCCACGCTAGCGGGCTCGTCCGGCTCTGGAGGCGCGGCGACTGGGGGCGCCGGCCAAGGTGGGGGAATCAGCGCTGGGAGTGCTGGGCAGGGGGGCAGTGGCGGCGGCGCAGGCGGCTCGGGTGGTGGCAGCGGGGACGTGAAGTCCAACGGCTGTGGGCAGATGCGCACGCTCCAAGATGGCAAGCACATGCTGACGAGCAACGGAATGCAGCGCAGGTACTCCCTCCGGGTGCCTGCCGACTACGATAACACTCACCCATACCGGCTCATTCTCGGTTTTCACGGCGCCGGGGGCAGCAGCGACGACGTCGAGCTCAATAACGACCCTGAGCGCTCCTACTTCGGGCTGCTCAATCTCTCCCAGGGCAGCACCATCTTCGCCGCGCCCGACGCGACAGGCGGCATTTGGAAGCCCGATATTGATGTCAAGATGGTGGAGGATTTGCTCACTCAGCTGAAGGACGATCTCTGCATCGATACCTCCCGCATCGTGGCCGAGGGCTTCAGCCATGGCGGCGCCATGACCTGGACGCTCGCGTGCGCCCTCCCGGGCACATTTCAAGCAGCTGTCGTTCACTCGGGTGGCGGCTTGCCGATACCCAAAACGTGCCAACCGATTCCGTTCATCTCGGCGCTAGGAAACGACGGCAGCGGACAGGACATGAGCAGTGACTTCTTCGCGATGACGAACGGCTGCACTGTGGAGAGCTTGCCACTGCCGCCCAGAGGTGGTCATGTCTGTACGGACTACAAAGGGTGCTCCGCGGGGCATCCAACGCGCTGGTGCGACTACGATGGCCCTCACACCCCGTCACACGCCGATTCTGGGCAGAGCAAATCGTGGGTGCCTCAAGAAGTGTGGACCTTCTTGACGCAATTCTGAGCGGCGCGAACCGATCTTCGATGCAGCCCGTCGCCAACCGAAAAGAACCAGAAATCTGGTTCCTGACCGGGAGCCAACACCTTTATGGGCAAGAAACCCTCGCGCGCGTAGCTGAGAACTCGTAGCGCATCGCAGCGAGCTTGCAAGAGTCCGAGCGGCTGCCCGCGCGCGTGGTCTGGAAGCCGGTGCTCACGGAGCCGGACGCGATTCGAGACATGTGCCTCGCCGCCAGCAGCACGCCGGAGTGTATTGGCGTCATCACTTGGATGCACACGTTCTCCCCCGGCAAGATGTGGATCGTCGGCCTCACGCGCCTGCAAAAGCCGATCGCCCACCTCCACACTCAGTTCAACCGCGAGCTGCCCAACTTGCAAGGGGCGGATGAAGCTCGTCGCCATGGTCACTGAGCCCCGGAACATCGTCCGCTTCCTCTCCGCGCTCGGCGAGCCGACCGATGTTCCAGCACGCTCTCCCAACCGGGGACCACCGTACTGGAAAAACACCGTTGTGCGCCGCAAGGCGCTCGGTGACGCCGTATAGCGTCTCGCGAGGCGCCTCCCGGGCCAGACCAACGCCCGGACGGACACGTGTGCCCACGGCACGCCGATGCGCCCCTTAGCGCGCGCGGCGCCGCCCGGACCACGCTCTTTCGACCCAGGACCGAGCCATCACGACGCTCGCGGTCCCACCCTTTCGGTTTGCTGCGCTACACTTCTTCGCGCTGCGATCCGGCTTCTTTTACCTACGCGCTGTGGGGGATCGAGGGCAAAGGGCGCGCTCGATTTCGACGGCGCGGGTCGGCGGTTGGCGCTACCATCCTTCTCTCATGGATCGCGCGTCGAAGCGTACTGAGCTCGCTTCGTTTCTTCGGGTTCGACGCTCGCGTCTCGCACCGAGCAGCGTCGGGCTTCCGAGCGGAACACGGCGTCGCACGCCGGGGCTTCGCCGCGAGGAAGTGGCGCTCCTAGCCGGGGTGGGGGTGAGTTGGTACACGTGGCTCGAGCAGGGCCGGGACATTCACGTCTCGGAGGGCCTGCTCGAGCGCCTTTCGCAGGCGCTAGACCTCGACCACGTCGAGCGCTCGCATCTCTTCGAGCTAGCGCAGGGCCGGCCTCCTCCACCGTCACGCCGCAGTGACGCGCCCACCGAGGTCGTGAGCGACATGCTCCAGCACGCGATCGACGCGCACCCAAATCCGGTTGTCGTGAGCACCACGCGGTGGGATGTCGTCGCGCTCAACACTCCGGCCGAGGCTCTCTGGGGCGATCGCCGCGGGATGAACTCGCTCTGTTTTATGTTCGAGGAGAATCCGCTCCAGCCGAGAACACCCGAGGCGAGTGCGCACGCGCGCAACATGGTGGCGCGATTCCGCTATGAGGCGGGGCGCGCAGCGGACCGTGCGCCGTTCGATCGACTCGCCAGCGAGCTCGGCAAGCGCAGCCCAGAGTTCCGCGCCCTATGGGACGCGCACGAGGTAATGGCTACTCCGGAAGGCGCAAAAGTCGTGCATCACCCAGCCGTGGGAGACATCGAGCTCGACCACATTGTGCTCCTGCACGTCGAGCCAGACGGACGGATGCTCCGCGTCACGATCTACACGCCACGGCCCGGCGTCAGTGCGGCTCGTGCCCGTATTGCGTATGCGGCGCACGTCACGGATTGAACGCTAGATCCGCTAACTGCTCGGCGGCGGTGCCAGAGCTGGGCGGCAGCATCGGTCGATCCCGCAGACCCGCCGAGGATACCGCTGTCAGAGACGCGCAGGCCTCGCGAAGGCGCCGGCCTCGTCCTGTCCACATGCGCTCGGAACGTCGCGAAGGTCGCGGCCTTGCGGTCGACGCCGTAGACGTACGAGGCCAGCAGCGTAAGCCATGGGCCGTCCGCCTTGTCGAGGAAGCCGAACTTCGCGATGGCCGCGCAGAGCGAGGTCCAGTTGCCGGCGACGATGGCCGAGGCGCGGAGGATGGTCCGGAGCGCGGACGCCTTGCGCCACGACCGGGCCGGGACCTGCATCTGCTCGAGCATCGAGAGCAGCAGGTCGAAGACCTCGTCGGCGCTCTGCGCGGACACGAGCTCGTCGACGGGGATGAAGCTTCCGCTCACGACGCCCTCACGCCGTCCTGGTCGGCGGTGAAGTTGAGCGTCACGTGGCCGTCGTCGGTCCCGACGTCGATGGCGACCGCCCACGCGACGGAGCCGTTCGCCTGCTCCACCTGCGTGAGCGACGCCGAGCACGACGTGCAGCGCTCGTCCTTGAGCTGGTCCGACTCTATGAGCCGCGCGACGAGCTGCGGGTCGGCCGTCCCGAGAGCATGTCCGTGAGGCCGACGCCGCGGTCCGTGTCGTCCGGGTTGGAGCCGTACTCCTCGGTCAGCCGGTGATACTTGTCCTGCTTGAACTCCTCGAACGGGTCCGAGGTCTCGGTCGCGAACGCGTCAACATCGTCGAAGCCCACGAGGTCCGCGAGGACCGCGGGCTAAAGAAGCCCTAAGCAGCTACGCCTTCAGTCTGGTGGTGGCAGTCCCAGGATAAAATCTCCCTCTGGCAACCCTTCACGCCGGTCGTATCGTGAGTGCCGTGAGCAGGCCGACCGGGGCGTCCGGTGGCCTGCGTTATGGAGAATTTCGCATGCGTTATAGACTGTTCGGCCGCACTGGCCTTTACGTCTCGGAACTCTGTTTCGGAGCGATGACATTCGGCGGGAAGGGCTTCTACGAGCCCATTGGTAAGACGGCCCAGGCCGAGGCCGACGAGCTCGTGTCAATCTCGCTCGAGAGCGGCATCAATTTCTTCGACACCGCTGACGTCTACTCCGAGGGCGAGTCCGAGAAGATCCTCGGCAAGGCCCTCGGCGCGCGCCGCAAAGACGTCGTGCTCGCCACGAAGGTGCGCGGCAAGGTCGGCACTGGTCCGAACCAGCAGGGCCTCTCCCGCGCTCACATCATGAGCTCCATCGAGGGCAGCCTGAAGCGCCTCGGGACCGACTGGGTCGATCTCTACCAGATTCACGGCTTCGACCCGGTGACCCCCTTCGACGAGACGCTGCGCGCCCTCGACGACGTTGTCCGTTCTGGCAAGGTGCGTTACGTCGGCTGCTCGAATCTCGCAGCATGGCAGCTCGCCAAGGCCAACGGCATCGCGGCGCGCCATGGTTGGGCTCGCTTCGAGTCATTGCAAGCCCACTACACGATCGCCACCCGCGATCTCGAACGCGAACTCGTGCCTCTACTGAACGACGCGCAGATGGGGCTCATGGTATGGAGCCCGCTCTCCGGGGGCCTGCTGTCCGGAAAGCATGGTCGTGACGGCAAAGGCCCTGACGGCTCGCGCCGAGCCAGCTTCGACTTCCCGCCCGTCAACAAGGACCGCGCCTTCGACTGCATCGACGCGATGCGGAAGATTGGCGACGCCAAGGGCGCGAGCGTCGCATGCGTCGCGCTTGCGTGGCTGCTCGCAAAGCCCCACGTCTCTGCGATCATTGTCGGCGCGAAGAACGAGGAGCAGCTCAGGGACAACCTGAAGGCGAGCGACTTCGTGCTCGACCCCGCCGAGATCGCCGAGCTCGACAAGGTGAGCGCACTGCCCGCCGAATACCCGGGCTGGATGATCGAGTTCCTACGCAACCTAGGCAGAGCGCCGAAGAACGCTCGCTAACGTCAACTGTTGCCGTCTGGCGAGCCCGCATGCCCGCATGCCCGCATGTCGTTCACGCCGTGGGCGACCATGCGGGCTCGTCGGAGGCATTCAAGCGGTCAATAAGAAGTGAGGATTATGATTCAAAAGCGCAAGCTTGGACGGGGACTGGAAGTATCGGCTCTCGGTCTCGGCTGTATGGGCATGAGCTTCTTCGTATCCGCTGCACAAGCCCCGTGGTCGACGGCGCGCGTCGGGTGACGCAGACTCCGGAGCGTGGAGGCCCGTTCAGTCCGCCGAGGTCTGCTGTTCCGCGGGAAGCGGCGGCGGGACGGTCACGTGGCCGACGGGCAGCTGGAGCTCGGCTTCGACAAGCCGAGCGCGGGTCGCGCGCCAGTGTTTGGGCGCGAGCTCGAGATACCGAGTGCGAGGCCAGCACGGCAGGACGCGGAGGATGTCGGCGAGGTAGCTCTCGGCGTCGAGCCCGTGCAGCGCGCAGGAGGCGATGAGCGACAGGATGTTCGCGGCCGCCGAGGCGTGATCGTCCGAGCCGAAGAAGAGCCACGCCTTTCTTTTATGTGGAGCTCCACATAACAGGAAGAATTACCTCTTCGTGGGCGACGTCGCGTCAGAGAGAGCCTGGCCGGGCTCTACTCGCTCGTCGCCACGTGCGAGTCGCGCGGCATCAACCCGTTCGACTACCTGACGGACGCTCTCGCTCGCGTGCAGGACCACCCCGCGAACGCGATCGCCGAGCTCCTGCCCGGCGCCCGGGTGGCCGCCGGCGCCTAAGCGATCACGCCGCGATTGTCTCGACGCCGTCCACGGTACGGTTACCTCGGAACCTGGTGGTACTGGTCCCAGGATAACTTCGCCATCTGGTGCCCCCGCGTGGCGCTCTTATCGTGAGCGCCATGACCACGCTGGCTCGTCACCGCTCACACGCCGGAGAAGCCGAAGGCTTCCTGCCCGTCGAATCGGTAGCGACAAGCCTCGCCGAGCCGGCGTGGGTCGAGGCGTTCGCCGCGCGCATCCTCGCGACGCGGAGGCCGCGCCACCTTCTAATGAACAGAGCGACAAGCCAGTATTACAGCTGGTGCGTCCGGATGATCCCCTAAAGGAATATTTCGATGCAAAAGCGCAAACTCGGACAAAAGCTCGAAGTCTCGGCCTTGGGCCTCGGCTGCATGGGCATGAGCTTCTTCTACGGTCCGCCTCAAGACACGAAGCAGATGACCAAGCTGCTGCGCGCGGCGGTGGACCGCGGCGTGACTTTCTTCGACACCGCCGAAGTCTATGGCCCGTTCACCAACGAAGAGCTGGTCGGGACGGCGTTGGCGCCAGTGCGCGACCAGGTCGTAATCGCCACCAAGTTCGGTATCAAGCATGGTGAACACGGGCCGAGCCCGCTGTCGGGTGTCGATAGCCGTCCGGAGCACATTCGTCGCGTGACGGAGGCCTCCCTCAAGCGTCTACGAACCGAGTGCATCGACCTGCTCTATCAGCACCGCGTCGACCCCCTGGTGCCGATCGAAGACGTAGCCGGCACCGTGAAGGAATTAATCGCAGAAGGAAAGGTCAAGCATTTTGGCTTGTCGGAGGCCGGTGCGACGACGATTCGCCGCGCGCACGCTATTCAGCCGGTGACGGCGCTGCAGAGCGAATACTCGCTGTGGACGCGTGAGCTGGAAGCCGAGATCATTCCAACTTTGCAGGAACTGGCCATCGGTCTAGTGGCCTATAGCCCGCTTGGTAAGGGCTTCTTGACCGGCAAGGTCGATTCCAGCACGTCGTTGGCCAACGACGACCTCCGCCGTATGCTCCCGCGCTTTACGCCGGACGCCATGCAGGCCAATAAAGCGCTGACCGACTCGCTGCAGCAGGTCGCCGACGACAAGGGAGCCACCCTTGCCCAGATCGCTCTCGCCTGGGTGCTGGCGCAGAAGCCGTGGTTCGTTCCGATCCCCGGCACCACCAAGCTGGAGCGACTGGATGAAAACCTGGCCGCGCTGGATGTCGAACTGACGTCTGGCGAGCTGAAGCGCATTGAGGACGCCGCAGCCCAAATCCAGATCCAGGGCGCGCGCTTCCCCGCCCAGTTGCAGTCTCACTTCGGCCGCTAAACTGCTCGAGTTTCTGCGGGTCTCAAACCACCTGGCGTTTGGTCCGCTCGACTTGTTTCCCCGTCGTGCCCTGAACGGGTAAGGCATCAGTCCTCGAGATTCTTTAGCACCCGCTGAAGAAAGCTCACGAAGAGCACCTTCTCCTCGGCCGTGAAGCCGGCTGTCGCTCGGCGCTCGCCCTCAAGCAGGGCTTCGGCGGCCTTCGGGAACCGCATGCGCGCGCTTCGCGACAGCGAGATGAGGCTGCCGCGCTTGTCGTCGGGGTTCTGCACGCGCTCGACGAGGCCGTCACGCTCCATGCGAGCGAGGAGCTCGGCCATCGTTTGCTGCTCGACCCGCGCGATGCGGGCGAGCTCCACGAACCCCGAGCGCTCGACCACGCTCCGCGGCGCGCTCTCCGCCCCGCCCTCCGCGAGCTTCGCCAGCTTCCTCGGGTTGAGGCGCAGCGCGCGTGCCGTCTCCGCCACGCCGTTCGCGCGCGCCACGTCAGCAGCGTCCGACCAGAGCGCCTCCGGGATCGGCCGGCCACGGCCGCCGTGCAACCGACGCCAGCTCGCGAGCGCCGCGCGCGTCGTGTCGAGATCCTTCCCCCAATTCTTGTCGTGCCCCATCCCCTGCCTCCTGCGTGCGCGCGAGGATCGCATCGGAGGCCGGGTCGGTTACGCAGGCTTGCCGAAAGGACACGCTTCAGCGCGCGCGCTGAGGTCGAACCGATTGCGTGAAGTAGCTCTCGTAACGCATTCGACGTGCGAGACGGTGACCGTGCTCGTCGAGGAGTTCAAACCAAGATTCCTGCGCGTCGTGGGGTCGGGCAGCGCGACGCACAGCGAGCCGCAATGATAGAGCGGGATAGCTGTCGTCATGAATCACTGGTTTTGTTTCGGGATCGCGACGCGGCCGGTCGTAGACCAGCGGCCGGTCGTAGACCAGCAATCAGGATCGATACATCGTGCGGAGGAGGAAACGACTGCATCTACTTCCATGGCCTTGGAGGCGTCGAAGCCGTTCCACTGCGTGCATTCATCGCCAGCTTTCCCAAATTGAATGGGACCGCTAGAAGGAAAGTCCAGAGGGCCGTTGAACGCAGTCTTTTCGTGGCTTCGGGAAGCAAATTCAGGCCTGTTGTAATTGCGAAGGCGGACCGTGTAGGGGCTCTGGAAGGGTCCCCCTTGCTTGCACACCCGGAATAACCCATCGGTGGCATCGAACTGTTTGACCTCTACGCAGAGAGTAGGCTCTCCAGGTGCTCCTTTGTTGGTGTGACAGGCGGGGTTGAAGTCGTTGTGCGGAAACGGAAGTCGTCGAGCAAGCACGGCTGCTACAACGATGGTGCCGGCGATCACCCGCGACTTTCTCCTCTCCAGCCATGCGAACAACACGCCGAGGTTGGCCTTCATGAATATCTTTAATGCCGAAATGTCACGGTTCACCGATGCAACGCTCACACGGAGCTTCTTTGCAATGGCCTCCACACTCAGGCCCTTGAGAAGGAGCGCGAGTACCTGTGGCTGGCGTTTAGGCAGATTTTTAGCCTGATCGATCACTTCTTTGATGTGAATCACCGATTCGATATCATCTAGCGAAGCGGGTGCAAGTGCGTCACGCACGGTATCCTCGTTCGCAAGCTCAGCGCGACGCTTTACCGCCTTGACGAGGTCGCCGCACTTCCTCCTCACAGCGCGGTAGATGAGATTCTTGAGGTGCTTTGCGGAGGCGATCAAGGACGGTCGACCCGCTCGGATGCGGTCGCGCTGCTTATAGAGCACCTTGTGGACGCATTCGTCGGGGGCGTTCGGGGGGGTTGGGTCATCGACGTCGAGCTTGAAAGCCAAGCGCCTGGCGGCAAATCTTACCAGAGCGGGCAGGTGCTCGGTCTGGAAAGCGTCCAGCTCGTTCTCCTGAAGAGGTCGAAGCTCCGCCTTGGGCGTAGCGTTTTCGTTGCTGGGTACGCTGGTCCGCTTAGGCATTATCCTTATCCTCCGCTTCATCATGTTCCTAGAGAATTGCCATCAATTACGAGCGTGCCGCTCGCGTACGACAAGCCGCTGTGCGCTGCGCTCGATGGCTTCACCTTGCACGCAGCGACGCGCGCCGGTGCGCACCATGCCGCGGCGAGGGAGGCGCTGCTGCGTTACGTGCTGCGACCCCCGATCGCAAAGGAGCGCGTTGAGCCGCAGCAGGACGGCCTGGTGCGGCTGTCGCTCAAGCGCGCCTTCGCTGACGGGACTGTCGCGGTGGACATGGATCCGCTCTCGCTCTTGTGCCGCCTCGCGGCCAGCGTCCCGCCGCCGCGCTTTCACACCGTCAAGTACGCAGGGGTGCTCGCGTCCGCAAGTCCATGGCGTAAGCGCATCGGCCCGCGCCCAGCGAAGCCAGAAGAGCTTGCGAAGACGGACCATGAGCCCGCTCCCAAACGCAAGCGCGGCGGCTATCGGCCGTGGGCCGAGCTTCTGCGCCGCACGTTTGCGATCGATGTGCTCCAGTGCCCAGCCTGCAAGGGCAGGATGGAGCTCGTCGCCATGGTGACCGAGCCAAGCAGCATCGTCCGCTTCCTCTCCGCGCTCGGCCAGCCGACCGACCTTCCAGGTCGCTCACCCAGCGCCGACGCGGCGGCCGCCGTACTGCAAGAGCACCGTCCTGCGCCAAAAGGCGCTCGGCGACGCCGCGTAGCCTACCGCGGCAATACCGCGGGCCCGAGGACCGCCCACCAGGGCGACGTGGGCCTGCGGCCGCCCATACGCCGCTTTTCACGCTCTGCGCTGCGCCCGAAGGCGCTCTGGAACCCGTGGACGAGACGGTGCGACGCTCGCGGTCCTGGCTCATCTGTTCGCCACGCCACACTTCGTCGTGGGGCGATCGGGCTTCTTTTACCTACGCGCAGAGCCACCTCCAGACATCGCTGGCATCGACCCCCGCGAGCTCGGCCGTCGTGGGAGTCGCCCTGCGTCGCGTCTTCCTCCTGGGAACCGCCATCACTACCTCCTGTCGAGCGCGCCCACGAACCGCTTGAGGGCGCTGTCCTCTGCCTCGCCGCGGGCGAGCTGCCGAGCTCCCCCACGGCGCCCACGCCGCCGCTGTACGCGCCGCGAGCCGAGGCTCCGCCCGGAGCCGCCCGGGCGCACGGTGCGCCCACGCCGCCGTGGGGCGCCTCGCCGAGCTTGGCGCGGCTCGCGTCGAGGCGAGCGTGGGCGAGCTCGTGAGCGCGCCGGCGTCGAGGTCCTGGAGCGCGAGCCCGTCGAGCGCGCCGGAGTGCTACCGTAGGTTTTTGCACGGCTGCCGCCAGGACCCCGACTCGCGCTGCCCATGCCCTTCCCCTGCACCCCCGGGCCCCCCGCCGCCGGCGTCTCTTGACGGCGCACAACGACCATCGAACCGTCGCCCCATGCTGACAACTAAAGCAACGTCATCGTGCCTCGCCCTGGCCTGGCTCGGGCTCGTCTCCTCCGCGGTGAGCGGCTGCGCGAACCTCATCGGTGCTGACTGGGACACGTACCAACCCGGGGGCGAGGACCCTGGCTCGAGTCTGGAGCGCGATCCGAAGTGCATCCCGACCCTCGACCGAGGTCCGGCCCCAGAGTGCGGCGTATTCGTCGACGGTTCGGCATCGCCGAGCGGCGACGGCTCCATGGACCAGCCGTTCCATCAGCTCGGCTTCGCCATCGCGCGGGCCGCCCTGCGGGAGTTAACCGAGCGCAACGTCTACGTCTGCGGAGGTACCTTCTCCGAGCAGATTATATCCGTATCGGAAGGAGTCCACATCTACGCGAGCCTCGCTTGCGGGCAGGGATGGCACTTGGGAGGCAACGTCACCACATTAACCGCGGCGCCTGGAAAAATCCCGCTCACGATCACTCCCCGTGGCTCAAAAGCGTTCCGGCTCCAAGACCTGCACGTCGTTGCGCAACCAGCGCCGGCCGACATGCCCGAATCGCTTTCGTCCATTGCGGTCGTCGCTGACAACGTCGAGCTTGAGGCGGTGCACTGCACCTTTAAGGCGGGAGATGCTTCGCCGGGGTATACACCGAACCAGGTGGAGTATGTGCAGGCGGCGGGAGGCAGCCGCGGATACGCTGGCTCCGGGGGGAAGTGCTCGTACAGCCGCACGCCCGGAGCTTCTGGCCCGACCCAACGTTGCTTATTTGTGAATGGGACAAGTGAAGGAGGCGCAGGCGGATACGGTGATCATCGTTATGCCGGCGATGGTGCGAACGGCGTCCCCTTCGATGGGGGCAACACTGGCGGAAAGGGAGAGAACGCTTCGAGCCGTTGCACGGCTGGAAACGACGGAATGAACGGCGACGATGGTGCCCACGGCGACAATGGGCGAGGTGTCGGCCAGATCGCGCGTTCGGGCTACCGTGGAGTTGACGGCAGCAGCGGCATGCCAGGGCAGGTCGGCCGAGGCGGAGGCGGCGGAGGCGGATCCGCGGGCTGGGAGCAATGCTCTTATGATGAATGGGTGGGGGCGTCCGGAGGCTCAGGAGGGGCCGGCGGTTGCGGTGGAAGGGGCGGAGCTGGCGGTGTGGCGGGAGGTTCGAGTATTGCGCTTATCAGCATCAACTCCACGCTGCGCTTTGACGCTGTGCGCCTCGTGAGTGGAGCGGGCGTCCGGGGGGAAGACGGCGGCGAAGGGGAGCTCGGCGGGGAGGGCGCTCCCGGCGGTGAAGGGGGTGAGTTCACCGGCAACGTGTCCGCTGGCTGCCGCGGCGGGAACGGTGGCCCTGGCGGGAACGGCGGTCATGGTGGGGGAGGCTCCGGGGGACATTCTCTGGGCATCGCCTACACGGGGAGCGTCCCGTCATTGGATGGAATTACGTTCGTACTTGGTCGTTCCGGAATCGGCGGCTCGGGGCCCGATGACCTCAAAGGTTCGGACGGCATCGCGGCGAAAACACTCAGCTTCGATGAGTGAACGCCCAGTTCACAGCCGTTGCCCATCACCTAGGACATCAACGACGCCGGCGTAGGTGCGGCCTCCCTCGCCGCTCCCCTGCCCCGGCGTCCGGTCCTCCACTTCCCCCGCGGACGGTCGGCCCGCGGGGCGGCTTCTCATGAACCCCACCGCCGACTAGGAGAGAGGAGTCCATTCATGCCCTCATCATCATCCGGTGAATTCTCATGCTTATGGTCCCAGCAACGCACCGCCCTCCTTGAGGTCGCGCGCACGCGCTACCGCGCCGCGATGAAGCTCTTCGCGCCCGACCGCTCCCAGCACTCGATCGATGTGCTCGGCGCCGATGACGGCTCCGTCCTCGAGTGGGTCCTGCGCCTGACGGGCTGCGTCGACTTCATGTACCCTCCGCCGGCCAACGACGTGCGCCAGGCCCAGGGACACGCGGTCGATCTCGTTTACCTGCCTCGCCACTCAGGCGGTAGCCGAGGATCGTTCGCGCTCCGCTTCGCCGCGCCCGGCAAGGCGCCCGAGTTCCGGCGGCTCGACTTCGGCACGGGAGGCGACCCCACGGGCCCGGTGATCATCGTCGGCGAGCGCCGCCCGTACATGCCGGCGGGCTTCCCCGAGCCCGAGGCCCGGCACCTGGAGGCGCGCCGGCGTTGCGGTGGACGGCGGCGAGCTCTGGGCCGTCGCCGGCGTCGAGGTCCACCTGGTCGAGCTCGGGGACGGCGGCGGTGAGGGCCTCGCGCGAGCTCGGCGTGGCGCACGCGGCGCCTGAGCAGACAGGGCGGCCGCGGCATCGAGGTCCTCGAGGCGGAGCGTCGCGGCGTGGAGGTGAGCGCCGGCCCCGCGCGGCCGTCGTCTGCGCGGCGTCCATGGCCCCGGAGCAGACGGCGCGGCCACGGCGTCGGGGTCGGGGCGTGACGGCGCTGGCTTTCCCCTGGCCTGAGACCCGGGCACGTTGCCGGCGGCGCAGAGCTCGTGGGCGAGCTCGGACCATTGCGGCCACGCCGAGCTCGCCAGCTCTGTCCCCTGCGCCGTGGCGCGGCCGTGGTGTCGCGGCGGCTCCGCCTCGCTACGGGCTGAGGAGCGCCGTCGTGGGCTCGGGGCGCGCGGCGCTTCTACCTGGAGGAGATGATCCGGCGGTGCCGTCCACCCGGCCGAGCTCGGACCACGATGCCGGCGAGGACGAGCAGCTCGAGCGGCAGGCTCCGGACGCCGACCCTCCGATCACGGCCGCGGCGATCACGGCCGCGGCCGTGAAGGTCGAGGCGCATGCTAGCGGACGAGCTCTGCATTGCAATACTGAGTATAGGCGCGGGTGAAGGTCGAGGCGTGCCCCGGCGAGTTCGGCCAGCGGCGCGCCCACGCCGCCGCTGGACGGCGCCGCGGCTCGCCTGCCGAGGACGAGCCGCGCCGAGCTCGGCCACGTCCTCGTAGTACCTGTGAAGCGGGGGAACCGTCCCGAGGGACCCCGTGGAGGGAAGGGGGTGCCGGGACACGGAACCGTTGGAGGGAACGATGCCGGAGACACCGGGCTCCATCAACATCTCACCGAGACTCGAACGGATAGCGACGCTGGCGAAGCGAGCGCCGGGGATGGCGTTCACGTCGCTCGCCCATCACCTCGACATCGACTGGCTCCGCGAGGCGTACCGGCGCACGCGCAAGGACGGGGCGACAGGTATCGACGGGCAGACCGCGGACGAGTATGCAGCGAACCTGGAGGACAACCTCCGGTCGCTGCTCGAACGCGCGAAGTCCGGCACGTACCGCGCGCCGCCCGTGCGGCGGGTCCACATCCTGAAGGGGACCGGCGGGGATACACGCCCCATCGGCATCATCCTGGGCCCCCGCCTGATCCATGCGAGGGAAATATTACCTGCCAGGTAATCGACCTGGACGCCATGTCGCGCAAATCTGCCCTTCACGAAGGGAGATCAAGATGCGCGGAATCGAGGATCAGGTCGTCGTCATCACAGGGGGCACAAGCGGGATCGGGCGTGCGTGCGCAGCGCGCTTCGCCGGGGGAGGCGCCCATGTCGTCGTCGCCGGGCGCCGGCGCGAGCTCGGCGAGACGATCGCCCGCGCCATCGGCGAGCGTGCCATGTTCGTGCCTGCAGACGTCACCAGGGAAGCCGACATCAAGGGGCTGCTCGACGCCGCGCTCGATCGCCACGGGCGCATCGATTGCGTCATCAGCAACGCGGGTACCGGCTCGGCCACGACTTCGATCCCGGAAACCGCGCCCGCCGACTTCGATCGCGATCTCGTGCTGCATGTCCGCGCGCCGTTCCTCGTGATGAAGCACGCCTCGCCGTCGATGATACGGCGCGGGAAGGGCTCGTTCATCAACATGTCCAGCATCAGCGGGCGCATGGCCGGGTTCAACACCTTCGGCTATGAAGTGGCGAAGGCTGCCCTGGTGCATCTCACGCGTTGCGCGGCGCTCGAGCTCGGAGAAAAAGGGGTTCGGGTCAACGCCATCTCTCCAGGGCCCACGCTGACGGGTATCTTCGGCAAGCACGTTGGAAATGACGCCGAGGCCGCGGAGGGAGAGCTGCGACGGGTGGAAGCCGCCTTTGAAGACCTGCTTCCGGCCGTGCAGCCTCTCCGGGGCATGATCCGCGCCGAGGACATCGCGAACGCCGCGCTGTTTCTCGCCAGCGACGAAGCTCGCTACATCAACGGGCACGATCTCGTGGTCGACGGTGGCATATGTGCCGGGCGACCGGCAACGACGATGAGAGCGTCCTGGGAAGCGCTCTCGCAAGCTCTGCAGATATCGTCTTGAGCCGGAGGGCGCGGGGGGGGAGAAGGCATCATAGGAACGTGGCGTCCGCAACGTCGACCCTGCTGGTTCCCGCACCTGCCGACCGTGGCCGCGCAACCGGACACGTCGGAGGAGCTCCGCCGTCGCCTGGCGAGGGTGGCACCGTGCTCGCGCGCCGAAAGGCGCTTCGCCCCGCTGCGCGGGCGCCTGCGGCGGCCTGGATCCGCGCTGCGCGCGGTGCCGACGGGGCTTATCACGAAGACGGCACAGAGCTCGTGTGGAACGAGCTCGGTCACCTGCAGACGCGCGAGGTCGGTCAGGTGCTCGAGCACACCGTCGGGCGGATGATGCGTTACCTCCGCCGGTACGGGCTCTTCGAGATCGAGCACGACATCGACGAGGACGACGAGCCTGAAGCAGCGCTCTGTGCCTCCGCCGTCTCCGGACGAGAGCCGCCCGCTGGACCGCAATGGCTCCGCGGGCTCTCGCCGCCTTCGCCGAGCGCGCTCGCCTACGACAAGCCGCTGTGCGCCTCGCTCGATGGCTTCACCTGGCACGCGGCGACGCGCGCCGGTGCGCACCATGCCGCGGCGAGGGAGGCGCTCTTGCGCTACGTCCTGCGGCCCCCGATCGCCCAGGAGCGCGTCGAACTGCAGCAGGACGGCCTGGTACGGCTGTCGCTCAAGCGCGCCTTCGCCGACGGGACCGTCGCGGCCTCTATGGATCCGCTCTCGCTCTTGTGTCGGCTCGCGGCCAGCGTCCCGCCGCCGCGCTTTCATACGGTCAAGTACGCAGGGGTGCTCGCGTCCGCAAGGCCATGGCGTAAGCGCATCGGCCCGCGCCCAGCGAAGCCAGAAGAGCTTGCGAAGACGGACCATGAGCCCGCTCCCAAACGCAAGCGCGGCGGCTATCGGCCGTGGGCCGAGCTTCTGCGCCGCACGTTTGCGATCGATGTGCTCCAGTGCCCAGCCTGCAAGGGCAGGATGGAGCTCGTCGCCATGGTGACCGAGCCAAGCAGCATCGTCCGCTTCCTCTCCGCGCTCGGCCAGCCGACCGACCTTCCAGGTCGCTCACCCAGCGCCGACGCGGCGGCCGCCGTACTGGAAGAGCACCGTCCTGCGCCAAAAGGCGCTCGGCGACGCCGCGTAGCCTACCGCAGCAATACCGCGGGCCCGAGGACCGCCCACCAGGGCGACGTGGGCCTGCGGCCGCCCATACGCCGCTTTTCACGCTCTGCGCTGCGCCCGAAGGCGCTCTGGAACCCGTGGACGAGACCGTGCGACGCTCGCGGTCCTGGCTCATCTATTCGCCACGCCACACTTCGTCGTGGGGCGATCGGGCTTCTTTTACCTACGCGCCGTGACGGGCGGCGGGCTCTGTCCGGACGGCGCGCGCTGGCTCCCCGCGCGTCGCCGCTACCTGTTCCCCATCGAGGTCATGGGGGCGCTCTTCCGCGGCAAGCTCCTCGCCGCGCTCGACACCGCCATCGCGCGCGGCGAAGTCGAGATGCCCGGCGACGAGGCGGCCGATCCCGAGGCCTGGGATCACCTCCGCGATCGGCTCCACCGCATGCGCTGGAACGTCTATGCCAAGCGCCCCTTCGGCGGCGCCGAGCAGGTGATTCGCTATCTCGGCCGGTACACCCATCGTGTCGGCATCTCCAACCATCGCCTCGTGCGGCCTCCGTCCAAACGGACGATTACGCGACCGCGCACACACGCCCGGGCACCTGCAGCCCCCGGAGCGCGGTCTCGCAATCGCCTTCTGATTATGTCCACTGCCACCGGCGCATCGCGGAGAGGCGCGGATCCCGGAACGCGTTGATGACGTCATCATGACGGGTCAAAGTCCAGATCTTCTGCCCCTCCCACCAGCGTACCGGCGCCTCGCGGCGCATGCGGTGGAAGAGGGGGTGAGGATCGATCAGGAGATCTTGTCACCGAGCCATCCACGTGGGCAGACGACCCCGGCCCAGACGAACATGGGCCGATGAACTGCCTCGACAGGTGCATGGCTGCCGCGCTGTCCGGCGACGCCCGTCAAGGGTTCATGGCGTTCGCTCGAGGGACTGCACCATGCAATGCGGCCCCCCGTTCCAGCGGACCAGCTCGCTGCCCGGGAAGGTCACTGTCTCGACGCCGGCGGCCCGCAGGGCTGCCAGCGTGTGCCCGTTCTCCTCGAAGGCGAGGACCTTGCCCGGCGCGATCGAAAGGACGTTCGCAGCCTGGAACCTGACCTCACGGAGGACGCGCTCCATCACGTACTTGAATTCGTCGAGCGTCCCTTGCTCGCCGCCCGCATAGATGATCTGGTATCCCCGATCCCGCAGGTAGTCGACCAGCTTCATCCCCTTCATGCAGGGATCGATGTCGCCGGAGCCTGCCTTGTACCGGGTCACCCAGCCGACATGCTGCAGATGATCCATCACCGCGCGGAGGCGCGCTGCCTGGGCTCCGGGCTCGCCTTGCAGCCCTCCGAGGATCCGGGTCAGGGGATCGCACGAGGCGTACTTCGCCTCGAGGAAGTACGGAAGTGCCAGGCCCTTGTCCGTATCGACGAAGGAAAAGATCGTATCCAGGTTGAAGAACAACAGATGGAGGCCGGTCCACTCGTCGTCGATGTGGCCCCGCGCGAAGCGCTGCCTGCTGGGCAGTCGAACCTCCACCACGTCCATGTGGAGCGCCCTGGCGAGCTTGCGCGCGGCTGCCCTCTCCGTCTGGTTCCCGGTGCCGATCAGCAGTGTATCCGCGTCGGCCACGAGCACATCAGCGCCCATGAGGTAGACTTGCTCCTGGATGGCATCGAACGCGATCGGGTACGCCTGGATCGCTCGGGCGCGGTCGAACATGAACCGGGCCAGCACGGACTCGTAGGCTCTCGCGGCTTGGAGAAAGTTGGAGATGATGACGCCGCGAGGGGTCATGACGGCGAAGTCGTGGGCGTAGTACATCCACTTCATCGGCGCGACGAGCGGCCGCAGATCGCCCGCGGGATCCCGGTGATAGAAGAGCTCGTCCGTGGCACCGACGAGGTCCGCTGCGGTGATCTGGCTCGCCCTGGCCAGGAGCTCCGGAGAGGACGTGGCCGGGGGGAGATGGTCGCGCAGCCAGGCGACAAAGGTCCCCTCTGTGCGGGCGTTTTCGATCGCGTCGTCGAGCAGATCCTGGGCGAAGAGCACCTCCATGCCCTCGGCCTTGAGCGCCCGGACCATAGCATCGAACTGCTCGATGGCCGGCTCTCGGATGATGTCGGACGGGAGCACCGGGTGATCCTGGGGCGAGACCGTGATCACCTTGAAGATCTCGGGACCGGGGCGGTGCAGGATGACCCTCTTCAGACGCCCGATCTCCGACGTGAGTGCAATGACGCTCGATCCGCTCATCATAACACCTCCCCCGTATCCTTATCAAGCTTGACCGAGGAGGGTGAGCGCTTCAAGCGCCTCGTCGCCTTGCTCGTTCATGAAGGGTAAACGATAAAGGACGGCGGGGCGGCGCGGACATATGACGACGGCGGAAGCGCTCGCACAGCCCTCGACGCTAGCTGCCGTTCCAGTGGGTGAAAGTCCCACCGGTGAAAATTGCCCAGTTGTCGCCGTAGTCATATCCAGCGGCGGGAAGGGTGACCGACCCGTCGGAAGCCTGGAAGTAAACGTCTCCGTCGGCTCGGCCATAGGGCCGGGTCGGATTCGCCAGGAAGGCTAACAAATCTTGGAGCCGTACTGGAGAAAATTCACCGTACGGAATTTCAGGGGAGGTGGTGGAAACGTCGGCATCATTCGAAGCCCGGTCCGCGCCCCCTCCCCTCTCCACCCCTCCTCCGCCGCAACCACGCCGAATACTCCTCCACCGCCCTCTCAAACGCCGCCCGCTCCCCCACGTTCTCCGCGAGCCGCATCGCCCAGTGCTCCTCCAGCGCCTTGCGCGCAGCGCCTTGCGCGCTGCCTTGCTCGGCACGTGGTAGCGCGGCAAGATCTCCCCCGCCCGCTCCGGCCACACCAGAAGCTCCGCGTGCAGCGACGCATACTCCGCAAGCTTCAGCCGAGGAAAAGGCACGCTCCCCGCCCCCACCGTGTTGCCAACGAACGGCAGCGCCGCGACCGCCTTCGCCATGGCGTCGTCCGCGACCGGAGCCGTATCGCCGAGGTTTCTGGTCATCACGGGCACCTGCAGCGTCCTGGCGGCGGCCTGCTCCAGTGACGCCGGACGGAACGGCAGCCTGCCCAGCATCTTCCAGACCTCGGCCGGAAGATCCGGCGCGAGCTCCGTGCTCGCGAGGACCTCTGTCGCGCCCTCGCCCGGCGCCTCGGGGGCCGCGCCCGTGTCCTCCGCACGTGGCCCCCGAGCTTTGAGCGGCGCCTCGAGCGCGCTCGGCTCCTCCTTCGGCGACGCGTCGATGCGATCGGAGCGCGTCGGAGACCGAACCGTGGCGCCGTCCTCGGCCTCTCGTCGCTCGGCGCCCGGCGGCGCGATCGGCGCACCGGGACGGGCACTCCCCGGCCCCTCTTCCCCGCCCGCCGGCTCTTCCCTGCGCGAAAGCGCCGCGTCCAGCTTGGCGAAGAACTGCCGGGCCACTCGCTCCTTGTCCTCCGGCGTCGCGGGCGGCAGATCGCGCAGCGCGTCCAGGAGCGGCCGGATGCGCTCGGGCTCCGGGCCGTCGAAGTAGATCCAGCCATCGGCGTCGTTCATACGGGGCCTCTCTGGCTCGGCGGCAGGAGCCGCTCCGCGAGCGCCAAAAGCTCGCGCTTGGCCGCGATCAACCGGGACTTCACGGTCCCCTCGGGAAGATCGAGCACAGCGGCGGCGTCGCGGTGCGACAGGCCATTCAGGATGACCTTGTCGACCACGCTCTGGTGCTCCGGCGAGAGCTTTTCGACGAGCTGCCGCGAAAGCTCCCGGAGCGCCAAGGCGCGCTCGACATCGAGATCGCTCCTGGGCTTCTCCGAGCCCGAGGAGGGGAGGCCGAGGGACACCGGGGCGCGCCGCTGGGCGCGCAGGTGGTTCAAGAGCTTTCCCTCCGTGAGCACGTGGAGCATCCCCGGGAGGTTGTCCGGAAACCCGTGCTCGAGGATGTGGTTGTGCAGCGCGAAGAACGCCTCCTGCAGGAGATCCTCCGCCTCGTGGTCCAGAAGGCCCCGCCTCCGGAGCCAGTTCCAGACCTGGTCGTGGTGCGAGGCGAGGATCGGCGGGAGCTGGGCCAGGCAGACTCGTCCTTGACGTGCCCAGGAGCCGGACTCCACGTGCTCCTGGGGGGGAGCACATGAGACGGCTGCTGTGCGTGCTGGGTCTTCTCGGGGCCACAGGTCTGGCGATGACGGTGGGATGTGGAGCATCGCCAGAGGTGGACGAACCTGAAGCGGCCAGCGGCGAGGTCGAACTACCTGACTCCCTGGACGAATGCAACCGAGCGTGTCGGAACGGTCAGCAAGCGATGGAGCAATTTTGCGCCCAGCTACCACCGGATCCTCGCTTGAGGGCCGGTTGCTGGGCGGCGGCGAAGGGTGGCTTGGTCGCGTGCCTCGGCTGGTGCTACTGGCACTACGGTACGTGAAGAGAACGTCCGCTTGACATCCTGCGGGAAGGGACCGCAAGGTGCGTCCTATGCAGGACGACACCCCGCTCGAACCCATCGCAGAACGCCGCCTCTCGGTCGTAGGCGAGCCCGGCCGGATGGTGACCGTGACCATCGGCAAACCCATGCGGAAGCCGTCCGGTGACTGGGCCTGTCCGGTGGATATTCAGGGAATTCCAGATCCCGTACGGGACTCGGCCTACGGCGTGGACGCCGTGCAGGCTCTACAGCTGGCCTTTGAGGGAGTTCGTCAGACCCTCAAGAAGTCTGAGCTTCCCGTCACTTGGTGCGACGGAGAGCCCGGAGAGACGGGATTCCCCATCGCCGTGCCGTACATCTTTGGACGCACCTTCGAGGAGAGGATGGAGCGTCTGATCGAGGATGAGATCGAGAAGGCCGTGGAGGCGAAGAAGAAGGGGGCGCCCGGCTGACCCCCCTCCCGAGGCACCATGCTCCGAGAGGGGGCGCGGCCACGGGTGGTCGAGGCTGGGTTACGCCGGGTTCGCCTTCCGAAATGATTGTGGCCTTCCCCTTGGTCTTGGGTGTAGCTTCAGTACTGCTGCGAAGGTCGCGCTCGAACGTGCCGAAGTTACCAGCGGGCGGCTTGCCCTCGCGCTCCTGGATGAAGGTCTTCAGCACCTCGAGCGCTTTTCCCTTTGTATTCGTCGCTCTCTCCGGTGCTCCCGCCGCCGATCGCTTCGCCATACCAAGAACAATTCCGACCAGCGGCGACAAATTCTCACGCGTCCGCCAACTCTGTCACCGGGTGCGCCTCAGAGCGTCGAAAAGCTGAATAAAATTGAGTCAGTGTGAGACCTGCACCCAAGCCAGAAGAGCTTGCGAAGACGGACCATGAGCCCGCTCCCAAACGCAAGCGCGGCGGCTATCGGCCGTGGGCCGAGCTTCTGCGCCGCACGTTGGCGATCGATGTGCTCCAGTGCCCAGCCTGCAAGGGCAGGATGGAGCTCGTCGCCATGGTGACCGAGCCAAGCAGCATCGTCCGCTTCCTCTCCGCGCTCGGCCAGCCGACCGACGTTCCAGCTCGCTCACCCAGCGCCGACGCGGCGGCCGCCGTACTGGAAGAGCACCGTCCTGCGCCAAAAGGCGCTCGGCGACGCCGCGTAGCCTACCGCAGCAATACCGCGGGCCCGAGGACCGCCCACCAGGGCGACGTGGGCCTGCGGCCGCCCATACGCCGCTTTTCACGCTCTGCGCTGCGCCCGAAGGCGCTCTGGAACCCGTGGACGAGACGGTGCGACGCTCGCGGTCCTGGCTCATCTGTTCGCCACGCCACACTTCGTCGTGGGGCGATCGGGCTTCTTTTACCTACGCGCCCCAATCGCTCAACACGATGTGGACCGCAGGACGGAGCGAGCGCCGCGCCTCTTTACGCGATCGGGCACGCCGGGCGCTCTGCCAGTCGTCGTGGATCGCGATTCGCTGTAGACACGGGCGTGTTGCCGCTGCGCGTACCCCTCGGCGTCCTCGCGCGCGCGCGGCGGCGGCTCGTCGTCGTCCATTTGCGCGGTCAGGTAAGCGACGCTCCCAGGGCCGCCGGCGGCAGGGAACGACTCGCGGGGTACCAGGTGGCTCATGTCCGCCCACGTATCGAGCGGCTCGGCATAGGGGATCATGACCGGAGGCGGGAGGTGCCACCCCGTGGCGCGCAGGTCGGGCTTCATCCAGAGCTGCACGGAGGCCGTCTGCGTCGTCTTGACGGATCGCAGCATGCGCGCGAAGCGGGGGTTGCGCTCGTCCTTGAGGAGCTCCTCGCACACCCAGGGGATGGCCCCGAGCCCCAGGCCGAGCAGGACGGCGTGGTAATCGTGGCCCGCGCGGAGCACGAGGCGACCTCCCCGATCGCGCCAGCGCGTACCGAAATCTTCGAGGTTCTCACCGCTCGCCTCGAGCTCTTCGCCGCTCACGATCTGCTCATAGAGCGGCTCGCTCGGCCAGCACGGGAGGCCCTTCACATCGATGAGCGGGTCGTAGTCGTCTCCCTTGGTGAGGACCTGGCGGCCCATTTCAATGGCCTCGACGCGCGAGCCGTCCGCCGACAGCCGGAGGTTGTCCAGGCGGTGGAAGAACCGAAAGCGCACGCCCCGGCGGCGGAGGACCTCATAAAGCGGCGCGAACACGGTGTCGCCCATGCCGGCCTGCATTTTGTATTTGTAAAAGAGCGCACCCCGGTAGGTGAACAGCATGCGGAGCGTCCAGTGGAGACCCGTGCCCGCGCCGATATCCCGGCCCGCGTGGTACGCGCCGGCATAGACCCCGCAGAGGACGGACGCGGTGACGGCGGCGTCAGAGGCGCCGTGACGCCGGAGCCACGCACGGAAGTCTTCGCCGTCGAGCTCGAGCCAGTCGACGTCCGCGCGATCGATGAGGCGATCCGCGATCATTCCCCGGATCATGGTCAGCGTGAGATCGGTCGCCGACCAGGCGTTCCGCGCGTTGGGGCTCTTGGCGAGCAGGGGGGCGAAGAGTCGCTTCAAGCGGGCTGACCATGCCGTGACGCGCCGAGGAGATCATCGCCCCCGAGGGCCGCGGGGCCATTCTTGGTTTTATCGCGGAGCAGGTAGGAGCTCACCTCGTCGGCGAGCTTCGAGGCCGCGCGCGCGGCGACGCGAAACACCGAGAGGCCGCGCGGGGGCCTCTTCGTGAGCGCGTTCCACGCGTCCTCCGTGAGATCGCCCGCGCGCCACGCCTCGGCTCCCTCTTTTTTCAGCGTGAGCTGCTGCTCGTACATTTCGTTAAGGAAGCGGAGCATCCGCGGGATGAGCTCGGCCGGCGGGGGAACGGGCTCGCGCGAGCCAGGGGCCTCCGCGTTGCGGGGGAAGAGGAGGGGCTGGTGCTGCCACGCGCCCTGGTGCTGCTCTTCAAAGACCACGAGGGAGTGGGGCTTGAAGGCTTCTTCAAGCGTCGCGAGCGGGGCCCCCGCGGGGCGGCCGAGCTCCTCGTAGCAGCGGCGCATGACGTGGAACGCGTTGTCGTAGAAGCCGTAATAGAGGTGCAGGCCGTGCTCCTCGATTCGATCGTGCTTCTTCTGGTTCCGGCCGCTCGCCCCCTTGCCGCCCAGGCGGTGGCCCACCTGGTAGACCGTGATGGCGTAGCGCTCCTTCCAGTCGGGCGCAGAGCTGAGCTCGAAGGCCGCCGTGAGCGCAGCGATCCCACCGCCGAGGATGACGATTTTCTTTCGCATGGGTGACCCGTGAATGCTGGCGGGCCCGCGCGAAGGGCCGAGGGCGTAGAGCCGCACCTCGCTTCGCCGCGAGCAGACGTTTGGCGTCTCGTTCTCTCGTTCAGCCGTTCAGCAAGGGGCAGGCCACGCCGCCGCGCAGGGACTCCTTTACGCGGCCGCCGGCCCGCTCCTAGGATGCGCCCGCGCGCGGGCAGGCAGGAGAGGCCCCACGCCGCCCGCAGCTCTTCGCGCGGCGCGCCGCGCAGCACGTCGATGGAGAAGACCAACCAAGGGATTGAGCTCGACAGGATCACCCGCGCGCGCGAGAGCGACGGGCGGGCGTACCTTGAGGACATTTCCATCACGCTCCCGCCGGGATCCTTCAACGTCCTCCTCGGCCGCACGCGCTCCGGCAAGACGTCGCTCCTGCGCGTCCTCGCCGGCCTCGATCGGCCCACGTCGGGCGCCATCCGCGACGGCGGCGCCGACGTCACGCGCCTCGACGCGCGGCGCCGCGACGTCGCGATGGTCTACCAGCAGTTCGTCAACTACCCGTCCCTCTCGGTCTACGAGAACATCGCCTCGCCCCTCCGCGCGAAGGGATCGATCCCCGAGGCCGAGATCGACAGGCGCGTGCGCGAGACGGCGGCCTCGCTGCGCCTCACCGATCTCTTGAAGCGGCTGCCGGCCGAGCTCTCCGGCGGGCAGCAGCAGCGCACCGCGATGGCGCGCGCGCTCGTGAAGGACGCGCGCCTGCTCCTCCTCGACGAGCCGCTCGCGAACCTCGATTACAAGCTGCGCGAAGAGCTGCGCGCCGAGATGCGGAGCCTGTTCGAGCGGCGCTCAGGCGTCGTGGTGTACGCGACCGCCGAGCCCGCGGAGGCGCTCCTGCTCGGAGGCAACGTGGCCGTGCTCGAGGGCGGGCGCCTGCTCCAGAGCGGCCCCGCGCTCGAGGTGTATCGCGCGCCGAAGACGACGCGCGTGGGGCAGATCTTCAGCGAGCCGGAGCTGAACCTCCTGCCGGGTGAGGTCGCGGAGGAAGGGATCCTCCCGTCCGGCGCGCGCTTCCCGCTCGCCGGGCACCTCGCGGAGCTCCGCCCAGGGCGCTATCGGTTCGGGCTGCGCGCGAACCATATCCAGCTCGCGCCGCAGGCCGATTTCATCCGGCTGCCCGCGGTCGTCGAGAGCGAGGAGATCACGGGCTCGCAGACGAGGATCTACGCCTCCGTGGGCGAGGCCCCCGTGACCGCGCTCGTGGACGGCGTCTTCCGCCACGCGCTCGGCTCGCGCCTCGATCTCTTCCTCTCCCCTGCGAGCCTGTTCGTGTTCGGCGACGACGACGGCCTCGTCGCCGCCCCGCCCCATCCCAAAAATACAAATACAAACACAGACGATCCCCGCGGTGAACATGGCCCTGATTGAGCTCCGCGGCGTCGCGCACAGCTACGCGAAGGCGCCCGCCTCGCACGAGGCCTACGCCCTGAAGCCGCTCGATCTCACGCTGCGCGAGGGCGTCGCCTACGCGCTCCTCGGCCCCTCGGGCTGCGGCAAGACCACGCTCCTCAGCATCATCTCGGGCCTGCTCCGGCCCACGGCGGGATCGATCCTCATCGGCGGCGCCGACGTCACGCGCGCGCCGCCGGAGGTCCGCAACATCGCGCAGGTGTTCCAGTTCCCGGTCATCTACGACACCATGACCGTCTTCGAGAACCTCACCTTCCCGCTCCGGAACCGCGGCGTGAGCAAGGCCGAGGCGCGGGCGCGCGCCCTCGAGATCGCGGCCCTGCTCGAGCTCGAGCCCGAGCTCTCTCGGCGCGCGAGCGGGCTGCCGGCCGAGATGAAGCAGCGGATCTCGCTGGGGCGCGGGCTCGTCCGGAAGGACGTCGCCGCCATCCTGCTCGACGAGCCGCTCACGGTGATCGACCCGCACCTGAAATGGCGCCTCCGCCGGAAGCTCAAGCAGGTGCACGAGGAGCTCAAGGTCACGCTCGTGTACGTGACCCACGATCAGCTCGAGGCGCTCACGCTGGCCGACGAGGTGCTCGTGATGAGCGACGGGCGCGTCGTCCAGCAGGGGACGCCGGAGGATCTCTTCGAGCGGCCGGCGCACACGTTCGTCGGCTATTTCATCGGCAGCCCCGGCATGAACCTCCTCCCGTGCGAGCTCGAGGAGGGCGGCGACGTCGCTGTGGTCGAGGGCGCGCGCATCCCGCTTGCCGAGGGCGTACGCGCGCGGGTATCGGCGCAGGGCGCGCAGGGCGGCGAGCTCACCCTCGGCGTGCGGCCGGATTTCTTGAGGAGAGCCGCGCCCGAGGCCGAGGGCGCCGTGCGCGTGGATGTGACGCTCGTGGAGGACGCGGTCGGGCACCGGATCGTGACGGCGCGGCTCGGGCAGCGGGCGCTCAAGATCAAGCTCCCCGAGGGCGACGACGCGCTCGCGGGCGGGCCGATGTGGATCGCGTTCCCGCCGGAGCGGACGATCCTCTACGTGGACGGCAAGGCGGTCACCTGACGGACGAAGACGGCGATGGATACCAAACCCACGAACAACCGCGCCTGGCTCCTCGTCCTGCCGGTCGTCTGCATCGTCGCGTTCAGCGCCGTCATTCCGTTGATGACGGTCGTCAATTACTCGGTGCAAGACATCCTCGGGCCCGAGCAGCACATCTTCGTGGGGCGGGAGTGGTACGAGAAGGTGCTCGCCGACCCGGAACTCCACGGGGCGTTCCTCCGGCAGGTGATCTTCTCGCTCGCGGTCCTGGCGATCGAGATCCCGCTCGGCCTCGCGCTCGCTCGGGCGATGCCGCGGGCGGGCCTGCGCGCCTCGCTGTGCCTCGTGCTCATGGGGTTGCCGCTGCTCATCCCGTGGAACGTGGTCGGCACCACGTGGCAAATCTTCATGCGGAGCGACATCGGCCTGGGCGGCGCCCTCGTGAACGCGCTCGGCGTCGAGTACAACTACACGGCGCGCGCGTTCGACGCGTGGGCCACGGTGCTGCTCATGGATGTGTGGCACTGGACGCCGCTCGTCGCGCTCCTCTGCTACGCGGGCCTGCGGGCCATCCCCGACGCGTTCTATCAGGCGGCGCGCGTCGACGGCGCCTCGTCGTGGTCGGTGTTCCGCCACATCGAGCTCCCGAAGCTCCGGGGCGTGCTCACGATCGGGATCCTCCTGCGCTTCATGGATAGCTTCATGATCTACACGGAGCCCTTCGTGCTCACGGGCGGCGGGCCGGGCAACGCGACGACGTTCCTGAGCCAGTACCTGACGAGGCTCGCCGTGGGTCAGTTCGATCTGGGGCCCGCGGCCACGTTCTCGCTCATCTATTTCATCGTGGTGCTGACGCTCAGCTACATCTTCTTCACCGTGATGAGCGCCACGGATCCACGGGGGAAGCAGTCATGAGCGGCGCCGGGCAGAGAACCCCCCGCGCCCGCGGCGTCGCCCTCGCGATCTATCTCTTCGCGAGCCTCGTCCCTGTCTACTGGCTCATCACGATGTCGCTGAAGACGAACAGCGAGATCCTGGGCGAGCTCACGCTCTTCCCCAAGGACCCGACGCTCGCCAACTACATCACGATCGCCACCGATCCCGACTGGAGGGACGGGTACATCAACTCGATCACGTATGTCTCGATGAACACCGCGCTCTCGATCGCGGTCGCGCTCCCGGCGGCGTACGCCTTCTCGCGGTACCGGTTCCTCGGCGACAAGCACCTCTTCTTCTGGCTGCTGACGAACCGCATGTCGCCGCCCGCCGTGTTCCTCCTCCCCTTCTTTCAGCTCTATTCGAGCGTGGGGCTCTTCGACACGCCGTTCGCCGTCGCCCTCGCGCACACGCTCTTCACCGTGCCGCTCGCCGTCTGGATCCTCGAGGGCTTCATGTCGGGGGTGCCGCGCGAGATCGACGAGACGGCGTACATCGACGGCTGGAGCTTCCCGCGCTTCTTCGTGCGCATCTTCCTGCCGCTCATCCGCTCGGGCGTCGGCGTGACGGCGTTCTTCTGCTTCATGTTTAGCTGGGTGGAGCTCCTGCTCGCCCGGACGCTCACGTCGGTCGACGCGAAGCCCATCGTGGCCACCATGACGCGCACCGTGAGCGCCGCCGGCATGGACTGGGGCGTGCTCGCCGCCGCGGGCGTGATCACCATTGTTCCGGGGGCGGTCGTTATCTGGTTCGTCCGCAACTACATCGCGAAGGGCTTCGCGCTGGGGAGGGTGTGAGCCATGGACTGGATGGCGTGGACCCCGACGACGGCCGTCTTCTTCGGCGTCATCGCGCTGCTCATCGCCGTTTACACGGTCTGGGGGATAAAGAAGCCGTCGCCGCCGCGCCGGGGGCTCTTGCCGATCGAGACGACGCGCGGCGATCGCTTGTTCTTGGGGCTCCTGGGGAGCGCCTACGTAAACCTCGCCTGGATTGCGCTTACAGATCTGTCCCAGTGGGGGGCCTTGGGGCTCTCTATTGTGGTTATGGTGGCCATCGGGAGATGGGGGTAAGGGATCTATGCGACCTTCATTGAATATCGCTCTCGTCATCGCGGCCGCGCTCGCGCTGCCTGCCCTCGGCTGTAGCAACAAGGAGAAGGAGAAAGGCGGGGGCGCGCCGGCGCCTACCGCGGCCGAAGACACGGCGGCCCTGGAGAAGGCCGCCGAGAAATGGGTCGACTCGGAGTTTCAGCCGAGCACGCTCTCGCGCGAGAAGCAGCTCGAGGAGATGAAATGGTTCCGCGAGGCGGCGAAGCCCTTCCGCGGGATGACCATCACGGTGGTGTCGGAGACGATCGACACGCACGTGTACGAGTCGAAGACGATGGCGAAGGCCTTCGAGGAGATCACCGGGATCAAGCTGAAGCACGATCTCATCCAGGAGGGCGACGTTATCGAGAAGCTGCAGACGCAGATGCAGTCGGGCCGCAGCATCTACGATATGTACGTGAACGACACGGATCTCATCGGGACGCACTACCGGTATGGGTTCGTGGTGCCGCTGTCGGATTTCATGACGGGCGAGGGGAAGGACGTGACGCTCCCGACGCTCGATATCGAGGATTTCATCGGGAAGAGCTTCGGGACGGGGCCGGACGGGAAGCTCTATCAGCTCCCGAGCCAGCAGTTCGCGAACCTCTACTGGTTCCGCCAGGACTGGTTCAGCAAGCCGGATCTGCAGAAGCGGTTCAAGGACAAGTATGGGTACGATCTCGGCGTGCCGGTGAACTGGTCGGCGTACGAGGATATCGCCGAGTTCTTCACGAACGACGTGAAGGAGATCGACGGGGTCCGTGTGTACGGGCACATGGATTACGGGAAGAAGGATCCGTCGCTCGGCTGGCGCTTCACCGACGCGTGGCTGTCGATGGCCGGCGTGGGCGATAAGGGGATCCCGAACGGGAAGCCGGTGGATGAGTGGGGTATCCGCGTGGAGGGCTGCGCGCCCGCGGGGTCGTCGGTCGCGCGGGGTGGGGAAGCGAACGGGCCGGCGGCGGTGTACGCGCTGACGAAGTACCTCGAGTGGCTGAAGAAGTACGCGCCGCCCGAGGCGCCCGGGATGACGTTCTCGGAGGCGGGGCCGGTGCCCGGCAAGGGGCAGGTGGCGCAGCAGATCTTCTGGTACACGGCGTTCACGGCGCCGCTGACGAAGGAGGGGCTGCCTGTGGTGAACGCAGACGGGACGCCGAAATGGCGTATGGCGCCGTCGCCGCACGGGCCGTACTGGGAGGAGGGGATGAAGCTCGGCTATCAGGACGCGGGGGCGTGGACGATGCTGAAGAGCACGCCGCTCGAGCGCCGGAAGGCGGCCTGGCTTTATGCGCAGTTCACGGTGGCGAAGTCCACGTCGCTGAAGAAGTTTATCGTGGGTCTGACGCCGATCCGGAGCAGCGATATTAACTCGGAGCACGTGACGAAGCTCGCGCCGAAGCTCGGGGGGCTCGTGGAGTTCTACAGGAGCCCGGCGCGCGTGGCGTGGACGCCGACGGGGACGAACGTGCCCGATTACCCGAAGCTGGCGCAGCTCTGGTGGCAGAACATCAGCCTGGCGGTGACAGGGGAGAAGACGCCGCAGGCGGCGATGGATGGGCTGGCCGAGCAGATGGATGACGTGCTCGGTAGGCTCGCGCGCGGCGGTATGCAGAGCTGCGCGCCGAAGCTGAACGAGCCGAAGGATCCGAAGGAGTGGTTCGATGCGCCGGGGGCGCCGAGGCCGAAGCTCGAGAACGAGAAGCCGAAGGGGGAGACGGTGCCGTACGAGGATCTGCTGAAGGCGTGGAAGGAAGGGCGCGTGAAATGAGCGGGCTCGGTCGCCACGAGAGGCGCGATAGATACGATTTCGTGGCGGACGAATAGGGCTGAGCTGCGGCCCGTGAGGGGCCGACGCAGATTTGCTCTACGGAGCACCGGGCGCGGCGGGTCGTGGTACCGTCGCGCCTGATTATGCGAGCCTACCTCTTCCTCGTTCTCTTCCTCCTGGGGGCGCTCTCGTTCGGGTGCGCCCCAGCCCTGTCCAGCATGCACCCCGCGCACGTGGCCGAGAAAGGGCACGTGCAGGCGGAGGTGGGGATGGATTTCGCCATCCCTACGGGCACGATTGTGTCGGTGGTGGACGGGGGGATCGCGCTGGCCGAGGCGGCGGAGCGCGAGGAGCTGTCGGAGGAGCAGCGGAAGCGGGTGTTCGACGCGGGGACGGCGCTGGCGCTGAACCCGCCGACGCCGGTGCAGCATATTGGTATTGCGTATACGGCGCTCGATAGCTGGGAGATTAATTTACGGTATTCGGTGAGCGCGATCCGGCTGGGGACGCGGTATCAGATTCTTCAGAGCAAGAAGTTTGGGATCGATCTCACGATCGGGGCCGGGGTGTCGCGCTATGTGCTCGAGTTTCCGGTGAGCGGGGTGATCGGGATCCTCGAGCTTGAGGACTATGAGCGGTGGCAGTTCGATTTTCCGATTCAGATCGGGAAGTCGGGGGACTGGTACCGGGTGTGGGGGGGTCCGAGGATCATGTTTACGACGTTCGGGACGTCGATCACGATGAGCCTGCCGGAGTTTACGGGGTACGCTGCCCGAGACGTTCGACGCGCGGACTTCCTCGCGGAGCGATCGGGCTTCTTTCACCTACACGCTCGGGCTTCTTTCACCTACACGCTCCGGTGCCGGGGATAGCGTCGCGCCCAGATACAGGGCCGGCGCCAGGCCGTGCTCACGCTGGCACCACGTGTCGGCGCAGAGCGGCACGGCGAACACGTCGAGGCTCGGACCGAGCTCCAGCGTGAGCTCGCGGAGGTGGATCCCGAGCACGGCGGCGTTCACGTCGATGACGCCAATCCAGCGCAAATCCTTCAAATTGAAGAAGGAGATCGCATTGCGGTAACGAAGGCTGCCCCATTCGGCGAACCGCCAGCCGAGCGCTACGCTGGGCTGCAGGGTCATCCCTCCCGTGGCGCGACGCTCGCCCAGCAACGTGATGCCCACGCCGAGGCCCGCCTCCAGCTCGAACTCGCCCGCGCGGGCGACGCCGGGGAGCAAGGTGACGGCGACAACGACCCGGCACCGTGAGAGGCCGTCGCTCAGAAGTCGCCTCCGCCCGGCGGTGGGAGCGGCGGAGGGAGGTCGCTCGCCATCGGAGGAGCGTCGTCGCAACCATCGATGTCGTTCGGACAGCTGCGCACCGGCATCGGCCCCGCGACGCTCTCGCCCGCGTTGAAGGGTCCCAGGGCGAGCTCCTCGACGCTACGCCGCGGCGCACAGGACCGCGGCTGTGAGAGGGAACCTGAAGACCTAACGAAGGTGCATGATCGCTCCTGTAGAGTAGGGCGGACCGGGGTCGTTTCGAGGCGGAGCGGCTCGCGGCGGCTCCGCGCCGCGTCGGGGCGCGGAGCCGCCGCCAGCGTCACGGCACGCGGTAGCCGTGGCGCATGACGGGGAAGAAGCCGAGGTAGAGGTCCGAGCTCCCCGAGACCGCCCCGATGGCAGGCCACTGGATGTCGGTCCGCATGCCGCCGAGCTCGGCGACCTGGCCGCGCAGGAGGTGGCGATAGAAGTGCAGGTAATTCACCTCGCCGTTGGAGTTGTCGTAATAGCCGTGCTGATGGCCGCCGTGCAGGCCGTCGATGCCGTTGTAGAGGTGCAGCGCGTTTTCGTTGTAATCCTCGTAGTTGTGCATCACCTCGTGAAGGAACTCGGGGTTCAGGAGGTCCGGCTTCCCTGCGGTGAGGCTGGTCGAGAACCCGACGTTCGTGCCGTCGAACGCCCACACGATGTTGCACACGTCATCGACCCAGGAGCCGTCGGCCCGGTGCTGCGAGAAGAAATACACGATCATGTCGTACTGGCTGGCCAGGTGCGCGGTCCCGGCCTCCGCCAGAAAGCGCGTGGTGTCCCACCCGTCGTGGCTCTGCTCGTAGATCGGCACGTCCTCGATGGTGGGCAGGACCTCGAACTCCCAGGTCGCGAGCCCGTAGGACAGCGGCCGGAACCATCGATCGTTGGTCGCCTCGGCCTGCGCCACGAGCTCATCGACGTCCTCGTCGAAGAGCACGCCCGTGTTCGACGCGTCCGGCCCGCCCAGCGAGGAGACGTAGTTGATGCTGTTCCGGATGGGCAGGATCGCGATGCGCGTCAACTCCTGGATCCCGAGCGGCGCGCTCGCCGTGGCGTTGACGTTCACGGGCGAGGAGCCGACGGTCACGGCCTGCTCGTAGAACGAGCCGGTGTAGTCGACCGGCGGCAGCTCGCTGCCAATCCCGACGCCGATCGTGTAATCGCCCGGCGGGAGCGAGAGGGTGGTGGGCGTGGTCTGACCGGTGAAGACGTCGTTCACGTACACCTTGCCGGGCGTCGCGCCGTGAGCCGTCACGGTGACGGGCTGGAACGCGGGCCGGTTCGGGGTGCTCACGGAGAACGTCCGATCCCACACAATCCCCCGCCACACGTCCGACCCGCTGCACAGCGTCGCCGGGCACGATTCGCTCACGACGAGCGCGTCGTCCACCCAGAGATCGACGCCGGCGCTCGCCGGGCCTCCGGTGTTGAGCAGCTGAACGCGGAGATCGTTGGCGCCGCTCCCGAACCAGTCGCTCACGTCGATGCGCTGGCCAAGGTCCGACTCGCCGAGGTGGAACATCCTCCGCTGGATGCCGTTGACCGAGACGGCGACCCGATCGTCGGCGCCCGAGACGCGCAGCTCCACCTTGGAGGGACCGCCAGACGTGCCGCCCACGAAGCGCAGGTTGTCAATCAGGTAGTCGACGGTCGTGTGCGGGACGTTCAGGGTGATCTTGAACGTCAGATCGCTGTAGGTCTGTTGCAGGGCGGTGACGACGTTCGCCGGTACGCTGAACGAGAGCGGTGCGTACGTGCCCGCGGCGAGCCCGGCGAGGCTCACCTGGCCCAGGTAGGCGCTGTGGACGCCGCGGGACGGGATATCGACATAGAGCTGCGCGGTGCCGAAGGCGGACGAGACCGGCGGCTTCAGGTCGAAGGCGAGGGTCGATGTCACGCCCGACACGGTCGAGAGCGGCGCGGACCGGAGCTCCGCGAAGTTGAAGCTCCGCAGCGCGAGCGCGGAGGCGCCCTGCGAGCTGTCGGCGCTCGCGCTCTTCGTGGCGCCGGTCACCGTCCAGTCGGCGGGGCTCTCGAACCCGAGCACCGACGCCGGCGTCGTGAGGGCCTGCCCCACCTGATCGACAAGCTGCTCGTCCGCGTCGGGCGCCTGCGCGCAGGCGCCGAGCACGAGGGCGCATGAGGTCGTTATCATGAAGCTTACACGTCGCATGGGATGATCTCCTTCGTGGGGTTGACGGACCGCCGCTCGCCTCCGCCATCTATGGAGACGGCGAGCCGGACAGCCCCTCGCTGAGCCGCGGGCGATGAGCCGCGGGCGATGCGTGGATACGTCGTGGGAGCGCGTGCGATGCTTGGCGCGGGAGCCAAGCCGCGCGGCGCGCCCGCCGCGGGTCGTCGAGCCGCCGAGCGTGGGCCTTGCTCCGCGGCAACCGTTCACGGACCGGCTCAACAAACGCAATAACTTCGCTCACTAGCAAGACGGAGCTGGTTTATGAAGACAACAACCAATGTGCTCGCAAGTGACCGAATTTGCTCGGGAACACGATCCGATCCGTGAACGGCTACTCCGCGGATATTGTCAACAGAACCGGTTCAGTCAAGGCGACCGCTGAAACATCCCCGCGATTTTTGGGGGGAATTCACAGGGAGGTGGGGAGAAGGGGAGTACAGTCCCACCGTTCTCTCTGGCGCCCTGTTCGACTTCCCGCTGACATGGTCAACAGAGCCGGTTCAGTCAAGGGCGAATCGACACGTTCACCTCCGGTGACGGAAGATTGTTAATGCGAACCGCTATCGCCTTTCCTGAAGTGGGCAGACCGCGCCCGGCGCCTTCGAAAAAATTTGTTCGGCGAGCGCGACCAGCGAAACCCGAGCGGCGGGGGGGCGTAGCAGTGGATGAAGGCTGCGTCGACGCGACGATGCAGCCGCGGACACGATTGTGTTCCAGAAGGAGAATCCGATAATCACCGAGAAGAACAACCAGGTCGCCAAGTCGGGTCGCAAGCTCAAGCTGAACGTCGAGACCATCCGCACCCTCAGCCAGTCCGGCGCCGTGAAGGATGGCAAGCCCGCGATCACCGCCGGCGAGTGCAGCTGGCCCGACCCCGAGCGCTGCACCTGGTAAATCGCCGAGAGCCGAGCACGCAGCGCGCACATCGAATGCTCCTGCGCTGCCCGATCCACCCGGGCAGCGCAGGTAGCCCTTTTTGCGCGCCGAAGGACGCCAGCGTTTCCACCCGACAGCAGCGGATCTCCGAGGCCCTTCATGGCAACCCCCGAACCCGTTCACGCCGCTGAATTCTTCATCCTCCGCACGCCGCTCCTGCCTTTCGACGAATGGCTTGCCTTCGGCGAAGGGCTCGCAGCGCCCGCGGCGCTCGGCGACCCGGCGCGCCTCGAGGAGGCGGTCGCGCGCGATCGGGCGCGGCTGCGGGAGCGACTGCGGGCGCTCGCCGAGAGGCCCGAGGTCCGAGAGGCGCTCTTCGTCGCCTCGCCCTCGTTCGAGGAGAGCCTGAATGCTTGGCTCGCGGGGCCCGATACGGAGCGTGGGCTCAAGGCCGAGCACGTCCTCGTCCGCTATTTCGCGCGCATGGCGGGCCGCGCCACGCCCTTCGGCCTCTTCGCCGGCTGGTCTCAGGGCCGCGTCGCTTCGGGCGCCGCCGACGCGCGCGGCCGTCGCGGCAGCCCGCCGCCCGAGGCGACGCGAGCATCAGCATGCGCGTGATGACGCTGCCCATGGCCATCCGAGGAACGTGGTCACGTCCTGCTGGCGCGCGCTCGCGCGGCCGAGGCCCACGGCGCGCTCGGGTCAGGGGACGGACGTGACCCTGAGCACACCCTTGCCGTCGACCGAAGCCTTGTAGCTCCCGGCCGCAGGATAGGTGATACGGAACCCGGCGAGCTCGGGCGACAGGGGCTCCTCGCCTCCCGCCGCCAGCGTGCCGCCGGCCGGCACCCAGTACTGCGTGCACGGATCGGACTGCCCGGCGGTGTGCGTCTGGACGAGCGTGCAGACGTCTCCGCCGCTCTGGGTCGCGATCGCCTGGCTGACCTGGTACGTGAGCTCCAGGGCATCGTCGCCGACCTGCACGAGCTTGGTCGCTGCGTTCATCAAGGTCGCGCCGGTCGCGCCGCACTTCAGGTACCAGTGGCTGGGCGCGTCGGCGCAGGCGGGGATCGGCGCGGTCGCGGTGCCGCGGGTCACCTTGACCGTCGCCTCGGACGGCGAGACCCCGAGCAGCGAGATGGCCAGGTTCGCGTCGCGATCCACGAACGTATGGCTCCAGGGGAGCGCCTCGCGCGAGACGTTCGCGGGATAATGAGCCACGTCGATCGGCACGGAGGGCGTCATGTTGAGGATGTACGTCGGCGTGCCCTCCAGCGTGCCGCGGTGGATGAGGATCCCGCGAGCGACCGGCGAGTCCGCCGTGAATCTCACGGCGTCGAAGCCGATCGGCTGACGATACTCGACCTGGTACGTCTCGTCCCCGCCGGGGATGGGGACGACGAGCCTCTGCACGCCGTCCGAGGGCAGCTCGATCGGCTCGACGCTGACGATGGAGCTCCCGCTCGCGCTCACGGTCGCCGTGTTGTCCGGATCGAACCAGCCGAGCCGCGCCTTCTCCGGAGCGTTGTAGTGCAGGAACTGCGCCCCCATCGTGCTGAACGAGTCGCCGTATCCTTGCACGCAGCTCGTGTTCCCCGGGTTGAGCTGGCCGCTGTTCACGCACGCGGGCAGACCGGGCTGCGCGCAGCTCGTGCTCATCGACACCCAGTTCCCATTGGCGTCGGCGCAGTTCAGCAGCTCGGCGTGATCCAGGCCCAGGTTGTGCCCCAGCTCGTGCGCATAGGTGCCAGCGTCGGTGAGTCCCCAGTAAAACGTATGGGCGTCGCCAGTGGCCAGGGCTCCGCCGCCGCAGCCGTTCGGCGTCTCGGAGAAGAAGTGCATCGTGTGGTGATAGTCGGCCTCATTGTAGCCCCCGAGCTGCGCGGCGAGCGCCCTGCCCAGCGTCGCATAGTGACCCAGCATACTGCAGTCATTGGGCCCGTTGTTCTCCGCGTTGATCGTGTACCAGCCGTAGTAGTCCCCGTCGGTGTTGTAGTGGCCGGTAAGGTGCATCTTACCGAAGGAGGCCTCGAGGAAGAAGTTGTTGGTCGAATAGTCGTCGTCGAACAGGCGGCTCCGCACGTCGTTGGCGGTGAAGCCTGGAGCCTGGCTGTTCTTGAATCTGATGAAGATCGCCGCGACCTTGCGACCGCCGAGGGCGACGGGCTGCTGGGCGGCGGAGATCGGCTCGGCCTCGTCCGCCTCGCTCTCCATCGCCGTGACGCAGGCGGAGAGCGAGAGGCAGGCGACGAGAAGACCGCTTGTATGGGAAAAGGAAACGTTGCGCATC
Organism: Sorangium sp. So ce1128; assembly: GCA_051717205.1. Classification (GTDB taxonomy): domain Bacteria; phylum Myxococcota_A; class Polyangia; order Polyangiales; family Polyangiaceae; genus Sorangium. Next base: position 11,852,582 of record CP181432.1, read on the forward strand.
GTACCTCTGTGGTGTCAAAAGAAACGCGCAGGAGCAGCGGACGCCCGCGTGTGTGGAGTCACGGACTCCAGGCCCCGAGCCCACGCGCCGGCTCGGAGCTCACGACGTGACGATCGGCCGAGCCTTCGAAGGCGTCCTCGAAGGCAGCGGCCCCCCTCCTGGAAAGCGACGCCGGTTCAACAACCTGGCCATGCATTGAAGCGGGCGCGTGAGCGCCCCGATCCTCGGCCGCCGTGAAGGTGATCGAACGGCCCTCGACGGCTGTCGCAAGCACAACGCGTGCCGCTCTCCCCACGCCCGAGTCGGCCCGGATCTCGCCGCTGGACGCCGCTCGCGTCGCCGTGGCTCGGCGGCAAGTTTTGCCATGGCCGTGCTGGCAAATCTTGCCAGCCGGCAACGATTGCCAGGTGCCTGAAGGCCGCTGCTACGACGTCGCAGCGCGCTGACGGTCGGTGAGCATCACGTCCCGCGCCCGGGTCGCCCGACGCGTCGCGAGCTCACGCCGGGCCCGCGCCGGGGGTCTACCGTGTGGCTCCGGTCCGGGCGTGGCGGAAGACCGTTCCACGGCTGCCGACGACGAACGAGGTGCCTGCGTCGCCCCAGGTGTCGTACAGGTGCTCGACCGTCGTGGAGTTGAATCGCAACCAGGAACGGCCATCGTAATGCACGATCGTGCCGAACAGACCCACGGCAAAGACATCCTCAGGACCGCTTCCCCAGACGGCGTGCAAGTTTTCCGATGTGCCCGGTGAGGGCACGCGCTCCCAGCGATGGCCGTCGTAATGCACGATCGTGCCAGATCGACCCACGGCAAAGACGTCGTCGGGGCCGCTTCCCCAGACGCTATTGAGATCTTCCGATGTGCCCGAGGACGGCACGCGCTCCCAGCGATGGCCGTCGTAATGCACGATCGTGCCAGAACGGCCGACGGCGAAGACTTCACGGTCGCTCCCCCAGACGTCATACAAGTCCTCCGATGTGCCCGAAGAGGGCACGGGCTCCCAGTGGTGTCCTTCGTAATGCAGGATCGTGCCATGATCCCCGACGGCGAAGACACGGTCTGGGCCGCTTCCCCAGACGGCGTGCAAGTTTTCCGATGTGCCCGAAGAGGACACGCGTTCCCAGCCATGGCCGTCGTGATGCAGGATCGTGCCATAACGCCCGACGGCAAAGACACGGTCAGGGCCGCTTCCCCGGTCGGGGCCGCTTCCCCAGACGTCGATCAAGTACTCCGGTATGCCCGAGGAGAGCGCGGGCTTCCAGCTCTCGCCGTCGTAATGCACGATTGTATACCCGACGGCAAAGACATCGTCCGGACCGCTTCCCCAGACTCCTTCCAGAGTTCCCGATACGCCCGAGGAGGTCGCGCGCTCCCAGATATGGCCGCTGTAATGCACGATCGTGCCAGACCAGCCGACAGCAAAGACATCGTCCGGACCGCTTCCCCAGACACCCTCCAGGTTTGCCGATGTGCCCGAGGAGGGCACGGGCCTCCAGCGCTTGCCGTCGTAATGCACGATCGTGCCGAGCGTGCCGACGGCAATGACATCGTTTGGGCCGCTTCCCCAGACGCTATTCAGATCTTCCGATGTGCCCGAGGGCATGGGCTCCCAGTTGCGGCCGTCGTAACGCACGATCGTGCCATATCGACCGACAGCAAAGATGTCTTCAGGGCTGCTTCCCCAGACGCTATTCAGATCCTCCGATGTGCCCGAGGGCATGGGCTCCCAGCTACGGCCGTCGTAACGCACGATCGTGCCGGACGAACCGACGGCAAATACGTTTTGGGGGCCGCTTCCCCAGACACCCTCCAGGTTTGCCGATGTGCCCGAGGACGGCACGGGCTCCCAGCCATGGCCGTCGTAGCGCACGATCGTGCCAGATAGGCCGACGGCAAAGACACGGTCAGGGCCGCTTCCCCAGATGTCATGCAAATCTTCCGATGTGCCCGAGGAGGGTACGCGCTCCCAGCCATGGCCGTCGTAGCGGACGATCGTGCCAGAGCTACCGACGGCAAAGACACGGTCAGGGCCGCTTCCCCAGATGCCATGCAAATCGTCCGATGTGCCCGAGGAGGTTGCGCGCTCCCAGCGATTGCCGTCGTAATGCATGATCGCGCCAGACCAATCGACGGCAAAGATGTTGTCTGCTCCGCTTCCCCAGACGCTGCTGAGGTACGCCGATGTGACGAGCTCTTGCCTGCGCCAGTTCCAGTCCTTGCAGCGGTCCGTGAGCAAGCTATCGCACGAGGCGGAACAGCCAGGGTGGCCGAAGTCGTAGCGCAGGCTGACGCACGACGGCAGATCGGCGGGGCTTCCCGGATCGCACGCCTCCTCCTGCGCCACCTCCCCGTCGCCGCAGTGCACATTGCAATCCTCGCGGCAATAGCCGCCGCCTGACGAGTTCTGCCGTGCTGCGCACTGCCGTTCCGTGGGCTGCACATCGCCGGCGCCGCAGTCGCAGGTCTCCCCGGTGGCCGCGTCGACGATGCCGTTGCCGCAGGTCTCGTCGGAGCGGCAATCGGAGCTGCATCCGTCGCGGTCGTCCGTGTTCCCGTCGTCGCACGCCTCATCCTTCACCGTGTCGACGATGCCGTTGCCGCAGGTCTCGTTGGAGCGGCAGTCGGAGCTGCAGCCGTCGTTGCTCGCCGTGTTCCCGTCGTCGCACGCCTCCCCGCCGGCCACGTCGGTGATGCCGTCACCGCAGGGGACGACGCACCGCTCGGCCGCGTCGCACGCGTAGCCGCTGGGACAGTAGCCCTCTCCGCAGGGAATCCCCCCCGGCCTCAGGCACGCTCCGGCGGCGACCACCACGGCGATCGCCAGCAGCGTCGCCGCGAGATGACGAGCCACGCCGCCCACCGAGCTGCGCCCCTCGCCGATCCGCCCAGCATGCACAGATGAACTCCGCTCTGCCATTATCGTTTCACCCTCGTTTCGCCCGGATGCCAGGGCGCGTCTCGTCGCCTGTCCCGCGCGCGCCGCGCACGTCGACCCGCCCGCCTCAGAACGAGATCCGCGTTGACAGGCCGGCGGCGCTGTCCGACACAGCGGGCGCAAGCTCGATCTTGACGTCGCCTCGATCGTCGGTCCGGTACGACCGCGGCCGGTTCATGTAGACCAGGACGCCGCCCGTGATCAGGGCCGCTCCCCCCGCGATGAACGAGCCTATCGCGATCCGGTTCTCCAGGAGGCCCCGGTCGTAGGCGCTGCCATCGCTCGGCGCGCACGCCGGCCCGCAGGCGTGGCGGAAGGCGCCCTGAAGCTCCCGCTCCGCCTCGTCGTGGTGCACGTTGGCCTGCCACGCGAGCCCGGCGCCGAGCAGCGCGAGCGCCCCGCCCGCGCCGACCACCGCCCAGGGCGCCCACGCCGCCTGCCACCGGCGCTCGGTGATCACGGCGTCCGCGCTCAGCCAGAGCGTCCCGGAGGCCCGCTTGCCCGCGAGCACGACGACGGGCTTGACGACGGCGTAGTACCCCGTCTTCCTCGCCGTGACGACGTGCTCGCCGGGGGGGACCAGCCGCCGCTCGGCGCCGGGGCCGACGAACCACGGTCTGCCGTCGAGGAGCACCGCGGCGCCCGGCTCGTCGCAGCGGATCTCGATCAAGGCGAGCTCCTGCCGCATGAGCTCCCTCATCGACGCGCGCGCCTCCGCCTCGATCTGCGGGTCGAGCGCGCCCGGGCCCCACTGTAGCGTCTTCTGCAGGTTCTCGTACGCCTGGAGCGGCAGCCCGCTGCCGATCAGCACCCTCCCGAGGTAGACCCGCAGCTCGGGCTGTTCCCAGTAGCGCAGCGCCTCTTCGTATTTCGCCCTCGCCCCCGCGAGGATCGCGCTCCGGTGCAGCTCCCGCCCCTCCTGGAAGAGCTGCTCCGCCTTCCGCTTGCGCTCCTCCGGGACGCCCTGGTGCCACGGAGGCATCGGCGGCTGCCCGTCGGCGCGCGCGGGCGCCACGTGCACCCCGAGCAGCACGGCGCACAGCGGCAGCGCCGTGCCGAGCCCGGCGCGTCCGCCGCATCGTGTCCTGGTCACGCTCATCGCCGCCGGTCCTCCATCGCGTTCCCGCCGAGGCTCACCTCGCCGGGCTCGATGGTGGCCTGCACCGCGCGCCAGCCCCCCCTCACCTCCGCCCCCTGGCGATCGAGCCGGAAACGAAGGCCACGTGCCTCGAAAAAAGACGTCATCACGCGCTCGATCGAGGCACGCCGCGAGCGGCCAGGCAAGCAGGTCCGACCGCGAGAGGGGGCCCCGCGCGATGATGCTCGCCAGGTCGAGCCCGAGCCCGACGAGCGCCAGCGCGACCGCCGGCGCTGTCTCTGTTGCGCCTCCGCGTCGCTGCGGCCTTGCGTTGAATGGAGCGAGCCTCCATCGCTATGACCCCGGGCCGTACGGCGGGGCGATCACGGTCTTCCAGGCCATTGACGGGCGGGCTTCGTCGCCGGATCCGGCGGACGCCTGGCGGCGGGTAGCGCCCTCGGGCGTCGAGGTCGAGCGCGTGCGGGGCGACCACTATTCGATCCTGCAGGCGCCCGGTGTCGAGCATGTCGCCCGGAAGCTCCGCGCGCGCATCGAGCAGGCCCGATCTACTATCATTATTCTATGGAGAAGTTTTTCTTCGTCTCCTGGCAGGACGAGCTCGTCAGGATGAACCCCGAGAGCGCGCGCTGGAGCCGGTGGGTCATCCAGGCGGTCAATGCGTACCGGGCGTTCGCGCGAGCGGCCCGCGCGGGGATTGACGGGTGGGTGCTCGCCGCGAGCCCGCTCAGCTACCGTGGGGGCATCGCCATGGCGCCGGTCGATCCGGCAGCGGTGCAGGAGGTGCACCGCGCGGTGCTCGACGCGCTCAAGAATGAAGCGCGCAGAGAGCGGCTGCCGCTCTGCTTCTATGGCGTCGACGCCGGGCGCGCCGAGCTCAGGAGATCGCTGCGTGGGAGCGGGTTCGAGGAGGTCTTCCTCGTCTATGACAACCGGCTGGACACCGAGTTCAAGACCTTCGACGACTACTTCGCGCGCTTCCAGAGCAAGGAGCGACGGTCCTTCAAGCGGGACATGAGGAAGGTCGGCGAGGCCGGTATAAAATTCACCGTGATGCCGAATTTTGGCTCCTTGGGCGGCGATTTCGAGCGCCTCTACGAGACGACGTACTCGAAATACGGTGAGGAGCACTTCCGTCACCCGGAGTCGTTCTGGGCTCAGCTCGAGCGCCACCTCGGCCCGAGGACGGAGGCGATCGTGGCGCGCAACGGCTCCACCGTCGTCGGCTTCGCCTCGATCCTCCACAAGGGGGACGACCTCTGGGTCTACCCGCACGGGCCGCACCGAGGATCAAACGCTGGACGACACGCTGCTGTATTTCAGCCTCGTCTTCTACGAGCCGATCAAGCGCGCTGTGGCGCTCGGCGCCAAGCGGATATGGCTCAGCGGCGGCACGTGGAAGACGAAGCGACGCCGCGGCGCGGTGGGTCACCCCCTGTACAGCTACATGTGGTTCCCTCCCTCGTGGTCACGAGCGGTCCTCATGCCCTACCTGTCCCAGTTCTCGAAGATAAGTCATGCCGAGATGACCAAGGTCGTCGCCGCGCCGAGCCCGGAGACGGGATCCCCGGAGGCCCCAGGCGACCCGTGAACCACGCGCGGTGTCGCTCGAATCAAGCTCCATGCCACGGGTGAGAAATCATGTCTGTTACGATGAATCTCGCTGCTGAAGCGCCTTCTGCAGCCGTTGAGGGCCACGCGCGCCGCCCGGCCGAGCAAGACGGCGAAGACGGCGCGCCGCGCCACCTGGTGCCGCTGGCCGGGGGACCGTTCGGGCTGTGGCCTGTCGCGTGCGTTCGCGGCGCGGGGTTCGCGGCGCAGACCATCCTGTCGCTCGCGGCCCCCGGGACGGCCGCCATGCTCGACAGGGCGCTCGACGCCGAGGGGGCCGCCGCGGCGGGGAGCGTGATCCACGCGGATCTGCAGCGCTCTTTCGAGGTGGAGACGGCGCGGGTCAGCGAGGCGCTGCGTGCGGCGGTGCAGGACGACCGATTCCGCGAGGCGGTGGTCTGGCAGAACAGGCGCGCCCTTCACACGGCGCTCGACGGCCTCCTGCGCAAGCCGCCCGGCCACAGGGACAAGAAGACGCGGCAGAGAGAGGCGCTGGTCGCCGCCTACCTGCAGCGCTACTGCGTCAAGAACGACTCCATCGGCTTCTTCGGGCCCATCGGCTGGTGCCAAGAAGCGGCGACGGCGACAAGCGCGGCGTCGCCGCGAGCCGGCGGCGGCGGTGTCGCTGGCGGCAAGGAGGGAGCGCTCTTCGACGGCGGCGGTGCCGCTGGCGGCAAGGAGGGAGAGCTTCCGGTGAGGCCGAACGCGACGTGGACGAGGGGCAGGTGCGGCGGAGAGCCGTCCGCCATGGCGCCGCCATGGGCAATGGCCCGCCGGGCTTTCGCGCTCCCCTGCGAAAACGTGCGGTCGCCGCGTGGCCCGCGGCGTGCGGTGTCAGCGCCGTGTGGCCAGCGCGGCTCGCACCACGGGCGTCGTCTACGAGCGCCGTCGCCCCGAGAGGACGACGCTCTACGAGATCGTGCGCGACAACGTGGAGACGCTCTACGGAGCCATCGACTACGGTGCCATCGCCATCCGGATACCAAAGCACGCGAAGAAGGAGCTCGACGCCTACCTGGACTGCAGGCTGCTCTGCCGCGGGTTCGCACGGCTCCGGTGCGAGAGCTGCGACGAGAGCCGTCTGGTCGCGTAAGGTGGGCGCCCGGCGCCTTGCCGGCTCTCGCCGGTAGGTCTCCGGGCGCCCCCTTCCGAACCGGGCATGCACCTTTCGTTATGCACCCGGCTCTCCATGATGGATTGCGAACAGAGGCCGACGGGCCGAGGCCAGTCGGTAGGGTCCAACACGAGTCCGGCCAGTGACAAACAGCGTGACACCGCGATGGTGCCATTGTCACCGACGGGTCCCGCGCTCCTTTGAGGGTGGGTACAACGCCTTCAGCCTTTTCACCGGCGCATGTTGATGCTTTTTCCGCAGCCAGCGAAACACGGTCCATCAGGCATAGTAATCGACCGAGCAGAAGACCCGCTTGGCGCCCCACGCGTGGCGATAGAAGGCACTCCACCCCCGAAGCAGCCAGTTCAGGTCGCGTAGTAGATCGTGCAGACTCTGGCCAGTGCGATCGCGCCGGCAGAGTCGCTTGATCCGTTCACGCAATCGATGGCTCTTCTCCTTCGGGATCAAGGTCACGCACGCCATTCGCTTGAGGCCGCGATTGTTGCGCACGACCACGTGGTGCCCGAGGAAAGCGAAGGTCTTCGTCACCGGAGTGATGAGCGTCTTCGTTTCCGACAGGTCCAGTCCCAACTGTTGCTTGAGGAGCGTTGCCACTGCAGCCTTCTCCTTTTCTGCGTCCTGCCGAGCCCGTTCATGCTGCTCCGGACCGGGCGGGGCGCCTACGAGGAGGAGGAAGTCATCCGCATACCGAATGGGCAGCACGATCGTCTGTCCACGTTCCCTGTCGTGCTTCCGGGCTTCCTTCGCCCGTCGCTCCGGCGGCGCGGCGTCGCGCCGCGTGGGCGCGATTCGGCGCTGCGAGACATGCCGCTCATATCGTTCCTCGATGATGCTGAGGGCGATATTTGCGAGCAAGGGAGAGAGAATCCCGCCTTGCGGCGTACCGGCATCGCTACGGACGAAGGTCCCTTCCGAGAGAATGCCGGCCTTCAGGAATGCGACGACCAGGCGGTTCACCTTGGGGTCAACGACCCTCCGGCGAATGCGCCCCATCAGGCCATGATGGTCGATGTTGTCGAAGCAACCTTTGATGTCTCCCTCCACGATCCATTGGTATGGAAGCCGCGGCTCTGGACCCTGCTTGTGGTCCTTGGGACGCAGCAGCACCCGGAGGTACTCCAGCGCGCCGTGGACTGACTTGCCCGGTCGAAAGCCGAACGAGACGGGGAAGAAATCCGCCTCGAACACCGGCTCCAGGATGCTCTTCAATGCTGCCTGAACCACCCTGTCTTTCACGGTGGGAATACCCAGGGGGCGAAACTTCCCAGGCGCACCAATCTTCGGGATGAGAACTCGCCGAACCGGCGCGGGCCGGTATGCGCCGGAGCGAAGCTCCGAGCGCAATGCTACGACGAATTCCTCCGCCCGTTTGGCCACATGTCCAACCGTGATGCCGTCCACGCCTGCCGTTCGGCGGCCGCGATTACTCGCGACACGTGCGAGGGCCATCCGCAGGTTGCGGGCGTCAGTCACCAACCCCCACAGCTTGCGGAAAACGTAGTCGACCTGTTTCTCGCTTCGCATGTACAGCTTGCGTTGCTCGTTCCGGAGCCAGTCCCAATCGGTCCTGGGCGCCACATACATGGCTTTCCCCGGCGGCTTCGAAGCCGTACCCATCACTGCCTCCCTTCGCCATGTGCGCGGCTTTCCCGCGCTCGGACTACTACGGAGGCTCCGCCCCCCGTCCGAGACATCGCCGGACCTGTCGGCTTGCCGGACTTCGCGGGTCCGGCGCTCGGATCGGGGTTCCCATGTTCGAAGGAGAGACCCGTGGTGCGGTAGGTGGACGGCTGTACCCCTGGCAGCGCGGACCGCGCGCCGAATCGGGACATGGCGGCGGCGTACCCATGTCGGGCACACCCAGTCACGCTGAAATAGCGACCGAGCGCAGGCTGCATCCCTCGCATAGCGAGTCTTTGCTCCGTACAGAGGATTCCATCGCCGTCTTCAACTGCGGGTTGCCCCGCCTCGCTTCACCTTGGCACCTTCGGTAGCCCGCCTCGGAGCCGAAGCTCTCCGCGGGCAGTTAAGGCCGCTCGGCTGTTGCAGGCCGCCGGCACAGTCTCCGGCGACGTTCGCGGCCCCCTTCTTCACCCGGCCCGACCCGGGCGAGGATGACGTCTTCAATCAGGTCATCGGTCTCTCCTTGCGCCTCATGGCGCACCTTCAGCTGCAAAGGACGTGGTTTCTGCCCGTCGTGCCTTGGCCGACGCATGTGCGCCACCGCGGCGAACCTGATCGAGGACGTTCTGCCCGAGGTGGCGCTGAGACAATGGGTGCTGACGTTTCCGTTCCCCTGGCGGCGCAGGCTTGCGCAGGACGGGGCGCTGTTCGGCGCGCTGACGCGCATCTTCGTCGAGAGCGTCGAGCGGTTCTATAGCGGGCGCGAAAAGCGTCGCGGCGTACGCGCGGCAGCCAAGAGCGGCGCGGTGACGGTCGTGCAACGCACATCCAGCGACCTGCGGCTCAATCCGCACCTGCACGTCGTCTTCCTCGACGGGGCTTATCACGAAGACGGCACAGAGCTCGTGTGGAACGAGCTCGGTCACCTGCAGACGCGCGAGGTCGGTCAGGTGCTCGAGCACACCGTCGGGCGGATGATGCGTTACCTCCGCCGGTACGGGCTCTTCGAGATCGAGCACGACATCGACGAGGACGACGAGCCTGAAGCAGCGCTCTGTGCCTCCGCCGTCTCCGGACGAGAGCCGCCCGCTGGACCGCAATGGCTCCGCGGGCTCTCGCCGCCTTCGCCGAGCGCGCTCGCCTACGACAAGCCGCTGTGCGCCTCGCTCGATGGCTTCACCTGGCACGCGGCGACGCGCGCCGGTGCGCACCATGCCGCGGCGAGGGAGGCGCTCTTGCGCTACGTCCTGCGGCCCCCGATCGCCCAGGAGCGCGTCGAGCTGCAGCAGGACGGCCTGGTACGGCTGTCGCTCAAGCGCGCCTTCGCCGACGGGACCGTCGCGGCCTCTATGGATCCGCTCTCGCTCTTGTGTCGGCTCGCGGCCAGCGTCCCGCCGCCGCGCTTTCATACGGTCAAGTACGCAGGGGTGCTCGCGTCCGCAAGGCCATGGCGTAAGCGCATCGGCCCGCGCCCAGCGAAGCCAGAAGAGCTTGCGAAGACGGACCATGAGCCCGCTCCCAAACGCAAGCGCGGCGGCTATCGGCCGTGGGCCGAGCTTCTGCGCCGCACGTTGGCGATCGATGTGCTCCAGTGCCCAGCCTGCAAGGGCAGGATGGAGCTCGTCGCCATGGTGACCGAGCCAAGCAGCATCGTCCGCTTCCTCTCCGCGCTCGGCCAGCCGACCGACGTTCCAGGTCGCTCACCCAGCGCCGACGCGGCGGCCGCCGTACTGCAAGAGCACCGTCCTGCGCCAAAAGGCGCTCGGCTACGCCGCGTAGCCTACCGCAGCAATACCGCGGGCCCGAGGACCGCCCACCAGGGCGACGTGGGCCTGCGGCCGCCCATACGCCGCTTTTCACGCTCTGCGCTGCGCCCGAAGGCGCTCTGGAACCCGTGGACGAGACCGTGCGACGCTCGCGGTCCTGGCTCATCTGTTCGCCACGCCACACTTCGTCGTGGGGCGATCGGGCTTCTTTTACCTACGCGCCTCCGACGTGGTGCGCGCGACCCCGGAGGTGCTCGGTCCGTGGTCTTTGCATGACATCCTCACGATGCCGCGCTGGCACGCCGGCCGGGTCTGCCTCATCGGCGACGCGGCGCACGCGGCGACCCCGCACGCCGGTCAGGGCGCGTCGCTGGCCATGGAGGACGGCATGCTCCTCGCGAGATGCCTCCGGGACATGGCCGAGCCGGAGCAGGCGTTCGCGGCCTTCGAGCGCCTGCGGCGGCCGCGCGTCGAGGCGATCGTCCGCCAGGCGCGGCGGAACGGCAGCCGCAAGGCCGTCGCCGGCCCGGTGGCGGAGTGGTTCCGCGACCGGGCGCTGCCGCTGTTCCTGCGGATCGGCGCCGCCGCGCAGGCGCGCGCGTACGCCTACCGGATCGACTGGGAGGCGCGGGCCGAGGTGCGCGGGGGTGGGGTGGGGCCCGGCTGATGAGCCATCGCCCATCTTCCATCGACGTGGGCGGCGCGTCTCCCTCGGAACGCCCGGCGGTGCGCTCTACGGGAATCGGCCTCGCAACGCCTCTTCACGTCGAATCTCGACAACGAGAGGTCGATTCATCCGGAGCAGCGCGACCGTGGCGCGACCTGTGGGGGTCTTGCCGGCGATCCGGAGCTCCTCCGTGACATCGAAGTGATCTTCCCAGCGAGCCCAGCGAGGGTGGAAGAGTCGATCGGCTGCCCTTTCGCGAACGCGGCGCTGGAGCGCTGTGGGCACGTTGTCGCGGCTCATCGCGCCGGCGCGGGCTCCTTCCGCGATGCACGGAGCCGCAGCAGGCTGAGCAACTCGGCGAGATCGACGAGCCCCTCGGCTTCGATGGCCTCATCCGCCGACAGCTCCTCTCCGCGATCCTGTTTGTCCAGGAGCGCCTGGAGCCGTCGATCAACCCCCTCCGGGAGGCGGAGCTGGGCAAGGTCGGAAGGGAGCTCCACATCGATGTGGACCGTTGCCGGTGTAGCCATGATCGAACTCCTGGGTGAACCTAGCAGGTGCGAGGACGGCGACCGACCCGAGGCTAGCATACACGGGCGCTCCTGGACGAGCCGCTTCGCCAGCCCGGGCCGGCGTCAGTCCTTGTCGCCGGCCTGGGCGACGTTGCCCGGCACGCCCAGGGCGACTGGGGCCATCCCTTTGCCCTTGAACCGGTTGTGCCAGAGGCTCTGGCCGGTGAGCGAGAAACACTCGATCTCGCCCTGCTTGGCGACGAAGAGCCGGTCTCCCTCCAGGAGGAGCGTGGCGCGGCCGTGCGCGGCGGTCTCCGCCTGCCAGAGCAGCTCGCCCGTCGGGTAACGCAGGCAGGCGATGCTGCTGAAGGTCGCCGCGTAGATCGCCGCAGGCGTGATCAGGAGCGCAGTGGACGAATACCCGGCGCCGCCCTGCTTGTGCTCCCAGAGCACGCGCCCGGTGACCGGGTCGACGCCGAAGATCTGATCCATGAACGCCGCCACCAGCACCGGCGCCGCCGCGGTTGTCCGGTATTCGCTCATCCGTTGCCTCTCTTCCTGATTGCGCCCAGCGAGCTATCAGCAGGCGGGCAGCGCGGCAAGCTGCGGGGCACGCGCGCGGTCGCGAGCCGTGCGCACGGCGACGATGCGAGCTCGCATGGGCTCCCGGCGGAAAGCTGAGGGCGGGGCGAACTCAACGGAAGAGGCTCCTCGCTGCGCTCCTCCGGCGCGGCGGTAGTCCATCGGCGCACCTCGGAGAGCGCGGGGGCGGCTCCGCGCGCGGAGGATCGACATTTCGCCCGCGTTCGCTCTACTCTCCTCCGCCGCCCGGGCTTCGATGAAAAATACCGCACCGACGCAAGACCGGGCCCTGTGCTTCTATCGAGCCGCGCTCTCGACGGCGCGGCTGATCGACCGGGAAAACGAGCACCGGGTGCTCGACACCGACGCCGACGCGGCGTGGCGAGCGTACGGGGGCGACTTGCCGCCGGTGGTTCGCTGCGATCTCGTGCTGCGCAACCTCGCGATGCTCTACCCGGCGGCCTTCGCGCCCGGGCCGGTGTTCAGCCTGTCGGGCTGGTACGACGATGACCCGTTGGGGGCGGGGTTCGAGCGGCCCCCGGCCAGGATGGTCGAGGGGCTGTTCGCGATCCGTGCGACGCCTGCGAGCGCGGCCGAGGCGCTGGAACAGGCGCTCGCTGCGTGGGGGATCCCCGGAGCGGCCCCCGAGCGCGCCGCGGCCGCCGAGCCCCGCGCCCCGGCCCGGGCAGCGCGCCCCACCCGCGGCGCCTCCGCCGACGAGGCGGCCCTCGACGCCTTCGCAGTGGGGGGCCCAGATCTGGCTCTTGCGCCCGGATCCCCGCGCCATGTCCGCACGGGTAGAGCGCGCGGCCGCGGAGTGGCTCGCGGCCGATCTCTCGAATTTCGCGGCGTGGTACCTGCGCTCCCTCGCCGCGAAGCCCGGCTCGATGTTCAAGGCGTCCGCAGACGGACCATGAGCCCGCTCCCAAACGCAAGCGCGGCGGCTATCGGCCGTGGGCCGAGCTTCTGCGCCGCACGTTTGCGATCGATGTGCTCCAGTGCCCAGCCTGCAAGGGCAGGATGGAGCTCGTCGCCATGGTGACCGAGCCAAGCAGCATCGTCCGCTTCCTCTCCGCGCTCGGCCAGCCGACCGACGTTCCAGGTCGCTCACCCAGCGCCGACGCGGCGGCCGCCGTACTGGAAGAGCACCGTCCTGCGCCAGAAGGCGCTCGGCTACGCCGCGTAGCCTACCGCAGCAATACCGCGGGCCCGAGGACCGCCCACCAGGGCGACGTGGGCCTGCGGCCGCCCATACGCCGCTTTTCACGCTCTGCGCTGCGCCCGAAGGCGCTCTGGAACCCGTGGACGAGACCGTGCGACGCTCGCGGTCCTGGCTCATCTGTTCGCCACGCCACACTTCGTCGTGGGGCGCTCGGGCTTCTTTTACCTACGCGCCGAGATCGCCCCCTCCCTCTTCGCCAACCGAGGGAGCCGCAAGCCGAGCGCCGAGGCCGAAGCTCCCGAGGCTGCCCCCGCGGGCCCTGAGAACACCGATATGTAGGCGTCACCGCCCGACCGGCGACGGTTCGGACGCCGGTTGACCGCCCGGGTCCGACCGCGAGCGGTCGAAATCGGCCGGTCGACCGCCCATTTTTGATCACGATCGGTCGCCGGAGGGCGCTTCTACGCCTGATTTTGATTGCGAGCGGTCGAGATTGGCCGGTCGACCGCCCATTTTTACCGCAAAAGTACCCGTTTGAGGGGCGAAGGGCCGCCGCGATGCGACCGCGAGCGGTCGAAATCGGCCGGTCGAGCGTGCTCACCTGACCGTCATCGGTCGCTGAAGGGGATACGGCGCTTGCGCGGCGGCGCTACGGGAGGCAGGTCGTGACCAGCACGCTCACGGTGCCGCCGCTGGTAACGGCGAGGTCGGGCTTGCCGTCTCCGGTAAGGTTGGCCGCCGCAATCGAGCTGGGAATATCGCCCCCCGCAGCGTAGCTGCCCATGGAGACGAAGGTGCCGTTGCCCTGGTTGTAAAGCACGCTCACGGTGTCGCTGAAGGCATTCGCGACCGCGAGGTCGGGCTTACCGTCGCCGGTCAGGTCCGCCGCCGCGACCGAAGAGGGGTGGTCGCCCGCCGCGTAGTCGACCTTGGGGGCGAAGGTGCCGTCGCCCTGGTTGTAAAGCACGCTCACTGTGTCGCTGTCGGCATTCGCGACAGCGAGGTCGGGCTCGCCGTCGCCGGTCAGGTCCGCTGCTGCGACCGACCAGGGGCCGTCGCCCGCCGCGTAGTCGACCTTGGGGGCGAAGGTGCCGTCGCCCTGGTTGTAAAGCACGCTCACTGTGTCGCTGAAGACATTCGCGACCGCGAGGTCGGGCTTGCCGTCGCCGGTCAGGTCCGCTGCTGCGACCGACCAGGGGCCGTCGCCCGCCGCGTAGTCGACCTTGGGGGCGAAGGTGCCGTCGCCCTGGTTGTAAAGCACGCTCACTGTGTCGCTGTCGGCATTCGCGACAGCGAGGTCGGGCTTGCCGTCGCCGGTCAGGTCCGCCGCCACGACCGAAGAGGGGTAGTAGCCCGCCACGTAATCGACCTTGGGGGCGAAGGTGCCGTTGCCCTGGTTGTGAAGCACGCTCACTGTGTCGCTCACGGAATTCGCGACAGCGAGGTCGGGCTTGCCGTCGCCGGTCAGGTCCGCCGCCACGACCGAGGCGGCGGCCTCGCCCACCGCGTAGCTGACCACGGGGCCGAAGACGCCGTTGCCCTGATTGACCAGCACGGTCACCTTATCGTCCCAGAGATTCACGACGGCGAGGTCGGGCTTGCCGTCGCCGGTTAGGTCCGCCGCCGCGATCGAGTCGGGGTTGTTACCCGCTGCGAAGCCGACCTTGGGCCCGAAGGCGCCGTTGCCCTGGTTGACCAGCACGCTCACGGTGTCGCCCCCGGAATTCGTGACGGCGAGGTCGGGCTTGCCGTCGCCGGTTAGGTCCGCCACCGCGACCGAAGTGGGGCCACTGCCCACCGAGTAGGTGAATACGTGGTAGCCGGGGCCGCTGCCTTTGATCCTCACGCTCACGGTGGCGCTGCTCCCATTCGCGATGGCGAGGTCGAGCTTGCCGTCGCCGTCGAGGTCGGCCGCCGCGACCGAATAGGGCTCATCGCCCGCTCCGCCGCTCCCCGCGGAGGCGAAGGTGCCGTTGCCCTGGTTGTAAAGCATGCTCATGGTGTCGCTTCGGCGATTCGCGACGGCGAGGTCGAGCTTGCCGTCGCCGTCGAGGTCGGCCGCCGTGAGCGAATAGGGCTCATCGAGCGAATAGGGCTCATCGCCCACCGCGTAGTTGACCTTGGGGGCGAAGGCGCCGTTACCCTGGTTATGAAGCACGCTCACGGTGTCGCTGAGCCAATTCGCCACGGCGAGATCGGGCTTGCCGTCGCCGTCGAGATCGGCCGCCACGACCGAATTGGGACCACGATCCGCCGCATAGTCGACCTTGGGGGCGAAGGCGCCGTTGCCCTGGTTGTAAAGCACGCTCACGGTGTTGCTCAAGGAATTCGCGGCGGCCAGGTCGGGCATACCGTCGCCGTCGAGATCGGCCGCCGCAACCGAACGGGGCCCATCGCCCACCGCGTAATCGACCTTGGGGGCGAAGGCGCCGTTACCCTGGTTGTAAAGCACGCTCACGGTGTCGCTCGCGAAATTCGCGACCGCGAGGTCGGGCATACCGTCGCCGTCGAGATCAGCCGCCGCGACCGAAGAGGGCTCATCGCCCACCGCGTAATCGACCTTGGGGGCGAAGGCGCCGTTGCCCTGGTTGTAAAGCACGCTCACGGTGTCGCTCGCGAAATTCGCGACCGCGAGGTCGGGCTTTCCGTCGCCGTCGAGATCGGCCGCCGCGACGGCAGTCGGAGCGTCACCTGCCGGCAGCAGCGGCGGCCCGGGAAGCCCGAGCGTCCCTGTGCACGACGTGAGGCACGCTCCGGCGACGCACGTCTCACCCACGCCGCAGGTGAGCGGGGGCCCAGAGGTGCAGGCGCCGGCCTGGCAGGTGTCGGCCAGCGTGCACGCGTCGCCGTCGTCGCAGGCGGCGCCGTCCACCTTGGCGGGGTTATCGCAGACGCCCGTGGCCGGGTCGCACGTGCCTTGCGCGTGGCACTGATCCGGCGCCGCGCACGCCACGGGCGTCGCGCCCGTGCAGGCGCCCGCCTGGCAGCTATCGACGAGCGTGCACGCGTCGCCGTCGTCGCACGCGATGCCGTCCGCCTTCGCGGGGTTAGAGCAGACACCCGTGGACGGGTCGCACGTACCTTGCGCGTGGCACTGGTCCAGCGCGGCGCACACCACAGGCGCCCCGCTTGTGCAGACACCGACTTGGCAGGTGTCGGCCAGCGTGCATGCATCGCCGTCGTCGCAGCCCGCTCCGTTTCCCTTCGGCGGATGGGCAGGCGCGCCAGCCTCGCAGACCTCCTCGGTGCAGGCGTTGCCGTCATCGGAGGGCAGATCGGCGTTGTCGTCAATCTCGAGGACCGCGCCGCTCCCGTCGCAGACCGCCTTACGACAGTCGCCCGCCGTCTGCGCCCCGACCGCGGTGTTCGCGGGCGTGAAGGAGACGCCGCAGACGCCGCCGTCGCACGTGCGTGTCCTGCATTCGTTATCGTCGCCGAAGCAGTCGGCGGGCGCGGTGCAGCCGCCGCAGACGGCGCTGTCGTCGCACACGAGCGGCGTGCCCTGCGCCATGCCGCAGACGGTGCCCGGAGCCTTAGGCGGGTTCTTGGGCATGCCGCCTTCGCACACGTCGTCGGTGCACGGGTTTCCGTCGTCGACAGGGACACATGGCGCGCCGCCGCCGGTGCCGCCGGCTCCTGAGCTCGCCGAGGAGGTCGTTGCGCCCCCGCCGGCTCCTGAGCTCGCCGACGATGCTGGTTCTCTCCCGCCCGCGCCTGAGCTCGCCGACGATGCTGGTTCTCTCCCGCCCGCGCCTGTGCTCGCGGTGTCGCCCTCCGAACTGCACCCGAGCGAGTGGACCAGGAGGCCCACGAACACAACCGCGACTCTCAACGCTTTCTGCATGGAAGCACCTCGAAAAGAAGAGCGACCCCCGGGCGCGGGGCCGGGCGAACCGCGCGCCGACATAGCTGTGCGGTCGCGTCGCAGAAAGTGGAACCTTCCTGGATCGGCGCACCGAGCACGATCCAGGCGGCTGGGTCGCTGTCGGTCGCTGGGGTGGGTCGGCCTCTCGCGCGGCGCCTCAGCGGGCGCGCTCGATCGATGTGCTCCAGTGCCCAGCCTGCAAGGGCAGGATGGAGCTCGTCGCCATGGTGACCGAGCCAAGCAGCATCGTCCGCTTCCTCTCCGCGCTCGGCCAGCCGACCGACGTTCCAGGTCGCTCACCCAGCGCCGACGCGGCGGCCGCCGTACTGGAAGAGCACCGTCCTGCGCCAAAAGGCGCTCGGCTACGCCGCGTAGCCTACCGCAGCAATACCGCGGGCCCGAGGACCGCCCACCAGGGCGACGTGGGCCTGCGGCCGCCCATACGCCGCTTTTCACGCTCTGCGCTGCGCCCGAAGGCGCTCTGGAACCCGTGGACGAGACGGTGCGACGCTCGCGGCCCTGGCTCATCTGTTCGCCACGCCACACTTCGTCGTGGGGCGATCGGGCTTCTTTTACCTACGCGCTGAGATCATGCAGTTTGCTGCAAAGTCCGAGGAAGAAATCATCCGCGACGCTGGAGACGACCAACTAGAGTTTATGGCTAACACCCTGGTTGCTGCATACCAGCTACCGGCATCTCGGGCAGCCAATATGTTGCACAGCTTGCTGTGCTGGGGGCAAGTGGTAAGGGAGAGGCGTGACTGGTGCGAGCATATCGTTCATGCAGAACATGGCGGCCATCGCGAGTCACCGATCACGATGTTTGCGGAACGCCCTCTACTCAAGATTGTATGTCAAAAGCTTCATAAGGAATCCCTGGTGCGAACGCCCGACGCCCATCGGGTGAGCGAAGATTTTCGACAGCGCTATTGCCAATCCTGCGCTCATCGAAGCCGCAGCAAGACCTCGTCGGCCATCGGGTATGACGGTGGCGTCATGCAAGAACGAGCACAGCGAAACAAGGCAAAAGCGATGAGACGAAAACGCAGGCGATCAGGTGGACAGTAGACGTATGTACTGTCCAACAAGCGACTGCTGCCGACCTCGCTTCGCTCGGCGGCAGAGCCGCGGTCGTTGGGCGGACAGAGACCGAGCCTCACGTGGCGGTTTCTCCGTTCAGGCACGCCATTGACGCCCTCGGGGCATGGTCCACGCTGTCGCGGAGCCTCCACGATTGGGCGGCCCAGTTGCTCCTCGGCGCGCCCGGCGTCAATGTCTCACGATGTCGGACGAGGACGCCCCAATCTTGACCCGCTTTAGGGCTTGCAGTAGGTTGCCCGCGTGAGTCGTTTCTTCACCTGCGGGCGTCCCATCGTCATCGGAATTGGGGTCGGAGCGATCAGCTTGATGACGCACGTCCCTCGCGCCGATGCGCGGACGGCGAACAAGGCGATTGCGCTCAATGACTTGACTCTGAGCTCTCCGGAAGCCCTCCCGATCGACATCTTGCGCCGTGTGGCGCAGGACTACGCGTCTCGGGGAACCCCGGTCTCCTGCCGCAACCTCCGTCGGTGCGACGATCTCGATCTCCACGGTAGTTCGGTCGATCTGGACGGAGATGGCTCGAAAGAATGGTTCGTGACGGACAAGGGGTTTACCGGCACGGGCGCGGAGCTCGACTACATCTTTCAGAAGGGCGCCGATCGACGTTGGAAGATGATCGGTCGCATCGAAGGGCTACATTTGCGGATGGTCGGCCCGAAGAAGACCCGAGGGTTCTTCGATATTCGCGGGTACGTCGCCGGCCGTTGTGTCGAAGGACGTGGGAAGGCGATCTGGAACGGCCATCAGTACGTGAAGCGCGAGGGCCGCGTGAAAGACCGGCCCTGCTGACCTCGGATCCTGTATGAAACCTACGAGCCGTCCAACAAGGGCTTGCTGACCGACGCGTGGGTACGCGTAGCGCACCCACGCGCGGCAGAAGCCCAGGGCGTTGGGCGGACGAGCCCTCGCACCTCGTGGAAACGCGGTCATGAAGATGTGGCTTCTCATCGCCGGTGTCCTAGCCCTGGTCAATGCCGTCATCGCCGCGGGGATGTGGAGCGCCTTGTCGAAACACACGAACCGTCCCAGGTTCGCGCGGACGATCGGCTCTCTCCTCGGCGCAGCGACAGGAGCATGGAGCGCGGGCCCGCAACTCGAGTATCTTTTTCAATACCTCTGCGATGGCTTGCAGCGCTTGGAATTCTGCGGAGAACCCGCTGGCATTGCCATATTCTTTATCTACCCGTTCTCCCTACCCGTCACCACGGGCCTTGCGACCTGGTTGCTCGCGGAGATCATCGGTGGGCGCACTTCCAACTCTCCGTTCACCGGCGCATTGTGCGTACTCGGTGCCGCCATCGGTGCTGCGCTGGTGTTCCTTCCGCTCTTCTTCATTCCGGGTGTTTGGCACGCGACCCATCGTCCCATCCTCGATCCACTCGAATTAGCCCTGTCGGCCGCTGGAGCACTCCTGGTGCTCGCCATCGTCGACCACAGCGCTACACCCTTGCGCGGATCGAAATAGCCTCCACAGTAACCCCTGCGATTCGCGAGCATCGCGCGCGTGCCGAAGGCCAACCTCTGCCCGCAGCTCGACCCCATGCGAGCGGCGCCCTCGTTCTTGGGCCTTTTCGTCCCACGCGCATCCCCGATCGCCAGCCCGCGTTGGTGGCCCGCGCGGTTCTGCCTTTCGTGATCCGGCCGGCTCGTCCTAGCCCTACTTTCGCAACGCGCGTTCCTGACGTTTAGGAAGGTGCTTGCTTTCCAGGTGCTGCGCTTTGTCGTCGTCTAGATGAAGAAAGACCCGGAAGCCAGCGGTCGAGCTCGAAGATGCGCGCAGCGCGGCGCTGTTCTGCATTCAGTTCGGGCGCGAGCGGGATCGTGGGGCGCCGTCCCTGGGCGCCCGTTGCGGTCCGGACCAGCGTGGCGCGGATGTCGCCGAGGCTGTCCATCATGGCGCGGGCGGAGGCGTCGGTGCCAAGGGCGATGCGTGCCAGGCTGACGAGCATCAGCCCGAGCACCGTCGCGAAGGTGTGAAGCCGCAGCGAGCCGTCGGCCCACTGATGTGAGGGACCCCAGGGCACAACGCCTCCCTTCTTCGAGCGACGGAAGAGCTCTTCGACGTTCCACTGGCCGCGAAAGGCATGGACGATGCGTTCGGTGCTCCATGTGTGGTGGTCGGTGCAGAGCACACGCTTGCCCAGGCGCGTTGCCTCGAGCTCTCGCCGGCGAGCGGCGTCGACCCGCCAGCTCAGCGTCGGGGCCTGCTCTTCGCCGCCAATCTCGACCACGACGAAGCTGGCCAAGTGCTCGCGCGCGAGCGCCTTGCGTACGCGCTGCTCGAGCGACGCGCGTCGAATGCGGCCGGCCTCCACCAGCGCCTCAAGCCTGCCCAGTTCCTCCTTGGCCTTGGTCAGCCGCGCTTCGATGCCGCGCTTTCGCCCCTCGAGCAGCGTGAGGCTCTCGATGACGACGAGCGTGCGGTCAAGGTCGCCGACCTGGGTCCGGACGCGGGCAGCGCGTACGTCCTGGTACTGTCCGGTCAGGTGCCGCATCGCGCCTTTCTGCGCAGCTTGCTGCAATGCCCATTCGGCAGCGCTGTGTCCCAGAGGCAACGAGATGAGGCTGTAGTAGCCGGTGACTTCCAGATGAAGCTCCAACTGCGGGCTCCAGAAGCCCCCGTCGCGTACGAGTGTCCGCTGACCGGGGCTGGTTCGTTGCTCCCCGGCGTCGAGCGCGCTGTGCAGCTCGCTCAGCCCTTGCAGGCACCCCTCGAGCACGGCTTGATCCGAGCTGTTGCCGCCGAAGGCGCGGTACAAGAGCGGCACGTGCCCGGTCTCGCTCACGAGCAGGCCGAGTCCTACTACCCGCAAGTCGCTTCGTTTGCTCTTGGCATGGCCGCGACGCGCCAGCTCGCCGGGGGTCGTTGTCGCGATGTGCGTGTCGAAGTTGGTCGTGTCGAACGCCAGCACGTCGGCTGACAGAGCGAACCGACCGATCGCCGCCCGAGCGATCGCCACCTGCGCGGCCTCCAGCTCCTGATCGGTGACCTGCTGCGCGATGCGGTGAAACGCCTGGCCCGTGAACGCTGACCCGGGCAGGCACGAGACCCGCGGCAATGCGCCGTCGAGGAAGTCCCCCAGATCACACTTCGGGCCCGGCGCGCATGCGCGCTGAAGCGCGACGGCAACAGCCATCTCGCCCACGGACGGCCCGTTCTTCGAGCCGTAGTCACCGCACGCCTCGTTGATCAGCCTCACGAGGTCGAGCTGCTCGGCAACCCAAACGAGCGCGCCGACGTCCCCCACCGCCCTCGTTCCGACCGTCCGAGTTCGCCCGAGGTCGACCGTCGGCGGCGGGTCCGCCGGCCCGAGGACAACCTGCCTCGCGGCCGAGCGACCCGCTGCCGCGTCCCACACCGACTGAGCCGCGATCCGGTAGCGGCGACCGTCCACCTCACGCTTGAAGATGTGCATCTTCGTTCATGTAGCGACGACAGGTCGCCGCATAGGGCGTGCACGATTTTCAGTGCGCGCCGTGCGTCTACACAGCCGACCCCTGTCGGCTTCGCGAAAATAGGGCTAGCAAGCCCTTCCGCGGCGTGGAAATGCGCTCTCGCGAGACGCTGACCTACGGAAAAATAGAAGCGTCAACTCGGTTTGCGCAGGGCTCCGCAGTCGTCTCTTCTCTGGTGCTCATTTATGCCCCATGGCCCCCCGACGACTGGAACGAGCTTGACATCGAGTTTTTGGGCAAAGACGCCGATCGCGTTCAGTTCAACCACATGGTGAACATCCCGCCCGCTGATCCAGCCACCGGCCACCTCCAGTTCCCCGAGCCGTCGACAGCAGCACCGCCCCCACGCGCGCCGAGTACGACTGGCTCCGCGTCTACCGCTACGTCGGTCCGTAGGTGCTTCGTGGGCTCCGAGCCACTGAAAGCGGCTCTGACGCGCGCAACTCATCCGAGCTCGCAGCCAGGCATCGCGGGAAATGCCTACGTGAGGTTCGTGAGCGGCCCGGTGCAGTACCGGGGGTCGCCGAACGTGGTCCGGGTGTCGCCGAACAGGTTCAAGATCGAGACGAGCAGGTTGTTGTGCGGGAGGCTCGGGTACCGGACCCAGCGCCCGGTGCGCAGGCCCCCGCCGCCGCCGGCCAGCAGGAACGGCATGTCCGTCTTCGCGTGGGTCGCCGGATCCGAGATCTCGGAGCCGAAGAAGACGACGCTCTCGTCGAGCAGCGAGTGCCCGCCCATGTCGACCTTGTCCATCTCCTGCAAGAGATAGAGGTGCTGCTCCGAGTACCAGGTGTGGATGAGCTCGCACTCGGCCGGCCTGAAGCCGCCGTTATGCTGGTAGAAATGGTGGTTCTCGGCCAGGTTCAGCCACGGCAACGTGTGCTTCGCCTCGGTGTCGCTCCACTGCAGGGTGCCGACCGCGGTGATGTCGCAGGCGAGCGCCATCACCAGCATGTCCGTCATCAGCTTGCCCACCTTGGGGATCGCCGCGTCGGTCGAGCTGTCCACGATCACGCCGTTGTCGTCCGCGTTGAGCCCCGTGCTCGGGTTGTAATCCGACGTGTCGACCAGATCCGGGGGCTGGCAGGCGCTCGTCGTGGCCGGCAGGTTGCTGAGGCTCATCTCGATCTCGCGGATCTTTGTGAGGTGCTGGTCGATCTTCTGCCGGTCGGCGGCGCCGAGCCGCGCGGAGAGGGCGGCGTAGCGCCGGTCGAGGAAGTCGAGGATCGATCGCTTCCGCGCGAGGCGACGGGCGGCGTCGTCGCTGGCGCCGGGGTCCAGCGTGCCGAAGAGCTCGGAGAAGATCTCCACCGGATCGAGGCGCGGCGGGATGGGGCTGTACGGCGCGGTGTCCTCGAAGTTGGCGATGTTCATCGGCGTCATCAGGCCGTGGGACTTGCCCGTCGCCCAGCGCACCGCGAGCTGGATGCTCGCCTTCGCCTTGATACCGGCGGAGATCTGGGAGGCGATCACCTGATCGATGGACGGCCCGCTCCCGTAACCGCCGTTCGTGGAGCCCTCTTGCTGCGTGCCCGTGAGCCAGGCGATGATCCCGCTCTGGTGCTGCTCACCGCGCGCGCTCTTCATGTCGAGGCCGTCGAGGACGAGCAGCCGGTCCTGCACCGGCGCGAGCGGCGCCAGGATGGGGCCCAGGGTGAAGCTCGTCTCGGTGCCGGTCGGACGCCAGCGGTCGATCACGGTCCCGCCGGGCGTGTAGACGGCGAGGAAGCGCCGGGCGGGGGCGGGGGCCGCGCGCGCCAGGCGCTCGGTTCCCATGATCTCCAGCCACGGGAGCGCGATCGCGATGGCGCCAGCACCGCGCAGCACGGCGCGTCGGCTCAAACGAAAGTTCGACATAATAACCCCTCCTACCATGCAGCCGTGTAGAGGAAACCGTCCGTCTGCGTGAGCTCGATCAGGAGCTGCTTCACGTTGTACCCGGACGCCTTGAAGGCGGCCTTGACGGCCTTTTGGTGCACTCGTCCTCGGCGCGCAGGGTGAGGCCGTAGGCTACTCGGCCCAGCGCGTCGCGAAGCAGCTCTGCACGTCTTTGGTCTCGGCGAGCGCCTCCGGCGTGGCGGTCGCGCGCTGGGCGACGCCCTCCGCGACGGTGCCCAGCTGCTCGGCCAAGAGGCTCGAACTCCTCGTCCGCTCCGGACGCATGGAAGCTTCCTCATCGAACCACAGGCATTCTTTGTAAGGAGTTCGAGGTTACCGCGCAGACCCCGGACGGAGCTTACGGCAGAGCAGAGAATTTCAGGATCGTTCTGGCGAATCAACGGTTTCACCAATGGCAGTAGCAGATCGCCATCGGACCGGCTCACCACGAGAGCGGATACTGCCGGAGCGAAGTTTTTCTGTCGCAGCGTGAGCCTGCTGCTCGCCGCGACGTGGCATGCCTCCCAGCAGGCGGTATCCTTCTGCGGCGATCTCTGCGGCTGCGGCCCGATGGGGTGGCGGCCGCCACCCTCCACCCTGGCGCCGCCAGGGTGCGGCGCTCCTGAAGTCCGCGAAATCACAGCATCTCGGTCGCGGCCCGCATTTCGCGTTCGGCCGCCGCCGTGCTCGCTCCGGCTGCGACCCAACCCCTCGCCGTCACGCGCCCCGCCGACGCGCGGTCGGCGTCGCACGCGCACGTGCGCCGCGAGCCCGAGAAGAGTGCGCTTCACATCGTAGTGCGCGAGCACCTCGAGACCTTCCTTGCGACGGTGCGCGAGGAGCGCGGCAGATCCCTGCCGCGCTACATCGAACAAGAGCTTCGCCGCTACCTTCGCTGCGGGCTCCTGCCGTGGGGCTTCGCGCGCGTCGTGTGTCCGACGTGTCGGAAGGAGATCCTCGTTGCCTGCTCCTGCAAGTGCCGCGGCGCGTGCCCGAGCTGCAGCGCCCGGCGGATGTGCGACTCGGCCGCGCACCTCGTCGAGCACGTCCTGCCCGACGTGCCCGTACGGCAATGGGTGCTCACCGCGCCGCCCGAGGTCCG
Organism: Sorangium sp. So ce1128; assembly: GCA_051717205.1. GTDB lineage: Bacteria > Myxococcota_A > Polyangia > Polyangiales > Polyangiaceae > Sorangium. Next base: position 11,877,077 of record CP181432.1, read on the forward strand.
ACGAGGTCATCGCCGAAACCTCCGAAGAGCAAGCCGACGAAGCCGGGTCCGGCGCTGCGGTAGCCGTGAGCGTGGAGCGCGACGGCGCGCCGCTCGCGCCCCCCTCGGAGGCGAGTGCCCCGGCCGCGCAGAGCGGTCCGCGCACCCGCCTCGGCACCTGTAGATGATCGCGGCAACCCGCGGGAATTCGGTGAAGTTCACCGGTGAAGTCCGCACCCGATGCCGGTGAAGTTCACCGGTGAAGAGGCCGCTCAGTGCTTTTTGGAGCGGCGCTGCTTGCTGCGGATGGCGCTCAGCTCCTTGGCTTCCTTGAGCCGGTAGCTCTCGGCCTCGATCTCGATCACCTCGGCGCGGTGCACGAGCCGGTCGACGAGCGTGACGACGCACGCGGCGTGCGGGAAGACCTGACCCCAGTCGGCGAAGGCCTTGTTCGTGCTGAGCAGGATCGGCTTCTGCGCCTCGTAGCGACGGGTGACGACCTCGAAGAGCAGGTCGGCGTAGCGGCTATCATAGGAGAGGTAGCCGACTTCATCGATGCAGAGAAGCGCGGGGACCGTGTAGCGGTGCAGCCGGCGCGCGAGCGCGGCCGAGGATTCCTGCGCGGCGAGATCGGCGAGCATGTCGCTCGCGGTCGAGAAGCGGACCGTGTGGCCTCGGACGACGGCCTGGTGGGCGACGTTCTTGAGGATCATGGTCTTGCCGACGCCGTTGGGGCCGACGAGCACGGCGTTGGTAGCTGCTCCGCTGACCGCGTTCCGAAGCGTCCTTGTGGAAGACAGCCGAGTGCGTAGAGTCGCCTGGCAATGGCGAAGCGACGGCCCGGACAGGCAGGTGGTGACGTCCCGAGCACGACGGCGAGGGTGCTCGAGCTGTCAGCGCCGCATGTCGCCTGGCAAGGAAGCGAGGGCGCCCCGGCAAGCGCGAAGGGACGCGCACGTCATGCGGTCGGGCAGCACGAGAGCGCAGGGGCGGTCGAGGCCGCTGGTGTCCGGCGCCGCAGGCGTGCTGACCAGCCGTCTGTGGAGCAGATAGGCAGGCGTCCGCCGACCCGAGGCGCGGACGAGCAGCGCGGAGGCGAAGCGAAAAGGATTCGCCCCAAGACGAGCCCGAACCCGGCGGAGAGAAGCGAGCGCAGCACCGGCTCGCCGAGCCGACGCCCCTCGGCGCGGAGCGGACGCGCGCCTGGCTCGGCCGCGGAGGACGCCACGAAAGCTGTGCGCGAGACGGAGGCGTGCGACGGGTCGCGATCAGCGATCGCGCAAGACGAGCCGCGAGCCGGTGATCCGAGCCAAGTCCAGGTACTTGAGCCGCCCCTCGGCGATGAGGCGTTGTCGAGTCGCGACCCAGTGCTTGGGGCTCAAGTCGAGGATGTGACTGAGCGGATAGCTCGGAGCGACGGTCAGGATCTCCTGCAAGTAGAGCTCGGGGTCGAGCCCGTGCACCTGGCAGGTGGCGATGAGCGACGTGATGGCACAAGCCCGGACAGCATGCTCGTCGCTGCCGTGGAAGAGCCAGTTGCGCCGTCCCTTGACGGCGCGGCGCAATGCTCTCTCGCTGGCATTGTTGTGGATGGGGATCTCCCCATTGGAGAGGAACTCGCAGAGCGCCTCCCTCTGGTTGTGCAGATAGACCAGCCCTTCGCGCAGAGGCGCATGCTCCGGGACGACCAGCCGTTGCGTCTCGACCCAGGCGAAGAGTCTCTCGATCAGCGGGGCGGACTCGCGCTGCCGGAGCGCGAGGCGCTCGCCCGGGCTGAGCAAGGCGGATTCCTCCTCGATGCGGAAGAGGGCCTGGATGGTCTGGAGCGCGAACGCCGCCTCCTTGCCCGCCCCGGCTTTGAACGCCTTGAAGAAGCGCCTTCGTGCGTGACTCCAGCAGCCGGCCTCACGCGCCTTGCCCGGCCCGAAGAGCACGTTGTGGTTGGCCGAGGCATCGGCGACGAGGGTCCCCTGGTAGCCGCCGAAGAGCTTCGCAACGGTGGGTCCGTCGTACGTCGGGGTGTAGCGAAACAGCACCCCATCGCCCGGCGCCACCAGGACGAAGACATGCCCATAGCGGTGCTTCTCTTTGGCCCGGATGGCGGTGCCAGTCGCATCCATGGCGAACCACGACCGCGAGCTTGCTGGCAACACGCCCTCGTCCGCACGCTCACCTCCAGATACCCATCGATCGGCGGTGATCTTGCGGACACCGAGCTCCGTGGCGATCTCCGTCGGCGTCGCCCCCGCACGGCAGCGCTCTTTGGCGTACGCCTCCGCCCGTCTTCGCAGCTCGCTCGGATACTTCCCACGCCTCTGCTGCTCTCGATGCGTCGACAGCGCTGCTCGCAGCTGCACCAAATCCCTGCTTCGTGGCATCACTCGCTCCTGTACGTCGAGGAGGGCATCGCCCCTCCTGGCGCCTCACAGCGTGCAACCGAAGCTGGCCATGTCAAAAACGCAGTCGGCGGAGCGGCTACGTACTGGAAGAGCACCGTCCTGCGCCAAAAGGCGCTCGGCGACGCCGCGTAGCCTACCGCAGCAATACCGCGGGCCCGAGGACCGCCCACCAGGGCGACGTGGGCCTGCGGCCGCCCATACGCCGCTTTTCACGCTCTGCGCTGCGCCCGAAGGCGCTCTGGAATCCGTGGACGAGACGGTGCGACGCTCGCGGTCCTGGCTCATCTGTTCGCCACGCCACACTTCGTCGTGGGGCGCTCGGGCTTCTTTTACCTACGCGCCTCGTCTCTCCGGGCTCGCGCGTCGAGCCCGGCTGCCCGCAGCGCGGACGCCAGCCGCCTCCCACGTCGCGCTCGCGGAACTCGGGGCGCAGCTCGCTGCGCGCGTCGGCCGCGAGCAGCTCGCACGGATCGAAGTAATGCGGCGTCCGGGCCTGCGCGACGATGGGCGGCAGCGCGCCGGTGAACTCCGGCTCCCCGGGGCAGCGATGGTGCCAGAGGGCGTAGCGGTCCGGGACCTCGCCGAAGCACAGCACCTCCTTGACCCCGCCGTTGCAGTTCGTGCTCACGACGAGCACCGAGCCCGGAAGCGGCGCGAAGCGATCGATCCGAATGACCACGTCGTGGTGGAACTCGCCCTGCGTCCAGTGCGCCAGGAGGTCGAACTCGCCATGTCGATCCCGGACCTCCTGCAGCAGCGAACCGAGATCCATGGCATCGGCGAGGGCTTGGACACACGCGTTCATCATGGCGCACGCTCCTTCAGGACAGGCCTTGCTTACGTTGTAGCACAGCGCCCGCTCGGCTCCGGGAAGTGAGCCACACGACGCTCCGGCGTGCCGCGCGCAGCGGTGGCGCGACACGATGCCGCAAAAACCAGGTGAGGTCGTCACGATCACACAATCAGGCCTCTTCGCGACCCGGCGGAGACTGGCCTCATGGACCGCCGGCGCGGATTGTCCCTGGCGGACACACGCCCGCAATTTCATGAGATAATCGTGCGGCGATGACACCCGGGGAGCGCTTGGGGGCGCGCTACACGATCGAGCGGCAGGCCGGGAAGGGCGGCATCGGCACCGTCTACCGCGCGCGCGACGCCGCGAGCGGCGCTCCCGTGGCGATCAAGGTCCTCAGGGAGCCGACCGAGGAGAAGCGCAGCCGGTTCGCGCGCGAGGCGCGCGCGCTGGCCGCCCTGTCGCACCCCTGCATCGTCCAGTACATCGCGCACGGGCAGACGCCGGACGGTGAGCTCTACCTCGTGATGGAGTGGCTCAAGGGGGAAGACCTCGGGGCGCGGCTCTCGCGGGGGCGGCTGGAGCCGGCGTCCGCGCTCAGGCTCCTGGCCCGGGTGGCCGAGGGGCTCGCGTTCGCGCACGCGCACGGCGTCGTTCACCGCGACGTCAAGCCCCAGAACATCTTCCTCCCGGACGGCGAGATCGAGCGGGCGACGATCGTCGACTTCGGCCTCGCGCGCCTCGCGGACGCGACGTCCTCGCTGACGCGCACCGGGGCGACGGTGGGCACGCCGTCGTTCATGGCGCCCGAGCAGGTGATCGGCGAGGGCGAGGTCGACGCCCGCGCGGACATCTACTCGCTCGGGTGCGTCCTGTTCGCGTGCCTGACCGGCCGGCCGCCCTTCACCGCGGCGCACCCGCTGGCCCTGCTGGCCAGGGTGGTCTTCGAGGAGGCCCCGCGCCCGAGCGCGCTCGCCGCCGGGCTGCCGCGCGAGCTCGACGCCTTCGTGATGCGGCTGCTCGCCAAGCGGCCCGAGGAGCGCCCCCCCGCGAAGGCCGTCCTCGAGGAGCTGGGCGCGCTCGCCGAGCTCGTCTCCGAGTTGTCCTCGAGCACGCCCGCCTCGGTCACGGGCCTGACGCGCCGCGAGCGGCGCCTCGTCAGCGTGATCCTCGCGTCCGACGCGGCCGGCAGCGGCCAGCTCCCGACGCGCGTCGACTCGGGCGAGATCACCGCCTCGCTCAGCGACGCCCCGCTGCTCAGCGCGCTCTTCAACACGTCGCAGGCGCTCCGGCAGGTCGCCGCCCGGCACGGCGCGCAGCTCGAGCTGCTCCGGGACGGCTCCCTCGCGACCGTCCTCTCCGGCGCGGGCACGCCGACGGATCTCGCCGCGAACGCCGCGCGCTGCGCCCTCGCCCTGCGCGACCTCCTGCCCCGCGCGCGCGTGGCGCTCACGACCGGCTGGGACGAGATCGAGAAGACGCAGCCGATAGGGCAGGTCATCGACCGCGCGAGCGCGCTGCTCGCGGCGAGCTCGTCCGACGCGCACTCTGTCCGCCTCGACCGGATGACGGCGGATCTCCTGGGCGACCGGTTCGAGGTGTCGCACGACGGCTCGCCCTTCGCGCTCGTCGGCGAGCTCGAGACCGCGGACGAGGCGCGCAAGCTGCTCGGCAAGCCGACGCGGTGCTTGGGGCGGGAGCGCGAGCTGCTCCTCCTCCAGGCGACGTTCGACGAGTGCGTCGCCGAGTCCCAGGCCCGCGCGGTGCTGGTCACGGCCGAGGCCGGGGTGGGCAAGTCGCGCCTGCGCCACGAGCTCGTGCGGCGCCTCGCCGGCCGCGGCGAGGCATTCGAGCTCTGGATCGCGCGCGGCGATCCGATGCGGATGGGCGCGCCGTTCGGCATGCTGGGCCAGGCCGTCCGCCGCGCCGCGCGGCTGCTCGACGGCGAGCCGCTCGAGGCGCGGCGGCAGAAGCTCGCCGCGCGCGTGGCGGTGAACGTCGCCGAGCCGCTGCGGCGGCAGGTCGCCGAGTTCCTGGGCGAGATGGCAGGCACGCCCTTCCCGGCGGAGGACAGCGTGCTGCTCCGGGCGGCGCGGCAGGACGCGAAGCTCATGGGCGACCAGATGCAGGCGGCGTGGGTGGAGCTCGCGCGCGCCGAGTGCCGGGCGCGGCCGCTCCTGCTCGTGCTGGAGGACCTGCACTGGGGCGACCGGCCCACGATCGAGTACGTCGACGCGGCGCTGCGCGTCCTCGAGGGCGAGCGGCTGATGGTCCTCACGCTCGCGCGCCCCGAGGTGCGCGAGGCCTTCCCGGACCTGTGGAGCAAGCGGGCGCTGACGGATCTGCGGCTCACGGCGCTCTCGCGGAAGATGTGCGAGAAGCTCGTCAGCGAGGCGCTCGGGGGGCTCGACGCCGAGGCCGTCGCGCGGATCGTCGATCGCTCGGGGGGCAACGCGTTCTTCCTCGAGGAGCTCGTGCGCGCCACGGCCGAGGGCCACGGCGGCGGCGTCCCGGAGACGGTGCTCGCGATGATGCAGTCGCGCCTGGAGGGGCTCGCGCCGGACGCGCGGCGGGTGCTGCGCGCGGGCAGCGTGTTCGGGGGCGTGTTCTGGCGCGGCGCGGCGGGCGCGCTGCTCGGCGCCGCGGACGGGCCGCACCTCGACGATTGCCTGGCGGAGCTCGCGCGGAGCGAGCTCATCGTGCGCCTGCACGAGTCGACGTTCCAGGGCGAGGAGGCGTACGCCTTCCGGCACGCGCTCGTGCGCGACGCGGCCTACGAGATGCTGACCGAGGAGGACCGGCTGCTCGGCCACCGGCTCGCGGGCGCGTGGCTCGCCCAGGCGGGCGAGACCGACGCCATCGTCCTCGCCACGCACTTCGAGCGCGGCGGCGAGCTCGAGCGCGCGCTCGGCTGCTACCGGCGGGCGGCCGAGCAGGCGCTCGGCGCGAGCGACTGCGGGGCGGCGATCGAGCGCGCCGAGCGTGCGATCGCCTGCGGCGCGGCCGGCGAGGTGTTCGGCGAGCTCGAGAGCATCCAGGCGGAGGCGTGCCGGGTGCTGGGCGAGAGCGCGGCGGCCGAACGGCACGCGCTCGCGGCGATGCGGATGCTGCCCGAGGGGAGCGCATGGTGGTGCCGCGCGGCCGTCGCGGCGCTCTGGGCCTTCTACGTGGGGGGGCGCGTGGAGGCGGCCGTCACGCTCGCCAGGACGCTGTGCGCGCGGTGGTCGGAGCAGGCGGTGACCGCGCCCGAGCTCATCGCCATGGCGCTGGCGGCGCAGCTCCTGCTCTACACGGTGGGCAAGAGCGAGGAGACGGAGGCGCTGTCGTCGCGGATCGACGCGTCCTTCGAGCGCTTCCGGCACGATCCGACCGTGACCGCGCCGATCCTGCGGGTGCGCATGATCTGCGCGAAGTTGGCCGGGGACGTCGGCACGGCCCGCGAGCTCTGCGAGGCGTCGGAGCGCTGCTACGAGGCGGCGGGCGACGTGCGCGGCGTCTGCGGCACGCGCAGCAACACGGGTCACTACTGCAACGAGCTCGGCGCATACGCCGACGCCGCGCGCGTGCTCCGCGCCGCGATGGCCGACACGGAGCGGCTCGGCCTGCCGTACATGGCGGCGTACGCGAAGGAGAACCTCGGCCGCACGCTCCTCCATCTCGGCGAGCTCGACGAGGCGCGCGCCCTGCTCGACGACGCGCGCCGGTCATTCGTTGCAGCAGGCGACCGGCGCATGGAGGGCGGCGCCTACATCTACCTCGCGGAGGTGTTCCGCCTCGCGGGGGATCTCCCCAGCGCCGAGACCGAGGCGCGCAAAGGCTGCGAGCTGTTCGCCGACGTCCCGACGCTCATCCCGTACGCCCTGGCCATCCTGGCGGGGGTGCTGCTCGCCGCGGGCCGCGCCGGCGAGGCGCTCGAGGTCGCGAACCGGGCCGCGGAGCTCGCCGCCCCGATCATCGCCGCGCAGGGCCACCTCGAGGAGGGCGAGTCGCATATCTACCTGGTGCGCGCGGAGGCCCTCGAGGCGTGCGGCGCGCGCGAGGAGGCCCACGCCACCATCGCGACCGCCCGCGGCCGCCTGCTGGAGCGCGCCGCGCGGATCGCGAACCCCGCGTGGCGGGCGAGCTTCCTGGAGAACGTGCCCGAGCACGCCCGCACGCTCGCGCTGGCCCGCGCGTGGCTGGGCGAGCGAGACAGCGCGTCGATTGGGTAGGCGCCGCGCCCTGGTTCCGTGCGTCAGGAAATCCCGCCAGAAACACCGGTCGATAACGAACAGCCGCCGGAAACCATTGCGCATGCGGAGCTTCAAGCGTCGGGACACACGCTGGGTCGTCTCGCATGCGGATCTCCGCGTGCCCGGACGCTCGCACCGTCGTTTCGCACGTGGATCCCTGAGCGCCGGGACGCATGCAGGGTCATTTCACAGGCAGATCTGTAAGCTTCACGACGCATACATGGTCATTGCGCATTCAGATTTGTAAGATTTTATACAAATACGCGGCGGCGGGCGGCATCGGGCTGGCGCGCAGCGCCGACGGGAGCACGTTCGTGCGCGAGCCCGCGCCCGTGCTCGCGCCGCGCGCGGGACCACGCGGGGTGGGAGCGCGGCGCGATGCCGGGGAGCTCGGGCTCCCCGTCGGCCGCGCGGTCTCCCCGGATCGTCCTCCGGCGCTCACCGACGGTGGCGCTGAGACAATGGGTGCTGACGTTTCCGTTCCCCTGGCGGCGCAGGCTTGCGCAGGACGGGGCGCTGTTCGGCGCGCTGACGCGCATCTTCGTCGAGAGCGTCGAGCGGTTCTATAGCGGGCGCGAAAAGCGTCGCGGCGTACGCGCGGCAGCCAAGAGCGGCGCGGTGACCGTCGTGCAACGCACGTCCGGCGACATGCGGCTCAATCCGCACCTGCACGTCGTCTTCCTCGACGGGGCTTATCACGAAGACGGCACAGAGCTCGTGTGGAACGAGCTCGGTCACCTGCAGACGCGCGAGGTCGGTCAGGTGCTCGAGCACACCGTCGGGCGGATGATGCGTTACCTCCGCCGGTACGGGCTCTTCGAGATCGAGCACGACATCGACGAGGACGACGAGCCTGAAGCAGCGCTCTGTGCCTCCGCCGTCTCCGGACGAGAGCCGCCCGCTGGACCGCAATGGCTCCGCGGGCTCTCGCCGCCTTCGCCGAGCGCGCTCGCCTACGACAAGCCGCTGTGCGCCTCGCTCGATGGCTTCACCTGGCACGCGGCGACGCGCGCCGGTGCGCACCATGCCGCGGCGAGGGAGGCGCTCTTGCGCTACGTCCTGCGGCCCCCGATCGCCCAGGAGCGCGTCGAGCTGCAGCAGGACGGCCTGGTACGGCTGTCGCTCAAGCGCGCCTTCGCCGACGGGACCGTCGCGGCCTCTATGATCCGCTCTCGCTCTTGTGTCGGCTCGCGGCCAGCGCCCCGCCGCCGCGCTTTCATACGGTCAAGTACGCAGGGGTGCTCGCGTCCGCAAGTCCATGGCGTAAGCGCATCGGCCCGCGCCCAGCGAAGCCAGAAGAGCTTGCGAAGACGGACCATGAGCCCGCTCCCAGACGCAAGCGCGGCGGCTATCGGGCGTGGGCCGAGCTTCTGCGCCGCACGTTTGCGATCGATGTGCTCCAGTGCCCAGCCTGCAAGGGCAGGATGGAGCTCGTCGCCATGGTGACCGAGCCGAGCAGCATCGTCCGCTTCCTCTCCGCGCTCGGCCAGCCGACCGACGTTCCAGGTCGCTCACCCGAGCCGAGGGCCGCCCTACTGGAAGAGCACCGTCCTGCGCCAAAAGGCGCTCGGCGACGCCGCGTAGCCTACCGCAGCAATACCGCGGGCCCGAGGACCGCCCACCAGGGCGATGTGGGCCTGCGGCCGCCCATACGCCGCTTTTCACGCTCTGCGCTGCGCCCGAAGGCGCTCTGGAACCCGTGGACGAGACGGTGCGACGCTCGCGGCCCTGGCTCATCTGTTCGCCACGCCACACTTCGTCGTGGGGCGATCGGGCTTCTTTTACCTACGCGCCGGCGAGCGCGCACGCAGGAGCACAGTCGGCCGTGATGGCGTCGAACCGAGACTTCGCCTGCTTCGGCCGCGGGAGCGAGGTGGGGACAGCCACCATGTCCGCCAGAAGGCAGCCGAAGAACGCCTCGATGAACTCGAGCCCAGGGGCGAACAGGAGGAGGACGCGGCTCTTCGGTGGATAGTGCGCGCGGAGGAAGGCGGCGATCGTTCGAGCGCGGGCGTGGAGCGCGGCGAACGAGAGCGCCGCCGTCTCCTCCTCTCCTTCGTGGAGATGAACGTACGCGGGAGCGTCGCCGAGCTCTTCCGCGCGGCGAGCGAGCAGCTCAGGCAGTGACGTTATGGCGCTCCGAGATCCAGACAGATCATCCTGTGCGGCGCTGGGCGCATGCCCGGAAAAAGTCATGCCAAGTGTCACGAACAGTTCCTTTCGATGCAAGGACGCAAGACCACCTGCGCGCGCCCAGGCGCTTCACCCATTGAATCGATGCATACTCCCCGCAGCACATCGAACGCTTCGCGGGAGATGCAGTGTGCGCCAACGGTCGAGGTGATCCACCGGGCTCGGCGCTCGCGCCGCTGCGAGCCCGAGAGGATCGTGGGTTACGGGGAACGCTCGAGCAACGGGCGCAGGTCATGACACGAAGGAGAAGCCTTGTCTAGCCCACCAATCGACGGAACCTGCCGTCCCCTGACGATGCGGAAGAAGCCTGTAGCGCGGTGATGTGCGGCGCGCGCTCACTCCATGATCGCCTCGCAGGGATGCAATTGTTAAATAGTGTTATTTATTGTTTAGAACGACGCCGGGCGACGGGCCCGGTCGCATGAAGAGATCCCGAGCTCGATCTGTCGCAAACTGGCGAATGGTACTCGCGCGCCAGCGCTCACGCATCAGCTCGTCGAGCGCGGGCGCAGGGCGACGCCGCACGTCCGATCTGAGCCGTTGCGGCGGGGGCCGGCCATCTTTAGAGGCTACCCAATGCCCGTGCACCTCCGCGCCGTTCGAAAGCCCCGTCCACCGGACGGTCCTGCCGGCGCGCAGCTCACCTCATCCGACATCCTGCGCGGCCTGCACGCTCGGAACCCCGCGGCGGAGCGCCGCCTCCTCGACGCTTACGCGGGCCTCGTCGAGCGGATGCTGTTTCGCATTCTGGGCGACGTCCGGAGCCTGGAGGATCTGGTCCAGGACGTGTTCGCCCGGGTGTTCTCGCGCATCGACGACGTGCGCGAGCCCGAGGCGCTGAAGCCCTTCATCACCAGCGTCACCGTGTTCGTCGCGCGCGAGGCGCTCCGCAAGAAGCGCAGGCACCGCTGGCTCGCGTTCTTCGCGAGCGACGAGCTGCCGGAGGTCGCGGCCAGCGCCGATCCGGAAGCCCGGCAGGGCGTGCGTGCCTTCTACCGCGCCCTGGAGACGCTCGACGCCGACGATCGGCTGGCCTTCACGCTGCGCATCGTCGAGGGCCAGGAGCTCACAGAGGTGGCCGCTGCGTGCAAGGTGTCGTTGGCCACCGTCAAGCGCCGGATCCAGCGCGCGGAGCTCGCGTTCGTCGAGCGCTGCAAGAACGACGAAGTTCTTTCTGCCTGGCTCGCGGAGGGCGACCGATGGACTTGAGGACCAAAGACGTCGCGGCCGTGGGGCGCCGGGTCGCCGCGCACCAGGATGCTGCGCTCGACCGGCTGGTGCGGCCGTCGACCACGGATCGACTCCAGGCGATTTACCGCAAGGAGGCCGCGCTCTCGCTGAGCGCGAGGGCGGCTCCCCTCTCACGGCGGCTCGGCGTCGCGCTCGCTGCGGCGTGCGTCGCCGCTTCGGTCCTTTGGTTCGTGCTGTTCCGGCCGGGCGACCCGTTGACCTACCGGGTCGCAGGGGCGCCGGGCGCCGTCGGCCGGTGGGTGGCGGCGGACGCGTCGCAGGTCGGGCTCGACTTCTCGGACGGGTCTCGCGTGGATCTCGCGCCCGGGTCGCGCGCCCGCGTGACCGAGGTCGGCCCCCGGGGCGCGAGCGTCCTCCTCGAGCGCGGCGCGCTGCACGTGCGTGTCGTGCATCGCGACGACACCCGGTGGGTGGTGGCCGGGGGGCCTTTCGAGGTCCACGTGATCGGCACCGAGTTCGACATCGCGTGGAACACGGAAGCCGAGGAGCTCACGGTCTCGATGATCACCGGCCGCGTGCGCATCCTGGGCCCATGCGTCGACCCATCGGGGCGCGCCGTCGCCGCCCCCGAAGCGACGCGGCTGACGTGCGCGGCTCCTCGATCCGTCGCGCCGCAGGCGTCGTCGCAGGCGCCTGTTCCGGAGGCGATCCCATCCGCTCAGCGTCCTGCCCTCCTCCCGAGCTCGAGCGCCGCCGCATCCGCTCCCGCTCCCACTCCCGCGCCCGCCCCCGCGCCACCCTCCCTTGGCTCGCCGCAGCCCCGCGCGGGCGAGCCCCTGGCCGACTCCCCCTCCGAGCGCTGGCGCGCGCACCTCGCCGCGGGCAAGCTCGGCGAGGCGCTCGCGGACGTGGAGCTCCTGGGCATCGACACGGTGCTCGGGCGCGCCGACGGCGCGGAGCTCGTCGATCTCGGCTCCGCGGCGCGGCTTTCGCGCAAGCCGAGCGTCGCGGCCAGGTTTTACGAGGCGGCGCGCCAGCGGTTTGCCGGGAGCGACGCCGCGGCCGCAGCGGCGTACCACCTCGGTCGCATGGCGTTCGACGGGCGCGGCGCCTGGGCGGAGGCCGAGCGCTGGTTCGCCGTGTACCTCGCGGAGAGGCCGCGCGGCGCGCTCGCGCCGGAGGCGCTCGGCCGCTCGATAGAGTGCGCGAGGAACCTCCAGCTCCGCGCGCGCGCCAGCGAGCTCGCCGCGCGCTACCTCGCGGCGTACCCGAACGGCGCCCACGCCGGCCTTGCGGCGACGCTCGCCCATGGGGCCGATTGAGGTCTCCGTTCGGCAGCCTGCATGCTGGATTGAGCCTGCGCCCGCGGAGGTCGTGGCCGCCACGCCGGCGCCGCCTGCGCTCGCCGGGAGCGCGCGCCGTGGCGAGCTCGATCTGCTGCGCGCTCGTCGCTTTCCTGGCGTTCGCAGCGCCGTGCTCCGCCGACGAGGCGCCGCCGATCACGGTCGTCGCCGGCGCGCGCGGGGCGCTGGCGTACCGGCTCTCGCAGGAGCTCGAAGCGGCCGGCCTGCAGGTACGGGTCGAAGCGAGCCCGGCGGCGGCTGGTTCCGGCGGGCTGCTCATCGTCATCCCCGAAGGCGAGGAGGGAGCCATCGAGATCTGGTCGGACTCGAGCGGGCGCGCGGACCTGGTCGCGAGCGTGGCGCCCGACGGCCCGCTCGACACCCGGGTGCTCCGCGCGGCGGAGCTGGTGCGGGCGCTCCGGTCGACGGCTGGGGCCCCCGCCGGAGCCGTCGAACCAGAGCCGGCGGCCGTCGCGCCGGCTCCGGTCCAGCCCTCTCCCGTCGCGCCTCCTGCCGCGTTGCCCGGTGAGGCGTGGCGGAGCCCGCCGCTCCGCGCCTGGGCGCCGCCCTCGCCGCCGTTCGCGGTGCCCAGGGCCCCGCTCGTCGAGGTCGGTGTCGCGATCGCCGTGGGATGGCAGGCGCCTGGCGCCTCGCTGGCGCTCGATGCCTCGCTCCGGATCTGGCCGTCGGCCCGGATCGGCGTCGGGCTCCTGGCGGACCTGTCGATCATCGGTCCGGAGTTCGAGGCGTCGGAAGGCAAGGTTCGCTTTCGCCGCTCGCTCTTCGGCGCCGAGCTCGCCCTCGCGCCCATCGAGAGGAGCCGTCGGTTCGGACTCGTCCTCTCCCCCGGCGTGGGTCTCAGTTACGTAAGCGCGTCTGGCGATGCGAGACCGCCCTATATCGACAGCGACGAGTCCACATTCACCGCCTTCGTGTATGGGCGAGGCGGGGCGAGTTTCCGGCTCATCGACTCCGTGGTTCTCACGGCGGGCGCGCTCGGCGGCGCGGCGATCCCGCCTGTCGACATCCGGTTCGCAGGGCGGGTGATCTCGACGTTCAGCCCGCTCGCGTCGTTCTCGCTCGGGATCGTCGTCCAGCGGTGAGCCGCCGCCACGACAGGCGGCCATTCATAGGAGCAAGCCACGCGCACTTCCTCAATCGAGATCGGAGAGGCCTCCTTGAAACAGCTCCTCGTACCTGGATGCACCGTGCTCATGACGCTTGTCGTCGCATGCGACAGAATCCCGCTCGATCCCATACGCGATGATGGCGCCGGAGGTGGCGCGACGGGAGAGGGCGGGGCCGGCGGCAGCGGCGGCGCAGGCGGCAGCGGCGGCGCAGGCGGCAGCGGCGGCGCAGGCGGCGCAGGCGGCAGCGACGTCGCCGTCGGCAGTGGCGGCGCAGGCGCCGTCGGCAGTGGCGGCGCAGGCGGCAGCGACGCCGCCGTCGGCAGCGGCGGCGCAGGCGCCGGCGGCGCCGTCGGCAATGGCGATTCTCTGTGGAGCCGGCACTTCGCCGCGGACCGAGGCCAACCCCACGTCTGGGTGGGCAGCCGCATCGCCGTGGACGAAGCCGGCAACCTCGTCGTCGCGACGGCGGTCGCCGATGGCGTCGACTTCGGCGACGGTCCGCTTTCGACCGGGGGCGCCTTGGCCTTCGCCCTCGCGAAATTCGACGACGAAGGAGAGAACCTCTGGCACAAGGAATTCTCCGGTTCCGCCTACCCGCGTGACGTCGCGGTCAACCAGGCGGGGCTCATTGCCACGACGGGGGTGTATTACGGGACCGGCGTCGACTTTGGAGGTGGTTTGCTCGTGGGGCAGGAGTCGGATCGCGACGCCTTCGTGGCCGTCTTCACGGCAGACGGAGATCACGTCTGGTCGGCTCGAATCGGCGTCGATGGCGATCAATGGGCGGACAGCCTCGCCATGGATGCAGCCGGGAATGTCGTCGTGGCGGGGACGTTCATGGGCCAGATCAGCGTCTGCGGCGCCTCGCTGACCAGCGTCGGTGACATGGACTCGTTCATCGCGAAATTCGACCCTGCGGGGAATTGCCTCTGGAGCAAGCAGCTCGGCTACACGGAGATCCACAACGTCGCTCTCGACGCGTCGGGCAGCGTCGTCCTCGCCGGCAGCTTCGGCGACTATTTCGCCGAGGCGATCGACCTCGGCGGCGGGCCGCTGATCACCGCGGGCAGCGAGGATATCTTCGTGGCGAAGCTCGATGCTGCCGGTGAGCACGTCTGGAGCAAACGGTTCGGCGACGCGGCGCTCCAGAGGGCGTACGGCGTCGCGGTCGACGGCTCTGGAAACGTCGTCATCAGCGGGACGTTCCTCGGGAGCGTGGATTTCGGCGCAGGTCCGATGGTGAGCGCAGGAGGGTACGGTCCTCTCGAGCCCAGCTCTGTCACGTGGGGCGGCAACGCCTTCGTGACCAAGCTGAACCCGGCAGGCGAGCTCCTCTGGGCGAAGCGCCTCGGGCAGTATGGGCCACAGACGGCGCTGGACGCCGCGACGACCGCGGACGGCGATATCGCGATCACCGGCTTGATGTACGGCGACGTCGACTTCGGCACGGGCCTGATGGACTGCACCTACGGCGATGCCTTCGTCGCGAAGCTCGATGCGACGGGCACGGTCCGCTGGGTGAAGCACACCGGCGGCAGGGAGCAACAGTACGGCTATTCCACGGCCATGGATGCGACCGGCGACGTGTACGCCGCCGGGCCGTTCCTCGGCACCATCGACTTTGGCACGGGGCCGCTGGTGGCTCCGACGTCTACCCGGGCGATTTTCCTCGCGAAGTTCGGCCCCTGAGGCCGCGGACGGCGGTCCGCGAGGTGGCCCTCAGCGCAGGCAGGCGCCGAGCCATCGCGCGGCGTTCTGTCCGAGGGCGGGGCCCAGGAGCTCGGGGGGCAGGTGAAGGCCCTGATAGGTGCCGATGGTGCGGGCCGACTGGTCGGCGGTTTGACGAAAGAAGCGAAACTTGTCCTCTTTCAAGAGACCCATGTTCGACTCCACCTGCAGGTCCCACAGCTCCATGGACATGGGGTCCAGCCCGCTGGTCACGAGGTCGGTCCCGAACAGGAAGCGCTCGGGCCAGCGAGAGAACAGCCTGAGGAGCTGGGCGCGCTCCCGCTCGAGGCTCGCGAACCCCTCTGTTGCCGGGCCGGCAGAGCCATGGCTCGTATCGACGAGGAGGCGCGGAAACGCCTGCATCAGGGACTCCATGCGCGCGAGGTCGGTGCGGCTGCCGCAGAGATGCGCGCACACGAGCCGCAGGTCGGGGAAGGCGCGCAGGACCGCCTCGAGCTCGCTCCTGTAACGGACGGTGTTGGCATGAAGCAGAACCGGAAGCGCCTGATCCGCGAGCGCCTGCCACATCGCCTGGTGCGAGGGGTCGTCGAGGGGACGCTCGTGGAAGAGGTTGTGCCCCTGGTAAAGCTTCACGCCGCAGGCGCCTCGGCGGCGCAGATCGGCGAGGTACGCGAGGTCGTCGTGACCCAGATCCAGGGTGACGAAGGGAATGAGCTTTCCACGGTGAGCCGCTGCGGCGTCGAGGACGATATCGTTGCCTGCGCGGTAGCCGGAGAGGCCAGAGCCGCCGCGGCCGCTGGTCAGGTCCGGGCTCGCCAGGATGACGGCGCGATCGATGTGATGCTTGGCCATGTGCGCGAGCAATGGTGCCACCGCGTTGGCCTCCGTCAGGTGCACATGGATGTCGATGACCTCCTGACGGGCCGGCGGAGCCGGCGACGAACGGCACCCCAGGACGGCGGCGAGCGCAGCGCCCCACGCGACGCTCCGGAAGCGAGCACCGCGATCGGCGCGCGAGTTCATCGAATGAAGGCGATGAGGACGGCGGCGGCCACGAGAGCGATGAGCGACGATTGAACGATACGGATCCATCGCCGACAAGGATACGTCGCGGCAGGGATGGCGCCATAAAAAAGGAGGGAGTCATGAAGATATGAGAAAATGATGTGAGCTGATGATTCGCTTCTGAGCCTGCTTTGTGCGAACGCTCGATGTTCGCGCCTCGAGGGCGAAGTTTCGCCCTGGAGGTCATTGTTCATTTGTGCCCAGTGGAGTTATTTATGTCGCTCATTCGTAGCTCGGTTCGTCTCATGGGGTTCGCAGCGCTCTACGCATCTTTGTTTGGAACGACATCTTGCTCGCGCTGGCTGGACGATGGCGTGGACTCAGGCGCCGAAGGAGGCGGCGGCAGCGATGCCAGCGGCGGTACCGGCATCAGCGGTAGCGCCATCAGCGGTAGCGGTGGTAGCGGCGGCAGCGGCATTGGTGCGGCTGGTGTAGGCGGGGCCGCGACCGGGAGCGGCGGAGCGTCTGTTTGCGCAGACGACGCCTACGAGGCGAACGACGCGTCCACCTCTGCGGCTCCGCTCGCCTATGACCATACCGACGACAGCCTTGGTCCCAGCGCGTGGTTTTCGAAGATCGATTTCGTCCTCTGCCAAGGCAACGAGGACTGGTACCTGCTCGACACCACCTCTCTCGGGATCGAGGAGGTCAATTGGAGCCTTCGCGTCCTGGCCTCTGGGGCAGAGCTGTGCGGCGCGGGTTGTGAGCAGTATACTCCGCCCTCCGGTCCAGGGAACACGTTGATCGTGGAGGTCTACAGCGCTGCCACGATGGAGCTCCTCGGGGCTGAGGAGAGCGATCATGGACGGGTATGGCTCGATGGAGGGGGTACGGATTCGGCGAACGATCTGCTGCTCCGCATCTATGGGCCGCCCGAGGCGAACTATCCGTACGACATGAGCTTCGTCGCCAAGTCCTATGAAGGGGAGGACGAGTGCGAGTGCTGATCTTCGCCTAGCGCCGCGACGCCCGCGCTCCTCTCTGCTTCCGTGTCCCGGGGGGGCCGGGCGGCTCGGCGCTGCCTCGCGCGCCGCCAGGAACGAGCTCGGCGCCCGCTCAGCCCTGCTTCGGCGCCTTCTACGACCGTATCGTTGGGCAGGTCTGGCCTCGCGGCGGGTTCAACCTCGTACGGCACGAGCCCGACGACGAGCAGCTCCTGCGCGCCGTGGCCGGCGGTGCCGTCGTGGCCGCCGTGCCCGCGGGCCGCGCCCGCGCCCTGCGGGTGCCCCGCGTGCGGCTGCGCCGCTTCACCGCGCCGGTGCCCCCCGTGGATATCGCGCTGGCCTACCCCGCGCACACCGTCAACCCGGCGGTCATGCGCCTAGTCGCCCTGCTGGACTAGTTCCGCGCGTCAGAAATCCCGCCAGGAACACCGGTCGATAGCGAGCGGTCGCCGGAAACAGTAGCGATTTTGATAGCTTCCGCCTGTTTCGCCGCCGAGGGCGGCTCTGGTGTGGCCCAACGGGGCGCCCTCCGCCGCCGCGTTGCCCGCGGTGAAGGGCTCGCGGCATCACCGATCGGGGTCGGCGCCTGGCCTGGCGGCGCAGCGCCGAGGGATTCTCCTCCGCTCGCCGCCCTGTTCCCGGGCCCTTCGAGGCGCTGCCGCCTGTTTCGGGATCGCGCCTGCGTCACCGCACTCCGCCGGCCCAACCGATAGCGTTCGGCCGTGGGGCCTGAGCGTAAGCGAAGGCCCCATCGGTAGTAACGCCGCGTTGGACAGCACATGCTCACCTGCACGATGCACCCCAGCGAAGCCAGAAGAGCTTGCGAAGACGGACCATGAGCCCGCTCCCAAACGCAAGCGCGGCGGCTATCGGCCGTGGGCCGAGCTTCTGCGCCGCACGTTGGCGATCGATGTGCTCCAGTGCCCAGCCTGCAAGGGCAGGATGGAGCTCGTCGCCATGGTGACCGAGCCAAGCAGCATCGTCCGCTTCCTCTCCGCGCTCGGCGAGCCGACCGACGTTCCAGGTCGCTCACCCAGCGCCGACGCGGCGGCCGCCGTACTGGAAGAGCACCGTCCTGCGCCAAAAGGCGCTCGGCGACGCCGCGTAGCCTACCGCAGCAATACCGCGGGCCCGAGGACCGCCCACCAGGGCGACGTGGGCCTGCGGCCGCCCATACGCCGCTTTTCACGCTCTGCGCTGCGCCCCAAGGCGCTCTGGAACCCGTGGACGAGACGGTGCGACGCTCGCGGTCCTGGCTCATCTGTTCGCCACGCCACACTTCGTCGTGGGGCGCTCGGGCTTCTTTTACCTACGCGCCCGGGCCGGCGAAGGTCGTGAAGGGCGCGTAGGTCAGCACCTGCTTGGCGCCGAAGTTGGACCCGGGATCCAGCGTCCGGTTGCTCGAGACGCCGCCGACGCACGTGACATCAGCGTTCTCACAGGGCGTGTGAAGGTTGGATTCCCAGCAGGCGCCCAGGAAGCAATCCTCGTCGTCGACATCGCGGAGCTCGCCGGGCGAGGCGCTCGCATTGCCCGCCGCGGCAAAGAGCAGCATTCCGTAACTCCTCGCGAGGGATGTCGCGAGCTCGAACGGCGCGACCGTGAACGACAGGATGGCCGGGACAGGGACGCCGAGGCTCATGTTCAGGACCCGGACGCCCTGGGAGGCGGCGATCTCGAGCCCGCCGATCATCGTGACGTAGTCGCCCCACGTGCGGATGGTGACGAGCTCGCCCACCGGGCCAGCGACGCCCGCAGTGCCCACCCCGTTGTCCGGTACGCCGGTGAGCACGTGCGAGACCTGAGTGCCGTGCCACGGGCAGGGGTTGCTGCCGCAGGACATGTCGTTCGTGACTTCCGCGGGATCGCCGAACGGCACCACCGACGCCGCGACGCCGCCCGGGGGCATGTCCGCATTGCCAGACCAGTTGAACCCGCCGTCCATCACGCCGACGCGCACTTTGTTGCCGAGCTTGCCGGCCAGCACAGGAAACGCCACGCCTCGGTCACGCCGATGTCCGTCGGGCCGCCGTCGCGAAGGTAATCCCACGTGAACGGGTCCGGCGAGTAGGTCGCGGCACCCGGAGCGCCGTCCGGGCCGCTCGGCGCCTCGGTGGGGGTCCGTGGTGTCGTTCGAGTTCCCGCCCAGCCAGCCGGTCACCAGGATGCCGTCCTTCATGTCGGCGAGCAGCGCGGCCTGGCCCTTCGTGCCGAGCTTCCAGGCGACGTTCGACATGCTGCCCGAGGTCGGCGCGGCCAGCGGCGAGACGTAGCGCAGGACTCGCGACTTCCATATTCCTCCGCATCGACCCACGGGGGATTGGCCTCGCGACGAGCATGGAGAGCTGCTGGCGGGCAGGGCGATGATGGACAAAGTGATCGTTCATGTGTGGACAACCTCCCGCTGCGCGTACGGTAAATCGGGGGCCGCGCGCCCTCAGGCCGAAGCGCTGCACCTCCCGGCGCGCCTTGTCCATCTCGCGCGCGATGTGTTCCCGTCATGGCCATTCGCCGCGAGCGAGCGCGCTGTTCTCCGGGAGGAACAGGTGTCTCCTCCAGAGAGACAGTGTGCTCGACAGCCTCGTGCTCGTCTCCGGAGATCAGGGGAGCGATGAGCCTCATTTTCGGCGCAAACGGGGGAGCTCGTCGACCGATGCTCGGCCCGCTCGCCGTGGCATGACATTTGTCAGACCTTTCGCCGTACGCTTCATTTCTCGCCGACAACGCCGCTTCGACCACCGAGCAATGCGCGCTGCGCGCGGGTCGACGCGCAGGGGGCGGCTCGTCTGAACAGGCCCGTGACCGTCAGCTCCGTCTGCCACCACCTCGACCATCGCCGCAACGTCCGCGCCGGGACCTGCGTCGCCGGGACCTGCGTCGCCGGACACCTCGTCGTGCGCTGGATCTGCGCGATCGCGCTGGCGACGACGACCGCTCCGCGGTAGACGCGCCGGCCCAGGAAGACGATCGACGGCGGCGTGACCCGTCGCCGGCATCCCTCCCGCCGGCAGCAGAAGCTGATCCTTCGCAGCGGCGGCTCTACCGTCGCCGCGATGAAGCGATCGCCGCGCGGCTTGCGGTCATAGTCGCTCCGATCCGGCGGGCCGCCGCACCACGGGCACCCCGCACGCGCCACCTGCCGCGCGATCTCTTGGTCGAGCTCCTGGAGGCACGAGAAAATTTGTCCCCGAGAGAAACGTGTGCCAGGATACATTCTTTCTTCGGTCTTCCACACTTGGAGCGAGCCCTCTCGGACGACTTCTCGCAAGTTTTCTGAGCGGGCTTGGTCTTTTGTCCCTCAGCAAACCTGATCGGAACCGAGCGCCTCTCCCTCCATCTTGAAGGCGGTGCTCAGTCGGCGTCGAGACGATCAGCAACCCGAAGGAGCCTGACCATGAAGCATCTGCATCTAAGGGGCTACGGCATGTCCGTGCACCTCCGCGTCGTCCGAAAGCCCCGTCCAGCGGACCGCCCTGCCGACGCGCAGCGCCCCGAGCCGCCCTCCCCGCGGGCTCACCGTGGACGCGGGACCAGGGACGAGCTCAGGCCGCGCTGCTCCTCTCCTCTGAGCCGTCCTGAGGGGGACCGGCCATTTCTGGGAGTGACCGCGACGCCCGCGCAGCTACGCGCTCGTTCGTTTCGCAACCGGGTGGTCTCGGCCTTCGCCCCGTGCATCGTTCTCCCCGACCCAGCGCTGTCGTCCGAAGTTGAGCCGTCGGGACGAGTCGCGGCCATCTCAAGAACGGATCGCAAGCGCTTTCCAGGAATGCTCAAGGAGTCACCGTGAACCAGGCCATGATGTCTGCACGCATCGTGATGATGGCGCTCGGCACCGCGTGCCGGATCTCGCTCGATCCCATCGGCGGCGCGGGCGCGCCCTCAATGCGTGTGCAGGGATGAACATGACAGGAACGATTTACCACAGAACCTGCAGGCTGCTGGGCCGAGGTGGGCTGCTGCTGGCGTGCTGGGCGCTGGGATGGGTGCCTGGCTGCGCCAGCGAGGTGCAGTCGGAGGCAGATGACGCGATTGCGGACACGTCCGCGGCCGCGACTATCGCCGCGAACGTGACCGAGGTCATCGTCTACGACAATCCGGAGCTTGCAGACGACCTGCCGCGCGAAGTGCCGGTCGTCGTGAGCTTCAAGGACAACAAGCCGAACGTGGCGTTCCAGATCGGCTGCGGCTCGAACTACGGGCCGCTCCTGGAGGGCTTCGGGTACTCGCGGACCCTCGACCTCAACCTGACCGCGTTCTACGACTCGTTCGACGCGATGTTGATGCAGCTCGAACGCGACGCGGGCGGGCAAGTCCCTATCCATACGCTGCGCTGCGACGCCGATCCCAACGTCACGCGCCAGCAAATTTTCCAAGCCTACCGGCGCGTCGATGCCGATCTGGGGCGGGGCGAGCCCGAGTACTACCTCCGGCTCCGCGACGACCCTGGGACGATCTACAGCGTGGGCTGCAGCAACGTGCTCTCGGCGCTCTCGTGGACGACGGCGGACGGCAGCAACCTCGAACAGGTGAGCATCCCCATCAACCGCGCCGTCCTCGATGTCTGGAAGGCGCGGGAGATCGCCGAGCGGCAGATCAACTGCCACTCGAGCACCGGGCGAGCGCTCCCGCGGGCCCGCCGCGATCTTCCGCAGCAGCCGAGCGAACAAAAATATACCGCTGAGGCGGAGCTCTACCTGGCTCGCTACCCCTTCACCGGGATCAGGTCGCGCGTAACGCCCTACCTGATCGCCGGCGGGAAGGGCTACGCGATCGACTGCGGCTCGAACTCGGACATGATGAAGGAGGCCTTCGGCTTCACGCCGAGCGCGACGCTGGAGGAGCTCTCGACGAGCGACCCGCGGTTCACCGCCTCGGATCCCGACCGGCAGCCGCACCTCCGGTGCGAGAGGAACGTGAAGATCTTCGAGACCGCCGACCAGTCGCCCTCGGCGCGGTATTTTCAGCTCGACGGCAGCAAAGCGCTGGTTCGCTTCACGTGCCCGAGGGCCGCGAATTTCTTCGCCGAAGGGGCGCCGCCGGCGCAGTCGGTCCCCAGGGCGGCCGTGCCGTATCTCTTCGTCGACCCGAACGCTCCGACCAGCCGGACGCGGATGCTGGAGGTCGGGTGCTGGGGCCCCGGCCGCGCCAGGATCGCGCAGCTGTTCTTTTGGGTGTTCGGGCGGGATCCGAACGACGGAGAGCTTGAGAACACGATGCAGATCTACGGGCAGTACAACAGCGCGGGCTCCCCGAAAGAAGATGTCGAGGCCTTCACGATGGCGGCGCTCGCCAACAACGTCTTCTCCGGGAACGCCGACTCGCTCAACGACATCATCAGTCGCGCCGTCGGCGACGGCAAGAGGAACAACCCGCGCCGCAGGAACCTTGACGGCGGGACTGTCTTCGGCGAAGAGCGGTCGTTCTTCACCAACCAGATCATCAACGTCGCCCTTCCTCAGGCGGCCCCGACCGGCCTCTACAGGTGGGTGAACGACCGCGTGGTGAATGCGACGCCTGCGTCGCGGGACGAGACGAACGCAAGCTACGATTGGGCCTACGGATGCTGGCAGTCGCCCGTGTCCATCGGCTCGTGCCCCGCGCCTGAAGGGATCGCGTGGTGGCTCAACGAGTTCTACAATCCCGCGAACAAGGACAACGACTATACACGACGCAAGATGGAGACGGAGCACGCGCGCTACCTCAAGTGGTGCGCTGAGCCCAGAAACGGCTGCTACTACGAGGTCGAGCACATCACCGCGCGCGCATGCCACAAGAGCGGCAAAGGGTGCCAGTGGAACGCGAGCTGGACGGACCACGTGGCATGGAAGCTGCGTGAAGGGTGGATCCCCGGGAACTTCGCCTCTGTCATGTGCCTCGTGCAGACCAACCTCAATCCTGGGGCCGATCCTTCGAATTGCTTCAGAGACCACGGGTGACCGCCCTCCCCGATGGGAGTGATATTATGAGAATCCGATATCTAAGCATCGCCGCCGGCGTCGCTTGCGTCGTCGGCTCGGCTGGCGCCGCGCGCGCCGACATCGCTCCGCCTCCGGCGTGCAGGGCGGCGGCCTCGGAAGGGCCGGTGTTCACGCAGAACAAGCGCCTCTGCTACGAGACGCTCGCGGCGCGCGGGGGCTACCAGGAGATCGTCGATCTCATCGAGGTGGAGAGCCTCGGGCTCACGCCGCAGGAGCGGTACTTCCTCGGGATGGCCTACTTCGGGCTGTCGAACCGGACCGGCGCCGATAGCCTCCGGTGCCACGCCGCGGTCCGCGCCACCGCGCTCCTCGAGGCGTTCCTGACCGAGCAGCAGGTGCTCTACCGCGAGCAGCACTCGTTCGGCACCTCCGACGACATGAAGTACACGTACCACGCGACCAAGATGATGGCGGCCCTCGAGGCGGTGAAAGGGTGCGAGGAGTCGTCGCACACGCCGGCCAGCCTGGAGCGCTACGGCCGGCGGTACGCGGTGGAGCGCCTGCGGGGGCTCTTCTACAAGACGTCGGGGCCGGACGCGCTCCGCGACCGATTCGACGCGAAGATGACGCAGCTCGGCGACCAGATGAAGGCGTTCGTGGCGACGGCGTCGAGCGTGGAGACGCGCTACGGCCTCAACCTGACCGAGATCGACGTGGGGCGGCAATACCTCTTCGGGATCCGCGACCGCATCAACGGCCTCTTCGGAGCCAATGCGGTCAAGGTCGCAGAGCAGCCCGTCGGGGGTGACGAGTCGTTCCCAAGCTTCGTGTACGACGCGACGTGGAAATCGCAGATCCTCGGCACGATCGGCGCCAAGACGACCCACTTCACGGATCTCCTATTGCCGGAGAAGCGCGGGGAGATCGCGGTCATCGAGGCGGAGATCATCGCCGCGATCGGCGGCATGTCGATGGAGGATTACGTGAGTCGCAAGGAGCAAACGGTGATTGAGCTCAGGGATCTCTCGACATCGCTGATCCTGGGTACGAACTTCTGGACGGCGATGGAGGCGCCCGAGCGAGCTGGCAGGGCCGCGCTGAACGAGGCCCTCTCGAGGCCGAACCGGGACGAGCTCGCGCGGACCGCCGCACACGTCGAGACGCTCTGGCAGGAAGGGATGGCGAAGTTCTGCAATCCCTCGCGGCCGGCCTGGTACTGCAGGAGGACGCCGTGAAGAAGCGCAGCTTTCGTGTCGCCCTGGCCGTCGTGCCGCTCTCGGCGCTCGCGTCGCTCGCGTCGCACGCGGCCTCGCTCCCGACCCCCAGCGGCCCCGCGATCGAGGTGCCGTCGTTCGTCGATGTCGACGAGGCGTTTCGCCGGGCGACCGCGGGGCGGCCGCTCGATACGGCGCTCCTCTCCTTCGCCTCGAACGAGCTGCGCCCGGCGTCGTCGGGCGGCGGCAGCTCGGGCGGCGGCATCATCGATGAAGACGTCGTGCCGATCGAGGAGGACACCGGATCGTCCACGACCGTGCGTCTGCTGCCCATCGCCGGCGTCGAGCCGGCCACGGCGCGCGAGCTCCACCGCCGCGTCGCGCTCCTCGAGCTCCTCGTCGGGGCGCTCCGGAGCTACCGCGAGCCGGAAGGGGCTCCGGCGGGCCGGAGCGACGAGGTCCTGCAGATGGCGAACACCGCGCGCCTCGAGCTCTTCGTGGCCTATAGCCTCGTGTTCCTCGAAGGGCAGACGCGCGAGGAAAAGTGCCTGTCGTACCAGCGGGCGAACGAGCACGCGCGGTACGTCGGGCTCGGCGGCGACTCCGGCCTCTTCGTGCAGGTCCGCGCCGGCTGGGAGACCCTCCTCGAGGAGGCCCGGACGTTCCACGCCGGGCCCTTCTCCGATCAGATCCCGGCGAACCTCTGCTCGATGCGCAAGGCGGTGCGCAAAGCCGAGGTCGAGTCGATGCTCCGCGCCGGCATCGACGAGCGGATACGCTCGCGCGTGGAGGCGGAAATCGACGCGACGTCGCGGAGCCTCGCCGAGAAAGAGCGGCAGTACGCGGCGGTCCTCCAGGCCTCGGCCGTGGAGCTCCCGACGCGCGAGATCTTCCTGCTCAAGAAGACCGTCGAGGACACCGCGTCGCTCTACGAGTTCGTGGAGCGGGACACGCTCGGCCTCGAGCGGGCGCCGGCCACGACGCCGCCGGGGCAGCCGCTCATCTCGCGCCTCCGCGCGAAGCGCGGCGAGATCGACAGAATCCGCAACCACGCAAGCGCCGCCGGGGTCGACGCCGACGTGGCGGCGGCGCACGCCACGCTCGAGCGCCACGCGGCGCTCCTCCGCGCCGTGGTAGAGACCCTCCGCGAGATCGTCCATACGCCCGGGCTCGACTGGGCGACCCAGGAGAGGCTCGGCGTGTGCGCGACGATCCCCGACGCGCTCACGCCGGAGAACTTCGCGGAGTACGCCGGACGCGTCGATGCCTGTCTGACCGAGGCGGCGCGAGCGTACGGCGCGCTCAAGGACGCGGCGGGCGCGAGCGACCCGACCCAGATGGCCTTCGTCGAGAAGGTCGCGGGGCTCTCGAAGGCTTATATCGGGTACATCAAGAGCCTTAGCCCTTAGCCCCACGGCAGAGCATGTTGGAGCAATGCATGAAAAGACTTCTGTCTTCATTCGCCCTCGGTCTCTTGCTGCTGCCTTCGCCTGCGCGCGCCGAGGAGATCGAGTGCATCCCTTCGAATGAGGCCGCGATCCGCGCGGAGGTGGGGCGCCTCGTCTCGGAGCTCAAGATCGCGCAGTACCGCGCGAACATGGCGCTCCTCGAGGACAGCTTCGGCGAGCTCGAGGCGCTCGTCGGCGCGAGGGGGAGCTGCCCCGAGTCCATGACGGTGCGCGTCTGCGACGCTGAGTGCTATTACCAGCGCGCGAACGTCTATCGCTTTCGCGCCACGGGGCTGCCGCTCCTCAACGCGAAAGGGGGCGGGACGCCCGACGAGACGCTGACGAGCCCCGCGGAGCTCCTCGCGCAGGCCACGGAGGGGCTCGAGATCGTGGAGCAAGGGATCGCGCGGCTCCCGCGGCAGGCGAGCTCGGGGACGGGCGAGGAGCAGAAGAACATCGCCTTCAACCGGTATCTCAAGGCGATGGCTCAGCTCCAGGGGCTCAAGGCGAAGCTGCTCGTGGCGGCGGGCGACGTCTGGTACCGCGAGGCGTCCGTCGCGCGGCTCGACCACATGAGCTACCTGGTCGGCGAGGCGCTCGGCGACGCGCCCGCGGCGGACGGGGAGAAAGGGAGCGAGTACTACAAGGCGGCCACGTACTACGATCAAGCGTTCTGGCTCGTCCTCGAGGCCAAGCGCTCGCTCCCCAACCGGGACCTCTTCACCGCCGAGCTCGCGACGCTCGCCACGATCGAGAACGACGTGACGCTCCGCCTCGACTCGGTGCGCAAAGGCTATCTGTACATCAACATCGATCCCGAGGATTTCCCGCTCGTCGGCATCGAGCGGCTCGGCCAGCAGCTGCGGATGCAGGAGGCCGCGATCGAGCAGCAGGACCTGAACATTCAAAATATGCTCGAGACGTGGGCACGGAAATACACCGATCTTCAGAACCAGAAGTTCGACATGGCCAACATGAAGCACTCTCGGGCCATCGAGCTCGAGGTGTACAAGATGGCGCAGCTCCAGGACATGGCCGAGCAGCTCAAGAACGACGTGCAGCAGAAGCTGAACGCGCTCCAGAGCGACATCTCGACGTTCGAGCTCGAGCAGCGGATCCGTGCGCTCGAGCTGGCCTTGAAGCGCGAGACGAAGGAGCTAGAGAACCAGATCGTGCTCTTGCGGGGCCAGCGCGAGCAGGATCTCCTCGCGCTCGACCAGGACGCGGTGCGCGAGCAGATCGCCGAGATCCAGTTCAACATCGACATGACGCTCGCCGCCTTCAACTTCGAGATGCAGCGCGACGGCCTCGAGCTGCAGATCGACGAGCTCTCGAACCGTATCGCGGCCGACGACAAGGAGCTCGAGATCATAGACAACCGCCAGGCGCAGATCGAGCGGCAGATCGCGCTCGAGCAGAAGCGCATCGAGGGCTCCGAGATCATCACGAGCCGACTCCGGACCTCGCAGGAGACGGTGTTTCAATCGATGCGCGTCCCCGTCGTGCACCAGATCTGCTCGATCGACGCCGAGCTCGCGTTCTACACCGGGGCGGCGCAGGGGTTCACCGATCCGATATCGGGCGCCTCGTGCACGAATCCGCCATCCATCGAGGCGCCGAAGCCGGCGCTCCTCGATGAGATCTGTATGGCGCGGAAAGAGCTCTCCACCATGAGCAAGGAGGAGATCGACAAGATCAGGGCGTGCATCGACGGCTCCGGCACGAGCTGCTCCGCGACGGCCGATAACCTGAAGAAGGCCGCGGAGGAGCTCTACAACCAGAACGTCAAGATCTTCGACCACCAGCGCGACATGTGGCAAACGACGGTCAATAAGCTCAACGATCGCATGCGAGAGCTCGACGCCGCGATGGCCGAACAGAACGGCCTCGATCGGCTGAGGGCGGCTGCGCTCGGACTTTCGACCGCGGCGGCCGTCCTCGCGGCCATCCCGGACGGCGATACGGGCGTTCTGGGCATATTCCCCGTCAAGACATTCCGCATCGCCGAGGCGGCGGCGGCGGCGGCGAAGATCGCGGCCGACACCGCCGCGCAGGTCTACGATTGGCAGTTCGGAGAGCTGCAGTTCGAGGAGATGATCGCGGCGGAGAGTAGCGAGCTCAAAATACGAGTCGAGGAGCTCAGTAGGGAGATCGCGGCCCTCGACACCCACAAGCTCTACGAAGAGTGGCTCAAGAAGCGGGCGCTCGCCGAGATCTCGGTCCAGCTCGCGCAGCTCGACAAGGAGGCCGTCGAGATCACCGGGGAGGAGAAGCTCCAAGCGATCCAGTGCAGGCTCGACAAGGGGGAGATCGCGGCCACGGTCGCCAAGCTGCAGGCCGACCGCGCGGCGCTGGTGGCCGATCTCCAGACCAAGTCGGACGAGGCGGCGCTCGTCGACTTCGACATCGACGAGCAGGAGAACGTGCGCGAGCAGTCCCAGATCGAGATCCAGCGGCTCGCCCTCGCGCTCGGAGAGCTCGACATCGAGGCGAGCAGGATCCAGCAGGACAAGCAGAACCTCCTCGCCATGCGGGCGTCGATCGAGGCGCAGATAAGCCGGATCAGCCACTACCAGGGGAAGGTGCACGATCTGCGGGGGCACCACGACGCGACGCGCGCGGTGCTGGACGACATCCGCGAGAAGATCCGGCAGAACACCATCAACATCTCGGAGGGGCAGATGGCGTTCCTCGCGTCGGTCATCGAGGACGAGAGGGCGGCGACCTTCGCCCAGATCGAAGACCTCCGCCGGCAGATCCGGATGGTGGAGGAGGCGAAGGATCTCGAGCACGAGCTCCTGGCCATCGAGCGGGAGATGCGCGACGCGGTGCTGGAGAGCCGCACGCGCATCATGGGGCTCGTCGAGATGGCGCCCGTGAACCAAGC
The DNA here is from genome assembly GCA_051717205.1 of Sorangium sp. So ce1128. Taxonomy (GTDB): domain Bacteria; phylum Myxococcota_A; class Polyangia; order Polyangiales; family Polyangiaceae; genus Sorangium. Next base: position 11,905,502 of record CP181432.1, read on the forward strand.
CGCCGAGGTCCTCTTCTGGGACTTCGAGAACATGCAGGCGGAGCTCACGCGGGGAGCGACCGAGTTCCTCGAGGCCAAGCGCCGTGTCGTCGAGAACGTCAATTTCACCTACAATCTGTACCGGAACCGCTACAACGTGCTGAGCGACTTCGCCGGCGACGTCGGGCACCTGTCCCCGGACAGGACGTTCATCGGGACGGCGGCCGATCTGGATTCGTTCCTCAGCGACTGCGGGACGCTCGGTTCGAGCGAGGTCTGCCGGCCCTCTTCGCTCGCCTGGAGCACCGAGACGATGGCCGGCAGCGTGGCCGAGTTCACGCTGGAGAAGACGAGCGGGGTCGTGTCCGAGCTCCTCGAGAATGGAAGGGTGCGCTTCGAGATATCGCCCTTTGCTCGCTCGCAGGAGGATAGCCGGAACCTCGGCAACTTCGTCCTCTGGGACGAGATGACGATGAACCAGGCCGAACCGATGCGCCTCGTGCACGTGGTGGCCGGGGTGTCGAGCTCCTCGTGCCGCTCTCAGCAGATGCTGGTGACGCACCTCGGGTTTGGCACCGTCTTCTCGCGCCTGTCGAAGGACAGCCCCGACATCGTGCCGAGCCTCATGGTGAAGCGGCCGGTCACGGCGTTGATCCCGATGTACAGCGGCTCGGACATGGATCTCATGAACGATGAGTACCTCCGCTTCCGTCGCGGCCCGTACACCGCAGAGGGGCTCGAGCGCCGCCTGACCGATGGCTTGATTCAAAACGCGTATCCGTTCGTGGGTCATCCGCTCGTGGGGACGTACGAGCTCACCGCCGACGAGAACCTGGTTCGCTGCCTGAGTCAGGGGGCTCCGTCGTTGAAGCTCGGGTTCATCTTCGTGCGCAAGCCGGTGCGCTGACGTCCGTGCGCAGAGGGGTGAGCCGAAGCGTTCCTCTGATGAATGATAGGATAAGAGAAGGAGTCAGGTCGATGGTTCGACAGGATTTGGCGTCCTACATCCCGCTGGTCGTCGCGGCGGTGTGCGCGATGCTCCCGGCGACGAGGATGGCGGCGGCCCAGGAGGACGACGAGTGCTTGCGCGACCTCGCGTCGTGCGACCTGCAGGAGCGGAAGACGCACCTCCGGGCGCAGATCTGGTCCGGTCCCTGCGATCCGTCGCAGTGGGACGCGCTCCCGCGGCAGGGGTATCCCATCGAGAGAGTCGATGGGGATCTGAAGGTCAAGGTGGGGCCGCGCGCGCCGGTGCACTTCCTGAACGGGGTGTGCGAGGCGCATCGCCCGGACGGCGATGTCGACCACGGCCTCCACGAGCTCGAGAAGGCCGCGACCGTCGGCCTGCTCTCGTCGCAGAGGAATGCAGCGGCGCTGTTCGAGGGGCTCCTCCACTGCCGCAAGCTCGCGCAGCTCGAAGATCGGTATCAGTCCGAGCTCACCGCGAGGCTCGCTCCCCGCGAGGCGTTCTGCATGCACCGGGGAATGGCCAAGGCGAGCTTCACGCGCGTGCGCTGGGAGGGGCTCGAGATGAGCTACGACACGGCGGCCTTCAGCCTGACGGGGCACGCCGAGAGCATGGCGCAATGCTATGCGGACTACCTGCACGGGGGGTACGACGCCACGTGCGGTGTCGTGTCGTCGCCCTCGCCGGCGGCCATCGACGCGGCGGCGGAGACCGTCTCCCGCGATATCCTCGCGGATTATTTCGGCACCGCCACGGAGGACGCGCCGCCTGGCGACAGGGCGATTCCGCCGCTCAAGGCGATGCTGGCACGCAAGATCGAGGTGGCCGACAGCTCGCTTCAGGCATCGGCGGCGCTCCTCGGCGGCCTCGTGCAAAAGAAGGATCTCCTCGTCGGCTCCTACCAGGGGATCGCGTCGATGTTCTGCCTCCCGGGGAGCGAGACCACGGGGCTCTGCTCGGGGCCGCTCCCCTCGGCCGTCGCGCGACTTCACGAAGGGTACGAGCGCGCGGTGCTGCGGAGCCAGACGATCCTCGATTTCGTCGATCGCTGGGTCAGCGGTCTCTACGAGTACCAGGGCAGGGACGTTCGCGTCGAGCTGCAGAGGAGCCATGAGGGGCTCCGCGACATGCTCGCGCGCGCCGAGGCGCCGGCGGTCCCGAACGAGATGACCCTCCTGCAGAAGCTCGATTTCATGAAGCGCGACATGGCGCTCCTCGCCGACCGGAGCGCGGTGGAGAACGACATCCTGAAGCGGCAGTGCAGCATCTACTTCTGCGAGATCCGGAATCGCAACCGGACGTTCTTCACGAACGCCTGCAACCAGATCGACGCGACCGCCGGCCGCCCGGTGAAGGACGTGAACGCGCTCTGCGCGGCGGACGTCGCCGGAACGGTCGTCTCCGGCACGCAGACGGCCGCCGCGCTGTGCAGGGCGGTGGGGCTTCCGGCGTCGTACGTCTCCAACACCGCGATGAACGCGAGGGCGGTCGACACCTGCATGAGCGAGTTCCACCCGTGACCGTACGCAGCGAGGCGAGCAAGATGATGAGGCGAAGATGGTTGTGGGCGCTCGTTCCGCTCCTTGCGAGCGCGTGCGGAGATGCGGGCGAGCCGGAGAGGACGAGCGGGCACGCCCTGACGGCCGCCAAGCCGACGCTGTTTCGCTATCGCGCGATCGGCGAGACGGGCTCGGAGATGCGGTATGCCGCCGAGCTGCCGCAGGATGACGGGACGACGATCCTGCTCCGCCTGGAGGGGTGCCTCGAAGAGCGCGTCGTGCGCGAGCTCTTCGGCGTGAGGCGGAGCGCGATCCCCGAGAGGACCGACGTCGTCTTCGGCGCGACGACGCCGATGATCGCGTGTCCGGATCGGATCGCCGCGGACGCGAACGTCTACGCGGAGCCGAGGACGCAGGGCCTGTCGCGCCTCGAGTACCGGCTGGACGGCGAACCCGCCGCGACCGGGCCCGGGCGCTATTTCGTCATTCCCAACCGCTGCGGGGGGCTGATGAAGCACCTCGCGATCGCGGAGCGCGCGCGGCGCGCGCCGGCCCCTCCTCTGGGGAGCCCCGGCTGGACGCCCGAGCCGGGCGCGACCCCGATCCAGCTCTCGTGCGCGAACGAACGCGCGACCGAGCCCTACGACGGCTGGGAGGTCCACTCGGCCTGGTTGCCGAGCGTGGAGTTCCGGTGGATGGTGCTCGTCAAGAAGGGGGATACGTCGTTCTTCGTCGAGTCGCTCGACGGGCGGCCCTACAACGACCTCACCGACGAAGAGCGCGCCAGGGATCTGGCAGGCCTGAGGAGGCTCCTCGGTGTGCCGAGCTCCCGGGAGTCGACAATCGTCGTCCCGGAAGACGAAGAGATCCGGCCCGACATGCCGTTCTTCGACGTGTGCCTTTCGCGGTGTGGCGCGGCGGACTGGGTCCCGGCGCACAAGGTCCTGAGGGACGGCTATCTCGAGTGCGAGAGCGGCTCGCTCGATCCGAGCACCGGCGGGTGCTTGGACGCGGAGCGAAGGGGCTATACGGACCGCCTCGAGCTCAACGGGACGACGAGCCGGCGCGCGCCGCTCGGCGGCGTCGTCCTGGATCTGCCCCTCTGCACCGCGGGCGAGACCTGGGAGCGCCATTTCGGCCTCTCGGGCCACGACGGCGGCGGGACGTGGCTGACGCGGCTCATCGCGGCCTACAACGCCGGCAAGAGCGAGGGCACGGCACCCCGTTCGGTCTCGCTTCCATGCCTCGTGGCGGACCGCACGTGCTCGGTCACGCTCCGCGAGGGCGCGGACCTGTCGACCACGACCGTCGCCAGCCTGACGCGGAGCTGCGCGGTGGACGCCGAGGCCCTGGAGGTCCGCGTGGGCAAGCGAGCCACGCTGAGCCGGGCGCCGTTCACCCTGGACGCGGCGGCGCTCCCCGCGAGGATGCGCAGGGTGCGCATGGTCGGCGATCCGGAGGGATCCATCGTCAGCGTGGCGCAGCCGACCTGCGGCTTCGGAGCGAACACCGCGTGCACCGAGGCGCAGCCGGCCGTCCTGGTGCAGGGGGATCTGACGGTCGATCTCGAGCACCTCCGGCTCGTGTCGCGCGCCCCCACGGGGAGCACCGCGGGCCCGCCGGCGCCACTCGCGCGCGTGGGCGTGCAGGCGGCGGGCAGCCCCGCGCGAGGGCTCGTCCTGCGGGTCCGCGACGTGGTCATCGGCGGCGACACCGCGCCGGTGTTTTACAAGGGGATCGTGTTCTCGGGAGGCACGCTCGCGCTCCACAGCTCGAGCGTGCGCGCCTTCACCGATGGGGTGTCGGCCGACCGGGCGCGCGTGTCCATCGTCTCGTGGCCGGTCGCCGGGGGCCATACCATCGAGTCGCTCGCCCAGGCTGAGCTCACCGCGGATGACCTCGTGGATCTCCGGGGGGAGTGGCTCGGGGGCTCGGTCGCGAACTTCCGCGCGCTGACGCTCAGCGCCGATGTGCAGGCGTTCGTCGTCGGGATGCGCGTGTCAGGCCCCATGGCGGTGGCGTGGAACGACGACCGCGCGACGTGGACCGAGGATGGGCTCCTCGCGGTCGACAGCACGTTCACGAGCGCTCCCGGCTACTTCGATCGTGAGTCGGTCATGCTCTCGGTGGCGGGCAGGGGCCAGCTCGAGTTCGTGAACGCCACGGTCGTCAACTTCGGACACGTGCTCCGCTGCCCCTCGCGGCTATCGGGAGGGACGGCGAGGATCATCTTCGACAGGCCGGAGTTCGACGAGATCACGTATGGCCTGAGGCAGGGAGCCTGCACCTTCGAATCGGCGACGCTGTGGGATCCCACGGGCGAATAAGGCGAGAAGGACCATGACGAAGAGCAAGAGAATCGTCGCCGCGACCGCAGCGGTGGGGATCGTGTCGCTCGCGCTGTCGCTCGCGTACTTCGTGCTGCGCCGCGCCGAGATCGACCGGGGGGTCGATCTCGAGCTCACCCAGTCGGTGAGCGCTGACTTCGGGGCGCGCGTCGAGGACCTCCTCCAGCCTTACCTGAAGGGGCAGCCGGGCGTGCGCGTGCGCGTGACCTACAGGCCCCTCGCGGTCGAGGAGGGCTTCGCGGGGGCCCGCGGCGCGCACCTCGTCCTGCGTCCTTTCGAGCCCGCGGAGGCGGACAAGGTCGCGCCGCTCTTCGCCGCGGACTATGCGGTGCTCGCCTATGACAGGAGCCGCGTCGCCGAGCCGCCCGCGAGCTTTCCGGATCTCGTGACGCAGGCGCTCGCGCTGAAGGCGAAGGGGGAGGTGGCGTACGGCCTCGCGCTCCCCGAGGAGGTCTATCACCTGCTCCCGTTCTTCTCGGACGTCTTCTGGCCTGCTGCGCCGTTGCAAGAGGCGAAGGCGACCGCGACGGAGGTCTTCACGCTCCTCGGTGATCTGCGGTTCACGTACGGCCTTTCGCCTCACGCGTGCACGTCGGACTGCGCGGCACGCTTGCTCTTGGAGGGGCAGGCGCCGTTCGCGGTCCTCGGCGAGTGGCGGATCGCCGAGCTCCGGCGCGAGCTCGGCGAGCGCCTCGGCGTGGCGCCGCTGCCGTCGCTCGCGCGCGGGGGGCCGCCGCTCAGGGGCATGCGGCGCACGTACGGCGTGGAGCGCGCGCCGGCGCTGAAGGATCGCGAGGCGAGCGCTGCGGACGGGGTGATCGCCTATCTCCGCGGCGAAGGGCAGAAGCGTATCTTTTCGGTGCTCGGAAAGCTGCCGTTGTCGGATTCGCCGAGCGCGGCCGATGGCGTCGCAGAGGCGCCGGCGCCCGAGCAGGTGGAGCAGAAGCGCGCGCTGCGCACGCCCGCGGTTTCGGTGGATCGGGGGAGCGTGCGCGCCGCGGAGACGGCCCTCGCTCCGGTCTGGATTGAGTTCGCCGACGGGCGTATCGGCGCGGAGGGGGCCGCGCGTGCGCTCGTCGAGAATACCGTGGCAATTCGTACAAGGGAGTGACGAGCAGTGAAGCGAAGATTGTTATGGTCTAGCGGTCTAGCCTTCGTGCTGGCCGCGTGCGGGGGCAACGTGTCCGGGGACGACGTCACGAGCTCCGAGGAGGGGCTTGAGCGTGCGGCGTCGTCGGCGGGTGCGTCGCCCAGCGATGTCTCGGCGCTGTCGCCGCGGCTGGGGCTCGACGTCACGGTCTCGCCGGAGCGCGGTGAGCTGTCGGCGGGCCTTGCGTTTCCCACCTTGCCGTCGCGCGCGTCCTCCGCTGCGGAGGTTGTGCTGTCGTCTGGGTCGGTGCCGGCGGACTTTTCGGCGGGGTTCGGCGTGGGGTTCAGCCTGAGCGTGCCGTCGATCCAGATGACGACCGACTTGGGCGTGCCGTATCGGGCCCGCGAGTCGGACACGCAGGATACGCTGGCGCGTCTTTCGCTGGGCGCCGAGCGTCTGGTCTGGGTGAAGACGGAGACGGTGAGCGGTAAGAGGAAGATCGAATACCGGCTCGATGCCGCGGAGTCGACCGTTCGGATCTACCGGCATATGGACGGGGGGACCGTGGCGATCCGCGGTGCGTCGGGTGCGCTGCAGAGCGTGGCGTTCACCGGGTTCGAGGTGGTGTATCCGGACGGCCGGCGGGAGATCTACAGCGAGGAGGCGAGCGTCGCGGAGGGGGTGGCGGGCACGTCGTTTTCCCCGACGCGGTGGCCGCTGGTGTTCGCCATCTCGCCGATGGGCGACGCGGTGTCGTACGAGTACACGAAGGCGGGCGAGCGGTCGTACCTGAGGAGTGTGCGGTTCGCCGGGGGCCGGTCGGTGTACACGCTGGAGTCGGTGCCGCGGCGCGAAGGGCGGGTGAGCCACCTGATGGGCTATCCGCAGGGGCCGGGGCAGCTGTACACGAAGCTCGTGGCGAGCTTCGACGGCGAGCCGATGTACACGTGGTGCTTCGTGCACGCGGTGTCCGGCGAGAGCGGCCCGGAGATCGTGACGCATTCGGATTGTCAGGCGCTGGCGAGCGAAGACTTCGAGTCCGAGCGGCAGCGGTTGGCGACCACCCTCAGCGGCGAGAGCAAGCTCTTGGGGGTGTATCGGTTCGGGCGCGGCCAGGCGCCGTTCAATCGGTCGACGCCGGCCGAGCCGCTGATCCGGTTCCGGTACACGGCGTGGGGAGCCAACGACCTGAGCGGCCACGAGCTGGTCTATGACATGGACGTGCCGGACGTGTTCGGCTTCGGTCCGAGCGGGGGCTCGGAGCTGATAGACATCAACTCGGACGGCCTCACGGACATCGTGCGGTATTCGGCGCGTGAGGGGACGAGCGTGCCGTCGTACAACAGCGGAGATCTCGCGGAGGCGAGCCTGTTCACGCCCAGCGGCACGCCGCTGACGGTGGAGCGGACCGTGGGCGGGGTGTCGCGGCGCGACGTGCCCCGGTTCGATGCGGCGGCGCAGGCGACGAGCGTGTTTCTCTCGGGCGATTTCGACGGTGACGGTCGAACCGACCTGGTGCAGGCGACGGCGTCGGGGACGCGAACGGAGCTCGCGCACTATCCGGGCCGCGCGGACCGGACGCGGCCGTTTGCCACGGCGGCGAGCTCGACGTTGGTGGAGGTCGAGCTGGCGCGGTTCGCGCGCGGCCGGACGCAGGCGGTGGACCTGAACGCCGACGGCAAGGCGGATCTGCTCACGACGGTGGCTGGGTCGACGGACAGCACGTGGACGGCGTTCATCAACGTGACGCAGTCGGGGGCCAGCGCGCTGTCGTTCGTAAAGCTGGAGGGGCTGACCTTCCCGTACCGGCAAGGGGCGGGGACGGAGCTGGACAACCCGGCGTATCGGTTCCTGGACGCGAACGGCGACGGACTGACCGACTTTGCGGTGATCCGGTCGAGCGGAGCCGGAGAGAAGGGCATCTGCGTCTACGAGAACCAGGGGAAGGTGAACGCGGCGTACCCAACAGGCAGGGCGCCGGTGGCGAGGCTGGTGGCGGGAGCGCTGCTGTTCGGGAACCCGAGCGCGAGAGACTCGGTGTGCGCGCAGGGCCGCTTCGTGTCGGTGCCAGGGCTCTCGGCGAGCCAGAACATCAACGCGATGTGGCTGATCGACGTCAACGGCGACGGGGACATGGACCTGGTCAACGTGACGGCGGCGGCCAACGAGCTCAGCGTGCGCCTCGGACGAGGAGAGAAGGGCTTTGCCGCCGAGTGGCGGATGCCGCTGGATGAAGGGGTGTCGGTCGATCCGGAGAACAAGTGGAACACCCGAGTCCTGGACATCGACGCGGACGGCCTGGAGGAGATCCTCGTTTACGAGCCGAACGCGAGCGGAGGCCGGATCAAGGTCATCGACTTCAACCGAGACGGGGTGAAGAACCGAATCGGCCCTGACCTCTTGGCGGAGGCGGAGGAGGGCCCCGGGCTGAAGCACGCAGTGCAGTACGCGACGAGCACGGACGAGATGATCCGTGATGCGCGGCGCTTCGGCCGAGACGACGCGCGGGTGCGGGCGCTGCCGTATCCGGCGACGGTGGTGAAGCGGCATCTGATGGCGGCGGGGGGCGAGGCGCCGCGGGTGCAGGAGTTTCAGTACCACGCGCCGTACTTCAACGAGCGAGAGCGCGACTTCGCGGGCTTCGGGCAGTGCGAGGAGCTCGATTACGGCGACGACAGCGCGGCGAGCGTGGTTCGCCGGCGCGTTTACCAGGTGGCGTCGGCGGCTGCGCCGGTGAAACGCTTCTTCGCCGGCAAGGTGCGGACCGAGGAGGTCTTTGAGCCGCGGCTGACGAGCGCGCAGACCGCGCGGATTACGGCGAGCGCGGGCGAGTGGCCGAGCGGCATCGAGGGTGCGTCGCAGACGGCGGAGACCTGGAGCGAGGAGCCCTACGCGGTGGAGGCGCTGCTCGGCGTGCACGAGGAGGCGTGGGCCTTGGTGCCCCCGGCGCCCGGGCCGAAGACGCCGGCATTTTTGCGGCAGACGAGCTCGCAGGACAAGCAATGCAGCGGAACGGGGTCGTGCGCGGAGGCGGCGACCGTGACGCAGACCTTCACGTACGACACGACGTACAACCGGCTCGTCCGCCAGGAGCAATCGCTGTCCGCGGTCGCCGGGCCGAACGGGACCGAGCTGCCGGCGCGGAGCTACGTGAGCACCTTTACGTACGACGCGGGCTGGGAGGCGCGCGGCGTGCTGACGGCGGTGCGGGAGCAATCGCTGCTCGCGGGGCCGTCGGGGCGGGTGCTGCGGAGGACATCGTACGAATACGGGTCCGACCTTCCGCTGCCGGTGCGCGTGACCCAGCCTCTCCTCATCGACGCGGAGGCAATCGCCGCATTGCCCGCGGCGGTGCGTGCGCCGCTTTTGGCGCCGCGCACCCAGGTGCTGGTGTCGCGCTACGACGTTTTCGGCAACGTGGTGGAGGCCTCGGACGCGCTCGGGCTCGTGGGCACGAACATCTATGACGCGACCGGCGTCTTGCTGGTCGAGACGCGCAACGCGCTCGGCTACGCGACGCAGTACTGCTACGGCACGGCGGGCTGCGCGCTGGCCGAGCTCGCCCCGCAGGCCGAGGGCGTCGTCCCGGCCCGGAGCTTCTTGCCCACGCATGTCCGGACGCCGCAGAGCGACGTCGAGCTCTCCGAGTACGACGCGCGCCATCGTCCTGTGCGCACGGCGCGCGCCAACGGCGCCGAGAGGCGCGTCTCCTACCGCGACGCCGGCGCGCAAGCCCCCGCGCTGGTGCACATCACCGATCGACGCACGGCGGAGGACGCGGGGAGCGGGCTCATCGAGCGCCTGGCCGGCTTCCGGGCGGACGGGCTCCCCGTTGGCCAAGCGGTGAAGCACGAGGCCGGGGGCGCGCGTGTCGTCGCGTTCACCCGCCATGGGCGCCGTGGCGACGCGATCTTCGACGCGCTCCCGTATTCGACCGTGGTGGATGTCGGCACGGCGTTCGATGCCGGTCGCTTCCCCTCGCCCGAGGGCACGGCGCGCGGCACGATCTCGGCCTACGACGGGCTCGGGCGCGTCGTGGCCAGCACCGACGCCGCGGGTCTCGTCACGCGCATCTCCCATCAGCCGTGGGGCCAGCGCGTTGAGGAGCAGCGCGGTGGAAGCGAGGCGGGCGTCGAGACGCGCCTGATGGTGGCGCGGGGCGACGAGGTCTACGCGCTCGTCGACGAGCGTGGCCAAGTGCATCGCTATGAGCGCGACGAGCGCGGCAGCCTGCGTGCCGTCGCGCTCGCAGGGGCCGGAGCCCCGCGCCGCATGGCCTACGACTCGGCGGGCAACCTCGTGATGACCTCGCTCTCTGGAGGCCTCACGCGCCTGTGGGTCCGCGACGCGCGCGGGCGGGCGACGGACATGCGTACGTGGGATCGGGCATCTGTGGCGTGGGAGAGCATCGGGACGACCTACGACGCGCTCGACCGCCCGACGGACATCTTCGCGTCCTCCTCGTCGCGCCCGGATGGCTGGGATGAGCGCACCTTCGTCTACGATGGTCAAGCGTCGGACGCGCCGCGTCCCGAGCTCATCGGGCGCCTCGTCGAAGTGACGACCTCTGATCGATTGAGCGGGCATCGCGTCCAGGATTCCTTCGAGTACGATCGCGATGGGCGGACGACCTCCCGGAAGATATCCCTCGATGCTGGGGACACGCACCGCGACTACGAGGAGCAGTGGACGTACGGCCTCGACGGGACGGTCGCGTCGTACGGCGATCCCTTCGGCAACACGCTGTCGTTTGCGCGGACGCCGTGGGGCGCGCCTACGTCGATCGCCTGGTCGGCCGGGGGGCGCGCGGCGGCTCCGCTCATCACAGAAGTCACCTATGACCCGCGCGGTCAGCTCGCGAGCTACCGCGTCCCGTCCACCCGCCTGCACCGCCAGCTCGGCTATGATGGGAGCTCGGGGCTGCTCACGCAGCTCAAGGCGTGCGTAGGCGAAGGGGCGGACCCCTGCGCGCTCGGGCGCCTGCAGGACGTGGCCTATGACCGCCGCGCCGATGGCCGTATCATCGCCGCGCGCGAGAACGCCGCAGGCGCGGCGGCTTCCGGCGCCTCCTCGTACACGTACAGCGCGCGCGGCGAGCTGCTCGGGGCGGTCGTGGCGGGCGAGGCGCACACGTATTCGTATACGCCCGCTGGCCAGGTCGCGTCGTTCGGAGAGGGCGTCGAGGCACGGCCGTTCCGCGGCGAAGAGGGGCGCGATGCGTTGCCGCTGCCCGAAGAGGGCAATGGTCAGCTCGACAGCTTCGGGCGGCTCACCGCGTTTGGGCGCTTTCGCGCCGCCGAGTACGACCCCTGGGGCCGACTGCGGCGCGTCGAGGTCGACGGCGGCGTCTTGGAGTACGGTTACGATGCTGCCGGCGAGCGGCTCTCCAAGCAGCTGTTCCACCGCGAGGGGGATCGCGAGGTTGCTGGGTCGCTCGTCGTGTATCCCACGCGGACGACGCGTGACGACGGCGTAGAGCGCCAGAGCCTTGTCCGCGTCGGAGGCCACCGCGCTGTGGTGCTCGTCGACGAGGCACACGTTCTCTCGCTCATCGACGACCAGCTCGGGGTCGTTCAGCGCGTGGTGGACGAGCGCGGTGAGACGGTCCTCACGGCCGAGACGACGCCGTTCGGAGCGCTCGCGCGCGACATCCAGACAACCGCTCCGGGCCTCGGCAGCACCGAGCTCGTCCTCGGCTTCACCGGCCAGCTGCGCGATCCAGAGACCGGGCTCGTCCACATGGGGGCGCGCGACTACGTGCCAGGTCTCGCGAGCTTTACGACGCCGGATCCCTATGCGCTCGGCGAGCCCGAACTCTGCGTGAGGAGCCTGCTCGAGTGCCACGCTTACGCTTACGCCGGCCACGACCCCGTCAATTTCGTCGACGAGTCGGGCCTCATGATGCAGCAACCTCATCACGTTCAGCATCCGCCCCATCAGTCGCGGCAGCAGCAGCATCGAGCGATCCGCAATAGGATCGGCGAGCCGACCACGCCGCACACGCAACGTCCTGAGGAGATCCCCTACAGATTCCCGGACCGGATATTCTCTACAGAGCCCAACCCGCCGCCGGGGCACGACTTCACGAGATTCACGAGTTTCAATCAGCAGCTGACACCAGGTCGTACACACTTGTGGATTGTCACGAATGACGGGCACTTCCGCATAGCGCCCGAGAATCAGAATATGAATACGATGTTGAACGGACCGCGCGTGGTCAAGCACGGCGATCTAGCGCCTGAATACGGAGGTTTCATACGTGGAGAAGCGCGCGCGGGTGGCGAACTGAGGACCTTGTATAATCAGAGTTACGCTTTGGCCCATCCTTCCGGCTGGCAGATGGATCTCGACTCCAGCTATGCCTTTGCCCGCACGGATGGCGACTATTTGAGACAAGCGAACCTGAATGCCGTGAGAGATCTCCTCCAATTCCTCGGTATCGATACGAGTAGTGTCACGTTCCAGGTGACCTTTCAGAACCAGCAGTGACGCATCGGTTGACGGCCCGCGGTGCGCAGCACATCTCATGACGGAAGCGTGACAGGACGATGGAGTCAGCCATGGTCGGCCGGATCGTCGAGGGGCATCATCCCGCAAGAAGAGCGCCCCGACGCGGTGCCACGATAAGGCCGATCATGAGCCACGGGATATCATGAGCGCATCGCAGAAACGGCTTCGGTCCTCTCTTGCTTGAATTTCTCAGTGGGCGCATCGGCGCGAAAGGGGCCGCGCGTCGATGCGCCCGTGAGAGAACTTGGTAGCTCGCTCGTAGAGTAACGAGAACGAATGATTGAACACAGGGCGCCAGTTTTCAGTGGCAATCCTTCGCCCGAAGCAGCGTAGAGCGGTCTATGCTTGCTCAATTCGCTCAGCGCAGAGGATGAACGAACAATGAAGCGAAGACTGTTATGGTCCGGCGGTCTAACACTACTGCGGGAAGTCGGGCCGGGGAGCGAACCGCCAAGGCGCCAAGAGCGCCAAGAAATCAGGGAAATACGACGGGGAAATACCGCGACGGCCCTCCCCCTCTCCTCTTGGCGGCCTTGGCGCCTTGGCGGTTTTTCTGCTGATCCGGGGCGACTTCCCGCAGTAGCGCTAGTCTTCGTGCTGATCTCCTGTGGGGGCAACGCGCCCGAGGACGACGTCACGAGCTCCGAGGAGGGGCTCTCGCGTGCGGCGTCGTCAGCGGGCGCATCGCCCAGCGATGTCTCTGCGCTGGCGCCGCAGCGTGGGCTCGACGTCACGGTCTCGCCGGAGCGCGGTGAGCTCTCGGCAAGCCTTGCGTTTCCAGCATTGCCGTCGCGCGCTTCTTCCGCTGCGGAGGTTGCGCTGTCGTATGTCTCGGTGCCGGCTGACTTTTTACAGGGATTCGGCGTGGGGTTCAGCCTGAGCGTGCCGTCGATCCAGATGACAACGGACCTGGGCGTGCCGTACCGTGGCCGCGAGGCGGACACGCAGGATGTGACGGCGCGCCTGTCGCTAGGGGCCGAGCGTCTCGTCTGGGTGAAGAAGGAGACGGTGAGCGGCAAGACGAGGGTCGAATACCGGCTCGACGCCTCGGAGTCGACCGTTCGGCTCTACCGGTATCCGCAAGGCGGGACCGTAGCGATGCGCGACGCGTCGGGCGCGCTGCAGAGCGTGGCGTTCACCGGGTTCGAGGTGGTGTATCCGGACGGCCGGCGGCAGATCTACAGCGAGGACGCGAGCGCCGCGGAGGGGGTGGCGGTCGCGTCGGGGTTCTTCCCGACGCGGTGGCCGCTCGTGCACGCCATCTCGCCGACGGGTGACGCGGTGTCGTACGAGTACACGAAGGCGGGAGAGCGCTCGTACCTGAGGAGCGTGCGGTTCGCCGGGGGCCGATCGGTGTACACGCTGGAGTCGGTGCCGCGGCGCGAAGGGCGGGTGAGCCACCTGATGGGCTATCCGCAGGGGCCGGGGCAGCTGTACACGAAGCTCGAGGCGAGCTTCGACGGGGAGCCGATGCACACGTGGTGCTTCGTGCACGCGGCGCCCGGCGAGAGCGGCCCGGAGATCGTGACGCATCCGGATTGTCAGGCGCTGGCGAGCGAAGACTTCGAGTCGGAGCGGCAGCGCGTGGCGGCCGCGCTGAGCAGCGAGAGCAAGCTCTTGGGGGTGTATCGGTTCGGGCGCGGCCAGGCGCCGTTCAATCGGTCGACGCCGGCAGAGCCGCTGATCCGGTTCCGGTACACGGCGTGGGGAGCCGACGACCTCTCCGGGCACGAGCTGGTCTATGACATGGACGTGCCGGACGTGTTCGGGTTCGGTCCGAGCGGGGGCTCGGAGCTGATGGACATCAACTCGGACGGGCTCGCGGACATCGTGCGGTATTCGTCGCGCGAGGGGACGAGCGTGCCGTCGTACAACAGCGGAGATCTGGCGGAGGCGAGCCTGTTCACGACCAGCGGCACGCCGCTGACGGTCGAGCGGACCATCGGCGGGGTGTCGCGGAGAGACGTGCCCCGGTTCGATGCGGCGGCGCAGGCGACGAGCGTGTTTCTCCCGGGCGACTTCGACGGTGACGGTCGAACGGACCTGGTGCAGGCGACGGCGTCGGGGACGCGAACGGAGCTCACGCACTATGCGGGCCGCGCGGACCGGACGCGGCCGTTCGCCGCGGCAGCGAGCTCGACGTTGGTGGAGGTCGAGCTGCCGCGGTTCGCGCGCGGCCGGACGCAGGCGGTGGACCTGAACGCCGACGGCAAGGCGGACCTGTTGACGACGGTGGCTGGGTCGACGGACAGCACGTGGACGGCGCTCATCAACGTGACGCAGCCGGGCGCCACGGCGCTGTCGTTCAAGCCGCTCGTGGGGTTGACCTTCCCGTACAGGCAGGGAGCGGGGACAGAGCTCGACAACCCAGCCTATCGCTTCCTGGACGCGAACGGCGACGGTCTGATCGACTTTGCGGTGATCCGATCGAGCGGAGCCGGAGAGAAGGGCATCTGCGTCTACGAGAACCAGGGGAAGGTGACGGCGTATTCCGTCGGCGCGACGTCGGTGGCGAAGCTCGCGACGGGAGCGCTGCTGTTCGGAGTCCCGAGCGCGAACGACCCGGTGTGCGCGCAGGGCCGCTTCGTTTCGGTGCCAGGGCTGTCGGCGAGCCAGAACATCAACGCGATGTGGCTGATCGACGTCAACGGCGACTGGGACATGGACCTGGTCAACGTGACGGCGGCGGCCAACGAGCTCGGCGTGTGGCTCGGACAAGGGGAGAAGGGCTTCGCCGCCGAGCGGC
Source organism: Sorangium sp. So ce1128 (assembly GCA_051717205.1). Classification (GTDB taxonomy): domain Bacteria; phylum Myxococcota_A; class Polyangia; order Polyangiales; family Polyangiaceae; genus Sorangium. Next base: position 11,920,641 of record CP181432.1, read on the forward strand.
GGATGCCGCTGGACGAAGGGGTGTCGGTCGATCCGGAGGACAAATGGAACACCCGAGTCCTGGACATCGACGCCGACGGCGCGGAGGAGATCCTCGTCTACGAGCCAAACGCGGGCGGAGGCCGGATCAAGGTCATCGATTTCAACCGAGACGGGGTGAAGAACCTGATCGGCCCTGACCTCTTGTCGGAGGCCAAGGAGGGCCCTGGGCTCAAGCACGCGGTGCAGTACGCGACGAGCACGGACGAGATGATCCGTGATGCGCGGCGCTTCGGCCCGGACGACGCGCGGGTGCGGGGGCTGCCGTATCCGGTGACGGTGGTGAAGCGGCATCTGACGGCGGCGGGCGCCGAGGCGCCGCGGGTGCAGGAGTTTCAGTACCACGCGCCGTACTTCAACGAGCGAGAGCGCGACTTCGCGGGCTTCGGGCAGTGCGAGGAGCTCGATTACGGCGACGACAGCTCGGCGAGCGTCGTTCGCCGGCGCGTTTACCAGGTGGCGTCGGCGGCTGCGCCGGTGAGGCGCTTCTTCGCCGGCAAGCTGCGCACCGAGGAGGTGTTCCTGCCGCGGCTTTCGAGCGCGCAGGCGGCGCGGACCGCGGCGAGCGCGTGGCCGAGCGGCATCGACGGGGCCTCGCAGACGGCGGAGACCTGGAGCGAGGAGCCCTACGCGGTGGAGGCGCTGCTCTGGGTGCACGAGGAGGCATGGGCCTTGGTGCCCCCGGCGCCCGGGCCGAAGACGCCGGCGTTCTTGCGGCAGACGAGCACGCGCGACGTGCAGTGCAGCGGAGCGGGGTCGTGCGCGGAGCCGACGACCGTGACGCAGACCTTCACGTACGACGCGGCGTACAACCGGCTCGTCCGCCAGGAGGAGTCGGCGCCCGCGGTCGCCGGGCCGAACGGGACGGAGGTGCCGGCGCGGAGCTACGTGACCACCTACGCCTATGACGCGGGCTGGGAGGCGCGCGGCGTGCTCACGGCGGTGCGGGAGCGGTCGCTGCTCGCGGGGCCGTCGGGGCGGGTGCTGGAGAAGACAACCTACGACTATGGCGCTGACGTTCCGCTGCCGGTCCGCACGACCCAGCCGCTCCTCATCGACGCGGAGGCGCTCGCCGCATTGCCCGCGGCGGTGCGTGCGCCGTTCTTGGCGCCGCGCGCGCGCGTGCAGGTCGCCCGGTACGACGTCTTCGGCAACGTGGTGGAGACCTCGGACGCGCTCGGGCCCCTGGACACGAACGTCTACGACGCGACCGGCGTCTTGCTGGTCGAGACGCGGAACGCCCTCGGCCACGCCACGCAGTACTGCTACGGCACGGCGGGCTGCGCGCTGACCGCGCTCGCCCCGCCGCCCGAGGGCGGCGTCCCGGCGCGGAGCTTCTTGCCCACGCATGTCCGGACGCCGCAGGGCGACGTGGAGCTCACCGAGCGCGACGCCCTCCACCGCCCTGTACGCGTGGCGCGCTCCAGCGGTGCGGAGGTCCGGTATGCCTACCGGGATGCGCGTGACCAGGGCCCCGCGCTCCTTCGCCTCACGGAGCGGCGCGCGGCGGCGGAGGCAGACGGCGCGCTCGTCGAGCGTCTCGTCGCCTTCCGCGCCGACGGCCTCCTCCTCGGCGAGGCGGTGGCGCACGAGGCGGGGGGCGCACGCATCGTCTCGTTCGCCCGCCACGGGCGCCGCGGCGACCGCGTCTTCGAAGCGCTCCCGTATTCCAGCGAGATGGGCATCGGCACGGCCTTTGACGAGGGGCGCTTTCCCTCGCCGCCCGAGGGCACCGCGCGCGGGACGAGCACCGTTGTCGACGGGCTCGGGCGCGTCGTGGCCAGCACCGACGCGGCGCGCCTCGTGACGCGCATTGCCCACGAGCCGTGGGGCCAGCGCGTCGAGAGGGACCTCGGCGCAGGACAGGGAGCAGCTGTCGAGACGCGCCTTACGATCGCGCGCGATGAGGACGAGGTCTACGCGATCGTCGACGAGCTCGGGCAGGTGCATCGCTACGAGCGGGACGAGCGCGGGGGCCTGCGTGCGATCGTGCTCGCGGGGGCCGCGGCGCCGCGCCGCGTGGCCTACGACGCGGCTGGCGACATCGCGATGACGTCGCTTCCGGGCGGCATCACGCGGATGTGGATCCGCGACGCGCGCGGGCGCGTGATCGAGCAGCGCACCTGGGATCGCGCGTTCACAGCCTCGGAGAGCATCGAGGCGACCTACGACGCGCTCGACCGCACGAGCACCCTGTTCGCGTCGTCCTCCTCGCGCCCGGAGGGCTGGGACGAGATCACGCTCGCCTACGACGCGCGCGACGGCGAGCCGCAAGAGCCCGCGCTCGTGGGACGCCTCATCGGCGCGACGGTGATCGATCGCGTGGGTGGGCACCGCCTGTACATGGCGTTCGAGTACGGTCGCGACGGTCGCGTCACGGGCCGGCAAACCACCTTCGAGGCGGACGATGCGCGCCGCGATTACGACGAGCGGCTCTCGTACGGACTCGACGGCACGCTCGCCTCGTACCGCGATCCGTTCGGCAACACGCTCGAGTTCGCGCGAACACCGGGCGGCGCCCCCTCGTCGATCGCGTGGTCGGCCGACGGGCGCGCGGCCGTCACGCTCCTCGCGGACATCGCTTATGATGCCCGCGGCGAGCTCGCGGGCTACCGCGTCCCGCCCGCCCGCCTGCACCGTCAAGTCGGCCATGACCCGAGCTCGGGGCAGCTCACCCATCTCCGCGCGTGTGCGGGCGACGGCCCGGCCCCGTGCGATCGTGGGGCTCTGCAGGACGTGACCTTCGACCGCCGCGCGGATGGACGCATCGTCGCGGCGCGGGACGCCGCTCCGCGCGCGGGCGACGTCGGCGGCCAAGCTCCCCGCGTCACGTCGTACACGTACAGCGCGCGCGGCGAGCTCCTCGGAGCGATCGCGCCAGGCGTGGCCCACGCGTACGCGTATACGTCTGATGGCCAGGTCGCGTTATTTGGAGAGGGCGCTGAGGCACGGCCGTTCCACGGCGAAGAGGGGAGCGATGGGCTGCCGCTCCCTGACGAGGAGAATGGCCAGCTCGACAGCTTCGGGCGGCTCACCGCGTTTGGGCGCTTTCGCAACGCCGCGTACGACCCATGGGGACGGCTCCGGCGCGTCGAGGTCGACGGCGGAGCCGTCGTTTACGGGTACGACGCGTTCGGCGAGCGGATCTCCAAGCGCGCGCTCCGTCGCGAAGGGGACCGCGAAGTCCCGGTGTCGCTCGTCGTGTATCCGACGCGGACCACGCGCGACGACGGGGTGGAGCGCCAGAGCCTCGTGCGCCTCGAGGCGCGGCGCGTCGCGCTCCTCGTCAACGAGGCGCGCGTCTTCGGGCTCGTCGACGACCAGCTCGGGGCGGTGCGGCGTGTGGTCAACGAACGCGGCGAGGCGGTCCTCTCGGCCGATCCGACGCCGTTCGGCACGCTCGCTCAGGGCATCGAGGACAGGTCGTCCGGGATCGACAGCACCGAGATGGTGCTCGGGTTTACGGGGCAGCTCCGTGATCCCGACACAGGGCTCGTGCACATGGGGGCTCGCGAGTACGTCCCGTCGCTCGCGAGCTTCGCGACGCCGGACCCGTACGCGCTCGTGGAGCCCGAGCTCTGCGTGACGCGCTTGCTCGAGTGCCACGCGTACGCCTACGCGGCGCACGACCCCCTGAGCCTCATCGACGAGTCGGGTCTTCGGGCGAACTCGCCGACCGACTCATCGGCGGCGCGGCGCCAGACCCAGACCTTGCGCAAGCCCATGCAAGCGCCCCGTGGGCCCAGCAAAGTGGGATCATTCCTGAAGGCGTGGCTCCATAACTACATCCAGCACGCAATCTTCGAGCTCAAGCACGGCACCGATTCTAAGAGTTGGCCAATGAACAGGCCGGAGGCTGCGACGGACCGTACAACCGAGGTTGACGCGTCGTCGACGCACGAGCGGCTCCAGTTGTCGACGCAGGCGCGGTCTCAGCGGAACCTGAGTGAGGCTAGGGAGAGGAGCCTCCGCGATACGTCCAGCACGTCGCACTCCACCGAGGAGACGAGGCGCCCCGTGAGGCCCTCCTCGCCACTCGAGCAGCACAATCGAGGAGCCGCCGACGAGTCGCTCAGCACCGACATCCTTCCGCGACTGTCAAGCGACAGTACGCGACTGTCAAGCGACAGTAACTTTTGACCCCCTTACGACAGTAAAATTGACCCCCCTCCCTGCGCCCTCTGTGTCACCTGGCCGACGCGGCGTTCCCGCCGAGCAGCCCTGCCTTTTTTTCTGCTTCAGCCTGTAGCTATCTCCCGAGATCATCAGGGTGTGGCTGTGGTGGAGCAGACGGTCGAGGATGGCGGCAGCGAGGACTTCATCCGCGAAGACCGTGCCCCACTGCGTCACCACCTGGTTTGTCGTGATCAAGGTGCTGCTCTTCTCGTACCTCCTGGCAACAAGCTGGAAGAAGAGATGGGCGCTCTGCCTCTCGAAGGGGAGGTAGCCCAGCTCATCGACCACCAAAAGCTTCGGCTTCGTGTAGAAGAGGAGCTTCTCCGCGAGCTGCCCCTCGGTTTCGGCCTTCGAGAGCGTCGCCAGGAGCGCGGTCGCGCTCGACCTCGGGCTCACCGACGACGACGTCCACGGTGTCGCGCACAAGCCGGTGCGGGACGCTGTAGCGGACCGTGTCCACGTCGACGAGGGCGTCGTTGGCCACGCGCCGACGAAGCCGCTGCTCTCGCACCGGCAGGGGCCGTGACGGCAACGGCCGGAGCGCGTGCCGCTCATCGCGCTCGAAGCGCACGAGCGGCGCCTCGTGGGTCGTGCCGTGGGTGCGCTGGTCGGCCTCGGCCATCCACCGGACCAGATGGGCTTCGAGCGCGGCGAAGGACTCGAACTCGCGCCCGGCCAGCCCGTTGCGCTTGACGTACTTGACGCCCGACTCGGTCTTGCCCTTGGTGCGCGCCCGGTAGGGCCCGCAGGCGCGCGGGGTGACTTGCGCGCCACGCCGAGCTCCGCGGCAATCCGTTTGGACCCCCACCCTCGGGCCGTGAGCTCGCGAATCTGCCGGATAACTTCCGGCTCGATCGTCTCTTGCACCTCCGAACCGAGAGGTGCCACATCCAAGTCCCTGATTTCCATACCGTTTCCTCCGCTCTGGCGCGAGGGAGGGGGCAGTTTTACTGTCGCGAGGGGGTCATTTTTACTGACGCTCTACAGGCTTCGCCGGCCAGCTGCGTGACCCTGACACGGGGCCCGTGCACATGGGCGCACGCGAGCATGTCTCGACGCTGGCGAGCTTCGCGACCGCGGATCCGTATGCGCTCATGCGACCGGAGTTCTGCGTGGACCACCTGATGGAGTGCCACCCGTACACGTACGTGGGGCACGACCCGGTCAACTTCACCGATGAAGCGGGTCTCATGAGTAATCAGCCAAGCAACCAGAATCGGCCCTCGACGTCCCACCACGGGCAGTTGCACTACGGCCAGTCGACGACGCATCCCCAATCCCATGGAGCGTTGCAATCCGCGTCGGGAGTACATTCGTCGACGAGCGCGAGCTCACAGCACCAGCAGTACCGCTGGAACTCAAGGAATCGACAGGCGTGCGCCACTGGGCGGTCGGCATCCTGCTGTTTGAGCTGGTGATCGGCCGGCACCCGCTCGCCCCGCTCGGCCCCGGCGCGCTGGGCATGGTGCGCGCGCTGCACGTACCCATGCCCAGCGCCCGCACCGCGGATCCGAGCCTCGGCGCGCTCGCGGACATCATCGACCTCTGCCTGCGCAAGCACAAGCTCGACCGCATTCCCACCGCTCGTGAGCTCTCGTCTCGGCTCGAGCAGCTCGGAACGCGCGACAGCGCCACGATCGACCGGCCCGACGCCGCGATCACCTCAGCTGATCGAGAGAGCGCGGAGCCCGGCAGCCGCAGGACCAGCGTCGTTGCGGGCGACCTGGAGTTCGCGAGCGTCAGCCTCGCGCGCGGCGGGCCGTGGAAGGTCGTACCCGACCGGCCGGACACGTCGCCCTTCCAGAGGCGTTGCTGTCTCTATCTCCAGCTGGATGGTGCCGCCGCGGAGGCCGACCTGGCGTTCGACGTGACCGTGCTCAACCTCGCGAGGGAACATCTGCCGAAGAAGCTGATCGTCCGTCTCGCGACCCGCACCCAGCTGGGTAGCTACCATTCGAGCCCGATCGAGGCCTGCATGTCCTGCTGAGGCGACGATCCCGCCATTCGTCCTCGAGGGACGCCGTGCTAGGGCTTCTCTCTCGGCTTCTGCGGCCTCGGGAGGTCGTATTCCTTGATCCGGGAGACCAGCGTGCGCCGCGAGATGCCGAGCAGCTTCGCGGCGTAGGCCTGGTTCCCAACGCACTTCTCGAGCGCCTCGACGATGCGCTGTCGCTCGCTCGGCTGCGCGGCTCCCGCATCGGCGCCCCGCGCGGCGGCCGGCGCCGGAGACCCGCCCGCGGCCTCGCGCCCCGATGCCGCCGCGCCGGCCGATGCAGCCGAGGGCGCGTCGCCGGTCGTCATCTTGGCCGGCAGGTGCTCCGGGAGCAGCGTGTCGCCGGTGCAGAGCATGACGGCGCGCTCGACCACGTTGCGCAGCTCCCGGATATTGCCGGGCCATGGATAGCGCTCCAGCAACGAGAGGGCCTCGGCCGAGACGGTGGGAACGTGCGGCCGCTCGAACGACTGGCTCGCCTTGGCCGCGAAGAGCTCCTCTCCGCGCTCGGCCAGCCGACCGACGTTCCAGGTCGCTCACCCAACCGAGGGCCGCCGTACTGGAAGAGCACCGTCCTGCGCCAAAAGGCGCTCGGCGACGCCGCGTAGCCTACCGCAGCAATACCGCGGGCCCGAGGACCGCCCACCAGGGCGACGTGGGCCTGCGGCCGCCCATACGCCGCTTTTCACGCTCTGCGCTGCGCCCGAAGGCGCTCTGGAACCCGTGGACGAGACGGTGCGACGCTCGCGGCCCTGGCTCATCTGTTCGCCACGCCACACTTCGTCGTGGGGCGATCGGGCTTCTTTTACCTACGCGCTGAGCTGCGGTCACGGCCAGCACGTCCGGCACACACCGCCCTTCACCCTGCGCCCCTGGGTGCTCACGCCCGAGGGCCGTGCATCCATGCTCGGAACCGAGCTTGACTGCGTGCGTTGCGATCGGCTGGAGATGCCCGACGGGCTGATCGCGTACAGTCGAACGGCCGAGTTCGACGAGGGCTCGATCCCGGGTGGCCTGAAGAGCACCTCCTTCGGCATCGACATCAACCGGCCTTCCGGGGCGCCTTCCGGTCCGATTCCGCTGCTCATCAGCCTCGCCGGCTTCGGCTCGATCACCCTGGACTCCAGCGTGTTCAGCGCCAACGGCGTCGCGACGGCGATCTACAACAACGACGAGATCGGCGCCCAGGGCGGGGGCGGCACACGCGGGACGGGCAAGTTCTATGACCTCTACGGCAGGAATCACGCGGCCAGCTCGATGATCGCGTGGGCCTAGGGTATCAGCCGGATCATCGACGCGCTGGAGAAGCCCCCGTCAGCCAACATCGACCCGAGGCGCATCGCCGTGACGGGTTGCTCGCGGGATGGAAAGGGCGCTCTCACTGCAGGCGCGTTCGACGAGCTTTCTCTGGTGACCGGGGCCCGTCGTTCACTTGTTGCCGTTACGGGAGCATCGGGGCCGTCCAGTCCACCCACTCGCCCTTGTCGAGCTCGTACTTCGGCTTCCAGACGTCGGTGTTCGCGGTGGCATCATGGAGCAAGAACTTCTTGACGAAGGAATCGATCGCGTCCTGCTCGCCGCCCGCGTAGTCCGTTCCGCAGTGGTTGTGCCCGCTGTCGACGTACCCGATGTTCTGCTTCACGCCGAGGGCCTCGTAGATCAGCCTGGCGGCTCCGCCAGCCTGGTCTGCGTTGTTCGTGCTCAGCCACTCGTAGTTGACGTTTCCGAGGATCAGGAGGCCGCGAGGAGCCACCATGCCGACCAGCTCGTGGTGATCGATCGGGAGCTTGGTCACCGAGTTGCCGAACTGCTCGATCGCCGTGCTGAACCACTGCGTCTCGCCGTAAGTTCGTGTGAGGTTCTGGACGCCGGCGCTGCCGGTTCTGCCCATGTTGTCGACCTCCGAGACCCTCCACGCCGCCACGCCACCCGAGCCAGATTCCTGCGGAATGGTCAGCGCGATGCGGGAATCCATGGCGCCGACCATCAACGCCCCCTTGCCGTTTCGCGAGCAGCCCGTGACAGCGAGCCGCTTCGGATCGATCTTCGCGTCAGGCGTGGACTCGAGGGCATCGATGAGACGGCTCGCGCCCCAGGCCCAGGCGATCAGAGAGCCACTTCCTGGATTCCCATGGAACTTGGCGAAGATGCCGCCGTTTCGATTCCCCTCCGGCTGCACACCGTTGTGCTGGAAGTCGATGACCGCAACGCCCAGCTGCTTCATCCGGGTGTTATTGAGAGAGCCGGCGAGCTGGATCAGCGCGGGGTAAGGTGCTGTACCGGTGCTGGGCAGAGAGATGCTCACGGTGAAGGAGACATCCTGCTCTCCACCGCTCACGTTGACCGTCAGCTTGTCGCCAGAGAAGCTGCCCGCGACGGTGGCCTCCTTGACCTCCTTCGGGCCGGTCTCGTAGTGCTGGACCATCGCGGAGATTTCCCGATGCCGGCAGACCCACTGCGCTCGGGTCGTCACCTTCGTGCCGTCCATCATGGTGAAGGGATCGGGCAGCTTGTCATTCGCCGTCAACGCGCCGAAGGCGGGCATGGCGGGGACGACACAGTCCTCGCCGGGGGTCTCGATTCCGGTCAGCTCCACGTTCCCGCCCGTCGAGGAACCGCCAGTACCGGCACCGCCGCCTCCCGCCGCGTCCGAGCCGCCGGTGCTCGATCCGCCCGTTCCCGAGCCTGCGCCACCGGTTCCACTGCCGCTGGTGCCGCTCGTCGACGACGTGTCGCTGCTCGACGAAGTGCCGCCGGCCGGACTGCCGGTGCTGGTGCTGGTGCTGGTGGTGTCGTCCGTATCATCGCTGCTCGAGACGCACGCGACGAGCAGGGGGAGGAGGGCGGTTGCGGTGAGCTTGGAGCACTTCGGTCGAAAGGACATGGTGGGCCTCGCTGAGTCTAAGGGGCTCGGCATGGTCGTGGTCGAACAGGTCGTGCTGCGTTTTCTTCGGTCGGAAACACCGCGCAGCGCGACCGGCTGTACATTCCCGGTGAAAGGCGTTTCGATCAGGTTCCTTGTGGTCCCGATCGCCGTTCTCACGATGCTTGCGTTGAACGCGTTGCATCTGGAGGATGCGACCTCGTCCGCCGGAATGACCCGTCGGCTCCGGCGTCTTCGATGAGCTGAGCGCCGCCCAACGACGATCCTGTGCCCGGTCGGCTGGCCACGCGTTCTTCTGCTTACTTAGCGACGCTGCGCAACGTACGTGCCTTGTTTTGTCAGCCGGCGCTGGTGCTTGGGGACGAAGTGACGGGAATCTGGTGCGCGACAGCGCCGCATCCGGAAAATCGGGAGCAGGCTGGAGGTGGTGCGCCGCCACGCGTCGAAATGCCCGCTGCGCAGCGCACGCGCCGCCTGCTGATCTCCCCGATTCGGGTATCACACAGGGGATCGAGAGAAACCACATTTCACCGCTGGCAGAGCGCGCGGGTGGCCTCGCTCGACGACGTCGCGCAACGATCGGTAACACGCAGACAACATCGCGCTACGATCGGTAACACGCGGACCACGTCGCGTTACGATCGGTAACAGAAGCGGACCTGGCTGCGCCAGATAGCGGCGTACAGGCCGTGCGCGGCGTCGACCCAGAGAAGATCTGGTGCACGCTGGAACGAACCGGCGCTCGTCGCCTATGCACTCTTCACTTGTACGATAATTCTACGACGAATATCATACCTGCTTACGGCTTACGGCTTACGGCTTACGGCTTACGGCTCACGGCGCGTTACGGCTTACGACGCGTCACGGCGCGAACTTGAAGAAGCGGGGGGGTGCCTGTGAATTGAAGCACACGATGCGTCTTTCACGCGGTCGTCGCGATGTCCGCCACGCCGCATGGGTTGCGCGAGACGGCGCTCCGCCCGCTGCTGCAGCGTTGAGACCTGCCGCTCCAGGATCTGAATCGCCGCCGCCCTCTGTTCCGGGTCGCGCCCGTCGAGGTCGAGCCCGGCCTCGATGCTGGGACCTCCGGACGCGGGCGAGATCATGGCCCGGCGAGACCGTCGAGCCTGCCATCGAAGCGCCCGGAATTGTCACCCGGTCAAGCTGAACGGTGCTCTAGGCTGTCTCCATGGCCGAAGCGGAATCCGAAGACTTCGCCGCGGCGCTCAACGCCGCCAACATCGACGGCTGGATCAGCGCCATGGGTCTCCGGCTGATCCGCGCCACGGGCGACGGGGTGGAGGCCGAGCTCGACGTCGGGCCGCAGCACCGGCAGGCCTACGGCATCGTGCACGGCGGCGTCCATGCGGGGATCATCGAGACGCTGGCGTCGGTCGGCGCCGCGCTCCACGCCCTGCCGGACGGCCGCTCGGTCGTCGGGCTCGAGAACCATACGAGCTTCCTGCGCGCGGTCCGGTCGGGGCGGCTCCGCGCCACGGCGCGGCCGCTCGACCGCGGGCGGCGCACCCAGGTCTGGGAGGGCTCGGTCCACGACGAGGAGGGCCGGCTCTGCGCCACGGGCCGCGTGCGCCTCCTCGTGCTGGAGCCGAACGCGGTGCTCGCCGGGCAGCGCGCCGGCACGCCGGGCTGACTCCGCCTGATCGCCTGATCGCAGCCGCCTTCGCGAGGTGCCCTCGGTGCGCGACGCAGCCGCCCTTCGGATGATCGATCGCATTCCCCGGCTCGGCTGGGTCGGCGCGCCCTCGCCGGTCGCGGCGCTGCCGCGGCTCGCCTCCGCGCTCGGCCTCGATTTCCTCGGCGTCAAGCGCGACGACCTCTGCGAGCCCGTCCACGGCGGGATGAAGATGCGGAAGCTCGACTACGTGCTCGCCGCCCCCCCCCGCTGTCGACCGCGGCGGCGTGGTCCGCGGCGGGCGGCATCGGCTCGGGCAACGTCGCGGCGCTCGCCGTCGCGGCGGAGCGGCTCGGGCGGCGGGTGCACGCGCACCTGTTCTGGACCGACCCGTCCAGGAGCGTGATCGACAACCTCGCGTTCATCGCCTCGGGGCCGACCTCGATCCGGTTCTATCCCTCGCGTCTCGAGCTCGCGCTCGCGCGCCCTTCGCTCTTCCTGCCGCTCCGCGCGCGGGACGGCGACGGCGCGGCGATCGTGCCGCTCGGCGCCACGTCGGCGCTCGGCATGGTGGGTGCCGCGCGCGCGGCGCTCGAGCTGTGCGCGCAGGTCCGCGCGGGCGAGCTCCCCGAGCCCGAGCGCGTCTACGTCCCGCTCGGCTCCGGCGGCACCGCCGCCGGGCTCGCCGTCGGGCTCGCGCTCGGCGGCCTGCGGTCGCGGGTCGTCGCCGTCGCCGTGGTCGAGCGCCTCCTCGCCTCGCGCTTCCGCCTCCGCGCCCTCACGGCCGAGCTGCGCGCCCTGCTCGCGCAGAAGGGCGTCGCGCCCCTGCCTCCCGCGGCGCCGATCGACCTCGTCCACGGCTATCTCGGCCGCGGGTACGGCTCCCCGACGCCCGCGTCGCTCGCCGCCTGCGAGGCGCTCGCGGCCGAGGGCATCTCGCTGGAGCCGGTCTACACCGGCAAGGCCATGGCCGCGCTCATGGCGGACGCGCGGCATCGCCGGCTCGGACCGGTGCTGTTCTGGCAGACCGCGCGGCGCGAGCCCCTGCCCCGTGCGTCCGGATTCTGCGAGCGGCTCCCGCCCGCGCTGTCGCGGCGACTCGGCGCCCACTGTGGCGGCAACTCTCGTTGAAGGACCTACAACCGAGCGCGTCTCCGGCGGACCGGCCGCTGTCGCATTGTCGCGATTTTGTGGTTCGACCCCCTATGGCGGCGGGTTAAGATCGCTTTCTCCCTTGCGCCTTGGGCCGCTGTTTGGTTTGGCTACCCTGGCGCCTTTCACGCGCAACTCACGCTCAGAAGGAGTCTTCGCATGCTTCAGCCGCTGCAATCGAATTGGTGTGCTCCGCTCGCAATGATGCTGGTCCTGGCCGGGGTCGCCTGTGGCGGCGGCGACGGCGAGTCGAACGGCTCCGGGGACAGCTCGGGCGCCGGGGCGGGCGCGGGCGCGGGCGCGGGCGCGGGCGGCGGCGACGACATCGGGAGCGGCGTGTCGGTCGGGCCGGGCGCGGGCAGCAGCGGCGGCGGCAGCGGGTGCAACCCGAGCCTCACGGGCATCGTGCGCGACTTCCGCGCCTACGATGACGGCAACGGGCACCCCGACTTCGAGTCGCGCGAGGGCAACGGCCTGAAGGGTCTCGTCGAGCGCGAGCTGGGGCCGGATCAGAAGCCCGTCTATGCGCACCAGGGCGGCACCGAGCACACGACGGGGCCGGCTGAGTTCGATCAGTGGTACCGCGACGTCGAGGGGGTGAACATGCCGATCCAGTTCAGCATCACGCCCACGGTCGACGGGAACGGCTTTGCCACCTACGACAACCCGGAGTTCTTCCCCATCGACGGGGAGGGCTTCGGGAACGAGGGGAGGGAGCACAACTACCACTTCACGTTCGAGCTCCACATGAATTTCGTTTACAGCGGCGGCGAGGTGTTCTCGTTCACGGGCGACGACGATCTCTGGGTGTTCATCAACAACCGGCTCGCGATCGATCTCGGCGGCCTCCACAGCCCGCAGTCCGACGAGATCAACCTCGACGCGATGGCCTCCGAGCTCGGGATCGTGCCCGGCCAGGAGTATCCGCTCGCCTTCTTCCACGCCGAGCGGCACACGACCGCGTCGAATTTCGCGATCCAGTCGACGCTCGCGTTCACGAACTGCGAGCCCATCTTCGTCGACTGAGCGCGCGCGGTGTGCGGGAGATCTTGAACCACAGAGGCACAGAGGATCTTTGTCCTCTCCTCTGTGTCCTTTTCTCCGCTGCGGCTCCTGCTCTCATGAAGCCAGGGACCACGTGGCGACACGGCGCTAAAGCCGGAACGACCCGCTGACGAACGTCGAGTCCGCCAGCCGGTACGGCACCCCCATGATCTCCCTCGGCCGCGGCCCGCGCGCGAGCTCGCGCGGGAGGTCGTAGGTCTGGTCCAACAGCCGGATCTCGATCGGCCCGGCGTCCTCGACCTCCAGCGACCACTCGATGCCTCCCGGCGGCAAGCCCATGTAGGTGAATCCCCAGCGGACGTTCCGCCCCGCCGTCGCCCCGCGGGCCGACTCCTCCACGCGCCACCCGTCCACCTCGGCGCGGATCACCTCGGTCGGGGACGCCACCTCGGCGAGCAGCCAGGGAGCTCCCCGGGGCGACGCGACGCGGAACCGGAGCGACCGACGCCTACCTGGACTGCGGGCTGCTCTGCCGCGGGTTCGCACGGCTCCGGTGCGAGAGCTGCGACGAGAGCCGTCTGGTCGCCTTCAGCTGCAAAGGACGTGGTTTCTGCCCGTCGTGCCTTGGCCGACGCATGTGCGCCACCGCGGCGAACCTGATCGAGGACGTTCTGCCCGAGGTGGCGCTGAGACAATGGGTGCTGACGTTTCCGTTCCCCTGGCGGCGCAGGCTTGCGCAGGACGGGGCGCTGTTCGGCGCGCTGACGCGCATCTTCGTCGAGAGCGTCGAGCGGTTCTATAGCGGGCGCGAAAAGCGTCGCGGCGTACGCGCGGCAGCCAAGAGCGGCGCGGTGACCGTCGTGCAACGCACGTCCGGCGACATGCGGCTCAATCCGCACCTGCACGTCGTCTTCCTCGACGGGGCTTATCACGAAGACGGCACAGAGCTCGTGTGGAACGAGCTCGGTCACCTGCAGACGCGCGAGGTCGGTCAGGTGCTCGAGCACACCGTCGGGCGGATGATGCGTTACCTCCGCCGGTACGGGCTCTTCGAGATCGAGCACGACATCGACGAGGACGACGAGCCTGAAGCAGCGCTCTGGGCCTCCGCCGTCTCCGGACGAGAGCCGCCCGCTGGACCGCAATGGCTCCGCGGGCTCTCGCCGCCTTCGCCGAGCGCGCTCGCCTACGACAAGCCGCTGTGCGCCTCGCTCGATGGCTTCACCTGGCACGCGGCGACGCGCGCCGGTGCGCACCATGCCGCGGCGAGGGAGGCGCTCTTGCGCTACGTCCTGCGGCCCCCGATCGCCCAGGAGCGCGTCGAGCTGCAGCAGGACGGCCTGGTACGGCTGTCGCTCAAGCGCGCCTTCGCCGACGGGACCGTCGCGGCCTCTATGGATCCGCTCTCGCTCTTGTGTCGGCTCGCGGCCAGCGTCCCGCCGCCGCGCTTTCATACGGTCAAGTACGCAGGGGTGCTCGCGTCCGCAAGGCCATGGCGTAAGCGCATCGGCCCGCGCCCAGCGAACCAGAAGAGCTTGCGAAGACGGACCATGAGCCCGCTCCCAAACGCAAGCGCGGCGGCTATCGGCCGTGGGCCGAGCTTCTGCGCCGCACGTTGGCGATCGATGTGCTCCAGTGCCCAGCCTGCAAGGGCAGGATGGATCTCGTCGCCATGGTGACCGAGCCAAGCAGCATCGTCCGCTTCCTCTCCGCGCTCGGCCAGCCGACCGACCTTCCAGGTCGCTCACCCAGCGCCGACGCGGCGGCCGCCGTACTGCAAGAGCACCGTCCTGCGCCAAAAGGCGCTCGGCGACGCCGCGTAGCCTACCGCAGCAATACCGCGGGCCCGAGGACCGCCCACCAGGGCGACGTGGGCCTGCGGCCGCCCATACGCCGCTTTTCACGCTCTGCGCTGCGCCCGAAGGCGCTCTGGAACCCGTGGACGAGACGGTGCGACGCTCGCGGTCCTGGCTCATCTGTTCGCCACGCCACACTTCGTCGTGGGGCGATCGGGCTTCTTTTACCTACGCGCGTCGTGGGGCGATCGGGCTACTTTTACCTACGCGCCCGCATCCTCGATCATCTCAACCTACCCTCGCACCCCCGAAGGGCGCGCGCGTGCTCACGGCGTCGGCCGCGCCGGACGGGACGCTGTGGGCGCTCGCGGACGGGGCGCTGTTCGCGCGCAAGGGCGATGCCTGGGAGCAGGCGCCGCTGCCCGAGGGGGTCAAGGCCCACGACGTGGCCGTGGGAGCAACGGGGCGGTGTGGGTGGCGGCCGGCGGGGCGACCTGAAGCACGGCGGCGCCAGCGAGGCCGCGGGCGCGACGCCGGGGACCATCCAGCTCCAGAAGGGGCCGCCGCCGAAGCCCAAGGAAAACCGGACCTTGCCCAGGCCCGGCGGGCCGAAGTGCCCTCAGAACCTCGTGGTGCTCTACACGTTCAGCAAGACGGCGCCGGAACGCGTCCGGCTTGAGGATCACGTTCCAGTTTCTCGTCTTGGTGCAGATAGAGCAGTTGCACTTGTTGGTTCCAGAGCTCAGGTCGATATCGGCCTCGAAGCGGACCGCACCGCAGTGGCAACTCCCCGTACATGTCTTCTTCATGTACAAACCTCCCAGCAGGATGGGCGTCCACGTTCGAACGCTCGAAGGCCTGAATGCCTGGCGGTACTGCAGCCGAATCCGCACCGGCGGGGGCCCTCTTCGAGGCGCCGCTGCGCGGTCTGGAGGCGCGCTGCGCCGGCGGCGCCGGGGCGTCCGTCAGCCGAGCCGCCAGCTCGTTGCCCTGACACACCTGTCATGCGCCGCTCGGCGGGCACTTGGCACAAAGCGCCAGGAGAGCCGGCCTCTTGCGCCCGCGCAGGTGGCCTGCCCGTTGCTACGCCAGCGCGTCCATCGACGGCTGTTCCGCCGTAGAGAGGATGCCCCCATGTCCTTGTCTCTTTTTTTCCTCGTCCCGCTCGGCTCTCGCGCGCGCACGACCGCCGCGCTCGCCGCCGGATTCGCCATGGCCGCCGCCATGCCCGGCTGCATCATGAACCCGAAGGAATGCACCGAAATCGGCTGTAGCGACGGCTTCTCCATCACCGCCGCAACGGCGGACAAGAGCTGGGCAGCGGGAGACTACACGCTGGAGCTCGCGGTGGACGGCGACAAGGTGTCGTGCGCCTACAGCTGGACGAACACGCCGACGGTCGGCGGCGGCGGCTTGTTCGTCCAGTGCAGCCCGACCGTCGCTGTCTCGATCGATGCGGTGACGACCTGCACGGACACGCGGCGCGGCAACTCCGTCTCCCGGAGCTGCACCCCGGTCCCCGGGCAGTTCACGCAGCTGCTCACGATTCGGGGCACGCCGGCGCGCGTCGACGTCGTGGCGCGGCGGGACGGCGCCCTCCTCGGAGAGCGGAGCTTCACCCCCGAGTACCGGACATCGTACCCGAACGGCGAAGGCTGCGAGCCTGCGTGCCGAGGGGACGCGCAAGACTGGGAGCTCCCGTAGCCGTCTGCTCCGAAGGGGCACCGAGGAGCTACCTAGTCCCAGCGACCGGAGAGGACGGCTCTCATCCGGTCGATCCGCAGCGCCCGCTCCAGGGCGCGCCCCTCGTAGGCGCTGAGCAGCGCAGGGAGCGCCTGCCGGGCCAGCGCCAGCAGCGCGCGGCGGCGGACCTCGGGATCGAGCCTGCCTTCGACGACGATCTGGCTGAAAGCGAGGGCGAGGATCGCCTCGTCGCGGGTGAGCAGGCTGTACTCGTCCTCCTCGCCGAGCGCCTCGACCTCGGCCGCGTCCACGGCGTCCCGGCCCTCATTGCCGACCTCCCAGCGCGCGAGGAGCGCGTCGAGGAGCTCGATAGGGCTCTTCTTCGGGTGCTCGTCGCGGAAGTCGCGGAACGCGGTGAGGGTCTCGTGCGCGGTCTCGTTGCCGAACGGAGCGGTCTCATCGGTGATCGTCGACGCGCACGGAGGCTCCATCCAGGTCACGAGCACGCAGGAGGAAGGCACCACGTTCCGTGTCATGCTCCCTCGTTCGTCGCAGCCTCCATCGCGCGCTGGGGCGCCGGAGGGGCGTTGCTCCCGCCCGGCGCCTCCGCGCCGCGATGTTCTTTTCACCTTGGGTGAATGTCCACCCGACCGCGCGCAACAGACGGCGGCAGGAGGGGGACAGGGACCATGCGATCGATGTGGAGGCTCGGGAGCGCCATCTTCTGCGGGCTCGCCATGCTGCGCGCGGGCACCGCGTGGGCGGCCAGCGCGCCTTCCTGGGAGAGCGTGCCGTCGATGATCACGCCGCGGGGCGAGCACACGGCCACGGAGCTCCAGGACGGCCGGGTGCTCGTCGCGGGTGGGTTTCCGGTGGTGGACGCGTCGCCGTACACGAGCCTGGCGGCGATGAGCCTCCGAGAGGTCGAGATCTACGACCCGGCGACAAGGACGTGGGCGCCCGCGGCGCCGCTCGCCGCTCGCCCGACGCGGGCTTCGCCGAGCTGCCCCAGCGCTACGAGAGCGACGAGCGCCTGCGGGTGCCGGCGACCGTCTTCAACGCCGTGCTGGACCGTCCCGACCCGGTGTGAGCTGGCGCGACCCGACCCGGGTGTCACAGACCGCCCGCTCCAGTCGTGATCCGTTCTGCCGATCGGCTCGCGGTCCATGAGGCCGGTCTCTGACACGATGCCCGCCGTCCAGTTCCGCCGCCTCGGAAGGCATGGCCCCAACCGGGCCCAACGGTCGAGCCCCGAGCCTGGGGAGCTCGCCGTGACCGAACCGTCGCGTCGGGCTGCAGCGACGACTCTCCGCTTTACTGGGCCGGCCGAGCGCTACCGGCGCCCGCCGCTGACACTTGGCGAACAAGCCATCGGTGGTCCCGGTTCAGGTTGACCCCACCGGCGTCCGCCCCCTGGCGGCGCAGGCTTGCGCAGGACGGGGCGCTGTTCGGCGCGCTGACGCGCATCTTCGTCGAGAGCGTCGAGCGGTTCTATAGCGGGCGCGAAAAGCGTCGCGGCGTACGCGCGGCAGCCAAGAGCGGCGCGGTGACCGTCGTGCAACGCACGTCCGGCGACATGCGGCTCAATCCGCACCTGCACGTCGTCTTCCTCGACGGGGCTTATCACGAAGACGGCACAGAGCTCGTGTGGAACGAGCTCGGTCACCTGCAGACGCGCGAGGTCGGTCAGGTGCTCGAGCACACCGTCGGGCGGATGATGCGTTACCTCCGCCGGTACGGGCTCTTCGAGATCGAGCACGACATCGACGAGGACGACGAGCCTGAAGCAGCGCTCTGGGCCTCCGCCGTCTCCGGACGAGAGCCGCCCGCTGGACCGCAATGGCTCCGCGGGCTCTCGCCGCCTTCGCCGAGCGCGCTCGCCTACGACAAGCCGCTGTGCGCCTCGCTCGATGGCTTCACCTTGCACGCGGCGACGCGCGCCGGTGCGCACCATGCCGCGGCGAGGGAGGCGCTCTTGCGCTACGTCCTGCGGCCCCCGATCGGCCTGGTACGGCTGTCGCTCAAGCGCGCCTTCGCCGACGGGACCGTCGCGGCCTCTATGGATCCGCTCTCGCTCTTGTGTCGGCTCGCGGCCAGCGTCCCGCCGCCGCGCTTTGATACGGTCAAGTACGCAGGGGTGCTCGCGTCCGCAAGTCCATGGCGTAAGCGCATCGGCCCGCGCCCAGCGAAGCCAGAAGAGCTTGCGAAGACGGACCATGAGCCCGCTCCCAAACGCAAGCGCGGCGGCTATCGGCCGTGGGCCGAGCTTCTGCGCCGCACGTTGGCGATCGATGTGCTCCAGTGCCCAGCCTGCAAGGGCAGGATGGAGCTCGTCGCCATGGTGACCGAGCCAAGCAGCATCGTCCGCTTCCTCTCCGCGCTCGGCCAGCCGACCGATGTTCCAGGTCGCTCACCCAGCGCCGACGCGGCGGCCGCCGTACTGGAAGAGCACCGTCCTGCGCCAAAAGGCGCTCGGCGACGCCGCGTAGCCTACCGCAGCAATACCGCGGGCCCGAGGACCGCCCACCAGGGCGACGTGGGCCTGCGGCCGCCCATACGCCGCTTTTCACGCTCTGCGCTGCGCCCGAAGGCGCTCTGGAACCCGTGGACGAGACGGTGCGACGCTCGCGGTCCTGGCTCATCTGTTCGCCACGCCACACTTCGTCGTGGGGCGATCGGGCTTCTTTTACCTACGCGCAGGTCGCCCATCATCCACCTCCTGTCCCAAAAGCCTGGAGCTTAGCATCTTGAACGCGCGCTCCATCGCTTGTCGGCTTTGCGCATAGGTGACGTTCAGCTCAGGCCCTGGGTCCCTGTGAACCCGTCCGGGCAAATCCGACCACCATCGGCGACCGACCGGACGCGCTGGTGCAGGGCTGGGCGAGAGCATGCAAAGTCAGCCCCTTGAACCCTTCGAGTCGCACGATCCCCCAGCAGATCACCGGGAAGACCGAGATGTGTCACGTGGTCAGCGCATCCGGGGGTGGTAAAAATTCGACGACCCCCACCGGGCCCAGGTCCCGCTTGGCAGCCTCCACCGGGCCAGGGTCCCGGCTGGCAATCGCCACCGGGCCAGGGTCCCGGCCGGCAACTCCCGGCGAGCACGGCCCAGCCGCCCGGACCGCCGCCATAGCGCAAGGTATGCGCTACGCGACCGACGTTGGCAGAGATCGTTGGCGCGAAGCGAGCGAGCCGATCGAGGCGCCTGGTCCAGTCATGCCCCCGAGGACGACACGACGACGAGCACAATGACGCACGCGAGCGCGACGAGCACCGCGACGAACTCGCGCACGTTGACGAGTCCCGCTCGCGCCCCTCGGGCGGCTCAGGGGGCGCTCTTCATTTCCGCCACCTGGACCCCCCGGATCGGCGGCGCGGCCCTTCGTCGACACGACGAGCTTCAGCCGTCTTGCTGCGGTGCCCGAAAGCGGTTATATGCCGGCCTTGACGGAAGGAGATGCCGAATGGTCGACCTGATCCTCACCACCTTCGATTGGGTTCCCGAGACGCCGCGAGGCTATGTGCGTGACATACGTGTGCGTTGGGCACTGGAAGAGGCCGGGTTGCCCTATCGCGTCGAGAGCGTGCCATTTCGCGCTCGGAATGCCGAGCATTTCTCGCACCAGCCCTTCGGCCAAGTACCGTGGTTGACCGATGGAGACATTTCGATCTTCGAGAGCGGCGCGATCCTGCTTCATCTAGGCGAACGTAGTGACGCGCTGATGCCTGCCGATCCGCGCAATCGCTGCAAGGTCTTGGAATGGCTGTTCGCGGCGCTCAATTCAGTCGAGATGGCGAGCCTGCCCTGGTCCATATTGGCGTTCTCTGGTGACACGGATGATACGCCGGGATGGAAGCGTTTGGACGAGTTCCTCAAGGCCCGGCTCCAGCACCTGGAGCCGGTCTTGGCAGGACGCGAATGACTAGCCGGGACGTTCTCCGTCGCCGACATACTCATGGCGGATGTGCTGCGCCTTGTCGATCGGTTCGACGGGCTGGCGGGATATTCCGCCTGTCGTGACTATGTCGCGCGCGCTACGGCCCGCCCGTCCTTCGTGAAGGCACACGCAGACCAGATGGCGCATTTTGCTGCGGCAGACTTGAGCAAGACCGGCGCCAAAACCTGACAGTCGCGAAACCACGGTGCCTGGCGTCGGAGAGAACCTTCAGTCTCGAGCAGGCGTCCAGCAACGCCGCAGACCACCCTGGTAGCGCCCACGAGAATCCCCACCTCGCGGTCGGCGGGCCCGAAGCGCTCGATCACCTCCACGATGCTCGGCTCCAGCACGTAGGCCCCCGTGCTGCTCCCGGGAGCGCCGCCTCGCGCCGCCGCCGGGATGCGAGCGATCCTCGGCCGGCTGTGGAAATCCGCGATGGACGCCGCGGCGCCGCCTCCCGTGATCCGGCGACTCGTCTTCGAGGAGGCCGCCCGCCCGGGCGCCTCCAGGGGCCGCAGGTGTTGCTGTAGGACGGCGAGCCCGGGAAGCCGAGCTTGCCGTTCGAGACGATGTCCACCGTGGTCTGCCGGATCACATAGCCTGATTGCGTTTACCGCGGAACTCTGTTGACTTGCGAGAAAGCGCTTGCGCGGCCAATTCTTCCGGAATATTCCTTTAGCGTTACAAATCTTGTCGTATTGACGCGCAATATTGGGGGGGAGTACAATCATGATGAAGAAGACGTTGTTGGGTCTGATGTCGCTTGCGTTGCCGGCCATGGTCGCAGGGGCCTGTAGCTCCGAGTCGAGTGAGCCGCTCGCATCGGAAAGCAGCGAGCTCACTGCGGCCCAGTGCACGGATTTTGCGGAGGATAACAAGGTGCAGATCTGCCATGCCACCACTTCGGCGACGCACCCGTACACGCATATCAATGTGAGCACAGCGGGGTGCATCGATCACGCCACACATCCAGGTGATTACGTCGCCATCGACGATTCCGACTGCACCGGCGGAGGCTGCGTGCCGGCGGGGGCGCCGTGCGACGAAACACTGCCGTGCTGCGGCGGCCTGACGTGTCAGGACGGCACCTGTTCCAGTGTCAGTGTGTGCCAGAATTTTACCGGTACCGGTTGCTACTGGCAGGAAAATACTTCCGGCAACTTTTGCTGGGTTCCATCACCATTCGGCTTTCCGTCGACTGTAGAGGACTGCAAGGCTTTGGATTCTTGTAGTCCCAACGGAGGGGGTCTTTCCGGTGGTGGATGCTACAGATGGGCCGACTGCTCACTCTGCTCCACCATATACCCCAATCCAACTTGGCCGTAAGAATAGTGGCCTTGGCGGCTAGGACACGCTAGGCGCCGCGCCTCCGCCACCCCCCCGCCCGGCCGCGGGGCGCTCGTGCGCGCTGCCGGCGCCGAACGCACGGCACCGTCGCCCGAAGCCGCCCCGTCGGACACACCTCCCCCTCGCGCGCTCGTCGCGTATCGTGCGTCGCCCTGCGGCTCGCCCTACGCCGCGCCCTTGTCGAAGCTCTCTCCTGCCCGGTCGGATCGCGTGCCCGTGCGCGCGGTGGCGGCTCGGTCGGAAGACCCAGGTAGGCGAGGAGCTTCTCCACGATACCCGGCTCGACGAGGGTCGCCATCACGCGCATGGTGGCGGCACACCTCGGACACCGAAGCGCATCCACGCCGTAGGTCCGGCGCAGTAAGGTCGCCCACTCGACGCGTGAGGACGCCGCGTACAGCTCCCCGTCGACAATCCGGCTCCAGTGCTTCACCGTGAGGATCGTCGGATCGTCCGAAGCGACGGCCACCGCGCGGAGCGCCGGCGCCGCAGGCGCCGCGGCCAGCGCAGGCGTCGCGCTCGCGGCTCTTCGGGCCCATCGGCTGGTGCCAAGAAGCGGCGATGGCGACAAGCGCGGCGTCGCCGCGAGCCGGCGGCGGCGGTGTCGCTGGCGGCAAGGAGGGAGCGCTCTTCGACGGCGGCGGTGGCGCTGGCGGCAAGGAGGGAGAGCTTCCGGTGAGGCCGAACGCGACGTGGACGAGGGGCAGGTCCGGCGGAGAGCCGTCCGCCATGGCGCCGCCATGGGCAATGGCCCGCCGGGCTTTCGCGCTCCCCTGCGAAAACGTGCGGTCGCCGCGTGGCCCGCGGCGTGCGGTGTCAACGCCGTGTGGCCAGCGCGGCTCGCACCACGGGCGTCGTCTACGAGCGCCGTCGCCCCGAGAGGACGACGCTCTACGAGATCGTGCGCGACAACGTGGAGACGCTCTACGGTGCCATCGACGACGGTGCCATCGCCATCCGGATACCAAAGCACGCGAAGAAGGAGCTCGACGCCTACCTGGACTGCGGGCTGCTCTGCCGCGGGTTCGCACGGCTCCGGTGCGAGAGCTGCGACGAGAGCCGTCTGGTCGCCTTCAGCTGCAAAGGACGTGGTTTCTGCCCGTCGTGCCTTGGCCGACGCATGTGCGCCACCGCGGCGAACCTGATCGAGGACGTTCTGCCCGAGGTGGCGCTGAGACAATGGGTGCTGACGTTTCCGTTCCCCTGGCGGCGCAGGCTTGCGCAGGACGGGGCGCTGTTCGGCGCGCTGACGCGCATCTTCGTCGAGAGCGTCGAGCGGTTCTATAGCGGGCGCGAAAAGCGTCGCGGCGTACGCGCGGCAGCCAAGAGCGGCGCGGTGACCGTCGTGCAACGCACGTCCGGCGACATGCGGCTCAATCCGCACCTGCACGTCGTCTTCCTCGACGGGGCTTATCACGAAGACGGCACAGAGCTCGTGTGGAACGAGCTCGGTCACCTGCAGACGCGCGAGGTCGGTCAGGTGCTCGAGCACACCGTCGGGCGGATGATGCGTTACCTCCGCCGGTACGGGCTCTTCGAGATCGAGCACGACATCGACGAGGACGACGAGCCTGAAGCAGCGCTCTGTGCCTCCGCCGTCTCCGGACGAGAGCCGCCCGCTGGACCGCAATGGCTCCGCGGGCTCTCGCCGCCTTCGCCGAGCGCGCTCGCCTACGACAAGCCGCTGTGCGCCTCGCTCGATGGCTTCACCTGGCACGCGGCGACGCGCGCCGGTGCGCACCATGCCGCGGCGAGGGAGGCGCTCTTGCGCTACGTCCTGCGGCCCCCGATCGCCCAGGAGCGCGTCGAGCTGCAGCAGGACGGCCTGGTACGGCTGTCGCTCAAGCGCGCCTTCGCCGACGGGACCGTCGCGGCCTCTATGGATCCGCTCTCGCTCTTGTGTCGGCTCGCGGCCAGCGTCCCGCCGCCGCGCTTTCATACGGTCAAGTACGCAGGGGTGCTCGCGTCCGCAAGTCCATGGCGTAAGCGCATCGGCCCGCGCCCAGCGAACCAGAAGAGCTTGCGAAGACGGACCATGAGCCCGCTCCCAAACGCAAGCGCGGCGGCTATCGGCCGTGGGCCGAGCTTCTGCGCCGCACGTTGGCGATCGATGTGCTCCAGTGCCCAGCCTGCAAGGGCAGGATGGAGCTCGTCGCCATGGTGACCGAGCCAAGCGGCATCGTCCGCTTCCCCTCCGCGCTCGGCGAGCCGACCGACGTTCCAGGTCGCTCACCCAGCGCCGACGCGGCGGCCGCCGTACTGCAAGAGCACCGTCCTGCGCCAAAAGGCGCTCGGCGACGCCGCGTAGCCTACCGCAGCAATACCGCGGGCCCGAGGACCGCCCACCAGGGCGACGTGGGCCTGCGGCCGCCCATACGCCGCTTTTCACGCTCTGCGCTGCGCCCGAAGGCGCTCTGAAACCCGTGGACGAGACGGTGCGACGCTCGTGGTCCTGGCTCATCTGTTCGCCACGCCACACTTCGTCGTGGGGCGATCGGGCTTCTTTTACCTACGCGCCGGCGCTGCGGAGAGGAAACGGTAGAACTTTCGTCCGAGTCAAGCGCCGCGGGACGGCGCCGGGCGAGCCGTGGTTCGCCCATCCGACGCGCGCTTGCCCCGTCGCAGAGCGGGCGCGCCGTGCTCCGGGCGCAGCGCTGGCTCGACGACCGCGGCGTGCGCTGGCCATGACGGGCTCGGGCCGTGTGCCCAGCGACGCCGCGTCGAACCCGAACGCCATCGGTTCCCACGTTGGGTCGCGTGCGGGTGCTGCCGCTGTCGGGAGCGGCAGCCCACGAGGAGAAGGGCTGCGATGAGCCCTGTGAGTCACGCGTGTCCGTGCTTGCTTGTTCGGTTCATGGTCGGTCGTTTCTGGATCATGCTAAAGAGGCTCACCGCAGCGTTCTGCCCTGAGCTGCGAGCTGCGCCGGCCCGGTGCGTGCTCACAGGAACTCGGAGCCGGGAGGGGCTGTTTGCGAGGTGCGCAGGTAGTTGATCGGCGCGTGATGAGCCCAGTTGGGCGGTATAGGCAACCACTGGAGGACCGGGATGCCGGCGAACACCTTCTGGGCGAGAGCAAAGAGACCGAAGACGTTGCTCCCCAGGAACGTGAGCGCCTGGCTCACTTCTTTGCTCCGGTACTCCCACCCGCCGTCGCCCGCGGCGTACTCCTGGCCGAAATGACGGAAGCTCCCCGTCGTGATCGGCGGCAGGCGCGGAACGATATCCTGGCGATAGACATGCCGGAAGAGCTTCTTTCCGAACACACCATCGAACCGATCGGCGAAGTCCTTGTCGCCGACCATCGGCTGACCGTAGGTGTAGACACCGCGCAGCTTCCTCCGGATGTCCGCGAGGTCAAACGTCACTTCCACGAGCGCTGCCATGATGACCGCGAGCGCGCCGCCGAGGCTATGACCCGTGATGTAGAGCGCCTCCAGGACATCCTTGTCCCCCGGCGCTGGCTGCGCGGGGAGGTGGCGCAGCACGTCCGGCCCCTCTCCCTCGTTGGCGCCGAGATGACCCATCACGTCGTGCCCCCGTGCTTCCCTCATGCAATCTCGAACGACGGCCTTCTCCCGGATGGCGGCGTCGCAGATGGAATAGCCCTTGAGGGCGCTCCTGAGGAGCTTGATGAGCACGGGCAACAGCACCAGGGTGGCGCGGAAGAAGCCCGTGTGGACGTGACCGGCGTCCGGAAACACCTCCTGGTGGGCGCTCGCGTCCGTCAGCCAGTTGGTGGCGTTCTGCAACCCGGTGCCGCGGAAGGCGAGGATCGCCACTCTCCGATCGGCGCTCTGGACGAGATATGCAGTCGTGTCCACGAAGAGCACTGGATTGGCGTTCGTGACGCCGACGATCTCGTTTCCGGGGAAACCGCCCCTGCGAGCCATCACTCTGGCGAACGTATCGATATCGGAATACGCCCATCCCGACGCAATGGCGAGGATGTTGGCGAAGCCACGGGCGTGCAGCCCCGGTCTCGCAGTCGCCATGTGGTCGACCCAGGTCCCGTGACCCTCACTACTGGCATACGCCTCGTGTGCAAGCTCCTTCGCAGATCCTGCCTTTCTGTGGCCCTCCACGCCCGGGTCGGGCCCCCTCATGCTGACAGCTTCGATGATCATCCTCTCCCTCTTCTCTCTCCGGCGTGCCGCGGCAGCGGAGCGCCGCGCGACATGCCTTCAGCAGCGCTCTCACCGGCGCCCACCGCCCTTCCACCCACTCCCATCGCTATGTCGTTCTCGCTCGCGCTCGTCGCAACCTCGATATGACCGCTCAACGATCATCTCCTTCGGCGGAGAGCCGGAGATCGAAGAAAGAAGCATTGGCTTGGAGGGATTCTACAGAGGGTGCGACCAGGCAAGGCTGGTCCCGAGGGAAAGGAGTGAACGGTAGCTTCTGAAATCGGGTTTGTCGTCCAGCGGGTGCGAATCCCGCCCGGCCAAGGTCACGCCCGACCAGCCGGAAGCCAGCCTTGCGACGGACCTCGTGAGGGGTACGGCGATGCGTAGGCAGGCGAGTGGGCGAGCCGCAGCGTGCCAGCCACGAAAAGATCAGCTTCCGGGTGCCCAGGGCTTCCTCTGGCCTGAAGGCAACAGCGTCCTCGCTCGTCAGGGCGGGAGGGGGACGCACCCGGCGGGGTATTGGGCTGCGGCGCGCAGCAAGAGGACGGCCCAGGCACCTGGGAGGCCCTCGTCTCTCCACGAGAAACGCCGGTACGACGGGGAGCCGGTGATCCGTCCCCGGGGCGAGACACGCCGCGGATGCCCGTGTCTCGCAGCTGAGCCCAGCGGGCTCCGCAAGAAAGTGCGCATCCGCCTCGGGGTAGGCCCACAGCAAGGGGAACCGGAGCCGAAGCCGAAGGAGACGAGGGAGTCGGAGGGTCCCATACGAGCGACGACGCGGGCGAACGGAGGGCACCGGAGCCCGTCAAGCAAAGGGGACCCGTGTCGAGAGGAACTTCAGGAGGGAATCATGATCGCTGCCACGACGGCGAACACCATGTCACCGGGACTGTTGAAGGTAAGGGAGAGAGCGGAGCGAGACCCCGGAAGGGGTCCTCCTCGCGCTGGCGCACCTCATCGATGAGGAGGCGCTGCAGCGAGCGTACTGCAGCCTTCGTAAGGACGCTGCGGTGGGCGTGGATGGCATCACGAAGGAGCAGTACGGGCAGGGCGGATAGGAAACGGTAGAACTTTCGTCCGAGTCAAGCCCCGCGGGGACGGCGGCGGGCGAGCCGTCGTTCGCCCATCCGACACCCGCTTGCCCCGTCGCAGAGCCGGGGCGCCGTGCTCCGGGCGCAGCGCTGGCTCGACGACCGCGGCGTGCGCTGGCCATGACGGGCTCGGGCGGTGTGCCCAGCTACGCCGCGTCGAACCCGAACGCCATCGGTTCCCACGTTGGGTCGCGTGCGGGTGCTGCCGCTGTCGGGAGCGAGGGTAGGTTGAGATGATCGAGGATGCGGCGCACCGCCTTTGGGTCCGTGATCGTCGAAAGCACGCGCATCTTGCGTTCGCATCTCGGGCATCGCAAAGCATCGAACCCGAAGGTGCGTTTCATGAGCACGGCCCACTGCAGGTAGCGCGACGTTGCGAACAACTCCCCGTCGAGCAGCCGCCCCCAGTGCAGGACCGAGAGCGTGGTGGGCTCGACCCGCACCGCGGGCTCGGTCGGCGCGAGCGACTTCGCTGAGAGCGCCGGCGGAACGCACGGCGACGCGGGCGCAGGCGACGCGGGCGCAGGCGACGCGGGCGCAGGCGACGCGGGCGCAGGCGACGCGGGCAGGGGCGCGTGCCCCGCGCACGGCTCAGGCTTCGCGGCGCGGGCCGAAGGTTTGGGCGTCACGAGAGGGCGCCATGACGAGCGAGGCGCGAACACACCATGATACCGCACAAGTGGGATCCTCGGCGGAGGAATCAAAGCCGCGAGCCGGGCCATGAACTCCATTGGACTCATGACGCTGTGAGTGCGTCCCAGCCGAGGTGTCTTCAGCAAGTACGCTATGCGCCCATCGGGCAGCAGCTCGATTCGCTCGACTGCGAAGGCCGGGCGGGTGCAGTACCGCACGAGCCGCTCGCGCCCCAGATCGTCATCCGCTGCGATGCGCACCGCGCAATGCACGTCGAACCCGTCGCACGCGGCGGAGAAGCGTCGCTCCCGGCGCTCGAGAGCCACCATGCCGCGGCGAGGGAGGCGCTCTTGCGCTACGTCCTGCGGCCCCCGATCGCCCAGGAGCGCGTCGAGCTGCAGCAGGACGGCCTGGTACGGCTGTCGCTCAAGCGCGCCTTCGCCCACGGGACCGTCGCGGCCTCTATGGATCCGCTCTCGCTCTTGTGTCGGCTCGCGGCCAGCGTCCCGCCGCCGCGCTTTCATACGGTCAAGTACGCAGGGGTGCTCGCGTCCGCAAGGCCATGGCGTAAGCGCATCGGCCCGCGCCCAGCGAAGCCAGAAGAGCTTGCGAAGACGGACCATGA
This sequence comes from Sorangium sp. So ce1128, assembly GCA_051717205.1. Taxonomy (GTDB): domain Bacteria; phylum Myxococcota_A; class Polyangia; order Polyangiales; family Polyangiaceae; genus Sorangium. Next base: position 11,948,759 of record CP181432.1, read on the forward strand.
GCCCGCTCCCAAACGCAAGCGCGGCGGCTATCGGCCGTGGGCCGAGCTTCTGCGCCGCACGTTGGCGATCGATGTGCTCCAGTGCCCAGCCTGCAAGGGCAGGATGGAGCTCGTCGCCATGGTGACCGAGCCAAGCAGCATCGTCCGCTTCCTCTCCGCGCTCGGCGAGCCGACCGACGTTCCAGGTCGCTCACCCGAGCCGAGGGCCGCCGTACTGGAAGAGCACCGTCCTGCGCCAAAAGGCGCTCGGCGACGCCGCGTAGCCTACCGCAGCAATACCGCGGGCCCGAGGACCGCCCACCAGGGCGACGTGGGCCTGCGGCCGCCCATACGCCGCTTTTCACGCTCTGCGCTGCGCCCCAAGGCGCTCTGGAACCCGTGGACGAGACGGTGCGACGCTCGCGGTCCTGGCTCATCTGTTCGCCACGCCACACTTCGTCGTGGGGCGATCGGGCTTCTTTTACCTACGCGCCGAGCACGAGGCTCACGCCGTAGCTGAGGCTGCCCAGCAGGAGCGCGGGCAGCACGAGCGAGGGCTCGGGGATCTGCTGTCCTCCGAGCAGCGCCAGCCCCGCGGCGCAGGCGCCCGCCCCCAGGGTCTTGATCTGCACGACGGCGAGCGGGTCGCGCAGCGTGAGGCGCTGGCTCAGGTTGTTGTCGACGGCCCAGCTCAGGCAGGCGCCCGCGATGGCCGCGACCCCCGCCGCCGAGGCGTGCAGCTCTCCCGGCCGGACGCCGAGGAGCGCGGCGCCCGCGACGATGAGGGCCGCGGCGAGCGCCGCGCGCCCCCCGAGGTGCTCGCGGAACAGGACGACCGCGAGCGCCATGGTCAGCGGCGCTTCCAGGTTGAGGAGCAGCGACCCGGCGAGGCCGGACACGCGGGCGAGACCGGAGAGCATCAGCACCGGCCGCCAGCCCCGACGTGGTACGCGCTCACGCGACGCTCGAAGGGCTCTGGATCGCGCGAAGGGCGGAGCAGCCGGCTGCGCGCCGAGCGTCGCGGCGCGATGCGCGTGTCACCTCCCCTGCTGGGCCACGAGGACGAGCCGCCCGCCTTGATGGCGCGCGCACACCTGGAAGTCGGCAGTGGCCCTGGGGTCCTGGTCGAGCGCGCGTGGCGCGATCGATCTGCGGTCCGACTCCGTGGCGCCGGAGCAGCGCGAACGTGGAGCGCGGCTCGCCCGCGCCCCGCCGCGCTCCGGCTCGAGCGATCGGATCGAACGACTACATTTGTCGTTGACGAGCACGCGCGACTGAACTACATTCGTAGTCGTTGAAACGGAGACCCTGACGGATCTGCAGCTCGGCGACGTCTATCAACGGCCGGAATGCTCCGGGACGGAAAGATCTACGTCATCTCCAGCAGGCTGAACGAGCTCATCCAGACCCCTCCAGAGCAGAAGGCGCGGTTACGGGCGGAGGCGACGAGCCAGCGGATCGGGAGAGCTGCGCGCTGACTCCGGAGCACGCGACAAGGGCGCGGATCGGCAGTGTAAATATCTTCATATCAATCAGCGAGTACATGCAATGCCCCCGGACGAATCGATCGACCATCCAGGCGCCTTGAAGTCAGCCGCGACGGCGAGCGCCCGCGCCTCGGCCCGCACACCTGACCTGCGCCGCGCGCCGTTGCTCGGCGTGACGCTCCTCGCCTGCTGCGCTCAGCCACGCGTCCCTGCTGCGCAGGTCTCGTCAGGCGCGCCGCGCGCCACCGGCGCCGCGCTCGTCGAGCGCGCTCGGGAGTCCTTCGCCCCGCTTGGCGCGGCACCGCGGGAGGACGCTCGACAGGTCGCGTTGGGCCGGACGTTGTTCTTCGAGACGCGCGTGTCAGCAGACGCTCGAACCGGTTGCGTAACCTGTCACCTCCCGCAGCGCTGGGGGACAGACGGGCTCGCTCGGTCTCGCGGAGCTTTCGGTAGAGAGAGCCCACGCAACTCGCCCTCGGTCTTCAACGCGGGCGCACAGGCATCGCAGCATTGGCGCGGAGATCGGGATTCGCTGGAGGACGAGGCGCGGCGTGCTCTGCTTGGTCCAGCGGCCTACGGCCTGGCATCGAACTCTGACGCCGTGGCCAGGCTCAACGCCCTCGAGGGCTACGCAGAGGCCTTCGCGAGGGCCTTCCCCGGCGACGTGACCCCTGTCAGCGTCGAGAACTGGGGCGCCGCCATCGCGGCATACCAGCGCACCCTGGTCACGCCTGCGCCTCTGGACGATTTTCTATCCGGAAAGCCGGCCGCGTTGAGCCCGGCGGCACAGGCTGGGCTCGCATCGTTCTTGGACCTGGGCTGTGCCCGGTGCCACCGGGGAGCGCTGCTTGGCGGAGGCTCGCTCGAGAAGTTCGGCGTGGTGCGCGACTACCGGACGCTGACCCACAGCGCGACCGACGACAACGGGCGCTTCGATGTCACGCACGTCGAGCGTGATCGCGACGTGTTCAAGGTCGCCCCGCTTCGCAACGTCGCCCACACCGCACCTTACTTTCACGATGGCTCCGTCGCCTCTCTGCATGAGGCCGTCGAGGTGATGGCAGCGGCCCAGCTGGGCAAAAATCCGGCGCCGGACGTCGTGGCCGACATCGTCGCGTTTCTGGAAGCACTGGGCGGGGCGGTGCCTCCCACGTTTGCTGCGCCCGGCGCGCCTTGACGTCGTGCGCCGCCATGATAGGCGCGGAGGCGCCGGGTCCTCGACGACCAGGGCGCCGTACAGACCGCGCTCGACCTGCTCGCTGCTCCTCGGATGCGGGTGGAACCAGAACGTCCCGGCGCCCGGGGGCGTCGCTCCAGCGGGCCGACTCAGGGCACGCTGTGGTGTCCCGCGCCGCCCGCCCCGCCAGCCAGGCCGCATCTGCGCGACCTGCTGACACGCGGCGGCGCAGCGGCGGCATTCGTCGGCGCAGGCCTTCATCTGCGCGTCGCCCGTGAACCTGTCACAGCTCCGCTCGTCACGTCGGAGCGCTCCGTATACCCGGCTCAGACGGAGGATGAACGAGCTCCGACGTGGCGGATGCGTTCGTGTCATACCGCCCGCCGATGCGTCCAGGTTGCCGGGAGAGCACCTTGAGCGAGATCGGGTGATCACCGGCCGAGATTCGACGACGAATGATGGAATTGGCTGTGACCTCAACGGTCACTTTCCTCCTGTCCGGGTGGCCAGGCTCACCCTGGTCCCGTCCGTACGCCGATGCGAGCCCGGCGCTTGCGCCCGCGGCGGGCGGGGCCGTGCGGCCCTCGGCAGAGGTGGTCCTCCGGTCGCTCAGGGCGCGCTGATCACGTCCCGTGCGACGCCCGGGATGAGAGTCGACGCGCAGCGGTTCCTCGCGGACTGGACGAGCGCCGACGAGCTCCGGGCGCGGAGGGCCGCGCGGGACAGCGACGACGAGCGCACGGTCGCCGATCTGCTCGTCGAGCAGGTGGAGTTCGCGAACGTGCTCGTGCTCAACAAGACGGATCTCGTCGGCGATGACGAGGTCGAGCGGCTCACGGCGATGCTCCTGCACCTGAACCCCGGCGCCCGGGTCATCAGGGCCTGTCGCGGCCAGGTCGATCCTCGCGAGGTCCTCGGCACGGGGCTCTTCGATTTCGAGGAAGCGGCGCGCTCGCCCGGCTGGATGAGGGAGCTGCGCGGCGAGCACATGCCCGAGACCGAGGAGTACGGGATCGAGAGCTTCGTCTACCGCGCAGCCCGCCCGATGCACCCGGAGCGGCTCTGGGCCTTCCTCCCGGCCCTGCCCGAGGATCAGCGGCCGGAGGACGAGGAGACGCGCGCCGCGCTCGACGCAGCGTGGGATCCGGTCTGGGGCGACCGGCGGCAGGAGCTCGTCTTCATGGCGTCGACATGGCCAGAGAGGAGCTCACACGCGGCCTCGACGCCCGCTTGCTCACCCAGGGAGATGGCCGCGGGGCCCTCCGGCTGGAGCCGGCTCGACGATCCTTTCCCGGCGTGGGAGCAGGGAGAAGAGGTCGAGAGCGAGATCGAGACCTCGCAGCCCACCCACCTGGCGTGAGGCCTGCCCGAGGACGACGGCCCCACCGGAGGCGCGCGGGCGGCTCGGCCTTTCTAGAATCGTTCATCGACGCCATCCGACAGCAACGCCACTGGGGCCGGGACGACCTACAGGCCATCCCGGCGGGACGCCCGCCGGCGCCGCGGGACGCCAGCGGGCACCGCACCCGCCGGCGTCGCCGGTGTCGCCCGCGACAGAAGCGGGCGCGGCCGATCCGTCGCGCCGGGAACTCGCTTCTCGTCTAGACTCCCGGGCGATGGCCGAGCTAGCCAGGCACGTCGATCCCGACCAGGCGCGGCAGGCACCCCCGGAGCGACCCACCCGGCGCTGCCCGGCGTGCGGCGTCCGGTACCCGCTCGACTTCCTCGTCTGTCCCATCGACGCGACCGCGCTGGAGCTCCAGGGCGTGACCACGACATCGACGAGGACGACGAGCCTGAAGCAGCGCTCTGTGCCTCCGCCGTCTCCGGACGAGAGCCGCCCGCTGGACCGCAATGGCTCCGCGGGCTCTCGCCGCCTTCGCCGAGCGCGCTCGCCTACGACAAGCCGCTGTGCGCCTCGCTCGATGGCTTGACCTTGCACGCGGCGACGCGCGCCGGTGCGCACCATGCCGCGGCGAGGGAGGCGCTCTTGCGCTACGTCCTGCGGCCCCCGATCGCCCAGGAGCGCGTCGAGCTGCAGCAGGACGGCCTGGTACGGCTGTCGCTCAAGCGCGCCTTCGCCGACGGGACCGTCGCGGCCTCTATGGATCCGCTCTCGCTCTTGTGTCGGCTCGCGGCCAGCGTCCCGCCGCCGCGCTTTCATACGGTCAAGTACGCAGGGGTGCTCGCGTCCGCAAGTCCATGGCGTAAGCGCATCGGCCCGCGCCCAGCGAACCAGAAGAGCTTGCGAAGACGGACCATGAGCCCGCTCCCAAACGCAAGCGCGGCGGCTATCGGCCGTGGGCCGAGCTTCTGCGCCGCACGTTGGCGATCGATGTGCTCCAGTGCCCAGCCTGCAAGGGCAGGATGGAGCTCGTCGCCATGGTGACCGAGCCAAGCAGCATCGTCCGCTTCCTCTCCGCGCTCGGCCAGCCGACCGACGTTCCAGGTCGCTCACCCAACCGAGGGCCGCCGTACTGCAAGAGCACCGTCCTGCGCCAAAAGGCGCTCGGCGACGCCGCGTAGCCTACCGCAGCAATACCGCGGGCCCGAGGACCGCCCACCAGGGCGACGTGGGCCTGCGGCCGCCCATACGCCGCTTTTCACGCTCTGCGCTGCGCCCGAAGGCGCTCTGCAACCCGTGGACGAGACGGTGCGACGCTCGCGGTCCTGGCTCATCTGTTCGCCACGCCACACTTCGTCGTGGGGCGCTCGGGCTTCTTTTACCTACGCGCTCTCGCCCGAGGCGCTGCGCTCGCGCAAGCTCCGCGACGCCGCGTACACGCTCGTCGTGAACGCCGAGCGACGGCTGCGCGCCGCCGCGGAATACTGGTACGCCGGCACCGACAAGATGAAAGGCTACGCGCCGTTTCCCACCTCCCGCGGCGCGGCGTCCGCCGGCGAAGGGGAGGAAGGCGAAGATGGCGCGGCAGACGAGGGGGCGGCGGACGAGCCCGACGCCGAGGTGGCGGACGAGGACGAGACGGAAGCCGAGGCGACGGAAGACGTCGAGGCCGGCGACGACGACGCGCGGTGATCGCGCTGGACCGCCTCCGCACGGCCGAGGGCCGCGGCGCGCGTCCGCCAGGTCTGCAAGCGACGATCTCAGGATCGCGTCTCTTTGAGCAGGTAAGCCCGGTAGAGTGGTCGATTGCGCCTCTGCACCTCCGCCAGCCGCTCGGTTTCGGGCTGTATCAGGTTCCATGGATTCTTCTGGAGAGCGAAGCGGGTCTTCTTCATGCCTTTGGCCTCGGGCGTTCCCGAAAGCTCGCGAACCTGCTCCCGACGTACCGTGTCGAGTGCATCGTGAGCGAGTCGCTGCACATGAAATCGGTCGAAGACGAGTCGAGCCTGCGGCGCCATCTCGGAGACGGCCTTGATGTAGGCGTTCGACATGTCGATCGTCACCGCCTCGAGCTTCGCTGCGCGCTCCGGTCCGAGCGCACGAAAGAACTCGCGCAGCGTGTCCGCGCTCTTGCCCTCGGCCGCGCATACAACTCGGCAGCGAGCATGATCGGTCACGATGGTGATGTACTTGTGATGCCGCCGGTAGCTCAGCTCGTCGACGCCGATCAGCGTCAACTCGTCGAGCAGGTCGCGAGGCCCAAGTCGCGTCACGACGCGTTCGATGATGCTGCCGACGGTTCGCCAGGCGATATCCAGCATCTCCGAGATGCTCGTCTTGTCGGTCCTCTGAGCCAGGTAGGCCACCACCTGCTCGAACGCCCGGGTGAAGCTCGAGCCGTGCTCGGCCCACGGTACCAGCTCGGTCGTCACGCTGCAGCCACGGGCGACGTCGAGGCTGCGAACATCGCGCATCACGTCGCGGGGAAGCTTCTCGCGCTGATCCCGGAGGGCGAGCAGGCGATCGCCGCTGCACAACGACCCCAGCGACACGCGCCAATCGCCCCCCGTGATCCGCTCGACGATGCCAACCCCACGATCCCTGGTCGCGTGACAGCTACTCGACGGGAACCCGGGGGACCGATCCCGACACACGCCGCGGTACGACGGTCTCGGTATCCTATTCCCCGTGCACAGATGCGCCGCCGGCTGCGGCCTGGCGGCCGGCGCCGGGCGCCATCGTCGCCTCGATCCCAGGCGGACGATGGCCCAGGAAGCGCGCCACCAGTTCCTGCGCGCGGGATTGCAGCGGGGCAAAACGCATGTCGAAGCTGATGCGCGTGGTGTCGGTGTCGTTCCGCACCGTGCCGTGCGAAAGGAACCCGCCGTCGAAGAACAGCGCCTGCCCATAGCGCACGGGCACCGGCTGGTGATCGCCCCTTCCGTAATCGCTTTCCACCCACAGGCAGTTGGTGCCGAAGCTGTCCGTCACGGGGAGCCAGATGTTGATCTGCTCCGGTCGCCCGGTGATGTCGGCGTCGCGGTGCCACAGGCTCACCGAGCCCGTTCCAGCCAGATGCACCCGCATCTTGGGGGCAGAAGAGTACGAGATCCGGCCTCCGAACAGCGGCGCCACCAGCCGGCGGTGGAAGCGCTCGTAAATGCGGTAGAAGCCGGAACCTGGCGGCAGCCGCTGAAGCACCCCCCGCAACTCGAGGTTGTCGCGGTACTCCAGCGGCCCGCCCTTGTGCCGCGCCCACGCCACGTGCAGCCGCGATAGGTCCTCCACGCCGAAGACGTACCGGGCCAGGTACTCCGCGAAGCCGTAGCGCGCCACGTCGTAGTTCAGTAGCCACACCGACGTGATTCCGGGAACCGGCTGCCAGCGTTCGCCCGCCGTCGCGCCGCTCATGGAAGAAGCCGCGCTAGCATCCGGTTCATCACCTGAGCGCAAAGGTCGGCACGCTCCCAGTTGCTCCACAGCAACGCGCCCACGCTCCACGGGTCCCGCGCCTGCAGCGCGACCAGCCGCGCCCAGGCACTTGGACCCAGCGCGAACTCCGGCTCGGGCCGCTCCACCTCGGCTGGCGCCGGAACCAGCCCCACCACCGAGGCGCCGTCCACCCGTCCGAACAGCACCGGGCGCAGGGTGATGGGGTCGAGCAGCAGCGTCACGCGCCCCTCCGCCGCGCCGACCGGCCCGCCGCTCCACGACAGATTGCGACCATCCAGCGCGTGCACGGCGGGCGCGTGGTCGCCATTCAGCAGCAGGCCGCCGCCGCCGAGTTGCAGCGAGGTCAGCCCGCTGCGCCCCTTTACCGTGTAGCTCCCAAGCAGCGACGCGGCCGCCTCCCCCGTCTTCCGCCAGACGCCTGCCAGGTCGAACGACCGCTCGCCGGACGACAGCCGCCGCCGGTGCACACTCACTGGGCCGGGGAGCGCTTCGCCGTCGAGCGACAGGCGCAAGTGGCGGCCTCGCTCCGCGGACTCCGCCACCTCCAGCGACAGCACCTGTTCGCCGTTCCGGTAGCTGCCGACCAGGGCGGACGCGTGCTGGCGGCCGGGCTCTCTTTCCACAAGCACCAGGCGGTGATCGGCCGGCACGGCTTCGCCGTCGGGCCACACGCTGCCCAAAAGCCGCCGCCGCCCCTGCCGGTCCACGTCCAAGCGCAAGTGGCCGTGGGTGGCCTGGCCGGCGCGGGCCGCCCATTGCAATACGCCGCGCTTCAAGGAAAAGCCGGTGATCCGCGCCCCGTCCATGAACAGCCGCGAGCGCGCGCCTTCGCCTGCGAGCACCAGCAGGCGTCCGCCCTGCCTCGCGTGGTACACGCCGATCCAGGGAAACACCTGGTCGCGCTCTACCAGGTCGATGTCGGTGCGCATCCGCGCCCAGTCCGCCGGGCGGCCGTGCTCCGCGCTGAACGCCTGCAGCCGCTCCATCAGCGTGTCGGGCGTGGCGGCCCGCAACACCCGCACCAGCGCGCGCAGCAGGTCCCGCTCGGTGAACAGCGCGTGGAGGAAGTCGCGGTTGCGCTTCGAGACCACCAGCGTGCCCTTGGCTGCCACCTGAATGGCGCCAGCATCGCGGGTGGCCAAGAGTGCGCGCTCGCGCTCGGTCAGGTCCGCGAACGCCCGCGAGCGCAGCGCGGCGCGCGGGTCCGTGCGGTACAGCGCTGCCAGGCGGTGGTCCGTTCGGAGCGCGATGAGAAAGCGGCTGGCCGCGGTCCGGTCCTGCCAGTGGTAGCCCGGCGGCACCTTGAAATGCCGGAACGCGGAGAAGGCGCGGCGTTCGCGCGGGGAGTACGGGCCGATCTCGCGCAGCGGGCCCGCGGCCGGGCGCGGCGTCTGGCCGGGCTCGAGCAGCCCGAGCTTCACGAGCATCTCCACGTCGGGCACCGCGTTGTCCCGCGGCGCCAGGTAGAAGGTGGAGATTCCCGTCACGCGCGCCTGCGTGGCCGGGTCGTGCATTGCGCTCAGCGGGTACACCTCGATGGTGGGCGGCACCGTGGGGAAGCGCGACGCCATGTAATGCGTGACCGAATAGTCGTCGCCGTAATGTTTCTGCAGGTAGCGGATGAAGACGGAGAAGTTCTCGTTGATGTAGCCCTTGCGCCGGAAGCCCATTTCCCCGATCAGCCCCACCTGCCACAGCACCACGTGCAGCGAGGTGTCGGGCACCCGGCCTCGAATGAGCATGTCCGTGGCCTCGTGGGTCTGCATGCCGGGGTGGCACGGGTCCACGCCCAGATCCGCGCACAGGCAGTCGAGCGCGCACACCCCCGGCCGCATCACCGCGTGGTGCCCCTCGCGCCGGGCGATCAGAATCGCGCGGTGCGTGGAGAGCACGAAGATCCCCGGGTGGCCGTAGTAGATGCCCACGACCCGCTTGCCCTGCCGCACGAAGTACAGCATGGCCTCGGTCATCTGCATGTAGGTGGTGTATCGGACCTTGCCGTCCTCGTAGAGCACGTACAGGTCGTACGCGTCGGGGCGCAGCTCCTTCAGCCAGGTGACGGTGGCCGGGTCGGCGACGCAGAAGAATACCGCGTCGGCATCGCGGATGAGCTGCTCGTCGCCCAGCGTGAAGCCCAGCGTCTCGATGCCAGAGCCGATGATGGTGAGGCTCCCAGGGCGCTCCGGGGGCGTTGCGGGCGGGGTATCGCGGATCTCGTCGCCGAGCCGGGCAATGGCGTGAGCCAGCGCTTCCCAGGCGCGGGCGTGCCCGTCCTGGGTGGGAAAGGGCGGTGCAATGGGATCGGTCATGGGGCGGATCTTTCGGAGGCGAAGATGATAGGCCGCTCCCGGCGGGGTGTGTCGCCGGGAGCAGGGGACGACGCCGTCAGGACGACGAAGAGATCTGGTTCAGGTAGTTCAGCGCCGTTTCGCAGCCGATCTTCACCGGCAGGGCGCTGCCATTGTAGGTGTAGTTCCCCAGTGTCGTGTACGCCTCGTACTCGGTGGCGCTCGTATTGTATTGCGCCATCTCGTTCACCAGCGACGTCTGCGTGGACTGCGGCCAGCTCCAGCTCGCGGCCTGGTCGTCGGCCTGCGTGTTCTGCGTACAGATGATCGAGGTGAGCACCATCTGCTGCGAGGTGATGCTGGGCGTGTACTGCTGCACCCAGTCGGCGAAGGTCTGCCACCGTACCTGCACGGAGATGGCCGGGTTCAGCATGTAATTGATCAGCAGCCCCAGGCCCATGGTCTGCTGCGGCGCCATGTTCTGCATGTCCTGCTGAGCCGCCGCTCCCCACATCCCAAGCAGCTCCTGGGCAGAGGTCATCGCCACGAAGATGGTGAGGTTCTTGACCAGCGCCGGGAAGCCGTTCTCCATGATCCATTGCCCGAGGTTGTTGAGAAGCGCGGTGATCCCGCCCGGCTCCACGTTCACGTCGGTATCGATATCGGTGTCGGTGTCGGTGTCGGTCACGTTGTCGGTGTCGGTCACGTTGTCGACGTCCGTCACCACGTCGGTGTCGACGTCGATGTCCACGTCGATGTCCACGTCCACGTCCACGACCAGGATGTCGACGTCGATATCCACGTCGATGTCCACGTCCACGTCCACGTCGGTGTCCACCACGTTATCGGTGTCCTCGACGTTGTCGGTGTCGGTGTCCACGTCGACGTCGACGTCCACGTCGACATCCACGTTGATGGGGACCACGTCGTCGCCCGCTGCGGCGAGCGAGTCGGCGGTGCTGGCCTGCTCCGACAGCCCGCTATTGATGGACGAGATCGCGTCGGAGAGCTTGCCGAACAGGTACGATAGGCCGTTGGTCACCCCCTGCAGCACCGTGGCCGCCATATCGAGCATCATGGCGAGCTGCACCACCTGGAACGCCCCGTACGCCATGTCGTACGCCGCGACCCACCAGGGGATGGAAGGGTCCTGGTACGGCTGTGCCACGAAGCTCGTGCCATTCAGCGTGCCCGTCAAGCACAGCACGATCTGGCTGGGCTGGCCTTCCCAGGTCAGGCTGCGAGGCACCGCTGAAAGGAGCAGTCCGCTGGTATTGGTGGCATTCGGCGACGCGAGCTGGCTGTTGACGAAGGTCAACGGGCCGTTCACGTTCACGCCGTTCATCGCCGTGTAGCTGGCCGTGTCGCCGGTGATGGCGAGCGTGCCCACCTGTTGCGTGGGGAGCACGAAATTGCTGGTGCCACTGGTGTCGGGCTCGTAGCAGTAGTAGGTGCCGTCCCACGGGTACAGCGTGTACGTGGCCCAGTACGAAATGGCCGAGAATTCCGCCGCCGAGCCGCCGGGAACGTCGTTCTCATTGAAGAACGCCGCCACGTTGTCGTCGAGCGACTCCGGGTCGGTGGCCGTCAGGTAGATTTCCTGGAACTGCAGCGACTCGGGTGCGTACGGCTGCGACATGAGCTGCAGGTAAAACGTGTAGGTGTCCTGCGCCGTGTCCAGGTCCGATTGGGTGACCGTGGTGCTGGCCGACGTGGCCAGGATGGACGGCACGAACACCTGCAGCGGGAACTGGTCCGACTGGCGGGCGATCACCATCCGCGCCGCCACGCTGGGGGTGGTGAAGCTCACCTGCCCGTTGGCGGGGACCACGGCAATCTGCGTGTACACCGGCGCGTAGTCGGCCGCGTTGGTGCTGGGCGGGTCGCTCGGCGGTGTGTTGGTGAAGGTGTTGAAAACCACCAACGGAACGTCGAGCTGATTGATGACGGTGCAGGGAATGCCGGAATCGGGGCTGGACATGAGGAAACTCTCTTTTCGGAGCGCGGATGATGAAGACGCCCGGCGTGGGTCGAGCGGCGGTCCACGCCAGGCGTCCGATATCGGAGACGCTGCCACCCGTGCGGCGCGCTAACCTTACACGTCGTCCATCTCGTCGAGGCCGCCGTCGTCGCCGTCCTCCTCGTCCTCTTCCTCGTGCTCCTCCTGCTCCTGCTCTTCTTCCTCCTCCTCGATCTCATCGTCCTCGGCCTCGGAGGCATTCTCGAGCGACGTGGCCTCCGTCTGGCTCATACTCGCCTCGAGCGCCGTGTTCTCCTGCGCGATCTGGTCTTGGAGCTGCACGTTGCTCTGCTGCAGGGTCGAGATCTGCTGCGAGGCGTCCGAGGCGCTTGGGTTGATCCCCTCGAGCGTCGTCTCTTCCCCCATAAGGTCCGAGGCTTCGGTCTCGATCTGCGTGTTGTTCTCGAACTCGAGGTCCGTCTCGACCTCGGCGGCCTCGGCGTTCAGCTCGTCCTGGAGCTCTGTCAACTGCGTCTCATTGTTCTGCGTGATCACCTCCTGCTGGAGCTGCTGCTGCCCGGCGGGGAGCTCCTGGGCGTCGGGCACGTCGGCGTTGGGGTTGGCGCCCTGGAGCACGTCCTGAGTCTGCTCGACGTTCGCGCTCTCCTGCGCGTCGACGTCCGACGTGGTGGGGGGATCGGGCTGGTTGCTCCCGTTCCACCACCCGCTCGCTTTGCCGTACACCCACCCCACGATCTCGCCGAGGGCCTTCACGCCCATGGCGATGTTCATGATATCCATGGTGAGCTGCCAGCCGGCCGAGTTGAGGAACGTCTGCAGGCCCGAGGTCCCCGACGATAGGTCCTGCTGGTACGCGGTGGCAATGGCCTGCTGGCCATACACCGTGCCCGCCAGACTGGGGACGATGGTGCCGTAATCGCTCTGATTCCCCGTGACGTTGCTCTTGTTCATGAAGGTGGCTTGCAGGCAGATGGCGGGCTCGTCGCCGCCGTCGGCATTCAACACCTGCCCGTCGGCGAAGGTGAGCTGCACGCTCGAACCGCTCGCCGGCTGGTAGGTGATGGTGTAGCCGCCCGTGGGATCCGTGAGCGACGGGATCCCCGACTGCGCGTTCTGCGTGAAGGTGATGGTGCCGAGCAGCGACACCGTGCCGCCCGTGGTCGTCGATCCGGTGGCCTCGCCGGTGGTGTACACGTAATAGGTGTAGGAGGACGCGAAGTTGGCCCAGGCGAAGGCGAACGCCGTCACGTAGCTCTGCGCCGCCAAGTACGCGCTGTAGTACACGTCCTTGAACGACTCCGTCGTCGCGAACCACGCATTCATCGTGCTGTCGATGTCGGCGGGGGGCCCCGCGAGGGCATTGTTCAGCGCCGTGGTGAACGACTGCGCCATGTCGGAGCTGGGGAACGCCTGCAGGTTCTGCACGAATATGAAGGCATTGATGCCCGAGCTCGAGTCCGCCGGTGATGGGCCGGGGATGCTGATCGCCGGGAACTGCCACTGCTTCGAGGCGTTCTGGCTGTACATCTCGCCCCCCGCCGCCACCGGGAACAGGTTGTTGGGCTGCGCGATCAGCAGGTTGTAGCCGAACATGAGGTTCGTGGTGCCGGGGGTGTCCAGGTCCAGCATCAGCGTCTTGCTGGTGTCCCCGTCCGCGACCGTGTTGGTGCCGTCGGAAAACAGCAGCAGGGTCAGCGTCTGCTCGTAGCCCTGCACCGAGCTGCTGGAGGTGGTGTTGAAGCCGCTGATCACGCACACCGAGCCGTCCCACCCGGTCTGCCCCGGCGTGGTGCCGGTGGTGGGGACGGTGATGCCGTTGGTAAAGGTGCAACTGTTCGCGGAGGTCGGTGTCGTCGTCATTGAAGCTCCGGGGGCTTGCTCTGCTATGGAAAATGTGGCGAAAGTGTGAGCTGCGACACTAAAGTGACGCTGTGACTTTGTCAACCTCTCCGCACGCGTCGGCCGGCACGTTCACCTGCTCCGGGTCTTTCGCCCTCCCATGGGGAAGCCACCGCCTCTGGCGGTTGTACTCGGCCTGAATTTTCTCGAGAGCGATGCCTGCCCCCTTGCCGGAGGGTTGGACCAAGCCGCTTCGCGGCAGCTCCGTCCGCCGGCAGCCCGACGCGCCCGAGCGCCGCCAGGTAGCTGTCGCGCAGCGGCAGCCCGATCGTGGTCTGCGTGTCGAGCTGGATCGACGCCATGTCCTGCGGCGTGAGCGGCCCCGTCGCCGTGGTGAGGCGGGTCGTGATCCGCTGCGCGCGCCACGGCATGTCCCAGTAGTTGGCGAGGTGGACCGGCCGGCCCTGCGGCGCGTAGTTGCGCGGGACGATCCGGTTGTTCGCCGTCACCAGGATATGCGACGGCGGATCGTAGACCGAGGGCAGCTCGGCGTTCGTGGCGTACCCGGTCCACTCGTGTCCGCCGGTCCCCGGCACCGGATAGAGCGCGTTCAGCGGGCTCTCGCGCTGCGGCGCCAGCGCCGAGTTCTGGTAGCCGATGTGGCCGTGGGTACCTGCGTAGTCCGCGAAGATGAAGTTCCACCCGATGCTCTGCTTCAGCGCCGCCGCCTTGAACTGCGTCCAGCTCTGCGCCGCCGGCATCTCGAAGTAGCCGTCGACCTTCCACTCTGGCTGACCCGCGGTCGACTTGAGCGCGAGCGTCCCGAACGCCTCCAGGCCATCGAGACCATCGTTGAGGATCGGCCCGTGGGGCGTCGAGCGGAACGTCCGCTGCACGTCCGGCCGCCCCTTCACGCGCAGGGTCTCCGTGCGCGTGGTGACGCGCCTCCACTGGCCGTTGACGAGCACCTCCTCGCCGCCTCCGCTCGCTGGACGGAGCGTCTCCACGTACAGGTCGACGCTGTCGAAGAGCGAGTAGGTCGGCATTCACGCGATGCTCGCCGTGTGGCCCCCGATGAACCCGGGGAAGCCGGGCACCATCCAGCCTGCCACGTCGTACTGCCCGCTCACATTGAGCTGAGCTACGTGGACGGCGGACGGGGTCGCGTGCGGGAAGTGCGGGTCGCTCGCCAGACCCCTCGGCGCTCCGGCGCAGCACGTCCATCTGGAAGAGCCGGTCGCGCGCCATCGCGTAGCAAAGGCCGCCGTAGCCAGCTACCAAGGTCACATCCAGGGCGCTCCTCGGGTCAATGCAGCGTCATCTAGCGATGGGGTCGCGCTCGAAGAGACCTTTGCCCACACCGCCTTCCGGGGACTCCGTGGCACGATGCACCCGCTGCACGGCGTGCATGATCTCTATGCATTGGAGGCCCGTTGTCCGGTGACGCATACATGCTGAGCCCGCGATCGTCGCCACAGAGAGTTTGCAGCCTGTTCGCAATTTTGCATCGTTGGTGCGCGTCGTGTGGGGGGTTGGATCGGAGCGTCAGATGAAGAAGAGCACGAGCTTGAGCATGCTTGTCGTCGGCCTGACCATCGCGAGTTGCGCGCCGGCGGATCATTCGAAGGACGCTGAAGCGCTCCTCTCTGGCAGCAGCGAAGCTCCGGCCGCGGGGGCGTTCCCTGTCGCGGGGGGCGCGCACGACCTGCCGGACGACTCCGCGCGCACCATCGGCGCGGACGAGGCGGCGCTTGTGGCGGAGGAGGTCGCAGACATCTATCGGCCGTTCGCGGCGGCGCGGTCGGCCACGATCACGATCGCGCCGGAGTGGGACTCCAACGCGTCGACGATCGCCGCCGTCATCCGCGGCGTGCGGGGCTGGTTCGTCATCCCGAGGCGGCCCGTCCTCAACCCGTACCTCACGCGCGACGTGATGCGCTTGACCGTGTGCCACGAGATGGGGCACTTCTTCGCCGGCTTTCCGTTCTCGAGGGCGGGCAACGCGCGTCCGACGCCGGACGTCACCAACCTGGGCACGTTCCTGGCCTCGGAAGCGCAATCCGACTACTTCGCAACGAAGAATTGTCTCTGGCGGGTATGGGCGGGCGATCCCGACAACGCGGCCTATCGCGACGCGGTCCCGCCCGAGGGAAAGGCGCGCTGCGACGCGGTGTGGGGAGACGATCAGGACAGGCGCGACATGTGCTACCGCACCATCGTCGTCGCGCGCGAGTGGGTGCGCTGGAAGAACAACGCCGCGCGCTACAGCGTCGACGTCGCTACTCCGGACCCGACGGTCGTCTCGAGGACGAACTACGGTTATCCGACCGATCAATGTCGCTTCGACAGCATGGTCGCAGGCGCGCTGTGCGACCCCGAGCACGACGATCTCACGCAGATCCCCGGGCTCCTGCCGTCGCCCATCACCGGTCTGTACGGCCATCACAGCGTCGCCTCGGAGGACGACAGCCGGAAGTCCTCGTGTTACGAGGGCTTCGGCGCTCGGCCGGCGTGCTGGTTCAAGCCGGACATGCCGGAGCACGACTGCGGCAACGGCGTCGGCTGGACGCGCTGCGAAGAGGCGGACACCGTGCTCGCGACGTGCACGCCGCCGGACGGCGAATCGCGCCGGCAATGCAGCCTGGGCTGCGTGCGCTTCGAGGATCCCGAGATCGAGGACGAGATCTACGTGTGCGCGGAGGACTTCCCGCCCGACGAGGACGATTGACGCCTCGGGGGTCGAGCGCCCCGGCCGGTGATCGAGGCCAGACGGCGCTGGCAGCGCCCGGGGCGAGGGCGCGCCGGGCGAGCCGAGCGCTCACGAGAAGCGGACGCGGAGCGAGCTCGGCCCCCGGTGCTGCAGGTTGGAGCCCGCGTAGCTCAGGGTCTCCTCGGCGAGCTCCCAGCGCGGCAGGGTGAGCAGGGCGCGGAGCGCCTCCTCGACCTCCATGCGGATGAGCGGCGCCCCCGGGCAGTAGTGAATGCCGCTCCCGAAGTCATGTGCCGGTTCTGCTGGCGGGTGATATCGAACCGGCCCGGCTCGGGGAACAGCGCGGGATCGAGGTTCGCCGCCGCGGTCAGCGCGAACACGAATCCCCCCTTCGCCACCCTGACCCCGCGGATCTCCGTGTCCTCGGCGCACAGGCGGTGGAGGGAGAGGATCGCCGGCTCGAAGCGCAAGCTCTCAGACGCAGAGCTCGATGCGGTGCCCCGTGGCCGGTCGCTGCGGCTGCCCGTGCAGGGCAAGGCCCGCCCCGAGCGCGCCCAGGCCGATCTCGGATTCGCCCAGCCGCAGCGCGACGAACGCCGCGGGCCCGACGTCGGGGAAGCGAAACGTCTCCACGCCGCCGAGGAGCGCCCCGTAAAACCCGATGGCCCGATCCAGGCTCTCCGTCGAGAGCATGGGAAACATCCGCTTCACGCTCATGGTGGACCCGCCATTACCAACCTGCCGCCGCGCCGGCAAGCTGTCGCGCCGACCCCATGGGAGCTATCCGACTCCTTGCTTCGCGAGGGTCGTGCCCCGGGGAGAGACGGTGCGCGCGGCGGACGACACCCGGCCGAGGGCATCGGTGAGCGCGCCCAGCGGATCCGCCGGCAAGTGCTCTCAACGTTTCCGTGTCGCGCTCCTCGTCATCCCAGAAGATCAGCACCCAGCGGCCATCGCCGTAGGTGGTGAGGAACGCCTTGAACCCCGGCTGATCGATCGCGAACTGCGTGACCCCCGTTCGACGGTACTCCTCGAGCGGGGCCCGGAACAGGACGCGGCGCACCGTCTGGATGTGGCCTCGCCCGGCGCGGCCGATCCCGAGCGCCTCGCGGATCGGGCTGCGGTGGCCGTCCGCCGCCACCATGTACGCCGCGCGCATCGTGTACTCCCGCCCGCCGCGCTCGCGCAGCGAGGCGATCACCCCGCCGGCGTCCTGCTCGAAGCGGATCAGCTCGGTCTCGAGCCGCACGCCGGCGCCGAGCTGCGCTACGTCCTGCGGCCCCCGATCGCCCAGGAGCGCGTCGAGCTGCAGCAGGACGGCCTGGTACGGCTGTCGCTCAAGCGCGCCTTCGCCGACGGGACCGTCGCGGCCTCTATGGATCCGCTCTCGCTCTTGTGTCGGCTCGCGGCCAGCGTCCCGCCGCCGCGCTTTCATACGGTCAAGTACGCAGGGGTGCTCGCGTCCGCAAGTCCATGGCGTAAGCGCATCGGCCCGCGCCCAGCGAAGCCAGAAGAGCTTGCGAAGACGGACCATGAGCCCGCTCCCAAACGCAAGCGCGGCGGCTATCGGCCGTGGGCCGAGCTTCTGCGCCGCACGTTGGCGATCGATGTGCTCCAGTGCCCAGCCTGCAAGGGCAGGATGGAGCTCGTCGCCATGGTGACCGAGCCAAGCAGCATCGTCCGCTTCCTCTCCGCGCTCGGCCAGCCGACCGACGTTCCAGGTCGCTCACCCAGCGCCGACGCGGCGGCCGCCGTACTGGAAGCGCACCGTCCTGCGCCAAAAGGCGCTCGGCGACGCCGCGTAGCCTACCGCAGCAATACCGCGGGCCCGAGGACCGCCCACCAGGGCGACGTGGGCCTGCGGCCGCCCATACGCCGCTTTTCACGCTCTGCGCTGCGCCCGAAGGCGCTCTGGAACCCGTGGACGAGACGGTGCGACGCTCGCGGTCCTGGCTCATCTGTTCGCCACGCCACACTTCGTCGTGGGGCGCTCGGGCTTCTTTTACCTACGCGCCAATGACTGAGCTCTCTTGCTCCTCGCGCACCTGCCGGGCGTGAAGTTCGCTCCAGATGTATAGACAAAGCTCCACGTTGCCCCGCGCAGGAGCCCGGCGCTGCCGGAGCGCCCGTCGCCGAAGATCGAGCCTCCGGCCCCACGACCTCGGACGCTCTCCCGGCGGAGCTCGAGGAGCCGGCGGACTCCGCGGGCAGGCCCACGTCCATCGATCCGCCTCGCGCTGGTAGCCGCCAAGAGATCTCGGCGAGGCGCTGATCACCGCTTCCCGTCCTGCATGCTCGCCGTCGATCCTTGGCCAACAGATTCATAGTACATTTGAAGGAGGAGCCCTCGTTCCATGCGCAGCATAAATACATTGGTTTATGCAGCCATCTGCTCGGTGTGCATAGCAGCGGCTGGTACCATCTACGCCGATCAAGCATGGATCAGGATAGCCTCTGCCGCGATCCTGCTGTGCGTGCTGGCAGCGATGCTCTTCGGATGGCTCGCCGTTCTGTTGCCGAGGCTCGTGGCGAAGCAACGATGGAAATACAAACTGATGCCGCTCGACGCGACCGGCACGGTCGTCGTCCCCAATGACAGCATCCATGGGAAGGACGTCGAGCGACTGTTCTCCCATGAGCACGCGAGCTCGAGGGTGGGGAGCGCCATGAGGAGGTTGGTCTACTGGTGGCAGGCCCCTTGCGCCGAGTGCCACCAGGAGATCATGGAGAAGGACGAGCTGTACCTCCAGCTCGCGCCTGTGACCGCTCGCCTCATCTCCATGCCGCACGACGTCGTTCGCCAGCGCGCGCGCCACCACGTGCACGAGGCGATGCGTCGTGAGCAGGATCGCGGTCCGGCGTGGTCCATCGTTCGGCTGCGGGGCTTGATCGCCCCCATCGCCGTATCGTTCTTCTACGAGTTCGTGTTCCGGAAGGAGTGTCCCCCGGACAAGGCACCGCTGTTCATCGCCAGCATGGCTGACGTGCTCGCTTCGACGGGGAGCGACAGCCGGCGAAGAATGGATGTAAGGACGAAGCTGCTCCGCCATGTGATGGATCTCGTCGCGGCAGGAGGAGGGTGCCCGGAGCGCGTAGGCAAATCAAGCCGGATCGCAGCGCGAGGGTAAAGTCTCCATGAAACACACCCTCGACGAGCTGCTGGACATCGTCTACCGATACTATCCCCGTGGGGTTGGGATCAGCACGGCTGAAGGCACCCGCCGAACAGGTCGGTGCCTTTCGAAGTGTCGGGGAGGGTGACGCTCGGTTGCAGGCCCGCCCCATCGTGGGAACGGGTTGAAATGATTCGATAATCAACCTGATCGGTGCTCTAGTACTACAGCCGCGCTTGCGGCCCATCTGCGGCTGTAGACGGGCGGACGGACACGGATTCCTCGACGATTTTGATGCCTACAGCCGCACCTCGAACCAAGTGCGGCTGTAGTACTAGATGGTCTGAGACTTCTCGTCACGCCATTCGCTCAGCAGCAGTTCAATCTGATCGACGATCGGCGCTCCGAGCGTCCGAGCTTGGGAATGGCCTGCTTCGATTGTCACGCTAATGGACATAGCAACGCCGGAACTCATCTGGTTGGCGACATCCGGCCGCAGGAATTCCGCCATCGGATCGACACGCCTTCCTTGCGAGGCACTAACATTCAGCAGATCTTCGGATCACAACGCGCTCTGTCGAGCATCGAGGATTTCACCGAGTTCGAGCAGCGAGCGGCGTACTTCGAGCTGCGGGCCGCCGCCGACCGGTTCGGCGTCGCCGTCCCCGGCACGACCGCAGCGACCGTCGACGCCTGACCGGCCCGTCATCCTCGTGCGATCAGCGCGTGAAGGCGCCGGGTCAGGTCGGGTCGCCTTCCAGGTCGGTTCGCTTCTGCAGCTCTCCTCTTTCCCACATCTGGTGGGCGGCGTCGAAACACTGGTACGGCGCCTTCACCTGATCGGCGAGTTGCTGGCCCTTGAGGTTGTTGATTTCGTCAGCCCTGTTGTCCGCGTCGGTTCCTGGTCTCGCCTCTTCGTGTGCGTCACCGACCTGCGTCGCGAGGTCTGCGCCGAACGCCTTCTTCAGGTAGCACTGCCACAGCGCATGGCGAACGGCGTTCTGCTCCTCGGCGTCGGTCATGTGCCTGACCTCGAAATAGACGAGAGCGTAGACGAAAAGCACCCGGTCCACGGGGATGCCCGCATTCCTCACGACGTTGTATTCCTGCTCGGAGAAGTTCTTTCCGAACCATCTCACATATTCTGAAAACCTGTTGAAAACTCCATAACCCGAGTTCTCCAGGCGGTCCGCCAGGGCGGTCAGTCGTTGCGCCAGTTCCGTGATGAACTTATGGTACGTCCGCGTTCCCATCGGGGGTGGGTCCGACGGGGACGAGCCCCACATGAGACTCGAGACCCATGCCGCGGTCTCGGGTCGTAGCCCCGCGTACATCGCTGCCGTCAACCCTGCCACGATTTGCGGCTGTGGAGCGTTGCGCAGCCTGTATGCCGCTGCTGCCAGGAGAGCTATTCCGGCAGCGAACAGGAGGGTGGTGGTAGCGATGAACCGCCTATTGAGCCGCGCCGTCGAATCTATCGTGCGGTACACGTCCGCGGACGGAACGGTGTTGCACACGCACCAGAATCCCACGCCCGCGGGTACGTCCATGGTCATGGTCCAGTCGCCTGGCGCGGGGTTCTTGACAACGAGGCACTGAACCGACGAACCTGACATGATCACCAGTTGGTTGTCGTCCTGAGCATCGTGATCGTATTTGGTTCCGTCGGGGCCGGTGACCGTCATCACCGCGTCGGTCGGGAACTCGGCATTGTCGACGCCCCTGGTGAGGACCACATAGAGATAGGGCGCCCCCGCCTCGACGTTCAACGCATGGCTGGAGGTGTGTCTCTGGTCGGGGCCGGTTGTATTGTTGCATGAGCAGTAGCTGTATGAATTCTCGCCGTATAGGTCGATCCAGCCGGAACGAAGAGCCGGTAGTGTCAGGACCGAGCAGAAGAGACTCTTGTCCGCCGTGTGGGTTTCCACAGCCGCCCGCGTGTTGCAGGCGACCCCCGGTGCTTCGCCACTGCCGTATTGAACGCTGTCGCTCCAATCGATGGTGTCGCCGTTGACTCTGCCGACGTGGTACCAAAGGGTGCTGGCGTTCTGGGACTGGTGAACCTCGACGACCAGTCCGTCGTTGGCGATGGCGACGGAGGGGCTCACCCCGTCGTCGTATTGAACGCTGTCGCTCCAATCGATGGTGTCGCCGTTGACTCTGCCGACGTGGTACCAAAGGGTGCTGGCGTTCTGGGACTGGTGAACCTCGACGACCAGTCCGTCGTTGGCGATGGCGACGGAGGGGCTCACCCCGTCGTCGTATTGAACGCTGTCGCTCCAATCGATGGTGTCGCCGTTGACTCTGCCGACGTGGTACCAAAGGGTGCTGGCGTTCTGGGACTGGTGAACCTCGACGACCAGTCCGTCGTTGGCGATGGCGACGGAGGGGCTCACCCCGTCGTCGTATTGAACGCTGTCGCTCCAATCGATGGTGTCGCCGTTGACTCTGCCGACGTGGTACCAAAGGGTGCTGGCGTTCTGGGACTGGTGAACCTCGACGACCAGTCCGTCGTTGGCGATGGCGACGGAGGGGTTCACCCCGTCGTCGTATTGAACGCTGTCGCTCCAATCGATGGTGTCGCCGTTGACTCTGCCGACGTGGTACCAAAGGGTGCTGGCGTTCTGGGACTGGTGAACCTCGACGACTGTGTTCGTTGCGTTCACGGCAACATCCGGTGAGATGCCGGCGTCGTAGCGGTCGGCCCTACCGAAAGCCCGGTGGACCCGACGGGGCTCGAGCCCGGTGGACCCGACGGGACTCCCGTCGCCAACGAGTGAGTCATTTGACGTCGGGTCCGCAGTCGGGTTCGGGGTCGTCGCTGGGCCTGTCATGTTGATGCCTGTCATGTTGATTTCCTCTCTCTGTTCTTCGATGAACTGCAGCGTGACGATCAAGTTCGGCTTTCGGGCGAGCTCGCCTTGCTGACGCTCACCTTGCCCGCGCCGCCCACCCTCGCATCAAATCTGTGCCAGTCACTCGACAGCGCCGATGACGGCGACGCAGCCCCCCCGCAACTGGCGGGTTATTTGCCCTAAGCGCTTGGGATCGCTGCTCAGGATCGTCGCGTTGGCTTCGAAGGCGAGATGAACGATGTTCACCACCATCCATTCGCTCTCGGTCGGGCCGCCGCCGCCCTTGGGCAGGAATATGCGGTCGCCAGCGCGCGGCAGCTTGGCGACCTTGAACGTGCCGACCTTTTTGACGTCGCTGACACCGGTGACCTTGATTGTGCTCATGCGCCGATCCTCGCGAGATTGCGATGGAAGTCAACTCCGACAACAGGGTCGTACCTCCCGCAGGTGTTCGACCACCCGAGCAGGCTGAGGCATCGACACACGTTCCGGTCCCCTGCTAAACTACGTGCTGAGGTGGACGGTATGAGTTGGAGTACGAAGGTGCGCGAAACCGGGTACGGGGGTTTGCTCAAGCGATTCACACGTATCCTCCCCAAACTCGTGCTTCCTCTTATTGCTGCATGCGCAACTCAAAATCTCCACCACCCCTCTTATAGTCCTGATGGATGGTATCGAGCACAGGGAGGGCCCGTCTCTGCGTCGTGGTGGTCGTGACGCCGGGCGGAGCACGACCGTGAAAGCAGGGCTCGGTGGAGGAGGCGGAGAGCGTCCGCCTACCCGCTCGCCGCGCTCCTACGGCTCGACGCCGTACGAAGCACCCGTCACCAGGGCGCACCTATCACCAGGTGAGCCGCCGGACGCGTGCTCCTACGGGGCCGCTACTGTGGGCGGGCTTTCCGGGCGGGGAGCCCCTCGATTGCGGGGCTATTCACGAAGTTTGTTGGAGGGCATCGCATGGCGCGCGCCCCTCGGCCTAACAAGTCAGGCGCCCCGACTTCGGTCCATCTTTGTTGATTCCCTCCGGACCAATCGAGACGCTCATGCGGTACGTTTGCGTCCCTTTTTTGCAGGCCTTGACCGTGTAAGGATGACTTCCGTCGCGGCCGTTCACTTCTAGACTTTTGACCCCCGCCCAGTTCCAGTCTGGTCCGCGTCTGACGGTGAGGACGATCTTCAGTGAGTGACCGCCACAATTGTAGGCCCTCACGCTACCGCGGATGGGACCATTCTTCGTGGTGGGTCTGTACAGCTTGACGGTGCAGTTCACACCGTTCGGTTGCGGAACACTGACCTCCACCGCGTCTTCCGCGGGCGGCTCGACTTCGTTCTTGGGAGAGACCGCGTCGGACTCCGGAGTCTCCTCGCCGAGGTCGACGATAGTGCCATCATCGGGATGCATCTCTACGTTTGCTCCCTGTGAGGTGGACGGTTCGTCCGTCGTGTTCGGAGTCTCGGGTTCTTGGTGTACGCACGCTGCGCCAAATCCTCCGAGCACAGCGATGCTCAGGCCGAGGATCGATGCCCGCGCGAAGCGTCTGACGAGTGTTCCTGTTCGACCGTCTTGCCGAACAATCACCGGAGATGAACCGCACGACTCCCGGTCGATGTCGCGCTGGGGGTAGCCGACATTGTGAAGCATCTGCACGGCGTTGTCGGCCGCGGTGTTTGACCTGAACATCCCGGTAACCAGGTTGGACGTCGCCATTGTCGTTCTCCTTTTCTTGAGATTCGAGCCCCGTCATGCGAGCTCTCGTTTTCTGGCGCTGACTCGTCCCGACGCCACGCCGCCGGTTGTGTGGGGACTATTGCATGGTGCATGCCACGCGCGCGATGCACCGCGCGGAGGCCGTGCGATCCCTGTGACAGATCGCCTCATCGAAATGGAGAACACACTTCGGACCTCGCGTGATCGGTCGAAATTAGGACTGCCTCACGAGCGATTCGAGCCGCCCCCACCCACATGAGGCGAACTGCCCCGGCTGCGTCAGCCTGGCCGCCGCAAGCTCCAGGCGAGCACCCGCACGACGATTTTGCTGTGCTTGCTCGCCCTTTTCCTCGCCACGGGCGTCGGCCTCTTCACGTCCCGCTGGATCGCGGCGCCCATCCTCCGCATCTCGGCTGCGGCCGGGGCCATTGCCGGGGGCGATCTCGCGCAGTCGGTGCCGGCCTTCGAGATCCGCGAGATCCGCGCGCTCGGGAGCTGCGAAGACGGACCATGAGCCCGCTCCCAAACGCAAGCGCGGCGGCTATCGGCCGTGGGCCGAGCTTCTGCGCCGCACGTTTGCGATCGATGTGCTCCAGTGCCCAGCCTGCAAGGGCAGGATGGAGCTCGTCGCCATGGTGACCGAGCCAAGCAGCATCGTCCGCTTCCTCTCCGCGCTCGGCCAGCCGACCGACCTTCCAGGTCGCTCACCCAGCGCCGACGCGGCGGCCGCCGTACTGGAAGAGCACCGTCCTGCGCCAAAAGGCGCTCGGCGACGCCGCGTAGCCTACCGCAGCAATACCGCGGGCCCGAGGACCGCCCACCAGGGCGACGTGGGCCTGCGGCCGCCCATACGCCGCTTTTCACGCTCTGCGCTGCGCCCGAAGGCGCTCTGGAACCCGTGGACGAGACGGTGCGACGCTCGCGGTCCTGGCTCATCTGTTCGCCACGCCACACTTCGTCGTGGGGCGCTCGGGCTTCTTTTACCTACGCGCCCAGCGTCCCGCCGCCCCGCTTTCATACGGTCAAGTACGCGGGGGTGCTCGCCTCGGCAAGTCCATGGCGTAAGCGCATCGGCCCGCGCCCAGCGAAACCAGAAGAGCCTGCGAAGACGGACGATGAGCCCGCTCCGAAACGCAAGCGCGGCGGCTATCGGCCGTGGGCTGAGCTTCTGCGCCGCACGTTTGCGATCGATGTCCTCGAGTGCCCGACCTGCAAGGGCAGGATGAAGCTCGTCGCCATGATCACCGAGCCAAGGAACGTCGCCCGCTTCCTCTCCGCGCTCGGCGAGCCGACCGACGTCCCAGCGCGCTCATCCAACCGGGGACCGCCGTACTGCAAGAGCACCGTCCTGCGCCAAAAGGCGCTCGGGGACGCCGCGTAGCCTACCGCAACAACACCAAGGGCCAGACCAACGCCCGGAGGGCGACGTGTGCCCGCGGCACGGCGAGGCGCCGCTGTTCGTGCTCGAAGGCCCGTCCGGACGCCCTCCACTGCCCGCACGACCTCGCTACCTGACGCCGGCGACGCTGCCCGAGACGTTCGACGCGCGGACTTCCTCGCGGAGCGATCGGGCTTCTTTCACCTACACGCCGACGCGCGGACTTCCTCGCGGAGCGATCGGGCTTCTTTCACCTACACGCCGGGCCCCGGCATCTCGATCCTCATCAAGGTGATGGGCGTCGTCTCGCTCCTCATCGCCCCGCTCATCGCCTGAGCGATCGCGTCATCGCAGCGACGCAGCGACCGAGGACGCGGCCCCTACCGGCCGCGCTCTCGCTTTTGTGGCTTCGCGCGCGACGCTCGCCCTGCCTCGGCGAGCGAAATTCCTCTGCTGACAGCAAAGCTCCCGTGCTGTAAATGGCCGATCGTCCGCGTGGGATGAGGATGACCGGGTGAGGATCAGCCGCCGCTCGCAGGTGCCGCCGTTCGCGGTCATGGAGGTGCTCGCCGCCGCCAACGCGCGGCGTGCGGCGGGCGAGCCGGTCATCAGCCTGTGCGCGGGCCAGCCGGGCTCGGGGGCGCCTGCCGTCGCGCGTCAGCGGGCAGCCGCGCTCCTCGCGGAGGGCGACCTCGGGTACACCGAAGCGCTCGGCATCCCGGCGCTGCGCCGCGCGCTCGCGGAGCACTACGGCCGCTGGTACGGCGTGGACCTCGACCCGTCGCGCGTCGCGCTCACCACCGGGTCGTCGGGCGGGTTCCTGCTCGCGTTCCTCGCAGCGTTCGAGGCGGGTGACCGCGTGGCGCTCGCTCGCCCGGGCTACCCGGCGTACCGGAACATCCTTCGCTCCCTCGGGGTGGAGGTCGTCGAGCTGCCGTGCGGCCCGGAGAGCCGCTTCCAGCCGACCGTGTCGCAGCTCATGGCCGCGCACGACGGCGGAAAGCTCGACGGCCTGGTCCTGGCGAGCCCGGCGAACCCGACGGGCACGATGGTCGACGCCGCGGAGCTCGACGCGATGGCGCGCTGGTGCGCGGAGCATGGGCGTCCGGCTGGTGAGCGACGAGATCTACCACGGCCTCACGTACGGCGCGTGGGCCGGGCGCCAGGCGACGGCGGCGCGTTACGCCGACGCGGGCGCCATCGTCGTCTCGAGCTTCTCGAAGTACTGGGCCATGACGGGCTGGCGCCTCGGGTGGCTCGTGCTGCCGCCGGAGCTCGTCCCGACGGTCGATGCGCTGGCGGGGAACCTCGCGCTGTGCCCGCCCGCCCTGGCGCAGCACGCGGCGCTCGCGGCCCTGACCCCGGAGGCGTACGCCGAGGCGGACCGGCTGGTGGAGGGCTACGCGGCCGCGCGCGATCTGCTGCTGCGGCGGCTGCCCGAGCTCGGCTGGAAGGTCGCCCCGCCCGACGGCGCCTTCTACCTGTATGCCGACGTCGGCACGGACGACTCGGTCGCGTGGTGCGAGCGGCTGCTCGCCGACACGGGCGTGGCGCTCACGCCGGGCACGGACTTCGACGGCGCAGGCGGCGCGCGGTACGTCCGGCTGTCGTTCGCGGCCCCGGTCGAGCAGGTCGACGAGGCGGTGACGCGGATCGTCGCCTGGCAGCGCGCGCGGTGACCGACGCGCGGTCTCCGGGGGTGCTGGGGAGGCTCACGAGGCGGCGCGCGCTTCATTCACCTTCCGCGGGCCGTCTGGCATGAGCACGGCGAGCGCCGTATCGATGAACGCTCGCAGCTTTGCCTGGGTCTGCGCGCGGGCGGGGAAGTAGAGGAAGAACCCGGGCCCTGTCGGCGCATGGCGCTCGAGCGCCGTCGCGAGCGCCCCGCTCGCCAGATCCTGCGCGACGGCCAGATCGAACATGTACGCGAGCCCGAGCCCATCGCGCGCGAGGGACACGGCCAGACTGGCATCGTTCACCGTGAGCGTGCCAGGAGCGTGCACGGTGATCTCGCGGTGATCGCGCACGAACTCCCAGCGATAGAGCGCGGAGCTCTGGAATCGGTACCGGATGCACGTGTGGGCGAGCAGATCCTCGGGCTCCTCCGGGCGGCCGTGGGCGGCGAAGTACGCCGGTGCGCCGACCACGAGCCAGCGGAGATCCCGCGTGAGGCGCACGGCGGTCATGTCCTGGGCGAGGTCCTCGCCGAGCCGCACGCCGGCGTCGAAGCCGGACTCGGCGAGATCGACCAAGGCGTCGTCCACCGAGATCTCGACGGCCACGTCGGGGTAGGCGCGGCGGAAGCGCGGGAGCACCGGCTCGATCACGAAGGGCACGGCCGTCGGTGGTGGGGTACTTCGGCCGAAGGTGGGGTCGTTCGAACCGCCAAGGCGCCATAAGACGCCAAGAAAACTCAATAATCTTGGCGTCTTATGGCGCCTTGGCGGTTCCATCATTCCGGCGGGGTGGGGGGAATTACCCCACCACCCGGCCGTCCGGGGGACCGTGAGGCGGAGCAGACCCGCGGGCTGGCCGCGGAGCTCGTCGAGCGCCTCGAGCGCGGCGCTGATCTCGCCGGCCGCGCGCGCGAGGCGCTCATGCAGCCGCTCGCCGGCCTCGGTGAGCCCCACGCGGCGCGTCGTGCGCGAGAAGAGCGGGAGGCGACGCGGCGCTCGAGCGCGCGGATCGCCTGGCTCACGGCGCCCGTGGTCACGCCGAGCTCCGCGGCGGCGGCGCGGAAGCTCCGGTGCCTCGCCACGGTGAGGAAGACGGTCAGACCCTCGAAGCGGTCCGTCGCGCGGTTCATGGCGCGATTGTATAGCAGCGCTGATCGGCCCGTTTCGCGCCGCGGGCCTACCGATCGCGGCGGGGCGGGCGCATCTAGCCTGCGCGCGGCGGGGCATGCCGCCCTGCGCGCAAGGAGAGGACGATCGATGCACCTACCAGGGCGCTTGTGTGCAGCACCGCTGTGCCACGGGTTGACCGGCATGGCCGCTACGAGATGCGTGATTGTCGGATGATCTGGGGAATGCGAGCCCACGGGCTCTTACGACAAGGAGGCAGCATGGCCATCACCCTGGTGAACCCCAGCGGGTTGCCGAAGATCGAGGCATACCGACAGGTGTCGATCGCCACCGGGTCGAAGCTGGTGTTCATCGCAGGCCAGGTCGCCTGGGATGCCGACGGGAGGACGGTCGGCGTGGGCGACTTCGCCGCTCAGGTCGAGCAGTGCTACCTCAACGTCGCCACCGCATTGGCCGGGGTCGGCGGCTCCTTCTACGACGTGGCGAAGCTGACCATCTACGCCGTCGACTGGACTCCCGACAAGATGCCCCTGCTGCTGGAGGGGATCGCTCGGGCGGCCGAGAAGCTAGGAGTCGTCCCGGTCCCGCCGGGCACGCTGCTGGGCATCAGCGCGCTCGCCTACCCCGATCACCTGGTCGAAGTCGAGGCCACCGCGGTCATCGACTGAGCGCAGGACGGCGCGGCGACCGGGACGGGAGTCCGGCGGGCGAGTCGGGACGGCTGCGTCTCGTCGGATCAATCCAGGAATGGATCGAGGAACGCGCGTGCGTTCGCCGTATCGAGTCGATATCCCACGTTCGTCGCGGCGCACGCGACGTCGCCCCCGTATGTGATGGCGACGACCAGGTTGGAATCAGCGCCTCCAAGGAAGTTTGGCGCCCCCGTGTCGCCCACGCACGTCCCGCCAAAGCCTCTGGCTGGCACCTGCGATGTCTGGAGCACTGCCTTGGTGAGTGACAAGAAACCCATGGTGGCGAAGCGACGGGTCCCCTGTCCAACGAACGTGGGCGGCCCCCCGCCGACCTGCCGCCCGGTCGCGCCATATCCCACCGCCGTGAACGTCGCGCCCTTGAGCTCGTGATCGTCCTTGAGATCGTCGAGCAAGCCGACCTCAGGCAGCTCAGCGATGGCGATGCCCTCAACAGGTGCCGAGAGCTCGATGACGGCAATATTGTTCGGATCGTCCTGACGCCTCTGGAAGTTGGGATGAGGGATGAGGTTCCCTTCGAGCAGGGGGGAGCTCGCGTCGACCACGTCGTCGAACGTGACGAGGGCCTGGTCGGGGTCATCGAGGCGCTCCCCGCAGCGGGCGGTCGTGAGCACGACCGTCGGTGCGATGAGCGTGCACGTGCAAACCGCGACGTTCGTTCCGCCCTCCTGGCGCACCACGGCGCAGACATTGGGGTGCTGATCGCCGTCGACTTGCCCGAACGTGATGGCCGAAGCAGACGGAATCGAGGCGAGCGCAGCCATGATCCCGACACCGGCGCCGAATTGAATGACGGTCGTACGCATCCGATCCTCCTCGCGACACGCCACGGACGTAGGGCGTAAAATGCGGCAAGCGACCAAAGCTCGACGAGCATGGCTGCGCTGTGATTCGAAGTCAAGCAGATGGCGAGTAGGACAAACAAACCTGGATTTCCGCCTTCTCGATGCCTGCTTCCTCGGCTGGCGCCTCGGACAAACCGCTTCGAGCCAGTCCCTCCAAGCGAGGCCGGAGGCCGAGCTGGGCCAGGATGTTCTCCGTGCGCATGCCGGGGTATCAGGCGGACGTTGCGCAGCGTCCACCCGGGGTCATGCTGGACCTGCCGTCGAGCAGATAGCGCCGATTCGACATGTGGACAGGTAAGAAACCATGGCATCCCGACCGCAGGAACCGACGCCACCGTTCCCCTACCTGATCGAGGAGGTGACGCTGCTGAACGTCGACGCAGGCGTGACGCTCGCAGGTACGCTGACCCGCCCGGAGTCCGCTGATGCTGTGGCGGCCATCCTTCTTGTCCCGGGCTCTGGGGCCCAGGATCGTGATGATGCCTTGTGCGGTCATCGGCCGTTTCTCGTTCTTGCTGATCATCTGACCCGCTGGGGGGCGGCCGTACTTCGGCTGGACGACCGGGGCGTGGGCGGGTCGACCGGCAAGAAGGACGAATGTACCCA
Organism: Sorangium sp. So ce1128; assembly: GCA_051717205.1. Lineage (GTDB taxonomy): Bacteria > Myxococcota_A > Polyangia > Polyangiales > Polyangiaceae > Sorangium. Next base: position 11,979,037 of record CP181432.1, read on the forward strand.
CGAGGACATCTTGACGGACGTGAGGACCGCGCTCGATTTTCTGTCCCGACATCACGCCATCGATCCCTCGCGTGTGGGGCTGATTGGCCGTCCTGCGCCAAAAGGCGCTCGGGGACGCCGCGTAGCCTACCGCAACAACACCAAGGGCCAGACCAACGCCCGGAGGGCGACGTGTGCCCGCGGCACGGCGAGGCGCCGCTGTTCGTGCTCGAAGGCCCGTCCGGACGCCCTCCACTGCCCGCACGACCTCGCTACCTGACGCCGGCGACGCTGCCCGAGACGTTCGACGCGCGGACTTCCTCGCGGAGCGATCGGGCTTCTTTCACCTACACGCTCGGTCACACTCCCTCGTCGCGCTTCGTCATGGCTGTGACGAACGAACCCTAGCCGATGTGACGACGCGAACGGACGTTCAGCGCCCCGTCACGGTTGGCGAGCACACCCGAACCTGGGGAATCCCCTCAAATAATGTCGAAGATCTCGCGAAAGACGGCGTGCTCCCGGACGATGCGCTCGAAGGCAATCATGAGGGGCCGAAGCCAGTCCTCGCGCAGGGTGGGAATGCAGTCGTACCAGTAGAGCCCCTGGCGATAGAGCGAATGTGTGCGACGCTTGGCGGTATTGACCTTCAGATACAGATCGAGGCCGGCTTCCTCGCTCGCAGCGCCGAGCAGCGTCAAGAGTGCATGGGCGATGGCCGCGAGCAGCAGTAGGCGATCGCGCCGGTCGGCGTTGTGGATGTGCGTGGCGGAGAGGCCCATCCCGAAGTGGTTGTCCTTGATGTCTCGAAATGTCTCCTCGATCGTGAACCTCTTGCTGTAGAGCTTGACGAGGTTGCCCGCCTTGCGATCCGAAAGCGTTGTGGCCAGGCACCACGCCGCCTTCATCTTCGGCGCATGGACAAGGACGACGGCTGCAATCTTCGCGCGGTCGCACGTGACGCGCACCTCACGCAGCCTCGTGGCACGGCGGCTCGCCGGCACCCACGCGTCGGCGGGCCTCGCTTCCCCGGCCGCGTTCTCGACGACGATACCCCCGCGGAAGCGGATGACGAAGTCCCAGCCGATGAACGCCAAAAAGTCGTAGAGCTTGCGATCGCCGAAGCCCCGGTCGGCAAGCAGAACGACCTCGACCGTCTCGTCGATGGCCCCGTGAAGCCACTCGATGAGCTCGTCTTCGTGGTCCTTCTGGGTGCCTTTCAACGCGCACTTCTTCACGGTCTTCCATGCCAACGGCGTCGCACGACCCTGCCGCGTCACAAGGTAAGCGCAGAGCGTCGCGTGATCGTCCTTGTCGAAGTCCGTCCAGTCCAACGCGATAACGATCTCTTTGCGGACCCCGATCACGAACTCTACCCACGACCTCAGGGAATGGAGCACGTCAATGCCGGGATTGCTCAGCAGTCGGTCGACCTGCTTGACCCCATTCTTCGGCTTGATGTTTGCGACCTTCGCCTACGCTTGGCCGATGGCATGGATGGCCAGCACCGCCGCGTGCAGGACGCCAACGACGCCGTTCGTGAGCGACAGGACGCGCATCGCGTGCAAGTCATCGCCGAACAAATTCTCGACGAAGGTCTGGATGTACTTCGGGTCGACTTTCGGGCGGCTGGTCTGCGTAGACGGCGCAGGCGCGGAGTCATGTGCGGTAGGCTTATGCGCGTTCTTCGCGAGAGTCGTCATGATGTGGCTCGGACCAACGGCGCATGCGCTCGGCTCGCTGGTCGCCTCCTACCAATGAATATTCCGGTCAGCGACGACGATTTATCACTCGCACGGCACAATTCTTCGCTTCGGGGGCCATAAAGCTCAAGGTTTCGATGACTCCTGTCACCAATGGACCTACACATGCCGCATCGGGCAGTTCTCTGCCACCATCAAATTCGCCAAATTTCGTCAAGAAAATGAGGGGATCCCTCAGGGCGGCGTCCCATGATTTGGAGGAGGCTGAGCTACGGGAGGCAGGTGTTCATCAGGACAGCCACGCTGTAGCTGCCCTGATTCGCGACGGCGAGGTCCGGCGTGCCGTCGCCCGTCAAATCCGCCGCTACGAGCGACCGTGGGTCGGAGCCCGCCGCGTAGTCGACGTTCGCGGCGAAGGTGCCGTCCCCCTGGTTCACGAGCATGCTCACGGTGTCGCTGTCGTAATTCCCCGTAACGAGGTCGGGCATGCCGTCGCCCGTCAGGTCGGCCGCTATGACCGCATAGGGAGCTTCGCCCACCGCATACGCGACCGCGAGGGCGAAGGTGCCGCTCCCCTGGTTCACAAGCACGCTCACGGTATCGCCGAGATCATTCGTGACGGCGAGATCGGGCGCGCCGTCACCCGTCAGATCCGCCGCTGCGACCGCGTATGCCGATTGGACCAAATTGGTGTCGACCTTTGCGGCGAAGGTGCCATTGCCCTGGTTCAAGAACACGCTCAAGGTAGCATCCCAAGAATTCACGACGGCGAGATCGGGGGCGCCGTCGCCCGAGAGGTCCGCCGCCGCGATCGACTGGGGGCCATTGCCCGCCGCGTAGTCGACCTTCGCAGCGAAGGTGCCGTTCCCCTGGTTGACGAGCACGCTCACGGTATCGCTGCCCAAATTCGCGACCGCGAGGTCGGGCATTCCGTCGCCCGTCAAATCTGCCGCCGCGATCGACTGGGGGCCATCGCCCGCCGCGTAGTCGACCTTCGCAGCGAAGGTGCCGTTCCCCTGGTTGACGAGCACGCTGACGGTATCGCTGCCCAAGTTCGCGACGGCGAGGTCGGGCATTCCGTCGCCCGTCAAATCTGCGGCCGCGACCGCGTACGGGGCATCACCCACTCCATACCTCACCGGGGCGGCCAAGGCGCCGCTCCCCTGGTTCAAGAGCACGCTCACGGAGTCCCAGCCCTCATTCGTGACGGCGACATCGATGGCGCCGTCGCCCGAAAGGTCCGCCGCCGCGACCGATCTGGGACCAAGTCCGACTGCATAGCGGGCCCGAGCGGTAAAGGTGCCATTGCCCTGATTCACGAGCACGCTCACGGAATCGGCAAACGAGTTCGCGACCGCGAGGTCGACCTTGCCATCGCCGGTCAGATCGACCGCCATGACCGATCGGGGGCTCTCGCCCACGCCATAGTCGACCTTCGCGGCGAAGGTGCCGTTCCCCTGGTTCACGAGCACGCTCACGGTGTCGCTGCCCAAATTCGCGACGGCGAGGTCGGGCACTCCATCGCCCGAAAGGTCCGCCGCCGCGACCGACCAGGGGGACCCGCCCACCGCGTAGGGGACTTTTGCGGCGAAGGTGCCGTTCCCCTGGTTCACGAGCACGCTCACGGTGTTGCTGACATAATTCGCGACGACGAGGTCGGGCATTCCATCGCCCGAAAGGTCCGCCGCAAGGACCGATTGCGGACTGCCGCCCGCCGGGTAGTCGACCTTGGCGGCGAACGTGCCATTGCCTTGGTTCACGAACACGCTCACGCTATTGCGCGCATTCGCGACGGCGAGGTCGGGCGCGCCGTCGCCTGTCAGGTCCGCCGCCGCGATGGAGTTAGGGCCATCGCCCGCCGCATAGGCAACCGGGGCCGCAAAGGTGCCATCGCCTTGGTTCACCATCACGTTCACGGTGTCGCGCCAGTCATCCGCCACAACGAGGTCGGACATACCGTCGCCTGAAAGGTCCGCCGCCGTAATCGCCGTGGGGGTGTCGCCCGCCGCGATGTCGACCTTGGCGGCGAAGGTGCCGTCGCCCTGGTTCACAAACACGCTCACGGGGTCGCTGCCGTAATTCGCGACGGCGAGATCGAGCGCGCCGTCACCCGTCAGATCCGCCGCCGCGATGGAGTTAGGGCCATCGCCCGCCGCATAGGCAACCGGGGCCGCAAAGGTGCCATCGCCTTGGTTCACCATCACGCTCACGGTGTCGTAACTGGTATTCACTGTCACGAGGTCCGGCTTGCCGTCACCCGTCAGGTCGCCTGTCGTCGTGAAATATGGGCCATGGCCTGACGGCATCAGCGGCATCCCGGGAAGGCCAATGATCCCGGTGCACGGCGTAACGCACGCTCCTGCGACGCAGATCTCGCCCGCCCCGCAGGAGACAGGGGCGCCGACGCAGGCGCCGGCCTGGCAGCTATCATTGAGGGTGCACGCGTCGCCGTCCTCGCAGGCTGTGCCGTTTGAGAGCGGCGGGGGGGCGGGCGCGCCTGCGGCGCAAGCCTCCGAGGTGCAGGCGTTGCCGTCATCCGCAGGCAGATCGTCGTTGTCTTCAAGCTCGACGACGGCGCCGTTGCCGTCGCAGACCATCTTTTTGCAATCTCCCGCGGTCTGCGCGGCGAGCTCGGTGTTCACCGCGGCGAAGGAGACGCCGCAGATGCCGCCCTCGCACGTGCGCGTATGGCACTCATTGTCTTCGCCGAAGCAGTCGGCGGGGGCGGTGCATCCGCCGCAGACGCCGTTCTCGTCGCACGCGAGCGGCGTCCCTTGCGCCATGCCGCAGGCGGTGTCCGCCGGCTTGAGCGGGTTTGCCGGCATATCGGCGATGCATACGTCGTCTGTGCATGGGTTTCCGTCGTCGATGGGGGCGCACGGGGCGCCGCCGCTTGCGCTGCTCCCGCCGCTCCCGCCGCTCCCGCCGCTCGCGCTGCTCTCACCGCTCCCGCCGCTCCCGCCGTTTGCGCTGCTCCCGCCGCTCCCGCCGCTCGCGCTGCTCTCACCGCTCCCGCCGCTCGCGCTGCTCTCACCGCTCCCGCCGCTCGCGCTGGATGCCGAGCTCACCGAGGAGGCTGCTGCGCCTCCTCCGGCGCCTGCGCTCGTGTTTTCATCTCCAGCACTGCACCCGAGCGAGTGCACCACGACTCCAAGGATCACCGCCGTGATCCTGAACGCTCTCTTCATAAAGAATGACTCCTGTCGCCAAGAAGCTCGACCCTCGAAAGGACGAGCGAAGCGCCTCCTTACAGCTGGACTCGCGAGCTTACAAGGCGGCGTGGGTTAGACGTCGAGAGCCCTTCGCCATTACGAGGCGAGCACAAAACGAACGGGTGATAGAGGCGGCGACCCCCGCAGGCTGTGGCTGTGGAGTGGAGGCGGCGCCTTTGATGCGTGGATAAGTAGTTGATATAGCGTCGCTTTTCCCGGAGGTGGTGGATCGCATAAGAGAAGGTTCTGTCAGTTGCAGCATGGCTGTACGAGACGCGAGCAGCAGCGAGGGCTTGACTTTTCGGAAGCCGTTTGCTTGTCCTAGCCCCTGGCTCTCCGCCCCTACGCCCTTCCGCCTCGACGAGCCCTCTCCGGGCAGCGGCGGCCCCTTCGAGCTGCGGCGCACCACCTTCCGCCAGGGCGGGCTCCCTCATCACTTCATCGTGCTCACCGATCTACGCCGCGCGCTGCGCGAGGAAGAGCGGCAAGCCTGGCAGCGACTTATCCGGGTCCTAAGCCACGAGATCAATAACTCCCTCGCCCCTATTCGCTCCATCGCCGAGGGGCAGCGCGCGGCGCTTTCGCGCGATCCTCGCCCTGACGACTGGGAGGCCGATCTCCTCGACGGCCTCGCGGTCATCGCGCGCCGCTCCGAGGCGCTGGGGCGCTTCATGACCGCCTACGCGCGCCTCGCCCGCCTGCCGCCTCCCTCGCCGGGCACGGTCAACGTGCGGGCTTGGGTGACGCGCGTCGCGGCGCTGGAGAAGCGGCTCTCGGTGAGCGTCGACGAGAGGCCGGCCATCCTCATCCCGGGAGACGAGGATCAGCTCGACCAGCTCCTCATCAACCTGGTGCGCGACGCGGCCGACGCAGCGCTGGAGACGGGCGGGCAGGTCCGCATGCGAGGGAGGATGGTGGGCGCGCGCGTCGAGATCGCCGTCGAGGACGAGGGGCCTGGGCTCCCCGAGTCCGGCAACCTCTTCGTCCCTTTCTTCACGACCAAGCCTCAGGGCTCAGGGATTGGGTTGCTCCTGAGCCGGCAGATCGCCGAGGCGCACGGGGGCCTTTTAAAGCTCGAAAATCGAATAGATGTAAGGGGTTGCATTGCGACGCTTGCGCTCCCTCTGGGCGACCGTCCTTCTGCCCTGCTGGACGAGCGCCGAGAGCGCGCCCGCCCAGCGTCCCGCCGCCCCGCTTTCATACGGTCAAGTACGCGGGGGTGCTCGCCTCGGCAAGTCCATGGCGTAAGCGCATCGGCCCGCGCCCAGCGAAGCCAGAAGAGCCTGCGAAGACGGACGATGAGCCCGCTCCGAAACGCAAGCGCGGCGGCTATCGGCCGTGGGCTGAGCTTCTGCGCCGCACGTTTGCGATCGATGTCCTCGAGTGCCTGAGGCATCCCCTCAAATTCTTCGGAAAATTCACAGGGAGGCGGGGAGACGGGGAGGGAAATCTACAAAATACTCCCTGTCTCCCCGCCTCCCTGTTCAATTTCCCCGCTGAAAAGGGCTGCAAATGAGGGGATTCCTCAGCTCGAGTGCCCGACCTGCAAGGGCAGGATGAAGCTCGTCGCCATGATCACCGAGCCAAGGAACGTCGCCCGCTTCCTCTCCGCGCTCGGCGAGCCGACCGACGTCCCAGCGCGCTCATCCAACCGGGGACCGCCGTACTGCAAGAGCACCGTCCTGCGCCAAAAGGCGCTCGGGGACGCCGCGTAGCCTACCGCAACAACACCAAGGGCCAGACCAACGCCCGGAGGGCGACGTGTGCCCGCGGCACGGCGAGGCGCCGCTGTTCGTGCTCGAAGGCCCGTCCGGACGCCCTCCACTGCCCGCACGACCTCGCTACCTGACGCCGGCGACGCTGCCCGAGACGTTCGACGCGCGGACTTCCTCGCGGAGCGCTCGGGCTTCTTTCACCTACACGCCGACGCGCGGACTTCCTCGCGGAGCGATCGGGCTTCTTTCACCTACACGCCGGGCTTCTTTCACCTACACGCATGAAGCGCCCTCAGAAGCCGCGCAAAGAGCCTCGCCAGGCGCGCTCGCGCTTCCTCGTAGAGACCATCGTCGAGGCCGCGGCTCGCGTTTTCGACGCGCTCGGCTACGACGGGGCGAACACGAACCAGGTCGCCAAGGTCGCAGGGGTGAGCGTCGGGTCGGTGTACCAGTACTTTCCGAACAAGGACGCCCTCGTCACCGCGCTGCACGAGCGCCATGTGCGCCACATGCTCCGGCTGGTCGAGCAGGTGGACGCGGCGGCCGACGGCGCCTCGCTGCGCGGAGCGACGGAGGCGCTCGTCGAGAGGAGCCTCGAGCTCCACCGGTCGGAGCCGCGGCTGCAACGGCTCCTCCACGCCGAGCTCCCGACGCTGGAGCAGCAGCGCGCGCTGAGCGCGGCCAGCCGGGCGGTCTTCGATGGCACCCGGCGCCTGCTGTCGCGCCACAGATCCGAGGTTATCCAGCCGGATCTCGATCTGGCCACCTACGTGGTCCTGCGCATGTTCGAGGAGCTCGTCCACGCAGCGGCCCTCGATCCGCCCGCCGGCGTCGAGGACGGCGCGCTCCGGCGGGCGATCACCGACGCGCTCATGGGCTACCTCGCCCTCGGCGCGACACGGATGCGCGCGGAACGCCCCGCGGATCCGCCGTAAACGAAGCGCACCTTCGTCTATCCGATCTCGATCCAGCCCCGGAGCCTCATGGTGCGCAGCAGGACGACGAAGTCGTCCTCGGTGAGCGCTTCGCCGGAGGCCGGCCCGAGAGCGGCCAGGACCTCGCGAGCGGTCCGCTTGCCGTCGATGGACTGCAGGAGCCTGCGCAGGAAAGCACCCAACGGGCCCGGGATCGGCATCGATGTGCAGATCGGGGAGCTCAGCTCCACACAAGGCTCCGCGCCCCCAGGGCCGAAGGACCATCCCTCGAGTAGATGGATGCGTCGGCTCGCGATGAACCGCGGGATCCTGTCCAGGATCGTTGTCCCGCGCCGGGCAGCGTGGTCCTCGAAGGCGCGCGCGACGGGATCGGGCTCGAGGTCTCCGCGCTTCTGGGCGGCGAAGAAGATGGTGGAGTGGACCAACGCAGGGAGCCACTCGTCGAGCGCCGAGAGGTCGTGGAACAGGGCTCTCCTCCGGCGGATCTCCAGCGCGTCGAACGCGAAATCGTCGAGAAAGGCCGGCATGTCGTCGCTCCTCAGGGGCCCGACCTCCGGTGGATCCGAGGAGCGGCGGAAAGGCAGGCCGAGATTGATCCATACGCCCCCTGGAGACAGGACCCGGTTGATCTCGCGCGCGATGAACGTCGGCTCCCCGGCGATGTCCAGCAGGTACTGGGTCACGACGAGCGATATCGATCCAGGAGCGAAGGGCAGCGCGGCGGCGTCCGCCACGATGAAGCCTGCCCCTCTGGGAGGCGTCGCCGGCCCTCGCATCGAGATCTGGCGCCAGCGCGCCTGTGGGAGCTGCAGCGAGAGCGTGCCGCCCCGAAGCAGGTGGTCGGCGAGCAGCAGGTGCGGCAGCGAGAGGTCGAGCCCGAGGCTCGCGGGGAAGGCCGTGGCCAGGCTCGCGACGAGCCCTCCGGCGCCGCAGCCGAGCACGGCCGCGACGCCCCGATCCGGGCAATGCCGCAGCGCCGCGTCGAGGAAGAACGCGCGGTCGGCGCGGAATTCCTCGGTGTCGGTCCAATCGATGTACAGATACTCGAACCTGATTCCCCACCAGCCGGCCATCTGCGTCATGAAGTCGCTCATGCCGATCGGGCGCTGAGGAAGGCCCGCCGCTTGCGCGAGCGCGGGTTCCAGGACGCGCTTCAGGGCCTCGCGGTTCACCGGCTGCGCCGCGTCGGGCACATTGGCGAGCTGCGTCGGCAGCGCGTCAATCGACACATGCGGCTTGAACGTCAGGACGGGAATGCCGAAAATCGACGGGGTCTCCGTCCCGCATGCGGCGCAGGCATCAGGCCGCGCGGTGCCGAAGGCTCGGCCGCAGCACACGCAGGACCACGAGAGTTCGCCGCTTCCCATGTCGATACTCCTTGGACAGCTCGATGACGGGCGTAAGCGGGCGGCTGGCGATGCGCGGTGCTCGCCAGGGCCATCGCAGAGCTCCTCGGGGCCACCCCTCCAGGCGCGGGAAGCATCCGCTGTGCCACGCGGCGACGTCGCCGCGGAGGCTCGTTAACGTGCGTCGGACGGCGCTCCGGTCTGCTCGGTGCGTGTCCGAACATGACGTGGGTGCGCACGCAGAGCATGCGGCGATCCCGCCATCCCTGGGCTGAGGACGCGCCGCAGACGTGCAGCGCGGTCAGAAGCCCCGCCGCCGCGCGGAGGCGACGGACGTGGATCGATCGAGCCCCCTCCGGGCCCCCCTCCGGGCCCCGGGCCGGTGCAAGATCCCGCCGCTCCCCGAGGGCGTGGCCGAGCGCGTCTGGGCCCGGTGACCTTCTAGAGCATCGATCAGGTTGATTTTTTGGAAATTCTGAGCGGTCCGATGGAAGGATCGACAGGTTTGCATGGCCATGATCTCGTCCGCGCCAGGAGGTGCATGGATGGAACGATGGTCGCCGCCGGTGGAGCTGTCGCGGCAGGAGCAGTCGCTGATGAAGCGGTTGACACGCGTAAGGACACTGTTCGGCTTTCTCAGGCTGCACCGGCACGAGCTGTTCGACGAGGCGTTCCAAGAGCAGCTCGAGAGCATGTACCGGACGACGGGAGCAGGGGAGCCGCCCCATCCACCGGCGCTCATGTGCATGGTCACGCTGCTTCAAGGTTACGTCGGCGCATCGGATGCCGAGGCGGTGGAGCTGTCCGTCGTGGACCTGCGCTGGCAGATGGTGCTCGGCTGCCTGGGTGCGGCCACGCCTCCATTTTCGCAGGGCGCGCTGCAGGGATTCCGAGAGCGCATGGTCGCGCACGAGATGGACCGGGTGCTGCTGGAGCGGACCGTGGCGCTCGTCCGGTCCGGCGCCATGACGGACGGCGAGAGGCGTGCGGTGTCCAAAGCGCTGCGCGTGGCCATTGATAGCCGCCCTTTAGCGGGGGCCGGGCGGGTTGAGGACACGATCAATCTGCTCGGCCATGCTGCACGCAGTATCGTCCAGGTCGTGTCGAAGATCACCGAGCGTCCGCCCGAGGAGATATGCCGTAAGGCGGGCATCCCGCTGCTTCTGGCGCCCAGCATCAAGGCCGGGCTCGACCTCGACTGGAGCGACCCGAAACAGAAGGCGCTGGGCATCCAGATGCTGGAGCAGCAGGTGTCCTCGCTACAGCAGTGGGTGGACCGCCACCTCGACGATGTCGTCGAGCAGCCACTTCGCCCCTACCTCGATGCCATCACACAGGTTCGACACCAGGACCTGGAAACAGCCGAGGACGGGACCGTTCGCATCCGGCAAGGCGTTGCGCCTGACCGCCGCATCTCCATTGAGGATGCCGAGATGCGCCACGGCCGAAAGAGCCGCTCGAAGCGGTTCGACGGCTACAAGGAACATATCGCACGAGACCTTGACCTTCCCGTCATCGTCGCCTGCGCGGTCACGCCCGCGAATCGGCCCGAAGAAGAGGGAGCCGCGCCGATCGCCAAGGACATTCAGCGTCAGCGGCTGCGCATCGCCGAACTCCACATTGATCGCGCCTACGTGAACAGTCCCGTCGTTGATGACGTGATCGGCACGAGTGGCCAGGTATTCTCGAAGCCTTGGGGGCAGCGGGCTCGCAGCCCCGACTTGTTCAGCAAGCGCCACTTCAAGATTGACCTGCGCGCCAAGACGATTACGTGTCCGGCAGGACAGGTCGAAGTGTTCGAACCAGGCGACACGGTCGAGTTCGATCCTGAGGAGTGTGGCGCGTGCCCCCTCCGAGCCAAGTGCACCCAAGCCGCGTCCGGACGAGGGCGAACCGTGTCCATCGCCAAGGACGAAGCGCTGCAGAGCAAGTTCCGGGAGCTGCAGCAGACCGGGCCAGGACGCGCCGTGCTCCGGCAGCGCACCGCTGTGGAGCATGCGCTCGCCCATATCGCGGCGCGGAAAGGACACAGCGCGCGCTACATCGGCACCAGGAGAAACCTGTTCGACCTCCGGCGCGCAGCAGCAATCCAGAATCTCGAGGCCGCCCAGCGGCTGGTCCAGGTGGCGGCGTAACCTATTGAAATTAGAAGATTTTCAACATGATTGCCGCTCTAGGCGGCCGCGCTCCCGCGGCCGGCTGCGCCGTTTCCCCCTTCGGAGAGCTTCGCTTCGTGCTTCGCGACCCACTTGCGGAGCCGCTGGGACAGAGGTGACCGTCCGTCTTCGTAGTTGGCGACCGAGCTGCGCGCGAGGCCGAGCTTTTCGCGGGTGCTCGCCTCGGCAAGTCCATGGCGTAAGCGCATCGGCCCGCGCCCAGCGAAGCCAGAAGAGCCTGCGAAGACGGACGATGAGCCCGCTCCGAAACGCAAGCGCGGCGGCTATCGGCCGTGGGCTGAGCTTCTGCGCCGCACGTTTGCGATCGATGTCCTCGAGTGCCCGACCTGCAAGGGCAGGATGAAGCTCGTCGCCATGATCACCGAGCCAAGGAACGTCGCCCGCTTCCTCTCCGCGCTCGGCGAGCCGACCGACGTCCCAGCGCGCTCATGCAAGTATTGCGAGGGACACTGCCGGGCCACCCTACGGCCGCTTCGACTTTGTCTTGGAGCAGGGATTCAGAGGCCATGACCTTCTCGTATTGGCTTTGCGACGCCTGCGCGACGAGTTCCGGATTGCCCAGCAACACGCCGGACAGCGTTGAGTTCGAGAAGCTCATGGACGCCGCGGGGAAGTGTGTTGCCGCCACCTGCTGGATTTGTGCACGAGAGTTTCTCGAAAGCTCTCCCCCGGCCACGGTTCCCGCAACACTGCGGCGTCGCTTCTAAGCTTCATGCGCTACGCGTCCCGCCCCGCATCGGCGCGCGCGGTGCTCCGGCATGCGGTAGGCTGGCCTGATGAGCGACGAGGCGGGTCGGGCGTGTACGTTGTGGGCACCGATCACCGGTGAGGGGCGCAGCGCCATCGAGAAGGCGGGATGGCGCTCGTGGCCCCCGGGGGTGGAGCTCCGCGCAACGAAGCAGCGAGATGATGCCGTTGCGGCTCGGCGATGGCGGTTACCTCGGGCTCGAATGGTCAGCAACTAAGCGACATTGCTGACCGAAGTGAGCGATCATGGCAAATAGTCAATACAAGTTCGTTACGCGAATTATCATCGACAGCAACGTACGCTGTAGTACGTCTGGCCGCCGGCACAAGCTCCGGGTATCGCTACGCATTTTGTGTAATACCCGGAGCCGCAATTATAAGACGTCCGGCAAGTGTATTCATCCGGGGCACATTTCGAGAATTTATGCTCACATGTTTCCAAGAGCTCTGGATTGGCTTCCGTCGCGAGGGTTGCGACGGGAGTGCCGAACTCGTCGGTAGCCTCCTCGGAGTCACCGCTCGTGGCGGCGCCGGTGCATGGAGCGTGATCCGCCACCATTGCGCCATCTTCGGCCGCCGTAATCTGGTCGGACTTTTCGGTCCGAGGTGCTTCGACGGAATTCTCGCCGTCGGGCTCGGCGCCCACGCAACCGGCCAGTGGAGCCATGAACATCACTGCACCAAGGATCGCTTTATACAATTTCATGAGACCTCTAGGTTGAATTTACAATGCGAAGGATGCTACCGTGAGGTACGAGCAGCTAACCTGCCCGGTCCGGCGGGATTGACGGCGGTAGTGGATCTCGCCACCGAAGGAGCTCGGGCGCGCCTGCACGACGTGCACGAGCCCCCAGCGGTCGATGGCCATTGCTACGCGGTACCGCGATCGTCGACTCCCTCCATGCACCTCGGTAGCCCGATTTGCAAGAAGCATTGGATCGCTTTATACAACTTCATGAAACCTCTAGGTTGAATTTACAATGCGAAGGATGCTACCGTGAGGTACGAGCAGCTAACCTGCCCGGTCCGGCGGGAGCGCCTTCCCTTCCGGGAGCGCGCAGCGCTCGGCCGTCTCGATCTCGACCAGCGGCCGCCGGACCTGCCGCTTCGGGCCCTGCTCGCGGTTCTCGCCGAGGAGCTGGAGCGGCTGGACGTCGACGCACCCGTAGTTCTGATCGACGGCGTACCGCATCGCAGGGTGCTGCGCTGCGAGGAGACGTACCTGTCGGCGGCTGGACCGGTTCGGGTCGAGCGCACGCTGTATTCAACGAGGCGGGATGGCGAGCGAGCGGTCAGTGCGCTGGAGCTACGCGCCGGCATCGTGGAGAAGTACTGGAGGCCCCTGGCGGCCGAGCAGGCGGTTTTCATGGTCGCGCACATGACGCCTCAGGAGAGCGAGGCGCTGTGCGCGAAGCTCGGCCACATGCAACCATCCAAGAGCAGTCTCGACCGACTCCCGAAGCAACTCAGCGGTGAGTGGGAAGGACAACGCGAGTCGTTCGAGAAGACAGTGCGCGCCGACGACATCGTGCCCGTCGAGGCCGTCACGGTAGCCGTCTCGCTCGACGGAGTGCTTGTACCGATGCGCGACGGTGCTCGCGAAGCGAAGCGGGCACGAACAGCGGCCGAAGGCAGACCGGCGAGTGGACCGGCGGGGTATCAGGAAGTCGGGTGTGGAACCGTATCGTTCTACGATGCAGCAGGTGACCGCTTGAGCACCGTCAAGATCGGACGGATGCCGGAGTTCAAGAAGTCCACGTTGAAGAAGATCCTCACCGAGGAGCTTGGAGCAGCACTCGGGCAGCGGCCGGAGTTGAAGCTGGTGACGGTCGCGGATGGAGCGAACGACAACTGGGATTATCTTCATGGCGCGCTGCCGCCAAGCGTAGAAGTTATCGACTTCTACCATGCCGCCGAGCACCTGAACGTCGCCTTGAGCGCCGCGTATGGCGAAGGGACCGTGAAGTGCCGTGCGCAGTTCGACAAGCTGCGCCTCGTGCTGCTCGAAGACCCCGACGCAAGACGCTCGCGGCGCAGCGCATGAAACGGAGCGGAATGCGCTGGAGGCATGAGGGTGGCCAGGCGATCCTGACCTTCCGCGGCCTGATCCAGAGCGAGCGATTCGACGGCGCCTGGGCGTTGCTCGCAGCTACATATAAAGCTGAGGTGACGCTCCTCGAAAACGTTATCGCGCTGAGCGACTATCGGCGGTAATCCCGATGTCAGTACTGGAGCTACACCCTTGTCCTTGCGACCGAGCTCTTTCTCCAGCTCGCGGATGCGCCGCTGGTCCGCGGGCCGCGGCGCGCCGCTGTGGGCCGGCCGCGCTCCGAGCGCCTGGACCATGGCCGAGCGCCACGCCTCGAGCTCGGCTTCATGCACTCCTTCGCGCCGCAGGAACGCGCCGCGCTCGGCGGGGCCGAGCTGCTCGGCGGCGAGCACGAGCCGCATCTTGTCCTCTGCCGTCCTCGCCGGCCCGCTCGTCGCGGGCCGCTCCGGGGCTTTGTTCTTCGTCATCATCTGCGCACGATGGGCCGCGCAGCCACCGCGACAGGGTGGACTGGTGAATGCCGACCTGCTGGGCCAGCCGGTTGGCCGAGACGGCGTCCGGACCCAACATGCGCTGCACCATCTTCTCTCGAAAGGAATCCGAATACGGCTGCTTCAAGCGAGTGTTCCATCCTCGCCCCGCTCAGGTTGTCCAGCTCCTCGTGGCCGGGCTCGGCCGACCAGAGAGGCGACAACTTCCCTGATACCTGGGGGCTCGCACGAGGCGCGCGCGCAGCTCAGGCGCGTCGGCGGCGAGCCGCTTTGCGCATGTAAGCAAGACATTGCGCGCTACGCCGCGCTGAAGTCCAAGGGGGCGAGGAGAGCGCTCGCGAGCCGCGCAATCCCATGCAACTTTCGATGCTCCAGCTTGTTCCCGAGCGGCGTCTGGCGCTGGAACGGGGATTGCCTACTCAGGGCAGCCATCCGCAAGTCCCGAGGATGCTCGCGCCGATGAGGGAGTGCTCATGGAAATCGAGACCTCAATATCCGACCGCATCGCTCGCCAGTGCCGTGAGGCAGGGTTCAGCCATTTCACGCCATCCTTCCTGCTCGATGAGCCCGGTTTGCGCGCCCTGCGCGCGACCTACCGAAAGCTGCCGGCCGATCCGCGCAGCTCTTGTAGGACGCGCGCTCATTCCCGCCTTGCATGGCGTGCCGATGTCGGACGCTACGAGCTCCAGCAGCATCGGGGCTACTCGCAGAGCGCCGCCTACAACGACCTCGACGGGGGCATCGTTCGTCAGTTCGAGCCGCTGAGCGACGCTTTTCTGAGCTCTCCGGTGTTTCAGAGGCTCGTCGACCTCGACCGGTGTGTTGTGGACGCGAGCGGACTCATCGACAGGGGCGCCTACGACATCGGTCTCCACCAGATCCGCTACCGCGCAAGCGTCGACGAGCCGTCCTACAGCTCGCCGCTTTGGCTGCACCGCGACGACGAGACGATCGTGTTCATTCACCTCCTCGACCTCTCGCCGAACGCGATCGGCGGCGACAACCTCGTCGCCCCGAACGCCCGCACGATCTCGAAGGTGCTACGACTCGAGCGCCCTCTGGAGAGCCTGGTCGTCACCCAGTCCATCCTGCACGCCGTGACGCCTCTGAGCAGCCGCGAGGGAGCCGCCTTCCGCGACATCCTGCTGGTCACGTTCGACCCCCTGAACCCGGCGAAGGCGGCAAGCCGCGACGGGGAGGTGGGATGAGCGCGCCGAGCGCCCGTCCGGGACAGCGGCTGGCGATGCCGGCCATCGTCGCCGCCACGCTCTTTTGGGGAATGACCTTCGCCTTCATCAAAGACGCGGTAAGCCGGATCAAAGTCTTCGACTTTCTCGCGCTCAGGTTCTCGCTCGCAGCGCTGACGATGGCTTTTCTCTTCCCTGGCCTCTGGCGTCGCCTGAGCCGCGCGGCATGGCGGGACGGCGCCGCCTTGGGCGTGCTGTTGTTCGGCACCGTCGCGTTCCAGACGAAGGGCCTGGAGACGGTGCCGGCGTCGACCGCGAGCTTCCTGACGGGGTTCTCCGTCGTCCTCGTCCTCGTCCTCGAAGCGGTGGTCTCATCCCGTCGTCCCTCGCTCCGGGCCCTGGTGCTCGCGCTCGTCGCCCTCGCGGGCGTGGCCCTCGTCTCGACCAGCGAAGGAGACGCCAGCTCCGCGGGGACCCTGATGCCCAGCGTCGGGCAGGCTTTGATCCTAGGCTGCGCGCTCTGCTTTGCGGGCTACGTCGTGGCCGGTGATCGCGTCAGCCAGCGCCGCCATGACACGGCGGCCGTGACCTTCGTGCAGCTGGCGACCATCGCCATCCTGTCTCTCATGGCCTGCACGATCTCCGGAGAAGGTCCAAGCCTTCCGACCCAGGCTCGCGTTTGGGGCAGCGTTCTCTTCTGCGCCCTGCTCGCGTCGGCGGTCGCGTTCTATCTTCAACTACGCTTCCAAGGAGACGTCGGTCCGCAACGAACGGCGATCATCTTCTCTCTGGAGCCGGTCTTCGCGACCGCTACCGCGGTGCTCTTCCTGGGCGAGACCGTGAGCTGGGCCTTCGCGGCCGGAGCGGCGCTCATCCTCGCCTCGACCTCCTTGAGTCGGCGGGAGCCCTCCCCGGCCTGAGCGCAGGCGGCGCCTCCAGACATCGCCAAGGCGGAAGCGCGGCGGTTCGTCACCGGCGCGCTTTTCGGACTCCGCGCCATTGATCTTTGCGATGAGCGGCTGCAAGTCCCGTAAGAACCCGATTGTAACGCTATAGATGTTGAGAGCCATTGAAACCTCCGAGCCCCATTTGGGGCATAGCCCCCGGGCCCGCGAGCGCAGGAAGGTGAAAGGCTGCGAAGCGAAGCCGAGCACCGCGCGCAGCCGCCCGGAGCCGCGCGCAGCGCGCCAAACAAAAAACTCCGTCCACCTGGCCGAGCTCGGGGCCGGCGCCGGGCCGGCGACGGTTGCGACGCCGCCTGCGAGGTCGAGCCACGGAACTAGCCCTACTTTCGCGAAGCCGACAGGGGTCGGCTGTGTAGACGCACGGCGCGCACTGAAAATCGTGCACGCCCTATGGATGCGGCGACCTGTCGTCGCTACATGAACGAAGATGCACATCT
Organism: Sorangium sp. So ce1128; assembly: GCA_051717205.1. GTDB lineage: Bacteria > Myxococcota_A > Polyangia > Polyangiales > Polyangiaceae > Sorangium. The sequence continues at coordinate 11,995,981 of CP181432.1, forward strand.
TCGAGCGTGAGGTGGACGGTCGCCGCTACCGGATCGCGGCGCAGTCGGTGTGGGACGCGGCAGCGGGTCGCTCGGTCGCGAGGCAGGTTGTCCTCGGGCCAGCGGACCCGCCGCCGACGGTCGACCTCGGGCGAACTCGGACGGTCGGAACGAGGGCGGTGGGGGACGTCGGCGCGCTCGTTTGGGTTGCCGAGCAGCTCGACCTCGTGAGGCTGATCAACGAGGCGTGCGGTGACTACGGCTCCAAGAACGGGCCGTCCGTGGGCGAGATGGCTGTCGCCGTCGCGCTTCAGCGCGCATGCGCGCCGGGCCCGAAGTGTGACCTGGGGGACTTCCTCGACGGCGCATTGCCGCGGGTCTCGTGCCTGCCCGGGTCAGCATTCACGGGCCAGACGTTTCACCGCATCGCGCAGCAGGTCACCGATCAGGAGCTGGAGGCCGCCCAGGTGGCGATCGCTCGGGCGGCGATCGGTCGGTTCGCTCTGTCAGCCGACGTGCTGGCGTTCGATACGACCAACTTCGACACGCACATCGCGACAACGACCGCCGGCGAGCTGGCGCGTCGCGGACATGCCAAAAGCAAACGAAGTGACCTGCGGGTGGTGGGACTCGGCCTGCTCGTGAGCGAGACCGGGCACGTGCCGCTCTTGTACCGGGCCTTCGGCGGCAACAGCTCGGATCAAGCCGTGCTCGAGGAGTGCCTGCAAGGGCTGAGCGAGCTGCACAGCGCGCTCGACGCCGGGGAGCAACGAACCAGCCCAGGTCATCGGACACTCGTACGCGACGGTGGCTTCTGGAGCCCTCAGCTGGAGCTTCATCTGGAAGTCACCGGCTACTACAGCCTCATCTCGTTGCCCCTGGGACACAGCGCGGCCGAATGGGCGCTGCAGCAAGCTGCGCAGAAAGGCGCGATGCGGCACCTGACCGGACAGTACGAGGACGTACGCGCTGCCCGCGTCCGGACCCAGGTCGGCGACCTTGACCGCACGCTCGTCATTATCGAGAGCGTCACGCCGCTCGAGGGGCAGAAGCGCGGTATCGAAGCGCGGCTGACCAAGGCCAAGGAGGAACTGGGCAGGCTTGAGGCGCTGGTGGAGGCCGGCCGCATTCGACGCGCGTCGCTCGAGCAGCGCGTACGCAAGGCGCTCGCGCGCGAGCACTTGGCCAGCTTCGTCGTGGTCGAGATTGGCGGCGAAGAGCAGGCCCCGACACTGAGCTGGCGGGTCGACGCCGCTCGCCGGCGAGAGCTCGAGGCAACGCGCCTGGGCAAGCGTGTGCTCTGCACCGACCACCACACCTGGAGCACCGAACGCATCGTCCATGCCTTTCGCGGCCAGTGGAACGTCGAAGAGCTCTTCCGTCGCTCGAAGAAGGGAGGCGTTGTGCCCTGGGGTCCCTCACATCAGTGGGCCGACGGCTCGCTGCGGCTTCACACCTTCGCGACGGTGCTGGGGCTGATGCTCGTCAGCCTGGCACGCATCGCCCTTGGCACCGACGCCTCCGCCCGCGCCATGATGGACAGCCTCGGCGACATCCGCGCCACGCTGGTCCGGACCGCAACGGGCGCCCAGGGACGGCGCCCCACGATCCCGCTCGCGCCCGAACTGAATGCAGAACAGCGCCGCGCTGCGCGCATCTTCGAGCTCGACCGCTGGCTTCCGGGTCTTTCTTCATCTAGACGACGACAAAGCGCAGCACCTGGAAAGCAAGCACCTTCCTAAACGTCAGGAACGCGCGTTGCGAAAGTAGGGCTAGGGTGGCGAGCCGCCATGGTGCCGCCATGGGCGATGGCCCGCCGGGTTGGCTCGATGGCCCGCGAAAACGCGCCGTCGCCACCTGGCCCGCGGCGTGCGGTCTCGGCGCCCTGTGGCCAGCGCGGCTCGCTCCACGGGCGTCGTCTACGGGCGCGGTGACCGTCGTGCAACGCACGTCCGGCGACCTGCGGCTCAATCCACATCTGCACGTCGTCTTTCTCGACGGCGCTTACCACGAAGACGGCGCAGAGCTCGTGTGGAACGAGCTCGGTCACCTGCAGACGCGCCAGGTCGGCCAGGTGCTCGAGGACGCCGTCCGGCGCATGATGCGCTAGCTGCGACGGCACGGGTTGCTCGATCTCGACCATGGCGTCGACAAGGACGACGAGCCCGAGGCCGCGCTCTGCGCCTCCGCCGTCTCCGGACGAGAGCCGCCCGCCGGACCGCGATGGCTCCGTGGGCTCTCGCCACTGTCACCGAGCGCGCTCGCCTACGAAAAGCCGCTGTGCGCCTCGCTCGATGGCTTCACCTGGCACGCGGCGACACGCGCCGGTGCGCACCATGCCGCGGCGAGGGAGGCGCTCTTGGGCTACGTCCTGAGACCGTCCTGAGACCCCCGATCGCGCAGGAGCGCGTCGAGCTGCAACAGGACGGCATGGTGCGGCTGTCGCGGAGGCGCGCCGGTCGCGGTAGGGACGGCCCTTCGCCCCGTCGAGCTCGAGCCGCCCCCGCACGGATCCCGGCGAGCAGCGCTACCGCACTGGGCTCCTGCCTCGGGTACGGACGTCAAAGCGCTCGTCAGGCCAGGGATGCAGCACACGGGCGGGAGGGATCCATCGCCGCGCTAGGGCCGTCATCCGCGCCCAGTCCGTCCGGTCACGTTGCCCCCGACGTCGCAGGACGCGGTGCCACGTACGGATGACCTGGGGGCGGAAAGACGATAGCGCATGGATGTTCGTCGGCACGGCATGGTACGCGAAGTATCCGCGCACGACCTGGCGGAGCCAACGCCCTTGCTCGGGGATGGGCTGATAGATGCCCCGTGGTGAGCGCCTACGCCGGTGGGAGCAGGTCTCAACCGTCCGTCGCCGTCTCCGACTCGGTCTCGGCCGGATGCAAAGGGAGCTCGACGGTGAACGTGGCGCCCGCGCCGGGCTTGCTCTCGACGCCGATGGTGCCGCCGTGCGAGGTATCTCCGCAAATCGCCAGTTGTCGATCGGTGAGCGCGCCGAGACGGTCTACACACGACGCGCAGGCGACACGTGCCAACCGCAGCAGGTCAGCCCGGAGGCATCCCCTCAAATTCTTCGGAAAATTCACAGGGAGGCGGGGAGACGGGGAGGAAAATCTTCAAATACTCCCTGTCTCCCCGCCTCCCTGTTCAATTTCTCCGCTGAAAATGGCTGCAAATGAGGGGATTCCTCAGCCTCCAGGTAGAAGCCCCTCCCGCATCGCCAGCAGCCGAGCCGCCGGGTTGAATTTCAATTCACCCGCGACCCTCTCGACAGCCGCCGGGTTGAATTTCAATTCACCCGCGACCCTCTCGACAGCCTCCGGGCTGAATTTCAATTCACCCGCGACCCTCTCGACAGCCGCCGGGTTGAATTTCAATTCACCCGCGACCATCTCGACAGGTAGTGGTCGCGTTTGCCTGAAACGCGACCACCCCGTTCCAACTGCGACCACTGTGGCGCGATTCGCCTGGCGTGATGTACGCCCACGGCGGACAGCTCCGGTTTCTTGACTTCGTGTGTGCATGAAGCCGACGCTCCGAAGCCATGGCAGGCAATAGGTTCGCGGGCGCGCGGGTATTCATGGCTGTGATAGGGCTTTCGGCTTCCGCGGTCCTAGGGTGCGCGCGGCTCCTTGACGTTCGCTGGGATGAGTACACCGCGATCGGAGAAGGAGCAGGCGGCTCCGGTGGTGAGGGAGGGACCGGCGGCGGCCCCTCGGGGACGGGTACGCACGGCGGTGGCGGTTCGGGGATCGGCGGCTCCGGTGGCGAGGGAGGGGCCGGCGGCGGCCCGCCGCCGGTCCCGGTCACGTGGCCGGACTCGGCGACGAGACGTTGCACGGACGGGTCGACCGCGCTCGAGGAGTGCCCGGAACCGTCTGAGCCCTTCTTCGGACAAGACGGCAACTACGAGACAGGAGACCACGCCGGCCGATCTGTCGATCGGCGAGGACTGGGTGCTCGATCGCTCGACGGGGCTCGTCTGGCAGCGCCACGCCTCCACGACCCGGTTCATCTGGAGCGACGCGCTCGAGCACTGTGAGGAGCTCACCCTCGCCGGCAAGGAAGACTGGCGGTTGTCGAGCGCGAAGGAGCTGCTCTCGATCGTCGATGATCAGCGGTCCGGCCCGGCGATCGACCTGGAAGCCTTCCCAGAGACACCGTCCGATCCCTTCTGGTCGTCGACGCCCGCCATCGACAGCGCGGACAACGCCATCCTCGTCAACTTCTCGAACGGCGCATCGCAGGACCACACGGTCCTCGATCGGCGGCTCGCGCGCTGCGTTCGCTCCGATCAATCGCCGGAGCCGTGAACACCTCCTTGCTCGTAAGTACATCACCAGCATCTGTCTAACGCGCTGTCGTCCACGTCGTCGTTGTCCAGTGCCTGTGGCCGCCGCGACGCGCTGACGACCCACCTGGACAACCGAGCCAACCACGGGCGCCTCCGGCAGATCCAGGCACTTGCGGATGGCGTATCCGCCGTGCTCCAGAATGAGCCGCGCTCGCTCGCCGCGCGGCTACCACGCGCGCTCGGCGCTCGGTCGACGGTCGCGCGTGACCGCGCGGAAGAGCCGTCAAACACGCTGTATCGCGTACGCGGGCTATGACACGCTCCGTCCTAGCCGTCTCTCGACTACAGAGCATTCGACTCGTCCGATGCTACCTTAAAGCCCTGAACGAAAGCGCCCCGCCTCGGCTGGTACCCGAGACGGGGCTGCGGAACGCCGGATGGTGGGCCACCCGTCGCACGACGCACTGCGATCATGGGCTCGCCTCTGGAGAGGTGCAAGGGCCATGGCGAACGTGCTCCCAGCGGAGCGGCGGCTAGAGGTGTTGGCGGCGCTCGTGAACGGAACCAGTGTCCGCGCAGCCGAGCGCATGACCGGCGTCCATCGCGACACGATCGGCCGCTTCGCGCAGGCCATCGGCGATGGCTGCGCGCGGCTTCATGACCGCATGGTGCGCGACCTGACGTCCCCGCTGGTCGACCTCGACGAGCAGCACAGCTGGTGCCGCAAGCGTCAGATCCACGTAGACCCAACCAAGGACGACACGGCGGCCCTGGGGGAGCAGTGGACCTGGGCCGCGATCTGCCGCACCAGCAAGTTGATCATCGCGTGGCACGTCGGGAAGCGCGACCAGGAGAGCGCCGACGCTCTCGTTGAGGCTGTGCGCGCGCGGCTCGTGGTGATGCCGCAGATCACGACGGACGGGCTCGGGCTGTACGCGCAGCCGATCGCCGCGAACTTCGGGCCGGCCGTGTCGTACATGCAGACCGTCAAGAACTTCTCCGCTCGCCCTGGGAAGCCGGGCACCTCGGAGAAGTACGCGGTGCCCCGAGGCGTCGACTTCATCCAGAAGCGCGCCGTGTTCGGGACGCCGGACCCCGCGAAGGCGACCAACTACGCGATCGAGCGGAGCAACCTCACGGCGCGACAGTGGAACGCGCGGCTCCGGCGCGGGACACTCGCGTTCTCGAAGAAGCTCTCGCGGCACTGCGCCGCGATCGCGTTGCACTACGTCTACACGAACCTCTGCCACATCCCGCGGAACATGCGCGTCACCCCGGCGATGGCTGCGGGCGTCACGGATCACGTGTGGACCCTGGAGGAGTTCATGATCGCCGTGCTGGACGAGCCCGCGGGAGAGAAGCCAGAGCCCAAGCCGCTCGCCATCCCGAAGCCGGAGGGGCCCGCTAGGGAGCTCCCCGCCGGGCGTGGCGGGCTCCGGGTGGTGGGCGGCGGGAGCGCCGGCACGACGCCCGGACCGCAGCCGCCGCCCACGGCGCCCAGCGCTGTCGTCGCGCCGGTCGAGGCTGCTCCGGAGCACGCCCATGGCCAGGGGGTGCACCTTCCATCCGGTGCCGAGCCGACCGGCCAGCTCGATTTGTTCGCCTGGCGCCCGAAGCAGCGACCCTCCATGCAGTTGAGCCTGTTCGGCGGACCGCCGGACGGCGCGGAGTAGGACGCCGGCCGCCTGGCGCCCGGCTCGCCCCAGACGTCCATTCCTGTCACGATTCGGCGCTTCATCGCCGAGTATTCCGGGCTAGAATACGCAGTGAATGGTCGAGGTGGCGGGCGCGCTCATGTCACGCGAGCGCTCACGGCCGCGTGGCCCGCGGCTCGCATTCGCGGAGGGCCATGAGGATCGCGACGATCATCGCCGCCGTGTTCATGTCGTCCTGCGTGGTCCAGCCAGTGGACGAGATCGCGGAACCGGAAGAGGCAGAAGAGCCGACAGATGAAGACACTGGTGCGGCAGCCGAGCCGCGCCTCAAGCAGGCGTGCTTGCTCGCCGGCAAGCGACAGAGTTCTCGTGAGATGTTTTGTCGTTTCGCGTGCCCCAGGAGGCTCAAGCAGCAGTGCTGGGCCGCCGCAAATCAGGGCGGGCGGGAATGGACGAACTTCTGCACCAATAACTTCCGCTGACGCCAGCGCTGCCCTATCTATCGGGCATGCACGACGGAAACGTGGTAGCCTCCAGGCATCTGGACTTCACGCCGAATGATGGGAGCTTCACGCGCAAGGTTCGCATCCTGCTCAGCAGGCCACACAGTCCCGTTCATCGAGAGAACGAATGGATCGTTGACATCGAGATTGAGGAGTCGTTCAAGGCTCCGGTTCTCGACTACGCGATTGGCTCCGATCCGTTCCAGGCGCTGTTCCTGGCGATGTGCAAGGTGGGCGACCTGCTCAAGCCGTGGCGCGACGCGGGTGAGCTCAAATGGGGCGACAGCGCCGACCTTGGTCTGCCGTCACTGATCCACCCGACGGTGTAACCCTGCTTGCCCGTTCAGCAATCCGCCCCCTGAACGCCGACCGGGCGCTGCCGAACGGGCGGGGGTTCCTCCGGCTGGTCGGGAGCGCGCCGGCTGCGCCTGTGGCTTCCTGCGAGCCGGAGCCGCCGCCGTCAGATCCCCGCCCGCCCCGCGCCCGCGCAGGATGGTGCAGCTGAGTTTGTTCGGCGACAACAATGCGTAGGCAGCGCTCGAGCACAGTGCGACGCACTCGTTATCCTATGTGCTTTTATTGCTCCTCCTGTCTAAGCGACTCCGTCTCCTTCCCACCAGCGTCTGTGTCCACGATTTTCGCTGTCAGTCCATAGTAGCCATTTAAGTCTTCGCACAGGACACTGAGGTGCTCATAGTCAACCGTCCGCCTCCGAAGACTGGCCAGTTCTCTGGCGACACCAGTTATGTGCCATCCATCAATGCTTACTGGCATCTTAGGTCGCCCAGGATTGTCAACGACCAGCGTTCTTGTGCCGTATGTCGATGTCTTCGTGGTGCCAGGATCGATGGTAATCATCCCGCCGCTCAATAAGCCACATTCAATAAGTGTTATTATGGGCAACCTGTCCAAATTCCGTTTCGGTGGGTCGAGCAGGACGCCTTCATTCGAACACAGATGAATGCATGCCTCGAAAAGTCGAGCTTCCGAGGTGGTGAGGAGCCTGAGCGTTTCCAGCACTCGAAGCGAGTAGGTACCTGGGCGCGCTACCTCTCCTGCCAAGAGCGCGCCCCATAACTTTTGCATCTCCTGCTGGGACACGTCTTTCACTGCATCGAAGAAACGAGCGTACCAGTCAGGGTCGACTGGCTCATCTGAGACCTCAGCGTGCATTGGCAGCGCCCTAAGCGTCTCACCGGCCGCCTGCCTGACATTGTTGAGCCGCCTCATCTCAACGTACTCGAACGGCCGCAAGCGTCCCTCGTCAACAATCAAATCTGCGGACACTGGCTCATCCCACAAAACTGGAATGATGTCGTCCGCGAATGTATCAGTCTCGACCACCATTCGTTCATGCGCTTCGAGGTGGCGACCGAGCATGCGCAGTTCATGCTCTCCTTGAAGCAACAGTTTTTTCTCGTTGATAGCTGTCTGCGCGTCGATTAAGCGAGCCTCTGCCTCAGCTTTGGACTTAACGCGCCTGGCGTGGGCCTCGGCCTCCGCGCCTTTACGCACAAACGTTGGTCCAAAGTAGCTTTTAAGTATGTCTACGAGTTTCCCGAGGAACTTGATCTCGATACTAACGTCCGTGGCCATCGCAGACTCCATTCGCCGGGGGGCATTACTCAGAAAGCCTGAGAGCACCTTGTTCAACTAGTCTTGTACAGCATAACTTGTGTGCGTGCGCTGTCTTTCATGCTCGAGCGATCCGCATCTGCCACGCGGTTGACAGGCTTGCGTCTTAGCGTGAATGCCGCTGGCAACGCCATCAGCCAGGTGGACCCGCGCTCTCGCCGCGCTCGGCATCGAACTCTACGCCAGCGCTCTGCCATGACCAGCGAGCCCACGGCGAGTGTCTCCGGGAGGTCGACGAGCTTGGGTGGGCATGGCCGCCGTGCTCCGGGGTTGAACTGCATGCGCATGCGCCGAACGCTGCCACGGATGTCCAGGCGCTAGTCGGGTAGGCCGGGGTCGACTACCCCCCGGCCCCCCACAGATCCGGACGTGCGGAATTCCCGCATCCGGCTCTTCGGGACACGGGTTCGCTACGAGCGGGCAGGAGCGGGGTGCGTGATGCGCGGCCGCGGAAGGGGGTACCTCTTCAGCAACCGGTGCATCCGCTCCCAGGTCATCTTGGCGTTCTGCGAGCGGCGATTGAGCCACTTGCGCCACACCGCCACGACCTCCCAGGCGAAGCGACGGAGCGCCTCCGAGTTCCCGGTGATCCCGTAGTACTCGTAGTGACCCCGCATCTTCATGGCCAGGCCCTCCTGCTGGCTGCTCAGCTCATCGTGCATGTGGTCCCTGCACCACTCCGCCACGCGCCGCAGCGCGCGGCTGAGGCGGTCCTTGGCGGTCCTGCGTTTGATCGCCCAGTTGCCTCGCCGCGACCTGCCCCAGTGATGCGTGAAGCCGAGCAGATCGAGCGTCGACGGCCACGTCGGCGACGCCCCGCCGCTCGGCGGGGGTCGTCTCTTCGGCGGCCGCTGGAACGGCAACAGGCGCGTCTTGTCCGGGTGCAGGCTCAGCCCGTACTTGCCGAATCTCTTCGGTAGCACGGCCATCACCCGGCGCGCGTCTTCTTCCACTTCGAACAGCAGCACCGCGTCGTCCGCGTAGCGGATGAGGTGTGCCCTGCCTCGGAGCCGAGGTCGGACGTCGCGCTCGAACCACGTGTCGAGCACCTCGTGCAGGTAGATGTTCGCCAGGATCGGCGAAATCACGCCGCCCTGCGGTGTGCCGGCCTTCGGGTAGCTGAGGCTACCGTCTTCCTGCACTCCCGCGTGCAGCCACTTGCTGATGAGACGGAGCAGCACGCCGTCTCGTACCCTGCGGCGCAGCGCATCCATCAGGTGCTGACGGTCCACCGTGTCGAAAAATTTTCGGATGTCGACCTCGATGACCCATCCGCCCGCCATCGCCATCGCCTTGTCCCAGAACGACGCGAGCGCTTGGTGTGCCGAACGGCCAGGCCGGAAACCGTACGAGCAGTCAAGAAAATCCTGCTCGAAGACGGCTTCCAGCACCATCGCCACCGCGCGCTGCAGGATCTTGTCCTCGAAGGTCGGGATGCCGATCGGGCGTGTTTCCCCGTTGCCCTTCGGGATGTGGACCCGCCTCACCGGCGGCGCGCGGTACGTGCCCGCCTTGGCTCGTTCCAGCAGCGACCGGAGGTTATCCTCCAGTTGCTCCGCGTAGTGCTCCGCGGTCTGCCGGTCCACGCCGGGCGCGCCGTCCTTGCGCGTTCGCCGGTAGGCTTCGCGCATCCAGTCCAGGTCGATGTGATGGGCGAGCGTCGTCAGCACCATGGTGGGTGCTTGCCGCGCCAGCTCCGCTATCCGTTCGAGTTTCGTGCAGATGGTTTCGGAGCCCGATGTCTCCTTCATCTTTCCCTCCAACGATCCCGTGCCCCGGTGCTCCCCTTCCCTCCACGGGGTCCCTCGGGTTGGTTCCCCCGCTTCCGCGGTAGTACGAGTGCACTCCGACTTCCCGCTACCCCCGCTTCGCTCGCTTGCGCTCTGCTCGGCGGTTCCACCTCTCGGTGAAGGCAGCGGGATCTCCCAGGTTCCTCGGGAAACCCTTGCGTACGTGCCCTGGTCTCTGACCCCGGCGGGTCACCGCGCCAGGCCCTGCGAGTGGGGGCTACCCGGGCTCGCTCTTGACGCGACGATGTTGCCTTCCGTTGCATTCACGACGTCGGCCCCACGACCTCTGATCTTTCGAGGCTCTATCCCACGGCCCGCACGCTCGCTGTCTACGCTTCGCGACGCCGGTCACCCGGCGCCACGCAAGACTCACTTCCGGCTGGTGGGCCAACCTTGCCGGGCGGGACTCTCACCCGCCGGGTTTCTTCGCGAAGTTTCAGCTCATCGCTTCCTCCTCGCCCAGGCTTGGCCTGGCGCACGAACACCGATCACGTTGAAACCTGGAGAATTTTCACAGGGAGGCGGGGAGGCGGGGAGGAAGAAAAAAAATGAATTTCTCCCTCTTGCCGTCTCTCGCTCCCCGCCTCCCCGCCTCCCCGTGAAATTCCTGCTTTTTCTCGTGGTTTCAACCCGTTTGTCGCTCTAGGAAGGGGTGATCGCCGACTTGACCGCCAGCGCTGGCGCCCGCGGCGGCTCAGCTACCCCCGGATCCGCTACCGCAGCTCGAGCCCCCGGCGGCGCAACGGGGCCGTGTGGCTCGTCTCGGAGCTCTGGTCCGTCGAGGATCTGGTCCGGACCGCTCTGGCCGAGCCTGCCGCGCCGCCCGTCCCGCAGGCGCTCACCCCGCCGGCGCAGACCGGGTCGGTCCGCCAGCTCCCGGGCGGCAAGGGATGGCTCCGGCTCGTCTCGGGCGGGTCCGCCCAGCCTGCGCCCGCCGCACCGCAGCCGCCGCCCATACCGCCCGTGACCGTGCCTGCGCCGGAACCGGAGCCGCCGCGCGTCCCGGCCCCTGCTTCGAGTCAGGGGCGGATGGTACAGCTGTCGCTGTTCGGCGACCCGCCGAGCGACACGGAGTAACCACTCGGACACGCGCTGCGTCAGCGTCCCAAGCTTCATGGAACTAGACTATCCTGTGTCGTGCCTCGTACGATCGAGGTCATGTCGTCTGGGATAACCGGGGGTCAGATCACTCGTTGCGCCGCGGGGCTCGTTGCGCTCTGTAGCCTCTCGCTCGTCTCGTGCGGGAAGGAGGAGCCGCGGCGTACCCAGCCGGCGGCAGACACAACGGCCCCTGTGCCGCCTGCGTCGCGGGTCCTCTCCGAGGGAGAAGAAGTCAAGGCCGTAATACAGGTCATGTGGCCACATGCCAGAAAAGTCGACGCAGCTGACTTCCGCTGGGCGGGGTGCTCCGATCGCACGGTCGGGTTCGATGCATCAAGAACATGCGTTGAAGACGCTTTGAACGAGGTGAAGGTTCTTCGGTCGAAAATGCCACCGAAGCTCAAGGTGCAATCCTCGTGTGGCATTGCGACCGAGAAGGCGCATCGAGACTTCGTCGACGGTCGCGTCGCCTACCTTGGAGACGAGATGGCGTGGATGGACAAGAACTCGGCCACACTGAAGAGGCTTATGGCCAAAAAGACGTTGTCGGCGACGTGGAGCACGATGCCGGCCAAGTCTCAGGAGAGCCGGCCGATCGGCATAAGTGAAAAATACACGGGTGGCCTTGTGGTCATCACGCAGTTGCCGTGCATGCAGAACTTCCTCGACTGCCGCTCCTTCGGATGCGGCAGCGACGTCCTCAACAGAGTCGCCGGCCTTCCTGATTGAGCGCTAGCCAGCGGCGCCACTTGGCCTCGCGCGGAGGCGGGCGCGATGCACGGTGGGCTCGGCGTAGAACGCGGCGCGGAGGCGGGCGCGGCTCCACGGCCGCCCACCGGGACGCCCTCGGCGCCCGCCAGGGCCCTGCCGAACGGTCGCGGGTTCCTGCGGCTCGTCAGGAGCGCGCCGGCTGCGCCCGCGACATCTGCGCCGCCCCGTGAGCCCGAGCCCCCGCCGCCGTCAGAGCCGCCGCCAGCGCTGGAGCCGCGCAGGAGGGTGCAGCTCTCGCTGTTTGCTACTCAACCCACATACACACACCTGAACCGGCGAGAAGCCTGTCAGCACTGCTCAGTTCAGTGATCAAATCCCTCGATCACAAACGCACATGGATATACATGTGGGTGTGGCCGATCAGATCGGTCGGCCATGTTGAAATCCACAAAACACGAACAGCGGGCTACAGGGTGGGTCCTGTAGCTCGCTGTTCGTAACCGACCCGCTGGACCGGCTGTTCGATTGGTACCCGAACACCGCACACATATACCGCGTGTGCGTGCCAGTCAAGTGGGCCGGCGTGGATGCATATCGCCTTCGGGCGAGGATGGACACGCCATGAGTAATACCAGTGAAAAGAGCCCGGCCGAGCGCCGGTCTGCCTTCTACAAGGCTTGGGAGGCGCACAAGAGAGCCGGCTTTGCGGCCACCCAAGAGGAAGCCGATCGCATCGCGGCCGAGCACGGGATTGAGCCGGTGAAGCTCCCGGAGCCCGACGTGGGTGCGGTCGTTGTCCATGCTCGGCCCAGCGCGCGCAGCATGTTCAACGGCAGGGGCGCCTTCGGGCGCTTCTAGCCGAGCGTGACGAGAGTATGGGCCGCGGTGGGTGGCATGGGTTGCCGCCGCGGCCTGTGCTCTGCCCTCCGCCGCCGGCTGGCTTCACCATCGCGGGGAGCACCTTGCCAGTGGCGGTGTCGGCCTACTTCCGCCGGACGTATCCGCGCTCCAGCGCATCGAGGATCTGCAAGGCGCCGCGAGCCTCGGCGACGGCCTCGCGCTGAGCGCGGATCCTAGGGTCGCGCCGGCCTCCTACCAGGTCGGCCAAGTCTTCCGCGACCGGATCCAGCGCTCCAGGCCCTTGCCATCGGCGATGTCGGCGAGGACTTCGCCTGGGGAGCGGTTCTCGTGCGTCGCGATCATGGCGATGATGCGGGTGAGGGGGAAGCTTCGGTCCGTGGGATCCGGGACCGGACCGTTGGGGTCCTTCATCCACCGCATAGCGTCGAGGTAGCGGTCGATCTGCGCGGGCGTGATCGTGCGCGTGACGGGCTTCCCTGGCACGGTCACGCGGACACGCCGCTGCGGGTCGCGATGCTTCATCGGCGCCACCTCCGGAGCCTGAGCGCGAGCGCCTCCCGCGCGATCCTGAGCCGGCTGGCCGCGGTACCCGGGTGCATGCCGCGCGACCGCGCGTACGCGACCAGCGACTCAGGCTGGTCGACGGCCATCAGGATCTCGCGCTGCCAGTCGGGCAGGTCGGCGAGAGCCTCCAGCGTCTCACGCGCGGCGACCTGCGCCTCCAGGCTCGGACCAGCAGGCTCGTGCAGCAGCCCGAACGGCTGCGCGTTGAGCACCACCCGCCGCACGTACGCGCTGCCGAGGTAGTGCCCGGTCTTGCGCCAGGCGAAGTGACGGGCCATCGAGCTTGAGCAGACCGGCCGCGGTCGAGCATGCGAGCGAGGAAGGCTTGAGCGAGGTCGTCGTCGTGTCGGTGTGCCGAGGATGCTCTGGTCCTCGTCCTCGCTGAAGCTTCCGTGAGCTCGCTTCTTTGCCAATCACACGGTCGTAGATCGACTACTGCTCCTTCTTGAACAAATCCTGGAAGATGAGCTGGCCCCAAGTCCGGCCGCGTGCGTGCACCAACGCGCCACCCTCGTTGAGCTTTCCCAGCTTGACGGGTGCGAACCCGAGTTGTTTGGCCAAGGTCGCCACGGGAGCTGTCGCGTCCTCGTCGTCGCTCGACAGAAAGACCACCCGGTGGCCGCCCTCGACGATCGGATCGGCAGCCAGGGTGGCCGCAATCAGGTGATTGAATCCTTTCACCAGCTTGGCGCCGGTGAACGCCTTCGCGACGAAGGCGGAGGACGGGAGACCGTCCAGCTCCTCAAGCGGTACTGACGCGTTCATCGCGTCGATGACCGTCTTGCCTTTCCAACTCGGCAGGGCCTTCGCAACCTCGCGATGCTCCCCGAACGGGACCGCCAAGATGATCGTGTCGGCCTTGAGCGCATCCCGCAGCGACTTGGCGACGACCGTGGGTCCTATCGCTCGAGCCTGCGGCGCCAACACCTCGGGCGGCCGACGGCTCGCGACGGTCACGTCGATATTCCTACGGGCGAAGGCGTGGGCGAGCGCCTGGCCTATTTTACCGAATCCTAAAATCGCATAGCTCATAATGCTTCTCCGATCCGTGTTGATATCGATCCCCGTCCTTCAAAGGCGCGACGTGCCAATGCAGCCGCGTCCATCGCGAGCTCACGACCTAAGTTTCAGCGCGCCGTCATTCCGCCGTCGACGAGGATGTTCGCGCCCGTCAGCCAGTTCCCGCGATCCGACGCGAGCAGCGCGACGACCTCCGCCACGTCGTCCGGGGACCCAAGGCGACCGAGCGGCACTGACTGGGCGAATACGTCGGCCGGAGCGCCCGTCGCGTCGCTGAACGCCTTCCGCGCCTCGTCGCCGCCCGGCGTGATCACCGGCCCCGGTGACACGACGTTCACGCGGATGCCCTTCGGCCCGAGATCTAGCGCGAGCGCGCGCGAATACATGTCGAGCGCCGCCTTCGCGGCGCAGTAGTGCGCGAACGGACCGAAGGGCATCCTCGCCGCGTTCGACGAGATGTTCACGATCGCGCCGACCTTCGACTCGCGGAGCACGGGCAACACCGCATTCGTCAGGCGGACCGCGGCGAACAGGTTGAGCCCGAAGGATGCCTGCCATTCCTCTTCGGGGATCGACGCGGTGCCTTCCGCGATGGGGCGCGCACCGCCCGCGTTGTTGACGAGGATGTCGAGGCCGCCGAGGGCACCGACTGCTTTCGCGGCGATCGCCTTGACTCCTTCCACGGAGCTGACGTCGCCGGCGATGAAGGTCGCTCCCGCGGGAGTGGCCTCGCCACGCGAGCGCCCCGTCACCACGACCTTCGCGCCGGCGTCGAGGAGACGCTGCGCAATCGCCGCGCCCATGCCGCGCGTGCCTCCGGTGACGAGCGCACGACGACCGATGAGCTCCTTGGAAAAGTCGAGCTTGCTGGACATGAGATTTTCCTTTCGTCGATGACGACACGTCCAACATAGGGCTCGCGGCCCGCACGAGCCTTGCGCAGTCGTCCGGGAAAATGGCGAAATCGTCCGGGTTGCCTGGAGCCTGGGTCTGGGGCACGCTACGGTGCTGCTTGATGGACGCTCTAAGCGCGGTTCTCGCCCCGGTTCGTCTGCAGCAGACCCGCTGGGCTTTGACGGTCGGGCGCACGCCGTGGGGCGTGGCGTTGTCGGGAGGGAAGAGCTGCGTCCGCTTCCACTACATGGTGCGCGGCAGCGCGTGGCTCAGTGTAGACAATACGGACGAGCCAGATGTCGCGCTCTCCGGCGGCGATCTCGCGGTCCTGCCGCTCGGCCACGCGCACGCGCTGCGCGACCATCCACGCAGCGCCTCCGTGCAATTCGATGACGTCGCGCGGTGCGACTCACGCAGTGCCGTAATGCAGCTCGAAGTCGGTGCGAGGGGCCCGGAGACGAACTTCGTCACCGCCTGCTTCGTGCTCGACGATCCGCTCGCGCGGCAGATCCTCGCGGTGCTGCCGCCGGTCATCCGAATGACGCCCGAATCGGAGCAGGGGGGGCCGTCGTTCCTCGAGAACATCCAGTTCATCACCCGCGAGGTCGAGACGGACCGGCCCGGCTCCGATATCGTCCTGCTCCGGATGGCGGACGTCATCTTCATCCAGATCCTCCGCGCGTATCTTGCGCGCGTCCCAGATGACGGCGGCGGCTTTCTCGGCGCCCTCCGCGATCCGAGTACCGCGGCGGCGCTCGGCGCGATGCACCATCGCGCCGAGGCGCCGTGGACCGTGGCCTCGCTCGCCAAGGAGGTCGGCCTCTCGCGCTCGGTCTTTGCGGCGCGCTTCACACAGCTCGTCGGCGAGCCACCGCTCGGCTACCTGATGCGTCTCCGCATGCAGAAGGCGGCGATACTGCTGCGCGAGGGCGCAACGCTCGCGAAGGCCTCGCACCTGACGGGCTATGCGTCGGAGGGCTCGTTCAGCCACGCGTTCCGCCAGTGGGCCGGCGTCGCGCCTGGTGCCTACCGTAAGCAACTCCGCGAGTCGTCTCCGGGCGCCGACCAGCGGCGCCGGCCTACGCGCGTTGGCAAGGACTGATCCCTTCGAGGCTCCGCCGGGTGTTGTTCCGACTCTGACGCATCCCCTCAAATTACACCGGCAATTTCGCGGACAAACGCATGCTCTTGGAGGACCTCCGCGTAGGCATTGATGAGCACGACAAGCCGTTCCTCCCTCATCCGGGGTATGGCCATGTACCAGTAGCAGCCCTGGTTGTAGAGCGACATGGTGCGATGCTTCGCGGTATTCGCTTTCAGGAGGCGATCAAGGCCAGCCCGCTCTCCGGCCTCGCCGAGGAGCGTGAGCAGCACATAGGCGAATGCCGCGATCAGCAGGAGGCGATCGCGACGAGCCGTGTCGCCGATGTGGGTGGCGGACAACCCCATACCGAAGTGGATGTCCTTCGTGTCGCGGAAAGTTTCTTCAATACTGAAGCGCCGACCGTAGAGCTTGACCACTTGGCTGGCGGCCAGATCGTCTCGATTGGTCGCAAGGCACCAGGGGTCTTTCATCTTCTTGTCATGAACGAGCACGACAGCAGCGATGGCGGTCTCGTCCTGCGTCACCCGGACGTTCCTGATCATCTTGGCGCGGCCCGTCGAAGCAAGCCACTCGGTCGCGGCAGCTGCCTTGCCAGCGGCGTCCTTGATGGTGATGCACTCGCGGAATCGAATGACGTAATCCCAGCCGAGCGCTTGGGGATGCTCGTAGCGCTTCTGGTCGCCGAACCCACGATCAGCGAGCAGCGTCACGCGAACGGTCTCGGGCAAAATCTCGTGCAGTCGTTCGATTACCTCATCCTCGTAGCCAGCGACAGCGACAGGACCGTCTTGACGTGCAGGTCCACCTTTACCGTCTCGTTCAGGAAACGCTCCACGCTGTCCGCGCTGAGGCCAACGCGCGCGAGCTGCTTTCGAACCTTGATAGAATGCGAGCGCTCCTGCGCGCTTACGTTAGGGAGTGCATCCGACGCCGTCGTGGACCTTGTACCGATGCGCGCTGACTGGGCCATACTAATCTGTTCCGATCAGCGACGAGATTTTCTCACGCCCGCGCCATTCTAGTCGGCTCGGATCCGACGTTGGAAGACCAGTAGGACATTGTGGGTCTTCGGCCTTTGCCGATGAAAATGAGGGGATCAGTCAGGGGGAGACGGGGAGGAAAATCTTCAAAATACTCCCTGTCTCCCCGCCTCCCTGTTCAATTTCTCCGCTGAAAATGGCTGCAAATGAGGGGATTCCTCAGCCTCCAGGTAGAAGCCCCTCCCGCATCGCCAGCAGCCCGAGCCGCCGGGTTGAATTTCAATTCACCCGGGCCCCTCTCGACAGCCTCCGGGCTGAATTTCAATTCACCCGGGCCCCTCTCGACAGCCTCCGGGTTGAATTTCAATTCACCCGCGACCCTCTCGACGGCCTCCGGGTTGAATTTCAATTCACCCGCGACCCTCTCGACGGCCTCCCGGTTGAGCCCCCGCCCCCTTCACAGCCCCAGGCGCCGCAGCGGGAGCTCCCGCGCGCGCGTCTTCGTCAAGGCGAACACGGCATTGGCGATCGCCGGCGCCACCGGCGGCACCCCCGGCTCCCCGACGCCGCCGGGCGGCGCGTCGCTCTTCACGATCTCCACGTGGATGCGCTTCGGCACCTCCGGGCTCCGCACGACCGGGTAGTCGCGGAAGTTCGTCTGCTCGACAGCGCCGCCCTTCACCGTGATCGCGCCGTGGAGCGCGATGCTCATCCCGAAGACGACCGCGCCCTCCATCTGCGAGCGCGCGCGATCCGGGTTGATGACCGTGCCGGCGTCCGCGACGAGCCACACCTCGTCGACCCTCACCTTGCCGAGCGCGTCCTTCGAGACAGCGGCGACGACGGCCACGTACGTGAGGAAGCTCCGGTGCGCGGCGAGCCCCACCGCGCGCCCCGCCTTGCGCGCGGCGTCCCACCCCGAGAGCTCCGTCACCCGCTCGATGACGTGCCGCAGCCGGCCCACGTCGACCGGGTGCTGCTCGATCGGCGCCCCGTAGTTGGGGACCTTCTCGACGCCGAGCTCGGCCGGCGTCGCCCGGCGCGCGGGGCCGAGCACCTCGAGCAGCACCTCGCGCGGATCCGCCTGCCGCGCGTGCGCGATCTCGTCGATGAAGCTCTGCACCGCGAAGGCGTGGAAGATGTTGCAAACCGACCGGAGCCAGCCGATCCGGACGTGCGCCGGCGCGTCGCACGCCTCCGCGCGGACGTTCGGGGCCGACAGCGCGAGGTCGAGCACGCCGAGGCCGAGCTCGTTGTCGCTCGGGGTCTTCGCCCTCGCGTCGAACGTCGACGGGATCGGCGGGAAGGCCGTCCGGTGCAGCCAGGCGCTCACCTTGCCTGTCGCGTCGAGCCCCGCCTTGAGGTGCTGCGCGCTCACGCTGTGGAAGTAGCCGCTCTGCACGTCGTCCTCGCGCGTCCACTGCACACGCACCGGCGTCCCCATGGCGCGCGCGAGCAGCGCCGCCTCGGAGCAGTAGTCCGGCTTGGACTTCCGGCCGAAGCCGCCGCCGAGGAACGTCACGTGCACCGTGACCTTGCCCTCGTCGACCCCGAGCGCCCGCGCCACCTCGGTGCGCGCCGCCTGAGGATTCTGCGTCGGCGCCCACACCTCGCAGCCGTTCGCGTCGACCCGCGCCACCGCCGACGGCGGCTCCATGGCCGCGTGCGCCAGGTGCGGCACGTAGTAGTCAGCCTCGATCGTGCGCGCCGCCGCCTTGAGCGCCGCGTCCACGTCGCCTACCTTCCGCACGACCTTGCCGGGCGCGCGCGCCGCGCTCGAGAGCGCCTCGCGGTAGCTCGCCGAGTCGTACGCCGCGTTCGCGCCGTGATCCCACTCGATCTGCAACGCCGCCCGGCCGCGCATCGCCGCCCACGTGCTGTCCGCCACGACCGCCACGCCGCCGAGCGGCTGGAAACCGACAGCGCCCCCCTTCGGGCCAGGCAGGTCCACGAGCTTCTTCACGCCGGGGACAGCGAGGGCGCGCGCGCCGTCGTACCGCACTACCTTGCCGCCCACGACCGGCGGGCGCGCGATGACCGCGGTGAGCATGCCCGGCAGGCGCACGTCCGCGCCGAACTGGGCGGTGCCCGTGACGATGGCCGGGCCGTCGAGCAGCGGCATCGGGCCGCCGACGCGCTTGAGCTCCGCGACGGGGCGGAGCGCGACGGTCTTCGCGTCCGGCACCGGGAGCTTCGCCGCGTCGGCGACGAGCTCGCGGAAGTCCAGCGAGCGCTTCGACTTGGCGTGGTGGACCGCGTGCTGCTCGGCGACGCACTCCGCGGCGGGCACCCGCCACTTCTTCGCGGCGACCGCGACGAGCATCGCGCGCGCCGTCGCGCCCACGCGCCGCATCGGCTCGTAGCCGTCGCGCACGCTGCGCGAGCCGTCTGTGTTCTGATCGCCGTAGGCCTTGTCGCCGTCGCCTTGCACGATCTTCACCCGCGCCATGTCGGCGCCGAGCTCGTCGGCGATGAGCACGGGCAGCGAGCTGCGGATCCCCTGCCCCATCTCCGACCGGTGGCAGACGATCGACACGGTCCCGTCGGTCGCTATGTGGAGGAACACCCCGGTCCGGAGGCCGGGCTCGCCCGGCGCGGCCTTGGGCGCGGGCGGCGCGGCGGGCGCGGGCGGCGCGGCCTCGGCCTCGGCGAACCCGAGCGCGAGCCCGCCCACCGCGAGCCCGAGCCCCGCGAGGAACGAGCGGCGGAGGAGCACGACGCGTTGCTGTTCCATCTTCACTCCGTGGGCAGGCCGGCGGCCTTGCGGACCGCCGCGCGGATGCGCGTGTACGTGCCGCACCGGCAGATGTTGCCGGCGAGCGACCTGTCGATGTCGTCGTTCGAGGGGCGCGGGTTCTTCCGCAGGAGCGCGGCAGCGCTCATGATCTGCCCCGCCTGGCAGAAGCCGCACTGCGGGACGCCGAGCTCCACCCACGCGCGCTGGAGCGGGTGATCGCCGCCGGGGCTGAGCCCCTCGATCGTCGTCACCGAGCCGCCCGCGGCGCGCTTCACCGGCGTCACGCACGCGCGCACTGTCTCGCCGTCGAGGTGCACCACGCACGCTCCGCAGAGCGCCTGGCCGCAGCCGTACTTCGTCCCCGTGAGGCCGAGCACGTCGCGCAGCACCCAGAGGAGCGGCATCTCCGGATCCACGTCGAGCTTCTGCTCGGCGCCGTTCACCTTCAGGATGATCATGGACGGGCCTCCTCGGGCGGGCACGCGGCGCCCGCCTTCACCCACGCATCGATGAGCGCGCCGAACTGCGCCTGAGTGCCGGGCGCCTTCGTGCGGCCGTGGCCGGGCGCCCACCCCCACGCAACGAGCTCGTCATGCGCGGAGTGCTCGACGATCTGCGCGAGCGTCTTCTTGCCGTTGCGCGCCGGATCCTTGACCTGCGCGCAGATCGCCGCCGGCGAGCGGCCAAGCCACGCCATCTCCGCCGGCGCGAGGTGCCAGCCCGGCGCGCCGGGCACGCGCGCGAACTCGAGGTTCTGCACCTGGTGGCACGACGTGCACTCCAGCGCGGCAATCCCGCGATCGTGCGGCCCGCGCTCGACGGGCGGGCTGTGGCGCTCGCCGCTGTCGCCCTGGCGCGGGACGCCGTCGTGCGGGTGGCAGTTCACGCAGCGCGGGTGGAGCAGCACCTTGCTCGCCTCCAGGAAGAGCGAGGCCGCGCGCGCGTCGTTGTCCCGGATCGACGCGAACGCCTCCGGGCTGCGGAGCTCGCCCGGTGGCACGGGCGGCAGATGGACCGGCTTGGGTGCCTCCGCGGGAGGGGCGTCGCCGCACGCCGCGGCGAGGAGGCCGACGCCCGCCAGGAAGCAGAGAAGGAGAGGCTGCATCGCTCGGCGTAGACTGCTTGTTTCGGGCGCGCGGCACAAGCCTTTCCTCCGCACAGCGCCGCGCACGCCGGATGTAGAACGCCCGCTCGCTCGCTTGCCCGGCGCGCTCCTCGCCGCGCGCAACACAGGTTCGTCACCGCCGATCGACAGGCCAGCGGCGCAGCCGCGGCGCGACCGGCGCCCACGCCTCGACCTGGCCCCGTATCGAGCTCAAAGACGTGATTCGTTCCTCGTTGTCCACATCGCGAGTCCAGCGCAGTCAGCAGCTCCACGGCGGCGCGCCTCGCCCCCGTGGGGCTCCACGACGCCGCGTGGAAACCCTCTCGCCGCTGCGGCGATCTCATGAGGAAATGCGATCGGACTCCCGCCTGTTCAGCGCTGTCGTCGACGGCGGAAACCTGCTGGCGCCAGCGCGGCGTCGCCGCCCCCGACGGCGCCGCGCGACGCCGCGGCGCACGGCGATGTGGCGAGGCCCCGCAACGCTCGATGACAGCGAACGTGAGTACACGCAGAGCGCGCGAGAGCTGCCCTCCGCTGCATACATGCCTGTAGCGAACTGTCACGAGGGCTCCCTGCAGCGCGGCCTCACGCCACGATGCGCCATACCGACTCCAGCTCATGCCCCCGTAACCCCTCAACTCGAGGCGCTGGCTCGCCGCGTGCAAGCTCCCTCCAGCATGAGCAAGACGGTAGGAATGGGCGAGGCCACACAGCCATCGCCGTGCCGAATCGCCCCAGCTGAGGCAAGCTGCTACACCGCGCCCTCGAGCTCGGAGCGTGGGCCTCTACCGGGGATGCAGGTGAGCTCCCAGCTCCGTCTCATCCGCGCGCTCGGCCAGGGCGGGATGGGAAGCGTCTGGCTCGCCGAGCATACAGTGCTCAAGACCCAGGTGGCGGTGAAGTTCCTCCGCGACATGTACGTGGATCACCCGCTCGCCGTGGTTCGCCTCCGGCGCGAAGCCGAGGCCGCCGCCCGGATCCAGAGCCCGCACGTCGTGCGCGTGTTCGACCTGGGGTTCACCGACCAGGGAGTCCCGTACATCGTGATGGAGCACCTCGAGGGGGAGACGCTGCAGGACCTCGTGGAGCGCCGCGGGCGGCTCTCGCTCGACGAGACGGCCTCGATCGTGCGCCAGATCGGCGCGGCGCTGGCCAGGGCCCACGAGGCGGGCATCGTCCACCGCGACATCAAGCCCGAGAACATCTGCCTCGTGGAAGGCGAGCGAGAGCCCTTCGTGAAGGTGCTCGACTTCGGCATCGCCAAGAACACCGCCGAGGAGGCCGAGCGGCTCACGGTGACGGGCGCCATCATGGGGACACCGCACTTCATGTCGCCGGAGCAGATGGCGGGCGGGGCGAAGGTCGGACCGCACAGCGACCTCTGGGCCCTCGGCGTCGTGACCTACTTCTGCCTGACCGGGCAGATCCCCTTCGGCGGCGCCACCATCGCCGCGGTGGCTGTCGCGATCGACCGCGGGCCGCCCCCGCCGCCTTCCCGCCTCGTCCCGGGGGTGCCGCCATCGGTCGACGCCTGGGTCCTCTCGCTGCTCGAGCCCGACCCCGCGCGCCGCGCCCAGAGCGCCCGCGCCGTCCTCGAGGCGCTGGATGCCGCCCTCGCCGCCCGCGCGCAGACCGAGCCCGCGGTGACCGAGCCCATGCCCCCGCGCGACGCGCTCGCCTCGGGCGAGGGCTTCTCGTCCCTGGTGACGACGCTGATGCCGTTCGCCACGCTCAGCGCCGGCTCGCCGCGGCAGCGGGCGCGCGCGCGCACCTGGGCCGTGGCGGCGGCGGCGGTCATGGGGATCAGCACGCTGGCCTGGGCAGGCGCCTCCGGCGTGGCCCGGA
This sequence comes from Sorangium sp. So ce1128, assembly GCA_051717205.1. Classification (GTDB taxonomy): domain Bacteria; phylum Myxococcota_A; class Polyangia; order Polyangiales; family Polyangiaceae; genus Sorangium. The sequence goes on from CP181432.1 coordinate 12,018,769, forward strand.
CGGCGCCGACCGCGCAGGCCGCGTCGCTCGCGATGCTCGGGAGCAGGCCGGCGGAGCCCGCCGCCCCCGTCGTCGAGCCCGCGGCCCAGTGCACGACCACCGCGCCGCTGCCCGAGGCGCCCGCCGTGGCGAAGGCGCCGCAGGCCACGGCGAAGGCACCGGAGCCGCAGGCAACGGCCAAGGCGCCGGCCGCCGTCCAGGCGAAGCGCGTCGCCCCGGCCGAGGCGCCGGCCAGGAAGGTCGCGAACCGCACGCGCGCCCGCCGCGATCTCGGCTTCTGATCGAGGAAACGCATGCCCCCCCGGCCCAGGATGCTGATGATGCTCGCCAGCCTGGTCGTCGCTACCTCGCCGGCGCTCGCCGCCCAGGATCTCGGCGCCGGCGGCACCGAGGCCGAGGAGAAGGCGCGCAGCGAGGCCCGGGAGCTCGTGTACACGGGCGACGAGCTCTTCGCCCAGAAGAAATATGCGGAGGCGCTCCGCGCCTACCAGCGCGCCGAGCAGCTCGTCTGCGTGCCCACGACGTCGATCGAGGTGGCCAAGACGCTCGCCGCGATCGGGCGGCTCAGCGAGGCGCGCGAGCTCGCGGCGACGATCGCCGCGTCGCACGCGGCCCCCGGGGAGCCGTGGCCTTTCATGCAGGCGCGGCGCCGCGCCGACGCCCTGCGCAGCGAGCTCGACGGCCGCATCCCCCGGCTGATGGTGACGATCAAGCCGAGCCCGCCCGGCGCCAGGCTCAAGGTCGACGGCCAGGTGGTGAAGGTATCGGCCGACGGAGCCTCGATCGATCCGGGCAACCACTGGGTCGAGGTCGAGGCGGACGGCTACGTCGCCGAGCGGCAGCGGGTCTACGTCCCGGAGAAGGAGACAACGACGCTGGACGTCGCCCTCACGCCGGTGCCCCACTCGGGCAGCGCCAGCGCGAAGCCGTGGATCATCGGCGGGTTCGTGGCCTCGGGCGCCGGGCTGGCGCTGGGGCTCGGCGCGGGCGCCGCCTACCTGAGCGCCCGGGGCGACCTCGCGGAGGCGTGCCGGCAGCGCACAGCGAGCTGCTCCGAGGACGCGCGGGGCGGCGCGAACACCCTCGGCTGGGTCTCGAACGTGGGGTTCGGCCTCGCGATCGCGGGCGCGGCCGTCGGGGGGATCGCCCTCGGCCTGGAGAGCTCGAGGGAGCCGGCCTCGAACGTCACCTGGGCGGTCGGGCCTGGCTACATCAGCGTACGAGGTACGTTATGAGGAAGCGCTCCGCTGCTCTCTGCACGCTCGCCGGGTGGCTCGTGGGGTGCCAGGTCGTCGCCCCGCTGCCCGGCGTCGGCGGAGAGGGCGGCAGTTCCACGACCGAAGCGGGCGGCGGAGAGATCGACGCCGGAGAGCGCGAGGCGAGCCAGGGGAGCGAGATCACGCCGGACCCCACGCCCCCGGCCCCGGAGAACAACGGCCCCTGCGAGGTCGCCGATTGCTCGACGCATTGCGCCCGATCGATGGATCTCTGCGAGCTCACGCCGCAGTATCCGTCGGTCGAGACGTGCTGCGCTGTCTGCGAGGCGATGCCATCGCCCGCCGCGTACGCCGGGTGCCGCGCGGTGGAGACCGGCGATCCTGCCGGCTGCACCGGCAGCGGACTGCTCGGCCCGCCGGGCGGCGACGGGTGCATCGGGCAGTGCGAGGCGATCTGCACGCTCTACGCGGCCGTGTGCCCGGCCATGCCGCCGGATCTCGAGAGCTGCGCGCTCCTGTGCTCTCCCTGGTCGACGCCGGAAGTGTTCGATGCGTGCAGCTCGTTCGAGGCCGAGGGCTCGTTCGCGTGCCGCCTCCAGCAGATCTATCTCGCGCTGGACGAGAAGGACGCCGCGAAGCGCGACCAGGCGTGCCGCGACATCCTGCAAGGCCGCTGCCCGAAGCCCGATTGCGAGATCGTCGACGCCGATTGACGCGCTCGCGCCCCCTCCTTGACCGGACCTCCTGAACGACCCGTCGCTGGCGCGCTCGAGCGCCGGCGCGGCGACCCGCGAGCGCACGGCTTCGAACGGCGCGCCGAGGCGGGAGGTGCTACCCCCTCGCGCACCGTGAGCACCCGCGTTCCGCAAGAACAATCCGCCGCGCCGCCCGCCCCCGGCGGCAGGACCTCGCCCCCGCCCGCGTCCGGGAGCCCGGTCCGCTTTCCCGAGGAGCTGCCCATCTCGGCGCGGGTGCTCGACATCGCCCGGGCCATCGAGGCGCACCAGGTGGTGATCGTCGCGGGCGAGACAGGCTCGGGCAAGACCACGCAGCTCCCCAAGATCTGCCTGGCCATGGGCCGCGGGCTCTCCGCCCGGATCGGCGTCACGCAGCCGCGCCGCATCGCCGCCACCAGCGTCGCCGCCCGCGTCGCCAAGGAGCTCGGCGTCGAGCTCGGCAAGGAGGTGGGCTACAAGATCCGGTTCTCGGACAGGACGAGCCGGGCGACGTACGTCAAGTACATGACCGACGGCATCGTCCTCGCCGAAATTCAGGGCGATCCGCGGCTCTCGGACTACGACACGCTCATCATCGACGAGGCCCACGAGCGCAGCCTCAACATCGACTTCCTGCTCGGTTATCTCAAACGCCTCTTGCCGAGGCGTCCAGATCTCCGCGTCATCGTCAGCTCCGCGACGCTCGAGACCGATCGATTCGCTTCCTACTTCGGCGGGGCTCCCGTCATCGAGGTCTCCGGCCGCACGTATCCTGTCGAGGTCATCCACCGTCCCCCGGAGAGCGGCGAGGCGGAGATCGCCGAAGCGGTCGCCAACACGGTCGAGGAGATCACCTCGATAGACCCGCGCGGCGATATCCTCATCTTCCTGCCGGGCGAGCGGGAGATCCATGACACCATGGCCGAGCTCGAGCGCCACGGCCTGCCGCACACGACGCTGCTGCCGCTCTACGGGCGGCTGCCCCAGGGCGACCAGCAGCGCGTGTTCCAGCCGCTGCCCGGGCGGCGGATCGTGCTCGCCACCAACGTGGCGGAGACGTCGCTCACCATTCCAGGCATCGTGTACGTGGTCGACGCGGGGCTCGCCCGCGTGAACCGGTATAGCCCCCGCACGGGCGTCACCCAGCTCCAGATCGAGCCGATCTCGCGCGCGAGCGCCGATCAGCGCAAGGGGCGCGCGGGCCGCGTGCAGAGCGGCGTTTGCTTCCGGCTCTACGCCGAGCAGGACTACCAGGCGAGGCCCGCGTACACAGATCCCGAGATCCTGCGCGTCGGCCTCTCGGGCGTCATCCTGCAAATGAAGGCGCTCGGGCTCGGCGATATAGAGGATTTCCCGTTCCTCGACGCGCCGTCGAAGCGCGCCGTGGACGAGGGCTACCGGGTGCTCGAGGAGATCGGCGCCCTCGACGAAGCGGGCGCGCTCACGGACATCGGCAAAAAGCTCGCGCGGCTGCCGCTCGATCCGCGGCTCGGCCGGATGGTCCTCGGCGGCGAGAGCGAGGGGGCGCTCGCCGAGGTGCTGATCATCGCCGCCGCGCTCGGGGTGCAGGACCCGCGGGAGCGGCCGCTTTCCGCGCAGAAGCAGGCCGACGACGCGCACCGGAGGTTCAAGGACGAAGGCTCGGACTTCGCGGGGCTCCTGAAGCTCTGGACCTTTTACCAGGAGGCGCAGGGCCGGCTGACCCAGAACCAGCTAAGGAAGTCCTGCCGCGATCACTTCATCTCGTACCTGCGCATGCGCGAGTGGATCGACGTGCACCGGCAGCTCAGCCGGATCACGAAGGACATGGGGTTCTCGCCGAACACAGCGCCCGCGAAGGGCGACGCCATCCACCGCGCGCTCCTGCCCGGCCTGCTCAGCCGTATCGGCATGTGGAACCAGGAGAACAAGGTCTATCTCGGCGCCCGGCAGACGCGCTTTCAGCTCCACCCCTCGTCCGGGCTCGCGAAGAAGCCGCCCGCGTGGATCATGGCCGCCGAGCTGGTCGAGACGTCGCAGCTCTTCGCCCGGATGGCGGCGGCCCTCGATCCCGCGTGGATCGAGGCCGCGGCCGGGCCGCTCTGCAAGCGCAGCTACGGCGATCCCCACTGGGCCGCGAAGCCGGCGGCCGTGATGGCCAAGGAGCAGGTGACGCTCTACGGGCTGCCGATCGCGCGCGACCGCAGGGTCGATTATGGACCGATCAGTCCAGAATCGGCGCGCCGGATCTTCCTCCTCCACGCCCTGGTCCGGCAGGAATACGCGACGCGCGCGCCCTTCATGGACGCGAACCGCCGGCTGTTCGAGGAGGTCAGCCGGCTGCGCGACAAGGCGAGGCGGAGCGAGATGCTCGCGGACGAGCACGCGCTCGAGCTCTTCTTCGACAGGCGGGTGCCCGAGGGCGTCTACAGCGGCAAGACGTTCGAGGCGTGGCGGAAGGAGGCCGAGGCGAAGGACCCGCGGGTGCTCCACCTGTCGCTCGCCGATGTCCTGCTCGACGAGGCCGCGGAGCTCTCGCCCGAGCGCTTCCCCGACGCGCTCGAGCTCTACGGGGCGACCGTGCCGCTCTCGTACCGCTTCGATCCGGGCGAGGACGACGACGGCATCGCCCTCGCCCTGCCGCTCGTGCTCCTGCCGCAGGCCGACCCGGACGAGCTCGAGTGGATGATCCCCGGGTGGCACGCCGAGAAAATCGCGCTGCTGCTCGAGTCGCTGCCGAAGGCGCTGCGCAAGGCGCTCGTCCCGCTCCGCGAGGTAGCCCGGGAGATCGCGGCGGATCTGCGGCCGTTCCAGGGCCCGATGCGGGCCGCGCTCGCGCGCGCGGTCGAGGACCGCACCGGCGAGCGCGTGCCGGCCGACGCGTTCCGGCCCGACGAGCTCCCGCCGTACCTGCGCTTCTATTTCCGCGTGATCGGCGAGGAAGGTCGGGTGATCGGCGAGGGGCGCGACCTCAGGGACCTCAAGGACCGCCTTTCCGGCCGGGCGCGCGACGCCTGGGCGAAGGTAGGCAAGGCGGGCCTGGAGCGGGACGGGCTCACGTCGTTCAGCCTTGAGTCGCTGCCGGAGCGCGTGCAGGTCGACGCCGGGGGGCAGAAGGTGTTCGGCTACCCGGCGCTGATCGACGGGGAGACGTCCGTGTCGGTGCGCGTGCTCGCGTCGCGCGCCGCGGCCGCCGAGGCGACGCGCGCCGGGCTGCGGCGGCTCCTCTTGCTGCAGCTCGGGAGCAAGATGAGCCAGCTCGAGCAGCCGCTGCGCAGCGCCGTGGCGGTGAGCGGGCTCGGGGCCAAGGTGGCGCCGGGCGAGCCCGGCCTCGCCCGGCAGATCGCGCTGCGCGCGCTCGACGAGGCGTTCCAGCTCGGCGATCCCGCCGCGTTCCCGAGGACCCGGGCCGCTTTCCAGGCGCGCCTCGACGACGGCCGGCGGTCGCTGCAAGGGGTCCTGAACAGGCTCGCGGGGCTGGCGCGGGACATAGGCGTCGAGCTCGATCGCGTGCAGGCGATGCTCCGGTCGATGACGGGAAAGCCGGGCGCGGCGCGGCCGGCGCTCGACGATGTGCGCACGCAGGTCGAGCTCCTGCTGCCGGTGGGGCTCTTCTCGCGCGCCCCGGTCGACCGGCTCGCGCACCTGCCCCGCTACCTGCGCGCCGCCCAGATCCGGCTCGAGCGGCTGCCGAACGGCCCGCAGAAGGACCAGGCCAAGGCAGCGCAGGTGCTCCCGTTCTGGCAGGACTACCTCAAGCACCATCAGGGGCTCCGCGACAAGGGGGTTCCCGCGGAAGATCTGGAGTCGTTCCGCTGGCTGATAGAGGAGCTCAGGGTGTCGCTCTTCGCGCCCGAGCTGAAGGCGGCTGTCCCCGTGTCGACGCAGCGGCTGTCGGAGCAGTGGAAGCGGATGATGGGATAGCCCGGCCGGCGCGACGAGCGGTGAGGCGCCGCCGGTCGCATTCCCATTCGACACACAGACTTCTCGCCACCAGTCTCTTTTTCTTCTTTCTCTGTCTCTCCGGAGAAGCGCCGGCGGGTTCCCCTTCGCCCGACCCGACCTGATATGTAGCTCGTCATGAGCATGACGGCCTTGCGAGCCCTCTCTCGAGCGTTGATCCTCGCCGCATCGGTCTTCCTGCCCTCCGCCGGTCGCGCCGACACGGGAGCGAGCGGCGCCCAGCGTCGACTCGAGCGCTCGGCCGACCGGGCCGTCGCGGAAGGTCAGCTCGCGAAGGCGCGGGACATCTGGCTTCAGATCTGGCAGCTGGAGCCGTCGGAGAAGGCGGCGTGCAATGTCGGGCAGCTCGCGTTCCGCGTCGCGGACATGCCCAGAGCGGCGGAGTTTCTCGCCCTGTGCCTCGAGAAGACGCCGGCCCCGCGGGGCGACGAGGCGCGTGAGCGGTATGCGAGCCGGGCGCTGGACCTCGCGCGAGCAAGGCAGGAGGTCGGCGCGCTGACCTTCGCCGTGCCGCAGGGCGCGCAGCTCTCGATCGACGATCGCCCCATCGGTCGCGCGCCGCTCGCCCGCGAGGTGTTCGTCGCGCCCGGGTCGCACCGCGTCCGGGCGGCGCTCGACACGGCGGCGAAGGAGGCGGCCGTCGAGGTGCGCGCCGGGGAGGCGCGCCTGGTCGTCGTCGACCTCACCGCGCCGGTCGGCGGCCGGCAGGCGACGCCGCGCGCGCCGGCGCCGCCGCGCCTGCTGGCGCCGGCGGGGCAGGCGGCGCCGGCGGACGTAGGACCGGCGCCGGGGCTCATCCTTGTGGGCGGCGTGGCGACCGCCGGCTGCGTCACGCTCGGCGCGATCTTCCTCACGGAGTCGCGCGGACACGAGCGGATGTTCAACGACCTGATCGCGCGCAACCACGGCGGTTACCGGATCGCCGGCGCGGAGCTGCAGCGCGCGCAGAGCGCCTACAGGGCCATGGAGCGCGCCGACGAGCGCGCCGCAATCGCGCTTGTCGCTGGCGCGCTCCTCGGCGCGGGGACGCTGGTCTATGGCCTCTTTCCAAGGAGCCGCGGCCCCAGGCTGACCGCCGCCGGCCCGGGGCTCGGCCTGGAGCTGACGTGGTAGACGGCGCCGGGCTCGGGTACCGGATCGTCGCGCAGCTCGCGCGCCGCGGCCGGGCGGACGTCTATGCCGCGGTGGATCGCGCGGGGAGGAGCGCGCTGCTCCACGTGAGCGAGCCGGTGCCCGAGGGGTTCCTCGACACGCTGGAGCGGCTCCGCGCGGTGAGCCTGCTCCTCGACGAGGTCCCGCGGGTGCTCGATGGAGGTCTCGGCGGCTCGTTCTGCTGGGTGGCCATCGAGCGGTGCGATGGCCCGTCGCTGCGCGCGCTCCTCGAAGACCGATCGAGGGATCTCGGGCCTTCATGGGCGCTCTCGCAGGTCGCCGAGTTCGCTGAAGTCCTGAGGACCGCGCACGCCTCGGCGATCTTCCACGGGGACCTCTGCCCGGAGGCGTTCGTCCTGCTCGGCGACGGCTCGTTCAAGCTCGCCGGGCTGGGCATCGCGCAGCTCTTCGGCCTCGACGCGGCGGCAACGGCGCACCGGGCGCCCGAGCAGCTCTCGACGCCCGCGATCCTCGACGAGCGGACCGACGTGTACGCGCTGGGCCTCGTCCTGTACGAGCTCCTCGGGCGACGCCGGCCTTTCGACGGAGGTGCGCCGGAGGAGCTCGCCTGCCGCGTCGTGCGCGAGGCGCCCCCGGCGATCGAGACGATCGTGCCGCTGCCGCCGCCGGTCGCGGGGGTCGTGAGGAGGGCGATCGAGAAGGACCCCGGCGTCCGGTACCGGGACATGACGGAGCTCATCGTGGCGCTCCACGCGGCGATCGAGGGCTGGTGTCGCTGGCAAGCCGAGCTGGAGCGGGGGATGGAGCCGGGCGCAGGCTCCGGTGTGCGCGGCCCGAGGCCGGCCGCGGATGGCGCGCGCTCCAGGCATCCGGCACCGCTGTCGCCGCCGTCCGGGCCACCGACGCTGCCCTCCGGCGTGACAAGCAGGTCGCCCGGGGTTTCGGATGACGGCGAGGGGCAGCATACGCCGCCCCCCGTCGACTCGGCCGACCATGAGGAGCAGCACGCGCCTCGTCTCGGCACCTCGACTGACCGTGAGGAGCAGCGCGCGCCTCGTCTCGGCACCTCGACTGACCGTGAGGAGCAGCACGCGCCCCCTCCTGGGACCTCGGCCGTGCTGCCCGAGGTACCTCCGCTCCTCGTGCCTGAGCCGCCGCTCGCGGCGCCGCAGCCAGCACCGACGCCCGCGCCGCCGGCATCTCCGGTCGCATTGCGGGAGCTGGCAGCGCCGTCTCTCGCGCGGGCAGAGGCCGCGCCGACCGCGCCTGGACCGCGCCGCGGCCGGCGGCGGATCGCCTGCGCGGCAGGCGCGCTGGCCCTCGCTGCGGCAGCGGCGCTCTTCGCCTGGTCCCAGCTCGTCCTGCCCCGAACAGCGCACGTCCCGGCCGTCGCCCGCCTCCCGCGCCCTCGCGCGGTGATCCCGGGCCCCGCGATCCCTCCATCGGAGCGCCGCCCGGCGACGCCCGTTCCCCGCGATCCCTCGCCGCGCACCGCGTCCGTCCCTCCGCGCGCCCGCCCGGAAATGACGGTCCGAACACCGGCGTCGGGTCGGCCCTTCGAGGAGGACGAGCCGCAGCCACCCTGCGGCGCCGACTGGTACACCTGCGGAGCGCACTGGCCAGGCGCGCGCTCCGCCACATTCCGTTAACGCGCTGCGATTTTCCAGCTCAGCCCGACCCTTTTCTGTCGGTCGCAGTGGCCAGGTGCGCCGTTCACCACTTTCCACTGAAGCACCGCGATTTTCCAGCCTATTCCGGCCCTTTCTGTCGATTTCTTACGCGCGTCCTCAGGTCCAGTCCTGTATAGGAGGGGCTGCACATGGGCAGTCCGCGCGCCTCCGCTGGCGCTTTCGCTGGCGAGCGATGGTGGATGTCCGGAGGTGCTGTTCCTATGAGACTATTTCTTCGTGGCGTGGTGCTCGTCACGCCGGCCATCGCGATCGCTGCGGGTCTCGTCGCCTCCTGCGCGGGAGATGCGCCGTGGCTCGGCGGTTATTGCGGCACCGATGCCGATTGCCACACTGAGTATCAGGACGTCCCCGGCGCGGTCTGCACGCAAAGCCAGTGCGTGTGTGTCGATCCGGACAGCCACATCTGTTGCCTTCCCAGCGAGTCGAGCGATCCGGATTGCCCCCTCGCGTGCAGGCCCTGCCCGGAGTGCGCTCCGGGCACCGAGGGGTGCGCACCCGACGGCGGCGTCGACGCGGGCTGCCATAGCGACGCCGAGTGCCCAGGACCGCCGAGCCGCGAGTGCGGCGCCGGCCGCTGCGTCGAGGGAGCGTGCGACGTGGAGGTCCACCCCGGGCCGATCGCCTCGCAGCGAAGGGGAGATTGCCGGCGGGTGGAGTGTACCACCACGGGCGAGCTCGTCGAGATCGAGGACCCGTCGGACGTCTACGACGATGGCGAGCCGTGTACGTACGACAGTTGCGGCGAGAGCGGTCCGGTCAACACGCCCCTCACCGAGGGCGCGGTGTGTCCTGGCGAACCACAGGGGATGTGCCATGTGGGCGCCTGCGTCGCTTGCTTTGACGGCGACGTCACGATGAACGACTGCCCCAACGGCCTGGCGTGCGATGGCGTGGTGTGCGTGCCGCCCCATTGCTCGAACAACGCTGTCGATCCCGCGCTCGGGGAGACCGCGAGGGACTGCGGCGGTCCCTGCCGCCCCTGCGGCGACGGCGAGGCGTGCGGCGCGGGCGCCGATTGCCAGAGCAAGGTCTGCGCCGGAGTTCGCTGCGCGCCGCCCGCGTGTGACGACGGCGAGCAGAACGGGGACGAGACGGGGGTCGACTGCGGGGCGCTGCCGTGTCCGCGGTGTCCGGCCGAGCGAGGATGCAGGACGGGTACGCATTGCGACAGCGGCGTCTGCTGGGCGGGCATGTGCCGGGAGCCCTCGTGCACCGACGGCGTGATGAACCAGGGCGAGAACGGCGTGGATTGCGGCGGCAGTTGCGCGCCGTGCCGGTGAGCCGGCAGCCGGGGGAGCCATCGAGGGCTCGTCCCGTCCGTACGCCCGTGCTCATGCTGTGCGCGGTGGGCATGGGATGATGCTCTCTTCCAGCCTGGGACATGCCTCGGTCAGCGGCGCTGGTCGGGACCGCCAGCGAACAGTTCTTCACAACCGAGCGAGCCGTCCATCGTCGAGCAGCACCCAGGGGGCCGAAGGCGAATACGCCTCGGTCCCGGCTATGGGGTGGCTTGGCGCATCCGTGAGTTGTTCGAGTCCCCTATCTCGGAGCTGCATACCACGTTCCGTGAGGCGGTACACCTTCGAGAGCATTGGGTGACCAGGCGGCTTCGGGCCAGGAGCGCGCTCGACGGCAGCGCTCAGGTCGTGCTTTGCCCATTGATCCAGACGATTTTCCAGGAACAGGTCACCTGTACAGGAGAGGAGATGCCACAGGTGCATTCGCGTTTCCGATTTATGTACAGCCAATGCCAAGGCGGTCTGCCACTCAGACGAAAGGAGAGCAAATACTATCTCGTCAAATCGGCTGAGACGCAGGCCTCCTGCGGTCTTTCTTGGGAAGAAGCACGATACAAGCGCCCACAAGGGAGCGAGCTCAGGAAAGCTTTCAACGCCACGGATGCAGCTCTCGACGAATGGCAAAGGGTTCTCATCGACGTAGCTGCCCCAGAGGCTAACGGCCCGATCGTAGCGTTCGGCCGACCAGGGTTGCGCCTTGTCGAGGCGGTCCAGAAGAGCCTCATCAGAGTGGTCGGAGACCGACTCGGAACAGGTAAACGGACGAGTTAAGACCTCTTCGCTCGCTGCTCCCGATAGTGGAATTGGCTCAAAATCGAGGACAAGGATGTCGCGGTGCGCGATAAGATGGCGCAACCAGCTACATGTCCTCCAGAGGTTCACCCGCTCATGAAGGCTTGCCGATACCCATAAGATGACGGGCGGCTCCCACCGGACATCGGACGAATAGAGCCGATCCCACTTCTCGCCTGAATCATCGATATACGAATGTTCTTCGGACGAAGAGAACCACGCCTCACGCGTCCGGGCGTGATCGAGTGGATCTCGGCGGCACGGTCCAATAATCAGGCAGTCAGATGCACGCACGACGTTCATCGCACCGAGCTGCACCAGACGCTCTGTCGTGGGCGTATCGAAGGCAACATGTGTCGCCGCGCGGAGGAGGGCTGCTTCTGCCATGATCAATAGAACCCACACTCATAGCATTGCCTAAACTTGTACGGCTCGCCTTTCCAGCAGTTATCCTGACAGATGACGCACATGGTCTTTCCTCCTTCAACCAGACGCGTACATCGATAACCCTTCGCTACGCATTCCTCGTACATCAGAGTACATTTATTAAGCGGCGTGCACCCTGCCATCAGCTCGAACGACTCGCTGCCCACTTCTTCGTCCTCGTCACCGCTTTCGCCATTGTTCGGGTAATCTCCCGCTCCTACAGATTCTGTCGGGTATCCAGCACCCGCGCTCCCAGGCTCCACTGTGTCGCATGTGTAGGACAAGTCGCACGCCGAGGCGAGCACCATCGCGAGCCCGCCACATAGCACGAGCGCGCTCACCTTCAGCTTCAAGCCGCACCCCATGTTTCCTCCCCTTCCGAATGAGCGCATCGTTCTCTCAGCAAAAAACCGGCGTCAACAGGCGATCCAGACCGTGGTTATGTCCCCGCGGCATCGCGTCAGCGGCCAGGGCCAGGCGAGTGCGCCAGGGCGTCGGGACACCGGCCGGCGAACTCGGCGATGTCGCCGCTACGGGCTTGGCCGAGCGCGACGGCCACGACTGGCGCCCGTCCCCCGCCGCCCGCTGCACGCCGGCCACGGTCCTCCCACCGCCCACTGCACGCCGGCGGCGGTCCCCCCACCGCCGGCGGTCCCCCCACCGCCCACTGCACGCCGGCGGCGGTCCCCCCACCGCCCACTGCACGCCGGCGGCGGTCCCCCCACCGCCCGCTGCACGCCGGCGGCGGTCCCCCCACCGCCCGCTGCACGCCGGCGGCGGTCCCCCCACCGCCCGCTGCACGCCGGCGGCGGTCCCCCCACCGCCCGCTGCACGCCGTCGAGCGCGGCCGCTCAGCCTCTCCCCGGCGCCACGTCGCCCCGGCGCTCAACGCGCAGCCGCCGCGCGACGACCACGTGACCCAACAGGGCCGCGCATGGGCGCCCGTGGCCCAGGAATTCCAGCCATCCCTGGCAGTGGCCTCCGTGCATTTGTCTGACGATGCGATCATGAGTAGATCCATCGAGCGGGACACGTGATCCCACCGATCCACCTGGCCCCCCTCAGCGTCATCTGGCCGAGCCATAGAGCCAAGCGAGTTATATCCATGAATTCCAGCTCGAACCCACCTCTCTACGTTGCGATCCTACTCTACGAGTCATGGTCGTTGGACCCATCCTACACACCCCTGTTCGAAGAATGCTTCGTCCTGCTCCGCGCCGACAATGACGAGCTGGTACGTGCGCGGGCCGAGCAACACAGCCGCGCGCATGAAACGTGTTTCACCAATGCCGCAGGCCAGGAGATCCACTGGAAGCTGAAGCACGTTGTGGATGTCAGCCGTGTGCTGTCGGCGGCGCTCGACGACGGCGCGGAGCTCTACTCGCGACACTTCAAGGATTACGGGGCATATCACGCGTTTGAGCCGCTGCTCGGCGGTAACCTTGACTGACAGCCAACTAGGAGGGGTGGAGCATGCGCAGGCTGGGGCTGAAGGCGCGTACGACTCGGCCCCGGCCATGGGCAGACCTGGCGCGCCCGCGAGCTGCTCAAGCCCCTCCTCTCGGAATCCATGGCCCCGGAGGTGCTGCAGGCGCCCGCGCAGGGGCCGATCACCGCGCAAGAGCGCGCGTCCGGCGGCGATCCGACGAGCCCATCAGCGCGGCGCTCGCCCTCGCGACCCTCGCGAGCCGAGGACGAGGCTGGCCACGCTCACCGTGCGACCGGGCAGCAGCATCGACGTATCTGCGTGCCACGCGCGTGGGGTGCGGGAGGAGGAGTAGCAGCGCGGACGGCAGGAATGCTTGTCGCTGTTCGCCGGCTTCTGGCCAACCCTCCTCGTTCGGCTATCGTGCACGGCGCGACACCCGCCCGCCGACGAAGCTCACCAGCGCGACGACGCCCCCGACCGGAAGAGCGAGGAGAATAGGACATGTCCTCGGGCATCACCCCTCGAGTACTAAAGCAGGATCTGCGATTTGACCGGGAGGGTGAGGCGAGGGAGGCCGGACCGGGCAGGCTCGTCCTTGACGGGGCGCGGGATCGAGGTGCTCCTCAGGGGGGAGCACATGAGGCGGCTGCTGTGCGTGCTGGGTCTGCTGGGAGTCGCGGGGATGGCGACCTCGATGGGATGTGGAGCATCGCCAGCCAAGCTGCGTTCCATGGTCCCCATAGACAACCCCGTCGCGGAACGTCGTCTCACCATCGTTGACGACCCCGGTCGTTCGGTGATGGTAGCGATCGGTCAGCCTCTGGAGGTTCAGCCGGGAGAATGGGCGTGCCCGTTCACCATCGACGGCATCCCCAGGCCTCGGTCGGATCGAGGCCTCGGGATCGATGGCATTTCGGCCTTGCTCAACGCTCTCCATGCCATCCGGTATGCGCTCGAAGCTTCCGGGGTTCTTGTTTCTTGGGAGGGTGGTGAGCCGGGGGACGCGGGGTTCCCGAAGCTGATGCACTACGCCTTCGGGTTCGCGTTCGCCCAGAGGATGGAGCGGATGATCGACGACGAGATCCAGAAGCTCGTGGACGAGAAGAAGGCGCCCGGGGGGGAGGAAGCCGCGGGCTGAGATCCTACTCGAACGGCCCCAGGTGATCGACGTCGAGAAGGTCCGCGAGCTGCTCGAGCCCCTCTCTCAAAGTCCATGGCACCCGGAGGTGCTGCGGGCGCCAGCTCGAGCAGCGCCTCGGTGAGCTCGACGCCGTCGCCGTCCACCATGGCGGGCGAGGCTCACCCGCCGAGCGGCGCGGCCAGGGCTCGCTTGGCGGAGAGGAACGCGTCGATCAGGGCCTCCCGCTCGTCGTGCGCCGGCGCAGCGATCCGCTCCCACGCCTCCCTTCGGTGGCTCGCCTTGACGAAGCGGAACGCCGCGGCGGAGCGGTCGCACGCCTTGGCGAGCAAGCGGCGCGCGTCCTCGACCGGCTCGGCAGAGAGCGCGTCGCCGACGCCCATCTCGAAGACCTCCGCGGGGGAATGGAGGTCCGCCCCGAAGACGAGCCTCCGGAACGCGCGGCTGGGACAGGCGGCGCGGACGATCTCGAAGGCGACGCGCGGAAAGGGGATGCCCACGGCGAGCTCGGTGAGCCCGAGCTTGTGGTCACCGGCGCCGAGCGCGATGAAGTCGGCGCACAGCGCGAGCACGAGGCCGCCCGCGATCGCGTGGCCGTGCACGGCGGCGGCGAAGGGCTTCGGGAAGCGGAACGCGGCGTCGAAGGCGGCGTCAAAGTCGTCGAGGAAGCCCGCGAGCCCCGCGCGATCGAGCGACGCTACCTCGCGCAGATCGAGCCCCGCTGACAGGCATTTGCCGGTGCCGCGGACGAGGACGCCGCGCACGGCGTCGTCCTCCGCGAGCCGCCGGAAGACGTCGGCCATCTCGCGGAGCACCGCCTGGTTCATCGCGTTGACCTTGGGTCGGTTCAGGACGACCTCGGCGATGCCGCCGCTCGTGAGCACCTCGATGAATTGCATGGCGAGAGCATCGCGCAGGGACCGATCACGGCGCAAGAGCGCGCGTCCAGGGGCGATCCGGCGACCCCATCCGCGCGTCGCTCGCGAGCCGAGGACGAGTCTTGCGGGTAGCAGCGCTGATCGACCCTCAGGGAGGGGCTGACGCCCGGACGAACACGACGACGCCATTCGCGGGGACCGTCAATCTCAGCCGCCCTCGCTCGGCACGCAGCGTCGATCCGTCGTTGCCGACCCCGTCGCCGCCGTAGAACTCCGCGTCGCTGTTGAAGATCTCCTTCCAGTCGGCGCCTCCGAGTCGGGGGTGGTCCAGGACGACATCCCGGAGCGGCCGGTTGGAGAGCGTCGCGACGACGAAGAGCGCGTCGGGGCCGTGCCAGCGGAGGAAAGACACGAGCCGTCGCTCGCGGTCGGTGGAGAGGATCTCGATCTCCCGGGACCGAAGCGCCTTTCGCTCCAGCCGCAGCTTGATCATGTCCCGGTAATAGAAGAACATCCGCGCGCCAGCGCCCGCGCGCTCCCCCACGAAATCGACCTTCCCCTCGGCGACGCGGTTGTAGATCAGATCCCGGGTCGCGCCGACCTCCTCGCCCATCAGGAACATCGGCGTCCCTGCCGAGAACATCGTCACCCCGGCCGCGAAACGGCACCTCGCCTCGGCGAAGCGGCGTGTCTCGCCGACGAGCGGGGCGCCGTTCACGGCCGTGACGAGGCTCCGGTGTGTCCCCCGCGAGTTGCCCGCCTCGTCGTGCGACTCGTGGTAGACGACCTTCTTGTGGCCGGAGTAGGCCAGCGCGCCCGCGAAGTAATCCATCGCGAGCGGCCGGTCGTCGCCGTACCCGGCCGCGGTGATGAGCCGCGCGTCCTGCACGCCGCGGTCGGCTGCGTCCCCCACCAGGTGGTGGTAGAACTGCGCGTACCACACTGCGTCGAACCCGAGCCCGCCCTGATCGACGTCCTCGGTCACCTGGTACCACTCCGAGTGATCCTCGGCG
Organism: Sorangium sp. So ce1128; assembly: GCA_051717205.1. Classification (GTDB taxonomy): domain Bacteria; phylum Myxococcota_A; class Polyangia; order Polyangiales; family Polyangiaceae; genus Sorangium. The sequence continues at coordinate 12,034,422 of CP181432.1, forward strand.
ATGAGGATCACGTTGGGGTTCACCATGCGGAGCGTGCGCGAGAGCTCCCGGAGCACCTTCTGCCCGAACTGGTTGGCGCGCCCGACGGGCCGCCCGTCCGCGTGCAGCCGGTTGTAAGCGTGCATCGAGGTCGTCTGATCCACGCGCAGCCCGTCGACGTGGAACTCCGTCACCAGGCTCACGGCGCTGCTGATGAACAGCTGCCGGACCATCTCCTCGTTGTAGCGCGGGGCGAAGCCCGTCGAGTCGTTGTCGACGTAGCCGCCCATGGGATCGGGGTAATCGCGGGGGCTGCCCTCGTACCAGTAATAGATGTTCCGGTCGGGGGCGTTCGAGTCGTACATCCACTGGACGCGGTCCGCGCGCGCTTGCTTGTAGTGGTTGTAGACCACGTCCAGGATCACCGCGATGCCGCGCTGGTGGCACGCCTTCACCAGGTACTTGAGCTGATCGCGCCCGCCCGCGGGGAACTCCATGGCGAGGTAATGGGACGTCCCGTACCCCCACCCCTCGTCCCCCTCGAACTGGGCGACCGGGAGCAGCTCGATCGCATTCACCCCCAGATCCACCAGGTGATCGAGGAACGTCCGGGCGTCGCCGAAGTTGCCGGGCCGGCCCTCGCCGAAGCCCAGGGAGCCGACGTGAAGCTCGTAGAGGACGAGATCCTCCACCCGCCTCGGGAGGGGCCGGCTGCGGTCGAACTCGTCACGCCAGAACTCCTCGGCCGACATGAACTCCGACTCCGGCCAAGTCGGCTCGCTGAAGTGCCTGGTCACCGTGTCCGGATCGATGACCACCGAGCAGCTCACCGACCCGTCGAGCTCGGTGAAATGGCCTGTGTAGGGCCGTCCCTCGGGGTTCACGCGGCCCTTTCCGACCTGACAGCGCGAGTGGAGATCGGTGCGGTAAGCTACCTGCCCGTCGTCCTTGGTGATCCGGAACATGTAAAGCCGGTGGTCGAGCCGGCGGAAGTCCGCGAGCTCGGGCGCGCTCGGATCGGTGTGCCAGACGCCCTCCCGGTCCCTGCTCATGGGGAGCGCGGGCCCCTCGCTGCCCGACCCGTCGTCGGCGATGTACCCGCCCTGCTCGTCATGGCGGCGCCCGAACCTGCCGAACACGAGCTCCACGAGGCGGGCGTTCGGGGCCCAGACGGAGAACTGGACTCCCGGCTCCCCCCCGCGCCAGAACCGCTTCTGCGCCCCGAGCCGGCGGCAGTGCGTGAGGTAATACCGCTCCTCCTGAGGCACACCGCCGCCCGGCGGCTGGAGCTGGAATACGCGGTGCCGGTCGGCCGAGCCCGCGTCGCCGAGCTCGGTGGCGATCCCCCACAGGTTGGTTCGCCACGGCGCGTCCAGGATGACCCCCCAGCGCAGCTCGGCGCCCGCAAGGGACTCGTCGATCTCCACCGTGACCTCGAAGACCGGACAGCCGTCCTCGCCGGTGATCACCCGCATGGGTACCGTCACCGAGGGATCCCAGCTCCCGTGGAGCCTCGGGTAGCGGAAGATGTCCGCGGCGATGCTGGTGAGGTAGACAAAACGAACCGGGATGGTGCCCATGCTCGGCTCCTCTCTACCTGGCCCGCCGGAGCTGGACCGCCGTCGCCTGACCGGGGTTCGCGATCTGGAAGGCGCTCCGGTCATCGACCTTGCGCTCGATGTCCTCGATGAAGATCTGCGAGACCTCGAGCTGGCCCGGCGGCAAGAAGTCGGGCAGCACGTTGATCGACGTGAGGCCGGACCGCTGATCGGGCTTGAAGTAGAGGCACAACGTGCGCTCCGCCTCGCTGTCCCCGACGTGGCTGCGGTGGTAGACGTGGGCCAGGTAGCTGAGCTCGAAGGTGTGATAGCCAGAGGCGTCGGAGTGCCCGCCGCGGAGCCCGTACTCGCCCTGGGTGATCGGTAACCCGTTCTCGCTGACCCGGAAGTAGATCCCGCGGTGCTCCCGGTCGAGGAAGAACAGGTTCCAGAACGCCTCGGTCTCCCGGGCGGCGCGGAGATAGCGCTCGTCCTGGGTCGCTCCGTGGAGGATGAGCTGGGCCAGGATCGCCTGCTCCTGCTGCCAGAAGTCCTTGGTGGTGCCCCACGTGAACTCGACGCGCATCCCCGCCGCCGGCTCGCGCTCGACGGCGTCGAAGCAGCCCCCCCGCAGCTGGTCCAGCCCGAGCTCCGTCATCGATCGGCCGAGCCGCTCGGCCATCGCCATGCAGCGCGCCGCCATGGACTCGTCCGCCTGCACTTCCTGAGCCGCCTCTGGGGTCAGCCGGCCCTCACGTTCAAGGGGCACGAGTGGCACGTCCCCTTCGAGTGCGGGGAGAGCTTCGAGAAGATGAGCGATGAGACCCTGCGGAGCTACTCGGCCATCATCGTCCCCTCGGGCATGGTGGCCGACCGGCTGCGCTACTCGGCCGACGTCCGCCAGCTGGCCCCGGCGACCGAGCTGCTCCAGCGGGCGTTCGCCGAACCGACCATCCTGAAGGGCATCATCTGTCATGGTATGTGGCTCATGTCCACGGTGCCCGAGCTCGTCCGCGGTCGCCGCGCGGTCGTCCACAACAACCTTGTCGGCGACGCCAGGAACATGGGGATCAACTACACGGACGAGGACGTGGTCGTGGACGGCGACCTGGTGACCGCGCGCGCCGGCGAACACGCCGCGAGCTTCGCCCGGACGATCATCGACATGCTGGCCAGCTGCTGAGTGGCGGGGGAACACGCAGGAGGGGGTCATGATCCATCAACACATCTTCGCCAGCCCCAGACCCGGCATGTCCGACAAGGACTTCCTCGATTACTGGATCCACGTGCACGCGGTCCGGTACGCGAGCAAGATCCCGCAGTTCCGGAGGTACCTCATCGACTCGCTCGTGCCCTCCGCGGCGCAGACGTCGCCGCGGGTGTGCGTCGGCGTGGCCGAGATCTGGTTCGAGAACGAGGAGGAACAGCTCGCCTCGCTGCAGAGCGAGGAGTTCCTGATGGGCGCCCGCCGCGACGAGCCGAGCTGGGCCGCTTTCTGGAGGACATTCGTGCTCGACACCGCGGCACACGAGATCCTCGCCGGCCCCCCGCCGCGGGAGCGCGGCGGCATGGTCAAGCTCTTCGTCCTCCTGAGGCGCAGGCCCGGCATGACGCTGAGCGAGTTCCGGCGCTTCAGCCTCGGAGCACAGGCCGAGCGGGACATGAGGCTGCCGGGCCTCCGCCGGTACCTGCAGTGCCATACCCGCCAAGGCGCCTATGCCGTGGGCGAGGCGCTGCTCGACGCCGTCTACCAGCTCTGGTTCGACAGCGCGGAGGACGCCGAGGCCATGCTCCGGTCCCCGGAGTACGCCGAGGCCCGGAAGTCGCTCGCGGGGATCACCGATCCGGAGCACCTCCACATGTTTCTGGCGACGGAGACCTGGATCATCGGCCCCGAGCCGCGCCCGGCGGGGCTCGATGCGCGGCTCGTCGAGGCCGTGTGGAACGGCGACAGGGTCGCGGTCCGGGTCCTCCTCGGCGAGGGGGCGAGCCCGGACGCGCGGGATCCGGCCACGGGGCTGACGGCCCTCATGATCGCCGCCGGCCGCGCGGACGCCGAGGCGGCGCAGCTCCTCCTGGGCGCGGGCGCCGACGTGTTCGCCGTCGACAGCCGCGCCGGGGCCACGGCCCTTCACAAGGCCTGCCAGGGAGGCAGCGTCGAGGTCGCGAGGATGCTCGTGGAGGCGGGGGCCTCCGTCGACGCGCCGGTCTACTCCACAGGGCATACGCCGCTCGTGGAGGCCGTCTGGTTCAAGCAGCCCGCCGTCGTGGAGCTCCTGCTGCAGAGGAACGCGGGCCTGCGGATCCCGACGCACTACGGCTTCTCGATGGAGCGGCACATCGAGTACGAGGCCGCCAGCAACGCTCTGGACAAGGAGAAGTTCGTCACGATGCAGCGCCTGATACGAGCGCGAGAGCGGTCGGACGAGGCGAGGGTCCAGGGCCAGCAGCTGATGGCCGCGGTGACGGCCAACGACGTGGAGGCTGCGCGGAGGCTGATCGAGGCCGGGGCGGCCGTCGACGAACGTTACCCTGTGCTGAACGGGTTCAACGACGCGCACACGCCGCTGCTCGTCGCCGCGCGCGACGGTCACACCGAGATCGTCAAGCTGCTCCTCGAGGCCGGCGCGGACGTGAACGCCACCGAGCCGACCTTCGGCGCGGTCCCGCTGCACAAGGCCGTGTACAACGGGCGCACGGACATCACCGCGATCATCGCGGCGTGGCCCGGCGTCGCGCTCGATCACCAGGGCGCGACAAACGGCTACACGCCCCTCCACGACGCGCTCTGGCACGGCTTCGAGGCGTGCGCGAGGATCCTGATCGGCGCGGGCGCGCGGCTGGATCTGCGGGGGCACGACGGCAAGACGCCGCTCGACATCGCGGCGGAGGTCTTCGGCGAGGACCACGACCTCGTCCGGCTCATCGCGTCGACGGCGGGCGCGGCGAGGGGGACCGGAGGGCCGGCGTCGTAGGACGGGGGGCGCGCTTCCGGCGAGCGACCCGCGCAGGAACAACCGCTGTCCCTGGACCTCCGCGTCACGCGTTGATGGACGTCGATGAGGAGAGCGCCGCTGCTCGTCTGGCGCTCGCTCTCCTCCACCCACCCCGCCTGTCCAGGGCGATGACGCCCCTTCCGTCTTCCGCCTACCGCGCCCGGACGAGCGGTGTATCGACGAGGTGCTCGGACAGGAACCACACCTGCATCTCGTTGACGCGCACGATCTGGCTGACGAGCAGGTCGTCCGTCCCGTCGTCGCCGCCTTCGGCCGCCTTGCCGGCCGCCTCGTGTGCCTCGAGCAGGATCTGCTCGTGCGCCTCGAGCAGCCGCGAGATCTGCACCGGCACCTCCTCGCGGCCCCGCGGCGGCCGCTCGATCTTCGACATCTCGGCGACGTCGTGCGCCATCGCGATGGCGATGCCACCGAGCGTCTGCACCCGCTCGGCCAGGTCGTCGACGAGCTTGGCCTGCTCTTCATAGTGCTTGTCGAGCAAGAGGTGCAGCGAGTAGAAGGTCGCGCCCGACACCTGCCAGTGGTGCTTCTTGTACATGTCGCGCAGCACCATCGTGTCGCTCAGGATCTGGTTGAGCGCCTTGACGCTCGCCGCGCGCACGTCGTCGTTCAGACCGAGCGGATAGCGTGCCAGCGCCCCGTAGGGCTGAATCTCCTCCCCGCGCTGCCGCAAGATCGGCTGAGCCTCGGGCCCCGGGCCGTCTCCGGTCGTCTGCTGACGAAACTGAGTCATGGTCGCCATGGTCGCTCCTCCCGTTACCAGGCCTTCTTCGCGTTCGAGTCGCCCGTTGGCAACCCCACCCGGAGCGCGTCGAAGACGCCTTTGCGCCGCCGGTCGCGCCGGCTCCTCTGCCGCGCTGGCTCCTCTGCCGCGCTGGCTCCTCTGCCGCGCTGGCTCCTCTGCCGCGCCGCCACTTTGTTTCGCGAAGTTTTCCGGCTCCCGCTGCGCGCGCTCGCGCGGCGCCGCCCCGCCCGGTTTTCCACAAGGCGTACGCCGGCTTGCGCGTCGCGCGCGGCCGAATGAGCACTGGACGCAGAGCTCGGCTCGCTGGCACGCTGCTAGCCGGTGAGGACCATCCTCGGGTCCTCGGCGAGCGATGCAGGCAGGAGACATCATAGACGGCCGGTTCTGCATCGAGCACCTGGCGGCCTCGGGCGGCATGGGGGCCGTCTACCGGGCCCGCGATCGAGAGACCGGCCAGGCCGTGGCCATCAAGCTGCTCACCACCGAGGGCGCGCAGCACCTCGGCCGCTTCGCGCGCGAGGCGCAGGCGCTCGCCGCCGCCCGCGTGCCCGGCGTCGTGCGGTACGTCGCGCACGGCGCGACCGCGTGGGGGCAGCCGTATATCGCCATGGCGTGGCTCGACGGCGAGACGCTCTCCGAGCGGCTCACGCACAAGGGGCTCACCCTCGAGGAGACCGTGGAGCTCGGCCTGCGCGTCGCGAGGACGCTCGGCGCCATCCACAAGCTGGGCCTCGTCCACCGCGACCTGAAGCCGAGCAACCTGCTGCTCGAGGAAGGCGCGCTCGATCGGGTCAGCCTCATCGATTTCGGGCTCGCCCGCGCCGTCACCGACGAGCCGCTCACGGCCGCGGGCCTCGTCCTCGGCACGCCCGGGTACATGGCCCCGGAGCAGGCGCGCGGCGAGCTCAGCGTCGACGCCCGCGCCGACGTGTTCGCGCTCGGGTGCATCCTCTACCGGTGCCTGACCGGCCGCGCCGCCTTCCAGGGGAACGGCGGGCTCGCCGTCCTGATGAAGGTCCTCCTCGAGGACCCGCCCCGCGTGCGCGAGCTCAGGCCCGGCACCCCCGCGGCGCTCGACCGCCTCATCGCCCGCATGCTCGCGAAATCTCCGTCGGATCGGCCCATCGACGGCGACGCCGTCGCGGACGAGCTCGCGCAGATCGGCGCGCCCGAGAGCAACCTGGGCGGGCCCCGCACCTTCCCGCCGCGGGCGGTGGAGCTCACGACCGGCGAGCGCCGCGTGATGTGCCTCGTGGTCACCCGCGAGCGCCCCGCCGAGGGCGACGCCGCAGAGGAGCCGCGCCGGGCGCAGCTCTGGCAGCTCCACGACGTGGCCGAGCAGTACCGCGGCGAGCTCGAGCTCCTCGAGGGCCGCTCGCCGATCATCGTGCTGTCGGGCGCCGGCACGCCGACCGACCTCGCGGCGCGGGCCGCTCGGTGCGCGCTCGCCCTCAAGGAGCTGCTCGGCGGCGCGCCCGTCGCCCTCGCCACCGGCCGCGCGGAGATGGCCGCGCGCGTGCCCGTCGGCGAGCTGATCGACCGCGCCTTCCAGATGCTCGCGGCCGACGACGACCGCTTCCCCCTCGCGGGCGTCCGCATCGACGAGGTGACCGCGGGCCTCATCGGCGCCCGGTTCGACGTCACCGAGGACGCCGCGGGGCGCGTCCTGCACGGGGCGCGCGACGAGCGCACCGCGCAGCTGCTCGGCAGGCCGACCACGTACGTCGGCCGCGAGCGCGAGCTCGCGATGCTCGAGGCGGAGGTCGACCGCTGCATCGACGAGGGCGCCGCCGGCGCGGTGCTCGTGACCGCCGAGGCCGGGATGGGCAAGTCGCGCCTGCGCCAGGAGCTCATCCGCAAGCTCCGCGAGCGCGGCGACACGATCGAGGTGTGGATCGGGCAGGGCGACCCCATGGGCGCGGGCGCCGCCTTCGGCCTGCTCGCGAGCGCGCTCCGCCACGCCCTCGGCATCGTCGAGGGCGAGCCGCTGGAGGCGCGGCAGCGCAAGGTCCGGAGCCGCGTCGAGCAGCACGCGGGGCTCGACGCCCCCCGCGTCGCGGCCTTCCTCGGCGAGCTCGTCGGCGCGCCGTTCCCGGACGAGAACGACGTGCAGCTCCGGCTCGCGCGGCGCGACGCGGTGCTGATGGGCGATCAGCTCCGCCTCGCCTGGGAGGACTTTCTCGGCGCGGCGTGCGGCGCGGGGCCCGTGCTGCTCGTGCTCGAGGACCTGCAGTGGGGGGATCTGCCCACCGTCACGATGGTGGACGGCGCGCTGCGCCTGCTCCGGGACGTGCCGCTGCTCGTGCTGGCGCTCGGGCGGCCCGACGTGCACCGGGTCTTCCCGAAGCTCTGGGACGGCCGCCTCGCGCACGAGCTCCACCTGACGCCGCTGCCGCGCCGCGCGAGCGAGCGGCTCGTGCGCGAGGCGCTGGGCGCGCACGCGCGGCACGACCTCGTGGCGCGGCTCGTCGAGCGCGCGGACGGCAACGCGTTCTTCCTCGAGGAGCAGATCCGCGCCGTCGCGGAGGGCAAGAGCGAGGGCCAGCCGGAGACGGTGGTGGCGATGGTGCAGGCGCGGCTGGAGACGCTCGACGCGGAGGCGCGGCGGCTGCTGCGGGCGGCGAGCATCTTCGGCGAGACGTTCAGGGCGAGCGCGGTCGCGGCGCTGCTCGGGAGCATCGACATAGCGCCGCTCCTCTCGGAGCTGCTCCGGCGCGAGGTGATCGTGCGGCGGGGCGAGGGGCGGCGGCGCGACAACGCCGAGTACTGCTTCCGCCACGCGCTCGTGCGCGAGGCCGCTTACGGCATGCTGACCGCGCGCGACCTCCGCATCGGCCACGCGCTCGCGGGCAGCTTCCTCGAGGCGGCCGGCGAGGGCGACCCGATGCTCCTCGCCGAGCACTTCGAGCGCGGCGAGGAGACGGCGAAGGCGGCGGAGTGGTACCTGCGCGCGGCCGACAAGGCCCTGCACGGCAACGACCTCGCCGCGGCGATCGCCTGCGCCGAGCGCGGCATCGCCTGCGCCCCGGATCCGGACACCGTGGGCGCGCTCCGCCTGGTCGAGGCCGAGGCGCTGCTCTGGCGCGGGGAGGCCGCGCTCGCGGAGCAGCGCGGGGTCGAGGCGACGCGGCACGTCGCGCCGGGCTCCGTGGCGTGGTTCTCGGCGTTCACCCAGCTCGCCGGGGCGGGGCACAAGCAGGGCCACTACGAGCGCGTCGAGCGCTGGATGATGGCGGTCCTCGGCACCGAGCCGCTCGCGGGCGCGCTCATCGCGCGGAACGCCTGCCTGCTCGAGGGGGCGATCGTGCTCCTGCTCGGCGGCCGCTACGCGTGCGTTGACGCGCTGATCGACGCGGTCGAGCAGGCGACGGAGGACGCGTCGGCCGCCGACCTCATGACGGAGGCGAAGCTGCTCTACCTGCACGGGCTGCTCCGGCAGCACAACGGCGACCCGAGCGCCTGCATCGCGAGCATGGGCGCGGCGCTCGCCGCGTTCGAGGACATCGGCGATCGCCGCGAGGCGTGCAGGGCGCGGCTCAACATGGGGCTCTGTTACGTCCAGTTCGGGTACTTCGACGCCGCGGCCGAGGTGCTCCGCGCCGGGCTGGAGGAGGCGGAGCGGATGGCGCTCGACGACAGGGTCCCGAACGCCCTCCAGAACCTCGGCCTCGCGCTCGCGCACTCGGGCGAGGTCGACGCGGCCAGGGCGGCCCTGCGGAGCTCGATCGAGGCGCTGGAGCGCCGCGGCGACCGGCGCCGGGAGTGCGAGAGCCGGCTCCAGCTCGCGCGGGTCCTGCTGCTCGCGGGCGAGCCTGCGCTGGCCGAGGAGGAGTCGCGGGCGGCCGAGGCGCTCGCGAGGGCGGTGCCGGAGCGGCTGCCCGCGGCCATGGCGGCCCGCGCGCGCGCCCTGCTCGAGCTCGGGCGCGCCGGCGAGGCGCTCGCGGCGACGACGGAGGCGCTGTCGCTGCTCGAGTCGGACCGCGAGGAGGAGGAGGGCTTCCTCGTGCGCCTGGTCCACGCCGAGGCGCTGGCGGCGGCAGGCCAGCTGGCCGAGGCCAGGGGCGCCATCGCCCTGGCCCGCAACGGGCTGCTCGTCCGGGCCGGGAGGATCAGCGATCCGGCCTGGCGCGAGCGCTTCCTGCGCGACGTGCCCGACAACGCGCGGATCCTCGCGCTCGCTCACGGCTGGCTCGACGAGGGCGAGATGTGAAGCGCGGGCCTTTGCAGAGACAGGCCGCCACGGTGCCAAGGGAAGAGCACATTCCACGCCGCTTTCGCCTCCTCGGCGATGAAGCCGTTTTGTCGCGCTGTACAGGCGACGTCGCAAGCAAGCTGGGTGGCCCCTGAGGCATCCCCTCAAATTCTTCGGAAAATTCACAGGGAGGCGGGGAGACGGGGAGAAAAATCTTCAAATACTCCCTGTCTCCTCGCCTCCCTGTTCAATTTCTCCGCTGAAATGGCTGCAAATGAGGGGATTCCTCAGGGGTGGCCCTGCAGCGAGGGGAGAGTGCCCGTCAATCACATCGACGCCGGCCGGGCGGCGGACGCGCGCCCGGCTGGCTGGGGAGCTCACTTCGCCGCTTCGGGGTCGCAGCCGTAGAGGACGTCGACCGCCGCCTCGGCGTCGGCCTGGACCGCCTGGCACGTGTCGGGACAGAGCGTGATCGTGTCGTTCTCGATGTAGAACGAGCCCGCGGCGCACGCCTGCGCGCTCGACACCTGGTCGAACGATTGCGGCTCGCTGCCGTCGCCGGGCGTGTACTGGACGACCACGGTCGAGAGATCGATGACCTCCCCCGGCGGCGAGTCCGGCACCGCGAAGTCGCACGCGACCACCGCGCCGGTGATGACGCCCTCCGCGATCGCCTGGAACACCACATCGTAGGAGCTCGTCTGGCAGAGCGGAAACCTGAGGCCGCCGGTCCGCTTGCTGAGCGCCTGGTAGCCCGTGCCGGGCGCGACGGCGGTGCCGCACATCTCCTCGACCACGTCGCCGTCGGGCCCGTAAGCGTCCGTGGCCGGCGTGTTCTCCTGGAGCCCGACGATGCTGTGAAACACGTAGTTGGGCGCGCTCGCGTCGCCGAAGACCACCGGGTCCAGGCCGAACAGCAGATCTTCGAAATCCTCGACGACCTCGTCCAGCGGTTGCCTTGTGTCGTCGATATAGATGTTGCGCTCGAGGTGCGTCGACTGGCAGCCCACGTGGTCGTCGGTGATCACGGTGATCACCTTGAGCGAGTCCTCGCGCACCCACTCCGACCACCCGTTCGGCGCGACGCCGTACTGGTCTGGCTGGACGGCGTTGTAGCTGCCGAGGAGCACGCAGAGCGCGTCGTTGCTCCTGATCTCGTGGCTGTAATGGTAGAAGACCGGCGGGTTGTTCCCCGGCTGCTCCGGGACGGCCGGGGCGCAGCTCGCCGAGCTCAGCGGGGCGCCGACGCAGATGGAGTCGTCGACCTGCGCGGTGCCGTGCGCCGAGATCATGATGACGCGGTAGTCGATGCCGCTCTCACCGATGATCGAGGCGAAGCTCTCGTTGATGTTGTTCTGTACGCTGATGATCTCGTTCGCCATGCTGGACGAGTTGTCGATCACGAAGATGATGTCGACCGGCCGCTTCGTGAGCGTGGCCTCGGCGACTGTGGCGACACACGCCGTGTCGGGCGTGACCGGCGGCGCGCCTCCCATGTTGCCGCTGGAGCCGGAGCCGATCTCGTCGTTGCCGCCCTCGCCGCCCTCGCCGTCGGCCGCGCCGCCCTCGCCGCCCGCGCCGCCGCCTCCACCGACGCTGTTATCTCCGGCCGCCGCACCTGCGTCGCCTTCCGCTCCGGAGCTGCAGGAGCACCCCGCCGCGCCGGTCATCATCAGAACACCCAACCCAAGAAGCGGAACCAACATGGCAGACCGGGAGAGCTTCACATGAACCTCGAGCGCTAGGGCGCAAGAACGCGCCATACGAGATTGCACAATTGAAACGAGATGTGGTGACGAATTTGACCCGAACGTGATTTTTCCTGGCGACTGTCACATGACATGTGTCCTGTGAGGGTGGTTGTGCGCGGCGGGGTGCGGGCCGGGCGCGACGCCCCGGCGCAGGCCCGGCGCCGCAGCTCAGCGCGGCCGGGCGCCGCAGCTCAGCGCAGCCGGGCGCCGCAGCTCAGCGCAGCCGGGCGCCGCGAATCAGCGCACGCCGGGCGCCGCGCCCCGGCACTGGGCGGCCGGCGGGCCGGCGGGCTCCTCCGAGCTTTCGCAGAGGCTCGATGGTCTCTGCACAATGCGCCCCTACGATGCAGGGGATGAGCGTACGTCCTGACTTTCCCCCCATCGGCATCGATGCGATCGCCCTCAGCGTCCCCCGCCGCTTCGTCGAGCTCAGCGAGCTCGCCGAGGCCCGGGGCGTCGCGCCGTCCAAGTACCTGACCGGCCTGGGCACCCGCCGGATGGCGATCGCGGCGCCCGATGAGGATCCGATCACCCTCGGGGCCAACGCGGCTCGCCGCCTTTTCCAGCGTTCGGGCGCGAGCCCGGCGGACATCGGGCTCTGCGTCGTGGGCACCGAGACCGCCGTGGATCACTCGAAGCCGGCGGCCTCCTTCCTTCACGGCCTCCTCGGGCTGCCCAGCGCGTGCCGGGTCTTCGAGGCCAAGCACGCCTGCTTCGGGGGTACCGCCGGCCTGCTCAACGCGGTGGACTGGATCGCCTCGGGCTCGGCCCGCGGCCGCGCCGCCCTCGTCGTCTGCTCCGACGTGGCGCGCTACGCGCTCGGCTCTGCGGGCGAGCCGACCCAGGGCGCCGGCGCCGTGGCGCTGCTCGTGCGCGAGCGCCCGCGCCTCGTCGAGATCGAGGTCGGCCGGACCGGCACCTATGCGCGCGACGTCTACGATTTCTGGCGGCCGCTCCACCACAAGGAGGCGCTCGTCGACGGCCACTTCTCGGTGCAGTGCTACCTGGACGCCCTCGCCGGCGCCTACGACGAGTGGCGCCGCCTGGGCGGCGACGGCGAGCCGCTCGCGCGCACCTGCTACCACGTCCCCTACGGCAAGATGGCCCGCAAGGCCCACCGGCACCGGCGGATGATGGACGGCCTGACCGAGCAGGCTGCGGACGAGAGCTTCGCCGTCGAGGTGGAGCCCTCGCTCGATCTGCCGGCGCGCATCGGCAATATCTACACGGGCTCGCTCTACCTCGCGCTCGCGTCCCTGCTCAACGCCGAGGCCCGCGCTCTCGAAGGGAAGCGCGTCGGGCTGTTCAGCTACGGATCGGGCTGCTGCGCCGAGTTCTTCGCGGCCAGGGTCCGTCCGGAGGCCGGGGCGCTCGTGGCCGAGCTCCAGATCGACGCCCCGCTCGACGCGTGCCGGCACACCTCGGTCGACGAGTACGAGGCGCTGCGCAGGGGCGACGAGGCCGGCGACCGCCGGCCGGCGCCGGAGGACGCGGAGCGCGGGGGCCCGAGCCTGGACCGCCGCGTGGTGTACCTGGGGCTCGACTCGAGCGAGCGGCGCGTTTACGCGAACGCGTGAGCGCTCGACGCGTGAGCGCTCGACGCGTGAGCGCTCGACGCGTGAGCGCTCGACGCGTGAGCGCTCAACGAGTACCTCGTCGCCCAAGTTCGTCCCTGGTTCCCGTTGTGGCACGGGAAGTCGCTGAGCTGCCCGGCGGAGGAGCCGCTGTCGGTCGCGCGGCGCGGGCTGGCCCATGCTCCAGCCCAGCTGTCCTCGCTCCTGCGCTCATCCCTGACTGATCAGTCTAGAATGATCAGTCCGAATGGGCTGCTGGAGCGAGGGTCACACGGCTCATTCTGGAACGATCAGTCCAGAATGAGCAGTCCAAAATGGGCTGCTGGAGCGAGGGTCACACGGCTCATTCTGGAACGATCAGTCCAGAATGAGCAGTCCAGAATGGGCTGCTGGAGCGGGGGTCACGCGGCTCATTCTGGAACGATCAGTCCAGAATGAGCAGTCCAGAATGGGCTGCTGGAGCGAGGGTCACACGGCTCATTCTGGAACGATCAGTCCAGAATGAGCAGTCCAGAATGGGCTGCTGGAGCGAGGGTCACACGGCTCATTCTGGAACGATCAGTCCAGAATGGGCTGCTAGAGCGAGGGCACCTGAGGCTGGCAGGGTCCCCGCGCACCCGGTGAGCAGGGGCTTTCGGGCTCGGCAACTCGGCAAGAACTCCCGTTCAACCAGGGACGGAAGTGGTGACGATGTGCCAGGCAGCGAATCACCCTCTACGAGGCAGCGAATCACCGCTCTACGAGGCAGCGAATCACCGCTCTACGAGGCAGCGCGGACCAGGGAGCGCCAGCAGCGCGTCGCGGACGGCCCGGCGCGCTGGAGCGGGGCCGGTCGCTCAGCCGGACGGCAGGTCCGAGAGCTTCACGGTGAAGACCTCCGCCCCGCTGGCCGCCGCCACGACGACGCGCAGCGTGCCGGAAGGGACCGGCTTCTTCAGCTCCACGGCGACCGCTCGCGTGACCGGCGCCAGCGGGGCGATGATCTCGGCCAGCGCCGAGCGCGCCATCACGCCGGTCAGGAGCGGCGCGCGCACGCCGGTGGCCAGGGCCGAGCGGAGCGCGCGCTCGGGCTCGAGGTTCGGGTCGCGCTCCTGCAGGCCGATCGCGATGAGATAGCCTGTCGGCTCTCGCAGGGAGAGCAGATATCCAGAGAGCGACGCGGTGGCGCCGCTGCGCGTCAGCTGGCTCCGCAGCAGCCGCGCGAGCTCCGGACGGTGGTCGTCGAGCAATTCTTCCCGCTCGGTATGATCAGACATGCTCGGCCTCTCCGTTCTTCGCGATGGCAATCGTCGTGAGACCGAGATTCGGCGGGTTCTTCGTCGCTGCATGTTCCAGAACCATGTGTCCTCCAGCGAGGGCTCCTCGCCCTCACTGTTGTCAGTTCCGGTCACCTCGCAGCGCGTGTCACGAAATCCGCCGCGGCGGCGCGTGCGCCCGCCGAGCGGCGAGCCAGGCTGGCGTGGTGCGCGGCCGAGCGCGACCGCACGCTGCGGCCGCGCACCGTCCGTACACCATCCGAACGGGCCGCCGCACGCCATCCGAACGGGCCGCCGCGCCCGACGCCGTGGATGCCAGCGGCCAGGGGCGCGAGCGCCTCAGACGAAGAGCGGCGCCATCCCCAGGGACGTCACCTGCGCTCGCATCTCCTACGAACGCGCACGGGAGCGGACCCATGAGCGTCGCCGCGGACGGCGCCGGCAACGTCATCGTCCTCGGCAGCTACTTCGGCATGCTCGACCTCGGCGGCGGGCCGCTCGCGAGCTCGCCGGTGGCTGTCGGCATGTACCTTGCGAAGTTCGATGCGGCCGGCAACCACGTCTGGAGCCGGGTCGTCTCCGACACGACGCAGGACGCCGACGTCGCCGTGGCCCCCTCCGGTGAGCTGGTCGTCACCTTCGGCGGCGCCGTGACGAAGCTCGCCGCCTCGGGCGCGCCCCTGTGGAGCGTCGACACGACCGGCCTCGGCGCGCTCCACGGCCACCACAGCCTCAATGCCGTTGCCGTCGACGGCGCGGGCAACGTGATCATCAACCCGAACGGCGCTGTCGCGAAGCTCTCGCCGTCGGGCGACGTGCTGTGGTCCGTCGACCCGATCGGCGAAGCGAACCGCGGCGGGATCCTCGATGTGGCCGTGGACAGCGCCGGCAACGTGATCGGCGTGGGCACGTACGACCTCGGGGACGCGTTCGTCGTGAAGCTCGCCCCCTGACCCGAGCCCGCGGGGCGCCCCTCCCTCGGGGGCGCCCTCCCCGCTTCAGCGCGCCGGCGACGCGCCCTCCCGCATCAGCGCGCCGGCGACGCCCCCCGCGCCGCTGTCGCGGCTGCGGGCGCCGCCCGGCCGGCCATCGAGAACAGCACGTAGAGCCCTCCCGAGACGAAGAACCCCACGAACCACGCGTACGTGTAGATCGAGCGCAGCACCTCCGGGACCCCGTCCTTCATCGACGGGACCGCCTCGGCCAGGAAGCCGGGCACGTTGATGAGCACGCCGATCGCGAGGGCCGCCATCGCCCGCCAGTTCACCCCGCCCTGGTACTCGTAGGCCCCGCCGCGCCGGTACAGGTCGTCGACCTCGAGCCGCGTCCTCCGGAGGAGGAAGTAGTCGGCGATCATGATCCCGCCGATCGGCCCGAGGAGCGCGGAGTAGCCGACCAGCCATGTGAAGATGTACCCCTTCGAGGACTCGATGAGCTTCCACGGCAGGATCACCGCGCCGAGGATGGCCGTGATCACGCCGCCCGCCCGGGCCGAGATGCGGTGGGGCGAAAGGTTGGAGAAATCGTTGGCCGGCGAGACGACGTTGGCCGCCAGGTTCGTCGACAGCGTGGCGACCGACAGGCCCACCATCGCGAGGACCATGATGAACGCGCCCCCGATCCGGGCGAGCAGCTTCACCGGGTCCCAGATGAGCTCCCCGAAGATCACCGGCGTCGCCGACGTGACCGCCACGCCGATGAACGAGAAAAGCACCATGGTCGCCGGCAGGCCGAGCGCCTGCCCGAGCGCCTGGTCGCGCTGGCTGCGCGCGTACCGCGTGAAGTCCGGGATGTTCAGCGAGAGCGTGGCCCAGAACCCGACCATCGCGGTGAGGCCCGGCGCGAACACGCTGAGGAACTGCCCCTCGGGGATCTTCGACGGCTGCGACAGCATCGGGCCGAACCCGCCCGCGCGCGCGTACGCCCAGCCGAGCAGCCCGATGCCCATGACGATGAGGAACGGCGCCGCCCATGTCTCGAGGAACTTGATCGACTCCGTGCCCTTCAGGATGAAATACAGGTTGATCAGCCAGAAGACGGCGAACCCGAGGAGCTCGCCGGGGTGGATGCCGATCGCCCCCTTGAACGCCGCCGAGGTGAGCGGCGCCTCCACGGAGGGCACCAGCGCGAGGAGGAGCTGCCAGAGCGCCTGTCCGCCGAGCCACGTCTGGATGCCGAACCACCCGCAGGCGACCAGCGCGCGCAGCACCGCGGGCACGTTCGCGCCCGTCACCCCGAACGACGCGCGGGCGAACACAGGGAACGGGATGCCGTACCGGGTGCCCGCGTGCGCGTTCAGGATCATCGGGAGCAGCACGATGACGTTGCCGAGCGCCACGCACGCGAGCGCCTGCTGCCAGCTCATGCCCTGATCGATGAGCCCGGAGGCCATCGTGTACGTCGGGATGCACACGGCCATCCCGATCCAGAGCGCCGCGAAGTGCCCCAGCTTCCAGGTGCGCGCCGCCTCCGGCGTGGGCGCGAGATCGTCATTTATCAAGGACATCGATGCTCCTCCCTGCGAGCTCCGCCGGCGCGTGCGCGTTCGCGGTCGTCGCGGGCTCCAGGCCGGCGGGTGAGGAGCCCGGGATCAAGAGCTCCGCGCGCGGGCGGTCGCTTCCAGGCCGCCAGGCACGAAGTCTGTCCCCTTCTGGACACGGTCGTTCCACGTCTCAGGCGGCCTGCCTGAAGGCACCTCCTTCATCGTGATGCACCCGGACACCGGGCACACAAGCGCGCACAGGTTGCAGCCGATGCACTCCTCCTCGTCCACGAAAGGGACGCGCGACGGCGCCGCGACCCCGCTCGGGTTCGCCGTCACGGCGCGGTCCGGGATGACCTTCGGGATGTGCGTGTGCCCCGCCGCGCGCGCCTCCGCCTCCGTCCTGCCGGGCAGGTGGATGCACTGGTGCGCCCCGTCCATGCACGCCACGTAACAGAGCTGGCACCCGATGCACTTCTCGGCGCTTATATCGGCCACCACGCGGTACGAGAGGTCGAGCTCGCCCCACTCCTGCACCTGCGCGACCGCCCGGCCGCGGAGCTCGCTCACCGAGCGCATCCCGTGCTCGTCGAGCCAGTCGCCGAGCCCCTCGATCATCTCCTCGACGATGCGGTAGCCGTGGTGCATCACCGCGGTGCACACCTGCACGCTGGTCGCGCCGAGCGCGATGAACTCCGCGGCGTCGCGGGAGTTCGAGATGCCGCCGATGCCGGAGATGGGCAGCCGGCCGATCTCGGGGTGGCGCGCCAGCTGGCTCAGCATGTGGAGCGCGATCGGCTTGACCGCGGGCCCGCAGTAGCCGCCGTTGGTCGACGCGCCGCCGACCCGCGGCAGCGGGACCATCCGCTCCAGATCGACCCCCATGAGCGACTTGATCGTGTTGATCAGCGAGATGCCGTGCGCCCCGGAGCGGAGCACCGCCTCGCCCGGCTCGAGGATGTCGCCGACGTTGGGCGTGAGCTTCACGATGACCGGCGTCGTCGCGAACTCGACGGCCCAGCGCGCGATCTCCTGGAGGACCGCCGGCTCGTTGCCGACCGCCGAGCCCATGCCGCGCTCGCACATCCCGTGCGGGCAGCCGAAGTTGAGCTCGAGCCCGTCGGCGCCCGTGTCCTCGGCCTTGCGGATGATCTCGCGCCACTCGTCCTTGGTCTCGACCATCAGCGACGCGATGAGCGCGTGGCCCGGGTAGCGCCGCTTGACCTCGCGCATCTCCCGGAGGTTCACCTCGAGCGGGCGGTCGGTGATGAGCTCGACGTTGTTGAGCCCCATGAGCCGCATCGTGCCGTAATCGATGCCTCCGAACCGGCTCGACACGTTGACGATCGGGTTTCCGAGCGTTTTCCAGACCGCGCCGCCCCAGCCGGCGTCGAAGGCGCGCCGGACCTGGTCGCCTGTGTTGGTCGGCGGCGCCGAGGCGAGCCAGAACGGGTTCGGGCTCTTGATCCCGGCGAAGTCGATAGAGAGATCGGCCATCGCTCACTCCCCTTGCGGTGCGGGCCCGGGCGCCGCGCCGCCCGCCCGCTGCATCATCGCCTCGTGCATCGCGCGCGCGGCGATCTTCGCCTCGGCGACCGCGTTGACGACCTCCTTGCCGCCGTTCACGCAGTCGCCGCCGCTGTAGACCCTCGGGTTGCCCGTGCGGTGCGTTGCCGGGTCGACCACCACGCGCCCCCTCGCGTCGAGCGCCACGCCCTCGAAAGCGAGCGCCACCCGCGTCGCCCGGCTCTGCCCGATCGCGACCGCGACGAGGTCGGCCGGCACGAGCTCCTCCGCCGCCTGCGCGGCGCCCTGCGGCGCCTCCCGCCGCGCGTCCGCCGGCCGCGCGTCCGCGGGCGCGATCCGCAGCCCGACGAGCCGCCCGCCGTCGCGCACCACCTCGACCGGCACCCGGTTCTCGATGAGCCGCGCGCCGGCGACCCGCGCGCCCTCGAGCTCGTGCGCGTAGCCCGACATCTCCGCCTCGGACCGGCGGTACACGATCGCCACGTCCACGCCGAGCAGCGCGAGCTCGTGGGCGACGTCGAGCGCCGTGTTGCCGCCGCCGACGACGGCCGCGCGCCGCACGCCCGTCAGCTCGAGGCGCGGATCGGCCTTGAGCCGCTCGATGAACGCTGTCGCGCCCACCACGCCCTCGCCGTCCTCCCCGGGGATGCCGAGGCGCGCGTCGTCGCCGAGGCCGAGCCCGAGGAAGACAGCGTCGAACTCCGCGAGCAGGTCGCGCGCCGAGACCTCCCCCGGCGCGGCCGCCTGCTCGACGACCGACACGCCGGCGCGGAGCTCGATGTCCCCGAGCGACATCACCCACTCGATCTCGCGCAGCGCCTCGTGCCCCTTCATCTTGTAGGGCGCGATCCCGAGCGTGTTCAGCCCGCCCGGGATCGACTTGCGCTCGAAGATCACGGCGCGGTGCCCCTCGAGCGCGAGGTAGCCCGCCGCCGCGATCGACGCCGGCCCCGCGCCGACGAGCGCGACGCTCCTGCCCGTGGGCGGCTTCGCCCGGAGGAGCCCCGGATCCTTCGCGAGCGCCGCCTCGACCGCGTAGCGCTGGAGGCGGCCGATCGCGATCGGCTCGCGCCCCCACGCGTTGTAGACGCAGTCGCCCGCGCAGAGCACCTCCACGGGGCAGGCCTGCCCGCACGACTGGCCGAGCAGGTTGGCCGTGAGGATGGTCCGGGCGGCGCCCTTCACCTGGCCCGTCGCGATCTTCCGGATGAAGCTCGGGATGTCGATCTCCGTCGGGCACGCCCTTACGCAGGGCGCGTCGGCGCAGTAGAGGCACCGGTTCGCCTCGGCGAACGCTTCGGCCTCTGTGTAGCGCGGGTTCTTGTCCTCGAATCGCTCTTCGATCCGGCCGGACGGGAGGGCTGACAGGCGGGTCGGGGCTCTGGTCATGCTGGTGCTCGCGCGGTCATCCAACGATGGCGGCTACACGGCTCGGGCGCCCTGGCTCGGGCCGAGCCGGCGCGGCAGGTAGCGGCCCGCGCCGCGCTCCACGTCGAGCTTGCCGTCCGAGCACTGCACCCGGCCGTTCACGATCACGTGCGTCGGCTTCCCCTTCACCTCGAAGCCCTCGAAGATGCTCCTGTCGCACCGGTGGTGGTGGGTCTTGGCGGAGATCGTGCTCGTCCCCTGCGGGTCGAAGACGACGAGATCCGCGTCGCCGCCCGGCACGATCGAGCCCTTGCGCGGGTACAGCCCGAAGATCTTGGCCGGCTGCGTGGAGAAGAGATCGACGAAGCGGTGGACGTCGATCCGCCCCGCGAGCACTCCGTAGGTCCAGAGGAGCGCGAGGCGGTTCTCGATGCCGGCGGCGCCGTTCGGGATGCGCGAGAAGTCGTCCTTGCCCATGTCCTTCTGGCCGACCTGGTTGAAGGGGCAGTGGTCGGTCGCCACGGTCTGGATGAGCCCCGACGAGAGCGCGGCCCACAGCGCGTCCTGGTGGCCCTTCGGCCGGATCGGCGGGCTCATCACGTACGCCGCCCCCTCGAAGCCGGGCTTCTCGTAGACCGAGTCGTCGAGCAGGAGGTACTGCGGGCACGTCTCGGCCATGACCACCTGCCCCCGGCTCCGCGCCTCGGCGACCGCGGCGAGCGCCTCCTTGCAGGTGAGGTGGACGATGTAGATAGGCTCGCCGATCATCCGGGCGAGCATGATCGCGCGCCCCGTCGCCTCCCCCTCGATCGGCGCGGGGCGGCTCTGGGCGTGGTACCGCGGGTGCGTCTTGCCCTCCTTCAGGAGCTTCTTCTGGAGCGCGACGACGGCGTCCCCGTGCTCGGCGTGGACGGTCACCAGCGCGCCGAGCCCCTTCGCGGCCTCCATCACCTGGATGAGCTCCGGGTCGTCGACGCCGATGGCCCCGCGGTAGGCCATGAAGGTCTTGAACGACGGGATGCCGTGCTCGCGCGTGCAGACGGCCATCTCGTCGAGGGTCTCGTCGCCGAACCAGGTGACGGCCATGTGGAAGGCGTAGTCGGCCACCGCCTTCTTCGCCCTCTCGTTCCACATCGCGAGCCCGTCGAGCAGCGACTGCCCGCGGCTCGGGATCACGAAATCGATGATCGAGGTAGTGCCCCCGGCGACGCCCGCCGCGGTGCCTGTCTCGAAGTCGTCCGAGCTCTCCGTCCCCATGAACGGCAGCTCCATGTGCACGTGGGCGTCGACCCCGCCGGGGAAGATGAGCTGGCCCGAGGCGTCGATCACCGTGTCCCCCGCGCGCTCCTTCGCGAGCCCCACGCCGACGGCGGCGATCTTCCCTTCCTCGCAGTAGACGTCGCCGACGAACCGGTCGCTCGCTGTGATGATCTCGCCGTTCTTGATCAGGATGCCCATGTCGCTTCTCCGCGGGTGAGCGCCGGGCGGCGTGTCCCCTGCGGGGGGCGGCGCCGCCATGGCGAGGGAAACGCCGGGGGAGAGTGCCGCCCGCGACCAGCGCCCCGGCGCTGCTGGTGCCCTCGCGGTGGACTTCGCATGGCTCGGCCAGCGCGCGCCGTCCTCTCGCCGCGGCCGAGGGCCCTCAGGGCAGCTGCTTCGTGAGCTCGCCGTAGCTCTCGGGCCGGCGGTCGCGGTAGAACTGCCACGTCCTGCGGACCTCCTCGATCATGTCGAGGTTCATCTCGGCGACGACGAGCTCGTCCTTGTCCTCGCTCCCGGTCGCGAGGAAGCTGCCCCTCGGGTCGCAGAAGTAGCTCGTGCCGTAGAACTTGCCTATATTCCACGGCGCCTCGGTGCCGACGCGGTTCGAGGCGGCGATGAAGTAGCCGTTGGCCACGGCGTGCGCGGGCTGCTCGAGCTTCCAGAGGTACTGGGAGAGCCCGGCCACCGTCGCCGAGGGGTTCCACACGATCTCCGCGCCGTTCAGGCCGAGCAGCCGCGCCCCCTCCGGGAAGTGCCGATCGTAGCAGATGTAAACGCCGATCCGCGCATACCGCGTCTGGAACGTGGGATACCCGAGGTTCCCCGGCTTGAAGAAGAACTTCTCCCAGAACCCGTTCGTGTGCGGGATATGCGTCTTCCGGTACTTGCCGAGGTACGTGCCGTCGGCGTCGACCACGGCGGCCGTGTTGTAATAGACGCCGGCCATCTCCCGCTCGTAGATCGGGATGATCATCACCATCTTGTACTTCTTGGCGTAGGCGGCGAGCCGCTCCACCGTCGGGCCGGGGACGGGCTCGGCCACGTCGCACCACTTCGCGTCCTGCGAGGGACAGAAATAAGGCGTGTTGAAGACCTCCTGCAAACAGAGGATCTGCACGCCTTTCTTCCCCGCCTCGTCGATGAACGGGAGGTGCTTCTCGAACATCGCGTCCCGGATGGCCGCGACGGAGGCGCCCTCGTCGTTGATCGGGGTGGAGCACTGGATCAGCCCGCCAAGTACGTTTCGTGCCATCAGAACCACCTCGTGATGACGATCTTGCGCTCTGTGTAGAAGTCGATGGCCGTCGGGCCGTGCGCCTTGAGGTCGCCGAAGAAGCTGCCCTTCTGGCCGCCGAAGGGGAAGAAGGCCATCGGCGCCGCGACGCCGATGTTCACGCCGACCATCCCGGCGGTGACGCGGTGCTGGAACTCGCGCGCGGCGCGGCCGCTCGACGTGAAGATCGACGCCGCGTTGCCGTACTCGCTCCGGTTCGCGATCGCGATCGCCTCGTCGAGGTCTTTCGCGCGCATCAGGCAGGCGACCGGGCCGAAGATCTCCTCGGTCGCGATCACCATCCCCGGCCGCACGTCGTCGAAGATCGTCGGCCCGACCCAGTTGCCGTGCGGGTACCCCTCGACCGTGGCGTCCCGGCCGTCGAGGAGCAGCGTCGCCCCCTCGGCCACGCCCTGCTTGATGTACGAGAGCACCCGGTCCCGGTGCGCCGCCGAGATCACCGGGCCCATGGTCACCCCCTGCTTCGACCCGTCGCCCAGCACGATCGCCCTCGCGTAGCGGACGAGCCCCTCGCGCACGGCCTCGTAGGTGTCGCCGACGCACACGACGACGCTGCCGGCGAGGCAGCGCTGGCCGGAGCAGCCGTAGATGGACTCGGCGACGTTGACGATCGTCTTCAGCCGCTCGGCGTCCGGCATCACCACGAGGAAGTTCTTCGCCCCGCCGAGCGCCTGGACCCGCTTGCCCGCCTCCGCCGCGCTCTTGTACACGTGGCGCGCGACCGACGACGAGCCGACGAACGACACGCCCGCGATGTCCCTGTGCTCGCAGAAGGCGTTCACCACGTCGCGGCCGCCGTGGACCAGGTTGACGACCCCGGGCGGCAGCCCGACCTGCTCGATCAGCTCGAAGATGCGCTGCTGCGAGAGCGGCACCTGCTCCGACGGCTTGAGGACGAAGGTGTTCCCCGTCGCGATCGCATACGGCAGGAACCAGAGCGGGACCATCGGGGGGAAGTTGAACGGCGTGATCGCCGCGAAGACGCCGAGCGGCTGGCGGATCGCCTGGCAGTCGATCCCGGACGCGACGTCCTCGAGGGCCTGCCCCATCATGAGCGCCGGGATGCCGGCCGCGTGCTCGACGTTCTCGATGCCGCGCCCGAAATCGTTCCTGGCCTCGGCCAGCGTCTTGCCGTGCTCGGAGGTGCAGATGGCCGCGATCTGGTCGCGGTGGGCGTCGAAGACCTCGCGCAGCTTGAAGAGGTAGCGCGCCCGCTGCACCGGCGGCGTCGCGCTCCACCCGGGAAACGCCGCCTGCGCGGCCTTCACCGCCGCGTCGACGTCCGCCGCCGTCGAGAGCGGAACCCTGGCCAGAGATTCCCCGGTCGCCGGGTTCTTCACCTCGAGGTGCGTCTTCCCCGAAGAGCGAGTCCAGGCGCCGCCGACGAAGTTTTCCAGCACGCGCATCGCGAAACTACCCTCCCCCGGCGAGGTGGTCACATTGGCATCCGCAGCAGACAGGGCGCCGGCCCTGTTTGCTGGACAATACAACCCACCGATCGAGCGCTACATGCGGTTGGGGTCATCCGTCAAGCCTCGGTGCAGCATTGCAGTGCGTCGCCGCGACGGGAGGGTGACCTCTCACGCACGTTCCGTAGTATAGACCACAGCGCAGCTGACAGCCTCCGGTGCGATTGCCCAGCAGCACGTCATGAAATCCTTTGGAAACAACTCGGGTACGCCCTGGGCGCGCCGAGCGCCGCACGCCGCGAACGCCGCGAGCGCCCGCCGACGTCATCGCGCTCGGGCGGCGTCATCCGCCGCGGCCCCCTCGCGCCGCGGCGGGAACGCGACCGCGCGCGGGGCCCGACGCCGCGGGAGCGCCATCGCGGTCCGCGCCGCGCTTCAGGCCAGCGCCGCGCCGAAAGTCGCTCCGGGTCGTTGCTGCATCGATCGAACCGTCCTAGGTGCAACGCATGGACTTCGCGAACCCCTGCCCGGCCGCCGCGCGCGCGGCTGTCCCCGCGCTCACGTGCGCGAACTGGCGGCTCGGCGGCGCGAGGACGTAAGCTCCGTGGGCGCTCGGTGAGACGATGACCCATCCCACCATGCTGTTCGACACGACGGAGCACGTGCTCATCGCCGTCCACGGCAGGGAACCGCCGAGCGACGAGGACTGGGAGCTCTACATGCAGACCGTGCTGGCGCTCCCGCCCACGTGCACCAGGACTCTGGTGGTGACGGCCGGTGGCGGCCCCAACGCGAAGCAGCGCGCGTCGATCAACGACTTTGTAAGTAAACACACACTCACGGTGGCCATCTGTACCGACGCGCTGCTCGTGCGGCAGATCGGGATAGCGCTCAGCTGGTTCAACCCGCGGGTCAGGTCGTTCCGGGGCAACGACATAGCGGCCGCCCTGCGCTATCTCGAGGTCAACGGGCCTGAAGCCGCCCTCGTGCACCACAAGATCGCGAGGATGAGGCTGGAGATGGACGGCAAGGCGCCCCGCGCGCCGCGCTGACCCGGGGGAGCGTCTGGAGGTCACGGCAGCGCTGGCGCCGGCGGCTCGCGCGCGGAGGCGGACGGAGAGGCCGATACAACGATGACCACGACCAGCTGGCAGCAGCTCATCTCGCATCCTTCGCAACGAGACACCGAGTCGGCCGGGTGGCGGCCGCGCTTCTTCCGGCCGACGCGCGAGGAGGACGCCGAGCTGCTCGGGCGCCTGCTCCGCGACGACCCGCGCGTCCAGGTCTTCGACGCGATCGACCGGCAGCTCAGGGATCTCGTCAAGACCCGGCACCCCCGCCGGACCCTCGGTGATCAAGAGATCGCTCGGCTCGTGGAGGAGCACCTGCGCGGCGTCCCGCGCCTCTCGTACGGCGTCTGGGTTCATTACCCGTGGTCGCACCGGCTCGTGCACCTGCTCGATGAGGCGGAGTTCATCGAGCTGCGGACCAACCGCAACAAGTACAAGATCAGCGCCGAGGAGCAGGCGACGCTCGCGGGCCGGCGGATCGGCGTCGTCGGGCTCTCCGTGGGCCAGTCCGTGGCGCTGACCATCGCGCTCGAGCGGAGCGCCGGCGAGCTGCGCATCGCGGACTTCGACGACCTCGAGCTCTCGAACATGAACCGGATCCGGACCGGCGTTCACAACCTCGACGTGCCCAAGGTGGTCGCCACGGCGCGCGACATCGCCGAGCTCGACCCGTTCCTCGATGTAAAGTGCTTTTCCGAAGGGGTCAATTCGGACAACCTGGAGCGCTTCCTGCTCGAGGGGGGCAAGCTCGATATCGCCGTGGACGAGTGCGACAGCCTCGATATCAAGCTGGAGCTCCGCCTGCGCGCGCGCGCCCACCGCATCCCCGTCGTGATGGACACGAGCGACAGGGGGCTCATCGACGTGGAGCGCTTCGATCTGGAGCCGGATCGGCCGATCCTCCACGGGCTCGTCGGCGACCTCAGGCCCGAGCGCATCCGCGGCCTGTCGACCGAGGACAAGGTGCCGTATGTCATGCAGATCATCGGGCAAGACACGCTCTCCACGCGGTTCGCCGCCACGCTCCTCGAGGTGCAGCAGACGGTGAGCACGTGGCCTCAGCTCGGGTCGGCGGTCGTCCACGGCGGGGCGGCGGCCGCGGACACGGCGCGCCGGATCGCGCTGGGCGAGCCGGTGCGGTCGGGCCGGTACTACGTCGACCTGGAGCAGATCATCAGCGGCCCGGAGCAGGAGCTGGCCGCCGCGCCGCCCGCATCGGCCACGCCGCCCGCATCGGCCACGCCGCCCGCATCGGCCGCGCACGAGCCGCGGCGCCCCGCGCTCGCTGCGGCGTCGCTCGCACACCTGCCCGCCGGCGAGGCCGGCGCCGTCGCGCTCGATCGGGAGCGGCTGCACCGGCTCGTCGGGGCGGGGATCGCGGCGCCCTCGGGCGGCAACTGCCAGCCCTGGCTGTGGGTGTACGAGGCGGGTCGCCTCGGGCTGTTCCACGACCGGGCGCGCTCCGAGTCGCTCGCCGACTTCCAGGGGGCGGGCGGCGTCGTCGCGCTCGGCGCGGCCGCCGAGAACGTCGTCCTCGCCGCGCACCGCGAGGGGCTGAGCGTGCGCGTCTCCCCCTTCCCGCGCGAGGGCGACGAGGACCTGACCGCCGCGTTCGAGTTCTTCGGCGCGCCCGTGAGCGGCGCGGAGGGCCACGCGCTGGATGGGCTGGCGGACGCCATCGGGCTCCGGCACACGAACCGGCGCCAGAGCGGGCGCGCGGCGCTCGCGGACGAGCACCGGGCCGCCCTCGCCGCCGCGGTCCGGTCCGTCCCCGGGGCGGACCTCCAGCTGCTCGAGTCGCCGGCGGAGCTCGAGGAGATCGCCGCCCTGATCGGCGCCGGCGATCGCGCTCGCCTGCTCGCGCAGCGCACGCACGCCGACATGATGAAGGAGATCCGCTGGAGCGAGGCGGAGGCGGCGGCGCGCCGGGACGGCATCTTCGTCGGCGCCTTCGAGCTGTCGCCGGCCGATCTGGCGGGGTTCAGGATCTGCCGGGACTGGCGCGCGATGGATCTCGTGCGGCGCTGGGGCGGCGGCGGCGCGCTGGAGAAGATGGCGCACAAGGCGGTCGCCGGCGCGATGGCCGTCGCGCTGATCACGATGCCGCGCGCCGGGCTCACGGACTACTTCCAGGGCGGCAGGGCGCTCGAGCGGGCGTGGCTGACCGCGACGCAGCGGGGCATCGCCGTCTACCCGATGGCGACGCTGCCTTACCTGTTCGCGCGGCTCGTCCGGGGCGGCGGCGAGGGGATGGCTCCGGAGACCGTCGAGGTAGCGAGGGCGCTCCGGGAGCGGTACCTCCGGCTGTTCCACGTCACCGACGCCACGGCGGAGATCCTTCTCTTCCGCCTGTCGCTCGCGGGCCCGGCGTCGACGCGCTCGCTCCGCCGCCCCCTCGAGGAAGTGCTCGTCGCGCGCTGATCGGGCCGCGCCCGGGCCGGCCCGGCGCCCTCACGTCGCGGCGCGGTCGCCGAGGAGCCAGGCGCGCGCCGCGCCCTCGTCCTTGAAGACGCGCACGAGCTCCGCGGTCCCTGACTCGCGGGCGATCCGGCCCGCCTGCAGCGCGGCGAGGTCGCTCTGGACCAGCTCGGCGGTCCGGATCACCCCCATCGCGGCCGAGGTCGCCCCTATGTCGCGGAGCAGCTCCGTCGCCTGCTCGGAGGCGATGGAGAAGCCCCGGAAATCCACGAGGACGCGGATCCTCCGGCCGTAGAGCGAACCGAGCGCCTTCTTGTACTCGGCGGCGTACGCCTGCGCCTCCTCCGCGCGCACGACGCCTTTCAACGTGACCTCGATGAGGGCGTTGATCCTGTCGATCTTGAGCTGGTACATGCCTCCTCGCTTGGGGAGCCGAGATCCAGAGACGATGGCTCCGCCCCGGCGGCCCCAGGCCGCTAGAGCGACAAACGGGTTGAAACCACGAGAAAAAGCAGGAATTTCACAGGGAGGCGGGGAGGCGGGGAGCGAGAGACGGCAAGAGGGAGAGATTCATTTTTTTTCTTCCTCCCCGCCTCCCCGCCTCCCTGTGAAAATTCTCCGGGTTTCAACGTGATCGGTGTTCTAGCGGTGTGGCGGCTTTGGCTCGGTGAGCTGGTAAACGTGCTCCACGAACTCCGGGACGAGCTCTCTCGCGACGATCCACAGCCGCCCTTCGCCGAGGTCGTTCAGGCTGGCAGGACCGGAGTAGGTGAGCCTGCCGCGCTCGCCGAAGTAGATGAACGATGTCCGGTGGTGCTCCTGGAACCAGCCGCACACAGCGTCGAGGAGCGGGCCGAACGCGGCGTCGCCGCCGGGGCACAGCGGGACGAGGCGGACCGAGTCGAGCAGCCGGAAGAGGTTCGTGCCGAGCTCGCCGAGCTCGAGGATGGCGGCCGCCAGGGGCTCGCCGCCCTGGCGCGCGACGAGGAGCGCGCGCTCCCGCTCGAAGCCCGCGCTGCGCCAGCGCTCGATGCAGGGCCCCAGCGCGAGCCTGCCCGGCACAAGGTCGAGCGCCTCGGTGTACATGCGCGGCGACGTGGCGCACAGCTGCCCGAGCAGCGCCGCCTGCTCCCCCGGGGTCGCCTCGCCGATCTCGAAGGGCCCCTCGGCCGCGCCCGCCCACGAGACCTGGGGAGGCAGCGCCGGCACGTCGACGCCGATCAGGCGGAACGGCATCGCGAGGACGAGCCCTGTCGCCTCGTGCCTGCGGGCGAACTCGAAGAACGACCGCTCGTTCCACGCGACGTGCGCCTCGGCGTAGACGATGACCGACCGGCACTCCGGGTCCGCCATCGCGTACTCGCAGCAGCGCGTGAAGATGTCGCGGAGCACCTGCCGGGAGCTCAGGTTCGAGGCGCTCCTGGGCCGCTTCGCGAGCTGATGAAACATCCACGTGCTGTGGTAAGGCTTCATCACCGAGAAATTGCCCTCGATGCCGTGCTCGGAGAGGCAGGTCACGTTGTGCAGGAGGTGCGGCGTCGCCGCGGCCTTCTGCGCCATCCTCATGAAGCACGGCTTGATGGACTCGAAGTGCTCCGGGCGCCGCCCGGACAGGTTGAAGTAGCCTGATGAGGCGAAGAGGTCCCAGAACTCCGCCTGCCAGGCGCTCCCCCCGTAGGTGGTCGCGTGCAGGATGCGCGACACGAGCCGCAGCCAGCGCCGCTCGTCCTCGCGCTTCGCGGCCACGACGTGCACGCTGCCGAGCTGGGCGGCGCCGCCCTCGCCCGCGGACACCGACCGCACCTCGCCAAGGAGGTGGATCACCCCGTCATCGCCGTCCGGGAGCTCCAGCGCGAGCTTGAGCCTGGGCGTGAGCGGGGGCTGCCCCTCCCCGAGCGCGAGCCGCAGGCTCGAGAACGACACGTCGACCACCTCGGCATCGACGGGCGGCAGGTGGAGCCAGTGGGGGTGCAAGAAGCGCGCGGTGAGCTCGACCTCGACGCCCCGCTGCTGGAGGCTCTGGCGGAGGCGCTCCACCCGGGCGGGCAGCGCGGACACGATCTCGCCCGGGCGCACCTGCTCTGCCCGGATGTTGAACCGGAAGACGGAGCTGTGCCCGGCGATCTCCACCGCGGCGGCCTCGCTCCAGCCCTCGACGCCGGCCCACCTGACCGTCCCGGCCCCCACCTCGCTGAGCATCACGCACATGGAGGGCGCGCCCTCGGCGGCGGGGCGCACGACGCCCTTCTTCCGCAGGAGGACGCTCAGGATGTTGCGCACCCGCCGCGGGTCGTCGATGATCTCGCGCACCTGCCCGGCGTCCGAGGCCGAGGGCCTGAAGAGGTTGGCGGCGGCGGCCTTCGCGGTGCCGGCGGCGACGAGCGCGCGCAGCGCGTCGCGGATCTGGCCGCTCGCGCGCGCGGACACCTCCTGGAAGCACAGCCCGATGAGCGGGCCCCGCAGCCCCATCGACTGCAGGCCCACGAGGGCGGGGAGCGGGCCGATCTCGGTGCCGCGGAAGTACAGGCGCACGCCGACCACGCTGCCGAAGGGAAACGAGGTCTGATAATCGGGCTCGACCCAGGCGCCCATCGCGCCGAGCAGGACGACCAGGTGGCCGTGGTCGAGCCCATCGAGTCGTAGCCAGACAGCGTCGCCGTCCAGCCAGCACGCCTGAGGCAGCTCCGACGGCGGATCTTCCTGCGGATCTCCCCGCGGATCTCCCCCGAAGATGGTCCGCTCCAGCGACACGGCGTCATCGCCGCCGGCGTCCCAGCGCTCCTCCTGTCCAAAGCCGACCTTCGGAACCACCGTCACGAGGTCGTCTCCTCTGGCGTCAGACTACCTGTTCCGGGTGAGGAACAGGCGACCCTGGCGCCTCGTCCCTGTGGCAACGCGAAGGCACGGCAATGACCGGCGAGCTCGCCAACACCCCTCAGGAGCTCACCTGGAAGCCAGGAAGGAGGCAGATCCACTTGATCGTACTTCCCTACCATCTGTACCGGATCCCAACATGCCACGTCAAGCGGCGGCGGGAGCGCGGGCGCGCGGGCGAAAGCGCCGGCGTGCCCCTCGGCGCATGCGGCCGCGGCCCTGCGATCGCCCGCGCTCCCTGAACACAGAAGCACGATCCTCCCGAGATCCAGCGGGGAACGAGCGGGCAACGGAGCCCGCATGGCGACGACGTTGCGGGCGACCGCGGCGCCCCATGCTACAAAGGGCCACCCCGATGCCCGACATGAGCGCCTTTCTGCACGCCGATGGCTGGATCACGCTGGCGACGCTCAGCGCGCTGGAGATCGTCCTCGGTATCGACAACATCGTCTTCCTGTCCATCATGACGGCGAAGCTGCCGACGGAGCAGCAGCCGCTGGCCCGCCGCATCGGCCTCCTGCTCGCCCTCGGGATGCGGCTGCTCCTCCTGCTCACGATCTCGTGGGTCATGGGGCTCAAGGCCAGCCTGTTCAGCCTCCTGGGACACGACTTCAGCGGGCGTGACCTGATCCTGCTCGGCGGCGGAGTGTTCCTGATCGGCAAGGCGACGCACGAGATGTTCGACAAGCTCGAGGTCGCCGACGTCAAGGAAGAGCAGCCGAAGACCGGGGCGTCGTTCCCGTCCGTCATTGTGCAGATCGTGCTGCTCGACATCGTCTTCTCGCTCGATTCGGTCATCACCGCGGTAGGCATGGCGCAGCACATCTCGATCATGATGCTTGCCATGTTCATCGCGGTCGGCGTGATGCTCGTCTTCGCCGGGAGAATCGGCACGTTCATCCACCGCCACCCGAGCATGAAGATCCTCGCGCTGAGCTTCCTGCTGCTCATCGGCGTGGTGCTCGTGGCCGACGGCATGGGCCAGCACATCAGCAAGGCCTACATCTACTTCGCCATGGCTTTCTCGCTCGGCGTCGAGCTCATCAACATGCGCCTCCGGCTGCGGCAGCGGCCTGTCCAGCTGCACACCAAGATGGCGAACGCACCGGACCTCTTGCCGCCTGCCGAGCAGGCCCAGCACCGGGGGTGAGGCCGTGGCCGGCTCGCTACCCGAGGGCCGGGGGGGGCGGAGAGGGGCGGAGACGGGGGCTGCTGGCGCGAGCTCCGGGAGAGCCTGTAAACAATTCGCACAGATGGGACGCCCGAGGGTCGACGGCGACAGCGGCCGGTCCCAGAAGTGACACCGGGGTTCTCCACCGAGGTGAGTGTGAGCGACGAGCAAGGAGACGCGGAACGAGGGAAGCGGCGGCGCATCGTCATCATCGACGACGATGACGCGATCGTCGAGACGCTGGAAGAGGTGCTGCTGGCCGAGGGATACGACGTCGAGGGGTATACCGACCCGCTCGAGGCGCTGGAGCGGCTGCGCTCCCAGGCGCTGCCGGACGTGATCGTCCTCGACTGCGTGATGCCGTTCATGGACGGGCCGCGCCTCATGGAGACGCTCGCGGCCGAGGGGAGGGCGGTGCCGGTCGTGCTCGTGACCGCGCTCAGCGACCCCGGGTTCTGCATCGACCCGAACCACCCGGACGCGACGCGGATCATCAACAAGCCGTTCGACCTGGAGCAGCTGCTCGAGACGCTCGACGACCTGTCGAGCGTCTCTCCGGCGAGCGAGCCCGGGTCGCTGCGGCGCACGCGGAGCGTATCGCCGCAGCAGACGTAGCGGCACGGCGCGGGCCGCGGGACGGCGCGCCCGTGCTCGCCGCGCTGCGCGCCCGTGCCCGCCGCGCGACGCGGCGGGCACGGAGAGAGGCGGGGAGCTCAGCGCCCGGGGAGCGCCGCGGAGAGCCCGTGGACGACCTCGGCGCCGACGGGCACGGTGACGGTCGACCCCTTGAAGTCGTTGCCGATCGGCTCGTACGAGCCGCCGAGGCACTGCGCGAGGAAGGTCTCCGCGATCGCGTTGAACGACATGGAGTTCTCCGGGCGGGCGAAGCCGTGGCCCTCGTCGGGATACAGCACGTACGTCACCGGGATCCCCTTGGCCGTCATCGCCTTGACGATCTGATCGCTCTCGGCCTGCTTCACGCGCGGGTCGTTCGCGCCCTGGCCGATGAGGAGGGGCCGCTTGATCTGGTCGGCGATGTAGAGCGGCGAGCGGGATCGCAGGAGATCGCGGCCGTCCTCGGTGCGGGGGTCGCCGACCCGCTTGGCGAAGAGCTCGAGCATCGGCGCCCAGTAGGGCGGGATCGACTCGAGCAGCGTCACGAGGTTCGACGGGCCGACGATGTCGACGCCGCAGGCGAAGGTCTCGGGCGTGAAGGTCAGGCCGACGAGCGTCGCGTAGCCGCCGTAGCTGCCGCCCATGATCGCCACGCGGTCCTTGTCGGCGATGCCCTGCGCCACCGACCAGGCCACGGCGTCGAGCAGGTCGTTGTGCATCTTGCCCGCCCACTCGAGGTTGCCCGCGTTGACGAACTTCTTCCCGAAGCCCGTCGACCCCCGGAAGTTGACGCTCAGCACGGCGTAGCCGCGGTTCGCGAGCCACTGGTGCATCGGGTCGAGGCGCCAGGAGCTGCGCGCCCAGGGGCCGCCGTGGACGAGGAGCACCGTCGACAGCGGCTCGTCCGGCTTGCCGTCCTCGTCGGGGTCGGCGGCGCGCGGCAGCGACAGGTAGCTCACGAGCTCGATGCCGTCGCGCGCCTTGATGACCACGGGCCGCATCCTCACGAGCGGCGCCGACTCGAGCGCCGGCCGGTTCGTGAAGAGGAACGTCGCCCGCTTCGTCGTGCGATCGTAGAGGTAGTACCGCGCCGGGCCGTTGGAGACGGTGTAACCGACCGTCCATCGCCTGTCGTCGAGCGAGCGGCTCAGCACGTCCAGGTCGCCGTCGGCGACCGCGCGCAGGGCGTCGAAGTCCAGCTGGATGCTCTTGTCGAGCACCTGCCAGCGCTTGCGCTCGCGCTCGGACGCCGCCGCCTGGACCTTGCCCGTCTTCGGGTGGACGATCGCGCCGGCGATGTCGGCCTTCGCGTCCTCGGCGAGCACCGTGGGCTTCGCCGTCCGGAGGTCCAGCGCCACGAGCGCGGAGGTGTCGCGGCCGCGGCTGTCCCGGAAATAGAGCGTCTTGCCGGTCGCGTCGAAGCCGATCGCCTCGCTCGTGACCGCGTCCTCCGGCCCGAACGCGACGAACGGCTTCGGCTCCTTGCCGTTGAGATCGAGGTACTCCTGGCCTCCGGCGGGGGTTATACGCGCCGCGAGCCGCGCCTTGAAGTCGTCGTCGGCGACGAACCCGGCGAACCCGTCGTTCTGCCGCACGAGCTTGCGCTCGCCGGTGCGGACGTGGACGCGGTAGAGGTCGTGGAGCTTCTTGTCCCGGTCGTTCATGCCGATCAGGACCTCGTCCGGGATCTTCTGGCTCATCCCCTCGATCGTCGCGGAGATGCCCTCGAACGGCGTGAGGTCCTTGATCTGGCCGGTCCTGAGATCGACGGCGTAGACGTGCCAGTTCTCGTCGCCGCCCTTGTCCTGCCGATAGAGGACGACATCGCTCGCGTACGGGAACATGAAGGTGCGCACGCCGCGGCTCTTCTCCTTCGTGACCGGCTTGGCCGCCGCCGGCTCCAGGGCCGGGCCGACCCACACGTTGAGCACGCCCTCGGAGGGGGCGAGGAACCCGAGCCGCTGCCCATCGGGGCTGATCTGGGGCGACATGCGATCCGGGTTGCCGAAGAGCAGGCGCCGGGGCACGAGCGTCGCATCGGCGCGCGGCCCGGCCTTCGACGGCGCGGCCGGCGCCGCGGCCGCAGGGGCCGCCGCGGCCGCCGGGGCCGACGGGGCTGGCGCGGCGGCGGCCTTCTGGGACGGCGCCGGCGCTTGCGCCGGGGCCCCGCCGCAGGCGAGCGGAGCGACGAGGGGCAGCAGGAACAGCGTTCGGAGCTTCTGGGGCAGGTTCATGGATTCACCCGAGGCGCGGAGCCGCCGGCGGCACCCCACATGCGCCGCGCCCGCGCGCCGAGCGTCATACCGAGATCCCGGAGGCCGGTCCACGGCCGCGTCGCCCGGCGCCGCGCGCGTCCGGCTCCCGTCGCGTCGCGCGCGCCTCGCGCGCCCCCGCGCGGCCGCCGCCGGGGCGCGGCCGCCGCCGGCGCGGCCCTCAGGCGGCTTGCTGCGGTGTCGTGGTGGTGGGCGCGCCGCGCGCGTCCAGCGCGAGCTTGCTGGACAGCCACGCCCGCACGAGCTCGAGGTGGCGCACCTCGTGCTGCTCGGCCACGCGGAACTCGGCGGCCATCTCGTCCTGGCCGTAGGCCGTCGCCAGGTCGATCAGCATCCGCCAGCTGTCGTTGTCCGTGAGCTCCGCCACGAGCAGCGCCTGGAGGCTCTGCCCGAAGTTGATCCTGGGCTCCACGGCGACGGCGAGCACCCCGGCCGACGCCAGGCCGATCACGTCGGCCCCTGGTGTCATCGCCGTCGGATCGGCGCCGAGCCGCTCCATCGCGCTCTTCAGCAGCGCGAAGTGCCGGAGCTCATCGTCGCGGATCACCTCGAGGTCGGCGCGGGTCGGGCCCCCCTCGAAGCTGCCCTCCGCGTCGTACTTCGCGATCAGCGCCTCGTAGAGGCGCGTGCCCGAGCGCTCGAACTGGAGGCGCTCGCCCAGCTTGTCGATGAGGAGCGCCGGCGGCCTGCCCTGGATGAGCTCCCCGACCGCCTTGACCATCCCCTTCAGGCTCGCCGGCGGCGGCACGCTCCCGACCGTCCCCGATCCCGCCGCGTATTCGGTCCTGACCGCCGCGGCGTCGGCCTCGCTCCCGGGGGAGCTCGGCGGGATCGCCAGCGCGGCCTCGATGAGCTCCTTGCTGTCGAGGGGAGAGGTCGCGATCCCTGTCATGTTGGTCCCGATCGCAATCTGCTTCATGGCGTGGCCTCCTTCTGTCCGTCGGTCTGCTCGGCTCGCCGCGAGAGCTCGGTGCCTGGCGTGTACCGGTAGCCCGCGGCCACGGTCTCGGAAGGAGAGCCGGCGGAGTTCATCTGCTGCCGGTAAGCGAGCGTCGCGGCGCTCTCCGGGACGACGTTCGGGTCGACGATGTGCTCGCCGACGGCGCGCAGGTGCGCCTCCCTGGAGAGCACGTCGCGCACGAACTGGCGATGGCTCTTGTGCGACACCGGGTCCGGCAGCGAGGCGGGCAGGATCTCGGCCGCGTCGCGCCCCTCGATCCGATTGAAATGGTCTATCGCCACGTGGAGCTGCCCGAGCTCGTAATCGAGGAACCGCTCCCAGATCCGCTTGACGCGGGCGTTCTGCTCCTGCTGGAGGCAGCTCCAGTAGTTGTAGACCTCGTTGGCCTCGTGGAGGACCCACTTCTCGAGCCAGGTCTCCTCGGGGTCGATCATCGCCTCGTACTGGGTGACGTGCTGCTCCTCGATCGAGTCGATCTCGGCGTAGAGCAGCCGCGCCACCGGGTCCGCGAAGAACGGCCCGACGTTGGCGTAGTAGTTGTGCGTCTGCTGCTCGGCCGCCATGATCGTGAGCGCGTTGAACTTCGTGATCGCGCTCGCTGTCTTCCGGTCGTACGGCGCGCGCACGTCGTCCTCGGGGGCGCGGTGCTCCACCGCGGTGGGGCGGCCCACGGTCACGTCGGTGTAGGATTGCAGGATGTTGTTCGCGTCCTTGCCCTCGAGGCGATCCAGGAGCGCCGAGTAGCGATAGAGGTGGTCGTAGTCCTCGAGCATGCCGAAGCGATAGACCTGCGCGAGGTACGGGTCCGGCTCGGACAGGGCCGCGTGCGCGGTGATCTCGATGGCGACCTGCTCGTATCCGATGGTGGTCTCCAGCGGCGACTGGTCCGGCGGGTTGAGCCAGTTGACCACCGTGGTCTGGTGGTGGTCGACGCGCCGCACCTGGGCGAGCACGCGCCGGAGATCCCGGTTCATGCGCGCGAAGCTGTGCAGGAACCGCACGCTCTCGAGCTCGATGCCGTTCATCAGGATGACGCGGACGCGGGTGAACGCGTCGTCGTCGAGCTTGCTGAACGGCACCTGGACTAGATCACGCCAGGTGAACGACTGGCGGTCGAGCGGTATCCCCCGCTCTTTCAGGATATCGAGAGCCATGTTGCCCCTCCTCGCGCGCCGTGCTCGTGCGTCGATGCACGACCGCTGCGCCGGTACCTGAGGCCGCCCTCACCGCAACGCAAGCGCGGGCACGCGGAGGCCGGGCCGCTCCCGCGCGGGTCGGCGCGCCCCGGGCGGCGCTGTGCTAGAGCACCGCCCGACCTGGAGAAAGAACATCAGGTGTCAGCGAACGCCGGAACAGAGATCTCCTTCCTGGCATGCCCGACGTCTTGCGCGTCTCGCCGGGTCGAGCCTTCCGTCGTCTCATTTCCGGTTCCGGATTCCGCATTTCGCATGTCGCATTCCGCAGCGGCGCCCCGCCGGGGCCGGCCGCGGAGGAGGTCGAGGTGATCTCGAGCAGCGTCCCCGAGCTTCGGCTCCGCACCCGCAACGCGATGCCCGTCCGCGACGGCGGCGACTACGTCCTTTACTGGATGATCGCGAATCGCCGGACACGGCACAATTTCGCCCTGGAGCGCGCGATCGCCTGGTCGCTGGAGCTCGATCGACCGCTCGTCGTGCTGGAGGCGCTCCGGTGCGGCTACCGCTGG
Organism: Sorangium sp. So ce1128; assembly: GCA_051717205.1. GTDB lineage: Bacteria > Myxococcota_A > Polyangia > Polyangiales > Polyangiaceae > Sorangium. The sequence continues at coordinate 12,070,901 of CP181432.1, forward strand.
GCGAGCGACAGGCTCCATCGCTTCGTGATCGACGGCATGGCCGACAACGCGCGCCGCTTCGCGGCGGCGGACGTGCTGTATCACCCCTACGTCGAGCCCGCCGAGGGGGCCGGCAAGGGGCTGCTCGGCGCGCTCGCGGCGCGGGCGTGCGTGGTGGTGACGGACGACTACCCCTGCTTCTTCCTCCCCCGGATGGTCGCCTCGGCGGCGCGGCAGGTGCCGGTCCGCCTGGAGCAGGTCGACTCGAACGGCCTCTTGCCTGTCCGCGCGGCCGACCGGGTGTTCACTACCGCGCGCTCCTTCCGCATCTTCTGGCAGCGGGTGATCGCCGATCACCTGGGCGCGCTGCCGGCGGTTGATCCGCTGAAGAAGGCGCGGCTCCGGCCGGCGGCTCCCCTCCCCCGCGCGATCGCGCGGCGGTGGCCCGCGGCCTCGCCGGCGCTGCTCGCGCCGGCGCTGCTCGGGGGCGACCCTGCCGCGCTCTCGGCGCTCCCCATCGATCACGCGGTCCCGCCGGCGCCCTGCCGCGGCGGCCCCGAGACGGCCGGCAAGGAGCTCGCGCGCTTCGTCTCGGAGCGGCTCCCGCGCTACCTGGCCGAGCGCGATCACCCCGACGCCGGCGCGGCGAGCGGCCTGTCGCCGTACCTGCACTTCGGCCACCTCGCGGCGCACGAGGTCTTCGCCGCGGTCGCCCGGCGCGAGGGCTTCCGCCTCGAGCGGCTCGGCCGGCCGGACGATGGGGTCAAGCGGCCGAGCGGCAGCCGCGAGGGGTTCTGGGGGATGAGCCCCTCGGCCGAGGCGTTCCTCGAGCAGCTCGTCACCTGGCGGGAGCTCGGGTTCAACGCGTTCGCGCTGGGAGCGAGCGAGGGCGACGGGCCGCGCCTCTCCTGGAAGCGCGAGCCGACCGAGTACGAGTCTCTCCCCGACTGGGCGCTCGCGACCTTGAGGAAGCACGAACCCGACAGGCGCCCGCGCGTCTATTCGCTCGAGGCGCTCGCGGCCGGCGCTACCTACGACCGGATCTGGAACGCGTCGCAGGGCGAGCTCCTCCGCGAGGGGCGGATTCACAATTACCTGCGGATGCTCTGGGGCAAGAAGATCCTGGAGTGGACGCCGAGCCCGCGCGAGGCGCTCGAGGTGATGGTCGAGCTGAACAACCGGTATGCGCTCGACGGCCGCGATCCGAACTCCTACTCGGGCATCTTCTGGGTGCTCGGCCGCTACGATCGGGCCTGGGGCCCGGAGCGGGAGATCTTCGGCACGGTGCGGTACATGTCGTCCGAGAACACGGCCCGGAAGCTGCACCTCAAGGAGTACCTGGCGCGGTATGCGCCGTAGCAGCGTGCGCGGCCACCGCTGGGGCCGCGCGTGACGCGCCGGGAAGCTCGCCCTCGGGGCTTCCGGAGGGGCGCTGCGCTGCGCGGCGGCTCCGTCGCTCGGGGGCGCCTCCTCGGCCGGCGGCGGCGCTGCCGGGCCCTGGCGCGGCCGCGCCGGGGGCTGGCGGCGGTGCGACGGCGTGGGCCGAGGTGGGGCGTACGCGAGGTTCGACGCGGCCGCCGAGGTGAGCTATCGAGCGGGCGTGGAACTCCTCCGTGAATTTTTCAGCAGGCTGAGGGAGCTCGAGGAGCTCCTCGAGTGGGGCGGCTACCCCGTCATGATGATCATCGTCTTTGCCGAGACGGGGCTGCTCATCGGGTTCTTCCTGCCGGGCGACTCGCTGCTCGTCACCGCCGGGGTGCTCGTCAACGCGGGGCTCATCAACCCGCTCAACCTGACGAACTTCGAGAACCTGCTGCTGATGAACGCGACGCTGATGACGATGGCGATCGTCGGCGACGCGGTGGGCTTCTCGATCGGGCGGCGCGCCGGGCCGAAGATCTTCTCGCGCGAGCAGTCGCTGCTGTTCCGCAAGGATCACCTGATCGCGACGCAGAAGTTCTACGAGAAGCACGGCGGCAAGACGATCATCCTGGCGCGCTTCATGCCGTTCGCCCGGACGTTCGCGCCGGTGGTGGCGGGCGTGGGTCAGATGGCATACCGGCGCTTCGCGATGTTCAATGTGGTGGGCGGCGTGCTCTGGGTCTTCTCGATGACCTTTACCGGGTACTTCCTTGGCAAGATCTTCAATGCGAAGCAGATCGAGCGGGTCGTTTACCTGATCGTCTTCGTCTCGGTGGCGCCGCTCGCTTTCGGGGCCATCAAGCACAGGCTCCAGCAGAAGAAGAACGCCGAGCGGCTCGGGGCCGAGCGGTAGTCGGCGCCGGCCGAGGCGAAGGAGCGCTGCGGCGCCCGTCGAAGGCGCCGCAGCGCCCCGCTGGACGGGGACGGGATCGGCCTCAGAGGAGCTCGACGTCGTCGGGCTGGCTGCCTCGGAGAAGGGAGCGAAGCAGACGACTGCACGATCGATGATATCTTGCCAGTCGGCGCCAGATCTCCGGCCGGCGATGGCCGGTGGTATCACTCGGATCTGGCAGGGAGCCTCTGGGAGTGGACGATGGATTCTTACATTCCCGACGTGGGCTACGAGAGCCAGTGCGTCGATTGTTTCAGGTGGGAGGAAACGGGGAGCGTGTCCTGCGCAGCGGCAGCTACAAGGTCAACGACGAGGACATCACCACGTTCCACCGGCATTTCTATACCGAGACTCCCGAGGACACTTACCATGGGGGTCCGGTGCGCAAGAGACCTGTGAACGCACGCGATTGACGCCGTGATTTCCCGCAGAGTGCGGCGTCACTCCCCTGCACCGTCGCTCCCGACCACAGCCGTCGGTGAGCCGCGAGGCTCCCCTGCGACGAGCCCGGCCGTCCAGGTACAGCACCGCGCCCGCCATCGCGGCTCACTGGCACGAGCTTCCCGGGAGGCCGTCCGCCTCTTGTACTCCGCGCCACCTCCCCGCTACGCTCTCCTCCCACCATGCAGCAGCAGCACCCCGTGCCCTCCGGCGTCCCCGTTCCCGGCGACGTCCTCGCGGGCAAGTACCGCATCGAGCGCGTCCTCGGCGCCGGCGGCATGGGCGTTGTGTTCGCGGCGTGGCACCTGGTCCTGGAGCGGCGCGTCGCCGTCAAGTTCCTCCTCCCGGAAGCCGCCGCGCTCCCGGACGCCGGCGCCCGCTTCCTGCGCGAGGCCCGCGCCGCCGCCGCGCTCGACGGACAGCACATCGCGCGCGTCATCGACGTCGGCACGCTCGACTCGGGCGCTGCCTACATGGTGCTAGAGTACCTGACCGGCGACGATCTCGGCCACGTGCTCCAGACCCGCGGCCCCCTCCCGCTCGCCGAGGCCGCCGACTACCTCCTCCAGGCGTGCGAGGCGCTCGCCGAGGCGCACGCGCGCGGCATCATCCACCGCGACCTCAAGCCGAAGAACCTGTTCCTCACCCGCCGCCCCGACGGGACTCCCCTCCTCAAGGTCCTCGACTTCGGCCTGTCGAAGTTCATCGCCACCGGCGACTCCGTCAAGGAGGCGAGCCTGACGGCGACGGGCCTCATCATGGGCTCCATCCACTACATGTCGCCCGAGCAGATTCGCAGCCTCAAATACGCGGATGTGCGCACGGACATCTGGGCCCTCGGCGTGATCCTGTATCGCATGCTCACGGGGCGACAGCCGTTCGAGGGCGACAGCGTCACCGCGGTCACGGCGGCCATCATGATGGATACGCCCACCTCCATCCTGACCCTGCGGCCAGATCTGCCGCCGGCCGTCGGGGCGCTCGTGGGCCGGTGCCTCGCGAAGGACCCGGCCGCCCGCGTCCAGAGCGTGACCGAGATCGCCCGCGTGCTCGCGCCCTTCGGGTCGCAGCGCGCGAGGCTCTCGTTCGAGAGCATCGACCGGCTCCTGCCGGAGCCCGGCGCCCGCGCCGGATACCCAACTGTGGCGGGCGCTCGCTCCGGGGCGCCCGGCACCTCCTCGCCCTCATGGGACGCAGCGCCCGGCGCGCCCGAGGCCGCGACGGCCCCCATGCCGGTTCGCCCGGGCATGACGTCGTCGCCCGGGAGCGAGGCGGCGGGGACGGCGCACGGGACGCTGCCTCACGCCTCGTGGGGCAACACAACGCGAACCCGCGCGCCGCGCAGCCGTGTGGCGCTGGTCGCCGGCGCCGCCGGCGCGCTCGTCCTGGCCGGGTTCGCCCTTGCGTGGCGGTTGACGGCGAGCGCGCCCGCGGACAGCAGCGCCTCGCTGGCCTCGACCTCGGCGCCGGAGCCCGCGTCGGCGGCCCCGGGCGCTTCCAGCGCGCTGACGATGGCACCCACCGGTGCCGCCACGGAGACCGCGCCCTCAGCTACCGCGCCCTTCCCGGTGCCCACCGCGAGCCCCTCCGCCGCCCCCACGGTGAAGACAGCACCGTCGCCCACGACGCCAGCGTCGAAGCCGAGTGCGACCGCCGCGACCTCATCCTCTCCCAAGCCGATACCGCCAAAGACCATTCCGCCGAAGACGCCCGTGGATCCGGCCAAGATATGGAACTGACGAAGCAAGCAAGAGTGCCCGCCATGGCGCGTGGCGTCCTGTCGCTCGCCCTCCTCTGCGCGATGAGCGACGCAGCTGCCGCGCAGCCCAACAACTCCAGGGCGGCCGACGCGCAGGCGCTCTTCGAGCAAGGACGCGCGGCGGTCGAGGCGCGGGACTGCGCCCGTGCGATTCCGCTCTTCCGCAAGAGCCAGGAGACGTATCCGGCTCGCGGCACCCTGTTCAATCTCGCGCAGTGCGAGGCCGAGCTCGGTCGGATCGCCAGCGCAACGCAGCACTACAAGGAGCTACTCACGCAGCTGACCCCCGGCGACCCCCGTCTGCCCATCACTCAGCAGCGCATCACGTCGCTCGATCCGCGCCTGCCCAGGCTGGTCGTGGAGCTCGCGCAGGGCGCGCCGGCGCCCGCGGAGCTGCTCCTCGATCAAGCCCCGCTGCCGCAGGCCAGCGTCGGCAGCGAGCTCCCGGTCGATCCAGGGGACCACGTGCTCTTCGTGAGATGGGCAGACGGCCGGCAGACCGAGACGCGCGTGTCGCTCCCGGAGGGCGCGCGCAAGGACGTCCGCCTCGAGCCGCCGCCGGCCGCCCCCGCGCCGCCTTCAGCCCCCGAGCCCGCCGCCGCGCCAGCCCCCTCGCCTCCCCTGGACGCGGCCTCGCCGACCCCGTCCAGCGCCAGGCGCACGCTCGCCTTCGTGATCGGCGGCGCCGGCGCTGCGGCCGTGGGCGGGAGCCTCATCACGGGCGGGCTCGCGCTCGGCACGAAGGGCGACCTCGAAGAGGAATGTCCGACCCCCTCGCGGTGCAGCGATGACGGGATGTCCCTCACCTCACGGGGTCAGACGCTCACCACCACGAGCACCGTGCTCGGCGCCATCGGGCTCGTCGGGCTCGGCGCTGGCCTGGTGCTCCTCCTGACCGCGCCAGAGCAGGGCACCTCGGTCGCGCTCACGCCCGCGATCCTGCCTGGCGGCGGCGGCGGCGCGCTGCTGCGCAGCCGCTTCTGAGCTCCTGACCCGGAGCGGCGGGCGAACAGATAGCCAAATTTTCAATAATTTCTATAAGTTAGAGACGTCATAGAAAAAGATCGCCCGGCGTGTCGATCCCGTCGACCCCCGTTCGTCGTGACGATGAAGCCAGGGTTCAAACCCCGCCGGAGCCTCCCCCGAGGCCCAGCTCCAACCCGGAAGCAAGGAGACACGACCATGCGATTCATGATCCTGATCAAGGCCACCAAGGACAGCGAAGCGGGCGTCATGCCGAGCGAGCAGCTCCTCACCGAGATGGGGAAGTTCAACGAGGAGCTGGTCAAGGCCGGCGTGCTGGTCGCGGGCGAGGGGCTCCACCCGAGCACGAAGGGCGCGCGCGTCAGGTTCTCGGGCGAGAAGCGGACCGTGATCGACGGGCCCTTCGCCGAGACCAAGGAGCTGATCGCCGGCTTCTGGCTCTGGGAGGTGAAGTCGAAGGAAGAGGCCATCGAGTGGGTGAAGCGCTGTCCCAACCCCATGTACGAGGAGTCCGAGATCGAGATCCGCCAGGTGTTCACGGCGGACGACTTCGGCCCCGCGCTCACGCCCGAGCTCAGGGAGCAGGAGGAGCGCCTGCGGGCGCAGACGGCCGAGAAGAAGTAGCCGCGGCGCGCTCGGGCTTGCGCCGGCGGAGGAAGGTGCTCTGATCGGTCGCCGTGACGGCCACCGATGTGCACCGCGCGATCCACGCGGTCTTCCGGATCGAGTCGGCCCGGCTCATCGCCGGGCTCGCGCGGATGGTGCGCGACGTCGGCCTCGCGGAGGAGCTCGCGCAGGACGCGCTCGTCACCGCGCTCGAGCGGTGGCCGGAGTCGGGGGTCCCGGACAACCCGGGCGCCTGGCTCATGGCCACCGCCAAGCGCCGAGCGATCGACGAGCTCCGCCGGAACAAGCGGCTCGAGCGCAAGCACGAGGAGCTCGGCCACGAGATCGAGGCCCAGCGCGCGCAGGCCGCGCCGGATCTGGACGCCGCGCTCGACGACGACGTCGGCGACGACCTCCTGCGCCTCGTGTTCACGGCGTGCCACCCGGTCCTCTCGACCGAGGCGCAGGTGGCGCTCACGCTCCGCCTGCTCGGCGGCCTGACGACCGAGGAGATCGCGCGCGCGTTCCTCGTCCCGGAGCCGACCGTCGCGCAGCGCATCGTCCGCGCGAAGCGGGCCCTCGCCGAGGCGCGCGTCCCCTTCGAGGTCCCCCGCGGGGAGGAGCTCGCGCCCCGCCTGTCGTCGGTGCTCCAGGTCATCTACCTCGTCTTCAACGAGGGCTACTCGGCGACCGCCGGCGACGACTGGATGCGGCCCGCGCTCTGCGAGGACGCGCTCCGCCTCGGCCGCATCCTGGCCGAGCTCGTCCCGAAGGAGCCGGAGGTCCACGGCCTCGTCGCGCTCATGGAGATCCACGCCTCGCGCTCCAGGGCGCGGGTGGGCCCGTCGGGAGAGCCCATCCTGCTCCTGGATCAGAACCGCGCGCGCTGGGATCACCTCCTGATCCGCCGCGGCCTCGCGGCGCTCGAGCGCGCCGAGGCGCTCGGCGGCGCGCTCGGCCCGTACGCGCTCCAGGCCGCGATCGCCGCCTGCCACGCGCGCGCGCGCACCGCGGAGGAGACGGACTGGGCGCGCATCGCGGCGCTCTACGCGGCGCTCGCGCGGATGGTGCCGTCGCCGGTTGTCGAGCTGAACCGCGCCGTCGCGCTGTCGATGGCGTTCGGTCCGGCCGCGGGCCTCGCCGTCGTCGACGCGCTGACCTCGGAGCGCTCGCTCGAGAACTACCACCTCCTGCCGAGCGTGCGCGGCGACCTGCTCGCGAAGCTCGGCCGCCTCGGCGAGGCCCGCGCGGAGTTCGAGCGCGCGGCGTCGCTCACGCGCAACACGCGCGAGCGCGAGCTGCTCCTCGGGCGCGCCGCCGAGTGCGCGCGCGGCCCGGCGCCGCCGCGGTGACGGGAGGGCGTGGCGCGCCCGGGGGCGATCCAGGAGGCGCGGCCCGCCGCCGGCCGCGGTGACGGGAGGGCGCGGCGCCCCCGGGGCGATCCAGGAGGCGCGGCCCGCCGCCGGCCGCGGTGACGGGAGGGCGCGGCGCCCCGGGGGCGATCCAGGGAGGCGCGGCCCGCCGCCGGCCGCCGGGGAAGCGGCGACCGCCGGCTCAGCCTCGATCGACCGCCGCTGCGAACGCCGCCCCGCTCGCCGCCGTGGCCGCGCTGGTCAGCCATCGCTCCAGCGCCGCCGGCTCCTCGCACGCGAGCACCCGCGCCTGCACCGCCTCGGGCACCGCGATCCCCCGCGCCGAGAGCACCGCGAGGATCGCGCGCGCCTGGGTGCGCGCCTGCACCCACTCGTCCGTGAACCGCGACGCGTCGCGCTCCTCGAACAGCGCCGCGACCGGCACGGCGCCGAGGCCGTGCTTGCCCAGCTCCGGCAGGAGCGGCACGTCCGCGCCCGGCCGGTAGGTGATCGACGCCGTCCCCGGCCGCACTACCTCGAGCTCGCGCCGCTCCGCGTGCGCGATCCACACCCACGGCCACTCGTGCTCCAGGTAGAGCTTCACCTTCTCCTCGAGGTAACGCCTCGACTGCGTCCCCCGGATCTCCACGGCCAGCACCGGCGTGCCGCGGTAAGCGTCGTTCCGCGGCGACGAGAGATCGCCCACGACCACCACGTCCGGCGCCCGGAGCGACGGCCCCCCGGGGTCGCTGAGATCGCAGTAGACATCCGTCATCACCGTGAACCCCTCGCGCGCATGCGTGCGGAAGAGGGCAGCGAGCAGGGCCATCACGATGCCGTGGATATCCTTGCTCCCCATCTGCTCTATCAGCTCCCCGCGGTGCAGCTCCCACGGGCTGCCGTCGTAACAGTCGGCCTCCGTGCCCAGCCGGCGGCCGGTCGGGCCGAAGTCCCGCAGCTCGATCGGCCCCGTGTTCCGGGGCGGACGGGTCGGCCAGCCGTTCGTACGTGCCGTCATGGTGCGAGCATAGCACGCACCGCGAGCGCTCCTGCCCGGCGCGCTCGAGGCGACCAGGGGCGCGCCGGTCGGACAGCCACCAGAGGCCGCCTCGCCCTCGGAGCGCCTCAGGCCGCGAGCTTCTGATCCGCCACGTCGAGCGCCGCGTCGAGCGCCGCGATGCCCTCGTCGATCTCCGCCTCGCTGATGATGAGCGGCGGCGCCACGAGCAGGTGGCTCACCCATCCCATGACGGACACCCCGCGCTTCGCCGCCTCGGCGACCACCGCGTCGACCACCAGCGGCCGCCGGGCCGCCTTGTCCTGCGGGACGTTGAACGGCTCCTTCGTCGCGCGGTCCTTCACGAGCTCCACCGCCCAGAACAGGCCTAGCCCGCGCACGTCGCCGATCGAGGGGTGCCTCTCCTTCAGGGCGCGGAGCCTCTCGCCCACGATCTCTCCCATCTTCGTCGAGCGGTTCAGGAGGTCCAGCCGGCGATACTCGTCGATCGCCGCGATCACCGGGGCCAGCGTGAGGGGGTGGGCCTCGTAGGTGTGGCCGTGGGCGAACACGTTGTCATCGAAGTAGTCCGCGATCGCGCGGGATGTCGCCACGACCCCGAGCGGCGCGGCCGCGTTCGTCACGCCCTTCGCGGTCGTCAGGATGTCCGGCACCACGCCCCAGTGATCGACCGCAAACCACTTTCCGGTCCTGCCCCAGCCGCTCATCACCTCGTCCGCGATGAGGAGCACGCCGCGCTTGCGCGCGACCTCCGCGATGCTTGGCAGGTACTCGGCCGGCGGGATGAGGACGCCGTTCGTGCCCACGATCGGCTCGACCAGCACCGCCGCCACGTTCTCCTCGTGATCGATCATGTAGGCCAGGTAGTCGGCGCAGGCGACGCCGCACTCGGGGTAGCTCCGGCCAAGCGGACAGCGATAGCAGTTCACCTCCGGGCCGAACACAACGCCCGGGATCTTGCCCGTCGGCTCGATGAACCAGCGGCGGAAGTCCCCGGTCGCCGCGACCGAGCCCGCCGTCGAGCCGTGGTACGACGTGTAGCGCGCGATGATCTTGTGCTTGCCCGTGTAGAGCCGCGCCATCTTGAACGCCGCCTCGTTCGCCTCCGTGCCCGACGTCGCGAAGAAGAACTTGTCGAGCCCCTTCGGCATCACCTCGAGGAGCTTCTGCGCCGCCCTGGCCCGCACCTCGCACGTGTGCGCCGGGCTGATGTAGGCGAGCTGCCTCGCCTGCGCGCAGATGGCCTCGATCACGGCCTCGTTCTGGTGGCCGAGGTTCGAGCAGATGAGCTGGGAGGAAAGGTCCAGGTAGCGCTTGCCGGACGCGTCCCAGAAGGCGCAACCCTCCGCGCGGGTGACGTGGATCGGCTTCCAGCCGCGCTGGGCGCGCCAGGTGCCGTACGTGTGCTTCGTGGTCAGCTCGACGATGTCATCGCTCATGGCAACCTTTGCGGTTCGAGAAGGCGCCCAGCGTAGAGGGTGATCCGACCTCCTCGCACGCGAATTTCCCCGGAGCCGCCCGCCCGCTCCAGCGCGCTCGCCGCGCGGCGCTAGATCGCCTAAAACGGGAGGCCGTGGTCCGTCCTTATCGCCTCGTTTGCACGTTGCTCGCCCTCTCGCTCACGCTCCTCGCCTCCTCGGCCAGCGCCCAGATCGTCAATGTCCACCCGCTGATCGCGGCGAACGGGGGCAAGGACGGGTTCGCCATCGCCGTCGAGGGCTCGGCCGACGTCCGGACCGGCAACACGCGCCTCGTCGCGCTCTCTGGCAGCGCCATCGCGGGATACCGCGCCGGGCGGCACCAGGCCTTCGTCATGACCCGCGCCGAGTTCTCCGAGGAGAACGGCGACCCGATCGTGAACAAGGACCTCGAGCACCTCCGCTACCGGCTCACGATCACGGGGCCGCTCGAGGCCGAGGCGTTCGTCCAGCACGACCGCGACGACTTCCGGCGGCTCGCGCTGCGGGCGCTCGTCGGCGCCGGGCCGCGGCTCCGGGTCGCGCCCACCGAGGGCTTCGAGGCAGCCGTCAGCGTGGCGCTCCTGCTCGAGCACGAGCGGCTCTCGGCGGGCCCGGAGCCGGACGCGGGCGAGCGCGTGTCCGACGCGCGGCTGTCGGCGTATCTCGTGCTCGCGTCGTCGGTCACGCCGCAGCTCAAGCTCGGCAACACCTTCTACCTCCAGCCGCGGCTCGGCCGCGCCGGGGACGTGCGCGTGCTCAGCGAGACATCGATCCTCGCCACGGCGACGAAGCACCTCTCGCTCAAGATGTCGTTCAGCTCGGCCTACGACGCCGAGCCGCCGGCGGGCGTCCTCCCGCTCGACGCGACCCTGAAGAGCACGCTCCAGGTGAGCTTCTGAGCCGCCTCGCGGCGGCGCGCGGCCCGGCCGGCGCCCTCAGCGCGCGGCCACGCCCTCCGCCTGCGCCACGTCCCGGAGGCGGGCGACGCGGTACTCGAGCCGGGAGATGACCTCCTCCTTCGTCGCGCCCTCGCCCACGTCCATCAGCACCTTCTGACACATCGCGCACATCTCCAGGATGTGGGACCGGAGGCCCTCGGGGGTGCACTTCCCGCTCCTCAGCTCGTCGAGGCGCCTCGAGAGACCCGCTGTCTCGTGGCCTGCCTGGGCCGGATCCCCGGCGGCCGCCGGGTCGTTCCAGCGCGCCGAGCTGGCCTCGCACAAGAAACACGCACCACCTTCGATAGGCTTTTGCAGCATGGCTCTCCTCGCGCCTTCTCGCGCCGTGGGTCTGGAAGGGCATCCTGGAGCCACTCGCCCGGATCACAAGTCGGCCAGGTGTCCGCCGCGGGACGGGGAACGGGCCGAGGCCGATGAGCCCGCCGCGGCGCCGGCCGCTTGACATATTAGTTACCTCTAATATGATGCCGCGCATGACGACGACCCACGAACGCCCCGCGCCTCCCCCAGCCCCTCCCCCCGTCTCGCCGTACCTGACCGTCGGTGACGCCCGCGCGGCCATCGACTTCTACCGGCGCGCGTTCGGCGCGACGCTGGCGGCCGAGCAGCCGACGCCGGACGGTAAGAAGCTCATCCACGCGGCCCTCGAGCTGAACGGCGGCCTCGTGATGCTCAGCGACGATTTCCCGGAGATGTGCGGCGGGGTGAGCCGCACGCCGAAGGCGCTCGGCGGCTCCGCGGTGACGATCCACCTCGATCTGCCGGACGTCGACGCGACCTGGAAGCGCGCGCTGGAGGCGGGCGCGACGGTCGAGCTGCCGCTCGGGGACATGTTCTGGGGCGACCGGTACGGCATCGTGACCGACCCGTTCGGCCACCGCTGGTCGCTCGCGACGCGGAAGAAGGCGGCCACGCAAACGGAGCTCGACGCCGGCGCCGAGAAGCACTTCCCGGCAGCGATGTGAGGTGACGTGACGAGCGCCCGCTCCGCCGACGAGACGTTCCGCGCGATCTCGGATCCCACGCGCCGCGCGATCCTCGACGCGCTGGCCGGCGGCGAGCGCTCGGTCAACGAGCTGTGCGCGATGTTCGACGTGACCCAGTCGGCGATCTCGCAGCACCTCAAGGTGCTGCGGGACGCCGGGCTCGTCACCCCCCGCCGGGAGGGGCGCTCCCGGATCTACCGCGTCGAGGCCGAGCCGCTGCGCGCGGTGTACGACTGGGCCGCTCACTACGAGCGCTTCTGGACGGCGAAGCTCGACGCGCTGGGCGCGCTGCTCGACCGCGAGGCGGCCATCGCGCGCAGAGGAGGCAGATCATGAGACGCGACCTGCGCATCGCCCGCGAATACCCCCACCCGCCCGAGCTCGTGTGGCGCGCGCTCACCGAGCCCGCGCTCATCGCCGAGTGGCTGATGCAGAACGACTTCCGCCCCGAGCTCGGCCACCGCTTCACGCTCCGCACCGACCCGGCCCCGGGCTTCGACGGCGTCGTGCGCTGCGAGGTGCTGGAGCTCGACCCGCCCACGAAGATGCGGTGGTCGTGGCGGGGGGGTCCGATCGACACGGAGGTGGCCTTCCAGCTGGAGGACGCGTTCGTCTTCGGCCGCCGCGGCACGCGCCTCGTCGTGGAGCACACAGGCTTCGAGGGCCTGCCCGCGGTCCTCGTGTCGTTCATCCTCGGCGCCGGCAACCGCACGATCTACGGCCGCACCCTGCCCGCGGTGCTCGACCGGCTCGCGCGGCCCGCGGGGGGCGAGCCGGTGGACGCGTCGCGCGTCTGCAACGAAGACCACGCCCTGTGGCGGATCCTCGCCTGGGCGTTCGCGCCGATCCTCCGCCGCGTCGAGCAGCGGCGCGCGGAGCGGAGATAGCCCACGCCGGCCCATTCACGGGAAGCACACCCAAAGTTCATGCGGCCGTGGCGCGAGCCCGGCGGGCGCACAGTAACAGCCGCCCGCCAGCAGGCAGCCACGCTCGTCGCTGCCCGGAAGGAGCCATGCATCGATGAGAGCCACTCGATTCGTCGTGTTACCCGCCTCGGCGCTGTCGCTGACCCTCGGGTGCTCGCAGCACCTGGACGAGGAGGTGAACGCTCTGCACCAGCGGACCTCGGGGTTGCCCGTGCTCGAAGCGCGCGTCGAGACGGCGGCGCTGCACGGCTACGACGACGCGCCCCGCACGCCCGACGCGGACGATCCGGCGATCTGGGTGAACCCCAGCGCCTCCGGCGAGGGCCTGGTGATCGGCGTGCTGAAGGACGCCGGGCTCCAGGTCCACGACCTGGAAGGGAACGTCGTGCAGACGATACTCCCCCCGCACCGGCCGGCGGTCACGGCGCAGGACCCGCCCGTGCCCGGTACGAAGCCCGAGGGCGGGACGAGCGCGTGCCCGGGGAGCGCGTCGGGGGATACCTACAGCCGCTTCAACAACGTCGATGTCCAGTACGGCTTCGAGCTGATCAAGGCGAACGGCGCGAAGGAGACGGTCGATATCGCCGTGGTGACCGACCGGGGCTGCGATCGGCTCCGGATCTACGCCATCAAGCCGCAGAGCTCGAGCGGGCCCCTCATCGACATCACCGCGTCGAGCGCGCCGCGCGTCTTTCCAGGCCAGTTCGTTCAGCCTTCCTCGCTCCAGCCGACAGGCGAGTCGCCCGGGGTCCACGACAACGACCTGGATGACCAGAATACCGCCTACGGGCTCGCGCTCTATCGCTCCGAGGACGACGATGACGGATACCGCGCCTTCGTGACGCAGCGCAACCGCAGCGTCATCGCCGAGCTCGCGCTGTACGCCGCCGGGAACGGCAAGGTGTCCTACAGCAGGGTGAGCGAGCTCCGGTTCAACCCTGTCTTCACCGTGCCGGGAGCGAGCGCCGGGAGCCCGTCGATCCAGTGGACGCCCTGCCGCGAGGAGCCCGAGAGCGATCCGCAGTTCGAGGGGCTGGTCGTCGACCAGCGGGAGGCCGTGCTGTTCGCCGCGCAGGAGGTGGTCGGCGTCTGGCGCGTGCCGCTCAACGACGCATCGCCGGCGACCGTCACCGTGCCGGCGAGCCGGCTGATCGAGCGGGCCCGCTCGTTCGGGGAGCCGTGGTGGGCTGTCCCCGACGACGGCGAGTACGCCTGCGAGGATTCAGCGCCGGGGACCCCGGTCGCCGGGACGATCGCGGCGCCCGGCAACCCCTCGGCCGGCGGGCTGCACCTGGAGCGGGACGTCGAGGGGCTGGCGATCTACTACGGCGAGGACGCAGAGGGGTATCTGCTCGTGTCGAGCCAGGGCGACGACACGTTTCACGTGTACGACCGGGAGGACCCGACGGACCATATCGCCGCTTTCCAGATCGAGGGCACCGGCGAGACCGACGGCCATGACGTCGTGAACGTGCCTGCGGGCAGCGACTTCCCGCACGGCCTCTTCGTCGTCCAGAACGGGCAGGCCAGCGGGCCGTCGTCGGAGGATCCGATCAACGGGTTCGACTACGACGGCTCGACGCAGTTCAAGCTCCTCGGCTGGGAGGACATCGCGGACGAGCTGGACCTCGACGTCGAGGAGGACGAGTACGATCCTCGCGATCCGCACGACGACTGACGCGCGTCGCCTGGACCCCGGCGCGCGGGTTGCGCAAGATCCCGCGCAACCCGCGCTCGACTCGCGCAGCTGCGCGCGCAAGGGGCGCCGCGAGAGCCCCGATTCCCGGCCATCTCGCGCGCTCGCGCCGCTGGCGCGGGACCTGCTCTGACGTGAACGCGAAGAGGAGCAACGGCGGACGGAGCGCGGCGCGCCACCGCCCCGTGACCTCGGGCGGCCCGAAGGAGGACTCATCACCATGAACGAACAGCTCGCGATGACCGGTTTCTCTCGCATGGACCAGGGTACGAGGGCAGCAGACGTGAGCAGGAGCGACGCGCGCGCGTTCCTGGCGCAGGTCGAGGCGGACGAGCGCCTCGCCGAGAAGATGGCGGAGGCCGACGGGGACATGACGCGCATCCTCGCGATCGCCGCCGAGGCGGGGTGTGCGTGCACCGCGCAGGAGCTCGCGAGGGCCTATGAGGAGCACGTGCGCGCCGAGCCCGGCGCCGAGGCCTACGACTTCGGATATCCGGTGATCTACCTGAGCCTCCGCGCGCCCTCGGATCTCAGCCACGCGGCGGTGTACCTGAGCCTCCGCGCGCCCTCGGACTCCGGCCGCCGGATGCCTTCCTGAACAACGCCCGCGCGCCCTCGAGCGCGGAAACGCCGCGGTCCGACCCGACCTCCGAGGCGAGCCTCGGGTCGGACCGCCGGCGTCCGCTCCCTCGAGAGCGCGCGCTCCGGACGGCGACCCGCGCCGCCGCGGATGCGGCCGGCGGCGCCGTCCTCGCGATCTCGCCACCTTGCGTGCAAACCACGTTGAGCGCTCTCAGGAGGACTGTCCATGAGCTCATCCCCCGGTCCGAAAGGGCACCCGCTGCACGGCTCCTGGCCGGAGTTCCGCGCGGATCCCCTCGCATTCCTGCTCGATGGCACGCTGGCGTACGGCGATTTCTTCCGGTTCCGGCTGGGGCTGCAGCAGTGCTTTGCCGTCTCGGATCCGGCCGCGATCCAGAAGGTGTTCTCGGACCGGGAAGGCTTCACCGACAAGACGCCGCCGCACCGGATGCAGGACGCCTATCCGCGCAGCGTCGCCCGCCTCGAGGGGGGCGAGCACCTCGAGCGGCGGAGGGCGCTCGCGCCGGCGTTTCAGCGGGATGCGCTCCTCGCGCGCGCCGAGGGCGCCGCGCGCGTCGTGCGCGAGGCGCTCGGGCAGCTCCGCACGGGCGAGGCGCGCGCGGCGCTGCCGGTGCTCGAGGACGTCGCCCTGCGGAGCGCGTCGATGCTGCTCCTCGGCGACGCGGGAGAGCGGGTCGTGGAGCACATCGCGACCGAGCTGCCGCGCGTGGAGGCGTGGCTCGGGCACGCCGCAGACGACGAGGCGGCCTACGATCAGGCGAGAGCGGCGCTGGCGGCGTCGATCAGGGAGGCGGCGGAGCACCGTCGGGCCTCCGGGAGCCCTGGCGCCACCGACCTGCTGGATCCGCTCGTGCGCGCCGTGGACGCCGGGCAGATGGACGAGCAGGCCATGATCGACGAGATCGTGATGATGCTGGTTACGCACGTGCCGACGGCCGCGGCCTCCGCCTGGGCGCTCTACGAGCTCGCGCAGCGCCCGGAGGTGCGGAGCAGCCTCGAGGAGGAGCTCGACGCGACCGGCGTGCACGGTGCCGAGGTGGAGCGCGCCTCGCTGCTTTCCGCGGTGGTGCTGGAGACGCTCCGGTTGCACCCGCCGGTATGGGTGCTGGCGCGCGAGGCGCGGAGGGAGTTCCGCCATGGGCCGCACGCGGTGAACGCCGGGAACGAGGTGCTCGTGAGCCCATATGTCATGCAGCGGCTCCCGCGGTACTGGAAGCGTCCGGAGGCGTTCCTGCCGGAGCGCTTTCTGCCGGGCTCACCATGGTACGAGGACCGCCCGTCGGCGGCGTTCCTGCCGTTCGGCCTCGGGATCCGGAAGTGCATCGGTGAGCGGACGGCCATCCTGCAGATGAAGCTGATGCTGGCCGCCCTTGTGCGGGAGTTCCGGTTCGAGCTGCCCGCAGGGTACGAGGCGGGCATCGGCGGCCGGCGGCCGCTCGTGCCGCGGGATGGATTGCCGCTCCTCGCGGAGCGGCGCAGCAGGACGGATCGGCGGCTGCGGGGTGATGCGGTGGCCGGTGGTGCTGCCGTCTGCGCATCGAGCCGGTGAGGCCGGCGAGCGGCGCTCAGGAGAAGCCCATGGGGCACCGCGCCGCCGGCTGCGCGGCGGCGTCCCCGAGCGCCGGTTCCGCCTGGCTGCCCTGGACCGCGATCTCCCGGCGCTCCGCCGCCCGCCTTTCCCGCTCCCCTTCCATGATCATCGCCACTCGCCCGCTCGGCCCCATGGTGAGCCCCCGTCGCACGAGCTGGACGGGCGGCAGATTCCCCATCGAGTGGCTCCGCGGGTGAGGCGAGGGTTGTCGTCCTGTCCCCGGGCCGGATGCTGGAGGGCGCCGGGGATCCGTACGACACGCGCGCCGGCGTCCGGTTCCGGAAGATCGCCGGCGCGCGCTCGATCAGGACTGCAGCTCACACCGTCGCACGACCTCGACGACCGCCTCGTCGAGCAGGAGCTCGCGCTGGTGCCCCCCCTCGCGCTCCCGGAGCGCCACGGAGCGGCGCTCGGCCTCTCGCTTGCCGACCACCGCGACGAGGGGGATCGCGGACGCGTGCGCGACGGCGATCTTCCGCGACAGCGTGTCGTCGCCCGCGTCGAGGATCGCGCGCACCCCATTCTTCTGGAGCCGCTGGAGGACCTCCTCGGCATAGGCGCGCTGCGCGTCTGTCACCGGCACGACGACGACCTGCTCGGGAGATAGCCAGAGCGGGAGCGCGCCCCGGTAATGCTCGAGCAGGATGCCCAGGAAGCGCTCCAGACTGCCGAGCAGGGCGCGGTGCAGGAGGGCTGGTCGCCGGCGCGCGCCCGACGCGTCGACATACGTGATGTCGAAGCGCTCCGGCAACACGAGATCGAGCTGGATCGTCCCGCACTGCCAGCTCCGCCCGAGCCGGTCGCGCAGCACGAACTCGAGCTTGGGCCCGTAGAAGGCCCCTTCCCCGGGCTGCAGCCGGTACTCGAGCCCCGCGCTCCTCGCGGCGGCCGACAGCGCCGCCTCTGCCCGGTCCCACACTTCGTCGCTCCCGGAGCGCTCGGCGGGGCGCGTCGAGAAGCCGACCACCATGTCCTCGAAGCCGAAGCCAGCATAGAAGTCGCGGAGCGCGCTCGCGAAGCGCGCTACCTCGGCCTCGATCTGCTCCTCGACACAGAAGATGTGGCCGTCGTCCTGAGTGAACTGCCGCAGGCGGAAGAGGCCGTGGAGCGTGCCGCTCGGCTCGTCCCTGTGCACCATCCCGAACTCGCCGATCCGCAGCGGAAGATCCCGGTACGACGGCGCCATGCGCGCCACGATCTGCATGTGACCCGGGCAGTTCACGGGCTTGATGGCCGCGGCGTGATCCTCCTCGGACAGCCGGAACATGTTCGAGGAGAAGTTGTCCCAGTGGCCGCTGGCCTTCCAGATCGCCTGGCGCAAGATCAGCGGCGTGCGGACCTCTCGATAGCTGTCTCGCATCATCTGGCGCCGGATCGCCTCCTCCAGGAGGCGATAGAGCGCGAAGCCGCGCGCGTGCCAGAACACCATGCCGGGCGCCTCCTCCTGGAAGTGGAACAGGTCGAGGCGCTGGCCTAGAGAACGGTGATCGTCTTCGTCGAGCATGTCAGTCTCCGTCGGCGATGCCGGCCAGACGGAGCGCTCGATGCGACGTGCCCCGTCCGGATTTCCGGCGGGGCTTGGTTCCGTGTGTTCGTCAGTTCACCGCACGCACACGAGACCAATCCCGCCGCTGCGGGTGGTGGTCGTCGTGGTCGCGGTGAAACCGGAGTTCACGAGGACAGGTGTATCGCGCCGTGCATAGCTCGTCAAGCGGGACGTCTGCGTGGCTGCTTCATGGCGCGGCGGCATGGTCATGGGCAGGCGGGCGGGCATAGGGCATGGCGTCGGGTGTCAACGCGCGTCAACGCGCGTCAACGCGAGCGTGTCGGCACGTCGCGCGCGTCCCGCGCGACCGCGGCGCCGGACAGGTGGCCGGCGAGGGCGCGGGACAGGAGCACCGCCCCGGTGAAGAGGTAGCCCGAGCAGGACCGGACGATATCGTAGGAGCGGCCGATCAGCGGCGCGCTCCGGAGGATGTCCCCGAAGCTCCACATCTCCTCGTGGCGCGTGATCTGGAAGCGCTCGCCTGCGTCGATCAGGTCGAAATCGTAGGTCAGGATCATCCGCACCGGGGACGCGCGGCGCGGGGACAGTCTCAGGTGCAGCGTGCTGTCGATGAGGGCGCGGCCCGCGTGGCGCGGCTCGGAGAGCTGCACGTGCAGCTGGGAGATGTCGAGGTCGAAACGGGCGCCGCCGCGCGCTCCGGAGAGATCGACCCGGTACGTCTCGACCCCGCGCACGCGCCGCCATGGATTGACGAACTCGATGCCTGGAGAAAGGTAGGGATAGACCTCCTTCTCCAGCGTCGCGGCCGGAACGCTCGTGTCGTACATGAGGAGCGCCAGCCGCCGGAAGCGCTTCTCGAGGTCGGCGAGCCCGAGGCGCGGCAGCGTGGGGATCGTGAACGGGAGGCAGTTCACTTTTGTCGCCATGTCATGACTCTCCATCTCGATGCGTTCCCCGCCCTGTGTGAAGCGCCGGCCCGCGCGGGGGAGATGAAGGCCAAGACGCAATGGGCGGGCCGACGCGGGGCGGGCTCCCGGTGCGCGGCGGCGCACATGAGGCGCGCCGACCTCCGCTCCGCCCGCCGCGCGTGCGTCGCCGCGTGCGCCGCCGCGTGTGCGCCGCCGCGCGGGGACGCTGGAAAGGCCCTGTTCTCCGCGCGGTTCAGGGCAGGAATCGCCGCGTCCACCGTGGATTGCCCTGGTCCGCGGGGCGCTCGCGGCTATGTTCCCGCGCCGTTCGGCTCGACGAGGCGCGCGACGTTTCGCGTCGTCTGCGGGCGAGTCGCGAGGAGAGAACATGTCACGGGTGCTGGAGCGCGCAGCGAGGCCCGCCGGGCCTTTCACGGAACCGCGCGGCGCGGCGGCGCGGCGGCTCGCCGCCCTCGTGGCCATCGCCCTCGCCGCGGCGGGGTGCGCCGCGCGCGGAGGCGACGCGCGCGGCGCGAGCACGGGAGCTCCGGCGCCCGCCGCGCAGGCAGGCGGCGCCCTCGGCGCGCAGGCAGGCGGCGCCCTCGGCGCGCGCGCGGCGAGGGCGGAGCAGCTCTTCCGGGAGGCGGGGTCGCTCGCGCGCCAGCGCCGCGTGATCGGCGTGCAGCTCTTCGTGCTCGACGAGGCCGCCATGGCGGGCGCGGCGGGCGAGCGCGGCGCGGCGCGGCGGGCGGTGCTCGAGGCGGAGGCGGCGCGGGTGCAGGCAAGGACCGTCGCGGCCTACGCCGCGCTCGTCGACGCGCCGGCGCTGCGCGCGGCGACGCGGCGGCCCGCGGCGCTCCTCGGGCTCGCGCGGGCGCTCCAGGACGGCGGGGATCTGCGCGGCGCCGAGGCGCGGCTCCGTCAGCTCGCCCTCGAGCACCCGGCGGCCAGCGAGGCACCCGAGGCCCACCTCGCGCTGGCCGATCTGGCGTTCGCGGCTGGGCGCCTCGACGAGGCCGTGAGCGCCTGCGACGCCGCGCTCCGCGGCGCCGCGGGGGCGGGGTTGCGCAAGCGCGCGCTCTACGTGAAGTCGTGGAGCCTGCGGGGCCTCGGCGGCAGCGCCGCCACCGAGCAGGCCTTGGAGGCGCTGCGCGCGATCGTGCAGCTCGGCCCCGCGCGCGCCGGCTCGCCGGAGGCGACGATCGACGAGGCCGCGGAGCGCGAGCTCGTCGAGCTCTACGCCGCGCACGGCGACCTCGATCGGGCCCGCGCGTTCTTCGCGGGCGCCGGCGACCGCGCGGGCCCGCGGCTGCTCGGCCAGGTCGAGGCGCGCGCCGCGCGGCGGAGGCGCCCCGGGCCCCTCGATCGGCCGGCGCTGTGAGCGCGCCCGGGCGGCGCTCCCCCTGCTCGCTGCGTCACCCGTCGCCGGCGTCGATCCGGAACCGCGGCGCCTCGATGCGCTCCCCCCGGCACGCCGGGCAGCGGCTCGGCTTCGCGAGCGAGCGCCGCTCGTCGAACGAGTAGCCGCAGCGCAGGCAGTGCGCCGGCGCGACCGAGAGCCGCTCGCCGCGCGCTCGCAGGGAGCGCGCGAGGTGCTCGAGGTGCGGCGTCACGTCGCGCTCGCGCATCCCGAGGCGCGTGGAGAGCTCCCACGCGGTCGCCCCGCCCCTGCGGAGCTCCTCGAGGAGCGCCTGCCGCACCGTCTCCGATCGGGGCGCTGGGCTCGGCGGTGGCTTCGGGTTGCTCATGGGTCGAGAGAGAGTGACACCCCGGCTGCGCCAGGCCAGAGCCGCCCGGCGCCGCGCGCCGGCGCGCTCCTCCACCACCAGCGCACAAACGCGCTCCGGCGCGAGACCCGCGCCGCGCGCCGGCACGGCGCGGCCAGGACAGGCGCGCGGGGCTCGCCGCGCAGGTCGCGGCGCAGCGCGGCAGATCCCGCGACCATTGCGCTGCCCGCGGCGGGCACCGACAATGCCGCTCCGGAGAACAGCAGCGCATGAGCTCGTGCCCGCCCGAAGACGCCCTGGCCGCCTGGCTCGAGGGCCAGCTCCCGCACGAGGCCGCGGCGAGCCTCCGCGGGCACGTGGACGGCTGCGCCGACTGCCGCGCTCTCATTTCCGCGCGCCCGCGGGAGAGCGACATCGGCGCCCCGCTCGCCCTGCCCTCCACGGTGCAGTACCTGGACGACGGCGACGAGCCGCCGCCGTCGTCCTCGGTCCCCTGGGCGCCGCCCTCCACCTTCGACGACTACCGCGTGATCCGGCCGCTCGGCCGCGGGGGCATGGGGCAGGTGTACCTCGCCCATGACGAGGTCCTCGACAGGCCCGTCGCGCTCAAGTTCGTCGCCGCGGAGAGCCCCGATCCGAGGACGATCGAGCGGCTGCGCGTCGAGGCCCGCGCGATCGCGCGCCTCCAGCACCCCAACGTCGTCGCCGTCTTCCGGATCGGCGAGGTGCGCGGGCGGCCGTACATCGCCTACGAGTTCGTCGAGGGCGAGCCGCTCGAGCTGCTCCCCAAGCCGGTCCCGTGGCCGGCCGCGCTGCGCATCGCGCTCGGCCTCGCGCGCGGGCTCGCCGCCGCGCACCGGCGGGGCGTCCTGCACCGCGACATCAAGCCCGCGAACGTGATGCTCGACGCGCGCGGCGAGGTGAAGCTGCTCGATTTCGGTCTCGCCAAGCTCGCCGACCAGCCCGGCGCCGGCCTCGACCTCGCCCGGCCCCCGGCGCCGAGCGTCCCCGCCGCGCCCGCGTCCTGGGCGCCCTCGGATCCGTCGGCGGTGACGACCGCCATCCCCGCGACACCCGACGCGCTCGGCGCGATCCCGACAGTCAACCTGACCGACGGCGGCATGATGATGGGCACGCCGCTCTACCTCGCGCCGGAGCTCTGGGCCGGGACTGCCGCCACGCCCCACTCCGACGTCTACGCGCTCGGGCTGGTCCTCTACGAGCTGTGCGCGGGCCGGCTGCCCCACGCGGGGCTCGAGGTGCACGCGATCGCCAGCTGGGTGACGGCGCGGGCGCTCCCGCCGCTGCGCTCGCTCTGCCCCGAGATCCCGGAGATGCTGGCGGACGTCATCGACCGCTGCGTGGTGCGCGCGCCCGAGGCGCGCTTCGCGTCGGCCGAGGACGTGCAGGCCGCGCTCGAGGAGACCGAGGCGCTCTGCCGGGCGTTCCAGATCGTGCGCCCCGGGGCGCCGCCCTCGGGGTCGTTGGGGGCGCAGCAGACGGACGTGGACGTCGTGCGCGCCTCGTTTGCGCGGCTCGCGTCGCGCGCCGAGGCGCTCGTCGCGCGCTTCTACGAGCGGCTCTTCGCCGCGGAGCCGGCGCTCCGCGCGCTGTTCCCGCCGGACATGCGCGAGCAGCGGCTCAAGCTCGCCGCGACGCTGCAGCTCGTGGTCGACAACCTGCGCGCGCCGGACAAGCTGATCGAGCTGCTCGAGGCGCTCGGGCGCCGGCACGCGGCTTACGCCGCGCTGCCCGAGCACTTCGACGCCGTGGGGCGCGCGCTGCTGGGGGCGCTGGAGGAGCTCGAGGGCGACGCGTGGACGCCCGCCACCGCGCGGGCCTGGGCGGGCGCCTACGCGCAGATCGCGGAGGCGATGCGGCGCGGGCTCGACGCCGGGCGGGAGGCGACGGTCTCTTCCCTGCGGGCGCCCGCGCAGCAGCGCGCGACGGAGACCCGCTTCGCCACGAGCGCCGACGCGAGCCTGGCCTACAAGGCCGCGGGCGACGGGCCGATCGACCTGGTGCTCGTCCAGGGGTGGGTGACGCACGTCGAGGCCGCGTGGGAGCACCCGCCGCTGTCCCGGCTCTTCGCCGAGCTCAGCGCGTGGTCGCGGCTCATCGTGCTCGACCAGCGCGGCACCGGGATGAGCGAGCGCGAGGGCGCCGGCGCGCCGGCGGAGCAGCAGGCCGAGGACCTGCTCGCCGTGCTGGACGCGGCCGGCGTGGAGCGGGCGGCGCTGCTCGGCGTCGGCGCCGGGTTCGCGCCTTGCGCGCTGCTCGCGGCGGCGCACCCGGCGCGGGCGTGCGCGCTGGTCGCGATCGGGAGCGCGGCGCACATGGCGGCCTGGCCGGGGTGCCTCTTCGGCCTCACGGGCGCGGAGGCCGAAGAGGCCGAGCGGTCGCTGCGGAGCGGCTGGGGCGAGCCGCTGTTCCTCGACCGCCTCGCCCCGTCGGCGGCGGAGGACGCCGCGCTGCGGCGCTTCTGGGCCTCGTACCTGCGGCTTGGCACGAGCCCGAGCGGGGCGGCGCGCATGCTCCGGGCCCACGCGGCGGCGGATCTCCGGCCCGTGCTGGGCCGGGTGAGCGCCCCGTCGCTGGTGCTGCACCGGGCCGGCGATCGGGCCGTGCCCGCGGCGGCCGGGCGCGATCTCGCCGGCCGCATCCGCGGCGCGCGGTACGTCGAGCTGCCGGGCGAGGATCACCTGCCGTTCGTCGGCGAGCCGCGGCCGCTGCTCGCCGAGTTGCGGGCCTTCCTCGGCGCGGGCGTCGCCGGGGGGAGCCCCGTATCGAGCCTCATGTCTTCCCCGACGTTGGGCCCGACGTTGGGCCCGACTTTGGGCCCGACTTTGGGCCCGACTTTGGGCCCGGCCGGCGCGGCCTCCGGCAGCTGACGCGCGCTCTCGTTTGCGGTCAAACCGTGAGTTGCCTCTCGGGCGCTCACGCTCGACCCCAACCACGTTGAGCACCTCGCGGTGGGCCCGAGTTCGGCGAGCGGACGTCGCTGTCTCCGGTTTTACCCGACGCCACTTGAGAATTCTCCTTATATCGCTGCCTTGTTGTCGAGAGTGAACCCGAGTCCAGCGAGCGGACGTCGCTGTCTCCGGTTTTACCCGACGCCACTTGAGAGTTCTCCTTATCGCGCTGCCTTGTTGTTGAAACAAGGTCCCTTCCTTGCAACATCATGTATCGACCGCTAACTTGATTTGATGATCAGACGGACACGCGCGTTGACCTGCTGCGGCTGGGTCCTGGTCGGCGCGCTCGCGAGCGCTTGCTCCGACGCGGAGCAGGGCCCTGCCCCCGCGACGTCGAGCGGCTCGGGAGAGGGCGGCGCCGGCGGCGAAGGTGTCCCCGAGGGCGCGGGCGGCGCCGGCGAGGGCGGCGCCGGTGGTGGGACCGGCGGCGCGGGCGGCGCCGGTGGTGCGGGCGAGGGTGCCGGGGGCGCGGGCGGCGCCGGCTGTCCCGCCGGCGAGGAAGGCTGCCCGTGCGGGCCTGAAGAGCGGTGCGACGGCGAGCTGCGGTGCGTGGACAGCGTGTGTATCTCGGGCTGCGGCTGCACCGATGGTTACGAGGTGGTCGACGGCGAGTGCGTCTGGAAGGGAGGCCCGCTGGACCCCTCATTCCTGAGCGCGGATGCCTGGAGCACCAGAGGCGCCGCGCTCGTCTCTCCCGAGGCCGAGGGCAACGGCAGCCCGGGGGCCGGGCTCATCGGAACAGAGGCGGTGTGCGAGATGGCCGGCTTCTATCAGCGACTCACGATGCCGGAGCTCGCGTGCGCCGAGCCGCTCCTCCTCACGTTCGCCGCGCACATCGGCTGCGACTCCGTGGACTGTATCGGCCCCCCGGGGGTCGGGGTCCGGATCAACGGCGGTTTCAGCAACATCGATCTCATGCCTTCTTCGTCCTTCACCCCCCAGCGCGTGTGCCTGGGAGCGCGCGCCTACGACGGGCCGATCGAGCTGCTCCTCGGGCCTTCCCGGCGCTCTCCCCTGTGCGATGAGGCGACCGGACAGGGCTACACGCTGGCGTTCGACGACGTTGCGATTCAGCCGGACGCAATGCACGAGTGCCCGGCGCCGGGGCAGGTGCTGAACGGCGACTTCGAAGGCGGGGCCGCCGGCTGGACCGCTACCCCGGAGAACGGCGTCTCCGAGGTCAAGAGCGGCCTTGGCGCGCGCAGCGGCCAGGGCGGGCACATCGCAACCACGTTTTTCTGCCAGAATCCCTCGCTCGAGGGCACTGTCTCGGCGCCCTTGCCCTCCGCCGCGCTACCGCATCCGGCGCTCCGCGTCTGGAGCCATGGCAGCCCGGGCGCCATCGTCAACGTGATGCTGAGCACACACCAGCTCACTACCCTGAAGGGCACGGGCGAGGCGCAGGTCTCGAACCTCTGCTTGCCCCGGTGGGCGCTGGGCATGGCGCACCGGCTCGTGTTCGCCTACCGCAACCGGAGCAGCCAGCCGTGCACTGGCGAGAACAAGAGGGATTTCGCGGTGGACGACCTCGCGTTCGTCTCCGAGGAGCGCTGTCCCGAGGACGCGCCGCTCTTCGATCCCGGCTTCGAGAACGCCAGCTCTGACGCGAGCCTCGCGCCGACATGGGTCCTGAACGAGGACGACGCCACGGGCGGCAGCGCCGCGCTCGCCGTCGATCCGGCGGTCGCGCGCTCCGGCGAGGTCTCGCTCTCGCTGTCCGTGCGGAAGCCGTGCCGGGAGCCCACGGCCTCCACCGTGTTCACGGTCCCCGAGCCCGACGGAGCGGCCGGCCCGGCGCTGAAGTTCTGGTACCGCACGAGCGCCCTGACGTCGGCGACCGCCTCCTCCACGCCCGGCGCCGCCCTGCCCCCCAGCGAGCGCTGGACCCAGCGGACGATCTGCCTGGATCCGCGCACGTCGGGCAGGCCGCAGCACCTCTCCTTCAAGATAGGAGCCAGCGGCGTCTGTGACGATCCGCTCGACAACGAGACGCTGCACGTCGACGACGTCGAGGTGACGACCGACCCCTCCTGCCCGGCCGCGCCGGCCCCCTGATCCGAGGCGCGCTCTCAGCCTCGCTTGCGCCCCACCACGATGACGATCGGATACGCGAAGTGGAGCTCGTCCCCCCGGAGCTCTGCGCCCACGCCGAGCGCGTCGACGCCCACGTCGGCGCGGTAGAGCGCCCGCAGCCGGTCCGCCCCGCCGGGCTCCGGGAAGGAGGCCCGGAGCGCTGTCTCGAGCTCCACCTCGAGCCGGTAACGCACTGTCTTCTCGACCTCGAGGCCCGCCGCGTCGAACAGGGCGACGAGCTCGCGCTCGGTGACCGCGCGCGCGTGGGACGGGTCGCGGATCTTCTCGGCGCGGTCGTACGCGTCCCGCTTGTCCTCGGCGGGGGTCACGTCGATGACGGCCACTCGCCCGCTCTTCTGGCACACGCGGGCCATCTCGCGCAGCGCCACGAGCGGATCCAGCAGGTGATGGAAGCTGTAGCGCGTCGTGACGAGGCGATAGCTCTCGTCCGGATAGGGCAGGCGGCTCGCGTCGCCGAGCTCCCACGCGACGTTGGAGAGGCCGAGCTTCGCCTGCCGCTCGCGCGCCTCGTCCAGCATCGCGGGGACGATGTCGAGCCCCCGCACGCTCGCCACGCGCGGCGCCAGCGCGCACGCGACGATGCCCGGCCCGCACGCTACATCGAGCGCCGTGTCGCTCGGCGCCGGGGCGAGCGCGTCGAGCAGCAGCTCCATCGCGGCCCCGGCCGAATGGGCACGGACCTCGGCGAATGGCCTCGCCTGACGGGTGAACTGTTCCTGTATCAGCGCATCGTGCTCGGTGGGATTGTTCTGCGTCATGGGATCGAGGGTGGACGAGCTCGGGCTGGACGGCTGCCGACGAAAGGACAAAGATCGCCGCCGAGAGGCCATCCCGTGCACCCCCGCGCCTTGACCCCGGCGGAGACCGCCGATCGCCTCGTGCTGCTCGGGCTCGATCAGGCGCGGGCGCGCGCGTTCGCCTACGAGGACGATCTGCGGGGAGCCGCCTACGCCTGGCACACGCACGAGCGCCACCAGCTGCTCTATCCCCTGGCCGGCACGGCGCGCCTCGACGTCGACGACGCCTCCTTCCTGCTCCCCCCGCAGCGCGCCGCGCTCATCCCCGCGGGCGAGCGGCACGCGACCAGCTGTCGCGACGCGTCGGTCGTCTCGATCTACTTCGACCCCGCGGCGTTCCCCTGCCGCGTCGCGGCCGTGAGGATCTTCGAGGTCCCCGCGCTCCTGCGCGAGATGGTGATCTACGCGCGGCAATGGCCCGTCGCGCGCCGCCCGGACGACGCCACGGCCAACACGTTCTTCGCGGCGATGGCGGACATCCTCGCGCCGCTCCTCGATCGCGGCGCCACGTACCGGCTGCCCCGCGGCAGGACGCAGCCCGTGCAGCGGGCGATCGAGTGCGCGCTCCGCGACGTCGCCGGCGCCGATCTCTCGCGGGCCGCGGCGTTCGCCGGGGCGACCGAGCGGACCTTGCGGCGGCGGTTCCGCGAGGAGACCGGCGTCACGTGGCGCGCCTTCGTCACGCGCGCGCGCGTGCTCCGGGCGCTCGATCTGCTCACCAGCCCGGGCGCCAGCGTCACGCGCGTCGCGGTCGACGTCGGCTTTCAGAGCCTCGGCGCGTTTGCCGCCGCGTTTCGCGCCGTGACCGGCCAGACGCCGAGCGAGTTCCGCAGGGCCGCTCAATCCACGTCGGCCACGCCGGCCACGCCGGGCGACGACCAGCGATGAAGAGAGAGGGCCTGAGCCTGCCTGATGGCGCGGGCGCAGCCCCGCGGCGGGCTCGGATCCGGCCCGCGGCGCGCGCCGCTCTCGCGGCGAGCGCCGCGCCTTCCGGGGTTACTGCGCGATCGCCTTGAGGTCGAGCATCTCCTCGACGCTCGGGACCACGATGAGGTCGCACCGGCGGTTCTTGCGGCGGCCGTCGTCGGTGTCGTTCGTCGCGACCGGGTCGGTCTCCGCGAAGCCCGCGGCGCTCCACTTCGCGACCGGGAGCGCGCCCCCGCCGCCCTTGACGTCGGGCGGGCTGACCAGGAACAGCAGCACCTCGCGGGCGCGCATCAGCGACAGGCCCCAGTTGTCGCGGAACGGGCCGCCCGCGAGCGGCTTGTTGTCGGTGTGGCCGGCGACCTGGTAGTAGCGCTGCAGCAGCGACTGGTCGTTCCGGATGACCGTCGCCACCTTGACGAGGATATCCTTCCCTTCTTTCTTCAGCGTCTCGCGCCCGGAGTCGAAGAGGACGTCGCCCGGCAGCGAGATGACCATCCGGTTGTTCCGGATGTTCACCGCCAGGCCGAGCTTCGTGAGCTCGTCGAGCTTCTTCCGGAGCGTCTCGAAGCGCGCCTTGATCTGCTCCAGCTGGCGGGCGCGCGCCTTGAACTCCGCGAGCGCCTTCTCCCGCTCCTCCAGCGTCGAGCTCAGCTGCGACACCTGCGTGCTCGTCGCCTGGAGGTTCTCGTTCAGCTTGCTGATGTCGACGCCGGCCGCCTCGAGCTGCTTCGTCAGCTCCGCGACCTTCGCCTGCTCCGCCTCGAGCGCCTTCTGGGTCTCGGCGAGGCGGCTCTCCGTCGACTGCTGCTGGCTCTGAAGGCGGTTGTACTTGTCGAGCTGGGCCTTCCACTCCTCCTCGGAGTACCCGCACCCCAGCAGCGAGAACGACGCGATCACGGCAGGCAGGAAGGCCGCGAAAGCGGATTTGCGACCTTTCAAGACACGAGGGTGCATGAGCACGCTCCTTCACTCCCAGTTGGTGAACATGGGCCGGGTCGATGGGCTCGACCTGCGCCCGGTTCCAGGTGACAGCGGCCCGTCAGGCCGTGCGGAGGCGTACCCTAGCGAGGTCGCGCCCGATTGTAAAAGCCGCATTGATCACCCGCCCGCACCTGCCCCCCTGCGCGTCGTCCGCCGCGGCGGACGCGTATCGCGCGCGGCGGGCTCGCTTGCCGTTGTTCGCGCCATCGCACACCTGCTATGGGAGCGACCATGGCCTATCGCATCACGCTGATCCCCGGCGACGGCATCGGGCCGGAGGTCGTGACGGCGACTCAGGACGTGATCTCCGCGGCCGGCGTCGCCGTCGACTGGGAGATCCACCACGCGGGCATCGAGATCGCGAAGCTGACCGGCTCGCCGCTCCCGCTCCCGGTCATCGACGCCGTGCGAAAGAACCGGGTCGCGCTGAAGGGCCCGGTCACCACCCCGATCGGCGGCGGGTTCCGCTCGGTCAACGTCACGCTCCGGCAGACGCTCGACCTCTACGCGAACGTGCGGCCGATCCGCAGCCTGCCCGGCGTCGAGCCGCGGTTCGACGTCGACATGGTCATCGTGCGCGAGAACACCGAGGGCCTCTACGCCGGGCTCGAGCTCATGATCCTGCCCGGCGTCGCCCAGAGCATCAAGCTGACGACCGAGCGCAGCTCGACGCGCATCGCCGAGTTCGCGTTCCGGTACGCGAAGCAGCACGGCCGGAGCAAGGTGACGATCGTCCACAAGGCGAACATCATGAAGCTCTCCGACGGGCTCGCGCTCGACTGCGCGCGTCGCGTCGCGGTGCGGCACCCCGAGGTCCACCTCGGCGAGATGATCGTCGACGCGGCGGCCATGACCATGGTCCGCGACCCGAACAAGCTCGGCGTGCTCGTCACGGAGAACCTGTACGGCGACATCCTCTCGGACCTCGGCGCGGGCCTGGTCGGCGGGCTCGGCATCGTGCCCGGCGCGAACATCGGCGACGAGGCGGCGGTCTTCGAGGCGGTGCACGGGTCGGCGCCGGACATCGCGGGCAAGGGCTACGCGAACCCGACGGCGCTCGTGCAGAGCGCGGTGATGATGCTGCGGCACCTCGGCGAGCACGAGGCGGGCGATCGGATCGAGCGCGCGCTGACGGAGGTCTACCGGTCGGGGCAGGTGCGCACGCGCGACCTCGGCGGCGCCGCGAGCACGGACGACTTCGCGCGGGCGCTCTGCGCGGCGATCGAAAGGCCTCGCGCGGAGGCGTAGCCGGGGGCATCCTGATCCCCGGACGTGGGATCTGCCTGGACGTGGCTGCTCGAGCGGTGCGCCGAGATTGTCGGCGCGACGGACGGGGCTGCCGGCTCCGCGGGCGGCGTGCGTCGCCGGCTGCAGATCTTCCTGCTGCTCTCGCTGGTGGTCGCGGCGAGCATCTTCCTCCGCGGCGTCTGGGGCGCGCGGGGCTTGCTTCCCGCGATCGCTCTCTTCGCGCTCTCGGTGCAGGCGGCGCGCGCCGTTCTCGACGCGCGCGCGGCGGTGTGGCGCGCCGCCGCCCTCGACCTCGAGGATCCCGCGCAGCGGCCGGGCGAGCGCGCGGATCCGTGGTTCTCGCCGCCGACGGCGAGGGTCCTGCGCGCGCTGGCCGACGTGATCGACGCCGCGCGCCGCGAGCGCTACGCGATCGCGCTGGAGCGGCTCCCGTACGTCGACCGGGCCGCGCTCCGGCCCGACGAGGTGCGGCTGCTCGACGCGGCGCGGGCGCTGCTCTCGCTCGGCCTGGGCGATCCGGCGCGCGCGGCGCAGCAGGCGATCGTCGCGCTGCCGACGGGGATCGACGCCATCGACGCGCGGCTCGGCCGCGTGGTGCTCGCTGACGCCTGGAAGAGCCCGGCGCGGCTCGAGGCGATCGATCGCGCGTGGCGGAGGGAGCTCCAGGGCGGGGTGACGTCCGAGGCGCTGGAGCGCCTCCTGTCGCTGTCGCGCCTGCGCCTCGTGCCCCACGCGCTGGAGGCGCTCAGGCCCGCCGACGCGCGCGAACTGTCGGCCGAGGCGTGGTCGATCGGCGAGGAGGAGCTCGCCGCCGCGCTCGAGTCGCGCGCGCGGGGCGGCGTCTACCGCTGAGCCTGCGCTGCAGGGCAGCGGCGCTGCCCGCGTTCAGGGCAGCGGCGAGCGAGGCGGTTCAAGGCAGCGGCGCTGCCCGCGTTCAGGGCAGCGGCGAGCGCGTGTTCAGGGCAGCGGCGCTGCCTGCGTTCAGGGCAGCGGCGAGCGCGTGTTCAGGGCAGCGGCTCGCGCGGGATGGCGGGCGCGACCTCGCGCTCCAGGCGGACGCCGCCGAGCGAGATCTCGACCACCGCGGCGAGCCGCTCGGCGACGAGCCGCTCGGCGGAGGGCCCCGCGGCGCGCGTCTCGGCGATGAAGGCGAAGCAGCGCCGGACTGAGCCGCCGAAGGCGACCGCGAAGCCCTCGATGGGCGCGCCCGGCGGGGCGTCCGCGACGCCGATCTCCACGACGGTGTCGAAGCCCTCGGGCACGTCGATCCGGCGCTCCACGGCGGTGAGGCTGCGGTCCGGGCGCGGCAGGTCGCGCCAGAGCCGCGCGCGCGCCTCGCACGCGGCCCGGCTCGCGCGGCCGTCCTCTCGCCACGTGCGCACGAGCAGCGACGTCGACGACGCGGCGTGGGTCGCGACGAGCCAGGGGCCCTCGCCGTCCTCGACGCGGAAGCCGCGCGCGTCGGGCAGCGGGAGCCGGAGATCGAAGCGCTCCGAGCGGTACTCGCCGAGCTGGCCCTCGCCGAGCGTGGACGGCGGCGGCGCGGGCGGGGCCGCCCTCGGCGGCGGCGGGGGTGGCGCGGCGGGGGCCGGCGCGCACGCGGGCAGCAGGGCGAGCAACGCGACGGCGGGCCAGCGGGCGAGGCGCGCCGCGGGCTTGGCCGGGCGCCGCGCGCGCCCGGGCGCCCCGACGAGATCGGCGCGCGTGGACGGCTTCATCGCGCGAGCAGCACGAGCAGGGCGCCGGCGCCGCCCTCGGCGTCCGGGGCCGTCGCGAAAGCGGCGACGTGGCGGGCGACGCGGCCGTGGCTGAGCCACGCGGCGATCTCGCCGCGGAGCACGGCGTGGCCGCCGGGCGAGTGGCTGCCCTTTCCGTGGACGATGGCGACGACGCGGTCCCCGTCGCGCTGGCGCTTGCAGACGAACGCCTCGACAGCCTCGCGCGCCGCCTCGAGCCGCAGGCCGTGCAGATCGAGGGAGCCGTCGACGGCGTAGCGGGCGCGGCGGAGCCGCCTGAGCTCGCGCGGATCGACGTCGAGCCGCCTGCCCTCGATGCGCTCGCTGTCGTCCGTGATCTCGAACTTGATCCCGTCGATGACGAGCGAGCGCATGCGCGAGCGCGCGTCCTCGTCCGGATCGGACGCGATCGTCGGCAGCGCGGCCCGCTCGACGCGGCTCGCGGTGACGGGGATCCGGTTCACGCGGTCCTCGAGCACGCGGACGCCCGCCATGTAGATGGCGAAGGTCTCGGGGTCGACGGGCCGCGGCGCCGGCTCGACGCTCGCCCGCGCCGCGCCGGCGCCCGGGGGCGCCTTTGCGCTCGCGCTGGCGCCCGGGGGCGCGGGCGCCTTCGCGCTCGGCTTTCCCTCGGTCGCTGACGCTGTCGCCTTCGCCTTCCCCTCGGGCGCCGCGGCGGGTGCGCCGGCCTTGGGCTTGGGCTTGGTCAGCTGCCGGAGCGCGGAGAACGGCTGGTAGAACGCCTCACTCGCCTTGCGTGCCGCCGCCTTCGCGGGGCTCTGCGCCGCTCTCGGGTCTCGCTCGCGCTTCGCGCTCTTCGCCATCCCCCAGAACATCGCTCGCGAGACCGCGGAGCGCAAACCGGACGGCCTCGATGCCGGCGAGCTGCCCGTCCTCGAAGTGCCAGTCGGGGTCGTCGAGGTCGGGGAAGTCGTGCGGGTTGCGGATGTCCTCGGCCGTGAGGGTGGGGATGAGGCGCCGCGCGAGATCGATGACCTTGGCCCGCTGCGCCTCCTCCATGGCCGCGAGGAGCTCGAAGATGCGCTGGAAGAGCTCGGCAGGCGAGAGGGGAAGAGCCTGCGGGGCGTCGGGGCGGGCTGCGTCGGGGGAGCGCATCGGGCGCAGGGTACTTCATCCGCCCGGCGCCGCCGCGTCCCGAGCGCCGCGCGCCGCCGGCGAGCTCGGCGGCGCGCGGGGCTCACCCGCGCGGGGCTCACCCGCCGGCGAGGCGCGGGAGCCCGGGGTGCTGCGCCGGGTGCGACGGCGCGGGGGCGCGGGGGTCGGCGGGCACCCCGAACGCGGCGAGGGTGAGGACCGGCATGATGGCGCCGAACACGCCGAGCCCCATGAACGCGGCGATCCCGAGGTGCATCAGGGCGGTGGCCACGACGACGGCGCGCCGGGTGCGCCGTGGCCAGATCAGGAACGCATACCCGATCTCCACGGCGAGCACGGACCAGCCCGCGACCTGCGCGACCCACGGGTGATGGGCCAGCCAGGAGAAGTCGAGCTGACGATACTCCGGGAGCATGACCGAGCGCCAGATCGCCTCGCCGTTCCACCACTGCTCGCCTGCCGCCTTTTCCAGCCCGCTCGCCAGGTACGAGATGCAGAGGTGCAGCTGGACGACGCGGAGCCCGAGCCGCGCGCCAGGCGTCGGCTCGTCGGGCGCGCCGGCGAGCATGCGAGAGCGCGTGTGGAGCCGCCGACGACGCGCCCGCTGCTCGAGGGACAGCGCGGCGCCCGAGGGCACCCAGATGAGATAGAAGAGAAAGATGTTGGCGAAGACGTCCGCGCCGTAGGTGGTGGGGTCCGCCGTCACCATCAGCAGCATGTGGGTGCACCACGCGAGCAGGGCCGAGGCCCTCGTCTTGAGCCCGCAGAGCAGCGCGGCGAGGGAGAGCACGTAGAGGGCGCCGGTGCTCACCAGGACCGCGGCTTCGCCGATCCCGAGCGGCGCGAGGAGCGCGGCCAGCCAGCCGATGTCGGGCAGGTCGACCGGCGTGAAGGCGTCCCGCAGCGGCTCCTGGAGGATGCCCGCTCGACCGTAGAGCTCGAAGAGCTGAGGAGCGACGAGCGCCGCTTGCGCGAGGAGCACGGCCGCGAGCCCGATGCGGAGCGCCGCGAGGGGCGCCGCGGACGCTGGCGCGAGCGCGAAGCGCTCGACCGCCGAGAGAGCGCGGGAGACGCCGCTCGGCCCGATCATGGCGCCCCTTCCTTCGGCGGCGAGCCGGCCAGATGCCTGGGCAGCGGGACGAGCTTCGCCTGATAAACCAGGTCCCACGTCGGCCGCTTGCCGTCGCGGTACTCCTTCATCGACGGGAGATCGCAGATCTCCAGCCGGACGACGATGCTCTCGGCGCCGGGGTGCCTCGCGAGCACCTTGCCTGCCCACGAGGCCGCGAGCGCGCGACGCAGCGACTCGTCCTCTTCCATCATGAAGAGCGCGACGATGCTCCTGACCCGGAGATCCGCCTCGTGGTTCGCCCCGGACTCCAGCGCGTCGGTGCTCATCTTCCCGTTCGCTTCGGTCACCTGGAATCTCGCCCATGGCAGCGCGCCGACCGAGGGAGCAAAGAAGTTGTAGCCGCTGTCGGCGCCGGAGAGCGCGCTGTGATACGCGAGCACCTTGCCGAGCCATCCTGCCTTCTTCAGGTCGACCTGGAGCGCCCCGAGGACGACGCAGCCGAGGTGCGCGGCGGCGGCCAGGGTCAGGAGGGCGAGGGCTCGACGTCGTGTTCTTTCATCCATGAGGCTCCCTCCGATGGCCCCTCCGTGGAGGCCCGGCCATCGCGCGCGGCGCCAGGAGCGGAGACCCGCCCCGCCTCCGGCGTCGCGCCTAGCGCAAGGTCAGCGGGGGTCGGCGAGGCTCACGACCGGCATGGGGAGGTCCCCTCTCGGCGTTGCCTCGGAGCTCCGATGATCGTGGTGATGGTACGGATGGAAGTGCCCGTAGGGCCTGAACGGCCGGTATGGCCTGAACGGCCGGTATGGCCTGAACGGCCGGAAGTGACCATCCGGCGTGAAATGACCATACGGCGTGAAATGACCATACGGTGTGAAATGACCATGATACGGGATATCGTCAGGGGGGATGCGGGCGTCGGCGAGGGCCGAGCTCGTTGTTTCTTCGACGAGCACGAGATCCTGGATCGGTGTTGTGGTCTCTGCTGCAGCGAGCTGCGCGGTGCCGATGGCCATCCCGAACAGCGCCAGCGCACCGAGCGCTTTCACCAGCTTCATCACGGACTCCTTTCGCGATGCGAGCGGCCTGCCGGGTGTCATCCCGCAGGCTGCGTCCGTGGTGATGCAACCAAGAGGCCCGTTCGCAGCGCACCGACGGTGCTGCGCGCCGCTGCGTCGATTCCCGATAAACCCCGGATCCGCGCGGCGCGCCCTGCCCGCGCCGCATCGTGTGTGCAGGCGGTGGACAGCGCCCGGCCCTCGCGGTCCTTTCCGAGCGCGCGTCCGTGTCGGGATCGAGGCGACGCGGCCCCGCGCGGCTCAGGGCATTACCAGGACATTCGACAGATCATCGACGATCCTGCCGGCGTCGCCGCTCTCGAGGTTGACGAGCACGGTGATAGAAGCGTCGCTGTCGATTGCGTAATAGGACGACGACGTGAAGCCCCAGATGCTGCCGTCATGTCCGTACTGGACACCGAGCGATGATTCACGGCGGGACAGGCCGAGGCCGTATCCGTTGACCTCGCCGAGCGGCGCGTCCACCCACGTGGTCATCTCTGCGAGCTCGGCGGGGCCGAGCAGCGTGCCGTCGAGCAGCTTGCGGTAGAAGCTCGTGAGGTCGCTCGTGGTCGAGACAAGCGCGCCCGCCGTGCCGGCCGCGGACGGGTCGACCGCGGAGGTCGTGTCGACGAGCTCCCCTCGGCTCCGCCCGTAGCCGTGCACGAGGCCGGGCAGGGCCGGCTCGGCGCCGTCGAGATAGGTGTGCGCGAGCTCCGCTGGCTCGAGGACGCGCGTGCGGAGCAGCTCGCTGATGGGCTCTCCCGAGGCCGCCTCGATGAGCAGGCCAGCGATGATGTAATTGGTATTCGAGTAGGCGAACCCCTCCCCCGGCTCGAAATATGGCGGATTCGACGCGACGATCTCGATGAGCTCCGCGGGCGTCCACGTGTGCGCCGGATCGTCGAGGGCCGCGGCCCAGAACGTGTCGCTCTCGGTGAAGTCGAAGAGCCCGCTCGTGTGGTTCAAGATCTGCCGCACGGTGATCTGCTCGCCGCGGGGGACGCCGTCCACGTACCTGGAGACAGCGTCGTCGAGCGACAGCCGTCCTTCCGCGCGGAGCATCAGCGCCAGGGCGGCGACGAAGGTCTTGGTGATGCTCCCGACACGAAAGAGATCACCGGGCTGCATTGGCAGGTTGGCCTCTGCGTCCGCCACCCCGGCGGCGCCGAGCCAGCTGCACCCGCGGACGTGGACGGCGGCGGCCGCGCCAGGGAGTCGCTGGGCTTCCATGGCCCCGTCGAGCGCGCCCTCCAGCGCGGCCGAGAGCTCGTCGCAGCTGGCGGCGGGCGCGTCGCCCGCGTCGCCCGCGCCGCCCGCGCCGCCGAGCCCGGCGCTCCCGACTCCGTCGCTCCCGCCGCCGTTGCCGTGCGCATCTGTCGCCCGATCGAGCGGCGAGGAGGCGCTGCTGCACCCGGTGAGCAGAACGACGCCGGCGCAAGCAAGGATAGCGGTCCGCCGAAGAACACAGCTCATCGATCAGATCTCCATGATTCCCCCCCACGAGGATCACTGCTGCGCTCCGCCGCGCTGCTCCCGAGAGGCCCCCAGGGCGGCTCGGCGAAGGGTGCGCATCAAGACGCGAGAGATCCGACCATGTCAACCTGCGCGCACAGCGGGAGTGCTCTCCGCTACACGATTGCCAGTGAAATCAGCCGTGACCGGCTCTGGCGCAGTGGGCCGCGCTACTTCGGCCTTCGACTCAAGGGTGCCGACGAGACCTTCGCATTCCCAGGAACCCGTACCGCTCTCGAGCGCCTCACCTCGATGAGAGCGCTCCCACGTCGGAGCGCTCTCACGCCGAGGCGTCCTTGACCGTCGTGCCGAGCTGCAGCACGCGCTGCTCCGTGGCGAGCGCCTCCGCCGGCCTCCCGGCCTTCCGCAGCAGCTCCGCGAGAGCTGCCCCCACGGCGGCGTACGATGTCGTCCTCCGCGCGCCGGGTTCGAGCGACTCGGCGAACGCGAGCGCGTCTTCCCACGTCCGCTTCGCCAGCGCGGGCTGGCCTTCCAGGCGCGAGCACTCGCCGTGCATGCGCATCGCCTCGATCACGAGCGCCGGCGCCGCCTCGCCCAGGCGCGCGACCTCCGCATACGCTTCGCGCGCTTCGGCCAGGCGTTTTGCTGCGAGGAGGACGCCCGCCTCGCCGAGCGCCGCGTGAGCCCCGAGCAGCCGGTGCCCGGCGGCGAGCGCGAGCGCCTTGCCATGGCGAAAGGCGGCGAGCGCGGCGCGCGAGTCACCCGCCGCGGTCGCGGCGCTGCCCAGCGCGATCGACGCTGCGGCTTCCTCCTGCTCGAGGCCGCTCAGATGGCAGAGCATGCGCGCGGCCCGCAGCTTGCGAACCGCCAGCTTGAAAGCGCCGTCCTGCATCGCCTTGCCGCCGTCGAGCAGCAGCCGGCGCAAGGAAGCGCCAGCGTCTTCCGAGGCGATCTTCCGGCCGAGGGCCCGCTCCACCGCGTCCTTCTGCTGGGGAGCCAGCTTCGGCTGGCGTTCCGCGGACGGTGGTGCGCCACCGCCCCCGATCTGCTTCAAGGAATCAAGCAGCGCCGCCTGATCGATCTCGAACCTGGCGCTGCCGGGGAGCAGCGCCGCGAGCGTGATCGAATCCACGGCGGGGCCCTTAATTTACCTTCACAACGCTGCCGGTGATGTCCACGGTACCCCCGGCGATCTTGATGGCGCCGCCGGTGATCTCGACGCCCCCCGCGGAGATCTTGATCGCGCTGCCCCCGCCAGAGAGCACGATCTCCCCCGCGGCGGTCGCCGTGATGGTCGCGCCCTGAAGGGTGACGGGCCCGGTCGCCACGGCGCTCAGCACGCTCGAATTGATCCCCGCCACGGTGGTCGCGTTGATCGTGGTGACCGTGCTGTTGATGGTCATGACGGTCGCGTTGACCGTGTCCACCGGCGTGTTCAGCGTGTGCTGCGCCGACGCGTTCACGGTCATCGGAGACGTCACCGACAGGTCGAAGGTCGCGCCGACCGTCTCTGTCTTCGCGGCGGTCACGGTGACCTTCTGGGGCCCGTTCACCGTATACGTCTCCGGGCCCGACGATCCTGCGAGCGAGCACGATCCGGCCGCCCACAGGTGGTTGTGTCCCCGCGGGAAGCTCCTTTACCGTCGCCCGCAACGGAGGATCATCTCATGGCCAAGCCCAAGTCCCCGAAGAAGACATCTGCCAAGTCGGCGCCGGCCGACACCGCCGAGGAGACGCCGCAACCGCTCGTCCTGACCGCCGCGGAGCAGGATCTGCTCGAGCGCTCTCTCAAGCTGCTGGTCAATATCCAGACAGCGCCCTTCAGCGCTCGCGCCCGGCGCGAGGGCTACACCGCCGACGAGCATCGCGAGGGCTGGCGGCTCCTCCGGCTCGCCTCGGGCGAGGCGAAGCCGCTCGAGCACCTCTTCGACGAGGTCGCGAATGGCGGGGTCGTGGAAGGCGCGGAGCGGCTCCGCCTGCTCCAGGACGTCGACGCCTTCGAGAACACCTGGTTCCCGCGCACCCGGGTCGTCATTCGCCGCGTCGTCCCCCGCGCCCGCCGCGAGGCGTTCGAGGCCGCCTTCTTCAAGAACCTCGAGCAGCAGCCCCTCGGGCCGGCGGTCATCGTGTCCGTTCGCACCTTCCTCTCCCGCCTCGACGGCCTCTCCCAGAGCAACGATGCCGACGCGAAGGAGGTCCGCAAGACCCTCGTGAAACGCGGCCTGACCGAGGAGAAGCTCAAGGACGTCCGCGACATGCTCGGCAAGCTAGAGGTCGGCGGGGGCCCGCTGCCGCAGCGCAAGGTGTCCGTCGCCGAGCTCGCCAAGGCGCACAAGGCGCAGCGAGAAGGCCTCGACGATCTCCGCGATTGGTTCAACGACTGGGCCACGACCTTCCGGCAGGTGTTCGGCGTCAAGGCGCAGCTGAAGCTCGGCCTTACCACCGCCAAACGCGCGTCGACCGGCAAAGCGGAGGCGGTCGAGGAAGAGGAGGACGGCGAGGAAGACGTCAGCGACGAGGAGCCGGAGCTCGACGAGGACGAGACCGACGAAGAGGAGGCCGACGAAGAGTCGGATCTCGACGACGACGAGGAGGACGAGTAGGAGAGCGTCCCCTCCATCAGCTCGCTGGGCACGCCGGGCGCCGCGCACGGTTGAGGCACCATCGGCGCGGGCGCGGCGCCCCCGGGCGGGCTGTCGCTCCAGTCTCTGCGATCGCTGCTGCTGCAAGGACAGAATGGACGAGGCGTAGGTCCGAAACGTCCCGCACCTCGGCGGAGCGCTTCGGCGCGTCCCTACGATCACGCGGCGCTGGCCGGCCCAGCCTGCCGGAGATCGCCCTCACAAGCGACTGAGCCGTCCGTCTTCGAGCAGCACCCAGGGGGCCGCTGGCGAGTACGCCTCGGTCCCCGCTACGGGAAGGCGCGGCGCGTCCGCGAGCTGATCAAGTCCCCTGTCTCGGAGCTGCACGCCACGTTCGGTGAGGCGGTAGACCTGCGAGAGCAGCGGGTAGTCAGGCGGCTTCGGGCCAGGAGCGCGCTCCACCGCGGCGCTCAAATCGTGCTTGGCCCATTGGGTAAGACGATCTCCCAAGAACAGGTCCCCTGTGCAGGAGACGAGATCCCGCAAGTCCATACCAAGCTGCGACCTATTGCAGATTACCCTCACGGGAGTCTGCCACTCTTCCACAGACAGGATGGCAAGAATGAGGTCGTCATATAGGCTGAGGCCCAGGGCACCTGCCGTGGTCCTCCGTGGAAAAAAGCGAGAGAGGAGCGCCCACAGCGAAGCAAGCTCTGGAAACCCTTCGACACCAGCGATGCAGCTTTCGACGAAAGGCAGCGGGTTCTCATCGACATAGCTTTCCCAGAGGCCAATGGCACGTTCGTAACGTTCTACCGGCCAGGGGCGCGCCTTGTCGAGGCGGTCCAGAAGAACCTCGTCGGGGTGGTGGGCTATCGATCCGGAGCAATCGAACGGCGGGATCCTCGGTGGCTCGGGAAACCTTTTCATCGTGCCGTAGACACGCTCGAACTCCAGTATGAGGACGTCACTGCACTGGATCCCCAGGCTTCGCAGGTAGCTACAGATTCTCCAGAGGTTCACCAGATCGTCGAGACTCTTTGTTGCCCACAGGACAATGGGCGGGTTCCATGGAAGATCGGCTGAATAGAGCTGATCCCATTTCTCGCCCGCATCGTCACTGTCCGAACATTGCTCGCCCGAAGAAAACCACACCTCGCGCATCCGGACATGCTCTGCGGCAACCAGGCGACTCGGCCCGATAATAAGGTGCTCGTGTGCACGCACGACATTGGTCGCACCGAGCTGCACCAGACGCTCTGCGCCTGCCGTGTCGAAGGTCACGTGTGTCGCGCTCAGAAGAATCGGAGGGATCGTCATATTCATTTGAATCCGCACCGAAAACAAACCTCATACGTGTAGGGCTTCTCTTGCTGACATTCGTCACGACAAATCTCGCAGTAGCTATAGCCATGGCTATTCCTGCGCGTACAGCGTCCACCGATATCTTGGCATTTTTCGAACATATCGGTACAGTCGTGAACTGGCGTGCACCCTGCCATCAGCGCAAACGGCTCGCTGCCCACTTCTTCGCCTCCGCCTTCGTCTGATTCGCCGTTGCTTGGAAAATCTCCCGCCCCTGCGGATTCTGTCGGGTATCCAGCACCCACGTCTCCCGATTCGACTGGCTCGCAGGTGTAAGACAAGTCGCATGCCGACGCGAGCACCATCGCGAGCCCGCCGCATAGCACGAGCGCGCTCACCTTCAGCTTCAACCCGTACCCCATATCTTCCTCCCTTTCCGCCGGTCGCGCGCATCGTTCTTCCAGCAGAAAGGCGGCGTCAACGGCGATTTGGGCACATTTTGGCCTCGCTGTCCCTGCACGGGCGGGCCGAGCGCGATTGGCCATCGCTGGGCGAGGTACGCGTTGGGAGACCGGAGGATATACCGGGCGCGGTGATTCTACGGGACGGGAGGGCCCGCGCAGATGGAGACCGGCGCGATAGACTCAGCGCCGAACCGGCGGCCTCGGGATGAACGTCTGGTTGATGAGCGACAGCACCGGCGTCTGATGCACCCTCGGCTTCCACTAGGAGGTGTTCACCCGATGCGCTCTGCTCCTGCTCATTCAGGGAACCGAAACGTCTCGGCGGCGATGCCTTCCTCCCCCGTGACCTCATCGCCGGACCAGATATCCCAGCTCACGCCGCCCTTGCCCGGCTCGGCTCGCCTCCTGCCGCGCCGCGCGTGTCGTGGTTTGCCTCGTCGCCGGTCCCGGGAACGAACCGGATCGTGCATCCGGGCACCATCAAGCTCCACCAGGCCACCGTGAGCGCGGGGCGGCGAGGTGCGGTAGGCCCCCCTTTGCCATGCAGTCTTCCTTACGAGGACAACGCGATGGGCAAGGCGCCGCCCTGTCAAGGCAAACACTGACGTCGCGCCTGCCCGCCAGCGCCAGCGGCCTGCTCGATACCCACCCGTCACGTGGCGCCCCGTCGACGGCTTGGGTGGTGAACACGTGTCCCGCGAAACCGCGTGCACACTAGCCAGCGGACGCCCGGGACGGTCGAATATGGAGTTGAGATCATCCCCTCGAACCCCTCGTTGACGTCCTAATGACACCGAGGATACGGTTGGCGTCGCCACATCGCGTGCCTCGATCCGGCCAGGACCTCCACCATGCCCATGCCGCTTGCACGGCAAGGTCTGCCTGCCTGCGTTTGTGGGCTCGTCGTGGTTTCGGCACCGGCACATGCCATCGAGGTCAACGGTGGCGTGAGCGTCGGCGGGATCCAGGTCGGGACCGAACCCAAGCTAGCGCTGAGCCCTTTCGTTGGGTGGCTCTGGCGCAGAGAGAAGGACTTCCGGGTCGAAGTCCACAACATGCTCAGCGTCGTTCCAGGGGAACGCGTAGGAGTCTACGATCGAACGGCGGTCACTCTTGGATACGCCACGGAGACAGGGACTGTTAGTCTTGGGCCGTCCCTGTCGCTCTACTCGATGCCCGCGTGTGGCGTTGTGTTCTGCGACCGCGTGACGGGTATTGCTCCAGGTGGCCGCGCACAGTCCGACTGGTTCTTTGCTGGGCGCCTGGGCGCGTCCACGAGCGTCAACGTGGACTGGGCAGGCGGGAGCAGCGTCGTCCTTCCTGGCAGCTGGGTTGTGATGGTCACCGTTGGACCTGTTTGGAGATTTGGTGGGGAGTCGAAATGAACAAGCTGTTTGCTGTTCTATGTTTCGGTCTCGCAGGGTGCAACTTCGACGCCGGAGACTGCTACCTCCGGGGCGAGGGCGATAGCGGCGCCGGCGGCATCGTCCTCACCGCGACAGGGGTCGGCGGCTACGGGTTCGGTCCGACAGGATCCGGAGGCTTCGGGCCTGTGCCGCCGCTGGAGCCGCAGGACGTGGATCCCGCTCCTCCCGTCTGCAACATCGCGGCCCAGAGCCCATGCAACGAGAAGTGCGAGGCGGACTACGAGTCTGCTTCTGTCGCATGTGGTAAATTCGAGAGCGAAGCGCAGCGGAGGGCGTGCGGTGAGAGCGCCTACGCTGATTATCGTAGCTGTCGAGAATATTGCGAGCGGACAAGTAATAAAAGCTGTAATGAGAAGTGACAGGATTGCATGAATCGCGGTCCTTGGTCTTGTGCAAGACCAGGGTCTGGAAGCGACGGCACGAAGTGTCGGACCTGCTTTAGACGATGCGAGTCCGGGGATCCGCCATCGCCGGATTGCAAAAAGTGTTTATTCTGAGGCTCCAATGACTGTTCACGTCACTACAAATGAGGACATTCGGAAAGCGGTCCGGCGCGTGCTTCGCCTTCCTGTGCGTCGTATGCGCGATAACATGCTGGAGGGGCCGTGCGCGTCCGATCCCGAAGTCCATTGTGAGCAGCGGTGCGATTATTGGAACCTTCGAGGGCGGGAAAGGACACAGTTTCGTTCGCGGTTTCATGATGTTATAGATGCGTTGAAATCGCAGCAGAGAATCGTCGTATGGACGTCCGGGTTGTGGAGCGATAGGCTGATGCTGTGGGCGCTCTGCGCATGGAGGCTCCGCTACCGGCCCGAGCACCCGGATCTCGACATCGTCGTCCTGGGAGATGCGCCGGAAGATGGGTTTAGCCGTGGATTCGTCCACGTGAAGCCGGCCGACGCGCGCCGCGGTCTGGACGGCGCGCGCGCTCTATCTCGGACGCGCGTCCAGCACATGGCGCGCTCTTGGCGAAAGCTATCCGGTCAGTCTCCGGTCCTGTCCACCGAGGGTAGGCGCGCAGATCGAGCACGGAAGGATCTCGTAGAGCTGGGCACCCACCAAGCGGCATTCTTTCCTCGGGTGGACGGTAGTACGCTCATCCTATCTCGGATTGACGAACTCTTGTTCTCGTGTCTCGGCAAAGACTGGTCGACGCCCGTGAACGTATTGATGCACCGTTCATCGGCTGGCGCAGAGTTGCTTAAACATTGGATGATACGTATCAGCGATTGCTTCTTTGCCATGCGGCTGCGCCAGTGGGCCGAGCATCGTGGGGCTGATGCCGCGCTGGAGAGCGTGCCCTATAGGACGGACAAACCACCTATGCTAGAGGCTCGCTATAGGTTGACGGCTGTCGGCGATGAAATAAAGCGACACGGTCTTGCTGAAATCGCCCACGGAGCGCCGCTGCCGGTGTGGGGTGTCACGGCATACGATCCGCTGGCTCCTTGGGTCGTGGTGGATGGCCGTACAGATCACCCGCGCATCCAGCGGCTCGAAGAGCGCGCCACGTAGGACGTGGCGTGAACCGCCGAGGCGCGTCGCCCCGGACCCCTGGCGCGTGCGCCTTGCCTCTCGCGCCAGCCAGACCGCGCCAGCTCACCTGATGCCTACCGGCAGGGCGGGCAGTCGCTCCCCCCGCAGTCGATGTTGTCCTCGTCGCCGTTCCTCTTGCCGTCGTCGCAGGTGCGTGGCAGGCACGTGCCGCCGAAGCAGGACGAGGTCGTGCAGTCCGCATCGATGGTGCACCTCGCCCCCTCCGCGCACCGGACGTCGCAGGCGTAGAAGCCGCAATCGATGTCCGCTTCGTCGCCGTTCTTCTTGCCGTCGTCGCAGGTGGCCCGCATGCACGCGTGGTCGGGTCCGCAGGATAGCATCGTGCAGTCCTCGTCGTGGTTGCACGCGTAGCCCCGGCGGCATGGATCGCACGGGCCGCCACAGTCCACGTCGGACTCGCCGAGGGACGGATCATGCTCCAGGTTGTCACAGTGCGGCGGAACGCACTTGAAATGCGCCGAGCACATGAGCGATGAGTTGTTGCAATCGGATGTCTCCGCGCACTCGACGAGATGGCCGTCTCCGTCGCAGAAGCCGGAGCCGTCGGGCGCCGGGCCCTTGGGCACCATGCGGAACTCTGGCCGCATGCCGTTGCAGTAATCCACGATACAGGGGTCACCGTCGTCGTCGGGATCATTCGATGCCGGCACGCTGTACGTTATCCCCGACGGGTCACACATCACCTGGATACAGTCGCCGCGCGCTTGGCTCTTGGGCACATGCACCAGGTCGATCGCGCAGACCCCTTGGTCGCAGATCTTGTCCCCACACCGTCGATCCCAGAGCAAGCAACAGTCCTCGGCGGTCCTGCACGGTCCGCCTGGATCGTGGCACTCGTCCCAGGAGCCGGAGCTGGATCCCGTGGCCGATGCGCCGTCTCCGGGAGCGTCCCCGGAGCATGCGACCCAGCTCGCAACGAGGGCGAGCACCGCGGAGCCAGCGCAGAGGCGTTTCATCACGTCCCCTCGCCGCTCGAAGAGGTCTCGCTCCGCGCCGCATGGGCGCCGCACGGTGGGCATGCACCGCCGCAGTCGACGTCGGCCTCGTCGCCGTTCATGACACCGTCGGCGCAGGTCGGATCCTGGCATTGGCCGAGCGAGCACACGCCGCTC
The DNA here is from genome assembly GCA_051717205.1 of Sorangium sp. So ce1128. Lineage (GTDB taxonomy): Bacteria > Myxococcota_A > Polyangia > Polyangiales > Polyangiaceae > Sorangium. The sequence continues at coordinate 12,115,641 of CP181432.1, forward strand.
GCGCAGTCGTCGTGCGCGGTGCACCTCTTCTTACCGCCGCACGGTGCGCACGAAGACCCACCGCAGTCCACATCGCTCTCGGAGCCGTTGCGGACCTCATCGTCGCAAGCGGCCTGGGCGCATCGATTGTCCTCGCAGACGCCCTCGACGCAGTCCGTGCCCTGGTTGCATGGCTGCCCCGAGGGACAGGGATCGCACGGACCGCCGCAGTCGATTGCCGTCTCTCCGAGCATCGAGTCAAACTCGCCGTCCTCGCACGTCTTGATGAGGCATGACCCGCCCCGTGAGCAGATCAGCTCTGGATGGCCGCAGTCCGCGTTCAGCAAACACCCGACCCAGTGGCCCTGGCCGTCGCAGTACCCCGAGCTCGCCGGCGCTGTTCCCCTCGGGTACGGCTCGTTCGCAATCCTCATCATGACCTCGTCGCACCGGTCGATCGTGCACTCGTTGCCATCGTTGAAGACGTCGCCGGGGTCCGGCGCGTCGAACGCCTCGCCCTGCTCGCTGCACTTGACCACGACGCAGTCGCCCGCGCGCTGCGTCGCGGCCTCCGGCGCGAGAGCAAGGCCACAGACGTTCTCGACGCATGTCGGCCTGCCGCACCGCGGGGACGCCGGCCCCGGGCAGTCCTCGGGGATCTCGCACCTCGCCGGCTCGTTCACGTGATGCTCATCGGTACACGCGCCGGGCGGGTGGCACGTTCTATTGCAAGAATCCGAGCCCGGCTCCTGCGCGCAGCACCACGCCGTGCCTTCGGGACACCAGCAGGCTCCCCCCGCGCACTCCCAGCCGAAGCCCCACGCGTCGCAATCCGCCTGGTCGTCGCAGGCGATCTCGCCGTTCACCTCGACGTCCACGTGCGTCTCGCCGGCACACGCGCTCCACAGGGCTCCGATGACGAGCAGCACCCCGCCCGCGCCAAGCTCCTTCCACATGGCGCGAGAGCCTACCAGACCGACGGAGCGGCAAGGTGGAGTCCTCGGAACATCCTGCCTCGCCACAGCCATTCCCGCGAACACGGCAAATTTATCACCGCTCCTCGCGCGTTCATCACGCATTACCAGGAGACGGTCACCAGCGCCCCCGGCGCGCTCCCGACACGGACCGGCGCTTCCGGGCCGAGCACGTAGGCCGCCACCCCCGCGCCGGCCGCAGCCAGGCCGGCGCCGATGAAAGCGCCCACGGCCAGGCCCGTCATGGTCTTGACGTCCCCGTCGGCGGCCGTGAACGCGTCGCAGGCCGGGCCACCGCCTGGACACCCGCTCGAGCTCGCGGCGAGCACGCGCCGATGAGCCTGCTGCCGCTCATCGGCCGCCACGTTGGCCTTGACGACCGCGACGCCCCCGACAACGCCCAAGGCCGCGGAGGTGGCGGCCAGCGCGCCCACGGTCCACCAGCGCACCGCGGGCTCTGTCCTGGAACGCTGCGCCGCCGTGCCGCCCGGCAACCCCTCTGTCTTGCTCGAGCGAGGACCTGCGGGAGCCGCCGCCGCGGCGCCGGGCGCCTTGGCCCGGGTATCCAGCACCAGCCAGACGGTCCGCTCGCCGCCCGCCTCCACCGCGACCGGCTGCTCGACATGTACGCCGGCGAGCTGCGCGCTCACGCGATGCTGGCCGGGAGCGACGAAGACGGGAGATGTCAGCGGCGACACGCCGACCTGTCGCCCGTCGACGAGCACGTCGGCGCCAGGGTCGCTCACGCGCACCTCGAGCGCGCCGATGTGCCGGCGCGCCTCGGCGAAGTTGGCCCGCGCGAGCTCGTAGTTGTCCTTGAAGCCCGGCGGAACCCAGATCTTGGGCGCCTCGGGCGTGCCGACTTTGTCGAAGTAGATCGTGAGGAACTCCGCCGCCGTCGCGTACTCGTGGAGCCGGAACGACAGCATGCCTACGTTGAACGCGTCCGAGGCGCTCCCGGTGAGCCGCCACAGCGTCAGGTGAACGTCTCGCGCGTCCGCGATCCGGCCCTCGTTGACCAGGCGCCTGGCCTGCTCCTGCAGGTCTTGCTCCGCCTTGGTCGGAGCCGGGCGTCGTGGGAGCGGCGGCTCCGCCGCCGCAGAGATCGGACACTCCAGCAGCAGACCAAGCGCGAGGATCGGGCTGTAAAGCAGGCGTCGCATGATCTTGTCTCCTGAGCCTCCGTGCGGAGAGGGCGGGCACGCGAGCAGGGCGCGTTGCGGTGCTCGACAGCGCGCCGGCGCCGGCATCCGGACGATGCATGACGACGCCATTCCCAGCGGCCGGACACCCTATCCAGGCAATCCCGGCGCGACAAGCGGCCATGTGGAGGCCATGCCGGCTCATCAGCATTGCGCCATCGGCCCATGGATTCTCTACGTACGTCGATCAGCGCTCAAAAAGATCATCGGGTCGCTGGTCCTTCACTATCGCGTCCGTCGGATGCCCCTCGGCCTGCTCGTGCAGCTGCGGGCACGGGGTTGCGAGTTATCCGGACGTCGAGCGGCTTCGCGGGGCAACACCCGCCGAGCGCTCCGGCATCGGCTCGGGACGGGGAGACCATCGCCCTCGTTGTACCGCCGTTCCCCAGCTCAGCCGGCGCGCGCTCCTCGCTCGCTCCGGCGCTCGGAAAATTTGGTCCGTTGAACGGCGCCGACGGTCGAGCAAACGAAAAATCCGCTCTCGCGAACCTCCGGCGGGGGTCTCGAGAACCGAAAGCGGGGTCCTGAGGTCCGCCGAGGGGGGTCGCGGGAACGGAAACCGGGGTCTCGAGGTCCACCGAGGGGGGTCGCGGGAACGAAATCCTGGCTCTCGTGAACGAAACCCTGGCTCTCGTGAACCGCGCGCCGGGTCTGGAGATATGCCTCGACCCCGCCGCGCGGCCTCGAGACCTCCGATTCCGTGGACCGGAAACATTTTCCTGGAACCGCGACCCGAGATCTCGTTCCAGCGACTCGAAATCTCGTTCTGCAGAGCGCCGATCCCGTTCTGCCACCCTGAAGATTCGATCCCTGGACCTCGGGAGCGGTTCCCACCTCCGCCCAGCCGCACCGGCTGCCCGCCTTGAAGGCGCCGTGGTCAGCGCGGAGCTGCCGTCGTGACGGCGAGCGCGCGCAGCAGGGTGATCACCGCGATCGAGTGGCTGATCCGGCCGTCCTGCATCGCTGCGGTCACCTCGTCTGCGCTCATCAAGACCGCTTCGGTGCTCTCGTGCTCGTCGCCCGCGGGCTCGCCGATCCGCCGCGCCCCGCGCGCCAGGTAGAGGAAGCAGCGATTCGCCTGGAGCACCGGATTCGGGTGCACCCACCCGAGCGGCTCGAGCGACGCCGCGGCATACCCTGTCTCTTCGAGGAGCTCGCGCGGCGCCGCGGCGGCCGGCTCCTCCCCGGGATCGACGAGGCCGCCTGCCGTCTCGATGGTCACCGCGTCGACGCCGTGCCGGTGCTGCCGCACCAGGACGAACTCCCCTGCATCGGTGATCGCGGCCACCGAGATCCAGTCGGCGAGCTCCAGCGTGAAGGCGGTATACGAGGCGCCCGCGGCCACGACCTCGTGGCGATGTACCGCCAGCGGACCGAAAGTACCGGCGACCGCGGAGGCGTGCCGGCGAGGGATCGTGATGCCCATCGCGCCTTGATACTACAGTCCCCCGCGCGTGGGGAGAGCGCCATGCCGTGCTCGCTCGCATCGCGCGCGGCCTGGCGGCGCCACGCCATGAACAGCGTCACTCGCCCCGAGGCGACACGGCGGCGCGTTCGCCCCTCGAGCGAGAGGAGGTTGCTCTTGCTTACCTGGACGGCTCGCGCGGATCCGCCGCCGCTCGCGGCGCCGCCGGCACGGAGACCCCCGCGGCTGCCGGCGCGGCGCTCGCCCCCTTCTTCGGTGCCGCGCCCCCCGCTTTGTCCGGCACCGCGGTCGCCGCCTTGTCCGGCACCGCGGTCGTGGCCTTTTCCGGCACCGCGGTCGCCGCCTTGTCCGGCACCGCGGTCGCCACCTTCTCCAGCACGGCGCTCGCTGCTCTTGCCGGCGCGGCGCCCGCCGCCTTCTCCGGCGCCGCGCTCGCCGCCGCTGCAGTCGCGGGCTGCTCGCGGCGCTCCCGCCGGAGCACCTCCTCGGTATCCTCGCTGGATACGCCGTCCGTCGCCGCCCGCTGCTCCTCCTGGGGCGGCGGCCACGCGGTGACATAGCGGGGCACCTCGCCGGGCCCGGACGCATCGATCCAGGAGACGCTCCCTGTCCCCGGCGCGCGCACGTCGATGTGCACGAACGAGCTGTTCGGATAGTACCCGCACCCCGTATCCGCGAGCTTGCGGCAGGCGGCCGCGAGCTCGTCGTTGCGCACCCCCGCGATGCGCAGGTCGAGCGCCCGCCCCGTCTGGTGCAAGCTGCCCTGGCTCTGCGGACGGTACCCGCTCACGAGCGACACGAGCCGCCCCGGGTACTGCCGCGCGAGCGCATCGATGCGGGAGAGCAGCCCCGGATCGAGCAGCCGCACGCCGGGCGCGACCTCCCCGGCCTGCACCCCTGCTCGCCTGTCCCTGGCCGCTTCGCGCTTGTCTTCAGCCGTTCGCGCCGTCCGCGCCGTCCGTCGCTTGTGGCTGGCCGCCTCTGCTTTCCGCACAGGCGCGCGCTCGTCGGGCAGCACCGGCCGTGGCGTGCCCCACGGGCGGGCGAGCATGGAGAGGGCGCGCCGGGCCGCCTCGCGCGGCTTCCCCGCGCAGTCGACCAGCTCGAGGCGCTCGGGCTCGATCCCGCTACGGTCGATCGAGAGCGCCGGCCCGAGGCACGGCTTCGGCGGCGCCTCCCTGCTCACCCCCTTCTTCGCCGCGCGCCGCTTGCTCTCGACCGTGCGCGCCGCCCTCTTCTTCTCCTTCCGCTTCGCCTTGCCCGCCTTCGCCGCGCCGGTCTCCTTCCCCGCGCCGGTCTCCTTCCCCGCGCCCGCCTCCTTCCCGGCCGCGCTCTCCTCCGCATGCGGCGCTTTCCCGCGGGCGCGGCCCTTCCGGTTCGCCGCGCCGCTCGTCTTCTCGCCCCCGCTCGCCGCTGAGATGGCCCCGCCGTCGCCGCGGCGCGCCCTCTCCCGCGTCTCTGTTCCGCGCGCGTGCTCCGCTTCCTCGCCCGCGGGGCTCGCCGGCGAACGCTCGCGACGGGCCTGCTTGCCGGCGTCTTCTCCGGCCTTGTCGGCGGCGTGCGCCCTGGGCAGCGGCTCCGCGTGCAGCGGCCCTGCCGGGACGGCCGGCACCGCGATGCTCACCAGCGCCGACAGCACGGCAGCGCGAGCACGCGTGAGGCGCGCCCGCGGCTCCGCGTTGCGCATGGCCTCCCCTGCGGCCCGCGGCGCCGCGCCTGCACTGCTCACGGATCGAAGGCTCATCATGGAAAGCTCCAGTCGGGTCGGGTGCGAATGCCATCCACCCTGGGCTCGGATCTCCCGGACATGGCGTCGCCGCCCGTCCGTGCGATGGGGGGATTGGGAAAGGCAGTCGGCGGTCCGCTTCTTGAATCGACCTGGGGACGAGGTCAGCGACCTCGACACAGCGTCTCCAGGACGCCCCTCGCGGAAGCTCAGAATTCAGAAGGGGATCGAGGACCTCTGAGGACCGGATTGTCATGAAGTGCGGAGGGCGGCCCAATTTTCTGCGGCGCTGCCCAGAGGCTGTGGTAGGAACCAGCTGCCTCGCGACTGCGGTCGGGTCGTGAGCGCGGCTCCGGGGTGCATGGGGGCAGAGCCCCTCATCACGCGGTCCGCGGCCGGGTACCTCTCGGCGCACTACGGCGCGGCCCGTCCTCCTCGATCGACACAATCGGCGGAGAGACAGGCGTCGCGTCCCTAGCAACCATCGTCCGGGCCATCGCGGATCGCGGGGGGAAGCCCGGTCCAACACGCACCAGCCTCAATTCACCACACCATCGATGCAAGCGGGGCGCCACACGCGGGATGCGGAAGCCGAACCCGGTGGCGCGTCCATGATCGCTCCGAGGTCAGCAGGGGCACGACATGCGGCGAATTCGTAGAGACGCAACCAAGGTCTGGCACAACCCCGAGCTCCACACCGCCTATGGCCGGGGTCAGCCGAACAGCGCGGGGCTGCCGCGCCCAACACAGACCGGCGAGGACCGGAAGGCGGCGAAGCAACACCGCGCCGCGCTAGAGGCGCTGTTCTCCCCGCGCAAGGAGCCGGAGGCGGACGACGGCAAGGGCGGGCGCGTCAAGTCCGGGCGCGACGCCGCTTCCAAGACGCCGGGGCGCATCGTCCTCGCGCCGCCTCCGCAGAGCGACCCGAAGGCCGTCGAGCGCCAGCGGCTCCTGTCGAAGCTGCTCTGCGCGTCGGGCCGGCCCAACATCTCCAAGGCCGCGAACGATTTCCTCCGCGCCGGCCACACCTTCCCCGCGGAGCAGGACGTGTACCTCCAGCTGCTCGAGCACAGCGACGAGCAGCGCATCCAGCAGGCGATCGACGAGCTCTCGGGCATCCTCGTCGGCGAGCTGCCGAAGCGCCGCGCCGTGCTCGAGTCGCGGCTGCGGCGCATCGAGGAGTTCGCGGAGGAGCCCGCGACGCGCGAGGCCGCCGAGCGGCTGCGGCGCCAGGTGAGCGGCAGGCCCGAGGCCCCGAGCGCGGGCGGCGCGTCCGCGGAGCCCGGCTTCCAGGCGCAGCCGTCGAGCCCTCAGGCCGTCGCGCCCGGCGCGGCGGACGGCGAGGCCTGCGGCATCTCCGCAGCGAGCGGCGAGGCGGAATGACGCGCGCGGAATTCGAGGCCGAGCTCCGCAAGCTGATCCAGGGGTTCGAGACGGGCACCGGCAACGAGCGGTGCGTCGAGTGCGTCGCGTGCGAGCGCTGCGTCGACTGCACGTTCTGCCGCAACTCGAAGGCGCTGCAGCGGTGCCACTTCTGCGTCGACGCGCAGCGCTGCTCGGACAGCACGCACTGCCGCGGCTGCCGCGACCTCATCGCGTGCAGCCACTGCGTCGCTTCCGAACGGTGCACGCAGTCGTCGTACCTCGTGCGCTCGGTCGACTGCACCGGCTGCACCTACTGCTTCGGCTGCGTGGGCCTCGTGCGCAAGGACTTCCACATCCTCAACCAGCCCTACGATCGCAGCACCTACTTCAAGCTCACGGCCAAGCTGATGCGCGAGCTCGGGCTCAGCGCGGGCAGCGGGGCAGAGCCCGCCGCCGCCCCGCGCGCAGCCCACCGCTAGCCGTGCGCGCGGTCGTGCAGCGCGCGCTCGCCGCGCGCGTCGAGGTCGAGGGTCAGGTGGTCGGCGCGATCGAGCGCGGCCTCGTGGCCTTCGTCGGCGCCGCCAGGGACGACGACGACGCGGACGCCGACCACGTCGCGAGCAAGATCGCGGGCCTCCGGGTGTTCAGCGACGACGCCGGCAAGATGTCGCGAGCGCTCGCGGACGTGCGCGGCGGGGTGCTCGCGATCAGCCAGTTCACGCTCTTCGGGGACGTCCGCCGCGGCCTCAGGCCGAGCTTCGACGGCGCGATGGAGCCCGTGCGCGCCGAGGCGCTGTACGAACGCTTCGTCGCCGCCCTGCGGGCGCGCGGCCTCGTGGTGGCCACCGGCCGCTTCCGCGCCGACATGCGCGTGTTCGTCGAGAACGACGGGCCGGTCACCATCCTCATCGACTCGAAGCGCACGTTCTGAGGCCGCCCGATCCGCTGCGCGTCGGCGACGGCCTCTTCCCGCCCGGCGCCGCGCAGGCTACCGAGGGCACCCATGCGGATCAGCATCGTGGGCGCTGGCGCGCTCGGGCGAGTCTACGGCGTGCGCCTCGCCACCCAGGGAGACGACGTCACGTTCGTGGTCCGTCCCGAGCGCGTCGCGGACGTACGGCCGTTCGTCATCGAGCAGGTGAACAGCGCCGATCGCCGCGACACGCTCGAGCGCCCGCGCCTCGCGGCCGACATCCCGGCTGACGCCGAGCTCGTCCTCGTCGCCGTGCGCTTCGATCAGCTCGCCCCCCGGCCTGACGCCGGCGGGCCCGCGCCGCGCGCGGCCGGGCGCAGGACGGTCGCGGATCTCCTCCGCGGCGGGCCGGCCGTCCCTGTCTTGGTGCTCACGCCGCTCATGCCCTCGGAGCGCGCGGCGCTCGAGGAGGCGGCCGTGCGCCGCATCGTCCCGGCGATGCCGAGCGTCTCGGGCTACCTCGATGAGCGCGGCGTGGTCCGCTACTGGATCGTCGGGTTCGCCTCGACGCTCATCGACGAGGAGGGAGGCTTCCCCGCGGAGCGCCCGCTGCTCGACGAGCTCGCGCGCCGCCTCACGAGCGCCGATCTCCCCGCGCAGCTCGACCGCGACGTGGGCGCGCAGAACGTCGCCACCACGACCGCGTTCTTCCCGCTGATCGCCGCCATCGACGCGGGCGGCGGCACCGGCGCCCTCGTCGCGAACAAGGAGGTGCTCAGCACCGCGCTCGACGCGACGAAGGAGTGCGTGGCGCTCGCGGAGCGGCTGGGCAAGGTGGCCCCCTGGACGAAGCTCCTGACCAGCGCCATCGGACCGCTCACGCTGAAGCCCGGCGCCGCGCTCGCGCGCCTCCTGGCGCCCGAGGCGCTGCACTTTCTCGACGTCCACTTCGGCCCCAAGCTCCGCGAGCAGCACCTCGCGATGGGCGCCACGATCATCGCGCTCGGCCGCGAGCGTGGCGTGAGCTTGCCGTCGCTCGAGCGGCTGATGACCATGATCGAGGGCCGCGCGCTGACACGCTGACGCGCCGGCGCGCTGCCCCACGCGTCAGCGCGCGGCCGCGAGCGCGATGATCAGCGCGCGGCCGCGAGCGCGATGATCAGCGCGTCAGCGCGCGGCCGCGAGCTGCGCCGCGAGCGCGATCGCCTCGCGCATGCCGCGCGGGTCGGCGCGCCCTGTGCCCGCGAGGTCGTACGCGGTGCCGTGATCGACGCTGGTGCGCACGATCGGCAGGCCCAGCGTGACGTTCACCGCCTCGCCGAAGCCGAGGAGCTTGCTCGGGATCGTGGCCTGGTCGTGGTACATCGCGACGACGCCGTCGAGCGCGCCCCGCGCCGCGAGCCGGAAGGCCGTCTCCGCGCCGACGGGCCCCGTGAGCTCCGCCGCCGGCCCCGAGCGCGCGAGCCGCCGCGACGCGAGGCGGATGCCCGGCGCGATCCGCCGCTGCTCCTCGTCGCCGAGGAGACCGCCCTCGCCGGCGTGGGGGTTCAGCGCGGCCACGGCCACGCGTGGCTTCTCGCGGCCGAGATCCGAGAGCAGCCGCGCGAGCCACACCGCGGCGCGCGCCACCTCGCGCGGGCTCACCGCCTCGGGCACCTCGCGCAGCGGCACGTGCGTCGTCACGAGCGCGGTCACGAGCTTGCCCGAGGCGAAGGCCATCGTGACCTCGCGCGCGCGGAGCCGCCGGCCCAGGTGCTCGGTGTGCCCGAGGAAGTCCGCCGACCCCGGCGCGCCGCTCGTGGCGATCGCGTGCTTCGACGCAGGCCCAGTGACCAGCGCCGCCGCAACGCCCTCGCGCACCAGGTCCGTCGCCGCATCGATCCACGCGAGCTGCGCCGCCCCGTCCTCGGCCTCGGGCCGGCCGAACGCGCTCGGCCGCGAGAGCCGCATGCTGCCCGCCCAGACGCCCACCTCGCCGGGCGCGAGCTGCTCGATGGCGGCGCTCCCATCGACCACGACGAGCCGGCGAGCGGCGACCCGGACGAGCCGCGCGGCGCGCCGAAGGATGCCCTCATCGCCGACGAGCACGCAGCGCACGTTCTCGACGGACGCCGCGCCGGCGACGGCCACCTCGGGGCCCACCCCGCTCGGACACCCGACGCTGATCGCGACGATCGGCGGCGCCGCGCGGCGCGCGCGACCTCCGCCGCGCACCGCGCCAGCGCCAGCGGCGCGCGACGCGCGGCGGTCCGGCGCCTTCATCGCGTGATGCGCCGCTCGCGCCCGGTCGTCGTGGAGGTGGACGCCGACGTCCCGGAGCTCCGCTCCCCTGGCGCGCTCTCCTCGCCCTCGTCGTCGCCTTCCTCGTCCTCGTCGCTGTCCTCGTCGCCCTCGTCGTCGCCTTCCTCGTCCTCGTCCTCGTCGCGCTCCTCGCCGCGCTCGTCCCCGTGGGACTCCGCGCCGGCTCCGCCCCGCTGGAGCGCCCTGCCCGCGTCGCCGCCCTCGGGACCACCGGAGCCGGGGACAGGCGACTCGAGCCGGTACCCGGCCCCGCGCAGCGTGACGAGCGGCAGCGCCGCGCCGAGCTTCGCCCGGAGGCGCCGCACGTGGATGTCGACGGTCCGCGCGCCGCCCTCGTACTGGCTCCCCCAGACGCGCCGGAGCAGCTCTGTCCGCGACACAACCTTCCCGCGCCGCTCGCACACGTACGAGAGCAGCGCGAACTCCTTCGCTGTGAGCGGCACGTGCATGCCGCCGACCGACACGTCGTGGGCCGCGCGGTCGATGACGATCGCGCCCACCTTCACCCGCTCCTCGGTCGCGAACTCGCTGCGGCGCCACTCGACGAGGCGCACGCGAGCGTAGAGCTCGGCGGGCACGTACGGCACCAGCAGGAAGTCATCGAAGCCGCTGGACGGCTCGATGCGCGCGATCTGCGCCACGCTCACCGCGACGAGCGCGCCGACCTCTTCGAGGCGCGGCTCGCGGCGCAGGGCGCGCAGCGCTGCCGCGGCCAGATCCGGCCGATCGAGCGCCTCGACGACGATCGCGCGCGCCTTGCTCTCGTCATCGAGGAAGAGCCGCGGCGGATCATCCCAGAGGTCGAGGGTCCGCACATCAGCGCCCAGCGAGCGCAAGACCGACGCCGCGCCCTCATCGCGCTCCAGGTCCGGTCCGTGTCCGACGATGGCTATGAACGAGCGACGCGCCATGTCCGCCCCGTATACGGGTGTGGCGTCGGGCCGGCAAGACGCACCGCGCTAAACCCACCAACACCGCTACCGGGCTCACCTTCCCCCCGGGGTTCCAGCCTTGAAAATCAGCCGATCCGCGTTCCGCCGACCGTGATGAGATCGATCTTGATTGTGGGGCAGCCTACACCGACCGGAACGCTCTGTCCGTCCTTGCCGCAAGTCCAGATGCCGTCGGAGGTCGCGACGTCGTGGCCGAGCATCGTGACGCGCCGGAGCACCTCGGGGCCGTTTCCGATGAGGTTCACGCCCTTGAGCGGCGCGGTCAGCTTGCCGTCCTCGATGAGGTAGCTCTCGGTCAACGAGAAGACGAAGTCGCCGTTCGAGATGTCGACCTGGCCGCCGCCGAACTTCTTCGCGAAGACCCCCCGCTTCACGGACCGCACGATCTCCTCGGGATCGTGCGGGCCGGCGAGCAGGATGGTGTTCGTCATCCGGGGCATCGGCGCGGCGGCGAAGCTCTCGCGCCGCCCGTTGCCGGTCGGCGTGAGCCCGTAGTGCTTGGCCGAGAGCCGGTCGTGCATGTACCCGACGAGCTTGCCGTTCTCGATGAGCGTGCTGCGCTCGGGCTCGTGGCCCTCGTCGTCCACGTTGATCGTGCCGCGCGACTGGAGGAGGGTCGCGTCGTCGACCACCGTGCAGAGCGGGCTCGCGACGTCCTTCCCGATCTGTCCGGAGTAGTTGCTGGTCCCCTTGCGGTTGAAGTCCGCCTCGAGCCCGTGCCCCACGGCCTCGTGGAGCAGGATGCCGCTGTCGCCCGGGGCGAGCACGACGTTCATCTCACCGGCGGGCGCGTCGCGCGCGTCGAGCATCGCGACCGCCTGCCGCGCCGCCTCCTCGGCGTGCCACTCCGGCGACTTGCCCTCGAAGTAGGCCGTCGTCATGCGCCCGCCGCCGCCGCTCGAGCCTTCCTGGCGCTTGCCGCCGCGCTCGGCGAGCGCCCGCACGCCGAAGCGGAGGAGCGGCTGGACGTCGTGCGCCATCCGCCCGTCGCTCGTGGCCACGAGCACCTCGCGCACCTCCTCGGCGAAGCTGGCCTCGACCTTGACGATGCTGGAATCGAAGGCGAGCGCCGCGGCGCTCGCGCGCTCGAGCAGCGCGCGCTTCTCGAGGCCGGGGACGTCGAGCGAGATGACGGGCAGCTCGTAGCGGCTCGGCAGCGCGCGGCGCCGGAGCTCGATCTTCTCCGTGCCGCCGGAGCCCGTCGCGATCTGCGCCGCCGTCTCGGCCGCGCGCTTCATCGCGTCCCAGGTGAGGTCCTCCGTGTACGCGTAGCCGGTCGCGTCCCCGCGCTGGACGCGGACGCCGACCCCCATCGACACCCCGCGCGACGCCGCCTTGAGAATGCCCTCGTCGAAGGTGAACCCACCCCCCGCCCGGTACTCGAAGAAGAGGTCAGCGTAATCGCCTCCCTTGGACAGGGCGACCGAGAGGAGCCGCTCGCAGAGCGCTGCGTCGACGGCATTTTCCTCTCCTGGAGCGAACGGGGCGCGGTAGGCCTGGCTGCGCGACATGGTGGCCAACTCTAGGTCCATTCGCCGGGGCGGTCGAGCAGCGCTCACCGGTTCGGGTTCCCCTCCCGCGCCCTCGCTCGCCCCGGCGCCGGCGCGACCTGCGCGCAACCGTTGCGCACGGCCTCACCCGCGCGGCGCCTGCTCCCCGGCGAGCAACGCTGAACACCTCCGACCACCTGTTCGAGCGCTCGCGGCCGTACCCAGGAACCCCTCTTCGGGGCGGACCGCGAGCGACGCCAGCGACGCCGACGGCGGGAACTGCGCGAGCGACGCCAGCGACAGATGACAACAGCAGAGCTCGCGACGTGAATCCCCCCATCCCTTCACGCGCCGCGCGCGCCGCCGGGTCAGGCGCGCAGTGGTCGCCGGCCTCGCCAGCGCCGCCGCCGGGCTCGCGGTGCCGACATGTGTGCAGAAATGTGCAAGAAGGCCGCTCGACTGCTATGCTTCGCGCTGTCCTCGCGTTGATGGCGGCGCTGGCCGGCTTCTCCGCGATCTTCACATTTCCCGGCTGTTCGGCGCGCCCTGGCGCGCTCTTCGACGCGCCTCGATCGGACCTGCCTGGCGTCCGACCGGGGCGGGGCCAAGGCCACCGCGCCATGCGGTCGCCGCGCACCCCGCGCTCCCCACATGGACCCGCGGGAGCGCATGCTGCAAACAAGCACCTTGGCGGTAGCTTCCGGAACTTCCGATGCCGCGCGCTTGTACGTGGTAGCGGGATTGGCTAGGTGTTTTTAGGCGAGGTGAGGGATGCCGACGGGGCGCCCGAGCAACGCCTCGCTGTCCTCAGTAGGAGATTCCCATCGCCGTGGCGGTCGATCGCGACAAGGTACTCCAGACCGCGCAGAAGTTTGTCGAGCGGAAGCGCTTCGACAAGGCCATCGCCGAGTACCAGAAGCTGGTCACGGAGGATCCGAAGGACGTCCGGACGCTGCTCAAGATCGGCGACCTCTACCTGAGGACGGAGGAGTACGTCGAGGCGATCACCACCTACGAGCGCGTCGGCCAGTTCTACTCCCTTCAGGGCTTCGCGCTCAAAGCGATCGCCGTTTACAAGCAGATCCGCGAGATCATCCACAAGCACGTCCCGCAGTACGAGGACCGCTTCGGCCACATCGTCCCGCGCCTCGCGGAGATCTACACGCAGCTCGGGCTCACGAGCGACGCGCTCACGGCCTACGACGAGGTCGCGACGCGCCTGCTCCGCGCGGGGCGCGACCGCGACGCGATCGACATCTTCAAGAGGGTCGTCGACCTCGACCCGAACAACCCGCTTGCGTATCTCCGCCTCGCGGAGGCGCTGATCCGCGTCCGCGACTACGACGCCGCGATCCAGCGCTTCGGGACGGCGGCCGAGCTCCTCCTCAAGCTCGGGCGCCGCGACGACGCGCTGAAGGTCGTCGAGCGCCTGCTGCAGCACCGCCCGGACGCCCGCTTCGCCCGCATGGCCGCCGAGATCTACCTCGACCGCGGCGACCCGAGCGACGGGATGTCGGCCCTCACCAAGCTGCAGATCGCGTTCAAGGAGAACCCGCGGGACCTGGAGACCCTCGCGCTCCTCGCCCGCGCCTTCGACCTGCTCGGGCAGCCGGCCAAGGCGATCGAGGTCCAGAAGGAGTCGGCGCGCATCGCCAAGGAGGCGGGGCGGGTCGACCAGTTCGCACCCCTCGTCGCCGCCCTGGTCGCGCGCGCCCCGAACGACGAGGGCGTCCGCCAGCTCGCCGCCCAGCTCGCGCCCGCCTCGAGGAACACGCGCGCGTCGATCGACGTCGACATCGAGGAGGACGAGGACGACGAGGCGGAGGAGCTCGAGGTCGAGGACGCCGAGCCCTCGTCCGCGGCGCCGATCCCGCTGCGCGCGTCCCAGCCCACGACCGCCCCGGTCGCGAGCCCGCGGCAGATCGTCGCGCACGCCGAGAGCCTCCGGCGCGACCACCAGTACGACAAGGCGATCGCCCTCCTCAGGGGCGGCGTCGCCCGGCTGCCTGCCGCGCGCGAGCTGCGCGAGAAGCTCTGCGACATCCTGATCGAGGCGGGCGACCAGGACGGCGCGGTCGAGCAGATGCTCGAGTTCGCGGAGCAGCTCTCCGGCGAGGGCGCCGTCGACGACGCCGCGAGGCTCCTCGACGAGGTGCTGCTCCTCGATCCCGGCAACGCGCAGGCCACGGAGATGCTCAACCTGCTCGGCTACGCCGTGCCGCAGGAGGACGAGCTCGCCGACGAGGAGCACACCGGGCCGGAGGTCTCGCCGACGGCCGGCGAGAACGACGCGTACGCGTCCGAGGTGCCGAGCCAGGACCTCTACGATCCCGACGCGCCGCTGCCCGCGTACACGCTCGACGAGGACGGCGTCGTCGAGGCGCTCCCCCGGCGGCCGCTGCTCGTCACGCACCTCGACGACCCGTTCGCGAACGAGCCGCCGCTGCCGAGCTTCCCGATCGATGACGTCGAGGAGGTCGAAGAGGTCGAGGACGTCGAGGACGTCGAGGACGATGACGATGAGGAGACGGCGTCGGTCAACCCGAGCCGCTCGCCCGGGCACCCCCTGGCCGTTGCTGCTTCTCAGGCTCCGCCGGCGCCCTCCGCGTCCTCCATGCCCCCGCCTCCCGTGCTCGCGGCACCGCCGCCGGCCCTGTACAGCCCGGCGTCATCCCGGCCGCCGCCCGCCCGGCCGCCGTCCGTTCGGCCAGCGTCTGCTCGGCCGGCCTCGGGCCGCTCCGTGCCGCCGGGGTCGCTGCGGCGCGCCGACGCGCTCGACGAGGACGCGCTCGAGGAGGTCGAGTTCTTCGCGCAGCACGGGATGTTCGAGGAGGCGCGGAACATCCTCGAAGAGCAGCTCGCGCGCCTGCCGAACCACCCGCTCCTGATGGAGCGGCTGCGAGACGTCACCGAGCTGGCATCGCAGACGCGCGCGGCCACGGACAACCAGAGCGGCACGCGGGTCGTCCCGCGCGGCAGCGAGCGGCCGGACGAGGACCGCGCGTTCGACATCGCCGAGTCGCTCAAGATGATCGACGAGCTCGAGGTAGCGCCGGGCTCGGTCACGGGCGTCCAGGACGATCCTCGACAGATCAGCGTCGAGAGCGTGTTCGAGCAGTTCAAGGCGGGCGTGGCGGCGCAGATCTCCGAGTCCGACGCGTCGACGCACTACGATCTCGGGGTCGCCTACAAGGAGATGGGCCTCTACGCGGACGCCATCGCCGAGTTCGAGCTCGCCTCACGCGACCCCGGGCGCGAGTGCGTCTGCCAGTCGATGATCGGCGTCACCCACCTCCAGATGGGCAACATCGAGGCGGGCATCGACGCGCTCATCCGTGGGCTGCACGCCTCGCACAAGACGGTGGAGCAGGAGCTCGCGCTGACGTACGAGATCGCGAACGCCTACGAGATGCGCGGAGTCCCCGAGCAGGCGCTCTACTACTTCCAGCGGGTCGCCCGCATGAGCCCGAGCTACAGCGACCCGCGCGGCAGCGTCGCGGAGCGGCTGCGCCGCATCGACGTGCCGAAGCCGGCCGCGCGCGCCGTCGGCGCCGAGATGCTCGCGGACGAGTTCGACGCCGCCTTCGACGATCTCCTCCCGAGCGGCAAGCTGCCCTGAGCGCGCGCCGCGGCCTCGCGCGCGGGGTCGCGGGCGCGCGGTCAGCCTCGGCGCGTCCGTGGAATTGCCAGAAACTGGGCCCTGGAGGGCGCGCTCAGGTACCGGGGGTGCATGAACCGACCGCTCCTCTTCGCCGCCCTCACCTCGATCCTGGCCGCTGGCTGCGGCGCGGGGATCGGAACGAACGCTCGAGCTGGCCGTCCCCAGGGAACCGCCGTCAATGCCGCGGTCGAGACGCGGCGCGAGGTCGCGCAGCGCGCGAAGGGCGCGACCGGCGAGAGCGCCCCGACGGCCGAGGAGACGGCCGCGGCGCGCGAGCCCGGCGATTACGTGGCCTACCGGTTCTCGGGCAGCTTCAGGAAGACGCCGCTGCTCCTCACCCAGCGGGTGGTCGCGCGCGAGGGGGACGTCCTCGTGGTCGACGTGACCCTCGAGGGCGACAGGGAGACCGAGGCGCTGCGGGTCCGCATGAGCGACGCGCCGAGCCGGCGCGGCGAGATCCTCAGCGCCGCCAGGATCGACGGTGGGGCCGAGCGGCCGGCGACGCTCTCGGCCTACGACGCGATGATGGCCAAGACAGCGCTCGCCGCCGACGAGAACGAGGAGGTGCTCGGCACCGAGGCGGTGAACGTCGAGGTCGGCGGCGCCCCCATCGCCTGCCAGAAGACCAGCTTCCGCGTGCGCATCGGCAAGACGAAGGCGACGATGCGCACGCTCCAGAGCGACGACTTCGCCTGGGGCGACGTCGGCGGCGAGATCACCGCCGAGGACGGGCGCGTGCTCTACCGGGCCGAGCTGGTCGACAGGGGCCACGCGGACGCGCCGCAGCGCGCGGGCGCTGCGGCCGCCGGCGCGGCGGCTCGCCCCGAGCCGCGGCCGGCCACGGTGGCGCAATCGGCTTACGAAGAGGGCGACGACTGAGCCGGCGCGGGCGCGTCGCCCTGGTTCCCCTTGCGGGCGAGGATCTCGCCCGCGCGCGCGGCCGCCGCCTTGACCAGGTGGCCCATCTTCGGGTGCTCGGGCTCGAAATCCGGCTCGATCCCCTCGGCGCGGAGCGCCTCGGTGCACACCGGCCCGATCGACGCCACCACGCCCCGCGCGAGCCCGGCGCGCAGCTGATCGACGAGCCCCTCCTCGGCCGCCACGAGCAGCGCGTGCTCCACCTGCGCGCGGCTCGTGAACAGCGTGATCGCCGCGCCGCCGTCCGCCAGCAGGCGGAGCGCCTGCCGTAGCGCCGAGGTGTCCTCAGGGAGCGCCCACCGGTACACCGGCACCGGCGTGACGCGGGCGCCGGCCGCCTCGAGCCCGGCGTAGAGCTCGTGGCTCGGCGCCCCGTGCTCCTGCACAGCGATGCGCTTTCCGCTCAGGTCGCCGAGCGCGCTGACGACGTCGAGGATCTCTCGCCACGTGTTCGGCTCGGGGACGGTGATGAAACGGGTCAGGCCCAGCTCGCGCAGCGCCGCCGCCGGCTTGGGGCCACGCACGACGAGCTGCACGGAGGAAAGCGCCGCGGCCATGAGGGATACGCCCTGGGCGTCCGCTTCTCCGTCCCGAGCCGGCGCCCTGCCGTCGCCCTGGCCCGGCTCGAGCGCGGGCGCCGCCTCCGCCACGAGCGCCCTGGTCCCGACGCCGGTCAACAGGATCACGAGGTCGAACTCGGCGCGCGTGAGGCGCCGCGCGAAGTCGAGCGCGCGCTCATTTCGCTCGATCGGCACCTCGCGAAGGGTGGGCGCAGTGACGGGCACACCGCCATACCGCTGGATCAGCGACGCCATCTCGGCGGCACGGCGGCTCTCGAAGCTGATGACGCGGCGCCCGGCGAAGTCGGGCGACGCGGGACGGGGAGGACGGTCGTTCAGGGGGTGCGTGGGCGTGCTCACCCGCGCAGCATAGCCCGGGTCCGGCGCTGGCGGGTTTCGGGCCGTTGACCAGTTTGCTAAGCTCCTCCTGTGAGCCATCCGATGAGCAACGAGGCTGGCGGGGTGCAAGGGGGCGGGCTCTCGCGTGCGACCTCGGAGAACGACGTCGGCCCCGATCCGGTCATCGGCGCGGGCATCGCGCTGCTCGGCATCTTCTTGATGGGGGTGGGCGGCGCGCAGGGCGCGCACTACCTCTTCAATTTCGGCGTGCTCGTGGCGGTGCTCGGGGCCGTCCTGTTCGTCCTCTTCGTGACGCTCACGGCGCTGAAGCAGCGCCGCGCGCTCGGCCTCTCGAGCCGCGCCGCGAGCCCTGAAAGCGGCGCCGAGCAGCGAGACGCGCGCGACTGATCAGCGCCGATGAGCCGCGGCGCCGCTCACGCGCCGATGAGCCGCGGCGCCGCTCACGCGCCGATGAGCCGCGGCGCCGCTCACTCCCGGGTCTCTCCGCCAGGCTCGTCCGGCGCCGCCGGGGAGCCGGCCTGACCGCCGGCCCCGCCGGAGAGATCCGGCTCGATCTCGGCGAGGGGGACGCCGAGCTCCTCCGCGATGCTCGTTATCTCCGCCCGCTCGGCCGGCGTGGGCGCGCCGTCCGCCGCCGCGAGCCGGATGAGCAGGCGCACGACCTCCACCCGCTCGCTCGCGTTGCAGAGCGCCTTGAGCTCGCGGTAGCAGCGATCGACCTCCCCCTCCTGGAGCGCGGGCAGCTTGCCCTGGAGCGCGTTGAACACCGCGTCGACGCCGCTCGGCGCGAGCCCGTCGACATGCGTGAGCAGCTCGCGGAGCAGCTCGTCTTCCTTGTCGGAGAAGCGGCCGTCGACGCAGGCGACCTTGCCGAGCAGGACGATGACGGTCGCGATGTAGCGGAGGACCACCGCCTCGTCGTCCGGGAGCGCCGCGCGGAGCTCCTTCAGGAGGGCGTCGAGGTTCGGGAACGAGCCTCCCTGCTTCAGGCCCAGCCAGGCGAGGAGTCCCACGCGTCGAAGCTACCAGATCCTCGCCGGGCAGGGCAGCCCGGCGGAGCACCGCCTCGCCGGGCGGGGCCGCCCGGCGAAGCACCGCTCTTCGCGCCCGTCATTCATGCCCGGCGCCTTAGTCCTCGCCCCCGCGCTCCGCAATCCAGTCGTCGACGGGGTTGTCGGACTTCGGGGTCTTCAGGATCGAGCCATCGGGCCCGTCCTTGCGCACCACGAGCGTGCGCCGCGTGGTGGTGTCGGGCGTCTCGCGCGCGACGACGGTGATCACGTTGACCCCCGGCCGGAGCGGCGCCTCGAACGAGAACTCGGCCTTCTTCGGGTCCGCGCCGTCGCGGTTCGACTTGTAATAGAGCTTCCGCGAGCCGACGAAGATGAAGGTGTCGAGGAGCCGCTCGCTGTCCGACGCCGTCCCCGTGATCTTCACCGTGTCGGCGGTCGTCGCGAGCGCCGCCGCGGCGATGTCGAGCGTCGGCGGCGCGTGCGAGTAGACGTCCTCGAACGGGACCGCCGCGGGCGCCGGCCCGCCGCCCGGGGTCACCTCCCGCGCCGCGACGAACGCGAAGCGGCCTCCGCCGAGATCGGCCTTGAGGAGCCCGCCGGGCGCCTCGCCGAGCACCTTGACCACGGCGCCCGCCGGGAGGCGGCCGAAGCCGCGCGCGCTCGCCTCCGGCGATGGGAGCAGCATCGCCCCCTCCGCCCCGGCCTTCACGGTCGAGCCGCCGCCCTTGAGCTGGACGCGCGGCGAGATCGGGATCTTCACCTTCTCGCTGGCAAACTCGCGGAGATCGCGATCGCCGACCGAGAGCGTGAGGGTCGCCTCGGGCTCAGACAGCTGCGGCTCCACGTCGAAGGTGAAGACCACCTTGCGCACGTCGCCCGGCTTGATGTTCGAGACATCGAAGCGCCCGGCGTGCAGCATGAGCCCCTCGCCCGAGAGGTTCGCGATGTTCGCCTGGGTCTCGTAGGAAGGGCCCTTGCCGACGTTCTTGACGGTCAGGTACATGCTGACCCGCTCGCCCTTCTGGATGAGCCCGTCGCCGTTGCCCTCGCGGTCGTCGACGATCTGGTAGGCGTACTGGAAGAGCGGCCGGTCGAGCGCGCGCACCGTGGGCCGGATCTCGACCGGAGGCGGCTCCGGCGCGGCGGCGGCCTCGAACTTCACCTTGAGGCCGTCGCTCCGCGACAGGGCGTCCATCGGGATCTTGCAGCTGCGCTTCTCGTTGGCCTTCCTCGGCTTCGTCGAGCCGATCTTCCGCCCCTCGACCTCGCACCAGCCGAGCGGCGCCTTCGCGGACTTCGTCTGGCCGGGGCCGATCTTGCCGAAGATGAGCTCCTTGCTGTCGAAGTACAGGTTGTCGCTCTCCGTCGTCCCGCGGAGCCGATAGACCGGCTGCTTGCCGTTGTTCTTGACCGTGACCCGGAGCTCCATCGGCTGGCCGGCGGTCACCTCGGCGTTCGGTCGATCCGTCTCGACCTTCACGTCGAGCTCGGACCTGGCCGCCAGCGTCGCGCCCTCGGGGGCGTCGGACCAGTCGACGCCGAGCTTCGCCAGCTCGGCCGCGACCTTGCCCAGCTCCTCCTTGCCGACCTGCTCGATGTGATCGTGCACCGCACGGAGCTGCTGGAGCCTCGGGGTGTTCTGCGGCATCCGCGCGGCGAGATCCCGCGCGAAGCGGATCGGGAAGTCGAGGGCGAAGTCCTCGTCGATGTCGCCGCCGCGATCGCGCATCTCCTCGCGCTCGGCGCTCGTGAGCTGATAGCGGACCACCTCGGACGGCTTGCCCGCCGCCGCCGCCCGCGCGTTCGAGAGGTGCGCCGAGAGGTCGCGCTCCCGGAGGCCGTCCTTCTGCACGGTGAGATCCATCTCGAGCTCGTCGACCGTCATCGGGTCGAGCTCGATGTCCGGCGTGACGCCGACGCCCTGGATCGAGATGTCGCCCGGCGTCAGGTACTGCGCGATCGTCAGCTTGAGGGCCGCCTTCTCCGCCGTGACGTCGGGGAACACGAGCTGCACGCTGCCCTTGCCGAACGTCTGCGAGCCCACGATGACGGCGCGGTCGTTGTTCTTCAGCGCGCCCGCCACGATCTCGCTCGCGCTCGCGCTGTTGCCGCTCACGAGCACCACGATCGGGTACAGCGGCTCCGTGCCAGGGCCCTTGGCGCGCTTCTCCTCGCGCCCCTCGGAGGCGCCGACCGTCGAGACGATGACGCCGTCGGCGAGGAACTTGTCGGCGATGCGCGCGGCTTGGTCGAGCAGGCCGCCCGGGTTGCCCCGCAGATCGAGCACGAGCCCCTTCAGCGGGCCCTTGGCGCGCAGCCCGTCGAGCGCTGCGTCGAGCTCCGCGGTCGAGGTCGCCTGGAACGTCTTGAGCCGGACGTAGCCGACGCCGCCGTCGAGGGCGCGCGACTCCACGGACCTGACCTTGATCACCTCGCGGGTCAGCTCGAACGCCTTCGGACCCTGCCACCCTCCCTCGCCGTCGCGGGTCACCCACACGGTGACCGCGGTGCCGGGATCGCCGCGGAGCCTCCGCACGGCGTCGTCGAGCGGCATGTTGAGCGTCGACTCGTTGTTGATCTTCACGATCCGATCGAGCCGCTTGAGGCCCGCCCTGCCCGCGGGCGTGTCGGGCATCGGGTTCAGGACCGTGAGCATCTGGTCGCGGATCGAGATCACGACGCCGAGCCCGCCGAACGCGCCCGACGTGGAGAGGTTCATCTCCTTGTACGCCTCGGGGCTCAGGAACGACGAGTGCGGGTCGAGCGTGTGCAGCATGCCGTTGCACGCGGCGTACTCGACGTCGCGGAGATCGACCTCCGTGCCCTTGAGGTTCTTCTGCAGGAAGCTGAAGACCTCGCGCAAGCGCGCGGAGACGTCCCAGGGGCCCTGGATGTTGTCGATGCGGAACTTCTTCTCGCTGGTCTCGACGCGGACGGTGACCTCGTTGGGATCCTCGTTGAGGACGATCACCTGCGCGACGTCGCGCTGCACGGCGTTCAGCGCCGACAGCAGCATCTCCTTCGGCTTGACGCGATCCGGCTCGACGTACTTGTCCCGGATCATCTTGAGCGTCTCGTTCACGGCCTCGAGACGGGTGAGGTCGTACGGCGCCTTGGCCACCTGTCCGGTGACAGCGAGCGCCGGCTCGAACCCTCGCCAGAGCCCCCCGGGGCCGAACTGAAGAACGAAGTACGCTGCCAGCGGGAACGCGGCGGAGACCACGAGCGCCTTGACGATGCGCTCCAGGAGTCGGTGAGGCATACGGCGCTCGAGTATAGACGCGCGCCAGCGAGCGTCGACCAGCGTCTACCGGCGCCGGGCGCGCGCCTCTGCGCGTCTACGCGACGCGCCGCGCCCGGACGCGAGGACTACACGGGCTTGTGTGTGTCCTCTTCCTTGGCGTCGGTCTTCGCCGGGAGCTGCTTGGCGGGGTCCTCGGCCTCGTCGTCCTTGAGCCCCTTCTTGAAGTTCCGGATGCCCTCGCCGATGCCCTTGCCGACGTCTGCGATCCTCCCCGCGCCGAAGAGGAGGAGGGCGAGCCCAATGAGAAGGGCGATTTCCATCGGTCCGATGCGGCCCATAGCGGTAATCCCTCGAAGGCTGCCGCGCTCTCGGCGGCAGGCGGCGGCGGGCCACGGCCCGGTTCCGGTGGAGCCATACCACCCATCCTCCGCACGGGCAATGCAGCGGTTCGGAGCCTTGAAACCCGTGCTAGGCTCGCGCCACCGGCTTCGCTGGAGGAGAGAGGAGGCGCGTGCGTCCCCGCTCGCTCCGCCAGCGGTTCACAAATCAAGAACGGCTCGACGGCCCAGGCGGGGCCGCCAGCCGGCCGGACCGGACGCCGGTCTCGCGACGCGCGGCCGGCGGCGGTCCAGAGCTCCAGCCCTCGCAGGCTTCGCGACAATCGACACGGGGAAAACACGATGCCGATCAACCGCATGAATCGAAAGGCAGCGCAGTGTCTGGCAGGGGCGTCCGTGGCGGCGGCGGTGCTCGCCGGCGCTCCCGAGCGCGCGAGCGCCCAGCAAGCGAGCGAGGGCGACACGGTGAGCGTCACCGGCAAGGGGATCGTCGGCGGCGCGTTGCTCGGCGGTGAGGTCGTCATGCTGACGATGGGCGCGATCGGGGTCGAGCGCGCCTGGCCTTACCTCGTCTTCGGCGGCCTCGGCGCGGCGGGCGGCGGCGTCGCCGGCTACTTCATCGAGGCCGCGGAGCCGCCCGCGGAGGTGCCGCTCTACATGCTCGCCGGCGGCATGGCGCTGGTCATCCCGACCCTCGTCGTCACCCTGAACGCCACCGCGTACAAGCCCCCGGAGACCGATCAGAGCGAGCCGATCCGCAACGAGCCGGCCGCGGAGCCCCCCCAGCCGGGCGTCAACGTTCAGCTCACGACGGACGCAGCGCCGCTCCTCCGAAGAGGTGGCTGGGAGCAGCCCCGGCTCGGCCTCGTCGACATCACGCCGGGCCGGGTCGCGCTCGGCATGCCGTCGCTCTCGCTCAGGCCGCTGTACTCGCAGGACGAAATGTTCAAGTTCGGCGTGACGCAGGGGCACGAGCTCCGCTTCCCCGTCCTCCGGGCGACCTTCTGATCCGCCCGCCGGCGGCACGCGCGGCGGCGCCGGGCAGGCGCCCCCCTGCCCCGCTCGCCGGTCTCTGTACCGATCGCAACGCTCGGCGTTAGGCTCTCGCCGTGGCCGACCTCCACGATCCCCCGCTTCCCTGGTCCACGCGGCTCTGGTTCGCCTTCGCGTGCTTCTTCCGCGTGCTGTTCGATCCGCAGTTCGCCGCGCGGGCGTGGCAAGCGCGCGAGGCCGCCGCCCTGCCGCCGGCCGAACGGGGTGAGCCGGCGCAGCTCGAGCGGGCTCGCGACGACGGCGCGCCGCCGCCGGTCGAGGCCGCGAAGGCCGCGAGGAAGGAGCCCGCCCCGGCGCCGCCCGCCGCGCCCGCACCGCCGGCCGCGAGCTCGGCGCTCCAGCTGCTCGCGCTGCTCCAGCGCGAGGGGCGGCTGGTCGACTTCCTCGAGCAGGACATCGCCTCCTTCGGCGACGCGGACGTCGGCGTGGCGGCGCGGATGGTCCACGAGGGCTGCCGCAAGGCGCTGCGCGGCCACGCGAAGCTCGCGCCCGTGCGGCGCGAGGACGAGGGGGCCAGGGTCACGCTGGAGGCCGGCTACAATCCGTCCGAGATCAAGCTCATCGGCAACGTGTCCGGGAGCGCGCCGTACCGAGGGGTGCTGCGCCACCGGGGCTGGCGCGCCGACGAGCTCTCGCTGCCGACGCCGGTCGCCGGCCACGACGCCAGCATCATCGCCCCCGCGGAGGTCGAGCTATGAGTGCGCGCTACATCATCGGCATCGATCTCGGCACGACGCACTGCGCGCTCTCCCACGCGCGCCTGCCCGAGGAAGGCGCCGATCCGCGGCTCACGCCCTCGCCCGAGGTGCTGGCCGTCCCGCAGCTCGTGGCGCAGGGCACGCTCGAGGCGCGGCCGCTCCTGCCCTCGTTCATGTACATCCCCCACGAGAGCGAGGGCTTCCAGGCGCTGCCGTGGGACGCCGAGCGGCGGTTCGTCGTCGGCGAGCACGCCCGCGCGCGCGGGGTCGACGCGCCGGCGCGCCTCATCTCGAGCGCGAAGAGCTGGCTCTGCCACCCGGGCATCGACCGGCGCGGGCCGACGCTGCCCGTCGGCGCGCCCGAGGACATCGAGAAGATCTCGCCGGTCGAGGCGTCGTGGCGCTACCTCGAGCACCTCACCGAGGCGTGGGACCACCTGTTCGCGAAGGACGACCCGGAGCTCGCCCTCGCGAAGCAGGAGATCGTGATCACCGTGCCCGCGTCGTTCGACGCCGCCGCGCGCGAGCTCACGGTCGAGGCGGCGAGCGCCGCGGGCTTCGAGGACCTCACGCTGCTCGAGGAGCCGCAGGCCGCCGTGTACGCCTGGATCGACGCGGCCGGCGAGGCGTGGCGCAAGCACCTCCAGCCGGGCGACGTGCTGCTCGTGGTCGACGTTGGCGGCGGGACGACGGATTTCTCCGCCATCGCCGCGGTCCCGCGCGACGGCTCGCTCGAGCTCGTCCGCGTGGCGGTCGGCGATCACATCCTGCTCGGCGGCGACAACATGGACCTCGCGCTCGCGCACGTGGTGAAGGCGAAGCTCGCGGCCGAGGGCAAGGAGCTCGACCGCTGGCAGATGACGTCGCTCACCCACGCGGCGCGCGTCGCGAAGGAGCGGCTGCTCGGCGATCCGTCGATGAACGAGGCGCCGATCGTGATCGCCGGCCGCGGGTCGAAGCTGCTCGGGGCGTCGATCCGGACCGAGCTCACGCGCGACGAGATCACGCGGACGCTCGTCGACGGGTTCTTCCCCGAGGTCCCCTCCTCCGCGCGCCCGGCGACCCGCGCGCGCGCCGGCCTGACGCAGCTCGGCCTGCCGTACGCGCAGGACCCGGCGATCACCCGCCACCTCGCGGCCTTCCTCGGCCGGCAGGCCGGCGCGACGTCGCGGCTAGAGGGCTTCGTCCCGCGGGAGGCGGCGAGCGCGGAGTCCGGCCGCGCGCCGCTGCTCCTGCACCCGACGGCGGTGCTCTTCAACGGGGGCGTCATGAAGAGCGCGGCGCTGCGCGAGCGGCTCGTGGCGACGCTCGGCGCGTGGCTCGAGGAGGACGGCGCGCCCCGGCCGCGGGTGCTCCCGAACGACGACCTGGATCTCGCGGTCGCGCGCGGCGCCGCCGCCTATGGCCTGGCGCGGCGCGGCCGGGGGCTCAGGATCCGCGGCGGGACGGCGCGCGCCTACTACGTGGGCATCGAGGGGGCCGTGCCCGCGGTGCCCGGCCTGGAGCCGCCGATCACGGCGCTCTGCCTCGCGCCGTTCGGCATGGAGGAGGGCACGGAAGCGACGCTGCCGCCGCAGGAGTTCGGGGTGGTGGTCGGCGAGCCGGTGCGCTTCCGCTTCTTCAGCTCGTCGGTGCGCCGGGACGACCAGGCCGGGACCGAGCTCGAGCACTGGAAGCCCGGCGAGCTCGAGGAGCTCTCGCCCATCGAGGTCACCTTGCCCGCGGAGGGTCGCCGCGAGGGGGACATGGTCCCGGTGCGGCTGCGCGCCTCGGTCACCGAGGTGGGGACGCTGCTCCTGGAGGCGATCCCCCGCGAGGCGCAGAAGCCGAACGAGCGCTGGCGGATCGAGCTGTCGGTGCGCGCCGAGACGTGACGAGTCGCAAGCTCCGCGTCGCACATACAACGACATACACCTACAATCGCCCGGTGGAGCGCAGCGTCCACAAGCTGCATCTGTGTCCGATGAACGACCGGGACCAGCGCGTGCTCTCGCACACGCTCACGATCGACCCCGAGGTCCCCACGGCGGAGTTCGAGGACGTCTTCGGAAACCGGGCCACGCGCTTCGAGGTCACCACCCCGTATACGGCGCTCAGGATCTCGGCCGACTCCACCGTGGAGCTGCTCGACCCCGATCCGTTCGCGTTCGCGAAGAAGAGGATCCGGCCCGCGTTCCCCCTCGCCTGGATGCCCTGGGAGCAGGCGATGATCGCGCCGTACCTGCGCCCCGTCGAGCTCCCCGACACCCAGCTCCAGGAGCTCTTCGCTTACGCCATGTCGTTCGTCGAGCGGAACGACGCGGACCTGATGGAGACGCTCCTCGCGATCAACCTGACGCTCTTCCGCGAATACCAGTACGCACCCGGCTCGACGAACCTGGCGACCACCCCTCACGACATCTTCGTGAACCGGCGCGGGGTCTGTCAGGATTTTGCGAACCTGTTCATCTGCCTGGCGCGGCTCCTGGGCATTCCGGCGCGCTACGTGTGCGGGTATATTTATACCGGTAACGCCGGCACGAACCGCGCCGGCTCCGACGCGACGCACGCGTGGGTGCAGCTGTATCTCCCGAACATCGGCTGGAAGGGGTTCGACCCCACGAACGGCGTGTTGACCGGCCTCGATCACGTGCGCGTCGGCTACGGCCGCAACTACCTGGACGCCACCCCCACGGCGGGGACGCTCTACACGTCCGCCGCCGAGACGATGACCGTCGACGTGACGGTGTCCGAGGTGGAATAGCCGTCTCCGCGGGCTCGCCCGCGCATCGCCCGGGCGCGTCGCAGCGCCGAAAAGCGACGGCGCAACACGCGAAAACGGCCGCAGGAGACAGGCGCCCTGTCTGCCCTGCGGCCGCGGTGCGGATCGCCGGAGGTCGAGCGGACCGGGCCGCCAGACCTCAACGCGTCGAGATCACTCGCCCATGTCCTGGATGCAGGCGGTGCCCTCGTCCTCGCAGTCGCCCCCCGGAGTGACGGCCGCCATGGTGCCGCACGTCTTACACTCGTCGCTCGGATCCTCCGCGGTACCGGTACAGGAGTCGTAGCAGGGATCCCCCGCGGCCGCGCCGCAGGCCTCACAGATACAGTCCGTGAGCGCGGTGTACTCATCCACCGAGGACTCGCACAGGTCCGCCGGGTCGGCCCCGGTGAGGAGGGGCGCCGAGCAGGTCACACACTCTGCGCCGCTGCCGCCGCCGCCCTCGCTGCTGCCACCCGTGCCGCCCGTGCCGCCCTCGCCGCCCGTGCCGCCCGTGCCGCCCGTGCCGCCCTCGCCGCCCGTGCCGGTCGTGGCGGAGGTGGTGCTGCTCGCGGTGCTGCCGCCGCCCGAGCCGCCCGAGCCGCCCGAGTCGTCCCCGCACCCTGCGGAGAACGCGGTCGCGCCAAGCATGAGAGCCATCGAGCCAATGCTAACAAGATTGATGCTACGCATGATGTCCTCCAGCGCGCTTGAACGAGCGCCAGTCTTCGAGAGTCGCTTTGTCAGCCGGTCCCACCGGTGCACGCCGGTCGCGGCGCTACGGCCGCGCCGGCGGTGGCACCCTACTCCACCCAGGCTGTGACGCTCAACAATCTTCGAGCGGCGCACGGAAGCGACTGTCCGCGCTTGGTTCCCGGGCGACCAAAACATCGTGACATGAGCGCCGACGAGGACGAGACCGGCAGGGCCCGCGCGGCCTCGGGAATCGCCCGACTCCGGCATCCCGCCGTGGCAGAACGGCAGTCACCGCTCGTGAGCCGAGCGCGCATCGCCGCGGTGCGGGCACCCGCGATCGCGGTCGCCGCGGGCGCGGGACGTCGCGCCGGATCCAGCAAGCCGCAAGTTCCAAGCTTTCTTGTGCCCCACGAGACACTGCACGGCGAACCGCGGACTGGCCCTGCGCGCGCCAGGCGCTTTTCGCGGCGTCACGCCGTCTGGAGGGCACGAGCGAATCTGGAGATCGGGGCGGACCTCGCCAGGAGCGCTCCTTCGACGCGAAGGTGGAAGTTGAAAAGCGCTCGTGTTCGCGGCCCTGCGGCCAGGAGCTGCTATGATCAACAGTGCGGCGTCGCAGCCGCCCGCGACCGCAGATCCGGCCACGCCCTGCGGTCGCTGGCGCTCGGCGCCACCGACACGGCCCCACGCGCGCCGCGTAGCTCGGGCGACGCGCATGGCTGGCCGCGGCACGGTCGCGCGCTGTTCGCGCATGATTCGCCGCTGATCGCGCAGGGTTTGCACAGTTCAGGTCACGGGGGAGGGCACGATGAGGTTTCGGTTGCGCGTGTGTCTGTTGGCGACGCTCGCGGGCCTGTGCGCCTGCGCGAGCGCGCCCGTGCAGTGGCCTTCTCCGGAAGGGCAGCCGAAGCTCCCGCCCGCACGGGAGATCAACGCCATCGCGCGGCCGGACGCCGAGCACTCCGTGGCGATCGTCGGGGCCACGCTCGTCGACGGCCGGGGAGGGCCGCCCGTGCGGGACGCCGTCGTCGTGGTCCGCGGCGATCGCATCGTCGCCGCGGGCGCGCGCGGCGCCACGGACGTCCCGGCCGCCGCGGAGGTCGTTCCCGGCGCGGGGCTCGCGGTGCTGCCCGGCCTCATCGACGCGCACTTCCACCTCGACGGCGATGACGGGCTGCCCGGGCTCTTCCTGCAGCACGGCGTGACCTCGCTGCGCGAGCCGGGAAATTGGATCGAGGCGTATGACGCCGCGCGCAGGCTCGGCCCGGTGCCGCGGCTCTTCCTGGCCGGGCCACTGCTCGACGGGCCGGGCCCAGCCTACCCGGACAGCGCGGTGGTGGTGCGCGACGCCGCGGAGGCGCGCTGGGCCGTCGACAGGCTGGTCGAGCGCGGGGCGTCGGCGATCAAGATCTATTTCCGCCTGCCGCTCGGGTCCGTCGAGGCGATCGCGGAGGCCGCGCACGCGCGCGGCGTGATCGCCACCGCGCACCTGGAGACGGTGGACGCCGTGGCGGCGATCTGCGCCGGGGTCAACGGCATCGAGCACATCACGTCGCTGGGTACGGCGCTCGTGCCGCCGCGCGAGGCGGAGCGCTACCGGCAGGAGGTGATCGCCGACAACGAGGCGCGCTTTCAAGGCCGCTATCAGCTGTTCCGCGGCATCTCCCTCCAGGCGCCCCGGACTGGCCAGCTGCTCCGGCTGCTGGTGGAGCGGGGCACCTTCGTCACCCCTACCCTCGGCATCTTCGAGCGCCGCGCCGGCGATGAGGGCGCGACCGAGGCCGAGGTGCTCGGCTTCGAGAACATGATGAAGCTCGCCGGCGCCGCGCGCCGCGCCGGGGTGCGGGTGGTGGTCGGCTCCCACGGCATGGCGCCGCGCGCCGAGCGAGGGTGGGCCTACCAGCACGAGATGGAGCTGCTCGTCGAGAGCGGCCTGTCGCCCATGGAGGTCCTCGTCGCCGGCACGCTGGAGAACGCCAGGTTCTTCCGCATCGACGACCGGCTCGGCAGCGTCGAGCCGGGCAAGCTCGCCGACCTCGTCCTGATCGAGGGCGACCCGCTCGCCGATATCCGAGCGATGCGCCGCGTGAAGCAGGTCATGTTGAACGGGCGATGGGTCGCCTCACCTGGAGGCGACTGAGCCGCGCGCGCTCCAGCCGAAGCGACCGGCCGCGCGCGCTCCAGCCCAGGCGACCGGCCGCGCACGCTCCGGCCGAGGCGGCCGAGCCCCGCGCGCTCGAGCCGCGGCGCGGTTCACCTGCGCAGGTCGTGGGATGGGGCGCGCGCGCCGGCCAGCGCCAGCGCGCGGCGCGCCGGACAGGGGGGTCCTTCAGCCCATCTCGACTTCGACGCGCACCGTCTTGCCGGCCGGGGACAGCGGGATGACGTTGCCCGCGACGGTCTTGCCGTCCACGGTCAGCTTTTTCACGCCCTTGCACACCCCCGAGTTCTTGACGCTGATCTCGTAGGTGGCGCCGCGGAAGCGGCGGGAGATGGAGAAGCTCTTCCAGGCCTTGGGCACGCAGGGGTCCAGCTTCAGGCCGTCGTACTGGGGCTGCACGCCCAGGATCCCCTGGCTGACGGACACGAAGGTCCAGGCCGCGGTGCCGGTGAGCCAGGCGTTCTTGGCCTCGCCGAAGACCGGGGCGTCCTTGCCCGCGATCATCTGCGCGTAGACGTAGGGCTCGGCCCGGTACGTCTCGATCTGGCTCTCCTTGGCCGAGGGGCAGATGGAGAGATAGTACTCGAGCGCGCGCTCGCCCTCGCCCAGCAGACACCAGCCCAGGTGGATCCAGGTGTTGTTGTGGCAGAAGATGCCCGCGTTCTCCTTCACGCCCGGCGGGTACGAGGTGACCTCCCCGAGCTCGAGGTGGTAGGTCGAGTACGCCGGCTGCTGCAGCACGATGCCGTTCTTCGTGTAGAGGTGCTTGTGCACGCTCTCCATCGCCTGCTTCGCGCGGCCGTTGTCCGCGCCGGCGCCGCCCAGCACGCACCAGCCCTGGCTCTCGATGAAGATCTTGCCCTCCTCGTTCTCCTTGCTCCCGACCGGCCGGCTCTCGGCGTCGTAGGCGCGGCGGTACCACTCGCCGTCCCAGGCCTCCTTCTCGATCACGGCCAGCATGTCCGCGTAGTGCGCGCGCATGCGATCCGCGTCGGACTTCTGGCCCATCCAGTCGTAGAGGGCGGCCATCTCGCGGCTGGCATAGAGGAAGAGGCCGGCGATCATCACGGACTCGGCCTTCGAGTCCTTCACGTCGCCCGCGGTCTGGAAGCTCTCGTTGGGCTCGGTGCTGAAACAGTTCAGGTTCAGGCAGTCGTTCCAGTCCGCGTGGCCGATGAGCGGCAGGCCGTGCGGGCCCCGCTTCTTCATCGTGTACGCGATGGACGTCTCCAGGTGGTGCAGGAGGTCCTCCTTGGAGCCCTGCTTGTCCGCATAGCCCACCGCCGCCTTGAGGATGTCCTTGTCGCCGGTCTCCTTGATGTACGCGCACGTGGAGAGGATGAGCCACAGGTGATCGTCGTAGAAGTCGCCGCCGATGTCGGCGTTCCCCTTCTTCGTCAGCGGCTGGTACTGGTGGTAGCAGGTGCCGTCGCTGAGCTGGGTCGCGGCGATGTCGAGGATGCGCTGGCGGGCGCGCTCGGGGATGAGGTGCACGAAGCCCAGGAGATCCTGGTTCGAGTCGCGGAAGCCCATGCCGCGGCCGATGCCGGTCTCGTACATGCTGGCCGACCGCGAGAGGTTGAAGGTGGCCATGCACTGGTACTGGTTCCAGGTGTTGAGCATGCGCCGCGCGTGCTCGTCCGGGCAGTCGGCCTGGAAGTTCGAGAGGATCCCGGCCCAGTCCTCCTTCAGCTGCGCGAACGCCCCGTCCACGGCGCCCGGCGCGGAGTACTTGGCCAGGATCTCCTTGCCCTTCTGCTTGTTGAGGACGAAGGGCGCCTTGAACTTGGGCAGATCCCCCTGGTCCACGTACGAGAGCACGAAGCTCAGGGTCTCGCTCGCGCCGGGCTCGAGCGAGAGGCTCACCTGGTGGCTGCCGATCGGGTTCCAGCCGAACGCCTTGGAGTTCGTGGCCTTGCCCCTGGCCGGCACCTGGGCCTCGTGGAGGCCGTGGTGGACGCTGCCGCAGAAGGCGTCGCGGCTCGTGTCGAACCCGTCGACGGCGCGCGTGCAGGCGAAGAGCGTGTAATGGGAGCGGCGCTCGCGGAACTCGGTCTTGTGGTAGATGGCGCTCCCCTCGATCTCCACCTCGCCGATGGAGTAGGTGCGCTGGTAGTTGGTCATGTCATTGAGCGCCTCGAAGAAGCAGAACTCCTGGAAGGAGAAGAGCTGGATGTCCTTCTTCGCGCCGCTCTTGTTGGTGACCCGGGTGCGCCAGATCTCCACGTTCTCGCCGGGGACGATGAAGAAGAGCACCTCCACCTCGACGCCGTTCTTCTCGCCGGTGATCTTCGTGTAGCCCAGGCCGTGGCGGCACTCGTAGCGATCCAGGGCCGTCTTCACCGGCTTCCACATGGGGTTCCACACCACCCCGCCGTCGTTCACGTACAGGTAGCGCCCGCCGACGTCCATGGGCACGTTGTTGTACCGATAGCGCGTCAGCCGGCGCAGCTTGGCGTCCTTCCAGAACGTGTAGCCGCCCGCCGTGTTGGTGCAGAGGCCGAACATCTCGTCCGAACCCAGGTAGTTGAGCCAGGGCAGCGGCGTGTCGGGCCGGGTGATGACGTACTCGCGGCTCTCGTCGTCGAAGTGGCCGTACTGATTGCTCATGGACGCGCGGTCTCCGTGGGTTCGGTGGAGTCGAAAGCTGGGTCGAAAGCGAAGAGCTTCTTCCCATCAACGGCAGAAAAAAACCCAGCGGCAGAGCTGCCCCGGGTTGGATGAGCCGATGATTGTTGGGTCTGGGGCCTCCGAGCGAGAAGCTCAGAGGGCCGGCACTCTAGATCCCCGCCCCGCTGCTTGTCAACGGGCCCTGCGGCAGCGCCCGCCGGCGTTTCTCAAGGCAAAACACGGCGCTACGCCGCACTCCGTCGCGCGGCCGGTGTGCGGTGGACAACGCAGGACTACCGTGCGGCATGAATTTTACACACCCATTGGGGCGGCGCGCCAGGCTGACGCGCGGGTCGGCGCGGCGCGAGCGGTGCGAGCGGCAGGCCCGCCCTGGAGCCGGCCGTCGGCGCCCTCTGCGCCCCTTCCGGGCCAGCGCGGGTGTCCTCGTCGCCCGCGGCCTGCGGCCCCGGGCGGAGCGGCCCTCAGCGGTCGTCGTCGAGCGCGAGCCGGCCGATGGCCACCGGGCGCAGCGCGGTCGGGTAGTAGGCCGCGGTGGCGGCCGTGCTCCAGGTGTGCCCGACGATGGTGTCGGACGTGTTCGCGTAGATACGCATCACGCCGTAGCCTGCGCCGAAGGACCACCGGCCCCCCGAGACATACCTGGAGTCGGACGGGCCGTGATGAGAGCTCGTGGAGTCGACCACGCTCACCTCGTACTGGAACGTGCCGACCACGAAGGGGCTGAGGGGGAGCCTCACCCTCGGCGTCCGGCGGAGGATCGCGACGTGCCCGGTCGACGACTCGCCCGCGGGGTAGCGGAGGGCGATGATGTCGCCGGCGCGCGCGTCATCGGGGTTGTGGATCCTCACGAATCCATTCTCCGCGACGATGGCGTCGTAGTACGCGGCGGCGCTCGGGCTCCGGCTTCCCAGCCAGTCGTCGAGCGACTCCTCGGTCCAGCCGTAGCTCCGCTTGAGCAGCTCCGTCAGGAAGGTGGCGCACTGCGTCCGGTTCGCGTAACGCCGCGCCCCGGACACGCCAGCCCAGGAGATGAAGCTGGGAGTCGAGTTGTATTCGTTGCTCTCGGGAGCGACATTATCAACGAGGCCCTCCGCCCACCTGAGGTGGTCGGTGCCCTGCGCGGCCGCGGGGCGCGGCGCCGCCCACGCGAGCCCAGAAAGGACGAGACAAGCGATCCCCAACGGAAGACGACGAACGCTCGCCATGATCCACCATGCAATGGAATGAGTTGTTCGGACCGGCGCGTCGCACTCAGCGCGCGTATTCCCGTGATGTATTAACCACGATCCGGAGACATCGTTCAATAGAATTTTGCAGCACGAACAATCTTTGGGAGTCGCTTGTCCCACAGACGCACAGACGCACAGACGCACAGACGCACAGACGGACAGGCATCCTCGCGCGCCGTCCGCCCCGCGAGGCGACGCAGGCTGCCAGGGCAGCCGCGCGGCGCGCGGCGCGGCACGGACCACGGCGCGGCCGAGACGACGCGGGCGGCAAAGGCGGCCCGTGTGGTCAGCGAGTCCGGCGTAGCTGAAGTGACCGGCCTAACCGGGGTAACCGGGGTAACCGGGGTAACCGGGGTAACCGGGGTAACCGGGGTAACCGCCGTGACGCGCGTGACGCACGTGACGCACGTGACCACCGTAACGACGTGACCGGCCCCGCGAGCGCGAGGCGGTGGAAAGCAGGCGATTTCGAGGGAGGAGCTGTGTTAACCTGGCCTGTTTGTCCCGACGCACGGGCGGCGCCAGGAGCGAGCGCAGGTGACGTGTTGATGAGGGAAGGACGAGCGGCCGGCGGTCGGACCGGCCCGCCCGGC
The DNA here is from genome assembly GCA_051717205.1 of Sorangium sp. So ce1128. Taxonomy (GTDB): domain Bacteria; phylum Myxococcota_A; class Polyangia; order Polyangiales; family Polyangiaceae; genus Sorangium. The sequence continues at coordinate 12,149,865 of CP181432.1, forward strand.
GATCACTTCGTCTTGATACGGAACTCAACGCGCCGGTTCATGGCGCGGCAGCCCTCGTCGTTCGTGAAGCAGAGCGGCGCGCCGGCGCCGTACCCGGGCGCCGTCATCGGCGTCGTGACGCCGCGCTGGACGAGGTAGCGGACCACCGCGTTCGAGCGGCGCTCGGACAGCTTGATGTTGTGCTCCACCGTGCCCTGGTTGTCCGTGTGCCCCTCGACCGTGAGCGCGACGATCTCCGGGTGCGTCCGCAGGATGTTCGCCACCGCGTCGAGCACCGAGAACGACTCGGGCCGGATCTCGTCCTTGTCGAGGTCGTAGAAGATCGGCCGGGCGATCTTGATGCGATCCCCCTCGATGACCGCCTCGGCAGACGCCGCCGGCTGGACGGGCGCAGGCGGAGGAGGAGGCGGCGGCGGGGCAGCGCTCGCCGCCAACGACATCTCGGCCTTCCCCGACCCGCACCCCGCCGCAAGGACGGCCATGACCACAAGCCAGATCGCTCGGTTCGCTCGCATTTCGCGCCTCTAGCACGGGGCATCGCCCGGAAAAAGGACGCTCGCGGCGCGCTGGCGACGCGCCGACATGCCAGCAGCGCGCCGGCGGACGCCTGCGAGGTCCCCCGGCGGCGGCCCCCCGGCAGCGGCCCGCCGCGGGCGCGGGCGCGGGGGCGGCGCCGGGGCGCGCTGGACCTGCGGGCGGAAGGCGCCGCGGGGATGCAGTATCGTTGCTGCGCGCACGCATGTCCGCCCTCGCGAAGAACCCGAGCCTGATCGTCGGAATCGACCTCGGCACCACGCACACCGTCGTGGCGTGGGCCGAGCGCGACGCCGAGCCCGGCGCGATCCGCGTCTTTTCGATCCCGCAGCTCGTGACCGCCACCGAGATCGAGGCGCGCCCGCTGCTGCCCTCGCTGCTCTACGCGCCCCTGCCCGGCGAGGCGCCCGCCGACCCCTTCGACGACGCGCCCTTCGTCCTCGGCGAGCACGCGCGCCGGCGCGGCGGGGAGGTGCCCGGCCGGCTCATCGCCTCGGCGAAGAGCTGGCTCTGCCACCCCGCCGTCGACCGCACGGCCCCCATCCTGCCGTGGGGCGCGGACGACGACGCGGCCGCCCTGCCGCGCGTGTCGCCGCTCGACGCGAGCGCGCGGATCCTCGCCCACGTGCGGCGCACCTGGGACGACGCCTTCCCGGAGCGCCCGCTCGCCGAGCAGGAGGTCGTGCTCACCGTGCCGGCCTCGTTCGACCAGGTCGCGCGCGAGCTCACGGTCGAGGCGGCCCGCCGCGCCGGCCTGTCGGCGCGGCTCCTCGAGGAGCCGCAGGCCGCGTTCTACGACTTCATGCGGCTCGCGGGCGCGCAGGGCCTCGACGACCTGCTCGCCCGCTCGGGCGGCGAGGCGATGGTCCTCGTCTGCGACGTCGGCGGCGGCACCACCGATCTGTCGCTCATCCGGGTGGCCCGGGGCGCCGGCGACGCCGAGGGGCCGCCCGTCGAGGTCTCGCGCGTCGCTGTCGGCCACCACCTGCTGCTCGGCGGCGACAACATGGACCTCGCGCTCGCCCACCTCTGCGAGCCGCGCCTCGTGGGCGCCGGGGAGAAGCTCGACCCGGCGCGCTTCGGGCAGCTCGTGCTGGCCTGCCGCGCCGCCAAGGAGCGCCTGCTCGGCGGCGGCGCGGAGCCCGGCGCCGCCGGCGCCAGCGCCGCGCCCGCGCCGCCGGACGAGGCGCCGGTCACCGTGCTCTCGCACGGCGCGCGGCTCGTCGGCGGCGCGCTGACGACGCGCCTCGGTCGCGCGGAGGTCGAGGGCGTCGTGCTCGGCGGCTTCTTCCCGGAGGCGCCGCCGGACGCCCGCCCGCAGCGCGGGCGGGGCGGGCTCGTCGCGTTCGGCCTGCCGTACGAGCGCGACGTCGCGATCACCCGGCACGTGGCCTGGTTCTTCGCGCGCCACGCCCCCGGGTCGCGCGGGCCGACGGCGCTGCTCCTGAACGGCGGCGTCTTCCGCGCGCGCAGCGTCGCCGAGCGGCTCGCGCACGTCATCGAGCGCTGGGGCGGCCCGCCCCCCGACGTGCTGCCTTACGCCGATCCCGACCTCGCCGTGGCGCGGGGCGCGGTCGCCTACGGCCTCGCGCTCGCGGGCCGCGGCGTGCGCATCGAGGGCGGCGCGGCGCGCGGCTACTACGTCGGGCTCGAGCCGCCCGCCGGCGGGGGGCCGCGGCCCGCTGTCTGCGTCGTGCCGCGCGGCGCGAAGGAGGGCAGCGTGCACGCCGCGGCCGGGCGGACGTTCGCGCTCGTCGTGGGCCGCCCGGTCCGGTTCGACCTGTTCGCGTCGGACGACGCGCGCGCCGATCGCGCGGGCGATCTCGTCCCGCTCGAGGAGGACCGGTTCGAGCCCCTGCCGCCGGTCGCGGTGGCGTTCGACGCCGGGGACGCGGCGCGCGCCGCGGCCGGCAAGCGGGCGGAGGTGCGCGTCCAGATCGAGGGAGAGCTCACCGCGATCGGCACGCTGGATCTCGCCTGCGTCGAGGTGGGCGTCCCGGCGCCGCGCCGCTTCCGGCTCGCGTTCCAGCTGCGCGAGGAAGGCCGCGGCGCGCGCGCCGGCGAGGCCGAGGGAGGCGCGCCGGCGGAGCGGGGGCCGGCGCGGCCGCACGCCGCGGCGACGCCGGGGGGCAAGCGGCTCGACGAGGGGCGGGAGGCGATCGAGCGGGTGTTCGGCAAGGGGCGGCCCGACGTCGCGCCGCGGGAGGTGAAGAACCTCGTCCGCGAGCTCGAGCGCGTCCTCGGCGAGCGCGCCACCTGGACGACGGAGACCGCGCGGGCGCTGTTCGACACGCTCGCGCCGAGCGCGCGGTCGCGGCGGCGCTCGGCCGATCACGAGCGCGTCTTCTGGTCGCTCGCCGGCTACTGCCTCCGGCCCGGCTTCGGCGACGCGGGCGACCCGGCGCGCGTCGCCGCGCTCGCGCCGCTCTTCGCCGAGCGGCTCGCGTTTCCGCAGGAGGCGCGCTCCTGGCAGCAGTTCTGGATCGCGTGGCGCCGCGTCGCGGGCGGGCTCGACGAGGCGCTGCAGGTGGCGATCCGGGACCTTTCGGATCCGTTCCTGGCCCCGTCCGAGCAGCGGCTGAAGAAGCCGAAGGGGGTGAAGCCGGAGGCGCTCGACGATCTGCTCGAGCTGTGCGCGTCGCTCGAGCGCGTGCCGGCGGGCCGGCGGAGCGAGCTCGGCGCGTGGGTCCTGGAGCGCACGTGGACGGATCGCGACGCGCGGCTCTGGGCGGCGATCGGGCGCATCGGCGCGCGCGTCCCGGCCTACGCGAGCGTGCACCACGTGGTGTCGCCGGCGGCGGCCGAACGGTGGCTCGACCACCTGCTGCGCGAGAAGTGGGAGGAGCTGCCGTCCGCCGCGCCCGCCGCGGTGCAGCTCGCGCGCAGGACCGGCGACCGGGCGCGCGACGTGTCGGACCGGACCCGCGGCGAGGTGGAGCGGCGGCTCGTCAAGGCGGGCGCGCCGGAGGCGTGGGTCAGGGCCGTGCGCGAGGTGGTGGCCGTCGAGGAGGCCGAGCGCGCGGCGTTCTTCGGAGAGGGGCTGCCGGTGGGGCTGCGGCTGGTGGGGGAGTAGGGGTTGGTTCTGCGGGCGTCAGGTACAGATTGCTTCAGCGATGCGTGTCTGACTTCGATGCCTCTCGCAGTAGGTCGGCCATCACAGCGGCCACGTCGGCGACGAGCCTCTGCCACGCTGGAAGCTCGTTGATGGGACCGTCTATATCGAGGCGTTGAAGCAGCATGGCACGGCGATCCGAGAAGCTTTCCTTGAACTTCTGCGCCCGCTTGCCCTTTTTTCCTGAAGCCACGGCGAGAGCGGCCGCGAGGCGTTCCTTGGGCTTCGATGTCGATTCGATGCTCCGGCGAGGGGGCAGGTTGAGCACCTCCTGGCCACGAGGGTTGCCGGCAACCGTGCGGATCGCAACCTCATCTAGAAGGAGCCAGGCTTCGATCTCTTGAACGGGGATCACACAGATGTGCCGCGGGCAATGGTCGATGCCGGCGAGACGCTCGCGAATACGCCAGCGTACCTCTTCAGGATCATGCGCATCTGCGTCCTGATGGGCAAACAGGAGGTTGACCTTCCCGGCAAGCTGCAGCGCGATTCTCGCCTGATCCTCGATGCGCTTCCCAGGTGGCCGGGGGAGGCGTCCAAGGTCCGGAGCGTCCCCCGTGGCCTCGTCTGCACCAGCCCGCACGCATAGCGACTCTAGAACACCGATCACGTTGAAACCTGGAGAATTTTCACAGGGAGGCGGGGAGGCGGGGAGGAAGAAAAAAAATGAATTTCTCCCTCTTGCCGTCTCTCGCTCCCCGCCTCCCCGCCTCCCTGTGAAATTCCTGCTTTTTCTCGTGGTTTCAACCCGTTTGTCGCTCTAGATGGGGAACGAGACCGCGGTCCGAGGTTCCCTCGCACACGAGCAGAAATTTGACGACCACGTCCGTCTCCTAGGCCGCGTAGTCCTCGAGTGTGAGCTGGGCACCGGGAGGCGTGGAGAGGTACGCAAGGATCTCCGTCCGTCCGACGCTGACCTCACCTGGCGCGACACGCCAGGAGTGATGCTTTGGGTCGTTCACCGGTAACAGGCGCATGGTGCGCACTGGCATCCTCGAGGGTCCCTGGACGGTCACAGGCTTGGCAAACAGAAGATCCTCGGCGCGTTGCAATCGGACAAACAGCGGGGAATGCGTGTTGACGATGATTTGACGAAACGGATTGGCCTCGCCAGGCGGTCGGCGCGGATCGACAGCCAGGCCGCGAACCAGCTCCACCATCGCCCCGATGCGCTCGGGGTGTATGCCGTTCTCCGGCTCCTCCATGCAGATAAGCCCCTCGACCGCCGGATCATTGTTGATGATGCAAAGCGCCAGGAAGCGGAGTGTCCCGTCCGAGAGGGAACGCGCCGGAAGAAAGCCACCCTTGGGCTGCTGCAGCTCAAGCGTCAGGAGCTCGCGGCGGTCGTCGCGATCCACACGGATCGCGGCGACGTCGACAAGCCTCGTAAGGTGCGCGGCGATCTCGCCGTAAACACGGTGCGGATGCGGCTGTCCATCTTCCTGCGGTGCCGTCGCTAATCGGTACAGCGCTGCTGCGAGATGAGCACCGTTGGGCTCGATATATGGTTTGGCGAGGAATGGATCGGGGCTGCGCATCGCTGACGGCTCCAGCATGAGAAGCCTCCAGCTCTGCATCTCTCGGCGGGCGGCGAGAATCGTCGGGTCGGATGCCGTCGCCGTGGTGCAAACTATCGTCCGCGGTGCGGTGTCGGCCGGCCAAGGCTTTGGGTGGCCCCTGCTCCCGCCATCCTGGTGCACCCGGATCGTCCGCTTGCCATCCTCGACGTCCGTTGAAATGAACGCCTTGCCTTTGCGAGTCCCTACGACCACATGATCCCGGAACTCGCGCTTGCTGTGCTCCCAACGCAAGTGCTCGTGTGCCTCACCACGCTTGAGATAACCGAGGTGCTCGCTGATGAGCTTCAGCCGGCCCATGCTCCCGACGCTGCTCGAAGGCTCCTCGTACGCCAGCTCGAGCTCGTAGCGCAGGAACGTCGTCGTCGTGTTGACCTCGCGACCGAAATCGTCGCGCACGACGACGGGCACGATCATCTCGGCAGCGAACTTCATTGTGTGGGCGCGCGTGATGCCATCGGTCCAGAAGAGATGTCGCGGATCCTCGCCGCGCCCCTCGACGCTCCGGATCATCTGCGCGGCCCTCATGATCTCGTGATCCGCGAGCAGAGAGAGAAACTGGATCGCGTCGAAGACGTTCGACTTACCGCTCCCGTTCGGCCCTGCGATACATGTGAACGGCCCGAAGTCGACCTTGAGACCAAGAAGATTCTTGAAACCGTCGATTTCCAGGCGCGTCAGCATCGACTTCCTTCCCGTCGCAGGAGACCGAAGGTACCACGGCCGTAGCGCACAAGGGTCTCACCGCTGGACTTTTTCTCCCCGACCTCGCTCCAGATCCGCCCCGTCCCGGTTCGGCCCCATCACCTGCGAACGCCTCGGTCGCGTACCGCGTACGAGGCCCGTCGCCAGAGCGCCGGCCCACGAGCCCGGCGTCGAGCGAGGCGCTTGCGCCGCATAGCAGGACCTCTCGGCGCCCGTCCAAGGTGGAGGAGCTGCAGGCGAGCGCCCCGATCCAGATCTCCGACGCGCGGAGATCCGCCACGCTGTTCGCAGGGCGGGACATCGTAAGCTCCCGCGCTGGGTGGGAACTCCGCCACCGCAACGTGGCGCGCGCTGTGGGTGATGGCGCGACGTCAGGCGGTCGGCCACCGCCCGCCCAGGTCGCCGGCCCGTCAAGGCCGCCCTCGACCCCGACCGCCGCGCACACCTCCCGGACGAGCGCGCCCCCTGCCGACTTCGGTGACCGCCTCAGTTCCAGAAGGAGCAGACGCCGTCCACACACCCGCAGGCGAGCCCCGGGCTCGTGCAGTCGCAGGTCGAGACCCCGTCGCTCACGGCGGGGTTATGGCAGACCTCCCCGCCGCAGCCGCCGACGGCGCAGTCGGCGTCCGAGGCGCAGGCGTCTCCGGGGTTCCGGATGCAGCGCCCGCTGACCGGCGTCCTGTCGCCCGACGCATCCGCGATGCACGCCTCGAGCTCTCGCGTCTGCCGCCAGCCGCACTCGCCCGACGCGTCGCGCTCGCACACCCCGTGCTCCGCGTAACACGCGTACTCCTCGCGGTACTCGCACGTGGTGACCACGTCCTCGTCCGCACAGACCTGACCGCTACAGCCGGTCACCACGCACGGCGCGGGCTCGCCGCCCCCGAGGCACGCCTCCAGCTCCGGCGTCTGCCGCCACCCGCACTCGCCCGACGCCCCGCGCTCGCACACGCCGTGCTCCGCGTAACACGCGTACTCCTCGCGGTACTCGCACGTCGTGACCACGTCCTCGTCCGCGCAGACCTGACCGCTACAGCCGGTCACCACGCACGGCGCGGGCTCGCCGCCCCCGAGGCACGCCTCGAGCTCCGGCGTCTGCCGCCAGCCGCACTCGCCCGACGCGCCGCGCTCGCACACCCCATGCTCCGCGTAGCACGCATATTCCTCGCGGTACTCGCACGTGGTGATCACGTCCTCATCCGCGCAGACCTGACCGCTACAGCCGGTCACGACGCACGCCGCGGGCTCGCCGCCCGCGGACCCGCCGCCCCCAGGCGCGGGCCCGCCGTCGCCCGGGGGCTGACAGCCTTTGCCTTTGGCGCCGGTGAGCAGGGGAACGAAGACCATGAACATCCCAAGAACAAGCCGGTGACGTTTGCTGAACAGTTCCATCATCAAGCCTCCTGTCGAGCGATCGACCGTGCCACCCGGCAGCCGCCGGCGCCAGGTTCGCCTGTCGCTCCACAGCCCTTTGATCGGGCATCCCCGGATGCGTGAGTGCAACCTTCCCGCCATCGCGAGCAGCTCCGACCAGGAGCGCGAGCCGCCCCCCGGCCCCTGAGAGCTCAACCCCGGGGTCCTGGCGTACAGGCGCCGGAGGCGCACGCTTCGCGGGCGGGTGGCAGGCTGCGGGATCCCGCCGGCTGCACACTCTGGCACAGGGCGAACGCCGATCCCCAAAACCCGCGGGAATCCTGCGCAAGCCGCCTGGCCTGCTGCTTGCTATGTGCGCCGGGCACGGGACTCCACGAGTGCTGCACGCACCGGCGCAGGCATGACGCCCTGTGTCTTGTCTTGAACGAGGTGACAATGACGTTCCTGTCCAGATCTCACGCCAGCTGGCTCGTCCTCGTGGCGGCAGCGGCATCGGCCGGGCTCACCGGCTGCCAGGTAATCACCTCGACGGGGCCCTCACCCGACGAGGGCACGCCGACCGACTTCATCTCCGGCAACCCGAACGGCCCCGGGGGAAGGGATGTGAACGAGGGGGCCGACGGCGCCAGTACGGGCTCCGGCGCCGGCGGCGGCGCGGCGGGCGACGACGACGGAGGAGGCGACGGCGAAGCCGAGCGCGCGATCACCGAGGCCGACATCATCCAGGTCAAGGACGGCAAGCTCTACGCGCTCTCGCAGTACTCGGGGCTCAGCATCATCGACATCTCGCGGCGCGACAGGCTGAGGCTCGTCGGGCGACACGAGGCGAGCGGGATCCCCTTCGAGATGTACCTGCGGGACGGGGTCGTCTACGCGATGTTCTCGGAGTGGGAGCAATACATCATCCACGACGTGACCGGCAAGAACACCTCCGTGCAGACGAGCCGCATCGAGGCGCTCGACGTCTCCGACCCGGCGAACATCCAGCCGATCGGGTCGTTCGACCTGCCGGGAAGCATCTCCGACTCTCGCATCGTCGGCGACGTGCTCTATGCGGTCACGTTCGAGAACGGCGATTGCTGGGGGTGCTCAAGCTCGCCGAACACCACCGTCACCTCCCTGTCCGTCGGCGACCCCGCCGACATCGACGTCGTCGATCAGCTGACCTACGGCGACGAGGACCCCTACGGCTACGGGTGGCGCCGCAGCGTGAGCGTCACCGCGGATCGCATGTACGTCGCCGGCATCGAGTGGGACGGCACCGACGAGGGTCACTCCACCATCCAGATCATCGACATCTCCGACCCCGGCGGCGCCCTCGTCGAGGGCGCGACCGTCGAGGCCACCGGCCAGATCGAGAGCCGCTGGCAGATGGACGAGCACGAGGGCGTCCTCCGCGTCATCAGCCAGCCTGGCCTCTGGTGGAACAACGAGGCGAAACCCGGCGTCCAGACCTTCTCCGTCGCCTCCTCGGAGGAGATCACGCCCCTCGGCTACACCGAGCTCACCCTGCCCCGGCCCGAGACGCTGCGCTCGGTCCGCTTCGACGGCGACCGCGCCTACGCGATCACGGCCGAGCAGACCGACCCGCTGTTCACCATCGACCTCAGCGACCCGGAGCACCCCGCCCAGCTCGGCGAGCTCGAGATGCCCGGCTGGGTCTACCACATGGAGCCGCGCGGCGACCGCCTGCTCGCGCTCGGGTTCGACAACGCCTCCACCGAGGGCGCGCTCCACGTCTCGCTCTTCGACGTCTCCGATCTCTCGAACCCGACGATGCTGGAGCGCGTCCACTTCGGCGGCTCGTGGGGGAGCTTCGCCGAGGACCAGGACCGGATCCACAAGGCCTTCACCATCCTCGACGACCTCGGCACGATCCTCGTGCCCTACAGCGGCTGGAGCTATAGCGGCGACCCGGACGGCTGCGGCTCGTACGAGAGCGGCATCCAGCTCATCGACTTCACGACCGACACGCTCACGAAGCGCGGCTCCGCCCCCGCGCGCGGCCAGGCGCGCCGCGCCTTCGTCCACGATGACCGGCTCTTCGCCGTCTCCGACGAGGAGGTCGCGACGTTCAACATCGCTGACCGCGACGCCCCGACCGAGGCCGCCGACCTCGCCCTCGCGACGATCGTCAACAACGCGGTCGCCACCGGCGACCTCGTGGTCCGCCTGAGCGCGGACTGGTGGACGAGCAGCGCGCAGATCGAGGTCGCCCCCGCCGCGGATCCGGGCCGCGCCGAGCCGCTCGGCAAGCTCGATCTCGCGGAGCTGTCCACCGGGTCGGAGAACGGCTGCTACGGCTCCGGCGTCGCCGGCGCGCGCATCTTCGCGCACGGGCAGTACGCCTACCTGCTCTGGGCCTCGTATTCTGCGGACTGGACGTCGACGCAGACGCAGCTCGCCGTGATCGACCTCCGGAACCCCGAAGCTCCCCGCATCGCGAGCCAGCGCGTCCTGCCGTTCCGCGGCGACGGGCTCTCCTATCTGGGGTACTACGGCAACGTCGTCCAGGCGGGCGACTCCGTGGTCCAGGCGGGGAGCACCCTCGTGGTCCGCAACGTCAGCAGCGGCTACTACTACTACGACGAGGGCGGCGGCGTCGGGGCGCCCCCGCCTTCCGAGGCGTCGCTGGAGATCATCGACCTCTCCGACCCGTCGAGCCCGGCGCACCGCTCGGTGGCGCTGCCCGAGGGCGCTGGCTACACCGGCCTGCAGATCGACGGCACCACCGTGCTGACCTCGCACTGGGTGCCGCTGCCCGACGATCCCTCCAGGGCGCGCTTCTACATCGATCGCATCGACGTGGCCGATCCGGCGTCGCCGGTGGTGCGGGCGCCGGTCAACGTGCCCGGCTCGCTGCTCACCTTCGACCGGACGTCCGGCCGCGCGCTCACGATGGATTACCAGACGGTCGAGTTCGAGGCGGCGGACTTCATCGCGTGCTACGCCACCTTCGGGCGGGCCGAGTTCGTGCCGCACAACCAGGAGACCTGGGAGGGGCGCGGCCTCTGCCGAGGCACGAGCCACACGCTCAAGCTCGTCGACGTCGGCGCCGAGACAGCGCGCCTCCGCGACGAGAGCCCGCTGGACGACAACCTGGCGATCTCGCAGGTGTTCGTCGGCGATGACCGCGTCTTCATGTACATCTACGTGAACTACTCCACCTCGGACGACGACGGCTCCTCGTATCGGTCCGGGGTCATCGTGGCCAGCGGGCTGGAGGCGGGCAGCATCGAGACCGCCTCGCGGACGAACGCGGAGCTCGGCTTCGGGGGGCCGCTCCTCGCGGACGGGAAGCGCCTCCTCCTCTCCAGCTACAGCCCGCCGTCGCTCGGCGTCCTCGATGCGGCAGACCTCGACGAGCTGACGTACGAAACGAAGGGCGAGTTCTCGGCGTACACCTACCAGGTGACGGTCTCCGGCGACCGCGCCCTCTGCTCGCTCGGGCACTACGGGCTCGAGGTAGTCGACCTCGGCGACTGACCCGCGCCGCACCTTCGCTGCCCATCGTGGGCAGCGGAGGCGCCGCCCGGCCCCTACCCTCCCCCGTAGATCTGCCCGATCTTCTGCACCGCATCCCACACGTACACCGCGCCCGAGCTCAGCAGCAGGCCCGGCAGGAGCACCGCCGCCCAGGCGGGCGAGGGTCGCGCGAGCGGCGTCGGGCGCTCCGCCCCCTCCGCGAGCGCGGCGCGGGCGCGGCGCCTCACCGCGTCGGCCACCGCCGGGTCGAGCGGGACGGCACGCGGCCCGGCTCGTTCGGAGGGCTGCTGCTCGTGCTCGCGTGCCTGCTCTCGGCGGTGGGCATCCTGCGCGCCGGACGGGCGCCGGCAGGGGGCGGCCGCGCGCTCCACGGCGAGCCGCGCGACGCGCACCCCTGAGGGCCCGCGCCGCGCGCGTTCGCGGGGCCGCGCTGCGCCGGCGCTTGGCGCCGGCTCCCGGGTGCGGCACACAAGGACCATGGGCAGAGCCGAGCTCGGGCAGCTGATCGACCGCGAAGACCTCGACGCCTCGGACGGCGCGCGAGGCCGCCTCTCGATCGCCGTCCCGGCGGCGTGGGCGCGCGGCGGCGCGGACATCGAGATCGCCGTGCCCGCCCGCGTCTCCTGCGCGCGCTGCGACGGCGGCGGCTGCGATAGCTGCGCCCGGAGCGGAGCCCACCGCGCCCCGGCGGAGGTCGCCGCGAGGACGCTGCGGCTCCGGCTGCCCGCCGACCTCACCGGCGGCGTGACGCTCCGCCTGGTGCGCCCCTTCGGCGAGCACGCCCCGCTCGATCAGCTGCTCGTCGAGGTCCGCGCGGAAAGCGTCGCGTCGCCGGGCGTGCGCTGCGTCGCGCCGCCGCCGTCGAACGCGCTCGCGCGCCCCTCGAGCGCGACCGGCGGGCGCGTGCGCGCGCTCGGCGCGAGGCTCAGCACGCCCGCCGTGCTCGCGACCCTCGCCGCGATCGCGGCGGTCGTCGGGCTCCTGTTCGGCCGCTGACGGCCGCCTCGTTGCGCCGCGCTGGCGGCTCATCCAAAAAGGCGCCTCATCGTCCGCGGCGCGCTGCGTCCGCCGCGCGCGCCGAGCGCCGCGGCGCCGGCGAGACGCCCGCGGCAGACGCAGCGCAGCGGGCCGCGGGGCCTCGCTGCCGTGCGTTGCCCATGCTAGCGAGAGGCCCGCGGACGCGCGCGGGGCAGTCGACCGCGGCGCCACGGCCGCGGAGGGAGAGCAAGAACATGAGCCTGAGCGAGCCCATGCGGGCCAGGATCACCACCATCATCCGCGAGAACGATGTCGTCCTGTTCATGAAGGGGACGCGGACCATGCCGCAGTGCGGCTTCTCCGCCACGGTGGTGGGCATCCTCGATGAGCACCTGCCCGAGTACCAGACGGTGGACGTCCTGTCCGACCCGGCGCTGCGCGACGGCATCAAGGAGTTCTCGAGCTGGCCGACGATCCCGCAGCTCTACATCCGCGGCGAGTTCGTCGGCGGGTGCGACATCGTGAAGGAGCTGCACGCGACCGGGGAGCTGGTGAAGGCGCTCGGGCTCGCGCAGGGTGAGCCGCAGGCGCCGCCCTCGATCCACGTGACCCCGGCGGCCGTCGCGGCGTTCGCTTCCGCAAAGGAGTCCGACGCCGACTTCGTGCACATCGAGATCGACCCCTCCTACAGCTACGGCCTTTACTTCGGCTCGCGGCAGGCGGGCGACGTCGAGGTCCACGCGGGCGGGGCGGTGTTCCTGCTCGACCGCGCGAGCGCGCGGCGCGCCGAGGGGCTGTCGATCGACTTCGTCGACGGCCCCTCCGGCGGCTTCAAGCTGGAGAGCCCGAACGAGCCGCCGAAGGTCAAGCAGCTCTCGCCCACCGCGCTCAAGGCGATGCTGGACAGCGGCGAGGCGCTCGAGCTCTTCGACGTCCGCACCACGCAGGAGCGCGCGCTCGCGAAGATCGAGGGGGCCCGCCTCCTCGACCAGGAAGGGCAGCGTTACCTGGAGACGCTCCCCAAGGAAACGCGGATCGTCTTCCACTGCCATCACGGCGGGCGCAGCCAGGCGGCCGCGGAGCACTACCTCGCGAAGGGCTTCCGGAACCTCTACAACCTCGAAGGCGGGATCGACGCGTGGTCGCACCGGGTCGACCCGTCGGTGCCGCGGTACTGACGAGACACCACCGCGCGCGCAGCTCACGACGAGGAGCGCGCCGGCGTCGCACCTCACCTGAATCTTCCAGCCGCACCTCGACGAATTCCTCGGGTCCCTTCAGGGCTGCCGCGGGATCGGGTATGCGTACGGTGTGGTTGCTGACGCTCAATCGACGATCAGGGCGCGCGACGCGGCGCAGGCGCCGCCGGAGACCGCGATGCCTGGTCTCGTGGTCATCTTCACCCGCGGGCAGCCTGCCTGCGCGCCGATCCCGCTCAGGGACGGCGCGATCGGGCTCGGGCGCGCGCCGGCGGACGACATGGTGGTCGTCGAGGACGACCAGGTGTCGCGCCGCCATGCCCGCATCTCCCTCTCGGGCCAGGGGATCGAGATCGCCGATCTCGGCAGCAGGAACGGCACCTTCGTCGACGGCAAGCAGATCGAGAATCAGGTCTTCCCGTCGCTCCCGCGCGTGATCCGGCTCGGGAGCACGCTGCTGCGCTTCACCGCGGATATAGCGCCGTTCCAGCGGGGCGGCGTGCTGCAGCACGAGGACGGGCTTGTCGGCCCCACGCTCCGGGAGGCTCGCGAGAAGGTCGCTCGCGCGGGCATGCGCGGCGACACGCTGCTGCTCACCGGGCCGAGCGGCTCGGGCAAGGAGCTCGCGGCGCGCGCCTTCCACGCGGCGACCGGGCGGAGCGGCCCCTTCGTGGCCGTGAACTGCGCTGCCATCCCGGAGGGCCTCGCCGAGCGGCTGTTCTTCGGGGCGCGGCGCGGGGCGTACTCGGACGCGAACGCCGACGCCGAGGGCTACGTGCAGGCCGCCCACGGCGGCACGCTGTTCCTCGACGAGGTCGCCGAGCTCGACGCGTCGGTCCAGCCCAAGCTGCTCCGCGTCCTCGAGACGCGGGAGGTGATCGCGCTCGGCGATACGCGCCCGCGCAAGGTGGAGTTCCGGCTCTGCGCGGCCACCTTGAGGGATCTCCAGGCCGAGGTAGCGGCGCGCCGCTTCCGCGAGGACCTCTACTACCGGATCGGCAGGCCCGAGGTGCGGATCCCGGCGCTGGCGGACCGGCTCGAGGAGCTGCCCTGGCTTGTCGCGGCGGAGCTCGGGCGCGACGGCGCGCGGCTCGCGCCGAGCGTCGGTCTCCTGGAGTCCTGCGCCCTGCGCGCGTGGCCTGGCAACGTGCGGGAGCTGCTCCGCGAGGTGCGGCAGGCGGGCCTCGCGGCGCTCGAGGCAGGGCGCACCGTGGTGGAGGCGTCGGATCTCGCGCCGTCCGCGGGCCTCGACATCACGGAGATCGCGAAGCGCACGCCGGCGCCGGTGGAGATGCGGCGGATCGCCATCGAGATGGCGCTGCGGCGCGAGCGGGGGAATGTCACGCGCGCGGCCCGCTCGCTCGGGATGCACAGGAACCAGCTGCGCCGCTGGCTCGCCCGCCACGGCGTCGACGCGGCGGCGTTCGCTGACCCGCGCGCGCGCGGGGGCAAGGACGACGAGCTCCTCCCCTCCCCCGGGGGCGCCGACCGCCGCGAGCCGTCCTGAGCGATACGATGCGAGCGGGCGAGCGGGCGAGCGGTTGAATCCGGCGCTCGGTCCCCTAGAGCGACAAACGGGTTGAAACCACGAGAAAAAGCAGGAATTTCACAGGGAGGCGGGGAGGCGGGGAGCGAGAGACGGCAAGAGGGAGAAATTCATTTTTTTTCTTCCTCCCCGCCTCCCCGCCTCCCTGTGAAAATTCTCCGGGTTTCAACGTGATCGGTGTTCTAGAGTGGTCTGGCGTGAAGCAGTGAATCGGGGAATGACCCGATGCTCTTCCTGACTCCTCGCCTCTCTGCTCCCGTTCTCCATCGGGCGTCGTGCTCCCCTTCGCGCGGGCGCGCGCGGGGCGGAGGCGCGCGGGTGGAAGCGCTGCGGGCTGTTCCGGTCAAGCATGCCAAGGAGCCTCGATGAGCTCAGAGATGAGAATTCGAACCACGGATCTGTGCGATGAGCACCCGGACGCGATCGCCGTCGCCGATCCGATCTTCCGGGATTACGGCGGAGCGCGCCTGTTCCACGGGCGCGTGGTGACGGTCAAGGTCCACGAGGCCAACGTGCTCGTCCGCAAGACGCTCGAGGAGCCGGGCGAAGGGCGGGTGCTGATCGTGGACGGCGGCGGCTCGCTCCGCTGCGCGCTCCTCGGGGACAACCTCGCCGACATGGCCCATCGGAACGGCTGGGGCGGGTTGCTCGTGTACGGCTGCATCCGAGACGTGGACGCGATCGCCCGCATCCCGATCGGCGTGAAAGCCCTCGCGGCGCACCCGCGAAAGAGCGGCAAGAAGGACGGGGGGGACCGCGATGTCCCCGTGACGTTCGCCGGGATCACCTATGTTCCTGGCGGATTCGTCTATGCCGATCACGACGGGGTCATCTTCGCGCAGCGCCAGCTCGCCTGAAGGGCTCGCGTGACTACGGGGCAAAAACGCACTCGCTGCGCAATTTCGCCACACCTTGTGCGGACGCGACGCGGTGACTGCTCCGGAGATTGCTGTGCTCGGCTCCAGCCTGGACGCGCGGACGTCGCGCGCTGCGTCGAAGCGCGCCGCCTGGCGCGGCAGATGCATTGGCCGACGAGCTACCAACACCTCGTAGATACGGGAGGAAAAGAATGAGCAACATCACGTCCGACCTGAAGAGCGATCTGACCAAGAGCCTGGAGTCGCTTCAGACCCTTCGCGACGAGATCCGGGTCAGGCTCCACCTGGCCGGCATGGAGGCGAAGGACGCCTGGGGCAAGCTGGAGCCCACGCTCCTCGACGCGGAGAAGCTGGCCGAGGACGTCTCCGAGACCTCCCGGAACGCGCTGCGCGACATCCTGGAGAAGGTGAAGGAGTTCCGCTCGTCGCTCCCGTCCTGATCGCCGCGCAGCACAGCGCATCTCGACGTCGACAGCGCCACTGGTGGCGTTCGCCCGGGCCCCTGAGGGATCTCTGGTGAGCGCCACCAGCCTTGTTTTGTGGGTTTGCCTCGAGCGCCGGCCTCGGCGGCGCGGCCCGGCGCGTCTCGCACGGAGCGCCAGCAGCGCGCGGTCACCCGCGCAGCGCCGCCGAAACGACGCGCGCGACGTTGCCCCACCCCGGGTCCGCAGCGCAGGCCGCGAGCCGCTCCCCCACGACGTGGGAGCGCCGGTGATCGCAGAAGCTGGGCGGCCGCGGAAAGGTGGTCAGCGGCGCGCGCAGGATCGTCTTCTCGACCTGCCCGAGCATCGCCGTGTTGTGGACGAAGCCGAGCCCGCTCTGGATGTCGGCGAGCGTGGCGCTCGGGTGCGCGCCCCAGGGCGGGACCACCGCCGCGTGCGCGGCGGCGGGCGCCTGGTTCACCGCGATCACGCCGTACCGGAGCTCGAGCAGGGCGCGCTCGAGCGCGGCGCCGACCGCGGGGTCCTCCGCGCTGATCGGGTGCGCCACGATCGACGCGCCCAGCGTGCCCCGGAGCCGGTCGTTGCAGACGCGCGTCGCCGCTTCCAGGAACTCCACCGGGTCGCTCGAGCCGACCTCGACGATGGAGAGGAGGCCGCAGCGCGGCTCGGTCGAGAACAGCGGCTCGTCGGCGTCCGAGCCGGAGAGCCCGGCGACCAGCGTCCACGGGAGCTCCCCCGGCCCGGGCTCGCCGATGCGCACGACCCCGCGCGGCAGCGGCGCGTCGGGCGAGCCGTCGAGGAGCTCGCGCTCGAGCGGCGCGCGCCCGGCGGTGAGCGCGGCGTACCGCGCCTCGGCGTCCGGATGGCCGGGGCGCCGCGGCGGCACGGCGGCGAGCGCGCGGTGGAGCAGCCGGAGGAGCAGCGGCCGCTGCACGAAGCCCCTGGGCAGCACGAGGACCTGCGCCGCGTGGCTGCCGGGCGAGGCGTTGCTCACGACCTGGCTCGCGAGGACCCTCGCCTGGAACCAGAGCTCGTCGCCGCCGTAGAGCCACGGCATCACGAGGACCGGGCTGACGCCGCCGAGCGTGGAGGAGATCGGCTTCTCTAGCAGCCGCTCTCCGGACGCCCGCCGGAGCGCCTGCGAAGGGCCCGGCGGCCCCCAGACGAGCGCGTCGTGCGCGGCCGCCGAGCCGGTGACGTGGACCTCCGCGACAGCGGGGTGGGCTGCGAGGTAGGCGCTCACGTCCGCGCTGCCAACCACGAAGCGCAGGAGCCCGCGCGAGATGAGCGGGGCGAGGGCGCGCTCGAGGATCGCGCCGAGGGGCGCGCTCCGCGGGTTCATCGCGAGCGCCACGACCCGCCCCTCGACGAAGAGCTTGTGGAGCGCGTCCCGGAGGGGGACGCTGGCGACGTCGTCCGCGCCGACCACCAGCGCAACGCCCCCCTCGGGATCGCGCTGCTGGTAGAAGCGCGCCTGCTCTTCCCGGACGCCGCCGCGCGTCGCTCCGGGCAGCATCAGCGCGCGCGCGCGGACGGGCCCGTGGAGCGCGGCGTCCCCGGGGCGCGCCGGGAACACCTCCACCTCGACGCGGCCGTCCGGGCGCTCGCGCACCGCGCCGCGGGCGAGCCGCGGGCGGCCGCGCGCGGCGATGTCCTCGAGCGCCTCGGCGAGGAGGCGCACGTACGAGAGCGTCGGGTAGGGCCCGGCGAGCCACGCCTCGCCGCTCGCGGCCGAGCGGGGGTCGAGCCCCATCGCGGCGCACGACGCCTCGACCTGCGGGCGGGCGGCGGCGAGCAGGCCCGGGAGGAGCGAGCGGAGCAGGGAGGCCTTGTCGCGGGGCGGCATGCGCGCGAACCCGGGGGCCGCGTCGCCCAGCTCGGAGAGCGCTCGGTCGAGCTCTACCGCAGGAGTCTCCGGTCCGTAGGCGGCGCCGGGCTCGGCCGCCGGCGCGGCCGCTGTGTCGCTGGAGACAGGGCTTCCGGGCGCTGGATCGGCGGCGGCATCGGGGACAGGCGGCATCGGGGGGGAGACTACAAGCTGGAGATCGCGCGCGCGAGCGCAGCGAGGTTCGCGGCGCGTGTAGCCGGCCTGCTCGGGATTCGGTACAGTCTACCGCCATGGATTGCGCTTTCAGCACGGGTCGGGGCTCCGCGAGCGCGCCCGCCTCCTGGATGATTCCCCGCTCGGCAGCTTGCGGCGCCCTTCTCGGCCTCGGCGCGCTCCTTCTCGCGCCGGCGTCGGCCGCACAACAGCCCGCTCAGCCGCTCCCGCAAGGCCAGGTACAGCCCGGCGGAGCTGCCCCGCCGCAGACCGGGTCTCCTCAGCAGCAGGGATACCCTCAGCAGCAAGGCTATCCCCAGCAGCAGGGGTATCCTCAGCAGCAAGGCTATCCCCAGCAGCAAGGCTATCCCCAGCAGCAAGGCTATCCCCAGCAGCAGGGGTATCCTCAGCAGCAAGGCTATCCCCAGCAGCAGGGGTATCCTCAGCAGCAAGGCTATCCCCAGCAGCAGGGGTATCCTCAGCAGCAAGGCTATCCCCAGCAGCAGGGGTATCCTCAGCAAGGCTATCCCCAGCAGCAGGGGTATCCTCAGCAGCAAGGTTATCCTCAGCAGCAGGGATATCCTCAGCAGGGCTACCCGCAGGGTTATCCACAGCAGGGCTATCCCCAGCAGCCGCCCGGCTACGAGGCCTTGCCGGCCGGACCGCCGCCGCCCCCGAGGCCGCCCGAGGCCACCTGCTGCCGCTGGTCGGTCCGCTACAACGCCCTGGATCTCCTGTTCGGAAGGATGACCTTCGAGGGAGAGATCGCCGTCGTCGGACCGCTCACCATCGGCATCACGCCGTCGTGGATCTGGGGCTCGCTCGACGACGCGAGGATCGACACGACCGGATACGCGCTCGCGGCCGACGTCGGTATCTACGTCGAGGGCAAGCCGCTGCGGGGGTTCTGGGTGAAAGGCCGCTTCGGCTACGAGTCGTTCGAGGCGGTCTACACCCCCTACACTTCCAATTCCGCTGCGCTCACCGGGAAGCGCGACCTGAGCAGCGCCGTCCTCGGCCTCATCATCGGGAGCACGAACATCTTCGGCCGCGACGGCGGGTTCGCCATGTCGGGCGGGTTCGGGCTCGGCGTCGCCCTCGCCCCTCCGGCGGAGATCAGCGTGACCGGCGCCCAGCCGTATGCTTTCTACGATAAGATGGGGAAGATCAAGCTCATGGGGTCACTCTCGCTCGGCGTCGCGTTCTGATCACGCCCGCTGTCACCTGACCGGCAGCAGCGCGGGCGGCGCGGCCGCTGCCGCGGCGGAGGCGGCGCGCCCCTGCCGCGGTGGAACGCAGGGCGCCCCTGCCGCGGTGGAACGCGGCGCCGGCACGACGGCGCCAGGAGCGCGCGCCGGCCACAGAACTTGGCCCCGCGCGCGGCGCCGTGGGACGTCTGCACCATGCCCTCTCGCATCGCCCGCCGCCCCGGGCCGGCGCTGCTGCTCCCGTTCCTGGCGGCGCTCGTGACGATCGCGTTCGCTCTTCCGGCGCGCGCATGGGTCGAGGTGCACGTCGCCGGAGACGACGTGCGGCTCGCGATCGACCGGGCCGGCGCCGCCACGGTCGAGCACAAGGTCACGCTGAAGGTCTCGGGCGGCCCGCTCCGCGCCCTCGACATCCAGGGCGTCGACCCCGACGCCCAGCTCGACCAGGGCAGCTACGCCGTGCCCCTCAAGGCCGCGGAGGCGAGCTCCCTCGCTTCCGCTACGCCGGTCGAGATCGAGCTCTTGCCCCCCGACGTCCGCCCGCGCGAGGACGGCACGCTCCGCCCGCCGGTGCTGCGGGCCCGATTCGACGGCAAGGGCCTGAGCCGCGGGGTGTTCGTGCTCTTCTTCCGTTACCGCACGGACCTCATGAAGCGGGGGCTCATCCAGAAGGACGGCCCGAGCTCCCGCGTCGCGTGGACCGGCCCCCTCTGGGACGACGGCTACGACGCGGCGAGGCTCACCGTCGAGCTCCCGGCCGCGCCCGACGAGCCCCGCATCGACGAGGCGCCCGAGGCGGGCGAGGGCGCCGAGGCGCTCGCGGCGCCGATGACGCTCTCCACGCTCCGCCGCTCGCTCGACAAGGACGAGCTCGAGCTGCTCCGCCCGTACGCTCCGAAGGGTGAGCCGATCCGGTGGGCGGTCCGCGCCGATGCGCGCGCCTTCCAGCCCGCGCCCGCCGCGGCGACGCCCGGCGCCGACACGCTCGGGCGGCTGGCGGACGCCGCGGCCGCGAGCCCGGATCGCAGCCGCACCCTTTACCTCGTCGCCGGCGTGGTGCTCTTCGCGATCTACAGCGCGCTCGTCGCGCTCAAGGCGCGCGAGCACGAGCGCCTCGCGCGCGCCGCGGGCGTCACGCCGCGGCCGCTCGTCCCGATCCCGCTCGCGCCGCGCGCCGCCCTGGCGGGGCTCGCGCTCGTCGCGGGCGTCGCGCTGGAGCTCCTGCTCAGGGACGGCACCGCGGGCGCCGCGCTCGTGGCCGCGGCGACCGCCCTCGCCGCGCACCGCACCCCCCGCCAGGAGCGCGCCGGCGGCGCGCTGAGGCGCCCTGGCAAGTGGCTCCCCGTCGCGGAGGCCGAGGCGTTCCGCGAGCCGCCGCGGGTGCGCGGCGTCTACCTCGACGTCTCGACGCGCGCCGGCAAGGCGCTGCTCGTCGCGCTGCTCGCGGCGCTCGGCGGGGGCGTGTACGCCGTGGCCCGCGTCTCGCCGTATCATGCCCACCTGCTGGCGCTCGACGCGGCCGCGCTGCTCGCGATCTTCTGCACCGGCCGCCTCGCCGAGCTCCCTGCCGATCCGGCGGCGCGGCCGGTCGCGTTCCTGCGCGACGTGGCGCGGCGCGTGCGGTGCTCGCTCAAGGCGCCCGCGAGCGCAGACCTCCGCGCGCCGAAGGCGAGCGCGAGCGCGGCGGCCGGCGCGTCGAAGGGTCCTGCCGGCGCCGCGGCGAAGGTGCCCGGCGCCGCGGCGAAGGTGCCCGGCGCCGCGGCCCGCGGCGCGGCCGCGGCCACGGAGCTCCGCATCGTCGGCCGCCTCCGCATCCCGGACGGCAGCCCCGACGCCGACGAGCTCCGGCTCGGACTCTCGCCGCGCGCCGCGCTCCCAGGCTTCGTCGCGATCGAGGTAGGCGTCGTCTACGCGCCCGGCGCTGGCGGCGCCATCGGGCTGCCCGAGGTGCTGCTGCGCGTTGCCCCGGGCTCGCCCTGCGAGCGCGCCGTCGAGCGGCTCGCGAGCAGCGGCCGCTCCTCGCGCGGCCGGCGCCCCGGCGAGCGCGTGCTCGCGTTCACGCCGCGGCTGCCGACCGCGCGGATGACCGCGGCCATCGCCGCCGCGCTCGTCCGCGCCGTCTCCACCCCGCCCACGGGCGCCACGCCGACGAAGCCGCAGGGCGCCGGCGCGCCCCGAACGCCACGCCCCCGGAACAAGGCGGTCTCCGCTGCGGCCTAGGGTGCCGCGAGCGCGCGCTCCCCGGCGTGCTCCGCCCGGTGGGGGGACCGCCGCCGACAGGTTCCGCCCGGTGGGGGGACCGCCGCCGACAGGTTCCGCCCGGTGGGGGGACCGCCGCCGACAGGTTCCGCCCGGTGGGGGGACCGCCGCCGACAGGTTCCGCCCGGTGGGGGGACCGCCGCCGGTGTGCGCCGGAATCTGGCCATCGCCTGGCCCTGCCCCCCGAGGCCGCGATAGCAAGGCCTCATGGGAAAAGCCGCCTTTCTCGCCCGCCGGCTCCCGCCGAGCGGGTGTATCGTCGCAGGGACCAAGCTCGCCGCCCACCGGGAGGCGCTGAAATCGAAGAAGATCAAGCTCTCCGCCAAGGTCGAGACCTCGATCCAGTCCGTCCTCGCAGCCACCGAGGCCCTCGAGACGCTCGGGAGCACGGACGCCTCGATGACGGAGATCGATCGCGGCACCGACCGGTGCATCGGGGCGTTCGGCAGTGAGCTCGACAGCATCGTGCGCGCGTTCGATCACGAGGGCATCCTGCCGCTCTCCGACGAGGAGGCCGCGCGCCGCGCCGACGCGGAGCTCGTGCGCTCCGAGGTGCTGTCGTCAGGCACCGACTTCCTCCGGCTCGTCCACTCCCAGCAATGGGTACGCATGAGCGCGATGGTCAAGGCGCTCGACCGCAAGGAGGTAAACGCCGCGGTGGAGCGACTCGGGCTCTCGGCCGAGGTAGGCCGGCTCCGGCGCTGGACCGAGCTCTATGGCAGGAAGCTCGGCGTCACCGAGGCCAAGGGCGCGGATCCGGCCGTCAAGGCGGTCGAGGCGTGGCACGAAGCCTACGGCGCGCTCATGGTCCACGCGCACGCCGAGTACGATGACGACAGGGACGAGACCCACGCGCTCCTGCGCGATCGCCTGCTCTCGCCGTATGAAGACGCGGCCGAGGAAGAGCGGCGGGCGCACCAGCGGGCCCGCGCCGCCGCCAAGAAGAAGAACGACGAGGCGGAAGCCGAGCCCGATCCGCTCTGAAGGGCCCGCGCCCTGCACGGCCAGCAAAAGGAGCGACCGGCATCCTGCGCACGAGGACGCCGCCCCTCTCCGCCGGCGGCCGCGGAGGAGGCTGAGCGGTGGCTCTCGACGCTCGATCCGTCGACGCTGCCCCTCGGCATCACGCCGCGCTACACCAGTGCACGGACGAGTTCGGGTGTGTCTACTCTACCCCCTGCAAATACGCCGTGTGGGGATACTCCATACCGTCCACGAAGCACCTGTGTTTCGTCACGGACTGCGGCGATGCCCGGTGCAGCACGTGCCCGACCTGGGTCGGCGAGATCCTGTCCCATCTCGCGATTCGCGCTTGGTGCGCGTACGTCTGCGTGGAGCTGGGAGTGCACGACGGCAAGCCGATCGCCATCGGCGCGGGAGGCATCTCGTCGTTGCCAGGTGATTTCGTAGGCCCGATCTGCAAAAATCCGTGAGGAGGCTCCATGCCCCAGCATGCGGACGAAGAGCAGTGGAGGGCTGCCCTGGCAGCAGCCCACGAATTTGCGACCAAGGAGCCAGAGAGGTGGAAGGCTTCATGGGACGAGCTCAACGACGTGATGGGCACGCTGTTCGGGGTGCTCAACCTCATGCCCGCCTTCGCGGCTCCACGCTACCTCGCGCGAGGAAACCCCGATAAACGCCCCACGCCGGAGCAGCTCCTCGGGCTGTTCGACAAGTACATCTCGCTTCTCGACGGCTGGAAGCGCACGACCAACAACCTCCACGATCATGAGTTCCTGCGCACCGAGGACGCGACGCACCGGCTGCGGGCGCTGCTCGAGACCTGGGAGTGGAGCCTCGAGGCGCCCGCGCCGATCGTGCAGGCCGCGCGGGACTGGCTCGCCGCCTACGGGGCCCGCGAGCCCACCGAAGGCTGGGATCAGTGGGTGAGGCCTGAAGAGGACGAGAGACCTGGACCCAAGGAATGACGCCGCGAGCTCGACCACCGAACGGCTTCGTTCGGCGGCTGTCCGCACCAGCGAGGCTCGCGCCGCAATGACCTCCACCACGCAGCGGAGCAGGGCGAACCCGTGATGCGGGCGCTCTGTGTGCTGATGATCCTTTTCGGGCTGGCCACCTTCGGCGCGGCCGCGCTCGGCCTGCGCGCCCTACTGCAGCGCCGGTGGGGTCGCGGGACGACGCTCGGCCTCCTCGCCGTGGCGGGAGGCGTCGCGTGCGGCGCCTTGCCCGTCGCGCTCGCGTCCGCCGTCGCATCGGGCAACCCGGACGCCGCGCAGAAGGCCCAGCTGCTCGCAGAGACCCTCGCGACCTTGCTGAACTGCGCCGCGGCGGGGCTGTTCGCTGTCCCGCTCGGGGGCATCGTCGCGCTGGTGAGCATGGTCGGCGGGCTGAGGTCGCGCCGATAGCCCGACGAGGCAATCTCGATCGCCCTCGCCGGCCACCTCGGTGCTTCGGCGTCAGCGCGAGAGACGCACGCCCTACCAGGACAGCGCCCATGTAACGAGGCGTGCACCTATGCGACATAGGCGCGCATCGCCACAGCGCGCCGTTCATGCGCATGCACTTCACGTGCAGGGGCACCTCGCCACGCCGACAAGACAACAAATCGCAGGCGGCTCCACTCGAGCCCATAGCGAGCGCCGACCCAAGCATGATAGTGTCGCGTCAATCGTCTTTGTCTCAAACGCCAGCACTGAAACGGATCGAATCATGCATGGGTTGGCGTTCTCGCTGTCTCTGCGGCGAGAGCAGAGCGGCCAGTCGACGCTCACGGCCCTACCAACGGCCTAACGAGAAACGCCGG
Organism: Sorangium sp. So ce1128; assembly: GCA_051717205.1. Classification (GTDB taxonomy): domain Bacteria; phylum Myxococcota_A; class Polyangia; order Polyangiales; family Polyangiaceae; genus Sorangium. The sequence continues at coordinate 12,173,969 of CP181432.1, forward strand.
TGCCCGGCCACACGGCATTTTTGCACGTGGTTGACCGGCCCGGCGGAGCTCTGCGCTGGCCTCGTCATCCTCTCTTGATGTCGGCCGTCTAGTACAGGCCCCCAACAGACCGGGAGCGATCATGGCAAGAAGGCGCGTCATCCCCACATTCACCCTCTCATCGCTGTCCGCGCTCGCCGCGCTCTCTGCCTCGCTCCCCGCGGGAGAGGCGATGGCGGCTTACCGCTTCGACGCGACCGAGGCGGCGTTCGACGCGACGTATGCGGCGACACCCGTCGACGTCACCGGCGTCGTCGTCGACGAGGCGGGGTCGCCGATCGCGGGCGCGGAGGTGACGGCCATCGGCTGGGGGAGCGGCGCGGTCAACCACGGCGAGCTCGCCTTCACCGACGACGAGGGCGCGTTCACGCTGGCGGCGCTCGCGCGGCGCTCGGTGCTCTTGCGCGTCGAGGTCGACGGGTACTACAGCGAGATCATCCCCGCCGATCTGCACCGCCCGCTCGCCGCGGCGGCCGCCGACGTCGGCCGCGTCGTCCTCACCGTGCAGCGCCCGAACCGCGCGCGGATCCTCGTCGGAGGCGACACGATGTTCGGGCGGCGCTTCATCGACAGCGACGACGACGGCGTCGAGGGGGAGACCGGCGACCTGATCCGCCCCGACACCCGCGAGGCGGACGCGCGCGCCATCCTCTCCTTCATGCGCGATGTCCTCTCGTCGGCTGACTACACCCAGGTCAACCTGGAGTCCCCGGTCACGGCGAACCCGGAGGCGCCGCACCCCTACAAGTCGTTCACGTTCTTCTCCTACCCCGAGACGGTCAGGGCGCTCGCGCTCTCCGGGGTGGACGGGGTGAGCCTCGGCAACAACCACATGTTCGATTACCTGGGCGAAGGCGTCGCCGACACGCTCAGCGCGGTGCCGAACGCGGGACTCGACTGGTTCGGCGCCGGCCTCGACGAGACGATGGCCAAGGGCACCGTGCTCTACCGGACGATCCGCGGCGTCGACGTGGCCTTCCAGGGGTTCAGCCAGATCGTGAACGACGGGACGACGCTGACCGAGTACGCGCTCACGGCCTCCGACGGGCCGCCTCTCAAGGCCGGCGCGCTCGAGCTCAGCCTCACGGAGATCAGCGACTTCATGAACACGGACGCGGTCGGGCGCTTCGCGATCCCGGTGCTGCACGGGGGCACCGAGTACAGCGACTATCCGACGTCCGGCATGCGGCGGCGGTTCACCGAGCTCGTCCAGATGGGCGCCGGCATGGTCGTGGCGCACCACCCGCACACGATCCACGGCGTCGGGCTCTACGACGGCGGCGCCGGCCCCCGCTTCATCTTCATGTCGCTCGGCAACATGGTCTTCGATCAGGACGTCTTCGAGACGTACCAATCGTACCTCGCCGTGATCGACATCGACGAGGACGAGAGCGGCGGCCGCGCGGTGCACCGCGTGCAGCTCATCCCGTTCCAGAACGAGGATTACGTGCCGAAGCTCGTGGGCGGCGCCTGGCTCGGCCGCGCGAGCCGCCACATCGGCCACCTCTCCACGACGCTCCCGGCGGCGGCGGTGGCCGGCGACGCGGCGGACGGCCTCACCGGGGCGGTCGTGTTCCAGAGCGGCCCGCGGGCCGCCGCCGTGAGCGACCCCTCGCAGTACAAGACGACAGAGCAGGTCGAGACGCGGAGCGTGCCGCTCACGAGCCGCAGCACGGGGCCCGTCGCGCACCTGCGCTCGGACGGCGCGGACTCGCTCGCCGCCCTCCGGACGAGCGCCGCCGCGAGCTGCGATTACGGCCGGGAGATCATGATCTACGGGGACTTCGAGGACGGCGACATCGACGACACCTCCCACGAGGGCTCGATGTGGTCGATGAGCGAATACCGCTACATCGAGAACAGCGTCGTCCACGGCGGGACGGGCGCGATGGTGTTCCTGCGCAAGTCGAGCAGCACCTCCGAGGTGTCGACCTACATGAACAACCGCATCAAGTTCGAGCCCGGGCGCAAGCTGACGCTGAGCGGGTACCTGAAGGGGGACAACGCCGGGCAGATGCGCGCGCAGGTCTACTGGTACACGAGCGGCGGGGCGAGCGTGTCGAACAGCACCGTGTACACGCGCGCGGCCGGCACCTACGACTGGCAGCGGTTCAACGTCGACCTCACCCCGCCCTCGAACGCGGGCTCCGTGCGGGTCTACTTCAGGGCGGCCGCGCCGCCGAGCGGCGAGGCGACCACGTTCCTCGATGACGTGTCGCTCATCGAGTGGGAGGGCACGGTCGCCGACGGCGCACTCGGGTTCGCGTTCGCGACGCCGAACGACTGGAGCTTCGTGCGCTGCACGGCCACGAGTACGGCGCTCACGAGCCTCGGCGTGACGTTGACGCACAGATCGTACGCGCTGGCACCGGCGACGCCCTGAGGGCGCCGCACGGCCCGAGGCGGCGCGCGACGCCGGAAGGCTGCAGCGACGGCGCGACGGCGCGACGGCGCGACGGCGCGACGGCGCGACGGCGCGACGGCGCGACGGCGCGAGCCCCCGCACACCGCCTCACGGCCCCCTGACCTCGACTTCTGTGCTCTGCTTCGATACCATGAGCGGGCGGCGCTGCGCCGTGGACTCGACACCTGCACTGCGCCTGCGCGCCACGGACTCGCCACCATGAAGCCCTCGCGGAAGCCATCGTATCTCGCGCCGCTGTTGGCCCTCGCTGCGGCCGCCGCCGGCTGCGGCTCGGACCCCGAGGGCGCAGACCTCGTGTGGCCGATCGGGGGAACGGACGAGATGCAGCCGATGTCGTCGAGCTTCGGCCCCCGCCTCCAGGCCTCGCGCGACGACGTCTACGACTTCCACCGCGGCATCGATATCCCCACCGTCATGGGCACCCCGGTGTACGCGGTCGCCGAGGGGAAGGTGACGCGCGCCGGGCGCTACAAGGACTTCGATGACGTCGTGGTGCAGATCGAGCACTGCGACGCGCCGGACGCGTGCTTCTACAGCACCTACATCCACCTCACGCTGCCGCTCGTCGAGACCGGCGACCAGGTGGGGCGCGGTCAGCACATCGCCTACACCGGCCTCGCTGCGAGCAGCCTCTTCCCCCACCTGCACTTCGAGATCCGCGAAGGAGGGACCGAGAAGGTGTACTGCGTGCACCCGCTCCGCTTCCTTCCGACGCCGGGCGGGCTGCCGCCGGCGCTCGCCGTGCGCCGCACCGACGAGGACTCCACGTCGACGGTATCGGTCGAGGTCGAGGCCACCCTGCCCGGCATCTCTCCGGGCCTCGTCGAGGTCGCGGTCGCGACATCGAGCCGCTCGACCGGGGAGGTCATCGCGGAGCGGGCGTTCAACTACGACGAGTGGAACCGCCAGTACACGGACGAGGGAGACGCGGCGGTCATCGACCAGGAGAGCCTCGGCGGCATCCGGATCGAGCCGGCGAAGTTCAACGCGCAGTCGTCGACCTACTCCATCGCGTTCCGCTTCAGCAACCTCGAAGGGACGGCGTCGGCCGACGACCTCCGGATCACAGCGCGGGCACGCGACGTGAGCGGCCACGTGGTCGAGGTGGACGCGCCCTGAGCCGCGCCGCGCGGCGACCGGTCAGGCCTCGCCCATCAGCGCCGCCATGTCCGCGGGCAGCGGCGACGTCACGACGAACGCGGGCACCACGTCGCTGCCACCCCAGCCGATGTGGTGCGCGTGCAGCGCGTGGCGGCCGAGCCCCTCCACCGCAGGCCCTCCGTAGAGCACGTCGCCGGCCAGCGGATGCCCCACCGACGCGAAGTGCGCCCGGATCTGGTGCCGCAGCGCCCGCGGGGCCCGCGCCTCGACGAGCTCCCACAGCCCCACCTGCCGCACGCGCTTGTACATCGTCGCGGCCGGCCGCGGCGCGTACCGCGCCACGTCGCGCGGGTGGATGCACGGATAGACCCGCTTCTTGTCCTTCGGGTGCGGCGCGAGCGGCACCTCGATCGAGCCCATCTCGGGGAGATCGCCGATCTGGCAGATCAGCAGGTAGCGCTTGTCGAGCCGCCCCTCCTTCAGGCCGGCGCCCAGCGCCGCGAACGCCGCGCTCGTCCGCGCCGCCAGCACGAGGCCGCTCGTGTCCGTGTCCAGCCGGTGGCACAGCCCGGGCTCGCGCGGGGAGAACCCGATGGCCGCCATCTCGGGGTACCGCGCGACGAGGGCGTTCGCGAGCGTCCCGCGCTCGCCCGGATCGAGCGGCGCCGTCGGCATCCCGGCGGGCTTGTTCACCACCACGAGGTCGTCGCGCTCGAGCACCACGTCGAGCGGCACGTCAGGGTCCGGCGTCGCCGCGCCGGAGGCCTCCGTGGGCTCGACGTCGACCTCCAGCACCTCGCCCGCCACCGCCACGTCGCCCTTCGACGCGCGCCGGCCGGCGCCGCTCTTGCCCACCCCGAGCACGCGCACGCGCCCCTCGGAGAACAGCCGCTTCGCGCCCGCGCGTCCCAGCCCGGGCAGCACCTGCACGAGCAGCTTGTCGAGGCGCGTCCCTGCATCCAGCTCGGTGATCGTGATCTTCATAGCTCCTACGGAATCGCCCCCTGCCACCCGAGGCCGAGCGCGGGCGCCCGCCGGCTCCCGACCACGCTCTCTCCTATCACTCCCATCATGGGCAGGCCGAACCGGTTCCACGAGGGGCTCGCGCTGCGGGCGCCAGCGAACGCGGGGCGGGTCACGTACCATGCGACGCCCGCCCCCAGCAGAAATCCTCCGGCGGCGGCGCCGACCCAGGTGCGCTGCTGGGCCTGCGTCGGGGACTCGAAGACGAGCGGGCTGGCGAGCGCGGCCGCGCCCAGGCCGCCGAGCAGCGCGCCCACGTCGATCGTCAGCACCTGCGGCGCTGTCACGTCGAGCTGCGTCGCCGCGGCGGCCGCCGCCAGCCAGCCGAGCGCCGCGCCGTAGCCCATGCCCGCGATCGGCGTCCGCTGCACGTCGCCCCGCGCCGCCCACTCGACCAGCCCGCCCAGCGTGAGCCCCAGCCCGCCGCCCGACTGCGCCAGCAGCGCGCCGCCCTCGGACATGCGGCCCAGCGAGAGCCCCAGCGCCGCCAGCGTGATCCCGGCGCTCCCGCCGATCAGCCCGGAGGCCCAGCGCTCCTGGTCCGGATCCTCCGCGTGCTCCGCGAAGCGGCCCTCGTAGATCAGGTGGCCCGCGATCGTCGGCCACCACGTGCCAGACCCGAGGTACCACGCGTCGGCCACGCCGACGTCCCACTCCTCCGCGATGATGATCGCCCCGCCGAGCCCGATGCCCGCCCCGACCGCCAGCAGCGGGTAGAGCAGGCGCGGATCGTCCGAGCCGCTCGATCGCTGGATCGAGAAGCCCACGAGGCCGCCGTAGAGCGTCGCGTTGGCCGCGAGCGTCGCCTTCCCGAGGCTGCGCGCCGGCGTGGCGAGGCGCCCGCGGCACGGCTCGGAGCAGGGCGCCTCCTGGCCGAGCGGCGGGGCCGCGCCGGCGCCGCCGTCGAGCTCGGCCACGAGGTCGCGGAGCATCACCGCGGCGCGCACAGCGAGCTCGTCCCGCGCGACGCGCTCCACGCGCACCCGCAGCGACCGCGCGCCGCCGGCGGCGAGCGCCAGCCTGAGCTCCACTTCATCGCCGCGCAGCTCGAGGCTCGGCGCGATGAAGAGCTTGTCGCTCGAGCGCGCGCGCTCGATGAGCTCGGCCTCGTCGGGGCGCTCTCGCGAGGCGGCGCGGCCGGCCAGCTCCACCGACAGGCCGAGGTCCTGCGCCGTGTCCGAGAGGAGCGCGTCGAGCGCGCTCGCGAGCGGCGCCGCGCGCTCCGCGGCCTCGGGCGCGAGCGCCGTCGGGAGCACGACGGTCGGCTTCTCTGCAGACGCGAGCGAGGCGGGCGGCGCGGGTTGCGCTGTCGCGGGCCGCGCGGGCGAGGCAGGCTCGGCCGACGCGGGCAGCGCCGGCAGCACGGCGGCGACCGCTGGCAGCGCCGCGGCGAGCGCCAGGGCGCACGCGCGACCGCGGAGGTGCCAGGGGTCGATCATGGGTCGCTGCTTCGGCCCCGGCGATGCGCGCCGCGATGGCCACCGCCGCTCGGGGCGTCGATCAGAACATGAAGGTGCCGCTCGCGAAGATGTCGAACGTGTTGCTGTCGGTGACGTAGAAGCGGCGGCCGACCGCGTTGATGGTCGGGCGGTAGTTGGGGTTCGGGCTGCCGGTGACGGTGAACCTCCCGTCGTCGTTCTGGCGGCGGCACGGCCCGGCCGTCGCGATGCTGTCCTTGTACTGCGAGTTGCACGGCTGGTCGCCGCCGATGCCGTGCCCCTGGTCGTGGCGGAAGCCGACGCCGAGCTGGAACTTCACGAGCTCGGCCGCCCTCCACGTCACGCTCGCCGAGCCGCGGTACGAGCCGTACGGCTGGACGTCGCTGAGCCCCGTGAAGTACGTCCGCTGCGACCCCTCGTCGATGACCGACGGCGCGCAGGCCCTCGGGTCGCCGCTCCTGCACGCGGTCACGTTGTACGCGTCGTTCTCGCGGAACGCCGACCACTGCGGCTGCCGCAGCGAGCTCGCGTCGGTCGAGCCGAGCGCGTCGAACAGCTCGGAGTAGTCGCGCCCCTCGGAGTGGTACTCGCCGGTGAAGCGCAGATCGAACGTGAGCCCGGTGAACTTCTCGCGGTTCTCCCAGGGGATGATCATCATGCCGAGCAGCACGCTGCCGACGAGCGGCGGGTGGTTGACCAGCGACGTCTTCAGGTCGGTGAGGCCGTAGTCGCTCGACTCCTGCTGGAACTCGAACAGCGCCTTGAACCCGCCGTACGGCTCGACGTACTTCACCCGCTTGGACAGGAAGGTGTGCACCTCGAGGCCGATCGTGCCGCGCGACACGCCAGGGTCGCGCTGGGCGATCCGCTCCCCCTCGAACGGGACATCGGTCTCGTTGTTCCGGTTGATGTCCGTCGGGTCCGCGCACTTCACCTGTCCGCTCTTCGGCGCCTCGGTGCAGGCGTGCATCGCCTCGCTCACCGGGAAGCGCCCCTCGATCCCGAACAGCCAGGTCGGCTTCGTCCGGTCGCGCGCCTGGTTCATGATGTTCACGTCGAGACCGACGGCGAGGTGCTCGATGCCGCTCCGGTTCGGCGACGTGAAGGGCAGCGAGAAAAGCTGCTCTCCCGGGGCGCCCGCGAGCACGACGCTCTGGTGATCGGCGCTGCCGGCGAGGCCGGTGAGCTCGCGCGAGTGGTTCAAGATGAGCGGCATCTTGAGGTAGAGCGCGAGATCCCGGTAGAGGCCGACGTCGAGGCGCATGTTGAACTTCGACGTCGCCTCGCTGTAGCTCGCGACGTTGAGCAGGTTCGACGTGTAGCCGCCCGTCGACAGCCCCGGCGCGGCGATGCTCGTCTCGCGGCGGATCTTCGCGCTCTTCGTCGCGTGCTCGAAGCCGAAGCTGAAGTTCAGATCGAAGGTGTCGCCGTCGTCGAAGGCGTCGACGACGCTCGTGATCTCGCCCGTCTCCATCATGAGCCGCGGCTCGGTAGCGCTCCGCGGCTCGTCAGCGGACGCGGGGGACGCCGCGAGGAGAGCCGCCGCCGCGACGGCGAGCGACGCGAGCGCCGAGCCTCCATCCACGCTGATGGAGACGCGAGCAAGATGGCCTTCGCCGTACCTTCTGCGGTGCATGCTCATGGTTATCCGTCGGACGGACGCTACCGGCCGGGGCAGGAGGGTGTCAATCCGCGAATCGCTCGCCCGGCACGCGCGGCCGCGCCCTGTCGAGCGGCCGCGCCCTGTCGAGCGACCCGTCGATTGGCGGGGCGCGGCCGCCAGCCGCGGGGATCCCGCTCGCTCTCCGTCCCGCGTGTCGGGCGGCCGCCGGCGGGGCGGCGCCGGCGCGGGGGCGCGGGCTCAGCGCGCCTCGGCGCGCTCCTCGGGGGCGAACGGGCTCTTCCCCTCCTCGCTGTCGGGGAAGATCTCGCTCGTGATGTCCTCCGCGGCGAGCTCCTCGCGGGCGGTGGTCAGGTCGCGCGACGTCTGATCGAGCCGGTCGGCGAGCACACCCAGGAACTGCCAGAGCAGCTTCACGGCCAGCTCGTGCTCCTTGCGGAGGATCTCGAAGAAGTCGGCGCGCCGGACGGCGATGAGCTCGCTCTGCTCGACGGCCGAGACGGTGGCCGAGCGAGGCATGCTGCGGATGAGGGCCATCTCGCCGAAGTGCTCGCCCGGGCCGACCTCGCTCAGCACGGCGTCGCCGCGGACGATCCGGACGAGGCCCGAGAGCACGATGAACAGCTCGTCGCCGCGATCGCCCTCGCGGACCACGATCTGGCCGGGCTCGAACGAGAGCACCTCGGCGACCTGCATGACCCGGAGCATCTCGCGCTCCTGGAGGCGCGCGAAGAGCGGCATCTTCGCGAGCACGTCGCGCTTCAGGGCGAGCAGGCGGGCGCGGACGCTGTCGCGGTGGTCGCCCTGGCCGAGCCGCACGAGGACCGCGGTGATGTTGTCCTTGCCGCCCTTGCGGTTCGCGAGATCGATGAGGCCGTTCGCGGCGGCCTCGCCGTTCTCCTCCTCGAAGAACGGCTCGAGCTCGGCGGTGTGGGCGATGTAGCCGTGGAGCCCGTCGGAGGCGAGGAGGAACTGGTCGCCCGGGAGCACCTCTATCGTGAGCGTGTCGACCTCGACCCGCTCGTACACGCCGACGGCGCGGGTGATCGCGTTCTTCTGCGCGACCTTCTCGATCTGATCGCGCGTGAGCTTCCCGCGCTTGATCAGCTCGTTGTAAACGGTGTGGTCCTCCGTGACTTGCTGGATGCGGCCCTCGCGGAGGAGGTAGATGCGGCTGTCGCCGACGTGCGCGATGTAGCCATGCGAGCCCGCGATCAGGAGCGCGGAGAGCGTCGTGCCCATGCCGCGCTTCGTCGTGTCGGCCTTCGCCTCCTCGTGGATCCGGGCGCACGCGCGCTGGACGGCGTGCTCGAGCAGGCTGAGGACCTCCTTCATCGCGGCGCGCCGGACGTTGCTGCGCGCCTGGTTCTCGATGAGGTCCCGCTCCTTCTTGAGCTCCTCGTGGATGATGCGGACCGCGAGGGCGCTCGCGACCTCGCCCGCGGCGTGTCCGCCCATTCCGTCGGCAACCACGAAGAGCGCGAGCTTCTTGTCGACGAGGTAGTTGTCCTCGTTGTGGTCCCGCATGCGGCCCACGTCGGTGGCCGCATAAAACCTGATGTTTTCGGACAGGCCCATCGGTTCGGGCAGGCTACCCGAGGGCGCGGGAGGAAATCACTAGCGATTGCGCCCACCGCGAACTGGCCGACCGCCGCCCGTCCTCCGCGCACCTCGCCGCGCCTCGCCGCGCCCGGGACGTGCCTGCGCTATCGGGAGATGCTCGGGGTGCGGGTGGGGGATCGACCGCGTGGCGGCCGCTGCGAGCGGCGGTACATTCGGAATGCGCAGAATGGGAGGCTCGATGCGGCTCGTCCTCTTCGATAACACCGACGTCGGGTGGGGCAGCTCTCGGCGGCCGAACGGCGCGCGCCGCCGGCGCGAGGGCGCGGCGCGCGCGCACCGCGCCGCCGCCGAGCCCGAGGATCTCGCGGTCCTGGGCGAGGCGGTGGGCGCGACGATCGGGCTCACGCCGATCTGGCGCGCCGGTGCGTTCCTGCACCGCATGGCGGGCGCGGCCGACGCGTGGCACTCCGCCTCGAGGTGGGACGACGCGCTCCGGTGGGCGGCGCGTACGGCGCGCGAGCGCGGCCGGAAGATCGCGTCGCTGCAGGCGTGGGGGCATGGCGGCTGGGGGTACATGCGGCTCGGGGAGACGCGGCTCGACGAGGCAGCGCTCCGTCCGGGATCGCCGCTCGACGGGGCGCTCGACGCCCTGCGGGGCGAGCTCTCAGGTCCCGACGCGCTCGTGTGGCTCCGCTGCTGCAGCGCCTTCGGCCACACCGGCCAGGCGTTCGCGAAGGCGCTGGCGGACCGGCTCGGCTGCCGGGTCGCGGGGCACACATACATCATCGCGTTCTATCAGAGCGGGGCGCACTCTCTCCGCCCGGGCGAGGCGCCGGGGTGGGATCCGCGCGAGGGCGTGCGCTTCTCCGGCGGGGCGCCGGCCGGCGCCCTGTGGTCGTCGCGCACGGCGCCGAACACCGTCTCGTGCCTGGCGAGCGACCTGCCGCCCGGCTACTGATGAAGGCCGCCCGGCCGCGGGCGCCCGCGGCGGCGACCGGGCCGACCGCGCTCGGCCGCGCGGCCCGGCGGCGCTCGACCAGCTTCCTCGCGCCGGCGTAACCTGCCGCCATGACGCCGCCCGAAGCGCTGCGCGCCCGCGCGCTCGACCTGCTGAGCCGGGGGGACATGGCCGGCGGGATCGCCGGCCTCGAGGGGCACCTCGCGGCCGAGCCGGACGACGCGGGGGCGTGGCGCGCGCTCGGGGCGGCGTGTGCGGCGGAGGGCCGCTGGGCGGACGCGGCGCGGGCGCTCGCGCGCGCCGTCGAGCTCGACGGCGGCGAGGTCGACGCGCGCCTCGCCTACGCCCGCGCGCTGGTCCGCCTCGGCCAGCTCGATGAAGCGGCCGCGCAGCTCCGGCAGGGCGCCGCGATCGAGCCGCCCGACGCGCGGGTGCTGCGCGAGCTCGGGATCGTGCTCTACGACCGGCGCGACTACGACGAGGCGGCGCGCTGGCTCGCGCGGGCGTGCGAGGCGGCGCCGGAGGACGGGCGGGCGGCCTTCGCGCTCGGGCTCGCGCACGAGGCGCGGCGGGACATCGCGCCGGCGATCGCGGCCTACCGCGAGGCGGTGCGGCGCGCGCCGGGCTTCGCCGACGCGCGGCTCACGCTCGCCGACGCGCTCGCGTCGATCGGGGAGCACGAGCAGGCGCTGGGCGAGCTCGAGGCGCTGCTCGCGCGCGAGCGGAGCCACGAGCGGGCGGCGCGCAACCGCGAGGTGCTGCAGCGCGCGCTCGCCGAGATGCGGGCGCGCCGGCTGCTCGGCAGGACGGAGCGGGAGCTCGCGCGGTCGGCGCTCGTCGTGGAGGCGCAGCTCAGGCGCCGCGAGCAGCTGCCCGCGCCAGCGGCGTCGGGAGAAGGGGCAGCGCGGCAGATCGTCCGTTACACGGCGCCGCTCCTCGAGCTGTACGCGACCCTCGACGCGGGCGGAGGCCCCGGCAGCGGCGCCATCGAGGCGCTGCACCTCGTCTTGACCGATCCGGAGCGCGCCGCGCGCGCCGAGGACGACGTCTTCAAGGTCACGGTGATCGCCGAGGACGGCCGGCAGACGCCGGTGAACTACGCGACGGGCGTGTCGCTCACGTTCCTGCGCGAGGCGCTCGGCTGCCCGATGACGCAGGCGAGCGCGCTCTATGCGTCGCTGCTCCAGGGGAGCCCCTCCGTCGACTGGGGCGGCGCGACGCTGCGGCTCGCGAGCGTGCCGGGCGCGGCGAGCACGCCCGGCGGAGCGCGGCACGGGATCCTGGTCAGCCGGCGAGGCTAGGCTGTCTTGGCGCTCCTGGCGGTTCAATTTTCCGCTGAAGGTGCGCACCCGGGAGGATGAGCGGGAGCTCCCGCTCACAGCGAGAGACCCACGCCGCGTCAGGGGCGTGGCCTGTCGGCAGCGCCGGCAGCTTCGGGCGGCGCGTCGTCGGGACCGATCATCCCGAGGTCGTGGAGCGAGGAGTAGTGTCCGTCCGGCGCGAGGATGACGTGGTCGACGAGCGGCACCCCGATCACCTCGCCGGCCGCGGCGACCGCGTTGGTCATGGTCACGTCCTCGGGTGAGGGCGCCGAGTCGCCGCTCGGGTGGTTGTGCACCAGCACGAGCGCCGAGGCCGCGTCCGCGAGCGCGGCGCGCAGGATGTCCTTTGCCGTGACCGAGCACCCGTGCAGCCCGCCCTGCGCGACCCTGCGGGCGCCCCTCATCCCGTTGCGGCCGTCGAGCGAGATCACCCACATCTGCTCGTGCTCGAGCGGGCCGAGGTGCGCCGCGCACCACGCCGCTATCGACGCCGACGTGCGCACCGGAGGGCGCGGGCGCACCGCGCGCTCGAAGGCGCGCCGCCCGAGCTCGAGCGACGCGGCGATGCGGAGCGCCTTCACGAGGCCGAGGCCGGGGTGCTCGGCGAGCGCGTGCGGGCCGAGGCGCGAGAGCCCCTCCAGCCCGGAGAAGCGGGCGAGGAGCGCGGCAGCGACGAGCGTCACGGGCCGGCCGACAAGCCCGGTGCCGAGCACGATCGCGAGCAGGTCGGCGTCGCCGAGCGACCAGATCCCCTCCTCGAGCGCCCGCTCCCGCGGGCCGGCGAAGCCGGGCAGCGCGGAGGGCTCGTCGGCGTACGGATCGAGGAGGTGACTGGACGACAGCGCGGCGCTCTTCCACAGGCTCATGCGCGAGCGACAAGCACGCGGCGGGCCCGGCGGCCGGCGCGCGGCGCCCCGGAGATCGCGCGCGCCGGCGGGGCGGCGGGGGTGGCGGCGCGGCGTCGGAGGGTGGCGGCCGCCAGGCGCGCGGGCCGCGCGAGGCGCGCGATGCCGGGGCGCCGCGCGCGCGATCCCCGGGGCGCCGCGCGCCCGTGCGAGGCGCGCGCGTCACTCGACGCGGACGATGGTCTCCGCGGGCAGGCTCTCGGCGAAGGCGTCGCGCGCCGCGCGCACCCTCGCCTCGATGAGGCCATCGAACGTGAGCTTGGTGCGGTACTCGGCGCCCGACCACCGGGGGTAGGAGCCGATGTCCACGTCGCGGTGCGCCTCGACCACGCGGTCGAGCATGGGCTTGAGCTGCCCCTCGTCGAGGGTGGTGAACACCGCCAGCGAGATGAACGGCGCGCCGCCGGAGAGCTCCGCCCGGATGAGCGCCTGCTTCGCCCGGAAGATCTGCGGCACGCCGGGCAGCATCCACACGTTCCGCATCACCACCGCCGGCCACGCGGCGCTGCCGCCGGTCACGAGCCGCGCGCCCTCGGGGATGCGCGCCATGAGCAGGTGCCCCTCGGTGAGCCGGTCGCCGTAGTACTCGCGCAGCATGCTCTCCATGTTGGGCGCGCTGACCACCGGCACGCCGAACGCGCGCGCGACGCCCGCGATCGTGAGGTCGTCGTGCGTCGGGCCCACGCCGCCGCTCGTGAAGAGCCAGTCGTGCGACGCGGCGAGCGCGCGCACCTCCGCGGCGATCACCTCGATGTCGTCGAGCACCATGACGGCCCGCTCCAGCCTGACGCCGAGCGCGCGCAGGGTGCCCGCGAGCACGAACAGGTTCTCGTCAGCGATCTTTCCGGTGAGCAGCTCGTTGCCGATGATCAGCGCCGCCGCGGTCCTCATCTCACCCTTGCTCCGCTCAGCCCTCGAACTCGCGCGTCACCGGGCGCCCGTCGGCGTCCATCCCGAGCAGCTCCTCGACGCGCTTCTCCGCGCGGTCGAGGCGCTCCTGCGCCGACCGCGACAGGCGGATGCCCTCCTCGAAGAGCGAGAGCGCGCGCTCGAGCGGCAGGTCGCCGCCCTCGAGCTCCGCCACGATCTTCGCGAGGCGGCGCGTCGACTCCTCGAAGGACATCGCGCCGGCGCCCGCGGCCTTGTCGCCGCTCACCGGCGCGCGATCGGCATCGCCCGCAGGCGCCGCCGATGTGGCGCCGGGCGCAGCGCTCGACTTTGCGCAAGGTTCCGCGTCCGTGCCGCGGCCCGGGCCGCTCTCGTCCGTCGCGTTGCTCATCGTCGTCATGGGCCAGCGTCCCCCGGGGATGCGGCCGGCGCAAGCAGGACGGAGCTCACGCCGGGCGGCACCCCCGGCACGAGGAGCACGCCGTCGGGATCGGCCACGACCGGGACGGCCAGCCCGTCCGGGCGGACGAGCCGCGCCGGGCGCGACGACGCGCTCGCGGCCGCGCTCCGGTCGTTCGGGACGATCGCGACCCACACCACCCCCGTCGCCAGCGCGGGGCGCGGCAGATCGAGCGCGCGCGGGGCGACGCCGGAGAGGGCGGCCCGCGCGAGCGCGCGCACCCCCTCGTCCGGATCGAGGTCCCGCGCCGCTTCGAGGACGCGCCGGCGCTGCACCTCGGCGCGCCGGGACAGCCCGCGGACGATCGCGCGGCGCACAGCGGCGTCGTCCTCGAAGCGGTAGGCGCGCGCGAGGAGCGAGACGCTGTCGGGCATGGGGTCGCTCCCGAGGCCGAGCGCGACGTGCGCGCGGACGACGGGATCGCTCCCCTCGATCAGCCGCTTCAGCCTGCCGCGGATCACCTCGTCGTCGCGGGCCGCGAGCGCGCGGGCGGCGAGCGGCGCCAGGGGACCGCCCGCCTCGGCGAGGGCGGCGAGCCGCGAGGTCGCGACAGCGCCGCCTCCGGGCACGGCGAGCAGCGCGACGCCGGCGGAGATCGCCGCCGCGTCGGGCGCGCCGCCGCCGCTCTTCGCGGAGCCGGCGCCGTCGGCCGGCGCGGCGAGCTCCGCGAAGAGCGGGGCGAGCGCGGCGAGGGCGCGCTCGCCCCGCGCGAGGGCGCCGCGCGCCGCCGCGTGGACCGCCGCGCGATCGCAGGAGGCCGGGGAGCACTCGCCGACGACCTCGCCCGCGTCGCGCAGGCCGAGCGCCACGGCGCCGAACGCCGCGACGGCGCGATCGCTCGACCCCCTCGGCGCGGCGAGCGCGGCGAGCAGCCGCGCCTCGAGCGCCCCGGGCGCGTCGCGCAGCGCGAGGCCGCGGACCACGCCGGCGCGCAGGCCGAGCCGGCGGAGGTCCGCGTCCTTCGCGGCGCGCGGGCCGTCGATCATCTCCGCGACGGCGGCCCGCGCCTCGGCGCCGGGCGTCGTCGCCAGCGCGAACGCCGCCGCCGTCGCGAGCTCGGGGCGCTCGATCGAAAGCCGGCGCAGCTGCCGCGCCGCCTCCGCGCCGCCCGCGCGGCCGATCGCCGCGACGGCGCGCGGCCGCGCGTCCTCCGGGAGCAGCGGGAGCGCGCGCGCGAGCGCCGGCACGAGCCGCTCCGCCGGCGCGAGCTCGGCGAGCCGGAGCCCCTCGAGCCGCGCGAGCTCGGACCCGAGCAGCGCGGCCACGGCGTCCGGCGCCTCCGGGGCCCCGAGGTGGACGAGGACCTCGGCGCTCGCCTCGAGGAGCCCCGGCTCCGGCTTGCGCAGCCACGCCCGCGCCTTCGCCAGCGCGGCCTCATCGCCGAGCCGCGCGAGGGCGCGCGCCGCGGCCACCTGCGCCGCCCTGTCGCCCCCCTCGAGCATCGGCCGCAGCGCCGCGAGCGCCCGGAGGTCGCCGAGCTCGCCGAGGAAGGCGACGAGCGCAGGCTCGAGCCGCTTGCGGCTCCCGAGCAGGAGCTGGAGCGACGCGGGCGGGTACGCCTTGAGCGCGCGCGCCGCGGCCTCGCCCGCGGCCCCGCCCTGCACGATCGCGTTCACGAGCGCGGCGAGCGCGCGCTTGTCGCCCGAGCGAGCGAGCGCGAGGGCGGCCGTGCCGCGCAGCAGCTCGCCGAGCGGCGAGGCGGCGCCGCGCGCGGGGGCGCCGCCCTCCGCGAGCTCGCGCGAGAGGAGCTGGCGCACGCTGTCGCGCTGCGCGTGCGGGGCGAGCGCGCGCACCGCCGCGAGGCGCGCCCGCGGGTCGCGCGCCGCCGGGGCCCCTTGTTCGAGCGCCGCGAGCAGCGCGTTGATCGCCTCCTCGGTGCCGATCGATCCGAGCCGCTCGATGCCGCGGAGCCGCGCCTCCTGTTCGCTCGAGGCGAGCAGCCGCTCCGCGACCGGCACGCCGAGGCTGCCGCGCAGCCGCGCCGCCCCGGGCTCGGCCGCAGCGGGCGCGCTGCTGCTGTCCTCCGCCCGAGGGGCGCGCGCGGTCCGCGCGACGGGCTGCGGCGACGCCGCGCCGGCGATCGCGGTGGCCGCGAGCGCCGCCGCGAGGCCCAGGGCGCGGGGGGATCCAGGGAGCAATCGCATTCGCTGCGCCGCACTATCCCGCGATCGGCGGCCCGCTGTCACGCGCCCGCGGGTGCCGCGTCAGCCGCCGTCAGCTGCCCGGAGGCGCCGGCGCCAGCTGCCTGGCGGCGCCGCATTGGCCGCCCGGCGGCGCGCGTCGGCCCCACGGGACAAGCCTGGAATTTGATGGAAGCACGCGCTAGGTCGACCTACGGTGCGGCCGCGAAATGCGGCTGTAGAAGAGGTGACGCTTGATCGACCTGGTACGGACACTGGAAAAGGCCATCACGGTATCCGCCAACAAGGCATGGCCGGTCTTGCAGCAGCTGAGCCGGCTCGGCGGCGAACCCAAGCCGTTCCACCCGAAGTGGAGCGACAAGCCGATCCCGAGGGGCGGCCAGCGATCGAAGCCCCCGCTTGGCTGGCCTCGCGAGACGGACAGCCTGTGCCCGCGCTGCGTCAAGGAGGCGCGCGCCGAGATCCTGGGCGGCAGGGCGGACTGGACCCGGCTCATCACCGACAAGCCCGGGGAGATCCGCGCCCGCATCGTCGCGCGCGACGGGCGCGTGGTCATGGAGAAGACCTGCCCGAAGCACGGCTTCTTCTCGGACACGATCTCGATCGACCTGGAGTTCCTTGCCCGCATCGAGCGCCTCTTCGGCGGGCGCGACGTCGAGATGACGCCGGACCGGATCCACAACCACGGCTCGAGCACCATCCGGTACGGGCGCGGCGCGGTCCTCACGGTCGACCTGACGAACCGCTGCAACATGATGTGCGACCCGTGCTTCATGGATGCCAATCAGGTCGGCTATGTGCACGAGCTCTCCTGGGACGAGATCAAGCGGATCCTCGACGACGCGGCCGACGTGCGCCCGCGCCGGCAGATGTCGATCCAGTTCTCCGGCGGCGAGCCGACGCTGAGCCCGCACTTCCTCGACGCCATCCGGTACGCGCGCCAGAAGGGGTACTTCGCGGTCCAGTGCGCGACGAACGGGATCCGCTTCGCGGAGGAGCCGGGCTTCGCCAGCAAGGCCAAGGAGGCGGGCCTCCGGATGGCGTACCTGCAGTTCGACGGGGTCACGAACGCCGCGAACAGCCACCGCAAGATCGGCAACCTCTACGATGTGAAGCTGCGGGCCATCGAGGAGCTCTCGGCCGCCGGGATCGACGTCATCCTTGTCGTGACGATCGTCAACGGCGTGAACAACGATCAGGTGGGGCCCATCATCGACTTCGCGGTCCAGAACGCCGACAAGGTCACGGTCGTCAGCTTCCAGCCGGTCAGCTTCACCGGCCGCGACGAGGACATTTCCGACGAGCTGCGCGAGAAGCAGCGCTACACGCTGAGCCACCTCGCGCACGACGTCGCCCGGCAGACCGGCGTGACCGATCCGCTCCGCGACTGGTTCCCCCTCTCGTCGCTCAGCCCCTTCGGCGACGTGACCGACCTGCTCGACGGCCCCGACAAGGACTGGGGGCAGATCAACTGCGGGTGCCACCCGAACTGCGGGATCGGGACCGTGCTGTTCGTCCACAAGAAGACGAAGCAGATGGTGCCGCTGCTCGATTTCATGGACGTCGAGGGGCTGCTCTCCGACCTGCGCGCGATCTTCGACGCTGGCCGCGGCCGCGCCTTCGCGAAGGCCCAGGTCGTCGCCGCGCTGCTACGCCACTACCGGCCCGAGAAGGCGCCGCCCAATTTCAACCTCGCGACGCTGGTGAAGCAGTTCATGAGCCAGACGGGCGCCGCGCACGCCGGCGAGAGCGACGCCAGGGAGTACGAGTGGCGGGTCCTGTTCGTCGCCGGAATGTGGTTCCAGGATCTTTTCAACTACGACTTCCGTCGCACGGAGATGTGCATCATTCCGTACGGAACGCAGCTCGGCGAGATCAGCTTCTGCGCGTACAACACCGGCGCTGGGTGGCGGAACATCCTCGAGAAGATGAAGGCCAACGCCACGGTGGCCGAGTGGTACAAGAAGCACGGCAGGCACCCTGTGTACGCGAAGAATAAGGATCTTCCGCTGCCGGCCTACGATAATCCCCTTACGATCGTCGAGCACGACCTTGCTTTGCGCGAGCGCGAGCAGGGCGGCGCGCGCGCGCGACCGGCGACCAGGCGGCTGCCGATCGTGAGCTGATCCCGCAGCAGCCGCGCAGGCCTGCGCCGCCGGCGCCGATCGCCGACCAGCAGGCCACGCCGGCGCCGCCTGTCGGCGATCGGTCGTAGGACGCCTCACATCGACATGGGTGCACCCGCTCTTCGTCATGGCTGTGCAGAACGTGCGCGCGCGGAGGGCGGCGCGGGACTCATGGAGAACGCACGAGGCATGGTGTAGCCTCGGCATGTGACCTTGCACGCTGGCCGCTATGAGAGCTTGCGCGCCATCGCGTCGGGCGGCATGGCCACGGTGTATCTCGGGCGGGCCGTCGGCGCTGGCGGGTTCGAGCGCCTCGTGGCCCTGAAGATGATGCACCCGCACATCGCGGCGGAGCCCGAGTTCGTCGCGATGTTCCTCGACGAGGCGCGCCTCGCGGCGCGGGTGCGCCACCCCAACGTCGTCGCCACGTTCGACCTCGTCGAGGACCCGCTGTTCCTCGTCATGGAGTACATCGAGGGCCCGTCGCTGCACCTCCTGCTCCGCACGTGCGCGCGGGCGAAGCGGCCGGTCCCGCTCGGGATCGCGCTCCGGATCTTCCTCGACGTGCTCGCGGGGCTCCACGCGGCGCACGAGCTCACCGGGTCGGACGGCGAGCCGCTCCACCTCGTGCACCGCGACGTCTCCCCGCAGAACGTGCTCGTCGGCATCGACGGCGTCGCGCGCATCACCGACTTCGGCGTGGCGCGCGCCGAGACGCGGCTCATGTCGACGCAGGGCAACGCGCTCAAGGGCAAGCTCGCCTACATGGCGCCCGAGCAGATCCGGGCCCAGCAGGTCGACCGCCGCAGCGACGTGTACTCGGCCGGCGTGGTGCTCTGGGAGATGCTCACGGAGGAGCGCCTGTTCAAGGCCGACAACGACGGCGCGCTGATCGCGCATATCCTCCAGGGCCCGCCCACGGGGCCGCGCGGGGTGGTGCCTTCGGTCCCGGCCGCGATCGACAGGATCTGCCTGCGCGCGCTGAGCACCGATCCGGACGACCGGTTCCCGACCGCCGCCGCGTTCGCGGAGGCGCTGGAAGAGGCGGCCGCGCACGCGCCGGGCCTCGCTGTCTCGTCTCCCCGGGCGGTGGAGGCGCTCATCAAGGAGGTCGGCCTGCGGGGGTCGCCGGACGGCCTCGGGCCGCCCAGCGCGCGGAACGGCCCGGCGTCGGGCTCCGGGCCGAGGTCGGTGCGGTCGCCGCTCAGCCAGCGCTCTCCGAAGAGCGAGCCGCTGCCCCTCAGCCAGCGCTCTCCCGGGAGCGAGCCGCTGCCGCTCAGCCACCGCGCGCCCCGGAGCCAGCAGGGCGGCGGCGCGGCGGCGGATCTCTTGGGCACCGACAGCGCACAGGGGCTGGGCGCGGTCGTCTCCGAGGCCGTGTTCCGCCGGCAGCACATCGTGCGCCGCAGCGTGATCGCCAGCCTCTGCGCCGTCGCGCTCGCGATCGGCGTGGGGGTCTTCTTCGCCGTCGGCGAGCGCGAGCCCGTCGCCCAGGAGGTGACGGAGAGCGCCGCCGCTTCCCCGAGCTCGCCGCTGCTCCCTGCGGCCGTCGCGGACAGCGCGCCCGCTCAGGTGGACGCGCTGGCGCACTCCAGCGCGCCCGCCCATGGCCCCGCCCTCGACGTCCCCGCGCAGGGCCCTGCACCCGGCGGCTCCGCCCAGGACCTCGCTCCCGCCGGATCCGCGCACGCGCCCCTTCCCGCCAGAGCCGCCCCGGCCCCCGTTCCGGTCAGGGCCGCTCAGGGCGTCGTTCCCGCCAGGGCCGCCCACGCGCCGGCGCCCACGGCAAACCGCGCGGCCCCGCGGCCGGGCCAGAGGGCGACGCCGCCTGCCGCCAAGCCCAAGGCGAGCCGGTCCGACCCGCGCACCGCGAGCGCATCCGCGGCCCCGACGGCGAAACCGGCGCTCCGCTCGTCGGCCGCTCGCGGCGCGACGCCGAAGGCGCCGGACCCGAAGCGGAGCGCCCCGCGGACGACCTTCAAGCCCACAGGGCTGTGACGCGCACGACGCGCGACGTCATCACCGCTACGAGACGCCATCGAGGAAAGCGCGGGACCCGGGCGCCCCGGACGTCAGCCATGGACAGAAGCCCTCGCACGGAGCCCAAGCGCTGCCCCCGCGGCGCGCGGCGCGCCTGACTGGCCTGGCGATGATCCTTTTCGCCACCACGTCCAACGCTCCGGCGGTGGAGGCCCGTCCAATGGCCGGCGGCCACGACCTCTCTCTGCACCGGTCCCGAAGCTGCTCCGATCGCGCGGCGCCAGGCCGCGCTGTCACACATTGAGCGCGCCTCGTCACCTACATCTTCGCAAAGCACCGCAGAAGGTCAGTCGTCATCTCACGAGCGTGACATGGGACGTAGGCTATTCTTGTCGTGGGGCGGAATGTGCTCGCCCAAGTGAAAGACGCGCCGCGCGTCAGACGTTACCCCGGGGGAATCAGCTCATGCGCTCGCTTTTCGAGCAGGTGGTCGAGTGCTGTGGCCTCGCGCCCGCGTTCGCCAGGAAGATCATCCAGGAGGCCTGCGAGCGGAGCGGCGTGTCGCCGCCCGACGCGATGACCCCTGCCGATCTCATCCGCTCGCTCCCCCACATCCGCCAGGCGCTCGGCGTCTTTCTCGATCCCCGCGAGGTCGCGCTGAAGACGGCCGCGATGCGAGCCCTCGTCAAGGGCTCCTGGCCGTCGATGCCCGCGGTCGCTCCCCCCGCGCCGAACCAGGAAATCCGGACACATCAGGACGAGCCGAAGGCCAAATCGAGCTCGTAGAGCTCGTAATGCGAACGCTGCATTCCGAGCGCGACGTAGGTCGACTGCGCGCGCGCGTTTGCGGTCTCCACGTAGAGGCGGATGCCGCATACGTCCCCCGCGTCCGCCGCCATCTCCCGGACTCGCCGGTACAGCGCCCGGAAGACCCCGCTGCGGCGCGACGCGGGAGACACGTAAACGGACTGGATCCACCAGAAAGTGCCGTTTCTCCAGTCACTCCATTCATAGGTCACCATCAGCTGCCCGGCCACATCGGAGGCGCGCTCGGCGATCAGGTAGAACCCTTTGGATTCGTCCGCGATCAGCGCGGCGGCGCCGCGGAGGGTGGTGGCCGTGTCCAGCACCTTGCCTTCCGTCTCGAGCGCCATCGCCCTGTTGTTCGCCGCGAGGATCGCTACATCCGTGGACACCGCCCGGCGGATCACGAGATCGGTCACGGGGCGACCTCCCGGCGGGCATTGTGGAGGCGTCCTTCCGGCGTGCGGCCGGAGGGCGCCTGGCCAGGAGGCTCGGGTGCGCGGCGTCGGATCGACATCGCCGACCCATACCGCGGGCGGCGGGGCTGCTCAATGGCTGCGCCTCGCGCCGCGGTCGAGAGCGCAGCAGGCGGCGCCGCGCCGCGGAGCGCCCGCCGCGGCGCGTTATGTTTCGAGACATGATCATCGGCGAGAACGGCGAAACCGTCGGGGACTCGAGTTCAGCGCCGCGAGCGATCCGTCGAACCTCGCGCGGGCGGCGCAGGCCGGCCGTCTCCTCCGCGGCCGTGGCGGAGGTTGTGCTCCCCGCCCGATCGCGCGTACCCTCCGGGCGCCGAAGCCTCCGGAGGGTGACCTTTGACACTGCTCGTCAGCGACTCGATTGCACAGCGCGTACAGCGGCTGGAGATCCCGTTCAACAGCTTCGGGGTCGATCCTTACGGCATCTCCCGAAAGCACCTCGGCCTGTTCTTCTCTGCGCTGGACTTCTTCTATCACCATTATTTCTCGGTGGACGTGGCGGGCGTCGAGAACGTGCCCGCGCGGGGGCGCGCGATGCTCGTCGGCAACCACTCGGGCGGCGTCGCCATCGATGGGGCGATGGTGGTCGCGT
Source organism: Sorangium sp. So ce1128 (assembly GCA_051717205.1). Taxonomy (GTDB): domain Bacteria; phylum Myxococcota_A; class Polyangia; order Polyangiales; family Polyangiaceae; genus Sorangium. The sequence goes on from CP181432.1 coordinate 12,195,835, forward strand.
CGATGTTCTTCGAGATGGATCCGCCGCGGCTGGCAGAGGGGATGGCGGAGAAGTTCATCAACCGCCTCCCGTTCACCTCGCTCTGGTCGAGCCGCACAGGGCATTTCACCGGCCTCCCCGAGCACGCGAGCCGCCTGCTCGAGGACGAGCGGCTGCTCATGGTGTTCCCCGAGGGGGCGCGCGGCACCGCCAAGCTCTACAGCGAGCGCAACTCGCTCGTGCACTTCGGATCGGGGTTCGTCCGGCTCGCGCTCAAGACGAGGACTCCCATCATCCCGTTCGGCTTCGTCGGCGGCGGCGAGGCGGTGCCCACCATCGCCAACTCGTACACGATCGGCCGGCTGTTCGGGGTCCCCTATATCCCGATCACCCCGTACCTCGTCCCGGCGCCGCTGCCGGTCCAGCTGGAGATCACGTATGGCGAGCCGATGACGTTCCCCGGGACCGGCGCGGAGGAAGACGAGGTGATCATGGGCCACGTGGATCAGGTGAAGGCGAAGATCGCCGAGCTCATCGAGATCGGGCGGCAGCGGCGCCGCGGGAGGCTCGCGCTCGACCAGCGCGGCGCCACGCCGGCGGGGCAGCGCGGCGCCACGCCGGCGGGGCCTGCCTCATCGAAGGAGCGCGCATGAGGATCCTCATCCCTGGAATCACCGGCCAGCTCGGCCGCATGGTCGCGACGCGCCTCCTCGCGGAGGGGCACGAGGTGATCGGCATCGACCGGCGGCCCTGGCCGGATGCCCCCGCCGGCGTCGAGATGCACAACGTGGATCTGCAGAAGCGCGCCGCCGAGGACGTGTTCCGCAAGAGCCGGCCCCAGGCCGTCATCCACATGGCGACCGTGACGCACCTCGTGGAGCAGACCGAGGAGCGGTATCGGATCAACCTCGGCGGCACGCGCGTCGTCTTCGACAACAGCCGCGCTTGCGGGGTCGAGCACGTGATCTTCGTCGGACGACACACCTATTATGGCGCTGGCCCCGAGTCGCCGCTCTACCACACGGAGGAGGACCCGCCGATGGCGGTATCCACCTTCCCCGAGCTCGCCGACCTCGTCGCGGCCGATCTCTACGCCTGCACGGCGCTCTGGCGCGCTCCCGAGCTCTGCACGACCGTGCTCCGCATGTGCTACACGCTCGGCCCGACCGGCCACGGCACGCTGGCGAGCTTCCTCCGCGGCCCCCACGTCCCGTACGTCCTCGGGTTCGACCCGCTGTTCCAGTTCATGCACGAGCAGGACGTCGTGACCGCCATCTGCCTCGCCCTCGAGAAGCGCATCCGCGGCGTCTACAACGTCTCGGGCCCGCAGCCCGTGCCCCTGTCGCTCATCATCCGGGCGGCGGGGCGGGTGGCGGTGCCCCTGCCCGAGTTCGTGCTGCGCAACGCGCTCGGTCGCTTCGGCCTGCCGAAGCTCCCGCGCGCGGCGCTGACCCACGTCAAGTACCCCGTCGTCGTGGACAGCGCGGCCTTCCGCGCCGCCACCGGGTTCAAGCACGCCATCGACGAGGCCCAGGCCGTCCGCGAGTACCGCGACGCGCATCCGGTCCAGACGAGCTGACCCTGAACCGTCCGGCGCTCGCTGGACATAGCGACATAGCGACATCGCGACGTCGCCCGAGAGGAGGTCCCGTTGTTGTCCGAGAAGGTCAAGCAGTTCGCGCCGGCCAGGCTCACCGCGGACGTCAGCAGGCTGCCCGAGCGGGAGAGGCTGGTGCTCGGCAAGCTCATCGAGGCCTCGCGGCTGCTCGATCCCGTCTTCGACCGGCAGGCCTACGCCGCGAACCCGGAGCTCCGCGAGCGGCTCGCCTCGGACAGCACCCCGGAAGGGCGGGACAAGCTCGCCTATTTCGACATCATGCGCGGCCCGTGGGACAGGCAGGATCACCATCGGCCCTTCGCCATCGACAGGCCCCATCCGCCGGGCGCCGGCTTCTACCCGGAAGATCTCTCGGCCGACGAGCTTCACGCCTGGACAGCGCAGCACCCGGGCGACAAGGAGGCCTTCGAGAGCCTTTTCACGCTCATCCGCCGCGACGCGGGCAGGCTCGTGGCGGTGCCGTACAGCCAGGCGTACGGGGCGTGGCTCGGCCCCGCCGGCGCGCTCCTCGAGGAGGCGGCGGCGCTCACCGCAAACGAGAGCCTGCGGCGGTTCTTGAGATCGCGGGCCGAGGCGTTCGGCTCGGACGACTACCTCGCATCGGACAAGGACTGGATGGACCTCGACAGCCCGGTCGAGGTGACCATCGGCCCTTACGAGACCTACGAGGACGAGCTCCTCGGCCTCAAGGCCTCCTTCGAGTCGTTCGTCACGGTGAGCGACCCAGAGGCCTCCCGGAAGCTCGCCAAGTACAAGGAGCTCCTCCCGGAGATGGAGCGCAACCTGCCCATTCCCGACGAGGTGATGACGGAGCGCGGCGGAGAGAGCCCCATCCAGGTCGTGGACCTTGTCTACAGCGCCGGCGACGCCCGCAAATCGGTCCAGACGATCGCGTTCAACCTGCCGAACGACGAGCGCGTCCGCGCCGAGAAGGGCGCCAAGAAGGTCCTGCTCCGCAACGTCATCGAGACGAAGTTCGAGCTGATCATGCGCCCCATCGCCGAGCGCATCCTCGACCCGGCGCAGCTCGAGCACCTGTCCGCCGACGCGTTCTTCAACGAGACGCTCTTCCACGAGCTCTCGCACAGTCTGGGCCCGGCGTTCACCAGCGTCGGCGGCGCGCGGGTCGAGGTGCGCCTCGCGCTCGGCTCGACCTACTCCGCCCTCGAGGAGGCCAAGGCCGACGTGATGGGCGCCTACAACGTCCTCTTCATGATCCAGAGAGGCCACTTCCCCGCCGACTTCAGGGAGAAGCTCCTCGTCTCCTATTTCGCGGGGCTGTTCAGTAGCACCCGCTTCGGCGTGGCCGAGGCGCACGGCAAGGGCGCCGCGCTCCAGATCAACCGCTTCCTCGAGGAGCGCGCCGCCCGCTTCGACCCCGGAACCCGCCGCTTCACGGTCGACCCCGCGGGGCTCGAGGCCGCCATCACCCGCCTCGTCCGCGATCTCTGCATGGTGCAGCACCGCGGCGACCGGCAGGCCGGAAGCGAGCTCCTCTCGAGGTACGGAGGGGTCTCGGCGCCGATGCAGCAGGCGCTCGGCGGCCTCGAGGGGATCCCTGTCGACATCCGGCCGATCTACCCGCTCGCCGGCGAGTGAGCCGCCGGCGCGCGGCGCTCACGGGCCGAACTGGACGAGGAACGCGTCGCCGGCGCCGCGGCTCGTGAGCGCGCCGCCCCCGAGGTCGAGGACCCCGTTGAAGCGGCCGGTCACCCAGCTGTTGCCGAGGAGATCGACCGCGACGGAGGTGCCCCGCTGCTCGCCCGAGTCGCCGAACGCGTGCGACCAGATCGGGCTGCCGTCGAGGTCGAGCTTGGCCACGAGCGCGTCGGCGGCGCCCGTGGCGACGTGCACGTCATCCCCCACCTCGACGCTCCCCAGGAAGGAGCCGGTCAGGAGGACGTTGCCGGCCAGGTCGACCGCGACGGAGGCGCCCTCCTGGTCGGCGTCGTCGCCGTAGTCCTCGCTCCACAGCGGGACGCCGTTCTCGTCCAGCTTGAGGAGGAGGATGTCCTTGTCGCCCGCCGTCGTGAGCGGCGACTCGCCGAGGTTCACCCAGGAGCGGAACGAGCCGGTCACGAGGACGTTGCGCGCGCCGTCCACGGCCACGCCGAGCGCCTCGGCGGCGTTGGTCGCGTTGGCCGCCTTGCTCCAGAGGTGGTCGCCGGCAGGGTCGAGCTTCGCCACGAACAGGTCGGTCTTGGCCTCGGTGACGAGGCCCTTGTCGCCCCCGAAGCCGATCCTCCCGCTGAACCAGCCGACGAGGACGATATTGCCCGCGCCGTCGACGGCGACCCCGGTGCCGGCCTGGTCCTCCGCGTCGCCGAACTGCCTGGCCCACTGGACATTGCCGGCGGCGTCGAGCTTGACGAGGAACACGTCGCGCTTGCCCTGGCTCGTCAGGGTGAAGCGCTCGCCCTCCTGGCGCTCGCCGAAGTCGAGCGTGCCCCAGAACTCGCCGGTGACGAACGCGTTCCCCGCGCCGTCCACGGCGACCGCCGTCGCCTGCTGGCTGGCGGAGTCGCCGAAGCGCCGGCTGAACTGGTGCGCCCCCGCGGCGTCGAACCGCGCGACGACGATGTCGGCGCGGTGGCCATGACCCTTGCGCACGCCGCCGCCGAAATCGACGTCGCCCGAGGCGCTGCCCGCGAGCACCACGTCGCCCTCCGGCGAGAGCGCCACGGCCCGGGCGACGCTGTCGGCGAAGCGGCGGCCGAACCGCGAGCGGCCGTCGCGGGAGAGCGCGCTGCGCGGGAACGAGACGAGGAACGAGTCCGCGTCGCCGAGCGTGCCCAGCTCGTCCGACGGGCCCGAGCCGAGGTCGGTGCTGCCGGACGCCGACCCGACCACCACGACGGCCTCCTCGCTGACGGCGATGGCCATTCCGTGCTGAACGCCGCTGCCGCCCAGCGCGACGCTCAGCACGGGATCGCCGGTGCACGCCCGCCCGTCGCAGTTCTCGTCCTCGGGCGTGGTGCAACTCTCGAATGCGGGCAGGACCTGACCGACGCAGGAGCCGACCGCCGTCCCGTCGTCGTTGCACGTGGCCACGCCAGCCGCGCAGAGGCCGACGCCCTCGGTGCCCTGCGGCCCCGCATAGCAGGCCGTCTCGACGAGGGGGACGCAGCCCTCCAGGGAGCCGCCGCCCGCGCCCGCGTCCCCGCCGCCGCTCCCCCCCTCGCCGACCGGGTCCGGCGCGAGCTCGGGGAACGGCGCGATGAAGGCGCACGCGCCCGCGCCGGTGCACGCCAGGGCGAGCGCCGCGACGACGCCCATGCCGGCGCGGCGCGCGCGGCTCACAGCGCCCCCCGCACGGCGACGCCCGCGCCGTCCAGGCCGATCCACGGCGAGAGCGCCGTCGGGCCGGGCGCGCGCGCCGGCCGTGCCTGCCTCCCGGCGGCGTCCGCAGGCGCCGCGCGCGGCGATGAGGAAGGCCAGAAGAGGTACGTGGCGAAGCCGCCCGCGACGAGCGCGGCCCCGGTGAGCACCGTGCTCGTGATGGCGAGCGCTTGCCCGCGGTCGCGCAGGGCCTGCCGCTCGTCCAGCGAGCCAGGGGCAGGGTTCTCGTTCTTCTTCAGGAAGGTGTGCCGCACGTCGTACGCGATCACGCCCGTGACCAAGGCGCCGGCGGCGAGCGCGGCCGCCGTCCCCACGACGGCCACCGGCGAGATGCGCGGGCCCGGCGACGGTGCGCGGAGCAGCACCGCACGAGCCGGCGCGGGCGGCCGCGCGGCCGCGGCCGGGCGCCTGGGGCCGAGCTCGGCCCGGAGCTCGACGACCGCGCCCGTCTCGGCCTGCACCGCGGCCTCGAACCGCGCCTCGTAGTTCTCCGCCCTCACCACGACCCACCGCTCCCCGGGGGTCACGAGGATGGCCGCGCCGACGAGCGCCGGGTTGATCGGCTCGCCGTCGATCTCGACGTGCACGCCGGCCGCGTCCTCGGGCAGGCGCAGGACGATCTGCGACGTCCTCACCCGGAGCTTCTCGATGCGTGACCGCGACTCCCTCGCGAGCGCGAGCTCGCGCCGCGCGGTCGCGCCGGACAGGGCGAGCTCAAACGCGTTGAGCGCCTCGACCACATGGCCGAGCGCCTCGTGGCAGGCGCCGAGGTGATACAAGAGCGACGGCGACACGACGATCTTGCGGATCCGTTCGTAAGCCTCCAGCGCCTCCGCCCACCGGCCTTGATCCTCTGCGGCGAGGCCGAGCGCGAACAGGCGCCGCGCGGACGCGAGCTCCGCGGCGCTCGGCTGCCGGGGCGCAGCGGCAGGCTGCGGCGCGCTCGCCACGGCAGGCGGCGGCGCGCTCGCCGCGGCAGGCGGCGGCGCGCTCGCCGCGGCAGGCTGCGGCGCGCTCGCCACCGCAGGCGGCGGCGCGCTCGCCGCGGCAGGCGGCGCGCTCGCCACAGCAGGCGGCGGCGCGCTCGCCGCGGCAGGCGGCGCGCTCGCCACAGCAGGCGGCGGCGCGCTCGCCGCGGCAGGCGGCGCGCTCGCCACAGCAGGTGGCGGCGCGCTCGCCACGGCAGGTAATGCCGCGCGCCCGTCTGCCTGCGGGGAAGGATCTGCGGACGCAGCCGGACCGACGCCGACCACGGCGAAGAATACCACTCCGCCGATGGTGATCCGATGCTCCACCTGCGCCTCCTTCCTCAACGAAGCGATAGAGGCAATCTAACCGTACTCATGCCTCCTGATTCTCGACAACTGGAAAATTGTTTGAGATTGGTGGCCGATCCTGGAACGCTCCTGCATCGTCGGTGCATCGTCAGTGAGAGCTTCAGCGTGGTCGGATTCACGACGACACAGGAGTCGCAGGTACGAGCTGTGATAGCGCCCGTCGATCTTGTGCCAGGTCAACTTCTCGGCCGCTATGAGCTGCTGATCGCCATCGCACAGGGCGGAATGGGCACGGTCTGGGCGGCGCGGGAGCGCGGCAGGGCGGGTGGCGGCGACAGGATCGTGGCAGTGAAGACGATGCTGCCGGCGCTCTCCAGCGATCCGCGCTGCAAGCGCATGTTCCTCACCGAGTCTCGCATCGCGGCCCGGATCAAGCACCCGAATGTGTGCGCGATCCTGGATCAAGGTGAGCAGAACGGGGTGCTCTACTTCGTGATGGAGTGGATCGACGGCGACGCGCTGGTGGCGCTGCTCGGCGGCAGCACCCGCAAGCAGGGTAGGCCGCTCCCCCTGCCCGTGGCGGTGCGGATCGCGATCGACTCGGCGCGCGGGCTGCACGCAGCGCACGAGCTCCGCGACGACAGCGGCGCGCTGGTCGGGCTCGTGCACCGCGACGTCTCGCCGCACAACATCCTGATCACGCGGGATGGCTCGGTGAAGATCGCCGATTTCGGCGTGGCCAAGGCCATGGCGCAGGCGGACAACCCGACGACCAACACCGGGCACATGAAGGGCAAGATCCTCTTCATGGCGCCCGAGCAGGTCTACAGCGAGCAGCTGGACCGGCGGTCGGACATCTTCGCGCTCGGCATCGTGCTCTATCAGCTGACGACGGGCACGCACCCCTTCGCCGCCAGCCACGACCTGGCGACCATGGCGCGCATCGCGCGGCCCGAGCCGGTCGACCCGCCGAGCTCGCTCGTCCCTGACTACCCGCCCGCGCTCGAGGCCGCGGTGGTGCGGGCGCTCGCCAAGGATCCGGCCGAGCGGTTTGCGACGATGGCCGAGCTCGCCGAGGCGCTGGAGGCGGTGAACACCACGCTGGGCGGGCGTCGCGAGGAGGTCACCGGGTACATCCGCGACGCGCTCGCCTCGCGCAGCGCGCGGCGGGCGGCGGTGATCAAGGACGCGCTGCGCGCCGCGGACGGCAGGTCGCGCGGGCGGCCGCTCTCCCGCCTGGACCCGCGCCGCCGCGCCCGGACGATCGCCACCGCCGCGGCCCTCGTGGCCTCGGGCGCGCTGCTCGGGGCGGCGACGCTCCTCTGGGTCGGCCTCGGCGAAAGCCCCGCCACCCCGGGCGAGGCCGTGCCCGCGGCGCCGCCCCCGCCGCCGGAGCCGCGGACGCGGGTCGCCACCGCCGAGCAGGTCGCGCCGGAGCCGCCGCGCGCGGTCGCGCCGGCGCCCTCCGCCTCGCCGGCGACGCCGCCGTCCTCCGCCCCCGCCGCGAGCGCGACGGCGGGCCCGCCCCGTCCGCGATCGCCCGCCGAGACCGGGCGCGCCAAGTTCCGCGAGCCCGGTTTCTAGCGCCGCGCCGCGCGCGGGCGGCCTGGCCGCGCGCGGGCGGCCTGGCCGCGCGCCCGAGGAATATTCACGCGGCGCCGGTTGTCCTCGGGCGGCCGGGCTTGCTATGAGCTCCCACCCGTTATGCACGACGTACGCGCCCTGAACGAGCTGGTCGCCAAAGAGAGCGCCTTCATCGACACCCTGCTCAACGAGGTTGGCAAGGTCATCGTCGGCCAGACGTACATGATCGAGCGCATCCTCATCGGGCTGCTCACCGGAGGGCACGTGCTCCTCGAGGGCGTCCCCGGCCTCGCCAAGACGCTCACCGTGCGCACGCTCTGCGACGCCATCGAGGCGAAGTTCTCCCGGATCCAGTTCACGCCGGATCTCCTGCCCGCGGACCTCATCGGCACGGTCATCTACAACCACCAGAAGGGCGATTTCACCTCCAAGCTGGGCCCGATCTTCGCGAACCTCGTGCTCGCCGACGAGATCAACCGCGCCCCGGCGAAGGTGCAGAGCGCGCTGCTCGAGGCGATGCAGGAGCGGCAGGTCACGATCGGCGACACGACCTACCCGCTGCCGAGCCCGTTCGTGGTCATGGCGACGCAGAACCCGATCGAGCAGGAGGGGACCTACCGGCTGCCGGAGGCGCAGGTCGACCGGTTCATGCTCATGGTGAAGGTCGGGTACCCCGCGCGGGCCGAGGAGCGGCTGATCATCGACCGCACGACCGCGGTGATCGAGGGCAAGGCCGCGAAGGTGACGACGCCCGAGGAGCTCGTCTCGGCGCGCAAGGTCGTGCGCGACGTGTACATGGATGATCGCGTGAAGGACTACATCGTGGATGTGGTCTTCGCGACCCGCGAGCCCGGGCAGAAGGGGATGCGGGAGCTGAGCAGCCTCATCGAGTACGGGGCGAGCCCGCGCGCGTCGATCGCGCTGGCGCTCGCGGCGCGCGCGCACGCCTTCCTGCGCCACCGGGGCTACGTCACGCCGGAGGACGTGAAGGCGATCGGCCCTGACGTGCTCCGGCACCGGGTCGTCCTGACCTACGAGGCCGAGGCCGAGGAGGTGACGTCCGAGCAGATCGTCCGGCGCGTGTTCGAGGTGGTCGAGGTGCCGTGATCAAGGCCTCCGGCTCGAAGAACCCGCTGCCGCCGGAGCTCCTGAAGCAGCTCCGGCGCATCGAGATCCGGACGCAACGGCTCGCCAACGAGCAGCTCTCCGGGACGTACTCGTCCGTCTTCAAGGGGCAGGGCCTCTCGTTCCGCGAGGTCCGCGCCTACCTGCCCGGCGACGACGTCCGCTGGATCGACTGGAACGTCTCGGCCCGCATGAGCGAGCCGTTCGTGAAGGTGTTCGTCGAGGAGCGGGAGATGACCGTCATGCTGGTCGTCGACGCCTCGCAGAGCGAGCAGTTCGGCACGCGGCGCGCGTCGAAGGCGCGCGTCGCCGCCGAGATCGCGGCGCTCTGCTCCTTCAGCGCGATCAAGAACAACGACCGCGTGGGCCTCGTGCTCGCGACCGAGGCCATCGAGAAGCTCGTGCCGCCGAAGAAGGGGGACAAGCACGTGATGCGCGTCATCCGGGAGATCCTCGGGCACGAGCCGAAGTACACGGGGACGAACCTGAAGCTCGCGCTCGAGACGCTGGTCAAGGTGGCGAAGCGGAAGAGCGTGGCGTTCGTTATCAGCGATTTCTTCGCCGCCGGCTTCGAGCGCTCGCTCGCGCTCGCGGCCGCCAAGCACGACCTGATCCCGGTGATGCTGGTCGACCCGCGCGACGAGGAGCTGCCCGACGTGGGGCTCGCGACGTTCGAGGACCTGGAGACCGGGGAAGAGGTCGTGGTGGACACCGGCGACCGGGCGGTGCGCGAGCACTACCGCACCGCCATGCGCAAGCTCCGGACCGACAGGGACAAGCTCTTCAAGAAGCTCGCGCTCGACGCCGTGATCGTGAAGACGGGCGAGAGCTTCGTGACCCCGCTGCGCGACCTGTTCGCCAAGCGGGCGCGGAGGCTCAGGCGATGACGCCGCGCGGCTCCTCGGCTGGCCGCGCGCGCCCGCTCGCGTGGGCCGCGCTCGCGGCGTCGCTCGCGTGCGCCATGCCGGCGCGCTCGCAGCCGGACGCGGGCGGCGCCGGCGGGCCCGCCGCTCGGGACGACGACGCCCCGCCGCCGCCTCCGCTGCCCGCGCCGGCGCCAGCGCCGGGCCCGACGGAGCGCGGGGCGGGGAGCGTGTGGGCCTCATGCGCGGAGCACGTGCCGCCCGGCGCGACGCGACCTCAGATCCAGGAGACGTTCCCGAGGAACGGGTTCAGCGGGTATGCGGCCCACCTCGAGGTCACGGTCGCGCACGGCAAGGGCGAGACGGTGCTGCCGGAGGGCTTCAAGGTCCAGGGCGACAGCGACGCCGCACGCGCCCTGGAGAAGGCGGGGTTCATCCTGCCCGAGGCCGACGCGGGCGCCGGGCCGACGAGCACGACGACGGCGACCGACACCGGCGCGACCACCAGGCTGATCATCCCGTTCGTGCCGCTGCCGAAGGAGCCGGGCAGGACCGTGCTGCAGCTGCCGCCGGTGCCGATCGCCGTGTCCCGCGCGAGCGGGGAGCTCGTCACGGTCTGCACCCGGCCGCACGAGATCGTGGTCGAGGACCCGATCGCGAACGAGCGGGATCCCAAGGTGAAGCCGAACCCGCCGCCGCGGCCGCAGCGCGAAGAGTGGGTGCTCGCGAAGCAGCTCACGGCCGGCATCCTCATCGGCGCGGCGCTCGGGGTGCTCGTGGCCTGGCTCGTCCGGCGCTGGCTGCGCCGGCCCCGCGTCGTCGCTGCCCCGCCGCCCAAGCTGCCGTGGGTGGCCGCGCTCGAGGAGCTCGAGGCGCTGCGGCGCTCCGATCTGCTCAGCCAGGGACGGACCGACGAGTACTTCGACCGCGTGAGCGACTGCGTGCGCAAGTACCTCGGCGCGCGGTACGGCTTCGATGGGCTCGAGACGACGAGCGATGAGATGCGCGCGCTGCTCGCGCGGGTGCGCCCGCCCGTGCCGGTGCTCCCGCAGATCGCGCGGTTCCTCGCCGACTGCGATCTCGTGAAGTTCGCGCGCCTCCAGCCGACCGAGACCGACTGCCTCGAGGCGATCGAGCGTGGCGAGGTCATCGTGCACCGCACGACGCCGCCGGCCGTGCGCCCCGGCGAGGCCGCCGGGCTCGGCGGCCCGCCCTCCGACAGGCAGCCGCCGCCGGCCCGCCCGTCGCGGGCGCCCGAGGAGGCGCCGTGAGCCGGGCGAAGCGCGCGGCGCTCGCGATCGTGGCGACGCTGGTCGTCGCGGCGATCGCCTGTATCTACCCCTACGTCGCGCGCCACGAGGCCTGGTCCGGCGCGAGCTGGCAGAACCCGTGGTTCTTGGTCGCGCTCCTCGCGGTGCCGGTCGTCTGGTACTGGGGCATCTTCGCGGAGGACGCGCGCCGCCCCCGGCTCCGGCTCGGCACGGTCGCGCCGCTCGCGCGCGGGCCGCGCGGCCTGCGCAGCTACCTGCGCGACGTGCCCGGCGTGCTGCGCGCCGTGGCGCTCGCGCTGCTCATCCTGGCGATGGGGCGGCCGGTCAGCGTGCTCCGCGAGCAGCGCTCGGACGACAAGGGCATCGACATCGTCGTGGCGCTCGACCTGTCGGGCTCGATGCGCGCGATCCTCGACGCGCGGCCGAGCGACCTGCCCGGCCAGCCGAAGCTGCCGCGCAGCAAGCGGCTGACCCGGCTCGACACGGCGAAGCTCGTCCTCCAGGACTTCATCAGCCGGCGTAAGACCGATCGCCTCGGCGTCGTCGTCTTCGGCAAGGCGGCCTACGTGCTGTCGCCGCCGACGCTCGACTACCACCTGCTGACGCAGATGGTCTCGCAGATGACGCTCAACGTGATCGACGGCAGCGCGACGGCCATCGGCGACGCGCTGGGCACCGCGGTCGCCCGGCTGCGCAGGAGCGACGCGCAGTCGAAGGTCGTCATCCTCCTGACCGACGGCGACTCGAACGCCGGCGCCATCTCGCCCGAGTACGCGACCCACCTCGCGACCTCGCTCGGCGTGAAGGTCTACACGATCCAGATCGGCACCGACGACGAGGTCGAGGTCGAGGACGGCATCGATCTCTTCGGGCAGCCTCGCTACGTGCGCCACCGCTTCCCGGTGAACCCGGCGCTGCTCCAGGAGATCGCGCAGAAGACCGGCGGCGCGTCGTACGTGGCGACCGACGCGAAGGCGCTCGCGGCCAGCATGCACGACGTGCTCGACCGGCTGGAGAAGACGCGCTTCGAGGCGTCGATCTCGGCGTATGAGGATCTCTTCCCCTTCCTGCTCCTGCCCGGGGTGTTCCTGATCGGGCTCGACGCGCTCCTGCGCGCCTGGCTGCTCCGGAGGTTCCCGTGAACTTTGCGGCCCCCTGGTTCCTGCTCGGGACGGCGTTCGCCGCGCTGATCGGCCTCCTGCTCATCCTCGGCGGCTTCGGCGTGGCGCGCGCGATCAAGCGCTTCGGCGACGAGGACCGCGTGAAGGCGCTCACGACGGCCGACCCGGCGAAGCGCCGCGCCTGGAAGGGCGTGCTCCTCGTGCTCGCGACGGCGCTCGCTTTCGTGGCCGCTGCGCGGCCGCAGTACGGCAAGGGCACGCGGCTCGTGCCGGCGACCAACGTCGACGTGGTGGTCGTGCTCGACTACTCGAAGAGCATGTACGCGCGCGACGTCGAGCCTTCCCGCATCTTCCGGGCAAAGGTCGAGGTCGCCCGCCTCATCAAGGATCTCGAGGGCGCGCGCTTCGGCGCGGTCGCGTTCGCCGGCGAGCCGATGGGCTTCCCGCTCACCGCCGACGGCGCCGCGATCGCGCAGTTCTTCCGCCAGCTCGACCCGAACGACATGCCGATCGGCGGCACCGCGATCGCGCGCGCGCTCGACCAGGCGAACGAGCTGCTGAGGCGCGATCCGAAGTCGGCCGAGCACAAGCGGATCATCCTGCTCGTCACCGACGGCGAGGACCTCGAGGGCTACCCGCTGAGCGTCGCCCAGGCGATCGGCGCCCAGGGCACGACGGTCCACGTCGTGCAGATCGGCGGGCGCACCCCGGAGCCGATCCCGGAGATCGGTCCGGACGGCCGCATCGTGGGGTGGCGGACCGACCGCCAGGGCAAGCCGCTCACGACCGAGCTGTCGCTGTCGGGCGAGCAGCAGCTCGCGTCGATCGCGCAGGCGACGCCGGGGGGGCAGATCATCCGCGCGGAGAAGGGCACCACGGGCATCGAGACGATCGCCGCGGAGCTCAGGCGGCAGATGAAGAGCGAGTTCTCGGAGCGGGTCGAGACGGTCTACGCGGACGTCTACTTCTACCCCCTCGGCCTCGCGATCCTGCTCCTCATCGCCGAGGTGTTCCTCAAGGACGCGCCGCGCCGGCGCTTCGTGGCGACGAGCCCCGAGGCCAGGCCGAAGCGCGCTTCTTTGCTGAAGGGGCGCACGGGCGGCGCTGACCTCGAGGCGGGGGCAGGGCCGGCCGCGGGGGGCAACGCGGGAGGGCAGCATGCCGCGTCGTGATCGCAAGCGTGCGGATCTCGCCGGGTTCTTCGCGCGCCACGGGCGCTTCATCGCGATCGGGCTCGCCGCGGCGTGCCTCACCGGGGCCGCGTTCTCGGCGGCGTCCGGGTGCAGCGGGTGGGATCCGACGTCCCCGTTCGAGCGGAACGCGCCGGCGGTCGACCAGGCGATCCGCGATCTCGACGCAGGCAACCTCGAGTCCGCCGAGCAGGCGCTCGAGAGCTACCTCGGGACGGGCGCGTGCAGCGACGCCGGCATCGGGCTGCCCGACTCCGTGCGCCAGAAGCCGAACGGCTCGTTCGACCTCGGGCTGACGCTGTTCCACCTGGCCGAGCGCTACGGCCACCGGTTCGGCGACGAGGGGCTCGCGGACGGCGGGCCGGAGCAGGAGCAGAACGACGCGCTGCGCGGGATCGAGATCGACTGCGCGCTGACCCTCGTGAAGGCGATCGCCGCCGATCCGAGCGTGCCGGCCGACCTGCGCGCGCGCGCCCGCTACCTCTCGGGCAACCTCGAGTTCCTGCGGCGCAAGTACGAGGACGCCGTGAAGTACTACGACCAGGCCCTGGCCATCATCCCTGGCCTGTTCGAGGAGGCGGGCGGCGACGGCATCGGCCGGGACGCGGCCTGGAACCGGGCGATCGCGCTGCGGCGCATCGAGGAGCAGAAGGACGCCGCGCCGCCGGACGCAGAGCCCGACGCGCCGCCGGACGCAGAGCGCGACGCCGAGCCGGACGCGGGCGACGACGGCGGCGACCAGGACGCGGGCGACGACGGCGGCGAGCAAGACGCCGGCGACGATGGCGGCGGCGAGGACGCAGGCGACGACGGCGGCGACCAGGACCAGAGCCCGGACGCCGGCCCACAGGACCAGCCTCCCGACGCCGGCCAGCCCGATCAGCCCGAGCCGCCGCGCGAGGAGCCCCAGGAGCAGCCGCAGTCCGGGCGGCAGGACGATCGCGTCCTCGACCAGCTGGAGGAGGCGCCGACGTACCAGGAGCAGGAAGCGAAGAGCAGGGCCGGCATGCGGCGCGGCCGCGCGATGGAGGACAAGTGAAGCTCCCGGCGCGCTCCCCTGCCCCGCTCGCCGCGCGCTTCCCCGCCGCGCTCGCGACGTGCTTCCCCGCTGCGCTCGCGGCGCGCTTCCCCGCTGCGCTCGCGCTCGCCGCCCCGCGCCGCCCCGCGCCGCTCGCGACCGCGCTGCTGCTCGCGCTCCTCGCGCTGCTCGCCCCGCTCCGCGCGCGCGCCCAGCAGCCGGAGCTCTCGTCGCGCGCGAGCTCCACCGAGGTCGAGGTCGGCGAGCCGTTCTCGGTCGAGGTGAAGGCGCTCGTCGAGCGCGGCGCTGGCATGCCGTCCGACCCCGAGCTGCGCGTCCCGCCCGACCTCGACATCGTCTCCGGCCCGAGCATCGGGACGCAGATGAAGACGCAGATGGGGGGCGGCGTCGTCACGACGCAGCTGGGGATCAGCGCGACGTGGCAGGTCGTCGCGAACAAGCCCGGCCGCTACACGATCCCGGGGCCGACGATCACGTGGAACGGCAGGCGCCTGCCGGCGGCACCGATCCTGATCAAGGTCGTGCCGGCGAGCGGTCGGCCGCGCCGGCCGAACAACCCGTTCCTTTTGCCCGGCGGCCCGCTGCACGGCTTCCCGTGGCCGTTCAGCGGCCCGGGCGGCCTGCTCGACGAGGAGGAGGCCGAGGACGAGCCCGAGGACCAGGCGCCCGAGCTGGCGATGCCGAGCGAGCCTGATCCGGTCGTGTTCCTGCGCGCCATCCCCGACAAGACGGCCGCGGTGGTCGGCGAGCAGGTCACGGTCTCTTTCTACCTGTACTTCCGCGAGAACGCGGAGATGAGCGAGCCCCGCGCCGCGCCCACCGCGGACTTCCTTCGCTACCAGCTCCTCGAGGACGCCCGCCAGGAGCGGCCCGTGTACACGCGGGTCGGCGGGCACCGCTACGCCGCGCGCCTCGTCGACAGGCTGGCGCTGTTCCCGCTGAAGGCGGGCGAGCTGCACACGGGCAGCATGCAGGCGCGCATCACGGGGCGGCGCATCGGCGCGCGCGTGCTGCGCGAGTCGAACGACGTCGTCGTCCGGGTCACGGAGCCGCCGCTCGCCGCCCGCCCGTCCGGCTATACCCTCGGCGACGTCGGCCAGTTCACGTTGAAGGCGACCGTACAGCCGCGCGAGATCGACCAGGGCGGCTCGGTGGCCGTGACCGTGCAGGTCGCGGGCACCGGGAACTTCCCGCAGTCGCTCCGGGTGCCGGAGCGGACCGGCCTCGAGTGGCTCGACCCGGAGAAGCGCGAGTCGCTCGAGCCGCGCGCCGGCGCGATCGGCGGCTTCCGGTCGTTCGGCTACGTCGTGCGCATCCAGGAGAGCGGCGCGGTGAACCTCGGGAAGATCGAGTTCCCGTACTGGGATCCGGCGCAGAAACGCTATGTGGTCGAGACCGCGGACCTCGGTGTCGTCCAGGCGCGCGCGGTCGCTCCCCCGGCGCCCTCCGGGCCAGCGCCCGGCGCCCAGGACGCCGAGCGCGGCGCCGCCGGCCGCGCTGAGCCGTTCGCCGGGATGCCGGGGCTCCGCACGTCGCTCGGCCCGTACACCCCGCCCGCGACGCTGCCCCTCGACGGGGCGCCGTTCTGGCTGCTCCTGGCCGCGCCGCCGCTCGTCGTGACGCTGTTCGGCGCGGGCGATCGGCTCGTGCGCCGGGCGCGCGATCGCCGCGCGGCGGGCGCGGCCTCGCCCGCCCGCCTCGCGGCCCTCGCGCTGCGCGACGCGGAGGAGGCCGCGGCGCAGGGGGATCTCAAAGCGACGGCCGCAGCGATCGAGCGCGCCCTGCACCGGGCGATCGAGTCAGCGACGGGCCTCCGCTCCCGCGGCGTCCTGCTCGCAGCGCTCCCGGGCGAGCTGGGCCAGCGCGGCGTCCCCGAGGCGCTGTCGGCGCGCGCCTGCGAGGCCCTCGCGGCGTGCGAGGCGATCCGGTTCGAGCCGGCCGAGCAGGAGGGCGGCGCTGCCGCGGCCGCGGCGCTGGTCGAGAAGAGCCGCGCCGTCATGACCGAGCTCGCCCGATGGAAGCCGGCGTGAACGGCCGCCGCAGGCGCCCCCTCGCCGCCGCGCTCCTCTTCGCCGCGTGCCTCGCGCCGGCGCTCCCGTCGAGCGAGGCGCGCGCGCAGCCGGCGGAGCCCTCGGAGGCGCTGTTCCAGCAGGGCACGGCGGCGCTCGGCCGCGGCGAGTACGGCGCGGCGGTCGACACGTTCGAGCTGCTCGCCGATCGCGGCTTCGTGCACCCGGACGCGAGCTACAACCGCGGCCTCGCCTATGTCCTGCGCGTCCGCGAGGGCGCGGATCGCCCTGGCGACCTGGGCCGGGCGGCGGCCGCGTTCGAGGAGGCGCTGCGGCTCCGCCCGGGCGACACGGACGCGGATCGCGCGCTGGATCTCGTGCGCGCGGAGATCACGCGGCGGCGCTCGCGCCGCGCCGCCGATGCGGTCGACGCGCGCCCCACGCTCGACCGGGTCATCGTCGGCCTCGCCTCGGAGCGCACCTGGGCGGCTGCCGCGCTCCTCGCGTCGCTGCTCCTCTCGCTCGGCGTGGTGCTGCGGCGCCGCCCGGCCGGCCCTGCGCACGTCGCGGGCAGCGTCCTCGCGCCGACGGCGCTCGTCGCGCTGCTCGCGCTGGTGCCGCTCACCTATGCGGCGCGGCACCTCCGCCTGACCACGCGCGCCGGCGTCGTGGTGGTCCCCGAGGTCCGGCTGCTCGACGAGGGCGGGCGCGCGCTGCCCCGCGCGGAGCAGAGCCCGATCCCGGAGGGCGCGTCGGTCGAGGTCGGCAGGAGATCGGGCGGGCTCGCGGAGGTTCGCTGGGGCGCGACCGAGGGGTGGGTCCCGGCGTCGAGCATCCGGTTGCTCGCTCCATGAACCGCGCCATCGTGTGCTAGGTTGTCCGCGTGTGGGTACGCCGCGCAGCCATTCGCCCCGTCCCCTCGTACGCTCAGGTGCCTGCGCGCGTCCTGTCCGAGATCGAGGATCAGCTTGCCGAAGATGACGACGACTCGCGCAAGCAGCTCGACGACGCGTTCACGCGCTTCGAGCAGACGCAGCCTGCGCTCGCGGACCGGATCTCCTCGGTGCTCTCGGGCCCGCTCGACGAGACGGCGCTCGCCCTCGGCTATTTCCTGACGCTCGCGATCTGGCTCGCCTTCGACGAGCTGTTCGGCCAGGACCTCGAGGAGGTCACCGAGACGGCGCTCACCGGGGTCGAGGAATCGCTGAACCTGGACGAGCAGATCCGCCTCCACGATCCTGCCGAGGCGGTCGACTCGGACGACGTCATCGCGATGGAGCAGCCCGACGTGCTCGCCTTCGTGCAGGAGCACCTCGACGCGGCCCTCGAGGCGAACGCGCACGAGGTCGACGTCGACGACGTCCACGCGATCTACCGGGTGGTGCTGATCGAGGTGCTGGCGCTGAGCTATGCGGTCCGCCCGCCCTCGAACTGGGTGGCGCTGACGACGGAGTTCACGGCGTAGGACGGCTCGGACAGGCTCGGCCCCCTGAGAGGGTGTTCGCCGCGCCGGGTGGGGGTGGGGGCCCCGCCGAACTCGCCTGAGATATGAGTCATCTGGCAAGGCCAGATGACTCATATCTCAGGCTCAGACATCGGCCCATCCCCCACCCCCACCCGGCGCGGCGAACACCCTCTCAGGGGGCCTACGGTGGGTGTGGGATGGGGCAGGTACGGTGTTAGCGCGCGGAGAACGTGGCGAGGAAGGCGGGCATCTCGACGCTGCGTCCATCGTCGAGGACGACGGCGCGGCGCGGGGCGTTGATGGCGTCAAGCACGGCGACGAGCTCGCGGAAAGGCGTCTTGTCGTCGCTGTGGAGCACGGCCTGGTCGGCGCGGCGGTCGCTCGGGGCGCGGTGCTCGCCGCTCCGCTCCCACTCGCGCTGGATGGCCTCGCCGAGCTCCCGGTAACGGATCGCGGTGGCTCCCGCCGCGCCGATCTCGACAGGATGCTTGGGGACGCTCACCTCGCTCAGCACGGTCGCGCCCTGCTTCCACACGAGGTTGAAGCTGTCCTCTCCGACATGGACGTGCATCGTCCTGAGAGGCTCCTTCTGGCACTCCTCACCGCACCCGGCGGCGGCAGGCACCTCTGCGCTGGTCTTGAGCCGAGAGTTCGTGACCCACACCGCGGTGATCAGGAGAAAGGCGATGGTCACCATCAGCAGATCGATGAACGGGATCATGTTGATCTCGCTGTTCCGCGCCCGCCTCTCGCCTCCCCCAACGTCGACGCCTGCCATGGCTGCCTCCTTGTGTGTTCGTGATGCCGCGATGTGCGTTCTTCACGTCGCGGCGCTCTCCGGCTCGCAACGCCGCGACGTGAAGAACAGACGACGGCGCGCGCAGGATGTTCCTGAAACACCAGATCACTCCGACCAGCCCGCGACATGCCGCGCCCCGACGAGTGGGCGGACGAACCGACGCGGGCGTACGCGGTCGCGCGCTCCCCCTCGTCCACTATTTCGGAGGCTCGTTGCCCGAAGCCTCTGCAGAACAACGCGTCGCGTTATCTTGCAGAGATTCGTCGGATTTCGTTGTCACTGGATTCTAGCGAACACAGTACGCGCTGCGGCTGACCTGCTGGCGCTGAGGCCGACACACTGCGCCAAGGATGAGCCCGCCTGAGGCCGCCCGTCAAATTGACGCACCGTGCCGTACCCAGTGCGTCATGATCGCGCTGTCCCTTGACAAACAATCCGTTATAACGGATGATGTGCTTACGGGTTGGAGGTAAAGCGGATGCGCCCCCAGAGTGCTCAAGTGATCGACCTACAGGAGTACCGGCAGCGTCGGGTGGTTCGGAACGAACGCACCGTCGATGACGACAAGGAGAGGTCGTCGGGCAGCTCAGCGACCATGCCGGTCGCCCTCTGGTGGTACCCCGTCTGGACCTGGATGCCAGTCTGGCAGCTGCGATGAAATCGGTCCGCCAGAACTCGCCACGCACCTTCCCGGCGTCGATCTCCGGCGAGGATTTCGATCCCTCGCTACCTGCGTCGGGCCTGGCAAACGGCGCGGGCGCGTCGGTCCATGCAGCGGGAAGCTCTCCGTCGCTGGCCGGGCCGCCCTCGCAGCGCAGGCCGGAGAACGCCGCGGGTCCCGCGAGCTCGCTCTCCAGCCGAGCCAAGGGGGAGTCCCCGCCACAGCGGGAAGCGGACGACGCATCTGAAGAAGCCTGGACCTATGAGATGGCCCCGCAGGACGCCTCCTCGGCGCTCACGGGCATCGTCGGCGCCAACCTGCGCCGCCTCCGGACCAAGCGCGGGCTCTCCCTCGAGCGGCTGGCGAAAGCGTCGAGCGTGAGCCGGGCGATGCTCAGCCAGATCGAGCTCGGCCAGAGCACGCCGACGATCAACGTGGTCTGGAAGATCGCCCGGGCGCTGGGCGTGCCCTTCTCGGCGCTGATCAGCGACCAGTCGATCGGCGGCACCTCGATCATCCCGGCCGCGCGCGCCAAGGTGCTTACGTCGCACGACGGCTCGTTCTCCTCGCGCGCGCTGTTCCCGTTCGATGTGCCGAGGACCGTCGAGTTCTACGAGCTCAAGCTCGCCCCCCTCGCCACGGAGCACGCGGACCCGCACCCGCCCGGCACGGTCGAGAACCTCGTGGTGACCTCCGGGACGCTGGAGATGATCGTCGGCGCCGAGCGCCACCTGCTCGCGACCGGCGACGCGATCCTGTTCGAGGCCGACGTGCCCCATCAGTACAGGAACCCCACCAAGCACGACGTCATCATGTACCTGGTGATGACGTACGTCGAGAAGACCAGCTAACCAGCGTTCGACGCGCCGGAGCGCGAAGACGAAGAGAGCGCCAGGAGAGCTTCCTCTCCTCTTGGCGCTCTCTTCGTCTCCGCGCTCTCTTTGCCCTGGCGGTCCGTCTTCGAGCCGGTCGGTGCTCCGCCGGCTCAGGCGCTGCGCCAGGAGCGCGCGATCACTTGTTCATGCTGGCGACATGCGCGCCGGAGCCCATGTTGCTCATGCTGCCCGAGCCGGAGCCCATGCCCATGCCCATGCCGGTGTTCATGCACATCATCATCGGCATGTTGCCGCACATGAGCATCATCGGCATGCCCAAGCTCATCATCTTCATCATGGCGTCACAGCGCTCGCGCAGCATGTCCATGCCCATGCCTTCCATGGGCATCATCTTGCAGACCATCCCCTCCTTGTCCATCTCACAGGTCATCCGCGCCATCATCGGCATCATCCCCATCATCGGCATCATCCCCATCATCTGGGGCATCATCCCCATCATCTGGGGCATCATCCCCATCATCTGGGGCATCATCCCCATCATCTGGGGCATCATCCCCATCATCTGGGGCATCATCCCCATCATCTGGGGCATCATCCCCATCATGCCGGGCATCTGACCCATCATGCCGGGCATCATCCCCATCATGCCGGGCATCATCCCCATCGAGCTCATCATCGGCATGTTCATCATCGGCATCATGGCGTTTTCCTCCGCAATCTCGTCGTTACGTCTGCGGCCCAGGCTAGGCGCGCACGCAGGGACGGGCAAGCGATGGCGCCGGGACCGCCCACTTTTCCTCCGGTGGAACAGACGTGTCGCCGCCCTCGACAGACACCGCGCCAATCCAGCAGACGATCGTCTGCCATAACGAAACGTCCGGACGCGCGAGCCCCACCCGTCGACGGAGTGAGGCGCGAGCCAGCAAAGCGAGCTCATCGGTGCTCACCCGGACCGTGCTGGACGTCTAGCGCCCGACATGCGCTCGACGTATGGAAGAAGCGGGAAGATGTCACTGGTGTTTTGCAATGCTCAGATAGAGGCCCTCCCGGACACGACTACCGTCTTCTCCGGAGGGTCGCCCGGGGATGTCCGTCATCCATGGTGAGGCGCGGTGCCAGAGGCCCCGCTCTCCGTCGGTCAGGAGATCGAGGGCCGCGTTGACGAGGTCGGGCGTGTAGGTAGGCGTCACGATCAGGCCCTCGGCCGCGCTGCCCCGCTCACGCTGCCTCCGCGAGAGACCGCCAGCTCGGTGCGCCCGTCAGCTTCGTGTAGAGGGTCAGGGCCTGAGCGACGACCTGATCCATGTTGTAGTAGCGGTACGTGCCGAGCCGGCCGGCGAAGTGGACGCCGCAGGTCGCGCGGGCGAGCTCCTCGTATTTCCGGTAGAGCGCGGCGTTCTCCGGCCGCGGCACGGGGTAGTACGGGTCGCCGTCGCCGTTCGGGAACTCGTAGACGATCGTCGTCCGCGGGTGCGCCTGGCCGGTGAGGTACTTGAACTCGGTGACCCGCGTGTAGCTATATTCGTTCGGATAGTTGATGACAGGCGCCGCCTGGTACACCTCCTGGTCCTTCGTCTCGAACTTGAACTCGAGCGAGCGATAGGGCAGCTTCCCCAAGCGGTGGTCGAAATAGGCGTCGATCGGGCCTGTGTAGATCACCTCGCGGTGCGGGATGACATGGCAGATCTCGCGGTAATCCGTGTTGAGCAGGATCTTGATGCCCGGGTGGTCGACCATCCGCTCGAACATCCGCGTGAACCCGCGGAGCGGCATCGCCTGGTAGGTGTCGGCGAAGTAGCGGTCGTCCCGGTTCGTGCGGACGGGGACGCGCGCCGTCACCGAGGCGTCGAGCTCCGACGGGTCCAGCCCCCATTGCTTGCGGGTATAGCCGCGGAAGAACTTCTCGTAGAGCTCTCGCCCCACCTTGCTGACGATCACGTCCTCCGACGTGCGGATGCTCTCGCGCCGCTCGGCGCGCGACGCGAGGAAGCCCTCGACCTCCAGCGCGTTGAGGCTCAGGCCGTAGAGGCCGTTGATCGTGTCGAGGTTGATCGGGATCGGCAGGAGCTGCCCGTCGACCCAGGCGCGCACGCGGTGCTGGTACGGGCGCCACTCGGTGAACTGCGACAGGTAATCGAACACCTCCCGCGAGTTCGTGTGGAAGATGTGCGGTCCATACCTGTGCACGAGGATGCCCGCGGCGTCGTGGTGGTCATACGCATTGCCGCCGATGTGCATGCGCACGTCGCAGAGCAGGACCTTCTTGCCGGCCCCGCGGGCGAGCCGCTCGGCGAGGACGCACCCGGCGAAGCCGGCGCCCACGATGAGGTAATCGAACATGGCTCACCCCGCCGCCACGGCCCGGGCGCGGCCGTCCAGCGCGCCCTCGAGGAGGCGCTCCATCCTGGCCCAGGTGGCGTCCCACGAGCTCCGCCCGAGGAAGTCGTCCGCGCGCGCGAGCAGCGGGCCGCGATCCTCGGCGAGCGCCGCCTCCACCGCGGCCACGAAGTCGCGGGGCGCGTCGGCGATGCGCACCAGCCCGAGCTCGCCATAGGGCTGCACCACGTCGCGGATCGAGGTGGAAACGACGGGCTTGCCGCCGGCCAGATACTCCGGCGTCTTCGTGGGGCTGATGAACCGCGTGGCCTCGTTCCGGGCGAAGGGCAGGAGCGCCACGTCCCACCCCGCGAGATACGCGGGGAGCTCTTCATACCGCTTCTGCCCGAGGACATGGATGTTGGGCGCGCGAGGCAGCGTCGCGGGATCGATCTTGACCACGGGCCCGACGAGCGCGATCTGCCAGGCCGGCCGCAGCGAGGCTACAGCGGCGAGGAGATCGAGATCCATGCGCTCGTCGATGACGCCGAAGAAGCCGAGGCGCGGCCTCGGGATCGCCGCCTGGTCGGCGGGCTCGGCGCGGGGAGCGAGCCGCGCGCGGGCGAAGTGCGCGACGTCGACGCTGCTCGGGAGCGCGTGCACGCTCGGGTGCAGCGCCCGCTTCGCCTCGTAGAGGCTCGCGCCGCCGGCGAGGACCAGATCGGCGCGGCGCAGGAGCTCGGCCTCGCGCTCCTTGAGCGACGGGGGCGCCCCGGCGAAGGCGGAGAGCTCGTCCATGCAATCGTACACGGTCGCGGCGGGCACGAGGTGCCGAGAGAACGAGAGCGCCATCGGCGTGTAGTACCAGAGCACGTAGTCCTTTATCGCGTGGCGCTTCATCATGCCGTCGAGGAGCTCGCGCTGCATCGCGGAGGCCCGCGACGGCTCGGTCCGAGCGGGCAGGTGCGGAGTCGCGATGCGGACACCCCGGTGCTCGGCCGCGGCCTCCTCGAGGCGCGGTGGTCCGCCGTCGAACACCGGCTCTTCGAAGAAGAAGACGCGGCGCCGCCGCGCGCAGCGCGTGAGCAGGTGCTGCGGCCTCTGAAACACGAAGCTGAAACGCAGGTGCGAAAAGCAGATCACGTCTGGCTGCGATCTCGCGCTCATCGGTCCCTCCCGCTCGAGTCTCGGTGTGCACCTGGGTCCCGTCCCGGGCCTCGGACAAGCGCTATTCAAGGAGCATGCCGGCAAGCGCGCACCGCGACGCGGCGTCACCACGCCTCTCGCGAGATCACAGCGCGATTGCGGGACAAGGACGTGCTGATTCGAGGAGACGCGCGCCCGTGAGCCCACCGAGGCTGGACGAGCTCGAGCGTCAGCTCACGCCCGGGAGCGGCGGCATGCGCCGGCCTCGACCGCCGACCCCACGACCGCGCTATCATCGCGTCGCCTCATCCCGAGGAGCCTGGCCCCTCGCTGCATGTCCCAATCCCGCCTTGCGCCCGCCGAGCCCGCCTACGCCGAGATGACCGTCGGCGCCCATCGCGTCGCGCTCCTCAAGGACGGCGCCCAGACCTACCCGGCCATGCTCGAGGCCATCGCCCGCGCCCAGCGCACGATCTGCCTCGAGACGTACATCCTCCGGGGCGATCGCGCCGGCCAGCGCTTCGCCGAGGCGCTCGCCGAGCGGGCGGCCGCTGGCGTCGAGGTGAGCCTCCTCTTCGACGCCTGGGGCTCGTCCGTCTCGTCGTCGTTCCTCGACGGGCTCCGCCGCGCCGGCGTCCGGCCCCTCGCCTTCCGCCCCATCGAGCTCTCCGCCCCGTTCGGGAAGGTCGCCCGCCGCGACCACCGCAAGGCGCTCATCGTCGACGGCACCGTCGCGTTCACCGGCGGCCTCAACATCTCCGACGACTACGCCGCTCCGGAGGACGGCGGCGCCGGTTGGCGCGACACCCACCTCCGCATCGAGGGCCCCGCCTCCGCCGAGCTCCAGTACTTCTTCCTGCGCACATGGCAGCGCGCCGGCGGCGCCCCCATTGACGAGCAGCGCTACGGCCACGCCGGGCGCAGGCCCGACCCCGCCGTCCAGATCATCAGCAACGACCTCCCCCGCCGCAGGCACCGCCACGGCATCCGCGACGCCTACCGCCACGCGATCGAGCGCGCCCGGCGCCGGATCTTCATCACGAACGCCTACTTCCTGCCGCCGCTCCGGATCATCCACGCCCTCACCGCCGCGGCCCGCCGCGGCGTCGACGTCAGGATCATGGTCGCCGGCACCACCGACGTGCCCGCGGTCCTGCTCGCGTCGCGCACCATCTACGGCCACCTCCTCGACGCTGGCGCCCGCATGCTCGAGTGGCGCGGCCGCGTCCTGCACGCGAAGACCGCGGTCATCGACGGCGCGTGGTCCACCGTCGGCTCCACCAACCTCGACAGCCAGTCGCTCCGCATGAACCTCGAGGCGAACGCGGTCATCTCGCACCGCGGCTTCGCCAGCGCCATGGAGCGGATGTTCGCCGACGATCTCGCCCACT
The DNA here is from genome assembly GCA_051717205.1 of Sorangium sp. So ce1128. Taxonomy (GTDB): domain Bacteria; phylum Myxococcota_A; class Polyangia; order Polyangiales; family Polyangiaceae; genus Sorangium. Next base: position 12,220,864 of record CP181432.1, read on the forward strand.
GCCGCGAGATCACCGTCGCGCACTGGGCCCGGCGCCCCCTCTGGGAGCGGGCGGCCTCGTGGACAGCCTACCTCGCGCGCAACTGGCTCTGATCCCGCGCGCGTGCCGGGTCGCGCAGGCGGCGAGCTCCGCCGCGCGCGCCGGCGGGATGCTACCGTTCGGCATGTCCGACTTCCGCCGCTTTCGCGGCACCGAACGCTACCTCACCAACGAGGCGCTCGAGGCCGCCGTCAACTGCGCGCTGGTCCTGGAGCGGCCGCTCCTCGTCAAGGGAGAGCCCGGCACCGGCAAGACGCTGCTCGCCGAGGCCATCGCGCAGAGCCTGTCGGCCGAGCTCATCCCCTGGCACGTCAAGAGCACCACGCGGGCCCAGGACGGGCTCTACGTCTACGACACGGTGCAACGGCTCTACGACTCGCGCTTCGGCGACGGCGACGTGCGCGACATCCGCCGTTACATCAAGCTCGGCCCCCTCGGGAAGGCGTTCAGCGCGGAGCGGCGCGTCGTGCTCCTCATCGACGAGGTAGACAAGGCCGATCTCGAGTTCCCGAACGACCTCCTCCACGAGCTCGATCGCATGCGCTTCCGCATCACCGAGACCGGCGACGAGATCGTCGCCCGGGAGCGGCCGGTCGTGATCATCACCAGCAACAACGAGAAGGAGCTGCCGGACGCCTTCCTGCGCCGCTGCGTCTTCCACTTCATCGATTTTCCGGAGGCGGAGTTCATGCGAGAGATCGTCCGCGTCCACCACCCCGACCTCGACCGGGCGCTCGCGGAGCAGGCGATGCAGGTCTTCTACGAGATCCGGAAGAACGGCCGGATCCGGAAGCGGCCCTCGACGAGCGAGCTGATCGACTGGATCGCCGTGCTGCGCAGGGCGGGCGTGCAGGAGGTGAAGCTCGACAGGACGCTGCCGTTCCTCGGCGCGCTGCTCAAGAAGGAGCAGGACCTGGTCGCCCTCGCGGACCAGCTGGCCGGCGGCAAGCGGTACCGGTCGTAGCGATGTTCATCGAGTTCCTCTACGAGCTCCGGGCCCGCAAGGTCCCGGTCGGCGCCCAGGAGGCCGTCGGCCTCGCGCAGGCGCTCGCCGCAGGGCTCCACGACAGCTCGCTCGACGGCTTCTACAACGTCGCTCGGGCGATGCTGGTCCACTCCGAGGCGCACCTCGACGACTTCGACCTCGCGTTCGCCAAGCACTTCCGCGGCGTGCACGTGGAGGCCAAGGCGGTCGCGGAGGAGCTCCTCTCGTGGCTGCGGGATCCCATCAAGATGCGCGCCCTCTCCGAGGAGGAGAAGGCGATGATCGAGGAGCTCGACCTCGAGGAAGTGCTCCGGCGGTTCGAGGAGCGCCTCCGCGAGCAGCGGGAGCGCCACGACGGGGGCAGCCGCTGGATCGGGACCGGCGGCACCTCGCCGTTCGGCCGCGGCGGCGAAAGCCCGAGCGGGATCCAGGTCGGCGGCTCCGCGGGCGGGCGGAGCGGCGCCGTGCAGAACGCCGACGCGCGCCGCTACCGGCCTTATCGGAGCGATCTCACGCTCGACGTGCGCCAGATCGAGGTGGCGCTGCGCAAGCTGCGCGCCTTCGCGCGCGAGGGCGGCGAGCGCGAGCTCGACATCGAGGCGACGATCGACGCGACGGCCAGGAACGCGGGCGAGATCGAGGTCGTCACGAGGCCCCCGCGCCGGCCGAACACGCGTGTGATCCTGATGATGGACGTCGGCGGCTCGATGGATCCCAGCGCCGCGCTCGTGTCGCAGCTCTTCAGCGCGGCGAAGCGCGCGACCCATTGGAAGGAGCTCAGGAGCTACTACTTCCACAACTGTGTCTACGAGAAGGTCTACAGGACCGAGGGGCTCCTCGACCCCATTCCGGTGCGCGAGCTCCTCCACGAGTGCGGCAAGCACCACAAGCTCGTGATGGTCGGGGACGCCTCGATGGCGTCCTACGAGCTGCTCGGCTCGGCGGGCTTCGGCGGCCCGGGGCCCGGCGGGTGGCAGTCCTCGTTCGAGTCCGACGCGCGGATGCCCGGCGTCGCCTGGCTGATGATGCTCCGCGACCACTTCGACCGCGCGGTGTGGCTGAACCCGGACGGGATCAGCCCCTATCCCCACCCGACCGTCGACGCGATCAAGGGCATCTTCCCGATGTTCGCGCTCACGCTCGAGGGCCTGGGAGAGGCCGTCACCGAGCTCGTCCGCGGCCGCGGCCGCGCTTGATCGACGCGCCGGCGTAGATCACGCGCGGGCCGTCGGCGCCACGGGGCGGGGCTCCCCGCGCGCTACGCGCTGGGCAGCCACATGCGGAACGCCGTGCCCCGGGAGCAGCCCGCCGTCGCGGTGATCTCGCCGCCGTGAGCCTCGATGATGACCCGGCTCAGCGCGAGCCCGAGGCCGGTCCCCTTCACCTTGGCGGTGACCAGCGGCTCGAAGAGGCGGTCGACCACGCACGGATGGACGCCGGGGCCGTTGTCCTCCACCTCGAGGTACGTCCGCTCGTCGCCTCGCCAGGCGCGCGTGACGATCGAGCCGCCAGGAGCGTTGTCGAGCGCCTCGATCGCGTTGAGGTAGAGGTTCGAGAAGACGCGCTCGAGCAGGATGGGGTCGCACAGCAGGGTGAGGTCGGCTGGCGCGACGGCGACCTCGAACCGGACCGCCGTGGGCAGGACCAGCGCGTGGCGGGCGCTCTCGATGAGCTTGCCGACAGGCGCCGGCTCGCGCCGCACCGGCTCGCCGCGCGCCAGACCGAGGACGCTGCCGATGACCTCGTGCGCCTTGCGGATCTCGCACGTCACCCGGTCGAGGTGGCGCAGCAGGCGAGGCCGATCGTCGAGGTCCCGCTGCGCCAGGAAGAGCGACGATTCCGCGACCGCGAGGGCGTTGCGCAGCTCATGGGCGACGCTCGCGCCGACCGCTCCCGCCGCGGCGAGGCGCGCGGCGCAGCATTCGGTCTCGTGACCCTCCTTTGCCATGAACACGAGCGCAGCGTAGCCGATCCCCGCGCGATCGCTCGCGCGCTCGGTGGTCGATGCGCCGCGTCCTGCGAAGGATCTTTACGATGGGACCGTCACCCGGGCTGGCTCACCCGGCGTCGGCAGCGAGCGAGGCGGACGGGGCCCGCTCCGGCGCAGATTTGACGCGGCGCGCCCGCTCGAGGTCGAGGAGCGAGAAGCGCTCGGCCGAGGCGGAACCTGACGGCGCGGCGCGTCCGAACAGCTGAAGCCGCACGGCGCGGTGCGGCGGCGGCGTGATCGCGCCCGGCGCCTCCCCGGGCTCCCCCAGGATCACGGCCGCGACCTCGGACGACTTCACCGCGCCCGAGCCGCGGATGTCGACCTCGACGTCGAGGGCGACGAGATCGCCCGCGAGCCCGGCGCGCGAGAGCGCCGAGAGCACGTCGGGCCCGCCGACCTCGGCCCGCACGAGGTACTGGCGCACGTCGACCATCTTCGCGAGGCGGTCGATCTCGCGGCGGATCGGGAGCGACGCGGCCGAGAGCGCGACGCTGCAGCGGGCGGCGAGGGTCGCCTCCGCGTCGCCGCCGATGGCGGAGCGCGCGAACGCGAGCGCGTAGCGGGCCCCGGCGATCAGCTTGCTCACGGAGGGGTCTTCGGGGCCGAGCTGCGCGGCGCCGCGGAACACGAGCCCGCGCGGGCTCGCGGCGGTCATCGACGCGACGAGCGCGTCGAGCGCGGCAGGGTCGAGGTCGCGCTCGAGGCGGAGGTCGACGTACTCGTCGAGGCTGATCACGCCGAGCGAGAGCGCCGGCGAGAACGTCATGTCGGGCTTCGGGTGGAAGCCCGCGGTGTAGGTCATCGGCGCGCCGACGCGCCGGAGCACGCGAGGCAGCTCGCGCACGACGTCGAGGTGGCCGAGCAGCGCCACCGGTCCGGTCTTCTCGAAGCGGAAGCGGTAGCGGAAGCCGCCGCGCCCCTTGGGCGCGGGCGCGGTCCGCTGCGCGCGCCGGGGCGCCTCCGCCTCGACGCGGGGCGGATCCGCGTCGCCGGCGGGCGCCGGATCCGCGTCGCCGGCGGGCGCCGGATCCGCGTCGCCGGCGGGCGCCGGCTCGCCAGGCAGATCGGCAGCGGCCGCCGTCGCGGCAACGGGCGGCGCCGCGGCAACGGGCGGCGCCGTGGAAACGGGCGGCGCCGCGGCGGCGTCCGTGAGGATCGGCAACGAGCGCCGGTGGGCGCCGAGCCGGTCGAGGAAGGTCAGCCGCTCCTCGCGCATCTGCGTCATGTCGCAGGCGACGCCGCAGTCGTAGCAGACGAGCCGGCGCGTATCGGCCGTGGCGTCCTCGAGGTTCGTGTGGTGCACGAACGCGCCGGCGACCTTGCCGCACGGCGGGCTGAGGCGGTTCTGGAGCGCCTTCCTGTACTCCCGCGCGAGGAAGCCCTCCTCGAGGCCAACGTCGATGTGGTCCCACGGCAGCCGCGCGGTCACCGGGAGGGTGCCGAGGTACTTCTCCCGGTCGACGCCCGCGTGCGTGAACGCCTCCTCCCAGACGGACAGCTTGAGCTGGTCGTCCCACGAGTCGAAGCGGGCGCCGCTGCGCCAGGCCCGCTCGAGGACGTCAGCGAGGGGGCGGTCGCCGCGGGCGAAGATGCCCTCGAGGACGCTGGCGTGGGCCTCGTGGGTCTTCAGCTTGACGGCGCGGTAGGGCCGCACCGTGTCCCGGAGCAGCTGCTGCTTGCGCGCGACCTCCGAGAGCGTGTCCATCGCCGCCCACTGGAAGGGGGTGTGGGGCTTCGGCACGTGGGTCGAGACGCTGACCGTCACGTCGGCCGGCTTGCCCCTGCCGGCCGCCTTCCTCCCGGCGCCGGCCGCGCGGGCGCCTGTCTCGACGATGCCGCGCACGTCCTCGTCGGTCTCGGTCGGGAGGCCGATCATGAAGTAGAGCTTCATCTTGCCCCAGCCGCGGCTGAACACCCGCTCGGCCGTCTCGAGGAGCTGCTCCTCCGTGACGTTCTTGTTCACGACGTCGCGCATGCGCTGGGTCCCCGCCTCGGGCGCGAAGGTGAGGCCGGTCGCGCGCACGCGCTTCAGCTCGTCGAGGAGATCGGGCTCGAGCCCGTAGGCGCGCAGCGACGAGACGCCGAGCGAGATGCGCTCCGCCGTGAGGCGGTCGGTGACCTTCTTGATGAGCGGCGAGATGCAGGAAACGTCGGCCGTCGACAGCGCCGTGAGCGACACCTCGTCCTGGCCGGACTTCTGCACCGCGCGCATCACCGTGTCGACGATCTGCTCGGGATCGCGCTCGCGGACGGGGCGGTAGATCATGCCGGCCTGGCAGAAGCGGCACCCCTCGGTGCAGCCGCGGGCGATCTCGATCGACATGCGGTCGAAGATCGCCTCGGGGCCGCCGGTCGGGCTCTCGTCGGGGAACGGGTACCGGTTGAGGTCGACGAGGGCGCGCTCGATCGGGAACGGGATGCCGGGGACGAGCGGGCGGTCCACGACCTCGAAGCCGGTGTCGGGGTCGCGGCGGGTCGCGTAGAGCGAGGGCACGTAGATGGCGCCGAGGCGCGCGATCGCGATCAGCCGCTCGCGCCGCGGCACGCCCTCGCGCTTGAGCCGGGCCCACGCGAGGGCGACCTCGGTGGCCTTCTCCTCGCCGTCGCCGATGACGAGGGCGTCGAGGAACGGCGCGATCGGCTCGGGGTGCGTCGCCGTCGGGCCGCCCGCGATCACGATCGGGTCGTCCTCGCCGCGGTCCGCCGCGCGCAGCGGGACGCCGCCGAGGTGCAGCATCGTGAGGATGTTGGAGTAGGTGAGCTCGAACTGCAGGGAGAAGCCCACCACATCGAAGTCCTTGAGAGGACGCGCGGACTCGAGCGAGACGAGCGGCAGCCCGCGCTCCACGAGCTGGGCCTCCATGTCGACCCACGGCGCATAACAGCGCTCGGCGAGCGTGCGCGGGTCGTCGTTCAGGAGCTTGTAGAGGATCTTGAAGCCGAGGTGGCTCATCCCGATGTCGTAGACGTCCGGGAAGGCGAGGCAGACGCGCGCCTCGACCGACCCCCAGTCCTTCACGACCGAGCCGACCTCGCCGCCCGCGTAGCGCGCGGGCTTCTCGACCTGATCGAGAAAGGAGGCGTAGGGGTGGTCGGCGAGCAGGGGGAGGCTGTCCATGGCGCTCCGGCGCGTAGCATGGCGGGCGCGTGGCGGCACCCGGGGGCCACGGGTTCCTCCGGCGCGTGGGCGCCTCGGGCAGGCTCGGCCAGGCGCGGGGTCACCGCCGCCCGGCGGGCCGAGCGGCGGCGCAGCCCGAGGCCTCGCGCGGATCGCCGCCGGCCGGCGGCGGTTGTGTAAACCTTGACCAGGATCTCCGCGGAGTCGCTCGCGAAACGGTGTTCCGGGCGCTTCCACCCCGTACCGCGTGGTTCCGAGCTTTGGTGCAGGGTTGGGGCAACATGGGGGCGGTGCCTATAAAAGCCAACAGATCCGACGAGTTCACTCGGCTGTGCAATGTTGCCTACACCACGCTGGCATGTGCTGGACCACCACGCGTCAATCGACCGGATAGCCCCGCCACATCCAGCGCAGCGTGTCGGGGAGCGTCTGCTTGAGCACTCTCCCGTCGCAGTGGTTGGCGCCCTTCGCGTAGACGAAGCGGTAATGATACCCCTTCTCCTTGAGGATCGCCGCCACGCGCTGGTTCGCCATCACCCAGTTGTGGTGGCTGGCTTCATCGCGGGTGCTGCCGAGGTCGTTCTCGCCGACCTGCAGGAAGATGCGCAGCGGCTTGACCGGGTTATCCCGGATGAGCCCCTCCGTGTACTCCCAGGCGCCGTCGGGATACTCGGCCTCGGTGGGCGCGCGGGGGTTCTGCTGGTCGACGAACGTGCCGGAGTAGGTGACGATCTTGCGGTAGGTGTCGTGGCCGAACCAGCCCATGGTCAGCGCCGCCGCCCCGCCCGAGCTGCATCCGTACGTGGCGCGGCCGTCCGGGTTGCTCGTGAACTTCAGGTTGGGGTACGCGGCGTGGACGGCTTGGTTGTTCTTGACCGCCTCAAGGAGCTCCGTATCGACGAACCTCTGATAGGCGTCCGACATGGTGTCGTATTCGAGCCCCCGCTCGCTGCCGTACGAGTCGCCCCCTCCGCTCGCGGCAAAGATCGCGATGACGCTCGGGAAACGGTTGTTCGGATCCGCGACGAAGTTGTTGATCGTGTTGATGATCTCGTCCCTGTTGGTCGCGTCCTGGACGACCATGAACGGCGCCTCCGCGCCGTCGACGTACGTCGCGGGGATCGCGACCTCCACGTGGCGGTTGAAATCCCCCTTCGCGTTGTCGTTCAAGGTCGGATCGTGGCCGGTGAAGATTTCGCTCTCCCGGGACGACAGGGAGAACGTGAACGTCCGCCCCTGAGGAACGCCGTCGATCCTCTTGATCTCCGGGGCGTCCTGGTAGTTAGGCCCGATCTCGAAATCGCCGTCGCCTTCGGTGCCGACCGGATCGACCGTCCCGCCCTGTCCTCCCCCGCCGTTCGGGTTCGGGTCGTCTGTGCCGCCCGTGCCCGAGGTGCTGCTGCTGCTGCTGCTCGAAGAGCTGCTGCTGCTCGAAGAGCTGCTGCTGCTGCTCGAAGAGCTGCTGCTTCCTTTTCCTCCGCTGCCGCCCGAGCCGTCGGCGGCGTCGTTGTCGGACCCGCAAGCAGCGATTGAAAGCGCGACAAGGAGCGAGACACTGCATGTGATCGAGCGGATCATGGATCCTCCTGGGATTGGGTTGCGTTACGCTGCGAAGCAATTAGTCTCGTCGACTCGTCGACTCGTCGACTTGCCACGAGCCAGAAGGACGACGCCCGAGACGCGTACGAGCTCGCCGACCATCTGCGCACGGGGCGATCAAGCGGCGCGTCTTCAAGGACGTGGGCCAGTACAAGGCGCTGCGCGAGCTCAGCCGGATGCACACGATGATCGTTCGGGACGTCGTGCGTATCCAGAACCGACTCAAGAGCCTGTACCGCTCGCGCGGGATCACCGTGAGCAGCCGCCATCACGGTCGAGCTCGGCAAGCCGAGCTCCGGGCTCCTCGACGACATCCACGAGCCGCCCGCCGAGCACGGGCCGGTGCTCGTCAAGACGCTCTCCATCGGCGTGTGCGGCACGGACGTCGGGCCGAGGCGCTCGTGCGCCGGTCGGCGGACGTGAAGCCGATCGTGACGTTCGCGTGAGCGCGCAGGCGCCGCCGGGCAGCGCGGGTGACCATCGACGAGCTACTCGGTGGTGAACCGGAAGACGACCGTCTGCGCGTAGCGCTGGCCGGGCTTGAGGATGACCTCGTTCTTCCAGGCGGGGACGTTGATCGAGTTCGGGAACTTCTGCGGCTCGAGGCACAAGCCGCAGTACTGGTTGTAGACCGCGCCACCCTTGCCCTTGATCGACCCGTCGAGGTAGTTGCCGGTATAGAACTGGATCCCCGGCTGATCGGCCTCGACCGTCAGCACCCGACCGGTCTTCGGATCCTTGACCCGAGCCGCCTCGCGGAGCTTGTGCGGGTCGCCGCTGACGACGAAGTTGTGGTCGTATCCGACCGGCTTGCCGCCCACGGCTTTCAGGTCCCTGCCGATCGGCCTGGCGGCGGTGAAGTCGAGCGGCGTCCCCTTCACCGGCTTGATCTGGCCCGAGGGGATGTCGGTGGCGTCCGGCGGGGTGTAGCTGTCGGCGTGCAGCATCAGCTCCTGGTCGGCGACGGAGCCCGAGCCGTGCCCTCCCAGGTTCCAGTAGCTGTGGTGGGCCATGTTGACGATCGTGGTCTTGTCGGTCGTTGCCGACATCTCGACCCTGAGCTCGTTCTTGTTGGTGAGCGTGTAGGTCGCGGTTGCGTCGACCGTGCCGGGGTATCCTTCTTCCCCGTCCTTCGATACGTACGTGAGCTTGATCGACGGGCCGTCCGGCGTCTCGGTCGCCTCCGCGTCCCAGACGACCTTGTCCCAGCCTTTGTTGCCGCCGTGCAGCGTGTGGGCGCCGTTGTTCGCGGAGAGCTTGTAGGTCTTGCCATCGAGCTGGAACTGCGCGTTCTTGATGCGATTGGCCACGCGGCCGACCGTCGCCCCGAAGTACGGGCTGCTCTTCAGGTACCCGTCGAGGTCGTCGTGGCCGAGGACGATGTCGCCCATCTTCCCTGTCTTGTCGGGGACGTGGAGCTCGGTCACCGTCGCGCCGTAGGTCATCACCTTCGCGACCAGGCCGTTCGCGTTCGTGAGCGTGTAGAGGATCACCTCTTTACCATCGGCGTTGCCGAAGGGCGCCTTGGAAACGGAAGCGGGCTTTGCGTTCACAACTTCACCACCAGATGGCTCGGATTTGGCGGCCGGGGCCGCTGGAGAGGCGTCCGTCGCGGGGGCCGCCGCCGGCGCAGGCGGTGCTGCCGCAGGGGGCGTGTCGACGGTCTGCGCGCCGCCGCATGCGCCGGCGCGCAGACCGTCATCGCCAATCCGAACCACGATCTCGTCCTACATATCGCCATGCTGTTCCCTCCGCCGGGATTGGCTCACCTGGATCGGCTCCACCTGGGCGAGCCCAGCGCGGGCGAGCCCCCCGCGATCTCGCCCTGGCTTGCGTTCACGACACCCGAGCGGAGTCGGTGAAGAGATCGATCCCGGTACCAAGGACGAAGAGTCCGGTGCGCACGACGGCTACCCGGGACAAAGCGGAAGGACACCCCTGAGACGCAGTTGTGAACGTTCACATTGTCCATGTCAACCCAAATGAACCGGCGCGAGGCGAGCCTCGATCCCGAAATTGGAATCCACATCGAACAATACCGTGGGCCTGCGCCCGCCCTCTTGACGCGCCGCTCGGAGGAGACTCGCCAGCCATCCGATGTCGAGCTTGGCCGCGGATGGACAGATCATCGTTGACATCAAAAATGTGAGCGTTCACAATCTGGCCTCCTAACTTCGGCTTTGCCCTGATGAAGGGCAACGATTTCTTCAAGTTCCTCGTCGCGCAGCTCGAGACCGGCTCGCCGAGCTTCAGCGCCGATCTGGCGCGCCTGGCCGCGGACCCGCGCATGGGGGGGCTTATGTGGGTTCTCACCGCTGATTTGACGCCGCCCTCTTCGCCGCGTGCGAAGGCTGCCGCGTCAATATCATCGCGGCGCATTGGTATGATTGCGACAGGTCTGCCCTCGAGCGGTACCTGGGCGAGCTCCGACGCGACCGGCGCTCGCTCTGGCTGACCGCATTCTCGTGCGGAGACGGCGCGGATCGGTCGCCCGAAGCGCAGGCAGCCTACATGCGAGAAGCGGTGCCCCTCGTCGAATCGAACCCCCACATCTTCCGGTACGCCTGGTTCTCGGGGCGGACCGAGGCGCTCCCCAACGCGGACCTGCTCGGCGCGAGCGGAGAGCTCACCGCGCTCGGCGAGCTCCACGTCTCACTCGCCCGCACGGCGAGGTGCAGCCCGTGACCGCCCGCGCGGCGGTCGCTCCGTCGACGGCTCCGCCCGCCGACGCGGTCTCCGCCGTCCCCGAGGCCGACGTACAGGCCGCTCCGCTCGACTTCGCCAAGGTGTACCGCAAGCTCTTTCCCCTCGTCGGGCGAACCGTGCGCCGCCTCGGCGTGGACGCCTCGGCGCACGAGGACGTGTGCCAGGAGGTGTTCGTCGTCGTGCACCGACGGCTCCCGGAGTTCCGGGGCCGCTCCTCGCTGAAGACGTGGATCTTCGGGATCGTGGTCAACGTCGTGCAGACGCACCGGAGGTCGCTGCGCCGCCAGAGCCCGGCCCACCGCGGGACAGGAGAGATCGTGGATCCCGATCAGGTCGCAGGGCCGAGCAACCTCAGCCCCTACGAGGCCATGACGAGGGCGGAGACCGCGCGCATGGTGCACGACCTCCTGGCGTCGCTCGACAAGGAGAAGCGCGTGGTGCTCGTCCTCGCCGAGCTGGAAGAGATGCCGCCGGCGGAGATCGCGCGGGGGATCGGGGTGAACGTCAACACCGTGTATGCGCGGCTGAGGGCCGCTCGACAGGCGTTCTCCGACGCGGTGCACCGCCACCACGCCAGGATCCGAGAAGGCCGCCATGGATGACCTAGGCGCCGGCGAGCAGGCGCTCCTGAACGCCCTTCGCGACGCGGACGAGCCGGCCGACGAGGACAGGCGGCGGACGCGCGCGGCCGTGGAGGGGGCGCTCCGCTGAGCGCGCAGGTCGAGCAGGCGCTCGCCCGACGATCGGCGCCGGGCTCGCCGCAGCGGGCGGGATCCGCAGCGGCTGGTTCCGCGCCGGCGGGACGGCTGGCGTGGTACCGTCGAGCTCGAGCCGCATCGCCGGGCGGGCAGCACCCCTCCGCCATCGAGGCTCGCGCCGCCAAGGATCTCGCCGCCGGTATCGGCGACGACCGCTCCCGCCCCGTCGAACGTGTACCGGTGAGCCGGCGGCGAGTGGCGACAGCGCATCGCAGAAAATTGCGCTGCTGCGCGCCTCACCGCCGCTCGCCACTGACGCTGGATTCATGCGCCCCACTGCGATCTCCACGTCCGCCCCACACCCGGGCAGCCCGAGGAAGAACACCATTACCGTAGTCTTCTACGCGCAGGGCACGGCCTGATTTTCGTGCGGCCGCGAGGTCGATTTGATCACAAAATCCGCGCGCACCGGTCACAATGGGGTAACAGCCGATTCCACACGCGGGAGCCCATGATGACGTTCAGATTGGACCGAGTGTTCGCAGGTCCCTGGCTCGCTGCCGGGGGATGCCTCCTGAGCATCTCGTGCACTGGCACCCTCGGGAGCGATGGCGCTCCAGAGCAGAGCGATGGCGCTCCGGAGCAGGACGCCGTCATCGCTGTAGATGCGATGCCCCTGCACCACATGACAGCCTCGGAGTACAATTCCACAGTCGCCCACCTCCTGGGAACGAGCCTGAGGCCCGCGGACGGCTTCCCGGCCTTCGGCGCGAAGGGCTTCGACGCGAACGTGAGCGCGCTCTCGAACCTCTCGCAGGTCCTGGTCCAGGGGTATTACGACGCCGCCAGGGACCTCGCCGAGGACGCGTTCTCGAACGAGGCGCAGCGCGCCAAGATCCTCGTGTGCGAGCCGGCGCAAGGCGCGGACGACGAGTGCGTGCGCGAGATCATCGAGCGCTTCGGGCTGCGCGCGTTCCGGCGCCCGCTCGACGCGGCGGAGGTCGAGCGGTACGCGGCGCAGTACACCCACGCGCGGACCGCCCTCGAGATGTCCCCCGTCCAGGCGGTGCAGCACGTCGTCCGGACCCTGCTGACGTCGCCGCATTTCCTCCTCCGGATCGAGCTGGGCCCCGACTCGGCGAGATCGCCGGGCGCCCTCAACGGCTACGAGATCGCGTCGCGCCTCTCGTACCTGCTCTGGAGCTCGCTCCCGGACGAGGAGCTCTTCGACGCGGCGGAGGCCGATCAGCTGGCCACCGAGGGCGAGCTCGGGCAGCAGGTGGACCGCATGCTGGCCGACCCGAAGAGCGCCGCCTTCTTCCAGAACTTCTTCGGGCAGTGGCTCGGCACGCGCACGCTCCCCAGCCACACCGCCGACGCGACCCGGTTCCCGAGCTGGAACGACGAGGTGAAGGGCGCGATGCTCGATCAGGTCAACGCCTACTTCGCGAGCTTCACGACCGGCGGGCGGCCTTGGTCCGAGTTCCTCACGGCGCCCCACCCGGAGAGCCAGCTGCTCGAGCCGCTCTACGCGAACGACCCCGAGGGCGGGCGCGAGGGGTTCCTCACGCTCCCAGCATTCCTGACGCTGTCGTCCCGCGCCGACCGGACCTCTCCCACGTCCCGCGCGAAGACGATCCTGGAGCAGCTCTTCTGCGTGCCCATGGCGCCGCCCGCCAACGTGGACATCCCGGAGCTCGGCGCCGCGGGCGGGGACGAGGGCCCCGTCCTAAATGTGCGCCAGGAGCTCGAGAAGCACCGCGCGTCTCCCGATTGCGCGGGCTGCCACGACGTGCTCGACCCCATCGGGCTGAGCCTGGAGAACTTCGACCCGATCGGCGCCTACCGGACCGCGTACCCGAACGGCGACCCGGTCGACGCGACGGGGGTGTACGAGGGCACGGCGTTCGAGGACATCTCCGGCCTCGTGCCAATGCTCGTCGAGGGCGCCCGGCAGGGGACGTGCCCCTCCGAGCAGCTCTTCAGCTATGCCCTGCGCCGGCGCCCGAGCGGCGAGGACAGGACCAGGCTCAAGGAGATCACCGCGCGCTGGGGCGGCGGGACGGTCGCGGATCTGGTGAAGCAGGTGGTGACCAGCGAGGCGTTCCGCCTTCGAGCGAAGGACAAGGCGCGGTGAGGCCGCGCGCGTTGTTTCTGCACAGGACGAGGCACGAAGGAGCGATGCGCACATGAAACGCTTGATGACACGCAGAAACCTGTTGCGCGGCGCGGGCGTCTGCCTGGCGCTGCCGTGGCTCGAGAGCCTCGCGCCGCGCGGGGCGCGCGCGGGGGAGCCCGGCACCCCGAAGCGCTTCCTGCTCTGCACCTTCCCGAACGGGGCGCCCCATCACTGGTGGGAGACGGCCCCGGCGTTCGGAAAGACGCTGAAGGGCGCCGATTTCAAGCTGCCGAGGGTGCTCGAGCACTTCGCGCCGGTGAAGTCGAAGATGCTCATGATAAGCCGCCTCGGCAACTACACGTGGAGCACGGAGCAGCACCCCTACATCGAGCCTTCCCACTCGCGCCTCGGCGCGGCGCTCTCGACCTGCGTGGACGCCGATCAGATGGCGAGGGAGGCGGGCCAGGACCTCGGCGAGTGGGTGGGCAACGGCGTCTCGGTCGACCAGCTCATCGTCCAGAAGGCAGGCCCGGAGCAGGCGACCCGCATCCCCTCGCTGCAGACGGGGCTCGGCGTCAAGCCCGGCTTCTTCGACCAGCGCAGCTACGCCTACAATCAGGTGACCTCCTGGAAGAGCCCGCGCGAGCCGCTGAAGCGCTCGGTCAACCCGAAGGCGGTGTTCGACGCGCTCGTCAGCGCGGGCGCGGGCGCGGGGTCCGTGCCAGGGCAGAGCGACGAGCAGGCCAGGATCGAGGCGGAGCGCCGCGCGGCGACCGAGAAGAGCGTCATCGACGGCGTGCTCGCGGACGCGAACTCGCTCATGAACCGGGTCGGCTCCGAGGATCGCAAGATCGTCCAGCAATACCTGGACTCGCTGCGCGAGATCGAGAAGAACGCGACCCGCGTCGAGTCGACGATGACCCCCACGGCGGGCCTGGGCTGCACCCCGATCAGCCAGCCCGGCGTGGTCCCCGAGCCGCCGGGCCAGGCGGAGGGGCTCAACGAGAACGACAACACGGGAGCCGGCCCGTACAAGCACGAAGATCACGCGCAGGTCATGATCGACCTCATCGTCATGGCCATTCAATGCGACGTGACGCGCGTGATCACCCACATGCTCGACGACATGCGCTCCGAGTTCGAGTATCGGTGCATCCCCGAGGACGTCCGCGCCAAGGTGGGACTCGCGTACAGGAGAGAGAGCAGCCTGCACTACCACTCAGCCCAGCACGCCGCCGGCAACCTGGACCGCGCGACCCAGGACGGCCGGTACAAGATCGTCGCGCAGAGCAACCTCGACTACGCGGCGATCAACTGCTGGCTCAACCAGAAGAGCGCGCAGCTCGCGCAGCGGCTCGACGCGATCCCCGAGGGCGACGGCACGGTGCTCGATCACTGCGTCATGATACACATGAGCGAGATGCGCTCGCACGATCACGACGGGTACGACCTGCCCATCGTGCTCCTGGGCGGCGACGGCGTCTTCCTGAACGACGCGCACGTCGCCTACAACGAGCTCGGCAAAGACCGCCAGCTCCGCGATCTGTGGTTCACCATCATGAACCAGTACTACGGCCTGGGCGTCTCGTCGTTCGGCGAGGATCGCCGCGGCCAGTCGAACGCGTTGCTCGAGGAGATCCTGCGGTAGCGCGGTGATTCCCGTCGGCGCCGACGCTCTACGGCGACCTCTACGAGAAGCTTCTTTACGGCGAGGGCTCGCCAGCGGGCCCCACGGTGCGCGCGAGCTCGGCGCGCGCCCGCGTCGCCGCGTCCCCTGGGCGTGGTCAGCGAGAGGAGGACCACCCGCGCCGCCTCCGCCGCGCCAGGCCGCTCGGCGGCGGGCGCGCGGCGGATCGGCGCGTCCGCGGCGGCGATCCCGAAGTCGATCAGCCTGTAGACTCACCCGGGAGACGTGTCGGCGGATTCACCCAGGAGAACCGATGAGCCGCCCGGTTGCACGCGTCTCGGGCCGCCTCGGCGGGCGCCGGCCGGCACCGGCGCCCGTGGAGGCCGCTCGCGCCCCGGCAGCGCGGCGGCCCGCTTGGGCTATGCTCACGCCGTGCGCGAGCGTGATGCCCACCATGTGGAGATCGACCGGCAGCGGCACGTCGAGTACCGCGATCCCAGCGAGTTCGACCGGATCGCCTTCGCCATGCGCGCGCTGGACCGCCTGCGGCCGAAGCGGATGACCGTGGCCGTCTACCCGGCCCTGGCCTCGCTCCGCGTCGAGCGCGGGAGCAACCTGCAGCGCGGCGAGGGGGGCTCCTGGGCGATCGTCGGCATCCCGCCGCACGCGAGCCGCGAGCACATCGCCTACGCCCTCGCCGAGCTCGCCGGCGTCGAGTCGGTGCCCTACGCGGTGCAGAGCCTCCTCGCCGCCGACAGGAACGCCGGCGCCTAGGCGCGCCCGCCCGGCGGAGCCGTGCGCGCGAGCCGAGCGCTGCCTCCCCTGCACTCGCGCGCCTCGATCATCACCGCTTCCGGCGGGCTCTCCCTCGTGTGGGACCGACCCGCACGTGCCGCCCGCGCCTCCTCGGCCCACGCGCTCGGGTGCGCGACCCGGAATATGCCGCCGTCCCGAGATCGCCGGAGCCGGGAGCGCGCGGCAGATGGTATTGCGCCCCGCACCAGGGAGAGCGAGGCTGCTCGTGTGCCCGCTCCGATCCGGCGACACATCGAGCGCCACCGCGCCGCCAAGGCGGTGTGGAGCGTCATCATCAGCCTGGATCGCCACAACGGGCCGCGCGCCGCGAGCGCCATGGCCTTCGACGCGTTCCTCAGCCTGATCCCCCTCGCCGCCTTCGCCGGCTACGTGCTCAGCCGGATCCACCAGTGGTCGGACGTGGTGGTGCGGCCGATCCTCCAGGCGGCGCCGCCGGGGGTCGCCGTGCTCGTCTCGGAGGAGCTCATCCGGCTCTCGCAGTCCTCGGCGGTCGCCCCGATCAGCATCACCGGCTTCCTCTGGATCACGTCCTCCGGGCTCTCGACCGCCATGGGCGTGTTCGACACCATCTACAACACGCGCGAGCGCCCCTGGTACGTCCGCAGGGCGATCGCGGCGGCGTGCGTGATGGCCAGCCTGGCCGTGGTGCCCGTGGTCGCCGGCGTGGGCGTGCTGATCGGCACGCTGTCGGGCTCCATCGGCGCCCGCATCGTCGCGTTCGCGCTCCCCGCGGGGCTCGTCATCTGCATGGTCGCCGCGTTCTTCAGGATCTCGATCCAGCGGCCGAACGTCGAGCGGCGCCGGATCTTCCCGGGCGCGGTGCTCACCGTGGTGCTCTGGTCGATCGTGTCGACCCTCTTCTCCCTCTACGTCGCCACCCTCGGCCGCTACGCCACGTTCTACGGGAGCCTCGCGACCGTCGCGATCTTCCTCTTCTGGCTGTGGCTGCTGGCCCTGGCGCTGCTCATCGGGGGCGAGCTGAACGCGCGCCTGGAGCGCGAGCGCGCCGGGATGATCTCGATCCCGCCCCCGGGCAAGTGGAGCGCGCTGGAGCTCTCCGGGCTGCCCCACATCTCCGACCTGCCTCAGACCTCCACGCCGATGCCCCAGAGCTCCACGCCGCTGCCCCAGAGCTCCACACAGCCGCAGAGCGCCACGCTCCCCCGCGGCTCCGCGGGGCTGCTCGCCGACAGCGACGACGCGGAGCAAGACGAGGAGCGCGGCGCCCCGAGCTCGCCGCCGGCGCGGCGCGCCGCGGGCTAGGCCGGCGCGCCGGGAGGCCGATGCCCCCGGCGGCTGCGCTGAAGGACGGACGGTCGTCGCCCGACAGCTCGGCTCGGCACGGGCGGTGAAAGCTCCGCCGATCGTTCGCCGCTCGGCGCTCACTCGGCGCGCATTCGCACGGTGGGTGCGCGCACTTCGCGCAGGGAGGTGTCGAGGGCGGGCGTGAGGGGGAGCAGTCGAGCGTGCACGCGCACTACGGAGCGGGCGGTGACGGGGGCGGCCGACGCACCGCGCCTTTGCCAGGGGATGCCGGGCTGTACTTCCTCGGATCGCTGCACGAGCTCGTCGCCGTCGGCCTGCACCGCCCGGCGCTCGAGGCGCTGTGCGCAGGGCAGCGCGACCTCGTGGAGCCGCCGATCGATCGCGCGTACCTGCTCAAGATCCTCGACGAGGAGATCTCCCGTCAGTTCGGTCACCCGCTCCGGCCGCTCATCGAGCTCGTGCTCAACGCCGCGGACGCGGCCCGCGCGCCGCAGCCGCTCGTCGACGTCACCGTCACCGACGGGCGGGTCGACGTCTGCGACACGGGCGTCGGCATGGGGCTTCGGGCAATCCTCTCACGGCTGCTCATCCCGTTCGCGACAGACAAGCGGCCCGGGATCGATCTGGGCCGCTTCGGCGTCGGGTTCTTCTCGGTGCTCGGGTTCGGGCTCTCGGATCCGGAGAGCTTCAGCCTGCACCTCACCACCGGCGACGGCATCGAGGGGTGGGCGATCCGCGTCGTGGCCTGGCCCGGCGCGGGCGACGCGCCCGACGCGCCCGCGTCGGCGCCCGAGGAGGTCGGGAGCGCCCGCGGCCGCGCGGCGCCCGAGCTCGCCGCCGCCCTCATGTGCTCGGTGCGCCGGATCGCGCCGCTGCTCGGCACGCGCGTGCGCGTGACGTCGGCGCTGCTCGAGGCGAGCGCGGTGCGCGCGTACCTGCGCGACGCGCTCCACTTCTTCCCCGCGAGCCGCGCCCTCGTGCTGCTCGACGGCGCGGCCGTGAACGACGGCCGGCTCATCTCGGGCGGGCAGCTCATCCAGGAGCGGATCGCGCCCCCCGGCGGAGCCCTCGCCGGCGCGGACGGCTCCGCCGGCGCGGGCGGCCCCGCTGGCGCCGGCGCGCCCGCCGGGGCGAGCGGCCCCGCGGGGGCGGCGCGCGCGCGTCGCGAGGAGGCCGCGGAGGCCGCGGAGGCGCGCGAGCGCGCGCTCCTCGCGCGGTTCCACGTCGGCGGGCGGGGGCTGCTCCCGAGCATCTCGGCGGCCACCTTCCACGCCGGCGTCAAGGTCGACGCCTGCCTCGCCCTCGCCGAGCTCGCGCTCATCGATTTCCCGGCCGCCGTCGAGCTGACCGAGGGGCGCGACGCGCTCAAGGTAGGGCCGGAGTTCACCGCTGTCGCGACGGCCTTCTACCGGCGGCTCATCCAGCTCGCCGCCGCGAGCGGCGAGGGCCGGCGCACGCGAGACCGGCTCGCCGAGATGGCCGCGCAGATCAGCGCCCTCATGCTGCAGTCCGCCGGCTGGGACGAGGTGGCCCGCGATCTCGCGCGCGCCCTGCTCGGCCCCGGCCGCTGCATGGTGACGCCCGAGCGACGGGAGGCGCTGCTCGGGTTCCTCGGGCCGAGCGTGGCCGAGCGGCTCTTCGTGCCCGAGAGCTTCTGGGCGGAGCGCGAGTGGCAGCCGTACCTGCCCGGCGAGCGCGAGCTCCTCGAGGACGAGCTCGAGCTCGACCCCCCGGAGACGCTCTCGGCCCTCGCGCGGCGCCGCGGCGATCTCGCGGGGCTGCCGCTGCTGCTCGCCCGCGCGGCGAACCCGCACACGACCATGGTCGCCCTCTGCCGCAGCCGGCTCCCGCCGGACCGCGGCGGCGGCGCGGACGCCGCCGCGCCGCGCCGGGCTCCGGGCATGCCCCCGTTCCCTGAGGCGGCGGGGCGGCGGCCTGCCGGCCCGCTGCCGTGCCTCGGGACGCGCCGGCTCCTGCTCATCCGCGACGACAGCCCGGCGGTGCGGCGGCCCTCCGGCTGGAGCGACTGGTACGCGCTGCGCGCCGCCTTCGACCGGGCCTCCGGGGTGCGCGAGGCCGATCTCGAGCGCGATCTCATCGTCGGTGAACCCGTGGACGGGGCGGCCTGCGCCGCGCCCCGGCCCGGCGAAAGGACGTCCGGAGGCGAGCCATGACCCAGATCTCGTACGGGCTTTTCTCGGAGCTGCTCCTCGTGCGGATCCACGGCCGCGCCGATGCCTACCTCGAGGCGAGCAGCGCGGAGCGCCTCGCCCTCGTCGCCGCCTGCCGCAGCGAGGCCACGGTGCCCGACCTCGCGCAGCGCATCCTCTCGCGCACCATCTACGCGCAGGCGTCGTCGCGGGTCGGCCCGCTCCGCGAGCTGCTCCAGAACGCGCTCGACGCGTCGCCCGCGGGCGCGCGCATCGACGTCCGCTCGACCGAGGACGGGCGCGAGATCTCGGTCACCGACCAGGGCCGCGGCATGACCCGGACCGAGCTGCTGACCGATCTGCTGGTCCCGTTCCGGAGCGGCAAGGCGGGCGAGCTCGACGCGATCGGCGAGCACGGGATCGGCTTCTTCTCGGCGCTGGAGATCGCGCCATGGATCGAGGTGGTCACGGCGACGGCCTCGGGCGGGCACCGGCTGCTCGTCGCGCCGCTCGGCGCGGGGCCGCGCCACGAGGACTTCTCGTGGACGCTCCTGCCCCTGCCCCGCCCGCCTCCCACGCCCGCGCCGCCCGCGGGGGATCACGCCGCGCGCCCCGGGCGCACCCCGGCGCCGCCGCGCCGCCCGGCGACGGGCACCTCGGTGCGGCTCTCCCTCGCGCAGCCGATCTCGCGGCCGGCGCTCGCCGCGGAGGTCGCCGCGGCGGCGGGGCTGGTCGACCCGGCGGTCGCGCGGATCTACGTGGACGGCGCGCTCGTCAACACGGCGCGGGCGCGCCTCCGCCGCGCCGCGGAGGTGCCGCTCCGGCTCCCGCCGTCGGGCGAGATCTGCGGCGCCCTCGAGCTCTTCGTGGGCCGGGGCGACGGCGTCGAGCCGCAGCTCACGATCACCCAGAAGGGGCTCACCGTGGCGACGCGGGTCGACCCCTTCCCTGGCCCGGAGCTCGGGCTCCACCGCGAGCTCGCGCGGGCGATCACGGCGGCCGGCTTCGGCCTGGTCGCGGAGCTGCCGCTCGGCGTGCCGCTCAACAAGGGCCGCTCCGCGGTCGCGGCGAGCGCGTCCGCGGCGACCGAGGCGGCGCTCGTCGCCGCGTTCGAGCGGTTCATCCTGCGCGACGCCCTGTACGACCGCGAGCTCCTGCGCGCGGTGGATCACCGGCTCTCGTCGGTGCTCGACCGGCTCGTGCACGCGGCGCTGCTCGGCGAGAGCATCACGATCGCCTCCGCCCAGGCGGTGGACGAGCTCGATCCGCTCGCGCGCACGCCCACGGTGGCGGCCCCCGAGCAGGTCATCCGCTTCGCGGGCGGGCTGCTCGACGCGCCCCTCTTCCGGTCGATCGTGGTCGACGCCGGCCAGCGGCCTCCGGGGGCGGCGCCGTCCCCGCCCCTCGGCCAGCTCCACTGGCGCGGCGCGGCGCTCACGCTGCGCGAGCTGCTCCAGGCCCACCGGTCCGGCGTGCTCCGCCCGCTCGAGGGCGCCCCGCTGCTGCCGTCGACCCAGGCGCGGAGCACCGCCCGCTGGCCGCTGGGCGCCTCGTCGGCGGCGCCCGAGCCTGCCGTCGGGGCGCCGGGCGCGCGGCCCGGGGAGCTCGTGTACCTCGCGCTCGACGAGCCGCTCGCGCTGGCGTTCTGGCGGCGCCTCGCCACCGAGGGCGCGGCCGCGCAGCACGCCCAGCCCGCCGCGGCGGCGCCGCCGCGGCCGCCGGGCGCCGCGCCGTGCCCGATGCCCCGCACCTCGCGCGACCTGCTCCTGAAGACAGCGGCCGCTGTGCCCGGCGTCCGCGCCGCGGCCGCGGCCATGACGATCATCGAGCGGCTCGACGCGGCGATCTCCGAGTCCGCTGACCTGCCGACGTCGCCGATCTGGGTGCACCAGGACCTCTACGGCCCCGACGAGATGGCGCACACCGACGGGAGCGGCATCAGCGTGAACCTCGCCTCGGCGCGGGTGCGGGCGCTGCTCACCGCGGTGCTCCTGCGCGACGACGCCGTCGCGTTCACAGCGCTCACCGATCTCCTGCTCCACGAGAAGACGCACGTCTCGCTGGCGAGCTACGTCCCGCGCCCCATGGCCGAGCACGGCACGAGCTTCTACCGCCGCAAGGACTGGATGCGCCGCCGCCTGCTCGCGGCGATCGCGAGCGGCGCTGTCGTCGACCCGATCCGCTGGCTCGCTGTCGCGCGGCGAGGGCTCGTGAGCTCGGCGCTGCCAGCCCCCGAGGAGCTCTCGCGCGCGTTCCAGTCGTCCGCCGCGGCGGCGTGAGGCCCTGTCGGGCGCTCCCGGCGTCGGTGCGACTCACGATCTCGCCCTGCGACGCCGCGCGAGCGCTCGTGTCCTGAAGGGCTGTGTTCCCCGCGAGGGGCGTCGCCCTGACCGGGAGCGCGACGCCAGCGGCGGCGCTGCCACGGGCGACCACGGATCTCCCATGAGGGCTGGAAGGCAGGAAGCTGCTAGCGAGTGGATTCCCACCGTCCCCCCCCCTCATATTTCAACCACAGCACACTCCGCGCGTGGGCTCATGAAGAGGGTGGAGCGACCCGAGCGGGGTCGCCGGGCTGACCGTGATCGCGCTGACGCGCCGGCACAGCTCGGCACATTCCGTTGGAGCGCGATCGCCGGGGCCGCGCGCTCCCTGCGGGGTTCAGCGGGAGACGAGGTCCTTCATCCAGGCGACGTCGTCGGGCCTCGTCTCCTGGATGTCGCCGGCCCACTCCTCGTCGGTCATGCGCGCGAAGTCCCCGGTGATCTTCTCGAAGTACGACGAGGCGAGCCCCACGAACGCGCGCGGCGTGCCGCAGGGGTCGGCGGTGACGACCATGAGCCGCGGCAGGCCGGTGCCCACGTGCAGCACGCGCCCGACCGGCGTCCCGAACTCGTCGGTCGGCTGCGTGTGCACGTCGGCGATCGTCGGGTCCTGGGTCACGCTCTCCATCACGTCGAAGAAGAGCTGGGCGTACCAGCCCTCGGCGCCCTCGGGCGAGCCGCAGCCCATCTGGATCTTGACCGCCTGGTTGATGAAATCGAGGTGCTCCTGCGTGAGGGGCAGCCCGGCGCGCTCGTTCGTGGCCATCTCGCCGAGCGTCGTCGCGACGTCGTGGAGCCGCGCGAAGTAGGCCGGGACCGTCTCCTCGAGCCACGGCGCGCTCGAGAGATCGAGCGTCCCGACGACGTTGCCGCCGTGCTCGGCCAGCTCGGCGATGCGCGCGTAGAACGCCGGGTACGGGTCCACGTAGGCGTCCGGGAACTCGCACGTGGCGCCGCCGGTGTACGACTGCTTGGCGTAAAGCAGGGTGTCGTGCCGGAGCTCGGCCCAGGAGGCGAGCTGGGTGTTCAGGAGGCGCCGGCCCCACGCCTCGGTCTTCGCGACCTCCGGCAGCCCCTCGGTGTCGGCGAGCGCCTGCGCCGGCGACAGCTCCCGCAGCGCGACGAGCCAGCGGTTATAGAGGTTCTTGCTCCAGAAGTCCGCCGGGTGCGCGTCGACGAGCACGCGCATCATGTGCAGGTCGGGCGCGTAGGGGAACTGGCCGAGCTCGGACCCGAGCAGCAGGCCCGCCTGATCGTTGCCCAGCGCGGCGAAGCCGACGTCGAGCGGGTTCGGCATCATGCGCTTGACGGTCCCGCCCTGCACCCGGTCGTAGACAACGTTCGAGAACACGTGCGAGTCGACGACGTACCGCTGGCCGAGCATCGCGAAGCTCGACGAGAGCGGCAGCGTGCCCTTGTCGAGCCCGTTGATCATGATGTGGCTCGAGATCCGCTGCGTCCCGTGGCCCTTCTTCACGATGACCTCGGCGATCCGCTCGTCCGGGACGCCGGCGAGCCCGGCGGCGTCGCTGAGATCGAGGTCCTTGAGCAGGGCGTCGAGCTCGGGCAGCGTCATGTAGTCGCTCTCGCCGACGAAGGCCTGGATCGCGTCGTCGATGCGCGTGTAGCGGTCGAGGGTCTTCGCCTCGGCGAGCGCGCGCAGCACGTACGCGCCCTCGAGCTGCCGCCGCTGGAAGAGCTGCTTGCCGTCGGACTGGGTCTCGAGGAAGCGGAAGTCCACGCGGCCGAGCCACATCATGCTGCGGAAGTAGCGCCCGAGCTCGGGCTGGTCGGTGTAGTGGCCTCGGGGCTCGAACTGCGAGAAGTCCATGAGCCGGTCGGAGCCGAAGAGGCTCACCTCGGCCATGCCCTGGTGGGCCCTGGCGCCCGCGACGAGCTCGTCGATCGTCGCGGCGCTGGCGCCCGCGACGGGCGCGACGCTCTCCTCGGTCAGCAGCGCGAGCGCCACGGCCGTGAAGAGGTCCGCGTCGGCGCGCGCCTTGTCGCCGAGCTCCCTGCCCGCGCCGGCGGCGAGCCGCGCGCGCATCTCCTCGAGCATCTTGGCGAGCTCGGGGGCGAGCGACGCGAGCTCCACGGCCTTGAGGATCGCGTCGTACGAGCGGTGGACCGCGTACAGGATCGAGTCCGCGGACACGTAGAGCGGCAGGTCGAGCGCGTAGATGCTCTCGTAGCCGTACACGAAGGTCGGGAAGCTCTTCTTCTCCGAGATGACGAAGCCGTTCTTCGAGAGCTTCGCGAGCTCGTCCTCGTCGAGGCTGAGCGAGGAGCCCTGGATGAGCGACAGGTGCTCCGCGTCCGCCGGCGCGTAAGGCAGGCTCGAGGCGAAGGCGACGGCGTACTTCGAGGCGAAGTCCCCGGCGGTCATGTCCGCCGAGACCTCGCGCTCGTCGAGCAGCGCGGTGAGCTCCGCCTGCTGCTCGGGCCCGAGCTGCGCGGGCGGATTCTCCGTGCCGCCCGGGCCGGGCTCGGGCTGCGGGCGGCTCTCGCCGGAGCAGCCGGCGGCGAGGGCGAGGAGGATCGGGACGACGTGAAAGTGAAGAAGTGTTTTGCGCATCGTGTTCCCCTTCCAGGGCACGCCTCACCGGAGGCGCGGCGGGCGCGATGCGAGCAAGGACGATGCCGGGCTCGCCACCCGCGGCCACGATGCCTGTCCGTTCAGCCCGGCTTGACGTTCTCCGGCTTGACCTGCCGGACCTGCCTCATGGCATGTGCGATGCCGGTCTGCAGCGAGCCGAACGTGAGGACACCACCCAGGTTGAAATCGAGCGCCATGAGCGCGACCGCGACCTCCGGCCGGATACCGGTCAGGACCACCTGCGCGCCGAGGAGCCTCACCGCCTTGACCGCGTTGACGATCCCCTGCACCGCCCGCGCGTCGATCTTCCTCACGCCGGTGATATCGATGATGACCATCCGCGCCTCCCGCGCCACGACGCCGTTCAGCAGCGTCTCCAGGATCTGGGTCGAGCGGCGGTCATCCACGGATCCGATCACCGGCATGGCCAGGATCTCATCGGCGATCGGCATGAGCGGCGTCGACAG
Source organism: Sorangium sp. So ce1128 (assembly GCA_051717205.1). GTDB lineage: Bacteria > Myxococcota_A > Polyangia > Polyangiales > Polyangiaceae > Sorangium. The sequence goes on from CP181432.1 coordinate 12,245,361, forward strand.
CTCCTCGAGCAGGAGCGCCTGGGTCTCCACCACCTGCTGGAGGCGCTGGCGCTCCTCTTCCTCGAGGCGCTTGCGCTCGGAGAGGTCTCGCGCGACGCAGACGAGCCCCTGCGCCTCCCCGACGCCGTCAGCGATGACGGAGGCCGAGAGAGAGACAGCGACGACCTCCCCGGTCTTCTTCAGGAACGCCGTCTCCTCGAGGAGGATGCTGCTCTCGTCATCGCCCATCGTGCAGGGGAACGCGGCCGGAAAGATGCTGCTCGCCGGCGCGCCCAAGAGCTCCTCGGCGACGTAGGCCGACAGGCGGCACGCCGCGGCGTTCACGCTGGTGATGATGCCCGCCTTGTCCACGACGACGAGCAGATCGCTCATCGACTGGAGGATGTTATCGACGTACTCCCTGGAGACCACCCGGGAGGAGAGCTCCTCGGCCACCATGTTCAGGCCGAGCGCCAGCGCGTCCCAGGAGTCGCCTTGCTCGCCGACCGCCGCCCGCTTCGAGAAGTCGAACGACACGATGGAGTTGAGCATCACCATGATGTCGCTGAGCCGGCGCTCCAGCCGCTCCTCCCTCGCCCGCCGGTCGAGCACCTCCGCCACGAGCGCCTCGGCGGCGCGCTTCGCCAGGTCGAAGCCGGCTCCGGTTGGGACCTCGCCCAGCGCTGGATTCGCCCCGAGGAGGATCGAGCATAGCTCGGCAACACGAGAGTCGGATGACGGCTCTCCTTCGTTCACGAGCGGAACCCTTTCAACCACTCGACCGCGGCCGTCTCGTCGGAGAAGATCTTGGACGGGTTGGCGCGCTTGCCGTGAACCGCGCTGAAGACCGCCAGCCAGATGTTCGCGATGGTCGTGCTCAATGGCGAGTCGGCCAGCATCGCCGCAGCAGACCAGCTCGCCGTCGCCTCGGGGCCTCCGTAGTAGGACCGGGCGTCGCGGTCGATCGCCTTCACGTTAGTGAGATCGACGAGCACCGGCCGCCGCACGCCGTTGATGATCGAGTTGATACCGGCGATGACCTCCCGGGCGACCTGGAGCGTCTGATGGGTCCCTGGCGCGAACTCGACCCGGGTAATCCCATTCACCTCGTCGAACCAGATCTTACCGGACGAGAAGGTTACCGCCGTGCTGTTGTCCATCCTGCCCTCCTCACGCCGGCCGACTGCGCATGGAGACCGCCCGGCCGCGAACGCACCAGAGCAGCCGATCGTTCTGCTGCCCACCAAACTCCTATCGTAATTCGCTCGGGGTGTGTAGTATCTCATTGCAGACATATCGGGGCGGGCAGCGCAGCTGCACGCCCGAGCAGATGCCGAGCGAGGGACCACAGAGCATTCCGTGTGCTTCGATCTGCCCTCTGCGCGCGGCGCGGCCTACCAGGGCGCCGCGCGCCTCACTGTGGTCTCAGGGGCGGATATCGACGGTGCGCAAGCGCTCCCTGAGCCGCTCTGCCAGCGCCCCGACGTGAGGCTCCCGGAGCATCGTGTGATGAGACCCCGGCACTTCATGGATCTCGATCGGTTGTGACGAGATCCCATCCATGGGCTGATAGAGAGTCCCGTAGGGCTCCGTCACCGGACCGAAGGGGCCGGGCGGCGGCTGCTGCGCTGCACGGAAATAGACCACACGACCACCATAACGCGGCATCACGTAGGAGCGCGCGGCCCGCCCGTGAGCCGCCCCGAGGCGCCTCACCGCGTCGGCTAAGCCCGGCGCCACGCCGCGCGCCGCGCCGAGGACGAGCTCCGTCAGCTCGCCCTCGTCGAGCCGGCGGAGCTCGTCGTACGCCATCCCGGGGTGGACCATCTTCGCGGACTCGACGAGCTGCCACAGCCGGCGCTCGGGGGTGGTCCGGATCGAGATGTAGCCATCGATCATGGCCAGCAGCGCGACGCGCTCGCCGCACCGCACGAGCTGGTGCGCCATCTCGAACGCGACGAGCCCGCCGAGCGACCAGCCGCCGAGCAGGTAGGGGCCAGCCGGCTTCACGGCCCGGATGGCCTCGAGGTAACGCGCGGCCATGTCCTCGATCTGGTCGTCGGGCGCGACGCCGTCCTCCAGCCCGATCGCCTGGAGGCCGTAGAAGGGCCGCTCCGTCCCCAGGTGGCGGGCGAGCTCGGTGTAGCAGAGCACCGGCCCGCCGAACGGGTGGACACAGAAGAACGGCGATCCCTCGCCGCCGGGCTGGATCGCGACGAGCGGCGACCTCCGCCGCGCTCCGCCGTCCTGGTGGCCACGCTCGCCGTCCGGCGGCGCGGGCAAGCTCAGCGCGTCCAGCGCGCGCTCGGCGAGCGCCGCGACGGTCGGGTGCTCGAGCAGCAGGTTGATCGGCAGCTTGACGTTGAGGCTCAGCGCGATCCGGTCGCGGAGCTCCAGGCTCATCAGCGAGTCGAGCCCCAGATCGAGCAGGCTCGCGCCCGGCGCGATCCTCTCGGGCGCGTCGAGCCCCAGCGTCTGCGCCGCGAAGGTCTGCAGCCACCCCTCGAGCACCCGCCGGCGCTCGTCGGCCGTCGCTGCCCTGAGGCGCTCGACCAGGGCGACCGCCGCCGCCCCGCTCGCCGCCTCGGGCGCGCCGCCGGACGCGCGCGGCGCGGCCGCGACGGCGGGCGCCTCCGGTCGCTCGCGCTCGATCCAGTGCCGCGTCCGCTGCCACGCATACGTGGGCAGCGAGACGCAGCGCCCTCCAGCCGGGTAGAGGCGCTTCCAGTCGACGGCGTGGCCGTGCGCGTGGAGCGCCCCGAGCGACTGCAACAGGCACCGACGCGCCGGGAGCCCTCGCCGGAGCGAGAAGACCGCATGAGCCTCCACCCCCCGCGCGGAGAAGCATTGCTGGAGGTGGCCGGAGAGGACGGGGTGCGGGCCGACCTCGAGGAAGAGCCGGTGCCCCGCGGCCAGCGCCCCGTCGATGGCGCCCGCGAACCGCACCGGCTCTCTCATGTTCCTCGCCCAGTACGCCGGATCGAGCTCGCTCCCCGCGACCTGCGCGCCGCTCACCGTGCTGAACAGCGGCAGCGCCGCCTTCCGCGGAGAGAGCCCGGAGAGCGCGGCCTCCAGCTCGCGATCCAGCGGCGCCATCTGCACGCTGTGGAACGCGTGGCTCACCGGCAGCAGGCGGCAGTCAACCCCCTCCTCGCGCAGGCGGCGCAGCGCGTCCGAGAGCGCCGACTCTTCGCCGGCCAGCACGGCCGAGCGCGGATCGTTGACGGCCGCGATGGTGAGCCGATCGCCCGAGCCCTCGATGACACGCGCCGCCTCCTCGGCGGGCACCGCGACGAGGGCCATCTTCCCGTGCCCCTTCGTCCGCTGCATCAGGCGCCCGCGCAGCACCACGAGCCGGACGGCTTCCTCCAGGCTCAGGGCGCCCGCGACGTGCGCGGCCGCGATCTCGCCGACGCTGTGCCCGACGACCGCGCCGGGCCGGATGTCCAGGGACCGCCAGAGCTCGGTCATGGCCACCTGGACGGCGAGGAGCGCCGGCTGGGCCACCTCCGTCTCCTGCAAGCGCGAGGTCGCCTCGGGCGCCGCGAGCTCGTCCAGGAGCGACCAGCCCGCGTGGCGCCGCACGAGCGCGTCGCAGGCCTCGAGCGCGGCGCGGTAGCTCGGCTCCTCCGCGAGCAGCTCCCGGTGCATGCCGGTCCACTGCGATCCCTGCCCCGAGAACACGAAGACCACGCGGGCCCGCGCTCCCGGCTCCGCGACGCCGCGGGTCGCCCCCGGCGGCACCTGTCCCTCGGCGCAGGCGTCCAGCGACGCCGCGAGCTCGTCCCGCGAGCTCCCCACCACGGCCAGCCGGTGGCCGTGGTGGCTCCGCCGGACGCTCGCCGTGTAGGCGATGTCCGCGAGGCGCGGGGACGCGTCCGTGACGGGCTCGCGCAGGAGATCGCGGAACGCCCGCGCTGCCGCGAGGAGCGCCTCCGGGGTCCTCGCCGAGAGGGGCAAGAGCACGACCGGCGGCTCGCCCGCCGAGGCGGCGGCGCTCGGCGGCGCCTCCTCCAGGATCACATGCGCATTGGTCCCGCTCAGGCCGAACGCGCTCACGCCGGCGAGGCGCGCGGCGCCGCCCGCCTTCCACGCGAGCTTGCGCGTGGGGAGGACGAGCGACGTGCCCTCCAGCTTGATGCGCGGGTTGAGCGCCCTGAAGTGGAGGTTCGCCGGGATGGCGCCGTGCTGGAGGGCGAGCATCGCCTTGATCAACCCCGCCACGCCGGCGGCCGCCTCGAGGTGACCGATGTTCGTCTTCACCGCCCCGAGGACACACCCGGCCCCGGTCGCGCGCGGCCTCCCCACGACCTGCGCGAGCGCCTCGACCTCGATCGGATCGCCGAGCGAGGTCCCCGTCCCGTGCGCCTCCACATAACCGATCTCCGAGGCCTGCACCCCGGCGCTCTCCAGGGCCTTCTTCAGCATCGACTGCTGGGAGAGGACGTTGGGAGCGGTCATCCCCGTGGAGCGGCCGTCCTGGTTGACCGCCGAGCCCCGGAGGACGGCGCAGATGGGATCGCCGTCGGCCTGCGCGTCGGAGAGCCGCTTCAGGAGCACGAGCCCGCACCCTTCGCCGCGCACGAAGCCGCTCGCCTCCGCGTCGAAGACCTTGCACCGGCCGTCCGGTGAGAGCGCCCCCGTCGTCGCGACGAGCCGCATCATCACGGGCGACAGGATGAGGCTGACCCCGCCCGCGAGGGCGAGCGAGCACTCGCCGCTCCGCAAGCTCTGGCAGGCGAGGTGAATCGCCACGAGCGACGACGAGCACGCCGTATCGATGGTCAAGCTCGGCCCCTGGAGGCCGAGCGTGTAGGACAGCCTGCCTGCGGGGAAGGAGAAGAAGTTGCCCGTCACGGCGTGGATGTCCTGCGCGCCGGGCTCGAACACGCCGCACAGGTGGGCGTAATCGTTGTTGCTCATGCCCAGGAAGACGCCCGTGCTGGTGCCCGCGAGCCGCTCCGGGACCTGCCCGGCGCGCTCCAGGGCCTCCCAGGCCACCTCGAGCAGGAGGCGCTGCTGCGGATCCATGCGCTCCGCCTCGCGCGGCGAGATCCCGAAGAATTGCGCGTCGAACAGGTCCACATCCCGGAGGAAGGCGCCCCAGCGGATCGCCCGCGCCCGCGGGTCCGGGGCCTCGTCCGGCATCGGCTCGAGGCGCCACCGATCGGCGGGGATCTCCGTGACCGCGTCCACGCCGTCCTCGAGCAACCGCCAGTAGGCCTCCGGCGTCGACGCGCCGCCCGGAAACCGGCACGCCATGCCGATGACGGCGATCGGCTCGGACCTCGCGCGCGCGAGGGCGTCTCGCTCGGATCGGAGCTCCCGGATGGTGGCGATCGCTTGCCGCAAACGAGCCTCGTAGTCTGTCACCGGCGCGCTCATACCGATTTCCTCCCGCTGGCTAGCGTCAACTCCTCGTCAAGAAGGCTCAGCAGCGCACGGCCATCGAGGTCGCCGAGGCCATCGGCGAAGGTCCGCTGGGTCGCCTCCTCGGCACGGCCATCGGCCGTCTCGATCTCGGTGAGCAGGTGGTCGGCGAGCGATGCGATGCTCGGGTACGTGAACAGCAGCGTCGCCGAGAGGCTGAGCCCGAGGCTGGACTCGAGACGATTGCGGAACTCGAGGCTCGTCAGCGAGTCCATCCCGAGGCTGGCGAACACCTCGGTCGGATCGACCGCGGCCGGGTCCACGCGGAGCACGCGGCCGAGCTGCTCCTTCAGGTGCCCTTGCAGGCGGAACCGGCGCTCCTCGGGCAGCTCCCTCTCCAGCGCCTCGCGGACCCGGACGATGTCCGACGACCTCGGCGCCGCGCGGGCGCGCTCGCGCGTGAGCTTGTCCCAGTAGCGCCACCGCGCGACGCTCGGGTAGGACTCGAGCCACCGGTGCACGTTGAACCGGACGACCGCGATCTGGGGCATGTCCGCGGCGAGCAGGCGCTCCAGCATCCGCAGCCCGTCCGCCTCCGTGAGGCTGTCCATCCCCCGGTCGCCCACGCGGCCCATGACGTCGGCCTGCCGGACCGCGATGCCCACGTCGGAGAAGAGCCCCCAGTTGATGCTCAGCGCGGGCAGCCCGAGCGCGCGCCGGTGATGCGCGAGGGCGTCCAGGAACGCGCTCGCGGCGGTGTAGTTCCCGTGGCCCGGCGCGCCGAGCAGCGAGGCCACCGACGAGTACATCACGAAGAAATCGAGTGGCCTGCCCGCGGTCAGCTCGTGCAGGTTCCACGCGCCGTGCATCTTCGGGGCCATGGTCCTCCAGAAACGCTCGATGCTCTGCTCCATCACCGTGCTGTCGGCGATGACCATGGCCGCGTGGACGACCCCGCGGAGCGGCGGCGCGCGCCGGTCGATCGCCGCGAGGAGCTCGACGACCTGCTCGCGGCGCGACACGTCCGCCTGGGCCACCACCACCTGCGCGCCCAGCGCCTCCAGCGCGCCGATCGCGCGCCGCGCCTCGTCGGATGCGCCGCTGCGGCCCGCCAGCACGAGGTGGCGGGCGCCGCGGGCCACCATCCAGCGCGCCAGTGAGAGGCCGAGCCCCCCGAGCCCGCCGACGATGAGGTAGCTGCCGTCCGGCCGCAGCTCGACGCCGCCGGCGCGCCCGCCCCGGAGCGCGCTGCGCGCCATCCGCGCGACGTAGCGCTCGCCAGCCCGCAGCGCGATGTGATCCTCGTCGTCCGTCGCGTCGAGCTCTCGCACCAGCGACGCGGCGTCCCCCCGCGCGCGGGAGGGCGAGAGGTCCACGCGCGTGCACCGGAGCTCCGGGTGCTCGGAGGCGAGCACGCGGCCGAAGCCCAGGAGCGGCGCCTGAGACACCGACACCGGCGCGGCCTCCGCCACCGCCTGCGCGCCGCGGGTCACGAGCCACAGCCTGGGCGCGTCGCGCCACCCCCTGCGCAGGAGCGCCTGCGCGAGGAACATCGCGCTCAGCGTCCCGAGGCGCTGATCCCGCTCCAGCGTCTCCAGCGTGACGCCGTCCGCGGCCTGCGCGTCCAGGCTCCACAGGTGCACGACGCCCCGGCACGCCGGGCCGCCGAACGCGTCCCCGAGCAGGAACCGGAACGCCATGGGATCTGCGGGGTCCAGCTCGTAGAGGCCGGGCTCGAGGCGCGCCGTGACGTCACCTGCCACCGCGATGACGCAGGTATCGCCCCGCTGGCGCAGGAGCTCCGCGAGCTCCGCGCCGGTCCCGGTCCGGTCCGCGAGCACGAGCCAGGCGCCGGCGGGCGGCGAGCGGCCCTCGCCGCTCGCTGGCACCGGCGCGCGGCGCTCCCAGTCGACGGCGTACAGCAGCTCCTCGTCGCCGTCCGGCGCCGCGAGGTGCCGCTGCAGCGAGGGCGCCCGAGGGGCCTCGTCGATCCAGTAGCGCTCTCGCTGCCACGGATACGCCGGGAGCGAGACGCAGCGTCCCCCTGACGGATACTGCCGCTCCCAGTCGACGGGGTAGCCGTGCGCGTAGAGCGCCCCGAGCGCCTCCAGCAGGCAACGCTTCTCGTCCCGCTCGCGCCGCATCGACGGGATCGCCGCGCCCCCGGGCGCCCTCGCGCGCAGCCCTTCCTCGACGGCGGGCGTCAGGATCGGGTGCGGGCTCATCTCGATGAACAGCGCGTGCCCGTCGTCCGCGAGCCGCTGCACGGCGCCCGAGAACAGCACCGGATCCCGGAGGTTCCTCGCCCAGTAGTCCGGACCGAGCTCCTCGCCGCGGCAGATCTCCCCGCTCACGGTCGAGCGCATGGGCACCCGCCCCGCCCCCGGCGCGAGCCCGTCGAGCGCCGCCCGCAGCTCCCCGAGGAGCGGGTCCACCTGCGGGCTGTGCGACGCGACGTCCACCTTCACCCGGCGGCAGAACACCCCTCTCCGCGCGAGCTCCGGCAGGAGCTCGTCCAGCGCGAGGGGCTCGCCGGACAGCACCGTCGATCGCTCGCTGTTGCTCACCGCCACGGACAGGCGACCCGCGTACCCGGAGATCGCCTGCCGCGCCTGCTCCATGGGCAGCTCCACGAGCGCCATCGCGCCCGCGCCGCTGAGCCGCCGCAGCAGCTTGCTCCGCCGGCAGATGACGCGCGCGGCGTCGTCCAGCGTCAGCGCGCCCGAGACGTGCGCCGCCGCCACCTCGCCCATGCTGTGCCCCACCACGGCGTCCGGCCCCACGCCCCACGCGCGGAAGAGCGCCGACAGGGCCACGCCGATCGCGAAGAGCGCGGGCTGCACGACGTCGATCTCCGCGAGGCGCGATCGCTCCTCGCCCGCGTGGAGCTCCTCGAGGAGCGACCACCCCGCCTCCCTCGCGATCGCCGCGTCGCACGCGGCCAGGGCCTCGCGGAAGCTCGGCTCCTGCGCGAGGAGCTGCCGCCCCATCCCCGGCCACTGCGAGCCCTGGCCCGGGAACACGAACACGACCCGAGGCCGCGCCGTCGCGCGCGCGCCTCCGCGGGCGACGCCGGCGGCCTCCTCGCCCCGCCTGTAGGCGTCCAGCAGCCCGGCGAGCTCCTGCCGCGAGGCGCCGGTGATGGCCAGTCGATGCTCGTGGTGGCCGCGCCGGACGCTCGCGGTGTACGCGAGGTCCGTGAGGTCCACAGGCGCTCCGGCTGGGCCCTCGACCAGGAGGCGCCGGTAAGCCTCCGCCATGGCCGAGAGCGCGGCCGGGCTCCTCGCGGAGAGGGGGAGGAGCACGACAGGCGCGCGGTCGCGGACGGCCTCGCGCGCTAGCGCGGCGGGAGGCGGGGGCTCTTGCAGCACGACGTGCGCGTTGGTCCCGCTGATCCCGAAGGCGCTCACCCCGGCGATCCGCGGCGCGCCTCCGGACGGCCAGCGCAGCGGCGCCACCGGGACGGCGAACGGCGTGCCTTCGAGCGAGATCCGCGGGTTCAGCGTCTGGAAGTGCAGGTGCCTCGGGATCACCTCGTGGCGCAGCGAAAGCACGACCTTGATGAACCCCGCCACCCCCGCCGCCGCCTCCAGGTGGCCGATGTTGGTCTTCACCGAGCCGAGCCAGCAGGGCAGCCCGTCGGGCCGCGGCCCGCCCAGCACCTCTTTCATGGCCTGCAGCTCGATCGGATCCCCGAGGGAGGTGCCGGTGCCGTGAGCCTCGACATAGCCCACCTGGGCCGGCGAGACGCGGGCGCTCTCCAGCGCCTGCCGCAGGAGCGCCTGCTGCGAGAGCACGTTCGGCGCCGTCAGCCCCGACGAGCGCCCGTCCTGGTTGACGGCCGAGCCCCGGACCAGCGCCCAGATCCTGTCGCCGTCGCGCTGCGCATCCGAGAGGCGCTTGAGCACGACCATGCCGCAGCCCTCTGCCCGCACATACCCGTTCGCGGCGGCGTCGAACGTCTTGCATCGACCGTCGGGAGAGAGCGCGTGGGTCTGGCCCAACAGGCACATCGTCAGCGGGGACAGGATGAGGCTGACGCCCCCCGCGATCGCCATGTCGCTCTCGCCGCTCCGGAGGCTCTGGCAGGCGAGGTGGATCGCGACCAGCGAGGAGGAGCACGCCGTGTCCACGGTCATGCTCGGCCCCTCGAGGCCGAACACGTAGGACAGGCGCCCCGCGGCCGTGCTCGCCCATGTGCCGGTCGCGCAGTAGGCGTCGAGCTGCCGGGGATCGAGCGAGGCGACGCGGTGCTGGTAGTCCTGGGCCGCCATGCCGACGAACACGCCGGTCCGGCTGCGGAGGAGCCGCTCGGGGGGCTGCCCTGCGTCCTCGAGCGCCTCCCAGGCCACCTCGAGCAGGAGGCGCTGCTGCGGGTCGAGGCTCGTGGCCTCGCGCGGCGCGATCCCGAAGAAGCGCGCATCGAACCCGTCGACCCGGTCGAGCAGCCCGGCCCAGCGCGTCCCCGGCAGGCCGTCGGGGATCGCGTCGTCGGGCCACCGCGTCGCGGGGATCCGCTGGATCGCGTCGACGCCGTCCTCCAGCGCTCGCCAGAACGCCTCGGGGTCGCTTCCGCCTCCGGGCAGCCGGCACGAAAGGCCGACCACGGCGATCGGCTCGACCTCCTGCGCCGCCGCGGGCTGCGGCGCCGCGCTCGGGGACCGCGGCGCCGGCGCCGGCGGAGGCGACGCGGGCTGAGCTCCGGTGCCGGAGCCGAGCTGCTCGGCGAGATACGCCGAGAGCCCGGCGACGTGGGGGTAGGTCCAGAGCAAGGTGGACGGCAGCGAGAGCCCCAGGCCGGCCTCCAGGCCGTTGCGCAGCTCCAGGCTCATCAGCGAATTGATGCCGAGATCGTTCAGCGGCACGTGCCGGTCGATGGATCCCGGATCGAACCGCAGGACCCTGGCCGCGACCTCCCGGACGAAGCCCTCGATCAGCGAGGGCCGCTCCGCCGGCGTCGCGCCGTCGAGCGTCGCCCGGAGGCGCGCGACCTCGGGCGCGCGCTGCTTCGCGCGGTCGCCCTCCTTGCGCAGGCGCTCCCAGAAGGGCGACGCGGCGGCGGTCGGGTAGAACTCGAGCCACTGGCGCAGCTCGAACCTCAGGACGCCGGCCTGAGCCGCCCCTCCCCCGAGGAGGCGCTCCAGCGCGGCCAGCGCGTCCGCCTCCGTGAGGAGCCCGGTCCCCCTGCGCGAGAGGCGCGCCGCGGCGCCATGGCGTGCCTCCCCCGGGGTCTCCTCGGCGAAGAGGCCCCAGTCGATGCTCAGCGCGGGCAACCCCCTGGAGCGCCGGTGGTGCGCGAGCGCGCCGAGGAACGCGTCGGCCGCCGCGGAGCCCGCGTCGCCAGGAGCTCCGAGGAGCGGCATCGCCGAGGCGTGCAGGAGGAAGAGGTCGAGGGGCTTGTCCGCGGTCAGCGCGTGCAGGTTCCACGCTCCGCGCGCCCGCGAGGCCGCCGCGGTCCAGGAGCGACGCGCGTCGCGCTCCGGCGCGGGGCCGCCCGCGGCCGGCTCCGCGTGGACGACCCCCCGGAGCACGCCGAACCGCTGCACGACGGCCGCCACGACCTCGGCCGCCCGCGACGGCTCGGCCACGTCGACCTCGGCCACGACCACCTGAGCGCCTGCCGCCTCCATCGCGGTGATCGCGCTCCGGGCTGCCTCCGTTGCGCTGCCCTCGCCGGTGAGCAGGAGGTGGCGGGCGCCCTTCTCCACCATCCACCGCGAGAGCGAGAGGCCGAACCCATCGAGGCCTCCGGCGATCAGGTAACCTCCATCGGCGCGGAAGCTCGCGCTCGCGCCGGGGCTGGCCCCGGGGACGCCGCGCTCGAGCCGCGCCACGTACCGCGCCTCGCCGCGGAGCGCGATCCGGTCCTCGTGATCGGCCGCGTCGAGCTCCCGGAGCAGCGCGGCGGCCTCGCCGGCCGCGGGGGTCGGGCTCAGATCGACGCGCTTGCACCGGAGCTCCGGGTGCTCGGCCGAGACCACACCCCCGACGCCCCAGATCGGCGCCTGGGCCACGGACACCGGCGCCGGTGCGGCCACGGCCTGCGCGCCGCGGGTCACGAGGCAGAGCTGCGGCGCGTCGCGCCACCCCCTGCGCGAGAGCGCCTGCGCCAGCGAGAGCGCGCTCAGGCCTGCGAGGCGCAGGTCTCCCTCGAGCGTCTCCGGCGTCGTCGCCTCCGCCGCCGCGGCGTTCAGGCCGAGGAGATGCACGACGCCCCGGCACGCCGCGTCGCCCTGGAACGCATCGTCCAGGAGCGCCGAGAACCCCGCGCTGTCCGAGGGGTCCACCTCGTAGCGCCCGTCCCCGAGGCGCGCGGTGCGCTCCCCCGGAACGGCGCGCACGCACGCGTCGCCCCGCTGGCCGAGGAGCGCGGCCACCTCCTCGCCCGTGCCGTCCCGATCCAGGAGCAGGAGCCACGCGCCGCGCGACTTGCGAGGGGCGGCGGGCGGGCGCGCGGGTTCGCTGCGATGCCAGGTGACGGCGTAGAGCAGCTCCTCCGTGACCCCGGGCGCCTCGAGGGTCGCCGAGCGCGCGGGCGCGGGCGCGCCCCCCTCGATCCAGTACCGCTCCCGCTGCCAGGGGTACGCCGGCAGCGGGACGCAGCGCCCGCCCGACGGATACTGCAACTTCCAGCGCACCGGGTAGCCGTGGGCGTAGAGGGCTCCGAGGGCCTGCAGCAGGCTCCGCCGCTCTCCGTGGTCTCCCTGGTCGCGCCGCAGCGTGGGGAGCGCCTTCCCCCCCGTGCCCCGCTCGGACAGGAGCTGCTGGAGGTTGGCCAGGAGCAGCGGGTGCGGGCCGATCTCCAGGAAGATCTCGCGGCCGTCCGCCCACGCCGCGGAGACGGCGCGGGCGAACTGCACCGGCTCACGGACGTTCCGCGCCCAGTACCCCGCGTCGAGCGGCTCGCCCTCGAGGCGCTCGCCCGTCACGGTGCTGTACATCGCGATCGACGCCCGGCCCGCTGCGACCTCGCCCAGCGCGCCCCGGAAGTCGCGCTGCAAGGGGTCCATCTGCGGGCTGTGGGAGGCGTAGTTGACCCGCAGCATGCGGCAGGGCACCTGCCGCGCCCGCAGGCTCGCCAGCACCTCCTCGAGCGCGGCCGCGTCGCCGGAGAGCACCACGGAGCGAGCGTCGTTGACCGCCGCGATCGAGATCCGGTCCGCGCGCCCCTCCAGGACGGCCGCCGCCTCGTCCTCGGACAGCGCCACGGAGGCCATCTTCCCGAGGCCCGTGGCGCGCTGCGCGATCCGCCCGCGGATCGTCACGAGCCGGACCGCCTCGCCCAGGCTCAGGACGCCGGCGACGTGCGCGGCCGCCACCTCGCCGAGGCTGTGGCCGATCACGGCGTCGGGCGTGACGCCCAGCGTTCTCAACAGCGCCGAAAGAGCCACCTGCACGGCGAAGATCGCCGGCTGGGCGACCTCCGTCTGATCCAGCCGCGAGGTCGCCTCGGGGGCGGCGAGCTCGGCGAGCAACGAGAAGCCCGCGTGCTGCTTCACGAGCGGCTCGCACGCCTCGATCGCCGCGCGGAAGGTGGGCTCCTCGGCGAAGAGCTGCTGCCCCATCCCCACCCACTGGGAGCCCTGCCCCGAGAACACGAACACCACCTGGGGCTGCCACCCGAGCACGGTCTGCCCGCTCGCCGCGGCGGGGTGCCCCTCACCGCGCGCGCACGCGCCGAGCGCCTCGGCCAGCTCCTCCCGGGACCGCCCCACCACGGCGAGGCGAACCTCGTGATGGCGGCGCCGCACGCTCGCCGTGTAAGCGATGTCCACGAGCCGGGTGTCGGCCGGAGCGCTGCCGAGGAAGCTCTGATAGGCCTCGGCCAGGGCGGCGAGCGCCCGAGGGGTCCTCGCCGACAGGGGCAGCAGCGTGAGGGGGGCGTCCGGAAGAGCGGGCGGCGCGGCGACCTCGAGCGCCTCCTCCACCACGAGGTGGGCGTTGGTTCCGCTCATCCCGAACGAGCTCACGCCCGCCCGGCGGGGCCGCCCCCCGCCCGGCCACGGCTCGGCCGCCGTCGTCACCGCGATCGGGAGCTCGGCCCACGGGATGCGCGGGTTGAGCGCGCGCGCGTGCAGCTGCGCCGGCAGCTCCCCGTGCCCCAGCGACAGCACCACCTTCATCAGGCCGGCCACCCCCGCCGCCGACTCCAGGTGGCCGATGTTCGTCTTCACCGATCCGATCTTGAGCGGCCGGCCTCCGGGCCTCCCGTCGCCGTAGACAGCCGCGAGCGCCTCGACCTCGATGGGATCGCCCAGCGCCGTCCCCGTGCCGTGCGCCTCGACGTAATCGATGTCGCCGGGCGAGAGCCCCGCGCTCGCCAGCGCCTTTCGCACGACCGCCTCCTGCGCCTTGCCGTTCGGCACGGTGATGCCGGCGCTGCGGCCGTCGCTGTTCACGGCGGAGCCGCGGATGACCGCCAGGATGCGGTCGCCATCGCGCTCCGCGTCCGATAGGCGCTTCAGCACCACCATGCCGCAGCCCTCGCCGCGGCCATACCCGTCCGCGTTCGCGGAGAACGTCTTGCACCGCCCGTCCGGCGCCAGCGCGTGGAGGCGCGACAGGTACACGTGGAGATGCGGGGCCAGCATCAGCTGGACCCCGCCGGCGACCGCCACCTGGCACTCCCCCGCCCACAGGCTCCGGCAGGCGAGGTGGATCGCCGTCAGCGACGACGAGCACGCCGTGTCGACGGCCATGCTCGGCCCCTCGAGCCCGAGCGCATGCGAGAGCCGGCCCGCGGAGAAGCTCGTGAACGTCCCCGAGAGCGTGTAGGCGTCCAGCGCCTCGAGGTCCGCGTGCGCCCGCTGAAGGATGCCGTAGTCGCTCGGCCCGATCCCGACGAAGACGCCTGTCTGCGGCTGCTCGCCGGGCACCACGCCCGCGTCCTCCATGGCCTCCCAGATGACCTCGAGCAGCAGCCGATGCTGCGGATCGAGGTGGATCGCCTCCCGCGGCGCGATCCCGAAGAAGCGCGCGTCGAATCGGTCGGGCGCCGCGGCCAGGAACGCGCCCTCCCGCACGTACATCTTGCCGGCCGCGTCCGGATCGGCGTCGTAGTACGCCGCGGCGTCCCAGCGGTCCGCCGGGATCGGCATCACGGCGTCGACCCCCTGCTCGAGCAGCCGCCAGAAGTCCTCCGGCCTCTCCACGCCCCCCGGCAAGCGGCACCCCATCCCCACGATCGCGATCGGCTCGCCGCGGGTCGCGGCGCGCCCTTCGGCGCCGCTCGAGGCCGCGCCGCCCACGCCCGCGCGCTCCTCGTCCTCCGGAGGAGGGGTCTCGCCCGGCATGCTCGGCGACAGCTCCTCGAGCAGGAAGTCGGTCATCGCGACGACGTTCGGGTGATTGAACGTCACGCTCGACGACAGCGGCCGCCCGAGCGCGCGGCTCAGGCGATTGCACAGCTCCACGGCCATGAGCGAGTCCATGCCGAGCTCGAAGAAGCCCCGGGTCGGGCTCACCTCGTCGGCCTCGGCGAACCCCAGCGTCTCGGCGATCGAGGCCTGGATCCATCGCTGGAGCATCCGGCGCCGCTCCCGTGACGGCGCCGCCGCGAGCTCGTCGAGGAGGGCGGGCTCGGCGGCGCCCGGCGCGGGCCCTTCGGCGTGCGGCATCTCCGAGAGCAGCGGGCGCGGGCCGCTGCTCTCGAGCACCGAGCAGAACCTCGGCCAGTCGACGTCGGCCACGACCACCTGCGGCGCCGCGGCGGTCAGGCAGAAGGACAGCGCCGCCATGGCCTGCTCCGGGCCGAAGGCCCGCACCCCGCGCTCCTCGAACGAGGCGATCGCGCCGGTCGCCATGCCGCCGCCGCGCCACGGTCCGAAGCTCACGGCGACCGCGGACGCCCCCGCGGCGCGGCGCTCCCGGACGAGCGCGTCCTGGAACGCGTTCGCCGCCGCGTAGCTGGCCTGCCGCACCGCTCCCCACACCGAGACGATCGACGTGAAGCAGACGAACGCGTCGAGGGGCCGGTCGCGCGTCAGCGCGTCGAGCACCGAGGTCCCGTGGACCTTCGGCGAGAGCACCCGGCGGAGCCCCGCGCTGTCGAGGTCGGAGAGCGACGTCTGATCGGAGGTGCCCGCCAGATGAAACACCGCGGAGAGCGGCGGCAGCCGGGCGTCGATGTCCGCGAGCACGGCGGCCATCGCCCGCGCGTCGGCCACGTCGGCCTGCGCGACGGTCAAAGGCGCCCCGAGCGACTCCAGCGACGCGATGAAATCGCGGTCGTCGCCTGACGCTCCCCTGCGGCTCGTGACCACGATGTGCCGCGCGCCCCGCTGCGCCGCCCACCGCGCGACGTGCCTGCCCAGCGCGCCGAGCCCCCCGGTGATGAGCACCGTGCCCGACGTGGACCAGACCGGCGCACCGGCCGGCGACCCGCTGCAGCGCACGAGCCGCTCCACGAACCGCCCCGACGGCCTGAGCGCGACGTGGTCCTCGCCGTCGGGGGTCAGCACCTGGGCCAGGAGCGCGGGGACATCGTGCTCCCCTGGAGAAGACGCCAAGTCGACGAGCCCTCCCCAGACCTCCGGATGCTCGAGCGACAGGGTCCGGCCAAGCCCCCAGAGCGCCGCCTGCGCGGGCGCCGTGACCGGGTCGCCCGCGCCCACCGACACCGCCCCGCGGGTCACGAACCAGAGCCGCGGCCGCTCGCCTCGCGCTGCCTGCAAGACGGCGCGCAGCAAGGCCAGCGCGCTCTCGACGCCTCGCGCGAGCGCGGCGTCCAGCGTGTCGTCGCCCTGCGGCGCGCCGCCGAGGCTCCACAGGTGGACCACGCCGCGCACCGGCCCGCGCTCGGCCGCGCGCTCGGCCCACCACGCCGCGAGGCTCTCCGGCGCCGCGTCGCAGGTCCACGTCTGCTCTGCCACGCGCCGCACGGCGCTCCCCAGGCGGAGCCGGGAGCAGGTCGCGCCCGCCGCCTCGAGCGCGTCCGCCAGCCTGTCTCCGGTGCCTCCCTCGTCGACGAGCGCGACCCAGTGCCCGGGCGCGGAGGAGCGCGGGCGCGGCGGCAGGGGCTGCGGCTTCCACGAAAGCTCATAAAGCCACGGCTGGATCTCCGCCTCCGCGCGCTCCTGATCCACCCTTGCCCGTAGCGCCTCGAGCACCCGGCCGACGAGGCCGAGCTCCTCGGCCGAGAGCGACGCCGAGAGCCCGAGCTGCGCCGCGAAGGCCGCCGCGTCCGTCGACTGCTGGAAGAGCGACGCGAGCGCCGGAGGGGGCGCGCCCGTCGCGTCGCGCCGCCGCGCGCCCCCTGGCGCCTCCAGCCAGTATCGCTTCCGCTGCCATGGATAACCCGGCAGCGGCACGCAGCGCCCGCCCGTCGGATACATCCGGCCCCATTCGACCGGGCACCCGCGCGTGTAGAGGGCGCCCAGCGACTCGAGCAGGCAGCGCCGCTCGTCGCGGCCCCGGCGCAAGGTCGGGGCGACCAGCCCGTCGACCCCTCGCGCCGAGAGGCACCGCTGCACGTTGGCCGAGAGCACAGGGTGCGGCCCCACCTCCAGGAAGATCCGGTGTCCGGCGGCCACGGCGCTGTCGAGCGCGCGCGCGAGCAGCACCGGCTCCCGCAGGTTCCTCGCCCAGTAGGACGCGTCGAGCTCCTCGCCGCCGACGCCGTCGCCCGTCACGGTGCTCACCATGAGCCTGTCCGCGCGGCGCAGCGCGACCTCCCCGAGCGCGCTCGTGAGCTCCCCCTGGAACGGCTCCATCTGGGGGCTGTGGAACGCGTAGTTCACCGGCAGCTCGCGGCAGTGCACCCGGCCGCGCCGGAGCTCCTCCACCACCTCGTCGAGCGCCGCCGCGTCGCCGGACAGCACGACCGAGCCGGGGTCGTTGACGGCGGCGATCGAGAGCCGCCCCTCGTACCCTTCCAGCGCGCGCGCCGCCTGCTCCGGGGACGTCTGGACGGAGGCCATCTTTCCGAGGCCGGTCGCCCGCTGCATGAGCCGTCCCCGGTGGTGGACGATGCGCACCGCCTCCTCGAGGCTGATCGCCCCGGCGACGTGCGCCGCCGCGATCTCCCCGACGCTGTGCCCGATCACGGCGTCCGCGGCGATCCCCCAGGAGCCGAGGAGCGCCGCGAGCGCGACCTGCACCGCGAACAGCGCGGCCTGGGCCACCTGCGTCTCCTGCAGGCGCGACGAGGTCTCCGGCGCCTCGAGCTCTTCCAGCAGCGACCAGCCGGCGAGCGCCGCGAGCTGCCTGTCGCATGCCTCCACCGCGCCGCGGAAGACCGGCTCCTGCCGGAGGAGCGCCCGCCCCATCCCCGGCCATTGCGACCCCTGGCCCGAGAACACGAGCGCCACCGTGGGGCGCTGCCCCGGCGGCGCCTCGCCCTGCGCCGCGCCGGCGCGCGCGATGACCCCGCGCGCGAGGTCATCAAGGGCGCTCGCCATCTCCTCGTGCGAGCAGCCCACGACGGCCGCCCGGTGCTCATGATGGCTGCGCCGGACGCTCGCCGTGTAGCAGACATCGCGCAGCAGAGCGCCCTCCGGTGAGCGCAGCCGGGAAGCCATCGACCGCGCGAGATCGAGGAGCGCCGGCCCGGAACGCGCCGAGAGCACGAGCAGCTCGGGCGGGGCAGGCTCGCCCGCTTCCGCTCGCCGGGAGGCCGCCCCCGGTTCGGGAGCGGCCGGCCCCTCGATCGGCGCCAGCGCGTCCGGCGCGCCGGGCGGAGCCAGCCGGCGCCACGCGACGGGCGCGCCGAGCATGTACAGGGCGCCGAGCGAGTCGAGCAGGCACACCCGGGCCGCCTCGTCCCGCCGCAGCGACGGCAGCGCGACGCCGCTCCGCCCCCTCCGGGCCAGGCTGGACGCGACGGCATGGGTGAGGACGGGGTGAGGATCGAGCTCGAGAAAGACGCTGTACCCGTCGTCGATCAGGCGCTCGAGCGCGCCGGCGAGGTGCACCGGCTCCCGCAGGTTGCGCGCCCAGTACGCGGCGTCCTGCGCCGCGCCGTCGAGGCGCGCCCCGGTCACGGCCGAGTAGATCGGCGTCTCGCCGCCGCGCGGCGTGATGCCCTGGAGGGCGCGCTGGAGCTCGGGGCACAGCGCATCCATGTGCGGGCTGTGCGAGGCGTAATCCATCCGGACCTGCCTGCCCGTCACCCCCTGATCGGCGAGCGCCTGGATCAGCTCTTCTAGCGCCGCCGCCTCGCCCGAGACCAGGGTGGATCCCGGGCTGTTGCTGCCCGCGATCCAGAGGCGGCCTTCATGGCCCTGGAGCGCGCGCGCCGCGTCAGCGATGGAGAGCTCCACGACGGCCACCCCGCCCGAGCCGCTCTTCTGCCTGACGAGCCTGCTCATGGCGCAGATGACGGCGGCGGCGTCCTCGAGCGTCAACGCGCCCGCGACGCAGGCCGCCGCGACCTCGCCGATGCTCTGCCCCACGACCGCATCCGGCTCGATGCCCCAGGATCGCCACAGCGCCGCGAGCGCGACCTGGATCGCGAAGATCGCAGGCTGGACGACGTCGGCCTCCTCGAGCAGGCGCTCGTCGCCCGTCGCCAGCGCGGCGAGCAGGGACCAGCTCGCGTGCGGCCGCATCGCCGCGTCGCACCGCTGCAGGGCCGACCGGAAGACGGGCTCTTCTTGCAGGAGGTCGCGCCCCATCGGGAGCCACTGCGATCCGTGCCCGCCGAACACGAAGGCGATCTTCGGCCGCTGCCCGGCCGCCTTGCCGATCGAGCCTCCCGGCTGGGCGTGCCCGGCCAGGAGGGCGTCGAGGCGCGCGGCGAGATCTTCATGGGAGGAGACGGTGAGCGCGAGCCTGTGCTCCTCCTCGCTGAGCCGCGCCGCGGCCGCCTCGCTGAGCCGCGCCGCGGCCGCGCCGCAGAGCGCCTGCACGGACGGCCGCTCGCCGCTCGAGGTGGCGAGCGCATGGACGCGCCTGACCAGCGCTGCGAGCTCATCGGCGCTCGGCGCGGACAGCGGCAGGAGGTGCACATCTCGGCGCCGCGCCGCCTCGAGCACGACGTGGCAGTTGGTCCCGCCGAAGCCGAAGGAGCTGACGCCGGCCAGGGCCTGCCCGCCCTCCTTCTCGGGCCACCGCTCCGTCATTCGCTGCACCGCGAGCCGCAGCTCGTCGAACGGGATGTGCGGGTTCGGCTGCTCGAAGTGGAGGCTCGGCTGGAGCTCCAGGTGCCGCATCGAGAGCGCGACGCGAATGAGCCCCGCGACGCCCGCGGCGCCCTCGAGGTGGCCGATGTTGGTCTTGACGGATCCGATCCGGAGCGGCCGCTCCGGCGGGCGACCTGCGCACAGGACGGCGCTCAGCGCCCTCGCCTCGATCGGGTCTCCGAGGATGGTGCCGGTGCCGTGGGCCTCGACGTAGTCGACCTGCTCCGGCCTCACCCCTGCGCGCGCGTAGGCCTCGCGGAGGACGGCCTCCTGCGCCTTCGGGTTCGGCGCGGAGAGCCCGTTGCTGAGCCCGTCGTTGTTGACGGCGCTGCCGCGGATCACGCAGTAAATGGGGTCGCCGGCCGCGAGCGCGAGGGAGAGCGGCTTGAGCACCACCACGCCGCCGCCCTCGCCGCGGGCATATCCGTTCGCGCGCGCGTCGAACGCCTTCGATCGGCCGTCGGGCGAGAGCGCGCCGAACTTGGAGATGGCGACCATGCTCTCCGGGGCGAGGATCAGGTTCACGCCTCCGGCGAGCGCGAGATCGCACTCTCCGAGCCGCAGGCTCTGGCACGCGAGGTGGACCGCGACGAGCGCCGAGGAGCAGGCTGTGTTCACGTGCAGGCTGGGCCCCTGGAGGCCAAGCGCATAGGAGACCCGGGCGGTGAGGATGCTCAGGTCCTGCCCGACGGCCGTATGCTGAACGATCGCGTCGATGTGGCCGCCATGCACCCTCGCGTAATCGCCCCACATGGCGCCGAAGAACACGCCGGTCTGGCTGCCCTCGAGCGATCGCGGCGGCACGCCGGCGTCCTCCAGCGACTCCCACGAGAGCTCCAGCATCAGCCTTTGCTGGGGGTCCATCTGGACGGCCTCGCGCGGCGAGATATCGAAGAACTGCGGATCGAACTGGTCGACCCGATCCAGGAACGCGCCGCGGCGCGCGCTCATCTTCCCGGGAGCGCCGGGATCCGCGCTGTAGAGCGCGTCGACGTCCCACCGCCCGGCAGGGATGTCGGTGGTCGCATCCACGCCGTCCCGCAGGAGCCGCCAGAAGGCGTCCCGGTCCGGCGCTTGCGGGAACCGGCAGGCGACACCGACGATGGCGATGGGCTCGGCGCCCCGCGCCCCGAGGGCCCCCTCGCCAGGGTGCGCGGAACGAGGAGCAGGCGAACGGCTCGTCCCCTCGACCACGTGACGCGCCAGCCTCTCGATCGTGGGGCACTCCCATATCAGCGTGGGGTGGAGTTGCCGCCCGACGGCCTTCCCTAGCGCGGCGATCAAGCCCATCGCTTCCATGGAGTTGAGCCCACAATCGCTGAACCGCGCGCCGGGATCGATCGACCATGGCGACGCGCCCGAGCGCTCCGCGATCCTGTCCGTGAGCCATCTCTGCACCTCAGCAATGGTGGAGAGCTGCGTCTGTGACTCGCGCGGCATAGCCGTCTCCTTCAGGCGGGGGTGAAAAGGTCCCGCCTCCGAGGAAGCTCCGGTGTCGGCCAGATCTCAGGGCCGAAACACCAAAAGCATAGCCCCTCCCACACGGCGATCATTCCAGGGGACAAGGGCTCACGCAAGGTTGGTTAAACGTATTATCGAGCAGTAACCAATCAAATGCTCGCGGATACCACGAGCGGAGTTTCACAATGATCCATGCAGGGTTCGTGAATTGAATGGATTCGATCTCTCCGGCGCCGCTCCGCGCCGTGGCGCCCCGGAGATGCTCACGGGCTTGCTGAAAGGAGCGCCAGGCGCCGCGCTCCCAGCCGGGGGGCGGACGCTGTCGGGCTCTCCGGGGCGCTGCCGGCGCCGCGGCTTGCCGAGCGCATCGCCGTCGAGATAGTGACGTACTGATTGCAAGCTACTGGAGCAGGACAAGCGATCCATTGTCAATCATATCCGCGCGTTGCAGCGACTGGCGGGCAACTCCGACAAGATGAGCTGATGTGCTCTTCGTCCTCCACACCCATCGATTACGCGGCGAGTCGCGGGAGGCTGCGCGAGGGCGATATTTTACTGAGCGCGGCCCCGCTCAATGCCGGAGCGACCGGGGAGGCGTCACCCCACGGGCACGCGGCCGCTGTCGCTGTCCTCGGCCTCGACGGATCTCGGACTCGGACGGCAGGACCAGCAAAGGACCGCTCACTCCGGTAGCCCACCAACCCTCGTCGGATTCTTGCTCCGCATGGCAAATGCCGTGCATCCCATGGCGCCAGCGAGGTCGGAACGAACCTGGCGGCTCGCTGCAACCCGGGCGTGACGGCGGCGGGCCAGATCCACTACAAGGGGCGCCGGAGGCTAACCATGTCCATCACGTTCTATTACTCCCCGCAGTCCAACGCCGGGCGCATCCGCGTGTCGCTCGCCGAGCTCGATGTCCCCCACGAGGTCGTCCGGCTCGACCTGCGCGCCGGCGACCAGAAGAAGCCGGACTTCCTCGCCCTCAACCCCAATGGCAAGGTGCCGACCGTCGTGATCGACGGCACCCCGATGTTCGAGTCGGTGGCGATCCAGATCGCCCTCGGCGAGCGCTACGGTGTCCAGAAGGGCCTGTGGCCGGCCCCCGGCACGCCCGAGCAGCTCATGGCCCTGACCTGGCTCGTCTGGGGCCAGGTCAGCCTCACCGGCGCCCTGTTCCGCTACATGGCGAACACGAGCGAGTATTTCCCCAAGGAGCAGCACAACGCGAAGCAGGCCGAGCATGCCCTGAACGAGGTGCGCGACCTGCTCCGCATCCTCGACAGCCGCCTCGACGGCCGCGCGTATGTCACCGGCGAGCGCTGTACCCTGGCGGATCTCGACCTTGCCTCCATGCTCGGCTGGGGCCTGCCGGCGGCCAAGATCGACTTCTCCGAGCAGAAGAACCTGAAGGGCTGGCTCGGCCGCATCATGGATCGCCCGGCCGTCAAGGCGGCGATGGTCGAGAACTGAGCCCGAGGCGCCTCGCTCGCCCGCGCGGGCGAGGCGCCCCTCGTCCCCTCCGCGGCCAGGCAGGACCGACCGCCGCCCGCGCGGTCGTTCACGTGATCAGGCCCCCGCGCCCCGCGCGACCCAGGCCCGCGCCCCGGGCGCCCTTGCGCGCGCCCGACCCATGCTAGAACTCGGCCGCGATGACGGTCCTCCAGGTCGCCGACCTCAGCTTCGGTTACGGCGCCGACAAGCTCTTCCAGGGCATCACCTTCTCCCTGGAGCACGGCCAGCGCGCCGCGCTCGTCGCGCCGAACGGCGCGGGCAAATCGACGCTGCTCCGCCTCGTCGCCCGGGAGCTCACCCCGGACACGGGCTCGGTCGTGGTCCGCAAGGGTATCCGGGTCGCCTACTTCCGGCAGTCGCACGAGCTCCAGGCCGAGGGCACGGTGCTCGACGCCTTCCTCTCCGGGTTCGCCGAGGTGCTCGAGCTGCGCCACGCCCTCACCGCCGCGCAGCACGCCGCTGCCAGCGGCAGCGAGGCCGACCTCGCCCGGCTCAGCGACCTCACCGACCGCTACCACATCGCCGGTGGCGACGACCTCGAGCGCCGCGTCGAGATCATCGCGGCCCACCTCGGGTTCACGCCCGCCGACATGGACCGCCCCGTCGCGAGCCTTTCCGGCGGCGAGCGCGGCCGCCTCCAGCTCGGCGTCGTGCTCGCCATCGAGCCCGATCTCCTCCTGCTCGACGAGCCCACGAACCACCTCGACATCGAGACCATCACCTGGCTCGAGAAGCACCTCGCCGGCCTCGGCGGCGCGCTCCTCTGCGTCTCGCACGACCGCGCCTTCCTCGACGCCGTCTGCCCGAACACGATGGAGCTCGGCCACCGCAGCTTCCGGGTCTACCCGCTCAAGTACAGCGATTACGCGATCGCCCGCGAGGAAGACCTCGCCCGCGAGCGGGAGCTCGCCGAGCGGCAAGAGGCGTTCGTCGCCAAGACCGAGGACTTCATCCGGCGCAACATCGCCGGCCAGAAGACGAAGCAGGCCCAGAGCCGGCGCAAGATGCTCGAGAAGCTCGAGACGATCGACCGGCCCGAGGACGTCTGGGCGACCGCCGAGAAGGTCCGCTTCCGGTTCGCGCCCGCCCCGCGCAGCGGGGACATCGTGCTCGACGCGCGCGGGCTCGGCGCCGCCCGCGGCGGGCGCACGCTCTTCTCGGGCGTCGAGCTCCTGATCCGGCGCGGCGACCGCGTCGGCATCGTCGGCCCCAACGGGACCGGCAAGTCGACGCTGCTCAAGCTGCTGGCCGGCGCGGGCGCGCCCGACGACGCCGGCGACGTGCGCCGCGGGACGAACCTCTGCCAGGGCTACTTCGACCAGCACCTCGGCTCGCTCGACCCGGCCCGGACCGCGGTCGAGGAGATCCGCAGCGTCCGCGCCGACATGAACGTCGACGCCACGCGCCAGTACCTCTCGCGCTTTCGCTTCTACGGGGACGACGCGCTCCGGAAGGTCCAGGGCTTCTCGGGCGGCGAGCGCAGCCGGCTCGCGCTCGCGAAGCTGCTCCTCGAGCCGCGCAACCTGCTCTTCCTCGACGAGCCGACGAACCACCTCGACATCCCCGCGGCCGAGATCCTCGAGGAAGCGCTCACGGGCTTCGACGGCACGGTGCTGCTCGTCTCGCACGACCGGCGGTTCCTCGAGCAGGTGACGACGCGCATCGTCGCCGTGCGCGAGGGGCGCGTGGACGTCTACCCCGGCGGCTTCCGCGACTACCGCGACAACCTCGAGAAGCTCGCGGCCGAGGCTGCGGCGCGCGAGGCGGAGGAGCGCGCGCCGGGCGGCGTGAGCGCGCGCGGCGCGAGCGCGCGCGGCGCGAGCGGGCGCGGGGCGCCGGAGCCGCGCGACGAGCCGCGGGGCGCCGCGGCAGACCGGGGCGCGAAGCCGGCGCGCGCGGTGCGCCGGAGCGGCGCGACCATGCCGCCGCCGGACGACGCGGGCGCGGGGGACGCGGCGGCGCGGCGGCGGGCGTTCGAGAGCGACAAGGCGACGGCGCGGGCCACCGAGCGGAAGCGCAAGCGGATCAAGGAGCTCGAGGCGGAGATCGCGGCCGGCGAGTCGCAGCTCGCGGAGATGCGCGAGGAGCTGAAGAAGGACCCCGGCGGCGACTGGGCGAAGCTCGCGGAGGCGGCGCGCAAGGAGCAGGCGCTCGCGAAGCGCGTCGACGCGGCGATGACCGAATGGATGGCGCTCAGCGAGGAGCTCGGGGCCTCGGCGACCGCGGGAGGCGAGGCGTGACGCGCGCGGCGCGCGTCGAAGGCGCGCGCGCCGGCGGCGTCGAAGGCGCCCGCGCCGGCGGCGTCGGGCGCGCGCGGGCCCGCGGCGTCGGGCGCGCGCGGGCCCGCCTCGCGGCGGCGCTGCTGGCGCTCGCCGCCGCCGCGCTCGCGCCGGCGGCGTGCACGGAGAAGCGCGACGACGGCACCGCCCCGGCGCCGGCCGTCGCCGAGCTGCCGCCGCTCGAGCTGCGCGACGACACGGCGAACCTGATGCTCACGTGGATCGACGAGAAGGGCGACACCCACATCGAGCTCCACCCCGCCGACGTGCCGGCCGAGGGCCGCGCGCTCGTGCGCGCCATGCTCTCGGACCGGACGGAGGGCACGCGCGACGCCCTCTACGTCGCGGATCTGACGCAGAAGCGCCCGGACGGCACGTATGCGGTCCGGACGATGCCGCGGAGGGAGTGGGAGTCGCTGCTGGCGAAGCGGCGCGCCGAGCACCTCGCGAAGATGGTGCCCCCGCCCCCGGCGGCGCCGGGCCCCGGCGGCTCCGCGGGCGCCGGCGGGCCGGCTGCCCCGAGCAACCTCGGCGGCGTCACGGTGATCATCTACGGCGCCTCGTGGTGCAAGCCCTGCCACCAGGCCGCGGACTACCTGCGCGCGAAGGGCGTCGCCGCGGTGGTCAAGGACATCGAGGAAGACCCGGCCGCGGCCGC
Organism: Sorangium sp. So ce1128; assembly: GCA_051717205.1. Taxonomy (GTDB): domain Bacteria; phylum Myxococcota_A; class Polyangia; order Polyangiales; family Polyangiaceae; genus Sorangium. The sequence goes on from CP181432.1 coordinate 12,270,740, forward strand.
CGAGATGCAGGACAAGCTCGCGAAGAGCCACCAGCGCGGCGGCAGCATCCCGATCATCGATGTTCGCGGGCAGATCCTCGTCGGGTTCAGCCCGGGCGCGCTCGATCAGGCGCTAGCACGGGCGGCGCGCGGCACCACGCTCTGACGCGGCGGTCGCCCCGGAGCGGGCGCGCAGGCCGTCGATGAACAGCGTGACGAGGCGGGGGATGCGGCTGGCGGCGTCGGGGCTCTGCGCCGCCGCGAGCGAGATCGCGGTCACCATGCACACGACGTCCTCGAACTCGACGTCGCGCCGGATCTCGCCGGCGCGCTGCGCGCGCGCGAGGAGCCGCTGTCCCTCTTCCCTCGCCGCCTGGCAGCCCGGCGAGCAGTTCTGGAGGACGACGCCGAACGACGCCGCGAGGCCGCGGTACCTGCCCGCGTTGCGCACGAGCTCCTCGAAGAACGCGCGGAGCGCCTCGGCCGGCGCCGCGGACTCGCCCAGCGAGCGGCTCTTGTCCGTGAGCGCGAGCAGGCACTCGTCGCACGCGGCCGCGAGGAGCGCGTCGCGCGTCGGGAAGTGACGGTAGAGCGTGCCGATGCCTACCTGCGCGCGCCTCGCGACGTCCTCCAGCGACGCGTCCGCGCCCCGCTCGGAGAAGACGGCCTCCGCCGCCGCGAGCAGCTTGTCGCGGTTCCGCTGGGCGTCGGCGCGGAGCCCGCGCTGGGGCGCCTCGTCACCAGGATTCCTCGCGGCGTTCGCCATCGCTTGCGACCTCCAGGGTACCTCGGCCCCCGGACGGAGGCACCCGCCGATTTCAAGGAGGCGAAGAGGCCCCGGGACGACGACGCGCGCGGTCGCGAGCGCTGGCTGCGCTTCACCTGCTCGACCGACAGCTCCGCTCGCTGGCTCGCAGGGACGAGACGAGCGAGGTACCGACGTGAACTCGGCAACACGAGATACGCTCTGCGCGTCGCGCGCAACATGACGAGACGCCGAGACGCCGAGACGCCGAGACGCCGAGACGCCGAGACGCCGAGACGCCGAGACGCCGAGACGCCGAGACGCCGAGACGCCGAGATTCACAAGCGAGCTGTCATGGCCCGCACTCCGGACAGCGCAGCGTGGCCTCTTTTGACGCGTGCGGACGCATCCGCACGCGTCCGCCCCTGGAAGCTTCGCGCAGAGCGTCAAGTCGTCCCGGTCACGTCCCGGCGACATCTTGCGTGTGCCCCATCATCTCTTGGCCTGGGGTGCAATTTTTCGACTAGAATCGAGGGTCCCCTTCCGGGAGGGCCAATGCGCGGCGTGCCCACGGCTATTTTCGTCATCCTCTCTGCTGCGGTCGCCGCGTGCGAGCAGACCGCGTCCCCCTCCGAGACACCGCGCGATCAGGCGGCCGCCCTGTCCGCCGCGGCCGTGGCCCCGGTGATCATGGCGGTCACCTGGCCACCGGCCGCGTCGATCGACAGGAGCGCGCTCGCGGCGCTGCCGAAGACGGCGTTCCACGCCGCCAGGACCTCGCAGGTGCCCGTGCTCGTCCCGTCCCGCCGCGAGCTCCTCGCGGCCCCGGTGATCGTGGCCAAGGAGCACTGGACTTCGTTCTGGGCAAAGACGGAGACGCTCGCTGTCTCGCTCACAATGACCCGGCTTTCCCGGAAATATCCGAGCATTCCCCCCCTCCGCGGCGCGCATTCCGTGCGCGGCGAGCCGGCGTTCATCACGGCGAACGAGGGCATCTGGACCGCCTCGTGGATCGAGAACGGCGTCTCGTACGCGCTCGACGTCGAGTGCGCGGCGCCGGAGTCGCCGGCCTGCGCCTCGGACGCGCTCGTCCGCGAGCTCGCCGCGGAGCTCGTGTACGTGGGCGGCGCCGGCGCGAAGGCGGGGGACAGGCCATGAGCGCACGGCCCCGCCCTCCGCGCCCCGGCCTCGCCGCGGCGGCCGCGCTGGCCACGACGGCGGCGCTCGCGCTCATGCCGCGCGCGGCCTCGGCCGATCCGTTCTCGTACCATCCGGCCGGCGAGCTCGCTCAAGGCTCCGGTGAGGGGCGCGCCGACGACGTCGTGTACGCGCCCTCCATGCGCTTTCCCCTCGAGGAGGGCCCCGCGTTCGCCAACTCCCAGGTGTACAGCAAAGGCGGGAGCGCGGGCCCGCCTGGCGGCCAGTGCGACGCGGACAACTACGCCTATCCGTGGCGCGACAACTACTGTGAGTCGCGGTCGTGGGACATGCCGCTCTGCCCCTCCGGCGCGGGGCACCAGGGGCAGGATGTCCGGCCGCCGACGTGCGAGGCGGGGAAGTACTGGGTTGTCGCGGTGGCGGACGGCACCATCACGAGCGTCGGCAGCTACTCGGTGTACCTCACCGGCGAGGACGGGACCCGCTATGACTACCTGCACATGTCCGATGTCCAGGTCTCGCCGGGACAGGACGTGTCGCGCGGAGAGCGCATCGGGAAGGTGTCCAACGTCTTCGGCGGCACGCCCACGACGATTCACCTGCACTTCAACGTGCGGCAGTCCTTGAGCGGCGTCGGCATGGTCTACGTGCCGCCCTATACCTCGCTCGTCGCCGCGTACCAGGCGCTCCTCAACGAGCCGCCCGAGGGCGCGCTGGAGGCCGCGGGCTGCGCCGGGATCACGGGCTGGGCCCGCGACCCGGACGCGGAGGGCGCGCCGGGCGGCGCGCGGCTCTACTTCGACGCCGCGGCGACGGACGCGGGCGCGGAGGGCTACACGTTCCCCGCGGACCGGCACCGGGACGACCTCTGTGCGCCGCTCGGCTCGTGCGCGCACGGCTTCGCGGCGCCGATGCCGCTCAGCCTGCTCGGGGGCGAGCACGCGGTCCGCGCGTACGGCATCGACACGCTGAGCAGCGACGAGGTCGAGCTCGAGGGGAGCCCCAAGGCGCTCTCGTGTCCGCTCGACCTGCCCGACGGCGTGCGGCGGCCGCTCGGCGGCGTCGAGGCGCTGGACGCGTGGGGGTTCTCGCGGTTCTGGGATGTCGCCAGCGCGCCGGACGCGGCGCTCGAGGCGCTGCCCGAGGGCGACGCGTTCCCGCCGTCGCCGCTGCTCGTGCGCAGCGATGAAGGTGCGGCTTCCCTGTGGCTCGTCGACGGCGCCGCGCGGCGGGCCTTGCCGGACGAGGAGGCCGCCGCCGCGTGGCGGCTGGATCCGGACGGGGCCGTCGTGTGGCCGGCCGCGCGGCTGGCGGCGCTTCCGCTCGGGCCGGCGCTCCCGCCGCGACCGTTCCTGGCGCAGGGCTCCGGGCCGGCGCTCTACGTCATCGACACGCTCATCGACACGCCGCCGCCGCGGGGCGAAGGCGGCGGCGCGGGCGCCGGCGGGGCCGGGGGCGCCGGCGGCGCCGGCGGCGCGGCGGAGGAGGACGAGCCGCACATGAACGGCGGCATCCACGGGCAGATGCGCTGCGAGTGCGGCGCGGCCGGCGCGGGCAGCGCGGGTGGGGCAGCTGCGGGCTGGCAGTTCGGGCTCCTGGCGGCGGCGGTGGCGCTCGGCGCCGCGCGGCGGCGGCGGCGGGGAGCCTGGTAGCGCTGTCCACCGAGCAGGGAGGCGGGAAAGAGACCCGGTGTTCTCCCCGCCTTCCTGTGAGCCCTTCGCGAGCGACGGTGCCTCCCGCCGCCCGGCCGCATCACCCCTCGTGGATCTTGATCCCGGGGATGGTCCGGAGCGGGCTCGCGTCGTCGACCCGCGAGCCCTCGAGGTAGACGTTCTTCAGGCTCTTGAGCTCCCGGAGCGGCGACACGTCGCTCACGCGCGTGCGCTTCATCTGGAGCATCTCGAGCTTCTTCAGGCCGGCGAGCGGGGTCAGGTCGGTCACCTCGGTCTCGTCGATCTGGAGCTCTGTCAGGTTGGTGAGGCCGGCGAGCGGGGAGAGGTCGGTCACGGGCGTGCGGCCGATGTCGAGCCGGTCGAGCTTGACGAGGCCGGCGAGCGGGGAGAGATCCTTGACCAGGGTCGCCGAGACGCGCAGCGACTCGAGCCGGAGCAGGCCCTTGATCGGGCGGAGGTCGTCGATCTTGCCCGGCGGCAGGTAGAGCCCTTTGACGCCCGTGAGCTCGGAGAAGATGCACGGATCGAGCTCGTCGAGCCCCTGGGCGTCGGACAGGTTCATGGTCTTGATGTTCTTGAGCTCGGCGCGCGCGATCGGCCCCTCGGGCTTCTGGAGCTGCTGCCGCACCCTCGCCTCGAGCGCAGGGTGAGAGAAGGTCACCGGGTCGCTCTTGCTGGTGCACACGACCTCTTGCCGCTTCGGCGGCGCGCTGGCCACGGCCGCCGGGCTCGCGGCGGCAGGCGCGGAGGCGGGCGCCTGCGCGGCAGGAGCGGCCGAGGCCGCCGGGGCGGCGGGCTTCTGGGGCTCGTCGCAGCCCGCGAGGCCCATGAGGGAGAAGGCGAGGCCAAGGGAGGCAAGGACCAGAGGACGATTCATCGCGTCGATGATACACGAGACAGCGGAAGAAGAACCGCCGGCTGCAAAGGACCCTCATGGGTCGAATCGCTGACGTCAGACAGGCGCCCGCCCGGGTGGCCGCAGCGGCAGCCGCGCTCGCGGCGGAGCCCGAGGGAACATGGATCAATTCAGAGCGTTAATCTTCGATCTGGACGGAGTCATCATCGACACGGAGCCGCTGCACGCCGAGGCGAAGCGGATCACGTTCGAGAGATACGGGATAACGGTGCCCGAGCGCCTGTATGTGGAGTTCAGGGGGCGCTCCGACCTCGACATGGTGGAGCATGTCGTGACGGAGCTCGCCGGCGGCGCGCTGTCGGCCGCGGAGGTCGTGGGCCACAAGCACGAGGTGTTCAGGGCGCTCCACGAGAAGATAGCGCCTGTCGAGGGAGCGCTTGAGTTCATCCGTCTGGCGCGGCGCCGCTTCGACAGGCTCGCGCTCGCGACCTCCGCGACGAAGAAGAACCAGGAGTTCGCGTTCGACAGGTTCGGCCTGCGCCCGTTCTTCGATGTCGTCGTGACCTCCGAGGAGATCAGCCGGACCAAGCCTCACCCCGAGCCATACCAGAAGACGGCGGAGAAGCTGGAGCTCATCCCGGGCGCGTGCCTCGTGATCGAGGACTCGACGAACGGCATCCTGTCGGCCCGGGCGGCGGGCTGCCCCGTGGTGGCGATCACGACGTCGTTCAGCCGCGAGGAGCTGAAGGAGGCGGGCGCCGACTTCATGGTGGGCAGCTTCGTCGAGCTGGCCGCGCTGCTCGGACTCGCGCGCAGCGCCGTGTAACGCGCGCAGCGCCGTGCAACGCGCACGCCTGTCACAGCGGCAAGAGCAGCAGCCCTTGCCGGGAGTCGAGCTGCTCCGAGAACCACTCCCGGTGACGCCGCTCCACCGCGAGCGACTGCCGCAGGATGTCGCGCGCGCGGTCGGAGAGGCCTTCTCGGGACGCGAGCATCCGCTCATAAGCAGCGCAGCTATCCTCCTCGCAATGCCTCATCGCCTCCAGGATGGCGCGGTCCCCGACGATCCCGTTCGTCAGCGCCCTGCTCTTCAGCCTGGGTCGGACGGCGCTCTCCGCGGGCGGGTCGCCGAGCTCGTGGGCGATGGCGGAGAGCTCCTCGAGGTGGCGTTCGTGGTCTTTCAGGAAGCTCGCGAGCCGGTTCTTGTCGCCTGGGCGGCTCATCCGCGCGAGCGCCGCTGCCAGCGCGTCCACCGCGGACCAATTGAGCTCGATCAGTTCAGTCAAAGACCCGATGAACGCGGCCTCGCCGCCGATCACGGACGCCATGGAATATCGCTCCTCTCGCCACGGAAGCTGGACCGCCCGCGAAGAGGGAGGTGGGCGGGAGCTTCTCCAGGTCTTCGACGCTCGCAATCCCGGTGCCGGAGCCCGCCTGTGCAGCGGATATCCATCGCAGCGCGCGCGCCGTCCAGAAAGCCCGCGGCTTTCCCGGCTTGCCGTCCCCGCCGCGCCGCCGGCGCCCCTCTCCGGGGGCGCGAGCGTGCGGGCGCTGCGAGAGCCCGACCCAGGTCGAGGCTGCGGCCGCGCGGCGCGGGCCGGGTCAGGTCGGTGCGTGGAGCGCCGCGGGCGCAGGGGGCTTGCGCGCGCCGAGCGAGACCCGTTGCCCTGACGCGTCCTGGACAGGAGCGCGCCTGCGCGCCGAGGAGCGGAGGCCTCGTCGCCGACGTCAGGAGAGGTGGAGGTGGAGGTGGTCGGTGGAAGAGCGCGAAGGCCGCGCCGCGACGGAGGCGCTGCTACTTTTTGCCGAAGAGGCCGCCGAGGGAGCCAGCGAGGCTGCCGACGTCCAGGTTGGCGATGGCGGGGGCCGCCGCGCCGAGCGCGGTGTCGACGTGGGCGGCGAGCGGCGCGGGGAGCTTCTCTTTCAGGAAATTGACCACCGTCTCCACGGCCACGCGGGCCTTGTCCTCCGAGACGCCAACCTTCTCTGCGACCTGTCGTACCAGCTCGTCCATGGCCTCGACGCTCATCCTTTCTGCGCGAGCCGCGCTGCTGGGAGAGCATCCACGCGCCGATCCGCGCGGGCAAGGGAATTCAGCGCCGCGCGCGCCATGACGTGGTCCCTCGCACCTGCGCGACGTGGTCCCTCGCACCGGCGCGCGGCGGGTAGCGCCCCACGGCGGAGGTCGCTGTACCTTGAAGCGGGCGCCGCTCTGCTCGGAGGATTGAGCCGCCAAGGCGCCAAGAGCGCCAAGGGAGGAGAGACTTAGAAATCCCCTCATTTGCAGCCATTTTCAGCGGAGAAATTGAACAGGGAGGCGGGGAGACAGGGAGTGTTTGAAGATTTTCCTCCCCGTCTCCCCGCCTCCCTGTGAATTTTCCGACGAATTTGAGGGGATGCCTCAGGAGGAGAGAGAGACGAGAGATTTCTTCCTCTCGCTTGGCGTCCTTGGTGCCTTGGCGGTTCAATTCTCTTCCTTTCCCTCGACGTACCAGGCAGCTGGCACCGCGGGCAGGGATGGCCGGGGGGCGGGGCTCGCGCCAGCGCAGGGTGTCTCGCAGCGTCCGCCGGCTTGTCACGCCTCCTTCAGTGTGCACGAGCAGCATGCGCGTATGCTGACGTGCAGATCATCGATCGCGGCGTGCGTGGCCCTTTCGCTCATCGCGGTGCCCGCCCGGGCGGACGCTCCCTTGCGCTTCGGTCCATCCGACGCGCAGTCCGCCTTCTTCATCGCGAAGAGTGAGAATCGGAATCAGGTGCACTACGCCGTGCGGCTCGATTCGAATTGCATGCCGTACGGCGAACGACCCGTCTTTCCCTACTGGCGGGAGCTCGAGCGCGCGCCCGACACGACGTCGCTGCTCACCGCGCTCGAGGAGCCGGCGTACGGCATCGCGCGCCAGGACGTCGCGTCGCGGGAGGGGACCGGGATCGTGCGCCTCGCGCTGCGCGCGCTGCCGTCGCGCCCGCTCGTCATCGAGACGACGCGGCGCGACGGCGGGTGCAAGGCCGTCGCATCGCTCCGGATCGCGGGGGTGACCGCGCAGCTCAGGCGCGTGTTCGTGCAGCTGAAATGGCCGTTCGGGGTCGACCATGTCGTCCTCTCGGGCGTGGCCGAGGGCGGACGCGCCGTGACGGAGAAGATGAAGCCGTGAGCGCGGTGAGCGCGCTCTATGTCTCCCTCTCGAGCGCGCGCACCAGGAGCGGCGCGACCGAGTGCAGGGCTCCGGGCGTGTCGGCGAGCTGCTGGCTGCCGGGGTGCGAGTCGGTGCCGAGCAGCGTCGTGAACACGCCGGCCTTCCTGATCTTCTCGAGCGAGTCGCCCGGCAGGACGAGGTGGCTGGTGACGGCGTGGACCTTCGATGCCCCGGCGGCGAGATAGGCGCGCCCCGCCTGGACGAGCGATGCGCCGGTGCGGACCATGTCATCGTAGATGACGACCTCGCGGCCGGAGACATCGGCGTTGATGCCGGTCACGCCGACACCGTCGCCCCGCCGCTCCTTGTAGACGAATGCCGGCTCGACGCCGAGACCGCGGGCGAGGCTCTGCACCCACTTGGCGCGGCCGGCGTCCGTCGCCGCGAGCACGTAGGGGCGATCGCCCATCAGCTCGCGCACCGCCTGCGTGATGAGCGGCGCGCCGTAGAGATGGCGCGTCACGTGCGAGTCGCTGAAATAGAACTCGATGCCGTCGGTGTGCAGATCGAAGAGGAAGATGCGCGTGCCCGCGTCGCACGTCGGGATCGCCGAGATGAGCCGAGCCCGCGTCTTCGCCGTCACCACCTCGCCCGGCTTCACGGCCCGCTCCATGGTCGCGTAGCCGAAATACGGCATCACGATGGAGAGCGACCGGGCGCCGGCGCGCGAGATGGCGCAGCCAAGGTCGTAGATCTCCAGCCAGTCGAGGTCCTGAGGAGCGCCGCCGAGCAGGACCACGTCGCGCCCCCAGCAATCGACCACGACGCGCAGGTAACGCTCGCCGTCCGGAAAGCTCTTGCGCTCGACCAGGCCGGGCTCGAAATCGCCCGCCGCCAGGAAGGCAGGCTCCAGGTACGCATACGACCGGATCGTGATGAGCAGACGGCGCTGGCTCATCGCGCACCTCGGCGAGACGACCGCGCCGGCGCGGCGGGCCCCCTGCGTGCGCCTCCAGGCTTCGCGGCCCTCACGGCGAGCGCGCCCTTCGCCGCCGGTGCGCCTTTCGCGAGCGCGCCTTTCGCCGCCGGTGCGCCCTTCGGCGTCCTCACGGCCGGCGCGCCCTTCGCCGCCGGCGCGCCCTTCGCCGCCGGCGCGGCCGCCGCGCCCACGCTGGCGAGGACGCTCTTCAGGTGGGACTCCGCGCCTGGCTCGCTCGGGAAATCGATGGGATCGGGGAGGTCTTTCATCTGCACGACGTCGCATCCTGCTTCACGCGCGGCCTCGTGCAAATGGCGCCGGAACTTGGCGCGCGCGATGCCGCGGTGGTTGGTGCAGGCGAGCAGCCTGCCGCCCGGGGCGAGCAGGCGGAACGCGAGCGCGGCGAGCGCGCCGAAGTCGCTCGCCGCGCTGAAGCGGCTCTTCTTCGTTGTCGCGAAGCTCGGCGGATCGAGCACGATCAGGTCGAACCGCTCGCCGGCCTGGGCGGCCGCCTTCAGCCACGGGAACACGTCGGCCTCGACGACGACGTGCGCCGCCGGGTCCGCGCCGACCGCGTCGAGGTTGTCGCGCGCCCAGGCGATCGCGCCCCGGGACACGTCGACCGTGACGCTCGCGCGCGCGCCGCCCGCCACGGCCGCGACGGAGAAGCCGCCCGTGTAGGCGAAGAGGTTCAGCACCCGCGCGCCCCGGGCGAGCTCGCGCACCCGCCTCCGGTTCTCGCGCTGGTCGAGGAATATGCCCGTCGAGAGCCCGTCGCCGAGCCGCACCTTGAACGGCAAGCCGTGCTCGAGCACGGTGAAGTCGTCCGGAGCGCTCTCTCCTCGGACGGCCTGACGCGGCGCGAACTCCTCGCGCCGCGCGTCGACGATGACGCTCGCGTGCTTCGGGCGCGCCTTGAGGTAGACGCCCCTCGCCCCGAGCCGGTGGGCCGCGTCGAGCACGACGTCCCGCGGCGGCGCGCCCGGCTCGCCCTCGCCTGCGCCGAACAGCGACACGACGAGGTGCTCGCCGTAGAGGTCGACCGAGACGAAGGGGAGCCCGTCGCCCGCGCCGTGGACGAGCCGGAACGCCGTTGTGTCGCCCGCGCGCGCGACGCCGTAGCGCCGCTCGGCGGCCTCGCGCAGGACGCGCTCGACGGCCGCGACGCCGCCCGCATACGGATCGGCCGGCGAGGCCGCGAGCCACGCCTCGAAGGCGGCCGGCAGCTGCGATCGGAACGCCGCCGCCGCGCCCGTGGCCGGGTGCTCGAGGCGGAGCTCGGCGGCGTGCAGGAGCAGCCGCGGGGCCTCGGCGCCGCCGTAGAGCGGATCGCCGGCGATGGGGAGGCCGATCGCGGCGAGCTGCACCCGGAGCTGGTGGGTGCGGCCGGTCTCCGGCCGGAGCTCGAGCAGCGCGCGGTCGCCGCGGCGCTCGAGCAGCCGGTAGCGCGTGATCGCCAGCGCGCCGCCCGCGCCCCGATCCTCTCGCCCCGCGCCGCCCGCGCCCTTCTTCCTGCCGCCCGCGCCTCGATCCTCTCGCCCCGCGCCCCGATCCTCTCGCCCCGCGCCCCGATCCTCTCGCCCCCTACCCCGATCCTCTCGCCCCGCGCCCCGATCCTCTCGCCCCCTACCCCGATCCTCTCGCCCCGCGCCGGCCTCCGCGATCGCGCGCATCGCGCCGCCGGGCGCCGGGACGAGCCGGTGCCGCAGCGTGCCGCCCGACGCGCGGTCGCCGAAGCCCGATACGGCGGCGACGTACGTCTTCTGCACGGTGCGCCCCTCGAACTGCCGCGCGAGGGCGGCGTTCGCCTCGCGGCGGCGCGTGAACAGGAGCACGCCCGAGGTGTCGCGATCGAGCCGCTGGTGGATCCCGAGGTAGTCGTCGGCGTCGCCCCGGCCGCGCAGGAAGGCGCGGAGGCGCGTCACCACGTCGTCGATCCGGTCCGCCTCCGGCGCGTGCGTCGACAGGCCAGCGGGCTTGTCGACCACGATGAGGTCCTCGTCCTCGGCGAGGATCCACTCCGGGTGGAAGTCGGGGAAGAGCTCCGAGAGCGCGAGTCGCGGGATCATCAATTCTGCTTGACGTCGGTGCCGGGCGGCGCCGTGAACTGGAACTCCGCGGGCTCGATCGACGCGGGCTGCGACGCATTTTCGAAGTCGAACCGGTTCCGGTTGCCCTGCGCGTCGACGATGAGGACGCGGCGCACGACGCCCGGGTCCTTCTTCGCGAGGAGCGCCCTGTCGATATAGAACATCACGAGGTCGTAGTGAGGAGTCGGCGCCCGCGGCTTGCCCACGAGCACGGGGCCACCCTCGAACTTCGCCTTCTCGTTGAAGGTGAACGTGAACGACGGCCGGAGCCCGTGGCCCATGAGGAACGAGAGGGCGCCCGGATACTCCGAGTTCTGCACCGGCGTCACGAACATCTGCCGGTCCTCGGCGACGTACACCTTGAGCGACACGCCGTCCGAGACGATGCGGTTCTGGCTCGGCGGATCGTAGCGAAACGAGATCTTGTCCGGCTTCTCGGCCGAGATCGTGCCGCTCTGCTTCTTCACGGCGCCGGAGATCTTCTGCGTGTGCTCCTGCTTGAAGCGGGCGAAATACGTCTTCTTGCCCACAAAGATCGTGTCGACCTCCGCGGCGATGGCCTCCGCGGAGCCGGCCTCGGCGGGCGGCACCGCGGGCGGCGCGCCCGCGCCCGTCGCGGCGGTCGAGGAAGCCGCCGGCGCGCTCACGCCGCCCGCCGCGCCCGCGCCGCCCGCGTCGTGCGCCGCCGTCGCGCCGCCCGCGTCCTTTGGCGGCTGCTGTCCCGCGTCGATGGCGGCCAGCGCGCCCGCGTCGCGCTCTGTCGTCGCGCCGCCCGCGTCCGTGGCGGCCAGCGCGCCCGCGTCCTCTGGCGCCGCGGGGGCGCTCGCCGGCGGCGTGACCGTGGAGGCAGGCGGCTCCGGCGGCGCGGCGGAGGTCGCGGCCGAGGCGTCGGGCGCCGCGCCCACGGGAGCGGACGGCGCGTCGCAGGCCGCCGTGGCCAGGGCGACGGGCAGGGCGAGGGCGGCGAGGCGGAGGCGGATCATCGAAGAGCTCGCTTTCAAGGGAGTGTGCGTCGCGTGTTCTAGGACAGGTAGGGCCAAGGTGGTAGCGCCGACCTCCGCCGCCCTGCCCACCCGCGACGCCGCCCGCGACGCCCGCGTCGATGGCGATCTCGCCTCGTCGCCGGTGCGCTCTCGACCGCCGGCGCTCCGAAAAAGCGCCACCGAGGGCCGCAGCGGAGAACGCCCGCCAAACGTCGCGCCCAGCGCCGAAGCAAAGAACGCCCGCCCGACGGCGCGCGCGACGCGATCCGCAGGGTGAGAGGTTCGCCGCGGACATCACGGGCGAGACCATGTCTTGACCCCTATTTCCACGTAGCCCAAACTCTCCGACCGCATGCGCGTGGGCACTCCCTCCCTGATCGATGCGTCGTCGCTCATCCTGATCCTGGACGTCTCGCGCAAGCTCGCGGCGCCGTGCGATCTCACGGAGCTGCTGGAGCTCATCATCAAGACGGGGCGGGAGGTGATAGGCGCCGACCGCGGGAGCGTCTTCCTCTACGACGAGGAGGCCAAAGAGCTTTACTCGCGTGTGGCCACGGGCGAGACGCAAATCCGCGTCAGCATCGACAAGGGCATCGCCGGGGAGTGCGCGCGCAGGCGCCAGACCATCCTCGTCGACGATTGTTATGCCGACCCGCGGTTCAACCCGGAGATCGACCGCCGGACGGGATATCACACGAAATCCCTGATCACGGTGCCGCTCATCGGGCTCGACGACAAGCTCGTCGGCGTGCTGCAGATGCTGAATTCGGTCGTGGGCCACTTCGGCCCGGACGAGCGGGACGTGGCCGAGCTGCTCGCGGCGCAGGCGGCGGTCGCCGTGCAGCGCACGCTCCTGCTCGAGGAGCGGATGGTCAAGATCAAGCTCGAGCACGACCTCACCATCGCGCGCGACATCCAGCAGAACATCCTGCTGCGGCGGCTGCCGCGCTGCCCCGGATACTCGCTGTCGGCGTTCAGCAAGCCGGCGGACGACACCGGCGGCGACATCTACGACGTCATCCGGCTCGACGAGCGCGCCGACGCGTCGCCGGTCCTCCTCCTGCTCGCGGACGCGGCCGGCCACGGCATCGGCCCCGCGCTCAGCGTGACGCAGTTCCGCGCGATGCTCCGCATCGGCCTGCGCCTCTCGGCCGACATGGACGCGCTCATGCACCACATCAACCAGCAGCTCCTCGAGGACCTGCCGAACGACCGCTTCATCACGGCGTTCCTCGGGATCCTCGACCCGGCCACGCACCAGCTCCGCTACCACGCGGCCGGGCAGGGGCCGCTGCTCCACTACCGGGCGGCCGAGGGCCATGTCGTGTGGCGCGATCCGTCGACCGTCCCGCTCGGCATGTTCAAGGATCTCGACCTGCCCCCGACGCCGCCCCTCGTGATGGCGCCGGGCGACCTCCTCGTGCTGCTCACCGACGGCTTCTACGAGTACCAGGACGCCGCCGGCCAAGTGTTCGGCAAGGAGCGCGTCGGCGACCTCATCCACCGCCTGCACGCGCGGCCCACGTCCGACATCCTCGGCGCCCTCCTCGCCGAGGTCCGCCGCTTCGCCGGCTCGGCCAAGCAGATCGACGACCTGACCGCGCTGCTCGTGAAACGAGACACCTAGAGCGCGCTCACCCGCTTCCCCTCCCTTCGTCCATGCGCTAGCTAGGGCCGCGATGAGCGCTGTCGCTGCCACACCCGCAACCTCCCCCTCCTCTTTCCCCGGCGATCCGCCGGTCGACCTCGCGCTCGCGCAGGCGCACAAGCTCTCGGCGAGCGAGTGGGAACGCGCGCGTGAGCGGCTCGGGCGGCAGCCGACGTTCACCGAGCTCGGGGTGCTCAGCGTGATGTGGAGCGAGCATTGCTCGTACAAGAGCTCGCGCGTGCACCTCGCCCGGCTGCCCACGACCGGCCCGCGCGTCATCCAGGGGCCCGGCGAGAACGCCGGCGTCGTCGACATAGGCGACGGGTTCGCGGCCGTCTTCAAGATGGAGTCGCACAACCACCCGTCGTACATCGAGCCCTACCAGGGCGCGGCCACCGGCGTCGGCGGCATCCTGCGCGATGTCTTCACCATGGGCGCGCGCCCCATCGCAAACCTCGACTCGCTCCGCTTCGGCCGGCCCGAGCACCCGCGCACGCCGCAGCTGGTCCGCGGCGTCGTCGCGGGCGTCGGCGGCTACGGCAACTGCATCGGCGTGCCGACCGTCGGCGGCGAGCTCTTCTTCGACCGCGCCTACGACGGCAATATCCTCGTCAACGCCTTCACCTGCGGCGTGGTCCGCGCCGACCGCATCTTCTACGGGCGCGCGAGCGGCGTCGGCAACAACGTGCTCTACGTCGGCGCCAAGACGGGGCGCGACGGCATCCACGGCGCGACGATGGCCTCCGACGAGTTCTCCGAGGGCGGCCCGAGCCAGCGGCCCACCGTGCAGGTAGGCGACCCCTTCATGGAGAAGCTCCTGCTCGAGGCGTGCCTCGAGATCTTCGCGGAGGACCTGCTCGTCGGCGTCCAGGACATGGGCGCCGCCGGGCTCACCTCGTCGTCGGTCGAGATGGCGGGCCGGAGCGGCAGCGGCCTCGACCTCGACCTCGACCTCGTCCCGCGGCGCGCCGCCCGGCTCACGCCCTACGAGATGCTCCTCAGCGAGTCGCAGGAGCGCATGCTCCTCGTCGCGAAGCCCGGATGCGAGGCGCGCGTCATCGAGATCTGCACGAAGTGGGAGCTCGACGCGGCGATCATCGGCAAGGTGACCGACACGGGGCGCTGGGTCGTGCGCGCCACGCCCGGCTACGACCCGCTCGGCGGCGGCGCCGCCGCCCGCAACCCGGTCGTCGTCTGCGACCTCCCCGTCGACTTTCTGACCGACGCGGCGCCGAAGTACGACCGCCCGCAGCGCGACGACGCCACGCTGCCGGCGCGCCGGGCGTTCGACCCGCGCTCCATCCCGGCGCCGCCCTCGTGGTCCGAGCTCTTCCTCGCGATGGCAGGCTCCCCGAACCTCGGCTCGCGCGCGTGGGTGTGGCGGCAGTACGACCAGATCGTGCGGGGCGGCACCGAGGTCCGGGCGGGCAGCGACGCCGCGGTGGTGCGCGTCCCCTGCGACAAGGACGGCCAGCGGTTCGAGAAGCTGCTCGCCTTCTCGAGCGACTGCAACGGCCGCCTGTGCGAGCTCGACCCGTTCCAGGGCGCGGCGATGGCCGTCGCCGAGGCGTGCCGCAACGTTGTGTGCGCGGGCGCGGAGCCGATCGGCCTCACCGACTGCCTCAACTTCGGCAACCCGGAGCGGCCCGAGATCATGCGGCAGTTCGCGCTCGCGATCGACGGCATGGCCGCGGCTTGCCGCGCCCTCTCGGTGCCCGTCGTGAGCGGCAACGTGTCGCTCTACAACGAGACCGACGGCCGCGCGATCCTGCCGACCCCGACGGTCGCCGTGGTCGGGCTCGTCGCGGACGCGGGCGACGTGCTGCGGGCCTCGTTCCCGGCCGCCGGACTCACGGTGCTGCTGCTCGGCGACCCGCGCGGCGGCCCGCTCGGCGGCTCGGAGTACGTCGCGCGCCACACGGGCGAGGTGAAGGGGCCGAGCCCCGCGCTCGATCTCGATGCCGAGGCGCGGCTCCAGGGGCTCTGCCTCGCGCTCGCGCGCTCGCGGCCGCGGCTCCTGCAAAGCGCGCACGACGTCTCGGACGGCGGGCTCGCGATCGCGCTCGGCGAGTGCTGCGCCGCCGCCGACGACCCGGCGGCGATGGTGGGCGCCAGCGTGCGGCTGCCGGACGGCTCGAGCGATGGAGCGCGCGAGGAGCTCGCCGAGGCGCTGTTCGGCGAGGCGCCGAGCCGCATCATCGTGAGCGTCCGCCCCGAGGATGCGCCCGAGGTCGCGCGGCGGGCCAGGGCCGCGGGCGTGCCCTGCGTCGAGCTCGGCGCGACAGGCGGCGACCGCCTCACCCTCTCGACGGGCGGCGGCAAGGTCATCGACGTCGAGCTCCGCGCGCTGCGCGACGCGCGCGACCGCTGCCTCGATCCGATCGTCGGGAGCTAACCGTCAGACACATCGGGGGCTGCCCCGGCGACCATCGGGGCAGCTCCTCACCGCGCTGGGCGCCGCCCATATTGCGATTGCGCGGAGCCGCGCTCGCACCGAGCTTCCTGCGCGCGCGGCGCTGTCGCCTATACTCCCCGCATGAAGCGCTGGCTCCCGCTCGGGCTCATCGCCGTCGGCGTCGTCCTCGCCGTGGTGGCGCTGCTGTTCTCGCCCTCCGAGGAGGACCGGATCCGCGATCGCCTCACCCAGCTCGAGGAGGCGGTGCGCATCGACGACAGCGAGCGCAACCCGCTCGTGCGCCACGGCCGCGTTCGCAAGGAGTTCGCCGAGATCTTCACGAAGGAGGCGAGCGCCAGCGTGGTCGAGATCGGCGACCGGCTCAGCGGCCGCGACGAGCTCGCGGCGGCCGCGACCCAGGCCGGGGTCGTCTACCAGACCGCGGACGTGAGCCTCGGCGACACGGAGATCAAGGTCGACCCGGCCGGCATGACCGCCGAGGTGACCGCCACCGCGACGGTCACGGGCGCCCGGCACGGACAGCCGGTCCGGCGCGACGAGCTGCCCGTGGCGCTCCGCCTGGAGAAGGTCGACGGCGACTGGAAGATCGTCTCCGCCACCGTCAGCCCCAGGCGCGCGCCCGGCGACGACGGCCTCTGACGTGAGGCGCACGCGCCCGGCGGCCACGCCGCGCCGCCTCCGCGCGCGCCCGGCGGCCACGCCGCGCCGCCTCCGCGCGCGCCCGGCGGCCACGCCGCGCCGCCTCCGCGCGCGCCCGGCGGCCACGCCGCGCCGCCTCCGCACGCGCCCGGCGGCCACGCCGCGCCGCCTCCGCACGCGTCCGGCGGCCACGCCGTCTCATCGAAGCACACCTCCACCCAGGGCTCGGGGCTCTCGTTGTACTTGATGCCGTTCGAGATGAGGTTGGCCAGCACCTCGGCGATCCGGATGCGGTCGCAGATCACCCTGGGGAGCCGCCGCGGCGCACGGATGGCGGCGCGGCGCAGCAGCAGCGTGCCCGCGAGCCGCCGCTCGACGTCCGCCAGCACGTCGTTCAGGTCGACCTCTCCGAAGGAGAGGTCCACGTTGCCGACGCGGGAGTACTCGTAAAGGGAGTTGATGAGCTCCATCGTGGTCCCGGCGAGCTCGCCGATGCGCCGCAGGTTGCGCTGTCGGAGGCCGGGTAGCGCAGCCCGAGATAAGGCTCGATGTCCGCCTCCCTGGCCTCGGCGATGACCTCTCCGTTCCAGTCGCGGTCGACCTGTAGATCATCACCCGGTCGTACCCGGTCAGGCGCCTGATCTCCTCCGCTGTCACCTCGCACGCGTCGAACAGGCCCCCTGCCGACTGGATCCGCTCGATCGCCGTGTGGATCACGCGGTACACGCTCGAGAACGACATGTCGCCCGGCGTGCCCGCGGGCTCGAGCTCCACGATCAGCCGCACGCCCGCCCGGTGCGCGATCGCGTCGAACCACGCTTCCGCGCCGCCCTTCCTGGGGCTCACCTTGAGCGGGTTCATCGCGGCGGGGTCCGGGGACCGGAGGATGGATTCGAGATCTCCGCCCGCGGCCGGCGCGACGACGTCGAGCAGCGAGCGCCCGACGAGCCCCTCCGGCCCGCTCCCGAGCAGGGCGCCGACATTGCGGCTGACATGCCGGATGACGAGATCACCGGGTGAGAGGGCGAGCAGCGCTCCGTGCGGCTGGATCCTGCCGGGGATGTGGATGGGCTCCACCGCGCAATTCGTGAGGTCAACGCGTTGTCCAGGCCCACCGCGACGCCGCATCATGTCCTGCTCTCCAGCGACCATGACCCCTCGACGACGATCCAGGACGGCGAGGAGGACACGGGGTTCCGTACGACCCGCTGGTCGTTACTGTACTCCCGCGGCGAGGTCGAGCGGATCCACCTGCGCCGGCCCGGCGCCACCGCGCGGTGGTCGCCCGGATTGGGCCGCTCCTGACGCGGGCCGCGACGGACGGACGCGCTCATGCAGCCATGCGCGCAAAGAAAAAAGAAAGGCCGGTCGGGAGAGCCCGCCGGCCTGGAGCCCGCTGGAGCGGACCCACCGGGGCCGTAAAGGAGCGCCGGTGGAGGAGGGCCCCGCCGGCGGTACCTGAAGAGGCCCGCGGTCACAAAGGTGAAGACAGGAAAGTCAGGAAAATTATGCGAAGCGCGATAAAGAAAGAGCGAAGATAAAGCGAAGACGAAGCGGAAGCGTAAGACAATCCAAGAAGCCAGTCAAAGCGAAAGAGCAAGAAGAAGCAAAGGAGGAAGCGCAGACAGGAATCGTAGGAACAAGCTCAAGAGGTGAAGCGCGGACAAGCGGCGAACAAGCTCAAGCGGAAGCTGGGGACAAGCTGAAGCGAAGCATGAAGCTGGGTCGAACAGAGCCGAAGAACAGATACGAGAAGCTCGGACCAAGATCGACAAGCTGATCACGATAAGCCAACTCGGCGGCGCGCGTCGCGCGCGCCTCAACCATCCTCCTTAATCGCCTCGCAAGGCGGCTGTCATCGCGTGAACCGAAGCTCTCATCGGCGCCATGCGCCAAGTCAATCAACGAGGCCGACAGCAAGACCCATGGCATCCGGGTGGCGGCGGGGTAACGATCGCCCGGCGCTCGCGGCCGTCGATCACCTCGCTTGGCGCCCCCAAACGACCGGGGCTTGCATTGCGAACGATGTGCCAGGGGCGCCGCGCCCGTCGAGTCTCCACGAAACATTGCGACCGACGGGAGCGACATCTGGTGGATACATTCAGCAATGGGCGGGCCAACCGTGAAACCGCCGCGGGAGCAGCGCCCGGAGGCCAAAATCCGCAAAAACTTGCCCTCCGACGCGAGCCGCATCGCGTCAAAAAGCAACGCGCTTCATACATTTCCGCAGGGACTGATTCGATCCAGGGATGGGTTCAGATCCAGGACGCAAACCCTCCCTGGACATGAATGAGTCCACCTTTCGAGGGGATCATCGCCCTGCATCACACCGTGTGAGCGAACGATTGCGACAAGGCGGCACCGCTCCAGCTCGCCGCCTCACGGCGCGGGGCGCGGCGCGCAGCTCGGCGCAGGGCGCGGCGCGCAGCGCGGCACGCAGCCCGGCGCGCAGCGGGGCACGCGGCGCGCAGCGCGGCACGCAGCCTTCCGGCGCTACCTGCAGCCGGCCTGGATCAACGGCTCGACCACCCTGCCGATGTTCTCCTGGGGCGCGGAGAACCTCTGGCCCTCGAGCTTCTTCAGCGCGCCCACGAACCGCGGCCAGCTGCCGCCGCAGGTCGCGAGCAGCGCGCTGAGCTCCGCGCTGCCCGAGTTGTAGACGCGGAACTGCACGAGCGCGGCGTTGTTGAGCGGGCGGCGCGCCCCGATCTCCGCCGCGAGCCGGGCGAGCACCGCCTGCTTCTCCGCCCGCTTCTCGGCGTCCGACGCCGCGGACGCATAGAGTCGGTTGAGGTGGATGTAGGCCTCATGCAGCGCGCGCGCCCACGCCTCGCTCCGCTCCTGCTCCCTCATGTAGGACGTCTTCTCCGCCGAGAACGGGCCCACCCGCTCGTCCAGGTAGGACTTGGCGAGCTCGTCCCCCACGAAGTTCGCGAGGCTCTCGTTCAACCTCGTCTGGCCCTTCACGTACAGCGTCGCGTGCAGCGACTCGTGCAGCACCACGTTGGCGAGATCGCCGAGCGCGTCGTCCCCGCTCGAGATCATCGTGGACAGGACTGGATCCTCCAGCCAGCCGAGCGTCGAGTAGGCGCCCGCCGGGCGCACATCCACGTCCCAGCCGGCCGCCTTGAGCGGCGCCGCGAACGCCCTGGCGTCCTCGAGATCGAACCACCCCAGGTAGGGCACTGTCCCGACGATGGGGAAGCTCCATGTCTTCGAGCGGAACCGGAGCGGCTCGCACGCGCTCACCACCCAGACGGCCGCCGGGCGCTCGAGCTCGACGTACGTCCTGTAGTTGCCCGTCGGCGTGAGCCCGTGGCGCTCCCCGAAGCGCTTGATGTGCGGGACCTCGCGCAGCAGGGCGCGCGTCCGCCACGATCTGCGCGCGTCGAAGGCGGCGTCCTTCAGCGACTCGGTCTTCCACGCCATCGAGAGCTGCCCGAGGCTCGCCTGCGCTATGTAGCGGACCTCGGTGCACCCGGAGAGCAGGGAGCAGAGCGCGAGCGCGAAGAGCACGGAGGCGGCGCTGGCTGCGCGCGCGGGGTGACGATGGAGCGGCGCGGACAACGAGCGCGCGGCGCCGCGACGCGCGGTGGCCGGAAGCCTTTCGCACATGCTCTAGCTGATAGCTGGCGGCGCGGGCTTCACAAGATTTTCCGCGCGCGCCCGTGAGGACGGCGCGCCCGGCGGATCAGGACGGCGCGGCCGCCCCCCACGCGCTGAACTGCACGGCCGGGACGATCGGCGCACGCTCACGCGGCGAGGGCTCCTCCGCGGCGTACAGCGGCTCGCGCGCGAGCGGATAGTCGCGCGGCGCGCCGTTCGACAGCACCATCTGGATGAAGCTCAGGTGCCCGGTGCGGAACGCGGCGGCGGCGCACGCGAGGTAGAACTCCCACTTCCTCATGAAGGCCGCGTCGAAGCCGGTGACCCGCGCGATCTTGTCCCGGTTCTCCACGAAGTTGCGGCGCCAGCAGCGCGCCGTGAGCGCGGAGTGGCGCTGCAGGTTCTCCGCGTCGAGCACGTCGAGGCCGCGCGCCTCGGCGCGCGCCGTCATCCCCCGGAGCGACGGAGGCCAGTAGCCCGGGAAGATGTGCTTTTGCAGGAAGGGGTCAGTCCACGGCGACTCCTGCGCCCTGGTGACGCTCTCGAGGAGGCAGACGCCGCCCGGCGCGAGCAGCGCCTGCACCCGGTCGTAGAACACCTCGATCCGGCGCTCGCCGGCGTGGCACATCGACCCCAGCGAGACGAGCCGATCCCACCGGGGCTCGTCCTCGACCTCCTCGTGGCTCATCACGCGGACCTCGACCGGGAGCCGCCGCGCCGCCGCCTGCTCGCGGATGTACCTCGCCTGGTTCTCGCAGAGGGTGATCCCGAGGCACTGCACGCCGTAGGCCTCCGCGGCGTGGAGCATGAGGTGCCCCCACCCGCACCCGAGGTCGAGCAGCCGCTGCCCGCGCCGGAGCGCGAGCTTCCGCGCGACGAGGGAGATCTTGTTCGCCTGGGCGTCGTCGAGCGCCTCGCCCGGCGACCTGAAGTAGCCGCACGACGTCTGGAGGCGCCTGTCGAGGTAAAGAGCGTAGAAGTCGTTGCCGAGCCCATAATGGCGCTCGACCGCGAGCCGCTCGCGCTTCGCCGCGCCGGAGAGCCACCCGAGCCCGAGCGCGTCGAGCACGTCGGCCGCGCCGCGCTCGAGCGACGACGAGGGCGCGAGGCGCGGCAGGCGCGCCTCGGCGGAGCGCGCGAGCTCGAACAGGCCGGCGAGCGCGTCCTCGAGATCCCCCTCGAAGGTCACCTCGCGACGGATATACGCCTCGCCGAGCCCCAGCGTCCCCCGGAGCGCGGCCTCGCAGAGCGCCCGCCGCGTCCTGAACGTCACCGAGAGCTCGGGCGCGCCCGCGCCGAAGCGCAGCCGCTCGCCGCCCCAGAAGCGCAGCTCGATCGGGGTCCCGTCATGGCGCTCGAGCAGGCGTGAGGCCGCCTCGTGCATACGACGGGACAACAGCGGAATTTCGCCCTTCCTCACGATGAACATCGGACCCCCTCCGCGACCCCCCGGCCGCCCGACGAGCTGAGCTGAGCTGAGCTTTCCCGTCAAGCGACATGTCATTCGTCCAACGCACGACAACGAGCCTCGAGACGCCCGCAACGGCCGCGGACAACCAGGGCATTCGATGGCATCAATGACAGGATGAACGTAACCGCAAGATCACGGCTGCCATCCGATCGTTCTTCGGGATGATCCTGATAGTGAGAGGTATCTTCGGGAGAGTCCCGATAACGCGTCCGTGTCCGGAAGGTTTCATGTTCCCGACGAACGGGTGAGTCCGAGCAGCGAAGTCGGGAAGATGATTCGATTTTCTTTCCACCTTCCCGCCTGCTCGGGTCTCCCTCGCCGGTCCGCGCGGCGCGCGCTCGCGACCGGAGGGCCGTCCGTGGTACACGCGATGGCCGCGAGCGCGCCCGGCGCTCCTCCGGATCGCCGCGCCGCTCGGGCCCGGGCACCGACCAGGGTCCACCGGTCGCTCCTCGGCAGCCGCCAGCGCCTCGCGGCCGAGGTCGAGCAGGGCGGGCTCCTCGTCTCGATCCTCGATCCGGTCGTGTGCCGCGCGGGCTCGCGCGACGCGCGAGACGTCAGCGGCGCGCTCGCCGACGACGCGTCGCTCGCGGTGGTCGACGCGATCTCCTCGGGCCGGACCGCGCGCGGCGCTGGCGAGGCAGGGGACCGCCGAGATCGGCACGGCCACGACCCGCGCGCGATGACGACCGCGCGCGACGACGATCACTACCGCGCGCGACGACGACGACCGCACGCGCGGCCACACCCACGAGCACCGCCGCGACCACGCCCCTGCGCCCCGCCACCCCCACGAGCACCGCCGCGACCACTCGTGCGGAGATGTCGCGGTCGCGCCGCGCAGCGGACGCCGGGCGATCGGCGCGCGACCTCCGCGGCGGCCCGGCGAGACAGGCCTCCACGCGCGCACCTCCGCTGCGCTCCTCTCCCTGCGACTCCCCGCGACGAGCGCGCGCGATCCGCTCCCTGCGATGAGCGCGCACGGCGCGCGAGCAGCGCTCGCGGCCCGCACGAGTCGGCATACCGGAGCACATCCGCGCCGGGCGCGCGACGCCGCGCCCTGTCAAGGAGGATGACGGCAACGCCACTTCGGCTTCCGTTTCGCTGGAATACCGGCTCTATTGGACCGTAGGCGGACTTTCGACGGCCGGTGGAGAACAAAGAGATCCCCGCCGGATGGAGAGCGACATCGGCCGCGACCGAGACGCGGCCATCGAGCGATCACGGCGGCGCCGGACGGCGATGCGGCGCGGCCACCCCTTGTGGACACCAGAGGAGGAGGCATCAGTGAGCCAGGCCCGACCCCATGTGCTCGTGGTAGACGCCGAGAAGAGGGTCCTCGACCGGCTTGCGGTCGAGCTCAGCGAAGGCGGCTTCGACGTCACCTGCGCGGAGAGCGGCCGCGCAGCGATCGAGCTCGTCAGGGCGCGCCGGTTCGACCTCGCGGTCGCCGACGTGCGAGCGCCCGGCATGGACGGCGCCGAGACCATCGCCGCGCTCAAGGCGATCAGCCCGGACCTCGAGATCCTCGTCGGCGCCCCGTGCTCCAGCGCGCAGGCCGCGGTGGCGTGCATCGAGAGCGGCGCCTACGACATCCTCGAAAAGCCCTACAACATCGAGGACATGAAGCGCCGGCTCGGGGCGGCGATGCTGCGCACGCACCTCGACGCCGTGGCCGCTGTCCATCAGGCGAGCACCGCCCTGGCCGCGTCCCTGTCGCGGGACGATTTCCCGGAGCGCGCCGTGGATCTCGCGGCGAAAGTGGTCTACACAACCAGCGCAGCCCTCTCCCTTGCGCTCGATCAAGGGCCCGCGCTGTACCAGGCGGCCTCCGGCGCGGAGGTGCCCGCGGCGTTCATCGCGCGGCTCGCCGGTCAGCTCGAGGGCGCGGTGGCCCCCGTCCGCCTGTCCGCGGACGACGCCCCCGACCTGCTCTGCACCGCGGAGGGTGATCGGTTCGGCGCCGCCATCGTGGCGCCGCTCCGCCTGGGCGAGAGCTCGTTTGGCGGCCTGGTGGTGCTCCGCGACGAGCGCCTGCCGGCGTTCACCAGCCAGGAAGAGCAGGCCATCGGCATCTTCGCGATCGAGCTCGCGCTCGCGTTTTACGGCCACAAGGTACAGCGCGCGCGCGGCCCGCGCGCCGCCTGACGGCCGCGCGCCGTCCGGGGAGCGCCCTCGCCGCGGGGGCACGGACAGCGCGCTCCCCCGGGCGGCGAGCGGGCCGAGATCTGCGGCCCACGCCCGCAAATTCTTCGGCGATCTCGCGCGAGATTCCCTCTGGCTAACGCGTTCGCACCCCACTAAAGGAGGGGAGCGATGAGCCCCACTGCTGCCCCATCGACTCTCCCCACCAGGGCTCAGCGCGTCGCGCTCTTCTACCGGGATCTCGTCGGCAAGAAGTTCGCGATGGCGCTGAGCGGCGTCGTCTTCTTCGGCTTCGTGATCGGCCACATGGCCGGCAACCTCCAGGTCTACCTCGGCCGAGAGAAGTTCAATGACTATGCCGCCTTCCTCCACGGGACGCCCTCGCTGCTCTGGGGGACGCGGCTGGTCCTCTTCCTCTCCCTCATCGTCCACCTCTACACCGGCATCTCGCTGACGCTGCACAGCCGCGCGGCCCGGCCGGTCCGCTACCAGGTGAAGGGGCAGAGGCACCCGAACATCGCCGCGCGCACGATGCTGCTGAGCGGCGGCTTCCTCGCCGCCTTCATCCTCTTTCACCTGCTCCACCTGACGACGGGCACCGTCCACCCGGACTTCGTGCCGCTCGACGCCTACGACAATGTCGTGAAGGGCTTCAGCTCGGCGCCCGTGACGATTGCTTACGTCGTGGCGATGGGCCTGCTCGGGCTGCACCTCTACCACGGCGCGTGGAGCATGTTCCAGTCGATGGGCCTCAGCCATCCGCGCTACACGCCCGCGCTCAGGAAGCTCGCGGCCGCGTCGTCGATCCTGCTCGTCGTCGGCTTCTCCTCCATCCCGCTGGCCGTCCTGTTCGGCCTGGTCCGCTGAGCCCGGAGCGTCCGTCACCATGCAGCTCAATGCGAAGATCCCCGAAGGTCCCATCGAGAAGAAATGGGACCAGCACCGCTTCAACCTGAAGCTCGTCAACCCGGCGAACAAGCGGAAGTACACGGTCCTCGTCGTCGGCACCGGCCTCGCCGGGGGCGCGGCGAGCGCGACCTTGGCCGAGCTCGGCTACAACGTGAAGAGCTTCTGTTTCCAGGACTCTCCGCGCCGCGCCCACAGCATCGCCGCGCAGGGCGGCATCAACGCCGCGAAGAACTACCAGAACGACGGCGACAGCATCTACCGCCTCTTCTACGACACCGTGAAGGGCGGCGACTACCGCGCGCGCGAGGCCAACGTGTACCGGCTCGCGCAGATCAGCGTGAACATCATCGACCAGTGCGCCGCGCAGGGCGTGCCGTTCGCGCGCGAGTACGGCGGCGTGCTCGCGAACCGCTCCTTCGGCGGAGCGCAGGTGTCGCGGACGTTCTACGCACGCGGGCAGACGGGGCAGCAGCTCCTCCTCGGCGCCTACCAGGCGCTCGAGCGGCAGATCGGCCTCGGCAAGGTGAAGATGTACCCGCGCACCGAGATGCTCGACCTCATCGTGGTCGACGGCAAGGCGCGCGGCATCATCACCCGCAACCTGATCACCGGGGCGCTCGAGACGCACCTCGGTGACGCGGTCGTCCTCGCCTCGGGCGGCTACGGCAACGTCTTCTTCCTCTCGACGAACGCGAAGGGGTCGAACTGCACGGCCATCTGGCGGGCGCACAAGCGCGGCGCGCTCTTCAGCAACCCGTGCTTCACCCAGATCCACCCGACGTGCATCCCGGTCTCGGGCGACTACCAGTCGAAGCTGACGCTCATGAGCGAGTCGCTCCGGAACGACGGCCGCATCTGGGTGCCGGCGAACGCGGGCGACACCCGCCCGCCGGAGCTCATCCCCGAGGGCGAGCGGGACTATTACCTCGAGCGCCGGTATCCGAGCTTCGGCAACCTCGTGCCGCGCGACGTCGCGTCGCGCGCGGCGAAGGCGGTGTGCGACGAGGGCCGCGGCGTCGGGCCGACGCGGCTCGGCGTGTACCTCGACTTCTCGGACGCCATCCGGCGCCTCGGCAAGCCGGCGATCGCCGAGCGCTACGGCAACCTCTTCGACATGTACGAGCGCATCACCGGCGACGACCCGTACACCGTGCCCATGCGCATCTACCCGGCCATCCACTACACGATGGGCGGGCTCTGGGTGGACTACAACCTGATGAGCACGATTCCCGGCCTCTACGTGCTCGGCGAGGCGAACTTCTCCGACCACGGCGCGAACCGCCTCGGCGCGAGCGCGCTGATGCAGGGCCTGGCCGACGGCTACTTCATCATCCCGTACACGATCGGCGACTACCTCGCGTCGACGAAGCTCGAGCGGATCGACGACCTCCACCCCGCGGTGAGGGACGCCGAGCACGACGCGAGCGCCCGGCTGAACAAGCTGCTCGCCACGAACGGCTCGCGCACGGTCGACTCGTTCCACCGCGAGCTCGGCAAGATCATGTGGGAGCAGTGCGGGATGGCGCGCAACGCGCCCGGGCTCAAGGGCGCGCTCGCGCGGATCCCGGAGCTCCGGGAGCAGTTCCACCGCGACGTCCGCGTCTCGGGCACGGGCACCGGCTATAACCAGGAGCTCGAGAAGGCGGCGCGCGTCGCGGACTTCTTCGAGCTGGCGGAGCTCATGTGCCGCGACGCGCTCCACCGCGAGGAGTCGTGCGGCGGGCACTTCCGGGAAGAGCACCAGACGCCCGAGGGCGAGGCGAAGCGCGACGACGAGAACTTCACCTATGTCGCCGCCTGGGGCTGGCGAGGCGAAGGCCAGGCCCAGGAGCTCTACAAGGAGCCGCTCCAGTTCAACGAGGTTCACCCCACGCAGCGGAGTTACAAATAATGCGCCTCACCCTCCATGTCTGGCGGCAGAAGGGCAAGTACGAAGCGGGCCGGTTTGTCACGTACGAGGTGCCCGACGTCAGCGAGCACATGTCCTTCCTCGAGATGCTCGACGTGCTCAATCAGCGGCTCATCCTCAAGGGCGAGGAGCCGATCGCGTTCGATCACGACTGTCGCGAGGGCATCTGCGGCATGTGCGGCTTCATGATCAATGGCCAGGCACACGGCCCCCTCCGTGGGACGACCGTGTGTCAGCTGCACATGCGTCACTACAAGGACGGCGATGTCCTGTGGCTCGAGCCGTGGCGGGCCCAGGCGTTTCCGGTCGTGAGCGACCTTTCCGTCGACCGCAGCGCGTTCGACCGGATCGTGGCGTCGGGCGGCTACATCTCGGTGCCGACCGGCAGCGCCCCCGACGCCAACGCCATCCCCGTGCC